>NZ_CM149666.1:0-4800000 GCF_056173285.1 Nocardiopsis sp. iso_40 | reverse complement strand
AACCCGGATCCCTGTACGCGGCCACCGAGGATCGGCTACACGAGGCGTACCGGGCCCCGGCCATGCCCCGCACCCTCAAGCTCATCGGTGACCTGCGCGAACACGAGAAACTCCCGGCCGTCGTCTCCGGTGCGGGCCCCACCGTGCTCGTGCTGTGCTCGGTGGCGGTGGGGGCGGCTACGGAGGATTCGCCGGAAATCACCCGACAGGTTGATTCGATCCGTCAGCGGGCGGGTAATGATTGGGACGTACGCCCCCTGCACATCGAGCCGGCGGGGGTGCGGACCCCATCTCCCCATCCGTAGCATCTGTGTCGAGGAATAGCCGTGGCCTCTGGTGATGTTAGGCTGGGTGAAGCACCAGATGCCCCGTTGCGGGGCGTGTGCTCATCCGCCACAACGGCTTCCGCATCCCATACTCCGGCGGTCCGATCTCTCGACCTGTCGGAAGCGGTGGCCAAAGTGTCGAGTCCGCGGTTTCACCGCGACTGTGCCCACGTCTGCGAAGTCCGCTCCTCCTCGGATGAGCGTGTCACCACGGTTGACGGGCATCACCTCCGAGCCATCCGCCCCGACGTCTGGCTGTACCCAGAGCCCGCCGCGATTGGGTAGGGGACCGTTTTCGCCGGTTTCCGACATCCACGTGGGGCACGCCCTACCCGGCCCCTGCCGGTTCGCACCACCGGGCCGGCCGCTCAAGCAAACCGCTGACGGCCGAAGCCCGCTCCTTGGGAAGGACCCTTAGTGAGCGACACCACCGAACTCCGAACGGACGCGGCGGTCGACAGCAAGAAGAGCGCTGACGCCTCCTCGGAGGCCGGCGAAGCCGCGACTGCCCCACGGTCCCGCGCGGCCTCGCGCGGTACCGGGCTCGCCGCCCAGAAGCTCCCCGAGCTCCAGAAGCTCGCGTCGAGCATGGGTATCACCGGCACGGGGCGCATGCGCAAGAGCGATGTGATCGCTGCGATCGAGGCCAAGCAGGGCGGCCCGGTAGGCCCGGTCAGCAGCCCTGGGAAGGCCAAATCAGCAAAGAAAGCCGACACCGCTCCCAAGGCCGGTAAGGTCGAGGCAACTGACGGCCCGGCCGAAGCCCAGTCTCCCGCCAAGTCGGGCACGGACGAGGCCCCGCGCAAAAGCGCGGGTGAGCGGTCGTCGGACCAGGCCGTGACCGAGACCCAGGGTGGGAAGGGTGACAAGCCCTCCCGTAACCGCCGCTCGTCCCGCAGGCGCGGCGACGAGTCCGGTGAACAGCCCCGCTCGGACGGCACCGACTCCTCAACCTCCGCGAGCAGCGTGACCAAGACATCCAGCACCCCCCAGAAGAACGGCCCCGACTCCGAGGACCGTGACACCAGGTCCGGGCAGGGTCGCGAGCGCCAGCGCAACCGTCGCAACCGCAACCGCGGCGGTGACGACCAGAACTCGAACAACAACTCCGATCGCCAGCAGGGCGGCGGCCAGAACCAGGGCCGCGGCAACAACAACAACGACGACGACGACTTCGGTGGTGGCCGCAGGCGGGGACGCCGCCGGGACCGCCGGGACCGCCGTGGCGGACGCGGCGGCGGCCAGGAACAGGAACCGGTGATCGGTGAGGACGACGTCCTGCTGCCGGTCGCGGGCATCCTGGACATCCTGGACAACTACGCCTTCGTCCGCACCACCGGTTACCTGCCCGGACAGAGCGACGTCTACGTCTCTCTGGCCCAGGTGCGCAAGCACGGTCTGCGCAAGGGCGACCACATCGTCGGTGCGGTCCGCCAGCCCCGTGACGGTGAGCGGCGCGAGAAGTTCAACGCGCTGGTGCGCCTGGACTCGGTCAACGGCATGTCGCCGGACCAGGCCCGGGGGCGCCAGGAGTTCTCCAAGCTCGTCCCGCTCTACCCGCAGGAGCGCCTGCGCCTGGAGACCGAGCCGAACATCCTCACCACGCGCATCATAGATCTCGTCGCGCCCATCGGTAAGGGCCAGCGCGGTCTCATCGTCTCGCCCCCCAAGGCGGGCAAGACGATGGTGATGCAGGCGGTCGCCAACGCGATCACCGAGAACAACCCCGAGTGCTACCTGATGGTGATCCTGGTCGACGAGCGACCGGAAGAAGTCACCGACATGCAGCGCACGGTCAAGGGTGAGGTCATCCACTCGACCTTCGACCGCCCGGCCGAGGACCACACGGTCGTCGCCGACCTGGCGATCGAGCGCGCCAAGCGCCTCGTGGAGATGGGCATGGACGTGGTCGTCCTGCTCGACTCCATCACCCGCCTGGGCCGCGCCTACAACCTGGCCGCGCCCGCCAGCGGACGCATCATGTCCGGTGGTGTGGACTCCACCGCCCTCTACCCGCCGAAGCGCTTCTTCGGTGCGGCCCGCAACATCGAGGGCGGCGGCTCGCTGACCATCCTGGCCACCGCACTGGTCGAGACGGGTTCGCGCGCCGACGAGGTGATCTTCGAGGAGTTCAAGGGCACCGGCAACATGGAGCTCAAGCTCAACCGGTCCCTCGCGGACAAGCGGATCTTCCCGGCCGTGGACGTGGACGCCTCCAGCACCCGTAAGGAGGAGATCCTGATGTCGCCGGAGGAGCTGAACGTCGTCTGGAAGCTCCGCCGGGTGCTGCACGCCCTCGACACCCAGCAGGCCATCGAGCTGCTCCTGGACAAGATGAAGGAGTCCAAGAGCAACGCCGAGTTCCTGATGCAGATCCAGAAGACCACGGTGGGACCCGAGCGCTAGGGCCCCGCCCGGCAGGGCGCGTGTCCGCGGGGCGCGCGTCGGCCGTGGCCCGCCGCACACGGGCCACGTGGGCCGCGGGAACGAAGTGAGGGCACCCTCCCCGCCCGGGGAGGGTGCCCTCACCCGTTCCGGGACGAGGCCCGCAGGCCTCGCCGTACCCTCCCGGGAGGCGGGTGGGACGGGTCCGGGAATAGGTACTGGTCCCGGCATGGTTGTGGGTCTGGCAAACTGGTATCAGGGAACGGCCGTCCTCCCGCCCGGGAGAGCACGCCGCCCTCTTACCTGGATCGCCGCGGCACCGGTTCGCGCATGGTCAACGAACACCGCCCCACCCCCGACGGTGGTGCGGTCGTCATGCGTCCGGCGGTCGCGCCCTGAGAAGGAGAACACACATGCAGGCCGACATTCACCCCACGTACGTCCCGACCGAGGTGACCTGCACCTGCGGGGCCAAGTTCGTCACCCGGAGCACGAACCCCGAGGGCCGGGTGCGCGCCGACGTGTGCTCCGAGTGCCACCCGTTCTACACCGGTAAGCAGAAGATCCTCGACACCGGTGGCCGGGTCGCCCGCTTCGAGAAGCGCTTCGGCAAGCGCAAGTAGCGCTGCCCTTCGTCCGGCGGCGCCGCCTCCCTTCCGGGGCGGTCGGCGCCGCCGGGCCAGGCCCCCTTGAGCTGGGGAGACGAACAGGGCGAGCGAACAGACGGGAACGTGGGAAAGTGAAGCTGGACGACCTTCTTGGGGAGTACTACGAGCTGGAACAACAGCTCGCCGACCCCGAGGTGCATGCCAACCAGGCCAAGGCGCGCACGCTGGGCAAGCGTTACTCACAGCTCACCCCGATCATCGAGGCCTACCGCCAGCTCAAAGAGGTCGAGAACGACATCGACGCCGCGCGTGAGCTCGCCGTCGAGGACTCCTCCTTCGCGGAGGAGGCCGACCGGCTGACCGAGGAGGCCGAGCAGCTCACCGAGCGCCTGCGCGTCCTGCTGGTCCCGCGCGACCCCGCCGACGACAAGAACCTCATCATGGAGGTCAAGGCCGGCGAGGGCGGCGAGGAGTCCGCCCTGTTCGCGAGCGACCTCGTCCGCATGTACCTGCGCTACGCCGAGCGCCAGGGGTGGAAGACCGAGGTCATCGACGCCACCCACTCGGATCTGGGCGGCTACAAGGACATCACGATCGCCTTCAAGAACAAGGGCACCCCCGAACCCGGCGCGGGCGTGTGGCCCATGCTCAAGTTCGAGGGCGGTGTCCACCGGGTGCAGCGCGTTCCGGTCACCGAGTCCCAGGGCCGCATCCACACCTCCGCCGCCGGGGTCCTCGTGGTCCCCGAGGCCGAGGACATCGAGGTCGTCATCAACGACAACGACCTGCGGATCGACGTCTACCGCTCCTCCGGCCCCGGCGGTCAGAGCGTCAACACCACCGACTCAGCGGTCCGCATCACACACGTGCCGACCGGCATCGTGGCCTCCTGCCAGAACGAGAAGAGCCAGCTCCAGAACAAGGAGCAGGCCATGCGCATCCTGCGTTCCCGCCTCTACGCCGAGGCCCAGGCCAGCGCGGACGCCGAGGCCTCCGCCGAGCGCAGGAGCCAGGTCCGCACCGTGGACCGTTCCGAGCGCGTGCGCACCTACAATTTCCCGGAGAACCGCATCTCCGACCACAGGGTCGGCTACAAGGCCTACAACCTCGACCAGGTCCTCGACGGGGAACTGGACGGTGTGGTCAAGGCCCTGGTGGACGCGGACACCAAGGAAAGGCTCGAAGCCGCTCAGTCGTAAAGGGATCCCGGGCCTGAAGGTCCGGGTTTTCAGCCCGCGTGGTTGGAGGCCGCCTTTACCAGACCCAGCCATCACCTTTGAGGAGGTGACCTCGATGGCTACGTTCCGCACAGGACAGCAGACCCACCAGGCCGTGCTTCCTCAGCGGCCTGCTCTGGAATCCGTGCCAGCAGACTCTCCCCGGATCGGGAACGAAACGGGGCACGGACACCGCCACCAGGCGGTACCCGGTGTGGAACATGGTCGAGGGGAGATCACCAGTACCTCACCTGGTGTCGGTGGCGTCACCCCCAACCCTGTTGGGGAGCAGGGCCGTGAGGCCCACACCAAAAAGAGCGACCCCTACGTTTTCGTCCTGGACAAGAACCACATCCCCCTGCAGCCGTGCCCACCTGCCCGGGCCCGCAAGCTGTTGACCAAAGGGCGTGCGGTGGTGGCCCGACACACCCCCTTCACGGTCCGCCTCACCGACCGCACCGTAGAGGAGTCCGAGGTCGACGGTGTTCAGGTCGGGGTCGACCCCGGATCCAAGCACACCGGTATCGCTGTGTTCACCCACCAAGCGGGTGAGCGTCGGGGCCGGTATGCCCTGCAGCTCGACCACCGGGGCGCCCAGATCCGCAAGAAGATGCAACAACGTGCGGGGTACCGGCGGCGGCGCCGGAGCGCGAACCTGCGCCACCGCGCCCCACGCTTTCTCAACCGGGCCCGCCCCCAGGGGTGGTTGGCTCCCTCGCTGCGGCACCGGGTGCGCACGACCCTCGCCTGGGTGGAGCGGCTGTGTCGGTGGGCGCCGGTCAAGGCGGTACACGTGGAGCGGGTCGCCTTCGACACCCACGCCCTGTCCGCTGGCAAACCGTTGGAGGGCGCGGATTACCAGCAGGGCACCCTGGCCGGGTACGAGGTATGCGAGTACCTGCTGGCCAAGTTCGACCGGGCCTGCGTGTACTGCGGGGCCATGAACGTGCCCCTCAACCTCGACCACGTGTATCCCCGCTCGCGGGGCGGGTCCGACCGGGTGTCCAACCTGGTGCTGGCGTGCGTGCCCTGCAACCAGACCAAGGACAACCAGCCCGTGGAGGAGTTCGCTCCCAAAGCCGCCGCGCGCATCCTGGCGCAGGCGCAGGCGCCGCTGCGTGATGCGGCCGCTGTACAGTCCACCCGGTGGGCGCTCTGGCAAGAACTCGATCAGCGCCTGCCCACCCATGTGGCCTCGGGCGGGCGCACCAAGTTCAACCGCACCCGCAACCACCTGCCCAAAACCCACACCCTGGACGCCCTGGCCGTCGGCAAGGCCGAGGCCATCACCCAGACTGTGGCCCGGGTACTGGTCGCCGGGTGTGCGGGCCGTGGCCGGTACGCGCGCGCTACACCGGACCGGCACGGGTTCCCTCGGCTGTCTCTGCCCCGCACCAAGGGGTTCTACGGGTTCTCCACCGGCGACCTGGTTCGCGCCGTCGTGCCCAAGGGCAAGAAGGCGGGCACGCACACCGGGCGGGTCGCGGTACGCGCCTCGGGGAAATTCAACATCACTACCACCCAGGGCACCGTCCAGGGCATTGGCCACAAGCACGTGCGATTGCTCCAGCGAGCGGACGGCTACGCCTACACCTGGAAGGGGGAGGGCGTCTTCTCCCGGTCCTGAAGGACCGGGTTTCCACGCCCAGCAAACCGATGAACTTCCTGCTCGACGAGGTCGCCCGCGCCACGCTGCGGCTCGCGGAGGCTGGCGTGGCCTCACCCCGTACGGACGCCGAGGAACTCGCGGCGTTCGTGCACGGTGTCCGTCGAGGGGAAATCCACGCCGTCGCCGACGCCGACTTCGACGCGCGTTACTGGGAGTGCGTCTCCCGCCGTGAGGCGCGCGAGCCCCTCCAGCACATCACCGGGCGCGCCTACTTCCGCTACCTGGAACTCCAGGTGGGTCCGGGTGTCTTCGTCCCCAGGCCGGAGACCGAGATCATGGTCGACTGGGCGATCGAGACCCTGCGCGCCATGGACGTGGCCGACCCCCTCGTGGTCGACCTCGGCACCGGCTCCGGCGCCATCGCGATCTCCATCGCCCAGGAGGTCCCGCGCTCGCGGGTGCACACCGTCGAGATCGACCCCGGGGCCCTGAAGTGGGCCCGCCGCAACATCGACGCCAGCGGGCACGCCGACCGCGTCACCTCCCACCAGGGCGACATGCGCACCGCCCTGCCCGAACTGAACGGCCGCGTCGACCTGCTCATCAGCAACCCGCCCTACGTCCCCACCGACGAGGCGGGCGTGATCCCGCCCGAGGTGCGCGACTACGATCCGGCGCCCGCGCTGTGGTCGGGCGAGGACGGCCTGGACATGATCCGCGCCCTGGAGGGGGTCGGCCGCAGGCTGCTCCGCCCCGGCGGCGCCATGGCCGTGGAGCACCACGACGGTCAGGGCATCGACATCCCCTGGCTGTTCCCCGAGGACAGGGGTTGGCGCGACGTCCTCAACCGCAAGGACATGGCCAGGCGCGACCGCTTCGTGGTCATGCGCCGGGCCGAGGACGAGGGTTAGCGCCGTCCGCCCCCGCCCCAACCCCAGCGCCGGACCGACACCCCGTCCGGCCGACCCGCACGAGATTGAGGTGAACGCAGGTGAGCCGCATCTACGACTGCGCGGACGAGACCGCCCGCAAGGACGGGATCGCCGACGCCGCGTCCGCGGTACGCCGAGGCGATCTTGTGGTGCTGCCCACGGACACCGTGTACGGCATCGGCACCGACGCCTTCAGCCCGAAGGCCGTGGCCAACCTCCTGGAGACCAAGGGGCGGGGCCGGGACATGCCGCCACCGGTCCTGGTGGGATCGATCCGGGCCGCCACCGCGCTCATCGACGACCTGGGCAACCACGGCCGCGACCTGATGGAGGAGTTCTGGCCCGGACCGCTCACCCTGGTGTGCACCGCCACCCCCAGCCTGTCCTGGGACCTGGGTGACACCAAGGGCACCGTGGCCGTGCGGATGCCCATGGACCCGGTGGCCCTCGAACTCCTCAAGGAGACCGGGCCGATGGCGGTGAGCAGCGCCAACAAGTCCGGACAGCCCGCAGCGGCCACCGCGGGGGAGGCGATCGAGCAGCTCGGGGACGAGGACGTCGCGGTCTACCTCGACGGCGGCGAGAGCGAGAGCCCGGTGGCCTCCACCATCGTCGACCTCACCTACGCGGTCCCGCGGGTGCTGCGCTCCGGAGCGATCTCCATCGAGCGGTTGCGCGCGGTCTGCGGCACCGTGATCGGGGAGCTGCGCAAGGGCCGCGCCAAGCCCAGGAAGGCCGAGGACGAGGACGCCGGGGCCGCTGACGGCCCCGGAACCGCGGAGGCCGCCCAGGCGGGTGCGGTGGAGTCCGGGGCCGCCGAGTCCGGGGACGTGAAGACCGGGGGCACCGGCACCGACGCGACCGGGCCCGGTACCGCGGAGGCGGAACGGGCCGGTACCGAACCGGAGGCCGACGGGCCCGAGGGCACAGACCGCTCCAAGAGCTAGAGGGGTCAGGCCGTGCGGGAGTACGCGCTCACCTTCGTCATCGCGGCAGCGGTGACCTACCTGCTCGTCCCGTTGGTGCGCCGACTGGCCATCGCCTTCGGTGCCGCACCCCCGGTGCGCGACCGCGACGTGCACACCGAACCGATTCCCCGGCTGGGCGGTCTGGCGATCTACGGCGGGTTCGCGGCGGCGCTGCTGATCTCGGCGCAGCTGCCGCACCTGCAGAACGTGTTCGTCGCCAAAACCTGGATCGGCCTGCTGCTGGCGGGCGGCCTCATCACGGCCATC
Source organism: Nocardiopsis sp. iso_40 (assembly GCF_056173285.1). Taxonomy (NCBI): domain Bacteria; kingdom Bacillati; phylum Actinomycetota; class Actinomycetes; order Streptosporangiales; family Nocardiopsidaceae; genus Nocardiopsis; species Nocardiopsis sp. iso_40. The sequence goes on along the minus strand of NZ_CM149666.1, from coordinate 4,791,688 downwards.
GGCGTCGTCGACGACCGGTGGGGGATGGACGCCCTGAGCAAACTGGCCGGTCAGGTGGCCGCGGCGGGCATCCTGGTCTCGCAGGGCGTGCAGCTGCTGTGGCTGCCGCTGCCCGGAACCCAGCTGTCCCTGGGGCCCTGGCTGGGAGCGATGGTCTCGATCCTGCTCATCGTGGTGACCATCAACGCGGTCAACTTCGCGGACGGCCTGGACGGCCTCGCCGCGGGCATCGTCGGCATCTCGTCCCTGGCCTTCTTCGCGTACTACTACGTGGTCGCGGTCGAGCAGGGTTTCGTCCGCCAGTCCTACCCCGCGATGATCGCCATCATCCTGGCCGGGACCTGCGTGGGCTTCCTCTTCCACAACTTCCACCCGGCCCGGGTCTTCATGGGCGACACCGGGTCGATGCTCCTGGGGCTGCTGCTGACCTCGATCACCATCACGGTGACCGGCCAGTTCGACGCCAACACCGCCCGGGAGGAGTTCAACTCCTCCGGTCTGGTGGTCTTCCTGCCGATCGCGCTGCCCCTGCTGGTGATCGCGCTGCCGCTGTCCGACCTGGTCCTGGCGGTCCTGCGCCGGACCCTGGCCGGGAAGTCGCCCTTCGCCCCCGACCGGGGCCACCTCCACCACCGCCTTCTCGACATGGGGCACACCCACACACGCGCGGTGCTGCTGATGTACCTGTGGGCCGGGATCGTCGCCTTCGCCGCGGTTGCGCTGTCCATCTTCGACTCCGCGTTCATCGTTCTGACGGTCACGCTGCTGGTGGCCACCTGTGCGGTCGGTCTCATCGCCCTACCGCGACTCCGCCGTCGCGGACTGTTGCCCCGGGGCCGGAACAGGGCGGCGGGGAAGAAGGCGGATCACCATCCGTCAACCGATGGATAAATGCCTGGTCACGTTCGGGGCGGAGGTCCCCTCCGGGATGCTGAATGTGCACTGGTGCGAAGGTCGGGGCAAATGTGGTCAAGGTGACACAAGGTCCGAAGGCGCCCGGGAACGGGTCTTTCGTGAGGCGTTAAGGTCGCGTTAAGGAACCCCTGGATTTGGCACCAAAAACCTTGTGATAGCTTTCACGAGCAGGTACCCACTGAACCCCACGGAGCTTCGTCATGCAGGAACACGACGCCCGGATTCTCCGCGGCGCCGCGCTTCCGAGCGCCGCGTGCGGGGTCCTGGCCATTGCGGTCTCGGCCCTCTTCGCGGGCACTGCCGGAGCTGCGAGCTCAGCTCTCGCGGTCGGGATCGTCCTCGCGTGCTTCGGCCTGGGGCAGTGGGCGGTCATCATGGTGACCCGCCGGAACAAGGACCTGTTCCTCGCCGCGAACCTCCTCGGCTTCGTCGTCAAGATGGCGCTGCTGGGTGTTCTCCTGGTGACCCTCGGGCGCAGCCCCCTCATCACCGACCTGAGCAACAACGCCTTCGTCTACAGCGCGTTGGCCGTCGTTCTGGTCTGGCTGGGCGGGCAGACCTGGGCCACCTCCAAGGCGAAGATCCTGCACGTGGAGCCGAACGAGAGTTCGGAGAACACGTGATGGGGTGCCCCGCCGCGGCCCGTCGGAACGGGCGTAATAACCTGTTCCACGGCAGGCGGACGGCCATGTCCCAGCCAAGCCCCACATGCTATATTCCGGAGCGAGATGAGCAGCGAACCCACCGAGAAGAAGGACTCCAGCGCGCCCCCGGCGCCGCGCGAGGCCGACGGCTGGGCGCTCTTCTCCACTCTGCTCGCGGGTGTGCTCCTGTGGAGCGCGGTCGGCTGGGGCGCGGACAGGCTCCTGGGCTTCCAGGCACTCTTCCTGCCGATCGGGGCCGTTCTCGGCATGGTCGGGGCGATCTACCTGATCGTCGTCAAGACGCGCCAGGCCTGAAGCACCCCCTTAGTCCCGCGTCGCCCATCGCGCGACGACGCTGCAGTAACAACCATCAACGAGGCTTTCTTGCGTCACGACGAAAGGATTCGCCGTGAGTGCTGACGTGCGCATTCTCGCGGCCGAACCGGGTTGCCATCTCTTCGGTGACAACGGTTGCGGGTTCGAGGCCCCCACCATCGGGATGTTCTTCCCGGAGCCGTGGTACACCGGTATCCCCGGCAGCGCTGGCATCGACCTGTACCTGGTTCTGTTGCTCGTCGCGGTCGGTGCCGTCCTGCTTCTGTGGTCGTGGTTCAGCAAGAAGCTGAGCCTCGTCCCCGGCCGCAGGCAGAGTGTCGGCGAGATGCTGGTCCTGTTCATCCGGGACAACATCACCCGACCCACCATGGGTGCCAAGGGCGACAGCTTCATCCCGTTCATGACGGGCATCTTCACGCTCATCCTGGCCATGAACTTCACCGGGCTGATCCCGGGCATGATTCCGGTCAACAGCAACCTCGCCTTCACGGCGATGTTCGCAATGGTCATCTACGTGATGACCATCGTGATCGGTGTCCGTAACCAGGGCGGCTGGGGCTACTTCAGGAACCAGATCTTCCCGCCCGGGATGCCCAAGCCGATCTACGTCCTGGTCACCCCGATCGAGATCCTCTCGGTCTTCCTCATCCGTCCGGTGACGCACGCCCTGCGTCTGTTCGCGACCATGTTCGCGGGCAGTCTGCTGCTGGCCGTGTTCGCCTACGGCGGCTGGTACATGCTCAACCTGACGGCGGAGCCCCTGCTGGCCGGCGTCTCGGTGCTCTACTCGGGCGCCGCGCTGCTCGGCTACATCGCCTTCTTCGTCTTCGAGATCGTGATCATGCTCATCCAGGCCTTCGTCTTCACCCTCCTGGCGAGCCTGTACATCAACCAGTCGCTCGAAGCGGCTCACTAGACCCCCTCCGCGTTCCCCCGGCCCCCCGGTCGGACCAGGGACGAGGAGTGCTTCAGACCCGTCCACACCGGCGAACTGACCAATTGCGTACCGCAACGCCGGACGTCGAGTAAAGGGAAACACAATGGACATCGCTGCGATCACCGGCAACATCAACACCATCGGTTACGGCATCAGCGTCATCGGCGCCGGTATTGGTGTCGGTATCGTCTTCGGTCTCGGTATGCAGGCCATCGCCCGCCAGCCCGAGGCCCGCGGACCGCTGCAGACCAACATCTACCTCGGTTTCGCCCTGATCGAGGCCCTGGCGATTCTGGGCTTCGTGCTCGCCTTCGCGGCCCCGGCCGGCGCCTAGTCGGAGATTGCCAACCGTTTTCTGATGGCAACTGACGCGAAGGAGGGCTGACCATGTTGGTGGAGTTGGCAGCCGAGTACAACATTCTGCGGATCGACTGGGTGAAGTTCACCTTCGGTGCGATCGCGCTCGCCGTGATCTACTTCTTTGTGGTCCGCAAGGCGGTCCCGAGGGTGATGAAGGTCCTCGACGAGCGTCACGACGCCATCGAGGGCGGCATCGAGCGGGCCAAGAGGGCCGAGGCCGAGGCCGAGGAGATCCGCCAGCAGTACCGCGAGAAGCTCGAGGAGTCGCACCGCGAGTACGCCCAGGAGCTCGAGAAGGCCAAGGAGCAGCGCGCGGTGATCATCGCCGAGGCTCGCGAGGAGGCCCAGACCGAGGCCAACCGGATCATCGAGTCCGCCAAGGCCCAGATCGAGGCCGACCGGCAGCAGGCCGTCGTCCAGCTGCGCGGCGAGATCGGCGCCCTTTCCACTGAGCTCGCGAGCCGCATCGTCGGTGAGACGCTCAGCGACGGCGCCGCTCAGAACCGCGTCGTGGACCGGTTCCTGGAGGAGCTGGAGCAGGACGAGAGCGCGAAGCAAGCCGAGGTGCGCTGATGCGTGGTATCAGCCGTAGCTCCCTGGCTGAGGTGACCCGGCGCCTGGACGACAACGTCCTGGCGCCGGCGGACGCCGCCCAGCACGCGGTCTCCCTCGGCGGCGAGCTCTTCGAGGTCGTCGCCCTGCTCGGCGGTGAGCACTCGCTGCGCCGCTGGCTCGCGGACCAGGCCAACCCGGCGGAGAAGAAGACCGGCCTGATCGGTCAGATCCTCGAGGGCAAGGCGTCGCCGTCCACGGTCATCGTGGTCAACGACGTCGTGTCCCAGCCGTGGGCCGGACCCCGCGACATGGTGGACGCCCTGGAGCGCCTCGCGGTCTACGCGACCGTGGCCTCCGTCGAGGGCACCCGTCTGGACGAGCTCGAGGACGAACTGTTCCGTTTCGAACGGATCGTCATCGCGCAGCCGGACCTGCGGTCGGCGCTCACCCGCGACGGCGTGGCCCCCTCGCACCTGCACACGCTGGTGGAGAACCTGCTGTCGGGCAAGGTGAGCTCCGCGACGCTGGCCCTGGTCAGCGAAGCGGTCACCCGGCCCCGGGGACGTACCCTGGAGCAGGCGCTCCAGAACTTCGGGCAACTGGTCGCCGAGCGCGCCCAGCGCTACATCGCAGTGGTGCGCAGCGCGGTTCCGCTGAGCGAGGCGCACCAGGAGCGTCTGCGGGCGCTCCTGACGCGCAAGTACGGCCGTGAAATCCACCTGAACACCGAGGTCGTCCCCGAAATCGTGGGTGGACTCTCCATCCAGGTGGGCGACGAGGTCATCGACGGCACCATCGCCGGGCGCATCGCTGAGGTCCAGCGCCGTCTGGCTGGCTGACACACGCGAACACACGCAAGGCAAGCACGCACGGCGCCAGCCCGGCGCCATTTGAGAGCAAGGACAACGTAGAGATGGCGGAGCTGACGATCCGGCCGGATGAGATCCGGGACGCGCTACAGCGCTTCGTCCAGTCGTACGAGCCTGACGCCACCCGCGCGGAAGAGGTCGGAACCGTCACCTACTCCGGTGACGGCATCGCCCGCGTCGGTGGCCTTCCCTCGGCGATGGCGAACGAGCTGCTGGAGTTCGAGGACGGCACCCTGGGCATGGCCCAGAACCTTGAGATCGGCGAGATCGGTGTCGTGGTGCTGGGTGACTTCACCGGCATCGAGGAGGGGCAGAAGGTGCGTCGCACCGGCAAGCTCCTCTCGGTCCCGGTGGGCGACAACTTCCTCGGCCGTGTGGTGGACCCCCTGGGCAAACCCATCGACGGCAAGGGCGAGATCGAGACGACCCAGAGCCGCGAGCTCGAGCTCCAGGCCGCGACGGTCATGGAGCGCCAGCCGGTCGGCGAGCCGCTCCAGACCGGTATCAAGTCGATCGACACCATGACCCCGGTCGGCCGCGGCCAGCGCCAGCTGGTCATCGGTGACCGGCAGACCGGTAAGACCGCGATCGGTATCGACGCGATCATCAACCAGAAGGCGAACTGGGAGACCGGCGACCCCACGAAGCAGGTGCGCTGCATCTACGTCGCGGTGGGTCAGAAGGGTTCGACCATCGCCAGCGTGCGCGGCGCCCTCGAAGAGGCCGGCGCGATGGAGTACACCACCATCGTCGCCTCCCCGGCGTCCGACCCGGCCGGCTTCAAGTACCTCTCCCCGTACACCGGTTCGGCCCTGGGCCAGCACTGGATGTACGAGGGCAAGCACGTCCTCATCGTCTTCGACGACCTGACCAAGCAGGCCGAGGCCTACCGTGCGGTCTCCCTCCTGCTGCGCCGCCCGCCGGGCCGTGAGGCCTACCCGGGTGACGTCTTCTACCTGCACTCCCGTCTCCTGGAGCGCTGCGCGAAGCTCTCCGACGAGCTGGGCGCCGGTTCGATGACGGCCCTGCCGATCATCGAGACCAAGGCGGGCGACGTCTCGGCGTACATCCCCACCAACGTCATCTCCATCACCGACGGTCAGGTCTTCCTGAACTCGGACCTGTTCAACCAGGGCCAGCGTCCGGCGATCGACGTCGGTGTGTCGGTCTCCCGTGTCGGTGGCGCGGCCCAGACCAAGGCCACCAAGAAGGTCTCCGGCACGCTGCGTCTGGGCCTGGCCCAGTACCGCGAGCTCGAGGCGTTCTCGGCCTTCGGTTCGGACCTGGACGCCGTCTCCAAGCAGCAGCTGGAGCGCGGCGCCCGGATGATGGAGCTCCTCAAGCAGGGCCAGTACTCGCCCTTCTCCATGGAGAAGACGGTCGTCTCGATCTGGATGGGCAACACCGGCCTGATCGACGACGTCCCGGTCGAGGACGTGCGCCGTTTCGAGGAGGACTTCCTGTCCTTCCTGGACCGTGAGCACAAGGGCGTCCTCGACACCATCCGGGACACCGGCAAGTTCGAGGACGACAGCCAGAAGACCCTCCAGAGCGCCATCGAGAAGTTCAAGCAGAGCTTCCAGACCTCCGCCGGCACCCTGCTGGGCACCGAGGAGACCGAGGCGCTCTCGCCGGAGAAGGTCGGTCAGGAAACCATCAAGGTCGCCAAGGGCGGGAAGTAACCGATGGGTGCACAGCTTCGCGTCTATCGCCGGAGGATCCGCGCGACGAAGGCGACGGCGAAGATCACCCGTGCCATGGAGCTCATCGCCGCCACGCGCATCACCAAGGCGCAGCGTGCGGCCGAAGCTGCCGGTCCCTACGCACGGGAGATCACGCGGGCGGTGTCTGCCCTGGCCAGCCGGGTGACCTACAACCCGCTGCTGGTCGAGGCCGAGAACCCCACCCGCGCGGCCGTCCTGGTCATCACCAGTGACAAGGGTCTGGCCGGCGCCTTCTCGACCAACGTCATCAAGGAGGCCGAGGCCCTCACCCAGCTCCTGCGGGAGCAGGGCAAGGAGGTCCTCACCTACATGGTGGGTCGCAAGGGTGCGGCGTTCTACAAGTTCCGCGGCCGCGAGGTCGAGGAGTCGTGGGAAGGCTTCACCGAGCGTCCGACCTACGCGCACGCCCAGGAGATCGGCTCCGTTCTCATGGAGAAGTTCTCCCAGGACACCGCTGAGGGCGGCGTCGACGAGATCCACGTGGTCTCCACGGAGTTCGTGTCGATGCTGACCCAGCGGGCCGGGGTGGTCCGCGCCCTTCCGCTGGAGGTGGAAGAGGTCGAGGACGAGGAGCTCGAGAAGTCCCAGGGTGGCAACGCGTTGCCGCTCTACGACTTCGAGCCCTCCGCGGAGGAGGTCCTGGACCAGCTGCTCCCGCAGTACGTGGTCAACCGGATCTACGCCTCCCTCCTCGAGGCGGCCGCCTCCCAGCAGGCGTCCCGTCGCGCGGCCATGAAGGCCGCGACCGACAACGCGGAAGAACTCGTCAAGAACCTGACCAGTCTGGCCAACCAGGCACGTCAGGCCGAGATCACCAATGAGATCAGTGAGATTGTCGGCGGTGCCGATGCGCTCTCTGGGTCCAGCGCGGGAAGTGAGTAACAGAAGTGACTGCGACAGTTGAAGGTTCGGCCGGCGCTGGCACCGCCACCGGCCGCATCGCCCGGGTCACCGGCCCGGTCGTCGACGTGGAGTTCCCCGTCGGCTCCCTGCCCGGCATCTACAACGCCCTGCACACCGATGTCAGCATCGGCGGCACCAACAAGGTCATCACCCTGGAGGTCGCCCAGCACCTGGGTGACAACCTGGTGCGGGCCATCTCCCTCGCCCCTCAGGACGGCATGGTCCGTGGCGCCGAGGTCCGCGACACCGGCGCGCCCATCAGCGTGCCCGTCGGCGACGTCGTCAAGGGCCACGTGTTCAACACCCTGGGCGAGTCCATGGACGTGCCCTCGGCCGAGCTCGGCGCGACCGAGTACTGGCCGATCCACCGCAAGGCTCCCGCCTTCGACCAGCTCGAGTCCAAGACCGAGATGATGGTCACGGGCATCAAGGTGATCGACCTCCTCACCCCGTACGTGCGCGGTGGGAAGATCGGCCTCTTCGGTGGTGCGGGTGTGGGCAAGACGGTGCTCATCCAGGAGATGATCACCCGTATCGCCCGTAACTTCGGTGGTGTGTCCGTGTTCGCCGGTGTCGGTGAGCGCACCCGTGAGGGTACGGACCTCTTCCTGGAGATGGACGAGATGGGCGTCCTCCCGGACACCGCGCTCGTCTTCGGCCAGATGGACGAGCCCCCGGGCACCCGTCTGCGCGTGGCGCTCTCGGCTCTGACGATGGCGGAGTACTTCCGCGACGTCCAGAACCAGGACGTGCTGCTCTTCATCGACAACATCTTCCGTTTCACCCAGGCCGGTATGGAGGTCTCCACGCTGCTGGGCCGTATGCCCTCGGCCGTGGGTTACCAGCCCAACCTGGCTGACGAGATGGGTCAGCTCCAGGAGCGGATCACCTCGACGCGGGGCCACTCGATCACCTCGATGCAGGCGATCTACGTCCCCGCGGACGACTACACCGACCCCGCTCCGGCGACCACCTTCGCCCACCTGGACGCGACGACCGAGCTCTCCCGCCCGATCTCGCAGAAGGGCATCTACCCGGCGGTCGACCCGCTGGCCTCCACCTCCCGTATCCTCGACCCGCAGTACGTGGGCGAGGAGCACTACGCGGTGGCCCAGCGGGTCAAGGAGATCCTGCAGCGCAACAACGACCTGCAGGACCAGATCGCCATCCTGGGTATGGACGAGCTGTCCGAAGAGGACAAGATCATCGTCAACCGGGCGCGTCGTCTGGAGCGTTTCCTCTCGCAGAACATGTTCGTCGCCGAGAAGTTCACCGGCAACCCGGGCGTGTTCGTGCCGCTGGAGGAGACCATCGCCTCCTTCAAGGCGCTCTGTGACGGTGAGTACGACCACCTTCCCGAGCAGGCCTTCCTCGATGTCGGCAACATCGACATGGTCGTCGAGAAGGCCAAGAAGCTGCAGGAAGGCTAGTACTGCGCGTCAGTGTCCCCCCGCTCCGGGAGCGGAGGGCGACGGGCGGGGCTAGTTCCCAGGCGGGGTCGGGTATCGGTTCGTACTCGACCCCGCCGAACCCACCCGCTAGCCGAGGAGTTTGTGGCAGTGTCGAAGAAGCTTTTCGTCGAGATCGTCTCTCCGGACCGTGAGGTTTGGGCGGGCGAGGGCGACATGGTCATCGCGAAGACCGTCGAGGGCGAGATCGGCGTTCAGCCCGGGCACGTCCCGGTGCTGTCGCTTCTGGCCGAGGACGCGGTCGTTCGTGTCCTGGGCGCACGTGAGACCGGCGAGGTCCGGGTGGCCGCCCACGGCGGTTTCGTCTCGGTCTCGGGCGAGGGACGGATCTCCGTTCTCGCCGAGAGCGCCGAGCTCGCCGAGGACATCGATGTGGACCGTGCGCGCGAGGCGCTGAAGGGTGCGAGCGAGTCGGGCGACAGCCTGGCCGCGGCTCGTGCGCGCAGCCGCCTGCGTGCCGCTGGCGAGGAAGTCGCCTAGCCGAGTCAGGGGGCAACGAGACGTGGGTGTGGAACCGCTGCAGGGAACGTCGTGGTTGGAGTCCTTGTGGTGGGTGGGCCTCGCCCTCCTCGTCGCCGCCGCGCTGGTGCTGGTCGTCGGCGCGATGCGACGGTTCGTGCTGCTGCGCAGCGGCGGTGCCGTCGAGTGTTACCTGCGTGCGCGCGGGGCGAAGGGACGCCGGGGCTCCTGGCGGATCGGTTTCGGCCGGTACGGTTCGGAGCACCTGGGCTGGTTCCCGATCCTCTCGCTCAGACCGCGGCCGACAGCGAGGCTGTCGCGCCGCGGTCTCGTCGTTGTGGGGCGCCGTTCCCCCGGGGCGGAGGACGCCCACCTGCCCGCCGACGTCACCGTTCTGGAGATCGGCTGGCTGGCCGAGGACGGCAGTGAGCCCCGCGAGGCGACCTACGAGGTCGCCATGGGCGAGAGCGTGCTCACCGGATTCCTGTCGTGGATCGAGTCGATGCCCCCCGGAACCCGCTGGGAGGCATGACGCCGTGGCAGGTTCACATGGGCGGGCCCGTGTGTTTGCATGGGCCCATGAGTACGATCGTCGCTTTCTCCGTATCCCCGCTCGGTACCGGCGAGTCCGTCGCCCCGGCCGTGGCACGCGCCGTCAAGGTGGTGCGTGAGAGCGGCCTTCCCAACGAGACCTCGGCCATGTTCACCACCGTCGAAGGCGAGTGGGACGAGGTCATGGAAGTCGTCAGGCGTGCGGTGGAGGCCGCGGGCGAGGGTGCTGACCGGGTGAGCATGACCCTCAAGGCCGATGTGCGCAAGGGCGTCACCGACGGGCTGCACAGCAAGGTGGAGGCCGTCGAGCGCGAACTCGACGACCTCCGGTAGAACTCGTGGGCCGGTGCCCCGGCCGGGCGTGGGCTCCCGGGGCCAGCTCCGTACGGTTTCACCGACGGGGCGCCGGGCCCGCTCGGACGGCGGGGTTCTGCGGCGGACAGGTCCGTGGTCCTTCCGGCCCGCGGAGATGTCCTACCGCTCCCCTCCGGGCTGCCAGAGGACCTCGTCGCCGTCTCGGGCGACGTACCTGCCGAGGATGAACAGCAGGTCCGAGAGCCGGTTCAGGTACTGCGCGGTGAGCGGGTTGACGCTGTCCCCGTGCTCCTCGATCGCCGCCCAGACGGCGCGTTCGGCGCGGCGGACCACGATACGGGCCGTGTGGACCAGGGCGACGGTGGGCGAGCCGCCGGGCAGGATGAAGCTGCGCAGGGTCGGCAGGCCCTCGTTGTAGGCGTCGCAGGCCTCCTCCAGCCGGGTGACGTACTCCGGTAGTACGCGCAGCGGGGGGAACTCGGGGTCGGGCACGATCGGAGTGGACAGGTCCGCGCCCAGGTCGAAGAGCTCGTTCTGCACGCGCCCCAGCAGGACGCGCACGTCCTCGGGCAGGTCTCCCACGGCCAGTGCGACACCGATGGCGGCGTTGGCCTCCTCCGTGTCCGCGTAGCCCACGAGCCGGGTGTCGTTCTTTGTGGTCCTGCTCATGTCGCCGAGCGCCGTCGTGCCGGAGTCACCGGTGCGGGTGTAGATCTTCGACAGCACGACCGGCTTGTCAGTGTCCCGTTTGGTCATGGCACTCACCCTAGGGGTGGGGGACTCCCGACCCTGGGGGAGGGGTGGAGCACGGAGGTATCACAGAGGATAACTGTTCAGTCTCAAGGGGTGAAGGTGACCTGTCTCACTGATACCTTTTGGCATGAGGGAGCTACTCACCGTAGTTTCCGGCGGTGTCCGTGCAAGGTGCACCCGGGTGGAACAGAGGGGGCTGCCCGGGAGACCGTGTGGAGGGGAGGCACCGCGAAGGGCGGGCGGCGTGGAACCGGGGGGTTCACGCCGCCCGCCCTCACCCGTGTCCGGGACGGGTCGCTCCGGGGCTCCGGCTACGGGGCGTGTGTTACCGCACCCAGGCGTCGCCCTTGCGGGGCAGGTCGACCTCGACGGCCGACATGGTCAGCACACCGTTGACGGGCAGTGTGCTGTCGGCGAAGAACTCCACGCCGTGTGCGCCAGCGGCCGACAGTTCAGCGACCGCGTCCCAGTTGACGTGCTCCAGGGTGTCGTCCGCCGTGTGGTAGTACGGGTCGAACGTCTCGCCCGCGGTACCGCCGTACCATTCGGCCTGCTCCTCGGTCTTGACGCCGTCGGCGCCGCTGAACAGGCCCCCGGAGGCCACACCCGCCTGCATGAAGGCGAGGTAGTCGCTGCGGCCGCTGAGCACGCCGGGCTCGCTGACCTGGCCCTGCCCCTCGAAGTAGTCCTCGAAGACCTTGGCGATCGCGCCGGAGCCCGAGGGGGCGCCGCCGGACTCCGGCAGCTCCATCCGGCCGTCGAGCACGAAGCGGCCGTAGTTGTGCGAGCCGATCATGTCGAAGTTGAGGTAGAGCGCGACGTCGTCGAGCTCGTCCTCGGTCAGGTCGGCCACGTACTCGGTGGAGCCGACCAGGCCGTCCTCCTCGGTACCCCAGAAGGCGAAACGGACCTTGTTGTTCGGGGCCTCCTGCTGGGCCAGCTGGATGGCGGTCTCCAGCAGGAAGGCCGAGCCGCTGCCGTTGTCGTTGATCCCCGGCCCGTCCTCGACGCTGTCCAGGTGGCCGCCGACGACCACCACGTTGTCGTCACGGCCGCCGGGGGTCTCGGCGAGGATGCTGTAGGAGCTCTGCTGCTCGACCTCGGAGTCGACGGCGACCCGGAGCTCCAGGTCGGGGATCGACAGCAGGTCCGCGCCGACCAGGCCGGAGACGCCGACCGCGGGGATGTCGGACAGCTCGCTGACGGTGCCGAGGAAGACCTCGTCCTCGTTGTTGACCACCAGGGCCGCCGAGGCGCCGGCGTCCGCGGCGTTCTGCACCTTCTGCGCGAACGCGCAGGCGCCGCGGACGGTGATGGCGATCGCGCCCTCGGGGAAGTCGGCGAAGTCGTCCGCGGAGCAGCCGCTCTCCGAGCTGTCGGGGCTGACCGCGACCGCCGGGGCGGTCACGTCACCGGCACCGGAGTAGCTCATGGTGACGTAGTCCTCGTCGAGCTCGTACGGGTGCCGTTTCGGCGCGGTCTGCTCCAGTACGGCGGGTGTGTTCTCGCCCCAGGACTCGTACTCGTAGTCGTGTCTGTAGGGCTCGTACCCGGCTCTTTCGAGCTGGTCCTCGATGTACATCGCGGCCACGTCGTAGCCGGGGGTGCCGGTCGCACGGTTGCCGCCGTTGTACTCGGCGATGGTGTTGAGGTTGACCAGGTGGGACTCGATGGCGTCCGCGGTCACCAGGTCGGGGAGCGCGACCTCGTCGGCGTGGGCGGGGGAACTCGCCAGGGTGCCCGCGGCCATCAGCAGGGCGGCGATTCCCGCTGTCGTCGCGGTGCGCCGCCGGGGGGAAAGGGACGAACCCGCTCTGTCGAGCGAGTGCCCGGGGTTGCTCGGATGCACGATCTTCCTCCGGTTCACGGGGGTCCACCGCTCCATGGTGTTGGGGGATGGACACCTGGGGTGGGCGAGGTACCGGAGAAGCCTCGCAGCCGTGGGGGCCCGCGGCAAGACATGGACCGGGACATTGCCACAATCAGCCACAGACCTTACGCAAAGGGTGCACACTGTGGTTGGATAGACGACCCAAACCGCCCAAATCGTCTTATCGCAAGGGGTTCCGAGGCTGGCGGCTACTCGCCTTCCTGGTGCTTGCGCGCCCGGTACTCGACACCGACCCCGCCCATCACCGCGACGCCCCGGACGTGCACGATCGGGGCGTCCGGGTCCACCACGCTGGGGGTGTTCCCCTCGACCCCGAAACCGCCCATCACCGGCAGGCCGTGCACGCGCACCTGGATGTCGTCGGGCACGACGATCCCGACGCCGCCCATGACCGTGCAGATCCAGATGGTGGTCTCGCGCTGGGTGAACCGGGCCTCGCGCAGGTCGAGTTCGATACCGCCCATCACCGCGGCGGCGACGAACACGGGCGGAACGACCCAGTTCCCGGACCGGTCGGCGCCGCCCATGAGGACGAGGGCGCTGCGGCTGGTGGCGGGTTGGTCGACGATCCGGCTCGCACCGTAGACCGGTCGGGGTGAACGGAAGTCCGTCGGGACCGGAGCGTTCGCGGTGGAGGAACCGGTGCTCGGCAGGTCCTCGGTGAGGGGGACGAGTTCGCCGACGGTCTTGGCCCGGTACACCGAGTCCAGCCGGTCGCTGTGTTCGTCGGGGTCCAGGCGGCCCTCGGCCAGGGCCTCGCGGAGCAGGTGCGCGACGGCGTCACGGTCGGCGTCCGAGGCGCGCATCCGACCGTTCCCGTCCTCGTGGGGGGTGATTTGGCTCATCGGTTCCACCATATGCCGATTCTTCGCCTCACGGCAGGGTGCGGCATCGGGGAAACCCCCTGAGGCACCCCTGAAGTTCGGGGCGCCCGGTCAGGGGCCGGACGGGGGCTACTGCTCGGGGAGCAGTCCGCGGCGGAGCGCCCGGGACACCGCGGCGGTCCGGTCGCCGACCCCCAGCTTCTCGTAGACCCGCATCAGGTGGGTCTTCACCGTGGTGGGACTGATGTGCAGCGCCCGGCCGATCGCCGCGTTGGTACGCCCGTCCGCGGCCAGCCGCAGCACCTCCACCTCGCGGGGGGAGAGCGCGGGCCCCTCCGGTTCGGTGCGCTGCCGCATCCCGGTGAGCAGCTTGCCCGCGAGCCGGCCGCTCAGCACCGTCTCGCCCCGGGCGGCCGAACGGACGGCGTCGGCCAACTCCGCGCGCGGGGTGTCCTTGAGCAGGTAGCCGGTGGCGCCCGCCTCGACCGCGCGCAGGATGTCGGTGTCAGTGTCGTAGGTGGTGAGTACCAGGACGTGCACGTCCTGGTACCCGGCGCGGATGCGCTCGGTCGCCGCCACACCGTCGCCCCCGGGCATACGCAGGTCCATGAGTACGACCTGCGGCCGCAGTTCGGCGACCCGGGCCACGGCCTCGGGGCCGGAACCGGCCTCGCCGACGATGTCCAGGTCGGGTTCGGCGCTGAGCATGCCGCGGATGCCCTCACGGACCACGGGGTGGTCGTCCACCAGAAGGACGCGGATCATGGTGCGGTTTCCTCTCGGGCGGTGCGGGGCCGGTCCTGGTGCCCGGCCCCGTCGGGGCCGTCGGACCCGCCGCGGGACTCGGTATCGGCGGTCTCCTCGTGCGGCAGGACCAGGCGGACGGTGGTGCCGCGGCCGGGGGCGGAACCGATCTCCAGGACGCCGCCCACGCTCTCGGCGCGGTGGTGCATGTTGGCCAGGCCGTTGCCGTGGGCGGGTCGCGCGGGATCGAAGCCCAGTCCGTCGTCCTCGACGGTCAACCGCACGCCGACGTCGGTGTAGGCGAGGACGACCCGGGCGTTGCCGGCCCCGGAGTGCTTGCGGACGTTGGCCAGGGCCTCCTGCGCGGTGCGCAGCAGACAGATCCGGAGGTCGTTGGGGAGTTCCTCCGGGGGGCCGGTGACCTCGGCGGCCACGGAGATGCCGAGTTCGCGGCCGAGGCGTTCGCAGATGCGCCGGATCGAGGCGTCCAGGCCCTCGTCGTCCAATCGGACCGGTTGGCGGGCGGCCACCATGGCGCGGGTCTCGGCGAGGTTCTCCGCCGCGGTCTCGCGCATCAGGGCCAGGTGGCGCCGGGCGGTCGCGGGGTCGCTGTCCAGCTCCGACTCCACGGCCTGGGTAAGGGTGATGATGCTGGTGAAACCCTGGGCCAGGGTGTCGTGCATCTCCCGGGCCAGGTGCTCGCGCTCGGCCAGCGCCCCGGCCTCCTGGGACAGGCGGGAGACCTCCTGGCGGCTGCGGCGCAGCTCCTCGATCAGCTCGTACCGCTCGGCGCTCTGCACGACGATCCGCTCGAACCAGGTGCCGAACCACAGGGCGAAGCCGAGTACCACGCCGTTGATCAGGAAGGTCACCCCGACGCCGCCCCAGTCCCGCTGTCCGGTCAGGCCCTGGAGCAGCGCGGGCAGGAGCAGGAGCACGCCGATGACGGGGACCGCGAGACGGCTGCCCAGAGCCATGAAGGCGAGCGGACTGATCGCCACCATGATGAAGGTCAGCGACGGGTTGAGGACCACCGCGGGCACGGTCGGCGCGAGCAGGGCGAGCGCCAGGGCCAGGGGGCCGAGCCAGCTCGGACGCTCTCCCTCCGAGGCGACGTAGCTCCTGGCCAGGGCGTAGTACACGACGATGACCGTGACCATCAGCGCCGCGGTCAGCCACCGCCACTCCTGCGGGCCGGTGACCAGCGCGAGCACGACGATGCCGCACATCGCGGTGGTGAAGTACACGTCCCACCAGACGCCGGGCTCGAAGGCGTGCCTTTCGACCGGTGCCCCCTCGGTACCCGGTCCGGGAACGGCGGACACCGGGGGTACGGTCTCGTCCGGTTCCGGGGCCCGGTCCCTCATCGCGGTCATCCGTCCTTACGGGTCTTCCAGCGGAACGTCAGCAGGGTCAGCACCAAGCCCACCACACACCAGGCCCCCAGGGCCACGGCGACCAGGTGCAGATCCCAGGCGCCGGACGGTTCCACGGCGGCCATCCGTTCGGGGAGGAACGCGGCGCGCAGCCCCTGGGCCATCCACAGCAGCGGGAAGAGGGAGGCCCCGGTCAGGACCCAGTCGGGCAGGGCGATCACCGGGACGAAGACGCCCGAGGTGAACTGCAGGACCAGGAACGGGACGACGACCACGGTCGAGGCGGCCTGGGTGGTGCGGGCCAGCGAGCTGACCGCGATACCCAGCAGGGAGCAGCTGACGGTGCCGAGCACGAACACCCAGGCGATGGTGGCCCACGCCGTCACGGTGGTGGGCAGGCTGGCGTCGAAGAGGAGCCACCCCATCCCCAGCAGCAGGCCGACCTGGCCCAGGGCGAGGAACAGCACCAGGACGGTCTTGCCGACGAAGTAGGCGCCGGGCGGCATCGGGGTGCCGCGCAGCCTGCGCAGCCCGCCGTACTCGCGCTCGCTCGCGATGGTGGTGCCCAGGGTCTGGAAGCTCACCGACATCAGGCCCATGGCGATCAGGCCGGGCAGGTAGTAGTCGACCGCGGGCATGCCCATGTCGAACATGCCGTCGAAGATGGACGCGAACATGGCCAGGATCAGCGCGGGAAGGGAGAAGGTGAAGACCACGCTCTCCCATTCGCGGCAGAACGTGCGGATCTCCAGCCAGCCCCGGGACATCCCCACCCGGAGCACACCGGGCGGACGGCCGCGGGGGCCGGGCGTCCGGACGGCCCCGGTCGACAGCTGGCTGCGGTCAGTGGTCGGGGTGCTCATACCGCGGCCTCCTCGGCCTCGTCGGTGTCCTTGACCATCCCGAGGTAGATCTCCTCGAGGGTGGGACGGTGCACGCTCAGCTCCGGCACCTCACCGGTGAAGCGCCCGGCCAGCTCGGATACCACCCGGGTGGGTTCGTCGGTCAGGACCTCCCGGCGCCCGCCGTCCTCCAGCCAGCCGACCGTGGCCTGGGCGGAGGCGCGTCCGCCCAGTGCGGCGGGGGTGTCCACTGCCCGGATCCGGCCGTGGGCGACCACGCACACCCGGTCGGCCAGCTCCTCGGCCTCCTCCAGGTAGTGGGTGGTCAGGACGATGGTGGTGCCCCCGGCTGCCAGGTCCCGGACGAGCCCCCAGAACTCGCGCCTGGCCCGGGGGTCGAAACCGGTGGTCGGCTCGTCCAGGAAGAGGAGTTCGGGCTGGCCGACGATGCCCAGGGCCACGTCCAGGCGGCGCCGCTGACCGCCGGAGAGGGACTCGGCGAGATCCTTGGCCTTGTGGGCCAGCCCGACCAGTTCGATGACCGCGTCGGGGTCGTGGGGGAGCGGGTAGTACCCGGCGAAGTGCCGGACGACGTCGCGCACCGCGAGCTTGGGGACCATGGTCTCCTGCTGCCAGACGATGCCGACGCGGGAGCGCCACTCGCGTCCGGCCCTGCCCGGGTCCTCACCCAGGACCCGGGCGGAGCCGCCGTCGCGGTGACGGAAGCCCTCCAGGATCTCGACCGTTGTGCTCTTCCCTGCGCCGTTGGGGCCGAGGAAGGAGAAGATCTCGCCGCGCGCGATGCTCAGGTCGATCCCCGCGACGGCCTCGGTGCCGCCGTACTTCTTCCTGAGGCCCTCGGCCTCGATGACTGTCTCGCTCATGTTCCGAGCCTCCCGTCTCCGGGCGCGCCCGGGTATCCGCCGGGAAGGCGGACCCGTGTCCTCCGGGCGGAGGACACGGGTCCGCCCGGAGGCACGCCCCGGGTGCCGACAGCACTCCGCCCCCGGGCGCGGGGCGCGCAGCCGGGGGCGGCGGGGTGCGGGGGCGGTCCGTGACGGCCGGAGCCGGGCCGGGTCAGAACAGGCGCAGGGTGTCGGGCTCGATGCCGCGCAGCTCGTCGTAGTCCAGGACCACGCAGGTGATGCCGCGGTCCTCGGCGAGGACCTTCGCCTGGGGTTTGATCTCCTGGGCGGCGAACACGCCGGTCACCGGGGCCAGCGAGGGGTCCCGGTTCAGGAGTTCGAGGTAGCGGGTGAGCTGCTCCACCCCGTCGATGTCCCCGCGCCGTTTGAGCTCCACCGCGACGGTGTTGCTCTCCCCGTCCCGGCACAGGATGTCCACGGGGCCGATGGCGGTGGGGTACTCGCGGCGGATGAGCGTGTAGCCCTCGCCGAGCGTGGAGATGTGTTCGGCGAGCAGCTCCTGGAGATGGGCCTCGACGCCGTCCTTCTGCAGGCCGGGGTCCTTGCCCAGCTCGTGCGAGGAGTCGTGCATGACCTCCTCGATGGTCAGCACGAGCTTCTCACCGGACTTGCTGTGCGTGACCGTCCACACGTCGGGGCCGTCCTCGACCGCCTCCTCGCGGACCTTGCACGGCGGGTTCATCCAGTTGAGCGGCTTGAACGCCCGGTCGTCGGCATGGATGGACACGCTCCCGTCGGCCTTGATGAGGATCAGGCGGGGAGCCATGGGCAGATGGGCGGTGAGCCGGCCGACGTAGTCGACGCTGCACCGCGCGATGACGAGACGCACGGGAGGTCACGTTACCGCCTCCGCCGCGTACACGGAGCCGGTTCGCGGGTGAACCGGGGCGGGGGAGGGCGCCGCTCCTGCCTAGGCTGTCCGGATGCCGGTGCGAAATCGTTGGACGGTCCTGTCGATCAGCATGGTCGCCCAGGTGGCCAGTGTCTCGGCGATGTTCGGGGTGCCGGTCGTGCTGCCGCAGCTGCGGGAGGCCTTCGGGGTCACCACGGCACAGGCGGGCGTGCTGGCCGGGCTGCCCTCGTTCGGGCTGCTGTTGACGCTCCTGCTGTGGGGCGTGGTCATCGACCGGGTGGGCGAGCGGGCGACGATGGCTCTGAGCCTGTTCCTCACGGCGGGCGCGCTCGGGCTGCTGTGGACCGTGTCGCAGTTGTGGAGCGCGGCGGTGGTCCTGCTGCTCGTCGGGGCGGTCGGCGGCCCGGTGAACGCGGCCAGCGGGCGCCTGGTCCTGACCTGGTTCGTCCGGCGGGAGCGCGGGCTGGCCATGGGGATCCGCCAGTCCGCACTGCCGCTGGGCGTGGGGCTCTCCGCCCTGGTGATGCCCTGGGCGGCCCAGGCGTGGGGGTTCGTCGGGGCGATGACGCTCCCGGCCGCGCTCGCACTGACCGCCGTCCCGCTCGTGCTTGCGACGGCCCCGGCCCCGGCCCCGGGGCCCGCGGAGCGGAGCCGGGAACAACCCTCGGACACCCCGGGTGCCGCGGCCGGCGCCGCTCCGGGTGACTCGCCCTACCGCAGGTGGCCGATCTGGCGGGTGCACGGCGTGAGCATGCTCCTCGGGGTCCCGCAGATTACTCTGATGGTCTACACGGTGATCTACCTGGTCCAGGAACAGGGGTGGGGCCCGCCGGCCGCCGGAGCGGTGGTCGCTGCCGCGCAGGTCCCCGGGGCGGCGGGGCGCCTGTTCCTCGGGGCGTGGTCGGACCGGACCGGGAACCGGATGCGTCCGGTCCGGTGGCTGGCCGTCGCCTCCGGGGCCGCCCTGGTCCTGCTCACCCTGCTGCCGCACGCCTGGGGGTGGACGGCGGTGCCGCTGGTCCTGTCCTGCCTGGTACTCACGATGTGGCACAACGGCCTGACCTTCGTCTCCGTGGCGGAGATCGCCGGAACGGCATGGGCGGGGCGGGCCCTGGCCGTGCAGAACTGGCTCCAGGCGATCAGCACGACCCTGACCCCCGTGTTGATGGCCGCGGTGATCACACTCGCGGGACTGCCCTCCGTGTTCGCGGTGGCCGCGGTGTTCTCCGCCCTGGCCGTGGCCGTGGTACCGGTCGGCCCCCGGGGCGGACCACGCCGTATTACCACGCGGTAGTACAGATGTGGTCCCCATGCGCGGGCAGGGGGCCCGAGGCGTCTAAGGTGGGGCCCATGGTGCAGGAATTTGACAAGGTCGGCGTCGTAGGACTGGGCACGATGGGTGCGGGCATCGCTGAGGTGTTCGCCAGGGCCGGGTTCAACGTCGTCGGGGTCGAGATCGACCAGGCCGCCCTCGACCGCGGCCGTGGTCACGTGGACAAGTCCCTCTCGCGTGCGGTCAGCAAGGGCAAACTCACCGAGGAGGAGCGCGCGGCGATCGACGCCCGCCTGACCTTCTCCACGTCCCGCGAGGAGCTCGCGGACGCGGACTTCGTCGTCGAGGCCGTCCCCGAACGCATGGACATCAAGCGTGACGTGTTCGGCGACCTCGACCGGATCTGTGCGCCGGGCACGATCCTGGCGACCAACACCTCCTCGCTCTCGGTCACCGAGATCGCGGCGCTGACCGACCGCCCCGAAAAGGTCGTCGGTCTGCACTTCTTCAACCCGGCCCCGGTCATGAAGCTGGCCGAGGTCATCACCACGGTCTCCACCAGCGCGGAGACCACCGACATCGTCACCGAGGTCGCCAAACGCATCGGCAAGACCCCGGTCGCGGTCGGCGACCGCGGCGGTTTCGTCGCCAACGCCCTGCTGGTGCCCTACATCAACGACGCGATCCGCCTCTACGAGCGCAGGATCGCCACCCGCGAGGAGATCGACGAGTCCGTCAAGAAGGCCGCCGGCCTTCCCATGGGCCCGCTCGCCCTCGCCGACATGGTCGGCCTGGACGTGTGCCTGGCCGTCATGGACGTCCTCTGGGGCGAGTTCCGCGACCCGCGCTACGTCGCCTCCCCGCTGCTGCGCCGCATGGTCGCGGCAGGGCACCTGGGCCGTAAGGTCGGCCAGGGCTTCTACACGGGCAAGGACGACCCGGCCGAGCCCCAGCGGACCGGTCGCCTCGCCGAGATGGTGCGCGAGGAGGAAACCCTCGACCTGGGCGAGATGCTCATCGCGCCGCAGATCGACGACGCCCTGCGCATGATCGGCGACGGTTACGCCTCCGCCAAGGACGTCGACACCGCCATGCGGTTCGGCTGCGGCTACCCGAAGGGCCCCACCGAGCTCCTCCAGGAGCGCGGTGCGGAGTCCGTCATCACCACCCTGGTGGCGATGTCGGAGTACAGCCTCACCACCATCGCGGTGCCCGCCCCGCTGCTCATGGACCAGCTGCCCGACTCCGACGAGGAAACCTCGCACGGCAGCGGCGGCTGCGCCTGCGGCAGCTAGGCCCCGTCACCGGGTCCCGCCCGGCGGAGCCCGCTCCAGCGGTCCCCGGCCGCCGCCACACCCCCGCGGTGTGACGGCGGCCACTGGCGGTCTTCTTCTACCCTTGAAGGGTGAGCCCGCGCCGTAACAGCCCCCGCCGCAAATCCTCCCGGGGCCGCAACGCCCCCGGCGGTCCCCCCGACGAGGACGCCCTCATGCTGCGCATCACCGGAGGACAGCGCAGGGAGACAGGGCCGGACGGCGAATGGGTGACCCGACGGATACCCGGCGCGGCCGCCACCAAGGTCTACCGGTGCCCCGGCTGCGTCCAGGAGATCCCGACCGGGATGGCCCACGTCGTCGCCTGGCGCCCCTACGGCGACGGCGGCGACCGGCGGCACTGGCACTCCTCCTGCTGGGACCGGCGCTCCCACCGCTCTCCCCGGTACTGACCCGGACCAGACCAAAGAGGAGCCATGGAGATTCGAGCCACCACGGTGCTGCCCGCCGTGCGACGACCCATCACCCTGCACACCGCCGACGGCCTGGAACTCATCGGTGAACTCGCCCTCCCCGAGGGCGGTCGGCCCGCGGCCACCCTCGTGTGCCTGCACCCTCTGCCCACCGCCGAAGGCATGATGGACAGCCACGTCATGCGCAAGGCCTCCTTCCGGCTTCCCGCGCTGGCCAACGTCGCCGTCCTGCGCTTCAACACACGCGGTACGTCCTCCCGCCACGGCACCAGCCAAGGAGAGTTCGGCGAAGGGGAGACCGAGAAACACGACGTCCTCGCCGCCATCGAGTTCACCGAGTTCGAGGAACTCCCCGAACCCTGGCTGCTCGGCTGGTCCTTCGGAACCGAACTCGCCCTCAAATGGGGCTGCGACCCGCAGATCCGGGGGGCGCTTCTGCTGTCCCCACCGCTCCACCGCGCCGACGAGGCGGACATGAAGGTGTGGGCGGACTCCGGGAAGCCGGTCATGGCGCTCGTCCCCGAACACGACGACTTCCTCAGGCCCGACGAGGCCCGTGAACGGTTCGCGCCGCTCACCCAAGCCGAAGTCATCGGGGTCGACGGCGCCAAACACCTGTGGGTCGGCGAACCCTACGTGCGCCGCGTCCTCAACGAGATCGTCAAAAGGGTCAACCCCGCAGCACACCCGCTGCCCACCGAATGGGACGGGCCCTGGGAGAAGGACGGCGTGTAGTTTTGGGCCTCCGCTTCGCTTCGGCCCGTGTTCGGCGCCTTTGCGGAGGGATTCTTCGGACTCGTCTACGCCTGGCTCGTTCCTCGCTGGCGGCTTGACTCCTCCTGCAGAACCCTCCCCGGCGCTCGAACCAAAGAACACCCCCTGGGGCGGAGGTGAGCGGGAAGAGGCTCCCCCTGGGGTGACGGTGAGTGGGAAGAGGTTCCCCCTTGGGCGGAGGTGAGTGGGAGGGTGCTCCCCCTGGGGCCGGGGTGAGCGGGAAGCACTCCCCTTGTGGCTGAGGGGAGATGAACGTGACCGGGGTGCGGACAGACGGAAGGGCCCGGGACCCCCTCTGAGGGGGACCGGGCCCTTCGTCGTGTCAGTACGACCGGGGCGCGCTCAGTGGCGGCCGATCGCTACTCCTGCCACCAGTCCTCGTCGTCGGCACCCTTGCCGGAGGCGGCCGGCTGCTTGGGCTCCTCGGCGGGGGCGGCCTCCTGCTGGATCGCGGCGGGGGCCGGAGCGGCCGGAGCGGCCGGAGCCGCGGGAGCCGCCGGGGCGGCACCGCCGCCGCCACCGAGCAGCTGACGCAGCTGCTGGAGGTGCGACTGGATGCTGTCGCGCTGGCGGTTGAGCTCGTCGACCTCCTTGTTGGCGGCCGTCATGATCCGGTTGGCCTCGCTCTTGGCGTCGCTGAGCTGGTGCTCGGCCTTGGACTTGGCCTCGGCCTCGATCTGCCCGGCGTTCTTCTTGGCGTTGCTGACCAGCTGCTTGGCGTGGTTCTCGGCGTCGCGACGGGTCTGCTCGGCCTGCTGGCTGGCGTTGGTGGCGCGCTGCTCGGCGCTGGCGGCGCGCTCCTCGGCCTCGTTGACCATCTTCTGCGTGGCGGCCTGGGCGGCGGCCAGGCGCTCGGCGTCCTGGCGCTCGGCCTCGGCCCGGCGGTCGGCCAGCTGGAGCTCGAACTGGTCCTCGGTCTCGGTGCGGCGCGCCTCGGACTCGGCGTAGGCCCGCTCCGCGTTCTTGCGCAGCTCCTCTGCCTGGCTCTTGGCCGACTGGATGGTCTCGTCGCGCTCGCGCTTGGCGGCGGCCCGGGCCTGGGCGCACTCACGCTCGGTGGTGGTGCGCAGCTTCGCGATCTCACCCTCGAAGGTGGCGCGCTTCTCCGCGATCTCGTGGTCGACGGCCGAGCGCTTCTTCTGCACCTCGCGCTCGGTGGTGGAGGCCAGCTCGTCGGCCTCGCGGCGGGCGGTGGTGCTGATCTCCTCCGCCTCGGACTCGGCTGCCTGGCGCTGCTCGTCGGCCTCGCGCTGGGCGAGCGTGCGGACCTCGGTGGCTTCCGACTCGGCGGCCGCGCGCATCTCGGCAGCCTCGATCTGGGCGGCCGAGCGGATGTCGTTGGCGTCGATCTGCGCGCTCTGGACCAGCTCGTTGGCCTGTTCCTCGGCGAGCCGCAGCAGCTCCTCGATGCGCGAGCCCAGACCGGAGTAGGAGGGACGCTCCCGCTCCTGGAGCTGGCGGCTCTTCGCGGTCAGCTCCGACTTCATCTTCTCGAGCTGCTTGTTGGACTGCTTGACCTCGTTGCGCAGGCCGTCCAGGTAGTCCTGCACCTGGGTGCGGTCAAAGCCACGCAGCACCACGTCGAACTCGGGCGGGGTGTTGTCTTCGTCGAAGATGTTGTTGAGTTGGGTGTCGATGTTGTTGTTTGACGACATGTGGCGGAATCCTGAACGGGTGCGAGACGGCTACTTGCAAACTGCCAGGGGCGGCAGGAGGGCGGCTGCTTGTGCCCCAGGAGGGACGGGTTGTTGCCCGGGGTGAGCGAGCCGAGGTGCAGGCGGACCGGTGCGACGGGTTCTCGAATGACCCTGACCGCCTCCGACGGTCGCCCTGGTGCGGTGGACACGGAGGGTGCGGCCGACCCGGCTCACGAACCGGACTGCAAGACATGGATCACGCCGGAAGAAAAGTACATCCGGCAGCTAGCCGACTTTATCAAGCGTGGAACCCCTGGGAAGGGGGTTTCGGGTAACTTCCGGCGGTGCCTGTGGTCAGTCATACCGGGGGAACTCAAGCTGTGATGAGTCCGGAACGTCCCCGTGACGTTGTCCGCGCTGGTCGGGTGTTCCGGCCACCCTCAGTGGGTGCTTTGTACCAACTCGGTGAGGACCCCGCCACAGTCCTTCGGATGCAGGAAGACGATCTGTGATCCCGCGGTTCCGGTGCGGGGCTCGGAGTCCAGCACCCGCACGCCCCTCTCCCCGATTCCGGTCGCGCTCGCGGCCACGTCGGAGGTGCCGAAGGCGATGTGGTGCACACCCTCCCCGTTGCGGGCCAGGAACTTGGCCACCGGGGAGTCGTCCCGGGTCGGTTCCAGGAGTTGCAGAAAAGTGGCGCCGCCGTCGTCCGTGCCGTTGATCCGGAGCATCGCCTCGCGGACGCCCTGCTCCTCGTTGACCTCCTCGTGCTCGACCTCGAAGCCGTACGTCGTCCGGTAGAACTCGATGGAGGCGTCGAGGTCGCGGCAGGCGATCCCCACGTGGTCCAGTCGGGTCAGCCCGGAGAACGGGCCGGTGGGGCTGGGTGCGGCACTCACTGGGGAACCTCCCGAACGTCGGTGTGATCTGTGTGGGTATCGTTGCAGACCAGGTGCGTCACCCATCACTTGGAGGCCAGTTAAGATGTCCGGTTCCGTCATCGTCGGTGGGGCCCGGACCCCCACCGGCCGACTCCTCGGCTCCCTCGCCGGGTTCTCCGCCGCAGACCTGGGCGGCTTCGCGATCAAGGCCGCGCTGGAGCGTGCCGGTATCAGCGGCGAACAGGTCGGATACGTGGTCATGGGACAGGTCCTGCAGGCCGGTGCCGGACAGATTCCGTCCCGCCAGGCCGCGGTCAAGGCGGGTATCCCCATGGACGTCCCGTCCGTGACCATCAACAAGGTCTGCCTGTCGGGCCTGGACGCCATCGCCCTGGCCGACCAGCTCATCCGCGCGGGTGAGTTCGACATCGTGGTCGCGGGCGGCATGGAGTCCATGACCAACGCCCCGCACCTGCTGCCGAACGCGCGCAAGGGCTACAAGTACGGTTCCGTCGAGGTCCTGGACGCCACCGCGCACGACGGCCTCACCGACGCCTTCGAGGGTGACTCGATGGGGGCCTCCACCGAGCGCCACAACGGCAAGCTCGGTATCGAGCGCCCCGAACAGGACGCCTTCGCCGCCCGCTCCCACCAGCGCGCCGCCGCCGCGGCCGCCGAGGGGCGGTTCGACGAGGAGATCGTCCCCGTCGAGATCCCGCAGCGCAAGGGCGACCCGGTCGTGTTCTCCGCTGACGAGGGCGTCCGCCCCGACACCACCGCCGAGAGCCTGGGCAAGCTGCGCCCGGCCTTCGACCGCGACGGCACCATCACCGCCGGTTCCTCCTCGCAGATCTCCGACGGCGCCGCCGCCGTGGTCGTGATGAGCAGGGCCAAGGCCGAGGAGCTCGGTGTTCCGGTCCTCGCCGAGATCGGCGCGCACGGGAACGTCGCGGGCCCGGACAACTCGCTGCACTCCCAGCCCTCCAACGCGATCAGGCACGCGCTGGCCAAGGCGGGCAGGTCGGTCGAGGACCTGGACCTGATCGAGATCAACGAGGCCTTCGCCGCGGTCGGCATCCAGTCCACCAAGGACCTCGGGGTCTCGGAGGACATCGTCAACGTCGACGGCGGCGCCATCGCGATCGGCCACCCGATCGGCGCCTCCGGTGCCCGGATCGCCCTGCACCTGGTCCACGAGCTGCGCCGCCGCGGTGGCGGGCTCGGTGCGGCCGCCCTGTGCGGCGGCGGCGGCCAGGGCGACGCCCTGCTGTTCACGGTGCCCGCGGAGTAGTTCCAGCAGGCACCGTGGTGTGGCGGCGCGGCGGACGCGGACGACCACCCCGGTCCGTGCGCGGACCGGCCACAGGTGAGAACGTACGGGCGGGGGCCACAAGCCCCCGCCCTGTCTCTATCTGCTCGTCAAAATCGAGGAGTCGCATGAAAGCCCCCCAGTTGGTCGAACGGGTTCGCGGGGGTGACCGCAGGGCGCTGGCCCGTGCGATCACCCTGGTCGAGAACGGTGCCGCCGAACTGCGCGAGATCATGGCGGGGCTGGCGCCCCACACCGGCCGGGCCCGGGTGGTCGGGTTCACCGGTTCCCCGGGGGTGGGCAAGTCCACCACCACGAACGCCGTGGTGCGCGCGGTGCGGGCCCGGGGGCTCTCGGTCGCGGTCCTGGCGGTGGACCCCTCCTCGCCCTTCACCGGCGGTGCCCTGCTCGGTGACCGGGTACGGATGCAGGAGCACGCCACCGACCCGGGCGTGTACATCAGGTCCATGGCCAACCGCGGGCACCTGGGCGGCCTGTCGTGGGCGACTCCGCACGCGCTGCGGGTGCTGGACGCCGCCGGGTTCGACGTGATCCTCGTGGAAACGGTCGGTGTGGGCCAGGCGGAGGTGGAGATCGCCGGGCAGGCGGACACCACCGTCGTGCTGTGCGCGCCGGGCATGGGCGACTCGGTACAGGCGGCCAAGGCCGGTGTGCTGGAGGTCGCCGACGTGTTCGCGGTGAACAAGGCCGACCGGGACGGCGCCAAGGTGACCCTGCGCGAACTGCGCCAGATGATCGCGATGAAGGACCGCACCGACGAGGAGTGGAAGCCGCCGATCGTGATGACGGTCGCCGCCCGGGACGAGGGGGTCGGCGAGCTCTGGGACCGGGTCGAGGAGCACTTCGCCCACCTGGAGAAGTCCGGCGAGCTCGGAGAGCGGCGCCGAGCGCGTGCCCGCGACGAGGTGCAGGCGATCGTGCTCGACCTGCTGCGCGCCCGGATGGGCGGGGTGGGTGCCGACAGCGGCCTGGACGGGTTGGCCCGCGAGGTCGCCGCGGGTGAGCGCGACCCCTACGCCGCGGCCGACCTCCTGCTGCGGGAACTGGGCGCGGACCCGGACGCCTGAACGGCGCGGTACCCGTGGAAAGGGGTGGCCGGGGCGGAACCGTCGCACGTCGGTCCGCCCCGGCCCTGGCGGCGGTGCTCCCCGGATCAGAGCACCGGCGCCGTCGGTTCCCGACCGGGCCGGAGCCCGGGCGGGGGTCTGTGGCCCTAGCCGCCGAGCGCCGCGTCGATGGCGTTCATCAGGCTGCCGTTCGCGTCGTCGCCGTCGATCGACCAGATCATGACCCCGCCGAGGCCGTTGCCGGTCACCCAGTCGGTCTTCTGGGTCATGGCGGTCTCGTCGTCGTAGGTCCAGAAGGTCTCGCCGTCGTAGAGCCAGGCCGTGCCGAGGTCGTCGTCGCGGTACAGGTCGAAGCCGGTCAGCTCCTTCAGGTTCCGGTACTCCTCGGTGCCGTCGGCGTAGGTGCCGGAAGCCGGCCCCGCAGCGGGCTGGAAGAGTCCGTCGCCTTCGGGGCCGGGCTCCACACCGG
Source organism: Nocardiopsis sp. iso_40 (assembly GCF_056173285.1). Taxonomy (NCBI): domain Bacteria; kingdom Bacillati; phylum Actinomycetota; class Actinomycetes; order Streptosporangiales; family Nocardiopsidaceae; genus Nocardiopsis; species Nocardiopsis sp. iso_40. The sequence goes on along the minus strand of NZ_CM149666.1, from coordinate 4,764,263 downwards.
TCCAGCCCTGGCCGTAGAAGGGCACGCCCAGGACGACCTTGCGGGGGTCGACGCCGCGGTCGAGGTAGGCCTGCACGGTCGTCTCGGTGGAGATCACGGCGCCCGGGTCACGCGGGTCCGCGGCCAGGTTGGACTGGTGGTTGGTGCTGTCCTCCCAGGTGCCGTGGTAGTCGTACCCCTGGACGGTGATGAAGTCGAGGTCTGGCATGATCTCGTCCAGCTCGTAGCCGGTGTCGATGCGCCAGGGGCCGGCGGGCATGAACGAGCTGAGCTCGAAGTGGCGGCCGGTCTCCTCGCCGAGCTCGTCGAGCTGCTCGCGGAACTCCCGGACCAGGGCGGTGAAGTTCTCCCGGTCCTCGGGACGGACGACGTTGTGCGGGTTGCCGCTGGTGGCGGGCCACTCCCAGTCCAGGTCGATGCCGTCGAAGACGCCGTAGGCCACGCCCTCGCCACCCGCGCCGTCGATGACGGGCAGGTTCCCGCGCAGGTACAGGTCGATGCAGGAGGAGACCATGCGCTCGCGGGACTCGGGGGTGAGCGCGGCGTCGGAGAAGTGCCGTGACCAGTTCCAGCCGCCCAGCGAGACGCTGACGGCCAGGTTCGGGTACCGCTCCTTCAGTTTGCGGAGCTGGTTGAAGTTGCCGCGCAGGGGCTGGTCCGGGCCGTCGGCGGCGCCGTCGACGCTCTCCGAGGCGGGAACGGCCCGGCCGTAGTCGGCGCGGGCGTCGCCCTGGTCGGGCTCGTTGGTCATGAAGCACTCGCCGTCGGAGCCGACGTTGCCGAACGCGTAGTTGATGTGCGTGAGCTTCTCGGCGCTGCCCGAGTCGACGAGGTCGCGGACGTGGTAGTCGCGCTCCTGGGCGCCCCACTGGGTGAAGTAGGCGACGCTGAGGTCCCCGTGCTGCGGGCCCTCGTCGGGCTCACCGGCGCAGGGGGAGCTGTTGACGGTGCAGTCGAGGAGGTGGCTGTTGCCGTCGGTGTGGACGCCGTTGAACCCGAACTCGTAGGTGCCGCCCGCGGGGACCACGGCGCCCCAGCCCGGCGGGGTCACGGTGTAGCCGTCCTCGGCGGATCCCTCCAGGGCGGCGTTCCACAGTTCGTGGATCCGGCTGCCCTCGGGGAGGTCGAATTCGAGGGTCCAGTCGGTGAGGTCGGCCCCGGAGGCGTTGTGGACGGTGATCTCGCCGGTGTAGCCGGTGTTCCAGCGGGCCGACTCCACGTAGGTCACCGTGAGGTCGGCGGCGTCGGCCTCCTCGGCGGTCGCCGGGGACACGAACAGGGCGAGCGGGGCCACCAGCGCGGCGGCGGCCAGCACCGCCAGCCGGTTTCTGAGTCGTCGTGAGCTCACGTCGCGAGTTCTCCTGAGGGGTCGAGGGCCCGAGTACGCGGCCCTGACGTGGGGGGATAAATTTTTAGGAAACTTAACTAATAATTACGGGCGCCGTCAACGCCTATCGGGGGGTTTCCGCGTTCCCGCGCCGGATTCCGGGGGCGGTGAACGCTTCCGGGGCGGACCTGTCGAGTTGACGGGCCGGACCAGCGGGTCACGGCCGGGGCTGTCCCCTTGTGGCCACGGGAAAGCCTTGACACGACAGTTTTCGGCAAGGTAAGAGCCCCGGCTGGGTCAGCCGGGGCTCCTACTTCTCATGCGGTTGGTGGTGCGGAAGGGTTACTGGTTGAGGGCGGTGTCCACGGCGTTCATCAGGCTGCCGTTCGCGTCGTCGCCGTCGATCGACCAGATCATGACCCCGCCGAGGCCCTGGGCCTGCGCCCAGTCGGTCTTCTGGGTCAGCGCGATCTCGTCGTCGTAGGTCCAGAAGGTGTTGCCGTCGTAGAGCCAGGCCGTACCCCGGGCGTCATCCCGGTGCAGCGTGAAGCCGGGCAGGTCCTTGATGACCTTCCAGTCGTCGATGCCCTGCTCATAGGTGCCCGGAGCCGGTCCCGTCGCACTCTGGAAGAGACCGTCCCCGTTCGGGCCGGGGTCGACGCCCGTCCAGCCGCGGCTGTAGAAGGGCAGGCCGAGGACCATGTCCGCGGGGTCGACGCCTCGGCTGACGTACTCCTGGACGGCGATCTCGCTGGAGAACTGCCGGGGGCTCGGATCGTTCGTGTCGAACACCGTGTTGGACTGGTGCGCCGTGGTGTTCTCCCAGCCTCCGTGGTAGTCGTAGCCCTGAACCGTGACGAAGTCGAAGTTGGGCATCAACTGGTTCATCTCGAAGCCCAGTTCGATCTTCTCCGGGTCGGCCGGCAGGAACGCGGTCAGTTCGTAGGACCGGCCCGTCTCGGTACCCAGGGCGTCGAGCTGGTCCCGGAACTCCTGGACCAGGGCGGTGAAGTTCTCCCGGTCCTCGGGCCGGATCGTGTTGTGCTCGTGCCCCGCGGAGCCGGGCCACTCCCAGTCGAGGTCGATACCGTCGAAGACGCCGGCCGCCGCGCCCGGGCCGCCCGCGCCGTCGAACAGGGGCAGGTTGCCGCGCAGGAACTGGTCCACGCAGGAGCTGACCATGCGCTGGCGCGACTCGGGGGTGAGAGCCGCGTCGGAGAAGTGCTCGGACCAGGTCCAGCCGCCGAGGGAGATGTTGACCTTCAGGTCCGGGTACATCTCCTTGAGCTTCCTCAGCTGGTTGAAGTTGCCGCGCAGGTCCTGGTTCCAGGTGTCGGCGACGCCGTCCACGCTCTCGTCGGCGCGGAACGAGCGGCCGTAGTCGGCCCAGGCGTCGCCCTGGCCCAGCTGGTTGGCCATGAAGCACTCGCCGTTGGCGTTGATGTTGCCGAACGCGTAGTTGATGTGGGTGAGGTCCGCGGCGGTGCCGGAGGTCTCCAGGTTGCGGACCAGGTAGCCGCGGTCGTAGATGCCCCACTGGGTGAAGTAGGCGACGCGGCGCTCGCCGGTGGGCGTGGTGCCGCCCCCCTCCAACGTGGTGGCGGTGACCGCCGCGCTTTCCCCGCCGCGGTTGTTGGACGTGTCGAACGCCCGGACCGTGAAGTCGTACTGGGTCAGGGGCTCCAGGCCGCCGACCGTGGCCGTCAGGGTGTCGGTGCCGACCGAGCGCACGACCTGGCCGCCGGAGACGATCTCGTAGCCGGCGACCGCGACGTTGTCCGTGGCCGCGTCCCAGGACAGGGCGACGGTGTTCGAGGTGATCTCGCCGACGGTCAGGCCGCCGGGGACGGATGGCGCTTCCGAGTCGGGTTCGGTGCTGCCCCCGGAGCAGGGGGCGCCGTTCACCGTGCAGTTGGCCGGGGTGGTGTCACCGCCGCCGTGGGTGCCGTTGAAGCCGATCTGGTACGAACCGTTCGCGGGGACGGGGGCGCCCCAGGACGGCGGCGTGAGGGTGTGGGTGCTGCCGCTCGAGGTGTGGACGGCGTTCCACAGGCTGGTGATCTGGACACCGGAGGGGGTGTCGAAGCTGACCGTCCAGTCGGTGAGTTCGCTGGCGGTCTCGTTCTGGATGGTGATCTGTCCGCCGTAGCCGCTGTCCCACCGGGACGTCTCGACGTAGGTGACGGTCACGTCGCCGGGTGCTGCGGCCACCGGTGTCGGGATCAGGACGAGGGGGGCGATCAGCAGCGCTGTGACCAGCGCGGCGATCCGGTTTCTCAGATGGCGTGCTCTCACGGAGGGGGCTCCAGTCGGGGGGTGGTTGCGGGACGACCGCGGAGGGAGCGGGTGCTCCGGGTTGCGGCGTGAGTCCTTGCGGAGTAGGGAGGCGTCGGCTCTGAGTTCGGGTTCAAGGACGGTGGTGAGCGGGCCATATCGTCTCTGAAGTGGGGGAACTAATTTTTAGGAAACTTAACTAATAGTTTCCCCGCGAGTCAACGAAAGCTCGCTGCTTTTCTTCGCCTTTTCCGGGGTCGGGCTCCTCCGGTCCGTGGGTGAAGCGGGTTTTCCGAGTTGGGGAGCTGGACCGGTACCGAGTGCCTTAAATGTCCCCTTGTGGCCAAGGTGAAATCTTGCCCACATGACCTAGGTGTGCTAGTGAAGCGCCTCGGGCGTCGGCTGGGGTGCTTGCCGCACGGCTCTCGAAGGGCGCGGGTTCGGGGTGGTGGTTCGCGACTAGAGTGACGGCGTGGGAAACCCTTTGAACCTTCCGTTCGACCCGATCGAGCGCGCTCACGACAACTGGAGTCAGAGATGGGGTGCCTCGCCCGCCATGGCGGCGGTCACCTCGCTCATGCGCGCACAGCAGATCCTCATCGGCGAACTGGACGGTGCCCTCAAGCCGTTCGGTCTGACCTTCGCCCGGTACGAGGCGCTGGTCCTGCTCACCTTCAGCTCCTCCGGCTCACTGCCGTTGGGCAAGATCGGTGAGCGCCTGATGGTGCACCCCACCAGCGTCACCAACACCATCGACCGGTTGGAGGGGCAGGGCCTGGTGCTCCGCCGTCCCAACCCGAGCGACGGCCGCGGCGTGCTGGCGGAGATCACCGACGCCGGGCGCGAGGTCACCGAGGAGGCCACCCAGGCGCTCCTGGGCATGGACTTCGGCCTGGGCTGCTACTCCGACGAGGAACTCTGGCGCATGCACGAGATGTTCACCCGGCTCAGGGTGGACTTCGGTGACTTCCCGGTTCCGGCCGCCGAGGCGGCGGAGCGCGGCTGACCCCGGCCTTTCCGGCCGCGTCAGCGCCACGGGTGCCTCTTCTGTACATATTTAGTTGGACGTCCTACTATCTTGGTATGTCGAACACCACAGGCGACCCCACCAACGACGCCGGGGCCCAGGAGATCGAAGCGGGACGCGACCGCTGGCAGCGCCGCTACGACTCCGCCCGCAAACGCGACGCCGACTTCACCTCCCTGTCCGGGCGCACGCTCGAACCCGTCTACGGGCCCGCACCGGACGCCGAGGTCCCCGGCTTCGAACGGATCGGCTGGCCCGGCGAATACCCCTACACCCGCGGCCTCCACCCCACCGGCTACCGCGGTCGCGCCTGGACCATCCGCCAGTTCGCCGGCTTCGGCAACGCCCGTCAGACCAACGAGCGCTACAAGATGATCCTGGCCCAGGGCGGCGGCGGACTCTCCGTGGCCTTCGACATGCCCACGCTCATGGGACACGACTCCGACTCCGAGCACGCCCTCGGCGAGGTCGGCCACTGCGGCGTCGCGATCGACTCGGTCGCCGACATGGACCTGCTCTTCGAGGGCATCCCCCTCGGTGAGACCACCACGTCCATGACCATCAGCGGCCCGGCCATCCCGGCCTTCTGCATGTACCTCGTCGCCGCCGAACGGCAGGGCGTGGACATCGGCACGCTCAACGGCACGCTCCAGACCGACATCTTCAAGGAGTACATCGCCCAGAAGGAGTGGCTGTACCCGCCCGAGCCCCACCTGCGCCTCATCGGCGACCTGATGGAGTACTGCGCGGAGCACATCCCCGCCTTCAAACCCCTCTCGGTCTCCGGCTACCACATCCGGGAAGCCGGCGCCACGGCCGCGCAGGAACTGGCCTACACCCTGGCCGACGGGTTCGGCTACGTCGAGCTCGGCCTGTCCAGAGGCCTGGACATCGACCGCTTCGCACCCGGGCTGTCCTTCTTCTTCGACGCCCACATCGACTTCTTCGAGGAGATCGCCAAGTTCCGCGCGGCCCGGCGCATCTGGGCCCGCTGGATCCGCGACACCTACGGGGCCACGACGGAGAAGGCCCAGTGGCTGCGGTTCCACACCCAGACCGCGGGGGTCTCCCTCACCGCCCAGCAGCCCTACAACAACGTGGTGCGCACCGCCGTGGAAGCACTGTCCGCGGTGCTCGGCGGCACCAACTCGCTGCACACCAACGCCCTGGACGAGACCCTGGCACTGCCCACCGAGCAGTCCGCCGAGATCGCCCTGCGCACCCAGCAGGTCCTCATGGAGGAGACCGGCGTCGTCAACGTCGCCGACCCCCTCGGCGGCTCCTGGTACGTGGAAGCCCTCACGGACGAGATCGAGGCCGAGGCCGAACGGATCTTCGCGCACATCCTGCGCATGGGCGGCGGAGAGGAAGCCGAACACAGGATCGGCCCGATGACCTCCGGTATCCTCGCCGGGATCGACAACGGCTACTTCAGCTCCGAGATCGCCGAGTCCGCCTTCCAGTACCAACAGGCCCTGGAAAAGGGCGACAAGCGCATCGTCGGCGTCAACTGCCACACCAGCACCGTCTCCGGCGAACTGGACATCCTCAAGATCAGCCACGAGGTCGAGCGCGAACAGAAGCGCGCCCTCGCCGAACGGCGCTCCACGCGTGACAAGGCCGCCGTCGACCAGGCCCTGGACCGCCTCCTCGAAGGCGTCCGCGCCGACGACGGCAACCTCATCCCGCTCATCATGGACGCCGCCCGGGCCGAGGCCACCCTCGGCGAGATCTGCGCCGCGATGGGAGAGGAGTTCGGCACCTACACCGAGGACCCGCAGTTCTGATGGGGGCTGTGTTTGTTCTGGGCTTCGTGCTTGCTTTGGGCCTCCGCTTCGCTTCGGCCCGTGTTCGGCGCCTTTGCGGAGGGATTCTTCGGACTCGTCTACGCCTGGCTCGTTCCTCGCTGGCGGCTTGACTCCTCCTGCAGAACCCTCCCCGGCGCTCGAACGAAAGAACACCCCCTGGGGTGAAGGTGAGCGGGCAGGGGCACCCACTGGGGCTGAGGTGGGGAGGCACGCCCGCTGGGGCTGAGCTTCTGCTTCGGACGAGGCGAGTGAGGGGGTGCTCCTGCTGCCGCCGGGGTGAGTGAGGGGGTGCTCCTGCTGCGGCCGGGGTGAGTGAGACGGTTGTGCCCCTGTGGCTGGTGTGAGCGGGGCGTCATCTCCGTGTGGTCTCCGAGCCTGCCCGGGATGCGGCAGGATAGGGAGTATGCAGCCTTCGGACTTTTCACCGAACAGTGCGGTTGACCTCGGGGCGCGCAAGGCGGCCTTGGAGCGTGAGGCCAAGCAGCGCGCCGAGGAGTCGGCCGGTCGAACCAATCCCTACTCCGTCCACGTCGACGAGTCCAACTTCCAGCAGGTGCTGGAGCGGTCGATGGCCGCCCCGGTGGTGCTGGCGGTGCTGGCGAGCTGGTCCGAGCAGTCCAAGCAGGTCGAGGCGGCCCTCGACAAGCTCTCCAAGGGCTCCGGCGGCAACTGGCTCCTGGCCAAGGTCGACGGCGACGCCAGCCCGCAGCTGGTGCAGGCGCTCCGGGTCTCCGGGACCCCCACGATCATCATCGCGGTCCAGGGGCAGGTCATGCCCCTGATGCAGGGCCCGGCCACCGAGGAGCAGCTGCGTGAGGGCCTGACCCAGGTCTTCACCGCCCTCGCCCAGCAGGGCATGCTGCCCCCCGGCCACCCCGGCACGGTGGACGGCGACCCCTCCGAGACGGCCGAGGAGGAACCCGAGGCGGAGCCCGAGGCCGACCCGGTGGGCGCGGAAGCCCAGGCCGCCCTGGAGCGCGGCGACTTCGACGCCGCCGCGGCCGTGTTCGAGAAGGCTCTCGGGGCCGACCCCAAGAACCCCGAGCTCAAGGCCAAACTCGCCCAGGTCCGCCTGATCGGCCGCCTCCAGGACGTGGACGGCCCCGCCGTACGCCAGGCCGCGGCCGAGGACCCCACGGACGTGGACGCGCAGATCACCGTCGCCGACATCGACATGTACGGCGGCAACTTCGAGGAGGCCTTCGACCGGCTCATCCGGACGGTCAAGCAGACCGCGGACGAGGACCGCGACAGGGTCCGTGAACACCTGCTGTCCCTCTTCGACCTGTTGCCCGCGGCCGACCCCCGAGTGAACGCGGCCCGCCGCAAACTCACCTCGGCGCTGTTCTGATCCCGAGCCCCGGAACGACCCGCACGGGTTGTTCCGGGGCTTTTCTCACGAAAATCCACGAAGCTCACTGAGTGGCCTCGTGTGTAGCAAAACATCACGTATTTACCGTTTTGAAGATCGCGGGGGTAGCGCCGCCGACGCCGGGTAGGAGATCCGCAACAGCGGTCCACCGGCCCGCGGCGAACCCGGTAGGTGCCCATGTCGACGAACGACGCCCCCCGTGCGCACGGCGGTGACCCCGTGGTCACGATCTCGGCGACCTTCGGGGCCGGAGGAAGCGTGATCGGCCCCGCCGTGGCCGCCCGGCTCAACGTCCCCTTCCTCGACCGCGCGGTCCCCAGCGCCGTGGCCGCGGAGATCGGCTGCTCCCTCGATGAGGCGCTCCGGCGCGACGACCGTGCCCCGGGCGGTCTCGAACGGCTCCTCGCCAGCGCTGCCCGCCTGCCCACCGTCACTCTGGGCAGCGTGGACACCGCCTTCATCGGCACCACGAACGAGGAGGGGCGGCTCCTCTACGACCACGAGTTCGTCGAGCAGACCGAACGTGTCATCCGGGACGTCGCGCGCACCGGCGGCGTGGTCCTGGGGCGGGCCGCCGCGGTGGTCCTCGCCGACCACCCGGGCGCCCTCCACGTCCGGCTGGACGGGGACCGCCAGGCGCGCCTGCGCAGGGCCCTGAGCTTCTGGGACGCGGGGGACAGCCGGGAGTGCGGCGGGCACGGCTGGGGGCCCGCCCCGCCCACCGCCCGGCTCCTGGACGACAACGACCGGGCCCGGGCCGCCTACGTGCGCCGCTTCTACCGTGCGGACCCCGCGGACCCCGGCCACTACCACCTGGTGATCGACTCCACCGCGCTCTCCACCGACGCCTGCGCCGACGTGGTGGTACGCGCTGCGGCTGACCGGGCCGAGGGCTCGGGGTGAGTTCACCGGCCGGACACCTCTGACAGTGCATGAATTTATGCGAATTTTTCTGAATGCGTTAATTGTCGCCTTGTGCTGACGCTACCCCCTTGACTCGGGTAAGGTGAGGCGACTCGGTCTTGGGCTCTCGTGTACAGCCCCCGGCCCATGGCCGAGGTCCGCGTGGAACACCCGATGACCGGGTGTCCCGCGGCTGGACGCGTGACCGTCGCGGACCCGGGTCCGAACGGCGCGCAGGCGCCGACGAGGCCCCGCCGGGCCAGGCCACGGAGTGCAGGGCCGTTCGCCCGACCCCCGGTGGAGAGTCCCGACGTCGGCCCGTACGTCCACGGGAGGGGCCGCCGGTGTGCCCCGCGGACGCATGACATCAGCAAAAGCCAAGGAGCAATACGTGGCCACCCTTCCCAGCGTTTCGTACTCCATCACCGTCCGTCTCGAACTGGACGCCGGAGGCAGTGCTGTCGGCAGCCTCACCAACGCGGTGGAGCAGGTCGGCGGCATGATCACCGCCCTGGACGTGGCGGCCGCTGGGCATGAGCGCATCCGCATCGACGTCACCTGCGCCGCCCGCGACACCGAGCACGCCCAGGCCATCGTTGACGCCCTCGGCGCTATCGAGGGGGTCGCGGTCCACAAGGTCAGCGACCGCACCTTCCTCATGCACCTCGGCGGCAAGATCGAGATGAAGTCCAAGGTGCCGCTGCGCAACCGCGACGAGCTCTCCATGGCCTACACCCCCGGCGTGGCCCGCGTCTCCCAGGCCATCGCGGCGAACAAGGACGACGCCCGCCGCCTGACCATCAAGCGCAACAGCGTCGCCGTGGTCACGGACGGCTCGGCCGTCCTCGGCCTGGGCAACATCGGCCCCGAGGCCGCCATGCCCGTCATGGAGGGCAAAGCCGCCCTGTTCAAACGCTTCGCCGACATCGACGCGTGGCCCATCGCCCTGGACACCCAGGACGTCGACGAGATCGTCCGCACCGTCCAGCTGCTCGCCCCCGGCTTCGGCGGCATCAACCTGGAGGACATCTCCGCCCCGCGCTGCTTCGAGGTCGAGGCCCGTCTGCGCGAACTGCTGGACATCCCCGTCTTCCACGACGACCAGCACGGCACCGCCATCGTGGTGCTCGCCGCCCTGCGCAACGCCCTGCGCGTGGTCAACAAGAAGCTGTCCGAGGTCCGCATCGCCATGTCCGGCGCGGGCGCGGCCGGCACCGCCATCCTCAAACTGCTCATGCACGCCGGTGCGCGCGACGTCATCGTCAGCGACATCCACGGTGCCGTGCACACGGGCCGTGAGGACCTGGACAGCAGCCTGCGCTGGATCGCGGAGAACACCAACCCCGAGGGTTACAGCGGGGACCTCAAGGGGTCGGTGGCCGGAGCCGACGTCTTCATCGGCGTCTCCGCCCCGAACCTGCTCAGCGGCGAGGACATCGCCCAGATGAACGAGGACTCGATCATCTTCGCGCTGGCCAACCCGGACCCGGAGGTCGACCCGGAGGTCGCGCACCTGCACGCGGGTGTGGTCGCCACCGGCCGCAGCGACTACCCGAACCAGATCAACAACGTCCTGGTCTTCCCCGGCTTCTTCCGCGGCCTGCTGGACGCCCAGAGCCACCACGTCACCTCCGACATGATGGTCGCCGCCGCCGTGGCACTCGCCGACGTGGTCACCGAGGCCGAGCTGGGGCCGAACTACATCATCCCGAGCGTCTTCCACCCGGAGCTGTCCAACCACGTGGCCACCGCCGTTCGCGAGGTGGCCCAGCGGGGATCGGCCGAGTAGGTCTCCGCGAAGGCGCGGGGGGTCGGGCACCGGCCCCGGAACGGGGTAGGGAGGGAGCATGAACCAGTCGACTCTGACCGGGCGCCTGCTGGTGGCCGCCCCCCTTCTCCAGGAGGACTCCTTCCGCCGTTCGGTGGTGTTCGTCGTCGACGACGCCGACGACGGCACTCTCGGGGTCGTCCTCAACCGCCCGCTGGAGCTGCCGGTGGACGAGGTGGTGACCGACTGGGGCGCCTACGCGAGCGCCCCGGCGGTGATGTTCTCCGGGGGGCCGGTCGGCACCGACTCCGGCATCGCCCTGGGCACCGCCGCGCCGGACGAGTCCCCGCCCGGCTGGTCCCCGCTGGAGAGCGCCCCCGGCCCGGACCTGGCCGGGGTCGGGCTGGTGGACCTGGACGCCCCCACGGAGGTCCTCGGTGCCTCCCTGGGGGGTCTGCGCGTGTTCGCGGGTTACGCGGGCTGGAGCGCCGGGCAGTTGGCGGGTGAGATCGAGGAGGGCGCCTGGTACGTGGCCGACGCCTTCACGGACGATCTCTTCGGGGGCGCCCCCGAGGGCCTCTGGTCGCGCGTGCTGCGTCGCCAGGGCGGTGAACTGGCCCTGCTGTCGACCTACCCCGACGACCCCGCCATGAACTGAACGGTTCCCGGGAGCGCCGTGCCGGGCCGCGGCACCCTATACCGTGGTACACGGACGTTGAAAGGTGTGAGGACGATGTCGATGGATGTGCTGAACAAGGTTCTTCCGGACAGTGAGACCAGGCCGGACATCTCGCACGACGACGGTGACCGGGAGCGGTTCGCCCACTACGTGCAGAAGGAGAAGATCACCCAGAGCGCGGTGACCGGCGACCCGGTGATCGCCCTGTGCGGCAAGGTCTGGGTGCCCAACCGGGACCCGAAGAAGTTTCCCGTGTGCCCCGACTGCAAGAGGGCCTACGAGGAAATGACGAAGTGACGACCCCCGCGGTCGTGCGTGAAGGGCCCCGGCCCGCCCCCTGCGGGGTGAACCGGGGCCCTTCGTGTTCGGTGGGCCGCGGCTCCCGCGGCGCGGTCGTGCCCCGGTGCGCTCCGCACCCGTGACGCCCGCCGGGGTGTCGGCCCAGGGCGCCGGCGTGCTGTTTCCCGAGGAACCGGCCGCGGTTCCGGACATCCGCCGCCGGGAACTCGTCCGTCCGTCGCGCGTACGCTGGCGTCCCGTGGTGGGGCGGTTATCGTGGTCCTGCACGATTTGGGGCTTGCGGCCGCGTACGCGCACCGTGTGGCGGTACTCTCCGGAGGGCAGATCGCTGCGCGGGGAACTTCCGACGACGTGTTCGGCGCGTCGCTCCTCAGCGCCGTGTACCAGCACGAGGTTGAAGTCCTGCCGCATCCGCGTACGGGGGTCCCGCTCGTCGTACCCCTCCGGTCACCCGGGTGCACACGAAAGCGTCCACAGGAGTAGGTCGTATTGGTGTCCACAACTGAACGGCAGTCGCACGATGAGCCCGGCTCCTCGGACCATGGGCGGCAGCGTCCCCCGCGGGGCCGGCGGCGGCGCGCGCGCAAACCCAGGGCCACTCCGGGCGACGTCGTCCGGGGAGTGGTCCGGTTCTTCGGCGAGATCCTCCTGACGGCGGGTCTGCTGATGCTCTTCTACGCCGCCTACGAGGTGTACGGCTCCCAGTGGGAGACCGACCGTGAACAGGAGGGTCTGGCCGAGGGCCTGGACGAGGCGTGGGAGGCCGCCGAGGAGCGGGGGCCGGACTCCGAGCCGCTGCCGGGCAGCGCGGACAGCCGCCTGTACGTACCGGAGCTGGACCTGGACTGGGTCGTGGTCAACGGCACCGAGCCCGACGACATCCAGTACAGCCCCGGCCGCTACACCCAGTACGACAGCGCCCCCGGAGAGCTGGGCAACTACGGGATCGCTGCGCACCGCACCCCCGGCCTGTTCTGGGACCTGGACCTGTTGGAGGACGGCGACGTCATGGTGCTGGAGGACGGTGAGAACTTCTACACCTACGAGGTCTTCCGGGAGGAGACCGTGTTGCCCGAGGACTTCTGGGTGGTCAACCCCGACCCCTTCGAGGAGGCTTCCGAGGAGGAGCCCGGACGGGCGCTGCTCACGCTCACCACGTGCGCTCCCAAACTCAACAACACCCACCGGCTCATCGTGTGGGCGGAGCTGGCCGAGACCACACCCAAGTCCGAGGGCATGCCCGACAGCATCGCCCACATGGCGCCGGAAGCCTAGCGGGAGGGACGCACGAATGTACGGTCTGATCTGGCGTATCCTGCCCGGCCCGTGGGCCTCCAAGTTCATCATGGCGGTGGGCCTGCTGGCGGGCGGTGCCGCACTGCTGTGGTTCTTCGCCTTCCCGGCGCTCTCGCCGCACATGCCGTTCAACGACGGCGCGGTGGACACGACCGGGATCGGCTCCGAGGCTCCCGCGGGCGAGGACGCCTCCGAGGGTGCCGGGGCCGAGGGTGACGCCGTCGAGGGAGAGGGCCCGGCGACGGAGGAGGCACCCGAGGAGAGCGACGGGGCCTAGGCAACGGTTTTCGAACGACGTGCGGCGCGGTGGGGTGAGCACCGTGCCGCTTGTCGTGGGGCACGCGGGGGCGGTGCGCTGTGCGCGGCACCACGGCCGGGGCTCCCGGTCCGGTGCCCGGCGGCCGCTAACCTCAAGCAGGTGAGCAACGGGGGACGGAACGAATGACGGTGACGCAGACCACACCGGAGGATCGCCTGCGCGGCCTTCGGGCCTGGCAGCGGGAGGCCTTCGAGGAGTACTTCCGGCGGCAGCCACGCGACTTCCTCGCGGTGGCCACGCCCGGCGCGGGCAAGACCACCTTCGCCCTCACCCTGGCCAGTGAACTCCTCCAGAGGCACGCTGTGCGCGCCATCACCATCGTCTGCCCGACCGAGCACCTCAAGAAGCAGTGGGCCGAGGCGGCCGCCCGGTTCGGCATCGCCATCGACCCCGACTTCAAGAACGGGCAGGGCGCGCTCGGCCGCCAGTACGTCGGTGTGGCCGTCACCTACGCCCAGGTCGCCGCGCACCCGATGCTGCACCGCAACCGCACCGAGGCGCGCAAGACTCTGGTCATCTTCGACGAGGTGCACCACGCGGGCGACGCCCTCTCCTGGGGTGACGCCGTCCGGGAGGCCTTCGAGCCGGCCACGCGCAGGCTCTCGCTGACCGGAACCCCGTTCCGCTCCGACATCAACCCCATCCCGTTCGTGGACTACGTCCAGGACGCCGCGGGGGTGCGCCGCTGTTCGTGGGACTACAGCTACGGTTACGCGCCCGCCCTGGAGGACGGGGTCGTGCGCCCGGTCATCTTCATGGCCTACTCCGGTGAGATGCGCTGGCGGACCCGGGCGGGCGACGAGCTCGCCGCCAGACTCGGCGAGCCCCTCACCCAGGACGCGCTGTCCCAGGCGTGGCGTGCCGCCCTCGACCCCAAGGGCGACTGGATCAAGAAGGTCCTGCACGCCGCGGACCGCCGCCTGACCGAGGTGCGCAAGACCCACCCGGACGCGGGCGGCCTGGTCATCGCCAGTGACCACGAGAACGCCCGGGCCTACTCGCGCATCCTGCGCCAGATCACCGGCAAGGGCGCCACCGTGGTGCTCTCCGACGACCCCACGGCCTCCAGGAAGATCTCCCGCTTCGCCCAGGGCGACGACCGCTGGATGGTCGCGGTCCGGATGGTCTCCGAGGGGGTGGACGTGCCCCGGTTGATGGTCGGCGTGTACGCGACCTCCACCAGCACGGCGCTGTTCTTCGCACAGGCCATCGGCCGTTTCGTGCGGGTGCGCCAGCGCGGCGAGGTGGCCTCGGTGTTCCTGCCCTCGGTCCCGACCCTGCTGGAGTACGCGGGGGAGATGGAACGCGAGCGGGACCACGTCCTGGACAGACAGCCCTCCGACGAGGAGTACCCGGAGGAGGACCTCCTCAAGGAGGCCAACAAGAAGAAGGACACCCCGGACGCGGGGGAGGAGCTCCCCTTCGAGACGATGGAGTCCGCCGCCGAGTTCGACCGGGCCCTCTACGACGGCCTGGAGTACGGCAGCGGTGCGCCCGGATCCAGTGAGGAGGAGGACTTCCTCGGACTTCCGGGGCTGCTCGACCCCGACCAGGTCTCCCAGCTGCTGCGCAAGCGCAAGGCCGACCTCAAGGCCAGTGAGCTCCGGGCCAAGGGCAGGGCCGAACCCGAAGAGGACTCGGGGCCGACTCACGAGGTCCTCGCCGAGCTGCGCAAGGAACTCAGCAACCTGGTCGGTGCGTGGCACCACCGCACCGGGAAGCCGCACGGGGTGATCCACAACGAACTGCGCCGCGCATGCGGGGGGCCGCAGGTCGCGCAGGCCACCCCGCCGCAGATCCGGGAGCGTATCGCCAAGATCCGCGCCTGGGCCGTGGGCCAGAAGTAGGGCGCCGGGGGCGGTGCGCAGACGGCCGCCGCTCGGCGAAATCGGGCAAATACTTAGCAAGGCCGCGCAAGGCTCCAAAACAGCACGCAAGCAAATGGCTACAGTCCGTGAGGTGATGGGACGAAGCCTGCGCGGCGGCTCAGCCGCGACCCGGTCCGGACTGGCCCTGTGCGCTCTCGCGCTGACTGGTCTGGTGGCGAGCACGCTGCCCGGCCCCGACGACCCCGGGCCCGCGCGGGCCGGCACGGCGGCCCCGGACGCCTTCTGCCCGCCGGGCACGGAACCGGGCCCCGCGGCGCCGCCCGGCACACCGGCCAGGGTCGCCGACCCGGGGGCGGCCGTCGGGGCCGAGGCGGAGGTCACCCCGGAGCAGGCCGCCGAGTACGAGGAACAGCTGAACCAGGCCCTGGTCCCCCTGCGGGGACACGAGCTCGCCCCGCCGTACACCGTGCCGGTGGTCGTGCACGTGATCTCCGCCGAGGACGGCCGGGGCGAGGTGAGCGACCGTCGGATCCGGGAACAGGTCGACGTCCTCAACCGCGCCTACCGGGGCGGCTACGCGGTCGGCTCCGAGGGCGCCGACACGGGGTTCCGCTTCGAACTCTCCGAGATCACCCGCACGGCCGACGACACCTGGTTCGACGACTTCAACCGGCACCGCGACACCATCCGGGCCCGCCTGCGCCAGGGCGGCGCGGAGACCCTGAACGTCTACACCGCCGAACTCGGTTCCGGGCTGCTCGGCTACTCCACCTTCCCCCAGGACCACTCCGCCCGGCCGGACCAGGACGGTGTCGTGCTCGCCCACGACTCCCTCCCCGGCGGCGGCCGGGACCGCTTCGACGAGGGGCACACCGGTACCCACGAGGTGGGCCACTGGCTGGGCCTGTTCCACACCTTCCAGAACGGCTGCCGCAACCCGGGCGACTACGTGGACGACACCCCCTACGAACGCGAGGCCGCCCCGGGCTGCCCGAAGGGCCGGGACACCTGCCCCGGCCTCCCGGGCAGGGACCCCGTCACCAACTTCATGAACTACAGCGACGACGCCTGCATGACCCACTTCACCCGGGGACAGGCCCGCCGCATGGTCGAGCACTGGGTCGCCTTCCGCGACGGTTCCGCGCGGTAGGGCGGCCGGGACCGCGGGCCGACGGCCCGCGCCCCGCCGGGCGGGAAGGGGACGCCGGGCGCCGCTAGGCTGGACCCATGGCAGCGAACACCTATCTGACCGGGATCAAGCCCACCGGCGACTTCCACCTGGGCAACTACATCGGCGCGATCAAGCCGGCCCTGGCGGCGGCGGAGGTCTACGACACCTTCTACTTCATCGCGGACTACCACGCGCTCAACATCATCAAGGACGCGGACGAACTCCGCCAGAGCATCCGGTCGGGCGCTGCCACCTGGCTGGCCTGCGGCCTCGACCCCGAACGCACGGTCTTCTACCGCCAGTCCAGCATCCCCGAGACCTTCGAGCTCACCACCATCCTGAGCACCCTCACCCCCAAGGGGCTCATGAACCGCGCGCACGCCTACAAGGCCGCGCGCGACCGCAACAACGAGGCCGGGATCACCGAGCTCGACGCCGGGATCAACATGGGGCTCTTCAACTACCCCATCCTCATGGCGGCCGACATCCTCATCATGGAGGGCCAGCGCGTCCCCGTGGGGCGCGACCAGTCCCAGCACATCGAGTACACCGCCGACCTCGCCGGGTACTTCAACCACCGCTACGGGGACAGCTACAGCTTCCCGATCCCCAGGGGCGTCATCGACGACAGCGAGGCGAGCATCCTGCCCGGCGTCGACGGCCGCAAGATGAGCAAGTCCTACGACAACCACATCCCGCTCTTCCTGCCGGAGAAGAAGCTCCGCAAGGCCATCAACCGGATCCCCACCGACTCCACCCCGGTCGAGGACCCCAAGGACCCGGACTCCTCCGTTCCGTTCCAGCTCCTCACGCACTTCGCCGGCGCCGACAAGGTGGCCGACGTGCGCAAGCGCCTGGAGGCGGGCGGTATGGGCTGGGGCGACCTCAAGAAGGAGCTGTTCGAGGCGGTCAACGCCGAACTCGGCCCCAAGAGGGAGCGCTACGAGGAGCTCATGGCCTCCGAGACCGAACTCGACGACATCCTCGCCTCCGGCCTCGAGCGCGCCCGCACGCGGGCGCGCCGGGTGCTCGGCGACGTCCGGGCCGCCATCGGTATCGACTAGCGGCACACGCGCCGAGGGGCGGGGGCGACCAGGTCGCCCCCGCCCCTTCCGTCGTACGAGCGGGTTCAGCCGACCAGCGGCTCGCCCTCCAGTGACACCCCGGCCTCGCGCAGCTGCTCCAGCGCGGCGTCCACCGTGCTCCCGGACACACCAGCGGTCAGCCCGAGCAGCACCCGGGTCCGGAAGCCCTCCTTCCGGGCGTCCAGCGCGGTCGCGCGTACACAGTGGTCGGTGGCGATGCCCACCACGTCCACCTCGTCCACGCCCCGGGTCCTCAGCCAGGCCGCCAGGTCCGCCCCGCCGTCCCCGGCCGTGCCCTCGAAACCGCTGTAGCCCGCCGAGTACCGGCCCTTGCTGAAGACCTCGTCGGCCACCGAGGGGTCGAAGTCGGAGTGGAACTCCGCGCCGGGGGTGCCCGCCTCACAGTGCCGGGGCCAGCTGTCCACGAAGTCGGGGTCGTCGGAGAAGTGCGCTCCGGGGTCGATGTGGTGGTCGCGGGTGGCCACCACGTGGTCGTACTCGTTGCTGTTGGCGCGCGCGTACTCGGTGACGGCGGCCGCGGTCCGGGCGCCTCCGTCGACGCCCAGGCTGCCGCCCTCACAGAAGTCGTTCTGCACGTCCACCACGATGAGTGCCCTGGTCATCCCCGCACCTCTCTTCCTTGTCGCTCGGGGTCAGTGGAAGACCGTCGGCAGCGCGGCCTCACCACGCGACATTCGCAGCGCCTGTTCGGGGAGCTCCGCCACGGTCGCGCGGTGGCGTTCGCGCGCCTCGTGCACGCTCTCGCGCCCCACCGTCTCGCCGTCGGTGACCAGCGGTCGCAGCAGCGGCCGGGTCCCGACCAGCTCGGGCGGCTCGTGCGGGAACACCTCCTCGGCCACGGCGACGTCCCTGTCGTCCAGCCGTCGCACCGCCCACTTGCGGCCGCCCCGGCTGGGTTTGCCGATCGAACGCTTGGCGACCGGCTCCAACGGGGCGTTCGGCTCCAGGCCCCGGGCCCGTGCGACCAGCTTGTACACCAGCGAGACGGTCGGGGCGCCCGAACCCGTCACCAGGGACGTACCCACTCCGTAGCCGTTCACGGGTGCCACCGCCAGGGCCTGGATCGAGTGCTCGTCCAGGTCGCCGGTGACCACGATGCGGGTTCCGGTCGCTCCGAGGGCGTCCAACTGGTCGCGTACCCGGGAAGCGGTCGCCGCCAGGTCGCCGGAGTCGATCCGGACCGCGCCGAGTCCGGGCCCGGCCAGTTCCACCGCGTGGCGTACCGCACGCTCGACGTCGTAGGTGTCCACCAGCAGGGTGGTTCCGGCTCCCATGGACTCCAACTGCGCCTTGAAGGCGTGCTGTTCGCTGTCGTGCAGCAGGGTGAAGGCGTGTGCGGCGGTCCCGCCGGTGGGTACCCCGTAGCTGCGTCCGGCCTCCAGGTTGGAGGAGGTCGCGAAACCGGCCACGTAGGCGGCACGGGCCGCGGCCGCCGCGGAGCGCTCGTGGGTGCGCCGGGAGCCCATCTCGATCAGGGGACGATCGCCCGCGGCCACGGACATCCGGGTGGCGGCGGAGGCGATCGCGCTGTCGTGGTTGTACACCGACAGCGCGAGTGTCTCCAGGACCACGGCCTCGGCGAAGGAGCTCTCCACCACCAGGATCGGTGACCCGGGGAAGTAGGCCTCACCCTCGCCGTAGCCCCACACGTTCCCGGAGAAGCGGTACTCGGAGAGCCAGTTCAGCGTGGGCTCGTCCACGACCCCGTTGTCGGACAGGAAGTCCAGCTCCTCGCTGCGGAAGCGGAAGCGCTCCAACAGGTCCAGGAAGCGTCCGGTCCCCGCCACGACCCCGTAGCGGCGCCCCTCGGGCAGGCGTCGGGCGAACATCTCGAACACCGACCGGCGGGCGGCGGCCCCGCTGTGCAGGGCTCCCTGGAGCATCGTCAGTTCGTAGTGGTCGGTAAGCAGCGCGCTGCTGCTGTCCTCGCTCATAGGGGCGAGCCTATGTGTTCGGGGCCGGGCCCCGACGGGCGCCCCGGCAGCGGCGAGCCGCGGGGCCGGGCACCCCCGGGCAACAATACCCACCTGGTTGGTAGAGAAAAGTTCTTCGGTAGTCTGGAAGCATGCTGAGGATTGACCGCTCGATCTACGACCAGATCGTCGCCCACGCCCGCCGTGATCACCCGGACGAGGCGTGCGGTGTCGTCGCCGGGCCCGAGGGCTCCGACCGCCCCGAGCGGTTCGTCGAGATGATCAACGCCGAACGGTCACCGACCTTCTACCGCTTCGACTCCCTCGAACAGCTCAAGGTCTGGCGCGAGATGGACGACCGCGACGAGGTTCCCGTCGTGATCTACCACTCCCACACCGCGACCGAGGCCTACCCTTCGCGCACCGACGTCTCCTACGCCTCCGAACCCGACGCCCACTACGTCCTCGTGTCCACCCGGGAGGCGGACAGCGTCGAGTTCCGCTCGTACCGGATCATCGACGGCGAGGTCACCGAGGAACCGGTGGAGATCACCGAAACCAGCGGCGACCAGTAGGTACCGCGACCGACAGGACCGCCGCTCGCAGCACCGCCGGGGACACCGGAATGGGAGCGGCAGGCCGCCTGTTGGACATGAACGCACAACAACGACCGTTTACGGAGTCACCTTCATGGCCATCGAGGTCCGCATCCCCACCATCCTGCGCAACCTGACCGACGACGCCAAGGTCGTCGAGGGCACCGGCGACACCATCAGCGAGCTGGTCGCCGACCTGGACAGCCGCTACCCCGGCATCGCCGAGCGTCTGGTGGACGGCGGCAAGCTGCGCCGCTTCATCAACGTCTACCTCAACGACGAGGACGTCCGCTTCGTCGGCGGGCTTGAGGCCAAGCTCTCCGACGGTGACAACGTGACCGTCCTTCCCGCCGTCGCCGGCGGCTCCCGCTAAGGAAGCCATGCGCTACGACTCCCTGCTCGACTCCCTCGGCGGTACGCCGTTGGTCGGTCTGCCGCAGCTCTCACCCTCGCCGGACGTGCGGTTGTGGGCGAAGCTGGAGGACCGCAACCCCACCGGCTCGATCAAGGACCGCGCCGCGTACTTCATGATCGAGCAAGCCGAGAAGGACGGGCTGCTCTCACCCGGGTGCACCATCCTGGAGCCGACGTCGGGGAACACCGGCATCTCGCTGGCCATGGTCGCCAAGCTGCGCGGCTACCGGATGGTCTGCGTCATGCCGGAGAACACCTCCGCGGAGCGCAGGCAACTGCTCGCCATGTGGGGCGCCGAGGTTCACTTCTCCGACGCGGCGGGCGGTTCCAACGAGGCCGTCCGCGTCGCCAAGAAGATGGCCGCGGCCAACCCCGACTGGGTGATGCTCTACCAGTACGGCAACCTGGCCAACGCCCGGGCCCACTACGAGACCACGGGGCCCGAACTGCTGACCGACCTGCCGGAGATCACCCACTTCGTGGCGGGTCTGGGTACCACGGGAACCCTCATGGGGGTGGGTCGCTACCTGCGCGAGCACAAACCCGGCGTGCAGATCGTGGCCGCCGAACCCCGGTACGGCGAACTGGTCTACGGGCTGCGCAACCTTGACGAGGGGTTCGTCCCCGAGCTCTACGACGAGTCCGTTCTCACCACCCGTTTCTCGGTGCCCTCGGACGCCGCCCTCAAGCGGACCCGGCAACTCCTGGACAAGGAGGGCATTTTCGCGGGCATCTCCACGGGCGGCGCCCTGCACGCCGCACTGGGCATGGCCAGGAAGGCCGAGAAGGAGGGGCGCGCGGCAGACATCGCGTTCGTCATCGCCGACGCCGGTTGGAAGTACCTCTCCACCGGCGCCTACGAGGGAACCCTCGAGGAGGCCGAGGAACGCCTGGACGGTCAGCTCTGGGCCTGAACCCGGACGGTTCGGGGCCCGACCCGTTGCGGAGGCCGATCACCCGATGAGGGGATCGGCCTCCGGCGTATCCCGAACTACCACTCGGGGAAACAGTCAAAGCTGGTCAATCAGTGTGAAAAATTCACACGTGATACACGTCGCCTGAGATGCGGGCCACATTTTGTACCACCCGGGCGGCCATTGGGGTACACCCGTAACAACGGGACATCCGCAGAACCAGCCGCTCCCCGCGCTCCCCGCACACATCACCCAGGGGCCACGGAGACAGCGCGGCCGATCGAAAAGGCGACGACGACGTGCGACTCACGATTATCGGGTCCTCCGGGAGCTTCCCCGGGCCGGACAGCCCGGCCTCCTGTTACCTGGTCGAGGCCGACGGCTTCCGCCTCCTGCTCGACCTGGGAAACGGCGCGCTCGGCGCCCTGCAGCGCCATGTCGACCTGTACTCCGTCGACGCCGTCTTCCTCAGCCACCTGCACACCGATCACTGTGCGGACATGTGCGCCTACTGGGTGGCCCGCATGTACTCGCCGGACGGCGCCAAGTCGGCCATCCCCGTCTACGGGCCCGAGGGCGTGGCGAACCGTCTCGCCGAGATCTACGGGCTGGACCCGGACCCCGGGATGACCGAGGTCTTCGACTTCCACGAGCTCACCCCGGGCGAGTTCCGGATCGGCCCGATGACCGCCCGCGTCGACCGGGTCAACCATCCGGTCGACGCCTTCGGCATCCGCCTGGAGCACGAGGGCGCCAGCCTCACCTACTCCGGGGACACCGGTTCCTGCGACTCCCTCGTCGCGCTGGCCCGCGACACCGACCTGTTCCTGTGCGAGGCGGCCTTCCACGACCACCGCGAGCACCCCAAGGACATGCACCTCACCGGCAGCGAGGCGGGTGACCACGCCACCCGGGCCCGTGCCCGCAGGTTGCTGCTCACCCACCTGGTGCCGTGGAACGACGACGAGGTCACGATGGCCGAGGCGCGCACCACCTTCGACGGCCCCATCGAGCTGGCCCGCGGCGGGCAGGTCCGCGAGATCGGCGCCTGACCCGTGTCGTGAGACCACCCGGACGCGGAACGTGTGGCACGGGTCCCACCGGACCCGGCACGTCCCCGCCCAGCACCCCGGGGCGCCGTCCGGATATACGCTCGTGTCCATGGCCCGACCTGACGGACGCGTTCCGACCCAACTCCGCCCCGTGAACATCCACCGCAACTGGCTCCGCCACGCGGAAGGCTCCGCGCTCATCGAGTTCGGGGACACCCGAGTGCTCTGCGCGGCCTCCGTCGAGGACGGTGTGCCCCGATGGCGCCGGGGCACCGGCGAGGGCTGGGTCACCGCCGAGTACGCGATGCTTCCCCGTTCCACCGACACCCGCGGCGCCCGTGAGTCGGTGCGCGGCAAGATCGGTGGGCGCACCCACGAGATCTCCCGGCTGATCGGCCGTTCCCTGCGCGCCGTCGTCGACTTCAAGGCGATGGGGGAGCACACCATCACCCTGGACTGCGACGTGCTCCAGGCCGACGGCGGTACCCGTACCGCGGCGATCACCGGTGCCTACGTGGCGCTGGCCGACGCGATGAAGTACCTGCGCAAGCGCCGCAAGCTCAAGAACAACCCGCTGATCGACTCGATCTCCGCGGTCAGCGTCGGTGTGGTGCAGGGCCAGCCCCGGCTGGACCTGAACTACCTGGAGGACTCGGTCGCCGACACCGACATGAACGTCGTGCTGACCGGCGACGGCAAGTTCGTCGAGATCCAGGGCACGGCGGAGGGGCAGGGAGCCGCCTTCGACCGTGAACTGCTCAACAAGCTGCTCGACCTGGCCTCCGCCGGGTGCGAGGAACTGACCGCCATCCAGAAGAAGGCACTGTCGGAGTGAGGACCGCGAGCGGCGTCGGAGTCCGGATCGGCGGCGTTCCCGGTGAAGGAGGAACGGTGAAACTCGTTCTGGCCACACGCAACGCGAAGAAGGTTCCGGAGATGCGCGCCATCCTCGCGGAGGCCGGGGTGGAGGCCGAGGTCCTGGCCCTGGACGCGTTCCCGGACGCGCCCGAGGTGCCCGAGACCGAACCCTCCTTCATCGGCAACGCCCTGCTCAAGGCGCGGGCGATCGCGGCGCACACGGGACTCCCCGCGATCGCTGACGACTCCGGACTGAGCGTGGACGAGCTCCGCGGGATGCCCGGGGTGCTGTCCGCCCGCTGGTCCGGCCGCTTCGGGAAGGGCGACCAGGACCGGGCCAACCTGGACCTGGTGCTCGACCAGCTCGCGGACACCCCCGCTGAGCGCAGGGGGGCGGAGTTCGTCTGCGCCGCGGTCCTGGTGATGCCGGACGGAACCGAGGCCGTCGCCGAAGGCGTGCTGCGCGGCCGTCTCGTCAGCGAACGCCGCGGGGAGAACGGGTTCGGCTACGACCCCGTCTTCGTTCCCGAGGGTGAGAGCCGCACCACGGCAGAGCTTTCCGCGCAGGAGAAGAACGCGATCAGCCACCGGGGCATCGCCTTCCGTCAGCTCGCCCGTGAGCTGGCGGAGATGGTCTGACCTGCGGTCGGCGCCGAGCAGTGTGACCGGGGGCGGATGCGGGGCCCGAACGGGCCGTGCACCCGCCCCTCACCTGCTTCCGGGAAAAACCTCGATCCGATGGTTTGGCCTGGCTCCTGCCTGGGGAGGATGGCTGTTGTCTGACAAGCAAGCCACGCTAAGCACAGGCCCCGGGTGTGGGCCGAGCGAATCGAGGCGTCGCTCCGCGGACCAGGGCGAGAACCCGAGATGACGGGGGCTCCCAGGCCGACGCGGAACGTCCGGGCAGATCGGGGTTCCCTCCACGGTCCGGACGGATTTGACGTCTCCGGGTCGATTACCTAGACTCACCGAGTCGCTGCGGGACGGCGGGCGGAGCCACTTCGGGGTTCCAGCCCGGAACCGGGCCGCGATCACAGACACCTCTTCCGAAACACGGTGGTTCGAGCGGTGCTCGGGGCATGTAAACTTCGGAGAGTCGCTTCAAAAGCCCGGTGGAAGCCAACACGGCGGAAACGCAAAGGCATAATGAAGCACACGGGCTTTACCCCGATCAGGAATGACACAAACCGCCGATTTGGCGGGGCGCGGAACACCTGATAAAGTAAAGACACAACACAGCGAGAAAGCCGCAACAGCGGCCGGACCGCGACAAAGCCTTCCACGGAAGAGCAGCCGCAACGCAAGTTACGGCGCTTGTACGGGAAAAGCGATTGTTTCTTGAGAACTCAACAGCGCGTGTTTGATTTTCTTTAAGCCATGTTTGTTTTGGCCCCGACGCACCACGGTGCGTAGGGTTCCTTTGATTAACCAACGCGAGTTGGTTGGTCAGGATTTCTTCTAGGTTTACCCGTCCCAGGCAGACCCCCGGGTCGCCGGGTAGGGTTGTTTGACCTTTATGGAGAGTTTGATCCTGGCTCAGGACGAACGCTGGCGGCGTGCTTAACACATGCAAGTCGAGCGGTAAGGCCCTTCGGGGTACACGAGCGGCGAACGGGTGAGTAACACGTGAGCAACCTGCCCCTGACTCCGGGATAAGCGGTGGAAACGCCGTCTAATACCGGATATGACACACCATCTCCTGGTGGTGTGTGGAAAGTTTTGTCGGTCAGGGATGGGCTCGCGGCCTATCAGCTAGTTGGTGGGGTAAAGGCCTACCAAGGCGATTACGGGTAGCCGGCCTGAGAGGGCGACCGGCCACACTGGGACTGAGACACGGCCCAGACTCCTGCGGGAGGCAGCAGTGGGGAATATTGCACAATGGGCGAAAGCCTGATGCAGCGACGCCGCGTGGGGGATGACGGCCTTCGGGTTGTAAACCTCTTTTACCACCAACGCAGGCCCCGGGTTCTCTCGGGGTTGACGGTAGGTGGGGAATAAGGACCGGCTAACTACGTGCCAGCAGCCGCGGTAATACGTAGGGTCCGAGCGTTGTCCGGAATTATTGGGCGTAAAGAGCTCGTAGGCGGCGTGTCGCGTCTGCTGTGAAAGACCGGGGCTTAACCCCGGTTCTGCAGTGGATACGGGCATGCTAGAGGTAGGTAGGGGAGACTGGAATTCCTGGTGTAGCGGTGAAATGCGCAGATATCAGGAGGAACACCGGTGGCGAAGGCGGGTCTCTGGGCCTTACCTGACGCTGAGGAGCGAAAGCATGGGGAGCGAACAGGATTAGATACCCTGGTAGTCCATGCCGTAAACGTTGGGCGCTAGGTGTGGGGACTTTCCACGGTTTCCGCGCCGTAGCTAACGCATTAAGCGCCCCGCCTGGGGAGTACGGCCGCAAGGCTAAAACTCAAAGGAATTGACGGGGGCCCGCACAAGCGGCGGAGCATGTTGCTTAATTCGACGCAACGCGAAGAACCTTACCAAGGTTTGACATCACCCGTGGACCTGTAGAGATACAGGGTCATTTAGTTGGTGGGTGACAGGTGGTGCATGGCTGTCGTCAGCTCGTGTCGTGAGATGTTGGGTTAAGTCCCGCAACGAGCGCAACCCTTGTTCCATGTTGCCAGCACGTAATGGTGGGGACTCATGGGAGACTGCCGGGGTCAACTCGGAGGAAGGTGGGGACGACGTCAAGTCATCATGCCCCTTATGTCTTGGGCTGCAAACATGCTACAATGGCCGGTACAATGGGCGTGCGATACCGTAAGGTGGAGCGAATCCCTTAAAGCCGGTCTCAGTTCGGATTGGGGTCTGCAACTCGACCCCATGAAGGTGGAGTCGCTAGTAATCGCGGATCAGCAACGCCGCGGTGAATACGTTCCCGGGCCTTGTACACACCGCCCGTCACGTCATGAAAGTCGGCAACACCCGAAACTTGTGGCCTAACCCTTCGGGGAGGGAATGAGTGAAGGTGGGGCTGGCGATTGGGACGAAGTCGTAACAAGGTAGCCGTACCGGAAGGTGCGGCTGGATCACCTCCTTTCTAAGGAGTCTTTTGAAGGCCAACTTTTTCCTATCGTTGGTCGGACTCGAAAGTGGACCCGAGCGTGCTGGTCTTGATGGCTGGCAGGTGTTCGGGAGTGGCTGAAGGAAATGAAACTTAACCCCTGGTGACTAGAAGCATCGGGGGGCGCGCTGTTGGGTATCTGAGGAAGCAATCCCTTGTGGGTTGGTTTCCCAGTGCCACCTCCAGTAACTCCCACGCCACGGGCCCGTTGTTTCGGGTTGGTGGTTGTGGTGTGAGGTAGGGGAGTTTGTGGTGGGTGTTTTGACTTGTGAATAGTGTGCGCGAGCATCTTATTATCTGTAGTGGCCAAGTGATAGTGGCACACGGTGGATGCCTTGGCATCAGGCGCCGATGAAGGACGTGGGAGGCCACGATAGGCCGCGGGGAGCTGTCAACCGAGCTTTGATCCGCGGGTGTCCGAATGGGGAAACCTAGCCCGAGTTGTGTCGGGTTGCCGCTACCTGAATGTATAGGGTAGTTGGTGGTGACGCGGGGAAGTGAAACATCTCAGTACCCGTAGGAAGAGTAAACAACAGTGATTCTCCTAGTAGTGGTGAGCGAACGGGGAAGAGGCTAAACCGTATGCGTGTGATAGACGGCAGTCGTTGCGTGTGCGGGGTTGTGGGGTGCATCTTTCCAGGTCTGTCGGCCTGGAGCGCTGATGGTTCTTCTAGCTGAATCCGTTGGGAAGCGGTACCGGAGTGGGTGAGAGTCCCGTAGGTGAAGGAAGAGTCTAGGTGTTGGTGTGTTCCCGAGTAGCGCGGAGCCCGAGAAATTCCGTGTGAATCTGGCAGGACCACCTGCTAAGCCAAAATACGTCCTGATGACCGATAGTGCACTAGTACCGTGAGGGAAAGGTGAAAAGTGCCCCGGTGAGGGGTCGTGAAATAGTACCTGAAACCGTGTGCTGTCAAGCCGTCAGAGCTGGGGCTTGTTCCTGGTGATGGCGTGCCTTTTGAAGAATGAGCCTGCGAGTCATGGTGTGTGGCAAGGTTAACCCGGGTGGGGTAGCCGTAGGGAAACCGAGTCTGAATAGGGCGGTTGAGTCGCATGCTGTGGACCCGAAGCGGAGTGATCTACCCATGTCCAGGGTGAAGCGGGGGTAAGACCTCGTGGAGGCCCGAACCCACCAGAGTTGAAAATCTGGGGGATGAGGTGTGGGTAGGGGTGAAAGGCCAATCAAACTCCGTGATAGCTGGTTCTCCCCGAAATGCATTTAGGTGCAGCGTCACGTGTTTCTTGCTGGAGGTAGAGCTACTGTTTGGCTGATGGGCCCGACAAGGTTACTGACGTCAGACAAACTCCGAATGCCGGTGAAGTGAAGCGTGGCAGTGAGACTGCGGGGGATAAGCTTCGTAGTCGAGAGGGAAACAGCCCAGATCATCAGCTAAGGCCCCTAAGCGTGTGCTAAGTGGGAAAGGTTGTGGAGTTGCCCAGACAACCAGGAGGTTGGCTTAGAAGCAGCCATCCTTTAAAGAGTGCGTAATAGCTCACTGGTCAAGTGGTTCTGCGCCGATAATGTAGCGGGGCTTAAGTACACCGCCGAAGCTGTGAAGTTCAGCCCCTTGAGGGCTGGGTTGGTAGGGGAGCGTCGTGCATCCAGTGAAGCTGCCGAGTGATCGTGTGGTGGAGGGTGTGCGAGTGAGAATGCAGGCATGAGTAGCGAAAGCAACGTGAGAAACGTTGCCGCCGATTGACTAAGGGTTCCTGGGGCAGGTTAATCCGCCCAGGGTGAGTCTGGACCTAAGGCGAGGCCGACAGGCGTAGTCGATGGATAACGGGTTGATATTCCCGTACCCGTGCACGAGCGTCCAATACTGAATCAGGTGATGCTAACCACGCTGGATCTTGCAAAATCCTTCGGGAGATTGTTTGTATCTGGTCTGGGACCCGAGCTTGTAGTAGGTAAGTGATGGGGTGACGCAGGAGGGTAGCTCTACCCGGCGGTGGTTGTCCGGGGGTAAGCGTGTAGGCCGGGGGGTAGGTAAATCCGCCTCTCATCAGGGCTGAGACGTGATGCCGAGCCGTTTTTGGTGAAGTGAGTGATCCCATGCTGTCGAGAAAAGCCTCTAGCGAGTTCGTGTGTGGCCAGTACCCTAAACCGACGCAGGTGGTCAGGTAGAGAATACCGAGGCGTTCGGGTGAACCATGGTTAAGGAACTCGGCAAATTGTCCCCGTAACTTTGGGAGAAGGGGAGCCCTGTCTGGTGACGGTCTTTACGGCCTGAGCTGGGTGGGGTCGCAGATAGCGGGGGGAAGCGACTGTTTATTAAAAACACAGGTCCGTGCGAAGTCGTAAGACGCTGTATACGGACTGACGCCTGCCCGGTGCTGGAACGTTAAGAGGACTGGTTAGTTGGGGTTCGCCCCGGCGAAGCTAGGAATCTAAGCGCCAGTAAACGGCGGTGGTAACTATAACCATCCTAAGGTAGCGAAATTCCTTGTCGGGTAAGTTCCGACCTGCACGAATGGCGTAACGACTTCCCCACTGTCTCAACCATGGGCCCGGTGAAATTGCACTACGAGTAAAGATGCTCGTTTCGCGCAGCAGGACGGAAAGACCCCGGGACCTTCACTATAGCTTGACATTGGTGTTTGGGATGGTTTGTGTAGGATAGGTGGGAGCCGGTGAAGTCGTCACGCTAGTGGCGGTGGAGGCGTTGGTGAAATACCACTCTGACTGTTTCGGGCATCTAACTTTGGACCGTGATCCGGTTCGGGGACAGTGTCTGGTGGGTAGTTTAACTGGGGCGGTTGCCTCCCAAAGAGTAACGGAGGCGCCCAAAGGTTCCCTCAGCCTGGTTGGTAATCAGGTGTTGAGTGTAAGTGCACAAGGGAGCTTGACTGTGAGACGGACGTGTCGAGCAGGAGCGAAAGCTGGGACTAGTGATCCGGCACCGGCGTGTGGAAGCGGTGTCGCTCAACGGCTAAAAGGTACCCCGGGGATAACAGGCTGATCTTCCCCAAGAGTCCATATCGACGGGATGGTTTGGCACCTCGATGTCGGCTCGTCGCATCCTGGGGCTGGAGTTGGTCCCAAGGGTTGGGCTGTTCGCCCATTAAAGCGGCACGCGAGCTGGGTTTAGAACGTCGTGAGACAGTTCGGTCCCTATCCGCTGTGCGCGTTGGAGACTTGAGAAGGGCTGTCCCTAGTACGAGAGGACCGGGACGGACGAACCTCTGGTGTGCCAGTTGTCCTGCCAAGGGCATGGCTGGTTGGCTACGTTCGGGAGAGATAACCGCTGAAAGCATCTAAGCGGGAAGCTTGCTTCGAGATGAGGTCTCCTGCCTCCTTGAGAGGGTAAGGCTCCCTGTAGACGACAGGGTTGATAGGCCGGGTGTGGAAGCCTTGTGAGGGGTGGAGCTGACCGGTACTAATAGGCCGAGGGCTTGTCCGCTGCAGATAATTGGATGTTCGCGCACACTGTATTCACACGAAGCTTGCTCGTGGTCATCGTTCCCTCTTTGTGGGGTTGAGTGGTGGTTGTGGGTGTTTGGTTTCCGTGGTGGTTGTAGCAGGAGGGTCACACTCGGTCTCATTCCGAACCCGGTCGTTAAGTCTCCTTGCGCTGATGGTACTGCCCTGTGGTGGGGTGGGAGAGTAGGTCGCTGCCACGGTTTTTCTTGAAGAAGAGGGAGGGGGTTGCTGTTATGGCGGCCCCCTTCTTTTTTTGTGGTGGTTTGTGAACATGTGAAAATAGGGGTTGCTGGCAAGGGTGTTCTCCCTTGGTGGGAGAATTTCGGTATGACGAAGACAATCCCTGCCGAGCTGCTGGCCGCTGCCGAGGCGGCGAAGGGCTTCATGCCCACCGACGAGGGCCTGGCGCTTTACGAGACCGCCCTGGAGTACGCCGACCGCGGTCCCGTGGTGGAGATCGGCACCTATTGCGGCAAGTCCACCGTCTTCCTCGGTGCGGCCGCCCGTGTCACCGGCACGAAGATCATCACCGTCGACCACCACCGGGGTTCGGAGGAGCACCAGGAGGGCTGGGAGTACCACGACACCTCCCTCATCGACCCGGTCACCGGCAGGTTCGACACCCTCCCGCACTTCCGGCACACGATCGTCGGGGCAGGGCTGGAGGAAGAGGTCATCGCGATCGCGGGGGCCTCGGTCGACGTCGCCGCGGTCTGGGGCACCGAACTGGGAATGCTCTTCATCGACGGAGGCCACAGCGAGACCGCCGCGCAGAACGACTACGAGGGCTGGACCCCGCACATCGCCGTCGGTGGCGCACTCGTGATCCATGACGTGTTTCCGAACCCGGAGGACGGTGGGCGTCCGCCCTACAACATCTACTGCCGGGCCCTCGACTCCGGGAGGTTCAAGGAGGTCCGGGTGGTCGGATCCATGCGTGTTCTGGAGTGTGTCTCCCGGGACGGCGGAGTCTGATCCGGCAGGTGCCGGCCGTGGGGCCACCTGTCCTCCGGGCCTGTTCCGGAGCGGTTTTCCACGGGCCGGAGGCCCGAGCCGATCGGTCGGGGTGGACCGCAGACAAAAAAGTACGGACCGTGATCGAATCAGCACGCGAAAACTCCGGATGGCTGAAAGTGAGTGATCCAACATTCGGCAAGTTACACGCGTCCGGAGGGTAAGCCTTCGGTAAGAAGTGATTGCGTGGTTACGGATCCGACCTTGACGCGGTTACGTGCGGGTATCGTGTCGGTGAGGGTTGAGCGATGGTGACGATTTCCCCGAAATACCGCTTCAGTCCTGACTCGAACTGAACCGATCAGGGGCACTCGCGCGTCAAACATCAGGACGGCACGGTGCCGGACGTGATTTGCCATGGGGGCGGGGAGCTGAGCGAGAGCACACACGGCAGTGGCGGGACGGATGGACAGCGTCCTGACTCGAACAGGCCGGAGACGAACGACACCTCTACCGAGGATCTGTCCAGTCAGGCGAGCCCCCAGGGTGATGATCTACCCACCACAGGTGAGGATCAATCAGAGGGGGAGACCCCGGTTTCGGATCCCGAGAGTGACGGGCAGCCCGAACCGGAGTTCATCGCAGAGCCGATAACTTTCAAGACGAGTGGCACCTTCTTCCGTGAGCGCGTGGCGCGAACCCTCGCCGAACAGGGCTTCGAGCCTGGTGAACTGAGCTCCGAGGACTCCGGCGAGCAGACGGGCGGCGAGACGGAGCACAGCAGCTCTTCGGAGGCCGGCGTCGTGGCCGACGTCCAGCAGGACGCGGAGGACGGGGCGCCGCAGGAGGACTCTGACGGGGCGGGGGCCTCCGAGACGGTTCCCGGAGACGTTGACCAGCATTCCGACAAAAAGGATGCCAGGGACGGGGCTGGAGACGAACCAGAGCCCGAGACGCAGGAGATCCCGATCCAGGACGCTGCCGAACCCGAACGGGACGCCGTCCCTGACACCGGGGACACCTCCCCGGCGGAGGAGGGCGCTTCCAGGGGTGAGAGCGTCTCTGCGGACGAGGTCCGTACCGAAGCGCTGCCCGAAACCGGTGACGCGGCGGCCGAGGCCGCGACCCAGGCGGGTTCGCTTCCCGAGACCGAGCCCCTCCGAACCGGTGACGACGACACGCCTGCCAGTGGTGCCGAACCCTCCGTCGGCACGGAGACCGGTTCCGGGGCCGAGGGCGCCGGAAACGAGAGCTCCGGAAACGAGAGCTCCGGAAACGACGGTGCTGGTGACGCCGAGGACGGGGAACCGGACGAGCCCGTCCGGACCGAGGCCATGCCCGCGCCCGCTCCGGGCGCGGTGTCCTTCGCCGGAGCCCCTCCGGAGGAGGGCGCCGAGAACGGTGAGGACGCACCGCGGACCGAGGAGCAGCGTTCCGAGGAGCAGCATTCCGAGGACGGTGCCGACAAGGAGACCGCCGCGCTGTGGCCTGAGCCCCGCCGCCTGTCCGACTACGTCACCGACAGGCCCGAGTCCGAGGACTCCTCTGACGGTGCTGCAGCGGCGACCGCGGCGGGTGCGGCCGGTGCGGCATCGGGCGGTGCAGCCACGCCTCCAGGACCGGGAAACGCCTCCGGAGCAGCGGGCGGCCCCCGGCAGGGGGAATCCGCCGAGCACGGCGCGGGCGCTCCGGGCGGACCGCAGGGGCCCGGCGGGCCCAAGGGTCCGCCGCGCGGCCCCGGCGGGCCGCAGGGGCCCGGCGGCGGCTCCGGAAAGAAGAAACAGAAGCGCAAGAAGCCGCTGTGGTTCCGCCTCCTGCGGGCCTTCCTGCTGGTCACCGGCCTGATCGTCATCCTGGGCTGCGGTGCCTTCGCGTACTTCTACACCACCGTCGAGGTGCCCGACGCCGCCAAGGCCGACGCGGTCGAGCAGGGGTCGACCTTCTACTTCGCCGACGGTGAGACCGAGTTCGCCTACCGGGGCACCGACCGGGACGTCATCAGTTACGACGAGATGGTCGCCGGCGGCGACCACATCGTCGATGCCGTCATCTCCGCCGAGGACCGGGGGTTCTGGACCGAGCCCGGCGTCTCGGTGAAGGGCACCACCCGTGCCGTGTGGTCCACGATCACCGGAGAACAGGTCCAGGGCGGCTCCACCGTCACCCAGCAGATGGTCCGCAACTACTACGAGGGCGTCTCCCGGGAACAGACCGTGTCCCGCAAGATCCAGGAGATCATCATCTCCATCAAGGTGGATCAGAGCGAGGACAAGGAGTGGGTGATGGAGCAGTACCTCAACACCATCTACTTCGGTCGCATGTCCTACGGCGTCCAGGCCGCCGCGCAGGCGTACTACCACAAGGACGTCGACGAGCTCACCGCGGAGGAGGCCGCCTTCCTGGCCGCCGCCATCCAGCAGCCGACACCTTTCGGTCAGGCGGACGTGGAGACCACTCCCGAGATGGAGAGCCGCTGGCAGTACGTCATCGACGGCATGGTCACGACCGGGGCGATCAGTCAGGACGAGGCCGACGAGATGGAGTTCCCGGCCCCCGAACCGGAGAAGATCACGGGGAACGTCAGCGGCTACCACGGGTACATGCTCCAGGAGGCCATGAGCGAGCTCGACCGGCTCGGCTACACCGAGGACATGATCAACCGGCAGGGCTACCGGATCGTCACCACGTTCGACAAGGACATGATGGACGCCGCCTACGAGGCCGTCGACGGGATGGTCTCGGAGGAGGAGATGCCCGAGGGGATCAACATCGGTCTGAGCACCGTGGATCCGGCGACCGGCGAGGTCCTGGCCTTCTTCGGCGGACACGACTACAACGACAACCAGTACGACAGCTCCTTCCTCGGCTCCGCGCAGGCCGGGTCGGCGTTCAAGCCGTACGTGCTGGCCACCGCCCTGAAGCAGGGCATCGGCCTCAACACCAGGGTGGACGGGCGCGGCCCGCAGAACATCAACGGCTCGCCCATCCAGAACGCGGGCAACGCACCGGGCGGCATCATGACGCTCACCGAGGCGACCCAGGTCTCCAACAACCTCGGATACATCGAACTCGCGCAGAGGGTGGGCTACGAGGAGATCCGCGAGACCGCCTACGACGCGGGCCTGAAGAAGGGCAGTATCAAGGACAACCAGCTCGTTCCGGTCATGCCCCTGGGCGCCAACAGCGTCCGGCCCGTCGACCAGGCCAGCGGGTACGCGACCTTCGCCAACGGCGGCGTCCACGTGGAGGCGCACGTCATCAAGGAGCTCGTCAACCAGGCAGGCGAGGACGAGCGGCCGGAGGTGGAGAGCAACCAGGCGTTCTCCGACTCCGTCGCGGCGGACCTCACCTACGCCCTGAAGAGCGTGGCCGACAGCGGAACCGGCAGGACCGCGAACCTGTGGAACCCGGACCACCCCACCGCGGGCAAGACGGGGACCGTTCGGGACGAGCAGAACGGCGGGACCTCCGCGGCCTGGTTCGTGGGATACACCCCGCAGCTGTCGACGTCCGTCGGCGTGTACAGCGACAACAACCGCAGTTTCACCATCCCCGGGCAGAACATCTCCAGTACCGGTCTGCCCTCGCAGATCTGGAACCGCTACATGCAGGAGGCGGTGAAGGGCCTCGAACCGGCCTCCTTCCCCGGCCCCGCATTCGCTGGGAACACTGAGGACTGGGCCCCGGACGTGTCGACCCAGGAACCGCAGCAACCGCAGGAGCCGGTCGACACGACCGAGCCCCAGGAGCCGGTCGACCCGGTCGAGCCCCCGGAACCGGTCGACCCGATCGAAACCGAGGAGCCGGGTGTTCCGGTCACGCCGGGTGAGCCCGGAGACCCCGGTGACACGGAGGAACCGGGGATCCCCGAGCCCCCGCCGAGCCGGGGGGAAGAGGAGGAGTAGCGGTAGCTCCTCCCCGCGCAGCGAGAGGGCCTCGGTACCGGATCCGGTACCGAGGCCCTCTGTGGTCGCCCTGGGGCGTGCGGGTGCTCAGACGCCGACCGGCTCCTGCTCCCAGCCGTGCAGGAACACCCGGGAGCCGGGGGTGGTGCGGGTGAGCGCGTCCACGGCCAGGATGACGGCGGCCGAGGTCCAGGTGCTGCGCTCCACCGGCCACCGCACCTGCTCGGCGAACTGGTAGCCGGTCCAGTAGACGCCGTCGTCGGCGTCGCGCAGGTGCTGCACGTCGCGCAGGATGCGCACGCCCGCCTCGGTCTCGCCCATCGCGGCCAACGCCATGACCAGCTCGGCGGACTCCGCGGCGGTCACCCACGGCTGGTCGTTCACGCAGCGCACGCCCAGGCCGGGCATGACGAAGGTGTCCCAGCGTTCGGCGATCCGTTCCTTGGCGGCGCCGTCCCGCACCGCGCCGCCGAGGATCGGGTAGAACCAGTCCATCGAGAAACGGGAGCGGTCGGCGAAGAGCCCCTCGTCCTCGTTGATGAGTACGCCGAGCCGTTCCGCGGCCGCCGACCACTCCGGCCGGTCCCGGCCCAGACGGGCCCCCAGAGCCGCACCGCAGCGCAGTGCGTGGTGCACGCTCGCGCACACGGTGAGCAGGGCGTGGTCGCCCGGAGCGCCGTCCTCGGAGCGGGCCCACAGGATCTCCCCCCGGCTGCCGCGTAGGGCCAGGACGAACTCCAGCCCGCTCTCCACCGTCGGCCACATCCGTTCGGCGAACGCGGTGTCGCCGGTGGTGAGCAGGTGGTGGAAGAGGCCCACCGCCGGGTAGGCGGCGTGGTTGGCTTCACGCAGCTCCGTCGCGGCCCGGCCCTGACGGAACTTGGCGGGCCAGCCGCCCTCGGGATGGCGGCTGCCCTCCAGCCACAGGTAGGCGCGGCGGGCCGCCTCGGCGTGCTCGGGGACGAGCAGACCGGTGACGGTCAGGGCCATGGCGCACTCCACGTGGTCCCACACGTCGGTGTGGCCGCCGGGGAACCACGGGATCGCGCCCCCGGGCTCCTGGGAACGGGCCAGGTAGTGCGCGGACAGGTAGAGCTGCTCGGAGCTGAGGACACCGGGCAGGCGCAGGGCCGCCGGGTCGGAGGGCGCCGGCGCGGCCGCCATCAGGAGGCCGCGCCGGCGCGCGGCTTGCGTACGTACACGATGACGCTCTTGCCGATGACCGGGTTGAGGAGCCTTTCGGCCACGCGGGTCACCTTCGGGGCCTGGAGCATGTCCCAGACCAGGAGCTCGTGGTAGGCCTTGGCCAGCGGGTGGTCGTTGTTGTCGGTGCCCACCGCGCACTTGATCCACCAGTACGGCGCGTGCAGGGCGTGCGCGTGGTGGTGCGGGCCGATCTCGAAACCGGTGGCCTTGAGCTTGGCCTCCAGCTCGGCGCGCGTGTAGATGCGGATGTGGCCGCCCTCGTTGGTGTGGTACTCCTCCGAGAGGGCCCAGCAGAGGCGCTCGGGCAGGAAGCTCGGCACGGTGACGGCCGCGATCCCCCCGGGTTTGAGGACCCGGTGGAGCTCCTTCATGGCGGCGGTGTCGTGCGGCAGGTGCTCGAAGATCTCGGCGGCGACGACGCGGTCGAAGCTGTCGTCGTCGAAGGGCATGTCGAGGGCGTCGCCCTTGACGGTCTCGGCCCTGGCGGACTCGGGGGCCTCGCCCTCCTGGGCCATGGCCGCGAACATGGTCTCGACCTCGGCGAGGTCGCTCACGTTCTGGTCGAAGGCGACCACGTCGGCGCCGCGGCGGTAGATCTCGAAGGCGTGGCGGCCACCGCCGCAGCCGAGGTCGAGAACGCGGTCGCCCGGGCCGACGGGGAACAGGTTGAAGTCGACGGTGATCAGTGGAGGCTCCCTAGGGACGGTGCTGCGGGTCGTGGTGTGCGCGGCCTGCCGGGTCAGGCGCCGTTCGCGCGGGCCCGCACGGGCGCGGGTCGGTTCTCGTCGTCGGTACCGGCACCGGTTCCCGCGACGGAGTCGATGGTGGAGGCGTAGCGCTGGGCGGTCAGCTCGGCCACGGCCCGCCAGGTGAAGCGCTCCTGGACACGGCGCCAGGCGGCGGCGCCCATCCGCTCGCGTTCGGTGTCGTCGTCGAGCAGGGAGGCGAGCTCGGCGGCCAGCAGTTCGGAGTCGCCCGGGGGGATCAGGCGTCCGGCCCCGCCGTCGGTGCCCACGACCTCGGGCAGGGCGCCCGCGTGGCTGGCGATCAGCGGGGTGCCGCAGGCCATGGCCTCCACGGCGGGGAGGGAGAAGCCCTCGTAGAAGGACGGGATGACCGCGACCTGGGCGCTGGAGATGAGTTCGCCCAGCTCCTGATCACCGATGCCGCTGACGAACTCGACCTTCTCGCGCAGGTTCAGTTCGTCGACGAGCTGGTCCGTGGGGCCGCCCGGTTTCGGTTTGCTGACGATGGTCAGGGTGATGTCGCGTTCGGTGGCGAGTTTGGCTGCCGCGCGCAGGAGGATGCTGACGCCCTTGAGCGGGCTGTCGGCGCTGGCGGTGCACACGATGTGGCCGGGGACGCGCTCCACCTCGGGACGGGGGTGGAAGTAGCGGGTGTCCACGCCCAGCGGGGTGACCTCCATGGTGGCGGGGTCGACGCCGAACTCGCGGGCGATGTCGTCCGCGGAGGACTGGGAGGGGACCAGGATCGGGTCGAGTCTGCGGGCCACTCTGGCCTGCATCCTCACGAACCCGTACCAGCGGCGCTTGGAGAGTTTCTGGAGGCCGCGGGCCTCCTCGAGCTCGATGCGGCGGTCCACGCTGATCGGGTGGTGGATGGTGGTGACCAGGGGGATCCCGGCGGACCTGATACCGAGCAGGCCCCAGCCGAGGGTCTGGTTGTCGTGGACGACGTCGAACTCGCCCAGGCGGTTGCGCAGCTCGCGGTTGGCGCGCAGGGAGAAGGTGAGGGGTTCGGGGAAGCCGGCGGTCCACATGGTGGCGACCTCCAGCACGTCGATCCAGTCGCGCCACTCGCGCAGGGGCGGGGCGGTGAAGGGGTCGGCGTCGTTGTAGAGGTCGAGGGAGGGGATCTTCTCCAGGGTGACGCCCTCGTCGAGGGCCGGGTAGGGCTGTCCGGAGAAGACGGTGACCTGGTGGCCGAGCGCGGCGAGTTCCCGGGACAGGTGGCGGACGTAGACTCCCTGGCCGCCGACGTGCTGTTTGCTCCGGTACGACAGGAGGGCGACGCGCAGGGGGCGGTCGCCTGAGGGCCGTGGTGTCGGTCCCGTGCTTGTGCCCGACTGGGTCAAGAGTCCACCTCTTCGTTGGGTCGCGTGCCCGGTCGCCGCCGTGTGCCGCCGGGTTTCCGGCGCCGGTGGCGCAGGCCGTCCGGAGGCGGGTCGATTCGCCGGTGGGACGGTGTGGCGCCCCCATATGTTACTCGCGAGTTCATTCGGGGTCGGCGCCGGGATCAGGTACTGGGGATCCTATTCGGGGCCGTGCGCCCGGGTGACGCTGGCCCAGCGGGGGAGCTCGGCCGAACCGTTCCGGCGGACCAGGCCGCGCTCTTCCAGCAGGCGCAGATGCGCCGCGGTCTCGGAGGCGGCCATGTGCCGGGCCATGATCCGCATCTGGGTCCAGGGGCGGCGCCATTCCAGGCTCGACGTGAGTTCCCACAGGGTCGTGGCTCCCCGGTCGAGCAGTCGGGCCATGGACTCCAGGCGCTCCTCGTGGTGGTCGACGATCTCCTCGGTGCGCGCCGGGAGGCCGGTGAAACGCCTCTCGTGTGAGGGAAGGCACAGGAGGCGGTCCGCTCCGGGCATGCGCCCGATCCGGGCCTGGGCGCCCAGGAAGTCGCCCAGGGGATCGCCGTCGGCGGAGTCGAGGGGGAACTGGCCCACGTGCGGGGTGATGCGCGGCAGGACGTGGTCGCCGGTGAAGAGGAGGTCGCGCTCGACCAGGTGGAGGCAGAGGTGGCCCGGGGTGTGACCGGGGGTCCACACGGCGCGCAGGTCCAGGCCGGGGACGTCGGCGCGCTCTCCGTCGCCGAGTGCGAGGTCCGGGAGCGCTGGCGAGGGGAAGACGGAGGGAGAGGAACGGAAGGTCTCGACGTCCTCCTCGGGGAAGCCCGCGCGGACCATCTGTTCGATGACGGACGCGCTCCGTTCGTCGTCGGTGCGCTCACCGAGGCGCCGCAGGACCTCGGCGTCGGAGGGGTGCATGGCGACCCAGGCGTCGGAGGCCTCGCGCAGGCGGCCGGTGAGCCCCGCGTGGTCGGCGTGGAAGTGGGTCAGGACGGCGCCCTGCACCTCGTCGATACCGTGGCCGGTCTGTTCGAGGCCGCTGACCAGGGCCTCCCACGACTCGTCGTGGTGCCAGCCGGTGTCGACGAGGACGGGTCCGCCCGGGGCGGAGACCGCGTAGACGTAGGTGAACCCGATCGGGTTGCCGGGGACCGGGACGGGGATGCTCCACAGCCCTTCACCTAGGTCCTCTACTGGGGGAACGTCACGCATCCTGGGCCGACCTCTCCGCTGAAAACCGAATCTGGTTCGATTCTAGGGAAGGGGCGTCCGGGGCCTTCGGGCGGTGGGTGCCCTGATCGGTGCGGCGCGGTCCGGGGCATATCGGCCAGACAAAATAGAACATATTCTACAAAGGTCTGACGGGTGCCCTGAAAGCTTGGGCCAAGATCTCGTATTGCCTCTGCCACATCGGGTGATGAGGCGCGGATCATGGGTTCGAAGCGCTGCGGCAGAGGGAATTCTTTGGATAACGTGTTCTCGTGGGGCCGGTCTGTCAGGGGTGGCGTACCGGCCCGGTAGAGCTGGTACCCGGTCCGTGGCACACCGGCGGCACGCGGACCGAAGACGAACGGGAGATCCAGTGGCGGTGCAGGCACCGATCGGAACGATGACGCGGAGTCAGACCCAGCGTCGTCGGCGCATCGTCCAGACAGCGGCCGCCCTGGCCGTGCGCGGTGGCGTGGAGGCCATGCAGATGCGTTCGGTCGCCGAACGCGCCGGTGTCGCCCTCGGTACGCTCTACCGCTACTTCCCCTCCAAGATGGACCTGGTCGTCGCCGTGGTCACCGAGGAGCTCGATCTCCTCGAAGGCGGTATCGTCCGCCGTCCGCCCACTGCGGCCAGCGCCTCGGGCCGGGCCGTCGACGTCCTGTTGCGCGCCACCCGCGGCCTCATGCGCGAGCCCGAACTCGCCGACGCCCTGGTGCGCTCCCTGATCATGGCCGAGGTCAAGATCGAACTCGACGTACGCATCAGCGACCTGGTGTGGCGGGTGGCCACCGGCAACCTCGAGGGGGCCGGCGCCACCGACGAGGAGGCCGCCGAGGCCGGTACCGGCGTGGACCGCGAGAGCACCGGTTACGTCCTGGTCGGTTCGCTCACCAGCGTGTGGATCTTCGAGCTGGTGGAGATCCTCAAGGGCCGCCGCGACATCGACGGCGCCGAACGCCGTCTGCAGGTCGCGGCCGAGCGCCTGCTCGCCTCCTTCTGACCGCAGCCGCGGCTCCGGCCGCTACTGGCTCCGGCCGCTGCCGAACAGCAGGCCGAGCAGGCCGTCGAGCAGGCCGTCCGACCCGCTGCCGGAGTCGTCGTCCCCGGGCCCGTCTCCGCCGACCTCCCCGTCCCCGGATTCCTGACCACCGTCCCCGGGCGGCTCGCCCCCCGGAGCCGTGGGCGGGACCGGTGCGTCCGTCAGCTCCTCCTCGGGGCTCTCCTGCGCGCCGTCCCCGCCTCCGTCGCGCTCCTCGCCAGAGGGCTCCTGCGGCGGTCCGGACTCCTCGCCCTCCGAAGCGTCCCGTTCCGGGTCCTCGGGGGCCTCCGGAACCGATGCGCCCGGGGCCGAGGCCGTGCTGCGCTCCGTTCCCGGCTTGCCGTCGGAGGCCGTCGACGACGCCTCCACCCGTCCCGTGCCCGACCGGGCGCCCTGGGCTGCGGGACCCGTGTCGATCACGGTGGAGGGCCCGTCCACGGAGCCGGCCCACCACCACAGTCCGACCGCCACCGCGACCGTGGCCAGGCCGGAGACCGCCGGCAGCGGCCAGCGCCGGTGCCCGGGCGTCCTCACCTCGTCGAGGGGGTCGTGGTCCGGGGCGGGCAGCGGGGAGCGCGCGTCGTCGCGGACGGGGTGGTCGCCGGTGGTCACGCGGTCGCCGGGCAGGGCCCGGGGGAGCGGGATCTCGACCGTGCCGCCGCCGGAATCCTCGGACTCCTCGACCACGGCGGCGCCGGACGGGTACGAGCGGTGGACCGGGTAGCCGTCAGCGGTGAGCGGGCGCATGGCGGCGGCGATCCGGGCGCGCTCCTGGGCGGTCTCGGGCGCGGTGCACGTGTGCACGACCCGCGCGCGCAGGCCGGGCGGGGCGCCTGGGGGGCGCAGCAGGGCCAGGGCGGAGGAGACCTGCTGTACCTGGGTGCGCCAGAGCGCGCCGGGGGCCTCCTCCTCGGGGGCGGTCGCGGAGAGGTCGTCCAGGCCCTCCGCGGCCCTGCGGATCGCGGAGCGGGAGAGCTCGCCGCAGATCCGCGGCTCCAGGCCCAGGACTCGGGAGACCGCCGAGGTGGAGAGCGCGTGGCGCAGGTTGAGCTCGACCAGTTCCCGGTGGCTGGCGGGCAGCCGGGAGAACATCCGGGCGACCGGGACCTCCGCGGGCACGGTCGCCAGGCGTGTGTAGGGGCAGGTGTGCGCGAAGCCGCGGAGCTGGCAGGCAACACGGACGAGGGCGTACAGCCAGGGCCCCCGGTCGGCGGGGTCGGTGAGCTCGGCCGCGAGCCCGATTCCGGCGACCAGGGCCTCGTGTACGGCGTCGGTGACCGGGTCCTCGTCCGTGCGGTCCCCGCCGCCGTGGC
This sequence comes from Nocardiopsis sp. iso_40, assembly GCF_056173285.1. Classification (NCBI taxonomy): domain Bacteria; kingdom Bacillati; phylum Actinomycetota; class Actinomycetes; order Streptosporangiales; family Nocardiopsidaceae; genus Nocardiopsis; species Nocardiopsis sp. iso_40. The sequence continues at coordinate 4,723,131 of NZ_CM149666.1, read as the reverse complement.
GTTCGGGGTCGCCCAGGAGGGACCACGCGTACCGGTACAGCTGCTGCGCGAAGGTGTCGTGGAGTGCCTCGACGGCTTCGGTCGCCGGTACGTCTGTTTCGTTACCTCTGGTCACGATTCTCCCCCCGTTCTGTGGTGACGCTAGCGAGGGGAGCGCTCTGGTGTGGGTGAATCGTTCAGCTGTAGCTTGAAGGTGAGACTTCTGTTACCGTCTCCGCGCCTTCGGGGCCGACCGGAGGCTCGCCCCGGCCGACCCCGAAGGGACTACTCGCCGCCCCGGGAGGGCTGGCCGATCGCCACCATCCGCTCCACGGAGCGGCGGGCGCGCTCGGCGGTCGAGGCGTCGACCGTGATCTCACTCGTGCCGTGGCGGAGCGAGTTCAGCAGCTTGTCGGCGTCGATCATCTTCATGTAGTGGCACTCGGCGCGCGAGTTGACCGCTTCGAACTCCGTGGTCGAGTTGGCGTTGCGCAGCTGGTGCAGCATGCCGGTCTCGGTGGCGATGAGCACCTTCTTGGCACTGGTGTTCTCGGCGGCGGTCAGCATTCCGCCGGTGGAGAGGACCTTGACCCGGTCCTCGGGGACCGCGCCGCTGCCGACGAGGTAGAGGGCAGAGGTGGCGCAACCGCACTCGGGGTGGACGTACACCTCGGCGTCGGGCTCGGAGGCCACGCGTTCGCGCAGGGTGTGGCCGTCGATCCCGGCGTGCACGTGGCACTCGCCCATCCAGATGTGGATGTTCTCGCGACCGGTGACCCGCTTGACGTGGGCGCCCAGGAACTGGTCCGGGAGGAACAGGATCTCCTTGTCCTCCGGGATGGAGCGGATGACGTCCGCGGCGTTGGAGGAGGTGCAGCAGATGTCGGTCTCCGCCTTGACCGCCGCGGTGGTGTTGACGTAGGCGACGACGACCGCTCCGGGGTGCTCGGCCTTCCAGGCGCGCACGTCCTCGGCGGTGATGGTGTCGGCCAGCGAGCAGCCCGCGTTGGGGTCGGGCAGCAGGATGGTCTTCTCCGGCGCGAGGATCTTGGCGGTCTCGGCCATGAAGTGCACGCCGCAGAAGACGATGGTGCTGGCGTCGACGCTCGCGGCCAGGCGGGACAGGGCCAGGGAGTCGCCGGTGTGGTGGGCGACGTCCTGGATTTCCGGGCGCTGGTAGTTGTGCGCGAGGATGACAGCGTCGCGCTCCTCTGCCAGGCGGTGGACCTCAGCGGCCCATTCCTGCCTGGTCATGGTGTCCGCCGTCGCGGTGACCGATGCCATGTCCTACTACTTCCTTGAGGCTGTGGGCACGTCGTACGGATGCCGTGCCGTGGGAGGTCAGTGCGGGAATCAAGTTTTTGTCTATCAGGCACAAACCTACTGAAGCTTAACATGACGTGGGACGGAAGGGACAGGGTGGATATACCGGAAGCAAACGGACGGGCTGTGGCGGCCGGAGCGGGATCGCCCGCCGGGGGCGGCGGGGGAGCGGTGCTCTCGGCACACGAGGTGCTCGCCGTCGTCCTGCAGATCCGCGAGGGCGAACTGTCCGTGCTGCTGTGGCGGCGGGCCCTCCCGCCCTGCGAGGGGGAGTGGGCCCTGCCCGGTGGGCGCCTCGGCGCCGACGAGAGCCTCGGCGCCTCGATCCGCCGACAGCTCGCCCAGAAGGTCGACGTCCGCGACCTGAGCCACATGGAACAGTTGGAGACCCGCAGCGACCCCGGACGCCACCCCCAGCGCCGCACCCTGGCCACCGCCTACCTGGGTCTGGTGCCCGCGCACATCGACCCGGTGGTCCCCGCCGACACCGGATGGCACCCCGCCGCCGACCTGCCGCCGATGGCCTTCGACCACGCCGCCATCGTCCGCTCCGGCCGACGGCGCCTGCGCTCCAAACTCAGCTACACCAACGTCGGCTTCGCCCTGGCGCCGCCGGAGTTCACCATGTCCGAACTGTCGGCCCACTACCGGGCCGCCCTCGGACACGACGTTGCGGCCACCAACCTGCGCCGGGTCCTGCTGCGGCGCGGACAGATCGAGGAGACCGGCCGCTCGGTGCCCTCCGGCCGTTCGGGCGGGCGTCCCGCGGCGCTGTTCCGTTTCCGCGCGCGGGAACTGGAGGTCACCGACGCCTTCGCGGTACTGAGGCCGCCCGGGTGACGGGTCCGTGGTCGCGCACCCCGTGGTCGCACACGCTGTGTACACTCCCTAATCGTGGCAATTCGTACTGTGGTGTTCGACGTCGGCGAGACACTCATCGACGAGACGCGCATCTTCGCGCGCTGGGCGGACCGTTTCGGGATCCCGCACATGGCGTTCTTCGGCACCATCGGCGGCGTGATCGCCTCCGGAGGCACCCTCACCGAGGGCTTCCGGCTGCTCGTTCCCGGCTTCGACCTGGAGAGCGAGAGCGCCCGCTGGCGCGCGGAGGACCCCCACGGCGAGCGCGAGCACTTCGGTGAGCGCGACCTCTACCCCGACGTGCGTCCCGCCTTCGGCAGGATGCGCTCCGCCGGACTGTCCCTGGTCATCGCGGGCAACCAGCCCTCCGAGGCCGGGCCGGCCCTGGCCGCCATGGAGCTGGGCGTCGACGGTATCGGGATCTCCGACGACTGGGGCGTGCACAAACCCCACCCGGACTTCTTCGACCGGGTCGTGGAACTGGCCGCCCGGAGCCGCCCCGGAACCACCGCCGAGCAGATCCTCTACGTCGGCGACCGCACCGACAACGACGTCCTCCCCGCCCGCAAAGCCGGGATGGGCGCCGTCCTGCTGCGCCGGGGCATCTACGGGTACCGCCACTCCGCAACCCCCGACGCCGAGGCGGCCGACGCGGTGGTGGACGACCTGCACCAGCTCGCCGACTGGATCGCCGACCGGAACTAGGGCCGGGTTCGGCACCGGACCCACGACCGGACCCGCGCCCGCCCGTGGCCGGGGTCATACTCCCGTTCGATTCGTTCGGCGTGTCGTCCCGTCCGGACCGCGCGCGCCCCGGATACCCTCCCCAGCACAACCAGGAGCAGGACCGGACCGCGGTCCGACCCACGGCGCGGTACCCACTCCCGTGCGCCCCGGCGCGGGAGGGAACGCGAACCCGTGCACGCCCCCGGCAACACCACCCGGCCCCCGAACGGAGACGACCCCGCGATGATCACATTCGAGGGCGCCGCCAAGGTCTACCCCGACGGCACCGTCGCCGTCGCCGGCCTGGACCTCACCGTCGAGACCGCGAAGACCACGGTCTTCGTCGGGCCCTCCGGTAGCGGCAAGACCACCTCGCTGCGGATGATCAACCGTATGGTCGAGCCGACCGGCGGCACCGTACGAATCGACGGCGCCGACATCCGCGAGCAGGACCCCGCCCGGCTCCGCCGCTCCATCGGTTACGTCATCCAGCAGGCGGGGCTCTTCCCGCACCGCACCGTCCTGGACAACATCGCCACGGTGCCCCTGCTGCTGGGGTGGCGGCGCGGCAGGGCGCGCGCACGCGCGGCCGAACTCATGGAACTGGTCGGGCTCGAACCCGCCCAGGCCAAGCGCTACCCGCACCAGCTCTCCGGCGGACAGCAGCAGCGGGTCGGCGTCGCCCGCGCCCTGGCCGCGGACCCGCCGATCCTGCTGATGGACGAACCCTTCAGCGCCGTCGACCCGATCGTGCGCACCAGCCTCCAGGACGAGCTGATCCGGCTCCAGCGGGAACTGAACAAGACCATCGTGTTCGTCACCCACGACATCGACGAGGCGGTCCGCCTGGGTGACCGGATCGCGGTCTTCCGCCCCGGCGGGGAGCTGGCGCAGTACGACACCCCCGAACGCCTGCTCGCCGAGCCCGTGGACGGGTTCGTCGAGTCCTTCATCGGCTACGACCGCGGGGTGCGCAGGCTCTCGTTCTTCCCCGCCAGCGCACTCTCCCTGCGCGAGGACGTGGTCTTCGACGACGAGGACCGGGTCGAGCGCGCCCTGACCACCGTCGGCGACGGCGGCGAGCCGTGGGCGCTGGTGGTGGACGGGGACCGGCTGCCCAGGGGGTGGGTCAGCGCCGCACAGCTGCTCCGCGAACCCACCGGTGTGCCCCTGGGCACGCTGGAACTCGCACCCTACGGCCACACCTTCGACGTGGGGACCGACTCCCTGCGCGCCGCCCTCGACGCGGCGGTGCTCTCCCCCGCGGGCCGGGCGGTCGGCGTGGACGACGAGGGCAGGGTCGTCGGGGTGGTCTCCCAGGAGGACCTGGGCGCCGCCCTCTGGTCGGTGGCCGAGTGATCGCCGCGGAGGGCGGCAACTGGGCCCTCGGGGCCTGGGAGTGGGTCGTCCGCGTCACCGAATGGGGCACGGCCAACTGGAGCTACCCGGGCGAACCCGACCGCGGCATCCGCCCCCTGGTACTCGAACACATGCGCCTGTCCTACCTGTCCATCCTCATCGGACTGGTCATCGCGCTACCGCTGGGCCTGGCGTGCGCCCGGTGGCGCCCGCTCTATCCGCCGGTGCTCACCGGCGTGAACGTGCTCTACTCCATCCCCTCGATCGCGCTGTTCTTCCTCATCCTGCCCTACACCGGGTTCAGCGACTGGACCGCGATCGTGCCGCTGTCCCTGTACACCCTGGTGATCCTGCTGCCCAACGTGGTCGACGGGCTGCGCCAGGTCCCCGACCACGTACGCCAGGCGGCGGTCGCGATGGGGTTCAGCCCGCTCCGGCGCCTGGTGGCCGTCGAGACGCCCGTCGCGGTCCCGGTCATCATCGCCGGGCTGCGCGTGGCCTCGGTGGCCACCATCAGCATGGTCAGCGTCGCCTCCCTGGTGGGCCTGGGCGGGCTCGGCCAACTCATCCTCAGCGAGGGCTTCCGCCGCCAGTTCGACGCGCCCATCGTCGTCGGTATCGTGCTGGTCGTCCTGCTGGCGTTCGTCACCGACGCCCTGCTCGTGCTCGCCCAGTACCTGCTCACACCCTGGGCGCGGGGGGACGGGAGACGCGGACGGCCGCGCCGCGGACGGACCGTCGCCACGGGCACGCCCACGGCCGCCGTGCCCCCGGCCCCGGAACCGCGAACGTCGGGGGAGAGGTAGCCATGGACATCCTGAACGAACTCGTGGCGTGGTTCAGCGACCCCGCGCAGTGGACCGGCCCCGCGGGCATCCCCGCCCGCCTGGGTGAACACGTCCACTACTCGCTGCTGGGGCTGTTGATCTCGACGGTCGTCGCGGTGCCGATCGGCCTGTTCACCGGGCACACCGGGGCGGGCGGCTTCCTCACCGCGAGCCTGGCCAACTTCGCCCGCGCCCTGCCCACCATCGGCGTGCTGTTCCTCATCGTGCTGGCCGCCGGGATCGGGCTGGTCCCGGTCGTCGCCGCCCTGGTGGCACTGGCCGTACCGCCGATCCTCGTCAACACCCACGAGGGCGTCCGGGGCGTCGAACCCCGGCTCCGGGACGCCGCGCTGGGCATGGGTATGCGCGGCCGCGAGGTCCTGTTCCGACTGGAGCTGCCGGTGGCGACACCGCTCATCCTCATCGGGATGCGCACCGCCGCCGTCCAGGTGGTGGCCACGGCCACCATCGCCGCCTATGTGGGGGTGGGCGGACTGGGGCGCTATATCGTCGACGGCCAGGCCCGCCAGGACCTGACGATGATGCTGGGCGGCTCCGTGCTCGTGGTGGCGCTCGCCGTGGCCACCACACTCCTGTTCGCCGGGCTGCGACGGCTCCTCGTCGCTCCCGGCCTGCGTGCCGAGGCCGCGGCGGTGCGCTGACCGGGGCGGTCGGTGCCGCCCGCAGAGGAAGTTTTCCAGAGAGAAGGTTGTGGACATGCACAAGAAGCTCGCCCTCATCGGGCTTCCACTGGTGGTTCTCCTGAGCGCGTGCGGTGGCAGCGACCCCTTCGAGGAGGACGGCGGCGGCGACGGCGGGTCGGGCGCGGTCGTCATCGGTTCGGCCGACTTCCCCGAGAGCTCCCTGCTCGCCGAACTCTACGGCCGGGCCATGGCGGCCGAGGGCGTCGACGTCGAGTACCAGCTCAACATCGGCAGCCGCGAGGTGTACTACTCGCAGATCGAGTCGGGCAACCTCTCCGTGTTCCCCGAATACAACGGGGCGACCCTGGCCTACCTCGACGAGGGGGCGCCCACCGCCGACTCCGAGGAGACCAACGCACTGGTCGAGGAGGCCCTGCCCGCCGGGCTGGAGATCCTGGACTCCTCCAGCGCGGAGAACAAGGACTCCGTCACCGTCACCAGGGAGGTCGCGGACGAGTACGACCTGACCACCCTCGCCGACCTGGCCGACGTCGCCGACGAGCTCGTCCTGGGCGGCCCGCCCGAGTTCGAGACCCGCCACCAGGGCGTCGAGGGCCTGGAGTCGGTCTACGGTGTCGAGTTCGCGGAGTTCCGCTCGCTGGAGGTCGCGCTGCTGACCCAGGCGCTGCTGGACGACGACATCCAGGCCGCCAACCTGTTCACGACCGACCCGCAGATCGCGGTGGAGGACTTCGTGGTCCTGGAGGACCCGGAGAACCTCTTCGGTGCGCAGAACGTCACCCCGCTCATCAACAGCGACCAGGTCGACGACACCGCGCGCGCCGCCCTCAACGCCGTCTCCGCGGCCCTCACCACGGAGGAGCTCACCCGGCTCAACGAGCGCGTCGTGATCCAGAACGAGAACGTCGCCGACGTCGCCCAGGAGTGGCTGGAGGAGCAGGGCCTGGACTAGCGTTCCTGCCCCGGGGCCCGCTTCGGACCGTGCGAGGACCCCCGGCACGGCCGCCGGGCCGCGGAGGAGCCGACGGCGGGGCGGGGCACCGAGCCCCGCCCCGCCGCCGCTCAGCCGAGCCCGTGGTAGCGCCCGCCCCAGCGCACCATCGCGCGGCCGGGCCGGTCGGCCCCCACCTCGGGCAGCCCCACCACGTCCGCGAAGAACACCGTGTGGTCGCCGACCTCCACCTTCTGGCGCACCGAGCACTCCAGCGCGGCCAGCGCACCGTCGAGGACGATCGCTCCGGTGCGCTCCCCCCGGTGGTGCGGCTGGCCGGACACCAGGAGCCGCGCGCTCGGCCGCCCCTCGGCGGAGAACCGCCCCGCCAGGGCGCGCTGGTCGTCGGCGAGCACGCTCACCGCGAAGGCGCCCACCCACTCGACGACCTCGGCGACGTAGCCCTGGCTGTCCGCGCTCAACATCACGACCGGAGGATTCGCGGACACCGAGACGAAGGCGCTCACCGTCGCCCCGATGTCGTCGCGGCCGTCCGCGATGGTCACCACGCTCACCCCGGTCGGCAACAGTGCCATGGCCTCCAGGTAGGCGCCGCTCGCAACACTCAACGGATCTCCCACGTCCCGGGGACGCTCAGCGGACCGGCGGCGGGCAGGCCCAGCCGGGCGGCCAGGTGCTCCAACGGCCCCCAGGCGCTCAGGACGGTCTGCGGCTCGGCGGAGGCCAGGTCCTCGCTGGACTCGTGCTGGCGGAGCCGGTCCAGCGGGTTCGGGCGCGGGAACACCCGCACCGGCAGCGCCCCGGAGCCCACCTTCTCCCGGGCCAGCCGAACGGCCGTCTCGACCCCGCCCAGTTCGTCGACCAGGCCGCGCTCCCGGGCGTCCGCCCCGGTCCAGACCCGCCCCCTGGCGACCTCGTGGATCTCGTCCCAGGTCCGTCCCCGGGCCGCGGCCACCTTGCTCACGAAGTCGTCGTAGATGGTGTCCAGGAGCTTGTTGAGCCGCTCCCACTCGGACTCGCTGAAGCCCTCGTCGGTGTCGAACATGCCCGCGTGCGCGCCCTGGCTCACCGAGTCCGAGGTGATCCCGTACCGCTCCTTGAGCGCGCCCAGGACCGGCTTGCCGGTGAGCACGCCGATGGAGCCGGTGATGGTGCCGGGCTGGGCCACGATCGCGTCCGAACCCAGGGCGACGTAGTAGCCGCCCGACGCGGCCAGGCCGCCCATCGTCGTGATGACCGGCTTGCCCGCCTCGCGGGTCAGCTGGCTCTCGCGCCGGATCAGGTCCGAGGCGATGGCCGAGCCGCCGCCGCTGTCCACCCGGAACACCACGGCCCTGACCCGGGGGTCCTTCCGGGCCGCGCGGAACGCGGCGCAGACGGTGTCCGAACCCATCACGGTGCCGCCGCCCAGCGGGGACCGGCGGCTCTTGCCCAGGTTGATGCCGCCGCTGGCGGAGACCAGGGCGATGTGGTCGCCACCGCCCGCCAGCCTCGGTCCGGACTGCTGGGTGTGCTTGCGGTGGTAGCGCGTGACGAACCGGAGCTCGGGCTCGGGGGAGCCCTCCTCCTTGCCGCGCACCTCCCGGTCCAGCTCGGCGTAGACCTCGTCCCGGTAGGCGAGCCGGTCGACCAGCCCGGCCTCCAGGGCCTCCCCGGCCAGGGTCGGGGCGGTGTCGACGAGTTCGCGGACCCGCTCCCGGGTGAGCCCGCGGGTCTCGGCGACCGCCTCGACGATCTGGTCGTTCAGGGACTCCACGATCCGGCCCATGGCCTCGCGGTGGGGGTCGGTGTAGCCGGTCTGGGTGTACGGGTTGATCGCGTTCTTGTACTCGTGGCGGGCCCCGCCCTCGAACTTCACGTCGAGCTTGTCCAGGGCGCCCTTGAAGAAGGTGGAGCGCGACCTGAGGCCGCTCAGCCCCACCAGCCCGGTGGGGGACAGGACCACCCGGGAGAAGGCGGTGGCCAGGTAGTAGGACAGGTTCCCGTCCCCGGCCTCGCCGAAGGTGTCCGCCCAGGCCACCGCGGGCTTTCCGGCGGACCGGAAGTCCGCGACCGTGTCGCGCAGCTCCTGCACCTGGGCCAGGCTCAGGGAGCGGGAGTCCACCCGCACGACGAGGGCGCCCACCCCCGGGTCGCGGGCCCCTCTGCGGATGCCCTCCAGCACGTCGAGGTAGTGCTGCTTGCGTCGGTTCATGAGCTGGCTGAGGGGATCGCCCTGCGACTCGTCGGCGACCCCCTCCGTCAGGTCCAGCTCCAGTACCAGCGGTCCGCGGGAGCGGGGGCCGAAACGGTTGAGGGACAAGGGCTCAGTGATCTTCGCGAGGTCCACCATGGACCCAGGGTAGTGCGGCTCCTTCCCCGGTGCGGCGGGTGCGCCGGGGACGCTATGGTCTGTGCTCCGACCTGTCATACGCGTGGTCGGGCATCGCAGAGAAGGGCGGGACGTTCGATGGCGGGCACGACGGACGAGGTGCGGCACCGTGCGGGGGGCGGCCGGGTAGCCGCGGTCGCGGCGGCGGCCCTGTTGGCGCTGAGCGCCTGCTCCGCCGAATCGGCCGAGGAGATCGAGCTGGAGCGCGGCGAGAGCGGGATGATGCCCTCGATCGACCCTCCCGGTCCGGAGGGCTTCGACAGCGCGGAGGTCGCCGGGGTGAAGGTCGACGTCCCCGATGGCTGGGAGGTCCAGAACGAGGACGGCCAGCTGTGCATGACCCCGCCCGGCCAGAGCGCCTGCGCCTACGGGTCGGTCCGACTGGTCCCCCACCAGGCGGAGAAGCACCCGCGGAACTGGCCCAAGAAGGATGACGCCTTCTACGCCGACGGCGGCTGGGCGGACAACACCGACAGCTGCCGCAGCCTCAACACCGCCGCCTCGGGCAGCATCGGGGTCGACAGCGCCACCCTGACCACGGACCGGGGCGCGGTCTTCGAGCACGCGGACGGCCTCAAGTCCCACCACTCGGTGTGGAGCGTCACCTGCGACAACGAGGACACCTTCGAGGTACGCATGTGGTTCCTCCCGCAGAGCGACGTGCTGCTCTACGTCTGGTCCGCCGACGCCCAGTACAGCGCCGTCTACGACGAGATCGCGGCGTCGATGGACACCACCGCCTACCGCGCCGGCTCCTGACCCGTCCGCCGGCCCGGGGTCCGGAGGGGACCCCCGCCCGGCCGAATCCCCGACGGATTACCCGAACCGAGTGTCCCCACGGTGCGGTTAGGCCATAGGCTCGTAACCGGTCAAGCAGTCAACGGAACTTGATGGGGTGCATGCGCTGGTGACCACCATGGGAACGGCGGGACGGGTCGATCAGTACACACTGGACAACGGACTGCGTCTGGTGACGGCTCCGGCCTCCACCGGCCAGGTCGCCTCGGTCAACCTCTGGTACGGGGTCGGTTCCCGCCACGAGGTGCCCGGTCGCACCGGGTTCGCGCACCTGTTCGAGCATCTGATGTTCCAGGGCAGCGGCAACGTCACCAAGGGCGAGCACTTCGACGTGGTCGAGCGGCTGGGCGGAGACATCAACGCCTCCACCTCGACCGACCGGACCAACTACTTCGAGACGGTCCCCACGCACGCCCTGGACACCATCCTGTGGCTGGAGGCGGACCGCCTGGCCACCCTGCGCGAGGGCATGACCCAGGAGGTCCTGGACAACCAGCGCGACGTCGTCAAGAACGAGCGCCGCCAGCGTTACGACAACCAGCCCTACGGCACGGCCCTGGAGCGCATCCTGCGCCTGGCCTACCCCGAGGGCCACCCCTGCCACCACCCCACGATCGGCTCCATGGCCGACCTGGACGCCGCCGACCTGGACTACGTCAAGTCCTTCCACAAGGCGCACTACGGCCCGGACAACTGCGTCCTGACCGTCGTCAGCGACCTGGAGCCCGAGGACGTCCTCGCCCGGGTGGAGAAGTACTTCGGCGGCATCCCCGCCCGCGACCTCGTCCCCGACACCCCCGACCCCGCGCTGCACGCCGCGCTGGGCGGCCCGGTGCGCGACTCCGTCACCGAGACGGTTCCGGCGGCCGGGGTGTTCATCGGCTTCCGCGTCCCCGCCTACGGAGAGCGCGGGCACGACGTCGCCCAGCTGGCCGCCGCGGTCCTCGGCCAGGGCCAGGGCAGCCGCCTGTACCGCTCGCTGGTCGTGGACCGGCCCATCGCCGCCGACGACGGCGGCGGCTCCGCCGACCTCCTGCCGTTCCGCTACACCGACAGCCTGCTGCTGGTGAACATGCTCGCCCGCGAGGGCGTGGACGGGGACCTCCTGGAACAGGCCATCCGCGAGGAGGTCGCCAAACTCGCGGAGGGGGTCACCGACGCCGAACTCGACCGGGCCCGCGCGGTCCTGGAACGCGAGCACCTGCACTCCCTCGCCAGCCCCTCCGGGCTGGCCGACGCCATCGGCAACTGCACCCAGCTGCTCGGCGACCCCGAGCTCGCCTACACCTGGCCCCGGCGCTGGGCGGACGTCACCTCCGAGGAGGTCCGTGCCGCGGCCGAGCGCCTGCTCGTCGACGACAACATGCTCGTCGTCCGCTTCGACCCCGAGCCCGAGACCGCCGCCGAGACGATCAGCGCGCAAGCCGGGGCCGACGCCGCGGCCGACGCGCCGGCGTAACCGCTCCGTTCCCGTCAAGCCGCAGAAAGAGCCGCAGAGCATGCAGCAGACCCGCCCGGACCTCGGCGCCCCCGCCTCCTACACCTTTCCCAAACCCCAGCGGATCAGCGTCGGAGGCGGCACGGTCGTCGCCATCGACGTGCCCGGCCAGCAGTTGGCCTCGCTCCGCCTCGTGCACCCCTTCGGCGGTGCCGTCGAGCCCCTCGAAGCCATGGGTGTCAGCGCCCTCACCAGTGAGGTCCTCGAGGACGGACCCGACGGCCAGAGCTCGCTGGCCCCGGCGATGGAGCGCCACGGCGCGGAGTGGATCTCACGCGTGAGCTGGGACGGTTTCATCACCGGCCTGGACGCGCCCACGAACCGCCTCGGCGAGGCCGTCCGCCTGTTCGCCGACGCCGTGCGCCGACCGGCCCTGAAGGCCGACGACATCGTGCGCCGCCGCGACCAGCTCCTGGAACGCTTCTGGTTGGACGCCTCCTCTGCCTCCACCCTGGCCATGCGCAGCCTGGGCGGTCAGCTGTTCACCGGACGCTACGCCACGCCCCTGGCCGGGGGACCGGTCAAACTGGCCGACGTCACCCCCGAGACGGTCGCCCGCTTCCACGCCGACTCGATCGCCTCGGTCGCCGGAACCCTCGTGGTCGTCGGCGACCTGGCCGGCGTCGACCTGGAGCAGCTGGGCAGGACCGTCTTCGGCGACGCCGCGCCCGCGCCGGAGCGCGCGCTCACCGAGCCCGCGCCGCCGCCCGGTGAACTGCCCCGCGTACTCGTCGTGGACCGCCCCGGGTCGGTCCAGTCGGCCCTGGTCATCGCGCACCGCGCCCCCTCGCGTTCGCAGGTGGACCTGCCGCGCGCCGAGGGCATCAGCGAGGTCCTCGGCGGGATGTTCACCTCCCGCCTCAACATGGAGCTGCGCGAGCGCCTGGGCTACACCTACGGTGCCGGGAGCCGTTTCGACCTGCGCCGCGACAGCGGGGTGTTCTTCATGTCCACCCAGGTCGAGGCCGGCACCACGGCCCACTCGGTCACCTCCTCCCTGGAGCAGATGAACAAGCTGCGCGCCGGGGGCGTCACCGAGGACGAACTGTCCACGGTCCGCGAATCCAACACCGTGGGGCTGCCGGTCAGCTACTCGACCGCTCGGAGCATGGCCGGGGCGCTCGTCGACATGGTGGTGCACGACCTGCCCGACGACCACGTGGACCGCACCCGTGCCGGGTACGAGAAGCTCACCGCCGAGGACATGAACAGCGCCGCCGTGGAGTACCTCCGCCCGGAGGAAGCCGTCGTGGTGGTGGTCGGTGACGCCGGGAGCCTGCGCGGTCCGCTCACCGAGACCGGGGTGGGCCCGGTCGAGGTGCGGACTCCGGAGTCCCTCTGGAGCTGATGTCCGGGGGTTTCGTGCACGCGCCGGCGCACGTGCACGAAACCCGGCCGAGGTCAAGAATTGGCAAGGGAGACCCTCGTCATGGCATGTGCGGCCTTTCCTCGGACATAACGAAACCGAACCTATGTGTCAGCCATCCGGCAACCAGTGGCCCGGCCTCCGCGCCGTGCTGGTATAACGAGTGATCCGTGCACCTACGTGGTGACAGCGACCGCAATGCTCCGCAGGAGGCCACCATGGCCGGTGAATGGACCCGTGGATAACCGTGTCCTCCCTAGACAACCCTCACACGCAGCGGCCACAGACGTCGCTCGACCCCGCGCGTCCAGAGTCCTCCGTGGCTGAGTCGGAGGCCGATGGCCGGCTGCTGAAGGGCCGCTACCAGCTGACCTCCGAGATCGCCCGCGGCGGTGTCGGAACGGTCTGGCGCGCCACCGACCTGGTCATCAAACGTGAGGTCGCGGTCAAGGAGCTCCGGCTGCCCTCGGAGCTGAGCCGTTCCGAGCGCGAGTCGCTCGTCCAGCGCACCACCCGTGAGGCACGTGTCGCCGGACGGCTCACCCACCCCAGCCTCGTCACCGTCCTGGACGTCGTCGACGAGGACGAGCGGCCGTGGATCGTCATGGAGTTGCTGGAGGCCTCCACCCTGGAGGAGATCATCCAGGTGGGCGGTCCGCTGCCCTACCAGCGGGTGGCCGAGATCGGGCTCCAACTGATCGACGCGCTCAAGGTCGCGCACGGTGAGGGCATCGTCCACCGCGACGTCAAGCCGGACAACGTGATGATCAGTGAGGACGGACGGGTGGTGCTGACCGACTTCGGGCTGGCCGCCTGGAACGGTGAGTCCGCCCTGAGCGCGTCCGGCCGCATCATCGGTTCGCCCGCCTACATTCCGCCGGAGCGGGCCAAGGCCGGACCGGTCGGCCCGGAGTCCGACCTGTGGTCGCTGGGCGCCACCCTGTACGCGGCGGTCGAGGGCTACCCGCCCTACGACCGCAAGGGCTACATCAAGATCCTGCGCCAGGAACAGCTGGACGAACCCAAGGAGGCCGCGAACGCGGGCCCGCTCGCCCCGGTGCTGGCCGGGATGCTCAGGGTCGAGCCCGGTGAACGGCTCACCGCGGAGAACGCCGCCAAGATGCTGAGGATCGCGGCCCTGGCACCCTGGTCCCCGAAGCGCGACGGGAGCACCTCCGAGGAGGGGGCCGCCGCCGGGGGCGGGGACACGGAGGCCGGGGAGGACAGTGATCACGAGGAGCCGGAGACGGCGAGGGAGCACTTCCGCGCCGGTGCCCACGTGCTGGCCGAGTCCATCAGTGACCGGCTGCGGCACAGCCCGGAGGCGATGAACTCGATCATGCTGTCCATCCGTGAGTCCACGGAGACGCTGGGCCTGACCAAGTCGGGAAAGCACTCGGAGCGGAGCCACCTGACGGTGGCGGCCGGTGTCGGCCTGGGCGTGGTCGCGCTGCTGGCGCTGGTCATGTGGGCCCTGTTCGGCCTGTAGCCCACGGCGCGGACCGTCGGCTTGCCGGGGCGCGGCCGGGCCTCGCCCCGCCGGCCGCGTGGGTCGGCGTCTGGGACGGGGCCTCGGGCCGAGGGCGCCGCCCGAGGTTCGTGAGTGGGGCCGGCGGGATTCGAACCCGCACTGTACAGCACCTAAAGCTGCCGTCTCCTGCCAGTTGGACTACGGCCCCGACGGGGCCACTCTACCGGGATCGGAGAGGGGACCGGTCGTCCGGCCCCGTGCTCGGGCGGACGACCGGCGCACCGGGTCAGACGCCCAGTTCCCTCTTGATCCGGTCGACGTGGCCGGTCGCCTTCACGTTGTAGAAGGCCTTCTCGACCCTGCCGTCAGCGCCCACGACGACCGTGGAGCGGATGACGCCCTGGACGACGCGGCCGTAGTTCTTCTTCTCACCGAAGGCGCCGTAGGCGCGCAGGGTCTCCTTCTCGGGGTCGCCGAGCAGGGTGAAGGTCAGGCTCTCCTTCTCCCGGAACCGGGCCAGCTTCTCGGGCTCGTCCGGGGAGACGCCCAGTACGGTGAACCCGGCGTCCGCGAACTCGGTGAGGTTGTCCCGGAAGTCGCAGGCCTGGGTGGTGCACCCGGGCGTCATGGCGGCCGGGTAGAAGTACAGGACGACGCTGCTGCCGGTGTCGGCCAGGACCTTGCTCAGGGAGACGGGCTGGCCGTCGGCGTCGCTGAGGGTGAAGTCGGGTGCCTGGTCGCCGGGCTCCAGACGGATGGTTTCGCTCACGTGGTGTCTTCCTGTTCTGCCTCTGGCGGTCCGGCGCGCCGGACCGGGTCGTTCACGCCTCACATTACGAGATGCGCGCCCCGGGAGTGCCTGGCCGCTTCGTCGGTGCTGGTGGCCGTGGACAGGGCTCTTCGGTTGCGATTGCGGTTCGGTTCATCCGCTTTGGGAGTGACCAGGAGTCCGATCGCCTATTGTTGACCATGTGCTATAGGTTGGCCGTCCTCTGGGTCATGGCGTAGCGTGCGCGGGTCGCCCGGGGCCCGACGGTGTGTCCGGCGGCCACCGACCGGGACACATCCGCTTCGCTTTGGGAGTAGTTCGCCACGATGCCTGGATTCACACTCGACGAGGTCAGGGCTCGTACGCTCAAGGAACGAGACTCCTGGCTGACGGTCTACCTCGTAGACCCGTTCGCGGTCCGGATCGTGCGTCAGATCGCGAACCGGACACCGATCACCCCCAACCAACTGACCGTGGCCGCCCTCTTCCTGGGCCTGGGCGCCGCCGTGTGCTTCGCGTTCGGTTACTGGCAGCTGCTCCTCATCGGTGCCGCGCTGTACTACCTGTGCTTCCTCGTGGACTGTACGGACGGCAAGCTCGCCCGGCTCACCGGTTCGGAGTCGCTGTTCGGTTCCTGGATGGACTACGTCTCGGACCGCTTCCGGGTCCTGGTGTGCGTGGTCGCCCTCATGGGAGGCCAGTACCGGGAGACCGGGCACGTGGCGTTCCTCTGGCTGGCGCTGGCCGTGGTCTTCCTGGACATGCTGCGTTATCTGAACGCGCTCCAGGTGTACAAGGTGCGCCGTGAGATGCGCTCGCACCTGGCGGCCGCACTGGAGCGGGCGCGCGCGACCCTGTCCATGCTCGAACCCGAGGGCGACGCCACCGGCCGCGCGACCGGTCGCGGCGGCCGGACGATGAGCGACGGCGGCGAGCAGGCGGTGCTGCGACACGGCATCGGTGTGTTGGAGCAGATCCTGCGCAGCCAGAACGAGCGGGAGGCCCGCAACCAGCGCACCGCGGGCAAGCAGCCGGACCTGACACTGCCCAAGGTCGACCTGCACCAGGAGTTCCGGACGCGTTTCCCCTGGTACCAGCGGTTCTGGGGGTCCCTCAACAACCGGCGGGTGCGCACCCACCTGGTGGGCGGGATCGAGTTCCAGCTGGCGGTCTTCGTGCTCTCCCCCGTCGCCGCGGCCCTCTTCGGTCCGCCGGTAATCGGGTGGATCACGGCCTTTGCGGGCGTTTTGCTGCTCGCCTTCGAGATCGCCATCATCTATAAACTGTGGTTGTCCACACGGGACTTCTTCCGTGTGGTCGACGGAATCGACGGCGCGCTGAGATTCTCTGGTCCGTCCGACGGCGCGGAGGAGCAGGGCCGGGACACCGGCTCGGACACGGGCTCTCAGACAACCGTGCCCTAGGGCAGAAAGGCACCCCTATGACGGGAAGCGACACCGAACCGCGCCAGACCGCAGCCGAGGTCCAGGCCGAGATCGACCGTGAGCAGCGGCAGCTTGCCGAGACCCTGAGCGAGCTCGGCGAACAGGCCCGCCCGGCGAACATCGCCCGGCGCCAGTTCACGAAGGCCAAGGACCGGGGTACCCGGATCTTCGACGAGGCCCGGGCGCTCGTCCTCGGCGGCGGCGCGGTGCGGGTGGAGAGCCACCCGGTGGAGCCCGAGGAGGGCAGCATCGTCCTCAAGGGCGATGACAAGGTGGTCACGACCTACCAGTCACGCGGCCAGTTGCCCCCCGAGGCGATGATCCTCGCGGCCGGTGTCGGGACGGTCCTCGCGGTCGGCGTCGTCGCCTGGGCGGTCCGCCGCAAGCGGAAGTAGCCGCAGGCACAGCCCTGACGGGACGGGGCCCGCGCGTACGTCGCGCGGGCCCCGTCCCATGGGTGGAGGGTGCGGGCTCAGAGGAAGGTCCGGCCCTCGCCCCGGTAGGTGGGGACGGACCCCTCATAGGTCCCGGTGTCGGAGTCGACCAGGTGCAGGGTGTCGAAGCGTTCGCACAGCTCCCCGGCCTTGGCGTGGCGCATCCACACCCGGTCCCCGACGGACAGTCCCCGTGCGGCCTCGCCGATCAGCGGTGTCTGGACTTCGCCCGCGCCCTCGTTGGCGCTGTAGGCCAGGCCCTCGGGCAGGTGGGGGACCGGCGGGCGGTGCGCGTCGACGGGGCCGGAGGCCGGATAGCCGCCGCCCAGGACGGTGGCCACGTCGGGTGCGGGGCGGCGGACCACGGGCAGCGCGAACAGGGCTGCGGGGCGGCCGCGGAAGGAGCTGTAGTGGTCGAACAGGTGTGGCTGGTAGAGCCCGGAGCCGGCGGCCAGTTCGGTCACGGCCCGCTCGCGTCCGGTGGTGTGCAGGCTTCCGGTGCCGCCTCCGTTGACGAAGCGCAGGTCGGCGACCTCGCGGACGGCGCGGGTGATCGCGGCCCGGCGCTTGGCCAGTTCCAGGGCTGAGCGGCGCTGGACGCCGCGCAGCAGCCGCCCGTAGAGCGGCCTGCCGGGGGGAGCGTCGCCCACCCCGGCGATCTGGCCCTCGTAGGCCATGATCCCGTCCAGCTCCAGCTCTGGCCGGTGTACGACGGCGCGGGCCAGGGAGGCGGCCTGGGCCGGGGTGCGGACGGGGGAGCGGTAGGAGCCGATCCGGGTACCCGGGCCCAGGGGCTGCCAGCTGGTGTCGATGTCCAGGCACACCCGGACGGGCGGGGCGTGCGGCCCTCGCCCGGCCTCGGCCACGGCCGCGCTGATGAGTTCGAGGTGGGCGGGGGAGTCGACCATCAGGGTGATGGTGCGCGCTGCGACGGGATCGCGGACGAGTTCGGCGAGGGCGGGGCGGTCCGCGGTGGGGTAGGCGACGAGGATGTCGTCGCTGAGCGGTTCCCGGTCCCCGGTGGCCAGCCAGAGGGCCTCGGGCAGGGTGAAGGCCATGATCCCCGCGTAGCCGGGCATCGCCAGCACCGTGCGCAGCAGCTCCCGGGAGCGCACGGATTTGCTGGCGACGCGGACGGGGCGGCCGTGGGCGCGGCGGGTGAGGTCGGCCGCGTTGGCGCGGAAGGCGGCCAGGTCGACCATGGCGAAGGGGGCCTGGATTTCGCGCGTCGCGGCCTCGTACTTCTCACGCAGGCTAGTCATGCCTTCGAGGATGCCAGAACATGAATGTCTTTCATATTCCCTAAAGGGACCGATTTTGCGGCTTCTGTGGAAACCGCAGGTGACACGGGACGCCCCGGGGCGTCCCCGGGGCTCCGGACGCTCGATATCCTGGGGCGTCACGGCTGATCGGCCGGTCGACCCCGGGAGTGGTGCCACACATGAGCGAACGCGAGTACGTCCTGACCCTTTCCTGCCCCGACAGTCGGGGCATCGTGGCGGCCGTGGCCAACCTGTTGGCCGACCACGGGTGCAACATCACCGAGAGCCAGCAGTACGGCGACCACTTCACCGGACGCTTCTTCCTGCGGATGCAGTTCGTGGCCGAGTCCGGGCGCTCCGGGGTGGTCGGCGAGGACGTTCTGCGCGGCGCCTTCGCCGCACTGGCCGGGGACTTCGGCGGCCCCGGAGAGTCGTTCGTCGAGTGGACCCTGCAGGCCTCGGACGTGCGTCCGCGCATGATCGTGATGGTCTCCAGGTTCGGGCACTGCCTCAACGACCTCCTCTACCGCCAGCGCAGCGGCCTACTCGACATCGACATCGCCGCGGTGGTCTCCAACCACCCCGACCTGGAGTTCCTCGCCGACTCCTACGGTGTGGACTTCCACCACCTGCCGGTCACCCCGGATACCAAGGGGGTCCAGGAGGAGCGGATCCTGGAGCTCGTCGACTCCTACGACGTCGACCTGGTGGTGCTGGCCCGCTACATGCAGGTGCTCTCCGAGCAGCTGTGCACCAAGATGTCCGGGCGCATCATCAACATCCATCACTCCTTCCTGCCGAGCTTCAAGGGTGCCCGCCCCTACCACCAGGCGCACTCGCGCGGCGTGAAACTGATCGGTGCCACCGCCCACTACGTCACGGCCGATCTGGACGAGGGTCCGATCATCGAGCAGGAGGTCTCCCGGGTCGACCACACGCACAGCCCTGACCAGCTCACCGCCATCGGCCGTGACCTGGAGTCGGTGGCACTGGCGCGCGCGGTGAACTGGCACGCCCAGCGTCGGGTGCTGCTCAACGGGGACAAGACGGTCATCTTCGGCTAGGCGGTGCGCCGCCGCGCGGCTGGTGCGGTCGGCCCTCGGGTCGGCGACGCGGCCGGGACAACTTGATTTTCGGACGGCCAGGGGTACCTACGGGCGCCCCTGGTTTTTTCTTGCCCAGTCGGGGTTCCGGGTGTGGTTTTGGGGCAGGTCTGGTAAGGCCATGACCCCTCCCACCAGCAATTCGTCGCATGCAGTGCCTTGTTGGCTACATAGAGTGCGTATATGGTGTGATGAGGTCGAAACCTCTTCGGTTACCCCGTCCCGGGGTGGCTCCGGGTTTCGGTCCATAACCCTGAGTCGAAGCGGCTCTGAGTAGGGGGCACAAATGGGCAAGCATTTCGATGACGCCGTGGGCAAGGGCAAGGAAGCCGTCGGCAAGGCTGCCGGAGACCGCGGCACCGAGTTCGAGGGAAAGGCCGACCAGGCCAAGTCCGGGGCCAAGGACGCCGTGGACAAGGCCAAGGACAAGGCCGAGGAGTTCAAGGACCAGGCCGAGGACAAGATCAAGGGCGTCTTCAAGAAGAAGTAGACGCGTCCAGGACGGTTTGCACACTGCGTAGGGGGACCAGTGTCGGACATCAAGACCGAATCCGCGGTGCCGAGCGCCCGTGAGTCCGGCGGCAAGCGCGAGGCCGCCGGCAGGAACGACCAGGGAAGCACCCACATCGCCGACGGCGTCGTCGCCAAGATTTCCGGTATGGCGGCTCGGGAGATCGGCGGCGTCTACGCCATGGGCGGCGGGACCGCACGCATGGTCGGTGCGGTACGTGACGCCGTGAGCCGGGGCAGCTCCTCCGGTTCGGTGGCGCAGGGCGTCGCCGTCGAGGTCGGGGAGCGGCAGGCCGCCGTCGACATCGACCTCGTCGTCGAGTACGGCGCCGCCATCCAGGACCTCGCCGCCGCCGTGCGCCGCAACGTCACGTCCGCGGTCGAGCGGATGACGGGCCTCGAAGTCACCGAGATCAACATCAAGGTGGACGACATCCACCTGCCCGGGGACGACGAGGACGCCGACGACGGCGACTCCGAGCCCAGGGTCCGTTAGTCGTGGCCGGCGGCGACACACCGGGTGAGACCGCACGCGCCATCGCGGAGTCGACCGCGGGCTTTCCCGACGTGGTCGAACTGTCCTCCGGTTCCTTCGGCACCCTGAGCACCGCTGTGCCGGGGGGCCGGATCCGGGGGGTGGCGGTACGCGACGGCCACGTCGAGATCGGCGTGGTGGTCCGCTACGGGCGGCCGCTGCCGGAGATCTCGGCGGAGATCCGACGGGGCCTGGCCCCGCTGGCCGGCGGCCGCGCCGTCCACATCTCGGTGGAGGACGTGGTCGCCGGTCTCGGCGACGGTACACGCGCGGCCAGCTGAACAAGACCTACAAACAGGGCGTGCTGATTAGAGGGGGTAGCCATGTGGCCCATCGTTGGACTGTCCTACGGGACGGTGCTCGGGCTCGCGGCGGCGTTCGGCGGGTTCCCCGCCTTCGCGCTGGTCCTGGTCCTCGGCCTCGTCGGGTTCGTCGCGGGCCGGGCGATGGAGGGCGAGATCGATCTCGCCGAGATGTTCACACGGCGTTCGGCGTAGACGGGGGTGAGGTCGTGGTCGGGGTTCGAAGCGACACGGTCCCCCGCCAGCGGGATGCCGCGCCCGCGGGGGACCGGGAGGGCGGCAGGCACGTCCGCCCCCGGGACCCCGGAGGCCGCACGGACATACCCGGGGACGTCATCGAGAAGGCGGCGGCCACGGCTGTCGGCGAGGTCTCCGGGGCGCGGGCCGCACGTTCGAGGGCGGCTCGCGCCCGGGTCAGCGGGGAGGTGGTCCTCCTGCGGTTGCGTATCGAGGTGAGCTACCCGCGGCCGGCGCTCCAGGTCGCCCGAGCGGTACGGGAACACGTCAAGGGCCGGATCGAGTGGATCACCGGAAAACAGGTCCACCACATCGACATCGAGATCGCGGAGTTGGTGCGCTGACATGACCACCGTGGAAGAGGTGCTCGGTCGTCCGAGCCAGGGGACGGACCGCCGCGCAAGGCGGGTCGCCGTGCACACGTTCCGTCCGCGCAGGTCCTGGCCGGCGGTGCTCACCGGCCTCGTGATCCTCGTGGTCGCCGTGGTCGCCGCGGCCGAGGTCATCGCCGCCCTCGCGGGGAACCCGCTGCGGCTGATCCCCGTCGGTGCGGCGACCGACTACGCGGAGACCACCACCTGGTCGGAACCGTCCGTGCAGATCGCCTCGGCGGTCCTGGCCCTGATCGGGCTGGCTCTGATCGTGGTGGCGCTGGCGCCCGGACGGGGCCGGTGGACCGCCCTGCGCACCGACGACCCGGCGCTGGTCGTCGGTCTGACCCGGCCCGCGCTGCGCCGCGCGGTGTCCGCCGCGGCCCAGGGCGTGAGCGGTGTCGACGGGGTCCAGGTGGCGGTGCGCGGCAACAGGTTGAAGGTCCACGTACGTACTGGCATGCGCGATTCGCGCGAACTGCCCGGCGAGGTGACCTCGGCGGTGGAGCGCCGACTGGAGGAGCTGGCCCCGCTGCGCAGCATGCGGATCGCCACGCACGTTCGATACGCGGAGGGTTGACGATGGCGCGCGACAGGAGTCGGAGGTCGGCCCGGGGAAACCGCCTGGGCCTGGTCATCGTGGGGTCGGTGCTTCTGGCGGCGGGCCTGGCCGCACTGGCGGTGGGGCAGGGGCTCCTCGGCGGCGACCTGGCGTCCGCACCGCTGGTCGGCGATCGCCTCAACGAGCTGCTCGCGCAGCAGTGGGTTCCGTACGCGGTGGTGGCTGTCGCCTTCGTGGCGGGTTTCCTCGCCCTGCGGTGGTTGATGGTGCAGGGCATGAACGACACGGTGGGCCGTCTCTTCCTGGAGCGCGACGACGCGGGCAACGTGGAGATGTCCGAGAGCGTGGCCCGCGGGGCCCTGGAACAGGAGGTCGCCGACTACCCCGGGGTCCGCAGGGCCCGGGCGCGGCTGACCGAGTCCAGTGACGAACCGCACCTGCGCCTGGCGCTCACCCTTGAGGACGACGCGGACGTGGCGCACGTCTGGAAGAGGGTGCGTTCGGAGGCGCTCGCCAACCTGCGCGGCTCCCTCGGACTGGACCAGGTGCCCGCGGTCATCCGGATGTCGATGACCGCCCCCGCCAAGAACCCCAGGCGCAGTCTGGCCTGAGGGATCAGGAGCCCTCTGCCGGGAGGGGGCGAGTCTGGTGGCGAGCTGGGCTCAAGCCACCAGACCCGGGGTGACGGCCGGTACGGGCGAGCGGGTGGGAGGCTCGAGCCCGGACTCCGGCCGTGCCCTCGGTGCAACCCGGGAGCACGATCGGACATTCCTGCCTTTTCTTGTTGTTCTACCTCCAGGCGAGGACCTTGTGGACGTCTGCGGGCAGCCCGGGGAACTCCTCCGGTTCGCTGGACCCGTCCGTGGGAACCCTGTACCAGTCAACGTCCCCGGTCTGTGGCTCGGAGCGGAAGAGGACCTCGGAGCCGTCGGGGGACAGCACGGGGTCGGAGTTGGACCGGGTGCTCTCGGGGATCAGGGTCCGCTCGGTGGGCAGCGGCTCCAACTCGTGGTGGAGGACGCCCTCGTTCTCCGCCTCGTAGGTCTCGGGGGTGTCCGCGGTGAACTCGATGACGCTCAGTTCGTCGTCGGCGAAGAGCAGGGTGCCGTCGTCGAGGGCCTGGAAGCCGGACCGCTTGTCCACGGGGACCTCGGGGGAGCGGTCCGGATAGATGGTGTCTCGGGTCAGGTCGACCACGTCGGCACCGACCTGGTCACTGATGTCGAAGTAGAGCAGGGCGCGGTTATCGAGGCTCCCGACCAGACCCGCACCGTCCAGGACCACCGCCATGCTGTTGAAGTAGTTCCCGTAGAGCACGGCGCCGTCGATCCCCGGCACGACCGTGAGCTGCTCGCACCGCGTACTGGCGCACGTGGCACCGAGGTCGGTGATCTCGCCGCTCTCCAGGTCCATGGCGTGGATGGTGTGCTCGCTCCCGCCCTCGTCCTGCACGAAGACGATCCGGTCGCGCTCCGGGTCGGCCACCGGGTGGACGTAGTCGATCGGGGTGCCGAAGTCGTCGACCTCCTGCTCGGGGGTGAGCGCCGTGAACATGCCGTCCGCGGACAGTACCCCGAATCCCTTGACCTCGTTGCCGTTCACCTCCTCGGTGAAGGTGGCCATGACGAGGTTGCGCTCGGGGAACAGCGGCGGCCGCTGGTTCTCGTGGCAGGAGGAGCCCAGTACGATGCCCGCGTCCACCATGCGGCCGTGGGAGAGGTCCTCGGATTCGCCGCGGTCGCTGCCCATGATGTCGAATCCGACGTGGAGGAGTTCGTCGGCGTTGTCGGAGGAGTAGAGGGTGTACTCGACCCAGCCCTCGGACGCGTCGCAGTTCGCGGTGAGGATGCCGGGGTCGGCCAGGGAGGGCGTTTCCTGGGGTTCCTCCTCGGCGCCCTCTTCCCGGGGGGCGTTTTCGTCGGCGGGCGCGTCGGCCGAGGCGGCCGTGGACTCCTCTTCACCTGACGAAGCGCCGACGAGGCCGCAGCCGGTGGCCGCCAGCACCAGGGCGGCAAGGGGCACCAACAGGCGCGGTGTGGGGACGGAGAGAATGGGGTTCACGGAAGCTTGTTCTACCACAGCCGGAAACGGGTCCCCTGGGTGTTCCTGCCCGGTTCGCGTCTGGTGGCCGGATGTGGTCAGGGGCGTGTGGGCCGCGTCGCTCAGGTGTCCTTCGTTCTCTCCCGGGCCGACCCCCTCAGCCGTTTCCACGGGCCCCTGCGCCACATGTCCGCAGACGGAGCGGATCTCCGGTGCCACGGCGACCGTGTGTTTCGGATAGACGCCTTCCCAGACGAGGTCAGCGTGCTGTTCCAACCCGCGCCGAACACGTCGCCCCGGTAGGTCGGTGCGGAAAAGGGGCGAGTCTGGTGGCGAGCTGGGCTCAAGCCACCAGACCCGGGGTGACGACCAGCATGGGCGAGCGGGTGGGAGGCTCAAGCCCGGTCACTGGCCGTGCGTCCGGTACAACCCCGAATGTCCTTCGAGCATTCCTGCCCGGAAGCACCGATTCGGCCGACGGGCCCCGGTGGGAGGACCGGACAGGGGCGCCCCCTCAGCACTCGATGACGTTGACGGCGAGGCCGCCGCGGCTCGTCTCCTTGTACTTGTCCATCATGTCGCGGCCGGTGTCGCGCATCGTCTTGATGGCCTTGTCCAGTGCAACGGTTAACCACATGCCGCCGTACTGCCTCGGAGAGGACGGGAAATCCTCGACCGGGGTCTACTCCTGCGGGGACCGGGTCTCATGTGTTGGTTGTCGAAGCGTGTGCTCGACCGGAGAACAGCATGGGGGCCAGAGCATCGTGCAGTTCGCTCGTGGTTCGGCTGATTTCGGCGTGCAGGTGAGCCTTGTTGTCTAGGGCTTCGAGGGACGCACCGATCTCCTGCTGAACGTGCAGGGGAGGTAGCGCTGTAGGGAGCGATCGCAGTGTGGCCATCGTGAGCGACCTGACCGTGCTTCCAGAGGCGTGTCTGTCGATCCAGCGCTGGACGGTGGGCAGGGCCAGATAGTGCACCAGGTACACGGGGTCCATACGTTCGGACGGACGCACACGAAGCAGTTGGGTGCTGTACAGCCAGTCCTGTTGATCCGAGGTGACCCGGGCGAATTTGCCGAGTGTTCCGGTTCGGGTGCCGACGATATCGCCCGAGCGGAGCCGGTAGCGGTGCAGTCGTCCAGCCGTCGTGCGGGTGATGTGGGCCAGACCGGTGTCCGACACTCGCCGGTCGGCAATGTCACCGGGTCTGACCAGCGGGGTTCCCTGCTTGCCGAACTCCCGGGAGGGCAGGCTCGCACCGGAGGGGCCTGCCTGGATCTCGCAGACCTCGTCCAGCCGATGTTCTCTCCAAGCGTCGGGTAGCGGGCCGATCAGCGAATCCACTTCCGTGCCTCCTGGAGCGCCTGACTGCTTCTGGCATCGACGTAGGGAATCTGTGCCTCCAGAGAGTCCAGGCGTCGGATGAGTGACGTCAGCACCTCCGCTTGCTCTGCCTGGCTCGTCTGCGGTGCACGTCCGGTCACATAGATCGATGGCCTAAGCGAGTACTTTTTGTCGCGTATTTTATTAATTGTCGCGACGTAGCTGATACTCGATGCTTCACTCCCGGAGTCATCTCGCTCCCCGTTACGCCATCCGTTGTAAGCGTGTTGGACGAGTGCGATGTCCTCCTCCCGGAGAGTTCGGATCGTACGCGACGTCATACGGCCGAGTCCGCTGGCGTCGATGAAGAGGATCTCCTCGCACCTACCTGTCGGAGCTTTCAGTATCCACAGGGTCACGGGGATGGCGGTGTGCTGGAAGAGCTGGCCGGGGAGGGTGATGAGACACTCCACGGCACCGTCCTCGACCATGTTCTCCCTGATCGCGACCTCTCTGGCGTTGGCCGAGCTTGATGCGCCGTTGGCCATCACCACGCCCGCCCTACCGTTCGCAGAAAGTCGGTCGATCACGTGCTGGAGCCAGCGGAAGTTCGCGTTCTCCTTCGGTGGTTCTCCGTAGCGGAAGCTCTCGCGGGTGGAGTCTCCGGGGGGGCTGCTCAGGTTGAACGGCGGATTTGCTAGGACGAGATCTGCGGTGCCGTGTGCGGCGTCGCGGTCCCAGGGAAATCCGGGACGGTGGCCGAACTCGGCCTCGATGCCGTGCAGCAGCATGTTCATACCGGCGATACCGAAGGCCAACTCGTTGAAAGTGGTACCGCTGACACGGGGGATCCGCGTCGGGTCGGTTTCCTTTTGTGCTCGTACGGCCTCGGTCAGGAACTCGCCCGTCCGGCAGAAAGGGTCATAGACACTGTCGAAAGGATTGCCGGACGTGAGGAGGGCCACCATCATGCGCACCACTGACTCCGGGGTGCGCAGATCCGAGTGGCGGGAGAGCCAGTCTCTTTCCAGGAAGGAGAGAGCGCTGTTGAAGCCAGCCAACAGGATGTCCTGCTCCTGGCCTTGGGTGTCGATCGTGTCGACTCCGCGAACCGCCGTGGTGAAGGCGTCAGGTCCCAGCCCTTGGAGAGAACCGGGGACGAAAGGGGGAAGGTGGTCGCAGAAGTCGGCCGCGAACACGGACCCGTCAACGGTGCCGTGACCGGTCCGTTCCCGTAGAAGGCCCCACTGGTCGGTATGTGAGGAACGGAGGAAGACGAGTACTGCGATGAGCAGAGCGGACTCGGTTGGTGCGCACAAACCCCGAAGGTCGTCCAGCAAACGGAAGACGGTGCCGTCGATGCCGTCCGTGTCGACCGGGGATCGGTGCTTGGGCGCTGACGTCGCTCCCGGGGCGCAGGCCGCCACTGCGGCGCGGACACGGTCCGCGTAGGTGGTCCCTACGGGCTCGTGCGGATGACGGGCGTTGGCGGGTACGGCACGCGAGGACAGCCAACCGATGACCTGGTCGAGGTCGAACAGCTCCCGTTCGGTATCCGCTGGTTCGGGGAAGCCGGGTCCGCGCTTGCGCCAGTTGGTGACCGCCGCCCGACTGACCTCGGCGTATCGGGCGAGCTGCGCGCGTGACACCAAGGTCGGCCTGTTCTTGCTCACAGTGGCCTCCTCAGAAGCTGGGCCGGAGTTCGCCCCGGCACACCTGGTCCTTGACCAAGAGCACCTCGGGAACGCGGTCGAAGGGCTTGATGCCGGAGGCGGCCTCGGGGCTGACGTACGAGAGCACGAGGTAGAGCTTGGCGTGGTCCGCCTCCAGGTGGCGGTGGTGGATCGGCTCGTGGTGCATGATGCGGTTGCGCAGCAGCCGCAGGGAGTAGAGCTGGTCCTGGAGGGTGCGGCGCGGCCCCCGGTAACCGGGGAACGCCCGGTGGAGGGCGGGGACCCAGAGGTCGCGGTCGTACCTGCGAGCGACCAGTGAAGACCAGAAACCCAGGGACAGTTCGGTGACGATGTCGTCCGGCGTGGCCGAACGGTGGCAGCGGGCTCGCGCTTGGCGGACGAGACGCTGGCCCTCGTTGTCCAGCGGTGCCCCGTTCCACCAGTCCTCCTGCCCGAAGTGCGTGCTCAGGTGGTTGTGGAGGGAGTTGCGCAGAGCCAGTTCGAACGTGTGGAGCGGACCGTAGAAGGCCGCGGAGACCATGACGTTCCAGTGGTACAAATTCACGGCGCGAACCGCGTCGCCCCCGCTGTGCCGGAGGTAGGGCGCGAGGCGGGGAGAAGAGTAGGCGCAGACCATCCATTCCGGGATGCCGGTGCTCACGATGACCTTCGTTCTATCTCGGCTGAGGGCGCGAGAGGACAGGGGGCGAGGGCGTTTGGTATCGTTGGCTGTGTAAGCCCCGGGTTCGCCTCTGCTCAGCACGCCGCCCGGGGCACGGCTTTTTCCGGGGTGGCACTTCCAGACCCCGACGACCGGCTCATCGCGCACGCGGCCGGGTGCACCGTCTTTCAAGAACAACGGTACACACGACGGCCGCACTGTTCAAGCGCACTCCAGTGCGCGCCTTTGTTAACAAGCTCTGATCTGGGCCCTCAGCACTCGATGACGTTGACGGCGAGGCCGCCGCGGCTCGTCTCCTTGTACTTGTCCATCATGTCGCGGCCGGTGTCGCGCATCGTCTTGATGACCTTGTCCAGGCTCACGAAGTGGCTGCCGTCGCCGCGCAGGGCCATCCGGGTGGCACTGATCGCCTTGACGGAGGCGAGCGCGTTGCGTTCGATGCACGGGATCTGGACCAGACCGCCGATCGGGTCGCAGGTCAGGCCCAGGTTGTGCTCCATGGCGATCTCCGCCGCGTTCTCCACCTGTGCGGGGGACCCGCCCAGCACCTCGGCCAGGCCGGCGGCGGCCATCGAGGAGGCCGAACCCACCTCTCCCTGGCAGCCCACCTCGGCGCCGGAGATGGACGCGTTCTGCTTGAACAGGATGCCGATGGCCGCGGCGGTCAGCAGGAACCGGACCGCGCCCTCGTCACCCGCGCCCGGACTGAAGTGCAGGTAGTAGTGCAGCACCGCGGGAACGATCCCCGCCGCGCCGTTGGTCGGGGCCGTCACCACGCGCCCGCCCGCGGCGTTCTCCTCGTTGACCGCCAGGGCGTACAGCGTGATCCAGTCACTGCCGCGCATCGGGTCCGGATCCACGTGGGTGGGGGCGAGCAGGCCGTGCTCGTCGCAGTTGCCGCCCAGCTGCCGGTACAGGCGGTGCGCCCGGCGGGGCACCTTCAGACCGCCGGGGAGGCTGCCCTCGGTCATGACCCCGCGGCGCACGCACTGGCGCATCGCCGTCCAGATCTCCAGCAGTTCGGAGCGGATCTCGTCCGGGGTGCGGCCGAACGCCTGCTCGTTGGCGAGCATCAGGGCGCTGATCGACATGTCCGTCCGCTCGCACAGGCGCAGCAGTTCCTCGGCGCTGTCGAAGGGGTACGGGACCACGGTGTCGTCGGCCTTGATCCGGTCCGCGCCCGCGGCCCGCTCGTCCACGACGAAACCGCCGCCCACCGAGTAGTACACCTTGGCGGCGACCTCGGCCCCGTAGGAGTCCAGTGCCACGAACCGCATCCCGTTCGGGTGGTCGGGCAGGCTCTCCTTACGGCGGAAGTCCACGTCGACGGAGGGGTCGAACGCCACCGGGGGACCGTCGGGACCGCCCAGGTACAGGGTCCGCTCCGAGCGGACCCCCTCCATCAGGTCCGGGACCGCGTCCACGTCCACCCCTTCGGGGGTGTGCCCCATCAGTCCCAGGACCACGGCCGTGTCGCTGCCGTGCCCCTTACCGGTGAGTGCGAGGGAACCGTAGAGTTCCACGCGCAGGTGGTGGACACGCCCCACGACTCCCTCCGAACGGAGACCGGACACGAAGGTCCGGGCCGCCTTCATCGGGCCGACGGTGTGTGAACTGGACGGTCCGATACCGACCTTGAACAGGTCGAAGACGCTGATGGCCATGCTGTCCTCCTCGTTGAGCACAGGGGTCGGGCCGTGGGGGCGGCGCCGTGTGGGCCGTTGGCGACCCACACGGCTGGGTACT
Organism: Nocardiopsis sp. iso_40; assembly: GCF_056173285.1. NCBI lineage: Bacteria > Bacillati > Actinomycetota > Actinomycetes > Streptosporangiales > Nocardiopsidaceae > Nocardiopsis > Nocardiopsis sp. iso_40. Next base: position 4,693,942 of record NZ_CM149666.1, on the reverse strand, counting down.
GCTACAGGTTCGGGTAGAGCGGGCGCTTGGCGGCCAGGGCGCTGACCCGGTCGCGCAGGGCGGCCTCGTCGAACTCCGGCTTGAGCGCTTCGGCGATGACGTCGGCGACCTCGGTGAAGTCACCCTCGTCGAAGCCGCGTGTGGCCAGGGCCGGGGTGCCGATCCGCAGCCCCGAGGTCACCATCGGCGGCCGCGGGTCGTTGGGGACCGCGTTGCGGTTGACCGTGATGCCGACCGAGTGCAGCCGGTCCTCGGCCTCCTGTCCGTTGAGCTGGGAGTCCACCAGATCGACCAGGACCAGGTGGACGTCGGTGCCGCCGGTCAGGACCTTGACCCCGGCCTCGGCCGCGTCCGGCTGGGTGAGCCGCTCGGCGAGGATCCGGGCGCCGGCCACCGTGCGGCGCTGGCGCTCGGCGAACTCCTCGCTCGCCGCGACCTTGAACGAGACCGCCTTGGCCGCGATCACGTGTTCCAGCGGGCCGCCCTGCATGCCGGGGAAGACCGCGGAGTTGATCTTCTTGCCCAGCTCGGCCTTGGCCAGGATCATGCCGCCGCGCGGACCGCCGAGGGTCTTGTGCGTCGTGGTGGTGACCACGTCGGCGAACGGCACCGGGTTGGGGTGCAGCCCGGCCGCGACCAGACCGGCGAAGTGCGCCATGTCCACCATGAGCAGCGCGCCGGTCTCGTCGGCGATCTGGCGGAACCTCGCGAAGTCGAGCTGGCGCGGGTAGGCGGACCAACCCGCGACGATCATCTTCGGCTGGTGCTCCTTGGCCAGCGCCGCGACCTCGTCGTAGTCGACGGTGCCGTCCTCGTCGCGCACGTGGTAGGCCACGGCGTTGAGGATCTTGCCGGAGTAGTTGATCCGCATGCCGTGGGTCAGGTGGCCGCCGTGGGCCAGGTCCAGGCCCAGGATGGTGTCGCCCGGCTTGAGCAGCGCGAAGTACACGGCGGTGTTGGCCTGGGCGCCGGAGTGCGGCTGTACGTTGGCGTGCTCGGCGCCGAACAGGTCCTTGGCGCGGTCGATCGCGAGCTGCTCGACCACGTCGACGTGCTCGCACCCCCCGTAGTAGCGGCGGCCGGGGTAGCCCTCCGCGTACTTGTTGGTGAGGACGGTGCCCTGGGCCTCCAGTACCGCCTGGGGGGCGAAGTTCTCCGAGGCGATCATCTCAAGGGTGTCGCGCTGGCGGCCCAGCTCGGCGTCGACCGCGGCCGACACCTCGGGGTCCAGCTCGCTCAGGCTCTGGTTGAGCAGGTTGTCGCTGGTCATGCTAGTTCTCGCCTTCGGTCAGCTTGGTGTACTCCTCAGCGGAGAGAAGGTTCGCGGGCTCCTCGGAGATCCGCACCCTGAACAGCCAGCCGCCCTCGAAGGGGGCGGAGTTGATCGTCTCGGGGGCGTCCTCGAGGGCCTCGTTGACCTCCACGACCTCTCCGCTCACGGGCGAGTAGACGTCGCTGACGGACTTGGTGGACTCCACCTCGCCCGCGGGTTCACCCGCGGTGACCTCGGTGCCGACCTCGGGGGCCTCGACGTAGACGATGTCGCCCAGCGACTCGGCGGCGAACGAGGTGATCCCGACTGTGGCGATCCCGTCCTCGACCACGATCCACTCGTGTTTGGCGGTGTAACCCAGCTCCGTGGGAACGCTCACTTCAACTCTCCTTGGAGGTGTTCCATTTGTCTGCCGTGCGCCCGTACGGCGACCCGGCCCGGCCTACGCCCGGCCACGCCCCGACCGTGCCGGTCCCTCGTGGGGATCCAGCCGTGCGGTGCGTGCAGGCTCTCGGGGGCCCTCGCCGGACCCCCGCTTCCTACGACTGCCGCTTGTAGAACGGCAGCTCGACCACGTCGACTTCCTCGCCCCGCCCGCGCACGTCCACGGTGAACGTGCCGGTCGAGGTGTCGAGGTCGCCGTCCACGTAGGCCATGGCGATGGGGCGTCCCAGGGTGGGGGAGGGGGCGCCGCTGCTGGTGACTCCGACGACGGTCCCGTCGCGCAGCACGTCCTGGCCCTTGCGCAGCGGGCGGCGGCCGCGGGCGGCGAGCCCGATCAGGCGGCGCTCCCGTGCGGTACGCGAGGCCTCCTCCAGTGCTGCGCGGCCGACGAAGTCGCCCGGTTTGTCGAACTTGACCACACGGCCGAGCCCGGCGTCGAAGGGGGTGAGTTCGGAGGTGAGTTCCTGGCCGTAGAGCGGCATCCCGGCCTCCATCCGGAGGGTGTCCCGGGAGGAGAGCCCGGCCGGGACCAACCCGTGCTCGGAGCCCTGGGCCGTCAGCGCGGCCCAGACCTCGGGCGCCCGGTCAGCGGGCTTGACGAAGATCTCGAAGCCGTCCTCGCCGGTGTAGCCGGTGCGGGCGAGCAGGACCGGGACACCGGCCACGGTGTGCTCGTACCCGGCGTAGTAGCGGATCTCGTCGAGGTTCGCGTCGGTGAGCGGGGCGAGGATCTCCACGGCGCGCGGGCCCTGGACCGCGATGAGCGAATAGGCGGCGGACTCGTCCGCGACCTCGACGTCGAAGCCCGAGGCGCGCTCGGCCAGGGCGGAGGCGACGACGGGCACGTTGGCCGCGTTCGCCACGACCAGGTACTCCTGCTCGCCGAGCCGGTAGACGATGAGGTCGTCCAGGACGCCGCCGTCCTCGGCGGTGATCATGGTGTAGCGGGCGCGCCCCACCTTGACCCTGGAGAGGAAACCCACCAGGGCGTAGTCGAGGGCCTCGGCGGCCTGCGGTCCGGTCAGCCGGATCTCGCCCATGTGGGAGAGGTCGAACAGTCCGGCGGCCTCACGGACGGCGTTGTGCTCGACGGTCTCGCTGGAGTAGCGGAGCGGCATCAGCCACCCGGCGAAGTCGACGAGTGTGGCCCCGGCCTCTTCGTGGGTCTTGTGCAGCGCCGTGAGACGTGGCGCGGGCGTGGGCTCTGACATGGGCACTCCCGAGAGGATGGGCGTCGTGTCGTGCGTAAGGCGTTGCCATCCTCCCCCTCTGTCATGGGTGCCTGAGAGCTTCACCGCGCGCTCGGCGTGGTTTGCACCTTCGGCGAGGGAGCAGGTCCCTGCTTTCCAGAGTGGTCTCGCCCGTACGGTCCGCTGTGCCTGAGAGGTTGTCATCGGGGAGGATTGCTCCTTCGGCGGCCCACGCTGGATACGCGGACTCTCTCCCGTACGGGGTCAGCAACACGTTCAGCCTAGCAGCGGCGTCACAGGGCGCCCAAGACTGACCGACCGGTTCGGCCCCACAGCCGGGCGGACCGGCAGCGGGGGCGGCACGGTGGGGCGGCGGTCCGCCGGCGGGCTTCGGGAACGGTTCGACCGGGGCGGCCCGTTCGGGGTCTCGCGAAGCGGGGTACGCGGCCGTCGGGCATGCCCTAGCTTGGTGGGGACGTTCCTTCGGACACCCTGTGGAGGAGACGAGTGCGTACCGACACCGAACACGTTCCCGGCAGGTCCGGGCGGCCCCGGGCCCGGCTCGCCGCCGGCGCGGCGGGCTGTGCCCTCAGCCTGGCCGCGTCCGCCTGCGGTGGGGACGGCCAGACCGCCGAACGGGTCGAGGGGCGTGCCGGTGAACCCGTCGCGCTGGGCGACGTGGAGACCGTGGAGCGCGCCGACCTCGAAGCGGTCTTCGCCGAGGCCGGGGTGGACGGGACGTTCGTGCTCTTCGACGCCGAGGACCGGTCCGCGGTCGTGGTGAACCCGGAGGGCGCCCGGGAGCGGGCCGTGCCCGCGTCCACCTTCAAGCTGCCGAACACGCTCATCGCCCTCCAGACCGGCGAGGTGGCCGACATCGACGAGGTCGTCTCCCCCGAGGAGGGGGAGGAGATGAGCCTGCGCGAGTCCCTGCCCTCCTCCGACGTGCCGGTCCACCGGGAGATCGCCGACCGGATCGGGCACGAGCAGATGACCGCCTGGGTGGACCGGTTCGACTACGGCAACCGGCAGGTCGGCGAAGAGGACAGGATGGACCGTTTCTGGCTGGAGGGTCCGCTGGAGGTCTCCGCGCTGGAGCAGGCCACCTTCATCGCCGAACTGGCCCGTGCCGCGCTGCCCGTGGACGTCGGCCACCAGCACGCGATGCGCGAACTGCTGATGATCGAGGAGGGCCCGGACCACCAGCTCTTCGGTCGGACCGGTCTGGGCGCGGAGGTCGAATCCGTGCCGGGCTGGTGGGTCGGCTGGGTCGAACGCGGGGACGACCTGCACACGTTCGCGCTCCGGCTGGAGCTCGAGGACGCGGGCGACGCCGTCCTGAGCGAACCGTTGGGCCGTGAGCTCCTGGTGGCGCTGGAGGCTCTCCCCGCGCGGTAGCCCCGCCCCCGTGGTCCGCTCTGTCCGGGATCCGGCGGATCGCGCCGGACCCCGGAACGGTCAGACGGCGTTCTTGCGGCGCTGGCGCACGGCCTCGGCGAGGTTCTCCAGCACGCCCCCGGTGGTCTCCCAGCTCATGCACTTGTCCGTGATGGACTGGCCGTAGGTGAGTTCGGCCGGGTCGCCGAGCTTCTGCGCGCCCTCCTCGATGAAGCTCTCCAGCATCACACCGACGACGCCCCTCTCGCCCTCGGCGACCTGGGCGGCGATCTCCCGGGCCACGGCCGCCTGGCGGACGTGGTCCTTGCCGCTGTTGGCGTGGCTGGCGTCGATCATCAGGCGTCGCGGCAGACCGGCGCCCTCGATGACGCCCAGGGCCGAACCGACCGAAGCGGCGTCGTGGTTGGGGCCGCTGCGGCCGCCGCGCAGGATGACGTGGCAGTCCGGGTTGCCGTCGGTGACCACGACCGAACCCGCTCCCGCGGGGTCCACACCGAAGAAGGTGTGCGAGGCGGCCGCGGCGCCCACGGCGTCCACGGCGACCTGTACGTCACCGTCGGTGCCGTTCTTGAAACCGACCGGGGTGCTCAGGCCGCTGCTGAGCTGGCGGTGCACCTGGCTCTCGGTGGTGCGGGCGCCGATCGCGCCCCAGGACACCACGTCGGCGATGTACTGCGGGGTGATCGGGTCCAGGAACTCGGTGCCCGCGGGCAGTCCGATGGCGTTGATGTCCAGCAGCAGCTTGCGGGCGGTGCGCAGGCCGCGGTGCACGTCGTAGGTGTCGTCCAGGCCGGGGTCGTTGATCAGGCCCTTCCAGCCCACCGTGGTGCGGGGCTTCTCGAAGTAGACCCGCATGACCACGCACAGTTCGTCGCTGACCGAGGGCACCAGCTCCTTGAGCCGGCGGGCGTAGTCCAGGGCCGACTCCGTGTCGTGCACCGAGCAGGGGCCGACGACGACCAGGAGGCGGTCGTCCGTACCGTCCAGTACGCGCTTGACCTCGGTGCGCGAACTCTCCACGAGCTCCGTGCTCTGGGTGCTCATCGGCAGTTCCGCGAGCAGGTCCCGGGGGGCGATGAGTGGCTTGTAACTCGCCACCCGTGTGTCGTTGGTGCTCGTCATCGTCTCCCCTAGGTCCCGTCGGGTTGGTCGTCTCGCAACAAAACCGTAGCGCGGTCGCACACGGCCGGTGCGTCCGCGTCGGCATTTCGACGGCGGGCTGAGGATGGGAAAGGCCACACCAGGGCATTTCCGAAGAAGGTGTCTCATTGATTGAGACAAAAATGCGCGGTGGCCATTCCTCCGAAGGCACTGCGGAGGGCGGTGGCTCAGTCCCCCGGCTCCGGGAGGTCCTCCTCCCAGAACTCGCGCGGGTTGCGCGTGCCGTCGGTGACCGTGCCGCGTTCGGCCTCGGCCCGGCGCAGCTGCACCCGTCGGATCTTACCCGAGGAGGTCTTGGGAAGTTCGGTGAACTCCAGGCGGCGCACCCTTTTGTACGGGGACAGCCGTCCGCGCGCGTACTCCAGGACGGCGCGGGCGGTCTCGGCGTCGGGCGGCACGCCCTCGGCCGGGGCCACGTAGGCCTTGGCGACCGACAGCCGCAGCGGATCCGGGGAGGGGACGACCGCGGCCTCGGCCACGTATTCGTGCTCGACCAGAACACTTTCCAGCTCAAATGGTGAGATGCGGTAATCCGAGGCCTTGAACACATCGTCGGACCGGCCGATATAGGTAATGTAACCGCGCGAATCCCGGGTGGCGATGTCGCCGGTGCGGTACATGCCGCGCCGGGTCGCCTCCCGGGTGCCCTCGGGGTCGTCGGAGTACCCTCGCATCGCCCCCACGGGTTCGTTGGCCAGGTCCACGCAGATCTGCCCCGAGTCCGAACGCTCCTCGGTCTCCTGGTCGATCAGGACGATGCCGTAGCCGGGCAGCGGCCGTCCCATCGAGCCCGGGACCACTTCCTGGCCCGGGCCGTTGCCGATGACCATGGTGGTCTCGGTCTGACCGAACCCGTCGCGTACCGTGATCCCCCACGCCGCACGGATCCGGTCCACGATCTCCGGGTTGAGCGGTTCCCCCGCGGACACCGCCTCACGCAGTCCGACCTCCCACGCCTCCGGACCTACCTGCAGGAGCATTCGCCAGACCGTCGGCGGCGCGCACAGGCTGCTCGCCCCGCACCGCACCACCGCGTCCAGCAGAGCCGCCGGATCGAACCGCTCCCGGTTGACCACCAGCACCGTCGCCTCGGCGTTCCACGGCGCGAACACGCTGCTGTAGGCGTGCTTGGCCCAGCCGGGGGCGGAGACGTTCAGGTGCACGTCGCCGGGGCGCAGGCCCAGCCAGTACATGGTGGACAGGTGGCCGACGGGGTAGGAGCGCTGCGTGTGGGTGACCAGTTTGGGGCGCGCTGCCGTGCCGGAGGTGAAGTACAGCAGCAGCGGGTCGTCCGGCCCGGTGGGCCGCGGCGGAGTGAAGTCCAGCCCCGCGTGCTCGGAGTCCGGATAGCTGAGCCAGCCGTCCATGTAGCCCACGCAGATCCGCGTCCAGTGCCCGTCCAGGTGCTCGAACCGTTCGGTCTCGGCGGGGGAGCAGACCACGTGCGCGACGTCGCCCCGGTCCAGCCGGTCCACCAGGTCGCTCTCGGACAGGTTGGTCGCGGTCGGGGTGACCACGGCGCCCAGCTTGATCGCGGCGAGCATGGTCTCCCACAGCTCGACCTGGTTGCCGAGCATCAGCATGATCCGGTCCCCGGGGCGCACACCCTGGCCGATCAGCCAGTTCGCCACCTGGTTGGACCGCTCCGACATCTGCCGGTAGGTGTGGTGGACCCCGGTGCCGTCCTCCTCCACCAGCCAGAGCGCGGTCCGGTCCGGGCGGGTGGCCGCCACCAGGTCGAAGTGGTCCAGCGCCCAGTTGAACCGTTCCGGTCTGGGCCACTCGAACTCCCGGCACGCGGTCTCCTGGTCCTCCCGGTGCTGCAGGAGCAGGTCCCGCGCGGCGCGGAACTCCCGTGCCCCCTCGGACATCTCTTTCGACATCGAAGGCCTCCGTTTCGGGTACGGCGCGCCGAGCGCGCCGCCCACGGGCCCCCACCGCCGTGCGAGCGGATGGGGCGGGGTGTGCCCCTGCGGTTCTACCCGCAACGGGCCGCCCCGACCCATCGCCCCGCCGACGCCGGTGCTTTCGGGGGGCTGCCGGGTGCGGCCGGGGCCTGCCCGCCGCGCACCGGCACCTCTAGGATGTCTCCCCATGGAGGAACTACGCGGGCACCACGCCATCTGGCGCTTCGACGAGGAGAGGGTGCGCATCGGGTTCGGCACCGGGCGCAAGGTGCCTCACCTGTTCAGGGCGCTCGGCCAGTGCTCGGTTCCGCTGGCCGCCGTACGCGAGGTGGACTTCGACCCCGGCGACCGCAAACAGGGGTGGCGGCTCCGGGTGCGGCTGGTGGACGGGGCCGACCCCTACGCGGACCTGGAGACCGTGGGCACCGCCGCCCCCGCCACACCACTGGTGCTGACCGGGCCGCATGACCGGGAGCTGGTCGCCGAGTACTGCGCCGACCGGCTCGCCGAGTCCGCCCGCTACGCACGCGAGGTCCGAGGGGCACCGCTCGACCTCTCGGAGGTCGCCCTGGGGCTGGTGGTCAGGCCGCCCTTCCAGGCGCGCACCGGAGAGGGCTCCGTCTCCTTCGACGGGGAACGGGTACGGCTGCACTGGGACGGCTGGATGGCGAGCACCGCCAAGGGGCAGGAGAAGTCGCGCGAGTTCCCGCTCTCCGAGATCGGGTCCCTACAGTGGTCCCCGCAGGTCGACTTCGGTGAGGGTTTCCTCCGCGTGGTCCTGCGCGGAGCGGCCATCCCCGAGGCCTCCGGCCTCGAACACGACTTCTTCACCCTGGTCTCGCACGGACCCAAGGGCAGCGACGAAACCCTCCTGATGGCCGCCACGGTCAACAGCCGCATCGCCCTGGCGGACCAGGAGCCCGGGGAGGAGCCCGTCGCCCTGACGGCGGGCGCGGCCGACGACAGCGACGAGATCTTCGCCAAGATCCGGGAGCTCGGGAACCTCCACGCCGAGGGGCTGCTGACCGACGAGGAGTTCGGCACCAAGAAGGCCGAGCTCCTGGGGCGGCTCTGAACCCGGTCCGGCCCCGAACACGACCCAGCCACGAACAGCACGAAAGGGCCCACGCCTTGCGCACCTTGTACCCGCCCATCGAGCCGTACGACTCGGGCATGCTCGACGTCGGTGACGGACACCGCGTCTACTGGGAGCTGTGCGGCAACCCCGCGGGCAAGCCCGTGGTGTTCCTGCACGGTGGCCCGGGCGGCGGCTGCACCCCCGACCACCGTCGGCTCTTCGACCCGGAGAGGTACCGCATCCTCCTGTTCGACCAGCGCAACTGCGGGCGTTCCACCCCGCACGCCAGCCGTATGGACGTCGACCTGGCCACCAACACCACCTGGGCGCTGGTCGAGGACATGGAGCGCCTGCGCGAGATGATCGGCGCGGACGCCTGGCAGGTCTTCGGCGGGTCCTGGGGCAGCTGCCTGGCCCTCGCCTACGCGCAGAAGCACCCCGAGCGCGTCACCGAGCTGGTCGTCCGCGGCATCTTCACCCTGCGCGACCAGGAGCTGCGCTGGTTCTACCAGGAGGGCGCCTCCCAGCTCTTCCCGGACCTGTGGGAGTCCTACCTGGCCCCCATCCCGGAGGGGGAGCGCGACGACCTCATCGCCGCCTACGCCCGCCGCCTGGAGTCCCAGGACCGCCGGACGCGGCTGGAGGCCGCCCGCGCGTGGAGCGTGTGGGAGGGGTCGACGATCACGCTGCTGCCCAACCCCGCTCTGCGCGAACACCACGCGGACGAGGACTACGCGCTGGCCTTCGCCCGGATCGAGAACCACTACTTCCACAACAGGGGCTTCCTCGACCCCGAACAGCTCATCGAGGGCACCGAACGGATCCGGCACATCCCCGGGGTGATCGTCCAGGGCCGCTACGACGTGTGCACCCCGATGCGCACCGCCCACGACCTGCACCGGGCCTGGCCGGAGGCGGAGTTCCACGTCGTCGACGACGCCGGGCACGCCTTCAGCGAGCCCGGCATCCTGCACCAGCTGATCGAGGCGACCGACCGCTTCGCCGAGTAGGGGTCCGGGCGCGTCGTGGTTAGGGTGAGGCCACCCGTGCCCCCCAGGGCCGCCGCCCGTTGCCGGGCGGCGGCCCGCGGACGAGAGGAAGGCAGCATGCGAGTCGAGGTCGACTACGACCGGTGTGAGAGCAACGCCCTGTGCATGGCCGCGGCCCCGGAGGTGTTCGAGGTCAGGGACGACGACTTCCTCTACCTCCTCGCCGAGGAGCCGGACGAGGAGCTTCGCGCGAAGGTGCTCAGGGCGGAGCGGATGTGCCCCAAGGGAGCCATCACCGTGACGGGGTAGCCCCGGCCGCGGCCATGGCCTCCTCCCAGGTGGTGGGTTTCTCCAGCAGGCCGCGGTAGCGCATGGTGCGCGGGGTGGAGCGCAGGCCGAGCACCCCGGTGAGCATCCCCCCGCGCCCCAGGAACGCGACGAATTTCCGGTCCTGCGGCGACCCGTGCACGAAGGCGACCTCATCGGCGGGGGCGCCCTGCCCCAGCAGCTGGACCTTCTTCTTGTACTGGTCGGACCAGAAATAGGGCACCGGGGTGAAGGGCGTCCGCCCCGTCCCGGCGAGCAGGTTGCGGGCGGCCGCCTCGCCCTGTTCGCTCGCGTTGGTCCAGTGCTCCAGCCGGATCCGGCCGCCGTAGCGCGGGTGCGGCCAGTTGGCCAGGTCACCGACCGCGTACACGTTCGGCACCGAGGTGGCGGAGTACTCGTCGCACACCACCGAGCCGTCGTCGAACAGCTCCACGCCCGAACCGCGCAGCCACTCGGTGTTGAGGTGGACACCCACCCCGGCCACCACCAGGGAGGCCTCGACCGCGGTACCGTCCGCCAACCGGACGCGTTCCACCCGGCCGGCGCCCTCGAACCCGGTCACACCCGCGCCCAGACGCACGTCCACACCGTTCTCCCGGTGCAGGTCGGTGAGGACCTCCCCGACACGCTGGTCGACCACCCTGGTCAGCGGGGTGGGCGCGGCCTCCACCAGGGTGACCTCCATCCCCACGGCACGGGCGCTCGCGGCGACCTCGGCCCCGACGAACCCCGCGCCGACCACCACCAGGTGTCCGCCGGAGCCGAAGGCCGAACGGATCGCCTCGGCGTCGTCCAGGGTGCGCAGGACGTGTACACCGGCCAGGTCGGTGCCGGGGCGCCGGGCCCGCGCCCCGGTGGCCACGATCAGCCCGTCGTAGCTCAGCGAACCCCCGCCGCCGGGTCCGGACACGCGCAGCTCCCGGGCTGCCGGGTCCAGCCCGACCGCCCGCGTGTTCGGCCGGAAGTCCAGTTCCAGGCCCTCGACCACGGAGTCCTCACGCAGCCGCAGGGCGCGGTGTCCGACCAGCCATCCCGGGCCGCCGTGCGCGGGGTCCATCCCGACCCCGGTCAGGACCTCCTTGGACAGCGGAGGTCGTGAGTAGGGCCGGTGCGGCTCCTCCCCGACCAGGGTCAGACGTCCCTCGAAGCCGTGTTCCCGCAGGGCCTCCGCCGCGTGCAGCCCGGCCATGCCCGCACCGGCGATGACGATCTCGTTCAGGGTGTCCGACACCGTGTTTCCTTTCACCTCTCAGAGCCCGCGGACTTCGCCGACGGTCCGGCCGCCGCCCTGGATGGGAGTGGTCAGGTGCTCCTTGACGGGTGTGACGTCCACGCCCAGGGCCTGGAGGGCGGTGAGGCCGACGAGGACCCGTGAGCGTTCCTCTGCGTCTCCGTCGCTGATCTTGACGGCGACCGTCTCACCGGTGGGCACGTTGAGCACGAGTACGCCGTCGGCGCCGATCTTGGAGACCAGGCCGGGCATACGGGTCATCAGTTCGGTGTCGATGCGGTCGGTACCCGAGACGTACTCGGGGTGGGCGCTCATCGCTTCGAGGACGGTCCGCTCGGCGCTGCCCTCGGGGGACAGGCGCATGCCCTGGACGCCTCGGGCGAGGCCGACCAGGGAGACCGCGAGTTGTGGCGCCCCGCAGCCGTCGACGGCGGTGTGTGCGATCCGCTCGCCGCACATGTCCTCGGTCGCTTCGCGTACCAGTACCTGCAGCGGGTGCTCGGGGTCGAGGTAGTCCTCGGTGCTCCACCCCTGGGCGACGCAGGCGGCGAGCATGCCCGCGTGCTTGCCGGAACAGTTCATGTACCGGCGCTCGGGGGAGCGGCCCGCGGCGAGGAAGGCCTTCCGGGCGGCGGCTCCGCCGGGGACGGCAGGCGGACACCGGAGGGCTTCGGCGGTGAGTCCGGCCGCGGCCAGGATCCGTTCGGTCTCGGCTGCGTGGAACTCCTCGCCCCCGTGGCTTCCCGCGGCGATCGCGAGGGAGGTCCCCTCCAGCGGGGCGTCGGCGCGCAGCGCGGCCAGGGCCTGGAAGGGTTTGGCGGAGGAGCGGGGGAACATGGCGTCGTGCACGGGCCCGCGCGCGTAGGCGATCTCACCCTCGGCCGAGAGCCCGACGACCGCGCCGTAGTGCACGCCCTCGCGCATTCCGGAACGGACGACTTCCGCCAGGGGAGCGTAGCTGGGCAGCGGAGCCTGGTTCATGTGGTTTCTCCTCGCCGGTGAGGCTGTGGGGGAATCGCGGTGTGTGCCCGCCGACGGCAGGCACGCGTCAAAACGTACACACACCCTCGGTTCTTCCCGTGTCTGGTGTGCGGCTCGCGGGGCCGCCAGCGGCTCTGCCCGCGCTCTGCGGTGCCGGCGGCGCCGCACCAGGGTGTGCGCCCGGTGTCGGATGCGGGCAGTAAGGTCGGGGACCGACGGCGGGCGGGTGCCGGACGCACCGGGACGACCTGCTGGAACACCTGCCGGGACATCGGCGTGACAAAGGGAGTGGGACTGGCGATGGGAACGCTGCGGACGGGCGAACTGACCCGGAGAAGGGTCGGCACGCGTGCGGCGGACCTGGAGTACGCGGTGCTCGACGTCGAGACGACCGGCCTGGACCCGCGTGAGGGCGCGCGTCTGGTCGAGGTCGCCGTGGTGCGGGTGCGCGGTGACGGAGAGCTCGTGGACGAGTTCAGCACGCTGGTGGACCCCCGGGCCCCGGTGGCCGGACAGGAGTTCCACGGGATCGGTGAGGGCGATGTCATCGGGGCCCCGCGGGTGGCCGAGATCGTCCCCCGCCTGGCCCAGTTGCTCTCCGGGGCGGTGGTGGTCGGCCACAACCTGGACTTCGAGGAGCGCTTCCTCGCCGCTGAGCTGGTTCCCGCCGGTCTGCCGCGCGGCCAGTCGGGCCTGTGCACGCTGAGGGCCCTGCGCGCCCAGATCGACCTCCCCCGCTACTCGCTGCCGCGCGCCACCCACCTGCTGAGCGGGTCCTGGCCGACGGGGCAGCACACCGCCCTGGGCGACGCCCGTGCCTGCGCCAGGCTGCTCGTGGAGATGATCGCGAACGCGCCCGGCGAACTGCGTTACGCGGGGCCGCCGCCCCTGGTCCTCCGGGGCGGTGAGCCCGTGGACGGCCCGGTGCGCTGGAAGCCTCGCACGACCCCGGAGCCCGGTGGGCTGGAGCCCCTGAACGAGTGGAAGGCGTGTTGGCGCGGTGCCGAGTTGGACGCCGCGCTGTGCGGTGGCGCCTTCGGGGCGGTGGACCGGGCGGCCGCGGAGAGTGCCGCGCACCGCGACTCCAGGCTGTGGGAGCGGGTGGCCGCGGCCGCCGCGGTGACCGGAGGGGTCGCGGCCACGGTCGCGGGCGGCCTGCTGGTGCGCATGGCGGGCGGACGCGGCGGTCTCCGGGGCCGCGCGGGCTGAACCCGGGGCCCGGGACCCGTCAGGGAGTCGGCCCGGTCCGGGGCGTCACAGACCGGACAGGGTGAGGAAGAACGCCACGATCAGTGCGCTGCCGCCCACGGTGGTGAGCAGGGCCCGGCCCTGTTCGGTGAGCCGGGCGGGGGCCAGGCGCAGCCGTGGCGGCGCGCTGACGCGCTGGGCGGTGGCGACCCCGCCGCCGGGGCGGGGGGCGGGCAGGCGCCCGGCGCTGAGGCGGGGGACCTTGTTGAACAGGGCGATCGACACCAGGACGGCGCCGACGGCGATCAGTGCGAGGGACACGGGAGGAGGGCCTAACGGGACTCGGATCCGGGCGGATGGAGGTGCCCGGGCGGGGGCTCCGGGCAGGGCGGATAGTTCCCCGGTTCCGTCGCGTTCATGCAGATCGGGGGTGGCCGCTCCTGGCCAGCTCCGGTTAGGTCCTGACCTTTATCACTGAGGGTGCATCATGTGGAACTCTCGGTGTTTTTCCTGGCGGTGGAGGGGAGGATGGTGTCCACGGTTTCGGTCGCCACCCCGAGGGCGCGGAGCACGAACCGGGTGACCAGGGCGTGGGTCCCGTCCAGGTCGATCTCGTCGTTGACCAGGGGCAGTCGTTGGGAGCCCACCATGGACAGGGCGAGACCGGCGGTGCGCTCGGCGGGCAGGTGGTCGAACTCCCCTGCCGTGACGCCCTCCTCGATGATCTCGGTGAGCAGGCGCTGCATCGGGGCGACGTGTGCGGCCAGGGCCTGGTAGGCGTCCGGCCCCAGGCTGGCGCCCAGTTCGGCGGCGGGCGGGTGCGGGTGGGCGACGAGGCCCTCCAGCTGCAGCCGCACGAAGGCTGACAGGCGCCGGGCCGCCGAGACCCCCGAGGGGAGTTCGCGCTTGTACCGCTCGACGAACGCGCTGTTGACCTGTTCGGTGAAGGCCAGGAGCAGGGCGGGTTTGTCCGGGAAGTAGTTGTAGAGCGCGGTGCGGGTGATGCCCGCGGCGTTGGCCACGTCGGTCATGGAGACGCGGTCGATCCCCTGTGTTCTGATCAGCCCGTCCACGGCGTCCATGATGCGGTCCCGGGTGCGGGCACGGTGGGCGGCGATGGTCGGAGCCGTGATCTTGGGCATGCCCCTATGGTGGCACGCTGCGGCGGCCGGACCGGCATGTCGGAGCTGCGGCGGGGCCGGAGGGGAGGGGCGGGTCAGGTGTGCTGCCTGCCCAGGTCGGCGAGGACCTCGGTGTTGAGCTGGTAGGCCAGGCGGGTCTCCCGGACGAGGAACTCCGCGGTGGCCTCGTCCGGGTCCAGGGAGTCGAGGCGGTCGCGGTACCCGGAACGGAACTTCGGGAGGCTGCCCAGGGCGTCGAAGGCGTAGAAGGCCGCCCCCGCGTCGGCGGTGAGACCGTAGGCCTTCTCGGCGATCCGGCGGATGAACTGGCCGCCGGAGACGTCGCCCATGTAGCGGGTGTAGTGGTGGGCGACGAAGCCTGCGGGGTGGTCGGCCATCTGCTCGATGCGCGCGACGTAGGTCCTGGTGGCCGGGGTCGGGGAGACCAGCCCGCGCCAGCCGGTGCCGAGCAGGTGCTCCAGGTCGGCCTCCAGTGCGGGGACGCGCTCCAGCTCCGGGTGGTGGAAGCGGCCTGCGACGAGGTCCTCGCGGAGGGCGCGGCCGACCCGTTCCAGTGCCACGTAGGCGAAGTGGTGCTGGGCGACCATCTCGGCGTAGCCCGCGCGCGGGAGCTCGCCCGCGAGCAGGGCCTCGGTGAAGCCGTGCTGCTCGGCGGTGGCGTGGTCGCCCCGGGTGGCGGCCCTGAGCCGTTCGGAGAACGGTTCGCCGACGGTGGGGGCGGCCGTCGCGGGGGCCTCGGCCGTGGTGCTCATCGGCACTGTCCGCCTCTCGTTCCGGGAACTTTATGACATCATGTCATTTAGGTGCGCGGCGCTGTCAAGGCGGATACGACGCTCTGTCATATAAAAAGGGGTGCAGGGCTCGTTCGGAGTGCCCTGTGTCACATGATTCACGCGCTCCTGCACGCGCACCTGCACGCTCTGACCACCTACGCGACCGCCGCCCGCATCCGGATGCCCCGCGTGCCCGGGCCTGCGCGCACACAGGGAGTGTCGGCCGTGTCCCCCCGGCGTTGGGTGTGTCTCGTCTCGTCCGCTGGTCAACTGGTCGCCAGGGCGTTTATCGTTTGGGTGTCGTGCGGTCCGAACCGCCGGGAAGACCCGAGGTGTCCGCCTCGGGCCTCCGGCATGACAACGCACCCCACGGACCCGCGAACCTTGAGGCGATGAGTGGATACCAGGAGAACAGGGCACGATCCCGTGACGGTGATCGGTGACGAAGCGGCCGACGCCGCCGACGGCGCTGCGACACACGGCAGCGCCGCCCCGGGTGACGACACCGTCCTGGACGACCGGGTGGAGGCTACCGTCGAATCGGTTGACGTCCTGCTGATCGAAGACGACCCCGGCGATGCCCTCCTCGCCGAGGAACTCCTCGCGGACACCGCACTGACCACACGCATCACCTGGGTCTCCACGCTCAAGGCGGCCCGCGAACACCTCACCGACTTCCGCGGTTGCGTCCTGCTCGACCTCAACCTCCCCGACGGGCACGGCCTGGGCCTGCTGCGCGAGGTCCTCGGCAGTGCGCCCTCAGCCGCGGTCGTGGTCCTCACCGGTCTCGACGACGAACACGAGGGCATCGCCGCGGTCGCCGCGGGCGCCCAGGACTACCTGGTCAAGGGCCAGGTGGACGGTTCCCTGCTGGCCCGGAGCCTGCGCTACTCCCTGGAGCGGCGCCGCGCCGACGAGAACGCCCGCCAGCTGCGCGAGGCGCGGATGCGGGCCCGCGAGAACATGCGCCTGGAGCGCGGCCTGCTGCCCCAGGTCCTGCTCGGCCGATCGCCGCTCAGCCACCGCGCCTACTACCGGCCCGGCCGCAAACGCGCCCTGGTCGGCGGCGACTTCTACGACGCGGTCGAGAAGGACGGCACCACCCACGTCATCATCGGCGACGTCAGCGGACACGGCCCGGACGAGGCCGCCCTCGGCGTCAGCCTGCGCATCGCCTGGCGCACCCTGGTCATGAGCGGGGTCGCCGAGGAACGCGTCCTGCCCAACCTGGAGGACCTCCTGGTCAGCGAGCGCGCCCAGGAGGAGATGTACGCGACGCTGTGCATGGCCAGCCTCGACACCGGCAGTGACCGGGCCCGGGTGCGCGTCCTCGGCCATCCGCCGCCCATGGTCGTCACCGACGGTGTGGCGGAGGAGATCCAGGCCGTCCCGCAGCCGCCGCTGGGAGTCTTCCCGGTGGACCAGGACGAGGCGGCCGAGATCGTGCTGCCCAAGGGCGCGAGCATGTTGTTCTACACCGACGGCCTGGTCGACGCCTACGACGGCGGACCGCCCGCGCGCCTGGAGGTCGCGGGTCTGCGCCGGATGGTGAACGGGGCGCTCACCCAGGGCGTGGCCCTGAACAACCTGCCCGAGCACCTGGTGGACGAGGCGGAGCGCAGCAACGGGGGCCCGCTCCAGGACGACGTGGCGATGCTGCTCGTCAACCACGGAGAGCCCGAGTGAGCTCCACCGGGGAGGGACACCGCACCATGGACAACGAGCCCGGAACGGATTCGGCCCCCGGGGAGGGGGAAGGAGCCCGGAGGCCCTTCGGAGGGGCCTCCTCCGTCAGCGCCTCCCTCCGCAGCCGGGTGCACTCCAGCGGGCACTCCTGGAGCCTGCGCCGCCGGGTCACCAGCCTGCTGACGGTGGTCGCCGTCGTCCTGGTGCTGGCGGTCTCGGTGATCACCCTCGCCGCCTTCCAGGCACGCGACTCCCTGACCCGCCAGGTCGACACGCTCACGCCGGGGCTGAGCACCGTCGAGCAGACCCGCTCGGCCTACCTCAGCCAGGACCACGCCCTGCGCGGCTACATCCTCACCGGCGACCGCGAGTTCCTCCAGCCCTTCGTCGAGCAGCGGATGTCCCTCGCCGAGTACCGGAGCGCCCTGACCACCCTGGCCGAGGAGAACGAGGACGTCGCGCCCAAGGTGGAGGAGCTCATCGAGGCCGGCGAGGTCTGGAGTGAGGAGTTCGCCGAACCGGTCCTGGAACAGGTCCGTACCGGCCAGACACCGACCCAGGAGGACCTCCAGCGCGGCCGGGTGCTGTTCCTGGAGCTCAACCGGGCCGCCGACGCCACCACCAACCACCTCGAGAGCGAGATCCAGGAGGCCCAGAGCGGACTGACCCTGGCCACCCAGCAGGTCGTGGCCCTCCTGGTGCTCGTCGGCCTGGTCGTGGTGTTCCTGTCGGTCTTCCTCTGGGTGATGCTCCAGCAGTGGGTGCTGCGCCCCCTGGAGGACCTGGCCGGGCACATGCGCCAGGTCTCCGAGGGCTACTACGCCCACCGCATCTCCCTGCAGGGGCCGCCGGAGATCGTCCAGCTGGGCCAGGACGTGGACGCCATGCGCGAGCGCATCGTGCACGACCTGGACGAGGTCGCCTCGGCGCGGCGCAAGCTCCAGGAGCAGTCCAGCCTGCTGGAGCACCAGACGGAGGAGCTGCGCCGGTCCAACCTGGAACTGGAGCAGTTCGCCTACGTCGCCTCGCACGACCTCCAGGAGCCGCTGCGCAAGGTGGCGAGCTTCTGCCAGCTGCTCCAGCGCCGCTACCACGGCCAGCTGGACGAGCGTGCGGACTCCTACATCGACTTCGCGGTCGAGGGCGCCAAACGCATGCAGACCCTCATCAACGACCTCCTGGCCTTCTCCCGGGTCGGGCGCACCAAGAACTTCGCGCCGGTCGACCTGAACGTGGCCCTGGGCGACGCGCTGAGCAGTCTGGAGACCCGACTGGAGGAGGCGGACGCCGAGATCACCGGCGACGTCCTGCCCACCATCGCGGGCGACCGCACCCTGCTCACCCAGGTCTTCTTCAACCTCGTGGGCAACGCGGTCAAGTTCCGTGGCGAGGACGCGCCCAAGGTCCACGTCAGCGTGGAACGCCAGGACGACGAATGGGTGTTCTGCTGCACGGACAACGGCATCGGCATCGAACCGCAGTACGCCGAGCGGATCTTCGTCATCTTCCAGCGCCTGCACACCAGGGAGAAGTACACCGGTACCGGTATCGGCCTGGCCATGTGCAAGAAGATCATCGAGTTCCACGGCGGACGCATGTGGCTGGACACGGGCGCAGAGGACACCGAAGGGGCCGAAACCGCCGAGGGCGCGGACTCCGGCCGGACCGGAACCCGCATATGCTGGACCCTGCCCGTCGACACACAGGCGGAGGAGGAAGATCCGGTTGCCGTGGAGGGAACCGGATCGACCGCTGATACCGATAACCATGTTGAGGGCACCGAGGCAGTCGAGTCCGCCCCCGCGGACGAGACGCCGACGGCCACACGAGAGTCCAGCGGCAACGAGCCGGAGGCCGGGCTCCCCACGGGTCGAGAACCCGGAGGGGAACCCCGTCCCCTGCCCGGCGGTGCTGGCGGTACGGCTCCCCCCGGTCGCGGGGCGGGGCCCGTATAGGGGTCTGAAAGCTTGAGCGAGGTCATGTTGGTGCATCCCATTGAGGTGCTGCTGGTCGAGGACGATCCCGGTGACGTCCTGATGACCAAGGAGGCGTTCGAGGAACACAAGCTGGGGAACCGGCTGCACGTGGTCTCGGACGGCGTCGAGGCGCTCCGCTTCCTGCGTCGCGAGGGTGAGTTCGCTGATGCCCCCCGCCCCCACCTGATCCTCCTGGACCTCAACCTGCCGCGTAAGGACGGCCGGGAGGTACTGGAGGAGGTCAAGAGCGACGACAACCTCGCGCACATCCCCGTCGTGGTACTCACGACCTCGGAGGCCGAGGAGGACGTGCTGCGCAGCTACCGCCTGCACGCCAACGCCTACGTGCCCAAGCCCGTGGACTTCGAGCAGTTCATCAGGGTCGTGCGCCAGATCGACGACTTCTTCGTCACCGTCGTCCGGCTCCCCAAGAGCTGATCCGGGCTCCGGATCCGGGGACGAGGGCCGCACTCACCGCGCCGGACCGGGTGGGTGCGGCGGTTTTTCGTTACGGTAAGGGCATGAGCCTGCCGGAACCTCGTGAACCCGCTGGTCCCTACCGCGTCAGTGTGGTGTGTCTGGGAAACATCTGCCGATCGCCCATGGCGGCGAAGGTGCTCACCGCAGACCTCGAACGCGCCGGAATGAGCGACCTCGTGGAGGTCGACAGCTCCGGCACGGGCGACTGGCACGTGGGCGGCGGCATGGACCCCCGCGCCGCCGCCACACTGCGTGTGCACGGGTACCTGACCGAACACACTGCCCGCCAGTTCGACCCCGAGGACCTCGCCACCAGGGACCTCGTTCTGGCGATGGACCTGGACAACCTGGACGAGGTGCGCCGTGCCGTCGACGAACGGGGGGCCGAGCTCGGATTCGACGTCTCCCGGCTGCGACTGTTCCGCTCCTTCGCCCCCGGGTGCGGCCCCAATCCGGAGGTCCCCGACCCCTACTACGGGGGAGACGACGGGTTCACCGCCGTCCTGAACATGGTCGAGGCCGCCGCCAAGGGGCTCACCGGGGAACTCGTCTCCCGGCTGCGGGGCTAGCCGCTTGGACAGGGAGATGATCGTGCGGTCCTTCGGACCCGGGGGCCCGGGGGACGGGCCGGAGCGGCCGCGCCGGGACCCGTTGACCGGGACCCTCGCCGAACGCGTCTCGGCCCTGCTCGGCCGGGAGGTCCGGCGGGCCGCCAGGGCCGGGAGCAGCCACGACTGGACCCTGTCCTACGCCGAGTTGGCCGACGGTACCCGGCTGTTCGTCAAGTCCCTGGCGCGCGTGGCCGAGCCCACGGGGGCGCTGGTCGCCGAGGCGCGCGGCCTGGAATGGCTCGGGAGGTGCTTCGGCTCCCCGGCGATCGTGCCCCTGGGATGGGACTCGCACCTGCTCGTCCTGCCGTGGATCGAACAGCGCGAACCCACACCCGCCGCGGCCGAGCGGCTCGGCAGACAGCTCGCCGGAACCCACCTCACCGGGGCCGACGGTTTCGGCGCGGACTGGACCGGTTACATCGGTCCGCTTCCCCTGGACAACACCCCCTCCCGGGACTGGCCGCGCTTCTACGCCGAGCAGCGGCTGCGCCCCTACCTGCGCCAGGCCCTGGACCAGGGTGCGCTGACCCCCGCCGACGCGCGTGCCGTCGAGAAGGTGGTCGACTCGGTCGAGGAACTGGCCGGGGAACCGGAACCACCGGCCCGTGTCCACGGGGACCTGTGGAACGGCAACGTGCTCTGGCGTGAACGCGACGCGGTGCTCATCGACCCCGCCGCGCACGGCGGCCACCGCGAGGCGGACCTGGCGATGCTCGCCCTGTTCGGCCTGCCCTACCTGGACCGGGTCCGCGACGCCTACAACGAGGTCGCTCCGCTGTCCTCGGGCTGGCGGGGCCGGGTGGCCCTGCACCAGCTGCACCCTCTGCTCGTGCACGTGTGCCTGTTCGGAGCCGCCTACCGGACCACCGCTCTGGAGGCCGCGCGTACCGCGTACCGCGCCGGCTGATCCGTGCTCCGGTGCCCGCCACGGTGGGGGCGGCGCCCGTGCCGCCCCCACCGGGCCGTCAGCCCTTGACGCTGCCGGCCAGCAGCCCGCGTACGAAGTAGCGCTGCAGCAGGAAGAACACGATCAGCGGGACGATGATCGACACGAACGCCCCCGCGGTGAGCCGGTGCCATGCCTCGCCGCGGGTCCCCGCGAGTTCGGCCAGCCGGACGGTGAGCGGCGCGGTCGCGGTGTCGCCGCCAGCGAAGATCAGCGCCACCAGCAGGTCGTTCCAGACCCACAGGAACTGGAAGATGCCGAGGGAGACCAGGGCGGGGGCGATCAGCGGAAGCACCACCTTGCGGAAGATCGTCCCGTGTCCGGCACCGTCCACGCGGGCGGCCTCGAAAAGCGACTTCGGTAGCTGGGAGATGAAGTTGTGCATCAGGAAGATGCCCAGCGGCAGACCGAAGATGGTGTGCGCCACCCACACGTTGGTGAACGCCATGGCGCCGGAGAGCTCCCAGGCGGGGAGGATCTGGGCGCCGCCGACCGAAACACCCTGGGAGAAGAAACGCAGCAGCGGGACCAGGGACATCTGGAGCGGGACGATCTGGAGCGCGAAGATCCCGAGGAACACCCAGTCACGGCCGCGGAAGTCGATCCAGGCCAGCGCGTAGGCCGCCAGGGCCGCGACCCCCAGGACGAACACCGTCGAGGGCAGGGTGATCACGAACGAGTTCACGAAGTGGCTGGCCAGACGGCCGTCGTTGGCGTTGCCGAAGAGCACGTCCCGGTAGTTGTCCAGGGTCACCTCGGGGGAGCCGAAGAACGTCCACCAGCCGGTGCTGCGGATCTGTTCGGCGGGCCGGAACGAGGAGATGAACAGCCCGGCGGTGGGCAGCGTCCACACGACGGCGATGACCAGCGCCGCGAGACTGGCCGCGCCGCCGCTGAGCCGTTTGCGGACCCGGTCGGCGGCGCCCCGGTCGGCGGGCGCGGCGGCCCCGGGGAGGGTGTCGTTCGTGCTCATGTCAGCTCCCTGGCCTTGCGGTTGCGCCGGATCTGGAAGGCGACCAACGGGATGACCAGGACGAACAGGAACACGGCCAGGGCCGATCCCTGACCGACCTGGCCCTGGGAGAACGCCTGGCTGTACATCTCGTTGGCGATCACGCTGGTGCCGTAGTTGCCGCCGGTCATGGTGCGGACGATGTCGAAGATCTTGAGGGTCTGCACCGAGATCGTGATGAGCACGACCAGGAGGGTGGGCCAGACCGACGGCAGGGTGATGCGGCTGAACAGTTGCCAGGGGCCGGCGCCGTCGATGCGCGCGGCCTCCACGATCTCGGCGGGGATCGCCTTGATGGCCGCGGACAGGACCACCATCGCGAACCCGGCCTGGACCCAGATCAGGACCAGGATCAGCAGGAACGTGTTGAGGGGTTGTTCGAGCAGCCACAGCCGGGGCTCGCCGCCGAACCACACGACGATCTGGTTGAACAGCCCGTACTGCTCCTGGTCGGCGGGGCGGTAGGCGTACACGAACCGCCAGATGATGCTCGCGCCGACGAACGAGATCGCCATCGGCATGAACACCAGCGACTTGGCCACGGACTCGAACCGGGAGCGGTCGATGAGCACGGCGTACAGCAGGCCGACCGCCGTGGCCATGGCCGGGGCGAACAGTACCCACAGCATGGTGTTGACCAGGACCTGGAGGATCTCCGGGCGCTGGAACATCCAGAGGTAGTTGGTCAGTCCCACGAACACGTCGCCGTTGCGGTCGTGGAAGGACAGGATGGTGGTGCGGATGACCGGGTAGACGAGCCCGCCGAGGATGAGGACCGCGGCCGGGCCGAGGAAGAAGGCCGCCTGCCACCGGTCCCGCTTGCTGCGGGGCGCGTCGAGCAGGACGAGCATCAGGCCGATGACGCCGAGGAAGGCGACGATCCCGATGAGCATCCACACGAGCTTGGGCAGCTCGTTCAGGAAGGAGAACTCCATGGAAGACCTTTGGTGGTGCCTGGAGAGGTGGGACGGGAGGGCGGAGAGGGCCGCGCGGCGTCAGTGACGCCGCGCGGCCGGGGTGTCAGTTCGAGCGCCGGGGAGGGTTCTGCAGGAGGAGTCAAGCCGCCAGCGAGGAACGAGCAAGGCGTGGACGAGGATGCTGTGCCTGCTACAACCCGGATCCCTCCGCAACGGCGCCGAACACGGGCCGAAGCGGAGGCCCGAAGCAAACACAGTTACGGCCAGGCGGACTCGACGCTCTCCAGGACCGTGGCGGTGTCGGCGCCGGTCACCCAGTCGACCATCCCGCTCCAGAAGACGTTGGTGCCCACGGAGGAGGGCATGGCGTCGCTGCCGTCGAAGTGGAAGACGGTGTCGGGGTCGTTGAGGACCTCGGCGGTGAACTGGTCGGTGGGGTCGGCCAGCAGGGACTGGTCCAGCTCCTGGTGGGCGGAGACCCAGGAACCCAGGGAGGCGCGCTGGTTGGCGTACTCGGCCGAGGAGAGGTACTCGTGCATGGCCACGACCTCGTCGCGGTCGTCGAAGGAGACGACGAACTCGCCGCCGCCCATGATCGGGATGTCGGAGCCGGCCTCCAACGGGGGCATGACGAAGCCGTAGACGTCGCCGTCCTCGCCGATCTCGACGTCGTCCTCGAACTGGGCGCCGTAGAAGGAGCCCATCAGGTACATCGCGCAGCCGCCGTCGAGGAGGGGCATCCCGGCCTCCTGGAAGGAGGTGACGGCGATGCTGTCGACGCCGCCGAATGTGCCGTTGACGTAGTCCTCGTTCCGGACGACCCCGTCGGCCAGGTCGAAGGCCTCCTCGACCTCGGGGGAGTCGAAGGCGATGTCGTGGGAGATCCAGTCGTGGTAGACGTCCGTGCCGGAGGTGCGCAGGAGCGCGTTCTCGATCCAGTCGGTGCCGGGCCAGCCGGTGGCGTCGCCGGACTCGAAGCCCACGCACCAGGGCTTGGTGCCGTCGGCGGCGATGGCGTCGCTGAGTTCGATCATCTCGTCCCAGGTCTCGGGGACCTCGTGGCCGTTCTCGGCGAAGTAGCCGGGCGAGTACCAGACCATCGACTTCATGTTGGCGCCGAGCGGGGAGCCGTACAGGTCGCCGTCCACGGAGGCGTAGCCCTGCCAGTCCTCGCTCCACCCCGACTCGACGTTGCCCTGCACGCCGTCGGCGACGGGGAGGGCGTGGCCGTCGTTGGCGGCGCGCTCCAGGAGGCCGGGCTGGGGGATGAAGGCGAGGTCGGGCGCGTTGCCGCCGTCGAGGCGGACCGGTAGTTGGGCCTCGAACTCACCGCTGCCCTCGTACTGGACGGTGATGCCGCTGCAGGCCGCGAAGTCCGCCCAGGACTCTTCCAGGAGGTCGCCCTCCTCGTCACGGATGGAGGCGTAGACGGAGACGGTGCCCCCGGTGCCCTCCCACTGTTCGTAGGGAGAGCAGTCGATGTCGGAGGTGTCGACGGTGCTGCTGTCGCCTCCGCTGAGGTAGGAGCACCCGGAAACCAGGAGGGCCAGGCCTCCGGCGGCCGCGGCCAGAGTGCGTCGGTGGACCGGACTGGGCATGGGCGTTCACTCCTTCGGCACGCACACCCGCCGGTGTTGCGGATGTGATTCAGGTCATGCGCCCTTCGATGAAAGTCGCATTCGGGGATTTTGTCCATGCTCTGCGCAAATTCTTGCGTAACGATCTGAAATCTTGCAGGTGAGTCGTGTGGACAGGGGTTTTGTTATCGGAAAGGTGGGATGTCGGCTCGGGCCTCGGTGCGGGGCCCGGGTCCGGACACCGGCGGTGCGCCGTACATTGGGGGCATGGCTGACGCACCCACCAGCCCTGGTCAGGGCACAACCGGACATGACGGACCCGAACTGCACGTCGTCCTGATCGGCTACGGCAAGGGCGGGGAGGTCTTCCACGCCCCCCTTGTCGACGCTGTGCCGGGGCTGCGCCTGTCCGCCGTGGTCACCGGATCGCCCGAACGCCGGCGGGCCGCGCAGGCACGGTACCCGGGGGTCACCGTGTACCCCACCGCCGCCGACCTGTGGGCCGACGCCGGGCGTTACGAGATCGCGGTCGTCAGCACCCCCAACGACACCCACGCGCCCCTGGCCCGTGCCGCGATGGAAGCGGGCATGGCGGTGGTCGTGGACAAGCCGTTCGCGCTCACCTCGGCCCAGGCGCGGGAGCTCACCGAGCTGGCGGGTGAGCTCGACCAGGTGCTCACCGTCTACCAGAACCGTCGCTGGGACGCCGACTTCCTCACCCTGTGGCAGCTCATCGAGGAGGGCTCCCTGGGACGGGTGCACCGCTTCGAGTCGCGTTTCGAGCGGTGGCGCCCAGAGCCGAAGGGGACCTGGCGCGAGAGCGGGGGAGTGGAGGCCGGTGCGGGCCTGCTGTACGACCTGGGTCCGCACCTCATCGACCAGGCGGTCAACCTGTTCGGCCCGGTGGCCTCCGTCCATGCCGAGATCGACTCCCTGCGTGAGGGCGTGCGGGCTGACGACGACGTCTTCCTCGCCCTGCAGCACGTCCGCGGTACGCGCTCCCACCTGTGGATGAGCGCTCTCAGCGCCCAGAACGGCCCCCGCTTCCGGGTGCTCGGGGACGAGGCGGCCTTCGTCAGCCACGGGTTGGACGGGCAGGAGGCCCGGCTGGCCGCGGGGGAGCGCGCGGACGCGCCCGACTGGGGCGTGGTCCCGGAGGAGGAGTGGGGCCTGCTCGGGGCCGACGGCCGGACCAAGCCGGTGCCCAGTGAGCGCGGCGCCTACCCGGAGTTCTACGCCGGGGTGCGCGACGCCGTCGGTGAGGGTGAACCGCTGCCGGTGGACCTGCACGAGGTGATCCACGGCCTGGAGGTCATCGAGGCGGCCCGGCACAGTGCCCGAACCGGGTCGGTGGTGGAGCTGGCGCGGCACTGACCGCACACGGGGAAACGCGGAGCCGACCGCACGCGAGACAACACGGGCCGGGCCCCTGAGGGGGCTCGGCCCTCGGTGTTCGCGGTGTCACTCCGAGCATTGACATCCAACTAGTTGGTTGGTTTTATGAGTCTGTCCGGCCCGACAACTGAAGAGGAGAGGGCATGACACGGGGATCAGACGAGGTGCCGGTGCGTCCGCGCTCCCGGGCGGTGGTGCTCGGCGTCGCCGCGTCGACGGCGGTCGTGCTCGGCACGTCGCTCTGGGCCTACGCCGGTACACGCGGGGGACCGGAGCCCGCCGACTACGTGACGGACGCCAGCGAGGAGGAGACCGTGGACCAGACGAGCGAGCTTCGGAACGGAACAGGGGACGGCACCGGGAGCGGGGCTGACACCGACCCCGCACTGCGGGGCACCGGGGTGGAGCTTCCGGAGGGCTGGGTGGAGGCCGACGAGCGCACCGCGCTCCACGACGACGAGGAGGTCACGGTACGGCGTTACCAGGTCGGCGGTGAGCGGGTGCTCGGCGAGAGCCATCTGAGTGTCGTGCTGGGCGAGGACGGCCGGATCGTGGGTGTCACCCTTCTGGACGCCGCGGCCGCTAACGACCCCGACGACCTGCCCACCCACGATCAGGTCCGCGAGGCGGCCTACAACTGGCTGGCACGGCAGGATTCGGACTACCTGGAGGGCCTGACCGAGCAGTGGGTGGACCGGCATGACGAGGTCGTGGTGGACGCCGGGGGACGGGAACGGGTCATCCCCGGTGTCAAGGTCAAGACCAGGCATGACGACGGGCGCTACGCCTGGGTGGTCGTGGGGGTCGGCGCCCGGATCGTGACCTTCGAGCGCGACGTCACCTGGGACTCCTCCGCGCAGCGCAGGTCCACCCAGATGTGGCTCCATGACAGGTGGATCGCCGCGGTCGAGGGTACGGGTGAGCACCCCCCGGCTCCGGCCGCCGTCGCCGACCCGGGGTGAGGTCCGGGACCCTCCGCGGCGGGGGTCCCGATCCTGCCGGTTTCGCTTACCGGTGTGCCGGTCCCGTACACGGACGGACCCGGCCCCGCCGGTTCGCGTTCGGGGGTGCCGGTCCCGTACACGGTCGGACCCCGGATCGCTGTGCCGCTTCCGGGGTCCGCCCCGTTGTGTTCGCCCTGTTACGCGCTTGTCGTGGGGGGCGCCGCCGCGTTCCGGGTGAACTTCTCCAGGTGTTCGCGCATCTGGTCCCGGACCTCTTCGTCGGAGGGGTCCCGGCCCAGCACGAGCCGGGTCAGTTGAGGGGTGATCTGGGGCCAGGCCGCCAGGCCGATCAGGGTGAGGAGCAGGTGGCGTGCGTCGGTGTCGGAGGCCGATCCGCCCATCGCCTCGGTGAGGGAGGCGACCTTGGCGTCGTAGAGCCCCGCGCGTTCCTCCTCTCCCGGCACCGGGGAGTCGCCGTAGTGCAGGGCCTCCCACAACAGCAGGCGCAGCAGGTCGGGGTGGGAACGGTGGTAGTCGAAGATCCGGGTGACGTAGGAGGCCGGATCGCTGTCGTCGGTGAGGGTCACGGCCTGTGAGAGTTCGTCGACCGCCCCTCCGACCACGTGTCTGAACAGCTGTTCCTTGTCGCCGAAGTGCGCGTAGATCCGCTGCTTGTTGACTCCGGCACGCTCTGCGATGCGGTCCACCCGGGCTCCGGCGATACCGTGCGCGGCGAATTCGTGCCGTGCGGCCTGGAGCAGCAGGGTGCGGGTGTTCTCGGTTCGCGAGGTGTTACTCATGCCACAATCGTAAACTATAACCAACTGGTTGGTTACTTGGGGTGCAGGAAGGCTGTGTCTTGTTTCACGCTGGCCGGAAGCGGTCCGCTCCGGAATGGCGGAATCGATTGACAACCAACTGGTTGGTTTTCAATGATGGTGGTCATGTCCACCACACAGCCCAACGCCGAAGTGAACAGGCGACAGGCACCGGCGTCCCGTCCGTTCGCCGTCACCGCGCTCTCCCTGACCGGCGTTCTCGTCGTCGGCCAGCTCTACTCCGTCCTTCCGCTCCTGGCGCCCGTCGCCCGGGACTGGGGCGCGGACCAGAGCACCGTCGCCTGGACGGTGACCGCTTTCGCCATCGCCTACGCCACGGGTTTCCTCGTCTCCGGTCCCGCCGCGGACCGGTTCGGCCCCCGCCGGGTGATCATCGCCGGAGGCCTGGCCACCGCGGCCCTCACCGGAGCCGTCGCACTGGCTCCCGGAGCCGCCGCGGGCCTGGCGCTCAGAGCACTCCAGGGTTTCGCCGCAGCCTCCTTCGCCCCCGCGGCGTTCAGCTACATCGCCACCCGGGTCGAAGCCGAGCGCCGCGTCACCGCCATCACCTGGCTCACCAGTTCCTTCCTCGCGGCCGCCGTCATCGGCCAACTCGCGGCCCAAGCCCTCGAACAGAGCATCGGCTGGCAGGGCGTCTTCGCCGCCTCCGCGGTGGCCCTGGCCGTGGCCGCCCTCGGTCTGCGCTTCGTGCTGGCTCCCGACCAGAGCCCGCAGCCCTCCGGAGGCGGGGCTGTCAGCGGGATGCTCGGACTGCTGCGGGACCGAAGGCTCCTCCTGCTCTACGGAGCCACGACCACCGTCCTGCTCGGTTTCGTCGGTGTCTACAGCGGCCTCCAACTCTCCGGCCCCGCCTGGCTCACCGGTGACGCCCAAGCGCTGCTCACCCTGCGCGCCACCGCCCTGCCCGCCATGCTCGCGGTACCGCTCCTCAGCTCGCGGCTCGCCCGCTACTCGCCCGGGACGAGGGTCCCCGCAGCCCTCACCGGCGCCGCGGTCACGGCAGCCGTGACGGGACTGGTCGCCGACCTGGGGCCGGTGGCCCTCGGGGCGAGCCTGCTGGCCTTCGCGGGATGTGTGGCCGTCGCCGCCCCCGCGCTCATCCAGGCCATCGGCATGCGCGCCGGTGCCGCCCGCGGCTCGGCCACGGCCCTCTACACCTTCGCGCTGTTCGTCGGCGCGGGACTCGGTCCCCAACTCGCCACCGTCCTGTCGGGTCTGGGATTCACCGCGGTCGCCCTCGGCACGGCGGCCGTCCTGGCCGTCGGGGGAGCGCTGGCCCTGGCGGCCCTCCTCCGACGGGCCGGGGACTGACCGCGCACACCACGTCACGTACTGGGCGTTGCGCACCGGGTGCCGCAGGAGCAGGTGTCGCGCCGCGGGCGTTGTGTGCCAGGTGTTACGTGCCAGTCGCCCCCGGGCGGACGCCCCCGAAACCGGGCGTGTCCGCCCCCGGGGGACGCCCGCCGGGCGTCCCCGTCAAGCACCGGTTCGAGAACCACGGAGTGGAGACAGCAATGCAGCAGCAGAACGAGAAACTCGTGTACGTCGTAGGCCAGAGGTTCGCGGGGTTCTCCGTACACGAGAACATCCGCACCCTCTCCGAACTCGTCGCCGAGATCCAGCTCGGCCACCACGACGGCCCCGGAACAAATCTGGAGGTCCGGGGCGGCCAGGGGATGAGCACCTACGAGTGGCAGTACCTGGAAGACACCGTCAAGCGGCGGGACATCCATGACCGCGTCCGGATTCGACCCTCGCGCCTCGACCCCGCCCGCCGGGCGGAGGCGCACAAGCATCGGGAGCAGAACGTACTCATCGCGGACCTCGGTAGACGCGACGACCAGCTCTTCCAGGCGGCCCTGCTGCTGAACGCCGACAATGAGCTGCTCCTGGACCACCAGACCGGACAACACGTCCAGGGGATGGTCGTGGTCGAGGCGGCTCGCCAGATGTTCCTGGCGGTGACGGAACGGTACTACACGCACCGCTGGCCCGGACGGCGGTACTACTTCGTCATCGACTCGATCTCCACGACCTTCGAGAACTTCCTCTTCCCCCTCGACGCGGAGATCCTCTACCTGGTCCAGAGCGCCGATCTCGACGATCCCGAACGTCTCGGGTTCACCGCCCGGATCGACCTCCACCAGGCCGGCCGCCGCGCGGCCAGCACCGAGGTCTCCTTCACCGCCTTCGACACCGCCAGGCTCAAGCGTGTGGAGCACCGCCGCGCCGACCGCGCCGTGGAGTACGCCGTTCAGTCCTCCAGCGGCGCCCTCGTCTCCGCAGGGGCCCGCTGATGGGCGGTACCACGGGAGCGGTCGGTGCCGGTGGTGACGGCGCCGTCGGGAATGGTGCTCGCGCGGATGCGGGCGTAGGAGCAGGTACGGGAGTGTTCGATGCGGGCGTGGTCGGCGCGCGGACAGGTGCGTTCTTCGACGTGGACGAGACGCTCATTCCGGTCAAGAGCATGTTCGACTTCCTCGCCTTCCGCCTGGCCGAACTGGGCAGCCCCCCGAGCGCCTACACGGAATCGGCCGCGGAACTGCGAGAACTGGCCGCCTCCGGGGCTCCGAGGGAAGAGATCAACAGGGAGTACTACCGTCTCTACCGGGGCGCCTCCGAACAGGAGCTGATGGCCTCCGGCCGCCGGTGGTTCGCCACCCGCGCCGCCGTACCCGGGTTCTTCCTGGAGGGAAGTGCGCTGGCCCTGCGCGGACACCTCGCCGACGGGGCCCATGTGGTGCTCCTGTCCGGATCCTTCGCCCCCTGCCTCGAACCGCTGGCCCGGGCACTGGGCGCGACCGCCTTCCACGGAACCCGCCCCCTCGTCGTGGACGGGCGGCTGACCGGCGAGGTCGAACGGCCGATGATCGGGCCCGCCAAGGGCGAGGCCGTACGTGAGTACACCCAGCGGCACGGGCTCGATCCGGCATCGAGCCACGCCTACGGCGATCACATCAGCGACCTTCCGATGCTGGAGGCGGTCGGCCATCCGCACGTGCGGGCGGACGGCGATCCGGCACTGCTCGGCCACGCCTCGCAACGGGGCTGGCCCCGGGTGCACGACCCCGCCCCTGCCGCACCCCCCGGCGGCCACGGTTCCGAATGCGTGTGCGGATGTGCGCTCGCCCTCTGGGCCGCACCGTCGAACCACCCCCTGACCCCCACCACGACAGGAGACCGTGCATGACCACGGAAACCAAGCCCCACAGGCGAGCGTCCCCGACCGGCACCGGGACGGGCCTGATCCTGCCCCAACTGCTCGTTCTGGTCGGCATGGCCGCCTGGCTCACGCTGATCATGATCAACAACATCACCGACAGCGGGACCAACATCCACCTGATCGGTCGAGTCCTCACCATGGAGGACATGGTCGGCAACCCCCACCAGGGACAGGGGCTGCTCGGCCGTGCTCTCTCCGGTGACCTGGCCGCCCCCGCCCTGTACGGGGTGATCGCCTACCAGGCGGTCTCCTCCGCGCTGCTCTGGTGGGCCGCCGCCGCCCACCTGCTCCTGGCTCTGGGCCGGGGCGACGGAACACGCGCCACCCGGCTCGGCAACGTCGCACTGAGCGCTCTCGCCGGGCTGGCGCTGATGTTCCTGGTCGGCGGCCTCTGGTTCGGTTACTGGATCAGCTTCGGCCCCGTCCAGCAGGTGCACTTCACGCTCCTGCTCGTCGCCGTCGGCGGGCTCGTGCTGGTGAACCTGCCCCGGGAGAGGGCGTTCGTCTGAGTGTCTTGAGCAGGTTGACCGGGTTGCTTGCACGCGGTCGACCGGTCCGCTTCCGCGCACCCCTTCCACCCGACTTCGTGGGAGGGGTGCGCGGGTCCTGAAGGAAGGGGACCTGCGTTTTCCGGGGCCGGGAAACCTTCCCGAGGCCGCCCCCGTCCGCTTTCCGGGATCGGTCAACGGGGAACCGGCCTGTGGACAAGGTCCCCGGCCCCTCACCTTGGGCCTATGTTGGAAGGAGGTTGATCGAGGGTTTCCCACACCGAAGGAGAAGCGCCGTGGCCCAGGTTCTCGTGGTCGCTGACGATCTCACCGGTGCCAACGCCACCGGCGCCCGTTTCGCACGTACCGGGATGCGCGTGGCCACGGTGACCCCCGAGCACGTCAGCCGGGTCGCCGGTGACTACGACGTGGTCGTCGCCAACCTGGACAGCCGGCACGTCCCCGCTGAACAGGCCGCTGACCTGGTCACCGACGTGGTTGAGGCGGTATGGCCGGTCGGCCTCGTGGTCAAACGCACCGACACCACCCTGCGCGGCAACATCGGCGCCGAGATCCAGGCCGCCTACGACGCGGTCCGCGACCGGGTACCCACCGAAACCCGGGTCCGGGTGCTGTTCACCCCCGCCTTCCCCGGCTCCGGTCGGATCACCGAGGACGGTGTGCAGCTGCTCAACGGGACACCGCTGGAACGCACGGAACTCGCGGTCGACCCCCTCTGCCCGATGACCACCAGCGTGGTCGCCGACATCCTCGGAGCCCAGACCGATCTCGCCGTCCGGCATGTGCCGGTCCGTCAGATCACCCAGGAGATGCTCACCGCGGAGCTCCTGGCCGGGGACGAACCGATCGTGGTCTGCGACGCCAGCAGCGAGCAGCACCTCACCGACATCGCCGAGGCCGCAGCGGCGGCACACCACTCCGACGGCACCGTCTGGGTGGCCGTCGACCCGGGACCCACAGGCGCCCTGCTCGCCTACGCCCTGCGCCTGCGCGGCCAGGCCGGTTCCCGTGGACCGCTGCTCGCGGTCGCGGGCAGCACCACCGAGCTCACCCGCCGCCAACTGGCCACAGTGGCCCGTACCGGCGCCGTGCGGTTCGTGGACGTGGACGCGGTAGCCCTGGCGGACCCCGAGAGCGACCACGCCGACGAGGTTGCCGAAGAACTCACCACACAGCTGTCCTCTTCGGGCTTCCCCGAGCTGTGTGTGCTGCGGATGGTCACCACGGCCGAACGGGTCCGGGAGCTCCCCGCCCAGGCCCGCGCCGAACTGCCGGGCCGGATCGCGGGTCTGGTCGCGGACGTGGTCAACGAGCTCGCCGACACGGTGGGGGCCCAGGCGCTGCCCAGCGGTCTGTACCTGACCGGCGGCGACCTCGTCGCCAGCCTCCTGGACGAACTGGACGTGCACGCCTTCGACGTCGGCGGTGAGATCGTCCCGCTCGCCGTCCACGGTCACCTCAGCGGGGGCCCGCTGGACGGTACGCCCGTGGTGGCCAAGGGCGGGCTGGTCGGTGACGACATCACCTTGGTCGAGTGTCTGGCCAAACTGAGGAGGGCTGTCCAGGCCCGCCTGCACCAGGTGCACTCGGAGGTTTCCGAGCACGTGATCCCAACCCTGGTCAGGGAAAGCTGAGGGGTGTGCGGGTGCGGGTTCGGGCGGGTTGTGGTGGGGGTTCAAGACCTGTTGTGGTGCGGGGGTCTGCGTGGGTGCGGGTTCAAACGGTTGGTGGTGGGGGTTCAGGACACCCCCCTGGGGTGGTCTGAGCCCGGTGTTCGTCCGGCTGGGCCCTGTGGGGGCTGGTGTAGGGCGTACTCAGAGGCCGCTACGCACCTCGCGGGACGTGCTTGATCTTGCTACGTCTGGTTCTGGAAAAGGGCGAGGCCCGTAGCTCGCCAACCCCCCCTGGACTACTGGTGTGTTCTGGAGACACGTGTCCCCAGCACTGGCGAAAACCCCCTGTGTCCGGGCGCCGCCCACCGCTCTTCGGCCAACCCCCACCACCGGGGGAGGACACACAAGGCGCACGTTCTGTGACCCCCTGGGGTTGAGGGGGTTTGCGCCGTGCGGCTTACGACAGCGCAAAGCGGAGGTTCACAACCCCCAGGGGTGCTGCCACCTGGAAGCGCACGCTCAACCCCCGGGGGGCAGGGGATCGGGATTGTGCCGCTTACTACGGCGGATGATGAGGGCCTGAACCCCCTGGGGTGCTGCCACCGGAAAGTGCACGTTCAACCCCCTGGGGCGCAGGGGGTCGGGGCCGTGCGGGTTACTACGGCGCATGGTCCGGGTTCATGATCCCCTGGGGTCTGTCACCTGGAGGTGCACGTTCAACCCCCTGGGGTGCAGGGGGTTGGGGTGGTGCGGGTTACTGCGGCGGATGGCCCTGGGGCGCAGGAGCCTGAGCGGCGCGGCAGAACCCCAGGGGTTGGCTGCGGCGGGGAGCCGTCACCCGGACGACCTTCTGGGGTGGGGAGGTCAGGCCGACACGATGTGGGTGAAGGTCAGCTTGTCGATCAGCTCGGCGAGGGGTTTGGGCGCCTCCAGCGGTCCCATGTGCCCGAGACCGGGGAGCACCCGGACCTCCTCGCAGTTCTGCACGAGGTCTCCGATGTGGTGGGCGTGCCACGCGGGGGTCAGCTTGTCCTCGTCTCCGCCCACGACCACGGTCGGGGCGGTGATCTGACGGGTGGAGTCGTCCAGTTCCAGTTCGGTGAGGACCCTGCCCCACTCGCCGCGGGGGATGCTGCCGCAGTCGTGGACGAGCTTGGCGCACAGGCGTTTGGTGGCCTTGTCCGTGTTCCTGCCCATGACCAGGAACTTGAAGATCTCCGCGGACAGGGCGTTGGGCGGGCCCAGGGGGAGGGGCGCGGTCAGGAAGATCCTGGCGCCGAGGGTGCCGAGAGCACCGGGGAGGGGAATGGCGCTGGACTTCCTCGGCAGGTCGGTGCATCCGGTGTTGGTGAGGAGCACGGCGCCGACCTTCTCCTTGAAGGTCTCCCGCGGAGCCGCGGCCATCACGGTCATGCCGCCCATGCTGTGCCCGGCGACCAGGGCCCTGCGCCCTTCCGGCACGGTCGCCTCCAGGACCGCGCACAGGTCGTCGGCGAGCTTCTCGGTGCCGTACCCGGCTCGGGTGATGGGGGTCTGGGTACGGCCGTGCCCGCGCTGGTCGTAGAGGACCACCCGCAGGCTCGGGTCCAGTTCCCGGACCACGGGCCCCCAGGAGGCCAGGGAGGTCGCCCAGCAGTGGGAGAGGACCACCGTCGGGCCGTCGGCTGGTCCGCGTACCTCGACGTGCAGCCGGGTGCCGTCGGCGGAACGCACCTTGAGTTCCTGGGCGTGGCCCACGTGTCGTGTCGCCATCAGGGGTTACCTCTCACTCGGGGGAGCGCCGCGGCGGTCGGTGCGACCGCCGCGGCGCGGGGGGTGTCCCTCCAGGTCGGCGCGTGAACTGGAGGGACGTCTTCGGGGCGGCCTCAGTCGTCGAGGTCGATCTGGGGGACCGCGAAGGGCGGGGTGCCCGACCCGTTGACCGGGTGCCCGCCCCAGAGGTTGGGGGTGTCGAGTGTGCCGACCCCCTCGTGGCCGTCGGGTGTGCGCACGATGACGGTGCGCACACCGCGCTCGTAGGCCCTGGTGATCCCGGGTTCGGCCGACAGGCGGCCCTTCCACCGGTAGTCACCGGTCAGCGGTGAGAAGTGCCCGGCCAGGTGGGCCTGGACCTCGAAGTCCTCCGAGGACTCCTCGGAGAGGAGGACCGTCACCGTGCCCCGGTACTCCTCTTCCCCGTCGTCGAACCCGCTCATGATGCTTCTCCTTCTCTGGTCCCGTCAGGCCGGGACGGCGTCCTTGCGCTTTCCGCCGCCCCGCGGGACACGGCGCAGGTCGTAGTTGTGCGGGTCGAACCAGCGGGTGCGCAGGGCGTAGTTCCAGGTGAAGGTGGGCCACAGGGTGGTGTTTCGGCCCTCCTCGTTCAGGTACCAGCTGTCGCAGCCCCCGGTCACCCACACGGTTCCCTGCATGGACTTGTCGATCATCCTGTTGTAGGCGCGCTGGGCTTCGGGGCGGGGCTCCAGGCGGTCGACCCGGTTGCGGCACGCGTACTTGAGCGCCTCCATCGTGTAGCGGATCTGCGCTTCGATCATGAACACCTGTGAGGTGTGGCCCAGGCCGGTGTTGGGGCCGGCGAGCACGAACGCGTTCGGGAACCCGTTGACGGTGGTGCCGCGGAAGGCCTGGACGTTGCTGCCCCAGTGCTGGGCGAGCGAGCGGCCCTCGGAGTTGTACAGGCGGTGCGCGATCGGCGGGTCGGTGACCTGGAAGCCGGTGCCGAGGATGATCGTGTCGACCTCGTGCTCGGTCTCCTCGCCGGAGGGGTCCCGGGTGACCACGGAGTTCGGCCGGACCTCGACGATGCCGTCGGTGACCACGTCCACGTTGGGCCGGGCCAGCGCGGGGTAGTAGTCGTTGGACATCAGGATGCGCTTGCACCCGGCGCGGAAGCTCGGGGTGAGCTTGGCGCGCAGGTCGGGGTCCTTGACGCTGCGGTTGATGTTGGCCCGGCCGAGGCGTTCCACGATCCCGAGCAGCCTGGGGTTCTTGGCGAAGCCGAAGATGTAGCTCTCGCGGCCCCAGTAGATGCTCTTGCGGGCGATCTGCTGCGCGCCGGGGACGTTCCGGTAGAGCCAGCTCTCGGCCTTGGTGATGTCGCGGTCGTGGCGGAACATCACCCACGGGGCGGTGCGCTGGAACAGCGTCAGCCTGCCGACCTTCGGCTGGATCTTCGGTACGAACTGGATCGCGGAGGCACCGGTGCCGATCACGGCGACCCTGCGTCCGGTCAGGTCGTGGTCGTGGTCCCATTCGGCGGAGTGGAAGAGCTTGCCCTCGAAGGTGTCCAGGCCCTTGATGTCGGGGTAGGTGGGGTCGGCGAGGGGGCCGGCGCCGCTGACCAGGAACTGCGCGGTGACGGTGCCGTCGGTGGTCTCGATCCGCCAGCGGTTGTCCCCGGGCTCCCAGTGCGCGGCCCGGACGTCGCTGTTGTAGCGGACGTGCTGGTCCACGCCGTGTTCACCGGCGACCCGCTTCATGTAGTCCCAGATCTCGGGCTGCGGAGAGAAGGTCCGGCTCCAGTCGGGGTTGAGCGCGAAGGAGAACGAGTACAGGTGCGAGGGGACGTCGCAGGCGGCGCCCGGGTAGGAGTTGTCGCGCCAGGTGCCGCCGATGCCGTCGGCCCTCTCCAGGATCACGAAGTCCTTGAGACCGGCCTGCCTGAGGCGGACAGCCATACCGATCCCGGCAAATCCGGTGCCGATGACGGCGACCCGGTAGTGCGGCACTGCTTCGGTCACGATGCTGTTCCCTTCGTGCGTCCCGGTTCGGCCGTGGAGTCTTGCGTACCGACCGGTAAGTATGGTCCCCGGGGACGTGGCGCGTTTCGCCCCCGGGGGGAGGGTGTCGGGGGCTGAGCGCGTGGCGCGTCCGCTCTCAGCCCCCGACGTCTGGGGGACCGCCGCCGGAAGACGTGGCGCGTTTCGCCTTCCGACGGCGGCGTTCTTGGGAGGGGGAGTGCCCCTCGGGGAGTCGGCTAGCTGCCGAGCAGCCCGGCCTTCTTCCAGAAGTACCGGCCCAGGCCGGAGATCGCCCCGGCGGTGTCCAGCGTGTTGACCACCTTGCGGGCGGCCCAGGTCTTGGTCTCGACCCAGTGCGTGTTGCCCTTGGCGACCCGGTAGGCCTCCTTGGGGTCGAGTCCGACCTGTTCGTAGACCTTCGGGTTGATCAGGCGGGTCGCGGAGTAGTAGGCGACCAGGCCGAGCACGATCCGGCTGTAGGCCTTGTTGAGGGCGCTGCGCTCGGGCCAGTCGCGCTGGAACTCCTCACGGGCGTAGCGCATGTGGCGCGCTTCCTCGGTCACGTGGATGCGGGCCACGGCGCGCACCAGCGGCAGGATCTGCTCGTCCGGGACGGCCTCGCGCTGGAGCTGGTCCAGGACCTCCTCGACGAAGAGCGCGCCGGCGAAGATCAGCGGTCCGTGCGCGATCGCCTTGAAGACGCGGCCGAGGTGGAAGGTGACCGGGTCGAGCCGGTGCGTCTCCCAGCCGAGCTTGCGCACCATCTTCGCGAACATGACCGTGTGGCGGCACTCGTCGGCGATCTCGGTGTAGGCGTACTGGACGTGCAGCGACGTGGGGTCGTTGTGGTAGGCGTGCCGGACCAGCATCTGCATCAGGATGGTCTCGAACCAGATGCCGATGGTGGCGACGCTGGCGACCTCCAGGCGGGACAGCTCCTTGCGCTTGTCCTCGCTGAGCTGGTCCCACAGGTGGGTGCCGTAGATCGAGATGCGCTCGGGCCGGATCGCCCACATGTCGGGGTCGACCGGGGCGTCCCAGTCGATCTCGACCAGGGGGTCGTAGGAGGCCTTGGCGGAGCCGCGCAGGAGGCGCTTGGCGATGTCCTCG
Organism: Nocardiopsis sp. iso_40; assembly: GCF_056173285.1. Lineage (NCBI taxonomy): Bacteria > Bacillati > Actinomycetota > Actinomycetes > Streptosporangiales > Nocardiopsidaceae > Nocardiopsis > Nocardiopsis sp. iso_40. Next base: position 4,656,282 of record NZ_CM149666.1, on the reverse strand, counting down.
CGGTCGGTGACCTTGGGCTTGGCGACTACTTCGGCGGTCATCTCTCGTTCCTCCTCAGGAAACGCTGGTCTTGGCGTGCGGGGAACCGTGGCGTGCGTGGAGCCCCTGGGCGATCTCCGCGTCCGCGAAGGCGCCGTCCGTGAGGAGCAGGCCGAGCTGGAGCGACACGATCTGTTCGGTGGTGGCGGGGAAGTGCTTGGTCAGGTGGAGGGCCGCGGTCCCGAAGGCCGTGCAGGCGACGTCGCGCGGGGGGCGTTTGGCGGCCGCGGCGCGGACCACGGTCATCACGGTGTCCCGCTTGGTCTCGGCGGGGACCACCCCGTCCAGCGAGGCGCCGGTGGCGCGCGAGCTCTCGTGGATGGGGGTGTCGACGAAGCCGGGGTAGACCGTGGTCACGCCGACGTGGGTGCCGTACTCGGCGCGCAGGGCGTCCGAGTAGGCGGTCACCGCGCGCTTGGAGACGGTGTAGGCGCCTGCCAGGGGGACCTGGAGGTTGGCCAGCAGCGAGGCGGTGACGATCACCCGGCCCCGGCTCTGGAGCAGGGCGGGCATCGCGGCGGCGGTGACCCGCCAGGTGCCCAGGAGGTTGACCTCCAGCGCCTGGTGGGCGTGGGCGTCGGGCATGTGGCCGATGTCCACGGACGGGCCGACCCCGGCGTAGTGGACGAGCAGGTCCAGGTGTCCGCCGAGCTGCTCGATCGCCTCGGCGACCCCTTCGCGCACCTGCTGGTCGTCGGTGATGTCGCAGGCGATGACACCGGGGGCGGCCTTGCGGTCGATGCCGACGACGTTGACACCGAGCTGGCGGAGGACCGCCACGGTGGCGCTGCCGAACGCGCCGGAGGCGCCGGTGACGATGGCGTTCTGGCCGGACAGCCGGCTCAGGTGGCGCGGCAAGGGGGTCGTCATGTGATCTCCTCCACAGTCATTGCCGGAACGTTACAACGGCCATTGTCACAATGCAATGGGTAGTAGCCGGAAATTTACTCGCGAGTAAGGTTCGGGGGTGCCGGTCGGCGCCGGGCGCCGTGTCCCGGCCCGGGTGGGGGCGGTCGGCGCCCGGGGGCTCAGTCGCAGGTCGGGGCGGATGTGCTCGGACACGGCTCCGGGGCCGCGCGAACAGGCGCGCGACCCCGGAGTCCGCCCCGGTCACGATCGGGGCACTATCGGCCGAGCAGCCCGGCCTTCTTCCAGAAGTACCGGCCCAGGCCCGAGATCGCCCCGGCGGTGTCCAGCGTCCTCACGACCTTGCGGGAGAGTTCGGTCTTGCTGTCGATGAAGCGGGGGTTGCGCCGGGCCGTCCGGTGCGCCTCCCGCGGGTCGAGGCCGACCCGCTCGTAGACCTTCCGGTGCACCAGCCGGGTGGCCGAGTAGTAGGTGACCAGGCCGAGGACGAGCCTGCTGTAGGCCTTGTCCAGCCTGCCGCGCCCGATCCAGTCGCGGTGGAACTCCTCGCGGGCGTAGCGGATGTGCCGGGCCTCCTCGATCACGTGGATCCGGGAGGTGGAGCGCACGACCGGCTCGATGCTCTCGTCGTCGATCATCTCCCGCTGGAGCTGGTCGAGGATCTCCTCGACGAAGAGCGCGCCGGCGAAGATCAGCGGTCCGTGGGCGAGGGCCTTGAAGACGTTGCCCAGGACGTGGGCCACGGGGTCGATCCGGTAGGCCCTGGAACCGAGCTTCTCGATCGCCTTCGCGAACATGACCGTGTGGCGGCACTCGTCGGCGATCTCGGTGTAGGCGTACTGGACGTGCAGCGACGTGGGATCGTTGTGGTAGACGTGCCGGACCAGCATCTGCATCAGGATGGTCTCGAACCAGATGCCCGTGGCCATGGTGCTGGCCATCTCCAGCCGGGACAGTTCCCTGCGCTGGTCCTCGCTGAGCCGGTCCCACAGGTGGGTGCCGTAGATGGACACCCGCTCCGGGCGCATGCCCCACTTGTCATCGAGGGGGGCCTCCCAGTCGATCTCCACCAGGGGGTCGAAGGAGGCCTTGGCGGAGCCGCGCAGCAGGCGTTTGGCGATGTCCTCGCGGTCGGTGAGCTTCGGTGTGCGGACGTTTCCCGCGGACATGGATCCCTCCAGGGGGTGTTCCGTGCCGGAGGCGCGCCGAACGGGCGGTTCGCGTTATGTGACCCCGTTCACTCCGATTTTCTAGAACGTTACAATCTCTGTTGACAACGTTCAACGGCGCCGAGGGACGGATTTACTGATGAGTACGGCTCTCCGGGGTCTCTAGGCTGGTTCCATGGCCGAATACCGTATTGACGAACTCGCCCGGCTCGCCGACACGACGGTGCGCAACGTCCGGGTCTACCAGGACCGAGGACTCCTCGCGCCGCCCCGGCGCCAGGGCCGGGTGGGCATCTACTCCGAAGCGCATCTGGCACGTCTGCGGCTGATCGGCCAACTGCTCCGCCGCGGCTACACCTTCGCCAACATCGGCGAGATGTTCCAGGTGTGGGAGCGCGGCGGCGACCTCTCCGAGATCCTCGGCTTCGAGTCCGCCGTGGGGGACGCCTGGAGCGACGAGATAGCCGACTACGTCAGCCTCGGGGACCTGCGGGAACTGTTCGGCAAGGGGGTGACCCCCAAGACCATAAAGCGGGCTCTGGACCTCGGTGTGCTGGAACGCGACGGGCTGCGTTTCCGGGTCCCCAGCCCCCGCCTCTTCCACGCCGGCGTCGAACTGGTCAAGCTCGGCATGACGGTGGACTCGGTCCTGGACATCGCGGAGAACCTCCGGCTCAAGATCGGTGACGTCTCCGAGCACATGGTCCGGCTGGTCGCCGACCACATCATCACCGAACACGCCCCCGGGACCGTGATCCAGAGCGAGGACGTCGCCCAGATCGCCGAGCTCATCCGCCGGGTGCGCCCCCTGGCCCAGCAGGCCGTGGACGCGGTCCTGGCCCAGGAGATGGCCCACCACCTCACCAACGTCCTGGGCGACCACTTCGCCGAGGCCATGGAGCACCTTCAGACGCAGGACCAGGCGGGCCAGGACATGGAGGGCCTCCCCGGCCCCTCCTGAGTCCTGCTGAGCACCCCCGGACCCCGTGCCTCCTCCGGCCCCCGGGGAACCGCCGGACGGCCTCCCCAGCGCTTCGGCTCACCCGACCTCCGCCCCCAGCGCTGTCCCCACCGCGAGGACCGCACCACGAGCAAGACCTTCGTAGAAGAGATCCCCCGGAGCACGCCGCGAACGCCTCCGGTCAGTACAACCAGTAGATCCTCGCAGCTGACTCCTGGAATACGGGTGACGGAGTTCGACGTGGGCGTCTTCGGTGGTGAACCGTCACTCGACCTGCCGTTGGCCGGCGTCGGCGGCGCGCTGCCATGCGGTGGGTTCGGCGTCGGGGACCCCGAGGCCGCCGATGCGGCGGTCCGGGCCTCGCCGGTGCCGACGGGGACCGGTCGCGTCCGCTGTCAGGACTTCCGGGCCGCCCACCGGCGGGAGCGGTAACGGCGGGCGGCCCGGTCGGGCGCGGTCAGGGTGTGGTCAGGGAGCGAGCACGACCGTCTTGCCGGGCAGCCGCCCGGCGCCGAAGTCCTCATGCACGGCGGCCAGCTCGGCCACCGGGCGGTGGGCGGCGACGTGGAGCCGGAGCTTGCCTGCGTCTACCTTGGCGACCAGCTCGGTCATCTGGGCTCCGTCGCTGCGGACCCACAGGCTCGCGCTGCGCACCCCCCGGTCGGGGGCCCCGGGAATCGGGCCGGCCGTGCTGGCGGCGATCCCGCCGTCGGCGACGTAGTTCGTCAGGCGCGCGAGCTCCTCCGGGGAAACGCGCACATGGTTCACCACGACCTGGAACGGACCGCCCACGGCGGCCGGGCCCGCAGTGGGCGCGAGGGGGCCGACGACCCGGTCCGCGCCGTAGCCGCGGAGGCGGTCGGCGTGCCGTGGCGAGTCCACCGCGGTCACGTGCGCTCCCGCGTCGACGGCGAGCTGCACCACGAGGCTGCCCACCGCGCCCCCTGCCCCGTTGACCAGGACGGTCTGACCGGGCTTCAGTTCGGCGAGTTCGAACGCCGTCTGCCAGGCCGCCAGGCCGGTCAGCGGCAGCGCCGCTGCGTCGACCAGCTCGATCGTCCGGGGCGCCGGGGCAAGGGACCCGGCCGGGGCGAGCACGTACTCGGCGGCACCGCCAGCGGAGTCGAGGGGCAGCATCGCCACGACCCGGTCGTCGATCTCCAGGCCTGTCACGTCCGCGCCGAGTTCAGCGACCGTGCCAGCCAGGTCGAGCCCCGGCACGTACGGAAGCGCGATCGGGAGCATCCCGGCCAGGGCGCCGGCACGGATGTGATCGTCGACCGGGTTGAACGACGTGGCCGCCACCCGCACCAGAACCTGCCCGGGGCCGGGAACCGGACGATCGACGTCCTCGTAGCGCAGGACCTCTCTGCTGCCGAACTCGTGGAAACGCATTGCCTTCATGGCACTTTCCTCCAGGGGTGTGTTGATGTCGTCGCCGAGGGATGAGGCGATCAGGCGGGAAGGTGAGGCGCTTCGATGCGCTCAGGCCAGTTGCACCGACCGGATGGAGTTGCCCGTCACCATGCGGTCGATGGCGCTCACGGCACTGCCGGGGTCATCGGCGGCACCGACGGCGAGCAGCAGCGGGACGAAGTGGTCGGCCGTCGGGTGGGCGACCGCGACGCTGGGTGCCTTGTCGCGGTAGTCGGTGAGGGCGTCGACGTCGCCTCGAGTGAGAGTGTCGACAACCCATTCGTCGAAGGCCGTGGTGTCGGCTGCGAGCTCCGGCTGGCGGAAGACGGCGAAGCTGTGCGTCATGAAGCCCGAGCCGAGAACGAGAACGCCTTCTGCGCGCAGGGGCCGCAGGCGTGCCCCGAGCTTGAGCAGTGCGCCGGGGTCGAGGCTGGGCATCGAGAGCTGCACGACCGGGATGTCGGCCGCGGGGTACATGGCCATGAGCGGGATGTAGGCGCCGTGGTCGAGACCGCGGTCGGTGAACTCGTGCACCGGCGTCCGGCCCAGCAGGCCCGTGAGTCGCCGAGCCAGGTCGGTGGCGTCCGGGGTCGCGTAGGGAAGGGTCTTGTAGCGGGGGTGGAACCCGCTGAAGTCGTAGTGCAGCGGGGTGCCCGCCGCGGCTCCGGATATCGCGGCCGGCGCCCGTTCCCAGTGTGCCGAGACGACGACGATGGCCCGGGGTTTGGGCATCGACTGGGCCCAGCCGAAGAGGTCGCCGAGCCACTGTGGATCGTCGAGGGTGAACGGCGCCCCGTGGCTGACGAAGAGGCTGGGCAGGGGGCCGTCGGAGGGGGTCCAGACGCGCTGCTCGTGCGTCTGCGGTAGGGCCCTGGCCAGCAGGTCGTCGTAGGCCGCAGCTGGTGCGCGTGACGGGAAGGGGGAAGTCAGGCCCTCCGGAGGGGGCAGGTTGCTCGTGTCGGTCATCGGAATCAGCTCCTTCACTTGCCTGGGCAAGTAAAAAGTAGCTCATCTTGAGTTGCCTAGGCAAGTGATTCGAGTTGCCCGGGCAAGTATGGTGGGGTTCATGGACACCCATTCAGCCTGGCTTGACGACGACGAACAGGACGTATGGCAGGCGCTCCTCACGGTTGTCATCGCCCTCCCGGCTTCCCTCGATCGTCAGTTGCAGCGAGACGCGGGCATCTCCAACTTCGAGTACGGGGTGCTGGCCCAACTGTCCATGGCGGACGAGGGCACGATGCGCCTCGGTGACCTGGCCCGGGTCTGCGACAGCACCCAGCCCCGCCTGTCGAAGGTGATGGACCGCTTCGAAGCCCGCGACTGGGTCACCCGCCGGCCTGACCCCGGCGACGGTCGATACACCCTCGCCGTCCTGGGCGACGCCGGTCGGCAGAAACTCGTCGAGAGCGCCCCGGAACACGTCGCGCAGGTCAAACGGCTCGTGTTCGATCCGCTCAGTGCCGCTCAGCGCCGCCATCTCGGGGTCGCACTCACCCGCATCGCCGCTACCGTGCGCCGGGAACTCGAAGGAGGCTGAGCGCCGTCTTCAAGCGGGGCTTGCGCCAACTGGGAGACGCCGGTGATGCGGCGCACGGGGGAGGTGCAGGCCTTGTCGGCCGTGCGTCGTAAACCTTGTTTCCAAGGTGTGCCACGTGCCACTGACGGAGCAACGGGGGCCTTGGACTGATCGGCCGGACCGCGCTGTGCTGCGTTGGCCACGCTCGTGTCAGGAGCACGTGGGTGTACGGGCCGCGTGGGTGGATTCTTGAGCAGGAGCCGTGCTCGACGGTCCGTGACTACGTGTGCGGACGGCGGTCCGAGATCTCGCTGGAGGCCGAAGCGGGGCTCCGGCGTCTGGAGAAAGACGTGCCCCGGGAGAAGCGGCCCGGCGAGGGCGCCGACGGACCGCCCCCCCCGGCCTGTTCGGCTCCGCCGACCCGGCGCGCCCGAGGTCACTGCGACTGCTGGGGAAGCACGTCGTCGCGCTCACCGTGGACCATTCCGGCGCCGAGGCGGTGGTGCTGGTGGCGGACACCTCCAACACCCGCACCACCGCCTCGCTGTATGGGGCCTTCGGGTCATCCGAGGCACTCGCGCCGGCCCAGCGGCTGGAGATCCACCACGCTCCCAAGCACGGTTCCTGGCCCGACACCGCGGAGTTCGGGCTCGCCGTGCTCGACCGGCGGTGTCCGGGCCCCAACAAGCACCGTCACCTGTACCCCAGGAGTCGGCTGCAACGATCTACCGGGCTCCGGGCTCCTCGGCGGCGACCCCGGCCGACTTCCCCCCGGACCCCTCGGCGGACTCCTCAGCGGCTCCGGTGGAGTCGACCACCGACAGCGGCAGCGACTTCGTGAAGCGGAGCTCGGCGAAGGCGCCGGCCGGGACCGCCGGCTCCCTGGGGAAGACCGGTCTGGTGCGCCGGTACTCCGCGCCCTGCTCCGGCCGGGTGTCCTCCTCGCCCTTGTTCGGCCACATCGACATCGCCCGCTCGGCCTGTGCGGTGATGGTCAGGGACGGGTTCACGCCCAGGTTCGCGGTGACCGCGGAACCGTCCACCACGTGTAGCCCGGGGTGCCCGTACAGCCGGTGGTAGGGGTCGATCACACCGCTCTCGGGGCTGTCGCCGATCGGGCAGCCGCCCAGGAAGTGCGCGGTCATCGGGATGTTGAAGATGTCGCCGACCGTGCCGCCCGGGTATCCGTCGATCCGTTCGGCGAGCCGGGTGGCCGCCTCCTGGCCCTCGGGGATCCAGGTGGGGTTGGGTTCCCCGTGGCCCTGGCGGGAGGTGAGCTTCTTCCCGCCGAACAGGCCGCGCCTGACGGAGGTGGTCAGGGAGTTGTCCAGGGACTGCATCACCAGGCCGATGATGATCCGCTCGGACCAGCGCCGGTTCGAGAGGCTGCGCATGAACACGTACGGGTGGCGCGCGGCCAGGCCGAGGAAGCGCAGCCAGCGCGGGATCCTCCCGCCGCCCGGTACCTGGATCGCGGTGAGCAGCCCCATCGCGTTGGAGCCCTTGCCGTAGCGGACCGGTTCGATGTGGGTGTTCTCGTTCGGGTGGATGGAGGAGGTGATGGCCACGCCGCGGGTGAGGTCCTCCGGCGGCGGTACCTGCTTGCTCATGGCGCCGACCAGGGCCTCGGAGTTGGTCCGGGTCAGGGTGCCCAGCTTCGCGGAGAGCCGGGGGAGCATTCCGCTGTCCCGCATCCGGTGCAGCAGGGTCTGGGTGTTGTAGGTCCCGGCGGCGACCACGACCTGGCGCGCGGTGAACGTGCGGGCGTTCTCCCGGCGCCGGGGCGCGTCGGTGCGCACGGTGTCGACCGCGAATCCGCCGCCCCGGGCCCCGGGGAGCTCGCGCAGCCGCTCGACCGTGGTCAGGGGGTGCACCTCGGCGCCGCCGCGCTCCGCGAAGTACAGGTAGTTCTCGGTGAGGGTGTTCTTGGCCCCGTGCCGGCAGCCGGTCATGCACTCGCCGCACTCCCTGCAGGCCCTGCGTTCGGGTCCCGCCCCGCCGAAGTAGGGGTCGCCGACGGACTCGCCGGGGGCGGCCTTGTTGCCCTCGCCGTCGTCGCCGTCACCGAAGCACACACCGACCGGGGTGAGTTTGAAGGTGTCACCGACGCCCATGTCCTCCGCGACGGCCTTCAGGTGGACGTCGGAAGGGGTGAGGGTGGGGTTGGTGCGCACGCCGAGCATGCGCCGGGCCTGGTCGTAGAAGGGCGCCAGCTCCGACTTCCAGTCGGTGATGTGCTGCCACTGCGGGTCCTGGAAGAACGCGTCCATCGGGTGGTAGAGCGTGTTCGCGTAGTTGAGCGAACCGCCTCCGACACCGGCTCCGGCCAGGATCATCACGTCGCGCAGGAGGTGGATGCGCTGGATGCCGTACATGCCGGCCTTCGGGGCCCAGAGGAAGTTCTTCAGGTCCCAGGAGGATGACGGCAGGGTCTCGGGGGTGAAACGTCGGCCCGCTTCCAGGACGCCGACGCGGTAACCCTTCTCAGTGAGGCGGAGGGCGCTCACGGAGCCGCCGAAACCGGAGCCGACCACGAGGACGTCGTAGTCGAAACCGTCTGCTGCTGGGGCTCCGTCGGCGGCGGGGGCTTCTGTGCGCTCAGGGGACATGGGTGGGGTCTCTCTCCAGGTCAGGAGCGGATGCCCGTAATGCGCCGGATACGAGTCCGCAACGATGAATGCGCCATCTAGAAATGTGACAATTCATATTGTAATGTTCGTCACTACCGCCGAGTAAGGTGTGTTCCATGTAACACGCGTGGCGTGCTTCGGCGCAAGTTTCGTTCCCCCTCGTCGCCCTTCCCGCGACGGAACACTGGAGGTACACATGCCCAAGGCCCACGATGAGGCCCCCGAGGTGCCTCAGGAAGCGCCTGAGCAGCACGAAGGCAGTGGCGGAACACGCTGGCGCAGGTTCGCCCTCGTCGCGGTCCCCGGTTTCGTGGCGGCCGCGGTTCTCGGCGGGATGACCACCCAGGGTCTTCTCGCGGCCTCCTTCGCGGTCTCCGGGGACAGCTTCAAGCTGTCCGCGGACTCGTTCTCCGGGAGCGGCTTCAGCCAGTACGGCGATGTCGCCAACTCGGTGGACGGCTCCTCCCGCGCGGTCGGCCTGTCCACGGTCAACTCCTCCGAGTTGGAGAACCTGTGCCTGTCCTCCCTGTGGGACCTGCCGATCGGTGAGGCCACCCTGGTGATCAACGCGGGTGCCGAAAGCCCGGTCGAGGGCAGCAACATGGTCATCGACATCGAACAGCTCCAGGGCAACGCCGAGTTCAGCGCCATCGAGATCGGCCGTGACGCCAGCACCCTGGACAAGGCGGAGAACGGGCAGGGGCCCGAGGGCGGTTTCGGCCTCCAGGCCGACTCCATCACCGTCTCCGACATGGAGATGACCTCGTGGGCGGTCAGCTCGGGTTCGCTCCGGATGACCGGGCTGAACCTGGCGGTCAAGCCCGGCAACCACGAGTGCTTCTGATCCCATGGCCCACCCACTGACCCTGCTCCGCTCGGGATGGGGACGGTTCCGTGACTGGCGACGGACCCGTCCGTTCTGGGGCGGCGTCCTCCTCATCGCGGCCGGAGTCGAGCTGCTGGTCGCACCGGCCGCGCAGAGCCTGATCCTGCCGATCGACCTGATCATCTACGCGGGCATCGCCGGGGTTTCCGGCGCCCTGATCGCCCTCCTGCTGATCACGCTCGGCGTGCTGGGCTGGCTCCAGCCCGCACAGCACGTGTTCTTCGGCCTGGTCGGACTCATGCTCGCGCTGGTCTCCTTCGTGACCTCCAACTTCGGTGGGTTCGTCATCGGGATGCTGCTCGGCATCGTCGGCGGAGCTCTCATGTTCGCGTGGGCCCCCCACGTCCGGCGGCGCCCCCGCAGGCGCCGCCGGGCGGGCGCACCGGCCCCCGATGACACCGGGGGCCGCGAGGAGGACCCCGCGGACCCCGGGCCGGAGGACGACGAACCCTCCGCCGGAGACGGCACCGAAACCCGCGCCGAAGCGTCCGAGGACGACGGCCCCGGGTCCCACCGGGCCTCGACCGTCACCGATCCGCGCGGGGGGCACCGGCCCCTGGCCGCGGTCGCCCTGCCGCTCGCCGCGGCCGTCACCCTCGCCTCGGCGCCTGCCCCCGCCGCGGGCTGGCCCTGGGACTGGTTCTTCCCCGACGACGGTGAGCAGTCCGAGGAACAGCCGTCCGGGGAACCCTCCGGGGAGCCTTCCGAGGAGCCCTCCGAGGAGCCCTCCGGGGAGCCTTCCGAGGAACCCGATGGGACCGCCCCCGACGGGGACGGCTCCGGGGGCCCGGACGGGGAGGAGACCGACGGCGAGGAGGAGGGCCCCGAGGACGAGGAGGCCGCCGAGGAGCCCGAGGAGGGCAACCCCGAGGAGTGCGAACTGCGGGTCGGAGACGCCGCCGTCGTCGAGGACGAGGAGGAGTTCCTCGACGCGGTCACTGCGTGCCAGGCCGCCGAGGAGGAGGACGATCTCCCGGAGGTCATGGTCGACTCCGACTACGACTGCTTCCGGGGGTCGGTCCGGGACTCCGGTCTCACCGCCGACAGCCTCACCATGTACGGAGCCTGGTACGGGGGCGTGGTCGAGTGCCCGACCGCCGACGGCCCCCGGCGCTACCTCCGGCTCACGATGAGCAGCGGTGACGTCAGCAACGGCGAACTGTGGTTCGACGACGCGGGCGCGCGCCGAAGCCTCGGCCTGCCCACCATGAACCTCACCGGTGACGTGGAGATGCACGTGACCCGAATGCACGTGCGGATCCTCGGTATCCCACTGACCTTCACCCCGGACTTCCCGCCGCCGCTCCTGCTCCCGATCATGTACGTCACCGATGTGGACGTGGCCAACCCGATGGCGTCCTCCGACACCATGACCATCCCCGACCTGGACGGCCAGTACGGCGGGGGCGCCTGACCACCTCGAACCTTCCCGCCGGACCCGCGGGGAGAGCACGCAGGCAGGGGACGGGGGCACCGTGAACGCGGTGCCCCCGTCCTGCCGTGTGCGGCCGGGCGGCTCAGGGCACCCGGTCCGGGCGCCCTGACCCGGTCACCACTCCTGCGAGATCAACTGGCTGGGCTGGCCCACGTGCGACACGTACAGCGCGTCCCGGGCCCGGGTGCAGGCCACGAACAGCAGTGTCCGTTCCTGCTGGTAGACGTGTTCCAACGCCACCTGGTCGCCTTCGGCCGCCTCGAGCGCGGCCCTGGGCGGGAGCAGGTGCTCGCTCACCCCGAGCAGGGCCACGCAACGGAACTCCTGGCCCTTCAGCTGGTGCATCGTCCCGACCCGGACCGCCGAGAGGGCTCCGGCCCCCTCCAACGGCGTGGTCGCCACCCCGCGGGCCTCCAGCTCCTTCGCGATGCCGCGCACCACCCAGTGGTTGCGCCCGGCCACCGCGATCTCGCTCGGGTTCACCCCGGCCTCCAACCACACCCGGACCCACTCGCCCAGCGCGTTGAGCTCCTCGGCCCGGCTGGCGCAGCCGCGCACCACCGGCGCCGGCCCGCGCAGCAGCGAGCGGTACCCGGCCAGGGTGTCGGCGTCGTCGTCCATCCCCAGGGCGGACCGGCGGCCCAGGACCGGCATGCTCCAGTCCAGGATCTCCTGGGTGACCCGGTAGCTGACCCGCAGCCGGTGGCCGCGGCCGCGCACGTTGATGCCGAGCGAGGCCAGGGAAACCCGGTTGTCGGACACCCGCTGGTGCGGGTCGCCCACGATGAACAGGTCGTCGGGGCCCTCCGGGACCGCGGCGCGCAGCATCCGCCACTGCGTCGGATGCAGGTCCTGGGCCTCGTCCACCACCACGTGCCGGTAGAGCGGCCCGGACCGGCCCAGCATGCGGGCGGCCTCACCGGCCAGCTGCGGGTAGGACCACAGGCCCTCCACCCGCATCGCACCCGCGTAGCGCCGAATCGTCTCCCAGACCTGGCGACGGTGCTCGGGCGCCAGGTGCTGGACGCGGCCGCTGCGCTCGCACCGGATGTAGTCGGGCAGCAGCTCCAGGCCCTTGGCCAGGATGACCTGCTCCCACTCGTCGACCAGGAAGCGCCCGGAGAAGGGCAGTCCGTCGGCGAGGGCGACCGCACGCCAGCGCTGGGCCAGTTCGTCCCTGCTCGCCATGCGGGGCGCCACACCGGTGTGCGACTGCACGACCGTGCGCGCGAGGCTGTCGATGGTGGACACCCGCACCCGGGAGCGCGTGCTGGGGTCGGGCAGCAGCTGGTCGAGCCGCTCCGCCAGGGACTGGGCCAGCCCGCGGTTGTAGGTGGTGAGCAGTACGGACTCGCGGGCGTCCTCGGGGTGGGCCGCCGCGTCCAGTTCGGCCAGGTGCGCGGCGCGGTGGAGTGCCATCACGGTCTTGCCGGTTCCGGGACCCCCGGTGACCTGGACCGATCCGTTGAAGTGGCCCTCGGTCACCTGGTGCTGGTCCGGGTGCAGGGTGATCTGCCACTGGGCGAAGGGGGCGTTGAGCGCGCCGGCGAGTTCGGGCGGGCCGACCGGGGCGGGGGCGGCGGCGTCCGCCCCGGCGGGGGCGTCTGGCAGGGTTTCCGGCCGCAGGCTCCGGGCGTAGCGGAGGGCCTCGGCACGCGGTCGTACGGTGAGCAGCCGGTAGGGCGGGTCGTCGGAGCCGGCCTCCTCGGCCTCATCGGGTCCGGGGGCGGCGTCGGGGTCGGGGACGACGACGCCGGACCAGTCACGGGCGATGGTGACGACCCGGACCCGGGGGTCGGCGGCGCCGGCGACGGACTCCAGCCCGGGACGGTCACCCGCCTGGTAGGCGCGCATCACGGCCAGGGTGTCGAGCTGGACGTCGGGGGTGAGGCGGGTGAAGTCGCTGAGAAACGTCGGTGCGATCGCGAGGGCGGACACGTTGTGGATTCCTCCGGTCTTCGACCTGGTGGCGGCTCTTCTGGACGGTCGGAGCGGACGTTCGGAGCGGGTGGTCCTCGTGTACGGGAAAGCCTGTTTTCGGGCTTCGCTCACACCTGAGACATGCTCGCCGTGGAATTTGGGCAAACGCCGCTCGGGGGACGATTCTCGGCAGCTCCCCGGATCGCTTGCGGTTCCGTGTCTGCGCAGTTCAAATGATGTTTTACGCAAGGGTGTTCGAGATCGTTCCGTGGCTTTTCCACGGGGCTGGGGAAGGCTTTCCGTGACCTGCGCTTCCTTGGGGTGCGGTGGTGGCCGAAAGGGCGGTTATATTGCTGACCGAAACTCGGACCCCGAGTGGGCGTGAGCCTGTTCCGACCGGGTGGGGAGGCGGATCGGCCCGGCAGGGGGCGGGGAGGCCGAAACCGAGGAAGGCTCCCCGGGGCGGGAAAGGAGGGCTCCCGGGTCGGGAAAGAGGCGGGAAACACGGGACTGCGGTGCCGCGATATCGCTGTCTGGCCGGTTGCGGACACGCTCTGTGCGGGAAGCGGCGCGGTGCGGGATCGTGGACACACCCGGGGGAAGCAGTACGCGTGGTTCAGGACTCTGCCGGGGTCCGTCCTACCCCGGCAGAGTCCTCAACCACCCTAGAGAAGCGGTACCCAGTCCCGGTACCGTCCAAAGCGGGGACTCCGGCCGACCTTTCCCGACATCCTGCCCCACGGCTGTGACAGAACCGTCCCCGGCCGCCGACCGCTCCGCCGGGTTCGCGGCTCCCTGCGCGCGCGAACCATGCTCTAACGTTGGACGCGACCAACCGGGTGGAAGGAGCGGGCCGAGCACGTGTCCCCCAACGACAAGAGCCGCATGCGTATCTCGGACGCCGAACGCGACCAGGTCGCCGAGATCCTGCGCGAGGCCGCGGGCGAGGGGCGTCTGGACCTCGACGAACTGGACGAACGCCTCAGCGCGGTCTACGCCGCCAAGACCTACGCCGACCTCGAACCCATCGTGTTCGACCTCCCCGCCGGGGCGGGCGGCATCAGCAGCCCCGAGATCGCCCGGCCAGCCGCGGGCGCCACGCTCCCGGCCTTCGGTGCGGGCCCCCTCGTGGGCGGACAGCCGCTGGTCCTCAAGGCCCAGGGCCACCCCGTCGTGCGCAAGGGGGAGTGGACCGTCCCCCACCGGGTCGAGGTCGACGCCCGCTTCAACAACACCAAACTCGACTTCCGCCAGGCCCAGCTCACCACCCCCGTCGTGGAGGTCTGGCTGGACACCTCCTGGGGCAGCGCGGACCTGATCCTGCCCGAGGGCGCCACCGCCGAGGTCGACGTCGACTCCTCCTGGTTCGGCAGCCTGCGCTCCGACATCGACTCCATCCGCCGCCCGAACGCGCCGCACTTCGTCATCACCGGCAAGAGCCAGGGCGGCACCCTCCGGGTGCGGCACAAGAAGCAGGGCGGGTGGGCCGACCTCTTCGGCTGACCCCGACGCCCCCGCACGGACGACCCGTGCCGAGCGGTTAAGCACCCCGGGACGACCGTGACGAACCGGACCGAGGGCTCCCCCCGTGCGCCATGATGGTGGGGCGCGGCAGGGGCCGCGCGGAGAGCGGGAGGTCACGGGTCAGTGGGTATGTGGATCGCGGCGATCGGCGCTGGGGTGTGCGCTCTCGGGCTCGGCCCCTTCGCCTGGACCTACCTCGCCAGCACGGGCCGGCGCGGCACCGTCGACACCGTCCCGCACCGGCCGGTCGCCGTGGTGCTCGGCGCCGCGGCCTGGTCCGACGGGCCCTCTCCCCTGCTCGCCCGCCGCCTGGACCTGGCCGTTCGGCTGGTGGCGGCCGGCAAGGTCAACCGGGTCCTGGTTTCCGGCGACAACCGCGAGGTCTCCCGCCGCGAGACCGACACCATGACCGACTACCTCGTGGAACAGGGCGTCCCCGCCGAGCTGGTGACGGCCGATCCGCACGGGTACCGCACCTGGGACACCTGCGTGCGGGTCCGGGAGCTCTACGGGGTCGATGCGGCGACCATGGTCACCCAGTCCTTCCACCTGCCCCGCACCGTCTCCCTGGCCCGGGCCGCCGGGATCGACGCCGTCGGGGTGGGCGACCCCAGCCTCGGCTCCCGCCGCAGGTCCACCCTCATCGGCTACGCACGGGAACTCGGAGCGGCCGCGAAGGCCCTGCGCGACGCCGTCCTGCGCCCCGAACCCGCGAACGGGGAGCTCACCGACAAGGACGCCTAGCGGCGCGGACGGGGCGGCTCGCAGGCGCGGACGGCACGGTCTGCGACGCCGCCCCCGCTCCGGTCAGTCGGTGTCGTAGACCGTCACCCCGACGCCGCGGGCCAGGAGCTCCCGCTCCACGAGGGGCTGGATGCGGTCCCACCTGCCGCCGGCCAGCCCGCAGCCGATCCGGGGCATGTGCACGGTGGCACCGAGTTCGAGCGCCCGGGGCGCCAGCGCGCGCAGGCAGGAGCCCACCGCTTCGTAGCGGATGGGCGGGCCGCCGCTGCCGCGGCGCGTGCCGTGCTGGGCGACCATGTTCGCCACCCAGGTGTCGGGTCTGACCCGGATCAGCCGCACGGCCCCGAGCGCGAAGTCGTTGCGGGCGCGCTCGCGGTGCCAGGCGCGGTAGTCGCGTTCGGGTTCGGGCCAGCGACGGGACAAGGCCAGGACGAATCCCCTGCCCCAGCCGCCCCGGTTGTTGCACACGTGGGCGATGATCTTGGGGCCCGGAGCCTGCGGACTCGTGGCGTCCCCGCGCACGATGCGCAGACCGGCCGGTGGCGGAAGACGAGGGGGAACGGGCATACGGGCACGATAACGGACGGCCCCGACACCCGTCCGCCCCGGAACGGGCCCGGCAGTCGGGGCGGAACACGGCGGAGGATTCCCCGGGGCCCGGTGAGAAGCACGACCCCGGAGCCGATTCGCTTAGAACCCCTGAGCCGGGATAATCGGGCGCATGAACGCGACCACGGGAAACGAAGCACACGACAACACGGAGAACGTGGACTGGGCCGCCCTGGCGCCCGAGGGCGGCGAGCGCGTCCCCGAGTTGCTCGAACAGGTCGCGACCAGCGACAGCGCCCTGTCCGACCTCCACGACATCATCCACTTCCCCGCCCCCGGACACCGGGCCGCCCCCAGGGCCGTGGACCGGCTGGTCGACATCGCGACCGACGAGGCCACCCAGCCCGTCGACCGCTGGCGTCCCCTCAGCCTCCTGCTGGAGCTGGTCAGCGCGCACGCCGAGGACCGCTTTCCCCAGCACCGGGACCTCGACCAGTGGCGTGACGAGGTGGCCTGGGCCACCTCCAACGACGCCGAGAAGGTGCGGGCGCAGTACCGCACCTGGATGGAGGAGGCGCCCGACGAGCAGCAGTACCACCGGATGCGCAACCGCCTCGCCGTGATGGAGGCCGACGACGGCGCCGAACTCCTGCGGGCCGAGCTGGACACCTACGAGGCCGTCCTCGCCCGGGTCCCCGACCTGGTCGCCCTCCTCCACGGCGGCGCCAACCGCGGCGGACTGGACCGAGCGGGGGAGTGGGTCAGCTACCTGCTGGGCTTCCTGCCCGCCGACGCCGAGCGCATCTCCGCCGAGATCACCGGCGCCTCCCAGGTGCTGCTCGCCAAGGACCTGCGCCCGGCGCCCAAGGCCCCCACCTCGATGCGCGAGGTGATGACCCAGGGGTTGGACAGCGGCGAGCCGCTGCCCGCCGAACTGTTCGCCCTCGGCCTGGTCGCCGACCCCTCCGACGTCGACACCACCGTCGGCCTGGTCCACCAGATGGCAGGCGGCAACCTCTACAACTCCTTCGCCGCCTCGGTGGCCCTGGTCCTCATCCACGGGGAGAACACCCCGCGCGAAGGGCTGCGCAGGATCGGCCGCGGCGGCGGCACCTCCATGGGCTACGAGGGTCTGTTCAACGAGTCGTGGCCGCACTGCGGCAACCGTTCGCCCCAGGTCCTGGGGTTCCTGGCGCTGGGCCGCGCCGGAGACCGCGCCCGCCGCCTGCGCCTGGACATCCTGCCCGGCCTGATCAAGGGCGAGGAGGAGTCGCGCGCCCTGGTCACCGGGGTCGGCCTGGAGATCGTCCTCGGCCCCCGCTCCAGGGGGTACACGGTCGAGGAGCACGCCCAGGCCGACTACGACGAGGAGACGCTGAAGGTCCTGTGGGCCATCGCGGAACTGCCCGCCTCGGCATGGCAGGACGAGGAGTTCACCGCGACCCTCAGCGCCTGGGCACTGCCGGACAACGCGGAGGAGTTCTGCGCCCTGGTCGGTGTGGAGCCCGAACCCGAGGCCGAGGAGGGGACCGCGGCCGCGGCACCGCAGCGGCAGCAGCCCCAGCAGCAGGCGCCCACCGGCCTCCTCGGCCGCCTGTTCGGCGGGGGCCGCTGACGGCGGACGGCCCCGCGCCGGGCAGGAACACGGCGGTCGGGGACGCCCCTAGGAGTCTCCGGAGCCCTCGGCCCCGGCCGCCTCCTCGGCGGCTCCGGCCAGGGCCTCGTCCACACCGCTCTCGTAGTCACCGAGGAACACGGGGTCGGGCCGGAACACGACCGTGCCCAGGGCCGCCACCGCCGCGGGCACCTCCCGGGCCCACCCGTAGACCGTGGCGGTCCTCCGCTCCCGCAGGCTGGAGTCGCCCACTCCGACGGTGTCGATCCCCGCGGCCCGACACAGCCGCACCGCACGCGGCAGGTGGAAGTCCTGGGTGAGCACCGTGGCCTCCTCCACCCCGAACACCTCCCTGGCCCGCACACACGAGTCCCAGGTGGAGAAGCCCGCGTAGTCGCCGACCACCCGGCCCTCGGGTACGCCCCGGCCGATCAGGTACTCGGCCATGGTGTCGGTCTCGTTGTAGTGCTCGACGCCGTTGTCGCCGGTCACCAGAACCGCCTGGACACTGCCCGCCTCGTACAGTTCCACCGCCAGTTCCAGGCGCTGGGCCAACAGGTGGCTGGGCAGACCGTCGGGACGCACACCCGCTCCCAGGACGATGGCCACGGGCCGGTCGGGCACCGAACCCGCGGTGTGGCGCTGGCCGTCGGTGGAGACCAGCACCCACACGAACGGCACGCACGCCAGCACCGTGAACGCCGCGGTCAGCAGGGCGAGCCGTCGGCGCCAGGCCGGGGGAGCGGCTACGGGCCCGGGCCCCTGGGCGGGAGCGGGCTCCCGGGCCCGGTCGGGAACGGCGGATCGGGGCTCTTCGGCGGCGGGGTTCTCGGAGGTCGTCACAAGGGGGGAGACGCCCCGGGAACTGATCGGGTTCCGGTCGGGCTCCGCCAGCCCGGGCGCGCGTGCGGTGGAGCGGGGGCGCGGTCCGCGTGGTGGGGGCGCACCGCCGGAGAACCCGGGTGTGCGCCGACACGAGGAACGTTAGGGTCGCCGCATGTCTGCACACCACCATGACGAACTCCCGCCGCGACTGCGGGCGATCGCCGACCTGACCCCCGGGGCCATGCGGGAGGGCGCGGGGATGCACGAGTACGACGGCAGGGCCGCCGACCTGTCCCCGCGGGGCGTTCGCGCCGGCCTGGAGACCCTGGGCGGCGCGCCCCTGGACGACCCGCACGACGAGGCACACCTGAGCGCCGCCGAGGCGGGGCTGCGCTTCGAACTGGGCGAGCTGGAGTGGCACCGGAGGAACCCGCTCCACCACATCGGTGAGATGGACGTCTCCTCCTACGAGCGCGAGTACGCGCCCAGGGCCGAGCGCGACGCCGCGCGGATCGCTCACCTGAAGCTCTGGCCGACCCTGGCCGACAACGCCGTCGCCGCGCTGGACCGGCTCTCCGCGCCCGTCGCGCGTTCCCTGCTCGGTGCTGTGCGCGGAGTCGCCGAGGGCCTCCCGGGCGACCTCCCCGACGACGTGCGCAGCGACGCCCTGACGGCCCACGCCAGGCTGGTCGCGCATGTGGCGGAGGCCGTCGAGAACGGCTCGGAGGACGCCAGCCTGGGCGCTGAGGCGCTCAGCCTCCTGATGGGGACCGGGGAGGCCGTGGAGGTCGACCTCACCGACCTCGCCGCGCGCGCCGACGCCGAGCGCGACCGGCTGCGGGCCAGGCTCGCCGAGGCCACCGGGCGCCTCGCCCCGGGGCGCGACCCGATGGAGTTCAGCCGCGAACTCACCCGCGGGCACCCCGACACCGAGGGGGTCCTCGACGCCGCCCGCCGGTGGACCGGGATCGCCGTCGACTTCACCGAGGAGCGCCGACTCGCGCCCTACGGCGACGGCGAGTGCAGGGTCGACGTGCCGCCGCCCGCCATGCGCTGGGCCACCGCGATGATGGCGTGGTCCGGTCCCTGGGAGCGGGACACCCCGTCGTTCTACTACATCACCCCGCCCGCCCCCGAGCTGTCGGAGGAGGAGGCCGCGGAGTGGCTGGAGCAGTTCAGCCACACCACCCTCCCCGCGGTGAGCGTCCACGAGGTCGCCCCAGGCCACTACTCCCACGGGCGTGCCCTGCGCCGGGCGCCGAGCCCGGTTCGGCGCGCCCTGCAGTCCATGACCTTCGCCGAGGGCTGGGCGCACTACGCCGAGGAGATGTGCCTGGAGGAGGGGTTCGGGGAGTACGCGGCCGCACGGGTCGGCGACCCCGGCTGGACCGCCGACCACTACGAGATCGGGGTGTGGATCGAGGCCCTCATCCGCGTCACCCGGCTGTCGGTGGCCATCGGCATGCACACCGGACGGATGAGGGTGGAGGAGGGCGCGGCGCGTTTCGCCGAGGACACCCCGCTCCAGGGCCCGGCGGCGGTGGCCGAGGCGCAGCGGGCCACCTTCGACCCCACCTACGGCCGCTACACCTGGGGGAAGCTGGAGATCCTGGCGCTGCGTGAACGCGCACGGCAGCAGTGGGGGAGCGGCTTCTCGCTGCCGCGCTTCCACCGCGCCCTGCTGGAGCTCGGTTCGCCGCCCCTGGGACTGATCGGTGCGGCCCTGGACGGCTGACCGGCCGCCGACCGGCTCCGGGGCCTCAGGACTCCGGGGCCGGTCGGCCGGGCAGCCCCAGTTCGGTCAGGGCCGCACGCACCCGGCCCCGGCCCTTCTCCAGAGCCCCCGCCGCGGTTGTGGCGTCCACCCCGGCCAACAGTGAAACCAACGCCGCCCTGGTGTCTCCCCCGGCCGCCGTCAGCGCCTCGGCGCACGCCTGCTCCTCCGAGCCGGTGGCCTCGACCAGGATGGTGACCACCCGGCCGCGGAGTTTGCCGTTGCTGGCGTCCACGCCCACCATCAGGTTCGAGTACGTCCGCCCCATGCGCACCATCACCGCGGTCGAGAACGCGTTCAGCAGCAGCTTCTGCGCGGTCCCCGCCTTCATCCGGGTCGAACCGGCGATCACCTCGGCCCCCGTGGACACACCCACGTGCACGTCGGCGACCGCGGCCAACGGGGCGTCGGGGTTCGCGCTGATCAGTACCGTGCCGGCCGACTTCTCCCGGGCAGCCTCCAGGGCGCCGCCCACGTAGGGGGTCCGTCCGCTCGCGGCCAGGCCGACCGCCAGCGAACCGGGGGCCACCCCCGCGGCGTCGATCCGCCCCGACTCCCAGTCGTCCTCGATCCCCTCCACGGCGCGGACCAGGGCTTCGCCGCCGCCGGCGTGGTGGGCCACCACCCACTCCGCGGGCACACCGTAGGTCGGGGGGAGCTCCGCGGCGTCCTGGGCCGCGATCCGCCCCGAGGTGCCGGCTCCGAAGTAGTGGATGGACGCCCCCCGTTCCAACGCGGCCACCCCCAGCTCCACGGCACGGGCCAGCTCCGGCAGCACCGCGCCCACGGCTGCCGCGACGGTGGCGTCCGCGGCGTTGATCTTCCGGAGGACGTCCAGGGCCGGGAGCAGGTCGATGTCGTAGGTGTCGGGGTTGCGGGCCTCGGTGGGC
Source organism: Nocardiopsis sp. iso_40 (assembly GCF_056173285.1). NCBI lineage: Bacteria > Bacillati > Actinomycetota > Actinomycetes > Streptosporangiales > Nocardiopsidaceae > Nocardiopsis > Nocardiopsis sp. iso_40. Next base: position 4,635,519 of record NZ_CM149666.1, on the reverse strand, counting down.
GCCCGCACGATCACGGCTTCGCCGCCCTCGGAGTCCCGGTCGCCCGGTCCCCGGTCCTGTGGGGTCTGTTCCCTGCCGCCGTGCACTGCGCTCTCCTGTCCGGTCCGCACCCGTGTTCGTCCTTCCGTTCGGCCGCACCGGGCCGCGCCCGGACGAGCGGACCACGGAACCGACGCGGGTGGCGGGTCAGTCGTCGTTTCCGGTGGTGCCGTCGTTGCCGTCGGTACGGGCTGCCGGGTTCCCGCCGCCGTCCCGGGCCGCGGGGGCCTCGCTCCGCCGACGTCTGCGGTCGTCGCTGAGCCGCAGCCCGCGCACCGCCTCGTAGGTGGTCTCCAGAGCTGTCCGGCTGTCCGTGTAGCGGATCTGCGCCAACCCCACGAAGAGGCAGTCCACCACCGTCAGCTGGGCCAGACGGGAGGCCGTGGCCCCCGAGCGGAACAGGGTCTCCCGGGCCGCGGTGGTGAGCACGTGGTCGGCGAACCCGATCGGGGACCGGGGGAAGTTGGTGATCGCCACCGTCCGTGCGCCCCGGCGGCCCGCCTCGGTCAGCGCCTGGACGGTGTCGATGGTGGTTCCGCTGTGCGAGATACCGATCGCGACGTCGCCCTCCCCCAACAGGGCCGCGCTCGTCAGCATCACGTGCGCGTCCGACCAGGCGAACGACGTCAGGCCGATCCGGTGCAGCTTCTGCTGGAGGTCGGCGCCCACGAACGCGCTCGCCCCCACCCCGTACACGTCGATCCGCCGCGCGTTCGACATGGCGTCGATGGCCGCACGCAGGACCTCCACGTCCATGGCGGCGCCGGTCTCCTCCACGGCGCGCGCGTCGGTGTAGGCGATCTTCTGGACGACGGTCACCAGGGTGTCGTCGGGGTTGATGTCGCTGGCCAGCTCGGGGGTGTCGGTACGGGCGCCCCGGGCCTGTCCGGCTTCGGTGGCCAGTGCCAGCCGCAGTTCCCGGTAGCCGCTGAAGTCGATGGTGCGGCAGAACCGGATCACCGTGGCCTCGGAGGTCGCGCAGTCCTTGGCCAGCTGGGTGATCGAGGAGGCCGCGGCCCGTTCGGGGTCGTCGATGACCCGTTGCGCCACCCGTCGCTCGGCGGGGGCCAGGGAGGGAAGCAACGACCGGATCCGGAGGACCGTCGTGGGGACCTGTGACCGGGAGGCATCACCCCGGCTCGGACGGTCGCCGGAAGGCTTCGGAGTTTGCGCCATGGAGGAAAGTTTCTTTCGGTCGTGGTTCAGAGTCAACGCACTGACGGGAAAAACCGGGAGAATCCAGGATTTCAAGGGACGGTCCGCACGGCAAGTGTCCCGGCCCGCTGGCGTGCTCCCAGCTCAGAAAGTCTCCGGGCAGGTGGGCGGAGCGTACCCGCGCGGCGCGCCCGGACCGGTCCGGGCGGTGGCGGCGGCAGGGGCGGGCACGGCCGCGGGGAAGTACCGACCGGGCTCCGCCCCCGGGCCGAGTCTTCGGGGCCGGTCTTACGGCCGGCTTTCATCCTGGGGAGTTCCGCCTGCCCATGGGGTCGGCGGTGAGGACGGCGGCGAGGGATTTTCGGAAAGTCCGGGTCCCGTTCGCCCCAACGGAGGGTTCGGAGATCCACCGGATCTGCTTCGGGGGGTGCTCAGTGGTCGGATGAGTCGCTAGTGTCAGGGCCATGACGCAGAACAACGATCCCAACATGGACCCGGCGGGTACCACGCAGCACTTCCGCCGTTTCGTCGACGAAAACCCCGAGCCCGAGGAGGCCCCGCGCCGCCCGATCCTGCCGATGGCACTGGCGGGCGTCGGTGTCGTTCTGGCCATCGCCATTATCGCCGCCCTGGTCATCGCCTTCCTCTAGGTGCCCGAGTCCTCGCGTGACGTGCGGGTTCAGGCGAGAGCCGCGGTGTGACGGGTCCGACCCCGGCCGACCCCGAAACCTGTTCGCGGCCACCCTTCGGTCCTGCTAGAGTTAACTCCGTTGCCGCGAAGGACCGCAGGGTCCGGGCGGAGGCGGGCGTCATTAGCTCAGTTGGTCAGAGCAGCTGACTCTTAATCAGCGGGTCCGGGGTTCGAGTCCCTGATGACGCACAGAACACGACCCCGGTCGGAGGACACCACGTCCCCGGCCGGGGTCTTTCGTGTGTGCGGCGGTCCCGCTCCGGGGTGCGTAGGTGCTCCGGAGCGGCAGTCCGCCGGTCCGGCCCTCCGGGCCCACCCGGCCGCCCCGTGTCCTGGCACACACCGTGCCCGTGATGGCTCCCGGCACTCCGAAGTTCCGGTAGAGTTAACTCCGTTGCCGCCGAGGACCGCAGGGTCCGGGCGGAGACGGGCGCCATTAGCTCAGTTGGTCAGAGCAGCTGACTCTTAATCAGCGGGTCCGGGGTTCGAGTCCCTGATGGCGCACAGTACGAGACCCCGGTCGGAGGACACCACGTCCACCGGCCGGGGTTTTTCGCGTCCCACCACCCCGCCCTCCGGCCGGACGTCCCCGGCGGCGCCGGTGCTCGGTCCGCTCGCCCCCGACGCGGCAGCGCGCGCCGGGGAATGTCGTGGCGGCGCGGGATGATCTCGGGTGACCCCCGCTTTCCACTGCCGGAAAATCACGGAACCGGTTCGCCCGGACCTTTTCCCGCTGCTTTCCCGGTCAGTCCCGGAGGTCGTGAACCCGTTCGGGGTCCGGTCCTGTAACGATGGCGTTTCCCAGGTCAGGCACGTTGTTATGACTTCGTTCAATCACAATGTGTATTCACTCGTGAGTTATTAGTGATGGTTCAAAACCAGATTGACATCGCCCATCTTCTGGTGAAATCTTTTCACGTCCGCCGATCCTCTCGGCGAGATTCCCTTCATGAAGAAAATCCGGAGCACCCTCATGCCCACATCCCCCGCTGTCCGCGCCGCCTCCCGTACGGCCCTCGCCGTCGGCGCGGTCGTCAGCCTCTCCGCCTGTGCCCCGATCAACGCACTCCTCGGGTCCGGCAACATCCATGAACTCGTGGTCGGAGACTGCTTCACCGAGAGCGAGATGGACGCCGCCTTCTCCGAGGGCGAGGTCAGCAACGTTCCCGTGGTCGACTGCTCGGAGCCGCACGACTCCGAGGTCTTCCACACCGTGGACATGCCCGACGGCGACTTCCCGAGCAACGAGGAGATGGAGGAGGCCATGGACGAGGCCTGCTACCGCGAGACCTTCACGGACTACGTCGGTGTCGGCTTCGAGGAGTCCGAGCTCGAGGCGTGGGCTCTCACGCCCACTCAGCAGGGGTGGTCGGAGTTCGACGACCGCGAGATCCTCTGCTACCTCCACGCTCCCGGAGAGACCCTCAGCGAAAGCCTGGCGGGCTCCAACCGCTGACCCGGTCGGCGGCAGCGGGTCCGTGGCCGACGGCCCGGCCCGCCCCCCGTCCGCGAACCGGACCCCCTGCCGTAGCCGGTTCGCGGACGGGACGAAACCTTCTCCCTCCCGGGCGCATCTGGACAGGTGACGCCGATCCCCTCTTCCTCGTCGGTGTGCGACCAACGATCCAGTGGAGCAGTCATGTTGTCCGAAGCGCGCCACCCCCTGCCCGGCCGTATCGCCCTGGCGGCCGCGGCCACCGGTGCCGCCCTGTCCCTCTCGGCGTGCGGTCTGCCCCTGCTGCCGCCGGCCTTCAGCAACGACGGCGTCGAACCCTCCCCGGTGGCGGAGCCGGAGCCGACGGAGACCGGGGAACCCACCCAGGCGCCGGAGCCCGAGCCGACCGAGACACCGGAGCCGACCGTCGATCCCGAGGACCAGGACGTCAACGTGCTGGTCGTGGGGGACTGCCTGAACGAGATGGAGGTCGGCTACGACGACTCCGTCAGCACCGTGCCGATCATCGACTGCTCGGAGCCGCACGACCTCGAGGTCTACCACGGGGGTTCGTTGGACAGCGGGCTCGACTACCCGGGCGAGGACGAGGTCGTCGCACTGGTCAACGAGGGCTGCCACGAGGCCTTCACGGCCTTCGTCGGGATTCCCGTCGAGGAGTCGGCGCTGAACCTCCAGACGCTCTTCCCGATGGAGGAGGGCTGGGCGGCGGGCGACCGCGAGTACCTCTGCCTCGTCGGTCAGTTCGGCGAGCGGACCACCGGCTCCCTGGAGGGCTCCAGCCTCTAGGACCCGTAACCTCCGGCAACCCGCGGAACGTGAGCGGCCCGCGCCATCCGATGGCGCGGGCCGTCGTCGTGCCTTGGCGGCGTGTACCGCCTCCGGTGGCGGGACCGGCAAAGGGCGCCTGGCCGGATGCGGTCACGAATCGCTTGGCCGTATGGGGTGTTTGTCATTTTTTATTCTTTTCGTGATGCCGATCGGGTCGCGTAGAAGACGCCGTTTGGTCACGGGGGTGGTGTGCGCCACAGGGGTGGGGCTACCGTGATGTTTTATTAGGAAAGTTTCCTAATAAAAAAAGATGGTCCCCACAGCACCGCCGCCCCCCCTGCTCGAAGGAGCTCCGTGGCCACCGAAACCGCGGCCGCCCCGCCACCGGACACCGGTGAAACCGGGCCCGCAGCCCCCCGGAAGCCGAGAACCGTCCTGGACCGGCTCTGGCGCAACTACGTCTTCGTGAAGGTCCGCAAGGCCCTCGTCGTGGTCTTCGTGGTCGCCAACGCCACGTTCTTCCTGGGCCGCGCGATGCCGGGCGACCCCATCGACGTGATGGCGGGGCGCCTCACCCAGGGCGGCATGTCGATGGACGAGGCCCGGGCCATCGCGATGAACTCGTTGGCCTACGACCCCGACGCCTCCCTCCTCCGGCAGTGGTGGGAGTTCATCCGCGGGCTCCTCACCCTCGACCTCGGCGACACCATCAACCGCCCCGGTTACAGCGTCACCGACGCCATCGGCGCCTACCTCCCCTGGACCCTCTTCAGCATCGGTGTCGGGACCCTCGCCGCCATCGCCCTGGGCCTCGCCCTCGGCATGGTCATGGCCTACCGCCGCAACAGGCTGCTCGACCACGTCCTCAGCGTCCTCGCCTCGGTCCTGGGCGCCGTCCCGAACTACCTCATCGCGATGGTGCTCGTCGTCGTCGGCGGCATGTACCTGGGCTGGTTCAACCCGATCGAGCTCCGAGGCACCCTCAGCCCCGGCGTCCAACCCGGCTTCACCGCCGAGTTCGTCGGCGACGCGTTCTTCCACGCGGCCCTGCCGATCCTCACCTACGTGCTCGCCATCATCGGCACCTGGATGCTCATCATGAAGGCCTCCACCACCGAGGTGCTCAGCGAGGACTACGTGACCGTCGCCCGGGCCCGCGGACTCCGGGACGGCCGCATCGCCACCGCCTACGTCGGCCGCAACGCCGTCCTGCCGCTGGTCGCCCAGATCGCGATCTCCTTCGGAACCCTCGTCGGCGGCGCGATCTTCGTCGAACAGGTCCTGGTCTACAAGGGGGTCGGCGGTCTGCTGCTAGACGCGGTCAACTACCGCGACTACCCCCTCCTGCAGGGGCTGCTCATCATCATCACCTCGTGCGTGGTGGTCGCCAACCTCGCCGCGGACCTGCTCTACAGCAGGCTCGACCCGCGCATCCGGAAGTAGGGGGACGCACGCATGGCCGTCACCGCAGCAAGCGCGCCCGCCGCGGGCGTCTGGGGCTCCATCTGGCAGGGGATCACCCGCAGCACGAGCGGGTTCGTCGGACTCTGCCTGGTCCTCGGCGTCCTGCTGTTCTCCTTCGTGGGCCCCCTGTTCGTCGACCCCCACAACCCCACGGACGTCACCAGGATCTGGGGCCCGATGAGCTCCGAGCACTGGCTCGGAACCAACCACGAGGGCAAGGACACCCTCACCCAGCTCGTCCTGGGCGGCCGCGAACCCATCTGGGTCGGCGTCACGGCCGCCCTCATCACCGTCGCCATCGCCGTAGTCCTCGGCGCGGTCGCCGGTTACGTCCGGGGCCGGGTCGACCACTTCCTGCTCCAACTGACCGACATCACGATGACCATCCCCTTCATCGTCCTGATGCTGGTCATCGCCTCCCTCTACCGCACCTCCTCCCCGCTGGTCGTCTCCTTCATCATCGGCCTGGTCACCTGGCCCTACCTGATGCGGTCGATCCGGGCGCAGGTGCTCACCCTGAAGGAACGCGAGTTCATCGAGGCCGCGCGTCTCCAGGACCTGGGCACCGCGCGCATCCTCTTCGTCGAGGTGCTGCCCAACATGGCGGGCTACATCTTCATCAACTTCATCATCGCCATCACCAACGCCATCTACGCGGTCGTCGGCATGTACCTGCTCGGCCTCCTGCCCAGCACCGCCGACAACTGGGGGCTGATGATCCAGCAGGCCTGGGACAACAACGCCTTCCTCCTACCGCAGGCCGCCCCCTTCCTCGTCGCCCCGATGGTGATGATCATGCTCTTCCAGATCGGGCTGGTCACCATGACCCGCTCCCTGGAACAGGCCCTCAACCCACGACTCCGGGACAGGTGAGCCCCGTGAACGACCTCCCCACCGCCCCGGACGCTCCCGACGGCGCCCTGCTGTCCGTCCGCGGAGTCGACGTCGGCTACCGCACCGGACGCAGGAGCCGGGTCACCGCCGTCCACGACGTCTCCTTCGACCTGTACCCCGGCCAGTCCATGGCCCTGGTCGGCGAGTCCGGATGCGGCAAGACCACCCTCGGCCTCGCACTCCTCCGGCTGCTTCCGCGCACCGGGGTGGTCTCCGGGGGCCAGATCCTCTTCCGCCGCAAGGACGGCACCCGCGTCGACGTGCGCACCCTGGAGAGGGAGGGACTGCGCCGCTTCCGCTGGAACGAGGCGGCCATGGTCTTCCAGGGCGCCATGAACGCCTTCAACCCGGTACTCAGGATCGAGGACCACTTCCTCGACACCTTCCGGGCCCACGAGCGGATCGGCGGACGGCGCCCGCGCAGGGAGATCCTCGAACGCTCCGCCCGACTGCTGGAGACCGTCCGGCTCGACCCGGCCCGGGTGCTCGGCAGCTTCCCGCACGAGTTGTCCGGCGGCATGCGCCAGCGCAGCCTCATCGCCCTGGCCCTGGCGCTCGAACCCCAACTGCTCATCCTCGACGAGCCCACCACGGCCCTGGACATCCTCACCCAGCGCTCCATCGTGGAACGCCTCACCGAACTCCGCGAGGAGCTGGGTTTCTCGATGGTCTTCATCACCCACGACCTCGGCCTCGCCGCCGAACTCGCCGACCGGGTCGGCACCATGTACGCGGGGCGGCTCATCGAGACCGGCACGACCCGGGACATCTTCCACCGCTCCCGGCACCCCTACACGTCGGCGCTGATCAACTCCGTGCCGCCGGTCGCGGGCGACCTCCACGTACCCGAGTCCCTCCCCGGCGGCCCTCCCGGCCTCAACGCCCTACCGCCCGGCTGCTCCTTCGCCCCGCGCTGCGCCCACGCCGCCGACGCCTGCACCGTCACCCGCCCCGAGCTCGAAGTACTCGAACCCCGCGACGCGGGACTGAGCCACGCGGTGGCCTGCCTGCGCTCCACCGACACCGAACTCCACGCCGAGGGGGTCTTCCGTGACTGACCGGACCGCCAACCCCGCCCGCACCGAACCCCGCCCCGACGAACCCCCGGTGCTGGCCCTCAGAGGCGTCCGACAGGTCTTCGACACTCCCCGCGGCGACGTCCCCGCCGTCGCCGGGGTCGACCTGGAGGTACGCCACGGCCAGGTGCTCTGCCTGGTCGGGGAGTCCGGCTGCGGCAAGACCACCACCGCCCGCATGGCGGCCGCGCTGGCCGACCCCACGTCGGGGTCCGTGCTGTTCCGCGGCAGGGACGTGGCGGAGATGGACCGCAAGGAACGGGCCGCCTTCCGGCACGCGGTCCAGTACATCCACCAGGACCCCTACGCCTCCCTGAACCCGGTGCGCACGGTCCTGTCCACGGTCTCCGCCGGCCTGCGCCGCCACGGGGTGGTCAGGGGCCGCCGCGAGGCCCGTCGCGCGGTCACCGAACTGCTGGAGCGCGTCGACCTCACCCCGGCCGAGGACTACCTGGACAAGTACCCCCACCAGATGTCCGGCGGCCAGCGCCAGCGCGTCGCCGTGGCCCGGGCCCTGGCGATGAACCCCGAAGTGATCATCGCCGACGAGTCCACGTCGATGCTGGACGTGTCCATCCGGGTCAGCCTCCTGAACACCCTCGGCAGGCTCCGCGACGAACTCGGCGTGAGCTTCCTGTTCATCACCCACGACCTCGCCGTGGCCAAGTACTTCGCCTGGCGGGGCGAGATCGCGGTCATGTACCTCGGCAGGGTCGTGGAGCACGGGCCCACCCCGCAGGTGGTCAACGACCCCCAGCACCCCTACACCAGGGCACTCGTCTCCGCGGTCTGCGAACCGGACCCCGACCTGGCCGGGACCAGGGAGCGGGTGCGGTTGCGCAGCGACGACATCCCCGACCTCACCGCCCTGCCGCCGGGCTGCGACTTCCACCCGCGCTGCCCGAGCTACGTCCAGGGCAGCTGTGACGCCGAGCGCCCCCCGCTGGTCCGCAGTCACGACCGGCTGCTGGCCTGCCACGTCCTCACCCGGGGGTGAGGTGACCTGCTGCCCCTCATCGGACGCTTCGGCCTGTTCACCGGAGCCTTCCTCACCCTCGCCTGCACCCTCACGGCCGTGTTCACGTCCCCCGGGACGGCCGAGTTCACGATCAGCGTCCTCACCGTCGGTGTCGGCCTGCTCGTGCTCGCCCTCGGCCTGCTCGCCCTCCTCCTGGAAAGGAAGCGTCAAGAATGACCCCCACCCCCCAGCACCACACCCTCCTGCAGGACCTGAGCAGGCGGCGCCTGCTCAGGGCGGTCGGCTTCGGTACCGTCGGCGCGGCGGGCGCCGGCGCCCTGTCCGCCTGCTCCGGCGGCGACAGCGCGAACTCCGGGACCACGCGGTTCACCGGCGTCTTCGACTTCGACCTGGACTCCCAGACCCGCAACGTGCACGTCGAGGACGGCGCGCTCCTGCTCAACTCCGTCTACAAGGACCTGTTCCTGTGCACGGGCGCCGTCTTCAACTGGAGTACCCACGAGTGGGACTACCTCCTGCTCGAAGGGCACGAGTGGGACGGTGACAACCTCGTGGTGTCCCTGCGTCCGGACCTGATGTGGAGCGACGGCAGCAGCCTCGACGCCGACGACATGGTCCGCAGCTACGCGATGCGCGTCCTGGAGGCCCCCTCGTGGGGTACCGGCTTCCCCCAGGTCCAGGACCTGGAGAAAATCGACGATCTGAGCGTCCGGCTGGGCTTCGAGGACCCGTTCCCCAACATCGAGCGCAGCATCCTCAAGCACCGCATCGTCTCCAAGACCACCTACGACGGCTTCGGTGAGCGCGCGCTGGAGATGGTCAACGACGGGGTCCGCCAGGGCGACGACGAGCACCTCGAGTGGAACGCCGAGTTCATCGAGTTCAACCCGGACTCGATCGTCTGCAGCGGTCCGTACCAGTTCGACGAGGCGCAGATGTCGGACGCGCGGATCACGCTGGTGCGCAACGAGGAGGGCTACCAGGGCACCGAGGTCAAGTTCGACGAGGTCGTCATCCACAAGGGCGACAACCGCCAGTCGGCGCTGCTGGTGCAGCAGGGCGAGATCGACTACTCCACCCTGGCGCCCTCCGCCGCCGACCAGCAGGCCTTCCAGAGCGTGGAGGGCTTCCGCTGGATCGAGCACGCCGGTTACGACGGCTGCGGCATCATGTTCAACCACAGGGCCAAGCCGGAGGTCCAGGACGTGCGGGTGCGCAAGGCGCTCGCCTACGTCCTCGACGGGGACCAGATCGGCCAGGTGGCCCGCGGCGAGGCCTACACCCGGGTCACGCACTACGCGGGGCTGGCCGACCGCCAGGCCGAGGAGATCTTCACCGCGCAGGAGCTCGAGGGTTTCGAGACCTTCGACCAGGACCAGGACAGGGCCGCGGAGCTGCTGGAGGAGGCCGGCTGGACCAAGGAGGACGGGAAGTGGTACCTCCCCAACGGTGACGAGGCCAGCTTCGAGGTCATCGGCGTCGCCGGATGGGGTGACTTCGAGCTGACCGCCACCCAGGTCGAGGAGGCATGGAACGACTTCGGCATCAGGACCGTGGCGCGCAACGTGCCCCAGGACAACCCGTGGGGTATCTGGGGCGCCGGTGACTTCGAGGTCGCCGTCCGCCACTGGGGGAACCCGGAGCAGCCCGACTACTGGGGTGCCTTCGAGATGAACTTCATGACGGAGAACGCGGGCACCGAGGACTCTCCGGGCCAGGGGTTCGACCTCCGGGTGGAGAGCCCCTCCCAGGGCGAGGTGGACCTGGCGGAGCTGGTGGACGTCGCCCGGCGGGCCGAGACCGAGGAGGAGCAGTTGGAGGCGTTGAAGACGATGTCGATCGTCTTCAACGAACTGCTGCCGCGGATCCCGATCTGGACCTACAAGTACCTCGCTCCGGCGGTCGAGGGGGTGCGGGTCGAGGAGTTCCCCACCGACACCCCCACCTCGCAGAACGAGCAGTACCAGGACAACCACATCATCCTCGCGCTGATCCAGGGCGAGCTGTCCCCGGTCGAGGGCTGACCTCCGGGAGCGTCCACCTGACCGGCCGCCCTGAAGGGCGCCGCGGTCCCTCCCGTCGGACGGCCGGGGAGACCCGGGGGAGGGGCGGTGGAGGCGGGGCGGGTGCCTTCGGGCCCCGCCCCGCACCTGTGCTCGGGACATTACGGGCATGCTCGGCTTCGTCCGTCTGCGGTCCGTTTGTGCGCGTTCGGGGCCGGGGAATGTAGTCTCCCGATCGTCCGTCCCCCGCGACGCAACAGTGCTGTTCGTCGTTCCCGGGGGGATCCGGCCGGAGCCCGTGTGCTTTCCGGGTCCGTTCCCCCGGCCTCCGGACCGCACGTGCATCCGCCTGCCCGTCGGCACCGGTGTCGGCGCGTGCACCGGCACACGCATCCGCTCGTACCCCCGTCCGCCCCGACCCCCTCGCCCCCCTGCTCCCGGCCCTCGAAAGGACTGGTGCGCCATGCCCAAGGACCTGTACGAACTCGGAGAGGTTCCGCCCCTGGGCCACGTGCCCGCGCGGATGCACGCCTTCACCATCCGGAGGGAGCGCTACGGCACGCCCCGCGAGGCCTTCGCCCGCGAGGTCGTCCCGGTGCCCGAGCTCAGGCCCGGCCACGTCCTCGTGTACACGATGGCCGCGGGTATCAACTACAACAACGTCTGGGCGGCCAAGGGGCACCCGGCCGACGTGATCGCCGCCCGGGAGAAGGCGGGGGCGACCGAGGACTACCACATCGGCGGCTCCGACGGCTCCGGGGTGGTCTGGGCCGTGGGCGAGGGCGTGCGCGGTGTCGAGGTCGGCGACCACGTCATCCTCGCCTCGGGGCAGTGGGACGAGGGCGCGGACGACATCCGTATGGGCGGCGACCCCATCGCCTCGAAGAGCATGCGGGTGTGGGGCTACGAGCACAACTACGGCTCCTTCGGCCAGTTCACCCTGGTGCAGGACGTCCAGTGCCACCGCAAGCCGGAGCGGCTGCCCTGGGACGTGGCGGGCGGTTTCCTGGTCAGCGCCGCCACCTCCTACCGGCAGCTCTTCGGCTGGGAGCCCAACGTCGTGCGTCCCGGCGACCCGGTGCTGATCTGGGGCGGTGCGGGCGGGCTGGGCACCTCGGCGATCCAGCTGGCCCGTCAGGTGGGCGGCAGGCCGGTCGCCGTGGTCTCCACCCCGGAGAAGGCCGAACTGTGCCGTGAGCTCGGCGCGGTCGGCACGATCCTGCGCACCGAGTTCGACCACTGGGGCCGGGTGCCCGACGAGAGCGACGCCCGGGCCTTCGCCGCCTGGATGCGCGGGGCCCGGGCGTTCGGGAAGAAGTTCTGGGAGGCGTTGGGGGAGCGGCGCTCGCCCAGGATCGTCTTCGAGCACACCGGGGCCGACACCCTGCCGACCTCGCTCTACCTGTGCGACAACTCCGGGATGGTGGTGATCTGCGGGGCCACCTCGGGTTTCCAGGCCGACGTGGACCTTCGTTTCCTGTGGATGCGGCTCAAGCGCCTCCAGGGTTCGCACTTCGCCTCGCCCGCGCAGTGCCGCATGGTCATCGACCTGGTCGAGGGCGGCCAGCTCGACCCGTGTGTGACGAGGACGGTGTCCTTCGACGAGATCGGTGAGGCCCACCAGCTGCTGCACGAGAACAAGCAGCCCCCGGGCAACATGGCGGCCCTGGTCAACGCCGCCCCGGGCCAGGTCGGAATCGACCTCTAGGCGGCTCCGGGCGCCGGGTGTCGCCGGATCGGCCGTAGAAGTGATTCTGGTGACACCCGGCAAGAATCAGACAAAATACCACAAAATACCCGGTTCGCCTTCTGGGTGAAGGGCTTATTTTTCGCTGTTTGCGCACGTCGCAAGGGTGCCGTCCGATGCTTTTCCGGTCCTTCTTCGATTCTTCTGTCAAGCTGGGCGTCCTTTGTTAGTCTGACGAACCGAACGACGGTTCTCGGTGGAAGAACAGGAATTGTGTGGAGCACGGACACATGTCCGTCGGATCGGGCGCTCTCCGACGATCGCGGTGAAGGTCCGCCACACCTGTTCCCGCTGCCCCGAAAACGGTCGAGGCGTTCCCCCGGCGTTCGGGACGCCTGGTCGCACCAGTGCCCCGACGGGGCCCCGGAGTGGCTTCCTCCCTGGTCAGGGCGGTGGTGCGGGGCCACCGCCAATCCGCCCACCTGATTCGAGGAGACGAGATTGTGGCACAGGCGCAGTCACCGCACGAGCGCGATGACAACCCCCTGGCCAAGATGATGTCGACGGAGGATGGGCGTGGAGCCAGGCGTGAAGGAAGGTTCCGCCGGGCCATCTCCCGGATGGTCAAGTCCCAGGAACCCCCGTCACCGGAGACCGAGCAAGGACATCCCGTGCATCAGCCCGTGCATCCGCACTCGCAGGACCCCGACCGGACGTCGGACGGCGAGGAGACATCCGCGACGGAGCCCCCCACCGGACCCTTCTCCGCGTCCGCCGAGAACGGTTACCGTCCCACACCCCGGGTGAGCGTTCCCAACCCCTACACGACCCGGAGCGTCGACGTCGACGATGTCGACACCGGCGCCAACCCGGTCGGCCAGTGGCGCGGCGTCGGACTCCACGAGCCCGAACCGCGCAGCCCGCACATCCTCGCCACCACGGACACCATGACCGACACCCCCACACCTGAAGAGCACACAGAGCGGCCCGAGGCCCCTGTGTCCCCGACGGCCTCCACGGCCCCCGACCCCGCTCCCCGCCAACGGTCCGCCCCGGGGCAGGACGCGGCCCGCGAACCCCAGCGGACCGAGACCCGGCAGCCCGCCCGCCAGCAGCCCGAACCCCAGTGGCCCGCGGCCGAGCCCGCGGCGCCCCAGCGGCAGTGGACGCCTCCCCGGGGGGACCGCGCCCAGGGGTACGAGGACCGGCCGCAGGCACCGTACGAGCCGCCGCGCACCGCGCCCGACACCCGCCAGGGGGCGGAGCAGGCTCGCAGCACCGGGCCCACCGGATACGGCCACGCCCCGCAGGCCCCCCAGCCCCACAACGGCTACCAGGGGCACCCGGACCAGTACGGCTACCAGGGGCACCCCGGCTACCCCGAACCGCAGGGTCAACAGGGCTACCAGGGTTACCAGGGACAGTACGGCCACCAGGGCCAGCCCCCGGCCCCGCAGCCGCCGCACGGCTACCAGTGGCCCTACCAGGAGGGCCACGCCCCGCCCGCGCCCCACCCGGGGTACCCGCGGGCCGACCACCCGGCGCCGCCGCAGCCCGCGCCGCACTACCCGGCGCCCTACCCGCACCCCCAGCCGCTGCCGTACCAGAGCGCCTACCCGCCGCCCTACCAGCCGCCCGGCTACGTCTACCCGGGCCAGCCGGTGGTCTACCCGGGCCAGTTCGCCCCCTACGGCCAGTTCAACCCCTACGGGCAGCCCGTGCAGCACGTCATCGTGCTCACCGCCGGGCAGCAGCCGCAGGTCGTCAGCGCCGAGTCGGCCGCCACGCTGTTCGCCGAACGCACCGAACCGTCCTCTTCCCGGGAGGTGGGCCAGGACAAGGCGCTCCCCAGGTCCGAGGCCGAGCCCGAGGCCGCCGAGGACCAGGGCCGGACCCGGGAGGAGGACACGGCGGAGCAGGCGGACGGGTCGGACCGGAACGGGGCCGGGGCGAAGCCGGAGAGCGCCTCCCGGACCGGGACCGCGGAGCCGTCCGCCGAGGGCGGCGCGGCCGGGTCCCGGACCGCCCCGACCGCGGACGCCGCTGCCGGAACGGCCGCCGAGTCTCCGAAGGACCCCTCGGGCGACCTCCTCAACGAGGCACTCGCCGGTCTGGCCATGCGCGACCTGTCCCTGGTCAACGCACTGCTGGAGATGGTTGAGGCACTGGAGACCGACGCCCAGGACCCAGACCTCCTCGACAAGCTCTTCCAGATCGACAACTTCGCGACCCGTATGCGGCGCAACGGGGAGAACTTCCTGGTGCTGACCGGGCACGACGGCGGCGAGTCCGACGCACACGACGAGATCGTCCCCCTGCTGGACGTCGCCCGCGCCGCGACCTCGGAGATCAAGGACTACCCCAGGGTCAGCCTGGGCAAGCTCCCGCAGACCTCCATCACCGGTCTGGCCGCCGACGACATCAGCCACCTCCTGGCCGAGCTGCTGGACAACGCCACCGCGAACTCGCCCGAGCACTCACAGGTGGTGATCAGCGCGCAGGAGCTGGAGGACGGCCGCCTGATGGTCGTCGTCGAGGACGAGGGCGTGGGCATCCCCGAGACCCAGCTGGCGGAGCTCAACAGCCGCCTGGACGGGGAGCCGGTCCTGGACGACGAGGTGCCCCGGCACATGGGCCTGTACGTGGCCAGCCGGATCGCGCAGAAGCACGGTCTGGAGACCCGCCTGGAGTCCCGCTCCTTCCGCGGGGTCAGCGCCTACACGATCGTTCCCAAGGGGCTCCTGCGGGTGGCCACGCCCCGGCAGCCCGGACAGACCCGAACCTCCACGATTCCCAGCGTGAGCGCTCCCGTGACACCGACCGGACCGATCCCGCAGCAGCCCGTCAACGGCAAGGGGGGCAACGGCTCCAACGGTGCCAAGCCCGCCTCGTCCGCCAGCGGGAACTCGTCGGTGACCTCCGCCGGGCTCCCCCGGCGCAGCGCCACCCCGCACGGGTCGCCGCTGCGGATGATGCCGCACCCCGGTGCGCTCTCGGAGAACCCGCCGCCCCCGCCGAAGGGCCGGGAGGACACCCCGCCCAAGCTCACCGGCGAGGCCCGGGCGGAGCAGATTCGCGACGAGCTCGGCGACTTCCTCGACGGGGAACGCGCCGCCCTCGACGGCGAGGACCTCGAAGGCGACAGGGAATGACCTCCGACACGGCGGCCCACGCACCCGGCGCGGGCCCCACACACCCCAGAACCCCCAGCGAAAACGACACTCGGCCGAGGCAGGTAGAGCACAAGCATGACTGAATCCACGAACGACAGCGTTGAGAACTTCTCGTGGCTCATCGACCGGTTCGTCCGGGACGTGCGCGGTGTCGAGCACGCCGTGGTGGTCTCCTCCGACGGCCTGGTCCTGACCCACTCGAGTGACTTCCCGGAGGAGCACGCCGAGCAGCTCGCGGCGATCGCCAGCGGTCTCCACAGCCTGGCGGTCGGCGGGGCCGGCCTGTTCCAGCGGGGCGAGTGCGAGCAGTTGCTCGTCCGCTTCAACCACGGCCACCTCTTCATCATGGCCATCAGTGACGGTTCCTGTATGGCGGTGCTCACCGCACCCGGTACGGAGCTGAAGATCGTCGGTTTCCAGATGGCCAAGCTCGTGGACAACGTCGCCCACGTGCTCACGCCGCAGCTGCGCTCGCAGCTGCGCGAGGTCATCCAGAACTGACGACGGTGACCCGTAACGGTTCGGCAGGAATGAGGTTGCCGCGGCTATGAGCTTCCGCAGGCGAAGGAGTAACCGTGTTCGCCCGTTCACCTTCACAGGTGGGCGGACGCGGTCACGGCATCCGCTGATGGTGCAGACCCTGGTCTCGACGTCCGAGCCCGGGCAGGACCCTCCTGGCACCCTCATGCCGGAGTCGATCAGTATTTACAAACTGTGCCGGGAGACGCGGTCTCTCGCCGAGGTGTCGGCTGAGCTGAACATCCCCCTGGGTGTCACCCAGGTTCTGATCAGTGACCTGGCTGAGCAGGACCTGGTGTACATCCACCCGACCATCACCGGCAGCAGTCCGTCCGAAAACCAGGTTCTGGAGAGGGCTCTTCGTGGTCTCGAACGACTTTTCCAGTGACAGCAGGTCGAATCGCAAGAAGATGTCGAGCAAGATCGTCATCGCCGGCGGCTTCGGTGCCGGCAAGACGACCTTGGTGAGCTCGGTGTCGGAGATTCCACCGGTCACGACTGAAGCGATCATGACCGAGGCCAGTGTCGGGCACGACGACACCTCGGTCACACCCGACAAGACGACGACCACCGTCGCGATGGACTTCGGTCGCATCACCATCAACGACGAACTGGTCATGTACATGTTCGGCACACCGGGCCAGGCGCGGTTCTGGTTCATGTGGGACGATCTCGTCCGGGGCGCCGTGGGCGCCGTCGTCGTGGTCGACTGCAGGAGGCTCGCGGACTCCTTCGACGCCGTCGACTACTTCGAGACGAACAAGCGCATCCCCTACATCGTGGCGCTCAACAAGTTCGAGGGACGTCTGGACTACACCTCCGAACAGGTCCGCGAGGCCCTGGAGGTCAGCCCCGAGGTCCCGATCATCGATTTCGACGCCAGGCACAGGACGTCCGGCGGCGACGTGCTCAAGACGCTGCTGCGGTACGCGCTCGAGCACAATCGAGCGAGCGAGCCCGTCGCCTGACGGGCGGGGAGCCCTTGGACCCCCTGGTCTCCCCACGGCCCCGTAGATTCCCCAGGAAAGTTAGCGACACAATGCGCAAGATCCTTATCGTCGGCGCGGGCCACGCCGGCCTGCACCTGGCCCACGGGCTCCTGACCCATGGCTACGACGTCACGGTGATCACGGGGCAGTCCTCGCCGGAGATCAGGACCGCCAAACCGTCGATCTCCCAGTTCACTTTCCCCACGGCCCTGGAGTACGAGCGCAAGTTCGACCTCGACTTCTGGAGCGCGCTCTCACCCCAGATCCGTGAACAGAAGCTGTTCATGTACCGGCAAGGTGATCCCATCACCGCGTTGCAGGGCAGTTCCCACCCGGGCAACGGGTACACGGTCTCGGTCGACCGCCGGGTCAAGATGGCGGACTGGCTGGAGTTCTTCGAGGACCGCGGCGGCAAGGTCGTGATCCACGGGGTCACCGTGACGGACCTCGACTACTTCTCCAGGATGTTCGAGCTGATCATCGTCGCGGTCGGCCACGGGGAGCTCGGCCAGCTCTTCGACTACGACAGCAGCCGGTTCAGCGGGACCCGGCCCCGCGCCCTCGCCCAGGCCTACGTCTACGACCTGTGGCCGGATCCCGGCGAGTCGGAGAACATCGGGTGGGCGTCGATCACCGAGGAGGCCGGCAACATCCTCTTCATCCCGATCCTCACCCAGGAGGGGCCGGCCCACAACATCCTCATGGTGGACAAGAAGGGCGGGCCGATGGACGCCTGGCCGGACCGTCCGGGTGCCGAGGAGCAGCTGCGCCGGATGAAGGATTTGATGCGCAAGCACGCCCCGGGTTTCTTCGAACGCGCCAAGGACGCGGTGCTGATCGACGGCCACAGCACCCTCGTGGAGGATCTCTCCCCCCAGGTCCGTAACCCGGTGGGCACCCTTCCCTCGGGAGGGAAGGTCCTGGGTATGGCCGACGTGGTTGTCACCATGGACCCCTTCGTCGGTCAGAGCTGGAACAACTCCACACGCTGCGCGGAGGCGTACCTGGAGAGCATTCTGGAGCACGGTGACCAGAAGTTCGATGAATCTTTCCTGGTCAGGGCATTTGACCGGTTCTGGGAGTTCGGCCAGGACAACCAGATGTGGGCCGAGTTCGCGGGAAGTATGTGGGAGCAGGACCTGCCGGAACACGTCACCAACGTCATGATGGCGGCCGCGGAGTACCAGGAGATCGCCGACCGTTGGATTCAGGGCTGGGACTGCCCCTCCGATTACAAGAACTGGCTGTTCGACAGGGAGGTTTCGCAGGCCTACATCGACGAGGTGAAGGCGCGCCACGGCGGCTGAACCGACCTGCCCCTGATGTTCACGGCTGTGTGGCCCGGTACCTCCTGAGGGTGCCGGGCCCGTTGCTGCTTCGGGGGCTGCCTTCGTGAAACGGTTGTTGCGTGGACCGAATCTACTGTCCGAAAAAGAACCCTCCATTGTCAGTGGTTATGAGCAAGCGTTACGCTCTTTCGGGTTGGTGCCTGTTAGTCCTGAATGGTCTTTGGTGTGATGGTTCCTGTCGTCCCCTGGAGCCTGGTTTCGGGCAAGTGTGATATGGAGTCCGTTTTCACTCCCCGAAACGGTGCGGTTCTGTGCAGATGCACGGGAACCCGGGGCGCCCTCCGGCAGGGGGCGGGAGACCCTCCACCTGGAGAGGCCGGGTAGGGCAGTCGAGAGTGAGAGGCGCGATCGTGAGTGGCGGAGCGGAAGGCCCCCCTGTCCCAGAGACCTGGGAACCCGTCGCCGTCATCGGGGTCTCGTGCAGACTGCCCGGAGCGGAGGGCCCCGACGTCTTCTGGCGCCTGCTCTCCGAAGGGCGTGAGGCCGTGGCGCCGCCGCCGGAGCGGCTGGGCGGAGCCTCCGCCGAACGCGGCCCCGGCTGGGGCGGCTACCTGGACGACGTGGCCGGTTTCGACGCCGCCTTCTTCGGGATCTCCCCTCGCGAGGCACTGGAGATGGACCCCCACCAGCGGCTGATGCTCGAACTGAGCTGGGAGGCCGTCGAGAACGCGCGGACCGCTCCGAGCTCCCTACGCGGTGCTCGGGTGGGCGTGTTCACCGGCACCATCGGATCCGACCACGCCCTCCTCCACGATCGCGGTGGCCCCGACGCCATCACCCGGCACAGTCTCACCGGCACCCACCGGAGCATGATCGCCAACCGGGTCTCGCACGCCCTCGGGTTGCGCGGTCCCAGCCTGACCGTGGACGCCGGGCAGGCCTCGTCCCTGGTCGGGGTGCAGATGGCCGTGGAGAGCCTGCGCCGTGGCGAGTCCGAGATGGCGCTCGCCGGCGGCGTCAGCCTCATCCTCGTCCCCGAGAGCACCGAGGCCGTCGCGCGGTTCGGCGGGCTCTCACCGGACGCGCGTTGCCACACTTTCGACGCGCGGGCCAACGGTTACGTGCGCGGCGAGGGCGGAGCCGTGGTGGTACTCAAGCCGCTCAAACGCGCCCTGGCCGACGGGGACCGGGTCCTCGCGGTGATCCACGGCGGTGCGGTCAACCACTCAGGCACGGGCGAGTTCCTGACCCGGCCCGTTCCGGAGGGGCAGGAGGCGGTCATCAGGGCCGCCCACGAGAACGCGGGCCAGCGTCCGGACCGGATCGGTTACGTGGAACTGCACGGCACCGGTACACCGGCGGGCGATCCGGTGGAGGCCCGGGCGCTCGGCTCGGTGTTCGCGCAGGGCCGTACCGAACCGCTCAGGGTGGGTTCGGTCAAGACCAACATCGGTCACCTGGAGGGTGCCGCGGGCATCGTCGGCCTGGTCAAGACGGTGCTCAGCCTGGACCACCAGACCCTCCCGCCCTCCCTCAACTTCTCCGAACCCCACCCGGACATCGACCTGGACGCCTGGGGACTCGCCGTACAGACCCGCCGTGAACCGTGGCCGAGTCACACCCCGTTCGCCGGGGTATCCGCATTCGCGATGGGCGGCACCAACTGCCATCTGGTTCTCGGCCCGGCGCCGCTGACCGAACAGGCTTCGGCCGAGCACGGCGCGTCCTCCGGCGGTACCCGGGTGCTCGACCCGGTCCCGTGGGTGCTGTCGGCCCGTTCGGAGGCGGCGCTGCGCGCCCAGGCGTCGACCCTGCACGCCCACATGTCCTCGCGGAAGGGCACCAGGGCCAAGGACGTGGGGCTGTCCCTGGCCACCACCCGGGACCTCTTCGACCACCGCGCGGTGGTCTTCGCCTCGGGCGGGGACGACATGCGGGAGTTGGAGTCGGTCCGTTTCGACGGGCAGGGCGGCGAACCCGACACCGGCGGCCCCGGGCCGGTCCTGGTCTTCCCGGGCCAGGGCGGCCAGTGGGCGGGTATGGGTCGTGACCTGCTGGCGGGCGAAGGCGTGCTGGCCAAGGCGTTCGCGCAACGGATCTGGGCCTGCGAACGGGCACTGGAGCCGCATGTCGACTGGTCGCTGACGGCTGTGCTGCGCGGCGATCCGCAGGCACCACCCCTGCTGGGCGAGGGGGCGCGGGTGGACGTCGTCCAGCCGGTGCTGTGGGCGGTCATGGTGTCGCTGGCACGGGCGTGGTCGGTGCTGGGGGTGCGCCCTTCGGCGGTGGTGGGCCACTCCCAGGGCGAGCTGGCCGCCGCCTGCGCGGCCGGTGCGCTGACTCTGGAGGAGGCGGCGCGAATCGTCGCACTGCGCAGCCGGGCGCTGACGGCGCTGACGGGTAGCGGGGCCATGGCCTCGCTGGGGATCTCTCCGGAGGAAGCCGAGGAGCTGACCGAGGCGATTCCGGACCTGTACGTGGCGGCGGTCAACGGGCCGCGAGCCGTGGTGGTTTCCGGTGGCCCGCGTTCGGTGGAAGAGGCGGTGCGCAGGTGTGTGGACCAGGGGATGCACGGGTCCCTGGTGGACGTGGACTACGCCTCCCACTCGGCGCACGTGGACCGCGTACGCGACCGGCTCGCCTCCTACCTGGGGCGGGTGCGCTGGCGTAGGCCGCGGATCCCCTTCTTCTCCACGCAGACCGGTGCTGAGCTGGGCCAGGACGGCCCGGCCCTGGACGCCGAGTACTGGTACACGGGTCTGCGCAACCCGGTGCTGTTCGCCCCGGCGATCCGGGCGCTGGCGGCCTCCGGGCGGCACACCTTCATCGAGGTCGGCCCGCACCCGGTGCTGTCCTTCGGTATCCGGCGAACACTGGCCGAGGAGGGGGTCCCCGGGCGAGTACTGGAGACCCTGCGGCGCGGCGAGGGCGACCAGGCGCGCCTGCTCACCGCGGCGGCCAGGGCTTTCACCGCCGGGGTGGACGTCGACTGGGCGTCCTTGTTCGAGGGCACCGGTGCGCGCTGTACGGACCTGCCCACCTACCGGTTCCAGCGGGAGCGGTTCTGGCCGGACACGCCGAGGGCGCGTCCGTCGCCCGCGACGAGGGCCCACCCCGAACCCCTGCCGGACCGGGGTGTTGAGCTGGTCGACGGCCGTACCGTGTTCAGCGGACGGATCGACGACGCCCGCCAGCCGTGGGTACTGGACCACCGGATGCTGGGTCGCACGGTGCTGCCCGGGGCCGCACTGGTGGGGATGGCGCTGCATGCCGGGGCCCGGGTCGGTGCGGGTGCCGTAGCCGAGTTGGCCCTCGGGGAGCCGCTGGTGCTGCCGGGAGGGGGCCGGGGAACCGAGGTCCAGGTGACCGTGGGCCGAGCCGACGGGCAGGGCGTCCGCGAGGTGAGTGTGCACGCGCGCGGGCCGGGGGCCGGGACGTGGACCGAACACGCCTCGGGGACCCTGGCGCCCGACGAGGCGCACGACGCTCCGGCCCCGGAGCCCGGGTCCACGCCCGCCCCGGGCGCCGCGGGGCGGGCCGGCGCCGCGGACTGGCCGCCGCCCGAGGCGGTGGCGGTGGGCTTCGACCCGGACGAGGCCTACGCGCGCCTGGTCCGGCGCGGATACACGCACGGCTCCCTCTTCCGCGGCCTGCGCGAGGTGTGGCTGATGGGCGACACCCTGCTGGCCAGGGTCGCGCTGCCGGAGCGCCACGAACTGACTCCGACCGGGGTGCACCCCGCCCTCCTCGACTCGGCTCTGCACGCCGCCCTGCTGTTCGGCGCGTGCTCTGAGGGGCCGCCTCTGGTCCCCGCCGTCTGGAACGGGGTCCGGGTACGCGGGGGCGCCGTACCCGCGGAGCTGTTGGTGAGCCTGGAGCCCCTGGGGGCGGACCGCTACCGGATCACGGCCCTGGACCGGTCCGGCACACCCGTGCTGGAGGTCGACGAACTGTTCCTGCACCCGGTGGAGGGGCGGACACTACCGCCCGCGCCGGGGGAGGAGCCCGAGCTCTACCGGCTGCGCTGGGACCCCGTCCCCGCACCGGAGGCCGAGGGGGACGTGCCCTCGGAGCTGCCCTCCGTGGACGAGCTGGACACCGATGACCCGGTCCCGGACGTGGTCTACGCCGAACTCCCCGCCCCCGCGGTCTACGCGGACAACGACTCCGTGCCCGCTGCGGTGCGCGAGGGGCTGGACTCGGCGGTGGCGACCGTGCGCGGTTGGCTGAACGACGAGCGCTTCGCCCACGCCCGCCTGGCCATGGTGACCTGGCGTTCGGTGGCGACCAGTCCGGACGACCGGCTCAGCGGCCTGGCCGCCGCCCCAGTGTGGGGGCTGCTGCGCTCGGTTCAGCGCGAGTACCCGGGCCGCCTGGTACTCGTGGACTCCGACGGTTCCGAGAGCTCCCACCGGGCCCTGACCGGCGCGGTCCGCTCGGGCGAGCCCCAGTTGGCGCTGCGGTCCGGCAACGTCCTGGTGCCGCGGTTGGTTCCGGCGGCCGACGACCAGAGGCCGGTGCCGCCCGCCGCCGTCTGGCGGCTGGGAACCAAGGAACCCGGGTCCCTGCACGACCTGGTCCTGCGGGAGGCCCCCGAAGCCGCCGCCCCACTCGGCCCGGGGCAGGTGCGGATCGCCGTGCGTGCCGCCGGGGTGGAGCACCGGGACAGGACGGTCAGCCGTGACCTGGCCGCCGGGCGTTCCGGGAACGGAACGCCCGACAGCGGGACGCTGGGCGGCGGCACGGCCCCGAGCGGGGCTCCCGACACCGGTATGGGCATCGAAGGCGCCGGGGTGGTCCTGGAGACCGGGCCGGATTCCGCCTTCGACGTCGGTGACCGGGTCACCGGGGTGTTCCCCGGGGCGTTGGGGCCGATCGCCGTCGCCGACGGGCGCGGTCTGGTGCCGATCCCCGAAGGGTGGGGTTTCACGGAGGCGGCCGCGACCCCCGTGGCCCATCTGATCGCCTACCACGCCCTGGTCGACGTGGCCGGGGTACGTCCGGGGGAGAGCGTTCTGGTGCACTCCGCCGCCGGAGGTGTGGGACTGGCCGCCGTGCAGCTCGCCCGGCACATGGGCGCGCGGGTGTTCGGCACGGCGAACCCGCACGAAATGGCGGTTCTGGAGGAGTTCGGCCTGGCCGAGGAGCACGTTGCCTCCTCCCGAACGCTGGACTTCGAGGACGCCCTGCGCGTGGCCAACGACGGCCGGGGCATGGACGTGGTGTTGAACTCGCTCACGGGCAAGTTCGTCGACGCCTCCCTGCGGTTGCTGCGCTCGCCGTCCGACGGCGCCGGACCGGGAGGACGGTTCGTGGAGCTGGGCGGCGCCGACGTGCGCTCGGAGGCCGAGGTGGCTGCCTCGTACCCGGGCCGCAACTATGCGGTTCTCGACCTGCTCAACGTTGACCTGGACCGGATCGGGCAGATGCTCGGTCGGATCATGGAGCTGTTCGAATCCGGCTCGGTCCGGTCGCTTCCGGTGAACGAACACGACATCCGGGACTCCCAGGAGGCGTTCGGGGAGCTGCGCCGGGGCGGGAGCGTCGGCAAGACCGTGCTGACCCTTCCCGAGCCCTTTCCCCAGGGTGCGACGGTTCTGGTCACCGGCGGTACCGACGCGCTCGGCCACCGGGTGGCCAAGCATCTGGTCAGTGGTTACGGCGTCCGCCACCTGACCCTGGTCGGACGCCGGGGCGCCGACGGCCAGGACGGGCGCACCGGGGAACTGCGCGACCTCGGGGCCCGGGTGGAGGTGCACCGCTGCGACATCGCCGACCGGGCCGCGTTGCAACGTCTGATCCAGGGTCTGGACCGGCCGCTCGGCGCCGTCGTGCACGCCGTCGATGTGGTCGACGGCGCCGGGATCCTCGATGCGGACCCGGTGCGGCTGGAGGAGGTCCTGCGGAGCAAGGTGGACGCAGCCTGGAACCTGCACGAGCTCACCGCTGAACTGCCCCTGGGCTCCTTCGTGCTCTTCACCTCCGCAGGCGGTGTCCTGGGTGACCCGGGTCACGCGCACCACGCGGCCGCGAACGTCTTCTGCGACGCCCTCGCCCACCACCGGCGGGAGCGGGGCCTGCCCGCGATCGCGCTGGCGTGGGGGCTGTGGGGCGCCCCCGACGCCCCCGACCCGGGCGGGGACCGCGACGCGGCCACCGCGGGCGGTCTCCTGCGGCCGATGCCGCCGGACCGGGCCCTGGCCAAACTGGACGCCGCGCTGTACCTGGAACGGGGCGCCTTCGTCCCCGCGCTGTTCGAGACCGAAGGCCCCGAACTGCCGGTTCTGCGGGAGGTCGCCGAATACCGGACGCATCCGGCACCGGCGGCCCCGAGCGCGGTCGCGCCGACGACGGCACCGGAGGGTGCGGGTGCCGCGCCCACCCCAGCCGGCCACACCGCTCCGGCCGAACCGGTGCCGGGCGGAGCCCTCGCGGACGAACTGGCCGCCCTGCCCGGCCCCGAACGCGAGCGGCGGCTGCTCACCGAGGTGCGTACACACACCGCCGAGGTCCTGGGCCAAGGCGACGGCAGGGGGATCCCGGCCGACCGGCCCTTCCGGGAACTGGGCCTGGACTCCCTGGGCGGCGTCGAACTGCGCAACCGCCTGACCGGGTCCCTGGGGGTGGGGCTGCCCTCGACCGTGGTGTTCGACCACCCCAGCCCGCGCTCCCTCGCCCGGTTCCTGGCGGAGCGGTCGCCTTCCGCGGGCCCCGCCGCCCAGGCACCCGCCGCCTCCGAATCCACGGGGGCCGGGGACGACGGACACGGGTCCAGCGGCATCGACGACATGGACGTGGCCGGTCTCCTGAGACTGGCTCTGGGCGCTGAGGGCCAGGATTCCGCGGCTGAGGAGGAGACGGTTGATGGTTGCCGGTAACGATCAGAACGCGCAGTTGGTCGAGGCCCTGCGGTCCGCGCTCAAGAAGAACGAGCAGCTCCGCCACCAGGTCGACCGGTCGGCCGAGCCCATCGCGATCGTGGGGATGGGCTGTCGGCTCCCCGGCGGCATCGACACCCCCGAGGACCTCTGGGACCTGTTGGACAAGGGCGCCGAGGTCATCGGCCCCCTGCCCGACGACCGCGGATGGGACGTCGACTCACTCCTCGGCCGGGGCGGAGGGGAGAGGCGGTCCGCGACGGACCAGGGATCCTTCCTCGACGACGTCGCGGCCTTCGACCCCGCCTTCTTCGGTATCTCACCTCGCGAGGCCGAGGCGATGGACCCCCAGCAGCGCCTGTTCATGGAGGTGGCCTGGGAGACCTTCGAACGGGCCGGTATCCCGCCGACCTCGTTGGCGGGCTCGGACACCGGTGTCTACGCCGGTGCCATCCCCCAGGAGTACGGGCCGCTGCTTCCGGACGCCCCCGGAGACGGGTTCGCGATGGCCGGCAACACCACGAGCGTCCTCTCCGGGCGCCTTTCCTACACCCTGGGGCTCACCGGCCCCGCGATGACGGTGGACACCGCCTGCTCGGCCTCCCTGACGGCCACGCACCTCGCCGTCCGTGCGCTGCGCACGGGTGAGTGCTCCCTGGCGCTGGCCGGCGGGACGACGGTCATGTCCGGCCCCGGGACCCTGACCGAGTTCACCCACCTGCGCGGCCTGGCGGCCGACGGCCGGTGCAAGGCGTTCGGCGCCGGCGCGGACGGTGCCGGCTTCTCCGAGGGCGTGGGCGCCGTACTGCTGGAACGCCTGTCCGACGCCCGCCGCAACGGGCACCCCGTGCTCGCGGTGATCCGCGGTACTGCGGTCAACCAGGACGGTGCCTCCAACGGCCTGACCGCACCCAACGGCCCGGCTCAGGAACGGGTGATCCGCCAGGCACTGGCCGATGCCAGGCTCACCCCGGCCGACGTGGACCTGGTGGAGGCCCACGGCACCGGAACCAGACTGGGCGACCCGATCGAGGCGCAGGCGCTCATGGCCGCCTACGGGCACGGTCGCGCCCAGGACCAGCCGCTGTGGTTGGGCTCGCTCAAGTCCAACATCGGTCACACCCAGGCCGCGGCGGGGGTGGCCGGGCTCATCAAGCTCGTGCTGGCGATGAACCACGGGACGATGCCTCGGACCCTGCACGCCGACGAACCCACGTGCCACGTCGACTGGTCCCCGGGCACCGTCCGGCTCCTGGACCGGCCGCGCCCCTGGCCGGACACGGAGCGCCCCCGCCGCGCCGGGATCTCCTCGTTCGGGATGAGCGGTACCAACGCGCACCTGGTCCTGGAACAGGCCCCCGAGGTGCCCCGGCTCCTCGACGCGGGCCGGGCACACGCCCCAGCCGGGGGCGAGGAGCGCTCCGAGGCCGTACCGGGGACCGGCCGCGCCGGCCGTCTCCTGCCCTGGGTGCTGTCCGCACGGAACGGGGCGGCCCTGGCAGACCAGGCCGCCCGTCTGCGCGAACGGGTCCAGACCCTGCCCGCGCCGGATCCGGTGGACCTCGGATGGTCGCTGGCGACCACGCGCAGCGCCTTCGAACACCGTGCCGTGATCGTGGGGCGGGGGCACGCGGACCTCCTCCACGGGTTGGACGCGTTGGTCGCGGGCCGCCCCGACCCCGCGGTGCTCCTCGGCCGGGCGGCCGCCGACCGCAGACCCGTCCTGGTCTTCCCGGGGCAGGGCGGCCAGTGGGCCGGCATGGCCGTGGACCTGCTGGGGTCGTCGCCGCTCTTCGCCGAGCGGATCGCCGCCTGCGAGGAGGCGCTGTCACCGCACGTCGAGTGGTCGTTGGGCGCGGTCCTGCGCCGTGAGCCCGATGCGGCCTCCCTGGACCGGGTGGACGTCGTCCAACCCGTGCTGTGGGCGGTCATGGTCGCCCTGGCCGACCTGTGGATCGCCCACGGCCTGCGCCCCGCGGCCGTGGTCGGACACTCCCAGGGAGAGGTCGCCGCGGCCTGCGTCGCGGGCGCACTGTCCCTGGAGGACGGCGCGAAGGTGGTGGCGCTGCGCAGCCGGGCCGTGCTGGAACTGTCCGGAACCGGGGGGATGCTGTCGGTGGCCCGGCCCGAGGAGCTGGTCCTCGGGGACATCGACGGCAAACCGCTCCACGTCGCGGTGGTCAACAGCCCCAACGCCACCGTCGTCGCCGGAGAGCCCGGGGCACTGGACCGCATGGCCGAGGAGTACGAGGCGGCGGGTGTGCGATCCCGCAGGATCGCGGTCGACTACGCCTCGCACACGCCGCACGTCGAACGCCTGCGGGAGACGCTGCTGACGTCGCTGGCCGGGGTCGCCTCCCGTTCCTGCGCCCTACCCATGTACTCCACCCTCACCGGCGAGCCCGTGCGGGACGGCGAGCTCGACGCCCGCTACTGGTACCGCAACCTCGCCGAACCGGTACGGTTCCGACACGTCACCGAATCCCTCCTGGCCCGCGGACACGACCTGTTCGTCGAGGCCGGTCCGCACCCGGTCCTGAGCATCGCCCTCCAGGAGACCGCGGAGGCCGCAGGGGCGGGGGAGACCGCAGTCCTGGGGACCCTGCGCCGGGACGAAGGGGGCATGGACCGCTTCCTCACCTCGCTGGCGGAGGCCCACGCCCACGGTGTGCACCCCGACTGGTCCGAGGTCTTCGGCCCCGAGGCCCGCGCGGTGGACCTGCCCACCTACCCCTTCCAGCGTCAGCGCTACTGGCGTTCCCGCGCAGCGTCCCCGGCCCTGCCCGCCGCCGCTGCGACGTCCGTACCCGAACCGGAGGCCGCCCCGGCCGCGCTCTGGAAGCTGCCCGAAGGACTCACGGACACCGAGCGCGAGGACGCCGTGCTCTCCCTGGTCCGGAGCGAGACCGCCGCGGAACTCGGCCATCCCGGGCCCGAGTCGGTGGAGCTGCGGCGCGGATTCCTCGACGCCGGGGGCACCTCGCTGGCCGCCGTCCGGCTACGCAACCGCCTCAACTCCCTCACGGGGCTCGCGATGCCCGTGACCGTCGTCCTGGACCACCCCACCCCCGTGGGCCTCGCCGGACACCTGCTGGAGCAGCTGTCCGCGGCTCCGGAGACCGCCCCCCTCCCGGCCCTGGAGGAGCTGGAACGGCTGGAGAGGGCACTCACCGTCACCGAGGTGGACGCCAGGACCCGGGACGAGGTCGGCGAGCGCCTGCGTGCGCTGCTGCGTCGCCTCGGCAACGCGTCCAGCTCCGGTGAGGGCGACCAGGGCCTGGAGGGGGCGACCGACGACCAGTTGCTGGAACTGATCGACCAGGAGTTCGGGATCTCCTGACCGGAGCGGGAACGCACACGGAAAGTGGCACGAGTATGACCAACGAGAACAAGTTCCGCGATCTGGTCAAGAAGATGGCCGTCGACCTGCGCCAGGCGCGCTCCCGGATCGACGAACTGGAGGAGCGCGCCCACGAGCCCGTCGCCGTCGTCGGTGTCGGCTGCCGCTTTCCCGGGGAGGCCGACAGCCCCGGGGCACTGTGGGACCTGCTCTCCGAGGGGCGCGAGACCCTCGGAGGCTTCCCCACTGACCGGGACTGGGACCTGGCGGGCCTGTTCGCTGCGGACCCCGACACACCGGGGAGCACCTACGTCCGCTCCGCGAGCTTCCTGGAGGGCGCGGGTGACTTCGACCCCGCGTTCTTCGGCATCAGCCCTCGCGAGGCCCTGGCCATGGACCCGCAGCACCGGTTGGTGCTGGAAACCGCCTGGGAGGGCCTCGAGCGCGCGGGGATCCCCCCGGCCTCCTTGCGCGCCACCCCCACCGGGGTGTTCGTGGGCATGGTCGGCCAGACCTACGGCCCGCCCGTCCAGGAGTCGTCCGCCGATCTCATCGGCTACCGGATGCTCGGCGCCATGCCCGCAGTGGCCGCCGGACGCCTCTCCTACACCCTGGGGCTGGAGGGCCCGGCGGTGACGGTGGACACCGCCTGCTCCTCCTCCCTCGTCGCGCTGAACCTGGCCATGCGCTCCCTCCGGGCGGGAGAGACCGAGCTCGCCCTGGCCGGGGGAGCCACCGTCTTCACCGACACCTCCTCCTGGGTGTCCTTCTCCGGGCACGGCGCGCTGGCACCTGACGGCCGGTGCAAGGCGTTCTCCGCGGACGCCGACGGCACCGGTTGGGGCGAGGCGGCGGGCATGCTCGTCCTCGAACGCCTCTCCGACGCCTGTCGCAACGGCCACCGGATCCTCGCTGTCCTGCGCGGCGGCGCCATCGGCCAGGACGGCGCCAGCAGCGGACTCACCGCGCCCAGCGGCCCGGCCCAGGAGCGGGTGATCCGCCAGGCGCTGGCCGACGCCCGGCTGACCGCAGCCGAGGTCGACGCGGTCGAGGCGCACGGCACCGGCACCAGACTGGGCGACCCCATCGAGGCGCACGCCCTGCTGTCCACCT
Source organism: Nocardiopsis sp. iso_40 (assembly GCF_056173285.1). Classification (NCBI taxonomy): domain Bacteria; kingdom Bacillati; phylum Actinomycetota; class Actinomycetes; order Streptosporangiales; family Nocardiopsidaceae; genus Nocardiopsis; species Nocardiopsis sp. iso_40. The sequence continues at coordinate 4,606,006 of NZ_CM149666.1, read as the reverse complement.
ACGGGCGGGACCGCGCAGGCGAGCCGTTGTGGCTGGGCTCGCTCAAGTCCAACATCGGGCACACCGCCGCAGCAGCCGGGGTCTCCGGCGTGATCAAGATGATCGAGGCCATCCGCAACGGGACCCTGCCCCGCACACTGCACGTGGACGAGCCCACTCCACACGTGGACTGGGCCTCCGGCTCAGTGGAACTGCTCACCGAGGCACGGCCCTGGCCGGAGACCGGCCGCCCCAGACGGGCCGGGGTGTCCTCGTTCGGCGCCAGCGGCACCAACGCCCACCTCATCGTGGAGCAGGCCCCGCCCGAGGAACCCGGTGCACCGGCCGAGGGCGTCGGCGAGCCGGCGGTCACCCTCACCGGGCCCCGGCACCGGCGGCCGGTCCCGTGGGTGCTCTCCGCGCACACGCCGGACGCGCTCACCGCCCAGGCCGAGCGCCTGCTGGAGTCGGCCGGGGCCGACCCCGGCCTCGAACCCGTGGACGTCGGCTGGTCGCTGGCCACTACCCGCGGCGCCTTCGCGCACCGGGCGGCCGTGGTCGGGGCCGACCGCGACACCCTCCTGCGCCGACTGCGCTCCCTGGCGGAGGGGACCAGGGAGCCCGGCGTCGTCCGTGGCCGCGCGACCGAGGGCCGGACCGTCTTCGTGTACCCGGGCCAAGGCTCACAGTGGCCCGCCATGGCCCGCGACCTCATGGACTCCTCACCGGTCTTCGCCGAACGGATCGCCGCCTGTGAGAAGGCCCTGTCTCCGTACGCCGACTGGTCGCTGACCGACGTTCTGCGCGGTCGCGGGGGCGCACCGGACCTGGACCGGGTCGACATCGTCCCCCAGGCGCTGTGGGCGGTCATGATCGGGCTCACGGCCCTGTGGCGCTCGTACGGGATCCGCCCCGACGCGGTGGTCGGTCACTCCCAGGGGGAGGTGGCCGCCGCGTACGTCGCCGGGGCGCTGTCGCTGGAGGACTCCGCCAAGGTCATCGCCCTGCGCAGCCGAGCCGTGGGCGAACTCGTCGGCAACGGTGCGATGGCCGTGCTCTCCCAGGGCGAGGACGCCGTCCGCGCCCGCCTGGCAGAGTTCGGCGACCTGCACGTGGCGGTGGTCAACAGCCCGGGGACCACCGTGGTCGGCGGTGACCACGGGGCGATCGACCGGATCGTGGCGGCCTACGAAGCCGAGGGCGTGCGGGCGCGGGTGTTCTCCGCGAACGTCGTCTCGCACGTCCCGCGTACCGAACCGGTCCGGGAGAGCCTGCTCGAAGCGCTGGCCGACATCACGCCGACCAAGCCGAGGATCCCCGTCTACTCACCCGTCACCGGTACGGTGCTGGACCGGCCGATGGACGCCGACTACTGGTACGCCGGACTGAGCCGCCCCGTACTGTTCCAGAAGGCCACCGAATCCCTCCTGGCCAACGGCCACACGGTGTTCGTCGAGGCCAGCGCACACCCGGTCCTCGCCGTGCCGGTCCAGGAGACCAGCGCCGAGGCCCCGGTGCGCGCGGTCGCCGTGCCCACCCTGCGCAGGGACGAGGGCGGCCTCGGCCGCTTCGTCACCTCGCTGGCCGAGGCCCACGCGGGCGGGGCCAGGCCCGACTGGGACACCGTGTTCGACCGGCCCCGCCGGACGGTGGACCTGCCCACCTACCCGTTCCGCCACCAGAGGTTCTGGATCTCCGGAACGCCCGGTGCGGCGGACGTGGCCTCCGCCGGGCTGGAGACCGAGGAGCACCCGCTGCTCGGCGCCGCCCTGCCCCTGGCCGGCACCGGAGCCACCCTGTTCACCGGCAGGGTTTCCAGGGACACCCACCCCTGGCTGGCCGACCACGCCGCGGGTGAGACCGTCCTCCTGCCCGGGACCGCGTTCCTCGAACTTGCCCTGAACGTCGGCGACCGGCTGGGCAGCCCCCACGTCGAGGAACTCGTGCTCCGGGCACCCCTGACCCTGCCCGAACAGGGCGCGGTGCAACTCCAGGTGACGGTTGACGCCCCCGACGCGGAGGGACGCCGGACCTTCGGCGTCCACGCCCGGATGGCGAGCGCTCCAGGCGCACCCGACCTGGGCGAACGCCCCTGGACCCAGCACGCGGGAGGGACCCTGTCCTCCGAACCCGCCCGGCCCGCCGAGGAGCTGACGGCCTGGCCTCCGCCCGGGGCCGTCCCGGTGCCCACCGCCGACCTCTACGAACGCATGGGGGACATCGGTTACACCTACGGGCCCGCCTTCCGGGGGCTCACGGCGGCCTGGCTGGCGGGGGAGGACGTCTACGCGGAGATCGACCTCCCCGAACCCCAACGGGCCGACGCCGCCCGCTTCGGCCTGCATCCGGCCCTGGCCGACGCCGCGCAGCACGCCGTCGGTTGCGCGCCCTGGATGCCGGGGGACGGCGTCCGCATGCCCTTCTCCTGGACCGGTGTCACCCTGCACACCGTCGGAGCCACCCGGCTCCGGGTCCGCGTGCGCCCCACCGGAACGGACGAGGTCCAGATGCTCCTCGCCGACACCGCCGGCGCCGCCGTGGCCACCGTCGACTCCCTGGTCCTGCGCGCCCCCGCGAGCGCACCCGCCGCACGCGGCGAGAGCGACGACCTGTTCCACGTGGAGTGGGTGGCAGCCGCGGCGGCCCCCACGGAGGAACAGCAGGTCTGGGCGGTGCTCGGCGAGGACATCCTCGACACCGGGGCCGCACTCACCGCACCCGGCCACACCGTGCGCGCCTACGCCGACGCCGGTGCCCTGAGCCGGGCCCTGGACGCGGGAGCCCCCGTGCCCGACCGGATCCTGCTGCCCTACCTGGCCCGCCCCGCCGAACCCGCGCCCGGGCACGTCCACACCGTCCTCAGACACGTGGTGGCGCAGACCCAACAACTGCTCGCCGACGAACGCGTCGGCACCGCACGCCTGGTCGTGCTCACCCACGGAGCGGTGGCCACCGGGCCTGAGGAGGACGTGCCCGACCTCGTGCACGCCCCCCTGTGGGGCTTCGTGCGTGCCGCCGAACGCGAACACCCGGGAAGGTTCGCGATAGTCGACACCGACGACCCCGGGCGCACCACACCCCTCCTCGTCACCGTCCTGACCGGTGACGGGCATCAGACCGCCATCCGCGCGGGGGACGCCCTGGAACCCAGGCTGGCCCGTACCGACCGCGCCCCCGCCCATGTCTCCTTCGGGGACGGGACGGTCCTGGTCACCGGAGCCACCGGGACCCTGGGCGGCGAGGTCTCCCGCCACCTCGTGGACCGGTACGGCGTCCGGGACCTGCTCCTGGTCAGCCGCAGCGGCCCGGAGGCCAAGGGCGCCGCCGAACTCGAGTCCTCCCTCACCGCCCGGGGTGCCTCCGCCACCCTGGCGGCCTGCGACACCGCCGACCGCGACCAGTTGGCCGCGCTCCTGGCCCGGCACCGTGTCACGGCCGTCGTGCACGTGGCCGCGACCCTGGACGACGGTCTGCTGACCTCGCTCACCCCGGAGGGGGTCGACCACGTCCTGAGGCCCAAGGTCGACGCGGCCTGGCACCTGCACGAACTCACCTCCGACCTGGAGGCCTTCGTCCTGTTCTCCTCGGCTGCGGGCACCCTGGGCAGCCCCGGACAGACCGACTACAGCGCCGCCAACGTCTTCGTGGACATGCTCGCCCACCACCGCCGGGCGCACGGCCTGCCCGCCACCTCCCTGTCCTGGGGCATGTGGCAGCAGCGGGGTGAGAACACCGCCAAACTCGGCGGGGCCGACATCAGCCGCTACGCCCGGCTCGGTATGGCGGGGCCGGTCGCCACCGGCCGCGGACTGGCCCTGTTCGACGCCGCACTGGAGAGCGGCCTCCCCCACCTGCTGCCGGTGCCCATGGACCTCGCGGGCTCCCGGGCCAGGGCGTCCCGGACCGGGGAGGTGGCCACGATGCTGCGCGGACTGGTCCGCCCGCCCCGGCGCCGCGCCGGCACCGGGGGGCCGTCCACCGACGACCTGCGCCGAACCCTGGCCGGAACCCCCGCGGACCAGCGCCAGGACGTTCTGCTCTCCCTCATCACGGCGCGCACCGCCGAGGTCCTGGGCCAGAGCGGCGCCGACACGGTCACCGCGGACACGCCCTTCCTGGAGATGGGTTTTGACTCCCTCACCGCCATCGAGCTGCGCAACCATCTGGGGTCCGCCACCGGCCTGCGGCTGCCCGCAGGTCTGGCGTTCGCCCACCCCACCCCCAGCGCACTGGCCGCTCACCTGGCCGACGAACTCATCGGAACGGAGACCGGCCCGCAGAAGCGCCCCCGTCGGCGCACCTCATCCGAGGACGGCCTCGTGGAACTGTTCGTCGACACCTGCGAACAGGGCAGGATCGTCCAAGGACTGGACCTGATCTGGGCGGCGTCCCGGATCCGGCCCACCTTCTCCGGACCGCACGACATCCACGCGCCCCGGGTGCCGGTCCACCTGTCCAAGGAGGGCGACGGTGCCAAACTCATCTGCCTGCCCTCGGTCCTCATGATCTCCGGGGTCCAGGAATACGCGCGGTTCGCCAACGGGGTCCGGGGCCTGCGCGAGGTCGACGTGATTCCGCAGCCGGGCTTCGCCGACGGGGAGCCCCTCCCCGAGAGCGTCGACGCGGTCACCGGGGTCCTCGCCGACGCGGTCGTCGAGTGCGCCGCGGGACGCCCCTTCGTCCTCGTCGGGCGCTCGTCCGGCGGCTGGGTCTCCCACGCCGTGGTCGAACGCCTCGAACAGCGCGGCCACGCGCCCCGCGCGACCGCCCTGATGGACACGCCCCACCCCACCGACCTGGCGACCATGCCCACGTTGGAGACCAACGTCGTGGAACGCGGGGAGATGCTGGGGATCATGGACGGGGTCCGGCTCACCGCGATGGGCGCCTACCTGCGGCTGTTCCGTGACTGGCGTCCCGGGGCCATCGGCACCCCCACCGTCGTCCTGCGCCCCGAGGAACCCACCTACGACCGCGACGGCGTGGCGGTGCCACCGTTCACCTGGGAACTGCCGCACGACGTTCTGCGGGTGCCCGGCGACCACTTCACCATGTTGGAGGGGCACGTCGACGTGGTGGGCCGCGCCCTGCACGACTGGCTCGCCGAGCGGGGCCTGTGACGCCCGGCGGACACCCGGTGTCCCCCGTGGCGGATCCCACCGCGGGGGACACCGCCCCGTGCGGCCGGGACACCGCCGAACCGGAACAAACCCCGCACCCGGGACGTTCCTACGACGGTGCGACCGGGACCCGCGGCCCCGGGCCGCGGCCGTCCGTGCCCCAAACAGCACCCGAAACCGTGCCCGCCGGGAAAACCGGTTGCCAGCCCTCCTAACCTTGAGTACTGATGAGCACCACCACGCCCGCGCCCGCCGCGGACCAACTCCGTTCCCGGTTGCGCGACCTCATGCCCGCCGACCGGCACCGGCTCCGCCGCCGTATCGACGGCCTCGCCAGGATCCGTGACGAGCGCCGCCGCGCCTCGGTGACCGCGCAGATCGCCGGGGACATCGACCGCGCCGAACTCCGCGTGGGCCTGCGCCGCGAAGCCGTACCCGAGCTCAGCTACCCCGAAGAGCTCCCGGTGAGCGCCCGGCGCGAGGACATCGCCGAGGCGATCCGCGACAACCAGGTCGTCATCGTCGCCGGTGAGACCGGTTCCGGAAAGACCACCCAGCTCCCCAAGATCTGCCTGGAGCTGGGGCGCGGCGTCATGGGCACGGTCGGCCACACCCAGCCCCGACGGCTGGCCGCCCGCACCGTCGCCGAGCGCATCGCCGACGAGATCGGCACCCCCCTGGGCGAGACGGTCGGCTACAAGGTCCGCTTCACCGACTCCTCCAACGAGAGCACGCTCGTCAAGCTGATGACCGACGGCATCCTGCTCGCCGAGATCCAGCACGACCGCATGCTGCGCCAGTACGACACGCTCATCATCGACGAGGCGCACGAGCGCAGCCTCAACATCGACTTCCTGCTCGGCTACCTGAAACAGCTCCTGCCCAAGCGGCCGGACCTGAAGATCATCATCACCTCCGCGACCATCGACCCCGAGCGGTTCTCCCGCCACTTCGACGACGCCCCCATCGTCGAGGTCTCCGGGCGCACCTACCCGGTGGAGGTCCGCTACCGGCCCATCTCGGACGACATCCTCGACCCAGAGGAGAAGAACCCGGGGCCGGGCACCGACAAGGACCAGACCCAGGCCATCCTGGACGCCGTCGACGAGCTCTCCCACGAGGAGCCCGGCGACATCCTCGTCTTCCTCAGCGGCGAACGCGAGATCAGGGACACCGCCGAGGCCCTGGAGAAGAAGAAGCTCCGCGGCACCGAGATCCTGCCCCTGTACGCCCGCCTGTCCGTGGCCGAGCAGAAACGCGTCTGGTCCCGGCACGGCGGCCGCCGCGTCGTCCTGGCCACCAACGTCGCCGAGACCTCGCTCACGGTCCCCGGCATCAAGTACGTGATCGACCCCGGCACCGCCCGCATCTCCCGGTACTCCCACCGGACGAAGGTGCAGCGCCTGCCCATCGAGGCGGTCTCCCAGGCCTCCGCGAACCAGCGCAAGGGGCGCTGCGGCCGCGTGTCCGAGGGCATCTGTATCCGCCTGTACTCCGAGGAGGACTTCCTCTCCCGCCCCGAGTACACCGATCCCGAGATCCTGCGCACCAACCTCGCCTCGGTCATCCTGCAGATGGCCGCACTGGGCCTGGGCGACGTCGCCGCCTTCCCGTTCGTGGACGGCCCCGACCACCGCCAGATCAAGGACGGCGTCAACCTCCTCGCCGAACTCGGCGCCCTCCAGCCCGAAACGGCGCAGACCAGGACCACCAGGCCCGCGGACCGCACCGCCGACGGCGGGAAGGGCTCCGGGCAGCGCCGCCTCACCCCCCTGGGCCGCCGCCTCGCCCAGCTGCCCGTCAACCCGCGCCTGGGCCGGATGGTCCTGGAGGCGGAGAAACGCGACTGCCTGGCCGAGGTCATGGTCATCACCTCCGCCCTGTCCATCCAGGACCCGCGCGAACGCCCCGCCGAGAAGCAGCAGCAGGCCCAGCAGGCGCACGCCCGGTTCACCGACAAGGAGTCGGACTTCCTGGCGTTCCTCAACCTGTGGAACCATCTGCGCGACAAACAGAAGGAGCTGTCCGGCAACCAGTTCCGCCGGATGTGCCGCGAGGAGTTCCTCAACTACCTGCGCGTGCGCGAGTGGCAGGACATCCACGGCCAGCTCAAGCAGGTCCTGCGCACCATGGACATCGAGGTCCCGCCGCTGCGCGAGGAGGCCGCCAACCCGCGTGACGTGCACATGTCGCTGCTGGCCGGGCTGCTCTCGCACGTCGGCCTCAAGGACCCGGACAAGCACGAGTACCTGGGCGGCCGCGGCGCGCGGTTCGCGATCTTCCCCGGGTCCGCGCTGTTCAAGAAGCAGCCCCGCTTCGTCATGGTCGGCGAGCTCGTCGAGACCTCCAAGCTCTGGGGCCGCATGGTCGCCCGGATCGAACCGGAGTGGGCCGAGGAACTCGGCGCCGACATCGTCAAGCGCAGCTACAGCGAACCGCACTGGGAGCGCAAACGCGGCGCCGTCATGGCCTTCGAGAGGGTCACCCTGTACGGGGTGCCGATCGTCGTGCAGCGCAAGGTCTCCTACGGCCGGATCGACCCGGAGCTCTCCCGCGAGCTGTTCATCCGCCGCGCGCTGGTCGAGGGCGACTGGGAGACCCGGCACCAGTTCTTCCACGACAACCGCAGGCTCCTCGACGAGGTGGAGGACCTGGAGCACCGGGCCCGCCGCCGCGACATCGTCGTGGACGACAACACGCTGTTCGACTTCTACGACCGACGTGTCGCGGACTCGGCCGTCTCCGCCGCCCACTTCGACTCCTGGTGGAAGAAGGCCCGCCGCACCGAGCCCGGGCTCCTCGACTTCACCCGCGCCGAACTCATCAACGACGGCGTGGACGCGGTCAGCGAGGACGACTACCCCGACGTGTGGCGCCAGGACGCGTTCGTCCTCCCGCTCACCTACCAGTTCGAGCCGGGCAGCGACTCCGACGGCGTCACCGCGCACATCCCGGTGAAGTTCCTCAACCAGATCGAGAACACCGGTTTCGACTGGCAGATCCCCGGCCTGCGCGACGAGCTCATCACCGCGATGATCCGGTCGCTGCCCAAACCGCTGCGCCGCAACTTCGTACCGGTCCCCGACAACGCGGCCCGCGCCCGGGGCGGCCTGACGCCCTACGAGGGCTCCCTCGCCGGGGCCCTGGCCGCCGAACTCAGCGTGATGGCGCACGGCGAACGCATCCGCCCGGAGGACTTCCAGCTCGACCGGGTCCCCGACCACCTGCGCATCACCTTCCGGGCGGTGGACGACCGCAAACGCACCCTCGCCGAGTCCAAGGACCTCGAACAGCTGCGCGCCAAACTCAAACCGCGGCTGCGCGAGGCCATCGCCACCGAGGCCAAGGGCGTGGAGAGGAAGGGCATCACCTCCTGGGACTTCGGTCCGCTGGAGCAGACCCTGGAACGCAAGGCCCTGGGCCCGAAGGTCAAGGGCTACCCGGCCCTGGTGGACGAGGGCGAGAGCGTCGCCATCCGCATCTTCGACACCCGGCCCGAACAGCGCGCCGCCATGCGGGCGGGTACCCGGCGCCTGCTCCTGCTCACGGTCCCGTCCCCGGCGACCGCGGTCAGCAAGGGCCTGAACAACCCGGACAAGCTCGCCCTGGCCGACAACCCGCACGGGTCGATCAGGAAGATGCTGGAGGACGCCGAGTCCGCGGCCGTCGACCACCTGCTCACCCGCGAGGGCGGCCCGGTGTGGAACGCCGAGGACTTCGCCGGGCTCGCCGACCGGGTCCGCGCCGACCTGGGGGAGACCCTCGCCGAGATCCTGGACAGGACGGCACGCATCCTGGTGCTGTGGCGCAAGGTGTCCAAGAAGGTCAAGGGCACCACCTCCCTGGCGGTCCTGCCGTCCCTCAACGACGTCCAGGGCCAGCTCGGCGACCTGGTGGGCGACGGTTTCGTCACCCGCGCGGGCCTGTCCCGCCTGGACGACGTGCACCGCTACCTGCGCGGTGTCGAGTACCGGCTGAACAAGCTTCCGGAGAACCCGCGCCGCGACCAGGTCAACATGTCCAAGGTCGAACAGATGCGCCAGGCCGTCGCGAAGGTCCGGGGCGCGCTCCCCGCGGGCCGCGCCCAGGACCCGGACGTGGTCGAGCTGCGCTGGATGCTGGAGGAGTACCGGGTGAGCCTGTTCGCCCAGGAGCTGCGCACGGCCTACCCGGTCTCGGACAAGCGCATCATGAAGGCACTCGAAGCCGTCAAGCAGGCGGGGAGGTAGCGGCGGCCCCGGTACCGTCCCCGCCCGCGGACCGCTTTAGCGGTACCCGGCGCCGGAGGCCGCCCCTCTGCGGGCTTCGTTCTCCTGTTTGGCGGCGAAGAAGTCACCGCCCTTGCTCAGGGCGTCGTCCGTGCCCCAGGACTCGTCGGAGCCGACCCGGCGCAGGTGGGGGATGTGCTTGCGGCAGTGGATGTAGGCCTCCTCGACCTGCACCATCATCCACATCTGGGCCCGCTGGCCCGGTGTCTGGGGCAGGGGGAGCCCCGGAACGTGGGGGCGCAGGCGCTCGTCCTCCATGATCTTCACCCGGCCGTTGACGTGCAGGCCGATCCGCTCCCGCTGGAAGTCGAGGAACATCAGCCCGATGTGCGGGTTCTGGACGACGTTGCCCGCGCTGGCGAACACACCGTTGCCGCGGTACTCCGGGTAGGCGAGGGTGTGGTCGTCGATGACGTGGACGAAACCGGGCGGCCCGGCCCTGAAGCTGGAGTCGCACTCGCCCCGGCTGTCCGCCGTGGCGATGAACAGCATCTCCTGGCGTGCGATGAACTCCTTCATGACCGGGTTGAGGTGGTCCAGCATCTGGTCACGGTAGAAGCGGTCGGCGCGGTCGGTCGTGCCCATGACCGCCTGTACGTGGCGCTCTCCCTCGGTTCCGGGCATGCGGTTCGGGTCGGTCTGTGTCATGAACGAAGGCTTTCGACGGTGTGCGGTGTGCGGGGGCGGAGTTCCGGCGGCCGTCAGCGCGCTCTCCGGGAGGCGGAGGGGGAGGCCTCGGCGAGTTCGGCGCCGGCGAGCATGTTGGCGGTGACCCACTGGTAGACCAGCACCCATGCCGAACTCATCGAGGACGACCAGGTGGGGGAGATCTCGCTGACGGCGCGGACCAGGGCGCGCCCGACGTGGGGGTAGTGCTCGGGGAGCACGCCCAGTTCCCGGCGGTGCTGCAGGCCCAACTGCCGGAGGTAGCGCGCGACCTCGTCGGGGGAGTCGAGGTGGCGGACCACGGACAGGAGGGCGTCGGCCATGCGCTGCTGCTGCGGTTTGATGTCGGCGGAGAACATGCCCCGCACCTCGGGAACCATGGCGAAGAGGTTGTCGTAGAAGGATCTGGCCAGGCGTGTCGATCCCTCGGGGATGTCGACGCACGACTGTCGGACCAGGTCGATGGTCTCCTGGCCGGGGAGCGGCACTTCGGATATGGAACGGAGGGTCAAGGCGGGTCCAGTTTTCAGGTGAGCGGGGAACCACGGGCGGTGAGCACGCGCCGCGGCGCGCGCCCTCCGGCACCGTGGACGACGGGGCCCTCACCGGGAGGTTCTTCTACGGGTCGCACGCGCTTGCGCGCGGGGCTCCTGTGATCAGCCCGTCCGTTCGCGGCCTCGCCGCCCTTCTGGGGCAGAACCTGGGCACTGTGAACGGGGCAGGTGTGGCGGAGGCGGCCCTGAACTCCCTGTACCGGGCTGTTGTGGAGGAACTGTAACAGATGCACTACTGAGTGCAGAGGTTTCTGTTTTGTGACTCATGAGTAGTTCTGTGACTCATGGGTGTGGGACCCGGGAGGGGGCGAACGCGTCCTTTCCCGATGGAGGTCAGGGCGGTACCATGCCGCCGGTGGTATAGACCAAATCTCCGCCCCAGGCGAAGGAAACGAGGCATCCGGTGGACACACCACGACGACTCCTGCTCGTGGGGACCTACACCCCCGACTCCGACCCGCAGGGGGAGGGACGGGGCATCCACCGGGTCTGGTTCGACCCGCGCACCGGCGCGATGACCGACGGCGGGGTGGCGGCCAGCACCCCGGGCCCGTCCTTCCTCGCCTACCGCCCCGAACCTCCCACGGTGTACGCGGTCAACGAGCGCGCCGAGGGCAGCCTCACCTCGTTCCGGGTCCACGGCGACGCGCGCCTCACCGAGCTCGGCTCGGTGCCGACCGGCGGCGGCTCCCCCTGCCACGTCCGCTACCTCGGCCCCCGCCAGGCGGCCGTCACCAACTACGCCAACGGCGTGGTGACCCTCGTGTCCACCGGTGAGGACGGCGCGCCCACCGGGGACACCCTCGAACTCGCCCACCAGGGCACCGGACCGGTCGCCGACCGCCAGGAGGGGCCGCACGCGCACAGCACCGCCGTCGCCCTCGACTCCTTCGAACCCGGCAACCGCTATCTGCTCGCCGCGGACCTGGGCACCGACGAACTGCGCGCCTACCACTACAGCCCGGTCCCCGAACAGCTCGCCGGGGAAGCCCCCGAGCCCCGGGAGGACTCCTTCCCCGGGGTCCCGCTGCCGCCGGGCACCGGGCCCCGCCACGCGGTCGTCAACGGCGACCACGTGTACGTCGCGGGGGAGCTCGACTCCCGGGTGCACGTCGTCCGCTGGGACGGGGTCTCCGGCACCGGGGAACACCTGGGTTCGGTCACCGCGACCGCGGACGAGGCCGCCGGGAAGAACTTCCCCGCCGAGATCGCCCTGCACCGGCTCAAGGTCGAGGGGCGCGAGATCGCCGAGGGCGACGCGCTACCGCTGACCAGCACCTACGAGGGCCGTCTGTACGTGTCCAACCGGGGGGCCGACGTCGTCTCCACCTTCGCGGTCCGTGACGGCGGCGCCCGCCTGGAACACCTCGCCGACACCCCCGTGGGCGCCTGGCCCCGCCACTTCACCGTGGTGCGCGGCCACCGGGACGAGCCGGACCACCTGGTCGCCGCCGCCCAGAACGGGGACGAGCTGATGTCGCTGCGCATCGACCCGGACACCGGCATCCCCGCCGACACCGGCCACCGACTGGGGGTCCCGGTACCGGTGTGCGTGCTCCCGGTCCCCATCAAGCGCATCCGCAGGGCTGAGGAGGCCGACCGGGCCTGATCAGGCGCCGGGCGGTAGCCGACTCGCTCGGCAGCCGCCCGGTGGGCCCCGGCTTCTCACGCCATGGTCCTGGCGATGTCGCTCATCTTGCGGTAGAGCCGCATGCTGCCGGGGATTCCGCGGAAACCGTGCTTCTCGTAGAAGGTGTACGCGTCCTCGTCCAGCGCGTCCACCACGAGGAACCTGACGGCGAAGGTCTCGTTTCCCACCAGGGCCCGTTCGAAGGAGTCCACCAGGAGCACCGGGCCGAGCCCACGCCCCTGGTGGCGGGTGTCCAGGGCCAATCGTGACAGGAGCACCGCCGGGACCCTGTGCATGCTGCCCCGGGCCAGAGCCCTGGGCAGTTCCTCCCGCTCCAGGGCCATGGAGGTGAAGGAGTAGCAGGCGGCGACCTCTCTGCTCCCCTCCTCGCACCAGACGAACGTGGCGGCGGTGTTGTTCGCGCGTGCGTGGAGCGCGCTTCTGCGCAGCCAGGTGTCCAGCTCCTCCTTCCCGCAGGAGAAGGAGTCGATCCGGTGTTCCCGGTTGAGTGGCTGGCAGACGAACACGGTCGGGCTACCTCTTCTTCACGATGGAGCGGTGCTTGTGCACGGCCGGGGCCAGCTCCCCGATCGGCTCAGCGGGCTCTTCCAGGGACTCGACCATGGCGTCGAAGAACGCGGCGGGGACCCGGGTGGTCTGCTCGCGTTCCACGACCTCCTCGGCCGCCTCCCGGGCTGCCCGGACGACGAACCTGGACGCGGACTCGTGGTTGACCCGTGCCGCTTCGAGGAACAGCGCCTTGTCCTCCGGCGTCACTCTGACTTCGATCCGTTCGGTTGCGGTTCCGGTGCTCATGGGCGGTTCCTCCGTGTGGGCGGCCTCTCGACCAGGGGTGCCGGTGCACAGTCGAGAATTCCAAGTCATTGTACGGCACTTGTACGGATGTAACTGGGGTTGTGAACTGTTCTTGGTTGAGTGTGTGCGGTTTTCGTGCATCTCGCTGATGGTGCTACTCGTCGAACCGGGCCACCGTGTGGTGTGAGAGGCCCTGGGCGGGTCAGCTCAAGGACCTCCCCGTCTGATCCGCAACCCAGACACACGTGTGGCCCGGGAACGTCTGCCCCCGGGCCACGGACGCCACCGCCTATTGCCTGCTACCGGCCACCGCAACGCGCCGATCCCGGGAACCACGCGGTTTGGGCCTCGGCGGCAGCTTCAGTTCATTGCGCCACCGCTGTCTCTGAGCCGCAACCGTCACCACCGGTACCGGCCTGCTCGGCTGCACCTTCTCGATTTCCGCCACCAGTTCCCGAGCGCTGTTGCCGCTCAGCATCACCATGCTGCTGGTGTGCGCTGCCCAGTACTGGCCGGTTGAGTTGCCGTGCCACACCGTCCACCCCCGGCGCCGGTAGGTGGCGCGCAGGCGATTCACCTCCTGGGTGACGGACGTTCTCACAGACTCCGGAGTCATGACCGTGCTCATGCCGCACCGCTTTCCAGAACCCTCAGCGTCTTCCGGAGCTCCTCGGCGCCCGCGCACACGACCAGTTCGGGCTGCCCGTTGGAGGTGGTTCGGGTACTCGTCGCCACGAGGCAGGGCCGCCCCTGCCCTCCGCGCAGTTCGCAGATGAGGAAGTCGGGGAACTCCTCGCGCAGCGTCAGCACGGCCGCGTTCGGCCTCAGGTGGTAGCCCTCCACGGCGCTCACTGTCCCTTCCGAGGCAGGGGGACCACGGGGGCCAGCAGCTCGGGCGCCTGCCACCGCAGCTCGAAGAACATCCTGGGTCCGCGCAGGGACCGGAAGCGCCCCCAGCGGGAGGCGAGTGCGTTCACCAGCAGCAGGCCGCGCCCGCCCTCGTCGTAGGTGTCGGGGGTAACGACACGGAGGGAGGGGGCTCGCTTGTAGGCGTCGAGGACCTCCACACGCAGCCACCCGTGGAAGAAGAACGCCCGGATGTAGAAGTCGCCGCGCCCCACGTTGTCGACGGGGGCATGCCGGACGTTGTTCGTCGCCAGCTCGGAGAGCAGGAGCAGGGTGTTCTCGGCGGTCTCCTCCGGGGCGTTTGCGAAGGCCAGCTTCCGAGCCAGCCAGTTGCGGGCGTCCTTCACGCTTTCGGGGCGTCCAGCGAACCGGAAGGAGCAGCGTCGCAGCGGCAGCCGCCGTCGTGGTTCGGGGGTGTTGGGAACGATACGGTTGGACATGGATCCTCACCTGGTGTCTCAGGTCGTGGGTCAAGGCCCTGGTTCGGTGTTTGCGCACCGTCCAGGGCCGTTTACGTGAGTGCTGGGTTACACCCCGGCTTCACTTGGCCACAGTGACACGACAGGTGTCTGAAAGTCCTCTCTCGCCATCAGAAGTAGCTGTTTGTGGAAAACTGAAGCACGATGTGTCTTCTTGTGGTCAACTGTGGTCATGGTCAGTGGCAGGAAGGCAGTCACAAAAGCGGCATTAGTGCAATTTGGGAACGAGCTTCAGCGTCTGCGGCGAGTAGCGGACCTGTCTCAGCGTGAGCTGGCCAAGGCGACGCTGATCTCCCACCAGATGCTGGGTGCGGTCGAGCGAGCGGAGCGTGCTCCGCGCAAGAGCTTCGCGGAGAAGGCGGACGAGGTGCTGAGTGCACGTGGCGCTCTTCTTCGTCTCTGGCCCGGTGGTCAGGAGGGTTACCCACACGGCTTCAAGGAATATGTGGATCTGGAGCACGAAGCCAGAGCCATCCATGACTTCCAGGCCCAGGTGGTTCCTGGGTTCTTTCAGACCAGGGACTACGCACGGGCGGTGCTGAGTGCGAGCTGGCCTCCCAGCGAAGACGGAGAGGTCGAGCGTTTTCTCGACACCCGTGTCGCCCGTCGGGAGATGTTGGAACGGGAACGGCCACCGCTGATGTGGTCGGTGCTCGATGAGAGCGTCCTGCGGCGTCCTGTGGGGCCCCGGGAGGTGATGATCGCTCAGCTTGAATACCTGATTGAGCTGGCCGCAAGACCTCGTATACGCCTTCAGGTCCTGCCCTTCGCCAAGGGGGTTCATGCGGCGCTGGATGGTGCCTTCACCGTTCTGGATATAGAGGGCGGTGAGAGTCTGGCCTACGCCGAGATCCCGGGCAGCGGTCGAGTGACCGCCGACGCCGACGAGGTGGAACAATGCACGTTGCGCTTCGGGGTGCTGCGTTCGATGTCCCTCTCTCCGGACGAGTCCGTTGACTTCATCTCCCGTTACAAGGAGGCACACAGCCATGGAATCGACCCTTTTTAACTGGCGTAAGTCCAGCTACAGCGGTAACCAGGGGGGTCATTGCGTCGAGGTCGCGGACACCCCCGCCCACGTTCACGTTCGTGACACCCAGAACCGACCCCTCGGGCACCTCACCTTCCCCAGTTCAGGCTGGGGCGCGCTCCTGGCCACCCTGCGCGAAGGCAACCCGGCCGACCAGGTCTGACGAGCTTCACCGAGCCTCTGAGACCCGGCGGGTTCCCACACGCGCTGGCTGGTTCCGGAACAGGCGTTGTGTTCGACCGTTCCCCCTCCCGGAAGGGGGAACGTGGTCGAAGCAGGCCAAGCGTTCGATGAACCTCTCTTTGGGGCCCGCGCCGCCGGTGCGGTGACCCCCACCCCCTGTGACCTGGGTCTCAGTCGGACCCCTACAACTCCGCACCGCACTCTTCTGTGCGCCCCGCCCCCTCCCGGGTGAACCGGCATAACGGACAATGGACGGTGACCTGCTCCCGAGACCTCCCCGAGGGGAACCACGCATGCCCACCACAGTGACGGCCCACGTCCGCTACCGGGGCCTTACCTCGCGCGACCTCGCCCTCGTCGCCGTGTTCGCCGCGCTCATCGCCGCGCTCAGCGTCACCGTCGCCATCCCCGTCCCCGGCCTTCCCGTGCCGATCACCCTCCAGACCCTGGGCATCATGCTCGCTCCCAGCCTCCTCGGCTGGAAGCGCGGCAGCCTCGCCGTCGCCACCTTCCTCGCCCTCGGCCTGGCCGGGCTCCCCCTCTTCGCGGGCGGTCGCGGCGGACTCGCGGTCCTCGCCGGGCCCTCCGCCGGGTTCATCGTCAGCTGGATCTTCGCCGCCCTGGTCATCGGCCTGCTCACCGACCTCATGGTCCGCCGGGGCAGGTACCGCTTCTGGCAGGGCCTGCTCGTCAACGTCCTCGGCGGCATCGTCGTCATCTACGCCATCGGCGTCCCCTGGATGGCCGTGGTCCTCGGTGACGGCGTCCTCGCCGCGGCCATGTCCATGGTGGTCTTCCTCCCCGGCGACCTCGTCAAGGCGGTCCTCACCGCGGCCATCGCCAGCGCCGTCTTCCGCGCCTACCCGCTCCCGCCCGCGGGGCGACCGGTCATCGACGGCGGCGACACCGCGGACACGGGCGGAAAGAGCGCCTGATGCTCCGTCTCGAGGGGGTCTCCCACTCCTACGAAGGCCGCGCCGTCCTGCGCGACATCGACCTCGACCTCGCCGAACACCGCATCGGCGTGATCGGGGCCAACGGATCGGGCAAGTCCACGCTCGCCCGCACCCTCAACGGACTCGTCCTACCGGACCGGGGCCGTGTGTCGCTGGGGGAGTGGGACACCCGGCGGCACGCCAAGCACATCCGGCGCCGTGTCGGGTTCGTCTTCTCCGACGCCGCCAACCAGATCATCATGCCGACGGTCGCCGAGGACGTGGAGATCGGGCTGCGCGCCCTGCGCCTGGGCCGCGCCGAGACCGCCTGCCGGGTCGACGCCGCCCTGGACCGGTACGGTCTGGCCGACCACCGCGACCACCCCGGGCACCTGCTCTCCGGCGGCCAGAAACAACTCCTCGCCCTGGCGTCGGTCCTGGTCACCGGCCCCGAAATCCTGGTCTGCGACGAGCCCACCACCCTGCTCGACCTGCGCAACACCCGCATGGTCCACCGCACCCTGGCCGGGCTCGACCAGCAGGTCGTCCTCTTCACCCACGACCTCGACCTGCTCACCGGATTCGACCGGGTCCTGGTGATGAGCGACGGCCGGGTGGCCTTCGACGGTACCCCCGCCGACGCGGTCGCCTTCTACACCAAGCTCATGGACAGCGAATCCCCGGAGCCCGAGGGGGCCGAGCCCGAGGGGGCCGGCGCCGAAGACCCGGGGGACCCCGGAACCGGGGCGGCTCCGTGAGCGTGGTCGGGCTGTACGTCCCCGGCACCGGGCCGCTGCACCGGATCGCCGCCGGGCCCAAACTCCTCGCCCTGCTGGTCGTCGGCGCCGCCCTGCTGGTCGCCGCCAACCTGTGGGCGGCCCTGGGCGCACTCGCCGCGAGCCTGCTGCTGTACCCGCTCGTCGGCCTGCACCCGCGCCGGGTCCTCGGGGTGCTGCGGGCCCTGTGGCCGTTCCTGTTGGCCATCGGGGTGTTCCAGGCCCTGTTCGTCGGCGCCTGGGCGGAGGGTGCCCGGCTCTGCGCCCAGCTCGCCGCACTGGTCCTGCTCGCCAACGCCGTCACCCTCACCACCCGGGTCCGGGAGATGCTCGACCTGTTCGAGCGACTGGCCCGACCCCTGCGCCGGGTGGGCGTCAACCCGGACCGGGTCGCCCTCGTCCTCGCCCTGACCATCCGCTCCATCCCGATGGTCGCCACCGCCTGGCGCGCCGCCCGCGAGGGCTACCGGGCGCGGGGGCTCTCCGGCCGTCCGCACCTGCTCGTGGTGCCGGTGATCGTCCAGTTGCTGAGGATGGCCGACGCCACCGGCGAGGCCCTCGTGGCTCGGGGGATCGACGAGGACACCCGCACCTAGCCCTCCGGCGGGACTCGGTACCGATTCAGTATCGGACAGGTGCTTTTCGGCGGATATCCCGGGATAATTACCTGCGCAACATCCCCCATGGTGTAGACGAACCGGTGATCGTGTGCCCCGGCGCCTCCCCGCCGAACGACGGATCCGATCGAGCCTGACCGCGATCCTCATCGCCCTGTTCATGACCTTCGCCCTGCCCGGGGCGCTCTCCGCGAACGTCGTCGTCCTGACCCCCGACGCGGCACTCCTCAACCGGCTGGCCGCCCCCTCCCCGCTGCCGCTGGTGCCCTTCGAGCCC
Source organism: Nocardiopsis sp. iso_40 (assembly GCF_056173285.1). NCBI lineage: Bacteria > Bacillati > Actinomycetota > Actinomycetes > Streptosporangiales > Nocardiopsidaceae > Nocardiopsis > Nocardiopsis sp. iso_40. The sequence goes on along the minus strand of NZ_CM149666.1, from coordinate 4,587,770 downwards.
GTCACCGCCCCGCCGACGGGCGGCACGGCTCTGCTTCCGGAACGGCGGGCCGAGCTCTCCGCGCGGATCGGGGGCCTGGAGGCCGAGCACGGGGTCCGGCTCGGGATCGCGGTCCAGGACCTGCGTACCGGGACGACCTTCAGCCACAACCCGGAGCAGCAGTTCCCCACGGCGAGCGTCGCCAAGCTGACCGTTCTGACCATGTTCCTGATGCACGCCGAGGAGGAGGGCCGTGAACTCACCCGGGACGAGCGGTTCCAGACCGAGCGGATGATCCGGTACAGCGACAACTCGGTCACCGACGGCCTCTACGCCCGGATGGGCTTCACCGACGGGTTCCTCCGCCACGCCGAGAGACTCGGGTTCACCAACACCGACCCGAACCGGTACGGGACCTGGGGGGCCACGCTGACCACCCCCGCCGACCAGGTCCGCTTACTCAGCGCCCTGTACACCGGGCAGGGCCCGCTCTCGGCGGACGGGTGCGCCTACGCCCGCGGGCTCATGGAGGGGGTCGCCCCCGAACAGTCCTGGGGTGTCTCCGCCGCGGCTGGTCCCGGGGACACCGTGGGCCTCAAGAACGGCTGGACCCCCCGCGCGTCCAACGGAGGTCTGTGGAACGTCAACAGCGTCGGCTACGTGACCGGCCCCGACCGCGAGTACCTGATCGCGGTCCTCACCGACGACCACCCCGACTACTTCACCGGGGTCGCCCTGGTGGAGGAGGCGGTCGCCCAGGTCACCGGGGCCATCGAGGACCGGCCCGAACCCGGGGGCGCCGGTCCCCGCACCCGCTAGGTCCCGGGGGCTGCGACAGGTGCGCCGTGGCCGGTTCCGGCCAGGGCCGCTGGTGACCCCGGTCGGCACCGGACCCGTCGCCCGCGGCCCGTCCGACACACGCTGCCCGTCCGATACACGCAGGACCCACCCGGCACACACGGGGGCGCCCCGCCGGAACCGCGGTTCCGGCGGGGCGCCCGGTACTGCTCGAGGCGCGGATCCGGCTAGTCCAGCGGACCTCCGGCGACGTAGAGGACCTGGCCGGACACGAAGCCCGCGTCCTCACCGGTGAAGAAGGCCACGGCGTTGGCGATGTCCTCGGGCCCGCCGACCCGCTGCACCGGGATCTCCTTGGCCTTGAAGGCCTTCATGTCGTCGTAGTCGACGCCCACCCGCTCGGCGGTGGCGCGGGTCATCGCGGTCTCGATGAAACCGGGGGCGATCGCGTTGCAGGTGACGCCGAACTTGCCCAGTTCGATCGCGAGGGTCTTGGTGAAGCCCTGCAGGCCGGCCTTGGCGGCCGAGTAGTTGGCCTGGCCGCGGTTGCCCAGCGCGGAGGAGCTGGACAGGTTCACGATCCGGCCCCACTTGTTGGCGGTCATGTGCGCCTGGGCGGCCTTGCTCATCAGGAAGGAGCCGCGCAGGTGGACGTTCATGACGGTGTCCCAGTCGTCCGGGGACATCTTGAACAGCAGGTTGTCGCGGAGCACACCCGCGTTGTTGACGAGGATCGCGGGCGGGCCGAGCCGCTCGGCGACGGTGTCGACCGCGGCGGTCACCTGGTCGGCGTCGGAGACGTCGCAGCCCACCGCGACGGCCTTGCCGCCGGCGGCCGTGATGCGGTCCACGACCTCCTGGGCGTCGGCCTCCTTCAGGTCCACGACGGCTACGGCGTGACCCTCACTGGCCAGCCGTTCGGCCGTGGCGGCACCGATACCGCGGGCCGCGCCGGTCACGATCGCCACACGAGGCGTTGGGGACATGGTGTTACCTCCATCAATTCACGTGGTGGGCGCGTGCGAATCCTATCCGCATGCCTACTGGTCGGTACGTATCCGGGGTGCGGTTGCCGGTTCCCGCCCGAACCCCCGGGTAAAACTTCCTCGGCCCGGTTCGCACTCCCTCACCTGCGCCGTGGCAAACCCGCCGGACCCGTGTCCGCGTTTGCCTGCACTTTGACGGACCGTGGCCTACGATTACCACCAAGACCGAGATGCACGTGCATTCGGGCCGTGCACAAGCACGAGCCTTCCGCCATTCGTCGGCGGCCCGGTGCGGCGCGTCAGTGAGGAGTTGAAGGGCATGGAGTGTGCGGAGGCGGTGGCGGAGTCAGCCGGTGCTTGGTGGCTCAGGGTCCTGACGCACGGGTCACGCCGTTGGAACACCCCTGTCTGCGGTGACCGGCACGACGCCGTCACGTGGACCTTCCGGTCCCGCCCCGGGGCGGTGGGCGCTGCCCGTGAGATTTCCGCGGCTCTGCTCCTCGAATGGCAGATGGAGTACTTGTCCGGTGATGTCGCGGTGGTTGTTTCCGAATTGGTCACCAATGCCGTGCGCCATGGCGGACCACTGGCCTTGACCAGGCAGGGCGATGCCGGTATTCAGCTCTCCCTGATGCGTAGCGGTAGTGAATTCATCTGTGCCGTTCGTGACGGAGGAGATCACTTGCCGAGGAGAAGGGAAGCCGACCCCGCCATGGAGGGCGGTCGAGGGCTTGCCCTGGTGAGTGCTTTCGCGCGAGAGTGGGGTGTGATTCCCACACCGTCCGGCGGAAAGTTCGTTTGGGCGCAATTCGTGTGAGTCGATGACACCGGGCCCGTTCCCGGGCGCCGACCGCGGTCGGACCTCGGGGGAGCGGCACGTGCCAGAGGGGGCCGGGCGCCTCAGGGGGGGTGGGGGGACTGCCCGTGATCGGAACGGTGTACTGGCTATATCGTGTACGTGTAGTGTCCTGAGCGCACGGCAAAGGGGACCGGGCGACCCGATACCCTAGCCCGGAGAATGACAGAGAGGCGGCGAACGTGGATATCGCTCAATTGCGTCAGGGGAGTGGCCCCACCGTGCGTCGCATGCTCCTCGGACACCAGCTGAGGAAGCACCGAGAGCGCTGCGGCATCACGCGCGAGGCCGCGGGCGAGAAGATTCGCGCTTCCGCCTCCAAGATCAGCCGCATGGAACTCGGCCGGGTCGGTTTCAAGACCCGGGATATCGAGGACCTGCTGAAGATGTACGGCGTCACGGACCGCAAGCTCCTCAAGCAATTCCGGGAACTCGCGGCCGAATCCAACCAGCCCGGTTGGTGGAAGGAGTACGGCGACGCCCTCCACAAGTGGTTCATCCGCTACGTGGGCTTCGAGGAGGCCGCCGACCACATCCGCATCTACGAGTCCCAGTTCGTCCCCGGGCTGCTGCAGACCGAGGAGTACGCCCGCGAGATCATCAGCGGCGGCGTCGAGACGGACCTGGTGACCGAACAGCGGATCAAGGCCAGACTGCAGAGACAGAAGCACATCGAACTCGGCAAGAGGATGTGGATCATCCTCGACGAGGCCGCCGTGCGCCGCCCCATCGGAGGCAGGGAGCGCGGGGCGGAGATCATGCGCGGTCAGCTGAGCCACCTGATCAACCTCTGCGAGAACTACGAGAACATCACCCTCCAGATCGTCCCCTTCGAGGTGGGCGCGCACGCGGCGGAGGCCGGTTCCTTCACGCTGCTGCGCTACTCCGACTTCGAGCTGTCCGACATCCTCTACCTCGAACAGCTCACCGACGGCGAGATCGTGGACAAGCCCGCCACCGTCGAGGCTTACACCAAGGCCATGACCAGGCTCAGCGTTTCGGCTGCCACCCCTGACGAAACCGTCTCCATGCTCAAGGACATGCTGAAGGACCTCGAGGAGTCCTGAGCGGCGGTCGGTGACGGCCCGGAACGCGGTGCGGTTCCGCTGGGGCCGCGCGTGGCAGGGTATGCGGCCGCCGAACGCCCCCCGGCCCGGCGGGGGCGTGCCCAGCGCTCCGGGAGCGGTAGAAGGACCCGAGGTCGTGGCGGTACCTCGGAGGCGGCGTCGTGTGTTCCGACCGACGCCGTTTTCGCGTGTGGTCGACCCGGCCGCGTGTGGTCGGTCGCGTGGTCGACCCGGTCCGGGTCGAGGCCGCCCGGGTAGGCGTGGAGGGCTCCGTCGGCGGTGGACGGAGCCCTCCGGTTCTGATCCCCCCCGCGGCCTGGGAGAGGGCACGGACAAGGCTTGCCAGGCCGTGGACGGTCCGCTTTCCGGAGAGCGGCTCCCGGGTGTTGCGGGGGCTCAGCCGAGCAGGTTGTCGAAGTCTCCGTCCTTGGCGCCCAGGATGAGGCAGTCGATCTCTTCCTGGGTGTAGACCAGGGCCGGACCGGTGGGGAAACGTGAGTTGCGCACGGCGATCGAACCGTCGGTCAGACGGGCCATCTCGACGCAGGCGCCCTGCGAGTTGCTGCGCTTGGCCTTCTGCCAGGAGACCTCGGTCAGCTCAGTCGCGCGGATGCCGTTGTGTGGGGTCATTTCGCCTAGCTCCTTGTGTTTTGCTGAGGGGACGTGCGTGCGGATGCACTGCCATATGCACGTGCATCGGCACTGTCACTCTCACGAGCATAGCGTGACCATCGCCACTTGTCCCTGGGTTTCGAAGGATGTAAGCGCCATGTGACCAGGATGTGGTCCACAGGACCCCCGGAGGTCTTCCCACCCAGCTCAGAGCGACCGTGTGGCGGTCCCGGAACCGATCCTCCCAGGTGGCCGGGCCGGCCGTTCCGTGCCGGAAAAAGACCCCGCCGGCGTACCGGCGGGGTCGAACGCGGGTGTCGAAAGCGCTCGTGAAAGCGCCCTCGGACGTTTCTTTCGGGGGCGGGGGGCTACTCGCAGACGAGCGCGGCGGACAGGGTTTCGAGGTTGCCGCGCATGATCGACGGGTAGTCGTCGCCGGGCGACTGGTCGGTGACGCCCTCCAGCGGGTCGAGTACCTCCACCCGGGCTCCGGTCTCGGCGGCGATGGTGTCCGCGGTGGCGGCGGGCATCAGCGGTTCGGTGAAGATCGTCGTGATGTCGCGCTCGTTGACGGTGTCGGCGATCGCGGCGATCTGGGCCGGGGAGGGCTCGGTGTCGGGGTCGACGCCGCTGACCCCGATCTGTTCGAGACCGTACTGGTCGGTGAGGTAGGTGAAGGCGGTGTGCCCCACGACCACCTCACGGTGCTCGCAGGAAGCCAGGTTCTCCTCGTACTCCGAGCCGATGGCGGCGAGCTCGGTGCTGACGCGCTCGGCCCCCTCCTCGTAGAGGTCGGCGCCCTCGGGGTGGGCCTCGGCCATCCGGGCGGCGAGGGCCTCGGCGGCCTCCGTCATGAGTTCGACGTCCAGCCAGAAGTGCGGGTCGTACTCGCCGTGGTCGTGCTCGTCCTCCTCGTGCCCGTCCTCCTCGTGCCCGTCCTCGTCCTCGTGTCCGTGCTCCTCCTCGTCGTGCCCGTGCCCGTCCTCCTCGGCCGCGCCGTCGTCGGCGGGGCGGAGCTGGACGGTGTCGGCGACGTTGAGCGCGGCCCCGGCGGCCTCCTGTTCGACCGCCTCGTCCACCGCGGGCTGGAGGCCCTCGACGTAGAAGGCGATGTCGGCTTCGCTGACCTCGGCGATCTGGCGGCCGGTCAGCTCCAGGTCGTGTGGTTCGGTGCCCGGCTCGGTGAGCTGGACGACGGCGACGCCGTCCCCGCCGATCTCCTGGGCCAACCACTCCAGCGGGTAGACCCCGGTGACGACGGTGAGGTCGGCGTCGGCGGGGGAGGTTCCGTTGTCACTGGACCCACCTCCGTCGTTTCCGCACCCGGCGACGATCATGAGTGTGGCGGCGCCGAGGACGGCGGCTCGTACGGTGGCAGTTCGCATGGACACCATCATCGGGAGAATGAAAACGGTTGTCAATTTGCCGTATTTGTCCATGGGGTCGGTCACCTCGGGGAACGGCCCCCGGACTCCCCTCCGACCGCTGCCCTGACGGTCACTCCGGCCCTGCGGGTACACCGGTCCGTCCGGGACCGTGCCCTCCGGTCATGGCCGGCCCCGGTCAACTGTTCTCGGCGAACCGCTCCACGTCCTTCGTGCGGCCGGCCACCACGATCACGTCGCCCTTGTGCAGCACCGTCTCCTCCGTGGCGTAGGTGAAGGAGGCCCCCACCCGCTTCACCGACACCACCGTGATCCCGAAGCGCTGCCTGACCTTGGTCTCCCTGAGGGAGCGGCCGATCAGCGCCTGGGGGGCCTTGGTCTTGATGAGGGAGAACCCCTCCTCCAGCTCCACGTAGTCGAGCATGCGCCCCGACACCAGGTGGGCGACCCGCTCGCCCATGTCGTGTTCGGGCAGGACGACGTGGTGGGCCCCGACCTGTTCGAGGATGCGGCCGTGCCGTCGGCTGGTGGCCTTGGCCCAGATGTCCTTCACCCCCAGGTCGACCAGCTGAGAGGTGGTCAGGATGCTCTCCTCCAGGTGGGTCCCTATGGCGACCACGGCCCGGCTGAACTGGGCGGCGCCGATCTGTCTCAGGGCCTCGTCGTCGGTGGAGTCGGCGATGACGGTGTGCGTGAGCGACTCCCCGAACATCTGGACCACACGGGGGTTGGAGTCCACCCCCAGGACCTCCCAGTCGTGGTTGACCAGCTCCAGGGCCAGTGAGCTGCCGAACCGGCCGAGCCCGATGACCAGGATGCGTTTGTCGGAGAGCTTGTTGCTTTGCGGCACGGGGTTCTACCTCTTGTCTGTGGAGCGGCCTCAGCCGATCATCGGCCGGGCTTCGGGCAGGTCGTAACGGCGCTTGCGCTCGCGGAAGGCCAGCGCGGTGACGAAGGTGATGGGGCCGATACGCCCCGCGATCATGAGGAACGCGAGCGTCAGTTGGGCCCAGGGGGCCAGGGCGGGGGTGATCCCGGTCGAGAGACCGACCACACCCACGGCCGAGACGACCTCGAAGAGTGTCTGCATGAAGGTGAACGGTGTGGTGTGCAGGAAGAACACCGTGGTTATCGCCACCACCGTCATGGAGAGGAAGGTCAGGCTCAGCGACTGCCGGATCACGTCGGGGGCGAGTCGGCGGCCGAACACGTGCACTCTGGTGTGGGCCCGTGCCTCGGACCACACCACGAGGAAGATCACGGCGAGGGTCGCGACCTTGATGCCGCCGGCGGTTCCCGCGCTGCCGTTGCCCACGAACATCATCATGATCGTGAGCAGCAGCGTGGAGTCGTACATGGCGCCGGTGTCCGTGACGTTGAAGCCACCGCTCCGCGGCATGACCCCGTGGAAGAACCCGTCGGAGATCTTGGCCCACCAGTGCAGTTCGCCCAGGGTCCGCGGGTTGTTCCACTCCATCATGATGACCAGGAGCGCCGTCACCCCGAAGAGCAGGGCGCTGGTGACGATGGTGATCTTGGTGTGCAGGCCCCAGGCGCCGGGGGTCCGCCAGTGGCGGCGCAGCTCCAGGAGCACGGGGAAGCCGATCCCGCCGAGGATGACCGCCACCGCCACCGTGAAGAGGATGATCCCGTCGCCGGAGAACCGGGTGAGGCTCTCGTCGTACAGCGACAGCCCGGCGTTGTTGAAGGCGGAGACGGAGTGGAAGAGGCCCGAGTACAGGGCCTCACCCGGGCTCAGGTCGTGACCCAGCCACATCCGCGGAGTGATGATGACGAAGGTGACGGCCTCGATGGTCAGGCACACGATGACGACCCGGCTCACGATGCTGCGTACGTCCCCCACGGCCTGGGCCCGGTTCTCCGCCTGGACGTTGAGCTGCATGCGCAGGCTGAAGCGGTGGACCAGGGCGGCGCCCAGCAGCGAGGCCAGGGTCATGATGCCGATCCCGCCCACCTGGATGAGCGCCAGCACCACGAGTTGCCCGAAGACGGAGAGGTCGCCGCCGATGGAGATCACGCTGAGCCCGCACACGGCGAGCGAGGTGGTCGAGGTGAACGTCGCCTCGACCAGGGTCAACTCCTCCGGGCCGATGGTCGCGGCGGGGGTCATGAGCAACCCGGTGCCCAGGAGGTCGACCAGGACGAACATCAGCAGGAAGGCGCGGGCGGGCTTGCCCCAGGCGGTGCGCGACTTCTGCATGGGCGGTGTGCCCCGGAGCCCGCTCCGGGGGACGGGGAGCCGGTCCCACAGGGTTCTCACCCGTTCGAGTACTGCCACGAACACCCGGGTCCTGGTCGCCCTGGGTGTGGTGGAGTTCCACCACATGATCCCGTGCTCACCTGTCGTCACTAGCTGGGGTCTTGCCGAACCTGCGCAATTCTGCCAGATCCGGTGGCCTGGGACGACGAGGCTCCGGCACGGTGGTGCGGGTCGGAGCGCGTGGCGGTGGCGGGGGCGGACCCGGGCCGGGGCGCGGTGTCAGGGGTGCCTTGCGCCCTCGTGCTCCGCGTGGCCCGGGGGCTCCAGTTGAAGGGTCGAGTGTTCCACGTCGAAGTGGCCGGTCAGACACTCGTGCAGTTCGTCGAGCATCCTCCCGCCGTCCCGCAGGTCCTCCTCCGCGACCACCACGTGCGCGGACATCACGGGGACTCCGGAGGTGATGGTCCAGGCGTGCAGGTCGTGGACGTCGATGACCGCCGGATGGCCCATCAGGTGCGTGCGGACCTCGCTCAGGTCCATCCCCTCGGGGGTGGCCTCCAGCAGGATGTGCACGGCCTCCCGCAGCAGTGACCACGCCCGGGGCACGATGATCGCGGCGATGCCGAGGGAGACCAGGGTGTCCGCCTGCTGCCAGTCGGTGAACCACACCACCAGGCCGCCCACGATCACGCCCACCGAGGCCAGGGCGTCGCTCATGACCTCCAGGTAGGCGCCCCTGACGTTGAGGCTCTCCCTGGCGCCCGAACGCAGGACCAGCAGCGCCACCACGTTCATCACCAGGCCGAAGGCGGCGACGGCGACCATCCCGGCCCCGGAGACCTCGGCGGGTTCGCGGAGGCGGTCCACGGCCTCCAGCACGATGAACCCGCACAGGACGAACAGCACGATCGCGTTGACGGCGGCGGCGAGGATCTCGGCGCGTTGGAAGCCGAAGGTGCGCTTGCTGGTGGCCGGCCGCGCCGCGATCCACACCGCGGCCAGCGCCAGGGCGACCCCGAAGGAGTCGGTGACGGTGTGCCCGGCGTCGGCGAGCAGGGCGAGGCTGCCGCTGAAGGCGGCTCCGGTGACCTGCACCGCGGCGACCGTGAGCATCAGGCCCAGGACCACTGCCAGCCTTCCGCTGTTGGCGGCCCCGGCGGTGACTCGTCCGTGGTCGTGTCCCGCGCCCATGGTCCCCTCCTCGATTCGTGGTGCTTCGGTGGTGCTCGCTGCCCCTGCCGGTACGCCGTCGGGGGTGTTGCGGCCGAACAGTTCAGCCTTCACTGTTTATACAGTCTGTGCTGTCTATACAGCAAACGATGTATAATGATTTTCATGTTGACCTCCGAGCAGCGCCTCTCCGCGATCCAGCGTCTCGGGCGCGCCCTGTCCGATCCCACCCGGTGCCGCCTCTTGCTGGCCCTGCTGGAGGGGCCCGACTATCCCGCCGGGCTCGCTGATCGGCTCGGTCTCACCAGGCAGAACGTCTCCAATCACCTGGCCTGCCTGCGCGACTGCGGACTGGTGCGGACCCATGCCCGCGGCCGTCAGGTCAGCTACGAACTCGTCGACGACTCCCTCGCCCACGCGCTGGAGGACCTCCTCCGTGTCGTCTGGGGCACCGCACAGCCCCACGAGCCGCTGGAAACCCCAGGGGAACAGGCTCCGGCTGTCTGAGCCACCGCGCCGCGCCGTCGCGGGCGGCCGGAACCGCTTCGGCGGACCGCCTGTCGTGCCCCCTGGGTCCGGAGAGCCGCCAGGGGCGTGCGTTCTCACCCGGGGGAGGCGCTTCGCTGCGCCCGGTGCTCACCCCGGGTGTCCTTTTCCGGGATGTCCGAAATCGGCCACGTGACGTCCGTTACAGGCCGAGCGTCGACCGGTGGGGCGTGAAGCCCCACTTCGGAACGGGGAGACACCGACTTCCGGAAGATGTCCCCAACTTTGGTCGGGGGCGACCCTGACAGAAGGCTGACATCTCCCTGAGAGATCCCTGAACCGGCCTGGGGCGGCTCAACTTCCGATATAACGCGACGTATGGTGAGTGGTGCGCCCAGCGGACGCGCAGCCCTGCCAACGGGCCCCGCGCCGCGCGGATGAGCGCCCCGCACCCCCACCCACGTCCTCGCGGATCGGCCCCGAGACCGAGCCAGTGAGTGCGCGCCCGACGACGAGCGCCGCACATCCCGGTCCGGCCGTCCCACACACGGCGAGCTAGGAGCGAGCACCTCTCATGTCCAGACCGGCCACAACGGCCCTCTGCGCGGAGCGACCCCGAAACGGGGCTCCCGCCCACCAGTCGGAAGGGACGAACGCGTGAACCGCCTATCGGTCATGTCGCTCGGAAACCGGGCGCTGGTCCTCCTCATCACCCTGGCCGTGCTCTTCTTCGGTGTCCTCGCCGCGGTCTCGGCCAAACGCGAACTCTTCCCCGAAGTGAACCTCCCGATGGTGATGGTCACCGGCCAGTACCAGGGGGCGACACCCCAGGTGGTCGAGGGACAGGTCACCGAACCCCTGGAACAGGCCGTCCAGGGGGTGGAGGGCGTCGACTCGGTCACGTCCACCACCAGCACCGGTTCCACACAGGTCATGGCGGAGTTCGACTACGGCCGCGACCAGGACGCCCTGGTCCGCGAGGTCCAGGTCGCCGTCGACCAGGTCTCCGGGATGCTCCCCGAGGACGCCGACACCTCCGTCACGTCCATGAGCACGGACATGATGCCGGTGATGCTCCTCGCCGCGAGCAGCGAGAACGATGACGAGCAGGCGATGGCCTCCTCCATCGAGAACGTGCTCATCCCCGAACTGGAGTCGGTCGCCGGGGTCCGCGCGGCCAACCTGATGGGCGTGCCCGAACAGCGGGTCGAGGTCACCCCGGACGAGGACGAGCTCGCAGACGCCGGGGTCACCACCCAGGACCTGACCGACGCGCTGGAGTCCAGCGGTCTGCTCATGGCCGGCGGCACCGTGGACGAGGACGGCCGCACCCTGAGCGTCACCACCGGCGACCAGCTCACCGGCCTCGAACAGATCGAGGACGTGTGGGTGCGGCCCTCGCAGGGGGTCGACTCCTCGGCCGCCGTGCCCGGCGCCCCTCCCGCCCCGCAGCCCGAGCCGGTGCGGATCTCCGAGGTCGCCGAGGTCGGGATGGTGACCGAGGAGTCCTCCTCCATCGCCCGCCTGGACGGCGACCCCAGCGTCGCCCTGATGATCATGGCGACCCCCGACGGCAACACCGTCGAGATCTCCGAGGGCGTCCAGGACGTCATCGACGGGGAGTCCGACCTGCTGGGTGAGGACGTCAACCTCGCGGTCGTCTTCGACCAGGCCCCCTTCATCAACGACTCGATCACGGACATGTTCGAGGCCGGAGCCTACGGTCTGGCCGCCGCGGTCATCGTGATCCTGGTCTTCATGCTGTCCATCCGCTCCACCCTGGTGGTGGCGGTCTCCATCCCGGTGTCGGTCCTGGTGTCCTTCATCGGTATGCAGGCGTTCGGGTTCACCCTGAACATGCTCACCCTGGCGGCGATCACGATCGCGATCGGCCGGGTGGTGGACGACTCCATCGTCGTGTTGGAGAACGTCCGCAGACACATGGACTACGGCAAGGAACGGCTGAGCGCGGTCAGGGACGGCGTCCGCGAGGTCGCCACGGCCGTGGCCTCCTCGTCCTTCGCCACCATCGCCGTCTTCCTGCCCCTGGCCTTCGTCGGCGGCATGGTCGGCGAGATCTTCATGCCCTTCGCCGTGACCAGCAGCCTGGCCCTGGCCGGATCCCTGGTGGTGGCCCTGACCATCACCCCGGTGCTGTGCTACTGGTTCCTGCGTCCGGCCGAGGTCGGCGACGCCAGCCGCGAGCAGATCGAGCGCGAGGCCCACGACCGGGAGATCCGCACTCCGCTGCAGCGCGCCTACCTGCCGGTGATCCGCTGGATCACCACCAGGCGCAAGACCGCCACGGTCCTCACCCTGGCCGCCTCGGTGGCGATCTTCGGCGGTACCGCCGTCATGGCCGCCAGCTCCGAGACGGACTGGCTGGGCCAGGCCGAGGAGAACACCTACACGGTCGTCCAGGAGCTCGAACCGGGCATGTCCCTGGAGGCCGCGGACGCCGAGGCCGTCAAGGTCGAGGAAGCCCTGGAGGGGATGGCCTGGATCGACACCTACCAGGTCAACATCGGCGGGAACCCGTTGATGGGCGGTGGCACGGACCAGATCGACTACACGATCACCGCCGACCCCGAAACGGACCAGCTCCGCAACCGCGACGTGCTGCGCGAGACCTTCGACGAACTCGACACCGAGTACCGGCCGCGCCTGGACTCCAGCGGCGGCATGGGCGGCTCGGGGATCGAGGTCCAGGTGACCGCCGAGGACCAGGAGACCCTGGCCGAGGCCGCCGGGATGGTCGAGGAGGAGCTGCGCGCGATCGACGGCGCCGAGGACGTCAACAGCGGCATCACCGCCTCGCAGGCCTCGCTGGAGGTGCAGGTCGACGGGGAGGAGGCCGCCGAGCTCGGTCTGAGCGAGGCCATGGTCGGTCAGACGGTCGCCGCGGCCTTCAACGGCCAGGGCGTCGGCACCGCCACCATCGATGACGTCCGCCGCGACGTCGTCGTCCTCGTGGAGGACGCGCCGCAGAGCGTGGCCGAGCTCGAGGAACTGCCGATCCGCACCCCCACGGGCGAGGAGATCGAGCTGTCCGAGGTCGCCGAGGTCGCCGAGGTCCAGCAGCCGCCGGAACTCACCCGCATCGACGGGGTCACCAGCACCACGGTCTCGGCCGACCCCACCGCCTCCGACCTCGGAGCGGTCAGCGCCGAGATCATGCGGGTCCTGGACTCCCTCGACCTGCCCTCGGGCGCCACCGCCAGCCTCGGCGGCGTCAGCCAGGACCAGACCGAGGGCTTCGCCCAGCTCGGCCTGGCGATGCTCGCCGCCATCGTCATCTGCTACCTGATCATGGTCGCGACGTTCAAGAGCCTGATGCAGCCGCTCATGCTGCTCATCTCGGTTCCGTTCGCCGCCACCGGCTCGCTGGGCCTGCTGATGCTGACCGGCACCCCGATCGGCGCCGCGGCCCTGATCGGCATGGTGATGCTCATCGGCATCGTGATCACCAACGCCATCGTGCTGATGGACCTGATCAACCAGAACCGGCAGAACGGGATGGACCTCGGCGAGGCGATCGTGGAGGGCGCCAGGCACCGTCTGCGGCCCATCCTGATGACCGCTGCGGGTACCATCGCCGCGCTCCTGCCGATGGCCACGGGCCTCGCGGGCGGCGGAGCGTTCATCTCCGCCCCGGTCGCCCTCGTGGTGATCGGCGGCCTGGTCACCTCGACCCTGCTGACCCTGATCCTGGTCCCGGTCCTCTACCAGCTGGTGGAGGTGCTCCGGGAGAGGCGTGAGGCCAGGTCGGCCGCCCGCCAGGAGCGGCGCCGCGCCAGGCGTCGGGCCAGGGCCGCGGCCAAGGCGTCGGGCAACGGCAGTACCGCCGAGGGCGAGGCGGGCGAGAGCCCCGCCAAGCACGGTGGGAACGCCGCGGCCAAGGACGCCTCCGGCGAGACCGCCGGGGAGCACGCCGACAGGTAGTCCGTCGGCACCGTCCGGGGCGCCTCGCACGATCTTCCGTGCGGGGCGCCCCTTCGCTGTCCCGGGCCGCGCGCCGTGCCCGGGGTGCGGCCCGGTTTCCAGACGCGGTCCCTCTTCTCGTCGCTGAGGCCCTTGGCGCAGGGGCGGCGCTTGAAAACCGGGGCTGTCGGACGACCGTGTTCCGGGTGAGGCGATCCTCCACGGAGCGCTCACGGAAGCGCAGGCGCTTGCCGACACGGATTCCCTTGAGCCCCCGCGACCTCCAACAGGCGCAAACCGTCTTCTTCGCCACGCGGGGTACTCGGAAACACCATCGGGGCCATGAGGCGGTTCGCTCCTCCGGGCGACACGGTCTCTCGCTTTCCAGCCAGGATGTGGAGCTTGAGCGGCTTGGTTATGACTTTCTGTATTCGGATTTACCCGATTGGTAGTAACCCGTGCCCACGGGGGTGTGATCGGCACGACTTGGGCCCGAGTGTGAACGATCCGTCACTGCGGGGGTTGACAGGGCGCGCGAGGGCTCGGATGGTTTTCGGGAGCGCTCCCATGCGGCGATCCCACCGCCGGGCGCGCTGGGCCCCTCCGGCGGCACACCGGCTTCGTCGGAGCGGCGCCCGAACGACCCCCACCCCACGCAGCCGGGAGAGGTCCAGGCACGTGACCAACCAGAGCAAGAACCCCCTGGCCAGGTTGACCGGCATCCTCGCCGCCACCGTCCTGCCACCGCTGGCGGCCCTGTTGTGCGCCGCGCCGGCCGCGTCGGCCGCCACCCTGACCGAGATCGACGACTTCGGCCCCAACCCCAGCGACCTGCGCATGTTCCTGTACGTCCCCGACGACGCCGCCGAGGACCCGCCGGTCCTCGTCGCCCAGCACTGGTGTACCGGAACCGGGCCCGTCTTCCACGCCAACACCGAGTACGCCGCCCTGGCCGACCAGCACGGCTTCATCGTCGTCTACCCGTCCGTCACGCGCAGCAGCCAGTGCTTCGACGTCTCCTCCCCCGAGGCCCTAAGGCGCGACGGCGGCAGCGATCCGGTCGGCATCCGCTCGATGGTCGACTACGTCGTCCGCACCCACGGCGCCGACACCGAGCGCGTCTTCGTCACCGGCGTCTCCTCCGGCGCCATGATGGCCAACGTGATGCTGGCCAACTACCCCGACGTGTTCGCGGCCGGCTCGGCGTTCGCCGGAGTACCGTTCGGCTGCTTCGCCACCACCGACGGCTCGGGGTGGAACAGCGAGTGCTCCAACGGACGGATCGACCGCACTCCGCAGGAGTGGGGCGACCTGGTCCGGGACTCCTATCCCGGCTACGAGGGCCCGCGTCCGCGTATGCAGCTGTGGCACGGCAGCGAGGACGACGTCCTGCACTACGCGAACTTCACCGAGGAGGTCGAGCAGTGGACGAACGTCCACGGCCTCGGCACGGACCCCGCGGCCACCGACCGGCCCCAGTCCGACTGGGAGCGGACCCGCTACGGCGCGGTCGGCGACCAGGCCCCGGTCGAGGCGATCAGCGTGGAGGGGGTCGGGCACAACGTGATCACGTCCGGCATGGCCGCCCACGTGATCACCTTCTTCGGACTGGACCAGGGCACCGGTCCCGGGCCCGACCCGGGGGAGGGCGAGTGCCGGGTCACCGCCTCGACCAACGTCTGGAGCACCGGGCTCACCGCCGCGCTGACCATCACCAACACCGGCGACGCCCCCGCCGAGGACTGGTCCCTGGAGTTCACCCTGCCCGAGGGGCAGAGCCTGGCCTCCGGCTGGAACGCCACCTACAGCCCGGACCATGGGGCGGTCGTCGCCACCCACGCCGCCTATAACGCCACCATCGCTCCGGGCGCGCAGGTGGGCATCGGCTACCAGGCCTCGCACACCGGCGACGCCGGCGCGCCGACCGGCTTCGTTCTCAACGGAGCGGAGTGCGCCACCGGCTGACTCCGGCGCGGCTCCGCCCCGGCGGGGCGGAGCCGCGCCGCACCCGGGTTCGGCTCCGAACGGCAAGGCCCCGGGCCGAACCAGGCGGGCACAGCCGCCGGACCGCCGGGCACGCGTTCCACCGGGACTGCGAACGACGCCTCGTCGGCCGGGCCCCACGCCCGCTCAACCGAGGACCGCGCGAACTCAGGCGGCCGTGCCCAGCGCCACCGTGCGCGCGCCAGTCGTGAACGAGTCGAAGGACTGCTCCCAACGCTCCTCCGGCCAGTGATAGGTAACCCGCCCCTCGGTCGGGCGGTAGTCCGCGGTGTACAGCGTGCCCAAGCCTTCGTCGTATGCGGTCAGGTACAGCGGCGGCCGGAACATCGCAGCCACATCCGTGCCCGCGGCGCGCACACGCTCCAGCCGCTCCCGTGTCCGGGTGAAGCGCTCCTGCGCCTCGGGCACCGGCTCCAGCTGGTGGTTGGCTGCGCAGGCGTCCGGTGCCTCGGTCAACGGCAGGTCCGGCCCCGCGTACACCGTGACGGCGCGGTGGGCGTCGACCAGCGTGAGGTTCTGGTCGGTGCTGAGCGGTATCGTCCGCAGCCGGTCGAGCGCGTCGGCCACGGTCTCGCTTGTCTCCAGCAGGTAGCGCAACACGATGGGGACGGCGAAGCCGGTGCCGTGGACGAATCGTCCCCCGAACGTGAGTGAGACCGCCAGACCGGCGTCGTTCATCCCGTCGAGCAGGCCCCAGCCCGCCTCCTGTGTCCCGATCACCGGGCGCAGGAAGCGCGAGTGGACGATCGTGCCCTCACATTGCTGGGGTGCGAAGTCGTAGTTGCGCAGCAGCCGCCCCGTGGTCCCGATCTGGGTGCAGCCGGCGAAGGACGTCCGCATGTTCGCGAAGGTGAGGAAGGAGTCGCCGTCGGGCCGGTCCAGCTGACCGGCGAGCCGCTCGCGGACACCGACCAGTTCCGGCATGTGCGCCGCGAACAGGTCACGGCCCCGGGCCGCGTGTTCCGGCGTCCGCCGATCCGGGTCCAGCCACGAGGAGATCTCCGGCCACCGGGCGCGCGCGTAATCGCCCCAGCGGCCGTCGCCGCCGTCGCCGATCTCGATCGCCGTGAAGGTCTTGCTGTGGCCCATAGGCGCCGCTCTCCGTCCGTATCTCCGTGTCACTGGACGATCCAATCCATTTTGTGGGCGGAGCGCCAGCCCCTCGGGCGTCCGGCCACGAATCCTGCCCCGGACCGGAGCCAGGACCGTGTCCGCAGCACTTCGCGGCGTGACGCACCCCGGGCGGTCCGATCACCCCGGCAGCGGTCGGCGGCATCCGACCAGGGGACCGGTCCATGAGCCAAGCGCACGGCCCCGCCAACCACCGATCCTTCGCGGAGGCCGGCGTCGCCGCGCTCCACGGCCGCGCCGGACACGCCCGAGCGGTCCGGGTAGACCGGACGGGCGCGCCCGGCAGCGAGGCCCGGACGCGCCGGCGCTCGCGGTGGCGGGCCTGGTCGGGCGCATGCCCGGTCCCCGGAGAGCAGGAGGTAGACCACCACGCGGAAGGCCGGGGACCCGGACCCGTTCTCCGTCCTTGGAGCCTGCGCGAATGCTTCGTCGACCATGTCGAAGGGGGTGCGGGTGAGTTCGCCGGGGTGGCCTGGGGCGAATGCCCCCGCTGTGACTGCTAACCGCCGGGAGAGGGCGGACCGGGTGTCCAACGGAGCGCCTGCTGAACTGTGGTCTTGGTCGACACGGTTCCAGCATGAGCTCCGTCCTGTTCCCGGGCGCCCGGACCGCCCGCCGAGGGCGCGACACGCCCGGGTACGGGGCCGGGCCGGATCATCGGAAAGAGCTGCAGAACAGGACATCCGGCACCCTTCCGCTGTGTGACCGGAGTGCCGATTTGTGCTATCCGCGCAGTCCAGGCAGGCTGCCTCACATGGATGATTCGAAGAAGAGCCTGGAAGACCTCGTTCGTGACGAGCTCGGTGACGAGCCGTCCCAGGAGGCCAAGGACTACGCACGCCAGCTCTACGAGCGCTACCGGCTGCCCGCCACAGAGGACGCCGCCCCCGCCGCGCCCGCGTCCGAGGAGTAACGGCCGTGGCGCGTCCCGGCACGGCGACGTACGGACGCGAGCCCGGAGGGCTGTTCCGCTCCGGAGCCGGTGTGGCCCTCAACCGGTCCTGTCGTCCCCGTCCGGCCCGTCGCCGTCCCACACGAGTTCGAACCACACCTGGCGGCCGCGGCCGTCCCGGCGCGGTTCGGCGCCCCACTTGCCGGCCAGCGCCTCGACCAGATCCAGGCCACGGCCGTGTTCGGCCGTGTCATAGGGGTCCCGGTGCTGTGGCCGGGGCGCCTCTGTCGTGCTGCCCAGGTCCCGGACCTCCACCCGCGCCCACCCGGGTGCGCGGTGCACACACACCTCGAACTTTCCGGTGGCACGGCCCGAGTCGCTGTGGGTGATGGCGTTGGTGGCGAGTTCGCTGGTCAACAGCGTCGCGGTGGTGAGCTCCGGTGAGTCCGCCAACTGTCGGGCGACGAATCTGCGCGCATAGGCGATCTGGCTGGGCAGGCCGGGAAAACGCCTGCGCGACGACCGGGGGTCCGTGCTGGTTCGGTACGAGGTGCTACTGGACTCTTCCATGGAACTCGCCGGGCGTTGGGGACGGTGGAGGGGGGCCGAGATCGTCTGGAGCTGGGTCTGGAGCGGGTCCGAGGGCGCGGAACGGGGGGCTGCGGTCTCACACATGTGGGTTCACTCCCAGGGGATGTGTGTTCGAGGGCAGGGCTGAACTGGCGCCTGGCCCTCGAGGCGTCCATGCCCGGTACGGGTCACGGCGCGGTGTGGACACACGGGGCGAAGCCCCCTGGGGCAGGGAGGGACACGGCTCGGTATCGCTGGGGGCGCGGTACGAGGGTGGCGGCACACGGTGGGGGAGAAGCCGCTGGGCTTCACACTGGGCGGTGTTGGGGCCCGGGGGCGGCCCGTGGAGGATGGTCATGTCTGGTGTGGGGCATGCCCTACGACACTGAAGGGCCTACTTGCGCTCAGCATACGCTCCGTGCCTCCCTGCGACCCGGCCGACCTGGTTCGCACAGGGTAACCCTGCCTGAGCTGGGTAAAGGGGGTATCCGTAAGACCGGGAAGGCTGACAGGAGACGGATATCGGCGGGGATGCGTGCCCCTGGGGCCCTCCGGGGGTAAATAACGATTTGGTGAAGGTCATCTGAATTTTGCTGCTTTGTTCGGTCTTGCGCGTGGCCTGTGTCTCCCGACAAGGTATGTGGCATGGCCTCGCCCACCCCCGATCCCCTGCCCGTGGGCCTCGGCGTGGAGATCGACCGCGCCGTCCGGCTCACCGACGAGGGTCACGTCCTCGTCGGCGGTTCTCCTCCCCGGGCCCTTCGCCTGCCCCCTGAAGGCGTCAGTGCCGTCATCCGCTGGCTCAGCGGAGCCGATCCCGGCCACGCTGGTGAGCGCCGACTCGCGCGCCTGCTGGTCCGGGCCGGGCTCGCCCACCCGCGCCCCGCGCCGCTACCCCCGGGCGAGGACGTGCAGCTCGCTCTCACCGGCCGGGCCGAACCCGCCGAACTGGAACGCGCCCTGGACCGGATCGGACGGCAGCACCCGGACCTGCGCCCGCTCGTGGTCGGTGCCACCGGCGAGACCGCCAGGGCGGCACGACGGCGCGGCCTGCGGGTGGTGGAAGGGCCGACCGGCGGGGCCGGAGCCCGTGCGGCGGCGCTCGGAGCCTGCGACGCCGGGATCGTCGCCCTGCTGGAGACCGGAGCCGAACCGGAGCCGGGTTGGCTCGACGTCGCGCTGGGCCACTTCGCCGACCCCGGTGTCGCCGCCGTGCTGCCCCGGGTCCTTCCGGTGCGACAGCGCTGCGGGCACGGCGCGATGGCCGTCGCCGCACTGCACGCCCAGGCGGTGGACCGGGGCGCTGACCCCGCGCCGGTCCTGCCCTGGGGCCAGGCCCGCCGCGGCCTCGGCCACCCCGCCCCGCCCAACGAACACGCCTCGGCCGACCCGCTGGCCCCGGTCCGCGCGCTCCTGGTGCGCCGGGGCGCCGCCGACCTCGACCCCTCCCTGGGCGCGGGCGCGGAGACGGAGATGTTGTGGCGCCTGGCCGAGGAGGGTTGGTCGGTCCGGTACGAACCGCGTTCGAAGGTGCGGGTCCCGATGCCGACCGGTCTCGGCTCCTACCTGCGCGTGCGCTTCGAGTCCGGGGCCGCGGCCGGGCCGCTGGCCCGTCGCCGCGGGCGGCGCGCGGTCGGCCCCGAGTTGTCCCTGCCGGGCGCGCTCGGCCTGGGGCTGGTGCTGGCCGGGCGGCCCGCGGCGGGTCTGGCGGTGTGCGCGGTCGGGGGTGCGATGACGGCCCGGGCGATGACGAGCGGAGCCGCTGTCCCGTTGGCGGACACGGTGCGTCCCGTCGTCGCCGACCTGGTGCACACGGCGCGGACCGGGGCGCGTGCGGCGCGCACGGTCTGGTGGCCGGTGCTGGCCGCGGTGGCCGTGGGCGGGGCCGTGTCCCGGGTGGGCCGGTCCGGTGGCGTGCGGGTGCCGGGACGCTGGGCGCTGGCCGCGGGCGCCGTGTTGACGGTCCCGCACCTGGTGTCCTGGCGGCGCCACCACGGCACCGCCCTGGTGGGCCCGCTCGCGTGGACGGGGATGTCCGCGGCCGGTGACGCGGCCCGCTCGGCGGGGACGTGGTGGGGCGCGGCCCGGGCCCGTTCGCCGGCCCCGCTGCTGCCCCGGCGACGCCCCTCGGTGTCGGCCACGTCACTGGTGTCCTCGCAGGTGGAGAGGGGTTCAGGCGGCCAGGTTCGTAAGCCGGCGCCAGCTGCTGTCGTTAGCGGTGGTTAACACCGCTCACCCAAGGTGATGAGTGCGTCGGGGGCCGGGGGGTGGGACCCGCCCCCGCCTGTGACCCGGCGTAATGCTCCGGGAGGTGTTCTCGGTGGTCGCGGCCGTGGCGGAGACGTGATTGTTTCCCTCGGATTGCGAACCGTTACGAATGGGGGTCGGATTCGAGGGGGAGCGTCGAGTTTTGTAAACGACGTTTACGCAATGAGGGTCCGGAGTCTCTGTTTTTGCAGGCCAGGTGGCATCTTGTGACTCAAAGTGCCGATGTGGTAGCCATGAGTGTAAAGCTTGACAATTAAGCGGAAACTTGCTGTCCAAATTGCCACCGTTGTCCTTTCTTGATGCGTCAGTTACCGTCAAGTGTCTAGCGATCCCCCAGACTCTTGACATTCCGGTCACTGAACGTGAATCGGAAGTCAGTGTGTTTCGGCAGTCACTGAGAGTGATCCTCGTGGTGTTGGCGGAGCGCGAACGCTTACCCGGGCTAACCGACCGGGGCGTGCGCCCCCTGCCCGCCCGAGGCCACTCCCCGTGCGGACGAATCACAACAGATGCCAGCGCCGGGCTCGGCTGTGAGGTTCGGAGATAGTTTTGGGCAAGTTCCTGGCCAGGCGGCTGTTGAACTACGTCGTGTTGATCTTTCTCGCGACGAGTTTCGCCTACCTGCTCGCGGCCACCAACCTGTATCCACGCGGATACTTCGAGCAGATGCAGCCACCCCCGTCCCCCGAGGCGGTCAACTCCCAACTGGACGCGCTCAACCTCAACGACCAGACGCCTATCGCGCAGCGTTACGTCACCTGGATCAGCGGTGTCCTCACCGGCGACTTCGGGCAGACCATCCAGGGCGGCGACGTCACCGCCCAGATGTGGATGAAGGCCGGGGTCACGCTGCGGCTCATCACCGTCGCCACCGTGCTCGGCAGCGCCATCGGCATCATCATCGGCGCCTACGCCGCCGTACGCCAGTACCGGGGTTTCGACAAGGCGGCCACCGCCGCGTCGTTCTTCGTGCTGTCGGTACCCACGGTCGTGATCGCGCTCTCCGTGCAGGTCGGCGCGAACGCCGTCAACGACCTCCTCGGGTTCCAGCTGCTGACCTACTCGGGTGAGTACTCGGCGGGTTTCCAGGGCAGCGCATGGGAGTTGTTCCTCAACCGCGTCCACCACGCGATCCTGCCCACCTTCGTCCTGGCCGTCGCACTGTTCGCCGCGTTCGCCCGGTACCAGCGGAACATGATGCTGGACGTGTTGGGCGCCGACTTCGTGCGCACGGCGATGGCCAAGGGGCTCACCCGCAGAGCGGCCCTGTTCAAGCACGCGCTGCGCACGGCCCTGATCCCGACCATCACCTACTTCACCTTCACCTTCGGCGCACTGGTGTCCGGGGCCACCTTCACCGAGAAGATCTACGGCTGGCACGGCATGGGCGCATGGATGATCGACTCGATCTTCAGCCAGGACGTGCACGTCGTCGCCGCCGTCTCCTGGTTCATGGCGATCACCATCATGGCGGCGTCCTTCCTGTCGGACATCCTCTACGCCTGGCTCGACCCGAGGGTGCGGGTGTGACCGTGACACAGACTCCCCGCACACCCACCCGCCACGTTCCGTCCCGCATCGCAGCGGCGCCCCTGCTGGAGACCACGTCATGAGCACGATCCAAGAGAGTGCGGAGCCCACGAAGGCGCCGACCGCGCCCCCGGCTCCCAACCGGCTCAAGGACCTGGGCCGCCAACTCCTCGGGACCCGGCGCGTCATCGTCGGCCTCGTCCTGCTCGCCCTCCTCGCGCTGTTCGCCTTCCTCGGCCCGCTGGTCAGCGGTTGGGGGGTCGGCGAGCGCGACTTCACCGACATCCTCGGCGGCCCGTCCGCCGACCACTGGATGGGCACCAACAGCACCGGTCAGGACATCTTCACGCAGACCACCGCGGGCCTGCGCAAGTCGCTGATGATCGGTCTGCTCGTCGCCGTCCTGACCACCGGCGTCGCGGCCGTCGTCGGCTCCTTCGCCGGGTACTTCGGCGGCCTCCTCGACAAGGGCCTGATGTGGGTGGCCGACCTGGCCCTGGTCCTGCCCAACTTCGTCATCCTGGCCATCCTGTCCACCCACTTCTCCGGTGACGGCGGCTGGTTCGTGCTGGTCCTCCTGCTGGCCGTGTTCAGCTGGATGGTCACGTCCAAGATGATCCGCGGACTGACGATCTCCCTCCGCGAACGCGAGTACATCCACGCCGCCCGGTTCATGGGCGTCCCCCCGCACAAGATCATCCTGCGCCACATCCTGCCGAACATGTCCTCCCTGCTCATCGCGGACGCCACCATCATGGTCAGCGCCGCGATCATCGGGGAGACCGCGCTCAGCTACTTCGGCCTGGGCGTCCAGGCGCCCGACGTCAGCCTCGGCGTCGTGATCGCCGCCGGCTCGCGGTTCGCCACCACCGCCTGGTGGATGTTCGCGTTCCCCGCGCTGCTGCTGGTCGTGATGGTGCTGGCCGTGAACATGATCGGGGACGGGCTGCGCGACGCCCTCGACCCGTCGTCCAAGTCGCGCCGGTCCTAGGGGGAGACACACATGAGCACTGACACCGTGACGACCACCGGCACCGCGCCCGACGAACGCGCGGACAACGCCCCCGTCCTGGAGGTCAACGACCTCAACGTCACCTTCCCCGGCCTGAACGGCAACCTCGATGTGCGCGCCGTGCGCGGCGTCAGCTACGCGGTCCGCCGGGGCGAGGTCCTGGGCATCGTCGGCGAGTCCGGCTCCGGCAAGTCGGTCTCCTCGATGGCCGCGATGGGCCTGCTGCCCGAACACGCCGAGATCACCGGCTCCGTACGCCTGCACGGCGAGGAGATCCTCGGCCTGGACGACCGCGCCATGGCCAAGAAGCGCGGCAAGGTCATCTCCATGGTCTTCCAGGACCCGCTGTCCGGGCTCACCCCCGTGTACACCGTCGGCGACCAGCTCGCCGAGGCGGTCCTGGTGCACGACCCCAAGGCGGGCAAGGCCAAGGCGCACGCCCGCGCGGTCGAACTCCTCGACCTCGTCGGCATCCCCAACCCCGCGGACCGCTACCGTTCCTTCCCGCACGAGTTCTCCGGCGGTATGCGCCAGCGCGTCATGATCGCCATGGCGATGGCCAACAGCCCGGACGTCATCATCTGCGACGAGCCGACCACGGCCCTGGACGTCACCATCCAGGCGCAGATCCTCGAGCTGCTGCGCACCGCCCAGCGCGAGACCGGCGCCGCGATCGTCATGATCACCCACGACCTCGGCGTCGTCGCCGGGTTCGTGGACCGGGTCCTGGTGATGTACGCGGGACGCCCCGTGGAGATCGGCGACGTCGACGACATCTACTACAGCAGCCGCATGCCCTACACGATGGGCCTGCTCGGCGCCGTACCCCGGATGGACCTGGAGCGCCAGGGCGCCCTGGTCCCGATCAAGGGCAACCCGCCCTCGCTGACCGACCTGCCCCCCGGCTGCACCTTCGCCCCGCGCTGCCCCATCGCGCGGCCCGAGTGCGAACTCGCCGAGCCGGACCTGCTCCCCATCGGCGGGCAGCCCTCCGCGGAGGAGACCCGGAGCGAACCCCGGGAGCCCGCCGCGGACGGCCCCGAGGCGTCCCGGACCGCGCAGGCCGGCGCGCACGACACGGATGCGCACAGGTCGGCCTGCATCCGTTCCGGTGAGATCGACGCCAACGAGTGGACCGCCCGGGACATCTACCCGATCCCCGACATCCCCGAGCCGGAGGGCGCGTCCCTGCGCCGCGAGGACCGCGCGGAGATGCTCCGGGTCACCGACCTCATCAAGCACCACCCGCTCACCAAGGGCACCGTCTTCAAGCGCCGGGTGGGCACGGTCTACGCCGTTGACGGGGTCGACTTCGACATCAGGGAGGGGGAGACCCTCGCCCTGGTCGGTGAGTCCGGCTGCGGCAAGTCCTCGACCCTCATGGAGATCATGGGGCTGAGCAAGCCCCAGCGCGGCACGGTCGAGGTCATGGGCCAGAACGTGGCCGGGCTGAACCGGCCCACACGGTTCTCCCTGCGCAGGGACATGCAGATCGTGTTCCAGGACCCGATGAGTTCGCTCGACCCGCGTATGCCGGTCTTCGACATCATCGCCGAACCCCTGCGCACGCACGGCGTGTCCGCGGCCGAGGTCGGCCGACGGGTGTACGAGCTGATCGACCTGGTCGGCCTCAACACCGAGCACGTCACGCGGTTCCCGGCCGAGTTCTCCGGCGGCCAGCGCCAGCGCATCGGCATCGCCCGGGCCCTGGCCCTGGAGCCCAAGCTGCTGGTGCTGGACGAACCCGTGTCCGCCCTGGACGTGTCCATCCAGGCCGGTGTGGTCAACCTCCTGGAGGAACTCCAGGCCCGGCTCGGCCTCGCCTACCTGTTCGTGGCGCACGACCTGTCCGTGGTACGGCACATCGCCGACCGCGTCGCGGTCATGTACCTCGGCCGCATCGTGGAGATCGGCGACACGCAGTCGATCTACACCCGGCCCGCACACCCCTACACCCAGGCGCTGCTGTCCGCCATCCCGATCCCCGACCCGGAGAAGGAGCGGACACGCACCCACATTGTCTTGGACGGTGACCTGCCCAGCCCCGCCAACCCACCGACGGGGTGCAGGTTCCGGACCAGGTGCCAGAAGTTCATCACTCTCTCCGCTCACGAGCAGGAGCAGTGCATGACGGTCGAGCCGCAGATCCTCGCCACCGACAGTGGCGACCAGGGAGCTGCCTGCCACTTCGCGGAGGGACGGCAGACCGTCTGACTGCGGCCCGACACGGCACGGCCAGAGCCGCCCCGCGCGCTGGCCATCTCACCCCTGAGAGGAAGATCCCCATGCGAATCGGGAAGGTGCGCTACCTCGCCCCCGTCGCCGCCCTGGTGATGGTCGCCACCGCGTGCAGCGGTGGCGCTGAGGAGAACGACCCCGAGCAGGCCCAGGAGGAGCTGGCGGCGCTGCCCGCCCAGGACCTCAACTCCGCTCCCCGTGAGGACCTCGAGGACGGCGGAGACTTCGTCTGGGCCCTCACCAACTACGACGAGCAGCACAACATGGCGCACACCCAGGGCAACATGGCCAACGTGCGCCGTGTGGCCGGTGCCGTCATGCCGCGTCCGTTCCGCTGGGACGCCGAGGGCCTGCCCGAGGTGATCACCGACTACGTCCTGGACGCCCAGGTCAGCGACGACGGCCTGGAGGTCTCCTACGAACTGAACCCGGACGCCGAGTGGTCCGACGGCGAGCCGATCACCTCGGCCGACTACGAGGCCCAGTACCTCACCTGGTCGGGCCAGCGCGACGGCGAGTTCGAGATCGGCGGCACCACCGGCTACGAGCTGGTCGACGAGTTCGTCGAGGGCGACGACGAGTACTCCTTCACCCTGGTCTACTCCGAGCCCTACGCCGAGTGGCCCTCCCTGTTCTCCCCGCTGTACCCGGCGGAGTACATGGAGGACGAGGAGAAGTTCGAGGAGGGCTACAAAAAGGCCTACCCGGTCACCGCCGGCCCGTTCGGCGACGTGGAGTTCGACGACACCACCCAGCGCATCATCGTCAACCGCGACGACGACTGGTGGGGCGAGCCCGCCAAGCTCGACCGGATCATCTTCGACGCGATGGCCATCGACGGCCAGCCGACCGCGTTCGACAACGACGAGATCGACGGGTTCTACCTCGGTTACGACGCCGCCGGGTACGAGTTGCTCAAGGAGCGCGAGGGCAACGGCGCCTACTTCACCCGCGCCGTGAACCACGGTCACCGCTTCGTCTCGGTGAACGCCGGCAGCCCGGAGCTGGAGGACGTGCGCGTCCGTGAGGCCCTGTCCCTGGGGCTCAACACCGACACCCTGGCCGAGGCCGCGCTCGGCCCGATCGACTGGCCGATCACCGGCCAGGTCAACCGCCTGCTCCGCTCCACCCAGCACGGCTTCGAGGACAACAGCGGTGAGCTCGGCGGGCACGACCCCGAGCGCGCCGCCGAGCTCCTCGACGAGGCCGGGTGGACCCTGGAGGAGGGCGAGGAGTTCCGCACCAACGAGGACGGCGACACCCTGACGCTGACCTGGGTGGCCTCCGACGACTTCACCCTGGCCCAGAACGAGGCCGACATCGGCCGCGAGATGCTCGCCGAGATCGGCATCGAGGTCGACGTCCAGCAGGTGCCCGGCAACGCGCTGTTCTCCGAGTACGTCATCCCCGGCAACTACCAGCTGGCCACGTTCGTCTACGTCGGCTCCAACCCCTACGCCGGTGACAGCAAGGGCAACTACGGCGGCCCGGTCAGCGGTGAGGGCGAGGACGCCGAGTGGGGCAACAACCTCAGCTTCCACTCCACGCCGGAGATCAACGACAAGTTCAGCGAACTCCAGGCCGAGACCGACCCGGACCGCTACGCCGAGCTCGCCAACGAGATCGACGCCCTGGTCTGGGACGAGGTCCTGACCATCCCCATGTTCGAGCGTCCCGGCCTCTGGGTCATGGACGAGAACCTGCGCAACTGGGGTGAGTACGGCGTGGCCTCCGACTACGTCTACGAGGACATCGGTTGGGTCAAGGAGTAGTCACCCCCGGGTGAGTGCGACCGGAGCCGCCGGCACCCCTGACCCGGTGCGGTGAGCGTTTCCGACAGCGAGGGCGTCGGCCCCCTTCCGAGGGGGTCGGCGCCCTCCGCCGTGCCCGCGTCCCGGCCCCGAACGCGCGACTGGTGTGCCGGTGTTCCCTCCCCGCCTGACAGAATCGGTGGAGCCCGACACCGCCCCCCGCCCCGTTCGTTGGAAAGTTCCAGATGCGACCCCACCCTCTCGCCGCCGCGTGCCTGGCCGTCCTGTTGTGTGCCGCCCTGTCCTCCTGCTCCGGTCCGGAGCAGGACGCGGAAGCCGTCGAGGCGGCGGCCGGCGCCGCCGCCCCGCCCCCGGAGGAGACCGGCGAGGCCGGTCCGCCCCCGCAACCGGAGGGGGAGTGGCCCTTCGGGACCCCGGTCGGCTGGGCGGGCCAGCCCATGGCGGTGACGGACCCCGAACCCTCCGCGGAGGCGGAGGAGGAAACGGACGCGGAGGAAGGTGAGGAAGCGGAGGAAACCGAGGGTGAGACCGGCGGCGCGGACGCCGAACCCGCCCTCCATCCCGGCGTGAGCGGAGGAGCCGGGGGTGAGACGGTGACCGCCACCGACGCCCACCAGCTCGCCGAACACCTGGCGGCTCAGGAGCCCCTGGTGGTGGAGGTCGAGGGCGAGATCGACCTCGACGGCACCGTCCCGATCGCCTCGGACAAGACGCTCATCGGGGTCGGC
This sequence comes from Nocardiopsis sp. iso_40, assembly GCF_056173285.1. Lineage (NCBI taxonomy): Bacteria > Bacillati > Actinomycetota > Actinomycetes > Streptosporangiales > Nocardiopsidaceae > Nocardiopsis > Nocardiopsis sp. iso_40. Next base: position 4,560,144 of record NZ_CM149666.1, on the reverse strand, counting down.
GAGGGCGCCGAACTCACCGGTGGCGGACTGTCCGTGGACGGTTCCAGCAACGTCATCCTCGCCAATCTGGGCATGGACTCCGACGGCACCGCGGTCGCGGTCCGCGGCGGTGCCCACCACGTGTGGGTGGACGGCTCCACGTTCTCCGGCGGCCGGGACGGCGCGCTGGTCTCGGTGACCGACGGGGCCGACCACGTCACCCTCTCCTGGAACCACTTCAGCGACGCCGAGTCCGCGGTCGGCATCGGCGCCGACGACGACGCACCCGGGGCGCTCCGGGTGACCGTGCACCACAACTTCTTCGACGGCACCTCCGGTCGGCACCCGCGCGCCCGCAACGCCGAACACGTCCACGTGTTCAACAACTACTTCCGGGCCAACCCCGAGTACGGCGTCCAGTCCGCCCACGGATCCAACGTGCTGGTCGAAGGCAACTACTTCGAGGGCACCCCGGTCTCGGTGTCCACCGAACCGGACGATCCGGGCAACGTGGTGACCCGGGCCAACCTGCTGGTCGACTCCGAACAGCCCGAGCTGCGCGGCAGCGTGCCCGACCCGCCCTACGCCTACGAGCTCGACGACACCGTCAGCGTCCCCGACCTGGTCATGAACGAGGCCGGTGCCGACTGAGGGAACAGCGCCGGGCCGAGGGCGACGCCGGCCGGAGGGGCGGGCCGGCGCCCCACCGGATCAGTCGGACGGGGCGTGGTAGTCGTAGGTCCCGCCGATCCCCTCCGGTGAGGTGAAGCTGAGTCTTCGCGGATGCCCGTCATCGTCCACCCACAGGTCGAACTCGGCCCCGGCGATCCGGGTCAGGGTGTTGCGTCCGGTCTCGGGGTCGTAGCCGCCCACCGGGGCCGGGAACGTCCCCGTGTACCGGTGGGCGGTGTGTGTGCTGGCCGCGACCCCCTCCGTGCCCGCCGGCAGGGTGAGCTCCTCCGTTCCCACCAGTTCCAGGTCCTCGGCGGAGTCCGCCAACTCGTCCAGGGTGGCCAGCGCGAACTCCACCGAACACAGGCGCAGGTCCGCCTCCGAGGGCGGGTCCAGCACCGTCATCCCGGAAAGGCCCTGGTCCGCGGTCATCATCAACCCGGTACCGGGCAGGTCGTACCGGTGGACCCGGATCCCCGAGGCCGTTCTGAAGAAGTGTTCGAACGCGGCGTCGGCGTCGGGTTCGTGGCGGGCCCAACCGCGCCCGGTCTCCTCCCCGTCCGTGCTCTGCGTGTAACTGATGTGGAAGGAGGGCGCCTCACGCAGTTCCCGTGCCGCCGACTCCAGGAACGCCTCCGCGTCCCGGGGGTCGATCTCCGCGGCCGACGTCTGCGAAAGCCGGGGCGGGCCGTCCTCCTCCACCGCGGGTCCGGCACCGCCCAGCGTCAGCCGGGCCACGCTCCATCCGCTGACGACCACGGCCAGGCAGGCCAGGGCCACGAGCAGACTCAGCAGCCAGTTGGGCCGGCCGGGACCCTCGTCGTCCGGCTCCTGCCCGGTGGACGGCATCGACGTCGACACTGACAGCGCCTCGATTCTGCGGTTCGGGTTCGGGGGGTACCGCTTACGCGGAGTACGACGCCGTGACTCACCGCCCCGTTCGGATACCGGGCGAACATCATCTCCGCTGACGGTGACGAACCGGGTCATACGTCCGTTGCGGCGGCTGGGTCACCCCCTCACCCCAGCCGTGGCGGCCTGTGCTCGAAGCGGCGGACGGCACGCCGGATCTCCGCCGTCCGCTCGGGCGGTGCCGACCAGCCGCGGTCCGTCAGCGCGGCCAGCACCCGGCGTAGGAACCCGGCGGGGTGCGCACACAGTTCGTACACCCCGATGGGGACCACCAGCCATCCCGCCTCCGCCATGGCGGCGTACCGCAGCCGGTCACGGGCCATCTCGTGGCGGGCGGAGTGGTGCTCGGCGCTGTCGTACTCCACCGCGACCCGGTACGGGGGCCAACCCAGGTCCGCGTGGAACAGGCCCTGGGCGGTGTGCACCGGGCACTGCGGCCGGACCGGCGGCAGGCCCGCCTGGTGCAACAGGACCCGGGCCCAACTCTCCGCGGGGGACTGGCCGCGCGGGTCGGACAGCCGCAGGGCCCGTTCCAGCCGCCTCTGGGCGCGCCTGGGGTGGACCCGCAGGGCGTCGTGCAGTTCCGGGCCGGTGGTGAGCCGCAGCGAGAGGAAGCGGTCCAGCGCGGCGGTGGCCGTGTACAGGGAGGAGGCGCCCGCCGCCGCGTCCAGCGCGGTCCGGGCCGGAGACGTCACCCGCACCCCCCGCACCAGCGTGCGCGAGGACTCCGGGACGCGTTCGCGGTGCGCGGCGACCCCGGCTCCGCCGGTCCCCGGGACCCCGGGGGGTACGGCCACGTGCAGCCGGTTGCGGGTGACGGCGGTGCCCCGCGGGTACAGGTCCACCCCCCACACGTAGGCGGCGGTGCGCCCGAAGGCGACTGCCTCCGCGGACAGGTGGGCGAGGACGGGGCGGAGTGTGCGCAGGAGGAGGTCGTGGTCGGGCGGCGGGCCGGTGAGCGGTGAGGTAGGACCGGTCGGAGCCGCGGGACGACGGGTACGGCTGCGGAGGGCGGGGCGAGGCCGCGGGAAGAGCGGGGGACAGCCGGGAGGGGGCGCGTGCTCTGGCTTCATACCTCCAGGTTCGGTTTCCGGGGCACCCCGGACAAGACCCCGTCAGAACCTGTGGAAAACCCGGACGGGCCCGGTCGGCCCCGGGCATCCTGGCCGCATGGGGCGGTGGCGGAGCGGCCCCACCGCCCCATGCGGCCCCGCGGCCGCCCCGGTCACCGGAAGGGCGGCGGCCCGACCGACAGGTGGATGTGGTCCACGTGGTTCTGGGTCGGGCTGCCTCTGTAGCCGGCCTGCCGCCGGACCTGCATCCACGGCCCCACACCGTCCTTGAGCGGGTTCCAGATGTGGTAGTCGTAGATGATCCCCTTGACGTCCAGCTCCCGGTGGTTCTGGATCAGGAAGTCGATCACCTCGATGGCGGTCGCGTGCATGGCCGGGGTCGGGGTCGCACCCAGATCGGCCATCATGTAGTCCACGGCCTCGCCGTGGCCGTGGTCGCTGTCCTGCTCGTCCCGGTAACCGCCCGCGCTGAGGTAGAAGCCGGGGAACTCCTGGTTGAGGACCTTGTGCGTGGCACACATGGGCGGCTTCAGACCGCCCAGGGAACCGCAGTCCACGATCGCCCCGCCGCCGAACACGGCGTTCGGGTCGAACCGGTACTGCCCCTCCTGGTCGACGAGGTGCACGTCGAACATGCCCGAGGCCTGCCCCGCGTCGCCCACGGCCCGGTCGTCGCACGAGAGCCCGTCCGTGTCACGGCCGCACTCCGAGGAGAGTTCGATGATCGCGATCGCCGAGGCGGTACCGCTGAAGGAGGAGGAATCGTCCTCCTCGCCGTCGCACACCACGTCGTTCCAGTCCCGCGAAGCGTCCTCGGCCAGCTCCTTCTGGCAGAGTGCGCCGCGGACCTCCACCCGCACGATGTTGCCGGAGCGCCCCATGACGTTGTCGCTGGCCCGGATGTCGGTGACCACGGCCCCGTTGTCGCGCGCGTACCTCTCGGCGCGGTTCTCCGCGACCTCCTCGTCGAACCGGGGCATCGGGTAGACACCGTCCGCGAGCTGGGCCGCGGCGTGGTCCCGGAGGGCGCCCACCGCGGCCAGCGCGGCGGCGTCGGCGGCCGTCTGCGCCCGCGAACGCATGTCGTTGGCGCCGCCCACGCGCACGAACAGGACGGTGAGCGCGAGCAGGGCCAGGGTCATCCCGAAGAGGAGCAGGATGTTCGCCTGGCCGTCGTCGCGGCGCCCCTGGAGTTGGTTTCCGCGTACCGAATGGGGGGAGGTCCGTCGCATGCTTGTCCGGGGGGGTCGACCCCCGAGGGGACGGGGGAACAGTCTGGTTGGCGGGGGAGCCGTGCGCGGCGGGTCCGTGTGCGAACGACCCCGTCTCGCGCGGAGTCCTGTCCGGCGCAGCTTAACCTGCCCCGCTCCCCAGGTACAGGGGCGGGCTCGCCCTCTGTGGACAACCCGTCACCGTTCTCCCAGGTGGAGCCGGAAGCACCCGGAAAGCCCGCCCCTCACACCAGGCTCGTCCAGTAGCTCCAGAAGGCCTGGGCCACCGCTGCCGCGATCACCAGCCCCCACACCGTGAGAACCACCGTGTGGTTGCGGGCCAGCACGCCCGCGGGGCGGCGCAGGAGGGCCGGGGTCGGCAGGTGCCCGCTCCGGACGTTGTGCAGCGTGACGTACCAGAAGAGCGGGATCGTCACCGCCCACACCACCACGCAGTACGGGCACAGCGCCCCGATCCGGTACAGGCTCTGGAAGATCAGCCAGTGCACGAACACCACCCCGAACACACAGCCCGCCTGGAGGCCCAGCCAGAACCACCGCCGGAACCCGGGCTCCGGGCCGGTGCCGGCGAGCAGCGCCGCCCCCGCGGTGGTGACCACGGCGAAGCAGGCCACCCCGACGACCGGGTTCGGGATCCCGAACGCCTCGGCCTGCGGGGTCGACATCACCGTCCCGCAGGACAGCACCGGGTTGAAGCTGCACGCGGGCACGTGGTCCGGATCGGCCAGGGAGCGGATCTTCTCCACCAGCAGCGCGGTGGCCGAGACCAGCCCGACCAGCCCGCCCACCACCAGCACCCACGGCAGCGCCCGGCTGATGACGGGCACGTCCGAGCCGGGGCGCGGGCCCGGGGTGCGCTGGGCCGTGCGGGCGCTCATCGCTCCAGCTCCGCGTCGATCATCGCGGACAGGACCTCGTAGCTCGGCATGCTCGGCGCGAGACGGCCGTTCACGTAGATGGTCGGGGTGCCCTGCACGCCCAGCGCGAGTCCGTCGTCGAAGTCGGCCTGGACCCGCTCCCGGGTCTGTTCGGACTCCATCGTCTCGACGAACTCGTCCGTGTCCAGGCCCAGGTCCTCGGCGAAGTCCACGAACACCTCGCTCTGGTCCCGGCGGGACTCGCCCCACTCGCCCTGCGTCTCGTACATCCGCGCGTACATGTCCTCGAGGGCGTCCTGTTGGGCGGCGGCCTCGACGGCCGCCGCGGCGGGCCCGGAGTTGAGGTGTCCGGGGAGCGGGAAGTAGCGGATGACCATGTTGATCCGGCCGTCGTAGTCCTCGCGGACCCGTTCCATGACGGGGAACTGGGCGCGGCAGGCCTCGCATTCGAAGTCGAGGAACTCCACCACGGTGACCCGGGCGCCGTCCACCCGGTCGAGGTGGCGGCTGTCCTCCCGGACGAGCACCTCGGCGGGGGCGGTGGGCTGTTCCCCGGGGGAGGGTCCGGCCGTGTCCTGCGCGGCGGGGCTCTCCCCGCTCCGGTCGAGGTAGACGAGCAGGCCGATTCCGAGGGCGGCGACGAGGAGGAGGCAGAGGGTGATGATCAGGTTCTTGCTCACGGGTGATCCCAGCGGTCCGGTGTTTGCGGGTTCGGGCACGGTGGCGGACCCCGCGGCGGCGGGGTGCACCGGCGCTTCTAGACCCGCTGGACGCAGAGGAGGGTGAGCAGCCCGAAGCCGTACGGGGCGGCGGCGTCCCGGTGCGGACTCAGCACCGGAGGGCCGGCCCTCGGGGCGGCGGGGGCGCACGGAACAAGCGCGGGGCCCGGCGCGAGCACGGGGTGGGCGGTGAGGAGTCCCTGTTCGTCCGGCGCCGGGCAGGTGTGTTCGGACCCCTGGTCCCCGACGGGGCCGGGGGAGTCCGCGTTCTGGTCCGGAGCCGCCGTTTCCGCCCCCTGCACCGAGGCGGTCCCCGCCTTCCCGGCCCCCGGGATGACGGCGCCGGGATGGCACAGGGCGCAGAGGAAGCAGAGCACGACCAGCGCGACCAACGGCGCCGCGAGGGCGCGCAGCCGGTGTGTGGTGGTGTGCCCGCTCATGAGGGGAACTGTAGCGGTGTGTTCCCGGGTGCGGGGGCCGGGGTCACTCGGAGCCGGGCGGGCCGGGGTGTCCCGTTCGGCGGGCGGGGCGCGGAGAGCACCCCGCCCCGCCCGCCGAACGGCGTCCTTCCACTGGCTCCCTCAGTGGATCCGGCGGTTCAGGGCCTCCACCACGTGGACGTCGGCCACCGTCACCTTCAGATCCCCCGAGCCCATGGGTGCGACGGTCGCGGACCGCACGTACGCGCCGTGGCTCCACCTGCGGGCCGTGCTGTCCGGGACGGCCTTCGCGCCCAGTTTCGCCATGGCCCCGGCGGGGCCCGCCTTCAACCTCAACTGCCAGGACGTCCGCAGCACGGACAGGCCCCGGTAGTCGATGTGGTCGAGCAGCGGCACCATCCCCACCAGGCGCCCCTCCTCGCGGCCGGCACGGTTGGGCAGGGCCTGGAGCGGATACCGGTGACCCGCCCCGGTGCCCCGCACGACCTCCACCGCGAAGGCCACCCCCTCGGGGACCGGGGTGCCCAGGGACACCTCGAAGTGCAGCCGGCCGCCGTGGCGGCCAGCCGGGCGGACCCGCACCCGGTCGACCGGCAGGGTCGGGGCCGTCGGGGAGGTCAGCAGCCCCAGGCGGTCGTTGACCGTGTAGTACGGGCGCACCCTGGTGCCCACCCCCCGCGCGGGCCTCACCTGCTGGGACGCGTACTCGATGATCTGCTTGTACCCGACGACCCCGGACAGGTGCCTGCCCACCGTGCACTCACCGCCGTCGGACAGCAGCACCCGCATCTCCCACTTCTCGGAGTCGCCGTCCCGCCCGCGCACCACCTGCTCGGGGTCGATGACGGCGGTGAACTCGCCGCCGGCCGCGACCGCCGACGGGAACTCACGGCGGGTCTGGGGAGAGGAGCGAAGCCGCACCACCAGGCGGGCCCGGGCGTCGGGGCCCTGCTGCCCCAGAACCCGGCCCTGAACGGTGATCAGCCCGTCCGCGATCTCCACGTGTTCGATCTCCGCGTGGTGCGCCGAACGGCGCACGTGCAGGACCAGGCGGCCCTTCGCGGAGCGGGCGGGAACGACCAGACAGAGCCCGCTGGTGCGGGCGGGCGACAGCGGGTACCCGTGCTGGTGGATCTCCACGTCCCGCACCGGGGTCTCCACACCCCGGTCCACTCGGAACACCTGCCACTCGCCGGTGACCAGGCCCGTGCCCCTCCCGGCCCTCGCGCCCCTCCCGGACGCCCGGCCGGGACCCGTCACCGTCGCGGCCCCCGCCCCGGCCCGCGTACGCGCCCCGGCGTCCGTCGTTGGTGCGGCCTCCGTTCCCCGGGACGCGTCCACCACCACGCGGCCCTCGGCGTCCGGGAACAGTTCGACGCGCCTGCCGGGTTTGGCCAGCACCACCCGCTCGGGAACCTGTGCGGCCCCGGGGGACCCCGTCCCCGGGCCGAACGACAGCACCGACGTCCCGTCCGGACCGGACTCCACCCGGCAGGCCGCGGGCGGTTCGGGCCGGGGCGCGGGCACGGTCAGTGCGGCCGGGGACGGCGGGCCGACCCCCGCGAGCTCGGAGAACAGCTCCTCGTGCAACAGCACCACGTTGGCCGGGTCGAAGCGTTCGGAGTCGGTGAGCGCCGCCGAGGACATCCGGCGCCGCAGCTGGTCGTCGCCCATCAGTTCGGCCAGCCCCTCGGCGATGCCCGGTGCGGACCGGTTGGGGACGAGCAGCCCGTCCTCCCCGTCCCGGATGATCGACGCCGGGCCGTGCGGACAGTCGGTGCTCACCACCGGCAACCCGGACCGCATGGCCTCCACGATGGTCATCCCGAACGGTTCCTCGCTGGAGGTCACCGCCGCGAACGCCCCCTGCGCCCACACCTCCTCGACCCTGGGGTGCGGGCCCATCAGCCACACCCGGTCCTGCAGCCCCAGCGAACCCACGAGTCTGCCGAGCGGCCCGCGTCGGCTTCCCCGACCGTAGATCCGCAGCGTCCAGTCCGGGAACTCTTCGCTGACCATGGAGAAGGCCTGCACCAGCAGGTCGTGCCGTTTGCTGGGGGCGAGCCTGCCGGCGGAGACGATCGTGCGGGTGTCGTGGCCGTTGACGGTGAAGGGCGGTGCGGGCACCGAGTTGGGGATGGACAGCACCCGCACCCCCGGCATCGGCATCTGCTCCGCGTAGGTGCGCGCGTCGGCCTCGGTGACGGTGACGAAGGCGTCGAGGTTCGGGTACTCGGCGGCCATGACCCGCCGGAGTTCCTCGGAGTGCTGTTCGTAGGTGAGGTGCTCCTGGCCGACCCTGACGATCCTGCCGGGCGCGGCCCGCGCGATCACCACGTTGAGCCCCGGGCGGGTGCCGACGACCACGTCGGCGTCGGTGGTTGCGAGGTACTCCTCCAGGCGGTCGTCGGTGAGGCGGCTGTGGGTGCTGCCCCGGCCGTCCTCCGGAGGGAAGAGCAGTGGCGGGAGCCCGGCCCGCTCCGACCCCTCGTACAGCGGTCGTCCGCCGATCCCGGTCGCCTGGTCGCCCTGTTGGCGGATGTCGACGAGTGGGCGCAGGCCGACCTGGGCGGGGACGGGGAGGACGGGGTCGGCGCGGTGTCGGAACACCGAGACGATCTCCACCTCGTGCCGTGCGGACAGCGCCGCCGCCTGGTTGGCGACGGTGCGCACGGTTCCGCCGATGCCGTACATGTCGTTGATCAGATAGGCGATCTTCATCGAGCCCCCGTGTTCTCGGCGCCGCCCCGCGCACGCTGTGCGCCGCGGCGCCGAACCCCGTTGCTCCCACACCGGTCCGCGCCCCTGGCCGGGGGCGGTGTGGGTGTTTGAGCGCTCAGGCTATGGGTGGAATGGCGATAAAGATCCGTATCTGTTCGGGAGTGTCCAAAGGTTTGCCGCCACCTGTTGGTGTTTTGCGGCGAGTTCACCTGTATTAGGCGATAAAGCCAGAATGGTCACATCCGGGCGGGGCAGGCCACGGCCGGGGGCATCGGCCGCAGGTCCGGTCCGGTGTTCCGCCTTCGGCGCGGCCCGCGGCCCTGGAAGCGGGGCGCGGGCCCTGATCAGGGTCGGCGGCCCGCGAGGACGCAGAACTCGTTCCCCTCCGGGTCGGTGAGCACGACCCAGCTCTCCTCGCCCTGGCCGACGCCTGCGCGGCTGGCGCCCAGGCCCAGCAGACGGAGCACCTCTTCGTCCTGCCCCCTGTCGGCCGGGCTGAGGTCGATGTGGAGCCTGTTCTTGACGGTTTTGCCCTCGGGCACGCGCGCGAACGTCAACGTCGGCGGCACCGGGCCCGATGGGGCCTCGGCCCCCTGCCCCGCCGGAGCTCCGATGGTGACGGCCCCGTCCTCCTCGTCCCGCTCCAGCACCTCGTAGTCCAAGGCCGAGCACCAGAACCGGGCGAGCCGGTCGGGATCGGCGCAGTCGATCCCGAGCTCGGTGAACCTACTGGTCATTTCAGGACCTCCTGGGTCGCGGGTCTGCCGAAGCCCCCACGCTAACCGCGGTCCCCGACGGAGAAGGCGCCCCGGGCCGGGGAGGCCGCCCCGGCCCGGGCACAGGGCCCGGCCCCGGGGCGGCCCCCGGCACCCCGCAGGGGCGCCGGAACCCTAGGCGAGCTTGCCCGCCTGGTGGGCCTCGACGGCCTTGCGGACACCCTCGCCGTAGGCCGGGTCGGCCTTCGCGCAGTTCCCGATGTGCCGCTCGACGGTGGCCTCGGAGGCACCGTCGATCGCCCGGGCGGTGTTCTCGAACAGGGCCTGCTGCTGCTCCGGGCTCATCAGGCGGAACAGGTCACCGGGCTGCTCGAAGTAGTTGTCGTCGTCCTCGCGGTAGTCGAACCGGTCGGCGGTCGAGCCCACGGCCAGCGCCGGCTCGGCGTATCGGGGCTGCTCGCTCCAGCGGCCGTAGGAGTTCGGCTCGATACCGGGGACGCCGCCCTGGTTGCCGTCCACCCGCATCGCACCGTCGCGGTGGTAGGTGTTGACCATCCGGGCGCCGCGCGGCTGGTTCACCGGGATCTGGTGGTGGTTGACGCCCAAGCGGTAGCGGGCGGCGTCACCGTAGGAGAACAGGCGGCCCTGGAGCATGCGGTCGGGCGAGATGCCGACGCCCGGCACGATGTTGGCCGGGGTGAAGGAGGCCTGCTCGACGTCCGCGTGGTAGTTCTCCGGGTTGCGGTTGAGCTCGAACTCGCCGACCTCGATGAGCGGGTAGTCCTTCTTCGACCAGACCTTGGTGAGGTCGAAGGGGTGGAAGCGGTAGTGCTCCGCGTCCGCCTCGGGCATGATCTGGACGTAGAACGTCCACTTCGGGTGGTCGCCGCGCTCGATGGCCTCGTAGAGGTCGCGCTGGGAGGACTCGCGGTCCCCGGCGATGACCTCGGCGGCCTCCTGGTCGGTGAGGTTCTTGATGCCCTGCTGGGTGCGGAAGTGGAACTTGGTCCAGAACCGCTCACCGGCCTCGTTGACGAACGAGAAGGTGTGCGAGCCGAAGCCGTGCATGTGCCGGTAGCTCGCGGGGATGCCGCGGTCCGACATGACGATGGTGACCTGGTGCAGGGCCTCGGGAAGGTTGGTCCAGAAGTCCCAGTTGTTCTCCGCCGAGCGCATGTTGGTGCGCGGGTCGCGCTTCACGGCACGGTTGAGGTCGGGGAACTTCAGCGGGTCGCGGAAGAAGAAGACCGGGGTGTTGTTGCCGACCACGTCCCAGTTGCCCTCCTCGGTGTAGAAGCGCAGGGCGAAGCCGCGGATGTCGCGCTCGGCGTCGGCGGCACCGCGCTCACCGGCGACGGTGGAGAAGCGGAGGAAGACCTCGGTCTCCTTGCCGACCTCGGAGAAGAGAGCGGCCTTGCTGTACCGGGTGATGTCCCTGGTGACCCGGAAGGTACCGAAGGCACCGGAACCCTTGGCGTGCATACGGCGCTCGGGGATGACCTCGCGGTCGAAGTGCGCGAGCTTCTCGAGGAACCACAGGTCCTGCAGCAGCATGGGCCCGCGGGGTCCGGCCGTCAGGCTGTTCTGGTTGTCCGCGACGGGGGCGCCGGCGGCTGTGGTCAGCGGATCGGTGTTGTCGTGCGACATTGCTACCTCGTCCTCGATCTCTGTGGCGCTGCGCTCTCAGAGCCGGTCATGCGTGGGCCTCGGTGCCGGGGCGGGCCCGGACCTGCGTCCGCGCGGTCCCGAGCCGGACCCCCGGCCTGCGGCGAGCCGTGGCCCGTCGGCCGGGGAGACGGCCTCGTCCTCCCGGGCCGGTCGCTCCGGAGGCGGAGCACCCATGGCGAAGCCCTCCCGGGGAGGGCCTGTTCCCGGCTGGCGCATGCGCCCATTGAAACACTTTTCTGGAATAACTCCAATCTAGGAGGTCATGCTGGTGGCCCGTAGCGCCGAAGGTCCCCGTTCCGACGACAACAGACCCTTGACCGGTCGCCCTGCCCGGGTACGGGGAGCCGGGCAGGCCCGCACGGGATGCATGAAAGCACCCCCTCCCGAACCTCCGGGGAACCCGGCCTGAACGGATCGGGAGGCTTCGGAGGAGGACGTGGGGGTGCGTGGACCGGCCGGCCGAAAGCTCCGGTACCCGCCGGTTCGGGGAGGCGGATCCGGCCGTCGACGTCGTCGCCTCGTTCGTGGTCGGCTACGCGCCGGGCCTGCTCATCACCGACTGCGTCCACCGGTCCGGCCGGTACAGAGGCCGGAAGGTGGCCACCATCGCGGTCGGGTCCTCCACGGCCTCGGTGGCCTCCACAGCCGTGGTCGCCGAAGCCCTCGACCTGAGGAACACCCGGCTGACTCGTCATCGGGGTGGTGCGCGTCCCGTCAGGGGGCTAGTACGTCCTGGTGCTCTGCCAGTAGTCCCAGGCCTCGCAGGGGGTGCCGTAGGTCTGCTGGATGTAGTCCAGGCCCCAGTCGATCTGTGTCGACGCGCTGTCCCGGAACCCGGCGGGCATCTCACCGTGCAGTGCCGGGTTGAAGCCGACGATCCCGCGTGCGCCCGTCTGCTGGTCGAGCACGTTGTGGTCCCAGGCCGACTGCTGTGACCACAGGTTGTCCAGGCAGGTCCACTCCTGGTCGGTCCAGTTGTACGGGTCGGCGGAGGCCGCCTGCATCCCCAGGTTCTTGTTGTCACTGAGGTTGGCGTTGTCGCCCGTGCCCCACTCGTACTCCTCTGGTTCCTCCGGGCGGTCGTGGTCCACCCAGGTCTCCTCCCCGCAGCCGGGGCCGTTGACCAGGCAGACCATCTGCCGGACACCTTCGTTGAAGGTGGAACTCACTTCCGAGGCGTAGACGGTGGTGATGATCAGTGCGGCCAGGATCGCTGCGGCCGCTGTCTCCACGAACCCCGCTCCGCGGTCCCGCTGGTTCCCGGCTTCCGGCCGTAGCCAGCGCAAGGGGCTGCCGACACCTCGGCGGGTGGCGATCCGCGGCGGGCGCCCCCGCTCGTCAGTGCGGTTGGGCGGCCGGTTCGGCGAGGGCCGTCGGGGATCCCCGAGCTCAGGGTGGTGGGGGGTGGTCAACTCCGCCTCCAGAAGAGTCCAGGAGTGGGGGTGTGGTCGGGGTGGCGTGCGTGGGGGAGCGTGGGGGCGCGTCAGGAGTCAGGAGAGAGTCAGGAGATGGGGATGTCCTCGATGGGCTCGAACCCGGGGATTTCAAGGTCGATGGAATCAACGTCCTCGGGCACAGAGTACATCGACCAGTAGGCGACCTTTTCCCCTGGATCTATGATGGTCTGAACTTCCAGGGAAGTATCTCCAGAGCAAAGACAATTGCCATCTATGTCCATGAGGGGATGGTATTTTGTGCTTGCCTCGGGCGATGTTGCTGTGACGCCGGAGTAAGAGGCGTGGCTCTGGTATGTGTAGGTTCTTCCTGAGGGCCACGTAAATGAGACATCTGCATCACCATTATTCTCAATGCTCCAGGTTACGGCGAGAAGTGATTTTGATTTGTTCTTTTCTGCGGAGTGAACTTCTGCAGAAAGGCCAGAGCTGATGGAATCATTGGATTCTGCCGTTCCAAGGGACTCTAGATCTTCGGTCTTGGGGGCGGGGATGGCGTTCGCCCCTGAAGTTATAGCCAGGGGAAGTGTTATTGCAATAGTGGCAATGCTTAAGGTTCGAGTTTTTTTGCTCATTGCTGTCCTATTTCTCAAATGTCACGCTGACGCGACGGTTTCGTTCGCGACCTTCTTTGGTCTCGTTGTCAGCAATGGGGTCTGCGGACCCATGGCCCTCCACGTTAAATTTTATTCCTCCTCGAGTAATGAGTTCATTCAAAGTAGTTTCAACGCTTTCCGCGCGTTCTCGAGAAAGCGGAATATTGATGGTGTCATTTCCAGTGTTGTCCGCATAGCCATCTACGGATACTGTGGAGGAAGTTGCGTCGTCAATTTCCCGGGCCACTTGCTCTAGAATTTCTTGGGCCTCATCGTTGAGGTCGGAGCTATTGGTGCTGAAAAGAACATCTGCGGATAGGATGATGCTGATCTCATCCCCGCTCTCCGTGCGCCCAGTCTGGTCTTCTTTGAGGCTTTCAGAAATTCGAGTCAAATCGAGCACTTGAGGGTCACTTAGGTTGGTGCTCTCAATCGACTCCGAAGAGGTGCTAATCGGAATGTCAAAAAAAGGTGGAGTTAGGGGAGTGGTTACAGTCATTCTTTCCAAGTTTTCTGGCGCTTCGGGAAATATTACCCATAAGGTTTCAGTGGCGCCAGGGTTGAGGGGGCCTTCCAGTTCATTGCAGAAACAACTTCCGTCGCTGTGGTCATAGCTTATATAGCGCTTTTGGTTTACGCCATCGATGAGGCTAATCCCACTTGCCGTGAACATGTCAGAAGGCTCGGATAGGCCAAAGCCGATATCAAATTGTTCGAGCGAGCTGTTTGTGACTCCGATGCGGAGGCGTAGGAGGTTGTTTTCTAGCCTCTCTAGGGAGTGCACGTCGATCTGGAGATCTGATCCAATACTAGTCGAGGTAGATATCGAGCTTGCCAGCGTTTCGATTTTTTCATTACCTGAATTGCCAGTTGATTCATTTGGAATGGTGGCTGGATTTTTGCTTGGGTCATCCTGAGGGGTGTCTGAGCTAACTACGCAGCCAGAGGAAGAAATAATGGCAAGGGCTATCGCTGTGGCTGGCCATCGGCGTCTGTTCCCTTTTCTAAGGGGTTCGTTCCTTGGGGGTCGCAAGTCTTTCCTTTATGTTTGCGATTTTATTGTTTGCCTTGTTTTCTGGGCGTCGATGGCTCTTTTTGGGGTTTTGTGTTGCAATTTTTTGATTTTAGCCTTGCTCAGTGTCAAATATTCTGGTAATGGTTTTCATGATTCCCTGGGATATTCTGGCTTCAATTCCGATAGCCATTACTGCGCCAGCGATCGCGACAACAAGAACGAGGACAGCGGCGTACTCGACGAAGCCGGCGCCCTTGTCCCTGTCGTGTCCAGGCCGCGGGAGGGTCAGGGCGCTGAGGGTCACCCATATCTTGTGCAAGCTGTTCATGGAGTTAGCTCCTGGGGGAGATGGTTTTCTTCGCCACGGCAGAGCGGTTGTTGACCGGTGGATCTGGGGCCTGACTTCATCGCTGACCTGGGGCCAACCTCGGGACCACGAACCCCACTATCGGATCAGCGTGGTCGGTTGCCCCTTGCCTTGACCGGATGTGGCCATGCAACTTGTGCGTCCCGCTGTCCCTGTAGGTCTTGGCGCTCTCCCTGAAAAACGGAGACTTCCCAGGTGGGAGCTGGTTTCCAAGGGGTGGGTCTGCATGATTCGGCCGCCAGGGGTAGCGATCTGTGTTCAACGGGTCACCATGATTGCATGTTGCCTCGGTCACCGTCATGGATGGGCGTGAAAGCCCGGGCAACCGAGAGCCTGGCCTGCTCATAGTGTTGAATTGTTCGGGTCCCATGATTCTCTCCCCTTGCGCCAAGCCCTACACCGGCCCTCGGTCAGAAGGGGCACCACTCGCTCTGTGTGGCCTGAGCAGCTTCGGAGGTCTCGGAGACCCTGTGGGCCCGGGCGGGTGGTGCGCAGAGCCCGGAGGCTGGGGGTTCCCATGTTCCCCGCTTCTCCTGTGGGACACCGCAGAGGTCAGCCGAACACGAGCCTCCCCCGTAGCCCGCCCCGTCCCGAACGCCCCCCCGCGCGCCTCCCGGCCTCCCCGTCTGTTCCTCGGCCGCTCCTGACCGCTCCCATCGCCCCATCCGCTTCCGCCCAGCCCCCGCCTGCCCCACTCGCCTCATCCCATCCGGCCCTCTCCCACCGGCCGACCTGACAGAAAGGCCCCGAACTTGAACGCCATGTTGCTGATCCCCCTCCTGGGGGCGCTGCTCGGCCTGGCCGCTGGCGCTTTCCCGTTCTTCAGGGTGTTCACCGCGAACCGGTCGATCAGGGCGGAGGTCGCCGTGGTCCCCGAACCGAAGCTCCCGCTGACCCCTGAGGACCTCACTCCAGCGGAGCTCGCCTACCTGGTGGGCGGCGCCACCCGGGTCGGGGAGGTCGCGTTCATGGACCTGTTCCTCTCGGGGCGCATCCGCCGCCAGGTCCGCGGTGGTTTCTTCACGCTCGTGGGCCCCTCGAACGCCTACGTCACCGAGAAGGACCCCGTCCGTCGGGACCTGGTCAAGGCGTTCAGGGACCGGACCGGCCTGACTGCGCGCGGGCTCATCCAGACCGCCACGTCCAGTCGGGGCATCGACCGGGTGCGGGAGAAGCTCGCTGAACGACACCTGATCGCCCGCTCCGAAGGGCTCGCCAAGGCACTCGCGGACTTCCACAACGGCGGGTGGGTCTCCCGCGTCCTCGCCTATTCGGGTGTGGCCCTGTTCGCCGTGGGGGTGGTGCTGACGAACGCCTACGAGCGGGACGCGTGGACGGTCGCGCTGGCCATACTGGGCGGTGTGCTCGCGGTGCTGGGCGGTCTCGCCCGGGGTCTGTACCTGGGCTACGGAGGCCGTAACGCCTCGACCGCGACCGCTGCCGGGAAGCGGCTCCTCGGGGCGGCGTCGGACACCTACGAGGCCACCGCCGCTGAGGGGCGGACGATGGAGCGCGAGGAGGCGCTGCGCTACACCGCTGTGCTCGGGATCAGCCGGATGGGTCGTGAAGCCTCACCGAGAGACCGGGGACGGGACGGTTCCGGCGATGACGCCGTTCGCGTCGTGACGCACACCGGTTCGGCTCAGGTGCTCGAAGAGAGTCCGCGAAGGGTCGGGGAACAGACCCCGGAGCCGCGCGAGGGCTTCGAGCTCGACTGGGGCAGCCTTTGCGAGATCGCTGACCTGTGCGCGGTGGACGGGTCCGGTTCTGCTTCCAGCGGCGGTTCCTCGGGTGGCGACAGCGGTGGAGGGGGTTTCTGGGGAGGCGGTGACTCGGGTGACTCCGGTGGAGACGGCGGTGGCGGCGGTGGCGGTGACTGAGCCGGCGGGCTGCGAAGGGCTTCCACCGTCGGTCCGGCTCCCATGACCCACCCGGGATTCCAGAAAGAACGTCGAAGAGTCCGATGGTGTCCGCTTTATCTGCCCCAACGGCCTCGAGGTTCGCTTTCGGGTCCTCCTAGGTCCCCGGGGAGAGCGCCGAAAACCCTGCCGAGGGTCCGTATCGAACCCCCTATGCGGATGGTGCATAGGGGGCTCCCGAGTCAGGTGCACGAGATCGGAATAGCCTTCGACAGAACCCATCGGGCGTATCGCCGGGAGGGAACGGCATGGGTTTCCTGAGTCCGAAGCGTGACTGGTGCGGGGAGGGTGACGGGGTCTTGGGGGCCACCAACCCTTTTGCCGGCGGTGTGCATGACGGGGGACTGGCAAGCGGTTCGGGGTCAGGTGAGAGCTGATGACGCCACGAGGCACCGCCCCTGCACCGGCCGTACTTCTGTCCGTGCTCCTGGTTGGCTGTTTCGGGACCGAAGAGGTCCCCGAACCCCCTGCTGAGCCCACCGCGGAAGCCGATCCGAGCCACTTCGAGGAGCTCTCCGGCGCCGAGATTCCCGACTCCGCCGAGTCGTTCGAGGTGTTCTCCGTCGGTGACGTCGATTCGCTTCCGACGTATGTCGCCACCTTCACCCTGCCCAGTGAGGAGGAGGCCGGAGCCTTCTGCCAGAGCGGAGACATCGGTAACCACCGTGTCGTGTCCGGGGGTGAATTACCCAAGGAAGAGCACGAGCGGCACTTCATCGGGGAAACGGAACTCGTTGAGCCTCGCAGATGCTCGTCAGCGAAGCAGGGTGAGAACGTCGACCGCAGTGTGGTGTTCAGCTTTCCCGAAGGAGAGCGGGTTTCGGTGTGGGCCGTAACAGAAGAGGTCGGCTGGTAGAGGTGACTGCGGTCCCGCCCCTGCGTTCAGCCCGCGACCCGCACGGGTTTCGTGTCCGTTAGTCAGCGCCGCCGTGTTCCTGCTTGCCGCGCCGACCGCGTGCTCTTCTGACACCACGGAATCTTCTGCCAGCACAGCCTTCTTCTGACGTCACGGCCACCTTCTCCGAAGTCTCCGGGGAGGTTGGAGAAACCCCGTCAGGGGCCGTGGCCCGGCGGGGAGGGGACTCCCGGCCGGGCCACGGGTGTTCTCGGAGGGTTCGGTGCTCCTGGGAGTGTTCAGCGTTCCCAGGGCTCGGGCAGCGGGTAACCGGAGGCCAGGGCGGCTTTCAGCAGAGCCCAGCGGTCCCGGGCCCTGCACAGGGCGCGCCAGCAGGGGACGTTCTCGCCGGTTGCCCGGAGGGCTTCGGACAGGGCGTCGTAGTGGTCGGTCACCTCACGGGCTTCCATCGTGCCGCCGCCCAGCCGGGTGGCCCAGCGCAGGGGGAGTTCGTCGCCGGAACGCAGGAGGCCGTCGAGGTGTCCGAAGACCGCGTCGGCCGAGATCAGCCGGGTGACGGCGTCGTCGGGCAGGCCGGGGTCGTTGAGCAGCCGGGTGAGCCGGTCCGCCAGGGCGTCTGAGCGGGTGTCGGTGTGCTGGTTCATGCGACCAGCCCCCGAAGGGTGGACCGGTGGCGTTCCCAGGCCCGGTAGGGGCCGCGCACGATCTCGGCCTGGGGGTGGGCCGTGGCACAGCTGTCCTCGACGGGTCGCCTGGGCGCGGGAACCGAGGGGGCGGGCGCCGGGGGAGCGGGTTCGACGGGCTCGGGCCGGGTGAGTGCGGGCTCGGCGGGCCTGACGGGTAGGGCGTACCGGCGCACTCGGCGGGAACGGTTGCGCCGGGCTTCGGCTCCCAGTTCCCACAGGTAGCCGCACGGACTGGTGTGCGTGCCCTGTGTGGGCCGCGTGAGCCTGACGATTAGGGACAACAAGGCAGTAACGTATGACACGGCAAGCGCTCCGTTCGCTTGTCCGGGCCCGGGGTGTTGGTAGCACCGCCGGGCCGCTTCATGAGTAGGTCAAGGTCACATCATAGCTAGGTGTACTACCCCTGACTACCCCCGTGGGTGGCTATGGCTAGACATAGGTGGCTGGCTAGGTTCGTTTCTATGCCCGCCATCGACCGCGAATCCCCAGTTCCGCCCTACGTCCAAGTCGCCAACGCGCTGCGTGCGCGCATCGACAGCGGAGAGATTCCGCCAGGGCGTGCCCTGCCTTCCCTGGTCAAGCTCGAAGACGAGTTCGGTGCTGCCCGGGACACCTTGCGCAAGGCCGTGCAGGTGCTCAAGGACGAAGGCCGCGTTCAGACGGTGCGGGGGATGGGGGTCTTCGTTCTGCCGCTGGAGTGATCCGGGCGGACCATCCCGTTCACGGAGTGCTGAGCCGGGAGGCGGACCCCGCCCCGCCCGTAGGAACGGGCAGGGCGACCCAAGGGCCCTACTTCCAGAAGACCTCGCTGAGGTCCTCGTGGCCGGGCAGTGAGCCCATCGTCGGGGGTTGCACGTTTCCCGAGAACACGACTACCGACGGTGAACTGGCGATCGGCAGGCCCGGCAGCACCTCCATGATCTGCTCGTTCAGGTCCTCGTGGGCGGCGGTACGCGCGCCCGCCTCCGGGAGGGCAGCGGCCTCGGCCATGGCCCCGAAGAGGTCCTCGTCCTCGAACCCGAACATGGGGGTGTGCCCGGAGAAGTAGGGGCCGATGAAGTTGTGGGTGTCGTTGTAGTCACCGGTCCACCCGTGCAGGTACAGCTCACAGTCTCCGGCCTGGACACTCTCGACGTAGTCGTTCCACCGCTGGGCGACCGGCTCCACCGTCACGCCGACGGCCTCCAGGTCCCGGGTGATGAGGTCCTGGATCTCCTCCGGGGCGGACATGTAGGGGCGGGTGATGTCGTCCGGATAGCAGAACTCGAGTGTCAGATCCTCGTGGCCCGCGTCCGCGAGCATTTCCTGGGCCGCTTCCGGTGAGTGTTCGATGGCCCGCACATCCGGGGACCAACCGTTGACGGCCCGGGGCACGAACTGGGTGGCGACCTCGCTGCCGTAGGGCATGACCGCGTTGACGATGCGCTGGCGGTCGACGGCCCGCGCCAGGGCCTCACGGACCTCCGGAACCTTGAGGGCCTCGTGCGCCTCCTGCTGGTAACCCAGGTAGAGGAGGTCGTACGGGTCTCGGGAGGGCACCTGGAAACCGGCCTGCACCAGTGGTGCCCTGTCCTCCGGGTTCGTGAGCTCGTAGCCGTGGATCTCTCCGGACTCCAGCGACTGACGGCGGGTGGCCTCGTTGCCGATGCTGCGCATGACCACGGTGTCGATCCCCGGGGAGCTGTCCCTGTGGTCGTCGAACCGCTCCAGGGTGACCACCTTCTGTATGTGGTCCCATGCGGTGATCCGGAACGGTCCGCTCCCGGCCATGATCTCCGGGTTCGAGGAGTAGTCGGCGAGAGGGCCCATCAGCGACTCGTCGGCAACCTCCGCCACGCTGGAGGGGCTCATGATGCCGAAGGAGGCGAGTGTGAAGCCGCCGGGGAGGGCCGGTCGGTACTCGTCGACGGTGATGACCGCGGTCAGGTCGTCGGCGGCCTCGCAGAGGACGTAGTTGGATTCCGGCAGGTCGGCGTTGATGTTCTCGGCGAACCCGCCGAACACCGACTGCCAGTGGTAGGTGTACCTGGACTGCTGGTAGATGCCGGTGAGGTTGTACCAGCGGTCGAAGTTGGCGCAGACGGCTGCGGCGTCCAGTTCCTCGCCGTCGTGGAACCGCACGCCCTCACGCAGGTGGAAGGTCCACTCGGTGCCGTCGTCGGAGTGCTCCCAGTCCTCGGCCAGACCACCGACGATCTGGCCGTCGGCGGGGTCGTGGCGCAGCAGGGTCTCGAACACCTGCCGGCTGTAGCGGAAGGTGGTGCTGTCCGTGGCCAGCGCCGGGTCGAGGCTTTTGATCCGGTCGGAGGTCGCGAAGACGAACGGCTCGGACTGGTCCTCGGCGGCTCCCTCCAGGACCTCGGCTCCCTCCCCGCCGTCGGCCGCTTGTCCTTCTTCGCCGTCGCGCAGCAGCAGCCAGCCGGTCACGCCTCCGATGAGGAGCAGAGTGGCCGCGGCGGCCACGAGCCCCAGCAGCAGGCGTGAGGTGCCTGACTTGGCGGAGTTCGGCAGGGGAGTCGAGGGGGTGCGGGAGTCCGGGGAGGAAGAATCCGGCAGGGGAGCAGACGGAACGTGGGAGTTCGGGGGAGGAGAGCCCGGGGGCGGGCCGTGCGGGTGGGGAGAGTCCTGCGGAGGCGGCGGTGCCTGTGGGCCCGACCGGGGCGGGGAGTGCGGCCCGGACGGGACAGCGGTGTGTGACCGGTCGGGTGCGGCATCGGGTGGCGGGGCGTGGGGGCCCGGAGAGGACCGTGTGGCCGGAGAGGGCTGGGGGGTCGAAGAGGTTGACGAGGCCGGGGACACGGACGCCCCCGTCCAGTCCCTGGCGATGAGCGTGTTGACCATGGTGGCCATCTCGTCCGGCGAAGCCGGTGCGGGACCCGCCTCGGCCTCCCCCGCCAGGCTCCGGACCAGCTCCGCCGCGCTGGGCCGGTCCCCGGGGTCCTTGGCCAGTGACCGGGCGACGACCTCCCGCAGGTCCTCCGGAACCCCGCTCAGGTCCGGCTCCTCGCTCAGCAGCCGGAACATCAGCTCCTCGGCCGAGCCCCTGCCGAACGGCGGCCGCCCGGTCACCGCGTAGACCACCAGCGCGCCCCACGAGAACACGTCGGCCCCGGGCCCGGCGCCGCCCCGGAAGCGTTCCGGGCTCATCCAGCCGGGGGAGCCCATCAGCCCGCCCGTCCTGGTCAGCTGGGTGCCGTCCAGGGCGTGTGCGATCCCGAAGTCGAGCACCTTCGGCCCGTCGGGGGCCAGGATCACGTTGGACGGCTTCAGGTCCCGGTGCACGATCCCGGCCGAGTGGATGGCCGCGATCGCCTCCGCCATACCCGCGGCCAGGACCCGTGCCTTGGCCTCGGGCAGGGCCCCCTCCGACCGCACCCGCTCGTTCAGGGTCGGTCCTGGGAGGAACGCCGTCGCGAACCAGGGCTGTTCGGCGGAGGTGTCGTAGGCCAGGACCGAGGCGATGCAGCGCGCCCGGATCCGGCTCATCAACTGGACCTCGCGGGTGAACCGCTGGCGGAAGTCCTGGTCGGCGGCGAACTCGGGGCGGATCACCTTCACGGCGACCCAGTGGCCGTCGGGGGACAGGGCGGCGTAGACGACACCCATCCCGCCCGCGCCCAACCGGCCCCGGAGGTCGAACGGTGGGACGGTCCGCGGGTCGGCGGGTTCCAACGGGGTCATCGGGGGTGTGTCGGGGGAGGGGAGGGGCACGGCCTGCCTTCTTGACCGGGAACAGGGGGTGCGCTGGGTTCAGGGGCGCTGGGTGTGATGCCGGAATCAGTCAACCAGTTCTCCCGCGCCCCGGACAGCCCGGATTCCCGTGTCGGCCCGCCCCTGCGGGCGGCCCGGGTGAAAGCGCGGGGCGGGGTCCTTCGCGACCCCGCCCCGCACCCCGGTGACCGGGGAAAACGGTTCCGGACCCTGCCTGGTCCGGTCCCGCACCCTTGACCAAGTACCCCCGGTCAGGGCTTTGCGCGGCCCGCTGTCGGCCGCTATCCGTCCTCAGCCGCCCGCGGGCGCCTGGAGGCCGAACATGTCTGCCAGCGCCTCATAGGAGGCGAAGCGGGCCTTCTTGTCGTAGATCATCGACGAGACCATCAGCTCGTCCACCCCCGTGTCGGCGACGAACTGGTCGATCTTCGGCTTCACGGTCTCCGGGGAACCCACGAAGGAGTAGCGCAGCATCATGTCCAGCTGCTCCTTCTCCCCGGGGCGCCACACCGTGTCCAGGGAGCTGCGCTCCACCGGCGGCTGCAGCAGGCCGCGCGCGTTGCGCAGGGTGCCCAGGAAGGCCTGCTGCATGGAGGTGAACAGGTTCTGCGCCTCGGCGTCGGTCTCGGCTACGAACACGTTGATCCCCGCCATCGTGTACGGCTGGGCGGCCTGTTCCGAGGGGGTGAAGCCCTCCCGGTAGGCGGCCAGGGCGTCGTAGAGGGCGTTCGGCGCGAAGTGCGAGGCGAACGCGTACGGCAGTCCCAGGTGCGCGGCGAGCTGGGCGCCGAACAGGCTGGAGCCGAGGATCCACAGCGGCACCCGCAGGCCCTCGCCGGGGACCGCGCGCACCGGCTGGCCGGGAGCGGCGGGCTCGAAGAACGCCTGGAGTTCCTGGACGTCCTGCGGGAAGGTCGAGGAGGAGCTGTTGTCGCGGCGCAGGGCGCGCATGGTGCGCGGGTCCGTGCCGGGGGCACGGCCCAGGCCGAGGTTGATCCGCCCCGGGTAGAGGGACTCCAGGGTGCCGAACTGCTCGGCGATGACGAGGGGCGAGTGGTTCGGGAGCATGACCCCGCCCGAACCCACCCGGATGGTGGACGTGCCCTCGGCGATGAAGCCGAGCGAGACCGAGGTGGCGGCGCTGGCGATGGCCCGCATGTTGTGGTGCTCGGACAGCCAGAAGCGGTTGTAGCCCCAGTGCTCCAGGTTCTGGGCCAGCTCGCGGGCGTCGCGGATGGCCTCGCCGGGGGTGGAGCCCTCGACGATGCTGGCGTGGTCCAGGACGGACAGCGCGGGCCCGGCCGCGGGCGCGGCTGCGGCCCCGGTCGCCACCTCAGGCTTTCCAGCTGCTTCCGACATCTCAGTTACCCCCACTGACCTCGAATGTTCGACGATCGACGATCATCGAACATTGACGGTACACTCGGTACTGGGCGCATACCAAATCCCGTCCGCGCACCGTAGGCGGGTGATGGGGGTCCGGTGGAGGGGCCGACGGGCCTCCGGGCGGGCGACCGCAGTGGCCGCACAGCAGCGGAAGTGGAGGTGGGGGCTTGGTTTCCGGGGGAACGCCCAAGGGGGTGTCCAGGGGGCAGGGGCACCCGGCTCTGGACGACGTGGATCTGGTCACGGTCCTGTCCGCGCTCGCCGAACCCACCCGGCTGCGGATCGTGTGCATGCTCGCGGACTTCGAGGGCGAGCGGGCGTGGAAGGACATCGAACTGCCGATCGCGCAGTCGACCCTGAGCCACCACCTGAAGATCCTGCGCAACGCCGGTCTCGTGCAGAACCGGACCGAGGGCACGCGCTGCTACGTCTCGTTGCGCGACCACGAGGTCGAGGGACGGTTCCCCGGCCTGTTGGAGACGGTGCTGAACTGCCGGGATCCGCAGGCGCCCTAGGGTCAGGGCGCGTGGCCGCCGAACGCGGCCCGGGCGGCTCCGGCGACCAGGACGCGTCATGTCTTCACTCACGCAGGCGCAACGCAGCCCGGACCCGCTGAGTTCCCGGTGCGGGGTCGGCTTTCTCCGCTCGGACGGCCCGTCTCCGCGGTCAGGCAGAGGATGCCCCCCAGTCCTGGTTCCCCCTTGCTGCAGGACCGAGGGACATCCACCCCCCTTTGAGACCGGGGTCTCCGTCCCCTCCGTTCCCCTTGGCGCCCCTCCGGCGGCACTGCGGCCGGGAGGTGACCAGAGGATTCGGAGACCCCTTGGTGGCGAGTGGCACATCCACGTGCTTGGCGAACGTGAATTCCCCCGAATCCGATGCCCTCGCTCACGGGCGGGTTGATCCTTTCGGAAGTCCCCCTAAGTATTCACTTCCGCAAGGATCCCCCCTTTTCGGTCCGCCTTCCCCTCGTGTGACGAACGTGGGAAAGCGGGTCCCTGTAGACGCACTATATCGTCTCGCGGAACCATTCTGCACCTGCTCCTCGGGTATGGCTGATGGCGAACGCGAACCATCCGACGAACCCCGAAAACGGACGAATGCACGGAACGACGTATGCGTCTTGCCGGTGTCGCGACTGCTGCGGGCGCAAAGCCCGCTTCGGTCTGCCGGCCGACGCTCTGAGTATGCCTGAGAACGCCGGTGGTCCGCAGGCGTTCAGCGGCAATTTCCCAACTTGATTGTTCGGCGGGCCGGGAGAGCCGGCCGTGCTCGGCCCCACCGGTCCCGGATTGGTCGAAGCGGGTGGGGCGGATCGCCTTTTGTTGGTGGTTTGGGCTCTTAAGTGATCGCTTGGTGCTCGCCGGGCTGTCCCGGGGTTCGCCCCGTGGTCCCCGCGGGGGCGAGTCGATCGCCGTTCCCGGGGGACGGGCCGTTCGTGCGCGGGCGGCAGGCCGCGGTGTGTCCGCCGGACGCGGCGGCCGGGGGGCCACGGCGGTGCCGGGGCACGCCATTCGGAAGGCCGGGGGAGGCGGGATGCCGGAAAAACAGAAAGTGCTTTCCCGGGTGGCTTTCCCGGGGTGGGAATTGTTCTCCGGAGCAGGAAGAACGGCTGCTCGGGTTTCGGGGGCGCGTCCGGCTCCCGTCCCCGGCCGCCCTGACCCGCCCCGTGCCCCGCCCGGTCGGTGCCGTCCCGTCTCCTCGCGGGTCAAGGGATATGCGGGTCCCGCATGGGGGTCGCCGTCCGACGGGCCCGCTGTCCGAGAGATCCGAGGGACAGGGGCGGAAGGGTCCCGGCGGTGCGGTGCGGAAGGTGCGCTCCGGAGCGCAAGCGGGTGGCCGCGGCCCCGGACGGCTCCGGGCGGGCGTTGGCGGACCTGAGTGAAACGGCCGGTCAGGGGAAGGGGTGAGGGGCAAAACCCCGAAAACCGGGTGTTTCGTGGCACCATGTGTGCCTTCCCGGCATCACACCACCCGAACGACGCTCTGCGCTTCCCCCCGGCTTGGAGAGATCACCTGTGAAGATCGGCGATGAACTCGGCGGATACGGAATCCTGGAAGTACTCGGCAGGGGCGGGTTCGGCACGGTCTACCTCGGACGCGACAGCAGCGGTGCACTCGGCGCGGTCAAGGTGCTGCACCACCACTACGCCGACGATCCGACGTTCCGGGCCCGGTTCAGGGCCGAGGTCGAGAACAGCAAGCGGGTCGCGGAGTTCTGCATCGCCCGGGTGCTGGACGCCGACCCCGACGGGGACCCGCCGTGGGTGGTCACCGAGTACGTGGAGGGGCAGACCCTCCGGCAGGCCGTGCACGCCGACGGGGAGGACGGCGGCCCCCGCTCCGAGGGCGACCTCTACCGGATCGCCGTCGCCACCGCCACCGCGCTCACCGCCATCCACGCCTCCGGGGTGATCCACCGCGACTTCACCCCCTCCAACATCATGGTCGCCCCCGACGGCATCCGGGTGATCGACTTCGGGATCGCCCGCGCCCTGGAGAACAGCCCCGTCTCGGCGAGCGCCCTCCTGGGGACCCCGCGCTACATGGCACCCGAACAGTTCCTCGGCACCCGGGTCACCCCCGCGATCGACGTGTTCGCCTGGGGGTCGGTCATCGCCTTCGCCGGAACCGGCAAGGACGCCTTCGCCGGGGAGAACCTGGCGGTGACCCTGCGCAAGGTCCTGTTCGAGAAACCCGACCTCAAGGGCCTGCCCGAGAACCTCGCGGCGATCGTGCGCTGGTGCCTGTACAAGGACCCCCAACTGCGCCCCACCTCGGACCGGCTCCTCGCCACCCTCCTGGGCGTGGAGGAACCGGACAGCGGGAACTCCCCCGACATGTTGGCGGGCATCGGCGGGCGCCCCGGGCCCGACATCATGGCCATGGGCACACGCATCGGCCAGGGAAGCGGCACGATAGACATCTCCGCGATCCCGACCATCACCCACGCCCCGCCCGACCGGGACGAGCTCTTCGAATTCGGCGGGGAGTCCTACTCCAGCGTCGCCGCGCTCGCCCGGGGCATCCAGCGCGACTGGGAGAAGGCACTCGACCTCCTACGGAGCGCGCCGCTGCGGCAGGACCTGCTGCGCTGGCTGCCGGAGGAGCGTGAGCAGGCCCGCCGGATCGTCGCCCAGCTCCCGGAGGACTGGGGCGGCGCCGACGTGCAGGCCGCCAACCTCATCGCCGAACTCGATCCGGCCCTGCCCCCGCTCTTCCACGGGCTCGACATGTCCTGGGGCGCCCTGTTCGGCACCCGGGACGGGAGGGCCTGGCCCTACCGGGACAGGGCGCACCAGCGCCTCGTCCACCTCGTGGAACACGGCAACCTCCTCGAACCGTTCAGCCGCCACCACTGCGTCCAGACCGACCACGACTGCGGCACGGACCGCGGCTGCGGGCGCTTCGCCCGGGTCGCCCGCCAGGCCCCGGTCATGTTCGACAACCTGCGCAAGTGCGAGGCGTGGCTGGAGCAGCTCGGCAAGGGGTTCGGGCTCGCCCCCGCCGAGATCCCGCCGCCGGGCCGCGGCGACCTGGTCCACACCCTGGCCACCGACCGCAGGGCGGGCCAGGGGCCGCCCGAGCTGGCGGCCTGGGCGGTCAGGGGCATCCCGGAGGGTTCCGAACGCGACCAGGTGTACCGGGCCGTGCTCAACGCCGACGACCCCTGGCCCGCCGCGGTCGCCTTCCACGCCCACCGCGACGACTTCCGTGCGCTGGCCGAGCGGGTCGAGCAGGTGAACGAGTACCGCAGGGCGCAGCCGGAGGCTGAGCGGATCGCCGGGGAGCGGAAGCGCGTCACGGCCGAACTGGAACGGTTGGGGCGGCGCGACCCGGGGACGCTGGTGCGGTTCTTCTACGGCCTGGGCGCGGTGCTGGTGGTACTCGGTGTGCTGGCGGGCGTCGTGTACTGGGACAGCCTGGCACCCCTGGTGGTGGTTCTGGGGGTGGCCGGGGCGCTGTTCGGGGTGATCGGGGCGTTGATGGCCCGCGACCACGAACAGTCGGTGCGGCGGGTGCGCCAGGAGCTGGCCGACCTGCCGGAGGACGCGGAGCCTCCGGTCGCGGGCCACCCGGACGGGACGGGCGGTACGGAGGCCGGGTCCGCGGGCGGCGGGGAACCGGGCCCGTCGGCGGGGGCGGGGGAGCGCTCCGGCGAGGGGGCCCTCGGGGGCGACCCGGAGGCCACGCTGGAGTGGTCCCCGAGCGGGAGCGCCGCGCAGAACACGGCCGAACGCGGCGACGAGCGCCTGGACGACTACCTGTAGGGGGCGGGGCCGAGCGTGTTCAGGTAGGCGTCCAGCCGGGTGGCCGCGGTGAGCATGGCGCGTCCCCGCGCGGTCAGCTTCCGCTGCCAGCCGTCCAGGGCTCCCACCAGTTCGTCGGTGCCCCCGGCGGTGCGGATCTGGTGGACCACCGTGGCGATGTGCTCCAGCGGGTAGCCCCCGCGTCTGAGGAGGTGGGCGAGATCGGCGTCGCGGACGTCGTTCGCCCCGAAACCGCGGTACCCGGTCCCGGGGTCCCGCACGGGGGTGAGGATGCCGGCCTCCTCCCAGTTGCGCAGGGTCGCCGCGGTCACGCCGAGGCGGTGCGCGAGTTCGCCGATGGTGCGCAGGCCCGGGTCCCCGGGGCGCCCCGGGGCGGTGCCCCCTTCCGCTCCGGGGCCCGGGGCCGGAACGGAGTCCGCTCCGGGGCCGGGCTCCTGCTCCCGGGCGGTCGCGGTCAGGTGGCCCACGGCCTCGCGTACGGCGTCGAGGGTCCGTCTGTCGCGGAGCAGCTGGCCGTGGCCGTGGTCGATGACCGTGAAGGCGTGGTCGAGGTCCCCCTCGTGGACCGCGTGCATGATCCGGCCGCCGTACGCGTACCCGAACGCCGCGACCAGGGCCAGGTAGGCGCGGAGCCCCGCCGCGTGCACCTCGGTGTAGACCCGGTATCCGCTGCCGGTGCGTTCGGCGGGCGGGATGAACCCGTCCCGCTCGTAGTTGCGGACCGCCTGGGCCGAGAGGCCGTGCTCGCGGGCGAGGTCGGAGGGTCGCAAGGATCTCCCCTGTTCGAGGCTTCGGGGTGCGGGCTGCTGTTCGCACCTGCGGAGGTCTCAACAGTACTTCCGGGCAGGCGCTCGGCGGGGGTGCCCGGGCCCGCCTCACGCGGGGGAGCGGACGGGCGGGGTGCGGGTCAGCAGGAGGAAACTCCCGCCCTGGCCGAGGACCAGGCCGAGGTTGGCCAGCGCGTAGGCCCACCAGAGCCAGGCCAGGCCGCCCGCCGCGGCCACGGGGAAGGCGGCCAGGGCCAGCAGGCCGAAGCACACCGCGAAGGCGTACAGGGTCGGGGCGGTGCGCTTGAGCGCGAGCAGACCCATCCCGGGCATCGCCTGCGCACCGTCGGCGAGGACCACCACGAACACGGCCGGGAGCAGCGCGGTGACCAGTGCCACGACCTCCGGGTCGGGGGTCAGGGCCCCGAGGACCGGGCCGACGGCCGCCCCGAGCAGGAGCATGGTCAGTGCGATGACCGGCAGCGCCAGGGCCAGACCGGCGAGCAGTGTCCGCCTGACCTCGGCGAACCCCTCGTCTGCGCGGGCCTCCTCCCCCGCGGGGCAGGACCGGCCGGGAGCCCGGGGGGTGTTCCGGGGCGCCGCCCGCGCGGCGCGGGCCATGAACGGGACCGCGGCCTGGCCGGTCGCGGTCGCGG
The DNA here is from genome assembly GCF_056173285.1 of Nocardiopsis sp. iso_40. NCBI lineage: Bacteria > Bacillati > Actinomycetota > Actinomycetes > Streptosporangiales > Nocardiopsidaceae > Nocardiopsis > Nocardiopsis sp. iso_40. The sequence goes on along the minus strand of NZ_CM149666.1, from coordinate 4,531,450 downwards.
GCAGGAAGACGAAGGTCGCCAGGGTCACCATGACCTGGTGGGCGGCGGCCTCGGCGGCTCCGGTCCGGGCCACCGCCATCGCGAGCAGGCCCAGCACCCCGAACTTGATGAGCATCGTCGAACCCATGGGCAGGCCGACCCGGGCGATGTGCCGGATCCCCGCCCAGTCCGGGGAGCCCGGGCCGAGGTTCTGCCCTGCCAGGACGGTTCCGCGCCGTAGCAGGGTGTGGGCCACGGCCGTGACCGCGAGCGCGGTCAGCAGGACGGCGAGTCCAGCGCCGGTGGCGCCCAGTCCGAGCACCAGGACCAGTGCGGGCACCAGTACCACCGACAGGGCGGTGCCGACCAGGCCCACCGTCATCGCCTGTCCGGAGCGGCCCAGGCCGATGAGCAGGGTGGTCGCACAGGCCTGGAAGGCGTTGGCGAGCAGGGCGAGCGCCATCAGGTACGGGAGGAGGCCGAAGGCCGCCACCGTCTGGTCGGGGACCCCGATCAGACGGGCGACCAACGGGACCGAGGCCACGACGGCGCTGCCGAGGAGGCCGGCGCACAGGGCCAGCCAGAGGGCGTTGCGGACGGTGGGGGCGAGCGCGGCCGGATCCTCGGCGTTGCCCGCCACGAAGGGCATGGAACCGCGCAGTGCGCCCTGGACCACCATGGAGGCGGGGTTGTACAGGGCGACGGTCATCGCGTAGGCGGCGAGCACGGCGGTCCCGGTATGGCCGAGAACGCCCGCTGTGACCATGGTCCCGAAGACCGTGGCGGCCATGGAGAGATAGAGCGGAAAGGCCTTTCCGGCGATGTTACCGACGAGTTGGGGGAAGGCGGGCCGGGGTTCCCCGGTGAGCGGGGTTACGGGTGTCGGTCCGGCGGCTGCGGCGGGGGCTTCACACGGGGGCTCCGACGGGGGTCCCGGCTGCTGCCCGGGGGTGTGATCGGTGGCGCCCCGTGGGCGTTGGTCGGCCATGGCTTTCCTGTCGAAGCGGTCTCGGAGGTTTCCCGAAAAAGTTATCAGCGCCTTTTTCGAAGGTTCCTTGAGTTTTTGCTTCGGCGCTCGCTGTGTGCTCTGATCGAGGATTCCCCCTTTCTCGGAAAGGTGTTTTCGCGGGTGGGTGCGACCCCGGGCCGCGGGGGATGACCGCAGGTACGGACGGTCGCCGCGGAGCGGGTCGCGGGACGGCCCGCGGGGCCCACCCCGCCCTGGTCCGGGGCGGAAGTGACCAGAAGCGGCCAGTGCGGTCAGCGATGACGGTGTGACCGGGGATGTTCGTGTGGTTTCGGAGCGGGTGCGCGCACGAACCCGGGCCGCGCTCCGGCCGGGCCGCGGCAGGGGCGGGAGACGGCCGCGGAACGGATCCGGCGGCAGGCGAGGGGCGGTGGCGCGGGCCGGGGCGGGTGGTTGGCGGCGGACTGCACCGATTTCCTTTCCTTCTCATAACGGACTCACCGAGGGTGTTCGGCGGGCGCGGACCCTGAGCCCGCTCCGCAGGCCGCTCCGGGTCGCACGCGCGAAGGCGCGGGGCCTTGGCGAACAGGCGCTTCCGGTGCCCCGGACGGGGCACGAGGGCACCGGGGAGGAGGGCGCGAGCCGGTGTGAATCGGTCCCGCGCGCACACGGAAAAGGGGGATCACGGCATCGGGTGCCCCGCAAATTAGGTAGATTCACAGAACCACGGGATTGAATGTGCTATCCCGGCACAGCCCACCACAACCGTCCCTGATGTGTGGAAAGCTGCCCCCAATGGACTTTTCCCTTCCCGCTCTGCCGCCGAACGTCACCCCTCTGACCGACGGCGACCCGCTCCAGGTGGGCCGCTACCGGCTGATCGGGCGTCTGGGCGCCGACGCCATGGGCACCCTCTTCGCCGGGGTCTCCCCCGACCACGAGCCGACGGTCCTCATGATCGCCGGTACCGAGTGGGCCTTTGAAGCCGGTGTGAGCGGTGAGGTCGTGCCCGCGCGCCTGTTCGGCGGCGTGTGCGCGGTGGGCGTGCGGGACAGCGGCACCCACGAGGGGCGCCCGTGGTCCGCGATCGCGTACGCACCCGGTCTCGGGCTGCAGCAGCACGTGCGGGTACACGGACGCCTGAGCGGTGACGCGCTGCTGGTGCTGGCCGCCGGGATCGCCGAGGCGCTCGCGGCCATGCACGCCGCGGGTACCGTGCACGGCGACATGCGGCCCGGCAACGTGGTGGCCTCCGCCGACGGCCCCAAGGTGCTGGACTTCGGGATCACGGCGCGGATCGACGGTGCCGCGCCCGTGCAGAGCGCCAAGAGCCTGGGCTGGCTGGCCCCCGAACGCTACGAGGGCACGGACGCGTCCCGGGCCTCCGACGTCCACGGCTGGGCCTGCCTGGTGGTGTTGGCGGCCACCGGCGAGCCGCCGTTCGGGACCTCCCCGGCCGGGCACACCCCGGGGCGGATCCCCGGGCAGATCCTGTGGGAGATGGCCCGTCGGGCACGCGAGGCCCGCGTTGACCTGAGAGCGCTCCCGCGGGAGCTGCGTCCCCTGATCGAACGCGCGTTCTCCCCGGACCCGGCCCAGCGCCCCTCCGCGGAGGACGCGTACCTGGAATGCCTGCTGATGCTCGGTATCGACGAGCAGGCCACCGCCGAGACCTGGCCGGAGGAGCTCCGCGCGCTCATCGGCCAGCACTGGCCGGTCCCCGACCTGAGCTGGCACGACCCGGCCCGGTGGACCGACGCCGCGCTCGCCCTGGAGCAGGAGCGCGCGAGGGCCGGCTCCGCAGGCGCCGGGGACCGGGAGGCCCCCGACGCTCCGGGGGGACAGGGCGCCGCCGCGGGCACCGGTCCGGGGGCCGACGCGAACGGGGAGTGGGGGCCGGAATCGGCCGCCGAGGCCTACGGCCACCCGCCCGCACGGCTCTCCGGCGGTCAGAACGGTCCCGTCCCGGGGCTGAGCAGCTCCGGCAGGACGGGTGCGGCCCAGGACCAGGGGGCCGCCGCCTACCTGTTCGGACCCGCGCAGACCGGCGAACAGGACCTGTCCGCGATGGGCGACGGGCTCGACCCCGACGACGGGGAGGCGACCGGTCGCCGAAGCAGGCTCGGTGTGTGGCTCGGCGTGGGCGCACTCGGCATGGCCGCGGCCCTCGGCGGCGGCTACCTGCTGTTCGACTCCCTGAAGGAGTCACCCGCCGACACCGTCGTCGCCGAGGAACCCACAGCGGATCCGGGCGGGTCAGGGGACGAGGAGGACCCCGGGGACGCGGCCGCCCCCGGGGCTCCGGACTGCGACGACGCCGAACGCGCGGGAGGCCAGCAGGCGCACGCGCCCTGGCGCCCCTTCGACCCCGAAGCGGCCTCCCCGGACGTGTACGCCGCGCTCCTCACCCCGGGGCCCGAGGGCCAGCCGAACACCAACCCCGACGCCTGGCCGTTCGTCTCGCCGCTCGACCACGACACGGTCGACTTCGGCCTGGTCTCCACGGGCCTGGAGGCCTTCCCGGTGGTGAGCGTGTGCATGACCGGGGTGCGGGACACCGGTTCGGGGGTCGAGTTCACGGCGGAACTCACCTACCACCCGAACGTGGGCTCCCACCCCGTGTACGCGGAGGACTTCCTGACACTCACACCGCTCGATCCGCAGACCAGCGGCGGGTCGGACCGGGAGGTGCTCCGCGGCGGGAGCGGCAGTGAGTTCAGCGTCCCGTTGACGACGCTGGTGGTGCTGGACCCGGAGAACCCCTCCGCCGAGGTCACCGTGCAGGTCCAGGGCGCCCCGGGACGGGCGGGAGTGGCCTACCGGCCCGCGGCGTACTCGGGCGCGCTGGCCGGTGACGTGAGCGGGCACTGCTACGACGTGGACGGCACCCTGGAGTGGCGCGACCAGGACCGGCTGGGTTCGGAGTTCTTCGCCCTGCCGGGCGGTGCGCCTGGTGAGAGCGACATGACCCGGTGCCCGGCCGGCGAAGGTGACGGCGCCGGGAACTGACGGAACGGTCGCCCCCGTCTGTTCCGCGGCCCGACGACAGACGCCTTGACCCCCGGTCGGGCAGCTGCCTATATTGCTCGTGCGTCGCGTGCGTCCGACCAAAGAGCAGTGGGCCGGTCGGATCGTATGGAGGCGCCTTGACATGTTCGGGGAGCCAATCGTGGGCACACACTTCGCGTACCGAATCTGATCGGCTGAGCCGTTCGCGGCGCTGGTGAGGTGCGGCCGCCGAGACCGCGGGGCCCAGGGGCCCGTGGAGCCCGGCGTGCGCCCGCCCCCGGACCGCGTACCGGCCGTTCGACCGCCTGTCGGCACAGGCAGACGATTCCGGCGGTCTCCCCGAGCACACTCCCGGTGCCCCCGGCCGCACGGCCCTGCGCCGCTCCGCCCCGGCGCACCGGACCACACGCTTCCGCTCTGCCGTGCTCCTGCCCGCGCGCAGGCGAACCGTGCCACAGGTGTGCCCCCGGGGACGACCGCCTCCACAGAACCCGGTGAGAGGACCGTCCCTTGACGGAGAACGACCAGAACAATCCGAACAACGAGAACCCCGACGACGAGACCGCCGCCGTGGCGGCCACGGGCGGGGGCCGGGCCGACCGGGGAGACCGGCCCGGGGAGGGGGAACGGGCGCCCGCACCGGCACCGCACCCGCACTCCGAACCGGTGGTGAGCCCGTGGAACGAGCCGGTGGTCGAGGAGTTCCGCGCCAGCGGCGGCCGGGTGGGCGGCGTGTTCGAGGGCGGCGATCTGCTGCTGCTCACCACCACCGGGGCGCGTTCGGGCCGGGAGTACACCACCCCGCTCGGTTTCCTGCGGATCGACGGCCGCGTCTACGTGGTGGGTTCCGCGGGCGGCTCACCCAGGCACCCCGACTGGTACCGCAACCTGCTCGCCCACCCGATGGTGTCCGTGGAGATGCCGGTCCACGACAGCCACGAGGCTGTCGCCGTGCCCGTGCAGGGGGAGGAGCGGGACCGGGTCTTCCAGGAGATCGTCCGCCGCGAACCCGGGTTCGGCGAGTACCAGGAGCAGGTGGAGCGGAGGCTGCCGGTGGTGGAGCTGCAGCGCTCCGACGTCTCCGGCCCCGCCGAGATCGACAACCTGGCGGACAAGCTGTTCCAGATCCACGCGTGGCTGCGCGGCCAGCTGGTCCACGTGCGCGGGGAGGCGGAGCTGTACCTGGCCGAACGGGAGTCCGCCGGGGCGGCGCACCCGGTGGGGCTGAACCTGCGGATCCGCCAGCACTGCCTGGCCTTCTGCGAGTCCCTGCACTTCCACCACACCAGCGAGGACACGGCGTTCCCGCAGCTCGCCGAGGGCTTCCCGCATCTGCGGGAACCGGTGGAGCGGCTGATCGCCGAACACCGCGCTCTCGACCGGATCCGGGGCGAACTGGAGGGTCTGCTCACCGACCTGGAGACGGCGGACCCGGTGCGGTTCATGGCGGAACTGGACCGGCTGACCGAGGAACTCCGAGCCCACCTGGAGTTCGAGGAGGAGGCGCTCATCCCCGCCCTGTCCGAGATCCCGTTCCCGCCCCCGGGGCCCGCGCGGTAGCGGCCGCGGGGTGTGGCCGCGGGGTGTGGCCGGGCCCGGCCACACCCCGGCGCACTCACACCGGACGCGTCCGGTGTGAGTGCGCCGGCCCCTAACCGCCGAGGATGGTGCCGATATTGACCTCGGTGCCCAGGAACATCGAACCGACGATGAGGATCAGCAGGCCCGGAAGCAGGGTCACCGCGGTCACCATCGTCACCCTCGGGTTGAGCTGCTGGGCCTTGCGGCGCATGTACTGGGCGTCGGCCCGGCGCATGTCGCTGCTGATGTTCACCAGGGTGTCGCTCAGCGGGGCGCCCAGCTCCTCGGCCTGCTGGATGGCGGTGACGAACTTGCTCAGCGAATCGTTGCGGTTGCGGCGGCGCAGGGAGTCGAAGGCCTCCCGGCGGGAGATGCCCAGCTCCATCTGGCGGAGCGCGATCGTGAACTCGTCCGCCAGCACGCCCGGCATCGACGCAGCGACCCGGCCGACCGCGGCGCGGAACGACATCCCCGCGCTCACCGTGACCGCGAGTACGTCCAGGAAGTCCGGTAGCTGCGTCTGCACCTGGTCGGCGCGCTCCTGGGTCTGCACGTACAGGTTCAGGTCGGTCAGGCCCATGAACGCCACCGCGAACAGGGCCAGGAACGGACTGGTGTCCGAGACGAGCACCAGCAGCGCGAGCGTGCCGTAGATGGTGACCTCGCCGATCTTGCGCTGCACGTACCGTTCGGCGGTCAGCCCGTCCGGGCGCCCCGCCGCCTCGATCCGGGCGGCGATCGAGCTCCTCTGCTTCGTGCTCAGCGAGGCCAGTACCGAACTGGAGAAGGGGCGCCCGATCGCCTCGGTGATCCGGTGCAGGAAGAAGGTCTCGTCGCTCTTGGTACGCACCGGGGCCTCGACCGGGTCGTCCACCGGGACCCGAGTCTGCGACAGGGTCAGGTACAGACCGTAGACGCCGATCAGTACGACCAGGGCGCAGACGAGCGCGGCCGCGAGGGGCAGAAGGTTCATCGGGGGTGTCCTTCGGGGCGGAGGGCGGGTTACGGGGAGGGGCCGCGGCTACAACCTGAACTTGGTGATCCGGGAGACCAGCACGAAACCGATGGCGAACAGCGCCGCCACGACCAACAGCACCGCGATACCGGCCGCGCTGCCGGTCATCGTGCGCATGATCCCCGGCTGGATCGCGTTGATCAGGAACAGCGCGCCCACCGACATGAACCCGAGGGCCCACACGGTGGACGTCGTCTCACTGAGGATGGTCCGCACCTCGCGCCGGGTCTCCTTGCGGCTCTCCAGGGTGGCGGAGATGTTGCGCAACGCGGTGACCAGGGAACCACCGGACCTGGAGGCCACCAGCAGAGTGGACAGCAGTACACCGAGCTCCCGGGAGGGCATACGTTCGCGCAGGTCGGAGATGGCCTCCTCGAAGGTCGCGCCGAGCTTCATCGACTCCGCCAACCGGCCGAGCTCCTCTCCGGCCGGACCGTCCAGCTCGTCCGCCGCGATCGCCACCGCGGTCGGCAGCGCCAGCCCGGCCGAGGTCGCGTTGCCCAGAACCCGGGCCAGGTCGGGTAGTTGGTTGGTGAACTCCTCGCGCCGCTTGGCCTCGGCCCGGCGCAGGTAGGAGAAGAACAGGAACGCCACCCCGCCGGCGGCCAGCAGCCCGAAGAACGGAGCCAGCACCTGCCAGACCACCACGACCGCCAACAGGGAACCGGCGACCAGGGCCGCGACGAACGTGACCGGGCGTACGTCCGTGCCGGAGCGGGCCAGCCTGCGACTGAGCCGGGCGCCCCACTGGGTGCGGTGCAGCCTGGCGTCCAGCCTGGCCATGGGGGTGGAGGCGGCGTAGTCCGCCTGCGCCAGGGCACTGCGGGAGGCGATCATCCGCCGTTGCTCGGCACTGGTCACGAACTCCCGGACCGCCCACAGGAACAGCAGCAGAACCAGGGCGAGGCCGCCGAGGATGGCCGCTATCTGCCAGTTCACCCGGTCTCCCTTCGGGTCGAGGCCGTCCGGACGGACGCGGTACGGGCGCTCACCGGCGGCCCTGGGTTCGTTCGTCGGCGACGACCCCGAACGAGGAGGGGATGCTCTCGCCCACCTGGTAGATCCGACCGGCGACGTGGCGCGGCAGCGGGTAGTGCCGGAACCGCCCCTGCACGGCGCGGTCGGGGTTCATCGGCAGCGCGGCGAACTCCATCAGCCGGTCGAGGCGGAACTCCTCGCGTCTGCGCGAGGACACCACGGCGATCTCGTTGATCCGCCGTGAGCCGTCCGGCCAGCGGCCCAGGTGCACGATGGCGTCCACCGCGTTGTTGATCTGGTCGCGGATCGCCTCGTAGGGGATCTGGCCCTCACCCATGGTCGCCAGGGTCTGCAACCGGTGGATGGCGTCGTCCGCGGAGTTGGAGTGCACCGTCACCAGGGATCCGTCGTGGCCGGTGTTCATCGCCTGGAGCATGTCGATGGTCTCGGAGCCACGGACCTCACCGACGATGATGCGGTCCGGGCGCATCCGCAGGGCGTTGCGCACCAGGTCGCGGATGGCGATCGCCCCCCGCCCCTCGATGTTGGCGGGGCGCGACTCCAGGCGCACCACGTGTTCCTGCATGAGCTGGAGCTCCGCGGAGTCCTCGATCGTGACGATCCGTTCGCTGCTGGGGACGAAGGCCGACAGCGCGTTGAGGAAGGTCGTCTTACCGGTGCCGGTACCGCCCGACACCACGATGTTGAACCGGGCCCGCACCATCGCCGACAACAGCACGCCGGTGGCCTGGTCCAGGCTGCCCATCCGGACCAGGTCCTCGATGGGGTAGGGCTTGGGGAAGCGCCGGATGGTCAGGACCGGCCCGGACAGCGACAGCGGGGGGATGATCACGTTGACCCGTTCGCCGCTGGGCAGGCGGGCGTCCACCATCGGCGAGGACTCGTCCACCCGCCGGTTGACCAGCGAGACGATGCGGTCGATGGTCTGGTAGAGCTGTTCCTCGCCGTTGAAGGCGGCGTCGACGCGCTCCATCCGGCCGCCGCGTTCCACGAACACGTTGTCGGGCCCGTTGACCATGATCTCGGTGATGCTCTCATCGGCCAGCAGCGGCTCCAGCACACCCAGCCCCAGGGCCTCGTCCACGACCCTGCGGATCAGCACCGAACGCTCGCGGTCCGACAGCACCGGGCCCTCACGGGACAGGATGTGCCCGACGACCTTCTCCAGCCGGACCCGGCGCTGGGCCAGGGTCAGCCGGGTCAGGTCCTCCAGGTTGATCTCCTTCAGCAGGCGGCGGCGCCAGTGAGTCACGCTGCCGCGGTCCGCGCGGTCCTCGACGGCGCGGTCCTCCTCCAACCGGTCCTTCAGCCCCATGTTCCTCGTCTCCTCCCTTGGCGGTGCCGTGGTGGTGCGGGGGGCGCCCGCTCCGCCTCACACGTTCGGCATGTCCACCCGCCTGGTCAGCGCCAGGTCGAACCCCACCGACGAGAACACGATCGGCAGCGGGTGCGAGACCTCGACGTAGTAACCGTCGCTGTCGTTGGTGCCGCTGGTGACGGTCGCGTCGTCCAACCAGTCGGGCAGGGCGCTGCGGGCCTCCGCCTCGGCGCCCGTCAGCTGTTCGGTTCCGGCCACCCGGGCCCCGGCCCGGGCCGCCGACTCGATCCGTTCCATCGCCACGAAGGCCAGGAAGGCCTCGATCGCCACCACCACGGCGAACAGCAGGATCGGCAGGATCGCGGCGAACTCCAGGATGGGGCCGCCCCGGTCGCGGTCCCGGCCGGGGACGCGACCGAACAGCAGACGGCGGGGTCGGCGGCCGATCAGCGGTCGGCGGGCGGTGGACGGTCCGGTCACCGGTCCGCCTCCCCCGGGTCGGGCAGTCCGCGCGGAGTGACCTCGGTGACGACCTTCGCCTCACCGGCGATCTGCCACGGGCCCGACGTGCCGGGCAGGAACACCGGCATGTCCAGGCTCACCCGGGCGTAGCGGCCGCCGTCGCGTTCGACGATCTCGGTGGACAGCACGTCCTCGGCGTCCCAGGGCGCCCGTACCCGTTTACGCGCCTCCTCGTCGATGCGTTCGAGGTCGTCCGGCGTGACCGCGGCCTGCCGGGCCGCCTCGGCGGCCCCGTGGGAGGCGTACATGGCGGTGACGCCGAGCAGCAGCACCTGCCAGACCAGGGCCAGCGCCAGCATCATGAACGGCACCATCGCGGCGAACTCCACGAAGACCGCGCCGCGGTCCTGCCCGGAGCGCCGAGAACCGCGGCGGCCCCGAGTACCCCGCGTTCGCCCCGGGCTCCGGCGGTCCTCAGCCACCGAAACCTCCCCTCGGCCCCGGTGACCCCTGCCCCCAGGGGTCGGACGTGCCCGTCCGGGCCCCGTACCCGTTGACCTGCTGCGGACCCGAGGCGTCGAGGAAGCCGGACACGTCCCGGGTGGAGGGGCCGGTCTGCGTACCGGGCGCGCGTGAGGACAGCGCTGCCAGCCCCGGGGGGAGGCCGCCGGAGGCCGTGGTGTTGCCGATCCTGCTGCCACTGCCGCCGGCGGTCGGCGGTGCGAGCAGGTCCAGCTCCGAGGCGAGCCGGGCGAAGGCCTTGCGCAGCCCCTCGTCGGTCACCTTGGTGGGGTCGCCGTTGTTCTCACCCGGTTCCAGCGCCCGGTAGGCGGCGGGGACGGGGGTGCGCAGCACCTTGGTCCCCAACAACTGCTGCAGGAAGTCCGGCTGGATCTCGTTCTTGCGGCTGTGCCGGGTGACCAGCGAGTACACGTCCTCGTGGGAACGGATCTGCAGTCGTTCCCACATCGCCATCAGCCGCTGCGCGCCGCGCAGCGCGGGGACGTCCGGGGTCACCGTGACCACCGCGCTGTCGGCCAGTTCCACGGCCATCGCGGTCGCCTCGTTCATGTTGGATCCGCAGTCCACGATCACCATCTCGTACCGCGAGCGCAGGGCGCTCAGGATCCGGCGGGTGGCCCGGGCGTCGACGTCCTCACCGCGTTCACCGTGCTCCGGCGCCAGCAGCACGTGCGGGCCGCGCGGGTCCACGTAGAGGGTTTCGGAGAGCATGCCGGGGCTGATGTCGTCGGCGGCGTCCACCAGGTCCGCGATGGACCTGCGGTGCTGGAGGTTGAGGAAGGCGGGCAGGTCGCCGGCCTGCAGGTCCAGGTCGACCAGGCACACCACCCGGTCCCGGCGGGCCGCGGCCATCGCCAGGTGCACGGCGCAGGTGGTGGTGCCCACCCCGCCCTTGGCACCGCTGACCGTCACGATCCGGCCGCGCACCCCCGAGGCCGGCAGGTCGAACGCCGCCGACTCCAGGTGGCGCCGGAGGGTACGCGACCACTCCGCGGCCTTGGCGATCCGCGTCTCCAGCTCGGCCAGCCCGGAGTCGGCGGAGAGCACGCCCCGGGCGCCCGCCTCCATGGCCCCGGTGAACGTCTCCTGGTCCATGGCGGAGGATACGAGCAGGATCGCCAACTGCGGGTGCCGGTGCGACAGGTCGCGGACGGTCTCCAGGACCGGGGCGGGACCCAGGTCCTGGTGGACCAGGACCACGTCGAGATCGGGGTACTCGCCGGCCCCGTTGATCAGGTCCGTGCCCGTGCGCCGGGTGGCCACGAGGTCGGCCGCGGCCAGTTCCTCGAAACGCGCGGCGAACACCATCTCCGTCTCGGATGTGGGCATCCCCGCCAGGACTCGGAAGTTCACCGGTACCTACTCCCCCTGCGGCGTACGCCGCTCTTCGGTCTGTTCACCATCGGACGGTCGCGCCCCCTGGCCGTCAGCGATCTCCTCGATGATCTCGTCGAAGTCACCGCTGCACACCTGGGGTTCTCCGGCGTCGCCACCGCCGGCGGCGCTGACCAGGGCCAACCGGAGCTTGGTGGAGAACTCCTCGGCGTAGGCCAGCTGGAGGGCGGCCTGGGGGTCGAGCCGGAAGGTCACCGGGACCACGCCGGTCACCCCGCCGCCCTCCTCCTCCTGGCTGCGCAGCTCCCCGATGTCGAGGACCTCCACCTCGGTGATGACCCGGGTCGCGCAGGCCTCACCGTGGTCGCGCGCCTGGAAGGTGCCGTAGATGTCCACGACCGAACCGCGCTGCACCTTGCCCGCCACGCCGGTCTCGGCGTTGACCATGATGGCGATCTCACGCTCGCCGGTGGTCAGGGTGGGCTGCGGCTCGACCATGCCGCGCTGCAGGATGGCCCCGGCCTCCAGGTGGGTGGAGGCCACCAGCTCCTGGCCGGAGGGGGTGTCGACGTCGGACAGGTCGGTGATGAAGACCTCCGGGTCGAAGTAGGCGGCGGGGACCTCGACCCTTTCGACCGAGTCCTGGCCGATCGGCTGGTAGGCCTCCACGGGTTCGGCCAGGCGCAGGACTGTGGAGAACCGGCCCATCTGTTCCTGCTGGCCGTTGAGGTAGGCGAAGACGGAGGCGAACACGGCGACGGCGCCGATAGCGGCCACGACCATGAGCAGGACACCGCGTCGCTGACGGGGGTTCATAGGGGGTGGTTTCCGTTTCCAGTGTCGTCGTGGGCCGTCCGCCCGGGGACGGAGCGGCGGGGCCCTAGCGGGAGTAGGTCCGTGGCGGGTCCGGCTGCGGGGCGCGACCCGGGAACGCCGGTCCCTCGGGCGGGGCGAGGGACCCGCGTCCCGGGGGAGGGGCGTGTCCGTTGGCCGGTCCGGCGGTGGTGTTCGGGCGGTGTGCGGGGGCGGCGGGGTTCCCGGGCGCCGCGGCGGGCGGGCCGGCGCCGCGGCGCCGTACGGGGTCCCCTCCCGGCACGGGGTGTCCGTTCGGGGGGCGGGAGTGCGCGCCGTGGGCCGCGGCGGGGCCCGGGCGGGGCGCCTGGGCGGAACCCGTGGTCGAGTTGGCGGAGCAGAAGGGGCAGGGTTTGGCGGACATGGGTTCACCGCACCAGGAACAGGCGCTCGCCCTGATGGAGCCGGCGGCGTAGGCGAGGGCCTGCGGGTGGGCGCTCAACGCCACGAACTCCACGTATTTGGCGGTGCCCCAGTAGGCGCTGCCGAGGGGTTGGGCGGGCAGGAGCCGGGTGGCCACGGGCTGCACGGCCCGGGGCAGGTTCTCGTCGAACACTCCGGTGATGCCCGGGTCCGGGGTGGAGTACAGCAGCTGTACCGGCTGGACCGGGCGGAAGGGCAGTCCGGACGCGACCTCGGCCGGGCGCAGCCGGCCCACCTGCGCGGTGGGGGCGCAGTAGGCGAGGAAGGACACCGTGGGCGCGTACGAGCCCATGTGCTGGCGCAGGCTCGTGGGCAGGGTGGAGAGCCCGGAGACCGTACGCAGCCAGGCCCCGGCCAGCAGGTGTTTGGGGAGCTCTTCGCAGAGCGCTGCGACCACGCCCGGTGGCAGGTAGGGGGACAGGTAGGCGAGTTGGTCGGCGACCAGGGACAGGGCCAGGGGGGACAGGTCGACACCGATCCCGGCGACGTGGTCGGTGCGCAGGGAGCCCCGGGCGAAGTTGACCGCCCGCTGGGCGTCCGAGGCCTGCCAGGCCGGGTAGAGCGCGACGACCTTGCGGCCCGCGCCCACCTCCTGCCTGGCGAAGGCGACGAAGGCGGCGCTGCGCGCGCCGACACCGTCACCCCGCATGGTGAACCGTCGGGCTCCGGCCTCGCCCACGTGGCCCGTGCTGGGGATGTCCGCCAACAGGGCTACGGTCGTCACCGACCGAGGTAGGGCATTGGACACTGGGAAAGCTCCATCGGATCTACGCACTCGGACGGTTTCGGATGCTGCAGAGGCGCCCCGCGTCTGTAGGTGCCACTCGGACGCATCGTAACGAATGGGTGTGGCGGAGCGGGAGGTCCGGTATTCCCCGCCTTGGGAAACGGGTGTTGTGGCGCGGTTCCGTTTCTGCCGGGGGGACGGTGCGGCCCGGTCGACGGCGTCAGGCCTCCGGTGCTGGCTGAGAGGGCCGGGTTTCCGTGCCCGCATCTGGCGTACCTCGTAGGGGGAGTGGACGGAGGTGGCCGCATGTGGCCACCCGGTGTTGCGCCTTTTTTACTAAAAGTTCTTTTTTATCCCTTTGCTTTTGTCTCGTGGGTCGTGCCGTCGTGCTGGTCGGCGGCTCAGGGCGAAGGGGGGCGACCCGCTCCGGGGCAGAGGGCCATGAGGAGGCGGAAGGAAAGGATGTAGCCCATCCAAGGATGCCTCCCCGCGCCGGTCCCCACCAGGGCCACCGGCCATTCCTGTGGACAATCCGTCGTGGAAGCGCCCCCCGGCGGCGTGAGCGGAGCCACCTGCGCCCCTCAGGCACCAGCCGCCACGGACCGGAAAGCGGGTGATGGGCGGTGGCGAGGTCGGGGGCGGTGGCACGTGCGCCTCGTTCGGGGTTGTCCTCCCCGACAGGTGGGAACGAATCAGGAGGACTTCGCGTCATATCTTGAGAAGTCACATGCCCCCTGAGGAGACGAACACGATGCGCAAGGCAAACCGGGCCGCGGCCGGCGCGGCCGCTTGGCAGGTCATCCAGAACACCGACGGTCGGGTCTCCGTGTGGCAGCGCGCCCGCGCGGTTCCGCGCATGATCGGGGCGAAGCTGCGCGGCCGTTACCACGAACTCAGCGGCGGCAAGCTCTTCATGATGCTGGTGCTGGTCGGCTACGTCGTCTCCCCGATCGACTTCGTCCCCGAGCTGATCCTCTCGGTCTTCGGCCTGGTCGACGACATCGCCGTCGCCGTGTGGCTGACCACCATGGCGCTGGGCGAGAGCGAGCGCTTCGTCATCTGGGAGCGCGAGCACCAGGCCCAGGAGGCCTTCGACCGGGCCAACCCGCAGGGGTCCCATGCCCGCGCCGACCAGCGGGGCCAGTACTCCGGGCAGCCCGGACGGAGCGCCCCGCAGGGCCGGTAGTCCGGTCAGGGAGACGGGAGCCCGGGCGGGCAGGGCGGCCGCGCTCCCGAGCCCTCGGCCCGCTAGGCCAGAAGCCCTGACGGGCGTCAGGATCGAGGACGTGGTCGGTCCGACATCTCCGCCTGCGCACCACTACCGAGCCGCGTACCCCTGTCGAGCCGGACCGTGTCCGAGGAGGCCCGGTCCTCCTCGGACACGCTCGTTCTCGGGTGCGCTCCCGCACGGCACGGCCCCGCCGGCAGGCGCGGAAGGCCCGTCAGTGCCTCTGGCCCGAGGTCACTCGGTTCCGTCCCGGACGGGCCGGAAGCCCTGGGTGCGGATCATGTTCTCCCCGGAGGCGGGGCGCCCATGGTGCAGGACACCCCGCGCGCGGCGGATCCCGGCGAGGAGGCGGCGCAGTCGGGCGGGGTCGGTGACGGTGTACGGAGTGACCGCGTGCAGCCGCCCGCCGAGCACGTGCTCCTGGAACCCGGCCGACCCGTGGGCGAGCAGGACCAGGCCGGTGGAGGTGGCGTGGACGGGCAGCCGCCCGGCGACCGCGGCGACGTTGCGCCCGGCCTCGGGGTGGGAGAGGCGTTCGAGGTAGAGGACGTCGGACCCCTCCAGGACACCGATCTGGGTGTGCCCCCGGACCACCGCCTGGAGGCCCTCCATGTAGGGGAGGGCGGCGCGGCTGAGACCTCGGAGGCGGTGAGGGAGGGGGCGGAACCGGAGGGCGGGCCCGCCCCGGGGGCGCTGGGCGCGTTGAAGGTGCGCAGGATCCGCATGGCGCGGCTGAGCACGGAATCTCCTGTCGTCGGCACGGCCGTGTCCACCTCTCCGCTGCTTCACCGTTCCTGTTCGTGCGCAAAGCGTACATGTGTCCTTTGGGTGAACTTCTGCTGGCTCCGTTTCTCGCCCAGTGGAACCAGGCCTGGTGCCGACCGGCTCCCTGCGCCCATGCTGAGGGCGGACCCGGCACCCAGGGACGGAGAAGACGAACCGATGAACACGGAACACCGCCAGATCAGGACCCAGGTTGCCGTTGTCGGCGCCGGGCCCGCGGGGCTGATGCTCTCCCACCTGCTCTCCCTCTCTGGTATCGACTCCGTCGTCATCGACCTGCGCGAACGCGCCGACATCGAGACCACCGTCCGGGCCGGGATCCTGGAACAGGGCACCGTCGACCTCATGACCGGTATTGGGGTGGGCGAACGCGCGCTCTCCGAGGGGTAGTGCCACGGCGGCATCGGAATCCGCAGCCGCGGCGAGATCCGAAGGATCGACCTCTCCGGCCTCACCGGGCGCTCCGTTCACCTCTACCCCCAGCACGAGGTGCTCAAGGACCTCATCGCGGCCCGGGGCGACGTGCGCTTCGGAGTGAGCGGCGTCAGCGTCCACGACGCCACCACCGACACCCCCTCCGTACACTTCACCGACGCCGACGGCACCCGCATCGAACTCTCCTGCGCCGTGGTCGCCGGATGCGACGGCAGCCGCGGCGTCAGCCGTTCCGCCGTCCCCGAGAGAGTGCGCACCGACTACTTCCGGGCCTACGAACACGGCTGGTTCGGCATCCTCACCGAGGCCCCGCCCAGCTCCGACGAGCTCGTCTACACCCACTCCGAGCGCGGGTTCGCGCCGATCAGCTCACGCACCCCCAGCGTGCAGCGGATGTACTTCCAGTGCGATCCCGTCGAGGACGCCCGAGCCTGGAGTGACGACCGGATCTGGACGGAACTGCGCGCGCGGGTCAATGGCAACGGGTTCAAGCTCAGGGAGGGCCCGATCATCCAGCGCGGGGTCATCCCCATGCGCAGCCACGTCCTGGCCCCGATGGGCCACGGCCGCCTCCTCCTCGCCGGGGACGCCGCGCACGTCGTCCCGCCCGCCGGCGCCAAGGGCCTCAACCTGGCCGTCGCCGACGCCGCCGTGCTCTGCCAGGCGCTCGAACGCTTCTTCCACCGGGGTTCGGCGGACCTGCTCGCCGCCTACGGTCGGACCGCCGCGGACCGCGTCTGGCGGGCCCAGCACTTCTCCTGGTGGATGACGTCCATGCTGCACACGGCCGCGGACGGGGACCCCTTCGGGCTGCACCGTCAGCTCGCCGAGATCGACCAGGTCACGGGTTCGAGGGCGGGTCGGAGCTGCCTCGCCGAGGCGTACACGGGCTGGCCGATCCCGGTGACCGACCCCGCCTCGGCCATCGCCGACGTGATCACCGCCTCCGCCGACTGGACTCCCTGAACCCGGACGGTCCTGCTCCGCGACCGCGCCTCACCCGCAGCTGTCGAAGTCGGTGGAGAAGCTGCCCTCGACCGCGTCATAACAGATGCTGACCGGGGGAGAACCCTCCACGTTCTCCTCATAGGCGTCGTCCATGTAGGTGATCAGGCCGCGTTCGGGGGCGCCGTCGAAGCGGATGACCGTGTCTGCCCACACACCGCTTCCCTGTTCGCTGTCCGGTTCGGTGCTCGTGTGGCGAACCGAGGCGCCGTCCCTACCGCGCAGGGTCATCATCTCCGCCACCTCTCCCACGGTGATGCCCATCGGGTTGGTCGTGGTGAGCCCGACGACCTCCACACCGGTGTCGGTCAGCCGTACGCCGGTCAGGGCGAGGAACCTGCTGTATCGGCCGGTGGTCGAGTACGACGACAGGTAGGCGAACTCGTCCTCCGGTTCGTACCCGTGCTCGACGAGGGCCGCCACACCCCGGTCGTCCGTGGGCTCCACCGTCATGAAACCCGCCCGGGCACCGTAGGCCGCGTGTTCGTCCTCCTCTACGGGAACTGGGTCGCCCCAGCCTGGCGAGGGCTCCTCCAGCGCCTCCGCCGAGCCCTCCGCGGCGGCCCTGCCGGTCGACGCCCCTCCCCGCGGGGAAGCCGACCCGGCCCCCTCCTGCTCCAGAGCCCGTCCGCCCAGGTATCCGGCGAGGGTGACCAGGGCGAGCAGTGCCGCGGCGACGGTGAGGAGCACCGCACGGCGGGGCCTCTTCGGTGGACGCGGGACCGGCGCGCGCACACTGGTCCATGTACGCGACAGGTACGTTTCGGGGGGCTCGCCCCGGGTGAGTTCGCCCAGGACCTGGTCCACGGTCGGACGCAGCTGCGGTTCGGGTTGCAACGCCGCCCGCACCAGGGGAAGCAGGTAGTCAGGCAACCCGTCCAGGTCCGGTGTCTCGTGTGCGATCCGGTAGGCGAGTACCTCCGGGGGCCCGGCACCGAACGGCGGACGGCCGGTGGCGGCGTAGGCCACCAGGGCTCCCCAGGAGAAGACGTCACCGGCGGGGGTGGCCGGGGCTCCGCGTTGCAGTTCCGGGGCGATCCATCCGGGGGTACCGACCAGCCCTCCGGTCCGGGTCAGCCCGGTCTCGTTCAGAGCGCGCGCGATCCCGAAGTCCAGAACCACTGGCCCCCGCTCGGAGAGCACGAGGTTGCCCGGAGTGAGGTCCCGGTGGACGATCCCCGCTCCGTGGACGGAGCGCAGCGCCTCGGCGACCCCGATCGCGAGCCCGTCCACGAGATGCGAGGGGAGAGCGCCGCCTCGACCGACGTATTCCGCGAGGGTGCGGCCGGGGATGAACTCGGTGGCCATCCAGGGTGCGCTGTCGGAAGGTCCAGCGTCCAGGAGCGCCGGTACCCGGAAGCCGGAGACCCGGGAGGCCAGGGTGACCTCGCGGGCGAAACGGGCCCGGAACTCGGGGGCGTCGGCCAGATGCGGGCCGACCACCTTGACCGCCGCGATCCCGCCGCGTCGGCGGCGGCCCGCGTACACGGTTCCCATACCGCCACTGCCCACCCGGCCCAGGAGCCGGTACCCGCCGACCCTTCTCGGGTCGCCCGGCAGGAGCGGGGCGAAGCGGGCGACAGCCGGGCCGGAACGCCTGTTCCACACGGTTGCGGCAGTGTCGGTCATGAGATCGGCTCCTGACACGCTCTGTTGTGGTGGCTGCCGCTGAAGGGTCCGGAGAACAACCCTTCGCGGGCCTCCGGGAGGACGTAACAGCTGTGGGTCCATTCCAGGGCGGCGTTCACGTAGGCCGGCCCCCACACACGTTCGGGTTCGGGCCGGTAGACGAGGTAGCCGTAGGCCGCGGCGTCGGGCATGGTCACCGTGATCTCCGCCTCCGGTTCACCGGGCGTCAGGACAGCGAGGACGTCGTCCGAATCCGGGGCGCGTACGGTCACACTCCCGTGCTCCGGGCTGTTGGGGTCGGGCGGGAACTGGTCCCCTCCGAGTGGTGCGGAGCCCCGGGGGAAGCCGTCGTAGGCCGTGAAGTCGCCCTCCCGGATGGTGAAGGAACCGGCCTCGTGGAGGAGCGCGGCCTCCGCGGTGAAGGTCGCCGCACCGTCCCCGTCCCGTTCGTTGGTGTGGAAGCGCAGGATCGCCTGCTGGTACTGGGCGCGTTGGTCGCTGTTGAGGCGGGGTCGGGAGCCCTCCACCTCGTGGGAGGTGATCCCGTACTCACTCAGCCCCGGCTTTACACCGATCCCGCCGTCCTCGGCGGCGTAGACCAGGAAGTCACCGCCGTCGTTGGTGCCCACCCCGACCTCGTCGAAGGCCTTGCCGCCGGTGGGGGCCAGGGGGGCGTCCGACACGTCGTCGGCCTCCCCGTCGACATCGGTTGCCAGACCTGCCTCCTCCGAACCGAACACGCCCGAACCGGCTCCGGCGGAGCCGGGACCGTCCTCTCCGGGGCCGGATCGGAGCAGGGACCCGGCGACGGTGGCACCGGCCAAGACGACCAGGACCGTCGCCGCCGCGGCGACTGCTCGGAACCGGCGCCGCCGCACCCGGGACCGCAGGTGCCGGTCGGTGTGCTCGCGCCAGACCAGTGCGCCAGTGGCGGTCTCCTCAGGCGGGCTCCACTCCTGGCCGAGGAAGTCGGGGACGACCACGGTCGCCGCACGGGCGGACTCCGGCACCCGGCCCGTACGCACCCGGAGCACCTCCCGCAGCACCGCCACCGCGTCCGGCCGCGCCGCGGGCTCCTGGCCCATGGCGGCCCGCACGATCGGCAGCAGGTCCTCGGGAACCCCGTCGAGGTCCGCCTCGCCTCGGACGATCCGCAGCGCCTTGGCCTCGGCCCCGCCCGTGCCGAACGGGTCGCGTCCGGTTGCCGCACAGGCCACGAGGGAGCCCCAGACGAACACGTCGGCCGCGGGGTCGGGCGGTCCGCCGGTGTACACCTCGGGCGCCACCCAGCCGGGTGTGCCGAAGGCACCGCCGGTCCGAGTGATCGCAGTGCCGTCCAGTGCCCGGGCGATCCCGAAGTCCAGCACCTTGGGTCCGGTCGAACCGAGGATGACGTTGCCGGGCTTGAGGTCGCGGTGCACGATACCGCGCGCGTGCACGGCCACCAGAGCCTCCGCCACCCCGACCGCGAACCCCCACAGGGCGCCGCCGCGCAGCGGACCGTGGGCCCGGAGGTGCTGGCGCAGGGTCGGTCCGGGCACGTACTCGATCGCCAGCCAGGGCCGTCCGGTATCGGTGTCCGCACCCAGGAACCGGGGCACGCAGGGGCTCCGGACCTCGCGGAGTAGCTTCACCTCGCGGTCGAACCGGGCCCGGAAGTCGGGGTCGGCGGCGTACTCGCGGTGCACCACCTTGACGGCGGCCTCGGTACCGGAGGGCCCCAGACCGGCGTAGACGGCTCCCATGCCGCCCGATCCCAGGAGACCCACCACGCTGTACGGGCCGACCCGCGCCGGGCCACCGGGCCGCACCGGTCGGATGGCCGGTCCAGTCCCCGGAGCACGCGGCACCGCCGACCGTCCGTTCCGGGGCACAGGGTCCATGCCCGCCGCAGGGGAGCGGGCAGGGCGGGGCTCGGGCACGGTCACTCCAGGGGCAGTCCGTGAGGGGCGGCGCCATCCTATGGGAGCGGACGGCTCAGAGGCCGACGAGGCCCTCCCAGATCCTCCCGACCAGCCACAGCGCCACCGCGCCCAGGCCCGCCAGGACCAGGGCCGCGAACACCGCCGTCACCGTGTGGAGCAGCACCGCGGTGGCCCGGCGTGCGGTGCGCGGACGCGGACCGGACCCGGTCACCGGGCCCGCCCCGTCCGCGCCGGCTCTGCCCGCGCGGTGTGCGTACCCGGGCCCGGAACGGATCCGGGGAGCGGGGGCGGTGCGGGGCCGGGGCCCGCGAGACCGGTGAACGTCTCCGCCTCCGGGGCCAGCAGCCACCGCAGCAGGGTGGTGAGACTGGGGTCCGGGTCTCCCCCGGGGCCGACGACCGCCCCGGTCACGAACACCTCCACCGAGCCGAAGTCGCTCCGGGCCGCCCGCAACAGGTTGTTCAGCCCCATCACCCCCCGCACCCACCGCTCCGCGGGCACTCCGGCGGGAGCGAGGGACGTCCCCGCCAACAGGTCGCCCCGGGTGACCACGACCGCCAGCCGGGTCCGCCGCGGCCCCCGCCCCGACGTCAGGCACTGCCGCTGGACCTCGTCGCGCACCTGCATGTACGGCCGCTCGGGGTCGGGGGTGAGCGAACGCTCCCCGGCCAGGCGCCGCTGCTCCCCGGCGCCGAGCGCGTTCCACACCGCGGGCACCGACAACGGGTCCACCACCAGTACGAACGTCCCGGTCCGGCCCAGGTAGGTGAGCTCCTCGGTCCGGTCAGTGCGGTCGAACCACTCCCCGGCGGCGTCGTACACCTGCAGGAGCAGGGTGCGCGGCCCGGCCGTCACCCGCAGCGCGAGCCCGCGCGCCCGGCGCCCCGGTTGGGTCGGGGGCACCCTCCGTCCGGGGGAGAGAGCCAGCGCGCTGTCCCCCAACCGGTGCCGGGTGTCCTCGCCCGCCGGTTCCACCCGGGCCCCGGGGCGGTCAGCGGCGGCGTGCTTCAGAGCCGCGTACAGCCCGTGGGTGAGCCGGGTCTTGCCCGCCCCGGTCCCCCCGAACAGCGCGACCGGGAGCTCCCGCGCCTCCCCCGGCCGGTGCTCCATGCCCTGACCGCAGTGCGGACACAGCGCGCCCAGCCCGGCGGCGCCCAGGAGGAGCAGTGTCGGCATGCTCCGCCCGCACAGGCACCGGCGCCGGAACAGCCCCCGGCGGCCGGGCCGGACGTCGCGGTGCACCCGTCCGCAGCGGTCGCACTCGTGCGAGGGGTAGGTCATGTGCTCGAAGCAGCGCGGGCACAGCATGCGGATCCTGCGGTACCGCAGCAGCCCGCCGTCCACCAGCCGAAGAACGGCCACCGCGGGCCAGGCCCAGGCCAGGTGGGCGAGCACGAGCACGGCCTGTACGGCCAGGTGCGGCAACAGCAGGACCGCGAACGGGCCGGTACCGACCGCGACCCGTGAGCTCACCTCGGCGAGGTCCCACCACGCCGGGCCGCCGTGATAGCCGAACTCGGCGGGGTCCTCCGGCCCGGGTTCGGGCACACGCGGGTTGTCCCCGTGGAAGAGCACCCCCTGGACGGCCCGGACGTAGACCCGGGTGAGGACGGCGAAACCGCAGGCCAGGGCAATGGACGCCACGACGGTCAGGGTGCTGAGCAGGAAGGCCAGCACCTTGGCGGGGTCCCCTCCGAAGACGACGCCCAGCGCCACGACGAACCCGGGCACGAGGACGATCAGCCCCGGCACCAGGAAATCGGAGGCGGCGGAGGCGGGAGAGTGTCCGTTCAAGCTCCGCGAGACTCCTTCCGGAGGCGCCCGAACAGGCCGCCGCCCCCGCCCCGGTCCCGTACCGACCGCGCCCACGCCCCGAACTCCTGTCCCCTACCGTCGGCCCCGAAGGCCCTGCGGGCCCGACCGGTCTCACGCCGGGACCAGGTGCGCAGCGCCGGTCCCAGCACCTGCCCGAGCAGGCGGGCGTTCCGAGCGGCCGGGTCCGGCGGAGCTCCCGCACCCAGGGCCAGGGCGGTCCGGAACACGCGCACGGCCAGCTCCGTCTCGGACGGCCGCCTCCGCAGGCCCGCCAGCCCCCGCCTCGGCGGCAGGGCCAACCGCCGGTACGCCGCCCGGCAGTAGGCGCCGAACACCTCCTCGGCACAGTCGGCCAGCGCCTCCGCGGCGTGTTCGGGGCGCCACCGCAGCAACCGGGCGGCCACCCCCCGCAACGCGACCGCGGCGACCAACCGGTCCTCGCCCCCCAGGACGGCCGCCGCGACCGGCCGAAGCCGTGCGGACCCCTCCGCGTCCCCGGGCCGGTCCAGGTCGGCCAGCGCCGCCGAAGCCCCGGCCCATCCGTCGACCAGCCTCCGGGCGTCCTCCGGGAGTCGCCGCCCGAGGCGGTGCCGGGCCAGCTCGTGCAGTGCCCGCTGCCAGTCGCCGTCCTCGTCCTCGTGCGGTTCGGCCATCAGCGCCCCGGCGATCCAGCGGCCCACACCGGGTGAGACCAGGGTCTGCTCACCGGCCAGCCCGAGTACCGCCGACACCGCGCCGGGGCGCTGACCGGGCCCCCACACCCGGAGCAGTAGTTCCTCGTCCAGGTCGTGGGCGGCCGGCCCGGGCGGGTCCCAGGTGCGGGCCTCCTGCCGCAGCGCCACCACCCCGCGCAGCAGGTGCAGCGGTTCATCGTCACCGGCGGCGAGCAGCCGGAGTTCGCGCAGCACGGCGGACGAACCGCTCCGGTCCTCGGTGAACAGCGCCCCCGTCGGGCCCGCCGCCAGGTCCGCCAGCACCGGCCGCGGCAGCGCCGCCAGCCCCGTGGCGGCGCCCCCGCGCAGCGCCTCGTACCCGTGGACCAGACGGGCGAGGACGGGGTCGGGTTCGGCGTCCGGCGGGGCGGCGGCCAGGCGCGCGGCAACGGTGTCGCGCCCGTACCGTGCCAGGGCCGGTGCTGGCGGGACCATGCCCGCGGTCCGTGCCCAGCGCAGGAGCTCCACCGCCCGTTCCGGCGGCGGCACCCGGCCGGGTGCACCGTCGAGCAGGTCGCGGACACGGTCGCGGGCGGCCTCCCGCACGCGCTCGGAGCGCACCGGTGGCGCCTGCGGCGCCGGGGAACCGGCCGCGATCCGTTCCAGGCACCGGTGCACGGCCTCCCCCTCCAGGCGTGCGGTGAGCTCGGTCGACCCCGCGTCCAGGGCCGCCTTCCGGAACCGGACCAGCTCGTCGTCGCGCAGGTGCCCGGTGCCGGTGTCCAACAGCCGCCCGAGGAGGAGACGGGCCCGTCCCGGAGCCAGCCAGGACACCGCCCCGGGCAGCCAGGCGCGTACCGCGCCCAGGTCGGGGCCGGTACCGCGGTCGGAGCCCTCGGCGAGGGAGGCCGCGGCGAGCACCGGACGCCAGTCGGCCAACGACCGCTCCGCCCCCGAGGAGTAGGGGCGGGCGGCGGCCCACAGCGCGGGCGCGCCCTCCACCCCCGCCGCGAGGAGCAGGGACACCACGGCCGCGGTGTCGGGTCCGGGCGGTTCGGCGCCCGGGCGGGGCGCTCCGGCGGATTCCGTGGCGGCGGTCCCGTCCGGGGCCGTCCCCCCGGCAGGGCCGGTGCGGTGCCCACCGTCGGGGTCGAAGACCGTGAACCTGCTCCGGAGCAGCCGGGTGTCGGTGTGCGGGGGCACCGCCACCACGTGCACCGGGGAGTCCTCGGGGTTGCCGCTGTAGGTGGCGAACGACATCGCCCGAGCGCGCCGGGGCGGTAGCAGGTGGGACAGGGCGGCCACCCAGTGGGCGGCGGCCTCGTCGTCGGCGAGCAGCAGCACGGGGGGACCGCCGTCGATCGCCCCGTCCACCGCGGCCAGCAGCCGCCCGAGGAGGTGCTCCGGGCGGCCGAGCAGCCACAGGGCGGTTCGCCGCCGGTCCAGCGGACCCGGCGGGAGCACGATCCCGGGCAGGTCCGGGGCCGTCACCGGGGCGCTCGCCCAGAAGCCCGCCCCCCACTGCTCGGCGGGCAGGAACGCGCCGCCCTCGACCAGCAGCAGGCTGTGCGCGAAGTAGTTCCCCGGTCGGCCCGAGGGGTCCTCGCCGCTGGAGACGACCCGGCTCAGCACCGGGTACCCGGCCAGGTCGGGGGAGTAGCAGAGGTTGACCGGGTGTCGGCCGACGTCCTCGGCGTCCCGCGGCCGAGGCGGCTCGTAGACGGTGAAACGCTCCACCTCGCGCAGTACCCGCGGGTCCACCCCTGGGGTCGCCGCGTTGAACTGGTAGCCGGAGCAACCCGACAGGCCGTGTTCGCACGAGGTGTAGTAGAGCTGGGGTGAACCCATCGGCCGTGCCCTTTCCGTGAGGCCGGTGCGGGGGTGTGGGACGCGCGGGCTGCGGGGCGCGGGTACGGACACCGCGGTCAGGGCGGGGGCCGGGGCGCGCTTCCGGCCGGGACGACCCCGAACTCCGAGAGCAACCACAGGAACGGGTCGGCCACCCGGTACGGCCGGACCCCGCCCCGGACCCTGTTGTCTCCGGTGGGGGCACCGCCCAGCGCGGACACCCCGAAGTAGCGGGCGTTGCGGTAGTGGTTGCGCACGTGGTGGTCGATCTCCGGCCCGTCCCAGCGGTGGAGGAGCTGCTGGATCTGGGCGTGCACGTCCTGGCTGTCGGACTCGTCGAAGAACGGTGCACCCGGCTGCGGGCGGTGCAGCGGCGACCCCTCGTCCATCTCCGCGCGCAGGGCGTCGAGTTTGGTGAGGCACACCGCTATGGGCACCCCGATCAGCCGGTTCGGTCTGCCCTCCCGGCGCATCAGCAGGTCGGTGACGCGCTCCAGCATGTGCACGGGCTGGTTCTCCGGGCCCTCCGGCACGGGTAGCCGGGTCCCGGACGCGGCCGCCCGGCGGGCGCCTTCCATCTGGAGCGGGTCCAACAGCACGATCACCCCGTCCGCGTTGTTGAGGTAGCGCAGGTTGGCCTCCACGCTCTCCTCGTCGCTCAGGTCCTCCCCGGCCGTGTCGAAGAACGACAACAGGGTGTGCCTGGGGCGGGGTCCGGCCAGTCCTCGCCGCCGCCCGGTGAACCGGAACAGCAGGGGGGCGCGGGCCGCACCCGCGGCCCGGCGCGTCCCCTGGAGCAGTCGGCCCTCCTCGTACAGGGGTGACTCGTAGTCGGGGCCGAAACGGTGCCGGGTGTGGTCGTCCGAACCGCCCACGGACGCGTTGAACCGGTCACCGACCCGGTTCCTCAGCTCGTGGATGAGCACCGTCATGAACACGGTCTTGCCCGCGTCCCGAGCCCCCACCAGGGCGATCGTGCGGCCGCGCATCCGTCCGAAGTTCACCGGCATCCGAGCGTGGCACACCGCGCACACCTTGCGGTCGGTCGTCCCGGAACAGGCGGGGCACACCGCCCTGGGGCGCCTGCCGTTGGCCTCGAAGACCGGGGGGAGCCGTTCGCGTCGCCCCAGGTGGTTCCGGAGCGCCTGGTCCTCGGCGGTCGGGCAGATCTCGCCCGACGGGCCCGGCCTGCCCAGGCAGCGGAAACGGATACGGCGTTCGGGGAACGCCGAGTAGCAGTAGGGGCACACCAGCCGGGGCCCGTCCCACGGGTTCACAGGCGCAGCTCCCTCACCGGGGGTTGGCGCAGACCCACAGCCGTGCCCCCGTCCGCGGGGAAGCACATCAGCCAGGCCGGTCCGGGCTCCCGGGGCGGCTGGACCCGTACCGACACCCGCTCGCCCGCGGCCAGGGGCCGGGCCGGAAACGTGGCCAGTACCCGGCCCTGTTCCCCCGAGTGCGGCTGCACCCTGCCCGACGTGTACACGACCGCAACCTCGGGCATGTGGCAGGCGTCCCGGGAACTGAGGTGCACCACCCGCTCCCGACGCAGCAGCCCGACCGCCTCCACCCGGTAGTCGAGCACCGCCCTGCCCGGCACGTGCACGGTCACCGGGGCGCTGAGCGACTCACCGGTCTCGGAGGGCACTGCGGTCCGGACCGTCACCACGACCGGCCCGGGACCCGTGTGCGCCTCGAACCCGCCCTCGGCCTCGTAGCGCAGCCGTGATCCGCGCACCGTGCCGGAACCGGCGCCAGCACCCTCCAGCGGAGCGGCGGGGCTCCGGTCCCGGGCGTCCGGGGAGCTCCGGGCGTCCCGCCAGGACACCACCGCCGTGGCGGTGTGCTCGGGCCAGTCCCAGCTCAGCCGGACCACCGTGTCGAACCGTTCGGCGCGCAGGCCGGTGACCGGGGGAGCGGCGACGACCCGGGTCCGGGCGCCCGCCACCGCCTGACCGCCCGCCACGGTCGCGGCCAGCACGTACACGGTGCCCGCGGGCAGGTGGAGTCCGGTTGCGGCCCGGCCGTCGGGACCGGTCGACACCTCTCCCGGGACCTGTGAACCCAGATCCGCCCAGCGTTCGGCGGGCACGGACCGGCCCGGGGGCCACGGCGGCGGCCGCTCGGAGGTGAACAGCACCACCCGGCCCCGGGGCGGCGCGGACCACGAGGCGACGAACCCGGCCCCGACCGCGTCCACCGTCAGGTCCCGCACCGCGGCCGGTACGGGTCCGGGGCTGGCCCGGCGAACCAGTCCCGCCGAGTTCCGGGCCAGGCCCCGCGAGGTCACGTACACCGCGCGCACCCGGTAGTGGTACTCCGTGTCCGGGAGGACGTCCGTGTCCACGAACACGGTCCCGTCGTGGGCGATCGGCACCCCGTCGCCCGCTCCCCGGGGCGGGCCGCCCTCCGCCCGCAGCACCTCCACCCGGACCGCCTCCGGCGGCGTCCGCCAGGAACCGGTCACCGACGTCTCGTCGGACCGTACCCGCAGGTCGGCGACTTCGGGTGTGATCATCACCGGCTGGCTCCGCGCGGCCGAGGACGTACCGGGGCCGTCGCTCACCGCCACCACGGTGTAGACGGCCTCACTGCCCACGGCAAGATCCTCGTCGACCACCCGGGTACCCGAAACCTCGCCCACCGGTCTCTCCCGCGCGGTCGCCCCGTGCCCGGTCCGCCGCGTCACCCGGTAGGAGGCCCGCTCGCCCGGGCGGGTGCCGGGCCGCCACGTCACCACCACCCGTCGCCCGTCCACCCGGGCTGTCGCCTCCTGCGGCGGGGCGGGTTCGACGGCCGCCCCGCCCTCCGTCGCGGTCTGCGCCTGGAACCGTTGGCAGGCGGTGTCCGGGCCGGAGCCGCCACGGCTCCGGCCGGGGGCGTCCTCACCGGACCGGTCCGTCGGCACCTCCCCCTGCCGGGGGTCCTCCTGCGCTCGCCGCTCGTCCCGGCTGTGGATCCGCTGGTCCCAGGCCATGTTCGCTCCTGTCGGTCGCGCGGATCGCGGTCACCGCCGAACCGGTTCGTCCCCGTGTGCCGGCCCCTGCCGCCGCCTGTTCCGGCCGGTTCGCGGCCGACTCCTCCTGGGCGGTCGCGGGAAGCGGTTCGTTGGCGTCGGGGAGGTGACGGACGTAGCCGCGCGCCCGGTGGCGGCGACCCGGTCCGCGGCGCGGGCGCGGGATCGGACGGCGGACCCCGGTGGTGCCGGGCTCGGATGCGGGGGCGGGGACGGGCGCGGTCTCGGGCGAGGGGGAGGGGGAGGTCGTGGCCTCGGGGGCCTGACGCTCCGGTTCGTCGGTGGTCTCCATCGGGCGGCCTTTCGCCGTTCTGGCTGGGGTGTCCGACGGGGCGGGCCGAGAACGGCGGATGTGGGGCCCCGCCGGTGAGGTCTGCACGAGCATACTCCGGAGCGTGTTGTCCGAACGCGCCGAAACGCCTTTCCGTTTACGGGCAGACGGGTTTGTCCCGGGAAAGGCTGCGGCGAATTGTTGTGTCCTTTAACTCCGTGTCCGGTATCCCGGTTGTTGTCTGCCTTCCGGGTTCCTGAAGGTCCTGGTGGAGTGATGTCCGTTGGTGTCGGGTGTCAGTCTGGTTGGGGCGAGGTGTGATTGTTCGCGAATTTTGTCCCAGGGGTGGATTTTCGGGGCGGTCCCCGAACCGGTAACGATCCGGCTTCGGGGTGGATGCCGCACGAGGAAAACGGATTCTCGGTTCCATCGCGGAAGAAGAGGTGACATCACGGAATAAAAGGAGGATCAGTGCCTTTGGCTCGGACGGTGCCTTTCCGGGTTCTTCCCGCCCCGCGTCTTCCCGCGCTGG
The DNA here is from genome assembly GCF_056173285.1 of Nocardiopsis sp. iso_40. Lineage (NCBI taxonomy): Bacteria > Bacillati > Actinomycetota > Actinomycetes > Streptosporangiales > Nocardiopsidaceae > Nocardiopsis > Nocardiopsis sp. iso_40. Next base: position 4,503,121 of record NZ_CM149666.1, on the reverse strand, counting down.
AACGCCGGGGCTCCGGATGGCAGTGCCAGCGGGATGGCGCCGGTGTTCAACAGGACCTCGGCCGTGGGCGGCGACCCGGCCTCGGAGCCGGGGCGCGGAGATCCGGAGTCGGTCAGTCCCGGCCCAGGGCCTCGTCCATCCGGGTGCCGAGGGCGTCGGCGAGCAGGCGCGCGTAGGTCTCGGTGAGATGGTGCGAGTCCCGGTAGACCACGACGTTGCCGACCACCGCGGGGCAGGTGTCGTCGGTGCAGATCAGGTCGGTGAGGTCGATCAGCTCGGCCCCTTCGACCTCCCGGACCGCCAGTTCCTGGGGGTCGTCGAGCTCCAGCGCCGCCGAGGCGGGCCGGTCACAGGCGGAGAGGTCGCGGGTGGAGGAGGCCAGGCAGTCCAGCACGTCCGAGCTGGTGCGGGGCGTGTCCCGGATCGCGAGGATGGGGACACCGGCGGCGGTGACCCGCTCCCACTGCTCGGCCATGCCCTCGGCCATGGCGCTCCGCGCCTCCGATCCGGATTCGTGGCCGTGCGGCACCCCTGCCGCCGAGGAGCTGGTGACCAGCAGGTCCGGCTTCAGCCGCCGGAGCTCCTCGGCCACCGCCCTGTTCCACTCCTGGCACTCGGGGTAGGGCTCGCCCCCCTTGCTGACGGGGACCGCGGTGAACGCGCAGGCCGACTTGTTGTACACGGTGAGCCGCCACCCCCGCTCCTCGGCGATCTGCGCCAGCGCGGGGAACCACTGGGTACTGTGCGAGTCCCCGGTGAGCGCCACCGTGGTGGCCGCGTCCTCGGGGCCGTAGACGCACGGTGGTTCGGAGGGGGCCCGTTGGTCGAACCCCGCGTGGCAGCCGTCGGCGTAGGCCTGGGGGACGTCGTCCTCGGCCTCGACGGGGGAGGGGTACATCCACGCTTCGTCCTGGGACGGCGGTAGGCCGATCGCCTCCGGGCCCACGTGCACCTCCGGGTCGAACTCGGTCGACTGGAAGCGGTCCACCCGGACCAGGGCCGCGGCGGTGACCGCGGCCACCGCCAGGATCCCGGCCAGGGCCACGGCCGAGGCGCCGCGCCCCGTGCGCACCAGGCCGTGCCGCGCCACCGGGTCCTCCACCCACAGCTTGGTCGCCCAGGCCAGCAGGAACGACAGGGCCCCCACACCGGTGACACCGAGCGGCCCCAGGGTGTCCCGGCCGAGCAGGACCAGCGCGAACACGACGAGCGGCCAGTGCCACAGGTACAGGGCGTAGGAGATGTCCCCGACGAACCGGGCCGGCGCCGTGCTCAGCAGCGTCGAGGCCGACGGGCCTGGGGAGCGTTCCGCGGCGATCACCGCCGCGCATCCCAGGACGGGCAGCAAGGCGGTGTACCCGGGGAAGGGGGTGCTGGAGTCGTAGAGCACGGCGGAGGCGACGATGGCGGCCAGGCCCGCCCAGCCCAGCGGGAGCCGGAGCGGTCCCGGCAGGCCCCGTCCGGACAGGAACACCGCCAGGAGGCCGCCCGCCGCCAATTCCCAGGCACGGGTGGTCGGCAGGAAGTAGGCGGCGGGGGAGCCGCCGGCGGTCAGTACCACCGAGCAGACCAGGGAGGCGGCGAACACCGAGGCCAGAACCGCGGTGAGCGCCCCGGTCCCGGCCCCGGAACGCCGCCGCAGGAGGAGCGCCCACAGCAGGAAGAGCAGCGGCCACAGCAGGTAGAACTGCTCCTCCACCGACAGCGACCAGAAGTGCTGCACGGGGCTGGGCGGGATCTCCGCCGCGAGGTAGTCCAGCGTCTGGTCGGCCAGGTAGAGGTTCTCCACGTACGCGGCGGAGGCGAACAACTGCCAGGCGGTGTCACCCAGCCGGGTGACCGGCAGCACCGCCAGGGCGGTCGCCCCCGTCGCCAGGAGCACCACCGTGGCGGCGGGCAGCAGGCGCCGGACCCTCCGCACGTAGAACCCGGCCAGTGACACCCGCCCGTGCGCGCGGACCTCCCGCAGGAGCAGGGAGGTGATGAGGAAACCGGAGATGACGAAGAAGACGTCGACGCCCACGTAACCGCCCGGGAGCAGGTCCGGGTCCAGGTGGTAGACGAGTACCAGCAGTACGGCGACGGCGCGCAGCCCCTGGACCTCGGGGCGGAAGAGGTTCCCGTGTCCGCGCTGACCCGGCCGACTCGACAGGACGGCCCTTGGCGAAGGGGAATGGGGTGATCGCATGGGGTCATCATGTGTGCTGGGGCCGGCCGTGCGAAGGGGAAAGCAGGGCCTTTCGCGAGTGTTTCCCGATTCTTCGCACTCCGGAGGGGAACCCCGGCGTCTTCGCCGTCGGCCTGCTCCGCCGTTCTCGTCGGCCAGGTCCTTTCCCGGTGTTCCGGGGAGGCCGGGACAACGGGGTCATATCCGAGTGATCGGTGCGGGAAACGGCGAACAGGCAGGGGGAGGAGTGCCCCGGAGTCGGCGTTGGTGGCACGTGCACGCCGGTTCTCGGGCACACTTGCCAGAGGACCCTTTGTCGCGAGCCCCCTGCCCCCGTACCTAGGAGACACCCCCGTGGCCACCTTCGCCCGTACCCGCCTCGTGGCGGTCATCGTGGTGTTGACCGTCCCCGCGGTGCTGTTTCCGCTGGTCGGGCCATGGGTGCTCCTGTGGTTGCCGTTCGCCCTGATGTTGTTGGGCGCGGCCCTGGCACGCCCCGCCCCGCTGGACGCCGCCCTGGAGGCGCTCCTGGGCCTGGTGACGGGCGGGGGCCCGGCCGGGGACGGGAAGGCCGGGGACGTGCGGGTTCCGGGGCAGGACCTCCGGGGCCGTTCGGACCGGCCGGACCGGGGCGATGAGCCCGCGCCCGTCGAGGCGCCGCGCGGCGAGAGCGGGACCCGGGGGGTCCGCACGCGCCGCACCGAACTGCCGAGCGCTCTGGACGACTACGTGTTCGAGTTCTCCGCGCTCGTCCACTGGCGCTGGGCCCACCGGGTCGACCTGAGCCTGCGCAACCCCGCGGGCCCGGCCGTCCACTCGATCGTGCTGCGTGCCCGGGACATCCTGTGCGAGGTGCACCCCGAGGACCGCTCGGTGACCGAGAGTGAACTCGGGTCGGTGTTCGCGGTGGAGGCCCCCGTCGCCGGAGGCACCATCCAGGTGTGGGCGGACGAGGTCCGGCTGGAACTGTCCGCCGAGGACGACGAACGCCTCCGCAGCATGGCCCGTCTGCGCAAGGACCGCGCCCTGTGGACCGCCGAGCACGAGGCCGCGCGGGGCCGCGCGGCGGTGTCCGGTGAGCCCGGGCCGACACCGTCCCCCGAACTCCCCCCGCAAGCCCGGCCGCACCACGCCGGGCACGAGGACCCCGACGTGCTCGGGCTGTCCGACCTCGAGCCGCCCGAGCCCGACATCCCGATGCCCGGGAGCGGGGTCGACGAGGAGGGCTACGAGAGCTACTGGTGGCCAGCCGAGCAGGAGGCGGGCGAGGGCGCGGACGCCATGGAACAGGACGTCCAGGTCGCCATCCTGCGCGGGCTCATCGACTCCGTCGAGGACGAGGCCGAGCGGGCCGCCTTCGTCCGCGAACAGGTGGACATCCTGGAGCGGACCGGCTTCGGCCACGTCGCCGAGCGCATCCAGTCGGTGTATCCCGAACAGTAGGACCGCCCTCCTGCCCGCCCCGTCCCTCCCGGCCGGTTCAGCCGCCCAGTCGGAGGGCGAGGACCCCGGTGACGGTGAGGGCGACCCCCGCGGCCTGGATACGGGTGATCCGGTCGTCGCGCCCGGATCCTTCTCGGGGACGAGGAACTCACCGGGTCCGGGGTCGCCGACGTCCTCAGGCACGCGCTCCGCGGAGGACGACCCCGGCCCCGTACCCGCACACCGACCCGCCCCCGGGCCCGCACCGCACCCTGACCTTCGTCAGGGTGGTGCCCCGTCGGTCGCCACTGTCGCCCCCGGGCCGCCGATTCCTAGCGTTGTCCACGCACAGCAGGACACGCGAGGGAGCAGGCACCGCCGAGGCCGCCGAGGCCGGGACGCGGTGCGGGCGGAGAGGGCCGGATGAACACACCTACAGGGCAGCGGAGCAGCACACTCCGGACGGTCGACCTGGTCAGGAGGTACGGCGCGGGAGAGACCGCGGTCACCGCCGTGGCCGGGGTGAGCCTCGGATTCGAACCGGCACAGTTCACCGCGGTCATGGGCCCCTCCGGCTCCGGCAAGTCCACGCTCATGAACCTGCTGGCCGGGCTGGACACCCCCACCTCGGGGAGCGTGCTGGTCGAGGGGCAGGACCTGGCCCGGCTCGACGACCGCAGACTGACCCGGCTCAGGCGCGAGCGGATCGGTTTCGTCTTCCAGGCCTTCAACCTGCTGCCCGCCCTCACCGCGGAACAGAACATCCTGCTCCCGCTCAGGCTCGCCGGACAGCGCCCGGACCGCGACCGCCTCGACGAGGTCGTGCGCTCCCTGCGGCTCGGCGACCGGCTGGGGCACCGGCCCCCGGAACTGTCCGGCGGACAGCAGCAGCGCGTCGCGCTCGCCCGGGCCCTGCTCACCCGGCCTGCGGTGCTCCTCGCCGACGAGCCCACCGGGGCCCTCGACGTCACCAACGGTCGTGAACTGCTCGAACGCCTGCGCACGGCCAGCAGCGAACTCGGTCGGACCATCGTCATGGTCACCCACGACCCGGTCGCCGCCACCTACGCCGACCGCGTCCTGCTGATGTCCGACGGCGCCCTGCACGGAACCCTCGAACACCCCACGACCCAGCAGGTCCTGGCGGCCGTGGCCCGGGCGGAGAGCCGGTGCTGAGCCTCGCCTGGGCACAGACCCGAACCCATCCCGCCCGGCTGGCCGCCGTACTGACGGCCATCGTCCTGGGCACGCTCTTCCTGGCCGCGACCGCCGTGTTCTCCGCGACCTCCGACGCCGGTATGCGCGCCGTGGCCGCGGCACCGCTGGCCGCCGCCGACGTGGTCGTCGACCGCGACCCCGAGTCGGCCGACCCCGGGCCGGACTGGCCCGACGTGGTCGCCGACCATCCCGACATCGGCGCCGTCACCGCCCACCACGCACGTACCGTCCAACTCGCCACCGGGGAACGGCGGGGCGAGGCCAACGTCTACAGCTTCGCCGACGACCCCGCGCTGCGCTGGTTCGACCTGGCAGAGGGCGTCTGGCCCACCGACCTCGACGAGATCGTCGCCGACACCGCGACACTGGACGCCCTGGGGATCTCGGTGGGCGACACCGTACGGATCCTGCCCCGGGAGGGGGAGGACACCCGGGCCACCGTGGTGGGCGCGACCGACCCGGGCTTCCAGCCGCTGACCGGGGTCCAGTACACGCTCTACGCCACCGAGGCGCACTTCGAGGGCGACAGCGCGTTCAGCGTCCTGGCCGACACGGCCGACGGCGTTTCCGCGCCGGAGGCCGTCGCGAACCTCGGGGCCGCCCTGCCCGAGGGCCTCCACCCGGTGACCGCGGAGGAACAGGCGCGGCTCGCCGCCGACCGGTTCGCGGGGGGCTCACAGCAGCTCGGCATGATCCTGCTGGTCTTCGCGCTCATCGCCCTGCTCGCGGCCTCCGCGGTCATCGCCAACACCTTCACGATCCTGCTCTCCCAGCGCCGCCGCGACACCGCCCTGCTGCGCCTGGTGGGCGCGGACCGGTCCCAGGTACGGAACCTGGTCGTCGCCGAGGCGCTGATCGTCGGTACCGTCGGCTCCCTGATCGGCGTGTGCGCGGGCGTGGGTGTCGGCTACGCGGGAGCCTCCCTGGCGGGGCTGGCCGGCGGCGGTCCCGAGGTCCGGTTGGTCGCCCTGCTCGGAGCCTTCCTGGTGGGTGTGGCCACCACCGTGGGCGCCGCCTGGTTCCCCGCGCGGCGGGCGGCGGTGACCGCTCCGGTCGAGGCCCTGCGCGCGGCGCCCCTCCAGGGCGGGGTGCGCTTGCGCCCGGTGCACGTCCTCGGTGCCGCGGCCGCGCTGCTCGGGGCGGCCGCCATGGCCGCCGGGGTCGCGGCGCAGACCCTGCCCCTGGCGGTCGGCGGCGGTTCCGTCGGCGCGCTCGGCCTGCTCCTGACCCTGCGCTACCTGATCGCCCGCCTCCTCGGGGCGGTCGAACCCCTGCTGCGCCGGATGGGCGGTGTCCCCGAACTGGCCGGGGCCAACCTGCGACGCGACCCGGGCCGGGCGGCCACAGCCGCGCTCGCCCTCGTCCTGGGGCTCGGCCTGATCTGCGCGCTCACCACGGCCGCGGCGACCGGCCGCGCCACCATCGACAGCGACCTGCGCGACCGCTACCCGGTGGAGGTCAGCGCGCGCGTGGACGAGGGTTCGGTGGCTCCGGAGACCGTGGCCGCGGTCCGCGCCGTCGACGGGCTCGAACTGGTCGAGGCGCCCCGCACCGAACGGGTGGCGGTGGCCGGACTGGACGAGGTCACCCTGGTCGGGATCTCCCCGGAGCTGGCCGCCGCGACGGGCGCCGGGGAGCTGGCGGAGGCCGTGAACACCCCGGTCGTGCTGGTCTCCGGTGCACAGTTGAAGGAGCTCGGGGCCGAGGCGGGGGAGACCGTCGAACTCACCGTGGACAGCGTCCGGCGGTCCTTCACCGTCTACCCGTCCCACCTGGCCACCGCCTCCGGTACCCCGGCCCCGGTGGTGCGCGCCGACGTCCTGGACACCGTGGCCGGGGGCGGCGAACGCGGCATGGTGTGGGGCGTGGCCGCCCCGGGGGCCGACGCCGACGACCTCGCCGCGCAGATGAGCCTGGTCGCCGGGGCAGACCCGGACATCGCTCTCAGCGGGGCGCTCAGTGAACGCGCCGACATCACCGAGGTCCTCGACATCATGGTCAACCTGGCCCTGGTGATGCTGCTCGTCACCGTGGTCATCTCCAGCGTCGGGGTGGCGAACACGTTGGGCCTGTCGGTCCTGGAACGGACCAGGGAGTTGGCGCTGCTGCGGGCACTGGGCCTGACCAGGGGCGGGCTCCGCGGCACGCTGGCGGTCGAGGCGGTGGTGATCGCCCTGCTCGGTGCCGTCCTGGGGGTCCTGGTCGGGGTGCCCTACGGGGTGGTCGGGGTGGACGCGATCGTCGGCGGGACGGCGCCCCTGGTGGTGGCGGTGCCCTGGGGACGGTTGGGGCTGGTACTGGTCGCGGCCCTGGTGATCGGGGCGGCCGCCACCCTGTTCCCGGCCCGCCGTGCCGCCCGGATCGCTCCGGCGGAAGGGCTCAGCGGCGACTGACCGGGGCCGGGCCCGGCCCGACCGCGGTGATCCTGCTACCAGGGGCAACTTCGGCGCTGAAATCGCCTTTGGTAGCAGGATCACCGACGAGGGGACCCCTGGCCCACACCGGCGACGTATCCGGTCAGCCCCTCAGGAGTCCCGCTCCCGGTCCTCGCCGACCAGGCCCGCCTCGTACGCCAGGACGGCGGCCTCCACCCGGTTGCGCACCCCCAGGCGTTTGAGGATCGTGCTGACGTGGCCCTTCACCGTGCCCTCCACGAGGAAGAGCCGTGTGCCGATCTCCTGGTTGGACAGGCCCGAACCCAGCAGGGCCAGTACCTCGCGCTCGCGGTCGGTCAGCCCGGCCAACCGCTCCCGGGCGTCCAGACGGCCGGTCGAACGGGCGTGGTCGAGGCTGTCGAGGACACGTCGGGCCACCCTGGGGGAGAGGAACGCGCCGCCCTCCGCCACCGCCCGCACGCCCAGCAGCAGCTCCCTGGGGTCACCGGTCTTGAGGAGGAACCCGTCGGCGCCCCCGTCGAGGGCGCGGACCACGTACTCCTCCTCGCCGAAGGTGGTCAGGATGACCACGGCGGTCCCGGGGGCCGACCGACGCATCTCGGCGGCCGCGTCCAGACCGTTCATCCCGGGCATCCGGATGTCGACGAGGGCCACGTCGGGACGGTGGGACCCGGCCATCCGGACGCCCTCCCGGCCGTCGGAGGCCTCGGCGACGACCTCGACCTCCGGGTCGTTCGCCAGGATCGCCCGCACACCCGCACGGACCATCGCCTCGTCGTCCACCAGCAGAACCCTGATCACGCCCGGTCTCCCGTCACCTCACCAGCACCTCGGCCGAAACCAGTCTCTCCGGGCCGAAGCACAGACGGTACCGGTCGTACCCGCCCGCGAAGACGTCGGCGCTGGACCGGTAGTAGCGGCACTCCAGCCCCTCCCGGGCTCCGGGAGGGGTGCCCTCCCCGGCGGGCTCCGGGTAGAGCTCCCCCTCGGGGAGCAGCGCCTCCGCCCCGGCCCTGTCCTGTCCCGGCCGCAGCCGCTCGAAGACATCGGGGGCGAGGGTGGCGGTGGCCGCCTGGTGTGCCGTGAGCACCAGCACCAGCACGTACCCCGCCACCGCGGCCAGGGCCGGGACCCCCACGACCACACCGATCGCCCACAGTGCCCGACGGCGGGCCCGGCGGTAGCCGAGCAGGCGCGCGTGGACCCGGGGAGCCCCCTCGGCCCGGCGCGCTCCGGAGTCCTCCCGCTGGTCCTGCCCGGTGAACGTCCGGGAGCCGGGTCCGCGCACCGGCATCCGGGCCGAGACCACCCACAGGCCGCCCTCCGGTCCGGCGGAAAGTTCACCGTCCACCAGGCGCACCCGTTCGCGCAGGCCCACGAGTCCGCTTCCGGCGCCGGGAGCACGGTCGGGGGAACGGGCGCCCGCCGCCACGGTGTTGGCCACCCGCACGGACACCGCGTCCGGCGACCCCGCCAGGACCACCCGCGGCGCCGACCCCGGCGCGTGCTTCGCGGCGTTGGTCAGGGCCTCCTGGACCACCCGGCGGAGAGCCCGGTCCACCAGCACGGGGAGTTCGCGGAACTCGCCCTCCCGCTCCAGGGACACGTCCATGCCCGCCTCGACCGAACGCCGCACCAGCGCGGCGACACCGTCGCCCGCCGGGTCGAGCGGGGCGGCCCCGGAGTCGGCGCGCAGGACCCCGACCGCGTCCATGAGCTGATCGGCCGCCCGACCGGCGACCTCCCGCAGCCGACCGGCCTGGGCCCGGCGCTCCCCGGTGAGGTCCTCCGCCATCTCCAGGGCACCCGCGCCCAGGGCGAGCAGGCTCAGCTCGTGCCCCACGGCGTCGTGCAGGTCCTGGGCGATGCGCGAGCGCTCCCGCATCCGGGCCCGTTCGGCCATGAGTTCGCCCTCGCGCTCCAGGATCCGGGCCTGCTCCCACCCCGACCGCTCCAGTGCGGAGGTGCTGCGCATGTACAACCCCACCAGCCACGGCAGCAGCACGGTGAACACCGCCAGGATCCCGGAGGTGACCCACATGCCCAGGGGCTGACCGCCGAGGGCCAGGGCCGCCGCCCCCACGGCGGCCGCCGCCAGCCAGGCACAACCCGCCACCCGCGGGTCCCCGGACAGGCGGCCGGTGAGCAGGGCGGGCAGGGGCACGGCCAGGAGCAGCGGCGGCCAGAACACGGCCGAGGCCAGCAGGACGAGCACGGCGGCCGGGGCCAGGCGGCCCCAGGGGACGCGGGAAGGACGCATACCCCGGAAACTAACCCGCCCGACCCCGCCGCGTCGCCCGTCGAAAGTCAGGGTGTGCCTTCCGGCCAGCCCGCTCCGCCGGGTTCGCGCCCAGCGCCGAGTCGGAGCCGTGCTCGACGACCCGGAGCATGTCCTTCACCTCCACGAGCAGCGACTCCGGCACGATCCCCAGCCGGACGCCCTCCCGTGCCAGCTCCTCGGCCCGGTTGAGGATCCGCCACGCCTCCAACAGGTCGCGGCGGGCCACGATCCCGGCCAGCAGCCGCATCGCACGCAGCTGGCCCGAGCGGTGCTGCAACCCGCGGTACCCCTCGATCGCCACCCGCGCCAGCTCCTCGGCCTCGGTCAGCCGACCCACCCGCTGCAACGACTCGGCCGCCATCCGGTGGGCCCTGGCGTGCCACCACTTGTCACCCAGCTCCCGGAACCCCCGGGCGGCCCGCAGGAACTCCTCCTTGCCCCGGCTGCGGTCGTGCGCCAGCAACACCTGCCCCAGCACCAGACAGGTACGCCACCGCCCCCATTCATCACCGATCTCCTCGAACGCCCGCTCCGCCTCCCGTAACCGGTCGAGCTGCCGTTCGCCCTGCCAGGCGTCCCTGAGCTCCCTCCGGCCGCGCAGCGGTCCCCGCCCCGGCCCCGGTTCGGCACACCGCTGCGCGTACCCGGCGGAGCCGTCGACGAACAGCCCGGCCACCCTGGCGCGCTGCCGCTCCGGCCACTCCGGGTCCCGCGCGGTCAGCCGACGGCGGTCCCGTTCCCGCCCGGGGCTCAGCAACAGCTCACACGCCCAGGCCTCCCGGTTGAGCTCGTTGGTGGACAGCTGGCCCAGCGAACGCAGGTAGCGCGCCCGGTACCAGTTCTCCTTCGGGGCCTGGGAGAGCTGCTCCAGGCCGTCGGCGAGCACGAACCAGGCGTTCAGCGTGTACCCGCGCAACCGCAGTACCTCGCCCCGCTGCAGTTGGACCCTCGCCCGCTGCTCGGGTACGTCCCGGGACCCCACGAGCAGCTCCTCGGCCCGGGAGAGCAGGGAGTAGGCGCGCTCCAGGTGCCCCTGGAACCGGTCGACCTCGGCCAGGTTGCACAGCGTCCGCGCCCACCACCAGCGGTCCTCGTGCTCCTCGAAGATCCGCGCCGCCCGCTCGATCTCGGCCCGGCCGTCGTCCAGGTCACCGCGGCGGTACAGGTTCACCCCGATGGCCCGGTGCGCCCGCGCCGACCAGCGCGGGTCCACCGAGGGGTCCAGTTGCTCCAGCACGTACAGGGCGGTCAGGGCGCGCTCGTAGCCGGTGTCGTGGTCGCCGTGGCCGCTGGCCACCTCGGCCCTGTCGAGCAGGGCCACCCCGTAGGCGAACGGGTCCGCCATCTCCAGGGCCAGGCCGGTGGCCTGGCGGGTGGCTCCGCGTACGGCGTCCCAGTGCGTGCGCCCGGTCCGGCACAGGACCGCGAAGGCCCGCCGCAGCCGCCATCCGTGCGCGGGTAACCGCGGACCGTCCCCGCCGGGCGCGGTCCACCGGAAACAGACCTCGAACCCCCGGCGCTCGGACTCCAACCAGGCGAGGGGATCCGCGGGGCCGGGCACGGACGCCGAGGGCGCCACGCGCTCCCCGCCCCGGCCGGGCACCGGGGCGCCGAAGTTCCACTCGTGCGGGGCCGCGCGGCGGGCGGCGGCCTCACCGATGCGTTCGAAGGCGCCGAGCAGCCGATCCACCGCCGGAGCGAGCGCCTCCGCGGACCAGTCCGTCCGTTCCTCCTCCGGGACGCCCAGGACGTGCGGGCCCGCGGTCAGCAGGGTGTCCCGGACCCGGTCGTGCAGCTGGAAGCGGTCGAACCCGCCCGTCCTGTACAGGTACGTCACCAGGTAGCGGTGGCTCATCCGCAACAGCATCCGCCTGGCCTCGTCCTCGGAGGTGTCCAGCAGGGCGGCGGCAGCCCAGGCGGCGAAGGTGGTCAGCCCGGTGGCGGCCAGCCTGTTCAGGAGCAGCCGCTCCGCTGGTTCGCACTGCTGCAGGCTGAAGGCGAGCGACCGTGCGACGGCCCGGGGGCCGGGGACGTCCAGCCCCCTCATGTGGTCCAGCAGGTCCGCGGCTCCCGGGCCGTCCTCCCTGGTGATCTGGGTCCCCGCCAGGCAGAGGGCCAGGGGCAGCCCGTGGCAGGCCCGGACCAGTTCGGGCAGGGCGTCCCGGTCCGCGGCGGCCAGTTTCCGCCCCGAGGCCTCGACCAGCCGGTTGACCAGTTCCAGGCTCTCCCGCGGGGACAGCGGGGCGAGTCCGCGCTGCAGCATGGGCTGTTCGGCGTCGGGGAAACCGTTGCGGCCGGTGATCAGCACGGCGCATCCCCGACCGCTGGGAAGCAGCGGCTCCACCTGGGCGTAGTCCTTGGCGTTGTCGAGGACGACGAGCAGCCTGCGGTCCTGTGTGGCGGTCTTCCACAGCCCGGAGAGTTCGTCCAGGGAAGCGCCGTCCGGGGGCCGCCCGCCGAGTTCGGCGACCATCTGCGCGAGCACGTCCTCGGGTCTGCGAGGCTCCCGGCGCCCCGAGGAACCACGGTCCGCGCCACCGTAGAGCTCGAACTCGATCTTGCCGTCGGGGAAGCGGTCGGCGACCCGGTCCACGACCTGGGCGGTCAGCTGGCTCTTCCCGGTGCCGCCCTCCCCGGTGACCGCGATGACCAGCGGACCGCGGGAGCGGCGCCCCGGAACCCGCCGGAACGGGCGGCGCAGGAGGCCGCGCGCCCCGGTACGGGGGAAGCGCTCGAACTGTTCCACCAGCTCCGCCATGAGCGCCTCGTGCCCGGTGAAGTGGTCCACCGGCGGGGGCAGGCGGCGCCTCAGCGCCGGGGCGTCCTCGGAACCTGGCGCCTGGTCGAGGCGTTCCAGGAGCAGTTGGGCGGTGACCGCGGTCCCGGTCCCGAGCAGTCCGACCGCCGCGAGCAGCAGCCCGCCGTCCCCGGGTGCCAGGTCGGGGACCCCCTGGGCCGCCGTGCCCAGGCCGACCAGCGTCGCCAGCCCGCCGACCAGTCCGGTGTGGACCGGCCGCCACTGCCGACGCGGGGGAACGCCCGAACCGTCGGACCGTCGGTTCACCGTCACCCTCCCGCACGTCTGGATTCTCCTTGTGTGCCGGGCTTGTGGGCTTTCGGTGGTCCGGCAGGGAACCGATCCTGCTGCGCTCGGGCCGCCGGTGTCCACACGTGCGGGGGGCGACCATGGGACGTTCACCCGATCGGCGGTCCTCGGACACCCGCGGTGCACCCCGGGGACAGGGAGGCGGGGGCGGCCCGGGCCCAGCCGGGACCGGTCAGCAGTCGAGCCCGGTCAGCAGCCGGGCGATGCGGGCGTGCGCCATGAAGCTCGGGTTCACCTGGCGGGTGGAGTGGAAGTTGAGCACCACGTGGGCGTCCTGCTCCGGGTAGTGGTACAGGTGCGTGGCCCAGACGCCGTTGTGTCCCACCGGCTGGGGGAGGCCGCGCATCAGCGGGGGGAGGAACTCGCCGAACCTCAGTGTCATGGAGCCGGCGCCGTAGCGGATGCCGCGGCGGAACCGGCGGCGGGGCCGGAGGAGGTGGTCCAGGCTCTCCCGGGAGACGAGCAGTCCCCCGTGCAGGGCCTGTTGGAAGCGCAGGAAGTCCTCGGCGGTACCGACGACGCCGCCGCAGGCCCAGTCGATGCTCACGGAGTGGGCGCGGCTGAGTTCGTGGCCGTCGAGCCAGAACGGTGCGACGTCGAGTCCGGCGAGGTCCTCGGGGGCGTCGTCGGGGTCGTAGGGCGTCGAGGCGCCCGTCATGCCGCCGGGGTCGAGGACCCGTCCGCGCAGGAGGTCGGAGAACCGTCCGCCGGCGGCCTCCTCGGCGATCCTCCCGAGCAGGACGTAGCCGGTGTCCGCGTAGTGGAAGCGTTCTCCGGGACGTCCGGCGGCTGGGAGCCCCCTGACCTGGTCGAGCAGGTCCGTGGGGCGCCAGCGGCGGCCGCGGTCGGCGGCGACCGCGCTGCTCGACGCGGCGGTCCGAACGCGGCCCGGGGGTTCGAAGTAGTCGGGGATCCCGCTGGTGTGCGTCAACAGGTGATCGACCGTCACGTCCGCGGCGACGTCCGCGCCGGGGGCCGCGGGCAGGCCGGTGAGGTCGCCCGGGGGCAGCAACGCGCCGAGGGGCGTGGTGAAGTCGAAGCGGCCCTCCTCGGCGAGCTGGGCGATGAGCACGGCCGTCATGAGCTTGCCGACGCTGGCGGCGTGGAAGGGCGTGGACAGGTCGCCGAAGTCGAACCCGAGCCCGGGCGCCCGGACCAGTACCTGGGGTTCGGGCATGCCGTGGCGGCGGCGGGCGGTCCGTTCGAGCCAGGTCCGCAGGCGGTTCGCTGCGTGGCGGGTCGTGGTCGAGGGCATGGCAGGACACCTCATCGGGGGGTCGGAGGGGGCGTTCTGCTCTATATGTCTAATAGACATGTCTATTAGAGTCAACGGTTTAGACTCGGGCCATGTCCCATGTGATCCTCGGCCTGCTCCTGATCTCCCCGATGAGCCTCTACGACCTCGTCAAGGCGTTCGAGGCGGGGGTCTCGCTCTTCTACAGCGCCAGTTCCGGCAGCATCAAACGCGCCCTGGACAACCTGCTCAGGCAGGGGCTCATCGAGGTCGCCAGCGTCGACCCCGGGGCGCGCGGGAGAAAGGTGTACCGCGTCACCGAAGCCGGCCACGAGGAGTTCCGCGCGTGGATGACGGGGGAACCGGCAGGGCAGGACCTGGAGGCCGTGGCGCTGCCCAGGCTCTACTTCCTCGGGCTGTTGGAGCCGGACGAGCGCGCACCGGTGCTCCACCGCATCACCGCGCGCATCGAGGCGGACCTGGCCCGGCTCACCGGACTCAGCGAACACCTCGAAGGCCGGGACATCCCGGAGGGGCTCCGCGACGTCGCCCGGCACCAGTTCGCGACACTCGACTACGGGATCGCGGCGCACCGCTTCGCGCTCGACTGGTTCCGTCGGCACGCCGAACGCCAGGAGGGCACCGTAACGGGGGAGGCACAACCCGCCCCGCGTCCGGAAGCGGATTGACTTCGAGCGCGCTCGAAGTCCTAACGTTCCCGGCATGAAGCAGACCACCGCCTCGCCCTACGAGGTCACCGCCCGTATCCGCTGCACCGACCCCGACCGTGCCGAACCGGCGCGCACCGCCCTGGGCGCCCTGGCGGAACAGACCCGTTCCGAGCCCGGCTGCCTGGCGTTCTCGGTACACGAGGAGACCGGAGCACCCGGTTCGTTCGTGCTGTGGGAGGTCTTCGCCGACGAGGAGGCGTTCCGGCGGCACTTCGAGTACCGGCACACGCGCTCGTACCTGGAACACGAGTTCACCGAGGTGGTCGAGCACTGGGTCATGCGGCCCGTATGAGACGGCCGGTGCGGGACGGCCCTGGTGCGGGGGCCGGGCTCACCCGGCCCCCTCGCCCGTCCCGCAACCCTCTCGGGCGTCGATGAGCGTCTCGTAGGCCGCGACCTTGGCCTCCAGGGCCCTCTCGTGGCCCAACAGGAGCGAGATCCGCTCACGGAGGTCTTCGTGGTGGTCGGCCAGTATCTCCATCCGGGCGCGCAGGGTGCCCGCGCCCTGTTCGCGGAGTTCGGCGTAGCGGCGCATCCGGGCGAGCGGCATCCCGGTCTCCCTGAGCCGGAGCAGGAACCGCAACCACTCGATGTCCTCGTCCCGGTAGCGGCGGTGGTTCCCGGCCGAACGCCCGACCGGCCGGAGCAGGCCGATCCGCTCGTAGTAGCGGAGCGTGTGGCCGCTGACCCCGGTCCGTTCGGCCATCTGCGCGACGGTGAGACCTTCGGTGCCGTGTTCGTCAGTCACGACCCGCAACCTACAGCGATGCCCGGACCGGTGCTCCGCCGCTCCGCCTCGAACAGAGCGCTCGGCCCTCATGCGACGGACCAGCGGTCCCGGGGGGAACACGGGCCCCACCGCGGTCGAGCCCGCCGGGGGAACGGCGAAGGCACCCGCCGCCGACCACAACTCGGCCGCGGGTGCCTCCAGTACCGCCGGGACCGCTCCCAACATCAAGGTTCGTTCGACGGGGGAGCGGCGGCCGACTCAGGCCCTCCTGCGTCGGCCCACGACGAAGGCGGCGATCCCGCCCGCGATCGCGGCCACGGCCGCGACCACCAGCAGAGCCAGGTTCGCACCGGTCACCGGCAGGGTGTCCGTACCGGCCCGCTCGTCGGCCGGGGCTTCGGTGCCGGGCTCCTCGGAATCCGGCACCTCCTGCCCGGGGCCTTCCTCCGTGCCGGGCTCCTCGGTCGGCTCCCCGGGCTCGTCGGCGGGCGGTGTGGGCTCGGGGCTCTCCGGCTTCTCCGGGTCCCCGCCGCCCGAGCAGAGCGGCAGTTCGCCCTCGAAGGCACCGTTGTGCAGCTCACCGTTGCCGGTGACGCCCTCGGCGAGGGAACCGTGCTCGAAGGAGGCGGCGACCACCGCGCCCTCGACGTTGGACGGGGACAGCCACCGCACGCGTGCGTCCGGGGCGAAGACCGTGCCCTCCAGGGTGCGGCTGTCGGGGGCGAAGGTGACCCCGGTGGCGTCGCCGAAGTTGAACAGGACGTACCGCGACTCCGCCAGGCCGACACCGGCCATGTTGGGTGTGCGCCACTCGAACTCACCGTCGACGCCGGAGGTGTCGACGTTCACCAGCAACGGGGCGTCGGCCGAGGGCTCGTCCTCGAAGGTGATGACCTCCAGGTCCGCCAGGTCCGCGGCGTCCACGTTCCAGATGTTGGGCCCGGAGGCCAGGGGGAGGGTCACGTTGGCCCCCGAACCGAAGGGAGGGGCTGCCTCCTCCCCGTCGCCGGTCCGCACCGGGATCAGGTTGCCCCGGCAGGCCGCCATGCCGGCGGCGCGCTGCCGGTACTCGGGGAACAGGGCGGCCACGTCGAACGCCTCCGCGGTGACCGATTCCTCGGGCTGCCCGGTGGTGAGGGAGATGCGCGGTGTCGACTCGCGCCCGCCGGGGGCCGAGACGACGGTGGAGACCTGTGCCCCGTTGGCGTCGGTGGTGCTGATCTCGGCCCCGGTGGGGTCGCCGACCTTGACATGACCGTCCTGCAGGACCTTGAGGTGGCCTTCGCTGCCGTCGAGGTCCACGCCGCCGTTGACGACGAGCGCGGAGGGCTGTTCGTCACCGTCGCCCACGTAGGTGCCCGGAGTGTGGGCGGCGACGTTGTAGGAGCCGAAGGCCAGGTCGCCACCGACGGCGACGGGGCCCTCGGATTCGTTTCCGGCCAGCTCGGCCCGTCCCTCGACGAGCACGAGGAAGCCGTTGCCGCCCGCCAGGGGGCTGACGGTGGTGTCTGCGGCGGCGGTGCCCGGAGCGGCCAGGGCGAAGGCGAGCAGGGCGGCCCCGCTCAGGCGGGTGCCCCTCCGGAGAGCAGAGGAGCGGGATGGGGATTCCGGCATCAGGGGTTCCCTAGTCAGCGTGGGAGATGTGGAGGTAAGGACCCCGTCGCGGCCGCCGGGTTCGGCAGACGCCTTCCGGCGGTGACGGGTCCGGAATCATCCAAGTCCACAAATCGGGTATATCAAAACCACTGGCGGCCCTCCGCGCCTCCAGGGCGCGGAGACCGGACCTCCGTGAACCCTCCGGCGAACAGGCTGTTCACGGGTGCGGGCATCGTTGGCGGCCAGGACCCTGCGGACAACACCTCTCCCTTGGCGCCCTCCGGTTCACATGGCAACTCTCACAACTTCCCGGCCGGTTCTCGACCGGGCCGGTACGAGCTGCCTCCCTGCCGTGCCGCCGTGTCCTTCGGTGAGGGTTCGCCGCCCCCGGGCTCGGGACCCTCGCCCCCTCGGCGCGGGCGGTGCCCGGAGGGGCGGGCCCGGGGGTGATGGGCGGATCCGGTTTCCGACGGGACGGAAAAAGGTTCCACGTAAATTGGTGCTCGCGTATGCGCGTTTTTCGGCGTGCTGAAACAGGTCGAGGTGCTTCTGCTGCCACCGCTTCCTCGTGGGCTCTCCGAAATCGGTGTCCGTGTGGAACTGGGGTGTTTCTCCCGTCGTGCTTTCCGGCCTGGCCGCATCCTGGGTCCGGGTGTCTTCGAGAAAGCGGGCGGGACACCGCCGTGCTCGGCGGCCGGGTCGCCCGTCCGCCGGTGAGGGCCGGACCGAAACAGCTCCGGCGGGGCGCCGTTCCGGTGCGAGGGCGTGTCTGACGCGGGAGTTCGTCGGCCCTTCGGGGGTGCTGGGTTTTGGTCCGAAGTGAACTGGTGTTCGGTGTTTGCCGAATGAAGAACGCCGTGGCTTCGGGTGGTTGCGAAGGGGTGTTTGGCGTCTATGTTTCTGTTGTCATTAACCTTGGTTTTTGGTCTGCTTTTATGTTCCAGATGTTTGTGGGGTGCTGTGGGAGTTTGGTAAATTCCTTGTGGTTGGAGCGGGGTGCACAGGCCCCGCCAGAATTCTTTTCAGTCATACATGGAATGTGTAGGCACCACCCGTAATGCGTCGTTCCCTGGCCCGCGCGACGGCAGTTGGTGCGGCTTGCGCCCTGGCCCTTCTGCTGGGGGGACCCGCGCCCGGCACGGTCGGCGAGGAGGCTCCCGCCACCCCCGAGGACACGGTTGCCTATGGGGGCCCGGTCGGCGTACAGGCCTGGCCCGCGCCGACCGACGAGATCACCGCGGGTCCGACCGGATCCGACGGCGCCCCCGCGGACGGCACCCGCGTCCCGGCAAGCTCCGGCGGTGGCCGAACCGAGGTCGAGAACTCCTTGTGGACCTACGTGGACCGCGCCTCCCCCGACCGTCCCCACAGCGGCACCGGAACCGACACCGTGGGTACGGGGCGCCTCGCATGGGACCGCGTCTACATCCGCAGGGCCCTGTTCCGGTTCCCGGTGGCCCTCGGCCCCGAGACCGTCGTGGACTCCGCCGTGCTCCGCGCCGAGGTGGCGTGGTCCTATGACTGCGGCAGCGACTCCTTCGTGCAGTTGCACCGGGTCGATCCCTTCCACACCGGAACCACCTGGAACGACCAGCCGACGGCTCGTGCCCTGCTCGACACGCGAAACGTCAGGGGCGGGCACACCGCCTGCCCGGCGACCGGCGGTGTGGAGTTCGACGTGACCGAGGCCTACCAGCGGGCCGTGGACAACGGAGAGGCCCACATCCACCTGCGGCTCGGCGAACGGGACGAGTCCGGGAGCGCGGCCTGGCGCCGCTTCGACGTCCGTGACAACCCTCCGGTGCTGGTCGTCGACCACAGCCCGTCACGAACCCCGGCCCCGCCCCCTGACCCGGGCGGGCCACCGGAAGCCGTGTCCCCCGGCGGTCAAGCCACCGTCCATGAAGAGCACGCCTCAGCCCCCGCGCCTCAACAGGCCGCGGAGGGCGGGGCCCACTCCGTCGACACCGTCCCCAGGTCCGGGGGAGCGGACGACGCCCGTGTCCGGGAACCGGACTCCGGCGCTCGGCTCCCGGCCGGTGGTGAGCCGGACCGTTCCCAGCAGGGGGAACGCATCGGCCGTCCGATCCCTCCGGACGGCCACCGGCGGCAGGCCGGGGACACCGCGCCCAGGGCCCGGGGACCTCCGGTCACCACGCCGTAGTGAAGACACCCCCCGGTTCACCGACCGCGGGAAACCGGCTGACAGACGACACCCCCTCTCCCGATGCGGATCCGGTTGGGCGGCGGACCGCATCGGTGGCAACCCGAGGAAGTCGGGCGGGCCGTTCCCCGAGCCCCACGGTGGGCGGGGCCCGGGACGGTCGAGGAGTCGTGCCCCAGCCGCACCGGCCACAGGGCGCAGTGGCCGTCTGCGGTGACGGGACGATTCCGCGCAGCCGACAGGATGTCCGTCCCAGAGACCGGACGCACCCACGCCTGGAGTCGGGTAGGGCTTCTGGCTGGGGAGCCGCGGTGGTCCGGAACCACCTGTGCGCGTGGGCACCACACAGGAGGGTTCCGGGCCGCCACCGGCGTCCGCGCGGGGTTCGGCGGCCCCGGGCGGACCCGGCCCTTGGCCGGGGAAGAGGGGGGAGGCTGTGTCTGTCAACGGCTATCACGGCAGCGGCCGTCGTCTCCGTGGTCCCCGGTTTCTGATCGGAAGGTGTGCAGCACCTCCGCGGGTGCACCACGAGCTCACGGCACAGGAGCCACCCGGCCCGCAAGCGGCCGAGCCGACCGCTCGGGTCGTGACGTGTCGTCCTGTGCTGGTGAGGCGGTGCCCGCTGCAGACGCATCGGTCTCGGGGCGGTCGGACACGAAGGCGGGGGGAGGCTCCGTCGTGCGTTCGAACCAGGGTTTGCCCTCGGCCGCGATGCCTTCGAGCACCCGGAGCGTGTGGGAGAACCCGGCGGTTTCGAGGTTGATGTCGGGCTCTTCGGTCTGTGACTCCTCGTCCACTGCCGCGTCAAGGTTGGCGGCCTCGGACACCACGATGCTCTCCGACGGTCCGTTGTTCAGGGTGATGTTCAGGATGTAGCGGCGTGTGCTGGCTATCTCCACCTGTACCGAGGAGACCGCGTCGAACCTGTAGTTCTTCCGTGACGTGATCCGCCATCGGGACCGCGAGAAATCGAGCACGGCCTTGGCCTCCCGGACGCCTTCCTGGGTGACCAGGAAGACCCTGATCTCATACCTCGAATAGCGCCAGGGGCCCTTGCTCACGTGCGCTGACTTGCAGGGCTGTTTCGGGGTCGGCAGAAAGGCGTGGGCGACGATCTCGTGCCAGACCAGACGGTGGTTCCGCAGGGTCTCGTCGAGGATCAGCGTCTTGTCCGCGCTCAGCCAGGCCTCCATCTCATCCTCACGGGGACGCAGGCGGCCGAGCCTGTTCTTCCACCGCTCGTGCTCCGCCTTGCGGGCGGCGTCGACGGCTTCACGCTCCTGGGACTCCTCACTGACACGTCGGCGTTCACTGTGGATCCTCAGCCACAGGGGGACAGCGAACCTGGCGGAGACCATACTGACCAGAAGACAGCCCACGGTGGAAACCGGCGCCTGTTGGAGCGCGATGCCCACGACTGACGCCGTCGCCACGGCCGTGGACAGGCACAGGAGCGCGCAGCGGACCTTGAGCGTCGAATCCACGCGGTGGATCTCGTCCGGCTCCACGGGCTGCCCTGTGCGCAGGCGCTTGCGCACGTCCCGCACCAGGAACCGGATCAGCCATTTCACCCGATCGGCTTCGATCCCGGTCTCCCGGTAGATCCGGACCACCTCGTCACGCAGGGAACGGCGCACGCCCTTCGTCCGCTCCAACCAGGCGTTCTCGTCGCGTGGTTCGGGAGCGTACTTGGCGAAGTAGTGGTCGAACTCGCGATCCACCTGATCGGCGAAACCGCCTTTGGGGGGTGCTGCGGGCGACCACCCGTAACCGTATGCGCGCTCCAGGGCTACCCTGCGTCGGTACCGGTGGTGCCAGGAGGCGACGTGCCATCCCGCGACCGGACCGAGGACGAGCATGGTGAGGCAGGCGAGCAGTGCTGTCAGGCTTCCCTGCGCCAGGGCGGAACCGGTCATGACCGCGACGGGGGTCAGCGCCGCCGCCGCCAGGAGCAGCCCGCCGAAGAAGTCCCGGCCACTGGTCGAGCACGGCTTGGGGTGCTCTGTCCGGGGCCCTGCGGGTTCGGCTTCGAAATAAGCCCAGACACGGTTCACCCGGTCGTTGGAGAACCGCTCCTCCTTGGCGTTCTTCCGGACCCGGTGCCACACGGACTGTTTCATGCTGCCGGTGAGAACCAGGTCGAGGTGGCGCAGGATCAGGTCGCGCTGCGCGGCGGGTAGGGCTTCCAGTTCGCTCACCGCGGCCCCGGTGTCGCCATCGGATCCGTCCACGCAGGACAGCAGTGCGAAGACGACCACCAGCCCCTGGCTCCATTCGTCGTGGGAGGCCGGGTCTGCGCGGACTGACAGGTTCGCCAGAACCGCCTTGTCCTCCTTCGCCAGGTCCCGGTAGGAGCGTTTGCTGAGGACGGCCAGGGCCTGGTGAAAGAGGACCTCGGGGCCCGCGAAGCCGCGTGCGCGGGCCTGTTCCAGGTGCTCCCTCGCCTTGCTCGGGACTCCGTCGGCGAGGTAGCGCACGCCCACCTTGTAGTCCTCTTCGGGCGGGTCGTCGGGGTTCACCACATAGATGTTGGAGTTGTGCATGTGCCCGACCTGGGCTCCGACCCAGGAGTGTGGTCCGGCGGTGTTGAAGGTGTCGTATCCGTTCATGAGAGCCCCTTCACCGCGGTGATCAGCGTTCCGACCTTGGTGGCCAGCGACGCCAGATCTCCCAGGAGCCCCATGAGTCGCTTCAGGGCCAGCAGCGAGGTCTTCCTGCTCTGAGGAGTGGCCTCCTCGATTCCCTTGCTCGCGATGTCGAGTTCGTTCGAGGCCGCCTCGTGGGTCTCCTCGTCGATGCGGCCCGCGGAACGCTCCCGGGACACTTCCTCCCGCAGCGAAGCGAGCTGGTCGGGAAGGTCGACGGGGGTGGGATCGGCGGAGTTGAGCGCCACGTGGAACGTGCCGCCGCTGACGTGGCCGGCCTGGACCCCGACGCTGCCATGGGCGGTGTTGGTGACACTGCCGGAGTCGCGGGGGGTGCTGTTCTCGCGCATGCTGGAGGGCTCCGCTTCGATGAGTTCGGTGGCGAGTTCGAGGGCGAAGGCGGCGGCGTTCGCGGCGGCGATCGGCTGCCACTTCCGATCCGCCTCGGTGGCCTTCGCGCCGTCCGCGCGGTCACTGATTCCGCGCACGATCGCCACCGGTGTCGCGCTCAGGTGTCCTGCCTGGGCGATCCCCGCCCCCTCCATCTCCACCGCCAGGGCGTCGTTGAAGGTCTGCCTGATCCATTCGGCCTCGTGGGAGACGCGGGAGTTCTGCACGATCTCCCCGGCGGCGATGGGGCCGAAGTGCACCCGTGGCCGGGGCCGCTCCGCGGGAGTGAACCGGTCCCAGGTACCGATCCTGGCCAGGTGCGCGGCCGTCTGGCTGATCCCGTGCGGTGACTCCCACGCACGGGGTCGGGCCTTGAGCCCGTCGTCCTCGCTGGTCCCGCCGTGGTAGGCGTACACGTGCGTTCCGACGACCACGTCACCGAGCGGTGTGTTCCACAGGGCTCCGGCCACTCCGACGAAGAGCAGGGCGGCGGGTGAGAATTCCTGGATGGCCCGTTCCGTCAGAACGGCGGAGGACTGGTTGCCCTTGCCGGTCAGACCGAGGACGACGCGTCCGCGGCCGCCGGGCAGGGAACCGATTTCGAACCGGGTGCCCCGGGGGTGCCGGTACACCTCGGGGGAGGTGAGGCGCTCGCGTACGGCTTCGTATTCCAGGTTCAGGGCGGTCAGGACCACCACCAGGTCGTTGCTCGTCATTCCGTCTCGCTCTGGGTCGGGGGGTTCTGGTCCGGGGGGAGGGGACGCATCATCGGGGGGCGTAGCAGGTGCTCGGGACCGGCTTGGAACAGGCGGGCGGGGCGTCCTCTGGTGGTGCGTCTGTCCGAGCCGACGGGGGTGAGGAAGCCGGGTACCGCTTGGACCTTGCGGTAGAAGTTGCGTGGGTCGAGTTCGAAGCCCCACACCGCCTCGTACACGCGTTGCAGGTCGGTGATGGTGAAGGTCTCGTCGCAGAAGGCCGTGGCCAGCGAGGTGTGTTCGATCTTCGTGCGGGCGCGTTCCAGGCCGTCGTCCAGGATCTGGTGGTGGTCGAAGGCGAGGGGTCTTCGACCCGAGGTGAACTCTTCGACGGGGCACCAGGAGGCCGCCGAGGCGTCGGTGCCCGCTTCCGGTTCCGGCAGCCCCGGCGCGATGGCGAGGTGGGCGACGGAGACGATGCGCCCGCGCGGGTCCCTGTCGGGGCGGCCGTAGGTGCCCAACTGCTCCAGGTGCAGCGAGGTCGCGTCGAGGTCGGCCTCTTCGCGGAGTTCCCTTCGTGCCGCGTCGACGATGTCCTCGCCCGCGTTTGAGATGAACCCTCCGGGAAGGGCCCAGCGGCCCTTGTAGGGGGCGATGCCCCTCTCGATGACCAGGACGTGGAGGGCCGATGACCGCAGGGTCAGGATCACCAGATCCACGGTCAGCAGGACGGGGGGTGGTTGCCACGTTTCGTTCGGCATGCCGTGAGCCTAACTTCTTGTCAGTTCAACAAAAAGCTATTCTCGGAAATTGGTGCCCGTGGTCGCTCTTTGGCTGGTGTGCCGATCATCAGCCCGTGTGGCTGATGTTTCTGGTGGTTTCCAAGTGCTTGCTGCCATGCGCCCACCACGGGTCCCGTTACGCCGGACCGGCGTCCCAGCCGCCGACGTCAGGGTTCGGGTCGGCGGGCGTACCCCTGAGCTCGTGGAAACCCGGAACGCCCGCCATCAACAGCGCCCC
The DNA here is from genome assembly GCF_056173285.1 of Nocardiopsis sp. iso_40. Taxonomy (NCBI): domain Bacteria; kingdom Bacillati; phylum Actinomycetota; class Actinomycetes; order Streptosporangiales; family Nocardiopsidaceae; genus Nocardiopsis; species Nocardiopsis sp. iso_40. The sequence goes on along the minus strand of NZ_CM149666.1, from coordinate 4,479,326 downwards.
GTCCCACAGGCGCCCCGCCTCCTCACCCCGGGGGACCCGGGAGATGACGGGACCGTTGAACGCGACCGGTGCTCCAGGGTCATCCCTCGGCGCCGCGACGGCGACGATCGGGGTGCCGGTGCGCTCGCCGAGCAGGGCGACGCCCTCGGCGTGCGAGGCGCGCACCGCACCGTCGTAGGCGTACGACGCCCCGGCCTCGGCCAGCTCCACGGGCAGCCCCGCATGGATCAGCGCGGTAGCGGGATCATTGAGCCACTGCTTCCCGTCGCCGCCGCGGTCCGCCCAGAGCGCTGCGTAGAACTCGCCGAGTGCCGCCTGCCCGTGCTCGCGCAGCACCGCCGCGCAGATGCGCACGGGTATCCAGAGGTAGCCCTCGGGGTCGCCTTCCGGATCGTCGTCGCGGTCCTCGTTGAGCACCGACAGGCTCATGATGCGCCAGCGCACCTCCAGGGGCCGGACCTTCGCCGCCTCCAGGAGCCACCGCGAGGTGAGCCAGGTGTAGGGGCAGGCCGGGTCGAACCAGAAGTCCACGGTCCGTGTTGTCATGGTCTTTCCTTCGGAACAGGGTCTGCTGTTTCTCGGGGTGAACTGTCAGTGTGAACGACAGTGCCCCGGCCCCGACGCCGAACACCGGCAGCAGTACCAGTCCGGCCAGCGGGCCGAGGTGTGGTGGAGACGGAAGCCGGTGGGCCGCGGGGTCGAGCAGGAGACCTGGTCCGATGACCAGAGGAGGGGTACATGGGGGCCATCACCCGGGAGCAGTGGCGGCACGCGGAATCGATCTGGGAGTACCACCGCATGCGCCACCGGGTGCGGCGGTGTGACGTGGCGATCGCTCTGGGCTGTAACGACATCGGCGTCGCGGAGTATGCCGCCGAGCTGTACCACGCCGGGCTCTTTCCGGCTCTGGTGTTCACCGGAGGGAACAGCCCCTCGACGGCGAAGGTGTTCCCGTCGGGGGAGGCGGTGCACTTCCGCGAGCGGGCCCTGGAACTCGGTGTCCCCGACTCCGTGGTCCTGGTGGAGCCGGAGGCATCGAACACCGGCCAGAACATCACCTTCTCCCGCAGGGCCCTGGCGACGAACGGCATCATCCCCACCACCGTGCTCCTGGTCTGCATGCCCTACATGGAACGGCGTGCCTTCGCGACCGCGCGGAAACTGTGGCCCGAGGTCGAGGTGGTGTGTGCCTCCGCGCCGCTGGGCCTGGGCGACTACGTCAGGGAGATCGGGGACGCCGGGCTCGTCATCGACATGATGGTCGGTGACCTCCAGCGGGTGATGGAGTATCCCAAGCTCGGGTTCGCTATCGGGCAGGACGTCCCCCGGGCGGTACGTGAGGCCTACGGGGCCCTTGTCGCATCAGGGTTCGACAGCCGTCTGATCCAGAGCTGACCTCGGTCGGAGGGGGGCGGGGGCGTTCCGCTGAGAGTGGTCCAGCCAGTCCTGGCAGCACCCACGGAACCACGACAGCACCTGACCGGTTCTCCGCCGTGGCCGGTGTGCACACCGACCACGTTACTGCTGGTGGGGGTTCTGGTTCCAGGGGCCGTACTGCGGGGGCTGCTGGCCGTAACCCTGCGGCGGGTACTGCTGCTGTGGGTAGTAGGACACCGCGTGCTGGCGCAGGTACTCCTGGTTGGCTGCCGGGTTGTGGACCGCGAAGAACCACTTGGACAGGGGGTGGTGCAGCTGGACCAGCGCGGTGATGGCCATCGGGAGCAGGAGCAGCGCCCAGAGGAAACCGGTTCCGCCGAGCAGGGAGAGCGACTGCAGGACGATCTGGATGATCAGGACGACCTTGGTCATGGTTCGCGCCCAGGAGTGGCCGCGGATGAGGGGGACCGCGGTCACACCCAGGAGCGCGGCGATCACGAGGTGGTGCAGAGAGGCGCCGAACGCGTAACCGGGCTCCACACCGGCCATGGGCGCGGTGGCCATGTTGACGGTGAGGACGATCAGCGCGACGGTCACGGTGAGCCAGAGCATCACGGCCACGATGTTTACCGGGCCGGGAGCGGGGGCCTGCTCCAGGGAGGGGGTCGGGCCGGGCTGCGGAGGCTGGGGGTACATGGGGGCCTTCGTGGTGAGGATGAGGGGAGCCCCGCCGCGGTCGGCTCGTGCCGTGGCTCGCGGGACGGAACCGCTGAAGTAGGTGCAAAGCGTAGTGTAGTTGTCATTCGAACACGCTTCGTGTCTGGGTGTGCCGGGCACATGCGGACGCCCGCGCCCCCGCGGGTCGCGGGCGGGATGCTCTTGCCGCCAGCGGGTGAGTTTCTTCCCCGGGGTGTCCGGGCGTGCCCACCACAGGCGGGTGCGGGTGTCACGCCGGGCGGCCGGTTCGTTGCCGCTGACGCTCAGGGAAGGCCGAACAGGTCGGCCAAGGCCTCGAACTCGCTGTGCAACAGCACCTCGGGATCGAAGCCCATCCCCTCGAAGTGGCCGCTGACTTCGAGGTTGACCGGCCCGTGCATCCGAGTCCAGGCCAGGAGCCCGCCGGCGAGGGACCTGCCGACAGCTTCCGGATCACCGTCTCCGCCCGTGTAGCTGAGCACCCACTCCGAGACGGCCGGCTCCCGCAGAGCCCACGCCGTCATCTGGCGTGCCAGGGGCAGTACGTGTTCTGAGGGCCGCGAAGAGGCGAAGACCGTCAGGAACGGCCCCAGCGCGGCGCGGGCCCGCAGCAGGGTGTCCGCCGGGGCCTGGTATCCGGGTAGCGGGTCACCGGCGATCAGCAGGTAGCGGTGGGGTTCCTTCCGGGCCCAGGCGCGGTAGGCGGCGCTCATCCGGTGCAGGCGCTCGCGCGGCGGAACGTCGGTGGGGACTTCGGCGGTGGAAGCGCCCACGTCGTCGTACGCGTCGCGGATCAGCGCGCTGATCAGGTCGTCACGGTTGGCGAAGTAGCGGTACATCGCCGGTCCGGACATGCCCAGGCTCCTGGCGACACGCGTCAGTGCGACCGAGCCGATGCCCCCCTCGGCGATCTGTGCCAGTGCGATCTGCTTGATCTCCTCCTTCGTGTGTTCCCGGTATCGGGCTCGGGGGCCGTGTTGCGCCGGAGACATCGGCTCTTCCTCTCGTTTCACGCCCTCACCTCGGTGAGAAGGCGCACATTTCTGCGATTCAGCCTAGCAATAGTTACGACTCGTAACTAAAGTGAGGATTTGTAACTAACTCGTCTCGCGACTCCCCTCACCACGACCCAGGAGCAGCAATGAGAGCCAGAACCCCGTCTCGCGACCTGCACGTCGTTCTCGGCGCCAGCCCGGCCGGCACCGCACTCGCCGAGGAGCTCGCTCACCGCGGCCACGAGGTTCGCCTCGTCAGCCGCTCCCACGGCGGTGATCCCCTCCCTGGTGTGGCCCGCGTCGTCGGTGATGTCAGCACCGAACGCGGAGCACTCGACGCCGTCGACGGCGCCGCGGTCGTCTACCACGCCGTGAACGTCGTCTACCACCGCCAGGTCGAACTCATGCCGGGTATCCAGCGGGCCGTCCTGGCCGCGGTGGAGAGGGAAGGCGCACGCCTGGTCGTGCTCGACACCCTCTACCCCTACGGCCCCACCGGCGGGGCGGTAATGACCGAGGACACCGCCTGGAACGCCACGACAGCGAAGGGCCGGATGCGCGCCGAACTGGACCGTGCCTACCTGAGCGCCCATGACGAAGGCCTTGCCCGGGTCGTGCTGGGCCGCTCCGCGGACTTCTACGGGCCCCGTGTCCTCAACTCCACCCTGGGCGGTGCCGTCTTCCCCGGCGCGCTTACCGGCAAGACGGTTCTCGGCCTCGGCGACATCGACCTGCCGCACAGTTACACCTACATCGGCGACGTCGCCGCGGGCCTGGCCACGCTCGGCGAGAACCCCCGCGGCGACGGGCGCGTCTGGCACCTGCCCACGGCCGAGGCCGTGACGACCCGTGATGTGCACCGCCTCATCGGAACCCACGCGGAACGGCCCCTGGACGTGCACGTCATGGCCGAACCGCGACCGTGGGGCCCCTTCGACGAGGTCTTCATGAACGAGTACGCCGAGTTGTTCTACCAGCACACCGAGCCCCAGATCATGGACTCTTCCCGGTTCCAGCGCGAGTTCGGGGTGCACCCGACCGAGCTGGAAGGCGGCCTCGCCGCCACCTTCGACTGGTACCGAGGTCTGCTCTGAGGAGTACCGGCCGTGTGGCGGTGGATACGCCGCTGTCATCGGGCGGTGGGGGCGGGGCGGGAGCGCGATGCCGGGCCGGACGGCCGGAGCCCCGCGTGCGACGACCCCGCGGCCGGTGGACAGCAGTCCGTGCGGGGCATGGACGGACCTGGGGAAACCGCCCCGGATACTGCTTGTGTGGTCCCGCCTGGACGGTGAGGGTCCTGCGTAGGCCAGCAGCGGACAGAGGGGGCGGTCGCCTTCCAAGTCCACCAGCATGCGATGAGCCATCAGGTCGTGGGACGCATGCTGCGGACCACGTCAGGTAGGCGGGACGGGAGGCTGGCGGATCTGGCACACCGGATACGGATGCTCTGATGCGAAGATCGTTAGTGTCGGGGTATGGCCTCTGATCCCGCTGAATCCTTCGCTCGCCCCCGGGTGGCTGCCGGTGCTCTGTTCTTCGATGAGCTGGGGCTGGTGATGATGGTGGTCCCGACCTACAAGGACCATCTGGAGATCCCCGGCGGGTACATCGAGCACGGGGAGACACCGACTCAGGCCGTGGCGCGTGAGGTGGAGGAAGAACTGGGGATCATCCCGCCGATCGGGCGGTTGCTGGTCGTGGACTGGGCGCCCACACCAGCAGAGGGGGACAAGCAGTTGTTCGTCTTCGACGGTGGAATGCTCGACCAACACTGGTTGGACCGGATCGTCCTCGACCAGGAGGAGTTGGCGGGGTACGGGTTCCACGAGGTGGCCGCTGTTGGGACGGTAACGATCCCCCGGCTCGCCCGCAGGATCGCTCAGGGGGACCGTGCACGCCGTGAGGGGACCACGCTCTACCTGGAGAACGGCGAGGTCGTCGCGTAACGGATTACCGGTGGCTGTGCAGGGTGGCCCCGACGTGGAGTTTGAAGGTGTGGGCGTCGGCGCGGGTGTCGAAGGGTTCGGACTGGGGCGGCCCGCCACGGGTGCCGCCGAGCCGCCATTTGACCCAGTAGCGGGTGCGTCCGTCGGCCAGGGTGCGCTGGTTGATGGTTGCCATGGGTGGACCGTCGCTTGGGTGCGGGCCAAAGCGAAGGGAATCCGCGAAGGTCCTCGAAGATCTTCGCGCAGGCCAGGGCGGGTAACCGTTTCCTCAGCTGATCGCCTTAATGTCCAGGACGCGGTATTTGATGCCCTTGCGTGGTCGTTCCGTACGCCCGACTCTCGCTAGATCCCTGTGGTCGATGTCTTTGCGCTGGCGGTGCCCGGGCCATGCGAGAACACGGGATCGATCACTTCCGCGACCTTCGCCATCTGGTCGTCGAGGCTGGCCTCGCTGATGTCCTCAACGCCTTCCTTGCGCCGCCACGCCTTCCACTTGGTCTGGCCGACGGCGCCGTACCCCTCTATCACGGGTGAGATCGGCCCGAGTTCGACCCTGCGGTAGCGGGCGACGGCTCGCGCGGACTCCAGCAGCTGCTCCTCGTCGAGGCCGTGCTGTGCGGCCAACTGGACGATGTCGACGAAGTCGCGCCAGCGGGTGCTGGCGATGCCGCGTTCCAGGATCGTCACGCCTTTCTCGGCCACCGTTGTCTCGGGGGCGTAACCGAGCATCTCGATCTCGCCCCCGAGGATGCGGGGTACTCTGACCGGCTTCGGTGACGGGACGATCGGGTCTCCGGTCGAGATGTCCCAGGCGATGACGGTTTTCTGGGAGCCGATGTAGGCGGTGACCCGCATGCGCAGACCCGGGTAGTCCGCCTGGTCGCGGATCTCCTGCACGCGCATCGTGTCGAGATCGAAGACCAGGCCGTCGGGGACCTGGACTTCAGCCGCGTCACGAATGACCTGAGTGATGACCTCGGGCGTGACCGTGGTCCTGATCGCCTCCGCGTCGACGTCCTTGGTCGGACGACGGACTCCGTAGACGGCGAGGAGGATGCCGCCCTTCAATACGAAGTCGTCCTTGTGCGCCGTTCGGGTCAGCCGGTCGAGGAACGATTCGAGCGCGTGCCTGGTGAGGTACTCGGCGGTCGGTGCGGGTCTGCCTTCTGTGGCCGAGGCCGCCCTGGCCTTCTTCTGGATCTGCCGGAACACCTCATCGCCACTGGTCACGTGAGCACCTCCAGTGCTTGCAGGACCGGGCCCTTCGCCCGGGGAAGGTGGGCGGCGACCGACATGAGGCGGGCTGGCTTGCCGCCACGGCGGAGCCATTCGCGCAAGGCGTCCCTCCCCAGTTCGTACCCGAGGTCGCCCCGGAGCCGGAACGCGTCCGCGATGCTGCGCTCGGGCGAGTAGATGCCGATGTGCAGTTCCGACCCTGGAATGGGGATCTCAGAGCGTCCGAGGCCGAAGGTCTGCTTCGCGAGCAGGTGCCACTTGATCGCGGCTCGGGTTGCCGGAATGCGGGTGCCGCGCGGGATCGCGATGTCCACGGCGTCCGGGATGGAGTCGGTCAGGTCGTGGTAGGCCAGCGCGGAGGTGAGACAGATCGTTGCCTCGGGTCGGCGGCTCGCTGCTTCGATCCAATCCCAGTCCGCAGTCGGTGCGTCAGCGGAGCGGTAGATGCCTCGTGCGATGCGCTCGTACTTTCCCTCGTGGGCGGCGCGGTACAGGGTGCTCTTGGACATGCCGAGGTCGGGCGTCTGCTTGGGTCGCACGATCTCCAAGGCGCTCACCTCCGTGATCCGTTCCGTATACAGGTAACATTATCTGTATACGTTTTGTTTCACAAGGCAAGTGTCCGGTCCAGGGGATCCACGGACCCGCGCGGATGCTCGTGGAGAAGGGGCGGGTGGAGGTTCTCGACAATCTTTCCACAGGCCAGGACGGGTGTCCGGTCGATCCGCAAGTGCCTACTGGTGGCGGGTCTGTGCGGCTTCGGGGCGGGTCCGGTCCGGGGGTGCACGGGCGTGCACCCTCACCACATCGGTGAGTGACGGGATGGGTGGTGCGCACTCACCGGCCCGGGTTTTGGGTCCCGTGCACCCTCCGGTGCACCCCCGACAACGCAAAAGCCCCTGACCTTGCGACATTGTCGCTGGTCAGGGGCTTGAGCCTCTGGGGTGAGTGACGGGACTTGAACCCGCGACTTCTTGGACCACAACCAAGTGCTCTACCGGCTGAGCTACACCCACCACGTCCGCCTGGCCTCTCGGCCCTGCGTACGTATGAAAGCTTAGCGGACTCCGAGGAGTGCTTCGATCAGTTTTCCGGGTCCGTCTTGGCGAGAGCCGCGTCACGTGCGGTCAGACCGGTGCCCCCGTCGACGACCTCGGCGGCGATGGCGCGGGCCGTGGCCGAGCTCGGTCCCGGCTCGGGGACGAACGCCGCGGCGCGGAAGTACCGCAGCTCACGGATGCTCTCGGTGATGTCGGCGAGGGCGCGGTGGCCGCCCTTCTTCTCCGGGCTGGCGTAGTAGACACGCGGGTGCCAGCGGCGCAGGAGCTCCTTGATCGAGGAGACGTCCACCATCCGGTAGTGCAGGAAATCGTCGATCCGGCGCATGTCGCGTGCCAGGAAGGTGCGGTCCGTGGCGATGGAGTTGCCGCACAGGGGTGCCTTGCGCGGTTCGGTCACGTACTGGCGGATGTGTTCGAGGACGCGGTCCTCGGCCTCCTCCAGGGTCACGCCCTTGTCCAGCTCCTCCAGGAGCCCCGAGCTGGTGTGCATGTCCCGGACGAAGTCGCCCATCCGGTCCAGGGCCTCCTGCGGCGGCTTGATCACGACGTCCACACCCTCGTCGAGGATGTTCAGGTCCCCGTCGGTGATCAGACAGGCCACCTCGATAAGTGCGTCGTTCTCGAAGTCGAGGCCTGTCATCTCGCAGTCGATCCACACCAAACTGTCATTCATACCGGTCAGCTTAGAGGCTGGGCGGACCGGCCCGCAGACGCGAAGGGGGCGGCGGGCCTCGGCCCGTCGCCCCTCATCGTTGCTCGCTGCCGGGTCAGTCCCAGACGTAGGGGTCTGAGACGCCCTGCGGCTCACCGACATCGAAGATGTCGTACATCCAGTCCCACACGTCCCAGAACTGGAGGTAGGCCAGCGCCAGCAGAACCAGCACGATCAGGACCAGGAAGAAGCAGCCGCAGCCGCAACCGCGCTTCTTCTTGGGCGGTGTGGGTGGTGTGGGCGGCTGCTGGGGCGGCGGCCCGTACGGGTTCTGCCCGGGGCCGCCGTGCGGGCCCCACTGGGGGGCGCCGGGGGGCGGTCCGCCGGGAGGGCCGCCCATGGAGCCCTGCGGCGGACGGCCGGGGCCTCCGGGCGGCGGACCTCCGGGAGGGCCGCCCATGTGCGGCTGGCCGGGGCGTGGCCCGGGGCCGCCGGGCGGTCCCCACTGCCCGGGCGGCGGACCCTGCGGGGGCATCGGGGGCCGGTGGCCCATCTGCTGCTGCGGCGGGAAGCCGCCGGGCGGCGGTCCGAACTGCTGGTGCGGCTGTCCGGGCGGCGGGTAGCCCTGCTGCTGGTAGCCGTACTGGGCACCGGAGGGCGGCTGGTTCGGCCCCGACTGCGGGTGCTGCGGGCCGGACGGCGGCTGCTGGCCCGGGAAACCCCCCTGGGCCGGGCCGCCCGGGGGCACGGCGGGGCCGTGGCCCTGCTGTGCGCCCGACGGGGGCTGGTTCGCGCCCGACGGGGGCTGGTTCGGTCCGGAGGGGGGCTGCGGCTGGCCCGGGTTCTGCGGGGTCCATCCGGCGGGCGGGACACCCGCGGACTGCGGGGCGCCGGCCTGGGGCTGCTCGGGGGCGGCGGGGGCCTGCTGCTGGGCCTCCTCGGCCCGCCTGCGCTCCTCCTCGGCCTGCTGCTTGGCCTCGGCCTCCCTGCGGACCCGCTCCTCCTCGCGCTTCTGGGCGGCCTCCGCCTCGGCCTGACGGCGCTGTTCCTTGCGCTCCTCGGACAGGTCCGACCAACCCTCCTTGAGGTTGCCGAGGAACTTGTTGAACTTGCCGCCCTTGCCGTCGTCCTCGCCCGTACCGCCCGAGAACGCCGGGTCGTTGGGGTCGAAGACGGCGGTGCCGCCGGGCCCGCCGGGCTGGTCGCCGCCGGGGTTGAACACGGCGGTGCGCGGGGTGTCCCCGATGCTGCCGGGGTCGAAGACGGCGGTGCGGGGTGTGTCGCCGATGCCCTCGTCGGCCAGGTTGGCCGTGGGGACCTCGTCGTCACCGGCATCGGGCGTGTCGTCGCCCGCGCCGGGCAGGTCGGAGGGGCTGACCCGCATCGTGGCTCCGGGGCCGCCGCCCAGGTCCGCGGTCGCCTCGTCGTCGGCCAGGTCGGCGGTCGGCTCCTCGTCGGCCGGGTCCTGGCGCCAGGACGGGCTGATCCGCATGGTGCTGGGTTCGTCGTCGACCGGTGCCGCGGGGGGACCGGCCGCGCTGTCCGGCTCCGAGGCCTGTCGGGCCCACGACGGGTCGATCCGCATGGTGCTGGGCTCGTCGTCGCCGGGGGTGGGGGTGGGGGTGGAGGACGAGGGCTGCGAGGGCGCGGAGGTCTGCTCCCAGGACGGGCTGATCCGCATGGTGCTGGGTTCGTCGTCGACCGGTGCTGACGGCGAGGAGGAGCCCAGGCGGACCGTGTCCTCCTCGTCGTCGTCGGGAAACGGGGAGCCGTCCCTGTTCTGGTCGCCCAGGTCGGTGGTGGCGGCTTCCTCGTCGGAGCCGTCGGCGCCGCCCTGGAGTTCGCTCAGTGAACGGGTATGCCTCGTCCACTCGTCACCGTTCCACCATCTGAGCGTCTGCGCGTCGCCCTGCGGGTCGGCGTACCAACCCGGCTCGATAGATCCACCCATGGGCGACAGACTAAGGGGTTTTGGCGCTGTACTTAACCAGTGGTATCCGATTCTTCGCGATGGTGGGGGTTTGGTGCTTTTATGCCCCTGCTTGGGCGCTCATGTGGTTACGGAAGGTTGTGGGTCAGGGTCTTTCCGTGATAACTGGGAGGGTCTCGCCGCCGGAACCGTCCCGCGCAGACCGGCGGTGAGCACACGCTCCGGCGCCACCCGGCCGGGCGCGGCCGACAGGGAACCCGGAACCTGGTCGTGGCCGAAGTGGCCGCCCCGGGACCACACCCTGACCGTTTCCTCCGGGGAGGGGGGACGCTCGCCCCGGACACCGGGCGGTCCGGCCGGCCAGCTCCTGGACACACCCCACGACTCCAGCCAGTCCACGATCGGGGCCAGTCCGACGAGGGAGCCGTCGGTGAACGGCTCCTCCTCGGTGGCGACCACGGCGACCACCAGGCAGACCCGGCCCTCGTCGCCGTGCTCCAGACACAGTCCGTGCCGGGAGGTGCTGCCCAGGGCGAGTCCGCTCCGCCGGGTGGCCGCCAGGGTCTGCGCCACGGCACCGGTCGTCGGGTTCCACACCAGGTGGACGCCCTCCCCCTTCTGGACCAGCCGGTGTGCCTCCTCCCGCGCCGACCACGCGTTCGGGTCCGATCCGGTCACCGTCCAGACTGCGCGCGGGGCGCCGGCCCCGGTGGCGGTTCGGACGGCCCCTCCGTCGATCCTCTCGGCACCGGGCATCCACGCCTTCGCCATGGCACTCCCCAATCCGGCCGCGCCGGGTCTCGGTCGTGTGGATCCGGGGCGGGAAAGGCTTCTGGGTACCGGATCCAGGTCCTTCCCGTGGTACGCCACCCCGGTGGAGAAGTCCATAGCCGCGCGGGCGGTGGATAGGTTCATGTCACCTTCCGTTCCGCCGTTCCCGTTCGGCGGAAGGGAGCCGAGCCGAAGGGGCGAGGGGCCCTGGCGGAGGCGGCGCGGGCGGACCCCGGTGCGGGGTCCGCCCGGTGCCTACTCCTCCTCGTTCCCGTCGTCGGCGATGCGCAGCGAGAACGCCTGGAGGAAGATGTCCCCGATCTCGGTCGGGTCCTCGGTCATGTACGCCGCGCCCCCGGTGGCCGCCGCGATCTCCTGGAGCGGCTCCAGGTTCTGCACGTCGGGGCCGAAGGCGATCGTGATGATCGGGATGGGCCGGGTCGGGCTGGCGAGGGAGTCGATCTGGGACATCAGCTCATCGAACTCCAGCCCGCCGGGGTTGTCGTTGTCCCCGTCGGTGAGCATCAGGACCACGTTGGTGCGGTCGGGCCGGTAGGTGCGCGACATCTCCTGGTAGGCGGCCAGGTAGGTCTCGTACAGCGCGGTGTCCCCCTGCGGCAGCGGCTCCAGGCCCTGCAGCGCGGTGCCGATCACGTCGCGGTGCGCGTTCCCGGCGTCGTCGGTGGCCTGCAGCTCCCTTATCGGGGCGATCTCCTGGTAGTGCAGGTCGTTGTTGACGTCGGTGGAGAACTTCCACAGGCCCAGCTCGGAGCTGTCGGAGAACATCTGGAGGCCCTCCGCGGAGGCGGCACCGGCCACCTGCATCCGGGTCAGCCCGGTGCCGGGCACCTCGGCCAGCATCGACCCGGAGACGTCGACGATGGTCAGTACCCGGGAGTCCATCTTCAGCTGGTTCCAGGAGCGGGTCAGCTCGGTGATCGAACCCTCGGAGGGCGCGGGCAGCTCGGCGGGCTCGTCCGCGCGGAACCCGGCCTCCTCGGTCAGTACGGAGCCGTTGACCTCGCCGTCGGGGCCGCGGAATCCCTCGTCGACGAAGCGCTGGACGGCCTCGTCGGTGCGCACCGCGGTCCGGAACACCTCGGCGGCGCGGGTGATGTCGCTGTCCTCGCTGCGCACGATGTACGGGTAGTCGAGGAAGTAGGTGCCGTCGCTGAGGTAGCTGGGCTGGGCGGCGGCGTCGGCGTGGGCCGCGTTGTAGCGCCACACCGCCTGCTCCGACATCACCATCACGGGCGGGGCCTCGGCGCCGCCGCCGCTCAGTGCCAGGAAGGCGGCGTCCTCGTCGGCGGAGGCGCCCTGGTGCAGGGACTGCAGCGCGGCGGTCATGTGCGCGTTGAAGGTGTCGGCGTCGGGGCTGGCCTCCTCCAGCGCGCCGTGCAGCAGGTAGAGGGTGCCGAGCCCGCTGGAGCTGCGGGCCGGGTCGACCACACGGACGGTGCGGTCGCTCTCCTCGCCGGGGGCGGCGGTGGGGACCACGTCCATCCACGTGGTCTCGCCGTCGTCGGCCTCGGCGAACTCGGCCAGCTCGGCCAGGACCAGCGGGCTGCGGGCCAGGGAGGTGCCGGTCTCGGTGATGACGGCGTCCCCGGACTGGCTCTGGACCAGCCGCGGCCACACGGAGGAGTCCGGGATCCACACGTCGGATTCGGTGTCGCCCATGGTGGCGCCGGAGCCGGTGATCTTGTAGGCGACGTTGGCCGAGTCGACCTGGCGCACGTTGGCGCGCACACAGCTGTTGTCGACCTTGTGTTCCTCGGCGTTGAAGTCGCTGGCGACGTCGGCCAGTGCGGGGCCCAGCTCGGGGCTGACCGCGACGTCCAGCTCGATGTCGGAGCCGCCGCAGCCGTCCCCCTGCCCGAACATGTACACGCCCGCCACGGCGAGCCCGACCACGATCACCATCGCGGCGGCCAGCGCGGCGAAGGCTCCGCCACGGCCGCGGCGGCGTCTGCTCCGGCCGGAGGGTTCTTCTGCGTATTTTCCGCGGTGACGTCCCACAGCTTTCCTCACGGGGTGGTGTACGGACGAGGTGTCGTACAGGGGGATGAGTCGGTACAGGGGTGTGCGGTACGGGCGGTCCCGTACGTGCCGGTTCGGCCTCCGGGTCGGTACCGGAGCGAGGCGAACACGGGTGGGTTACTGGTGGGAACGGTACTCAACACCCCAAGCTTCGTGAATGGGACCCGGGGCGCCGGGGTACGCGGCGGTGATCGGGCCATGTGTGTCCGGATCGTCTGCGGAGTACCGTCCACCCTGGGAAATCCGACTTGTCCGGTTCGGAATGAATCCCGGGGAAGCGGTCGGTCCGAAAAACCATTCCGATACCGAATCGAGACCCTTCCGGGGCCGGTTCGGCCGTCATGTCAGTTGTCGCAGTTGGGCACGCACAGACGCCGCGAGATCGAGCTGAGGAAGAAGTCCCCGATCTCGGCCGGGTCCTCGGCCACGAAGGAGGAACCGCTGGTGGCCCGCGCGATCTGCGCCAGTTCGCGCTCGTCGGCCCCCTCACCGAAGCCGATGACGAACATCGTGACCGGCCGCCGCGGGTCGAAGCGGTCCTGCAGGGCCGCGATCAGCTCCTCGTGGGAGATGTCGCTGGACCCCTCGTCCCGTCCCGCGGTCAACAGGATGACGCTGTTGATCTTGTCCTCGTGGAAGTTGTCCTGCACCTGGTCGTAGGCGGCCAGGATGTTGTCGTACAGGCGTGAGCCGCCGCCCGCGACCTCCAGCCCCTCGGCCACCTCGATCATCTCCTGGCGCCGGGTGACGTCACCGTCGTCCGCCGAGCCGAGCGGGTGCATGTCGGCGGACTCCTCGCGGCCGTCCTCACCGAGCTCCTCCGACATCAGCCACAGGCCCATGTCGGTCTCGTCCGGGAACATCGCCAACCCCATGAGCGCCGCCTGCTTGGCGACCTCGATCTGCTCGGTCCCGCCGTCGAGGCTCTCCGACATGTTCTCCGAGGCGTCGGCCAGCACCAGCGTGCGGCTGGGCATGGACAGCCGGTTCCAGTCGGTGACCGACGCCAGCAGGGCGTCGCCGGTCAGGTCGTCGTGTGTGGCGGGCGGATCCGCGATGATCCCGGACCGGCCGGCCAGCACCGGCGACGCCTCCCCGTCCGGATCGCGAAAGCCCAGCTCGCGCAGGTGTTCCCGGTAGGCGTCGCCCCGGACGACCTCGTACAGGTCGGCGGCGGCCGACCGGAGCACGGAGTCGTCGGTTGTGGTCACGTACGGGTAGTCCAGGTTGACGGTGCCCTCGCTGACGTAGTGGGCCCGGAGCCGGGGAGCGGAGTCCGCACGGCGTTCGTTGTAGGCCACCACCGCCTGCTCGGGTACGGCGATGACCGGGTCCACCCGTCGGTTCGCGGCGGCCGAACCGGTGAAGACGGTGGTCAGGTCGATCTCGCCGAACGCGCTGTCCAACTGCACGTCGCGGACGAAGTCGGTCATCGCGGTGTCCGCCTCGTCCCCGGTGCCCAGGTGCTCGCGGATCGCGTGCATGACCGTCATGCCGTCGGCACCCCGGTTGGGGTCGACCATCACCACGGGGCGGTCGGGGTCGCGTTCACCGGGGAGCAGCAGGCTCCAGCTGGCGTCGTCCTGGTCGGGCATCCCCTCGGTGTCCGGCGGTGCGGCGAGCACGACGGGGGAGCTTGCCAGGGAGGGCGGGTCGGTTTCGATGCCGTGCGCGCCGCCGTCGGAGACCCGGGCCAGCTCGACCCAGGCGGAGGACTCCGGCACCCACACGTGCGGGGCGATGGTGGAGTCGCCGGGGCGGTTGCCGGTCAGGGCGGTCAGGATGCGGTGCGGCGGGATCTCGTCGACCTGCGCGTACACGCACTCACCGCCGTAGCTGTGCTTGGCGGAGTTGAACTCCGACGCCGCCTCGCGAATGACGGGGGCGGTGCTCTGGGTGGCGGACACCCGCAGGTAGCGGGTGTCGCCGCAGCCGAGGGCGTTCATGGTGACCGGGACGGCGATCGCTGTGATGGCGATCACGGCGACGACGATCGCGGTGATCCCCAGCGGCGACCCCGCCACCCTGCGGGTGGTGGCGGCGGTCGGCGAGGAAAGACGGTGGCGTCCACTGGGCACGGGCACTCCGGGGGGTGGCTGTCTCCGGCCTCCGGGCGAAGCCTCCCGGGGGCCGGTCTTCAGGGGCGGCGCGGGGGCTGCGCCCGGCGCCCCGCGGTGGGAAGTTCGGTGAACCATCGTGCGGCGGGCGGCATCACACACTGTGAACGCGAACGAGCGGCCGTGCGGCACGAACGATTCCTCACCAGGACCTTACTCGCTGGTAATGCGCTAGCGAAAGGGGAGGAGTGTTCCGGCTCACAGGCGGTTCGCCGGAGGTGTCGGTGATCTCTTTGTTACGGTGCACGTCCGGTACCACTACTCACTCCCGGCTACCATTGCCCCGGTATTCGCTTGACCGATACATGACGTCCGCTTGGCGGGCGCCCCACGAAGAAGGGCGCCGCACGCGGCGGACGGCCCCTGTGAGCAATCGACCCCCGAGGGTTATGGCATGTCCCATTCGCACAGTGATCGACGGAGCCGAGGCAGCCTCGGCACCGTGCTGCTCGCCGGAGCCTGCTGCGCCGGCGCTGCGGCCTACGCCGTGCTGGTCGGGCCGTCGATGCTGCCGCCGCCGGACGTCGAGACCACGAACGCGGCCAGCCCGGAGGTGCTCGGGAGCGTCATCGAACAGCCCGAGGAGGTTGGCGGCGCAGGCCCGGTCGGGCAGCTGCGCATCCACGTCAGCGACCGGGACCGCGCCTGGGTCCAGACCCTGAACTGCACCGGGAACCTCGCGGAGGACCCCGAGCCCTGCGCGATGATGGCCGAGGCCGCGCAGGAGCTCGCCGAGGACCCGACGGCCGACGAGGGCGCGACCGGGGACGGCGGTACCGGGGCCGAGACGCCCGGAAGCCTGCTGTTCACCGAGGTCCGCGAGGGCACGGTCTGCACCGACAAGGTGTACGGCCCCCAGGAGGCCGCGATCGAGGGCACCTGGGAGGGCGAGGAGATCGAGACCACGCTCTCCCGGAAGGGCTCCTGCGAGGAGGCCCGCTGGCAGCGCCTGCGCGCCGTCACCGAACAGCTCGGCTGATTCGGCCCCTCCCGGGCGGGGGCCGTCCCGGCGCCACCCCTGTTCCGGCACCACCTCGGGCACGGGATAATCGCTGACCATGGATGCCATCAGGGTCAGTGACCCCACCGACCCGCGTCTGGCCGACTACACCCGGCTCCGCGACGTCAACCTGCGCCGCCACCTGGAGGCCGAACACGGCCTGTTCATGGCCGAGGGCGACAAGGTGATCCGCCGGGCGGCCACCGCGGGCTTCAGCCCCCGCAGCTTCCTGCTCACCGAACGCCGCGCCGAGGCCCTGGACGACGTGGTCGCCGCCTCCGGCGCGCCGCTGTACGTGGTGAGCGAGGAGACCGCGCAGAGCCTGGTCGGCTTCGACCTGCACCGGGGCGCCCTCGCCGCCTACCACCGCAGGCCGCTCCCCGGGCTCGACGAGACCCTCGTCGGCGCCCGCAGCATCGTCGTGCTGGAGGACCTGGTCGACCACACCAACGTCGGCGCGATCTTCCGCAGCGCCGCCGGGCTGGGGGTGGACGCCGCGGTCCTGGCCCCGCGCTGCGCGGACCCGCTCTACCGCAGGTCGGTGAAGGTGTCGATGGGTGCTGTCTTCACCCTCCCCTACACCCGCCTCGACGACTGGTACGGCGGCCTGGACACACTGCGCGACGCCGGGTTCGACCTCATGGCGCTCACCCCGGGCGAGGGTTCGCTGCCGATCCGCGAGGCCATGGACCGCCTCGGAGCCGACGCCAGGGTGGGCCTGCTGCTGGGCACCGAGGGCGACGGCCTGTCCTCCCGCTGGCTGGAGCGGGCCACCTCCCGGGTGCACATCCCGATGGCCGACCGCGACGTGGACTCCCTCAACGTCACCGCCGCCGCGGCCGTTGCCTGCTACGAACTCGGACGCGCCCGGTGAACACGCCCCGCTGCGCGTCGCCGTCGGGGCCCCGGACCGCCCGTGCCCGTAGTGTGGCGCCTGACACAGGCTGAGCAGAGGGAGGACGCAGGACATGGGCGGCCGAGCACTGGTGCAGTGGGAGCAGAACAGGGACAACGCCCCCGAAGCACTCCACGTCGACCTCTACGCGGGGGGACCGGCCCCCGGCGCGGGCCTGGAGGACGTCACCTTCTACCAGGTGCCCTACACTCCCTCCACCCAGGGCGTGGACGAACGGCTCGACATCATCGACCGGATGCCGGAGCTGAGGGTCCTCCAGCTGGTCTCGGCCGGGTACGAACAGGTCCTCGGGCTCCTCCCGGACCACGTCACCCTGTGCAACGGCCGGGGACTGCACGACGCCAGCACCGCCGAGCACGCGCTCGCACTCATCCTCGCCGCCCAGCGCGACCTGCCCCGGTGGGCGATCGACCAGCGCGAACACCGCTGGGGTTCGGTCCCGCAGCGCTCCCTGGCCGACTCGCGGGTGGTGATCGTCGGCTACGGGAGCATCGGCCGGGCGATCGAGCGGCGCCTGCTGCCCTTCGAGACCGACGTGCTCCGGGTGGCGAGCCGGGCCCGCCCGGAGGAGGGGGTGCACGGCGTCGGCGAGTTGCCCGCACTGCTGCCGGACGCGGACGTCGTCGTGCTGGTCACACCGCTCACCGAGGACACGCGGGGCCTGTTCGGTGCGCCCGAGTTCGCGCTGCTGCGCGACGACGCCCTCGTGGTCAACGTCGGCCGGGGACCGGTCCTGGACACCGGCGCCCTGCTCGCCCAGAACGGCCGGGTCCGTGCCGCGCTTGACGTCACCGACCCCGAACCGCTGCCCGTGGACCACCCGCTGTGGGACGCCCCGGGCGTGTACCTGACCCCGCACGTGGCGGGCGGTTCCGCTGCCTTCTATCCGCGCGCCCGGGCCTTCATGGACGCCCAGCTCGCCCGCTGGGCCGCCGGCGAGCCGCTCGCCAACGTCGTCCGGCCCGGGAGGTAGCGCACCCGGGGCCCGGGGCCCAGGGCTCCGGGCCCCGCACGGGGGTACGGGACCCGGCACGGCCCGTACGCGTCAGCCGGGGCCCGACCGCCCCGACGCGCACCCCGGCGCCGCCCGTCTGTCGGTGCCTGGGGGGAGACTGGGGATATGCGGATCGCGGTGGTCTCCGACGGGGACGGCGGAGGATGGCTGCGGGAGCTCGGTGACGGGACCCCGCCCGCTCCGGTGCGCCGGGTGGACGACCTCGCGGCGGCGGTACGCGCAGCCGAACACTCCGGCGACCAGCCCCCGCGCTGGGTCTGGGCGGACACCGGGGACCTCTACCCCGACCTGGTACGGGCCGGCGTGCGTGTGGCGCGCTGCCACGACGCCGCCCTCACCGAGGCGCTCCTGCTGGGATACCGGGCACGGCACACCGAACCCCACTCGCTGGGGGCGGCCTGGGCCCGCCTGCACGACCTGCCGGTCCCCGACGACCCCGTGCGACCGCTCGGGGAGGGCACCGCCGCCCAGCCCGCGCTCTTCGAAGCCGACCGCTCCACCCTGCCGCCGGGGACCGACCGGCTCGACGCCCTGGTGGAGGTCCACGCCGACCAGCGCGGACGGACCGCCGGACTCCCCTCGCCCGAACGCATGGCTCTCCTCGCGGCGGTCGAGTCGGCCGGTGCCCTGGCCGCCGTGGAGATGAGCCACGACGGGCTGCCCTGGCGCCCCGAGATCCACGACCGGGTGCTCACCGGGATCCTCGGGCCCCGCCCGCGCCCCGGCCAGCGGCCGCCGGTCCTGGCCGACCTCGCGGCGCAGATCAGCGAGGTCGTCGGCCACGAGGTCAACCCGGACTCCCCCGCGCAGGTGCTCAGGGCGATGGCGTGGGTCGGCCACCCCGTGGCGTCCACCCGGTCCTGGGTCCTGGAGGGCGTCGACCACCCGTTGGTGCCGCTGCTGCTCCGCTACAAGGAACTCGCCCGCCTGTACTCGGCCAACGGCTGGGCCTGGCTGGAGACCTGGGTGCGGGAGCTGCCCGGCGGCGGAACGGCGGACGGGCCGAGGCTGGGGCGGTTCCGACCCGACTACGTGGTGGGCGGGGTGGTCTCCGGGCGCTGGGCCACCAGGGGCGGCGGCGCCCTCCAGATCCCCAGGTCGGTACGGAGCGCCGTGCGAGCCGACCCCGGCTGGGTCCTGGTCCGGGCCGACGCCGGCCAGCTCGAACCGCGGGTGCTGGCCGCCGTCTCCGGTGACGACGCCCTCGCGGCCGCCGCCGCGGAGGAGGACCTGTACGCGCGGCTGGCCGCGCACGTGGGCGGCGACCGCGAACGCGCGAAGATCGGCCTGCTCGCCGCCATGTACGGACAGACCTCGGGTGACGCGGCGCCCCTCCTGGCCACCATGCGCCGCCTCTACCCCCACGCCCTGGAGTACGTGGACGCCGCCGCCCGCACCGGGGAGGGCGGCGGTATCGTCCGGTCCTGGCTGGGCCGCACCTCGCCCGCCCCCGGGGACTGGGCGTCCACCGTCGCGGCGGCCGACGGGGACCGCAGACGCCGCGCGCACGGCCGGTTCACCCGCAACTTCGTCGTCCAGGCCACCGCCGCCGAATGGGCACTCGTCCTGCTCGCCGCGCTCCGGCAGGAACTCCCCGAGACCCCGGAGGGCGGCGGGATCGTCTTCTTCGTGCACGACGAGGTCGTCCTGCACGTCCCCGCCGACCTCGCCGAGGAGGCGGTCCGGGCGATCGACAGGGCGCAGATCCGGACCCGGAGGATCCTCTTCGGGGACACCCCGGTGCGCTTCCCCCTCTCGGTGTCGGTGACGGACTGTTACGCCGACCTGTGACCCGGCGACCGGCAGCGCGGTCACGCACCGTGAGCCCGGGGGAAACGGATGAGCGGCTGCCGGGTGGACGTCGGATATCGGACGGCGAGGGCTTCTTGCAAACTCCTCCGCGTACGCCCATTCTTAAACGCGGACCATGTCATCGAAGGCCGTGCGCCGCAGCGCTTCCCCCGCCCGTCGCGGCCACAGAGAGGATGATCGACCCCCGTGCGGAACCGTCTCAGAACATGTGCGGGAACCACGGCCGCCTTCGCGGTCGCCTTCACGGCCTTCGGGGCCACCCCCGCGACAGCAGCCCCCGTCGTCGAGGACCGCCCGCCCCTGGCCGAACAGGTCTCGCCCGGAGCCGCCGCACCCAGCGGCTCCGCGCCCCGGACCACGGGCCCCGAAACCGAAACCACCGCCACCGAAACCCCCGACACCGCGGACGTAGCGGAACTCGAACGGGACGCCTACGTCGCGCCCTTCCGCGAGGCGCGCTCCGTCGAGTACTTCGCGGTGGCCCCCCGGACCCTGCCCCGGGAGGCCGTCGACGCGGTCCGCGGGATCGACGGGGTCGAGCGGGTCCTCACCGTCGACGCCGCCCGCGTGGAGGTCGACGGGGAACCGACGTCGGTGCTCGGCGTCAACCCGTCCAGCTTCCGGAACCACGCCCCCGAACCCTCCGCCGAGTCCGACGAGGTCTGGCAGGGCGTCGCCGCGGGCCGCGTCGCACTCTCCAAGGACGCGGGTACCGAACGCGAACTGGAGATCGGCGAGGACGTCACCGTCGCGGGAGGCCGCGGCGAGGTGCCCCTGGAGGTGTGGACCCACGCGACCTCCGGCATCGCCGGGATCGACGCCCTCGTCTCCCGGGCGACCGCCCGGGAACTGGGCATGCCCGAGGGCAACGCGATCGTCGTCTCCGCGCCCGACGCGGACCTGATGGAACTGTACGAGGAACTCGGGGAGGTGCTGGGGGAGGAGACCTCGCTCCAGCTCGTCGCCGATGCCCCCGAACCCATGACCGACGGGGACACCGTGTCCTCGTCGGTGGTCGAGCAGGTCATCGCCAACGCCGAGACCCAGTTGGGTGTGCCCTACGTGTGGGGCGGTACCACTCCCGACGTCGGCTTCGACTGCTCCGGTCTGCTCCAGTGGGCCTTCCGCGAGGCGGGCGTGGACATCCCACGCGTCACGCACGACCAGTGGAACGCGGGCGAACGGGTGGAGTGGGACGACCTGCGGCGCGGCGACCTGCTGTTCTGGCGTTCGGACCCGACCGCACCCGACTACATCTCACACGTGGCCATCTACCTCGGCGACGACCAGATGCTGGAGGCGCCGCGGACCGGTCTGGACGTGCGCGTCACCCCGGTGCGGACCGCCAACTACGCGGGTGCGGTGCGCGTGCACACCTGACCCGGTACCCGAGGACGAAAAAGGGCCGTGGCGCCACCGGGGAGGTGGAACCACGGCCCTTCTTTCTCCTTGTCCGAAAAACCGCCGGGAGGGGAAGGCAGGCCTCGGTCAGGAGGGGGGACAGGGTCGCCGCTGAGGGAGGGGGAGACAGCGGTGGTCGACCCTTCGGAGGTATCGAGTTGTGACGGTCAGTCCACGGCCTTCGGGCCGGGTGTCCCGTCGCACAGGTCTACATAAGCAGTGACCGGCCGATTTGGCAAGAGGTCCGTCCAAGCCATGCAAGCAACCACAGCCCGCCACAAAGCCCCCTCCTGTCGAACGGGAGGGGGCTTGTATGCGCTTTCCGTCTTCCTTCGGTTCAGCGGCCGGACGCGTAGTTCTGGTTTCCCCGAGCATCCGCGGCCGCCCGCAGTTCACCGCTCTCCGGATCGCGGGCGACGGCGGCCAGGCGTCCCAGGGACCAGTCCTGGGCGACCTGCACCCGGTGGCCGCGCCGGGAGAGCTCGGCGATGACGTCCCGACCCACACGCGGCTCGACGACCAGGTCGCCCGGTACGGTCTCCCGGGGGTGGAAGGAGCTGGGGAAGGCGTTGGTGTGGAACATCGGGGCGTCCAGGGCCTCCTGGAGGTTGTCGACCCCGTTGAGGACGCGCAGCAGGGCCGTGGTGGTCCACTGGTCCTGCTGGTCACCGCCGGGGGTGCCGATCGCGAGGACGGCCTCCCCGTCCTCGCGGCACACCAGGGTGGGGGAGAGGGTGGTGCGGGGGCGGCGGCGCGGTGAGAGGGCGTTCGGGGACGCGGGGTCGAGCCAGAACATCTGTGCCCGGGTGCCCAGCGGGAAACCGAGCTCGGGGATGACCGGGGAGCTGCTGAGCCAGCCGCCGCTGGGGGTCGCCGACACCATGTTGCCGTCGGCGTCCACCACGTCCAGGTGGCAGGTGTCGCCTCGCAGGTCCGCCTGGCTCGATCCGGCGGCGTTGCGGACGGTCGGCTCGCCGGTGGTGCGGTCGCCGGGGGCGTCCCCGGGCAGGTACGACGGCGGTTCGAAGGGGGCGCGGCCGCCGGGGGAGCCGGGACGCAGGTCGAGGCAGGCGCGGGCGTCGTCGACCAGGCGGGAGCGCTCGGCGGCGTAGCGGGGGCCGAGCAGCTCCCGGAGCGGGACGTCGGTGAAGTCGGGGTCCCCGTACCAGGCCTCGCGGTCGGCGAAGGCGAGTTTGGCGGCCTCGGTCACCCGGTGCACGAAGTCCGCGCTGACGCCCTCCCGGACGTCCGCTCCGATCCCGAGGACCTCGGCCGTGCGGAGTTGCTGGAGCATGGCGGGGCCCTGCCCCCAGGGGCCGGTCTTGTGCACGGTGTGGACGCCGTGCGTGACGCTGACGGGATCCTCGTAGGTGGCGCTCCAGTCGGCCATGTCCTGGGCGGTCAGCAGGGCCTGCTGGGGTTCGCCGAGGCCGTTGGGAACGGGTGAGGAGAGGAAGGCGCCGACCGCTTCGGCGACGAACCCCTGGGACCAGGAGCTGCGGGCGGCCTCGATCTGGGCCTCACGGTCGCCGCCGACGGTCTCGGCCTCGGAGACGATCCTGCGGTAGGTGGCGGCGAGGGCCGGGTTGCGCAGCCGGGAGCCTGCTGCGGGAGCGGCCCCGTGCGGTAGGTAGAGGGCGGCGGACCCGGCCCAGTGCCGGGAGAACACGGGGGCGAGGGCTTCGACCGCGGCGGCGATCCGGTCCAGGACGGGGTAGCCGCGTTCGGCCAGGCCGATGGCGTGGTCGAGGACCTGGCGGACGGTCATGGTGCCGTGGTCGCGCAGGAGCAGCATCCAGGCGTCGAAGGACCCGGGGACGGTGGCGGCCAGGACACCGCTGCCGGGGATGCGGTCCATGCCGGAAAAGGCCCCGATGGTGGCGGCGGCGGGGGAGACCCCCTGCCCGCAGAGGACGCGCGGGGCGCCGCCGCGGGCCTGGAAGAGGACCGGGACCTCGCCGCCGGGGCCGTTGAGGTGGGGTTCGACGACCTGGAGGGTGAAGCCCGCGGCGACGGCGGCGTCGAAGGCGTTGCCGCCGCGCTCCAGGACGGACATGCCGGTGGCGCTGGCCAGCCAGTGGGTGGAGGCGACCATGCCGAAGTCGCCGCGTAGTTCGGGTCTGGTGGTGAAGCCGGGCATGGGGGGTGGTCCTCCTGCGAGTGGGGGAAGGGCGGGCCGCCACCGGTCCGGGGTGTCGCACCGGGGCGTACGTGCGTCGGGATCGGCGCCGGTGGGCACCGGCCGAACGAGGGCGACGGTACAGCATGGCTTGTTCTGGATGTTGAGTTTTCGGGGGATTCAGGCCTTTGGTCACTGTTTCCGGGGTTCGCTGGAATGAGCACCAGAAAGCCCGGTCGCAGCCGCTGTTCGGCCACGACCGGGCTCTGGTCATGCGACCCGGGGAGTTCTCAGGCTAGGGAGTCTCGACGGGGAAGCTCCACGGCAGGGAGTCCCACAGTTCGCCCCATTCCTCGGCGTCAACCGGGTCGGTGACGGCCTCGGTGGGCGCTTCGGTCTCGTCGGCCGCCTTCTCGACCTCGTCCACGGCGTTGGCCATGCTCTCGTTGGCGTCCTGGACCACCTGCGCGATGAGGTCGGAGATCTCGGCGATCACGTCCTCGACCTCGCTGCGCTCCATGTCGAACTTCTGGGCGCAGGCGTCGGTGGCGGCCACCTTGTCGTCCTCGTGTCCGTAGTACCAGACGGTGGCCAGCAGGCGGTCGCGCTCGGCGTCGTCGAGGTCGTTCGCGGACAGGGCCCTCTCGACGAACTCTCCGCTGGTCTCGGTCATCTCCGCCGAGTCGAGGCCGGTCTCTCCGGAGCTGAAGTCAACGAAGTGCTCGGTCAGGCAGGTCTTGACCTCACGTGAGGAGGCGTTCGCGGGGAGGTCGGCCTCCGCCGGGGGAGCGGTCTCCTCCTCGGTGTCTCCGACCGGGGTCGCCTCGTCACCGTCGACGACCTCCTCGGATTCCTCCTCCGCCGGAGTCTCCTCTGCGGGAGTCTCCTCTGCGGGAGTCTCCTCGGGGGCCTCCTCGACCGGGGCTTCCTCCGCCGGGGCTTCCTCGACCGGAGCTTCTTCCACGGGAGCTTCCTCGACCGGGGTCTCCTCCGCGGGAGCTTCCTCGGCCGGGGCTTCCTCCGCCGGAGTCTCCTCGGGGGCTTCCTCGGGGGCCTCCTCGACCGGGGCTTCCTCGGGGGCCTCCTCCGCCGGAGTCTCGTCGACGACCTCCTCAACGGGGACCTCTTCGGCGGGAGCCTCCTCGGGTACCTCGGTTTCCTCAGCCTCAGCAGCCTCGGTTTCCTCGGTCCCCTCCGTCTCCGCCTCCTCCGCTGAGTTCCCGCTCTCCCCGGTTTCCTGGGTCCCCTCCACTGAGACGGCCTCGGCGAGTTTTACCAGTTCGGAGCTCTCCCAGCGGTCCGGTTGGAGATGGGTGGTCAGTGCCACTCCGGGGCTGTCCAGCCAGAACAGGTCACCGGTCTCCTCGGACAGGTAGGCGCCGTGCTCGAAGGACTCGCTGGGCTCCAACTCCTCCAGCGAACTCTCCGACAGGTGGCTGTACCGGCTCTCACGCAGGGAGTCCAGGTCCTGGAGGCGCTCCGAGCGCAGTACGGCCACCCTGCCGTACAGCTGGTCGGGTCCCTGCGTCCACGAGAGCTGGGACCGGCTGTTCCCCTGACGGTCCGTCGTGGACGCGGCGTTGATGCCGTACCGCTCCAGGCCGGCGGGCAGGTAGGTGATCTCGTAGCCGTCGACGCTGTACGTGGACACCCCCTGCCGGACCACCGGCCAGCTGAACGTCCGCGTTTCCTTGTCGTCCGCGGCAGCGGGCCCGGCGATGCCGACCAGTCCGGCTGTGGAGATGGTGGCGGCACTGCAGAGCGCGACCCACCTCGTGTGGTGCTTGCGCATACGGGCTCCTTCCCATCGACTACTACTTGTGATGCTTCCAGGACTCTCGGTAATTATCGAGGGTCATCCAGTCAAAAATCGGACATGAAGTAATCAATGGCATGCATAGGGTGAGACTGATCGGTGGGTTCTAGGCCACCAGAAGATGGGCGGCGGATCACCGTCTGCTCCGCGCACGGTCACCATGTGGTCACCAAACGCGCTCACCCTGAGGTTGCAGTCGGCCAGTCCACGCGTACTTGGGAGGCCCGGTGCACCATCGCATCGGATTCGTAGTCGGAGCCGTATCACTGTCGTTGGCCGTCGTCGCGGGCCCCGCGCTCGCGGCCCCGACCTTCGGGGCCACCGCCCCCGAGAAGGCGGGCCAGACCTCAGTCAGGGTGAGCCTCAGGGCAAGCACCCCTCTGCCCCAGCAACCGCCGTCGTCCCGCCCCCTCCTCGCAGTCGCCCACCGGGGCGCCTCCGGGTACGCCCCGGAGAACACCCTCGCCGCCATCGACGAAGCCCATCGCCTCGGTGCCCGGACCGTGGAGGTGGACGTCCAGCTCACCTCGGACGACCACCTCGTCCTGATGCACGACACCAGTCTCGACCGCACCACCGACGTCGCCGAGGTCTTTCCGGACCGGGCCCCGTACGAGGTCGCCGACTTCACCCTGGCGGAGATCCGCCGACTCGACGCCGGGTCCTTCTTCGGTGACGAGTTCGAGGGCGAGCCCGTCCCGCTCCTGGGTGAGGCGCTGGACCGCCTCCACGCGTTCGACATGAACCTCCTCCTGGAGGTCAAGGAACCCGAGCTCTACCCGGGCATCGAACACCAGATAGCCGTCGAACTGGCCAGGCGTCCGCACTGGCTGGTCCCCAACACGCCCGAGGAACCCCACCGCCTCGTCGTGCAGAGCTTCGACTGGGACTCCGTCGAACTCTCCAAGGGTCTTCTGCCGTCCGTCCCGCACGCCCTGCTCGGGCGTGTTCCGCAGGACCGGATCGACGAGTTCGACTGGGCGCACATGATCAACCCGAACCACACCACCATCGACGCCGAGTACGTCGACAGCGTCCACGCCTCGGGTCTGGAGATCATGCCGTACACGATCAACGACCCCCAGGCCATGGTCCGGGCGCTCGACACGGGGGTCGACGGCTTCATCACCGACCTCCCGGACGTCGGTCAGCGGGTCATCGACGAGTTCCTCGGAGTCAGGGCCCCGGAGGCGGCCCGCGCGCACGGCCGGGATCCGGTCTCCCACTGAGTCCTCTCCCTTCGGGCCGCCCGAAGGGGTGTTTTCGGGACCACCCAATGGGAGGATCATGGGCGAACCAACCCGAAACACACCCGGTTTCGGGTGGCCTACGGGCCGCCTGTGCCGGTTCGGACAGGAAGCAGAGGCCACGTGAACGACCGGCTGTCCATCCCCACCGAACTCGTTGACTGGCGAACCAAGGGCCTGTGGTGGCCGGGAGACCCCGTCACCCTCGACGAGTTCGCCGCCCGCGGGGACCACCTGTTCACCGGACCGTTCACCTGGCCGCTCATGGTCCTGCGCGCCTCCGCGCTGGACCGCAACCTCGCGGCGCTGGCCGACTTCACCGAGCGGCACCGGCTCCTGTTCGCCCCGCACGGCAAGACCGCCATGTCCCCGGTGCTCACCCAGCGCCAGCTCGACGCGGGCGCCTGGGGCATCACCGCCGCCACCGCCAACCAGGTCCTGGACTTTCGCCGGTTCGGGGTGAACCGCATCCTGCTGGCCAACGAACTCCTCGACCCGAAGGTCCTGCGCTGGGCGGCGGCCGAACTCGACGCCGACCCCGGTTTCGACTTCCTGTTCTACGTCGACTCACCCGAGGGCGTCGCAGCCGCCTCCCAGGCCGTCGAACGCGACGGCGGCCGCCCGCTCCGGGTGATGGTGGAGCGCGGCGTCCCGGGCGGCCGCACCGGGTGCCGTACCAGGGAAGCGCTCCTGGGCGTGGCCCGGGAGGCCGTGCGGGCCCCGGGCCTGGAACTGGCCGGGGTGGCGGGCTACGAGGGGCCGTTGAGCGACGGGGAGGGGGTTCGCGGCTTCCTGGGCGACCTCCTGGGTGACGCCGCCGCGCTCACCGCCGAACACGGACTGGAACGCCCGGTGCTGTCGGTGGGCGGCAGCGCCTGGTTCGACGTGGTCGCGGAGGTGATCGGCGGTCGCTCGGACGTACTCCCGGTTCTGCGTAGCGGCGCCTACGTCGCCCACGACGACGGCCTGTACCGGCGCACCACCCCCTACAACCGGATGCCGGAGGGCGGGGACGCGCTGGCCGGTGCCCTGGAACTGTGGGCGCAGGTCACCTCCACCCCGGAGGAGGGGCTGGCCATCGCCGGGATGGGTCGACGCGAGGCCAACCACGACCAGGGCTTCCCCGTCCCGAGGGTGCTGCGCAGGTCCGACGGCACCGCGGTTCCGGCGGACGGGGTCGAGGTCACCAACCTCAACGACCACCACGCCTACCTGAACATCCCCGAAGGGCTCCAGGTACGCCCCGGCGACCTGCTGTCCTTCGGGATCTCCCACCCGTGCACGGCCTTCGACCGCTGGCAGGTCATCCCGGTCGTGGACGACGGGTACCGCGTGGTCGAGATGATCGCGACGTACTTCTGACAACGACCCGCCTGCCCGGTGCCCCGCACCCCAGGAGCAAGGAGACACCAGGCCCCGCCCGTGTGGCCACTCCGGACGGGCGGGGCCGTGGACAACCACTTCTGGTGCACGTCTACGTCCGGGCCAGCCCGTCGCGCTCCCCGCCCGGGGCGCGGCTGACCACCGGAGGCCCTGTTCGGCGTGCGACCAGGGCCTGTCCGGGAAGCCAGAGCCAGCCTGCAGCCTGGCCCCGTTCAGGACCTTCTCCGTCCGACCCGTCCAAACCCTCCGGTCCCTCCGCCCCTCCGATCACTCCGACCCGTCCGGGTAGTAACCCCAGCCGTGCACACCCGGCCTGGTGTGCCAGGGCCGGGGGCCGTCCAGCGGTCGGTACTCCACACCTACGGCGTCCAGGCGCTCCAGGTGGGTGCGCAGTCGCGGTTCGAACTCCGTGTGGTCGCGTTCGCCTTCGGACCAGACCTTCTCCGCGAAGGCCGACAGGCGCGGGAAGACCATGTAGTCCAGCTTGCGCTGGCTGTCGATGTGCTCGCTCCACAGGTTGACCTGGGCGCCCAGGACGTGCCGGGCCTCCTCCTCGGTGAGGCCGGCGGGGACGGGTTCGCTCGCGTACACGTCCTCCCAGCGCAGCAGTGTGCCGACCGGGACCGGCTCGTCCGGGCTGTCGGACTGCTTGTAGTCCAGGTAGGAGGTGGCGGTGGGTGCCATGACCACGTCGTGTCCGGCGCGGGCGGCCGCGATTCCGCCCTCCTCACCGCGCCAGGACATCACCGTGGCGCCCGGGGCCAGACCCGCCCGACGCCCGCCCCTGCCCTCGGCCGCGTCACCCCCATTCCGTGTCTCCTGCCTCTCCTGGGCTTCCTGCTCCCCTTGCCCCTCCAGGAGCCACCCCTCCAGGATCTCGTCCCAGCCGACCAGACGGCGGCCGCGCTTGGTGAGGTGGTCGTCCAGTTGGCGGATGAACCAGCTCTGCAGCTCGTCCTCGTCGGCCAGGCCCTCCTCCCTGATGCGCTGCTGGGCCGAGGCGCTGTTCCGCCACTGGGTCTTGGGGCACTCGTCGCCGCCCACGTGCACGTACGTGCTGGGGAACAGTTCGAGGATCTCGTCGAGGACGTTGCGGTAGAACTCCAGGACGTTGTCGGTGACCGCGAGGACTTCGTCGAAGACGCCCCACTGGGTGCCGACCGGGATCTCGCCGGCCTCCCCGAGTTCGGGGTAGGCGTGGATGGCCGCCTGGGAGTGTCCGGGGACGTCGATCTCCGGGACCACCGCGACGTGCCGGGCGTCGGCGTAGGCGACGATCTCGCGGATGTCGTCCTGGGTGAGGAAGCCGCCGTGCGGGCGGTTGTCGAACACGGGCGGTTTGGAGACCCCCAGCTGGCTCCGGGTGCGCCAGGAGGCTGCCTCGGTCAGCTTGGGGTAGCGGCGGATCTCGACCCGCCATCCCTGGTCGTCGGTCAGGTGCAGGTGCAGCACGTTGAGTTTGTGCAGTGCGAGCAGGTCGATGAAACGCAGGATCTCGCGCTTGGGCTGGAAGTGGCGGGCGATGTCGAGCATGGCGCCGCGCCAGCGGAAGCGGGGGGCGTCGGTGATGCTGATCGCGGGCAGACGCCACTCGGCCCTGCCCAGGGGTGCCGTGCGGTAGGCGTCGGGGGGCAGCAGTTGGCGGAGCGTCTGCGCCCCGTAGAACACGCCCGCGGGCTCGTTGCCGACCACGATCGCGCCCTCGGAGTCGATGATGAGGCGGTAGCCCTCCCGGCCGAGTCCGGCACCGGGGTCGACGCTCAGACGGATCTGGGCGTTCTCCTCGTCGCCGGTGGCCAGTGGCAGGCCGGTGGCGGCGCCCAGTTCGCGCTGGAGCCAGGTGAGTGTGCCCCGTGCCGCGCGGTCGGCCGAGACACGGGTGGCCGCGGTGAGGGTGAGGCCGTCGAACCCGGAGGCCTCCACCTTCTGGGGGCGCGGCAGCAGGGAGGGGACGTCGGGGTGGGGAGAGTCAGGCACGGGTTACTGCTCCTGTCCGGTCTAGACCAATTACGGACATAGTGCCACGTTAGGGAGCGAGGGCACAGGCCGTCCGTCAATCGGTCCCGAGCGCCCTCTCGATCGGAGCCGTCCGATACCCGGTTCCCGGGCGAAGACGGGTCAGTTCCGCCCAGTCCGCCCGGTGCGCGTGGGTCGCCTGCTTCGCGTGGGCGGGGCCGCCGGCGTCGTCGGCGAGCGGGGTCGTCGCGGCTCCCTGGTGCCGACCCGTGGGGGCGGTTCGAGGAAGGCAAGCGAAGCATAGCCAAAAAGTCCTTTTTGCCACTTTCCGTATTCTTTGCGTAGCCATCGGTGATGATGGGCTGTTTCCGGAAAGACCAGAGACTGTGTGGTTCGAAGGCATCAGCGGACAAGCCGGCGTCGGCCGGATCGCCCGGGGCGGAAACGTCACCGAGGGCCTCACGGATCGGCTGGTCAGCGCCGAACGTGAGGCAGGGTTCCACGAGCGTGACATGTCGTCGTTCGAACGCGAGCGCATCGACCTGGAGCACCGGGTGAACCGGATGGAGGCCGAGCTTGAGTCCCTGCGCAAAAGAAGACTGGAAGCCTACGCGCGCTGGTGGAACGCCCGCGACGACCGCGACCGAGCTCGCCACGTCTGTCGTAAGCTCCGCCGCAGGATCGACAAGGCGCGTCGGAAGGGTAACGACACGTGACCGGTGCTGACCCTGGAAACCGGCACGAACGAGACAGAACACGGCCCGTCCCGGTTGGGGGCGGGCCGATCTCCGTTTCCAGCCGCTCCGTCCCTCCAGCCGCTCCGTCCCTCCAGCTGCTCCGGAACTCCAGTCGCTCCGTCACCCCTGGCTGTCCCGAGCCCCGTTCCCGTCCCCACCCGGCTACCGCGTCCCGGCATTCCCCGCCCGGCTACCGCGTCTGGGCGTCCCCACCCGACTGCCGCGTCCGGGCATCCGCGACCTCCCGGCCGTCCCCGAACCCGGTGCCGGGCCCGGGGGCGGCCGACCGCGCTACCTCGGCGGGCCCTGGACCCGGGGGGAGACCGGACTCAGTTCCTCCTCCACACTGCGGGCGGCGTCGCGCAGGGCGGCCAGGGTGACCTGGACGGCCGGGCGCCGCAACGAGGCCGGACGCAGGACCGCGTACACGTGCCGCTCCGGCGGAGAGGGCAGCTGTCGGTAGACCAGTCCCGCGGGGGCGCCCACCATGGCCAGCGCCGGAACCGCCGCGATCCCGATGCCCCGGGAGACCAGGCTCAGGATCGTGCCCAGCCCCTCGAACTCCCACGTGGCCGCGGGCAACCCGCCGGCCTCGGCGAACAGCTTCTCGGTTCCGTAGCGCGAACGCTCACCCTCCGGTGCCACGATCCACGACTCGCCCAGCATCTGGTCCAGGACCAGCGGTACCTCCGTGTCGGCCAGCCTGTGGTCCTCCGGAACCGCGAGCACCATGGGGTCCCGCAACAGGTGCACGTGGCGCAGGCCGCTGTCGGGTCCCCGTCCGGGGTGTTGGCCGGTCCAGTCATCGACCAGCGCGATGTCGACCTCGCGGGAGCGCACCTTCTGGGTGCCGGTCGCCAGCAGCGTCTGCCGAAGCACCAGCTGCATCCCCTCATGGCTGCGCAGAGGAGGGGCCAGCAGCGGGGCGAAGGCCACCGCGGCGGTCGGGAAGGCCGTGACGGTCACCACTCCCAGGGCGATGTCCGCCTGTTCGGCGAGTACTGACTCGGTCGCCTCCACCAGGGCCAGGATCTCCTCGGACTGGTTCACCAGGAGCTGGCCGGCGTCGGTCAGCTCGGCCCCTCGCGGGGACCGGTCCAGGAGCGCCACCCCCGTCTCCCGTTCGAGGGCGGCGAGTTGTTGGGAGACGGCCGAAGGCGTGTAACCGAGGGCACTCGCGGTCGCGGCGATGGTGCCGCGGGCGCTGAACTCGCGGAGGAGCTGGAGGCGTCGAAGATCAAGCATAAGAACAGCTTATGCTCAGCATCGCAAAGACTCGCTTGTACTGATGGCAGATCCTGGGCAGGCTTGTGGTCGAAGGCCACCAGCTGGACGGAGTCACAGCTCAACCGGTGGCCGGTGCCTAACGACAAGCCGGAGATGAGTCATCCATGACCGTCACTGTGTCCGCGACCCTCGCCGTGAACGAAGCTCTCAACGACAAGCGCCGCCAGGGGGTGCGCGTGCTTCCGCTCGGGTTCGGTGAGGCGGGTTTGCCGGTGCACCCGGTCATGCGGGAGCAGCTCTCGGCGAGCAACGGCGCCAACGCCTACGGGCCCGTCGCCGGTTCCGCCGCCCTGCGTGAGGCGGCCGCCGGGTACTGGGCCCGCCGCGGTCTGCCCACCGACCCCGACACGGTCATCGCGGGGCCCGGCAGCAAGCCCCTGCTGTACAGCCTTCTTCTGGAGATCGGCGGCGACACCGCCATCGCCGCGCCCAGCTGGGTGAGTTACGCCGCGCAGAGCCGGCTCGTCGGCCAGCGCCCCGTCATGGTGCCGACCGCCACCGGCCAGGGCGGCGTACCCCAGCCCGACCTCCTGCACGCCGCGGTCACCGACGCCCGGGAACAGGGGCGCACCGTCAACGCGGTGGTCGTCACCGTTCCGGACAACCCGACCGGGACCGTCGCCGACGCCGAGACGGTACGGCGCCTGTCCGAGGTCGCCCGGGAGCTCGACCTGGTCATCATCTCCGACGAGATCTACCGCGACCTGGTCCACCCGGGAGAGGGGGAGCGGGAGGGCGCCGTCGTGCACAGCCCCGCCGAGTACGCGCCCGAGCGCACGGTCGTCTCGACCGGCCTGAGCAAGAACCTTGCCCTGGGCGGTTGGCGGATCGGTGTGCTGCGCCTGCCCGACTCCGAGATCGGCCGCCGCCTGCGCGGCGGGCTGCTCGGTGTGGCCAGCGAGATCTGGTCGAGTCCTGCGGCGCCGGTCCAGCAGGCGGCCGCCCACGCCTTCACCGAGCCCGCCGAGCTCCGGGACCACATCGACCGCAGCCGCCGCCTGCACGGCATCGTGGCCCGCGCCGTTGCCGATGTCTTCAC
This sequence comes from Nocardiopsis sp. iso_40, assembly GCF_056173285.1. Classification (NCBI taxonomy): domain Bacteria; kingdom Bacillati; phylum Actinomycetota; class Actinomycetes; order Streptosporangiales; family Nocardiopsidaceae; genus Nocardiopsis; species Nocardiopsis sp. iso_40. The sequence goes on along the minus strand of NZ_CM149666.1, from coordinate 4,446,777 downwards.
CAGGGCCGGAGCAGCGGTCGCGGCTCCGAGCGCGGCCTTCTACCTCTACCCGGACTTCGAGCCGGTCCGCGAACGGCTGGCCGCGCTGCACGGCGTGGCCACCGGACCAGAACTGACCGGGCTCCTCCTGGAGCGGTACGGCATGGGAGTCCTGCCCGCCGTCGAGTTCGGTGAGAGCTCTGCCGCCCTGCGCATGCGGGTGGCCACCAGCCTCCTGTACGGGGACTCCGAGGACCGGCGCTACGCGGCCCTGGCCGCCGGGGACCCGCTGGCCCTGCCGTGGATCCGCGCCCACCTGGACCGGTTGGCGGAGGTCCTGGGATCGCTGCTGTCCGAAGTTCCCAACACGGTCATCCCGGCCCCGCAGGCGGTCGCCCAGCCGGTGCACTGACCCGGCGACCGCCCCCGAAACCGTGTCCGTCACGTGAAGGGGGCGAGGCGGGCACAGACGACGGGACCCTCCCTATCTCTCCCAGGGAGGGTCCCGTTACCTTTTCCGATCCGTGCCGGGTCCGTGTTTCCCGGCTTCGTGTTCCGCACGGCCTCGAACCCGGCCCGTGCCCGAACCCGATCCGTGCCCGGGCCTGACCCGGGTCAGGGCGTGTGCGCCTCGTGCGCCCGGCGGGCGGCCAGCTCGTGGCTGGGCGCGATCACCGCCCGGTAGTGCTCCACCAGCTCCGTGTTGACCGAGGCCCAGGTCCGGTGCGCCACCGACGGCCGGGTCCCGGCAGCCATCCGCGCCCGCACCTGGCGGTTGTGCACCAGTCGGCCCACCGCCACCCGCAGCTCCCGGACCGAGTCCGGCGCGTACAGCAACCCGTTGCGCTCGGGCAGGACCAGGTCCAGCGGACCGCCGGCCGCCGGGGCCACCACCGGCACACCGGAGGCCAGCGCCTCCTGGACGGTCTGGCAGAAGGTCTCGTCCGCTCCCGTGTGCACGAACACGTCCATGGCCGCGTACAGCCGCGACAGGTCCCGTCCGGTGCGCTGGCCGGTGAAAACGGCGTCGGGCAGCAGGCGGCGCAGCCGGGCCCGTTCGGGGCCGTCGCCGACCACCACCAGACGGACACCGCGGAGCCTGGCCAGGTGGGCCAGCAGGTCCACGCGCTTGTCCCGGGACAGGCGGCCGACGTATCCCACGATCGCCTCCCCGTTCGGCGCCAGGCGTCGGCGCAGCTCCTCGGAGCGGTGGTCGGGGGAGAAACGCACGGTGTCCACACCGCGCCGCCACAGGTTCAACCGGGGGAACCCCCGGGCCGAGAGGGCCTCCATCGTGGCGGAGGAGGGGACCAGGGTGCGGTCCACGGCGGAGTGCGTCCGGCGCAGCAGGGACCACAGGGCGTCGGAGCCGGGAAGGCCGTAGCGTCCGGCGAACCCGGGCAGGTCGGTCTGGAAGGCCGCCACGGTCGGCAGCGCCCACCTTCGGGCCACGTCCACGGCGGTCGCGCCGAACAGCGCGGGGGAGGCCAGGTGGAGTACGTCGGGGGCGAAGGCCCGGATCGCGGCGGTCATCGTCCTGCGGGAGGGCAGGCCGACCGGGAAGTCACGGTAGACGGGCAGGGGGAGGGCGGGCATCCGCAGTACGGGGAAGCCCGCGTACGAGGCGGGCCCGTGTCCGGGGGCCAGCACGAGGGCCTGGTGCCCTTCGGCGGCGAGGTGTTCGGCGATCCGGCACACGGAGTTGGTGACTCCGTTGACCTGTGGCAGGAAGGACTCGGCCACGATCGCCACGCGTAGCGGCGGACGGTGGACGGCGGGCAGGGGTGTGGGGGACATGCGGGGGCTCCCAACGCCGAGGTGTCGCTTCTTTCGACGCTAGGGTCGGAGGGTGAACCGGGACCGCCGGGCGGGAGAACCGTGTCCGAAGGCCCGACACGGGTTGGTCGATCAGCCGGTGACGCCGTCCGCACGGTCAACTGGCCGGCTGGTGACCCGGAACTCGCTATGATCACTAAAAGTAACAAGATGAGTGCACTAAGGAGTTGCGCGGTGACCCTCGTGGAATGGTCCGAGCTGGTCCGAGCTGAGCTGGACCTCACCGGGACCGACCCCCTCCGGAAGACCGACGTCGACCGCGTTCTCGATCTCGCGCGCGACGCAGCTCACTCCGTGGCCCGGCCCGCGGCACCGCTCACGACCTACCTGCTCGGGGTGGCCGTGGGTCAGGGGGCGGACCCGGAGGCCGCTGCCGCCGCGCTCAGCAGGCTCGCACTCGCCCAGGACGAGGAGCAGGGCGAAGAACGGGAGAACTGACCGAACCAGGGCACACCGAAACAGGCGCTGGGGCGGCGCAACGCGCATGTGGACCACACGTGATTCGTTCGTTACGCTTCGGTGCCATTCTTTGCCGATATCGCCGCAGCGCACACCGGTGCCAGCGCGATCCCGAGGGCGCTGGTCCCCCGTTCCACCTCTGGCTTCCTCGGCCCCACACACTCACCGAAAGGGAGATCCCCCGTGGACCAACTCCTTGAGATGGCTGACATCGTCAGCGGCATCATCTGGGGACCCTTCGTCCTCATTCCGCTGCTGCTGGGTGTCGGCGTCTACCTCACCATCCGTCTGCGCCTCCTCCAGCTGTTCAAGCTGCCACACGCGCTCTGGCTGGCCCTGGTCCGGCGCAAGGAGGACGCCTCCGTCGAGGGCGACATCTCGCACTACCAGGCGCTGAGCACCGCCCTCGCCGCCACCGTCGGTGTCGGCAACATCGCCGGCGCGGCGCTTGCCATCGGCATCGGCGGCCCGGGCGCGCTGTTCTGGATGTGGGTCATCGGCATCTTCGGGATGGCCACCAAGTACAGCGAAGCCCTCCTGGGGGTGAAGTTCCGCCGCACCGACGCCAAGGGCGAACAGAGCGGTGGACCGATGTACTACCTGAAGCACGGCATCAAGGGCGGTCTGGGGACCTTCCTCGGCGTCGCCTTCGCGGTCTTCGGCGCCATCGCCGCCTTCGGTATCGGCAACGGCACCCAGGCCAACACCGTCGCCCAGCAGGTGAACAGCGTCACCGGCGTGGAGCCGTGGATCATCGGCCTGGTCCTGATGCTGCTCGCCGGAGCCGTCATCCTCGGCGGGATCAAGAGCATCGGGCGGGTCACCTCCGCACTGGTGCCGGTCATGATCGTCGGCTACGTCGGCATCTGCCTCCTCGTGCTCATCGTCAACTGGGCCGCGATCCTGCCCGCGCTGCAGCTGGTCGTCGTCAGCGCCTTCACCGGGACCTCCGCCACCGGCGGCTTCGTCGGGGCCGGTGTCATGCTCGCCATCCAGATGGGCTTCGCCCGCGGCATCTTCTCCAACGAGTCCGGTCTGGGCACCGGCGGCATCGCGGCCGCCGCGGCCAAGACCACCCAGCCGGTCCGCCAGGCCATGGTCTCCATGACCCAGACCTTCATCGACACCATCATCGTGGTCAGCATGACCTGCCTGGTCATCATCACCACCGGTGTGTGGCAGGTGGAGAACCCCGAGGACGGTTCCCTGCTCACCTCGCAGGCGCTGACCGAGGGCCTGGGGACCATCAGCCCGGCGTTCGGCTCCGCCGGCGCCTACGTCGTGGCGATCGCGGTGGCGGTGTTCGCCTTCAGCACCCTGCTCGGCTGGGCCTACTACGGAGAGCGCTGCGTGGAGTTCCTGGGCGGCCGCGGGCTCGTCCTGCCCTACCGCCTGGTGTTCATCGTGATCATCTTCGTCGGGTCGGTGGCCAGCCTCGACTCGGTCTGGCTGTTCAGCGACATCGCCAACGGCCTGATGGCGCTGCCCAACCTGGTCGGCCTGCTGCTCCTGTCGCCGGTCATCGTCGCGGAGACCAAGAAGTTCTTCGACCACCCCGACTGGCGCGACCCGGACGCCGTCATGGACGACGTGCGCGGCTAGGGGCGTTCGCGCGCCCCGCAGAAGCGCACCCGTCCCCGCGCACCCGGCGGGCTGACAGGAGGGGGACCGGCCGCAGCGGCCGGTCCCCCTTCGTGTCTCCCCGGCCGGGGGCGGCTGCGACTCCTGGTACCAGGGACGGTTCGGGGGCGGTCGCCCTGCCACCACCGGAGGTGGTTGTGCCTGCCGCTACCAGGGGTGGCTGTGCCTGCTACCACCGGAGGTGGCTGTGCCTGCTACCACCGGAGGTGGCTGTGCCTGCTACCACCAGAGGTGGCTGTGCCTGCTACCACCAGAGGTGGAAATGGTGCACGGGGCCCTGGCCGCCGCCGGCGTCGATCTCCCCGGCACGGATCAGGGCCCGGGTCAGGTAATCCTTGGCGTCGGCCACGGCGGTCACCGTGTCCGGGCGCTGCGGGAGGAGGGCGGCGATCGAGGACGACAGGGTGCAGCCGGTGCCGTGGGTGTTGCGGGTGTCCACCCTCCCGGCCCGGAACTCCACCGGCTCCGTCACCCCGTCGACCAGCAGGTCCACGCTCTCCTCGCCCGAAAGGTGCCCGCCCTTGATCAGGACGCGGCGCGGGCCCAGCTCCAGCAGGCGCTCGGCCTGGTCGCGCATCTGCTTGAGGTCGGTGGCCTCGGCCTCGCCGAGCAGGTCGGCGGCCTCGGGCAGGTTCGGGGTGATCAGGTCCGCACGCGGCAGCAGTTCGCTGCGCAGCGCCTCGATCGCGGAGCTCTCCAACAGCCGGTCACCGCTCTTGGCCACCATCACCGGATCCACCACCACGTTCGGCAGCTCGTACCGGTCCACGGCCGCCGCGACCGCCTCGGTGACCTCGGAGGTCGACAGCATCCCCACCTTGACCGCGTGCACGGTCGCGTCGGAGAACAGGGTGTCCATCTGGTCGGTGACGAACGACGCGGGGACACCGTGCACCCCGGTGACCCCGCGTGTGGACTGGGCGGTCAACGCCGTCAACACGGTCATTCCGTAGACCCCGTGGGCGGAGAACGACTTCAGGTCGGCCTGGACGCCGGCGCCCCCGCTGGGGTCGCTTCCTGCGATGGACACGACGTTGTACGCGCTCATGGGCGTTCCTTCGCTAGTGCTAACTAGGGCAGGTTCGACGGGTGTGCTCTCAGCCGGCAGGTCTGTCTCCGGCACCCCGCGCCGCCGGGGCCCCGCGGCCCCGGCATCCGTATGTGTTCGTGGTGGTTCCGACCCTAACCGAGGTCCCGGGAGGCGTTGGCGCGCCTGGGCCCTTGGGCCGGCGGTTCCGGTCAGTGGACGGTGACGTCCGGTCGGTGCTGGGCGGCCTCCAACCGCTCCCGCTTGCGGCGTTCCCAGACGATGGCCCCGACGATGACGGCGAAGCCGATCACCATGAGGGTGACCGTCACCGGGACGTCGGTGGCGGGGAGGATCTCCCGCTCCTCGTTCTGCCAGGGCCACAGGGCCCGCAGGGAACCCGCCATCAGGCCGGTCAGGACCACCAGGGTCATGTGGTGGAAGTTCTCCAGGAGGTACTGGAGGACCTTCACGAAGACCGCCAGGCCCGTCACCATGCCCAGGGCGAAGGTGCCCAGGTAGACGAAGTCGAGGTTCCCCACCGCGTCCTTGGTCGGCCCGTACAGGCCGACGGTCAGCAGGATGAAGGAGCCGGACAGGCCCGGCAGGACCAGTGCGCAGATCGCGACCGAGGCGACGAGGAAGACCACCACCGGGTGCGTGGGCAGGTTGGCGCCCGGGAGGCCGGTCAGGAAGAAGGTGAGGGCTGCGAAGGCCAGGGCGATCAGGTAGTGGCCCGCCCGCCAGCTACGGCCGGCACCGGTGTAGGGGATCCACAGGCAGGCCAGCACGAGCCCGAAGAAGATGGCGTAGGCGTACTGGGTGTACTCCTCGACCAACGGGGCGATGAGCAGCAGCGCCAGCACCAGGGCCACCGCCATCCCGATCAGCGCGGGAACCAGGACGGACCATTCCACCTGGCGGAACTGAGCCATGGCTCGGTCCTTGCCGCGGCCGCGCGGGACGTCGGTGAGGTAGCGCTTGATCCCGCTGACCATGTGGCCGGCGCCGCCGATCAGCTGGTCGTAGAGGCCGACGATCAGGGCGACCGTGCCGCCGCTGATACCGGGCAGCGCCTCTGAGGTGCCCACGGCCCCGCCGCGCACCGCGTTGAAGATGTAGGAGCCTACTGACTTGGCCATGTTGTCGGGCGCGTGCCCGGGGACTCCCGGGAGGGGCGCCGTCCTCCGTCCTGATGGGGCCGCCGGTCCCGTTCTCCACGGTAGACCGGCGGGGGTAGGGGTGCTGGTCCGCGCGGACCCGTGTGGTGACCGCTTCTGGGCCCGATGCACGGATCCGCGCCGAGTTCTGACGGCCCGGGCCGCGTGATGGGGGAGGGGAGCCGTCGGGCCCAGGGCCGGGCAGCGCCAAGTCTAGCGGTGACCGGAGGAGGAACAGGCGCTCGTGCACCCAGAAAATCGAGGTTTCGGCTGGGGTTGTATGTGTCGGCTTCGAGGCCGAAAAGGGGGGTCCGTCAGGGAAGGCGGAGACGGGGCTTCGCGGGCGGGGCCGCCGGAGCCCGGGGCGGGCGCCCCGGGATCACGGGGCGAGCGCCGCGGTCCCCTCGCCGGCCACCGACGCGGCCCACCGGTAGTCCTGCTTGCCCACGGCGGTGCGCCGCACCCGGTCCACGAAGTGCACGGTCCGGGGCACCTTGAACCCGGCCAGCCGGACCCGGCAGTGCGCGCGCAGCGCGTCCTCGTGCGGGGAGGCCCCGGGAGCCAGCGACACCAGCGCCGTCACCCGCTGGCCGAGCGTCTCGTCCGGTGCGGGCACCACGATCACGTCGTCCACCGACGGGTGCGCCTTCAGCACCGCCTCCACCTCCTCGGGGTAGACCTTCTCCCCCGCGGTGTTGATGACGACGCTGCCCCGCCCCAGCAGCACGATCGAACCGTCCGCGGCCCGGGTGCCGTAGTCGCCCGACAGGGCCCAGCGCCGCCCCTCCCCGTCAGTGGGGAAGGTGCGTGCGGTGGCGATCGGATCGTTGTAGTAGCCCAGCGGGATCCGACCGGTTCGCGCGATGCGGCCGACCTCGGCCGAACCCGGGGCCAGTGGGCGCAGCGACCCGTCGAGCACCGCGATGCTGCCGCCCATGGTGAAACTGCGCCGGTCCGGAGAGGTGACGGTCTCCTCCGCGTCGGGGGCGGTCGCCGAACCGCACACACCCGTCTCCGATCCCCCGTAGGCGTCGGCCAGGGCGACGTCCTCGCGCCACGCCCGCCACAGCCCGCGCACCGCAGGCGTCAGCGGAGTGCCGCCGGAACGCACCGAGGTGAGGTCGGGGCACAGGGAGGGTTCGGTCAGCAGGTGCCTGGCCAGCGGTCGGGCCATCGCGTCACCCACCAGCTGCACGGCGTGCACGCCCTCCCGGTGGGCCAGCTCCAGCACCCGGTCCGGACGGAAGCTGCGGTCGGTGGACAGCACCACGCGCTTGCCGCACAGCAGCATGCTCAACGCGTTCCACTGGCCGGCCGCGTGCATCAGCGGGCCCAGCACCAGCATCCGCTGCGGGAAGCAGCGGGCGGCGCGGTCGGCCACGTCCTTGGGTGTCCGGGCACGCGGGGTGCCCGGGGAGCGCCGCTCCACCGCTGCACGGAAGATGTCCGCCTGGCGCCACAGCACCCCCTTGGGGTAGCCGGTGGTGCCGCCGGTGTAGAGCAGGTAGTGGTCCTCGCCGCTGGTCGCGGGCAGTGGCGCTGCGCCCGGACCGCCGGTGCCGCCCGTGCTCTGGCCGGCGGAGCCCTCCTGGGCGGCGAGCGCCTCCTCGTAGTCCGCGCCCGCCAACGACGCGTCACGCGCCGAGCCGTCCTCCAACAGCAGCACGTGCCGGAGCCGGGGGAGGTCGGGCAGGATCGCCGTCACCGTCGCGGCCAGGGAGTCCTCGGCGATCAGGGCGACCGCGTGCGAGTCCGAGAGCACGTGCCGCAGCTCGCCCGCCACGTACCGGTAGTTCACGTTCACCGGAACCGCGCCCGCGCGCAGCACGCCCAGGAACGACTCGACCCACTCCGCCCGGTTGAAGGACAGGACCGCCACGTTCTCACCGGGGCGTACCCCGGCCGCGACCAGGTGCTGCGCCAGACGTGTGGAACGCTCGTCCAGGGCTCGGTAGGTGAGCCGCCGGGGCCCGGCGACCAGGGCGATTCGGTCCGGGACGGCGTCGGCCACCGCGGCCATGAGGCCGGAGAGGGAGAAGGGGCTGTCCGGGGACGCGTGATGGGGCACGTCTGGTGACCTCCCTGACGATCGCGGGCGGCCGTCCCCGGTGAGGACACTCGAGGCGGCTGTGACTGGTAGGAGCGAACGTACCCCTCGGCGGGCGGCCCGATCGCGGTGGGGGCTGTGGACCGCGTCACCTGCGTAACCGTCCCCCGTCACCCCTTCCGGGGACAGGGCCGGGCAGCCCCCGCTCAGGGCGGGTGCGGCCCCGGAACGCGCTCAGGTTTCGGGCCCGGCCGCGCAACGGTGAGATGTGCCACCCCTTGTGTGCTCACCGGATCATCTGCTCAACTCTTGGGGATCCCGCCGCCGGGGCTCTACCGGGCTCCACGGTGGGTATCTACTGTCTGATGTCTGACATCGGTCAATGGTGATCGGAGCGGCTAGATGACCACCCAGAACCTGGGACAGCAGGACTCCGTCGGAAACCCCGGCGGACAGGGACTCTCCAGCGCGGACCACATCGAACTCGCCCAGGCGAGGTCCGCACACAACTACTCACCCCTGCCCGTCGTGATCGCCGAAGGCCGTGGCGCCTGGGTGACCGACGTGGAGGGAAAGCGGTACCTCGACTGCCTGGCCGGCTACTCGGCCATGAACTTCGGCCACCACAACCCCGACCTCCTGGCGACCGCGCACGCCCAGCTCGACCGGGTGACACTGACCAGCCGGGCCTTCTACAACGACCGGTTCGGCCCCTGGGTGAGCGCCCTGGCCGACATGGTCGACAAGCAGAAGGTCCTGCCGATGAACACCGGTGCCGAGGCGGTGGAGACCGGCATCAAGGTGGCCCGCAAGTGGGGCTACGAGGTCAAGGGCGTTCCGGAGAACCAGGCGACCATCGTCGTGGCGGGCGCCAACTTCCACGGGCGCACCACCACGATCATCTCCTTCTCCTCGGACCCCGAGGCGAAGACCGGCTTCGGTCCCTACACTCCGGGGTTCCGCTCGGTGGCCTACGGGGACGCGAAGGCCATCGAGGAGGCGGTCGACCACACCACGGTGGCGGTGCTCATCGAACCGGTCCAGGGCGAGGCCGGCGTGATCGTGCCGCCCGAGGACTACCTGCCCCGGGTCCGGGAGATCTGCGACGACAACCAGGTGCTGTTCATCGCCGACGAGGTGCAGTCCGGCCTGGGCCGCACGGGAACCATCCGGGCCTGCGAGCACACCGGTGTCGTTCCGGACGCCTACCTGTTCGGCAAGGCGCTGGGCGGCGGCATCCTTCCGGTGTCGGCGATGGTGGCCGACGAGGACGTCCTCGGCGTCATCCAGCCCGGCCAGCACGGCAGTACCTTCGGCGGCAACCCGCTCGCCGGGGCGGTGGGCAGTACGGTCGTCCGGATGCTGACCGAGGGCCCCTACCTGGAGAACGCCCGGAAACTGGGTGAGGTGCTCCGCCGCAGGTTGGACGGGTTCGTCGGTGACGGAGTGGTGTCGGCACGCAGCATCGGCCTGTGGGCCGGCGTGGACGTCGACCCCGAACTGGCCTCGGGCAAGGAGCTGTGCAGGCGCCTCGCCGAGCACGGGGTGCTGGTCAAGGACACCCACGGTTCGACCGTGCGGATGTCCCCGCCGCTGGTCGTCAGCGAGGAGGACCTCAACTGGGGGCTGGACCGCTTCGCCGAGGTCATCGCCGAACTGAAGGCCGAGAAGCGGTAGCGCGTACCACCGTACGAAGGGAACGTACGGGACGCAGGGGATAGCTGAGACTGCGGGGCCCGCCCGGATCCGATCCGGGCGGGCCCCGTGCCGATCCCGCGTGTCACCTCCGCCAGAAGAGGTGGTGCGCCACACCGCTCGGGCTGGGCACGACCTCCAGGTGGAAGCGGTCGAGCAGTTCGTCGGGTGACTCCCAGAGCCGCAGACCGGATCCGAGCTTCACCGGTGAGACCGCCACGTGCAGGGTGTCGACGAGGTCGGCGTCGAGGAACTGCCGGATGGTGGTGACCCCGCCGCCGAGCCGGACGTCCTTGCCTCGCGCCGCATCCCGTGCCTGCTCGAGGACGGCGGCCGGGTCGCCGCCGACGAAGTGGAACGTGGTGTCGGAGAGCGTGAACGACGGGCGCTTGTGGTGGGTCATGACGAAGACCGGGGTGTGGAACGGGGGCTCGTCACCCCACCAGCCGAGCCACTCGTGGTCCTTCCAGGGGCCGCGCTGGGGGCCGAACTTGTTGCGGCCCATGATCTCGGCACCGACGTTGTGTGTGAAGTCCCGTGTGAAGTAGTCGTCGAGGCCCCGGCTGCCTCCCGGGTCGGTGCGGCCCGGCCAGCTCGCCGTGGCCCCCGCCCAGGAGAACAACCCACCCGGATCGACGTGGCCGAACGGCCTTTCGCGGCTCTGCTCCTCGCCGGCGCCGATCCCGTCGCTGGAGACGGTGAAGTTCTGGACCCTCAGCATCTGAGTCACGTGTTCCTCCTGTGCACTGGGCGATGGCATGTAGGTATGACTCGCCGGGGCCGGAGAACTCATCGCCGCGGCGGGGCGTGTGTCCTAGGAGTCGGCTTCGGCGGTGCCTTCGGCAGCGCCCTCGGTGGCTTCGGCGGCCTCCTCGGGTTCGCCGTTGGCGGGGTCCAGCGGGCCGCCGAGTTCGCTGCTGAGCACCTCGGAGCTGACGCCCTCCAGGGTTTCCCGGGACGTGTACAGCACCCGCTCGGGGCCCTCCTCGATCTGGAGCCGCACGCGTTCGGCCACGGAGCGCTGCCCCTCGGCGGTCGGGTGGAAGCTCGCCCGGTCCACACGCAGCCCCTCGCCCAGCTGGCCGAGGACGATCCCGTTCAGCCAGGCTTCCTCCTCGCTGACCTCGTAGCCGGTGAGCGCGGTGAAGACGTTGACGAACTCCACGCTGCCGACCTGGCGGGAACCGTACACGTCGCCGTCCACCCGGTAGACGGTGTCCCTGATCCGGTCGTTGAACCGCTCGGCGACCGAGTTCAACCACAGCTGGTCGCTCACCGAGAGCGTGTAGTACATCCCGGGCGGCTCCTCGGGGAACAGCCGCGGGTAGCCGAGAACGAGCACGCGGGCGTCCGGGGCACGGTCGCGGATCTCCGTGAGCACCTCGGTGAGGGTCTCGTCGAAGGACTCCATCTTCTCGGTGATCTCGTCCTCCTGGTCCGTGCAGCCGGTCCGCTCCAGGAGCGGCATCCGCACGATGCAGGTACGCAGGACGGGGATGAACCCGAGGTCGTTGCCGCCGATGCCGACGGTCACCAGGGAGGTGTGTTCGGTGACGCGCTCGATCTGGGACTCGGGGGTCCCGATCTGGCTGAGCATGTCCGAACCCTTGTGGCTGCTGCAGGCGTAGAAGCCCAGGTGGCCCTCGAAGGAGAACTCGCGCTCGATGACCTTGGGGTAGGCGTGCTCCGAACGCCAGCACTCACCCGGCTCCGCGGTGCCCTCCTCGTACTCCCCGGCACCGTCACCCGAGGAGTAGGAGTCGCCCAGGGCCACGTAGTTACCCCACAGGGCGGCCTCCTCCGGCTCCATCCGGACCCGCCAGTCCTCTTCCTCGTCCTCGGTGATCGGGGGCAGCGGCTCGCCGGGGCACACCCCGCCGGTGACGTCGCACCACAGGTCGACCAGACCGTTGCGGGTGGCGGGCACGGCCAGGACGGCCACCATGGTCAGGACGAGGAGCGAGGCGACGGCCAGGGTGATCCTGGCCCGACGGCGCCGCCTGGGGGAACCCTTGCCCGTCGCCTCGGCTCCGCCCTCGGGGGCGTCCGGGGTCTCCTCGGGCTCGTGGGGCTCCTGAGGTTGCTGGGAGTCCTGGGGTTCCTGGGGGTCACCATCACGCGCTGACACGGTCTCCTACCGCCTCCCGGGTCTGCGGGCGTGCGGGCGCGTGTACACACGCCCAGATCCATCCGCCAGACTACCCGGGGCGGTTTGTCGTGATGACGTCGAGAACACGGCGGATATCGGTGTTGTCCAGGGTGGCGCTGGCGGTCAGGCGCAGCCTGGAACGGCCGTCCGGGACCGACGGCGGACGGAAACAGCCCACCCGGACCCCGTCCGCCAGACAGGCCGCACGCCAGTCCACCGCAGCCTCCGGCGAGGGGGCCGGTACCGACACCACCGCGGCGTCCGGGGCGCTGGCCGACAACCCCCGGGCACGGAGCCCCTCGGACAGTTCGCGGGCGCGGGAACGCACCGCCTCGGCCCGCTCCGGTTCGGCGCGCAGGACACGCAGCGCCGCCAGCGCCGCCCCCGCGGCCGCCGGAGCCAACCCGGTGTCGAACACGAACGTGCGCGCCGTCTCCACCAGGTGCCGGATCACCCGGCGGGAGCCCAGGACCGCACCGCCCTGGGCGCCCAACGACTTGGACAGGGTCACCGACACCACCACGTCGTCGGCCCCGCCCAGCTCCGCACCCGCGGCACCGCGCCCGCCCGGGCCCACCACCCCGAGCCCGTGGGCGTCGTCCAACAGCAGTGCCGCCCGGTGGGTGCGCGCGACCTCCGCCAGCGAGGGGAGGTCGGTGAGGTCGCCGTCGACCGAGAACACGGTGTCGCTGAGCAGCAGGCGCCGACCGGCGCCCCCGGACAGCAGCTCGGCCGCCCGGTCGGCGTCGCCGTGCGGGAACACCGCGACCCGGGCGCCGGCCGCCTTGGCCAGCCGGGTGGCGTCGATGAGGGAGGCGTGGTTGTACTGGTCGCACACCACCAGGGGAGGTTCCGCCTCGCCGGCGGCCGGGGCGCCCAGCGCGGTCACCATCGCCAGATTGGCGGTGTACCCCGAGGAGAACACCAGGGCGGCCTCCGCGCCGTGGAAGGCGGCCAGCTCGCGCTCCAGCTCACCGTGCAGTTCCGTGTCGCCGGTGACCAGCCGCGAACCTCCGGCGCCCGCGCCCCAGGTGTGGGCGGCCTCGGCGGCGGCCGCCACCACCCGGGGATCGCGCATGAGCCCCAGGTAGTCGTTGCCCGCCAGGTCCAGCAGCCCCTCGGAGGGCGGCCTGGGGACGGTGCGGCGGGTCAGACCGGCCCGGGACCGGCGTTCGGCGGCCCCGTCCAACCACGCCAGGGGGTGGTCGGCCGGTAGCGGCCCCGTCCGTGCCGCGCGCAGCGGCCAGGGGCGGGGGGCGGTGTCGAGGTGTTCCATGCGGGTGAGAGCTCCTCGGGGCTCGACGGTGCGGGTCCAGTCCTGCGGGGAGGTCCCTGGCGGGTCGACCCAGCGGCGGCCAAGCCCGCTGGGGCGACCCGTCCCTTGAGTGCCAGGGAGGCGTATACGACTCTGCCGTTCGGCAGGCCCCCAGTCACCAGTGGAAGCCCACAAAGAATCGGCGGGGATTCCTGGCTCACTCGTACGGGGCGCCAGTCCCCGCGCGCGGGGAACAATGGGGCACCATGTCCCGAATCAGCACAGCGACGGCCAGCCCCGACCGTGTCCGGGCCGCCGACAGCGCGCACCTGTGGCACCCCTACACGACCGTTCCCGCAGCCGAGACCCCCTACGTGGTCACCGGCGCGGAGGGAGTCCACCTGACCCTGTGGGCGGACGGCGAACACCACCGGGTGGTCGACGGGATGGCCTCGTGGTGGTCCGCGATCCACGGCTACCGCCACCCCGAACTCGACGCCGCCGTGCACGCCCAGGTGGACCGGTTCAGCCACGTGATGTTCGGCGGGCTGACCCACGCCCCCGCCGCCGAGCTGGCCCGGGCCCTGGTCGGGATAACCCCCGACGGGCTGGAGCACGTCTTCCTCGCCGACTCCGGCTCGGTGTCGGTGGAGGTGGCCATGAAGATGTGCCTCCAGTACCACCGGTCCACCGGCAACGCCGAACGCCGCCGGTTCCTCACCTGGCGGGGCGGCTACCACGGCGACACCTTCCACGCCATGAGCGTGTGCGACCCCGACGGCGGCATGCACTCGCTGTGGGGGGACGTCCTGCCCGGCCAGGTGTACGCGCCCGCACCGCCCGCCGGGTTCGGTACCGGGCCCGACCCCGACTACCTGGCGGAGTTCGAGGCTCTGGCCCGGGAACACGCCGCAGAGCTGGCCGCGATCATCGTCGAGCCCGTCGTCCAGGGCGCGGGCGGGATGCGCTTCCACCACCCCGGCTACCTCGGGGAGCTGCGCAGGATCGCGGACACGTACGGGCTGCTGCTGGTCTTCGACGAGATCGCCACCGGGTTCGGCCGGACCGGGGAGATGTTCGCCGCCGACCACGCCGGGGTCGTTCCCGACGTCCTGTGCGTGGGCAAGGCGCTGACCGGCGGGTACATGACGCTGGCCGCCACCCTGTGCACCTCCCGGGTGGCACGGGGGATCGCCGGGGGAGAGGTCCCGGTGCTCGCGCACGGGCCCACGTTCATGGGCAACCCGCTGGCCTGCGCGACAGCCCTGGCGTCGGTGGAGCTGCTCGCCGGGGGCGACTGGCGGGGCGACGTGGCCCGGATCGAGTCGGGGCTGCGCCGGGGCCTGGCCCCCGCGGAGCGCCTGCCGGGCGTGCGGGAGGTGCGCGTGCTCGGCGCGATCGGGGTGATCGAGCTGGACCGGCCGGTGCGTATGCGCGAGGCCACCCGGGCGGCGGTGGCGGCCGGGGTGTGGCTGCGGCCGTTCCGCGAGCACGTGTACGCGATGCCGCCCTACGTGTGCTCCGAGCAGCAGGTCGCGACCATCGCGGAGGGGATGGTCGCCGCGGCCGCTGCCACGTTGGCGGCCGACGAGGACGCGGAGGGGCAGCAGTGACCCGTGTGCTCGTGGTGACCGGAACCGGCACCGAGGTGGGCAAGACCGTGGCCACGGCCGCCGTCGCCGCGCTGGCCGCGGCCCGGGGACGGCGGGTGGCGGTGCTCAAGGCCGCCCAGACCGGGGTGGGGCCGGGGGAGGAGGGCGACGCGCAGACCGTGGCGCGCCTGGTCCCCGGGGTGACCACCGCCGAGACCGCCCGCTACCCCGAGCCCCTCGCCCCGGCCCGGGCCGCCGCCCGGGTCGGCCTGGACGGACCCGAAGCGCGGCAGGTCGCGGACCTCGCGCGCGACCTGGCCGGCGAACACGACCTGGTGCTGGTGGAGGGGGCCGGCGGGCTGCTGGTCCGGTTGAACGCGGCGGGGCAGACCCTGGCCGACGCGGCCGTCCTGTTGGCCGCCCCGGTGCTGGTGGTGGCCGACCCCCGACTGGGCACCCTCAACGCCACCGCCCTGACCGCCGAGGCGCTGCGTTCGCGCGGCCTCGCCCCCGCCGGGGTCCTGGTCGGATCCTGGCCTCAGGCCCCGCAGCGGCCGGACCTGGCGATGCGCTGCAACCTCACCGACCTGCCCGGCACGGGCGCGGGGCCGCTCGTGGGGGTCCTGCCCGAGGGTATGGGCGCCCTGGCCCCGGAGGAGTTCACCGCCGCGGCGCGCCGGGGGCTGGGAGCCGGGTTCGGCGGGGCGTGGCCGGGTCCGGGCGGGGAGGCGGTCTGAACGCCCACGGCCCGCCCACTGGCGGACCCCTTCAAAGCCCGGGCCCGATTCTTTGTGCCGTTCCACGGCAGACGCGCCCCACCGCGCGCCGATACGTTGCCACTGCCAGCCACAACACCGCCTTCCAGGGGACCCCTTGAACCTGCTCATCACCGGCATCACCACGCAGTCCTCCATCGCCTACGCGATCGCGGAGGAAGCCATGCTCCAGGGGCACGAGGTGATCCTGACCAACCCGCCCGGCCGCGCCTTCTCCATCTGCGAGCGCATCGCCAAGCGGCTGCCCAAGGAGCCCGTGGCCGTCCTGCCCATGGACGTCACCGACCCCGAGCAGATCACCGCCACCGCCGAGGCGGTCGGCGAGCACTGGGACCACGTGGACGGCCTGCTGCACGCCATCGCCTACGCGCCCGAGTCCGCCCTGGGCGGCAACTTCCTCAACACCGACTGGGAGGACGTGGCCAAGGCGATCCACATCTCCGGCTACTCGCTGGCCGCCCTGTCCGTCGGTATGCGCGACCTGCTCGCCAAGGCCCCCGAGGGCGCCGGTGTGGTCTCGCTGACCTTCGACGCCAGCGTCGCCTGGCCGGTCTACGACTGGATGGGCTCGGCCAAGGCCGTCCTGGAGAACTCCGCCCGCTACCTCGCCCGTGACCTGGGCCCGCAGGGCATCCGGGTGAACACGATCTCGGCCGGCCCGATCAAGTCCCTCGCGGGCGGCTCCATCCCGGGCTTCTCGCAGATCGCCGACTCCTGGGCGGACAACTCGCCGCTGGGCTGGGACACCAAGGACACCACGGTCGTGGCGGGCCCCGCCCTGTTCCTGATGTCGCCCGCCGCCCGCGCCATCACGGGCACGGTCATGCACGTGGACGGCGGCTACCACGCCATGGGCGCCCCCCTCGCCCCCGCCGCTCCGGAGGACGCCTCCGGGGCCTGACCCCGGGGCCGAGGTGTCCTCCGGCCCTTCGCGGGTAGGCATTGGGCCCGGGGGTGCGCGGACACGGAGGTTCGGAAGCGTTGGGCACGGTCAGGATCACCCTGGACGACGGTCGTACGCTCAAGCTCTCCGAGACCCTGTGCGAGGCTCTGCGGCAGGCGGTGGACGACGGTTCCGGCGGGCTCCGGCTGTCGGCCGAGGTGCCCGATCCGGTGTACGTCGCACTCAAGAAACGCGGCCTGGCCAGCTGGCAGTGGCAGCACGGGGTACGCCTCACCCCGCTCGGCGACGAGGTGTGCCGCAGGCTCGGCGGGCCCCTCGAACCGGTCGGCGTCGAGGAGCCCGCCCCGGATCGTTCCGGGACGGAGGTGCCCGGGGCCACCGCGTACGGCGGACACCGCATCAGGGCTCTGGCGGCCAAACACCCCGGACCGCGTTCCGAGGACCCTCCGCCGACCCGGCGCACCAGGGCGAGGAGGCGCTTCGAGGCTTTCGGGAGCCGTAGAAGGGCCGTGCTCGGGGGGAGGCGGCCGGAGGCCGCAGACGCGCTGGAGGAGGCCGAGTTCGGCGAGGCGCCGCCGATGATCGGCGCCTCCGAGTCCCTTCGGCCCGTGGTGGACGCGGAGCTGCCCGCACGGGAGGCCCGCCGGTTGCGCCTGGCCCTGGAGCAGCGTGCGCTGCTGCTGCGCCGATCGCGCGGACGGGCCTCCCGTGCGCCGGGCGGTGCCCTGTCCGCCCGCCGCAGACGTGAGCGCGAGCTGGTCGGACGCCTCGCCGGCCCCCAACAGGTCATCGACCGCCACCCGGGGCGCTACGTCGAACCGGCGGACCTGGGGGACTCCGGCCGTTGGACCCTGGGCCGGACCCAGCGCGCCTCCGACGAGATCCTGCGTTCCCCGCTGGTCCGTGAGGCCCTGGTGGACCGCGACCTCAGCCGGGACCTCGTGGCCCGGACCGAGTGGGCGGTGGCCCGGGAACTCGGGGCCAGGGAGGGGGACGCCCCGGAGGCGCCCTGGTGGGACGTCGCCCTCGTCGACCCGCTGGAGGTCCGGATCCAGGTCCTGGAGGCCTACGCCCTCCGCCTCGCCGAGGTGGGACGGGAACGGGCCGGACGCCGCACCAGGCGCGAACTGCGCCCCCCGGAGTCGGACGAACTGGAGTTCCTGGTCCGCCGCGCCCGGTGGGTGGGGCGCCAGATCGACGCCCGTGCCCTGGACGCCGTCCTGGCCGCCCCGGGCGTGCACCCCGCAGGGGCAGAGCGGTCCCACCCTCCCTGAACGCGCTGGTCAGGGCCCGGCCGTGTGGGACGGACCGTGCGGTACCGGGGCCTCAGGCGGGGGCGGGGACCGGGGAGCCCAGGGTGAAGGCCCGCGGGCCGGGGCCGCGTGTCCGCAGCTGTTCGGCGCGCTCCTCGGCCTCCGCCGCGGTGATCCCGGTCCCCGCCGTGGACCACCACAGGGCCCGTTCCACGGTGGGGAAACCGCCGGCCGCCGCACGGTAGGCGAGGACCTCCCGATGGGTCTCCTCCACGAAGGAGCGCAGGTCAGCGGGGGAGCGCCACAGGCTCACCACGCGCACACGGTCCCCCTGGTCGAAGAAGTGGACTTCTCCCAGGTATCCCAAATGGTCCTTGGCCTGTTCCCGTAGCGCACCGACGAGGGCTTGAAGATGGTGGCGCTCACCGGTGACCGTGCGGGTCTCCACCAGGACCGTCCAGTGCGCGGGGAGGGTCGGCTCCGCCACGGAGCAACGGATCCTGGCCGCCTTCGTGCGTGTGCTGAGGTGATCGGCGGCGGGCTGGGGAAGCAGGGAACGCATCGGAACTCCCGGTTCAAGTGGACCTTGTTAAAGAGTCCACTTTGGCTCTGGTGGTCTCTGTTGGTCTGATGCCAGTATCGGGAGTCAGGCGGAGTGCGAATAGAGCCAATGGAGCCGAAAATGGACCTTGTTCGACGTACCGACGAGCTCGTGGACCTTCTCGGGAACTGGTCCGCCGGGACCGGCGCCCTCTACCGGAGGTTGGCCGCGTCCCTGCGCGGCCTGGTCGAACAGGGCTCCCTCGTCCCGGGGGAGCGGCTGCCCTCCGAGCGGAACCTGGCCGTCGCACTGCGGATCAGCCGCACCACCGTCGTCTCCGCCTACGACCACCTGCGTGGCGAGGACGTCCTGGAGAGCCGCCAGGGCAGCGGCACCCGGGTGTGCAGCACCAGGGCACCGGTGCGCGCCGACGGGTGGGCCGCCGCCGGCAACGGCAACCCCATGTACAGCAACCTCCTGCGCGCCGACGAGAACGTCATCCCCGTGTCGTGCCTGCGCACCCCCGCTCTCGCCGGGGTCGAGCAGGCCATCCGCGAGGTCGTGGCCGAGGACCTGCCCGCCCTCATGGCCGAGGGCACCTACTACCCGCGCGGGCTGCCCGCCCTGCGTGAGGCGATCTCACGCCATTACGAACGCCAGGGCCTGCCCACCCACCCCGACCAGATCGTGGTCACCACCGGCGCCCACCAGGCCGTCGCCCTGGTCGCCCAGCTCTACCTGCGCAAGGGTTCCCCCGTGGTGTCGGAGGACCCGAGCTTCGCCGGATGCCTGGACCTCATGCGCGACCGGGGCGCCCAGATCCACCCGGTCCCCATGGACGCCCAGGGGATCGACGCCAACGGGGTGCGCCGGGCCTTCGCCGGGCACGCGCCCCACCTGCTCTACGTGATGCCCTCGTACCACAACCCGACCGGCACCCTGATGTCCGTGGCCCGCCGCCGGGAGCTGGGGGAGCTCTCGGCCCGGCACGGGGTTCCGATCCTTGAGGACAGCGCCTACACCGGGATCCGGGCCGCCGACGAGCCCGCCCCGCTGGCCGCCTACGCCCCGCGCGGAGCCGAGGTCGTCAGCGTCGACTCGCTGTCCAAGGTGGGGTGGGCGGGGCTCCGCGTCGGCTGGTTGCGCGCCCCCGCCGAGATGGCGCTCCGGCTCAGCCGCCGCAAGGTCCTCGCCGACCTGGCCAGCCCCCTGCTGGACCAGGCGGTCGCCGTGCGCCTGCTCGACCGCTACGGCCAGCTCGCCCACCAGCGTTCGGAGGAGCTCCGCGAGGCGCTGGCGCACATGGGCTCCCTGCTCCGCCGTGACCTGCCCGACTGGCGGTGGGAGGCCCCCGACGGCGGCGCCGCCCTGTGGGTGCACCTGCCCGGGGTCAACGCCCGGGCCTTCGCCCAGGTCGCGCTCTGCCACGACGTGGAACTGGTGCCCGGTCCCGTGATGTCCGCCTCGGAGGGCGGTCTCCACGACGAGTACTTCCGGCTGCCGTTCGCCTACGACCGCGAGACGCGTGAGGAGCTGGTGTGGCGGCTGGCCCGTGCCTGGCGCGAACTCGACCGGTACGGCCCGGTGGAGAGCCACCCGGACGCGCTGGTGGTCTGAACAGCCGTGATCCTGCCACCGGGAGCGGATCCGGCGCCGAGACCGCTTGTGGCGGGACCACCGCTGCGGGGACGGAGACAAGAGGAGGGCGGCACCACGCGCGTGGTGCCGCCCTCCGCTGTTTCCGGCCCGCCGGAGCGGTCGGGACCCGGGGGTTCCGACCGACCCGGGAGAACCGGAGGGGTTAGCCGAGCTGGACCTTGCGGGCCTCGGCGAAGCGCTCCTGGACGTCGGCCCAGTTGACCACGTTCCAGAACGCCTTGACGTACTCGCCCTTGACGTTCTTGTACTGGAGGTAGAAGGCGTGCTCCCACATGTCCAGCATGAGCAGCGGCTGCGTGCCGATGGCGATGTTGGCCTGCTGGTCGTACAGCTGCTCGATGATCAGACGCTGACCCAGGGCGTCCCAGGCCAGGATCGCCCAGCCGGAACCCTGGAGGCTGGTCGCCGCGGCGTTGAAGTGCGCGCGGAAGGCGTCGAAGGAGCCGAACTGGTCGTCGATGGCGGCGCCCAGCTCGCCCTCGGGCTTGTCGCCACCGTCCGGGGAGAGGTTCTTCCAGAAGACGGAGTGGTTGACGTGGCCGCCCAGGTGGAACGCGAGGTTCTTCTGGAGCATGGGCACGGTGCCGAAGTCGTCGGCCTCGCGGGCCTCCGCCAGCTTCTCCAGCGCACTGTTGGCACCGGCGACGTAGGCGGCGTGGTGCTTGTCGTGGTGCAGCTCCATGATCTGACCGGAGATCCACGGCTCCAGGGCCGCGTAGTCGTAGGGCAGTTCAGGAAGCGAATATGGCGCAGACATCTCTGACGCACCTTTCCAATGACGCGATTCGTCGGGCTTACCAGCGATGGGATCGCTCTAGGCAGCAAGCTATCAGCCAAGCGGGCGCGGACCCGATGTCAGGCTCTTTACATCCCGGTCCGGGAATAAACGGTCCGCGGCCCGTCGGCGGGGGCCGGTCCTGCGGCGCGAGCCGAACACCCTGCGGCGCTCACCGCCGCGGTCGTGCTCCATCCCCGTGGCGCCCCGACCCCTCCCGTCCCTTCCCGCCCGTCGGGTCGCCCAATCGTCCCGCTTCGTACTGAACCTCCCGGGCGGTGCCGCGTCCGAGGAGTTTCCGGCCGGCGGTCCTAGGGTGTGCTCGCCGAACACGCCCCGGTTCGGCCGGACCGGACGCCAACGTTCCAGGGGCGCCGGGAGGCGTTTCTCGGGTGTTGGTCCGCCATTTACTGCCCGGGCATCGAGGTCAGCGATAATGCAGCGCCGAATTCGAGTTGCGGAACCCGTCCAAAATCCTCGTTCGGTGAAAAGTCTCCCTAGTTCTCCGAGGCCGTCGCCGCTCATGTACATCTCATCCTTCCGGCCTCCCAGCACCGAGGCCCCCAGCACCCCCTCCGTTCCCGACACCGTGCGCGCGAAGGCCGTCGGAGGGGGTTTCCGGCCCGAGATCGAGGGGTTGCGCGCCGTCGCCGTCCTCCTCGTGGCCGTCTACCACATCTGGTTCGGCCGGGTCTCCGGCGGCGTCGACGTCTTCCTGATGCTCACCGGGTTCCTCATCACCGGTTCGCTGGTCCGCGGTGTCGAACGCGAGAGCCGTGTCCGTTTCTTCGCGTTCTGGACCCGGTTGGCCCGGCGCCTGGTACCCCCCGTCGCCGTGGTCCTGGCCGCGACGATGGCCGCCACGTACCTGTGGCTGCCCCGCCCGCGCTGGTCGGACGTCCTCGACGAGGTGCGTGCCGCCGCGCTCTACCACGAGAACTGGGTCCTGGCCCGCAACGCGGTGGACTACCTGGCCCGGGAGGCCGCGGCAAGCCCGGTGCAGCACTTCTGGTCCCTGTCCGTGCAGGGGCAGTTCTACCTGCTGTGGCCGGTGCTGGTCGCGCTGGCGGCGTTCGTGGCCTCCCGGGCCCGGATACCCCCGCGCATGGCGGTCCTGGCCGCGGCCACGGCCGTGTTCGTCCTGTCCCTGGGCTACTCGGTGTCCGTCACCGCCCGGGACCAGGCATGGGCCTACTTCGACACCGGTGCCCGCCTGTGGGAGCTGGCCCTGGGCGCGATCCTGGCCCTGGTCATCCACCGCGTACACCTGCCCGTGCGGTCGCGGGTCCTCCTGGGCTGGCTCGGCCTGGCGTCCCTGGTCTCCTGCGGGTTGCTCGTCCCGGTCTCCACGCTCTTCCCCGGGTACATCGCCCTGTGGCCGACCCTCGCCGCGACGCTGGTGGTCCTGGCCGGGACCACGGGCAGCCGCCACGGCGCGGACCGGCTGCTCACCTGGAAGCCCCTGACCGCTCTCGGCAAGCTCTCCTACCCCCTGTACCTGTGGCACTGGCCGGTCCTGGTCTGCTACCTGGAGACCACCGGCCGGTCCCTGGCGACCCCGCTGGGCGGCCTGGGGGTCCTGACGCTCTCCCTGTCCCTGGCCTGGCTGACCCACCGCCTGGTCGAGGGCGGGCTGGACCGCTTCACCCGCCCCGCCCGACGCCGCGGCCCCGGATGGTCGCTGGGCATCGCGGCCGCGCTGATCACCCCGGTCCTGGCCGCGTCGCTGGTGTGGACCGGAGGCATCGAGCGGGAGCGGACCGAAAGCTCCCAGGCGGTCGTCGTACCCCAGCGCTACCCGGGAGCCCGGGTGGCCGCCGACCCCGACATCCTCCCGCTCCTGGCCGACGTCCCGGTGCGGCCGGACCCGGCCTACGCGCGGGAGGACCTGTCCAACCACCACGAGCAGGGCTGCCACGTCCCCCTCACCACCGCCGAACTGGTCGTCTGCGACACCGGGCCGGACGGGGCCGAACACACGCTCGTCCTCGTCGGCGCCTCACGCATGGCCCACTGGTATCCGGCCGTGGAGGCGGCGGCCGGGGCCCGGGGGTGGCGCCTGGTCTCCTTCACCAAGAGCGGCTGCCTGTTCAGCACCGAAACCTCCTACCGGGACGGTGCGGTCGACGAGGCGTGCGAGTCCTGGAAGGCCGAGGCGATGGCCGAGATCGAGGAGTTGCGCCCCGACGCGGTCCTGACCTCCTCCACCCGGGCCACCCTGAGCAAGGAGACCGTCCACGACGGATACCTGGAGGTCTGGCGACGGCTCGACGGACTGGGCATCGAAGTGGTCGGCCTGCGCGACCTGCCCCGGCTGCCCTACCAGGGAGCCGAGTGCGTGGAGTCGGGCCCGGACGACCAGTGCACCTCTCCGGCCTCGGCCAGCCAGCAGGACGTGGACCCCGCGACCCTGGCCGACCTGCCGCCCAACGTCACCCTCATGGACCTCACCGCGCACGTGTGCCCCGGCGGCTCCTGCGACGCGGTGGTCGGCAACGTCCTGGTGTTCTGGGACCACTCGCACATCACCGCCACCTACGCCGAAACCATCGCCCCGGCGATGGAGGAGGCCCTGATCGAGGCCACCGGTTGGTGAACCGTCCCGGTCGGTGATCCGGTCCGCCAGGTGACCGGGGCGGGCGGGGAATTCACCGGAAACGGGGGAAGCGGCCACCGTGAATGACGCTTCGGTGATGCGTCGGTGAACGCCGGGGGAATTGATGCCCACGCGGGTTTTGATTTCCCCGGTGAAAGGCCCGGTGCCTGCTTTGAGGAGTTAGTGTCGAAAGCGCCCGGGGTTTTCACAAAACGCCCGGGGCTCCCCCCGAATCCACTGCCACGTCACCCCCGTGGAGGTCCCCCGTGCGCACACTCCGCCGTAGAGCCCGGCCGCTTCTGGCGATCGGCGCCGTTCTCGGCCTCGCCCTGCTCGCCGTCCCCACGGTCTTGGGCGCGCTGGCCGTGCTGAGCTGGGCGGAGGCCGTGATCGTCACCGCCCTGCTCCTGCTCGGCGGGCTGGTGTGCGCTCTCGGCGCGGGGCTGTGGCTGCTCAACCGTTCCGTGCGCGCCCTGGCGACCAGCGTCAGCGGGCACACCCGCCGTGTCACCGAGGTGCTCGGCCAGGACCGCCTGGAGATCAACCGCTCCCTCGGCGGTGTCCGCGACCGCCTCGGCAGCCTCCAGGACCACGCCCTGCCCAAGGCCAGCCGGGAGATCCGGCACGCCGTCACCGTGCAGGGCCGCCACGACTACGAACAGCAGGTCGCCTGGGCCGAACTGCGCGCACACCTGGACGTGGCCCCGTTCATGCCGCCCCTGCGCGGCTGGGCCGCCTCCCCGGACGTCCTGCGCCTGCTGGTCCGGCTGATCGACCGACACCGCCCCGAGCTGGTGGTGGAGTGCGGCAGCGGGGCCTCCAGCGTGTGGATCGGCTACGCGCTGCGCCGTGCCGGCAGCGGCAGGCTCGTCGCGATCGAGCACGAGGCCCGGTACGCCGAGATCAGCCGGGACCTGGTCGCCGCGCACGGCCTCGAAGACATCGTCGAGGTCCGGCACGCCCCGCTCACCGAGGTCAAGGCCGAACTCCTCGGCCCCGTCCCCGACAGCCCCGGAGACTCCGCGCCCCTGTGGTACGACCTCTCCCGCCTGAGCGGCCTGGACGGCATCGGCCTGCTGTTCGTCGACGGCCCGCCCCAGGCCACCGGGGAACAGGCCCGTCACCCGGCGGTCCCCGCCCTCCTGCCGTACTGCACCGCCGACGCCGTGGTCGTCCTCGACGACGCGGACCGACCGGACGAGCGCGCGCTCGGTGACCGCTGGGTCGCCGAACACTCCCTGTACCGCACCGAGGAGCCCGCCGAGAAGGGCGCCCACGTGTTCACCCGCCGGAACCACTGACCCCGATCCGCCCCGAACCCGTCCCGGCGGCCGCCCCAGCCGCCACCGACAGTGAAGGCCCACCGATGATCACCACCGTCCTTCGGCATGCCCTGCGCGCCCGCGGCGGCGAACCGGCGGTGCTCTGCCACACCGGCGCCGAAACCCGGGCCGACCTGGCCGGGCTGCCCACGGCCCCGGGAGACCTGATCCTGGACCTCGACGCCCAACCGCCGGGCCAGCCCGTGTTCGACGACGACCGGGTCGCCGGCCTGGTGGCGGTGGTCGCGGCCACCACCACCGACCTCAACCGGGTCCTCACCGCGGCCGTCCACCTGCCCCGGGCCGTGCACGTGGTGGCGGCCCTGGTCGCCACCCCGGGACACCAGGAGCCGCCGGTCCCGGTCGGCCCCGGGATGGGACAGTGGCGCGACCTCCAGGAACTGCGGGTCCGCCGGGTGGACCGCCGGGGCTGGGTGTGCGAGCTCTTCTTCCCCAACGCCATCGAGACCGCCCCGGTACTGGACGCGGTCCTGCACGGAACCCGGGGGCGCCGCCGCGGCCCCGCCCTGGCACCCCTGGCCGCCCTGAACGGAACCGAGGCGGCCCTGTGGCGCCCCGGAGACACGGGCGCCCACGGTGTGGCCGCCCAGGGGCCGGTCCCGCTGCGCCGGGTCACCCCGGTGGCCGACATCGCGCTCCGGCTGCACGACCACGGGGCTCCGCCCGCCTGGACCGACGAGGCGGTGCCCGCCCTGGACCGGACGAGCACCGGCACCGACTCCTGGGACGGCCTCACCGGACCGGACGGCTACACCCGCGCGACGGGCACCGCCGACACCGTCCGCGCGGCGCACACGGGCACCGACCCCGTCCAACGGATCGCGCCGGTCGACGAGACCACCGTCAACCCGACCGGTTTCGCCAAGGCCGAGAACGGCCCCCTCGGCGAGCTCACCCTGCACGGCGACCGCGCCGTCATCAGGGAGGGGAGGAAGGACCTGGTGACGGTGGCCCCGGACGGGACCGTCACCGACGTCGACCTCGCCCACCTGCGCCACCTCCGCGGGGTCCGGGTCGACTGGACCGGGCACAGCGGCCCCCGAGCCGCGGTGCGGGCCGTGGCCTCGCTGGCCGCCGGCGGGGTGCCCCTGGTCAGTGACCCCGTCCCCGCCTGGGCCGCGGGTCTGGGGCGACCACTCACCGAACTCCTGGCCAACGCCGCCGAGTCCGACCTGTCCGACCGGCTCGCCCGCGAGGAACACAGCGTCCGGCTGCGCCGAGCCGCCCTGCGCACCCACGGCCTGCGCTCCCGCTGGCGCTCCCTGGCGGCCGAGGCGGGCGTGCCCGTCCCGGCCGGACCCCGGATCTCGGTCATCCTGTGCACCCGCCGCCCCGAGATGGTCGGGTTCGCCCTCGCCCAGATCGCCCGCCAGCGCGGCGTCGACCTGGAGACCGTCCTCACCCTGCACGGCTTCCCCGCCTCGCTGCCCCGGGTGCGGGCCGCCATCGACGCCTACCGGGCCACCGGTCTGCCCATCACCGTGCACGAGGCGCCCGCAGACCGGATCTTCGGGTCGGTGCTCAACGACTCCGTCGCCCGCGCCTGCGGAGACCTGATCGCCAAGTGGGACGACGACGACTGGTACGGCCCGGAACACCTCAGCGACCTCGTCCTGGCCCGGACCTACTCCGGAGCCGAACTGGTCGGCACCGGCCAGGACTTCGTCTTCCTCCAGGAGGTGGACCTGACCGTGTGGCGCAGTCGCGAGTCGGAGACCACCACCCGCTTCATCGCCGGGGGCACGATCCTCACCGACCGCGTGGTCCTGGAGGAGACCGGAGGGTTCCGGCCGCTGCCGCGGGCGATCGACACCCAGCTGCTCATCGCCGTCGCCCGCGGCGGCGGCCGCGTCCACCGCACCCACGGACTGGGCTACGTGCTGCGCCGCACCGGCGGCGGACACACCTGGTCCGAGGACATGGCCTACTTCCTGCACAACTACGCCCGACAGTGGTCCGGCTGGCGTCCCAGCTCCCTCCTGGAGGGCGAA
The DNA here is from genome assembly GCF_056173285.1 of Nocardiopsis sp. iso_40. Taxonomy (NCBI): domain Bacteria; kingdom Bacillati; phylum Actinomycetota; class Actinomycetes; order Streptosporangiales; family Nocardiopsidaceae; genus Nocardiopsis; species Nocardiopsis sp. iso_40. The sequence goes on along the minus strand of NZ_CM149666.1, from coordinate 4,420,099 downwards.
CCCGCCCCGTTGGGGAGCGGAACCGCCCATGAACAGCCGGTCGGCGCCACCCAGCACACGGGGGGACACCCTTGACCAGTACCGAAGAACACACCGTCCCCGCCTCCGGGCGGACCCTCACCCCGGGGGACCCGCTGCCCTCCGGCGAGGTGGACTTCGGCGCCCAGCCCAGGCTGCGCCGCAACGACTACGCGCCGCTGGCTCCGCCGCCGCTGGGGGAGTGGACACCGACCCTGTCGGTGAGCGTGGTGATCCCGGCCCACGGCCACCAGGACAAGCTCGACCTGGTCCTGGCCTCCCTGGCCGGGCAGAGCTACCCCGCGCACCTGATGGAGGTGGTCGTGGTGGACGACGGTTCACCCGAACCGCTCACCCTGCCCCGGGTCCGCCCGGAGAACACCCGGATCCTGCCCTCCGCCCCCGGTGGCTGGGGGTCGGCGCACGCGGTCAACACCGGGGTGGCCGCCTCCTCCGGCCAGGTGGTGCTGCGCCTGGACGCCGACATGCTCGTCTACCGCGAGCACGTGGAGTCCCAGATGCGCTGGCACCACCTGGTGGACTACGGGGTCGCCCTGGGCCACAAGATGTTCGTGGACTTCGACCCGGACGCCATGACCCCCGAACACGTGCACGAGGAGGTCGCGGCGGGCCGCGCGGGCCAGCTCTTCGACCGGGAGGGCGCCGACCCGCACTGGGTGGAGCGCCTCATCAACCAGCACGACCGGCTGCGCACCGCCGGACGGCTCTCCTACAAGGTGTTCATCGGCGCCACCGGTTCCCTGCACCGCAGCCTCTTCGACGCCGCCGGGGGCCTGGACGCCGACCTGATCCTGGGCGGCGACACCGAGTTCGCCTACCGGGTCGCCCAGCAGGGCGCGGTGTTCGTCCCGGACCTGGACACCAGCAGCTGGCACCTGGGCCGGTCCCAGATGCAGACCCGTCGCGAAGCGGGGACCCGCTACCGCCTCCCCTACGTCTCCAACCGGGTGCCCGACTTCCACCTGCGCCGCAAACGCCCCGACCGCCAGTGGGAGGTCCCCCTGGCGGACGTCGTCCTGGACACCGGGGACCGCACCCTGGAGGAGGTCGACGCCACCGCCTCGGCCCTGCTGGCCGGTTCCACCCCGGACCTGCGCCTGTGGCTGCTGGGCCCCTGGTCCCGGCTGGACGGGGAGCGCCGGTCCCCACTCGACGAGGACCTCCTCGACTCGCGCCTGGTGCACGAGACCTTCCGCGGTGACCAGCGGGTACGGTTCGCCGAGGCCGAACCCGACCGCGACCCCCGGGTGCCCTTCCGGCTGACCGTCGCCGGGGGGACCGTCCCGGCCCCCGACGCCGTTCGCGACCTCGTCAAGGAGATCGACCGCGAGGGCGCGGGACTGCTGTGCGCGCCGCTGCCCGGCGCCACCCGGGGGGACGGTGTCCTGAGGCTGGAACGCACCGCCGCCTACGCCCGGGCACGCCATCTGGAGCCCGAGTCCACCGGCGCGGACCTGGACCGGGTGGTCGAGGAGACCCACGGGACCCACTGGATTCCGGGGGAGAGGTTCGTGACCGACCCGGAGGCCGAGTCCGCTCCCCCGGAGAAACCCGAGGTGCTCCAGAAGCGTCTGGACCGGGCCCTGGCCGAGGCCGACCGCCTCCGCGCACGGGCCCAGCGCGCCGAACGCAAACTGCGCTGGTTCACCCCCGGTCTGACCCGCAGGGTGCTGCGCCGACTGGCCCGCTGAGGAGGACGCCGTACCGGTTCGGGCGGGGCGCACTGGCGACCGCCCCCCCGTCGGACCCGGTCGGCGGCACGTCCCGTGCTGGCGTGTCGGGCGCGCAGGAGAACGCCCGCTCCCGACACGCCCAGCACAGGAAATCACCGAGTGTAATCGAGTTGGCTACGCTGGGCTCTGAGAGTGGCCCGCCCCCACGTGCGCCCGTCCCGCTCAGCCAACACACCCGAGGTCGCCCGATGATCACCTCCGTCGTCCGCCAGGCCCTGCGTACCCGCGGTGACGAGCCCGCCATCCTGTGCCACACGGGGGACCACCGGACCACCCGCAGAGAACTCTCCGGGTTCCGGCTGCGGACGACCGACCGGCTGCTCGACCTGGACACCCACCGCCTCGGCGACCCGGTGGAGGTGCCGGGGGTGGGCGGTGAGGGCGAGGCGGAGGCGGTCGGTCTGCTCGCGGTGGTCGCCGCCAGCCTCACCGACCTGCGCCGCTGCCTGACCACCGCCACCCTTCTGCCGCCCGCCGTGCACCTGGTCGTGGCGGTCGCCGACACCCCCGGCAACCAGGGGCCGCTGGTCCCGGCCCCGCCCGGGATCGACGAGTGGCACGGACTCCAGGAGCTGAGGGTCCGCCGGGTCGGCCAACGCGGGTGGTTGTGCGAGCTGTACTTCCCCAACTCGGTCGAGACCGCGGCCGCCCTCGACCACGTGCTCAGCGGTACCGGGGGGCGCAGACGCGGACCCCGGAGCGTACCCCTGGGGGCCGTCCACGGCCGGGAGGGGGCCCTCTGGCGGTCCGGCGACGTCTCCGCCACCGGGGTCACCGCCACCGGCCCCGTCCCGTTGCGCCGGGTAACCCCCGTCGCCGACCTGGTCCTACGGGTCGATGACGGCAGCGGACTGCCCGAGTGGCAGGACCCGGCCGTGGCTCACCTGGACGCGGCCACCACCGGCTCCGGTTCCTGGGAGTCCCTGACCTCGGACGACGCCCCGGCGGTGTCCGTTCCGGGTGCGCGCCCCGGGGCCTCGGAGACCGGCCGCCCCCCGGTCGGGGTCAACGAACCCGACCCCGTCACCACCATCGCGCCCATCGACGAACGCGCCGTCAACCCCTGTGGTTTCACCAAGAAGGCCGGCGGTCCCATGGGGGACCTCACCGTCCGAGGCGGGAAAGCCGTGGTGCGGGAGGGGCAGAAGGTCCTGTTCGCCGTCCCGGACGACGGCACCGTCACCGATCTCGACATCGGCCACACCCGCTACCTGCGCGGGATCCGCGTGGACTGGTCCGGGCACAGCGGACCCGCCGCCGCGGTACGGGCCGTGGCCTCCCTCGCCGCCGGGGGCGTCCCCCTGGTCAGCGGTTCCGTCCCTGCCTGGGCGTCGGGCCTGGGCACGGAACTCGCCTCCCTGCTCGTCTCGGTGTCGGCGGCGGACCTGCGCGACCCGCTCACCCGCGAGGAACACAGCGTCCGGCTGCGCCGCGCCGCTCTGCGCACCCACGGCCAGATCGCCCGCTGGCGGGAACTCGCGGCCCGCGCCGGGATCCCGGTGCCGCCCGAACCCCGGATGACGGTGATGCTGTGCACCCGCCGACCGGAGATGGTCGGGTTCGCGCTCGCCCAGATCGCCCGCCAACGGGGCGTCCGCTTCGAGGTGGTGCTGGCCCTGCACGGTTTCCCCGCCTCGCTGCCGCAGGTGCGGTCGGCGATCGGCGCCTTCGCCGCCACGGGGGTGCAGATCACCGTGTACGAGGCGCCCGCCGACCAGATCTTCGGAGCGGTGCTCAACGAGGCCGCTGACCGCGCCTCGGGCACCGTCATCGCCAAGTGGGACGACGACGACTGGTACGGCCCCGACCACCTCGCCGACATGGCGCTCGCCCGCACCTACTCGGGCGCGGACCTGGTGGGCATCACCCAGGACCTGGTCTACCTGGAGGAGCTGGACCTGACCGTGTGGCAGAGCTACAAGTCCGAGAAGCCCTCCCCGGACGTGGTCGGCAGCACCATCGTCATCGACCGCTCGGTCCTGGAGGAAGTGGGCGGGTTCCGGCCGCTGCCGCGGGCGATCGACAGCCAACTGCTCTTCGCGGTGCGCCGCAACGGCGGCCGGATCTACCGCACCCACGGCCTGGGGTATCTGCTGCGCCGGGCGGGCCAGGGCCACACCTGGGCCGCGGACCTGGGCTACTTCCTGCGCAGGAACACCAAACAGTGGTCCGGGTGGCGCCCCAGCGCGCTGCTGGAGGGCGCGGTCGAACCGCTGGGGGCCGCCCGGACCGTCGAGTACTCGGGAGGACACCGGTGACCACCTCAGACAACGCCCCGGCGCGGGAGGCGGAACGGGCCGGGACGCAGCAGCACGCCAGGGGGGAGCCCGGCTCGGGCCGGCCCCGTGTCGTCCGCAACGACTACTCGTCCCTGAACCCGCCGCCGCTGGGGGAGTGGACGCCGACCCTGTCGGTGAGCGTGGTGATCCCGGCCCACGGCCACCAGGACAAGCTCGACCTGGTCCTGGCCGCGCTGGCCGCGCAGACCTATCCGAGCCACCTCGTGGAGGTGGTCGTGGTGGACGACGGTTCACCCGAACCGCTCACCCTGCCCCGGGTCCGCCCGGACAACACCCTTCTGATCCCCTCCGCCCCCGGTGGCTGGGGGTCGGCGCACGCGGTCAACACCGGGGTGGCCGCGTCCTCGGGGAGGGTGGTGCTGCGCCTGGACGCCGACATGCTGGTGTACGGCGACCACGTGGAGTCCCAGATGCGCTGGCACCACCTGGCGGACTACGTCGTGGTGATGGGCCACAAGATGTTCGTGGACTTCGACCCGGACGCCATGACCCCCAAACACGTGTTCTCCGAGGTGCGCGAGGGCCGTGCGGACCAGCTCTTCGACCGGGAGGGCGCCGACCCGCACTGGGTGGAGTCCTTCATCAAACGCAAGGACGCACTGCGCTCCGCCCACCACGAGGCCTACAAGGTGTTCGTCGGCGCCACCGGTTCCCTGCACCGGGAGCTCTACGACGAGGCCGGCGGGATGGACGGGGAGATGGTCCTGGGCGGCGACAGCGAGTTCGGCTACCGGGTCGCCCAGCAGGGCGCGGTGTTCGTCCCGGACCTGGACACCAGCAGCTGGCACCTGGGCCGGTCCCAGATGCAGACCCAACGTGACGCGGGGACCCGCTTCCGGATGCCCTATGTCTCCAACCGGGTGCCCGAGTTCCACCTGCGCCGCAAACGCCCCGACCGCCAGTGGGAGGTCCCCCACGTGGAGGTGGTCGTGGACGTCGAGGGCCGCACCCTGGAGGAGGTCGACGCCACCGCCTCGGCCCTGCTGGCCGGTTCCACCCCGGACCTGCGCCTGTGGCTGCGCGGCCCCTGGTCGCGGTTGACCGGGGAGCGGCGTCCGGTGCTGGAGGAGGAACTGCTGGACCTGCGGCTGGTCCGTGAGACCTTCCGCGGCGACCCGCGGGTCCGCTTCACCGAACCCGCCCCGGAACCGGACCCGTGGGTGCCCTTCCGGCTGTACCTGGGCGCGGGGCCGACCCCGACCCGGGACGCGCTGGCCGAACTGGTCCAGCTCGCGGACCGGACCCACGCCGGCCTGCTGTGTGCGCCTCTGCCGGGGAGCACCCGGGCCGCGGAGGGCGCGCTCAGGTTGGAGCGCACCGCCGCCTACGCGCGGGCCCGCCGCCTGGAGCCCGAGGCCGTCGGACGGGACCTGGACCGGGTGGTGGAGGAGCTCTTCGGGCTGCACTGGGCACCCGCGACCGGGATCGTCGCGGGGCCGGAGGAGGACCGGGAAGCGAAGAGCGAGAGCGTCGAGCAGTTGCGCGCCCAGCTCGCCCAGGCCCAGGCCAGGGGGGACCGTATGCGCCGCCGGGCGGAGCGGGCCGAACGCAAACTGCGCTGGTTCACCCCGGACCTGTTCCGACGGGCGCTGCGCAGGCTGGCCCGCTGAGGAAGGGCCGGGAAGGGACCCCGGGGGCGGGGCCGAGTCGCCACGACTCCGCCCCCGGCAGGGCCGGTCCGGCGGGGTGTACCGCCGTCGGGTCCCGTCAGGGGATCCAGAGCCCGAGGCTCTCGGCGATCAGGGCGGGGCGCTCCTGGCCCTCGATCTCCACGGTGTGCGAGGTGGTGACCAGGTAGCCCTTGGGGGTTTCCTTCACCTCGGCGAGCTGCACGGCGTCGCGCACCCGCGAGCCCACCGTGACCGGCTGCAGGAAGCGCACCTTGTTGAGGCCGTAGTTGATGGACATCTGGGGCTTCTTCGTCAGGGAGAAGATGCTCTGCGAGAAGTGGGCCAGCAGCGACAGGGAGAGGAACCCGTGCGCGATGGTGGCGCCGAAGGGGCCCTCGGCAGCCCGTTCCGCGTCCAGGTGGATCCACTGGTGGTCGTTGGTCGCGTCGGCGAACTTGTCGATGCGGCTCTGGTCGATGGTCAGCCAGTCGGTGTGTCCCAGGTGTTCACCCTGGGCGGCGATGACCTCTTGGACGTCGGCGAATACGCGCACCACGCCTCCACGTTCGATAGGGGTCCGGCTCGCTCCGGCCTCGGCGGCCGGTGCGCTCCGGGGAACGGACGGTGATGCGAGCCACCTTACCTAACGGTGTTCGGTTAAGTGGTGGCGGGGCCGGGGTCCCCGGCCGTCCGCGTATCCAGCACCACGGTCCGCGAGGTGTACCCGGACAGCACCGCACGGTCCACGTCGTGCCCCAGGCCGCTCTCGGCCAGCGGCACCGGGACCACCCCGTCGTGCGCGCGCACCGGAGGAACCACCAGGTCGCGGCCTCGTCCTCCGGCCCCCGGCATCTCCACCGGCAGGCTCGCCCCGGACAGGGAGGCCAGCGCGACCGTGGCCGCCCGGCCCACACCGGTCAGCGCCGAGGAACCGCACCACACCTGCCAGCCGGCGTCGACCGCCCGGTCCACCGCCCGCCGGGCGGCGGTCAGCCCGCCCAGGCGCACAGGATCCACGTTCACCGCCCGACCGGCCTCGGCCCCGACCGCCTCGCGCAGGTCCTCAACACAGGACAGCGACCGGTACAGCGCCACGGGGGTGCGCAACTCGGCCGAGAGCCGGGAGTACGCGGCCAGGTCATCGGGGGCGAAGGGATCCTCGATCGCCAACAACCCCATGGCGTCCAGAACACGCAGCGCGTCCAGGTCGGCGGGGGACTCGGTGTAGCGTCCGCCCGCGTCCACCTGGAGGACGAGGAACGGGAAACTGGCCTGTACGGCCCGGACCACGTCGGCGTCCCAGCCCGGTTCGACCTCCAGCCTGATCCGCCGGAAACCCGCGCCGACCTGGCGGTTCACCTCCGTGACCACCGACTCCAGGGTCACCTGCCTCGGCAGGGTCACCCCCGCCGTGAGCGCGGTGCGCTCCCCGCCCAGCGAGTGCGCCAGCGGGGTGGCGCGCTGGCGGCTCCACAGGTCCCAGCAGGCGGTGTCGAGCGCACCCACCAGGGCCGGGTCCCAGGGAAGGTCGGCGAAGGCCCCGGCCACCTCGGTGGGACGGCGCCACTCGTGCGCCAGCAGGGCGGGCGCGAAGTCACGGGAGAGGGACTCCCACTGCTGCGGGGTCGCCCGGGGCACCTCGCCCCAGCCGCTCACCCGGCCGTCGGACACCCGGACCAGTACCGGAACGGCCCGGTCGGCACCGCGCCCGGCCAGTGAGGGCCGCAACCGCACCAGTTCGACCTCGACGAGCCGGGTCACCGTTACCGCTCCGGTGTGTGTCACTGCTGCCCCACCTCATGTGTTCGGAACCCGGTCACGGGCCCGACGCACGGAGGGCCCACGTCTCGACGGTACCCGCGGCCGACCCGGCCGAACACCCCGTCCGCAGGGGGTAGTTCCGTTCGGGCGCCCAGGTGGGAGGGGCTTCGGGCGTGGGGGCAGCGGTTCGCCCGGCTCCGCTGACGGGGTCGCTCACGCCGACGGGCCGCCCCCGGACGGAGCCCGACGATGTGTGCGTGAGCCGGGGCGGCGGGGGTCCGTCCTGCGGACCCCCGCCGCCCCGGTGGGCCGAACCTAGGAGGCGAGCACCTCGGAGAGCTCCCGGTGCTTCATGCCGTGGGCCTCGGCGACCGGCGAGTAGACCAGGTCACCGTCGTGGGTGTTGAGGCCCTCCGCCAGGGAGGCGTCGTCCCGCAGGGCCTGCTTCCAGCCCTTCTCCGCCAGGGCCACCGTGTACCGCAGCGTGTCCTTGGTGAGGGCGTGCGTGGAGGTGTTCGGCACGGCGCCCGGCATGTTGGCGACGCAGTAGAACACCGTGTCGTGCACGGTGAAGGTCGGGTCGTCGTGGGTGGTCGGGCGCGAGTCCTCGAAGCAGCCGCCCTGGTCGATCGCGATGTCCACGAGCACCGCACCCGGGCGCATCCGGGAGACGAGTTCGTTCGAGATGAGCTTGGGGGCCTTGGCGCCGGGGACCAGGACCGCGCCGATCACCATGTCCGACTCCAGGACGGACAGCTCCAGCTCGAAGGCGTTCGACACGACCGTCTTGACCTGGCCCCGGTACAGGGAGTCCACGTGGCGGAGCTTGTTGACGTTCAGGTCGAGCACGGTCACGTCCGCGCCCATACCCACCGCGATCTGGGTCGCGTTCAGTCCGGACACGCCCGCGCCGACCACGGTGACGCGTGCCGGGCGCACACCCGGGACACCGCCCATCAGGACGCCGCGGCCCCCGTTGGGGCGCTGCAGCGTCACCGAACCGACCTGCGTGGCCAGCCGTCCGGCCACCTCGGACATGGGGGCGAGCAGGGGCAGCGAGCCGTCGGGCAGCTGCACCGTCTCGTAGGCGATGCCGGTGACCCTCCGCTCCAGCAGTGCGTCCGTGCACTCGCGGGAGGCCGCCAGGTGCAGGTACGTGAACAGGGTCTGGCCTTCGCGCATGCGGTGGTACTCGTCCGGGACGGGCTCCTTGACCTTGAGGACGAGGTCCCCGGCGGCCCACACCTCGTCGGCGGTGTCCAGGATGCCAGCGCCCGCCGCCTCGTACTCCTCGTTCGTGATGGAGGAGCCCAGGCCCGCGTCGCGTTCGACGAAGACCTCATGACCCCGGCGGGTCAGCTCGTGGACACCCGCAGGGGTGATCGCCACCCGGTACTCGTGGTTCTTGATCTCACGGGGCACGCCGATGCGCACGGTTCCTCCAACTGGTATCGCCATCGATACCTTCCACTGTGACCTGCGAAGGCACATCCGCGCCATCGCCAATGTGCATGGCTGTTCGTTGCCATGTTGACAGGGTGTAAGCCCGTAGTGTGCGGTGTGACACGGGGTCGCCCGGGTGGATCCCGATCAGCCCCGCGGTCCCCCCGCCCCCGCCTGTTCCGCCGTGCCCGCCTGTTCCGCCGTGCCTGCCCGATCCGCCGGAACCACCCGCGTCGGCCGTCCCGCCACCCACACCCGCTCCACCCGCCCGGTCAACCGCATCCCGGCGTAGGGGCCGGGGTCGCTCGTAGGGACCGTCTGCGTCACCTGGTCCCCGAAGGCCACCAGGTCGGCGTCGAAGCCCTCCCGGATCCGGCCCCGACCGCCCAACCCCAACAGGTCCGCGGGGGCCCGGGAGGTCCACCGCGCCAGGTCGGACAGGGACAGGCCGCGTTTGCGCGCCGCCGTCCACAGCGCGGACAGGCTCCATTCCAGGGTGTACAGGCCGATCGCGGGCAGGTGGCCCGAACCGACGGTCAGGATCGCCGAGCCCGGTTCCAGCAGTGCGCTCCACAGCGCCTTCCGGTTGGCGTCGGAGCGCAGCGGCGGACGGCAGGCCCGCGTCGGCGACTCCGGGCCCGGGTACTCGGAGGGCAGGCACAGGTAGTGCGGACAGGTGTGCGCGGTCAGGCCCACCCCCACCGCGCCGGCCGCGGCCAGCAGGGCCGCGCACTCCGCGGCGGTGAAGGGAGCCACGTGGGTGCGCGCGCCCACCACACGCGCCGCCGCGATCACCCGCTCCAGACCCCTGCGTTCGGCCCGGGGCGGCCGCTGCTCCGCCACCACCGGCGGGGCCCCCAGTTCCCGGGCGTCCTCGGCGTGTACCACCAGCAGGGCGTTCAGGGCGGCGATCTCGGCCATGGCCTTGCGTAGCTGGGCGTCCTCCAGCGCCGCCATGTCGGGGGCGCCCCCGTCCGACAGCGACCCCTGGAAGGCCACCACCCCTCCGGCGTGCATGTCGGCCAGGTCCAGCGGCCCCGTCCCCCTCGTCACCCCGCCGAGGAAGGCCACCGGGACCGCGGTGCCCGCCGCCGCGCGCTGGTGGAGTTGGAGGGAGTCGGCGCAGGTGATGGCGGGCCGCCCCGGGGCGGGGGAGGCCACCACACAGGTCACCCCGCCGCGCAGCGCGGCCTCGCCCGCCCGCAGGTAGGACTCCCGGAGTTCCCGGCCGGGCACGTGCACACCGGTGCCCAGGTCGATCGCGCCGGGCAGCAGGGCCGTCTCGCCGAGGTCCACGACCTCGTGCGCGCTCAGCTCGGCGGCGTAGGGCCGGACCGCCTCGATCCGGCCGTCCCGGATTCCCACACAGGCGGGCCTGGTCCCCTCGGGGACCACCGTCCTGCGTGAGCGGATGACACTGTCGAACTCGGGCATCGCCCTCCCCCTTCGTGCGCTGTCGTGCGTTCGTGGTGCTGTGCGGCCGTGCGAGGGGACACGGCGACGAGGAGTGACGGCACGAGAGGGCGGTCCGCGGCCTCGGACGGGAGGTCGAGCGTATCGCGAAGGCCGCGCCGGGAAGGGGGAAACGTCACTTCCCGTCCGGACCCGCGGGGGATCCCCACCGCCGTACGGGCGGGGTCCGTATGTCCGTGCACGGCTCCGGGAAAAGGGGGGAGGGCGATCAGGCCCAAGTCCGACACTGTGTAGTAAACGGTTTAACCTTGGTCCAGGTGTTCCTCCGTGCACGGCCCCTGCCGGACCCCGACCGGACAGCAGCGGGACGGCCACCACGGCCGAGGGCGCTGAACTGCCAGTTGACCGAACCTCGACGACGGAGTGGCGCGTGGCTCCTCCCGCACAGAAAAACACATCCCCCCTCAAGGAGTACCTGGACAAGGCCCCGGGCACGCCCGCCTTCGCCGTGCTGGCGGTACTCGCCGGGCTGTTGTGCGCGACCGCCCTGGGCGCCACACTCATCCTGGGCGGATCAGTCTTCGCCCAGGTCATCCCGGGCCTGCCCGACGCCGGCGAGGCGGTCCGCTGGGGCCTGCCCGTCGCGAAGACGGTGATGGACGCCGCCGCGGTCCTGACCATCGGCCTCCTGCTCATGGCGGTCGTCCTCCTCGCCTCGAAGAAGGGGCACCTGTCCCCGCAGGCCGCCGGTTACGTGCGCGGCGCCACCTGGACCGCCCTGGTCTGGGCCCTGGGCGCCGTGGCCACCCTGTACTTCCAGGCCTCGGAGTTCCTCGCCAAGCCCATGGGCGAGGTGACGGTCGACGAGGTCACCGCCTACGCCGGATCGGTCTCCAGCGGCATCTCCCTGATGTTCGTCGTCCTCATCACGACGGGCATCGCACTGTTCGGCCGTACGGCCACCACCGCGACCGGAGGGCTCTGGCTCCTGGTCGCGTCCCTGGTCGCGGTCACGCCCCCCGCACTGACCGGCCACTCCGCCTCCTCCGGATCCCACGAACTGGCCGTCACCGGGCTGGCCCTGCACCTGGTCTCCATCTGCGCGTGGGTGGGCGGACTGGTGGCGCTCACCTATCACGCCATGCGCGCGGACGCCCAGGAGCCGCAGACCGCCGCCCACCGCTTCAGCCGTCTGGCCCTGTGGGCCTACGTCGGGGTGGCGATCAGCGGCGCGGCCAGCGCCCTGGCCCGCCTGTACTCGTTGGACGACCTGTTCGGTACCGAGTACGGCCTCATCATCGTCGTGAAGATCGTCCTCTTCGGGATCCTCGGTGTCTTCGGCTACGCCCACCGCCGGTGGGTCGTGGCCCGGATCGGACAGGCCCCCCGGGGCAGTGCCGGCCACGCCTTCCGCCGCTGGCTCTTCCTGCTGCTGGCCGGGGCCGAGGTCCTCATCATGGCCGCCGTCATCGGCGTCTCGGTGGGACTGGGCCGCACCGCGCCGCCCCCGCCGCTGGAGAGCACCGTCGACCCGGCCGCCGTCATCCTGGGCTTCCCGATCCCCCCCGCCATGAGCGTGGAGAACCTCCTGACCCTGTGGCGTCCGGACCTGTTCTTCATCATGTTCGCGGCGGTCTCGGGAGCCCTGTACCTGGGCGGCGTGTACCGGTTGGTCAAGCGGGGCGACAGCTGGCCGGTCGGCCGCACCGTCGCCTTCCTCCTGGGCCTGCTGACCATCGTCGCGGTCCAGCTCAGCGGGTTCGCGACCTACGCGATGATCATGTTCTCCATGCACATGATCCAGCACATGGTGCTGGCCATGCTCACCCCGATCCTCCTCGTTCTGGGCGCTCCGGCCACGCTGGCGCTGCGTGCGCTCCGGCCCGCCGAGAAGCGCGGCGACCGGGGGCCCCGCGAATGGCTCAACGCGTTCCTGAACAGCCGTTTCTCCCAGGTCGTGACCCATCCGGCGGTAGCCGCCCCGATCTTCGTGTTCAGCCCCTACGCGCTGTACTTCACCCCGCTGTTCCCCACGCTCATGAACGACCACCTCGGTCACCTGTTCATGGGGGTGCACTTCCTGGTCTCGGGCTTCCTCTTCTACTGGGTCATCGTCGGGATCGACCCGGCTCCGCGGAAGGTCCCCTTCCTGCTGCGCATCCTGCTGCTGCTGGTGGCGATGGGGTTCCACGCCTTCTTCGGCATCGCGATCATGGAGCAGGCCACGCCGATGGCCATGCAGTACTACGGCCAGTTCGACATCCCCTGGATGACCGACCAGGCCGCCGACCAGTACGCGGGCGGCGGTGTCGCCTGGGCGCTGGGCGAGATCCCCACGGTCCTGGTGATGCTGGCGCTGGTGGTGCAGTGGTCGCGTGACGACGAGCGCCAGGAGCGCCGCAGGGAACGGCACAGCCGTCGCGGCGGGTCCGACGACGCCGACATGGACGCCTACAACGCCTACCTGGCCGAGCTCGACCGCCGCTCGCGCGAGGGGGCGCCGGCCGGAACCGGGGGCGCCGCGACCGCCACGGCCGAGGCGCCCCAGGAGGCCGGGGACCCCGAGGAGACGGACGCGTCCGAGGGCTCCGGGGGAGCCGGCGACCCGTCCGTCAGGGACTGACCAGTCACCCGGACGTACAGGGGGTGCCCGGCCGGGCACCCCCTGCCGCCGTCCTGCGGCGGGGCCGTCCGCCGAGGTGGAGCTCCGGATCACTGTTGGCGGCCGCCTGCGCGACCGCCGACCGGGCAGGGCCCGGGACGAAACCGCCGAGAGTGCTCGGGCGTCCCGGCATCCGGGGCCGGAAGCGGTCACGGGGGCAGGGGCGGGATCAGACGACGAACGCCATCACACCCGTCACGAGCAGTCCCACACCGAGGCAGACGACCAGTCCGCCGAGCAGAACCGAGGCCGAGGGCCTGAGGTCGGTCAGGCCGGGCCGCCCGCTCACCATGGCCTGGCGCCGGGCCAGGACCGGCAGCAGGGCGACGTTGACGGCGTACATGAGGGCGGCCACCACGGTCGCGTTGACCAGACCCGCCCAGAAACCGCCGCCGCCGGCCATCACGTTCAGCGCGGACAGGGCCGGGAGCACCACCAACAGCACCACCGAGGCGCCACCGAAGGCGGTGAGCAGCCGGGGCGAGCTCCCACGGGCACTCCCGGAGACCACGAGGAGTAGACCGATGAGGGCCGCCACCATGATGGCGCCCCCGATTCCGAACACGGCGATGTTGACCAGCGAATTCACGCTGGTCATTGTCGCACCGCCCCGCCGGTGCGCCAATCCGGGGTGTCCTTGGCGTTTTCGGAACCGGGCCCCGGAGTGCGGCCCGCGGCCGCGGTCAGCCGTGGTGCCTCACCCGGGAGCCGCCGGAGTCCTTGACCACCTGGAGCCGTGTGGTCACACGTTGGCGCAGGTCGGCGACGTGACTGACCACACCGACCGCTCGTCCGCCGTCCCGAAGCCGGTCCAGCACGTCCAGGACCTCCTCCAGGGTGTCCTCGTCCAGCGTCCCGAAACCCTCGTCCACGAACAGGGTGTCGATCTCGGTGCCGCCCGCCTCGGCGGTGGCGACGTCGCCCAGGCCCAGGGCCAGGGCCAGCGAACTGAAGAAGGTCTCCCCGCCCGACAGGGTGGCCGGGTCGCGTTCCGCACCCGTCCAGGCGTCCAGCACCCGCATCCCGAGCCCGCCGGCGGAACGGGCCCTGCCGTCCCCGGCGGCCTTGTCCACCGTGTACCGCAGCTCGTACCGGCCGTCCGACATCGTCAGCAGCCGCTGGTTGGCCGCCTCCACCACCTGCTCCAGTCGGGCCGCCAGCACGTAGGCGGACAACCGCACGCTGTCGGTGTTGTCCGCGGAAGTTCCCGCCGCGAGGGCGCTCAGACCCTGCGCCACCGCGTAACGGCGCAGCACCGGTTCCGAACCCGACAACTGTTCGCCGAGGTCGTCGCGCAGCGCCGCGAGCCGCCGGGCCCGCTCGGCGAGCAGGCCCTGCCAGGCCACCGCACGGTCCGCGAACCCCGTGGCCTCCTCCACCGCGGCCTCCAGAGCCGCCAGGTCCGGGGCCGGTTCGGCCCCGGCCGCCACCAGTTCGGGGTCGGCCAGCTGCGCCTCGACCGCGGCCAGCCCGTCGTCGAACTCCCGGGCCCGGTCCCGTCTGGCGCGGCGGTCGCGCTCGTCCAGGTACGCCCCGACCACCTCGGCCTCGTCCGCGAAACGCGCCTCGGCCAACTGCCGTTCCACCTCGGCGGCGGCGGTGCGCAGCTCATCGGCGGCCCGGTCGCGCTGGTCGACCGCCTCCGCAGCCCCGAGCAGCTCCTCGGCCTCCCCGCGCAGTCGGGCGATGCGCTCGTCCAGCCCGGCGTCCCGGCCCCGGGCCTGGTCCAGCAGTTCGGTCAGCCGCCGGTGCTCCTTGGCACCCTCGTCCCGGCGGGCGGCCAACTCGCTCTCCTCGCGCGCCAGCTCCCCCTCCTGGTTCCGTGCCCGTTCCAGATCCCCGGTGACCTGGGCCAACTCCTCCTCCAACCGGGGCGCCTCCCGGGCGGCGGCGCGCGCCTCGGCGAGTTCGCGCTCGCGGGCGTCCACCTCCGCGGCCGCGGCGGACACCGTGCGGCCCTCGGCGCGCTCCGCGGCGGCCGTGTGCCGTCCCCGTAGCTTCTCCAGGAAGTTCTCCGCCTCGGTGCGTCGCGCGGCAGTGCTCTCCTCGGCACTCCGGGCGGCCTGTTCCTCCTCGTCCGTGACCAGGCCCTCCGCACTGGGCCGGGCGGGGGAGGGGTGCTCGGCGGCCCCGCACACCGCGCAGGGCTCCCCGTCGACCAGTTCGCCGGCGAGCTCGGCCGCCATCTGCCTGATCCGGCGCCCCCACAACTCCTGGGCCCGGTCCCGGGCGGCCTGGGCGGTGTCGACCGCCCGCCGCCGACCCTCCTCGGCCCGCTCCAGCTCGCTGCCGAGCCGTTCGTGCTCCACGGCCGCGCCGTGCCGTCGCCTGGCCAGCTCCAGGGCGGCCCCGGCGGCGTCGGCCAGCCCGGCCTGCTCGCGTACCCGGCGCAGTTCCCCGGTGACCTTCTCCACCCGGGCCGGCAGGGCGCCCACGCGTTCGCGCGCCCGGACGGCCTCGGCACGCACCGAGGCGATCCGCCGGTCCCACCCGCCCAGTTCCCGGTGCAGGGCGCGGCGGCGCTCGGCGTCACCGCGCAGCAGGTCCAGCCGGGCGAGTTCGTCGCGACGGGACCGTTCGACCGAGCGCAGTGCCGCGGGGGAACCGGGCCCGCTCAGGGCGGTGGCGCCGACGTCGGGCAGGTCGCCCACCAGGGACAGCCGGTCGGTGACGGCCAGCTCGGCCTTGTCCAGCTCGGTGCGGCGGTGGTCGCGGGCGCGCAGGAACGGCAGTACGGGGTCGGCCCGCTCCGCGGCGGCCAGCTGCTCGTTGATCCCGGCCCGCCACTGGCGGTCCCCCGTCATCAGTGTGTGGCGTTCCCGGGCGGCGGCCAGACGTTCCTGGCGGCTCCGCAGCTCGCGTCCGGCGGTGAGGGCCTCCCGGGCACGGTCGCGGGCGCCGGTGAACCCCGCGGTCACCGCCTCGGCGTCGCCGGCGGTGGCGGTGAACACCGAGGCCAGTTCGGCGGCCCAGGCGGTGAGTTCTTCGGGGGCCTCCGGGGCGGTGGTCCGGCTGACCTCCGCGATACGCCCGGCGACGGCGCGCACCCGCTCGTCGGCGGCGCGCACCTCGCGCTCCAGTTTCCTGGCGTGTCCGCCGAACCACTCCTCCACGTCCCGGAAGACCCGGGTGTTGAAGATCCGCTCCAGGGACTTGCGACGGTCGTCGGACTTGGCCCGCAGGAACCGGGCGAAGTCCCCCTGGGGCAGCATGACGATCTGACAGAACTGGGTGAGGGTGAGCCCGAGGAGGTCGCCGACGAACTGCCCGGCCTCGTCCGGGCGGGTGGTCACCCCTTCCCAGCGGTCCTCCCGCCAGTCGTAGACGCGTACCTTCTGGTTCTCGGTGACCGTCCCGGATCCGCGCTTCTTGGGGCGTTCCCAGCGCGGGTTGCGTTCGATCCGGACGCGGCGGCCCTGGACGGTGAACTCCAGCGTCACCTCGGGTTTGAGCCCGGGCGGCGCGTGGTCGCTCCTGGGCGAGCGGTCCTTGCCGCGCGCTCCGGGCACGTCACCGTACAGCGCGAAGCAGACCGCGTCCAGCACGGAGGTCTTACCGGCACCGGTGGGGCCGTGGATCAGGAAGAGCCCGCCCGCGCCGAGCCGGTCGAAGTCGACCGTCTCGGTCCCGGCGAAGGGCCCCAGGGCCGTCATGGTGAGGGTGTGCAGACGCATCAGCGTGTCCCTTCCTGGACGCGTACCTCTTCGACCGCACGGTCCATCAGCTCACGCTCGGCGGGGGTGGCGGCGGTGCCCCGCGCCCACTCGACGAAGTCGGCGACCACCTCGCGTTCGGGGCGTTCGGCGATCGCTGCGGTGACCGGCCGCCGGTCGGGTTCTCCGCCCTGCGGGTCGAACTCCAGCATCAGGGTGTGCGGGAAGCGTTCGCGCAGCCGATCCATGGGCTGGGCCGGGCGGCGCGGGTCGGTGAGGGTGACCTGGAGCCAGTGGCCCGTGTAGCGCGCCCACTCCGGGCCGGTGAGGAGCTGGTCGATCCGGCCCCGGATCCGGGCGAGCGGTCGGGGGACGGGCGCGTCGGCGAACTCGGCGCCGGCGAACCCGTCGGCGTCCAGATCCACCACCCAGTAGCCCTTGCGGTGGTGCTCCTCGGAGAAGGAGTAGGCCAGCGGGCTGCCCGGGTAGCGCACCGTGGGCGTGATGGTCTGGCGTCCGTGCAGGTGTCCCAGGGCCACGTAGTCCACGCCGTCGTAGACCGAGGCGGGCACGTGGGAGGCGCCGCCCACGGAGATGTCGCGTTCGCTGTCGGAGGCCTCTCCGCCGGTGACGAAGGCGTGGGAGAGCACCACGGACCGGGTGTCCGGGCGCTGGGCCAGGTCGGCCCGGACCAGGTCCATGGCGTGCCCGACAGCCGCGGGGTGGCCCCGTTCGGCCAGGCCCCAGTGGTGGCGGGCGATCTCGGGTTCCAGGTAGGGGATGCCGTAGAAGGCCACCGGGCCGTGCTCGTCGTCGATGACCACGGGGCTGCCGATCCCGTCCAGGGAGCTGCGCAGGTGTACCCCGGAGGCGTCGATGAGGCCGGTGGCGAAGGACATCCGGGCCATGGAGTCGTGGTTTCCGCTGATCAGGACCGCCCGGGCGCCGGTGGCCCGGATCCGGCCGAGCGCACGGTCGAACAGGCGCACCGCGTCGACCGGCGGCAGGGCGCGGTCGTAGAGGTCCCCGGCGACCACCACCACGTCGATCCGTTCGGTGTGGATGGTGTCGACGAGGTGGTCGAGGAACTCGGCCTGGGCGTCGATGAGGTTCTCCCGGTGGAAGGAACGGCCCAGGTGCCAGTCCGATGTGTGCAGCAGGCGCATGGGACTGGACATTACCGAAGACCGCCGTGTCCCCGCCGGGGCTAACGGTGAACCTGTGGACAACTCACACCGGACCCGCCCCGGGGCCCGGGTACCCGGGGCGGGCGCGGGTCAGAGCCTGCGGGCCAGGGTGAGTCCGTCACCGATCGGCAGCAGGACCTGGGTGACGCGGTCGTCGGCGACGAGGCGGTCGTTGAAGTCCCGGATGCCCTGCACGGACGGGGAGTCCTCCTCGGGGTCCACCACACGGCCGTGGGAGAGGGTGTTGTCGGCCAGCAGCAGCCCGCCGGGCCGCATCCGGGGCACCAGTTCCTCCCAGTAGCCGAGGTAGCCGGTCTTGTCCGCGTCGAGGAAGGCCAGGTCGAACTGGGGCTCCTCGGGCAGGGCGCGCAGTGAGTCCAGGGCCGGGCCGATCCGCAGCGTGATCCTGTCCGCGACCCCGGCCCGCTCCCAGTACCGCCGGGCCACCGAGGTCCACTCCTCGCTGATGTCCAGCGCCAGGAGGGTGCCGTCCTCGGGCAGCCCGCGGGCGAAGCAGATGGCGGAGTACCCGGTGAAGGTGCCGATCTCCACCGCGTCGCGGGCGCCGGACAACTGGGTGAGCAGGGTGGTGAACGCTCCCTGTTCCGGTCCGATCTGCATCCCCCGGTGGTCGGGGAACAGGCGTGCGGTCTCCTCCGCGAGGTCCGCCAGGACCGGGTCCACGGGCAGGCTGTGGTCGACGATGTAGGCGTGCAGTTGCGGGCTGATGCCCTCTGTTGTTCGTGTCACCCGAGCCAGCCTAGACAGCGGCCGCCGCCCCGGGCCAGGCGGCTCACCCGGACGGGCGCCCCGCCGTGCGTGCTAGTGCTCGGGGAGCAGGGTGGGCCAGTCGAAGAGGTAGATCGAACCGATGATGACGCCGATGGTGAGCAGGGGCGTGACGACCTTCTGCTCGACCGGGCCGTCGGTGGCGAAACCCTGGTTCTGGCCGATGCGCTTCTTCCAGAACGGCCAGAAGATCGGCACGCCCATCTTGGTGATCATGTCGCCGAAGAAGTGCAGGACGACACCGAAGGCGACCGCCAGGCCCAGCCAGGTGTAGCTCACGCCGACGGAGTAGAGGGTGAGGGTGATCGCCGCGGTTCCCAGGGCGTTGATGATCCCCGAGGCCGTCCGGTTCTTGTCCATGCCGAAACCCAGGCCCTGGAGTGCGATACCGACCAGCAGGAACACGAAGATCTGCACGGCCAGCTCCGACCACAGGGCCAGCGCCTGGACCAGGGCGCCCATCAGGACGGCGAAGAAGAAGGAGTGCGTCCCCATCCGGTGCCCGCCGA
Organism: Nocardiopsis sp. iso_40; assembly: GCF_056173285.1. Classification (NCBI taxonomy): domain Bacteria; kingdom Bacillati; phylum Actinomycetota; class Actinomycetes; order Streptosporangiales; family Nocardiopsidaceae; genus Nocardiopsis; species Nocardiopsis sp. iso_40. The sequence goes on along the minus strand of NZ_CM149666.1, from coordinate 4,401,000 downwards.
AGGCCCAGCTGAGGATGTCGCTGAGGATCTCGGTGGCCTTGCCGTAGGTCTTGGTCACCGTCGCGCTCTTGTGGTCCACGTCGGGCAGCAGGGCGGCGCCCGCGCAGACCAGCGAACCGGCGATGATCTCTCCCGGACCCAGATCGAAGCTGAGTCCGAGGAATTCCTTGCCCTGGACGAACGGTACGACCGCCATCCAACCGACCACGCCACTGAGTGCGTGCGAGTGCCCCATCATGGCGGGAACCGTAGCGGAGTCCGTCATTCGCAGCGAATCCGGGAGCGGTTTCGGTCGGGGAACAAAAGCCACAAAAACCCCACGAAACAACAGTTTTCCCAGGCCAGGAGTCGAATGTGTTGCGATGCCGCGCCTCACCCCGAAGATCATTGACGCTTGTCGCGGCGAGTTGGTAGACAACCAACAACCCCCGGGTGGCAAGGCCACCACCCCACGAAACCCGACAGGGGCCGTCATGCAGACCGACCACCCTCCCACCGGCACCCTCCTCCGACGGACAGCGGCCTCCGGCGGCGCACTTCTCCTCCTCGGCACCCTCCCGGCGGCCCCGGCCGCCGCGGACCAGGCCGACCGCAGCACCCTGACCGTCGCGGTCGCCCAGCAGGTCGACTCCTTCAACCCCTTCACGGCCCAGCTCGCCGTCACCACGAACATCCTCCGGCACGTCTACGACAGCCTCACCACGGTGAACCCGCAGACCAACGAACCGGAACCCTCGCTCGCGGAGAGCTGGGAGACCTCCGAGGACGGGTTGACCTGGACGTTCAACCTCCGTGACGACGCCTACTTCACCGACGGCGAGCAGCTCACCGCCGAGGACGTCGCCTGGACGTTCGACACCATGATGGAGAACGAGGCCGCGGCGGTCGCCAACGGCAACTACGTCGCCGGGTTCGAGACCGTCACGGCGCAGGACGAGGCGACCGTCGTCATCGAGCTGGACGAGCCCCAGGCCACCATGGAGTCCCTACGGGTCCCGATCGTCCCCCGGCACGTGTGGGAGCCGATCATCGAGGCGGAGGGCGACGCCTTCTCCGACTACACCGCGGACGACCTCCCCACGGTGGGCAGCGGTCCCTTCGTCCTCACCGAGCACTCGCGGGGCGAGCACATCCGACTGGAGGCCAACCCCGACCACTGGCGGGGGGCTCCCGGTTTCGACGAGCTCTACTTCCGCTACTACTCGGAGAAGGACGCCGCCGTGGAGGCGCTCCGCAGCGGAGAGGTCTCCTTCGTCTACGAACTCACCGACGCCCAGGTCACATCCCTGGAGACCGTTGACGACATCGCCGTCAACATCGCCGACGGCAAGCGCTTCCAGGCCTTCACCATCAACCCCGGGGCCGTGACCCGGGACGGTGAGGAGTTCGGTGACGGGCACCCCGCGCTGAGCGACCTGACCCTGCGCCAGGCCATCGTCATGGGCATCTACAACGAGGAGATCGCCCAGCAGGGCTCCAACGGCCAGGCCGTCGCCGCTGGCGGCTACATCCCGCCGCGCTACACGGACTTCCACTGGGCCCCCGAGGGCGACGAGGCCTTCCTCGACTTCGACCCCGGGGCCGCCAACGAGATGCTCGACGACGCGGGCTACGCCAGGGGCGACGACGGCGTGCGCGTCTCACCCGACGGCGACCGCCTCGAGCTGCGCATGCACGTCCACGCGGACCGGCCCGACAACGTCCAGGCCGGGCTGGTGATCGCCGAACGCCTCGCCGACATCGGCATCGAGATCGACAACCGGACCGTCGACCCCGGCATCCTCAGCGACGCCCTCTACGACGCCGAGTACGACCTCATCTTCACCGGATGGACGGTCAACCCCGACCCCGACTACGTGTTCAGCATCCACACCTGCGGCGCGCTGCCCGACGAGCCGGGCACCATGCAGGGCGACGCCTACTTCTGCGACGAGGAGTACGACGAGCTGTACGAGGCCCAGTTGGCAGAGTACGACCGCCGGGCCCGCGCCGAGATCGTCCACCAGCTCCAGGAGGTCCTCTACCGGGAGGCCGTGGTCAACGTCCTGACCTACCCGAACATCATGGAGGCCTACCGGACCGACCACATCGCCGACATCCAGTTGGAGCCCGCCGAGGGCGGCAACATCTGGGGCCAGGACGGCTACTGGGCCTGGTGGTCGGCCGAACCCGCGGAGGCGGCCCTCTCCGGGGCGGGCGGCGCCGGAGGAACCGGTGTGTCCGGCGGCGTGCTCCTCGGGGTCGGCGCCGGTGCGCTCCTCCTGCTGGCCGCGGGGGCCTTCGTGCTCGTCCGACGACGCTCCACCGTGGAGGACCGCGAGTGAGCACCACGCCCCGTGAGGCGGACGGGGCCTCCGGGGCGGGGGCGCCGGCCGTCCCCGTCCCGGAGGCCCCCGCCGGGCCGGGCCGGGCGGCTCGGGTGGCCGCCTACGTGCTCGGCCGCCTGACCACCGCTCTGGTCTCCCTGTTCGCCGTGATCGTCGCCGGGTTCTTCCTGTTCCGGATCCTGCCCGGCGACCCCGTCCGGGCCATGACCGAGGGGCGCGAGGTCACCGCGCAACAGCGCGAGGAGCTGAGCCGCCAGTTCGGCCTCGACCAGCCGCTGTGGCAGCAGTTCCTCGACTACGCCGGCGGACTCCTCCGCTTCGACCTGGGGGTCTCCTTCCAGTACCGGGAGCCCGTCGTCGACCTCATCCTCGAACGCCTGGGTCCGACCGTCCTGCTCGCCGGGACCGGGACGGTCGTCGCCGCACTCCTGGGCCTGCTCCTCGGCGCCCGTGCCGGGTGGCGGCCGGGAGGACGCGGGGACCGGGTCAACACCGGGGTGGCGCTGTTCTTCTGGTCGGTACCCACGTTCTGGCTCGGGCTGCTGCTGATCGTGCTGCTCGCCTCCGGGCGCGGCTTCATGCCCAACCTGTTCCCCACCGGCGGCATGGTCGACCCCGGTGTCAGCGGGCCGCTGGAGACCGCCCTGAGCACCGCCCGGCACATGGTGCTGCCGGTGACCACCATGGTGGCGGTCATCTACGCCCAGTACCTGATGATCATGCGCTCCTCGCTGATGGACGAGAAGGGCGCCGACTACCTGACCACGGCGCGCGCCAAGGGGCTGCGCGACGCCCTCGTGCGCCGCAGGCACGCCGTCCCCAACGCCCTGCTGCCCACCGTGACGCTCGTCTTCCTCAACCTGGGGCAGGTCGTGTCCGGGGTCATCCTCGTGGAGACCGTGTTCTCCTGGCCCGGCCTCGGCCAACTCTTCTACTCCGGCCTGCGCGTACCCGACCTGGGCCTCGTCCAGGGCCTGTTCGTGGTCTTCGCGGCCTCGGTGATCCTGATGAACCTCCTGGCCGACCTGGTGTACCCCCTGCTCGACCCCCGGGTGCGCCCATGAGCGCCCCCACCGGACCCACCCCCACCGGACCCGGGGCCGAGGGCCGCGCGCCGACCCCGGCGGTCACCCCCCGAGCACTGGCCCGCAGGCGGCGCCGCGAGGCCCTGGGCCGGTTCGCCCGCGAGTACGCCCGCAACCGGGCCGGGCTCTTCGGCCTGGCCTCGCTGCTCACCATCGGTGTACTCGCCCTGGCCGCGCCGCTGTTCGTCGACCAGGCCCACCTGACCGTGACCGGTGCGCCCGGTGACTCCTACCAGCCGCCCAGCCGGGAGTACCCCCTGGGAACCGACAACTTCGGCCGTTCGGTCCTGGACCTGATCGTCTGGGGCGCGCGGGTGTCGCTGACCGTCGGCCTGCTGGCCACGTTCGTGTCGGTGACCCTGGGGACCCTGGTCGGCGTCACCGCCGGACACTTCGGCTCCTCCGGAGGCCTCGGGGGCCGGATCGTGTCGACGGTGCTCATGCGCGTCACCGACTGGTTCCTGGTCCTGCCCACCCTGGTCCTGGCCGTGGCCCTGGCCGCCGTCCTGCCGCGCGGCACCGGAACCATCGTCATCGCCATCGGACTCACCGTCTGGCCGCCCACCGCACGCCTGGTACGCGCCCAGACCCTGGCCGTGGAGGCCCGGCCCTACGTGGAGCGGGCCCGAGCCCTCGGCGGCGGCCACACGCACGTCATGGGCTGGCACGTCCTGCCCAACGTGATGCCGGTCGTGCTCGCCCAGACCACGCTGCTGGTGGCCACCTCCATCATCGCCGAGTCCACCCTGGCGTTCCTCGGCATGGGAGACCCCACCACCATCTCCTGGGGCGGCATCCTCGAATCCGCCCGCACCGCAGGGGCGATCAGCGCGGGTATCTGGTGGTACATGATCCCGCCCGGCCTGGCGATCGCCGTGGTCGCGCTGTCCTTCACCCTGTGCGGACGCGCGGTCGAGTCCGTCATCAACCCACGGCTCCGGGGGCAGAGTTGACCAGCCTTCTCGACGTCCGAGACCTGCACGTCACCTACTCCGGCGGCGGTGGCGACGTCACCGCCGTGCGCGGGGTGCACCTGTCCCTGGACCCCGGAGACACCCTCGGGATCGCGGGGGAGTCCGGCAGCGGAAAGTCCACCGTCGCCCTGGCACTCCTGCGCCTGCTCCCCGCCGGCACGCGGATCACCGGCGAGATCCTGCTGGAGGGCGAGGACGTCCTCCGGATGAGGTGGGGCCGCCTGCGCGCCGTCCGCTGGGCGGGCGCCTCGGTGGTGTTCCAGGGCGCCATGCACTCGCTCAACCCGGTGCAGCGGATCGGCGAGCAGATCGCCGAACCCCTCCTCGTCCACCGACTCGTGAAGCCGGACGGGGCCGGGGCCCGCGTGGCCGAACTCCTCGAACAGGTGGGGCTGCCCGCCTCCCGGCGCCGCGACTACCCCCACCAGCTGTCCGGGGGCCAGCGGCAGCGGGTGATGATCGCGATGGCGCTGGCCTGTGAGCCGCGGCTGATCATCGCGGACGAGGCGACCACCGCCCTGGACGTCATGATCCAGGCCCAGATCCTCGCCCTGCTGGAACGGCTGGTCGACGAGAGCGGAATCGGCATGCTGATGATCAGCCACGACCTGTCCGTCCTGGCCGCCACCTGTGACCGGGTCGCGGTCATGTACGCGGGCCGGATCGTGGAGCAGGGGCCCGCCCGGGAGGTCGTGCACGAACCGGCGCACCCCTACGCGAGCGCGCTCAGCGCCGCCTTCCCCAGGATCGGCGACCCGGCCTCGCGCCTGGCGCCCCGGGGGCTGCCCGGTGATCCGCCGGACCCGGCCGATCCGCCCTCGGGCTGTGTGTTCAGGCCGCGCTGCGCCGTCGCCGAGACGGTGTGCGCCACGGTCGACCCGCCCCTGTGGCCGGTCCGGCCCGACCGCGGCGGGCGCTCCGCCCGGCACGCCGCCTGTGTGCACGTGGGGCCGGGCGGCGGGCCCGGCGGTCCGGAACAGGGCAGGGCAGAGGAAGAAGAGGAGACGAGCCGTTGAGCGCCGACACCGACTCGCGTCAGCCCTTCTCCGACCCCGGTACCGAGGGGGTCGCCGAGCCGACTCTGCGGGCCGAGGCGGTCGAGGTGGCCTTCACCACCGGGTTCGCCCCGGGTGGGGGCCGCGGCACCGCCCGCGCGGTGGACGGGGTCAACCTGGACGTGGCGGCCGGGGAGATCGTGGCCCTGGTCGGGGAGTCCGGCTGCGGGAAGACCACCCTGGCCCGGACTCTGCTCGGCCTGGAGCGCCCCACCGGCGGCCGGGTCGTGTTCGAGGGGTCCGCCCTGGGCTACCGCTCCCGCGACCTGCGCTCCTACCGGCGCAGGGTCCAGTTGGTACAGCAGGACCCCACGGGCTCGCTCAACCCCCGGCGCACCGTCTACGAGTCGGTCGTGGAGGGGCTGCGGGTCCACGAGGGCACCACGGCCGACGAGTCCGAGCGGGTCGCCGGGGCCCTGTCCCGGGCCGGCCTGCGCCCGCCCGAACGGTTCTTCGCCCGTTACCCGCACGAGCTCTCCGGCGGCCAGCGCCAACGGGTGGTGATCGCCGGCGCCCTGATCCTGGAGCCCGAGGTCCTGGTGGCCGACGAGCCGGTGGCGTCCCTGGACGCCTCGGTGCGCGGCGAGATCCTGCGGCTGCTGCTGGAGCTGCGCGCCGAGCTGGGCCTGTCGGCCCTGGTCGCCACCCACGACCTCGGGCTGGCGTGGAACATCGCCGACCGGGTCGCCGTGATGTATCTGGGCCGTGTGGTGGAGCTGGGAACCGTGGAGGAGGTCCTGGCCGCCCCCGCCCACCCGTACACGCGGGCGCTGTTGTCGGTGCTGCCCGACTCGGGTGCGGACGAGGGGCCCGTGGTGCTCTCCGGTGAGCCGCCGGACCCCAAACAGGTGCCGACGGGCTGCCGCTTCCACCCGCGCTGCCCGGTCCTGGCCTCCGGCGAGGCCGAACGGGCCGGGGTAGCCGACCTCTGCGCGAGCGTGGACCCGGCGGTCCTGGGCGGCGGCGCGCAGCGCCGGGTCGCCTGCCACTGGGCGGCCGCGGACGGGACCGGGCGCCTGCGTGCGGAGGGTCCGGCCGCTCCCTGACCCCTGACCGGGTAAGTCTCCAGGAAGTCCCGCTGTACACACGTTCCCTCCGGCCACTTGCGGACGGGAGGAAACAGCACATACCGGAACATGCCCGGCGTAGTCCTCGTTGCCAGGGGCATGTTGACCGACGAACACACCACCGCACCGTCCTTCACACCGCTCCCCGAGCCCGTTCCGGCCCCGCCCGCCGCCCAGGCACCGCCTCCGGAACGGGTCTTCACCGACCGCGACTTCTGGTGCGGCGGCGCCCTCGACCTCGACGCCTACCTGTCCCGTGTCGGCCTGTCCGGTGAGCTGCCGCCCACCCCGGACACCCTTGCGGCCCTGCACCGCGCCCACCTGGCGGCGATCCCGTTCGAGAACCTCAACCTGGTCCTGGGGCGCCCCGTGCGGCTCGACGTCCCCTCCCTGGCCGACAAGATGGTCCACCACCGCAGGGGCGGGTACTGCTACGAGCAGAACCTCCTGCTCGCCGCTGTCCTGGACCGGCTCGGCTTCCCCCTGACCGCCTTCGGCGCCCGCGTGCTGATGGGCGGGGACGGGCGCCCCCGCCCCTCCACCCACGCCCTGCTGAGGGTGGCGGCGGAGGGCGGGCCCTGGCTGGCCGACGTCGGGTTCGGCGGCGGGGGCCTGGTGGAGCCGTTCCCGTTCGCGGACGGGCACCAGGTGTCCCAGGGCGGCTGGAACCTGCGGCTGGACCGCGTCTCGGAGGTCGGCGACGAGGAGTGGCTGCTGCGCGGGTTCGAGGGCAGGCGCTGGCAGAACCTGTACTCCTTCAGCACCGCGGGCAACCTGCCACAGGACTACGGCGTCTTCAGCCACTACCTCGCCACCCACCCGCGCTCGCCCTTCGGCAACCGCCTCATGGCCGCGCGGACCACGGGCGGAACCAGGTACGCGCTGACCAACACGACCCTGACCGTCGACCGGGTCGACGGCACCGGTGAGGTGCGGGAGTTGGCTCTGGGAGAGGTGGGGCCGGTGTTGCGGGAGGTGTTCGACATCGCCCTTGACCAGGAGGAACAGTCGATCGTCGAGGAACGGATCAGGGGCTTCCTGTCCGCGGGTTGAATGTGATCGTAGTCACGTTTCGCTGGGGTGTGCGGAGCGTGCCGACGAGAACACCGACGCCAGCGGGTGTGCCGCCCGGGCGGTGGTGCGCCCGCCCGGACCGGCGGACGCGGACACGAGGATTTGGGTTGATCACACACGTTCACCGCCGTGGACCTCGGGGCAGGACCTTGGAGGCGTAACTCCGAGGGAGCAGCCCATGGTGCCCATGACCACCGAAGACGTTCACGAGTACATCAACGGGGTCTGTTTCAAGACCGGACCCCCCGGAAAGGTCGGAGCCGAGACCGAATGGCTCGTCACCGACCCCGGACAACCCACCGCGCCCGTCACCATCGACCGCCTCACGGGACTGCTGGAGGCCTGTGGCCCCCCGCCCGCGGGAAGCCGGATCACCTTCGAACCCGGCGGCCAGATCGAGCTCAGCTCCGCCGCACTGCCGGGCCCCGCACGGGCCCACGAGGCTCTGGCCAGGGACCTGGACCACATCCGCAAGACCCTCGCCGACGACGGACTGCGCCTGTCCGAGACCGCCCTGGACCCCGTGCGGCCCCCCGTCCGCCAGCTCCGGCTGCCCCGGTACGCCGCCATGGAGCGATTCTTCGCCAACCACCGCCACCCCAGCGGCCACACCATGATGTGCAGCACCGCCTCACTCCAGGTGTGCCTGGACACCGGTGCCGACGACGCCGACGTGCGCTCCCGGTGGGAACTCGTCCACCGGCTCGGCCCCGTCCTGGTGGCCGCCTTCGCCAACTCCGCGGTCTGGCGCGGCCGCCCCACCGGCTGGAAGTCCACCCGCTGGGCGATCTGGGCGGCCACCGACGCCACCCGGACCAGACCCGTCCTGGAGCCGCACACCCGCGCCGACCCCGCGACCGCCTGGGCCGAGTACGCCCTCGCGGCCCGGGTGATGGCCGTCCCCGGGATCCCCGGCGGCGGGGGCGAGTGGACCGCCGACCCGGGGATCAGCCTGGCCGACTGGGCCGGTGGCCGGGGTCCGCGCCCGCTGACCGCCGCCGACCTGGAGTTCCACCTGTCCACGCTCTTCCCGCCCGTGCGCCCGCGCGGCTGGTGGGAACTGCGCATGATCGACGCCCTCCCGCTGCGCTGGTGGCCGGTCCCGGTGGCGCTCGCCGCCGCCCTGACCGACGACCCCCGCGCCCGTGCGGTCGCGGAGGAGGCCACCGAGCGGATGTGCCGGGGCGCCGTCCCCGAACCCGTGCTGTGGCTGGACTCGGCCCGTCTGGGCCCCTCCGCCCCCGAGGTCGACGCCTGCGCCCGGACCTGCTTCGACGCCGCGGTGGAGGCACTGCCGCGGATGGGGGCGGCCGGGCTGGCGGCCCTCGTCGACGAGTACGCGGACCGCTACGTCCGGCGCGGCCTCTGCCCCGCCGACACCGGTCCTGACACCGGCCGCGGCGGTGGCTCCCAGGAGGTCTCCGGGGACGGGGCGCGGATCCCCGAACCCCGCCCGGCACGGCCGGGAACCGGTCCGGAACCGGCCGCGGACGAGGGGGCCGGTGCCCGCCCCGCACACAGTGGAGGTTCCTCATGAGCCGCGAACAGGAACGCGCCAAGGAGCGCATCGCCGCCGAACTGGACCGGAGCAGGCGGCGCAGCAACGGTCTGACCCTGGACGCCCTGGACGAGGAGGACCTGCTCGCCCAGCACTCTCCGCTGATGTCTCCGCTGGTCTGGGACCTGGCGCACGTCGGCAACTACGAGGAGCAGTGGCTGCTGCGGGCCGCCGGGGGGCGCGAGGCACTGCGCCCCGACATCGACGGCCTCTACGACGCCTTCGAGAACCCCAGGGCCGACCGGGTCTCCCTGCCGCTGCTGCGGCCCGAGGAGGCGCGCGAGTACAACGAGCGGGTGCGCCGCGAGGTCCTGGACGCCCTCGACTCCGCCGACCTCTCCGCCGTCCCCGCGCCCCGGCGGGCGCCCGGTGCCGCACCGGGCGCGGCAGTACCGGGGGAACGCTCCCTGCTGGACTCGGGGTTCGTGTTCCACATGGTGATCCAGCACGAGCACATGCACGACGAGACCATGCTCGCCACCCACCAGCTGCGCCGCGGCGCCCCCGTGCTGCTGGAGGAGGAGCCCGCCTTCGCGCGGCCGGCCCCGCCCGCCGCCGACGAGGTCCTGGTCCCGGCGGGCCCCTTCACCATGGGCACCGACGACGACCCCTGGTCCTACGACAACGAGCGCCCGGGCCACACCGTCGAGTTGGACGCGTACTGGATCGACACCGACCCGGTCACCAACGCCGCCTACATGGAGTTCGTCGCCGACGGCGGGTACCGGGACCCGCGCTGGTGGACGCCCGGCGGCTGGCAGTGGCGGGAACGGCGCGGAGCCCTCGCCCCCGCCTTCTGGTCCGAGCAGGACGGCGGGTGGAGCCGGCGCCGGTTCGGCCGCAGTGAACAGGTGCCGCCGCACGAACCCGTGCAGCACGTGTGCTTCCACGAGGCACAGGCCTACGCCCGCTGGGCCGGAAAACGGCTGCCCACCGAGGCCGAGTGGGAGAAGGCGGCCCGGTTCGACCCCGCCAGCGGGCGCTCGCTCCGCTTCCCCTGGGGCGACGGAGAACCCGACCGCCGCCACGCCAACCTCGGCCAGCGCAGGCTCGGCCCGGATCCGGTCGGCAGCCGCCCGGACGGGGCCTCGCCCCTGGGGGTGCGGCAGTTGGTCGGCGACGTGTGGGAGTGGACCTCCACCACCTTCGACGGCTACCCCGGGTTCACCGCCTTCCCGTACCGCGAGTACTCGGAGGTCTTCTTCGACGACGGTTACAAGGTCCTGCGCGGCGGCTCCTGGGCCACCCACCCCACGGCGGTCCGATCCACCTTCCGCAACTGGGACCACCCGGTCCGCCGCCAGATCTTCAGCGGGTTCCGCTGCGCACGCGACGCGGACCGCGGCTGATGTGCCGCCACCTCGCCTACCTGGGGCCGCCGCGCACGCTCCACGACCTGCTGTACGCGGCGCCCCACTCGCTGCACGTGCAGTCCTGGGCGCCCCGCCGGCAGAGGTACGGGACCGTCAACGCCGACGGCTTCGGCGCGGGCTGGTACCCGCAGGGGCCGGGACGGCCCGAGTGGCGGCGGACCGGGGGGGAGCGGCCCCCCGAGCCGCTCCGGTACCGCCGGGCCATGCCCATCTGGGGCGACGCCTCCTTCGCCGACGCCGCCCGCGCCATCACCTCCGGGTGCGTGGTCGCGGCGGTCCGTGACGCCACCGTCGGTTTCGGCTCGGAGGAGTCCGGAGCCCAGCCCTTCCGCGCCGACCGCCTCCTGTTCAGCCACAACGGGGCGGCCAAGGACGACGAGGCGCTGGCCGCGGCCCTGGGCACGCCGCTCCCGCCCGGCGCCCTGGACGCGCGGGCACCCGTGGACTCCGCGCCCCTGTTCGCGCACACCGTACGGCTGTGGCGGTCCTCCGGGGACCTGGCCGCGGCCCTGGCCGCGGTGGTCCGACACGCCCGGGAGCACTCCGAGGGCAGGTACAACCTGCTGGCCAGCGACGGAGAGGTGCTCGTCGGGACGGCCGCGGGGGACACCCTGTACACCCTGCGGAGGGAGGAGAGCCGCGGGGAGGGCGAGGGGGTGTGGCTGGCCTCCGAACCCTTCGACGACGGCCGGGGTTGGCGGCGGATCCCCGACGACTCGGTGGTCGTGGCCACCCGTGAACGCACCGACATCCGCCCCATCGGCTGAGGACGTCCCCCGCAGCACCTCACTGGCATCGCTCCGCCCCGGGTATATCCGTAAGGGAGACAGGAGGCACCATGTTCCGGATCGACCGCAACCTGACCGCCGACGAACTCGACAAGGCCCTGCGCGCCGACGTGGCCGAAGGGCTCACCGCGCGGCCCAAGCAACTACCGCCCAAGTGGTTCTACGACGAACGCGGCAGCGCACTGTTCGAGGACATCACGCGGCTTCCGGAGTACTACCCGACCCGGGCCGAACGCTCCATCCTGGAGTTGCGCGCCGACGAGATCGCCGACGCGGCCGACGCGACAGCCCTCATCGAACTCGGCTCCGGGGCCGGGGTCAAGACACGCCTGCTCCTGGACGCCATGCGCCGCCACGGCGGCCTCGCCCGCTTCGTCCCGGTCGACGTCAGCGGCGACTTCCTCGCCTCCTCCGCCCGTCCCGTCGCCGACGACTACCCGGGCCTGGACGTCCACGCGGTCGTCGGGGACTTCGAGCACCACCTGGGACTGCTGCCGGTCAGCGAGGGCGGCCGCCAGCTCCTCGCCGTCCTCGGCTCCACCATCGGCAACCAGGAACCGGGGCCGCGTGCGGCCTTCCTCCGCGACATCCACGACGTCCTGCACCCTGGTGACCGCCTCCTGCTCGGCGCCGACCTGGTCAAGGACCCGGACCGGCTCGTCGCCGCCTACGACGACGCCCAGGGGGTGACCGCCGCCTTCAACCGCAACGTGCTCTCGGTGATCAACACCCGGTTGGGCGGCGACTTCGACCCGGAGGCCTTCGACCACCTGGCCGTGTGGAACGCCGACCGGGAGTGGATCGAGATGCGGCTGCGCGCCCGCTCGGACCAGCACGTCCGGGTGGCCGACCTGGACCTGGAGGTGGACTTCGCGGCGGGGGAGGAGATGCGCACCGAGGTCTCCGCCAAGTTCCGCAGGCAGGGGCTGAGCGCCGAACTCGACGGGGCCGGGTTCGACCTCACCCACTGGTGGACCGACACGGCCGGGGACTTCGCACTCACGCTCGCGACGGCCCGCTGAGCCGGTTCGCCGTCCCCCTCGGGCGGCCGTCCCCGGTTCAGCCGGGGCCGGCGGCTCCGGTGAAGAGCACCAGCAGTGGAAGGGCGAGGTTGTTGACCGCGTGCACGGCCACCGCGGGCCAGACCGATCCGCTGCGCCGCATCACCTCGGCGGCGACGACACCCACCACGAACGCCGCGGGCAGGATGATGTTGATGCCGTGGAAGAGGGCGAAGACCGCCGAGCCGCCGAGCACCCCGACGAGGGGCCCGTAGCGCAGCAGGGCGTTGGTGACGACACCGCGGAAGAGGAACTCCTCACCGACGGGGGTCAGCACGGACAGGAACAGGACGGTCAGGACCAGGGCCACCGGGCCTCCGCCCGCCGCCCCGTAGTACATGCCCTGGGGGTCGCTGTCGAACCCGGTCAGGGCGGTGACGGCGAGGATCAGCCCGCCCTTGGCGACCAGGGCGACCACGCCCCACGCCGCGCCGATGAGCATCCAGCGCCAGGTGGTGCGACGGACACCGAAGGCACCGAGCGAGCGGATGCGCACCGCCGCGGCCGCGGCGAAGCCGACGAGTCCCGCCACGCCCGACCAGGCGGCCACGACGAGCCCGTACACCACGGGGCTCGCGTCCGGGAGGCCGAGCAGGCCGAAGACCACCAGCAGGGCCACGGCGGCCGTCATGGACAGCAGCCCGACCGCGATCTCCGGCCAGCCCGGACGCGTCGGGGAGGCGCCGTCGGCCGGGGCCGGACGCCGCGGGCCGGTGGGGTGGTCTGCGGACATGGTGTTGTCCTCCCTGTGCTCTCGGTCTCCTCGGCGGTCCCGCGGCCGGGTCCGCCGTTCCCCGGAGTCGTGTCCGCGGGGACGTCTCCAAGTACAGTCGCCGCCGCGCCCGTCCGGCAGTGGCGCCGCGTCACCACCGCGCCGTGACGTTCCTCCGGAGGGGGCGGTGACGTGGCGTCACTGGTGACCGGAGCAGGAGGCCCCGCACGACGAAGCACCGCTAGAGCCCGGCGGCGGCTCCGATCAGGGAACCCACCAGGTAGGTCACCAGCATCGCGAAGGAACCGCCCGCCACGCACCGCAGGGCCGCCCGCACCGGCAGGGCGCCGCCCATCCGGGCACTGACCGCTCCCAGCAGACCGGTGGCCGCCAGCACCGCGACCACGGTCACCGCCAGACGCCAGCTGTCGGGACTCAGCAGCATCGCCGAGAGCGGGACCAGCGCGCCGAGAAGGAAGGAGAACATGCTGGCGAGGGCGGCCTGCCACGGGTCGACCCGGTAGCGGTTCAGGCCCAGCTCGATCTCCACGTGGGCGCGCAGGGCGTCGTGGTCGGTGAGTTCCCGGGCGACCCTCCTGGACAGCTCCTCGCTCAGGCCGCGTGCGCGGTACATCCCGGAGAGCTCCTCCAGTTCGCCGTCCGGGTCCTCGGTCAGCTCCCTGCGTTCGCGTGCGATCGCGGCCCGCTCGGTGTCGCGCTGGGTACTCACCGACACGTACTCGCCAGCGGCCATCGACAGCGCGCCCGCCAGGGTTCCGGCGATCCCCGCTACCAGCAGCGCCTCCCGGTGCGGGGTGGCGCCAGCCACGCCCACCACCAGGCCCGCGGTCGAGACGATCCCGTCGTTGGCGCCCAGCACCGCGGCTCTGAGCCCGTTGAGCAGCGAGCTCAGGCGTTTCTGCGACTGTTCGGTGTCCTCCGGGCGCCCCTGTGCCATGGAACCAGGGTCGCACGCGCGGTTTCGGTCGCCCAGCCCCACCACGCCGAACACCCGCCCGGACTCCGGTACGCTCGACGCGTGTTCAAGGTAGGAGTTTTCGGCGCCGATGGGCGCATGGGGTCAGAGGTCGTCAGAGCGGTCCAGGCCGCCGACGACATGGAACTCGTCGCGGGCGTGGACAGCGCCGACGACCGGGACGCGGTGCTGGGGGCGGACTACGTCGTCGACTTCACCCACCCCGACGTGGTGATGGGCAACCTGGAGTGGCTCATCGGCCACGGGATCCACGCCGTCGTGGGGACGAGCGGTTTCGACGAGGCCCGCCTGGCCGAGGTCCGCGCGCTCCAGACGGCCAAACCCGGATCCAAGGTGCTGATCGCGCCCAACTTCGGTATCGCCGCGGTGCTGATGATGCACTTCGCGCAGAAGGCCGCACCGTACTTCGACTCCACGGAGATCATCGAGCTGCACCACCCCAACAAGGCCGACGCCCCGAGCGGAACGGCCTACCGGACCGCCGAGCTGGTCGCCGGGGCCCGCCGCGAGGCCGGGACCGGGGCGATGCCCGACGCCACCACCTCGGAGATCCCGGGCGCCCGCGGCGCGGACGTCGACGGCGTCCGGGTGCACGCGCTCCGGATCCAGGGCCTGATCGCCCACCAGGAGGTCGTGTTCGGCACCGACGGCGAGACGCTCAGGATCCGCCACGACTCCATGAACCGCACCTCCTTCATGCCCGGGGTCCTGCTGGGCATCCGCAGGACCGCGGAGCTCCCCGAGCCGCTCACCCTGGGCCTGGAGCCCCTGCTCGGCCTGGAGTAGGACCACACGCTCAGCAGGGGACCGTCCGGGAGGGCGGTCCCCTGCGTCGTGTCCGTCGTGCGCGGTGGCCGCCCGCGCGTACCGTCGCGGCGGGTCTAGGCGCCCCGGCGGCAGGTGAGGAAGATCTGGACCTCCGGGGGTGCGCCCCCGG
The DNA here is from genome assembly GCF_056173285.1 of Nocardiopsis sp. iso_40. Lineage (NCBI taxonomy): Bacteria > Bacillati > Actinomycetota > Actinomycetes > Streptosporangiales > Nocardiopsidaceae > Nocardiopsis > Nocardiopsis sp. iso_40. Next base: position 4,385,992 of record NZ_CM149666.1, on the reverse strand, counting down.
GCCCGGGCTCGTAGGCGACCGCGCGTTCGTCCTCGACGATCAGGCCCGCCTTCTCCACCACCCGGCGCAGCTCCTCACGGGGGTAGCCCGACACCCGGATCTCGGAGCCCAGGAACGGGATCGGGGTGTCGTCCAGGTCCGCCTCGACCATCGACAGGCACAACAGGCCCCCGGGCAGCAGGGAGGCGCGCACGCGGCCCAGGGCCTCGGGGATCCGTTCCTTGGGCAGGCACAGCAGCGAGAAGAACGCCACGATGGCGTCATAGGACCTCTCCACCGGGTCCAGGTCGAGGATGTCGGCCCGGCGGAACTCGGCCTCCGGAACGTTGCGGCGGGCGAGTTCGAGCATCCGCTCGGAGATCTCGAACCCGGTCACCCGCGCACCGGCCAGCACCAGTTGGCGGGCGGTGGGCAGGCCGGTGCCCGACCCGAGGTCGAGCACGTGCGCTCCGGGAGGGAGCAGGCTCAGCATGCGCCGGACACAGTCCTGCTGGCCCTCCTTGTTGGGGAAGGCCTCGTCGTAGTGCTCCCCGATCGCGTCGAAGGCACCCGCCTGGTGGGCGTTGCGTTCGGCCCACGCCACCGGGTCGGGGGCGAGTTCGCGGGGGTCGGGGCTGTTGTCGCTCGGCACGGTGTTCGGCTCTCCCTGGGGTGGACTGCGAGCAGGCATCGTAACTGGTGCGGGCGGCACCACGCACGGTTCCTCAGCCCGGGCCAGGCAGTACGGCGTGTCCGTACTCCAGGTAGACCGGGCCCGAACCCCGCTCGTCCACCGCGACCGCTGCCAGCATCCGCTGTGCGACGCGCTCGGGCAGGTACTCGGGGAGCTTCTCGGGCGGTACCCACTCCCAGCCGGACAGCTCCTCGGGCGGCAGCCGGAAGTCCGTCCCGGCGACCTCGACGCGGAACAGCCACTGCAGCGCGGCGGTGCGCGGAGGCCTGGGCGGCACCCAGTCCACCACCAGCAGGGCCCGGACCCGGGCGTCCACCCCCAGCTCCTCGCCGATCTCCCTGCGGCAGGCGGCCAGCGGGGACTCCTCGGACTCCATGATCCCGCCGGGGATGCCCCAGGGCTGTTCGGGCGCGTACACGCGCCGCACCAGCAGCACACCGCCCCGCTCCGAACGGATGAGCGCGCCCGCCGCGCCCCGGGTCGCGGGCAGGCTCGCGAAGAACTCCTCGTCGCTCAGATGGTTCACACCGCCGACCCTAGGGCGTGCGGTTCACTCCCGGGGACTGAACGAGCCGAAGGTGTCGCGGATGACGGTGTCGTAGGCGCGGAGTTCGCTCTGCGGCCCGTACCAGGCGATCCAGTACGCCGTGGTGCCCTCGGTGCCGCCCACGTGGATCTGGAGGACGGTGCTGAACCGTTCCGGGTCCTCGTCCCAGCCCAGGTCGAGGGCGATGTTGTCGAAGCCCCTGTAGGTGTCCTCGAAGACCACCGCGTCCCAGGACTTCGGGACGTCGATGTAGTCCTCGGGGTCCAGGGACCGCTGGGAGCGGTCCGTCACGTCCAGTTCGTCCATGGCCTCCTCCCAGGCCTCCTGGGATTCGGTGGCGGCGTCCTCGTGCTCGGGGGAGGTGTACCAGCCGGCGGACATCAGGGTCTCCGGGAACTCCTCCGCCCCCTCCGGAGGCAGGAAGTCCACCGAGCCCCAGGAGCTCTGGTGCGGTTCGTCGCCGTGGACCCGCGGTTCCCAACCCCGCGGTTGGTCGACCAGGAAAGTCTCCGCGGAGTACCTGTCGTACTCGACGGACAGCTCGTCGGGGGAGAGCAGGTACACGCCCAGGGCCGTGACGAGCGTGAGCGCGACCGCCGCGGCCCCGGCCAGCAGCAGGGCGCGGCCGCGCCCGTCGGAGACTCCGGCGGCCCCCGGGACGGAACCGGGTCCCGCGGGCCCGGTGGGCGGCCCGGTCGGTCCGGCGGGTGCCGCCACGGCTCCGGCGGACGGTCCCGTCGGGGCGGCGGGCGGCCCCAGGGGCGCCGTGCCGCCCCGCAGGGCGGCCAGGGCGGCCTCCGCCGTGGGGCGGCGGTTCGGATCGCGTTCCAACAGGGCCGTGATCAGCGGGGCCAGCGCACCGGACCGCGTCGGCGGCGGAAGGGGCTCCGACAGCACCGCCGCGATGGTCCGGCCCGTCTCGCCCCGCCGGAACGGGTGGCGCCCCTCCACCACCGTGTACAGGGTCGCGCCCAGCGCCCACAGGTCCGACGGGGGCTCCGCCGGGCCCTGGCCGCGCAGCCGTTCGGGCGCCATGTACGGGGCCGATCCCATCCGGGCCCCGTCCCTGGTCACCTCGTCCTCGCCCGCGATGGTCGCGATCCCGAAATCGGTCAGGAGCACCCGGCCGTCCTCGGACAGCATGACGTTTCCGGGTTTGACGTCGCGGTGGACGATACCCCGGGCGTGCGCGGCCCCCAGCGCCTCCAGCAGCGCCTCCGCGACCCGGGTGGCCTCAGGCACCGGCAGGGGACCGCGTTCGGCGACCTCCTCGCGCAGGGAACGCCCCCGGACCAGCTGCATGACCACCCACGGGTCACCGTCCACGTCGAGGATGTCGTGCACGGTCACCACACCGGGCTCGTCGGCCAGACGTCCCGCGGACCGGGCCTCCCGTCGCATCCTCGCGTGGAAGGCGGATCGCTGCTCCTCGGAGGTCCCGGCGGGCAGGACCATCTCCTTGAGGGCGACGTCGCGCCCCAGCACCCGGTCCCAGGAGCGCCAGACCGCCCCCATGCCGCCGCGCCCGAGTTCGCCGCGGATCTCGTAGCGGTCCGCCACGACGCGGGGGACGTCGTCGCCAGTGCTCGTCATGGCCGTCCTTCGGGGATCGGGGGAGGGGCCCAACGGTGGACGAGCCTAGCAACAGGGCCCCGGGACCGGCCCGGGGCGAGGGCTCCGGCCCGAGGGCGTCCCGGGGTCAGCCCAGGGCGAGGGTGACGGAGAACAGCAGACCGAAGGCCATCTGGAGTTTGCCGGTCTCACCCAGGCCCAGGACCAGGTCGCGGCCCTTCTGGCCGCCGAGGACCCGGCGCAGCGGGGGCACCGCCAGCGGAGCGGACAGCAGCACCAGCGGCACCCACCAGGACACCGCGGTCAGGACCAGGGCGACCGCGTAGGAGACCGCGACCATGCCGGCGTACAGCCGTCGCGTGCCGGTCTCGCCCAGGCGCACGGCCAGGGTGATCTTGCCGGTCTCCCGGTCCGTGGGGATGTCGCGCAGGTTGTTGATCACCAGCACCGAGCAGGAGAGCAGCCCCACCGGGACCGAGGCCGCCCAGGCCTGCCAGGGCAGCGCCTCCAGTTGCACGAACACCGTGCCCACCACGGCCACCACACCGAAGAACACGAACACCGAGACCTCGCCCAGACCCCGGTACCCGTACGGCGTCCGACCACCGGTGTAGTACCAGGCGGCGGCGATCGAGGCCGCGCCGATCAGCAGCAGCCACCACGAGGTGGTAGCCACCAGCACCAGGCCGACCGCACCGGCGAAGGCGAAACTGCCCAGGGCCGCGGCCAGCACCTGCCGGGGCGCGGCCAGACCGCTCGCGGTCAGCCGGGTCGGGCCCGTGCGCTCCTCGGTGTCGGTGCCCTTGACCCCGTCGCTGTAGTCGTTGGCGAAGTTCACACCCACCTGGAGGGCCATCGACACCACCAGCGCCAGCAGCGCCTTCCACCACACGAACCCGTCCAGGGAGAAAGCCAGCGCGGTACCGACCGCCACCGGGACGACCGAGTTCGCAAGCGTGCGGGGGCGCAGCCCCGAGACCCATTCACTGACCGTGGCCACGCGCCGGTCCTCCAGTTCGAGACGGGGCGCGCCGGAGGCACGCCGAGACAACCACCCAACGGTAGTACCTGGCCGACACCCAGCCCAACCGGCACCGCGCGCCCCGTGGCCGGACGCCGTCCGCGGGTCTACTCCGAGACCGCCGCGTGCAGCCGCACCATCGGCAGCAGCCGCCCCAGGTCGATCTCCCTCCGCGCCCCGTCGGCGCGCCACCCCGACGCCTCGAAGAACGACCGCAGAGCGTTCTCCTCCTCCGGAACCCACACGTGCACCGTCCTGAACCCGCCCTCGACCAGGTGGTCCACGCACGCGTTCAGCAGGCGGCTGCCGTGTCCCTCCCGGACCCGCTCCGGGGCCACGTGCAGCGCGAACACCTCTCCGTCCGTGGCGGGCCACAGGTCCGGGTCCCCGGCCGGACCGAAGGCCGCGAACCCCACCACCGTCCGCACCCCGCCGACCTCGTCGGTGGCCACCACGAGCCGGTGCCTGGAGGTGGGCGGCGACTCCAGCGCCGCGCTCCACTGCTCTCGGAACTGTTCGCGGGCCTCCCCGCCCGACAACCCCTCCGCCACATCCGCGGGCAACAACTCCCCGTACACCGCACGCCATGACGCGACCTGCAGGTCCACCACCGTGTCCACGTCGGCGGAACGGGCGGGGCGGACGAACTGTGCACTGGACACGGGGCCTCCTGAAGGGGCACGAGGGGCGGTAACGGCAAGATCACCCACGCCGGAGTTTCCGGACCTTGCCATGGCATGGGAACATCTACCTTGTGAGCCTCATTATCAGAGTTATCGTGAACGCGCTCGCCCTTTGGGCGGCTGTCCTCCTGGTCGACGGGATCGACGTCGCGGCGCAGGACACCACCGGTCAGATCGTCACCTATCTCGCGGTCGGCGCGATCTTCGGTGTGGTGAACGCGGTCATCAAACCGATCGTCAAAACGGTCGGCTGCCTGTTCTACGCCCTGACCCTCGGCCTCATCGGCCTGGTCGTGAACGCGTTGCTGTTCCTGCTCACGGAGTGGATCTCCGGCTGGTTCGACCTCCCGTTCCACGTGGAGGACTTCTGGGCCGCCTTCTTCGGCGCCATCGTCGTCACCATCGTGAGCTGGGTCGCCAGTATGTTCCTCCCGGACGGGCAGGACGACTGAGCAGCCTCCGGCAACCTCCCGACCACCGTTTCCCGACCGCGGTGACCCCGGGCCCCGCCTGCGTGGCGTGGGCCCGGGGCGGGTAGGTTCACAGGTCAGGACTCTTCCGGTTACCGGTCGGCTCCACCCGGTTCCGGCTTGCCTCCCACCTCGACCAGCGAGGACGGGGGCCGAACCGCAGAACGCTCCCGCGCACTCCCTGCGCGGGGCACACAGACTTTCCCGCGTCCGGCTCCGGCTGTTCACCGGTCGCGGCGGCGGACGCACAGCGCCGCCTTCACCCGTGTACGGAAGTACTCGGCACGGGACGTATCAGTTTGTTTCTCACGCACATGGAGAGGAGGAGGGGCACCCCGGACCCTTGACGCTTCCGGAAAAGGGTCCGAAAGCCTTTCACACGCGATGGTAGACACCAAGAACCGTCCGTTCGGCAAGATGCTGACCGCGATGGTCACCCCGATGCTCGAAGACGGGGAACTCGACTACGACGGCGCGGCCAGACTCGCCTCGTACCTGGTCGACGAGCAGCACAACGACGGCCTCATCATCAGCGGGACGACCGGTGAGTCGCCCACGACCAGCGATGACGAGAAGGACCGCCTGCTTCGCGCGGTGGTCGAGGCGGTCGGGGACCGGGCCCAGGTCGTGGCGGGGGTCGGTACCAACGACACGCGCCACAGCGTCCGGCTCGCGAAGGCCGCGGAGGCGGCGGGCGCACACGGCCTGCTGGCCGTCACGCCCTACTACAACAAGCCCCCGCAGGAGGGGCTGATCCGGCACTTCTCGGAGATCGCCGACACCACCGAGCTGCCGGTCATGCTCTACGACATCCCGCACCGCACCGGGACGCCGATCGCCTCCGAGACCCTGGTCCGGCTGGCCGAGCACCCGCGCATCGTCGCCAACAAGGACGCCAAGGACAACGTCGGCGCCAGCTCCTGGGTCATGGAGCGCACCGACCTGGCGTACTACTGCGGCACCGACATCCTGAACCTGCCGCTGCTGTCGGTCGGCGCGGCCGGTTTCGTCAGTGTCGTCGGCCACATCGTCGGCAGCGACCTCAAGGACATGATCGACGCCTTCGAGGCCGGCGAGGTCGGCCAGGCGCTGGCCATCCACCGCCGCCTCACCCCGGTCTACACCGGCATGTTCCGAACCCAGGGCGTCATCACGACCAAGGCCGTCCTCAACCTCTTCGGGCTCCCCTCCGGCCCGGTCCGCACACCGCTCGCCGACGCGTCCTCCGAGCTCCAGGCACTCCTGCGCGAGGACCTGGCCGCAGCCGGGGTCAAGGGCCCGATCGGGCTCGCCCCGCACCAGGCCGTGCCCGCCAGCGCTGTCCGCGTCGAACGTCTCACGGAGGGTTCCGTATGAGTCACCCGCACCCCGAACTCGGCCCGCCCCCGCCCCTGGGCAAGGGCGCCCTCCGCGTCGTCCCGCTGGGCGGTCTCGGCGAGATCGGCCGCAACATGACGGTCTTCGAGTACGAGGGCCGTCTGCTCATCGTCGACTGCGGCGTGCTCTTCCCCGAGGAGGAGCAGCCCGGCGTCGACCTGATCCTGCCGGACTTCGACTACATCCGGGACCGCCTCGACGACATCGAGGCGATCGTGCTCACCCACGGGCACGAGGACCACATCGGCGGCGTGCCGTTCCTGCTGCGCGAGCGGGCCGACATCCCGATCGTCGGCTCCAAGCTCACCCTCGCGCTGATCAGCGCCAAGCTGGGCGAGCACCGCATCAAGCCGGAGACCGTCCAGGTGGAGGAGGGGGAGCGCCACGACTTCGGCCCCTTCAACCTGGAGTTCTTCGCGGTCAACCACTCCATCCCGGACGCGCTCGCCGTGGGCATCCGCACCTCCGGCGGCTCCGTGCTGCACACCGGTGACTTCAAGATGGACCAGCTGCCGCTGGACGGCCGCCTCACCGACCTGGCAGGGTTCGCCCGGTTCGGCGACGAGGGCGTCGACCTGCTGCTGTCGGACTCCACCAACGCCGAGCAGCCCGGGTTCGTCGTCAACGAGCGCAACCTGACCGAGGCCATCGACAAGGTCTTCCGGCAGTCGGAGAAGCGCGTCGTGGTGGCCTGTTTCGCCTCGCACGTGCACCGCGTCCAGCAGGTGATCGACGCCGCGGTGCGCCACGGCCGCAAGATCGCCTTCGTCGGCCGCTCCATGGTCCGCAACATGAACATCGCGCGGGACCTGGGCTACCTGAGCATCCCCGGCGACACCATCGTCGACGTCAAGCAGCTCGACAAGCTGCCCCCGGACAAGGTGCTCATGGTCTGCACGGGCTCCCAGGGCGAGCCCATGGCGGCGCTCAGCCGGATGGCCAACCGGGACCACCAGATCCGGATCGAGGAGGGCGACACCATCCTGCTCGCCTCCTCGCTCATCCCGGGCAACGAGAACTCGGTCAACCGGGTGATCAACGGCCTGACCCGCTGGGGCGCCAACGTCGTGCACAAGGGCAACGCCCTCGTGCACGTGTCCGGCCACGCCTCCGCCGGAGAGCTGCTCTACGTCCTCAACATGGTGCGTCCGCGCAACTTCATGCCGGTGCACGGCGAGTGGCGGCACATGCGGGCCCACTCTGACCTGGCCAAGCTCACGGGCGTCCCGAACGACCGCATCGTCATCGCCGAGGACGGCGTGGTGGTCGACCTGTACAAGAACCGCGCCAAGATCGTCGGCGCGGTGCAGGCCGGGTACGTGTACGTCGACGGCTCCTCGGTCGGCGACGTCACCGACGCCGCGCTCAAGGACCGCCGCATCCTCGGCGAGGAGGGCTTCATCTCCGTCGTCGTCGCGGTGGACTCCAACACCGGGAAGATGCTCGGCGAGCCCGAGATCCACACCCGGGGCGCGGGCATGGGCGCCGACGCCTACGACGACGTCATCGACAAGCTCCAGGACGCCCTGGACAAGGCGGCCGCCGACGGGGTCAACGACCCGCACCAGCTGCGCCAGCTCATCCGGCGCAGCACCGGGCGCTGGGTCAACGAGACCTACCGCCGCCGCCCCATGATCATCCCCGTCCTGGTCGAGGTCTGACCCGGACCGGACACGACACACCGGACGGCCCGGGAGCGCGGTGAGCGCTCCCGGGCCGTCCGGTGTTTCACGGGCGGCCGCCGCGACACGCCGCGCGGCCTTCGTGTCCCGGGCTGGACGTCTTAGTAGGCTTCCCGCCGTGCCGGGTCGCTGTGCCCGCGCCCTGAGAACGACCCCGTCCCCGTGGAGGTGACCCCCCGATGGCCACGCGTGCCTCCTCTGGCGGTTCAGGGCGCAGGAAGCCCGCCGCACGCAAGCCCGCGGCGAAGAAGCGCATGCCCGACGGGCCCATCGCCTACGTGGTCGCCCTCTTCGGCCAGTTCCTGCTCGTCCTGTGGAAACTCATCGCGCACACCGTGGGCGGGGCGGCCCGAGCGGTCGGGCGCAGCGCCCGCGACCTCGACCCGGACCTGAGACGGGACGGCGCCGGCCTGATCCTGCTGGCCCTGGGCGTCCTGGTGGCCGCAGCCGTGTGGTGGCAGAGCGAGGGGCCGCTCCTGGAGGCCACCCGCACGGTGGTCGTCGGCGGTTTCGGAACCTTCTCCCCGATCCTGCCGCTGCTCTTCCTGCCCGTCGCCGTGAAACTGATGCGCACCCCCAGCACCGGCCGGGAGGGCGACGCGGGGCGCCTGTTCATCGGGGTCACCGCGATCATGCTCGGGCTGCTCGGGCTCATCCACATCGCCCACGGCGTCCCCCAGCCCGCGGACGGCCTCGAGGGGCTCCAGAAAGCGGGCGGCCTCATCGGCTTCATCGCCTCGGGGCCGCTCAGCGCCGTCGTCACCCCCTGGCTCACCGGCCTCCTCCTGGCACTGATCCTGGTCTTCGGGATCCTCGTGGTGACCGCCACCCCGATCCGCCGTATCCCCGACCGCCTCCAGACCCTCTTCGGCGCCCTCATGGAGCGCGACGCCGGGCCCGACTCCGGAATCGGCATCCTCGGAGCGGACCCGGAGCGCAAACCCGCCAAACCGCGCAGGCGCAGGCCCAGGGCCGAAACCGCCGGGAGCGAGACGGTCGCGGGCGACCACGAGCGCCCCTACGACAGCCCGGTCCTGCCCAGCGGGTCCGAGCCCAGGAAGATCGCCCCCGCCCCGGACGAGGGGGAGGAGGACGGCCAGGCCCGGGACAAGCCCGCCTCCGGCCGAAGGACCAAGGCGCCGGCCCCCGACCCCACCCCGCCGCCGGCCACCACCGAACAGCTCTCCATCCCCTCCCGCGTGGTCGAGGGCGACTACGAGCTGCCCGCCCCGGTGATGCTCAAGCCCGGCACCCCGTCCAAACCGCGCACCAAGGCCAACGACGAGGTGGTCGCGGCCCTGACCGGTGTCATGGACCAGTTCAAGATCGACGCCGAGGTCACCGGTTTCACCCGCGGCCCCACGGTCACCCGCTACGAGATCGAGCTCGGCCCGGCGGTGAAGGTCGAGAAGGTCACCGCCCTGTCCAAGAACATCTCCCTGGCGGTCAAGAGCACCGACGTGCGCATCCAGTCGCCCATCCCCGGCAAGTCCGCGATCGGTGTGGAGATCCCCAACACCGACAAGGACATCGTCAGCCTGGGCGACGTGCTGCGCTCCCCGGCGGCCACCTCCGACGACCACCCCATGCTGGTGGGCCTGGGCAAGGACGTCGAGGGCACCAACGTCGTGGCCAACCTCGCGAAGATGCCGCACGTGCTGGTCGCCGGTGCCACCGGCGCCGGTAAGTCCACCTGTATCAACGGGCTCATCACCTCGCTGATGATGCGCGCCACCCCCGACGAGGTGCGGATGATCCTGGTCGACCCCAAGCGGGTCGAGCTGACCATGTACGAGGGCATCCCGCACCTGATCACCCCGATCATCACCAGCCCGAAGAAGGCCGCCGAGGCCCTGCAGTGGGTCGTCGGGGAGATGGACCGCCGCTACGACGACCTCGCCGCCTCCGGGTACCGGCACATCGACGACTTCAACGCCGCCGTGCGCACCGGCGAGCTCACCGCCCCGCCGGGCAGCGAACGGGTCTACGAGCCCTACCCCTACCTGCTGGTGATCGTCGACGAGCTCGCCGACCTGATGATGGTCGCCCCCCGCGACGTCGAGGACGCGGTCGTACGTATCACCCAGCTGGCCCGTGCGGCCGGGATCCACCTGGTGCTGGCCACCCAGCGGCCCAGCGTCGACGTCGTCACCGGTCTGATCAAGGCCAACGTCCCCTCCCGGCTGGCCTTCGCCACCTCCAGCCTCTCCGACAGCCGCGTCATCCTCGACCAGCCCGGCGCGGAGAAGCTCGTCGGCAAGGGCGACGCGCTCTTCCTCCCGATGGGTGCGGGCAAGCCCATCCGGCTGCAGAACGCCTGGGTGGCCGAGAAGGAGATCCGCGGGATCGTCGACCACTGCAAGAAGCAGTCCGAACCCAGCTACCGCGAGGACGTCGCGGTCGCCGGCACCAAGAAGAAGGAGATCGACGAGGAGGTCGGCGACGACATGGACCTGTTGTTGCAGGCGGTCGAGCTGGTCGTCACCACCCAGTTCGGGTCCACGTCGATGCTCCAGCGCAAGCTCCGCGTCGGTTTCGCGAAGGCGGGCCGTCTGATGGACCTGATGGAGAGCCGCGACGTCGTCGGCCCCAGCGAGGGGTCCAAGGCCCGCGACGTCCTGGTCGCCCCGGACGACCTCGCGTCGGTGCTCACCGACATCAGGGGCGGCTGAGCGAGCCCCCGCCGTGCCCGTCGCGCGTCCGCCTCGCCCGATTTGGTGCGATCTTGAGGGCCGCATGGGGCGTGGTGACCTGCACCGGAGGGCTCCGGGTAGCAGAGTGGGTCCACGTAGGCACAGAAAGTCGCGGGGGGAGTGCGCATGGCGACGATCGGCCAGACCCTGTCCGCCGCACGGATCGCGGCGGGTTGCTCCTTGGAGAACCTGAGCACACGTACACGGATCCGGACACAGGTCCTGAGAGGTATCGAGAACGAGGACTTCGTCCCCTGCGGAGGGGACTTCTACGCGCGCGGGCACATCCGGAGGATCTGCAAGTTCCTCGGACTGGACCCCGCACCACTCCTGGAGGAATACGACCGCGAACACGCCTCCGGGGACAGGCCCACCTTCGTTCCCCCGCCCCGGCACCCGTCCGCGAGGCCCAAGGCGGCCCGGGTGGCGGCGGCCGAGGGCGGACGGGCCCACAGCGGGACGAGCGACCACGAGGCACCGCGGGAGGTGCTGCCCACCCGGGTCGGGGACGAGCAGGCCGACCCCGAACAGCGTGCCGAGAGCTGGGGCCACTTCGAACGCAACCAGAGACTCGCCCGGCCGATTCGGCGCAACCGGCCCAGGGGGTCGGCGGTCCCGGTACCCGAGCCCCGGCGGCCCGGCAGGCACAGCAAGCCCGAGAGCCGGACCCGGGACGACAGGCCCGCAGCCCGGGTCGCCGTCACCCGGACCAGGACACCTCGGGGGGAGAGGGTCCGGCGGCACTGGCCCTGGGCCGTGGTCGGCCTCATCCTGGTCACCGCGGTGTTCGTGGGGGTCCGGACCTGGCAGGGCTGGGAGGAGGGCGCCCCCGTCCGCACCGCGTTCGGTTCGGCCGGCTCCAACAGCGAGGAGGGCGTCCGCTCCTCGGCTGCCCCGGACACCGAGGGGGCCGGGGACGCGGAGGGGGACGCCGCCGGGGACGCGGCCACGGGCCAGACCGGTCCCGCCGCCGGTGAGGCGGACGAGTTCACCGTCGCCCTCACCGCCTCCGAGCGCAGTTGGATCAAGGTCAGCGACCCCGCGGGCGAGGACCTGTTCACCGGGTTCCTCACCGAGGGCGAGTCCCAGGACTACCGGACCGGGGTACCGCTGACCCTGTGGGTCGGCAACGCCGGGGCGGTCGAGGTGGCCGTCGACGGGCGGGAACAGGGGCCCAGCGGAGGGGTCGGCGAGGTGAAGGAGGTCACCGTCGGAGCCGACGGCCTCGTCGACTGACGATCGCCTCCACGGCGGGCGCGGAACCACGGGTTCCGGGGAGTACGGACGAGGCCGGGGTACGGGTGGGTTGGTCAACCACGGTAGTGTGGGGGGCTGCGGGCGGCGACAGTCGACGCCTTCGTGCGAGCACGAGCCGACCGGGTACCCCGGCCTTCGACCACGCCGCGCCCCGCAGCACCCGAAGCTCTCCCACACGCTTGGAAGCCATGTCATCGCGCCGTACTGTCTCACTCGTCACCCTGGGGTGTGCGCGTAACGAGGTCGACTCCGAAGAGCTCGCCGGGCGCCTGGCCGCTGGCGGCTGGGACCTCGTCGACGACGACACCAAGGCCGACGTGACCGTCGTCAACACCTGCGGGTTCATCGACGCCGCCAAGCAGGACTCCATCGAGACCCTGCTGGAGGCGGCCGAGGGCGGCGGGAAGGTCGTCGCCGCCGGGTGTATGGCCGAGCGCTACGGCTCCGAACTCGCCGGCGCCCTCCCCGAGGCCAACGTCATCGGATTCGACGACTACGCGGCCATCACCGACCGGCTCGACGACGTCGTCGCCGGGCGCGAACTGGTCCCGCACGACCCGCGCGACCGCCGCACCCTGCTGCCGATCAGCCCGGCCGAGCGCGGCGACTCCCAGGTCCACGTGCCCGGGCACGCCGCGTTCGCCGAGTCCGAGGGCGCGGACGGCACCGAGCTGCCGTACCGGGCCGCGGTCCCGCGCCGTCGGCTGACCGGCGGCCCCGTGGCCAACCTCAAGATCGCCTCCGGCTGCGACAGGAGGTGCACCTTCTGTGCGATCCCGGCCTTCCGCGGCGCCTACATCTCCCGGCAGCCCGACGAGATCGTCCGAGAGGCCGAGTGGCTGGCCGGCGAGGGCGTGCGCGAGGTGTTCCTGGTCAGCGAGAACTCCACCTCCTTCGGCAAGGACCTCGGTGACGTGCGCGCGCTGGAGAAGCTGCTGCCGCGCCTGGCCGCGGTCGAGGGCCTGGAGCGGGTCCGGGTCAGCTACCTCCAGCCCGCCGAGGTCCGCCCCGGGCTGGTGGACGTGCTCACCGGCACCCCGGGGGTGGTCCCCTACTTCGACCTGTCCTTCCAGCACGCCAGCGGCCCGCTGCTGCGCCGTATGCGCCGGTTCGGCGACCGCGAGCGCTTCCTCGAACTGCTGGAGACCGCCCGCAGGGGCGCGCCGGAAGCCGGAGCCCGCTCCAACTTCATCGTCGGTTTCCCCGGGGAGACGGAGGAGGAGTTCCAGGAGCTGGTGTCCTTCCTCAGCGAGGCCCGCCTGGACGCCATCGGCGTGTTCGGCTACTCCGACGAGGACGGCACCGAGGCGCTCAACCACGGTGACAAGGTGCCCGAGGAGGTCATCCAGGAGCGGGTGGACACGCTCAACCGCCTCTCCGAGGAGCTCATGGCCCAGCGGGCCGAAGAACGCGTCGGCACCGAGGTGACCGTCCTGGTGGAGTCCGTCCTGGAGGACGGCGCCTACGAGGGCCGCTCCGAGCACCAGGCGCCCGAGGTGGACGGCAGCACCATCCTGTACGGCGAGAACCTCGCGGTCGGGGACCTGGTGCGCGCCACCGTCATCCAGTCGGCGGGCGCCGACCTCGTCGCGGAGCAGGACGGGGAAGCCGGAGACAGATGAGCAGCAACGACGCCGCGGCCTCGCCCGCCCCCCAAGCCCCGCTGTGGAACATCGCGAACATCCTCACGATGAGCCGCCTGGTGATGGTGCCGGTCTTCGTCTGGTTCATGTTCCTGGACGGGACCGGGTGGCAGTTCGCGGCCTTCGCCGTGTTCGTGCTGGCCGCCATCACCGACCGCGTCAACGGTGAGCTGGCCCGCAGGCGGAACCTGGTCACCGACTTCGGCAAGATCGCCGACCCCATCGCTGACAAGGCGCTGACCGGTGCCGCGCTGCTCGTGCTGTCCGTCCAGGGCGACCTGTGGTGGTGGGTGACCATCGCCGTCCTGTTGCGCGAGTGGGGTGTCACGGCCCTGCGCTTCGCGGTCCTGCGGTACGGGGTCATCCCGGCGAACAGCGGCGGCAAGCTCAAGACCGTCCTGCAGATCGTGGCGATCAGCATCTACCTGTTCCCGCTGCACCTGCTGCCGTTCACCGCGGTGTTCACGTGGATCGCCCACGGGGTCATGGCCGCGGCCCTGGCCGTCACCCTCTGGACCGGCCTGACCTACCTGGTCGGCGCCGTCCGCCTGGTACGCGCCAAGGGCGCCCCGGGCCCCGACGCGGAGCCGGGCCGGTGACCGGGGCGCAGGTGGGGATCCCGCTCGGCGACGCGGCGCTGGAAGCCGCGGAGGCCGCCCACCGGTCCCTGCTGGAGGACGGGTCCACCTGCGCCACCGCCGAGTCCCTCACCGGAGGGCTCATCGGCGCTCACCTGACCGCGGTCCCCGGCTCCTCGGCCACCTACCGGGGCGGGGCCGTCACCTACGCCACCGACACCAAGGCGTCCGTCCTGGGGGTCCCCCGGGACCTGTTGGACGAACACGGCGCGGTCCACCCCGACGTCGCCGCCCACATGGCACGGGGTGTGCGACGCCTCGTCGGAGCCGACTACGGGGTCGCGGTCACCGGCGTGGCGGGGCCCGAGCCCCAGGACGGGCAGCCCGTCGGCACCGTCTACGCGGCGGTGGCGGGACCCGACTCACACACGCGGGTCGTCCGCTTCGGTTTCAGCGGGGAGCGCGCGGGTATCCGCTACGACACGGTCGAGGGTGCGCTGAGGCTCCTGAGGGCCGCAGTCCGCGGGGAAGCGGCGGGAAACACCCGGACCTGATCCCTCCGGCCGGTCCGCCTCCCCCCGGAGCACGGGAACAAAACGCCCCCGGCCGCGGTTCCCCCTCCAGCGAACAGGACGGCAAGAGGTGCCCGAATCGGGCGTGGGGCAGGTACGGTGTTGTATATGAAGGTCGCTACCGGTGGGAGGGAGCGCGAATGATGGTCCTGCTTCGTCACCTACTTGGTGACGTGCTCAGGCGGCTGCGGCAGCGCCAGGGCCGCACCCTCCGCGAGGTGTCGGCCGATGCACGGGTCTCCCTCGGCTACCTGTCCGAGGTGGAGCGCGGTCAGAAGGAAGCCTCCTCCGAACTGCTCTCCTCTATCTGCGGGGCCCTCGGGGTCCCGCTCTCACAGGTGCTCAGAGAGGTCTCCGACCAGCTGGCCCTGGCCGAGCTCCAGGAGGCCGCACTGTTGGGCGACGCGGTCACGAACGACCCCGTCCCCGCCCAGGACCTCGGCATCGAGCCCGTACCGGATCGTGTTCCCCAGGTCGCCGACATGGCGGGGGTCTGACACCCCGCCCCGTGTGGGTACCTCAGCACACGTCGCGCAGATCTCGTTCAAGGAGCCGGCCACCCCTCGGGGCGGCCGGCTCCTTGCGTGTGCGGTGGTGTCCGCGGCGGCACAGCGCTCAGCGGTGGGTGTGGTTGACCCAGGCCTCGGGGTCCTCGGCCAGGGAGCGCACCTGGTCGGGGAGCTCGTTGCTGACCAGGTGCTGGAGGTTGACCCCCTCCAGGATGGCCCGCTCACTGGCACGCAGGGCGATCCACACCTGTTGCAGGCTGCGGGCCGCCCCGTCGTAGTCGACGTGCTCGGGGCGTTCCCCGCGCACGTTGGCGAGCGGACCGTCGACCGCTCGGATGATGTCCGCGAGGGAGATCTCCCCCGGGGGCCGGGCGAGCCAGTAACCGCCAACGGGGCCCCGTTGGCTGCGCACCAAACCGGCGCGGCGTAGCTGGGTGAGAATGTTCTCTAGGAATTTTCCGGGGATGGCCTGCGCGCGTGCGAGCTGCTCGGCCGTCACCGGACCGTCGCCGGCGACAGCGAGCTCTGCGGCCGCGCGAAGCGCGTAGTCGACCCGGGCTGAAAGGCGCATGCTGTGATTATGCCGTGGTTAGAAGGGCGAATGGGGCACCGGGCGCCGACGGGTGTCGTCGGCGCCCGGGGTGCTACACGCCAAGAGTACTTCTCCTACCGGCTTGCGGGGACATGTGCGGCGTTCTCCGCTCTCGGCTGAGAGAGCGCCAGTGCGTGTGCGGTGACCGGAGCCGCCGGGGCGGGGACCCTCAGCGGGCGGCCCTGAGCGCGCCCGCGGAGCCGAGAAGCTCGGCCGCGCTCAGGGCGTTGACGTGGGCGGCGCCGTAGGTGCTCACGTAGGCACCGCAGTCGGGCCGCCAGATGGGCAGGCCCATCTCCACCACCACGGCCTCGGGGCGGACGCTGAGCAGGGCTCTCACGAACTCCTGCGCACTCGGGTAGCGGTGCGCGTCCCGTACCACGACGACCAGGTCGCGACCGGCCGCGGCGGTGAGCTGCTCGGAGGGTTCGTCGGCCTCGGGGGAGACCCGGACGGTGTCGCCGAACCAGGGGCCCAGACCCCACGGCACGTCACCGACGGCGATCCCGGCGGGGGCGTCCACCTCCACCACGTAGGGGTTCTCCAGGGCGGGGACGTCCCCGTCCACCCGGGTGGCGCGGCGGGCCCCGGCCAGCCCGACCCGTTCGGTGCCGCCGTCGGCCCCGTCGCGCGCACGCTCCTGCGCGGACCGCTTGATCCAGTCGCGCAGCCGGGCGTTGCGGTCGGCCGCCTCCTCCAGGCGTTCGCCGGACAGGCGTCCGTCGCGCACCGCCCCGACCAGCGCGGAACGGACCCGGGCGACCTGGTCGGCGTAGACGAAGCGGCCCAGGCAGAGCAGGTCGCAACCGGCGGCCACCGCGAGCACGCTGGCCTCGGGGATGCCGATCTCGCCGCTCACGCCCCGCATGTCCATGGCGTCGCTGACCACGACCCCGGTGAAGCCCATCTCGTCGCGCAGCAGGTCGTTGAGCACGGTGCGGTTGAGCGTGGCGGGACCCTCGACGCCCAGACCGGGCAGCTCGATGTGCGCGGTCAGGATGGCGCGGACCCCGGCGTCGACGGCGGCCCGGAACGGGAGGAGTTCCCGGCGGCGCAGCAGCTCGGCGTCGGCCTCGATCTGGGGCAGGGTGTGGTGCGAGTCCTGGGAGGTGGCTCCGTGGCCGGGGAAGTGCTTGGCGCACGCGGCCACCCCGGCTTCCTGGAGGCCCTGGACGGAGGCGGCGGCGTGACGGGCGACGAGTTCGGCGTCGGACCCGAAGGAGCGGGTGCCGATCACCGGGTTGTCGTCGGCCACGTTGACGTCCACCGAGGGGGCCAGGTCCAGGTTGAAGCCCAGGCCGGAGAGCTGGAGGCCCAGCGAGCGCAGGGTGGCCCGGGTGAGGTCGGTGTCGTCGACGGTGCCCAGCGCGGCGTTGCCGGGGTAGTCGCTGCCCCGGGCCTGGCCGATGCGGGTGACGTCGCCCCCCTCCTCGTCGAGGGAGATCAGGGGCGTGTCCGTGGCCTCGCGCAGGCTCGCGTTGAGCGCGGTGACCTGTTCGGGGCTCTCCAGGTTGTTGTGGAACAGACAGACGCCGGAGATCCCGTCCGCCAACCCGTCCAGGATCCATCGGGGGGCCTGGAGGGACTCGAAGGGCACCAGCAGCGTGGCGTTGGCCAGACGCTCCAGTGTCGGGTCGTGCGGCATGACGAACTCCGTTCGGTGAGCAGGGGTGCCCGGGCGGGGGCAGACGTGTGGCGGGAAGAGGGGTGTCGGTGGTGTCGGCGGACTCGGGGGGCGGGGCGCGCAGACTTCGCGGGCCCCGCCCCCGAGGCGGTGTCCGGGCGGCTCAGCCCTTGACCGCGCCCATGGTCAGGCCGGAGACCATGCGGCGTTGGACGAAGAGGAAGAAGACCATCACGGGGATGGTCAGCAGGGTGGAGGCGGCCATGATCGAGCCCCACTCGGTGCCGAACCGTCCGAAGTAGTAGGACAGCGTGAGCGGCAGCGTGTAGCTGTCGGTGTCCCGCCCGAGGAAGGTCAGGGCAACGATGAACTCGTTCCAGGCGGTGATGAAGGCGAAGATGCTGGCGGCGACCAGGCCGGGTGCTACGAGCGGCATGAGAATGCGCCAGAAGATGGTCCACCCGCTGGCTCCGTCGATAGCTGCTGCCTCCTCCAGTTCCTTGGGAACGGCGGTGACGAAGCCCCTCAGCATCAGGATGGTGATCGGTAGGGAGACCGCCGTGTACACGATCAGCAGGCCGGAGAGGTTGCCGAGCAGTTGGACGCCGCTGGCTTCCGACAGTGAGCGGAAATTGATGAAGATGGAAATGATCATCGCTTCCATCGGCACCATTTGGATGATGAGCAGCAGCATGATGAAGGCAGAGCGGAGTTTGAACCGGAACCTGGCGACGGCCACCGCGGCCAGCAGGGAGAAGAACGCTCCCATCGCCACCGCACCGAGGGTGACGATGAGGCTGTTGGCGAGGAAGGTCCCGAAACTCACCCCGGGGATCAGTTGACCGTTGACCACCCGATCGAAGTGTTCGAGTGTGGGGGCCTGAGGGAACAGGCTCTGGTCTCGGGTGAAAATCTCGCCGGTCGGTTTGAAGGCTGTGGCGACCATCCAGTAGACGGGGAAGACCGAGAAGATGAAGACGGCGATCCCGGCCAGGTACAGGGGGAGCGTACGCAGACGGCGCAGTGGGCTGCGATGGTGGGTGTACTGCGGGTTCCGCGGGCCGTTGGAGCCACCCTTCGAGGAACCGCGGAGCGCGGCGGGGGCGTTCTGTACGGTCTTGTCGACGGCGGTCATCGGGTCTCCCCCTGGCGGATCATGATGCGCAGGTAGTACGCGGTGACGGCGAGGATCATGACGGTCATGACCACGGCGATCGCCGATCCCATGCCGTAATTGGCCGGGCTGGCGCTGAATCCCTGCTGATAGATGTAGTAGGAGAGCAGGTAGACGTCCTTGTTCTGGAAACTGTTCGCCAGGATGTACAGCTGGGTGAATACGCGCAGGTCCCAGATGATCTGAAGGATCAGCAGCAGGGCGAACAGCGGTCGCAGCATGGGGAAGGTGACGTTCCAGAACGACTTCCAGGCGTTCGCCCCGTCCATCCGCGCGGCCTCGTACAGCTCCGACGGGATGCTCTTGAGGCCCGCGAGCACCGACACCGCGATGAACGGGAACGACTGCCAGACGATCACCATGATGAGGATGGTGAACAGCGGCAGGGGTTCGAGGAACCAGTTGTACTCGAGCCATCCGTCACCGACGAGCCAGTTCGGGAGGCGGTCCAGCGTGATGTTGACCAGACCGCGTTCGGGGAGGAACAGCCACCGGAAGACCAGGGAGGCGCTCAGCGCAGGGGTGGACCAGGCCAGCATCATGCCGATGGCCACGAGGGTCGAGAACCACTTGGGCAGCTTGTGCAGCAGGATCCCGACGAGGGTCCCCAGCACCATGGTGATTCCCACCATGAGGATGCAGACGACGATCGTGTTGCGCAGGATCGACCAGAACTCACCGTCTGAGAGCAGGTTCTGGTAGTGGGCGAAGTTGTTCCACTCCGGGCCCGGCTGGTTCGGCATCAGGTTTCGGGTGGTGAAGCTCGTGAAGGAGTACCACACCATCTGCACGATCGGCCAGAGCAGGACGGTCGCGAGCAGGATCACCGACGGGATGATGAGCAGGTACGGAGTCGGCTTCACGCGCCAAGGCTGACGTGCCTTACCTGCGGCATCGTCCGGGGCAGCTGGCGCTTTGTCGACGGTTCTCGGCATGGTCTTCTCAATCGGGGCGGGTTCGGCCGTGGCGGGCGGGCATGCTGCCCGGCCGCCACGGCGTGACTCGGATGGAAGGGGCTGCTACTCGACCGGCTCGTTGAGGATCTCGGTCAGCTGCTGGTTGGCCTCCTCCAGGACCTTCTCCGGGTCATCCCCCCGGACGATGTCCAGAACGGCGCCGGGCAGGATCTTGTTGTCCTGGTCCGCGGCGTTCCAGCGCGGGGTGCTGGGGAAGAAGCGCGTGTTCTGCATGCTGGTCGCCGCGGCGGCTCGCTCCGGGTCGTCCTGGTACTCATCGGCCTTGAGCATCTCGGGGTAGGCAGGGAAGAAGCCCGCAGCGTCGGCGTAGCCCTTTCCGCCTTCCTGGTCGCCGAGGACCCCCAGCAGTTCGAAGGCGTGGTCCGGGTGCTCGGTGAGGCCGAAGACGGTCAGGGCGGAACCGCCGGCGAAGACCGGGGCGAAACCGTCGGCACCGGGGATCGGCGCGGAGGCGATGTTCTCCAGAACCTCGGGGTCCTCGGCCTGCTCCTCCATGGAGCTCAGGGCCCAGCCGCCGTCGATGTACATGCCGAGCTGGCTGTTGGCCATGTCGGCCAGCGGGACGAGCTCGTTCTCGCCGACATAACTCTGCGGCGAGATCTCCTGCTCAGAGGTGAGCCCGGCGTAGAACTCGATGGCCTCGACGGTGGCGGGGTCTGTCAGCTGACCGGTCCACTCATCACCCTCCTGCACGGCGATCTCCCCGCCGTTGCTCCAGATGAAGCTGGCGATACCGTTGGTGAAGTCGGTGGGGGCGGCGAAGCCCGGGACTCCGTACTCCTCCTCGATGGCCTCGGAGACCTCGACCAGCTCGTCCCAGGTCTCGGGCGCCTCGTGACCGACTTCCTGGAGCCAGTCGGCCCGGTAGTACAGGGTGCGCACACCGGAGAACCAGGGCACGCCGTACTGGGTGCCGTTGTATGTGCCGTACTCCAGGGCGGCCTGGTCCATGTCGGAGGCAGGCGCCCATTCGGAGACCTGGTCACTGATGTCGAGCAGAGCGCCCTGGGAGGCCCAGTTGGAGACCTGATCGTTGCCGACCTCGAGAACGTCGGGTGCGTCACCGCCCGCGATGGCGTTGGTGATCGATTCTTGGGCGTCACCCCAGGGAATGAACTCGACGTTGACGGAGGTGTCCGGGTAGAGCTTCTGGAAACGGGTCTCCGCGTTGTCGAAGTAGGTGACCAGTTCATCCTGGGCGGTACCCATCACCCATACGGTCAGGGCCTCGGGCGCTTCGCCCGATCCGTTGCTGCTGTCGTCGGAGCCGCCGCCGCAGGCGGCCGCAAGCATCACCACGGCCGAGGCCATCGCGATCTTTGGGAACCTCATGTGAATCTATCTCCCTTCGCACGACGCGCTGGGGCGCGGCGCCTGTGCTCGAAACGACCTGGGATCATGAACGGATCCGGGCGCCTCGACATCTCTTGTGGGGGGCGTGTTGTCGAGTGGTTCGTGCTGGGTCAGCACGGTTGGCCGCCCCGCCGGCGCGGGTACCGGTGGTCCGATAACAAGGCGGACCTGCCGGGACGTGACCTCCTGTGAGGTTGTGAGCTAAATTAACAGGAAACTTTCCTAATAAAAACAGGGTGAGGTGTCACGGTTATGTCTCAACGTCCGGGGACTCCCCGGCTGCTGCGCCAGCTCAACGATCGCGCGGCACTGGAACTCCTACTGTCCGGGGGGCCGCTGACCCGGACCCAGCTCGGCACGAGGACGGGCCTGTCCAAGGTGACGGCGTCCCAGCTCCTCGCACGGCTGGAGGAGCGCGACCTCGTCCGGGTGGTCGGCAGCAGGGCGGGCGGGCGCGGGCCCAACGCGGCCCTCTACGCGGTCGTTCCCGAGAGCGCCTACGTCGCGGCCCTGGACGTCAGCGCCACCCGGGTCACCGCGACCATCGCCGACATCACCGGCCAGGTCATCAGCGACGTCACGGTCGACCCCAGCGCCTCCGACGACCCCGTCGCCCTCGTGCACACCGCCGTCATGCGCCTGGTCGACACCGCGGGGGTCCCCCTGGACAAGGTCCGGGCCTGCGTCATCGGCACCCCCGGCGTCGTCGACCCCCGCACCGGTGACATCCGCTTCTCCTTCGACCTCATGTCCTGGCACGAGGGCGTCCTGGAAGCCCTGCGCGCCGACCTCGAACGCTCGGTCATCATCGAGAACGACGTGAACCTCGCCGCACTGGCCGAGCACGCCGAGGGCGCAGCCGCGGGAGTCGACGAGTTCGTACTCATCTGGCTCAGCGCGGCCGGCGGCGTCGGTATGTCCACGATGATCGGCGGCCGGATCCACCGCGGCCGCTCCGGCGGCGCGGGCGAGATCGGCTACCTGCCGGTGCCCGGGGCGCCCCTGCCGGTCGACGTCGGCCTGTCCGGCGGCTACGAGGCCCACAAGGAACACGGGGACCAGGAGCTGCCGCACGGCTTCCAGGCCCTGGTCAAGGCCGGCCAGGTGGTCAAACTCGCCCAGGAGCACGGCATCACCGGCACCGACGTCACCGAGGTCGTGGCCTCCGCCTCCGCCTCCGACAGCCCCGAGAGCGACGCCTTCCTCGACGCCTTCGCCGACCGGCTCGCCCGGGGCGTGGCCGCGGTCAGCGTGATCATCGACCCCGGGCTGGTCGTGCTGGGCGGTGACGTGGCCGAGGCGGGCGGCCCCAGGCTCGCCGAACGGGTCCAGGCCGCCACCGCCCGCATCGCCCCGAACACCACCGAGGTGGCCCTGGGCGCGGTCGAGGGCAACTCACTCGTGCGGGGCGCCCTCCTGCACGCCCTGGAACACGCCCGCGACGAGGTCTTCTCCTCCACGGTCTGAACCGCCCACCACACCACCGTCACCCCACTCCGCGCCCCGGCCCCCTCACCCGCCGGGGCGCGGACCGGTGCCGGGGCCCGGGGCGGTACCGGAGGCCGGTTCAGTTCCCGCCTGCGGCGGGGCCGAAGGAGTCGAGCATGCTCCGGAAGTCCTCCCGGTACTCCTCCCGCAGCTCGGCGGGGAAGTTGAGGCTCAGCCGGTAGGAGATGCCCCGGTCCCCGTCGGTGATCTCCCGGGAGAACATCCACCGCTCCTTGAACTCGCGCTCCTCGTGGTGGAACAGCACCTCGTAGACGGCGCTCTGGAGCCCGCCCTCCATCCGCGCGGTGTCCAGCCCCTGCCGCCGGACGTCGCTGAAGTCCTCGTCCTCCCGGAGCAGCTCCTCCATCCGCAGCATGGCGCTCTCGGCGTCGTGGAGCAGGACGTCGTACCGGGTGGCTACGACCGTCGCCGTACCGGTCTCCACCCCGGTACCCAGCTCGTACGAGGCCAGCCGGGTGACCGACTCTCCGCCGCCCCGGAGGTCCCCGTCCCGGACCTCCCAGTCCTCGGGCAGGATGAGGCCGACCACACCGTCGTCGAGCCGGACGAACCCCTCGGGCGCGTCGTCGGTGACCGTCTCGGGTAGTTCGGGCCCGGACGGCTCGGGGCTCGGACCCGGCTCCTCCGAAGCCGCCACGCCGCCGGCGGCCGTCCCGGCTCCGTCGGCCCCGGTGGATCCGGCGGAACCCCCGGACCAGGGAACCAGGGTCCGCAGGGCCAGGCCCCCCAGCACCAGCACGGCCAGGAGCGCGGCGGCACCGGCGACCCACAGCGGGGCACGTGAGCGCCCGGGCCGGGAACCGGGAGCAGGCGCCGCCGGGGGCACCGCGGCGGTCGGCCCGGTGGGGGCCGAGGGGCGCTGGCCCGAGAACGCGTGGCCCGCCTCCGCGACCGGACGGTTCGGCCCGGGGGCGTCGAGCAGGGACAGCGCCTGCTCCGGGAGCAGGCGCCGTCGGGGGTCCCGCTCCAGGAGCCCGCCGACCACGGTGGCCAGCCGCCCCCGGGCAGGCGGTGGCGGAACAGGCTGGGTGAGGATCGCGGTGAGGGTCGCGGTGAGGGTCTCCCTCCTGAAGGGGGACACCCCGGCCAGGGCCTCGAACAGGGTGGTCCCCAGACTCCACAGGTCCGAGACCGCGCTGGTCCCGTCGTTCTCCAGGCGCTCGGGGGCGGCGTAGGCGGCGGTGCCGAGAACGGCCCCGGTGCCGGTCAGGGCCGTCCCCTCGTGGTCGGGGAGATTGGCGATCCCGAAGTCGGTCAGCACCGGGCGGGCGCCGCCCTCGGTCAGCACGATGTTGGCGGGCTTGACGTCCCGGTGGATCACCCCGGCCCGGTGGGCCGCCCACAACGCGCCCAGCAACGGCCGGGCGATCCGTTCCACCTCGGCCTCCGCCAACGGCCCCGAGCGCTTCAGCCGCTCGCGCAGCGACTCACCCTCCAACAACTCCATGACGATGAACGGGACCCCGTCCGCCTCCAGCACGTCGTGCACGGTCACCACCGAGGGGTGGGAGACACGGGCCGCCGCCTGCGCCTCGCGCACCACCCTCGCCCGGGCCCGCTCGCGTTCGCGGGGCGGCATGCCGTGCGGCAGATGGACCTCCTTGACCGCCACCTCCCGGTCCAACCGGGTGTCGCGGGCACGCCACACCGTGCCCATCGCACCACTGCCCAGCTCACCCATGAGCTCGTAGCGGCCGACGCACCTCCACGGGGAGGGAGGGGAGGGGTTCTCCGCGGGATCCGGGGGTTCCGCGGGATCAGTGGGGACCATGCGTCCATTCTCCCAAACCCTCCGAACCGGGGCAGCCCGACCGGTGGGAGGTCAGGGGGAGGGCACCAGGTCCCGGACCATCACGACCCGGGCGCGGACCAGGATCCCGGCCCGTTCCTCGGCCTCCCACTGCCGGGCCAGCTCCGGCCCCCACTCCGGCCGGGGGAGCACCGTGAAACCCCTGCGCCCGTACCAGGGAGCGTTCCAGGGCAGGTCACGGAAGGTGGTCAGGCTCACCCGGGTGCGCCCGCTCCCCGCCGCCCCGACGCAGACCGCCTCCAGCAGCGCCCCGCCGATCCCGCGCCGCCCGTACCCGGGGTGCACGGCGAGCTGTTCCAGATGGGCGTCCCCGTCAAGCGTGACCGTCGCGGCCAGGCCCACCACCTCCGTGCCGTCCACCGCCACCAGTACCCGCTCCGCCCGGTCGAGCACCTCCCGGGGATCGTCCGGCGGCAGCTCCAACCCCGCCTCGGCGAAGAGCGTGTCCGCGGCCAGGGACACCTCCACCACCCCGTCCACGTCCTCCGCCACCATCCTGCGGATCCTCGGCACCACCGCTCCCCCTCCCGCCGCGCACGTCCTGCTCCGGCCCCCATCATGCTGCGGCCGCGCCGGACCGGCCAGGGGTTTTCCGCCCCCCGGCGGGCGCGGGGACCGCCCTCCGGTCAGCGGCGCAGCCGCAACCCCCGCGGTGTCACATGGAAACCGGCGGCGACCAGGGCGGTGTCCACCGGGGTACCGAAGACCTCCGCGCCGTCGGCGCGCTCCACGGTCAACGAATCCGCCGCCCCGGCCAGGACCAGCTCCGCCACCGCGCGGGCGGCCCGCTCCAGCAGCTCCGGGGACGATCCGAAGGTCAGCACCGACCGCCCGCCCCGGCCCAGGTACAGCGTGAGCCGCCCGTCGTCGACCACCACCAGCGCACCCGCCGTCCGACCCGGCCGGTGCGCAGGATCCGACCCCGGTGCCCCCGCGGGCCAGGCCAGCGCCGCACCGAAGGGGTTCGCGGGGTCCGTCGCGGCCAGCACCACCGGGGCCCGCGAGCCCCCGGCCCCCTCACCGGCCAGGGACCGGAGCCGGTCCACCGCCCCGGGCAACGCGAACTGCGCCCCGCCGAGCCCCTCCACGAAGTAGCCCCGCCGGACCTGCCCGGCCTCCTCCATCGACTGCAGCACCCGGTACTCCTCCTGCGGCATTCCCCGCCCCTGCTGACCCCTGAGCAGGATCCCGCCGCGTTCGAGCCCGGCCTCCACCCGGGCCAGGACACGCCGGGTGGGGTCCGGTTCGGGCTCGGGACGCACGGACCAGCGTCCCGCCGCCGTGGGCGGCCCCGAGCGGGTGGGCAGAGCCGGCCGCCGCCGCACCCGGGAGGGGGACCGCCGCGGAACACTCCCCGCGCCCAGCACCGCGCGCAGCGGGGCCAGGGTGTCGTTGGTGACGCACCCGGCCCAGACCAACTCCCACAGCGCCGCCACCAGGTCGGCGTCGGGGACCACCGCGCCGCCCGGGGCGCGGGCGACCCGGTCGGCGACGTCCCGGAAGAACAGAGCACCCCCCTCCCGCAGCACCCCCAGAGCGGTGCTCGCGAGCGTGCCCTCCTCGGGGGCGAGGGGCACGGGCAGCAACAGGGGCGCCTCCTCCGCCGGAACCAGCACCACCCAGCCGTCCCCGCCCGGCAGCCCTCCGGTCCCGGCCCACACGACCTCACCGGCCTGGGTGAGCGCGTCCAGGGACGCCGGGGCATACCCCTCCACCCGGGCGGGCAGCACCAGGGACTCCAGGCAGGAGGCCGCCAAGGGGGCGCCCCGCAACGAGTCCACGGCCCCGAAGACCGCGTCCGGGCCGTTCAGCCGCGCACCGGGGACGGCCCGCTGCCACAACGGCGCGAACCGGGCCAGCGCACGGGGTTCGACCGGCTCCACCTCCCGCCGCAGCCGAGCGACCGATCCTCGCCGCAACCGGCGCAGCACGCCCTCGTCGCACCACTCGGTGCCCGAGCCCCCGGGCCGGAAACCGCCCCGCGCCACCCTGCCCGACCGGGACAGCTCCCGCAGCGAGTCCTCCACCGACTCCCGGGACAGCCCCAGGCGCCCAGCCGCCTCAGCCGAGGTGAACGGCCCGTGCGTACGCGCGTACCGGGACACCAGGTCGAGCACGGGGGAGTCCACCGGCTCCAGGAACGCCTCCGGCACCCCGGGCGGCGGCTCCGCGCCCAGGGCGTCCCGCAACCGCGCCACATCCTCCACCGCACACCACCGCTCGGCACCGGCGACCCGCATCCACACCGCGCGTCCCGCACCCTCCAGCTCCGCCAGCCACGCCGACCCGACCCCCCGTTCGGCCGCCTCCCCCGCGGACAGCGGCCCCACCTCCCGGAGCAGGTCCGCGGTGCCCTCCAGGTCCCGGACCGGGGCGTCCAGGCGCTGCAGCAGGGCACCGGTACGCTCCACCACCCCGGGATCGAGGAGCTCCCGCAGGTCCGCCCCGCCCAACAGGTCGGCCAGCAGCGACGGGTCCAGGGTCAGCGCCTGCGCCCGCAGCTCGGCGGCCGGGGCGTCGCCCTCGTACAGGAACGCCGCCGTGTACTCCATCAACAGCGACCGGGCGAACGGCGACGCCTGCCGGGTCTCGACCTCCACCACCCGGATCCGCCGTGCCCGCACGTCGGTGAGCACCCCCGTCAGCGCGGGCACGTCGAACACGTCGCGCAGGCACTCGCGCACCGTCTCCAACACGATCGGGAACGACCCGTACCGGCCCGCCACCGACAGCAGGTGCTGGGACCGCAACCGCTGCTGCCACAACGGCATCCGCCGGTCCGGCCGCTGACGGGGCAGCAGCAGCGCCCGTGCAGCGCACTCCCGGAACCGGGACGCGAACAGCGCCGAACCGGTGAGTTCGTCGGTGACCAGATCCTCCACCGTCTCCGGGTCCAGCGACACCAGACCGGTCAGCTCGCCGGCCCCGCCGAACCCGTCCGCCCCCAGGTCCGGAAGGCGCAGTACGAGCCCGTCATCACCGTGCACCACCTGCGCGTCCACCCCGAACCGCTCGCGCATCCGCCTCGCGACGGCCAGCGCCCAAGGCGCGTGCACCCGGGCGCCCAGCGGCGAGTGCACCACCGCCCGCCAGTCACCCACCTGGTCGCGGAAACGCTCGATCACCACCGTGCGGTCGTCCGGCACGCTCCCGGTCGCCTCCCGCTGCTCGGCCACGTACTCCACCAGGTTGTCGGCCGCCCACTCGTCCAGCCCCGCCGCCGCGGCCACCTCCCGGGCCCCCTCCCGGTCGCGGACGGCCAGTTCGCGGGTCATCGCACCCACGGCCCGGCCCAGCTCTGCGGGCCGACCGAGCGCGTCCGCCTTCCAGAACGGCATCCGCCCGGGCCGGCCCGGCGCGGGGGAGACCATCACCCGGTCGGCGGTGATCGCCTCGATCCGCCACGAGGACGAACCCAGTACGAACACGTCGCCCACTCGGGACTCGTACACCATCTCCTCATCCAGCTCACCGACCCGCGTAGGGGCCCTGCCGCCCCGGTCCGAGGCCAGGTGCACCCCGTACAGCCCCCGGTCCGGGATGGTGCCCCCGCTGATCACCGCCAGCCGCTGGGCGCCCGGCCGGGCCCGCAGCACGTCCCCCTCCCGGTCCCACACCAGGCGCGGACGCAACTCGGCGAACTCGTCCGAGGGGTAGCGCCCCGACAGCATGTCCAGCACCGACTCCAGCACCGGGTCGGCCAGGTCCGCGAACGGCGCGGCCCGCCGTACCAGCGCCGCCAGCTCCGGAACCCGCCAGTCGTCCATCGCCACCATCGCCACGACCTGCTGGGACAGCACGTCCAGCGGGTTGCGCGGCATCTCCAGCCGCTCGATCCCGCCCGCGCGCATACGCTCGGTCACCACCGCGGTCGCCAGCAGGTCGCCCCGGTACTGCGGCAGGAAGACCCCGCGCGAGACCTCGCCCACCCGGTGCCCCGCCCGCCCGACCCGCTGCAGGCCGCTGGCCACCGACGGGGGTGCGGCCACCTGCACCACCAGGTCCACCGCACCCATGTCCACACCCAGTTCCAGGCTGGAGGTGGCCACCACGCACCGCAGCCGCCCCGCCTTCAGGTCGTCCTCGATGAGCGCCCGCTCGGCCTTGGACACCGACCCGTGGTGGGCGCGGGCCACCACCGCGGCCGCTCCGCGGCTCTGCTCGGACTGGCCGATGACCTGGGCGGCCCTCTCCTCGGCGGGCAGGACGCCGCCGGTGCGTTCGGCGTGCAGGTCGTTGAGGCGGGCGCACAGCTTCTCCGCGGTGCGGCGGCCGTTGGTGAACACGATGGTGGAGCGGTGCCCCTCGACCAGGTCCAGCACCCGGCGCTCCACGTGCGGCCACACCGAACCCCGGCCCATGGTGTTGCCCGCGCGGGGGTCCGGCGGGACCCCCGCGGCGGTGGCGGGCGGACTGCCCGGCTCCTCCAGGTCCGGGACCGGGGACTGGACCCGCAGCTCCATGCGCGGGGCGTCCGGCGGCGCGACGACCGCGGCACCGCCGCGCGCGCCGCCCAGGTACTCGGCGACGGTCCGCCTGGGGCGCACGGTCGCGGACAGGCCGATCCGCTGGGCCGGGCGCCCCAGCAGGGCCTCCAGGCGCTCCAGGCTCAGGGCCAGGTGCGCGCCGCGTTTGGTCCCGGCCAGGGCGTGCACCTCGTCGACGATGACGGTCTCCACCCCCGACAGGCCCTCCCTGGCCTTGGAGGTCAGGACCAGGAAGAGCGATTCGGGTGTGGTGATGAGGACGTCCGGCGGGTGCGTGGCCGTCCTGCGCCGCTCCCGGGCCGGGGTGTCGCCGGTGCGCACGCCCACGGTGACGGGGCTCAGGTCCTCGCCGCGGGCCCGGGCGGCGTCCGCGATCCCCGCCAGCGGCTGGCGGAGGTTGCGCTCCACGTCCACGGCCAGGGCCTTGAGCGGTGACACGTACAGGACGCGGCAGCGCTTCGAACGGTCCTCGGGGACGGGGGCGCGGGTGAGCCGGTCCAGGGACCAGAGGAAGGCCGACAGGGTCTTGCCGGACCCGGTCGGGGCGACGACGAGGGTGTCGAGGCCGGCCGAGACCGCCTCCCAGGCCTCGGTCTGGGCCGGGGTGGGGCCCGCGGGGAAGGCCCGGTCGAACCAGGCCCGGGTCGCCGCTCCGAAGGGTTCGAGGGGGTCGGTCACACCGTTCATCCGGCCAGTCTGCCCAAGGGGCCCGACAGATCGGGGCAGGACACCCGGGGCGGGGCCGTGAAGGGGACGGGCGCGGGGAGGGCGGCCCCGGTCCCGGGGAATCCGTCCTGTGGACAAGTCCACGGAGGTCGGCCCGGTCGCCCATACTGGGGCCGATGAGACTCACTGCTTTCTGGAACAACATGCACGCCCAGTTCGGCGAGGTCTACACGGCCAGCCTCGCCAAGGACCACGTCATCGAGGGGCTCGGCTCCCGGACGGTCAACCAGGCGCTCGCCGACGGCATCGGGCCCAAGGAGGTGTGGCGGGCGGTGTGTGACGCGTTCGACCTGCCGGCCTCCGCCCGCTGACCTCCGCGGGGCCGTCGGCACGGAAAAACCGACACGGCTGGGGCCCGTACCGGATTTCGAACATGAGTTCGGGTAGTCTGGGGTTTGAGCAGGCGGACGTCGAGCGTCGCGATTGTCGTACCGACCGCGTAGCGTCGTGCGCACCATGAAGAAAAAGGCATCAACCCAACAGGGGAATCCCGTGGCATCAGGAGACCGAGACAAGGCTCTCGAAACAGCGCTCGCGCAGATCGAGCGGCAGTTCGGCAAGGGCTCCGTCATGCGCCTCGGCGACGACGACCGCCCGCCGATCGAGGCGATCCCCACCGGCGCCATCGCCCTGGACGTCGCCCTGGGTATCGGCGGCCTGCCCAAGGGCCGGGTCGTCGAGGTGTACGGCCCGGAGTCCTCCGGTAAGACGACCGTCGCCCTGCACGCGGTGGCCAGCGCCCAGAAGATGGGCGGCATCGCCGCGTTCGTGGACGCCGAGCACGCGCTCGACCCCGCGTACGCCAAGAAGATCGGCGTCGACACCGACAACCTTCTCCTGTCCCAGCCGGACACCGGTGAGCAGGCGCTGGAGATCGTCGACATGCTCATCCGCTCGGGTGCCGTCTCCATCATCGTGATCGACTCCGTGGCGGCCCTGGTGCCCCGTGCCGAGATCGAGGGCGAGATGGGCGACAGCCACGTCGGCCTTCAGGCGCGGCTCATGTCGCAGGCGCTGCGCAAGATCGCCGGGGCCCTGCACTCCACCGGCACCACCGCGATCTTCATCAACCAGCTTCGTGAAAAAGTCGGCGTCATGTTCGGAAGTCCTGAGACAACCACGGGAGGGAAGGCGCTCAAGTTCTATTCCTCGGTCCGTCTGGACGTGCGCCGTATCGAAACCCTTAAAGATGGAACCGACGCGGTCGGAAACCGCACCCGCGTCAAGGTCGTCAAGAACAAGTGTCTTGCGGAAGGCACGTCCGTGTTCGATCCGGTTTCGGGCGTCACGCACCGAATCGAAGACGTGGTTGACGGAAGCCTGCCCATCCATGTCGTCGCCGCGGACAAGGCGGGACTCCTGCACCCCAAGCCCGTGGTTTCCTGGTTCGACCAGGGTGAGCAGGAAGTGATCGGACTCAAGCTCAGGGGCAAGAAGGAGGTCTGGGTGACCCCGGACCACCAGGTGCTCACCGAGCGCGGCTGGCGGGAGGCGGGCGATCTGGTCGAAGGAGACAGGATCGCGCGCCCCCGGGAGTTCGGTGGTTTCGGTTCCAGGTTCCCGGTAACCTCGGATGAGGCCCGAATGTTGGGGTACCTCATCGGTGACGGATACGTCGGCGGGAAAACGCCGATTCATTTCATCAATGTCGCTCCCGAACTCCATGAAGACGCGGCGAATATCGCAGAGCGTATGGGCTGTAAGGTGACGAAGCATGAGGGAAAGATCAGTGCTTCTTACTCTCACCGGATCGGTGAGAAGAACGATCTCATCCAGCTTTGCCGTGAGGCTGGAATCTGGGGGAAGCTGGCTCCGGAGAAGAGCGTTCCGGCATACTTCTTTGACCCTGAAACCAGTTCGGACGTTTCCGCGAACCTGATTTTCGGCCTGTTCGAGTCCGACGGTTACGTGAGTCGGGAACAGACCGGGGGGATCCGCGTCGGATATGCCACCACCTCTCGGCAGCTCGCGGAACAAGTGCACTGGCTGTTGCTGCGATGGGGCATCGGTAGCACTGTGAGCTCCCGTGACCCCCACGCCCAGCGAGGTGGTGTGATCCGGGGGCGCCGTATTTCCGGAAAGCTCCCCGCTTACGAGGTGCGGGTCTCCGGTATTGAGAACGTCAGCGCGTTCGCGGAGGCGATTCCGATGTGGGGCCCTCGCGGTCGTGTCCTCGTGGACGAACTGGGGAAGCTCGATGGTCGGCACCGGGGATCCCAGCGCAACTACATGCCCGACGCCGTGTTCGCTCCGGTGCTCGCGCACCTGGAGGCGAGGGGTGTCACGCCGAGCTTCGCTGCGCAGGTCATCGGAGAGCGGTCCGGTGACCCCGTCGGTGGAATGAAACAGGTGCTGGGTTCGCCCAGGATGCGTCGAGACCGTCTGACCATGCTTGCCGAAGGGTTGGAAGACTCGTTCCTCCATGAGCTCCTGGCCGAGCAGGTCTGGTACGACAACCTCATGGAGGTCCTTCCGGCGCGGCAGGCCCGCACCTTCGATGTGGAGGTCGAGGACCTGCACAATCTGGTCGCCGAGGACATGGTGGTACACAACTGCGCGCCGCCCTTCAAGCAGGCCGAGTTCGACATCCTGTACGGCGTCGGCGTCTCCCGCGAGGGCAGCCTCATCGACCTGGGCGTCGAACACGCCATCGTGCGCAAGTCCGGTGCCTGGTACACCTACGACGGCACCCAGCTCGGCCAGGGCAAGGAGAACGCGCGCAACTTCCTGCGCGAGAACGTCGACGTGTCCCAGGAGATCGAGAAGAAGATCAAGGAGAAGCTGGGCATCCCCGGATTGGGCGACGACAGCGCCTCCGGCAGCGCCAAGGGCGAGACCGGGGCCGACCCGGCCAAGGGCACCAAGGCCGAGGAGGCCAAGGCCCCCGCCAAGCGGGCCACCGCCAGGACCACCAAGGCCGCCGACCCGGATGCGTGAGCGGCGCCGGTCTCCTGACCGCACCGGAGAGGCCGAGGCCGCTCCGGTGAGCGCCGACGAGGAAACCCCTCCGGGCGGGCAGGCCCCGCCCGGAGAGGAACCCCCGCCCAGCGGGGAGAAGCTGGAGAACAAGGCCAGGAACCTGGTGCTGCGGATGCTCACCCACTCTCCGCGCACCCGCGCCCAGCTGGAACGCTCCCTGCACCGCAGGGAGTACCCGGACGAGGTGGTGGACGCGGTCCTCAACGGCCTCGACGAGGTCGGGCTGATCGACGACGCCGCCTTCGCGCGGGGCTGGGTCAGCTCCCGGCAGTACAGCCGCCACCTGTCCCGGCGCGCCCTGACGCAGGAGCTGCGCACCCGCGGGATCGAGGAGGAGACCGTCCGCGAGGCGGTCGCCGGGGTCAGTGACGAGGACGAGCAGGATGCCGCCCGGGCCCTGGCCCGCAAGAGCCTGCGGGGCAGCCGGAACAAGGACAAGGAGGTCCGGATCCGCCGCGCCCTGGGCGTGCTCGGCCGCAAGGGCTACCCCGGCGGGCTCTCCTACCGGATCGTCCGCGAGGAACTCGAACAGGAAGGCCTCGAAGCCGACCTGCCCGACCCCGAACTCTGAGCCGTGGCGGGTCGCCGGTCTCCTCTTCGCTGGCGTCCGCACCTCCACAGCGGACGCGGAGAACGGCGGAACCCGCCCGCGGGGCGGCCCGGGACAGCAGGCCCCGCAGCTCGCACGGCAGCGGCGGGCACCCCGGCCTTCGGGGAGGGAGCGCTCACTCCTGCTCGGCGGTTTTGCGGAGCACCGGTTCGCCGGTACCAGCGGTCACACCGGCCTCCGGGGTGACCTCGGGCAGTTGCTCGGCCACGGGGAGGTCGTCCTCCTCCGCGATGGGACGGGGCTCGGGCGGTGCGGTGGTGAGTTCCAGCGGCGCCACGTCGGGCTCGAAACCGAACACCCCGGCGTAGAAGGCCAGTTCGGCCTCCAGGGAACGCAGCCGTGCCTCCTCGCCGCGGAAGCCGTGCGCCTCGCCCTCGAACTCCAGCAGCGCGTACGGCACGCCCCGCTCGCCGAGCGCGGTCGCCATCCGGAAGGCCTGGTCCGGGGTGACCACCTTGTCGTCCGAACCCTGCAGCAGCAGCACCGGGACGTCGATCTCGCCGGTCCGGTTGATCGGGGACCGCTCCCGGTAGGTCTCCACGAAGCCCGGCAGCGAGCCCACCAGGGTGTCCAGGAACCGTGACTCGAAGTCGTGGGTGGTCTCGACCAGGCCCAGCATGTCGGCCACCCCGAAGTACGACACCCCGCAGGCGAAGGTGTCCCCGGTGAGCGCCAGCAGGGCGGTGAGGCCGCCCGCGCTCGGACCGCGGACGGCCAGCCGTTCGGGGTCGGCCAGCCCCTGTTCCACCAGTGCCCGGGCCGCGGCCGTGCAGTCCTCCACGTCCACCGCGCCCCACTCCTTGTGCAGACGCTTGCGGTAGGAGCGGCCGTACCCCGTGGAGCCGCCGTAGTCGACGTCCACCACGCCGATACCGCGGCTGGTGAAGTAGGCCTTGACCAGGTCCAGTTCGCGCGGGGAGTGGCTCACCGGCCCGCCGTGCGCCCACACCACGTACGGTGCGGGCCCGGCGGAGGAGACGTCGGGGTTGGTGGGCGGGTACACGTTGGCGTGCACCGTCGCCCCGTAACGGCCCGGGAGTGTCACCGCCCGGGGCGCGGGCAGGTAGGCGGGGTCCGGTGGCTCCTCCACGGACCGCCGGAGCACCTCGACGGTGCGGCGCAGCGGGTCCAGCCGCACCACGCATCCGGCGGTGTCGGCTGAGGCGGCGATCGCCACCACGCTGGTTCCGTCGGAGTCGAGGTGGGACCAGGAGGTCAGTTCCGTGGAGACCGGTTCCAGGTCCAGGGTGTCGGGGTCGTACACGCTCGGCCGCAACCCGGTGTCACCGTGCAGCGCCACGATCCTGCCCGAGTCCAGCACGCGGAAGCAGCGGTCCCCCAGCCGCCACGGTGGACTGTGGAACTCCTCCTCGGCCGGGTACAGGGCGATCGCCGGGCCCCTCAGCCCGACCTGGTAGAGGTTCCAGAAGCCGGGCCAGTCCGAGGCCACGTACAGGGTGTCCTCGTCGGCCCAGACGGGGGAGAGCACGGACTCGTCGACCCCGCCCTTGAGCGTGTACTCCCCGGTCAGCCCGGTTGCGGTCAGTTCGCCGACCCGCAGTTCGGTGCCGTCCCAGGGCATCCGCGGATGGTTCCACCGCACGTACGCCAGGCGGGTCCCGTCGGGGGAGAGGGCCGGAGCGGCGTAGAAGTGGGCGCCCGAGACCAGCTCCTGGACCGCCTCCGGGTCCTCGGCCCCCCGCCCGGAGAGGGGGACCGACACGATCGAGCGGCGGACGGCGCCGTCGGCGTGCTGTTCACGCACGCACAACAGCTGTTTGCCGTCGGGGCCCGGCGTCGGGTCGGCGTAGCGCAGCGCCCCCGGCGAAGCGGGCTCCGGAGTCAGCGGGACCGGCTCCCTGGCACCGCGTTCGAGCAGGTACAGGCGTTGGTCGGAGGAGTTGGCGAAGACCGCCCCCACCCGGGGGATGGCCTTGTCGTCCCGGCGGGTGACCGGGAGGTGGGAACGGCCGCCGTACTCGTGCACCCTGGTCCCCACGCTCCACGGTGCGGGGAGCAGGTCGTGCACGGTTCCGTCCGCGTCCCGCCGCACGAGTGTCGTCCGGCCCCCCTCGGCCGGGCGGTACTCCTCCCACCAGACCTCCTCGCCCAGAACGGACGGGTACGCCATCCGGCGCACCCCTCGGGCGACGTCGCCGGCGCTGATGGGCGATGGCCAGGAGCCGTGGGGGCTCGACAGTTCAGACATGTCCCGCTCAGGATGGGTCGTGGGTGCGATCAGATGACATGTCGACCTTAGTGCTCCCGAGCCCCCGTGTGCAGTCCTGTCCGCCCCACCCGTGGACGGACGGGCCGGTGCGTGCGCGGGAGCGGCAGCGGTACGCGACTGCGGGCTGGGCGACGGCGGCCAGCCAGAACGACGGCCCCGTGGAGCGCACTCGGGGTGCGTCCACGGGGCCGTCACGGGGTTCCCCGGCGGGCGGGTCAGGTGCCGCCGGACCCCTTACCGGAGCCGGGGGCGTCGCCGTCCCCTGGCTCCTCCTCGGTCCGGGACCCGGTGTCCGTGTCGCCGACACCGGGTTCGGCGGCGGTGCCGCTGGGCGTGGGCAGGCCCGCGGCGCCCTCCCGGACCGGGGCGGGCGCCCCGTTCGCGGCGGGCTTGGCGGAGGACCTGCCGCGTCCGGAGTTGCGGCGCTCCAACCAGATCGCGACCCTGCTCAGCGAGACGTTGATGACGATGTAGATGAGGGCGCAGATGATCGCCGCCGGGATCACGTTGCTCTCCCGGGTGGCGATCAGCGTGAAACTGCGCAGCAGCTCCGGGAAGGCGATGATGTAACCCAGCGCGGAGTCCTTGAGCAGGACCACCAGCTGGGCCACGATCGCGGGCATCATCGAGGTGACGGCCTGCGGGATCAGGATCGTCCACAGCGTCTGGGTCCGTGTCATCCCGATGGACTGGGCGGCTTCGCCCTGTCCGGGCGGTACGGCGTTGATCCCGGCGCGGAACACCTCGGCCAGTACGGACCCGTTGTACAGGGTCAGGCCGGTCACGACCGCGACGAGCGCGCTCACCTGGAAGGTGCCGGTCGGGATGTCGAAGAGCTGCCAGGCGACGATGGGCAGCGCCATGGTGAAGAAGATCAGCATCAGCAGCGGGATGCCGCGGAAGAACTCCACGATGGCCCCGGAGGGGACGCGGATCCACCAGTGCTCGGATAGGCGGCCGATACCGAAGACCAGTCCGAACAGGACCGCCAGCACCGAGGCCGTCAGCGCCGCGGTCAGCGTGTTCTGCAGACCGGGGATGACGTATCCGGTCCAGGTCTCGGGCCGCAGGAACGGTTCCCACTTGTCGGCCGCCCACTGGCCCTCCGGGTTGACCGCCCAGGTCTGCGCGGAGAACAGCGGTGATTCCCGTTCGCTCAGGGTCCGGTTGAACCCCAGGTACAGCACGGCCGTACCGATCAGCGCCAGGAAGACGGTGAGGACCGTGTAGAGGGCGTTGCGCACCCGGGCCCTGGGGCCGGGAACGTCGAAGAGGACGGTCTGCGCACTCATCGGACCACCGCCACGCGCTTGGACAGCCAGCCGAAGAAGTAACCCATCGGCAGGGTCAGGATCAGGAACCCGATCGCGAACCCGACGAAGGTCGGCAGGACCGGTGCGACGCCCTGGTCGAACATGAGCTTCATCTCCCGGGAGGCTTCCTGGACGCCCAGCCCCGCGACGGAGGCGACGGTGGTGTTCTTGGTGAGCGCGATGAGCACGCTGCCCAGCGGGCCCACGACGGTGCGCAGGGCCTGCGGGATGACGATCAGCCGCAGGTTCTGGGTGAAGGTCAGGCCCAGGGACCGGGCCGCCTCGACCTGGCCGAGGGGGATGGTGTTGATACCCGAGCGCAGCGATTCGGACACGAAGCAGGCGGTGTAGGCGGACAGGCCGATCACCCCCCACCAGAACACGTCGAGGGCCACACTGTCGGCCAGGCTCAGTCCCAGGGCGCTGTTGAGGCCCAGACCGCAGAACAGCAGCACCAGGGTCAGCGGTGTGTTCCGTACGCCTTCGACGTAGGTGGTGGACAGTCCGCGCAGCAGCGGTACGGGCGAGACCCGCATCGCGGTGAGCAGGATGCCGAGGATGAAGGAGAAGAGGGCGCTGAACAGGGTCAGCCGGACGGTCCATGAGAAACCGTCGACGACCCTGTCGATATTGCTGAGAAAGGCTTCCATGGGTCCCAGCCGGTCAAGGGCCGGAAGGTGGGGCCGGGCTGTGCCGGCCCCACCTTCCGGTCGGGTTCAGGTGACGGGGTTTCAGGCGCAGGTGTCGAGTTCGGGGACGGACTCCTCGAAGGCGAAGTCGGTCTCGCCGAAGGCGGATTCCAGGTACTCGGTGGCCGAGCCGTCCTCCCACATCTTCGTGATGGCCGCGTTGATCTCCTCGCAGCGCTCGGTGGAGCCGGCGGGCAGGCCGACGCCGTACCTCTCCTCACCGAACGGGTTGTTGACCATCCTGAAGTCGTCCGGGTTCTGGGCGGCGAAACCGGCGAGGATGGTGTTGTCGGTGGTCACCGCGTCGACGGTGCCGTTGTTGAGCAGCTCCAGGCACTCGGAGTAGTTGCCGGCCTCACGCAGTTCGGCGTCGATCCCCATGTCCTCGGTGATGTTGTGCGCCGAGCGGGAGCCGGAGGCCGAGCACAGGACCTTGCCTTCGAGGTCGTCGGGGCCGTTGATGTCGGAGTTGCCGGCCTGGGTCAGGATGTCCTGCTGGGCGACGTAGTACGGGCCGGCGAAGTCGACGACGTCGCGGCGCTCGTCGGTGATGGAGTAGGTCGCCGCGATCATGTCCACGGTGCCCTGCTGGAGGAAGGACTCGCGGTTGGCGGAGGCGGCCTCGGTCCACTCGATCTGGTCGGCGGAGTAGCCGAGCTCCTCGGCGATGTAGGTGGCGACGTCGACGTCGAAGCCGACGGGGGTGCCGCCCTCGTCCAGGCCCAGGCCCGGCTGGTCGTACTTGACACCGATGGTGATGGTGTCGCCACCGTCTCCGTTGTCGTCACCGCCTCCGGTGCCGCCGACATCGGCGGTGCCGCAGGCGGTCAGGGCCAGGGCCAGGACGGCGGCGCCGCCCAGGACGGAGTTGATACGACGGGCTCGCATGTGGGGTACCTCTTCCTTGTACGTGCGAAGAACGCGAAGATCTCGGGAAACCTAGTGGGTCAGGATCTTCGACAGGAAGTCCTTGGCCCGGTCCGACCCGGGATTGGTGAAGAACTCGTCGGGGGTGTTCTCCTCGACGATCTGTCCGTCCGCCATGAAGACGACCCGGTTCGCGGCGCGGCGGGCGAAGCCCATCTCGTGGGTGACCACGACCATGGTCATGCCCTCGCTGGCGAGGTCGGTCATGACGTCGAGGACCTCCTGGACCATCTCCGGGTCCAGGGCCGAGGTCGGCTCGTCGAAGAGGAGCACCTTCGGGTTCATCGCCAGGGCACGGGCGATGGCGACCCGCTGTTGCTGGCCGCCCGAGAGTTGCGCGGGGTACTTGTGGGCCTGGTCGCCGATCTGGACGCGGTCGAGCAGTTCCATGCCCCGGGCCTCGGCGTCCGCCTTCGACTTGCGGAGCACCTTGGTCGGGCCCAGGGTCACGTTCTGCAGCACGGTCTTGTGTGCGAACAGGTTGAAGGACTGGAACACCATGCCGACGTCGCTGCGCAGCTTGGCGAGGCCGCGTCCCTCGGCCGGCAGCGGCTGGCCGTCCAGGGTGATGGTGCCGGAGTCGATCGTCTCCAGCCGGTTGATCGTGCGGCACAGCGTCGACTTACCGGACCCGGACGGGCCGATGACGACTACCACCTCGCCGGAGTTAACCGTCAGATCGATGTCGCGGAGCACGTGCAGGTCGCCGAAGTGCTTGTTGACGTTCTCCAGCACGACGAGAGGAGTTGAGGTCATGCATCGGAACCTAATGGCTCCATGTTGCCGTGTCATCACAAAAACGCTGCCTGGCTCGGGCAGTAGTGGACTTGTTACGGCGTGATCTGCGGAAAAGTTATGTTTTTCGATGCATGAGTTCGCTTTTGTCGCGCTGAGTGGCGGTCCCGTTCTCCAGAGTCTCATGTGCGGTCTTCCGCGGTGGGGGCAGGGGCGCGGGAACGGGCGTCCTGGACGCGGGCGCGGACGGGATAGCCTGGAACGGTGAGCCAGAGTCGTACCTACCAAGTGCGGACCTACGGCTGCCAGATGAACGTCCACGACTCCGAGCGCCTCTCCGGTCTGCTGGAGGACGCTGGGTACGCGCGCGCAGCCGAGGACACCACCGCAGACATCGTCGTCTTCAACACCTGTGCGGTCCGGGAGAACGCGGACAACCGCCTCTACGGCAACCTGGGGCACCTGCGTCCGGTCAAGGACGCCAACCCCGGTATGCAGATCGCCGTGGGCGGTTGCCTGGCGCAGAAGGACCGCGGGGAGATCGTGCGCCGTGCGCCCTGGGTGGACGTGGTGTTCGGAACCCACAACATCGGCTCCCTGCCGACCCTGCTGGAGCGTTCGCGCGTCCAGCGTGAGGCGCAGGTCGAGATCGCCGAGTCGTTGGAGCACTTCCCGTCCACCCTGCCCAGCCGCCGTGAGTCCGCCTACGCGGCCTGGGTGTCGATCTCGGTCGGCTGCAACAACACCTGTACCTTCTGCATCGTGCCCGCACTGCGCGGCAAGGAGAAGGACCGGCGCCCCGGCGACGTGCTCGCCGAGGTCCGCGCCCTGGTCGAGGAGGGCGTCACCGAGGTGACCCTGCTGGGGCAGAACGTCAACGCCTACGGCAGTGAGTTCGGCGACCGGCAGGCGTTCTCCAAGCTGCTGCGCGCCTGCGGTGAGATCGAGGGGCTGGAGCGGGTCCGTTTCACCTCCCCGCACCCGCGTGACTTCACCGACGACGTCATCGAGGCGATGGCCCAGACCCCCAACGTGATGCCGCAGTTGCACATGCCGTTGCAGTCGGGCTCCAGCAAGGTGCTCAGGGACATGCGCCGCTCCTACCGTCAGGAGCGCTTCCTGGGGATCGTGGAGAAGGTGCGCGCGGCCATGCCGCAGGCCGCCATCACCACGGACATCATCGTGGGCTTCCCCGGTGAGACCGAGGAGGACTTCGCCGAGACCCTGCACGTGGTCCGTGAGTCCCGGTTCGCGATGGCGTTCACCTTCCAGTACTCCAAGCGCCCCGGGACCCCGGCCGCCACGATGGAGGAGCAGGTGCCGCCGGAGGTGGTCAAGGAGCGCTACCAGCGGCTGGTCGCCCTCCAGGACCAGATCTCCTGGGAGGAGAACCAGAAGCTGGTCGGCCGCGAGGTCGAGCTGATGGTCTCCGAGGGCGAGGGGAAGAAGGACGGTGAGCACCGCCGCCTGTCCGGCCGCGCCCCCGACAACCGTCTCGTGCACTTCGCCGTGGGTGACTCCGAGGAGCCGCGGCCGGGCGACATGGTCACCGTCGAGGTCACCTATGCCGCCCCGCACCACCTGGTCGCCGACTCCGGGGTCCGGAACCTGCGCCGTACCCGCGCCGGGGACGCCTGGGACGCCCGCCAGGGAAAGCCGGTCCAGGTGAGCAAACCGGACGTGCTGCTGGGCATGCCCGGGGTCGGGGCCCCCGAGGAGCAGCCGGCCCCCGCGGGCGGTTGCTGCGACGCCTGATCCGGTTGTTCGCCCGGGCCCCGACGCCGGGGCCCGGGCGCTCGGTGCTCAGGCGCCCAGGCGGACCGGAAGAGTGTCCAGGCGCGCGGTGCCGGGAACGGAGGAGCGCACCGGCTCCCGTCCGGGCACCAGAGCCAGGTCCGGGTAGGCGGACAGCAGCGCTCCGAGGGCGACCTCTCCCTCCTGCCGGGCGAGGGCGGCCCCCAGGCAGTAGTGGAGGCCGTGCCCGAAGCCCACGTGGGCCTCTCCCGGCCGCCCCTGGTGCCGGGTGATGTCGAAGCGGTGCGGCTCCGGGTGCACGGCGGGGTCCCGGTTCGCTCCGGCCAGGGCCACCGCGACCCGCTCGCCGGCGCTCACCCTCGCGCTGTCGAGCTGCACGTCCTCCGCGGCGTACCTGGCCCGGGCCACGACGGCCGTCCCGCCGTACCTGAGCATCTCGTGCACCGCTGAGGGCAGCAGTTCCGGCGAGGCCTTGAGGAGTTCGAGCTGTTCGCGGTGTTCCAGCAAGGCAAGGGTGCCGTTGCCGAGCAGGTGCGCGGTGGTCTCGTGACCGGCGAGGACGAGTGTGAACACCAGGGTGACCAGTTCGGTTTCGCTCAGCCGGTCGCCGTCCTCGTCACGGGCCCGGACCAGGGCGCCGAGAAGGTCCCCGTGCTCGCTCGCCCGGCGCTCACCGATCATCCACTTGATGTGGTCGATCATCCGGCCGAGCACGTCGTTCATCCGGGCCGGGTCCGCGGGGTCGAAGTTGCTGAGGGCGTGGCTCCACGATTGCCATGCCCGGCGGTCCGCGACGGGGACGCCGACCAGGTCGCAGATCACCGTGATGGGCAGCGGGTAGGAGAGGTGTTCCATGAGGTCGACGACCCCGTCGCCGTCGGCACGCGCTGGGAGGTCGGCGAGCAGGTCGGCGGTGATCCGCTCGATGCCCGGGCGCAGGTCGTTGACCCGTCGTGCGGTGAAGGCGCGTGAGACCAGCTTGCGCAGCCGGGTGTGGTCGGAGTGGTCCTTGTCCAGGACGGTTTCGGTGAGATAGGTGATCAGGTCCTGGTGTACCCCCATGGCGCGCATGGCGTCGGAGCGCTTCGCCTGCGCCCTCGCCTGCTTCACGTTGGCGGGGTCGACGACGAACCGCCTGTCGCTGAGGATGGCGCGGACGTCCTCGTCCCCGACGAAGAGGAGCGCCTCCATGGTGTCCAGGAAGAGGACCCGGGCGGCCCCGCCCTCCTGGCGGACCCGTTCGATCACCCCGTAGGGATCCGTGGCGAACTCCGGCGAGCGCAGGTCGATGGGTGCGTTGGTGCTCATGTGCCCCTCCTCGGGGGACTAAGTGGTGCGCTTGACGCGTTTCTGTTCCTCGACCTCGTCGATCATGCGCCGTTCCAGGTCGGTGAAGATCTCGACGACCTTCGGCCGGGCCGCGTCGAGGGTCTCGGGGGACACCTCGGCCTCCAGGAGGGGGCGTACGCTCTGGGCGATGAGTTCGGCGCGGGTCGCGAGTCCGGGGACGTCCTGACCCTGTTCCGCCAGGACCTGTTCGGTGGTCATGTGGCCGGTGATGATGGCCGTGTAGGCGTAGAACTGCTCCTCGAAGGGCCGGTCCCGGCGTAGGACCCCGTGTTCGCGCAGGTGGTCCCAGTACGCGCGGATCGTTCTCCACCGGAGCTCGACGATGTCGCCGAGCAGGACGTGGGCGTCGTGGGAGAGCCTCGCCAGCGAGCCGGGGGCGTCCACGAGCATCGACCTCAGGACCGGTTCCCGTGCCTGGAGCAGGTACAGCCTGCGGGCCAGCTCGCTCGGTCGGACGGCCTCGCGGTCCTCGTGCATTGCCCGGACGATCTCGCCGATAACCCCGGTCTGGGCCCGCATCACCACGGTCAGGAACAGCAGTTCCTTGGTGGTGAAGTGCAGGTAGACGGTGCCCTTGCCGACGCCGGCGCGCCGGGCCACGTCCCCGACGGTGACCTTCCGGGGCCCCAGCGCCACCATGAGTTCCTCCGCGGCGTCCAGGATGTGGTCGGCCCGCGACGCGCGTTCGGCGGCGGACCTGTCGGTGAACGGGGGCACGTACGGCTCCTTCGGTTCGGCTGCGGCCGGCGGTGGCTCCCACCAGCGTTGACGCGAAGACCATATCCACACCTCCGTTCCGGGCCGATCGCCTGACCGCGCGCCTGACTGTGTGACCAGATTTCAAAACTGGTCACACAGTCAAACCTAGGCCAGGGGTCGGCCCGGGGCAAGGCCGGTGAGGCGGATCTTTCCGGAGGGACAGGTATAGTCTCGCCCCTGTGTTGATCGCCGCCGCTGTGTGTCCCCATCCGCCCGTGCTGTTCCCCGAGGTCGCCCAGGGGGCCGCACCGGACCTGGAGGCCCTGCGCGACGCCTGTGACCGGGCCGTCGCAGGGCTCGGGGCGAGCGGGGCCGACCGCCTGTACGTGGTGGGCCCGGGGCCGCGGGAACGCCGCCACGGCCGCGACGCGGGGGGAGGCCTCGACGACTACGGGGTCGCGCTGCGGGTGGGGCCGGCACCGGGTGTCCTGGATCTGGCGGCCACGGCCGGCCGCTGGCTGGCCGAACGCTCGGGGCTGACCCCCGACGGCTACCAGGAGGTCGCGCCGCGGACCACTCCGGAACGGGCGGCCGAACTCGGAGCCGCGTTGGCGGGGTCGGGGGACCGGGTCGCACTGCTGGTGATGGGGGACGGCAGCGCCCGCCGGACCGAACGGTCACCCGGTTACGTGGACGAGCGCGCTCTTTCCTACGACGACGCCGTGGCCGAGGCCCTGGGCGGTGCGGACGCCGCGTACCTGGCCGGACTCGAACCGGCGCTGGCCGGTGAGCTCATGGTCGCCGGGCGTCCCGCCTGGCAGGTCCTGGCGGGCGCGGTGGGGGAGCGCCCCTTCACCGGTGACCTGCTCGCCTACGAGGCGCCCTACGGGGTGGGCTACTTCGTGGCCGCCTGGTCCTGAGTCCGCTGGTTCCGGGGCGGCCCGGAAGCCGTCCCCTCAGCGCTGGGAGTTCGGCAGCAGGGTGGCCACGTCCACCAGGGCCTCGCCCGGGTACTCGTTCCTGCCGGCCAGGGCCGACTCCACCTGCGCCATCGCCCGCTCCAGCAGGTTGGGCGCGTCGTAGGGCAGCCACCGCACCCGGGGGTCGCGGCGGAACCACGACTCCTGGCGTCGGGCGAACCGGCGGGTGGCCTGGGCGGTCTGCTCCC
This sequence comes from Nocardiopsis sp. iso_40, assembly GCF_056173285.1. NCBI lineage: Bacteria > Bacillati > Actinomycetota > Actinomycetes > Streptosporangiales > Nocardiopsidaceae > Nocardiopsis > Nocardiopsis sp. iso_40. The sequence continues at coordinate 4,342,008 of NZ_CM149666.1, read as the reverse complement.
TGGCCTCGGCTGGTGTGAGTTCGCCGTCGAGCTGGGCGAGCGCCTGGGCGTATCCGAGCGCCTTCGACGCGGTGCGCCCCTCGCGCAGCCCCTGTCCGTCCAGGCGGCGGACCTCCTCCAGCAGCCCCTGGTCCCACATGCGCTCGACCCGCAGGTCGATGCGCTCGTCCAGTTCGGGGCGCGGGGCGGTCAGCCCGATCTGCACACACGGGTAGTAGGAGGTGTGGTCGGGCAGGTTCGCGGTGAACGGCTGCCCCGTCAGCTCGATGACCTCCAGCGCGCGGACGATGCGCCGCCCGTTCCCGGGCAGGATCGTCCGGGCGGCCTCGGGATCGGACTCGGCCAGCCTGGCGTGCAGCAGTCCGGGGCCGATGTCGGCCAGTTCGGCCTCCAGCCGGGCGCGCACCCGCGGGTCGGTGCCGGGGAACTCCATGTGGTCCAGGACCGCGCGTACGTACAGCCCGGACCCGCCCACCAGGACGGGGATGACGTCGCGGTCGGCGCAGTCCTCCACCCTCTCCCGGGCGAGGGTCTGGTAGCTGGCCACGTCGGCGGGTTCGTGCACGTCCCAGATGTCCAGCAGGTGGTGGGGTACGCCCCGGCGCTCCTCCTCGGAGAGCTTGGCGGTGCCGATGTCCATGCCCCGGTACAGCTGCATGGAATCGGCGTTGATCACCTCGCCGCGACGACCGGTCCGTTCCTCCAGCCACTCCGCGAGGTCGACGGCCAGGTCCGACTTGCCCACAGCGGTCGGGCCCACGACCGCGATCACCTTGATCATCCCTCCAGCGTAACCACGTCGCGGCCCGGTCGGGCCCGTACCGGGTGAGAAACGGGTGGGAATCGGGCCGCGCGGCCGCCGGGGCGCGCGTGCCGGGGCCCGGCGGCGGTGGCGGCGGTGGCGGCGGGCCCCGGCACGGGAGGAACGGGCCTGGGAACAGGGCCTAGGATGGTCACCATGCGATTCGCCAAGGGCCACGGAACAGAGAACGACTTCGTGATCCTCCCCGACCCCGAAGGGGAGCTCCAGCTCACGAAGGAGACCGTCCGGCTGCTGTGCGACCGCCGGGCGGGCATCGGCGGCGACGGCATCCTCCGGGTGGTGCGCACACGCGCGCTCGGTGAGACCCTCGCCCCGGCGGCCCGTACGGCCGAACGCCCCGAGTGGTTCATGGACTACCGCAACTCCGACGGAAGCGTCGCCGAGATGTGCGGCAACGGGGTACGGGTCTTCGCCCACTACCTGCGGCACGCCGGACTGGTCGAGGGCGACCGGTTCGAGGTCGGCACCCGGGACGGGGCCAAGGGGGTCGTGGTCGAGGCCGACGGCGACATCACCGTCGACATGGGGCGCGTGGAGATGCAGGGCACCTCCTCCGCGAAGCTCGCCCGGCAGGCCGTGCACGGCTCCCAGATCTCCGTGGGCAACCCGCACCTGGCCTGCGAGGTCCGGGGTCCGGTCGCCGACGTCGACCTGAGCGAACCGCCCGAGCTGGACGCCGAGGCCTTCCCCGAGGGGGCCAACGTCGAGGTGTACGCCGAGATCGCCCCCGGTGTACTGGAGATGCGCGTGTACGAGCGCGGCTCCGGCGAGACCCGCTCCTGCGGGACCGGCATCGTCGCGGCCGCCGCCGCGGCCGCCCCCGAGGGGGAGGAGTCCACCTGGCGGGTGCGCGTGCTCGGCGGCGAGTGCACCGTCTACCTCGACGCCTCCGGGGCCCGGCTGAGCGGTCCGGCCACCATCGTCGCCGAGGGCGAGACCTCCCTCCTCTAGAGCCGCCGGGCCCCGCTACCCCCGTCTCCGGCCGAGCAGCGGCCCCGGGCCCAGGCCGCGCAGGGAGGCGTCCAGGAGTTGCGCGGTGTGGGTCACCGCGATCGGCGAACCCGCACGCTCCGTCGCCGAGGCGATCTGCAGCGAGCAGCCGGGGTTGCCCGACACCAGGAGCCGGGCACCCGTCGAGGCCGCTCCCCGGGCCTTGCTCTCGCCCAGCTCCTCGGCGGCCTGGGGCCTGAACAGGTTGTACACACCCGCCGACCCGCAGCAGACCTCCCTGTCGGGCAGCTCGGCCAGCTCCAGCCCGGGTATCCGCCGGAGGAGCTCCCGGGGCTGGCGGGTGACGCCCTGGCCGTGGGACAGGTGGCAGGCGTCGTGGTAGGCCACGCGCAGCGGCACCGGGTGGTACTCGGCGCGGGGGCCCAGGTCCACCAGGTACTCGGTGAGGTCCACGACCTTGGCCGAGAGCGCACGGGCCCGGTCCGTCCAGGCGCGCCCGGCTCCCGCCTCGGTCAGGGTCCGGTCGAAGTGCTTCATACCGGACCCGCACCCGGCGGAGTTCACCACGATCCGCTCCACCCGGCGGGTCTCGAACACCTCGATCATCCGTTTGGCCAGGTCGGCGGCCTCCGCGATCCTCCCCGAGTGGCCCGAGAGCGCACCGCAGCACCCCTGGGAGCGCGGGATCACCACCTCGCAGCCCTCCAGTGCCAGCACCCGCGCGGTCGCGGTGTTCACCTCCGGGAAGAACGCTCCCTGTACACAGCCCACGAGCATGCCCACCCGGGCGCGCCGTTCGCCGACGGCGGGTACGAGTTCGGGCAGCGGGGGCGGCGGAGCCGACAGCCGCGGGGCGACGCGTTCCATGGCGGCCAGGGCCGGTGAGATCCGCTCCAGCAGACCGGACCTGCGGACCAGCGAGGAGACCCCGCTGGCCTGGTAGGCGCGCAGCGGCCCGCGGAGCGCCCGCAGCCGGGACCGGTACGGGAAGAGCGAGAACACCGTCGCGCGCAGGGCCCGCTCGCCGAGGGGGCGCCGGTGTTCGGTCTCTACCCGGTGCCTGGTGTGCTCGATCAGCGCGTCGTAGGCCACACCCGACGGGCACGAGGACACGCAGGCCAGGCAGCCCAGGCAGTTGTTGAAGTGGCCCACCGCGGTTTCGGTGAGCACGTCCTCCTCGTGCATCTGCGCCATCAGGTGGATGCGCCCGCGCGGGGAGTCCATCTCCTGCCCCCACAGCACGTTGGTGGGACAGGTCGGTAGGCAGAACCCGCAGTGCACGCAGTCGTCGAGCAGCTCCCCGAAGAGCCGCTCCGGGCCGGGTTCGGGGTCGGTCGGTCGATCGGTCACGGGACCCTCCCTGAGGGAGTTCGGCGGATGGTTCAGATCCCGCCCGCGAAGCGGCCGGGGGACAGGCGGTGCCCGGGATCGAGGGAGTCCTTGACCGCCCGCATCAGCGACAGCCCCGGCACCTCGCCCCACTGGTCCACACCGGCCGCCAGGACGTGCGGTTCGGCGCGCAGCAGGACCGCTGACCGGCCGGTACCGGCACGGGCCCGGTCCAGGACCGCTGCCACCGCCTCAGCGGAGGGGCCCGGCGGGAAGGCCAGGTACAGGCAGCCCGCGGGCACGGACGCGGTTCCGCGGGCGGGAGCCCCGGACCCGTCCCGGGCCAGGCGCCCCAGGTCGTCGGCGAGGTCGGGCAGCTCGGCCGGGGGCGCCAGGACCCGGACCAGACAGCCCTCGGCGGGGAGCACTCCCCAGTCCTCGGGCAGTTCCTCGGTCACCTCCGTCTCACCGCCCAGCGCCCGGGAGGTCTCCCCGACCCGGGAGACCAGGCCCTCCGGAGTGCCCTCCAACACCACGACCAGCCGCCCCGGCCCCTCGGCGGGCCGGTCCAGTTCCACGGCCGAGGGCACCACCGCGGTCCCGCGCAGCGCGGCCAGAGCCCGCTTCGCCCGGGATCCGGAGGGCATCGCCGCGCTCACCACACGGACCGCCGGCGGGAGCGGGTGCAGGCGGAACGCGGCCGCGGCGATCACCCCGAGTGTGCCGTACCCGCCGGTGTGCAGCTTGGCCAGGTCGTATCCGGCCACGTTCTTGACCACCCGGCCGCCGCTGCGGGCCACCGCCCCGTCGGCGCGCACCACCGTCATCCCGATCACCAGGTCGCGCAGCGCTCCGGCGAGCAGCCGTCGCGGGCCGCCCGCCCCCGTCGCCAGGGCCCCGCCCACCGTGCCGCCGACCCGGACCGGGTCGTAGGACAGCCGCTGCCCGGCGGCGGCCAGGACCCGCCCGAGTTCGGCCAGCGGGGTGCCCGCGCCGACCTCCACCACCAGGTCACCGGCGTTGTGGTCGATCCAGGACAGCGCGCGGGTGTCCACCAGCAGGTCCAGGGAACGGGGCGGTGCGCCCCAGTCCAGGCCGGTTCCGCCCCCGCGCGCGGTCACCGAGAGCCCGTCCCGGTGCGCGGCGGCCATCAGCTCCGCGAGCGCCCCGGTGTCGGCCGGGCACGCCACGTGCGTCGGCACGACCCCGCACACGGCGTCCTCGGGGGTCCCCTCCCGCAGGGGGTGCTCCTCGGCGTCCAGGTCCCGTCTCACCCTCGGCCCTCCCGGCCCGTTCGCGGTCGTACTCCTGTGCCGGCGGTGTCTGCCACGGTGCCTGAGTGGCCGAGTCGCCCGGTCAGAACTGTTCGGCCTCGCCGGAGGCCACCAGCGGGTGCACCCCCGTGCGCACCTCGGGCCGTTCCCCGCACAGGCGCGGGGTGGGCAGCAGTTTGTCCGGGTTGGCGATCCCGTCGGGGTCGAAGGCCCGCCGGAACAGGTCGAAGGTCTCCAGGGAGGCGTCGTCGTACATGCGCGGCATCTTGCACGCCTTGTCCACCCCCACCCCGTGCTCGCCGGTGATGGACCCGCCGTGTTCGATGCACAGGTCCAGGATCGCCCCGGAGACCTCCTCGGCGCGCTCGGCCGCGCCGGGTTCGGCGTCGTCGAACAGGACGAGCGGGTGCAGGTTTCCGTCACCCGCGTGGAAGACGTTGGCGACCCGGATGCCGCTTTCGGCGGACAGGGCGGCGATCCGGCCCAGCACCTCGCCCAGGGCCGTGCGCGGCACCACCCCGTCCTGGACGATGTAGGCGGGGCTGATCCGGCCCACCGCGGCGAAGGCCGACTTACGGCCCTTCCAGATCAGCGCGCGCTCCTCGGCGCCGCTGGCGGTACGCGTCCCGAAGGAACCGCTGGCCGCGCAGAGTTCGGTGACCCGCCGGACCTGGGCGTCGACCTCCGTGGCCGGTCCGTCCAGTTCCACCACCAGCACCGCCGCCGCGCCCGCCGGGTAGTCGCAGGCCACGGCGGCCTCCGCGGCCTCCACGGCCAGCGCGTCCATCATCTCGACCGCCGACGGCAGCACCCCGGCGGCGATGATCGCTCCCACCGCCTCGCCTCCGGCGTCCAGGGAGGTGAACGCCGACAGCAGGGTGACGGTCCTCTGCGGGGACCGGGTCAGGGAGACGGTGACGCGCGTGGCCACGCCCAGGGTGCCCTCGGATCCGACGAACGCTCCGAGGAGGTCGTAGCCGTGCGCGCCCGGGGCCTTGCCGCCGAGCTCGACCACCTCGCCCGAGGGGGTGACGATCTCCAGTCCGCGCACGTGGCCCGCGGTGAACCCGTACTTGAGGCAGTGCGCACCGCCGGAGTTCTCCGCGACGTTGCCGCCCACCGAGCACACCTGTTGGCTGGAGGGGTCGGGCGCGTAGTGGTAGCCGTACGGTTCGGCGGCGCGGGTGATGTCGAGGTTGGCCACGCCCGGTTCGACCACCGCGCACTCGTTCTCCGGGTCGATCTCCAGGATCCGGCGCATGCGCGAGGTGACGAGGAGGACGCCTTCGGCGTGGGGGAGCGCCCCGGCTGACAGGCCGGTGCCGGCGCCGCGCGGAACGTAGGGGACGCCGTGTTCGGCGCACAGCGAGACGACCTCGCGGACCTGGGCGGTGGTGGTCGGCATGGCCACGACGCCCGGGGTGCACCGGTGGTGGTTGAGGCCGTCGCTCTCGTACGTACGCCGTCGGGAGAGGTCGGTCAGGACGCCGTCCTCACCGCAGATCCGGCGTAGCCGGGGGACCAGCGCGGCCAGGGCCGCGGGCGTGCGCACGAGACCATCGGGTGTGCGGCGTGCGGTCGTGGCCATGGGCGCCTCCCTGGTTCGGCCGGGGAGCGGCACCGGGTCCGTTCTCCGGTTGCGACCTCGCACAGGGACCGTACGACCGCGCCCCCTGCCGAAGCAAGGGGGCGCGGTGAAAGCAGGCTTCCGTTTCGTGAAATCGTCCGGGTTGGCCGCCGGACGCTTCCCCGGTTCGGCTACGGCATGCGCTCGTAGGCGGGCAGGGTCAGGAAGTCGACGTAGTCGTCGTCCAGGGCGACCTCGGTGAAGAGCTCGCTGGCCTGCTTGTAGAGGTCCTCGTTGAAGTTGTCGCCGAGGTCCTGCCGGATGGCGGCCAGCTCCTCGCCGATGATCTGCTTGACCAGTTCGGCGGTGACCTTCTCGCCGCCGTCCAGGGTGACGTCGTTGTGCAGCCACTGCCAGATCTGGGAACGGGAGATCTCGGCGGTCGCGGCGTCCTCCATGAGGTTGTGGATCGCCACCGCGCCGTTGCCGCCCATCCACGCCGCCAGGTACTGGAGGGCGACGTTGATGTTGCCGCGCAGGCCGGCGAGGGTGACGCCGCCCGGGGTCCGGTCCACGGAGAGCAGGTCGGCGGCGCTCACCTCGACGTCGGGGCGCTGCTTGTCGATCTGGTTGGGCCGCTCGCCCAGAACCCCGTCGAAGATCTCCTTGGCGATCGGCACCAGGTCGGGGTGGGCGACCCAGGAGCCGTCGAAGCCGTCGCCGGACTCGCGGGACTTGTCGTCGCGCACCTTGGCGAAGGCGTTCCGGTTGACCTCCTCGTCCCTGCGGGACGGGATGAAGGCGGCCATGCCGCCGATGGCGTGGGCGCCGCGCTTGTGGCAGGTCTTGACCAGCAGCTCGGTGTAGGCACGCATCATCGGGGCGGTCATCGTGACGGCGTTGCGCTCGGGCAGCAGGAACTTGCGGCCGCGGGTGCGGTGGGTCTTGATGAGGCTGAAGAGGTAGTCCCAACGGCCCGCGTTGAGGCCGGCCGAGTGCTCGCGCAGCTCGTAGAGGATCTCCTCCATCTCGAACGCGGCCGGGATGGTCTCGATCAGGCAGGTGGCGCGGATGGTGCCGCGGGGGATCTCCAGGCGCTCCTGGGCCAGCACGAAAATGTCGTTCCAGAGGCGGGCCTCGAGGTGGCTCTGCATCTTCGGCAGGTAGAAGTACGGGCCCTTGCCCTTGGCGATCTGACGCTTGGCGCTGTGGAAGAAGTACAGCGCGAAGTCGACGATGCCGCCGCTGGTGCGCTCACCGTCGACGAGGATGTGCTTCTCGTCCAGGTGCCAGCCGCGCGGGCGGACGACGATGGTGGCCAGCTCGGAGTCCTCCCTGAGGGCGTAGGTCTTGCCCTGGGGGGAGGTGAAGTCGATCTCGCGGTCCAGGGCGTCGCGCAGGTTGAGCTGCCCCTGGATCATGTTCTCCCACAACGGGGTGTTGGCGTCCTCGAAGTCGGCCAGCCACACCTTCGCGCCGGAGTTGAGGGCGTTGATCGTCATCTTGCGGTCGGTGGGACCGGTGATCTCGACGCGGCGGTCGGTGATGCCCGGGGCGGGCGGCGCGACCTTCCAGCTGTCGTCCTCGCGGATGTGCCTGGTCTCGGGGAGGAAGTCGAGGTCCTCGCCGGCCGCGATCTGCGCCTCCCGGGTCCGGCGGGCGGCCAGCAGTTCCTGGCGGCGCGGCTCGAAGGTGCGGTGCAGTTCGGCGACGAGCGCGAGGGCGTCCTCGGTGAGGATCTCGTCGAACCGTTCGTTGAGGGGGCCGGTGATCTCAACCCCGTGCTTGGCGCCCATGGAAAACCTTCCGCGATACGAAACAAGCTTCTGGTATGTGGAAGTGAAACTACTATCTTGATGTCGAGCGGTCAACGTCACTCGTGGTGTCAGTGACGTGCAATTTTCCCACAGGGGTAAGCCAGGGAAAAGTTCTTCTGGAAATATCGAGATTCTTCGGTCTTGGTGCTGATTCGTGTGTAACCACGCGACGCTCCGGGTGGTGGCCTGTGTCACGCCCCCTGCGATAATTAACGTGCCTTCACCCGGGCGAGGTGCCACCATCGACCCCAGGGGCTCCCTCCGCGGCCACACACCCTGCCGTGCGGCGGTCGGCGGCCACAGAGGACGGGTGCCGGACCGCCGCCGCACACGGTGGACGGGGAAGAATCACGACCGCGACAGCGTTGACCCACCTGGAGGGATATGAATACAGCTGACACCCACGGAAGCGACCGCACGGGCCACGGGGCCCGCGGGCAGGACGCGTTCCGTGAGGCGAACACCGTCGGGGACGGGGTCCACGCCGACGACGCGTCCCGCGAGGCCGCGGACACCGACGGCGACCGCTACGAGGACCCGGGCAACGCCCCCGACCAGGGTGAGATGGAGCTGGCCGAACGGCACGCGCTCCGCCGCGTCCAGGGCCTTTCCACCGAACTCACCGACGTCACCGAGGTCGAGTACCGGAAGCTGCGCCTTGAGCGGGTCGTCCTCATCGGCGTCTGGACCCGTGGGACCCAGGCCGACGCCGACAACTCACTGACCGAGCTGGCCGCCCTCGCCGAGACGGCCGGAGCCATGGTCCTGGAGGGGCTCACCCAGCGCCGCGCCAAGCCGGACCCCGCCACCTACGTCGGTAAGGGCAAGGCCTCGGAACTGCACGAGATCGTCGAGGCGACCGGCGCCGACACCGTCATCTGCGACGGCGAGCTCACCCCGGGCCAGCTGCGCCAGCTGGAGGACGTGGTCAAGGTCAAGGTGGTCGACCGGACCGCCCTGATCCTCGACATCTTCGCCCAGCACGCCCGCAGCAGCGAGGGCAAGGCCCAGGTCGAACTCGCCCAGCTCAACTACCTGCTGCCCCGACTGCGCGGCTGGGGCGACTCCCTGTCCCGGCAGGCGGGCGGTTCCGGCGGCGGTTCCGGCGGCGGCGTGGGCCTGCGCGGCCCCGGTGAGACCAAGATCGAGACCGACCGCCGACGCATCAACGACAAGATGGCCAAGCTGCGCCGTCAGCTCGCCCACATGCGTACCGCGCGCGAGGTCAAGAAGGACGTCCGCCGCACCCGCGAGGTGCCCTCGGTGGCGATCGCCGGGTACACCAACGCGGGCAAGTCGAGCCTGCTCAACCGGCTCACCGGAGCCGGGGTACTGGTGGAGAACGCACTGTTCGCCACTCTGGACCCGACGGTCCGCCAGGCCCGCACGCCCGACGGCCGCGGCTTCACCCTGAGCGACACGGTCGGTTTCGTCCGACACCTGCCGCACCAGCTGGTGGAGGCGTTCCGCTCCACCCTGGAGGAGGTCGCCGACTCCGACCTGATCCTGCACGTGGTCGACGGTTCGCACCCCGACCCCGAGCAGCAGATCAGCGCGGTCCGTGAGGTGTTCGCCGAGATCGAGGCCGTCGACGTGCCCGAGCTCGTCGTGGTCAACAAGGTCGACGCCGCCGACCCGGACACGCTCCGGGCGCTGCGCACCCGCTACCCCGACCTGGTCGAAGTCTCGGCCCGTACCGGCCAGGGCGTCTCCGATCTGGTCACGGCGTTGGCCGAGGCGCTGCCCGAGCTCGCCAAGGAGGTGCACGCCCTCGTCCCGTACTCGCGGGGCGACCTCGTCGCCAAGGTGCACGAGGAAGGCCGCATCATCAGCGAGGAGCACACCGGGGAGGGCACGGCCCTGCACGCCTTCGTCCCGGCGCTGCTCGCCGCCAGGCTCGACGAGTACACGCCCAGCGGCGTCTGAACTGAGGGGAGCCGGCCCGCAAGCCTGACAACGGCTCCGGGGCCGGTCGCCACGGGTAGGACGGTCCGCCCGAGTGCGGTCCGTGACGGTACACGGCCGGGGCACCCGCGGGTGCCCCGGCCGTGTCGTGTCCGCACAGGGTCCGCGGGACCGTGTTCCGGGCAGGGTCAGCGGGCCCCGCCTCCGGACGGGACCGAGCCGGTTTCATGTTCTGGGGATGCTCTCCGATCTGCGCGGCGGAGCCCGAAGGGGCAGCTCAGCAAGGTTCAGGGTGGCCTTCATCACTCTGTGGCTCTGTGAGTTTCGGCCGGGAACACTCGCATTCGTCCCTTCGGGGAGGTGTACACGGAGTCCGCGAATGGACTACGGTTTTGGAGCACTGGCCGCCAGTGACCGCTGTCCCCCTGAGGCCGACGCGAACCCCCACTGTCACGGCACCGCGAGGCGACCCCGGGTCGCTCACGGCCCTGTCGGAATCGCATCCAGATACGAGGTCGCCATGCCCGCCCGTGCACGCCACGCCGCTGCTTCGCACGTGTCGCAGCGGAACTGACCGGCGGGGCGGACCACCTCATGACGGTAGTACTCCTCACCAACATCGGTCGGCTGTGGACCGGGAACGAGCTGCTCACCAAGGCCGCCCTCCTGATCGACAACGACCGCGTCGCCTGGGTCGGCCCGGCGGCGGAGCTCCCCCAGCGCATCCCCGGTGTGATGGAGGACCTCACCGAGGTGGACGAGGTCGTCAACATCGGGGGCGGCCTGCTCACCCCCGGTCTCGTCGACGCCCACTGCCACCCCGTCTACGCTGGCGACCGGTACGCGGAGGTCAACATGTGGGCCCAGGGGGCCACCCGGGCCGACATCTTCGCCGCGGGCGGGGGCGTGTCCACGACCGTCACCATCACCAGGGGGACCGACCCCTGGACCCTGTGCAACGCCGTCCGTGAACGGCTGCGGCACTGGGTGCTGTCCGGCAGCACCACGGTGGAGGCCAAGACCGGTTACCACCTCACCCGGGACGGCGAGCTCGCCGACGTACGCCTGCTCCGTTCCCTGGAGGAGGAACCGGGCATGCCGCGCCTGCACGTCACCTTCTTCCCCGCACACGGGGTCCCGCCCGAGTTCTTCGGCCGCCCCAAGGAGTACGTGGCCACCGCCGCCTCCTGGCTCAGCGACGCCGCCATGGCCGGCGCGGACGGGGTGGACGTCTACTGCGACAACCAGCAGTTCACCACCGAGGACGCCCACATGCTCCTGGGCGTGGGTCAGTCCGTGGGGTTGCGCACCACCATGCACGCCTGTTCCCGGCCCCGGCACGGGGCCGTCCGGATGGCCGCGGAACTGGGCTGCTCCTCGGTCGACCTCGTGCACGAGGCCGACGATGAGGACCTGCTGGCCCTGGCGGCCACCCGTACCCCGGTGGTCGCCTGCCCCACCACCGCTCTGCACGAGCGCCGCACCCCGCCGGTGCGCGCGCTGCTCGACCACGGCGTCCCGGTGGGCCTGGGCACCGACCACAACCCGGGCCAGTCCGGCACCACGTCCATGCCGCTGGTCATCTCCCTGGCCGTCTCGATGTTCGAGATGACCGTCCAGGAGGCACTCAACGCCGCCACGGCGGGCAGTGCGCACGCGCTGGGCCTCAACGACCGTGGCATGATCACCCCGGGCAGCCTGGCCGACCTGGTGCAGTGGGACGCCGACCACGAAGGCGCCTTCGCCTGGTCCATGGGCCTGAACGCCCTGCGGGTATGGCAGGGCGGCCGCACGATCCGCTGAGGAACCGCAACGGCCGTGCCTCCGCCCGGTGACCGGAGCGGTCCGGAGCCGTCAGCGGGTGCCGCGGGCCCGGGCGATCTCGATCACCGCGCGCTCCAACGCGTATTCGGGGTCGCGGCCGGCCCCCTTGATCAGCGCGTCGGTCTCGGCGATCACCTCCATCGCCCGCCTCACCCCGGCAGCGTTCCAGCCCCGGGCCTGTTGGCGCAGGGTGCGCAGTTTCCACGGCGGAACCTTGGCGCGCTTGGCCAGCTCCGCCTCGCTCATCCCCCGCGGCGGCTGGGCGGCCACCGCGATCCCGCGCACCGCGCCGGCCAGAGCGCTGTTGACCAGTACCGGGGCGGTGCCCACCGCCAATGACCAGCGCAACTGCTCCAGCGCCTCGGACAGGCGCCCCTCCACCGCCCGGTCGGCCACGCTGAACCCCGAGGCCTCCGCCTTGCCGGAGTGGTACCTGGCCACCGCGGCCGCGTCCACCCGGCCCTCGGTGTCCGCGATCAACTGGGTACAGGCGGCGGCGATCTCGCGCAGTTCGGTACCGACCGCGTCCACCAGCGCCTGGGCGGCGTCGGGGGTGATCTGCCGTCCGGCCGCGGAGAACTCGCCCTTGACGAAGGCGACCCGTTCGGGACCCTTGGTGGGCCCCTTGCAGTCCACCCGCTGGGCGCCCGCCTTCACCGCGGCCTGGAGCAGCGCCTTGCCCTTGGCACCCCCCGCATGGGTGAGCACCATGTACACGTCGTCGGCCGGGTCCCTGAGGTAGTCGGTGACCGTCGCCGCCAGGTCCTTGACCAGGTCCTGGGAGGAGCGGAGCACCACCACCCGGCGGTCGCCGAAGAGCGAGGGCGAGGTGACCTCGACCAGGGTGGACAGGCCTACCTGGGAGGGGACCAGGTCGTGGACGTCCACCTCGGGGTCGGTCTCGCGGGCCGAGGCGACGACGGCGGCCACGGCCCGGTCGACGAGGAGTTCCTCGTCGCCGACGATGAGCGTGATGAGGGCGGGTGCAGGCATACAACGAGGATGCCACGCCCCACCGACCGGGCGGTGCCCGAACGGCGGACCGGTGGCGCCGGCCCCTCCGGCGCCCCCGTACCCGGGCCCACCGGCCCACGGCCCGGCGTCCGGTGGGTGCCCGGTGTCCCGGGAACCCTCCCTGACCGGGTGTTCAGCGGTCCGGTTCCGCTTCCGCGCCGCGGACCGCCACCCGGACCGGGCCGCCCAGGACGGCGACGTCGCCGTCGCGGTCGGTACGGGCGTTCACCCGGACGGTCCGCTCCAACAGGTTCCAGGTGGAGGGGGCGGGGTGGCCGTGGCGGTTCTCCCTTCCCACCGACGTCACCGACACCCACGCCCCGGTCGCGGTGAGGAAGTCCGGGTCCTGGCCGCCGGCGCCGTGGTGGGGTGTGGTCAGCACCGTCGCCGACAACAGGTCCGGCTCCGGTCCGTGCAACAGCCTCCCCTGGGCCTCCTCCTCGATGTCACCGGTCAGCAGCACCGACATCTCCGGGCCGTCGGCCCGGACCACCACGGACGCGTCGTTGACCGAACCCGTGAACCCCGCCTCCGGCCAGAGCACCCGCAGCAGCCACGGTCCCACCCGGAACCGCTGGCCGCGCTCGGCGGACGTCAGCGCCACCCCCTCCTCGGCGAGCAGACGGCCCACCGGGCTCTGCCCGAACCCCGCCGGGGCCAGCGCGGCGGACACCGTCCGGTGCCTCAACGCCCCGGGCGCACCGTCGACGTGGTCGGCGTGGTCGTGGCTGAGCACCAGCAACGGAATCTCGCGCACCCCCAGGCGCTCCAGGCAGCCGTCCACCGGTTCCGGCTCCTGGCCGACGTCGAACACCACCGCCTCACCGCGCCCGGAGGACAGCACGATGGCGTTCCCCTGCCCCACGTCACAGGCGAGCAGAACCCACCCCGGCGGCGGCCACCCGCCCGGCACGCACCGGACGGCCAGGCCGAGCACCAGAACCGCCACGGCCGCGGCGGCGACCACCCGGCGCAGCAGCCCCCGGGTGAGCAGGAACACCGCCACCACCGCGGCCAACAGCAGGGCGCCCGCCACGTCCGAACGCCAGGGCAGCGCCCCGTACGGGACCCGGGCCCCGGTCTCGGCCACCACGGCGATCCAGGACACCCCCAGCCCGGGTAGGTGCACCAGGGCCGCGGCCCCCTCCGGCCACACCGCGGCCAGTGCCGCCAGCGCGGACCCCGCCACGGTGACCGCCGCCACCACGGGCGCCGCCAGCACGTTGGCCGGGACCGACACCCAGGACACCTCGCCGGACAGCAGCACCAGGACCGGGGCGACCGCCACGTGCGCGGCCACCGCGACCGCGAAGGCCTCGGCCACCGGTCCGGGGCAGCGCGAGGACCACGCCCGGGTCCAACCGGGCACGAGCAACAGGATCCCCGCGGTGGCCAGAACGGAAAGCGCGAAACCGTAGGAGGCGGCCAACCCCGGCGCCACGAACAGCACCCCGACCACCGTGGCGCACAGGGCACCCAACCCTGCGTGCGCACGCCCGCTCGCCAGCGCCAGCAACCCCAGAGACCCCATGAACGCCGCCCGCACCACGCTCGGCTCCGGTCGGCACACCAGGACGAACACCCAGATCATCAGCGCACCGCCCAGGACCGCACACCAGGTGGGCGCGCGCGTCCACCGCGCCGCACCCAGCACGAACCCGGTCAGGATCGCCAGGTTGGCTCCGGAGACCGTCAACAGGTGCGTCATCCCGGTGGTCCGGAAGTCCTCGGCCGTGCTTTCCGGCAGGGCCGACACGTCACCGAGGACCAGGGCGGGGAGCAGCCCGCGCGCGGGCTGCGGGAGCCCCGCCGCCGCCTCGCGCAGACCGGACCGCACCCCGGCGGCGAAAACCTGCAGCCGACCGGGGCCGCGGACCTTCTCGGGAGGGCCCCGGACCGGCACCAGAGCGGCGGTCAGACGGTCGCCGTCCGCCTCCAGGAAGGCCCCGCGCGCCTCGAAGGACTGGCCGGGCAGCAGGTCGGCCCAGCCCTGCCCGGAAGCCAGGACCACCACCGGTGCCCGCGAGGCGTCCGCCCGGCCGTCCAGCCGGACCCACTCGGTCCGGGCGGTCACCACCCACTCGGCCCGGCCCGGGCGCGGCATCCCGGCTCTGGGTCGCGGGTCGGCCGACACCACCGCACGGAAGACCGCGTCACCGCCCCGGCCCACGGCCTCCGCCGCAGCACTCGACACGGTCCGGTGCACATGGGCCCCGGCCACCGCGGCCACCGTGGCGCAGCACGCCAACGCCGCCGCCAGTGCCAGCGCGGGGGCCTCCCACGGGGGACGCGCCGCGAGGAACGCCGCCAGCGCGCCGCAGACCGCCAGCCCGGCGCACAACCACGCAAGCCACGGTGGTGCGGCGAGCGCACCGAGTGCGGCCAGCCAGGCCGCCGCGGCCGGCAGGAGCAGTCTCAGGTCGGGCGGTCGTTCCAGGCCGTGTGCGTCGGTTCCCAACCAGGCCACCACGGCGGCTCACCCCACCGTCACGTGCGGTTCGAGCGTGCTGAACGTCTTCTCCCCGATCCCGTCCACCCCGAGGAGGTCCTCGACGCTGGAGAAGGAACCGCCGAGCGACTCCCGGTGGGCGAGGATCTGCTGTGCCCGCTTCTCCCCGATGCCGGGCAGCGTCTCCAGATCGTTCTGGCCGGCCAGGTTGAGGTTGACCGGTGGACCGGCGCCCGCCGGGCCGCCGTCCGGCTGGGGGACGCCCACCAGGATCCGCTCGCCGTCGGTCAGCGACCGGGCCAGGTTGACCAGGTCCAGGTCGGCGTCGGGCAGCGGTCCGCCCGCCTCCTGGACCGCGTCGGCCACCCTCGCACCGGAGGGCAGCGTGTACAGCCCGGGTTCGGCCACCTCACCGCCGACGTGTACCACCACCTCCCCGCCGGTGTCCCCGCTGGTGCCTTCACCGGTGCCGGGCCCGGCCGGTGCGGGCGGGCCCGCCTCCTCGCCCCCGTCGGCCGGCCCGTCCGTGCCCTGGCCGGCCGGGGCGGACCGGGTGACCAGTTCGGGGACCGTCACCTCCTCGGGGCGCTCACGCAGCGCCCAGAAGGCGACCGCCGCGGCGAGCAGGCCCAGCACCAGCAGGGTCACCACCGACCGCCGGGACAGGGAGGCGCGGGCACCCCATCCGCGGGCCACCCGCTCCAGGAGGGGCGCGGCTGCCTCCGGATCCAGCTCCGTGTACCCGGAGGGCGGCCGCACCGGTTCGCGGGCGCGCCGGTGCCGTCCTCCCGAAACCTCTTCCGGGGTCCGCGCCCCGGCCGTCCCGGGCGTGGTTCCGTTCCCCTCCCGGACCGGCGGGTCCTGCCCCGTCCTCTGGCCCTCCTCCGCCTTCGGGCCGTTCCGGCTCCCGGGCGGCTCGCGCCGGGGGTCCCGCGCCGGAGCCGTCTCCTCCCGGGCGGGCGCGGCCTGGGCCCCGGCCCACCGGGCCGCGGGGGCCACCGTCGGCCGGTGCCCGGCCGGAACGGCCCGGGGCTCTTCGAGTCGGTAGGGGACGGCGGCCTCTTCGGCCGCGTAGGGCGCCCGGGGGACGGCGGCCACGGGGCCGGGTTCGCACCGGGGGCGGGTGATACGGGCACGCAGCCGTCCGGCGGCGGGGGAGGAGTCCAGGCCGAGCGAGCGGAGTCGTTCTTCGGGGGCTGACACGGGAGGGTGGCGCCGTGACCGGCGCGAAACGGTCATGACACCAACGCTAGGGAGCCGACGACCCTCTGTCACCGGCCGTTTCCGTACCTGTGGACAACCCGTCGCAACGGCCGCCGGCCCGGGGGCGCGGCGGTGCGGGGGACGGTGCTCGGGTCCGGCGCGCACCCGCGGAGACCGCCCCCGGACACACGGAAGGGCCCGGTCCCCGCGGGACCGGACCCCTGACCGTGTGCTCGGCGCCCCTAGGCGGCCTGAAGCTCCTGCAGGCGCTTGGCGATCGCGCTCTTGCGGTTCGCGGCCTGGTTCTTGTGGATGACGCCCTTGCTGCTGGCCTTGTCCAGGGCGCGAGCGGCCTCACGCTGCGCGACGGTGGCCTGCTCGACGTTCCCGGCCTCGGCGGCCGCGCGGAACTTCCGGATGGCCGTCTTCAGGGAAGAGCGCACCGCCTGGTTGCGGACACGAGCCTTCTCGTTCTGCCGAATGCGCTTCTTCTGCGACTTGATGTTCGCCATGCGAAAACGTGCTCCAGTTACTGTGATCATCGCGCCGGTCGGCCAGGCGGCTCATCTCATGGGCAGCCGTTCCATGAGAGGCCTGCGTGGGCGCCGACGCAGGGTGTGTGTGAGTCCACAGGGCTCAAATTCGAACGTGGAAGTCCGAGACACGGACTTCTCAGTATGCCGCACGGATCGGACTGCTCGGGCCCCGGGCGCCTACGGCGCCAGCCAGGCCGTCCGGTAGGCGGTCAGGTCCTCCGGATCAGCCTCGTCCACCAGGTACAACGCCACCCCGAGGGTCATCGTGTCGGGCACCTGCGCACGGGACACACCCAGCCGTACCGCGGCGATCGCGGTGAGCGCGGTCTCGTGACCGGCCGCCGGCCCCCACCGCTCGCTGCTGTAGGCCGGGACCCCGAACCGCACCGTCACGTCCTCACGGGTGCGCAGCGCCGTCACCGACTCGGTCACCTGCCGCACCATGAACCCGCCGTACATCCCCGCCACGGGCATGCCCGCGTCCACCCCGGGCAGCACGACCTCGTCCGCGTGCTCGGTCACCCGCTCCAGGTACCCCTTCGACCAGTACTTCTCCTCGCCGCCGACGACGAAGGACGGCACCCGCCCGCCCGGGACCAGTTCCACGTGGTGGGCCCGGACCGACAGCACCGGATCCGCACCCAGTTCCTCCCGGACCGCCTCCATCAGAGCGGGCAGAGAGGGGTCGTTCACCGTCACCGGGCGGATGTCCAGGTGCACCCCGGCGAACCCGTCCGCCCCCACCTCGGCGACCCGGGGGGCCAGGGCCGCCCGCGCGTCCGCGTCGAACCGGTCCCGGATCAGCGAGGAACCCGACTCCACGTGCCGCAGCCACGCCAGCGCCCGCACCTCGGGAAACTCCGTTCCCAACCACGCCAGCAGGTCACCGGTGCCCGGGACCCGTTCGACTCCGCCGTCCCCGGCCACCTCGCCCGCGTACACGTACAGGGTGTCCACCCCGCCGGTCGCCAGCAGCTCCTCCAGCGCCTCCGTGTCCTCCCACGAACCCACCCACGCCGCGTCCGACCCCTGGGAGGCGGCCCCTTCCCCGGGGGTCCCCGAGTACTGGTAGGCCAGCAGCGCGCCCGCGCCCACCAGCACGACCAGGATCGCCGCCAGACCGGCCAACAACCGCTTCACAAGCCACTTCACCCGTACGCCACCCGTCCTCGTCCGGTACCCGCACAGCCCGTTCCCGCTCCCAGGTCGCATAATCTGGACACGAGTCCCGCGCGTTCGCGCCCATACTGCCGTATCCGCACCGGCCCCAGCCGGTGAGGACGGTGTCGGCGCCGTGGGATGATGGACGATGCCGTGGGCGGACCCCCGGCAGGGCGGCGCCGCCGCAGGCGCATCACGACCCGGACCCAACCCTGTGAACGGAGCACGGTGGCACAGCCGAACTGGACCGATCCTGCGCTGATCCGCAACTTCTGCATCATCGCGCACATCGACCATGGCAAGTCGACGCTGGCCGACCGGATGCTCCAGATCACCGGGGTCGTCGAGGACCGTCAGATGCGCGCCCAGTACCTGGACCGCATGGACATCGAGCGCGAGCGCGGCATCACGATCAAGTCGCAGGCCGTACGGATCCCGTTCACCGCGGTGGACGACAGGACCTACACGCTCGACCTCATCGACACCCCCGGCCACGTCGACTTCACCTACGAGGTGTCGCGCTCCCTGGCCGCCTGCGAGGGCGCCATCCTGCTGGTCGACGCCGCGCAGGGGATCGAGGCCCAGACCCTCGCCAACCTCTACATGGCGCTGGAGAACGACCTCACGATCATCCCGGTGCTCAACAAGATCGACCTCCCCGCGGCACAGCCCGAGAAGTACGCCGAGGAACTCGCCGGGATCATCGGCTGCGAGCCCTCCGACGTGCTCAAGGTCAGCGCCAAGACCGGCGAGGGCGTCGAGGAGCTCCTCAACGAGATCGTCAACCAGATCCCCGCGCCCGTCGGTGAGGCCGACGCCCCGGCCCGCGCGATGATCTTCGACTCGGTCTACGACACCTACCGCGGCGTGGTCACCTACGTGCGGGTCGTCGACGGCCACCTCAGCCCGCGTGAGCGCATCCAGATGATGTCCACCAGGGCCTCCCACGAGATCCTGGAGATCGGGGTCAGCTCGCCCGAGCCGACCAAGAGCAAGGGCCTGGCCGTGGGCGAGGTCGGCTACATCATCACCGGCGTGAAGGACGTGCGCCAGTCCAAGGTCGGTGACACGATCACCACCCTGAACAAGCCCGCCGAGGAGATGCTCGCCGGGTACCAGGAACCCAAGCCGATGGTGTTCTCGGGCCTGTACCCGATCGACGGCACGGACTACCCGGTGCTCCGCGACGCCCTGGAGAAGCTCCAGCTCAACGACGCCGCGCTGGCGTTCGAGCCGGAGACCTCCGCCGCCCTGGGCTTCGGTTTCCGCTGCGGCTTCCTCGGCCTGCTCCACCTGGAGATCACCAGGGCCCGCCTGGAGCGCGAGTTCAACCTCGACCTCATCTCCACCGCGCCCAACGTGATCTACCGGGTGGACATGGAGGACGGCGCCGAGCACGTGGTGACCAACCCCAGCGAGTTCCCGGCCGGCAAGATCGAGGCGATCTACGAGCCGATGGTCAAGGCCACCCTGCTCAGCCCCTCCGACCACATCGGCCAGATCATGGAGCTGTGCCAGGACCGCCGCGGCGAGCTCCAGGGCATGGACTACCTCTCCGAGGACCGCGTCGAGATGCGGTACACGCTCCCCATGGCCGAGATCGTCTTCGACTTCTTCGACGCCCTCAAGTCCCGGACCAAGGGCTACGCCTCCCTGGACTACGAGCCCATCGGCGAGCAGCAGGCCGACCTGGTCAAGGTCGACATCCTCCTCCAGGGTGAGCCGGTCGACGCGTTCTCCGCGATCGTGCACAAGGAGAAGGCCTACGCCTACGGGGTCGAGATGACCAAGAAGCTGCGCGAGCTCATTCCGCGGCAGCAGTTCGAGGTGCCCGTCCAGGCCGCCATCGGTGCCCGGGTGATCGCCCGTGAGAACATCCGCGCCATCCGCAAGGACGTGCTCTCCAAGTGCTACGGCGGTGACATCAGCCGTAAGCGCAAGCTGCTGGAGAAGCAGAAGGAGGGCAAGAAGCGGATGAAGATGGTCGGTCGGGTCGAGGTGCCCCAGGAGGCCTTCATCTCCGCGCTGTCCACGGACAGCAGCATCTCCGAGGACAAGAAGAAGAAGTAGTGCCCGGCCCCGGGAGGCGACGCCCCCCGGGGGCCGTGACCGCACACGAGGAGGGGCGCCCCCGCAGGGGGGCGCCCCTCCTCGTGGTTTCCCGGGCGGGCCCCGGTCCGGGGGCCCGCCCCCGGCTACCCCTTGACCGCTCCGGAGGTCAGTCCCTCACTGATGTAGCGCTGGAGGAACCAGAACACGATCAGGGTGGGCAGGGACAGCATCAGCGCGCCCACCGCGAACATCCCGAAGTTGGCGTTGCGCTGGGAGTCCACCAGTTGGTACAGCCCCAGGCCCAGGGTCTGGGACGCCGTGTCCCGCAGGAACACGCTGGCCATCAGGAACTCGTTGATGGTGTTGATGAACACCAGCAGCGCCACGATCGCCAGCACCGGGGTGACCAGCGGCAGCATGATCCGGAAGAACACCTGGGCGTGGGTGGCCCCGTCCATCTGGGCCGATTCGTCCAGTTCCCGGGGCACCGTGTCGAAGAAGCCCTTCATCAACCAGGTGTTGATGCTCAGGGCGCCGCCGAGGTAGACCAGCAGCAGGCCCCACCGGGTGTCGAACCCGATCACCGGGTAGACCTCACCGATGTTGGAGAACATCAGGTAGATCGCGACGATCGCCAGGAACTGCGGGAACATCTGGATGACCAGGAGGCCGACCAGACCCACCCTGCGGCCCTTGAACCGCATCCGGCTGAACGCGTACGCGGCCAGTGCCGACAACAGCACGGTGACGGCCGCGTTGGTCAGGGCGAAGAACAGCGAGTTCGCGTACCAGGTGGCGAAGGGCGTGTTCTGGAACAGTTCACGGGCGTTGGCCAGGCTGGCACCGGTCGGCCACAGCTGTGAGCTGCTCAGGGTGCCGACGGGGTTGAGCGCCGCGGAGACCACGAACAATACGGGGAAGACCGCGAAGGCCGCGACCACCCACATGACGGCGTGCCGCCAGCCCAGGCGGCTCAGCCACAGGGTCAGCCGGGTGGTGGTCGAACGCCGGTAGACGGGCCTGACGGCGGCGTCGGGAGCGGTCATCGGTCCACCTCCTGGAGGGCTTTGGTCCGGCTCAGGCTGATCACCGAGGTGACCGAGACGATGAGGAAGATCATCACCGACAGCGCCGCCGCGTACCCGTACTGGGCGGTGGCCTCACTGAACGCCAACCTGTAGGTGTAGGTGATGAGCAGGTCCGTGGCGCCGCCCGAGGCCGTCCCCTCCGCGCCGAACGGTCCGCCCCGGGTGAGCAGCCACACCGCGTTGAAGTTGTTGAAGTTGAACGCGAACGTGGCGATGAGGATCGGTGCCATGGCGACCATCAGCAGGGGCAGGGTGACGTGCCGGAACGCCTGCCAGGGTCCTGCGCCGTCCAGCTGCGCGGCCTGTCCCAGCTCCCGGGGGATGGCCTGGAGCGCCCCTGTGGCCACCAGGAACATGTACGGGTAGCCCAGCCACACGTTGGCCAGGATGACCGCGGCCCGGGCCGCCCACACGTCCCCCAGCCAGTCCACCTGGAGGCCGAGCATCCGGTTGAACAGGCCGAAGTCCGCGTTGAACATGTCCCGCCACAGCAGGTACATGGCCAGGGAGCTCATGGCGTACGGCAGGACGACGAGGATCCGGTAGACCGCCTTGCCGCGCATCCTCGGCACGTGCAGGGTCAGGGCGACCGCGAGGCCGAGCACGAACACCAGGAACGTGACCGACGCGGCGAAGGCGATGTTCCAGACCAGGGTGCCGAAGAACGAAGCGGCGAAGGTGGGGTTGAGCAGGAACCGGGCGAAGTTGTCCAACCCGACGCCCACCTGCCAGCCCTGGGCCAGGCGCTCGCCGTCCTCGCTGTAGAAGGCGCCGCGCTCGTCGTCGGCCGTGTAGACCTTCCCGGTCTCGCTGTCGGTGACGCAGTCGCAGGCCTCGTCGTAGGCGCGCTGGGCGTTGCCCTCGAAGGCGCTGGACAGACCGCTGGAGCGGATACCCGAACCGTCGCCGGTGGGGACCGCGAAGTCCTGGAGGTCGTCGCTGCGCGCGTTGACCTGGGTGGGTGTGAGGATGGTGTAGCCGAAGGCGTCGGTGACCTTGCCCGACGGGCCGACCTCGGCCCGGTCGAGTTCGCTGAGCCCCTCCTCGGTGCCCGCGTAGGCCTCGCCCTCGGAGTCGGTGAGCAGGAACACCAGCTCGCCCGACTCGGGGTCGCCGGTCGTGGCCACGGTGAGCGCGTACTCCTCGGAGTCCTCGCCGCGGACCACCGAGTACGCCTCGATGGAGGAGATGGCCTGTTCCTTCGAGCCCCGGTGGCCGTCGCTCATGTTGGTCAGCGAGGTGCTCATCGTGTAGAGCACCGGGAAGATCTGGAAGGCCATCAGGAACAGCACACCGGGGACCAGGTACTTGGCCGGGACGGTGCGTTTGGACAGGTAGACCCAGTAGACGAGGACCACCACGGCCACGGCCAGACCGATGCCCCACCAGTTCCCCGCCGTGTAGAGGGGGAGGACGGCCCAGACGCCGAGGGCGGTGAACAGTCCGAGGAGGGCGATCTTGACCAGTTGGCCGGCGAGCGACCCGTTTCCGGAGAAACGGCCGCCGGGCAGCGCTGGGCGGGCGGGCGCCCCCTTCCCGGGGGCGCCCGCTGTGCCGGATCGGTTGGTGGCCACTACTACTGGCCGATCCGCTCGGCGATGGTGTCGTGGGCGGTCTCCAGCGCCTCACGGGCGTCCGCACCGCCGATGATCTGGGCCTGGGCGATGCCCAGCGGCTCCCAGGTCTCACCCATCTCGGGGATGTTCGGCATCGGGACGCCGTTCTCCCCGGTCTCGGCCATCACGGCGATGTTGGGGTCGTCGGCGGAGACGCTCTCCAGGGCCTCGGTCTGCACCGGGGTACGGGGGTCGGCCTCGTACAGGCTCAGGACGAAGTCGGAGTCGGTGACGTGGTTGACCACGAACTCCTCGGCGAGGGCGCTGTTGGCGCTGCCCTCGGTGACGAAGAAGGCCTGGTAGCCGATGTAGGGGGAGGCCGGGTCCATGCCCTCGAAGCCGGGGATGGCGCTGATCTCGTAGTCGATGTCGGAGGCGTTGGCGTCACCGATGGTCCAGGGACCGGCGACGAAGAAGGGGGCGTCGCCCTCGAAGAAGAGCGCGGCCTCGTTCTCGAGTTCGATGGAGCGGCGCAGCACGCCCTCGCCCTCCTCGCCGTACTCGGCGATCTTCTCCATGGCCGCGATGGTCTCGTCGGTGCCGACCCCGAGGTCGTCGGGGTTCCAGTCGCCGTTCTCGTCCTGGCCGAAGAGGTAGCCGCCCGCGGAGGACATCAGGGCGTTCATCCGGTAGGGGTCGCCCTCCTGGCCCACGGCCATGGCCAGGACCTCGTCGACCTCACCGTCGTCCTTGAGCCGGGTGCCGACCTCGACGAGCTCCTCGAAGGTCTCGGGGGCGTCGGGCGCCAGCTCGGTGTTGCGCATCAGGAAGATGTTCTCCTGGGTGTAGGGGACACCCAGGAGCTGGCCCTCCAGCGAAACCGCTTCGAGGGCGGTCGGGTCGATGGCGTCCGCACGGTCCGAGGGGAGCTCGATGGGCTGGACGGCGCCGTTGCGCATGAGGTTGCCGGTCCAGTCGTGCGCACCGATGAAGATGTCCGGGGCGTTGCCGGCCTGGTGGGCGTTGACCACGTCGCCCTGGATGTCGTCGAAGGAGACGTTCTGGACGTCCACCTCGATGCCGTTGGCCTCGGCGAACTCGGCGGCCGCGCTCTGGATGGCCTCGGCGCGCTCGGGGTCGGACCAGATGACGAGCGTGCTCTGTGCGGCGCCCTCGTCGCCTCCGTCCGAACCGTCGTTGCTGCACGCTGTCGCCATAAGTGCGATCGCGGCGATACCGGCGACCGCTGACGCGCTGCGGGATCTCATGGTGGCTTCCTTCCGGGAGGACTGTCGGAGGTCGTGCATGCGGTTCACCGGAGGAACCGGGTCCGTTACGGGCATGCTCGGTGATGTGACGTTAGCAATAACTTGCAAGCTTTGAAAGGCTTTGCAGTCGCTGTGGATAAAGATGTGGAAACACCCCGGAAACAGAAGGGTGATGGTTGTCCGAAGGTGCCTCGGTGGTTGCTCTGTGTGAGGAGGTGCGCCTGCGCGCTCATGTTCCGGGGGCGGGCCGCAGGAGGCGCATCCGGGCCGCGGGCGGGCCGGGCCGGGCTCCGGGGCCCCTATCCGTCGAAGCCCTCGATGATGAGCCGCTCGGCCTCGGCCAGCGCCTCGGCGGGCTCAGCGCCACCGATGATATCCGCGCTGGCCTGCGAGAACGGGCTCCACACCGCCTCCATCTCGGGGATCGCGGGCATCGGCAGGCCGCCCTCGCCCGCACGCTGGAAGGCCTCCAGGTTCGGGTCCTGCTCGGCGAGCATCTCCAGGGCCTCGTCCAGCGCGGGCACACGCGGGTCGGCCTCGTACAGGATCACCGACAGTTCGGGGTCGTCCAGGAACACCTGGGCCAGCTTCTCGGCCAGGTCCGGATCACTGGCCCCGGATGCCACGAAGAACGACTGCACGCCGATCAGCGGCCGGGCCGGGTCCCCCTCGGCGAACGAGGGCACCGGGTCCACCGCGAACGGCAGACCCGCCTCCTGGACCGCGGCCACGCTCCACGGGCCGCTCACCAGGAACGGGGCGGCACCGGAGGCGAACAGGGAGGTCGCGTTGGTCGCGTCGGTGGACCGGCTCAGCACCCCCGAACCGTCCTCCCCGAGCTCCGCCAGCAGCTCGAAGGCGGCGATCGACTCCGGGGCGGCCACCCCCAGGTCCGTGGGGTCGGGGTCACCCGAGGAGTCCTCGCCGAACAGGTATCCGCCGGCCGAGGTGAAGAGCGGGTGGATGTGGTAGGCGTCGCCCTCCTCGCCCACCTGGAGGCTCAGCGCCCGGTCCACGGCGCCCGAGTCCACCAGCTCCGTGCCGGTCGCCACCATGTCCTCCAACGAGTCCGGTGCCTGCGGAACCAGGTCCGTGTTGCGCAGCAGCGCCAGGTTCTCGGTGGCGTAGGGCACCCCGTGGACCCGGCCGTCGTAGCTGACCGCCGCCAGGGCCCCGGGTGAGAACAGTTCCGCGTCGTCCTCCTCCAGACCGACCGGGACGATGGCTCCGGCCGACGCCAGTTCGCCGGTCCAGTCGTGCGGCCCCACGAGCAGGTCCGGACCCAGGCCGGTGGAGTGCGCGCTCAGGAAGCTGGCCCGCAGCTCCTCGTGGTCGACCACGATCACCTCCACCCGCCGGTTGACGTCGCGGGCGAACGCCTCGGCGAAGGTGCGCATGGCCTGGGCGCGTTCCTCGTCGGCCCAGATGGTCAGCGGAACGGAGGAGTAGTCGTCGGTTGTCTCGGTGGTCGAGCAGGCGGTCAGTGCGAGTACCAGCCCCACTGAGCACAGTGGGAGAAGTGACCTCATGGTTGGTCTCCAGGGGTGACTGGCGGGGCCCGGGGTCGCCGGGCGGGGAGGTGGCCCCGCGGACGGGTGGGGGAGTGGTGGTTCGTGCGGCCGGCCACGGGGCGTTGGTCCGTGGCGGGCGCGGGCGGGTGCCGGACGCGAAGCAGGCCGGTCCGGCACCCGCGCGGGGAGCGGGGAGCCCCTACGTCACACGCGCAGCCACACCGAGGTCTCGGCGGGCAGGGTCAGCGTCCCCCCGGCCGGTTCGGCACCGGGGCCGCTGGAGACCAGCACCTCCCCGGATGCGGCCAGTTCGACCGCTGCGCCGGTCATGTTCACCGCGACCCGCACGTTTGGCTCACGCTCGAAGTACAGAACCCCCTCCGGGGAGTCCAGCCAGCTCATCGCCCCGTCGCCCAGGGCGTCCAGCTCGCGGCGCAGGCCGAGCGCGGTGGTGTACAGGTCCAGTGTCGAGCCCCGCACCCCGCGCTGGGCCGCGCGGGACAGGTCGGCCCAGTACCCGGGGACCGGCAGCCACGGCTCGGTGCCCTCCGGGCCGAAGCCGAAGGGGGCGCTTTGGCCCTCCCACGGCAGCGGGACGCGGCAGCCGTCGCGGCCCCGCTCGGTACGGCCCGAACGCTCCCAGGTGGGGTCCTGGAGGGATTCCTCGGGCAGGTCGGTGACCTCCGGCAGGCCCAGCTCCTCGCCCTGGTACAGGTAGACCGAGCCGGGCAGGCCCAGCATCAGCAGGGTGGCCGCTCGGGCCCGGCGCAGCCCCTGCTCGCCGCCGCCGAAGCGGGTGACGTGCCGGGTGACGTCGTGGTTGGACAGCACCCACGTGGTGGTCGCGCCCACGGCGCCGTTGGCGGCCAGGGAGCCGTCGATCACCTCGCGCAGGCGTCCGGCGTCCCACGGCGCGGTGAGGTACTCGAAGTTGAACGCCTGGTGCAGCTCGTCCGGGCGCAGGTAGCGGGCCACCCGTTCGGCGTCCTCCACCCAGGCCTCGGCGACCAGGGTCCGCTCGCCCGGGTAGGAGGCGGCGATGCGCGACCAGCGTCGGTAGATCTCGTGTACGCCCTCCTGGTCGAAGTAGGGCAGCGAGGTGCTGCCGTCGAGCAGGTCGGCCTTGGCGCCCTCGTCGATGTCCGGCAGCGCCGGGTCCTTGACCATGCCGTGCGCGACGTCGATCCGGAACCCGTCCACGCCCCGGTCCAGCCAGAAGCGCAGGACGTCGTCGAACTCGTCGTGCACCTCCTGGTTGCTCCAGTCGAAGTCGGGCTGCTCGGCGTCGAACAGGTGCAGGTACCACTGTTCGGGGGTGCCGTCCTCGGTCTTGAGGCGGGTCCAGGCCGGACCGCCGAAGATCGACTGCCAGTTGTTGGGCGGCTCGTCGCCGTCCGGGCCCCGGCCGTCCCGGAAGACGTAGCGCGCGCGGGCGGCGCTGCCGGGCTCGGCGGCCACGGCCTCGCGGAACCAGCGGTGCGCGGAGGAGGAGTGGTTGGGGACCACGTCGATGATCATGCGGATGCCCAGGTCGTGGGCGGCGGCGAGGAGGGCGTCGAAGTCCTCCAGGGTGCCGAAGCGCGGGTCGACGTCACGGTAGTCGGCGACGTCGTAGCCGCCGTCGGCGAGCGGCGAGACGTAGAAGGGCGTGAGCCAGATCGCGTCCACGCCGAGCTCCGCGAGGTGGGGGAGGCGCTCGCGGATCCCCGCCAGATCGCCCTCCCCGTCCCCGTTGGAGTCGGCGAAGCTGCGCACGTAGATCTGGTAGATGGCGGCCTCGCGCCACCAGTGCGACTGGTGCTTCATCTGCGGGGGTCCTTCCCTGTCGCGTCTGCAAGTTCTTGCGCAAGATTACCGCCAACTTTCATCCCTGTGACGGTAATCTCGACTAGAGTTGCCCACATGGGTCCACGACTTGCCGACATCGCGCGGCACGCAGGCGTCAGCGAGGCGACGGTCTCGCGAGTGCTCAACGACAAGCCCGGCGTCGGCAGCGACACCCGCAAGGCCGTCCTGACCGCGCTCGACGTGCTCGGATACGAACGCCCCGCCAGGCTGCGGCAACGCTCCGCCGGCCTGGTCGGCATGGTGATCCCCGAACTGGAGAACCCGGTCTTCCCGATGTTCGCCCAGGCGGCCGAGGGCGCCCTGGCCCAGCGCGGGTACACACCTGTGCTGTGCACCCAGACCCCGGGCGGGATATCGGAGGACGAGTACGTCGAACTGCTCCTGGAGCGCAACGTCTCCGGCATCATGTTCGTCTCCGGCAAACACGCCGACACCACGGCCTCACACGAGCGCTACCAGGCCCTGGTCTCCCGCCGCCTGCCGATCGTGCTGGTCAACGGCTACGCCGACTCGATCCCCGCGGCGTTCATCTCCGCCGACGACCGCGAGGCCGGACGCCTGGCCGTCAACCACCTGGTCGCCCTCGGCCACACCCGTATCGGATTCACCAGCGGCCCCGAACGCTACGTGCCGGTCCGCCGCAAGCTCCAGGGTTTCCACCAGGCCCTGGACGAGCACGGCCTCGACGGCGACGGACTCGTGGAACTCTCCCTGTTCGGTGTCGAGGGCGGCCACGCCGCCGCGAGCCGTCTCATCGAACGCGGCGTCACCGCCATGGTCTGCGGCTCCGACATCATGGCCCTGGGCGCCATCCGCGCCGCCCGCCAGCGCGGCCTGCGCGTCCCCCAGGACTTCTCCGTGGTCGGCTACGACGACTCCCAGCTGATCGCCTTCACCGACCCGCCCCTGACCACCGTCCGCCAGCCCGTGAACGCGATGGCCATGGCCGCCGTGCGCGCCCTGTGCGACGAGATCGCCGGACACCCCGTCTCGCACGCCGAGTACGTCTTCAACCCCGAACTGGTCGTCCGCGGCTCCACCGCCGCCGCCCCGGCCTCCCCTGTCCCCGAACCCGCCCCCGAGGCCCGGGTGGACGCCCCCCTGCGCCGCGACCCCCAGAACGCCGCCCCCGGACTCTGACCACGGCCCGGGCCGGGGCACGCCGTCGCGTCGGCGACACTGGAGGCATGCCATCCGTAGCCCTTGACGGTGAACCCGTGCCCCGGACCGGGGACCTCCCCGAACCCTCGCTCGCCCAGCTCGGGGAGCGGCCGCTCGGGTTCTACGTCCACGTGCCCTTCTGCGTCACCCGCTGCGGCTACTGCGACTTCAACACCTACACCGCCGACGAACTGGTCTCCCGGGACGGCACCGCCACGGCCTCACGTGAGACCTACGCGGGCCAGGCGGCGGCCGAGGTCGAGCTGGCCGACCGGGTCCTGACCGGCGACCGCCCCCGGGTCAGCACCGTCTTCGTCGGCGGCGGCACGCCCACACTGCTCCCACCCGAGGACCTCGGCCGGATCGTCGGCGAGATCCGCGACCGCTTCGGCTTCGCGCCCGGTGCCGAGCTCACCACCGAGGCCAACCCCGAGACGGTCGACCCCGACTACCTGGCCCGCCTGCGCGCGGCCGGGTTCACCAGGGTGTCCTTCGGCATGCAGAGCGCGCGGCCCCACGTCCTGCGGACCCTGGAACGCGGACACACCCCGGGGCGCCCCGAACAGTGCGTGAGGTGGGCGCGCCAGGCGGGGTTCGAGCACGTCAACCTCGACCTCATCTACGGGACCCCCGGTGAGAGCGACGAGGACTGGGCGGCCTCCCTGGAAGCCGCGATCGGGGCCGGGCCCGACCACGTCTCCGCCTACTCCCTGATCGTGGAGGAGGGCACCCGGCTGGCGGCCCGCGTCCGGAGGGGAGAGCTCACCGAACCCGACGACGACACCATGGCCGACCGCTACCTCATGGCCGACGAGGCGCTCGCCGGGGCCGGCTACACCCCCTACGAGGTGTCCAACTGGGCCCGCAGCCCCGAGGGCCGCAGCGCGCACAACATGCTCTACTGGAACGGCGGTCACTGGTGGGGCGTCGGTCCGGGCGCGCACAGCCACGTCGGCGGGACCCGCTGGTGGAACGTCAAGCACCCGGCCGCCTACGCCGCCCGTCTGGCCGCCGGGGACAGCCCGGCCCAGGCCCGGGAGGTACTCACCGCGGCCGAGCGCCGCTTCGAGCGCGTCCTGCTGGAACTGCGCGTGGACGGGGGCTGCCCGCTGGACCTGTTGGACGCCCGGGGGCTCGCCGCCGCCGAACGCCTGGTCGGTGAGGGCCTCCTGGACGCCGGGGCGCACGCCGGGGGGCGCGCGGCGCTGACCCGGCGCGGACGCCTGCTCGCCGACGCCGTGGTCCGCGACCTCACCTGAGCGCCGGGGTGCGGTCGGGGCCCGCACACGGCGAAGGGGCCCGGGGGCAGTTCATTCTGCCCCCGGGCCCCTTCCGTCACACGCCGGGTCCTACTTGACCCAGCTGACGTTGAACGGGTAGCGGTACCACTCGCCCTTGTTGGCCGCCATCGCACCCAGGATGCCGAAGATGATCGCGCACACCCAGACCGCCAACTGCAGGAGCGCGCCGATGAGGACGATGTACAGCACGATCGAGACGATGTAGCCGATCAGCAGCAGGAGCTGGAAGTTCAGCGCCTGCGCGGCCTGGTCGCGGATGAACGGCGACTCGTCCTTCTTGATCAGGTACAGCACCAGCGGTCCGAGGAAGCCGGTCAGGATGCCGAGCAGGTGGGTGAGCAGACCCATCGTCCGCTCGTCCTGGTTCGGCTGCCCCGTGACGGCGGAGGAGTCACCGACGCCGGGGCCGGGCGCGTAGCCGCCGTGCTGGCCGGGGTAGCCGCCCTGGCCGGGAGGGACGCCGTAGCCTCCGGGCTGCCCGGGCTGCGGCTGCCCGTAGCCGCCCTGGCCGGGGTAGCCGCCCTGCTGCGGGCCTCCCGGGGGCGGCGGGTAGCCGCCGGGCTGCTGGCCGGAGTCGTACGGGCCGGGCTGGCCGCCCGCCGGGGGCGGGTAGCCGCCGGACGGCCCCTGGCCGGGCTGGCCGCCCTGACCGTAGGGGTCCTCCGGGTTCGGACTGTTCGGATAGGACATGACGATTCCTCGGTGTTGGGGGACTTGGTTCTACTTCAGGAGCCGGATACTCGCCGGATAGCGGTACCACGTTCCCTTGTTCGCTCCTGATGCTCCTATGACGCCGAAGACGATGGAAAGGATCCATACGAGGGCGATGAGCAGGTAACCGATCCAGGAGAGGCTAGGAAAGAAGATACCCAGGCCGAAGAAGACCACGCCAGCGAACACGTAGGGGATCAGCATCGTGATCTGGAAGTTCGCCGCCTCGGAGGCGTGGTGGCGGACGAACGGGGACTGGTTGCGCTTGGCAAAGTAGATCGCCAGCGGCGGGAGCCAGCCGATGCAGGCGATGACGAAACCGGACAGGTGGGCCAGCATCGCGACCAGGACGTCGTTGCCCCCGTCCCGGGCGGCCTGCTGCGGCTGCCCGTAGGCCCCGGGTTGGTAGGGCTGCTGCGGGGGCTGGCCGGGCTGTCCCGGCTGTTGCGGCCCGAAGCCCGGCTGGCCGTAGGGCTGCTGCGCGTACTGCTGCCCGTAGGGCGGCTGGCCGCCGGTGGGCTGTCCGTAGCCGGGCTGGGTGCCGCCGGGGTGGCCGTAGGGCTGTTGCGGAGGCTGGCCGGGCTGTCCCGGCTGCGGCCCGTAACCCGGCTGGCCGTGGGGCTGCTGGGGCGGCTGGCCGTAGGGCTGCTGCGCGTACTGCTGCCCGTAGGGCGGCTGGTCGCCGGTGGGCTGTCCGTAGCCGGGCTGCGCGCCGCTGGACTGGCCGTAGGGCTGCTGCGGAGGCTGAGCGGGCTGCCCCGGCTGCTGGGACTGCTGCCCGTAACCCGGCTGGGGCTGCGGCCCCGGCTCCTGCGGCGGTTGCTGCCCCTGATCGTCGTCAGGGGACGGGGGGTTGGGCGGGGTCTCGCTCATGCTCTTCCTCGGCTCCGCTGTTGATGGGCGTGTGCTTGTGCTGCCCGGTCCACCGGGCCGTACCGACGACCGCGGAGGGCCGGAGGCCGGTGCTGTCCGGCGGAACCGGACCACCCTGGTCCGAGGCCCCGGCAGACGAAGCGGCGGGGCCAATCCTAGTGTTGCGGAGGGTGGGGGCCCGTGACGAAGTCGATGAGCTCCTCGACCCGCCCCAGCAACGACGGTTCGAGGTCTCCGTAGCCGCGGACCGAGCCCAGGATCCGGCGCCAGGCCTCACCCGTCTCCATCCGCCAGCCGAGGGCGTCCACGACCCCCTCCTTCCAGGGGAGGCCGCGCGGTACCTCGGGCCACGCCGTGATCCCCACCGCACCCGGACGCACCGCCTGCCACACGTCCACGAAGGGGTGCCCGACCACGAGCACGTCCCCGCCCCGCACCCGGTCCGCGATCCGGCTCTCCTTGGAACCCGGCACCAGGTGGTCCACCAGGACCCCCAGCCGGCGCCCCGGTCCCGGGGAGAACTCCTCCACCACCGCGGGAAGGTCGTCGACCCCCTCCAGGAACTCGACGGCCACACCCTCCACGCGCAGGTCGTGGCCCCAGACCTTCTCGACCAGTTCGGCGTCGTGCGCGCCCTCCACGTAGATCCGGCTCTCCCGGGCGGTGCGCGCCCGCGCGCCGGTCACAGCGATCGAGCCGGAGGCGCTGCGCAGCGGCCCCCCGGGCGCGGTGGCCGGGCGCACCAGCGTCACCGGCTCCCCGTCCACCAGGAAGGCGGCCGGGCCCAGGTCGAACACGCGGCGGCGGCCGCCCCGGTCCTCCAGGGTCACCGCGGCCTTGTCCCAGGACACCACGGCCCCGCAGAAACTCTCGTCGGCGTCCTCCACGACGAGGTCGCGGCTGAGGGGTATCTCGCGTACCGCGCCCCTCCTCGGACGCCGCCAGTCTCCCGCCAGAACGTCGCGGCCGTAGCGGCCGTTTCCCTTGGTAGCCACGGTGGTGCAGTCTACTGGCGAAAGGGGTGCGAACCCCCGTGGCCGGGTGGCGCACGCCGCCGCCCGTCAGGGAAGAGGAACCGGCCCCCGGCACGTTACTACCGACGGGTAGCAGTACGGGTTTGCGGTCGGGCATAGAATTAGCACTAAAGACCTTGGAGTGCCAGGAGGTGGCGAGTTGCTGGACGAGCGCAAGCTCGCGGTCCTGCGTGCCGTCGTAGAGGACTTCGTCAACACCAACGAACCGGTGGGTTCCCGGGCGCTGGCGGACCGGCACCCCCTCGGGGTCTCCCCGGCGACCATCCGCAACGACATGGTCGCCCTGGAGGAGGACGGGTACATCGCCCAGCCGCACACCAGTGCGGGGCGTGTGCCCACGGACAAGGGGTACCGGCTCTTCGTCGACCGGCTCTCCTCGGTCAAACCGCTCTCGGCGGCCGAGCGGCGCGCCATCGAGTCCTTCCTCGGCGGTGCCGTGGACCTCGATGAGATCGTCGCCCGCACGGTACGGCTGCTCGCGCAGCTCACCCGGCAGGTGGCGATCGTCCAGTACCCGTCGCTGACCCGGTCCTCGGTCCAGCACGTGGAACTCGTACCGCTCGGCGGCCAGCGCATCATGATGGTCGTCATCACCAACACCGGACGGGTCGAACAGCGCGTCATCGACGGGCTGGGATCGGTCAGCGAGAGCGTCGTCGACGACCTGCGCGCCATGCTCAACCGCGCCATCGCCGGAAAACACCTCGGCGACGTACCGGACGCGGTGGAGGACCTGCCCGCGCAGGTGGCCCCGGAGGACCGCCCGGTCGCGGTCGCGGTCCTGTCGGTTCTGCTGGAGAGCCTCGTCGAACGTCGCGAGGAGAAGATCGTCCTGGCGGGCACCGCCAACCTCGCGGCCGTCGACTTCGCAGCCAGCCTGCGTGACGTGCTCGAAGCACTGGAAGAGAACATGGTCCTCATCCGTTTGCTGGGTGAGGCGAAGGATCCCTCTATGCTCACCGTGCGCATCGGCGCGGAGAACTTCCACGAGGGCCTTCGGTCCACCTCCATCGTGTCGGCCGACTACGGTGTGGGAAACCAGTCGCTGGCCAAGATCGGTGTGGTGGGACCCACCCGTATGGACTACCCAGGGACAATGGGCGCCGTCCGTGCGGTGGCTCGGTATGTCGGACAGATTTTGGCAGGACAGTAACTCAGTGGCCAGAGACTATTACCAGGTTCTCGGGGTGCGTCGCGACGCGTCCAAGGACGAGATCAAAAAGGCGTACCGGCGGCTCGCGCGCGAGCTCCACCCGGACATCAACCCGGACCCCGCCACCCAGGATCGCTTCAAGGAGGTGACCCAGGCCTACGAGGTCCTCTCCGACGAGAGCAAGCGTCGGATGTTCGACATGGGTCACGACCCCTTCGCCCCCGGCGGCGGAGGAGGCGGTGGTGCCGGAGGGTTCGGCGGCGCGGGCGGATTCGCCTTCGACGACATCATGAACGCCTTCTTCGGCGGTGGTCAGCCCGGCGGCCGGGGGCCCCGGGAGAGGGTTCGGCGCGGACGCAGCATCAAGATCCGCATCGAACTCGACCTCGTCGAGACCGCCTTCGGTGTCAGCAAGGAGATCACCTTCCCGACCGCCATCCTGTGCGAGACCTGCCAGGGTGAGGGCACGGCGGCCGGTTCGCACCGGACCACCTGCGAGATGTGCCACGGCCAGGGCGAGGTGTCCCAGGTCACGCGTTCCTTCCTGGGGCAGGTCATGACCTCGCGCCCCTGCCCGCAGTGCTCGGGCCAGGGCTCGGTCATCACCAACCCCTGCGGCGACTGCGCGGGCGAGGGCCGGGTGCGCGAGAAGGTCACCCGCACCGTCAAGATCCCCGCCGGGGTCGACGACGGCACCCGCATCCAGCTCGCGGGCGAGGGAGAGGTCGGTCCCAACGGCGGACCGCGCGGCGACATCATCCTCGAAGTCGTACAGAAGGCCCACCCGACCTTCGAGCGCCGCGGCGACGACCTGCACTGCACCATCACCGTGCCGATGACGGCGGCGGCGCTCGGCGCATCTTTCTCCTTCGACACCCTTGACGGCACCGAGAACATCGACCTGCGTCCGGGCACCAACTCGGGCCACGTCATCACGCTGCCGGGCAAGGGCGTCACCCACCTCGACGGCGGCGGCCGGGGCGACCTGCGCATCCGTGTGGACGTGGAGACCCCGAGCAGGCTGGACGAGGAGCAGGAGGCCCTGCTGCGCAAGTTCGCGGAGCTGCGCGGAGAGGACCAGAACCCGGGCCGGTTCAGCCCCGGGCACGGCGGTTTCTTCTCCAAGATCCGCGATGCCTTCGGAGCCAAGTGACCCCGCCGGTCTTCCTGGCCGACACCGCGGAGCTGGCGGGTGACCGGATCCGGCTGGCGGGCCCCGAGGGCCGCCACGCGGTGGCGGTCCGGCGGATCCAGGCGGGCGAGACCGTCGACCTGTCCGACGGCCTCGGCCTGCGCGTGCGCTGCGAGGTGGCCGAGGTCGTCGGCCGGGACACCCTCGTGTGCCGTGCCGTCCAGCGCCGGAGCGAACCCGAGCCGCAGCCGCGGATCACCGTGGTGCAGGCCCTGCCCAAACGGGACAGGGGCGAACTCGCGGTCGAGATGATGACCGAGGCCGGGGTCGACGCCGTCGTCCCCTGGGCCGCCGAGCGCTGTGTCACCCAGTGGAGGGGCGAACGGGGGGCCAAGGCCCTGGCCAAGTGGCGGGCGAGCGCCCGGGAGGCGGCCAAACAGGCCCGCCGCGCGCGGATGCCCGAGGTCGCCGAACCGGCGGACCGCAAGGGTGTGGCCGCGCTGCTCGCCGGGGCCGACCTGGCGGTGGTCCTGCACGAGGAGGGTGCTCGGCGCCTGTCCGAGCTGTCCCTCCCGGAGGCTGCCGACGGGGCGGGGATCGTCCTGGTCGTCGGCCCCGAGGGCGGGATCTCCGACGCCGAACTGGCCGCCTTCGACGAGGCCGGGGCGGTCCGGTCCCTGCTGGGCCCGTCGGTTCTGCGCACCTCCACCGCCGGAGTGGCCGCCCTGTCGGTGCTCCAGGCCAGGACCGGACGCTGGTGAGACGGGAACCGGTCACGCCGGACCCGGCACCCCGGTACCGGTCACCACTCCAGGGGCGGTAACGAGCCCCACCACGACGTCGAAGGGCCCGCGGGAGATTCTCCCGCGGGCCCTTCGACGTCGTTCTGCGTCGCCTCGCCGGGCCGGGTCAAGGCCGACCGGCGCCGGGGCGACGCGGGTCAGTCGGAGCTGACGCTGCTCTCCTCCGCCTCACCGCTGTCGTTGGTTTCCCCGCCGTTGCCGGAGCCGCTGCCGGGCTCCTCCTCACCGCTGCCGGGGTCCTCCTCGTCCTCGCCGGGCTCCTTCGGAGTCTCGGTGGGTTTCTCGGTCGGTTCCTCGGTGGGATCGCAGCCCGGGGACTCGGGCTGCTTCTCGTCCCGCTCGTCCCCGCTCTCGCTGTCGGTGGCGGTCGGGGTGACCTCGTCCTCGGG
Source organism: Nocardiopsis sp. iso_40 (assembly GCF_056173285.1). NCBI lineage: Bacteria > Bacillati > Actinomycetota > Actinomycetes > Streptosporangiales > Nocardiopsidaceae > Nocardiopsis > Nocardiopsis sp. iso_40. Next base: position 4,306,275 of record NZ_CM149666.1, on the reverse strand, counting down.
CGGGCAGGAGGAAGTCGACTCCTGGCCCTCCTCCTCGGCGGAGGCCTCGTCCTCGGGGCTCGGGGAGCTCTCGGCGGGCCGCCCGGGCTCCTTCTCCGGCTTGCTGGTGCCGCTGGCGGAGTCCGTGGTCGGGGCGGGGGGCGTGGTGCTGCCGGCGTCCTCCTGGCTGGGCTCCGGCGGGGTCCCCGCACGGTCGGCGCCGGCCGGGACGATCTCCAGGACCTGGTCGCGTACATGGGGGTTCGCGATGATCACCGAGGCGGCGATCAGAGTGGCCGCCGCCACCGCCGCCGCGGGACGGAGCCACGGCAGCCTGAACCAGGCCGCGCCGCGTTGGCGCTCGGTTCGTTCACGGATGAGGTGGAGACCCTCACCGGAGGGCGCGACCTCGTCGGCCTCGGCTCTGAGTATCTGACGGAGCTGGTCCTCGAACTCCGTCTCGTTCCGGTCGTTGGGGCTGCTCATGACGTCTGCTCCAGTACAGAGCGGAGGGCGGAGATGCCGCGTGACGTGTGGCTTTTGACCGCGCCTCGGCTGATGCCCATGGCGTCCGCGATCTGTGCCTCGGACAGGTCACCGTAGTACCGGAGCACGATTGCCTCTCGCTGACGGGTGGGTAGCTTGCGCAGGGCCGCGATGACGGCCTCGCGTTCCAGAAGGTTCATGGCCCCGTGCTCGGCGCTGGGCGCGTCGGGCAGGGCCTTGGGGGCGTGCTTCTCCACGACCGCCCTGTGGCGCAGTACCGACCTGGCCTTGTTCACCACCGCCTGCCGGAGGTAGGAGAGGGCCTTGTTCGGGTCCCGGAGGCGACGCCAGGCCCCGTGCATGGCCACAAAGGCGTCCTGGACGACTTCCTCGGCGGTCGCGTGGTCCCGGACCAGCAGGGCGGCAAGCCGAACGAGTGGACGGTAGTGCTCCCGGTAGAGCTCCGTCACCGCGTGGTCAGCGTCCCACTCGACCGAGAGCGGCGCCGTGGCGGCACCAGCCACCAAGGTTTCTGTGGTCACATCAGTTCGACGCACACCCTTGTCGCGGGGTTTACGAAAGGGCATACCTCTTCTTTTCCAACTAGACGTGCGTTTGGATCCGAACACGCCGGACACGGCCACACGGCGGACGGCGCCGAAAATCTGGCGCGCACTGACGCAAACCCTACCGTGTCGGAACTCTCGGCCGTCAGGGAACGTGGATCAGAACGGTTGCGGAAAGGTTGAGGCTTCATCTCCTCACCCGTCGTCCACCTGCGGCATCATGGTCCCGGACAAGCCCGAGAAGCGGTGCCGCCAGGGTCGCGGCCCGTGTGACGGAAGGTGAGCGATGGTCGATCCCGACTGCCTTTTCTGCAAGATCGTCAAGGGGGAGGTGCCCGCGGAGATCGTCCGAGAGGGGGAGCGCACGGTCGCCTTCCGCGACATCAACCCCCAGGCGCCCACCCACGTCCTGGTCATCCCGCGCGAGCACCACGCTGACGCGGCGACCGCGGCGGCAGCCGACACCGGCCTGCTGGACGCCCTGGTCCGGGAGGCCCACGAGGTCGCCAGGTCCGAGGGCGTGGTGGAGTCCGGCTACCGGCTGGTCTTCAACACCGGGACCGGGGCGGGGCAGACCGTGTTCCACCTCCACGGGCACGTCCTCGGCGGGCGCGGACTGAACTGGCCCCCCGGATAGGGGACCTCCTCCCGGGGCGCGGGCCCCGGACCGGGCGGACGCGCCCGCTCCGCCGCGGGCGGTCACCCCGGAAAGGGGTGCGGAGCTTCGGGCGCGAAATAACGGATCGAGCCCGCCGGGCCCCCGTTGGTAGACTCGGGGACGGGCCCCACCGGCCACTTCGGTTGTCCCGCACACCTGTGGTGACCGTGCACGACACCGGCGAGGGCCCGTCCGCGAGAAGCTCCGGGAACCGACCCCGGGGCCGTGACCGAAGGGCAGGGACAGCGGCCGCGAGGCCACACCATGGTCGAGTCAACTCACACGCACCCGGACCAGGACACCCAGGTCAAGGTCGTGGTACCGGACGAACACACGATGATCAGCCTGCTGGGCCCGGGGGACGAGCTCCTCCGGACGCTGGAGCGGTCCTTCAGGAGCGACATCCACGTCCGCGGCAACGAGTTCACGATCAGTGGGACCCCCGAGGAGACGGCCGTGGTGGTCCGTCTCGTGGAGGAGCTGATCGAGCTCGCCAAGAGCGGAGCCCACGTCACCCCCGACACCATCGAGCGCATGGTCCACATGCTGCGCTCCCCGGGCAAGGAGCGCCCCGCGGACGTGCTGACCACAAACATCCTGTCCAACCGGGGCAAGACCATCCGCCCCAAGACGCTGAACCAGAAGCGCTACGTCGACATCATCGACCAGCGCACCGTGGTCTTCGGCATCGGGCCGGCGGGTACCGGGAAGACCTACCTGGCGATGGCCAAGGCGGTCAGGGCGCTCCAGGACAAGGAGGTCAACCGGATCATCCTCACCCGCCCCGCGGTCGAGGCCGGCGAGCGCCTGGGCTTCCTGCCAGGCACCCTCTACGACAAGATCGACCCCTACCTGCGCCCGCTCTACGACGCCCTGCACGACATGCTCGACCCGGACTCCATCCCCAAGCTGATGGCCGCCGGGACCATCGAGGTCGCGCCCCTGGCGTACATGAGGGGTAGGACCATTAACGACTCCTTCATCATCCTGGACGAGGCGCAGAACACCTCGCCGGAGCAGATGAAGATGTTCCTGACCAGGCTCGGGTTCGGCTCCAGGATCGTGGTCACCGGTGACGTGACCCAGGTGGACCTGCCCGGCGGGCAGACCAGCGGCCTGCGGACCATCGAGAACATTCTGCGTGATATCGACGACATCGCCTTCTGTCGACTGACCAGCGAGGACGTGGTCCGGCACAAGCTGGTGGGGCAGATCGTCGACGCCTACGGCCGTTACGACGCCGCTGAGGCCCGCCGAGGCGACGGGGACCGCGGCCGATCGGCCCCCCGCGGAGGGCGGCGCCGGGGAGGCGGGGCCCCGAAGGGCGGCGACGGAGGCTCCGAAGGCCCCGAACAGCGGGCAGACTGAGGAAGTACGCAAGTGACACCGGCCGGTGGGCCCGCCTCGTGCGGGCCCACCGCTGTCGGTAGGGCGCCCGCCCGCGGGCGGGCGCCCGGCGGGCAACACCGCCGACCACCGCACCGACATCCAAGTGAGGCAGCAGCTACCGATGAGTATCGACGTCGCCAACGAGTCCGGCGTCACCACCGTGGACGAGGAACGGCTCTCCCGTCTGGCCCGGCACGTGCTCGACGCCATGCGAGTCCACCCGTTGGCCGAACTGTCCGTGGTGCTGGTGGACGAAGGACCCATGACCGACCTGCACGTGCGCTGGATGGACGAGCCCGGACCCACCGACGTGCTCTCGTTCCCGATGGACGAGCTGCGCCCCGGCGGGCCCGGCCGCACCAGCGACCCCGGGGTGCTCGGTGACGTGATCATCTGCCCCCAGGTGGCCGAGCGCCAGGGCAGCACCGCCGGCCACGGCACCGAGGCCGAGATCGACCTGCTGTGCACGCACGGCATCCTGCACCTGCTGGGCTACGACCACGCCGAGCCCGAGGAACACAAGGAGATGTTCGGTCTCCAGGGTGAGATCCTCGCCGCCTGGCGCGAGCGGGAGGCCGCCGGCGGGTCCGGGGCCGAAGGGGACGAGAGCGCCCGATGAGCGAGTCGCTCTGGCCGATCCCGGCACCGCCGACCACTGAGCCCTCCGAGTGGATGCTGGCGTTCGCGGTGGCCCTGGCCCTGACCGCCGTGGCCGGGTTCCTGGTGGCCGCCGAAGTCGCCGTCACCCGCGTCCTGTCGCTGGGGATGGAGGCTGCTCAGGGCGAGCGCACCGCCAGGACGGGGCCCGCCTGGGAACGGGTCGCCGCAGACCCCACCGCGCACCTGAACATGCTGCTGTTCCTGCGCGTGGTGTGCGAGGTCTGCGCGGTCCTGGCCGCCGTCGTGGGCATGGTCCTGCTCCTTGGGCCGGGCTGGCCCGCCCTGGTGCTGACCGCCGTGGCGATGATCGTGGTGGAGTGCGTGCTGATCGCCGTGACCCCGCGCATCCTCGGCCGCCAGTTCGCGGCTCCCACGGCCCGCGCCAGCGCGGTGGTCGTATACCCGCTCCAGGTGGTGCTGGGCCCGCTCGCCCGGCTCCTGGTCGGGGCCGGCCGGGCGCTCACCCCGCGCGGCAAGGGCGACCGGGACGGTCCCTTCAGTACCGAGGTGGAGCTGCGCCAGCTCGTGGACCTGGCCGAGCAGGGGGACGTCATCGACTCCGAGGAGCGCGAGATGATCCACTCGGTGTTCAAGCTCGACGACACCTCCGTGCGCGAGGTGATGGTGCCGCGGCCCGACATCGTCTTCACCAGCCGCGAGGCCGACGCCGACGCGGTCCTCACGCTCGCCATGGGCAGCGGGTACTCGCGTATCCCGGTGACCGGTGAGGACGAGGACGACGTGGTCGGCATCGTCTACCTCAAGGACCTGGTGGAGCGGTTGCGCGACCGCTGGGCCGCCGCCGCGGGCGGGGCGGAGGAGGTCGCGCTGACCGCTGGTGACGTGATGCGCAAGGCCGCCTACGTGCCGGACACCAAGCCCATCGACGAGCTGTTGCGCGAGATGCAGCGCCAGCGCAACCACGTGGCGGTGGCGATCGACGAGTACGGCGGTACCGCCGGCCTGGTCACCCTGGAGGACATCGTGGAGGAGATCGTCGGTGAGATCACCGACGAGTACGACCACGAGATCCCGCCGGTGGAGTGGTTGGACGAGGACCGGGTGCGGGTGACCGCCCGGCTGCCGCTGGGAGAGCTCGCGGAGCTCTTCCCCGACCGCGACGTCGAGGTACCCGACGTGGAGACGGTCGGCGGTCTGGTGGCGTTCGTGCTGGGGCGGGTCCCAGCCGGAGGAGCCCAGGCCCAATACGCTGGACTCAGGCTCACCCTGGAGGGCAAGAGCAGCCGCCGCAACCGGATGACCACGGCGCTGGTGGAGCGCCTGCCCGACCAACAGGACCAGGGTTCGGACGAACACACGAGGAGCACGGACCAGTGACGGACACGACGGGACTCGGCCCGGAGGACACCAAACTCATCACGCTCGCGCGGGCATCCCGGGCCAGGAACGCGACCGCCGAGGGCGCGGCGGTGCGCGACGAGACCGGGCGCACGTACGTGGCCACCTCGGTGTCGCTGCCCTCGCTCCGCCTCACCGCGCTCCAGGCCGCCGCGGCCGCTGCGGTGTCGGGTGAGGCCTCCGCCCTGGAGGCGGCGGTGGTCGTCACCGAGGCCAAGGAACTGACCGAGGACGACCGCGCGGTGGCGGACGACCTGAAGACCCAGGTGGTGGTGATCGCGGCGCCTGACGGGGTGCCCGCGAGCACCACCCGGCGCTGAGAAGGACAAATGAACGACCTCGACCTCGAGAAGCTCCGCGTGCCGCTTGAGCTGCCCTCCTACCCGGAGGGTTTCCGGAGCGGCTTCGCCTGCTTCGTGGGCCGCCCGAACGTGGGCAAGTCCACCCTGATGAACGCTCTGGTCGGGCAGAAGGTGGCGATCACCAGCAACCGGCCCCAGACCACGCGTCGGACGGTGCGCGGGATCGTGCACCGTCCGGACGCGCAGCTGATCATCGTGGACACGCCCGGTCTGCACAAACCCCGCACGCTCCTGGGGGAGCGGCTGGACTCGCTGGTGCGCTCCACGTTGGTCGAGGTGGACGTGATCGCGTTCTGTCTGCCCGCCAACGAGCCGATCGGGCGCGGTGACACCTACATCGCCAAGGAGCTCGCGGAGCAGACCAACACGCCCGTGGTCGCGTTGGTGACCAAGACCGACCTGGTGGACAGGGCGGCCGTGGGGGAGCACCTGATGGCCGTGGACGCGCTGGGCGACTGGGCGGACATCGTCCCGGTGTCCGCGCGCGGCGACTACCAGCTGGACACCGTCACCGAGGTGCTCTGCTCGCACCTGCCGGAGGGGCCGCCGCTGTACCCGGACGGCGACCTCACCGACGAACCGGACGAGATGCTCGTTGCCGAGCTGGTCCGGGAGGCCGCGCTGGAGGGTGTTCGGGACGAGCTCCCGCACTCCATCGCGGTGGTCGTGGACGAGATGAACGAGCGGGAGAACACCAGGCCGGGCAAGGAGCTGGTGGACATCTACGCGTCGTTGTACGTGGAGCGCCCCAGCCAGAAGGCGATCGTGATCGGCTCCAAGGGGGCGCGTCTGCGCGACGTGGGGTCCCGGGCCCGCAGGCAGATCGAGGGCCTGCTGGGCCGGCGGGTCTTCCTGGACCTGCGGGTGCGGGTGGCCAAGGACTGGCAGCGCGACCCCAAGCAGCTCCGCAAGCTCGGTTTCGACCAGCAGACGTAGTGCGCCGGAGGGGTCGGAGGGGCTGTGGCCGCATGCGGCCACAGCCCCTCCTCGTGTGTGTCAGTTCTGGTTGTTGAGGTCGGTGGCCAGGACGTGGGCGCACCTGCGCACGATGGGGGCGGCCTGGTCGACGAAGTCCCAGCTCACCCGGGCCTCCGGACCCGACACCGACACGGCCATGCCCGAGGGGGCGTCCTTGACCGGGACGGCCACGCAGCGCACGCCGATCTCCTGTTCGCCGTCGTCGATGGCGTAGCCGGCCTCCCGGATGCGCCGGAGTTCGGCGAGGAAGGCGTCGGGGTCGGTGATGGTGCGCTCCGTCGCCGCGGGCATACCGGTGCGGCGCACGGTCGCGAGCGCCTCCTCGTCGCTGAGCTGGGACAGCAGGGCCTTGCCGACGCCCGCCGAGTGCGGCAGTACGCGGCGGCCGACCTCGGTGAACATGCGCATGGCGTGCGGCGAGGGGACCTGGGCGACGTAGATGACCTTGTCTCCGTCGAGCATCGCGAGGTTGGCGGTCTCGCCGAGGTCCTCCACGAGCTGTGCCAGGTGGGGGCGGGCCCAGGTGCCGAGCATCTGCGCGGCCTTGTCGCCGAGGCCGATCAGGCGCGGCCCCAGGGCGTAGCGCCTGGAGGGGAGTTGGCGCACGTAGCCGTTGCCGACCAGGGTGCGGATGATGCGGTGGATGGTGGGCAGGGGCAGCCCGGAGGAGTCGGCGAGTTGACTCAGGGAGGTCTCGCCGCCCGCCTCGGCCATGATCTCCAACAGGGAGAAGGCTCGGTCGAGGGACTGCACGCCACCGGTGCGCCGGGCCGCCTCCTCGGGCGGTCGGGGCTGGTCCGTGCGGGGGGTCTGTGAGGCTGACAAGGGTCGTGCTCCCATACTGAGGGCCGCTGCGGTCACGCTCATCATTCTGCAATACGAAAGCTGTCTTTCGCTCTCCGTTGTGTACTGCGGGCTCCGGAACCGGGTCACGAAGCCCCTGGCACCCTTGTTCTTCCGAATCGCAGAAGTTAGTATCCGCATATAGAAATTAGTGACCGGCCTCTCAGAGGCCGGCACCGATGACGGAGGAGGACACCACACGTGGCGAGGGACAGCCTTCAGGGCTTGACCGATCTGGTCACCGAACTCGACGCCCGGCTCGCGGAGGCCGACGCCCGACTGGACCGCGAGTACCCCGGGGCGACCGGCGGCCGCCAGCCGGTGCACAGCGTCTACGTGCCCGCCGACCGGATCCGACCCGGCCTCGCCGCGGACTGGGGCGCGCAGGCTCTCACCGCCCTCGACGAGTACGCGCCCGAGGCGTCGGACCTCGCCGAGGCCACCGGGCTGGGCGAGGCCGCCGTCGCGGACGCGCTCCCGCTGGTCCGGGCCAAACTCACCCGCGAACCCGTCGAGGACCTGCGGGCCGACTTCGAGGACGGTTACGGCGCGCCCGGGGACGAGGCCGAGGACGCCGACGTGCTCGCGACCGCGAACGCCTTCGTCGCGGACCTGAAGCAGGGGACGGCCACCCCCTACTTCGGCATCCGGATGAAGGGCATGGAGGCCGCCGGGCGCCACCGCGGCGTGCGCACCCTGACGCTCTTCCTCCAGACCCTGCTGGAGGGGCACGGTTTGCTGCCCGACAACCTCGTGCTCACCCTGCCCAAGATCACCTCGGTGGAGCAGGTCGAGGCGATGGTCTGGGTCACCGAGCGGCTGGAGGAGCGCTTCGGCCTGCCCGCCGGACGCCTCCGGTTCGAGCTCCAGATCGAGACCCCACAGTCGATCCTGCTCACCGACGGCACGGTCGCGGTCTCCCGGATGATCCAGGCGGGCCGGGGCCGGGTCACCGCCCTGCACTACGGCACCTACGACTACAGCGCCGCCTGCGGGATCACCGCCGCCCACCAGAGCCTGGCCCACCCGGTCGCCGACCACGCCAAGTCGGTCATGCAGGTGGCCGCGGCCGGTACCGGCGTGTGGCTCTCGGACGGCGGCAGCAACATCCTGCCGACCGGGACCCCCGAGGACGTGCGCTCCGCGTGGGGCCTGCACGCGGGCCTGGTCCGACGTTCCCTGGAGCGCGGTTTCTACCAGGGCTGGGATCTGCACCCGAACCAGCTCCCCATCCGCTACCTGGCCACCTACGCCTTCTACCGGGAGGCCTTCGCCCCCGCCGCCGCGCGCCTGAGGGCCTACCTCGGCGACGCCCCGGGGAACGTCATGGACGAGCCCGCCACCGCCCAGGCCCTGGCCTCGGTGCTGGCCAGCGGCCTGCGCTGCGGTGCCCTGGAGGAGTCCGAGGTGGTCGGGGCCTGCGGGGTCGACGCCGGTACCATCGTCGGCCTGGCCACCCGCCGTGTCGGACAGGAGCAGTGAGTTGACCGAGCACGCACTCGTCGTACGCGCCCGTCGGGCCCTCACCCCCGAGGGGGAGCGCCCCGTCAGCGTGGCGGTGGACGACGGACGCATCACCGAGGTCCTGTCCGGGGACGACGCCCCGCTGGCGGCCGGGCGTGAGCTGCGCCTGGCCGAGGACGAGGTTCTGCTGCCCGGACTCGTGGACAGCCACGTACACGTCAACGAGCCCGGCCGCACCGAGTGGGAGGGTTTCGCCAGCGCGACCCGGGCCGCCGCCCTGGGCGGGGTGACCACCCTCGTGGACATGCCGCTGAACAGTGTCCCGCCCACCACCACCCTCGACGGTCTCAGGGCCAAGCGTGCGGCGGCCGACGGCAAGCTCGCGGTGGACGTGGGCTTCTGGGGCGGAGCCGTCCCGGAGAACAGCGGCCCCGACACCACCGGGACCCTGGCCGAGCTGTGGGACGAGGGGGTGTTCGGTTTCAAGTCCTTCCTCTCGCCCTCGGGCGTGGACGAGTTCGGGCACCTGTCCCCGGAGCAGCTGCACACGGCCGCCACGGCCATCCAGGCCTTCGGCGGCAGGCTGATCGTGCACGCCGAGGACCCCGGCGTTCTGGCGGCGGCGCCCCCGGCCGCCGGGCGCGAGTACGCGGACTTCCTCGCCTCCCGCCCCGACGCCGCCGAGCACGCGGCGATCTCCCTGGTGATCGACACCGCCCGCCGCACCGGTGTGCGGGCGCACATCCTGCACCTGTCCAGCGCCTCGGCCCTGCCGCTCATCGCGCAGGCCAGGGCGGAGGGCGTGCCGCTCACGGTGGAGAGCTGCCCGCACTACCTCACCCTGGCGGCGGAGGAGATCCCGGCGGGGGACACCAGCTACAAGTGCTGCCCGCCGATCCGGGGCGCGGCCAACCGCGACCTGTTGTGGCGGGCGCTGCGCGACGGCCTGATCGACTGTGTGGTCAGTGACCACTCGCCCAGCACCCCCGACCTGAAGGATCTGGACACCGGCGACTTCGGCACCGCCTGGGGCGGGGTGTCCGGCCTGCAGGTGGGACTGTCGGCCATGTGGACCGAGGCGCGCGGGCGCGGGGTCGGGCTGGCCGAGGTCGTGCGCTGGATGTCCGCCGAGCCCGCCCGGGTCGCCGGGGTCCGGGGCAAGGGGTCGATCGCCCCGGGCCTGGACGCCGACCTGGCCGTGTTCGCCCCGGAGGAGACCGTCCGGGTGCGGGCGGGCGCCCTGGCGCACCGCAACCCGTTGAGCGCCTACGACGGTGCCGAGTTGCGGGGCCGGGTGCGGCGCACGCTCCTGCGCGGCCGCGAGGTCGGTCCGGACAGCGTCGAGGGGCGGATGATCACCCGGACCTAGGGTTCGGTGAGGTCCTTTTCCGGGCGTCCCGCCGTCGGCGGGACGCCCTTTCGCGTGCGCGGGTCCGTGGTGGACACACGTGGAGGGGCGGGCACACTGACGCGTGCCCGCCCCGGTCTGTGCGCCCCGTCCGTCGGGGCGCCGGTCAGCCGTACGAGGGGCCGCCCGGCGGTCGCGCGGATCAGCCGTGGGCATCCGCCCAACGGCTCCGCAGCTCGGCGGTGCCGGTCTCGGTGAGGGAGCCGTACACGTTCAGGCGGGCGATGCCGCCGTCGGGGAAGACGTCGGTGCGCACGTGGGTCACGGTGACCGGGGCGTCCAGGACGAAGCGGTGGGCGCTGTCCGGCTGGAGCCTGGTGCGGCCCACGATCTCGAACCATTCCTCCGGGGAGTCCGAGTGCGCGTCCCGGCCCAGGACGGTCACCCAGCCCGCGGAGTTGCCCTTGAGGTAGGCGGTGTCCAGTTCGATGGCGCGCACCGAGGCCTGGGCGGTGAGCCGGAAGCGCACCCAGTCGTTGCCGGTGTCACGGCGGCGTCGGTTCTCCCAGCCGTCGTCCATCTTGTGGGAGCGGCCCGGCTGGATGATGTTCTCGGGGGAGGAGTAGAAGCGGTCCGAGGCGTCCTCGACCGTGCCGCCGTTGACCAGGGCGGCGACGTCGAAGCTGCCGAGCGCGGCCAGCCAGTCCGGGTCGGCGACGGGCTCGCCGTACACGCGCAGGCGGGCGACACCGCCGTCGGGGAACTGCTTGAGGCGCAGGTGGGTCCAGCGGTGCCGGAGGTCGACCTTGAAGCCGTTCTCCGCGTGCCCGTACACCGGGGTGCGCGGGACGATCTCGGTCCACTCGGCGGCGAGGAGCTCCTCGGTGGTGGGAGTGCCCGCCACGTGCGCGGCCTCGACGCCGATCTCGGTGGGGTGGTTGCCGCGGAAGTGCGCGGTGTCCACGACCAGACCGCGGATGACGCCGGGCAGCGCGAGCCGGACCAGGGCCCAGTCGTGGTCCTCGGCGGTGGGGTGCGGCTGCTCGGCGCTCACACCCCGGCGGCGCCGGGTCTCCCAGCCGTCCATGACCTTGCCCTTGTGCCCGAAGTGGTGCGGGTCGAACACCGCGGGTTCGGTCCGGAGCAGGTTCTCGCGCTCGGCGAAGAACTCGTCGTTGGCGGCCACGACGCCGGCGCCCAGGCGGCGGTCGGCGAGGTCGACGAGACCGGAGAAGTCCAGCTCGGTCCTGCGGAAGTCCCCGTAGGGGTCGCCGCCGGGGTAGGGCTGGGCGTTGTAGGCGCGGGGGTCGAAGGGCGGGGTCTGGCTCACGTTTCTCCTGCCGGTGTCTGGGGTGGGACGTTTCCAGGGTGGCAGGAGAAACTGATTACTTCCAGCGAAAGTTTTTGATCACTATGTTCGTTTTAGCTGAACATTTGCTGTGCTCAGGCGGGCAGCCGCCTCCGCCAGGGCACGCAGGGCGAGGGCGATCTGCGGACGTTCGCCGGAACCGGAGCGCACGGCGGTGACCACGTGGCGGCGCGGCTGGTCCGCGTGGGGGACGCGTAGGGCGACCCCGGGCGCGTCCCCGGTGGCGGCCAGGCGGGGGATCAGCGCGACGCCCATGCCCGCCGCCACCATGTCGAGGATGGCCCGCCAGTCGGAGGCCACGTGAGCCTGCTCGGGGACGAACCCGGCCTGGGCGCAGGCCGCGATGGTGATGTCCCGCCAGGGCCCCGAGGCCCCGTAGATCCACGGCTCCTCGGCGAGGTCGCGCATCCGCAGCGCCGGTGTTCCGGCCAGCCGGTGCCGGGCGGGCACGGCCACGTCCAGGGGGTCGGTGAGCAGCTCGCTCCGGTCGTAGCGCCCGTCGTGGCCGGTCGGGGCCTGGGCGGCCAGGGACAGCCCGATGTCGATCTCACCCGCGGCGAGGAGTTCGTACACCTCGGCGGCCTCGGCCTGGTGCACCCGCGTGCGCAGCCCGGGATGGGCCTCGCGCAGCGCGTTCAGTGCCGGGACCACCAGGGAGGGGATGGCGGTGGCGAAGGTGCCCACGCGAACCCGCCCGGCCTCGCCGCGCACGAACCCGTCGAGTTCGGCCTCGGCCCGCTCCAGTTGGGCCAGCACGACGTCGGTGTGCCGCAGCAGCACGTGCGCGGCGTCGGTGAGGCGGACCCGGCGCCCGTGCGCCTCCAGCAACTCCACCCCCACCTGCTGGGAGAGCGTCGACAGCTGTTGGGACACTCCGGAGGGCGTCATGGACAGGGCCTCGGCCGTGGCCCTGACGGTCCCGAGTTCCTCGAGGGTGCGGAGTACGCGCAGTTTGCGCAGGTCCCAGTCGCTCACCCTCACAGGCATACCATTCATCTCCGCTTAACAGCAGTGGGGCGGGCGCACGGTCGCGGTGCGCCCGCCCCTGGTCGGTCCGGCCGGTCAGGCCCGGTCAGGGTGCCCGGCCTCCTCCTCACCGCCCCGGTGGGCCGCGCCCGCCTGGTCGGTGTACTTGGCCTCGCCGGGACCGGCGGTGCCGATCTCCGCCTGGTCGATCTCGGCGGGGGAGGGCGAGGGACCGCGGCCGATCACGTTGAAGCAGATGTTCAGCAGGATCGAGACGATCGCCGCGCCGATGATGCCCGAGTGCGCGATGAGCTCGACCGACTCCGGGAGGAAGGAGTAGAAGGTCGGGTAGGCCAGCGGGATGATCGCCACCCCCACGGAGGCGGCGACGAGGATCAGGTTGAGGTTGTTGGTGAAGTCCACCTTGGCCAGGGTCTTGGCCCCGCTGGCGGCCACACTGCCGAACAGGACCAGCCCGGCCCCGCCCAGGACCGGGGTGGGGATCGCGGCCATGACCCCGCCCAGGACCGGGAACATCCCCAGGGCCAGCAGGATGGCGGCGCCGGTGGCGACCACGTAGCGGCTGCGGATGCCGGTGAGCGCGAGCAGGCCGATGTTCTGGGCGAAGGAGCTGGTCGGCGTGGCGCTGAAGATCGGGCCGATGATCGAGCCGCTCACGTCGGCGCGCAGGCCGGCCGAGATGCGCTTGGCGTCGACCCTGGAACCGGTGATCTCACCGACCGCGATGATGTGCGAGGCGCCCTCGGTCAGGACCACCAGCATGATGATGCACATGGTGATGATCGCGGTGACCTCGAACTGGGGGGCACCGAAGTAGAAGACCGACGCGGGGTTGAACACGAAGTCCGCCTCGCCCACCCGGCTGAAGTCGGCCATGCCGAGCGGGAGCGCGACGAGCGTGCCCACGACCAGGCCGAGCAGGATGGACAGCCGTCCCCAGATGCCGGGGAAGAGCCGGGAACCGACGAGGATGACCGCCAGGGTCAGGCCGGCCAGGGCGAGGTTGGCCAACGGCGCGGCCGGGACCTCGGAACCGTCCTCCAGGACGCGGACGTTGCCGTCCATGATCCAACGGGCCGCCACCGGCATCAGGCTGACACCGATCACCGTGATGATCGTGCCGGTGACGATCGGCGGGAAGAAGCGGATCAGCTGCCCGAAGAACGGGGTCAGGACCAGGGCGAACACACCTGCGGCCATGGACGCGCCGAAGGCGACGGGCAGGTTCTCGCCGTCCTGGCCTGCGGCCAGGGCGGTGATGGCGCTGACGGGGACGAAGGAGCAGGCCACCACGATGGGCATCTGCGCGCCGACCCGCCGGTGGCCGACGGTCTGCAGCAGGGTGGCGATACCCGCCACCAGGAGTGCGCCGCTGACGAGGATTCCCATGGCGGAGGGGTCGTTCGCGAGCCCAGCGGCGGCGCCGATGACGAGGGCCGGTGCCACCGCACCGGCGTACATGGTGAGGATGTGCTGGAGCCCGTAGACGAGCAGGAGCCGCGTGGGCAGCTTCTCGTCCTCGGGGCGGGCGGGGTTCGTGGCAGTTGTTGTGGCCGAGTCCTTCGCGGACGGACTGTTCGACATGGCCAGTTTCCAGCCTTTGCGATCGGTGGTCACCGAGGGGGCGACCGGGTTCTCCGGGCGGTTGCCCGGTGGTGTCGCTCCGGCTCCGGACGCTCGGGAGGCACAGCTCCCGGGCACGCGCAGGGCCGGTGTGGCCCGCCTTTCGGCGGGCAGGCGAGGCATACCTCGGGTGGGGGACCTCGGGGCCGGTCGGGCTCTGAGGGGGGATCGGATCCGTGAGGTGGGGATCCGGGGCCCGGCCGCACGCGCGGGCCCCGGGGTTCAGAGGGTTCCGAAGGGCGCCGGGCGGAACCCGAAGGGGTTGCCCGGCGTTAGGGGATCAGATGAATCCCGGAACGGTCTTCCAGGCGTCGCCGGCCTCGGGGGCGTCATCGCGCTCGACCGTGGCCTCGATCTTGCCGTAGGGGCGGTCCGCGGCGAAGAACACCTCGTTGGGGTTGTCCAGGCCGAACGGGGACAGGTCCACCAGGAAGTGGTGGTTGTTCGGCATGGAGAAGCGGATCTCGGCGATCTCCGGGTGGGCTTCGAGGACGGCGGTGCCCATCGCGTACAGCGTCTGCTGCAGGGCGAGGCTGTGCGTCTCGGCGAAGGCCTCCAGGCACAGGGCGCGGACCGAGGCGTAGCACTTGTCGAAGTCGTGGTCGGTACCGACGTAGCGCCAGCGGGCGGTGACGTCGGTGGCCAGGATCCGGTCCTCGGTCTCCTTCAGGGTGGTGTACCGGGTCTTCGGGTAGCCGTGGAACTCCGAACCGGTGGACTTGAGGACGGTGAGTCCCTCGAAGCCGGAGACCACCCACTCCCGGTCGCCGTCCTTGTTGACGACGGTGGTGCGGGTTTCGGCGCCGCGGCGGGAGAACGCGTGGTCGTGCGGGCCCTTCGCGGTGGCGATCCGGTCCCAGGAGTACTCCTGGACCTCCTGGCGGGCGCCGTGCACGTACTCGTGCTCGTCCACGAAGTGCCGGGCCAGGCGCAGGGCGAAGTCCTCGATCGCGCCGACGCCGCCCCACTCGCGGGCCTTGGCGTAGACGGTGTTCTTCTGGGTGTCGGTCGGCAGGCACTTGGCGTTGTCGCCGACGGTGTGGACTTCCTCCAGGTCGCCGCGGAGCTGGGAGGTGACGTTGACGTCCTTGATCTGGTGGACGTCGGTGTCGCGCTGGACGTGGACGAGGCGGACCTCGGCCTTGCCGTACTGGTTGTCTCCGAGTCTGATGCCCATCAGGGTGAACTCCATCCGTGTGGATTCGGTTTCATCGCTCGCGCCGTGCGCGGTGTGCGCGCCGGTGCGCTGTGCGTATGAGGGAGGACCGCTGTGGTCATGCGGAAGGACCTGTCACGCACTCGAAGAGGTCTGGGTGTCACGGTCGTGGTGGGGCCGGGCGGTTCGCCTCGCTTTCGGGCTCGGGACGGGGTGGACCGGGCTAGGAACCCCGGTAGGTCGAGTAGGCGAACGGGCTCAGGAGCAGGGGCACGTGGTAGTGCTGGTCCTCCTCGGCGAGGTCGAACACGATGCTGACCTCGGGGTAGAACCCCTTCTGGCCGGTCGCGGCGAAGTAGGACCCGGTGTCGAAGACGACGCGGTAGTACCCGGCGGTGAGCTGGTCGGGTCCCAGGTCGGGCACGCGGCCGTCGTCGTTGGTGCGCCCCTCGGCGACGGTCTTCCAGGAGGTGCGGTCGCGGTCGGCGGCGGCCTCCAACCGGACGGGCACGTCGCGGGCGGGGCTGCCCAGGGCGGCGTTGAGGATGTGGGTGGTCACGTGGCTCATGCTGCCTCCAGGAGTTTGACCAGGCGGAGCCCGGAGATCTTGCGGAGCTCCTCACCGACCACGGACAGCTCGGTCTCGCGGTCGTTGTCCAGGCGCTCGACCAGGTCGGCGAGGAGTTCGCGGCTGCTGCGGCCGCTGGCGCACACGAGGTAGATCTGCCCGAACCTTCCCTCGTACTCACCCTGCGCGAAGGTGAAGATCCGCTGGACCCGTGCCGAGGCGTCGTCGGTGTCGGCGGCGAAGGCGGACTGCTCGCCGCGCGACCAGGCCGACTCGGTGTCCTGCCCCTCGGCCCTCTCCCCGATCCGGGGGTGGCGGTCCAGGGCGGTGGCGACCTCCTCGGCGGTGATCCCGCGCGCGTGGCCGTCGGCCCGGGCGAGGAGGGTCCCGCGGTCGGCGTAGGGCGCCTCGGACGCGACGGCCTCCACCCAGCGGTCCACGTTCAGGCACTGTGCGAGTTCGGTGCGCAGCTCCTCCCGGGACAGGGCGTTCAGTCGCGCCAGACCCGGGTCGGGTGTGCTGCCCGACGTGTCCGGGGTGCTCTCGGGCATGTGTTCTCCCGTTGCTCGGCCGGCGCGCCGACCTCCCGTCCCGTGGGGCGGGGGTCCTCGAACCGGCCAGGGCTTTCATAGTGCAGATAGCTGATTCCGTATTACGGATTGGAGGGACTCTAGTTGATGACAGTGTGACCTTGTCAACACTGGCAAGGGGGGATCGGAGAAAAACAGTCGAATCTGTGTCTACCGACAAAGAAACCGTGAAGTTCCTGCGTACCGGTGGGGCTCGCGGGGTGCCCGGGGGTCGTGTTCGCGCGGGGCGGGGTGCGGGCGCGGCGCTGCCCGCCGTCGGGTTCGGTCGTCGGGGTGGTTGACAAGCGGTGGTGGTCCGGCACACACTCAAGGCATTCCTTAAAGTGAAAACTACTTTCCGCAATACGGAAGTGGATGCCGGAGGCAACGCATGAGCCACACACTCGGGTACACGGTGAACTGCTCCCTGCTGTTCACCGAGCTCCCCGTCAACGAGCGCCCCCAGGCCGCACGCGACGCGGGCTTCCACGCCGTCGAGTTCTGGTGGCCCTTCGAGAGCGCGACCCCGGCACAGGAGGAGGTCGACGCCTTCGTCGACGCCCTCGACGCCGCCGGTGTGCGCCTCAGCGGCCTCAACTTCTTCGCCGGTCGGCTCCCCGGCCCCGACCGCGGCGTGCTGTCCCACCCCTCCCGCACCGCCGAGTTCCTCGCCAACACCGAGGTGGTCGCCCGGATCGCCGAGCGCACCGGCACCACCGGCTTCAACGCCCTCTACGGCCTGCGCCAGGACGGGGTCGACCCGGCCGAACAGGACCGCCTCGCGCTGGAGAACACCGTCGCCGCCGCCGAGGCGGTCGCCAAGGTCGGTGGCACCGTGCTCGTCGAACCCATCAGCGGATCCGAGGACTACCCGCTCAAGACCGCGGCCGAGGGCCTCGCCTTCGTCGCCAGGGTCAAGGAGGCCGGGGCCGAGAACGTCGCGCTCCTCGCCGACTTCTTCCACCTCGCGGTCAACGGCGACGACGTCGCCGCCGTGGTCCGCGACCACGCGGCCGAGTTCGGACACATCCAGATCGCCGACGCCCCCGGCAGGGGTGAGCCCGGCACCGGCGACCTGCCCATCGACGAACTCCTCTCCGCCGCCCAGGCCGGCGGATACCGGGGCCTGGTCGGCCTGGAGTACAAGCCGACCGTCCCCACCACCCAGAGCTTCGGCTGGCTGGGCTGACCCCAGGGGTCGCCCCGGCCGCGCCATCCACACCAGTCACACAGTCTGAAAGGGGCCGTCATGGCCATCCGTAAGATCGCCTTCATCGGTCTGGGCATCATGGGCCTGCCCATGGCCGTCAACCTCGTTCGCGCCGGCTACAGCGTCACCGGCGTCAACAAGAGCCCCGAGCGCGTCGACGCCCTGGTGACCGAGGGCGGCCTGCGCGGCGGGAGCATCGCCGAGGCGGTCGCCGACGTCGACGCGGTCATCACGATGGTTCCGGACTCCCCGGACGTCAACCAGGTCCTGCGCGGCGAGGGGGGCGTCTACGACAACGCCAAGCCCGGCACCCTGGTCATCGACATGAGCACCATCCGCCCCGACGTCTCCCGGGAGCTCGCCTCGGACGGCACCGAGCGCGGTTTCCGCGTCCTGGACGCCCCGGTCAGCGGCGGCGAGGCCGGCGCGATCGAGGCCAAGCTCTCCATCATGGTGGGCGGCTCCCAGGACGACTTCGAGGCCGCGCGCCCCGTCTTCGACGTCCTGGGCTCCACCCCGGTCCTGGTCGGCCCCAACGGTTCCGGCCAGACGGTCAAGGCCGCCAACCAGCTCATCGTGGCCGGCAACATCCAGCTCCTCGCCGAGGCCCTCGTCTTCCTGGAGGCGCACGGCGTCGACACCGAGTCCGGCCTGGAGGTCCTGGGCGGCGGGCTCGCGGGCAGCACCGTGCTCCAGCGCAAGGGCAGGGCCATGCGCGAGCGCGACTTCGCACCCGGCTTCCGGATCGCCCTGCACGACAAGGACATGCGCATCATCACCGACTCCGCGAGCGCGGCCGGGGTGGCCATCCCGCTGGGCTCGCAGGTGGCGCAGTACGTGGCCGCGCTCAGGAACCAGGGCCACGGCGGCCTGGACCACTCCGCCCTGCTCAAGGTCGTCGAGCAGCTCTCCGGCCGCGACGGCGAGTAGCACCCGCCCGGCCGGGCCCTGCCCCACCGGACCGGTGGCCCGGCACACCAGCAGCAGTACCACCAGCAGCACCCACAGCCACAGCAGTCCGTATGACGGGGCACCGTGCTCGCCCCCGGGTGTTGGCCCACCCGGGAGGCAGGCGAGAACGCCGCCCCACCCCTAGCACCCAGCACCGGGGCGCCGGGGACGGCCCGTCCAGACGGGGCCGGCCCCGAGCGCCCCGGCCACCCCAGCACTGAAGGGTTCGCTCCCATGGCGAAAATGCCCGCGATGAACGCCGTCGTGGAGGTCCTCAAGGACGAGGGCGTCGACACCGCCTTCGGCTGCCCCGGCGCGGCCATCCTCCCCCTCTACAAGGCGATGGAGGAGGTGGGCGGAATCGAACACCTCACCGTCCGCCACGAGGAGGGCGCCACCCACATGGCCGACGGCTGGTCGCGCACGACCGGCAGGGTCGGCGTGGCGATCGGCACCTCCGGCCCGGCCGGGACCAACATGATCACCGGCCTGTACACCGCCATCGCGGACTCGGTCCCGATCGTGTGCATCACCGGCCAGCAGCGCACCGACCTGTTGGACAAGGAGGGCTTCCAGGCGGTCGACATCGTCGAGATCGCCAAGCCCGTCACCAAGTGGGCCGTCCAGATCAAGGAGGCGGCGACCGCCCCGTGGATCTTCCGCGAGGCCTTCCGCATCGCCCAGGAGGGCCGTCCCGGACCGGTCCTGGTCGACATCCCGGTGGACATCGCCCAGCACCTGATCGAGTACGACCCCGAACTGGACGCCGCACTCAAGATCAACACGGTCGAGCCGCACCTGCCCCGGGTGGAGAAGGCCCTGGACCTGCTGCTGGAGGCGGAGCGCCCGCTCATCCTGGCCGGCGGCGGCGTGATCCTGGCCGAGGCCTCCGACGACCTGCGCGAGCTGGCCGAGTACCTGCAGGTGCCGGTCCAGGTCACCCTCATGGGCAAGGGCTCCTTCGACGAGGACTCGCCCCTGTACTCGGGCATGACCGGCGTGCAGACCTCCCAGCGCTACGGCAACGCCTCCTTCCTGGAGTCGGACCTGGTCCTGGCCGTGGGCGCGCGCTTCGCCGACCGCCACACCGGCCAGATCGACGTCTACCGGGGCGAGCGCAAGTTCGTCCACGTGGACATCGAGGCCACCCAGATCGGCCGGGTCTTCGAGCCCGACCTGGGTGTGGTCTCCGACGCCAAGCTCTTCCTCCAGGAGTTGCTGGCCGCCGCCAGGCGCCGGAGGGCCACCGCGCAGGTGGGTGCGTGGATCGACCGGGTCAACGAGCTCAAGTCCACCCTGACCAGGCGCGAGGACTTCGACACGGTCCCGGTCAAGGCGCCGCGCGTCTACAAGGAGATCAACGAGGTCTTCGACTCCAGCACCTACTTCGTCACCGCCATCGGCCTCTACCAGATCTGGGGCGGCCAGCACCAGAAGGCGTACAAGCCGCGGCACTACCAGATCTGCGGCCAGGCGGGCCCGCTCGGCTGGGAGATCCCCGCCGCCATCGGTGTCAAGAAGGCCCTCAAGCACACCGAGCCGGACGCCGAGGTGGTCGGCATCGTCGGCGACTACGGCTTCCAGTACATGGTCGAGGAGCTGGCGGTCGCGGCGCAGTACAACGTGCCGTACGTGATCATCATGCTCAACAACGAGTACCTGGGCCTGATCCGCCAGGCGTCGATCCCCTTCGACATGAACTACCAGGTGGACATCCACTACGACGAGTACGGCACCGACAGCGTCAAGCTCATGGAGGCCTACGGCTGCTCCGGCCGCCGGGTCTGGGAGCCCGGGGAGATCCGGGAGTCCCTGGAGTGGGCCCGCAAGCAGGCGCAGGCCACCTCGCGCCCCGTCCTGGTCGAGATCATGATCGAGCGCGAGGCCAACACCCCGCACGGTCCGGCCATCGACGCCGTCAAGGAGTTCGAGCCGCTGCCCGGCGCGTAGTCCCCGGCGGGCGACCCCGGTCCGGGCGCGTCGGCGCCCGGACCCCACAGACCGCCAGGGGGCCGGACCTGCACCCCGGCCCCCTGGCGAGGCCCCCTCCCAGACCGGCGGGAGGGGGCCGCACAGCACCGAGGGGCGGCGGTGTTCTTCGCTGGCGCACCGCCGCCCCCCGGTCCGTTCGTCCCGGCTGTCGGACTCCGTGCGGGTCAGCCGCAGTAGGCCTCCTCCTCGCCGATGATCCGGTAGGGGCAGTCCGCGTAGTCCAGCAGCCGCAGCACGGCCTCCTCGTTGCGGGAGGTCTCGCGCCCGATCACCGAGGAGGGCGGGTAGAAGCCGCCGCCCCACCACGACCGGGGGTACATCTCGTAGGTGAAGTTCACGATGCCCTGGTCGGCCCACAGCCAGTCGTTGATCGAGCCGTCGGTGACGTACAGGTCACTGGACTGCTGGGGCGTGTAGCCGTTGGCCTGGGCCATGTACGTGCCCAGCGCCTCGTGGGTGTCGTACTCCTCCTGGGTCATCCCCTCGGTGGCCTCGTCGTAGGTGTAGCCGAAGGGCCACAGGATCAGCTCGCTGTAGGTGTGGAAGTCGATGGCGCTGGTGATCTGCTGCTCGCCCCCGACCGCGCGGCCGCGGACGAAGTCGGCGATCGCCGCGACCTCGGGGGAGGACTCGGGGGCCGAGCCCCGGTAGGTGAGGCTGCTCGGGTTGCCGGAGGAGCCGCCGCAGCAGCCCCACTTGTGGTCCCAGTTGCGGTTCATGTCGGTGCCGATGGCCGACGACCCCTGGTTGGGCTGGCGGTTCTTGCGCCAGTTCCGCCAGTTGGTGCCCGCCATGTCGTACTCGCTGCCGTCCGGGTTGGCGTTCGGCAGGATCCAGATCTCGCGGCTGTCGACCAGTTCGGTGATGCGGGGGTCGTCGCCGTATCCGTCGGTGAGCAGGTCCAGCAGGTAGACCGCCATCTCGACGGTCAGGTGTTCGCGTGCGTGCTGGGAGTGGACGAACAGCACCTCGGGCTGGTCCTCGTCCACGGACACGTTGTCGCTGATCTTGACCGCCACCAGGTCGCGGCCCTCGTACGACTGGCCGTAGACCTGCTGGGAGGCCAGGCCGGGGTGGTCCGCGACGACATCGTCGACGATGTCCAGCAGTTCGGGGTAGGTGGTGTACCCGGGGTCGGGGCTGGCGAGGGTCCCGGGGACGTCGAAGGGGTCGGGGGCGTAACCAAGGTCGTCGAGCTCGGCCACGTCCTCGACCGAACCGGTGACCAGCACCGAGTCCTCACCGACGTGGTCGATGGCCACGCCGGTCGCGGCGATCTCGGAGCGCTCCTGGGCGGTGTGCACGCCGGTGATCTCGTACAGGTCGTACGAGGGTTCCGCGGTGGCGCTGCCGGTGGCCAGGGTGCTCAGCAGGAGCACGCCTGCGGCCACGGGGACGAGGGTTCTTCTGAGCAGGGGAGCGGGGGACGGGTGGTCCACGATGCCTCCATGAGCGGGGGGTGAGGCTTCGAACACGTGGCGATATTGGAGATCGGGACGCCGCAACCTGTCAATATGGCTAACTTTGCGTAGCCATGGAAGCATTCTGACTAGTTTGGCGGCCTTGCCACGTGAAGCCCGCTTTTTCCGTCACCGTTCGCACACCCAGCGTGGCCGCATGTGGCCATTCGGTACCGGGTCCCCCTGTGCTGGCCGCTCGCCTAAGGCGATCGAAGCGGGGCGGTCGGGGAGGGGTGTCGTCGTGGGACGTGCCCGGGGTCCGTGGCCGCCCCGGCGCGGAGACGCCCGCCCCGGGTCCCGGGCGGGCGTGGATGAAGGAAGGATTTCCGTCGGCGGTACCGGCCCGGCGTCGGCGCGGCTTACGTGGCTTGCTCTGCGCGGCGATGCTGGCCTCGGGTGTTGGCCGCACCCTGGGTCCCGCCGACGGAATCCGTATGACCCCCCTAGCACTGAAGGGTTCCCCTCCAGGGTAACCGCCAACGGCTATATCTTGAAGTCGAGGTACCCGTTTTGAACGATCATCTGAAATCGGCCGAAAGCTCCTCAGTCGTCGCAGGCCAAGCCGGGGTCGTCCCACACTGTGGACATCGGGTACCGGATTTTCCCCGGCGTCTGCTAGCGTGACGATCGTTATGCTGCGCGAGCTGCTCCTCCTTAGTGGCCGCGGCGGGGATCGTTAGACGGTCGGCCCCTCGCCGCGGGACTTCGGCTTGCCGTGTCGACCACGACATCACGCGCCACAATTTCCCGAGGAGCCACACCGCTATGGTGCCGCAGCAGAAGACCAGCCCCATGCCCTTCCATCGTTACGAGCCCTTCGCTCCGGTGGACCTGCCCGACCGCACCTGGCCTTCGAAGTCCATCACCGAGGCCCCCCGCTGGCTGTCCACCGACCTGCGCGACGGCAACCAGGCGCTGATCGAGCCGATGGACTCCGCACGCAAGCACGAGATCTTCCAGCTGCTGGTCCGGATGGGCTACAAGGAGATCGAGGTCGGTTTCCCCTCGGCCAGTCAGACCGACTTCGACTTCGTCCGGTCGCTGATCGAGGACGACCTGATCCCCGGCGACGTACAGATCTCCGTGCTGACCCAGGCCCGTGAGGACCTGATCGAACGCACCGTGCAGAGCCTGGTCGGCGCCAGGCGCGCCACCGTGCACCTGTACAACGCCACCGCGCCCACCTTCCGCCGCGTGGTGTTCCGGGTGGATCGCGAGGCATGCAAGAACATCGCCGTCGAGGGCACCCGGCACGTGATGCGCTTCGCCGAGCAGTACCTGGCCGGGACCGAGTACTTCGGCTACGAGTACTCGCCGGAGATCTTCGTCGACACCGAGCTGGACTTCGCCCTGCAGGTCTGCGAAGCGGTCATGGACGTCTGGCAGCCCGGCCCGGGTCGCGAGATCATCCTGAACCTGCCCGCCACCGTCGAGCGCGCCACCCCCAACGTCTACGCCGACCAGATCGAGTGGATGAGCCGCAACCTGACCCGGCGCGAGCACGTGGTCCTGTCCGTGCACCCGCACAACGACCGCGGCACCGGCGTGGCCTCGGCGGAACTGGCCGTCATGGCCGGGGCCGACCGGGTCGAGGGCTGCCTGTTCGGGCACGGTGAGCGCACCGGCAACGTCTGCCTGGTCACCCTGGGCATGAACCTGTTCAGCCAGGGCGTCGACCCCGAGATCGACTTCTCACGGATCGACGAGATCCGCCGCACGGTCGAGCACTGCACCCAGCTGCCCGTCGCGCCCCGCCACCCCTACGGCGGCGACCTGGTCTACACGGCCTTCTCCGGCTCCCACCAGGACGCCATCAAGAAGGGCTTCACCGACCTGGACGCCCGCGCCGCCGAGGCCGGCAAGCAGGTCGAGGACTACCCCTGGGACGTGCCCTACCTGCCCATCGACCCCAAGGACGTGGGCCGCAACTACGAGGCGGTCATCCGGGTCAACAGCCAGTCCGGCAAGGGCGGCGTCTCCTACGTCATGCAGCGGGACCACTCCCTGGACCTGCCGCGCCGGCTGCAGATCGAGTTCTCCCAGGTCATCCAGAGTTTCATGGACGCCGAGGGCGGCGAGTTCCCGGCCGAGCGCATCTGGGAGATCTTCTCCGAGACCTACCTGGCCGAGCGCGGCCCGGTGGCGGTCCTGGCGCACCGCTCCAGCACCTCCGAGGACGGCACGTACACGATCGAGGCCGACGCCCGCGTCAACGGTGAGATCCGCGAGCTGAGGGGCACCGGCAACGGCCCCATCTCCGCGTTCGGCGACGCGCTGGCCGACGTGGACGTCAAGGTCCGGGTCATCGACTACGTGGAGCACTCCATGGGCGAGGACGGCAACGCCCGCGCCGCCGCCTACGTGGAGGCCGAGATCGACGGCAGGACGGTGTGGGGCGTGGGCATCCACAGCAGCATCACCACCGCCTCCCTGAAGGCCGTGTGCAGCGCCATCGGCCGCGCCTGACCCACACCACCCGGCACCCCTGGCACGGGAGCCCGGTACCCCCGGCACTGAGCGGACGGGGCCCGCGACACACGTCGCGGGCCCCGTCCCGTGTCCCGGTCCCAGCTCCAGGGACCGGCGCAGGGTTCGGCGGTCGGGGTTCAGAAGGAGCCCAGGTGCCCGGGGTCGGCCAACCCCAGAGTGGAACAGAAGTCCCGGTTCACCCCGACCAGCTCGGACACGGCAGCGGGACGCCGGCTGGTCGCGGCCAGGTCCGCCTGCGCCTCGGCGGACCAGAGGAACGGGTACACGGTGAGGCCCGTCGACGGGTGCAGGGCTGAGGCCTCCGCACGCCAGTCCGGCCAGCGAAGGCCCTCGTAGAAGTCGGTCAACCGCCCTGCCAACATCCATTCCCACCAGCCGGAGTAGCCGGCACCCAGGGGCTCCCACTCCAGGCTGTCCGGTGCGAAGTAGACCATCCCACCCGGTTCTCCCGGGTGGTCCGGAGCCTCGGTCTCCGGCCCGTTGAGTGCGAAGACACCGCCGAGCACATCGTGCGCGACCACCAGGCGTGCCGGACGCACCGACCCGACCTCTCCGGTCATGTCGTTGACCTGGTCCAGCCCGGGCAGAGCGGCGCAGCCGCCGCCGTGTACCCGCAGCCACCCGTCGTCCAGCAGGAGCCCGCCGGACTCCAAGGCGACCGCACCCAGGACGGAACCGGCGCTCACCTGGAGCCGTACCAGGCATCGGCCCCGGTGCTCGGGGGCCGGTGGCAGTACCAGTACGTTCAGGGGGCTGCTCTCACACCTCAGGGCCAGCTCCGGCCAGGCGGGGTGCTCGACGTCCACCAACTCACTCAGCTCACGCATGTGCACATCGTTCCACCCCGGACGCCCGCATCGGCCGCTCGTAAGGGGCGATCCCCGGAGCGAGGTCACAGGTGGAGGGAGAACCCGCCGCCCTCCCCGGGGGTGAACCCGCAGGAACGGTAGAAGGCGTGCACGTAGGCGTCCTCGGCGGCCAGGAACCGGATCCTGTGGCAGCCCTCCCGCTCGCCCAGTCCCCGCACGGCGGCCAGCAGCAGGCGGCCCACGCCCCGGCGGCGATGCGCCTCGGCGACCACCAGGTTCTCCAGGACCAGGCACGGCCGCCCGCCGCGGCCGAGATCGGCCATGACCACGCAGTCCACCGTGCCCAGCAGTTCACCCGAACCGTCCTGGGCCACCAGCAGGGTCCGCCCGTCCTGTGCGGCGATCTCCGACCAGACCCGGGCGGCCTCCGCCTCCGGCATCGGCGGGTCCTCCGGGTGCCTCTCGCCGAGCAGCCGGAGGACCCGCGAGAGGTCGGCACGGCCCGCGGGACGGATCTCGATGCTCACACCGCGCACTCTAACCGCCGCGGAGACGGCACGCCCTCCGACTACTCGTAACCGAACTTCTGGGTCCAGGCGTTGCCGGACTCACCGACCCCGATGGCCTCGAGGTCGCAGTTGAGGATGTTGGCCCGGTGGCCGGGGCTGTTCATCCAGGCGTCCATGACCTGCTCGGCACTGGTCTGACCCTTGGCCACGTTCTCCGCCCCCCAGGCGTCGTAGCCGTGCCGCCGTGCGCGCTCGCCCGGCCCCTCGCCCTCGGGGCTCTCGTGGGCCATGTAGTCGCGGGCGTCCATGTCCTCGCTGTGCTCCTGAGCGGCGCTGGTGAGCCGGTCGTCCACGTGCACCGGGTCGCAACCGTTCGATGCGCGCTCGTCGTTGACCAGGTTCACGACCGCCGAGGTCGACGAGGAGCCGTCGGCGGACTGGCCGCCGCCTCCGCGGCCCCCGTCACCGTTCCCGCCGCCGTTGCCGCCTCCGCCACCGCGGCCGCCCCCACCGTCGGCGGAGCCCTCGGGCTCGTCGGACCCCGCGGACTCCTCCGTGGCGGAGGAGCCGGTGACGCTGGAGCTCTTCGGGGCGCTGTCCCCCCGCGGTTCGGCGGTACCGGGAGCACTGGTGGGTGTGGCGAAGAAATCGTCCTCGGGCTCCGTGTCCGGGACCCCGGAGTCGTCGGCCGCGGTGCCACCGAACCCACTGCCGGCGCCGTCGGCGGCGGTCGTGCCGTCCGCGGGGTCCGGGTCCTCGCCGAGCCCGGTGAGGACCAGGGCCCCGGCCAGGGTCAGCCCCACGGGGACCGCGACCATACCGGCCACCAGCGGCACCCTGCCGCGCCGTCCTTCACGGTCCGAGCGCTGTTCGCGAGCGCTCGTCCTGCGCCTGCCTCGGCGACCTCGCGCCATATCGCTCTGCCTTCCGTACCGGGATCGGGAATCGTTCGGGCACCCCTGCGGGGCGGTCGGGTACACGCGGTCCCGACGGGGTTCCGCCGCCGGGGCCTGTGGTCTTCCCCGGGTCGGTTCTTCCCGTGCCCATGACCACGTGTGGAATCGGTGGTCTGATGCTGGGCGGGCTCTTCTTCCGGTTCCGGGCGATGATGCCGCGGGGGAGGGGCGGTGGGCCCGAAACCGTGTGCCCTAGCGCGTGAGAGTAGAGCAAATACTGTGAAAAGGGAATCCAAACCGTAATGAACCAGCTCAAGGGGCTGGGCGTCCGCGCGAGACGGTCGTCGCCATCCGCGACAATGGGGATGTGAGTCTCTACCGCGACGAGGGCGTCGTCCTGCGCAACCAGAAGCTGGGCGAGGCCGACCGTATCGTCACCCTCCTGACCCGCCGCACCGGGCTGGTGCGCGCCGTCGGCAAGGGCGTGCGCCGCACCAAGTCGCGCTTCGGCGCCCGGCTGGAGCCGTGCACCCATGTCGACCTCCAGTTGCACACCGGCCGGACCCTGGACGTCATCACCCAGGCCGAGACCGTACGCGCCTACGGCAAGACGGTCGTGTCCGACTACTCCCGCTACACGGCGGCCACCGCGATGCTGGAAACCGCGGAAAAGGTCGTCGCCGTGGAGAAGGACCCGGCGCTGCGCCAGTTCCTCCTGCTCATCGGCGCCCTGCGTACCCTGGGGGAGGGAAGCCACGACTCCAGGCTGGTCCTGGACGCCTACCTCCTGCGCTCCCTGGCCGTCGCCGGGTACGCCCCCGCCCTGACCGAGTGCGCCCGTTGCGGAAGTCGGGGGGAGCACCGTGCGTTCGCGGTCCACGCGGGCGGTATGGTCTGCTCGGTGTGCCGTCCGCACGGTTCCACGCACCCCTCGCCCGAGACGCTCCGGCTGATGTCGGCGCTGCTCGGGGGCGACTGGGACAGCGCCGACGCCAGCGACGGCAGGCATCGCTCCGAGTGCAGCGGGCTGGTTGCGGCCTACCTGCAGTGGCACCTGGAAAACGGAATCCGATCACTGCGCCATGTGGAGCGTTCTTGAATCTGTTCAGCTTCGACAACGGTAAGCGGCGTGAGCGGGACCACGCCGCGCCCGTCCCGCACCCCAGCGGGGCTCGGCCCCCCGAGGTCCCCGCCGACCTGGTGCCCCGCCACGTGGCCGTGGTCATGGACGGCAACGGCCGTTGGGCGAAGGAACGCGGCCTGCCGCGTACCGAGGGGCACAAGGCCGGTGAGTCCTCCCTCTTCGACGTGATCGAGGGCGCTCTGGAGATGGGCATCCCCAACCTCTCCGCCTACGCCTTCTCCACCGAGAACTGGAAGCGCTCGCCCGACGAGGTGCGCTTCCTCCTCGGTTTCAACCGTGACACCATCCGCAACCGCCGCGACGAGCTGCACGCCCGCGGCGTGCGCGTCAAGTGGGCCGGACGCTCCGGGATGCTCTGGAAGAGCGTCATCCGCGAGCTCAAGGACGCGGAGGAGATGACCAGGGACAACACCCGGCTCACCCTCCAGTTCTGTGTGAACTACGGCGGGCAGGCGGAGATCGTCGACGCCGCGCGCGAACTGGCCCGCCAGGCCGCCGCCGGGCGGATCTCCCCGGAGAAGATCACCGAGGACACCCTGGCCCAGCACCTCTACGCCCCCGACGTCCCGCCCGTGGACCTCTTCGTGCGGTCCTCCGGTGAGCAGCGGCTGTCCAACTTCCTCCTCTGGCAGTCCGCCTACGCGGAGTTCGTCTTCCTGGAGACGCTCTGGCCCGACTTCGACCGCCGCGACCTGTGGCGGGCCTGTGAGATCTACGCGAGCCGGGACCGCCGCTACGGCGGTGCCGTGCCCAACCCGGTGGCTGAGGAGACCAAGTGATGGCCAAGACGAACCGCTCGGAGGAGACCTCGCCGATCAGGCCGGGGATGACGCTCGCCTCGCTCGGCGACAGCTTCACCGAGGGCGTGGGC
Organism: Nocardiopsis sp. iso_40; assembly: GCF_056173285.1. Classification (NCBI taxonomy): domain Bacteria; kingdom Bacillati; phylum Actinomycetota; class Actinomycetes; order Streptosporangiales; family Nocardiopsidaceae; genus Nocardiopsis; species Nocardiopsis sp. iso_40. The sequence continues at coordinate 4,277,579 of NZ_CM149666.1, read as the reverse complement.
GACCCCTACCCGGACGGCAGCGGTGTCTTCCGGGGGTGGGCTGACCGGCTGGCCGAGCACCTCGCCGACCACGTGGGCGAGATCGGATACGCCAATCTGGCCGTGCGCGGCAAGCTCATCCGCCAGATCGTCACGGACCAGGTCCCGCCCGCCCTGGAGATGGCGCCGGACCTGGTCACCCTGTGCGCGGGCGGCAACGACCTGCTGCGCCCGGCGGGCGACCCCGAGCGGCTGGCGAAGATCCTGGACCGCACGGTGAGCCGCCTGCGCGCCAACGGCAGCCAGGTCGTGCTGTTCACCGGCGTCAACGTGGCCACCGGGTACATGCGCGGCACCATCGGCCTGTTCGCGCGCTACTACATGAACGTGCGCGCGATCGCCGACAGGTACGACTGCTTCCTGGTCGACCAGTGGTCCATGGACGTGCTGACCGACTCCCGCGCCTGGGACGAGGACCGCCTGCACATGTCCCCGGAGGGGCACCGCCGCCTGGCTCTGCGGGTGGCCGAGGTCCTGGGCGTGCCCACCGGGCAGCGCTGGGACGAGCCCTGGCCCGCGGCCGAGCCGGTCAGCTGGACCGAGGCGCGCAGGGACGACCTGCACTGGCTCAAGGAGTCCCTGGGGCCGTGGATCGGACGCAGGCTCACCGGAAGGTCCTCGGGTGACACGGTGACCGCCAAGCGCCCCGAACTGACCCCGCTCACGAAGGACCGCTGACACCCGTCGGGAGGGCCGCCCGGTCGGCGGCCCTCCCGGGTGCGCCGAGGTGTGAGTTCCGCCGCAAAAGGCGGCGAACCGCCAACCTACTGTCGCGTAACCAGAGGGTCGGGTTGGATCATCGGACACCATGAGCGGTGTGCCTACCGGATCCTCCGGTGACCTGAAAAGCAAGGACATCCTGTCCTACGTCGCCCTCGGTGACAGCTTCACCGAGGGCATGAGCGACCCCTACCCGGACAGCGACAGCGTGCCCAACGGCCGCTATCGGGGTTGGGCCGACCGCCTGGCCGAACACCTCGCCGCGCACGTGTCCGAGGTCCGCTACGCCAACCTCGCCATTCGCGGGCGCCTCATCGCGCAGATCCGGGACGAACAGGTCCCGCGCGCGGTCGAGATGAAGCCCGACCTGGTCACCCTGTGCGCGGGCGGCAACGACATCCTCCGCCCCGGAAGCGACCCCGACCAGGTCGTCGAGATCTTCGAATCGATGGTCGCGGACCTGCGCGCCACCGGTGCCCGGGTGGTCGTCTTCACCGGCTTCGACACCAACTGGCAGCCGGTCATGCGGCACCTGCGCGGCAAGATCGCCACCTACAACATGCACATGCGCGCCGTCGCGGACCGGTACGGCTGCGACGTGGTCGACGTGTGGAGCATGAAGGTCCTCTCCGACTCCCGGGCCTGGAACTGGGACCGCCTGCACCTGTCCTCGGAGGGCCACCGCCGACTCGCCCTGCGGGTGTGCGAGGTCCTGGACCTGCCGGTGGACTCCGACTGGAACCAGCCCTGGCCGCCCCCGGAGCCCCGCGACTGGCGCACCGCACGCCAGGAGGACCTGCACTGGGCGCGCGAGTTCCTCGTCCCGTGGATCCACCGCCGCCTCACCGGCCGCTCCTCCGGCGACGGCGTGAACGCCAAGCGCCCCACCCTGGAACGCTGCGAGCCCGGCGACGGACGCCGGGTGTAGACACCGCGAGGGGCCGCCACCCGGTAACGGGCGGCGGCCCCTCGCGGTGTCGGCCCCGCGGTGCGGGCGGCCCCGGCCGCCCGCACCGCGCGTCCGGTCAGGGCAGGTCGGTGGAGCCGAACACCGGGTAGTGGTCCGAGTAGTCGTCGTAGGTGTAGTCGCGGCCCCAGGAGCTGACCGTCCAGGGCTCGCTCTTCACCGGCCGGGTCTCGTTGACGTAGGTCTGCGGGGACGCGTCGCCGATCGGCAGGACGTGGTCCAGCTGCTCCGGGGCCCAGTCCGGGTACTCCTCGGCGGCGATCGAGTTGGTCTCGGTGTTCCAGGAGGCCGTGTCGTTGGCGGCGACGGGCTCCACGGCGCCGAGCTGTTCGAGCGCGCGGTCCCACTCCCGGCCGCCGCCCACGATGTTGAGGTCGCCCGCCAGGTACACCGGCTCGGTGTCGAGGACCTCCTTCTCCTCCAGTACGGAACGGATCTGGTCCAGCTGCTGACCGCGGATCCGCTCGTCCTCCCCGTCCCCGCAGGAACCGTCCTCGGACTGCATGTGGGTGCCCACCACGTGTAGCGGGCCGTCGGGGGTGTCCAGCTCCACGTAGGCGAAGCCCTTGTTGGAGAACCAGTCGGCGCCGCAGGCGCTGGTGAAGACGTGCTGTTCACTGCGGACGATCGGCCAGACGCTGTGCACGCTCACCCCGCCGTTGGTGACGGTCTCGTGCCGGAAGCCGGTGGTGCGGTCCCAGCCCGACTCCGAGCGGCCCAGGACGGGTGTGGCGTGCGGGTACTCCTCGGCCAGGCCCTCGCGCAGGCGTCCGGCACTGGAGTTCTCGAAGAGCTCCTGGAGCACCACGACGTCCTGACCGGACAGGACGCCGTCGTCCGCGATCAGGTCGGCGCGGATGTCCTGGCCCCAGTTCGGGCAGAGGGCCTTGGGCATCAGGAACGTGTTGTGGGTGACGATGCGGGGGGCTGGCTGGGAGGCGGGTGCCGAATCGGCGAAGGCGGGGGCGGCGGACAGGAGCGGGGTGATGAGCAGCGCCGTCAGGAGCGCTGCCGTGGTTCGTCTGTACACGGTCGCACAGCCTGGCCCAGCCGTGACACGGGATGGCTACTGGCGGGTAACCAATGTGTGGAGTTCGTGTGCACGACGGGCCCCGTACACACCCGGCCGGGTGCGCACGGGGCCCGCGACGACCCCTCTCCGGGGTCAGGTCTGCTGCACGGCCCGCAGGGAGCAGTCGGCGCAGGTACCGAACACCTCCACCGTGTGGGTCACGCCGGTGAAACCGTGCTCTGCACCGATCTCCGTGGCCCACTTCTCCACGGTGGGACCCTTGATCTCCACCGCGGTGGAGCAGGTCCGGCACACCAGGTGGTGGTGGTGGCTCTCGGTGTCACACGCCCGGTAGACGGCCTCGCCGTCGTCGGTGCGCAGCACGTCGACCTCACCGGAGTCGCTCAGGGCCTGCAGGGCCCGGTACACCGTGGTCAGACCGATCTTCGACCCGTCGGCCCGCAGGTCCGCGTACAGGTCCTGCGCGCTGCGGAAACCGGAGGCATCGGTCAGCGCCTGCCGAACGGCCTCGCGTCGTGTGCTCATGGTGTCACCCTCCCCCGATCTGTCTGGGGCATCGTATCTGCCGGACCCCCCGGCACGGTCTGCAGGGGCTCCGGTGTCCGGCGCCTGCCCGCACGGCGCAGGGCCCCGCCCACGACCACCGAGAGGCAGAAGATCGCCAGTGCCAGCAGCACGATGGTGGCCCCCGGGGACAGGTCCGAGTAGAAGGCCGTGGTCAGTCCGCCGAGCGAGGAGACCAGGCCGATCAGGACCGCCAGCCCCATCGTCACCCGGAAGCTGCGGCTCAGCTGCTGGGCCGCGGCGACCGGGACGATCATCAGGGCGCTCACCATCAGCACACCGACCACCCGCATCGCGATCACCACGGTCAAAGCGGCGGTGACCGCCAGCAGGATGCTCAGGAAGCGCACCGGGAGCCCGTGGGCCCTGGCCACCTCCTCGTCCTGGCACAGCACGAACAACTCGCGGCCGAAGACCGCCAGGACCACGGTCACGCCCACGGCCAGCACACCCACGATCCAGATGTCCTGTTCGCCCACGGTGCTCACCGAACCGAACAGGAAGGACGTCAGGGTGGCGTTGCTCGCCCCCGGGGTCATCCCGATGAGCAGGACGCCGCCCGCGATGCCGCCGTAGAACAGCAGGGCCAGGGCCACGTCGCCGCTGGTGCGCGTGCGTACCCTGACCAGCTCCATGACGATGGCGCCCAGGGTGGCCGTGACGGCGGCGGTCAGCACGGGGGAGGTGCTCGTCAGCAGGCCCAGGGCCACGCCGGTGAGGGCGATGTGGCCGATGCCGTCGCCCAGCAGGGCGAGGCGGCGCTGGACCAGGAAGGTGCCGATGATCGGGGTGACCAGCCCGACCAGCAGCGCGGCGAGCAGCGCACGCCGCATGAACTCGTACTGGAGCAGCTCAGTCACGGCGGGGCACCTCCAGACGGATCATCTCCGCGCCCGTGCCGGTGTCCGCGGGGCTCGGGTCGGGGTCGTTGGGATCGGGATGGGGGTGCTGGTGCTCGTGCCCGGGGCGCGCGCACTCCCCGGTGGCCTCGGGCGCCTCGCCGTCGTGCACGACGCGGCCGTGCTCCAGCACCACGGCGCGTTCGATGACCTCCTCCAGGGGGCCCAGCTCGTGCAGGACCAGGACCACGGTGCTGCCCTGGTCGCGCAGCCGGGTGATGGCCCCGGCGAGGGCGCGCTGGTTCTCCGCGTCCACCCCGGCCATGGGTTCGTCCATGACGAAGGTGTCGGGCCGTCCGGCGAGCGCGCGGGCGATGAGCACCCGCTGCTGCTGGCCGCCGGAGAGCTCGCGCACGGCGTCCCCCGCCCGGTCGGACAGGCCGACGGTGTCGAGGGCCTCGTCAACGGCGGCCCGGTCGTCCTTCGTGGTGAAGGAGAGGCGTCGGCGCGCGGCGACCTGTCCGGAGGCGACGATCTCGCGCACGGTGGCGGGCACGGCGCCTCCTGCGGTGAGCCGCTGGGGTACGTACCCGATCCGGCGCCAGCCGCGGAACCGGCGCAGGGGAGTGCCGTGGATCCGGATCTCGCCGGAAGTGAGGGGAACGATACCGAGCATCGCGCGCATCAGGGTCGACTTGCCCGAACCGTTGGGCCCCAGGACGGCCATGGTCTGACCCGCGGGTATGTCGACGCTGACGCCGTTGAGGACGGGGACGCCGTCGTAGGCGGCGTGCGCGTCGATGGCCTGGAAGGCGGGAGGGGTTTCGGAGGCCCGGCCCCCGGCCCCCTTGAACTGGGCAGACACTCACCCAGTATGACGAAAACGAAAATGGTTGTCAAAATTGGCGGAGGTGCTCCGAATCTCAGAACCCGAGCATCCGCGCCACCGCCAGCACCAGGACCACCGACACCATCAGGATCCGCGGGACCCGCTGCTGCCGGTTGAGCGAGGGCCAGGTCAGGTAAGCCAACCAGAGGAAGGACGCCACCACCAGGAGCAGGCACAGCGCACCCAGCCAGCCGGGCGCCATCAGTCCCGCGACGAACAGCGCTCCCAACACCGCGGGGGGCAGCCACCGGGGCCGCTGGTGCAACCACACGAGCGGCACCGCGCTGCGCCGCTCCACCGCACGGCGCAGCCGACCCGCGCCCGGGGTGAAAAGGGAGTCCCCTGGTGGAAGCGGCCGGCCCGGGCCGGGCCGCCGCTGCTCGTCCTCGTGCTCGGGAGAGGTCATCGCCGACTGTTCCTCTTCCTGTGTCCCGTGCCGCAGACCCCCGGACCGGGCGTTTTCGCCCGGCTGGTGTGCACACCGTGCCTCGGGGCCTGTGATAATCGTGGATCTGACCCTAGTGCAGGGCCCTGGCACAGCGCCGGGCGCAGGCACGGCCGCACCGCCGCGCACATCCCCCTCGTACCCGCATCCCGGCTGTTCGGGGGCCGGCACGCGACGGGTCGTCAACCGTCTACATTCAGTTATTGGCCGTCTGAACTAACGCGGACCGTCCGCACCACGGTTCCCGCGCGTCGCACAGCGACGAACCCTCCGGAGGGTGTCAACTTCCGTGCCCGAACCCACAGTCATCGTGACGTTCGACGTCACCGAGCCGCATCTGCAGAACTGTCTCGACTCCCTGGCCCGTCAGCGCGACGAGAGCCAGCACGGGGAGGCGGCGCAGAGCACCGCCGCACGAGCGGACACCGAGGTCGTCCTCGTGCCGGTCCGCACCACCGACGGCGGGCGAAAGTCCCCTGACAGCGGCTCCGAGGCCGCCGACGAAGCCGTCGACCAGGACACGAACGGGGATGACGAGGGAGACCGACCCGGGCCCGACGAGTCCCGGCCCGAGGAGGGCGACCAGGGCGACGAGGCGGTCGAGTCCGCTCGCGAGGACGGGCTCGTCGCGGCCGAAGCCTTCGCGCAGGCGCCGCCCGCGGGGCTGCGCGTCACCCTCCTGCCGGGCGAGCCGGCGCCGCACCACCCCGAGGCGCGTTCCCGGGGCAGCGCCGCGGCCAGCGGCAGCCACCTGCTCTTCATCGAGGGCTCCGACGCGCTGACCGGCTACGCCCTGGCCTACCTCGCCCGTAGTGCCGCCGACACCCGCTCCGACCTGGTCATCGGTAACGTCCACCGGTTCAACGAACTGGGCGCCGCACCCTCCAGGGCACACCGCAGGTTCGGACGCCACCGGCTCGCCGAGGACCCCCGGGCCGTGCCGGGCCTGGTGTCGGACGCCACCCTGGGCAACCGGCTCTGGCGCAGGGAGTTCTGGGACTCCCTGCCCGTCCACGCCCTCGCGCCGGAGGACGACGACCTCGACATCCGCCGTGCGACCCTTCTGGCCCGGGCCGTGGACGTCCTGCCCGCCCCGGTCCTGCTCCTGCGCGAACGCGAGAGCTCCGGCACCCCGTTGGAGAAGGACGCCCTCATCCGGCGTCTCGCCGCCATGGGCGAACTCGGCGCGGAGCTCACCGGCGCCGACCGCCAGCTCTGGGACCGTACCCTCCTGCAAGGCGAACTCCACCGCCTGCTGCTGCGGCTCGACGACGCCGACGAGGAGGTCCGCCAGAGCGTCCTGGACCTGCTCAACGGGTTCCTCGACCACGTGCCGGACACCCTTCTGCGCGAGCTCAACGTGCTGAACCGCCTGCTGTACCACCTGGTGCGCAAGCGGCGGCTGGACGACGTGCTGGAGGTCGCGACCTTCGCCAAGAGCGTCGAGATCAAGAAGGCCACCGTCGTCCGCCAGGGGCTCGGCTACTACGTCCGCTACCCCTTCTTCGAGGCCAAGGACCCGGCCAAGGCCGTCCCCAGGGAGATCTACCGCCTCGAGGACGAGATCAAGGTCCGGCAGAAGACCGAGAACGTCCACTGGGAGGACGGCCGACTGCACGTCAGCGGCCGCGTCGGCATCCGCAACCTGCGGGCGCGCAAGCGCTGGCAGCAGCACATCGTCGGCTTCGTGGTCAACACCGCCACCCGGCGCCGCGTCCGGGTTCCGGTGCGGACCCGGCTGGCGGCCGAGTACCGACTGCCCGACCTGCCCGACTCCGCGCGGCACGACTACGGCGGCTTCACGGTCGTCGTGGACCCGCGCCGACTGCGCACCTCCGGCAGGTGGGAGCCCGGCGACTGGAAGATCGAGCTCGTGGTGTTCAACCGCAGCCTGACCCGGCGCCGCATCGTCTCCAACCCGGTCTCCGGCCCGCCGGAGCGCCCCGGTTACCAGAGCGTCGGCGACGACGTGTGGGTCCGTCCGCACTGGAACAAGGACCGCCACCTCGTCATCAGCGTGGAACCGGAACGCGCCCGGGTCACCGAGCACCGGTTCGAAAGCCGCACCGCCGAACTCTCCCTCAGCGGCGAGCTGCTGTCCGCGCCCGCGGCCGAGGCCACCGAGCTCAGGCTGGTCCGGCGTCCGGGCACTGCCGTGCTCAGCTACCCGGTCAGTATCCAGGGCGGCCGTTTCGACGCCGTCGTGCGGGCCGAGGAGCTCTTCGCCCGCGGACTCAGCGAGTGCGGCGGCGTGATCCGGCAGGAGGAGTGGGACGCCCACCTGGTCACCCCCGACCAGCGGACCGTCCCCCTGGTCCTGCCCGACGAGGTCGCCACCGCCCCCTACAACTCCGAGGGCGCCCAGCAGGAGCTGGCGGTGCAACGGACCGCCACCGGTCACCTGAAGCTGCGAGCGGGCCGGGCCCACCCCCTGGTCGACCGCGCCGAATGGCAGGAGCGCGTCCTCGTCCTCGGCGGGGAGTTCGCCAGCGGGGTCAACCTGGGCCTGGTCGTGAAGGCGCGCGGCAGGGAGGACGAGCACCGGCTCCGGGTGGAGCGTTCCGGAAGCCGCTTCACCGCCCGCTTCGACCCCTCCCGCATTCCCACCCTGTCCGGCAAACTGTCCCTGCCCACCGGCTCCTACCAGGTGTGGGGGCGGGTCAGCGAGGAGTCCGCGCAGGAGGGAGCCCCGGCCGGCAGCGTCGACGTGGGAGTGGAGTTCACCGACACCCTCATCCACGGACTGCCGCTGGGGACCGAGACCCCCGAGCGCACCTACACGCTCTCCTACCAGGGGCGCGGCATCCCGGTGCTCCAGGTCGGCACCGACCTGCGGCCCGCCGAACGCGGGGCCTTCGCCCAGCGCGAGCTCCGGGAGACCTTCTACCCGGCCCAGCGGGCGAAGCCGATCACCGAGGGCGTCCTCTTCGACACCTACACCGGACGCCAGTACTCCGACAGCCCGCAGAGCATCTACGCCGAGCTGCGCGGGCGTGAGCGCTGGGCCGACTACCCCATGTCCTGGCTGGTCGCCGACGGGCAGGTGCGCCTGCCCGAGGACCTCACCCCGGTCCGGCACCGGGGCGAGGAGTACTACCGGGAACTGGCCCGGAGCCGCTACCTGGTCAGCAACTCCCGCCAGCCCGCATGGTTCCACCGCCACCCGGACCAGGTGGTCGTGCAGACCTGGCACGGTTCGATGCTCAAGCGGATCGGCTTCGACGTGGAGAACATCCGCGGCAAGTCGCGCGACTACTTCGACAAGCTCGCCTGGGAGACCCGGCAGTGGGACTACCTGGTCTCACCGAGCCCCTGGGCGACCCCGATCCTGCGCAGCGCCTTCCGGTTCGACGGGGAGATCCTGGAGACCGGATACCCGCGCAACGACATCTTCTTCTCCCCGGAGCGCGAGGCCGTCGCCGAACGCACCCGGCGCCTGCTCGGCCTGCCCGAGGGCAAGAAGGTGGTGCTGTACGCGCCCACCTGGCGTGACGACAAGTACTACACGCGCGGCAAGCACAAGCTGGACCTGCACCTGGACCTGCGCCGGATGTACGAAAAGCTCGGCGACGACCACGTCCTGCTGGTGCGCCGCCACCCCCGCGTGGTCGACAGCGTTCCGATCGTGGGGGAGGACTTCGTCTACGACGTGTCCCTGTACCCGGAGATCCAGGAGCTCTTCCTGATCACCGACGTACTGGTCACGGACTACTCGTCGATGATGTTCGACTTCGCCAACACCGGCCGCCCCATGCTCTTCTTCACCTACGACCTGGAGAGCTACCGGGACAACCTGCGCGGGTTCTACTTCGACTTCGAGGAGACAGCGCCCGGGCCGCTGCTGACCCGGTCGGACGACGTCATCGGGGCCCTGCTGGACATCGACGAGGTCGCCGCGCAGAGCCGGGACTCCTACCGGGCGTTCGTCGACCAGTTCTGCCCCCTGGACGACGGCCACGCCTCGGCCAGGGTCGTCGACCGGGTCTTCGGCAAGGACTAGGGGCAATGCTGTTCAGTTAAGGGTTGTGGTGGTCCGTCAACCCTGACCCAGACGAAGAAGGGGCTCCCTGGTAGGACAGCTGTATCTCACCCCAGCTGTTCCCAAGGAGCCCCTTGCCCGACCATTGTGTCACGACCCGACAGACCCACCACGCACCCGGCGCCCTGGCCCCCGGCCACCTGGGAGAACTCACCCAGATCGTGCCTTTTGAGATGGTCAATTCCGTCCTGGAGGAATCCAACAGCCACCAACGACGCTCACGCCTGCTTCCCTCCCGCGTGGTCGTCTACCTCCTGCTCACAGCCGGACTCTTCACCCACTGCGGCTGGCCCGCCCTGTGGCGCAAACTCACCGCCGGGGTGAGCCTGTGCACCCAACCGGCCGCCTCCGCACTGTTCTACGCCCGCAAACGCCTGGGCCCAGCACCCCTCAAAGCTCTGTTCGAGCTGCTCTCTGGCCCCACCCACAGCGCCCACCGCTTCCACGGGCTGCTGGTGTGCGCCATCGACGGCACCCTGCTGGACGTACCCGCCACACAAGCCAACCGGGCCGTGCACCGCTCCAGCGGAGCCACCCGCTGGGCCGGGGCCGGCTACCCCCAAGTACGGTTGCTCGCCCTGGTCGCCACCGGATCCCGGGCACTGCTGGGCGCGGTCTTTGGACCCGTCACCCAGGGCGAGACCACCATGGCCGCCCGTCTGCTCCCAGCCATGGGTCCGGGCCAGCTCATCCTGGCCGATCGCGGGTTCGACGCCGCCGACCTGCTCAAAGATCTTCATGCCAGCGGGGCCCAGCTCCTGGTTCGGATGGGCTCGCAGAGCAAACCCCGCCGCCTTCGTCGTTTGGGCGATGGCACCTGGCTGGTGCAGCGCGGCAAGGTACGGATGCGGCTCATCCAAGCCCAGATCACCATCGCCACAGACCAGGGCGAGCGCACCGGCTCCTACCGGCTGGCCACCACTCTGACCGATCCCGACCTGTATCCGGCCACGGGTCTGGTGGCGCTCTACCACCAGCGGTGGGAGATCGAGACCGCCTACTGCGAGCTGAAGTCGGCCCTGCTCGGGCGCCGGGTGCTGCGGGCCAAGGACCCCGAGGGGCTGGAACAGGAGGTGTGGGCGCTGTTGGCCACCTACCAGGTGGTGCGGTGCGCGATCGCTGACGCGCTGACCGCTACCGGGCACAGCCCGCTGCGGGCGAGTTTCGCGGTGGCGGTGGAAAGCGCCCGCGACCTGCTGGTGCGGGCCGAGAACGTCATCGCTGGCGAGCGCATCGACGTGCGGGGGTTGCTCGGGCGGCAGGTGTTGGCGAACCTGCTGCCCGAGCGGCGTCTACGCACAGTGCCTCGGGTGGTCAAACGCGCGATCTCCAAGTACCACGCCCGCTCCAACGGGGTGGATCGGACCACGTACAAGGCCACCGTGGACATCGCGGTGTTGACAGACCCTTGAACGCCTTAACTGAACAGCATTGGGACTAGGGGCCGTTCCCCTCGCGGTCGGGGGCAGGAGGTCGGCCGGGCCGGCCCGGAGGTGCTCCGGGTCGGCCCGCGGCGTCCCTGCGCGACAATGGACCCGTGATCGTCATCACCCGTTACTCCGTGCCCGAGGCCGAGACCGAGGCCTTCCGAACCGACGCCGACGCCGCCGTCGACGTCCTGTCCCGGCGGCCCGGTTTCCGAGGCCACCGCATCGGCCGCGCCGCCGACGAACCGACCCTGTGGACCGTGGTCACCGAATGGGAGGGCGCCGGGTTCTACCGCCGGGCCCTGTCGGACTACGAGGTCAAGGTCACCGCGGTCCCGCTGCTCTCCCGGGCCATCGACGAACCCTCCGCGTTCGAGATCCTCACCAGCGGCGACGCTCCCTCCTGAGCGGCCCCGCTCCGAGACGGCCGCGCCCCTGGCGAAGGGTGCGCGGCCGTCTGCGGATTGCTCTAGCCTGGGGGGAAGCGGTCGCCCGGCGCGCCACATCCGTGGCTCCGCGCGCGAACCGCCCTCCCACACACCCGACGATGTATCGCGAACCGCGATCCACCGACCGCCAGCCGGATGGAGAGTCACCCATGGCCGCCAAGTCAGAGGCAATGGACGCACTGGTCAACCTCGCCAAACGCCGAGGTCTGGTCTACCCCTCCAGTGAGATCTACGGAGGTCTGCGCGCCGCCTGGGACTACGGCCCCCTTGGCGTGGAGCTGAAGAACAACGTCAAGCGCCAGTGGTGGCGCTCGATGGTGCAGGAGCGCGACGACGTCGTCGGCCTGGACTCCAGCGTGATCCTGGCCCGTGAGGTCTGGGAGGCGTCCGGCCACGTGAAGGAGTTCGTCGACCCCCTCACGGAGTGCCAGTCCTGCCACAAGCGTTTCCGCGCGGACCACCTCATCGAGGCCTACGAGGAGAAGCACGGCCGGGAGCCCGAGGAGGGCCTGGCCGCGATCGCCTGCCCCAACTGCGGTGCCAAGGCCTCCTTCACCGAGCCGCGCATGTTCAACGGCCTGCTGCGCACCTACCTGGGCCCGATCCAGGACGAGAAGGGCCTCGCCTACCTGCGCCCGGAGACCGCGCAGGGCATCTTCGTCAACTACAAGAACGTCGAGCAGAGCGCCCGCCGCAAGGTTCCCTTCGGTATCGGCCAGATCGGCAAGTCGTTCCGCAACGAGATCACCCCGGGCAACTTCATCTTCCGGACCCGTGAGTTCGAGCAGATGGAGATGGAGTTCTTCGTCAAGCCGGGCAGTGACGAGGAGTGGCACCAGTACTGGATCGACCAGCGCCACCAGTGGTACCTGGACCTGGGTATCGCCAAGGACAACCTGCGCCTGTACGAGCACCCGCAGGACAAGCTCTCCCACTACTCCAAGCGGACCGTGGACCTGGAGTACCGGTTCAACTTCCAGGGCAGCGAGTGGGGCGAGCTGGAGGGCGTGGCCAACCGCACCGACTTCGACCTCAAGACGCACGCCGAAGCCTCCGGTGTCGACCTGTCCTACTTCGACCAGGAGAGCAACGAGCGCTACATCCCCTACGTCATCGAGCCCGCGGCCGGTGTCGACCGGGCGGTGCTCACGTTCATGCTCGACGCGTACAACGTCGACGAGGCCCCCAACGCCAAGGGGAAGCTGGAGAAGCGCGCCGTGATGCGCCTGGACCCGCGCCTGTCCCCGGTCAAGGCCGCCGTCCTGCCGCTGTCGCGCAACGCCGACCTCTCGCCCAAGGCCCGCGACCTCGCCGCCCTGCTGCGCAAGCGCTGGAACGTGGAGTTCGACGACGCCGGCGCGATCGGCCGCCGCTACCGCCGCCAGGACGAGATCGGAACCCCGTTCTGCGTGACGGTGGACTTCGACACCCTGGAGGACAACGCGGTGACCGTGCGCGAGCGCGACACCATGTCCCAGGAGCGCGTGTCGCTGGACCGCGTCGAGATGTACCTGCTGGAGCGCCTCCCCGGCTGCTAGAGGGGCCACCGCCCCTTCGGGGGAACCGACGCTGACGGCCGCCCGCCTCCACCGTGGAGGAGGGCGGCCGTTCGTGTGTCAGGCGTGCTGTCAGCGCGGCGGCCTGACCTCGCGCCGCCGCACGGCCTCGGTGCCGCCGAGCTCGTCGAGGAGGTCGGTGAGCAGGGAGCGCACGGTGGCGAGGGACTCCTCGCCCAGACGCCGCCGGAGCCGCTCCTCCAGGGTCCCCCGGACGCGACGGGCGGAGGCGACGGCCCCGTGCCCCCGAGGAGTCAGCCAGACGCGGCGCACACGGGCGTCCCGGGGATCGGGAAGGCGTTCGGTGTAACCGAGCCGCTCCAGTTCGTCGACGGCCTTCGAGGCTCCCTGCTGGGTCATACCGAGCTTCTCGGCGAGTTCCCCGATGGTGGGCGGTGCGTCCAGGAGGCGCTGGAAGACGTAGCCGTGGGAAACGCGCAGATCGGCGAAACCCTGGGCGGCGAGCCCGTCCTGGACGGCGGAAACGGCTGCTGCGCCGACGAAGTGGGCCAGGGTGCCCGTGTCGAGGTCGTGCGGTTCGGGTGAGTGGTGCATGGGACCATCCTCTATTGACAACCATGGTTGTGCAAATAAGGTTGTGGATATGTCGAAGCTTGCTGACCACCCCCACGTCCGTACCGCTGTCAACTACCACCGGGCGGTGTCCCGCTTCGCGGCGCCCGAGGAGGTCGCCTCCTTCTTCCATCCGGAGGCCGTACACGTCCAGTTGCCCAACGCCCTGTTCCCCGACGGGACCGTTCGTGGGGTCGCCGAGTTGGCCTCCGCCTCCCGGGAGGGGGCCGCTCTGCTCGCCGAGCAGGATTTCGAGGTGGTCAACGCCGTCGCCGCGGGAGACCAGGTCGCCGTGGAGGTCGTGTGGTCCGGGGTGCTGGCCGTGCCGCTCGGCGAGCTGGCCGCGGGGCAGGTGCTACGCGCCCATGTGGCGGCGTTCATGGAGTTCCGCGACGGCAGGATCATCGCTCAGCGCAACTACGACTGCTACGAGCGCCCGGGCTCCGCGCCGTCGGAGGCGGGTGGCGATACCTGAGTCGAAGGGTGTCCTCGGCGGGGCGGAAGGGGGGAGGCGACCGGACCCGGGGGGATGTGGTTTCCGGTCGCCTCCTGGCGCCGACGGCCGCACACGACCGTAGGAACCGCTTCCCAACCTAGCGGTAGGGGGTGAGGGATAAAGGGGGGTTTGGTGCCGATTGTCTCGCCGCGTGAGCCAATCGTGACTCCTGGCTGCCGGTCGGCAATCATACATAGCTCTTCTATGCCTAGAACTGCTAGGGTTATGACCCATAGCAGCTCTAGGTATGAGGAAGCGCATGCACATAGACAAGGACCTGGTCGCCGCGTCGGCCACACCGCTCGTCCTGGGCATCCTGGCCGAGGGTGAGTCCTACGGCTACGCCATCGTCAGGCGTGTCAACGAGCTCTCCGAGGGCAGGATGCAGTGGACGGACGGGATGCTCTACCCCCTGTTGCACCGGTTGGAGCGCAACGGACTCGTCCGGGCCTCCTGGGGCAGGTCGGACGCGGGCCGCCGCCGCAAGCACTACGCCATCACGGAGGCGGGACTCGAGACGCTGGCCGAGCGGCACGAGCAGTGGAAGGTCGTCGCCGAGGCGCTCAGGCAGGTGTGGGAGGCGGCCGCGCACCCCCCGCACCCGGGCGCCGCTCCGGCAGGGGGTTTCGCATGACGACCGAGCCCGCCCGCGGGAACGTCCTGGAGGAGCAGATCGACCAGTGGCGCGGTTTCGTGCGCCGCCGTCAGGCCATCTCCGCGCCGGACACCGAGGAGATGGAGGACCACCTGCGCGAACAGATCGCCGACCTGGAGTCGAGCGGTCTTGACAGTGAGGAGGCCTTCCTCGTCGCGGTCAAACGCATGGGCAACCTGGACGCGGTCTCGCGTGAGTTCGCGCGCGAGCACTCCCACCGGCTGTGGAAGCAGTTGGTCCTGGTCCCCGAGGCCGACGGCGAACCCGGCGCGTGGCGCTGGCGCGAGCTCGGGGTGATGCTGGCGTTCGCGATCGGCGCGGGCGTGGCGGTCAAGATCCTCGTCAGTGCCGTCGACGACGAGATGGCGCTGTTCCGCAACCTCCCCTTCGTGGTCCTCCCGTTCCTGGCGGGGTGGTTCGCCTGGAAGAGCCGCGCCCCGTGGCGGGTGTGCGCGGTGACGGCCGCACTCGCGGCGGTCCCGGCCCTGGCGGTGAACCTCTACCCCTTCACGCAGACCCCCGGCCCCTACCCGGCGCCCGGGATGACCGAGGTGCTCGCGTTCACGCACGCCCCGGTCCTGCTGTGGCTGCTCGCCGGTGCACTGCACACGGGTGGTCGGTGGCGCTCGCACGAGCAGCGGATGGACTACGTGCGGTTCGCGGGCGAGCTGGCGATGTACCTCGCGCTGCTCGCACTGGGTTCGATGGTCCTGCTCGGCCTCACCGCCGCAGTGCTCTCCCTGGCCGGCGTCGACCTGGAGCCTTTCATGGAGGACTGGCTCCTGCCGTTCGGCGTGCCAGGCGCGCTGCTGGTCGCCGCGTGGTTGGTGGAGGCCAAGAAGAGCGTGGTGGAGAACATCGCTCCCGTGCTGACCAGGGTCTTCACCCCGCTGGCACTGCTGATGCTGGTCGCCGACCTCGTGGTGCTGCTGGTGAACGGTCCGCTGACCACGGTCGACCGCGAGCTGCTCATCATCATGGACGCGGTCCTGGTGCTGGTGCTGTTCCTGCTGCTGTACTCGATCTCCGCCCGCGACCCGCTGGCCCCGACCGGGATCTTCGACTGGCTCCAGCTCGCACTGGTGGGCGCCGCGCTCGCGGTGAACGCCGTCGCACTGACGGCGATGCTGACCCGGATCGCCGAGTTCGGTTTCACCGCCAACAAGACGGCGGCGCTCGGCCTGAACCTCGTACTGCTGGTGCACCTGGCCTGGTCCGCGTGGCTGCTCCTGGGCTTCGTGCGGGGCAGACGCCCGTTCACGGCGGTCGAGCGGTGGCAGACCGCCTACCTGCCGGTGTACGCGGTGTGGGCCGCGGTGGTCGTGCTGGTCTTCCCGCCGCTGTTCGCCTTCTCCTAACCGGCAGGTGCCTGACACGCGCGGTGGCCGGTCCCGCTGCGGGACCGGCCACCGGGGCAGGCCGTGTGTCGGTGTGGGGGCGGGACCCCGGCTTCAGGCCGCCGCGTAGACCACGAACGACACCGCGACGTAGTGGCAGACGAACGCGGCGATGGTCAGTGAGTGGAAGATCTCGTGGAACCCGAACCAGCGCGGAGCCGGGTCGGGCCGCTTGAGCCCGTAGACCACCGCGCCGACGCTGTAGAGCACCCCGCCCGCCAGGATCAGGATCCACGTGGCCGGATTGGTGCCGTTGACCAGGTCGGGGATGAACAGGACCGCCACCCAGCCGATGGCCAGGTACAGGGCGGTGGACAGCCAGCGCGGAGCGTTCAGCCACAGGAGCTTGAACGCCACCCCGGCGATCGCCCCGCCCCAGACCAGGGCCAGCATGGCCGTGCGCAGGGGGCCGTCCAGGACCAGCACGATGAACGGTGTGTAGGTGCCCGCGATGATCAGGTAGATGTTCGAGTGGTCCATGCGGCGCAGCACCCTCTGCGCCCGCGGTGACCAGCGGCCCACGTGGTAGACGGCGGAGGTGCTGAACAGCAGCACCGAGCTGAGCGCGTAGACCGCGCTGGCGGCCAGCGCGGGCAGGGTGGGGGAGAGCACGACCAGGACGATGCCCGCGGCCAGGGCGAGCGGTGCGGTTCCGAGGTGGAGCCAACCGCGAAGCCTCGGCTTCACGGCCTCCAGCAGGTCCCCGGCGGCCGTGGCGGCCCGCTCGGGTACGGAGGCGGCCGGGCCCTCCCCGGCGGCGGGGGCCCGCCCGTCGGCACCGGTCGCCGCTTCGGCGTTCCCGGCCTCCGCGTTCTCCGTCTCCGGCTCCCTCGACTCCGGCTCCTTGGACACCGTTCGCACCCCTCACGTCCTGTGGTCCCGCTCGGCGCGGGACACACCCCGAAGCCTAACTTACGGCTGCGTAGGTTACTTGCAAGTAATGCTGTGTCACGCCGCACAGTCGCCCCGCGGCCCCGTGTGATGCGGGGATTGGTCGTGTTGCCGGTTCCCGGGGCCCCTTTCCCGTCTGGGGGTCGGCCGGTGATGGTTCCACTCTCCTGACCAGCGGTGTCCTGGGCCACAGGTGTGCCTGGGTGTTGTTTCGTGTGATGGGACGGGTGTGCTTGTGCTGAACCATTGGTATAGACCTTTTTAATGCCTTTGAACAGGGACTATGCAATAAAACGGTGGTTCATGGAAGGTCGCTTTTGCGGAGTGTGGATAGAGTCGCGCCAGACAAGGGGCCGACCCGACACCGAGTCGCCGAGAGAGAACGAGGGAGTACCCCCGTGACCAAGTACGTCTACAAGTTCACCGAGGGCAACAAGGACCTGAAGGATCTGCTCGGTGGCAAGGGGGCCAACCTCGCCGAGATGACCAACATCGGTCTCCCGGTTCCCCCCGGCTTCACCATCACCACCGAGGCGTGCCGCCGCTACCTGGAGAGCGGTACCGTGCCCGCGGGCCTGGACGCCGAGATCGAGTCCAACCTCAGGGAACTGGAGAAGTCCATGGGGCGCGGGCTCGGCCAACCCGATGATCCGCTCCTGGTGAGCGTACGGTCGGGCGCCAGGTTCTCCATGCCCGGCATGATGGAGACCGTCCTCAACATCGGCCTCAACGACGAGTCCGTCGTCGGCCTGGCCAACCAGGGCGGGGACGAGCGCTTCGCCTGGGACTCCTACCGCCGCCTCATCCAGATGTTCGGCAAGACCGTCCAGGGCATCGACGGTGAACTCTTCGAGGACGCCATCGACGAGCTCAAGTCCGCCAAGGGCATCACCAACGACCTCGACCTGGACGCCGCCGACTTCCGCCAGCTCGTGGACCGCTTCAAGGAGATCGTCGCCGAACAGACCGGCAGCCCCTTCCCGACCGACCCGCGCGAGCAGATGGTCCTCGCCGTCAAGGCGGTCTTCGACTCCTGGAACGCGCCCCGCGCCGTCCTCTACCGGCGCCAGGAGCGCATCCCCGCCGACCTCGGCACCGCCGTCAACATCTGCTCCATGGTCTTCGGAAACCTGGGCATGGACTCCGGCACCGGTGTCGCCTTCACCCGCGACCCCGCCTCCGGCCAGCCCGGCGTCTACGGCGACTACCTCCAGAACGCCCAGGGCGAGGACGTGGTCGCGGGCATCCGCAACACCGTCCCCCTCGCCGACATGGAGAAGATCGACGCCCGCAGCTACGAAGAGCTCATGGGCATCATGGACACCCTGGAGAACCACTACCGGGACCTGTGCGACATCGAGTTCACCGTCGAGCGCGGCAAGCTGTGGATGCTCCAGACCCGGGTGGGCAAGCGCACCGCCGCGGCCGCCTTCCGCATCGCCGACCAGCTCGTCGACCAGGGCATGATCACCCTCGACGAGGCGGTCCAGCGCGTCACCGGCGACCAGCTCGCCCAGCTGATGTTCCCGCGCTTCGACGACGTCGCGGCGGCGGGCGACGGGGTCCACCGCCTGGGCCGGGGCATGAACGCCTCGCCCGGAGCCGCCGTCGGCAAGGCCGTCTTCGACTCCTACACCGCCGTCAAGTGGTCGCGCAGCGGGGAGAGGGTCATCCTCTGCCGCCGTGAGACCAACCCCGACGACCTGGAGGGCATGATCGCCGCCGGGGGCATCCTCACCAGCCGGGGCGGAAAGACCTCACACGCCGCCGTCGTGGCCCGCGGTATGGGCAAGACCTGTGTCTGCGGTGCCGAGGAGCTCGACATCGACACCAAGAACCGGCGCATGACGGCGCCCGGCGGCGAGGTGGTCGAGGAGGGCGACGTCATCTCCATCGACGGCACCAGCGGTCAGGTCTACCTCGGCGAGGTGCCGGTCGTGGACTCCCCGGTGGTCCGCTACTTCGAGGGCGAGATCGACCCCGCCTCCGACCAGGCCGACGACCTCGTGCGCGCCGTGGACCGGATGATGCACTACGTCGACGCCGCCCGCCGCATGTACGTGCGGGCCAACGCCGACACCCCCGAGGACGCCGCCCGCGCCCGCCGCATGGGCGCCCAGGGCATCGGCCTGTGCCGGACCGAGCACATGTTCCTCGGCGACCGCCGCCAGCTCGTCGAGCGCCTCATCCTGGCCGACACCCCCGCTGAGCAGCAGGAGTCCCTGGACGCGTTGCTGCCCCTGCAGCGGGAGGACTTCAACGGCATCCTCGGAGCCATGGACGGCCTGCCCGTCACGGTCCGCCTGCTCGACCCCCCGCTGCACGAGTTCCTGCCCGACATCACCGAGCTGTCGGTGCGTGTGGCGGTGGCCGAGGCCCGAGGGGAGAGCCACGAGAACGACCTCCGGGTCCTCCAGGCCGTGCACAAGCTGCACGAGCAGAACCCGATGCTGGGCCTGCGGGGCGTGCGCCTGGGCCTGGTCGTCCCAGGCCTGTTCACCATGCAGGTGCGCGCCATCGCCCAGGCCGCCGTCGACCGCATCCGTGCGGGCGGCCGTCCCCGCCCGGAGATCATGATCCCGCTGGTCGGCACCGTCCAGGAGTTGGAGATCATCCGTGACGACGCACTGCGCGTGCTGCGCGAGGTGGGCGAGGAGAACGGGCTGGAGCTGGACTTCCCGGTCGGCACCATGATCGAGCTCCCCCGCGCCGCGCTCACCGCCGGGCAGATCGCGGAGAACGCCGCCTTCTTCTCCTTCGGTACCAACGACCTCACCCAGACCGTGTGGGGCTTCTCCCGCGACGACGTCGAGGCCTCCTTCTTCTCCGCCTACCTGGAGAAGGGCGTGTTCGGGGTCTCGCCGTTCGAGTCCCTGGACGTGGACGGGGTCGGCCGCCTCATCCGCATCGCCGTGGAGGAGGGCCGCGCCGCCCGCCCCGACATCAAGCTCGGCGTGTGCGGCGAGCACGGCGGCGACCCCGCCTCGGTGCACTTCTTCCACCAGGCGGGGCTGGACTACGTGTCCTGCTCGCCCTTCCGGGTCCCGGTGGCCCGCCTGGAGGCCGGCCGCGCCGCCGGCCGCTCCGCCTGATCTGACGCGGGCCGGGGCCGGGAGGTGCCCGGCCCCGGCCGGTGCGGCGGCGTCCCCAGGGGCGCCGCCACTGGAGTTCCAGGGATTCTGGGCCACTAGAATCGGGCACCACGACGGAGGTCGGCCGGAAAGTCACCCGTGACCTTTTCGTGATATATTCTTGCCTGCCGGTACGAGCCACCACACGATGTCCCGATCCGTCACCCCACAGGCGGGGCGTCGGGCACGACCAGCCACCGATCCCACGTCCACGACCCTCCCCGACCGGGGAACCGCGAACCAGCGGCGGACACGAGGCGTCCCAGTGGGGGTACCGCGTCCAGGGCCAACAATGCGGAGGTGAGCCGGTGCGAACGGCGAGCGACGGTCGCGGCGACGAGCCGCAGGAGGACCCCATCACAACCCCCTCGGCTGACGACGAAGCCACCCGGGTCTTCTCCCGAGACGGTTTCACCGGTGCCGCCCCGGCCACCGACACCACCCGGGAGTTCACCAGGGGTGCCGCGGACGGCGCTGATCAGGCCCCCTCCGGCGCCGACGGCGCCGCCGACACCACCCGCGAGTTCACCCGCTCCGGCCAGGAACCCGATCCGGCCGCCTTCACCCGCAGGTTCGTCCGGGACCGACCGCTGCCGCGCGCACGCGGGGAGCGGCCCCTGCGCCGGGACGGGGCGGACGGACCGGCCACCGAGGAGCCGCGTCCACCGGAGCCGGGTACCGAGGACCCGCGTCTGTCGGAACCGGACACCGGGGGCCGGCCGCCCAGGGAACCGCGACGGAGCGGACGCCGCTCCCAGGCCCGCCCCCACAGACCCAAGCGCCGCAGGCGCCGCCGGTTCCGGCTGCGCTGGATCCTCGCCCTGGCACTGATGGCGGCCCTGGCCGTCCCGCCCGCCACCTGGGGCTGGGTCTGGTACACCGCCCGCCAGGACGAGCGCGGCGCCACCGACGCCATCGTGGTGCTCGGCGCCAGCCAGTACAACGGCGTGCCCTCACCGGTCTTCGAGGCCCGGCTGCGCCAGGCACAGGTGCTCTACCTGGACGGCGTCGCCCCGTTCATCGTCACCGTCGGCGGCAAGCTGCCCGACGACGCCTACACCGAGGCCGCATCGGGCCGGAACTGGCTCGTCGAGGTGGGCGTCCCCGCCGAACAGGTCATCGCGGTCGAGGAGGGCAGCGACACCCTCCAGAGCTTCCAGGCCGTCTCGGAGGTCTTCGACGCCAACGGCTGGGAGACCGCGACCCTGGTCTCCGACCCCTGGCACAGCCTGCGCTCCAAGATCATGGCGGCCGACCACGGGATCGAGGCGGGAACCTCGCCCGCGCGCTCCGGGCCCGCCGTCATCGAGCGCCGCACCCAACTGTGGTACATCACCAGGGAAACCGCCTCGCTCTGGTACTACTGGATCTTCAACGACAGCAGCGACATCCGCGTCAACGCGGCCTGACCAGGCCCAACGGGGCGTTCTGTCACTGTCGGAAAGTAGGCTCGGGCCCATGACGACCACCCCTGGTGAGAACACTGTGCACCTTGAGAACACCACGCACGGGTACACCGCGGGCGACACCGAACGCCTCTTCCGGGAGCCGCGCAAGAACAGGCGGCGCGGCCCCTTCGAGCGGGACCGCGCACGTGTACTGCACAGTTCCGCACTGCGCAGGCTCGCCGCCAAGACCCAGGTCGTTCAGCCCGGGGTGAGCGACTTCCCGCGCACCCGGCTGACCCACTCCCTGGAGTGCGCCCAGATCGGCCGCGAGCTCGGCCAGGCCCTGGGCTGCGACCCCGACCTGGTCGAGGCCGCCTGCCTCTCCCACGACCTCGGCCACCCGCCCTTCGGGCACAACGGCGAACGCGCCCTGGACGAGGCCGCCGCGGCCTGCGGCGGGTTCGAGGGCAACGCCCAGAGCCTGCGCCTCCTCATCCGGCTGGAGGGCAAGGTCATCGACCCCGACGGCCGCAGCGCGGGCCTCAACCTCACCCGCGCGACCCTGGACGCCACCGTCAAGTACCCCTGGCGCCGGGGAGAGGGCGGCGACACCCACAAGTTCAACTGCTACCCGGACGACACCGAGGCCTTCACCTGGCTGCGCGAGGGCGCACCCGCGGGCCGCACCTGCTTCGAGGCCCAGGTCATGGACTGGGCCGACGACGTCGCCTACTCCGTGCACGACGTCGAGGACGCCCTGCACGCCGGGCTGGTCAGCATGGCGGCCCTGCGCGACCCCGGCCAGCGCGCCGAGGTCTGCCGCACCGCCGCCGAGCACTACTGCGAGGCAGAGCAGGCCGAGCTCGACGAGGTGTTCACCGACCTGCTCGCCGAACCCGTCTGGCCCAGCGAGTTCACCGGTGACCTCGCCTCCCTCGCCGCACTCAAGAACCTCACCAGCGAACTCATCGGTCGCTTCTGCCGGGCCGCCGAACGCGCCACCCGCCGCGCCCACGGGCCCGGCCGCCTGACCCGTTACGGGGCCGACCTGGTCCTGCCGCGCCGTGCCCTGCTGGAGTGCGCCCTGCTCAAGGCGGTGGCCGCGCACTTCGTCATGTCCCGCGAGGAGGCCCAGGTCTACCAGGCCGAGGAGCGCCGCACCGTCAGCGAACTGGTCGACGCCCTGTGGCGTGGCGCCCCCGGCGCCCTCGACCCCCAGTTCCGCTCCGCCTTCGACACCGCTCCGGACGACGCCGCGGCCCTGCGCGCGGTCGTCGACCAGGTCGCCTCCCTCACCGACACCTCGGCCACCGCGCTGCACGCCCAGCTCGTCCGCTGACCAGCGGTCCCTACCGGTACGCCGCGCTGCCCGGCAGCGCGGCCGGGCACCGGTGCGGGAGATCACTGGTATCCGCGGATCTCCCGGAAAGCCCGCTCCGGGTCCATCTGCCGCGCATCGAAGACCCGAACGCTCGTCACCAGGGCCAGGGTCTCCATCTCCGCGGTGTCGCCCTCCCCGAACAGCACCGGGAACACCGGCACCGCCGCCACCTCCGGAGGCAGGTCGGCGAGTTCGCCCACCAGCTCCTCCGGTCTGGAGCCCCGGTTCACCCCGCCGTCGGTCATCAGTACCACCGACATCAGGTACTCCCCGTCCCCGGCCTCCGCCAACGCGGCCGCCACGGGTTCGTGGCTGGGCAGCACCATCGGTGTGCTGAAGGGCCGGTACTCGGTGGCGACCCCGTGGAGCTCGCGCACGTGTTCGGAGGCGGGCGCCGAACCGGGGGGGACGAAGTCCGATCCGTCGGCGTCCTCGGCCAGCAACCGTGAGCCGCGCGGCCGCACCCGCACGTCGTACCCCAGCTCGGCGAACCGCTCACGCACCCGCCCGTCCTCGAAGAGGGCGACCTTCTCCGACCCCACGACCCCCGCGACCGGCACCGGCTCCCCGGCCCCGCCGAACCGTTCCGCCACGACCACGCCGAGCACCGCGACCAGGGCGATGATCACCGGCACGCCGATCAGCAGGACCCGTCTTCGGGCGGGGTCGTGGGCCGGGGGCGCTCTCGCACCGGAATGAACCTCCTGGGGGGAAGGAACGGGACTCCACGGTGGCATCCGGTCCCGGCGCGCAGCCGACGCCCGGGTGTCCGGCCGATGGCGTACCGGGGAAACCCGGCCTGTGGACGGTGACCGGAGGGTCCCCGAAGAGAACTAGGCTGGAAACCGTGGCAGGCCGGATCAAAGACGAAGACATCGCCCTCGTACGCGAGCGCACCCCCATCGCTGACGTGATCGGCGAGTACCTCCAGTTGCGCAACGCCGGAGGCGGATCGCTCAAGGGGTTGTGTCCCTTCCACGACGAGAAGTCCCCCTCCTTCAACGTCACCCCGGCCAAAAACCTCTACTATTGTTTTGGTTGCGGAGAGGGCGGGGACGTCATCTCCTTCGTGCAGCAGATCGACAGCCTCAGCTTCGCCGAGGCGGTCGAGTCGCTGGCGCGGCAGACCGGGATCGTGCTCCGGTACGAGGAGGGGGGACGCAGCACCTCCCGGCGGGACGAGGGCAAGCGCCAGCGGCTGCTGGACGCCCACCGCACCGCCGCCGAGTTCTACTCCGAACAGCTCCTGGCCCCCGGGGCGGTCACCGCACGCCGGTTCCTGGACGAACGCGGCTTCAACCGGGTCCACGCCGAGCACTTCGGTCTGGGCTTCGCCCCCGCGGGCTGGCAGAACCTCACCGACCACCTGCGCGCCAAGGGGTTCACCGACGCCGAGATCATCGAGGGCGGACTGGCCAGCCAGGGGCGGCGCGGCGCCTACGACCGGTTCCGCAACCGGCTGCTCTGGCCGGTACGCGAGGTCACCGGGGAGGTCGTCGGGTTCGGCGCGCGCAAGCTCGACCCGGCCGAGGACGGGCCCAAGTACCTCAACTCCCCCGAGAGCCCGATCTTCCACAAGGGACGCCTGCTCTACGGGCTGGACCTGGCCAAAAGGGAGATCTCCCGGCAGGGCAAGGCGGTCATCGTCGAGGGCTACACCGACGTGATGGCCTGCCACGAGGCGGGCGTCACCACGGCGGTCGCCACCTGCGGCACCTCCTTCGGCGAGGACCACCTGAAGATCCTGCGCCGGATGCTGCTGGGCCGCTCCAACCACGGCAGCAGGGTCGTGTTCACCTTCGACGGCGACAAGGCCGGACAGAAGGCCGCCGTGCGCGCCTTCGCCGAGGAGCACGGCTTCACCTCCGAGACCTTCGTCGCCGTCCAGCCGGACGGGCTCGACCCCTGCGACCTGCGGCTGCAGCACGGGCCACAGGCCGTGGCCGACCTGGTCGAAGGCGCCAGTCCGCTGTACGAGTTCATGATCCGCAACATCGTCGAGGGCTACGACCTGTCCAGCGCCGAGGGCCGCATCGCCGCCCTGGACGCCGCGGCACCGGTGATCGCCAGCATCCGGGACGAGGGCGTGCGCCTGACCTACGGCAAGAACCTGGACCGCTGGCTGGGACTGATGGACGAGTCCTTCGTGCTGCGCCGCGTCCGCCAGCACATGGGTCGCGGACGTGCGCGCGGCGGCTCCGCGAAAACCCCCGCGGCCCCGCCGGTGCCCACCCCGGACGCCCGGTCGGCCCCCTACGACCTCCGGGACCCCTCCGTGCAGCGGGAGCGCCAGGCGCTCAAGGTCGCGGTCAAGCACCCGAACCTGGCCCACGGCTTCGACACCCTCAGCGAGGAGGACTTCACCGTCCCCCAGCACCGGGCAGTGTTCCGGCTCATCCAGGAACAGGGCGGGATCTCGGGGGTGCAGAATCCGGAAACCTGGGCTCTCATCCTGCGTGACGCGGCCCTGAATGACGCACAACGCGATTTTGTCACGCGCCTGGGTGTAGAGGAGATCGAGTTCTATGGAGAACTCGACGAGCATTTCGCCCAGCAAATGCTGAGCACAATCAGAACTCATTCCATCAACCGGCGGGAGGCAAACCTCAAATCCGAGCTCCACCGGATCGACCAGGCCGCCCAGCCGGAGGAGTACAACCGGGTATTCGTCGAACTCATGCGCCTTGGCCAGCAGAAACGAGCTCTTCAGGAGTCCGGGGGCGGTGGCGTGTAGCACCGGGGTGACAATAGTAGTTCTCCCTCCCCGGGTAGTTTTATGGGCACAATGTAGTGGTGGCTCCCACTGTTGTGACCAACGAAATACCGCCTGTTCGTCAGGTGGTCCGACTACTACCTGAAGCGGGTCGGGGAACGGTCAGCCGCGGGGAGGTCGCGTCGGCGTTGGAGCGCCTGGACGCGCCCCCCGGCTCCCTGGACCGGATGATCACCGGCCTCGCCCGTGCCGGCGTCGACGTGGCCGACCCCGATGAGGCGGCCCCCGCGGACCCGGGCCGCCGATCGGGTTCCGACCTGGTCCGCCTGTACCTGCGCGAGATCGGCAGGGTCCCCCTGCTCAGCGCGCAGGAGGAGGTGGACCTGGCCAAGGCGGTCGAGGCGGGACTGTACGCGCAGCGCCGCGAACCCGAACCGGGGGTGTGCGCCGCGGACGAACTCGCCGAGCTGGTGGAGGAGGGCGGACGTGCCAAACGGCGCCTCATCGAGGCCAACCTGCGCCTGGTCGTGTCGATCGCCAAACGCTACCTGGGGCGGGGACTGCTGTTCCTGGACCTGATCCAGGAGGGCAACCTCGGTCTGATCCGCGCGGTGGAGAAGTTCGACTACGCCAGGGGTTTCAAGTTCTCCACGTACGCCACGTGGTGGATCCGCCAGGCGATCACCAGGGCCATCGCCGACCAGGCCCGCACCATCCGCGTCCCGGTACACATGGTCGAGAACATCCAGAAGCTCCTCCGCATCCAGCACCAACTCCACCAGCGGTTGGGCCGGGAACCCAGTGTCGCCGAGATCTCCTCGGCCGCCGGGTTCGGCGGGGAGCGTGTCCTGGAGATCCAGCGCATCGCCCGCGAACCCGTGTCCCTCCAGGCACCCATCGGGCAGGAGGAGTCGGACTTCGGCGACTTCATCGAGGACTCCGACGCGGTGGCACCGGCGGAGGCGGCCGCCTTCACGATTCTCCAGGAACAACTGCGGGTGCTCCTGGGCGACCTCTCCGAACGCGAACAGCGCATCATCCGGTTGCGGTTCGGTCTGGCCGACGGCCGCCCGCGCACCCTGGAGGAGGTGGGCAGGGAGTTCGGTGTGACGCGGGAACGGATCCGTCAGATCGAGGCGAAGACCCTCGCCAAGCTCCGCCATCCCTCGCGGGCGGGTACCCTGAAGGACTTTCTGCGCAGCAGCTGACCGGGGCGCGGGCCAGGCGGGTCGTCTACAACGTCCGGGAGGGCCTCCGGGTTCCCACTCCTGCGAGAACGGCCTCATCTGGCCGACATGGGCCGAATGGCCCGTCCGGCCCCCGCTGTACCCCTACGGTCGAGGTGTGAACGCCACCCCGTCCCAGCCGAGGCCCAGAACAGCCGTCGGGCGGCGTCCACTGCTGGTACTGGGCGCGGCCGCCGCCGCAGCGACACTGCTCGTGGGAACCCTTGTGCTCGTGAACCAACGCGAACCGGAACGGATCGGCTACTTCGCCGACTGGAACGTGGCCAACCGCGGCTACACCGTGGACGAACTGCGCGCAAGCGGTGCCCCCGAGCACCTCACCAGAATCATGTGGGCCTTCGGCGACATCGACCGGGACGGCCTGTGCCACATCCCGCAGGACAGCCACGACCAGCCCTGGGAGCTGTACCAGCGCCGCTACGACGCCGACGAGAGCGTCAGCGGGGAGGCCGACGACTACGAGCAGGAACTGGCGGGCAGCCTCAACCAGCTGCGCCAGCTCCGCGCGCAGTACCCGGACCTGGGGGCCAGCCTGTCCCTGGGCGGCTGGAACTGGTCGGTGAACTTCTCCACCGCGGCCCGCACCGAGGAGTCCCGTCAGGCCTTCGTGGCCTCCTGCCTGGACCTGTGGCTGCGCGGCGACCTCCCGGTCCGCGACGGGGAGCCCCAGGGCGGGGCGGGGGCGGGCGCGGGCGTCTTCGACGGTATCGACCTGGACTGGGAGTGGCCGGGCGGTCAGGGCAACTCCGACAACGTGGAGCACCCCGACGACCCCCGCAACTTCACCCTGCTGGTCGCCGAGTTCCGCCGCCAGCTCGACGAGCTCTCCCGGGAGACCGAACGGGACTACGTCCTGTCCGTCTCCCTGCCCGGGGGAGCCGCGCACAGCGAGGCCTACGAGGCGGAGGTCTTCGACCACGTCGACTTCGCCACCGTGCAGGGGTACGACTTCGCCGGCCCCTGGAGCGAGCGCACCGCCCACCACTCCAACCTCCGCGTCCCCGCCTATGACGAGGACGCCAACAGCGTGGACCAGGCGGTCCGGCGCTACCTGGACCTGGGGGCCGAGCCCGGACAGATCGTCATGGGCGTTCCGGCCTTCGGCCGCGGCTGGCGGGGCGTCCCCGCCGAGGAGGCGGGCCGCCACCAGGAGGCCGCCGCTCCCGCCGAGGACGACTACGACGGCCCCACCCGGGCCTTCAACGACCTCGAGGAGACGGAGGGGCGCCGCTACCTGGACGAGGAGGCGGGCGCCTACTGGGTCTACGACGGCGACCAGTGGTGGACCTACGACAACCCCGACGTGATCGGTATCAAGGGCCGGTACGTCCGGGACCACGGCCTGGCCGGGATGATGGTCTGGAGCCTCGACATGGACCCCGACGGCGTCCTGGTCCGGGCCGTGCACGACTCCCTGGAGTGAGCTTCGGCCCCGCCCCGGCACCGGAGCCGCAGCCCGGCGGGCCGAGCCGCGTGCCGTGGTTGCCACGCCGCCACCGCCCGCGACACGCTGTGGGCATGGCCGACCCGCACAGCACCACCGCACGCCCGGACCTGACCGCGCTCCGCAGGGACCTGGAGGACGGCGTCCAGGGGACCGTCGCCCTGGACGCGGGCACACTCGCCCTCTACACCTCCGACGCCTCCAACTACCGCCGGGTCCCGCTCGCGGTGGTCATCCCCGAAACCATCGACGACTGCGTCGCCGCCGTCCGCGCCTGCGCCGCGCACGGGGTGCCGATCATCCCCCGTGGCGGCGGTACCTCCATCGCCGGAAACTCCATCGGTACCGGCGTGGTCATCGACACCTCACGCCACCTGCGCACCATCGAGGCCGTCGACCCCGAGGCCCGTACCGCCAGGGTCCAACCCGGAGTCATCCTCGACGAGCTGCGCGCGGTCACCGCCGAACACGGGCTCACCTTCGCCCCGGACCCCTCCACCCACAGCCGGTGCACCATCGGCGGCATGATCGGCAACAACGCCTGCGGCTCCCACTCGGTCGCCTGGGGCACCACCGCCGACAACATCGTCGAACTGGACCTGCTGCTCTCCGACGGGACCCGGATCACCGTCGGGTCCGGGCACACCGCGGAGGAGTTCGCGGAACTGGCCGCCCGCCCCGGCCGCGAAGGGCGGATCCACGCCGCACTGGGCCGCCTCGTGGAGGCCCACCGTTCCGAGATGCGCACCGCCATGCCCGATTTCCGGCGCCGCGTCTCCGGCTACGCCCTGGACCGCCTGCTCCCGGAGAAGGGCCGCGACGTCGCCGCCTCCCTGGTGGGGACCGAGGGCACCTGCGCCATGGTCCTGGGTGCCACCGTGCGCCTGGTCGAGTCGCCGCCGGCCCGTGCCCTGGCTGTCCTGGGCTATGAGGACGCCCCGGCCGCAGCCGACGCCGTCCCCGGCATCCTCGGGCACTCCCCGCTCACGGTCGAGGGGCTCAACGACCGCATCGTCGCGGCCCTGGACCGGAACGGTTCGAAATCCCGGGTGCCCCTGCCGCTCGGCCACGCCTGGCTGTTGGTGGAGATCGCGGGCGGCGACGCCGAGCAGGCCGCAGCCGCGGCCCAGGCGATGCTCGACTCCCTGGACGGGACCAGCCGTCCCCGCGACGCCGCCGTGGTCACCGACCCGGCCCACCAGAAGGCGCTCTGGCGTATCCGCGAGGAGGGCGCCGGGCTCACCTCCCGCACCCCGACCGGAGCCGAGGCGTGGTCGGGGTGGGAGGACGCCTCGGTGCCGCCGGAGAACCTCGGCGCCTACCTGCGCGACTTCGAGGACCTGATGGCCCGCCACGGCCGCTACGGGGCGGTCTACGGCCACTTCGGCGACGGCTGCCTGCACGTGCGCATCGACTTCGAGCTCACCCGCCGGAGCGGCCGCCGCGAGTACCGCGCCTTCATGGAGGAGGCCGCCGGGATCGTGGTCCGGCACGGCGGGTCGCTCTCCGGTGAACACGGTGACGGACAGGCCCGGTCCGAACTCCTCAGCCGCATGTACCCCGAGGGCCTCATCCGTGCCTTCGGTGAGTTCAAGCGGGTCTGGGACCCGGAGAACCTGATGAACCCGGGCATCATCGTCGACCCGCTGCCGCTGGACGCCGACATCCGGGTGGCCGCCGACCTACGGCCCGAACTCCCCCTGCTCTCCGAGGCCACCCTGGCCTACGGCGAGGACGACGGTGATTTCGCCAAGGCCCTGCGCCGCTGCTCCGGTGTGGGCAAGTGCCGCCGCCAGAGCGGTCCCGGAGTGATGTGCCCCAGTTACCAGGTGACCCAGGAGGAGAAGCACTCCACACGCGGCCGCGCCCACCTGCTGTTCGAGATGGCCAACGGGGAGGTGATCACCGACGGGTGGCGTTCGGAGGAGGTCCGGGAGTCACTGGACCTGTGCCTGTCCTGCAAGGGCTGCCTGAGCGACTGCCCGGTCAACGTGGACATGGCCTCCTACAAGGCCGAGTTCCTGCACCAGCACTACAGGGGCCGGGTGCGTCCGGCCGCGCACTACTCGATGGGCTGGCTGCCGGTCCTGGCCCGCCTGGCCGCGGTGGCACCGGTGGAGGCCAACCGGGTGGTCCGCCTGCCCGGCGTGTCCTCCCTGGCCAAGCGGATGGCCGGGGTGGCCGCCCAGCGCGAGCTCCCGGCCTTCGCCCGCACCACGTTCACCCGGGCCTTCCAGCGCCGCCAGGCCCGCGGCGGGGGGCGCGTCGGCGGCCCCGGGGTGGTGCTGTGGCCGGACACGTTCGGCAACCTGCTCAACCCGAACGTCCTCGCCTCCGCCGTGCAGGTGCTGGAGGACGCCGGGTTCTCCGTGGTGCTGCCCAAGGGGCAGGTCTGCTGCGGGCTCACGTGGGTCTCCACGGGCCAGTTGGACGTGGCCCGTGCGGTGATGCGCCGTGCGGTGGCCTCCCTGGCGCCCCTGGTGTCCCAGGGGCTGCCCGTGGTGGGTCTGGAACCGAGCTGTACGGCGGCGCTCAAACACGATCTGGTGGAGCTCCTGCCGGGGGAGGAGAGCCGGCGTGTGGCGGCGGCGGTGCACACCTTCGCGGGTTTCCTGGAGGAGTACGCCCCGGACTGGCAGCCGCCGCGCGTGCCCGCGTCGGCGCTGGCGCAGGTGCACTGCCACCAGCACGCGGTGACGGGCTTCGACGCTGACCGGGACCTGATCTCCCGTGCCGGGATCGACGGCGAGGTGCTGGACTCGGGCTGCTGCGGGTTGGCGGGGGACTTCGGCTTCACCGAGGGCCACTACGAGGTGTCCCAGGCGATCGGGGAGCGCGAACTGCTTCCCCGGGTGCGCGCAGCGGACTCCGACACCCTGGTGCTCGCCGACGGCTACAGCTGCCGCACCCAGATCGAGCAGGGGACGGGGCGCAGGGCACTGCACCTGGCCGAGGTCCTGGCCAGGGGTCTGGCCGAGCGCGACCGCGGGCGTGCCCGGGGGTGAGCGCCGTCCGCGGGTGCCGTCCGGGGGGCGCCCCCCGGACGGCACCCGCTCACACGCCCATCTGCTCGCGCAGGAGGGCCAGGGCCCGGGAGACGGCGTCGGACAGCCGGGGGTCCCGGGGGTCCAGGCCCTCGCCCAGGTGTACCCGCCAGTCGATGTCGGTGCCCAGCGGTGTGCGCCGGGCCACGAGCCGGAAACCGGTGGTGGAGCCGGTGCGGGGGAAGGGGACGAAGCGGTTCACCAGGATGGTGGAGGTGACCCGTTCGGAGACCGTTTCCGCCATCCGGCGGTAGTCCACCGGGTCGCCGGTCAGTTCGGTGCGCAGCCGCACGGTGTGCCCGCCGACGCCCTCTTCGACGAAGGTGAGTGTGTCGGGGCTCCAGCGGGCCTGGTCGATGTCCTGCCAGGGCACCGCCCGGCCGCCGGGCAGGTACAGGGCGCGGGTGGTCGCGACGAGGACGGCGCCGTCCCCGGCGGGAGCGGCGACGGATGCGTGCGCGAGCACGCGTTCGCCCCGCTCCAGCCGGGAACGCACCTGTTCGGGAACGTCCCGACCGAACAGTGCCATCGTCAGGCGTCCCGGCCCTCGTCGGAGCCCTGGCTGGGCCGGGTCCCGTTGGCCAGGCTGGTTTCCGCCTCGACGAGGTCGGCCTCCTCATCACTGGGGCGTGCGAGGAAGTCGCGCACGGAGGTGATCGGCATCTTCTCCACGGCCCTGTCGTAGGCGGCCCTGCCGGCCTTGCTGGTCTGGGCGCCGACTACCCCGGCCACCTCCTGGACCAGGGGGCTGTCCGCCACCCTGCGGGCGGTGCGGGACAGTTGCTCGTAGCGGGCCCTGCCCGCCTTGGCGCCCAGGACGTATCCGATGGCGAGTCCGGCGACGAACGTGATCCGGTAGCGCATGGCTCCCTCTTTACGGCCTTGGTTGCGGTCGGCGTGGTCCGTGCCCCGACGTTACCCCTTCGTGGTTCGGGCCACACGGGCCGACACCGGTCACGAGCACTCTCCAGGCGCGCTAGTCTGTTCATGTCGCCGGAGCCGCAGGGCTTCGGAGTCGCGCGATCCCGCGTAGCTCAATCGGCAGAGCAGCCGGCTGTTAACCGGCAGGTTACTGGTTCGAGTCCAGTCGCGGGAGCAGTGGATGGGGGCCCGTCGGAGAGATCCGGCGGGCCTTCGTCGTTTCCGGCGGTTCCGTGGGCGGCCCTCCCGGCGGCTGGCCGCGTGATGTGCGCAGCAGGGTGTGCCGCGGTACGGAAAGACGTCGCGAGCACCCCTGGAAAGGCGCTAGGCTTGTTCATGTCGCCGAGGCCGCAGGCCCCGGAGTGACGCGATCCCGCGTAGCTCAATCGGCAGAGCAGCCGGCTGTTAACCGGCAGGTTACTGGTTCGAGTCCAGTCGCGGGAGCAGTGGATGGGGGCCCGTCGGAGAGATCCGGCGGGCCTTCGTCGTTCCCGGCGGTTCCGTGGGCGGGCAGGGGAGACCCTCACCCGCTGCCAGTCCCCTGGAGGGCTCCAACGCGGGCACGAGGGCGTCGTGTTCAGATCCGGCCCATACCGCCGATGATGAGCTGACGGTTGCGGTGCGGCATCTGGTAGCTCCCGAAGACGGGGGGAGCAACCGGCAGGGTCCGCCACTTCTGGGCCTGGAGCAGGCCGGGGGGTACGGACTCCCAGCCTTCGAAGAAAGCGGAGATCTCCTTCTCGGTCCGCCAGTACCCGTGGCCGAGCCGCTCGGTGAACAGGTGCTGGAGTTGTTCGGCCCGGAGCGCGTCCTTGGGATACCGCGCGGGGTCGGGGCGGCAGTAGTGGCTGAGGACCATGTGGCTACCGGGTGCCAGTGAGTCGCGTAGGGTCGCGATGCTCCGGGCTGCCGCGGCCGCGTCGGTGGTGTGCGAGACAACGCCGGTGAGCAGCAGTCCGACCGGTTGGTCCAGGTCGAGGAAGCGCTGGCTCTCCGGGTTGCGCAGCAGACCGGACGCGTCGTCCAGACCGCCGGGTACCGCGGTGGTGGTGCGGCCGTCGCGGATCAGGGCGAGGTGGTGGGTGAGCACCACGGGGTCGTCGCTGGCGTAGACGACGCGGGCCCCGGGGTTGCTCTCGTGGGCGATCTCGTGCGGGTCACCGGGAGCGGGCATACCTGCACCGACCTGGAGGAACTGGTGGATCCCCAGGTCCGCGGCGAGGTGCCGTACCGCACGTTGGAGGAAGGCGCGCTCCCCCAGGACGATGTTGACGAAACCAGGGGCCGTGCGCTCGGCCTGGGTGGCCAGCTCGCGATCGACGGCGAAGTGGTCCTTCCCCTTGAGGTGGAAGGAGTGGAGTCGCGTGATGCTGGCCCTGGCCAGGTTGACGGGCGGCGGGGGTTTGGCCCTGACGTGTTTGCCCCCCGCCTGCCTCAGGAAATCGGGGGAGGTGAAACGAGACATCGCCGTCCTCTTGTCTGAGGTGGGGAAGTGCGGTCGACTCCCAGGATTGTGGGACGGCCCCCGCGCGGGGGCGCGTCAAAGGATTGTATTCCGCCTTGGCGTGGTTGTTAACCGCGTCAGGGACACCGGTGGTAAAAATCGTTGCCCGAGGTCGGCCCGGAAGGTGTACGCGCTGCGTGTTACGCCTGCCTTGGGTGGACAAGCACTTATACACCCAATGTCCATTATGCGAGGAACGGCTCGGTGGCATCGTGCCTTCGGCGGCCCGGTGGTGCGGAGATCCCCAGGAGGAAGGCGGTTCCGGCGCGCCCCTCCGTTCCCCGCCGACGCCCGCACGCTCCGGGTCCCGGAGGGGGAACCGGGGCACCGGTCCGAACGCTCGGCCGTCGAATCGTCCGGACCCCTTATGGGAAAAAGGTGTGCCATTTCGCTGGCGAACCGTCTGCCAGCGGAAATCCCGCACGGTGCGATTGGAACATTTGTTCCCCCCTTCACCGGGAAGCATCGTAAAATGACCCCGCGGCGAGGGACACACCACGCGCGCATCCTCGGCCCCCGCGTGCACGAACGCCGTTAACCTGGGGGTATGGACCGTCCCTACACCATCCTGAGCTGCGCGATGTCGATCGACGGCCGTATCGACGACACCAGCCCCGAACGCCTCCGCCTGTCCAACGAGGCGGACTTCGCCGAAATCGACGAGCTGCGCGCCGGATGCGACGCGATCCTGGTCGGCGCGGGGACCCTGCGCGCCGACAACCCCCGGCTCCTCGTGCGCTCCCCGGTCCTGCGCGAGCGCCGCGCCGAGCAGGGGCGTACCGAGAACCTGCTCAAGGCCGTGGTCACCCGCGGCGGCGACGTGGACCCCGGGGCGCGCTTCTTCTCCACCGGTGACGCCGGCGCGGTCGTCTACACCGGCGGCTCCGGAGTGGCCACCGCGACCCGGTGCCTGGCCGGGCGCCCCGACGCCGACCCGCCCGTCGAGGTCGTCGACGCGGGCGACCCGCCCACCGCCGACGCGATCCTGACGGACCTGGCCGACCGGGGCGTCACCCGGCTGCTCGTCGAGGGCGGCGGGCACATCCACACGATGTTCCTCGGCTCGGGGCTGGTCGACGAGCTCCGGCTGGCGGTCGCCCCGTTCCTGGTGGGTGAGGAGGACGCTCCGCGCTTCGTCATGCCGGGCTCCTACCCCTACACCCCCCAGGCGCCGATGCGCCTGGTGGAGGCCCGCTCCCTGGACGGGATCGCCGTCCTGAGGTACTGCCTGGCCACGGAGGGGCGGCGGTGACCGAGGCGGCGGAGCAGGCCCGCGGTCCAGCACCGGCGGCGGGGGAGGCCGACCGGTACTGGCTGGAGCGCGCGGTGGAGCTGTCCCGTTCCTGCCCGCCCTCGGACACGGCCTTCTCCGTGGGCGCCGTCGTGGTGGCCGAGGACGGCCGCGTGCTGGGCGAGGGCCGCTCACGCCGCGACGACCCGCACGACCACGCCGAGGAGGTGGCCCTGCGCGGGATCGACCCCGACGAGCCGGAGCTGGCCGGGGCGACGATGTACTCCTCCCTGGAACCGTGCAGTTCCCGTTCCTCGCGCCCCCGCTCCTGCAGCGCCCTGATCCTCACCACACCCATTCCGCGCGTGGTCCTGGCCTGGCGCGAACCGGCCCTGTTCGTCGACTGCGACGGGGCCGAACGCCTGGCCGCCGACGGACGGACCGTGGTCGAGCGCCCCGACCTCGCCGGACCCGTGCGCGAGGTCAACGCCCACCTGCTCGGCTGAGCGCCCGGCCACGGACAGGGCCCGTCCGGGCTCCGGCGGGAGGCGGACGGAGCCCGGGCTAAAGCCGGTTCACGTCCGTCACGTGGACCACCGCGCGGCCCTCGGCGTTGGAGGCGGCCAGGTCGACTTCGGCGCTGATGCCCCAGTCGTGGTCCCCGGCCGGGTCGGCGAGGATCTGGCGGACCCGCCAGATGTCGTCCTCCTCCTCGATGAGGAGCATCTTCGGGCCGCGCGCGTCCGGTCCGGTGCCGATCTCGTCGTGCTCGGCGTAGTACGCCTCCACGGCCTCGGCCCACTCCTCGCCGGTCCACTCGTCGTCCTCGGACAGCTTGCCCAGGTCGCCGTAGCGGCGCCGGGAGGCCAGCTCCACCCGGCGGAACATCTCGTTGCGGACCAGCACACGGAAGGCCCGGGCGTTCGCGGTGACCGGGCGGACCTTCTCCTCGGTCTCCGCCGTCTCGCCCTCGACCTCCTCCTCGGGGTTGGTGAGCTGCTCCCACTCGTCCAGGAGGCTGGAGTCGACCTGGCGCACCAGCTCGCCCAGCCACTCGATGAGGTCCCGCAGCTCCTCGGTCTTGGCGTCGTCCGGCACCGTCTGGTTGAGCGCCTTGTAGGCGCTGGCCAGGTAGCGCAGCACCAGCCCCTCGGAGCGGGCCAGCTCGTAGTGGCCCACGTACTCGACGAAGTTCATCGCTCGCTCGTACATGTCGCGGGCGACGGTCTTGGGCTGGAGCGGGTGGTCGCCCACCCAGGGGTGACCGCGCCGGTAGACCTCGTAGGCGTGGTCGAGGAGCTCCTCCAACGGCTTGGGGTAGTCGACCTCCTCCAACCGCTCCATGCGCTCGTCGTACTCGATGCCGTCCATCTTCATCTCCTGGACGGCCTCGCCGCGGGCCTTGTTGAGCTGGGCGCCGAGGATCTGGCGGGGGTTGTCCAGGGTGGACTCCACCACGGTGAGCACGTCCAGCGGGTAGGTCGCGGACTCCGCGTCCAACAGGTCCAGGGCGGCCAGCGCGAACGTGGACAGCGGCTGGTTGAGCGCGAAGTCGGCCTGCAGGTCCACGGTGAGGCGCGCGGTGCGGCCCTGGTCGTCCGGTTCGGGCAGGGTCTCCACGATCCCGCCGTCCAGCAGCGACCGGTAGATGGCGATCGCCTCGTGGATGTGGCGGCGCTGCGTCCTGCGGTCGTCGTGGTTCTCGGTGAGCAGGTGCTTCATCGCGGTGAAGCAGTTGCCCGGCCGCGCGATCACGCTCAGCAGCATCGCGTTGCTCACCCTGAAACGCGAGTTGAGCGGCTCGGGGTCGGCCTCGATGAGTTTGCGGAAGGTGGCCTCGTCCCAGGAGACGAACCCCTCGGGGGCCTTCTTGCGCACCACCTTGCGCCGTTTCTTGGTGTCGTCGCCGGCCTTGGCCAGCGCCTTCTCGTTCTCGATCACGTATTCGGGGGCCTGGGCGACCACGTTGCCGACGGTGTCGAAGCCCGCTCGTCCGGCGCGCCCGGCGATCTGGTGGAACTCGCGCGCGCGGAGCCGGCGCACCCGTACACCGTCGTACTTGCTCAGCGCGGTGAACAGCACGGTGCGGATGGGCACGTTCACGCCCACCCCCAGGGTGTCGGTGCCGCAGATGACCTTGAGCAGTCCCGCCTGGGCCAACCGCTCGACCAGGCGGCGGTACTTGGGCAGCATCCCGGCGTGGTGGACGCCGATACCGTGCCGCACGTACCTGGACAGGTTGCGCCCGAACTTGGTGGTGAAGCGGAAGTTGCCGATCTCCTCGGCGATCTTCGCCTTCTCCTCCTTGGTGCACATGTTGATGCTGGTCAGCGACTGCGCGCGTTCCACGGCCTGTGCCTGGGTGAAGTGCACGATGTACACGGGGGCGTCGCCGTTGCCGAGAAGCTCCTCGAGGGTCTCGTGCAGCGGCGTGGTCCGGTAGTCGTAGTAGAGGGGGACGGGGCGCTCGGCGGAGGCGACCACGGCGGTCGACCGTCCGGTGCGCTTCTCCAGGTCCTCCTCGAACCGGCTCACGTCCCCGAGGGTGGCGGACATCAGCAGGAACTGCGCCTGGGGCATCTCCAGCAGGGGGACCTGCCAGGCCCATCCGCGGTCGGGCTCGGCGTAGAAGTGGAACTCGTCCATGACGACGGTGTTGATGTCGGCGTCGGCGCCCTCCGCCAGGGCGATCTGGGCGAGCACCTCCGCCGTGCAGCACACGATGGGGGCGTCGGAGTTGACGCTGGCGTCGCCGGTCATCATGCCGACGTTCTCGGTGCCGAAGATCTTGCACAGGTCGAAGAACTTCTCCGACACCAGCGCCTTGATGGGCGCGGTGTAGAACGCGCACTCGTCCCGGGCCAGGGCGGCGAACAGGGCGCCGGTGGCGACCATGCTCTTACCGGAGCCGGTGGGCGTGTTGAGGATGACGTTCGACCCGGAGACGACCTCGATGAGGGCCTCCTCCTGGTGCGGGTAGAGGGTGAGG
Organism: Nocardiopsis sp. iso_40; assembly: GCF_056173285.1. NCBI lineage: Bacteria > Bacillati > Actinomycetota > Actinomycetes > Streptosporangiales > Nocardiopsidaceae > Nocardiopsis > Nocardiopsis sp. iso_40. The sequence goes on along the minus strand of NZ_CM149666.1, from coordinate 4,239,607 downwards.
CCCCGCTCCTCGGCCCACAAAGCGAACGCCTCGAAGAGGGAGTCGGGTTCTGGTTCGGCCGGAAGCACATCAATGAGACTCACGGTCTCTATACTGCCCGCTCCCCGACCCCTTTCGGGACACGAGGCGGTGTCCGTCCCCTCAGCGGCTCCGGGGCGGGTCCGCACGACACGGCGGGCACGCCCCCGTGGCGGGGGCGTGCCCGCCGTCGCCCGAACGGTCGTCAGGGACCGGACCGGAGCGGCCGGGAGCGTCCTCAGACCAGGCCGAGCTGCTTCACGGTGTCGCGCTCCTCGACGAGCTCCTGCACCGAAGCGTCGATGCGGCCGCGGGAGAACTCGTCGATCTCCAGGCCCTGCACGATCTCCCACCGGCCGTTCTTGGAGGTGACGGGGAAGGAGGAGATGAGGCCCTCGGGGACGCCGTAGGAACCGTCGGAGGGGATGGCCGCGGAGGTCCAGTCGCCCTCGGGGGTGCCGTTGACCCAGTCGTGGACGTGGTCGATGGCGGCGTTGGCGGCCGAGGCGGCCGAGGAGGCGCCGCGGGCCTCGATGATGGCGGCGCCGCGCTTGGCGACGGTCGGGATGAAGTCGTTCTCCAGCCAGGCCTGGTCACCGACGGCCTTGGCGGCGTTGGCGCCGTTGACCTCGGCGTTGAACAGGTCGGGGTACTGGGTGGCGGAGTGGTTGCCCCAGATCGTGAGCTTCTTGATGTCGTTGATCGACACGTTCAGCTTCTTGGCGAGCTGGGTCAGCGCACGGTTGTGGTCCAGGCGCGTCATCGCGGTGAAGCGCTCGGCCGGGACGTCCGGGGCGTGGCTCTGCGCGATCAGGGCGTTGGTGTTGGCGGGGTTGCCGACCACCAGGACGCGGATGTCGTCGGCGGCGCCGGCGTTGATCGCCTCACCCTGGGGCTTGAAGATGCCGCCGTTGGCCTGGAGCAGGTCGCCGCGCTCCATGCCCTTGCCGCGGGGGCGGGCGCCGACCAGCAGGCCGACGTTGGCACCCTCGAACGCCTTGTTGGCGTCGTCGAAGATGTCGATGCCCTGGAGCAGCGGGAAGGCGCAGTCGTCAAGCTCCATCGCCGTGCCCTCGGCGGCCTTGACGGCCTGCGGGATCTCCAGCAGGCGCAGCTTCACCGGGGTGTCGGCGCCGAGCAGCTGGCCGGAGGCGATCCGGAACAGGAGGGCGTAGCCGATCTGGCCGGCAGCGCCGGTGACGGTGATGTTGACGGGTGCTTTGGACATGCGTGAACTCTCCTGACGACGGTGTGCGACCCGCGATGTTACCAACGGGTTCGAAGCGGCTCCGGTGCCGGGCCCAGGGGGTACGGCCAGGCGCGCGCCGCACCGTCCCACCCTAGACCGCTCCCCGGCGGCCGTCGTGACCCAGGTGCTCCCAAGCGGTTCGCGCGTTGTCCCGGTCACGGTCAACCCCTGTGGGGCAACGGATTTACGGCGCGGAAACGGCGGACGCATCCTGTTAGGATGACGTTTGCTGACGACGGAGGGCCGGTAGCTCAGTTGGTTAGAGCAGGGGACTCATAATCCCTGGGTCGCGGGTTCGAGTCCTGCCCGGCCTACCCCTCTCACCAGCGTGGAACCCCCTCCACGCCGCGCTGACGGCTCTCCTCGGCCGTCGGTGCACCACCCTTCCAATTCTTGCGCCGGGGTGGGGTGTGTCGCCTCTCTCGCTTTTCGTGACGTTTGTCCGAATGGCTTCTTTTTCTGGTTTTCGGGATGCGCACGTCCAGTGAAGGCCGTGTTCGCGTCCGTAAACGGACAACGTCGGAACCCTTCCTCCACGCAGCCGGACGAGGCCCTCCCCTAAACTGGCCGCCGGTCGGAGACCGCCGTGTCACGCGTCTCAGAAACCACCGCACGGCCGGGGCCGTCGGACAGTTCAGCGGACAGGTGCAGCCGGGGAGGAAGGCGTGTGGTGGACGGGGGCCGAACGGGGACAGACGACACACACCGGCGGAGCTCGGTCTGGGACCACATCCTCAGGGGCGTCTCCGTCGCCGCAGTGGTCCTGCTCGTCCTGGCCGCCTTCAACACCACGGTCACCTCGGACGTGACCGCCCGGCCCTCCGGCCGACAGGACGAACCCGTGGCCCGACCGCTGGCCGAACTGCTGGACCGAGTCGGTATCTCCCAGGACGGGTCCGCGGGCACCGCGGACCTCGACGGGGCGGGCAACAGCCTGTCCGCCCGTGCCCTCGCCGCCGCTGGATGGCACCCCTCGGGTGAGGTCTTCCTCCTGGACACACCGCTCGACCTGCCCGCCTACGGTCCGGGCCGCCCCGACCACCTGGTCTCGGACGGCCAGTCCGTGGCGCTCGCCTCCGAACCCGCCCGCCTGCGCTCCCTGACCTTCCTGGTGACCGGCACCAGGACCGACGGCACCGGCGCGGACGTCCGTGGTTCCGGGCGGGTGGTCTACGCCGACGGCAGCACCCAGGACTTCCCGCTCGCGGTGCCGGACTGGGCGGCCGGGCCGGCCGGTGACGCGGCACTGTCCCTGCCCTACGCCAACTCGGCCACGGGCTTCGGACAGGGCGCCATCGGCGCCGTGCGCCTGTACGCCCGCTCCGTCCCGGTGGACCCCCACCGCGAGATCGACCACGTCGTCCTACCCACGGTCCGCGACGGCGAGGCGAGGCTGCACGTGTTCTCCGTGGGGGCGCGTCCGGCGGAGCAGGCGTGGACCGGGACCTGGGCCCGGGCCACCTCCGGATACTCGGAGGTGGGCCCCTGGCAGGACCAGACGCTGCGTCTGACGGCGCGCACCACCACTGGCGGCCGCAAGGCACGGATCCGGTTCGACAACACCTTCGCCTCCCGTCCCGTCTCCCTCGGCGCGGCCTCGGTAGCGCTGCGCTCGGAAGGGGCTGCGACCCGGGGCGAGGCGGTGGCGCTCACCTTCGACGGGGACCCCGAAGCGGTGATCCCGGCCGGGGGAAGGCTGATCAGCGACCCGGTCGAGATCCTCCTGCCGCCGCAGACCGAGGTCCTGGTCAGCATCCACCTGCCCGAACGGGTGACGGCCGCCCCGATCCACTACGCGTCGGTGGACACCAACTACACGAGTGTTCCGGGCAGCGGGGACCAGACCCTGGACAGGACGGGACAGCCGTTCACGGGTGTGGTGGAGCAGTGGCCCTTCCTCACCGGGATCGAGGTGGTCGACGGGCCGGGCACGGTGGTGGCCTACGGCGACTCCATCACCGACGGCATCGGCTCCGGCCGGGACACCTACACACGCTGGCCCGACGTGCTCAGTTCACGCCTGCACGCCAGTGCGGACCTGCCGAACCTGGGAGTGCTCAACCTCGGGATCGCGGGCAACCGGGTCACCTCGGACGGCTACCCGGGGGAGGGAGTGTCCGCCTACTCCAGCGGCGTGAGCATGCTGCACCGGGCACAGCGCGACGTGTTCTCCCAGAACGGGGTGGAGTCGGTGGTGGTCTTCGCGGGGATCAACGATCTGCGCTGGGGCGTGCCCCCGGACGTGGTGGTGGCGGGGCTGGGGCGCCTGGCCGACACCGCGCACGAGTACGGCGTGCGGGTGTTCGTGGCGACCCTGGTGCCGTGCGCGGGGGAGTCCCGCTGCACCGCCGAGGTGGAACAGGGGCGGCAGCGGGTCAACGCCCACCTGCGGGAACAGGCCCTGGACCCGGACCCGCTCTTCGACGGGGTGTGGGACTTCGACCGGGTGCTGCGTGACCCGCAGGCTCCGGAGAGGCTGCGCCCGGAGTACGACTCCGGCGATCACCTGCACCCCAACGAGGCCGGGTTGCGGGCGATCGCGGAGTCGGTGGACCTGTACCAGCTGGTCGGCGGCTGACCCGGTCTGGGTGCGGTCAGCGCGGGCCGCGCAGGTGGTGGTGGATCACCAGGTCGACGTAGACCCCGCCGAGGTCGTCGAGGCTGAGCCCGGACCCGGGGTCGTACCAGTGCAGGAGTGAGTCGAAGGTTTCCAGGACGGTGTCCGTGGCCCTGCCGGTGTCGCGGATCCGGAACTGGTCGGCGGCGGCCCCGGCCGCGATGATCTCGTGGACGTGTTCGCGGAAGGCCCGGTGCAGTGAGCTGACCTCGCGGTGCCTGGCGGGGTGGATGGCCCGCAGGGCCGGTAGGAGTTCCTGGCTGAGGGCGATGGCGGTCCGGTGCCTCCAGCCGGAGCCCACGTGCCGGTGGACGAGGTCGGACATGCGTTCGGTGGGCGCCCGTGCGGGGACGTCGGCGGCCAGTTGGCCGTTGACGCGTTCGCGGGTGGCGCGCAACACGACGGCGTAGGACAGGTCGAACCTGGTGGGGAAGGCGCGCCTCAGGCACGCCGCGTCGGTGCCGGTCTCGGCGGCGAGCCGGCGGGCCAGGTCGGACATGGCCATGCCCCGGGAACCGTGTTCGGCGAACAGCCGGGCCGCGCAGTCCAGTACGGGGGCCGTCGTGCGGAGCGCGTGAGGGGAGAGGTCGGCCGTCATCCTTCGGTTTCTCGTGGTTGTTCTGCGTCGAATGGACGCGGGTCGGTGGTCTTGCAGGCGCCCCGCCCGCGGGGGCGCGGGTTCAGGCCGGGCCCGGTGCGACGGCCGTGCCCTGTGCCCGTCCGGTGGTCAACGACACCAGGTCGTCGACGCGTTCGGTGGCGAGGGCGTCCACGCCCATGCCGATCAGGCGGGCCATCTCCGGGAACTCGTTCACCGTCCAGGCGGCGATCCGATAGCCGAACCGGTGTATCTCACCCACGGTCTCCCGGTCCAACAGGGTGTAGTGCGTTCCCAGGAACGCCGGGCGCAACGGGCGTACCAACTCCTCCGGCGGCGGACCGGGCTGGTCCCACGCCAGCATCAGCCGTGCGTCGGGGCGGCGGCCCCGCAGGGCCTGGAGCGTCTCCAGGGGGCCGGTGAACAGCGCCTGGTCGCCGAAGCCGTGCTCACGCAGGACCGTGTCGGCGGCCAGCGCGGCCTCCGGAGCGGCCGCGTCGACCAACAGCGGGGAGGCGTCCCGGCCGCAGAACTCGGCCAACACCTCCATCAGCGTGGGCACCCGCCGTTCCACGTCGTCGCGGGTCGCGGCGACCTCGGCCAGGGTCAGCTCCCCGATCTGGCGGGGCGGGGAGCCCGGGGCGGTCACGACGCGCTCGTCCACCAGGACCGGGTACCCGTCCGAGGTCAGGTGGACGTCGATCTTGACCAGGTCGGCTCCGGCGCGCAAAGCTGAACGCAGGGCCGGGAGCGTGTTGCCCGGGAATCGTGCGGTGTCTCCGCGTAGTGCGATGGACAGCGTCATACAGTCAAGAGTGGCAAAAAGCATCGCGGCATGTGGCGTAAACAGGAAAAACGCCTACCAAGACGGCCCGATGCCCGCCAGCGCGGCGCGGTGCGCGGGGCCGCAGCACCGGGATTGCGAGCGGTCTCACGTCGTGTGGGCGCTGTTCCGGACGCAGCGACCTGGGAAACTTTGTTACCGGGTGTCGTGACCGCACGGCGCCCGTCAGGCCGGCCCCCGAGTGTGAGGCGAACGATGATCCCGGACCAACGGCGAGAGCACATCCTGAAGCTCCTCCAGGAGCGGCACGTGTTGAGTATCAACGAGCTCACGTCGATGCTGTCCGTCTCCCACATGACGGTACGCCGCGACATCCAGGCCCTGGAGAACGACGGCAAGGTCCTGTCGGTCACCGGTGGCGTGCGGCTGGCCGCCCGGCTCAAGAGCGAGCCGTCCTACCTGGCCAAGGCCCAGTTGGAGGTGCCCGCCAAGCGGGCGATAGCGCGTGCCGCCGCCGAGCTGGTGCGGGAGAACTTCACCATCTACCTCGACGCGGGCACCACCACCCTCCAGATGGTGCCGCTGCTCACCGACAAGGTGGGGCTGACCGTCATCACCAGCGACTTCAACGTCGTCGGACACCTGATGGAGTACCCGGGGATCGAGTTGATCCACACCGGGGGCGTGGTGTCGCACTCCGACCACTCCTCGGTCGGTCAGTTCACGGCGGACTTCCTGCGTCAGGTCAACGTCGACCTCGCGTTCATCGCGAGCAGTTCCTGGGACGCCGAGCGCGGTTCGACGACCCCCTCCGAGGCCAAGGTGATCGCCAAGCAGGAACTGCTGCGCATCGCCTCCAAGAGCGTCCTGGTGGTGGACAGCACCAAGTACGGCAAGTTCGGCACCTTCAGGGTGGCCCGCCTGGAGGAGTTCGACCTGATCATCACCGACGACCGGCTGCCGCGCTCCGCGGTGGAGGAGCTCGGTGAGCGCGACGTGCGCCTGAGGACGGTGGGGAGCGACTGACCCGGTGCGTGCCCGGGAGGGGCGCCGTCGGCCGGGGGGTGACCGGCAGCCCCCGGGGAGAGCCGTCCGCGGGCGGCCTCAGTCCTCCCCGGCGTCGAGTTCGGCGGGGGCGAACAGGGCCAGCTCGGTGCCGTCGGGGTCGTGGAAGACCAGGGTGGACCCCTCCTCGCTGTGGAAGACGGGGGTGTGCTCCACCTCCAGCCGGGTGAAGCGGTCCTCCCATGCCTCCAGGTGGCCCAGGTTGGCCACGGTCAGGGTGAGGCGGTCCAGGCCGCAGCGGCGGTGGTCGAAGCGCCCCTTGAAGTTGTCCGGGTACTGGACGAGGTCGATGAGCGCACCGCAGGGGTGGCTGAACCCGGTGCGCATGACCCCGTCCCGGCACTCCCGTCGCTGCGCGCGGAAGCCGAGGACGGAGCGGTAGAAGTGCGCGCTCTCCTCGTGGTCGCGCACGGAGAGCGTCACACGCCCCAGACCGGTCAGCGGCGGAGCGGAAGGCGAGGGGGCGAAGCGGAGGCGGGCGCGTGGAGCCAGCGCCTTGAACATCTCAAGCACGTTTCCCGAGGCTAGACGAGCCCGGCGCCCTCCGTGCGACTCCTTAACGCGTACTTAACACCTCAGGTCACGGTGACCCCGGTGTCCTTGGTCACGGGGGCCTCGGGGCCCGAGGCCCCGCGCTCGTACCAACGGCCGCGCAGCACCAGGGTGGTCACCGCGAACGAGATCACACCGCCCGCCGTGGCCAGCGCGAACGCACCCTGGTGCCCGTATGAGTCGGCCAGGGCGCCCGAGACCATGGAACCCAGGGACTGCCCCAGGATCAGGCTGCTCAGGATGATCGCCATCGACTGCGACAGGCGGCTGGGCGGGGCGGCCCGCTCGATCAGCCCGAACAGGCTCACCAGGTGCGGTCCGATCGCCGCCCCCAGGACGAGGATGGTGACCGCGAGGGTCGCCGGCCCGTGGTCCAGGTACAGCGGGAGGGTGAGCAGGGCCAGACCGCCCGCGGCCACCCGCGTCCGGGCGGTCAGTGAGAAGCCCACCGGCAGCGAGGCCATCATCAGGCCGGCGACGGCGCTGCTGGAGCCCATCACCGCGTACATCAGACCGGACAGGTCGCCGTGCCCGGCGTTGTCCGCGAAGGCGGTCACCCCGGTGGACATTCCGCCGAAGAACAGGCCCTGGCAGAACATCGGCACGGCGAGCAGGAGCAGCGCCGGGCGGGCGATGCGGCCCGCGGCCCCGCGCACGGGGGCCGACCCGGCGGGGGCGGTGGGGTGCAGGGCGAACACGGCCCCGAACACACCGATCAGGACGGCCGCGCCGAGCACGCTCGCCGAGGGCGAGATGGTGAGGGTGAGCAGGCCGACCAGAGCGGGGCCCAGGACGAACGAGGCCTCGTCCAGAACGCCCTCCACGGACATCGCGGCCGACACCGAGCGTTCGCGCTCCGCTCCCCGGGCGGCACCCTTCCGGATCAGTACCACCCAGCGGGTGCGTGCCATCGGCCCCACCTGGGGCATGCACAGCCCGCCGACGGCGGCGAGCGCCACCAGGGCGGGCAGGGGCGCACCGGTCGTGACGGCGGCGACGAGGAGGGCGATCAGCGCGGCGTCGAGGACGGCGGCGGCCAGGACCGGGACGCGTTGCCCGTGCCGGTCGGCGAAGCGGGCGATGACCGGTCCGCCCACGGTCTCGCCGAGTGCGAAGGCACCCGAGACCAGCCCGGCCGCGGCGACGCTCCCGGTGGTGCTGGTGACGAGGGTGAGCAGCCCGATCAGGGTCATCGAGACGGGCAGCCGGGCCAGGAAGGTGGCGAGGAGCAGGGGCCAACCGGCGATCCGGTTCATCCGCCGCAGGGTTTCCAGAGGTGACATCCAGCCTCGTTCTGTGTCGTGTTGCCTTGCCGTCGCCCTCGGCCGCAAACCATCCCATGATAGGCGGACTGTCGCGGGAGGGGTACGGGAGCCCGCTTCCGCGGGTGAGGCGGACCCCGCGCGGGCTGTGTAGGTTCCCCCCATGGACTACGCCGAACTGTCCCGGGGCGTGCGCCGGACCCTGACCCCCGCTCCCGGCTGGCCCACCAGGGGCGCCCTCGTGCGGGACGTGCTGCTGTGGCTCGGGGTGTGCCTGCTGCTGACCGCCGAGTTCTTCGCCTTCGCGGCCGTGGGCTACGACGTCATGGCGAGGGCGTTCGTCTTCGCGGCCCTGGCGGGGCTGACCATCGTGCTCACCCGCACCTACCCCCTGCTGGCCCCCTGCCTGGCCGTGTTCGTCACCCTCTCGGGCCAGTCCTTCCTGGTCCTGCTGACCTGTGTGTCCTATCTCGCCGGACGCCGTTCGTCCCGGGGCTGGCTCGCCGTACTGCTCTTCGTGCTCCTGTCCCTGGCGGTCGCGGTGTACGTGCTGAGCGTGCGCGAACAGACCCCGGGGCTGTGGGTCACCGCCGCGACCGCTCTGGTGTTCTGCACGGCCCTGCCCTGGCTGGTGGGGGTCTACCGGCGCCAGCACCTCGAACTGGGCGCCGCCGGATGGGAGCACGCCCGGCAGCTCCAGCACGAACAGCGGCTCACCGCAGAACAGGCCCGACTGCGGGAGCGCTCGCGGATCGCCCAGGACATGCACGACTCGCTCGGCCACGAACTCAGCCTGATCGCCCTGCGGGCCGGGGCCCTGGAGGTGTCCCCGGACCTGGGGGAGGGGCACCGGCGGGAGGTCGCCGACCTGCGCGCCACCGCCGTCTCGGCCACCGCGCACCTGCGCGAGATCATCGGGGTGCTGCGCGCAGACAGTGAGCCCGAAGCCGCTCCCACCGCCCCTGCGGGGGAGAGCGTCGCCGCCCTGGTCGAACGCGCCCGTGACTCCGGGGTCCGGGTCACGCTCGTGAGCGAGGGGGCTGTCGGCGAACTACCGCCGATGGTGGACCGCGCCGCCTACCGGGTCGTGCAGGAGTCCCTGACCAACGCCACCAAGTACGCGCCGGGCGCTCCGGTGACCGTGCGGCTGAGCGCGGACGACGCCCTGCTGCGGGTGCGGGTCACCAACACCGCGGCCCGGGGGCGGGGGCCGGTACCCGCGGTCAGCGGCGGGCACGGGCTCACCGGCCTGCGCGAACGCGTCCGGCTGGTGGGCGGTTCCTTCACCGTCGGCCCGCACGAGGAGGGCTGGCAGGTGTGCGCGGCCCTGCCCCTGAACGGCGGCTCGGTGGCCGCGGACGGGGAGGAGGGCGGTGCCGAGGCGATCGACGAACTCCAACGGGCGGCCCGTCGCAGGGTCCGGCCGTGGACCACGGCACTGGTCGTCACGCCGGTCGTCGTCGTCATGCTGGTGGTCGGGGTGGTCTACGCCCTCATCGCCCGGGTTCTGGAGGACACCACCCTGCCGCCGGAGGACTTCGCCTCGATCTCCGTCGGCGACAGCGAGGAGGACCTCGCCCGGGTGCTGCCCCCGTATCCGTCCGGGATGAGCGATGACCAGTTGGCGGACTTCGTGTCCGCGGACCCGGACTGCGACCACTACCGCAGCAGCTCGGGAATGTTCGACGAGGGAGTGGTCTTCTACCAGCTCTGCTTCGAGGGAGGGGTGCTGACCGCCAAGGAGCGGTTGGAAAGCCGGTGAGACCGCCGCTGTGGGATGCTTTCCGGACAACCGATGCTTGAGGAGGGCGCGTCCGTGATCAGGGTGCTGCTCGCAGACGACGAGGCGATGATCCGTGCGGGTGTGCGGGCGATCGTGCAGAGTGATCCGGAGATCGAGGTGGTCGCGGAGGCGGCCGACGGGCGCGAGGCGGTGGAGCTGGTGCTGTCCCACCGGCCGGATGTCGCGCTGCTGGACATCCGGATGCCCCGGATGGACGGCCTGGCGGCCACCGCGGAGATCCGCCGGGTGGCTCCGGAGACCAGGGTCGTGATCCTGACGACCTTCGGCGAGGACAGCTACATCTCCCAGGCGCTCGGCGACGGGGCCAGCGGGTTCCTGCTCAAGGCCGGTGACCCGCGCGAGCTCGTCTCCGGGGTGCACGCGGTTGCCGAGGGCGGAGCCTACCTGTCCCCGCAGGTGGCGCGTCAGGTGATCGCGCAGTTCGGCGGCGGCCGGGCGGCCAGGGAGGCGGCGGCCGCGGAGCGCCTGGCCGGGCTCACCGAACGGGAACGGGACGTGCTCGCCCTGGTCGGGGCGGGGCTGTCCAACGCCGACATCGCCGAACGGCTCTTCCTGGTCGAGGGCACCGTCAAGAGCTACGTGAGCGCCATCCTCAACCGGTTGGGCATGAAGAACCGCGTGCAGGCCGCCATCCTCGCCCACGAGGCGGGACTGGCGGGTGAGTCCGCCCGATGAGGGGACCGGGCCGTTCCGGCCTCCCGCGGGAGGAGGCCACCCTGCTCGCGGAGTCCTGGAGGCGCCTGGCGGGGGCGGGCGTCGATGCCAGGGCGGTCGGGGAGGAGTTGCTCGACCGATGGAGCGAGGAGCACCGCCGCTACCACACGCTCAGCCACCTGTGGAGCGCTCTGCGCGCCGTCGAGGTCCTGCGGGAGGAGGCCCACGACGTGGACGCGGTGCGTTACGCGGTCTGGTTCCACGACGCCGTCTACGAGGGGCGCCCCGGACAGGACGAGGACGAGAGCGCGGCGCTGGCCGAACGGCTGCTCTCCCTGATGGGGCAGGACCCGGAGCGGATCGCCGAGGTGGTGCGCCTGGTGGGGGTCACCAAGGACCACCGGCCCGGTCCCCGGGACGCCGACGGCGCGGTGCTCTCCGACGCCGACCTGTCCACCCTGGCCGCCGGGCCCGAGGAGTACCTCGTCTACACCGCGGCGGTCCGGGCCGAGTACCGGCACGTACCCGACGGGGCGTTCCGGGCGGGGCGGCTGGAGGTTCTGCGGTCCCTGCTGGAGGCCCCGCACATCTTCCACACCACCTTCGGCCGGACGCACTGGGAGCCCAGGGCCAGGTCCAACATGCTCGCCGAGATCGACCGCCTCAGCCGTGGCGGTGCCGGGGAACCGCCCCCGCACTGACCGGGGACGGGCCGGGGCGCCCCGGACGGAACCGCCTGGCCCGGCCTTCGCGCCCCGGGGCTCAGACGGGCCGCGGGTGCTTGGGGCGGCGAAGCCCCGCCGCGCGCAGACGGGTGACGATCTCGCGGCCGCTGACGTGCTCGGCGCCCAGTTCCAGCGCGCGGGCGTGCAGGTGTTCGGGGATGTCGTAGTGGTCCCGTTCGAAGGCGCGCGGGTCGACGCCGAGGTCGCGCGCGAAGGAGTGGAGTTCGGCGTAGGAGCTGTCGCTCACCAGGTGTGCGAAGCGCCAGCCGCGCGGGCCCGGCCAGACGGGGCTGTCGATCAGGATGCTCACTGCGCTCCCGGGGCGGTCACGGCGCGCCAGGGCACCGGGCTGGACAGGACCATGGTGCTGGATGGGCGGCCGTGCTCGGCGAGCTGGTCGATGACCTCCTCGAAGTGCTCCATGGAGCGCACCGCGATCAGCAGGACGCAGCAGGCGTCCCCTGTGACGCGGTGCACCTGGAGGATCTCCGGCAGTTCCAGCGAGGACCGTTCACGCAGCAGGCAGTGCGCGCCGAAGCACTCCATCCGCACCAGCGCGGTCACCGGGAGCCCGGCCGCGGCCGGGTCCACGTGTGCGTGGTAGCCGGTGATCACCCCGCGGTCGGTCAGCCGGCGGACGCGGTCGGCCACGGCGGGCGCGGAGAGGTTCACCCTGCGGGAGAGCTCGTTGAAGGAGAGCCGCCCGTCCTGCTGGAGCTCGTTGAGGATCCGCTGGTCAACGCTGTCCAATGGGGTTGCCAGTCGTGAGGCCATATTTTGCGTTCCCAAAGCCGATGGTGGTTTCCCGTTACGAATACTAAGCCAATGCCCGACTTGTGTCGTCAGCGGCCATTCCTTCCAGCGGTAATTTGTCCGAGTATGTGAGTTCACGCTCACGCTGCCGTGCGCGGGGCCTCCCGGTCGCGGCACGGCGCGTGTGACCACCGAAGTCGCGCAGTACACGAGGGGTAGTCCCAATGCTCTCCACCACGTCCGCCCAGCAGTGCCCGTACGCTCCGGCCGAGGACACCGACGCCGAGGCGGCCCGTGCCGGCAGGGCCGAGAGCAACGGGGGAAAGCCGACCCTGGCCTTCGACCAGAACACGCCCTACGTCGACTACGTCGGGATCGACACCCTCCTCAGCCTGCAGAACCCGCGCACCAAGGAGCCCGCGGAGTCCGCCTTCATCATCACCACCCAGGTGATGGAGCTGCTGTTCGCCCTCGTCCAGGAACGCTGGGAGGCCGCCCGGGACGCGATGGAGGGCGACGACGTCCCCGGCGCCGTGGCCTGGCTGCGCAGCGCCTGCAACGCCCAGGACGTGCTCAACAGCTCCTGGGCCCTGCTCGGGGACATGACCCCGACCCAGTTCAACCGGTTCCGCGACGCCTTCGGGGAGGCCTCGGGCTTCCAGTCGTACAGCTACCGCAAGCTCGAGTTCCTGCTGGGCAACAAGTCCGCCGCCATGATCCGCCCGCACAAGGCCATGAGCGGAGTCGTCACCGAACTCACCACTCTGCTGGAGCGCCCCAGCCTGTACGACGCGGCGCTGCGTCTGCTGCACCGCCGGGGCCTGCCCGTCCCGGACGGCAGCGCCGAGCGCGACTGGACCGCCGACTACGAACCCTCCGCCGAGGTCGAACAGGCCTGGATCGGGGTCTACTCCGACGACCGCCCCGGAAACGAGCTGTTCCTGCTGGCCGAGGCGCTGGTCGATGTCGCCGAGCGGGTGACACGATGGCGTCAGCTCCACCTGGTCGCGGTCAAGCGCACCATGGGGGGCAAGCCGGGCAGCGGCGGCTCCAACGGGCTCAACTGGCTGGCCCGCAACGCCGAACAGGACGTCTTCCCGGAGCTGTGGTCCCTGCGCAGCACCATCTGAGCGACCGCACGGCCAGCCCCGGCACCCCGCACCCAGTTCACAGCACCACCTTCGCAAGGAAGCAGGACCCGATGACGCCCACCACCCGTGAGGAGTGCGCCGCCCTGGACGCGGCCGACCCCCTCGCCGCCCTCCGCGAGGAGTTCGTCCTCCCCGAAGGGGTGATCTACCTGGACGGGAACTCGTTGGGCGCGCTGCCCCGCGACACCCCCGCCCGGGTCGCCGACATGATCGAGCGCGAGTGGGGCCAGGACCTCATCCGCAGTTGGAACGACGCCGGCTGGTGGGACAAACCGCGCACCCTGGGCGCCAAGGTGGCACCCCTGGTCGGGGCCGACCCCGAAGAGGTGGTCGTCGGTGACGGCACCTCCGCCAACCTGTTCAAGACCCTGGTGGCGGCGTTGCGCCTGTCCGACCGCAGAGTGGTGCTGGGTGAGGCGGGCAACTTCCCGACCGACCTGTACGTCGCCGAGGGGGCGGTCGGCCTGGCCGGCGCCGAGCAGCGCCGGATCGACCCCGACGGCCCGGAACTGGCCGAGGCCCTGGCCCGGGGCGACGTCGCCGTCCTGCTGCTCAGCCACGTGGACTACCGCAGCGGTGTCCTGCGCGACATGGCGGGCATCACCCGGCTGGCCCACGAGCACGGCGCCCTGGTGGTCTGGGACCTGTGCCACAGCGTCGGCGCGGTGCCCGTCGACCTGTCCGGCAGCGGAGCGGACTTCGCGGTGGGGTGCACGTACAAGTACCTCAACGGCGGCCCCGGCGCACCCGCCTTCCTGTACGCGGCCCGCCGCCACCACGCCGCCGCGGACCAGCCGCTCAGCGGCTGGCACGGGCACGCCCGCCCCTTCGACTTCACCCCCGACTACGAACCCGCCCCGGGGGTCTCCCGCTTCCTCAGCGGTTCGCAGCCCCTGGTGGCCGACGCCGCCCTGGAGGCGGGGCTGGACGTGTGGGCCAAGGCCGACCTGGCCCAGGTCCGGGCGAAGAGCCTGGCCATGACCGACCTGTTCCTGGCCAGGGCCGCCTCGGTGGGCCTGGCGTCGATCACCCCGGCCGAGCACGACCGGCGCGGCAGCCAGGTCGCCCTGCTCCAGCCGGAGGAGGGCGCCGGTTACCCGATCGTGCAGGCGCTGATCGAGCGGGGCGTGATCGGTGACTTCCGCGCTCCGGACGTCATGCGCTTCGGATTCACCCCGCTCTACCTGCGCTACGTGGACGTCTACGACGCCGCGACCGCCCTGGTCGAGGTCGTGGCCTCGGGGGAGTGGCGTGCCGAGCGCTTCAACCGCAGGTCCCAGGTGACCTGACCCCGACTCCCCGGCAGGGCAACCCTCCGGGGAGTCCTTGACGTTCACCTGGTACGGGGCACCCGCACGTGACCCCGTCCATTACCACGATGACGTTTCCTTTGCCGTAGCGTTCTCCCCCCGGCCCGTGCCGACCGGGTCCCGTTTCCGTGACCTACTGGCGCGTATGTGGCCTCTCAGCCGGTTCTGACCCGCCCGGCACCACTCGTACCGGTTTATGACGAGGACCACTCGCGGGCCTGTCCGCCGTCCTCGGACAGGCCCGCAAACCCCTGTCACCAGGGGTTTTCGTGTTTCCGGGGCCATTTGCGAGCGGCAGCAAATCGTAATTGTCCAAATACGTATTGTCATTTTACTCGGAATCCTTCGGCACTTTGCCAAAGCCTGGGTTAGTGTCCTTCGTGACCGGTTCGTTATTGACCTTTGGCGAACCGGTGCCGAGCCCTTGACCGGCCTGCGTGCCGCAAGGGAATCGAGACCCCGTTGTTTCTCTCGGGGAGCGAGCAGCGCGAATCCACGCGCAGCTGTCCGGCGGAGCCGATCCGGCCCCCCGCTCCCACCCGCCACTCGCCGCCAGCGACGCGGGACGCCCCATGGCATGACCCCGGCCCCGGAGTGCAGACCTGTGCGCCCGTGTGCCCTGACGCGTCATGCCCCGGTCTTCTCGGCCTCTGTCGTCAACCTGGCTAATACTTCATGAGCAACGAAACTCCCATTCAGCACGGCGAAGTCACCGCGACCTACTTCTGGGACGACGGTTCCGGCATCAACGGTGACACCGGAGCTCCCGCAGGCGGCGAGCCCATGCAGAAGGGCCTCTTCTCCAGCCCCAGCTGGCCCCTGGGCACCGAGGGCTACATCGTCCACGAGGGCGAGCAGTACGACTTCTTCATCGGCGACCGCGGCCCGGGCGTCCCCTCCCACGACTGCGACGTCCTCCTCGACATCGACGGCAAGACCTTCGCCGACATGATGGGTGAGAGCTTCGACGAGCAGACCCTCGTCGTCAGCGGCGGCAACGGTCACGCCGAGGTCGAGTACTACATCACCGAATGGGGCGACGGTCACGGGACCGAGGGCGCTCCCCACCCGTTCCAGCAGCCCGGGAACAAGTGCGAGAACGCCGTCTCCCCCATCCCCGAGGAGCACCTCCCCCAGGAGGAGTCCGAGGAGGAAGAGGAGGCTGAGGCGACCGAGGAGGAGACGGCCGAGGAGGAGTCCACCGAGGACTCCGGCGACGAGAACTCCGAGGACGCCGAGGAGCAGGAGCAGCAGGACGAGGCTCCCGCCACCGACGAGCAGGAGGACTCCGACACCGGCGTCACCGCCGAGACCGCTGCCAACGACCTGTCCGGCTTCGGCCTGATGGGAGCCGAGGGCACCCCCTCCGCCGCCGGTCTGCTGACCCTGGCGATCATCCCCGCGATCCTCGTCGCCCTGTTCTTCGCCTGGACCCGTCGCCCCGCCGGCGCCCACGCCGGTGCCGACGACGACAGCGGCAAGGGCCTGATGGCCGCCGGCACCGGACGCCACGGCATCAGCTCGCTGATCGACAGGCTGCGCCGCAGGTAACGCAGAACCACCCCCGGCCCCACCCGGGTCATCCGTGACCCCGGGAGTCCGTCGAGCCAGGTGTTCCTCCTGGCGGGGGAACAGAAGACTCCCGAAGGGGCAGGTCTCCGGGGGGGAGCGGGCAGGGCCACCAGGGGCCGCGGTCACCGACCGCGGCCCCTGGTGTGTCCGGTGCGCCCGCAGGCCCGTGCTCCCGGGAGCCGGAACGTTCAGAGGTCCCCGAGGAGCAGGTGGGGGCGTTCCACGCAGTCCGCGACCAGCCGCAGGAAACCGCCCGCGACGCCGCCGTCGCACACCCGGTGGTCGAAGGCCAGGGTCAGCTCCACCACCGGGCGGGGGCGCACGTCGTCGCCGACCACCCACGGGCGGCGCAGGATCCGGCCCACACCGAGGATCGCCACCTCCGGATGGTTGATGATCGCGGCTGACCCGTCCACGCCGAAAACCCCGTAGTTGTTCACCGTGAACGTCCCGCCGCCCAGGTCGGCGGGGGCGAGCACGCCGCTTCGGGCGGCCTCGGCGCGCTCGCCCAACCGGGCGGAGAGCTCTCGGGTGGTCAGGGAGTGGGCCCCGCGGACCACCGGGACCACGAGACCGCGCGGGGTCTGCGCCGCGAACCCCAGGTGCACGGCCTCGTGGCGCACCAGTTCCTGGCGGGCGGTGTCGAAGTGCGCGTTGAGATCGGGGAAACGGGTCAGGCCCAGCAGCGCGAACCGCGCCACCAGGGCCAGGACGCTCACCGGCCGGTCCGGGGCTGTCTCGTTGAGCTGTTCGCGCAGCTCCAGCATGCCGGTGGCGTCGGCGTCCACCCACACGGTCGCCTCGGGGATCTCCCGTCGGGACCGGGACAGGTGCTCGGCCATGCTCCGGTGCGCGCCGCGCAGCGGGACGCGGTGGGTACCGGGTTCGGCGGGCGGGGGACCGACGGCGGGCGAAGGTGCGGACGCCTCGATGCGGGCCCGCACGTCCCGGCGCAGGACCAGGCCGTTCTCCCCACTGCCGTGCAGCTCCGCCACGTCGATCCCGTGTTCCCTGGCCAGTCGCCGGACCAGCGGAGACACCACCCGGGTCGGTTCCTTCCCGGTGGTTCCCTCCCCTCCGGGCAGGGGTTCGGCGGGGGTTGCGGGCGGGCCACCGGTCGCCGTTGACCGGGACGGCCCGCCCTCCCCGCGGGCACGGCGGCGTGTGGACCGCGTGCCCCGTCCCGTGCCGTAACCCACCAGGACGGCTCCCGAACCCGCGTCACTTCCGGCGGCGCCGTTGCCGCCCGCGGGTCCGGGGTCCTCCCGTGCGTCCGGCACGGTGGTCCGTGTGTTCGCCGGGGCCCCGTCGCCCGGCTCGGAGGGGGCAGCGGCCGGTGCGACGGTGATCAGGGGCGCGCCGACCGCGACCACCTCGCCCACCGCGCCGTGCAGCCCGGTGACGGTGCCACCGTAGGGGGAGGGGACCTCCACCGAGGCCTTGGCGGTCTCCACCTCGGCCACGGGCTGGTCCACGGCGATCTCGTCACCGACCGCGACCAGCCAGGAGACGATCTCCGCCTCGGTCAGCCCCTCGCCCAGGTCGGGGAGGGAGAAGGCGGCGGCGCCCGCCTCGCTCATCCGCGGTCCTCCGTCCACTGCGACTCCCACTGCAGGCGGTCCACCGCGGCCAGGATCCGATCGACCCCGGGCAGGTGGTGTTCCTCCAGCTTCGGCGGCGGGTAGGGGACGTCCAGTCCGCCCACCCGCAGCACCGGGGCCTCCAGATAGTGGAAGCACTGCTCGGTGACGCGCGCGGCCACCTCGGCCCCGTAACCGCCGAAGACCGAGGCCTCGTGCACCACCACCGCGCGGCCGGTGCGCCGGACCGAGGCGGTCACCGTGGCGTCGTCGAACGGGGCCAGTTGGCGCAGGTCCACGACCTCGGCCTCGCGCCCCTCCGCGGCAGCCTGCTCGGCGGCCTCCAGGGCGGTCTCCAGCATGGGGCCGTAGGCGATGAGTGTGAGGTCGGTCCCCGAACGGCGCACCACGGACCGCGCCATCGGCTCGGTGCGCACCGGGAGCCCCACGGACTGCCTGGCCCAGTAGCGCCGTTTGGGTTCCAGGAACACCACCGGGTCGTCGCAGGCGATCGCCTCGCGCAGCATGGAGTAGGCGTCGGCGGGGGTGCCGGGGGTGACCACGCGCAGCCCGGGCGTGTGCGTGTAGTAGGCCTCGGAGGAGTCGCTGTGGTGCTCCACGCCGCCGATGCCGCCGCCGTAGGGAATCCTGATCACCACCGGCAGGGCGAGGGCGCCGCGGGTCCGGTTGCGCATCTTGGCCAGGTGCGAGACGACCTGCTCGAAGGCGGGGTAGGCGAAGGCGTCGAACTGCATCTCCACCACGGGCCGCATCCCGTACATGGCCATGCCGATCGCGGTGCCCACGATCCCGGACTCGGCCAGCGGCGAGTCGAAGCACCGCTCCTCGCCGAAGTCCGCGGTCAGGCCGTCCGTGACCCGGAAGACCCCGCCCAGCGGGCCGACGTCCTCCCCGTAGACCACCACGTCGGGGTCCTCGGCCAGGGCGTCGCGCAGGGCCTGGTTGAGCGCCGCTCCCATGGTGGCCTCGGGTTCCGGCGGGCTCGTTGCGCCTGGTGCGGCCGATGCGCCCGAGGCAGCCGGTCCGGTTGCGGCGTCCGATGCGGTGGGGGACGTGTGCGCCATCTCAGACCTCCCGAAGTTCCTCCGCCAGGTCCCGCCGTTGTCGTTCCAGTGCGGGGGGAACGGTGGCGTACACGTCGGTGAAGAGGGAGGCCGGGTCGAGCCGGTCCTGCCCGGCCATCCGTTCGCGGACCGTCCCGGCGACCCGTTCCGCGTCGCGTTCGTAGATCTCCAGGAGGCCGTCGTCGACGATCTGCTCGTTGCGCAGCAGGGCCTCCAGACGGATCAGGGGGTCGCGCTCGGACCAGTAGGCGACCTCGGCGGGGTCGCGGTAGCGCTGCGGAGCGTCCGAGTTGGTGTGCGGGTCCACCCGGTAGGTGAGCGCCTCCACGATCGCGGGACCGTGTCCGGAGCGTGCCTCGGCCAGGGCGTGCGCGACGACGGCGTGTACCGCGGCGGCGTCGTTGCCGTCCACGTTGTACCCGCGGATGCCGTAGCCGACGGCCCTGTGCGCCAGGGTGGGGGCCGCGCTCTGCCGGTGGACCGGGACGCTGATCGCCCAGTGGTTGTTCTGGATGAGGAAGACCACGGGGGTGTTCCACACGGCGGCGAAGTTGTAGGCCTCGTGTGCGTCGCCCTCGCTCGTGGCACCGTCGCCCATGAGGACCAGGGCGGCCACGTCGCGGCCCTTGCGCCGGGCGGCGTAGGTCAGGCCGACCGCGTGGGAGGCGTTGGTGGCCAGCGGGGTGCACTGGGGCGCGCAGCGGTAGTGGTGCGGGTTGTAGCCCGAGTGCCAGTCGCCGCGGAAGAGGGTGAGCGTCTTCACCGGGTCGACCCCGTGGGTGACCATGGCGACGCTGTCCCGGTAGCTGGGGAAGAGCCAGTCCTGCTCGGACAGTGCCAGCACCCCGCCGACCTGGGCGGCCTCCTGACCCTTCGAGGACGGGTAGACCGCGAGGCGGCCCTGCCTGGCGAGGGTGCTGGCCTGCTGGTTGAAGCGGCGTCCGATGACCATGGCCCGGTGGAGTTCGGCGAGCACGGCGTGGTCGGGAGCGGTGAACGAGGAGTGTTCGTGACGTCGGCCGTGTCGGTCCACCAGGCGGACCGGTTCCTGGGAGGGCAGGGGAGGAACCGGACGAGATCGCTCATCGGTGTGCTTCATGTCTTGAATATGAGGCGAATCACCCCATATTGTCGATGGCTCCACGCCGATGCTGGACGAACTGCTCGGTAGGACCCCTCAAGTCACAAATCATCTAACTTGTCCATGATACGGACGGTATGAGGTAAGACACATGGCCGTGCAGCTGGACGACACCGACCGTCGGATCATCGCCCTCCTGCGCGACGACGGCCGTATGTCCATCCGCGCCGTCGCCGAACGCGCGCACATCTCCCGGGCCAACGCCTACTCCCGCCTCGAACGCCTGCGCGACGAGGGGGTGATCAGGGGCTACACCGCCGTCATCGACCCCGAGAAGTACGGCACCGCGCTCTCCGCCTACGTCTCGGTGCGGATCGAACAGCACTCCTGGGAGAGGTTCCGCGGCTACCTGCGCGACATCCCCGAGGTCGACCACGCCGCCCTCGTCTCCGGCGACGTGGACCTCCTCCTGCTGGTCCGGGTGGCCGACGCCGCGGCCCTGCGCACCTTCGTCCTGGAGCGGCTCCAGCGCCTGCCCGAGGTGAAGAGCACGCAGACCATGTTCATCCTGGACGAGCCCCACCTCCAGTAGGGATCGTTCTCGGTGGCCTCCCAGACAGGGACCATTTCACTCGGGATTGGCCCTTGGGCGCCCCGGTCCATTCGACAGAATGGACCCATGCACGAGTACCGCGTCGTCGACGCCTTCACCGACCGTCCCCTCTACGGCAACCCCGCCGCCGTCCTCGTCCTGGACGAGCCCTACGCCGACTCCTGGGCCCAGGGGGTCGCCGCGGAGTTCAACCTCTCCGAGACCGCCTTCGCCCGCCGGGTGGAGGACCCCGACGCCGACTTCGAGCTGCGCTGGTTCACCCCGGCCACCGAGGTCGCCCTGTGCGGGCACGCCACCCTGGCCACCGCGCACGCCCTCACCGAACTCGGTGTCGCGGGTCCGTACCGGTTCACCACGCGCAGCGGGATCCTGACCGTCGAGCAGAGGGACGGCAAGCTCTGGATGGACTTCCCCGCCCGCCCCGCCACCGGGATGGAGGCGCCGGAGGGGCTGGCGCAGGCGCTCGGCGCCGAGCCGCTGTGGGTCGGCCGCGGCGGTACCGACGACCTCCTCGTCGAACTCGCCGACGAGGCCGCGGTCCGGTCCCTCGCCCCCGACCAGACCCGGCTCTCCGGGATCCGCGCCCGCGGGGTCATCGTCACCGCACGCGGAGAGGACGGACCCGACATCGTCTCCCGCTTCTTCGCTCCCAGCGTGGGCATCGCGGAGGACCCGGTGACGGGCAGCGCGCACACCGTCCTGGCCCCGTTCTGGGCCGAGCGCCTCGGCCGCACAGAGCTCCTCGCCCACCAGGCCTCCCGGCGCGGTGGTGACCTGCACCTGCGCCTGGCAGGGGACCGGGTCCTCATCGGTGGCGACGCTGTTACCGTCGCGACCGGAAACCTGAACCTGTGAGGAGGCCCCGTGGAGCAGTGGAGAACCCGGGAAGATATCAACGCCGCGCGTGAGCGGCTGGAGGCCGGGCACGAGGGCTGGCGGCGTCCCGCGGCCTACGGGGTGGGCGTGCACCGGGACGGGGAGACCGTCTTCGGGCTGACCAACGTCGGTACGAGCCCGCTGCCCGCCGTCGTCCTGGCCGTCGAGTGCGGGCACGCCTCCGGCACCGCCACCTACGAGCTCACCCCCGACCGTCTCGGTGCGGCCATCGGCGCCCTGGCCCCGGCCGGGGCCTGCGCCGAGCTCTAGCACCCCAACCTCGTGGAGTGGAAGAGGCTGGCCGCGGAGATCGGGGAGAGGGGCGGGCAGCCGGTGGCGGTGTTCGTCGCGGACCTGGAGGACACTCCGGTTGACCAGCACGACCGGGCGTTCCGGGCGGCTATCGCCTGATTCGTTCTGTCGGAGCGGAGCCGCTTCCCGCCGGATTCCCGGTTTCACCCGTACGGTGCTCCCGGATCCGGTAAGAATAGTTCCACGACACCCCCCACCCCCCTCCGTGGAGGTGTCGGGGCGCGGTCTGACCGGAGGTCCCCTTACTTCCGGACGGACAGCGTCCTCCCAGTCGGTCGGTGCGGTACCCCCTCCTGCCCGGCTGACGGCCTCTGGTGGTCGGGGCGGGACCCCGAACCCGCTCCGACCACAGAGGTCCGGGAGCCCGGGGCGCGGGAAAACCCGCTGCCAGGGGCCGAACCCCGGGGCGGCCCCAGAGCCCTGGGGGCTCTCCACGGCCGGGGGCACAGGTCCCCCGCGACATGCCCCTTCGTCGGCCGCGCCGGTCGGGTTCGGGCCCTTCTCCGCCGTGCTCCTGCTGCCGGGGGCGATTTCGGCACCGAACCCGCCCCCGGCAGCAGGATCATCACGGGTTGGCCGTTCTCGGAAGCAGCGGACACCCCGACCGGGAGGGTTCCGGACACCTCGGAGCGGTTGAGGGCAGGGGGCGCTCCCTGCAGGGAGGACGCCGGGTGCGCATCGCCTCGGCTCCGCCAACCGGTCTGTGGAAGGCGTTGCCCGCCACCTCACCGACACCCGACGCGCGCCGGGGGAAGGGGCCCCTTCCGCTACCCTCGCAGCGGGAACGGAGGAGGAGACCTGAAACAGACGGACGGGCGCCGCGCCAAGGGCGAACTGCGCCGCAGGGCACTGATCGAGGCCACCCTGCGCGTCATCGAGCGCGACGGGGTGGCCGGAGTCAGCCATCGCACCGTCTCCCAGGAGGCGGGGCTGCCCACGTCCGCCACCACCTACTACTTCACCGGGCTGGGAGACCTCCTGGCCGCCGCCCTGACCAGCGTCATGGACGAGGACTCCGAACGGATGCGCCGCCTGTCCGCCGGCGGCGACCGCCGACGCGACCTCGCCGAGCTCCTGGCCAGGGTCGCGGCCGAACCGGGCCGCCTGCTCGCCGAGTACGAACTCTTCCTGCTCGCCGCGCGCCGCCCCCACCTGCGCGAGTCCACGGACGCCTGGCTCGCCGCCGTGGGGGCGTTCGCGCACTGCTACACCGACGACCCCGTCCGGGCGCGCGTCGTGACCGCGGTGATCGACGGTGTCCTGCTGCACACCCTGCTCGGCGAGACCAAGCCGAGCGCCGACGAGTTCGAGGCGATCCTCACCGACGTGCTCCCCGAGCCCCCACAGCACTGATACCCCGGGCACGATGGGACCGGCTGCGTACGAGGACCGTGCGGACCCCCGGTTCAGGCGTTCCGGTCCAGCGGCCCGGTGACGTCGGCGGCCCGGTCCAGCAGGGCCGCGACCTCGGGGCCCTCCCTCCGGCCGACCAGGGCCAGCAGACCGAGCAGTTGTTCGCGGACCCCGGCGAGCAGGCGGGGGAGCTCACCCAGGGGCAGTGCGACGTACGAATCCCGGTTCTCCTGGGACAGGTGCACCCCGTCCCCGGTGAACTCCTGGATCACACCCGGATCGTGGCCCATCCACACGGGTTCGCGGTCGAGCAGGCCGGACCAGTCGCGCCAGTCCTCCAGACCGGAGCAGCAGCCCGGGTCCACGACGGCCCCGCCGCGGACGGCCGCGCGCAGGCCGCCGGGTACCGGGGCCGCCTCCTTGCCGAGGAGCTCACGAGGCGTCTCCACCCTGCCGTACCGGCTCCACACGCGGAGGAAGGCGTCCAGTTCGGCGGGGGTGAGGTCGCCGGACAGCGGCAGGAACGTGCCGTCGAGGAGGTTCAGGACCGGTTCCAGCCGGGGGGAGTTCACGAACGCTCTCCGATCAGGGTGTGGATGTGGTCGGCGGCGGCCCGGGCCCCGTCCGTCCCGGCCAGGTGCCGGCGCAGCTCGCGGGCGCGGGCGCGCAGGTCCGGGTCGTGCAGCACGGACTCGAAGGCCCTGCGCAGCGGCTCGCCCCGGGCCTGCCGGGGGGTGAGCCCCACCGCGCTGCCGAACCGCACGCACTCGTCGACGTGCCAGCGCTGTTCCATCTGCAGTCCGATTCCCACGAACGGTTTGCCCGAGGCGGCAGCGGTCTGCACGGTGCCCTCCCCGCCGTGGATGACGGAAGCGTCGATCAGGTCGCCGAGCAGGTGCGCGGGGAGCAGGTCGAACACGTGCACGTGCGGCCCGAGCCCGGTGCGGTCCCCGGGCCGCAGGTAGCGGGCGACCGGTGCCAGGACGGTCACCGGGAGGCGGGACAGCTCCCGCAGGATTCCGAGCACGATCTCCCGGTCGGCGGAACTGCCCATGGCGAAGTACACCACCGGCCGCCTCTGTCTCCTGGCCCTCCCGGCCAGCTCTTCCACCTCGGCGGGCACCTCCTCGCCCAGGTGCGCGTACACGGGGCCGACCCAGTGGTGGTTCGGGGGCAACAGGTAGGGCCGGAACCGCAGGGACGCGACGAGGTTGAGGTCCCCGTCCAGGGCCTCGACGGTGCGGCGGGGCAACCGCACCCCGTTCTCCCGGGCCACCCGGGTCCACCCTCCCGGTTTGGCGGTGGTGTACCGGGCCGCCTCGCGCAGCAGGTACGCGGCTCCGGCGTTGACGGTGCGGGCGAGGCGGCCGCGCCCGCCGAGCACCGGCACCGCACGGGTCTGGCGCAGGTGCGGCCACGAGTACGCGAACGGCTTGACGTAGACCAGGGGGATCCCGTCGGCACGCGCCGAGACGAACTGGCTGAGCGTGCTGCCGATGACGGTCGCCGCCGGGCGCAGCAGGTGGTTGAGCTCCCGTTCGCTCGCCACCCGGGCCCGGAACACCCCGGCGGTGAACGGGTGGCTGACACCGCGCCCCCGGTCGAAGCGGATCGCCTGGTCGGCCTGTTCCTCGGTGAGCACCGGGCTCAGCGGGCGGTACTCGAACCCGGCCGCCTCCACCAGGTCCGCGTACCTCTCGGAGTACCCCGCGAACACGCACTCGTGCCGGCCCCGCAGGCAGCGCGCCACCTCGATCGCCCGGGTCGTTTCGGCGAGGTTGAAGGTCTCCGGGGCGAACAGGACGGTGCTCACGGCGGAACTCCTTGTCTGGGAGGGCTTCTGCGCAACCTAGCCCCGGGACGGGAGAAGGGCAACGGACCTCCCCGAGGCGGCGTCCGTCCGGGCCCGGGACGGGGCGGGTTGTGCACAGGGTCGGAGCGAGAACCTCGCAGAAGTCCTAACCTGGCCGGGAAGTGACGTCTCAGCGATACGGGGGAACCGATGGCGCAACAGCGGGGGAACGGCGGCCAGGGGCGCCGGCACGGCGGCGGTGGCGGCCGTGGCGGCGGCGGTGGCCGCAAGCCCGAACCCGAACCCATCCGCGGGGTGCGCGACGAGGCCCGGCTCTCCGAGGAGCTCCTGAAGATGAACGGCGCCTCCTACGGGCGCTACAAGTCCCTCAAGGGCGACTGGGACTTCGGTGACTTCACCCTCACCGTGCAGCGGGTCCAGGCCGACCCCTTCGCTCCGCCCTCGCGGATCCGGATCCTGCGCCCCGACGCGGGCATCCCGGCCAGCGCCTACACCGACCCGGTCCGCCGCCGGGCCACCGCCGACCACCTGGGGCGGCGCGCCCGCCGACTGCTGCGGGGCTCCCTGCTCAAGATCGACACCGGCGGCCAGGAGGTCATCGCCCGGTCCTCCTGCCAGGTCACCGAGGAGGGCGCGCTGGACCTGCGGATCGGCCTGGACCTGCCCGGGCACGGGCGCCGGATCGACGGCCGCAGCGCCGAGCGCGAGCTCTGCCGCACCGTCCCGGAGCTGGTCGACGACCTCGACTGGGACGAGATCGACCAGAAGGAGGCCGAGGCCTTCGCGGACAGTGTGGCCGACACCGTCGCCCTGCGCGATTCCCTCGACAGCCGTGGCCTGGTCGCCTTCGTCGCCGACGGGGCGGTCCTGCCCCGGCGCAGCGGGGTGAGCGACGAACCCATGGCCGGTGAGGCGGTGGTGCCCTTCTCCTCGCCCGAGAGCCTGCGTGTCAGCGTGGACCTGCCGCACCGGGGCACCGTGACCGGCATGGGCGTGCCCGAGGGCATCACCCTGATCGTCGGCGGGGGGTTCCACGGCAAGTCCACCCTGCTGCACGCCCTGGAGCGCGGCGTGTACGACCACGTGCCCGGGGACGGCCGCGAGCTGGTGGTGACCCGCGCCGACGCGGTCAAGATCCGGGCCGAGGAGGGGCGCCGGGTGGAACGGGTGGACGTCAGCCCGTTCGTGCGCAACCTGCCCACCGGCGCCGACACCAGCGACTTCCGCACCGAGAACGCCTCCGGTTCCACTTCGCAGGCGGCCAACATCTGCGAGGCGGTGGAGGCCGGATCGCACACCCTGCTGGTTGACGAGGACTCCACCGCCACCAACCTGATGATCCGCGACGAGCGCATGCAGGCCCTGGTGCACGGCGACCGGGAACCCCTGGTGCCGTTCATCGACCTGGTGCGCCCCCTGCACCGCGAACACCGGGTCTCCACGGTCCTGGTCATGGGCGGCAGCGGTGACTACTTCGACGTCGCCGACCAGGTGATCATGCTGGACTCCTACCACCCGCACGACGTCACCGAGCGCGCCCGCGCCCTGGCGCACGAGCGCACCGACGCCCGGTTCGCACTGCCCCGCGCCCGCGTCCTCGACCCCGGGTCGGTGGACGACCGCACCGACCGGGGACGCGGCAAGCTCAAGCGCCGCGACATGGACGTCCTGGTCTTCGGGGAGAGCGACGTCGACGTGCGCTCGGTGGAGCAGTTCGTCGACCCGAACCAGATCACCGGGGCGGGGCTGGCCCTGCGCGCCCTGACCCGGGGGCGGCACCTGGACGGGACCCGCACCCTGGCCGAGGCGCTGGACTCCCTGGAGGAAGCCCTGGCCGAACAGGGGGTCACCCTGCTCGGGGACGACTTCGGCGGCGACTACGTCCTGCCGCGCCGCCACGAGATCGCCGCGGTCCTCAACCGCCTCAGAACCCTGCGGGTGGCCGGTCAGCGATGAACCTCCGACGTTGATGCACCGCCGGGGATCCGGGAGCCGGGCCGCGCAACGCCGCGCGGCCCGGCGCGGCCCGGGCCTCCGGCGGGCACGGGCCAGGAGCGGCACGGGCCCGGGTGTGGCCGTGCTCACCTCCGGGGGGTCGGGGTCCGGCCCCACCCGTTCCGGGTCGGTATTGTGGAAAAGCAGGGCACAGCGACCCCGTCGAGTGCCACGAGGCACCTTCCCGGCAATCCGGAACGGATGCGTCGCACCCCCTGCGGCCCCGACCAGTTTTGGAGACGAGAACCCGGTGCGTGACCCCGCAGACCTGTACGAACTCCATCCCGGCTTCGACGACGTCACCGGTCTGGCGATGCTCGTCTGTCTGGACGGTTTCGTCGACGCCGGAAACGCCGGCCAACAGATGGCCGAGGCGCTGTTCGAACGGTTCACCGCCGAGGAGGTCGCGGTCTTCGACACCGACCTCCTGGTGGACTACCGCTCCCGCAGGCCGCCGATGACCTTCGTTGAGAACGCCTGGACCGAGTACAGCCCGCCCAAGCTGGCCCTGTACCGGATGCACGACGAGGAGGCGAACCCCTTCCTGGTCCTGCACGGCCCGGAGCCCGACCGTGAGTGGGAGGCCTTCGTCGCGGCCGTCCAGGAACTGGTCGAGCGGTTCGCCGTCTCGCTGTCCATCAGTACCCACGGCATCCCCATGGCGGTTCCGCACACCCGGCCGGTCACGGTCACCCCGCACTCCACCCGGCCCGAACTGGTGGCGGGGCACACCCCCTGGATCGGACGGGTCGAGGTGCCCGGGAGCGCGGTCTCCCTGCTGGAGTACCGCCTGGGGGAGAAGGGCCACGACTTCGTGGGCTACGCCATCCACGTGCCCAGCTACCTCGCCCAGTCCACGTACCCGCGGGCGGCCATCGCCGCCACCGAGTACGTGGCCGGGGCCACCGGCCTGGCCGTGTCCACCGAGGACCTGGAGGAGGTGGCCGGAGCCACGGACGTGGAGATCGCCGAGCAGGTCGCGGCCTCCGAGGAGATCCAACGCGTGGTCGCCAACCTGGAACGCCAGTACGACGACATCATGTCCTCGCGCTCGGACGAGGACGGCGGGACCGTTCCGCTGTCCGACGACGGGTCGGGGCTGCCCACCGCCGAGGAGCTCGGCGCGGAACTCGAACGCTTCCTCGCGGAACGCGAGGGAGACGGAAACGGATGACCGTGTTCTACCAGATCCTCTTCAGCTCGGTCCTGCGCCACATGGACGCGGAGAAGGTCCACAAGCTGAGCTTCGCCGCGCTGCGCGGTGTGACCGCAGTCCCCGGCGTGGCGGAGGCCATGGGCAGGGTCCTGGGGCCGCGGGAACCCGAGCTGACCGTCCACGCCCTGGGCCGGGAGTTCCCCGGGCCGCTGGGTATGGCCGCCGGTTTCGACAAGAACGCCGAGAGCCCGTGCGGCCTGGCCGCCCTGGGCTTCGGCTACGTCGAGGTGGGCACCGTCACCGCCCACCCGCAGCCGGGCAACCCCAAACCGCGCCTGTTCCGGCTCGTGGCCGACCGTGCCATCGTCAACCGGATGGGTTTCAACAACGAGGGGTCGGCGCTGGTCGCCGAACGCCTGCACCACCAGCGCCGGGGGCCGGTGGTCGGCGTCAACATCGGCAAGACCAAGGTGACACCCGAGGCCGAGGCTCCCGCCGACTACGCGCTGAGCGCGCTGCGGCTGGCGCCCTACGCCGACTACATGGTCATCAACGTCAGCTCGCCCAACACCCCCGGACTGCGCAACCTCCAGGGCGTGGAACAGTTGCGTCCCCTGGTCGCCGCGGTCCGCGAGGCCCTCGCCGAGGCGGGCCGTCCCGAACTGCCGCTGCTGGTCAAGATCGCCCCGGACCTGGCGGACGAGGACATCGACGCCGTGGCCGACCTGGCCCTGGCCGAGGGGTTGGACGGCGTCATCGCCACCAACACCACGATCTCCCGTACCGGGTTGGACACCCCCGGCACCGAGGTCGAGGCGGCCGGCGCCGGGGGGCTGTCGGGCGCCCCGCTCAAGGAACGCTCGCTTCAGGTCCTGCGCCGTCTGCGCTCCCGGGTGGGTGACCGGGTGACCCTGGTCGCGGTCGGCGGTATCGAGACCCCCGAGGACGCCTGGGCCCGTATCCGTGCCGGCGCCACCCTGGTCCAGGGCTACACCGGGCTGATCTACGGCGGTCCGCTCTGGCCCCGGCGCATCCACCGCGGCCTGGTCAGGCTGGTCCGCGCCGCCGGGTACCGGTCCATCCAGGAGGCCGTGGGCTCGGACGCCCCGGCACCGGCGCTGAAGGTGGTCCCGGAAGCCCCCGGGGCCGACTGACGCACGAAACCGGATCGACGGCTCAGCGCCCGGATCCGATGTCCTGCGACGGCACGGGGGCGGAGGCGGGGACCCCCGCCTCCGCCCCCGTGCCGCTTTCCGGCCGCCGACCGGGTCTTCTGCCATGGCCCTCCCGGCACCCCGGCCTCACCAGTCGCCGTCCCAGTCAGGCGGGTAGACGTTTCCGGGTTCGGGGCCCCCGATCGCCTGGCTGCTCGTCACGAACACGTAGTCCTGTTCGCGCAGCCGCTCGACGATCTCCGGAACGGCCGCCAGAGTGGGGGCCAGGGGGTCGTGCATCAGCACCACGGCCCCCGGCTCGACCCGGGAGAGGACGTTCTCCACGATCTGGTCGCGGTCCAGCCCCTCCCAGTCCCGGCTGTCGACCGTCCACGCCACCTCGGCCATGCCCTGGTCCGCGATCTCCGCGTGCACCCCTTCGCCGGTGGCACCGAAGGGCGGCCGGAACAGCTCCACCGTGTGCCCGGTCTGCCTGCGGACCATCGCGCTCACCGCGGCCGTCTGACCGGGAAGGGCCCCGGGGTCCATCCTGTTCATGTGCTCGTGCCGGTCCCCGTGGCTGGCGATCTCGTGCCCCTCGGAGTAGGCCCGGCGCAGCACGCCCGGACGGGTCAGGACCGGGTCGCCGTTCAGGTAGAACGAGGCCGTCACCTCTTCCTCGGCGAGGATGTCCAGCAGGTGCGCCGTGGCCTCGACCGGGCCGTCGTCGAAGGTCAGGGCCACGCACTTGGTCTCCCCGTCGTAGCAGTCCACGTCGGGGCCGCCCGCGGTGAAGGTCCCGGGCGGGGCGGCGCCGGAGCCCTGCCCGACACCCTCCGCCCCGGGCAGGGCCAGGTCGGCCCCGTCCACCAGGGCAGCCTTCCGGGCCCGCTCTCCCAGATCCGAGAGCAGCGGCGCGGCCTCCTGGTGGTCGACCACCACGGTCTTGCGTCCGGGGGCGCTGTCCGGCACGTGACCCTCGACGGCCGGTGACAGGTGCCCGTCGTCGAACTCCACCACCAGGTCTCCGGTGCCGTTGAAACCGATCGAGTCATAGGTCCGCAGCACCGGGTGCAGACCGTCGGTGTCCACGTCCCCGTCGTCGGCCAGGTCCTCGCGCGCGATCGCGTTGAGCTCGGCCAACTCCTCCTGCCCGGCCAGTAGTTCGGTGGAGCGGGCCGTGGCCCCCGTGCGGGCGTCGTACCAGTACGTCGCGTAGCCCTCGCGCAGGCCGTGCATGTCCTCCTCGGTACGGACCAGCCGTACCCCGAGGACGCCCCCGCCGGCGGCCACCAGTTCCCAGCCGATGTCCAGGCCCACCGGGTCGCGGGTGCCCGCGCGAAAGTCCTGGACCTCCTCGTCCACACGTGCCGCCAGGCTCTCGGTGAACGCCTCGGCGTCCTCGAACTCCGGGTGGGCGACACTGACCCGCACCCCCTCCGGCCGGTACGGGTGGTCCGTGAAGTCCCCGGCGTCGCCGCGCCACTCTCCGACACCCTCGCGGGGCCCGTCCGCCAGCACGGCGAGCCGATCGGGGTCCTCCCCGTCAGCGACCCGGTTCCCGCAGGCGGCCAGTGCGAGGGCCAGCACTACCAGCAGGGCACCGGGTCGGAGCGGGCGGGTCCCCGGGCGCGCCCGGGGGACGGTCCGGTCCGGTTGGACTCTCCTCGACGACAAAACCCGACTCCCTCGTCCGGAGGTGCTCGCACGGCTGCTGGGAGCAACATAAGGGAGAACGGACCCTGCCCCGGGGCGGTGTCCACATGTGGACACCGCCCCAGGTCGGAAGTGTTCCCTCAGGTCACTTCCTCTCGCCCGCGTCCTCCTCGGTGTTCTCCGCCCCGTCCTCCGCGGGTGGTTCGGGTACGCCGTCGACGTAGACCTCGCCGGGCTCGGTCGTGCCCAGCAGCTGCGACACCGTGACCATGGTGTAACCGCGTTCGTCCAGTTCGCGGATGATGTCGACCGAGGCGTCGATGGTGGTGTCGTGGATGTCGTGCATCAGGATGATGGCGCCCTCGGACGCACCGTTCACGGCGCGCTCGCGGACCACGTGCGCCTTGCGGTCCTTCCAGTCGTTGGTGTCCACGCTCCACAGGATCTGTGCCAGCCCCAGTTCCGCGGTGAGCTCGGCGACCCCGTCGTCCGTGGCCCCGTAGGGCGGCCGCATCAGGTCCATCGTGTAACCGGTCTCCCGGTACACCAGGGCCTGGGTCGTGTTCAGGTCCGCGCGGGCCGAACCGGTTCCGAGCGTCGTCAGGTCCGGGTGGCTCAGCGTGTGGTTGGCCAGCTCGTGGCCCTCCGCGTAGGTGCGCCGCACGATCCACGGGTTCTCCATGACCGGATGCCCGGTGACGAAGAAGGTGGCCCGGGCGTTGTGCTCGGCCAGGGCGTCCAGCAGCTCGGGGGTCCGTCCGCCGGGGCCGTCGTCGTAGGTCAGCGCCACGCACCTGGTGTCGGGGTCGGTGCAGTCGACGGAGTCCTCACGCGGGAGGAGTACGCCTGGTGCCGCTGCCTCGGAACCGTCCTTGTCCGCCTCGGGGGCCTCGGCCACCGAGAACTCGCGTACGCCCGTGGTCGCGGCCTCGCGCACGCGCAGCCCGAGTTCGGAGAGCAGGCCCTGGGCCTCGTCCCGGTCGATCACGGCGTGGACGCGGCCCTCGGAGGCGGGGGCGACCTGTCCGGAGTCGAACTCCACCACCAGGTCTCCGTCGGGGTTGAACCCCACGGAGTCGTACAGGGAGCTGATCGGGTGCAGGGCGGCGGGCGCGGCGGCGGTGTCCGACACGGCCTCGCGCACCCGGTCGTTGAGTTCGGCCAGCTCCTGCTGCCCGGCGAGCAGGCGGCTGGAGCCGTGGACCGCGCCCTTGCCGGTCTCGTACCAGTAGGTGCTGTGGCCCTCGCGGGTCTCCTCGGAGTCGGTTTCGGTGGTGGTCATCCGGACCCCCACGATCCCGCCCTCCGCCGCGGTCAGCCCCCACTCGCCGACGAACGAGCGCGCACCGGGGTTCGCGGCCTCGAAGGCGTGCGCCTGGGCGGTCAGGGTGCGGTCCAGGAAGTCCGCCAGGGGTTCGGCGTTGGGGATCGCCGGGTAGCTGACGGCGACGTCGCCCCCGCCCTCGTAGGCGATCTCGGTCTCGGTGAGTCCGGGGATCGCGGCGGGGTCCACGACGGTCAGTTCGTCGGGTTCACCGGTGGCGGGGAGGCGCACGTCCTCCTCGGGCTGTTCGGCCGTCCTCCGGACCTCGGCGGTGTCCTCGAGCAGGCCCGGGGGTCCGGCCGCCGACAACACCAGTCCCAGTAGGACGACCATCGCGAACGCGACCGTGAGTAGGGGCCGGTCGGGGGACATGGTCGGACGGTCTTGCTGCTTCACCTGGGGTTCTCCACGTTCATCGTCAGACGAACGTTCGCGGGGGAGGCGGGGGCGCGCTCTCCCACGTAACGCTGATGTCGGGTGTGATGCCGAGCACACGGCGGGGGTTCGTCTCGTGCGGGCGAGGGCCGCGCCGGGGTCAGGGGCGGAGGGGGCGCTCCTATACTTGCAGGCGTGGAAGGTACACGCTCCATCCTTTCCACCCCGGAGGTCCTCCGGGGCGGGTGGTGCGTGTCGAAAGAGGGAACCCGGTGCGACTCCGGGACTGCCCCGCAGCGGTGAGTGGGAACGACCGTCGCCATAAGCACTGGTGAACCGATCGGAAAGGTCGGGAACTGGGAAGCGGCGACTGCTAGGAGGACCGGCCCTCAGGCCGGAAGCGCCCACGAGTCCGAAGACCTGCCTCCGCCCGGCGGCGCACCCGTGCCGCCGGTGGTCCCGTGCCCCGAGGGAGGGCCGAGGGCGGAGACGGCCGTGCGCTGAGGCGTTCCCCGGCATGTCCGCGTCCTCGCTCGCCCCGCGGCCGGTACCCGGCTTTCGACGAGGGAGAGAAGCTTCATGACCACGACCCCGGGAGCTCCCAGGCCCACCGTGCGCTCCACGGTGCACGGCTACCCGCGCATCGGCCCCGACCGTGAACTCAAGCGCGCCAGCGAGTCCTACTGGAAGGGCGGCACCACCGCCCGGGAGTTCGACGCCGTCGCCTCCGAACTCCGCAGGGGCGTCTACGCCCAACTGCGGGAGGCGGGCGTGGACGACCTCCCGTCCAACACGTTCTCCCCCTACGACCACGTGCTGGACACGGCGGTCCTGTTCGACCTCGTCCCCTCCCGCTTCGCCTCCCCGGCCCAGGCCGGGGACCGGGACGAGCAGCTGCGCCGCTACTTCGCCCTCGCCCGCGGCGAGCAGGGCGCCCCGCCCCTGGAGATGACCAAGTGGTTCGACACCAACTACCACTACCTGGTTCCCGAGCTGTCCCCGAGCACCCGGCCGCGCCTGGTCGGTGACAAACCCGTCGCGGAGTTCCGCGAGGCCTCCGAGGCCGGTTTCCGGACCCGCCCCGTGCTGCTCGGCCCGCTCACCTTCCTCCTGCTGGCCAAGGCCGCCGACGACGCCCCCGAGGGCTGGGAGCCGATCGAGCTGCTCGACCAGCTCCTGGACGCCTACGCCAGGCTTCTGGGCGACCTCGAGGAGGCGGGCGCCGCCGAGGTCCAGCTCGACGAGCCGATCCTGGCCACCGACGAGGGCCGTGCCGCCGTCGGCCACCTGCAACGCGTCTACCGGCGGTTGGGTTCCCTCACCGGGCGCCCCTCGCTCCTGGTCTCCACCTACTTCGGCTCCATCGGCGCCGCCGCCCTGCGCGTGCTCAAGGACTCCCCGGTGGAGGCGGTCGGCCTCGACCTGGTCACCGACCCGGAGGGCGTCGAGGACCTGGCCGCGGTCTCCGGCCTGGGTGCCACCCGGCTGGTCGCGGGCGTCGTGGACGGACGCAACGTCTGGCGCACGGACCTGCCCGCCGCCGTGGCCGAGCTCGGTACCCTGCTCGCCCTCACCGACGAGCTCACCGTGAGTACCTCCTGCTCGCTGCTCCACGTCCCCATCGACCTGGACGCCGAGACCGCCCTCGCTCCCGAGTTGCGCGGGGCGCTGGCCTTCGCCAGGCAGAAGGCCGAGGAGGTGGCCCTGCTCGGCCGCGTCCTGTCCGAGGGCGCGGACACCGGTTTCGACGCGGTCGGGACCCGGTCCCCGTCCTTCACCGACGCCCGGGTGCGCGCCCGCCTGGACGCTCTGCGCCCGGACGCCTACGAGCGTCCCGAGGAGCGGGGCGCCCCCACCGACACCGCGCTCACCACGACCACCATCGGTTCCTTCCCGCAGACCCCCGAGCTGCGCCGCGCGCGTGCCGCGCACCGTCGGGGCGAGCTGTCCACCGAGGAGTACAAGCGGATCCTCCGCGCGGAGATCGACCGCGTCATCGCGCTCCAGGAGGAGATCGGCCTGGACGTCCTCGTCCACGGCGAGCCCGAGCGCAACGACATGGTCCAGTACTTCGCGGAGCAGTTGGAGGGCTACGCCGCCACCCGGAACGGGTGGGTGCAGTCCTACGGTTCGCGCTGCGTACGTCCCCCGATCCTGTTCGGTGACGTCTCGCGCCCCGAGCCGATGACGGTGGAGTGGATCACCTACGCCCAGTCGCGCACCGACAAGCCGGTCAAGGGCATGCTGACCGGTCCGGTCACCATGCTCGCCTGGTCGTTCGTCCGGACCGACCAGCCGCTCGGCGAGACCGCCCTCCAGGTCGGCCTGGCCCTGCGCGACGAGGTCGCTGATCTGGAGAGGGCGGGCATCCGCCACATCCAGGTGGACGAGGCGGCCCTGCGGGAGCTGCTGCCGCTGCGGGAGGAACGGCGGCAGGAGTACCTGGACTGGGCGGTGCGTTCGTTCCGCCTGGCCACCTCCGGGGTCGCACCCACCACGACCGTCCACACCCACATGTGCTACTCGGAGTTCAACCAGATCGTCGGCGGCATCGAGGCGCTGGACGCCGACGTCACCAGCGTCGAGGCGGCCCGTTCGCGGATGGAGCTCGTGGCGGCCCTGGGCCGGCGCGGCTACCGGCGGGGGATCGGCCCGGGCGTGTACGACATCCACTCGCCGCGGGTGCCCTCGGTGGAGGAGATCGAGGCCTCGCTGCGGCTGGCGGTGCGGCACGTGGACGCCGGGAACCTGTGGGTCAACCCGGACTGCGGTCTGAAGACCCGCGGTTACGCCGAGGCCGAGCAGGCCCTGCGCAACATGGTGGAGGCGGCCCGCCGGGTCCGCGCCGAGATCGGCGCTCGGACGCCGACCGGGGGCTGACCCGTGGCCCCCGGCGGGGTCTGACGGGGGAGGAACGGCGGAAGGGGGGGCCGCGACAGCCGCGGCCCCCCTTCGGTGTCCCGACCGGAGTCCGGCCCGGACCCGGGTCAGGTGCCGACCAGGTTCATCGCCTCGGTGGCGGCGTTGACCATGATGCCCTCGATGTCGTCCGGAAGGGTGAGGTCCTCCGTGTCACCGTTGAAGTCGTCGAGGTAGTAGTTGACCTCGACGACGAGGTTGTCCGCACGGACCAGGAGCGTGGCCTCGGGGACCAGGTTGCCCAGCATCTCGTACTTGGTCACGACGAGGTGGGCCTCGTCGCCCAGGCCGTCGACGGCCTTGTTCTCCTCGATGTCGTCCGCCGAGTAGCGGTCGCTGTAGCCCTCGCCGGTGATGTTGTCGATCGTCTCCTGGAAGTCCTGGGCGGCTGCCTCGTTGGAGTCGCTGGCGCTGTAGGGCAGGCTGTAGCCGATCTCCAGGTACCCGTAGGCGTCGTCGGGGTTGCCCTCGGGCACCTCGGCGGTCTCGGAGCAGCTGGAGGTGTTGTCGGAGACGTACTTGCTGCCGCTGTCGCGGAGCAGGAAGTCGGACTGGACCTGCTCACTGAAGGAGTCGCAGGGTTCGGCGGGCAGCGCGTAGGGCGGCTCACCGCTGGGGCCCTCGTTGGTCGCGGGCTCCTCGGCGGGCTCCTCCTCCGCGGGCTCCTCGGCGGGCTCCTCCTCGGCGGGTTCCTCCTGCGTGGCCTCCCCGGATCCGGCCGCGACCTCCTCGCCGCGGTTGCCGTTGGTGACCAGCATGGCGACCACGGCGATCACCAGGACGACGATGACCACACCGCCGCCGATGACCACCCACAGGCCCGCCTTGCTGCCACCGCCCTGGGGCGGCGGAGCGGGGGGATAGCCTCCGGGGCCCCCGGGACCCATGGGTCCTCCGGGGCCACCGGGTCCGACGGGGGCGCCGTAGGGCGGCTGGCCGCCCGCGTACATGCCCTGGTCCTGCCCGGGCGCGCCCGGGTACGGGGCCTGGCCGTAGCCGGGCTGACCGCCGGTGCCGGGGTCGCCGTAGGGGCCTCCGTGCGGCTGACCGTAGGGCGGCTGGCCGCCGGTGCCGTCCCCGCCACCGTAAGGGTTCTGCGGTGGCTGGTTGTAAGGTCCGTTTTCGCTCATGGCTCCCTCGCCCGGTGATGTGGTGACCGTGTTGTCTTAGGCGCGCGTTCACGCCTTTGGGTTCTCACGAGTTCCCGTGGTGGCCACCGGCGGATCGCCGGGTGGGTGACAGCACGGGGAACCGTGGGGGAGGTGGCCCCGCTCCGGGCGCCGGTTCCGCGGGCGAGAGCGGGCGGCGTGGGCGGGAGTTCCCCGTGTCGTGAGGGGGTCCCCGGTTCGAACGGGGCGCCGACCTCCGCGGTGGAGCCGGCGGGTCGGTTCCCCGCAGGCCAGGGGTCGGGACGTGTTGCATCCTAACCGTGACCGGTGTCCGGAGGGCAGGGCGGACCAGGGGTAACGGGGGGAATCGTCACCGTTTCGTGCTTCTCGCGAAGGAGGTCGCCTTGGGAGTGATTCAATCGTGATGCCGACCCGTGGACAGATGTCCGGAGGGGAGGTATTGCAAACCCCTCCGCGTCGGGGTTTCCCGTCCCGAAACGTGATCACGGCGCTCCGGATGTGACATGACCGACTCCGGCGGGTGGTCGCCGGCCGCGGCCGGGGAGGATTCGTGACCGGATGTGGCCACGGGCGTACCGCCGCCGCGGCGGCACCGATCAGAACATCGAGATGTGCACGTGGTCGAAGTGGTTCTCGGTGATGCTGCCCCGGTCGGCCATCGGGCGCCAGTCGGTGTCGCCGCGGCGCACGTCCCAGATCTGCTGCCGGTAGATGACGTACATGATTCCGAGGTCGTCGGCGTTGTCCCGGGCCCACTCGGAAATCGCCCAGCCGCGGTCGACCTGTTCCTGGGAGGGCATGCTGCCGTTCGCGTCGACCATGAAGTCGCAGGCCCGGCCCTTGGGGTGCTCGCCGACCACCCAGCCGCCCACGGCCCGGTAACAGCCGTAGCCGCCCACGTCCTCCCCGGGACCGAACTCCTGGACCACCAGGTCGCGCATCTGCTCCGTGCGCGGGGTGAGGTTGTTGTGCGGCTGCATGGGCTGTTCCGGGTGGTCGGCGATTAGGCGGCGCACGTCCATCCGGCGGTCCTCCAGCTCGTCCAGGTCCTCCTGGGCCTCCGCCAGCCGCTCCTCCGCGTTCTCCTGGGCTACCTCGTCGCGTGAGTGCGCCTGGTCCAGCTGGTCGATCTTCTCCTGGTTGGTGCTGGAGAGGTAGTCGATGATGATGGCGCGGTCGATGACCTCGTCGGGCTCGGCCTCCACGAACAGGGACATGGAGGGGCCGATCCCGCTGCTGGTGTAGGTGGCCACGGCCAGGGACCGCACCTGGTCCTGGGCCTCCTCCACGTCCTCGCTGGTGGCCTCGGCGCGTTCCTGGGCCCGCTCGGCCTCCTCCAGAACCGCCTCCATGTCGCGCAGTTCGCCGTTGTACTCCTCGGTCAGGCTCTCGGCGCGGGACTGGAGCTCGCTCATGCTCTCCGGCTCCCGGGGTACGAAGCCGGGGGCGGCCGAGGCGGGCAGGGGGAACGCGGCCGTCGCGGTGAGCAGGGAGAGGACGGCCACGGCCACCCGGTTGCGGCCCGGGCGCCAGAGGGCGCGGAGGGAGGGGAGGGCGTCCGCGCAGTCGACGAGAGCTTCCCGCCAGGTGCGGGTCGCGGGATCGGGCGCCCAGAAGTCGGCGTAGTCGTCCACTCGGCTCAGGTCATCGGACTGCACGGTGTGGTCGCTCCTCGGGCCCGCGTGCGTCCCCTGCGGGCACGGGGCGCTGCGGTCGCTTCTACTCGTCTTTCCCGGTGCGGGGCCGGCGGCCGTCGGACTACCAGGGGCCCTCGATACCCACTGGCGCGCTACCGCGGGGAGAGTCACGGGACGGTAATGAGTGTAGGCACTCGTGTGGGTGTTCGGGAGCGCTGGGGTGATCCCTCGCCACCCTAAACGCCCCAATGTGGCATAAATAACCATATTAAGGTCAAGTATTTTGCTGAACGGAGCCATTCGTCCGTGGTTGAGTTGGTCCCGTGAAGGCTCCTGAGCACGACGAAGCGATCCCCGCCGACCAGGCGGACACCACCCGGCGGTGCGTTCCGCTGCCCGGCGGTCGCTGTCGCACGCGCTAGCCACCTCTGATCCGGAGCCGCGTCCGGCGTACCGGGCCGGGGCCGCTCCCGGGCCCTCCTCCGCGAAGCCCGTCCGGCCGCCGGTCCCACCGGCGCGTCGCCGCCGCCCGCCCGCTGAGTGCTTCGTACGCTCGGGTGTGGCGTCAAACCCACGCTGGACCGTGAGCCCCTCCGCCTGCGAGTGCGGCTTCGGGACACCACCGCCAGACGTCGATGGGAAAACCGTGATTGACGCAGTGGGTCTGTACAAGACCTACAGGTTGAAGAAACGCCAGGTGCACGCCCTGAACGGGGTGGACCTGCATGTCGAGTCCGGTGAGATCTTCGGGGTCGTGGGACAGAGCGGTGCGGGAAAGAGCACCCTTCTGCGCTCGGTGAACCTTCTGGAGCGCCCGGACGGCGGCACCGTGCACGTCGACGGGGAGGAGCTCACCTCCCTGCGCGGGGCCCGCCTGCGTGCGGCACGGAGGCGGATCGGCATGGTGCACCAGCACTTCGCCCTGCTCTCCTCGCGCACGGTCGCGGGCAACGTCGGTTTCCCCCTGGAGGTCTCCGGGGTCTCCCGCGCCAAGCGGGCCGCACGGGTGGGCGAACTCCTCGACCTGGTGGGCCTCGCCGACAAGGCGCGCGCCTACCCCGCCCAGCTCTCCGGCGGCCAGAAGCAGCGCGTCGGCATCGCCCGGGCCCTGGCCTCCGACCCCAAGGTGCTGCTCAGCGACGAGGCGACCTCGGCCCTGGATCCCGCCACCACCGAGTCGATTCTCGCGCTCCTGCGCCGCCTGCGCGACGAACTGGGTCTGACGATCCTGCTGATCACCCACGAGATGGACGTGATCAAGCGGATCTGCGACTCCGCGGCGATCATGGAGGACGGCGAGTTCCGCGAGTCCGGCCGTGTACTGGACCTCATCGGGACGCCCGGATCACTGCTGGCGCGCTCACTCTTCCCGCTGCCGGACAACGGCGGCCCCGAAACGGTGGTCATCACCTACCCGCGCTCCTTCGACGAGCCCTTCATGTCCGAACTCACCCGCCGCTTCGACGTGGACGTGAACATCCTCGGCGGCGGTGTGGAGCAGGTCGCGGGCCAGTCCGTGGGCCGTCTCAGCGTCGACATGCGCGGCGACCGCCGCCGTGAGGCGCTCACCTACCTGTCCGAGCACGGCCTGCTGGTCGAGGAGGCCGGAAAGTGAACACCAACCCCGCCGACGTCCTCGTCCTCGCCCAGGGCGGTGGAGCCCTCACCGCCCTCACCGACTTCCTGGCGGCCTGGCCCGACATGTGGCCCAGCCTGTGGCTCGGTACCCAGGACACCATCTACATGGTGCTGTGGGCGACCGTCTTCAGCGTCCTCTTCGGCCTGCCCCTGGGCGTGCTGCTGGTCGCCACCGACAAGGGGGGCCTCATCCCGGCCCCGGCCGTGCGCGCCGTGCTCGGCGCGGTCGTCAACATCGGCCGCTCCCTGCCCTTCATCGTCCTGATGGTGGCGGTGCTGTCGCTGACCCGCTTCCTGGTGGGCACCACGCTGGGCCCGACGGCCGCGATCGTGCCGCTGAGCATCGGGGCCATCCCGTTCTTCGCGCGCCTGGTGGAGACCTCCCTGCGCGAGGTCGACCGCGGGGTGGTCGAGGCCGCGCACGCCATGGGAACCCGCAAGCTCACGATCGTGGGCAAGGTGATGCTTCCCGAGGCCATGCCCGGTCTGATCGCCGGTCTGGTGATGACCGTGGTCACCCTCATCTCGTACTCCGCGATGGCCGGTGCCATCGGCGGCGGCGGTCTGGGCGACCTCGCCATTCGCGAGGGCTACCAGCGCTTCAACGACCACTACCTGTGGGCCACCGTGATCCTGCTGATCGTCATCGTGCAGGTCGCGCAGAGCGTGGGTGACCTGCTGGTGCGCAGGCTGTCCAGGAGCTGAGGCCCGCCCCGACCCCCCGCGCCCCCCACGCAGTTGTCCGGATCGAACGGCAAGGAGACAGCGATGACAGGGAGTGCGAACGTACTGCGGGGGGTCGCGGCGGCCGGCGCCGCGGCGGTGCTGCTCGCGGGTTGCGGCAGCCCCAGCGAGCGGGCCTCCGAGAACGGCGGAGGCGACGACGGCCTGGTGACGCTGCGGGTCGGCGCCACCCCGCTGCCGCACGCGGAGGTTCTGGAGTTCGTCAACGACGAGCTGGCGGCCG
Organism: Nocardiopsis sp. iso_40; assembly: GCF_056173285.1. Classification (NCBI taxonomy): domain Bacteria; kingdom Bacillati; phylum Actinomycetota; class Actinomycetes; order Streptosporangiales; family Nocardiopsidaceae; genus Nocardiopsis; species Nocardiopsis sp. iso_40. Next base: position 4,198,829 of record NZ_CM149666.1, on the reverse strand, counting down.
AGGCCGGCCTGGCCGTCGAGGTGGTCGAGTACACCGACTACAACCAGCCGAACGCGGCGCTGGCCGAGGGCGAGCTGGACGCCAACTACTACCAGACGGTCCCGTTCCTGGAGGAGTACCTCGAGGGCAACCCGGGTGCCGACCTGTCCTACGTGGCGGACGTGCACCTGGAGGCGTTCGGCCTGTACTCCGAGGGAGTGGAGGACCTGGAGGACCTGCCCGAGGGCGCGGACATCGCGGTGCCCAACGACTCCTCGAACATGGACCGGGCCCTGCGGCTCCTGGAGGCGCAGGACGTGATCACCCTGGCGGAGGGCGCCGAGGGACAGGCCGCCGTTTCCGACATCGAGGACAACCCGCTCGACGTCACGGTCACCCCGGTGGAGGCGGCCCAGCTGCCGCGCTCCCTCCAGGACGTGGACGCGGCGGTGGTGAACGGCAACTACGCGCTGGAGGCCGACCTCCCCGAGACGGCGAACGCGCTGGCGTGGGAGGAGACCGAGGACAACCCGTACGCCAACGGCCTGGTGGTGCGCTCGGAGGACGTGGAGTCCGAGGACCTGGTGCGGCTCAACGACCTGCTGCACAGCCCCGAGGTGACCGACTTCATGGAGGAGCGCTGGCAGGGCATCGTGATCCCGGTCGGTGAGGTGCGGGAGTAGCTCCGCCGCCGCGCACGGTCCCGGGGCGCCCCCGGGACCGTGCCCGCGGAGGGCACCCTCGGTAACGGTTGGGTTTCGGGCGGGCTTCGATCCGTTGACTTGGCGGTGGGGGTCTGATTCGGTACTGGGAGCGCTCCCAAAGCGATATCCGCTCGTCATGGAAGGTGCGTACCGAAGCAGTGAGCAACCCCAACGATTTCCCCGAGGGCTTCCTCTGGGGGGCGGCAACCGCCTCCTTCCAGATCGAGGGCGCCACCACCGCCGACGGCCGGGGCCGCAGCATCTGGGACACCTTCGCCGATATCCCCGGCAAGGTCCTCAACGGGGACACCGGCGACCCCGCCGACGACCACTACCACCGCTACGCCGAGGACGTCGCCCTGATGCGCCGGCTCAACCTCGGCGCCTACCGCTTCTCCGTCGCCTGGCCCCGGATCATCCCCGAGGGCACCGGCGCGGTGAACCAGGCCGGACTGGACTTCTACGACCGCCTGGTCGACAGCCTCCTGGAGGCGGGCGTCCAACCCTGGGCGACCCTCTACCACTGGGACCTGCCCCAACCCCTGGAGGACGCCGGCGGCTGGCCCGCCCGGGACACCGCCCACCGCTTCGCCGAGTACGCCGGGGTCGTCGCCGACGCCCTCGGCGACCGGGTCGCCCACTGGATGACCATCAACGAGCCCTGGTGCTCGGCCTTCCTCGGCTACGAGAACGGCCACCACGCCCCCGGCCGCAGGGACGCCGCGGCTGCCCTGGCCGCCACCCACCACCTGCTGCTCGGCCACGGCCTGGCCACCGAGGCGATCCGGTCCACCGGGCACACCGCCAAGGTCGGTCTGGCCCACAACCAGGCGGTCATCCGGCCGCACGGGGCCAACGCCGCGGACGCCCGCGCGGCCCGCCGCGCGGACGGCGTGCGCAACCGCATCTTCACCGACCCCCTGTTCAAGGGCGCCTACCCCGCCGACGTGGTGGAGGACCTCGCCGACATCAGCGACTTCTCCTTCGTCCAGGAGGGGGACCTGGACACGATCGGCGCGCCGATCGACTTCCTGGGCGTCAACTACTACTCGCCCGAGTTCGTCGCGGGTTCCGCCAAGGGGATCGACCCCGCCCTGGTCAGCGGAGAGGGCGAGGCCTGGTTGGGCGCCGGACCCGAGGAGGTGCACGTCTCCCAGGGGCTGCCCGTCACCCACATGGGCTGGGAGATCGACCCCACCGGCCTGTACGACGTCCTCCAGCGCCTGGCGGGGGAGAGCGGCGGCATCGACCTGTACGTGACCGAGAACGGCTGCGCCTTCGAGGACACCGTCAGCGAGGACGGGGCCGTCCACGACCCCGACCGCACCTCCTACTACGAGGGCCATCTGAGGGCCGCGAAGGAGGCCATCCACGCCGGTGTGCCCCTGCGTGGTTACTTCGCCTGGTCGCTTCTGGATAATTTCGAGTGGGCGTGGGGTTACTCCCGCCGGTTCGGGATCGTGCACGTGAACTACGAGACGCAGGAGCGCATCGTCAAGGACACTGGGCACTGGTACGCGGAACTGGCGAGGACCAGCCGCTTCCCAGTGCGGTAGACCACGAGTGCTCGTGGGGCGCCCCGTCGGGGGCGCCCCACACGCGTTCGCGGTGAACCCCGCGCGACCGTGTGCACAACCATCCGCCGTCCGGTCAGCCGGCGGCACAACGTCCAAGGAGCCTCGAAGTGGCCAAGAGCGGCGGTCGGCAGCGACCGACCCTGGAGATGGTGGCGGAACGGGCCGGGGTCGGCCGCGGTACCGTCTCCCGGGTGATCAACGGATCGTCCCAGGTCAGTCCACGGACCCGAGAGGCCGTGCACACCGCGATCGAGGAACTGGGGTACAGCCCCAACCAGGCGGCGCGCACCCTGGTCACCCGACGGACCGACACCATCGCGCTGGTCGTCTCCGAGGCCAGGGACCGCCTGTTCGCGGACCCCTTCTTCGCCGACATCATCCGCGGGGTCAGTTCGGTACTGCACGAGCGGGACCTCCAACTCATGCTGACCACCGCCCGGGGGGAGGCCGAGCACAAGCGGGTGGGCGAGTACCTCAGCGGTTCGCACGTCGACGGCGCCCTCCTGGTGTCCCTGCACCGGGACGACCCCCTGACGGCACGGCTGGCCGAGTCCGGCGTGCCGGTGGTGCACGGCGGCCGCCCCTACTCCGAGGCCCAGCCCGCGCCCTTCTGCGTCGACATCGACAACGTCAACGGCGCCCGCGCGGCCACCGCGCACCTGCTGGAGACCGGGCACCGCAGGGTCGCCACCATCACCGGTCCCCAGGACATGAACGCCGGCGTCGAGCGGCTCCGCGGCTACCGCGAAAGCATGGCCGCCGCCGGGCGGGAGATCGACGAACGCCTCGTCGTCCAGGGCGACTTCAGCGTCGAGGGAGGCGCCCGGGCCATGGCCCGACTGCTGGACCGTGGCGGCGAGCCCGACGCGGTCTTCGTCGCCTCCGACATGATGGCCGTCGGCGCCGTACGCCTCCTGCGCGAGCGCGGTCTGGCCGTACCCGACGACGTCGCCCTGGTCGGGTTCGACGACACCATGATGGGTCGGCACACCGACCCGCCGCTGACCACCGTCCACCAGCCCACCGTCCAGATGGGCCAGGAGATGGCGCGGCTGCTCGTGGACGTGGCGATCCCCCGCACGGCCGAGTCCGAGATGGTCCTGCTCCAGACCCACATGGTGGTGCGGGACTCGGGCTGAGGCCGGTACCCGGTCCCCGACACATCCACTGACCCGGACGTTTGCCCCACGGCTGCCTCTGGACGCACGTGTGCCGCCTGTGCCAGGCTGGTCGCGATTTCGCGGGAGACGGTGGGGGCGCATGGATCCGACGCGGGAACCGACACACACCAGGTGCGCGATCTCCGCGTGCGGATGGTGCGACCGGGACGGCGTCGACTGCCGGTTCTGTTCCGGAACGGGGTGGTGGCGGCCGGAGCAGCCGCACCGGGACGGCAGCGGGGTGATCGTCTGGCTCCGGGTCGACGAGCCCTGCCGGGGCTGTGCCGGGACCGGTAAGGAGCACAGCCCCGTCGTCGCGTCCTAGAGCGCCGCCGGTCGCCTTCTGCGCCCGCATCTGCGAAGAGGGAGTAGGAACATTGCGCTGGGTCACCTACCTGTCGCCGAGCGGCGGCGGCGCGCGTGCCGGCGCCCTGGACGACGGCGACGTGATGGGCAGTCCCGAAGGGGCGGGCCTCGACGAGCTGTTGGCCGACGGGCACCGAGCCCTGACCGCCGCGTACGAGCGGGCGGTGGAGGGCGCGATCGAGATCATCGTCGAACCCGAGGCGCGCACGTGCGCCCCGGTCACGCCCTCGGCCCCGGTCCCGGTGCGGATGGGGGAGCGGGAGCTCCAGGTCCATCCCGAACTGGTGTGGGGCGTCGACGACCCGGTACCGCCCGAGGCGCGGACGGCCTGCGTGGGGGTGGCGGCGCTGGCCGGGGGAGAGGGGCCCGCGAGCGCCTACACCCCGGCCTGCCTGTGGCTGGACGAGACCGGCCTGGCCGTCCAGCTGAGTCTGGGCCCCGTCCTGACCACCGCCGACGAGGTGGCCGGACGGACGGTCGAGTTGAGCACCTCGGTGGACGGGAAGGAGAACGGGCGCGGCCTGGCCGACTCCGGCCACGGTTGGCTGCTCGCGGGGCCCGGGAGGGTCCGGGCCCTGCTGCCGGTCACCACCCCGGTGCTCCAACCCGGCGACGAGCTGTTCGTCGACGCGGGGGAGCTGGGCACCTTCGAGGTCAGGGTCGGATCCCAGGTCTGACCGGTCGTTCCGCCCCGTCCGGCTGTTCGCCGGGTTCAGCGGGTGAACTCCCAGTGCCAGGGCTCGAAGCCGTCCCGGGCCCAGCCGGGGTTGTCCCAGCCGTACGCGGGGCCGTTGTCGAGCATCCACCGGTGCTCGGCCGTGCCGAGCTCGTGCACACCGCCGCACAGGTCCACGGCGACGCCGAGCCCGTGCGCGCTGGTCCCGGGCCGGGCCGCCATACCGGGCAGCATCTCCTGGAAGAGCCGCACCTGCTCGTGGTAGGGCCGGTAGGAGTCGGTGACACACATCGGCCGGTCGAACTCGGACCGGAAGGCCCCGTCGAGTTCGATGAAGGCCGCCGCGGCGTCGGCGCGCAGCCGTTCGCCCGGCTGGGGCAGGGGGCACAGCGCCGCATCGGGGAGCCGGCCGTTCGGTAGGCCGCCGAGGCCGCCCCGGGTACAACCGCTGCCCGTGCGCGCCTCGTCCACGTCGGCCGGGGCCTCCCCGGCGCCGGGCCCCTCGACGTCCGGTACCGCCCGTGCCGTGTCCGGTGGGGCCGGTTCCGCAGCCCGTTCCCGCTCGGCCGGGGCGGCCGCGCGCGCGTCGGTGAGGGTCTCCTCCAGGCGCTCCTCGTCGAGCTCCCGGTCCCGGGAGCCGGCCAGTTCCTCCTCCAGCAGGGTCTGCTGCCGCAGCAGCTCCTCGGCCCGCTCCTCCTGCTCGGCGATGGCCTCCAGCGCCGCCTCGCGGGCGGACTCCGCGGATTCGGCGGCCTCGGCCTGTTGCTGCTCCGCGGTCCCGGCGGCCTCGGCGAGCGTGTCCGTGGCGACCCGTGCGGCCTGCGCCCGGGTGAGGTCGGCCGATCGGTGCTCGCCGAGCAGGAAGAGGTAGGAGCCGCGCTCCAGGGCCTCCGCGGGACCCTCGGGGCCGGTCCAGGCGTGCACCATGCCCAGGTCGGCGCCCTTGTAGGCGCTCGCGGCCTGGCGGGCCGCGCGCAGCCGGCTGTTCTCGTGGCGTTCCCCGGCGCTTCGCGCGCGAGAGTCGGCCTCCTGCCGGACCTCGGTGAGCTCGTCGAGGCGTTCCTTCTCCTCCTCGTAGTCCCGGATCCGCTCCGCCGCGAGCTCGCGCAGCGAGGCCACCTCCGCGCGTGCCGACGCCAGTTCCACGCGCGGCTCCTCCGGACCCCGCTCCGCCAGGACCGCGGCGTCCTCCCCGTCCCCGGGGCCGCCCCCGGAGGCGACCCGGGCGGTTCCGGGGGCGGCGTAGGTGAGTACGAACAGCAGCGCGACGCCCAGCGGGAGCAGGGAGTTGACCGAAATGCCGGAGACCCTGCCGGACTTCCGCGAACTGGGCAGAAGCCCTTCGGTGACAGGGTCATTGCTTTGTGTAGCCAGATGTGGGCGCGGTGAGGTGTGCATTTCCGCTTCCCCCTCAGGACCTGCGTGTACGTCGTTTCACGATGTCACGGAGAGTGGGCCTTGAGGGGGAAGCTGGCGGTGTGTCCAAATAGTTACCTCGATGTCTGCCCGGTTTTCGGTCCCCCTGTCTGACCTGGGGGATTGGTCATAATGCGGACGGGGGCGGCATTATGGGCACGGGCCAACCAAGATGATCTTGCCGATCGGTGCCAAACGCCCGAAGCGAGACCTTCTCGCCCATTGGTACGCTATCCACCGCACGCGCACCTCAACAGTGATCGGTGCGCGGCGCCTCTCCTCCCAGGCGAGTCCGGCGGACAGTCTTTACATCTCCCCACATTCCCACCGCTTCCTGTATCTGGTGGACCACTGTGGTCTATACCGATTTTCGGTCCGGAGCGGTCCGATCCCTGGGTTCAACAGCCGTTCGAGGCGGTGACACGAAAGGTTGCGAGGGTCCGTGTCGACACGAGCGACGAAAAACGGGGCCAGCGCGCAGAGCGAGGCAGCGCAGGCCGATAACGCCGATGCCACGCCCCGGCGCAGAGCCAATTGGTGGCGGCCACGTAACTGGCGGGTGCGCTCCCGACTGGTGGCCCTCATCGTCATCCCCACCGCCGTGGCGCTGGCGCTCGGCGGGCTGAGGGTCTACGAGGCTTCGGTCTCCACGGTCACCCACGCCCATATCGAGGACAGAGCCCAAGTCGGCGTCCTCATCGTGGACCTGGCCAACCAACTCGGCCGTGAGCGCACGGCCAGCGCGGTCTACATCTCCGACGACGCGGACCCGGGCAAGCGCTCGGACGACCTCCGCCAGGAGCTGGAGACCGAGCGGGACGCCTCGCGCGACCTGCAGAGCACCCTGACCGCCCGTCTCGACGACATGGGCGAGATGGACGGCGACCTGGCGCAGACCCGTCTGTCCGCGATGCGCAGCCAGCTCGCCACACTCGAGGCGCTGCGCACCGAGGTCGACGAGACCCGCATCACGGTCCTGCCCGTGGTCACCAAGTACCGGACGATCGCCCGAGCGCTCTCCGACTTCAACCAGACGATCGCGGACGAGACCGACGACACCCAGCTGCGGGAGGGCGTCCGGGCTCTCACCGCCCTGTCGAACGCTCGTGACCAGCTCTCCTACGAGACCGCGCTGATGGGGCACTCGCTGTCCCGCGACACGATGACCGGCGGTATCTCCGAGGCCATCGACTCCAGCCGGGCCCGCTACGAGAACGAGATCTCGAACTTCATCCAGGCGGCCTCCCCGGAGCAGCGGGCGGTCTTCGACGAGAACTTCACCGGCCTGGAGGTCAGCCAGGTCTCCACCATGCGTATGCGCGTCATGTACCGCGCCGACCGCGGTGACGACCTGACCGGTGTGACGCCCAACGACGGTCCAGAGGACTACGCGGCCATCGCCGACGTCGCCCTCGACCGCCTCCAGACGGTCGAGTCGACCCTGGCCGAGGGCATCGCCGACGACGCCAACGAGCTGCGCGCCGAGTCCCTGACCCGTACCGTGATCGACCTCGTCATCGTCGCGGCCCTGCTGCTGGCCGTCTTCGTCCTCACCTCCCTCGTGGTCCGCTCCCTGGTGCGCCCGCTGCGCACCCTGGAGGACGGTGCGCGCCGCGTCGCCGAACGCGACCTCCCCGAGGCGATCAACCGGATGCAGGAGGCCGGAACCGTCCCCGAGTCCGTCCGGGTCAGCCCCATCGAGGTGCACACCCAGGACGAGATCGGCGAGGTGGCACGAGCCTTCGACGACGTCCACCGGGTCGCCCTGACCCTGGCCTCCGACGAGGCCGCGCTGCGCAGCAACGTCAACGCGATGTTCGTCAACCTCTCCCGCCGAAGCCAGACCCTGGTGGAACGGCAGCTTCGTCTGATCGACGGTCTGGAGCAGTCCGAGCAGGACGCGGACCGCCTCTCCGACCTCTTCCAGCTGGACCACCTCGCCACGCGTATGCGCCGCAACAACGAGAACCTGCTGGTGCTGTCCGGCCAGGACAACACCCGCAAGTGGGCCCAGCCCGTCCCGCTGGTCGACGTCCTCCGCGGCGCCGTCTCCGAGGTCGAGCAGTACGAGCGCGTCAACGTGCGCGCCCCCTCCCACATCTCGGTGCTCGGACGCCCGGTCAACGACGTCATCCACCTCGTCGCCGAGCTGGTGGAGAACGCCACCTCGTTCTCCCCGCACGACACCGAGGTCCAGGTCGGCGCCAAGATCCTGGACAGCGGCGCCGTCCAGGTCGACGTGACCGACAGCGGCATCGGCATGGCCCCGGAGGACCTGGCGGCGGTCAACGCCCGTCTGGCCGCTCCGCCGGTCATCGACGTCGCGGTCTCGCGCCGCATGGGCCTGTTCGTGGTCTCGCGCCTGGCGCACCGCCACGGCATCCGGATGAGCCTGAAGGAGGCGCACGGGGGCGGTACCACCGCCAGCGTCGTCTTCCCGCCGGACCTGCTCATCACCCCGGTCGAGGGCCAGCACGCCCTGGGCGGGGTGGAGAGCCGGCCCGAGCTCGCCGCCGGGGCCCCGGACACCTTCGCCGAGGCGGAGGCGGCCTTCGCCGCCAGCCCTGCGGCCGACGAGCCGAACGACCCCTGGCAGACCCAGGAGAGCGGCACCGCCGCCAGCGACATGGGTGGCCTGCCCAAGCGCACGCCGGGGGGCGGTCGTTCGGAGGAGCACCCGCCCAGCGGCCAGGACCTGTGGAACACCACCAGCACCGGTTCGGTCTGGGACCCGCCCAACCGCGCCGAGGGGCTCTCGCCGAACAACGGCGCCGCCGCCAACGGCCCCGGCCCGGTCGTGGACCCCTACGACGTGCCGGAGGAGGACGAGCCGGAGCAGAGCACCGGCCGCAGCCTGTTCGACCCGGCGCCCCGGAAGACCTCCGACACCGGTTCGTTCAACGCCCCGGACACCGGTGCGTTCCGCCGCCCCGCCGACACGGGGGCGTTCAACCGCCCCGCCGACACGGGGGCGTTCAACCGGCCCGCGCCGGACACCGGGGCCTTCCGTCGGCCCACCGAGGCCGAACGCCAGGAGAGGGACTCCTACGACGCGTTCGGTACCGGTGCCGGCACCAGTGCCCCGCGGACCGGATCCTTCGACAGCGGCTCCGCAGGCACCGGCGCCCAGGAGAGCCAGTCGGCCCCGGCCCGCGGAGACGACAGCACCGAAACCTTCCCGGCCGTCTCCTGGGACACCGGAGTCCAGCAGCCCGAGCAGCCCAACCCCAACGAAACGGGGAACTGGCGGTCCGGGGGCAACGACTCCCGGGAGGGGTACGGCTCCACGGCCTACCTCTCGCGCCGCTACGGCGGGGCGCAGGGCCCGAACAACACCGTCGTCCCGCCGACCCCGGCGGGCGAGGGCGCCGACTCGCTGCCGATCTTCGACGCGATCGAGTCCAACTGGTTCAAGCGCCGCTCCGGCGGTCCCACCGTGGACACGACCGAGACCGGTCCGATCCAGCAGGTGTCCTCCCAGGGGGCGCAGAGCCCCCGCAGGGAGCCCGTTCAGCAGCCCGACCCGAACCCGCGGTCGGAGCAGGAGTGGGACTCCGCGGCGGACCGCGGCTGGCAGGCCGCGCGGACCGCGGCCGAACCGCTCGCGGGCGGTCTGACGACCTCGGGCTTGCCAAAACGGGTTCCCAAGGCAAACCTTGTCCCAGGGACCGCACCCAAGCCGGAGAACTTCAAGCAGATGCCCACCCGTAGCGCGGACCGTGTCCGGAACCGTTTCTCGGGCTTCCAGAAGGGTGTCCGTGACGGTCGGAACCGGCTTGGCGACAGTTCGACGGAGGAGTGAGCCAAGTGGCCAGTGGTGGGACGGGGTCCCCCTTATTCGCGGAAGCTGGATGCAATAGCATCTACCGAGCTTCTCGGACGCACCACACCCATCGCTTGACGAGAGCGGAACACCAGACTCCCGGCCACCCCCGCGGGAGGGGCCGGGCAGTTCGCAGAGGCAGTGCTGTCACATGCCGTGCCGGCGGTAGCAGTGCCAAAAGATCGACCGGCGAACTTGGACAGGAGATCAGATGAGTCGACAGGTGAATGAACTCAACTGGTTGATCACTGACTTTGCGGACCGGGTCCCTGACGTGGCCCATGCGATCGTCGTCTCCTCTGACGGCCTTCCGTTGGCTTCGTCCGCGGGATTCCCGGCCGACCGGGCCGACCAGTTGGCCGCAATCGCCTCTGGTCTGTCCAGCCTGACGCAGGGCGCGGCCCGGGTGTTCGAGGGTGGAGCGGTCGCCCAGACCGTCGTGGAGATGGAGCGGGGGCTGATGCTCATCATGGCCATCAGTGACGGCTCCTGCCTCGCGGTCCTTGCGGCGGCCGAAAGCGACCTGGGTCTGGTCGCGTACGAGATGACCCTGCTCGTCGAGCGGGCGGGGCGGGCGCTGACACCAACGGCGCGCACCTCGGGAATCCACTGATCCACCACCGACAGGAGGAAGTGGTGGCACCTCACAGTAGAGATGCCGGGAGCGCCTCGTGGTTCGGTCAACAGCCGGGCAACCCCCCCACGGGAGGGATGCCGGCGGTGCCGGGCGGCGGAGATGTTCCTCGACCAATCCAACAACCGTATGACCAACGACCCGCGCCGGGCAGCGCACCCAGTTCGCTGGTGCGTCCCTACGCGGTCACCAAGGGCCGCACCAAGCCGAAGTCCCAGCTTCCCCTGGAAGCGCTGATCTCGGCGACGGCGGCGGCTCGGAACGAGTCAGGGACGCTGACACCTGAATGGCAGGCGATCAGCGACCTGTGCCGGGAATGGCGATCCGTGGCGGAGATCTCCGCGCTGTTGCGGATGCCGCTCGGCGTGGCGCGGGTGCTTGTGGCGGACATGTCCGAGCAGGGACTGGTCCAGATCAGGTCTTCGCTCAACAACGATGCTCGCCCCAACACCAACCTGCTTGAAAGGGTGCTCAGTGGACTTCGCAAGCTCTAGCCCAGCCGAGGAAGGCGGTGCTGGGGGGAACGCGATGACGTCGGTCAAGATCGTCGTCGCCGGGGGCTTCGGTGTCGGGAAGACGACATTCGTTGGCTCCGTCTCCGAGATCGTGCCGCTGACGACCGAGGCGGTCATGACCAGCGCCAGCGTCGGGGTGGACGACCTCGCCAAGACGCCGGACAAGCAGACCACCACCGTCGCGATGGACTTCGGCCGTGTCTCCCTCGACTCCGACCTGATCCTGTACCTGTTCGGCACCCCCGGACAGCACCGGTTCTGGTTCATGTGGGACGACCTGGTCAAGGGTGCCATCGGTGCCGTCGTGCTGGTGGACACACGCCGTCTGGCCGACTGCTTCCCAGCGATCGACTACTTCGAGGAGGCGCGTCTCCCCTTCATCGTCGCGATCAACGGGTTCGACGGCTACTACCCCCACGCCGCCGACGAGGTCCGGGATGCGCTCACGCTCAGCCCGGAGATCCCCATCGTCCAGGTGGACGCCCGTGACAAGGCCTCCACCAAGTCGACGCTCATCACCCTCGTCGAACACGCGATCACGGTGGGGGACCCCGAGGGCGCGGCCGGGCAGCAGCCCACCTCAACCGGAGGTCAGAACTCCTGGCGCTGACCAGGACCTGATCCGGGCCGGGGTCCCGCACAGAGCACGGCCCGGTTCCCGCCAAGCGGGAACCGGGCGTCCGTGCTGGCATGGTGCGGGGGCTGGCATCATGGCGGGATGAGCTCTTCCTCCCACGAGATGACCCGACGGTTCCGCGAGGTGGCCGAGCGGGTGCTCGACGCGCTCCTGGCCCAGTCCCCGGAACGGGCGCTGGACCTGGGGGACCCCCGGGGCGCCCACCGGCTGACCGACCACTCGGTGGAGGCCGACGCCCGCCGCGTCGCGGTCCTCACCGACGCGCTCGGTTCCCTGGACGAGATCGACACCGACCTCATCCCCGCGGACGACCTGGTGGACCTGGAGATGCTCCGGACCAGGGTCAGCGCGGACCTGTGGCACACCACCGAACTGCGCCCGCACACCTGGGATCCGCTCCACCACTCGCCGGGCGAGGCCGTGCACGCGCTCCTTGAGCGTGACACCCTCCCCGTTCCCGAACGCCTGGAGGCGCTGGCCGCGCGCTGCGCGGCCCTGCCCGCCTACCTGGACACGGCGCGCACCCGCCTGTCTGAGGGCCCCGGGATGCCCCGCGTGCACGTGGAGACCGCCCTGGGGCAGCTCAGGGGCGCCCGCGCGATGCTCACCGACGACCTGCCCGCGCTGGCCGCCCGGCACCCCGGGGCCAGCTCCGGGCTCGAACCCGCACGCGAGGCCGCCCTGTCCGCTCTGGACGAGTACGCCTCCTGGCTGCGGATCGAGGCCGAGTTCGCCACCGCCGACCCCCGCCTGGGCGCCCGCCGGTTCGCCGCCCAGCTCTGGTACACCCTCGACTCCGAACTCTCACCGGAAGCCCTGCTGGTACGCGCCGAGAGCGACCTCCTGGCCACGGAGGAGGCGATCGCGGAGACGGCCGCCGAGTACGCGGGAGAACCCCGCCGCACCGGACAGGTCGCCGAGGTGCTGTCCGGCCTGGCCGACGAGTACGCCCTCGGCGCCGACGGGGTCGCCCCGGCGTGTACCGACTCCCTGGAACACCTCCGATCCCGGGTCCGGGAGCTGGACCTGGCCACGGTGTACGACGATCCGGTGCGCGTCATTCCGATGCCCGAGTCCCGCCGCGGCGTGGCGGTCGCCTACTGCGACGCCCCCGGACCGCTCGACCCGAACGCGCCCGACCGTCCCGCCCGTCTCCCGCCGCCATCCTCGAACGAACGCCTCCGGCGTCAGCCCACCTTTGTTGCGGTGGCCCCGCCACCCGAGGACTGGCCCGCCGAACGCCAGGCCTCCTTCCTGCGCGAGTACAACGCGGGCATGCTGCGCAACCTGATGGCCCACGAGGCGATGCCCGGGCACGCCCTCCAGCTCGCCCACGCCGCCCGCCGCCGGGGACACACCCGGGTGCGGTCGGTGCTCGGCAGCGGCACCTTCGCCGAGGGCTGGGCGGTCCACGCGGAGGAGGTCCTCGCCGGGCACGGGTGGACCGGGGACACCGGACCCGCGGCCCGCCGCGCCAACCTGGCGCTGCGCCTTGCCCAGCTCAAGATGCGGCTGCGCGCCATCCTCAACGCCATCCTGGACGTGCGCGTGCACGCCGGGGACCTCACCGAGGCCGAGGCGGTCTCCCTGCTGACCGAGCGCGGCCACCAGGAGGCGGGCGAGGCGGCGGGCAAGTGGCGGCGAGCACTGCTCACCAGCGCCCAGCTGTCCTCCTACTACGTCGGTTACGCCGAGGTCTCCGACATCGTCCGTGACCTGGGCCGGGAACGGCCCGGCGAGCCGCTGGGACGGATCCACGACGCCGTGCTCGCCCACGGCAGCCCCTCCCCGCGCCACCTGCGGACCCTGCTCGGGCTCTGACCCGTCCGCCCCGGGCCGGGGCGGGGGAGCGTCCGGGCCCTCCGCCACCCCGGCCGACCGTCCTCCGGTGTTTTCCCCACCCGGCGCTTCTATGCTGGGACCCGCAGCACGAAACAGTCATGCGACGAAACGGACGAGCCCATGAGCGGTGCCGACAGCGGGCCCGGGAGAGGCACGAACCCTTCCGGGCCGGGAACCGGGGAACCCGACGGTTACGAGCGGCTCTGGACCCCGCACCGCATGGCCTACATCAAGGGGGAGGGCAGGCCCACCGGCCCCGGGGCCGGGGAGGACTGCCCCTTCTGCCGGGCACCGGGCCTGACGGACCCGGAAGGGCTCGTGGTCGCCCGCGGCAAGTCGGCCTACGCGGTCCTCAACCTCTACCCCTACAACAGCGGCCACCTGCTGGTGTGCCCCTACCGGCACGTCTGGGAGTACACCTCCCTGGACGAGGACGAAACCTCGGAGGTCGCAGCACTCACCCAGGCGGGAATCCACGCGCTCACCGAGGCGTACCGCCCGCAGGGCTTCAACGTCGGTATGAACCTCGGTACCGTTGCCGGTGCCGGGATCGCCGCCCACCTCCACCAGCACGTCGTGCCCCGGTGGGGCGGCGACGCCAACTTCATGCCCGTGATCGGCCAGACCAAGGTCCTGCCCGAGATGTTGGAGCAGACCCGGGCCAAGCTGGTCGAACACTGGCCCGGGGAGTGACGCGGCCCCCGACCCACGCCCCGGGGCCGACGCCACCCCCAGAGGGTGCGGCTCCCACCCCCACGACCGTCCCCGCCCTACGATCACAAGAAGACATGCTGAGAATCCTTCGCCCCTTGATCTCCCGGGTCACCTCTCCGCTCGGCCGGAGCCTGGCCCGCCTCGGCCTGACACCGAACATCGTCACCCTCATCGGTGCCGCCGGCGTCGTCGTCAGCGCCCTCTACTTCTACCCGCGCGGTCAGCTCTACGCGGGCTCGGTGGTCATCACCGTCTTCGCCCTCTTCGACATGCTCGACGGTGCGGTCGCCCGGGCCAACGACAGCGCCAGCGCCTTCGGCGCCTTCCTCGACTCCAGCCTCGACCGGGTCGCCGACGCCGCGATCCTCGCCGGACTCATGTGGTGGTTCATGGGCGGGGGCAACGATCCCCTGCTCGCCGGACTCACCCTGTTCTGCCTGATCAGCGGCTTCATGGTCTCCTACATCAAGGCACGCGCGGAGGGTCTGGGCGTCAACTGCGACGTCGGCGTGGCCGAACGCACCGAACGCCTGATCATCGTGCTGGTGGCGGTCGGGCTGAGTGAGTTCGGAGTGCCCTACATCCTCGCCGGCGGCCTCTGGCTCCTGGCGGGGATGAGCCTGCTCACCGTCCTCCAGCGCCTCGTGGAGACGCGGGCCCGCCTCAACGGCCCCGACCACACCGGGGACGAGGACAGGCGGACCAGCAACGGGGCCTGAGGCCACCGCCGCCGACACCGGAACGACAGCACCACCGAGTACGAGGACAGGGACACGAAGTGGACGAACGCATGGCCGACCTGGCCTACTCGGCCGGGTGGACACTGGTCCGCCGCTCACCCGAGAGGGCGGGCCGGGCGGTGTTCCGGCGGCTGGCGGACCGGTCCTGGCGGGCCCACGACGGCGCCACCCGGGGGCTGGAGCGCAACCTGCGCAGGCTGCTCGGCCCGCACGCGGGCGACGCCCAGCTGCGTGCCCTGTCCAGGGCCGGGATGCGTTCCTACATGCGCTACTACTACGAGATGTTCCGTCTGCCCGCGATGGACCGCGAACACGTCCTCGCCGACACCCGCCAGAGCGGCATCGAGGTCCTGGAGGAGCACATCCGCTCCGGGCGCGGGGTCGTGGCAGCCCTGCCGCACATGGGGAACTGGGACCACGCCGGGGCGTGGATCGCGGCCCGCGGCACCCCGCTGACCACCGTCGCCCAGCGCCTGAGCCCCGAAAGCCTCTTCCAGCGGTTCACCTCCTACCGGGAGTCCCTGGGCATGGAGGTACTGCCGCTGACCGGCGGTAGCGCCAACACCGTCGGGACCCTGGCCCGGCGTCTGCGCGAGGGCGGGCTGGTCTGCCTGCTCGCCGACCGCGACATCAGCGGCACCGGCCTCGAAGTGGACTTCTTCGGGGAGAAGGCGCGGATGCCCTCCGGCCCCGCGGCCCTGGCCCTGAACACCGGGGCCGCCCTGATGCCGGTCTCCCTCTGGTACGACGGCCCGTACTGGAACATCCGCGTTCACGACGAGATCCCCGTCGCCGCCGGTGCCAGCCGCTCCACGCGGATCCAGGACACCACCCAGGAGCTCGCCCGGGTGTTCGAGGGCGCCATCGCCGAACACCCGGAGGACTGGCACATGCTCCAGGCGGTCTTCAGCGCCGATCACGAGGCCGACCGGACCCGCCACCGCGAGGCCGAGGCCGCGGCGTGGGAGGCCCGGGAACGGTGACGGCGACACGAAGACCGGGAGGGTCCGCGCCGGAGGCGTCCGTTGAGGGCCAAGGGCGACGAGAGGTGGGGTCCGCGCCGGAGGCGTCCGTTGAGGGCCAAGGGCGACGGGTGGGCATTGTGTGCCCCTACGCCTGGGAGGTACCGGGCGGGGTCCAACAGCACGTCGGGGACCTCGCCGAGACGCTGATCCGGATGGGGCACGAGGTCTCGGTGCTGGCCCCGGTCGGCGACCCCGGACACCGGCTCCCCGACTACCTCGTTCCGGCGGGCCGTCCCGTCCCGGTGCCCTACAACGGTTCCGTGGCCAGGCTCAGTTTCGGCCCGCGCACGGCGGCCCGGGTCCGCAGATGGATCGCCGAGGGTGACTTCGACGTCCTGCACATCCACGAACCCGCCGCGCCCAGCGTCTCCCTCCTGGCGTGCTGGGCGGCGGACGGGCCCCTCGTGGCGACCTTCCACACCTCGAACCCGCGCTCACGCGCCATGTCCGCGACCTCCACCGCGCTGCGGTCGGCCCTGGAGAAGATCAACGCGCGTGTGGCGGTCTCCGAGTCGGCCCGGCGCACCCTGGTCGAACACGTGGGCGGCGACGCCGTGCTCATCCCCAACGGTGTGTCCGTCCGACGCTTCGAGCAGGCCGAACCGCTGCCGGGATGGCCGGGCAGGGGAGGCTCGATCGGTTTCCTGGGACGTCTGGACGAACCCCGCAAGGGGTTGTCCACCCTGCTGGCGGCCTTCACCCGGATGGCCCCGCACCGGCCCGGGCTGCGCCTGCTCGTCGCCGGTCCGGGCGAACCCGACCTGTCCGGGGTCCCCGAGGGCCTGCGCGAACGCGTGGTCCTCCTCGGCCGGATCGACGACGCCGACAAGGCCCGCGCCTACCACTCCGCGGACGTCTTCTGCGCACCCAACCTGGGCGGGGAGAGCTTCGGTATCGTCCTGACCGAGGCGATGGCCGCGGGCGCCGCCATCGTCGCCAGCGACATCCCCGCCTTCGCCGCCGTCCTCGCGGGCGGAGGGGCCGGGGATCTGTTCCGTGTGGGCGATCCCGACCACCTGGCAGAGCGCGCCGGGGCCCTGCTGGACTCCCCCGGACGCCGAGCCGACCTGTCCGAGGCGGCCCGCGAGGCGGTGCGCGCCTACGACTGGGAGACCGTCGCCGCCGACATCGCCCACGTCTACGAGACCGTCCTGATGGGGGACGGCCGTGACGGGGAGCGCCCCGGCGGTGTGCGGGTGGACAGCACAAGCAGGGCCGCCGCCCTGCTGCGGCGGGGTGAACGGCCCTGATCGAGGACGTCCGCTTCGTGGCCCTGGTCGCCGCGATCCTGCTGGTACTGGTTCTGCTGGGTTTCTACCTGTCCTGGCGGTCCACCAGGCTCGACCGCCTCCACCACCGGGTGGAGACCGCGCGTGCCGCTCTCGACGCGGCCCTCCTGCGCAGGGCCGCGGCCGTCCTGGTCCTGGCGGCGACCGACGGCCTCGACCCCGCCGCGGCCCGGTCCCTGGCGGACGCGGCCAACGGCGCGCGCCGTGCCGGGGAGGGGGACCGGGAGCTCGCGGAGAGCGAACTGTCCCGAACCCTGCGCGCTGCCCTGGACGGTTCGGAACAGCCCGACGCCCTGGCCCCGCACCTGGAGGAGGTGGCGGTCGCCGCACGCGGTGTACACCTGGCCCGCGTCTTCCACAACGACGCCGTCGCCGACACCCGCCGGGCCCGCCGCTCCCGCCTGGTCCGACTTCTGCGCCTGGCCGGAACCGCCGGCCTGCCGGAGTACTTCGAGATGGACGACCGGCCGCCCCGGCGCTGACGGCGGCCCCTCCGGCGCCAGCCTGGCGCAGGGCGAACAGCCCAAACTCCGATCTGGCCAAACGTTCCCAAAAGGGTGGAACTAGGATAGGAGGCTGGTCGACCAGGGTGCGCGGCGCCGCCGGTGTCCGCGAACCCACGTGCGACGCCACCGAGCCCGCTGCCCGGAACACGAACCAGGCCGTGTTCACACGGGAGGCAGTACCTCTCCGGAGAACGGGGCCTGGCCCCACACCAGCAGAAGAAACGGGAGCCCACCACCGTGGCCACCAACGCATCGAACACCTCCGACAACGCCGTCGGTACCCAGCGCGTCAAGCGAGGCATGGCCGAGCAGCTCAAGAACGGCGTCATCATGGACGTCGTCACGCCGGAGCAGGCCAAGATCGCCGAGGACGCCGGTGCCGTCGCGGTCATGGCCCTGGAGCGCGTGCCCGCCGACATCCGCAAGGACGGCGGCGTCGCCCGCATGTCCGACCCGGACATGATCGACGGCATCGTCGAGGCCGTCTCCATCCCGGTCATGGCCAAGGTCCGCATCGGCCACTTCGTCGAGGCCCAGGTCCTGGAGTCCCTCGGCGTGGACTTCATCGACGAGTCCGAGGTCCTCACCCCGGCCGACGAGGCCTACCACATCGACAAGTGGGCGTTCACCGTTCCCTTCGTCTGCGGCGCCACCAACCTCGGTGAGGCCTTGCGCCGGATCGCCGAGGGCGCGGCGATGATCCGCTCCAAGGGCGAGGCCGGCACCGGCAACGTCGTCGAGGCCACCCGCCACATGCGCTCCATCAACGGAGAGATCAAGCGCCTGGGCACCCTGGACGAGCCCGAGCTGTTCGGCGCCGCCAAGGAGCTGCGCGCCCCCTACGAGATCGTCAAGGAGGTCGCGGGCCTGGGCAAGCTGCCCGTGCCGCTGTTCTCCGCCGGTGGTGTGGCCACCCCCGCCGACGCCGCGCTGATGCGCCAGCTCGGCGCACAGAGCGTGTTCGTCGGCTCGGGCATCTTCAAGTCCGGTGACCCGGCCAGGCGCGCCGACGCCATCGTGCAGGCCACCCTGCACTACGAGGACCCCGCCGTGATCGCCCGCGTCTCGCGCGGCCTGGGCGAGGCCATGGTCGGCATCAACCTGGACGAGCTGTCCGAATCCGAGCGCTACGCCGGCCGCGGCTGGTAGCAGCCAGGCAGCCAGCGGTTCGCGACGGGCGGCGGGTCAGGTACCCGCCGCCCGCCCGGCCCGCCCACCCAGCAGCCAGTCCCACAACGAGTGAGGCCGTACTTGACCGCCAGACCCACCATCGGCGTCCTCGCCCTCCAGGGGGACGTCGCCGAACACATGCACGTCCTGGAGGACCTGGGCGCGCGCACCGCGAAGGTCCTCTCCGTCGACCAGCTCGACGCCGTCGACGGCCTGGTCATCCCCGGTGGGGAGTCCACCACCATGTCCAAGCTGGCCGTCCGGTACGGCCTGTTGGACCCGTTGCGCAAACACGTCGCGGCAGGTATGCCCGTCTACGGGACGTGCGCGGGAATGATCATGCTGGCCGACCGCGTTCTGGGTGGCACGGCCGACCAGCAGACCGTCGGCGGCATCGACATGACGGTGCGCCGCAACGCCTTCGGGCGCCAGACCGAGTCCTTCGAGGCCGGAGTGCGGATCGACGGTATCGGTACGGACCCGTTCGACGCGGTGTTCATCCGCGCCCCCTGGGTGGAGTCGGTCGGCCCCGGTGTCACGGTCCTCGGGAGCGTCCCCGGCCCTGACGAGGCCGGTAGGATCGTCGCGGTACGACAGGGCGGCCTGATGGCGACGTCCTTCCATCCCGAACTCACCGACGACGCGCGCGTTCACCGCCTCTTCGTCGACATCGTGAAAGGACTCGAATGAGCGGCCACTCCAAGTGGGCCACCACCAAGCACAAGAAAGCCGTCATCGATGCCAAGCGCAGCAAGCTCTTCGCCAAGCTGATCAAGAACGTCGAGGTGGCCGCGCGTACCGGTGGTGGGGACCCCGAAGGGAACCCGACGCTCTTCGACGCCATCCAGAAGGCGAAGAAGAACTCGGTGCCCGCCGACAACATCGAGCGCGCCCGCAAGCGCGGCTCCGGTGAGGAGGCCGGCGGAGCCGAGTGGCAGACCATCATGTACGAGGGCTACGCTCCCGGCGGTGTGGCGCTGCTCGTGGAGTGCCTCACCGACAACCGCAACCGCGCCGCCTCCGAGGTGCGTGTCGCGGTCACCCGCAACGGCGGCAACATGGCCGACGCCGGTTCGGTGTCGTACCTGTTCAACCGCAAGGGTGTCGTGATCGTGCCCAAGGAGGGCACCACCGAGGACGACGTGACCCTCGCGGTCCTGGAGGCCGGAGCCGAAGATGTCGAGGACCTCGGCGAGGTCTTCGAGATCGTCTGCGAGGCCACCGACCTCGTCGAGGTCCGCACCGCCCTCCAGGAGGCCGGGATCGAGTACGACTCCGCGGACTCCAGCTTCCTGCCGACCATGGAGGTCCCGGTCGACGCCGAGGCCGCCAAGAAGGTCATGCGGGTGGTGGACGTGCTGGAGGACTCCGACGACGTCCAGAACGTCTACACCAACGCCGACATCCCCGACGAGGTCATGGCCGAGCTGTAGCGCCCGGTACCCGAACGGGACCACACGTCGACGCCTGTGGCCGCACCCCGACGGGGGCGCGGCCACAGGCGTGCGTGCCGTTCGGACGGCCGGGCGGGCGGATGAGTACAGTACGTGGTGGCTGCCGCCTGTTCCCGGACGGCGGCGCGCACGCATCCGACGAAACCCGGCGATGAGGAAAGTACAGCCATGAGCAACCCCCCGGAATACCCCCAGGACCCCTCGCAGCAGCCCTACGGGCAGCAGCCGCAGCAGCCCTACCAGCAGCCCCAGTCCGGCGGCTACCCCGGGGCGGCCTCCGGCGGGCAGTACTACCAGCAGCCCGGGGTCCCGCCCCAGCAGCCCCAGGGCGGCTACGCCCAGCCCGCGTCCATCGGGTTCTTCGGCGCGCTCTTCGACTTCTCCTTCCGGGAGTTCGTCACCACCCGGATCATCAAGATCCTCTTCATCCTGTGGCTGGTCCTGATCGGGTTCTGGTTCATCGCCGGTCTGGTCACCGCCATCACGATGATGAGCGAGGTCTTCTTCGCCGGGTTCCTCACGCTGCTCGGCGTCCTGGTCGGCACCGCGATCTCCGTGCTGCTGAGCCGGGTGGTCCTCGAACTGCTCATCGTGGTCTTCCGGATCAGTGAGGACCTCACCGCCATCCGTCAGCGGGGCGGCATGTAGGACCCCGGGGCGGCGCCGCACCGCCGCCCCGCCACCGGGCGGATCCCGTCCGCCGGGGCGGGGCCCGGGTCGGCCGCGTCCGGTTCGTCAGTCGGTCATGTTCATGGCGGCGACCACCCTGGTCGGGCGGAGCCGTACCACGAGCTCGCCCGGGACGCCGTTGCGGCGGCCGAACTCCTCGGCCTGCTCCGGACCCATGTACCGCCGGGCGATCGCGGTCGCTGTGCGCAGCAGTTCGGCGGGGTCCTCGGAGACCTCGGCCACACCCTGGACCTGCACGAACCCGAACGGCGGCTCTTCCAGGTCCACCACCAGCGCCAGCCGCGGATCGCGGGCCAGGGCCCGGCCCTTGGCGCTGTCCCCGCCGGTGTTGAACACCAGCACGTCGTCGTCGAGGGTGAACCAGACCGGTGCCACCAGCGGGCGGCCGTCCGCCGCGGTGTAGGCGACCTTGCCCGTGCGTGTGCCGTGGAGCAGGAAGTCGCGGACCTCGGGGTCGGAGAGTGAGCTCATCGCCCCAAACTAGATCGCCCTCCACGGCTGTTCGAGCCCGACACGCTCAGGCCGGTGCACTCCGGGGCTGCGCTCCCGCGTGTGAGGGACGGTGCGCCGGAATCTGGACGTCAGCCCTGGTCGGGCCGGTGAAGACCGCCTCCAGAGGCAGCCCCAGAGCGTCGGCGACGGTCGTGGGCGCCGCACCCGGGACCGGACGCAGCACCGGGCGGGCGGAAACCAACAGGCCGGTGATCCGGGCCTGGCGGGCCAGGTCGGGGGAGGTTCCCGGGGTGATCCGCAGCGGGGTCCCGTCGTAGAGCTCGTAACCCACGCACCACCGCAGCCCCCGGCCGAGCCGGGCGGGAGCGTCGGCGTGCGTGACCACCAGCGAGTCCACCCCTCCGGTGGCCTCCAGCGCGTACCTGGCCGCGACCAGGTCGAGGTGGCCCACCCGGAACCCGCCCTGCCAGGGGTGGGTGCGGTTGTGCCGGTCGGCCAGCCGCACGGTGAGGAGCGGGTCCTCGGTGACCAGCGGCCCGGCACCGTGCCGGGTGGTGAAGGTGCGCGTCACCCCGATCCGGCGGGCGTCGCCCGGCAGTCCGGCCTCCGCCAACAGCGCGAGCGGGTTGACGGTGGTCGTCGTGGACCACGTGGTGTACGGGTGGAAACCGTGCCACTCGTCGAGCAGGACGCCCTGGGCACCCTCGAACACCACCGGGGTCCGGGCCAGGAGCCGGGGCAGGTAGCGCTCGTCCACCAGCCGGATCCGCTCCGCGAAGGCCCGGTAGGCGGCCAGGCACCCCTCCAGCTCGGGGAGGGGGTCATACTCCGCCGTGTCGGTGCTCCCCGCCCCCTCGGCCAGCACCGACGCCAGCCGGTCGGCCAACAGGCCCAGCTTGCGGCGGAGCAGGTGCGGGCGGGCGCAGTCACCGACGGTGGGCGCCTCCTCCGGGTGCTCCAGGGCGTAGGCCATCGTCTCGCCCACCCCCATTCCGCACGAACCGTGCCGCTCCCGGCCGCGGGCGCGTTCCCGGGCCCGGTTGGCCGCCGCGTGCCACGGTGTGCTGATCAGCGCCCGCCGGTCCGCGGTGACCAGGGAGAACGGGTCGGCCACCCCCAGGGCGGCCAGGTGCTGGGCCTCGGCCGCCAGCGCGAGGGGGTCCACCACCATGAAGCGGGACAGGTGCGTGGGCACCGGGCGGCCCGGGGCGAGCGTGCCCGCTCCGAACTGGGCGAACGTGTGGTGCCGGCCGTCCGGGGTGACCACGTTGTGCGCTGCCTGGGCACCGCCGTTGGCCCGCACCACCGCACCGAACCCGCCCCGGGCGCACAGCAGGTCCACGGTCACGCCCTTGCCCGCGTCACCGAACCCCAGGTCGACCACGATCGCGTGTTCCCGGGCGCCCCCAGCGGTGGCAGCCGCCCCAGCGGCCCCCGGCGTTCCGGCACGTTCCGCTGCCCGCGCACCCGTCCGTCCGCTCACAGCCGGTCCACCCCCGGGCCGTCACCGGCCAGCCCCTCCACGTCCGGGGAAACCGCGACCGCGCCGCGCTCGCGCACCAGCGGCCGCAGCGCCCTGCCCACCACGTCGGCCTGGTCCGAACCGGCGTCGGCCAGGTCCCGCAGTCCCTCCTCCAGGTCGACGGCCTCCTCGCCCAGGCCCACCGTGACCGCGATCGTCTCGCAGACCGCGTCCAGGTCGTCCAGCAGGACGAGGTTCTGGCCCATGTGCCGCTCCCAGAACTCCCGGACGCGGTCGTCGCGGAAGTGGTAGCTGCCGGTCGGCATGATGAAGTACACCTCGAACTTGCGCCGCAGCTCCTCCAGGACCGCCGGGAACGCGATGTTCTCGGTCAGGTCGTCGCCGATCACGTCGCGGACCTCGCGTGCCTTCACCGCGCCGTAGGCCATCTCGTCGCCCACCACGAACAGGTAGCCCCGCCGACCCCGCTTCTCCAGGCAGTCCATGGCGGTGTGCCGTGCCATGAAGTACATCGCCAGTTCGTAGGACTCGGTCATCTGACCGCCGCCCCCGCCCTCCAGCAGGATGTTGCCCAGGTCGTCCTCCAGTTCGTTGCCGGACTCGAACTGGCCGATCTGGAGCGGCACCCGGTCGCAGGTGGCGTCGCCGACCGCGCCGAACAGGATCTGCGGGTCCTGCACGTAACCCCTGCGCAGGAGCAGCCCGAACAGGTCGGGGAGTTTGGTCTGGAGGGAGCGCGGCACCCGTCCCATGGAGCCGGTGACGTCGAAGATCACCGAGACCGCGAGCGAGTTCGGGTGCGCCTCGGAGTCGCGGCTCTCCCGTACGGCCACGCCGTGCGGGTCGAGCGAGTCGTGGGCCCTCCACTTCTCGCGCGGGGCCTTGGCGACGACGTCGTCGTGGTAGCCGAAGCTGCTGATTCCGGCGGAGTTTCGGTAGGCCTGCCGGGCGCGGTAGGCGTCGGTGGACCAACTGCTGCTTCCCATGGTGTCTCCGTGAGTTGTCGGGTGCCCCGCGAGGGGGCGGTCGGGCATCAGGCCGTCGGGGTCCGGTCAGGAAGGCGGAAGGGGCGGAATCGGCGCGGCCCGAAGCACCGCTCCAGCGCCTCGTCCAGTTCGCCGAGCAGTGCGAACGCGTCGCCGGGCCGCCGCTCGGGCACGGGCAGCGAACAGCCGCGTGCGAAGGCCCGCAACTGTCGCGGGAGCCGTCCGCCGGTCACGAACTCCACGCACCCGGTGGCCATGTACACGTCGGTGGCGGGCACGGCGGGGCGGCGGGCGGCGACCTCGGGCGGGTACGCCGCTCGGCGGTGCGGCACCATCGCGGGGACGTGCGGTGCGGTACGGGGTTCGGCGAAGGTCACCGAGTAACACCAGTCCACGAGGACCAGCCCGTGCGCCTGCGGATGGATGAGGACGTGTTCGGGGACGACCGCCCCGTGCACGACCCCGGCCCGGTGCGCGTTGCCCAGGGCCACCAGCAGCCGGCGCCACATCCAGGCGGCGTCGCGGGGGTCGATCCCGTCCGGATGGGCCCGCCGCACCTCGTCCAGGCTGTGGAAGCCGGTCAGCCGCCCCAGCACGTTGCCGCGCCGCTCCACTCCGGTGGCCGCGTCGCGGTGCCGGACCGACTCCACCAGTTCGGGGACGAAGGCGCGGTAGCGTTCGGCCCCGTGTTCCCGGACACGGCGCAGTGCGGTGGCCTCGGCCAGGATCAGGTCGTTGTCGCGCGGAGCGCGGGGCAGTTTGAGTACCCCGTCCCGCCAGACCCGGCCCGTTCCCGGTCCCCGGGCCCCCTCCCGCCACCGCACCGCGTGCAGGTCCGCGACGTCCCCGCTGGCCAGAGCGCCGTCCCGGCTCACGTGGTAGGTCCGCTCCCGGGTCGTGAACGTGATGTCGTCGAGCCCAGGGCCGCCCTCGGCGGCCCGCCGGTAGTGCCGCCAGGCCTCGGTGAGTCGCGCGAATCCGGCCCCGGCCTCGGCAGTGCGGTCGGCGGGCGCGGTGTCGGGGTGGAGCAGTCGGGCCAGACGCCGGTACTCGGCGGTGGCGGCCGGGGGTACCGTGCCGCCGTCAGCGGGCAGGGGGCCGAACAGGGCGGCCGGGTCCGCGGCGAGGCCGAGGGTGCGCAGGGCGGCGTCGAAACCGCCTGGGACGTGCTGCTCGGTACTCATCCGCTCTCCCTGCTCAGCCGTTCTCCGTGGGGGCCGGGGCGCGCTGCTCACCGGGTGTCTGTTCATCGGGTGCCCGCCGTCCGGTGCGGGCTACTGGGTGCCGCGCAGCAGCGGAGGGTGGAGCAGTGCCGCGCCGCCCGCCCGGTACAGCCGGGCGCGTCGGCCTCCCCCCGAGCCTCCGCGGTCGGCCAGTTCTCCGGTGTCCTCGACGAACCCCGGGGTGGCGAGGATCTTGCGGTGGAAGTTGGCGGCGTGCAGTGCGCGCCCCCACACCGCCTCGTACACCCCGCGCAGCTCGGTGATGGTGAACACGGGTGGGAGGAAGGCGGTGGCCAGGGCGGTGTACTCCAGCTTGGAGCGGGCGCGTTCGACGGCGTCGCCGAGGACGCGCGCGTGGTCGAAGGCGAGTTCGTGTCCGGTGGCGGCCCCCTCGCCGTAGCCCAGGGCGGTCCAGGGGACCCACGCGGCCTCCGCGGTGTCGCGGCCGGTGCGCGGGTCGGGCAGGTCGGGTGCCAGCACCATGTACGCCACCGAGATCACCCGCATGCGGGGGTCCCGGTCGATCGCGCCGTAGGTGCCGAGCTGTTCCAGGTGTATCTCGGCGGGCAGGGGGGTCTTCTCCGTGAGTACGCGCAGGGCGGCGTCGGGGAGGTCGGGGTCGGCCGGCCCGGCAGCGCCGTCCCGGGCCCGGACGAACCCGCCGGGCAGGGCCCAACGGCCGCGTTGGGGGTGCCGGGCGCGGCGGCCGAGCAGGACGCGGGGGAGCCCGTCGCGGATGGTCAGCGCGACCACGTCCACGGTGACCGCGGCGGGTGCGAACGCGTTCGGGTCGTAGTCGGCCAGGAACCTGTGTTCGTCGGCCGCGTCGTACCCTTCCGCGGCCGGTCGGCCGTCACCCCGCCGCCCGTCGATCCCTTCGGACACCGCTTCCCCCAAGTTGATCTCAAAGTGAGTTTTTCTCTTTCTGAGTTGAACCTAGCACCGGTGTATCCTCCCGTCCACCCCCTTCGGCCGACACGCCTCGCCGGGCGGCGGATCACGTCACCGTCCGCCGCTAGCATGGTGCGAACGAACGTTCGAGAAGAGAGTCGGGTGGCGACGTGCGCGTGCTGGGAATCGATCCGGGGCTGACCCGTTGCGGTGTCGGCGCCGTCGAGGGGGCCATCGGCCGTCCCCTGCGACTCCTGGCCGCCGACGCCATCCGCACCAGCGCCGACACCGAGCTCCCGCAGCGCCTGGTCGCCGTCGAGCGCGGAATCGAGGAGTGGCTGGACCAGTACGAACCCGACGCCGTCGCCGTCGAGCGGGTCTTCGCCCAGCACAACCTCAGCACCGTGATGGGCACCGCCCAGGCCAGCGGCATCGCCCTGGTGTGCGCCGCCCGCCGCGGGCTGCCCGTCGCCACCCACACCCCCAGCGAGGCCAAGGCCGCCATCACCGGCAACGGCCGTGCCGACAAGAAGCAGGTCGGCAGCATGGTGGCGCGTATCCTCGGACTCGACGGGCCGCCGAAACCGGCCGACGCCGCGGACGCTGTGGCCCTGGCCATCTGTCACATCTGGCGGGGCGGGGCCCAGGCCCGGGTCGCCCAGGCCCAACAGGACTTCGCCCGCAAGGTCGAACTGGCCCGCCGAGCGCGCGGCCGCTGATCCCGCCGGTCCGTACGGCACGGGAAGAAACAGGCAGCAGTACCGCCCCCAGGAAGGAGACGGGCGCCCCTCCAGGCGCCCACACGACATGATCGCGTTCCTCACCGGCCGGGTGGCCGCACGCGGCGCGGGCAGCGCCGTGATCGACGTCGGCGGGGTCGGCATGACCGTCCAGTGCACCCCCTCCGCCCTGTCCCGCCTGCACGTGGGGGAGGAGGGCACCGTGGCCACCAGCCTCGTCGTCCGCGAGGAGTCCCTCACCCTCTTCGGGTTCGCCGACGACGACGAGAGGAGCCTCTTCGAGCAGGTCCAGACCGCCTCCGGCATCGGCCCGCGCATCGCCCTGGCGATGCTCGCCGTGCACAGCCCCGACAGTCTGCGCCAGGCCGTGGCCACCGAGGACACCGCGGCCCTGACCAGGGTGCCCGGCATCGGTAAGAAGGGCGCCCAGCGCATCGTCCTGGAACTGCGTGGCAAGCTCGACGCCCCGGCCCTGAGCGAGGGCACCCTGCCCCCCGCCGACGCCCCGGACAGCGCCCAGCCCAACGGGGCCTGGCGCGGACAGGTCGTCTCCGGCCTGGTCAACCTCGGCTGGTCCGCCAAGGACGCGGAGGCCGCCGCGTCCTCCGTCGCCGCCGAGGCCGAGGACACCAGCGACGTCACCGTCCTGCTGCGCAGCGCCCTGCGCAGGCTCAGCCGCGCCTAGACCGCCCAGGACACAGGAAAGGGGTGCCCCCCGTGCACGAGCGCGACGCCGTCTCACCCGAGGCCGACGTTGAGGAACACCAGATCGAGGGGGCGCTGCGCCCCAAGGCCCTGAGCGAGTTCGTCGGTCAGCACCGGGTGCGCGAGCAGCTCTCCCTGGTCCTGCACAGCGCCCAGCGGCGCAACCGCGCTCCGGACCACATCCTCATGTCCGGCGGCCCCGGTCTGGGCAAGACCACCCTGGCCATGATCATCGCCGCCGAACTCGGCGCGCCCCTGCGGATCACCTCCGGGCCCGCGATCGAACGCTCCGGCGATCTGGCCGCCGTGCTCTCCACCCTCCAGGAGGGGGAGGTCCTCTTCCTCGACGAGATCCACCGGATGGCCCGCCCGGCCGAGGAGATGCTCTACGTCGCGATGGAGGACTTCCGGGTCGACGTCATCGTCGGCAAGGGGCCCGGAGCCACCGCGATCCCGCTCGACATCGCCCCGTTCACCCTGGTCGGCGCGACCACCAGGGCGGGCATGCTCCCGGCGCCGCTGCGCGACCGCTTCGGCTTCACCGCGCACATGGACTTCTACGAGCCCGCAGAGCTTGAGCAGATCCTGCACCGTTCCGCCGGGCTCCTCGGGGCACCGCTGGAGGCGGCGGCCGCCAGCGAGATCGCGGGCCGGTCCCGGGGCACACCCCGTATCGCGAACCGGCTCCTGCGCCGCGTGCGCGACTACGCCGAGGTCCGCGGGGACGGCCGTCTCACGCTGGCCAACGCCCGGGCCGCCCTGGAGCTGTACGAGGTGGACCCCCTGGGCCTGGACCGTCTGGACCGGGCCATCCTGGACGTGCTCCTGAACCGTTTCCGCGGCGGACCGGTCGGGCTGTCCACGCTGGCGGTGTCCGTGGGGGAGGAGGCCGAGACCGTGGAGGTCGTCGCCGAACCCTTCCTGGTCCGCTCCGGCTTCCTCGCCCGCACGCCGCGCGGCCGGGTCGCCACGCCGATGGCCTGGACCCACATGGGCCTCACTCCGCCGCCCGACGCCGCCTTCGGGGCCGCCATGGGCGCCTCCGGCGGGAACCCGGGCTCCTCCGCGGGGAACGACGGTGGCCGTGGAAACGGTCGGCAGGTCGATGGGGCGGAGGGTGGGGACAGCCCCTGACCGGGGCGCGGAGCCTTCACAGGGGGCTCCGGCCCGGGCACAATGAGGCGCGTGCAGCGTGAACCGGGGCCGAACCGTTAGCCCCCTGGTCTCTGCCGGTGGGGTAGTGGTGACCAGCGCCACGTAAACTGTGACGAACGCAGCCAAAGCGGGGCAACGGCCTCGTATGGTGTCGTCCGACGCCGGCGGAACGAGTTCGTGCCCCCGCGCGTTGTACCCACCGGGTACGCTTCCGGCCGCCGTGGCCGGAGCTGCCCGAGAAGGTGGTCGTCGCGGTGTCCGAGCCGACAGACGTCGGCCACAGGAAACGTCAGGAAGGACGCCCCCGTGCAGGGCACTTACATTCTCGCCGACGCTGCCCAGGGAGAGGGCAGCCTCATCGGCATGATGCTCCCGTTCGTGCTGATCCTCCTGGTCTTCTGGCTCCTGTTCTGGCGCCCGAACCAGAAGCGCCGCCAGCAGGAGACGCAGATGCAGAGCTCCCTGCAGCCCGGGGTCGAGGTCATGACCAAGGCGGGTATCTTCGCCACGGTGGTCGAGATCCACGAGCAGGACGTACTGCTGGAGATCTCCCCCGGCACCCGTATCCGGATGCTCAAGGCCGGCGTCGGAGAGGTCATCACCCCCGCCGCCGACGACACCCCGGTCGAGGACCGTCCCGACTTCGGCGACGACGACAAGCCCAAGGGCTGACCGCGGCCGACCTCCGGCGCATCACAGACTTCGGTACCGGCCCCCGCCCGGGGCCGGTACCGCTGTTCTCGGCCACGGCCGAGCAGCACAGCCGATCGACCCACCAGAAGAAGGCCCCGCCAGCCATGCCCGACGACACCGCGGTTCCGGACGCCCCGCACGCCGCCGAGCTCGCCCTCATCGAGGCGAGCATCCGCGACATCCCGGACTTCCCGCAGCCGGGAATCCTGTTCAAGGACATCACGCCCCTGCTCAACGAGCCGAAGGCGCTCGCGGCCACGGTGCGCGGGCTCGCCGCGCCCTTCCGGGGAGCCGGGATCGACCACGTCGTCGGGTTGGAGGCGCGGGGGTTCATCTTCGGCGCACCCGTCGCCATGGCGCTGGGTGCGGGTTTCGTCCCGGCGCGCAAAGCCGGGAAACTGCCCTCGGACATCATCGACCAGGCCTATGATCTGGAGTACGGCACCGCGACCGTCGAGATCCACGCCGACGCGATCACCCCGGGCAGCCGTGTGCTCGTCGTCGACGACGTCCTCGCGACCGGCGGCACCGGCAGGGCCGCGGTGGAACTGGTCCGCAAGGCGGGTGGTACGGTCGTGGGATTCTCCGTCCTGATGGAGCTCTCCGCGCTTCAGGGGCGCGGGAAGATGCCCGACGTGGAGCTGCACACCCTCCTTTCGGTCTGAGGCCGACCTCGCCGCGCCTGTCGCACCCCGCGGGGAATACCGCGACAGGCCGTCCTTGTTGACGTACTCCAGCACTCGGTGTGACGTACCTGGTGACCTGTGTCACTGCGCGTACCTCCGAGTCGGTACCAGGGGACACGAGGGGGCCGGATCGCTCCCCTCGCAGGTGGGGGCGGTCCCACTAGACTGGTGGGAGAGGTGACCGCGGCGGCCGCGTCGACGACTGGCCCTGATGACACGCACGTGCACCGGAGGCGAGCCGGACGGTCACGTCGGCTCCACCGGGCGGATCCGCGGGAGGTAGGCATGCCAAGCGAAGTGGTCTCGACCGGGGCGGTGTCCGAGCAGGGGCCGGGCAGCGGGGCCTCCGGGGTTCCGACGGCCGCCGCCTCCCGTGCCGACGGGCCGGGAAGCGCCGGTGTTCCGGGTACCGGCACGCCTGGAGGGCGCGCGGACGGCCGCGGGGTACCGGCCGGAAAAAGACCACAGCAGGACCGC
Source organism: Nocardiopsis sp. iso_40 (assembly GCF_056173285.1). Lineage (NCBI taxonomy): Bacteria > Bacillati > Actinomycetota > Actinomycetes > Streptosporangiales > Nocardiopsidaceae > Nocardiopsis > Nocardiopsis sp. iso_40. The sequence continues at coordinate 4,168,420 of NZ_CM149666.1, read as the reverse complement.
CCGGAGGGCGCCGCGGACGAAGCGGCGCCCTCCGACGTCTCGGGGCCGGGGGCCCCGGGAGGCCAGGCGGCCTCCACCACACCCTCCACCGTGCGAGTACGCAGAAGGCTCGCCCGACTCGGGGCCCAGCGGGGAGTGACGATGAACCCGGTGCTCGAACCACTGATCAAGACCGTGCGCGCCACCCATCCGAAGGTGGACGTGCGGCTGATCGAACGCGCCTACGAGGTCGCGGCCCACCACCACCGTCACCAGAAGCGCAAGAGCGGCGACCCCTACATCACCCACCCGCTCGCCGTCGCCACCATCCTCGCCGAACTGGGGATGCAGGAGGCCACCCTGGCCGCCGCGCTCCTGCACGACACCGTCGAGGACACCGAGTACTCGCTCGACGAGCTCCGTGCCGACTTCGGCGACGAGATCGCCGAACTGGTCGACGGCGTCACCAAGCTGGACAAGGTCAAGTACGGCGAGGCCACCCAGGCCGAGACGGTCCGCAAGATGGTCGTGGCGATGGCCCGCGACATCCGCGTCCTGGTCATCAAACTGTGCGACCGCCTGCACAACATGCGGACCCTGCGCTACCTCCCGGCCAAGGCCAAACGGGAGAAGAAGGCCCGCGAGACCCTGGAGATCTTCGCCCCCCTCGCCCACCGCCTGGGCATGAACACCATCAAGTGGGAGCTCGAGGACCTGGCCTTCGCCACCCTCTATCCCAAGCGCTTCGACGAGATCGCCCGCCTGGTCTCCGAGCGCGCCCCCCGCCGCGACGTGTACCTCCAGGAGGTCATCGAGGCGGTCTCCGGCGACCTGCGCGAGTCCAAGCTCAAGGCGACCGTACGCGGGCGGCCCAAGCACTACTACTCGATCTACCAGAAGATGATCGCCCGCAACGTGGGCTTCGACGACATCTACGACCTCATCGCGGTGCGGGTCCTGGTGGACAGCGTCCGGGACTGCTACGCGGCCCTGGGAACCATCCACGCGCGGTGGAACCCGGTGCCCGGCCGGTTCAAGGACTACATCGCGATGCCGAAGTTCAACATGTACCAGTCGTTGCACACGACGGTCATCGGCCCCTCCGGCAACCCGGTCGAGCTGCAGATCCGCACCCGTGCGATGCACCGCCGCGCCGAGTACGGCATCGCCGCGCACTGGAAGTACAAGGAGGACCGCAACACCTCCGCCGGTGAGGCCAAGTCCAAGGGCACCGCCGACATGCAGTGGCTGCGCCAGCTCATCGACTGGCAGCAGGAGACCAAGGACCCGGGCGAGTTCCTGGAGTCGCTGCGCTTCGACCTGTCCGTGCAGGAGGTGTTCGTCTTCACCCCCGGCGGTGACGTCATCTCCCTGCCGCAGGGCGCCACCGCCGTCGACTTCGCCTACGCCGTGCACACCGAGGTCGGCCACCGCACCGTCGGAGCCCGCATCAACGGCCGCCTCGTGCCGCTGGAGAACGAACTCCACAACGGCGAGACCGTCGAGATCCTCACCTCGAAGGACCCCGACGCCTGCCCAAGCCGCGACTGGCTCAACTTCGTCAAGAGCGCACGGGCCCGTAACAAGATCCGGCACTGGTTCACCAAGGAGCGCCGAGAGGCCGCGATCGAGCGGGGCAAGGACGAGATCGCCAAGTTCATGCGCAAGCAGGAACTGCCGGTCAAGCGCCTGTTCAGCGGCGAGACCATCATCGCCCTCTCCAGGGACCTGCGCTATCCCGACGTCGACTCCCTCTACGCGGCCGTGGGCGAGCGCCAGGTCAGCGCGCAGAGCGTGGTCAGCAAGCTCGTGGACTCCATGGGGGGCCTGGAGAGCCACACCGAGGACATCGCCGAGTCCGCGCTGCCCTCCAAGGTCGCCACCACCAGGCAGCGCTCCGGGAACCCGGGGGTCGTCGTGGCCGGCGGCGACGCCGACGTCTGGGCCCGCCTGTCCAAGTGCTGTACGCCCGTGCCCGGTGACGACATCGTCGGTTTCGTGACCCGGGGCAACGGGGTGTCGGTGCACCGCCAGGACTGCGTGAACGCCGCCAGCCTGGACCGCGAACGCATGGTCGACGTCGAATGGCGGCCCACCGAGGACTCGATGTTCCTCGTCGCCCTGCACGTGGAGGCCCTGGACCGCTCCCGGTTGCTCTCGGACATCACCCGGGTGCTCTCCGACCAGCACGTCAACATCCTCTCCGCGACGGTGCAGACCAGCCGGGACCGGGTGGCGCAGAGCCGGTTCACCTTCGAGATGGCCGACCCCACCCACCTGGGCAGCGTCCTGCGGTCGGTCCGCGGCGTGGACGGCGTCTACGACGTGTTCCGCGTCCGCAACTGAGGAGGCCGTTCGGACCCGGGCCCCGGCCGGGCCGCGGGCGCGCTCGTGCAGCAGCCGTGCCCGGCCGCTGACGGCGCAGGCGTCAGTCCTCGGCCTCGGTGAGCAGCCGTCGGGTGCGGTCGGGGACACCCGGCGCGAGGGTACCGACGACGTCCGCCAGGGTGACCGCGGCCAGGCTGGACCGCCATGCCTGATGGGCCTGGCGCATCGTTACGGCCAGGACGCACGGTTCCCGGCAGTCCTCCTCGGGGAGGGCCCCTCGCCCCTGCTGTCGGATCTCGCGGCACCGGTACGGGTCGGCGGCGCCGTCGACCGCCTCGATGACGTCGAGCACCGTGATCCGGGACGCCGGACGGGCGAGTCGGAAGCCGCCCCGCGGCCCCGTGGTCCCGGCCAGCACGCCGCCGCGGGCCAGGTGTGCGAGTTGCTTGGCCAGGTAGGGGGCGGGGACCCCGAAGTGCTCGGCGAGGCGCCGCGTACTGACGGTGTCCTCCGGGGCGAGCTGCGCCAGGGAGGCGGCGCAGTGCAGCGCCCACTCGGAACTCTCGGGAAGTTTCACCTGTCCAGTCTATCCGATTAGCGCTATTGTGGATCTCTGATATCCATAATTGATCGGGAGGTCGGCGTATGCGTGTTGCGGTGGTCGGAGCCACGGGCCGGATCGGAGCCCTGACACTGGCGGCTCTGCGCGGGGGCGGCCACGACGCCGTCGCGATCAGTCGCGGCCACGGCGTGGACGTGCTCTCCGGGCAGGGGCTGGACGAGGCCCTGACCGGGGTCGACGCGGTGATCGACGTCCTGAACTGCACCTCGGGGGAGGAAGCCGAGAACGTCCGTTTCTTCACGACCGCCACCGAGCACCTGATGGCCGCGGAACGGCGGGCCGGAGTGAGCCACCACGTCGTGCTGTCCATCGCCGCCGTGGACCGGGTACGGGGGAACCCCCACTACGCGGGCAAGCGTGCGCAGGAGGCCGCGGTCGAGGCGGGACCGGTGCCCCACACGATCGTTCCGGCCACCCAGTTCCACGACTTCGCGGCCATGGTCGCCTCCTGGACCGAGACCGACGGTGTCGCCGGGATCGCTCCGCTGCTGGTGCGGCCCATCGCGCCCGAGGACGTCGCGGACATCCTGGTGCGCGTCGCGGTCGGCGAGCCCCGGGGACGGCACCGGGACGTGACCGGACCCGGCCCCCAGGACCTGGTCGACATGGCCCGCCGCACCCACGCGGTCCGCGGCCACCGGGTCGAACTCGTGCCGACCTGGGAGAACGGGATCTTCGACGCCTCCATGGCCGGCAACGTGCTCCTGCCCGCCGCGGACGCCGAGGTGGCCCCGACCTCGTTCGAGGACTGGCTCGCCGCCCAGGCGGGGTGAGCCTCCCGGGGCGGTGGCCTGGCCCGGGGGCTCCGGCCGCCGTCCCCGGGCCGGTTCTCAGCTCTGCCGGTCGGCCCCCTTCTCAGGGTCCTTCTGCGCCTTGGCCTCCTTGCCCAGCAGGAAGGCCATGGCTGCGAAGACGACCACGCAGGCGATCAGCATCGGAGTCCGCAGCACCGGGACCGGGTCGACGGCCGAAATGATCGCGACCAGAGCACAGCACACCCCGGTGACGGCCATGTAGGTGTTGACTCTGCTGTTCTTCTCGGTCATGGGGGCGCACGCTTTCCGTGTGGGGGGAGTTACGCAAGGAAGCTACCACCGCGTCCTGTCGGGACCGCGCCTGCCGGAAAAGCAGTGGTACCCCCGGGCGCCGAACGTTAGCGTGAGCCCGCCCGTGCCCCCCACGAGAAGGCAGGCCCCGTGCTCGAAATCCACCCCCTCCGGGCCGAGGACGTCCGCCCCCTGGAACTGCTCGCCCAACGGCTCTGGCCGCTGAGCCCGCACCCCGGCGGGCTCGGCTGGCAGCTGGCCACCGGGCAGCTCTCACCCGACAACACGCTCCTGGCCCACCGCAACGGTGAACCCGTGGCCTGGGCCGCGGCCGAGGAGCCCAACGCCCTCTTCCCCCGGAGCCAGATCACCCTCCAGGGCGCCTCCGCCGACCCCGGGGCCGGGTCCGCGCTCCTGGACCGGGCGATGGCCCGGGTCGGTGGCGCCGCCGTGGACCTGCTGGTCCTCGACGGCGACGACGAGCTCCGCGCGCTCGCGGAGAGGGCCGGTTTCGCCGTGGCGGAGGAGAACGTCTTCGGTGAGTGGATGTGCCGGTCCGCCACCGAGGAGGACGTCGTCCTGCCGGAGGGCTACCTGCTCCGTCCGGTGCGCGAGGGTGAGCAGGAGGCCAGGGTGGAGTGCCACCGGAGGGCCTGGAAACCCGCCGACCTGCCCTGGCCGGAGCGCGTGGGCCAGGTTGACCCGGACCTGACCAGCCGTTTCAGCCGGGAGCGCTACGACAGCACCCGCGCCGGTCTGCTGTACGACCGTGAACTCGACCTCGTGGTCGAGGCCCCGGACGGTTCACTGGCGGCCTGCTGCGTCGTGTGGTGGGACCCGAGGAACCGCTGCTCCGAGATCGAACCCCTCGGCGTGGTCCCCGAACACCGGCGCAAGGGCCTGGCCAGCGCCATGGCGCTGGAGGCCTGCACCCTGACCGCCCTGCGCGGCGGGGACCGGGTGTTCATCAACACCTCGCCCAACGAGGCCTACCCGACCCCGGCCAGGACCTACGCCACGGTCGGCTACGAAACCGCCGAACGCGGAACCGTGTACACCCGGCCGGCCCGCTGACCCGGAGGAACAGGACGGACGACCTCCGGGGCCGCCGTCCGGACACACGACGGGCCCCGGTCCACCCAACGGGGTGAGCCAGGGCCCGTCGTGTGTCCGATTCAGAGGCGGATCGTCGTGGACCGCACGATCTGGAACACCGGGTGCCGGTCGGCCTCGGCCTCGAACGCCTCGTCCGGTGCCTCCGGCGGGGCGTCGAAGTACGGCCCGACCACCGCGGCCCTGGGGTGGTTCAGGTACTCCCTGAGCAGCGGTGCCGCCTCGGCGGAGCCCAGCTCGCGCACGCTCACCAGCTCGATCCAGCCGCCCTGGCGCAGCGTCGCGAAACCGTCCTTGCGCAGGTTGCGCACCCAGTCGGCCTCCCCGTAGGGGGAGACCAGGTACCGGCCGCTCTCACTGTCCAGGACACTGAGCGGGATGGTGCGCAGGAAACCGGACTTGCGCCCACGCGTCGTGAGCAGGTGCAGCTCCGGCGGGCACGCCCCGTACTTGACGAAGCCGCTGACGAACGCGTTGGCGGTCCGCCGCAGCTTCGTCATCTCGAACCGCTTCGTCGGTTCGTTCACCATCTTCGGCAACTCCCTCACTCGGATGCTCCCATTGTGATGGTTGTCGGCCTTCGATGGCACCCGTGGCGTGCCTCCTCCTACCGGAACGCGGAGATACCCGTCACCGCCTGGCCGATGCTCAGCGCGTGGATCTCCTCGGTGCCCTCGTAGGTGGCCACCGTCTCCAGGTTCACCATGTGCCGCATCACCGGGTACTCCAGCGTGATCCCGTTGGCGCCGTGGATCCCGCGCGCCGTCCGCGCCACCCGCTGCGCCGCCGCCACGTTGGCGAACTTGCCGAAACTCACGTGGTTGTGGTGGCAGTCCCCCTCGTCCTTCAGCCGACCGATCCGCAGCGCCGCCATGTTGGCGTGGTTGACGTCCACCACCATGTCGGCGAGCTTGCGCTGGGTGAGCTGGAAACCGCCGATGGGCTGCCCGAACTGCTCACGGGTCCGCGCGTAGTCCAGCGCGGCCTCGTAGCAGGCGCGCGCCGCACCCGCCGCGCCCCACACGATCCCGTAGCGGGCCTCGTTCAGGCAGGAGAGCGGGGAGCCCAGACCTCCGGAGCCGGGCATCACGGCGTCGGCGGGCAGGCGTACGTCCTCCAGGACCAGCTCCGAGGTGATCGAGGCGCGTAGCGACAGCTTGCGGTGGATGACGTTCGCGGAGAAACCCGGGGTGTCGGTCGGCACCACGAAACCGCGGATGCCGTCCTCGGTGGCGGTCCACACCACGGCGACGTCGGCCACCGAGCCGTTGGTGATCCACATCTTGGTGCCGTTGAGGACCCAGTCCGAACCCTCCCTGCGGGCGCGGGTACGCATCGAGCCCGGGTCCGAGCCGGAGTCGGGCTCGGTCAGGCCGAAGCAGCCGATCGCCTCGCCCGCGGCCATCCTCGGCAGCCACTCGTTCCTGTGCTCCTCGGAACCGAACTTGTGGATCGCCGCCATGGCCAGGGAGCCCTGCACGGACACGAAGCTGCGCAGCCCCGAGTCCACCGCCTCCAGCTCCCGGCAGGCCAGACCGTAGGCGACCGCGCTGGAGCCGCCGCAGCCGTACCCCTCCAGGTGCATGCCGAGAACGCCCAGGTCGCCGAAGGCCTTGGCGAGGCCGCGCGGGTCGGGGATGGTCCCGGCCTCGAACCAGTCGGCGACGTTCGGCAGGAGCTCACGGGAGGAGAACGCGCGGACGGCGTCACGGACGTCGCGTTCGGTGTCGGACAGTTCGGCGTCCACCGCCAGGAAGTCGAGGGGGTCGGGTGCGGCGGCCTTGCGTCGGGAGTCGCTCATGGTGGGTGTCCCTTCGTGGTGCTTCGGTGACGTGTGTGAGGTCTGTGGGGGGACGGTCCGCCGGGCCTAGCGGGTCTCGGAGCTTTGGACGTCGGTCTGCTGGACGGCCCCGCTCCTGAGCAGGCCCTCGATCCGCTCCGCGGTCAGGCCCAGCTCGGCGAGCACCTGCGCGGAGTGCTGGCCCAGCAGCGGGGGAGCGGTCATCGGGGTGGGCGTGTGCTCCATCCGGAAACCCGCCCGTACCTGTTCCAGGAGCCCGGCGGTGGGGTGCTCGACCGTGCGCAGGACGTCGTCCCCGCTGGCGTCGGCGGTGCGCAGAGCGTCCAGTACGCCCCGCACCCGGCCGACCGGGACCCCGGCGCCGACCAGGACCTCCATCCAGTGCCCGGCGGGCCGGGTGCGCAGTGTCGCCGAGAGCTCTCCGACCAGCTCGTCCCGGTGCGCCACCCGGTCCGGGTTGGTGGCGTAACGGGGATCCCCGGCCAGGTCGGGGCGGTCGATGGCGGCGCACAGCCGCTGGTACAGCGCGTCGTTCCCCGCGGCGACCACGATCTCCGCGTCCTGGGCGGGAAACGCCTGATACGGCACGATGGTGGTGTGCGCGTTGCCCACACGGGCGGGTTCGGTGCCGGTGACCAGCGCCTGCTGGGTGAGGTTGACCAGGCTGGACAGGGTGGAGTTGATCAGCGAGACACTGATGTTCTCGCCCCGCCCCGTGGCCCGGGCCCGCATGAGCGCGCCGAGGATGCCCACGGCGGCGTTCAGCCCGGTGAGGACGTCGGTGAGCGCCACCCCCACCTTGCTGGCCGGGCCGTCGGCGGGCCCGGTGGTCGCCATCAGGCCGCTCTCCGCCTGCACGACGATGTCGAAGCCAGGGCGGGTGGCGGGCTCGTGTTCGGGGCCGAAGCCGCTCACCGAGCAGTACACCACGGCCGCGTTGCGTCTGCTGATCTCCTCGTAGCCCAGGCCGAGCCGGTCGATCACCCCCGGGCGGAAGTTCTGGATGACCACGTCCGAGGTGGCGCAGAGCTCCTGGACGGCGGCCAGCCCCTCGGGGTCCTTGAGGTCCACGGCCAGGCTGCGCTTGTTCCGGTTCACGGACAGGAAGTAGGCGGCCTCGCCGGGGGAGTGGTGCTCCCGGTGCTCCTCGGCGGGTTCGGCGTAGGGCGGCCCCCAGGACCGGGTGTCGTCGCCCCGGCCGGGCTGCTCCACCTTCACCACCTCGGCGCCCATGTCGGCGAGGAGCATGGTCGCGTACGGACCCGCCAGGACCCGGGACAGGTCGGCCACCCGTACCCCGGCGAGTGGCGGGGACGGGTCCGGTTCGGGGGCGGATCCGGTTTCCGGGCTGTTCGCGCTCACGTGGAGGTCACTCCTTGCCGTCGGGGTCGTTGGCGGGGCCGCCGGGCAGCTGGTCGCCGTCCCGCAGCTGGTAGTAGGTCTCCAGGCAGCGGCGCAGCGCGGTGGTGAGGGCGGCGCCGGAGTGGCCCGCGTACCGCGTCTGGACCCGCTGGACGATCTCCGCGATGTCCTCGGTCACCGAGGCGCCCTCGACCAGGGCACGGAAGAAGTCCTTCGCCAGGTCGGTGAGCAGGGTGGTGTCCGCGGCGACGATACGGCCGTCCGCGGAGTCCACCGCGAGTACGACGCCGAGCCGCTGGTACTGGGAATGGCTCGCCACCGAGTCGGGGAGGCGGGCGTAGCCGGAGATGAGGACAACCCTGGGGTTGCGGAAGATCTGCTGAATACGGTCGTCGCCGTACAACGGAAGGCACCTCTCGTCTGCGGGCATGCGAAAACTCCAACGCACTGGAGTCTCGCGCCTGAAGGGCGGCCGGGGGAACCGGACACCCGCGACATGAGGGCAGTTCGGGACCAGTATGGCCCAGCCGTGGCAGCGGGTGTCAAGCGGGGTCGTGGTCCAGGACACACGGACACGCGGATGCGTCCCCGGCGGACCCTGTGTTACATTTCGGCACAGGTCACGAGTACCAGCGACAAGCCCCGGCTAGCTGGTCGGCAACCCTCCTTCCGCGGTGGGGTGCCCCGGGTGAGGACCAGGTCCCGACACGACCGTGTCAGACAAGCGCGGACCCCTGAGGTGAAGCCGTCATCCGGCGTACCCCTGCGGGTCCCACGACTCGCAGAAGAGGTGCCCCATGACCACTGTCGTCCCGTTCGACTCCACCCGCTCCGCCGCCCGCACGGCCCACGCCGCCGACCGGGCCGCGGCCCCCGAGTGCTCGATCGTCACCGCCGAGGGCGGGGTCCCGCTGGTCACCGGGGAGTACGCGGAGTACGCCAACTTCGACTACGCGGCCAGCGCCCCCTGCCTGACCAGTGTGGCGGAGGCCCTCTCCGAGGCACTGCCGTTCTACGCCAGCGTCCACCGCGGCGCCGGACACCACTCGCAGGTCAGCACCGACGCCTACGAGCGCGCCCGCCGCAGCGTCGCCCGCTTCCTCGGCGTGCGCACCCAGGCGGACCAGGGCGGTTCCGCCGACGCCGTGGTGTTCGTCCGGGGCACCACCGACGCCGTCAACCTCCTGGCCCGGGCGGTGCCCGAGGGGTGCACCGTGGTGGTCTTCGAGTCCGAGCACCACGCGAGCCTGCTCCCCTGGGAGCACCCGGCCTCACGCGCCGCGAAGGTGGTCCGGCTGCCTCTGCCGGAGAGCCCGGAGGCCGCCGTCGGGGCCGCCCGTGCCGCTCTGGCGGATGCGCCCGAGGGTCCCAGGCTGCTCTGCGTCACCGCGGCCTCCAACGTCACCGGTGAGATCTGGCCGGTGGAGGAACTGGTCGAGGCCGCGCACGCCGAGGGCGCCCGGGTGCTGGTGGACGCCGCCCAGTACGTGCCGCACCTGCCGTTCAGCCTCACCGGGACCGGTGCGGACTACGTGGCCCTGTCCGGGCACAAGCTCTACGCGCCCTTCGGTTCGGGCGTGCTCGCGGGCCGGGCCGACTGGCTGCGCGAGGCCACCCCGTACCTGGCCGGCGGGGGAGCGACGCGGAAGGTCACCGAGTACGACGTCGTCTGGAACGACCTCCCGGCCCGCCACGAGGCGGGGAGCCCCAACGTGCTGGGGGCCGTGGCACTGGCCGCGGCCTGCGACACCTTCACCAACCGGACCCTGTCCCTGCAGCACATCCGCGAAGCCGCGCTTCTGGAGCGCCTGCGGGCCGGCCTGACGGAGGTCGACGGTGTGCACGAGCTGACCCTGTGGGGGGCCGAGCACGCGCGGGTCGGGATCGTCTCGTTCGTCGTCGACGGTCTGCCCGCCGACCTGCTCGCCGCGGCGCTTTCCGCGGAGTACGGGATCGGCGTCCGGGACGGTCTGTTCTGCGCCCACCCGCTCACCGGCCACCTGCTGCCCGAGGGGCACACGCAGGCGGTGCGCGCGAGCCTGGGCGTGGGAACCACCGAGGAGCACGTCGACCGCCTGGTGGGCGCCGTCGCCGACCTGGTGGCGAGGGGGCCGCGCTGGGAGTACGCCGACTGCGACGGCCGTCTCGCCCCGGTCCCGGACCCGCGCAACGTGCTTCGGAGTCCGGACACCGAAGCTTGAGGGCGGGGCGCACACCGCGCGGTGTTCGGGGCGGGAGCTTCGGGACCTCGGGCTCACAAAAGCTTGCGACGCACGACCCTACATAAGGCGCAATAAGGCACATTTCACCCAGGTATGTGCTGGGGATCACGTTCACAAGCTGTACTATCAGGCCCTGACGGCAAGGCGCGCCGTCGCCGGACCCGACCGGTCCGCCCCGACGGAGCGTCCTGCCTCCCGCGAGCGAACCGGCTGGGGGAGCGTGATCGTGACGGACGTCCGAGGACCCAAGGCAGGTCCCCTCACGGCCGTGTTCCGAGAACAGAAACCCCCGTACGTCCCGGGACGCGAACCCCGGGTCGTCAGCCTCGGCGGGAGCCCCTGCCCGCCGCCGGACCCGGCCCGAGCCGAGCAGACCCGCCTTCACCAGGCCTTCCTCGGCCGGGTCATCGACTACCTGTGCGCCGACGCCGGCATCCGCCAGTTCGTGGACTGGGGGTGTTCCGTGCCCGGGACCGCCGAGCGCGTGCACCGGGCCGACGCCGAAGCCGCGGTAGTGCACGTCGCACCGCACGGGACCGCCGGGATACTCGCCGCCGCGGACGACGCGGCCGTCCTGTCCGGTGAGGCTTCCGGTACCGGGGACGGGGCCCTGCTCCGCCGCCTCCACACCAGCGGGCTCGTCGACTTCGACGAGCCCGTCGCCGTACTGATGACCCGCCCCTTCACCGAGGAGGCCCCGCCCACCGGGCTCGCCGCCCTCCACTCGGTGATGCGCGGCGGAGGTTACCTCGCCCTCACCTCCACGGCGCCCCGAACCGTGGTCGAACGGGCCTTCGACCCCTTCCTCCTCGTCGAACCGGTGGTCGCCGATCTCACCTGGTGGCCCTACCCGGATGACGACGTGCCCGCCCCGGGATGTGGAACCCTGGGCGGACTGGGCCGTGCGCCCGAGCGAGGAAGGGGAGTGCGCCGATGGCACTGAACTGGAACGGCGAGATCCTGGCCCAGATGCGGTTCTACTGGGACTTCTCGCTGTGGCCCCGGCTGGAGGGGCTCACCGACGCGGAGTACTACTGGGAGCCGGTCCCGGACAGCTGGACCGTGCGTCGGCTGCCGGACGGCCGCCACGCGCCCGACGGCGCCTACCCCGCACCCGAACCCCCGCCGGTCACCACCATCGCCTGGCGCCTCGGCCACATTGTGGTGGACCTGTTCGAGACCCGCATCAACTGGCACTTCGGCGACCGCACCGCCAACCGCGACACCATCGACTGGCCCAGCAGCGCAGCCGAGGCCAGGCAGCGCCTGCGCAACGCCTACCTCACCTGGTCCGACCACGTCCAGGAACTGGACGACGACGCCCTGGCCGTCCCCGTGGGCGACGCCGAGGCGCCCCAGTGGTCCGACTTCCCCCTGGTCGTGCTCATTCTGCACCTGAACCGCGAGTTCATCCATCACGGGGCCGAGATCGCCCTCCTACGGGACCTCCACCGGGCCCGCTTCGGTGCGGAACCCACGCACTAGAGCACGTGCAGCGGGTCCACCCGGACCTGGGCCAGGTGTTCGTCCCGGCGTGCGCTGCGCGCCGAGGCCGCCGTCTTCAACGCCCGGGTGAGCTCCCCGACCGACCCGCGCGGTACCCGCAACAGGGCCCGTTCGGTCTGGTCGGTGCTGCTGTCGGTGCGTTCCTGACCCACCGGTACCGGACCCAGCAGCTCGGCCCGTTCCGGGAGCTCGATCTGGTCCAGCAGCTCGCGCACGTGTTCGGGGGCGCCGGTGACCGAGGCCATCGACACCGCCGGGGGGAACCCGAGCTCCCTGCGCTCGGCCAGCTCCCGTTCGGCGAACCCACCCGGATCCCAGCGCACCAGCGACTGCACCACGGGCAGTGAGACGTCCGCGGACACCACCACCGCGCCACCCGGCCGTACCAGAGCGGAGGCGTTCAGCCAGCGCCGCAGAGTCTCCTCCGAGGCACGCAGATCGGCCCGGTTGAGCAGCGCCCACCCGTCCAACAGGACCGCCGCCGCGTATCCGCCGCCGGTGACCGCCGGTTCGGCTCCGGGGGTGGCCACCACCAGCGACGGTTTGTCCGGGACCTCGGAGAGCACTTCCTCACGGCCGGAGGTACGAACGGTCAGCGACGGGAAGGCCCGGCCCAGCTCTTCCGCGGTCCGGCGGGCACCCACCACCACCGCGCGCATCCGACTCGCCCCGCACCCGGGGCACGCCCACTGCCCAGCCACCCGGCCGCACCAGCCGCACGAGGGCATGGCGTGTGATCCGCGCACGGCCAACGGCCCGTTGCAGGCGTCGCAGCGCGCGGGTTCACGGCAGCCCGCGCAAGCCAGGGTGTTGAGGTAACCCCGGCGCGGAACCTGGAACAGCACCGGACCGCTCCTGGCCGCCTCGCGTGCCGAACGCAGCGCCACGCTCGGCATCCGCGCGGACCGGGCGGCCCCGTCCCGGGCGAGTTCGCGGTCGTCACCGGCGGGTTTGACCAGCGGGGCACGGCTGCGCAGCGTCGCCCGGTCTGCGACCAGCGGACGCGCCCACCCGGACTCCACCAGCAACTGGGCGTCGGTGGTGCGGGTGTGTCCGCCGATCAGCGCCGCGGCGCCGGCCCGGTGCGCCCGCATCGCCAGAACCGTGCGTGCGTGCAGGTATGGGGCGTGCGGATCCACGTGCACGTCGTCGCCGTCGTCCCACAGGACCACCAGCCCCAGGTCGCGGACGGGTGCGAAGACGGCGGCCCGGGTGCCCACCACGACCCGTACCTGGCCGCGTAGCACGGACAACCAACTCCGGTACCGTTTCGCGGGGCCCAGGTCGGCGGTGAGCGCCGCGTGGCGGCCCTCGCCCAGGTGCCGGGTGAGCGCCGCGTCCACCGCGGCCACGTCGCGGCCGTCGGGCAGCACCACCACGGTGCCGCGCCCCGCGCCCAGGGCGGCCTCGGCCGCCACCGCGATCGCGTCGGTCCAGTCGCCGCCGGGCAGGGCGTTCCACACCGCGCGGGCCGGACGTCCCGCGTGCAACGCCTTGATGAAGGCGGGGCCCTGCGGGTAGGCGTCCCAGGGGCCGGGGTCCACCTCCGGTACGGCCGCCTCCACCGTCTCCTTGACGGGGGCGCCGTCGTCGGGCGGGAGTGCGCTCTCGGGGTGTTCGCGGACCTCGGGAGGATCCTCGCCGGTGGACTCCACACCCTCGACGTCCTCCTCCCGGGCCTGCTCCTCGCGCGCGGTCTCCTTCTCCACCCGTGCGTGTCGGGGCGGTACCGCCAACCGCAGGACATCGCTCAGGGTGCCCGCGTACCGGTCGGCGACGGCTCTGGACAACGACAGGATCTCTGGGGTGAGCACGGGTTCGGGGGAGACCACCGTCTCCAGGTAGGCCAGCTGTCCGGCGAAGTCCGAACTCTCCACCCGCTCGGCGAGGAATCCCGCGAGCAGGCGGCCGTTGAAACGCACCTTGACCCGGCACCCGGGCACGGCGGCCTCGTCCATGTCGGCCGGTACCCGGTAGTCGAAGTAGCGGTCCAGGTGCGGCAGCGGGGTGTCGACGATCACGCGTGCCACGGGGAACCGGTCGGCGGGCCGACGCTTGGCCGGGCGACGGCTCTTCGCTGTGTCGGCCTTTCCCCTGGCCGGTTCCTTCTTCTCCTGTCCGGGCAGGTCGAAGAGAACCTCGTCGGGCTGGCCGGGCTGCGCTGTCATCACTCCTGGTTTATCAGAACCGTCCGACAACACCGCTCTTCCCGGCGGGGCTCCCCGGCCGGGACTGGTAGAACAGTGACCCGTAGGCGCAGCGGAGGGGGACTCGAAACATGAAGCTTGTCTTTGCCGGAACACCTGAGGTGGCGGTGCCCTCACTCCGGGCGCTGATCGACTCCGAACACGAGGTCGCGGCCGTGGTCACCCGGCCCGACGCCCGATCCGGGCGCGGTCGAAGGGTCTCCGCCAGCCCCGTCGGCGAACTCGCGGAGAGCGAGGGGATCGAGGTCCTCAAGCCCGCCAGGGCGGGGGACCCCGAGTTCCTGGAGCGCCTCGCCGAGATCGCCCCCGACTGCTGTCCGGTGGTCGCCTACGGTGCCCTGCTGCCCCAGTCCGCGCTGGACATCCCCGAGCACGGCTGGGTCAACCTGCACTTCTCGCTGCTGCCCGCCTGGCGGGGGGCGGCCCCGGTCCAGCACGCCGTCCTGCACGGGGACGACGTCACCGGCGCCTCCACCTTCCGGATCGTCAAGGAGCTCGACGCCGGGCCGGTCTACGGCACCCTCGCCGAGACGGTCCGCCCCACCGACACCAGCGGTGAGCTCCTCGAACGCCTCTCCGTGTCCGGGGCCGGGCTCCTGGCCCGCACGATCGACGGCATCGCCTCCGGCGAGCTCACCCCGGTCCCGCAGCCGAACGCCGACGTGTCCTACGCGGGCAAGCTCACCACCCTGGACGCCGAACTCGACTTCACCGCGCCCGCCCAGCGCGTGGACCGTCTCGCCCGGGCCTGCACGCCCGCGCCCGGCGCCTGGACCACCTTCCGCGGTATGCGCCTGAAGGTCGGCCCGGTCCGGCCGGTGACCGACGCCGACCGCCCCGACCTGGAGCCCGGCCAGCTGCACGCGGACAACAAACGCGTCCTCGTGGGGACCAGCACCCACCCCGTCGAGCTCGACCGGGTCCAGCCGCAGGGCAAGAAGGCCATGGCCGCCTCTGACTGGGCGCGCGGGGTGCGCCCCACCGAAGACGACCGACTGGGCCGTTGAGCTGCCGTACTCTCGGAGCTGGCGGGCGTGAGCGCACGCCGGTACATGTCCCCGGTTTGTTGAGGCAGAGCACACGTTGAGCGAGCAGTCCCGGTCCCGGCAGCAGCGTCCGCGAAAGGGCGGCAAGCCCAGGCAGGGCGGTGGCCGGCGGTCCGGTCCGCCCCAGCCCCGCGATCCGGCACGCCGGGTCGCCTACGACGTGTTGCGCGCGGTCGAGCAGCGTGACGCCTACGCGAACCTGCTGCTGCCCTCCCTGCTCAACGAGCGCGGTATCCACGGCCGGGACGCGGCGTTGGCCACCGAGCTCACCTACGGGACCCTGCGCGGCCAGGGCACCTACGACGCGATCCTGGAGACCTGCGTCGACCGTTCGCTCTCCTCGGTGGACGAGGAGGTGCTGCCCCTGCTGCGGCTCGGCTCCCACCAGCTGCTGTCCACGAACATTCCGCCGCACGCGGCGGTCAGTGAGACCGTGGACCTGGCCCGCCGTGTGGTGGGCCACCACCGCGGCCGGTTCGTGAACGCGATCCTGCGCAAGGTCAGCGCCCGGGACCTGGAGGCGTGGACCGAGGTCATCGCCCCCGACCGTGAGCGCGACCCCAGCGGTTACCTGTCCGTGGTGCGGAGCCACCCGCGCTGGGTGGTCAAGGAGTTGGCCCGCGCCCTGGGGGAGCGTGCCAAGGACGGCCTGGTCCGGACCGAGGAGCTGTTGATCGCGCACAACGAGCGCCCCAAGGTCACCCTGGTCGCCAAACCGGGCCGGGCCAAGGTCGCGGACCTGGAGGAGTCCGGTGCCGTCCCGGCCCGGTACTCGCCCTTCGCCGCCTACCTGCCCGAGGGCGACCCGGGTGCGATCCGTGAGGTCCGCCAGAACCGGGCCGCCGTCCAGGACGAGGCCAGCCAGCTCGTCGCCCTGGCGCTGTCCCGGGTGGACGCGCACGGCTCCGACGGCCTCTGGCTGGACATGTGCGCGGGCCCCGGCGGCAAGGCCGGCCTGCTGGCCTCCATCGCCGGTCAGGGCGCGGCCCGCCTGGTCGCCTCCGAACTCCAGCCCGCCCGTGCGGGCCTGGTGGCGAACGCCGTACGCCGCGCCCCCCGCGACGCCGGACGCGTCATCGCCGCCGACGGCACCAGGCCCGCCTGGAAGCCGGGTTCGTTCGACCGGGTCCTGGCCGACGTGCCGTGCACCGGCCTGGGCGCCCTGCGCCGGCGCCCCGAGTCCCGTTGGCGGCGCGGCCCCGAGGACGTCGCCCGGCTCGCCCCGCTCCAGCACGAACTGCTCACCAACGCGGTCGAGGCGGCACGCCCCGGAGGCGTGGTCGCCTACGTGACGTGCTCGCCGCACCTGGACGAGACCGACGTGGTCGTCCGGAGGGTCCTGGACGAACGCGGGGACCTCGAGCTCCTGCGCGCTCCCGACTACCTCGACGAGGTCCCCGACCTCGCCGCGGGGCCGGAGGGCAGGTACGTCCAGTTCTGGCCGCACGTGCACGGCACCGACGCGATGTTCCTCGCCCTGTTCCGGAAGAAGTCGGACTAGGTGCGTTCCCGCCGGACGCGCCCCGGCGGCACGCACGCCCTCAGGCCGAGAGCTCTCCCAGGGCTGCGGTCAGTTCTCGGCTGACATGCTGTGCCGTGCGTTCGTGCGCCCGGGCCCGGTAGGTATCTCCCCCAGGGGAGGTTCGGACAAAAGGGAATCTACGCCGTAAAGGCAGTGCTTATTCGGCCCCGAGTGCGACCACCACGCAGATCATGCAGGAGTTCCCCGCCTCCCTCAACAGGTAACGGTAGGACTCGGCCCGGAGTTCAGCGCCCGTCCCGTCGAGGTAGGACCAGCGCACGTCCGCCCACACCAGTCTCGACGTGAGCTCCTCCATCCTGCGGACCTCGGGCACCGCGCCGACCACCCCGTGCTCCCGGTACCGCTCGGCCGCCCCCGCGAAAGCCCCCTTGACGTCCGCGGGGGAGGTCACCGGGATGCTCTGTGTGTCCCCCGCGACATAGGCGGGGTAGCTGTGCCGGGCAGCGATCCCGTCGAGGTCCCCGGCCACGAGTTCCCGGCCGTAGGCCTCCAGGAAGTCCTGCAGCCCCTCCTGGTCGAGCATGACGCCTCCCCCGTGTCACCTTCCCCCTCCCACCTGCCCCAGGCTCACCCTGGCTACACTGCTGACGTGGCAATTCAGATCTCTCCCAGCATCCTCAGCGCCGACTTCGCGCACCTCGCCGACGAGGCGGCGGCCGTCCCCAACGCGGACTGGCTGCACGTCGACGTCATGGACGGACACTTCGTCCCCAACCTCACCCTGGGCCTGCCCGTGGTGGAGTCCCTCGCCAGGGCGGCCGCCACCCCGCTGGACTGCCACCTGATGATCGAGGACCCCGACCGCTGGGCGCCGGCCTACGCCGAGGCGGGTGCGGGCAGCGTCACCATCCACGCCAAGGCGGCCAGCGCCCCCGTGCGCACCCTGCGCGAGATCCGCAGGCAGGGCGCCCGCGCCGGACTGGCGCTCAACCCCGCCGAACCGGTCGACCCCTACACGGACCTGCTCGGCGAGATGGACATGCTGCTGCTGATGACCGTCGAGCCCGGTTTCGGCGGCCAGAAGTTCCTGGACCTGGTGCTGCCCAAGATCCGCAGGGCCCGGGAACTCATGGACGAGCGCGGCGCCGCGGTCTGGCTCCAGGTCGACGGCGGGGTGAGTGACGAGACCATCGAGCGCGCGGCCGAGGCCGGGGCGGACGTCTTCGTCGCCGGTTCCGCCGTCTACGGCGCCCAGGACCCGGCCAAGGCGGTCGACTCCCTGCGCGCGCAGGCCCGGCAGGTCAGCAAGCTCGCCTGATCCGGGCCGCCACGGCCCCGGCGGATAACGATCGCGGCGCGGCATCCCTGTGGGCCTGGTCACAAAGGCCCCGTGCGTCCTATCCTGCCCGCTGTAGTCGTTGATTTTCGCTTGGTCGCGGCTCCGTCTTCCCCTGCGCGCGCCGCGAGTGCCCGTGTCCGGGGGAGCGGCGCGGCGTGAGCGCGTTGCCAGGCGCGGACCCGTGGAGTACGCGTGAACGCTTGGACCGCCGAGCACCTGGCCATGGATGCTTTCCGGGAGACGGAGAGCTCCGCCGTCCGCTGGTTGCAGGGATGGGGTGACTGGCTCGCCCATCCGATGGGCGTCCTCACCCTCCTGGGGTCCCAGGGCCTGATCATCGTCCTGCTGGCCGCCGTCTTCTGGAGCGTCCACGCGGGCCTGGGTGCCCGCCTGTTCGTCGCGGTCGTCGCCTCCGGTCTGGTCAACAACCTGCTCAAGGCGGTGTCCTACACTCCCCGGCCCTACTGGTTCGACGCGCTGGTCACCGGGCACAGCCACCACGGCAGCTTCGGGATGCCCTCCGGGCACACCCAGGCCGCGACTGTGGCCTACGGCTACCTCGCGGCGAAGTCCGGCCGCAGGGCCCTGCTGGGGGCGGCCGCAGCGGTGATCGCTCTCGTGGCCCTCTCCCGGATCTACCTGGGTGTGCACTTCCCCAGCGACGTCCTGGTCGGCCTGCTGGTCGGCGGGGCCCTCCTCTGGGCCGTCCTGCGCTGGGAGGACCGCGTGCTCGCCTGGTGGCGCTCGCTGGACACGGTGCGCTGGGTGTCCTACCTGCTGGCCCTCACCCTGGTGCCGTGTGCGGTGGCCACCGCCTGGCAGTTCGGCGTGCGCGGCGACTGGACGGTCCCGGCCGCCGAATGGATCGGAGCCACC
The DNA here is from genome assembly GCF_056173285.1 of Nocardiopsis sp. iso_40. Classification (NCBI taxonomy): domain Bacteria; kingdom Bacillati; phylum Actinomycetota; class Actinomycetes; order Streptosporangiales; family Nocardiopsidaceae; genus Nocardiopsis; species Nocardiopsis sp. iso_40. The sequence goes on along the minus strand of NZ_CM149666.1, from coordinate 4,149,490 downwards.
CCCACCGACCCCGCCGGTCATACCCTGGCCGGGCTCTACACGGCCGGCGGCGCCCTCCTGGGCGGGATCCTCGGACTCACCCTGCTCCACCGCCGCGGCTGGTACAGCGCGGCGGGCTCGGCCACCGCGAGGGCCGCCCGCTTCGTCCTCGGCATCTCGGTGGTGGTGCTCATCCTGGTCCTGGACCAGGTCCTCTTCCGGGACCTGACCGGATTCCCGGCCGCGCTCGTGGCCTTCGCGGTCTACGGGATGATGGCGTTCTGGGCCTGCTACGGGGCGCCGGAGATGTTCGTGCGCTCCGGTCTGGCCGAGCGGCCGGAGGACACCCCCGAGGAGGCCCCCGCGGAGGGGACCGGGGACACCGGCCGGGCATGAATCAGGTCACACCGACTATGCGCTCGGCCGCCCGAGGGGTTAGGATCGTGCTCGTTTAGACAACAGTCAAACGCGTGCTCCGGGGTCGGTGAAAGTCCGAACCGGCGGTGACAGTCCGCGACCCGGCCGAGTCCATCGGCCGGTTGAACCGGTGGAATTCCGGTACCGACGGTTAAAGTCCGGATGGGAGGCAGTGCGCGTTGGGGCGGATCTGAGTCGTGTCGACCCTCGGTGTCGGCGCTCAGCGTCGGCCTTGTCGTGGATCCGTTCTCGACACCCCTTTTCCCCGGAGCCGTGCCAGGCGAAGGGACGTAGGGCGTGTTCACCGGAATCGTGGAAGAACTCGGCGAGGTCATCTCCGTCGAACCGGCCGGCGCCAACGGCGAGGCGGTTCTGCTCACCCTCCGCGGCCCCCTGGTCAGCTCCGACGCAAGACACGGCGACTCCATCTCGGTCAACGGCGTGTGCCTGACCGTCGTCGGCCGGGACGAGGGCACCTTCACCGCCGACGTGATGAAGGAGTCCCTGGACCGCTCCTCCCTCGGCGGCCTCGCCCCCGGCTCCCCGGTGAACCTCGAACGCGCCGCCCGCACGGACAGCCGCCTGGGCGGCCACATCGTCCAGGGCCACGTCGACGGCACCGCCACCCTCCTCTCCCGGAATCCCGGCGACAACTGGGACGTTCTACGTTTCGGCATGTCTCCGGAGCTCTCCCCCTACGTGGTGGAGAAGGGTTCCGTCACCGTGGACGGCACCAGTCTCACCGTCTCCGCGGTGAGCGCCCCCGGCGCCGAGGACGAGTACTTCGAGGTCAGCCTCATCCCGGCCACCCTGGAGGCCACCACCCTGGGCGGCCTGGCGGTCGGCGCCACCGTCAACATCGAGGTGGACGTGATCGCCAAGTACGTGGAGCGCATCACCGCGGTCGCCCGGGCCCGCCGCAGCGACAGCGCCCCGGCCCGCACCCGCGCCTAGCGCCCCGCCGACGCCACCACCCATCGAACCACCCACCACGCACCTTCAGGAGCGGGAATGACCGTCACCGACACCACCCCGGCCGCCGACCCCGAGCAGAACGAGCAGACCGTCGCCCTCGACCGCATCGAGGACGCCATCGCCGAGTTCGCCGCCGGCAAGGCCATCGTGGTCGTGGACGACGAGGACCGCGAGAACGAGGGCGACATCATCTTCGCCGCCGAGCTCGCGACCCCCGAACTGCTGGCGTTCATGATCCGCCACACCTCCGGCGTGGTGTGCGTCCCCATGGAGGGTGCGGACCTGGACCGCCTCGACCTGCCGCTGATGACCGCGCGCAACGAGGAGAGCCTGCGCACCGCCTACACCGTCACCGTCGACGCCCGCGAGGGTGTCAGCACCGGCATCTCGGCCGCCGACCGGGCGCGCACCATCCGCCTGCTCTCCTCCGCCGAGAGCCGTCCCGTCGACTTCGTGCGTCCCGGTCACATCCTGCCGCTGCGCGCCCGCCCCGGCGGTGTCCTGGCCCGCCGCGGCCACACCGAGGCCTCGGTCGACTTCGCCCGCCTGGCCGGTCTGCGCCCCGCCGGCGTGCTGGCCGAGGTGGTCAACGACGACGGCACCATGGCCCGCCTGCCCCGACTGCGCGAGTTCGCCGACGAGCACGGCCTGAAGCTGGTGTCCGTCGAACAACTGGCCGCGTACCGCGCCGCCCTCGGTCAGATCCTCACCGAGGAGGAGGCCAACCCCGCGCTGGTCACCCGCATGGTCGAGACCCGTATGCCCAACCAGCACGGGGAGTGGCGCGCGGTCGGCTTCAAGGGCACCACGGACGGCGCCGAGCACGTCGCCCTGGTCCACGGCGATCTGACCGACGGCACCGACGTCCTGGCCCGTCTGCACTCGGAGTGCCTGACCGGAGACGCGTTCGGTTCCTACCGCTGCGACTGCGGGGCCCAGCTGGAGGCGGCCATGGCCGACATCGTCAAGGAGGGGCGCGGGGTCGTCGTGTACATGGGCGGTCACGAGGGCCGGGGGATCGGCCTGTTGCACAAGCTGCGTGCCTACAGCCTGCAGGACCAGGGCGCGGACACCGTCGACGCGAACCTGCGCCTGGGCCTGCCCGCCGACGCGCGTGAGTTCGGTGCGGGCGCGCAGATCCTCACCGACCTGGGAGTGTCCTCGGTGCGGCTGCTCTCCAACAACCCGGCCAAGGCCGAGGGGCTGGAGCGCCACGGGGTCCGGGTGACCGAGCGGGTGGCGATGCCGACCTTCGTCACCGACGACAACCTCTCCTACCTGCTGACCAAGCGCGACCGGATGGGCCACGACCTGGCCGGTGTCGCCAAGTAGTCGGGCTCCGACCCGCGCCCCCCACTCAACCCGTTCCCGAGAACCCCAGAAAGGCCGGTCATGAGCGGCACAGGACGTCCGGACGAACACCAGGTCGACGCTTCGGGGCTGTCGGTGGGCATCGTCGTCACCCGGTGGAACGAGCCGATCGTGGAGCCGATGCTCGCCAACGCGCTCGACGCGGTGAAGGCCTCGGGGGCCGGCGAGCCCGTCGTGGTGAGGGTCGCCGGGGCCGTGGAGATCCCGGTGGTCGCCCAGGAGCTGGCACGCGCGCACGACGCGGTGATCGCCCTGGGCGCGGTCATCCGCGGCGGTACACCGCACTTCGACTACGTGTGCCAGTCGGTCACGCACGGGCTGACCGAGGTCGCCCTGCGTGAATCCACCCCCGTGGGTAACGGTGTACTCACGTGTGACACCCTGGAACAGGCGCGTGACCGCGCCGGCCTGCCGGGAAGCGTCGAGGACAAGGGCGCCGAGGCTGCGCTGGCCGCCCTGGACACGGCGGTGGCCCTGCGCGGGCTGCGCCGCTGACCCACCCTCCTGTCGCACGCCCGCTGGAGTAGGACGAGGAACCGGGGGCCGCGCCCGAGCGCGCGAACACGGACGGAGCAGTTGGTGCGGACGAGGGAACAACCTGTGGACGAGACGTCGGGGAAGCCGGTTCTGCCGAGGATCTGGCGGCCCCGTGCGGTACGGCTGGTCGCCTACGGCCTGGGGGCGCTGATCGTGGCGACCATGGTCGCGCTCGCCGTGACCCTGCCCGCCGACTGGCGGTTGATGGACCGGGCGCTGGTGGTCGGCCTGGGCCTGGTGGTGGCCGCGGGGCTGCACATGCTCGCCCGTCCCCGGCTGGTCGCCACCGGGCGGAAGGTGATCGTGATCAACGGGATCCGCACCCACCACCTGGCGTGGCCGGAGGTCCTGGACATCCGGATGCCGGTCGGGGAACCGTGGCCCTCGCTGGACCTGTCGGACGGTACCTCGCTGCCGGTGATGGGCATCCAGAGCACCGACGGTGAGCTGGCCCGGCGCAACCTGGCGGAGTTCCGTTCGATGCTGGACCGCGGTGAGGGCGAGGAGCCCGAACACCCGTGACCGGAAACCGGACACCGCTGGGGTGGAACCCGCCGCCCCGGACCCGGGCCGGCGCCCGGCACCGCTCCCGTTCGTAGGCGAAACCGAATCGGGCCCTCGTTTCCTGGAGGAACGGGGGCTCTTCTGTGTTGTCCTGGGCACATAGGTTGTACCGGGGACCACAGAGCCGGGGCGGCCCCGCCGTAGGGAACTCAGGAAGAGGTGCCGAGTGCGTGATATCCGAGCGACCGTGTCCGAGCTGTACGCCTCGGGGGAGACGTTCGCGGTGGCCACGGTCGTCGACACCTACAGGAGCGCCCCCCGTGACGCGGGAGCGGCCATGCTGGTGACCGCCTCCGGGGAGGTCACCGGCAGCGTGTCGGGCGGTTGCGTGGAGGGCGCCGTCTACGAGGAGGCCCTGGAGGCCATCCGCACCGGCGTCCCGGTGCGCCGTACCTACGGCGTCAGCGACGAGGAGGCCTTCAGCGTCGGACTGACCTGCGGCGGAACCCTGCACATGTTCGTCGAGCCGATCAGCCGGGACACCCACGCCCAGCTGGGCGCGGTGATCGGGGCCATCGACGAGCACCAGCCCGTGGCGGTGGCCACGATCGTCTCCGACCCCTCGGACTCGGGCCGGGTGGGTCGCCGCCGTGTGGTGTGGCCCGGCCACGCCGAGGGAGACCTGGGGCCGGGCGGCGAGCGCCTGGCGGCGGCCCTGGACGACGACGTGCGCGGCATGCTCGCCCAGGGCAGTACCGGGCTGCTGCACTACGGGGTGGACGGGCAGCGGCGCGGTGACGAGCTGGAGGTGTTCGTCCAGTCGTTCGCCCCGGCTCCCCGCATGCTGGTGTTCGGCGCCATCGACTTCGCGGCCGCGGTGGCCGACCTCGGCTCCTACCTGGGCTACCGGGTGACGGTGTGCGACGCCCGGCCGGTGTTCGCCACCGCGAAGCGGTTCCCCACCGCCGAGGAGGTGGTGGTCAAGTGGCCGCACGTCTTCCTGGACGAGATCGCCGGGGAGATCGACGAGCGCACCGCGGTCTGCGTGCTCACCCACGACCCCAAGTTCGACGTCCCCGTCCTCAAACGGGCGCTGGCCACCAGCGCCGGGTACATCGGCGCGATGGGTTCCCGGCGTACCCACCAGGACCGCCTGGAACGGCTCCGGGAGGCGGGGGTGGACGAGGCGGCCCTGGACCGGCTGCACTCGCCGATCGGCCTCGACCTGGGGGCCCGTACCCCGGAGGAGACGGCCGTGTCCATCGCCGCAGAGCTGGTGCAGAGCCGGTGGGGCGGCAGCGGTCGGGCCCTGCGCGAGACCCGGGGCAGGATCCACCGTGACACGTCCGACGGCCCCCTGATTCCGGCCGGATTCGGTCAGGGTCAAAGGTGAACCGAAACCGGGACTTCAAGAAAGCGCCAGTTCAGAGCCCTGGTCGTGGCAGCACGCCCCGATTCTTGTGTGCGGGCTGAACCAGGCGGGCCACCCGGGAGACCGGTCCGTGGCATCATCGCGTCATGGGTACTGGGGAGCCGGAGAACAGGGGAGCTGATCGTACGGGCCTGGTTGCGGGTCTGCTGTTGGCGGCCGGTTCGGGAAGCAGACTCGGCCGTCCCAAGGCCCTGGTGGAACTCGGTGGTGAACGCCTCGTCGACCGGGGCGCGCGCATCCTGGGCCAGGGCGGCTGCGCCCCGGTCATGGTCGTGCTGGGCGCCGCGGACACCACCGTGGCCGGTGCCCTCACGGTGAACAATCCCGACTGGTCCACCGGCATGGGCTCCTCGGTCCGTGCCGGGATCGACGCCATGCCCGACACGGTGGACGCCTTCCTCGTCGCCCTCGCGGACCAGCCGCTGGTCACCGCCGAAGCCGTCCGCCGCCTGGTGGAGGCCTACGAACAGGGCGCCCGCGTCGCCGTGGCCACCTACAACGGCAACCCCCGCAACCCGGTGATGCTGGGTCGCGAGCACTGGTCCACGGTCTACTCGATGGCCGAACAGGACGTGGGTGCCCGCCCCTTCCTACGCGCCTACTCCCACCTGGTCACCACGGTGGCCTGCGACGACGTCGCCAGTCCCGAGGACATCGACACCGAGGAGGACCTCGCCAGGTTGAGCGAGGTGCTCAAGAGCGTCTGAAGCCGCTCCCGGAGGCGTCGAGTGCCTCGCCCAGCACCCGGACGGCCTTGGGTCCGACCCCGTGCATCGCCTTCAGTTCGGCCTCGGTCAGTGCCGCCACCTGGTCGAGGCCGGTGATCCCCGCGTTCACGAGCGCCCGGGTGGCGGGTCCGCCGATGCCCCGGGGCAGGTCCCCGACCTCGCCGGGGGCCGCCCCCTGGGCGGCGAGCGCCCTCTCGGCCAGTGACGCGGGGGCGTGCGCCATCCAGGCACGCCGCACCCAGTGGTTGAGCTGTTGGCCGTCGATGTCGGCCAGCGGCACCCGCACCTCCGCACCCGAGGCCTGCGCCCCGGGGTGGGCGGAGAGGACCTCGGCGGCCTCCGCCTCGGGGAGGCGCAGCAGCACGCTGCCGTCCTCGTCCTTCGTCGCGAAGGCGGTCTCGTTCACGGTGAAGGCGATCACCCCGGGACGGACGGACCGCTCGGCGGTCCCCGGGTGGGACAGGGCCGTCCGCCGCAACTGGGAAAGGGTCGTCATCGTCCCACTGTGGCATCCACCGGTGACGAACCGCCGGATCCCGGTGCTCTGCCGGGCACGGGACCGGCACCCTCCCCGACCACTCAGGTCGGGTCGGCGAGGATCCCGAAGGTCCGTTCGACGCTCTCCCCGGGCCCCAGGACGAGCAGGTCGCGGCCGCTGTTCAGGGCGTCGGGCGGACAGGTCATGGGTTCGGCGGCCAGGTGGGCGCGGTGGAGTCCGCCGCCCAGGGTGTCCGAGGTGAACAGCTGGAGCCACCCGAAACCCGGTCCGCACCACAGCGACACCCGGTGCTCGGGTCCGCTGAGCCGCACCCAGGCGCATCCGTCGGCGTCCCGTTCGAGGTCGGTGAAGGCGGTGTCCAGTACCGTGCTCCCCAGCTCCCGGGCGGGCGGGCGCAGGTCGAAACCGCTCCCGGCGACCGGCAGCGGGTCGCCCGCGGGCAGAAGCCGGGCGTCGGTGGGCTGGTAGCTGCCGACGGTGGCCTCCACGGTGACCTCGCCCCGCTCGGCGAGCTCGTGCAGCGGGGCGCCCAGGGTGAGGTAGGGGTGGAAGCCCAGGCCGAACGGGGCCTCGGTGGCGCCGGTGTTGCGCGCCGCGGTGGTGACGGACAGCCCCTCGGCGCCCAGCCGGTAGGTGACGGTCAGCTCCAGTGGGAACGGATAGCCGGAGGTCCCGGGGAAGTCCAGCCGCAGGGCCACCGCCTCCTCGGACTCCTCCAGCGGAACCCACTCCAGGTCGTTGACCAGGCCGTGGATGGCCGATCCGGTGGCTTCCTCGTTGACGTCCAGCCGGTACCCGGTGCCCTGGAAGGTGTAGCGGCCCGAGCCAACCCGGTTGGGCCAGGGGGCCAGCAGCTGGCCCTGGAAGGCCAGGGGCCCCTCCCCGCGGGTGTAGGGCCAGACCAGGTCGCGTTCACGCCAGGTCAGCTCCTGTAGTCCGGCCCCGATCCGGTCGATGCGCGCCCGGTACTCCCCGGCGCGCAGTTCGAACACGTCGCCCACCTGTCACTCCTCCGCTCGTCGCTGGACCGGGTGATCTTAGCGTGCCCGCGCCCTGTGGGGGCCGATCAGCCGAGCAGGCCGTCCAACGGGATGAGCACACCGGAGCCCAGGGCCAGCAGCCCCGTCGAGAACACCACCACGAGCATCAGCAGTGAGCCCGCGACCGCCAGACGGAAGGCGCCCAGGCGGCGCCGCGCCTTGACCGTGGACCTGGCAGCGGTGCGGCCCAGCACCAGGAGCAGGACCGCCAGCAGCACCGGGAACCACCAGAGCGCACCGATCCCGCCGGGCAGCAGCCCGGTCAGCGCGGCGGCCCCGTCGGCCACCGGGTTGTCGCTGAACTCCAGGAGCCCGGTGTAGGCGTCGGTGACGAACTCGCTCTCGGGGAAGAAGCCGGCTTCGGGCCGCAGTGCCCGGCCCAGACCGTCGACCAGCCCCAGCAGGGCGGCCGGGTAGGCGAAGCGGCGGCACCTGCCCGCCCTCATCGCGCGCTGGATCTGGCCCATGGTCTTCTCGACCCGGCGGGCGGCCCGGTCCTGCCGACGCCGTTCCCCGGCGGCGACGGGCTCCTGCGGCCGGGCGGGGTCCCCCGGCCCCGCCGGGTCGTCGGGCCGTGTGGCCGCGGTCCCCGTCCGCCGCTGTCCGGCGGTGGCGACCTTCTCCCGGGCGCTTCCCCAGCGTTCCCGGGCCGAACCGGCGAGGGAGGCCCAACGGTCCTGTCGGCGTGCCCTGCCGTCGGCGCGCTCGCGTTCGGCGATCGTGCCGCCGATCCGGGCGGCCTCGGGCAGCAGTAGGAGCGCGGTGAGCATCGCGCCCCGGCTGGCCAGCTGGTCGCCGCCGTCGCGCAGGGCGGTCTTGCGCTGCTCCAGCCACCACGGCGCGTTCGGGGCGGCGCTGCGCTGGGTGGGGTGCCAGGACTGGCGGCGCAGCATCGACCGGTGCCGGGAGGCGGTCTCGGGGACCAGTACCAGCTCCACGGCCCGTGCCCAGGTGGAGTCGAGTTCGTGGGCCGCGGGGCGCCGGGGTGCGTCCGGGCCCGAACCCGCGACGCGCTCCAGGGTCTCGTGCACCCGTGCCATCAGGAGCGGGACCTCGTGCTGGACCCGTTCCAGCAGTGCGCACCGCCCCGAACCGCCGGAGCGGCAGCCGGGGTGCGGACACCAGTGCTGGGAGCCCAGACCCACCACACCGGACTCCACCGCCTCGCGCACCACCGCGTGGCGGCTGGCCTCGCCGGTGGCCAGGGCCAGCAGGCCGTCGGCACTGATCTCGTGGCCGCGGAAGCGCGGTGGCATGCCCGGTACGTAGCGGGCGGCCAGGGCGCTGATCGCGACGTGTGCGAGGTCGGGCCGGGCGTCCAGACCGGTGAGGTAGGCCCGGTCGAAGGTGTAGTCGTTGACCTCGCGGTCCAGCCAGGTCCGCAGCTCGGGCCAGTGGCTGCGCAGCCACATCGCGCCGGTGTCGGAACGGTCGATCAGGTCGAAGGCGAGGCTGGGCGGGTCCTCGTGGAGGGCCCCGGCGAAGTTGATGGGACGCATCCGGTGCGCGGTACGGATCTGCGGGCGTTCCCCGGCCAGCCAGGCGGCGACCTCCTCGTGGCCCCATCGGGCGGAGGGCGCGAGGGCGAGCAGCCCGCGGGCGAGCAGGCGCCAGCGCTCGTCGGTGATCGCCGAGATGTCCACCTCGGTGTTGCGGGCGGTCAGCCAGTTCCCGCCGCGTTCGGGTCGGCGGCCGGTGACGAGCTCGTGCACCGTCACGCCCAGGGACCACCAGGCGGCCGGAGCCTCGCGGCGGCCCTCGATCACCTCGGGGGCGGCGTAGTCCTCGGTGACGGCCTGGCCGCCGTAGACCCGGCTCATGGTGGCGCGCACGGCACCGCCGAAGTCGGTGAGGGCGACCACCGGCGGGTCCAGGGAGCGGACCAGGAGGTTCTCGGGTTTGACGTCGGTGTGGTTGTGCTGGAGTTCGCCCTGCCAGTGGTGCAGGCAGTCGGCGACGGCGCGGACCACGGCCTCGGCCCGCGCGTCGTCCAGGGGCGCCTGGTTGATGACCTCGCGCAGGGTGCCCAGGGAGAAGTACTCCTGGGCCTCCCAGGCCAGGTCCTCGCCCCAGGAACTGGTCGCGGTCCCGTACCCGTGGATCGCCGGGGTGTACGGGGAGGCGGTACCCCGCGCGCGCAGGCGGTCCAGGAGTTCGCGGTTGATGTCGTGGCCGGGACGGTACACCTTCAGCGCGAGTCTGCGCCCGGGGGAGTCGGTGGGTTCTGCGAGGTAGACGACGGCCTCGCCGCCCGCACCGACGTGGTCCAGGACCCGGTACCGGCGGCGGAGTTCGGCGGGGACCGCGTAGTCGAGGTCGCCCGCGGGGCCCACGACCACACGTGAGACCAGGCGGGCCATCCAGTCCAGGAGGGGGCCGAACAGGACCCGCCACCAGGGGGTGCGGGACCCGGGCGCGCCGTGTCCGACGGCGGGCCGTGGCGCTGGGCGGCCTCCGCCCAGCGGTGTGGTGGGCGGGGCGGGCGGACGGGCCCGGGTTCCGTCGGCGGTGTCCCCGGGGAGGACGGTGGTGCGGTCGGCCCCGGGCCCGGGCCCCGGGGGGACGACGCGGGTGGGCGCTCCCTCGGGTTGCGCGCCGGGCTGCGGTTCCGGTGGGGAGGCCCCCGGCCGGAGCACGCGGGTGACCCAGCGCGTGGCGCCCGCCGCCGGGTTGGCCCGGGCGGCGGGTCGGGCGGGGTCGATCCGTTGGGTCGGTGCGTTCTCGTCACCGGGGTCGGGCGTGACCATCGGGTCCGGGGCCATCCTTCGGATAGGCGGTCGTTTGCGGACGTCCGGGGGGCCTGGGGGAAGGGGCGGACCCTTACAGATTAGGTCGTGCGCGTGCCGGATCGGAGTGGTGGAGCCACCCCTGTCCCGGGGCGTCGCCCGATTCCCCTGGCAGCCCCTTCAACCGCGTTGGACTCCTCCGGTGCCGCTCTGGTTCCGGTTTCCGTCACCCGGTGTCACCGGCTTCCGCCCGGTGGCGTCGGCGGGGCCGTTGCCCTTCCGGGGCGTCTCAGTGCCGGCCGCGCGGAGCGCTTCCGAGTTCGGCGCAGGACTCCTGGTACATGCGGACGACCTCGGCGCGGATCTGGGCGCGTTCGGTGAGCGGTTCGGCCCAGGGGATGCGCACATGGTGTTCGGTGCCCCCGACGGTGACCGCGTAGTCGCCGCCCTCGCCGTCCAGGCCGGTCATCCGGGCGGCGGTGGCCTCGGGCCGACCGCCCAGCGCGCGGCAGATGAGCAGGGTGTCCTCGGGGTGGTCACCGTTCATGTGGGCGGTGACGGCGGTGACGACCTCGGGGGAGAAGGGAGTGGACGGCACGGTGGAGCTCTCCTGCGGTTCTCGGCACACGGGGCTGCGACACGCGCGTGCGGGGACGCACGGTTCGGGAACGTGAAGCGGGGGAGGGCCGTGTGGACCCTCCCCCGCTGACGATATCCGAGGCCTCACAGATTTCATGACGGGGTGTCGTCAAAAATCGGGGCAGTGGCCGTTCCCCCGGGCGGCCACGCTCGGACACCGTCTCCCTCCGAGGTCCTCCCCAGGTCCTCGGAGGTGTCCCGGCCGGGCGGTGGTGGCGCCGCGCCGGGACGACGCGCTGCCTAGTCCTGTCGGGTGAACTCGGCGTCGATCTCGATGTTGATCCTGTCGCCGACGACCACGCCGCCGCCGTCCATCGGCATCTCGATGTCGACGCCGAACTCCTTGCGGCTGATGGTGGTGGTGGCGGAGAACCCCGCGCGGTCCAGGCCGTAGGGGTCCACGGTGGAGCCGTTGAACTCCAGGGCCAGTTCCACCGGGCGGGTGTTCTTCTTGATGGTCAGGTCCCCCTTGAGGACGAAGTCCTCGCCCTTGGCCTCCAGGCCGGTGGAGCGGAAGGTGAACTCCGGGTGGCTGTCGGTCTCGAAGAAGTCCGCCGACCGGATGTGGTTGTCCCGGTCACCGTTGTCGGTGTTGATCGAACCGGCGTCGATGGTGGCTTCGACGGAGGCCTTGGTGGGGTCCTCGGGCACGATCAGCGTGGCGTCGAACTTCTCGAAGCGGCCGCGGACCTTGCTCACCATCATGTGGCGGACGGAGAAGCCGACCACGCTGTGGGCGGCGTCGATCTTCCAGGTGCCGGGCTTGAGTTCCTGAACGGCCATGGTGTCTCTCCCTGTGTGTGGACGGCCCGGGCTGCGGGCCAACTCTCTGCCTGAGAACAAAGTGCCTTAGAAGTATCTTCCTGGGAAGGAGTTTAGGTCCTCGAGTTCCGGGGCGCAAGACCCCCTCGTTAGAATCGGGTCATGGAGAAGGCCTGGCTCGAGCCCGACGAACAGGACGTCTGGCGTGGGTTCCTGCGCATGAACGCCTGGATCTACGACGAACTCGAACGCGACCTGCGCACCCGTGACGGTTTCTCGCTCATCGAGTACGGCATCCTGGCCCACCTCTCCGAGGCGCCGCGGCAGCGCATGCGCATGCGGGTCCTCGCCGAGACCGTCATCGTTTCCAGAAGCCGCCTGTCCCATCAGATCGCCCGGCTCGAACGCGAGGGCCACGTGCGGCGGGAGCACTGCGAGGACGACCGGCGCGGACTGTGGGCGGTCCTCACCGAGCGGGGTGCGACAGCCCTCGACCGGGCGGCGCCGGGTCACGCGGCCCGGGTGCGGTCCCTCATGTTCGACCGGCTCTCCGACAGCCAGGTCGACCAGCTCAGGGGGATCGTCGACACCCTCGGCGGCGGACACCCTGAGCAGGGCGGGGGACCCGAGTAGCCCGGGCGGGGCGATGACCGTGCGCCTCCGCGGGGCAGGATCGGGCACACCGCCCTGTCCGAGGAGCGGTCGCACGGCGGACGCCCGCCCCGGGTAGGCTCGGACCCCGTGAGCAGACCATCGATCACCGGCGCCCAGAACTTCCGCGACGACGACGGCAGCGCCGACCCGGAAGTCGAGGCCCGCCTGCGCGACCACGCGGCGGGCAGGATCGGCGACCGCCAGGTCCTGACCGCCCTGAGCGGATCCCGCGTGCTCGTGCCGGTGGTCGCCGTGGCCACCGAGACCGAGGAGGGCGCGGGCGGGCTCACCAAGGACAAGAACAGCGAGGTGGCCATCCCCGTCATGACCGGCAAGGACGGTCGGCGGGGTGTGCTGGCCTTCACCTCCGTGGACGCCGTCCGGCGCTGGCGCGCGGACGCCCGCCCGGTGCCCTTCACCACCCAGGACGCCTGCCGGGCCACCCTGGAGGAGAACGCCGACGCCCTGGTCCTCGACGTGTCCGGGCCGGTCCCGTACACCGTTCAGGGACGCTTCCTCACCCTGCTCGCCGAAGAGGGCGCCGTGCCCGAGCCCAAGGACGACCCGCAGGTCCTGGCGCTCATCTACCGGGTGACCCACGCCGAGTTCGGGATCGAACGCGTACGCATCCACCCCTCCGAGCGCGGGGAGATCGGCATCCGCCTGGAACTGGACGAACGGGACGACGAGTCGCTGCGCCGCGTCGCCGAACGACTGGGCACCGAACTCCAGCACGTCCTGCCCGGAGGGGTCGAACTCAGCGCCGTGGTGCGCGCCCGACGCGACGGGGAGTGATCCCCCGTCGGCCCCGGCCCGCCGGGAGGGGGTCGCGGGGGCGGGCGCCGGAGCAAGGGCGCGGGGCCCGGCCCGCAGGGTTGTCCACAGGCCGCCGCGAGCACTGTCGCGGAGCGACCCCAACGGGTAACTTCCGAACATGCCCACTCCCTTGGCCTTCACGCTGTCCCCGCTGTTGTGGGCGGTCCTGGCGGCCGCCGTCCTCGGTGCGCTCGGCATCGCGGTCGGCCGTACCTCCGGTCGCCTCGTCCACCTCTTCGGTCCGGCCCGCCCGCCCGGGCCCGCGAGCACGGTGGAACCGGGGCCGCCCGGTTCCGGGCCGCCCGAGACCGGGCCGGACGCCCCGTCCGTCGCGCGGGACCGGGTTCCGACAGGCGGCGATCCCCCGGAGCAGACCCTCCCGGGCCAGGCGCCACGTCGGGCCCGTCCCGCTCAGGAGAGTGCCACAGGCGTGCACGCGGACCGGGAAGGCGCGCCTGACGCCCCGCCAGCCGTCCCCCCGCCCCTCCCCTCCGACACCGCCTTCCCCCCTGATGCGGAGGAGGACGAGGAGGGGCCGCCGCCGCCCTGCTGCCCGCACTGCCGAGCCGAACTCCCCTTCGTCCGCGGACTCCCGCTCGTCGCGGCCCGCCCCTTCCGCCAGCGCGGCGCCTGCCCCCACTGTGAACGGCGCGTTCGTCCGCACACGGCGGTCGTCCTCACCACCGCCCTGCTCTTCGCGCTGGTCGGAGCCCTCACTCCGTGGCACCTCTGGACCTGGTCGCCCTTCGGCCTGCTGGCGGTGCTCTGGCTCGTCGCGCTCGGAGTCCCCCTGGCCGTCATCGACCTGCGGGTCATGCGCCTGCCCGACGCCCTCGTGGCCCCCTCCTACCCCGCCGCGGCCCTTCTCCTGGCCGCTGCGGTACTCCTTCCGCCCGCGGGCCCCGACACCGAACGCGGCGCCCAGGCCCTCGTCGGCATGGCCCTCATCACGGTCCTGTACTGGCTGATGTGGCGGATCAGACCGGGCGGGCTCGGTTTCGGCGACGTCAAACTGTCCGGGCTCACCGGTCTCTACGCGGGCTGGGCCGCCGGACCGGTGGGCGCGCTGGTCGCCGCCTTCTGGGCCTTCACCGCCTTCTCCCTGCTCGGCCTGGCCCTGCTGGCCCTGCGCCGGATCACCCGGGCCGAACCCCTGCCGCTGGGCCCGTTCATGCTCTGCGCCGCACTCACCACCGTTCTGGCAGGGCAACCGCTTCTTCCGAACACGTCCTAACCGTGATCCCGGTGGCGACCCCGGGGGGCGATCCGTGGGAGGATCGTGCACATGTTGCGTTGGCTGACCGCGGGGGAGTCCCACGGACCTGCACTCGTCGCGATTCTGGAGGGCCTTCCGGCCGGTGTGTCCGTCACCTCTGACGACATCGCCGCCGCACTGCTCCGCCGCCGCGCCGGGTACGGTCGGGGCGCCCGGATGAAGTTCGAGAAGGACCAGGTCTCCGTCATCGGAGGCATCCGGCACGGCATCACCCAGGGTGGGCCGGTCGCGATCGAGGTCGGAAACACCGAGTGGCCCAAGTGGGAGAAGGTGATGTCGCCGGACCCGGTTCCCGCCGAGGAACTGGACGGCGTGGCGCGCAACGCGCCGCTCACCCGCCCCCGCCCCGGCCACGCCGACCTCGTCGGCATGCAGAAGTACGGGCACACCGAGTCCCGACCGATCCTGGAGCGCGCCAGCGCCCGCGAGACCGCGGCCCGGGTCGCGGTCGGCGAAGTCGCCCGGCAGTTCTGCCGCCAGGCGCTCGGCGTCGAGATCCTCAGCCACGTGGTCTCCATGGGGCCCGTAGCGGTTCCGGAGAACGCTCCCGAACCGCAGCCGCAGGACCTCGCCGCGATCGACGAGGACCCGCTGCGCTGTTTCGACGCCCAGACCAGCGCCCGCATGGTCGAGGAGGTCGACGACACCAAGAAGTCCGGGGACACCCTGGGCGGAGTCGTCGAGGTGCTCGCCTACAACCTGCCGCCCGGGCTGGGCAGCCACGTCCACTGGGACCGCCGTCTGGACTCCCGCCTTGCCGGGGCCCTCATGGGCATCCAGGCCATCAAGGGCGTGGAGGTCGGTGACGGTTTCCGTACCGCGGCCCGCCGCGGTTCCGAGGCCCACGACGAGATCGAACCGGGCCCCGACGGCGTGCGCCGCCGCACCAACCGCGCGGGCGGTGTCGAAGGCGGCATGTCCACCGGCGACCCGCTGCGCGTGCGTGCCGCGATGAAGCCCATCGCCACGGTGCCCAAGGCGCTGGACACCGTCGACATCGAGACCGGCGAGTCCACCAAGGCCAACCACCAGCGCAGCGACGTCACCGCGGTCCCGGCCGCCGGTGTGGTCGCCGAGGCCATGGTCGCCCTGGTCATCGCAGAGGCCGCCGTCGAGAAGTTCGGCGGCGACTCGCTCTCCGAGACCGCCCGCAACCTCCGGGGCTACCTGGACTCGCTGGAGATCCGCTAGAACGACCGGTCCGTCCTCACCGGAGGGCGGGCCGCCCTTCTCCCGGCCCTCGGGGAGGTCCCCGCCCCGCCGCCGTCCACCGCCTGGTCGACTCCGGGCCGGCGGAGGCGGTGTTTCTGCTAGACAGGGGGGCACACGGTAGAGATTTCCTCCCCGCCCCCGTGGGGAGCGGCACCCCCAGAGGTAGGCAGAGCGTGGCAAGAGCGATCGCGGTGCTCATCGGTTCGCCCGGTTCGGGCAAGTCCACCGTCGGTGAGGCACTGGCCCGCCGCCTCGGCGCGGACCTGTTGTGCACCGACACCGAGATCGAGAAACGGGCGGGCAAGCCCATCAGCGACATCTTCATCCAGGACGGCGAGGAACACTTCCGGGCCCTGGAGCGCGAGGTGGTCGCCGAGGGGCTGCGCGCCTGGGAGGGCGTCATCGCGGTCGGCGGCGGCGCGGTCCTGGACGAGGACACCCGCAGGGACCTGGCCGACCACCACGTGGTCTACCTCCAGGTGGAGTTCGGTGAGGCGGCCAAGCGCGTCGGGATGGACGTGGCCCGCCCCCTGCTGTCCGGGAACCCGCGCACCCAGCTGCGCAAGCTCCTCAACGAGCGGCTGCCCGTCTACGAGGGCCTCGCCACGGTGACCGTGCCCACGACGGAGTACCACCCCGAGGAGATCGTCGACAGCATCGTGTCCTCCCTCCCCGAGGGGCCCCAGCCCACTGGAAAGGCCGAGAAGTGACCGCGACCCGGATCGGTGTGGGCGAGCCCGCCGGACGCTACGACGTGGTGGTCGGCAGCGGGGTCCTCTCCGAACTTCCCTCCCTGGTCGGCGACGCCGCGCAGGTGGCGGTCATCCACCCCGAAGGGCTGGGCGAGATCGCCCGCCCCGTGGTCGGTGCTCTGGAGGAGGCCGGCTACCGGGTGCTGCCCATGCCGGTACCCGACGGCGAGGCCGCCAAGACCGCCGCCGTCGCCGCCGACCTGTGGTCGCGTCTGGGCGGGGCCAACTTCACCCGCAGCGACGCCGTGGTCGGTGTGGGCGGCGGGGCCGCCACCGACCTGGCCGGTTTCGTCGCCGCGACCTGGCTGCGCGGGGTCCGTTCGGTGCTGGTGCCCACCACCCTGTTGGGCATGGTCGACGCCGCGGTCGGCGGCAAGACCGGTATCAACACCCCGGAGGGCAAGAACCTCGTGGGCGCCTTCCACCCCCCGGCCGGGGTGCTCTGCGACCTCGCCACGCTGCCGAGCCTGCCCGGAGCCGACTACATCGGCGGACTGGCCGAGATCATCAAGGCCGGGTTCATCGACGACCCCGCCATCTGCGACCTGGTCGAGGACGACCCCGAGGGTGCCACCCTCCCCGAGGGCAGGCACACACGCGAACTCATCGAACGCGCCATCCGGGTCAAGGCCGACGTGGTCTCCGGCGACCTCCGGGAGAGCGGCCGCCGTGAGATCCTCAACTACGGCCACACCCTCGGGCACGCCATCGAACGGGCCGAGAACTACACCTTCCGGCACGGCTACGCGGTCTCCATCGGCATGGTCTTCGCCGCCGAACTCGCCCGCCTGGACGGCCGGATCGACGACGCCCTGGTCCAACGGCACCGGTCGTTGCTCACCTCGGTGGGTCTGCCCGTCAGCTACGCCGCCGAG
Organism: Nocardiopsis sp. iso_40; assembly: GCF_056173285.1. NCBI lineage: Bacteria > Bacillati > Actinomycetota > Actinomycetes > Streptosporangiales > Nocardiopsidaceae > Nocardiopsis > Nocardiopsis sp. iso_40. The sequence goes on along the minus strand of NZ_CM149666.1, from coordinate 4,132,296 downwards.
GCCTGGCCCGAGCTGCGCGCCACCATGGCCGTGGACAAGAAGGCCCGCGGAGCCACCCTGCGCTTCGTCGTCCTGGACGGCCTGGCCGCGCCCGCGATCCTCAGCGGACCCGCGCCTGAGCTGCTGGACGAGGCCTACCAGGCGGTCGTGAACGGTTCCTGAGTCCCCGGGACCCACTAGACTGACCGGAGGCGAGGAGTGTCCGGGGCCGTTTTCTGCACAACCGACCGCCACGGGAACCGCGCCTCGCCCCACTGACCACCGACCGGACCAGCGAGTCCGGTCTCCGACGTGTCACACCCCTTGGAGAGACGACCGAAGTGGCCTCGACGAACGACATCAAGAACGGCACGACCCTGCGGCTCGACGGCGGCGTTCTCTGGAACGTCCTTGAGTTCCAGCACGTCAAGCCGGGCAAGGGCGGCGCGTTCGTCCGCACCAAGCTGAAGAACGTCCTCACGGGCAAGATCGTCGACAAGACCTTCAACGCCGGTGCCAAGGTCGAGTTCGCCAGCGTCGACCGCCGTGACATGGAGTACCTGTACCACGACGGTGACTCCTTCGTCTTCATGGACACCCAGACCTTCGACCAGATCCCGGTCTCCGAGGCCGTGGTCGGCGACGCCAAGGGCTTCCTCCTGGAGAACACCAAGGTCACGGTGGCCATCAACGAGGGCAACCCGCTCTACATCGAGATGCCCGCCGCCGTCGAGCTGGAGATCACCCAGACCGACCCGGGCGTCCAGGGCGACCGCTCCACCGGCGGCACCAAGCCCGCCACCCTCCAGACCGGCGCCACCATCCAGGTGCCCCTGTTCGTCACCACCGGCGAGCGCGTCAAGGTCGACACCCGCACGGGCGACTACCTCGGGCGTGTCAACTGATGAGTGGTGCACGGCGTAAGGCCCGTCGGCGCGCGGTGGAGGTCCTCTACGAGGCCGAGGTGCGCGGCACCTCGGTGGAAGACGTCATCAAGCGACGCCGGGCCCAACCCGAGCCGCCGATCAACGAGTTCACCGAGCGGCTCGCCCGCTCCGTCGACGAGCGGCGTGAGCGGATCGACGAGCTCCTGGACAGCTACGCCATCGGATGGACCCTGGAGCGGATGCCGGTCGTCGACCGCAACATCCTCCGGATGGGCGCCTACGAACTACTGTGGGCCGAGGACATCCCCGACGGTGTGGCGATCGCCGAGGCCGTCGGCGTGGCCAAGGAGCTCTCCACCGACGAGTCGCCCAACTTCATCAGCGGACTTCTGTCTAGGCTGATGGAGAACAAGTCGACGCTCTCGCTCTGAGGCCTCGCCGAGGCCGGGGCGGGCGGACCCAGCCCCTTCGGGGCCGGGCACTAGCTGATTGAGGGAACGCAGGTGACTGACAGGAGCGGCACGTCCGCGACCGCGACAGGCGGTTTCGGTACGAGCGGTGTGACCGGTCCCGCGCGGGTGGCCAACGCCGCTCGGACCGCCGTGGTGTGGGACGCGCTCTCGCAGCTGCTGGCCCGCCTCTCCGACGGCGAGCCCCTGGAGATCGTCGACGCGGGCGGCGGCACCGGCGGCGCCGCCGTCCCGCTCGCCGAGCTCGGTCACCGCGTGACCGTCGTCGAGCCCAGTCCGGACTCCCTGGCCGCCCTGGAGCGCCGCGCCGCCGAGAGCGGTGTCGCGGTGCGCGGCGTCCAGGGGGAGACCCAGGACCTGGCCTCGCTGTTCCCCGCCGACAGCGCCGACCTCGTGCTTGTGCACAACGTGCTCGAGTACGTTGACGAGCCCGCTGCCGCGCTGGCTGACGTCGCCGGTATCACGCGCCCCGGCGGTGCGGTCAGCCTTCTGGTGACCAACGCCGTCGCCGGCGCCCTGCACCGTGCCCTGGCCGGGCACGTCACCGAGGCGCAGCACCTGCTCTCGGACCCCGACGGGCGCTGGGGCGAGGCCGACCCCATGCCCCGGCGGCTCACCCGCCAGCAGCTCCTGGAACTGATCAACCACTCCGGTCTGACCGGGGAGAGCGTCCGCGGGGTGCGCGTGTTCGCCGACGTCCTGCCTGGGCACGCCTGGGAGGGCGACGCCCAGGCCGGGCAGCGCCTGGTGGAGCTGGAGAAGGCCGCCGCCGACCACCCCGAGCTGATCGGCATCGCCACCCAGTTGCACGCCGTCGCGTTCAAGTCCTAGCCCCCGCGGACCCGGGGCCGGGGTGGCCGGTCCCGGACCCGTTCCGGGGGCCGGCGGCTCCGGGCAGGACATAACCTGGGCTCATGAGCCGACGTCAACTGGAACGCGGTGCCGCCCTGCGCGGCATGGTCTCCCCGGACGGCATCGCGCCGTTGGGCGCGGACTTTCCGGTGGACGGTTCCGGCCCGGACGAGGACTGCCACGTCCTGCACCTGGACATGGACGCGTTCTTCGCGAGCGTGGAACAGCTGCGCCGCCCCGAGGCGCGCGGCCGCCCCGTGATCGTGGGCGGCACCGGTCCGCGCAGCGTGGTCTCCTCCGCCGACTACACCGCCCGCCGCCACGGCGTGCACTCGGCGATGCCCATGGCCCAGGCGATGCGGCTGTGCCCGGACGCCCTGGTCTACCCGCCGGACGGCGCCGCCTACCGGCAGGCCTCCGAGGCGGTCATGGACATCCTGCGCTCGGTGACACCCCTTGTGCAGCCGCTGTCGCTGGACGAGGCCTTCCTGGACGTCTCCGGTTCCCGTCGCCGTCTCGGCGGTCCCGTGCGCATCGCTGCGATGATCCGTGAACGGGTCCGGCGGGAGCAGCGCCTCACCTGCTCGGTCGGGGTCGCCGCCACCCGTTTCGTCGCCAAGCTCGGCTCCACCCACTGCAAACCCGACGGGTTGCTGCTGGTTCCCACAGCCGCGGTGCACGGATTCCTGGACCCCCTGCCCGTCGGGGCGCTGCCCGGGGTCGGGGACAAGACCGAACGCACACTCGCCCGGCTGGGGCTGCGCACGGTCGGCGCCCTGGCCCGGGCCGACACCCAGCTGCTGCGCATGGAGCTCGGTGAGAAGGCCGGTACCCGCCTGGCCGAGCTCGCCCGGGGTGAGGACCCCAGTCCGGTCCTGCCGGAGACCCAGGACAAGAGCATCGGCGCCGAGGAGACCTTCGCGGAGGACGTCGTCGACCCGGGTCTGATCGACCGGGAGCTGCTGCGCCTGTCCGAGAAGGTCGCGCACCGCCTGCGCGTCTCCGGTCAGGTGGGGCGGACGGTGAGCGTGAAACTGCGCAGGGCAGACTTCTCCACGATCACCAGGGCGAGGACCCTCTCCGAGAGCACCGACGTTGCTCGGGAGATCAGCACGGTGGCGCGTGCGCTCTACGCGGCGTCGGGGCTGAAGGGGTCGCCGCTGCGTCTGGTGGGGGTCCGGATGGAGGGGGTCGCCCCGGTGGAGCACGCGCACCGGCAGTTGGCCCTGGGGGAGGAGGACACCGGTTGGCGTGACGTTGAACGGGTTATGGACCGAGTGAAGGCACGTTTCGGTCCAGGCGCGATACAGTCGGCCGTATTGGCCAAGCGTGACGAAAACGACGTATGATGCGGCAACTTCCGGGGGCCTCCGAGCGTTGTCGGAGTAGAACCGGAGTCAGGGTAAGAAGAGAGGCATGGAAGCCGGTGTTTCCGATACAGGGCGAGGGTATCGTGGCCGTAGTGGGTCAGGTACACACGCAGCTTTTCTTTCCACCAGGCGCTAGTGCACCGTATTCTGGGCATACCACTGACCAAGAGACTGTTCATCAGTACCCGTCACCCCAACCGGGGACTGCAGTAGGGAGGCGCCGTGCCGCTCTCTGAACACGAGCAGCGCATGCTCGACCAGATCGAGCAGGCGCTGTATGCCGAGGACCCGAAGTTCGCGAACACTGTTCGGCAGACGAACCCGGGAGTCCATTACAAGCGCTGGATCATCAAGGCCGGAATCGGCTTCGTACTCGGCATGGGACTGCTGCTCCTGGGCCTGCTGTTGAGCAACCCGGACTCGTCGCTGGCGATTCCGGTCACCATCAGTGTCCTCGGGTTCATCTTCATGCTGGCCTCCTTCCTGCTGGGCGCCAACGCCTGGCGCAAGTCCGCCGGCGGCGGTGCGGAGGCGATGATGGCCGAGGCCGAGGCCGAGCCCAGACACAAGCGCAGGGGCGGCAAGCGCCCGGGCATGATGAACCGCTTCGAGGAGCGGTGGCGTCGCCGCCAGGAGGGCGAGGAGTAGGAACTCGCCCCTGTCGGGCCCCGGCCCCTGCAGTCAGACGGGCACCGTGAACACTCGTGTTCCGTGACGGTGGGGCCCGCACACGGTTACCGTGTGCGGGCCCCACCGTTCTTTCGCGTCCTGTTCTCCGGTGCCCTCTCCCGTCTCACCCACGCCTCTCGCGCACCCTGGCCCGGCCCTGTTTCCGGTGTCCTCCGGGCCCGTGCGCTCCACCGGTCTCCGGGGCGGCCACCGACCGGAGATCAGGTGGGCGGCTCGCGGCCGCACCGCCGACACCACCACCGCCCGACCGGGCCCCGGCGTACCCGGTCGGGCCCGGTCAGGGGACGGCGGGAGCGGCCGCGGCCTCGATCCGAGGACGGCGCCACGGCGCGAGGGAACGGGGGAGGAGGACGGCGCGCCACCGGTCGCCTCCGGCCGCGGCGGCGGCCAGCCCGGACCGGGCCGTACCCAGGTCCTCGGCCGGTCGACCGCCGCTTGCGGGGTCGGGAGCGTACCGAGCCGCCTCCTCCGCCAGGGCCAGGCGCCACAGAGCGGCCCGGACGTCGGTCGGTAGCGGGGCGCCGTCCCGCCCGAGGGCGCTCAGCCGCAGGGCGGTCGCCCGCGGGCTCTCCGTGAGCGACCAGTCCACCCCCAGGTCGATACAGGTGTCGCGTAGCTCCCGCCACGCCGTGTGTGCGGCCGGGGCTCCGGGCGAGGCCAGCGCGGACCGGCGCGACCAGCGAACCAAACCCCGGGCCAGGGCCGGGGCTGCCAACGACAGCAGGACGCCGAGCAGGCCCCCGACCACCGGCTGCCACGGCATTCCGGTGGTGTTTGCGGCGTCGTCCGCCGTGCCGCCGACCGCCTCGGTGGGTTCCTCCTCGGCGGAGCCGCTCTCCTCGGGAGAGGGCCGGGGCTCCTCCTCGTCCGTCTCGCTCGGCTCGGGCGCGTCGCGTTCCGAGGGTTCGGTGTCGGGGATCGGTGCGGGGTCGACGTCGGCGCCGGAGGTGTACTCGGGAACCGAGGCCGAACCCTGCCCGCGGGAGGAGGAGGGGGTGGGCTCGAAACGCACCCAGCCCGTCCCCTCGAAGTACAGCTCGGGCCAGGCGTGCGCGTCGCCGACGGACACGGACCAGCGGCCGTCGCCCATCTGCTCGCCCGCGGTGTATCCCACCGCGACCCGGGCCGGGATGTCGGCCTGACGGGCCATGACCGCCATCGCTCCGGCGAACTGCTCGCAGTAGCCGATCCGGTCCTCCGTCAGGAAGTGGACCAGAGGGTCGGCGTCGCTGGGGACCGAGGGCGGGCTCAGGTCGTAGGTGAAGGAACCGCCGGTGAAGAAGTCCTGGAGAGCGGTGGCGCGCTGGTAGGCGGAGTCGGCGTTCTCGGTCAGGGAGTCGGTGAGTTCCCGGACGCTCTCGTCCAGGTCCCGGGGGAGGTCCAGGTAGTCGCGGGAAAGGGAGCGGGGCACTCCGGCCTCGGCCAGGGCCTCGGCGTCGGGCTCGGTCTGGGCGGACTCGGCGGTGAAGCTGAACCCCGTCGGTGGTGTGTCGGTGGTGAAGACCATCAGGGTGTCGGAGTCCACGTACCAGTCACCGGACACCTCGACCGAGCGTGTGGGATAGGGCAGGGGCAGGAACTCCATCCGGGGGGCGTCGGACTCCAGGGACACCTGGGTGGTGACCGGGGTTCCGGTGTCCTGGTCCCAGCCCTCGGGGAGGGGGAGGACGTCGTCGAGGCCGGAGTCACGGCCGGCGTAGACCGGGGACATCGTCCAGTTCTCGCCGTCGAACTCGTCCAGGACGTAGGTGCGCAGGTACTCGGGGGAGTCGGAGTCCGAACGGTAGGTCAGCACGGTCCGGTCGGAGGAGGAGGCCAGGTCGCGCCGGAGCGAGACCAGCGGGTGCGTGGTGGTCACGTTGTCGCCCGACCCGAACTGGGTGTCGTCGGCCATCGTGTAGAAGGCGTCGGTCCTCAGGGAGGGCACCGCCAGGGGCAGGACCAGGGCCAGAACGATCGCTGTGGACGCGGCGGCGCCCACGGTGGCCAGCCGGACGGCCCTGGCGCTGAACCGGCTCGCGGGGTCGGGCCCGTCCGGGACCATCACCCCCCACGAGCGGCTCCGGGCCCACATGTCCGCGGCGAGCAGGGCGAGGAAGCCGGCGGCGCACACCCCGGCCTGCACCCAGGTCAGGCCCGTGTCGTCCACGGTGAGCGGAACCAGGAGCAGTGCCAGCAGCAGACCGCCGACCATCCCCGGGCAGCGCGCTGTCACGGCCAGGAAGTCCGAGGTCACCGCGAACACCAGGAAGGTCAGCGCGATGATCATCCGCAGGCCCTCGGAGGGCACGACCGGGGGAGCGCTGACGTTGATGTTGTGCACGCCCTGCTCGAACAGGGCCCAGGCGTGCTCGAAGGTGGCCGGGGTGGGCACGACGCCCAGGAAGCCCGTCCCCGGCGCGAACAGCGGGGTGAACAGCAGGGCCGCCGCGAACACCTGGAGGAAGGGCACCGGCAGGGAGTTGCGGCCGCTCAGCCGGTACAGGGCGGACACGGCGGTCGTGGCGGCCATGAGGAGGGCGGCCGGAACCCACCAGTCCCCGCCGCGTACCAGCCCGCCCAGCAGGGGCAGCGCGGCCAGCATCGAGACCAGGGCGGCCAGGGGCATCAGTGCTCTCAACGGGACCCCTCCCAGGGGGCGCGGGCCCCCGCGGGCGCCGGACGGCCCCCGCCGGTGGGGGAGGTCGCACGGTGCCACAGCGGGGGCAGTTCGGTGGGGTCGGAAACGGGCACCACGCGCCAACCGTTGGCCGCCAGCAGTTCGGCGGTGCGCCGGAGGTCCTCGGCCGAGGCCCAGGCGGCCCGGGTGCACAGCACCGCCACGTGCAGTCCGGACCCGTTGACCCGGGACAGGGCCAGGGCGTCCTCCGCGGAGAGGGCGCCCAGGACAGCGACCACCAGCCGGGCCGAGACGCCCCGGGCCCCCTCCAGGGCGCTGATACCGCCCCGCAGGCCGACGGTCTCGGAGGACTCCACGGTCGCGAGCCCGTCCAGCACCCCGGAGGCGTTCTCGGTGTGCAGACGGCCCCGTTCGGTGTGCAGGCGCAGCTCGTGCCCGGTGTCGAGGAGGTTCACCGCGACCGAGGCGGCCGCGCTGACCGCGGTCTCCAGCGAGCTCCAGGGCCCCTCGCCGGAGTGCGCTCCGTACCGGGTGTCCAGCAGCAGGGTGCTGTGCTCCCGCCAGTGCTGTTCGTCCCTGCGCACCATCAGTTCGCCGTGCTTGGCCGTGGAGCGCCAGTGCACCCGGCGCAGTTCGTCGCCGTGGCGGTATTCACGGGGGATGGGGTCCTGCTCGCCGACCCCGGTCACCGACCGGCGCGGTGTGTTCTCCCCCAGGGAGCCGTCCGACGCGCTGAGCGGGGCGAGCGCGACCACCGGCGGGGTCACCAGCAGGGGTGTGGGCGCTCCGACCATGCGGGTCACCCGGACACAGCCCAGGGGGTCCAGCACGCTCACCCGCAGGGGTCCCACGGGGTAGCGGCCGCGGACCGCTGGGCGTACCAGGTAGGTGACGTCGCGGACGGCGCGCGGGGGCAGGTGTCCCACCGTGTAGCGCGGTTCGTAGCCGAGCCGGACCGGGAGGGTGTCCTCGATCCGCACCCAGCTGACCGGCCAGCTCGGGGAGGAGTTGCCGATCCGGACGAGGACCCGGGTGTCGGTTCCGGCCGGGACGCGCTGCGGGCGCAGGGCCCGGCTGTGCACCACACGGCCGGTCGCGCCCAGCACGGTCAGGGCGGAGACCGGCGGTACCAGGGCCAGGAAGAGGCCCACGCCCACCAGTTCCCGCTGGCCGATGACGAAACCGCACACGAGGGCCACCACGCCGAAGAACAGCATCAGGCCGCCGCGGGCGGTGAGGGTTCGGTGCGGGCGCATGACCGTCTCTCGGGGTCGGGGGACTCTTCGGGGCGGCGGGTGGACGCCGGGGGAGGGGCGGGTCAGCGGGGCCCGGGCACGGGGAGGCGGGCGACCAGCTTGGCGACGATCTGCTCGGCGCTGAGCCGCTCCATCTGGGCCTCGGGGCCGGGGAGCAGTCGGTGGGCCAGGACGGGCACGGCCAGGGCCTGCACGTCGTCGGGGACGACGTAGTGGCGCCCCTCCAGGGCCGCGTGGGCCCGTGCTGCGCGCACCAGGTGCAGGGTGGCGCGGGGCGAGGCACCCAGGTTGAGCTCGGGGGCGGTCCGGGTGGAGTTGACCAGGTCGACGACGTAGCGGCGCATACCCGGTGCCACGTGGACGCCTTGGATCCGGTCCGCCAGGGAGCGGACCTCGGCCGTGTCGGTGACGGGGGTCAACTGTTCCAGGGGCGACCGGGATCCGTGGGTGTCGATCATGTCCAGCTCGGCCTGGGGCGAGGGGTAGCCCACGGAGACACGCGCCATGAACCGGTCCCGCTGTGCCTCGGGCAGGGCGTAGGTGCCCTCCATGTCGGCCGGGTTCTGTGTCGCGACGACCATGAACGGCCGCTCCAGCTCCCGGGTCTGCCCGTCGACGCTGACCTGTCGTTCCTCCATGCACTCCAGGAGGGCCGACTGGGTCTTGGGCGAGGCGCGGTTGATCTCGTCGCCGAGCACGATGTTGGCGAACACCGGGCCGGGGTTGAACTCGAACTCGCTGCGGTCCTGGTGGTAGACGCTGACCCCGGTGATGTCGCTGGGCAGCAGGTCCGGGGTGAACTGGACGCGCTGCACGGAGCAGTCCACGGCACGGCCCAGCGCCTTGGCCAACATGGTCTTTCCCACACCGGGGACGTCCTCGATGAGGAGGTGGCCCTCGGCGAGAAGGACGGTGAGCGCGATGCGCAGCACCTCGGGTTTGCCCTCGATGACCGTCTCGATCGCGCCGCGGACGCGGTCGGCGACGGTGACGACGTCACCGACGTCCCCCAGGACGCCGCCCCCGTGACCGTCGTGCTGTGTGCCGAGTGACACGAGACCCCTCTCACTCAGTATGTCCCGGTGTATCGATCCGAGGCTAGGGCCAATCAGACCGATTGCAAACCAAAGTGCCGGAATCGGTCTCCGGATGATTCCCCTGGGCATCGATGTGGTCAAAGCTTCGGAACCGTTCCCCTGATCACTGGCGGGAGAGCCGTTCACGATAACGGGACGGATGCGGAAAACCCCCGAATGTCGCCCCCGAACGCCGCGGTTCCGGGTCCTGCCCCGTGCCGGGGTGACGCGGGCTGTTCCGGGCTGTCGGGCAGGTCGGGCCCGGGCGGCGGGCGGCCCCGGTGCGACGCACGGAGGCGCTGGCTGGCCCCATTCGCACCCCGACGCTATGACCTGCGCATTTGTCGTTTCTTGGGTTGGTGGGGCCCGATTGAAGCTGTTGACGGTGGGGAGGAGTGGAGTAAGGTGGAGCATCGTGGAGAGGGCGAATTCTCCACTCGGGAGTGAGGGGGGTGAGCGTGTGTTTCTCGGCACCCACACACCTCGCCTCGACCAGAAGGGACGGCTGTTCCTTCCCGCGAAGTACCGCGACGAACTGTCGGGGGGGTTGGTGATCACGAAAGGCCAGGAGCGCTGCCTCTACGTCTTTCCGGCGGCCGAGTTCAGCCGCATCACCGACGCCCTGAGCTCGGCTCCGGTCACTGCCAAGGCGGTCCGCGACTACAGCCGCGTCCTCTTCGCCAGCGCGTCGGACGAGTCCTGTGACAAGCAGGGCCGGGTCACGGTCCCTCCGAAGCTGCGCGAGTACGCGGGCCTGGACCGCGACTGCGTCGTCATCGGTGCCAACACGCGTCTGGAGATCTGGGACGCCGCCGCGTGGTCGGAGTACGAGACGGACCAGGAGCAGGTGTTCTCGCAACTCTCGGAGGAGGTGCTGCCCGGGGTGCTGTGAGAGCGGGGCGGTCTCTTCCGCTCCCGCGAACCAGCACAGGATCCATGCAAGGCCGGGACCGGTAGAGGTCTCCGGAGACGGTCACACGAGCTGGCGCGACTTCCCCGGTGCCAGACCGTGAGCGAGCGCCCACCGAGAAGGTGGACAATAGCGGCCGTGTCCGGAGGCCCGCCGGAACTCCGGACGGGGCCACGCGACAGGACACCGTGGAGCGCGCCCAGTGCGCTACACGGACTCAGGGGGAGACCGCGACAGCGTGGAGGAACAGCACCGCATGGGGGACCACCGGCAGCACGAGCGGCCCGACGGGCACGGCTCACCGCACAGCAACCACGACGACGCACCGCAGGCGGACGGATCCGTGCCGCAGGAGCCCGGCGGGGCCGCTGCACACGTCCCGGTCATGCTCGATCGGATCGTGGAGCTGCTCGCCCCTGCGCTCAGCCGCCCCGGGGCGGTTCTCGTCGACGGAACCCTCGGCCTGGGAGGGCACTCCGAGGCCCTGCTCGCGGCCTGCCCCACCATGCGACTGGTCGGTGTCGACCGGGACACCACGGCTCTGGAGCGCAGTGCCAGGCGCCTGGCGCCCTACGCCGACCGGACCCACTTCGTACACGCCGTCTACTCCGACATTCCGCACGCTCTCGACGAGGCCGGGGCGGAGACGGCCGACGCGATCCTGCTGGACCTCGGCGTCTCCTCACCGCAGCTGGACGAGACGGACCGGGGCTTCGCCTACGCCCAGGACGCGCCCCTGGACATGCGCATGGACCGCACCCAGGAGCTCAGTGCGGCCGAGGTCGTCAACGACTACCCCGTCGCCGAACTCACCCGGGTCCTGCGCACCTACGGCGAGGAGCGCTTCGCCTCCCGTGTGGCGAGGGCGATCGAGCGCCGCCGCGCGCAGGGCCGCATCGACTCCACCCGTGAACTGGCCGAGCTGGTCCGGGAGGCGATCCCCGCGGCCACCCGGCGCACCGGCGGCCACCCCGCCAAGCGCACCTTCCAGGGACTGCGCATCGAGGTCAACGCCGAACTCTCGATCCTCCGGGAGACCCTGCCCGCCGCGATCTCCCGCCTCGGGCTCGGCGGCCGCATCGCGGTGCTGTCCTACCACTCCCTTGAGGACCGGATGACCAAGAAGGCCCTCGCGGCCCTGGCCACCGACACCACACCCGCCGACCTTCCGGTCCCCCTCCCGGACCGCCAACCGGAACTCCGGCTCCTCACCAGGGGCTCGGAGTCTCCCACGGACGAAGAGAACGAACGCAACCCGCGCGCACAGTCGGCACGCCTGCGGGCGGCCGAACGTGTGCGCTGGCCGTCGCGGCAGTAGGGAGAGCAGATGGGCACGAAGACGGACACGCGCCGCACCACGAAGGGGCGGGGAACGGGATCGAGGCGTACCGGGGCCACGGGGAGCCCCGCGGCGGCCCGGCGTCCCCCGCGTCCCGCGTCGACGGCACGGAGCACCCGCTCCGGCGGTGCGGGGACCGCACCGAGGATCCCCTTCGTCCTGCTGATCCTGTGCCTGCTCGGCGGCTCGCTGGTGGCCCTCCTGGTACTGCGCAGCGTCGTCGCCCAGGAGGCGTACGCCATCACCAGCCTTCAGTCGGAGAACCGCGAACTCTCCTACACGGAGCAGCAGATGGAGGACACCGTGGCGCATCTGGAGGCCTCCGAGCGCATCTCGAGGGAGGCCGAGGAGATGGGTATGGAGCAGGGCGAGGCCCCGCTCTTCCTCGACCTGGACAACGGTGGGATCACCGGGGACCCCGGGAGCGGTGAGTGAGCAACCCCCGGGACCGAGGCCCCCGCGACCCCCGCAGGCCCGGAGCCGCAGGCCGCTCCGGTGCCCGGCCCAGCAAACGCCCCCAGCGTGAACCCCGGCGTCCGGCCGGTGCCGCCCGTACGCGCGGCGGCGCCGGCACCGGCTCCCGGGGGAGCTCGGCGCGCCAGGTGAGGAGGGGCGGCGAGCGGCCCAGGCGCAGGAACCCGGCACCTCCGCCCCCGCCTCCGCCGCTGCTGCGCCGTACCTTCCGCCCGGGCGAACCGGCCAAGCGGATCAAGGTCGCCGGGGCCATCATCGTCGTCATCATCATGCTCTTCGCCGGGCGGCTCACCCAGATCCAGGGGTTCGAGGCCGAGACCTACGCGGAGGCCGCCGCCAACCTGCGCCTGCAGACCATCGAGATCCCGACCCTGCGCGGCCAGATCACCGACGCCGACGGCAAGCCCTTCGCCCTGTCGGTGGAGGTCCGCAACGTCTTCGTCGACCCCCAGGAGGTCGAGGATGACGAGCGCGACGAGCTCGTGGACGAGCTGGTCACCCGCTTCGGCCTGGAAGAGGAGGAGGTGGGGGCCAAGGTCGACGCCACCCCCAGCCGCTACCAGGTGGTGGCCACCGAGGTCGCACCCGCGGACTGGCAGGAGATGCGCGACCTCGGCCTTTCCGGGGTGGGCGCCGAGGTCGACTACAAGCGTGTCTACCCGGACCAGACCGGCGCCGCCGACCTGGTCGGCTTCGTCGGTTCGGAGGGGTACGGCCTGGAGGGCCTCGAGGGCTACCTCGACGGCACCCTCGCGGGGGAGGCGGGAAAACGCCAGGTCGAGGTGGGTCGCGACGGCACCCAGATCCCGATGGCCGGCGGCCTGGCCAGCGAACCCGAGCCGGGCCAGGACGTGCGCCTGACCCTCAACGGCGACCTGCAGTGGTACGCCCAGCGGGCGCTGGCCGAACGGGTCGAGGAACTGGACGCCGCGGGCGGCAGCGTCGTCGTCACCAACACCGACCACGAGATCCTCGCGATGGCGGACTACCCGACCTACGTGCAGGGCGACATCTCCGCCAGCGGGCCCGAGGACTGGTCCAACGGGGCGGTGGCCACGACCTTCGAGCCGGGCAGCACGAACAAGGTGATCACCGCGGCGGCCGCCCTGGAGGAGGGCCTGACCACCCCGGATACGGTCTACACCGTGCCCTACGCCCTCCGGTACTACGACCGGACCTTCCGCAACTCCACCAACCACGGCACCCAGCGCCTGACCGTCAACGGCATCATGGCCCAGTCCAGCAACGTCGGCACGATCAAGATCGCCGACCAGGTGGGCCGCGGGGTCCTGCACTCCTACCTCACGGACTTCGGTCTGGGGCAGCCGACCGGCCTCGAACTACCGGGCGAGGAGGCGGGTGTGCTCACCGACCCCGACGACTGGTGGGGCACCCAGCTGCCGTCGGTGTCCATCGGGCACGGCCTGACGGTGAACGCCACCCAGATGGCGTTGGTCTACGCCACCGTCGCCAACGGCGGGGTCCGCGTCGAACCCCGGCTCGTCGCCGGCACGGTCGACCCCGAGGGGGAGTTCACGCCCGCCGACGAACCCGAGCGGACCCGGGTGATCAGCGAGGAGACCGCCGACCAGCTCGCCCTGATGCTGGAGGCGGTCACCAGTGACGAGGGCACCGCACCGCAGGCCCGGATCGACGGTTACCGGGTGGCGGGCAAGACCGGTACCGCCAACCGGCTCGACCCCGAGACCGGTGCCTACAGCGAGGGCGACTACACCGCGACCTTCGCGGGGTTCGCCCCCGCGGACGACCCCGAGCTGATCGTCCAGGTGGTGCTGCACGATCCGGAGGACACCTACTACGGCGGCGAGGCCGCGGGGCCGGTGTTCAACGACATCATGTCCTTCGCGCTCAAGACGATGAAGGTTCCGCCGACGGAGACCGAGCCCCCGGCGATCCGCCTGATCGAGGAGGAGGACGCGGGCTGATCCGGGCCCGCGGTGCCCGAGGCCCGTCCGAACCGCGGTGATCCTGCTACCAGGGGCGATTTCGGCGCCGGACCTGCCCCTGGCGGCAGGATCCGGCGAAAGGAGGGGTTCACCGGGGGAGCGCGTCCACCCGGGCGCGGACGGAACGCACGTGCTCGGGGCCGGTACGGCAGCAGCCGCCCACGAGGACGGCGCCGTCCTCGCACCATCCGGCGGCGGCCTCCCCGAACCCCTCCGTGTCGCCGCTGCCCGTCCAGCGTCGGCCCCGGGCGTCCCAGACCTCACCCGAGTTGGGGTAGGCCACCGAGGGCAGTCCCGCCGCCGCGACCTCGGCCAGCAGTGACGGCACGTTCCGGGGCGGTACGCAGTTCACCCCCACCGCCACCAGCAGCCCCCGCCGGTACAGCGGGGCCAGCTCGGCCGCCACCTCCCGCAGCGGGGTGCCGTCGCTGATCCGGGTGCCGTCCGCGCAGGAGAAGCTGAACCACGCCCGGACCCCCGGGGTCCTGGACAGCAGCCGAGCCAGGGCCCGGGCCTCGGCCAGGGAGGGCAGGGTCTCACACGCCACCAGGTCCGCCCCGGCCCCGGTCAGTACCCGCCACCGCTCCCGGTGCCAGGAGTACAGGCCCTCCTCGTCCAGGTCGTAGGCGCCGGTGTACTCCGAACCGTCCGCGAGCGCGGCGCCGTAGGGTCCCACCCCTGCGGCCACCAGCCCCGAGCCGCACGCGTCCCGCTCCGTGAGCGCCAGCTCCACCGAGCGGGCCAACAGGCCCAGCGCCTCGCTCCGGGAGTACCCCCGCGCGGTGAACGCCTCCACGCTGGCCTGGTACCCGGCGGCGATCGCCACGTCCGCGCCCGCCTCGAAGTAGTCCCGGTGCACCCGCGCGATCAGTTCCGGCTCCTCGGCGAGCAGCCGTGCCGACCACAGCCCGCCGCCGAGATCGCGTCCGTAGGCCTCCAGACGCGTCGCCAACCCGCCGTCGAGCACCAGCGGAAATCCACCCACCGACAACCCCTCCCCAGACCGTCGCTCACCGGGGCGCCCGGTTCCGGCGCACCCCGGGCCAGCGAATCACCGAAGAACGCAGCGTGGAAATTACCAGCAGGCCCCCCGCAGCCGTTAACCTCCACACGTGCCACCGGTAATGCGACCTGAACACACCAAACTCCGTCCACTGTCCGCCCTCGCAACGCTGCTCGGGCCGGACACCACACTTCTGCGCCCGGACCTGAGCGCGGACCGTCCAGCCGAGATGCCCGGCCGGGAGGTGCACGTTCGCGGCATCACCCACGACTCGCGCAAGGTGCGCCAAGGCGACCTTTACGCCGCCCTGCCCGGAAGCCGCGCGCACGGCGCCGACTTCTCTCAGCAGGCCGCCGAGGCCGAGGCCGCGGCCATCCTCACCGACGCGGCGGGGGCCGACCGCGCCGCCGAGACCGGCCTGCCCGTGGTGGTCGTGCCGGACGCGCGAGCCGCGCTCGGCACGGCGGCGGCCTGGGTCTACGACGACCCCGCCAAGGACCTCCTCCTGGTCGGCACGACCGGCACCAGCGGAAAGACCACGATCACCTACCTGATCGAGTCCGGTATGCGCCAGGCCGGGATGAGCACCGGCCTGGTCGGCACCGTGGAGATGAGGGTGGGCGACGAGCGCGTCGCCTCCTCCCTGACCACCCCGGAGGCCACCGACCTGCACGGCCTCTTCTCGGTCATGCGTGAGCGCGGCGTCACCGCCGCCGCCATGGAGGTCTCCAGCCACGCCCTGGCCCTGGGGCGCGTCGGCGGTACCCACTACGACGTCGCCGTCTTCACCAACCTGTCCCAGGACCACCTCGACTTCCACCCGGACCTGCGCGACTACTTCGAGACCAAGGCGCGCCTGTTCACCCCCGAGTACTGCGACATCGCGGTGGTCAACACCGACGACCGCTTCGGCCGCGCGCTCGTGGACATGGTCCAGGGGCGGGGCGACGTCCCGGTGACCACCTTCGCCGTGCAGGGCTGCTCGGACGCGGGTCCCGAGAACGGTATGGAAGCCGACTGGAACGCGGTGGACGTCGAACTGGGCGCTACCGGCAGCACCTTCCGCATCGTCGGACCGGGCGGGATGGAGGCCCGGGCGTCCGTGGCGCTGCCCGGGCCGTTCAACGTCTCCAACGCCATGGCGGCCATCGTCGGCCTGGTCGAGGCCGGTCTGCCCCTGGAGACCGCCATCGCCGGTGTGGCCGCGGCGCCGGGCGTACCGGGCCGCATGGAGTCGGTGGAGGTCCGCGATCCCGGGGGCGGCCAGGACTTCGCCGCGCTGGTGGACTATTCGCACAAGCCCGGTGCCATCGAGGCCGTGCTGGGCGCCCTCCGGGCCACCACCGAGGGCCGGGTCACCATGGTGGTCGGCTGCGGCGGTGACCGTGACCGGGCCAAACGCCCGCTGATGGGCGAGGCCGCCGCACGCCTGGCCGACCAGCTGATCATCACCAACGACAACCCGCGTACCGAGGACCCCGTCTCCATCGCCACCGCGATGCTGGAGGGCGTGGCCAAGGTACCCGAGGACCAGCGGGCGCGTGTCACCGTCGAGTTCGACCGCGCGGAGGCCATCGGCCTGGGTGTGCACCGCACCGGACCCGGTGACGTGGTCGTGGTCGCGGGCAAGGGCCACGAGACCGGCCAGTACGTCAAGGGCGAGGTCCTGCCCTTCGACGACCGCGAGGTCCTGCGGGGGGCCATCGAGGACGCTCTGCGCACCCGTGCGAGCGAGCGGCTCGGCAACGCGCTCCAGGACGTGCACAAGACGCCTGAACAGCTCTGACCCCACGACACGCGGGGACGCGCCACACACGGTGCGGTCCGATTTCCGGGGCACGGCCGTGAGCCGTGTCCCGGTGGTGCCTGTACCCGCACGCGTACGGATCATGGGCGGCCGGACCACCGACGATCACGAAGTGGAGCATATTGCTCCACACAGGGCCCCGTCGGGACCCCCGACACCTCAACATGTTCTAAGGTAGGTCCGGCAATCGCAGCCCGACACGTGCCGCCCACAGTGGCGCCCACGGCCCGGTACGAAGCCGGCAACCGTCGCCCGGCGCGGCACCGCGCGCACGGTATCCGCGGTGCCATCCCCTGACCCGAACCCGAGGCCGGGTGGCCAACGCCCCTGGGGCGTCGTGGGCCGGGCCTGACATGAGGAGTGGATTTGATCGCGCTCACGCTCGATCGGATCGCTGAGATCACCCAAACCGCCATCGGCGGATCAGCGCGCCCCGACGCCGTCGTCCACGGCCCCGTCGTCATCGACTCGCGACAGGTGGAGCCAGGAGCGCTCTTCGTCGCCCTGAGCGGTGAACGGGTCGACGGACACGACTTCGCCGAGTCCGCCGTCGCCGCCGGTGCGGTGGCGGTTCTGGCCTCGCGCCCGGTCGACGCCCCCCACCTGCTGGTGGACGGCGGCGACGACGAGGTGGTGGCGGCCCTGGCCCGGCTGGCCCGGCACGTGGCCACCGAACTCAGCGACCCCGCGCGCGGAACGGCCAGGACGGAGGTCGTGGGGATCACCGGCTCCTCCGGGAAGACCACCACCAAGGACCTGGTCGCCCAGGTCGTCGAGCGGATGGGCCCCACCGTGGCCCCCGCCGGCTCGTTCAACAACGAGATCGGCCACCCGCTCACGGTGCTCCGCGCCGGCACCGGAACCAAGCACCTGGTGCTGGAGGTCGCGGCCCGCGGGATCGGGCACATCGCCCACCTGTGCCGTGTCGCCCCGCCCCGGATCGGCATCGTCCTCAACGTCGGCAGCGCCCACATGGGCGAGTTCGGCGACCGTGACGCCATCGCCAGGGCCAAGGGCGAACTCGTCGAGTCCCTGCCGCCCGGTACCGACCGGCGCGGCGAGGGCGGCGTGGCCGTCCTCAACGCCGACGACCCCCGGGTGCGCGCCATGTCCTCGCGCACCACCGCCCGCACGGTGCTCTACGGAACCTCCGAGGACGCCCAGGTGCGCGCCACCGACGTCGCCCTGGAAGCTGACGGCGCCCCGTCCTTCACCCTGGACCTGCGCGGCCGCACGGCCCGGGTCCGGTTGGGTCTGGTCGGCGCCCACCAGGTCAGCAACGCGCTGGCTGCCGCGGCCGTCGCCGACGAGCTGGGCATGGACATCGAAGACATCGCCGCCGCCCTGGGTGCGGCGACCCCGGTCAGCCGTTGGCGGATGGAGGTCACCGAACACCGCGGTGCCACTCTCGTCAACGACGCCTACAACGCCAACCCCGAGTCGATGCGTGCGGCGCTGACCACCCTGGGCGCGCTCGCCCGGGGCCGCCGGTCCATCGCCGTGCTCGCCCACATGGCGGAGCTGGGCGATGACGGCCACGCCGAACACGAGAGGGTGGGTGAACTGGCCGCAGAGACCGGTGTGGCCCACCTGGTCGTGGTGGGTGCGCAGGCCGAGGGGATCGCCGTCGGCGCTGAACGCGCCGCCCAGCAGGGGCGGTGGCGCGGTGAGAGCATCCGGGTTCCCGACGCGGAGGCGGCAGCCGACGCGGTGCGCGAACGGATGCGCACAGGAGACGTCGTCATTGTGAAGGGATCGCGCGTGGCTGCGCTCGAAAGGGTTATCGACCTCATCACCAAGGGTGATGTCCAGTGATCGGCATCACCGTAGCGGCGGGGCTTTCGCTGATTGTCTCCATGCTGCTCATGCCGCCGCTGATCAAGCTGCTGTACCGGTTCAAGTTCGGGCAGGAGGTCCGCGACGACGGTCCCGAGGGCCACAAGACCAAGCAGGGCACGCCCACCATGGGCGGCATCGTCATCATCCTCGGCGCCGTCATCGGCTACTTCGGTTCGCACCTGGCGCTGTGGAGCACCCCCACGGCCTCCGGCCTGCTGGTGATGTTCCTGTTCGTCGGCATGGGCTGTGTCGGTTTCCTGGACGACTTCATCAAGATCTACAAGCGTCGCAGCCTGGGCCTGCGCAGCGGCGCGAAGATGGTGGGCCAGGCCGTCGTCGGCGTGGGCTTCGCCTACGGCGTCACCCAGTTCCCCAACGGGTACGGCTACACCCCGGCGGCCCCCCAGCTGTCCTTCCTCCGCGACTTCGGACCGCCGCTGATGATCGGCGTGTTCGTCATCTGGGCGCTGTTCCTCATCGTCGGTTTCTCCAACGCGGTCAACCTCACCGACGGCCTGGACGGCCTGGCCACCGGCGCGACCATCCTGTCGCTGTGCGCCTACGTCATCATCGGCAACTGGCAGCTGCGCCAGTCCTGCGTGGAGGCCCTCACCTCCAGCTGCTACACGGTCCGCGACCCCTTGGACCTCGCCGTGGTGGCCTCCGCCGTGCTCGGCGCCTGCATCGGCTTCCTGTGGTTCAACGCACCGCCCGCCAAGATCTTCATGGGTGACACCGGCTCGCTGGCGCTGGGCGGACTCATCGTGGGTCTGGCCATCACCACCCGCACCCAGCTCCTCCTGCTGCTCATCGGCGGCCTGTTCGTCATCATCACCATGTCCGTGATGGTCCAGATCACCTCGTTCCGCCTCACCGGCAAACGGGTGTTCCGGATGGCCCCGCTCCAGCACCACTTCGAGCTCAAGGGCTGGGCCGAGACCACCATCGTGATCCGTTTCTGGATCATCCAGGGCCTGTTCATGGCGATCGCCATCGGACTGTTCTATCTGGAATGGATGCCAAGGTAGAGGCATGCCGCACCACGACCCTTCCGCCACACCCCACTCCGCCGAACCCGCCGGGGTCCAGGACCCCTTCGCGGGCGCACGGGTCTGCGTCGCCGGTCTCGGCGTCTCCGGTCCCCCCGTCGCCAGGGCGCTCCTGGCCCGGGGCGCCCGGGTGGTCGTCGTGGACGGACGCGACGACGAGACCACCCGTCGCGCGGCCGCCCCGCTGACCGAGGCCGGAGCCGAGGTCGTCCTGGGTGACACTCCGCTGCCCGAGGACTGCGACCTCGTCGTCACCTCGCCCGGCTGGCGCCCCGACTCCCCGCTGCTCGCGAGGGCCGCCGAGGCCGGTGTCGAGATCATCGGGGACGTGGAGCTGGCCTGGCGGCTCAAACCCGCCGACCAGGTGTGGCTCGCCATCACCGGGACCAACGGCAAAACCACCACCGTGCGCATGCTGGAGTCCATCCTGCGCGCGGACGGGCGGGACGCGCTCGCGGTCGGCAACGTCGGGACCCCCGTCGTCGAGGCGGTGCTGCCCGACGCCGACGGCCGTGTCCACGACATCCTCGCGGTGGAACTGTCCAGTTTCCAGCTGCACTGGTCCAACAGCGTCCGCCCGTACGCGGCCACCGTCCTCAACATCGCCTCCGACCACCTGGACTGGCACGGCGGGCTCGAGCCCTACGCCCGGGCCAAGGGGAGGGTCTTCGCGCGCGGGACCATCCGCGTGGTCAACACCGCCGACGACTGGTCGGTGCGCCTGGCCGAGGAGGAGGGCGACCCGCACACCCCGCTGGTGGGCCTGCGTCTGGACACCCCCAGGGCCGGTGAGCTCGGTGTGGTCGAGGACCTGCTCGTGGACCGCGCCTTCGTGGAGCAGCCGCACAGCAGCGCCGAGGAGCTCGCCACCCTGGGCGATGTGCGTCCGGCCGCGCCGCACAACGTCGCCAACGCCCTGGCCGCCGCCGCCCTGGCCCGCTCGGTGGGGGTCGCACCTGCTTCGGTGCGGGCCGGACTGGTCGCCTTCGTCCCCGAACCCCACCGCATCGCGCACGTGGCCTCGGTCGGCGGTGTCGACTACGTGGACGACTCCAAGGCCACCAACCCGCACGCCGCGGCGGCCTCCCTCAACTCCTACGCCCGTGTGGTGTGGATCGCGGGCGGTCTCCTCAAGGGCGCCGAGGTCGACGACCTCGTGGCCGGGGCGGCGGGCCGCCTGCGCGGCGCGGTGCTGATCGGCGCCGACCGGGAACGCATCCGTGAGGCCCTGGCCGAACACGCCCCGGACGTGCCGGTGGTGGAGGTCGAGGGACCTGCCGCCGAGGCGCCACCGGAGCACACGGTCATGGACGCGGTGGTCGCTGAGGCCGCCGCCCTGGCGGAGGAGGGCGACACGGTGCTGCTGGCTCCGGCCGCCGCCTCCATGGACATGTTCACCAACTACCCGGAGCGCGGACGCTTCTTCGCCGAGGCCGTGCACCGGCTCGGCTGAGCGACCGCGGAGGTTCTGGTCCGGGCGCCGGCGGGGTTTCGCCGGCGCCCATCGTGAACGGCGTGTAGCCGAGTGGAGCCCGTGCGTCACCAAAGGCGCGCGGGCTCCCTCCTGTCCGCCCACTGTGCCCCTCGCCACGGCCAAAGATGGCCAACACGCGGGAAATGTCCACGGTTCCCGACCCGCCGGTACGCAAGTATTGAGGCGCGAATCGTGCGGAGGGTGTGGATGGCGGCGACGACAGCGGTCGGTGGGCGCGACCGGGTGCTCTGGCGTGAGTGGGCCCGGTCCCTGGACCGACCCCTCACCTCCTACTACCTGATCCTCAGTACCGGGGTGATGCTCATCGCCCTGGGGCTGGTGATGGTGCTGTCCTCGACGATGGTCAACTCCATCACCGAGACCGGGTCGGCGTTCTCCGTGTTCCAGCGCCAGCTGGTGTCGGCGATGATCGGCCTGCCGTTCATGGTGATCGCCTCCCAGCTGCCCCTGTGGATCTTCCGGATCGTCGGCTACCCGGCCATGATCGTGTCCGTCGCGCTGCTGCTGCTGACCGCCTTCCAGGGCACCGAGGTCAACGGCGCGATCCGCTGGCTGGAGGTCGGCGGCGTCCTCGTGCAGCCCTCCGAACCCGCCAAACTCGCCTTCGCCCTGTGGGGGGCCAACATCCTCGCCCGCAAGGAGGAACTCAAGGAGCTCACCGAGTGGCGGCACCTGCTCATCCCGCTGCTGCCCGGTTGCGGGCTGCTCACCCTGCTCGTGCTCCTGGGGTCGGACCTGTCCACCACCCTGGTCCTCCTGCTCACCTTCCTGGGGCTGCTCTGGGTGGTGGGAGCTCCGGGCAAGCTCTTCGTGGGCATGTTCTTCCTGGTCCTGGGGTTGGCCGGGATCGTCATCGCCATCGAGCCCTTCCGGATCACCCGCATCACGGCCTTCCTCGACCCCGGGGCGGACCCCCAGGGCGCCGGCTTCCAGTCCCTGCACGGCCTCTACGCCCTGGGCACCGGCGGGATCTTCGGCGTCGGTATCGGCGCCAGCCGGGAGAAGTGGGGCTTCCTGCCCTTCGCCGAGACCGACTTCATCTTCGCCATCATCGGCGAGGAGTTCGGGCTCCTCGGCACCCTGCTGGTGCTGTGCCTGTTCGGCATGCTCGGCTACGCCGGGCTGCGCGTGGCCTTCCGGGTCAAGGACCCGTTCTCCCGGCTGGCCGCCTTCGCCATCGTGACCTGGATCCTCGGCCAGGCGATGATCAACATCGCCGCCGTCATCGGCCTGGTCCCCGTCACCGGTATCCCGCTTCCGCTGGTCTCCTACGGAGGCTCCTCGCTCATCCCGACGATGATCGCGCTCGGGGTGCTGCTCGCCATCGCCCGCAGCGAGCCCCAGGCGCAGAAAGCCCTGGCGGCCCGGGGTCCCAGTTGGGTCCAAAGGGCTCTAAGCTGGCTTGGCCTGGACAACATCGTCGCCTCCGTCCACAAGAGGAGCGGTCCGACGGTCCCCAGGAGCACCACCACGCCTCGTGCCCCGGGCAAACCGGAGGCCCGCGGCACCAAGACAACGGTCAAGAACAAGAGCGGACCGGTCCCGGCGGGTGACCGGCCAAGGAGGAATCGGCGACGATGAGGGTAGCCCTAGCCGGAGGCGGCACGGCCGGGCATATCGAGCCCGCACTCTCCCTTGCGGACGCGCTGCGGCGCATCGACCCCGACACGGAGATCCTCTGCCTGGGAACGGAGCGCGGGCTGGAGACCCGGCTGGTCCCCATGCGCGGCTACGAACTGGGCCTGATTCCGGCGGTCCCCCTGCCGCGTCGACTCACCCCGCAGCTGCTCACGGTCCCCGGCAAGCTCGCGGGTGCGCTGAGCGCCGCGGGCGAGCACCTGGACAAGCTCCAGGCCGACGTCATCGTCGGTTTCGGCGGCTACGTCGCCACCCCCGGCTACCTGGCGGCCCGGCGCCGGAAGATCCCCATCGTGGTGCACGAGGCCAACCCCCTGCCGGGCCTGGCCAACCGGCTCGGTGCGCGGCTCACCCCCCACGTGTTCACCGGGCACCCCCACACCCAGATCCGCAACGGGCGCTTCATCGGCATCCCCCTGCGCCAGCAGATCACCTCGCTGGACCGGCTGGCCATGGGTGACAAGGCCCGCGCCTACTTCGGTCTGCGCCCGGACCTGCCCACCCTCCTGATCTTCGGCGGCTCCCAGGGCGCCCAGCGCCTCAACGAGACCGCCTTCAACGCAGCCGCGGCCTTCCGCGACGCGGGTGTCCAGGTCCTGCACGTCGTCGGCCCGAAGAACGCCGACGAGCCCCAGGACCTCACCCAGGACGGCGTCCCCTACGTCGCCGTCCCCTACGTGGACCGCATGGACATGGCCTACGCCGCAGCCGACGTGGCCATGTGCCGTTCCGGTGCGATGACCTGTGCCGAACTCACCGCGGTGGGTCTGCCCGGTGCCTTCGTGCCCCTTGCCATCGGCAACGGGGAACAGGCACTGAACGCCGAGCCGATCGTCCAGGCCGGCGGCGGCCTGTCGATCGGCAACGCCGACGTCTCGGTCGAGTGGATCACCGGCCAGCTCATCCCGCTGCTCACCGACACCGACCGGGTCGTGGCCATGTCGGAGGCGGCCTCCCGGATGGGCCGCCGCGACGCCGACACGGAACTGGCCCGGGAGGTCATGGCGATCGCCCGGGGCGACAAGCCCACCCCCGAACTCCCGTTGCCCGAGGACGAGGGCGACGACGTTTTCTACGACGACGGTAAGGACGCAAGATGAGCCTGGTCCAGCCGACCGACCCGGTCCCCGTCGACGAGCTCGGCCGCACCCACTTCATCGGCCTGGGCGGCGCCGGCATGTCCGGTATCGCCCGCGTGCTGCTGCAGTCGGGGGTCGAGGTCTCGGGCAGCGACGCCCGCGACAGCGAGACCCTGCGCGAACTCGAACAGATGGGCGCCGAAGTCCATGTGGGCCACGCCGCCGAGAACCTGGGCAAGGCCGAGACGCTCGTGGTCTCCTCCGCCATCCGCGAGGACAACCCCGAACTCGCCGAGGCGCGCAGCCGCGGCATCCGCATCCTGCCCCGTGCCGCGGCCCTGGGCGCCCTCCTGCTGAACCGCGAGGGCATCGCGATCTCCGGCACCCACGGCAAGACCACCACGACCTCCATGGTCACCGTGGTCCTCCAGCACCTGGGCGCGGACCCCGGTTACGTGATCGGCGGCAAACTGGTCACCACCGGCCTGGGCGCCGACGCCGGGATCGGCGAGGCCATCGCGGTGGAGGCTGACGAGAGCGACGGGTCCTTCCTGATGCTCTCGCCCAAGATCGCCGTGGTCACCAACGTCGAGGCCGACCACCTGGACAACTACAGCGGCATCGACGAGATCCACGCCAACTTCGCGTCGTTCGTCGACCGGGTCGAGCGCACCCTGATCGTCGGGATCGACGACCCGGGCGCCCGCACCGTCGCCGAACTCGCCCGTGAACGCGGCAGGAGGGTGCTCACCTACGGCGAGGCCGAGGACGCGGACTACCGGATCACCCGGATCCGCGCCCGCGGTTTCACCACCGAGTTCACCCTCCAGACCGCCACCGGTGACCCGATCGACGGCACCCTGGCCGTCCCCGGGCTCCACAACGTCCTGAACGCCGCAGCCGCGGTCGCCGTCGCCGACGAACTCGGCCACGACCTGGAGGTCGCGGTGGAGGGCATCGCGGACTTCGCCGGGGCCGCCCGCCGCTTCGAACTCAAGGGCGAGGGCAACGGTGTGGGTGTCTACGACAGCTACGCCCACCACCCCACCGAGATCGACGCCGACCTGCGCGCCACGCGTGCCGCACTGCGGTCGTTCGCCGAGGACGCGGAGGAACAGATCCCCCAAGGCCGGGTCGTCGCCGTGTTCCAGCCGCACCTGTACAGCCGGACCCGTATCTTTGCCGAGGAGTTCGCGCAGGCCCTGAGCCTGGCCGACGAGGTCGTGGTGATGGAGGTCTACGCGGCCCGCGAGGACCCCGAACCCGGGGTCACCGGCGAGCTCATCACCTCCCGTGTGTCCCACGACCGGGTCCGGTACGTGCCGGGCCGGGACGAGGCCGTGCGTCGGGCCGCCGAACTGGCCCGCCCCGGGGACATCGTCCTCACCATGGGCGCGGGCGATGTCACCGAACTGGGGCCGCGGATCGTGGAGGCGCTCGCGGAGGTGGCAGAAGGCACGGAAACCAGCTAGAGGAGCACACGTGGGCGCTGACCGGACCAGGGCGAAGAACGGGGCCGCGCCGCGTCGGAGGTCGGACCCCTGGAAGGTCGCCTTCGCGGTACTGCTCGTCGTCTCCCTGATCTGCGTGGTCACGTGGGTGCTGCTCGGCTCCCGGCTGCTGGTCGTGCGTGACGTCGCCGTCACCGGCCTGGACCGGGTGCCGAGGGAGGAGGTCGTCGCGGCCGTGGCCGTGGACACGGGGACCCCGTTGATACGGGTGGACCTGGACCGCGGCCGCGAGCGCGCCGAGAGCCTGGACCTGGTCGAGTCCGCGAGGGTGACCCGGGGCTGGCCCGCGACCCTCGAGGTGGAGGTCGTTGAGCGCAGACCCCTGCTCGCCGTCCGGGTGGGGGAGGAGTACCGGCTCGTCGACGGTGACGGGGTGCGCATCGAGGACTCACCGACCCGTCCCGGCACCCACCCGCTGGTCCGGGTCACCGGAGAGATCGAGGGGAACGACGAGGTCCGGGCGGCGGCGGACATCGTCGAGGGCGCCCCGGACTCCCTCATCGCCCAGATACAGCTCATCGACGCCACCGACACGGAACAGATCACCGTCGAACTCGGCAACGGTGCCCTCGTGGAATGGGGCCGGGCACAGGGCGCCGAGGACAAGAGCGAGGTCCTGCGGGTGCTGATGCGTGAACACCCGCCGGAGGAGGGGCGTGTCTACGACGTCGGAACCCCGGACTTGGCCATCGTCCGGTGAAACGTTTCCCAAGGGAGGGGAGCGCGGGGGAGAGCCCGGGGCAAGGGGCTGTTGGGGCCACGGGCACGGTCGTGGACCCGCCGACCGACAGGCGCCGAGGACATTCCAGACGCGACGCGCCGAGTGCGCACTTCGCTTCCCCGCGTTATACGACGTTAGGCTGAAGCTGTCTTCGGTTGCCCGTACTCGACAGTCCGCTTACTGTCGGGAAGCACAACCACTGTCAACCACGCAGTAAAACACGCTTTTCGGGGTACTCAGGAACCGTTTCGCCCCCGCTTCGCGGAGCGGGCCGTATCCAGACCGTCAGGGTCGGACGGCAGACGCAGGACGGTACCGGTGACCCCGGGTCCTCCACAGGCGGCCGCTCACGCGGCCGCCGGGCGGGAGCACCCGAAACGCACACTGTAGAACCGGATGCCGAACCGCCGGCGCACCCGTTGGCCACCGGCCAGCGGACGCGGAGACGGAACGGCGTATGCGAGCGGAAAGGCCCCTCGTCGTGGCAGCACCGCAGAACTACCTCGCGGTCATCAAAGTCGTCGGCATCGGCGGCGGCGGTGTCAACGCCGTCAACCGAATGATCGAAGAGGGGCTCAAGGGCGTCGAGTTCATCGCGATCAACACCGACGCGCAAGCGCTGCTGATGAGTGACGCGGACGTCAAGCTCGACGTCGGCCGTGAGCTCACCCGTGGCCTGGGCGCAGGCGCCAACCCCGATGTCGGTCGCAAGGCCGCGGAGGATCACCGTGAGGAGATCGAGGAGGTCCTCAAGGGGGCCGACATGGTCTTCGTCACGGCCGGAGAGGGTGGTGGAACCGGTACCGGCGGAGCCCCCGTCGTCGCCAACATCGCCCGTTCCCTCGGCGCGCTCACCATCGGAGTGGTCACCCGGCCCTTCGGTTTCGAGGGCAAGCGCCGGGCGACCCAGGCCGAGTCGGGGATAGCGATGCTCCGCGAGGAGGTCGACACCCTCATCGTCATCCCCAACGACCGCCTGCTGTCCATCTCGGACCGACAGGTCAGCGTGTTGGACGCCTTCAAGGCGGCCGACCAGGTCCTGCTCTCCGGTGTCCAGGGCATCACCGACCTGATCACCACGCCGGGCCTGATCAACCTGGACTTCGCCGACGTCAAGTCGGTCATGTCGGGGGCAGGATCGGCGCTGATGGGGATCGGATCGGCGCGAGGGGACGACAGGGCCGTCGCGGCGGCCGAACTGGCGATCTCCTCACCGCTCCTCGAAGCCAGCATCGACGGCGCACACGGTGTACTCCTGTCCATCCAGGGCGGCTCCGATCTGGGTCTCTTCGAGATCAACGAGGCCGCGCAGCTGGTCGCCAACTCGGCCGCACCCGATGCCAACATCATCTTCGGTGCCGTCATCGACGACGCCCTGGGCGACGAGGTGCGGGTCACCGTCATCGCGGCGGGCTTCGACGAACCCGAGGTCACCGGCGCCGTGGTGCGGGAGCGCCAGCCGGTGGACCCTCCTGAGGCCGTCGCCCCCACGGCAGGCATCACGTCCGGTGGGGAGGAGCCGTCGGCCAGGACGGCGCCGTCCACCGCGGACGCGAGCGGGGCGCCGGCCACCAGCATGCCGTGGATCACTCCCTCCCGCCCGGCCCAGCCCGCGCAGGAGGCCTCACGGCCCGCCATGCCGCCGGTCCAGCCGCCGGTCGCTCCGGAGCCGGCCGCTCCGGAGCCCCAGCGTGCCCAGGCCCCGGTCCAGCCCGAGCAGCCCCAGGGCAACGGCCACCAGGTCTCCTACCCCGAGCCCGAGCCGGCCGCTCCGGAGCCGCAGGCCGCCCCCGCCGAGGAAAGGCCCGCACCGGAACCCGAACCGGAGCCCGAGGCCGAGCAGGAGACCCAGTCGAGCCACATCCACGCGGTCTCGGACGCCTCCGAACGCCGCGGCGAGGTTCCCACGCCCCGGCGCCGAGTCATCTTCGACGACCCCGACGACCTGGACGTGCCGGAGTTCCTGAAGTAGTCCGCCACCATCCCGGTACCATCGACGTGTCAGCGGCCCCGACCCTCGTGGCGGGGCCGTCGCCGCCCCCGGAGGCGGAACCGTCCGGTTCCCCGCGGGGCCGAGGGAAGGACCGCGTCGATCCGATGGGGAACATCATCGACCTGGGACACGGTGTCCGTGCCGCCGTCACCGAACGCAAGGGCGGGGTGAGCCGGCCGCCGTTCGACTCGCTCAACCTCGGACCGGGGACCGGTGACACCCGGGAGGCGGTCACCGCCAACCGGGCCCGAGCGGCCGAGGACCTCGGGTTCGGCGTCGAGCGGATCGTGTGGATGAACCAGGTCCACAGCGCCGACGTGCTCGTGGCCACCGAGCCCGGCGGAGTCGGTACCTGCGACGGTGTGGTGACCACCCGCCCGGACCTGGTGCTCGCCTCGATGGCGGCGGACTGTCTGCCCGTTCTGGCCGCCGACGGCGAGGCGGGGGTGCTGGGCGCGGCCCACTCGGGACGGCTGGGCACCGCGCACGGCGTGGCCGTCAACCTGGTGGACACCATGGTCGCCCAGGGCGCCCGACGCGACCGGATCACCGTCTTCCTCGGACCGGCCATCTGCGGCCGGTGCTACGAGGTTCCGCCCGACCTCCAGGCCGAGACCGCCGCACGGACCCCGGAGGCGGCCTCGACCACCAGGCAGGGCAGCACGGGTGTGGACATGACCGCCGCCGTCACTGCCCAACTGGGCCGAGCCGGGGTCGGGGACGTCCTCGCTGACGGCCGCTGCACCCTGGAGAGCCCGGAACTGTTCTCCCACCGCGGGGGCGCGCCCACCGGCCGGTTCGCCTCCTTCCTCTGGCGCGACTGAGGTCTTCGCCACCCCGGCCCGCGGAGGAGTTCCGAGGGCCTGAGCCGCGCGGTCCTCCGGCGGGGCCGCAACCGGCCACACCCCAGCCATATCCGGCCACAGCAGTAAAGAGAAGGAATACCCGTGTCACACACCGATCCCGCGCGCACCGAGCAGATCCGCGCCAATCTCCGGGCCGCGCGGGCCAGGATCGAGGAGGCCTGCGAGAAGGCCGGCCGCGACCCCTCGGAGGTGTCGCTGATCGGAGTGACGAAGACCTACCCGGCCAGCGATGTGCGCATTCTCGCCTCTCTGGGGGTCACCGACGTCGGGGAGAACCGTGACCAGGAAGCGGCCCCGAAGGCCGCGGAGACCGCGGATCTCGGTCTGACCTGGCACTTCGTCGGCCAGTTGCAGACCAACAAGGCGCGCTCTGTGGCCTCCTACGCGGATGTGGTGCACTCGGTCGACCGGGCCAAACTCGCCAGGGCGCTGGGCGACCGGGCCGCTGCGGCGGGTCGGAGTCTCACCTGTCTGGTACAGGTCAACCTGGACACCGGTTCCGAGGCCGGGGTCATCGGCCCGCGTGGAGGTGTGGATCCGGCGGACGCGGTCGGGCTCGCGGAGCGGATCGCCGAGCACGGGGCGCTCACCCTCGGCGGTGTGATGGCGGTCGCCCCCCGCGGCACAGACCCGGACGCGGCCTTCGCCCGCCTCCAGGAGGTGGCGGGGGTGATCCGGGATCACTACCCTCGGGCAACGGTGGTCTCCGCGGGGATGAGCGGGGACCTGGAGGCAGCGATCGGACGGGGCGCGACACACCTGCGACTCGGTACGGCGTTGCTCGGCTCCCGGGGACCGATCGTGGGGTAATGTCCCCACATAGACCTTGGGGCCTGTCTGTGGCGTTCGCCCGAATGGACGAACACCCCGTGTACGCGGGGCGCAGGGGCCGAAGACGGAGGAGTCGGCTGCGGTGAAGGCCGCGGGGACGACGGAGGACATGAGATGGCCGGCGCGATGCGCAAGATGGCGGTCTACCTCGGCCTCGTGGAGGACGACCGTTACGATCACCGCTATGCGGACGAATATGATGAGTTCGACGATTTCGACGAGGGCGTGGAGGAGCAGCGTGACCGCGACGCTGACACTCCGCGAGGCGAGGAAGTACGAGGCGAGGACGTGCCGGACTCCGGCGACTACCTGGGAACGGGTGAGCGACGCAGTGGTACGGCCATGACTGCCTCAACCGCCGACCTGGCTCGGATCACCACGCTCCATCCACGTACCTACAACGAGGCGCGTACGATCGGAGAGCACTTCCGGGAAGGTACACCGGTGATCATGAACCTGACCGAGATGGTCGACAGCGACGCCAAGCGTCTCGTCGACTTCGCGGCTGGTCTGATCTTCGGTCTCCATGGCAGTATCGAACGCGTGACCAACAAGGTGTTCCTGCTGTCCCCGGCCAACGTCGAGGTGACCGCCGAAGACAAGGCGCGGATCGCCGAGCGAGGGTTCTTCAATCAGAGCTAGATCATCACATTTGTCCAGAGATTGGGTCGGGGAACGACCGTGAGTATCGTCCTGTCCGTGCTGTCCTTCCTGCTGCAGCTGTTTGTCTTCGTGCTGATAGCGAGGGTGGTCCTGGAGATGGTGCAGTCCTTCTCCCGGACGTGGCGGCCCACCGGGTTCGTGCTTGTGCTCGCTGAGATCGTGTACACGATCACCGATCCGCCACTGAGGTTCCTGCGCAGGTTTATCAAGCCGATCCGGCTGGGGAGTATCGCACTCGACCTGAGTGTGCTGGTCCTCTTCTTCGCCGTGATCATCCTCCAGAGCATTCTGGGGAGCCTGATACTCAGCGTGGGGTAGGAGGCGGGGGCGGAAAGGACAGCCCCTGATTCCGATATGTGGTCTTGGTCATGATCTGGATTGCCGTAAGGTCACGATCAGGTAGCGTCCCTACGGACAGACTCCAAGCGCGCCAAGGAGACGAACATGCCGCTGACACCCGCCGATGTGCGGAACAAGCAGTTCAGTACCACCCGGCTCCGACCCGGGTACGACGAAGAAGAGGTCGACGCCTTTCTCGACGAGGTCGAGTCCGAGCTGGACCGGCTGATCCAGGAGAACGAGGAACTGCGCGGCAAGCTCGCCGAGTGCCTGCGGGGCAAGGTCCCCAACGCCGGCATGCAGGACTTCCAGCAGCCCCAGGAGCAGCAGGCCCCCGAGGCGCCGCAGCAGATGGAGCAGATGCGCCCGGAGCCCGTCCAGGCGCAGCAGCCCGTCGAGCCCCAGCCGCCCGCGCCGCAGCAGCAGATGGCGATGACCGGTGCGAACCTGGCCATGGGCGGCGAGGAGAACATGGACACGGCGGCCCGTGTCCTGGCGCTCGCCCAGCAGACCGCCGACCAGGCGATCTCCGACGCCCGCCGTGAGGCGGACGAGACCCTCGGCCGCGCCCGCCACGAGTCCGAGGACATCCTCGGCAAGGCCCGCCGCCAGGCGGACCAGATCATCGGTGAGGCCCGCGCCCGCTCGGAGAACCTCGACCGGGACGCCCAGGAGCGCCACCGTCAGGTCATGGGCAGCCTGGTTCAGCAGCGCGAGGAGCTCGAGCACAAGGTCAACGTGCTCAAGGACTTCGAGCGCGAGTACCGCAGCCGCCTGAAGGACTACTTCGAGCGCCAGCTGCGCGAGCTCAACGAGGAGGGCAAGCCGGTCGAGCCCAACCCGAACACCACGGGCGGCTTCCAGACGATGGCTCCCCAGACCGGCGGGGCACCCGCGCTCCAGCAGCACGGCCCCGGCGGCAACCCGTTCGGTCAGCCCGAGCCCGCCCAGCACGGTGGCTTCCACCCGGGCGAGGCTCCGCACGAGCGTCGCTGACCCGTCAGCGGCCATGCGGCTCCGAACAACTGAAGACTCCGGCTCCACACGTGTAAAGGCCCTGGTCGACCCGTGATCCTTAGCCTCCTCGCCACCGTGGCGGTGTTGGCGGCCATCGCCGTCATCGCAGCTGCCCTGGTCCTCGCCGAGACCACCCTGGTGTACATCGCCCTGGGACTCGGCGGGCTGAGCGTGCTCCTACTGTTGGGCGCGATCATCCAGGGGCGGTTCGGCGGGACGAGAACGGACACGGAACGGACGGACGGTTTGGGGAAGGCGTCCGTCCCCGTGGAGGCCGCCACAGCGGCCGACACGGCCCCGGCCCGACCGTGGGAACCGGAGGAGTCTCGGCGCGCACCCGCACCGGCTGGCCAGCCGGTGCGGGAATCCGCCGTTTCGGAGCAGCCCGTCAGCGACCGGAACCGGACGGCCGCCGACGAGACCGAAGAGGAAGCGGAGTTCGAGATCCCCCGCTGGCAGACCCCCACTGTCGGAAGCTGGCCGGAACCGGCCCTCCGGGACGAGGCGCCGGTCGGAGCCGACAGCCCGGCCGACGCGGGGCCGGAGACGGTGGAGAACGAACCCGGGCACGGCGTGACCACCGCCGAGCACACCCCTGGCGAGGAGGCTCCCGCGCCCGGAGGGACCTCCGCGGAGGAGGACCCGGACGAGGACCCCGGGGAAGAGCCCGCCGCACCCGGCGCCGAAGAGACCGGGACCGCCTCCGAGTCCGACGCCCCGGGCAGGGCGTTCGCCTACCGCATCCCCGCGGCCGTCACCGGCGAGGCCGACCGGGACCACGGGCCGACCCCTGGCGGGGACGGACCTCCCGTCACCGAGGACACGGCCCGGGACATCGAAGCGCCCGCCGGGCAGCAGACAACCGCTTCCCGGGACACGGTCCCCGAAGAGGCCGCACCCGGGGCCGAGACACCCCACGAGTACTCCGAGCCGGTGACGGACACCGAACCGCTGCAGAGCGTTGAGCGGCCCGAACCCGAAGCCGAGCCCGAGCTGGACGGGGCCGCCGACGCACCCCGGGAGACCCCCGCGCAGGCCCCCGGCGACGAGGAGCGGCCCGCCGGGGACGGGGAGAGGGCTGGGACCGGTACCGCGGCATCGGCGGACACCGCCACCGATGGCCTGGTCCGCGCCTCCGAGAACGCGGACCAGGGGCCGCAGGGCGCGAAGAAGGGGGCCGACGAGGCCGCCGAGGAACCCGAGGGGACCCCTGAGGAGGACCGGACCGCCGACGAGGCCCCCGCCGACGACGTGGCGGTGGCCGGGGACGGTGACTCGGTCCTGGCCTACGCCGCCATCCTCGACAACGAGGGCGCCACCACCCCGGACACGGACACCCCGGACACGGACACCCCGGACCCCGGCTCCGGGGGGACCGAGGAGGACACGGCCCCGGAGCGGTCTCGGCCCGACCGGACCGAGGACGGAACCGAAGAGCGCGTCGGCGCCACCGGCGAGGAGCCGACCGACGAGGTCGGCGAGGACCCCAGGAAGCAGCCGGACTCCTCCTACACCGGCTGACCTCCCCCGGACAGCCCCGAAGGGCCCCGCTCGGCCGAGCGGGGCCCTTCGTCGCCTCTCAGGCGTGCACGCCCTCTCAGGCGCGGCGGAAGGTGAAGGCCACCCCGAACTCCTCCGACTCCGCGGAGTGCGGGGCGTCCTCGCCCGCTCCGGCCACGAAGGTGTCGGCCAGGACCTCACCGGCGATCATCCGACCGTGCTCGGACAGGGTCTGCCTGACGACCTCGTCCTCGGCGGCCCACCACACGCGGATCCGGTCGGACACGTCCAGTCCGCTGTTCTTACGGGCCTCCTGGAGCATCCGGACCATCTCGCGGGCCAGACCGGCCCGGCGCAGCTCCGGGGTCAGCTCCAGGTCCAGGGCCACCGTCTCCCCGGACTCGGAGGCCACCGCCCAACCCTCACGGGGCTGCTCGGTCACCAGGACCTCGTCGGCGCTCACCTCGACCGGCTCGTCCTCGACCCGCACCTGGGCCCAGCCGGTCCCGCGCACCTGCTCGACCAGGACAGCCGGGTCGGCGGCCTGGATAGCCTTGGCCACCAGCGGCGTGCGCTTGGCGAACCGCTTGCCCAGAGCACGGAAGTTCGGCTTGACCACGTAGTCCACGAGGTCGCCGCCGACGGTGGACAGCGCGTCCAGCCGGGCCACGTTGAGCTCGTCGGCCACCTGGGCGCGCAGCTGCTCCGGCAGTTCGGTGAAGCCCGGGGCGCCCACCAGGGCGCGGGCCAGCGGCTGCCGGGTACGCATGGCCGAGTCCACGCGGGCGGACCGGCCCAGCTCCACCAGACGACGGGTCAGCGCCATGTTCTTCGACAGGTCGGGGTCGATCAGTTCCTCGTGGACCTGCGGCCAGGACGCCAGGTGCACCGAGTCCGCGCCCTGCGGGCGGCGCAGCGCCGACCACACGTGCTCGGTCAGGAACGGCACGATGGGGGCCATCAGCAGGGTGACGGTCTCCAGGGCCTCGAACAGCGTCGCGAAGGCCGCAGCGCCCTCCGGGGTGTCGGCACCGCCCCAGAACCGGCGCCTGGAGCGGCGCACGTACCAGTTGGACACGTCGTCCACGAACGCGGTCAGACGGCGCCCGGCCCCGGTCGTGTCGAAGGCGTCCATGGCCTCGGTGACGTCGCGGACGACCTCGTTGAGCTCGGACAGCAGCCACCGGTCCAGTAGCGGGCGGTCCTGCGGGGCGGGGGCGTCGGCCAGCTTCGAGTGGTTCCAGCCGTTCCCGGCGTTGGCGTACAGGGTGAAGAACGACGTGGTGCTGTAGTAGGTCAGCAGCACCTTGCGGACGATCTCCTCCAGGGCGGAGTGGCCGACCCGGCGGGCCGTCCACGGCGAGCCGCTGGCCAGCATGAACCAGCGCAGGGCGTCCGCGCCGTGCTGGTCCATCACCGGGATGGGCTCCATGACGTTGCCCAGGTGCTTGCTCATCTTGCGGCCGTCCTCGGCGAGGATGTGGCCGAGCACCACCACGTTCTCGAACGAGTTGCGGCCGAACACCAGGGTGCTCACCGCGAGCAGCGAGTAGAACCAGCCGCGGGTCTGGTCGATCGCCTCGGAGATGTACTGCGCGGGGAAGTTGGCCTCGAAGGTCTCCTCGTCCCGGTGCGGGGCGCCCCACTGGGCGAACGGCATGGAACCGGAGTCGAACCAGGCGTCGATGACCTCGGGCACGCGGCGGGCGACCCGCTCCTCCTCGGGAAGCGAGGGATCGGCGTCGGGGTCGGGGATGACGACGTCGTCGACGTAGGGGCGGTGCGGGTCCAGGTTGGACAGGTCCCGGCCGCTGAGCTCGCTCAGCTCCTCCAGCGAGCCCACGCAGATCTGGCGGCCGTCGGGGAACTCCCAGATCGGCAGCGGGGTGCCCCAGTAGCGGTTGCGGGACAGCGCCCAGTCGACGTTGCCGCGCAGCCACTCGCCGAAGCGGCCCTCCTTGACGTTCTCCGGCACCCAGTTGGTGACGTCGTTCTGCGCGAGCAGCTCGTCCTTGATCGCGGTGGTGCGGATGTACCAGGAGGGCACCGCGTAGTAGAGCAGCGCGGTGTGGCAGCGCCAGCAGTGCGGGTAGGAGTGCTCGTAGTCCAGGTGGCGGAAGAGCAGGCCGCGGTCCCTGAGATCGCGGACCAGCGTCTTGTCGGCCTCCTTGAAGAACGCCCCGCCCACCAGCGGGAGCTCGGCCTCGAAGGTGCCGTCGGGGCGGACCGGGTTGACCACGGGCAGGCCGTAGGAGCGGCAGACCGTCATGTCGTCGGCACCGAAGGCGGGGGACTGGTGGACCAGACCGGTACCGTCCTCGACCGTCACGTAGTCCGCGAGCACCACGTAGTGCGCGGGCTCGTCGAAGGGCACCAGGTCGAAGGGGCGCTGGTAGGTCCAGCGCTCCATCTCGTCGCCCTCGTAGCTCTCACCGGTGAGCTCCCAGCCCTCGCCGAGGACCTTCTCGAACAGCGGACGGGCGACCAGCAGCCGCTCGTTGCCGTCCGTCGCCACCACGTACTCCACGTCCGGGTGCACGGCCACGGCCGTGTTGGACACCAGCGTCCACGGGGTCGTGGTCCACACCAGCATCGAGGTGGGGTGCTCGGGGGAGGCCAGCGGGCCCGAGGTCACCGGGAAGCGCACGTACACCGACGGATCGGTGACGGTCTCGTAGCCCTGGGCCAGCTCGTGGTCGGAGAGCGTGGTGCCGCAGCGCGGGCAGTAGGGGCTGATCCGGTAGTCGCGGACGAGCAGGCCCTTGTCCCAGATCTGCTTGAGCGCCCACCAGACGGACTCCACGTACTGCGGGTCCATGGTGCGGTAGGCGTCGTCCATGTTCACCCAGTAACCCATGCGCTCGGTCATGGCGGTGAACGCGTCCACGTTGCGCAGGACGGACTCGCGGCAGCGGTCGTTGAACTCGGCGATGCCGAAGGCCTCGATGTCCTTCTTGCCGCTCAGGCCCAGTTCCTTCTCCACGGCGACCTCGACGGGCAGGCCGTGGCAGTCCCAGCCGGCCTTGCGGTCGACGTGGTAGCCGCGCATGGTGCGAAAACGCGGGAAGACGTCCTTGAAGGCGCGGGCCTCGACGTGGTGCACACCGGGCTGACCGTTCGCGGTGGGCGGGCCCTCGTAGAAGACCCAGTTCTCGTTGCCGCGGGTCTGGTCGAGCGACCGCTGGAAGACGTTCTCCTTCGACCAGCGGCCGAGGATCTCGCGCTCCGTCGCGGGCAGGTCGATCTGGGCGGGCAGTTGGGGCAGCGCGCGGGATTCGGGCCGGGGGTCGTCGGTCACCGTCGTACCTTTCTCCATCAGGGGTGTTCCTGACGGAGGGACGAGGCGGAGCCCCGCGGTACCACCCTCCTTGGAGCCGCGACCGGATCCGCTGGGCGGATCGGCTGCGGATCCCACTTCGTTGGGTCCGTGCCGGTTCTACTGGGGTGCGCCGTGACGCACGCGGGCACCTGTTCCTCCGGCTGCTCCGGGGTGATCTTCGCGCTGGTCGTTGCCCCCGGGCTCACACCGTCCCCGGGTCGCTTGGTCGGCACAGCCGCCTCTAGGCTGTGTCCGTCCGGTCGGGGCCAGCGTTACTCGTCCCCATCGACACACCGTCAGGATAACGCAGTGCGGCCAGGTGCGCCGCGGATCAGTTGAGGGAGCGGCCGTGGCGGAGCACACGCGGGGCGCGGTCCTGGTGACCCTGCCCGAACGCGAGGACGCGGAGGAGCTGGCCGAGCAGCTCCTGGAGCAGGGGTACGAGCCCTGCCGGGTGCACCGGGACATGCTCGCGGGTGAGGACGACGCCGAGGACGTGGACTGGGTGATCGAGGTGCTGACGGGGCCGCACGGGGGCCCGGCGGTCTTCGACGAGCCCCACCTGCTGCTGCTCGCCGAGGACTACGGCGGCTTCGCCGTCGCCGAGTGACCGCGTGCCCGTGCGTGCGGGCGCGGCCGCCCGGAGCCGTGCGGCCCTGGCACCGGGCGGTCCCGACGGTCAGGATGGGTCTTCATGACGATCCGTGAGGCACACCCCGACGACGCCCCGGCCATCGCCGGGGTGCACGTCCGTTCCTGGCAGGCCGCCTACCGCGGGATGATCCCCGACTACGCGCTGGAGAACCTGGACCCCGAGCGCCTGGCCGGGGTCTGGTCGAGACGGCTCACCGGCGACTTCACCGCCCCCGGGGCCGGGGTGCTGGTCGCGGAGGAGGGCCGCGACGTGGTGGCCTTCGCCGGTTTCGTGCCGGGCCCCGACCCCGAGGACGGGGCCCGCTCGGTGGTGGACCTGGAGACCTTCTACTCCGTCCCCGAGGTGTGGGGGTCGGGGACCAACCGGAGGCTGGCCCGTGCCCTGCACGAGGTGATGGCCCAGGGAACGGCCGACCAGGCCGTGTTGCGGGTCCTGGTCGCCAACGCCCGTGCCCGGCGCTTCTACGAGCGCCAGGGCTGGTGGGACACCGGCACCGTCGCCGACGAGAAGATCCTGCGCGGAACCCTCGTGGTGCCCACGGCCCTGTACCGGCGCTCCCTGTGAGGGCTCCCGCGCCGCCGGGGCGCCCCCGTCGCCTCGGCGGACGCACCGCCGGGATCATTGCCTCGGGGCGGTGGATTGCCTAGGCTTCGCGGCACTACCCACGGCCTTGCCGAGGGGGAGATCCCGCAGATCAGAATGGACGCGGGGAGACTGTGGGACGCGTGGAGGGGGAGTGCGATGAAGGCCACCGAGGCGGCGGCGCTGCCGGTCCGGCCGGGGGAGGAGCCCTGGACACCGGAGGAGCTTGCGCAGGTCCGGAACCAGTTGCAGAGCGAGATCGCGGCGCAGCGGGAGGAGCTCCGCGAGATCGAGGACGAACTCGCGGACCGGCTCACCGACCCGGTCGAAGGTGCGGGGGACGACCCCGCGGACGTCGGTGCGAAGACCTTCCAACGCGAACACGATCTGGCGTTGGCCTACAATACTCGTGACCTGCTCGCCAAGAGCGAGCGGGCGATCGAACAGATGGACGCGGGGACCTACGGGGTCTGTGACTCGTGCGGTCAGGCCATCGGAAAGGCACGGCTGCAGGCCTTTCCGCGCGCCACCCTGTGCGTCACCTGCAAACAGCGCGAGGAGCGTCGCTGACTGAGGTAGAGCCCTCCGGGGACAGCAACATGACCACGACCGACAACACCGCAGCCCGGCCGCGCAGGTACCTGATCCTGCTGCTGGTCGCGCTCACCGCGATCGTCGCCGAC
Organism: Nocardiopsis sp. iso_40; assembly: GCF_056173285.1. Taxonomy (NCBI): domain Bacteria; kingdom Bacillati; phylum Actinomycetota; class Actinomycetes; order Streptosporangiales; family Nocardiopsidaceae; genus Nocardiopsis; species Nocardiopsis sp. iso_40. The sequence continues at coordinate 4,093,816 of NZ_CM149666.1, read as the reverse complement.
CTCCTCACCAAGGAGTGGGTGCTGGCCTCCTTCTCCCAGGGCGAGCGCCTCGACATCATCGGCGATTTCGTCCAGTTCACACTGGTGTACAACACCGGGGCGGCGTTCTCGCTCGGCACCGGTTACACCTGGGTGTTCACCGCGATCGCCACTCTCGTGGTCCTCGTGATCGCCTACCTCGGCTGGCGTGTGCGCAGCCTGTGGTGGGGCGTCACGCTCGGGCTGATGATGGGCGGGGCCGCGGGCAACCTCGTCGACCGCTACTTCCGCGGCGAGACGCCCGGCACCGGAGCGGTCGTCGACTTCATCAGCGTCGGAGACTTCCCGGTCTTCAACATCGCCGACTCCTGCGTGGTGGTCGGAGCCTGCCTGGTGGTGCTGCTGACCTTCAGGGGCCTCAACCTGGACGGGACGATGGTCGCGGACGAGGCGCCCGCCCGGAAGAAGGACGCCGACACCGGTGGCAACGACGAACAGGGACAGGGCGCATGAGTGACACAAGGAGCCTCCCCGTCCCCGACGGCCTGGAGGGCGACCGGCTCGACGCCGCGATCGCGCGGATGTTCGGGCTCTCCCGGACCCGGGCCGCGGAGCTGATCGGGGACGGCGGCGTCCTGCTCGACGGCGCCGAGGCGGGCAAGTCCGACCGCGTACAGGCCGGGGCCTGGCTGGAGGTCACCCTCCCGCCGCCGCCCACGGCCCCGGTGCCTCGCGCCGAGGCCGTTCCCGGCATGCGGATCGTGCACGAGGACACCGACATCATCGTGGTGGACAAGCCGGTCGGCGTGGTCGCGCACCCCACGGTCGGCTGGACCGGGCCCAGCGTGCTGGAGGGTCTGCTGGCCTCCGGCGTGCAGTTGGCCACCAGCGGTGCCGCCGAACGCCAGGGCATCGTGCACCGCCTGGACGCCAACACCACCGGCCTGATGGTGGTCGCCAAGAGCGAGACCGCCTACAGCGTGCTCAAGCGGGCGTTCAAGGAGCGCACCGTCGACAAGCGCTACCACACGCTGGTCCAGGGCCACCCGGACCCGCTCCGGGGCACCGTCGACGCCCCCATCGACCGCCATCCCGCGGGGGACGGACGCTGGGCCGTGGTCGCGGGCGGCCGCCCCTCGGTGACGCACTACGACACCCAGGAGGCCTTCCGGGCCGCCAGCCTGTTGGAGATCAAGCTGGAGACGGGGCGGACCCACCAGATCCGGGTGCACATGGCCGCGCTGCGCCACCCCTGTGTGGGTGACCACCTCTACGGCGCCGATCCCACCCTCGCCGAACGGCTGGGCGTGCGCCGCCAGTGGCTGCACGCGGTACGCCTGGGCTTCGACCACCCCACCGAGCACCGCCCGGTGGAGTTCTCCAGCCCCTACCCCGAGGACCTGGAAGCCGCCGTGGACAAGCTCCGCGAGGACTAGACCCCCTCCCGGGCACGATCCTTCCGCCGTCCGCCCCCGACCGGGGCCGGGCGGCGGACGCGTAGGACCCCCTGGCACAGGGCCGCGCCCAGGATGATGACGGCCGCGCCCAGCGGCTGGTTCCAGCTCAGGGTCTCGCCGAGCAGGAGGACCCCCGCGGCGACCGCCACCACCGGGACCACGTAGGTGACGGTGGTGGCCACGGTCGCCCCGGCCGCGCGGACGACCGCGTAGTTCAGGATGTAGGCGAACCCGGTGCCGAACACCCCCAGCGCGGTCACCGCCAGGGCCGCCCGCCAGGTCAGCTCGGTGGGCAGGTCGGTGGTCAGCGGAGCGATCACGAGCAGGGGGAGGGTGCCGAGCAGCATCTGCAGGGCGCTCAGCTCCAGCGCGGTGTGCGGGCTGCCCGCGACGAACCTGCGCAGGTAGGGGGTGCCGATCCCGTAGCAGACGGTGGCGGCCACCACCAGCAGCATTCCCAGCACGGCGTCGTCGTCGGCCACGTTCACCTCGGCCAGGGAGTTCCACACCCCGAAGACGGTCAGGACACCGAGGAAGCCGATGCCGAGCCCGAGGACGCGGCCGCGGTCGGGGCGCTCGTCGGACAGGATCAGCATCGCGAACACCACCCCGAACAGCGGGGTGGAGGCGTTGACGATCCCCATCAGCGCGGACGGGATGAGCTGTCCGGCGTACCCGAACAGGGTGAAGGGGACGGTGTTCAGCAGCAGGGCGGCCACGAACACGTGCCCCCACAACCGGGGCGAGGACGGTAGGCGACCGCCGCGCAGGAACAGGACCGCGAGCAGGGGCAGGGCACCGGTGGCCATGCGGCCCAGGGAGAGCTGGACCGGGGCGAGGACCTCGGCGCCGGTCCTGATCAGGACGAAACTCATCCCCCAGATGAGCGCGAGGAGTACGAACTTGGCGCGCCAGCCCGGGAACGGGACGCGGGTCGGGACCGGGGCTGGGGCGGAGGGCTCCGCGGCGACGGGAAGAGTGGACATGGGATGTTTCTATCCTTGCCCGATGCCTTAGGTCTACTTCGTATTTCTTAAGGTGGATATTAGAGTTTCTTACATGCTCAGTGTCGACCGGCTCCGCGTCCTGCACGCCATCGCCGCCCACGGCTCCCTCAGCGCCGCCTCCCAGGCCCTGCACGTCACCAACTCCGCCGTCTCCCAGCAGCTCGCCAAGCTCGAACGCGAGGTGGGCCAACCCCTGGTCGAACGCAACGGGCGCGGCGTACGCCTCACCGACGCCGCCGAACTCCTCGTCGAACACACCTCGCGGATCCTGTCCCTGGTCCACCGTGCGGAGGCCGACCTGGAGGCCCATCGGGGCGACGTCACCGGTCACCTCCGCCTGTCCGCCACCCCCACGGCGGTACGCGGACTCCTGCCCGCGGCGCTCCCCGCCCTACGCGAGGCCCACCCGGGTCTGCGCGTCGAACTCCAGGAGGAGGAACCCCACGAGAGCATCCCCGCCATGGTCAACGGAGACGCCGACCTGGCCATGGTCGTGGACTGGATGGGTTCCCCGCTGACCCTGCCCCCGGGGATGACCAGGGCCTCGGTCATGGAGGACGTGGGCGACATCGCCCTGCCCGCGGAGCATCCCCTGGCCCACCGCGAACTCCTGGAACTCGACGAGATCCTCGACCTCCCCTGGATCAGTTGGACCAAGGGGTCGATCTGTGACGACTGGCTGCACGGCATCATCCGGGGCCGGGGCGCCGAGCCCACCGTCGTGCACAACGTCGAGGAACACCAGACCAAGCTGGCCCTCGTCGCCGCCGGGATCGGCGCGGCCGTCATGCCCAGGCTGGGGCGCGGCCCCCTGCCGGAGGGGGTGCGGGCGGTCCCGGTCCAACCCGCGCTGGTCCGCCAGGTCTACGTGTTCTGGCGCAGCGAGGCCTCCCGCAGACCCGCGATCCGTGCCGTCGTGCGCGCCCTGCGCGAAGCCGCGGGGACCTACACGGACGGGCCCGGACCCGGCTGACCCCGGCGGAGGGTCCGGGACGGGGCGCGCGGCCCCGCCCCGGACCCGGCTCACCCCTGCTCGCCCAACAGGTCCGACATGGTCGCGGTCGGGCTGATCACCTCCGGGTCGGTGCGTACGTCCACCAGGGTCGGCAGGTCCGAAGCCACCGCCTCGGCCAACGCCTTCACCAGCTCCTCGCGAGTGTGCACGGTGGCTCCGCGCGCCCCCAACGCCCGGGCGTAGCCCGCCAGATCCAGGGGGCCGCTGATCTCGGTTCCGGCGATCCTGCCCAGTTCGCGGGCCTGGTGCATGGCGATCGTGCCGTAGAGCCCGTTCTGGAACACCACGACGGTGATCGCCGCGCCGTTGCGCACCGCGGTCTCCAGTTCCTGCCCGGTCATCAGCGCGCCGCCGTCGCCCGCCACCGCCACGACCGTCCGCCCGGGTGCGGCGATCTTCGCGGCCACCGCCGCGGGGACGGCGTAGCCCATGGCCCCGCTGGTCGGCGCCAACTGGGTGTCCGGGTGCCGGAACCACCAGCCCCGGTGTAGGAAGGAGGCGAAGTTGCCCGCGTCGTTGGTGATCAGGGTGTCCTCGGGCAGGGCCTCGCGCATACCGGCGACCACCGCCCACGGGTGCATACGGCCGCTCCGGTGCTCGGCCGTCCCGGGCGGGACCGCGGTGCTCTCCACCCACACCCGTCGGGCTCTGCTCCAGTCCCGGTAGGACACTCTGACCGGAGCCTCGGACAACGCGCGCAACGCCTTCCCGGCATCGGCGACCGCCCCGAACCACACGTCCCGGCTGGCACCGATCTGCCCGGGGTCGATGTCGATCTGCGCCACCCGGGTGCGCCCGTCGGACTCGGGCAGCCGGTACCCCTGGGTGGTGGTCTCGCTCATCCGGCACCCGACCACCAGGACCGCGTCCGCGTCGGCCAGGGCACCCAGCACCGCGTTCGGCGCCCCTAGCCCGAGGTGCCCGAGATAGAGGGGGTGGTCGTTGGGGAACACGTCCTGTCGGCGCCAGGCGGCGTACACGCCCGCGCTGTACCGCTCGGCCACCCGGACCAGGTCCTCGCGTGCGGACCGGGCCCCGCCGCCCGCGATGATCACCGGGCGCACCGCCCGGGCGAGCCAGTCGGCCAGCCGGTCGCGGTCGTCCTCGCCCAACGGGGGCCGGGGCACCGCAGGGGGGCGCGGTGCCGGTCGGCGGTCGACCCGCTGGCCGAACAGGTCGCCCGGTACCGCGATGGACACCGGGCCCGGCCGGCCCGTGGTGGCGATCCGGATCGCCCGCGCGGTGGTCTCCGCCAGCCGGTCGGCCCGGTGCACGGTGGTGGACCATTTGGTGATCGGTGCGTAGAAGGCGGTCAGGTCCACCTCCTGGAAGGCCTCACGTCCCAGTCGCTCGGTCTCGGCCTGGCCGAGGAACACGATCATGGGTGTGGAGTCCTGCATGGCGGTGTGCACACCCACCGCCAGGTTGGCCGCGCCCGGGCCCCGGGTGGCCGCGGCGACGGCGGGGACACCGGTGAGCTTGGCCTCGGCCTCGGCCATGAAGGCCGCGCCGCCCTCGTGCCGGGTGGAAACCAGCGCCATCTCCGGGTGTTGGTCGATGGCGTCGGCGAGTTCGAGGAAGCTCTCGCCGGGGACGGTGTAGCACCGTCTGATCCCGGCGGCTGCCAGGACCTCCACCGCCGCTTGGGCGGCGGTGTCGGTGGGGGGCTGGGGCCGTTGTGCGGCAGGGGCCATGGAGGCGGGTCCTTCCATCGTCGCAAGGTCCACTCGGTGCGCCCCGGAGCCAGGGTGTGCCCCGGAACACATGCGGCTGACTCTGGCAGGCGGCCCATGGCCGGTCAAGAGCGGCCGGAACCGCCTGTGGACAACTCCGCCCAGCCCGTACCTAACCGACTCCCAGCGCGCGCACGGCCGCGGCCGTACCGGCCGCCGCGACGACCACCACCAGGAACGGGGCGCGCAGCACCAGGGCGAGCAGGGCTGCCCCCACCCCGGCCATACGGGCGGTGTCCCAGACCAGGGCCTGGCCGTCGCCCAGCGCCTGCACGGCGATCAGCGCGGCCAGCAGGGCCAGGGGGACGGCCGTGGCGAACCTCCGCAGCCACGGATCGTCCAGCAGGCGGCGGGGGGCCGCAAGACCCGCGTACTTGAGCAGGTAGCACCCGGCGGCGGTGGCGACCAGCGCGATCCACAGCGTCATGGCCGCGCCCCCTCGGAGGCGTCGGACTCCTGGGAGCCGTCGGACCGCTCGCAGGTGTGCCCCTGCCCGGGCGGTCGACCGCCGTCCCCGACGAACGACAGCAGCGCGGCGGAGGCGGCCAGCAGCACCGGCACCCCCGGCGGCAGGAACGGGGTGGCGGCCAGTGCCAGCCCCGCGCCCAGACCCGCGATCAGCCAGGTGCGCGGGCCGCCCTCGCGCAGTCGGGGCCACAGCAGTCCCAGGAAGATCGCCGGGCCCACCGCGTCCAGTCCGAACGCGTCGATGTCACTCACCCGCTCCGTGGCCAGCGCACCCACCAGGGTCGTGGCCACCCAGAAGCCGCCCAGGACCGCGTAGGTCGTCATGAAGGCGGTACGGGCGGACTCCCGGTCCGGCTGGACCAGCGTCACCGCGGTCGTCTCGTCGATCACCCCGTGCGCGGCCAGCGCACGGCGCGCGCCCCGGTACCCCAGCACATCGGCCAACCGCAGCCCGTACAGGGTGTTGCGGGCGCCCAGGAGCAGGGCGCCCAGTGCCCCGGCGACGAGGCTTCCGCCCCCCGCGATCACCCCGACCAGGGCGAACTGGGAGGCGCCGGTGAACATGAACAGGCTGAGGAACAGGGCCTGCGCGGGGGACAGCCCGGCGGCCACGGCCGCGGTGCCGAAGGCCAGACCGGCGGCGCCCACGGCGACGCCGATGCCCAGGCTGTCCCGGACGGCCGGGGAACGTAGTTGCGACAGGATCTTCACGTTCGCCCACGTTAGGCGGGTAAGGGTGACCCGTCTTGAACGTTCTTGCGCCGCGGTGCCCGCTGCCCCGGGCCCGGGGCAGGCCGGTTCAGGCCCGGTGCAGGGCGCGCTGGTAGGCGACGGGCGGCACGCCCAGATGGCGCCGGAAGTGCCGGGTCAGGTGCGGCTGGTCGGCGAACCCGACCTCCGCGGCCACCTCGCCCGCCCGGCGCCCCTGGAGCAGGAGCGCCCTGGCCCGGTTCACGCGCATCTGGTTCAGGTAGGCGTGCGGGGGCAGTCCGTAGGCGGCCCGGAAGGCACGCGACAGCGCGAAGGGGCCCATCCCCGCACGCGCCGCCAGCTCCTCCAGGGTCGGCGGGTCCACGAGGCGCTCGGCCAGCAGTTCCCGGACCCGGGCCACCTCGGGCCGTGCCGTGTGCGCGCCGTCCTCCGTGCCCCGCTCGCGCCCATGCGACCGCAGCAGCATCGCGATGCCCTGTCTGGCCAGGGAGGACGCGGTCAGGCGCTCTCCCCGCTCGGCGGCCAGGTGCGCCCCCACCAGTACCCGCGAGACCTCGGGCGCGTGGATTCCGGAGGCGGTGAACCCGGGGGTGCCCCGCATCCCCAGCTCACGGCCGATCCCCTCGACCACCTCGGGGGCGGGGTAGAAGACCCGGTACCCCCACCCCTCGGGAACCCCCGCGTGCCCGGTGTGCACCTCGTCCGGCCCGACCACGGCCAGCCCGCCCGGCCCCACCCGTGAGCGCCCGCCCGCGTGGGAGTACTCCTCGATACCGCCGGTGATCATGCCGATGGTGTACGTGGGGTGCGTGTGCCTGGTGAAGGACGTGGTGACGAAACGGGCGGTGAGCAGTTCGGTGTCGGGCAGCCCGGAGAAGCGCCAGTACCGCGCCCGCTCCACACGCGGGTCCTCGACGGTGGGGTGGACTTCGCTGGGCAGTTCCATACGTCCAGGTTAGGGCGGGCGGAGCGGGACGGTGGGGGAGAGGGGCACCTGGCCGGGACCGGGTGCGGAACCCGTCGGCCCGCGCGGATATCCTGCGCGGATGAGCAAGCCACAGATTCGCCGGGTCCTGGACGAGCGGGACCGCGCGGCCGTCTTCGTGATCAGGGGAGCCGTGTTCGTCGCCGAGCAGCAAGTGCCCATCGAGGAGGAGTGGGACGAGCGGGACGTCACCGCCGACTTCCTCCTCGCCCTGGCGGACGGGGTGCCGGTGGGCACGGTCCGCCTGGTGGACCAGGGTGACGGTTCCGGGCTCCTGGGCCGGATGGCCGTCCTGCCCTCGGGGAGGGGGAAGGGTACGGGTGCCGCGCTGGTCCGCGCGGCAGAGGACCTGGCACGCGAGTCCGGGCTCGACCGCGTGGAGCTGCACGCGCAGACCCACGCCCTCGGCTTCTACGAGCGGCTGGGATACACCGCCCACGGTGCGGAGTTCATGGACGCGGGCATCCCCCACCTGCACATGGAGCACAAACTCGGCTGACCCGGGCGGCCTCCGCGGCGGCCCCGGTCCCCGCAGGTGTGACGGGGAGCGCACCGGTCCCTTCCTCTTCCTGGAATACTACCGAGTAGGATTCGGTTTTGACGGTGGCGTCCCCCGGCGTGCCCCCCCCCGCACGCCCCAGCCAGCCGATAACGAACACCGACCCGACGAGGAACAGATGACGGTCAACACGCAGCCGGTCACCGAGAGCCCCGACGACCCCCGAGCCTTCGGGCTCCCCCTCGTCGACGCCCACTCGCTCCCCGCCGAACTGCGTACGTTGGTCTCCCGGGTCCACGACCTGGTGGACGCCGTCGCCAACACCGAGGTCGACACCGACACCCTCGCCGAGACCGCCGCCACCGTCGAGGGCCTGACCGACCGCCTCAACGTCGCCCGCCGTCAGATCGGCACCATGGTCCGCCGCGAACTCGGCGACGGCACCACCATGGTCGGCACCATCACCAACATCGTCGAGGGCGAGACCAACCCCGCTGCCCCGCAGCTCTTCCTCGACCGCACGGACGAGGGCCTGCGCGCCGAGGTCACCCTCAACACCGTCTACCAGGGCCCTCCCGGCCTCGTGCACGGCGGCTGGATCGCCGCCATGCTCGACCAGGCCGTCGGCAGCGTCTCCTCCGTCGAGACCAGCCCCGGCCTGACCGCGAAGCTGGAGATCAACTACCGCCGTCCCACCCCGCTGTTCACCCCGCTGGAGATCACCTCCTGGGTGGAGCGGGTCGAGGGGCGCAAGGTCTTCGTCGCCGGTCGGATCCGCGCCCACGGCCAGGTCACCGCCGAGGCCACGGCCCTGATGATCCGGGTCGAGGCGGACGAGTGACCCGGTACCCGGGGACGCGCCCGCTCGGCGCGGCCCCGCCGTTGTAGTACCATCCTCCCCATGACCCACCGCTATTTCGTGTTTAGCAAGCCGACGGGCCCGTCGGCCGCTTCCACGTAGGCGGAACCAGGGGAACGTCGGCAACAGAGCACTCGGGCAGCGCCCGGTGCTCTTTCGCTTTTCCGGGCGGCCGACGCCCCGCACCCCCGTACCTCGGGGACGTACGGCCGCACCGCGCACCCGTACGCACCGAGGAAGGGACCCACCGTGCACGAACGCCACATCCCGCGGCGGACCGACGAACACATCGCCCACCTGCGCGGCCGGATCGACGTACTGGACGCCGAACTCGCCGGACTCCTCGAACGCCGCGCCCTGGTCGCCGCCGAGGTGCAGCGGCTCAAGCCGGTCGGCTACTTCGCCGGACGGGACATGGAACGCGAACGCCGACTGGTCCAGCGGATGGCCGAGTACGCGCCCCGCCTGGGACCGGACCGCCTCGCCGCCATCATGGACCGGGTGATCAGCGCCGGACTCGACGCCGCCCAACAGGAGGAAGCGCCCACGCCCTGACCGGGGGGGCACGGGCGCGGCGACCCGGCCGTCGCGGACCGGCCCGGCGCCGGTCCGCGACGTTCTCCGCGGGTGGCGCCTACCGGACGACGTCCACCCAGACCAGGCGGTGGTCCGAGCTGGGGAAGGGGTAGTCCCCGGTCAACCGGAACAGCGGGTCGTCCACCGTCGGCCAGAACACACCCGAACCCCGCGCGGGCAGCGAACGCGACGGCAGCACGTAGTCCACCCGCAGGTTGCCCGGACCGGGCTCGTCGGCGAAGTCGGCGCTGTCCAGTTCCGGAGCGCCCCCGTGCCCCCCGTTGGCGCCGCCCTGACGCTCGGCGGCGCCGCGCCCGCCCTGGCTGGAGGGGCGCACGTCCACGACGTCCCGGTGCTCCAACAACTGGGTCACGGCCTCCGGGTGCCCGTCCCCGTCGTTCGGGTCGGCGTTCAGATCACCCGCGATCACGAAACGCGACCCCGGTGCCAGTCCTCCTTGGACGCCCGCGTCGTCGTAGACGTACGAACCCGCGCGCGGCCTCACGTAGTCGGCCCAGAAGCGGATCTCGTCGTGGTTGCGGGCCACGTTGCGCTTCTCGGGACCGTCGAAGGCCGGCGGTGTGGGGTGGCTGGCCAGCAGGTGTACCGGACGGCCGCGACCCGTGTCGATCGGCAGGTCCCAGTGGCTCTTGGAGGACAGCCGCAGCACCTCCAGGGCCTCCTCCGAGTAGTACGGCTCACCGGTCCCGGGGTCGGTGGGCAGCATCGCGCCCGGCATGTCCGCCCAGCGGAAGTTCCGGAAGGTGCGCACCCGGTCGGTGAGGATCGGGTACCGCGAGTACACGACCATCCCGTACTGGCCGGGGAAGAGACCGTAACCGAAGGCGTCCCCGGTGTACCCCGGAGCGCCCGGCTCGGTCACCGACTCACCGTTGCCGTCCAGGTCCGCCCCCGAGGCCACACCCGTGTTGACCGGCGCGGTGTACACGTACGGGTACTCGATCGGCTCCGCACCGTTCTGTTCCACGGACAGGTAGTTGTCCTGGAACCGCCGGGGACCCGCGCCCTCCTCGTCGTAATCGAACTCGTTGACCAGCAGCACGTCGGGGCGCACGTGCTGGATGATCTCGGCGACGTTGCGGGCCTGCTCGCTGTCGGGGGTGGCGAGCTCCTCGGCCAGGGCGCCCTGTTCCGGGCGTTCCAGCGCGGTGTTGAAGGTCGCGAAACGCACCTCGTGCGCCCCCGGGGGTCCGGGGACCGAAGCGGACACGGCCCCGGAGGCAGGCATCGCTACCAGGGCGGACGCTGCCAGGACGAGGGTGGCGGTGGAAGCGGCTCTGCGGGGCGCTGCGGTCACGGAGGCGATCCTCTCAGCAGGAGTGGGCAGGGCGGTCGTGGCACACCGACCGGCCGGAGGCTAACAGGCGGGTGTGGCCGGACGGTGTACCCCGGTCGTCCGAACACCCGTTGCGGCGCGGGGGTGTGCCGCTCCCCAGCCACGACCCGCCCTTTCTCCCGCGAGTCCGGCGCCGTGATCCGGGCCGTCCCTGCCACGACCGGACCCCGGAGCGCCGTCGCGGGGGTCGGCCGGTTGTCCACAGGCGTCCCCGAGAGTCACCGGAAAGTCGTAGTCTCAGGAGTCAACACCCGTCCGTCTACCCGCCTGGGGGCACCCGCGTCATGGCCGACTCCTTCGCACATCTGCACGTCCACACCGAGTACTCGATGCTCGACGGGGCGGCGAAGCTGAAGCCCCTCTTCAAGGAGGCCGCACGGCTGGAGATGCCGGCCGTGGCGATGACCGACCACGGCAACATGTTCGGGGCCTACGAGTTCTACCAGCAGTCCAAGGGATCGGGCGTCAAGCCCATCATCGGTATCGAGGCCTATGTCGCACCCGAGTCGCGCTTCCACAAGAAGCGGGTCTTCTGGGGCCGCTCCAACACCTCCGACGACGCCTCCGCAGAGGGCGGCAAGGACATCTCGGGCGGTGGCCGCTACCTGCACATGACGATGCTCGCCCAGAACGAGCAGGGGCTGCGCAACCTGTTCCGGATGTCCTCCCTGGCCTCCGTCGAGGGCTACTACATGAAGCCCCGGATGGACCTGGAGCTGATGGCCCAGTACAACGAGGGCATCATCGTCTCCACCGGCTGCCCCTCCGGCGGTGTGCAGACCCGCCTGCGGCTGGGGCAGGAGAAGGAGGCGATCGAGTACGCCGCCGGGCTCCAGGACATCTTCGGCAAGGAGAACGTCTTCCTGGAGCTGATGGACCACGGCGTGCCCATCGAGAAGGAGGTCCGCGACGGCCTGCTCAGGGTGGGCCGTGAGCTGAACATCCCGCCGCTGGTCACCAACGACTCCCACTACGTCTACGAGTCCCAGGCCTCGGCGCACGACGCCCTGCTGGCTGTGGGCGTGGGCAAGAACCTGGACGACCCCACCCGGTTCCGGTTCAACGGCTCGGGCTACTACCTCAAGACCGCGGACGAGATGCGCGGGCTGCTCAACTTCGACGAGTGGGCCCAGGGCTGCAAGAACACCCTGCTCATCGCGGAGCGGATCGACGCCAACGCCTACGACAACGTCTTCGCCCACCGTGACCTGATGCCGGAGTTCCCCATCCCGGAGGGGGAGACCCAGGCCTCCTGGTTGGCCAAGGAGGTCGAGCGGCTCCTTCCGACGCGTTATCCGAACGGTGTGGGCGACGACGTCCGCCGGAGGGTGGAGTTCGAGCTCGGCATCATCAACGAGATGGGCTTTCCCGCCTACTTCCTCGTGGTCTCCGACATCTGCCAGTACGCGCGCAAGGCGGGCATCGCGCTGGGCCCGGGGCGGGGCTCGGCGGCGGGCTCGATGATCGCCTACGTCCTGGGCATCACCGACCTGGACCCGCTGGAGCACGGTCTGCTCTTCGAACGGTTCCTCAACCCCGAACGTGTGACCATGCCCGATGTCGACCTCGACTTCGACGAGCGTAGGCGCGGCGAGATGATCGACTACGTCACCCGCCTGTACGGCGAGGAACGGGTGGCGCAGATCCTCACCTTCGGCACCATCAAGGCCAAGGCCGCCGTGAAGGACTCCACCCGCATCCTGGGCATGCCCTACTCGGTGGGCGACCAGATCACCAAGGCCTTCCCCGCGGCGGTCGGCGGTAAGGAGATCCCGCTCGACGCGGTGTTCAACACCGAGAACGAGCGGTACACGGAGACCGCGGAGCTGCGCAACCTGGTCGACAACGACCCCCAGGTCTCCAAGGTCATGGAGACCGCCCGCGGTATCGAGGGCCTGACCCGTGGCACCGGTGTGCACGCGGCCGGTGTCATCCTGTCCAAGGAACCCCTGCTCGACGTCATCCCGCTGCACAAGCGAGACACCGACGGCGCCATCATCACCGGCTTTCCCTACCCTCAGTGCGAGGACATGGGTCTGCTCAAGATGGACTTCCTGGGCCTGCGCAACCTGACGATCATGGACGACGCGGTCAAGAGCATCAAGGAGTCCGAGGGGGTCGACATCGACCTCATCAAACTTCCGCTGGACGACAGGAAGACCTACCAGCTCCTCTCCCGCGGTGACACCCTGGGCGTGTTCCAGCTGGACGGCGGCGCGATGCGCAACCTGCTCAAGCGGATGGAGCCGAAGAAGTTCGGTGACATCGCGGCCGTCCTGTCGCTGTACCGGCCCGGTCCGATGGCGGCCAACGCGCACAACGACTACGCCGACCGTTCGAACGGCCGCCAGGAGATCACTCCGATCCACCCAGAGCTCAAGGACGCTCTGGAACCGATCCTGGGGGAGACCTTCCACCTGCTCGTGTACCAGGAGCAGATCATGGCCATCGCCCAGCAGTTGGCCGGGTACACGCTGGGCGGCGCCGACCTGATGCGGCGCGCCATGGGCAAGAAGAAGAAGGAGGCCCTGGAGGAGGAGGAGGCCAAGTTCTTCCCGGGGGCGATGGAGCGCGGCTTCTCCCGGGAGGCCGTCCAGGCCCTGTGGGACGTCATGCTCCCGTTCGCGGGCTACGCGTTCAACAAGTCGCACGCCGCCGGGTACGCCCTGGTCTCCTACTGGACCGCCTACCTCAAGGCCAACTACCCGGCCGCGTACATGGCCGCGCTGCTGACCTCGGTCAGCGACGACAAGGACAAGATGGCGGTCTACCTGGCCGAGTGCCGGACCCAGGGCATCAAGGTGCTGCCGCCGGACGTCAACGAGTCGGGTCTGCGCTTCACCCCCGTGGGCAGGGACATCCGTTTCGGGATGGGCGCGGTGCGCAACGTGGGCGCCAACGTGGTGAACTCGATCGTCAGGACCCGTACGGAGAAGGGCAAGTACTCCTCCTTCACCGATTTCCTCGCCAAGATCGAACTCGCCGCCTGCAACAAGCGCGTGGTCGAGTCGCTGATCAAGGCGGGCGGGTTCGACTCGCTCGGCCACCCCCGACGCGAGCTCTACCGTCACCACGAGACCGCGGTCGAGGGCATGATCAGCTCCAAGAAACAGGAGGCCCACGGCCAGTTCGACCTGTTCGGCGGCGGGGACGACGACGGCGACTCCACCCCCATCGGCCTCAACATCCAGTGGGGTGAGGAGGAGTGGGACCGCAAGACCAAGCTGGCCTTCGAACGGGAGATGCTGGGGCTGTACGTGTCCAGCCACCCGCTCGCGGGTGCCGAGCGGGTCCTGGCCCGGTCCAGGGACACCTCGATCGCGCAGATCGTCGCTGGTGAGATGGCCCGTGAACGCGGTGAGGTGCGGATCGCCGGGCTGATCTCCAAGGTCGACAAGCGCACCAACAAGGCGGGCAACCAGTGGGCGATCGCCACGGTCGAGGACCTGGACGCCAGCATGGAGGTCCTGTTCTTCCCCAAGACCTACCCGCTGTACGTGGAAGCCCTGCTGGAGGACACGGCGGTCACGGTCAAGGGGCGGCTCAACGACCGGGACGGCACCTGGTCGATGTTCGCCTCGGAGATGTCGATCCTGGACATCTCACACGTCACAGAGGGGGAGCCGCCGGTGCTGCTGACGGTCGCGGAGGATCGCCTGAACCCGGAGTTCATCGACGACCTGCGACAGGTGCTGGACACCCACAAGGGCGAAACCCCCGTGCGTATCCGGGTGGACAACCCGGTGCGCTCCCGGATCTACGCCGTGGACCGCTACTCGGTACGGATCTCCCCGGAGTTCAACGGTGAGATGAAGAGCCTGTTGGGGGCGTACGCGGTCGACTACTGACCCCGTGGGGCCGTCGTCGGCTGGTCCCGGCCCCCGTGTGCGGTGATGCACACGGGGGCCTTTTCCGTGTCCGAACCCTTGTCGGGCGATAGTTAAAGATATATCTTTGATCTATCGAGACAGTGAAGGACTGTCGCGGAATGTCTACAGAGAAGAGAACGACATGACTGCCATGGCACTTCCCGGGCCCTGGTCCTGGGGCGGGCGGCGCACCGGGCGCCCCCGGCTGCCCTGGGCCTGGCGGCCCACCGGCGCCCCCCGGGCGCACCTCGGGCACGACGACCACCACGGCTCCCGGCGGGACGGGTTCGGGCACCCGCCGCCCCCGCCCCCGCCGGGGCCATCGGGACCCCCGCCCCCGCCGGGACCGCCGTGGGAGGGCCCCGCCGGTCCCTTCGGGCCCGGTGGGCCGATGGGCCCCGGCGGCCCCTTCGGACCCGGCGGCCCGTTCGGGTACGGGGGCGGCCCCGGCGGCGGCCGGGGCGGGCGGCGCCGCGGCGGCCCCAGGGCCAAACGCGGCGACGTGCGCACCGGAATCCTCATGCTCCTGGCGGAGGAGGAACGCAGCGGCTACGAGATCATCCGTGAGGGCCGCGAACGCAGCGGAGGGAGCTGGCGCCCCAGCCCCGGCTCCGTCTACCCCATGCTCCAGCAGTTGGAGGACGAGGGCCTGGTCGAGCAGGCCGAGGGGCAGGGCCGCCGACGCCCCTACAAGCTCACCGAGGAGGGCGTGGCCTACCTCGAAGAGCGGGGCGCCGAACTCACCCCGCCGTGGGAGGCGGGCGCCGACGCCTACGCGGACGCCCGATCCCACTACGAGGAGGTCGGCAACCTGGCCTACCAGCTCGCGGCCGCGGCCTCCCAGGTCGCCCAGGCCGGCACCGCCGATCAGCTCGAACGCGCAAAACGGCTCCTGTCCGATACCCGGCGCGGCCTCTACCTGATCCTGGCCGAGGAGGACGTCCCCGCCGACCCGGCGGACACCGGGGAGCCCGGTGGCGGGCCTCCCGGCTCGGCCGGGGGCGCCCGGCGGGGCTGAACCCCCGCCGGTACACGACGGCACCGGGGTCCGGGACGGCGCGCACACCCTTCCAGGCCCCGGTGCGGCGCGCCCCTACTCCCCGGTGACGCCGTCGGCGAGCTCCCGCAGGACGTCCAGGTGCCCGTTGTGCCGGGCGGTCTCCTCGATCATGTGCATGAGCACCCAGCGCAGGGTCGTCCGCCCCCTGCGGTCCGGGACCCGGCGGGAGGAATTGCCCAGCTCCAGGTGGGAGGTGATCTCCCGGGAGCGCTCGCACTGGGCGGCGTACTCGGCGAGGAGTTGGTCCAGGGGGCGCTGCGCCCCGGCCCTGAACTCCCCGTCGGGGTCCTGGGCCGAATAGGGCGCCGTGTCGGGTTGGTTGAGCATCACCACCTCGAACCAGAACGCCTCCACCCAGCGCAGATGGGACACGATCCCGCCGATGGTGGACATCGGTGACGTCGGCAGCGGGGCGGAGGCGGAGAGCCCGTCGGCCAGGCCGGCGCATTTGCTGTGTACCGTGGCCCGGTGCCAGTCCAGCCAGGCGAGGAGCATCGTGCGCTCGTCGGCTGCCATGGGAGGATCGACACGCTCGGACGGGGTCAGGGGGCTGCTCTTGTCGCTCATGGCGGTATTGTCCTTCGGGTCATGCCCGGTATCCACTGTTTTTCGGCAGGCTCGGGCGGCGACGGCGAGGAGCGGGTGATGGCGGAACAGAGCGGTACGGGAGCGGCGGGGCCCGGGCGCGGACTGGCTGTGGGAGCGGCCTTCCTCGGGGGCTCGGTCCTCCTGGGAGCACTCCTGGGACCGCTGTGGTGGTGGCTCGCGCCTCGCCCCGAGGTGGTGGCCCTGGACGGGGGCGGTGTCTTCACCGGTGCTTCCGAGGACGTCTTCGCCGGTGAGGGCTACTTCGTCCTGATCACCGCGGCGGCCGGGCTCGTCACCGGCTACGGCGCCTACGTAGCCCAGTTCTCCCTGGCCCGCAAGCGCTTCCAGGACCTGCGCCTGACCGGTCTGATCTCGGGTTTCCTCGGCTCCGCGGCGGCGTCCCTGCTGGTCTGGCGGATCGGGACCGCCCTGGACGCCCCCGCCCGCGAGGCGGTCCTGGCTGCCGACCCCGGGGACACGGTCACCGCGGCCCTCCAACTCCAGGCCACGGCCTTCCTGGTGGTGTGGCCCTTCGTGTACGTCCTCCAGTACGGTCTCCTGGACGCCCTCAGCCTGCTGCGCGGCGACCAGCCCGGCGTCCCAGAACCCGCTCGCTCCCAGGGCGGGAACGGGATCGGTGGGGCCGGGGGCAAGATCGGCGACGACGTCGTCGGGCCCGACCGCGGACCGGACGCCTCCGGCCCGCGCACCCAGGACCCGCACCCGCGGGACTCGCGCCCCCAGGGGCCGCCCGGGACGGCGGCGACCCCCTCCGCCGAGGTCGAGGAGTCGCCGGTCGCAGCGGAGGGGGACAACCCCGGCCCGGAGGGACGACGGGGCTGAGTCCGGCCCTCACAGGGACTGGACGGAGCCCTCGTACATCCCGTCGAGCAGGTCGCGGTACCTCTCCTCCACCGCTCTCCGCCGCATCTTCAGGCTCGGCGTGATCTCCCCCTGCTCCACCGTCAGCTCACTCGGCAGGATGGCGAAGTCCTTGATGGTCTCGTGCCGGGGCAGGTCCTCGTTGAGTTCGTCGATGGCCTCCTGCACCATCGCCCGGACCTTGGGGTCCCTGGTCAGGCCCGGGTACCTCAGCGTGCCCAGGCCGTTGGCCTCGGCCCAGGCCCCGATCGCCTCGGGGTCCAGGGTGACCAGGGCCACGCAGTAGGGGCGGCGGTCGCCGTGCACGACCAGGTTGCCGACGTAGGGGCACAGCGACTTGAACCGGCTCTCGATGCTCTGGGGCGCCACGTACTTGCCACCGGAGGTCTTGATCAGTTCCTTCTTCCGGTCGGTGATCCGCAGCCGGCCGTTCTCCAGCACCCCGATGTCGCCGGTGGCGAACCAGCCCTCCTCGTCGAGCACGGCCTCGGTGGCCCCGGACAGGTTGTGGTAGCCGCGCATGACGCTGCCGCCGCGCAGCAGGACCTCGCCGTCCTCGGCGATCCTGACCTCGGTCCCCGGCAGGGGCATGCCCACGGTGCCGAAGCGCACCTGGCCGGGCCGGTTGAGGAAGGCGCCGGCGGAGGTCTCGGTCAGCCCGTAGCCCTCCAGGATGGTGATCCCGGCGCCGTAGAAGAACCGGCCGATCTCCGGGGCCAGGGGCGCGCTGCCGGACACGAAGAACTTCAGGCGTTCTCCGAAGCGGGCGCGCAGCTTGGCGAACACCAGACGGTCGGCGATCCGGTGCTGGGCGGCCAGCAGTCCGGTGGGCTCCCTGCCGTCCTCCTTCACCCGGGCCACGCGGTCGCCCACGCCGACGGCCCACCGGAAGATCCGGTACTTGGTCGGACCGCCCTCCTTGGCCTGCATGACCACCCTGTTGAACACCTTCTCGAAGATGCGCGGGGCGGCCGCCATGAAGGTCGGCCGTACGACGGCCAGGTTGTCCACGATCCTGTCGACCCGGCCGTCCACCGCGGTCTTGTAGCCGATGCGCAACTGGCTGACCTGCATGACCTTGCCGAAGCTGTGGGCCAGGGGCAGCCACAGGTACTGCACGTCGTCCGGGGTCAGCATCTCCCAGCCCCGGGCGCGTGTCTCCTCGTCCATGATCCTGAGCGCCTCGGCCTCGTACAGCCAGTTGGCGTGGTCCAGACGTACCCCCTTGGGGCGGCCGGTGGTCCCGGAGGTGTAGATCAGTGTGGCCAGGTGGTCCGGTTTGACCGAGGCGACCAGCTCGCCGAACAGCTCCGGCTTCTCCGCGTGCAGCTCGGCACCCCTGGCCTCCAGTTCGGCCAGGCTCATGACCCAGTCGTCGTCACCCCCGGCGTCGCCCTCGAAGGCGATGACCCTGGAGAGTCCGGGCATGGCACCGCGCTGCCCCCTCAGTTTGGCGACCTGCTCGTCGTTCTCGGCGAAGGCCACCATGCTGCCGGAGTCGGAGACGATGTAGGCGCAGTCGGGCGGGGGCGAGGAGGGGTAGATGGTGGTGGACGCCCCTCCCGCGCACAGGATCGCCAGGTCGGCCAGGATCCACTCGACACGCGTGTTGGCGGCGATCGCGCAGCGGGCCTGTGAGGTCACACCCAGCGAGTGCAGGCCCAGTGCCATGTCGCGCACGCGGTCACGGGTCTGGGTCCAGGTGAGGGTCTCCCACTTCTCGCCGGAGCCGGTGGGCGAGGGGACCGGATAGCTGAACGCCTCCCGGTCGCCGGATTCGGCGACGCGGGAAGCGAACATGTCGGGGACGGACCGAAAGGGGGATGGGGTGTTGTCCATGTCACAAAACTACCCCTGGGTAGGAAGGGCGGCAATACTCGGTGGCCGCGTCAGCTGAGGTCCGCCGCCCCTGTGTCCCAGGGGATTCCGGCACGGGGGCGGAGACACCGCCAGGCATCAGGACCGGTCCGGTGCGCCGGTCAGGCCGCGCCGATCGGGGCGGTGACCGCCTCGGTCAGCGCGATCAGGTCCTTGGGGGTCAGCTCCATCTGCAGTCCCCGGCGTCCGGCGGAGACGTAGACCGCGCGCAGCCCGGTGACGGAGGAGTCGATCACCGTCCGCAGCCGCTTGCGCTGCCCCAGCGGGCTGATCCCGCCGCGTACGTACCCGGTGATCTTCTCGGCCCGGGCCGGTTCGGCCATGACCGCCCGCCTGCCCCCGACCGCCGCGGCCAGGGCCTTGAGGTCGAGCGAGGTGCTCACCGGGACGACGCCCACCGTGAACACGCCGTCCACCTCGGCGACCAGTGTCTTGAACACCTGCTCGCGGGGCACACCGATCGCGTCGGCGGCGTCGGCTCCGTAGGAGTGGCCGTCACCGCCCGCCACCTCGTAGGGGTGCAGGGTGTAGGTGGTCTTGGTCCTACCGGCGGCCACGGTCGCGGGCGTGGCTTTTCCACTCATGGGGTACCTGGGCCTTCCACTTCTCGGTACGTCGAACCCTCCGGGCAGGTTACCGCCCTAGTTGAAGGAGACGCCGTTGTTGAGGAAGGGACCCGCGGGGAGATTGGGGAGGGTGGGGGTGGCCACGATGCGGTTCTCCCTGCGCAGGAAGCGAGCGGCCACGGCCAGCCGGGTCGCCGCGTCCTCGGCCTCCAGCAGACGCTGCTTCTCCGCCTGGTCCAGCACGATCGAGGCCGACACCGCGTGGGACAGGGCGATCGCGTCACGGGGCAGGTCACGCGAGGTCTCGGGGGCCATCCCGATGGAGGACAGCCGCTGGCAGTACACCTCGTACATGTCCCGCACCTGCTCCGCGTGTTCCTCGGCGTCGGGGCCCAGCAGTTCGGGCAGCAGCGCCACCGAGGCGGTGGAGTAGTCGTCGGGGGAGGAGGCGTCGACCTCGGACAGGTCGGTGACGGTGAACCGGGTTCCGCCCTCGATCACCAGGTCGTAGCGGCCGTCCTCGTAGGTGCGCACGTCCCGCACCACGGCCGTGCAGCCGGTCGCGCTGACCAGCGGGAGCGTGGGGTGGGTGCTGGAACCGGCGGTGCTGGGCACCCCGGTGTCCGCGCCGCCCGCACCCTGCCCGGACTCGCTGGCGACCTCGTGCCCCAGTTCGATCCACACGACGCCGAACCGGGCCGGGCCGCGCTCACGGCCGCCCGGTTCGCCTCCGGCCAGGGTGGGGCCGAGCAGTTCCGAGACCAGCCGACGGTACCTCTGCTCGAAGACGTGGAGAGGGATCGTCATACCGGGGAACAACACGGTGTTCAGCGGGAAGATCGGCATTGCCTCTGGCATGGTCCCAGTATGGCCCCTCAGGCCGGGAGCGCGCGGATCCGGGCGCGCGGTGCGGCGAGTCCGGGCCCGCGAGCCCGGGCGGGCGTACACCGACGGGCGGCCCGGCCGGGCCCTCGGGACCGGGCCGGGCCGCCCGCGGACGCTGTGGAAACGGCGGGTGGCGGGTCAGGAGACCGTGGGGCCGGCGGTCCCGGGCGCACCCTGGCTGCCGTGGTCCTCGCTGGGCATGTCGCGGGCGACGAAGGTCTCCACGTCGAACAGGTTGCCGTTGGCCCGGTCGACCACGTTGAGGAGGGTCGACATCTTGGCGACCTCCTCGACCTGCTCCTGGATGAACCACTGGAGGAACTGTTCGCCGGTGTAGTCGTCCTCGTCACGGGCGACCCTTGCCAGGCGCTGGAACTGGTCGCTCACCTCGCGCTCCTGCCGCAGAGCCAGGGCGACCAGGTCCCGGGCGACGGCGAAATCGGTCTCGATCTCGTCCACGCCGGGAAGGGTGAACGTCACGTCGCTGTCGAGGAGGTACCGCACGATCATCATCGCGTGGTCCCGCTCCTCGAGGGACTGCTCGTAGAAGACCCTGGCCAACTGGGGCAGGTCCTGGTCGTCGAACCAGGCCGCGATCGCCACGTACTGGTGCGAGGCCGTGAACTCGTGCCGCACCTGGTCAACCAGGAGGCGGTGGAACTTGGAAAGGCTGCTATCGCTGGTCTTGTTCGAAGTCATGCCGCTACGATAACTCATTCAAAGGCATTTTGCGAAACGCCCGAAAAGGGGCTGAGAATGGTTAGGCAAGCCTTTCTTGTGCTTGATTAGGTTAGGTGTTCCAAACTTAGGGCGAGCTTATTTGATTTGTTTGCGGGGGAGTGTGCGCGGATGTCTGTCGAAGCAGGGGTTCGCGCCGGTCGTGCGGGTGTGGTGTCCATCATCCGGACGCCGTCACCCACGGGTCGGGCGAAGCCCCCTAGACTGGGGACGTGATCAGTCGAATCGACCTTCGAGGCTCCCAGGGCGACCCGCGCGAAGCGCTTCCGCGCGCCGAAATCGATGTGGCGGACGCCACCGAACGCGTCCGACCCCTCTGCGAGGACGTGCGCCATCGCGGAACCGAGGCCCTGATCGAACTCACCGAGCGCTTCGACGGCGTGCGGCTCACCGACATCCGCGTCCCCGGTGCGGCCCTCGAGACCGCACTCGCCGAACTGGACCCCGCCGTGCGCGCGGCGCTGGAGGAGTCCATCCACCGCGCCCGCAAGGTCCACCACGAACAGCGGCGCCGGACCCACACCACCCAGGTCGTGCCCGGCGGCACCGTCACCGAGAAGTGGATCCCGGTCAACCGCGTCGGCCTCTACGTGCCGGGCGGCCGCGCCGTCTACCCGTCCAGCGTCATCATGAACGTCGTCCCCGCCCAGGAGGCGGGCGTGTCCTCCCTGGCGGTCACCTCACCGCCCCAGAAGGAGTTCGGCGGCCTGCCCCACCCGACGATCCTCGCCGCCTGCGCACTGCTCGGCGTCGACGAGGTGTACGCGGTCGGCGGCGCCCAGGCAGTGGCGATGTTCGCCCACGGCACGGCTGACTGCGCACGCGTGGACATGGTCACCGGCCCCGGCAACATCTGGGTCGCCGCCGCCAAACGACTGCTCAAGGGCGTCATCGGCATCGACGCGGAGGCCGGCCCCACCGAGATCGCGATCCTCGCCGACTCCACCGCCAACCCCGACTACGTCGCGGCCGACCTCATCAGCCAGGCCGAACACGACGTCGTCGCGGCCTCGGTCCTGGTCACCCCGGACGAGGCGCTCGCAGAGGCGGTCACCGAACAACTCGCCGCGCGCGTCGCCGCCACCAAGCACAGCGACCGCGTCCGTGAGGCCCTCTCCGGCCCGCAGTCCGGCATCGTCCTGGTCGACGACCTCGAACAGGGCCTGGCCGTGGTCGACGCCTACGCGGCCGAACACCTGGAGATCATGACCGCCGACGCCCCGGCGTGGGCCGCGCGCGTGCGCAACGCCGGAGCGGTCTTCGTCGGCGACCATTCGCCGGTCTCCCTCGGCGACTACGCCGCGGGCTCCAACCACGTGTTGCCCACCGGCGGCTGCGCCTGCCACACCGGCGGCCTGAGCGTGCAGACCTTCCTGCGCGGGGTGCACATCGTCGAGTACGACCGTGACGCGCTGGCCGACGTCGCTCACCACGTCATCACCCTGGCCGAGGCCGAGGACCTGCCCGCACACGGCGAGGCCGTCGCCGCCCGCACCGGCCGTGCCGGGGGAGGGGCCACACCTTAGCCAGGGGGTGCCGTCCGGGCGCCGAGGGCCCCACCCCTCCAGACACCCGGACACCGGCCGAAGCGAAGCGGAGGCCACAGATCAACACAGCCGAAGGCCGCCCGGCGGAGCGGACCGGCCACGGGGCACACCGCGACCACGGCGGCCCCGTGCGTCCGCGCCGCCACAACCGACCATGAGTGTGAAACCAGTGAGCTTCACCCTGAACGACCTGCCCCTGCGCGACGACCTGCGCGGGCGCTCGCCCTACGGCGCACCCCAGCTGGACGTGCCGGTGGTCCTCAACACCAACGAGAACCCGCACGCGCCCTCCCCGCGGTTGGCCAAGGCCCTGGCCGAGGCCGTCGCCGACACCGCCCTGGGGCTCAACCGCTACCCGGACCGCGACGCGGTCCGACTGCGCGAGGGCCTGGCCGCCTACCTCGGCCACGACCTGACCGCGGCCAACGTCTGGGCGGCCAACGGCTCCAACGAGATCCTCCAGCAACTCCTCCAGGCCTTCGGCGGCCCGGGCCGCACGGCGATGGGTTTCGAACCCTCCTACTCCATGCACCCGATCATCGCCCGGGGCACCGGAACGGGCTGGGTGTCGGTGCCCCGCGACGCCGATTTCCGCATCGACGTGGAGGCCGCGCTCAGGGCCGTCGCCGAGCACCGGCCCAGCGTCATCTTCCTGACCTCGCCCAACAACCCGACCGGTACCGCCCTGGAGATCGCTGACATCGAGCGCATCGCCCGGGCGGCTCCCGGTGTGGTGGTGGTAGACGAGGCCTACGCCGAGTTCCGCCGCGAGGGCACCCCCAGTGCCCTGACCGTGCTCGCCGACCACCCGCGGACCATCGTCTCGCGCACCATGTCGAAGGCCTTCGCCATGGCCGGCGCGCGGGTGGGCTACCTGGCCGCACACCCCGCCGTGGTCGACGCCCTCCAACTGGTCCGGCTGCCCTACCACCTGTCCGCCGTCACCCAGGCGGTCGCCACCACGGCCCTGGACCACGCCGACGAACTCCTCGGAGCCGTCGCCGACCTGCGCGCCGAACGCGACTCCCTCGTCCGATGGCTGCGCGCACAGGGTTTCTCCGTCGCCGACTCCGACGCCAACTTCGTCATGTTCGGTGAGTTCGAGGACCGCACCCGGGTCTGGCAGAACATGCTGGACCAGCAGGTCCTCATCCGCGAGGTCGGCCCGCCCGGTTGGCTGCGCGTCACCGTCGGCACCCCCGACGAGATGGCCGCCTTCCGCACGGCCCTGCTGACGGCCACCGGCCGGTAACCACCACAGCCCACAACCGCACTACCGAGGATCTGGCACCATGAGCCGCACCGGGCGCGTCGAACGCGCAACCAAGGAAACCAAGGTCCTGGTCGAGGTCGACCTGGACGGCACCGGGGTCGCCGACGTCTCCACCGGCGTCGGCTTCTTCGACCACATGCTCGACCAGCTCGCCAAGCACGGCCTGTTCGACCTGACCGTGCGCACCGAGGGCGACCTGCACATCGACTCGCACCACACCATGGAGGACACCGCCCTCGCCCTGGGCGCAGCCTTCCGCGAGGCGCTCGGCGACCGGGCCGGCATCCGCCGCTTCGCCGACGCCAAGGTGCCCCTGGACGAGGCCCTCGCCGAGGTCACCGTCGACGTCTCCGGCCGCCCCTACCTGGTGCACACCGAACCCGAGGGCATGGCCCCGGTCATCGGCCGCGACTACGACACCACCATGACCCGGCACATCTTCGAGTCCTTCGTGGCCCAGGCCCGCGTGGCCCTGCACGTCCGCGTGCCCTACGGCCGCAACGCCCACCACATCGTCGAGGCACAGTTCAAGGCCTTCGCCCGCGCCCTGCGCCTGGCCACCGAGGACGACCCGCGGGTCACCGGCGTCCCGTCCACCAAGGGCGTCCTGTAGATGGACACCGACATCTGGGGGCTGGCCCTGCTCGTGCTCGCGGGGTTCCTCGCCGGGGGCGTGTACGCGATGTGGGGCGTCAACCGTGTCCTCGCCCTCGCCCTGGCCGGCTGCGTGGCGCTCGCCGCCGCCTCCGGGGTCCTCCGGCTCGGCTACCTCTAACGGAAGGGACGGACCTGATGCCGTCACGAGTGGTCGTCTTCGACTACGGGTCGGGCAACCTCCGCTCGGCCCAACGCGCCATGGAACGCACCGGCGCCGACGTCACCGTCACCTCGGACCCGCACGCCGCACTGGACGCCGACGGGCTCGTCGTCCCGGGCGTGGGCGCCTTCAGCGCCTGCATGGCCAGCCTCAGGGCCGCGGGCGGCGACCGGATCATCGGCCGCCGTGTGGCCGGGGGGCGCCCCGTCCTGGGGATCTGCGTGGGTATGCAGGTCCTCTTCGAACGCGGGATCGAGCAGGCCGACGTGCAGGCCGAGGACCGCGCCACCGAGGGCTGCGGCGAGTGGCCCGGCACGGTCGAGCGCCTGCAAGCGCCGGTCGTGCCGCACATGGGCTGGAACACCGTGGCCCCGCCCGAGGGCTCGCGCCTGTTCTCGGGCGTCGGCCCCGAGGAGCGCTTCTACTTCGTGCACTCCTACGCGGTCCGCCACTGGGGTTTCACCGCCAGCAGTGACCGCATCCGCTCACCCCGGGTGACCTGGTCCGAGCACGGCGAGCCGTTCGTGGCCGCCGTGGAGAACGGACCGCTCAGCGCCACCCAGTTCCACCCGGAGAAGTCCGGGGACGCCGGGGCGCGCGTCCTGGCCAACTGGGTCTCCACCCTGTAGCCGCACCCAGTAGCCGTATCCATCCTGTACCGAACCGAGCACGAGAAGGCTTTATGACCGGCGAGCCCACCCCGTCGACCCCCGCACTCGAACTGCTGCCCGCCGTGGACGTGGCGGGCGGGCAGGCCGTCCAGCTCGTCCAGGGCAAGGCCGGGTCCGGCGGACAGTACGGAGACCCCTACGAGGCGGCCGCGGCCTGGCAGAGCGCCGGGGCCGAGTGGATCCACCTGGTGGACCTGGACGCTGCCTTCGGCCGGGGCCACAACCGCGACCTGCTGCGCGACATCGTCGGCCGCCTCGACGTGAGGGTCGAGATGTCCGGCGGCATCCGCGACGACGAGTCGCTGGCCGCGGCCCTGTCCACCGGATGCACACGCGTCAACATCGGCACCGCCGCCCTGGAGAACCCGGAGTGGTGCGCGAAGATCATCGCCGAGCACGGCGACCGGATCGCTATCGGCCTCGACGTGCGGGGCACCACCCTGGCGGCCCGCGGCTGGACCCGGGACGGCGGCGACCTCCTCCAGACGCTCGCCCGCCTGGAGGCCGAGGGCTGCGCCCGCTACGTGGTCACGGACGTCAACAAGGACGGCACCCTCAAGGGTCCCAACCTGGACCTGCTGCGCACCGTGTGCGAGCGTACCGACAAGCCGGTGGTCGCCAGCGGAGGCGTGTCCAGCCTCGCCGACCTGGAGGCCATCGCGGGGCTGGTCCCGCTGGGCGTGGAGGGGGCCATCATGGGCACCGCCCTGTACGAGGGCGCCTTCACCCTGGAGGACGCCCTCGCCACGGTGGGGGGAGCGGTCCGGTGAGCCTGTCCATCCGCGTCATCCCCTGCCTGGACGTCGACGCCGGACGCGTCGTCAAGGGCGTCAACTTCGAGAACCTGCGCGACGCGGGCGACCCCGTCGAGCTGGCGGGCACCTACGACGGCGGCGGAGCCGACGAGCTCACCTTCCTCGACGTCACCGCCTCCAGCGGCAACCGCGAGACCACCTACGACGTGGTGCGCCGCACCGCCGACCAGGTGTTCATCCCGCTGACCGTCGGGGGAGGGGTCCGCACCACCGACGACGTGGACCGGCTTCTGCGCGCGGGCGCCGACAAGGTCGGGGTGAACACCGCAGCGATCGCCCGCCCCGAACTGATCGGTGAGATCGCCGAGCGGTTCGGTCGCCAGGTCCTGGTGCTCTCCGCCGACGTGCGCCGCGTGCGGGAGGGCGGCGAGCCCACTCCGAGCGGTTTCGAGGTGACCACTCACGGCGGGCGCCGGGGCACCGGTACCGACGCGCTGGAGTGGTGCGCCCGCGCCGCGGAGCTGGGTGCCGGGGAGATCCTGCTCAACTCCATGGACGCCGACGGCACCAAGGCCGGGTTCGACCTGGAGCTCATCCGGGCCGTCCGGTCGCGGGTCGACGTCCCGCTGATCGCCTCGGGCGGCGCGGGCGCGGTGGAGCACTTCGTCCCCGCGGTCGAGGCGGGCGCCGACGCGGTGCTGGCCGCGACGGTCTTCCACTTCGGCGAGTTCACCATCGCCGACGTGAAGAGGAGCCTCAGGCAGGCGGGGTACCCGGTGCGCTAGCGGTACCCGCCTCCCGACGAGTCGGCCCCGGACCGGTCCCGGTCCGGGGCCGACCCTTACCCAAAACATACAGAGCGTTGCCCTGGCGTGGCGTTACGTTAACCCAACCGTGATCCGTGTGAGCATGATGCCGTCTTGCAAGCCCTACAGGGGAGCCAGTAGCCATCATGCCTGCACGCCATCTCACCAGCGGATTCGCCCGACGGGTCGCCGCCCTGGCCACGGCCGGAGCCATCGCCCTGTGCGGCGTGGCCCTCACCGCCCCGGCCGCCTCCGCGGACGACTTCGAACGCACCCCGACGGCGACCATCGAGCGGATCGAGGCACGGACCTGGCCGGTCTACTCGGTCGACAGCCCCGGCCCGAGCGTCGACGTCGAGTTCGCGCAGCACTTCATGAGCCACCTGGGGTACATCACCCCGAACCCCGGGCGCGAGTTCACCGAGGACGTGGAGGCGAAGGTCCGCGAGTTCGAGGGGGGCGTGGAGACCATCGAGGTCAACGGCGTCCTGGAGTCGCAGACCTGGATCAAGATCCGGAACATGCACTTCCCGACCCGGAGTGACGCCTACCGGTTCGGCGACCGCGGCCACGCGGTCCTCGGTATCAAGGCGGTGCTCAACGAGAAGTTCAACGCCGACCTCGACACGGGCAGCGCGCTGTACGACCAGGCCACGGTCGACGCGGTGAAGATGGCCCAGAAGGAGCTCGGGATCGGGGTGGACGGCGCGTTCGGCCGCCTGACCTACAAGGGGTCCATCACCTACGAGGCCGGCGAGGCGCGCTCCGGAGCCGCCCAGGCCCCCGCGGAGCAGGCCCCGGCCGAGAACACGCAGGACACCGGGGAACCGGAGGCGGTTCGCGGCTACTAGCCGGCGCACCACTCCGACCCCGGGGGCCCGGGGCGCCGACCGCGGCGCCCCGGGCCCGTGCGCGTGCACACCCCGGCTCCCCGACGAAGTTCGGGTTGTACGGAATAGCACGGATGCGCCCCGCGCTGAAACAATCCGGTGGAAGCTGTCGGTACCGCTGGATAGGTTGGCCGACGCGCGCTCCGTGTCCTTCGGTATGCCCGGAGCCGACCGGAGCGCGGCTTGACCGGGCCGGAGCGACCGGCCGCGGAACGGAAGCGGGGGCGTATGGCGCAGGGCACCACGACGGCGGACCAGGGAACCCGGGGGGAGGCCCCGCCCCCCGGGAACGGAACCGAGGACACCGCCGACCGACCCGCGACCCCCCAGCACAGGGGCGTCTTCACCAGGGGCGTGCGCGTCCTGGTGGTCGCCGCCCGCACCGAACCGTGGATCTTCCTCGCGGCCGTCGCCGGAGCCATGCTGCACGCCGCCGTCACCGTCGGCTCCGCCTCCGTGCTCGGCTACCTCACCGACCACACCATCCTTCCGGCCTTCGCCTCCGGTGAGACCACCGCGGCCGCCCTGCTCGCCGCGGCCGCCCTGCTGATGGCGGTCGGACTCGGCAAGGCCGTGGGCCTGGCCGCCAGACGCCTCCTCGCCGGACTCATGCAGTTCCGCATGCAGGCCCGCTACCGGCGCTCCGTCGCCCGCAAGTACCTCGAACTGCCCCTGTCCTGGCACCACCGGCACCCCACCGGCCAACTGCTCTCCAACGCCAACGCCGACGTCGAAGCCGCCTGGCAGCCCCTCGCCCCGCTGCCCATGGTCGTCGGCAGCGTGTTCATGCTGATCATCGCCTCCGTCGCCATGATCGTCACCGACCCGGTCCTCGCCCTGGTCGCCTTCGTCGTCTTCCCCGTCCTGGCCGCCGCCAACGTCTCCTTCCAACGCCGGGTCTCCCCGATGGCCTCCCGCGCCCAGGCCCTGCGGGCCGAGGTCAGCGGGGTGGCCCACGAATCCTTCGACGGCGCCCTCGTCGTCAAGACCCTGGGCCGCGAGGACACCGAGACCGAACGCTTCACCCATGCCGCCCACCGCCTGCGCGACGCCCTCATCCAGGTCGGCCGCATGCGCTCCCTGTTCGACCCCTTCATGGAGGCCCTGCCCAACCTCGGCGTCCTCGCCGTCCTCCTCCTGGGCATGTGGCGCCTGTCCACCGGAGCCGTCGAACCCGGCGAACTCGTCCAGATCGCCTTCCTCTTCACCCTCCTGACCATGCCCATCCGCTCCTTCGGATGGCTCCTGGGCGACCTGCCCCGCAGCGTCGTCGGCTGGGACCGCGTCCAGTCCGTCCTCCGCTCCGGCGGGACCATGGAGTACGGCGACCGGACCCTGGAGCCCTCCCCCCGCGGCCTCGCCCTCAGCGCGCACGGCGTCACCTTCTCCTACGCCGACGCCTACGACGCCGACGGCGGCGGCCGCGACCTGATGGACGAGACCACCACCGGGGCCCGCACCACCGTCCTCAACGGAGTCGACCTCGACATCGCCCCCGGGCGCACCGTCGCCCTCGTCGGCCCCACCGGAGCGGGCAAGTCCACGCTCACCACCGTCCTGATGCGGCTGGTCGACCCCGACACCGGCACCGTCTCCTACGACGGTGTGGACCTGCGCGACCTCGCCCGCGACCAGGTACCCGAGCACGCGGCGCTCGTACCCCAGACGACCTTCGTCTTCGAGGACACCGTCCGCGACAACATCACCCTCGGCAGGGCCGGGACCGACGACGACCAGGTCTGGGCCGCCCTGCGCCTGGCCCGGGCCGACGGCTTCATCGCCGAACTCGACGGCGGACTCGACGCCCGGCTGGGCGAGAAGGGCACCACCCTCTCCGGTGGCCAGCGCCAGCGCCTGGCCCTGGCCCGCGCCATCGTCCGCCGCCCCAGGCTCCTGATCATGGACGACGCCACCTCGGCAGTCGACCCGCAGATCGAAGCCCAGATCCTCGCCGGGCTCAGCGAGCGCGACGAGGCCGCCACCGTGGTCGTGGTCGCCTACCGCCGCGCCACCATCGAACTGGCGGACGAGGTCCTCTACATGGAGGGCGGGCGCGTCCTGGCCCGCGGCACCCACACCGAACTCCTGGCCTCCTCACCCGGCTACACCAAGCTCGTCACCGCCTACGAACGCGCCTCGGCCGAGAACGAGGCCGAGCGCACCCCGATCCCGGAGGAGCCGGGACCCACGGAACCGCACCGCCCCGCCGGAGGACACGACACCGACGCCACCGAGGAGACCAGCCGATGAGCACACCAACTCAGGCCCGCACCGACGACAGGTCGGAACGGTCGGCCGGTCGGAGCCTCGAACGGGACCCCCTGCTCTCCCTGCACCGCAACGAGGACTCCGCGCTCGACACGATCAAGCGCGGCCTCCAACTGTCCCCCGAGTTCGCCAGGGGCCTCTGGCTCACCCTGGCCTTCGCCGCCGTCGCCACCGCGGGCAAGGTCATCGTCCCCATCGCGGTCCAACAGATCATCGACAACGGACTCACCGGGAGCAGCGGCCCCGACCTGGGCTTCGTCACCCGCATGGTGACGGTCTGCGCCGGCCTCCTGGTGGTCACCATGGTCTGCTCGTACCTGATGAACCTGCGGCTCTACCGGGCCACCGAGTCCGGTCTGGCGACCCTGCGCCGCAAGGCCTTCCGGCACGTGCACGACCTGTCCGTGCTCACCCAGAACAGCGAGCGCAAGGGCGCCCTGGTCTCCCGCGTCACCGGCGACGTCGACCAGATCAGCACCTTCATGCAGTGGGGCGGCCTGCTCCTGATCGTCAGCACCGGCCAGCTCCTGGTCGCCACCATCCTCATGGCGGTCTACTCCTGGCAGCTCACCCTCGTGGTCTGGCTCTGCTTCCTGCCGCTGCTCTTCGGTGTCCGCTGGCTGCAGAAGCTCCTCTCCCGGGCCTACCTGAAGGTCCGCGAGCGCACCGGCGAGATGCTCGGCGCCATCGGCGAGACCGTCATGGGCGCCTCCGTCATCCGCGCCCACGGAATCGAGGAGCGGACCGCCGACCGGATCGACACCACCGTCCTGGCCACCCGCGGGGCCCAGGTCCGCGCCCAGCGCCTGTCCATGGCCGTCTCACCCTTCGCCGAGATCGTCGCCGCGGTCGGCAACACCGCGGTCGTCCTGGTCGGCGTGTGGTTGGGCGTCGGCGGCGACCTCACAGCGGGTCAGCTCATCGCCTTCCTGTTCCTGATGACCCTCTTCATCCAACCGATGATGATGGCCACCGAGATCTTCAACGAGGCACAGAACGCCATCGCGGGCTGGCGCCGGGTCCTCGGCGTCCTGGACACCGTCCCCGACATCGCCGACCCCGGAGAGGCCGGGCGGGTACTGCCGCGCGGACCGGTCCGGGTCGGGTTCGACGACGTCACCTACTCCTACCCGGAGGGCCCCGTCGTCCTGGACCGCGTGCACGTCGAGATCACCCCGGGCACCAGGGTCGCCGTCGTCGGCGAGACCGGCTCGGGCAAGACCACCTTCGTCAAGCTCCTCACCCGGCTGATGGACCCCGCGTCCGGAACCGTTCGCCTGGACGGGGCCGACCTCCGGGAGGTCGCCTTCTCCTCACTGCGCAACCGCGTCGTCATGGTCCCCCAGGAGGGGTTCCTCTTCGACAGCTCCCTGGGCGACAACATCCGCTTCGCCCGCCCGGAGAGCACCGACGCCGAACTGGAGGCGGCCGTCACCGAGCTCGGCCTGTCCGACTGGCTGGGCAGCCTGGCCCACGGCCTCGACACCCCGGTCGGCCAGCGGGGTGAGTCCCTCTCCGCGGGGGAGCGGCAGCTCGTCGCCCTGGTCCGCGCCTACATCGCCGACCCGGACCTGCTCGTCCTGGACGAGGCCACCTCGGCCGTCGACCCGCACACCGAGGTCCGCATCCAGCGCGCCCTGGACCGGCTGACCCACGGCCGTACCTCGGTCGCGATCGCGCACCGCCTGTCCACCGCCGAAGCCGCAGACCGGGTCCTGGTCTTCGACGACGGCAGGATCGTGCAGAGCGGTTCGCACAGCGAACTCGTGGCCCGGCCCGGCGTGTACGCGAACCTGTACGCCTCCTGGGTGCGCTCCTCCGCCTGACCCGCGGTCCGACCGGCCACGGGGCGCCCCCGCACCTCAGCCGCAGGGGGCGCCCCTGCCCGCCCGTACCCCCTACCGCCCCGAGCGGGACCACCAGTGGGCCGCCAGCAGCTCCGCCACCAGCGGTTCGGTCAGCAGGCTCACGTCGGGGTCGCCGTCACCCGGGTAACGCACCGTCAGCGCCGCCCCCGGCACCCGTTCCCGGCCCGGTGTGGGGCCCACCGCCACGAACGCGCCGCGGAGTTGGACCAGGTGCTCGGCGAAGCGCTGGTCGTAGGAGGAGCCGGCGAACAGCAGCGCCCGGTAGTCCGTCACCGCGGCCAGGTGTCGGCCCGTGTGCGACCACTCACCGGTCTCGGCGGCGTGCGCGGACCGGATCGGTCCCCGGCGCAGCACCTGGACCCCCTGCTCGGCCGAGGCGGTGCGTTCGGCCGGCGCGACCAGGTGCACCCCGTCCGGGGAGTCCAGCAGCTCCGCGGCTTCGGGCACCCATTCGGGTGCGCGCTCCAACAGCACCCGGGAGGCGTTGGCGGCCCGCCGGAGCAGCCCGGGGAAGTTGGCGCTGCCCCCCACCGGGGGAGCCCCCAACCGGTGCCCCAGCAACAGCAGCAGCGCCAGGGCGTGCTGATAGGCGCGGCACCCCAGGCCGCCGCGCTCCGCCCCCGCCCGGAGGGGCACCAGCAGATCCGCGTACCGTGCCACCACCGCGTCCTGGTCGGGGGCGAGCACGATCACCGGACAGCGCCCCACGTAGCGGTCCAGGACCGCGTGCAGTTCCCGCTGGCCCTCGCCCAGGCTCACCGCCACCACGAGCGTTTCCGGCCCCGCCGGCGGCTCCTCGGTGGAGGTGGAGAAGTCGGTGTGTGCCGCGATCCCCCCGCGCCGCAGCCGGGCCGCCGCCACACCGCAGGCGTGCCGTGCCGCACCCAGACCGAGGAAGCGCACCGAGGCGGGTTCGTCCTCCAGCAGCGCCGGCAGTGCGGCGTAGGGGTCCCAGCGCGGAAAGCGCTGGGCGAGCTCGGTCAACGCGGCGGGTTTCCCCGCCAGGTCGGCGGCCAGGTACTCGGCGGTCAATTCAAGCTCCCGGGCTGGCGGAACCGTTGGAACGGCGATGTCACGGACGCACGAACTCTAGTCCGCCCCCACGGGCGCCGACGGCAACCAGTACCCGGTGAACACCGCTCGGACGGCGGCCATAACCTGGGTGCATGAGCGTCACCAACCTCGACCCGGACATCGCCGCACGTCTGAAGCGCAACGCGGACGGCCTCGTCCCCGCCGTCGTGCAGCAGCACGACACCGGCCAGGTCCTCATGCTGGCCTGGATGGACGACGAGGCGCTGCACCGCACCCTCACCACGCGTGACGCCACCTACTGGTCCCGCAGCCGGGGCGAGTACTGGGTCAAGGGCGCCACCTCCGGGCACACCCAGCGTGTGGTGTCCGTCGCACTGGACTGCGACGGCGACACCCTCCTGGTCCGCGTCGACCAGACCGGTGCCGCCTGTCACACCGGCGACCACACGTGTTTCGACGCCGGACGGCTGCTGTGAACTCCACCCGGCCCTCCGGGCCGCGCCGTGAGTACGGCCTCAGCATGCTCGCCATGGCTGCGGGTGCCGGACTCATGCTGGCCTCGTCCGGCCGGGTGTGGGCGACCGGGACGCTCGCCTCACCCGGACCGGTCGCACCGGTCCCGGTCGAACTCACCGGCGCGGACCTCACCGGGGCCCTGAGCGGCCTCGGCTGGGCCGGACTCGCGGGGATCGTGGGCCTGTACGCCGCCCGCTCCTGGGCGCGCCGCCTCGTGGGCGCGCTCGTGGCGGCCTGCGGTGTGTTCGCGTTCACCGCCCTCTGGTCGGCCACCCGCCCGGAAGCCCTGGCCGGCGCCGTCACCGAACTCGCCACCGACACGGCCGGAACCGGGGAGATGGCGGGCGCCCCCGACATCCTCCCCCTGGGCCCGGCCATGGGTGCGGTCGGTGCCGTTCTGCTGGTCCTGAGCGGCATGGCCGCGGTCATACGTGCCCCTGCCTGGCCCGGCATGGGAAACCGGTACGATCGGGACGCCGCACCGCGTCCGCACCAGGCGCAGACACCTGCCGACCTGTGGAAATCGCTGGATGCCGGTGACGACCCCACACTTGCCGCCCCGGGCGGCGGGACGCCCGCCGGAACCGAACCGGCGGTCCGTGCCGAACCCGGTGACGACACCGAACCCGCACCGCCGGCCGACCGGCGGGCCGAACCGAAGGAGAACCACTGATGGCCGACGAGCACCACGAAGAACACGACGACCACGGCAACACCGTCTCCGCCTGGTTCCTCACCGTCAGCTGGATCGTGGCGTGGACCGTGGCTGCCGTTGCCATCATGACCGGTGGAAACCTCGTGACGTGGACCGTCATCGGTCTGGTCGCCAGCGTCGCGCTCGCCGTTGTCGCCGGTGTGATGAAGAAGGCCGGTCTGGGCCGCAAGGAGCCGCGCCCGGTGCCCCCCACCCGCGAGGAGTGGGAGGCGGACCGCAAGGCCACGACCGCGGGCGGTCAGTAGCCGACCGCGCCGCCCCTGAACACCCGCGGCTCATCACGGGCAGGCGGCGCGGAAAAGACGAGAATCCCGCGGGGCAGGTACGTTCGCCTCACCGAGCCGTCCGCCGCGCCGTGGCCACGGTCCGTCGGAAACCGGTGTTCCGTGCCTGTCCCCGCCGGACCCGTGCGCGGCCGGGACCGGTCGCGCCGTCCCCGTCATCCTCCGGAAAGACACGCACTCATGAGTTACGGTCCCCCGCCCCCAGGCAACCCCGGAGGCCCGCCGCCCGGCGGGGGCCACGGCTGGCCCGACGCGCCCCACGGTGCGCCCGCCGACGGCAACGGTCAGCCCACCGGCGGCTACGGACCTCCCACGGGGGGATACGGCCAGCACGCCCCGTACTACGGCTGGCCCGCCGGACCGTACGGGCCGCCCGGCGCCTTCGGCGTGCAGCCGCCCGTGGGCGAGCCCCCCAAGAACTACCTGGTGTTCAACATCCTGGGGATCTTCGGCTGTGTGAGCGTCGTCGGCATCATCGGCCTGATCTTCGCCCTCCAGGTCAACAACAGGTGGCAGATGGGCGACTACGCGGGCGCCGAGTCCGCGGCCGGCACCGCCAGGATCCTCGGCGTCATCGGCCTGGTCGGCTTCGTGATCGTCGCTGCGATCTGCGTCTTCTACCTGCTCATGTTCCTCGGCATGGGCGTCATGATGCTCACCGCCTAGGACCCCGGACACCGGGCCGGCGCACGGTTCCGCCGTCCCGCGGGCCCGCCGTACCAGGGGCAGGGCCTTCCGGCCCCGCCCCCGCACGGCGCGGAACCGGACCCGTTTCCGGGCCCTCGCGTACGCCGCCGCCCCCGAAGGTAGGCTCGGCTCCGTGCAGCACGACAAGACCCCCGCCCCCGCAGAGGCGGGCACGCCCGCGGCACCCACCCTGGCCGACCGGATCGGTGCGGTCGGCGCGCGGGTGCACCCCGTCACCTGGCCGCTCTCCCTCGGTGCCCTGGGACTGGCCGCGGCGGCCCTCCTCCACCTCGTGGACCCCAACGAGCCGGGCAACTACCCCACCTGCCCCTGGCTGCTGCTCACCGGCACCTTCTGCCCCGGTTGCGGCACCATGCGGGCCGTAGCCCTCCTCACCCGCCTGGACGTCACCGGGGCCCTGGGCATGAACCCGCTGCTGCTCCTGCTGCTGCCCTACCTGGCCTACTCCTACCTCACCTGGCTGATCGGAACCCTGCGCCCGCGCACACGGCCGCGCGACCCCACCCCCACCTGGTTCATCTGGGCGGTCCTCGGCGCCTTCGTCGTCTTCTGGATCGCCCGTAACCTGCCCTGGTTCGCCTTCCTCGCGCCCGGGACCCCGCTCCTTCCGCAGTGGTGACTGCTCCACCGGCGTGGTGACACGGGGGCGGCGGCCTCCCGGTGCCCGAGGGTGGATACGATGACCAGCACACGGTGTGACAGCCGAGCGACCCGAGTCCGCTCAGCCCACTGCGTCCGAACCCGGACCGTCCACCGTCAACCGAACCCATGGACGAGGGAGCTAGAACTGGTGAGCGTGCTCGACGAGATCCTCGACGGAGTACGCGCTGACCTGGCGCAGCGGCAGGCGGCCCTCCCGCTGGACCGTCTCAAGGCCCAAGCCGAGTCGGTGCCCGTCCCCAAGGACGCCGAAGCCGCCCTGCGCCGCCCCGGCGTCCACGTGATCGCCGAGGTCAAGCGGGCCAGCCCCTCCAAGGGGCCGCTCGCCTCCATCACCGACCCCGCGGCCCTGGCCCGCGACTACGAGGCCGGCGGAGCCACCCTGATCAGCGTGCTCACCGAGCAGCGCCGGTTCAACGGCAGCCTCGAGGACCTGCGCACGGTCCACGAGGCCGTCGACACCCCGCTGCTGCGCAAGGACTTCGTCGTCAGCTCCTACCAGCTGTGGGAGGCCCGCGTCTTCGGCGCCTCCGCGATCCTGCTCATCGTCGCGGCCCTGTCCCAGGAGGCCCTGGTCTCCCTGGTCGAACGGGCCCGCTCGCTGGACCTGACCCCGCTGGTCGAGGTACACGACGAGGAGGAGGTCGCCCGCGCCCTCGACGCCGGGGCCACCGTCATCGGTGTCAACGCGCGCAACCTCAAGACCCTCGAAGTCGACCGGGACACCTTCGCCCGGCTCGCACCCCTCATCCCGGCGGACCGTGTCAGAATCGCGGAGTCCGGTATCCGCGGCCCGCACGACCTGCTGGCCTACGCCGGAGCCGGAGCCGGAGCCGTCCTGGTCGGTGAGAGCCTCGTCCGCGGACGCAACCCGCGCGAGGCCGTCGCCGACCTGGTGACCGCCGGTGCACACCCCGCACTGCGCGACCGGAACTGACGGGGAACCACGATGGGAACGACTACGGCACCCACGGAGCCCCGCGGCACGCTCACGCTCCGCGGCCGATGGCTCTAGGGAGCCCGTAGGCGCACAGCCCGCGGGTTCCCCTCGCCGCGTTCACCCGAACCAACCGCGCCGCCGGAGCCAGGCGGCGCACATCCGGTCGGCGCGCGGCCCCACGGCGCGACGCCCCGGGGACCCCGCGGTCGACCTCCTCTTCCCAGGAGAACTTCCCATGAGCCACGCCCAACCGGTGCCCGACGCCCACGGGCACTACGGCCGCTTCGGCGGCCGGTTCGCACCCGAGGCCCTCATCGCCGCCCTCGACGAGGTCGAGGCCGAGTGGGACAAGGCCAAGGACGACCCCGCCTTCCGCGCCGAGTTCGACGAGCTCCTCAAGGGCTACGCCGGCCGGCCCAGCCTCCTGACCGAGGCCCACAACCTCTCCGAGCACGCGGGCGGCGCGCGTATCCTCCTCAAGCGCGAGGACCTCAACCACACCGGTTCGCACAAGATCAACAACGTCCTGGGCCAGGCGCTGCTCGCCAAGCGGATGGGCAAGACCCGTGTCATCGCCGAGACCGGGGCCGGGCAGCACGGCGTGGCCACCGCCACCGCCTGCGCCCTGATGGGCCTGGACTGCGTCATCTACATGGGCGAGGAGGACACCCAGCGCCAGGCGCTCAACGTCGCCCGGATGCAGATGCTCGGCGCCGAGGTCGTCCCGGTCACCATCGGCAGCCGGACCCTCAAGGACGCCATCAACGAGACCTTCCGCGACTGGGTGGCCAACGTCGACCACACCCACTACCTGTTCGGGACCGCGGCCGGACCGCACCCCTTCCCCAAGCTCGTACGCGACCTGCACTTCACCGTGGGTGCGGAGGCCCGCGAACAGGTCCTCGAACTCACCGGGAAGCTCCCCGACGCGGTCACGGCCTGCGTCGGCGGCGGCTCCAACGCCATCGCGATCTTCGCCGCCTTCATCCCCGACGAGAGCGTCGCCCTGTACGGCTTCGAGGCCGGGGGAGAGGGCGCCGACACCGGCCGCACCGCCGCCTCCATCACCGCCGGCAGCCACGGCGTCTTCCACGGGGCCCGCACCTTCGTCCTCCAGGACGAGTACGGCCAGACCCTGCCCAGCCACTCCATCTCCGCCGGACTCGACTACCCCGCGGTGGGCCCCGAGCACGCCCACCTCGCCGACACCGGCCGGGCGACCTACGAGCCCGTCACCGACGCCGAGGCCATGGACGCCTTCCGGCTGCTCTGCCGCACCGAGGGCATCATCCCCGCCATCGAGAGCGCCCACGCGCTGGCCGGAGCCCTCAGGCTCGGCAAGCGGCTCGGACCCGGGGCCGTCATCCTGGTGAACCTCTCCGGGCGCGGAGACAAGGACGTCAACACCGCGGCCGCCTACTTCGGCCTCATCGACTCGGAGGGACAGGCGTGATGGCCGCGACCACACTGCAGACCAAGCTGGCCCGGGCCCGGGAGGCCGACCGCGCCGCGCTCGTCGGCTACCTGCCCGCGGGGTTCCCCGACGTGGAGTCCTCGATCAGGGTCATCGAGGCCATGGTCGAGGGCGGCTGCGACGTCATCGAGGTCGGGCTGCCCTACTCCGACCCCATGATGGACGGCCCCACCATCCAGCGCGCCGCGGACCGGGCGCTGGCCTCGGGCACCACCACCGAGGACGTCTTCCGGGTCGTGGAGGCCACCGCCGCCACCGGAGCGGCCGCCCTCGTCATGTCCTACTGGAACCCGATCGAGCGGTACGGCGTCGAGCGCTTCGCCACCGGGCTGGCCAAGGCCGGCGGCGCCGGGGTCATCACCCCGGACCTCATCCCGGAGGAGGCCCAGGACTGGTACGCCGCCTCCGACCGGGCCGGCCTGGACCGGATCTTCCTCGTCGCGCCCTCCTCCACGGACCGGCGGCTGGAGCTCACCACCGGTGCGTGCAGCGGGTTCGTGTACGCGGCCTCGCTCATGGGCGTCACCGGTACCCGGGCCCAGGTCGCCGACACCGCGGAGACCCTGGTGCGCCGCACCCGCGAGGTCACCCGCGACTCGGGGCTGCCGATCTGCGTGGGCCTGGGGATCTCGACCGCCGCACAGGCGGCCGAGGTCGCCGCCTACGCCGACGGTGTCATCGTGGGCGCCGGGTTCTGCCAGCGGATCCTGGACGCACCGGACCTGGAGACCGGGCTCATCGCGGTCCGCTCCTTCGCCGAGGAACTGGCCGCGGGGGTCCGCTCCCGGTAACACGAACCGGCCACGGGCCCCGGTCCCCGGAAACGGGGGCCGGGGCCCGTGCGCTCCGGGACCTTCGAGACCCCGATCCCCGGGTCCGGCGGTGGGTCGCCCTTCCAGGGCGGCCCACCGCCCGTGTGTTCGCGGACAAGCGCGGGGGCCGGTCAAGCACAAGGTTAAGAGCGTGAGAATCGGGTGAGATCCACCCCCGAAAACGGTCGAACCTGCTGCGGGGGAGGCGATTCGGTGGTGTGATGGCAAGGCCTCGACCCGTCGGGGCACTGCCCGGCCCGTCCCGAGAACCCGGGCCCAGTGTCACAGGTGCACTACACACAGTAGGCTTTGTTTCGACACCCAGGGCGACGGCGCGTGCACCCGAAGCCATGTCCCCGGGCGACCGATCCCCTCTTCCGAAGGCTCCCAGATGACGGACACTCCCGACGACACACTCACCGGCGCCACCCCCGCCTCCCAGTCGCCCTCCCGCTGGGAGAGGGTCCAGCCCTGGCTCACCCTCGCCTGCAGGGTCGGGCTCGCCGCCGTCCTCGTCACCGCCGCCGTCACCAAGTTCCCTCCCGCCCTCTCCGTCCAGGCGGTCGAGGCCTACGACCTCTTCCCCGAGGACCTCGCCCAACTCATCGGGTACACCCTCCCGCTCTTCGAGCTCGCCCTGGCCCTGCTCCTCCTCGTCGGCCTGGCCACCCGGTACGTCGGCGCCGTCAGCACCCTCCTCATGATCGTCTTCATCGCCGGGATCTTCTCCGCGATGGCCCGCGGACTGAACATCGACTGCGGCTGCTTCGGCGGCGGAGGCCAGGTCGACCCGGGGGAGACCAGCTACGGGCTCTCCATCGCACGGGACATCGCCTTCGGAGCCATGGGCGCATTCATCGCCCTCTGGCCCC
Source organism: Nocardiopsis sp. iso_40 (assembly GCF_056173285.1). Taxonomy (NCBI): domain Bacteria; kingdom Bacillati; phylum Actinomycetota; class Actinomycetes; order Streptosporangiales; family Nocardiopsidaceae; genus Nocardiopsis; species Nocardiopsis sp. iso_40. The sequence continues at coordinate 4,053,793 of NZ_CM149666.1, read as the reverse complement.
GGTCCCCCTTCGCCCTCGACCGCGTCCTCGGGCTCTTCCGGTGACACCGACCAGGACGACGGCCGACCACCTCCAGAAGTCAGGAACAGAGGAAAACCATGGGGAGTGAAGCGCGCAAGCGCTCCCGCGAGAAACTCAGGCAGCAGCGGGAGAAGGAGAAGAAGGCCGCCAAACGCAATCGGACCCTCATCGTCGTCGGCGCCGCAGCGGCCGTGGTCCTGCTCATCGTCGGTATCGGCTACGCGATCCTCAACGCCGACCGGAGCGACGGCTACGACGGCCCGCTCGCCGACCGGACCCTGCAGGAGGACGGCAGCGTCGTGATGGCCGACGAGGGCGTCTCCGCTCCCGTGGTCGAGGTCTACGCCGACTACCAGTGCCCCGCCTGCCGCCAGTTCGAACTCCTCAACGGCGACGTGCTCAAGGAACAGGCCGCCGAGGGCAACGCCATCGTCCACTACCGGCCGGTCAGCATCTTCGCCCAGCAACCCGCCCCGATCAGCTCCAACTCGCTCCGCGGGGGCGCCGCCGCCCGCGCCGCGGCCGACCACGGCGTCTTCGTCGAGTTCAACGACAAGCTCTTCGAGCACCAGCCCACCGAGGGCAACGAGGGCTTCACGGTCGACGAACTCAAGGAGTGGTTCCGCGAGACCGGGGCCGACGAGGAACAGGCCGCCGAGTTCGACGCGCGCGTCGAGGCCGAGGCCGCCGTCGTCACCCGGTTCGTCGAGGAGTTCCTGCCCGAACTCACCGCCGACGCCACCGAACAGATCGGCGAGGAGACCCTCGGCACCATGGTCCTGACCGACCTCATCAACTGGGGGGAGGGCAACGGGCACGACCCCGAGTTCCTGGACGGGACCTACACGGGCGAGATCATCGACGCCACCGGAAACGCCTACACTCGCTACAGCGGAGACAACATGTTCCGCGGTACCCCTTCCGTCTACATCAATGGCGAGTTGCTCGACAACAACAGCGCCATGACCACCAGGGGCCTGACCGAGGCCATCGCCTCCGCGGACGAGGGCGAGGTCGACACCCAGCCCATGGGCGACGGCGACGGGGGTGACCCCGAGTAGATCCCCTGAACAGACCCCCCGCACGCGGGGCGAACCCGAGAGCAGAGCAGTGACATTGTCGTCGACAGCTTCCGAGGGCGCGGCCGGGCTCGGCCGCGCCCTCGCGGCCATTCCCAGCCCCCAGGTCAACTCGATCCCCATCGGACCGCTGGAGATCCACTTCTACGCCCTGTGCATCCTCGCCGGGGTCGTCGTCGCGGTCTTCTGGAGCGAGCGCCGCTGGAAGGCGATGGGGGGCGAGCCCGGAACCATCATGGACATGGCCGTGTGGGCCGTGATCCTGGGTCTGGTCGGCGGCCGCCTCTACCACGTCATCAGTGACGCGCAACTGTACTTCGGCGAGGGCAAGGAACCCATCCAGGCCCTCTACATCTGGAACGGCGGCCTGGGCATCTGGGGTGCCGTCCCCATGGGCGCCGTCGGCGTGTGGCTGGTCGCCCGCAAGCGCGGACTGTCGATGTCCAAGCTCTCCTTCGCGATCGCGCCCACCATCCCCCTCGCCCAGGCCATCGGCCGCTGGGGCAACTACTTCAACCAGGAACTGTTCGGCCGCCCCACCGACCTGCCGTGGGCCGTGGAGATCACCCCCACCCCCGAGGGCCACATGCGCGCGGGCATGGAGGTCGGTGTCACCACCTACCACCCGACCTTCCTGTACGAGTCCCTGTGGTGCCTGGGCCTGGCCGTCCTCCTGGCCTACCTCGGTCGCCGCTTCGAGAACTCCCTGCAGGGCGGCCGCCTCTTCGCCCTCTACGTCATGGGTTACTGCGTCGGCCGGTTCTGGATCGAGTACCTGCGCGTCGACCCGGCCAACGACTTCTTCGGCCTGCGCCTGAACAACTGGACCTCCATCGCCGTCTTCCTCGGCGCCCTCGCCTACTTCGTCTGGGCCGGCCGCCGACTCGACTCCTTCTCCACCGCCGTCGTCCCCCACGGACACGACGCCGGAACCCAGGTGTTCGGAGACACAACTGATGGCGGCGGCAGCGACGAAGGCACCGTCTACAGCGCGGTCGACACCGACGACTCGGTGTTCGACCAGGCCACAGGCTCCTCCGAGGAAGTCGGCACGGAATACCACCCGAGCCCTGAGCGATCTAGTAGCGAGGGCTCGACGGAGGACGGTGCCGACGGTACCGGGGACGACTCCCGGTCGAAGCCCGAGTAGCGCGGGGACACCGAACCGTGGCGCGCCGGCCCGTGGCCGACGGCGCCGTACGGCGTTCCCCGCACCTGTCGAGCAGACCACGGGTTGACGATTGAGAAAGACCGTGAGCAGAGCCGAGTCCGGTTACGGCCGCAGACGTCGGCGCGGCGGATCCCGCCGCGCCCGGAGCGTCCACACCGAGGAGCACGTCGACGACCGCGGCCCCGAGGACGGGTACGGAGACCAGTACGACCCGGAGGAGGACTTCTCCGCCGACTACGGTCACACCCACACCCGGACCGGGGGCGGTCACGACGACTACGACGAGACCTCCGACGCCGGGTACGAAGAGGCCCGGGGCGAGGAGGAGGGCAGGGCCCAGGAGGCCGGCCGTACCGCGGGCCGTCAGGGGCGGCGCAGGGACAGGAAGAGCGTGGGACGTGTCTCCGCCTTCTCCGCGTCCGCGATCAAGAGGGTGTCGGTCCTCGGGGACCGGCCCAACCAGATCGTCTACACCCTGGCCGAGCAGAGCAAGCGCAAGCGCGGCACCGCCGTGCTCGCCGTACTGCTGGGCGCCTTCAGCATCGCCCTGGTCGCCCTCCTGGGACTGCTGATCCACCAGCTCCTCACCGGGTCCGGCAACAGCGAGGCCGGGGGCGAGGAGACCATCACGGCCCCGCCCGAGGGGCACAGCACCATCACACCCGAGCTGTACCTGTTCGAGCCCGACGACCCCGAGGTGTTCGGTCCGATCGCCGAACGCCCCGAGGACGTCGAACCCATGACGGAGGAGTCCGTCTTCGGTTCGGTCGAGGAACTCGACATGGCGGGTATGCAACTCGAACTGCGTGAATCCGAGGTCAACGACTCCTGCACCTCCCTGGTGTGGGGCGAGGAACTCGGGCAGAGCCTCCTGGACGCCAACTGCCTCAACGCGGCCTCCGGTGTCTACACCGACGCCGACGAGGACTACATCGCCCAGGTGACCCTGTTCGACCTCTCCGACAGCGAGGGCGCCACCGACGTGGCGGCCTCCCTGGACCCGACCAACACCGAGTCCGGGCCCGGCTTCCTGCTGGCCCGGGAGATGGAGGGCGTCGAGGGACTGCAGGAGGGCTACAGCCAGGCCACCACCCAGGTCATGGGTCACTACCTGGCGGTTTACTGGGTCGCGAGCACCGATGGTTCCCCGCCCGGGGACGACAGCGGTATCGCCACCGCGAGCGTGGTGTCCCAGAGCGCGTTCGGCTTCGTCTACGACGAGGTGGTCGCGCACAAGCCCGCGGAGGAAGAGGAGTAACGGGGCTGTCCACCCCTGTCGGACGCCCCGATAGGATCTCGGACAGATCGGCCCGCCCGCCAGGGTCGTCAGAGGCGGGCGAGGTCCCCCTCGATTCCCGAGCGCAACCGGGCCGGTCACCTCGTGTGACCGGCCCGAATCCACGGAAAGGTCCTTTGGGTGTCCCCTTCTGAACCGTCGACGCCTGGCAGGCCGGGCCGCCGGAGGAAAAGCAGTGAGTCCGACGAGCTTGCGCCCCAGTCCGGTCAGGGCCGGGCCGGTGGCCGACGCCGGGGCGGAGGCCGGCGCAAGAAGGAGCCCAAGCGCTTCGGCCGGATGCTGCCCCTCCTGGTCGGCGCTCTCGTCGTGGCGCTGATCGCCCTGGGCGCGGTCCTGTACTTCCAACTCTCCGGAGAGGACGCCGAGGAACAGGCGGCCCAGGAGACCAGGCCGGCCCTGTACCGGGTCCAGGACTCCGGGGACACCAGCAACGTGAACGAGGTCCTCGCCTCCCGCGAGGCCGACAGCCGCCCCCTGAACGAGGGCGAGCTGTTCGAGCGCCACAACGCCGAGATCTCCGGCCAGAGCATCGACTTCACCCTGCGCGACTCGGACCTGACCGAGGACTGCTCCGCCGCGGTCTGGGGTGCTGGGGCCCAGCAGGCCCTGGCCGACGCGGACTGCAGCCAGGCGGGCCGCGCCACCTACCTCTCGGACGGCTACTTCGGTGTGGTGGGTGTGTTCAACCTGGCCGACATCGAGGGCAGCCGGGCCGTGGCCGACGCCCTGAACCTGCCCGAGGCCGAGGAGGGCGCCGCGGAGGAGGAAGCCGCGGAGCCGGTCGAGGACCCCGGATTCCTTCTGCCGCCCTCCGGCGAGTCCCCCCTCGACCGCCTCGGCGCGGGTTACAGTTCCGCCGACGCGATCGTCACCGGCCACTACCTCGTCGTGGTCTGGGTCCAGCCCACCGACTCGGAGTCGGTCGAGGAGCGCGTCAGCCTGGCCACCCCCCTGGTGACCCTGGCGAACTTCCGCGACCCCTTCTTCCGCCGGATCGGTGAGCTCGGCGGCGGTTCACAGACCGACGAAGGCACCGAGGGAGCCGGCACCGAGGGGACCACCGGTACCGATGGGGTCGGTACCGGGGGAACCGGGGAGGGAACGGCCGGGGACCCGCCGGTCGAGGCGCCCGGGACGGATGGCGACCAGAGCGTCCCCGGAGAGTAGGACACCGCACACGGACCGAACGGCGCAGCCGCAGGTACGCACCCGGGGCCGGGGGAGAGACGGGTCTCCCCCGGCCCCGCGCCCGTCCCCGCTGCCCGGACCCACGGCCTCAGCTGCGCTCCTGGAACTCCTCCACCCGCGCCACCAGCTCCGAGGCCAGAGCCCGGAGCTCGGAGAACCGGTGCTCGGGCAGGTCCAGCAGACTGTGCCCGGCCAACCAGGCCGGTGCCGAAGCCACCGCGTGCCGCGCCGTGCGCTTGTTCGTCGGCCGCCCGCGCCAGGCCGCCGCCTCCACCAGTCCCGTCCGCAACGTCGTCGTCAGCACTCCGTGCGCGCGCCCCTGCACGTGGGCCAGCAACCGGCCGGTGCTCCCGCCCGGCTCCGGGTTGCGCGTCAACCGGATCGCGGTCAGGTCCGGGGCTCCCAGGCCCCGCAGGAAGCGCACCCGCGTCCCCGGCTCCACCATGGCGCGCAGCTCCCGCTGGCCCGCCTCGTCCCGCACCCACCGCGAGGAGGAGGGCACCAGCACGTAGGTGTCGTCGGTGGTCGACGCCAGCGCCGCCCGGGCCGCCAGCCGCTCCCACCCGCCGGTGAGGTTGACCACGGAGCAGGTCCCGACGGCCGTGGGGGAGTCCATCCACGTCGACAGGCGTACCCGGACCTCCTTCGAGACCTCCCGCGGCCACTCGCCGACCAGTGCGGGGGCTCCGTCCGCCCCGGAGCCCCGCTCCTCGGCGATCCGATCCAGTACCGCGGCGGCCCGCTCCGCGTCCAGGCCGCCCCGTGCCTCCTTGGCGTTCACCCCCTGGCTGTACACCCGGGCGGCGTCGCCGCCGGGGGAGGCCAGGGTCCTGGCGAGCGGCCGCAGCACGTACAGGTCACTGGCGGCACCGATCGACTCCGCCCCCAGGTACCGGTTGAAGTCCGGCCACACCGCCTCGATGAGCAGCCCCGACCGGACCATCCGGCTCTGGGTGGCGGCCGCCAGCTTCGGGGTGGTCTCACTGGCCCCGTAGGCCACCAGCACCCGCCCCCGTCTGGGGTCGGCCAACCCCTCCACGCTGCGCCGCACGAACAGCTCCACCCCGTCCGGGGTGTAGGGCGGGTCCGTGAACACCAGGTCGGCGCTCCCGCGCAGTGTCGCGGGCAGCCCGAGCCGGAGGTCGGCGCTGTGCGTGCGCACCGGCAGCCCCAGCCTCTGGGCCACCGCGTCGATGTGGGCCAGCACCCGCTCGTCCAGGTCCACGACCTCCACCCGGGCCTCCGGCTGTACCAGGGCCAGCGCCAGGGACGTCAGGTCGTGGTCGCCCACACACAGCAGTGTGCGCTGATGCAGGTCGAACCGGGTGGCCAGGAACAGGGCCCGGCGCAGGGCGGTCTCGGCGGTCGCGGACACGTGGTCCAGGTCCAGGTCCGAGGCGGGCCCCCCGGCGACCGCGCGCGCCAGCTCCGCGGCGGCCCGCGGGTGCTCGGAGAGCAGGTGGGCCACCGGGTCGGCGAGCGCCGGGGTGCGCGCGCCGGTGTAGTGGTCGGGGCGGACCAGGCGGTACCGCTCGCCCCCGGGTTCGCGTACCAGCTCCCCGGCGGCCTCCAGCGCCTTGAGCAGTGACGAGACCACGGCGTAGGCGACACCGCAGGCCCGCACCAGGTCGTTGGCGCTCCACCAGCGGCCGTCGGAGAGCAGCGCCAGGACGAACCCGGGCCGCGGCGCGTCGGCCCCGTACTCGCGGAGGAAGTCCTCCGCGGCGCCGGGGAGGGGCGGCGGGTGTCCGTCGGGGCGGGGCGCGGCGGGTGTGTCCAGAACCGGGGCGCCGGGGGTGCGGGATGCTTCGTCGGGGGCGGGGGCTCCGGTGTCGTCCGGGCCGTGGGAAGTCGGGTGTCCTGCCATTCCGCGATCCTCCCACGCTGTGGGTCGATGCCGGTGTCGCAGGTCAGGGCGGTTGATCCGGGATGAGGGGGATATCACGCCCGGTGTCCCTTCCTCCCCCCTTGGGTGCGGCGTTAACGCCGGGGTAATGTGGGATCGCGGCGCGCCGAATCCCTGTGCCTGTGATGAAGAACCGGCCATCGGTTGGTCTTTTATCCACTTTGGGAGGTTTAGCTAGGTTTCTCCGTGGAAAAACCGGCTAGGCCAGCCCTCATCGGATACATGAATCCGAGAGGGACACGTGTCACCTTCCACGGAACGGGCACAACGGGCACACAGCGACCGAAGGCGCACCGCGGCGCCACCTGGTCTAGACCTACGATTCGCATCGAGGCTGGACCAGCATGTATAAGAGAACCTGCCCGCAGCGGGCAGCCCGCCCACCACCGGCGACACGAAGACGTGAACGCGACACGGTGACCGGACGAGCACCCGCACAGCCGGGAACCCCGCCCCCAGGGCGGACACAACCACATCACGCACGCAGCAGGGCCAATGTCGTCCCGGATGCGCTTTTCACGAAGCCGACCAAAGACGACAGGAGGGTAGATGCCTGCTGGACAGGTGCGGCGTTCGTCCGTCCGAACGAACGCAGAAGCCACGCCCCAGGGCCTGTACGACCCCACATTCGAGCACGACGCCTGCGGTGTGGGCTTCGTCGCCGACCTCACTGGACGTCGTAGTCACGACATCGTGCAGAAGGCGCTGACCGTACTGCGCAACCTGGACCACCGCGGCGCCTCCGGTGCCGACCCCGACGACGGTGACGGTGCGGGCATCCTCACCCAGGTCCCGCACGAGCTCTACACCGAGGTCTGCGACTTCCCGCTCCCCGACGCCGGCGCCTACGCCACCGGCATCGGCTTCCTGCCCTCCGACGCCGCCGAGCGCACCGCCGCGGTCGAGAAGATCAACGCCATCGTCGAGGACGAGGGCCTGACCCTGCTCGGCTGGCGCGAGGTCCCCTTCGAGCCCCAGTACAGCGGCCCCGCCGCCCGCGAGGTCATGCCCTACTTCGGGCAGCTCTTCATCACCGGCCGACAGGGCACCGCCACCGAAGGCCTCGCCGGAATCGACCTCGAGCGCCACGCCTACTGCGTCCGCAAGCGCGCCGAGCACGAGACCGACGTCTACTTCCCGAGCCTGTCCCCGCGCACCATCGCCTACAAGGGCATGCTCACCACCCCGCAGCTCGAACCGTTCTTCCCGGACCTGTCCGACCGCCGCTACGCCTCCGGCCTGGCCCTGGTCCACTCCCGGTTCTCCACCAACACCTTCCCCTCCTGGCCCCTGGCCCACCCGTTCCGCTTCGTGGCGCACAACGGCGAGATCAACACGGTCAAGGGCAACCGGAACATGATGCGGTCCCGCGAGGCCAAACTCGCCACCGACCTCATCCCCGGCGACCTCGACCGCATCTTCCCCATCGTCGACCCCGACGACTCCGACACCGCGTCCTTCAACGACGCCCTGGAGCTCCTGCACCTGGGCGGCCGCTCCCTGCCGCACGCGGTCCTGATGATGATCCCGGAGCCCTGGGAGAACCACACCGAGATGGACCCGGCCGTCCGGGCCTTCTACGAGTACCACTCCACCCTCATGGAGCCCTGGGACGGCCCCGCCTCGGTGTCCTTCACCGACGGCACCCTCGTCGGCTCCGTCCTGGACCGCAACGGCCTGCGCCCCGGGCGCTACTGGGTCACCGAGGACGGCCTCGTCGTCCTCGCCTCCGAGGCCGGCGTCCTCGACATCGACCCCGCCACCGTCGTGCGCAAGGGACGCCTCCAGCCCGGCCGCATCTTCGTCGTCGACACCGCCCAGGGGCGGATCATCGAGGACGAGGAGCTCAAGGCCGACCTCGCCGCCGAACACCCCTACCAGGAGTGGATCGACTCCGGCGTCCTGCGCCTGAACGACCTCCCCGACGCCGAACCCGCCGCGGTCACCGAACTCAACCTCGCCCAGCAGGCCTTCGGTTACACCGAGGAGGAACTCCGCGTCATCCTCACCCCGATGGCACGCACGGGCGCCGAACCCATCGGCTCCATGGGCACCGACACCCCGGTCGCGGCGCTCTCGGACCGCTCACGCCAGCTCTTCGACTACTTCTCGCAGAACTTCGCGCAGGTCACCAACCCGCCGCTGGACGCCATCCGCGAGGAGATGGTCACCAGCCTGTCCACCCTCCTGGGCGCCGAACACAACATCCTCGACGCCGCACCCGGGGACACCCAGCGCCTGGTCCTGCCCACTCCGGTCGTCGACCAGGCCCAACTCGCCGCCATCGTCGCCGCGGGACGGACCAACCCGGCGCTCAAGACCTACACCGTCGACGGCACCTACCCCGTCAACGGCGGCGGCGACGCCCTGTCCACCCGCCTGGACGAGATCAACACCGAGGTCACCCGGGCCATCGCCGACGGCGCCCACATCCTCGTCCTCAGCGACCGCCGCACCGACGCCGACCGGGCACCCGTCCCGTCGCTGCTGCTCACCGGGTCCGTCCACCACCACCTCGTACGCGAGAAGACCCGCACCGAGGTCGGCCTGCTCATCGAGGCCGGCGACGTACGCGAAGCCCACCACGTGGCCCTCCTCCTCGGCTACGGCGCCTCCGCGGTCAACCCGTACCTGGCCCTGGAGACCGTCCGCGACCTCGTCGAGCGCGGCGTCATCGGCGGCATCGAAGCCGACCAGGCCGTTGCCAACATCGTCAAGGCGTTCGGCAAGAGCGTCCTGAAGATCATGTCCAAGATCGGCGTGTCCACGGTCAGCTCCTACACCGGCGCCCAGATCTTCGAAGCCCTGGGCCTGGGCCAGGACGTCATCGACCGCTGCTTCACCGGCACCACCTCCCGCCTGGGCGGCGTCGGCTTCGACGTCCTCGCCGAAGAGGTGGCCATCCGCCACCGCCGCGCCCACACCGCCAACCCCAGCGCCCACCGGCGCCTGGAAGTCGGCGGCGAGTACCAGTGGCGCCGCGAGGGCGAACCGCACCTGTTCAACCCCGAGACGGTCTTCAAGCTCCAGCACTCCACCCGCAGCCGCAAGTACGAGATCTTCAAGGAGTACACCTCCAAGGTCGACGACCAGGCCGAGAAGCTCATGACCCTGCGCGGTCTCTTCCAGCTCAAGGAGGGCGTGCGCGAACCCGTCTCCATCGACGAGGTCGAGCCCGTCTCCGAGATCGTCAAGCGCTTCTCCACCGGCGCCATGTCCTACGGCTCCATCTCCGCCGAGGCCCACGAGACCCTCGCCATCGCGATGAACCGCCTCGGCGGCAAGTCCAACACCGGCGAGGGCGGCGAGGACCCCGCCCGCTTCACCCCCGACGCCAACGGCGACCTGCGCCGCAGCGCCATCAAGCAGGTCGCCTCCGGCCGCTTCGGCGTCACCTCGCACTACCTCAGCAACGCCGACGACATCCAGATCAAGATGGCCCAGGGCGCCAAGCCGGGCGAAGGCGGCCAGCTGCCCGGCCACAAGGTCTACCCGTGGGTGGCCAACACCCGCCACTCCACCCCCGGCGTCGGGCTCATCTCCCCGCCGCCCCACCACGACATCTACTCCATCGAGGACCTCGCCCAGCTCATCCACGACCTCAAGAACGCGAACCCGTCCGCCCGGGTCCACGTCAAGCTGGTCTCCGAAGCGGGTGTGGGCACCGTCGCCACCGGTGTGTCCAAGGCACACGCCGACGTCGTCCTCATCTCCGGCCACGACGGGGGCACCGGCGCCTCACCGCTCAACTCCCTCAAGCACGCGGGCACCCCCTGGGAGCTCGGCCTCGCCGAGACCCAGCAGACCCTGCTGCTCAACGGACTGCGCGACCGCATCGTCGTCCAGGCCGACGGCCAGATGAAGACCGGCCGCGACGTCGTCGTCGCCGCCCTGCTCGGCGCCGAGGAGTACGGTTTCGCCACCGCACCCCTCGTCGTCTCCGGCTGCGTCATGATGCGCGTCTGCCACCTCGACACCTGCCCCGTGGGCGTGGCCACCCAGAACCCCGAACTGCGCGAGCGGTTCTCCGGCAAGGCCGAGTACGTGGTGAACTTCTTCGAGTTCATCGCCCAGGAGGTCCGCGAGTACCTCGCCCAGCTCGGCTTCCGCAGCCTCGACGAGGCCATCGGCGCCGTCGACCTGCTCGACACCACCGACGCCGTCGACCACTGGAAGGCCCAGGGCCTGGACCTGTCGCCGATCCTGCACGAGGTCGAGCCCATCGCCGGCGACCACCGGTCCCGGCAGCGCGGACAGGACCACGGCCTCGAAAAGGCCCTGGACAACACCCTCATCCAGCTCAGCGAGGGCGCCCTCGACTTCGGCCAGCCGGTCAGGCTCGAACTCCCCGTCCGCAACGTCAACCGCACCGTCGGCACCATGCTCGGCCACGAGGTCACCAAGCGCTACGGCGCCACCGGCCTCCCCGACAACACCATCGACGTGTCCTTCACCGGATCCGCGGGACAGTCCTTCGGCGCCTTCGTGCCCAGGGGCATCACCCTGCGCCTGTCCGGCGACGCCAACGACTACGTCGGCAAGGGCCTGTCCGGCGGCCGCGTCATCGTCCGCCCCGCCGCCAGTTCCACACTGGTCGCCGAGGACCACATCATCGCCGGCAACGTCATCGGCTACGGTGCCACCTCCGGCGAGATCCTCCTCCGCGGCATCGTCGGCGAACGCTTCTGCGTCCGCAACTCCGGCGCCCTCGCCGTCGTCGAGGGCATCGGCGACCACGGCTGCGAGTACATGACCGGTGGCCGCGCCGTCATCCTCGGCCGCATCGGACGCAACTTCGCGGCGGGCATGTCCGGCGGTATCGCCTACGTCCTCGACCTGGACAGCGAACGCGTCAACGGCGAGATGGTCGAGATCGAGGCACTCACCGACGAGGACCGCGAGTTCCTCACCGGCGTCCTCACCCGCCACCACGCCGAAACCGGCTCCACCGTCGCCGAACGCCTCCTGGCCGAGGGCGACAAGGGACTCGACCGCATCGCCAAGGTCATGCCGCGCGACTTCAAGCGCGTCCTCCTCGCCCAGGCCGAGGCCGAACGCGAGGGCCGCGACGTCGACGAGGCCGTGATGGCCTCCGCGCAGTCCTGAAGTCAGTACACGAGAGGAGGAAGAACCATGGCTGACCCCAAGGGTTTCCTGAAGATCACCGAGCGCGAGCTCCCCAAGCACCGCCCCGTCGACGTACGCATCCAGGACTGGCGCGAGGTCCACGAGGACTTCGACCGGGGGACCGTCACCAAGCAGGCCTCACGCTGCATGGACTGCGGCATCCCCTTCTGCCACAACGGCTGCCCCCTCGGCAACCTCATCCCCGAGTGGAACAACCTCGTCTACACCCACGACTGGGCCGAGGCGATCGAACGGCTGCACGCCACCAACAACTTCCCCGAGTTCACCGGACGCCTCTGCCCCGCCCCGTGCGAGTCGGCGTGCGTCCTGGGAATCAACCAGCCCGCCGTCACCATCAAGAACGTCGAGGTCTCCATCATCGACCGCGCGTGGGAGGAAGGCTGGGTCAAGCCCCTGCCCCCCACCCACCGCACCGGTAAGAAGGTCGCCGTCGTCGGCTCCGGCCCCGCGGGGCTCGCCGCCGCACAGCAGCTCACCCGCGCCGGACACGACGTCACCGTCTTCGAGCGCGCCGACCGCGTCGGAGGCCTCCTCCGCTACGGCATCCCCGAGTTCAAGATGGAGAAGCGGCACATCGACCGCCGCCTCGCCCAGATGACCGCCGAAGGCACCACCTTCCGCACCGGCGTCAACGTCGGCGTCGACATCACCGTCGACCAGCTCAAGGCCGACAACGACGCCGTCGTCCTCACCGGCGGCGCCACCCAGTGGCGCGACCTGCCCGCCAAGGGCCGCGAACTCAAGGGCATCTACCAGGCCATGGAGTACCTGCCCCTGGCCAACAGGGTCCAGGAGGGCGACCTGGACCGCGCACCCATCCACGCCGAGGGCAAGCACGTCGTCGTCATCGGCGGCGGCGACACCGGCGCCGACTGCGTCGGCACCGCCCACCGGCAGGGCGCCGCCTCGGTCACCCAGCTCGAGATCATGCCCAAGCCCCCCACCACGCGCCCCGACCACCAGCCCTGGCCCACCATGCCGATGCTGTACAAGGTCACCAGCGCCCACGAGGAGGGCGGCAAGCGGATCTACTCCGTCAACACCGTCGAGTTCCTCGGCGACGACCAGGGCAACGTCCGCGCCCTCAAGCTCGTCGAGGTCAAGCGCGGCCAGAACGGCTTCGAACCCGTCGAGGGCACCGAACGCGAGATCCCCGCCGACCTCGTCACCCTCGCCATGGGCTTCGTCGGCCCCGAGAAGGCGGGCATGATCGACCAGCTCGGCGTCGAACTCGACGGCCGCGGCAACGTCGTCCGCGACAACGACTACCGCACCACCGTCGACGGCGTCTTCTGCGCCGGCGACATGGGCCGCGGCCAGTCACTCATCGTCTGGGCCATCGCCGAGGGCCGTTCCGCGGCCGCCGGCGTCGACCGCTACCTCGGCGCCGACACCACCCTGCCGGTCGCCATCCCGCCCACCGAGCGCCCGCTCGTGTAGGCGGGACACGGGCCGAGGCGTCAGCGCAGGCCCGAGGCGAACACTGTCGGGCGCGGGGCGTTCGGCGTCCGGAGGGTTCTGCAAGACGAGTCAAGCCGCCAGCGAGGAACGAGCCAGGCGCGGACGAGGATGAAGAATCCCTCCGCCTAAAGACGCCGGACACGGGCCGAAGCGCCAGCGGAGGCCCAAGGCGAACACTGTCGGGCGCGGGGTACCACCCCGCGCCCGACACGCGTTCCGGGCGACCCTCCCCACCCCCACCACAGCGGGCCCCGCGCCCGACGCGACGTTGCCCACCCGTGACCCCGCCGTGTCGGCGGACCGACCTCCAACCGGCAGGATCGAGACCCACCACGGGCCGTGGAACGGCAGCGGCCCGCACCGACCACCCCCCGCCCCTGGGCCCTCCCACCCCCACCCCGGGACAGGCGAATGATCTACCGCATCATCGGCGACACCGCCATGATCATCCACGCGGCCTTCATCCTCTACATGGCCATCGGCGGCCTTCTTGCCTGGAAATGGCCACGCACCTTCTGGATCCACCTCGGCTGCGCGCTCTACGGCCTCAGCATCAGCGTCGTCGGCTGGACCTGCCCCCTCACCCACGTCGAGAACTGGGGGAGGCAACGCGCCGGACAGGCCGGACTCTCCAACGAGGGCTTCATCGACCACTACCTCACCGGCGTCATCTACCCCGCCGACCACCTCGTGACAGTCCAGCTCGGCGTCGGCGCGGTCGTCGTCCTCTCCTGGGCCGGACTGGCCCTGCTCACCCTCCGCCGACGCCGCACCAAGCACCCCGACCCCGCCTGAGACACCGCACCCCCGGCACGGCCGGACGGCCCCAACCCGCGCGACCTACCCTGGGGGCATGGGCTACCAGGTGCTCGGGGAGACCGCGATGCTCCTGCACTTCGCGTTCCTCGTCTATGTCACACTCGGCGGCTTCCTCGCCTGGCGATGGCCCCGAGCCCTGTGGCCCCACGCAGCCACCGCCCTCTACGCCCTCGGCATCACCCTCATCGGCTGGCAGTGCCCCCTCACCCACCTGGAGACCTGGGGGAGGGAACGCGCCGGACAGGCCGGGCTCCCCGATGAGGGCTTCATCGACCACTACCTCACCGGCGTCATCTATCCGACCGAACACCTCCTCACCGCCCAACTCCTCGTCGCCCTCAGCGTCACCCTCTCCTGGGCCGGAGCCCTCCTCCTGCGCCGCCGACGCAGGCGCCAACGCAACTGCCCCGAGAACCGCGCGTAAAGATCGCGAATGGATCACGGCCGCACTGTTCACCCCGCCCACCCGCACCCGTACCGTCGAAGCATGACCGTTGTGACCTGGGACTCCTACCGCGCAGCCGAACACTTCACCATGCGCAGCGCCCGGCTCCTCGACCGGCACCGCTTCGCCTACCTCTTCCAGAGCGGATCGGCCCAACCCGTCCACACCACACTCGCCGCCTACCGCAACCTCGACGGCGGATACGGAAACGGGATCGACCCCGACCTCCGCGGCCACGCCAGCCAACCCGCCTCCACCGAGGTCGCCCTGCGCTACCTCGACGAACTCGGCGCCATCCCCGCGCACCTCGGCAACGGCATCTGCCGGTACCTCGCCACCGCCAGCAACGACGACGGCGGACTCCCCGCCGTACTGCCCAACGTCCGCTACACCCAGGCCGCACCCTGGTACCAGCACACCAACGACTTCAGCAGCCGACTCGACACCACCGCCATGATCACCGGGCTCCTCCACAAGAGGAACATCACCCACCCCTGGCGCGACCACGCCACCGCCTACTGCTGGAAACAGATCGACGCGCTCCACTGGACCAACGCACACGAAGCCGTCAGCATCTGCAGCTTCCTCCAACACGTCCCCGACCGCGCCCGCGCCGTCTGGGCCATGAACCACCTGGCCCACAGGATCCGCGCGGTCATCGACGTACACCCCCGCGCCACCGGCCACGTCCACACACCACTCGACCTCGCCTGCCACCCCCACCACATCGCCCGACCGCTCTTCACCGACAACGAGATCGAACGCAACCTCGACGCCTTCGAGGAACAACAACGCCCCGACGGGGGCTGGGACGCCACCTGGGACCACTGGGACACCGCGGCCACCATCGAACGCGAAGGCATGCGCACCATCCAGCGCCTACGCATCCTCCGCGCCTACGGTCGGCTCCGCCCCGGCCTGCCCCGGCCCCGCCGCTCCGTGTAACCGCCCACAGGACCGACCACCACCGACCCGACGCGGTCCTAACCCAACGCCAGGAACCGCACTCCGGCAGCCTCCAACGCGTCCCGGTCCACCGCGGAGGCCGAGCGGCCCGTCACCGCGCGCACCGCCGCCAACGAGGCACCACCGGCCTCCGCCGCCGACAGCACCCGCGCGAACACCGCCGGATCAACCCCGCCGAACAACACCTCGTGGACCAGGCCCGACCCCGCCGAAGAGGTCCACGGCTCCCGCCCCAGCGCGTCCGCCAGATCCAAGCCGTGCACGACCAACTCCACCACCCGGGTCACCAGGTAGTCCGTCAACAGCATCGGATCACCGTGCCGCGTCACCACCACCCGTTCCACCGGCTCGCGGCCCACACGCGACTCCAGCGCCCCCCACAGCCCCCGCAGCACCCTCCCCGGCTCCGCGGAGTCCGCGCGCCGCGCCGCACCCTCCAACGCATCGCCCACCCGGGCCGCGTTCACCTCCGGAGAGAACCGCACGTCCGGCGCGTAGTACCCCGCCGCCGACACCAACCCGCGCGACACGCCCGGAGCCTCCCCCTCCAACGCCACCGTCACCTGGTGCAACGCACCCACCGTGTGCACCGCCAACGCCGCCACGTCCCAGGGCTCACACCGGGTCGGCAGGACGGCCTGCGCCTCCGACAACCCCGCCAGCACCCCCTCCAACGCCGCCACCTCGTCCGCCAGGGCCGACACCACGACACCGCGCTCGAACACAGGACACACCCTCCACCCGAAGAACGCCCACAGGCTAACGAGCGCCCCACCACACCGGAACCCCGGCCCGGCCCCGCACCGCCCGACGCCCCCGAAACCAACCCCCGAACCGTCACCCGCGGTGACCGGGTTCGCTCCCGCTCCACCTCGCATACGTCCAATCGCAACCTGGTTTAGACCACTCCATCCCCCAGACGCTCTAAAGTGATACTCGTGACACGTCGAGCAAAAATCGTAGCGACCCTCGGACCAGCCACCTCGAGCCCGGAAACACTCCGGCGCCTCGTCGAGGCAGGCCTTGACGTCGCCCGACTCAACCTCAGCCACGGAACCCACGACGACCACAGCGCCAGCCTGACCAACCTCAGGAAGGCCACGGAGGACACCAACCGGGCGGTCGGCGTCCTCGCCGACCTCCAAGGACCCAAGATCCGCGTCGGGACCTTCCCCGACGGCCCCGTCGAACTCGCCGCAGGCGACGAGTTCACCATCACCACCGAAGACGTCCCCGGAGACAGCACCCGCGTCTCCACCACCTACAAGGGACTCCCCGGAGACGTCCGCCCCGGCGACCGCGTCCTCATCGACGACGGCCGCGTCGTGCTGGAGTGCACCAAGACCACCAGCACCGAGGTACACACCCGCGCCATCTTCGGCGGCACCGTCTCCAACCACAAGGGACTCAACCTCCCCGGCGTCTCCGTCAGCGTCCCCGCCCTCACCGAAAAGGACGAGGACGACCTGCGCTGGGCCCTGCGACACCGCGTCGACATGGTCGCCCTCTCCTTCGTCCGCAGCCCGGCCGACGCAGAGGAGTGCCACCGCATCATGGACGAGGAGGGCATCACCGTCCCCCTCATCGCCAAGATCGAGAAACCCCAGGCCGTGGAACGCCTCCAGGACATCATCGAGGTCTTCGACGGAGTCATGGTCGCCCGCGGCGACCTCGGCGTCGAACTCCCCCTCGAAAACGTCCCCATGGTGCAGAAGCGCGCCGTCGAACGCTGCCGCGACAAGGCCAAACCGGTCATCGTCGCCACGCAGATGCTCGAATCCATGATCAGCGCACCCCGACCCACCCGCGCCGAAGCCTCCGACGTCGCCAACGCCGTCCTCGACGGCGCCGACGCCGTCATGCTCTCCGGCGAGACCAGCGTCGGCCAGTACCCCATCGAGACCGTCGAGACCATGGCGCGCATCGTCAGCGCCGCCGAGCAGGAGTCCCTGCGCGCCTCGCACATCCTCAACCGGGTACCCGAGACCACCGGCGGAGCCATCGCCCGCGCCGCCGCCGAGATCGGAGCCACCGTCGGCGCCAAGGCACTGGTCGCCTTCACCATGTCCGGTGAGACGGCCCGACGCCTGGCCCGCTACCGCTCACCCATCCCGCTCCTGGCCTTCACCACCGAGGACATCACCCGGGGCAGGCTCTCCCTGACCTGGGGAACCGAGAGCAACCTGGTCCCGTGGGTCGACAACACCGACGACATGGTCCGCCAGGTGGAGAGCGAACTCCTCCGCCTCGGCGACTACCACAAGGGCGACAAGGTCGTCATCGTCGCGGGAAGCCCGCCCGGAACCACCGGTTCCACCAACTCCCTGCGCGTCCACCGACTCGGCGACGCCGTCGCGCTCGGCACCAACTGACGCGTGACCCGGCGCCCTGAACGGCGCCGCTGACGGGCCGCATCAGGTCCGGCCCGGGGGAAGGCGTATGAGCCGCGCCGACCTCTCCGGGCCGACCGGTGCGGCCGAGGCCGTTCGGGGCACCTGACCCCGGCCCGCGGCAGGACCGGCACCCGCGGTCTCACTCCTGGTGGGAGGAGACCCCGCCCTCGAAGGTCACCCGGTCCAACGGCATGTCCCACGGCAACAGGTTCCACGGGCTCCTCGGGTCCTCGTCCAGCAACCCCAGGGCCACCCACACCCGGTCCGCGTCGGGGCCCTCGCCCACCACCTGGTCGCCCTCAACGCCCTTGTCCGGCCACAGCAGGTAACCGGCGTGGAAGGCCGTCGACAACTGCCCCCAGGACGAGTAACGGCGCTGCAGATCCGACGCCACCCGCCTGAGCAGCGTCTGCGTCTCCACCGGACTCAACCAGTCCAGGGTCGCCCCGCCGCACACCAACCGGATGGCGTGCACGGACTTCCACCACTGGTACGCACCGATGATCACGGTCTCGTCGCCCTCGGACACACCCGTCACCGCCCGCAACCGGGCCACCTGCTCAGCCGACAGCTCCACCGTCTCACCGGTGTCCCGACCGCCCTGCTCCGAAGGCAGCCGCGACCGGGCCGTCCCCGCCCGCAGGTCCACCGCCAGATCCAGGCTCGGCCCGCCGTGCAACCCCTCCAGCAGGTTGTCCACCGCCGCCAGCAGGGACTCCCGGTCCACCACGGACCACTGGTGCTCCAACATCCGCCGGTACCGGCGCCGCAGGCTCGGACGGGCCACCACGTCCCACGGCTCGGCCAACGCCACCCGGAACGGCGCCGCCACCGCGGCGGCCCACCGCTCGGTGCTCAGCGGGGCCTCGGGGTCCTTGGTCCTGATCGTGGGCGCCTCACGCGATCCCATCACCAACTCGGCGAAGGACCCCGTGGCCAGGGCCAGCAAAGGCAGGAACGACCACCCGGGAAGATCCAACGCGACGAGCATGACCGCGAGCAGGGCCAACGGGGTCAACAGCCACGGCTGACGACGACGGGAACCCCAGGCCACCACGACCCAGGCCCCTATCACCAGCGCGCCGATCACCCCGGCCACCGCGGTCAACAACCCTCGCCCCTCTCCTCGCCGAGCCCGTTCCGTCAGGGCTTCGTGCCATCAAGGATCAGGTACGCGGAGCCTCCCGGGCGACCGAACTCACGGGTTGTACTCAGGTTGTGGCCGTGATGTGACCGGTTCAGCCCGCTTGCGCCCACATAAAGTGACAAAAGACCCATTTGGGGTCGAAAAGGTCGGGTAGTTACAGAGGTTCTGGCCAGCCTGCCCCAGGCCGACCAGAACCCCGACCGCCAGCCCCTAGTCCAGGGCCTCCACCACCACCTCGGTGGCCTCCGCGATCAACGCGTCGTCGTACTCGGCCCCCTCCTCGTTGCGACCCGACAACACGGCCATGACGATCGGCTCGCCCTCCTCCGGCCACACCACGGCGATGTCGTTCCGCATCCCGTACCCGCCACCGGTCTTGTCACCCACGACCCAGCCCTCGGGCACACCCGCCCGGATCAGAGTGTCCCCCGTCGCGTTCCGCACCATCAGATCCACCAACACCTCACGACGCTCCTCCGGCAACACGTCCCCCAACGTGAACGCCTCCAGACTCCCCACCAGGGCCTCCGGAGTACTCGTGTCCCTCTCATCGCCCGGACCCACCTCGTTCAACTCGGGCTCCGAGCGCACCGGGTTGGTCACCTCGTCGCCCGTCAGCTCCGTCAAGGCCTCCCCGAAACCCTCCGGACCCCCGACCTCAGCCAACAACAGGTTCGCCGCCGTGTTGTCGCTGTACCGCACCGCCGCATCACTGAGCTCCAACAACGACATCCCCGAATCCACGTTCTCCTCCGTCACCGGGGCGTACTCCAGCAGATCCTCCTCCCCGTACGTCACCACCCGCTCCATCTCCGCCAACGAGTTCTCCGACAGCACCACCCCCGCCAGCAGGGCCTTGAACGTCGACATGTACGCGAACCGCTCGTCCGCCCTGAACGCGACCTCTTCCCCCGAACCCGTGTCCAGCGCATAGACCCCCAACCGGGCGTCGAACTCCTCCTCCAAGGCCCCGAACTCCGCCGCGAAATCCACCTCGGCGGGCGACTCCGACGGCACACCCGCCGAAGACGCGCCCCCACCGGCCTCCGCCGCACCACAACCCACCAACGGCACCAACGCGACCGACGCCACGAACCCGCGCCACACCGAACTACGCACGACAACCCCCACGGAACAAAGAGAGAACGAACCAGAACCGGCCCGCCCCCGCAGTCTCACCACCCACCACCCATACTGTCCAAGACAGAAACAGCCACACCCATGCACTTTCGGCATAACATCAGACCATGGACCTCCTAGGAGCCTGCACAGCCTTCGTCCACGTCAGCGACAGAGGCAGCTTCACCCACGGAGCCGCAGCCGCCCGCATCCCCCAACCCGTCGCCAGCCGCCGCATCGCCGCCCTCGAAAAACACCTCGGCGCACCCCTCTTCGACCGCACCACCCGACGCCCCACCCTCACCCAGTTCGGCCACACCGTCCTGCCCACCGCACGACGCCTCGTCCACCTCGCCCACACCCTCGAACACGACGCCGCCACCGCCCGCCTCACCCCCCTCCGCATCGCCGTCCCCACCACCTGCACCACCCACGACCTCGCCCACCTCACCGCACAGGCCCGCCGACACGACCTCCACCTCGACCCCCACCCCGCACACCCCGCCCAACGCACCGAACTCCTCCACACCAACCAGGTCCGCACCGCCATCACCGCGGTCCCACCCGACCAGGCCCACTGGACCGTCCCCCTCGGCCTCGCCACCCACCAACCACCCCACATCAACACCCACTACCTCGAAACCCTCCGCCCCCACCGAGGCGACACCACCCCGCCCCGCCGCGTCTGGATCCAACCCGAAGACGACACACCCCACATCCGCGACCCCCTCACCCACACCGGTGACACCGTCGGCCTCCACCCCACCCAGATCACCCACGCCACCACCCTCACCAACGCCACCGCCGAAGTCCTCACCACCCACGACCTCCTCCTCTGCTCACCCCGCCAGGCAGAAGACCTCAACCTCCACTGGCGCCCCCTCGGCGAAACCCAACCCACCCGCACCTACACCGCCACCGGAGAAAAAGCCGAAATCCTCCGCACCCGCATCCACGCCCACATCGCCCACTGCCTCGGAGCAACCACCCCGTGATCACCCAACGACTCCAGACCGAACTCGACCAGGCCAAACTCCACGCCTCCCTGCTCGTCCGCGACCTCAACACCGGACACGAGATCGGCATCCACCCCGACACCGAGTACGCCACCTCCTCCCTCGTCAAAGTCCCCCTCGCCCTCGCCACCCTCCAACGCCTCCAACACGGCGAACTCGACGGCGCCGCCCCCATCCGCATCGAACCCGGCGGCCCCACCACCGGCCCCCTCGGCCTCAGCCGGTTCCGCCACCCCACCACCGTCGCCATCGACGACCTCCTCTACCTCGCCATGTGCGTCAGCGACAACGTCGCCGCCGACGCCCTCTTCGACCTCACGCTGCCCGCCCACGTCACCCGCACCCTCCACGAACACCACATCCACGGCATCACCGTCCGACACCGAGTCCGCGACCTCAACGAAACCCCCGCCGAACGCCTCGCCCCCGACGAGACCCACCTCGCCCACACCCTCGCCATCCAGGCCCAAACCGCCGGACGCGGCCACCGCATCCCCCAACTCGACGTCACCCTCGCCAACTCGGGCTCCGCCCGAGCCCACGTCGACCTCCTCCAAGCCCTCTGGAGGCCCACCACCATCCACCCCGACGTCGCCGCCCGCCTACGAGCCCTCATGGCCGACAACGTCGTCCGCCACCGCCTCGCCCCCGAATTCAGCACCGACGCCAGCACCTGGTCCTCCAAAACCGGAAGCGTCCTCAACCACCGCCACGAGATCGGCGTCGTCGAACACAGGAACGGCGAGGCCTACGCCATCGCCGCCCTCACCGCATCCCACGTCCCCGCCCGCCAACAACCCGCCACCGAAGCCCTCATCGGCCGAGCCGCCCGCACCCTCAGAGACCACCTCCGAGCCAACTGACCCGCCACACACCCGCGAACGCCGCGTCCACGCAGCCCCCGACGGTCCACGGGCCCCCTCGGGCTCAGGAACAGGACTGGCGCGGACAGCACATGTAAAGCTATGCTTGACAAGTGCAAGAAAAATTGACGGATGCGCTGCGGGCGTTGAAAACCCACACCGACGCCCTCCTCGCCTCACGCGTCCTCACCACGGACCACGACTGGACCCACTCCATCGGACACGCCGTCAGCATCCAGACGGCAGCCGACGACGTCGTACGCGCAGTCGTCCAACAAGCACGCCGCAACGGCGCCACCTGGCAGACCGTCGGCGACGCACTCGGCGTCAGCCGACAGGCGGCGTTCCAGCGCTACGGCAAACCGGTCGACCCCCGAACAGGACAACCCATGAACACCACCCCGCTCCCCGGCGCCACCGAACTGGCCGCCTCGACCGTCGACGACCTCGCCTGCGGCCAATGGACGCGCGTCACCGAACAGTTCGACCCCACCATGCGCGACGGCCTGCCCGAGGACGCACTCGCCGCCGCATGGGCCCAGATCATCGGCCTTGCCGGAGCCTACGAAGGACACGGCGAACCAGAGGCCGCCCGGGCCGGCGACATGACCGTCACCAACACACCGCTCTCCTTCGAAGCGGGCGACTACACCGCACGCATCACCTTCCGAGACGACCGCACCATCGCCGGCCTGCACATCCTCGAAAGGCAGACGCCGTGACCCCCCAAACCCGCACCACCCCCACGATCCAACCCCGCATGAGCGGACACGACCTACGATCCATCGGCGTGTTCACCGCCCTCGCGTTCGCCCTCGCCTGGCTCGTCGCCCTCCCGCTCTGGCTCGGCGACGGACTCACCAGCCCCCTCTTCCCCCTCGTGTCCGTCGCCATGATGACGACCCCCGCTATCGCGGCACTCGTCGTCGTGTTCCTCATGGACAAACCCCGACAGAAGGCGTGGACGCTCGGACTGTGGCCGCTCAAACCGGCCCGAAGACTGATCGGCTACGCGGCGCTGGGAATCTTCGGGTCCATCGCCCTCGTCCTGGCAGCCCTCCCGATCGGCGCGCTGCTCGGCGTCTACCCGGCCGACTTCACGAACTTCTCCGCGTTCCAACAGACCCTCGACGAACAGGCGGGCGCCGCGGGACTAGGCGAGATCCCGATACCGACCGGCGCACTGATCACCCTCCAGCTCGCCACCCTGCCCCTGGCCGCGTTCATCAACCTCATCCCGGCCCTGGGAGAGGAGCTGGGATGGCGGGGATGGCTGCTCCCCAAGCTGATGCCCCTCGGCACACTCCCGGCACTCCTGGCCATGGGCGTGATCTGGGGCCTCTGGCACGCCCCGCTCATCCTCCTCGGGTACAACTACGCGGACGCGCCCGGCTGGCTCGGCCTGGCCGCGATGGTCCTCATGTGCACCCTGGTCGGCGCGCTCTTCGGCTGGCTGCGGCTCCGGTCGGGATCCGTGTGGCCCGCCGCCCTCGCCCACGCCGCGTTCAACGGGGCGGCCGGGACCTACCTCCTCTTCGCCCGGGCAGGGGAGCACATCGACACCACGCAGGCGACGGTCCTCGGCTGGAGCGGGTGGATCGTGCCGCTCGTCCTCGTCGCGGTCCTCATCGCCACCGGACAGTTCTCTCCCGGGAAGCACCCGGCCGGCCCGCCGTCGAAACCCGGGTCCACCTGACGGAGGGGGCGGTGCTCATCCACCGAACGCGAACACCGGGTGGGAGCTGTCCTCGTCGGCCTCCGAGTCCCCGAGCCCGACCCCCTCAGTACTTCGGCCCGACGAACTGGTCCATCCGGGCCACCGCGTCCCGCTTGGAGACGGACACGACGTGCTTGTCCTGATGGGTTCCCTTCCCCTTGCTGGTGTGGACCTTCCAGGGGATGTCCAGCTGGTCCAGGGCTTCGGTGTACAGCCCGATGATGTCGGTGGAAACGTTGGTGAAGTGGTAGCGCGGGTACTCGTAGTACTCCGCGCCACCATCCGGCCGCTTCTTGCGTATTCGATTGATGACGCGGCACCCGTCCGAGTGCATGAACCCACGTATGAGGGCTTTGGGTTGCTCACCAACGATGTCCTGCTGCCAGGGCTCCAGGACGATCGGGCGTGAGTGCTTGTGACCCTTGCCGTGCTGGGGAAAGATGCAGGGCCAGTGCTTGGACGTCGCCTTGACCTCGGTACAGCCAGCCCGTTTGACCATGAACACCCCGACGGGGAAGATGGCCTCGATCGCAACCTTGCAGTAACTGATGAGTTGGGGATAGCTGTTGTCGTAGAAAATTGACAACGCGTACACTCCACGCCTGCCCTGCGTGATGTGGCCGTCGCCGAGGTAGGCGCCTAGCACGTAGGCGTAGGCTTCTTGGTTGATTTCTCCGTTCGCACACCTGGGGCAGTACAGGGTGCGCTCCGCACGGCGTGCTTCGGTGCCAGGGCTTCGTCGGTTCCCGTAGCGCCAGTGCCGGATTGCTTGGATGGATACACCGCACTGAGCTGCTATGGCCTTATCGGTCAGCCCTTGGGTTTTGAGGCGAAAGGTCTCGTCAACGATCTTGCGTGAGTACATACAGTGCATGGTTGCTCACGCTTCGGACATTCTCTGGCGGGATGCCACTGAACAGCAAAAAAGCCACCCGGAGGCGGCTCTGTTGTGGGTGCCGGAAGTGGGATTCGAACCCACACACCCTTGCGGGCGGGGGATTTTGAGTCCCCTATGTCTACCATTCCATCATTCCGGCTGGTTTGTCCGGTTTGCCTGCTCGGCTTCCGGGGGGGGCGGCGGTCCGCCAACAGTGCAGTCACGATTGACGTGCATTGCCGGGGCCGACGCACAGCATACTAGCGGATCTCGGTAACCTCGTATACGTGACGAGGACGCAGAGCCGTGTGGTGATCGCGGAAGACGAGGCCCTGATCCGCCTGGATCTCAAGGAGATGCTCGAGGAGGACGGCTACGCCGTCGTCGGGGAGGCCGGCGACGGGGAGGCCGCTATCCGGCTTGCCCAGGAGCTGAGGCCGGACCTGGTGATCACCGACATCAAGATGCCGGTGCTCGACGGCCTTTCCGCCGCCGAACGCATCGCCGGGGACCGCATCGCCCCGGTCGTGATCCTGACGGCCTTCTCCCAGCGGGAGCTGGTCGAACGGGCTCGCGAGGCGGGGGCGATGGCCTACCTGGTCAAGCCCTTCAGCAAGTCGGACCTGGTTCCGGCGATCGAGATGGCCACCTCCCGCTACGCCGAACTGGCGGCGCTGGAGGCGGAGGTCAGCAGCCTCCAGGACCGGCTCGAGACGCGCAAGCTCGTCGAGCAGGCCAAGGGGCTGCTGCAGAGCCGCCACGGGATGAGTGAACCCGAGGCGTTCAGGTGGATCCAGAAGAACTCCATGGACCGTCGGCTGACCATGCGCAAGGTCGCCGAGACAGTCGTCGAGACACTCGGGGGACAGCAGGCCTAACCAGCCGACCCCCGCAGTACTGAACAGGGGCCGCACCCGACCGGGTGCGGCCCCTTCGTGCTTCCTCGGGTCGAGATCCGGCACAAACCTACAGATCGGCTGCTTGCAGCGGCGAAAGCTAGACGAACGTCCAGGGTCAACGCGGATCTCGTACCAGTTTGATCTCGGTTGCACACAATGGGGTGACGGTTGGATCACGTGGCTTAAGCGATGCTGAATGACCAGCCTAAATCGGGCTAAACTCACCGCACCGAACAGCTAAAGGACAGCGGTACCCGAATGCTCGCATTCGGAGTCCGCCAACCTCAGATGCGCAAGGAGCGCGCGTGCGCACACGCCTCGTGACCGTGTTGCTCGCCCTGATCACCGCATTCCTGGTGATTCCCGGGGCAGTGGCGACGGCAGACGAACAGGGCGGTGAGTCGCTGCACGGTCAGATCGGTCAGCCGGACGACCGGGACCAGGGTGTCGAAGGCATCCTGATCACGGTCTTCCAGGGTGACGACGAGATCGATGCGGTGGAGACCGGCCCTGATGGAAATTGGGAAGTGGGGTTGCCCGGACCGGGCGACTACCGCCTAGTGGTGGACCAGGAGTCCGTCCCCAGCGAGTTCGCCGTACGTGAGACGGCGCTTGTCGTCGACGGAGAGGCCGAGGTCGAGGTCGAGGCCGACAAGGACCGGCTCGTCCTCATCGTGCTGGAACACCCGGGTGAATCCGCCGAGCAGGACGAGGCGGCCCCCTCACCGGAAGAGGACGCGGCCGAGGACGAGGAGGCGCCCGCCGACGACGAGTCCGTCGCGGTCGAGGGCGTCAGCGGCGGTTTCGGGGAGCGCTTCGTGCAGCTCGCCGCGGCCGGTCTCCTGTTCGGCCTGGTCATCGCGATCTCCGCGATCGGCCTCTCACTGATCTTCGGTACGACGCAGGTCATCAACTTCTCGCACGGTGACATGGTCACCTTCGGCGCGATGATGGCCCTGTTGTTCAGTACCGGCGCCGCGGGGCTGGGCAACTCCCTGCTGGCGATCTTCGCCGGTCTGGGTGTCGCGGTCCTGTTGGGGGCGTTCGCCGAGGACAGGCTCAACCGGACCACGCTGGTCGTCCTCCAGTGGTCCTCGGTCTTCGGCGGTATCGCGCTGGCGACGCTGGTGGGCGTGCTCGGTGACGACCTGGGCTGGCAGGTGCCGCTGTGGGCGGCCGCCGGCATCGCGGTGGTCATGGGCGCCGTCCTGGGCGGTTCGATGGAGCGTTACCTGTGGCGTCCGCTGCGCAGGCGCAACGTCGCGCTGATCCAGATGTTCATCGTCTCGATCGGTCTGGCCCTGGTGGTGCGGCACGTGCTGCTGGTGCTCTTCGGCGCGAACCGGGAGCGTTACGCCGGTTACCAGGTGCAGGAGATGGTGGACTTCGGGCCGATCTCGATGCCGCCGCGCGACCTGGTGATCATGGCCATTTCGACCGTGGTCCTGGTGCTGGTGGCGTGTCTGCTGCAGTTCACCCGGATCGGCAAGGCGATGCGGGCGGTCTCGGACAACCGGGACCTGGCGGAGTCCTCGGGTATCGACGTGGACCGGGTGACGCTGTACGTGTGGTTCCTGGGCGGCGGCCTGGCGTCGCTGGGCGGTGTGCTCTTCGGCCTGAACCAGGTCGTGGACTACGAGATGGGCTTCCGCCTGCTGCTGCTCATGTTCGCCGCGGTGATTCTGGGCGGTCTGGGAACGGCCTACGGCGCGATGGTCGGCGGTATCACCGTCGGTCTGGTGGCGATGCTGTCCACCCTGTGGTTCCCCACACAGCTCATGCAGGCGTGGGCTCTGGCCCTGATGATCCTCATGCTGCTGATCAGGCCCCAGGGTCTGCTCGGTCGGCGCGAGCGGGTCGGCTAGGAGAGGTAGACAATGGATATTTTCTTGATCCTCGCCGAGTCCGCCCGATCCGCGGTGGGTCCGGTGGCCGCGATCTACGCGTTGGCCGCGATCGGTCTGAACATGCACTTCGGTTACACGGGGTTGCTGAACTTCGGCCAGGTCGGGTTCATGCTGGTGGGCGCCTACGGCGTGGGTATCAGTGTTTCGGTGTTCGAGTTGCCGCTGCTGGTCGGGTTCCTGACGGGGCTGGCCTGTGCCGTGGTGCTGGCGCTGCTGTTGGGTGTTCCGACGCTGCGGTTGCGGGCGGACTATCTGGCGATCACGACGATCGCGGCGGCCGAGGTGTTGCGCCTGGTGTACCGGGCGGGGTTCGCGGAGCCGTTGACCAAGGGTGTGTACGGCCTGCAGAACCTGTCCGGTGAGTTCCGTACCTGGAACGTGTTCTTCGACCCGGGTGAGCGGTACGGGTTCGGCGGGTTCTCGTTCAGCGGCAACCACATGTGGGTGATGACGGTGACGTGGGGTCTGGTGGCGCTGACGGCGCTGCTGACCTGGTTGCTGATGCACAGCCCGTGGGGCCGTGTCGTGAAGGGCATCCGTGAGGACGAGGAGGCCGTGCGCAGCCTCGGTAAGAACGCGTTCGCCTACAAGATGCAGGCCCTGGTCCTGGGTGGTCTGATCGGTGCGCTGGCGGGTTGCATGCTGGCGGTGCACCAGGCCGCGATCCAGCCGGACCAGTTCAAGCCGCAGGTGACGTTCTTCCTGTGGGTGATCCTGCTGTTGGGCGGGGCTGGGCGCGTGCTCGGGCCGATCGTGGGTTCGATGGCGTTCTGGTTCCTGATGAGCTTCACGGACGGCTTCCTGCGGGGGCTGGGCCGTGAGGGGTACCTGCCGTTCCTGTCGGGCCCGGACTACGGTGCGATCCAGTTGGCGTTCGTCGGCGTGATGCTGGTGCTGTTGATCGTCTTCCGGCCGCAGGGTCTGATCGGTGACCGCAAGGAGATGTTGGTCAATGTCAAGTGACGAGATGGACGCCTCCGGGGCGGGTGCCGTGGTCGATCGGATGGCCGGGGCGGTTCCGGAGCCGGGTTCGGCGAAGTCGGATCCGATCCTGGTGGCTGACGGTGTGCGGCGTTCGTTCGGTGGTCTGACCGCTGTGGACGTGGGGCACCTCGAGGTGCAGCGGGGGACGATCACGGCGCTGATCGGTCCGAACGGTGCGGGTAAGTCGACGCTGTTCAACCTGTTGACCGGTTTCGACCGGGTGGACGGTGGCCGGTGGTCGTTCGAGGGGCGGCCGGTCAACGGCCGTCCGGGTCACCGGGTGGCCCGTGCCGGGATGGTGCGGACCTTCCAGTTGACCAAGGCGCTGACCCGGATGACGGTGCTCGACAACATGTTGTTGGGTGCTCAGGGCCAGGTGGGCGAGCGGATGGCCGGGGCGTTCCTCCGTCCGGTGTGGGGCCGTCAGGAGAAGGCGAACACGGTCCGGGCGATGGAGCTGCTGGAGCGGTTCAAGCTGGTCGACAAGCGTCAGGACATGGCGGGTTCGTTGTCGGGTGGTCAGCGCAAGCTGTTGGAGATGGCCCGTGCGCTGATGACCGATCCGAGCATGATCATGTTGGACGAGCCGATGGCGGGTGTGAACCCGGCGTTGGTGCAGTCGTTGCTGCACCACATCACGTCGTTGCGTGACGAGGGCAAGACGGTGCTGTTCGTCGAGCACGACATGGACGTGATCATGGGGATCAGCGACTGGATCGTGGTGTTGGCGCAGGGGCAGGTGATCGCGGAGGGTTCTCCTTCGGACATCCGGTCCAACCAGCAGGTGATCGATGCCTACCTGGGTGTCCAGGAGGTCGAGGACGAGGTCCGGGGGAGTGGCGATGAGTGAGGAGAGCGGTGGGCCGCGTCCGGGCCCGGAGGAGGTGCCGGAGGCCGAGGTCTTCCAGGAGCACCGTGAGGAGTTCCTGGAGCACGCGGTGGCCGAGACCGCCGAGGTGGGTGGTCCGGAGGACTACCTGCTGTTGGCCAGGGACATCGTGGCCGGTTACGTGCCGGGGGTGAACATCCTGAACGGGTGCACCCTGACGCTCACCGAGGGTGAGGTCGTGGCGATCATCGGGCCCAACGGTGCGGGGAAGTCGACTCTGATCAAGACGATCTTCGGGTTGATTCCGGTGCGCGGGGGCGGTCTGACGCTGCGGGGTTCGAGTATCGCGGGGTTGGCGGCGCACTCGTTGGTGGAGCGGGGCGTGGGCTACGTTCCGCAGACGCGGAACGTGTTCCCGTCGTTGACGATCGAGGAGAACCTCCAGATGGGGGCTTTCCTGCGGCCGAGGACGTTCGCTGAGCGGTTCGCCGTGGTCTCGGAGCTGTTCCCGTTGTTGGGGAAGCGCCGTAGGGCGAAGGCCGGTTCGCTGTCGGGCGGTGAGCGTCAGATGGTGGCCATGGGCCGGGCCCTGATGATGGATCCGTCGGTGCTGCTTCTGGACGAGCCCACGGCGGGGTTGTCGCCGATCTACCAGGAGGAGGTCTTCCAGCGGGTGAAGGAGGTCAACTCCACGGGTGTTTCGGTGGTCATGGTGGAGCAGAACGCGCGTCGTTGTCTGCAGATCTGTGATCGCGGTTACGTGTTGGACCAGGGCCGCAACGCGTACACGGGTACGGGTGCGGACCTGCTGAACGATCCGAACGTGATCGAGTTGTACCTGGGGACGCTCGCGAAGGGTTGATCCGGGTGTGTGTCGGGGGCGGGGCCCGTGGGGCCTCGCCCCCTTTGTCGTGTTCTGGTCCCGGGCGGGCGGCTCAGCCGGTGGTGTACTCGACGTAGTCGAGGATCTCGTAGCCGCCGGGGCCGAAGTGGAAGATCTCGAAGGTGGCGGAGGTGGGGTCTCCGTTGTCGTCGAAGTCGATGTTGCCGCTGCTGCCCTGGTAGTCGATGCTCTGGTTCTGGTCGAGGAGGTCGCGGCACTCCTCGAAGGTGGAGCATTCGGTGCCGTCGGGGCGGCTGATCTCGGGCAGGTGTTCGACGTAGTCGGCGGGGGCGGTGGATCCGGCGGATTCCGCGGCGAGGGCGATGGCGGTGACGCAGTCGAAGACCTGCGGGGCGAACTGGAACACCTCGAGTCCGGGGTCGAACTCGCGCAGGCCGTCGTTGAAGCCGGGGTTGTCGGCGCTGGGGGCGACTCCGGTGGTGCCGTTGATGGCGTCGGAGGAGGCGGCGCCGAGGGTGGTGCCGAGTTCGGGGTCGTTGAGGCCGTCGGTGAGGTAGAACTGGCTTTCGATTCCGCTTTCGAGGAGGGCGGCCATGAGTTGGGTGCCCTCCTGGAAGGAGATGAGGGTGACGGCGTCGGGGTTGACGGTGGCGACGGAGCTGATGACGGCGCCGAAGTTGGTGGCGTCGGGGTCGTAGGTCTCGGTGATGGTGACGTTGGCGCCCATGGCGGCGAGTTCGGCCTGGACGGCGTTGAGGTAGCCGGTTCCGTAGTCGTCGGCGCGGGCGATGACGGCGATGTCGTTGTGGCCGTCTTCGATGATCTGTTGGGCGAGGACGGGGCCGGCGAGCAGGTCGCTGGGTGCGGTGCGGAAGTAGTAGCCGCCGTCGTCGATGTTGCTCAGTTCGGGTGAGGTGTTGGTCCCGGAGCACTGGACGGTTCGGCTGCTGGTGATGGTGTCGTAGCTGGCCTGGGTCATGGCGGAGGCGGCGGCGCCGATGACGGCGTTGACGCCGGAGGAGACGAGGGTGTTGGCGGCTTCGTTGGCCCGTGCGGTGTCTCCGGCCTCGTCGGCTTCGCGGGGTGGGGGGACCTCGGTGCCGAGGATGCCGCCGGCGGCGTTGATCTCGGAGATCGCGTATTCGACCGCTGCTATCTGGGGTGGGGCTAGGAAGGCGAGGGAACCGCTCTGGGGGTAGAGGAGGCCGTAGGTGAAGGTGTTGTCGTCGGGGTCGGTGCCGTCGCTCTCTCCGCAGGCGGTGAGGGTGAGGGTGAGTGTGAGGGCGGCCGCGGTCAGGGTGAGGGCCTTGTGGGTTGGCATGGTGGTGTCGGGTCCGTTCGGGAGGTGCCCGGTGCAGGGGGCGGTGGACGGGTGTCGGGGGAGGGGGCGCGCGGGTGGCGGCCGGGGCCGGTTCGGGGCCGTGGTGTGTCGTCCGGTGTGTATACGACGAGGCACGGCGCGCGGGGTGCGGCCGTGCCGGGGCGGTGGGTCCGCCGTGGTGTGGTGTGCACAGAGCCGGGGGTGCGGGGCGTGTGCCCCGCACCCCCGGACGGTGTGTGCGGTGTGTGCCGCTGACGGTGTCTCCTACCGGGGAACGCGGTGTTCTCTGGTGGTGACGGTGTTACTCGTTGACGGAGTACTCCTCGAAGCCGAGGGTTTCGTGGCCGTCCTCGCCGAAGTGGAAGACCTGGAAGGTGGCGGAGGTGGGGTCACCGTTGTCGTCGAAGTCGATGTTGCCGCTGGTGCCCTGGAAGTCGATGGCCTCGTCCTGCTCCAGGAGGTCGCGGCACTCCTCGAAGCTGGAGCACTCGGTGCCTTCGGGGCGGCTGATCTCGGGCAGGTGCTCGACGTAGTCGGAGGCTTCGACGGAGCCGGCGGACTCGGCCGCCAGGGCGATGGCGGTGACGCAGTCGAAGACCTGCGGGGAGAACTGGAAGACCTCGAGTTCGGGGTCGAACTCGCGCAGGCCCTCGTTGAACTCGGGGTTGTCCGCGCCGGGGGCGACTCCGGTGATGCCGTTGATGACGTCGGGGTCGTCCTCGTTGACGGTCTTGCCGAGTTCGGGGTCGTTGAGGCCGTCGGTGATGTAGAGCTGGTCGCCCTCGACACCGGCTTCGATGAGTTCGGCGATGACCTGGGCGCCCTCCTGGAAGGAGATGAGGGCGATCGCGTCGGGGTCCTCGCTGGTGACGGAGTTGACGACCGAGTCGAAGTTGGTGGAGTCGGGGTCGTAGGTCTCGGTGGTGGTGACGCTGGCACCGAGGGCTTCGACCTCGGCCTCGACGGCGCCGAGGTAGCCGTCGCCGTAGTCGTCGGCTCGGGCGATGATGGCGATGTCGATGTGGCCGTCCTCCTCGACCATCTGGCGGGCCAGGACGGGGCCGGAGAGGAGGTCGCTGGGTGCGGTGCGGAAGTAGTAGCCGCCGTCGTCGATGTTGGTCAGGTCGGGTGCGGTGTTGGACCCGGAGCACTGGACGGTCTCGGCGGAGGTGATGGTGTCGTAGCTCGCCTGGGTCATGCCGGAGGCGGCGGCGCCGATGACGGCGTTGACGCCGGAGGAGACGAGGCTGTTGGCGGCTTCGTTGGCCTGGGCGCTGTCGCCGGCCTCGTCGCCTTCGGTGATGGCGGGGACCTCGGTGCCGAGGATGCCGCCGGCGGCGTTGATCTCGTCGATGGCGTACTTGGCCGCGCTGATCTGGGGCGGGCCGAGGAAGGCGAGGGCGCCGGTCTGCGGGTAGAGGATGCCGAAGTTGAACTCCTCGGCTGCCCCGTTGTCGCCGCCTCCGTCGCCTCCGTTGTCGCCGCCGCCGTTGCCACACGCGGTCAGTCCCATTACGAGGGCCGCGGTTGCGGCAGTGAGTCCTAGGACCTTCTTGCTTGCCATGATCGTGGTCACTCCGTTCAACCGGCGTTGCACGCTGTGCGGTGCAGCCGTGTCGTTGGTGCTGGTGCTTCCCTGATGCCCGTGATGTGTGGCATGACTTAATCAGGAGCGTTAGCGGAGCTTAATCACGGAAGTTCCGTTCCGGGAAGTGGGAGAGGGGCGTTGGTGCCAACTCGCCTCTGTGCTGTTATGAAGCTGTGGTCATGGCGGGGCTTTTCGGCCGGTTGTTTGGACGAATGAGTGCTGCTAGTGCACGGTTGGCAGCAATCTGTCGCGGGAGGCGGGCACAGCGGAGCCCGGCCGTCGAGCTCCCGGGTGTGCTGGCGGGCTCCGGTGCTGGTTGGCCGGGCTGGGCGTAGCTGTGGTGTGTTCGGTGTTGTAGTGGGGCTTGTGTTTCGTGGTGCGGGCCGGGGTCAGCTCTGGGGTGCGTCGCGCAGCATGCAGGTGAGCCTGGAGGTGCACACCTTCCTGCCGTTGTCGTCGGTGATGGTGATGTCCCAGGTGGCGAGGGTGCGGCCCAGGTGGACGGGGGTGGCGACCCCGGTGACGTGGCCTTCGGTGGCGGACCGGTGGTGGGTCGCGTTGATCTCGATGCCCACGGCGACGCGGCCGAACTGTTGGGCGTGGATGGTGGAGCCGATGGAGCCCAGGGACTCGGCGAGGACGCAGGAGGCGCCGCCGTGGAGGAGCCCGAAGGGTTGGCGGTTGCCTTCGACCGGCATACGGCCCACGACGCGTTCGGGGGAGGCGTCGGTGATCTCGATGCCCATGTGTTTGCCCAGTCCGCCGACGAGTGCTCCGGAGTCGAGGAGTTCGCGCAGCGTGTCGGCGTCTGTGGTCATGGTGTGCCTTCCGATCCGGTCAGGTGGGCCCGTATCCGGTCGAACCGGTCGGGGCGGGGCGGGTGTTCCCGTGGTGATGGCCGCGGGCTGTCTGTAGCGCATCCTAGGATTCGTTGTGTGGTGACCAAGCGAGAGACCCCCGAACAGACATCCCAGGCCGGCGGCGGGCGCCCCCGCCTACTCCTCCTGGACGGCCATTCGATGGCCTTCCGCGCGTTCTTCGCGCTGCCGGTGGAGAAGTTCGGTACCAGTACCGGGCAGTCCACCAACGCCGTCTACGGCTTCGCGTCGATGCTGGTGAAGCTGTTGCGTGAGGAGGAGCCGACCCATGTGGCGGTGGCGTGGGACCTGTCGGGCCCCACGTTCCGGCACGAGGAGTACGACGAGTACAAGGGGGGCCGTTCGGAGACCCCGCCCGAGTTCCCCTCGCAGGTGCCGCTGACCCAGGACCTGATGCGGTTGATCGGGGTCACGAACCTGTCGGCGCCGGGTTTCGAGGCCGACGACGTGATCGCCACGCTCGCGCACCAGGGCGGTCAGGCGGGTATGGAGGTGTTGATCGCCTCCGGTGACCGCGACGCCTTCCAGTTGGTGACCGAGGACTGCACGGTGCTCTACCCCGGTAAGAGCCTGTCGGACCTGCGCCGGATGGACCCGGCCGCGGTCCAGGACAAGTACGGCGTCACCCCGGAGCGCTACCGGGATCTGGCGGCGTTGGTGGGGGAGAAGGCCGACAACCTTCCGGGGGTGCCGGGTGTGGGCCCCAAGACCGCGGCCAAGTGGATCACGAAGTTCGGTTCGTTGGACGAGCTGGTGGCCCGGGCGGACGAGGTTCCGGGCAAGGCCGGGCAGAGTTTCCGCGACCACCTGGACGACGTGCTGCGCAACCAGCGGCTGAACCGGTTGGCCACCGACGTGGAACTGGACGCCGCCGTGGCCGAGCTGGGGTTGGGCGAGGCGGACCGGGCGGGTATCGACGCGCTCTTCGACAACCTGGAGTTCGCCTCCAACCTGCGTGAGCGCCTGTACGCGGCGATCCGCGCGGGCGAGGGCGGTGCGGCGGACGAGTCGGCGGGCGGGGCGGCCGAGGGCTTCGCGGTGGAGGTGACGGTCGCTCGGACGGGGCAGGTGGCCGCCTGGCTCACCGAGCACGCCGCCGCCGGGGGGCTCACGGAGGAGGCCCCGGCCGGGGTGGCCGTCGACGGCGCCTGGGGCCGGGGTACCGGGCGGGTGGACGCGCTGGCGGTCACCGTGCCGAGCGGGGACGCCCTGTTCGTCGACCCGGTCCTGTTGGACGCGGCCGACACCGAGGCGTTGGCGGCCTTCCTGGCCGACCCGGAGCGGCCCAAGGCGGTGCACGAGTACAAGGGTGTGCTGCTGGCGCTGGGCGCGCACGGTTGGACGCTGGGCGGGGTGGTCAGCGACACCGCCCTGGCGGCGTACCTGGTGCAGCCGGGGCAGCGCCGGTTCGACCTGGCTGACCTGTGCCGCAAGTACCTGGGGCGGGAGCTGGAGGAGGACACCGACGGCGCCCAGATGGCCCTGGACCTGGGCGGGGAGGGCGAGACCGGGCGCGGCCGCGGGCTGGCGGTACGGGCCGCGGCCACCCGGGACCTGGCCGGGGTGCTCTCCGCCGAGTTGGACAAGCGGGGCGGCACCCATCTGCTGCACGGGGTGGAACTGCCGTTGGTGGACGTGCTGGCCCGGATGGAGCGGGCCGGGATCGCCGCGGACCGCGGGTACCTGGAGGGTTTGCAGGGGGAGTTCGCCGCTGCGGCGCGCGGTGCGGTGGAGCGTGCGCACGAGGTCGTGGGGCGGGAGTTCAACCTGGGCTCGCCCAAGCAGTTGCAGCAGGTGCTGTTCGAGGATCTGCAGCTGCCGAGGACGAAGAAGATCAAGACGGGGTACACGACCGACGCGGACGCGTTGGCGTGGCTGGCGACGCAGACCGACAACGAGCTGCCGGGTGTGCTGTTGCACCACCGGGACCAGACGAAGCTGCGCACCACGGTCGAGGGTCTGATCAAGACGGTCGCGGACGACGAACGCATCCACACCACGTTCAACCAGACGGTGGCGGCGACGGGGCGGCTCAGTTCCACCGAGCCGAACCTGCAGAACATCCCGGTGCGCACGGACGTGGGGCGGCGGATCCGGCGGGCGTTCGTGGTGGGCGAGGGCTTCGAGGAGCTGTTGACGGCGGACTACAGCCAGATCGAGCTGCGCATCATGGCCCACCTGTCGGGGGAGCAGGCGCTGATCGACGCGTTCAACAGCGGGTACGACTTCCACGCGCAGATGGCGGCCCAGGTGTTCGGCGTCGCGGTGGACGAGGTCGACGGCGAGGCGCGTTCCCGGATCAAGGCGATGAGCTACGGGTTGGCGTACGGGTTGAGCGCCTACGGGCTGTCCCAGCAGCTGGGGGTGGCCCCGGACGAGGCGAAGAAGCTGATGGAGGACTACTTCGCGAGTTTCGGCGGGGTGCGCGACTACCTGAACGCGGTCGTGGACGAGGCCCGGCGGGTGGGGTACACGGAGACGATCCTGGGGCGGCGCCGGTACCTGCCGGACCTGACGAGTGACAACCGGCAGCGTCGGGAGATGGCGGAGCGGATGGCGCTCAACGCTCCGATCCAGGGGTCGGCGGCTGACATCATCAAGGTGGCGATGCTCCAGGTGGACGCGGCGCTCACCGAGGGCGGTTACGGGTCCCGGGTGCTGCTGCAGGTGCACGACGAGCTCGTGGTGGAGGTCGCGCCGGGTGAGTGTGAGGCGGTGGAAAACCTCGTGACGCACGAGATGGGCTCGGCCTATGCTCTGCGTGTTCCGCTGGGCGTCTCGGTCGGCAGCGGACAGAACTGGCACGACGCCGCGCACTAGGCGCCGGCGCTGAAAACGGAGGTGGGAACGGTGACGGGGCAGGAAGAGACCGCGGGCGGTTTGGCCGTGGGGCCCGTGACCGTTCCCGCTGACGCGTTGACGTGGCGGTTCTCACGGTCCTCGGGGCCGGGCGGGCAGCACGTCAACACTTCGGACACCCGGGTGTCGCTGTCGTTGGACGTGGCCTCCTGCAGGGCCTTGGGGGCGACGCGGCGTGCGCGTGCCCTGGAGCGTCTGGCGGGCCGTCTGGTGGGCGGGGTGCTGACGGTGTCGGTGCAGACGCACCGTTCCCAGGTCCGCAACCGCGCGGAGGCGCGTGAGCGCCTGGCCCGGGTGCTGGCGGAGGCGATCGAGCCTCCGCCGCCCGAGCGCCGCAGGACGAGGCCGAGCCGGTCGGCGAAGCGGCGCCGGTTGGAGGCCAAGCGTCGCCGGAGTGACGTCAAGAAGACCCGCGCGCGCCCTCCGATGGACTGACGCGGGGCCTTCCGCGGGCTGTCGGGCGACGGCCGGGCAGCCTCCCGCCGACTTTTTTCCGGGCCTCTCCGGCCGGCCCCGCCGGAGAGGCGCGCGCGGGGCGTCAGGCCCTGTCGGACATGGGCGGGGACCTAGTTGATCTTCCCCGGCATGCTCGGGTAAATTGCCGCCATTACGGCCTTCGTCGGGTTGGCGGTCCTGGGTTCCGATTGACCAGGACGCCCTTGTCTCATATTCTGACGTTAGCGTTGTGGGTTCGTGCGGGCGTCTGCTGTCTCCGTAGGGGGCAGGAGGGTTGCACCGCTTCGGTCTCCACTCTGGACCCGGCGGCTGGCGGTCACGGACGGCTCGTTCCGTTATGTGACTCTCGCTTCTTACTTCTGGACGGCGGATCGACGGGCTCGAACCTGCGGCGTGCCCATTTCCTGAACCTGTCCGTATCCGGAGTCCACCCACAAATGACGAGCAGCACCGAGGCCACCTCGACACCCCAGGTAGCGGTCAACGACATCGGGTCCGAGGAAGCCTTCCTCGCGGCGATCGACGAGACCATCAAGTACTTCAACGACGGTGACATTGTCGAGGGCACCATCGTGAAGGTCGATCGAGACGAGGTCTTGCTCGACATCGGCTACAAGACCGAGGGTGTGATCCCCTCCCGGGAACTGTCGATCAAGCACGACGTCGACCCCGGTGAGGTCGTTGCTGTCGGCGACCAGGTCGAAGCCCTCGTTCTCCAGAAGGAGGACAAGGAAGGCCGTCTGATCCTGTCCAAGAAGCGCGCTCAGTACGAGCGGGCCTGGGGCACGATCGAGAAGATCAAGGAAGAGGACGGCGTCGTCACCGGCACCGTCATCGAGGTCGTCAAGGGCGGCCTCATCCTCGACATCGGCCTGCGCGGCTTCCTGCCCGCGTCGCTGGTCGAGATGCGCCGTGTGCGCGACCTGCAGCCCTACGTCGGCCGCGAGCTCGAAGCGAAGATCATCGAGCTGGACAAGAACCGCAACAACGTGGTCCTGTCCCGTCGCGCCTGGCTGGAGCAGACCCAGTCCGAGGTCCGCCAGACGTTCCTCAACACCCTCCAGAAGGGTCAGATCCGCAAGGGCGTCGTCTCCTCGATCGTCAACTTCGGTGCCTTCGTGGACCTGGGTGGCGTCGACGGCCTGGTGCACGTCTCCGAGCTCTCCTGGAAGCACATCGACCACCCGAGCGAGGTTGTCGAGGTCGGCCAGGAGGTCACCGTCGAGGTTCTCGACGTGGACATGGAGCGCGAGCGCGTCTCCCTGTCGCTCAAGGCGACCCAGGAAGACCCGTGGCAGCAGTTCGCCCGGACCCACCAGATCGGCCAGGTCGTTCCCGGCAAGGTCACCAAGCT
Organism: Nocardiopsis sp. iso_40; assembly: GCF_056173285.1. Lineage (NCBI taxonomy): Bacteria > Bacillati > Actinomycetota > Actinomycetes > Streptosporangiales > Nocardiopsidaceae > Nocardiopsis > Nocardiopsis sp. iso_40. The sequence continues at coordinate 4,015,241 of NZ_CM149666.1, read as the reverse complement.
GGTTCCGTTCGGTGCGTTCGTGCGTGTCGAGGAGGGCATCGAGGGCCTGGTCCACATCTCCGAGCTGGCCGAGCGCCACGTCGAGGTGCCCGAGCAGGTCGTCCAGGTCGGCACCGAGATCTTCGTCAAGATCATCGACATCGACCTCGACCGCCGTCGTATCAGCCTCTCGCTGAAGCAGGCCAACGAGAGCGTCTCGCCCGACCAGGTGGACTTCGACCCCACCCTGTACGGCATGGCCGCGGACTACGACGAGCAGGGCAACTACAAGTACCCCGAGGGCTTCGACCCCGAGAGCGGCGAGTGGCTCGAGGGCTTCGAGGCTCAGCGGGACGAGTGGGAGCGCAGCTACGCCGAGGCGCAGGCTCGTTTCGAGGCTCACCGCAAGCAGGTCGAGGAGGCGCTGGCGGCCGAGGCCGACGCCGCCAACGCGCCTGCTCCGGAGGAGGAAGAGGACGACCACACCGGTGGCGGCCAGAGCACCGGCGGTTCGTCGGCCAGCTCCGAGTCCACCAGCGGCGCGCTCGCCTCTGACGAGGCGCTGGCCGCGCTCCGCGAGAAGCTCGCGGGCGGCGAGGCCTAAAGCCTCCTCACCGGGCTCCGGCCCGGGTGACGGTTGTTCGAGGGGCCGTTCCCACCACTGGTGGGGGCGGCCCCTCGCCGTGTCCGGGGCTCGCCGGGGCGGTGTCCGCCGGACATGCCCTAGGGTGCTGCTGAGTCCCCTGAGGGCGGGGGCCTGTCCAGGAGGCGAAGTGTTCGACATCCACCCGGCCGTTCCGGGCGACGCCGGTGAGATCCTCACCCTGCAGCGCGCCGCCTACGTCGACGAGGCCCAGGCGTACGGGGACCCGTTCATCCTCCCGCTCACCGAGGGGCTGTCCCGGATCGAGAGGCTCCTGGCCGACGAGGAAACCCTGGTGCTCAAGGCCCTGGCGGGGCACCGCCTGGTCGGGGCGGTGCGGGCGGGGACCACCGACACCACCGGGGTGGTGGGCCGTCTCGTGGTCGCCCCCGACCTGCGCGGCCGCGGCATAGCGCGGGCGCTGCTGAACCGGGTGGAGGGGGACCTGCGGGCGCGCAGGCCGGACCTGAGGGCGCTGACCCTGTTCACCGGGGCGCAGAGCGCGCAGAACCAGCGCCTGTACCGGGCGCTGGGCTACGCCGAGACGCATCGGGAACGGGTGGCCGACCACCTGGTGCTGGTGCACATGCGTAAGGAGTTGGACGAGGTGAGCGTGGGGTCGGCGTGACGGTGGCCTCGTCCGACCTCTAGGGTTTGGCCATGCTGAAAGTGGGACTCACCGGTGGGATCGGTTCGGGTAAGAGCGCGGTGTCGTCCGCGCTGTCCGACTACGGCGCGGTGGTGATCGACGCCGACGCCATCGCTCGGGAGGTCGTCGAACCGGGTACCCCGGGGCTGGCGGAGGTGGTCGCCGAGTTCGGCGAGGGGGTGCTCACCCCCGAGGGGCGGTTGGACCGGCCCAAGCTGGGTGAGGTCGTCTTCGCTGACGAGAACAGGCTGGCCAGGCTCAACGAGATCGTCCACCCCCGGGTGGCGGAGCGCAGCGGCCAGCTGATGGAGCAGGCGCTGGCCTCCGACGCCAGGGTCGTGGTCTACGACGTGCCCCTGTTGGTGGAGAACGGCCTGGAGTCGTTGTACGACGTGGTGGTCGTGGTGGACGCCCCGGACCTGACACGGGTCGAGCGGGTCTCCCGGGACCGGGGGATGCCGCGCGATCAGGTGCGGTCCCGGATCGCCGCCCAGGCCGGCCGGGAGACCCGGTTGGCCGCCGCCGACTTCGTGGTGGACAACTCCGGGACCCGCGAGGAGCTCGCCGAACGGGTCGCCGAGCTGTGGCGCTGGCTCCTGGACCGCGCCGGTTAGCCGCGTCCCTGCTCTCCGCGGCGTTGGGAGCAGGGGGTCCTTCTGACGTCGGCCCGACGGACTTCGCCCCGGCGGGGATGTCGTGGGCGGTCGGTAGCGTTGGGTGGAGGGGCACACGTGGGGGCGGGCCCGACGTTCGATGGGAGAAGAGGGCAAGTGCGACCGGTCAGCGACATCAAACGCAGTGAGGCACCCTTCGAGGTCATCTCGGAGATGACGCCGGCGGGGGACCAGCCGAAGGCGATCGCGGAGATCTCCAGGCGGGTGCGTGAGGGCGACGAGCACACCGTGCTGCTGGGCGCCACCGGTACCGGCAAGACGGCGACGGTGGCCTGGACGGTGGAGCAGTTGCAGCGGCCCACCCTGGTCATGCAGCCCAACAAGACCCTGGCCGCGCAGTTCGCCAACGAGCTGCGGCAGATGCTGCCGAACAACGCGGTCGAGTACTTCGTCTCCTACTACGACTACTACCAGCCCGAGGCGTACGTCCCGCAGAGTGACACCTACATCGAGAAGGACTCGTCGATCAACGACGAGGTGGAGCGGTTGCGGCACTCGGCGACCAACTCTCTGCTGACCCGGCGGGACACGATCGTGGTGGCGTCCGTGTCGTGCATCTACGGCCTGGGCACCCCGCAGGAGTACGTGGACCGGATGGCCCAGCTGGCCGTCGGCATGGAGGTGGACCGGGACGAGCTGCTGCGCCGCCTGGTGGAGATGCAGTACACGCGCAACGACATGGCGTTCACCCGGGGGACGTTCCGGGTGCGCGGGGACACGGTCGAGATCATCCCGGTGTACGAGGAGCTGGCGATCCGCATCGAGATGTTCGGTGACGAGATCGAGCGGTTGCTGACGCTGCACCCGCTGACCGGCGAGGTGCTGGGGGAGAGCCAGGAGATGTTCATCTTCCCCGCCTCGCACTACGTGGCCGGCGAGGAGCGGACCGAGCGGGCGATCGGCACGATCGAGGCGGAGCTGGGCGAGCGCCTGGCCGAGCTGGAGGGCCAGGGCAAGCTGCTGGAGGCGCAGCGGCTGCGGATGCGCACCACCCACGACCTGGAGATGATGCGCCAGCTCGGGACGTGTTCGGGGATCGAGAACTACTCGCGGCACTTCGACGGCCGTGACCCGGGCAGCGCGCCCAACACGCTGCTGGACTACTTCCCCGAGGACTTCCTGCTGGTCCTGGACGAGTCGCACGTGACGGTGCCGCAGATCGGTGCGATGTACGAGGGTGACGCGGCGCGCAAGCGAACCCTGGTGGACCACGGCTTCCGGCTGCCGTCGGCGATGGACAACCGGCCGCTGAAGTGGGAGGAGTTCACGGAGCGGATCGGGCAGTCGGTCTACCTGTCGGCGACGCCGGGCAAGTACGAGCTCCGGCAGAGCGGCGGGGACGTGGTGGAGCAGGTCATCCGGCCGACCGGGCTGGTCGACCCGGAGGTCCTGGTCAAGCAGACCGAGGGGCAGATCGACGACCTGGTGCACGAGATCCGGGAGCGGGCCGAGCGCTCGGAGCGGGTTCTGGTCACCACGCTGACGAAGAAGATGGCGGAGGACCTCACCGACTACTTCGCCGAGCTGGGGATCCGGGTGCGGTACCTGCACAGCGAGGTGGACACCCTGCGCCGGGTGGAGCTGTTGCGTGAGCTGCGCGTGGGTGAGTTCGACGTGCTGGTGGGGATCAACCTGCTGCGTGAGGGCCTGGACCTGCCGGAGGTGTCGCTGGTGGCGATCCTGGACGCGGACAAGGAGGGTTTCCTGCGTTCGGAGACCTCGCTGATCCAGACGATCGGCCGGGCGGCGCGTAACGTGGCCGGCCAGGTGCACATGTACGCGGACAACGTCACCGACTCGATGAGCGCGGCGATCGAGGAGACCAACCGGCGCCGGGACAAGCAGTTGGCGTACAACGCCGAGCACGGGATCGACCCGACGCCGCTGCGCAAGCAGATCGCGGACATCCTGGACACCCTGAACCGGGAGGACGTGGACACCGAGGAGCTCATGTCGACGGGGTACCGCCAGGGCGGCGGGAGGTCCGCGAAGGCGCCGGTGCCCGCACTGGGCGATCGCGCGGACGTGTCGGGCATGCCGCGGGCGGAGCTGGCCGGACTCATCGAGCAGTTGAGTGAGCAGATGCACCAGGCCGCGACCGACCTGCAGTTCGAGCTGGCGGCCCGGTTGCGGGACGAGATCGGTGAGTTGAAGCGGGAGCTGCGGGGGATGGACGCCGCCGGGGTGAAGTGACGCCAGTGCCTGCCGGAGCGGGGTTCCGGGTGCGGGGGCCCTCGTGACCCTCCCCCGCAAGGTATCGGAACAGGAACGATCACAGAACGTTTGTGTCGCGTAGTTACCTTCGCGTGACATACTCTTGTGCTCTGCGTAAGACGTATGTCGCTTTTGCCTTTTTTGAGGTGTGGGGGAGTCCATGGTCGGTCGGCTGCTGGGTGCTGCCGGGGGAGCGGTGCTGGTCGGGTTCCTGGGGGCCGGGTGCGGACTCGGTCCGGACCGCGGCGAGCCGGTGGAGGTCGTGCACACCCCTGGCCCGGATCGGGGCCGGGACGAGCGGGATCCCGAGGTCAGCGTCACCAACGACGAGGTCATAGTGATAGCGGAGGACGGCGCGGACGTCCACGACGAGTGCGCGAACCGGGAGGTCGTGGTCTCCGCAGACGACGCCACGGTGGTTCTGGACGGGGAGTGCGGGCTGGTGCGCGCCACCGGACGCGGTTCCGTCGTCGAGGTGGGCGCCGCGGAGAAGATCGTCCTCGTGGGCGTGGACAACCAGGTCTCCTTCGCCTCCGGCGACCCCGAGGTGATCAACCAGGGGCGCAACACCACCGTCAGCGAGGGCGGCACCGCCCTGCGCTGAACCGGTGCGCCGGGCGCCCGCGCTGCGGTCCGCGTCGGCGGATCTGCCGCCCCGCCACCTGAGAGCGGCCTCCGATCCGTTACCGTGGTGCGCGTCCATCCGCTTCCGCACGGATTGTGCGGAAGGGACGGGCCACGTTGCCTGGGTCCTCCTTTTGCCGCTTCCGTTCACCTGTACCGCTGTGAGGCGGTACGGTCGATTTCGCCGCCACACCGTGCGTTCGGAGACGGCACCAGACCGTGAGGGCACACCGCGGCGCAACCGCGTCCGCCGGTCGGCCCGGTCCGGGTGGGACCGAGGGCGTGCGCTTGACGAAGGACCCGCTAGGGGAGGGGTGGATGAGCGGTTATGTCGCGCGGGTGCGACACGACGAGTCGCCCGGAGGCGACGTCGGACTCGACCCGTTGGTGCGTTCCGCCGCCCAGCGTTGGGCGGAGTCGGACCCCCTGCTGCCCGAACCCGTGGGGTTCGCCCCCAACTCCTATCCGCTCCTGACCGTCAGCGACGAGGACGGCCGTACCGTCGCGGCGGGCAGTATGCACTACACCTGGTACCAGCCGGGCGAGGTCGGCCGGATCTGGGGCGTCCCCGACCAGCACTGGCTCACCCCCATCGTCGGCGGCCCCGAGCCCGCCCGGGCCCTGGACTCGCTGCTGACCAGTTGGCGCGACCAGCTGGAGGACCTGCCCACCGGCACCGGTTCGGAGTCTGCGGCACTGGTGAGCTGGCCCGCACGGGACGTCGAGGGCATCATCCCGTTGCAGCGGCACGGGCTGCAGCCCTACACCGTGCTCGCCGCCCGGCAGCGCCGACGCGGGGTGCCGCCGTCGCTGCCGCCGCGCGACGTGGCGATCCGGCTGGCCGACATCGGTGACCTGACCCAGGTGGTGGGGCTGCTGATGGAGGAGCACCGCTACGAACAGCACTTCGGCGGTGTGTTCCTGCAGCCCGACACCGCCGAGCAGACCCGCAAGGTCGCCGCTCGGGCGCTCAACCGTTCGCGCTCGTGGATCTGGCTGGCCGAGCGCCGGGGCCGGGCCGTGGGCCTGCTGTGGGTGTCGCCGCCCGAACGCTCCCGTTGGGCGAAGTCCCTGGTCAGGGCGCGCCCGATCGCGCACATCGGTTACGGCGTGGTGTCGGCGGCCGAGCGCGGCCACGGGATCGGCACCGCCCTGGTCAGCCAGGCGCACCAGGCCCTGGACAGCCACGGGGTGGGGGTGTCCGTGCTCAACTACGCGGCGATGAACCCGCTCTCCGGGCCGTTCTGGCACCGTATGGGCTACCGGCCGGTCTGGACGACCTGGGAGGTCCGCCCCGCCCTGGCGTTGCGCTGACGCCCGTCTGAGCCCCGCTGGGGGGTGTCGTGCGCGGATCGCGGGGGGTCGGCGGCGACTGGCGGCGGCTCACCCGGTGACCGGGGTCACCCCGGGCTCCGTTAGCCTGGGCGCGCAGACGCGACGGGGCGTGGAGAGGTGGAGCCGATGACCGCGGACGACCGTGGGCCCGAGGGTGCCGAGCAGGTGGAGATCGTGGAGGTGGGGCCGCGGGACGGCCTCCAGAACGAGGCCACCGTGCTGTCGGTCGGGGAACGGGTCGAGCTGATCGGGCGTGCGGTGGCCGCCGGGGTGCGCAGGATCGAGGCGGTCAGTTTCGTCAACCCCAGGCGGGTGCCGCAGATGGCCGGGGCCGAGGAGGTCATGGCCGAGCTCGGGCGTGAGCCCGGGGTGTCCTTCATCGGGTTGGCTCTCAACCGGCGCGGCCTGGACCGGGCGCTGGCGGCCGGGGTGTCCGAGGTCAACGTGGCGGTGCCGGCCACCGACGGTTTCTGTACCCGTAACCAGGGCTGCACGGTCGACGAGATGCTGGACTCGGTGGCCGAGATGGACCGGGAGCTGGCCGGGACGGGTGTTCCGCTGAGCGTCACCGTCTCCACCGCCTTCGGGTGTCCGTTCGACGGTGAGGTCGCGCCGGAGCGGGTCGTGGAGGTCGTGCGCCGGATCGCGGACACGGGCGCGGTGGAGGTCGCGCTGGCCGACACGATCGGGGTCGGGGTGCCCGCCCAGGTGCGGGACCTGTTGCGCCGCACGGCGGAGGTGGCGGGCGGGCGTACCCTGCGCTGTCACTTCCACAACACCCGTAACACCGGTTACGCGAACGCGCTCGCCGCGGTGGAGGAGGGGGTCCGGGTACTGGACTCCAGCCTGGGCGGTTTCGGCGGCTGCCCCTTCGCCCCGGCCGCCACCGGCAACATCGCCACCGAGGACCTGTTGTACATGTTGCACCGCAGCGGGCTGCGTACCGGGGTGAGCCTGGCCGGTGCGGCCGCCCTGGGCGACTGGATGGGTGAGCGCCTGGGCAAGCAGCCGCCCGCCTACCTGGGCCGGGCGGGTTCCTTCCCCGCCTGAGCGCGGTCGGGCCCCGAAGGGGTCGGCCGTCCTTCCGGCGGGAGGGGCGGGGGCGGTCGTTCATCACCACCGCGTCCCCGTCGCCGGTGTCCGGCGGCGTCGGAGGGTGCTGTTGCCTTCGCCACGCGGATCGGTGCCGCGGGGCCCGGACCGGCCCGATAACAGGGCTTTGCGGCAACCGTGCAGGTGGGGACCGGGAACAGCGGACCGGGAAAAGGCGTTCCCGGGTGTGGGCGAACGGAGGGCCTGTTATCCTGGTGCCCCGTGGAGTCCGACGTATCGGAACGGCACAGCCGCCGACCGGAACCGGACCGCCGCACGGCCGCTCAGCTCGTCCGAGCCCGCCGTAGCCACTCAAACCACGGGAGCAACACTTTGGCATCCGCCGCGAGTACCAAGCACCTTTTCGTTACTGGCGGCGTCGCCTCCAGTCTTGGTAAGGGCCTGACCGCCTCCAGCCTGGGCCGACTCCTGAAGTCGCGGGGCCTTCGGGTCACCATGCAGAAGCTGGACCCCTACCTCAACGTGGACCCGGGGACGATGAACCCCTTTCAGCACGGCGAGGTCTTCGTGACCGACGACGGTGCCGAGACCGACCTGGACGTGGGCCACTACGAGCGCTTCCTCGACGTCGAGCTGTCCGCCTCGGCCAACGTCACCACCGGGCAGATCTACTCCAGTGTGATCGCCAAGGAGCGCCAGGGCGCCTACCTCGGTGACACCGTGCAGGTCATCCCGCACATCACCAACGAGATCAAGTCGCGCATCTACGCGATGGACGCCCCCGACGTCGACATCGTCATCACCGAGATCGGCGGCACGGTCGGCGACATCGAGTCGCAGCCCTTCCTCGAGGCGGTCCGCCAGATCCGGCACGAGATCGGCCGGGAGAACTGCTTCTTCCTGCACGTCTCCCTCATCCCGTTCCTCGGCCCGGCCGGGGAGATGAAGACCAAGCCGACCCAGCACTCGGTCGCCGCCCTGCGCAGCATCGGTATCCAGCCCGACGCCATCGTGTGCCGTTCGGACCGCCCCATCACGCAGAGCCTGAAGGCCAAGATCAGTCTCATGTGCGATGTCGACGAGGCGGGCGTGGTCTCCACCCCCGACGCCCCCTCCATCTACGACATCCCCAAGGTCCTGCACCGCGAGGGCCTGGACGCCTACGTCGTCCGCCGTCTGGGCATGCCCTTCCGGGACGTGGACTGGACCGAGTGGGACGAGCTGCTGCGTCGCGTGCACCAGCCCGACCACGAGGTCACCATCGCCATGGTCGGTAAGTACATCGACCTGCCCGACGCCTACCTGTCGGTCAGCGAGGCCCTGCGCGCGGGCGGTTTCGCCACCGACACCCGGGTGAACATCCGCTGGGTGGCCAGTGACAACTGCGCCAGCCCCTCGGGTGCGGCCTCCGAGCTCGACGGCGCCGACGGCATCCTCATCCCGGGCGGCTTCGGTGTACGCGGTATCGAGGGCAAGCTCGGCGCTATCCGCTACGCCCGCGAGAACGGGGTGCCGCTGCTGGGAATCTGCCTGGGCCTGCAGGGCCTGGTCATCGAGTACGCGCGCAACGTGCTCGGACTGGAGGGCGCCAACAGCACCGAGTTCGACGACAAGGCCGCCGAGCCGGTCATCGCGACCATGGCCGACCAGGCCGACGTGGTCTCCGGCGACCGCGACATGGGCGGCACCATGCGGCTGGGCATGTACCCGGCGTCCCTGGGCGAGGGCACCCTGGTGCGGGACCTGTACGACGGCGCCGCGCAGGTGTCCGAGCGCCACCGGCACCGGTTCGAGGTCAACAACGCCTACCGGTCCAAGCTGGAGGAGGCGGGCCTGGTGTTCTCCGGCCTCTCCCCGGATGGCAAGCTGGTGGAGTACGTGGAACTGCCCCGGGAAGCGCACCCGTTCTTCGTTGCGACGCAGGCGCACCCGGAGCTGCGCTCCCGTCCGACCAACGCGCACCCGCTCTTCCGCGGTCTGATCTCCGCCTCGCTGGAGCACAGGCTCTCCTGACGGGGGCAGGGGCCGGGCGGGCGGGGCCCGAGCCTGAGAGGGGCCGCATGGCCAACCACACCCGCCCGGTCACCGCCGAAACGACGGGGGCGTACGCGAAGGTCGCGGACGCCCCCGCGTCGTGGCCGGTGGAGCGCACCGAGGAGCGGTTCACCGGCGCCAAGTGCGGAATGCGCACGGACTGGGTGCAGATGCCCGGGGCCAACGGTGAGGGGCGGAGTCTGGCCGCCCGCGACTACATGGACCATCCCGGTGCGGCGGCGGTCGTGGCCCTGGACTCGGCCGGGCGCGTGCTGCTGCAGCGCCAGTACCGGCACCCCACCCAGCACACCCTGTGGGAGCTGCCCGCCGGGCTCATCGACGGCGCGGGCGAGGGGCCCCTGGCCACCGCCCGGCGGGAACTGCTGGAGGAGTCCGCGCTGCGCGCCGGGACCTGGCACGAACTTCCCGACTTCTTCCCCAGCCCCGGTTTCTCCGACGAGCGCATTCACATCTTCCTCGCCCGGGACCTGACCGAGGTACCCGAGGAAGAGGTCGGCTTCGTGCGCGAACACGAGGAGACCGACCTCGCCGCCGAGTGGCTGCCGCTGCCGGAGGCGGTACGCGCGGTCCTGGAGGGGCGCCTGCACAACGGGGCGACGATCATCGGGATCCTGGCCGCGCACACGGCGGCCCAGGACGGGTTCGCCTCCCTGCCCGTGGCTGCGGATGCCTGACCCGATGGTGCGGACCGAACCCGGGGCGGGCCCGCTGTGGCGTGTACGAGACGCGTTCCTGGACCATCTGGGCGCCGAGCGGGCCCTGGCCGACAACACCCTGCTGGCCTACCGCCGTGACCTCTGCCGTTATGTCGGCTACCTGGAGGACCAGGGGCTCACCGAGCTGGCGCAGGTCTGTCCGGGGCACGTCGGGGCGTACCTGGGCGCGCTGCGCGAGGGCGACGAGGAGCACGCCCCGTTGGGCGCGGCCTCGGCCGGCCGGGCCCTGGCCGCGGTGCGCGGGCTGCACCGGTTCGCGGTGCGGGAGGGGTGGGCGGCCGTCGACCCGGCCGTGGACGTGACGCCTCCGGTGCCGCCGATGCGGTTGCCCAAGGCGGCTCCCCTGGAGGTGGTGGAGCGGTTGTTGGAGGCGGCGGGCCCGGCGGACGCTCCGGCCTCGGCCGCGCGGGCCGATCTGTTGGCCCAGCGTGACCGCGCCCTGTTGGAGGTGCTCTACGGCACCGGGGCGCGTGTCTCGGAGGCGGTGGGGCTGGACGTGGACGACGTCGCGGAGGCGGTGGACGCGGCGGACGCCGGCGGCGCGGTCGGGTTGGTGCGGTTCCGCGGCAAGGGCGGTAAGGAACGCCTGGTCCCGTTGGGCTCCTACGCGCGGCGGGCCCTGGGCGGGTACCTGACCCTGGTACGCCCGGCCCTGGCCGCGTCGGGCCGGGGCGGTCCCGCCCTGTTCGTGAACGCGCGCGGTGGCCGGTTGACCCGCCAGGGCGGGTGGGCGCTGCTGTCCGCGGCGGCCGCACGGGCGGGGGTCGAGGGCGTCTCCCCGCACACCCTGCGGCACTCCTTCGCCACCCACCTGTTGGACGGCGGCGCCGACATCCGGGTCGTGCAGGAGCTGCTGGGGCACAGTTCGGTCACCACCACCCAGGTCTACACGCTGGTGACGGTGGAGCGGCTGCGCGAGGTGTACGCCTCCAGCCACCCCCGGGCGCGGTGGGCCGACGGCGGCTCGGGGTGAGGGCAGGGCCCTGGTGACAGGGGGAGCGGGGAAGCGTTCGGGGCGAGTCCGACGTGCGCCGTGTGTACCCTTCTCCTACGAGAAGGCAGGGTACGTGCGAGCGGTTCCTCCCGGTTGTGCAGGCGGGGGAATCCTCGTCTGATCATGTTGAAGTGCGCCGTGTCGTCGTTCTAGAGTCGCCGCACAGAGGTACGTTGCTGTCGACATATTGAGTTTCCGACGGCGGCCAGTCGTGGGAGGCGTCAGCAGTCCCATCGGGCCGTGGCCGGTCCGTGGGGGAGGTCAAGGGTTGTGAACTGGTCGGAGTACGACGAGGCGGCGAACACCGCACCCGTCGGTGAGGGGGACCTCGCCGATCCGGTGAGCAACCCCTGGGGGACGACACGCAACACGGGGGCGGATCTGCACACCAAGAGACCCGAGCGGACATATCCGGAGCCAGCACCGCTCGACGAACACGGCCCGGCACGGATTGTAGCACTCTGTAATCAGAAGGGTGGGGTCGGTAAGACCACCACCACCATCAACCTCGGTGCGGCCATCGCCGAGTACGGCAGACGGGTGCTGCTGGTCGACTTCGACCCGCAGGGCGCGCTGTCGGTGGGTCTGGGGCGGCTGGACCCGCGCGAGCTGGACCTGACCGTCTACAACCTGCTCATGCAGCGCGACGTGACGGTCGAGGACGTCCTGCTCAAGACGGACATCGACGGACTGGACCTCATCCCGAGCAACATCGACCTGTCCGCGGCCGAGGTGCAGCTGGTCGGGGAGGTGGCACGTGAGCAGATGCTGGGACGCGCGCTGCGTCCGGTCATCAACGACTACGACGTCATCCTCATCGACTGCCAGCCGTCGCTGGGCCTGCTCACCGTCAACGCGCTGACCGCGGCGGACGGGGTCATCGTGCCGTTGGAGTGCGAGTTCTTCGCGCTGCGCGGTGTCGCCCTCCTGATGGACACGATCCAGAAGGTGCAGGAGCGGCTCAACGAGGACCTGGTGATCGACGGTTTCCTCGGCACCATGTACGACCCGCGCACCCTGCACGCCCGCGAGGTGTTGTCCACGATCGTGGACGGGTTCGGGGACAAGGTCTACGGCACGGTGATCAACCGCACCGTGCGTTTTCCGGACGCCACTGTGGCGGGGGAACCGATCACCAGGTTCGACTCGTCCTCGGCCGGGGCCAACGCCTACCGGTCCCTGGCCAAGGAGGTGCTGGCGAGGTGGCCTCTCAGCGGTCACGGCGCGTGACGCTACCCGGGGCGGACGAACTGTTCTTCCGCCCCTCCGGCTCCGAGGAGGAGCTGGGCGAGACCGAACGCCAGTACCAGGTACCGGAACAGGACCGACAGGGGACGGCCGAGACTCCGTCGGAGCGGCCCGCGCGCAAGCCGAACAGCCGCGGCAGGACCAAGGTGCGCCGTGCGCCGAAACCGAGCGGGCGCCAGCGCCACGACGAGAAGATCACCGTCTACGTTTCGGGGCCCGAACTGCTGGCCCTGGAACAGACCAGGCTCTCGCTCCGCGCGGAGCACGGGCTGTCGGCCGACCGCGGCCGCCTCGTACGCGAGGCCGTCGCCGTGCTGCTGGCCGACTTCGAGGAGCACGGTTCGAGCAGCATGCTGGTGCGTCGGCTGAGTGAGGAATGAGTACCCCGGTCCGACCGCTAGGGGAGCGGACACGGACCGGGGCGGGAGACCGAGGGTGTCACCGGCCGGTCCGAGCCGGTGACACCCTTGTGTCATTTCCCGGCCCCGAGCTTGTCGAGGCAGTCGTAGACGTCCCCCGCGTTGAAGAACCGCCACCCGTTGTGGTTCTTCAACGCGGGGAGCCGCCCGTTGCTCTCCAGCCGCTTGACCGTGGTCGGGCTGAGCTTGAGTACGCGCGCTGCTTCTCCGGTGCTGAAGTACATCTCCCGGTGGGTCTCCATGAGGTCTTCGCGGCTGTCGATGATCATCAGCGGTCCTCCAGGTGGATCCCCGCGTACTGACGGATGATCTGGTGCACCACGTCCGCCACGTGCCCCGGGTCCCCGGAGCAGAGGTCGCCGCTGGGAGAGGTCCAGCAGTAGCCCTTACTGGTCCACATGACCTCGACCTTCTGCCGAAGGTAGGGGTCGTTGACGACGAGGGTGGGGCCTTCGGAGTAGCGGAGGATGCGGCGCTCCCCGAAGGCATCGGAGAGCAGCTGCATGGGGTTGATTCGTCGGAGTATGCCTGTTCCGCGCTGTTCGGATTCGTGCATGAATCCACCGTGGCTGCCAACAGCCATGTTCCATAGCAAGTGACCTGTATCCCTAAAGACATAACAAGCTGCGGAACATTCTCGGTAGCTTTGGGAACATGAGCGAACAACCCCCTGTTGCTCCAAGCTTCGGCGCGTACCTGAAGTACGAACGCAAGCAAGCGGGATATACCCTGCGAAAGTTCTCGTCTTTGACGAACTTCGCGATCTCGACACTGTCCAGGTGGGAGAACGAGCACGCTGTACCGGTTCGCGCGGACGCGGAGAAGCTGGACAAAGTGCTAGGGGCGCGCGGACGCCTGATCGCTGAATGGGAGGACGCCTGCAGGGAAGGTCTGCCCCCGTGGATGCGCTCCCCTGGTGCGAGGGAAGAGCGCGCGGTTTCCATCGACACGGTGTCGGTTTCGATGGTGCCTGGGTTGGTTCAGTCTTTGGAGTATGCGCGCGCGGTGTTTCGCGCTGGCCGCCCGTCCGCAGCAGACGATGAGGTGGACCGGCTCGCGCAACTGCGGTTCTCCCGATACGCCTCGCTGACCAAGAGGAATGACCCGCTGATCACGGCGGTCTTCCCCATCCACGCGATCCTTCATCTGCCCCGCGTGGTCAGGGATGACCAGGTCAAGCACTTGTTGCGTCACTTGGAACGGGGTCGCCTGGTCGTCTACCTGATTCCCGAATACACGCCGGTCCTGTCGGTGTCGTCTTCGATGCAGCTGTACCGACTGGCGGAGGGCAAGACCGTAGCGGCGTCTGACCACGTCAGCGGGAATGTTCTTCTGGAGAAACCAGGGGAGGCTGAAACGGTAGAGTCCTTCGTACGGGATTTGATCGGGCTTGCCTCTCCCCGTAGCGAGTCCGCGACGCTGTTGGAAGGATTGCTTCGATGACCGACGGTTTCCACAAGAGCACATATAGCAACGACGGCTCTCACTGTGTGGAGGTCAAGGAAGGTTCCAACACGCTGGTCCGAGACACCCAGCACCGCGAGACGGCGACGCTGTCGTTTTCCGCTGGCGAGTGGCAGGCGCTGCTTGGCGTGGCGCGCTGAGCGCCAGGTGAACGAGGCCCTTGGTTCCCATGTCACAGCGTGGAGCTGGTCATCAACGGGTAGACTCGGGGTGGCGGACCGAAGGAGCACGTATGGCCACGGGCACTACCCTGACGACACTGAGCACGACGGAAGCCGAGCGCGAGTTCGTCGTGCGGCAGGCGATCCACAGCGGCGAGATGGAAGGGCTGACTGTCACCGCCCCGACCCGCCACGATGCTGAGCTTTACGTGCAGGGCGGTCTCACCGCCGACGACTTGGTGGAGCGTGCCCGCGCCCGTCATGGCCTTTGACCCTTACCTGGACCCTGAGACCGGTGTCCTCAAAAATCTGATCGGCGCGAAGGACAAGGTCACCCTCGATCTCGTTGAGGGTGACCTTTCGTTCGCCCGCCGAGTGCAGCTTTTCGAGAGTCCTCCGGAACCGACCGGTGACCTGGCTGAGCTGTGTGCCATCCATCGCCAGCTGTTCCAGGACGTCTACGAGTGGGCTGGCGAGCCTCGTACGGTTGACATCAGCAAGCCTGGTGATGGAAACGTCTTCTTCCTACCGTGGCGCCAGATCGAGGCTGCCGCCATGTACTGTGCGCGGAAACTTCGGGAAGACGCGATGCTTCGGGGCCTCAGTCGCGGACACTTCATCGGCCGCCTGGCGATCCACTACGACGATTGGAATCACGTGCACCCGTTCCGGGAGGGCAACGGGCGTGTCCAACGCGTCTTCTGGGACCGGGTGGCCGCCGATGCCGGATGGATTCTGGATTGGGAACCGGTGCGAGGTGAGATCAACGACGAGGCGTGCCGAATCGCAGCGGTGAGTCAGGATCTCGGTCCGCTGAGGGAGATGTTCGGACGCATAGTGCAGCGGACCCCTGTCTTCTGACGTGGTGTCGGTGCCTCGCGTCGTGATTACCCACCCGGGTGACTGAGCTGGGAAGCTGGTTCCATGAGCGCCGAGTCCTCCGAGGAAGACCCCTCCACCAGCGAAGATGCTGGTTTCCAGGTGCACCTGGACAACTTCGAGGGGCCCTTCGACCTTCTCCTCGGGCTGATCTCCAAGCACAAGCTGGACATCACCGAAGTATCGCTGTCGAAGGTCACCGACGAGTTCATCGCGCACATCCGCGCGTTCGGTGACGACTGGGACCTGGACCAGGCCAGTAACTTCCTGCTGGTCGCGGCCACCCTGCTCGACCTCAAGGCCGCCCGGCTCCTCCCGCGCGGGGACGTTGAGGACGAGGCCGATCTTGCCCTGCTCGAAGCCCGTGACCTGCTGTTCGCCCGACTACTCCAGTACCGGGCCTACAAGGAGGTCGCCTCCTTCATGCGGGAGCGGTTGGCCACCCAGGGCCGCCGGTACGCGCGGGCGGTGCCGCTGGAGGAGCGGTTCGCCGGGATGCGCCCGGACGTGCTGTTCAAACTCGGGCCCCAGGAGTTC
This sequence comes from Nocardiopsis sp. iso_40, assembly GCF_056173285.1. Lineage (NCBI taxonomy): Bacteria > Bacillati > Actinomycetota > Actinomycetes > Streptosporangiales > Nocardiopsidaceae > Nocardiopsis > Nocardiopsis sp. iso_40. Next base: position 3,999,597 of record NZ_CM149666.1, on the reverse strand, counting down.
GCGGCTCTGGCCGGCATGGTGTTCACCCCGAAGGAGCCGCCGAGCGTCTCGGTCACCCACATCCACCTCACCAAGACCTCCGTGAAGGAGCAGGGTGAGCTGATGGTGGCCGAGTTGCGCGAACACGGCCGGTTGACGTTCGCGCAGCTGACGGTCGAGTGCACCGGTACCTTCGAGGTCGTCGCCAGGTTCCTGGCCCTGCTGGAGCTGTACCGGGCCTCGAACGTGGGCTTCGACCAGCCCGAGCCGCTGGGCGAACTGACCGTCACCTGGACCGGTGGCGACGGGGACGTCGAGCTGGAGTCCGACTACGACGAGGCGGCACCGACCGCCGACACGACGCCGGGGGAGCAGCCATGACCGCAGAGCAGACCGCGGACGCGGGCGGGGCTCCGGCCCCGCCGGCCCTGCGCCGCGACCTGGAGGCCGTGCTGATGGTGGTCGACCAGCCGGTGTCCGAGTACGACCTGGCCCGCGCCATGGACGTACCGGTGGAAACCGTCACCCGGACCCTGGAGGAGCTCTCCCGGGAATACACCGAGCAGGGCCGTGGTTTCGACCTACGGGCGGTGGCCGACGGGTGGCGTGTGTACACGCGGCCCGAGTGCGCCGACATCGTCGAGCACTTCCTCCGGGAGGGGCAGGAGGTGCGGCTCACCCAGGCCGCACTCGAGACGATGGCCGTCGTCGCCTACCGCCAACCGGTCTCACGTGGCAGGGTCTCCGCCGTACGCGGGGTCAACTGCGACGGGGTTATGCGTACCCTCGTACTGAGGGGCCTGATCGAAGAGGCCGGACACGACTCCGAGTCCGGTGCTCTGCTGTATCGGACCACTTCCTATTTCCTGGAACGGCTGGGCCTGCGCGGCCTTGACGAGCTGCCTGATCTGGCGCCGTTCCTCCCCGACGACATCGAAGGTCTTGACGACACCGGTGAGCACACCTAACAACGAACGTTCCCGTGGTGAGCGGGACGACGCACCGCGCGGTGAGCGCGGCGACTACAACAACCGCGGAGGCCGAGGCCACCGCGACGACCGAAGCAGGGACGACCGGCGCCCCCAGGGGCGCGGTGACGGTCCCCGCCGTGACGACCGGGGCCGGGGCGGCTACCAGGGCCGTGACGACAACCGCGGTGGCCGGGACCACCGCGACCGGCGTGGTGGCGGCTACCAAGGCCGTGACGACCGGGGCCGTGGTGGTTACCAGGGTCAGGGGCGTGACGACCGGGGCCGTGGCGGCTATCAGGGTCAGGGGCGTGACGACCGCGACCGCCGCCCCCAGGTCCGTGACGACCGGCGTGGTGGCGGCTTCAAGGGCCGTGACGACAACCGCGGCGGGTACCGGGGCGACCGTGATCGTGATGACCGTCCGCGGCGTGATGACCGCGGCCGTGGTGGTTACCAGGGTCAGGGGCGTGACGACCGCCGTGGTGGTGGCCGTTTCGACCGCGACGACCGCGACCGGCGTCCCCAGGGGCGTGATGACCGTGGCGGCCGTTCCTTCGAGCGCCGCGACGACCGTCCCCGCCGTGACGACCGCGACCGCCGCCCGCAGGGCCGTGACGACAACCGTGGCGGTGGCTACCAGGGCGGGGACGGCCGTCCCCGCCGTGACGCCCAGGGCCGTCGGATGCAGGGCGGTGACAAGCGCGGTGGCGGCTACCAGCGCCGGGACGACAACCGCGGCGGCCGTCCGCAGGGTCGGGACGACCGGCTGCGCCGTGACCAGGGCCGAGACCCCGACCAGCGCCCGGCGCGCCGCGACCACGCTCCGGTCAGGGACGCCAAGAGCGAGAGCCAGCTCTCCAAGGCGGCCCGTGAGCGCCTCAACGCCCTGCGGGCGGACTACAACCCGCGCGACGAGGACCGCCACAGCGGTGACCCCCGTGACACCTACACCGACGTTCCGGGGGGCATCCGGCTCCAGAAGGCGCTGGCCGCGGCCGGTGTCGCCAGCCGCCGGGCCAGCGAGGAGATGATCGCGGCCGGCCGGGTGAGCGTGGACGGTCAGGTCGTGCGGCGCTTCGGCGCCCGCGTCGACCCGGAGGTCTCCGAGATCCGTGTCGACGACATGCGCGTGGTCACCGCCCCGGACAAGCTGTACTTCGCGCTGAACAAGCCGCGCGGTGTGGTCAGCACCATGTGGGACCCGCAGGGCCGTCCGACCCTGGCCGACTACGCCGGTCAGACCGAGGAGCGCATCTTCCACGTGGGCCGGCTGGACACCGAGACCGAGGGTCTCATCCTGCTGACCAACGACGGGGACCTCGCCAACCGGCTCACGCACCCGCGCTACAAGGTCGTCAAGACCTACGTCGCGAAGGTCCCGGGGCCGGTTCCGCACCGTGTGGTGCGCCGGATCCAGAAGGGCGTGGAGCTGGAGGACGGCCCGGTGAAGGTCGACTCCTTCCGCGTGGTCGACAACGACGAGGCCCAGGCCATGGTGGAGATCCGCCTGCACGAGGGGCGCAAGCACATCGTGCGCCGCCTCATGGAGGAGGTCGGCCACCCGGTCACGGACCTGGCGCGCACCCAGGTCGGCCCGATCGACCTCAACACCCTGCGGCTGGGCACGATGCGCGCGCTCAGCTCGCGTGAGATCGGTGAGCTGTACAAGGTGGCGGGCCTGTAACCACGCGGGGCTGTGGATACAGTTGACGGCGGTCGCACCCCGGACGGGGGAGCGGCCGCCGTTTCCTCTTCTCCGGGGCGGCAGGGTTGACGACGACAAGGCGGGATCGAACGTGGCGGTACGGGCCATCCGCGGTGCGGTGCAGGTCGACGCGGACGAACGCGAGCAGGTGCTGGAGGCCACGGCCGAACTGGTCGGGGAGGTGATGCGGCGCAACGAACTCACCACGGACGACGTGATCAGTGTGGTGTTCACCGCCACCCCCGACCTGACCAGTGAGTTCCCCGCGCTGGCCGCGCGCAAGGTCGGTTTCGCCGACGTTCCGCTGATGTGCGCCACCGAGATCGCCGTCCCGCACGCCCTGCCGCGTGTGGTGCGGCTCATGGCGCACGTGGACACCGACCGTGCGCGCGCCGACGTCCAGCACGTCTACCTGCGCGGGGCGCAGGCGCTGCGCCTGGACATCGCCCAGTAGGTGCGGCGTTGCGGCAGGCGGCGGCTCCGGGGCCGCCGGGCCGCGGGGGCCGTAGTCTGGAGGACAGGCACACGGCAGGGTCGGGGGAGCAGTGAGTGGTAGCGGTGGCGCGGACGGCGCCGGAGCGAGGCGGACGGACCTGCGTCGGGTCACGGTGGTCGGCAGCGGTCTGATCGGCACGTCGATCGCCCTGGCCCTGCGCGCCCGTGGTGTCGACGTCACCCTCACCGACCCTGACCCGGCCTCCCTGCGGTTGGCCTGCGACCTCGGTGCCGGGCGCCCCCTGGACGGGGCCGCGGAGAGCTCTCCCGCGGACATCGCGGTGATCGCCGCGCCCCCCGCCGTCATCCCGGCGGTGCTGCGCGACGCCCAGGACCGGAAGCTGGCCCAGGTGTACACCGACGCTGCCAGTGTCAAGGCGAGTGTGGTGGCGGGTGCCGAGCGGCTCGGTTGCGACATGACGGCCTTCGTGGCCGGGCACCCGATGGGCGGTCGGGAGAAGCACGGCCCGGGTGCCGCCCGCGCCGACCTGTTCCTGGGCCGGTCCTGGGCGCTGTGCCCCACCGCCGACGCCGACGCCGGTTCCGTGGCCGCGGTGGCCGAACTGGCCCGCCTGTGCGGGGCCGATCCGCTGGTGCTGGAGGCGGGCGCGCACGACCGCGCGGTGGCCCTGGTCTCACACGCCCCGCACGTGGCCTCCTCCGCGGTGGCCGCCCGGCTGCTGGCCGGGGACGAGGCCGCACTGACCCTGGCCGGTCAGGGGGTGCGCGACGTCACCCGTATCGCCGGCGGGGACCCGGCCATGTGGACGGAGATCCTCACCCACAACGCGGGGCCGGTGGCCGAGGTGCTGCGCGAGACGGCCGCGGACCTGGCGGCCACCGCCGAGGCGCTGCGCACCTGGTCCGCCCGAACCCCCGCCGATCCGCCCGGCCGGGCTCCGGCCGGGACCGGAACCCCCTCCCGGGACGGTGCCGGGAGCGGGGGCGACGACGGCCTTGAGCCGGTCCGCGACCTGTTGGCCCGGGGGCGTTCCGGACACGGCCGCATCCCCGGCAAGCACGGTGCGGTCCGCCGCCCCGTGTACACGGTGATCCCGGTCGTCATCCCGGACGAGCCCGGTGCGCTGGGCCGCCTGTTCGCTGCGGCCGCCACGGCCGGAGTCAACATCGAGGACGTGCGGATCGAGCACTCCCCGGGGCTGCCGTTGGGTGTGGCCGAGCTGTACGTGCTTCCGGAGGCCGTGGACACCCTCGCCGCGGCCCTGTCGGCCGACGGCTGGTCGGTGCACCCGGGCGCCTGAGCACGCTCCCTGGCGCGGTGCGGCTCCTCGCGCGGACGGGCGCGCGGCGCGACGGCCCCGCGTGCGAAGGTAGGCTGAGGCGTCGGCAGTGACGGTGTCATCCGTCCGGAGTGAGGGAGTCAGCAGTAGTGAGCGCGCAGGGCAAGGGAATCGTCATCGCCATCGACGGTCCCTCCGGGTCGGGCAAGTCGAGCACGGCCAAGGGTGTCGCCAAGGCGCGGGAACTGCGCTACCTCGACACCGGAGCCATGTACCGGGCCCTCACCTGGTGGATGCTGGACAACGGGGTGGACGTCGACGACGCCGCCGCGGTGGCCGCCAACGTCGAGCGCCCCGTGATCACCATGGGCACCGACCCCTCCGCCCCCACGGTGGCGGTGGACGGCCGCGACGTGGCCGCCGAGATCCGCGGCAAGGAGGTCACCAGCAACGTGAGCGCCGTTTCGGCGGTGCCCGAGGCGCGCGCTCTGCTGGTGCGGACCCAGCGCGAGATCATCGAGGCCGCCCGGAACGAGTCCGCGGGTATCGTCGTGGAAGGCCGTGACATCACGACCGTGGTCGCCCCCCAGGCACCGGTCAAGCTGTTCCTGACCGCCAGCGCCGAGGCGCGCGCCCAGCGCCGCAGCAAGGAGGTCCGGACCGGGGACATCGCCGGGACCCAGGCCGACCTGGCCCGCCGCGACATGCTGGACTCCAGCCGGTCCCACTCGCCGCTGACGCAGACCGCCGACGCCACCGAGCTCGACACCACGGGCCTGAACCTGGACGAGGTCGTCGCCCTGGTCGTCAAGCTGGCCGACGAGGCCGGGAACGGATAGGTCCTCCGCAGGGAGGAACCGGCCACACCCTCCCCTTCGGGGGAACACAGGAACATCCACGGGGGTTGCCCTCCGTGGCAGGACGCGGGCGCCCTCAGCGGCGCCCGTGGTGATTCACGTGGCGATCGCGTCGAATCCTTTCGCATCCCCGCGGTACGCATCCTGGGCGCGTGGGGACCCAGAACCGGGAGTACGAGTACATGAGTGAGTTCGACGTGGTCGACACGGGCCCCGAGGGCGAGGAGACGGCGTTGCCCGTCGTCGCCGTCGTCGGTCGCCCCAACGTCGGCAAGTCCAGTCTGGTCAACCGGATCCTCGGCCGCCGCGAGGCCGTGGTCGAGGACGTGCCGGGGGTGACCCGTGACCGGGTGGCCTACGACGCCGAGTGGCAGAACCACCGCTTCACGCTGGTGGACACCGGCGGTTGGGAGACCAGCGTCAGCGGCCTGGCCGCGATGGTCGCCCGGCAGGCCGAGTACGCCGCGCAGACCGCCGACGTCATCCTGTTCGTGGTCGACGCGACCGTCGGCATCGCCGACGCCGACGCCGCCGTCACCCGCGTGCTGCGCTCCACCAAACGGCCCGTCGTGCTGGCTGCCAACAAGGTCGACGGCGAGGGCCAGGAGGCCGACGCGCTCGACCTGTGGAACCTCGGCATGGGGCAGCCCTACCCGATCAGTGCCCTGCACGGCCGCGGCACCGGCGACATGCTGGACGCCATCGTGGACTCCTTCCCCGAGACGCCCGTGGGCGACGCGGAGGAGGACGAGGAGGACGGCCCGTCCCGGATCGCCCTGCTTGGTCGTCCGAACGTGGGCAAGTCCAGCCTGCTGAACCGGCTCGCCGGTGAGGACCGGGTGGTCGTGGACTCGGTCGCGGGCACCACCCGTGACGCCGTCGACGAGCTCATCGAGCTGGGCGGCAAGACCTGGAAGTTCATCGACACCGCCGGTATCCGCCGCCGGTTCCGCGCGCTCCAGGGCGCCGACTACTACGCGACCATGCGTACCGGCACCGCCCTGGAGCGGGCCGAGGTGGCCGTGGTGCTGATGGACGTCAGCGAGCCGCTCGCCGAGCAGGACATCCGGGTCGTGGAGCAGGTCGTCGAGTCCGGCCGCGGTCTGGTCCTGGCGTTCAACAAGTGGGACATCCTCGACGACGAGCGCCGGATCTACCTGGAGAAGGAGATCGACCGCCAGCTGGCGCGGGTCTCCTGGGCGCCGCGGGTGAACATCTCCGCGGCCACCGGCCGCCACATGGAGCGGCTCGTCCCGGCGATCGAGACCAGCCTTTCCGGTTGGAACCAGCGCATCTCCACGGGTCAGCTCAACAACTGGCTCAAGGAGCTGGTGGCGGCCACCCCGCCGCCGGTGCGCGGCGGCAAGCAGCCCAAGATCCTGTTCGCGACCCAGGCCGGTGCGCGTCCGCCGCACTTCATCCTGTTCACGACCGGGTTCCTCGAGGAGAACTACCGCCGCTTCATCGAGCGGCGCCTGCGCGAGGACTTCGGTTTCGAGGGGACTCCGGTGCACATCAGCATGCGCATCCGCGAGAAGAAGAACGCGGGCGTGGGCCGCGCCTCGAAGGGCAGTGTGCGTCCGGACCGCAAGCCGCGCGGCGGCGGTGGCCGCCGGAAGTAGGCACGGGTCCCGAACCGGAGGGGCGCCCCTCCGGCGTGTGCTCGGGTTCCGGTCCGTGCCCCGGTCCCGTTCAGGGGCCGGAGGGCAGGCGGCGGACGTTGCTGCCGCGGATACTCCAGCCCGAGCCGTCGCCCCTGCGGGGGCGGGGCGGGCCTCCCACGGTCGCGGGGTCGCGTTCGGGAACCGGGATGGCCGGTGCGCCCGGCAGCGGTTTCCCGGCGCTCTCCCGCATCCGCCAGACCACCAGGACACCGACAGCCCCGGCGGCCATCACCAGCCAGGCGGGCGAGTACAGGTTTCCGGTGGACTGCACCAGCGACTCGGCGACCAGCGGTGTGGTACCGCCGAACAGGGCCACCGAGATGTTGAAGCTGATGGCCAGGGAGCCGTAACGGACCTTGGTGGGGAAGAACGCCGGGAGCGAGGCGGGCGCGGCACCGGAGAAGTGCACGAGGGTCAGGGCCAGGACCACCACGCCCAGGGACGCGACCCACGGGCTGCCCTGTTGGACCAGCCAGAAGGCGGGCAGCGACAGCACGATCGCGCAGATGCTGCCGGAGAGCAGGACCGGTCGGCGGCCGACCCTGTCACTCAGCCGCCCGAACAGGGTCACCGTCGCCAGCATGAACGCCATGGCGCCCAGGGCCACCACCAGGGCCAGGGCGGTCGAGTACCCCAGTTCGGCCTCCAGGTAGGTGGGCAGGTAGGCGGTGACCATGTAGTTGTTGACGTTGAAGACCAGGACGAGGCCGATGCACAGCAGGAGGGTGCGCCACTGGCCCACGACGGTCTCCCTGAGCTGTCCCCTGCGGCGTTTCCCCGCGGAGTCCTTGGCGAATCCGTCGGTGTTCTCGTTGAAGACCGGGGTGTCCTCCAGCTTCAGCCGGAGGTAGAGGCCGACGGCGCCGAGCGGCAGGGCCAGCAGGAACGGAACGCGCCAACCCCAGGCGGTCATCGCGTCGCCGCCCAGCAGCAGGGTCATGACCGTGACGACGGCGGCCCCGCCCACGTAGCCGCTGACGGTGCCGAACTCCAGCCAGGAGGCGAGGAAGCCCCGTCGCCGGTCCGGTGCGTACTCGGCGATGAAGGTGGTGGCCCCGCCGTACTCGCCGCCGGTGGAGAAGCCCTGGAGCATCCGGGCGACCAGTAGCAGGACCGGTGCCGCGATGCCGATGGTCGCGGCCGAGGGGATGAGCCCGATCGAGAAGGTGCTCGCCGCCATGAGCAGCATCGTGAACGCCAGCACCTGCTTGCGGCCGATCCGGTCGCCGAGCGGGCCGAAGAACATGCCGCCGAGCGGACGGACCAGGAAGGCCGCCGCGAACGTGGTGAACGTGGCGATGAGTTGGACGCCCGCGGCCTGGGACGGGTAGAAGACCAGCCCGATCGTGACCGCGAGGTAGCTGTAGACACCGAAGTCGTACCACTCGGTCGCGTTGCCGATCGCGGCGGCCGTGACGGCCTTGCGGGTGACCCGGTGCTCGGTTCGCAGGACCCGCTGGCCCTCTGGTTGGTTGTCGCTCACGTCTCTCCCTCGGCGCTCTCACCTGGTGCACATAGGTAAGCACTCCGGGTGCTGAATCCGTGGGATGTGGCCGCAGTGTCCGGCGGTATCCTGGCGGCATGCGAAAAGTGCTGGTCAGTGCCTGCCTGATGGGTCGCAGGGTCCGTTACGACGGCCAGGCGAAACCGGTGGGGGACGACACGGTCACCCGCTGGCGGGAGGAGGGGCGCCTCGTCGTGCACTGCCCCGAGATCGCCGGCGGCCTGCCGGTGCCCCGGCCGCCCGCGGAGATCGAACCGGGCGCAGACGCCGCCGACGTGCTCGCCGGTCGGGCGCGCATCCTCACCCCCGAGGGCGCGGACGTGACGGGTCCCTTCGTGTCCGGTGCGCGTTCGGCGCTGGCCACCGCCCGTTCCCAGGGGGTGGTGATGGCGCTGCTCAAGGAGTCCAGCCCCTCCTGCGGGCTGCACGAGGTGTACGACGGGACCTTCGAGGGGCGCAAGGTGCCGGGGGAGGGTGTGACCGCGTACCTGCTCCGTGAGCACGGGGTGGCCGTGTTCAACGAGAACGAGGTCGCGCAGGCCGCGGAGCGGATGAGGGTTCTGGAAGCGGGCTGAACCGCGCGGAGGACACGCCCCGGGACGCCGTTGCGGCGCCCCGGGGCACGGTTCGGGGCGTCAGTCCCTGACGACCGCGTAGCGCAGGCAGGCGAAGGGACCCGCGAGCCTGGCCTCCAGCGGCTTCAACCGGACCCGCCCGTCGAGCAGGGGAGCGCCGCCGCCCAGGCTGACCGGTGCGACGGAGACCGACACCTCGTCCAGCAGCCCCAACCGGGCCAGGTCGGCGGCGATCCGTCCGCCGCCGACCACCCAGATGTCGCGGCCGTCGGCGGCCTCGGCCATCTCCGCGTGCAGGTCCCGCAGTTCCTGGTCGGTGTCGGCGCTGGTGAAGTGGAGGTCGCCCTCGACCCGGGGGAGTTTCCGGTGGGTGAGTACCCAGGTGGGGGCCTGGTACGGCCAGGGCTTGCCGCCCTCGTGTTCGTGGATCCACTCGTAGGTGGTCGCCCCCATCACGATCGCCCCCGCGCCCCTGATGAACTCCTCGGTCCTGTCAAGGGCCTCGCCGTGTCCCTCGCTTTCCGGATCGCTCTCCACGGCGAACAGCCACTCCAGTGAGTTGTCCTGGTCGGCGATGAAACCGTCCAGGCTGGTGGCGGTCTCGTAGACGGTCCTGCTCATGTCGTGTCTCCCCGTTCGTTCGGTGTCCGGTGCCGGTTCGGTGCCCCGTGCCGTTCCTGCAACCACTCCAGCGGGTCGCCGTGGCCCACCTCGACCCCCGCCGCGCGCAGCATGTGGCGAACGCTCTGCCTGCGGTGCGCGGAGTAGGTGAGCACGTGCGCGACCACCCCGCCGAGCAGGAAGCTCTCCGGCGGGTCGCACAGGGCGTCGATGAGCCGGTCGCCCCAGGCGTTCCGCCGCCCGATGTCGTCGACGGCGGCGATCCAGCGCGCCCCCGCCACCTCGTGCCTGGCTCGGAGTGAGGCCGGGTCGTCGGGCCCCTGCCCGGGGAAGTCCTCGCCGCCGACGGAGGCCAGCCAGACCTCCTTGGACCGCACCAGCCGGTCCAGGGAGGCCGCGATCGACCCCTCCGGGCCGTCCCAGGCCAGAACGGTCCGGCCGGGCTCCCAGACCCTCCGGTAGTCCTGTTCCGGCAGGTCCGCCGCCAGGGCGATGAGCCGGGCCGTGTCGTCGACGTCGTGGTGGGTCTGGAGCGCGGTCAGGTCCATGCCGGGCCGTCCCCTCGGGTTCTCCTCCACCCACAGGTGGATCGGCGGGTGGAAGTGGACGCCGTTGGGGGCGGGCAGCCATCTGCCGCTGCCCGACGTGGTGGCGCTGGGCGGATGACCGAAGGCGCGCGCGAAGGCCCGCGTGAACCCCTCCACCGACCCGTAGCCGGCCGCGAACGCCGCGTCGGTGACGCTGGTGCCCTGGCCGATCTGCCAGGCCGCGCGTTCCAGCAGGACCCGGCGGCGCAGTGCCACCGGGGACTCGCCGGTGTCCCGGGCGAAGAGGCGGCTGAAATGGAAGGGCGAGGCGTGGGCCTGCCCCGCCATCTCGCTCAGTCGGGCGTTGTCCTCGTCCAGGACCGCGTCGAGCAGTTCACGCAGGCGGTCGCGCCCGGAGGAGGGCTCGGTGGTGGAGTCGGTCATGGGACCAGTATGTTCTCGGGCCCCTCGCCGCCGCTTGACCGTTCTTGCGCAGTGTCGGCGGCCTCCTGACCGACCCGGGCCGCCCTGAGCGCGGGCGGGACCATCGCCGCCAGCGCGAGCAGCGCCAGGGCCGTCCCCACCCACAGCGGTCCGCGCAGCCCGAGGGCGTGCACCCCCATGCCGCCGAACCAGGAACCGAACACGACCCCCAGGGTGATGGTGGGGACATGGCCTGGCGGCCGACGACGGTGTTGCCGACCATGGTCGCGCCGCCGTAGGCGGCCCGGACCACACGCTCCTCGTCGAACTGGCACGCTCTTCCCCTGGGGCGACGGCAGCACGTTCTGTACCGATCAAGTCAAACTCTGCGGTCGGTTCGGGAGCTCCCGGAGTCCACCCCGCGACCACCGCCGGGGCCGGGCCCCAGCGGCTGCCGGGGGTGCGAACCGTGTGCGAAAGGCCCGGAAGATGCGGTAGAGTCATCCCCGTTGGCGGGGCCGGAGACGGTGTCGCCCAACGGCCGGGACGTAGCGCAGTTTGGTAGCGCACTTGACTGGGGGTCAAGGGGTCGTGGGTTCAAATCCCGCCGTCCCGACAGAGCAATAGTAGGTCAGGGAGAGGTTCGCCGGTCGGCGGGCCTCTTTTTGCATATCCGGCACCTCGCTCACGTGCTGGTCCTGCTGAAGGCTATGGAGACCATGACCGTTTCGTCCCCACCGTGACCCGCGCTCAGGAGCACCCGATGGTCCTCCTGCCGGTGGGCCCGCAGCACGATCGGAACCCCGGGTGCCAACAGTGTGTCGGCCTGGAGCAGTTCGACCCGGAACGGTGGACCGGTGTTCTCGGGGTCCTCCATCAGGCGCTCGGCCAGACCGACCAGAGCCGTCAGCAGGTAGGCGAGCGGAACGGCGGGAAACCCGGAGAAATGGCCCGCGCACTGTTCGGCCCGCAGGTTCACTTCCGCCTGTGCCTGTGTTCCGGACACCGACACATCGTCCAGCCGCAAAGGCGAGCGGTAGGGAGAGGAGGCCGTCTGCCGGGTGGAGGAGTCGGCCAGGTGCTCGAAGGTGCGCGCGAAGCTCTTCTCGTCGAGGACTACGTAGTCGCAGTGCAGGTCGAACAGGGTCGTGTGGTCGGAGTCGTGGAGGAAGGCGGCGGCCGAGGCCGAGCCCGGTCTGTTGATGCCTCCCAGAGCCGTCGTGCGCAGGACCCGCTGCGGCGCTCCCGGTGCTGGCGGGGTCAGGCGACGCAGCCTGGCCCTGCGCGCCAGGTAGTAACGACGGCCCGGGCCGGCCGTCGTGGCGGCCGCGCACAGCCCCATGATGGGCAGATGCCGAGCCGCCTCGATGATCGAGACCGGCTCTTCGGCCGCGGAAGGGAACTCCGGGGAGAACGACGCCGTGGCGCATCCGGGTGTCGGGGAGGAGATCCCGTCCAGTGCCCGGTACGGAGGTGAGACGCAGATTCGCGAGGAAATGTCCATGACATAGTCCTTTCTGTTAACGAGAAAACGAAAAAGGAACGTGAACGGGATTTTCCCCATTGCAGAGGGGCATCTGGCGGGTGTGGCACACCGGGTCGGCCGTGTCAGGTCGGTGTGGTTTCATGCCGTCGTGGCGATATCGCTTTTCACAGAGGGTGCACATGGGAATGTGAAGGAGGAGTTCGATCAGCACGAACCGGAGCGGCGGGTGGCCAGCGCTGTTCAGCAGCGCCCCCGGACCTTGCGGAATCCGAGTGTCCGCTGTGCGGCACGGGGGTTCTCCCAGGGCCGTTCCTGTTTGTGGAGAGCAGTTGCGTAGGCTTCCGTCTGGAGTGGTCCGGGGTGTGACCAGGGGCCGGTCCTCACTGATCCCGGGCACGGCCTGATCGGTCTCCGATGTCCGCGGGGACCAGGTGGGCGACTGACCCGGGGCCGTCAGGAGAGAGCAGGGTCCGAACCGGCGGCCGCCGGATCTGCGAGCTCGGGTTCGCCGGTCAGGAGTCGCTCTCGGCGTCATCGGCGGAGCGGGCCGCCGCGTGCCAGTAGGCGGCGATCGCCTCCTCCATCCTTCGTGCAGCGATCACGGCCCCGTCCACGGGCTCGCCTCGCGCAAGGCCCTCCTCGGCTGCCAGTAGGGCCTGGAACTCGAGCCCGTCGGACTGGCCTCCCCCGTAGTACCAGGCGACCTCCTCGATCACCTCCAGAGACGACTCCCCGAGCAACCGGAGCATCTCGTCGCTGTCGGGGAAGTAGTTCACCATGTCCCAGTACAGGGCCAGTGCCGTTTGCGACTGGTTTCCCAACAGTGCGGCTCTTTCCCAGAACCCCGGAACCTCGTATACGAGGTGGTCCGGGGGCCAGTTCCGGACATCCTCCTCAGTCATTCCGAACGCTTCGATCACACGGCGGAGTTTGGGGCGCGCACGATTGATCAAAAGCACCATGTCACAGAGGAAGGCGACGTTCTGCTTGCTGGGGAACCGGGACATCACTGTGGCGAATCCGGTGATCTCGGCGGGATGGCACTTGTGGGTGACACCCACCAGCCTGCGGAAGTTCTCCGTGGTGGCGCGGTTCTCCCTCAGCGACTCCAGGAACCGGTTGCCCACGGGATCGTTCCTGGCAAGCTTCCGGAGTTCGGCGACCGCCTCGCCTGCGAGCGGAGTCTGTGAGAAATCAGTGAACACAGTACCTCCATGTCTCTCGCTGGGATCTTTCTCGGGCTACTTTCGCGTACTCGGCTTATGTGGTGCTGACGCTCTCCTGACGTACTCCTTGCGTCGCTGGCAGGAGGGTGCTGGGGGCTGTTGCTTTTTGGTTCGAGGGTCGGATTGCTTCGGAAAAGTTTTCCTGGCCAAGGAGTACTTCCGTGGGGATAGACAGATTCCTGGAAGACCTCACCGGGGTGCCGTCGTCCGCGGATTCGGACAGGACCGTGGAGAGGGCCGCCCCTGCCTTCCCGCGACGTGGAGCGGGACGACCTCCCGCGTGCACCGGTCATGGGCTTCGCCGCACTGCCCTCATGGCGCGGTGAGGGCGCACGCGTCAGTGCTCGCTTGTGTCCGTCCGCTTCCACGGGGAGGAACCGTTCTGTCGGGGGCCGGGACACGACCCCTGGCACGTCGCCTGGAGAACCCCGCTCCGGCACGGCTGACGGTCCTGTCATCCACGGGTGCTGGCGTGCTGGGAGAGGTGGACCCGCTCGGAGCGGAGAGACGAGCGGCAAGTATCTCTCGGTGGAACTCCGAACCCGCCTCGCGGTCTCGTGTCACCGTGGCGGAGGCGCGTAATCACCTGCGTGGAAGACGGCGTCCTGTGCAGTGCGGCTCCGTCACCTCATCCTCGTGGGACACATGGGTGTCTGTGAGGAGGCCGGTGTACGCGTATCTCTTTCTCGACGCATCCGTCGGTGTAAAGCTCGGCGCACGTTGTTGTTCATGCGTGATTACCCCGCGTTTTGCCGGGTATGGCTTATCTGCCGGTAACAGGCACCGTGAATGTCCGATTGCGCCCATGCGACCGAGCAAGGAGCTGGAGGACCAACAAGCCTCTAGCTGGGGGTCCTGCTTCGATGGAGTAATTTTGGTCACGTTTTCCGTGCTCGGTGACATCCTTATACAAGGTCCGAACGGTAGCTCCTTGCTTGCCGGTCCGCTCCAACGGAGCCTTCTTTGTGCTCTCCTCGTCAATCGAGGACAGACGGTTCCCAGTAGTGTGCTCTTCCAGGAACTCTGGCAGGATGTACCGCCAGCCAGCGGACCGAATGCCCTGCACGCGCAGGTGTCACGCCTCAGGAGAACCATAGAGTTGTTCTCCGCGGGCAGTACGCCATCGGTGCGCGTTGACTCGCACTATCCTGGATATCGGCTGGAAGCACCGCAGGGGGCCGTCGACACGGACCGGTTCCGCTCTTTGTGCAACCAGGCCCAACGGGCTCGGAACCGGGATCTGGACAAGGCCGCGACCTGCTATCAGGAAGCCTTGCGCTGTTGGCGGGGGCGCGCCTTGCAGGACGTTCCCCCAGGGGTGATCCGCGACGCAGAAGCCCGTCGCCTCGAACACGAGCGAACGCTGGCGTTGACCCGTCTGGTCGAGATCGACCTCGATCGCGGTCGGTACGCGGACCTTGTGCCCCTACTGGAGCAACTCGTCGAGGAGCGCCCCTTGGACGAGCGGCTCTGTACGCAACTCATGATTGCGCTGGACCGATTGGGGAGAGCACAGGACGCCCTGGACGCCTATCAGCGGATACGAGAGCGTATGGCCGCGGAATTGGGCATGGACCCGTCTCCAGTGCTCGAACGCGAGATGCGCAGGATCCTGGAACGCACCGAGTAGAGGGCGTTTGACGGGTCATAGCGATGTCCTTGCCAGGTGGTGCGGCAGGCACGACGAGGACCGCACACGAGCATGGTTCCTCCCCGCCCCCTTCGTTGCGCGATCGAGTGTGCGGATCCGTCGCACCGGTGATCGTTCGAAGGGTTCGTAAGCGGAACCCTTTTCGGTGATCAGTAACAGGTCTCTGGGGGAGGCTATCCGACCGACGTGGCCTCCAGCATTGAGGCCAGAACCTCCGAACCCCTTCTTCGGCCACCTGGGGAACTGGCCCCCAGGAATCTCACCGTGACCGTTTTCCTCTGCCGGAAAGGTGGTGGAGGCATCGGCCGGAGCACGTATCAGCCCCCTGTCAGTCCGGGGTGACGCCTGTGTCATGCGGTGTGTGTACCAAGGAAAGGGTGAAAGGGTTTTGTGTTTCACCGGTGGCTGTTCCGATGCCTTTGGGTGAAGTCGGCTGCGTGCAGGGGTTCTGTTTTCCCGCTGGTCCGGAAGCCGACCGCTGCCGCGATAGGGGTGCGGGCGTCCTCCTGCGCGGTTGCGGTGCCCCGTGAGGCGCCGTAGCGGATGCGTGTGGACAGAGGTGAACAGTGAGCAGAGGAAAGGAGTGAACTGGAATGGACGAGTCGAGCACGGACGCTCTCCGGCACGAGAGGGGGAGCCTGGCCGGCAGGGCCGCACTGGTGGTCTCGGGCTCCCGGGGTATCGGCTTTTCGGTGGCGCACGCGCTCTCTGCTCGGGGAGCGGACGTGGCCGTCACCGGCAGGAACGAGGATTCCCTCCGGGAGGCCTGTGAGCAGATCCGGGAGAAGACGGGCGGCAGGGTGGTGGGGCTGAGGGCCCACAGCCGCAAGGAGCAGGACCGGGAGGCGGCGGTTGAGGAGGTGCTGAACCGCTTCTCGCGTCTGGACATGCTGGTCTACAACACCGGCATCAACCCGGCCGGCCAGACGCCGGCGGTGGAGCTGGACCTGGATATGTTCGGCCACATGTTCGAGACCAACGTCCTGGGTGCCCTGGGCTACCTGAAGCTGGCGTGGCAGCGCTGGATGGGGGAGCACGGCGGATCCGCCGTGGTCGTCTCCACCGCGGCGGCGTTCGGGAGCATCCGGCTTCCCGCCTACTCCGCGACCAAGGTCGCGCTCAACCGGTTGACGGGGGACCTGGCCGAGCAGCTCGCCCCCCGGGTGCGCGTGAACGCGGTCGCGCCGGGGTTCATCAGGACGGAGTTCGCCGATTCGATCATCCGCATCCCCGTCGAACAGGTGGAGAGGAGCTACCCCATGCGGAGAATGGGGGAGCCGCAGGACGTGGCCGAGGCGGTGGCGTTCCTCCTGTCGCCCCAGGCTTCCTGGATCACCGGGGTCACGCTGCCGGTGGACGGGGGGATGTCCGTGCGTCCGTTCCAGCACAACGTCGCCCACCCCGGTCTGGGGGAGCACATCCACTGACACGCGGTGTCCGAGGAGGGCCGCGGACGGGCCAGGTCGTACCCCTCCCCGTTTCGCCCGTGGCCCGCCGCCCCATGCGCACCGCGGCCGGCCTGGACCCCCTCTGAACCGGCGGGGTCGGGGCTTTCGGCAGCCGCCCGGCTCTCGGACAGCGAAACAGCGAACCGGTGCGGGCCGGGTCCCCTTCCGAGTCCTCGCGACGGTACCTACCGGTGGGCCCGCTTCCGGCCCGGTTCTCCGCGCACGACGCGGGAGGCCACGAACGGGAAGAGCAGGACCGTGAGGGCGCCGGCGGTGACCATGACGGAGGCGATCGTGTCCTCGATGACCCCCGAGGACACCGCGACCTGGGTCACGGCCACGATGATGGGCAGGCCCGTCGCGGCGTACAGGCCGAGCGCCACCTGGTCGCCCGTCCTCGTCAGCCCGGAATGCGTCGCGGTCCAGCGTTCACGGACGAACACCGGCAGCCCGCGCACCAGCAGGATCACGGCCACGAAACCGAACAGCAGGGGCCACCGGGCTGCGACGGCTGAAAGGTCGATGCCCATACCGCTGGTCACGAAGAACACCGGGATCAGCAGGCTGAACCCGACGATCTCGACCTTGTGCATGACCTCGGCCGCGTGCTCGGGCGCCGTGGCGCCGAGAGCGGCGTTCAGCAACAGGCCCGCCGCGAAAGCGCCCAGGGCGACGTCGAGTTCGAGCACGGCGGTCAGCAGCATCAGCGTGACCAGGACCAGCACGGTGACCCGCAGGGTGGTCTGCATGGTCGTGTTGGACGCGTCCGCGAAGGCCCGCCTCAGCAGGGGGAGACGGCTGAAGAAGCGCCCCGGGACCGCGACGACGGCCACCGCGGCCGCGGAGAACAGGAGCAGGATCGCCGCGGACTGCCAGGTGCCCCGGGTGGACAGCAGCAGCGACATCGCCACGATCGGCAGGAGTTCGCCGTAGGCGCCGTGGACCATGGCGGCCCGCCCCAGCGGCGTTTCCATCGCACCGGAGTCCTTCAGGATGGGCAACAGGGTGCCCAGAGCCGTCGACGTCGAGGCGATCGCCAGCACGACCGCGACGTGTGTGTCCCCCCGCAACAGGAGCATCCCCGCCCCGAAGCCGAGCAGGGCGCACAACCCCCAGGTCAGGGCGGCGTGCCTGCCCTGCCTACCGCGCATGTCGGTGGTGTCGACCTCGAAGCCGGCCAACAGGAACAGGAACCCCAGACCGAGTTCACGCAGGAACCGGACCGATTCGGTCTCCTCGGCCAGGCCCAGGGCGTGCGGGCCGATGATCGTGCCGAACACCAGCAGCCAGACCACGTCCGGTACCTTGCGGCGCGTGACCAACGCCAGTACCGGAGCGAGAACCGCGGCCAGGGCGATCCACCACATCGACAGCAGGTTGTCCACGAGCATGTGTCCCTCGGCCATGCGGGAATGCTAACGAAGGAGGTGCTGACCTGCGCGGTAGCACATCCGTCCTTGACCGAATACCTGTTTTGGAAGCTGTTCTCCGCGCAGGGGTACCGGGCGGAGCCACCGGTCGGATCGCCGGGGCTACGGGGCGTCCGGTGCCGCGTGGGGGCGGGGCGGTTGCGCGGCGGCCCGGTGGCGCAGCCGGATACCGACCGCGCTGGCGACGAGTAGCACGGCGCCGGCGACGAGCAGGACACCGGCGGCCGACACCTCGCCGTCGGTGACCTCCCAGACGAGCCGCGGAACCGCGACCGTGGCGGCGAGCACACCGAACACGAGCGCCGCACCGGGGCCGCGTGACGACGAGCGCCACAGCGCGAACAGGGTGAACAAGCCTGCCGCGACGGCGAGCTCGGCGATGTGGTTCGCCGGTGTTTCCAGCATCAGGGCGCCTGTGTAGGAGGTCACCGCGCCGAGCCCGACCGCGGTTCCCTGCTCGCGCAGCACGCCCACCACCGCGAGGGCGATCGTCAACGCGCCGAGGAGCAACAGACCCGTACCGGCCGCAGTGGAAGCCAACTGCCATCCGTCGGAGGAGAACTCGCTCCCGCGGTTCGAACCGACGAGTTCGTAGACCGCCTCCTCCACCCCGAAACCGACGAGAAACGCGCTCATGCCCCAGGCCGCGACCAGCCCGGGCGCGGAGCGCAGCAGTGCGTAGGCGGTCGCGGCGACCACCAGCCCTGCAGCGGACGCCCAGGTGGCCGAGCTCGGTACGAACCCGGGGGGCAGCGCTCCCTCCGCGGCTTCGGCGACGGCGAAGGCCGTGGAGAGCGCCGCCAGGGCGAAAAGGGCGCCGCCGAGCCGGCGGCGGACCGGGGCCGTCTCCGCCGACCGGCGAAGCAGGGCTGGTCCGCCTGCCATCCCGAACCCCGCCGCCGCGAGCGCGGCGGCGACCACGGCGAGCAGCGTGACCCGGACCCCGATCTCCAGGACGTCCCATGCGGTGGCCACGAACGTGCCCACCGCCGCGAGCACGAGTCCGCCGCCGACATAGCCCAGTACCTCCGCCCAGCGGATCCTCGTCCCCGAGCGCTCCGCGGTCGCCTCCAGGGCGGCGGCAACCGCGTCGGCCTGCCCGCGGTCGATCACCCCCTGTCCGACGAGTCTGTCCAACGCCTCGGCGCGGGCCCCATCGCGTGCCTCCATCAGGCACCACCTTCCCGTGGACTTCCAACGGACCACTGACCACTGCCGTCCGCCCCGGCCCTGCGGCTGTCCCAGCGCTCGGGACGGGCATCCCCATTCCAACGCACAACGGTCACGCTGTCCTGAGCAGGGATACTCAGAGCGCCGGCCATCGCCTGGTGCGGCAGCGCCAGGAGACCGGACTCCACACGCGGCTCATGGTGCCGGTCAGGGACGCGGGGGTACGGGTCGGCGGTGCCTTCGCGCGCCTGCGCCCCCCGGCTCCTGGCCGGAGCGGTTCACGGCACGTCGACGGGCAGCAGGGCGGTGAAGTCCTCCCGGGTCGCGGGGGTCTCCTGCCCCATCAGGCGGCCCGCCTGCCGGGTGATCATCCGCTCCAGCACCTGGCGGGCGTACCGGGCGTTACCGAACGATCCGTCCCGTTCCACGGTCGAGAAGTGCGCCGCGAGCGTCCGCAGGGTCTCGGCGCCGCACTCGTAGCCCGAGGTGGCCGCCATCCGGGTGACGATGGTGACCAGCTCGTCGTCGTTGTAGGAGGGGAACTCCACCCGGTGGTTGAAACGGGAGGCCAGACCCGGGTTGGAGTCCATGAAACGGTCCATCTCGACCGGGTATCCGGCGACGATGACGGCGACCTCGTCGCGGTGGTCCTCCATCAGCTTCAGCAGGGTGTCCACGGCCTCCTGGCCGAAGTCGTTCCCCTCGCCCCGGGGCGTGAGGGTGTACGCCTCGTCGACGAACAGCACCCCGCCCCTGGCCTGCTCGAAGACCTCGGCGGTGAGCTGCGCGGTGTGCCCCACGTAGCGGCCGACCAGATCGGACCGGGCGGCCTCCACCACGTGGTCGCCCGGCAGCACCCCGAGGGTGTGCAGGAGCCTCCCGTACAGGCGCGCCACCGTGGTCTTACCGGTGCCGGGCGGGCCGGTGAACACCAGGTGGTGGCTCATCTGGGAGACGGGCAGCCCCATCGACCTGCGCTGCTCCGTCATGAGCAGCAGGTTGGCCAGATCGTTGACGGTGTCCTTGACCTGGCCCAGTCCCACCAGGGCGTCCAGTTCCTCCCGGAGCTCGGAGACCTGCCGTGCGCGCTCCTGGGGGGAGACCGCCCGGTCGGTGTCCTGCACCCCCAGGTCCTCAGGCAGCAGAAGGGTGAGGGAGTCGTGGTCCTCGGGGGAGGTGGAGCTCAGGCGCTGCGCCTGCCGGTCGATCATCTCCTCGAAGACCTTGCGGGCCTCACGCGCGTTGCCGAACGCCGGACCCTTGGGCATCTGGCCGAAGTGCTTCAGCAGAGCCGCCTCCGCCTCGGGCGACAGCCGGTAGCTGCTCCCCTCGCAGAGCCTGCGTACGATCTCCACCAACTCGGAGTCCTCGTAGTTGACGAACTCGATGGTCTTGCTGAACCGGGAGGCCAGGCCGGGGTTGGCGTCCAGGAACTGCTCCATGTTCTCGGTGTACCCCGCCACGATGACGGCGACCTCGTCGCGGTGGTCCTCCATCAGCTTCACCAGGGTGTCGATCGCCTCCCGCCCGAAATCGGGTCCCTTGCCCGAGTCGCTTCCGCTGGACAGGGTGTACGCCTCGTCGAGGAACAGCACACCGCCCTTGGCGCTCTCGAACACCTCGGTGGTCTTGATGGCCGTCCCGCCGACGTACTGGGACACGAGGTCCGCACGGGCGACCTCGACGACGTGGCCGTACTTCAACACACCGAGCTCGGTGAGAATGCGCCCGTACAGGCGGGCCACGGTGGTCTTTCCCGTGCCCGGAGCGCCCCCGAACACCAGGTGGCGGCTCATCGGGGGAGTGGGCAGCCCCATCTCGGCGCGCCGCTGCGCCATCTGGTTTCGGGTCATCAGCGTACGGACCTCGTTCTTGACGTTGTCCAGCCCGATGAGCGCGTCCAGTTCCGCGAGCGGCCCGGTTCCCTCCTGGTCCTCGGTCCCGTCCTCCTCCAGGGGCGCGAGCGGGACGGCGGTTCCCGCCTCGTCGCCGAAGGCGTCCGGGGAGCCGTTGCCCTGGCTGAACAGGTCCTCGGTGTGGGCGTGGTCGCTGGCCACGGTCTGGCGCAGACCGGACCGGCCGTTGTCCCGAGCCGTGCAGTTCTCCACCACCACCTCCTCGGCGGAGTGGACCAGGATGCCGTCCGCCCGGTTCCCGAACACCTCACAGCGCCGTAGGACCGCTCCGGCGTTGGCGGTCACCAGGACGCCGTTGCGCCGTCCCTCGCGGACCCTGGTCCGCAGCACGGTGGCCCTGCCTCCGCCGCGCACCGACACGCCGTCACCGGAGGACTCCGCGATCTCGCAGTCCCGCAGGTCCGCCTCGCCCTCGGGACCCACGCTGACGCCCGCGTCCCGGCTCTGCATGATCCGGGCCCCCTCCAGCTCGACCCGTCCCCCTTCGCGCACGGCCACGGACGCGTTCTTGGTGCGCTCGAAGGTCATCCCCTCGAGCCGCCCCCGCGCGGACCCCTCCAGGAGGGCTCCGTGGCCGCCTGTGTCCTCCACCGACATCCCCCGGAGGAAGGGGGCCCCTCCGGTGACGACGACGCCGTGCCCGCGGGTGGCCCGGACGCTTCCGCGGTCGAACTCCACGACGCTGTCCTCGGCCAGCAGCAGCCCCCCGCCTCCCTCCACGCTCAGTTGCAGGAAGGTGGTGGACGCCCGGCCTCCGGAGCGCAGGGCGTCCCCGGCCGCGTCCCGCACCTCACACGACTCGAACAGGCCCCGGGCGCGCTCGGTGACGTGGATACCCGCCCCCCGGGGCCTGAGCACGCGCAGACCGCTCACCTGGGGATCGCAGCTACCGCGCACCACGAGCCCGTCGCCCGCGGTCTCCTCGACGACGCATTCCTCCACCACGGGGCGCGCCTGGCTGGAGAGGGTGATCCCCTCCTTCTCCGTGTGGTGCACGCGCAGCCGCCGCAGGGTCGTGGCCGCGCCCTCCTCCAGAGCGGCCCCCGGTTTGCCCGTGGCAGTGATCTCGCAGTCCTCCAGGGTGCCGGCGGCCCCTCCGCTCGCGAACAGGCCGTTGCCTCCCGCGTCCCGGAGCACGCAGGAACGCACCCAGGGCCGCCCCTGGTCCCCGATCACCAGCGCGCTGGTCCTGACGTCCTCGATGACGCAGTCCTCGATCATCGTGCGCCCGGCGGACACCACGACGACGCCGGCGCCCTCGGAGCAGCAGACGCGGCTGTCCCGCATCGCGAGGCCGCCCTCGCCCCGGACGGACACGGCCGACCACGCCGCACCGTAGACCTCGCAGCGCGCCATCTCGACCTCGCCGGCGGCGACGTCCACGGTCGGGCGCTCCTCGTCCCGGCAGCGCAGCACCAGCCCGTCGAGCTTGACCGCGTCCGCCCCGGACAGCACCGCGCTGCCCGACGCGCTGGTGATCTCCACGCTCCCGCGCCCCTCGCGTGCCACCAGAGTGACCACCTCGCGCAGGACGAGACTCTCCTCGTAGCGCCCTGGTGAGATGGTGATGACCGCACCGCCGACCGCCGCGTCCAGCGCGGACGAGATCGTGTCGTGCGCTCCTTGGGCACCGGGGTTGACGGTGAGGAGCTGCCTGCTCATCGGTTGCCTTCCTGTCTGCTGCGGTCAGGGACCGCAAGGGCGGTGGGGCGGCGTGTGCCGCCCCACCGCGGGGGGTGTCAAGAGCAGTCGACGCGCATGGCCGAGGCGGCCACGTGGGCGTTCGTGTGCTCTTCGTCGGGGAACGGGTCTTCACCCGCGTTGGTGAGCCGGACCGTGAACTCTTCGTCCGGGGTGACGAATCCGGTCACTTGTACCCATCCTCCTCGAACCTGGGACTGATCGAAACCGAAGACGGCGACCGGGGGGTTCCCCGCGTCGCTTCCCGGGTGGATCCGGTACCGCGCTTCGCCAGCAGCGACCCACAGGGGACTCTCGTCGTCGGGCACGTGGACATAGATCTCGCACGTCGCGCCCTCCTCACCCGGCGCGAACGTCCAGCCGGCGTGCTGGTGGTCGCCCTTTTCGGGATCGCCTGACACGGGGATCGCGTCGTAGGAGCCCTCGCAGCCCTCCTGGTCGTAGCCGCCCGGACGAGTGGCCCAACTGGCCGTGCCCTCGGCACTCTGCCACCTGCCCTCGCTGCTGTAGGAGGAGTCGTCCGGTCCGGCGCAGCCCGGACCGGTGAGTGCGCGATAGCGCTCCTCCACGGGGACGATCCTCTCGGTCGCGTCCGCGAGGATCGATGACGACTCGGGGGAGTCGGTGCCGCTCAGGGGCGGTTCGGCCGGAGCCTCCCCGCCGGAGCCGTCCGCCTGCGTTCCCGAGGTCGTGTCGGAACCGGCGGCGTCGCTCTCGGCGGACGCCGGGGCGTTCTCCCCGCCTGCCGTCCCGGTTTCCG
Organism: Nocardiopsis sp. iso_40; assembly: GCF_056173285.1. Lineage (NCBI taxonomy): Bacteria > Bacillati > Actinomycetota > Actinomycetes > Streptosporangiales > Nocardiopsidaceae > Nocardiopsis > Nocardiopsis sp. iso_40. The sequence continues at coordinate 3,976,247 of NZ_CM149666.1, read as the reverse complement.
GGGAACCCTCCGACTCCGCCGCCGCTGACGTGTTCCCGGATGCGGTGTCGGTTTCGCCCGCCGCGGTCTCACCGGAAGAGCCCTCGGGTCCGTCCGCGGGCCCACCGTCCTCGGCCCCGTCCGCGGGCCCACCGTCCTCGGCCCCGTCCGCGGGCCCACCGTCCTCGGCCCCGTCCGCGGGCCCACCGTCCTCGGCCCCGTCCGCGGGGCCACCGGAAGAGCCCTCGGGTCCGTCCGCGGGCCCACCGTCCTCGGCCCCGTCCCCGGGGCCACCGGACGAGCCCTCGGCTCCGTCCGCGGGGCCACCGCCCTCACGTGTTCCGGACTCGCCCTGGGGTCCATCAGCCGAAGCCGTCTCGGTACCGTCGGCCGCGTCCGCGGATCCGCTCTCGGTCGAGGACTCCTGCACCGGAGGGCGATCGGCGCCCGACCCCTGTCCGGTCGGCGCCGAGGTCTCGACCGCGCCGGTACCCCCCGAGGCGTCACCCGGATCGGGGAGCGTGGGACTGGTGCCCCCGTCCTGGACCTCGGGTACGAACCCGGGGTCGGCTGCCCGCTCCGTCACGGGTGAGCCGTGCCCGTCGGCCCCCGCGGCGGCCGACCCGGCCGTCTGGGCGGACCCGTCACCGGTCTGGTCGCCGAGCGCGTTGGCCACCGGTGTCTGCTCGGCGACGGTCTCCAGGGACACCGCGGGCATGCCCGCGGTCACCGCGAACGGGGCGATGACGAGCAGGGCTCCCGCGATGGCCGCGCCGGCCAGCGCAGGCGCTCCGGGCCGGTCGAGAGCGGTTTCGGCGTCGGCCTCCCCGTCCCCCCTCCCAGCGCCGCCCCCCAGGACCGCGGTCGGTTGTCTGGAAGGCTCGGCGGCCTGATCGGCCTCCGGGACGGTCGGTCCGGGGACAGGACCGGCCTCTCGCAGGGAGCCCGTCTCCCCGAGTAGCCGCTGTTCCGGTACCGGTTCGGACAGGGCGGCCTGGAAGTCGAGAGCCGTCTTCTGGTCCGCCGGACCCGAGGCGCCCTCCCCGGCCGCTCCGCGACCGTCCTCGTCCTTGGGAGACCCGGTCACCGTCGGCTCCCAGGAAGCCGGGTGTTGAAGGAATCGGACGTGTCGACGTTCCTCTCCTCCATGTTCACGATGTTCCCGGAGGACTCAAGGGTTCCGTCGGCAGCCTGAGTGAGACCCAGGGAGATCAGGGGAAGCAGTTCCCAGAGGAGGGACTCGGCCACTCCCACCGTCTCCTGCATCTGCTTGGAGTAATCTCCCTTCTCCCCCCACGGCACCCCGTGGGGCTCGCGGGCGTCGAAAGCGCCGTTGATCATCTCATCGGCGTAGTCGGCGGCCTCGTAGATCCGTCTGCCGTCCTGGTTGATCCCGTCAGGATCGGCGGAAAAGCCGTGATTCGACGCGGACATCGTCTTCCTCCTTCGATCGCACTGTTCGCTGTGCACGGATGGTCATCGGAAGTCGTCCAGGGAGACGCCCATGGAACGAAGGGTCTGTTCCACATCCACCTCTCCCCGCATGACCGCTGCCGTGTCGACGCCCTCGGGGGCGAACGCCTCGTACACCGAGGCGACCCGCTCCGCCATCTGGCGCTGGGCGCGGTCGATCACCTCGACCAGGCCCGCGGACAGTTCGGCGGGGGCCATGCTCCGGTAGCCGTCGGTGTGGAACTTGAGCTCAGTCAGACGTCCCGTCGCGTCGACCGTCGCCGTCACGAGTCTGTTCTTGGCGGTGACCTCTTCGGTTGCCGACTCCAGGTTTGCGCTTGCGTCCTCGAGTTCCCGCATCGTCGTTTGAAGACGTGCCAGTTCGGCTTCCATCTGTTCCCTCATCGATGAGCTCATGACGGGGGGTTCCCTTCTTCTCGCCGGGCACGGGTCGGCCGAGAACCGCCTTGCCGCGGGTCTTGTCCGTGCCCCAGACCTTCTCGTCCTCGGAGAGCCAGGTGGCGCGGTTGCGCTCGCGTCCGTTGTCGCCGCCTCCTCCGCCTCCGCCCATGCCGCCGCCCATGGGCGGCATCATGGGCGGCATCCCCGGCGAGCCCTGCCCCGCCGTCCTGGGCTGGCCCGACAGGCCTCCTTCGCCGCCAGGCCCTCCGGCTCCACCGCCGACCTGTCCCAGCGCCCCGCCGTCACCGGGAGCGGCGAACATGGACGAGCGGTCGGAGGAACCGGGGCCTGCGACCCCGTCACCGGGACCGGAGGAGGTGGGCGGTGGTGTGCCCAGACCGCCGTAGTTGAGGTCCATCGGCGGGCTGCCGCTCTGGAACGGCATCGAGGGGTTGTTCGGACCCGAGGGGTAGTTCAGCGGCTCGGGGTCCGGACGCCTCTCCGTGATGGCCTCGCCGGTCAGGGGGTCGATCGGGTACGGCAGCCCGGTCTCCGGATCGATCTCGGCCGGCTCACCCGTGATGGGGTTCTCGTAGACGCTCTCCGAACCGTCCGGGAAGTTCGTGCCGAGACCGGGGTCGGGTGAGGGGAGGGCGCCCGGATCCGGTGCGACGGGCATACCGGTGATCGGATCGATCGGCGCCACCTCTCCCGTGACCGGGTCGAAGTTGATCGGCAGACCGGTGTCCGGGTGGAAGGGGATCCCGGTGTCGGGGTCGACGGGGAAGGGGCGTCCGGTGTCCGGGTTGATCGGCAGCCCGGTCTCCGGATCCATGTCGAGCCTGGTCCCGCCGTCCTGCACCGGCAGTCCGGTGGTCGGGTCGATCGGGAGAGCCGCGCCGGTGTCCGGGTCGAAGTTGATCGGCAGACCGGTGTCCGGGTGGAAGGGGATCCCGGTGTCGGGGTCGACGGGGAAGGGGCGTCCGGTGTCCGGGTTGATCGGCAGCCCGGTCTCCGGATCGACCTCCAGTGACGTGGGCGGAGGGAAGTCCGTGCCGAGGCCGGGGGTGTCTCGGCGACCGCCCCCGGGGCCTCCCGGGCCGTTCATGCCCAGGGGAGGCGCACCGGGCAGGAAGCCCCCGTGGCCGCCGCCGTCGGGGGTGGGGGGGACCCCGTCGGGACCGAACGCATCGGATCCCACGCCGTCCGGTCCGTTGAGGGGCATGCCGGGGCCTCCCGACACGTAGGTGGGCGGCCCCTGGACGGGTGTGTCGCTCCCGCCGCCGAAGGAGTCCGGGGCGCCGGACCCGGGTCCGTTCAGTCCGAGGTGGTCCGGTCCGGGGAGTTGACCGACGCCACCGGGGCCGTCGCCACCGGGTCCACCGAGATTCAGGCCGGGGCCCTCGCCACCGGGGCCGCCGAGGTTCAGGTCGGGCCCGCCGTCGGTCTCATAGTTGAGGTCGGGGCCGCCGTACCCGGTAGGCGGATCATTCAGCCAGTCCGGGATGTCCGGCCCGCCGTCACCGCCGCCGAGGCCGTCGTCTCCTCCGCCCGGGCCGTCGCCCCCGCCGAGGCCTTCGTCGTCGAACGTGAGGTCGATTTCATCCGGGAAGTCAGGGACATCGGGCCCGCCGTCGGGAATGTCCTCGTCCCCGATGTCGGAGATCATGCTGATCGGGGTGCCGCCGTCCGGGGCCTCGATGGGATGAAGGCTCTTCTGCGCGCTGTCGTAGATCTCGTTCAGCGTCGTGTAGAGCGTTCCAGCGTTGTTGATGACGTTCTCGTAGTTCTTTTTCCAGATCTCCTTCAGGCGGTTGTTGACGTTCTCGTCCGTCGCGGGGTTGCTGACCGGGCCGTATACCCCCTCTTTCACGCGAATCCAGAACTGGCCGGTGGCGTCGTTCCAGATCTGTTTTCCGTTGCTCTCATGGTGGTACCACTGGTCGAGAACACCGCGCATCGAGTAGGAGTCCGTGTTGATCGCTTCATGCACGGAATCCCTCAGGTCCTGGGCGGGTCCCTTGATATCGCCCTTCAGGTCGCTGATCGCCTTGTGGTTGTTCCTGACCATCGCCTCCATCTCCTGGAACCGCAGGAAGAGATCGTAGATCTTCGCGCCGAACACGGATGCCGCGGCCCCGGTCATCGGGCCCTCGGGGATGTCGAGGTTCTGGTAGGCCGTCAGCAGGACGCCGTTCGAATCCTTTCCCTCCCCGTAGGTCTCGAACATGGACTCCAGTGTCACCAGGTTGCCGATGAGTTCCCCGGTGGGCTCCCAGTGAAAGTTTCCCGTCTTTCCTGAATCGAGGTTACTCAGGGAATCCGGTATGACCTTTGAGAGGTTGTCCAGGGCTTTGATGAAGGGTGTCTGAACGTCCTCCGCGTCGCCCCCCTTGTCCGGCTCGGGGTCGCCCCAGAGGCCTGAGACCATGGTGTATCCGGCGTAGTCCCAGCCGTGGGGCATCTCGTACGTGTGGGCTCCGAACGCGACGAGCTGTGTTCCGGGCTTTCTCATGGACCACCAGCGGTTCATCTCCGCGCCGTCGTAAGTCCAGTCGAACCCGGTGAAGGGGTTGGTGTCCTTCGCGTGGTGGTACCTACCGTGATTCACCCACAGCACTTCGGGGCCGATGATCGTGTTGATGCTCGGCATGCGCGGGTGGCTGCCGTCGCTGTTGCCCGCCCCGTCGGCAACAATGTTCATGATGTCGTGCAATTCAGGCATTCGCCCCCCCTTGTCTGCGGCGGCCGGTGTATCACGAATAGATGTCAGGGCGTGGGAGTGTCAGTGGGGGAGCCTGTTCCGCCCATGAGGTAGGAGACCTGGGCCGCGTTCAGCTCCTGGTCCTCTTCCAGGCTCTTGAAGGTGCCGACGTTCGCGTTCACGCGCTGCTCGATGCCCTTGAGCTCCTTCTGGAGACTGGACATGATCGAATGGAGCGAAGCCATGGACTGATCGATCTTGTTGGCGAGCAGTCCGGCGGTCGGCAGGAGGGCCGGGTCGCCGAGCCGAGTGACCTTCGCAGCGCCCTCCGCCCCGTCGGAGGAGCTGCTGTAGACGTAGAAGTTAGGGGTCTCCTCTTCCAGCACCTCGCGGACTTCGACCACGAACGTGTCCTTGAAGCCGTCGATCCTCTCGAGATCGATCTTCGTGCCCTCTGCGGTCGAGTCGCCGTCTCCACCTCCCCCGCCTCCCCCGCTCTCGTCCTCCTTGTCCTCTTCCTCGTCTTCTTCGTCTTCTTCGTCTTCTTCGTCTTCTTCGTCCTCCTCATCCTCTTTACCGTCTTCGTCTTCTTCCTTCTCCTCTTCTTGGTCTTCGTCCTTGTCTTCCTCTTCGTCCTCTTCTTTCTCCTCTTCTTCGTCTTCCTCCTCGTTCTCGCCTTCCTCTTCGTCATCCTGATTTTTCCCGCCCGGGGTCCTGCTCCGTTCTGGAGCGAAGATTCCGGCGGGTTCGAGGTCCTGGAGCTCGGTCGTGTCCTCAGCGGCGGATTCCTCCTGACCGGGATCACCTCCCCCGGTGTTCGACTCGTCGCCGATGAGGGGATCGGGCGTGTCTGAGTCTTCCTTCTCGTCCTCGTCGCCGTATCCGCCCACAGGGCTTCCAGAGCCGACCGACGCGGGCCCAGGAGGCCCCCCGTCACCGGTGTGGTGGTCGGGTCGGTTGCTCACGCCCTCCTCACTGGGCGGCTGGGCCGCGTCGCTGTCGCCGTCCGTGTGACCGTCCGCGTCGTTGTCCGCGTCCCCGCCCTTGTGCCCGTCTGTGTCGCCGTCCGCGTCGCCGTCCGCGTCGCCGTCCGTGTGACCGTCTGTGTTGCCGTCCGCGTCCCCGCCCTTGTGCCCGTCTGTGTCGCCGTCCGCGTCGCCGTCCGCGTCGCCGTCCGTGTGACCGTCTGTGTTGCCGTCCGCGTCCCCGCCCTTGTGCCCGTCTGTGTCGCCGTCCGCGTCGCCGTCCGCGTCGCCGTCCGTGTGACCGTCTGTGTCGCCGTCTGCGTCCCCGCCCTTGTGCCCGTCTGTGTCGCCGTCTGCGTGGCCGTCTGTGTCGCCGTCTGTGTCGCCGTCTGCGTTGCCGTCCGCGTCGCCGTCGCTGTCCGCGTCCCCGTCCGCGTCGCCGTCCCGGACCTCTTCGTCCTCGTCTGCGGGTGGTTCGACGGTCACCAGGCCGGTCTCGGGGTCGACCGATACGGAGCCCTCTCCGGGGTCGATACTGATCTCGCCGGTCTCACCGTCCATGACGAGGCGCTGGTCCCCGATCTCGACGGTGACGTCGGCGAACTCGCCCTTGATCGGGTCGACCTCCAGGTTTCCGGTCGCCGGGTCGATCACCATGGTCAGGCCTCCGGCCTCCACGGTGATCGGGGGGGAGTCCGGCGCGAGGGGGACGTTCTCGTCCGACGGCTCGATGCGGACCTCGCCGTTCTCAGGGCCGACCGTGATCTCCAGGTCCTCCGCGAGGATGACGGTCTCGCCGGTCTCCGGGTCGACGGTGACCACAGGCCCGGTGGCTTCGACGGGGTCGGAGGACTCCTCGTCCGGGTCACTGACGGGTACGCCCTCGACCTCGGCGGAGACCGGTTCGGCCTCAGTCGCCGGGATACCCTTCATCACCGGTGTGAACTCGGCAGGCGCGGCCTCCGTCGGGGGAACGCCCTCGGCCGATGAGAAGTCCTCACCCAGGTCCGACGCCGAGGGTTCCCGGACGGAGACGACGTGCACCGGATCCTCCAGCGGTTCCGTCACCTCTCCCTCGGGGGCAGCTCCAGCGTTGGCGGGTACGCGCTCGGAGGCCGGGACGGACTCGGAGTCCACCATCGGCTGGAGGTTCCTGCCCTCCACCGCCAGGCTGGCCGTCCCGAGCTCCGCCTCGGTGCTGTCGCCCAGGACGATCTCCCCGTCGCGCTCTCCCACCTGGGAGGGCGACTCGGGGTCGATGACCACCTTCTGGTCGGCGGTGTCGACCTCCACAGAGCCGGAGCGGTTGCCCATCATCAGCAGGCCGTTCGACAGGTTCAGGCTGATGGGGGAGCCTGCTGACCCGGACTGCGACGAGTGCGCCTGGGACGTCAGCGTGTTGAGGAGCTCTGCTTGCTCCTCTTCTTCCTCGACCGGGGGCACCGGCTCACCGGAGAGGGCGGCGCGAAAGTCGTACTTGGATTCGGCCACGTTGTCTGTCTCCTTGCCGCCCGTACGGCGGGCATCGTCCGAACGTAGGGGGTGGGGGCCGGGTCCGTGGACTCACGGGCCCGGCCCCGGCAGGCCGAGAGGGGCGGCGGCCCCGTCTTTCCCCGAGCCGCGGCAGGTGCGTCGAGGGGAGGGGCACACCTGTGCCCGCCCGGCCCGGGCGGGCCGCCTCAGAGCAGGGCGGACCAGTTCATGGCCTCGCGGCGGTCCGTGCCCGAGTAGTTGTTCCGGATCTCGTTCAGGGCGAGCTGCGCCTTGCCCAGCAGAGTCCGCATGTCCGCGACGTTGAGGCGCCAGGAGGAGATCTTGGTCTGGTAGTTCTCCTTCATCTCACCGGCCATGTCGGACAGGAGGGTCTGCATCTTCTGATCGAGCTCCTCGATCTGCCGGGCCACCGCCTCGGTCTGCTGGGCGAGGCGACTGGTCGCGTCGTCCACCTCGGAGTACTTGACGTCGAATCCCTGCATGGGCTCTGCCTCATCTCGGAAGTGCTGATCGAAGGTCTTCGCGTGGGGGCGCGGTCGGCGGCCACCGGCCGTTCGCCGCGGGGGAGGACAGCCGGAGCCGTCAGCCCGACTGGTTGGGGTTCAGGTCGTCGATCCACCGGGAGCCGGTGACGATCGCGGTGTCCTCGGCCTGGTGCATGGCGTTCACCGTGCCGCCGAAGGTCCCGATCATCTGGTTCATGTCGTTGGTGACCAGCCGGAGTTCCTCCAGCCACCCCACCAGCGCCTCGCTGTAGCGGTTGGACGCGGCTCCCTGCCAGGAGGCACGGAGCCCGTCGCGCAGGTCGTCGACGTTGGAGTAGATGTTGTTGCACTGGGTGTAGGCCTCGGTCATCGCCTCCTCGGCGAGTCGGTTGGCCTCGTCTGTGTTGCGTGTTCTGCTCATTGACTTCATCTCCACTGTCGTCGTTGGCTAGGGGCAGGTTTGCCCTCCGGCCCGAGGGGAGGCCGCCAAAGGCATCGGGGCGGCCTCTTGGCTCAACAGCGGTCCTGTGGGCAGGACGCGCAGTAGGGACATCGGCAGCGGGGCCGCGTTCGAGGCCGTGTAACCGAGGGCGTCGAGTGCCGCCTCGTCCGCCACGGGGTACTTGGCGGCCGCGTCGGTCACGACGAAGAAGCTCGGGGCGCTCGCCGAACCACCCACGGGCACGGCTCTGACGGCTCCGCCCAGACCCGCGGGAATCCCCACCAGGTCAGGTGTGGGGCAGCCGGGCTCCACGAAGGGGCGGTCCTGGACGGGCCACGCCTCGATCTCCGCGGGGTCGTCGACGGTCAACAGGGACGTCCCGTCCTCTTCCCAGCGCATACAGGGAACGGCGGAACCCATGTCCAGAGCGGTGGGCGGAGCGGTGGGGAGTCCGTTCGCGTTCTGGGGCGCGGAAGCTTCGGAAGCGAGCGCCTCGTGCGCTTCGGAGGGGCTGAGCGCGAGAGCCTCGGGCGGCGTGTCGCCGTAGGCCGGACGGTAGACGTCGGGGTCCGAGAGGAGCAGCAGCGCCTCCGTCAGAGTGAGGGGGACCAGGCCCTCCCGGGTCAGGAGGTAGTGCTGGTCCTCCTGGCCGGGGGTGGCGACCGCGAACACCTGGCCGACGCGCTGTCCGGTGCCGACGGGGTCCGGTCCGGGGTCCCCGGCCCCGGGTACGGGAGGCGCCTCCAGGTCCGGTCCCTCCGGGATGGTTCCGAGGAACGCCGAGGAGACGGGCAGGGGGGTGCTGGTGCCGTAACCGAGGGCCTGGACCGCTCCGGACCCCTCCTCCACCCGCAGCCGGGCACTGCCCCACAGGAGGTACACCGTGCCGTCCGGTCCGGACACGAGGATGCCTTGGTCGAGGCCGGGGGACCGGGGCGGCGGCGCCTCTCCCGCGACCAGGGCGGTCCGACCTCGCGGGTCCTCCTGGTCGTCGACCAGCGGCAGGCCGCAGAACCGCCACACGGACGCGGTGCCGTCCTCGGGCAGTGCGTCCGGAGCACCGGGGATCCCCACCGGGCCGCTGACCGGGAAACCCTCCAGGGAAGCCTGTTTCACCAGGCTGGTCTGTGCGCCGCTGCCAAGGATCAGTCGTGCCGAGGCCAGGTTGCCGACCGGACGCAGTGTGCCGTCCGAGTACAGGTAGGTGGCACCTCCGTCCCGGTCGACGACGATACGTCCCTCCTGCTGCCACGAGGTGGCCCCGCCGGGCATGATGAGGCCGAACACGAGGAATCCGACGCAGATGAGCGCCCCGATGCCCAGACCGATGTAGGTGCCTCCGCGCGTGCGGCGCATGGGTGCGTCCACCGCGTCGGGGTCGCCCTGCAGCATCGCTGTCCCGAGACGGCCCACAGTGAAGTTGTAGGCCATCACCCGGTCGCGACGTGACTGCATGTCAGCCTCCGATCCCGCGCAGCAGGCCGTACACCCCGTACAGGGCGAGGACCAGGGGAACGATGCCGATGCACAGGATCAACTGGATGATCTCCGCCGCCCGGCCCCAGTGCGGGATCGGGCGCGTGCCCGGAAGCGACCAGGAGATCACCGTCAGGAGGGCCGTGACCGCGAACAGGCCGACCACTGCGAGCAGGCGTTGCACCGGGTCAGCGCTCCAGGCCAGGTCCACCGCCAGGACCATGAGCCCGATCCACGGCGGGGCGGTCATGAGGATCCTCTGCCAGGCGCTGGTCAGGCCGCGGGTCTGGAGCAGCATCACCAGGCACACGACGAGGGAGAGGGCCTTGGGGGCCCAGCCCGGTTCGAGCGAGAGCACTGTGAGGCAGACGGCGAGCACCGCGCCGGTGGAGGCGTAGAGCGATGTCTGGAAGCGGTCGGCGAGCGCGGTCCGGTCCAGGACCCTTCGGGCGGGGAAGGGCTCGATGTCCTCCTGGAGTTGCTCCGGGTTGGCGGGGAGCGCGGGCATACGCAGGCCGCTGAGACGGAACGCGAGCTGGGGGGCGTAGGTACCGACGAAGAGGGCGACGGCACCGACCAGGGCCGCGGCCTGTGCTGAGGAGGTGCCGGGCAGGAACATCAGGGAGAGCCCCCCGACGACCCCCAGCGCCTCCACGGTGAACAGGCCGGTGAAGAAGGGAATGGCCCCCGCCACGGCCGCGACACCCAGCACACTCGCGCCCGCGGCTGTCAGGGAGGCGGTGAGAATGGTCGCACCGAGGAGCAGGGTTCCGGTTTCGCCGCTGGGGACGCAGGCTCCCGCGAGCCCCATGGCGAGCGTCGCCGTGCCGGCCAGGCCCTTGGCGGCGCTGAGGTCGGCCATGGCCCGGGAGGCCGCCCAGGCGGAGGCCAGCATGAGGAGCGAGGAGGTCGCGGCGCCGATCGCGGTGAACAGGTCCAGGCCCGAGCCCGCCATGACGACCAGGCCGGTCAGCAGCACCAGCAGTCCCAGCAGCTGGAGAAGGATCCGCAGGTGGGAGGGCTCCCAGCGGTCGGAGCGCTCGGAGATCCCGTTGGCCACCCCGTCGACGATGTCGTCGAAGTGCACCGGGGGCAACTGGTCGCGCCGGGGGCGGAGGTAGAGCGTCTCACCGTGGCAGAGGCCGAGGGAGGACAGGGTCTCGTCCTCTTCCAGGGGTTCGTCTCCCAGCTGCTGGAGCACCCACCCGTCGTGCTCCAGCCCGGTCTCGTCGAGATCCGCCCCGTCGTCGCTCTCGGCGTAGAGGACCAGGGTGGGGATGATTTCGGACAGGGGGACCTCGACCGGTGCCGCGATCTCGAAGGAGCGCTCAGGAGCGCGGATCAGGAGGCGGCAGGGGTCGCCAGTGGAGGGGTCGTTCACCTGGGGCCGATCGACAGGGGGCACGGGGGCTCAGCGGTACGGAGATTAACACCTTCTGAGTGTCATCTGTTGTTGCGTTGAGTTAAATCACTTTATTCATGTTTTTGAGTGGTGCCGGTAGTTTTTAGAGCCTCGTGGTGATCATGAGTGCGTGACCTTCCGGCCCCCAGCCGGTAACCCCGTTCCCCTACCCTCTGGGCCGACATCCGGTTCCTCGAAGGAGACCCCCGGTTTTGAGTACCATTCGCGTGCGGAGGCCGCCCCGACGGCCCGGACCCGACCTTCCGTCCGGTGAGATCTCCCTCCAGGAACCTCCGGAACTGGCGGACCAACAGTCCTCCATGTCCTCGGTCTTCATGTACCTGCCGATGGCGCTGACCTCGATGGCGATGCTCATGATGATCATCCGCCCAGGCGGCATGGGCGGTGCGGGCGGCACCGTCATGCCCTTCATCGCCGGAGGGATGATGCTGGTCGGAGCCGTCGCCATGCTCGGCGGGCAGTACCTGCGCGCACTGCTCGAACGCAGGACCAAGCTCAACGACGACCGCCGTGACTACCTGCGCTACCTGCGCCAGATGCGCATCCGCCTGCGCGGTGTGGTCACCGAGCAGCGGGACGCCATGCTCTGGCGAGCCCCCCACCCCGACGCACTGTGGTCCATCGTGCGCACCTCGCGCCTGTGGGAGAGGCGCACCGACGACGAGGACTTCGGCGAGGTCCGGATCGCGGTCGGCGCGCAGGCGCTCTCCATGAAGATCTCCCCGGTCTCGTCCAAACCGGTGGAGGACCTCGAACCCCTCAGCGCGCACGCGCTGCGCCGGTTCATCCGCGCCTACGGCACGGTGGACGACCAGCCGGTCCAGGTGTACCTGCGCGGATACGCGAGGGTGACGATGCGCGGGGACCTGTCCGCCTCACGCGGACTGACCCGGGCGCTCCTGGGACAGCTCGCGGTCTTCCACTCCCCGGACGACTTCAGGGTCGTCGTCTGCGCCTCCGCCCAGTCGATGCCCCACTGGTCGTGGACCAAGTGGCTGCCGCACGCCCAGCATCCGAGCGCGCGCGACGGTGCGGGGGCCCTGCGTCTGCTCTTCACCGACGCGGTCGACCTGGAACAGGCCCTTGGCGCGGACCTGATGGACCGTCCGCGCTTCGACCCCTCGGCGACTCCGGACAAGGAGGAGCCCTTCACCGTGATCGTCGTGGACGGGGGCAGCATCCCGCCCGGGTCGCGTCTGCTCGGAGGCGGCTACCGCAACACGGTCGTCATCGACGTCCGCGACCCGATGCCACCCGAGGACGACCCCTACACCCTGGCGCTCCGGGTCGAGCCGGACGAGCTCGTGATGTTGGGGAGCGACCACTCCGGACGCGACACGGAGGAGACCCTGGGGCGGCCGGACAGCCTCAGCGGGGTTCGGGCGTCCGCCCTGTCCCGGCTCCTGGCTCCTTACCGTGCCAGCGGTGTCGCCGCCGAGGTGTCGGAACCGTTGACCACGGACTTCGAACTGACCACACTGCTGGGCATCCGAGACCTGCTGGCGCACGACCCCGAGCGGATGTGGGGGGAGCTGCACCCGAAGAACCGCCTGCGGGTGCCGATCGGAATGACCTCGGACAGCGCGCCCCTGGAACTGGACCTCAAGGAGTCCGCGCTGGGAGGCATGGGTCCGCACGGCATGCTCATCGGCGCGACCGGCTCGGGCAAGAGCGAGCTGCTCCGCACACTGGTCCTCGGCCTGGCGCTGACACACACCCCCGACACCCTCAACTTCATCCTCGTGGACTTCAAGGGCGGCGCGACCTTCATCGGGCTGGACGAGCTACAGCACACCTCCGCGCTGATCACCAACCTCGCCGACGAGGCGATCCTGGTGGAGCGCATGCAGGACGCCCTGCACGGAGAGCTCGTGCGCCGACAGGAGCGCCTGCGGGCGGCGGGCAGCTACAGCTCGGTGCTCGAGTACGAGAAGGCGCGGGAATCGGACCCCTCGATGGAGCCGCTGCCGACGCTGTTCGTCGTGGTGGACGAGTTCAGTGAGCTGCTGGCCGCGCACCGGGACTTCATGGACCTGTTCGTGATGATCGGCCGCCTGGGGCGCAGCCTCGGGGTACACCTGCTGCTGGCGTCACAGCGGCTGGACGAGGGGCGCATGCACCAGCTGGAGAGCCACCTCTCGTACCGGATCGCCCTGCGGACCTTCTCCGCGATCGAGAGCCGGGGGGTGCTGGGTGTGCCCGACGCACACCGCCTGCCCTCGGCACCGGGCAACGGGTACCTCAAGACCGACACCGAGACGCTGACCCGCTTCAAGGCCGCCTACGTCTCCGGCCCCTACCGGGTGAGCCGGCGCTCGGTCAGCACCGGCCGCGGCGCCGACCTGGGGACGGTCCTGTTCACCGACTCACCGGTCCCCGTGCCCGAGGAGGCCCCGCAGCCCCGGCCCGCCGAGGAGGAGCTCGAGGAGGCCGGATCACTGCTCGGGCTCGCCCTGGAACGGCTGAGCTCCCACGGCCCCGCGGCCCGGGAGGTGTGGCTGCCGCCCCTGGGGACCCCACCGCTCCTCGACGAGATGCACAGAGCGATCGGACACGACGTCCCCGAGGGCGGGGTCCGCTGGAACGAACGGGGATCGCTGAAGGTCGCCGTGGGCATCATCGACCGCCCCTTCGAACACCTCCGGTCACCCCTGACCGCCGACCTCTCCGGTGCGGGCGGGCACATCGGTGTCGCGGGCGGTCCGCAGAGCGGCAAGAGCACGCTCCTGGCCTCGGTCATTCTCGGCCTCGCGCTGGTGAACACGCCGTCCCAGGTCCAGTTCTACGCGATCGACTGCGGTGGCGGACTGCTCCAGGCGCTCAAGGGCCTGCCGCACATGGGCAGTGTGGCGCCCCGCACCGACGAGCGCCGCATCATCCGCACGGTGCTGGAGATGCACGAGATCCTCGACCACAGGGAGACGTTCTTCGCCGACCACGGCATCGACTCCATGGCGACCTACCGTGCGCGCAGGGCCGCGGGCGAGTTCGCCGAGGAACGGTACGGGGACGTCTTCCTGGTGATCGACGGCTGGGGCACCATCCGCCAGGACAACATGGACCTGGTGGCGTCCATCGTGCAGCTCGTCCAACGGGGCCTCAACTACGGCCTGCACGTGATGGTCGCCTCACCGCGCTGGGCGGACTTCAACACCGGTGTCCGCGATTTGTTGAGTACCCGCTTCGAACTGCGCCTGGGCGATCCGGTGGACTCCCTCGTCCACATGCGGGCGGCGCAGACCGTCCCCAGGATCCCCGGACGCGGCATCACCGACGACAAACACCACTTCCTCAGCGCGCTCCCGCGTGCGGACGGTGAGGCGGACTCGTTGACGGCCGCCGCAGGCATGGCGGAGATCGTCGAACGGGTCAAGGGCGCCTGGGACGGTCCGGTGGCACCCCCGGTACGCACCCTCCCCGCGAAGTTGCGCGCGGAGGAGCTCCCCGGTTCCGACCTCGCAGGTGTCAGCGGCGTGCTCCGCGTGCCACTGGGGCTGGAGAGCCGCCGCATGCAGCCCTTCTGGCACGACTTCGGGGCGACCCCCCACCTGCTGGTCGTCGGCGACACCGAGTCCGGCAAGACCAACATCGTCCGGCACATCACCAACGCCATCCGCGAGCACTACGGTCCGACGGAGGCGCGGGTCGTCCTGGGCGACCAGCGCCGTCAGCTGTACGACGCGGTGCCCAAGGAGATGCAGCTCGGCTACGGTGTCTCCGCCGACAGCGTCCGCGAGATGATGCAGGCCGCCGCACAGGCCATGCAGGTGCGCGTCCCGGGTCCCGACATCACCCCGGACCGCATCCGCTCACGCGACTGGTGGACCGGTCCGGAGCTGTTCGTCATCGTCGACGACCTGGAACTGGTGGCTGGAAGCGGACCGAGCCCGATGTCACCCCTGCTGCCGCTGATCTCGCAGGGGGCCGAGATCGGGATGCACGTCATCGTGGTCCACGCGGCCGGCGGGTTCGGCCGTACGGCCGGTGACCCCTTCATCCGGACGCTGATCGATCTCAACACGCCCAGCATCATGCTCTCCACACCGCCTTCGGAGGGCATGCTGTTCGGCTCCGTCCGGGCCCGCCGCATGCCGCCCGGCCGGGCCCTGTGGATCTCCCGCCGCGACCCGGTCGAGGTGCAGTTGGCGATCGCGGAGGGGCAGGAGGACTCCTGAGCACGTTTCACGCGTCAAACACGTGCGGCGGGCCGCTCCGACCGGAGCGGCCCGCCGCACGTTGACGCCTCGCACCGATCGCGCACGTGTCGGTGCAACCGGCACGTGCGCGTGTGGCCGTAAGACGACACCGGGGGTCTGCACGGGTCAGCGGTTCCGCTGCCCGGTCCGCATCGTGCCGGGGCAGACAGCCCGCGCGATGCTGACCGGCCCTGCGTGACGGCCTAGTCACGCAGGGGGTCCGGCCTTGGTCCGATGGGTACCCGCTCGTCCTGTGCCGAGGGTCGCCACGAACGCGCGCGACCGTTGCGCACGACCGCGGCTCCCAGGGCGCACACCACGATCAGCAGTGCGAAGCCCCCGGCCACGATGGAGGTGGGCAGCGCTTCCAGGGTTCCCTTGGGGGAGGGGTCCGGAACGAAGACTTCGCCCGCCACCGAAACGGACTCCTCGGTCGGGTGGGACGTCAGGACACCCACGGGGTCGATCCGCCCGCTCCCTTGTACGGGGTCGCCGTCTCCGCCGGGGGACGGGTAGGCCGTGGCCAGCAGGCGGGCCCGGAGCTCCTCGGGTCCCAACTCCGGCACGCGGGCGCTGAACAGGGCGGCGGTACCGGCCACGAAGGCGGCCGCCACCCCCGCGCCGCTGGCCGTCACGTGCCCGTCCCCGACACCGGGAGCCACGGCCCGGTCTCCCGGAGCCATGAGGTCGACACGGGAGGGGGTACCGTCCGGCAACGGCAGGGGGGACTGGATCAACGGCGGGCCCTCGGGGGTGTGACCCGCCACGGCGAGCGCCGAGGGGTGCTGGGCGGGGTGGCCGGGTACCGGTCCGCGTGCGGTGCTCACGGTCGCGGGGGCCACGACCAGCGATCCGCCTTCGGTCGCGGCCTCCACCGCCTGGTCCAGTTCCGGAGAGCCCACCCACGTCGACGTGGCCACGAGGATGACCTGGGCCCCGGACTCCGCCGCCGCGCCGACCCCGGAGGCGATCTCCCCGGGTGTGGCCACACCCGTCTCCGGCGTTCCGGTCGGGACGAACCGCAGGGTCGCGTCGGGGGCCACGCCCACGCTCGCGCTCCCTTCGAAGGGACGCCCGCCGACGATGCCCGCCAGGAGCGTTCCGTAGCCGAGGCAGTCCGCCGTGCCGCCCCCTTCCACGGCGTCCGCCAGCGCGGGCCCGGTGGCGTCGAGTTCGGGGGCCAGCAAGGCCACCGTCACCCCCGCCCCCGTGCTCAGGCCGTGCGCTTCCTCCAGACCCAGCGCGCCGTGTGTCCAGGGGGCCTGGTCCACCGTGTCGGTGCCCTCGGGACCGCACGGCTGCTGGGCTCCCTTGAACTCGTGGACCTGCGGCAGCTTCGGCGGGGGGTCGGGCGCGTCCGCCCGGGCCGCCGCGGGGAGGGCGAACTGCCCCAGGACGAGCACGGCGGCGACGGCGACGCGGCCGACACGGGTGCGCGGGGCCGGGGAGTCGGTCAACAGGTTCTCCTGTCGTGCGGGAGGGGCTGGCCCCGTGGGGCCCCGACGGCGGCGCGCCGCCCGGGGCGCCGCCTCGCCCTCGGACCGCTCTCGGGAGGGGAGGACGGCCGCGGCCGGGCAGCGCCACTCTACTACTCCCGTCCGCCGGGAGCGCGGGCACAGGAGGCGCCCCCGGGCTGGACCGAGCTCCTCAGGTCACCTGCGGGCGATGCCCTGGAGGGCCGCCAGGTTCTCGGCGCGGGCCTCGACCGCGTCGGCGTCCACCCTGCCGCCGTTCGGATCGTCCACCGCGCCGACACTGGCCCTCAGGGCCTCCAGCGGGGTCAGCCCCTCACCTCGTAGGCGGACGTGTTCCATGGTCCACCAGCCACGGGCGACGTTGCCCGCGACGTCGGGAGGGAGCAGCGGCTGGAAGTCGCTGGCGTCATCGGCTTCCGACGCCCACAGGTAGCCGATGAGCGTGCCTTCCCTGGTGACGGGCACGTAGATCACCGGGCCGTCGGTGACCGGGGTGTAGGACCTGCCCATCAGCACCGGGGCGAGCGCCTCGTCGCTCCACCGGTCGAACACCAGCGGAGGCTTCGGTCCGGGCGCCGTGTCCCCGACCGGCCCGGAGGGAGCCCCGGAGAGCACCCGGGACAGGGTGTCGGAGTTCTCGGCCTCCTGGGCGGCGGAACCCTCGGGAACCCCTCCCGCCACCGGGTCGAAGGGCGCTCCCACCCAGTCGAGTACCGCTCGTTCGGGGGTGGTCCCGGCATGCGCCGCCTCGCTCAACCTGCTCTCCCAGATCCCTGCGGCCGGCGTGTCCGCGGAGGTCTCTCCCCGCGCGTCGGTGAAACCCGCGGCGTGCTCCTGCGGATCGCGGGCGAACCACAGGTAGCCGATCACCGCGCCCTCCGCGACGACGGGCAGGCCCGAGACCGGGCCCTGGGAGTGCGATGCGTATCCGCCCTCCGAGCCGTTCACGGCGTTCATGATGGAACCCAAGTCTGATCACTCCCGATGGTCGCTTCCGTGTGTGGCGGCGCTCGGAGGCCCTGAGGACGTCGGACGGAGCGTCCGGTCTCATGGCGTCGGCGCGGTTTCGGTCCCCGGTCCCGGCTTGACCAGGATCTCCGCCTCGATGAAGAACCCTGGCAGACCGTGCGAACCGCCCCAGCCCGCGCGGGTGATGCGGTACGTGGTTCCGCGGGCGAGAATGAGTTCGAGCTCCTCGGGGAAGTCGCTCCTCTCCCCGACCCAGAGGCCGCGGGCCCCCCGTGGCAGGGTGAGGTGAACGACGTGAACGAACCTGGATCCGTCACTCGTGACCGGTCGGTTGCCCAGCGACGTGGACATGAAACCCGGTTCGGTCTGGACGGTACCGACCAGGGAGTAGGGATCGTTGCCCCGGAGTCCCTCGAGGAACGAGACGTGCCCCAACCCCCGGACCACTTCGACCGCCTCCGGAAGTGGCCGGTCGACGGCTTCGTCGAGCCGGCGCAGTTGTTCGGTGGTCGACGCCGCGGTCGGGAAGACCCCGTCGTTGGACTGGGCGAGGACACCGGCGTCGCCCGCGTTCCGGTACCAGTGGTCCAGCTCCGCCTGGGGGTCGTCGGCGGCGAGGATGTACCTGACGAAACCCTCGGCGTGCTCGGGGACACCACCCGCGGAGGTGAGCTCCCGCAGGCGGTCGAGGGTGGGCCAGGTGAGGTTGTTGACCTCGTAGAGTTCCCAGCCGCGGTACTCCATCGGCATCTGCGAGATCTGCGAGGTGGTGTCCCTTCGTACGTCGTCGAGCGTTTCTGCGACCCGCGCTTGCGACAGGTTCTCGCGGACCACGTGGTTGAGCCACCCGTGGGTCGTGTACCCGAGTACCCGCTTCTGCTGGTCGGGGGCGAGCGTGTCGAACGCGTGGGGGTTGTTGTCCGGGTCGTGCAGCCACCGCCCGTAGGCGAGGAGCTCCCCTGGCGAACGGAACCGGCGTACTCCGAGGCCGTCGACGTACCCCTTCGCGTCTGCGGGCGGAGCGGCGGCGGTCGCCGTGTCCCCCTCTCCCAACGGGGTGTTCCCGTCCGCGGGGCCGGCGTCCGCGGCCGGCGCGGACGATGTCTCGGGGACCGGAGCCGTCTCCACCGCGGGACCGTTCTCCGCGGTCTCGCTCCCCGCCACCGGGGGCCCGTCGCCGGACTCGGTGTCGGCTCCGGTCGAAGGCGGGAGGAGGACCTCGGCGGACAGCAGGAGCCCTCCGGGGGTGCTTTCGGCCGCGGTGACACGGTACGCCGTCCCCCGCGGAAGGGCGATCTGGTGGTTCTGGGGCTGTGAACCCCACTCCCCGAGCCAGAGTCCGTGCGCCCCTTCGGGCAGGGTCAGCCGAACGGTCGCCGCCCGGCGTCCTCCCGCACCCGCCGGGTCGGGGTTCACGGAGACGGTCGTGTACCCCTCCGTGGACTGGACCGTGCCCACCAGGGCCGACGGGTCGGTCTCGTCGTATCCGACGAGACGCCGCAGGGCCGGGGCCTCCCGCACGACCCACGTCGTCTCGATCGACTCGGGGATCGGGTGGCCTACTGCCCGGTCGTAGGTCCGCAGCAGCGCCTGGACGCCCTCGGCCGAGGGGTAGACCCCGCCGTTGGCCGCGGCGATCACCCCGGCCCTGCCCGACCTGAGGTAGAGCCCGTCCAACAGGCCTTGAGGGGAGGGGGCGCCCAGGATCTGGGCGAAGAAGTGGGACCTGGCGCTGTCGGCGTCGTCCGCCGCGTCCAGGATCTCCTGGAGGCGGTCGAGGGTGGGCCAGGAGAGGTCGTTGGCCTCGTAGAGTTCCCAACCGCTGGTTCCCTGCGTACCCGCGATCGTGGGCGAGTCGGTGCGGCTCATCGACCGCATGCTGTCCAGGTGTCCCTGGACGCTGTCCGGGGGGACCAGGGCGAACTCCGCCAGCCAGGTGGCTTTGCTCAACGCCTCGGCCACGCCGCGCTGGTCGTGGGGAAGCGTGTCCGGAGTGGTCATGCCGTGTTCCGCGCGCAGGGCACGGTGCGCGTACCAGTGTGCTTCGTCCGGGGTGCGGAACCTCCGGATGCCCTTCTCGTCGACGTGCCCGCTCGAAAGGGGGTCCGCGAAGGGCTCGCGAGTGACGACCACGTCCGCCATGATCTCGGTCACATGGGTTCCCGAGTTCGGGTCGAGGCTCTCCCGTGAACCGGTGACGCGGTAGGTGGCGCCGCGGGCGAGGGTGAGCTCGCGTTGCTCGGGTTCGTAGCTGCGGGAACCGATCCACAGGCCGTGCGCGCCTTGGGGGACGTTGAGGCGCAGGACGTAGGGGAAGGGGTCGGCGTCGGTCTTGAAGGGGCGGTCGCCCAGGGTGGTGGACATGTAGCCGGGCTCGGTGTGGACGGTGCCCACGAGGTCGCGGGGGTCCCCGCTGTCGGTCGCGCGGAGTAGGTGGTCGATGGTGTGCAGGCCCCGGCTGGCCACGACGCCTTCGGGTAGGGGGTGCTCCACGGCGCTGTCGAGCAGTCGGAAGAGTTCCCGGACGCGGTCGACGTCGGGGTAGGTGCCGTTGTCGTGCCCGGCGATGACTCCGGCGTAGCCGGCGTTGTCGTACCAGTACCGGAGCTCGGCGGCGGGGTCGCTGGCGGTGAGGACGTAGTCGATGAGGTCGCGGCTACGCGGAGGCAGGGGGGCGTCCGAGGCCTGGAGGTCGCGTAGGCGGTCCAGGGTGGGCCAGGTGAGGTTGTTGGCCTCGTACAGGTCCCAGCCGTGGGCGGTCTGCGCGGTGTCCGGATGGGCGGCTTCGCTCTGGGCGTGGGAGCGCCACTGCGTGAGCTGGCGCATGACGTCCCGGGGGGCGAGGGGGCTCATGCGGGCCAGACGGGTGATCCAGGCGGACCTGGTGTAGGTGTCGACCATCTTCTGCTGGTCGGGGGCGAGGGTGTCGAAGGCGTGCGGGTTGTTGTCCCGGTCCTGGAGCCACCGGTCATAGGCGTCCAGCTCCTCGTCTCCGTCGAACACCCGGAAACCGCCGGTGTTGACGCGCCCCCTGCCGTCGCCTGCGGGCGGCGCCTCCTCGGAGGGCCACTCCGAGGAGGCGTCCTCCGGTGCCGGGGTCTGTGCGGACGACCCCTCGACCGCGGTCGGGGCCGGGATGGTGGTGGCCGTCAGCTCCAGGCCGTCATCGGTGATCCGGACACCCGTGACGCGGTAGGCGGTGTCACGGGGGAGGACGATCATGTACGGATCGGGGGTACCGCCGTCGTCTCCGACCCAGAGGCCCTGACTGTCTTCGGACAGGGAGAGGCGGACGACGGCCACGCTGTCGCGGTCCTGGCCGGTGAAGGGCGAACTCCCCAACGTCGTGCGGAGGTACCCCCGCTCCAGCTGCTCGGTGCCGAGCAGGGAGCCGAAGTCGTCTTCGTCGTACCCGTTGAGGAACCGGAGGTCCCCTTCGATGTCCAGGGCGAAGGAGACCTCGACCGCTGCGGGCAGCGGTCGGGAGACGGCGCTGTCCATGGCCCGGACGAGTTCGAGGGCCCTTTCGGCTGTCGGGTAGACGCCGCCGTCGGTCCTGGCGATGAGCCCGGCCTGGTCCGCGTTGTCGTACCAGTAGTCCAGTCTCAGTTGCGGTTCGGACGACTTGAAGACGTCCGCGGCGAGCTCCGCGAACGCCGGAGACGGGGTGTCGGCGGAGTGGAGTTCGCGTAGCCGCGCGAGCGTGGGCCAGGACAGGCCGTTCCTCTCGTAGAAGACCCATCCGTTGGGGTCGTCAGCGTCATCCGAGGCCAGAGCGCTGACCTGCCGCCAGGAGTCCAGCTCGGCCCGAAGGGCCGTCACGTCCGAGGTGCCGAGGCGGGCGATCTGGTTGAGCCACTCCGTTCCGGTCTGCGCGGTGACGACCTCGCGCAGTTCAGGTGGGAGCGTGGCATAGGTATGGGGGTTGCTCTCAGGGTCCTCGAGCTGTTCGGCGTACGCGTCGAGTTCGCCGCGGTCGCGGAACCGGCGGACGCCGTCCTCACCGACGAGGTCCTCATCGCTCCGGACGGGAGCGCGAGGGGCCGTGAAGCCGTCGTCGGAGTCGTCCCACCGGTCGAGGAGGGGCCGGTCGTCGTAGCCGTCGTCACTGCCGTCGACGTCCATGCCGTCGTCCGGGTCAGCGCCGTCGTCGCTGTCGGTCTCGTCGGCTGACAGCCCGAGGGCGGAGGCGAGGGTGGTCTCCTGGTCCGCCGAGAAGGAGGGGCCCCCGGCCTCCGCCGCGGGAGCGTCGTCATCCGTCTCCATCATGAACACTGTGAGGTCGCTCGAGGCGGTCGAGGGTGGGGGCCCCTCGCGTTCGTCGCTCTCCAGGCGCGCCGGGGGAACGTCGGAGGTGTCGATCCCGGGGGACGCCGGGACCGTCCGGTGGGACGGGCCGGATCCCGGGTCGGCGGGTCCGTCGTCGTCGCCCGTGTCCCCGTCCGAGGTCCGGGGCGCCGTGTTGAGGAGGGACGTCCACTCGTCACCGAGCGACGGCGTCTTGGGGCGCAGCCCCAGGGAGTGCTCGATCTGGTCGGCGATCGGCCGGTCGGAGCCGGGACCGGGACCGCTCTCGGGGGCCTCTCCGGGGCGGGTGAACCCGGCCAGCCGGCGGTGCGTCTCGTTGGTGGCGCTCGTCCAGGCCGCGATCGCCTTGTTGTATGCGGTGCGCGCGGCCCTGAAGACCGCGGCCTGGTTCGTGTAGGCGGTGCGGGCGTCGTCGAACGCGCGCTGACTGGTGGGGGTGGGGTTGTCGGTGTGCTCGGAGTACCTGGTGAGGTAGGCGTCTACCAGGGCGGGGAGTTTGGCGCGTTCGGTGGTGTAGGTGGTTTCGGCGTCGGCCATGGTCTTGGCGGCCGTGAATTCGGCGGTGATGGGGGTGTGGGCGTCGTCGGCTTGTTCCTTGGTGAGGATGCCGAGGTTGATGGCGTCTTCCTGGGAGATCCAGGCGGTGGTCTTGTTGGTGTGGTTGGCGGTGAACTGTTGGGGGGTGGTGCCGAAGGCGGTTTTTTGTTCGGTGCGGGCGCCGATGGTCCAGGTGGTGTCGAATTCGACGAGGTAGGCGGTGCCCAGGCGCTGGCGTTCGACCTTGGAGGGTTCACCGGTGACCAGCGTGTCGCCGGTGGGCGATTCGTTCCGCCCGGTCTGGGCGGCGGGGTCGGCCGAGCCGGTGAGGATCGCCTCCTTCTTGGGGTCGTCAGCGTCGACGGCGTCCCGGCCGGTGGGGCGGAACCCGGCGGTCGTGGAGGTACCGCCGCTTTCGGAGCGGTCGTGGGAGATGCTCGACCCGCCGCCCTCCGTGTAGCCGAGTCGTGTGTTGGGGCGGGCGGTGAGGATGCGGGAGTTGGTGAAGTCGGGTGTGGCGGCGGCGCGCCATTGGGTGCGGCCGATGTTGAGGATTTCGGTGCTGGTGGTGGCGGTGAGGCTGTGGGAGAGGAGGCCTTTGAGGGCGGTGGTGTTGAGGGTGTTGTCGATGGGGGTGTAGCGGGTGTCGAGTTTGAGGTCGTGGGCGATGTGGGTGCGTGCGTCGTTGGTGGTGCGGGTGTGGTGTTCGCGGAGTTCGTTGAGTTGGTGGGGGGTGGGGTTGTCGCCGTGGTCGGGGTAGGGCTGGGGGGTCCAGCCCAGGGAGTGGGCGATGGGGTGCAGGGCGGTGTCGCGGATGTCGGGGCCGTGGATGGCGGTGGGCATGATGATGGCGTCGCGTAGGGCGGCGGGGGGTGTGTTGAGTTCGCGGGTGGCGGTGGTGATGGCGTGGTCGAGGGTGTCGCCGGCTCGGGGTGTGGTGGTGGGTGGTGTGGGTGTGGTGTCCAGGGTGTTCGCGGGTGGGGGTGTGGGCGCGGAGAAGTCCAACGACGAACCCAGGTGGAACGTCCGGACGGGGCCGCTGTCGGCGTGCCCGCGCACCGGTTCCTTGCCCTCGGTCTCCAGGGTCAGGGTGAGGGAGGTGTCGTGGGTGACCCTCGCGATGGGGCCGGACGACTCCATGACGATGGAGTGGGGCCGGTCCTCCCTCCGGGTGGTGCTCTCCGTCTCCGAACGGGAGGACGTGGCGCCCGCCGCGGGCGACGTGAGGTAGATGTGCTCGTTCGGGAGCCCCTTCGAGGTGTCGCTCGGGTCGCCGTAGGACGCGGGCTGCCACGGAGTGAAGGCCGCGCCGGTGGAGTGGTCGGTGCCCCGGGAGTCCCCCTTCGACGTGTACGACTTCCAGGAGTGGCCCTCGGCGGTGAAGACGGACGAGGTGACGTAGTCGACCCGGGGATTGGTCCTGGACAGCTCCACCAGGATCCGGGCGGGCTTCGACCGGAACCCCGTCCCGGTCGACACCACCTTCACCGGGACGGGCGGTATCACTCCGCTCGTGTTTCCCAGGTGCTGGGACAGGGACGCGAGGAGCCGTTCCTTGCCCCCGCGGGTCAGTTGGAGCTCCTGGGTACGGAGCTGGACTTCCAGGTCGCGGATCGCGGCCGTCGGGTCCGCCGGCCGGTGCTGCTGGCCCGCGCCGTCGAACCCGGTGCGGACGCGGGCGTCAGCGGGGGGTGTCGCGTTGGTCTGGGTGGCGGGTTCGGGCGTTCCGTCGTCGGTGAGTGCGACGGCGTCGTCGATGATTCCGGCCTGTTCGGCGTCGCGGGCGGTGATGAAGCCGGAGGCGAGGTCGTTGACCCTGGCCTTCCAGCCCGCGTACCTGTGCGACCACCAGTTGGGGAAGTTCAGGCCACGGTGCTTCTTGAACTCCCACGCCTGGGAGATGGTGCCCGCCATGTCGAGCGTGTAGACCGTCGCCTTCCCGGTCAGCAGGAACAGTCCCGAAGCCGAGGAGACCCCGGAACCAGTGGTCTCCCCGCGGCGGAAGAAGTTCCAGTTGTGGGACGGCCCGGCCATGGGGACCGGGCCCGTGGAGCTGCTTCGGTCGGCACCGGAACCGACCCCGCCCTCCTGCACGGAGTTGCTGGTACCGCCGGCGAAACCGGTACCGCTGAGACCGAGGCCGAGGGTCTTCGTCGTCGCGGCACCGGCGGAGGAGGAGGTCTCTCCCGAGAGCACCGTCTGCGCCGTGATGGCGCTCATCCCGACGATCCGGTCGGGCCGGACGGTCGTCGCACCGGTGGCGCGCATGTCGTTGGGTGACCGCCACGTGCCGCCCATCTCGATCCTGCCCCGGTGGCCGGAGGGCGAGAACGTGGCGGGGTCGGTGGCCAGGGACACGGAGGAGAGGAAGTTGGTGAAGTAGTGCATCCCGCCGACGGTGTCCAGGAACCCCCGCAGCTTGCGCCTGCGGCCGTCCGACACCGGCCGTTGGTCCGCGAAGGTGTCGAAGGTCTGCTGGAGCACACCGTTGGCGGAGCGCGTGGCGTCGTCTCCGAGCACGCTGAGGCCGACCCTGTCGATGGTGGCGCCGTGGTCGACGGCTGCCCGTGCCCGGCGCCCGAGCTCGTCGGTCGGTGCCGCGTCGGCCGGGTCCTCCGGACGCGGGTCGACGAGCGCACGCGCCTCCTCCGGCGTGAGGACGGACTGGGAGTCCGGTTCGCTCGCACCCCGCCTGACGGGGATCGCGTCCGCGCGCTTGGGGGCGGTCAGCGAGTACCGGGCCTCGATCGGGGTGCCGAGCAGGTCCGTGCCGTTGTCGGTGCGGCCGGACAGGGTCTGGGCCTCGTTGTGGAGCCGGGCGGTGAAGCTGACCGTTCCCCCCCAACGGTTCGAGCCCCCGGAGAAGGCGAACCGCTGCTCCGAGCCGTGGGAGACGCCGTGGGTCGCTTCCTTGCGGTTGGCCCTGCTCAACCTGAGGGAGGCCATGACGCCGCCGAGGAGCCGGGCCAGGCCGTGCGCGTCCCCTTCCGCCGAGCGCATCATGCCGGCGCCGAAGGACAGGGAGAGGGCGTGCGTGGATCCCGATGCCGACTCTGCTCCCAGGTCCGTGCTCCCGCCCGTGCGCAGTCCGGTCTCCGTGGTCGTGGTCCCCTGGTACTCCAAGCCGGAGAAAACGCCTTTCAGGGACAGGGTCAGGACGTTGGGACGGGTGAGCGACCTGTCCCGCGCCATCAGCTTGGGGTCGATGCTCGCGGGTTCCGTCAGGACGACGCGCAGGCCGTCGGCGGACGCCAGCCTGTCGCGGTTGCGGCTGATCATCGCCTCACGCACCACGTTGCGCACGTCGATGGTGTTCTGATGGGCGACACTGGACGACCTACGGAAACCCCGGCGCTCGCGGAGGGTCCTGGTGCGGGACGAGGTGCCGCCCCCGTCCGGCCTGCGGGCGTAGAAACGCGGGTCGCGGGCGAGTTCGGGGTTGACCAGCCCCGGGTGCTCGCGGGCGATGCCCTCCAGGAGGCGGTTGGTGATCGTCTCCAGTACGTCGCGGTTCTGTGCTTCCCCGGCCTCTCCGTCCGCGAGGGTTTCCCCTTCGCCCGGGGGGACCGGTGTGAGCGAGTGGTGGTGGGTACCGGAGAAGTTGGTGACGCGCTCGCCCCGCAGGTGCGCGAACGGCGGTTCCGCGCCCTCAGCGGCTGGGGCGGGGGACTCCTCGCCGTCGGCGGCGCGTTTGAGGCCCGCCGCGCTCTCCTCCGGAAGGAGTTCCACGGCGCGCGTGTCGAACGTGTGGGTCCGCGTCTCCCCCTGCAACTGCAGGGACAGGGTGCGTTCGACGTCGAAGGCGGTGAAGCCTTGCGTGTTCGGCTTACGGTGCGCGAGGGTCCGGTTGTGGCCGGAGGCGGAGGCGGACTCGGCCTGCGAGGACAGCGACTTCCCGTAGCTGTACTCCAGGTGGGGCATGTTGAGGCGGATCGAGCCACCGGTGCTGAGGGGGACGACGACCCCGAGCCCCGCTCCCACGGTCGTCGTGAAGCTGGTGCCGCGGCTCTTGCCCAGGGCGGTGCCCGTTTCGACGGTGTGCTTCAGCCACGCCTCGTCGACGTTCGGGGTGTGGTCCTTGGCGGTGTACCTGTCGGGGGAGGAGGACATCCGCAGCATGATCTCGCCCAGGACCGGGTGCGTCACGCTGACCGTGACGGCGCCCGTGTCGAGGTGGGCGAGGTACTCCTGGATCGAGTCGTTGTCGAAGAACTTGGCGATCTCCCCCTGCCACTCCCGGATACTCCTGTCCCTCAGACGCTTGGTCAGCCTCGCTACGAGGCCACTCGTGGCCTTCTTGTGCGGGGAATAGGCGTCGGAGACGAGGTAGTCGGCGATCCAGGCCCCCAGCTCCCGGTGCGGACCGGCGTCGTCCCCCCGCGGAGTGACCGAGGTGACCGAGATCGGCAGACTGTCCGTCGGCCCGTCGGGCAGCCGAGCGGGCGCGCCGGTGTCCTGCCCGGGGCGGTCGGCGGTCAGGTCGATGCTCTCCGGGGTGCCGTCCGGCCGCGGGGAGACCTTGCCCGCGAGGACGAGGGCCATGCCGTTCACGATGACACCGCTCTGGAACCCGTCGGACCGTCCACCGGTGGTGGCCGTCGAGGGCGCGGTTCCGTCCCCTCGGGCAGGGGTGTCCGGCGGATCGGCCCCCGTGTCCTCCCCGTTGGCGGGGCTGTTCCCCTCCCCGGCGGAGCCATCGGCCTGAGGGGTGACCCTGACCCGGACGCGCAGGTCGTTGAGGTAGACCTCGGGCGGGTTGTAGGTCTGGTACTCCAGATCGGTGCTCACCGTCTGGCTACCGCCCGCGGAGGCGCCCCTCCGGCCGCCGGCGTATCCGCCCCCGACCGTCACCCAGGGCCCGGCGGCGAAGCTGCCGGTCACTTCCCCCAGGAGCAGCGGGCTCCCCGTGAACCGGGCGCTGATCCCGCGCCTGGGGTCGTACGCCGAGGTTCCCCCCGTTCCGCTGCTGTGGGAACGCTGCTCCTCGCGCGATTCCAGCGGGGCCACCGACTCGCGGTGCGGGAGGTCGAGGTGCCGGAAACCGTTGGGCGTGTCCGACTCCAGGGCCACACGGATCGTCCAGACGCGGGCGTCGTTTCCCGTCTCGTCCGAGACGGTGATCGTGCGGCCCTCGGGTGAGAAGAAGACGACCATCCCCTCGTCGTGGGCGACGCGGTCGATCTGCGACGTCACCTTCGAGTACAGCGACGTCGGCATGTCGGGCGCCTGGGCGGTGATCAGGTGTCCGACGACCTCGGGTACGCGTTCGGTGTAGAGCCGGTCCGAGGTGACGTACCGGGACCGGACCAGGTAGTCCAGGTCATAGGTGGCGGCGGACTCGTCCCGGGGCAGCGTGCCGGGGTAGCTGCGCGGATGCTGCGCCTGCTCCCGCGCTGCTTCGGCGCTCTCCCGGGCCGTCCTGGAGAGTTCGGCGGTCTCGTTCAGGACCTCGGTCCTCACAGCGTCGAAGGCGCGCTCGGCACGCTCCAGCCTCCGCAGGTTGGCCTCCCGGTCCTGCTCCGCCATCCGGACGAAGTCATCCGCGATCCGCGTGGCCTCCGCGGCGGCACGGTGGCCGGGGAACCGGTGCACGACCTGCCGGGCCGTCTCCGCGTCCGCGCGAGCTTGTGAGAGCGCGGTTTCGAAGGAACGCTCGGCTGTGCTGAGGGAGCTGCGCGCCCCTTCGTGGGCGGAGCGGGTCTCGCGGTTCAGGTTCTCGGCACGGCTCGCCTCGGCCTCTGCCCAGCTCGCGTTCTCCTCCGCGGTGGCGCGGTCGCCCGCTGCCCGTGTCTGTGCCAGTGCGTCGGCCGCGGAGCGGTTCGCCTGAAGGGCCTCGCCACGAATCCTCGCTGCCCCGGAGGAGAAGGCGTCCAACTCCTGGACCGTGTCGTTGAGCGACTCCCGAGCCTCCCGGATGTACACACGCGCCGCTTCGGCGGGGAGGGAGAGCGCGTCGCCGGCGGCCCTCTCCGCCGTCTGGGCCTCCGCGTCGGCACGGGCCGGGTCCGATGCGGCGGAGACGCCCGCGGTTTCGGCGCGGGATGCCGTCGCGTCGCTCGATCCGAGCGCTGCCCGTGCGGTGGAGTTCTCGGAGGACAGCTCCGCCATCGCCCGGGCGACGGCCAACGACTGTTCCGCGCGGTCGGCCTCCCGCTGACTCAGATCGAACTGTCGGTGCGTGTCGTTGGCGGCGGCGCGGGCGCTCTCGGCCGCACCGACGGCTTCGGCCACCCGGTCGAGGGCCGTGTCCCGGTCCCCCGTCGCGATGGCCGCCCCGGCGCGGTCCCGGGCATCGGTGGCGGTCAGGGCGGATTTCGAAGCCCGGTCCCGTGCTTCGACCACGGCGTCGGCGGCGGCCTCGGCGCTCGTGCGAGCCCCTGCGGCCTCGCCCAGGGCATGGTCGACCCCTGCCCCGGCCGCGCGGTCGACGGCGTCCGCCAAGGCCTGCTGGCGCGCCCCGGCCGCGTCGGCGGCCGCGGCCGCACGCTCGCGGGCGGTGGCGGCGATGTCGGAGATCGAGCGCACCTGCCCGGCGCGCTCCGGTGTCCCACCGTCGGCGGTCCCGGCCGCCCCCGCGGCCGCGTCCGCCGCAACGCGGGCCGCGCCGACGGCGACGTCGCTGGCGGTACGGGCGGCCCGCACGTCTGCCGCCGCGTCGTCACGCGCCTGCGCCAGGGCTGTGACACCGTCCAGGTCCGACGGAAGGGGTTCGGGCACCGCGCCGACACGGTCGCGCGCCTGCTCCGCCACCGCGGTCGCGGCTGCGGCGAGCTCGGCGGCCACCCCGACCACGGTGTCTGCGGCCTGTGGGGCCGCGTCGGTGCCGGTGAGCGCGGCGGCCCGGGCCGCCAGGCGGTCGAGCGCCTCTCCGGCCCGTTCGAGACCGTCGGCCGCCGTGTCATCGGTGGTCCCGGCCTCGGAGGCCGAACCCGCGATCTCCGTGGTGAGCCGATCGGCCTCGGCCCGCAGCTCGGTCAGGACCGCCGCGGTCTCGTCCGACCCGGCGCGTCCGTCCGAGTCCCCGGCGTCGTCGGCGGCCGGGGCGGGCTCTGTCGCCGCCCGGTCGCGCGTCGCGGCACCGGTGTCCGGCGTCGCCTCGGTCAGTCCCAGCGCGCGTGCCATCGCGTCGGTGTCGGCCTCGGTCGGGGCAGCGGTGCTCTCGGACGGATCGGTGACGTCCTCCGCGCTCCCGGTCATGGCGTGGATGGTCAGGTTCTCCGAGTATCCGCCGTCGGCGGCGGAGGGGATCGGCGGATTGCCTCCCGGTGGGATGATCTCGGCGTGGAGGAGGTGCCCGCGGCCCCAGGGTTCGGCGGAGACGATGCGGTAGGTGGTTCCTCGGGCGACGATGAGCTCGCGTTCGCGGGGGTGCAGGCTGCGCTCGCCCACCCACAGGCCCCGGGTGCCCGCTGGGAGAGTGAAGCGGATGAGGTCGGTCGGGGCACCGCCCGCGGCGCTGGGGGTGTTGCCCAGGGAGAGGGACATGTAGCCGGGGTCGGCGTAGGTGTTGCCGACCAGGGAGGAGGGGTCGGCGGTGCCGCCGGCGCCCAGGTGCTCGAATCCGTAGACACCGCGTACCGCTTCGACGGCCTCGGGCAGGCTCTGCCCGGTGGCCAGGTCCAGGCGTTCGATGATGTCCAGGACGTCCTGCGCGTCGGGGTAGCTTCCGTTTCCCCTCTTGTCGCGGAGCGTGCTGGCGATCAGGCCCGCGCTGCCCGCCCGGTCGCGCAGTTCCTGCATGCGGGTGTTGGGGTCGGGGGACTCGAGGACGTCCCGGACGACTGCTTCCTGTGCGGGGGTGAGCCTTCCGGCGTTGAGGTGGGGGAAAGGATTCCCAGGTCGGGCCATCGGCCGTTGCCGATTTCGTAGAGCTGCCATCCGGGGTGGGGCTGGCTCTCCTGCCGCCGAAGGTCGAGTTCGGCCTGCACGGTGGCCTCGTCCAGAGGCTGTATGCGGGAGAACTCGGCGATCCAGCTCTCGGCGGTGTAGGCCTCCACGTACCTGCGTGTGCGGGCGGGCAGGGAATCGAAGGTGTTGGGGTTGAAGTCGGGGTCGTGCAGGAGGTCGCCGTAGTCGGCGACGTCCGCTTCGGAGGGGAAGCGGAGGGTTCCTGAGCCGTCGAGGCGGCCCAGACCGTGGGAGGGGGTGCCGCCGGGGTGCGCCGGGTCCTGCAGGCCCATGCCGCGGGCGAAGGCGTCGAGGGCGGCGTCGTCGAAGGCGGCCGAGACCTCGTCCGGGTCCTGGGCGTCCGAGGGCTGCTCGGTCATGACGTTGATGAGCAGGTCGTCGGAGTGGTCGGAACGGTACCCGTCGGTGTCGTTTTCGCTTCGGCCGTCTGAGGAGGTGACGCTCTCGCTGTCGGTACTCGCGGTCCGTGGCGCCCCGAGCTCCAGACCGAACACGGTCCGGAGCTGACCGTCCAGAGAGGAGTTGTGGGTGGTGTGCGCGGGGTCGGGGTCGGGGGCGGGGGTGATGCCGCTGAGGTGCTGTTGGGTGTGGTCGGCGGCTGTGGCCCAGGCGGTGACGGCGTCGTCGTATGCGGCGCGGGCGGTGTCGACGATCGCCACTTGGCGTGTGTACTCGGTGTAGGCGGAGTCGATGGCGGCCCGGTCGGCGGGGTCGGCGAGGGCGTCGGTGTAGGCGTTGACGAGGGCGGGGAGTTTGGCGCGTTCGGTGGTGTAGGTGGTTTCGGCGTCGGCCATGGTCTTGGCGGCCGTGAATTCGGCGGTGATGGGGGTGTGGGCGTCGTCGGCTTGTTCCTTGGTGAGGATGCCGAGGTTGATGGCGTCTTCCTGGGAGATCCAGGCGGTGGTCTTGTTGGTGTGGTTGGCGGTGAACTGTTGGGGGGTGGTGCCGAAGGCGGTTTTTTGTTCGGTGCGGGCGCCGATCGTCCAGGTGGTGTCGAATTCGACGAGGTAGGCGGTGCCCAGGCGCTGGCGTTCGACCTTGGAGGGTTCACCGGTGACCAGCGTGTCGCCGGCCGGGTTGGTGGAGGAGAGGGAGCGGCCGGCGGGGTCGGCCGAGCCGGTGAGGAAGGCGCCGCGGTCGGGGTTCTCCGTGTCGACGTTGTGGTTGGCGATGGGGCGGGCGCCGAAGGTGGTGGTCGTGCTGCTGTTCTGCGCGTGGCCGTGGGTGATGACTTGACCCTCGTCCGTTTTCTGGACGAGTCGTGTGTTGGGGCGGGCGGTGAGGATGCGGGAGTTGGTGAAGTCGGGTGTGGCGGCGGCGCGCCATTGGGTGCGGCCGATGTTGAGGATTTCGGTGCTGGTGGTGGCGGTGAGGCTGTGGGAGAGGAGGCCTTTGAGGGCGGTGGTGTTGAGGGTGTTGTCGATGGGGGTGTAGCGGGTGTCGAGTTTGAGGTCGTGGGCGATGTGGGTGCGTGCGTCGTTGGTGGTGCGGGTGTGGTGTTCGCGGAGTTCGTTGAGTTGGTGGGGGGTGGGGTTGTCGCCGTGGTCGGGGTAGGGCTGGGGGGTCCAGCCCAGGGAGTGGGCGATGGGGTGCAGGGCGGTGTCGCGGATGTCGGGGCCGTGGATGGCGGTGGGCATGATGATGGCGTCGCGTAGGGCGGCGGGGGGTGTGTTGAGTTCGCGGGTGGCGGTGGTGATGGCGTGGTCGAGGGTGTCGCCGGCGCGGGGTGTGGTGGTGGGTGGTGTGGGTGTGGTGTCCAGGGTGTTCGCGGGTGGGGGTGTGGGCGCGGAGAAGTCCAACGACGAACCCAGGTGGAACGTCCGCACCGTTCCGCCGTCGACCGTGACGGTCTCCACGACCGGCGGTTTGTATTCGATGTACGTGGACTTCCCGTCCGCCTTGACCCCCGCGGTCGGTACCAGACCGTCGCCGGGGACCTCGACGGTCAGGGTGAGCGAGGAGTCCTCGGCGATCTTGAGGTAGGGCCCGGTGGTCTCCATCGCGATGGAGTTGGCGGACTCCGAGGCCGTGGACCTGCTCACCGCCTCACCCCGCGTCTCGGCCGTCCCGACCACCGGTGAGAAGAGCATGAGGTGGTGCTCCGGCTGCCGCTCGGCCGGGTTGTCCTGCCCGCTGTAGGGCACCGGCTGCCAAGAGGCGGACTCCGCGCCCAGCGTCCTGGTGGTCTCCTTCTTGCTCTGGCTTGCCTGCTCGGAGTTCCAGGAGTGGGTCTCGATGGCCGCGACAGCGGTGGTGACGTAGTCGACCCGGGGGTTGGCCTTGGTCAGTTCCACCTGGATCCGGGCCGGCCTGGAGAAGTGGGCGTTGCGGTCCGTCGAGACCACGTTGACCAGGACCGGCGGGAGGGCGCCCGTCACGGTTCCCAACTGCTCCGACAGGGTCACGAGAAGGCGTTCCCTGCCGCCGCGGGTCAGTGTCAGGTCGTGTGCGCGGAGCCGGGTCTCCAAGGTGTCCACGGCGTTCGCCGGGTCCACCGGGAGCGCCTGTCGGCCGGCCCCGTCGAAGCCCGGGCGGACACGGGCGTTCTCGGGCGCGGCGGGGTTGGTCTGGGTACCGCGGGTGCCGTCGGCGCTGACCGCGTCCTCGATGATTCCGGCCTGTTCGGCGTCGCGGGCGGTGATGTAGCCGGAGACGAGGTCCTCGACCCTGGCCTTCCAGCCCGCGTACCTGTGCGACCACCAGTTGGGGAAGTTCAGGCCCCGGTGCTTCTTGAACTCCCACGCCTGGGAGATCATGCCGGAGGCCGTGAACGCGTAGGCGATGTTCGTCTTGGAGATCAGGGTCAGCGCGGAGTTCGAGGAGACCCCGGAATCGAGCGTCTCCCCGCGGCGGAAGAGGCTCCTGGTGGCGGAGGGTCCCGCCATGGGGACGAGGCCCTTCGCGGAGGACCGCTTGGCGTCGGAGTCGCCCCCGTTCTCCTGGACGGTGTTGCTGGTGCCGCCGGCGAAACCGGAGAAGCGGGTGAAGAAGCCGGTGATCTTGGTGACGGCGGCGGAGGCCCTGGAGACCGTCTCGCTCTGGTAGGTGGCCTGCGCCTTGCTCTGCCGCAGGTCCGTGATCCTGTCGACCTTGACCCCGGTGACGCCGGTGGCGCGCATGTCGTTGGGGGAGAGCCAGGTGCCGCTGAGCTCGATCCGCCTGCGGCGGCCCGTGTCCGAGAAGGTCGCCGGGTCGGCCGCGACGGCGGTGGGCGACATCAGGGAGCTGAAGAAGTTCGCTCCTCCGATGCTGTCGAGGAACGCGCTGAGTTTGCGTCGGCTGCCGTTGAACCAGAAGCTCCGGTCGTCGGAGAACATCTCGAACGTGCGGCGCAGCAGGTTGCGGCCCGGACCGCCGTCCCCCGCGTCGCGCAGGAGCGGGCTGACGTGTTCGATGATCGCGCCGTGGTCGAGAAGTGCCCGGGCCCGGGCCTGGTCCGGGCCCGGTGCCACGGAGCCGTCCTCGCGGGTGCCCTGTGGGGCCCGTTCGTCGTTCCCGGGCCGATCCGTACCGTCCTCGACGGCGGTGTCATCACGCGGGTGGGCCGAGGCGCCGTCACCGTCCCGCGCCGCGGTGTTCCCCTCGTCGGCGGGGGTGCGCCGACCCGGGCGGGGGTCGAGCATCTCCCGCGCCTCCTGCGGGGTCAGCGTCGACTGGTCCGGGGAGTCCTGGTCCCGGGTCTCCACCCGTGTGATGAGGTTCTGGCTGACCCCGGTGGGCGTGACCACCGAGTAGGTCGCCTTGATGGGTCGGTCCAGCAGAGGGGTGCCCCGGTCGTCGCCGCTGATCTGGTCGGAGGCGTCGTGGTCGTGCAGGCTCGCGTAGAAGATCACCTCGCCGCTCCACCGGTCCGACCCCTCGGGGAAGAACAGGCGCGCGTCGGAACTGTGTTCGAGCCCGTAGGCGGCGTCGAAGTGCCGCACGCGGTTCCAGCCCACCGACGCCATGAAGCCACCGAGCACACGGGCGAGCCCGCGGGCGTCACCGTCGGCGGAACGCGTCATTCCCGACCCGGCCGAGAGCGTGGCCGTGAAGGCGCTCCCCGTCGCCGACTCCGTCGCCGTGGAGGCGGTCCCCCGCACGCGCGTACCGGTCTCGGCGGTGCTCGTGCCGTCGGGGGAGAGGCGGCCCAACCTCGGGTGCAGTCGGACCGTGACGACGTCGGGACGGAGGAACTCCTTCTGCCTGCCCATCAGCGTCGGGTCGATGGTCGCTGACTCCCGCAGGCGGATCGCCAGCCCCTCGCCGGAACGGGCGAGCTTCTCCAGGTTGTCGTTGCCCAGAGTGCTCTTGATCGTGTTGCGGATGAGCCTGGTGTTGTTGTAGGCGACATCGTAGTCGCGCCGGAAGCCCCAGCGCTCGCGGAACGTGCGCTCGACGGGGTCGGCGCCCTCCGGCCTCACCCTGTCGGCATAGGTCTTCCGGTCGCGGCCCAGTTCGGGGAGGACCAGTCCGGGGTGCTCGCGCGAGAGGCCGGTCAGCACGTCGTCCAGGTACCGTTCCATCACGGTCCGGGTGTCGTCGCCGGTCACGTACGGTTCCGGGGTCCGGATCCCGGACGGGGTCGTTTCCCGGTCGGCTGTGTCGCGGGTGGTGCCCTCCGGAGCCGTTGCGCGGTCCTCCGGGCGCGGGGAGCTCCACTCGAAGCCGAGGAAGTGCGTTCCGTGGAAGTGCGTCGGGCGGTCGCCCTGCAAGTGGGGGAAGGGAGGTGTGCGGTCGTCGTCTCCCCGGCCGCGGGAGAAGTCCGCGCCCTCGGCCGCCCGCTGCAACTGGTTCGCGGTCTCGCTCGGGAAGACCTGCACCCCGTTGACGGTGAACCGGTGGGCGTCGTCCTCCCCGTGGACCTGTACCCGCAGTTCGTGGGTGGCGTGGTAGGCGGCGTACTGCTCCCTGGAGGACACGTAGCGGTTGAGGGAGCGGTGCTCGGCCGCACTCGAGACGGTGTGGGTCTCCGAGGAGAGCGACTGCCACCAGGTGGTTTCCAGGTGCGGGGCGTTGATCCGCAGTGTGCCACCGGAGGGGAGCTTCGCCACGGCGCTGAACCCGACCCCTCCGGTCACGGTGAAGCTCGTGTTGCGGCTCTGGGAGAGACTCGTGCTGTCCTTGATGCTCTCCTTGAGGGTCACGTCGTCGATCTGGGGGGAGTGGTCGGCCACCCGGAACTCGCGCGGCGTCGCCGAGAGCTTCAGCATCACCTCGCCGACGCGCGGGTGGGAGACACTGATGGTGATGGGCCCCCGGTCCAGGTGGGGCAGGTATTCCTGGAAGGAGTCGTTGCTGAGGACCTCGCGGATCTCGTGCTGCCACTGCCCGACGTCCTGACGGGTGCCGGGACCGAAGAGGCCGCGCAACCAGCGCAGGGGCGCGATGCCGCGGTTGGCTTCCCTGTTCAGCCGGTAGGAGTCCGAGACCAGGTAGTCCGCGATCCAGGAACCGAGGTCGCGGTGCGGCGAGGGGGAGCTCCCGTCCGCGGTGCTCGGCGAGACGCTGTCGATGACGATGGGCATGCCGCCGAGGGGGCCGAGGTTGCGCGGCCGGGTGCCGGGGCCCGGCCCGCCGCCCGAACCGGTGAGGTCGATGTGCCGGGGCATCCCCTCGGCCGAGGGCTTGGCCTGTCCGGCCAGCGCGAAGACCATACCGTCGCGGACCACCGCGGAGCCGGGCGGGGGAGTCACGGCGGACGGTGCGGTCGAGTCGCCGTCGGCGGAGTCCCGGTCCTGCCCACCTGTCCGCGAGTGCGCGTCGGCATCCTCCGGCTGGTCGGTCAGCTCGGCCCACACCCGAAGGTCGTTGGCGTAGAACTCCGGATCGGCGTAGGTCTCGTGCTCGACCAGCGACGTCATCTGGGTGGTCCCGCCGTGGGTACCCGCCCGCCGGCCCGGGAGTAGCTGCCTCCGATCGTCACCCACGGGCCCACCGCGTTTCCGGCGACGTCCCCGAGCAGGAGCGGACTGCCGGTGAAACGCGCGGCCAGGACGCGGCGAGGGTCGTAGGAGGAGGACCCGCCCGTCTGCGCCGAGTGTTTGCGCTCCTCGTCGCGTGCCTCCCAGGGCGACCCCGTCTCCCTGCGGTCCACGTCGAGGTGGCGGTACCCCTCGGGGTCCTCGGAGGCGAGCGCGATCCGGACGGTCCAGCTCCTCGGGCCGTCGTCCGCGGCTTCCGCTCCCTCCCGCGCGTCCGTGCCGTCCTCCGTGACGGTGACCTCTTGGCCCCCGGGGGCGAAGAACGCGAGCATCCCGTGTTGGTGCGCCACCTCGTTCAGGGCGACGTCGATCCTGTCGCGCAGGTTGTGCGGCGGATCCGTGATGCGGTCGCCGACGATGTTCGCCACCGCATCGTGAACCGCTCGGGTGAAGATCCGGTCGGGGCCGCTCAGACGCGAGGTGAGCAGGTATTCCAGGTGGTAGCGCGTGTCGGAGTCCTGGCTCAGACGGGAGGCTGCCGGGAGGTCCTGGGGGAGCAGGGCCGCCGCCCGGTCCGCTTCGGCCCGTGCGGCGTCCGAGTGGCGCCCCGCCTCGGCGAGCGCGTCACGGGTCCTTCCGAGCTCCTCGCGGGCCCCGTTGACCAGGTCCTCGGCGCGGGCGATCTCCCCGAGGTTGCGC
The DNA here is from genome assembly GCF_056173285.1 of Nocardiopsis sp. iso_40. Classification (NCBI taxonomy): domain Bacteria; kingdom Bacillati; phylum Actinomycetota; class Actinomycetes; order Streptosporangiales; family Nocardiopsidaceae; genus Nocardiopsis; species Nocardiopsis sp. iso_40. The sequence continues at coordinate 3,939,430 of NZ_CM149666.1, read as the reverse complement.
GGGGTCGCGGGGTCCGCCCCGTCCAGGGAGGCGCGCAGAGAGGCCGACAGGGGCCCCAGGGCGTCCACGGCCGCGGTGTTCCGCGCGACGAGATCGGGCCGGGCCGAGTCCCGGGCGCTGTCCCGGGCCTGCCGCGCGGCCTCCGCGGCCGCCCGGGTCTCCTCGACCGCGCGGGTCAGGTGTTCGGCGGCGGCACGCACGGCGGCGGCGTCCCGGGGGCGCGCCTGGTCTGCGCGGACCGCTTCGTGGACGGCGGCTTCGGTGAGAGTCCTGCGGTTCTCGGCGATCCCCTGCTGGCGCGCGGCCTCGTCGGCGGCCGTGCGCGTTCGGGCGGCGTGGTCCGCCGCTCGCTGGGAGGCGTTGGTGAAGGCGTCGGCGGCCACGGCGTTGACGGCGTGCAGCCCGGTGTCGGCGTCCTGGGCGTGCTGCCGGGCACTGTCGCGTTGTCTTCGGGCGCTCCCCAGGCTGTCGCGGGTCTCCGTCGAGAACTGGACCGCCCGGTCGTGGACCCTCAGACCCTCGGTGGCCCCGGCGATCCGTTCCACGAGTGCGACCGCCGCCGTGGCGTCCGCCACGCCCCGGTCGGCCCTGCCTACGGCGGCGTGCACCTCACCGGCCGCGTCGGATGCGTCGGAACGGTCCTGGACCGCCTGTTCGGCCGCGGTGACGGCGGCCTCGACGTCGGTGGTCTCGGTGGTGACGTTCCGGGCGTCGGTCGCCCGGTCGGACGCCTCCCGCACGGACCGGTGCCCGTTGGCTGCCTCGGCCGCTGCCCTGCGCGTTGCCGCGGTCGCCTCGTCGATGGCGTTGCGGGCGCGCTCCATCGCCTTCCCGGTGGCTTGGACCGCCTCCGCGGTGGCCCTCGCCAGCGCTGCCGCGGTCTCACGGGCGTGGGCCTCGGCGTTTTCGCGTCGCTGTCGGGTCAGCGTGTGGTTGTCCCGATCAGCGGCCTCGCGTGCGACGGCGTCACGGTGGGCGTCCGTCCCGGGCTCGGCGGCCCGGGTGGCCTGTTCCGCGCGGGCCACCGCGGCGGCTGCCTGTCTCTCCGTGGAGCGCGTCATGTGTGCGGCCTGTTGCGCCGCGCGGTCAGCGATGACGGTGCCCTCGCGTGCCCTCACCGCCTGTTCGGCGGAGTCGACGGCGTCGGCCGCGGTGGTGGCTCCGGCCGTGGCACGGGCTGCCTCGGCGGCCCGCCCGGCGGCCTGTTCCGCGCGGGCGGCCGCGGTGGCGGCCTGCTGTTCGGCGCGGCCGGCGATGTCCGCCGCTTGGTCGGAGGACATCGCCGGCCGCGGCCTCGACCCGGTGGTGTCGCTCCCGGAGCCGCTGTCGCTGGTCTGCTCCGTGCCGCCGGTCCGAGCAGGCGCCCCCGAGGCGTCGTCGGTGTCCGTGCGCCGGTCCTGCGGTGCGCCCTCGCCGGAACCCCGGGGCGCACCCGACGCGTCCCCGGTCTCGGGCACCCGCGCGGTGTTGACGGTGACCTCGGTACCGCGTGTGGCGACGACGGAAGGGTCCCGGTCGGCGGGATCGAGCATGGCGTTGCGGACGTAGGCCGTGTTGAGCCGCCCGCCGGGGATCCAGAGCCGGGCGCGGACCGGGTCGTTGCGGTCCCGGAGGTTGCGGCCGATGCCGCCGACCAGGTTCCGGGCGTCGTCGAGGTTCTTGGGTGGCAGGTCCTGTCCGCTCAGGGGCGCCCTGCGGTTCGAGGGGTCCGAGAGGACGTACATCATCGCCAGCGCGAGTTGGCGCGCTTGGCGCACGGAAGGGTTCTCCGCGGAGCCCTCGCCCGGCCGGTGGACCAGAAGCCGCTGGACCTCGGCGCCCAGGGCCCAGGCCCGACGCGTGTCCCCGTCGGTGAGCGCGCGGGTGATCTCCGGGAGCCGGTCGAGCGCCCGCGCCGCCCGTGCGTCGCGCGGGTCGGGTACGGAGGGCTCGCTCTGCCGGTCCCGCCCCACGGTGTCGGTGTCCGACGCGGTGCCGGGGGGCCGGTCGGTGCTCGGGCCGGTGTCCGGCGCGGTGTCGGAGCTCTGCGTCAGGACGGGTTTCGCGTCGTCCGAGTCCGGGACCGGATCCGACCGGGTGTCAGGAGCGCCGTCCCCTTCGGCCGACCGCTCGCTGACGGTGGCCGGTCCGGGGCGCGCGTCATCCAGCGCGGCCCGGACGGATCCGAGGGTGAGCCGCCCCCCGGGGAGCCAGAGCCGGGCGCGCACCTCGTTGGCGCGGTCGCGGAGGTTGCGTTCGATCCCGCGGAGGAGAACACCCGTGTCCTCCGCCTTGTCGGCGGAGAAGTCCTGTGAGTGCACGGGGAGGCGTCGGTCCGACGTGTCGGAGAGGGTGAACACCAGTCCCAGGGCGAGGTGATGGGACCGCTGGACCGAGGGGTTCTGCGGAGCGCCGTCCGTGGGGCGCGGGGAGAGCAGGTGGTGGATCTCGGCGCTCGCGGCTCGCGCACCGGGGAGGTCTCCGACGGCGAGGCGCTCGGTCACCTGCTGGATCCGGTCCAGGGCCCGATCCGCGCGCGCGTCCGCCGTGGAGGTGTCCGGTGTGGTCCCCGCTTCTCCCCACACGGGGACGGTGGTGGACGTGGTCGGCTCGTCCGGGCGTGCGGACGGCGCGCTCTCCTCGCTGGTCGGGCGGTGGGAGCCGTCCGCCGGATCCTCTGCTCCCGTGTCCGGGGTGGGCGTGCGCGGGCTCTGCCCTGTGTTGTCGGAACCCGCTCTGTCGGAACCCGCGTCCCGGGAAGCCGACGGCCGGTCGGTGGAGCCGTTCCCGGGGCCGGTGTCGAAAGCGGTCAGGACGGTCTCCGACGCAGCCGGGATCGGGCTGGGAACAACCGGAGTGTCCGGCTTGCCCCCCGAATCCGCGCTCCGGGGCTCGGAACCGTTCCTGTCCGGGTCGTGCACCGTCGCGTCGGACGCGTCGGTGGTGACGCTCGACGCGTCGGAGTCGTCGTCGAAGACGGACGAGGCGTCAGTGGCTCCGTCGTCGAGTGACGCGGTGTCGTCGGTGTCGGTGTTCGTCACCTCGGAGGAGGGGCGTTCGGACCCCGGGTTGAGCAGCGCGTCGTACGAGTAGGGGGTCGTGCCGCCGTCCGTCGGCGGCACGGCGGTGCCCGAGTCCGGCCGCGGTTCGGGTGCGGTGGGAGCGATGTCCGTTGGCCGGTCCGTCCCCGTGGGGGAAGGGCGGGCGGAGGGCGCGTCACCGGAGCCACCGGTGGCGGAGGGGGACGGCGCGCTGGAGTCGGTGGAACTCTCCGTACGCACGTTCGCCCGATCCGTGCTCGGAGGCGGGGACGCCGCTGCGTCGGCGCCGGACGAGGGCGTGTCCTCGCGGCCCGGCCCGCTCTCCGTCACGGGTGCGGTGCGGTCGTCGACCGGTGACTCCTGGCCGGTTTCCGGCTCTCCCAGTGCGTCCCGAGTGGCCTGTTCTCCCCGGTCTCCGGAGTTGCGGGCCGGGCGCCCCCCATCCGAAGCTGCGGGCGGGGCCGTGCTCCGCTCCGCTGTGGCCGAGGACGCGGCGGGGGAGGGGGAGGGCTGGACCGGAGCGGCGACGATCGGCGCGCCCCCCGCGACGGCCGTCCCCCCGGGGGAGGTGTCCTCCGCTCCGGGCCCCTCCCCCTCGTCCCGCGTGACGGGGCCCGTGGTCGGGCCGTGGGTGGTGGTTTCCCCGGTCACGGGCGGTTGGCCCGGAGGGGAAACGGGACCCTCGTGGAGCGGGCCGGGCTGCTCGGCCGTGTGGTCGGCCCCCTCCCTGTCGACGCCGGGAGCGGCGTTCTCCGGCGCCCCGCTCGCCTCGCCGCGCGCATCGGACCCCCGGCCCGTTGGTGCCCCGGGTCCGGTGGGCTCCGCGCCGCCTGTGCGAGCGGGGGAGGCCGGGTCGTCCGAAACCTCCGGTGCGTGCGGGACGGGCGGAGGGGTGCCGTCTTCGGAGGGGGCCGGCTCGGAGCGCTCGTCCTGGCCCGGACGGTCGACGACAAGCGTGGTCGTGTCGGGGCCGGTGCCCTGCCCCCGACCCGGTTCGGGATCGCCGACCGGGGGGCGCGCGCCGTTGTCGGGTGACGGGGCCGCAGGGGGAACGGCCTGTTCCTCGGGGTGATCCCCGTTCTGGGGCTGTGGTTCCGGGACGGGAGGGGGCGGCAGGTCGGGGGGCGGGATGGAGCCCCCCGGGCCGCTGAGGGAGTTGATTCCGGCCAGCGCGGAGTCGGTCGTGACCTGCTGCGTCGCGTTCATGGTGGCACCCGAGGTGGCGGACCACGGAGTCACGGTGAAGCCGTTACCGGTGGCCGCGCTGCCCAGCCCCTCGCCGAGGGTGCCCTCCGCGGCGCCGCTTCCCGCTCCGAGCCCGAGGCTCTTCACGTAGGGCGCGAAACCGTCCATGGTCCGGTTCAGGGACCCGTTGAGGTTGGTGGGCACGTCGACCAGGTGGTCGCGCACGTGTGGGGGCAGCTGGTCGCCGAGCGTCCTGGAGAGCTGCGGTCCGAGATCGGGTTCGTTCCACGACCGAATCAGCGTGTTCGCGTAGTCATCGCCCAGCCGCCTCGCCTGGTCGGCTCCCACGCTGCTGCCGAAGGAACGCTGGAACACGTCTGCCACGTCGTTGCGGAACGCCGACTGGCTGACCGCGTTGTCCCAGGCCCGGGCGCCGGTGGGGGCGTTGGGGTTGAACGGGAACAGGAACTCGTCCCGATGACGGGTGAAGAGGTTGGCGAGGTCCTCGTTGAGCGTGCGCGTGCCCGGCCCGGCGTCGGGAACGGGGGACGGTCCGCCCTCGGGCGCCGGGTCGGGTCGCGGCGTCGGGGCCGTGGGCACTTCCGGATCGGGCCGCGGCGCCGGGGAGGCGGGTACGTCCGGGCCGGTCTTGGGCGGCGGTACCGCGTCGGGCACGGCACCGCTCTTGGGGGGCGGGGGGACGGGGTCGGGCAGCACGCGCAGATCGTCGACGTTGTTCGTGAAGGACTTCACGAACCCCTTGTTGAGGAACGCTCCGATACCTCCGGAGAGCCCGGCCGAGAGGAGGCCCTCGAACACGGCTCCCACGTGTGCGTCGTTGATCAGGCCCTGGTCGAATCCGTCCCGGTGCCCCTTGGCGATCTGGACGCGCTGTACCAGAGCACCGAAGCTCGCGAAGACATGGCTGATGATCTGGTGGGTGGGGACGGTGAACAGGAGCCATGCGAGGAGCCGTCTGACCGCCAGGCTGCGGATCGCCTTGAAGATGGGGATCCACTTCAGGCTCGCGCCGAAGGTGAACTTGGCCATGGCGATGGCCCAGGTGATCTCGGCGATGAGCTGGGCCAGCTGGACCCAGACCATCGCCACCATGTAGTCGAGGTTGGCGGCCGCCTTGCGCAGCTCCGTCGAGAGCATCCGGCTCGTGCTCGCGGCCTTGCCGACGTAGTCGCGGTCCCCGGTGGTGAACGCCGCCAGGGACCGGTCGTAGTGCTCGGAGGCCGCACCGCCGAAGTTCCGCCTGACCCGGGACCGCGTCGTGTTCATGACGTCGGTGAGTTCGTTGGTCAGCTGGTGGGAGAGGCGGTCGTAGACCTCCGATACCGCGCGCATGCTCGGAGCGCTGGCGGGCGGCAGGTCGATGCCCAGCAGGACCTTGATGGTGTTGCGGCCGGAGTCGCTCATGTTGCTGGGGTCAATCGGCATGTTCGACCCCTTCCGCGCCACGCGACTCCGAAGCGACGGCAACGCTAGCACCATGCGATGGTGAGGTGGAATCGGGATGGTGAAGGACCGGCGTTCGCCTCCCGTCACACAAGCGGGTTGTTTCGACCTCGTTTCCCTTGGCGGTGTGACGGCTTTCGGGGAGTCCCCGACAGCCTCTCCCGTGACCTCCGTGTTCCCTCGGCGGAGGTTCGGGTGTGGCAGGTGTCACTTTCCGGTGTGTCGGCGGTTGCGCGGGGTGTCGCGGTCGAGTCCGAGATGCGGGACGCCCCGTTGTCGTGCGGGGCAGTACCCGGCGGGTGGTGCACCACCGTTGATGTGGTTTTTTGTCCCCCTTTACGTGTTTCCTGTGCTTGCCAGGACGGGTTGCGGAGGGGGTACTTCTCCGTGGCGGCGGGTTTCGGATCTCTTCGGGATCCGTTTTGTTGCATGCTTTTCACCTGCGAGAGGGTTGTTGGGCTTTGCGCGCGATCGGTAGGCTCTCGGCTGGCGCAGATGCAACAAAACACAAGCAAAAACACATGTCGCCCATATCCCCGCTTCCGGTCCACGGGACCGAACCCCTCTCCACCCTCACCCCCTAGCCCCGCCCCGGCGTGCGGAGTACATCGAAGGGATCAGGCCGAAATGAACCCCGCCTTCTCCCGCGCCGCGGTTCTCTCCGCCCCCTACCTCCTCTGTGCCAGCCTCTTCTGGGCCAGCGGTTGCGCCGCCGCTCAACCGGAGACCGACGCGGGGGAGGGGGCCGAGCCCGCCGCAACAGCCCCGGCCACCGACGCCCCGGCTACCGGCGAGGAAGAGGCCGCCCTGGCCGCCTACACGGGCATGTGGGACGCCGTGGTGGCGGCTTCCCACGGTGACGAGGACGCCTCGCGCGCCCTCGACGACCACGCCGTCGACGGAGCGCGCGAACTCATGCGTACGGCCTTGGCCGAGGCGGCTGCGGGCGGTACGGCCGACGGCGAACCCGCCCTCGACCCCGTCGTCAGCGTCGAGAGTCCCGAGCTCGCGGTCGTCGAGGACTGCGTCGACGACTCCGACTGGCGGGTCGGCGGGGTCGGCGGCACGGCGGGCCCCCGACAGGTGGACGCCACGCTCATCCACGACGGGCTCGCCTGGCGCGTGTCCGAACTTCGTATCTGGGAGGCCGGATCATGTTGAGACCCCTGACCCCCGCTGCGACCGCGGTCGCAGCGGCCCTGGTGTTCACCACCGTGGGCGCCGCACCGGCGGCGCACGCCGACGAGAGCTCCTTTCTCGGCAGCGTCGAGTGCGGGACCTCCGGGGGCAACGGCTGCCAGATCCTGTTGCGCTGGTTCCTGGAAAACAGAGGCGTACCGGGCAGCCCCGGCTCCGGTGGAACGGGCGGTACCGGCGGCACCGGCTCGGGCGAGTACGACGACGTCGACTGGGACGCCGTCGACTGGGACGCGATCGACTGGAACGACATCGGTGTCGACTGGGAGAACGACTTCGACTGGGACGCCATCTTCGCCGAGGCGGCCGAGGGCGAGGAGGGCACCGACCCCCTCACCTCCCTGCAGGAGGCCATGGCCTCCTTCGAGCTGCCCGAGCCGCAGATCGCCACCTCCCCGGGCACCGACTCCCTCGTCCTGGTCAACACCCCCCTGTGGCTGTGGGTCGACCCCGAGACCTGGGACGCCGAATCCGTCTCCGCCCAGCTGGGCTCCGCGTCCCTCACCGTGACGGCGGCCCCCGTGCGCACGGCCTGGACCATGGGCGACGGCACCACCGTCGAGTGCGAGGGCCCCGGCACCCCGTTCGACCCGGCGGCGCACGACGCCGCCTCGGCCTCCCCCGACTGCGGGCACGTCTACACGTTCGCCTCCGACACGGCCCCCGAGGGCACCCGAACCGTCACCGTCCGCGTCCTCTGGGACACCGAGTGGAGCTTCTCCGACGGCGGCAACGGGACCCTGGACCAGCTCACCAGCACCTCCGAGGTCGACCTCACCGTCCGCGAGTCGCACGGACTCGTCACGGACACCCACTAACACCGAGAAGAACTGAGACAGACGTGGTGGAGACGACGACGGCCCCGCCCCCCGGGACGGAGCGCCAGAAACAGCAGCCCCCCGCCGTACGGCTCTCCGGCGGGGGAGCCAGGCGCTGGCGCTGGCTGGTCCTGGCCCTGACACTGACGACGGCGGGCGCGCTCAGCGGGGTCATCGCCCTGGACCGCCTCGACGAGCGGACCGGTGTCGTGGTCGCCGACAGCGACCTGCCCGCGGGCCATGTCCTCACCGCCGCCGACCTGCGCGTCTCCGAGATGACCGTTTCCTCCGACATCTCCTTCGTGGCGGCCTCCGGTCTGGAGGAGATCGTCGGGCAGACCCTCACCCTCCCCGTCCCCGAGGGAGGGGTCCTGGCGGAGAGCGCACTGGGCGCCGACGCCGAGTTCCCCGAGTCCGACCGCGCGATGGTCGGCGCCACCCTCCAACCCGGACGCTTCCCCGCGTCCCTGGGTGCGGGCGCCGCCGTGTCGGTGGTGGTCAGCGCGGACGAGGACGCCGAAGGCGGTCCCCAGGCCTACGCGGCACTGGTCCGCAGTCTCACCCCCGACCCCGGGGTCGAGGGCGCGGTCACCGTCGAGCTGCTGCTCGCGTCCGCGGACGCCGCGCGCGTCGCCGCCGCAGCCTCCGCGGGGCAGGTCAGCCTCGTCCAGGTCCACCCGCGCGGGGGCGCGTGATGACACGAACGGTCGCCGTCTTCTCCCTGGGCGGGGCCCCGGGGGTGACCAGCCTGGGCATGGCCCTGGCCGCGGTCTGGCCTGGGGAGTCCCCGGGAGTGCTCGTCGAGGCCGACCCCGCCGGAGGGGCGGTCGCCGTCTGGCGCCGGATTTCCACCGAGCCCGGTCTGACGACTCTCGCCGCGGCCATGCGCGGGGGCGGCGGCGCCGACCCCGACAGCCACACCCAGACCCTGCCCGGCGGGCTCCTGGTCTGCCCCGCGCCCGTCACCGGCGATCCCGCCGAGGGCGCGGTACGCCTCATCGGTCAGAACCACCTCGCCCTCACCGGTATGTCGGCCCCGGTCGTGGTCCTGGACCTTGGACGCCTGACCGCGTCCTCCCCGGCCCGGGCCCTCGTCCCCATGGCCGACCACACCGTGCTCGTCGTCTCCGAACGGCTCACCGAACTGCGGCGCGCCCGCGAGCACCTGCTCGCCCCCTCCTTTCCCGCCCGAGACCTCAGGGTCGTCGTCTCCGGCGGCCGGGGCGGCGTGCGGGAGATCGTGGGAGCCCTCGGCTCGGCCGTGTGGGGTCGCGTCCCCGACGACCCCCGGTCCGCGGAGTTCCTGCGGGGCGAACGCGACATCGCCCGGCCCCAGCGCCGCCCCCTGTTCAGGGCGACCGACCGGCTCGCGCACGCACTCGCCGCGTCCGAGCCCGACCCGGTACACGCGTTCCTGTCCTCGGGGGTGGCGCAATGAGCCTCCCCGACGAGATCGGTGTGTCCGGCACCGACCGCTTCCTCGACCCCGAGGCCGACCGGGTGGAGGCCCAGTGGGTCGCCTACGTGTCCACCGAGACCGCCCGGCGCGTCAGCGAGGAGACGCGCGGCGAGGAGCCCGACACCCCGCAGGCGCACCGCGCCCGCGCCGACCGGATCATCGCGAACGTCCTCGACGAGGCGGCCCGAGCCGCCCTGGCCCAGGGCCGCCCCCTGCTGGACTCCGAGACCGAGGCGGCGATCGCCTCCGCCTCGCTGGCCCAGGTCACCGGGGTCGGGGCGCTCCAACCACTGCTCGACGACCCCGAGATCGAGAACATCAACATCAACGGCGTGGACGCCTGGGTACGGCTCGCGGACGGCAGCCGCCGCCTGCACGCTGACCTGTTCACCGATGCCGACGAGGTCGTCGCCCTGGTCCGCCGCCTGGCCGCCGAGTCCTCCAGCGGCGAGCGCCGGTTCGACCCCGGAGCCCCCATCCTCGACCTCCAGCTCCCGGGCGGCGAACGCCTCAACGCGGTCATGGAGGTCTCCCGCCAGCCCTCGGTGTCGATCCGCCGCCACCGGCACACCCATTCCTCGCTGCGCCGCCTGGAGAAGCTCGGCACCCTCGACCCGGCGCTGGTGTCCCTCTTCAGGGCCTCGGTCGCCGCCCGCCGCAACACGGTCGTCACCGGGGGCACCGGTGCGGGCAAGACGACGCTGTTGCGCGCCCTCGCCTCGGAGATCCCGCCGACCGAGCGCCTGGTCACCATCGAGGACGTCTTCGAACTCGGTCTGGACCGGGACCGGGACGCCCACCCGGACTGCGTCGCACTCCAGGCACGCCCCGCCAACATCGAGGGCGTCGGCGAGATCACCATCGCCGACCTGGTCCGCACCGCCCTGCGTATGTCGCCCGACCGCGTCATCGTGGGGGAGACCCGGGGCAGCGAGACCGTCCCTCTGCTCAACGCCATGAGCCAGGGCAACGACGGCAGCCTCACCACCCTGCACGCGGCCGGATCGTCGGGGGCCTTCACCAAGCTGGGCGCCTACGCCGCCCAGTCCGCCGAGCGCCTGCCGCTGGAGGCCACCGCGTCCCTGGTGGCCTCGGCCGTGCACCTGGTGGTGCACGTCTCGGCGCTGCCCACCGGTGAGCGCCGCGTCACCAGTGTCCGCGAGGTCGTGGGGGCGGAGGGACAGAACGTGGTCTCCAACGAGATCTACCGCTACTCGCCGCGCCAGGGCCGCCTGGCCGCCGCCCCGCCCAGCCCCGACACCCTCGACGCGCTCGTGGACCACGGTTTCGACCCCATGTCCCTACAGGCCGAGACGGCGGGGTGGGGCCGGTGAACACGCTCCTTCTGGCCACCGCTGGGGGCACCGTCGGCCTCGGACTGTTCCTGCTGTGCGTCTGGGCCGCGCCCCTGGTTGCCCCGCGCCTCCGGAGCCGCGGGGCCCGGCGGCTGCCGCGTCCCGGGAAGGTCGCCTTCGCGGCCGCCGCCGCTGTTGCTGTCTGGTTCCTCACGGGCTGGCCCGTGGCGGGGGCTTTGGTCGCCGCAGCGGCCTGGTGGGCCCCGCAGGTCCTGGGCAACGACGCCGAGCACAGGGGACAGGTCGAGGGCGTCGAGGCGGTGGCCGCCTGGACCGAGATGCTGCGCGACCTGATGGCCGGGTCCTCGGGCCTGCACCAGGCGGTCGCGGCCACCGCACCCATCGCCCCCGAGCCGCTGCGCGAGGCCGTCCAACGGCTCGCCGACGACATGCGCCGCGGCCGTGAGCCCCGGGAAGCGCTGCACACCTTCGCCGAGACCGTCGACAACCCCACCGGCGACCTGGTCGCCTCGGCCCTGTCCATGGCGGCCACCCGGCACGCCACCGACCTGGGCGTCCTGCTCGGGGCGCTGGCCGAGTCCGCCCGCGACCAGGCCGCGATGCTGGTCAAGGTTTCCGCCAGCCGGGCGCGGCTGCGTACCTCCTCGCGGATCATCATGGGCGCCACCCTCGGGATGGGGGCCCTCCTGCTCCTGTTCAACCCCGAGTACCTCGAACCCTTCGACGGAGTCCTCGGCCAGATCGTGCTGGCGGGCATCGGCGCCCTCTGGTGCACCGCCGTGGTGTGGATGACGCGCATGTCCCGCTTCTCCCTAGGTCCGCGCGTCCTCGCGCCCGACCCGGCCAAGGAGGCCGTCCTGTGACTCCCCTGACCGCGGCGGCCCTGGCGGGTGCCGCCCTGGGCCTGGCCCTGTGGGCGCTGGCGGCGGCGCGCTGGGCCAGACCGAGCCTGGCCGAGCGCCTGGCGGGGCCGCGCCCTCCCGCGCGGACCGCGCTGCGCTCCTCTGAGGACGGGCTGCTGTCCCGGCTCGGTCGGATCGGCGTCCCCCTGCTGCACGCCGCCGGACTTCCGGGGCCGCGCGCCACCCGGCTCCTGCGCGTGTGCGACCGGGCAGCGGGGAGCTATCTCGCGGAGAAGACCACCAGCACCCTTGTGGGCCTCTTCCTCCCCCCGCTGATGGGTATGCTCCTGGCCTCCTTCGGAGCACTGCCCGCGCCCTCCCTCGCCCTGCTGTTCTGGGCGGGGTTCGCCGCGCTCATGTGGTTCGCCCCGGACCTGTCCCTCAACGACGAGGCCACCAAGCGCAGGGAGGAGATGCGCCGCACACTGTCGGGCTTCGCCGACCTCGTGGTGGTCTCCCTGGCCGGGGGCGCGGGCGTCAGCGGCGCCCTGGCCGACGCCTCCGCCAACGGTGGCGGCTGGGCGATGGCGGCCATCCGCGACACCCTGCGGGAGTCCTCCCTCACACGCGTCCCCGTCTGGCGTGCCCTGCGGGACCTGGGGGAGCGGTACGACGCCCCCGAGTTCGCGGAGCTGGCCGCCAGCCTGCACCTGGCCGGCACCGACGGCGCCCGCGTGCGCAGTTCCCTGGCGGCCAAGGCCAAGACCCTGCGCGTGCAGTTCCTCGCCGAGATGGAGGCCGAGGCCCAGTCCGCCACCGAGCGGATGAGTCTGCCCGTCGTCCTCCTCTTCGCCGGATTCCTGGTCCTGCTGGGCTACCCGGCCATGAGCCTCATCCTCTTCAGCACCTGATTCCCCGAGTGGAGTAGCACCATGAAAGAGCTGTACTACCGCATCCTCACCGCGTTGACCCTGCCCAAGGAGGACGACGGCTACTCCACCGAGACGGTGATCGTCTCCGCGGTGCTCATCGCGGTCGCCCTCGCTGCGACGGCCGCCATCGGCAGTCTCGCCGACGAAAAGATCGCCGATATCGGCAAACTGTAAGGGACCCCGTTGCGACAGCCGAAAGACGACCGGGGCAGCGCCGAGCTGGCGATCGCCGCCCCGGCGCTGCTCCTCCTGGTCATGCTGGTCGTCCAGGCCGCCCTGTGGATGCACGGCGAACACGTCGCCGCCGACCTCGCACGCCGTACGGCCGAGCAGTCGCGCACCGTGGAGGGCGGGTCCGCTCCGGCGGTCCCGCCCTCCGGGTCGGTGCTGAGGGACGTCGGTGTCTCCGTCGACCGCGGAGCCGAGGAGGTCCGCGTCACCGTGAACGGCACCGTCCCGAGCCTCGTTCCCGGGGTCGACTGGTCGGTGGAGCACGTGTCGGTCGCCCCAGTCGAACGCTTCGTACCCGGAGGTGCGACCCCATGAACAACCGTGACCGGGGCTCCGCCGCGGTTGAACTCGCCATCGTCGCCCCCGGCCTGCTGGTCTTCGCGATGCTCATGGTCTTCGCCGGGCGCATCGTCGACGCGGGTACCACCGTCGACGAGGCCGCCCACGCCGCCGCCCGCGCCGCGTCACTGGAGCGCACCCCGGGGGCTGCCTCCGCCGCGGCGGCTTCCATCGCCTCCGCGGCGCTCCAGGAGCAGGGGCTGGCCTGCTCCGACCACAGCACCGAGGTGGACCACGGCGGTCTCGTCGCGGGCGGGGCGGTCTCGGTGTCCGTGCGCTGCACGGTGAGCTTCTCTGACCTGCTCGGGGTCGCCTTCCCCGGCAGCCGCAGCATCGAGGGCGGCGCCACCGTCGCCGTGGACACCTTCCGGGGGACCCCGTGAGCACCTTTGCGCCGCGCGACGACCGGGGCCAGGTCACCTCCTTCGTCGCGATCATGGTCGTCAGCTTCATCGCGTGCCTGGGCCTCGTCTACGAGGGCGGGGAGCTGCTCCAGGCACGCCGCCAGACGGCGACCCTGGCCCAGGAGGCCGCGCGCGTGGGAGTCCAACAGCTCGACTGGGACGCCTACCGCGAGGGTGCCGAGGAGGTGCCCCTGGACGCCTCCGCCGCCGCGGCCGCGGCCCAGTCCTTCCTCCACGCGGCCGGGGCCACCGGTACGGTCACCGTCGACCAGGGGTCCGTGACCGTGACCTGTACGCTCCCGTACTCGTTCACCCTGCTGCCGGTGGGCTCGACCACCGTGGAGACGACGGCCACCGCGCGCCCCCGCACGCAGCAGACCCCTTGACCCCCACCCCTGTGAGGCGAAGATGCACCATCTGAGCAGGCTCGGCGCGGCCTTGTTCGCGCTCGCCCTCCTGATCGGTATCCCCTACGTCCTCGTCTGGCACGTCGCCTGGCCCGAACTGCCCGCGTCGTGGGACGTCGCCCTGGCGCACCTGCGCGGCTGGCGGCTGCCCCCCGGGGTCCTCCCCGCCGCGATGATCACGGCCCTGTGGGCTCTGTGGGGCCTGTTCGCACTGGCCCTGGCCGCCGAGGGGGCGGCACGCCTGCGCGGTGCGCCCCTGCGGCTGCGCCCGCTCGGTCCCCTGCAGGCGATCGCCGCCACCGCGGTCGCGGCCACCGCCGTCACCCCCGCCGCGGCCTTCGCCGACACCGTCGCTCCGGCGGACGACCGTGCGGAGGAGGCCCCGGAGACCGACCGCGGGGACGGCGCGCCGCAGGCACCGCACCACCGGGCGGAACAGGGCCCGGTCGAGCGCACCCGCACCGTCAGCGGATTCGAGCTCGGGTCCGCCGAACTCACCGAGCGGATGCGGGAGGACCTTGCGCCCACCGTGGAGATGCTCGCCGACCACTGGGACGAGAACGTCCCCGTCGAGATCACCGGCCACACCGACCCCAGCGGTGACCCCGACCGCAACCAGGAGCTGTCCGAGGAGCGTGCCCGGGCTGTGGCCGACCACCTGGCCGAGTCGCTGGGCGAGGACGCTCCCGACACCGAGGTCACCGGTAGGGGATCCGACCTGCCGGTCGAGGGGCCGCCGGAGAGCCAGCGCCGCGTCGAGATCGCCTACACCCTGGCCCCGGCGCAGGCCCCAGCGCAGCAGCAGAGCGGAGAGAGCGCCGACGAGGGGACCGGAACGGCGGCGGAGGAAGCGGAGGAGACCGCCTCGTCCGTCGTCACCGTGGAGCACACCTCCGACCTCTCCGAGGAGGCGCAGGACGGTCCCCGCGTCGTCATCCTGGAGGTCCCGGACGGCGCGGTCGCCGGGGCCGTGGGCTTCGCCGGGCTCGCCGGGGGCTTCCTGCTCGGCAAGCGGGGATCCTTCGTGCCGAGGATGGCGCTCAGCCTGCCCCGGCCGCGACTGACCAGGCGCCCGCGCCGCCTGGCGCTTCCGGCGCCGCCCGCCCGCCCCGTGCCCGGTGACGACATCGACGAGCGCGTGACCGTGGAACTCGACCACGTCCCCGGCCTCGGCCTCACCGGCAAGGGTGCGGACGGGGCGGCCCGGCGCCTGATCGCCAACGCCCTGGACCCGTCCGAGCCCCTCGCGGTACGTGTCCTGATCACCGAGCGCGAGGCCGCCAGGCTGCTCGGCGCTACCGGCCGCGACCTGCTGCGCGACCGGCCGTGCGACCCGGTCACCATGGTGTCCGCGACCGAGGACGCGGTGGCGTTCCTGGCCTCCGAGCTGCACGCCATGGCCGAGGACGAGCGGGCTCCGCTCGTCCTCATCGCCTCGCCCGACCCCGGGCACGAGCACGCGCTGTCGGGACTGCTGCTGCACGGCCAGCACCGCGGCCTGACCGCCGTCATCCTGGGGAGCTGGCCTCTGGGCGGCAACTGCGCTGTCGACGAGGACGGGCTGATCTCGCAGACCAGTCAGCCGCTCTCCACCCTGTTCCACTGCTCCTGGCCCGGATCGACCGCCGAGGAGGTCCACGAGGCCGTACGCGCCTACCACCAGGCGGACCACACGTTGTCGGAGAGGCCGAGCCGGTCCGCCTCACGGGTCGGCACCGGCCCAGGGGACGAGGGGACGCGGAAACGCCCGGTGCTCGTGGCCGAGGACTGGGACGATGACGACGCATTCACCCGGGTGGGCGACGCCGCCGCCTGGGAACGGCTTACCCGCTTCTGGGACGAGGACGCCGACGTTCTCGGCGAGGACCTGACCGGGGAGTCCGACACGGGACCGGCCCGGAACGACGGGACACGGGACGCCGACGCCGCGGAGGGTGGTACCGCCGACGGTGAGGCGGCCACGGACCGCGACGGCGGACGCGGGTCCAGGACCGCCCCGGACGACGGTGCGTCCGTCGAGGCCGCCTTCCTGGGGTTCCAGGAGGGGGACGCGGACGGGGGCGCGGGCACCGGTGCGCCCGCGCGGGAGGCGGCCGGTGCCGCCGGAGTCGACGACCACGACGACACCTGGTGGGACGGGACCGGACCGACCGCCGACGCGGGTGAGACGGGACCGGTCGACCGGGCTGGAGAGGTGGAGCCCGCCGCCGAGGACACGGACGAGGCGAGGTCCCTGAAAGCTGAGGACCCCGGTACCGCTTCCGCTGAGGGAGTCCGAGAGGAGGCCGGGGACAGCACAGGTCCGGAGGAAGGCGGTGGGAGGACCGCCTCCGAGGCCGCCGCGCCCGCTGCGGCCTCCGAGCTCGCAGAGCCCGTTACAGCCCCCGCCGCCCCGTCACAGGCGGACCCCGGGGAGGCCGCGTCCGGCACTGCTGCGGAGAGTCCTGTCACCGTTGGGGCCGACGGTGATCAGGGTCCGGGCCGGGAGGAGAGCGCCGCTGAGTCCACTCCGGTTTCGGTCGCGGATCAGACCGCGAAGGCCGCCGACCGGAGTCTCCCGGGCTCCGGCGGGGACGCACGGGTACCGGCTGAGGCGGCTTCGGAGGGCACCAGGACCGGGGTCCGGCACGCGCGCGTGCCGGGGCGCAAGGCCGGGCGGGTCCGAGTGGTCAGGGCGGAGCGGCCGTCGGTGCCGGAGCAGGGGGAGCGCCCGGTCCGCCGCCCCGAACGGTCCGGTTCGGCCCCGGCCCAACGGGAGGGCGTCGCGGCCCGGCGGGCGACACGGGAACCGCGGGCGCGCACCTCCGTGACCGAACCGGCCCCTCCCGGGAAGGCCGCGGACGGCGAGGAGGCGCCGCCCTCACGCAGGCCCCAGCCCGTCAAGCCGCACAAGGCGGGCCGGGGACGGGTGTTGAGGCCCCGCGGCGAGGAGTGAGCGCGGCCCCGGTATCCGGCGGCCACCCGGCGGCGCCTCCTCGGACGCGGGTCCGCGGGGGCGCCGTTCTCCGCCTGGGCCGGGCGGAGGGGGTCAGCGCCGCCCGTCGCCGGGGCCCCCGGGGAGGTCGATGTTGTCGCTGATGTCGTAGGCGTACTCGTCGGAGACGTCGTAGTTGCGGGCCGACCCCAGCACCACGTCGGCGGTGCGGTCGAAGGCGATGCCCAGGGCCTCGCCGAAGTGGTCCAGCAGTTCCACCCGGGGCGTGAGGTTCTCGTTGAGCGAGTCCGAGATGTCGTCGCCGGACTCCCAGACGGTACCCATCGACCGGCGCTCCGAGGCCAGGCGCGCGAACGTCTCGCGGACGAGTTGTCCCGGTTCACGCAGCGCCTCCCCGGCGCGGGCCATCTCCTCGGGGTGGACTGTCAGGTTGCCGTCGGCCATCGTCGTTCCTTCCCGTGCGGGGCGCCTTCCCGCCGCCCGGGTCCCGTTGCGCCCCGCTCCCCTCACGTTGTAGCGCCGGGCGGTGAAGGGAACGCGTGCGCGCGTCGACGGCCGGGTGTACACGGGGGGACGCGCGTCATGGCGGTGGGGGAGGACTGAGGGCGTCGGAGAACGCCGTGTTCAGCTCCTCCTGCCGGGACCGCCCGTTCCCCTCTCCTGGCCCCGGTTCCTCGGTGGACCCGTCGCCCGTGTCGGGGTCGGGCTGCGGGGGGTGCTCCGCGGGAAGGATCTCGGCGTGCAGGACGTACCCCCGGCCCCACCGCTCGACGGAGAGGATCCGGTAGGAGGTCCCCCGGGCGAGGATGATCTCGCGCTCGCTGGGGTGCAGGCTCCGGTCGCCCACCCACAGGCCCCGCGTGCCCGGTGGGAGGGAGAACCGTACGAGGTCGGTCGGGGAGCCGCCTGCCGCGCCGGGACGGGTGCCGAGGGAGACGGACATGTATCCCGGATCCGTGTAGGTCTCGCCGATCAGGGACGAGGGGTCGGCTGTCGCGCCCGGGGCCAGGTGCTCGAAGCCGAACACCCCGCGTACCGTCTCCACTCCCTCCGGCAGGCTCCGTCCGGTGGCGCGGTCCAGGTGTTCGATGACGTTCAGGACGTCCTGCGCGTCGGGGTATTTCCCGCGTCCCCTCTTGTCGCGGAGCGTGTCGGCGATCAGGCCCGCACTGCCCGCGCGGTTCCGGAGGTCCTCCAGAGCGCTCTCGGGGTAGGGGGCTTCGATGACGCTCCTGACGACCGCATCCTGGTCGGGGGTGAGCCTGTTGCTGTTCAGTAGCCGGGGGAGGGCTTCCAGGGTCGGCCACCGGTCGCCGTTGACCTCGTAGAGGGTCCAGCCGGGGTGCGCGGCGCCCTCCTCCCGCCGCCGGTCGAGTTCGGCCTGTACGGTCGCCTCGTTCAGCGGCCGCAGACGGGAGAACTCGGCGACCCAGCTCTCGGCCGTGTAGGCGTCGACGTATCTCCGGGTCCGGGGAGGGAGCGCGTCGTAGGTGTTGGGGTTGAAGTCGGGGTCGTGCAGGAGGTCGCCGTAGCCGGCGACGTCCGTCTCGGAGGGGAACCGGAGGATTCCCGCGGAGTCCCGGCGGCCCAGGCCGTGGGCAGGCGGGGCCGCCGCATCGTCGGCCGGGGCCCTGTCGCGGTCGGAGGCGTGGGCGGTGGTGGCGATGCCGTCCCCGCCGTCCGTTCCCACGGTCTCCCGCGGAGGGGGCGGCGGTGTCCCGGGGGTGTCGTGCTCTCCGGTCCCGGTGCTCTCCCCGGCGGTTTCGGCCGGGTGGGGGTCCGGTGCGGGCGGCGGGGGCCCTTCCCCGGTCGTGGAGGATGGTTCGGTGCGCGGTACGGGCGGATCCTCGTGTTCGGTGCTCTCCTGTGCGGCCGGGGCCGTCGGCTTCGGGAGCTCGGACGGCGCGGCCTCGGGTGTCGGGGCCCCGCCGTCGGTTCCGGGGACCTCCCGCGTGAGTCCGGTGCCCGCCGGGTCGGATCCGGCGGACTCCGGGCGGTGCAGGAGGGCCGGTGGCGTGTCGTGTACGGGCTGCGGGCGGGGCGAGCCGGGAGGAGTGGCGTCGTAGAGGTCGCTGTCGTCGAAGGTGTCCCCGGCCTCGGACCAGGGCGTGAGTGGCCCGCCCGTCGTCAGGCCCTCGCGCCTGTCACCCTCCTCCACCGGGTCGGCCGTGGACGGCGGCAGCTCGACGTCCGGTGCGGACCGCTCGGTGCCGCCGACACCCTCAGGGGCGAGAGGGTCTTCGTGGAGCGACTGTTCCGGCGGCCGGGGTGCGGGTTCCCCGCCGTGTGGCGGGTCACCCTCCGGCTCCGTCCGGGGCGCGACCAGCGGCTGCGGTTCGACCGGGGGCCGTGTCTCCCGCAGGTCGCGCAACGCGTCGACCAGATCCCGCATCGTGGAGTTTCGGACCCCCTCCAGGTCGTGGTAGCCGTCCTCCAGTTCGCGGTAGCGCTGCCGGAGGCCCTCTCCGCCGGCCCCGGGTTCGTCGATGCGGCCGACGAAGGAGAAGAGCTCTCCGCGCGCCTTGAAGTAGGCCGCGTCGGCCTTGGCGAACGCCGCCTCCGCCTTCGCGTACCGCTCGATCGCCGGGGAGTCGGTGGCCAGCCCCCAGGACCGGGCCTGGTCGGCGTCGATCCAGCGCAGTACCGAGGAGTCGGCCTGCCCCCCGCGGGGAGGGGCCGTGCCGTCCGTGCTCTCCGCCCAGACGAGCCAGCGCGCCGGAATACGGACGAGGAACATCCGCTTGGTCCCCGGCCCGCTCGCCACGGCTCCGTGCCGCTGTCCGGCGGAGCTGCCGCCGCGGGCGCCGCTCAGGGCCGCCGACTCGGCCTCCGCGGCCTCGCGGACACGGTCCGCCGGGCGCCCGGTCTCCGTGGCCTGGCCGCCCAAACCGACGTTGTTCGCCCGCTGTTCCGCTCTGGTGTGCGACTGTCGCCCGCCCTCCTGGTCCGAGTCGCGGGCGCGGCTGTCGTTGCTGACCCCCTCGATCGTGGCCGACCCGGTGTCGAGCAGGGCACGCGTCCTGACCACCGTCCCCCCGAACTCCGCCAGTACGGTGGTCTCCCGTGTCGCGTCGGGGGTCAGCGCCAGCAGCAGTGTCTCGTCCTTGCGCGCGGTGATCCCCGCGGTCCGCTCGATGTCGGAGATGCGCCCGTCCAGGTACCGGGTGGCCGACGCGACCTCGGCCGCGTTGAGGTCGAGCCTGCCGTTGGGGCTCGTCCACCCGCCGACCAGCGCGGCGTTGACCACGGCGGCGTCGAGCAGGACCTTCGCCTCCCCCTCAATGGCGAGGGGGATCGCGGAGAGGCCGCCCTCGCCGTCCTGGAAGCCGTTCCCGTCCGGTCCTTTGTGGCCCCTCACCCAGTTGTCGGCGTAGGAGGAGCCGTCCAGGTCGATGCTGTCCGGTTCGTAGCGCGGTCCGGTCCCGGGCGCGGCGCCAGCGGGCGCCGGCGTCTCCAGGAAGGGCAGGGGGTAGACGCTCTCCCGCACGGTGTCGTCGGCCGTGGCGGTGTAGACCTGGTCGCCGAAGGACAGGTGCGCGGTCACCCGGGTCGGGGTGGTGACCACGGCGTAGGGGGAGAACAGCACCCGCTCCTGTGTCTCCTCGCGTGCGGTGCCCGCCGACGAGGACTCCTCGGTGACCGACTGCTGCCGGAACGCGGGGGTGCCGCCCGCGCTGACGGCGCCGGTCTGCCTCCCGGACGCGGGGTCCTCCTTGTTCCCGATCGGCGCGAGCAGGTCGACCGCCCCGCCGAAGCCCTGTCCCCGGATCCTGGTGTTGGTCTGGGACAGACCGGTCGCCTTGATGTTGCGGTCGACATACTCCATCTGCCCGCCGAACTGGTCGACGCGGTCGGTGCCCCGTTCGATGTGGAGAGTGAGCCTGGCCACGCGCGAGCGGTCCTTGATCCGCGGGCTCGGACCGAGCGGGTCCAGTCGCGTCTCCAGGGCCTTGACCCGCACCTCCGTACCCGGCCGGTCGCCGTCGACGTGCTCGCTCACCACCTTGACCAGGTCCTCACGGGAGTGGACCGTCAGCTCCCACCCGGCCCGGTTCAGCTGCTGCTCCAGCTGGTCGACCAGGGAGGGGGCCCGGGCGGGACGGGAGTCGAACCCCTTGCCGGCCAGGTCCGGCTTGGTGCCGAGCCCGGCGGGCGGGCTCTGGGGTGGCGGCCGGGTACCCGGTTCGACCCCGCCGCCGGGCCGCCAGGTGAGGCTGTCGTGCACCAGGCCCCGGGAGAACACCCACAGGGCGGGGACCATCATCTTCTGGGCGTCCCTCACCGGTGCGTACCAGGCCGAGTACCCGCTCTGCTTCACGGACCGGGGGACGGAGAAGAGGAAGTCGAAGTCCTTCTTGTGCTCGGTCGCCTGGAGGACCACGCCGTTGGTGAGGAACTCGAAGGTGGCGCCGGTGAACTTGACCTCCCGACGGATCCGGTACGACACCGAGGACGACTCGCCCTGGCCGTGCCCGTGCGGTGTGTACCGCGCCTCCAGGCCGGGCTGGACGACGGGGCCGACGGTACCGCGCGGGGCCTGGCCGGCCGTCTCGGCCGTCGGCTGGGGGTTGAAGGCCGCCCGGGCGGCGACCGAGACGGTGAACGCGTTCTCGTGGGAGAGCCCGTCGCCGAAGGAGATCTCCCGCACCCGGTTGGGCTCCATCACGGCGAACTCGCGCAGGGCGGCCGAGACGACGTGGGTGGGCACGTACCAGGTCACCGTCGTCGGCCGGGTCCGCGACGGCGCGATGCCGTCATCCAGTTGCAACCGGAACCGGTCGCCGGTGCTCTGCGTGAGGCCGGGCGAGGCCGCCAGCGTCTGCGACGACGTGTGGGCGGCGATGATGGCCGCGCTGCCGTCGCGGGAGGCCACCGACCGGGAGAAGGCCCAGTGGTCGCGGTCCAGGGCCCCGTAGGTGAGCGACCCCACGGTGATCACGTGCTCGCCGCGGCGGAAGACCGCGGGGTTGAAGGCCTGGACCGTGCCGAAGGTGCCGGACAGCAGCTCCGCGCGGGGGGTGCGCCGGATGGCCAGGGGTGGTGCGGCCTCGTCGGTGCGCGGTGCGCGGCCCGGCGTGTCGTTCCCGGTGGCGTGCGGGGCCTCCCCCTCCTGCCGTACCGCCGTGGTCCCGGCCGTTTCACCCGGGGTGTCGGTCCGGGACGGGTTTGCGGTGGTGCTTCGAGCGGAGTCGTCCGCGAGGACCGCGGGGGGCGTGGCGGCGGTCGCCCTCGGCGGTGGTTCCGCGCCGGTCGTGCGGGGGGTCGGTTCCCGGGGTTCGGGTACCTCCGTGACCGTCTCCAGCCCGTGTGGGGTCGACCGGTGGATCCGGACGGTGCGCGGGTCGGTGGTGACGAATTCCTCGGGCCCCTGCCCGAAGAGGCGGGAGGCCGTGGAGGCCGGGAGCCTTCGGGGTGGCGCCGGGTTCCCGGCGGGCGGGGAGTCGAGCGGGACACGTTGCCCCACCCGGGGCGTGTGCAGTTCCACCCGGGCCCTGGGCGCAGGGCGGTCCCCGGGGCCCTCGCCGAAGACCTCGCGCCCCATGCCCGTCCTGGACGGGGCCTCGAACCGCGAGGAGCGCGGGACCAGTCCGTCCTTGGGACCGAACCACGCCGAGAACTCCGCGTCCGCGAAGAGGCGGCGGCTACCGCTCTTGTCCTTGACGTTGGTCTCGCCGGTCGACGACATCCCGTGTTCGCTCCGCTGCCTCTTGCGGAACTCGTTGGCGGCGCGGGCGTACACGCCGCCCGCCTGGGAGGGGTGGCCGAAGGAGTCGAGGCCGCTGCTCACACCGCGGGCCGTGAAACCGAACCGCCCCTCAGCGGTGGCCGAGGTGACCTTGCCCGCCTGGCGGTTCATGCTCGAGGACGAACCGGTGGTGGTGCCGGTGTGCGACTTCTTGAGGGGCTCGGCCTCGGAGTAGCCGGTGATCCTGACCCGGGGCCACACGGAGATGTGGTCGTGGACCGTGACGCGGCGTTCCCTGAACTCGTTGAGCCAGGGCAGGACCTTCGTCTCGACCAGCTTGACCTCCATCTGCCCGGACAGCCAGGCGTCCGGTTCGGCCCGGAAGGAGGCCGCGTTGACCTTGGCGAGGAGGACCTCGGTGTTCTCCCGGGCCTGGTCCCTGTTGCGCCGGTGGTTCCAGCCCGCGTGCGAGCGCGCGGGCGCCGGGGTGCCCGGCAGGGCGAGGTGCGGTAGCACCAGGCCGGGGTACTGCCGGTCGATCTCCGTCAGGAGCTGGTGCGCGTAGTCCCGGAAGAAGGGGCGCATCTGGTCCCCGTCGGTAGCCCGGACCTCGGTGCCGTCGGTGTGGGTCACGTCGCGTACCAGGGAGTCGCCGAGGTGGGTCGGTCCCCCCTCTCGGTCCAGGAAGGGGTCCCCCGTCCGCTCGACGGGATTGGCGGCGGGCCCGCCCTCGGCGAGCCGACGGACGTCGTCGGCGGTCAGGGCCTCGGTCGCGGAGACGTCGAACAGCGTGGGCTCGGTGTCGTTGTCGAGCCACACGGCGGTCGTGCGCCGCGTCCTGTAAACGGCCGTGTCCGTGCTGTGGAACAGGTGCGAGTCCCACGCGTTGTCCGAGCGCCCCCGGCCGCGGCTCCACACCTTCTGGAAGCGCGCTTCGAAGGAGGGCGCCTCCACCCGGAACGCGTCGCCGGGCAGGCGCGAGATCACACCGGCTGAGACCGCCACGAAGAAGCCCTTGAGGCGGTTGGCGAGCAGCCCGGAGCCGCGGTTGAGGCGGTCGGTCAGTTTGATGTTGAAGTTCTTGGGGGTGTCGGGGACGAGTTCCATGGACACCGGGTAGGACCAGAGCGTGACCAGACGGGATCCGCCCTTGGCGTCGGGAACGCTGACGGTCCGGGGCTCGCTCGTCATGGTGGGCAGCTGGGTCATGAGGACGTCGTCGGAGAACACCTCCAGCACGCCGCGCCGGTTCAGTTCGCGGTGCAGTGCCCTCGACCCGGTCTTGGGCTGTGACACCACGGCCGGGGCGCCGCGGTCCCCCCGGGTGCGGTGGAGCACCCGGCGCGTGTTCGAACCCGTCCCGGGCGGCTCGAACCCGAGGCGGTCGGCGATCCAGGAGTTGAGCGCGGTGGGCGCTTCGTCACCTCGCGGCCGGGGCGCGCCGCCTCCTTCGGCGCCGTTTCTCTCGGGACCGTCGGAGGCGCGGCGGGTAACGGAGTCGATCGCGATGGGGTGCGAGTTGGCCAGGTAACCGCCGTACCTGGGGGTGTCCCGGTTCGCCCTGTCGTCGTGGCGTGCGTCCCGGTTCGTTCCGCCTCGGTTGGCACCGTGGCCGTCGGAGCGGGGTGCAGGTGCAGCCCACAGGTCCGTGAACGTGATCCGCGCGGGCAGGTCTTCACGGTGCTGCACGCCGCCCATCAGCACCAGTTCCACGCCCCGCTCGAGACGGGTCGGCGGAGGGTTCTGCCGGGTGGGCAGTTCGATGCCGTCGACCCCCTCCGTGGCGGCCGTGGCCGGTGGCGGGGCCTCCGAGCCGTCGCGCCCCGTCGCACCGTCCGCCACGGGGGGAACGGGTGGGGCCTGGCGCGGGGCCTCCTCGACCTGCCAGGTGACCGTCAGGTCGCTGCTGTAGGTCTGCCCCTCACCGGTCATCTCCGTGGTCAGGAGCTGGGTGTGGCCCGTGTCCCCGGACTGCTGCTGTACCGACGAGCCCCCGAAGGCCGACACCCGGCCGCCCACCGTGGGAGCCGGAATGGACTCCTCCCCGAAGAGGTTGGCCTGGAAGCCCACGACCGGCCGCCGGGCTTTGCCGGAGAGCCCGGAATCGCCCTTCGAGGTCTGGGTCTGCTCGTCGTGCAGGCCCTTGTACTTGGCCTTGGCGGCGCCCGGCCGGTCCCGCCCGCCGCTGTGCCACGCGTCCTCGGAGCTCAGACGCAGCTCGTAGGTCCTGCCGTCGGAGGAGGCCCGGCGGACGCCGTCGGCGGAGAAGAAGTCCCGGGGGTCGGTGGAGAGGCCCTGCCCCAGGAAGGTGCGGACGTCGTCGGGCAGCCCCGGGAAGGTGTCGAGGACGGCGTCGGGGTCGACCCGTACGCCGTAGGACTCGACCCACCGGGACTCGATCAGGTAGTTGAGCCGCGGGGCGTCCGCTTCCTCCCCGGTACGGGAGGGGCCCGCGAGCGGTTCCGGAGCCCTGTCCGGAGGCCCCTGCACAGGTACGGGGGGCTGCGGGGTGTGCTGGGGAGCCTCGGTGTCCTGTGGCGTTTCGCCGGTTCCCGGCGCCGAGTCGCCACTGCTCTCCCCGCCCGTTTCCGCGTTCGCGCCGGTGTCCGCGCCCTTGTTCCCGCCCGTGTCCGCGGTATCGGTCGGCTCGGTCTCCGGCTCCTCCGCCTCGGGTCGCCGGGCAGGAGGTCCCTCGGCCTCGACCGGTTCTCCCTTCCGGTCCCCGACCTTCGGTTCCTGGCTCTTGGGCTCTTCGCTCTTGGGAACCTCGCGCATCGGGTCCCGGGGCCCGGGGGGCTTCTCCTCGGTCGGCTCCGCCCCGGTACCCTTCGGCTCGGGCTCGTTCGCCGGGGGCTTCGGCTCCTGTGACGCCCTCCTCTCGGAACCTCCGGCCTCGGGTTCCTTCTCCTTCGTCTCCTCGCTGTCCGCCTCCGTGTCCTCGCGCCCCCCGGGCTCGGATTCCCTCGCCTTCGCGGAAGGGTCCGGCAGTCCGACGTGCTCGTCCCGGGGGTCGACCGACTCGTTCACGGAGCTGAGGGGCCTCTCCTCCACGGACTCCGTGGCGGGGGGAGTGCGCGGGCCCGTTCCCTCGGTGAGGTCGGCCGTACCAGGCGACTCCTCGGGGGCGGATCCCGGTAGGAGGTCCGGGCCCCGCTCACGGTCGGCCGGTCCCTGGAGCGGATCGCGGACACCGCCCGGTTTCGGGGAGCGCGGGGTCTCCGTCTCGGCACCGCTCCTGCGGTGGGCGGGCTCGGCCGGGGGAACCGCTCCCGCGACGGAGCCGTCGGGCACGGCCGCCTCGGCGGACTCGCCCGAGGCAGGAGGGGCGCCCCCGGTGTCCGGTGACTCCTGACCGTCGGCGCCCGGGCCCTCTCGGCGGAGGGGAGCGGAGTCGTCCGCGCCGTCGGTCGGCACGCTCCCGGTGCCGGTCGAGGGCTCCTCCAGTCCGTCGGTGTCCTCGGCCCGGCTCTCGGCGGGGGTCTCCAGCTGTTCTTCGTCCCGTGGGTTCTCGTTCCGGACGGCAGGGCCCTCCCCGTGTTCGGTGAGACCGTTCTCCGAATCCGAATCCGAATCCGAATCCTGAGCCGGAACCGGGGGCCCCGCGTCCTCCTCCCCGGCTGGGGGAACGGGACCGCCCTCCTGCCCCGCGGGCGGTGCGTCCTGGAACGGGGAGTCCCCCTGCGGGCTCCGGTTGCCTGGCGACGGAGGCTCCGGTGTCGGCGCGGGGGAAGCGGGCGCGCTCTCCGTCCGCGGTGCGCCTACCTCGTCCGAGGCGCGCTCCGTGTCCCATGAGGCGGGGCCTGCCTCCGTGAGTGAGGGTCCGTCCTCCGCGACGGGCGAAACCTCGTGGGCCGCCGGTACCTCCTCGGGCACGACGCCCTCGGAACCGCCTGTCCGAGCCGCACCGTGGCCGTCGTCACGCGACGGGCCCGAGCCCGTGCCCTCAGCGCGCCCGGAGGCCACGGCCCCCGGCGCGTTCGAAACCGGGGACGGGGCCGGGGCGACGGGGGGCACGGAGGGCGGTACGGGAGCGGTCACCACCGGCGGCGGCACGGGCGCACTCCCGGAGCCGGTCCCGGTGGCGTCGCCGTTCAGGGAGCGGAAGAACTCGCCGAGGTCGATGCCCCCGGCCGGGGCCTCCGGCGGATGCGGGCCGGGCCCTTCGCCACCGTTGCCCGGGGACAGGTGCGGACCCTCCTCTTCACTCCCGCCGCTCGGTGACAGGCGCGGAGTGCCCTCCTCGGCGCTCGTGCCGAACGTCGGCGCCTCCTCGGCGCCCGGGAGCGCGGCGGAGTCCTGTCCACCCCGCGGGCCTTCTTCCCCGGTCCCGCTGTCCTCCCGGGCTCCACCGCTTTCGTCGCCCTCGCCGTACTCGCCGTACTCGCTGTCCGGGCGGTCCGACGGGGCGAGCGTCGACACGTCGTCGTCCCCGTCGTAGCTCTCGAAGGACAAAGTGCTGTCCCCGCCACCGCCTCGCAGGCGCAGGACCGGTGCGTCCCCGGACTCGAACGCGCTGCCCCCGCCCTGCCGCAGGGGCTGGTCCCCCTCCTGCGACGACACGTCGGAGGAGCCGTCGTCGGAGCCGGACTCCGAGAAGTCGGTCGGGCCGAAGTCCGGTGCCGGGCGGTCGTTGAGGCCGCGCAGGTCGCTGAGGGAGTCCAGGCCCTTGAGGCCGCCGGTCACGGCCAGGTCGTGGACCACCGAGCTCGAGGCCCCGGCGACCGCCGACATGCCCGACGCCTCCCACTTCTGCTCGGGTGAGAACCACAGGTTGGTGAGGCCCTCGCCCACGTACCCCTCGAACGCGCCGGAGGCCGCGCCGATGCCCAGGGACGTGGCCCGGTCGCTCCAGCGGTTGCCGAAGTCGGCCACGGTGCGGCCGAAGGCGTCCGGCACGTCCCGTGCCAGGTGGTCCCGGGCGCTCGGGGGCAGGGGCGCGGAGCCCAGAACGTCGTCCAGGGAGGAGGTCATGCGTGGCGTGTTCCACGTGCGCAGCAGCGTCTCGGCGTAGTTCCGGCCCAGGTTCCGTGCGGCGGTGTCGCCGAGCGTGTCCCCGAAGTGCCGGGCGAACACGTCACCCGACCCGTCGACGAACCGCCCGGCGTGGCCCGCGCCCTGGCTCGTGGTGTTGGGCCGCTGGGCCGGGTTCAGGAACTCGTTGGAGTTGCGTGCGAACAGGTTGACCAGGTCGCGGTTGAACTCCGGGGTGATGCTCCCGGGGGGCGGCGGGACGCGCACCGGGGGAGCGCCGGGCCCGTCGCCCGGCGGGTCTCGTGGCGGGGGTGTCGGGTCGGGGTCGGGGTCGGGGGTGTCCCGTGGCGGGGGACCCGTGAACGTGTCGGGGACGTTCCTCGGCGGCGGTGGCGACGGGAACGCGTCGGGGTCCGACCCGCGTCCGGGAGGACCGGCGGGGGGATCGTCGAGGAGGTCGCGGACGGGTGGCGGCGGGGGCGCGGGCGGGTCGGGGAGGTTCTTGCTGAAGAGCTTGGCCAGCTGACCGCTGAGGAACAGGTCCGCGCCGAACGACAGGCCCGCGCTGAGCAGCCCCTCCACGAACGCGCCCGCGGCGGCCATCCGGGTGAGCTCCTTGTCCCAGCCCTCCCGGTTCCCCTGGTCCATCTGGATGCGCTGGATGAGCAGGTCCATGGTCACGCCGAACATCTGCGCCACGAACAGGTGGCTGAGCAGGTTCCACACCAGCCAGTTCAGGATGCGCCGGATCACCTGGTTGCTGATGAACTTGAACAGGGGGATCATCTTGAGCGAGGCGCCGAAGGTGAACTTGGCCGTCGCGATCGCCCAGGCGATCTCCAACGCCAGCTGGATAAGCTGGCCGATGATCATCCACTTGGCGTACTCGACCTGGTTGGCCGCGTCCTTGGCGTACTGGCGGATCTCGCCTGCCAGTTCGGCGGCCTCCCCGATGTAGTTGCGCTCTCCCGCGGTGAACTGGGCCAGGGAGTTCTCGAAGTACTCGGTGGTGCGGCTGTCGAACGTGGACTGCACCTTGCGCCGCAGGACCAGGACCAGATCGGGAAGCTCCGTGGCCAGGATGTACTCGGCGGTCGCGTACGCGTCGGAGAAGTTCCGCAGCCGGTCCTCGTCGACCTTGGGCCACTGGGTTCCGGTGAGCCCGTAGAAGAGGTTGGCCAGTTCGTCGGGGATCTCCATCCCCATGGGCGCCCTCGCGTCCTGCCGCTCCGATGCCGTCGAAAGGCCGGGGGCGCGTGGCCCGCCGACGCGACGATCCTAGGACGGCCGAACCCCGGTGCCCTCTGGCCCGGGCACCCCTTCCCGCATTGTTCGCCGTCCGGTCACCGCGGCCGCACCGGACCGTGGCCGCCCCGTCGCGAAACCCTTCCGTACGGGGAGATCCGGCGTACCGGCCGCCTCGATCCGGTCCCGCCCCCGGCCTCGACCCACCGCGCCGGTTCCGCCGGTTCCGGGGCCGTCGTCCCCGTCGGCATGAACCGGCCCCCGCCGTTGTTGCCCACCGGTGACGGACGAGGAGAGGAGCGGTCGTGGCGGGTGTTCGGGGTGGCGTGCTGCCGGGCGCGGCGGACGCCGTGATCGTGGGGGCCGGTCAGGCCGGGCTCTCGGTGGCCTGGCACCTGCGGCGGCTGGGGCTCGAACCCGGAGTCGACTTCGTGGTCCTGGACCGGGGGCCCGACACCGGGGGCGCCTGGCAGTTCCGCTGGGAATCGCTGCGCCTGGACGACGCGCACAGGGTCAACGACCTGCCCGGCATGCGTGAACTCGGGCTGAGCTTCGACACCGCGGACGCCTCCAGGCCCGCCCGCGACGTGGTGCGTGACTACTACGCGCGCTACGAACGGGGGTTCGGGCTGAACGTGGTGCGGCCGGTCGGGGTCACCTCAGTGCGTAAGGAGGGCCGGGGGTTCCTGGTCGGGACCGACAAGGGTGATGTCGCGGCGCGGGTCGTGGTCAACGCCAGCGGGACCTGGGCGCGGCCCTTCCGGCCCTACTTCGCCGGGGCCGCGGACTTCCGCGGCGTACAGGTCTCCACACCCGAGTACCGGTCGGCCGAGGACTTCGCGGGGATGCGGGTGCTGGTGGTGGGCGGTGGCACCTCCGCCGTCGGTTTCCTGCGCGAACTCGAGGGTGTGGCCGCGAGCACGGTCTGGACCACCCGTCGGCCGGTCGAGTTCACCGACGACCCCGAGGGCGGGATCCGCGCCGTGCGTCAGGCGGACGAGGCGGCCAGGGCGGGGCGTCCACTGCCCAGCATCATCAGCGGCACCGGCCTGCCCGCCACACCGGAGAACCTCGCCGCGCGGGACCGGGGGCTCCTGGCTGCCCGACCCGTGTTCAGCGCGATCGAACCCGACGGCGTGCGCTGGGCCGACGGTTCCTTCGAGCCGGTCGACGCCATCATCTGGGCCACCGGGTTCCGTGCCGAACTCACCCACCTGGCGCCGCTGCGGCTGCGCGAACCGGGCGGCGGCGTCCGTGCCGAGAACGGCCGTTCGGTACGGGAGCCGCGCCTGTTCCTCGCCGGGTTCGGCCCGCAGGCCAGCACCATCGGCGCCAACCGGGCCGGCCGGTCCGTGGCCCGCCAGGCCGTCGCCGAACTGCGTTCCGCTCCGCCGACCGTGGCCGACCGACCCTTGGGGACCCGGAGGGCCCAGGAGTAGAATGTCCGCTCAGTCACGTTGGCCGGGAGCGGCCCCGAAAACGTCGGGGCCCGGACACGGACCCCCCTGAACCCCCGGTGCCACGGCCGGTCCGACGGCCCGCCGTCGTGCGGGAGAAGCACCCTTCGGGGAAGGAGCCCGTGATGAGCACCCAGACCACCGCACAGGACCTGGACCGGGGAAAGGTGGAGGAGTTCGCCGGTCGGATGGTCGGTGTCCTGGAATCCGGAAGCACCGCCCTCATCTGCAGCCTGGGCCACCGGCTGGGCCTGTTCGACACGATGGCCGACCGCGGCGCGATGACCAGCCGGGAGATCAGCGACGCCGCCCGCCTGAACGAGCGCTACGTGCGCGAGTGGCTGGGCGGGGCGACGACCTCCCGACTCGTCGAGTACGACCCGCACGCCGACACCTACTCCCTGCCCGCGGAGCACGCGGCCTGCCTGACCCGCGCCGCCGGGCCCGACAACATGGCCCGCCTGACGGCGATGCTGCCCATGCTGGCCCAGGTCGACGAGCGGGTGGAGGAGGCCTTCCGGCACGGCGGCGGTGTGCCCTACAGCGCCTACGAGCGGTTCCACCAGGTCATGGCCGAGGAGAGCGGCGAGGTGGTGGACGCCTCCCTCATCGACACGACCCTGCCCCTGGTGGAGGGCGTGCCCGAAAGGCTCGCCCTGGGCATCGACGTGGCAGACGTCGGCTGCGGGCGCGGCCACGCCGTCAACGTGATGGGGCGCGCCTACCCGCGGAGCCGGTTCGTCGGTTACGACTTCTCCGAGGAGGCCCTCGCGTTCGCCAGGGGAGAGGCCGACGCCATGGGGCTCTCCAACGTCCGGTTCGAGCTGCGCGACGTCGCCGAGATGGCCGCCGAGGGGGAGTTCGACCTGGTGACGGCCTTCGACTCCATCCACGACCAGGCCCACCCCGCCCGGGTGCTCGCCGGGATCCACCGGGCCCTGCGGCCCGGCGGGAAGTTCCTGATGGTGGACATCAAGGCCTCCAGCCGTCTGCGGGAGAACCTGGACCTGCCCTGGGCGACCTTCGTCTACACGGTCTCCCTGATGCACTGCATGACGGTCTCCCTGGCCCTGGACGGCGACGGTCTGGGAACGGCGTGGGGTGAGCAGAAGGCCCGGGCCATGCTGGCCGAGGCCGGCTTCGGCGAGGTGGAGGTCAAGGAGATCGACACCGATCCGTTCAACAGCTACTACGTCTGCACCAGGACCTGACCCGGCCGGGCACGGGTACGGTCCCCGCGCCGGGCAGAGCGGCGGCCGCCCCTGCGCGCGGGCGGCAGAACCGTGCGGGACAGGCCTGTGGACAACCCGCTGCGCTGCCTTTCCGGGACCTAGGATCGGGGGCGGAACCAGTTCCCGGAGCGTCGGAGGTAGCCGGTATGCGGGCCAACAAGCTTCCCACCGAGGAGATCAGGCGGGAGCCGGCGGCCTTCGCCGACCGGATCACCGCCGACGGCCGGTTCGGGCGCACCGCCGAACCGGACCGCTACCGGCTGGTCGTCAGCCGGGCCTGCCCCTGGGCGCACCGGGTGGTGATGACCCGGCGGCTCATGGGCCTGGAGGGGGCCGTCCCGCTGGCCGTCACCGACCCGGTCCAGGAGATCATCGGGGGTGACCCGCACTGGGTGTTCACCGAGCGGACCGGCAGCCCGGACGACAGGGACCCGGTACTGGGCATCCACGCCCTGCGCGAGGCCTACCTGGCCCGCGACCCGGCCTACGACGGCGGCGTGAGCGTGCCCGGACTGGTAGACGTCCCCAGCGGACACCTGGTGTCCAACGACTACGACCAGCTCAGCGTGGACATGGCCACCGAGTGGGGACCGCTGGTCCGGGAGGGCGCCCCGGACCTGTATCCGGTGGCTCTGCGCGAGGAGATCGACACCGTGAGCGCGCGGGTGTACCAGGACCTCAACAACGGTGTCTACCGTTCCGGTTTCGCCCCCGACCAGGACCGCTACGACAGGGCGGTGGCCGCCGTCTTCGCCCGGCTGGACGCACTGGAGGAGCGCCTCACCGACCGCCGCTACCTGGTGGGGGAGCACATCACCCTGGCCGACCTGCGGCTCTGGGCCACCCTGGTCCGGTTCGACGCGGTCTACCACGGCCACTTCAAGTGCAACCGCCGCAAGCTCGTCGAGTACCCGGCGCTGTGGGCCTACGCGAGGGACCTCTTCCAGACGCCCGGTTTCGGCGACACCACCGAGTTCGAGCACATCAGAGTGCACTACTACCGGGTGCACACGGCGATCAACCCGACCGGGGTGGTCGCGGTCGGCCCCGACCCCCGCGGCTGGCTCACCGAGCACGGCCGCGAGTCGCTCGGTGGCAGTCCCTTCGGGGAGGGCGGTCCGCCCGGACCAGCACCGGAGGACGAGCGCGTCCCGCCCCTGGCTGAGCAGGGCTGACCGTCCGAGGGTGGTTCACCGGTGACCGGGCAGGTCCGGCACAGGTGTTGGAGGGCACAGACGTGCGGCGTGCTCGCGTAGCAGGCGCACCGCCTCGGTGACGGCGGGGCGGCGGGAGGTCCCCTCGCGCCAGAGCGCGGAAACACCGCGTACCGGGGTGGGGTCCAGGGGCTTGACCACCACCGAGTCGGGGACGCTCCCCCGGCCCAGGCGGGGGACCAGGGCGATGCCCAGGCCGACCTCGACCATGGCGATCTGGGTCTGGTACTCGGCCACGAAGTGGGCGATGTCCGGTTCGGGCAGGACCGGACGCAGCGTCCGCATCAGCCAGTCGTGGCAGACCGTGCCGGGCGGTTGGCAGATCCAGCGGGCCGCGGCCACGTCCCGGCGGCTGAGCACCGCGAGTTCGGAGAGGGGGTGTGCTCGTGGGAGGAGGACGTCGCAGCGGTCCTCGCCGAGCACGGTGCGCACCACCCCGTCGGGGACGGTCATCGGTGCGATGTCCCAGTCGTGGACGACGGCTAGGTCCACCGTCCCCTGGGCGACCATGTGCGGGGTGGCGTGTGGGTCCTCCTCGACCACCCGCAGGTCCAGGTCGGGGTGTTCCCGGGCGAGTTCGGCGAGGGGAAGGGGGAGCAGGCCGCGGGCCGCGGTGGAGAAGGCGGCCACGGTCAGGCGCCCCGAGGGCCTGCCGCGCCGCTCCTCCAGCGCCACCTCGGCCGTCTCCATGATGGTGAGCATCCGGGCCGTTGTGCCCACGAGCATCTCGGCGGCGTCGGTGAGCACGACCCCGCGCCCCTGGCGCTCCAGGAGGGCGGTCCCGGTCTCGCGTTCGAGTTTGGTGACCTGCTGGGAGACGGCCGAGGGGGTGTAGCCGAGCGCCTTGGCGGCGGAACTGACCGAACCGTGGACGTGTACCGCGTGCAGGGCCCGCAGCCGGGAGAGGTCGAGCACGGGGGATCCTTCCGAGGAGGCCCGCCCATCTTTAAGCAGGTCTGAAACCAACCTAGTAGAAGGTTTCGCTGGTGCTAAAGCCGGGGTGGGGCCATGATCGGTTCCATGCGTCCCTCCCATTCCCTTCTCGCCGTGTTGGTCGCGGCCGTGTGGGGGGTCAACTTCGTCGTCATCGAAGTCGGCCTCGACCACTTCCCACCGCTGCTGTTCTCCGCTCTGCGGTTCCTGGTGGCCGCCCTGCCCGCGGTCTTCTTCGTACGCCGCCCCGGAGTCGCGTTCGGGTGGATCCTCCTGGTGGGGCTGGTACTGGGTGTGGCCAAGTTCGGCCTGGTCTTCACCGGCATGTACCTGGGCATGCCCGCCGGGCTGACCTCGCTGGTCCTGCAGGTGCAGGCGATGTTCACCGCCTTCTTCGCGGTGCTCTTCCTGCGGGAGAGGCTGCGCCCGGTCCGCTACCTGGGGATGGCCGTCGCCCTGTGCGGGATCGCGGTCGCCGCCCACGACCACGGCGGATCGGGACCGTTGACCGCGTTCGTGCTGGTCGTGGCGGCCGCCGCGTTCTGGGGGCTGTCCAACGTGTTCACCCGCAGAGCCGCTCCGCCGGACGCCCTGAGCTGGATGGTCTGGGTCAGTGTGGTGCCGCCGCTGCCGCTGTTCGCCCTGTCCCTGCTGGTCGAGGGCCCCGAGGCCGGACTGGCCGCGATACGGGGGCTGGACCTGGCCGGGGCGGGGGCGATCGCCTTCGTCGCCTGGGCCGCCACGGTGTTCGGCTTCGGGGCCTGGGGACACCTGCTCCGCCGGTACGAGGCCTCCGCCGTGGCGCCCTACTCGCTGCTGGTACCGGTCTTCGGCATGGCCTCGGCGTTCCTGTTCCTCGGTGAGCGGATCAGCGTGCTGAGCCTGGCGGCGGCGGTGCTCCTGGTGGGCGGCGTGGCACTGACCGCCCTGGGGGGTCGGGCCGGGGAGCCGGTGGAGGAGGGGACCGCCGCCGGGGACGGGGCGGTCCCGGTCGGCGGGCACTCCTCCCGGTAGTCCTGCGGGCGGCCCGGGGAGGCCGGCGCGTCACCGGGCCACCCGCCGAGGCCGCCCCGGGCCTGCGGTCCGCGCCTACCGTGCCGGGTGCCGCGCGGCGACGAGGAGTTCCACGTTGCGGTCCTCCGGCTGGCCGTAGTTGGCGGGGTCGGCGTAAAGGTCGTTGACGGACAGCTCCCGGTAGAGCGAGGCCAGGCCGTCGGCGGAGTAGTCGCCGTGGTCGGCCTGGTATGGGCTGTCGGCCTCCAGCAGGGTGGTGAACAGCGACACGGTGCCGTCCGCGTTGTCCACGATCTCGATGCTGCGGGCCATCTGCGGGTGGTCGATGTGCGAGGCGGTGTTGATCTCCCAGAAACCCCGTTCCGGGACGTTGGAGGTGTGTGCCCGCACCTTGTTGTGGTGGGTGTGGCCGTTCACCCAGGCCAGCACGTTGGGATAGCGCTTGAGCATGGCTACCAGGATCTCGCCGACGTAGCGGATCTCCGTCGGGCGGCGCCGGTCCGGCAGCGGATTGTTCATGGTGTCGCTGGTGTGGTGGCTGAACAGCACGAACAGCTCGTCGGTCACCTGCTGGGTGCGCCGCCGTCCGAACAGGTCGTAGTAGACCGAGCTCGACGCGCGCAGGGTGCGCTCCAGCCACCGGTACTGGGTCCTGCCGATGGAACCGTTGGCCAGCCCCGCCAGGGTGGTCGTGTCCATGCTGACCCCCGTGACGCCCTCGGCGATCGGGAAGGTGTAGAAGCAGTCCACCCCGTCCGCGTTCTCCTCGGTGAAGCCGTGGCCGACCGGACCGGGGCCGGTGTTGGCCTCAGCGAGGTGGGCGGCGACGAAGTCGGCGGTGTCGAAGGGGGCGCGCCGCTCGTCGGGGGTGACGGTGGAGGTCAGCGCGGCGGTCGACAAGGTGCCGGGAGCGGCGGGGCTCTCGACCTCGTCGGGTACCTCGCCGAGCCGGTCCTCCTCGGTCATGGCCTCGGCCGTCCGCTCGGTGACCTCCTCGTCGGCGAACATGAGCTTGTGGTCGCCGACGTAGAGCTCGTCCATGGTGCCCGCGGGCAGCGTGCCCGCCGGTGTGTTGTCGTGGTTGCCCACGGTGCAGTACCAGGGGACGTCCAGGCCGGGGCTGTGGAACTCGGCCCTGGCCGCGTCCAGGAACCCGGGCAGGTGGGGGAACCCGCCCTGGGTCTTGTACCGGTCCCGCAGTTCGCTCTCGGGCTGCCAGTACAGTTCCGACCCGCAGTTCTGCACCCCTTCGAACCGGGAGGGGTCGCCGGTGTCGGGGGTGAGGGGGCCGCCGTTGAGGACCGCCATGAGCCAGTCGAGTTCGATCCGCTCGTGGTTGTCGGTGTTGTCGCCGGTGGTCATCATGAAGTCGAAGGGGCGCCCGGTGACCGGCCCCGCACGGAGCGAGTTGACCCTGCGGACCAGCGCGGACGCGCCGATCGCGGCGAGTGGTTCCTGTGGCCGGTGGGCGCTGGAACCGAGGATCGGGTGGGTGTACTCGAAGCGCACCGGGCTCTGCACGTCCAGGATGTGCAGGTCGGTGAACTGGACGAATGCCGCGAGCGGGGTGCGCCGTTCGTCGCGGCCGGACTGTGCCGGGACCAGGTCCTCGCGTACCTCCAGCGGCCAGCCCGGTCCGGCGGTGAGGAGTCGGTAGCCGTCGCCGACGGGGGAGGCGACCTCGGCGAAGGTGGTGCCTTCGGGGTTGGCGACCCGGTCCAGGGTCTGCCGGATGAGTCTGTCGTGGGTCGCGGCTGAGACCGGGAGGGCGGGGAGGCCGAGGGCGAAGCCCAGGCCTGCGCTGGCGGTGATGAAACCGCGCCGGTTGAGGGGTGGCATGGGGGGAGTCCTTTCGGCCCGGCCGGGGGCGGCCTGCGGGGGTGGGGCGCCGTCATTAAAGGCCGGGAGGAGGGCGCGGGGCAACGGGGGTGCGCTGCCCGGGTCGGACCCGGACCGGGCGGGTCCGGGCACGGGGTGGGTACGATCACCGGTTCGCCTGTTTCCGGGACCGCGGGCCCGTGGTCCGGACGTTCCGCGGCGCTGTACCGGCGTCCACCTGCGGGTCGGCTCCGGGCCCCGGGGAGTTCGCCGCGGCCTCGATGAACCGTCATAAAGATGAGGGGTTCTCATGTTTGGCCGGATGCGGCCAAACAGGCGGCCCTGGACCCGTCCCGGGCGCCACGAGCCGGGGCCAGGGCCGCCCGCGCCCTCCCGAGAGCCGGTCCGGGACGCCCTGCTAGGTTCTCCAGCGGCAGGTCGGACATCGCACGGTGGGGAGCGGTCCCGTGACGGACGAGAAGAAGCCCGGGCGGGTGGGGGACGCCCTGGCCTGGACCGGTGCGGGACTGCTGGTCGGCGCCCTGCTGTGGATCGGCGCCGTCGCGGTGGCGGACGACGGCGGCCTGCCCGGGAGGGACGGGTGGTGGATCGTCTCCGCCCTGGCCGCGGTCCTCGCCCTCACGCTCGTGCTGGGCCGACGGAGCGGCGGTGCGCAGCGGTACCTGCTCCGGCTGTGCGCGGTGGCCGGACTCGGGCTGTTGGCGGCCTGGCTCGCCTTCCCGGGGGACGCCTTCGAGGCCACCACCCGCGACCCCCGGGCCTTCGAGCCCGCACCGGTCGCCGTGCACCTGTGGCTGGCGGCCTGTGCCGTCGCGCTGGGCTGCGGGTTCATGCTCATGGCCCGGCGAAGGCCCGGACCGGGACCGCTCCGCCGGGCCGTCCTCCTTCTCGGCGCGGGGGTGCTGGCCGTGGCGCTGGCCGCTGGCCTGACCGCCCGCTTCCTCGTCCCCTGGGTGCCGCACCACGTCGCCGACGGGCGCGCCGAGCCCGCCCCGGTCCCGGCTGCGGTCTCGGAGGCGGGCTGGGAGTGGCGCCCGCCGATGGCCGCCGAGGTCCAGGAGGTGCACGCGGGGAGCCACGGGCCGCTGGTCCTCCTCGGGGACGGTGCCGTGGCCCTGGACGGTACGACCGGAGCCGAGCTCTGGTCCTACCGGCGCCCCCACCACCAGGTTCGGGGCGTGTGGGCCCAGGACGGGCGCGTCCACGTGCGCTACCGGGTCGATGAGGACACCGGGGACGGCGAGGGCCGGTTCGAGACGGTGGTGCTGGACGCCGGGACGGGCGGGATCGTCGAGGAGGGGGCGGACACCGAGGCGCCCCCGACCGGCTGGGTGAACGAGCACGGCCGCGAACTGGTGGCTGACGCGCTGGACCTGCCCGAGGACTGCGTGGTCTCGCACACCGGGAACTACGGCCACCGTCTGGTGGGTGTGTTCGGCTGTCTGGAGGACGCGGACGCCGAGACGGTCCGGCGGTCCGTCGAGACCGGGAACCCCTTCCGCTGGGAGGGCGTTCGGACGCGGGCCGCCGTCGTGGCCGTCGACCCGCTGACGGAGACCGAACTGTGGCGCACGGAGCTGTGGGAAGTGCCGCCCCTGGTTCCGGAGCCCCGGCTGGAGGAGGTCCCGACGGGAGCGGCCGGGGCGCCGGTGGTCGTGCGGAACGGGCCTGAGGAGCGGACCGTGGTCCTGGACCCGGGCACCGGCGAGGAGCTCGCCGCGCTCCCCGAGGACCTGGCCGCCGGTGACGACCTCATCGGGGTGGCGTACGCCGACGCGGACGGAACGGTCCTCGCCGTGGACAGCGGCGACCTGGAGACGACGTTCCACCGGGCGGACGCCTCCGGGCGGATCAGCGGGACGGCCGTGGTCGAGGAGGCCTTCCTCATCGACACCGTCGGTTCCTCCCGGATCGCAGTGCTCGACGACTCCCTGGTGATCGCGCGGAAGACGGACGCGGAAGGCGTGGCCACGGCGGTGGTGGTCGCCCCCTTCGGGGAGACCACCCGGTGGGAGGACGGGATCGTGTTCCGGGCCGAGTACCCGGGCGCCGCCTATGTGGTGGCGGTTCCGGGGGCGGTCGTCCTCGCCACGGAGGACGAGCGGTCCCCGCTGCTGCTCGGCCTGCACCCCTGACCTCACACGGTGAGGGGCCGGCCCGGGCCCGGCACCGGGACGCCGCGACCCGGCGGAGCGCTGTTGGAGGCGGTCGTGCGGGACCGGCCGGTGAGAGCCGGCCTGGTTCGAGCGCCCCCGCGAATACGGTAGGGTTTCACCTGTTGGCGGGGCCGGAGACGGCTTCCGCCCAGCGGCCGGGACGTAGCGCAGTTTGGTAGCGCACTTGACTGGGGGTCAAGGGGTCGTGGGTTCAAATCCCGCCGTCCCGACAGAGGAAAAGCAGGTTATGGAGAGGTCCACCGTCCGGTGGGCCTCTTTCTGTTTGCGCCGTGCACGCAGTTCGCCCCCTGTCTGGCGGCGAGCGCCGCCGAGGCGGTCCGCTCCTGGCAGCGGCCCGGATTCCTAGTCGGTGGAGAGCGCGGCCCGGTAGTACTCGACGAGTTCCTCGTCGGGGAGCGGGCCGGACTCGGGCGCGCGCCCGTCCAGTACCGCGGCGAGGTCGGTCAGACAGGTGTCCCAGCCGGCGGCCGTGTTCGCGGTCCACTCGGGGTCGTCGATGGTGTTGGAGAGCCGGAGTACACAGCCCCGGCCGTCCTCCTCCAGGGTCCAGCGCAGGTCCTCGCCCGACCAGTGGAAGGCCAGCAGTCGCGGCGGGTCGAACCCGGTGATGGGTACGACCTCCGGTTCCCCGCCGGGGAACGCCAGGGTGAGCGTGCCGCCCTCGCGGGCGTCGACCCGCGCGTCGGCCGGAAACCACCGGGAGAGCATGTCGTCTTCGGTCAGGACGTTCCAGACCGCGGAGCGCGGGTGCGGGTAGCGGCGGGTGAAGAGCAGGGCGGGCGCCCCCTGCGGGTCGGTGCCGAGGCGGACTTCGGTGCTCATGGTCGCGGCCCTCCGGTGCGCGGATGGAGTCGGGGCGACTGCCCAGGTCACCCCCGGTCGCCCAGGTGTCCAGCATGCGGTCTCGGGCCGGTCCCGGTCCAGCATCCAGGCGGTGAACGGGCCGAGTGGCGGACCGTCCGGGCTGCGGTTCGGACCGAGTGCCGGAACCGGGGCCCGGGGCTGCTCCCCTCCCTGCACGCGCGCTCAGTACCTCGCGACGCGGGGTTTCCACAGGGTGGCCGGTTCGACCACGTACGCCTCCAGGTTGGCGACGCTCGCACCGCAGGCGCCCTTGCGTTCCGTGGCGACCAGGGCGGAGGCGATCAGTTCGGCCCGGTGCCTGGCCTCGGCATCGGTGTCGCCCACCGGGATCACCTGCCGCACGTGGTGGCACCGGGCCCGGCCGTCGGTGTGGACCAGGCCGACCACGTACGTGCGCCGCCAGCGCCGCAGGGCGGCCTGGCGCGGAATCATGTAGCGGTAACGGCAGCGCGTCCGGCTGCCGTCGGCCAGCACGGCCTCGGCCTGGTAGGTGATCGACCACCAGTTCTCGGCCACCGGAACGATCGTCGCGTGCATGGCCCGTGCCCAGGCCTCCAGTGCCGACCGGTTCTGCGCCTCGATGGTGGCGGCCTCGCCCACGGCGCCCCCCGAACTGTTGAACGGGCCCCGGGCACCCCTGAGACACCCGGAACTCTGACGGTTGGTAACTCTAGGTGTCGACAATGATTCGAGGGGTACAGAATGTGTCCCCGGATGGATTCCCGGTCAGCTCAGGAGAGCAAACCGATCCGTTCGGCCAGTCCGCCCGCCCGGTCCCGGTGCCGCCCCTCGCGTGACTCCAGTTCCTCCAGCACCATCCGGCGGGCGAAACCGTTGTACCGGACCGTCTCCGGCGCCGCCTCGTGTGCGGCCTCCAGGACACGCAGCGCCTCGTCCCGCTGCCCGGCCAGACGGTGGGCGCGGGCCTGTTCGATCCGGTGCCGGGCCCGGCGCGGCCGTGAGGGGATCGCCTCCGCCGGGGCCCGTTGCGCCTGGCGCACCGCCTCGTGGCCGCTGCGCAGCTCCACCGCCACGGTCACCGCGTGCGCGCCCATCACCGGCCGGGAGAAGGAGGTCATCGGATGGTAGTAGGAGGCGGGCAGCCGTTCGGCCGCCCGGTGCGCGGTGTCCCAGTGCCGCCACGCCGAACCGGCCTGCCCGCGTCGCGCCGCCGTGTACCCCGCCTCGAACCGCAGGGCGCCCCAGACCGCGAGCACGTCCCG
Organism: Nocardiopsis sp. iso_40; assembly: GCF_056173285.1. Lineage (NCBI taxonomy): Bacteria > Bacillati > Actinomycetota > Actinomycetes > Streptosporangiales > Nocardiopsidaceae > Nocardiopsis > Nocardiopsis sp. iso_40. The sequence goes on along the minus strand of NZ_CM149666.1, from coordinate 3,899,026 downwards.
GCCGCCGTCCGGCAGATGCCGGGCGAGATGGCGGCTGGCGTCCTCGGTGACCGCGTCCGCGGCCTCCCAGTCACCCGCGTCCCGGTGCGCCTGGGCCAGCAGCCAGGCGGCCACTCCCAGGGCGTGCGGGTCGTCCGCCTCCTGGGCCGCGGACATACCGCGTTCGGCCACCCGCCACAGCAGGCCCTGCGCGGGTTGGTAGGCGATGAAGAACTGCGCCAGAGAACACACCTGCGACAGCACCGACCGCGCGCGGGCCCGCGCCGACGCCCCCTCGGCCTGGTGCACCGACCGCTGTGCGTCCTCCAGCAATCCGGGGAGCAGCCGGCCGACCACCTCCCGGTGGTTGGGCGCCGAGTGCCTGGCCCGCCAGGCCCCGGCCAGCCGGGCGCGCAGGTGTTCCAGCGGGGGAGCGGGCCGGGGGTCGCCGACCGGAAGGGCGTTGACCGCCTCGCGCACCCTCGGCAGCAGGGCGTGCCCCGGGCCGGTGAACAGCTCCACCGGAACGGACTGCTCGCCGGTCAGCTCGGCGAGGTCGCGGATGCGCAGCGCCTCCACCAGGCGGAGCAGGATCGAGAGTTTGGGGGTGCCCAGACGCCCGGTCTCCACGGCCTTGACCCATGAGGCGGAGCGCCCCACCAGGCCGCCCAGCACCTCCCGGGTCATACCGCGTCTGGTGCGGTTCAGCTTGAGGCGTGTGCCGAACGGGATCTCGACCTCGTGCGGGTCCGGGGTGCCGTCCACGGGCATCGCGTCGTCCTTCCCTGGGATGCTGCGGAGTCCAGGCTACGAGGACCCCTCCGGCCCCGGGGCGCAAACGGCCCGACCTCCTCCGACCGGGCCCCTGCCGGTTCCGCCCGGCTCGTTCGGGCCCCCGCGCCCCGGAGCGGGTTCGTCCGAGAGGTCGCTCAGACCCGCCTGCGCGCGGATCGCCATCGCGCTGACCCGGTGGGCGACGATCTCGCGACCGGAACTCCAACGCAGCAGGGAGTGCGGCAGGAACAGGAAGGCCACCGCGGTGTACAGCTCCGCTGCCTGTCCGCCCGTCGGCAGCCGCAGCACCGCCGAGACGCCGAAGACGAGCAGGGGCGCCGGCAGCGGATGCGTGCGACGCCACTGCGGGGCGGGCGCCAGTGCGACGGCGGCCGCCGCTCCGAAGGCTCCGGGTGTCAGGCGCGGTACTCCGACGCCCGGTCCTCGGCCATCGCCACCATCTGTTCCTGTCGGGCGCGGACGGCGGGCCGCTCCGGGCGCGCCACCCGGCCCAGCTCCGCGCGGCGCCCGTGCCGGGTGGCCAGGGCCGTCGCCGAGGAACGGCGGACACCCAGTTCCTCACCCTCCTCGGCCAGGGCCCGACGGACCCTGCCGCGGTAGGCGTGCCGTGCCGTGAAGTAGACGGCCATCGCGGTGACGAACACCGTCAGGGTCTTGAGCAGCACGCCGACCGGGCTCCCCAGCAGCGGCGAGTCGAAGAACCAGTGCACCCCCATCGCCAACAGCAGCAGCAACGCGGCCCCGGCCGCCCGGCGCGCGCCGGGCCGCCAGGCCACCGCGGCCAGCACGCCGACCGCGGTGCCCGCCACCGCCGACATCGCCCAGTGCGAGCCCAGACCGGTGAGACCGATCCGCAGGAAGAAGCTCTGGAGCACGGAGAGCATGCCGTCGGTGGCGCCCTGCATCGAGATCGTGTTCAACGCGTAGGTGAAGTTCTCCACCAGTTGGAAGCCCAGCCCCGCCAGTGCACCGATCACGAAGCCGTCGACCGGGCCGCGGAGCGCGCGCGGGGCCATGACCGCGATCAGGACGACCCCGGTCACCTTGAGCAGCTCCTCGTTGACGGGCGCGGTCAGCGCGGCGCCCCAGGTGGTCCCGAACTCCAGTCCGCCCGCCCTGGACCAGGCCGACATCAGGTTGGAGTTGGTGAAGAGCGCGAGGCCGATCGCCCCGGTCGCCCCCCAGAGCAGGGCCGTGAGCGAGGACGCCAGGCCCGGGGCCCGGACCGGCCGGATGCGGCGCAGCACCCAGAACCCGAGCACGCCCACCGCCGTGAGCAGGAGCGCCGAGACCACCGCCTCGACGGTGAAGACCCGGATCGCTCCGGCGAAGTTCAACAGGGTGAAACCGAAGCCGAGCAGGCAGAGCACGGCGAGGACCACCGCTGCGGTCAGCCCGGGCAGGCGCTGGGCGCGGGGCCGGTCCCGTCGCGGATCGGGAAGGCGCTCGCCCCCCTCCTGGCCCTGTCCGGACTCGCGGGGGGAGGGGACCCGGCCGCTGTGGGTGGACGGAACGTGTGGTTCGGGGCGTGCGTGGCTCATGAGGTGACTCCCGTGGACCGGCTGAACCGGATCGACTGGACCAGCTCCTCCGCCTCGGCCAGTTCCGCCTGACCGGCTTCGGCGCCGACGGTGCGCGTCTCGACCGCGAAGCCCCCGTTCGGTGAGGGGAAGACGGTCGCGGTGCCGGTCTGCTGCCCGAGGTGCAGGTCGCCGCGCAGGCCCTCGCTGCCGCTGTCCGAGGTGACCTTTTCCGGTTCGCCCAGGGCCGCCGAGGCGTCACTGACCCGCACGATGTCGCGCAGGCCCTCCCACAGTTCGGTGCTCGTGGCCTTCTGGGGCGGGGTGACCAAGCTCATCTGCAGGTTCACCCGCCCCTTCGTGAACAGGTACTGCTGGCCCTGGGAGCTGGCGCCGGTGTCGAGCTGCCAGTCCTCGTCGAAGGTCACCGAAGCCTCGTAACCCTCTCCGGAGCCGAGCGTCATGCTGTGACCCGAGGGGAGGGCCTCGGTGGCGGGCAGGGCGGCGTTCACCATCGCCCAGCCGAGGGTCAGGACCGCCACCACCGCCGCGGCGACGCCCAGCGGGACCCAGTTGCTCCGCGGCCCCCGTGGCCTGGCGTGGCGCAGTTCCGCGCTCTCCTCTGCCATCGTGCCCCCGTCTCTGCGTTCTCGGACATGAGTGCTCACCACCAGCGAAACATCCCGGGGAGGGCACGTTGACGAAACAACGAGCACTTGGCACATGTTTGTGGTGATTTCACCGGAAGCGGGGGCGGCGAGACCGGTGCTTTGCCGCCCGAACGCCCCCCCTTCCGGTCCACCGTCCGAGGGGGAGGACGGCCTCGGCCGACCGGAGGAGGCCTGTCCCGAGAGGCCCCTTGGCGTTGTGGCCCGCCTGTGATGTGATGCCAATCCCAGTGTTACCGACACCGACGGAGGGCACGGGCGACCGATGCCGAAGCAGACCATCGACCCCCTCAACGCGGACCGCTCCTCACTGGTGCACCGGATCCGCTACGCGTTGCGCAACCCCGGCCGGATCGGACCGTACCTGCTTCGGTCCGCCCGTGACCTCCGCCTGCGCCTCACCCACCGGGACCACGTCTCCTACTACCGCGCGGTGATGGCCTCCGACGCGGCCCGCGACCCCCGGGCGGCGGTCGGCAGCCGGAACGAGGAGCGCTGGCTCGCGCTCGGACAGATGCAGTTCGACTACCTCTTCGGGCACGGGCTGAAGCCGGAGCACCGGATGCTCGACATCGGCTGCGGCAACCTCCGGGCGGGATGGCGGTTCATCGACTACCTGGACACGGGCGGCTACTACGGCATCGACATCTCCCCGGACATCCTGATCGCGGGCAAGAAGGTCCTCTCCCAGCGCGGACTCCAGCACAAGCTGCCCCACCTGACCCTCACCCACGACCTCACCTTCGACTTCCTGCCCGAAGGCGCCTTCGACGTGGTCCACGCGCACAGCGTCTTCTCGCACTCGCCCCTGGAGGTGATCGACGAGTGCCTCGCCCACGTGGGCCGGGTGCTCGCCCCCGGAGGCTTCTTCGACTTCACCTTCGACCGCACCGAGGGAACCGAACACCACGTGCTGCGGGAGGACTTCTACTACCGCACCGAGACCCTCGTCGCGCTCGCGGAGAAGCACGGCCTCCGGGCGCGGTTCATGCAGGACTGGGAGGAGCTCCCCCACGGCCAGTCGAAGATCAGGGTCACGGCACCGGAGTGAGCGGTCGGCGGGGAACGGGCTGACGACACTTTCGTCACCCTCGGTCGATAACACGACCGTTCCGTGTCACCACACGGGCTGAATGGTTGCGGTTCAGTCGCAGGTCGGTCTTTGTTCGGACTCTTGTCACTGAATCCGTCATCCGCGTGGGCGGCTCGCGGGTCTGAGGAGTGTGGTCCCGCCACCATCCCCAGTCACCACCCCGGGGCGGCAGCGGTCGGACGCCGCGCGCCCCACCGAAAGGCTGTCCATGTCCCTGATGGCGCGTGCCAAGCGCACCTCCGAACGCCTGCTTCCCCCCTCCGTGAGAGCCCGGAGGGAGGAGCGGCGCCAGGCCGAAGCGGCCCGCAGGGCGCAGGAGAAACGCCTGGCGAAGATCGCCGCCCGCAGGCGCGCACTCCTGGCCGACGACCCCCGGCTGCGAACCTTCACCGTGCCGGAGGAGCAGGGCGCCCCGGTGGAGGGGCAGGGGAGCGGTGCCGCGGGCGCGGCCGGACGGCCCGAGGGCACCGAGATGCTCGGCCGGGTCGTGGAGCACTTCACCGCCGCGGGAGCCTCCGACCGCAACCTGGACCTGGTCACCGAGGCACTCCGGTCCGCGGGGGTCGACTACTTCCTGGTACCGGGTCGCTCACCGCTGCGCCACGTCGTGGGCGTGCACCGCTCCGACAAGAAGGCCTTCCTGGAGGCCATGCGCGAGCTGTACGCGCGCAGCGCCGTCTACGCCGCCAAACCCGGACCGCGGGGCCTGGTCACGGGATACTCCGCCTACGTCGACGGCGCCCTGGCCGAGGACGTCAAGTCCGGCCTGGTCATCCGCTTCGCCGAGCAACTGCTCTCCGCCGCGGGTGACCTGTTCGGCGGGTTCGAGTACGGCTGCGACGTGGAGTTCTGGCGGGACGGGAGTTCCGTGCTGGGGAGCGGGCGCGCCGAGCAGGCCCTGGACCGGCTCAGGGTCAAGGTCCCCGCCGACGCCATGACCGAAGCCCTGCTCGCCCCGCGGCCCAACCGGATCGCCGACGTCCTGCCCGCCTCCGAGCGCGTCACCGCAGCCGTCACCGTCAGGGGCCGCGAGCTGCCCACCTACCGGCCCTTCTCCCACCGCCACGCGGAACAGGTCGACTTCCCCGTCGACGTGGTCTACACGTGGGTGGACGGCTCCGACCCGGAGCACGCCGACAAGCGCGCCCGCCACCGCGGCCAGCGGTCGGACCTGGCCTCGCACGCCGCCAACGCCTCCCGCTACACCGACCACGAGGAACTGCGCTACTCGCTGCGCTCCCTCCAGATGTACGCGCCGTTCGTCCGCAACATCTACGTGGTGACCGACAACCAGGTCCCGTACTGGCTGGACACGGGCGAGCCCGGCATCACGGTGGTCGACCACCGCGACATCTTCACCGACCCGAGCGTGCTGCCGGTCTTCAGCTCGCGTGCGATCGAGACCCAGCTCCACCACATCGAGGGCCTCTCCGAGCGCTACCTCTACCTCAACGACGACGTGTTCTTCGCCAACCCGGTCGGCGCCGAGCACTTCTTCCACGCCAACGGGGTCGCGCTGCTGCCGTTCTCCCCGCACCAGATCGGCGTGGGCCCGCCCGTCCCGGAGGAGGCGGCGCCCAACTGGGCCGGGAAGAACGCCCGCAGACTCTTCCTGGACTCCTTCGGGGCGACCATCGCCCAGAAGATCCGGCACGCGCCCCTCCCGCAGATCCGCCGGGTGCACCGGGAACTGGAGGAGCGGTACCGGGAGGAGGTGGAGCGCACCGCCGCCTCCCGCTTCCGGCACCCGGACGACATCGCCGCGGCCACCACGCTGCACCAGTACTACGCCCTGCTCAACGGGTACGGGGTACGCGGTGAGTACCGGACCAGGTACGTCGACATCGGCACCGACACCGCGGCGGACAAGCTCGCCTCCCTGGTGCCGGGGGAGTACGACTTCCTCTGCCTCAACGACTTCGACACCCCGCCGGAGCAGCAGGAGGAGGTGAGCCGCATGGTCCGCGACTTCCTGGAGCGCCGGTTCCCGTTCCCGTCGCGGTTCGAGAAGCAGACGGAACCGGCCGGGAGCCGGGGGTCGCGGGTCTCCGCCGCCGCCTGACCGGGAGACACACGAGACCGGGGCCCGTGTCCGCACGGGTCCCCGCGTGTGGGCGGCACGGCTCGCGGACGGTCAGCCCAGGCGCCGGATGTCGCCGCGGACGCGGTAGAAACCGCCGCCGCTGGACGTGAGGACCTCGCCCACGACGTAGCGGGCGCCCGGACGCCGGATGTCCTTGGGGAACTGCACCCTCAGGGACGGGTCGAACCCCTCGGACACCACGCGCACGCGCAGCCGCCCGCCCTCGTCCACGCACTCCACGACGACCCCGTCGGCGACCTCGCCCGCGCGGACGGTCTCCAACTCGGTTGCGGGGGTGACCGCGTCCCAGGCCGGAGCCTTCACACTCACCGGGTCGGGTACGCTGCCCCGCTCCGCGGAGACGATCGCGGACTCCGTGGCGTCGATGCAGGCCAGGGAACCGTCAGTGGTGACGATGTAGAGCCGGTCCTGGTGGAACTGCATCGAGTAGGCCGACCCGCACCCCGTCGCCAGCTTCCACAGGCGGCGTCCGTCCCGGGCGAAGCAGTAGACCGAGGAGTGGCTGTCACCGGCGAAGACGTACCGCCCGTCCGGTGAGGCCGCGCAGGAGAAGACCGCTCCGTCACAGCGGTAGGTGGACCGGTGCTCGCCGCCCTTGCTGATGCGGTCGACGGAGTTGCGGGAGGTGGCGGCGAAGACCTCGTCGCCCTCCTGCCAGCCGAACAGCACCGCGCCGCTGGTCGGGACCGACCAGCGCTCGTCCCCGGTGCGCGCGTCGTACATGGTCACGCCCCGGGAGTGGCCGTGGTAGACCCCCGCCTCGTCGTGGCGGACCATCCACGCGGAACTGCCCGCGCTGCGCCGTGACCACTGGAACTCGTCCTCGTGGTCGATCACGGTGACCCTGCCGGCGACGTCGGACACCCCCAGGACGCCGTCGTGGATGTCCAGCCAGTAGATGTCGACGTCCTCGGCGATCTCGTACGCCACGTGCGGGATCTTGGCGCCCAGGTCGTAGACCTTGCCGTCGTCGCAGCCCGCGTAGATCCAGAAGTCGTCGGCCACGATGCACTTGACGCCGTCCGGCAGACCGTAACGTGCGGTGACGGTGCCCTCGTGCGAGAGGGTGTACACGTTCCCCTGCTCGTTTCCGACCCAGCAGCGCTCGTCGTCGACGAAGATGCCGAAGGCGGGGCTGCCCGAGCGGAACCGCCACAGCACCGGCGCCTGGCGGGCGGTCGAGCGCTGGCTGACGATCGTCCGCCTGGTCACGGCGCGCCGTTGGCGCACCCCGGCCACCGCGGGGGCGTACCCCTTGCGCATCTTCTCGGCGATCTTCTTCGCCGCCGTCGCCTCGGCCTTGGCGACCGTGGCGTGGCTCGCGGTGCGCGACTGGCCGCTCTCCCCGATACGCCCGTACCGGATGGTGACGTCGGTGCCGTCGATCCTGACCTCGTAGAACTTGTGCGCGCCGCCGCCCTCCTCCGACAGTTCCAGGTAGGTGTGGGGGCTGGTTGTGCTGGGGGCCATGGAGCTTACCCTTCGGTGGTCGTGTGCCTGGCGCACGCCGGGGAAACGGACGCCGGACAGGGGAGACGGGGGACGCCACCGGCCCGGAGGCCGTGTCGACTGGTTCCGAAACTATCGGCGGGCACCGACAATCGGGCGCTCCGCAGACCCGCCCCGCCGCCGCGGGGACCCCGTTCCCGCTCCGGTCCCGCCCCGACCGTGCCGGTCACAGGCTCGTGGGCATCGGCCCGCCGTTCCACCGCACCGCGTCCGACAGGGCCCGAGCCGGGTCCAACGGCTCCCCGACGAGGTCGGCCCGGGCGCGGTGGAGGTTCATGACGATCCGCTCGGCGTCCGCCCAGCCGCCGAACTCGCCCAGGTCGGCGGTGAGCGCGTACTCCAGGGGCGGGCGTCCCTCGCGCACGGCCTCCTCGGCGGCCTCGAGGACGAACCGGTAGTACCGCTCGTGCGCGGTCAGGACCCCGTCCAGCTCGGCACCGGTGAGAAGCGGCCCGTGGCCGGGCACCACGTGCTCGGGGCCGAAGGAGCGAACCCACTCCAGGGAGCGCAGCGCTCCGTCGAGTGAGCCCGTCAGCACCAGCGGGGTCAGCCCGTGGAAGAGCAGGTCGCCGGTGAACAGCACGCGTTCCTCGGGCAGCCAGGCGACCACGTCGCCGGGGGTGTGCGCGGTGTAGCCGGGGTGGCGCAGGTCGACGCGGCGCCCGCCCAGGTGGAGCGTGAGTTCGCGGTCGAGGGTGAGGGAGGGGAGCCTGCGGGTGACCTCGCCCCACTCGGGGAGGGGATCCCAGACCGTGGGCGGGTTCTCCAGGAGGGGGTCCTCGCTGAGCGCCTCGCGCATGGCGGTGTGGCCGATCAGCGCGGTGGAGTCGGGGAGCAGGCTGTTGCCGTAGGTGTGGTCGCCGTGCTGGTGGGTGTTGACCGCCCACCTGAGGGGCGCCCCGGCCGTGGCGGCGGCGAGCGCGTCCAGGAAACGCCGGGTACGGGTTTCGGTGGCGCAGGTGTCCACCACGAGCAGCCCGTCGTCCCCCGCCACGGCGCCCGCGTTGTTGACCCACCAGGTGCCGTCGGGCTGCACCCAGGCGTACACGCCCTCGACGATCTCGCTCAGATTCCCGGCGTCCGGCCCGGTCAGCGCGGTCTGTCCCATGCGAGGCCCCTTCGGCTGGTGCTCGTTGCGCCCTGTGGCGGCAGCAGCGTATCCCGCCGCCGGGCAGGGAGGGGGCGCTCCGCCCGAACCCGCCGGGGCGGGCGGCACCGGGCTGTGGAAAACCGGGTCCGTGCCGGTACGAGGTGCTAACGTCCCGAACATGGACGCCCCCCGATACCTCACCGTTCTCCGCGAGAGCGGGACACTGTTGGCCGACGCGGCCCAGGACAGACCGCACGCCCACGTACCCACCTGCCCCGAGTGGAACGTCAACGACCTGGTCTGGCACGTCGGCGAGACCCACCACTTCTGGCGGTCCATCGCCTCCGGCGCGGTCAGGGACCCCGACGACGGGTACGTGCGGCCGGAGCGGCCCGGGGACGAGGACCTGCTGCGCTGGTACCGGGACGGCCTGGCAGAGACCCTCACCGTGCTCACCGGGGTCGATCCGGCCGAACCGCGCTGGACCTGGGCGCCGCAGAAGGACGCCGCCTTCATTCACAGGCGCATGGCGCAGGAGACCGCCGTGCACGCCTGGGACCTGCTCAACGCGGTCGGCAGGGCCGGGCCCCTGCCCGCTGACGTGGCCGCTGACGGGGTGGACGAGTTCCTCAGCTTCTTCCTGGGGCTGCGGGATGCCCTCGGACTGCCGACGGAGCCGGTGAGGCCGGCGGGTTCGATCCTGCTGAGCGCCACCGACACCGGCCACGCGTGGACGGTCGACCACACCGGGGAGCACTGGCGGGTCCGCCGCGAAGCCTACCGGTCCAGTTCCGCGGTCCAGGCCACCGCCTCGGAACTCCTGCTCGCCCTGTGGCGGCGGACCGGCACCGAGACCCTCGAGATCACCGGCAACGAGCCCTCCTTCGACCGCCTCCTGGCCGCGGCCGAAACCGGGTAGCCGGGGAGGTCCCGGAGGCTGTCCTCAGCCGTCGAGGAGGTCCCCGACGGTTCGGACGAAGGACTCGGGGCCGTCCGTCCACGGGGGACCCTCCGGTGCCGGACCCGGTCAGCCCACGACCAGTTCCCGGCCCAGGGCGTCCCGCCACGCCTCGGGAACCCTGCCCGGGAAGCGCACCCGCTCGGCCCCGGCGAAGCCCGCCAGGTCCGTCAGCGCCGCGGCCACCGCCGGGGCGGCCCCGGTCAGATCCTCCGCGCTCTGCGTGCCCTCCTCCGCGAACACGCCCTCCGCGTTCAGCGTGCGCGTCCGGCGGTCCATCCGGAGCGCGGCCCGGCCCACCAGGCGGTCGCCGTGCAGGACGGGCAGCACGTAGTAGCCGTACTCGCGCCTGGCCCTGGGCACGTACATCTCGTTGCGGAAGGCGAACCCCCACAGCAGTTCCGTGCGCTCCCGGTCGCACAGCAGGTTGTCGAAGGGCGACAGCAGGGCCGTGCGCGGCTCCCACTCCCCGGACTCCACCCGCTCCAGGTCGGGCAGGGCGTCGCTGTGCACGTACCAGGGGTCGTCCGGCCGGGTGCCCGCCACCCGTACCCGCAGGACCCGGCCCCGCTCCACCAGCTCGGCGAGCACCCCGTCCAGCCCCGGGTAGCGGTCGCGCAGGAAGTGCCGTTCGATGTCCCGGGCCCGGCCCGCCCCCAGGGCCAGCAGCGCCAGCTCGGCGGCACGGGCCACCACCTCGGCCTCGGGGAGCTCGACCTGTTCCATCCCCTCCGGCAGACACCGTTCGGCCAGGTCCCAGTGGCGGCGGCGCCCCTCACGCCCGGCCACCATCACCCGCCCCTGGGTCCACAGCACGTCGAGCATCCGTTCCACGTTGCGCCCGGCGGTCCACCCGGACGACTCCCAGGGCACCGCGGCCAGGTCCTCGAACCCGTCGGTGGGCTGCGGCCCCCTCTCGGCGAGCCGCTGGAGGATGTGTTCGCGCAGCACACCGTTGGCCTCGATCCAGGCCGTCAGGCGTCTGCCGTGGTCCGAGGCCCCGCGCGGGTAGCGCCGCATCATGAGGTGGTGCAGCGCGTGGTCCTCGGTCAGGACGACGGAGGCCGCGTGCGCCCAGTAGTCGAAGAGCCACCGCTCCTCCCACCGCAGCCGGTCCAGGTCGGCCCGGTCGAAGGCACCTACCCGGCTCCACAGGACCAGCTCGTGACTGGGGGCGACCACGCCCACGGGGTCGAGTTGGAGGCAGCGCAGGGCCCGCAGCACCTCGCGCAGTCCGTCCGTGGTGGGGGACGGCGGCGGCCCGGCGAGCCGTTGGCGGACCAGGGCCAGGCGGCGCACGGCCCGCCGGTCGAGTTCGGCCGCCGGACAGGCGGCGGGCCCCGGGGACGGGAGGGGGGAGGTCAAGGGGGCTCCTCACAGGTCGTGGGCGGGGGCGTCCGGCACCGCGCCGGAGACGACACCGCGCGAAAATACCCTGCCGTACCGACAGAACGGGTGCTAGCGTCACAGCCATGCGGGACAGGCCTGTTGACCTCGACGAACACTCGATCCAGGACGCGCTGACGGAATGGGGCATCCACACGGCGGCCCTGGCGCACCTCCCTCTGGGGTTCGGCGACCACCACTGGAGTACCACCGACACCTCCGGTCGGCGCTGGTTCCTCACCCTCGCCGACCTGGAGCACAAACCGTTCCTCGGTGCCGACCCGGACGCGGTCCTGCGCAACCTGGGCCTGGCCATGGACACCGCGGCCCGCCTGCACGACGAGGGCGGACTCGGGTTCGTGGTGGCTCCGCTGCGCTCCGTCCGCGGCGCCACCGTCCTACGGGTCGGCGACCGCCACGCGCTCAGCGTCTTCCCGTACACGCGGGGCACGCCCGGCCACTTCGGTCAGACCCTCGAACCCGAGCAGCGCGCCCGGGTCCTGGAAGCCCTCGCCCGCCTGCACGGGCGCACCCCGCCGGACACCGTCCGGGCCGCACCGCCGGACCTGGCCGGGGCCGACCGCCTGGCCGAGCTGGCCGCGGACCCGGAGAAGATCGGTGACCAGGGCCCCTTCGCGGAGCTCACCGCCGAGCTGCTCGCCGAGCACGGCGCCGTCCTGCTGGGCCGTCTGGAGGAGTTCGGCCGCCGTGCCGCCGAGGCCGACGGGGCCCGCGTGGTCACCACCCACGGCGAACCGCACCCCGGGAACCTGCTGTGGCGCGAGGCGGGGCCGCTGTTCGTGGACTGGGACACCGTCGGGCTCGCCGTTCCCGAACGCGACCTGTGGCTGGTCGGTGACGACCCCGAGGACCTCGCCCGTTACACCGAGGCCGCCGGACACACACCCGACCCCGCCCTGCTCGCCCTGTACCGGCTGCGCTGGGACCTGCAGGACGTGGTGGAGTTCGTCGACTGGTTCGCCGCTCCGCACCGGCGCGGAGCCGACACCGAGCAGGCGTGGCGGGACCTCGGCGCGATCCTCGCCGGGCTGGGCCGCTGACCACGGCCGCGGTACCCGCACCGGGCGGCCCCCGGCCGTCGCCCCCCCGGCTGCGGTTCAGCCGTTGGCCGCCGCGGGCACGAACACCTTCAGTGCGGCCGGACGTTTGCGGAACACCACCGTCGGCGCTCCCTCCATGACCTCGCCGTCCACCGCCAGCAACCGGGGCTCGTCCGGGATGGCCAGGGTCAGCGACTCGGTGAGCCGCTCGGTGTAGCCCGCGCCGGACAGCGCCCGGCCCAGCAGCACGTCCGCCAGGGCCCGCAGCCGGGGGAACGGCGTTCGTGCGCACAGCACCCGCACGTCCAACTGCCTGTCGTCCAGGTTCTCCCGCAGCCCCGGCATCCGCGCGTGCGTCCGGTACCGGCAGTTGCCCACGAACGCCCACCACACCTTGGCCGGGCTCCCGTCCACCAGCGCCGGGGTCGGCTGGACCTCACGCAGGTCCCGCCAGAGAGCCAGGGCGAAGGCGGGCCACTTGCCGATCCGGTCGGCCCACCGGTCGCGCCGTTCCACCATGCGCGGGTACGAACCGAAGGAGGACGTGTTGAGGAAGACGCGTCCGTCCACCTCGCCCACGTCCACCCGGGCCAGGCGGCGGCCGGCGAAGGCGCGCAACGAGGTCTCCACCGAGGTCAGCCCGAGGGTGCGGGCGAAGTTGTTCAGGGTGCCGTCCGGCAGCACCAGCAGCGGCCGGTCGTGGGCCAGCGCGGCCGTTGCCCCGGCGTTGACGGTTCCGTCGCCGCCGGCCACCGCGAGCACCTCGCAGTCGCGTGCGGCCCTGTCCATCACCTCGGCCACGTCGTCGTCGGCGGACATCGGCACGATCCTCGCCCGGGGCAGCCGGCGGGCCACCCGGGCGGTCGTGTCGGCGGTGCTCAGGGCGGGCACCGTGTTGTCGCCTCCGCGGGGGTTGATCACCACGGTCACCCCGACGCCCTCGGGGTCCTCCGGAGCCTCGCCCGCGGGGACGGTGTTCGCCCCGAAGACGAGCTCTGGCCGGGGCGGGACGAGGGCGCGGGCCAGCAGGGCCGAGCCGACCCCCAGGGCCGCTCCGCCGAGTATGTCGCCCGGGTAGTGGACTCCGCTGTGCACGCGGGAGAAGCCCACCATGCCCGCGATCGCCGACACCAGGACGGACAGCGGGAGCGGCGCGTCCGCCATGACGCCGCCCGCGTAGCCGGTCGCGGCGGCGGTGTGACCGGAGGGGAAGGAGGAACTGGGGTAGGTGCGGTAGGGGGAGCGGGCCTCCGGTACCGCCGAACTGTCCGGTCGGGACCGCTGCGCCAGGTACTTGACCGCGGTGGCGCCGAGGTTGGCGGCCCCGGCGGCGAGGATCGCCCGCAGCGCGGTGCGGCGCAGCCGCGGGCCGCCGGTGACCGAGAGCGTGGCCGAGACCAGGACCCACGGCGCCATGTTGTCGGTGCCCTGAACGAACTTCGGTGTGAAACCGTCCAGGACGGGTGTGCCCACCCGGGTGATCCGGTCGTAGACACGTTTGTCGATCCGCTGGAGTCGCTGGAGCAGTCGCATGGGGCTCAGCCTGGTACCCGGGGCGCGGATTGTCCATAGGCGGGCTCCGTCACCCGGGCCACACCGGGCCGCCCCACGCCGCCGCCCTCGGCGTTGGCAGCCGCGTCGTGCACGGGGCCCGGGGGCCGACAGGGCCGCGGGCTCCGCGAACAGCTCGTGAGGGACCGCTCATCGCGGGCACGGGTCGGGGGCGACGACTGGGGAAGAGCCGTCGCCCCCGCACCGCGTTCCGGCTGTGTCCCGTACGCGCCCCGGGACACCCGCCGATTCCTTTTAGGTTAGCCTGCCCTTGTTTCGCTTGCGGTGGTTTTCCCGCTTTTCCCTCACCCCGGGAGGGTCCCGATACGGACCTCCGTCCAGGAACCGGTCGACACCGCCTTCCCCGCCCACCCGCCCCGCCGGCAGCACCCGGAGGGCCGACGACGAACCCGGCCCGGAGCCCGGGGCGGGCGCCCTACCCTCCTCCGCAGCCCCGGATCGCTTACTGGTGGCCGGTTTCGGCCCTGGAGGCGAGGTTTCGGAGGGGCCCCGGAAGAGTAGGTTCCGGGCGTTCCCCTAGGAAAGGCACCCATGGCCACCACCGAGACCCCCGACCCCATCCACGTCGTGGTCCTGCACTCCGAGCAGCCGCTCACCGCCGACCCCGCCGAGGCCCACCCCGGCTGCCGGGTCACCGTGCTCACCGACGCTGCCCCCACCGAGGTGAGCGAGGAGGTGGAGCCCCCGGACGTGGTGTCCATGCCGCGCTCGGAGTGGGCCGACCAGCTCGCCCGGTGGGCTCGGGGCGGGCGGATCGACGTGGTGACCGGGGACCGGGCCTGTCGGCAGGTGTGCGCCGAGCTCCGTTCCGGGCTCGGTCTGGCTCCGGGCCCCACCACCGCCCCCGCCGACCTCTGACCCGCCGGTCCCGGGACGGCGGCCCCGGCTGGTCCCCCCGCCCCTCCCGCGCGCCGCGGCCGACCGCGTACGGCACGGACCGCGAGGAGGCCGCCGACAGGCCGCGCCGGCATCCCCCTCGCATTCCGTGAATCTTTTCTGCCAGCCACCAATCCGCGCCGCTGCCTGCTCCGAATCCCTCGCGTCACCCACACACCGGTTTCGCGAGAGGACGCATGAGCACACACATCCCCGGGCGTCGCAGGGTCGCGGTCATCGGCGGCGGCGTCTCCGGGCTGACCGCGGCGCACGTCCTGCACCGCCACGACGACGTGACCCTGTTCGAGGCCGACGACCGCCCCGGCGGGCACGCCCACACCCACTCCCTGACCGGCCCCGACGGCGTGGAACTGGGTGTGGACAGCGGCTTCATCGTGCACAACCGCCGCACGTACCCGAACCTCCTCCGGCTCTTCGACGAGTTGGGCGTGACCACCCGGCCCACCGAGATGAGCCTGTCGGTGAGCTGCGCGGGCTGCGGGCTGGAGTACGCGGGCGCGCGAGGGCTCCGGGCCCTGTGGCCGGGCCGCGCCCGGCACGGCGCCGCCTACCTGCGCATGCTCGCCGACATCCCCCGCTTCCACCGGGCCGCCCGCCGCCTGCTCGGCACCGCCCGGGCCGTGGACCCCCGCGGGACCGCGGTCGGCCCCACCCTCGGAGCCTTCGTCGAGCGGCACGGGTTCTCCCCCTACTTCACCGCCCACTTCCTCCAGCCCCTGGTCTCCGCGGTGTGGTCCTGCCCGGCGGGCACCGCCCTGGACTACCCCGCCCGCCACCTGTTCACCTTCCTGGATCACCACGGCATGCTCGGGATCTGGGGGTCGCCGCGCTGGCGCACCGTGGAGGGCGGCTCGCGCGCCTACGTGGAGCGCGTGGTCAAGAACCTGCACTCGGTGCGCCTGGGCACCCCCGTGCTGGGCCTCTCCCGAACCGGAGACGGGGTACGGCTGCGCACCGCCACCGAGGACCTGGAGTTCGACGCCGCCGTGGTCGCCACCCACGCCGACCAGGCCCTCGCCCTCCTCGACGCGCCCACCCCGGAGGAGGCCGAGGTGCTGGGCGCCTTCACCTACTCCCGCAACCGCACCCTGCTGCACACCGACACCTCGGTCCTTCCCGCCGACCGCGACACCTGGGCCTCCTGGAACCACCGCCTGTCCTCCTGCGACCCGGACCGCGCCCCGGTCCGGGTCAGCTACCACATGAACCGCCTCCAGGGGCTGCCCGGGAGCACCGACTACGTGGTCACCCTCAACGCCGACGACCACGTGGACCCCGACCGGGTGATCGCCGCCATGGACTACGCCCACCCCGTCTTCACTCCGGAGTCGGTCGCCGCGCAGCGCCGCCTGCGCGACCTCGACGGGCCCACCCTCGCCTTCGCCGGGGCCCACCACGGCTGGGGCTTCCACGAGGACGGCTGCCGGGCCGGGGTCGAGGCGGCCGCGGCCCTGGGGAGGCAGTGGTGACCACCGCCCGGGAACGGGGTGCGGCCGCCCGCGCGGCGCCGCCGGTACCGGTGACACCCGCGCTGTACGAGGCGACCGTGCGGCACGTGCGCGTCGAACCCCTGCGCCACGCCTTCGCGCACCGCACCCACTACTGGCTGATCGACCTCGACCACCCGCCCCGGCTCCCGTGGCCGCTGCGGTTCCTGGCCGGGTTCCACCCCGCCGACCACGGCGACGGCCGGGCCGCGACCCTGCGCTCCGACCTCGACGCCTACCTGCGCGCGCACGGCGTCACCCCGAACGGCGGCCGGATCCTGATGCTCGCGCACCCGCGGGTACTCGGATACGTCTTCAACCCGCTCACCGTCTACTGGTGCCACCACCCCGACGGATCCCCGCTCGCGGTGGTCGCCGAGGTGCACAACACCTACGGCGGCCGACACCGTTACCTCCTCCACCCGGACGAGCGGGGCCGCGCCGCCGTGGCCAAGGCCCTGTACGTGTCCCCCTTCAACGCTGTCGACGGCCACTACCGGCTCAGCCTGCCCGAACCGGGGGAACGGCTGGCCCTGACCGTCGCCCTCCACCGCGGCGGGCGGCCGCCCTTCACCGCCTCCGTGCACGGCCGCCGCCGACCCGCCACGGCCGCCCGGCTGCTGGGCCTGTCCCTGCGCCAACCGCTGGCCCCCCTCGTGAACGCGGTCCGCATCCGCGTCCACGGGGTCTGGTTGTACCTGCGCGGCCTCCCCGTACAGGCACGGCCCGGGCCGTCCGCGTGCCCCGGCGGTCCGCCCGCACGATCCGGACCATCCACCGACGGCTCCTGAGGACACACCGGGTGCGGTCGCACCCGGGAGAGCCCCGACCCCTTCCGAACCACGAGGAACACGACCATGACGACCACCAACCCGAACCCGCCCGGGACCGTCGACCCGCACCGCTGGCCCGACGTGGCCCGGGTCCCGTCCGGGAGACTGCGCACCGCCGTGGCCCGCGGCCTCGTCGCCCGCGCCGTCCCCGCGGTCGGCATCCGCCTGCACACGGGCCCCCAGTCCCCGCCCGCCGGGGACGGAGCCCCGGTCCTGTGGCTGCGCGACCCCGACGCCTTCCACGCCCGCCTCGCCCACGACGGCCTCATCGGGTTCGGGGAGTCGTACATGGCGGGGGAGTGGGACTCACCCGACCCGGTGGCCGTGCTCACCCGTTTCGCCGAGCACTACGAGGAGCTCGTCCCCAGGCCGCTGCAGCCCCTGCGCCACCTCACGCTGCCGCGCAGACCCCCCTCCGACCGCAACACCCGTTCCGGGGCCCGCCGCCACATCAGCCACCACTACGACCTCTCCAACGACCTCTTCGCGCTCTTCCTGGACCGCACCATGACCTACTCGTCGGCGCTGTTCACCGACGG
This sequence comes from Nocardiopsis sp. iso_40, assembly GCF_056173285.1. Classification (NCBI taxonomy): domain Bacteria; kingdom Bacillati; phylum Actinomycetota; class Actinomycetes; order Streptosporangiales; family Nocardiopsidaceae; genus Nocardiopsis; species Nocardiopsis sp. iso_40. The sequence continues at coordinate 3,881,535 of NZ_CM149666.1, read as the reverse complement.
GGACCCGCGCGACCCTCAGGGGCTGGCCCGCGCCCAGGAGCGCAAGGTCGACCGGCTCCTGGACGCCGCCGCGGTCACCGACGGCACCCGCCTGCTGGAGATCGGCACCGGCTGGGGGGAGCTGGCCGTGCGCGCCGCCCGGCGCGGCGCCCGCGTCACCTCCATCACCCTGTCCGCCGAACAGCGCGACCTCGCCCGCGAACGGGTGGCGGCCGAGGGGTTGTCCGACCTGGTCACCGTGGACCTGTGCGACTACCGGGACGCCACCGGCTCCTACGACTCCGTGGTGAGCTGCGAGATGATCGAGGCGGTCGGCGAACGCTACTGGCCCGCCTACTTCACCGCTCTGGACAGGCTGGTCCGCCCCGGCGGCAGGGTCGCCCTGCAGAGCATCACCATGGAGCACCGGATGATGCGGGCCTCCCGCACCTCCTACACCTGGATGCACAAGTACGTGTTCCCCGGCGGACTCATCCCCTCGGTCACCGCAGTCCGCGAACAGCTCGCAGCCCGCACCGGCCTGCGGATCACCGACCGCCTCGCCTTCGGCCACGACTACGCCGACACCCTGCGCGTGTGGCGGGAGAGCTTCACCGGTGCCGCGGACCGGGTTCGGGCCCTGGGCTTCGACGACACCTTCCGCCGGATGTGGAACTTCTACCTGTCCTACTGCGAGGCCGGTTTCCGGTCCGGGATCATCGACGTCGAGCAGATCACCATGGAGCGTGCCGCATGAGCACCACGACCCGCCGCCCCCGGGGCGCCGCCCACCTCATCGGCCCCCTGGCCGCCGCCTTCCTCAACGGTGTGCTGCCGGTCCGGCTGCGCGCCTGGGACGGCAGCGAGACCGGCCCCGCGGACGCCCCGCGCGTGACCGTCCGCGACCGCGACGCCCTCCGGCACATCCTGGCCCGGCCCGGGGAGCTGGGCCTGTCCCGCGCCTACGTCACCGGCGGGATCGAGGTCGGGGGCGACCTCACCGAGGCGCTGCGCCGGGTGTGGGCGTCGGTCCGCGAACACGGCACGTCCCTGCCCGGGCCGCGCACCTGGGCGCGGATCGCCCACGTCGCCCTGGTCCTGGGCGTGGTCGGCCCGCCGCCGCCCCCGCCGACGGCCGAGGCCCGGACCGGCGGACGGCTGCACTCCAGGCAGCGCGACGCCGCCGCGATCTCGCACCACTACGACGCCGGCAACGACCTCTACGAACTCCTCCTCGACGAGACCATGGCCTACTCCTGCGCCCTGTGGGACGAGGACGACCCCGACCAGAGCCTGGCCGAGGCCCAGCGCGCCAAACTCGACCTGGTCTGCGACAAGCTCGGCCTGACCAAGGGCGACCGGCTCCTCGACGTGGGCTGCGGCTGGGGTTCGCTCACCCTGCACGCCGCCCGGTGGTACGGGGCGCGGGTCGCCGCGGTGACCCTGTCCGAACGCCAACGCGACCACGTGCACCGGCGCGCGGAGGAGGAAGGGCTCGACCAGCTCGTGGACGTGCGCCTTCTGCATCACCGCGACATCGAGCCCGACACCTTCGGGCCCGGGCCCTTCGACGCCGTCGCCGCCGTGGAGATGGGCGAGCACGTGGGCCGGGACACCTACGCGCCCTTCGCCCGCCAGCTCCACGACCTGCTGGCCCCCGGCGGGTCCCTGCTGGTCCAGCAGATGTCCCGGCGCGGCGCCCACCCCGGCGGCGGCCCGTTCATCGAACGCTACGTCGCCCCGGACATGCACATGCGCCCGCTCGGCGAGACCGTCGGCCTGCTGGAGGAGGCGGGCCTGGAGGTGCGCGGAGTGCAGGCCCTGCGCGAGCACTACGTGCGCACCGCCCGCGCCTGGTCGGACACGCTGGAGCGCCGTTTCGACGAGCTGGTCTCCCTGGCCGGGCCGCAGGCCGCCCGGATGTGGCGGCTCTACCTCGCCGGGGGAGCACTCGCCTTCGAGGAGGGCCGTATGGGCGTGGACCAGATCCTCGCCCGCCGCCCGGGCCCGGCGGAGGTGGACGAGTGAGCACGACCACCGCCCTCCTGCTCAACCTCGGCCTCACCGCCGCCGTGCTGGGGGCCCTCATGCTCGCCGCCTTCGCCGTCGGGGTGCGCCTGGGCAGGCACAGCGTCGTGGACGTCGCCTGGGGCCTGGCCTTCGCCGCGGTCGCGGTGACCACCGCGTCCTTCGCCACCGCCACCGGGTTCGGCGACCCCGTCCGGAACTGGCTGCTGTGCGTCCTCACCGCGGTGTGGGGGCTGCGTCTGGCCACCCACATCGGTCTGCGCAGCCGGGGCAAGGGGGAGGACCCCCGCTACGAGCGGTTCCTCGCCGACGCCCCCGGCAACCCGAACCTGTACGCGCTGCGCGTGGTCTACCTGCTCCAGGGCGCCCTGGTCCTGCTGGTCTCACTCCCGATCCAGGTGGCCGCCTTCACCGCGGGGCCCCTGGGCTGGGCGGCCTTCCTCGGCGCATCGCTCTGGCTGGTTGGGATGGTCTTCGAGAGCGTCGGCGACGCCCAGCTCGCCCGGTTCAAGGCCGACCCCGCCAACAGGGGGAAGATCATGGACCGGGGCCTGTGGTCCTGGACCCGGCACCCGAACTACTTCGGCGACGCCTGCGTCTGGTGGGGGCTCTTCCTCGTCGCGGCCGGCTCCTGGTGGGTACTGCTCACCCTGCCCGCGCCCCTGGTGATGACCTACCTGCTCACCAGGGGCTCAGGGCAGCGGCTGCTCGACGAGCACATGTCGGGGCGTCCCGGCTGGGCGGAGTACGCGGCCAGGACCAGCGCCTTCCTCCCCCTGCCGCCGAAGAGGCCCGCCCGGGGGGCGTAGGGGCTCCGGGGCGCGGGGGGCGGACCGGGCCGGGGGAGGGGACCCTTTCCCGGCCCGGCCGTGGCCATGCCGTGGTCACACCGGGGGGAACAGCCTCACACCGAGGGGACCTGGCCGCCGTCGACCCTGACCACCGAGCCGTTCACGTAGGCGGCCTGCCGACTGGCCAGGAACGCGGCCACCGCGCCGTACTCCTCGGGGTCGCCGTAGCGGCCCGCCGGGATGGACCCGCGGGCCTGCTCCCGGACCTGTTCCAGGGGCAGGCCCGAACGCTCGGCGCGGGCCCGGTCCAGTGACTCCACCCGCGGGGTGGCGATCCGGCCCGGCACGATCACGTTGGCCGTCACCCCGTCGGCGGCCACCTCGTTGGCCACCGTCTTGGACCAGGAGTGCAGCGAGGCGCGCAGCGTGTTGGACACCCCCAGGTTCGGAATGGGTGCGATCGGGCCCGACGAGGTGCTCGTGATGATCCGGCCCCAACCGCGCTCGCGCATTCCGCCGACCACGGCGTCGGTCAGCCTGATCACCGGCAGCACCATCGCCGCGTACATGTCCTGCCACAGCCCGGAGCGCTGGCCCAGCGCCGTGGTGGGCGGCGGTCCGCCGGTGTTGTTGACCAGGATGTCCACCGGGCCCAGCTCGTCGACGACCCGGGAGACCACCTCGCCCGCGCGGCCGTGCTCGGCCAGGTCCCAGGAGACTCCGACGGCGTCCGCGCCGTGCGCGCGGCAGGCCGCCACGGCCGCGTCCAGACGCTCCTCGTCGCGCCCGGTCACCGCCACCCGGACACCCTCCGCGGCCAGCGCGACCGCCACCGCCCGGCCCAGTCCGGAGGTGGCCGCGGTCACCAGGGCGACCTTGCCGGCGATTCCCAGATCCATGTCACTCCTCAGGCTTTCCAGCAGTGCTCACGGCATCCTGGCAGGCCGCCGGGTATCGGGCCAGCCGGGTCGGGTTCAGGAGGCGCCCCGGGAACGGTCGGCCCCGTCCTGCTGCCGCCTGCTGTGGCGGGCGACCCGGACCCGGGTCCCGCAGCCCTTGGAACACCATTCCCGACGGGGGTGGGTGCGCAGGTAGAAGAGGACGCAGCCGGGGGCGGGGCAGGCGCGGAGCTGTTCCAGCCGGGGCCCGGTGAGCAGGTCCACGGCGGCACGGGCGACCCGGGCCAGCACGGCGGAGGGGGTGTCCGGGGCGTCGGTGCGGTGGAGCGCGGGGCCGTATCCGGCGGGCGGGAGTTCGACGGTGTCCCGGTGGGACCGGGACGCGGTGTTGACGGCGGCCGTGTCCGCGGGGTCCGCCTCCGCATCGGCCGCCGCGGCGGCGACCACCCGGCGCAGGGGTTCGCGCAGGTCGGTGAAGGCGGCGAGCGCGGCTCGGCCCGCGGGGTCGTCGAGGACCGGATCGGGGCCGAGCGGGCCCAGGACCTCGGCCTGTGCGGCGATCCAGTCGGCCAGGTCGGCGGGGGTGGTGAGCGCGTCCACCAACTGTCCGCGCAGTCCGCCGCGGATGAACACGGTGTTCACCAGGTCCAGCGCCGGGTGCTCGCCGAGCACCGGCATGTCCCGCACCCTTGCTGAGATGCCCATCACCTAACGGTACCGAAGCTTGTGTGTCGTTAGGACGTTTGGGAGACTTCCCCGTGCCAACAGCTAACGCACTTTGCTTGATTTATGCGTTAGTAACACCGAGTCAGGGACGGCAGGACCATGACCACACCCTTCACGACGACCGCTGACGCACGTCCGGCGCCGACCAGCCGGATCAGCTCACTCCTGGCCGGGCGCGCCCCGGAACCGGTCGGGCCGCGCGCGGTCGCCGTCGGTACCGCTACCAGCGTGGCCGCACTCCTCGCCCTGGCCGCCGGGGCGGTGGCGTTCGGCGTGCCCCTGCTCATTCCGCCGCTCGCCGCCAGCATGGCCCTGGTCGCGGGCGCCCCGGCCCTGCCGCTGGCCCAGCCCCGCAGTGTGGTGGGCGGACAGCTGCTGTCCGCCCTGACCGGTTTCGCGGTCCTGCTCGTGGCCGACCCCGGAATCTGGGCCGCCGCGGTCGCGGGAGGACTGGCCCTGGGGGTCATGACCCTGGCCCGCACCCCGCACTCGCCGGCCGCCGCGACCGCCTTGATCGTCGCCCTGCAGGCGCCTCCGTTCTGGTCCTTCATGGGCCTCCTCGCGGTGGCGGCCTCGGTGCTGGTCCTGGTCGGCCTGGTCGGCAACCGGGTCTCCGCCCGCCCCTACCCCGTCTACTGGTGGTGAGCGGACTGTCCCGGCGCCGCGCGTCCTCGCGGCGTCATACGGGGGCGGTCCGCTGGTGCCACTCCCGGCTGATCCGCTCCCGGTGGGCGGCCAGACGTGAGGTGCGGTTCACCGTCAGGGCCCCCACGATCCGCGGTCCCCGGTGGTAGGCCACCTCCATCCGTGAGCGGACCGGGTCGTGTTCGCGGACCTCGGCGCGGTCGGCGAGCTGGGGCAGTCCCACCGAACGGATCCGCAGACCGAACTGGTCGGACCAGAAGGAGGGCACGGTGTCGCGTGCCGGGCCCTGCTGTCCGAGCAGCGCGGCGGCGACCGGGTCGGCCCGGTCGACCGCCTCGCTCCAGTGACCGATGCCCAGATGCGCGGGGGACCCGTCGCCGGGCAGGGGATGCGGCGGGGACGCGGCGTCACCCAGCACCACGATGTCCGGTGTCGGGCGGCCGTCGGCCTCCAGGGCCCTGCCGCGGTGGTCGCAGGAGACTCCGCCGGAGGTCCCCTCGTTCAGGCGCAGCCCCGAATCCCGGAGCCAGTCGGTGTTCGGACGTGCGCCCAGGGCCAGCAGCACCGTCCGGGCCGCCACCCGGGTCCCGTCGGAAAGCAGTGCCCCCTCCAGTGCCTGCCGGCCGAGGAAACCCGTCACCGTCGTGCCGAGCCTCAGGTCGACTCCGGCCGCCTTCTGAACATCCGCGAGCACCGATCCCACCACGGAGCCGACCGCCCGTTCCATGGGCTGGCGTGCCGCGTCCACCAGGGTCACGGGCAGGTCCAGGGCCCGGGCGGCGGAGGCGACCTCGGAGCCGAGGAAGCCGGCGCCGACCACCAGGAGCGGTCCGCCCTCCGTCAGCGCCCGGCGCAGGGCCAGTGCGTCCTCCCGGCCGCGCAGTGTGTGGACACCCGAGCCGGGCGGCGTCCCGGGGCCGGGCCAGGGACGGGCAGCGGCTCCGGTGGCGATCACCAGGCCGTCGTAGCCCAGGACTGTGTCGTCATCCAGGAGCAGACGGCGCCCGACCCGGTCCAGGGCGACCGCCCGGCGGCCCAGCCGCCACCGGGCGTCCAGACCCGCCGGTATCGGCAGGTCCGTGTCGGAGGCGGCACGTCGACCGGTCAGCACGGCCTTGGACAGACCGGGCCGGTCGTAGGGGCCGTGGGGTTCGTCGCCCACCACGGTGAGGCCTCCGGTGAACCCGCGCTCGCGCAGGGCGGTCGAGGCGCGGAGCCCGGCCAGCCCGGCCCCCACCACGACCACCGATCCCGGGCCGTTCATCCTGTGCCCCCGTCCAGTGCGACGGCGCGGACCGGGCAGCTGAGGACGGCCTGTTCGACCGCCGCACGTCGGCCGGGACCGGGGGAGGGCTCGTACACCAGCTCCTCCTCGTCGTCGAAGGCGAAGACGTCGGGCGCGGCGAAGACACACTGGCCGTGGCTCTCGCACAGCGCCATGTCCACGTGGACCTTCATCGGGGGAATCCTCTCGGTGCGACCGGCGTGACCGGCGGGTTGAACTTCGAGTAGCGGGGGCCTTCGGGGGCGAGCAGGCCCCCGGAGGACACCGAGACCACGCGGCCGACGGAGAACTCGACCGTTCGGTTCTCGGGCTCCTCCCCCCAGAGCACGCGGGCGGTGCCGGTGATCTGGAGCAGGCCGCCGCGCTCCCAGTCCGGGATCAGAAGGCCCGCACGCGGGTTCAGCCACAGGTTGCCCAGGGTGGTGAACATGGCGTTGCCCGTGTAGTCGGCCCAGCTGAGCAGGGTGGGGGAGTGCGCTCGCAGGAACCCCGGGTGCCCGCCCCGGTGGTTGGCGTCGGCGTCGCCGGAGTCGTTGGCGGTGGCGACGAAGAAGGTGTCGGAGCGGTCGATCAGGTCCGCGTGGGCGCCGGTGAGCCGGTCGCCCCAGACGGCGGTGCGATCCCCGGCCGGGGCTGGGACCGGGGTCCGTTTCTGGATGTACTTGGGGCAGTTGGCGAAGACCTGAGCGGTCCTGAGGCGCAGTCCGCTCGCGCCCGGGGCCGGGTGCGGTGTGGTCGTTCCGTTGATCCGCATGCGCCGTCGGGTGCCCGGTTCGATCGCCAGGGCGCCGCTCCGCGCGGGACCGCCGCCGAGTACGCCGGCCAGGGGGTCGCCGGGGCCGGGCAGGGCGGCGATGTCGAGTGTGCGCGCGTCGTGGGCGCGCAGGAAGCCGGCCGGTCCGGTGAGCAGGGAGCACCACACGTCGCCCCGGGTGTCGGCCGCTCCCAGGACGAACCACCGCTGGGTGGCGAGGAAGTCCGCCGCGATGCCGGGGATCCCCTCGTGGATGGCCCTCCCGGAAGAGGCGGCCTGGTCGGTGAGGGAGGCTCTGCGCTGAACCGCGATCTCCCCCGGGTGGTAGCTGGCCATTCCGTTCTCCCTCTTGGGAACGGGTGTGGCGCCCGCGCGGGGCACCGCGCCCGTCCGGAGCGGTTCGGTCGGTGGGAACTGTCTGTTGGATCCGGAATCAGGCCGGATCTAGAAGAAGCCGCAGGTGGGGGCGGCGGTCGGGGCTTTGGTGCCTTCGGCGCCCGAGGGCGCGTAGATCTCCAGCCGGACCCCGTCCGGGTCGTGGAAGAAGATCCCGCCGGAGGCGGCCCCCTCGCCGTGCGGGACCACGCCGTCGTGGGCGAACTCCACGGCGGCCTCCAACAGTGCGGCCTCGGCCCGGCGGACCTCCTCCACCGTGTCGACCTGGAAGGACAGGTGGTGGAGTCCGGCGGTGTCCTTGCGGAAGCCCTCGCTGCTCTGCTGCCACAGGGTGAGCAGGAGTGTTCCGTCGCGGCCGAGGAAGGCGTACTCGCGGCCCTGTTCCCGGCTCTGGCCCATGACCTCGAAGCCGAGGACGCGTGAGTAGAAGTCGAGTGAGCGTTCGAGGTCGGTGACGTTGAGGCCGACGTGGCCGGTGGTCAGTCGGGAAGGCGTCATGGCATGCCCTGTCTCTCGGAGGTGGCCACCCGTGCGGTGGTAACCGTTCAATGTGACTTTAAGGGTTAGGCAAGAGAAGAGTCAACTACTCAAGTACATTTGAAGGGTTAGGAGTCGGGTTCTTGGTAGGCTCCCCGGCACCCGGGTGATCCGGCCGGGGGAACGAGCAGCCAGGACGACCTGCGGGGGAGGGCCGATGACGGCGAGGGAAGAGGTTCGGCCACGACCCCTCACGGGGGAGCCGGTCGCCGTGGACCTGCTCAACACCCGCTGGGTCGACGGCGGCGAGTCCTTCGACCTGCTCGACTCCACCGACGGACTGCGGCAGTGGTTGGACGAGGCCGGGCTGGCCGAACGCTTCACCGCCGACCCCGAGACCCTCGCCCACCTGCTGGACGTCCGCGACACGCTCGACCGGCTCTTTCGAGACCTCCGGGACCCCGTGGCCACGGCCGAACTCAACGCCGCCCTCGCCCACGGCAGCGTGCGCCGCCTCCTGCGCGACGCGGCCCCCGACTCCACCGTGGAGTTCGACCAGCCGGCCCGGGGCCCGGCCTGGCTCGCCGCCGCGAACCTCCTCGACCTGCTCGAACGCCCCGACCGCCTCCGAGGCTGCGCCAACCCCGACTGCGTCCTGCACTTCTTCGACACGTCCAAGAACGGCACCCGCCGCTGGTGCTCCATGGCGGGCTGCGGCAACCGAGCGAAGGCCGCCCGGCACCACGCCCGGGAACGGGCGGGCCGGACGGCCTGAGACGAACAGGGAAACCGGAGGGCCGGGCGGGCCTCAGCTCTCGTTGGGCACCACGACCGCGCGGCCGTTGATCTCGCCCGCCTCCAGCCTCCGGTACGCCTCCAGGGCGTCGTCCATGGCGAAGCGCTCGATCTCGGGGCGGATCTGCCCCGCCCGGTACATGTCCACCACCTCCCACAGTTCGCCCACCGAACCCCAGTAGGTGTTGGTCAGGTACGACTCGTACGGGTTGGTGAAGAACGAGAACTCGTGCGTGCCGCCCGCGATGCCGACGACGTTCACCCGGCCGCCCTGGGCCACACTGGCCGCCGCCGTCGCCACGGTCGGGTTCGCACCCACGAAGTCGAAGACCGCGTCCGCGCCCCGGCCCCCGGTGAGCTCCCGGATGTCCTCGACCTGCCGGTCCCCGGCGCCCACCGTGACGGCCCCGTCGGTCTCCGCCCGGGCCCGGGCCTCCTCCTTGACGTCGGTGGCGATCACCGTCGCCCCGCTCAGCGCCCGCAGGACCTGCACCCCGATCTGGCCGAGCCCGCCCAGGCCGATCACCAGCGCGTACCGGCCGCCCCCGTTCAGGTACGGCAGGGACTGCTTGACCGCGTGGTAGGGGGTCAGCCCCGCGTCGGCCAGCGGCGCCGCGGCCACCGGGTCGGCGTCGCCCAGCGGGATGAGGTGCCGTTCGGGCACGGTCATGTACTCGGCCATGCCGCCGTCCCGGCCCAGCCCCACCGCCAGGTACGGCATGGTCGCGGCGTTCTCGCAGTAGGTCTCCAGGCCCACGGCGCACTTGCGGCAGTGCTGGCAGCCGATCGGCCCGTAGACCATGTAGGCGTCGCCCACCGTGACCCGCTCGCTGACCCCGCTGCCGACCGACTCCACCCAGCCCGCGTTCTCGTGCCCCAGGACGAACGGCGGCTTCTGCGCCCCCGGCTGCCCCTCCTCGAACACCCGGTAGACGCTGATGTCGGAGTGGCAGGCCCCGGCCCCGGCCACCCGGAGCAGGACCTCTCCGGGGCCCGGCTCGGGTTTGGCGACCTCGGTCAGGGAGGGGAACTCCCCGTAGTTCTCGAACACGACTGCGCGCATGTGCTGCTCTCCCCCCGCGTGAGGCGCGGTGCCCCGACCGGGGCACCGCGGTGCGGACACGTTTCGTGTCCCGATGCCCACGCGAAGTTAACACCGGTCGGAACCGGGTGTCGCCCAAGGGGCGTGCACGGATTCGTCCGCATTGTTTGACCCTGGACCGGGTCCGGGAGCCGAGGGCTCCGCGCCTGGGCGGCCCCCGTGACGGTGCCGCCGAAATCGCTCCCGCCCGCCCGATGAGTTCTCCGCGCCGCCCTGGTCCGTACACGTGAACGAACCGGACCAGGCGACAAGGAACGACACGGATGAACACGACACCATCCCGGCCCCACACGGCCGGGGCACGCGCGAGCGGGCGCGAGTGGCTGGGGCTCGCGGTGCTCGCCCTGCCCACACTGCTGCTCTCCCTGGACATGAGCGTGCTCTACCTGGCGCTCCCGCACCTGGCCGCGGACCTGCGGCCCACCGGGGCCCAGACCCTGTGGATCATGGACGTCTACGGCTTCATGATCGCCGGGTTCCTCATCACCATGGGCACGCTCGGCGACCGGATCGGCCGCCGCAGGCTCCTGATGACCGGCGCCGCCGCGTTCGGACTGGCCTCGGTGGCCGCGGCCTTCTCCACCAGCGCCGAGCTGCTCATCGCCACCCGGGCCCTCATGGGCGTGGCCGGGGCCACCCTCATGCCCTCCACCCTGGCGCTGATCAGCAACATGTTCCGCGACCCCGGCCAGCGCGCGGTCGCGATCTCGGTGTGGACGAGCTGTTTCATGGGCGGCACCGCCATCGGCCCCGTGGTGGGCGGCGCGCTCCTGCAGTGGTTCTGGTGGGGGTCGGTGTTCCTCCTCGGCGTCCCGGTGATGCTCCTGCTCCTGGTCTGCGCGCCCCTGCTCCTGCCCGAGTACCGCGACCCCGGCGCGGGCCGCCTCGACCTGTTCAGCGTCGCCCTGTCGCTGGCCGCGATCCTGCCGGTGGTGTACGGGCTCAAGACCGCCGCCGAAGGGGGTTCGTGGACCACCGCGCTCACGGCGGTACTGCTCGGCGCGGCGGTGGGGGCGTGGTTCGTGCGCAGGCAACTGCGCCTGCCCGACCCGCTGCTGGACCTGCACCTGTTCCGGGCGCCCTCCTTCGGCGCGGCCCTCGCCGTCATGATGGCCGGGGCGGTCGCCATGGGCGGCACCTTCCTGCTGCTCAGCCAGTACCTGCAGCTGGTCGCGGGCAACTCCCCGCTGGCGGCCGGACTGTGGCTGGTGCCGCCGGCGCTGGCGATGATCGCCAGCACCATGTTCTGTGCGCCCCTGGCCCAACGGGTCGGCCGGGCCAACGTGATCGGCGGCGGCATGTTCGTCAGCGCCCTCGGCTTCCTGGTGCTGGTCTTCGTCCCCGCCGACGGCGGGACGGGCGCGGTGGTGCTGGGGCTGCTGCTCACCTCGGTGGGCCTGGGGCCGGGCGCCGCCCTGATCGCCGACATCGTGGTGGGCTCCGCGCCCCGGGAGAAGGCCGGGTCGGCCGCGTCCATGTCCGAGACCAGCGGCGAGTTCGGCATCGCCATCGGGGTCGCGCTGCTCGGCAGCCTGGCCGCCGCCGTCTACCGCACCCGGGTGGAGGTCCCCGAGGCCGTCAAGGACCAGGCCGCGGACCAGACCCTGGCCGGGGCCGTCGCCGCCGCAGAGGGGCTGCCCCCGGCCCAGGCGGCCGTACTGGTGGAGTCGGCCCGGGAGGCCTTCACCGCCGGGCTCAACGTGACCGCGGGCATCGGGATCGTCGGGATGGCCGTCTTCGGCGGCATGGCCCTGTGGCTGCTGCGCGGCTCGGCGGAGACCGCCGCGGAAGATGCGGCGGAGGGGCCGCGGGAGCCAGGCAGCGACGGAGGCCGGAGCGGGGACGGGCCCGGGGGGACCGATGAGTTCCCGAGCCCGGACGAGTCAGTACAGGTAGCGGAAACCGACACCGAACCCACCGGGAGGACCCGATGAAGCGCCCCCAACTGGACAGCATGCTGCTCGCCAGCACCGACCCCGACCGCCTGCGCGACTGGTACGCCGCCGTGCTGGAACCCGCCGACAGCAACACCGTGGACCACTACCGGGTGCTCCGCTTCGGCGGCTTCCACCTGCTGATCGACCGGCGCGACGACGTCGGGCCCGAGGCCGCCGACCCCGCCCGGGTGATCCTCAACTTCGACGTGGCCGACGCCCGCGCCGTCGCCGGGCGCATGGACGAGCGGGGCACCGAGTGGGTGGCGCCGCTGGAGGAGCGGGACGGGAACTTCTTCGCCACGGCCAAGGACCCCGACGGCAACTACGTGCAGATCATCCAGCTGAGCGAGGAGCACCTCGCCGCCATGGAGGGCGCACAGGCGGGCACGTAGGCGGGTCGGCCCCGCGGACGGCCCGCACGGGCCGCCCGCGGGGCCGGCGTCCGCGGCGCAGAAGGGGGACCGGCGGGGTGACGGCCGGACACGGACCCGCGCGTCCTGTCGTAGGGGAGGCGTAACGTGACGGCCGTGGTGGAACACGTGACGGGGACGAGCAACCAGGACTTCGAGCGGCTCGCCGCTCCCTACCGGGGGGAGCTGTACGCGCACTGCTACCGCATGCTCGGCTCGGCGCACGACGCCGAGGACCTGGTCCAGGAGACCTACCTGCGCGCCTGGAAGGGCTACGACCGCTTCGAGGGCCGCTCCAGCCTGCGCACCTGGCTGCACCGGATCGCCACCACGGCCTGTCTGACCGCCCTGGACCGGCGCGGACGCCGACCCCTGCCCACCGGGCTCGGCGGCCCCACCGACTCCCCGGAGGGCGCCCTCGCCGAACGCCCCGAGCTGCCCTGGCTCGAACCCCTGCCGGACACCCTGGTCGGCCTCGGCGGTTCCGACGGCGGCACCAACGACCCCGGGGCGGTGGTGACCGCCCGCGAGAGCGTCCGGCTCGCCCTGGTCGCCGCCCTCCAGTACCTCCAGCCCCGCCAGAGGGCCGTGCTCCTCCTGCGCGACGTACTCCGCTTCAGCGCGGCCGAGACCGCCCGCATCCTGGACACCTCGGTCCCGGCGGTGAACAGCCTCCTGCAACGCGCCCGCGCCCAGCTCGGCCGGGCCGCCCCCGACCGGGAGAGCCTCCCCGAACCCCGCTCCGACCAGCGCGAGATCCTCGACCGCTACGTCGCCGCCTTCGAGTCCTACGACATCGGCGCGCTCACCGAGCTGTTCACCGCCGAGGCCGCCTTCGAGATGCCCCCGTTCGCCACCTGGGTGCGCGGAGCCGAACACATCGGACGGCTCGTCGCCGCCCACTGCCCGGCCGGGGCCCCCGGCGACCTGGCCATGGTGCCGACCTCCGCCAACGGCCAGCCCGCCTTCGGCATGTACCTGCGCGCGGCGGACGGGACGCACCGGGCCTTCGGCATCCACGTCCTGGAGCTGTCCCCCGGCGGCGTCAGCCGCTGCTCGGTCTTCTTCGACACCGCGCTGTTCCGCCTCTTCGCCCTGCCCGAGGCCCTGACCCGCCCCTGAAGGGCCGGTCAGGGGCGGATCAGGGGCCGGTGAGCGCCCGGCGCAGGGCGGCGGCGAAACCCTCCGGGTCGCTTTCGTAGCCCAGGTGGTCCCCGGGGAAGGCGACCGGATCGACGCCCAGGGCCCGGGCCAGCGCGGAGCCGGTGTCGTGGATGTCCGCCCCCGCCGAGCCCTCGCCCAGGGCCACGACCACCCGGGTGCCGTCGCGCCGCAGGGTCTCCACCTCCGGCCGGTACAGGGAGAGCGGCAGCAGGCCGTGCGCGAGGAAGTACTCGAAGTTCCCGCTGACCCGCTCGAACGTCGCGGCCTCCTCCTCGTCCATGGGCGGTGTCCCGTCCATGGACGGGACGTCCTCCGACCCTGCCGGTCCCGGCTCGGCGTCCAGGCCGTTGAGCCCCAGGAACAGGGCCATCCCGGCCTCGACCCCCTCCTTCAGGTAGGTCCGGTGGACCTCGTGGTCCCGCGCGAGCACCGGTTCGGGGTCGTCGAGCAACGGCACGCACGGGGGCTCGTGGGCCACGAGCGTGCGCACCAGTTCCGGGTGCCGGGCGGCCAGGGCCAGCCCGATCTGGGCCCCGCCGCTGGTGCCGAACACGTGCGCGGGCCCGTCACCGAACTCCCGGATCAGCCGTGCGGCGTCCTCGGCGTGCACGTCGAGCCGCTGGTCCTCCTCCCACGCGCCGGGGCCGCCGTCCAGGGTGCTGCGCGAGTTGCCACGTGGGTCGTAGGCCACGGTGGTGTACCCCTCGGCCAGGCGCCGGGCCTGGTCGGCGAGGACCCCGGCGTCCTGCGGTCCGCCCGGGACCATGAGCAGCAGCGGGCCCGAGCCGCGTACCTCGGCGTGCAGGCGGGCCCCGGGCACCCGCAGGGCGCGCACCTCGGGGGAGCGGCGGTCGTTCACGGCGTCTCCCTGATCCGGCCGCTGACGACCATCCGGTTGCCCTCGCTGTCGCGGAACTCCGCGACCGTGACCCCCGGCATGTAGGCGGCCTCCTCCGGCTCGGTGACGATCTCCACGCCCTTGGCGCGCAGGGCCTCCACGGTGCCCTTGACGTCGTCCTCGACCAGCACCAGCACGGGGCCCGGCGAGGGCTCCTCGTCGGGTCGGGGGACCAGGTGCAGCGCGGTGTCCGCCCCGGGGAACCCGAGCTCGATCCACCGCCAGCCGTCCTCGCCCATGGGGACGTCCGCGAGTACGCGGCAGCCGAGCCTGTCGGTGTAGAAGTCCTTGGCCCGGTCCTGGTCGAACACGGGCAACTCAGCGAACTGGATGTGCATGACGGGCGCCTCGATCCTCTCAGAGTAAAACTGGACGGTCCAGTACTCTGGATGTATGCAAAACTAGACCGTCCAGTACCCACGGGTCAACAGAACACGGGGAGAATCAGGTGCGAAAACCCGCCGAGGGGCGTTCGGAACGCAAACGGCGCGCGATCCTGGAGGCCGCCGAGGAGGTCTTCCTCGACGACGGCTACCTGGGCACCAACATGGACGAGATCGCGGCGCGCTCCGAGGTGTCCAAACAGACCGTGTACAAGCACTTCGGCAGCAAGGAGAACCTGTTCGTCGAGATCGTCAGCCACATGACGACCGGTGCGGGCGACCTCGTCCACGAGGACGTGCCCGACCCCGCCGAGGACGAGGACCTCGCCGACTACCTGCGCGACTACGCGCTCCGCCAGCTCACCGTGGTGCTGACCCCGCGCCTGATGCGGCTGCGCCGACTGGTCATCGGTGAGGTCGCGCGTTTTCCCGAGCTCGCCGGGGCCCTGTACGAACACGGTCCGCGGCGGGCGGTGGGCGCGCTCGGGGAGATCTTCGAGCGCCTGGCCGAGCGGGGGCGCCTGTCCGTGGAGGACCCGCACGCCGCCGCGTCCCGGTTCAACTGGCTGGTGATGTCCGAACCCGTCAACCGTGCCATGCTCCTCGGCGACGAGGGCATCCCCGCGCGGGAGGAGCTCCGCGAGCACGCCGCGGAGAGCGTCCGGGTCTTCCTCGCCGCCTACGGAGGGCCCCGGAGGTAGCGGGGCGGGGTGTGTGACCAGGACCCCGGCGTATTTCCTGCCGATTCGTCCCCTCCACTGGCCCGAACAACCCCCGCGCACGGCTACCGTGCTGGTGGGCCGTGACCGCGAGAAGCCCCGAACGCCCGCGTCCCGGCCCTGACCTGACCACTCCTCCCGCCCGCCGGTTCACCCACGGGCAGCCAGATGGGAAACGCGTGAACAGCACCAACGACCGCCCGCCCCGGGACCTGCGCCTGATCGTCACCGGAGGCGGAACGGGCGGCCACACCTACCCCGCGCTGACCGCCGTCAACGCGCTGCGCGCACGCCTGGAGAAGACCGGCAACACCCTGGAGGTGCTGTGGGTGGGCGCGGCCAACAGTCTCGAGTCCCGGGTGTCCGAGGCCAACGGTATCGACTTCGCCGACGTCGCCACCGGCAAGATCCGCCGCTCCAAGAACCCGATCAAGCTCGTCTCCCGGGCAAACGTCAAGGACATGGCCAACGTCCCCCGCGGGGTCATGCAGGCGCGCAGGCTGGTCTCCGAGTTCGTCCCGGACGTCGTCCTGGCCACCGGCGGCTACGTGGCGGTGCCCGTGGGCCTGGCGGCCCGTATGTGCCGCCGCCCGCTGGTCGTGCACGAGCAGACGGTGCGCCTGGGCCTGGCCAACAAGGTCCTGGCCCGCGCCGGAGCGCAGATCGCGGTGTCCGCCGAGTCCTCCCTCGGGCTGCTGCCCGACTCCTCCCAGGACGACGCGGTGGTCACCGGGAACCCGGTGCGCCCCGAGGTCCTCACCGGCCAGGCTGACCTGGGTGCGAAGGGGCTGGGCTTCGACGGGCACAACCCCGACCTGCCCACCGTGTACGTGACCGGCGGGGCGCAGGGTTCGGCGCAGATCAACACGAACGTCCGCGAGATCCTCCCGTGGCTGCTGGCCCGCGCCAACGTCGTCCACCAGTGCGGCGCCAACAACGTCGAGAGCCTTCGGGAGAGTGCCCAGAGCCTGCCGCCGGGGCTCGCGGAGAGGTACCACCTCACCGCCTTCGTGGGCCCGGAGCTTCCCGACGTGCTGGCGCTCGCGGACGTGGTGATCTCCCGGAGCGGGGCCGGGACGATCGCCGAACTCACGGCTCTGGGCAAGGCCGCGGTGTTCATTCCCCTGGCGACCTCCGCCGGTAACGAGCAGGCGCACAACGCACGCCACCTTCAGGAGACGGGAGCTGCCGTCGCTCTCCTTGACGAGGTCAGCCCGGCCAATCTGCAGGCGGCGGTCGAGCCCCTGCTGGTCGATCCCGCCAAGCGCGAGGCGATCGCCGAGAACGCACGTTCCCACGGAAGGCCGGACGCCGCCGAGCGCCTGGTGGACGTGGTGCTCAGGGCCGCCAGCTAGCGCGGTGAGGGCGGGGGCCACCGGGCTCGTTCCTTCTAGCGGTGATCCTGCCTCCGGTGCAGCTCTCGGTGCGCCGGGCCTGCACCACGAGCAAGGTCGTGGGGGAGGAAGTCTTCGGGCGCGTACCGGAGGCGAAGCCGGTCAGCCCGCGAGCGGTGGGGGACAGCCAGAAGAGGAGAGGGCCGTCCGGGGTAGGGCGGCCCTTTTCAAGGGCTCCGGCGTAGGTTCTACTGTGGTGACGGTAGGGCTGGCAGGGTTACATGATTCTTTGGGGTGTTTTGTTCCTGGTGTCTGAGTCTCAACAACTTGCAGATTTCAGGGGTCTCGCTCCCTAAACCCGCAGGTGAACGAGACTGCTCCCCGCGCACGCGGGGATGGACCCCAGCGACCGGGGTGTGCGCGTACACGAACGGGTCCTGCTCCCCGCGCACGCGGGGATGGACCCACCGGCCAGCGGTGGCAGATGAGCGCGAACCCCTGCTCCCCGCGCACGCGGGGATGGACCCGCCTTGCCGTAGGTGATCGCGGACGTGGCCTGCTGCTCCCCGCGCACGCGGGGATGGACCCGGAGCGAACATCGGGGTGCCCCGGTATCGGCACTGCTCCCCGCGCACGCGGGGATGGACCCAGGGTGGTTCCGTCCGCGCACCGGACGCGGTTCTGCTCCCCGCGCACGCGGGGATGGACCCGGAGCTGGATGATGTCCACGCCCCCTGCCAGGCTGCTCCCCGCGCACGCGGGGATGGACCCAGGTCGGGGTACTGGTCGGTGTCCAGTTCCTCCTGCTCCCCGCGCACGCGGGGATGGACCCAGTAATTGAAGGGATGCGGGATGGTATTTGGCCTGCTCCCCGCGCACGCGGGGATGGACCCTGTCACCTGGCACCAGGTCGAGCTGGCCTCGACTGCTCCCCGCGCACGCGGGGATGGACCCGAGTGGATCCAGACCGGCGACCAGATGCCCGACTGCTCCCCGCGCACGCGGGGATGGACCCAACGTGGCGTCCTTCGAGGCGTTGCCCTTCCCCTGCTCCCCGCGCACGCGGGGATGGACCCGGCGACAGGTCCTCGTTCAGGTCGGCGGGGTCCTGCTCCCCGCGCACGCGGGGATGGACCCTGGTTCCCCGCAGACCATCCAATGGCAGTGCGCTGCTCCCCGCGCACGCGGGGATGGACCCTCGGCGGTGACCTGGTCGATGCTGCTGGCGAGCTGCTCCCCGCGCACGCGGGGATGGACCCCACCTCGGCCCCACCAGCACAGCCACCGTCGTGCTGCTCCCCGCGCACGCGGGGATGGACCCTACGCGCCGGTCCGGGAGCTGGACCGCGTCCCCTGCTCCCCGCGCACGCGGGGATGGACCGCACGCCTTCGGCCAGGCCGTCGCGGCGCTCGGCTGCTCCCCGCGCACGCGGGGATGGACCCTGGGTGCCCACCGCCACCGGGCACCGCACCTGCTGCTCCCCGCGCACGCGGGGATGGACCCTGTCCGCCCTCCGGTGGTGGGTGGCCGACGTCGCTGCTCCCCGCGCACGCGGGGATGGACCCGACACCCCAGCATTAACGGGTGGGAACAGAGCCTGCTCCCCGCGCACGCGGGGATGGACCCAGGGCGGGGTAGACACCGAGGTCTCCCAGGTGCTGCTCCCCGCGCACGCGGGGATGGACCCGCCTCGTGGGTGGCGTAGTCGGTGGGGTCGGGCTGCTCCCCGCGCACGCGGGGATGGACCCCCCTGACCCGTTCGCGAGCGTGGTCACCGCCCTGCTCCCCGCGCACGCGGGGATGGACCCGGTGGCCACCGGGATGTTGGTCTCCTCCTCGCCTGCTCCCCGCGCACGCGGGGATGGGCCCCGGAGCCGGTTCGCCCGTGCTGGCCTGCGCAGCTGCTCCCCGCGCACGCGGGGATGAGCCCAGGTGCCAGGACTGGTCTGTTGACTGAACCAACTCGGGAACGGATTCGCCTTCACGTGTTGACGCGGCCAGGAAGCAGTGGCCCAGAATCAGGGCATGGACGTCCCCAAGCTTCTGGAGGCAGCCTCCCTGCTGGTCCGGGAAGAGGCCGCCACCGAAAACGAGATCACGATCAAAGAAGTCTGGAGCTACCTCACCCACGACGAATGGGAAGTGGCCCTCGACCTACTGGTCGAACTCGGTGACGTCCACCCGCTCCCGCTGAGTTTCTGGGAGACCCTGGCCGCTGCCGCCGAGCAGATGCATCTGGGGAACAGTGCGGCCTGGTGTCATTGGCGCTGCTACGAGACGCGCAACGGGGTCATCCGAGCCGACTTCACTCTCCGCCCCGCCAGCGAGAGCCGACGGCAGACTCCCCTCCCCGGAAACGGCGTCCTGCGACCGATGTGGAACATCGGCAACCGCACCCCGGCTGGCGAACCGGTCCTGCACATCGCCCGGCTCTGGGTGGAGTTCACGCCCTCTTTGGGACCTGGCGGGCGCTCCACGGTCCGACTCGCTCCCTTCGACCCCTCGCAGTGGCAACATCTTCAGCTAAACCAAGTGATCACCATGCACGAAGATCAAACCGTGGGCGGCACTGCGGCCATCCTGGAGATTCAGCGTCCTACGGCGACGCCCGCCTCATAGAAGCGAACAGCCCTTGTCGTCGTCGTTGGTGCAGACAAGGTCAAGGTGAAACGCACCCTGCTCCCCGCGCATGTGGGGATGGGCTCATCCCCACATGCCTCCCTGGGTTTGCCAGCCCCGATGTCCACCAACCCACGAAAGGGGAGCCGCCAGCTGTGACCGCTCCCCAACGCGCGGTCAGGGCATCGATGAGATGACGTTCGCTGCTTCGTCCAACCAGACGCTCTGCTGGTCCACGGACACGGTCATCCCGAACCGGCCCACGCCGGGGCGGCCGGAGTCGAGCCACCACTGGTGGGCCGCCTCGAACTCCGTGAACAGCTGCCGGGAGCCGTACTGGCGAACCTCGTGGGAGGTCGCGCCCGGATCCACGTGCCAGGACGCCCAGGACCCGCTGTTGGGATCGACCAGGTACATGACGAACCGCTGTTCGTCCTCGTCCTCGTGGAACTCGATCACGTTGATCACGGTGGGCATGTGCAGCCCGATCGCGAAGCTCGCGTCGAACGCCAGCGGGCCGTTCGGCTGCGTATCTGTGCGTCTGACTCTGAACTCGTGCTCGTCGCTGACGTGGGTCGCCACCACCTGGCCGGGGGTGCGCTGGTGGCGCACCCACATGAAGGCGACGTTGCCGCAGAACCGCCCGCTCGCGGTGCCGCGCGAGCCGACCCGCAGGTCGGCCAGGACCCCGTTGTGGAAGGCGTTGCCCCACGGGGTGAGGATCCTCCCGCCCGGCTGGCTCTGGGCGATCCAGTGGTAGGGCACCCGTTTCACGGCCGCGGTGCTGATCACCCGGTCGAACGGGGCGCGTGCGGGCCAGCCCTGGGTCCCGTCCCCGGTGACGACCAGCGGCACGAACCCGGTGCCCATCAGGTTGACGCGGGCCTGCTCGGCGACGGTCGGGTCGACCTCGACGGTGGTGACCGCTTCGTCGCCCAGGAGGTGGGAGAGAAGGGCCGTGTTGTACCCGGTGCCCGTGCCGATCTCCAGTACCCGCATACCGGGATGGACATCGAGTCGGCGCAACATGTCGGCGACGATGGAGGGCATGGACGCCGAACTGGTCGGATACCCGGTGCCGTCCTCGGCTCCGTCGTCCACCTGGGTGACGAGCGGGATGTCGTCGTAGGCGACCCCGAGCCACTGTTCCGATGCGCTGAGCCGGTCCACGGTGGTGCCGTCGGGCAGGGTGACCTGGTCGGGCAGGAACCTGTGGCGCTCCACGAACTCGAACGTGCGGCGCCAGTGCGGGGGGAGGCCGCCCGCCTGGAGCAGGTGGGCGACCAGCTTTTCGTGTGAGGGAGTCACTGCTTGTCGTACCTCTCGTGCTTGCCGCAGCCGGAGCCGCTGGGGTCGGAGGCGGGCGCGGGGAGCGGTCGGGCGGTCCGGCGCCCGTCGCTCTCGGTGGAGTCCTGGTGCTTGTACGCGGTGGTGCGCGGGGTCGGGATCTTCAAGGCTGTCCTCTCAATGGGGGGTGCCGCGGCCGTGGGCCGGGCGGCGTGTTGGGAGGCAGGCGAGCTGTCCGGGCCATGGTGTCCGGCTCGCGCGACTGGTTGGTCAACCAGGTGTGGCGGCCCTCTGCCGTGAGGTCGAGCGTCTGGTGGACTTCGGCCTCCCAGACGTCGTTCCTACCGGCTGCGTGCTCCTCGTGTGGGTGAAATGGGGAGGTTTACAGCAGGTTTGAGAAGACGTGCTGGATCAGGGCGCCCGCTGCGGTGGCCAAAGCATAGATGGTCACGAACCAACCGAATTTACGCCGGGGCTTGCGGTGGCTGCGGGGGCGCCTGGGAAACGGGGGCAGTCCGGGCACGGGCCAGGGAGGGCCGTCGTCGGGGGCCGGGCGCGGGCGCGGCACCGGGACGGGGGTTCGGCGTCGCTGAGCGGCCACGTGCATCCATGCGGGCAGTTCCCCGTGCGCCAGCCGGTGCTCCACCCGGGGGTTCCCGCGCATCTGCGCGAGCAGCTGTTCCTGGCGGCTGGGCGGTTGCGGTCGGGTGCTGGCCCGGTGGGGAGCAGGGGTGTGGGAGAAGCGGCGGCCCCGGGGCGCGGACAGGACCTGGCGCACCCCGGCGGAGACCGGTACGGGCGGTGTCGTGGTCATCGGATCGGCCTCCCGAGCTCGATGGTGAGCTCGAACTCGGCCCAGATGACGGTACCCAGCCCCTCGCAGAAGGGGAAGTCCACCACCCGGCGGGTGCCCCAGGCGGCGGCCAGGTGGTCGATGAGCAGCAGCCCCCGGCCGCGTTCGGCCTCGGCCCATTCCTCCACCGAACGCTCACGCGGGACAGCGGGGGTCTGGGGCCGGTCGGGGCGGTGTCCGTCGTCGACGACCTCCATCCGGACCCTGCCCGGAGCCGGGACGGCCAGGGTCCGGATGACCCGGCCCTCGGGTTCGGCGCCGGAACGGGAGTGGTCCACGGCGTTGGCGAACATCTCGCTCACGCACAGCACCATCGCCTCGGCGGTCTCCTCGTCGAGGCCGGGCAGTCGGCACAGGTCGGCGTTGAGGTCCGCGCGTACCCAGGCGGTTTGTTCGAGGGCGCCGGGGTAGACGCGGGTGGGCCAGCGGCGCACCGGTTCGGATTCGGCGTAGGAGTGGTGCGCGGATCGGGGTTGGGGCACAATGGCCATGTCAATCACGCTTTCGCTTTTCGAGGGTTGGG
Source organism: Nocardiopsis sp. iso_40 (assembly GCF_056173285.1). Taxonomy (NCBI): domain Bacteria; kingdom Bacillati; phylum Actinomycetota; class Actinomycetes; order Streptosporangiales; family Nocardiopsidaceae; genus Nocardiopsis; species Nocardiopsis sp. iso_40. The sequence continues at coordinate 3,859,530 of NZ_CM149666.1, read as the reverse complement.
GCTGGTTGACCTGCTCTGGGGGTGTTGGTCCACCCGCCAGAGCTTTTTCGTGCGCGGGCTGTTGTGCGGGCTACTTCGTGAGAGCTCGCGTCGGCGTTGAGCAGATACGGGAGGCGAGTTCCACCAGCCGGTGCCGGGACTCCTCCACCGGCAGTGCGGCCCCCTGGAGGGTGGCGAACAGGTCCGTGTAGCTCTTGACCTGTGACACCTCGCTGATGACCTGGCCCGGTCCGCGCGGGTGGGGGATGTAGACCAGGGTGTGGCTGGGGGAGAAGGACAGGGTCCAGAACGCTCCGCCCAGGCCGGGGTGGAAACCGGCTCCGTTCGGGAGAAGGTGCACGCTGATCCCGTCGGCCTGGGCCAGGTGGTGCAGGTGGGTCAGTTGGGCGCGCGTCACTTCGGGCTCGGCGGGGGACCGGGTGAGGGCGGTGTCGTCCACGACCAGGCAGTGGAAGGGCGCCCCGCCCGTGCCGGCGCCCGAGAGGCGGGGCAGGTGGGGGCGGTCGCCGTCCAGGTGGGCCGATTCCATGGGATGTTCGGCCTGTTCCAGGGCTGCCCGGTAGCTGCCGGTCAGGTAGGGGGCGGGGAGTACGAGGGGTGCGTAGGCGCGGACCTGGAAGGCTTCGGTGAGCACGTCGGTGACGATCACCGGGCGGCGGAGGAGTTCGGTGCGGTGGGTCTGGGCCCAGGTGTCCCACAACCGGCCACCGCAGTTCAGGGTGCGGTCCAGGTCCTGAGCCAGTCGCCTGCCGGGGTCCAGGTCCCCGGCCTCCACCTCCTGGAGCAGCTCCGGGGTGGTCAGGGTGATGTCGGCGAGCATGCCGAGCTGGAAGTGCTGTTGCTTGCGCGCGGCCCACACCCGAGCCCCGAACCCCTCCCATCCCGCCCCGGATCCAGTAGGTGGCCTGTCGTTGGTGTTCGCTCGTATCTGACTGCGTTCAGGCATAACGCCTCCACGGAGAAGTGGGGCACCGCGCCCAAAACGTGTGCGGTGCGTTGAGGCCCAACTACACTGAAGCACAATGCGTGCATGCATTGCAATATGCTTTGCGTTAATGCATTGCATGTCCGAGTTGTGTAGTTCGAGGAAGGGCGGGAGGCTTGACCCATGCCGCCAAAGGAGAGTCCGACGATCGCGCAATGGCAGCTCGCCCAGGCACTCGCTGCTCTACGCGGTCGCACCCCTCAGCGACAGCTCGCCAAGGAGCTGGACATCGACGCCAGTACGCTCGTGCGCTGGGAAGGGGGTGAGACGGTCCCCAGGGAGAAGCAGCTACGCAAGGTGCTCGCCCACTTCGAGGTGGCCGAGGCTGAGATCGAAAGATTCGTCAAGCTACGCACCGACGCAGCGGCCCCCTCGTGGTGGCAGGACAGCGATGTCGCGAAGGCCTACGGCCAGTACATCGACTTGGAACGAGTCGCCACCCAAATCGCCACCTACCAGGACCGCCTGGTCCCGGGACTCTTGCAGACCGAGGCTTACGCCCGCGCCATCCTGGTGGCCGGACACCCCAGAGCCACACCGGAAGAGATCGACGGCCTGCTCCAGGTGCGCCTCACGCGCCAGGAGGAATGGGCTCAGGGAGATGCTCTGTTCTGGGCGATCATCGACCAAGCTGCCTTGGAGAAGCACATAGGCGGCGTGGCTGTCATGCGCGAGCAGGTGCAGTATCTGCTTGAGGTAGCCCAGCATCCGCGAGTGGACCTTCAGATCCTTCCGAACTCCGCAGGGGCGCACGTTGCGCTTCAATCGGGATCGTTCGTGCTCCTGGAAGTGGAGAACCCACCCCTGCAGGCTGTCTACGTTGAGGCGCACACCAGGAACCTGTTGTTGGACCACCCGCGCGAGGTCACAGCGCACCGAGGCATGCTGGACCACCTGCGTGCTGCGGCGGCGAACACTCCTGAGACCCATCGGCTTCTGTCGCGGCTCCTGCGGCAGTACGAATCACCAGAAGGATGAACATGCGATCCAACAGGTCCGAAGAGCACGCACCGCTGGGAATCTGGTTCAAGAGCAGCTACAGCGGGTCGCATGGTGAATGCGTTGAGGTCGCCAACCTGGCCAACGGTTCAGCGATGCGTGATACCAAGTACCGCGAGCTGGGTGCGCTGGCGTTCCCAGCCCAGGAATGGCGGTCTTTCCTGCGCAGTGCCAAGAAATAGAGATCCCAAGCTCGGTCGGTCAACGCTTAGGTTTGAGGCCAGGATCTATGAGCCAGAGCCCTCTGCATAGTGTGAGTGTCACCGGGGTGGTCGTTCGCCCCGGAGACAGCAGGGTCCTTATGATCAAACGCTCTGACGATGGGCGCTGGGTCCCACCTGGTGGCGTTCTCGAACTGGGAGAAACCCCTGAGGAATGTGCTGTTCGTGAGGTGCGTGAGGAGACCGGTGTGGAGGTCAAGCCGCTCCGGTTGACCGGTGTCTACAAGAACATGGAACTTGGCGTGGTCTCCCTGGCCTTCTTCTGTGAACCTGTCAGCGGTCAGGCTCAAGCCAGCTCTGAGGCCACTGCGGTGGCCTGGATGACTCCAGGCGAAGCCCTGTCTGCGGCCCCTGAAGCCCGCGGAGTTCGCGTCGCGGATGCCCTGAGTGATAGCGGCCCGTTCGTTCGGGCTCACGATGGCACCCATCTGCTGACGGATCGTCACGGATAAGCTCTCAAAAGGAAAGCGAAGGGTAGTTTGGGTCTTTTGTCTTCTGTGTCCAAGTCTCAACAACTTGCAGATTTCTGCATCCTTGCCGTATGAACTTGCAGGTCATTGAGCTGCTCCCCGCGCACGCGGGGATGGACCCCGGTGACTCCGGAGCCGACGCCGACGGTCTTGCTGCTCCCCGCGCACGCGGGGATGGACCCAGGAAGCAGCGCCGCGCGAAGGCCGCGACCCACTGCTCCCCGCGCACGCGGGGATGGACCTATCGACTGACATTGCAGGGAGCACCGACAGGACTGCTCCCCGCGCACGCGGGGATGGACCTGGGTCTTTGACTACCGGGATGAGGCACGTTTGCTGCTCCCCGCGCACGCGGGGATGGACCCCTCGCGCGCATCCGATGTGTGGGGGCTGAGGCCTGCTCCCCGCGCACGCGGGGATGGACCTGCTCCGGGGTCCTCGGCCAGCTCTGCCGGTGTCTGCTCCCCGCGCACGCGGGGATGGACCCAGCGAGAGCGTTTCCGTCACCGAACTCGCCGACTGCTCCCCGCGCACGCGGGGATGGACCCAGCGGCGGCACCGGCACACACCCCGTGGTCACCTGCTCCCCGCGCACGCGGGGATGGACCCCGGTTGACCCGGGCCCGGACGCACCGGCCGAGCTGCTCCCCGCGCACGCGGGGATGGACCCATACTCGGCTACGGGTCAGTTCTGGTCACCGTCTGCTCCCCGCGCACGCGGGGATGGACCTCACACAGTAAATCCCGTCGAAGTCGTCGAGGTCTGCTCCCCGCGCACGCGGGGATGGACCCGTGGCGGCCTCGCTCTGGGCCGCGGTGAGCTGCCTGCTCCCCGCGCACGCGGGGATGGACCCTCCGCGGCCCGGCGCAGATCGCGCTCGGCCCGCTGCTCCCCGCGCACGCGGGGATGGACCCGGCCGCTGTACCTCGTGTCCGACGCCATCACCCTGCTCCCCGCGCACGCGGGGATGGACCCACGTCGGCCAGCTCGTGCGCCTCATCCCGCGTCTGCTCCCCGCGCACGCGGGGATGGACCCACGAAATGGCGCACCGTGCCATGGGCGAAACCCTGCTCCCCGCGCACGCGGGGATGGACCCCGCACGTCAGATGCGGGAAGACCGAGCCCAGGCTGCTCCCCGCGCACGCGGGGATGGACCCTGAACGAAAGGACCACCCCCATGGACTCCGGACTGCTCCCCGCGCACGCGGGGATGGACCCGTCGTTCTCCTCAGTCACGCTGGCTGGCGGGCGCTGCTCCCCGCGCACGCGGGGATGCCCCCTCTCTTTTCTCTTTGCTCCCGCGCGCCAATGGCGCTTCGCGGTTCCCTCACACCCGGAATCTGGAACCCCGTACCACAGGTATGTCGTTTTTGCCGGAGAACTGGTGAGTAGGTGCTGGCCACATGAGGCCGAGGCAAATGTTCGATTCTTGGCCTGGACTGTCACCGGTGGGCATTTAGATAGCCGCCATGACCTCCCACCCCCCTTCCCAGCCCTGGAGGGACCCTCTCTCCGAGGCAGCCCGGCGCGTATGGGCCAAGCACGACTTCGACTCCGACGGCTGGCTTCCGCTCCACCGCCACATGGCCGACAGCGCCTTCGTCGCGGCCAGACTCTGGGACGAGTGGCTTCCCGGGCAGGTCCGCTCCCTTATCGCCTCGGCCCTCCCCGAAGGTGAGACGGACGCCCGCCTGCTCACGGTCTGGCTCGCCGCCACCCACGACATCGGCAAGGCCACCCCCTCCTTCGCCTGCCAGGTCGAATCCCTTGCGGATCGCATGCGCACGCACGGCCTCGACATGCCACTCCAAAAGCAGATGGCCGACCGGCGCCTCGCCCCGCACGGCCTCGCGGGCCAACTCCTCCTCCGGGACTGGCTGGTCGAACACCACGGCTGGCTCCTCCGCGACACCCACCAGCTCACGGTCATCGCCGGCGGCCACCACGGCGTCCCGCCGACCAACACCGCCATCACCGACCTGGACGAGCACCCCGAACTCCTGCGCACCCCCGGCAGCGCCCCCGCCTGGCAGCAGGCCCAGACCGAACTCCTGGACACGGCCGCCCACGCCACCGGGGCCGCCGCACGCCTCACGCACTGGCGCACCGCCAAACTCCCGCAGACCGCCCAGGTCCTGCTCACCGCCCTGGTCATCACCGCCGACTGGATCGCCAGCAACTCCGACTACTTCCCCTACTTCCCGGGCGAACGCAGCACCGACCCCGAACGCTCCGAACAGGCCTGGCGCCTCCTCGACCTCCCACGCCAGTGGAGTCCCCAGCAGCCCCGGGGCACCGCCGCCGAACTCTTCGCAGAACGGTTCGACCTCCCCGCCGGAGCCCTCCCGCGCCCGGTCCAGGAACAGGCGGTAGAAGCAGCCCGGAACATGACCGGGCCCGGCCTGATGATCATCGAAGCCCCCATGGGCGAGGGCAAGACCGAGGCCGCCCTCACCGCGGCCGAGATCCTCGCCGCCGACACCTGCGCGGGCGGCTGCTTCGTCGCCCTGCCCACCATGGCTACCAGCAACGCCATGTTCGCGCGCTTCACGCACTGGCTGAACCACCTCCCCGGGATGCCCGAGGAAGCCGCCTCGATCTTCCTCGCGCACTCCAAGGCCCACCTCAACCAGGAGTTCTCCCGCTACCTCGGCGGCGGCGCCCGCCTGGCCGCCGACACCGACCGGGACTCCGAGGGCCCGTCCGGAGGCACGGCACTGGTCGCACACCGCTGGCTGCGCGGCCGTAAGAAGGGCATGCTGTCCTCTTTCGCCGTCGGCACCGTCGACCAGCTCCTGTTCACCGGCCTCAAGAGCAAACACCTGGCCCTGCGCCACCTCGCCCTGGCGGGCAAGGTCGTCGTCATCGACGAGGCGCACGCCTACGACACCTACATGAACGCCTACCTCAACCGCGCCCTGGCCTGGCTCGGCAGGTACGGCGTGCCCGTCATCGTTCTCTCCGCGACCCTCCCGGCCCGGCGCAGGCGCGAACTCGCCCAGGCGTACACGGGAGCGTCACCGCGCACCGGCGATCACGGCTACGAGGCGGTCGGCCGGGCCGACGCCTACCCGCTGATCACCACCGCCGAACCCGGCACCGCACCGCGCCTGTACACCCCCGCCGCGTCCGGCCGGGCCACGGACGTACTGGTGGAACCCCTGGACGACGACCCCGCGACCCTCACCGAACGCCTGGAGCGGGAACTGGCCGACGGCGGCTGCGCGCTCGTCATCCGCAACACCGTCGCCCGGGTCCACGAGACCGCCGATCACCTGCGTGACCACTTCGGCACCGCCTCGGTGACCGTCGCCCACTCACGCTTCCTCGACCTGGACCGCACCGCCCGGGACGAACAGCTCCTGCGCGAGTACGGCCCGCCGACCGAGGGCGCCGAACCCGGCGGCACCCGCCCCGCCCGGCACATCGTGGTGGCCAGCCAGGTCGTCGAGCAATCCCTGGACGTGGACTTCGACCTCCTCGTCACCGACCTCGCCCCCCTCGACCTGGTCCTGCAGCGCACGGGCCGCCTGCACCGCCACCCCAGGGGCGAGGGCCAGAGCCAGCGCCCGCCGCGCCTGCGCACGGCCCGCTGCCTGGTCACCGGGGTGGACTGGGCCGAGACGCCGCCCCGGCCGGTACGCGGCTCGCGCACCGTCTACGGCGGCTACCCGCTCCTGCGCGCCCTCGCCGCGCTCCGCCCGCACCTCGAAGCGGACACCGACAGCGCCCGTACCCTCCGGCTGCCCGACGACATCAGCCCGCTGGTCCAGGCCGCCTACCGCGACACCGATAACCACGCCGACATCGCACCGGCCGACTGGACCACGGCCCTGGACGAGGCCCGCGCCGCCCAGGAGGCCGAACAGGCCGACAAGGCCACCCGGGCCCGCACCTTCCTCCTCGACCCGGCGGCCCGCGACGGCCGGGCGGTCATCGGCTGGGTGGACGCCGGTGTCGGTGAGGCCGACGACAGCCAGAGCGGAAAAGCGCAGGTCCGCGACACCGGAGAGAGCCTGGAGGTGCTGGTCGCCCGCCGCTGCGCCGACGGCACCGCCACCACCGTCCCGTGGCTGAGCGGGGGGCGCGGCGGGTTGCCACTGCCCACCGAGTCCGTTCCCTCGCCCCAGGCCGCCCGTGCGCTCGCGGCCAGCGGCCTCCGCCTGCCCTACCAGTTCACCCTCACCGGCCAGATGATCGACCACACCATCACCGAACTGGAGACCGACCTGGTCGAGGCCTGGCAGACCAAGGAAGCCCACTGGATCGCCGGGGAACTGGTCCTGTTCCTGGACGAGGACGACCGGGCCGAGCTGGCCGGGCACCGGCTCCACTACACCGAATCCGACGGCCTGGAGGTCACCCGTGCCCCATGACGCACCCCCGCCCGCGCCCGCCCCAGGAGCCCCGAGCGAACCACCGCCCGCGGACACGCCCGCCTTCGACCTCACCCGTAGCCCCTGGATCCCGGTGCTGCGCAACGACGGCACCGAGACCGAACTCTCCCTGACCGAGGTCTTCGAGCAGGCCGCGGACGTGCGCCGCCTGGTCGGCGACGTACCCACCCAGGACTTCGCGCTCCTGCGTCTGCTCCTGGCCGTCCTGCACGACACACTCGACGGCCCCCAGGAGATCGAGGACTGGGCGGACCTGTGGGAGGACGGGCTGCCCCTGGACGAGCTGCGCGCCTACCTGGACACCCACCGCGAGCGCTTCGACCTCCTGCACCCGCGCACCCCCTTCCTCCAGGTCGCGGGCCTGCACACCAGCAAGGGCGAGTACTCGGCGCTGGACAGGATGGTCGCCGACGTCCCCAACGGCGCCCGCTTCTTCACCATGCGCGCCCACGGAGCGCGGCGCCTCGGATACGCCGAGGCCGCCCGATGGGTCGTGCACGCCCACGCCTACGACCCCTCCGGCATCAAGTCCGGGGCCGAGGGCGACCCCCGGGTGAAGGGCGGCAAGGGCTACCCCCAGGGCGTCGGCTGGGCGGGCAACCTGGGCGGGGTGTACGCGGAGGGCGACGACCTGCGCCAGACCCTCCTGCTCAACCTCATCGCCTTCGACACCCCCAACCTCGACACCGCCACCGAACCCGACCGGGACCGCCCCGCCTGGGCCCACCCGCCCGCCACCGCCGCACCCCTGGACGGCGCACAGGCCGCCACCCGCCCCCACGGGCTGCGCGACCTCTACACCTGGCAGAGCCGCCGCCTGCGCCTGCACCACGACGATGGGGGAGTGCACGGCGTTCTGCTCGCCTACGGCGACCCGCTCACCCCACGCAACATGCATCCGCGCGAACCCATGTCCGCCTGGCGGCGCAGCCCCGCCCAGGAGAAGAAACTCCGCGAGGCCACCGTTTACCTGCCCCGGGAGCACGACCCGGCCCGCGCCGCCTGGCGTGGTCTGGGCGCCCTCGTCACCGGGAAGATGCGGGGTGCCGACCAGCGTCAGGAAGCGGCCGAGATGGTGCGCCCCCGCGTCCTGGAATGGATCGCCCGTCTCACCAACGATCGCTACCTGCCCCGCGGCTACCTCCTGCGGGCCCGACTGGTCGGAGCGGTCTACGGCACCCAGCAGTCCGTCATCGACGAGATCGTCGACGATGCGGTCGCCATGCCCGTGGTCCTGCTGCACGAACACAACCGCGAGCTGGCCCGGACCGCCGTCAACGCGGTCACCGACGCCGAGGACGCCGTCACCGCCCTGGGTGACCTGGCCACCGGCCTGGCCCAGGCCGCGGGGGCCGAGAGCGACGGGCCGCGCGCCACCGCCCGCGACCGCGCCTTCGGTGACCTCGACGCACCCTTCCGCAAATGGCTGAGCGAACTGGTACCCGCCGAGGGCGCCGAAGGTACGGACGGTGCCGACGACCCCCTGGCCGACCCCCGGTACCCGACCGAACAGCGGCGGGAGTGGCAGCTCACCGTCCGCGAAACCCTCGCCCGGCTCGGTGACGAACTCATCGACTCGGCCAGCGAGGCCTCCTGGGAGGGGCGCGTCATCGAGACGAAGAGCGGCGCGTTCTGGCTCAACACCTCCAGCGCCGACCTGCGCTTCCGCAGAGCCCTGCGCAAGAGCCTCCCCCTGACCGTCTCCGACCACAGCACGGAGGAATCCAAGTGACCACGACGAGCCCCACCCGGTTCATCCACGACCTCGGAAACGTGGGGACGGCGGTGGACGAACGGGTCCGCCAGCTCCAGACCGGATACCTCAAGGACCTCTCCGAGTCCGTGGCCACCCTGGCCAAACTCCGCCGGGGCGCGGGCAGGACGATCGAGGAGGCACCGGAGCTGGTCGGACTCACCACCAACGAGGCCTTCTACGAGCACTTCCCCCTCGACCACCCTCGGATCGACGACGCCGAGGCCGCCGTGCACGAGGCGCTCACCCTTTACGCGCTCCACCAGCAGTCCAAGCACGAGAAGGGCATGCACCGGCGCGGACACGAACTCGGTGCGGCGGTCCGCCGCCTCATGCCCTCCGGCGACATCGACGAGCCCCTGCGCAAACGCTTCGTGCAGGCCCAGACGGCGAATGACCCCCGCATCCGCATCGACCGGCTGCGCGCCATCGTCACCCTCCTGCGCGGCGAGGATCTGCAGCTGGACTACGGGCTCCTCGCCGACCAGCTCTACGACGCCAGGACCCGTGCCGGAGCCGAACGCGTCCGCCGCTCCTGGGGACGCAGCTTCCAGGCGTACCGGGCAGCCAAAGCCGAAGCAGCAGATGGGCAGGACAAGGACAGCGCCGCCTCCGCCGAGTAGACCCTTCGGGTGAGCACGCAGCCCGGGTGAACACGACCCACGGCTGACGGGGTCTCCGCCGGGCGCACCTACCGGGCCCGAACGCGCCCCGAGCCTCCCCGCTCCCGCACACGCACCGCATCGAACACCGCATCGCACCGACAAGACGAGGACACTCCCCATGAGCCGCACCATTCTCGACGTGCACGTGCTGCAGACCGTGCCGCCCAGCAACCTCAACCGTGACGACACCGGTGCCCCCAAGACCGCCGTCTACGGCGGCGCCCGCCGTTCCCGGGTCTCCAGCCAGGCATGGAAGCGCGCCACCCGGCTCGCCTTCGACACCCTGGTCGATCCCCAGGACCTGGGCACCCGCACCAAGCGCGTTGCCGAACTCATCGCCGCCCGCATCCAGAAGCTGGACGCCTCCATCGAGGAGGCCGAGGCGCTCACCCTCGCCGCGGAGACGGTGCAGACGGCGACCGGCTCCAAGATCGAGGTGCCCAAACGCAAGGCCGACGCCGCCAAGAAGAACGGCACGAAGGACCCCGCCCCCGAGTCCGCCTACCTGATGTTCCTCAGCGCCCGCCAGCGCGACGGGCTCGCCGAGCTCGCCGTGGAGGGCCGCGAGGACATCAAGGCCTTCCTCAAGGACAAGGACAACAAGGCGCGCGCCAAGTCCATCGCGGACACCCGCCACTCCGTCGACATCGCCCTGTTCGGCCGCATGGTGGCCGACGGAGCCGACATCAACGTCGACGCCGCCGCGCAGGTCGCGCACGCCATCGGCGTGCACCCCGTGGAGACCGAGTCGGACTACTACACGGCGGTCGACGACCGAAACCCCGAGGAGGAGACCGGGGCGGGCATGATCGGCACCGTCGAGTTCAACTCCTCCACCCTGTACCGGTACGCGGCCGTGGACGTGGACCTGCTGCGCAGGAACCTGGGGGAGGGGCTGCGCGAGGACGAGCCCGTCACCGAACCGCTGCGCCGCGCCGTGGAGGCGTTCGTGCGCGGGTTCGTGGAGTCGCTGCCCACCGGCAAGATCAACACCTTCGGCAACCACACCCTGCCCGACGCCGTCATCGTGAAGCTGCGCAACTCGCGCCCGATCAGCTTCGTCGGGGCCTTCGAGGAGCCGGTCGAGGCCGAGGCCGGACACGTCGCCCAGGCCAGTGCACGGCTCGCCGAGTACGTGCCGCAGGTGGAGCGGGCCTTCGGGGCCGCCGACGACGTCGACACCTGGGTGGTCCGGGTGGGGGAGCGCACCGCCAAGCTCTCCGGGCTCGGCGCCGAGGTCACCCTGCCCGAACTGGTCGAGCAGGTCGGCGCGGCCGTCGCCCAGCGTCAGGCGCCGCAGGCATGAGCGGGCCCGCCACACTCGCCCTGCCCCTGGTCCTGGCGGGCCCCCTCCAGGCGTGGGGGTCCGCCTCCCGGTTCGCCCGCCGGGGCACCGAGAACGCCCCCACCAAGAGCGGCGTGGTCGGGCTGCTCGCCGCGGCCCTGGGCCGGGACCGCACCGCCGACCTGTCCGACCTGGCGGCGCTGCGCTACGGGGTGCGCGCCGACCAGCCGGGGACCCGGGTGCGCGACTACCAGACCGCCCACCACCTGGTCACCGGCGTGTCCATGCCGGTCTCCGAGCGCTTCTACCTGTCCGACGCGGTGTTCGTCGCCGCGGTCGAGGGCGAGCCGGACCTGGTCGGGGAGCTGTACGAGGCGGTGCGCGGCCCCGTCTACCTGCCCTACCTCGGCAGGCGCTCCTGCCCGCCGTCCCGCCCCCTCGACCTGGGCGAGCCGGTCGCGGGCCCCGTTGAGGAGGTGCTGCGCGACCAGCCGTGGCAGGCCTCGGCCTGGTACCAGCGGCGCGTCGGACGGCGCCAGGGGCCGCAGATCGAACTGGGCACCCTGGTGGACGCCGACCCCGGGGACGGCCGGGCCGATTCCCTGCGCGACCTCCCGCTCAGCTTCGACCCCCGGCACCGGCGTTACGGCCTGCGCGCGGTGCGGTCCGGTTCGGTCGCCGTCCCCAACCCGTTCCCGCGCCGTGCGAAGACGGCGCCCGACCACGAGCCCCTGTCCGCGCTGGGAGGCCCCTGATGCACCTCACCCGATTCCGCTTCAACACCCATCGGCCCGGCGCCCGGAAACTGCTCTCCTCACCGCAGGCCCTGCACGCCGCCGTCATGGGCGGGTTCCCCGACCTGCTGCCCGGCGACCCCGGCGGCGGTCCCGGCCGGCCCCGGGTGCTGTGGCGGGTGGACCGCAACGCCAGGGCGGAGGTCTTCCTGTACGTGGTGAGCCCCGACCGGCCCGAACTCACCCACCTGGTCGAGCAGGCCGGCTGGCCTCAGGCCGAAACGGGCGCGGGGTGGCAGACCCACGAGTACGGCGGTTTCCTGTCCCGGCTGGAGGCGGGGCAGACCTGGGCGTTCCGGCTGACGGCCAACCCCGTGCACAGCATCCGGCGCAAGGACGGTGAGGACACCAAACCGACCGCGCACGTCACCCCGCGGCACCAGGCGGGGTGGCTGCTCAAACGGCAGCAGCAGTGCGGGTTCGAGGTGATGCGGGCCAAGGACCCGGACCCGGCCCTGCCGGAGGTGGACGGCTACGAGCTGCTGGTGCACGACCGCAACAGCTCGGGGTTCGACAAGCCCGACCCCAGGCCGGAGCGGAAGGGGAAACGTATGCGGGTGCCGGTGGTCACCGCGACCTTCGACGGGAGGCTGACCGTCACCGACCCCGAGGCGCTGCGGCGTGCCCTGAGCGCGGGGATCGGCCGGGCCAAGGCGTACGGCTGCGGGCTGATGACCCTGGCACCGGTGGGGGAGCGGTGACGACCGCGGGCGCACGCGGTGCGCTGAACCCCAGTGAGCTGACCAGGGCGGAGGACCGGAGTTCCTTCATCTACCTGGAACGATGTCTCATCCACCGGGAGGACAACGCCATCACCGCCGAGGACGGGGAGGGGACGCGGCACATCCCCTCCGCGACGATCGGGGTGCTGCTGCTGGGGCCGGGGACCCGGGTCACCCACCAGGCGATGGCCCTGCTCGGGGACAGCGGCGCGGGCGTGGTGTGGGTCGGGGAGCAGGGAGTGCGGTACTACTCCGGCGGGCGGGCGCTGACCCGCAGATCCGTCTTCGTGGAGGCCCAGGCTGCGGCGTGGGCCAACAAGCGCACGAGGCTCGACGTGGCGCGGGCCATGTACCTGACCAGGTTCCCCGGTGAGAACGTCGAGGGGCGCAGCCGCAGGGAACTGCTGGGGCTCGAAGGCGACCGGGTCAAGGCCTGCTACCGGGAGCAGGCGGCCAGGACCGGCGTCGAGTGGAAGGGACGGAAGTTCGTCCCGGGGAGGTTCGACGACGGGGACGCGCCGAACCAGGCGGTCACGGCCGCGGCCCAGTGCTTCTACGGGGTGGCGCAGTCCGTGGTCGCCGCCCTGGGGTGCACACCCGGGCTGGGGTTCGTGCACTCGGGTAACGAGCAGTCCTTCGTCCTGGACGTCGCCGACCTGTACAAGGTCTCGGTGGCCATTCCGGTGGCCTTCGACGTGGCGGCGGAGAGCGACGAGGAGGTGGGGGCGCGGACCCGTCGTGCGCTCCGCGACCGCATCCACGAACTCGGGCTGCTCGAACAGTGCGTGGCTGACGTCAAGCGGCTGCTGTTGCCGGGCGGGGACCCGGATGGCGAGGCGGAGGAGACGGATCGGGTCAGCCTCCAGACCGACCGTGGACCCGACATCGAGTCCGGGCGCAACCTCGGGGTGATCTGGTGACGGTCATCATCCTCACGAACTGCCCGGCCGGGCTGCGGGGGCATCTCACGAGGTGGCTGTTACAGATCTCTCCGGGGGTCTTCATCGGCAAGCCCTCCGCGAGGGTGCGGCAGGTGCTGTGGGAGGAGGTCCAGCAGTACGCGGGCAACGGCAGAGCGCTGTTGGTGTACACGACCAACAACGAGCAGGGGTTCGGGTTCGAGACCTTCGAGCACAAGTGGAAGCCGGTGGACCACGAGGGTATGACGCTGATCCAGCGTCCCAAGGATCAGGAGAAGGCCGTGGCTCCGGTGAAGAAGGGCTGGAGTAAGGCGTCGAAGCGCCGCCGCTTCGGCAGGTGATGGGTAATGCGTGCTTTGTTCCGAGTGTCCAATTCTCAACAACTTGCAGATTTCAGGGGTCTCGCTCTATAAACCCGCAGGTGAACGAGACTGCTCCCCGCGCACGCGGGGATGGACCCGGGCGGGTGATCACCCATGTGGCCAGCGGGTGCTGCTCCCCGCGCACGCGGGGATGGACCCACCCACCTGCGCGACAACTTCCTGGAGACCGCCTGCTCCCCGCGCACGCGGGGATGGACCCTGATGCCCATGAAGACGCTGGCCAGGGGCGACCTGCTCCCCGCGCACGCGGGGATGGACCCAGCTCGATGCTGCCCAGCCAGGTGCCGACGCCCTGCTCCCCGCGCACGCGGGGATGGACCCCCGGCCGACGCCTACCCGCACAACAACCACTGCTGCTCCCCGCGCACGCGGGGATGGACCCTGGCACCGGGGAAGTCCTCGTCCACCTCCACCCTGCTCCCCGCGCACGCGGGGATGGACCCGTGTGCGGCCCTCACGGGCGGGGGTCCTCGGACTGCTCCCCGCGCACGTGGGGATGGACCCCTTGTGTTCAACGTTGGCGGTCCGGCCACGGCCTGCTCCCCGCGCACGTGGGGATGGACCCCGTGGTGGACCTGGTGGCCCGATGGCAGGAGGCTGCTCCCCGCGCACGTGGGGATGGACCCTGCCAGATACGACCGACCTCGCGGGAGGTGTGCTGCTCCCCGCGCACGCGGGGATGGACCCGCGAGGACTGCCGCGCTCTCAAGGTCTTCGCGCTGTTCCCCGCGCACGCGGGGATAGAGCTCTCACGCGAGCCTCAACCTCGCCCCACCAGAGTGATCGGAGTTACCCGGACGACGACGAAGTGCCACCGCCCTGCGTGACGGCCTCCTCGCTACCGCTCTCCTGCTTCCCGGGATCTGCCGCGGCCTGCGCTTCCACCGGGGCCTGTGCGCCCTCGGCGGAGTTCCCGTCGTTCAGGCTCGCGTTCTTGACGAACCAGGACGCCACGGCCGCCGTGAGCACACCGACGAGGGCGATGCCGACGACCATCAGCGCCACCGCCACCAGCCTGCCCTCGGTCGTGACGGGGTAGTAGTCGCCGTAACCGACCGTCGTCACCGTCACGCAAGCCCACCACAGGGCGTCCCCGAACTCGGTGATGTTGGCCCCGGGCGCATCCTGTTCCGCGTCGAGCACGGTGATGGCTCCCAGGAACACGATCAGAGCCGACGTCGTGCCCACGTAGAGGGACATGCGTCCGGCCAGGGTCCCGGCCATCGCACGGTTCAGCATGCGCAGGAGGGTGAGCATCCGCAGCACCCGGAGCGCGCGGAACATGGGGACCAGGATCAGCACGACGTCGTACCACCGTCGTGCCGCGTAGAGGAGGCGCTTCTCGGCCAACCAGAGCCGGATCAGGAAGTCGATCGCGAACGCGCCCCACACCGTCCAGGACAGGATCTGGAGACGGGTCCGCATGACCTGCCCCATGTCCTCTTCGATGACCGGCCAGGCGTAGGCGACCAGGAACGCACCTGCGAGGAGCAGCATCGGAACCTCGAGACGCCGTTCCCAGCGCGTGACGCGTTCGCCGTGTTCGATTTCTTCTTTGGTTGCCATGAGTGGGGGAGGCTCCAATCCTCGGCGCGACCCGGAACACGGGACGGCGCCGCTTCCTGGTCCGGGCGGCTGACCCTGGGGATCCGGTCGGATGCGGTGCGTTCGTGTCGAAGGTTGACACAGGTCAGGGGCACTATACGGAACCCTGAGGACTGCTCCGGTAACGACCTGTACCGGCACGGGCTCCGCAGCTTACGACGAGGCGTCCTGTGCTGTGGTTCCACCGTTCCACCAGCGCTTTCCCGGCCGGGACTCTCGCGGGTTCCCTGCCCCGTGCCGACGCGGAAGTGCGAGCGGTGTCACCGTGGTCTCGGCGTACTGCTTGACTGGGGCTTTGAAGCGATCACCGGAACGCGCCACGAGCTCCGTTCTCCCCCGCGTCCGCTCTGCGCTTCCTCCGTGCTGTCTCTGTGCTGTGAGATCCGCTCTGTCGGTGGGGAACTGGGAGGCCGTCGTGGGTACTCGAACCGGAAGTGTGGCCGGGGTCGTGCTGGCGTTGACGGCACTCCTCTCCGGTTGCACGGGCACTACCGGGCCGTCGGAAGGGCTCCTGCCCGAGGGCGGTCTCGACTACCAGCTGGGCGGCGCGTACCCGCCGCCCGAAGGCGTCACCACCGTGGTGCGCGACTCCTCCGCCGAGCCCGCCCCGGGGCTCTACTCGGTCTGTTACGTCAACGGTTTCCAGACCCAGCCCGGCGACCTCAACCGTTGGCTGGCGCAAACCCCGGACCTGCTGCTGCGCGACGAGGACGGGGAGCCGGTCGCGGACCCCGGGTGGCCCGACGAAGTACTGCTGGACACCTCCACCCGTGCGGGGCGGGAGCGGATCGCCGTGCTCCTCACCGCGACCGTCGACCGGTGCGCCGACGCGGGGTTCGACGCGGTGGAGTTCGACAACCTCGACTCGTACCTGCGTTCCGGCGGGCGGCTGACCGCCGACGACAACCTGGCCCTGGCCGGTGAGCTCACCGGCCTCGCCCACGACCGGGGGCTCGCCGCCGCCCAGAAGAACGCGGCGGAGCAGGCCGGACGGGGCAGGGACGAAGCCGGTTTCGACTTCGCCGTGACCGAGTCCTGCATGGCGTGGGCGGAGTGCGACGCCTACACCGAGGTCTACGGCCCCGACAACGTGCTCGCCGTGGAGTACCCGGAGGAACTGGAGGGCGCCGGCCTCACCTTCGACGAGGTGTGCGACCACGTCTCCGCCCCGGCCAGGACCGTCCTGCGCGACCACGGCCTGGTCGCCGCCACCGAACCGGGACACCTGTACGCCGCCTGCTGAGGGGTCCTTCCCCGGACCGCGGGCACTGGCTAGTCTGGCGTGGCTGGGAGACGTCTTCTGGGAAGCGGGCACATGGCACCCAACATCGCCACCAACACCGAGGTCGGCCTCGACGGGCTCCTGGAGTTCGTGCGGCCGCGGCACCGGGCCCTGCTGATCACGCGGAGGGCGGACGGCGGCCCCCAGGCCTCGCCGGTGGTGTGCGGGGTCGACACCGCCGGGCGGATCGTGGTCTCCACCTACCCGGAACGGGCCAAGGCGCGCAACGCCCGCAGGGACACCCGGGTGAGCGTCGTCGTCCTCTCGGACGACTTCGACGGCCCCTGGGTGCAGGTGGACGGGGAAGCCGAGGTGATCGAGGGGGAGGACGCCGTCGAACCCCTCGTGGAGTACTTCCGGGTGATCTCCGGTGAGCACCCCGACTGGGACGATTACCGGGAGGCGATGCGCCGCCAGGGCAAGGCCCTGGTGCGCGTCACCCCTCAGCGGTGGGGGCCGGTGGCGACCGGCGGGTTCCCCGCGGACCGGGTCTGAGCGGCCCGGGCGGCACCGCGGTGCCCCTCCCCGGTGGCGGCCCCGGTCCGCGGAACCCGTGTCCCCAACACGGACACCCGGTTTTCCCATCTCTTCCCAGCTCCCGTTTTCGGTCCCCGCGCGCCGGGTACCGGAGCACCCACATCCCCCCGAGAACACATCCGACGACCGACGAACAGGGGAGCACATGCCGCAGGCCCGCCACACGCCCGCAGCCCGCACCGGCACGGGACGGGGTGTCCGGTGACCGGCTGGAAGGCACCCCTGGCGATGGCCGGGGCCCGCTGGGCCTGGACCCGGGTCCGCCGCAGGTACGCGCCGGCCCCCGAACCCGTGCCCGCCCACAGGCGCAACCTCGAACTCCTCGCCTGGGGTGCGGTCGGAGCCGCCCTCGGCGTGGGCGCCTCGGCCCTGTCCGAACACCGACGCTCGGGGCTCATGTCCGGCAAGGTCGTCCTGATCACCGGCGGCTCCCGCGGACTCGGCCTCCAGCTGGCCCGCGAGTTCGGATCCTGCGGGGCCTCGGTGGTGATCTGCGCCCGCGGACGGCAGGACCTGGACCGGGCGGTCGCCGAACTCACCGGCCGGGGCGTGGACGCGCACGGTGTGGCCTGCGACGTCACTGACCCGGAGAGCGTCGAGTCGCTGCTCGACGAGGCCGTGGAGCGCTTCGGCCGCCTTGACGCGGTGGTCAACAGCGCCGGGACCATGCGGGTCGGCCCCCAGGAGACCATGTCCGACGAGCACTTCGTCCAGGCCATGGACGTCATGTTCTGGGGCCCCTTCCACCTCTCCCGTGCCGCGGTCGACCGGCTGCGCGAACACCGGGGAAGCATCGTCAACATCACCTCCGTCGGCGCCTACCTGTCGGTGCCGCACCTGCTGCCGTACTCCGCCGCCAAACACGCCTGGGCCGCGCTGTCCGAGGGCATGGCCGCCGAGACGGCGGGGACCGGGGTGCGGGTCACCACCGTGGTGCCGGGTCTGATGCGCACCGGGTCGCCCCGTGGCGTGGTCTTCACCGGCGACCCCGAACGCGAGTACGCGTGGTTCGCCCTGCTGGCCGGGCTGCCGCTGCTCAGCGTGAGCGCCGAACACGCCGCCCGCCGCATCGTGCGCGCCACCGCCAGGCGGCGCGGGTTCCTCGTCATCTCCCCGGCGGCCCGGGTCGGCCTGGCCGTGCACGGGCTCGCGCCGGGGCTCACCCAGGAGGCGATGCGGCTGGTCGGCTGGCTGCTGCCCGACGCGCCCGGCCAGGCGGAGGAACGCCTCGGAGCGGAGGCGGCCCGGAGCAGGCTGGGGCGCCTGGTGGGCGCCGCCGCCGTCCTCAACGAACGCGCGGGACGGCGGATGAACCAGCGCTCCCAGGCGGGGGAGGAGCGCGCCGGGTAGGTCACGCAGCGAGCAGGCTCCTTCGACGTACCGGGAGGTCCAGTACCGAATCGGCCGAGCACCGCACAGCCCGTGGCCGCCCGCCGGGTGCCAGGGGCGGAGAGGACTCCGAGGATGACGTGTCCGGGATGACCGTCGGACCCGTAACGGGCCCGGTGCCCGTCACCGGCCCCGGGCCCACCGGCAAGCGACACCGTCGAGAGGAGGAAATCCGCATGAGTGCGCCAAGTACGGACCGGACCCTGCGCCACCCCGACCCCATGCCGCCGGACCCGTTCCCGCCCGCGCCGATGCCGCCCGGGCCGGTACCACCGGAGCCGGGCCCCGAACCGGACCCGGAACCCGGGCCGCCCGGCCCGATCCCCGACCCGCCGGGCCCCGAACCCGAACCGGAGCCCGCCTGAGGCCCGCCTGACGGAGGAGGGGCCGTCCCGGGGCGCACCCAGCCGGTGTGCCCCGCGGGTCCGGTCGGACCGGTGTGGTGACTCCGGGTGTCCACCCTTGACGCCTGGGCGACGGGAACTTAGCTTCGTCAGCGAACCACCCTTCCGGAACCGGGCCGCGCGAACCCCGACCCCCGCCGCACGGCCTGTCCGCACCCCGCCGGAGGCATCCTTGGCGCGTCACCGCACCACCCCCGTCCGAAGAAACCCCTTCCGCACCCTCGGCCCCGCCGCTGTGGGAGCGCTCCTACTCGGGGCGTCCCTGCTCGTCCAGGGCCCGGCCGACCGGGCCGGCGCCGCCCCCGCCGCCCCCGCCGCCCCCGTCGCCGACGGCGCCGCCCAGGGCCCCGTCGGGGCACACGGCCAGCTCCGGGTGTGCGGGCTCAAGCTCTGCGACGAGAACGGCCGACCGGTCCAGCTCACCGGGATGAGCTCGCACGGGCTCCAGTGGTTCGACCACTGCCTCACCGACGCCTCACTCGACGCCCTCGCCCACGACTGGGACGCCGACGTCCTGCGGGTGTCCACGTACGTCCAGGAGGGCGGCTACGAAACCGACCCGCGGGGCTTCACCGACCGGGTGCACGAGCTCATCGGGGAGGCCACCGAACGCGGCCTCTACGTGATCGTGGACTGGCACATGCTGACGCCCGGCGACCCCAACCACAACACCGGCCTCGCGCTGGACTTCTTCACGGAGATCGCCTCGGTCCACGCCGACAAGGACAACGTCCTGTACGAGATCGCCAACGAGCCCAACGGGGTCTCCTGGGGCGCGATCAAGGGCTACGCCGAGGAGGTCGTCCCGGTGATCCGTGCCCGGGACCCCGAGGCCCTCGTCCTGGTCGGTACGCGGGCGTGGTCGTCGCTGGGCGTCTCGGAGGGCTCGGACCACACCGAGATCACCGCAGACCCGGTGGCCGCCGACAACATCATGTACGTCTACCACTTCTACGCCGCCTCACACGGCGGGGTGCACTTCGACGCCTTCCGGCGGGCCGCCCGGGAACTGCCGCTGTTCGTGACCGAGTTCGGCACCCAGGAGTACACCGGCGACGGCCCCGACGACTTCGCCTCCGCGCAGGCCTACCTCGACTTCATGGCCGAGGAGCAGATCAGCTGGGTCAACTGGAACTTCTCGGACGACTTCCGCTCCGGCGCCGTCTTCGAACCCGGAACCTGCCACGCCGGCGGGCCCTTCGCCGGAACCGGCGCGCTCAAACCCGCGGGGGAGTGGATCCGCGACAGGATCCGCACCAGCGGCACCGGAGCCTGACCCGGTCACGCAGTGACGGGCCCGGGACCGGCGCCGCTGCGTCGGCCCCGGGCCCGCGCCCGCGGTCGGGCCCCTCCGTCCGGAGGGGCCCGACCGCCCCGGGAGGGTCAGAAGGACGGCACGGTGGCGATGGTGAGCTGGTCGTCCCCGTCCACGTCCACCACCACGTGGTCGCCGGGGACCACCTGCTTGTCCAGCACCATCCTCGACATCCGGTTCCCCACGTTGCGCTGGATGGTCCGGGCGAGGGGACGGGCGCCGAACTCGGGCTGGTAGCCGCGCTGGGACAGCCACCCGACCGCCTCGTCGGTGAAGCGGACCCGGATGTCCTGGGCGTTCAGCCGCTCCTCGGTCCGCTCCAGCATGAGACGGGTGATCTGCGCGAGCTCCTTCTCACCCAACTGCTGGAAGACGATGACCTCGTCGATGCGGTTGACGAACTCCGGCCGGAACTCCTCCTTCAGGCGGCGCATGACGCGGCGCTCGGTGTCGGGGTCCATCTGGCCGTCGGCGCTGAAACCCATCGGGGCGCCGCCGGTGACGACCTCCGAACCCAGGTTGCTCGTCATGATCACCACCGTGTTCCGGAAGTCCACGGTCCGGCCCTGTCCGTCGGTGAGCCGACCGTCGTCCAACAGCTGCAGCAGCAGGTTGAACACGTCCGGGTGGGCCTTCTCGACCTCGTCGAGCAGCAGCACCGAGTACGGGTGCCGCCGCACCGCCTCGGTGAGCTGACCGGCCTCCTCGTAACCCACGAAACCGGGGGGCGCCCCGGTCAGCCGGCTCGTGGTGTGCCGTTCCTGGAACTCGCTCATGTCGATCCGGACCATGGCCTCCTCGGAACCGAACAGCGCCTCCGCGAGCGCCCGCGCGAGTTCGGTCTTGCCGACACCGGTCGGCCCCAGGAACAGGAAGCTCCCCACCGGCCGGTCGGGGTCGCCCAGGCCGGCCCGGTTGCGGCGGATCGCCTCGGAGACGGCGGTGACCGCCTCCTCCTGGCCGATCACCCGGTCGTGCAGCACCTCCTCCAGGTTCACCAGCCGGTCCCGTTCCTCCTGGGTCAGCTGGGTCACCGGGATCCCGGTGCTGCGGGAGACCACCTCGGCGATGTCGTCCGGGCCCACCTCGGGCACGGACGAACCGGTGCCGCGCGCCTGGTGCATGCTTCCCTTGGCCGCGTTGATCTCGTCGCGCAGCCGGGAGGCCTTCTCGTAGTCCTCCTCCTGGACGGCCCGCTCCTTCTGCTCCTCCAGTTCCTTGAGCTTCTTCTCCAGCTCCCGCAGCGTGGAGCTGGAGCTGCTGAGCCGCAGACGGACCCGCGCCCCGGCCTGGTCGACGAGGTCGATGGCCTTGTCCGGCAGGAACCTGTCGGTGATGTAGCGGTCGGACAGCTCGGCCGCCGCGACCAGGCTGTCGTCGCCGAACCGCACCTGGTGGTGGGCCTCGTAGCGGTCCCGCAGCCCGCGCAGGATCTCGACCGTGTCCTCCACCGAGGGCTCGGGCACCTGGATGGGCTGGAACCGGCGCTCCAGCGCGGCGTCCTTCTCGATGTTCTTGCGGTACTCGTCGACGGTCGTGGCGCCGATGATGTGCAGTTCCCCGCGGGCCAGCGCGGGTTTGAGCATGTTCCCGGCGCTGGTCGCCCCCTCGGCGGCACCAGCCCCGACCAGCGTGTGGACCTCGTCGATGAAGATGAGCAGCCGGTCCGACTGGGCACGGATCTCGTCCACGATCGCGTTGAGCCGCTCCTCGAAGTCACCCCGGTACCGGGTGCCCGCGACGATGCCGGACAGGTCCAGCTGGACGAGGCGCCGTCCGCGCAGGGTCTGGGGGACGTCGTCGTCGAAGATGCGCTGGGCGATGCCCTCCACGATCGCGGTCTTGCCCACGCCCGGGTCGCCGATGAGGACCGGGTTGTTCTTGCGCCGCCGGGCCAGTACCTCGATGCACTGCTCGACCTCGGCCTCCCGGCCGACCACCGGGTCCAGCCGCCCCTCGGCGGCCAGCGCGGTCATGTCGGTGCCGAACTCGTCCAGTTGCGGGGTGTTGGACGGTTCCGCCTCGGGCTGCTCCCCGGCGGGCGCCGGACCGGCCGACTTCTGCAGGGCCTTCGGGGTGATGCCGGTGTCGCGCAGGAGCTGGCCGACCGGGGCGTCGGTGTTGACCGCCAGCGCGAACATCAGGTGCTCGGGCGTGATGCTGGTGCTGCCGGTGGCACGGGCGATCTGGAGGGCGTCGAGGAAGGCGCGCTTGGCCGCGGGGGTGAGGCGGGCCGAACCGCCGCGCACCGAGCGCGGGGTCTGGGCGACGGCCTGGTCGACGACGTTCTCCAGCGGCGCGAGGTCGGCGTCGGTGCGTCCCAGGAGTTCGCGGACGGGCGGGTAGCGCAGCAGCGACCACAGCAGGTGGACCGAGTCGACGTCGGTCCCTCCGGCCTCCAGGGTGCGCCGGACGGCGGCGTCGGCGACCTGTCGCGCCTCGGGGCTCATCAGCTTGGACAGGTCGACGCGGCGGACGGGCCCACGGGACCCGCTGAGGAACCGTGCCAGGAACTCGTTGAAGGAACCGGGGTCGCCGCCCGGGCCGTCGGGAAAGTCGGTGCTCATGTCGTGTCGTCCCCCGTGGTGTTGACAAGCCGGTGCGATGACAGGCTGGAGTGGTTGTTCAATTACCCTACGTTGATTCCGGTATGTCGGTCGGTAACGACCCCGGGTGCGGGAGGACCCGCTCCCCCTCTTCGGCCTTCCTCCCCGGCCGCCCCCTCACACACGCGCGGCGCCCCGCACGGGCCCCGCTCCGGGAGGAGTCCGGCCGGGGCGGCGCCCGGCGGCCCGGTCAGGCGGAGGCCTCGTCCAGACGGGCGGTCTCCTCGGCCGTCAGACGGAGGTCGTTCAGGGCCAGCAGCCCCCGCAGCTGGTCCAGGTTCCGGGCGCTGGAGAGAACCGATGCCACGCCGGGGCGCTCCACCAGCCAGGCCAGCGCGACCGTGGACAGTTCCGCGGAGCGCTCGGCCGCGATCACGTCCAGCGCGGCCAGCACCCGCTCGCCGCGCGGGTCGTCCAGGTAGGCGCGGGCCTTGGCGGCGCGGGGGCTCCCGTCCTCGGCGCGGCCCGGCCGGTACTTGCCGGTGAGGAAGCCCCGGGCCAGCCCGAAGTAGGGCAGCAGCGCCAGGTCCTCCGCCAGGGCCAGCGGCACCAGGTCCCGCTCGATGCCGCGCTCGACCAGGTTGTACTGCGGCTGCACGCACACGGGGCGGTGCCAGCCGTTCTCGTCGCACAGCGCCAGCCACTCGCGGATACGGTCCGGGCTGTGGTTGGACAGGCCCACGTACCGGACCCTGCCCTGGTCGACCAGGGCGGAGAAGGCCTCGGCGCTCTCGGCCAGCGGTGTGTCGGGGTCGTCGAAGTGGGCGTAGTACAGGTCGATCGCCTCCACTCCGAGCCGTCCGAGCGAGGCCTCGTTGGCGGCCTTGATGTTGCCCGCGGACAGGCCCGGGAAGTCCGGGTGCTGGCTGACCTTCGTGGCGATCACCATGTCGTCGTGCCCGCGCGCGGCCAGCCAGGCGCCGATGACCCGCTCGGACTCGCCGCCGGTGTGCCCCGGCGCCCAGGCCGAGTACGCGTCCGCGGTGTCGACGAAGTTGCCGCCGCTCTCCCGGTAGGCGTCCAGGATCGCGAAGGAGGCGGACTCGTCCGCGGTCCACCCGAAGACGTTGCCGCCCAGGTTCAACGGGGATACCCGCAGGTCGGATCCGCCGAGTCGGCGCAGGTGGGTGTCGTTCATGCTCACCGTTCCGTGTGTTCCCGATGGGGGGAGCCGTCGATTCGGCTCCCAAGCTAGAGGAATCGGGCCCGGGGGTCACGAACGTTTTCGGGACGGACGATGCATCATGGTGACGGGGCCCTGACCCGCTTCCGCGGACGTTGGGTGACGCAACCTCGAGGAGGCGGTTCGATGACGGAACGCAAACCTGCGGGCATGGAGTTCGAGTCGTGGGTCGACGCCCAGGTACGGCGCGCCCGGGAACGGGGTGACTTCGACGACCTCCCCGGTGCGGGCAAACCGATCCCCGACATCGACGGGCCCTACGACGAGAACTGGTGGATCAGGAGGAAGCTCCGGAGCGAGAACGTCTCCCTGCTGCCGCCCACCCTGCGCCTGCGCCGGGAGGCCGAGGTCACCCTGGAGCAGGCCCGCACGGCCGGGACGGAGAAGCGGGTGCGCGAGCTCCTGGAGGGCCTGAACAAGAAGATCCGCGAGATGAACGCGAGCTCCGTCCCCGGCCCGCCGCTCAACCTCATGCCCTACGACGTCGACGAGTTCGTCGAGAGGAAGTGGCGGGGCGGCAGCTGACCCGGACCCTCGCGAGGGCGCGGCCACGGCGGGGCCGGGTACCGCGCCCCCTCGCCGGGGGCCTGCCGGGCGGGCTTCCCGCTTCCCCGGCAGCGCCGGACACCGCACCGGCCGCAACGCCGGGCCCGGGTCAGACGCCGTGGGTGGCGCGGCGGTACTCGGCGTAGCGTTCCCGGACCCGCGCGCCGACCTCGGGGGTGTGGGCGGACTCCTCCTCGGGTGCGCCCAGGGTCCAGGTGGGCGGCTCCGTGGTTCCGGCGAGGGTCCAGGCCGCCTGGCGGGCGGCGCCCAGGGCCACGTATTCGGCGGCGGGCGGGACGACCACGGGCGCGGCCAGGACCAGGGGGGCGATGGCGCGTACGGCGGCGGAGCGCGCGCCCCCGCCCACCAGCAGCACGCGTTCGGTCGGTACGCCCTGGTCGGCGAGCGCGGACAGGCCGTCGGCCAGACCGCACAGCATGCCCTCCACGGCGGCGCGGGCGATGTTGGCGGGGACCATGTTGTCCCGGCGCAGCCCGTGCAGTGAGCCGGCGGCGTCGGGGAGCTCGGGGGTGCGCTCCCCGTCGAGGTAGGGCAGCAGCACGACGCCCTCCGCTCCCGGGCGCGCTCCCAGGGCGAGGTGGTCGAGCCCGGCCAGGTCCGTGCCGAGCATCGCGGCGGCGGGTCCGAGCACCCGGGCGGCGTTGAGGGTGCACACCAGGGGCAGGTGGCCGCCGGTGGCGTCGGCGAACCCGCACACCGCCCCGCTGGGGTCGTGTACGGCCCGGTCGTGCGCCGCGAACACGGTGCCGCTGGTGCCGAGGGAGACGACGACGTCCCCGGGGCGCAGGCCCAGGCCGAGCGCCGCACCCATGTTGTCCCCGGTGCCGGGGGCGATCACCGCGCCCTCGGGGGTGTGCCCCACGGTCTCGGCCGGTGCGGCCACGCGCGGCACGTCGAGCTCGCGGCCGAAGGCGCGGACGAGCAGGTCGGGGCGGTAGGTGTTGTCGGCGGGCGACCAGTATCCGGTTCCGGAGGCGTCACCCCGGTCGGTGGTGGGTGCGGTGCGGGAGCCGTTGAGCCGCCAGGTGAGCCAGTCGTGGGGCAGCATGACGCCGTGCGCGCGGGCGGCGAGCTCGGGCTCGTGCTCGGCGAACCAGCGGAGTTTGCTGACGGTGAAGCTGGCCACGGGCACGTTGCCGACGGCGTCCGTCCACGCCTTGGGCCCGCCCAGCTCGGTGACGAGGTCGTGTGCGGCCCCGGCGGAGCGGGAGTCGTTCCACAGCAGGGCCGGACGGACGACCTCGCCGTCCTCGTCGACCACGACCATGCCGTGCTGTTGCCCCGCGACCGAGACGGCGGAGACGTCGTCGAGTAGGCCGGAGGAGGCGGTGGTCAGCGCCGACCACCAGTGGGCGGGGTCGGTTTCGGTGCCGTCGGGGTGCGGGGCGCGGCCTTCGCGCAGCACCTTCCCGGTGGTGCTGTCACAGACCACGATCTTGCAGGACTGGGTCGAACTGTCGATTCCGGCAACCAATGCCATGTTCGCTCCGTGTGGGTGAGGGTCCGAAGCCGTGGGGGCGGCGCCGCTCATTCTCGCATTCTCGTGACCCCCGTCACTGTGCCGGGTGGTGCAGTGGGCCGCTCTTGCCCCCGCATTGGCGCATCAATAAACTTGAGTCCATACAACTCAAGTCGATGGGAGTGCTCCGATGCGCGTGACGGACGTCTTCGACCGGGCCGAGGAGGCCCTGTGGGCACAGCTCGCCGCCGAGCCCGTGGTGCGGATCGACAGCGGCCGACGCGGCGGCGACCTGGTGGTCGGCGTCGAACTCGGGCCCGTGGTCGACCCCCGTGAGGTCCTGGTCGCCAGGGAGGCGGGTGCCCTCGTGTTCGTGCGCGGTACGGATCGCTCGGTTCTGTGCCGGGTGCCCCTGGAGGCCCCCGTCGGGCGTCCCTCCCTGCACCGCGCCCCGGGCGGCCTCACCGTCGTGGCGCCGCTTGTGAGCCCGGCCCCGGTGGCGGTCCGCCCCGGCCTGCGCCGCACCTCCCGGGCGGGCCGCCTGCGCGCCGCGCTCGCCCGTTTGGCCGGTCGGCTCCGGAGTCTGGTCGCCCCCGCGGGCTGAGTGGCTGCCGGGTCGCTCGGCGGGGTCCGGTGTTGTGGCAAAAGCCACGTATGGCACGACCGCAAAAGGGACATTTCCTACCAAGAAGGTGGAGTAGTCTCTGGTCAGCTCGCCCGCGTCCCACCAGGGCGCCCGAGCTCCCGTGCCGGACCTTCCTCCGGCGCAGGCCTCCCCCCGCGATCCTCCATCCCACGATCACGAAGGAGTGCACCATGCGCACGACCTCGACCGTCATCGGCGCGGCCGCCCTCACCCTGGGCCTCGCCGCCTGCGGTGCCCCCAGTGAGCAGGCCTCCGAATCCGCCGCGGACGGGGGAGACGTGCTCCGGGTCGGGGTCAGCCCGGTGCCGCACGGCGACATCCTCGCCTTCATCGACGAGAACCTCGCCGAGGAGGCCGGCCTGGAGCTGGAGATCGAGGAGATCTCCGACTACAACACGCCCAACGCGGCGCTGGTCGAGGGGGAGCTGGACGCCAACTACTTCCAGCACCGTGCGTTCATGAACGAGTGGTTGGAGAACGGCCCCGACGCCGAACTAACCTACGTCACCGACGTCCACATCGAGCGGCTGGGGCTGTACTCCGAGAGCGTCGAGAGCACCGACGACCTGCCCGAAGGGGCCGAGATCGCGGTGCCGAACGACCCCGCCAACCTCAACCGGGCGCTGTCCATTCTGGAGGCCGAGGGGCTGATCACCGTCGACCCCGAGGCGGGTGAGAACGCCACCGAGAAGGACATCACCGACAACCCGAACGACCTGGTGGTCACCCCGCTGGAAGCGGCCCAGCTCCCGCGTTCGATCGCCGACGTCGACGCGGCGGTCGTCAACGGCAACTACGCCATCGAGGCCGACCTGCCCGAGGAGTCCAACGTCCTGGCCTGGGAGCCCGAGGGCGAGGACTACGTCCAGAACTACGCCAACGGCCTGGTCGCCCTGGACGAGAACGCCGACGACGAGCGCGTCCAGCTGCTGGCCGAGCTGCTCCACGACGAGCGGGTCCTGGAGTACGTCCAGGAGACCTGGCGCGGTGTGGTCCTGGCGGTCGACGCCGACGGCGTCATCACGGAGTAGCCTCCCGCTGCCCCTCCGTGCCCGCGGCGCCTGACCCGGCGCCCTCCCACCCCCCGTCGAGGGCGGTGGAGCCCCCTCCGGCTCCACCGCCCTCTTCGCGTGTTCGCCCACCGCCCGTACACCTGTCCCCCTGTGGCCGCTGGCCGTGTCCGCCGGTCGCGCCCGGCACGGTGCCGTCCGGGGCCGCGAGTCCCGGGGTCGAGGCCCCGGCCCCTCGGGCGGTGATCTCCGTCGCATCCGGTGGGCCGTCCCGGCCCGGGGGCGGGCGCCGGGCGCTGCGCAGGGTGACGGCACGCCCTCGCGGCGGTTCCGAACGGTGACGCCCTGAGCTGCGACTTCCCGCTGGCTGGGACTCACCGCGGGTGAAGGGTGCGAGTTCGGGCAGGTCATCGCGGCCGGAATCGCCGGGGCGGTGCTTCCACAAAACCTACTTATTAAGTAGAGTTTCTCCCGTACCTCCGTCGACACCCCGAAAAGGACCCCCGAGATGCGTGTTCGCCCGCTCCCGCTGAGAGCCGCCGCGGCTGCCCTGGCCCTTGGCCTGGCCGCAGCCGGGTGCGCGGGCGAGGGGGAGGCCGCCGGCTCCGTCCTCACCCTCGGGTACTCCCCGAACATCACCCACGCGCCCGCCCTGGTCGGCGTGGAGAAGGGGATCCTCAACGGGGCCCTGGGCGGCGCGGAGCTGGCCACCCAGACGTTCAACGCGGGCCCGGACACCATCAACGCCCTGTTCTCCGGTGAGATCGACGCGGCCTTCGTCGGCCCCAACCCCGCCGTCAACGGTTGGACCCAGTCGGAGGGCGAAGCCCTGCACATCATCGCCGGAGCCGCCACCCAGGGCACCGGGCTCGTGGTCCGGGACCACATCGAGACCGTCGACGAACTGCCCGGCACCACCCTCGCCACTCCGATGCTGGGCGGCACCCAGGACGTGGCGCTGCGCTGGTTCGCCCGGGAACAGGGCTGGGAGGTCGACACGGCCGGGGGAGGGGACCTCTCGATCCTCCCCCAGGACAACCCCGACACCGTCAACGCCTTCGCGGCCGGCGAGATCGACGGCGCGTGGCTCCCCGAACCCCACCTGAGCCGCGTCCTGGCCGAGGACGACGCCCGCCTGCTCGTCGACGAGCCGGACCTGTGGGCGCAGACCGACGGCCAGTACGTCACCACGCTCCTCATCGTCAACGCCGACTTCCTGGAAGAGCACCCGGAGGTCGTCGACGACCTGCTGCGCGGCCACATCGAGACCGTCGACTGGATCGGTGCCAACCCCGACGAGGCCGCGGAAGTGTCCCGCACCCACCTGGAGGACCTCACCGGCGGCGAACTCGACCCCGAGCTCACCGCCGCCGCCTTCGACAACGTCACGTTCACCGTCGACCCCGCGGCACCCTCGCTGCTCGCCCAGGCCGGACAAGCCGAGGCCGTCGGTCTGCTGGACCCCGTCGACCTCAACGGAATCTACGCCCTCGACCCGCTCAACGACGCCCTGGCCGAGGCCGGGCACGAGCTGGTCGCCGGGTTGGAAGGGTAAGGGCCCCATGACCACCATCACCGAGACCCGCACCGGCACGAACGCCCTGGAGATCGACGACATCTCCAAGGTCTTCGGTCACGGCGGGGGCGCCGTGACCGCGATCGACGGCATGACCGTCACCGTCGGTACCGGCGAGTTCCTGGCCATCGTCGGCGCCTCCGGCTGCGGCAAGAGCACCCTGCTCTCCCTCGTCGCCGGTCTGGAGGAGCCCACCACCGGGGCCGTGGACGTCGGCGGCCACCGCGTGGCCATGATGTTCCAGGAGGCCGCGCTCTTCCCGTGGCTGACCGTGGGCGCCAACATCGAGATCCCGATGAAGGTCAACAGGGTTCCCAGAGCCGAGCGCAGGAAACGCGTGATCGAACTCCTGGACCTGGTCCGCCTGAGCGGTTTCGAGCGCAAGCGCCCGCACGAGCTCTCCGGCGGCATGCGCCAGCGCGTGGCCCTGGCCCGCGCCCTGGCCCAGGACGCCGACGTCCTGCTCATGGACGAGCCCTTCGGCGCCCTGGACGCCATGACCCGCGACATCCTGCACGACGAGCTGGAGCGGATCTGGCGGGAGCGGTCGCTGACCATCCTCTTCGTCACCCACAACGTGCGGGAGGCGGTGCGCCTGGGCGACCGGGTCGTCCTGTTGTCCAGCCGCCCGGGACGGGTCATCAAGGAGTTTCCGGTGGAGGGTGAGCGCCCCCGTCGGATCGACTCCGCGCTGATCGCCGGGCAGGCCGCCGCCATCACCGACCGACTGCGTGAGGAGGTCTCGCGTCATGCCTGAGACCGACGCCCGAAACCGCCAGGTCCAGGGGCTCGACGCGCTGGAGCTCCAGCCCGGGAAGAACGCCGGCGACCGCGGCGCGGCCGGGATCGCCGGCAGGGTCTGGGCCGCGACCTGGCCCAAGGCGGTCGCCGTGGTCATCGTCCTGGCCGCCTGGCAGGCACTCGTGTGGTCCGGATGGCGCACGGAGTACGTCTTCCCGGGGCCGGACCGGGTGCTGCCCGCCCTGCTGGACGAGGTCACCGACCCCGCGTTCTGGTCGGCGGTCCAGGTCACCATGCGCCGGGCCTTCGTCGGCTTCGCCCTGGCACTGGCAGTGGGGCTCGTGGTCGGCCTCGCGGTGTCGCAGTTCAGGCCGCTGAGGTCCGCGATCGGATCGTTGGTCACCGGGCTCCAGACCATGCCGTCGATCGTGTGGTTCCCGTTCGCGATGCTGCTGTACGGCATCAGCGAGTCGGCGATCATGTTCGTGATCGTCCTGGGCGCCGCGCCCTCCATCGCGGGCGGCCTGACCTCGGGCATCGACTACGTGTCGCCGTCACTGCTGCGGGCGGGCCAGGTCATGGGCCTGCGCGGGGTCCAGCGGTACTCGCTGCTGATCGTCCCGGCGGCGCTGCCGATGTTCGTCACCGGGCTCAAACAGGGCTGGGCCTTCGCCTGGCGTTCCCTGATGGCCGGAGAGCTGCTGGTCATCATCAACCAGGAGAACTCGATCGGGTGGGCGCTGAGCCAGGCCCGCCAGCTCAACGACGCCGACCGGCTGCTCAGCTACATCATCATCGTGCTGGTCATCGGCATCATGATCGACGTGTTCTTCAACTGGGCGGACCGCTCCCTGCGCCGCCGGTGGGGGATCGCCCCGTCCTGACCGGGGCCCTGCGGCCAGGACCGGGCGGGGCGGGGGCACCCCCTCCGGGGCGCGGGCGGGGCTCAGCCGTACACGGCGTGGTAGAGCTCCACGGCCTCCTCCGCGGTGGGCATCCGCGGGCCGTCTGCGGCCTCCTCGGAGGCCAGGGCCTGCTCCGCCATCAGCGGGGCCAGCCCCCACCAGCGCTCGGCGCTGATCCCGTAGCCGCGCGGGGTCGGCACCTCCAGGTCCTGGCTGAGCAGGCGCAGCTCCCACACCAGTGCGCCGGTGGCCTCCCCGTCGGTGCTGTTCGGGCCGGCCAGGCCCATCGCGCGGGCGCACTCGGCGTAGCGGCCGGGGGCCGAGGGCACGGAGAACTCCGTGAGCGCCGCCAGGAGCATGGCGTTGGACAGCCCGTGCGCCACCCCGAAGTGCGTGCCGACCGGGCGGCTCATCCCGTGCACCAGGGCGGCGCCGGAGTTGGAGAAGGCCATCCCGGCCTGGGTGGCGCCCACCATGAGGGCCTCGCGTGCCGACCGGTCGCCCGGTTCGGCGTACGCGGCCCGCAGGTGGGTGAAGACCGTGCGCATCGCCTCCCGGGCCAGACCGTCGGAGACCGGGTTGGCCCGCGCGCTCACGTACGCCTCGATCGCGCGGGTCAGGGCGTCCAACCCCGTGTCGGCCGTCAACCGCGGCGGTACGTCCAGGGTGAGTTCGAAGTCCACCAGTGCGGCCCGGGGCAGCATGGCCAGCCCGGCGCAGAGCATCCTCTCGCCGGTCTCCGCGTCGGTGATGACGCTGTAGCGGGTGCACTCCGACCCGCTGCCCGCGGTGGTCGGCACCGCCACCACCGGCAGGGCGAGCGCGTCGGTGACCACCGGTGTCCGGTAGTCGCGCATCCGCCCGCCGTGCGTGCTCAGCAGGGCGACGGCCTTGGCCGTGTCGATGGGGCTGCCGCCGCCCACCCCGACCACGGAGTCGAAGCCGCCCTCCCGGAGGGCCCGGACGCCCTCCTCCACCACCGTGGTGGTGGGGTCGGACACGGTCTCGGCGAACACTCCGGGGGAGAGGCCGGCCTCCTTCAGGTCGGCCAGGAGTGCCTGGAAGAAGGGGCGCTCGACGACGAACGGGTCGCTCACCAGCAACGGGCGGGACAGTTTGAGGGAGTCCAGGACCCCGGCCAGTTCGGCCGAGGCTCCCGCGCCCACACGCAGGATGCGGGGCAGGGCGATGGAAGCGGTCACGTCGGTACCTCCGGGGGTCGGGAGTACGGGTGTCGGGGCCTGCCCCGGGAGACCGGGGGGCACGGCTCAACGCCCGGGTACCTACCCGTGTCTGCGATTCGACTCCCCCCTCGG
This sequence comes from Nocardiopsis sp. iso_40, assembly GCF_056173285.1. Lineage (NCBI taxonomy): Bacteria > Bacillati > Actinomycetota > Actinomycetes > Streptosporangiales > Nocardiopsidaceae > Nocardiopsis > Nocardiopsis sp. iso_40. The sequence goes on along the minus strand of NZ_CM149666.1, from coordinate 3,827,393 downwards.
GCCCTTGTTTGTCGGACCGGGGCGCCGCGCGCACCGCGGGGGCCGGGCACACGGCCCGGCCCCCGCGGCGTGCGTTCGGTCAGGTGTGCACCAGCGGGGTGTCCACCAGGTGTTCGGCCACGAACCAGGCCTGGAGTTCGTTGGTGCGGATCACGTCCGAGACCAGCACGTCGTTGGTGCCGTCGTCACCCGTCTCCTGTACGCGGGCGGCCGCGTCGTGGGCATCCTCCAGGACGGTCTCGTGCGCCTCCAGAAGGCGGGAGAGCATCGCGGGGACCTCCTCGACGCCGTTCGGCGGGCGCGGGATGTTGGTGATCTCCGCGACGTGCCTCGGGTCGCCGACCGCCACACCGCCCAGGGTCTGGACCCGCTCCGCGACGGTGTCGATGAGCGAGGTCTGCTCCTCGGCGTGCTTGTCCATCAGCAGGTGCAGCTGGTAGAAGGTCTGCCCGCGCATCAGCCAGTGGTGCTTCTTGTACATGTCGTGCAGGATCCGCAGGTCGCACAGCACCTGGTTGAGCCGCTGGCACGAGTACATCCGGGCGTCGTAGGACAGGCCCACGGGGAGTTGGCGGACCGTCCCGAACTGCTGGACCTCCTCGCCCCTCTGGTGGAGCCACGGCTGGCTGCTCCGGGGCCTGGGTGTCTGGCTCGAACGCTGGTCAGCGGTCGTCACGGTTGGTTCCCCCTCCGGTTCGGTGTGTCGCGCGGAGCCGTCAGGCCCCGTCAGCCAGTCTTGGCCACCGACCGTTGTCGGAAGAGAAAACGCACGCCATGTCCGGGCAAGGCTTTATCCCTTTCGCCGGTCGAAGTCCACCGGCAGCGCGAACAGCCCGTGCATGATCATGCTCGGCCACCACCGCAGCCCGGTCTCCTCCACCGCCAGGCGCAGTCCCGGCAGCCGGTCCAGCACCGCGCCGACCGCCACGCGGGCCTCCATCCGGGCGAGTTGGGCGCCCACACAGAAGTGCGCCCCCTGGCCGAAGGACAGGTGCGCGGCGCCGCGGCCGGGGTCGAACCCGTCCGGGTCCTCGTACCGCTCGGGGTCGCGTCCTGCGGCCAGCAGGGACACCAGTACCGGCTCGCCCGCCTCCAGGCGTGTCCCGCCCACGGTGGTCGGCTCCGCGGGAAACCGCCAGGTCGCGTTCTGCAGGGGGCTCTCCAACCGCAGGGACTCCTCGATCGCGGGGTCCAGGAGGGAGCGGTCGTCCCTGATCCGCCGCATGGCCCCGGGGTTGCGCAGCAGCGTCAGCAGCATGTTGCCGATCAGCGCCAGCGTGGTCTCCTGACCCGCCACCAACAGCAGGAACGCCGTGGAGGTCACCTCGTCCCGGGACAGCTCCCCCGCACGGTGGGACTCCACCAGGTCGCCCAACAGGTCGTCCGAGGACTGCGCCAGCCGCGCGTCCACCAGGTCGCCCAGGTAGGAGTCGAACCAGTCCGTGGCCCCGGCGACCGCCCGGACCTCGTCGTAGGAGGCGGAGTCGATCACCGATGCCTGCCGCCGGAACTCCGGCCGGTCCGCCTCGGGCACCCCGAGGATCTCGCAGATGACCGTGATGGGAAGCGGGTAGGCGAGGTCGCGCGCCAGGTCGGGTTCCCCGGAGGCCTCGATCGCGGTCAGGAGTTCGTCGGTGATCCGTTCCGCGCGCTCCCGGAGCGTACGGACCCGTCTGGGGCTGAAGGCGCCGCTCACCACCCTCCGCAGCCGGACGTGGTCGGGGCCGTCCGCGTTCACCATGCTCCGTACCAGGCTGGGGCGGTGGTCGTACGGCAGGCCCAGCCCGGCCCTGTACCAGGTCTCGTGGCCCCGCGCGGGGTCCTTGAGCATGTTCGGGTCGGTGAGCACCCGCAGCGCGTCCTCGTGCCGGGTCACCACCCACGCCCACGCTCCACCGGGCAGGTCCACCCGGTGCACCGGGTCGTTCTCACGCAGCCACCGGTAGGCGGGGTGGGGGTCGGACTCGAACTCGGGTCCGTGCAGGGCGGGGGGCTCGGTGGTCATCGTCGGCCTTCTCTCCGTGTGGCTGGGTCCCCGCCGTTCCTACCCGCACAGCCCTTCGGCCCCCCGCGGGCGGCGTCCGGTCCCTGGCCGGATGCGGCCAGCCCGGTCCCGGGCGCCGCGGTCGTCCCCGGGAGGCGGCCGCGGCGCCGCCGAACCGCCGTCCGGGCCGCGGCGGCGCATCTGCTAGGCCGTGATGGCGCACGCCGTCTCCAGGACGAACCGGTGCCACGGACGGTGCGGGTCCTGGCCGGTCAGCTCCCGCACCCGCCGCAGCCGGTAACGCAGGGTCTGGGCGTGCACGTGCAGTACCTCCGCGGCCGTGGTCGCCGCGCCCTCCCGGAAGTAGGCGCGCAGCGTCTCCAACAGGTATCGGTTGTCGGGTGCCAGCAAGGGCCCCAGCACCGCCTGGCGTACCGTCGCCGGGGCGATCGCGCCCCCGTTGAGCAGCGCGAGTACACAGGCGTCGGGGTCCCGCAGCAGACCGTTGGCCCCGAAGGCGTGCGCGGGCGCGGTCTCCAGCGCCCCGTCGGCCAGCCGGTAGGCGGCGGACATGTCGGTCAGCCCGCGCGGTTCCAGGACGCACCCGCGCCACCCCCGCCTGACCAGCTCCCCGGTGACCCCCTCGGCGTCCTCGGCCGAGCCGAGCACCACCACCCGGCCCGAGCGGGTGGTCACCAGCGGGTCGGTCCCGGAGTGCGCGGCCGCGGCCAACAGCTCCAGCCCCGCCGACACGGTGACGTCCTCCGACGGGGGCCGCTCCCGTCCGGCGGACTCCCGGCCCGGTTCGGCGACCACCAGCACCGCGGGGTCGGGCGGGGCGATGCCCAGGGTCCGTGCCCGGTCCCGGATCGCGCCCCGGGAGGCCTGGCGGCCGATGAGCAGGTCGTCGAGCAGGGCGCGCCGGGCGCGTTCGCGGTCCGCGTCCAGTTGTTCGGCGGCCTCGGCGTGGCCCCTCGTCAGGCTCTCGGAGATCTGGTCGATGGAGGCCAACCAGAGTTCGCTCAGAGCGAACACGTCCCGGGCGTCGAGCCGTTCGCCCGCCTGCTCGCGCAGAATCCGTACCGCTGCCGCCGAACCGACCCGGTGCGCACGCACCACGGCGCCGATCGAACGCCCGTCGGCGGCGCGTGCCCGCCCGATCCCGCGGAGCCGCTCCACGTCATCGGGAGGCAGGCGGGCGGCGTCGCGCGCCCACAGTTCCAGGGACCGGGCGACCAGCCATCCGGTGATCGCCCGGACCTCCTCCAGTTGGGAGCCGTGCAGCGCACGGTAGGCGGGGACCTCCGCGTACACCTCGGCGACGATCCGGTCCACCAGGCCCGTCCGGTCCCGCCGTAACTCGGCGCTGACCCGAATGCGCTCTTCCTGTCCCATTCGTTCCCTCTGTCCAGATCTGGCATGCTTCGCTCCGGGGCGGGCAGCCTAGCGCGCGGCCGCACCGCTGGCCGGGAGCGGCCATCCGGGTAAAAGCGTGCGCAACTGCGGCGCAGCGTGGGGACTAGCCCCGCTCTGACATGGCAGTATGCGCACAGTGGCCCGGTAATCAGTAGGAACCGAACACGGAGACGACAGCGACGGCGGGCCGGTCGCGGTGGTCGGATCCGGTCGCGGCGGCCGTCTCGGCCGACCGGGAGCGAAGGGCCTGACGGGGGGAGACAGGGGATGAGAACGATGACGGTTCCCGGCATCACACTGAACAACGGCGTGCGGATCCCGCAGTTGGGCTTCGGTGTGTGGCAGGTGCCCGACGACGCCGTGGTCGAGGCGGTCTCACACGCCCTGGCGGCGGGTTACCGCAGCATCGACACCGCTGCCGCCTACGGCAACGAGAAGGGCGTGGGGGAGGCGCTGCGCCGTTCGGAGCTGCAGCGGGAGGAGGTGTTCGTCACCACCAAGCTCGCCAACCCCGACCAGGGCTACGACTCCACCCTGCGCGCCTTCGACGCCAGTCTGGAACGCCTCGGCCTGGACGTGCTGGACCTGTACCTCATCCACTGGCCGCTGCCCCAGCGCGACCTCTACGTGCCCACCTGGAAGGCGATGGAACGCCTCTACGCGGAGGGCCGGGTGCGCGCCATCGGCGTGTCCAACTTCCAGCCCGCGCACCTGGAGCGGGTCATGGAGGAGGGCGGGATCGCCCCCATGGTCAACCAGATCGAACTGCACCCGCTGCTCACCCAGGAGGAGCTGCGCGCCTTCGACGCCGAACACAACATCGCCACCGAGGCGTGGAGCCCCCTGGGCCGGGGCGAGTTCCTCGACCATCCGCTGATCACGGAGCTGGCCCAGGCGCACGGACGCACCCCCGCGCAGATCCTGCTGCGCTGGCACGTCCAACTGGGCAACGTGGTCATCCCCAAGTCGGTGACCCCCGAGCGCATCCGCTCCAACTTCGAGGTCTTCGACTTCGAGCTCCCAGACGAGGAGGTCGCCCGGATCAGCGCGCTCAACGAGAACCGCCGGTTCGGACCCGACCCGGACGGCTTCGACGGCTGAGCCGGACCGCCGGGCGGCCCCCGGGCCCGGCGGACGGAGACGGCCCTCAGCGGGCCGAACCCTCAGCGGTCCGGTCCGCCGGTGGTCGGGATCAGCGCAGTTCGCGGTGCTTGCGGGCACCCGCCAGGACGGCGTCGATGCCGTTGCTGCGTACACGGTTGGCGTAGACGCCGCCGGCGACGAAGATCGCGAGGATGAGCCCGACCACGACGGTCAGGGCCAGGGCGGACAGCACGAAAGAGATCATGCGCTCATCGTAGCCGCATGCCCGGAAAGGCGCTTCCAGGGGATCCGCCATTCCGGGGGGCGGCGGGGCGCCGAGTGACACGGAGGGGCCGTCGATGGACCGGACACCGCACGAGATCGTCAACCCGCTCACCCTGGCCGATCCGGTGGGCTACTCGCACGCCCTCGTGGTCACGCCGGGCCGCACCGTCTACGTGGGCGGGCAGACCGCCCGGCGTCCCGACGGCGCGCTGACCGGGGAATCGGTGGTGCAGCAGTTCGACCAGGCCCTCGCCAACATGGTGGAGGCGCTGCGCGCGGCGGGCGCCGAACCCGTCCACGTGGTGAACATGCGGATCCACACCACCTCCGTCGGCGTCTACCGGGTCAACCTCAAGGCCCTGGGTTCGGTGTACCGGCGCCACATGGGCCGCTACTACCCGCCGATGTCGGTCGTGGGCGTCACCGAACTGCTGGAGGCCGGCGCCCTGGTCGAACTGGAGTGCACGGCGGTGGTCCCCGAAGCGCACCGGCACGGAGAACTCGGGGAGGGGGCGCCCAGGGAGCTGGTGGAGGAGGTCGACGAAGCCTTCACCGACCGTCCGCGCGGCTTCGGAGACCCCGCCGGGGGCCCCGAGGGGGCGCGCGACTGAACCGTCACCGCCGCGTCGTCCGCGGGCTCCCGGAGTGCTTCCGGCCGCGGACCAGCCACACGGCCGCCAGGCACACCCCCGTCCCGGCCAGGGCTCCCGGCCCCACCGGGTCGCCGAACATCAGCCAGGTCCACACCAGGGTGGTCGGCGGGGTCAGGTAGAGCAGCGCCGACACCCGGGCCACGCTGGTGCGGGCCAGGTTGGCCCAGTACAGCCCGTAACCGCCCAGGGTGGACAGGACGACCACCCATGCCACGGCGCCCCAGAACCCGGGGTCGGCGGGCGGGGCCAGTGTCCCGGTCGCGGCGGCCAGCCCGGTGAACAGGGCCGCGCTCACCCCGCACTGGACGGTGAGGGCCTCCAGCAGGTCCCCGCCGGGGCGGGTCCGCCGCTCCACCAGGGTGGCGGCCACCAGCGAGAGCATCGCGCCGAACGGAAGCGCGTACGCCCACCAGGGGGCGGCTCCCGACCGGAGCAGGTCCGAGCCGACCACCAGCCCCACACCCGCCAAGCCGACGGCCAGCCCGAGGATCTGGCGTCCCCGGACCCGTTCCCCCAGCAGGGGCACGGCGACCGCGGCGGCCACCATCGGCTGGAGCGCGGCCACCAGCGCGCTCGTCCCCGCGGCCACCCCCGCCTCGGCGGCGGCGAAGACCCCGTACAGGTAACCGGCCTGGGCCAGGGCCCCGAGCACCGCGTGCAGGGCCAGGTCGCGGGCACGCATCCGCGGCCCCCGCAGCAGGAGCCAGGCCGCCAGCAGCCCGCCCACCACCAGGAACCGCCAGGCCAGCAGGGTGGTCGCCGGCGCGTGCCGCGCACCCAGCTCGGCCCCGACGAACCCGGAACTCCACATCACCACCAGGCCGGCCGCCAGCAGGAACGGAACCAGGGGCCGGTCCCCGCGGCGGGTCCGGGGCCGGGAAAGGGCGGGAAGGGAACGCGTGGAGATGTCCATGGGCATGAGGTAAACACACCGGTCGGTATACTCACAATGTAGTCGGAGACCGCGACCGAGAACCGTAGGAGCACACCATGGGCACCGCCCCGCGCGGCACCACCGCCGAACGGCCGCTCACCCCCGCCGCCCGCCGCGTCCTGGACGTGGCCACCGACCTCTTCTACACCCGGGGCATCAACACCGTGGGCATGGAGCTGGTCGCCGAACGGGCCGGGGTGACCAAGAAGACCGTCTACGACCGGTTCGGCTCCAAACAGCAACTGGTCGTCGCCTACCTACGGGCCCGCGACGCCCGCTGGCGGGACTTCCTCGACGCCCGCCTGGCTCCGGAGACCGCGCCGCGGGCCCGGATCGGCGCGACCTTCGACGCCCTGGACGCCTGGATGGGCGCCGAGAACCCGCGCGGCTGCGCCATGGTCAACGCCTACGCCGAACTCTCCGACCCCGAGCACCCCGGTCGGGCCGTGGCCGAGGAACAGAAGAGGTGGCTGCGCGGCCTGTACACCGACCTCGCCCGGGAGGCGGGGGCCACCGACCCGGAAACACTGGCCGACGCCCTCACCATGCTGCACGAGGGCGCCGTGGTGGCCCGCAACGTCACCGGCGTCACCGACGCCGCGCGTACCGCGCGCACCGCCGCGGACACCCTGCTCACCGCGCACGGAGTCCCCGAGGGGACGTAGGGGACGTAGCAGGGGCGGGGGCCGCGGTCCCTACAGGTAGCCCAGGCGGGAGAGTTCGTTGCGGGCCACCCCGTGCACGTCACCGTGGTCCCCGCGGTCCAACCGCTCCCGCCACGAGCCCACACCCCACGAGCGCTCCGTCAGCAGCGCGCTGGCCGAGACCCGGGCCCCGGTGAACTCCATGAGCCGTTCGGCGGTCTCGACCTCCCCGCCGTGGACGTCCTCGTAGCGCAGGGTCAGCAGCTGCTCCGGACCGATCTCCCGGCGCAGCCGCGCGGACATGCGCACCGCCCCCCGCCAGCGCATGGCGCACTTGGTCGCGGTCGAGCCGTCGGTGAAGTCGGTCAGGTCCGACTCCTCCTCCAGCCCGAAGAAGTGGTTGGGGAACTCGTGCTCCAGCTTCATGAAGCTGGGCTTGAGCCAGGCCAGCGACCGTTCGTCCTCCATCATGTCCGCGACCACGTCACGGCCGTCCCGGATGATCTGGACGAACAGCGCGTCGGGGAAGGCCGCGTGCAGGGCGCTCGCGGAGTAGAGGAGGTCGGCGCTGGCGTCACCGTAGCGGCGCGCCTCGGCGCTGTGCTCGCACGGCTCGGCGGCGGTGTTGGCGGGGACACGGGCGCCGGGGCCCGGGCACCTGGGACAGGTCAGGGGAGTGAGCTGCCATGCCTCGGCGTAGGCCTCGCGCAGCAGACTCGCGGTCCCCGAGACCTTCTCCAACGCCAGAGAGGGGCGTCGGGCCACGGCGTAGACGGCGTTGAGCACCCCGGACGAGCCCGCGCCCAGGTGGAAACCGGGGGCGCGGGAGAGGGCGCGGGCGATCACCGGAACCCCGGAATGGGGTGCGCCCAGGACGAAGACGGGGCGCTGGACCTTGGTCCCGTTGACCACGAGGATGTAGGACGGCTGCTTCATGATTGTGTCGATTTTTGCACCCTTTGCCCTTCTCGTGTGCATCGGCCGGGTCTTACACCCGCGTGCCCCACGCGTTCACCGAGGTTAAGGCCAAGAAGAGCCCGGAGACGGTCACGGCGGACCAAGCCCTGGGAAAGTCGCGCAAACTCGCTGTAAGAATGGGGTATGGCCTCGATGACCGACGACACCGCGCCGTTCGCCGACCCGGAGGGGTACGAACAGGCTGCCGAGCTGCTGGCGTCCGCCCGACGCATCACCGTCCTGACCGGTGCCGGAGTGTCCACCGACTCCGGAATCCCGGACTTCCGCGGCCCCCAGGGGCTGTGGACCACCGACCCCAACGCCCAGGCGATGTCGGACATCGACACCTACATGGGCGACGTGGACGTGCGCCGCCAGACCTGGCTGGCCCGCCGCGCCCACCAGGTCTGGGAGGCCGAACCCAACGCCGCCCACCAGGCCCTGGCCGACCTGGCCTCCTCGGGGCGCCTGCACGCGCTCATCACCCAGAACATCGACGGCCTGCACCAGCGCGCCGGAGTCCCCGACGACGAGGTCGTCGAGGTGCACGGCACCATGCTCCGGGTCATGTGCATGGCCTGCGGTCTGCGCACCCCCAGCGCCGCGGTGCTCGCCCGCCTCGACGACGAGTCCGACCCGCGCTGCGCGCAGTGCGGGGGGATCCAGAAGTCCGACACCATCTCCTTCGGCCAGCGCCTCGACCCCGAGGTCATCGAACGGGCCGCGCAGGCCGCCCGCGAGTGCGACGTCTTCATGGCGGTGGGCACCTCCCTGACCGTTCACCCGGTGGCCGGACTGTGCGACGTCGCCATGATGGCGCGGGCGTCGCTGCTCATCGTCAACGCCGAACCCACCCCCTACGACGACTACGCCGGCGCGGTCCTGCACGACCCCATCGGTGACGTCGTCCCGGCCCTGGTCAAAAGGGCTCTGGCGGGTTAGGCGGGTTCTCGCGGAGGGCGGACCAGGGGTCCTGGTGCGCTTCGTCCACGAAGGGTCTGAGGTCCACCACGCTGTTCTCCGATCCCGTGAGCTGACCCGTGGCGAGAGTCTCCTCGGGGGCCGGTGCGTCCTCCGAGGCCTCGAGCCCGGCCAGCACCTGTTCGACCGCGCCCGGTCGCAGATACGAGGAAACCTGGTCGAGGAACAGTTTCGTCTCGTCGTCGTGGGGGCGGAGGTGCCCCCGCCGGACCATGTCGTTCAGGTGTTCGCCCAGCAGGTGGCGCAGGTTCGACCGGTAGGCGTCGTCCGTCCGCGGATTCCGCAGATCCTCCTCCGCCTGTTTGAGGGCCAACTGGCTGGACGCGTCGATCGCGCTGCCCAGAACTCTGCGGTAGGCGTGCAGTCTGCGGTGCGCTGACCCAGCCGTGGCCGGGGACAGGCGCAGCAGGAGGAGCTCGTGTGTGAGCGACCACGTCTCGTCGCTGTTCGAGTAACCGTTCCACGCGCCCAGGTTGTCCGTGTCCAGGTCGAGGTAGGGAAGCAGATCCAGGGTCATTCGGGCCGCGGTGCCGTTGATCCGCAGCGCCGTGGAGCGCAGCATCTGGCCGATGGACCTGTTGTAGGCCACGGTGTGCGGGTAGGCGTCGTCCGCCGGAACGGGGCCGTGCGCGCTCGTGTGTGCGGGATCCGGCAGCTCGAACCTGATGCTTTCGCCGACGTTGACGGGGGAGCGGTCCTCCAACTCCAGACGGCTTTCCCCGCTCCTGAGGTGACGCAACCTCAGGGTGTCCAGGACGGTGAACCAGTCGGCCGGGGGCAGGGCGCGCCACAGGGCGGCGACCGAACGCCACCGGTGCAGGGCGTGCGGTTCTCCGTCGGGGTCGGCGAAGAGCTCACGGATGTCCACCGGCTCGCCCCGCGCGATCAGGAACAGGACCGCCAGGTTGGCCGTGTAGAGCGCCTGCCTGCTGGTCAGGGGGAGCCGCCGGGGCTGGTAGGCGGAGTGCAGGCGGTCGGGGGACGGGTAGGGGGCCTGCCGGAAGAGTTCGACCAGCAGTGCACAGTAGTGCGCGCGCCGCCCCTCGTCCCCGCCGATGTCCTTCCCGATCCGCTCCCGGAGGAAGTCGACGGTCCGCTCCCGATCCGAGTAACAGGCGAAGGAGGAGGTGGCGTACAGGAAGCCGTCGTTGGGCGGTTCACCCCAGGAGTCCTCCTCCTCGTGGCGCACACGCTCGTTGACCATGGCACGCAGCGCCCGGTGGACCATCCGGGCCACCAGGTACTCGCTGAAGGTGGTGTGCAGGAACTCGTACGCGCTGAGGGGGGCCTGGCCGGGCCCGCCGGTGTTGGCCCGGGACACGTGTACGAAGAAGAAGCGGCCCAGCAGCAGGTCGGCCGCCTTGATCGGGAGGCTGGTGCTGGTCTCCGCCTGTGGTCGGGGGCCGTCCAGCTTGAGCGCCTTGAGGTCCTCGCCCAGCTCCGCCGAACCCACGCTCTGCCGCTGACGGGTGAACATCGCCAGCGCCGTCGCCTCCAGACGGCGCAGCTCGCCCTGGACCTCCCGCCGCAGGTCCCTCTCCGCGAGGGCGTCACGGTGTTTTCGGACCTGTCGGCGGACGAAGGTGGTCAGCAGCCGCTCGTACAGCTCTCCCAGGGACAGTGAGTCCGGGGCCTGCCGCAGGTCGTTGTCCTGCGCGTCGTAGACCAGCAACAGCAGCAACAGCAGGGGCTGTCTGCTCAGCTCCGGGTAGGCCGTCAGCCGGTCCAGGCTCAGCGGCTGGCGTCCGGGGGAGCGGAACAGTTCCCGGTTCGCGTGGTTCCAGACCCGCCGCACCCGCTCGATCTGTCCCTCACCGAACGGTTCCAGCCGGATCACCGTACTGTGCTCGGGGAAGCGGACCCGGCTGGCGCTGAGCGTGCGGCTGGTGACGACCACCGCCACCGGCTGCCCCATGTCCTCCTGATGGGCCTGGAAGTCCCGGATCTGCTCCAGGTAGTTGTACCGCTCGACCCCGGCCGCCTGGAGGAGTTCGTCGAAACCGTCCAGGATGATCACCGGCAGGGCGCCCTCGGCCTCGGCCAGCAGCTCGGTCCAGCGGACCCCGGTGAGCAGGTCGTGTTCGAGCCCCTCCTCGATCTGGGTGTGTACGGCGGCGTCCGCGCTGACCGAGCGCAACTCCACCCGGACCGCCAGGAAGTCCTCCGCAGGCAGTTGCGCGGCCAGGACCTCGGTGAGCTTGGACTTGCCCGCCCCCGGTTCGCCCAGGAGCACGGTCGGGTACCTGGTCATGTCCGGGTGGGTGAGCCGGGCGGCCAGGAACCGTTGCAGGTCGGGGAGGAGTTCGTGCCCCTGCCACCACTCCCTGGCGGAGGGGGCGTCCCCCTGGGAGACCCGGGCCACCCGGGCGCTCGGCGGCACGTAGCAGTCGCTCAGGGACGGGATGGCCATCCCGGCGGGCAGGTCCTCGGGGAGCACGTCCTCCACCGGGAGCACCGGCTTGTTCAACAGCGCCTGGTACTTGCGGGCCAGCTGGCCCCGCAGCGCGCCCACCGCTCTGCCCGAGCCGATCCGGGACAGCCTCTCGTGCAGTCCGGCGAAGGCGTCACCCACCTGCTGGATCTGCCTGCGGGTCCTCTCGTGCTCGCGCAACTGCGCCCACATCCCGAACTCGGGGGCCTCGGTGCACAGCTCCAGGTAGTGGTCGCGGTAGGCGGCCAGGGCCCGCCGGGGAAGGTCCTCCCTCAGTGCCGTGGCCAGCCTGCCGCCGTGTCCGGCGTCGATCCCGGCGCGCTCGGTCGCCGCCAGGCCCTGGACCAGTTGGAGCAGCATCTCGGAATCGGTCGCGAAAACCGCTCCGGCCCGGTCGAAGAGGTTCTCCCGGTCCCACACGAAGTCCCCCGCGGGGGCGTAGACGGGCTCCGCCCGCAGCGCGCGCTCCAGGAGCCCCTCCTGTTCGTCCGCGGTCAGTTCGAGGTCCGCCGAGCGCAGACGTACCCCGGCATCGGACAGGCAGGCGTCCAACGGCTCGAAGAAGGAGACGACGAGCAGGAGCCTGTGCGCCGCCTCGATCCGCTGCATCCGGGAGAGACTGCTGGTGCCCCGGAGTTTGTCCCCCAGGTTCTCCAGGCCCCTGCGGCCGTGACCGACCACGAACTCCCGGAGCCCGAAGAGCCCGGGCACCCCGGCCGCGTCCATCCCCTCGTTGGTCAGTTTCTCCGCGAGGTCCAGCAACGGCCGGTCTTGCCCGCCGAGTCTCTTCAGCGCGTTCGCGTAGCTGAGCTGCTTCGCCATCGAGGGGGTGGCCCTTCCGTATGAGTTCGGTTCCGGGTGCTCTTCGGGCGGTGCTCCACCAGGGGCGTGTGGGGGAGTTCGGCGGGCGGATGCGGGAGGCCGGGGAGGCAGGCCTCGCACGGGCTCCTGCTCACTCCCCACACTAAATGTGACGGGAAAGGTACAGAAGGGGGTTCCGGGAACTGTGGACAACCCCGGTGATGCGTCAGCTCAGGGGGCCGGCGGAGCCGTGGGGGGACTCGGGAAGTCTTCCCGCCCGGAAAGGGCCCGAGGAGCTGAAGGAACCGGACTGGTCGTAGGCCGAAGCGGGCTCGGACCTTTGGAGGAGGCCCCGGGACTCCCAGCGGGAGAGCAGGGAACGGTCCCAGTGCTCGATGTGAGGGCGTAGCTGCTCCAGTAGAGCGCGCACGGATTCGTGCGGTACCTGGGAACCACCGACGACCTCCTTGCAACCGTTGAGGAAACTCGTCAGCTGTTTCTCCAGGAGCGTTCTTCCGTTCAGCTGAGTCGGCCACAGTCTCAGGTCCTCCGCAGCCTGCCGCAGGGTGAGCAGTTCGATCCTGCCCAGCACGGCGGTGTCCAACAGGCGTGCGTAGCTGCCGAGGCGCTGGAGCAGTTGCGCGTCGCTGAGCTGGTCGACCGGCTCCAACCGCAGTCGGAGCACCTCGTGGGCCTCGACCCAGCTCCTGCCGTCGCCGGAATCCGAGTACCAGGTCCCCAGGTCCTCGGAGACGTACCGCAGATAGGGGGTCAGGACCAGGGCCAGCCGGGAGGCGGTCCCGTTGGCGCGCATCGCGATGGACCTGAGCAGCCGTGAGGTCACCGTCCCCGAGGGGACCGTCACCTCGTAGGGGTTGAGGTTCGCGGTACTGCCCTCCACGTCCGCGCGCAGCTCGAAACCCACGCACTCCCCGAGGTTGAAGGGCTCGCCCCGCTCACGTTCCAGGACGGTGACCGGGTTCTCCGCCTCCCAGTACCCCAGGTGGCGCAGGCGCACGGTGTCCATCAGCCCGAACCACTGGGAGGAGGTCAGGGCCCGCCACAGCGACACCGTCCGCCGCCATGCCTGCCAGGGGTCCGCAGTGTCGGAGGGGTAGAGCTCCTCCAGCGGAACGGGGTCCTCACTGAGCAGTACCAGAAGGATCACCAGGTTCGCGGTGTAGTGGCCCTCCCGCATGGTGACCGGGAGCCGGACGGGTTCGTACTCGGCGAAGGAGCGGTTGGGCGCGGGGAAGGGCGCCTCCTGGAAGAGCTCCAGCAGCAGTGCGCGCAGTTCCTGGCGCAGGCCCGGGTCCCGCGCCAGGATGCGGCCCAGGAGTTCGTCGAGGAAGGCCACCACCTTGTCGCGGTCCCCGTAGACGGCGAAGGAGGCCAGAGCGTACAGTTCGCCGTCGTCCAGGTGCGCGGCCCTGCTCCGGCGCCGGGCGGCCCGGGCGCGGTCCTCGGCCAGCTCCTCCAGAACCGCGACCACCATGCGGGCGACCAGGTACTCGCCGAAGGTGGCGTGCAGGAACTCGAAGGCGCTGTTGGTGCCGTCGGTGCTCCTGGACCGCGCCTCGTGCACGAAGAAGAACCGGCCCAGCACCTGGTGGGCCGGGGCGATCCGCCCGTGCAGGTCGGCGTCGTCCGGGACCCGGGCGGCCTCGGGCATCAGCGCGGCCAGGTCCTGGTCCAGTTCCTCGGCGCGCACGCTCTGCCGGCCCCGGACGAACATCGCCGTCGCGGCCACCTCCAGTCGGCGCAGCTCGTCCTCGACCGCCCGCTCCAGGTCCCGGCCGCCCAGGCCGGGGTGGTGCTTGTCCACCTCCCGCCGGGCGAACATCCGCAGCAGGCGTTCGTAGAGCTGTCCGTGGGAGAGCGTCTCCGAGGCTCTGACCAGGGCGTTGCCGTGAGCGTCGTAGATGAGCAGCATGAGCAGCAGCAGGGGCTGTTCGGCCAGCTCGCGGTAGCGCAGGACGACGTTCGCGGTGACCGGGCTCAGCCCGGAAGAACTCAGGGCGTCGGCGTTGGCCCGGTTCCACACCTGGAGCATCTGCTCGATCTGGCCGTCGTCGAAGGGCTCCAGCCGGATGACGGTGGTTCCGGTGGGGAAGCGGGTCCGGTCGGCCACCAGGGTCCGGCTGGTGACGACCACCGCCACCGGTCGGCCCATGTTCTCCTGCTTCTCCTGGAACTCCTGGACCCGTTCCAGGTAGTCGGAGCGGTCCACCCCGGTGGCCTGGAGGAGTTCGTCGAACCCGTCCAGGACGATCACCGGCAGGGCGCCGTCGGCGTCGTCGGACAGCTCCCGCCAGGAGACCGAGGTGTGCAGGTCCGCGGCGAGGCCCTCCTCGATCTGGACGTGCAGGGGAGCGTTCGGGCTGACCGCCCGCAGCTCCACCCGCACGGGCAGGAAGTCCTCCGGCGGCAGCTGGGCGGCGAGCATCTCGGTGAACTTGGACTTGCCCGCTCCGGGATGTCCGAGGACCACCACGGGCCGCTCGGTGGCCGAGGGGTGGGTGAGCAGGGCGGCCACGAACGGCTGGAGGTCGTCCTGGACCGTCCTCTGCTCCCACCACTCGTCGCGGGAGGGGGCGTCCCCGCTCGTGGTCACCTGCGAGATCCGGCCGCGGGGAGGGATGTAGGCGTCGCGCAGCGGCGGCAGGGTGAGCCCCGCCGGGGCGTCGTCCGAGCGCAGTACCGGGCGGCTCAGGACCGCCCGGTAGGCGGCGGTGAGCTCCTGCCTGCGGCGGGTGGCGGCGCGGCCCGAACCGAGGGCCGAGAGCTCCCTGTGCAGCCCGTTCAGCCCGGTCCCGATCTCCCGACGGGTTTTGGCGTGTTCCTGTACGTGCAGCCACAGTCCGAACTCGGGCGCCTCCGCGGCGAGCCGCAGCAGGGCCTCGTCGAGCCCCTGACGGGCGAGCAGGGGGACGAGGTCGTGGAGCTTGCCGAGGACCGGGTGCCTCTGCGGGGTCAGCCCGTGCCGCTCCGCCACCTCCAGCCCCAGGTGAACTCCACGAAGGCGTCGGTCAGGGCGGAGAAGACGTCCTCGTCGTTCTTGCCCAGGGCCTTCGCGGAAGCGTTCACCCTGTCGGCGGGGGACATGTAGTCGACGGCGTCCAGCTGCTTCGCGAAGACGGAGAACTGTTCCTCGGCGGTGATCTCCAGGTCCTTCAACTCGAAGGGCGCTCCCAGCTCCCGCAGGGCCTCCTCGACCGCCTCGAAGAAGGTCGTGACCACCAGGACCCTGTACGCGGCCTCGACCCTCTCCGTCCGGGCCAGCCTGCTCTCCCCCCGCAGCCTGCCGCCGAGCCCTTCCAGAGCCCTGCGCCCCCTGCTCACCAGGGCACCGCGTACCCCGAACAGGTCCGGCACGCCCACCAGCCCCAGACCGCCGTCGGCCACCTTCTCCGCGAGGTCCAGCACCTCCGAGTCGTTCTTGCCGAGCGTCTTCAAAGCGTCGCTGTAGCTGAGCCGTTTCGCCATCGGGCCGGGGCCTCTTCCACGTCCGGGGGGCTGACAGGGGCGGGAACGCGGTCGGACCCGGTACCGGGGGAGGTACCGAGTCCGCACGTCAGAAGGGGTTTTGCGAATACGGGGGAGTCCTGCGGGAGGGGCGTGGTGTGTGACGCCCTAGGACAGCTGCCAGTTCACCGGTTCGGCGCCCTGTTCGGTCAACAGCTCGTTGGTCCTGCTGAAGGGCCTGGAACCGAAGAAGCCGTTGCGGGCCGAGAGCGGGCTCGGGTGCGCGGACTCCACACACGGGACACCCGGCATCAGCGGCCGCAGGTTGCGGGCGTCGCGGCCCCAAAGGATCGCCACGAGGGGCTTGTCACGTTCGGACAGCGCCCGGATGGCCTGCTCGGTGACGGTCTCCCAGCCCTTGCCCCGGTGCGAGCCGGAGCTGCCCGGTGCCACCGTCAGCACCCTGTTGAGCAGCAGGACGCCCTGCTTCGTCCACGGTGTGAGATCACCGTTGGGGGGCATCGGGACGCCCAGGTCGTCGACCATCTCCTTGTAGATGTTGCGCAGGCTGGCGGGCAGGCGCACGTCCGGTGCCACCGAGAAGCTCAGCCCGACCGCGTTGCCGGGGGTCGGGTAGGGGTCCTGACCCACGATGAGCACACGCACCTCGTCGAAGGGCTGCTGGAAGGCGCGCAGCACGTTCTCGCCCGCTGGCAGGTAGGTGCGCCCTTCGGCGACCTCCTTGCGGAGGAAGTCGCCCATAGCGGCGATCTGCGGGGCGACCGGTTCCAACGCCTTCGCCCAGCCGCTGTCCATGATCTCGTTCAGGTCCCTGTTCGGCATGGCCAGAACACTAGCGCCAGACAGTGACAGCCACAGCCGTTCGGCGGTGTTCGCCTCATGGGAGCGCAGGCCGCGCCTCCCGTGTGCGGGCGGGGCGTGTCGCCTTCCGTACCGGTCACCCGAAGGGTCCGAACAGGAGGCTCGTGAGGGCGTACAGGACAGCGATGACCAGACAGACGCGCACGACCGCCGCCGAGACGGTGAGGATCCGGTCGACCACACGGAACCGACGGTTCAGGGCCTGGATACGCTCTCGCTTCTCCCCCAGACTCCGCTCCAGTTCCGCCTGCTTCTCCTCGGCCTGCTGCTCCACCCCCTTGGAGTACTCCAGGAAGTCGCCAAGGTATTTCCCGGTCTTCGAGGCGCTGGCAACAACCCTGAGCTGCTCCGGGTGATCACTGCCGGGTATGCGTCCGTAGATGAGTTTCTCGCAGTTCCGGACAGCTGTCAGTCGTTTATTGAAGGAATCACGGGCGATCTCCAGCTCCCGTTCCTTCTGCTCTCGGACCAGCCCGATGGACACCAGTCTGTCAGTGGCATGGATGGAACGCCTCCGGGAGTCACCGTGTACCCAACTCAGAGCCAGGTAGATCGGAACGGAGAGCAGAATCAGAACTACAGTCACCGTGGCTTCAGAGAACACGACTAGCCTCCAATTTCCTTGGTGTTCGTTTCCGTTTGAGGAGTCGAACTACGGGATTTTCTTGCGAGTGCAACCAGTGTTCTCACCGCAGACGCTCGCACGGCTTCGCGTTCGGCACTGAAGGGGGGTCCATCGATGCCTGGTGTTCCTTCCGCAGGCCTCCTCCGCAGACCATTTTTCTTGTCCGGATATTTGCTCACTGCTCCTTCGGGGGCTGCGGCAGGAGCAAGCCCGGTCTTGTCCGGGTGAAGTTCCCGGGTCTGACTTCGACTGTGCGCCTCCGGTGTTGCCTCGGTTTTTCCGCCGAAGGTCTTGTCGATTTCCAGGAGTACTTTCTGAAGTTCTTCCCGGGGTAGGTCGTACTGTTCAAGGAGTTCTCCTTCGCTGCTTTGGGTGATTTTTTCGAGTTTACCCTTCTTCAGTTCGAGCTCGTGCCTGATTGGCTCTATTTGCTTTTTTCTCCTGTGGGCTTTGTCCAGAAACCTGTTGTCCTTTTCGATGTGAAACCTTGCCGACTCCTCCTGTGATTCGTTCAGTCCGGGGAGGGCGATGATTTCGTAAATTCCGTTTTCCCTCGCCTTCAGGTTTCCGGCGGCGACGAGGGGTTTGTACTTATCTACCTTGCCTTTGATTGCAAGGTCTATTTTTTCCTGGCTGTCCTCGAGTTTCTCCAGGTGCTGGTTGACGGTCTCAAGTTCTCCGACCGCGTTTTGGATAATTTTCGTGGTGAGAAAGTTTTGAGCCTCCTGGATCTCGGTCAAGCTTTTGACTGCTCCGTCGATCGCCTGGTCCTGCTTTGCTTCGCTCTCCCTCTTTTGGTTTTCTGCCTCTTTCGTGTCGTTTGATATTTTCTTGTTGTAGTAACGAACGCTGAGTCGTAGGACTACGGGTAGTCCAATGATCAGGGTTGTTACGGTAATGAGTGCTACTGCCGTGCCGATGGCTTGCTCCTGTCGGGCTGTGTGCGGCTTTTATGACTTTTCGTTATCGGCGTCCCTTGTTTTCGAGGTGTGGATCCGCGGCTTCCTCGGAGAGCTCCCTGATCTGCAGGAAGGTCTTTTGGGCATAGTTGGAGCTACTTTTTTCGCCCTCTTCCTCCACCGCGCTTTTGAATGCCCTCGTTCTGCTCTTCAGCGACCCGTCTGCCCTGGTGACATCGACACTCATTTCATATATTCTTTGTACGTCTTTTTCAAGGTCGTCCATATATTTCGCGTCGGGTGCGTCAACACCCGATTCTCTGACTCTTGACCTGTGGATCGCGTAGGCAGTGATGGTCACTGTGGATGCTGTCAGTGCAGCCAGCAGGAGGATCAACTCGAACGACAATTCTATTCACCTATTTCTGGTGTTTTGTTATTATCCTGGCCCTGTTTGTTTCTTCCGTCTTTTGTTCTCCTTGGGCGCGTGGCGCCGATCTGAGAGTTGGCCCCCTTCTTGACTGCCTGGTTTTTGATCTTTGCCAGTCCCTGGTCCTGTGCTTCCCGGGCTTCCCTCCGTTTTCTCTCGGCTGCTTTGGCTGCCTCGCGGCTGTTGATCTTTGTCTGTGCTTTTTCGGTCTGGTTGAGGATTTTTTCAACCTGGCTGTCCGGGGCTGCTCCGGCCTGCTTGGCGGCGTCGTCCGCGAAATCAGTGAGCGACTTGACCCGTTGCGTGGTGACGTCGAGGTCTCCCGAGAAATTTTCCTTTCTCAGGGATGCTTCCGACGCGGCCGTGTCGTATTGTTGTCTGATTTTGTTCAAGATCTGGTCAAGTCTTGTGGCGGTTCCGTCGATCGCCTCGGCCTGGGCGTCCAACTTTTTTTCTCTGGCTACCTCGGACTTGTGTCCGTAATGACTGGCGACTGCTGTGCCGAGCATTGTGAACCCGCTGAGGAACATCAGGCGGGCGTCGGACATGACGTCTTTCAGGGCGGAGAGGTCTATTTTTGGCACAGGGGGCTTTTTCGTTGGTTTTCGATGTGGTGTGCGTCTTGATGGAAGGAGTGATTCGCTGGCGCCTGGGGCCGGGAACGCGGTGATTCTGCCTGCCGGGGCGAGAGAGCCCTGCCGGGATCGACCGCGGTGCTCGACGTGTTCAGGGGGACTCCGTCCTCGTCCACCCGGATCGAATCCGGGCCGTGTGTGGGACCTCTGTATGACGGGCGAAGCGCCAGGAAGGTTCTTACCAGGGTTCGGATGTTTCAAGGAATGCCGAGTGTGGCCACATTCGGCCACCCTGTTGACCTACGGGTCGACCCAAGGCGGACGCCCCCGCGCGGTGGCGCGGGGGCGTCCGTGTGTTCGCCGTGAGGGTTGTGCTTCGGGGCGCCTACTCGGCGCGCCAGCCGCCCTGGCGCTGGGCCAGGTTGAGCGCGGTGGTCACCAGGGGCACGTGGCTGAACGCCTGGGGGAAGTTGCCGACCTGGCGGCCGATCCGGGGATCCCACTCCTCGGCGAGCAGCCCGACGTCGTTGCGCAGTGCCAGCAACCGCTCGAACAGCTCCCGGGCCTCGTCGTGGCGGCCGATGGACAGCAGGGCGTTGGCCATCCAGAAGCTGCACGCCAGGAAAGCGCCCTCGTCGCCGGGAAGCTGGTCGGCGGAGTTCTCCAGGTCCGTGCGGTAGCGCAGCACGAAGCCGTCCACCATCAGCTCCTCACGGACCGCCTCGATGGTGCCGACCACGCGTGGGTCGTCGTAGGGGAGGAAGCCGACCTCGGGGATGAGCAGCAGGGCGGCGTCCAGTTCCTTGCTGCCGTAGTACTGGGTGAAGGTGTTGCGCTGGGGGTCGTAACCGTACTCGCACACCTCGGCGTGGATGGTGTCCCGCAGGGACCGCCACCGTTCGATGGGGCCCTCCTTGCCGAACTCCTCGATGCTGCGCACGGCACGGTCGGCGGCCACCCACGCCATGACCTTCGAGTGGACGAAGTGCTGGCGGGGGCCGCGCACCTCCCACAGGCCCTCGTCGGGCTCGTCCCAGCACCACTCCAGGTAGTTGACCAGCGTCCGCTGGAGCCCCCACAGGTAGTCGCTGCCCCGCAGACCCGAGCGCCGGGCCAGGTGCAGCACGTCCATGACCTCGCCGTACACGTCGAGCTGGTACTGGCCCACGGCGGCGTTGCCGATCCGGACCGGGCTCGAGGACTCGTAGCCCGGAAGCCAGTCGGCCTCCCACTCGGTGAGGCGGCGCTCGCCCCGGATGCCGTACATGATCTGCATCAGCTGCGGTTCACCGGCGACGGAGCGCACCAGCCACTCACGCCAGGCCAGCGCCTCGTCCGTGTACCCGGAGCGGATCAGCGCCTCCAGGGTGATGGTGGCGTCCCGCAGCCAGCAGTACCGGTAGTCCCAGTTGCGGACCCCGCCGATCTCCTCGGGCAGGGAGGTGGTCGGGGCGGCCACGATCCCGCCGGTGGGCCGGTAGGTGAGGCTCTTCAGCGTGATGAGGGAGCGCACGACGGCCTCCCGGTAGGGGCCGTCGTAGCTGCACTGGTCCACCCACTTCTCCCAGAAGCGCTCGGTGCGGGAGAGGGCCTTCTCGGCGTCGAGGTGGTCGGACTCCTCCATCTGGGAGGGGTGCCAGGTCATCACGAAGGGCACGCGCTGGCCCGCGGTGACGGTGAAGGTGGCGTCGTGCGTGAAGTTGTGGCCCTGCAGGACCACGGGGGTGCTCAGCCAGACCGCGTCGGGCCCGGCGATGGCCACGAGCTCGGTCCCGGCGCGGTGCACCCAGGGGACCACGTGACCGTAGTCGAACCGCAGGCGCACGGTGGTGCTCATCCGTACCGTGCCGCTCAGCCCCTCCACGATCCGCACGATGTGCGGGGCCCCGCCACGGGGCGGCATGAAGTCGATGACCCGTACGGTTCCGTCCCCGGTGTCCCACTCCTGCTCCAGGATGAGGGTCTCGCCCCGGTAGTGGCGCCGGGTGGCCCGGGGGTCGCCGTCGGCGGGACGCAGGGTCCAGCACCCGTTCTGCTCGTCACCCAGGACGGCGGCGAAGCAGGCGGAGGAGTCGAAGTCGGGCAGGCAGGCCCAGTCGATGGAACCGTCGCGTCCGACCAGCGCGGCGGTCTGCATGTCGCCGATCATTGCGTAGTCTTCAATCCAGCCGGGCACGCGGCTCACCCCCAACACGTCGTCATGGTCCTGCGCGGAGCGCGAGTCGCCCCGTTGGTACGGGTCGCGTCGCTTCCTTGCGAGCCGCCGCGCGCACACCCGTGTGCGCGTCCCGTCCGGGGTCTCCCACCCGACCCGCCTCCAGGTCGGAGCGCCGTTCGGGTCATGCCTCCCCCAGACCGCCCGCCACTGCCTTTACCTGGTATGTGCCCAGGTGAGGGCAGCCGAAAAGGACGGTGGCGGAAAGCGCCCGAACCCGGCCCTGTGCCGTTTACCGCGGTCCCCATCTTCCATGCTTCGCCGGGCTCTGGCTACCCGAGAGTGCACGTGCATCCGAACGTGCGGGGAGGTTTGTCAGGGAATAGGGGTCTTTTGTCGGGGAGAAGTTATGACGTGGTGATCAACCGACGATGTCAGGATGGCCGACGACCCGGCAGAGCGGGGTTTTCCGGTGCTTCCTCGGGCATACGCATCAGCGGCAGGAACACCTGGGCCAGGGGGCCGATCGCCACCATGAACACCAGCGTCCCCACCCCCACGGTCCCGCCGAGCAGGAATCCGGCCAGGGCCACGGTCACCTCTATGAGGGTGCGGGCCAGACGGACCGAGAGTCCGCGCGCCGCCAGCCCGGTCATCAGCCCGTCCCGCGGCCCCGGGCCCAGGCCCACGCCGATGTAGCACCCGGTCGCGACCGCGCACACCAGGACACCCGACGCCAGCAGCAGCACCCGGACCGGCAGGGAGTCGGTCGCGGGGAGCAGCCACAGGGACAGGTCGACGGACACGCCGACCACGAAGACGTTGCTCAGGGTGCCCAGCCCGGCCCTCTGGCGCAGCGGGATCCACAGCAGGATCAGCAGGGCGCCCACGATCACGCTCCAGGTGCCGATGGAGAGCCCGGTCTGCAGCCAGAGCCCCTGGTGCAGCACGTCCCAGGGCATCGCGCCGAGGTCGGACCGGATGAGCAGGGCGCCGCTGAGGCCGTACATGTACAGGCCGAGGTAGAGCTGGGCGAGGCGGCGCAGCCGGGGGCGGGGCAGTACCGGGGTGATCAGCAGCCTTCGGGCCAGGGCGGGGGCGGGGCGCGGGGGTTGATCGGACAAGGACGACCTCTTCTTCCGGGCGCGCGGGATCCGCACCGGAACTGATTCATCAGGTGATCGGGTGACCGTCCATCGGTGGGGCCACATCGGTATGGTGGCTG
Source organism: Nocardiopsis sp. iso_40 (assembly GCF_056173285.1). Classification (NCBI taxonomy): domain Bacteria; kingdom Bacillati; phylum Actinomycetota; class Actinomycetes; order Streptosporangiales; family Nocardiopsidaceae; genus Nocardiopsis; species Nocardiopsis sp. iso_40. The sequence continues at coordinate 3,804,968 of NZ_CM149666.1, read as the reverse complement.
AGTTGGTGCCGGTATTGAAGAGCCAATCCCAGCAACTGGCCCGTTTTCTCCCCCGACGAGGTGAAACCCCATGGCGAGGCAGCGCACCGACCGCCCCGGTACCGGTGGCGGCACCCGGCGGATCAACGGCCGTCTGCTCGCCCGGCTGATCGGCGAGGCGCCCGTCGAACGCCCCTACTACCTCGCGATCGCCCGGTCCGTGAGCGGACTCGTCCTGGACGGCAGGGTCCCCACGCACACCCGGCTCCCGGCCGAGCGCGACCTGGCCGCCGCCCTGGGCGTCAGCCGCAACACCGTCACCGCGGCCTACGCCTGGCTGCGCGACAACAGCTTCCTCGACAGCAGGCAGGGCGCGGGCAGTTGGACGGTCCTGCCCGACTCCGGCACCCGGGGCTCCGCGCCCTTCACCCCCGCCGCCGAGCAGATCGACCTGGGCGTGGCGGCGCCGCCGGCGGTCGACGGGCTCCGTGAGGCCTCCTTCCACGCCTCGGAGCAGCTCGCCGCGCACGTGGGCGGGATCGGCTACTACCCGTACGGCCTGCCCGAGCTCCGGCACGCCATCGCCCGGCGTTACGTCGAGCGCGGGCTGCCCACCGCGCCCGAGCAGATCTTCGTCACCAGCGGCGGGCAACAGGGCATCACCCTGGCCATGGACCTGCTGGTCCAGCAGGGCGACGAGGTTCTGCTGGAGTCGCCCACCTACCCGCACGGCCTGGACGCCGCACGCCGCAACGGGGCGCGGATCCGCACCACCGGGGTGACCCCGCAGGGCTGGGACATGGAGTACCTGGTGGACTCCTTCCGCCAGCGCAGGCCCGCCGCGGCCTACATGATCCCGGACTTCCAGAACCCGACCGGGGCGCTGATGGACGACGAGGAGCGCCGGATCCTGGTCCGTGAGGCCCGCCGCGCCGGAACGCACCTGATCATCGACGAGTCCGGGGCGGAGCTGGCGATCGACTCCGGCGACCTGCCCAGTCCGGTGGCCGTGCACGACACCGACGGGCGGGTGCTGACCGTCGGGTCGGTGGCGAAGCTGCTCTGGGGCGGGCTGCGGGTGGGCTGGGTGCGCGCGACCCCGCCGATGGTGACCCGGCTCATGGCCGTTCGCCAGCGCTTCGACCTGGCCGGGTCGGTACACGACCAGCTCACCGCCACCCACCTGCTCTCCGACGTGCTGCGCATCCGGGCGGAGCGCAGCCGTCAGCTCCGCCGCAACCGGGACGCGCTGCTCTCGGCCCTGCGCGAGCGGCTGCCGGGATGGCGTCCCAGCGTGCCCGGCGGCGGTCTGGTGCTGTGGGCGTCCCTGCCGCAGCCGGTCGCCACCTCGTTGGCCGAGGCGGCGGTCCGGCACGGGGTGCATCCGGCCGCCGGACCGGTCTTCGGCGTCGACGGCACCCTGGAGCGCTATCTCCGCCTGGCCTACACCAGACCGCCGGACGTGCTGGCCGACGCGGTGGAGCGGCTGGCCGCGGCCTACGCCGAGACCCTGGCCCATCCCTCCCAGCCGCGCGGCCAGCTGTACCTGTGAGTCCGGTCAGCGGGCGAGGCGCCCGGCGAAGCGGACGACCTCGGCGATCACCTCGTCACGGTTGGTCTCGTTGAAGACCTCGTGCCGGGCGCCGGGGAAGATCCGCACGGTGACGTCCTCGCCCGCCACCGCCTCGATGCCGACCCTGGTGTCCGACACCGGGACGAGCCGGTCCCCGTGGCCGTGCACCCACAGCAGGGGCAGGGAACCGAGGCTGCCCGCGGCGTTGCCCCGCTCCAGCTCGGTGGCCAGGGCGTTCACGGTGGCGCGCTTGAAGGGGCCGTGCCAGACCAGTTCGTCGGCCGCGTAGGCCTCGCCGACCGCCGGGTCGCGCGAGAGGGTCGCGGGGTCGATGGGCGCGTCGGGGATCTCCTCGGCCGCGGCGATCTCCTCCAACGCCGTCCACCGGCCCAGGACCGGGGCGGACAGGGCCAGTGCCTGTACCGAACCCGGGTGGACCTGGGCGTGGCGGGTGGCGATCAGGCCCCCCATGGAGTGGCCGATCATCACCAGGGGGAGGGAGCGGTAGGCGGTGCGGGCCTGGGTGAGGACGCGGTGCACGTCCTCGACGACCTCCGCGCAGTCCTCGATCAGGACCCGTTCCCCGGAGGAGCGGCCGTGGCCCCGGTGGTCGGCGCCGTAGACCACGGCCCCGGCGGCGCACAGGTCCTCGGCGACCTGCTCGTAGCGGCCCAGGTGTTCGCCGTAGCCGTGCACCAGCACGGCCAGCCAGGACGGTTCGCCCTCGGTGGGCGCCCAGGCCCGCGCGGCCAGTTTCCCGGACCCGTCCGGGCCCCCCGCCAGCCCCCACTCACGTGTGCTGATCACCGTGTCCTGCCTCCTCGCTCCCGTGTCCGTCTGCGACGATCGGATGGCCGCCGCCGGAGTGGTCACCCTAGGGCACGGGCCGGGGCCGGGCGCAGACGTCGGCCGGGTAACGATTGGTGCCGTCGGCTTGGGCCAAAAGCCATGTACGACCCTGTTCTCTCGTGTCTGTTGACGAAATGTACCAAAAGGTGTGATGCAGGCTACTCATCGTGAAAGTGGATCTTCTACGCTTAAGAGTGGGTATCCCTCGGGTGGGTGCAATTTGGCGTACTGCCTGCTCGGCAATTCAGACTGGAGAGGGTGACGCCCGTGCTGGCCGACTCCTATGGCCGCGTGGCAACAGACCTGCGCGTGTCGCTCACCGACCGATGCAACCTCAGATGCACGTACTGCATGCCGCCGGAGGGGCTGGAGTGGCTCCCCAAACCGGAGCTGCTCACCGACGACGAACTCCTCCGCCTGATCCGGATCGGAACCACCCGCCTCGGTATCACCGAGGTCCGCTTCACCGGCGGCGAGCCCCTGCTGCGGCGGGGCCTGGCCGGCATCATCGCCGGAAGCACCGACCTCGACCCCCGACCGCAGACCGCCCTGACCACCAACGGGATCGGACTCGCCCGAACGGCGCCCGCCCTGGCCGAGGCCGGGCTGGACCGGGTCAACGTCTCCCTCGACACCCTCGACCCCGTCGTGTTCGAGAAACTCGCCCGGCGCCGCCGCCTCGACGACGTCCTGGAGGGGATGGCGGCCGCCGCGAGCGCCGGTCTCACCCCGGTCAAGGTCAACGCCGTGCTCATGCGCGACGTCAACGACCACGAGGCCGCCGACCTCCTCCGCTTCTGCGTGGAACACGGGTACGAGCTCCGCTTCATCGAACAGATGCCGCTCGACGCCCAGCACGGCTGGCGCCGCGACACCATGATCACCGCGGACGAGATCCTCGGCCGCCTCGAAACCGAGTTCACGCTCGACGACGCCGACGCCGGGACCCGCGGCAGCGCACCCGCCGAACTCTTCCACGTCCGGGGCCTGCGCTTCCCCGACGGCCAACCCGCCACCGTCGGGGTCATCGGTTCGGTCACCCGACCGTTCTGCGGGGCCTGCGACCGGGTCCGGCTCACCGCCGACGGGCAGATCCGCAACTGTCTCTTCGCCCGCGAGGAATCCGACCTGCGCACGCCCCTGCGCGAGGGCGCCACCGACGACGAGATCGCCGAGCGCTGGAAGAAGGCCGTCATGGCCAAGCTCCCCGGCCACGGCATCAACGACCCCAGCTTCCTCCAACCCGCACGCCCCATGTCCGCCATCGGCGGCTGAGACCGGCCGGTCCGGGAAACCGCACCCGCCCCGGACCGGCGGCCCCGCCCGGAACGGAAAACCCGGTTGCCGCCTTCCCGCTCCCTCTGGCTTGATGGTCCGGGGCGCACACCGCTGCCCCGGGGCCCGACAGAAACGGGAGGTGGCCCCATGTCCTACACCGAAGTCCCCGGCGACCGCGTACCGATCCGGATGTGGGCCGACCCCGCACAGGTCGAGTCCGCCGCCATGGACCAGCTCCGCAACGTCACCCGGATGCCCTGGACGCACGGGCTGGCCGTCATGCCCGACGTCCACTACGGCAAGGGCGCCACGGTCGGCTCCGTGATCGCGATGCGCGACGCCGTCAGCCCGGCCGCGGTCGGCGTCGACATCGGCTGCGGCATGACCGCGGTCCGCACCGGCCTGACCGCCGACCGGCTGCCCGACGACCTCGGCCCGCTGCGCTCGGCACTGGAGGCGGCGGTCCCGGTCGGCTTCCACGCCCACGACGAACCCGTCGACCCCGCCCGCGTTCCCGGCCTGCGCAGCACCGGCTGGGACGGCTTCTGGGACGGGTTCGGTGAACTCGCCTCCGCCGTGCGCCCACGGCACACCCGTGCCCGGCGCCAGATGGGCACCCTCGGCGGCGGCAACCACTTCCTGGAGGTGTGCCTGGACGACGCCGGGACCGTCTGGCTGGTCCTGCACTCCGGGTCCCGCAACATCGGCAAGGAGCTCGCCGACCACCACATCGGCCGGGCGCAGTCCCTGCCGCACAACCAGGACCTGCCCGACCGCGACCTCGCGGTCTTCCTGACCGGCACCCCGGAGATGGACGCCTACCGCCGGGACCTGTTCTGGGCCCAGGACTACGCCCGCCGCAACCGCGACGTCATGATGGCCCTGGCCTGCCAGGTCCTGGCCGAACGGATCCCCGGCGCCACGGTCGAACAGCGCATCTCCTGCCACCACAACTACGTGGCCGAGGAGACCTACGACGGCGTGGACGTCCTCGTCACCCGCAAGGGGGCGATTCGTGCGGGTTCGGGGGAGTTCGGAGTGATTCCGGGCAGTATGGCCACCGGTACCTACATCGTGAAGGGACTCGGGAACACCGCCTCCTTCAACTCCGCCTCGCACGGCGCCGGACGCCGGATGAGCCGGAACAAGGCGCGCCGGACCTTCACCGAGGCCGACCTGGTCGAGCAGACCAGGGGCGTGGAGTGCCGCAAGGACCGCGGGGTGGTGGACGAGATCCCCGCCGCCTACAAGGACCTGGAGTCGGTGATCGAGGCCCAGACCGACCTGGTCGAGGTGGTCGCCCACCTGCGCCAGGTGGTGTGCGTCAAGGGCTGAGCGGTCCGGGCGCGGGGCCGACCTGGGCCCGGGTCGGCCACCCGGCGGCAGCCGGGTACGGCATGCTGGGAGCGTGATCGAGAACCTGGACGCGGTGGTCCTGGCCGGGGGCGCGGCGGCCCGCATGGGCGGCGCCGACAAACCCGGCCTGGACGTCGCCGGACGCACCCTGCTGGAACGCGTGGTGGACGCCGTGCGCGACCACCGCCCGGGCGCCCGCGTGACGGTGGTCGGCCCCGAACGCGACCGCCCGCGTGCCCGCTACGTGCGCGAGGACCCGCCCGGCGGCGGCCCCGTACCGGCCCTGCGCGCCGGACTGCCCCACGTGGACGCCCCCTGGGTCGCCCTGCTCGCCGCCGACCTGCCGCACCTGGCCCCCGAGCACCTCGCCGTCCTGGGCGCCGCGGCGCCGGGGCGCGGCGGCGCGGTGCTCGTGGACGCCGCCGGCCGTGCGCAGTGGCTCACCGGGGTCTGGCGCACCGAGGCCCTGCGCACCGCGCTCGCGGACTACGGAGGGCGTTCCCTGTACGGGCTGCTGGAACCCCTCGACCCGGCCCGCGTCCCGCTCGCCGACGGCCCCCGGGACTTCGACGTGGACACCCCCGAGGCGCTGGAGCGCGTACGCGCCGAACTCGGCCCGCCCGACCGACCCGAACACCCGAGGCCCTGACAATCCACTTGCCCGCGGTACCGGAACACCGCAAGGGTGAGCGGCATGCCCAAGGACACCCCCGACCACGGACCGGCCCGGCGCCTGCTCGCCGAGACCGCACCCCTCACCGGCCCCGCACGCATGCGGCACCTGGCCCGGTACGCCCGCGAACACCGCTCGGGTCCGCTGCTGGCCGAGACCGCAGCCGGGCTCGACGCGCTGGGCCAGGCGGACCTGGGCGCACACATGGCCCTGGCCGCACGCGACACCGGCCTCGTGACCGGCTACCTCAACGGCCCCGACGAGGACCTGCGCCGATCCGTGCTGCGCCGCACCCCGGGACTGGCCCTGCCGGACCGTGTCCTCGAGGAGCTCCTGGACGACGCGCCCCACCGGCTGCGCCGCACGCTCTACACCGCCCTGTACCGGGACCGCCGCACGGAGGCCGCGGACCGGCTCCTGCCCCTCGTACGTGAACGCCACGGCGAGCACGAGGCGGCCGTCCTGCTGCCCGCCTGCTCCGCTCCGGCCGTGGACGAACACCTGGACGGGCTGGCCCACCGGGTCGAGGGCTGGAACCGGCTGGCCCGCCGCCACCCGGGCCCGCTGCTGGCACGCCTGGAACGGGAACTGGACACGGCCCCGGACCCGGAACTGATCTGGGACCGCCCGTGGTACGCCGCGGCGCTGGCCCTGGAGGACCGCGCGCCCGAACTGCTCCTGCCGTTCCTGCGCGGCCGTCCCGAGCCCGAGACCTCCCGCCCGCCCTTCGCCGGGGCCCGCGGGCTCCTGTACGCGCCGGGGGACGCACTGCACTACCCGGCCCGGTACCCGGCGTACGCGCACGGCCGCCGCGACGTGCGCGGCCTGCTCGGAGCCATGGCCCGTGCCGAACCCCGGGCCCTCGTCGTCCTGCGGGTCATGCGCCGCGCGGACCGCGCCCCGGTCATCGAACGGTTCCTCGCCGAGGGCGGCGGGACGGGAGCCGCACTGCTGCCCTACCTGGGGCTGCTGTCCCCGGACCGGGCGGCGGCCGAGGCGGGACGGATCCTGGACCACCTCGAACGGGCCCGAGCCCTCGACCCCGACCCCACCCACCGGGACACCGAGGCCCTGGCCCACCTGCCCTTCGACGAGGCCGAGCCCCTTCTCACCGGGGCCGCGGGCGACCCCGACCCGGACCGCAGGGAACACGCCCTGTACTGGCTGACGGTGGCGGCCGGGCGCAGCGGGGCCGCTGACCTGGCCCGGGTACTCTCCGACCGGCTGGCGCGCTCCACAGCGGACCGCGACCACGTCCGCCGCTCCCTGCCCCTGGCCCTGGGCGTCCTCAGTCCCGGCCTGCTCGGCCCCGAAGCCCTGCCCGCCCTGCACCGCATGCTCGACGACCACCTCGCCGCCCCCGACACCACCGCGGAGACGAGGCAGGCCCTGGGCGGCCTCGCGGTGCACGTCCTGCACCACCCGGCCGGGCGGGGGCGCGCCGACCTCGCCGATTGGGCGCTGACCGCCCTCACCGGGCTGATCGAACGGCACCCGGGGAGCGGGATCTCCTCCCACGGCCACTTCAGCGGCGGATACGCGCGTTGGCACCGCCGCCCCACCACGGGGCGGCCCTGGACGCTGGCAGAGGCACTCACCCCCGCGCAGGCACGGGAGCTGTACACCCGTCTCGCCCCCGCCCTGGCCCGCCACCGCTCCCGGGGCGCGCACCGCTCCACCGTCCTCCTGGCCCAGGCCCTGGGCCGGCACCTGTACGGCATCCCCGACCTGCTCGACCGCGACCTGGGCGAGGTCGTCGCCGCGGACCCGGCCGCCTCCACGGCCTTCGAGGCCGCCCGGGCGCACCTGCGCGGCTCCCGCCCCGGCGAGCGAGCCGAACGCCTGTTCCGCGCCACACCGGCCGCGGTGCTGATCACTCCGGTCTGGGAGTGCCTGGCCCGCCTCCGGCCCGCCCTGGTGGGGGAGGCCCTGGACACGGCCGACCGGCTGCGGGCCCGGGGCGGGCGGCTGCCCGGCCGGTCCGTGCGGGTCAGCCGGGGTCTGACCGGAAACTGGTTGGCGGCGGAGCGCAGCCGCGCCGCGGAGTACCTGTGGGACACCGCCGCCGACCCGAACGAGGAGTACTTCGCGCGTGCCGAGGCGCTCCGGGGGCTGAGCGGCCTGCCCGGTGCCGTGGACCTGCTGTCGCCCTGGCTCGACGAGGGCGACCCCCGGCTCCGCGAGGCCGCACTGGTTCGAATCGCCCGGGCCGGTGAGCCGGAGCGCGCGCTCGGGGTGCTGTTGGACCGCGTCGACGAGGGCGCCTCCTCCCGGGCGGTGGTGGCCGTGCTCGGCTCCTGCGCCCGCCGTGTGCGGCCCTCCGCCCTGCTGGAGAAGCTGGGCGCGGTCCTGGCGGCGCCGGGCAGGGTGAGTGTGCGCAAGACCGCGGCCCGTGTCCTGGGCCAGGTACGGCCGCCCGGCGCGGTCGGGGTCCTGGTCGGCCTGCTCGACCAGGACAGGCCGCACCGGGACGTGCGGGCGGCCGCGCTCGGGGCCCTCATGGCCCACGGCGACCGGCCGGAGGCCCTGGCCGCGCTGGAGGAGCGGCGCACGGCCTTCACCGACCCCGCCGCCAGGTCCGCCCTGCTGTCCCATCCGCCCTCGGACCTGCCGCCCCGGCTGCGGCCGCGGGCCGCCCGGCTCATGCTGTCCCTGCCGGCGAGCGGGGACCCCGCGGCCGACGAGCACGCCCGTGTGTGCCGTCAGGTCGCGGGTTGGGCGCTGTGCGACGAGGAACTGGCCGACGGCCTGGTCGGGGACCTGTTCGACCTCGCGCTGCCTGACGAACGGGTGCTGCGCACCTTCGAGGGGCTGCTCCGGGAGCGGCGTTACGCGGACCGGCTCCCCGACGTGGTGGCCGCCCTGGCGGACCTGTGCCCCGACCCCGGGGAGGGGGTGCCCCCGCGGGTGCCCGAGGCGGAGCGGGGCCCCGACCCGTCCCGCAGGGTCTCGCGTACGGTACGGATGCTCGCCCAGCGGGTGCGCGGGCGCCACGACCCGGAGCGGGAGGTGCCGGGGCTGGACCGGGCCGTGCGGCGGCTGGCGGCCCACCCGGGCCTGTGCGCGGAGGCGCTGACCCTGCTCCTGGCCGACCTGCCCGTGCTCACCCGGCCGGGCCACCGCGGTTTTCCCGCTGGCCTGTTCGGCGCCAGAGTCGCGGCCTGGGCGGTGCTGGCCGCCCGGTTCCCCGGGCTCGAACCCGCCGCGCCGCGCACTGCGGCCGAGACCGTCCTTCAGGGCTGGGGCGCCGAACCGGACGCCCGCCACCTGGCCGCGCTGGTACGCCACCTCGCCGACCTGGCCGCCCGGGACACCACCCCGGCGGGCCGCACGGTCGGCCTGGTCGCCGTCGCCCTCGCCGCCCGCCGGGGCGAACAGCGGGGCTGGACCGGCCCCTGGGGCGGTCTCGTCGCCGACCTGGGCCGTTCACCGCACGGGGAGGTCCGCGTCGCCGCCTGGCGCGCGGCGCTCCTGTAGCCCCCGCCGGGTCCGTCCCCGCCCGGCCCCTGCCAGGTGCGGACCCGGTACCGGAGCGTGTCCGGTGGGCACTGCCCACCGGACACGCCCTAACCCTCGAACTCGGCCATGGGGACGGTCTCCCGGAGGAAGCCGCGCATGTCCAGGAAGTTGGCGAGGTACTCGCGGTGCTCGTCGCAGGCCACCCAGACCTTCCGCCGGTCGGGGGTGTGGATCTTGGGGTTGTTCCAGACGAGCGCCCAGTCGGCGGCGGCCCGGCAGTCCCTGCGCGAGCAGTGCGTGTCCGGTGCGGTATTACCCAATGCTGGTCCCCAGGCGACAAAGCGGATTCGGTGGTCAAGCCCCGGCCACGGGCGGGTATTCACGCCGACCGGCAGGGACAAAAGGCGACGCCGGGTGGTTACGGGGGCAAACCACCCGGCGTCGCACGCGATGTTCCGACGGGGGCTCGAAACATCGTCCGCGCTTCGACGGGGGACCGAAGCGCTACAACCCAATGTACACCGCAGCCCCCCGGGGTACGTCAAGAGTCAGTTACGACGTTGTCTCGGGAGAGTCCCGCCGAAGGAGGGCCCTTAGCCCCAGGTCAGGACTAATCTGGCGCCTCTCTCGTCTTTCCTTCGCGCCTTTTCCCGCAGGAGCGCCCGATTCCACGGTCAAGCAGGTCCCAACCGGGACCAAGGTCCCCGGAAAGAAACGGCAAAGCGCCCCGACCCCTTCCGCGGGAAAGGTTTCGGGGGAAAACGGCATGCCCGTGTGGCTGGCGGGGATCGGGGGGAGGCAGGGAAGCGGGGCCCGTGTTCACGCGGCCCGCACCACCGACTACGCAGGGGGTAACCATGGCCGACCACACCTACCGCGTCACGGAGATCGTCGGGACCTCGCCGGACGGTATCGACCAGGCCGTCCGCAACGGAATCCAACGGGCCTCGGCCACGCTGCGCGGCCTCGACTGGTTCGAGATCACCCAGGTCCGCGGCCACATCGAGGACGGCGACGTCGCCCACTTCCAGGTGGGCCTCAAGGTCGGCTTCCGGCTGGAGGAGTGACCGGAGCACACGCGGGGTGTGCGAGGGGCCCGGGCCGGCCCGGGCCCCTCGCTGTCCGGACGGTTCCGGCCGCCGATGCCCCGGCTGGAGCCTCCGGCCGCTGTGTCGGCGCCCCGGGCGGCCGCTCCCCGGCGCCGTCCGGCGCGGCTCAGGCGTCGTCGCCGGGGTCGGGTCCGCGCAGCACGTCCACGTGGACGTGGTCCAGGTGGCGAAGGATCTCGTTGTCGGGGTCGGCCTCGTAGTGGCGCCACCCCATCGACGGGTACCGGGTGCTCCAGATCTTGTCGTCGAAGATGATCACGTCGATCTGGTAGTCGGGGGCGTGCGCGATCAGCCAGTGCGCCAGCAGCCACCCCTCACGGCGGTTGTCCTCGTTGACCGGGCGGTAGAAGACGTCCAGGGCGCGGCCCTCGTAGTGCGCGGAGTCCTCACCGTGCCCGGTGTCGTAGCCGCCGGGCACGTACCCGCCGATACTGGTGCCGGCGAAGTCGTTCTCTATACCCGCCTTGAGGGCGGCGGCGCGCGGGGTCAGGCCCGAGGGCTCCTCCTCCTCGAACTCGACCTCCTCGCCGGTGTAACGGCAGCTCATCGAGGGGCCCGCGTCCTCTTCGGGGCCCTCGACGAGGACGTCCATCACCCCGTCGGGGATGTCGTCCACGTTCGGCTGTTCGATCGGGGCGCTGTCGCCCTGGGCGATCACCGCCGCCGCGGTGCTGGCCCGTTTGGCCTGGTCGCGTTCGAGCCGCACCTGCTCGTCGCCGGTCCACACCGAGCAGTCCGGTCCCCACGGTGTGGAGATCGGGAAGGCCTCCTGGTGCTGCGACACCCAACGGGCGGTCAGCGCGCCGATCACGGCCAGGACGGCCAGGATCGCCACGGACAGGACCAGCCCGTGCCATCGTCGGTGAACCGCGTCGGTGGATCTGTGTGCCATGGACTCCGCCCCTCCACGCCGGGTACGGGCGGCCGCGCCGACGTCCCGGGCGCCAATGTCTGCAGGCTCCCTCGAAGAGTGCTCCGTCTATTGGACATAACGGGCCTTCTTCTCATTCCCGACTGTGGTCGAGGTCAAGCCGACCGGGGTTGCGCGGAGGGCGCCCTCACAGGACCGACCAGAGGACGAAGAGGCCGCCCAGAATCAGGGTCAGCGCCCAGATCCGGTCCATCGTCACGCCCTTCCAGCGCAGCGCGTGCACACCGAGGAAGTCGTAGGCGACCAGCGCCGCCACCCCGGCGGCCGCGAGCATCCCCAGGGTGTGCACCCCGGTGGCGGCGAGCCCGAGCAGGGTGGCGTCCCACAGGCTCCACGCCCCCTGGGCCGCCTCCGCCGCGCCCGGTCCCGCAGCGGGCCCGCCCCCCGCACCGGCAGCGGTCGCCCCCGCGGCGCCGGTCCCCGCCCCGTGCCCCTGGTGGCCGCCGTCCGCGTGTGTGTGGTTGAGCTGTCCGGCCAGGACCGGCATGAGCATCAGGCCGGCCCCGTGCGCCGAGGACATCAGGAAGGACCATGCGGTCAGCTGCCACAGGGGCAGACGGACCCCGCGCCAGTGGAAGTGCCTGCGGGACAGCAGCATCACCAGCCCCGCCAGGACGACGGCCCCGCCGCCCAGCACGGGGAAGAGGACCGAGGCGGTGGCCGAACCGGTGACGGTGATCGCCACCGCGGCCACCGCGACACTGGCCGCGTGCCCCACGGCGATCGCGGGGAGGGAGCGCAGGACCTGGGCCCGGCCGCCCTCCTGCAACCCCCTGCCGACGGCGAGCAACCACCCCATCCCGGGGTGTAGCCCGTGGAAGGCGCCCAGGGCGACGAGAGTCCAGAGCTGTGCTGCGGTCACGGCGCCAGCGTCACACGCCCCGTAGGGGGTGGCAACGCCCGGTGACGGGTTGACCGACACCGGTCACCCGGGGCCGCCGGGGTTTGCCGGAGCCGCTGCGGGGCAGCGGCTCCGGCTCCGGGGCGGGTGCCTCAGCCCCGCCCGGGAACGGTCACGGGCACAGGGCGTCGAGGTCGCTGGCCTCGGAGCCGACCTGGCGGCCCGGGTCGGCGGGGGAGGGCTCGTCCAGGCCGGTGTACTCCTGCCACTCGGTCCGCTGGTTCTCGTCCCACTCCGCCCACTCCTCCTCGGTCGGGTCCTCGGGACGGTCGGAGGCGTCGTCACCGGAGGGGGAGGCGGAAGGGGTGTCGGAGGGGCCGTCGCCCTGGTCGGAGCCTCCCCGGATCGCTTCCTGGACCAGTTCCCGCACCTTGTCCCAGTCCGGGTTCCCGGTGAACACCTGGGGCGGGGACAGCTGGAGCGCGCTCATGTTCCCGGTGTCGGTGACCCGGTCCGCCAGGTCGATGAACGCGGGCACCTTCGACTGGGGGATGTCGGTGCTCAGCGTCCTCTTGGTGGCCCCGGCCAGCTGCCGGTAGCTGGTCAGCACGGTGGTCGGCTCCACCTGTTCCGCCACGTACTTGATCAGGCAGCCCTGGCGGCCCATCCGGCCGTAGTCGTCGGAGCCCACGCGGGAACGGCCGTACCAGAGCGCCTCGTGCCCGTCCAGACGGCGCAGACCGGGTTCCAGCACCCCGCCGTGCACCCCGTACGGGATGGGTTCCTCGATGCGCACCTGCACTCCTCCGACGGCGTCGATCAGGTCGCGGAAGCCCATCATGTCGACCATCACGTAGTACTCCACGTCCAGGCCGACGTTGTGCCCGATCACCTTCCTCAGGGTGTCGGCGGCGGGATCGGCGGCCTCCGGGTCGAGCGCCAGCTCCTCGGGCTCCTCGGCGACCGTCTGGTAGACGTCGTTGAGCAGCAGGTCGAAGCCGTAGGGCTCGGGGTAGCGTTCGGCCAGTGCGCTGTCCTCGGGGAAGCGCACGTTCTCCAGGTTGCGCGGCAGGCCCACCAGGACCGCGTCCCCGGTCTCGGTGTCCAGGCTCGCCACCATCATGGAGTCGGTGCGCGTCCCGTAGCGGTTGTCCGCCGAGTCCGACCCGATGAGCAGCACGTTGACCCGCTCCGCGCCGTTCCAGGGGTCCCTGGCGTCGTGCGGGGGCAGGTCCGCGCGCTCGGGGGCGTTGAAGACCTCGCCCAGCGTGTCGTAGGCCGTGTAACCGCCGTGCAGCGCCCACGCCGCCGGGGCGCCCACGGTCAGGCACAGCAGCAGGACGACGCAACCGCCGAGGAACCGATGGCCGAACTTCGCCCCCTCGGGCCGGGTGATCGTCCAGGAGTGCACGATGACGGCCAGCCACAGCACCGTGACCACGAACACGGCGCCCATGCCGCCGAGCAGCCAGCGGTTCTGCACGGCCATCCCGGCCAGGACCGTCAGGGACCCCGACTCGTGGGCGTCCAGCAGGTACAGCCACAGGGCCAGGGCGGCGATACCCAGCAGGTAGGCACCGAGGGCCACGGCTCCGGCGGCCCTGCGCCCCATACGCAGGTGTGCCACACCGGGGAGGGGAAGCGACGCGGCGGTCCACAGCAGCGCCCTTCCCGTGCTCAGGCGCGTGGGTGCCTCGTCCCGCCGCTCGTCCTCCGCAGCCACCAGTGATTCCTCTCAAGCCGCGGGGCGGTCACGGCCGCCCCGTCCTCTGGTCCTGTAACCCTCGCCACGATCGCTGGGTGGCGTCACCTTCCGGTTGTACACCCCTTCCCGGCCATACGCCTGCGAGGAAGCGTCCGGTTCCAGGGGTGTCACACGAACCCGTGAGATCAGTGTGGCGCTTTGTCAGGGTTGTGTGCACGGCGACCACCTCACAGGGGATGTTCTATACAAGTCTGTTATGTGGCCGTGAGGTGGTCGATGGGGCATTGGCCGAGGACTCCGGGCCGGTCAAAGGGGTGAATCAACCGATTTCTTTGGCGATCGGTAGTGGACCGGCGCCACAACTGCGATGATCTGGCCGGAGGAGGGGGCGCCGTCCGGGGGTAAGGGCGGCGTCATGGGAACGAAAGGCAACCATCGTGCTCGATGCGGTTGACGCTGCGCTCATGCGGGCGTTGCAGGGGGACGGCAGAGCGACGTTCCAGGCCCTGGCCGACGGGGTGGGCCTGTCCCGGACTGCGGTACGCGCCAGAGTGCGCCAGCTCGTGCAGTCGGGGGCGATCAGAATCGTCGGGGTGCTGCACGCCGGCGTGGTGGGTATGGAGGTCCTCGGCCACGTGTCCTTCCGTGTCAGCGGGCCGACCGGTCCGCTGCTCGAAGCGCTGGGTGAACGCGAGGCCGTGACCTTCGCGGCGCAGTCGGCCGGCAGGTTCCCGGCCATCGCGCAGGTGCGGGTGGCCGACGACGCCGCGCTCACCAAGGAGCTGGCCGACCTGCGCTCGCTGCCCGGTGTGGACGGCGCGGAGGTCTTCCGGGCCAACGCCGTGTACAAGGACGCCCACAGCAGCGTGCGCGAACTGCGCGAGATCGAGTTGGACGCCCTGGACTGGCGCCTGGTTCGCAGGCTGCTCAAGGACGGGCGCGCCTCGTACGCAGACCTGGCCCGACAGGTGGGCCTGTCGCAGGCGGCGGCCCGGTCCCGGGTGGTGCGCCTGCTCGGTTCGGGCGTGGTCCACGTCACCGCGCTCGTGGAACCGTCGGCGGTGGGCGCCAACGAGCAGCTCGGCTTCGGCCTGCGCTGCCGGGGCGACGCCGACGCGCTGGGCGCCGCCATGGCCAACATGGCCAGGATCTCGTTCCTGGCCAGCGGTTTCGGCCGGTACGACGTGATCGGAACCCTGACCGCGCCGGACCGCCACCAGCTGGTCGAGGCACTGGAGGTGATCAGGGCCACCGCGGGCGTCGGCCACGTGGAGACCTGGGACCACCTCCGGGTCCGCAAGGAGCGCCGGGGCGGTGAACGCGCCGGGAACTGGGGCTCCGGCTGATCCGGGAACGGGGGCGGGTAGCCGCCCGCCCCCGGCCTGCCCCAGGATGGGACCCATGGTGACGGACGGTCCGGCGGTGCCGGAGGGGACAGGGACACTGCGGCTGCGCGGGCGGACGTTCGCGGGCCGCCGCTACGCGGTGATGGGGGTGATCAACCGGACCCCCGACTCCTTCTACGACCGGGGGGCCACCTACGCCCTGGACGCCGCTCTGGCCTCCGCCGACCACGCCGTGGCGGCGGGCGTCGACATCATCGACGTCGGCGGGGTGAAGGCCGGGTACGGCGCGCACGTGGACGAGACGGAGGAGATCCGCCGGACGGTGCCGTTCGTGCGTGAACTGCGCGACCGCCACCGCGGGGTGGTGATCTCGGTGGACACCTGGCGGGCCGGTGTGGGGCGCGCCTGCGCCGAGGCGGGCGCGGACATGATCAACGACACCTGGGCCGGGGCCGACCCGGACCTGGCCCGGGTGGCGGCCGAGTACGGCACCGGCCTGGTGTGCAGCCACAGCGGCGGGCTGGCTCCGCGCACCGACCCCCACCGGGTCCGCTACGGGGACGTGGTCGCCGACGTGGTGGCCGGGGTGTGCGCCCTGGCCGAACGCGCGGTGTCGGTGGGGGTGCGACCCGACGGGGTGATGATCGACCCCACGCACGACTTCGGCAAGAACACCTACCACTCGCTCGAACTCACCCGCCGCCTCGGGGAGTTGGCCGCCACCGGCTGGCCGGTGCTCGTGGCGGTCTCCAACAAGGACTTCGTGGGCGAGACCCTGGCGGTGGGGCTGACCGAGCGCGGTGACGGGACCCTGGCGACCCTGGCGATGTCCGCCCGGGAGGGGGCCCGGGTCTTCCGGGTGCATGACGTCGCGGCCGCCCGCGCAGCCCTGGACGCGGTCGCCGCGGTCGGCTGACCCGGCCTCCGGGGCGGCTGCCCGCGGGGTACGGGGCCAGGTGGGGGATACCGTCGAGCCCCCACGTCGGGTAGCTGTCCGGACACGGACGGGCCTCGCATGTAACCGCCGGTAGCATTTTTGCGTGTTTCGGGCCCGTATGCCTTGCGTCACGCTTAAGTTACCCGTGAGTATGGAGGAGGTCGGTCCGAACCGGCCGCACCGGGCGCGGGTGTAATGGAGGCTGACGTGGCGCTTGCGAAGACGTTGACGGCTGTGGGAACGGTGGCACTGGCTCGCTGCGGAGGGCGGCCCTTCGGCACGCACCTCTTCTCCGTCTGGCCGGGGGCCGCGTTCGCCGCGACCGCCTTCCCGGTCCGCTGCGCGCCGGGGGACAACCTCGCGCTGCACGTCGCGGTCGCCCAGGCGCCCCCCGGCGCCGCGCTGGTGGTGGACGTCGCGGGCGAGTCCGAGTACGGCTACGTCGACGAGATCCTCGCCGTGGCCGCGCGGACCCGCGGCGTGGCCGGGATCGTCCTGGACGGCTGCGTGCGCGACATCGCCGCCATCGCCCGCTGCGAGCTCCCGGTCTTCAGCGCCGGGGTCGCGGTCCGTGAGGCCGGGCACGACGCGGGCGGCTCCGTCGGTCAGCAGATCAACATGGACGCGAGCGGCCCCGCGCCGCTGCCGGTGCGCAGGGGCGACTGGATCGTGGCCGACGACGACGGCGTGGTCTGCCTGCCGCGCGGCCAGGTGAGCACGATCATCGCCGAGACCATGAGCAGCATCACCCGGGAGCGGGAGATCATCGACGCGGTCTGCGCGGGGGAGAGCACCCTGGACCTGCTCGGGCTGGACCCGTCCAGGGTGAACGGCTGGGAAGGCGCCCCCGACCACGGCCTGCGGCGCGGCCGGCCGCGTTCGCTGAACGCCCGGCGCGAGGGCCGGGCGGCAGAGGGGTACCTCCGTCCGCGGTTCGGGTCGTGGTCGGCCGTGGGCGACGTCTACGGCGGCGACTGACCGCAGGCACGGGCTGCCTGCCGTCCCGGGCGGTCGGCTTCTGTCCCGGGAGCGCCGACGGGCCCGGGAGCGCCAATCGGCGCCCCGGGCCCGCCTCGTCCCCGTGCCGCCTTCCTCCGTGCCCCTCCGTACGGCTCGGGGGCGGTCCGGGAGGCCGGGGACGCGGGGGAACGGACCCCGTCCCGGGGCCGGGCCGCTCCCGCGGCCGTCAGTCCTCGGTGAGGGAGAGCAGTTCGTCGATGTAGCAGGTGGCCTCACGGGCGGCACGGCTCGCGTCCGCCTCCCGGATGGCCTCGGTCAGACCGCTGTGGTCGATTCCCTCGGTGGCCGAGGAGGGCCGGTCGGAGGCCTCGTCGCTCTGCTCGTACGCCGTGTGCGCGATGCTGGCGTAGACCACCTGGGCGATGTCGTCGTAGAGGTCCATCAGCAGGGTGTTGTGGGTGGCGTTGACCACGGACCGGTGGAACGTGAAGTCGGCCTCCACGAACGCGCCCATGTCCCTGGTCCGCCAGGCCTCCTCGCGCAGGCCCATGGCGCGGTCGATGACGGCCATGTCCTCCTCGCTGTGGCGCAGGGCGGCCAGGCGCGCGGCCTCGACCTCCAGGGCGCGGCGGACCTCCAGGTTCTCCCGCAGGCGGGAGCGTTCCAGGCGGCGGCGCAGGGCCCCGCCGAGTTCGCTGGAGGCGCGGACGAAGGTGCCGGCGCCCTGGCGGATCTCCAGCAGGCCCGCGTGGGCGAGGGCCCGGACTGCCTCGCGTACGGTGTTGCGGCCGACCTCGAGCTGGTCGGACAGTTCCGACTCGGTGGGGATGCGATCTCCCACGCCCCATTCACCCGAGTCGATCTGGGCTCTTAACTGACTGATGACCTGGTCGACGAGACCGGTCCGGCGTGTCGAGGCGAGGGGCACGCTTTTTACCTCCTAGGGGCGGGTCGCCGGATGACAGGGCCAGCGCACAGGTACGGAACGGATCGGGGCCGGAGCCGCACAGGTACGGAACGGTTAAGGCCGGAGCTTAGACCAGTTGCGCGTCGGAATAGGCCCCGAACGGCAATGCGTTATCCTCATGAAGTACATAGGGTCATCCTACGAATTTGTGAGCCACCTCCCATGAGCGCCGCCCCCACACGAAAGCAGACCGTGCAGGACACCTCTCCGACCGGGCCCGACCCGGCCCCGGGGCTCCCGCGCGGGGCGCTTGTGCTGATCGGCGTGGCCATCGCCCTGGCCGCGCTCAACCTGCGCACCGCCATCACCAGTGTGGGCCCCGTCCTCGACGAGGTCACGCAGGGACTGGGGATGAGCGCGGTGGGCGCCGGGACGCTCACGACCCTGCCCGTACTGTGCTTCGCGCTCTTCGGCGGACTCACCCCGATGCTCGCCCGCCGGCTCGGCTCGCACCACCTGCTCGTCTACGCTCTGGTCGCCGTCACCCTCGGGCTTACCACCCGGGCCCTGGCCCCCGAACCCTGGCTGTTCCTCACCCTGAGCGCGGTGGCACTGTCCGGTGGCGCGATCGGTAATGTCATCCTCCCGGCCCTCGTGAAGCAGCACTTCCCCCACCGGGTCGGTCTGATGACCACCGTCTACACCACCGGGCTGGCCGTGGGCACCGCCATCGCGGCCGCCGCCACGGTCCCCGTCGAACAGGCCACCGGTGAGTGGCGGATCGCCCTGGGCTCCTACGCCCTCTTCGGCCTGGCCGCCGCCCTGCCGTGGCTGCTGGCACTGCGCCACGAACCCGCCCCGGGCGACGCACGCGAGGCGCTCGGCGTCCGCCAGGTGCTGAGTACCGGGATCGGATGGCAGGGCGTCCTGTACTTCGGCACCCAGTCCTCCATCGCCTACATCATGTTCGGCTGGTACGCCCAGATGCTCCGCGACCAGGGCATGGACGCCCAGACGGCCGGAGTGATGCTGGCCTACCTCACCGCCCTGGGCATCCCCATGTCGCTGGTACTGCCCTCGCTCGTCGTCCGCGTACGCGACCAGCGGCCCTTCGTCGGCCTGTTCGTCCTCGCCTACGTCGCCGGGTTCACCGGTCTGTGGGTCTCCCCGCTTTCGGGTACCTGGGTGTGGACCACCCTCATCGGCATCGGCCTGGGCAGCTTCGTCCTGGCCCTGACGATCTTCGCCGTGCGCACCCGCACCGCCGAGGGCACCGCGGCCATGTCCGCGTCCAGCCAGAGCCTGGGCTACCTGCTGGGCGGAGCCGGGCCCTTCCTCTTCGGGTTCCTGCACGAGCTCACCGGCGGCTGGCACGCCCCCATGGCCCTGGCCATGGGCATCGTCGCCCTCAACCTCGTCATGGGCATGCTGGTGGGCCGTCCCCGCTACCTGGAGGACGCCCTCGCCGCCAAGGCCGCGGAACGCTCTTCCTGAGGCCGGGGAGCGCGCTCAGAGCCAGTCGTGCTCGTGCGCGTAGCGGGCCGCCTCGTGGCGGGTCCGGGTCTGCGTCTTGTGCATCGCGCTGGAGAGGTAGTTGCGCACCGTGCCCTGTGCCAGGTGCAGCCGCCCGGAGATCTCCGCCGCCGAGTACCCCTCCCGGGTCCCCCGGAGGACGTCGAGCTCCCGCTCGGTGAGCGGGCAGTCGTCGATGACCGCGAGCGCGGACACGTCCGGGTCGATCCACCGCCTGCCCCCGGCCAGGGTCCGGATGACCGAGGTGATGTGCTCCGGCTCCGCCGACTTGCTGACGAAACCCTGCACCCCGAGCCTGAGCGCCCTGCGCAGCACCCCCGGGCGCGCGTGCCGGGTCAGCATCAGGACCACCTGGTCCGGCAGCTCGCGCCGGACGCGCGTGACGGCTTCGAGTCCGTCGACCCCGGGCATCTCCAGGTCGATGACGAGCACGTCGGGCCGGTGCCGCAGGGTGGCCGCCACGGCCGACGAGCCCTCCTCCGCCTCGGCGAGCACGGTGACGTCCCCCACCAGCGGCAGTAGCGCCGCCAGCGCCGAACGCAGCAGGGCCTCGTCGTCGGCCAGGACCACGGTGGTCATCGGTCGTCCTTCCACGTCGTCATGGTGCGGTGCCCGGTGCCGGGAACTCCGCCGAGGTGAGGAACCACCCCTGGGCGCGTTCCGCGGTCAGCTGCCCGCCCTGCTCGCCCACGCGCTCCCGCAGGGCCGAGAGCCCGCGCAGCCCGGTGAGCGGTTCGCGCCCGGCGCCGTCGTTGGTGACGGTGATGCCCCGCTCCGACAGGGTGACCCGCACCTGTGCGGCCTGGGCGTGCCGCAGGATGTTGGTCGTCGTCTCGCGCAGGACCTGGCCGAGCAGCTCGCCCACCCGTGGGTCGACCTCGCCCCGGCGGTCGACGGCCACCCAGATACCAGCGGCCTCGAAGAGGTTCCTGGCGTTCTCCAGCTCGGCGGACAGGTTCAGCCGCCGTTGCGCGTGGGCGAGCTCCCCGGTCCGCCCGATGGTGTCGCCGACCAGGTCGTACACCTCGGCCAGCTCCCGTTCCACCCGGTCCGGGTCGGCGCGCAGCAGCTTGCGGACCAGGGCGACCTTCAGCTTCACCACGTGCAGCGTGTGCCCCTGGACGTCGTGCAGGTCGCTTGCGAAACGCACCCGCTCGCGGGCCACGGCCAGTTCGGCCTCGCGCCGCCGGGACCGCTTCAGTTCCGCCACGAGGTCCGAGACCGCTCGGACCAGGGACACCAGTACGATCCCGGTCACGGCCACGGCGGCGGAGACGAGGAGCTGGTGCAGCAGGAGGTCGGCGGGGGACAGGTCCCGGAACAGGGCCGCGGCGGTGATCACCGCCGCGCCGAAGGCGGCCATGGCCAGGGCCGCGGCGCGTCGGCGGCGGGGGAGCCGCTGCACGACCAGGGTGCACACCACGGCGAGGCTGAAGGCGGCCGTGGAGGAACCGGTGACCACAACCCCCAGCAGCCACACCACGGCGGTGACCGCCAGGCCCGGCAGCAGCACCCCGAGGCCGGACCTGTCCGTCGACAGGTTCACGGTGAACAGGGCTGCGACCAGCCCCGAGGCCAGCAGCAGGGCCTCCCACCAGGTCTTGGCCTCGGTGACCACCAGCAGTGTGCCGACGGAGGACAGCGACCCGGACACCAGACCGACGTTGAGCACGCGCAGCTGCTCCGGCGTCGCCTCGTCCTGTTCGCGCACCATGAGTGACCTTCCGTCGATCGGGACCGAACCCAGTATTCACGCAGGCCCCCGGCGCCACCAGTGACGCCACGTCATGCCCGCACCCCCGTGAAAGTCACGGTGCGGACCTGACACGAGGACACTGCCGCCGGGGCACGCGAACGGCTGGGATGGGGGCATGCCAAACACACCGGTCATCGACGTCGAACGCCTGAACGTCAGGTACGGCGACTTCCACGCCGTCAGGGACCTGTCCTTCCAGGTCCGCGAAGGAGAGCTCTACGCCCTGCTGGGCACGAACGGGGCGGGCAAGACCTCCGCCCTGGAGACCGTCGAGGGCCACCGGCCCGCCTCGTCGGGCACCGTGCGGGTGTTCGGACGCAGCCCGCGCGAACACCGGGCCGTGCGCCCCCGGACGGGCGTCATGCTGCAGGAGAGCGGGTTCTCCCCGGACCTGACCGTCCAGGAGTCGGTCCGGCTGATCGGGGCGCTCACCCGGCGCACGGACGAGGTCCGGCGCGTGCTCGACCTCGTCGGCCTCACCCGCAAGGCCCGGACCAGGGTGGCCCAGCTCTCCGGCGGTGAGAAGCGGCGCCTGGACTTCGCCACCGCCGTGTACGGAACACCCGAACTGGTCTTCCTGGACGAGCCCACCACCGGCCTGGACATCAACTCCAGGGACGAGTTGTGGACCGCGGTGGACCGGATGCGCGAGGAGGGGACCACCGTCGTGCTCACCACGCACTACCTGGAGGAGGCCCAGCAGCGCGCCGACCGCATCGGGCTGATGCACCGCGGCAGCCTCCGCAGGGAGGGGACCGTCGCCGAACTCACACGGACCCTGCCGGCCGTGATCCGCTTCTCCCTGCCGCACACCGCCCCGGAACTGCCGCTGCCGGTCGTGCGCGAGGGCGACGGGTCGTTCCTCGTCGAGACACCCGGCCTGCAGAAGGACCTGCACACCCTGCTCGACTGGGCGCGGGACAACGCGGTGGAGCTGCGCGGGCTCGAAGCCGGACCGACCCGGCTGGACGACGTCTTCCGTGCCCTCGACACCGCCGATGCCTGAGCCCGCACTTCCAGTAAGCCCGCACCCGCACCCGCACCCGCACCGAAGGATTCCCGCCATGCTTCCGATCGCTCGGAGCGAGCTGATCCAGATCTTCCGCAACCGCCTGGTCCTGGTCACCATGCTCGTCCTGCCCGCGGCGTTCAGCGCCTTCTACATCTACCTGTACGACCTCGTTCCGGCCCTGGACCTGGGGGCGACCGCCGCGATCCTGGTGTTCCTCGTGGTGGCCCTGGGGCTCTACAGCACCACGGTGACCACGCTCGCCTCCCGCCGGCAGAACCTCTTCCTCAAGCGGCTGCGCTCCACCGCGGCGGGCGACGGCGAGATCATCTCCGGGCTGCTGCTTCCGGTCACCGTCATCACGCTGGTCCAGACCGCCGTGGTCCTGGGCGCGCTGACCGTGTTCGCCGAGGCTCCTGCCCACCCCTTCCTGCTGGCCGCGGCCGTGTTCTCGGTGGTGGCCATGATGGTCGGTCTGGGGCTGGCCACGGCCGGGGTGACGAACTCGCCCGACCACGCCCAGGTGACCACGCTGCCCGTGCTCGTGGGCACCCTTGCCGTCTCCGGCTGGGTGGGGTTCACCGGGACCGGGGAACTCACCCTGCTCAAGCGGCTGCTGCCCGGCGGCTCGGCCAGCGAGCTGGTCGTCAACGCCTGGAACGGGGGTACGGCGGCCGTTGACTCGCTGTGGCTCCTGGCGCCCACACTGGCCTGGGTCGTCGTGGCCCTCGCGCTGGCCGCCCGGTTCTTCCGCTGGGAACCGCGTGCCTGACCGCCCGCTCGCGGGTCCTGGGGCGCGCCGCCGGCCGCCGCGGACGGAAGGGGCACGGCGGCGCTGGCGGGGCAGGGCTCAGACCGGCAGCCAGTCGATCCGGCCGATCAGGTACACCGCCCCCACGAACGCCACGACGTCGATCACCGTGTGCGCCACCACCAGCGGCATCACCCGGCCGTAGCGCAGGTAGAACCAGCCGAACACCAGCCCCATGACCAGGTTGCCGAAAAACATCCCGACCCCCTGGTACAGGTGGTAGAAGGCGCGCAGCACCGAACTGGCCAGCACCGCCCTCCAGGGCGACCAGCCCGCCTGCCCCAGCCGGTGCAGCAGGTAGCCGACGACGATCACCTCCTCCAGGATCCCGTTCTTCAGCGCCTGGAGCAGCAGGACCGGTGTGTCCCACCAGTTGCCGTCCAACGTGCTCGGCACGATGGTGCGGGTCAGCCCGAGCTGCCAGGAGACCAGGTACACGACCAGGCCGCCGGCGCCGACCAGCGCGGCCAGGGCGGCCCCGCTCCACGCGTCGAAACCGGGCCTGCGCAGGTCGAAGCCGATCGTGCGCGCGGACTCCCCGCTCCGGTGCAGCAGGTACACCACCAGCGCGACCGGGGCGAGCGCGAAGACCACCGCGTACAGCTGGAAGGACAGGTCGAGCCAGGGACGGTCCTCGGCGCGGGACCGGATGAGGCTGGCGGTCTGGTCGGCCATCGACTCTGGTGCGGTGAGTACGCCGAGGAAGGAGATCGTCGCCGACACCGCGGCGGCGCCCAGGGAGAGTGCGAGCACGCACAGCACCTCCCAGCGCAGCATGGAGCGGCCGGGGAGGGGATTCGGGACTGAGGCCGTCGCGCGCGTGCCCTCGGAGGGGGAGGGTTCCGATCCGCGCGGGTTCCGGTGGGTTCTGTCGCTCACCCGTCGAATCTACGCGCTGGCGGCAAGGGGGGCGGCCGGTGCGATGACGTGTGGTCACCGCACCGGCCGCCCCGGGTTCGCGGACTAGTTGTCCTCGCCGCCGCCGAGGGCGTCGTCGACGCCTTCCTCGACGCCGTCCCGGACACCCTGCTCCAGGTCGTCGATGCCGTTCTCGATCTCCTCCTCGACGCCGTCCCTGACTTCCTGTTCGAGGTCGTCGGTGCCCTCACAGGCGGCGACGCCGAACACGGCGACCGCGGCGATCGCGCCCGAGGCCACTACGCGGCGGGTCGTGGCGAGGGTCGCCCTGCTGATGTCTTCGAGTTTCACGTCAGCTCCGTGTGGTCGGCGGGTGTACGCCCCGGGTCAGTCGGCTGGAGAGCCCCCGTGCCCCGCGACGACGGCCGGAGAGGCCTGGCGCGAGACGGGCTTGACTGTTTCGTTACCCGTTGCTGGAGACACCGTATACGCGCGTCGCACCGACATGGACGGGGAGGCCGGGAACCGGAGGAAAAGCACACGGAAAAGCCGCCGGCCATGCGCGTGTGACACGGATCGCGCATGGCCGACGGCTAGGGGGGCGAGGTCGTCCCGCCCCGCCCCAGCCACGAAAGCGGGGAGGGACGACCTCTGGGGAACGAAGACCAGGGTCAGTGAGCCGCTGAGAACTGGTCTTCTTCGGTGGAGCCGGTGAGGGCGGTGGTGCTGCCCTCGGGGGAGATGGTCGTGCTGATCGCGTCGAAGTAGCCGGTGCCGACCTCGCGCTGGTGGCGGGTGGCGGTGTAGCCGTCGGCCTCGGACGCGAACTCGGCCTCCTGGAGCTCGACGTAGGACGTCATGCCGTTCTTGGCGTAGCCCTTGGCCAGGTCGAACATCGAGTGGTTGAGCGAGTGGAAGCCGGCCAGGGTGATGAACTGGAACTTGTAGCCCATGTGGCCCAGCTCGCGCTGGAACTTCGCGATGGTCGCGTCGTCGAGGTGACGCTTCCAGTTGAAGGACGGCGAGCAGTTGTAGGCCAGCATCTGGTCCGGGTACTCGGCCTTGATGCGCTCGGCGAAGCTGCGGGCGACCTCCAGGTCCGGGGTCGCGGTCTCCATCCAGAGCAGGTCGGAGTGCGGGGCGTAGGCCAGGCCGCGGGCGACGCAGGCGTCGACACCGTTGCGGAAGCGGTAGAAGCCCTCGGCGGTGCGCTCACCGGTGGTGAAGGCCTGGTCGCGCTCGTCGATGTCGCTGGTGATCAGGGTCGCGGCCTGGGCGTCGGTCCGCGCGATGACCAGGGAGGGGACACCGGCGACGTCCGCGGCGAGGCGGGCGGCGTTCAGGGTCTTGACGTGCTGGCTGGTCGGGATGAGGACCTTGCCGCCCAGGTGACCGCACTTCTTCTCGGAGGCGAGCTGGTCCTCCCAGTGGACGCCCGCGGCGCCCGAGGCGATCATGCCCTTCATGAGCTCGTAGGCGTTCAGGACGCCACCGAAGCCGGCCTCGGCGTCGGCCACGATCGGGGCCAGCCACTCGGGGGCGGTGTCGTCACCCTCGGACCAGGTGATCTGGTCGGCGCGCATGAGCGCGTTGTTGATGCGGCGGACGACGGCCGGAACCGAGTTGGCCGGGTAGAGGCTCTGGTCCGGGTAGGTGCTGCCGGAGAGGTTGGCGTCGGCAGCGACCTGCCACCCGGAGAGGTAGATGGCCTTCAGACCGGCGCGGACCTGCTGGACCGCCTGGTTACCGGTCAGCGCGCCGAGGCTGTTGACGTAGTCCTCGGTGTGGAGCAGGTCCCACAGACGCTCGGCGCCCCGGCGGGCCAGAGTGTGCTCCTCGGTGACCGAACCGCGCAGCTTGACGACGTCGTCAGCGGAGTAGGTGCGCTCGATACCGGCCCACCGCGGGTTGGTCTCCCAGTCGCGCTGGAGTTCGGCGCTGGCTTCCTGACGTCGAGCGCTGGTGCTCATGTTCGTTCCCGCCTTACGTGTAGTCCCCAAGGTGTTCGCACCGGTCGAGGGAGGCCTTCCAGGGTCAGGGGGTGATCCCTGAGCGGTAAGTTCCCCGCCGGTAACTATGATTCTTAGCGAAGATCCAAGAGTTTTCCACTCAAAATCGTGTGAAGATCGTCGATTCTTTCCGTAAGATGAAGCCATGGCGTACTTTGGTGCTGAAGAAATACCGTCTTTGACAGGTGACCTGGATCTCGTCACCTTTGGTCAGAGGCTCCGACACCTGCGCAAGACGCGCGGGATGACCCTGTCTGACCTGGGTGAACGCGTGGGGCGGGCGCCCTCGCAGCTCTCGCTGCTGGAGAACGGAAAACGTGAACCCAAGCTCTCCTTGCTCACGTCCCTTGCCTCCGCCCTCGGGGTGTCGATCGAGGAACTTCTGTCGAAGCAGCCCCCGAGCCGTCGCGCGCAGCTGGAGATCTCGGTCGAGGAGGCCCAGCGGGACCCCCTCTACCAGGGCCTCAACCTCCCGCACCTGAAGGTGGGCAAGCGGGTCCCCAACGACGTCCTCGAACACATCGTGGGGCTCTACGACGAGCTCAAGCGGCGCCACGCCAAGCCCACCGCCACCCCGGAGGAGGCCCGCCGGGCCAACGCCGACCTGCGGCGGCAGATGCGCGAGCGCGGCAACTACTTCGAGAACATCGAGACCGCGGCCGCCGAGACCCTGGCCGCGGTCAACTACACCGCCGGCCCCCTCTCCCAGGGGCAGATCCTCTCGATCGCCACCCACCACGGGTTCTCCCTGAAGTACGTACAGGACCTCCCCCGTTCGGTGCGCTCCCTGACCGACCACATCAACCGGCGCATCTACCTCAAGCGCGAGACCACGCTGGGCATGCACAGCCCGCGCACGATCCTGCTCCAGACCCTGGGCCACGTGATCCTCGGCCACGACCGGCCCCGCGACTTCGGCGACTTCCTGCGCCAGCGGGTGGAGGCCAACTACTTCGCGGCGGCCGTCCTCATCCCCGAGAGCACCGCCGTCACCTACCTCCAGGAGGCCAAGAAGGCCCGCGACCTGTCCGTGGAGGACCTGCGCGACGTCTACTCCGTCTCCTACGAGATGGCCGCGCACCGGTTCACCAACCTGGCCCACCGCCACCTGGACCTGGTCTGCCACTTCATCCGCAACGACGAGACCGGCATCATCTACAAGGCCTACGAGAACGACGGGCTGGTCTTCCCCACCGACGACACCGGCGCCATCGAGGGCCAGCGGATGTGCCGCCAGTGGTCGGGGCGCCAGGTCTTCCAGTCGCCGGACCGGTACTCGATCTACTACCAGTACACGGACAAGCCCAACGGGACCCACTGGTGCGTGGCGCACGTCGACCCCAGCCGGGAGCGCAACTTCGCCATCACCCTGGGTGTGCCCTACAAGGAGTCCCGCTGGTTCCGGGGGCGCGAGACCACCAACCGCACCAAGTCCAACTGCCCCAACGGGGAGTGCTGCGTGCGCCCGCCCGCGGAGCTGGCCACCCGCTGGGAGGGCAACGTGTGGCCCTCGGCCCGCGCCCACTCCCACGTGTTGTCGGCCCTGCCCTCCGGGACCTTCCCCGGCGTGGACGAACACGACGTCTACACGTTCCTGGACAACCACAGCCAGGACGGGTACGGCCAGGACTGAGCCGGCGGGCACCGCCCTGCCCCGGCGGGAACGGCGCGCCCGCCGGGGCAGGGAGGTTCAGCCCCGCAGTTCCCTGAGCGCCCGCGGGGTCAGGTCGGACAGTGACGGGTAGCCGTCCACCGCCATCAGCAGATCGGCCTCGGCCAGCATCGACCGCAGCACGTGCACCGCCCCGTCCGCGCCGCCCAGCGCCAAGCCGTACACGTAGGGACGCCCCACGGCGACCGCGGTGGCCCCCAGCGCCAGCGCCTTGACCGCGTCCGAGCCCGACCGCACCCCGGAGTCGAAGACGACCGGCAGGTCCGTGGCGGCGACCACGTCCGGCAGGCACTCCAGTGCCGGGATACCCCCGTTGGCCTGCCTGCCCCCGTGGTTGGACACGTAGACGCCGTCCACGCCCCCGTCCTCGGCCCGACGCGCGTCATCGGGGTGGCAGATGCCCTTGACGAACAGCGGAAGATCCGTCAGCGACCGCAACCACGGAAGGTCGTCCCAGGTCAGAGGGTTGCCGAAGATGCCGGTCCAGTGCGCGACCACCTCCTCGGGGGAGGCGTCCGCCCCCACCCGCTCGCGGAAGACCGGATCGGAGGTGTAGTTGGCCAGGCAGTGCCCGCGCAGCTGCGGGAAGTTCGCGGTGGCCAGGTCGCGCGGACGCCACCCGGTGATCCAGGTGTCCAGGGTGACGACGATCCCCCGGAACCCGGCCGCCTCGGCGCGCGAGACCAGGCTCGCCGCCAGTTCCCGGTCGGTGGGCGTGTACAGCTGGAAGAACCCGGGTGTGTCCCCGAACCGCGACGCCACCTCCTCCATCGGGTCCTGCGACAGGGTGGAGGCGATCATCGGGACCCCGGTCCTGGCCGCCGCCTCGGCCGTGGCCAGATCGCCGTGCCCGTCCTGTGCGCACAGCCCCACCACCCCCACCGGAGCCATCATCAGCGGCGAGGGCAGCCGGACGCCGCACAGGTCCACGGAGGTGTCGCGTTCGGCCGCCCCCACGAACATCCGCGGGTACAGGCCCCAGCGCCGGAAGGCCGCGGCGTTGGCCTCCTGGGTGTGCTCGTCGCCCGCGCCTCCGGCCACGTAGGACCACACCCACGACGGCAGTGTCCGGGCCGCCCGCTGCTCCAGCTCGGCGAAGGTCATCGGGTGGGAGGGAACGACGCCGGTGAGGCCGTTCAGGTAGATCTCCAGCTGGTAGTCGCCGTAGCGCGGTGCCATGAACGCCTCCGGGGAAGGGGGTGGGGATGTGAGCGGCATCATCCGAGCGGAGGTGCTCGCCTGTCAACATCCGCGGGGGCCCGGCGCCGGGACGAGCGCCCCCGGGGTCTCGCAGCAGCGTCGAACCATGTGCCGGTCCCGTGTCCGCCGAGACGTCGATGCCCCCTTCCAACGTGAAACCCAAAACTGTTACCGTTGGTAACACGCATAGGCCGCCCCTCCGTCCCCGGAGGGTTCGACAAAGGATGTAAGCGCATGAGTGAGGCCACCGCACCCGCCTTCAGCCTGGAACTGAGCGAGGACGTCCGCGACGTCCGGGACTGGGCCCACGGGTTCGCCGCCGATGTCATCCGCCCCGCCGGGGCCGAGTGGGACGAGCGCGAGGAGACCCCCTGGCCGATCATCCAGGAGGCCGCCAAGATCGGGCTGTACTCGCTCGACTTCTTCGCCAACCAGTGGCTGGAGCCGAGCGGTCTCGGTATCCCCGTCGCCTTCGAGGAGCTCTACTGGGGCGACCCGGGCATCGCCCTGTCCATCACCGGTACCGGACTGGCCGCCGTCTCGGTCGCCTCCAACGGCACCCAGGAACAGCTCTTCGAGTGGGTGCCGCAGATGTTCGGCACCGCCGACGACGTCAAGCTCGGCGCGTTCTGTTCCTCCGAGCCCAACGCCGGCTCCGACGTCTCCGCGATCAGGACCCGCGCCGTCTACGACCAGGCCAAGGACGAGTGGGTCCTCAACGGCGTCAAGACCTGGGCCACCAACGGCGGCATCGCCGACGTCCACGTCGTGGTCGCCTCGGTGGAACCCGAGTTCGGCTCCCGCGGACAGGCCTCGTTCATCGTCCCGCCGAACACCCCGGGGCTGTCCCAGGGACAGAAGTTCGCCAAACACGGCATCCGCGCCTCGCACACCGCCGAGGTCGTCCTGGACGACGTCCGAATCCCCGGCTCCTGCCTGCTGGGCGGCAAGGACAAACTCGATGAACGCCTCGCCCGCGCCCGCGAGGGCAAACGCTCCAAGGGCCAGGCCGCCATGAAGACCTTCGAGGCCTCCCGGCCGAGCGTCGGCGTCATGGCCGTGGGCACCGCCCGGGCCGCCTACGAGTACGCCCGTGACTACTCCACCCAGCGCGAGCAGTTCGGCAAACCCATCGGCGACAACCAGGGCGTGGCCTTCCTGCTCGCCGACATGGCCACCCGCATCGACGCCGCCCGCCTGCTCGTGTGGCGCGCCGCCTGGATGGCCCGCAACGGCAAGGACTTCGCCAACGCCGAGGGCTCCATGAGCAAACTGTTCGCCTCCGAGACCGCCACCTTCGTCACCCAGAACGCCCTGCGCATCCTCGGCGGCAACGGCTACACCCGCGAGTACCCCGTCGAGCGCTGGCACCGCGACGCCACCATCTTCACCATCTTCGAGGGCGCCAGCGAAATCCAGAAACTCATCATCGGCCGCCAGATCACGGGTCTGCCGATCCGGTGACGTCGGCGCGGTTCGGGGCGTACCTTTCGTGAGCGTCTTCCGGGGCGTGCCGCACCGGCTGGCACGGACACGGAGAGGACTCGGGAACGGTGGAGGGTCGGACACGATGCGTGTGCCCGGCCCTCGTTCCCTGCGTTGACGGGGCCTGTCGGCCGTTCCTGGAATCAGTGTTGTGCTGAGGACCGGGAGGGCCTGTCGTGCGGACACGGATGACGTCTCGGAACAGGACCGCGGGTATGGTCGCTTTTCGTCTGCCGGGAGGGCAATGATCGTCGATCTCGTCGAGGAGTGGAAGGACGAGGAGGTCCGTCGCATCCTCGGTAACGCCCTGCGGGTTCCCTGGTCGGCCCGGGGTGACTGGCCGACCCTGGAGCGGGCCGTTCTCGGTGCCGGTCCCCTGCACGAGGTCGTCCACGTCGTGGGATGGGGCGGTCTGACGAAGAACGGCCCCGAGGCGGCGGCGGGGATCTCCCACCTGCGGGACGCGGTGCTGCGTGCCCGGGAACCGGCGGTCTTCACCCTGAACGACTCGGCGGAGACCCTCGACGTGACCATCGCCCTCCACGACGTGTCCTCAGCACGCGGGCTCCGATGCCTGCTGAAGCGGGAGCTGGGTTTCCCGGACATGTACGGGCACAACTGGGACGCGTTCTGGGACGCGATCACCGGACTGGTGCAGCTGCCGGGGGCCATCCGCCTCACGGGCTGGCCGCATCTGGTGCGAACGCTCCCTGACGACGCGGAGACCCTGCGGGAGTCGCTGGAGAGGTACGCGGCCGAGTCCTCCCTGAGTCCCCCTCTCCACCTGGTGTTCGAGGACTGACAGGGAGGCTGTGCGGTGGCTTCTCCGCCGGGTCCGGGCCACGGACCGGCGGCCGCCGGTCCGTGGCCCGTCAGCGGATTCGCCGTCCCGTTTCGGAGAGGCCGCCGCGCGTGACCGGTGCCTGCGCGTGCGGCGACCACCGCCTAACCTCGGACGGATGACCGTACCTTCGGGTCTTGCACGGCCCCGTGCGGCCGAAGCTCTGGGCGCCCTCCTCGACCGCTCGGTGGCCCAGATCGCCGAGGCGGCGGCGGAGACCTACGACCGGCCCGCCATCCAGCGGACCGCGGACGTGTGGGACAACAACACCCTGCCGCTGTTCCGGGCGGCGGTGGCCCCCACCGCCCGGGCACGCGAACGGCGGGCCCGGGCCGCGCTGGCCTGGATGGCGGACTTCGGACCGGACCGGCGGAGATGGATGGCGGACCGGGCCCGGGAGAGCGGGTACACCCTGGACGGCCTACTGCACCCGCAACCGTCGCCGCGCAGGCCGCGCCGCATGCGGCAGCGCCGACCGTCGGCTGCGGAGACGCCCGGCGGCACCCTGGCACCCGAGGCCTGGACGACCGCCCGACTGCTCGTCGCGGCCATGCTGCGGATGCGGTCGCGACCCGCGGACACGGCTGACCGGGACCTGGTGCGCGCGCTCTGCTCCGCCCTGGCCGGGGCCGGTACGGCCGTCCTCGCCGCTGGGGCGCGGCGCGGCCACCGCTCGCGTGAGAGGGCCTTCCGTGCGCTCACCGAGGAGTGGGTCCGACAGGGCGGCCCGGCGTCCGGTCCCTGGTTCTCCCGGACCCTCACCCGTCTGGGCCGTCCCGAACTGGCCCCGTCCTGAACGCCCGCACCGCAGAACCGGTCGGGGCGGTCGAAACCACCCGCCCCGTTCCGACTACCCTGTGAGCCATGACACCAGGCAACGGCGCCCCCACCCTCACCATCCCGGCGGCCTTCAACGGCCCCGACGGCTCCGGCAACGGAGGCTACAGCGCAGGCCTGCTCGCCGGCCTGCTGACCGCCCCGGGCGGTCCGGCCGTCCAGGTCACCCTGCGCACCCCGCCTCCGCTGGACCGGACGCTGACGGTGGAGGGCACCCCCGAGGAGGGGCTCCGGCTGGTCGACCCCACCGCCCGGGACAAGGCGCGCCTGGTCGCCGAAGCCGTCCGCGCCGCCCCCTTCGACGAGGCCGCCGTCCCCGGCGGCCCGGTCACCGTCGACGAGGCCGCCCGGGCCCGGAAGCGCTACGCGGGCCTGACCGACCACCCCTTCCCGCGCTGCTACAGCTGCGGCCCCGCACGCACAGAGGGCGAGGGCCTGCGCCTGTTCGCGGGTTCGGTCCGACCGGGCCGGGGGCCCGACGGGGTCGGCAACACCGTCGCCTGCACGTGGGACGTCCTGGAAGCCGTGGACGGCGGCGACGGCAGGGCCGCACCCGCCCAGGTCTGGGCGGCGCTCGACTGCCCCGGCGGCTGGTCCAGCGACGTCTCCGGCCGCCCCATCGTCCTGGGCCGGATGAGCGCGCAGGTCCTGGACCTGCCCGTGGTCGGCTCCACCGCGGTCGTCATGGGCCACCTGGAATCCGTCGACGGCCGCAAGGTGCACACCGGCAGCGCCCTCTACGACGAGACGGGCCGCCTGCTCGCCCAGGCCCGCGCGACCTGGATCGCGCTCCGCTCCTGAGCCCGCAACCGCCGCACCTGACCCTCCGCTACGGTGAACCCTTGTGGCCTTCGAAAACACGCAGCAGACCGTGCCAGCCGACAACGGCGCCTCCGGCAAGCCCTCCGACGAAGCCCCGGCGCCCCGGCAGGGACGGAGCGGGCGCGGCCGCGACCCCCAACGGCGGCGGGCCATCCTGGACGCCGCCGACCGGGTGATCCAACGCGACGGCCCCGACGCCTCCATGCTGGCCATCGCCACCGAGGCGGGCATCAGCAAACCCATCCTCTACCGGCACTTCGGCGACAAGGGCGGCCTCTACCGCGCGCTGGCCCGACGCCACGTGGACCCGCTCATCGAGGCGATCCGCTCCGAGCTGTACCAGCACACCGACTTCGACGTGCGCGCCCGGGCCACGGTCGGCGCGTACCTGTCGATGATCTCGCAGAACCTCAACCTCTACCGGTTCCTCATGGACCGGGCCACCTCAGAGGACGTGCGCACCCGCAGCGACCTGGGGCTCATGGTGCGCCGTCTGGGCGAGGAGCTCGCCGACCTGCTGCTGACCGAACGCCGCATCCAGGGGCGCCTGCGCTCCCAGATCGCCGCGCACGCCGTCGTGGGCATGGTCCAGGCGGCGGGGGAGTGGTGGCTCGAACACCCGGAGGTGAGCGAGTCCGAGATCATCGACGACCTCACCGAGGCCGTCGTCGGCGCCATCCGCGGCAGCGGGACCTGACCGGGGCCGCCCGGCCGGAACCGGCGCGGGCCGCACCGGTCCGGCGAAGAGCGGACCCCGGGGCTTGACCTGGAGTGCACTCCAGGTCGCATGCTTGCCGGATGAGTGACTACTTCACACCCGGAGAGGTCGCCGAGCGTTTCGGCCTCACACTGGACACCCTGCGCTACTACGAGAAGGCGGGCCTGCTCCGGCAGGTGGACCGCGCGCCCAGCGGACACCGCCGCTACCGCACCGACGACGTCGAACTGCTCCACCTGGTCCGGTGCCTGCGGGACACCGACATGCCCATCGCGCGGCTGCGGGACTTCGCCGAACTCGTCCGCGACGGCGACCACACCATTCCCGACCGCCTGGAGGTGCTGCAGAGCCATCAGTACCACCTCGACGCGCGCATCGCCGAGCTGCGCGAGAGGCAGCACACCATTCAGCACAAGATCGACTACTACCTCGGTGTGCTCGCCGAGAAACCCGCTCCCGCCGAGCGGCCCCTGACCTCGCCGGACTCCGGGTCCGTCCCGGAAACGGCCTCCGCGGGGGAGGGCAGCTGATGCGTTACACCACCGTCAACGGCCGCACCGTCAGCGCCCTGTGCCTGGGCGCGATGAAGTTCGGCAGCACGACCGACGCCGCCACCTCCGCGGCCCTGCTCGACCGCTTCGTCGAGGCGGGCGGCACCTTCGTGGACACAGCCGACTGCTACCAGTTCTGGGTGGAGGGCGGCCAGGGGCACGAGAGCGAGACCTTCCTCGGCCGCTGGCGGCGCGAGCGCGGCGTCACCGACGAGGTCGTCATCGCCACCAAGGTCGGCGCCCAGCCCACCGTCCCCGGAGCGGGACTGGAGGCGCAGGAGGGGCTTTCGGCCGAGGTGGTGGCGACGGCCGCCGAACGCAGCCGCGAACGGCTGGGCGTGGACGCCCTGGACCTGCTGTACGCCCACCGGGAGGACCCGGGGACACCCGTCGAGGAGACCGTCGGGGCCTTCGCCCAGCTCGTCGCCGAGGGGACCGTCCGGGAACTCGGCATCAGCAACCACCGCACCTGGCGGCTGGAGCGGGCCCGCGCCACCGCCCAGGCCAGGGGCTGGCCGCGGCCGCGGGTGCTCCAGTACCGCTACAGCTACCTCCAGCCCCGTCACGACGCACCCCTGGAGTCCACGGGCCACAGGCACCTGACCCCCGAACTCCTGGACTTCGTCCGCGCCGAGGGGACCCAGGGCCGCGAGTACGCCCTGGTCGCCTACACACCCCTGCTGAACGGGGCCTACACCCGGCCCGACCGGCCACTGGAGTACGCCTACGACCACCCGGGCACCACCGCGCGCCTGGCCGCCCTGGACGGGGTGGCCGAGGAGAGCGGCGCCACCCGCAACCAGGTCGTCCTCGCCTGGTTGATGGACCACGAGCCGCAGATCATCCCGCTGGTCGGGGTCAGCACCACGGCCCAGCTCGACGAGGCGCTGGAAGCCACCGACCTCACCCTCACCGCCGAACAGCACGCCCGGCTCACCGCCGCGCACTGACCGGCCTGCTCCCCGGGGCCCCGCCCGCTCCCGGGGCCCTGCCCGCGCTCCGGCCCGCCAGCGGTCTAGTCCCCGGGATCTGAGCCCCGTGGTCCCCTCCCCGTGGTCCCGCACCGACCTGCGGTACCCCTTTCTTCTCAAAGCTCGCAAACAACCGCATAACTCCGCTTTCACGGTTTCTTGACGCTTCCGGCGGATACCTTCCCTAGGAAGGCGCGCGGCCAGAAGGGGCCGCGCGCGCCGCAGGTCCGCGAACCAGTGAGAGTGGCCGCGTGCACCGCGGATCCGTCAATCGTGGGAGGGGCACTTGCCCGAGAGCACATCGTTGGAAGCGGACCCCGGTGCCCACCACCAGATCCACTTCGCCTGGGCAGAACCCACCCTGCTCGGCCGCGTCGGTCCCGGACCGGCGGCGACCTCCCTCCCGCAACAGGACCAGCCGGTCCTGCGCTCCTGGCGCGACCGGCTGGTCCCCGCACTCACCGCGGACTACCGCGCCGCTCTGCCCGGCACCGAACCGGCCGCCTACCCAGAGACCCTCTGGGCCCGCCACTACCCGGACGGCCAGAGCGCCCTCGTCTACCGCTGGCCCGGCGACGTCCGCGAAGCCCACGCCTGGGCGATCGTGGGCCCCACCCGGGGGTTGACCTTCTCCCGGATCCTGGCCATGCACGAGAACCCCAACACGCGCCCCGCCGCGCGCAGACCCCCGACACCCGGCTGGGCCACCATGCCGGCTCTACCCGTCCCCGAACCCTGGGAACGCACCGCGGCCCCCGGCGCCCTGCGCACCCGCGACCGCCGCGCCGCCGAGACCCGGATCGACGACGAACCGATCCTCGTCGGAGCGCTCGCCCGCGCCCTCGAACACCCGGACCGGCCCATCCACATCACCCTGGACCCCGACCGCGCCGACCTGTGGCAGGCCGTCCAGATGCGTTTCCTCTGGGGCCTGCACCGGACCCTGCACGAGGTCCTCACCCCGAGCGCCGCCCTCCCCGCCGCGGGATGGCACTGGTCCTTCTCCACCTACGACCCCGTCCTCGGCACCGGGGACGGACCCCACCTGGCCTTCGGACCGCCCGCCGCGAACCCGGCCCCGGGATCCCCCTTCCTGTCGCCGACCCCGCTCGACCAGCTCAAGGTCGCCGACGGACTGGTCACCGTCCTGCGGGAGGAGGGCGGAGACGCGCTCGCCGAACACCTGCACTCCCGGGGCGTGCCGCGGGCCGCCACCTTCGCCGACCGCCGGGAACTGCTCCGCGACTGGTTCGACCCCAGGCCCCGGCCCACGGCGGCCCCCCGTGTCGAGGCACCCCCACCGGTGGAGGACCTGCCCGGGCTCCCGGAGGACCCGACCGCTCTTCTGCGGGAACGGGCACCGGGGCCGGACACCGGGAACGGACCGGAACCCGAGGGCGGGGCCGAGGACGCGGGCTTCGAGGACGGGGCCGGGAGTGCCCTGGCGGAGGCACCCGACCCCTTCGCCGAGGACCAGCCCCAGGACACCTCCGCCCAGGAGGCCTGGAGCGAACCGGCCGGCGGCTTCCGGGGCGCGGGCGCGCGCACCTTCCTGGGTGTGGCCAGGCGCAGCCCCCGGCAGGCGTGCGACGAGGAGCCCCCGGAACCCGGCAGGGCGGAATCCGGTGCCGCCACCGCAGGGACCCCGCCGTCCCCCCGGTCCGGCACGACCCCCGAAACCCCGCCCACCCGTGACATTCCCGAGCCTTCGCAGACCCACGACCCCCGCCCACCCGGAGACCCCGAGTCCCCGGCCCTCCTGCCGCAGACCCGCACCCCCGCCGACGCCCCGCCCCTCCCCGTCCTGGAAACCGCGGAGGAGGAGCCCTCCGACTACGCGGCCGAGACCGAGCCCGACGTCGGGGAAGCAGCCGAGGACCCTGACGACAACTGGCCCACCCAGTACGTCGACCTCCCCCTCTCCCGCCTGGAGCGGTGGCACGCCAAACGCGGCCCCGCGGGCGCCCACGAGGACGTCGTCGACGCCCGGGCGGCCGTGCGAGCCGAACGGGCCGAACTCCAACGGGTCCGCGCCGAACGCGACCACTACCACGCCGAGGTCCAGGAACTACGCAGGGAGATCGCTCGCTTGGACCAGTCCTGGATCGAAGCCGAATCCGCCTCCGCCACCCCCGGGCGCCGCTGGCCCCTGGTCCTCCTCGCCCTGGCCCTGCTCGTCGTGGCCTTCGCCGCGGGGCTGGAGGTCGGCGCCCGCAGCGGTCAGGGCGTTCTCGAACTCCTGGCCGGTCTGACCCGCCCCCTCACCTCTTCCGGGTAAGCGCCGCTGTGCTCCGCCCCGGCCGTGTCCCCGCACGGGCACGACCGGGGACACGGTGGTCCCCGGCCCGGGCGCTGTGACCCCCGACCCACCGGGGCGCCCGCCTCCGCCACGACGGGCGGCAGCCACCGAAAACGCCCTAACCTGGTGCCATGACCGATTCTTCGCCGGCCCCCACCGCGGTCCCGCGGCCGTTGTGGGACACCGTCCGCGGCCTCGCCCTGCCCGAGCAGCACCTGAAGGACCTGAGCTCCTTCCCGGACGAGGCGGGCGAGATCCTCCTCGACGCGGTGGACGCGCTCCGCGAGCGGAACCCCGGCGCCGCGCGGACCCTGGCCGAGGCCCTGCGCGAACACGCGCCCCACAGCGGACACCGCCAGTTCGCGACCAACCAGCTCGCCGGGATGCTGCGCGCCGAAGGCCGGGACGCGGAGGCCGACCAGCTCCTGGAAGAGCTGACGGGCCCCGGGCTGGACCGGGGCGTGGCCCTCCTCCTCGCCGAGGACCTCGCCGCCCGGGGCGAGCACGACAGGGCCCTGCACTGCTACAACGTCGTCTGCCGGGGCATCCTCGCCCAGCCCCCGGAGACCGTTGCCGAGCTCAACCGGCTCGGTCTGATGCCCCTGCTGGGCCGCGCCCGGATGCGTGAACTGCTCGGTATGGCCCCGGACGCCCACGACCTGGCGACCCGCTCCACCGACGCCTACCTGCCCCCGGTGGAGAACCTCGCCGACCTGAGCGGCGACGCCCCCGGCGGCAACGCCCCCGGCGGCAACGCCCCCGAGCGGCCCCGGCCCGCCGACTCCGCCGCCCGGCCCGGGCCCGGCCAGCGCTCCACCCCGCCGACCCCCGGACGCAACGAACCGTGCTCCTGCGGTTCGGGTCGCAAGTACAAGAAGTGCTGCGGCTCCCCACTGGCGCGCTGAACCGCACCGGCACGCCTCAGGCCCCGGACCGCGGCCGGACGGTCACGGGTTCGACGAACCGGGAACCCGTTCGGCGGTTCGGGAGTCACAACCTCCGTCGGTGCGCACCCGGCGCACCGGGAGAAGAGGTGACGGTTCGTGTTCGGAATCCTGCGGCCCTGTCGGCACAGCCTGCCCGAGGACCTGGCTCGGGAGTGGATGTCCCACATGTGCGGGCTGTGCCTGGCACTGCGTGACGAGCACGGCCAGGCCTCCAGGGTCGCCACCAACTACGACGGCCTCCTGCTGTCGGTCCTGACCGCGGCCCAGTCCGAGGAGCACGCCGGTACCCGCACGGCTGGCCGCTGCCCTCTGCGCGGCATGCGCGGGGCCCGGGTCGCCGACGGTTCCGGCGCGCACCTGGCCGCCGCGGTGTCACTGATGCTCGCCTCCGCCAAGATCAGCGACCACATCGAGGACGGGGACGGCCCCTACGCCCGCCCCGGTGTGCGCACCGTCGCCGGACGGGTGGCCGACCGGTGGCGCAGCGGTGCACAGGCGTCCGGGAACAGGCTCGGTTTCGGGGGCGGCGCGCTGGTCTCCGTGGTCGACCGGCAGCGGGAGGCCGAGCTCTCCGCCAGGGAGGGCACGGACGTGCTCACCGTGACCCGGCCGACCGAGGAGGCCACCGGCGAGGCCTTCGCGCACACCGCGGTTCTGGCCGGGGTCCCCGCCAACGTCGAACCCCTGCGCGAGGCGGGCCGCCTCTTCGGCCGTGTGGCGCACCTGTTGGACGCCGTCGAGGACCGGGAGGAGGACCTGGCCAACGGCGCCTGGAACCCGCTCACCGCCACCGCCACCCCGACCGGTCGGGCCCGGGAGCTCTGCGAGGACGCCGTCCTCGGTGTCGAGCTGGCCCTGCGGGAGACCGAGTTCGGTGACGACCGCCTGGTCCGGGTGCTCCTGGAACGGGAACTGCGGCGCGCCGTCGCCCGCACCTTCGCGCACGCCGGACACCCCGGCCCGCAGTACGGCCCGGGTCCCGGCGGGGGACGTCACCAACCGCCCCACCACGGTTCGTCGCCCCCCGGACACCGGGGCGCCGGCGGTCACGGCGGACAGCACGGACCCGGCGGCGGCCACGGCGGGGACCACGGTTCCGGCCGGGGCCGGAGCAAGGGGGGATGCTGCACCGCCTGCGCGTGCGACACCCCAGCCCAGCAGGAACCGCCCCGGAAACGGGGATTCCTGACGGGTTGCGCCACCGCACTGTTCATGTGCTGCACCTGTCAGTTCTGCTGCCGCGACCCCCATCCCGGGCCCTGGTCCGGCCAGCCCCGGGACTCCTGGTGCGGTGTCTGTGAATGCTGCAGCTGCTGCAACTGCTGTGAGGTCTGCAGCTGCTGCGCCTGACCTGGCTCTCCGGGGCGCTGCCTACCGGGGACCCTCAGCGGTCGCAGCTCCGGCACCGGCGGGTGGCAGCCCGTTTGGTGTTGCCCCCGGTGGCCCGGAGCGGGGAACTCATGCTGATCCGCTGCCACAGCTTCGGGTCCGGGTAGTTGATCCAGCCCCAGTGCGGGGCCCTGACGTTCGCGTCGGCCTGGTGCGAGCAGCCGAGCCGGTGGGCCACGCCCCGCAGGGAGATGATGATCGCGTCACCGGAAGGGGACAGCCTCGTGGTGGAGAACGGGGTGCCCGTCCCACAGTTACCGATGTAGTCGCGGGGCAGCGCACAGGCGCAGCCCTCGCCGATGGGGAGTTCACAGAAATCGCAGCGCTTCATTCTCTTACTCTGCACCTACAGAGTGACGATTGTGCAACTTTTGGTGTTCAACGCGCCACGAATTCAAAGAACCCGACCGCGCGGCCCCGCCCACCGCACCTCCGTACGCTGCGGAAGGACGAGCCGACACCGGCCGTGAACCCCGGGTTCGGGGCAGGTTGGGTCTGCTGACCGGATCCTCCTCCACCGGGGTGAGCAGTGCGGCGTGCACCAACCTCACCCTGTCGCGGTCACGGCCGGTCGCCACCCGGTAGGCCACCGTTACCCTCGACCGGCCGATCCTGGTGAGCACCCCGGTGTACTGGTAGCGCCCGAACCGGAAACTCACCCGCTGGCCCACGTGCATTCCCCTGATCACCTCGCGCGACCGCGCCACCAGGGCACGGTGTTCCTCCCGGCGCCGTCGTACCTCCGCTGCCATTGCCTGACCGCACTCCTCCGCCAGGGCGTCCCGTGCCGCGCGTTGGGCGATCTGGCGTTCGCACTCCTCGGCCAACCAGGGGAACCGCAGCCCGATCGCCTCGCAGGCGGCCCGGTGCCGCGCCCCGCTCTGGTCAAGGTCGTAGTCGGTGCACTCGTGGCGCAGATAGTTGACGACCAGCCGTGGCGGCGGGACCGCGGTGCTGTCCGTGCCACGGTCCAGATCCAACTGCCTGGCGTGTTCCCGGGCGAGACGCTCCAGCCGGTCGGGGTTCGGATCGAAGGGGAAGAACGTGGTGATCATCGCGGCTCCCGGAGGGGTGGAACGGATGCCCTCCCATCATGAACCGCATCCGCGATCCCCGCTCAGAGCCTGTGGACAACCGGGCCGCTCCTCCACAGCCCCGACCCTTACGCCCGGTGTCCCCCGACCGCGGCCCGGGTCCTCGTCCCGTCGTTCCGCGTACGTTCGACGAGGTGTCGGTCAGGTGGTGCGGTCAGGGGTGGTCCCGGTCCGGAGATCCTCCAGGAGGAGGTCCGCGACCCTCTCCTCGTGGACGGCGGCCCCCTTCGCGATGATGGTGGCGGCCAGATCCGGGTCCCACGGTGCGGGGGTGACCCGTCCGGGCGCCGGGGTTTCACGGACCCGGGAGTGTGCCGCCAGGTAGTCGCCGGTCCCCATGCGCCAGGGGAGGACACCGGCCACGGCCATGAGGTGGGCGGTGATACGCAGTCCCTCCCCGTCGAAGCCCCCGTGGTAGCGCAGTTCGGCCTCGTCCTCGGAGAGCCTCCGCAACAGGGTGATCGCCGCACTGTTCGGCCAACCCGAGACACAGACCAGGGGAGGGCAGCGCGTGCCCAGGGCGCGTTGGGCGTGCGCGAGGATCGACGGGTTCTCCACCACGAACACCACGGGGCAGGGCTGCGACAGCGCCTCCCCCAGTCCGATCGACTCCAGGTGGCGCAGGGCAGCCTCCACCTCCGGCCCCTCCGTGGGCTCGGCGAAGCCCGTCCCCGGCAGCCGCTCGTGGACCTGATCCAGCAGCAGCGCCGTCTCCAACCGCTCGTTGGCGTCGTTGAACACGTGCAGGACCGCGAAGTACAGGTCGCGCCGGCTACCGGAGGTGAAGTCGAAGATCCGCGCCGGAAGCCGCTCGAACCGTTCCTCAAAACTGAGCATGGGTCGCCCCTGC
Source organism: Nocardiopsis sp. iso_40 (assembly GCF_056173285.1). Classification (NCBI taxonomy): domain Bacteria; kingdom Bacillati; phylum Actinomycetota; class Actinomycetes; order Streptosporangiales; family Nocardiopsidaceae; genus Nocardiopsis; species Nocardiopsis sp. iso_40. Next base: position 3,763,413 of record NZ_CM149666.1, on the reverse strand, counting down.
CCGGTCGCACGCCCCGAACGGTCCTGGGTGCACTGGTTCCCGGCGTACTCGGGCCCCGGGCCCGCAGCACGCATCCCGTGCGCGGTCCGGTCCCGGGAGGCCGGTTCCCTCACGACCCGGCCACGGGGGTGTGGCCACAAGTGCACGGGAGGCTCCGGGCCATCGCACCGGTGGCAAGGGGGCCCGAACACCGACACCACACCAGGTGCCCCGGATCGCACACCCACAGCAACCGGATCGGCGTGACACCAGCACAACCACCATCACGCCAGCACCCACCCATACGCACTCATGCACACTTGCGCACACTCAACCAAGAACAGCTCGCAACCCCTGTACCCCAATCCCTCCAGCACATCGTCGAACCCTTCACTTCAAGCTACCGGGAAGCGGGACACAGCAGGAGGACTCGGCCGCAGAAGCGGCCGAAAGCGTCACGCGAACCGCGCCCAACCCCGGCAGTGGAGCGTGTGCGCGTCATAGAGGCCCTCTGGGAATCGGACCGGCTCCGGGTCCGGGCGATCGATTCCGACCTACCCGCCGCCACCTCTTCCCGGAAGCGGACCCGCACCCACCCCTACGCGCTGGGTCCGGAAGGTCTGGCAGAGTCACTGGACCTGCCGGTGCTGTGGCTGCACGGCGGGACCTCCCGCAGGAAGCGCGAGGAACTGGTCGACCGGTTCCAGAACAGCGACCAGCCCGCGCTGTTCCTGCTCTCCCTCAAGGCGGCGGGCACCGGACTCGACCTCACCGCCGCCGACCAGGTCGTCCACTTCGACCGCTGGTGGAACCCGGCCGTGGGGGACCAGGCCACCGACCGGGCCTTCCGCATCGGTCAGAACACCGCTCGCCCGGCCCCGCCCCTTCGACCCGCTCTCCCACTGGGAGGGCGCCCCCCCCGGCCGTGACCTCCCTCCTGGCCCCGATGTACGCCGCACTCAGCCGAGACGCAGACCCGCAAGGCTGTGGCCCCGCCCGGGGGAGTGAGACCTCACCTGCTCCGGCCCCGACCGGGTCAGCTCCGACTGCGAGCCTTGTGCGCCGCGCGGCGCGCCGCCTTCGCCGCCTTCTTGTCCTGGTGCAGACGACCCAGCGCCTCCAGTACGGCGACCGTCGACGGATGGTCGACCTTCCACAGATCCTCGGCCCCCTCCACCAGGGTCCGCTCGACGGGCCCAGCGCCCTCCGCGGCGGCCAGGCCGAGCAGGTGGGCGAAGCTCTCCTCACCGAGCTCCAGCGGCCCCGACATCCGGTCGATCGTCAACCAGGGACCGTACTCGGTGTGCAGGTCCTCGCGTTCCTCCTCCGTGAGCCCGGGGGCGGAGAGCAGAGCGCCGGCCGCGAGACCGCGGACCCCGGGGCGGTCGGAACCCAGCAGAGCGCGCAGCTCCGGGAGTGCGGCCTCTCCCGCCGAGCCCAGGACCTCGGAGGCCAGGGCCCGACGGACGGCGTCGGCGGCGGTGAGTTCCGAAGCGGCCCCGACGACCTGCCGCACCGCCTCCGACAGGCTGCGTTCGGCCAGCCACGGCGCGATCTCGGCCGAGTAGAGTTCCGGGGGCAGCGCGCCCAGCGCGTCGAGGAACTCGGCCGCGTCGGTACCGGCCATCTCCCCGCTGAGCGGTGCCGGAACGCCTGAACGCAGCAGCATCTGCCGCAGCCCGTAGCGGCCCAACGGGGTGAGCACCACCGAGCAGTCGATGGCCGCAGTGACCCGGTCCGCTCCGGGGGCCGTGCCGAACAGGGACTGGTCCAGAACCGCATCGCGGACCCCGGCGGGGGTGGCGTCGACCAGTCGCAGGCCGCCGCTCGGCGCGATCCGGAGCATCGCCCGGTACAGCGGCGGGAGCGTGGCGCCGCCCGACAGGCCGCTGTAATCGGTGGAGAGGCTCTCCGGGTCTCCGACACCTGTGAAGCCCTCGACGTCCGCGAGCTCCTGTTCGATACCCGCGTCCATCAGGTCCGCCACTTCGGCGAGGTCGGTCTCGAACTCGTCGGGAGCCTCATAGAGCGTGCGCAGGACCACGAAGACCAGTTCGAGGTCGCTGTACGCGCCGAAGGGGGAGTCCCCGTCCTCGGCGGACCCCTCGACGTCGGCCTCGAACAGTTCCGTCCACCACTCCAGAACCCTGTCCGGGGCCGGGCCCTCCCCGAGGAGTTCGGGGCAGGTGTGCGCGTCCGTGGCCCCGATCTCGATCAGCCCCAGGTCCACGGCATCGCGCCACAGGACCACGAACTCCGGGAGCTCCCTGGCGGCACGCAGCCGCTGCACCCGCCCAGCCCGCTCCCGGGCCTGCGCCTCGGAGGAGTGCGGCCACAGGTCGAGCTCCTCGACCGCGGCGCGCACGTCGTCCGGTCGGGGAGCCCCCGTCCTGGTCAGCTTCCTGCCGGGTGAGACCCACCGCGCCAGCGCCAGCAGCTCGCGCAGGGGAGAGGTCTCCACGGCCACGGCGGCCAGCTCCTCCTCGGGAGGCAACGACACCGGCCGTACCGGGGACAGGTCCTCGTCCGCCAGCACGCCGCCTTCCTCCAGGGCCGTCCCGTCGAACACCTCCCGCAGTTCCTGCTGGATCTCCGCCAGGTCCAGCTCGTCGGGTTCGAGCGATTCCACCCACATGCGCTGTTCCTCGGCTTCACCGTGGAACCCGTCCCCGAGCTCCTCGGGGTGCTCGCGCAGACGGCGCAGGATCTCGAACCCGTACACCCCGCCGCAGTCCTCCGGCGGCCCACCGCCGTGACCGTCCAGCACCCGCGGATAGAGCGTGTCCGGCTCTGCCTTCCCGGTCGCCTCCACGACGATCAGGTGCCGCCAGTCGTCCCCGAAGTCGTAGGTGTAGACACCCTTGGACCCTTTGCGGCTCAGAACGTCGCCGACCCTGGCCTCGAACTCGTCCAGGTCGCCGGTGTCGAACCCCGCCCCGCCCTCCTCGCAGTAGCGCCGCCTGCCGAACTCGAAAGCGTGTGGGTGCGCGTGCTCCCAGCCCATCGCGACCTGGATGACCAGGTGCAACTGGCTCAGCCTGAGATCGGCGGGTACCTCCACCAGCCGCCACACCTGCGGCTCGGTCCTCTCCAACACGATCCGAAGCCGGTACACCCGGTTCTCGAGAGTTTTCTCCGCCATCGCTGTTCCCCACTGTCCGAACCCTGTGTACGGGTACCACTCCTACCGCTTCGCGGGCCGTCTCGCAGTGGTTCGGCCGACCAGGGGCGCCAGCGAGTGGCGTCCGTGAGGGGAGAGCGTGACCGCCGGAGCTCATCCGCCCAGACCCACCCGGTCGAGCTCGGCCAGGAACCGCCGCTTGCGCCGGTGCCCGGCCCGCAGCCCCGCCACGAACGCCCTCGCCTCGTCCGCCCGTCCCAGCCGCCCGTACAGCTCGTGCACCCGCCTGGCCAGCCTCGCGGCCTCCGGGTACAGGCGCGTGTCGGTCAACGCGACCTTCGCTTCGACCCGCGGCAGGTACACCCCGATCGCGTCCTCGGGGTGGGACTCCTCCCGGAGAGCGGCCACCCGAAGCCACTGGCCGTCGTCACAGCCGTGCTCCACGGCCGCCTCCCAGACCGCCTCGGCGTTGCCCTCGTCCAACAGCACCTCCACCAGCGTGCACGGGAAGTGCGCGGCGCTTCGCCTGGCCGCGGCCCGGCGCAACAGTGCCAGCGCCTGTTCACGCACCGCGGGCCACCCGTCCCGTGGGGAGTCCTCGCGCAGGGCCCGGTAGGCGTGCGGTGTCGGGGAGCGCTCGAAGACCTCCCATCGCAGGGCCCGGAGCTCCTCGCCGCGTCCCGCGTCCCGGTAGGCGCGCACCACGTGGTCCAGGAGCCGCGCGTCGGGATGTGCCCCACTCTCCCGCAGTCCCCGCTCCGCCCACTCCAACGCCTCGCCGGACCGGCCGTCCTCCTCCAGCGCCGCCACGATCCCCGCGTAGTGCACGTGCTCCCCGGAGGCGTACGCCCGGACCAACAGATCGGTGTCCCCGACCACCCGCGCGTACTCCGACCTCAGGAACTCGACCGCCCACCCCCGGGCCGCGTCGCCGAGCTCGCCCTCGAACAGGTCCTGGCGGTAGCGCTCCAGCCCCTCCTCGCCGAGTACGTCCGCGTAGGACTCCAACAGCAGCTCGGGGCAACCCGACCCGTCCAGCTGCATGTCCAGCAGCCACCCCGCCAACACCAGGGGGTCCGGCCCGGCCACCGTGCACGCCGCCACGTGCGCCTCCACCAGACGGGCCCCCGCCCCGCCCAGGTACCCGGCCGAGTCGTCGACCATCCCCGCGTGCTCGTCCAGGACCCCGACGGCGTGCCGGGCCAGCCGTTCGGCCTCGCCCGCGGCACCCGCCTCCAGGAGCCGCTCCAGTTCCCCTGCCACTCCGTGTACCCGCTCCGCGTACCCGCGGGCCTCCTCGTACCCCACGAAATCCCCGAGTCGCAGAGCCCCGTCGACCATCGCCCGTCCGGCGCCGTCGGCCGCGCCTCCGCCCGCCAGGGCCGCGCGCAACTCCAACCGCTGCCGCAACTCGGGTAGTGCCCCGGCGGCCTCCAGCACCAGGTCCACCAGCGCGGTGCCGTCGAGCGAGCCCAGGTAGGCGCGCACGTCCGGGGTCTGCGGCAGGACGGCGTCCTGAGCGGTCATGTCCAGGTGCACCAGCCCCAGGGCGACGCAGTGCTTGCAGAAGTTGCCGTCCTCGGCCCACGGGCAGTCGCAGTCCCACTCCAGCCCGCGCCGCCGCGGCGTCAGCTCCACCCGGTACAGGTCCGTGCCGGAGACGAGTCCGCGCACCGTGTTCCCGGCGAGGGTCACCCCCCTCACCCGGGGGACGTAACCGACCCCGCGGTGGTAGGACTTCGCACCGGCCAACTGGATGAGGTCTTCACGTGTGTAGGAGGGCATGGGTCCATTGAACCGCCGTCAGCGGAGCCCCGTGATCGTTTTCCGGCCCTCCGGCCGGCCCCGGGACCAGGCCGCCGCGAAGCAGGACCGGTCCCCGGTGCGCGGACACGGTTCCGACGGGCCGCGCACCGACGACCAGTGGTCCAGGGGGCCTATGCCGGGTCGGAGGTGTCCCTGACGGGGGTGCCCTCGACACGGGAGCCGGGAGCGCCCCGATCAGTGGTGGCGGGGCTGTGCGCGTGCTGTGGCGGCGCCGTGTCGTGGTCGGCGCCCTGGCCCTCCGCGGGCAGGCGCATGGCCAGTAGGGCGACGTCGTCACCGCTGGGGCCCATCCGGGCGAGGAGCCCGTCGAGGAATTCCTCCAGGCCGAGGCCGACCAGGGCGGCGGCGTGGTGGCGCAGCTGGTCCAGTCCCGTGTCCAGATGCTGGTCGCGGCTCTCGACCAGGCCATCGGTGTAGAAGAGCACGGTGGAGCGTGCGGGGAGTTCCTCGCGGACGTCGGGCCACTCCAGACCCAGGTGCAGGGCGGCGCTCGTGCCGAGCAGGGGGCCGTGGTCCTCTCCCAGGTAGCGGGCGCGGCCGTCGGCGGTGACGAGCAGGGGCGGGGGATGCCCGGCGTTGACCCAGTGCAGGTGCCAGGGGCCGCCGTCGGGTCCGTCCAGACGGGCGAAGACGGCGGTGGCCATGGGGGCGTCGCTGGTGTTGGTCATGACCTCGTCCAACCGCCGCATGATCGTGCTGGGGGGTTCCTGGCGGTCCCAGGCCAGGGCGCGCAGCATGTTGCGGACCTCTGCCATGTGCGCGGCGGCCTGGAGGTCGTGCCCGACCACGTCACCGATGACCATGCACGTGACACCGTCGGCCAGGAGGAAGGCGTCGTACCAGTCCCCGCCCACCTCGGAGGTCTGCTTCGCCGGTTCGTAACGGGCGGCGAACTGCAGGTGGTCGACCTGCGGCAGGGGGGTCAGGAGCTGGCGTTGCAGGGTTTCGGCCATGTCGCGCTGCTGCTCGAAGAGCCAGTTGTTCTTGATCACCAGCGCGGCGCGCCGTGCGATGTCGCTCAGCACCAGGACCTCGGCGTCGGTGTAGGCGGCCTGCCGTCCGGTCCGGGCCACGGTCAGCGCGCCGAAGATCCCCCTACGGGTGTACATCGGCACCACCACCGCGCAGCCCTCGCCCAGGTGCTCGAACAGTTGCCGGTGCGCCAGGGCGAGCGGGTCGTCCGGTGCGCCGGCCTGGGTCCCCGTGTCGATCAGTACGGGCCGGTTGCTGTACACGGCGCGCGCCAGTGCCGCACGGGAGGTACGGGACAGCGGCGGCAGCGGACCCTTCAACGACTCCGCGGTGCCGTGGTCGCCCAGGGAGTGCACGGCAACGCGCCGCATCCCCTTCTCCGTGTCCCCCTCCGGGAGCAGGTCGATCACCGCCCAGTCGCCCAGGTCCGGCACCAGCAGCCGCACCAGCTTGTCCAACACCTCTCCGGTCTGCGGGGAGGAGATGAGCAGGACGGAGACCTCCGCCACCATGCTCAGCTGGGCGGTGAGCTCCTCCAGGGTCGCCAGGTGCGCCGCCGTCTGCTCGCTGGCGTCGCGGTGCTTCTTGAAGTTGTGGAAGACGATGACGACGCTTTCCGGGCCCTCCCCGTGCTGGAGGGGCGTGGCCGCCCAGATGATGGGCACGAGCGAGCCGTCTCCGCCGAGGTAGAACTCCTCGCTTCCCTCGGCCGGCCTGCCGCTGTCGAACACGCCCAGGACGGGGCACTCCCGGCGCGACACCTCGTTCCCGTCCGCGTCGCGGTGCAGCAGGTCGTGCACGTCCGCGCCCAGCAGCTGCTCCCGGGAACGATCGACGATCTGCTGCGCGTAGGGGTTGGAGGCGGTGATGCGGCCCGTGGAGTCGATGACGAGCATTCCCGCGCCCACGCTGTCGAACACCGCACGCAACATGCCGGCCTCCGTCGGCCAGCCGCTGTCGCCCATCCTCCACCTCCGGTTCTCACACCGCTGAGGCCGCCGGGCCGCGGGCCCCGGGCACGGAGGCCGGGCTCCCACGGCGGGGACACCGCCCCACCGGTGCCGGTTCCGGCCGAGACCGCTGCGGGGATCGTCTCGGGTTGAAGCGAGATACCCGCTCGCACCGGGTGCGTACACACGAAGTCTCCTGAATCGACCTCGGTCGACGCAGTACAGTGTGGTCCCCCGAACAGCCCGGAGGGGGCATTGCCCCGTCAGTGGCATGTCACGGCTCCGGGGGAGCGTTGCCGAGCACTCCCCGGGCTGCCTGCCCTCGGGGCGCAGCATGCCGGTCTTGCCCGCCCCCGCTCCGGACCCCGGCTACTCCGCCAGCGCCGACAGGTCATCGAACGGGGAACGACGTGCCCGCTGCGGTGCGCGCCATCGCCGTCTCAGTCGGGAGGCCCACCGTTACGCCGGGCCCTTCCGGTTCTGCACGCACAGCTCTACTACGGGGTGATCTCCCAAGGCTCCAGCTCGCTGCCCAGTACGTCGAAGTGGTCCAGTTGTGACCAGGAAGCATGGTCCCCGATCACGTACAGGCGCCGCTTGGCACGACTGGCGGCGACGTTCACGAGGTTGGGTTTCTTCGCGGCCCATCGCTTGGCGCCGGGCCTGCGGGGGTCCCCACCGAGTACGAAGACCACGACGTCCGCCTCACGCCCTTGGGTTCGGTGGATCGTTCCACCATCGGTGACCCCGAACTCCCGCGCGATCCCCAGCGCCTTCCTGGCCACCGTGCGAAACGGAGAGACCACGAAGACCTGGCTCATCTTCTGCCCTGTCCCCTCAAGCTGTTTGAGAACGCGTTTCAGAGCCATGCCCTCGGCCGGGATCCAGCTCTCCTCACTGTGCCCGTCACGGTTGGGAACATCGATCCACAGGCTCCTGTAGAGCTTCGAGGGAGACCTCTGCGGGGTGCCGTGCACCATCATCTCCTGATAGGCCACCTTGTTGGAGACGCTGAACATCGGGTCGTCGCAGCGCCGGTGGACACGCAACGGGGCCCCGACCCAGATCTCGTCCCCATCGGCCCCGACCAACTCGGTGCCCAACGGGTTCACCTGGTCCGCCAGAGTCTGCACCGACGACCACACCGGCAACCACTTCTCATCCACCTCGTACTTGCGGCGCAGGGCCTGCTGGGTGGTGAACGGCAGGGTGCAGATCGGTTCCAACTGGAGCGGATCGCCGACCATGACCGCCCGACGCGAACGCCACAGCGCGCCTGCCACCTGCTGCGGTGTGGCCTGGCCGGCCTCGTCCACCAGCAGCCAGCCAAGGGACTCCGAACCCAGTCCGCCGAACAACCGGGCGAAGGAGGCGAAGGTCGTCGACACCACCGGGACGACGAAGAACAGGCTCTGCCAGGCGGAGAGCACGGCCTGCTCCGGTGCGTCACCGGGCGAACGGCCTCGCAGCACAGCCTCGGCGGCCTGGAGGTTGCGCAGCATCTTCCCGGGCACGGCTTCGATGAAGTCCTGGTGCAACCGGAGCGCGGCCAGGAAGACCTCGGTGCGGGCCCGCGCCATCTCCGGGTCGTTCCAGGGCGCGCTCAGTTCCCGTTTGACGTCGTCATCAAGCAGCGCCGAGGTCGGAACGTGGTCCCCGAAGCGCACCAGGGCACGCTGGTTCTGTTCGTGTAGGCGGTCCAGTTCGGCCTGGTCCTTCTGGGAGGTCGATCCCCGGAGCTTTCGCATGCGGTGCCACAGCCGGGGGAGGGCCGCGCGCTCCTCACGCAGCCTCTCGGCGTTGCGGATCACTTCGGTGAACGCTTCCACCGCCTTGAGCCACCGTTTGGCCTTGACGTTCTTGGGACGCTTGGTGGCCGCCGCCTCCTTGAGGAACTCCCGCATCCCGCCGGGCGGCGGTACGTACCGTCCGTCGACCCGTTTGCCGTAACCGCCCTGCCACCAGTGCTGCGCGAAGTGGGTGCGGTTGGTCATGTTGCCCAACCGCGCCGCCATCGTGCCCCAGGCGGGCCTGTCCAGCACCCGCCCGCCGATCTCGGCGAAGAAGTTCGCGCGGTCGCGCCACTGCTCGTCCACGGCCTCCACGGCCGGGATCTCCCTGGTCACGTTCTCCACCGCGCCGTTGTTTGCCGAGGCCACCACAATCTCGTGCCCGGTCAGGGACGGGACGAACGGGTGCACGGTGGTGGAGCCGTCCTCGGTGCTCCACCCGGTCGAGTCCGCGAAGGCGTCCTCCGGCCGGGCAAGGGCACTCAGAGCCATCGCGCGCTCGACCACGACATGGGCGATCAGATCCCGCAGGAGCGTGGTCTTTCCCGTCCCGGGCGGACCGTTGACGGAGAAGATCCCCGAGCCGTCGCCGATCGTGTCCACGATGCTGTTGACCGCGATCTGCTGGCTCAGAGCCAGGGGATGGGTGTCCTTGCCGGGCCACCGGGCCAGGGGCATGTGCTCGGGCAGGACGCGTCGAAGCAGGTCCGAGCCCTCCTCGCGCAGGTCCACCCGGCCGATGGCATCGCACTCGGACTCCGAGTACAGGTAGGTGCGCAGCGCCTCTCCCATATCGCCCTGCCGCACGGCGGCGGCAACCCGTCCCAGGTCCTCGGAGATGAAGCTGTTGAGGAACACGGACTCACCCGGCTGCGGGGGCTTCTCGGGAAAGTCGCACTCGTCGCGGGCGGCGGCCCGCTGCTGCAGAACCGTGAGCTGGCGCTCCTCCTCCTTCGCGCCGCCTGCCTCGGAGATCCGACGGCTGGCCACCCGCAGCGTCGAGGGCACGAACGCGTCCGCGCCGCTGATCCGCAGCGCGACGGTGAGGCAGGCCTCCAGCTCCTGCGCACCCAGGACCCGCCGGCGCCGACCGTGCGGGGCGTCGGCCTCCGCGCCCAGCCCCGGGAAGAGGTCGGCCGCGGAGTCCTCCTCGTCCTCACGGCGGATACCGTCGAGGACCTCCTCGGCCAGGTCCCACAGCTCACCGAGGGAGAGTTCGAGGAAACCCTCTCCGCTCACCATGGACAGCAGGGCGCGGGCCGGACCCGGAGCCGGCTCTGTCACCAACCATTCGAACAGCAGTCGGCAGCGCTCCTGGGCGGCCTCGAAGCCGTCCAACCAGTCGGGGGAGTCGGGTCCGGCCCCCAGGGTCCGCCCGACCGCCCAGCCGCAGCTGGACAGGGAGTCGCTCTCCAGGAGGGCGCGGCCGAGGTGGTCCACCTCGAAGGCGAACAGCGCCGCGTCCCCGGGGGCGTAGTCGTCGGCGTCCTCGTCGTCCCGCCCGAACCGCTCCTCCAGGAGCTGCTGGACCGACTCCAGCGGGAACACCCCTCAGTACACGGTGTGCCGCCACTCCTGGCCCGCCCTGAGGGTCTCCGTGCCCTGGTAGCGGTGGCCGGGGCTCCATGGTAGGGGCGCGTCCTCCCGCAGGTCGATCACCGGCTTGAACGCGCCCCTCTTGGTGGGGTGCGGAACGTCCGTGGGCTCGAACATCTCCACCGCGCGCCAGAAGTCGATGACCTTCGCCCGTTGCTTGTCACCCTTGCCCACGCACTGCTCCCCGCGCTGCCGGTCGAGTTCTCCCGATCACCCCCGTGGAAGCAGGTGATCACTCAATGTTCCTACCAGCTCCGGGACGGGGTCCCCGAAGCCAGGACGCCCGGTGGCCGCATCCGGCCAGTAGCCGAGGGCGCGGCGACAGGAACGTGAGTGGATGTGCGGATTCGTGCCCGGGTAAGGGCGGACCATGGTTAGCGTGTCGGCATGGCGCACAACACTCTGTCCCCCGACCACGAGGTCGACCCGTCCGGTGGAACGCTGGTGGCAGCTGTGGCCCCGCTCGGACTGCCGGAGCACGTCCTCGAGGAGTTGGACCGGTACGCGGAATCCGCGGGCGAGATCCTCCTGGAAGAGGCCAGCGTGTCCGGTGCCGCTGAACATCCGGAACGGGCGGTGCGGGTCCTCGAAGCCCTGATGGCTCACGCGCCGCAGGTCGAGGACCGCCAGTACGCGGCCGTGGAGAAACTGGAGTTCCTGCTCCGGAAGGAGAGTTCCGAGGCGGACGCCCGGGCCGAACGTCTCCTGGCCGACCTGACCGCATCCGGGGTCCTCCAGGAGGGACCGGTCGGCCTCCTGGCCGAGACGATGGTGGAACACGGCCGCCTGGAAGCCGCGTTGGGCTGCTACAACGTCGCCTCGCGGAAGTACCTGGCGGGCGGCGCCGAGGAGCTGGACGACATGGCTCTGATGTTCGCCTTCCCCCTGATCGGAAGGGCGAAGGTCCGCGAGGAGCTCGGGTACGCCCCGGACGAGTTCGACGCCGCGGTGCGCGACCGCGCCGACCCCGAGGAGGTCCTGGGAGGGCTGTTCAACCCCGGTGCGGGCTCCCCGGACCGACCGGGACCTCACCCGGTCCAGCCCGGACGCCAGGAGGGGCGTCAGGTCCTCTGCTCCAGGGAGGACTTCGCCCTGGCGGTGGAGAGCGGGCTGCTGGACGGGGAGGCGGCGGAGAAGGGCGCGGACGCGTACTTCCGGGCGGGAGAGCGGGTGATGCGCGAGTACGCGCGTGAGCAACCGGACCTGGACTGGTACACGGTGCTGTTCTCGGTCGCGGAGATGCGGGAGTTCGCACGCGAGAGGGGCGGGGACGCCTCGGACCGCGAGCTCCGCGGCGCGTGGAGCGACACCCTGGCACCCGATGACCCGCGGCTGTGTCCCTGGCCGCCCGAGCGCAACCAGCGGTGCTGGTGCGCGTCGGGGCGCAAGTACAAGAAGTGCTGCGGATCCGCGAACGCGCGTTGAGCCCCGCCGGGCACGTGAGCGGTAGGCACTATCGCGGGTCCGTAAAGGGCGTTCCATTTATGTTCGTCGCAAAAAGGAGCAGACTGGTGCATATCAGTCATTCGTGGGCTGGGGTGTTCCACCCAGCGACGGAGTGGGAGCCGACCAGTGGACACATCATTGAAGGTTCTCCTCACCGACGAGGGGACCTCCGCCGACCACCTGGACGAGATGGCCCGCCAACTACGGCGCGAGTTGCTCCAGCTCGACGTGCACGACGTCGCCCCTCAGCGGGGCGGCCAGGCCCCGCCCGGCTCACGCGGCTGGGACATGGTCGAGGTCGGAGCCCTGCTGGTGACGCTCAACCAGTCCGCCGCAGCCTTGGGCAGGGTCATCGACGCCGTCCGGCGCTGGCGGGCCCGGTGCCGGGAGCGCCCGACCATCCGACTGGTGATCGACGGGGACGTCCTGGAGATCTCCGACGCCTCTACCGAGCAGGCCGCGAGGTCGTTCGACCTCTTCGTCGGCCGCCACTCCGGCAACGGTGAGCAGCGGTGAACGGCGATCGCCACGCCCTGATCGTCGCCACGGACACCTACGAGGACGACGGCCTCGAACACCTGCTCGCACCGGGAGAGGACGCCGTCGCCCTGGCCGAGGTCCTGGAGAACCCGGAGATCGGCGGGTTCGGGGTCGGGGTTGTGCGCAACAGGCCCGCCTACATGGTGGCCAGACAGGTGGAGGACTTCTTCGCCGACCGCACCCAGAACGACTCACTGCTGCTGCACTTCTCCTGCCACGGCCTGAAGAACGCCTCGGGGCAGCTCTTCTTCGCAGCCGCCGACACCCTGCCCCACCGGCTGTCCTCGACCACGGTGTCGGCGGACTTCGTTCGCAGGTGCATGACCGAGTGCAGGGCCCGCAACATCGTGCTCCTCCTCGACTGCTGCTACGGCGGTGCCTTCATGGAGGGAATGGTTCCGCGCGCGGCCGGTGACGTGAACGTGTTCGACACCTTCTCCGAGGAGGGCTTCGACAGCGGACACGGATTCGCGGTGATCACCGCCTCCAACGCGATGGAGTACGCCTTCGAGGGCACGCACCTGAGCGCGGACCGGCAGGTGTGCCCCTCGGTGTTCACCCGGGCGCTCAGCTCGGGGCTGGCCTCGGGCGAGGCGGACCTGGACGCGGACGGGCGCGTGTCCGTCAACGAGCTGTACGACTACGTCTACGACAGGGTGCGCCAGGAGAACCCGCACCAGACGCCCAGCCGCAGCATCCACCTGCAGGGGAACGTCTACCTGGCCCGGAGTACGAGGCGGCGGACCGACGGTGAGGGGCTGCCGGAGGACCTCAGGCTGGCGGTCTCCAGCCCCGACGCGTTTGCTCGGCACGGTTCGGTGCCCGAGCTCCGCAGGCGCCTGCAGAGCCAGGACAGGGAGATCGCGGAGGCGGCGTGCCGGGCCCTGCACGGACTGGTCCGCAACGACATCCGGTCGATCGCCGACGACGCTTCCCACGCGCTGGCCGAGATGGCGGTGCGCCCTTCACCGGAACATCTGGACTTCGGCCGGGTCGGTCAGTACGAGCAGGAACCGCACCGACGGGTTCAGCTCCTGGGGCCGCCCCTGGCCCGCGACTGTGTGCCGCGCCCCCGGAACGAGTGGATCCACGTGGTGACGGAGACGGACGCCATCGACGTGTCGGTGGACACGAGGCGAGCGGGCAGTCTGGAGGGAACGCTCACCTTGGAGGGCAGGGCGGAGGAGACCGATCTACCAGTCCGGGCGGAGGTGATCCCCGCCCGCACATCGGTTTCCGTGGAACCGGCTCCACCGCCCTCACCTCCGATCCCGCCTGAGGGCCAGCGCGGCCCCGGGCTCGGTGCTGCGGTCCCTAAGCCACGCTTCGCGCCCGCGGCCCCACCACGAACGCCGCAGATCTCCGGGTCCGTAAATCCATCCGCGCCACGGCCGCTCTCACCTGCCCCGGGCGTCCCGCCGCGGTCGCCCGCCGCGGATCCGCTCGCACGCTTCCGGGAAAGGCTGGCCGCGCGCATCATCGACTACGGGCTGGTTTTCCTCTTCGCGCTGGGATCCGTCTTCGTCACGGTCGGGGTGGTGTCGGCGTTCACCGTTTCGGAGAGCTTCATGGATGCACTGGCCTATGTCATAGCGGTCCTGTTCTTTTTCGGCTGGGGTGTCCTGCTGTTCCTCTACGACTGGTTGTTCCTCAGATACCGGGGCGCGACCTTCGGCAAGATGATGGTGGGCATCAGGGTCGTGAACGCACGGAACGCCGGGCCGCTCTCGCACGGACAGGCGGCGCGTAGGGCGGCCCTGTTCGGGCTACCGCAGACGGTCCCGCTGCTGGGGAACTTCCTGGTCCTGCTCTGGTCGCTCGCGGCGCAGGGAGATCCGTGGGGACGGACGGTGCACGACCGGGGAGCGCGCACGCTGGTGCTTCAGACCAGAACGTGAGTGCCGCATCCTGGACCCTGGGCCCGGATCGGAGCCACGAGAGTGAGTGGGGACGACTTTCGCTCCGGGCGGCGGTTGCCACAGCGGGGTCCGACAATTGCGGCGGGCAGCTGTCCACAGATGTGCGGCGGGCCGTGGAGTGTGGGACGGGAAGGCACGGGCAAACCCGAGAAGACGGAGTCCTGTACGGACGCCGTAACAGTAGCCCGGCCTTCCCCAGCCTTCAGCGTTTGGCTCCCTTGGGAGGGCGCCCGCGACGGGGAGCGGGAGGTGCCCACGAAGAGAGCTGTTCCTCGGTGAGTTCCAGTCGAGCCAGGTACTCCGCGAACCGTTCCTTCAGCTCGTGGGCGTCGCGTGGTGAGCAGCGAGGACCGATCCCGGCCCCCACCCGGTCGACCCAGGGCAGTACTTCGGCCAGCCCTGCGAGCAGCGGGACCATGGTTTCCGTGGAGGCCTGGGGCGGCGCCAGGTTCCGTTCGATGAGGTCCACCAGGGCCCGGGCGCGTTCCGCTGCGTCCCAACCGGCCCACCCGAGAACACTGGTCGGGGCGAGCCCGGAGGAGGTGTTGGCCGAGTAGGAGGTGAACCGCTCATCGGCCATGTCGAACTTGCCTCGTTTGGCCCAGTACGACTTTCTGAGGAAGTCGGTGGTGGCGAACTTTGGTGGGGATTTTTCGTCCGAGAGATCGGGTGCGTCGAATTCACTGAGCTCATCGATTCGAGTGCTTTCCCGGGACCACTGCCGATCCCACAGCCGAGTCCACTCCCGCCACTTGCGCAGTCCTGACGGTCGGAACCTGAGCGCGGCAACGAAGAGGACGTGTTGGCCCCGGTGCGTCGGGAGGGGAAAGGCTCGATCGGCGGATTAGGGAAGTCTGGCCCGTCCGCGCTTGGAGAGCCGGATCAGTGCAACGGGGACTCTGGTCAAGCGGATTCGGTGTCCCACCACAGGTGCAGATGGTCGATCAGTTCGTGCCAGGGGAGCTCGGAGCCGACGCTGCGGGTACTGACCATCTGGTAGGCGATGCGCTGGGCCTCGGGTTCCAGTGCAGCGTCGTGGCCGTTCCCGCGCGTTGGCACCTTCCCGTTCAGGAGAGCCTGCACGTCCTCGGGCGCGATGTCGGCGGCCGCTCGGAGCACACTCTTGTCCATGGGCAACGAGCAGTCCGAGCACTCAGCGAGGAAAGCCCTGCGCCGGGACCGCGGCATGTTCGACATGAGTCCGTAGACCGCGTAGACCGCGGGTCGCAACTGCATCGCGGTGTTGCGCTCCTGTCGTGAATGGAGGAAGAGGTCTCCTCGGCCCACCTCCCACAGGAATCCGGCCAGGTCGTCGACGGTCACCGACTGGCGCAAGCGGCTGGACGTGGCGGAGCACGCTGTCGCCACCCGGGTCAAACTGCCCCGAGACGCTGACGGCGACGAAAAGAAGAAGGCCAAACTTGACCAGGTGATCCGCCGGTTCATCCCTGCCTCCACCAAGACCAACGAGAAGTGGGTGCAGGCTGTACGCGAGCTTCTCGGTACCCCCGAGAAGGCTGCGGCCCGCACCGGCTGGTGGCTCACCCACCGCAAGGTCGCGGAGCGTGTACAGCGCGACCAGGAGCGCGTGGATGAGGACTTGCGAAACGCTGTTGCCTACTGGTCCAAGAGCACTACGCCGAGGCACTCGGGTACCGCGCGGACGAACTGGTCCGTGTCAGGCCCGGGGACCCCTCCCCACCCCCGCCACGGTCCGGAAGACGCTGCGCGCTGTCACCCCGCCCGAGGGAATGGAAGCCTTCCCCGACGCCGGCCTGGTGCAGTTGGCCGCGGTGGCCTCCAGCCGCGCCGAGGTCACCCCCCCGGTTGGAGCTCTATCCGGTTGACCTGGACCTGGAAAGGGCGCTCCAGCTCACCCAGGCCGTCGGTTACCTGGGTGCGCCTGGTATCACCCCGCAGTAGGTACGCGACCGGGTCAGGGTGTGCTTCCCCGCGCTCGACGGCCCCGGGGACAGGCAGCTGTGGAACCTGTTGGTCAGCAAGTACCCCAAACTCCGCAAGCGTGAGTACCAGGGCACCACGTACTGGTACCTGGAGCTGACTACGTACCCAGCCCTCCGCGCACACGGGGCCGCACCACGCCCCGGGGCAGCTCGACGAGGCCTCGGCCCGGGCCTGGCAGCAACTGGAGGCCTCGGTGCGAAGCGGGGGTTCCGCGAGCTCAAGACCTGGATGCCCGACACCGAGCGCAGTGCCCAGGCGTTGCTGGGCGCCCCCGGTGTGGTGCCCTTCGACGTCTCCGCCGAGTTCGTCACCGTGGTCGACGAGTTGTTGGGGGAGATCGGCGGCGGTCTGAACTGGGATGTTCTGGTCGAGTCCGACAACAGCCGCCCCGCGGCCTTCGAGCGCATACTGGGCGACGTCTTCGAACGGCTTGGCCGCCGGGTGCGTTCGGCGGGGTCCGCCACACGTGGTGAGGGCGGTGTGGTGTTGATGTACCGGGCGACCCCCTGGCCCGCTACGCGCCGGCCCGCGCCCTGCTGGGCTCCCTCGTCCAGGAGGCACGCGAAGCGGGCACCAGCCCGTAGGACTGTGGCTGCTGTGCCCGATGCGCGGCCCCCAGGGCCCCGCGGCTTTGGACGGCCACCCGGCGGGGATCATCAGTGACTCCGAGCAGGTGCTGCTGCCGAAGGGTTTCGCCGCACCGGAGGCCGCGCTGGTTTCCTGATCCTCTTCGGTGAGGGAGGACGAGGGGACAGAGCCACTGCTTCTCACACCTGCGGTCTTCGGTGTTCGCCGTGCGAAACAGAGGGCCATTCACCCGGACGTGAGCCCGTGTATGTGGTCGGGCAGCTTGGTGGGGACGTTGTTCTGGATGATGTGGTCCGTTCCACGCGCTTCCCTCTCCGACGCGGCAGTGTGAGACTGAGCACATGGAGGTCATCGGCGTCGACGGATGCAAGAAGGGCTGGGTGGCGGTTCACCTCGTCAACGGGGAGTTCCATCATGTCCGGGTGTGCCCGAGTCTGGAAGAGGCCGTCGACGTGGCTGCGGCTGCGGCTGCGGCCGCGACCGTGGACATCCCCCTGGGACTGAAAGGGATCGGCTGGCGCGAATGTGATCTGCGCGTGCCCAAGATGCTCGGGAAGCTCGCGAAAGCCGTCTTCCCGATTCCGCCGAGAAGCGTGGTGGAGACCGTCGGCTTCGATGAGGCCAACGCGTTGTGCAAGAAGGTCACGGGTCAGGGTCTCTCCATCTTTGCGTACTCCCTGTTTCCGAAGATCCTTGAAGCCGACGCCCTCAGGAGCGCCGGTGCGCACCGCCTGTTCGAGGTTCATCCCGAACTGTCGTTTCGCACCATGGCCGGGCGGCCGCTGGTCTTCTCCAAGAAGACCTGGAACGGACAGAGGGCGCGAGACCGCCTCCTCAGTGAGGCTGGGGTCTGCATCCCCGAGGACCTCGGCACCGGCGGAACGGTGGCGGTTGACGACGTCCTGGACGCAGCCGCGGCGGCGTGGACCGCGCATCGAATCGCCAACGGTCAGGCCACGTCCTGCCCTGAACCTCCAGAACCTCCGGAACGCGGCGAGCAAGGGGAGCCGATCGCGATTTGGTCCTGACCCATCCAGGCCTGCGCAGTTCGCTCTCCGAGCCCTCTTCGGGGGCCGTAGAGGCAGATGGGGTGGGTGACTCCGGAGCGGGAGTTCGTGAGAGGCGTGGCCGCTTATGCACAGGGGAGAGGCTGCTCGTGGCGCAGGTGCAGGAGCGTGCCGATAGTGGGGATATAAACCCTACGCAGCACCGTGCCACCTAGAACCACGCCATCCTAGGCCAAGCCCTCCCGTATCACGCCGCGCAGGCCCCCACGGCCGCCGCTCTCGCGGTAGCAGTCGGTCAGTATGGCGCACTCTCCTGTCGCAGGCCCGGCGTACGGGCTCGCCAGGAACGACCTCCGGCGGCGGGGGCCCGGCTCAGCGGGGAGGCGGACGGGATCGGGTCGCACAGCATCCCGCGTTCCTAACCTCTCAGGTCAGTACAGCTAGCCAGAGACCGCGAGCGGCAGAACGCGCTCCAGAGGCTGTACCCCGGGGTGCGTATCATCCGCTTCACGTGGGCGGATCTGCGCAGGCCGGGGTACATCCTGGCGCTGGTGGCGGGGAGAGGCGCGGTCTTGGCTGAGAGTGGGGGGAGAGGGCAGCGGGCGCCGACACGGCGCTCAGCTGTCCGCGCTCGTCCCCAGGCGCTGTTCCGCTGCCTTGCGCGGCCACACCGACACCGTCCGCAGCCTGTGCTGGTCGCCGAGCGGGCGGATGGCCGCCGCCTGTCTCCAACCGCCCGGCCCCGCGGTGAGAACGTTCGGTGAGTGAGGTCAAAAACCGCTCATGAAGTCTCCCATCAACCTCCTGGCCTCCTCTTCATCCGCCTGGCTGCGTGCCTCGTCCTCTTCCCACGCCACTGAGGAGAAGAGGCCCGTGCGATTCCAGTACTCGATGACGGACTCGTCCAAGCCTTCCTCCTCGTACACGTCTCGTGCGCTGTACAGGACGCGCAGATCGCCCCCACGGATCCGGAACTTGTCGACGCAGCTGTGAAGGCTTTTGTGATAGCGGTTTCCGCTGAGGAGCTGGAAAGCACCCCGGTAAGGAGGGAAGTCCTCGATGAGGATCTCGTCCAGGTCTTCGAGGTACTGGACCTGCACGCCCCGAAGGAGGGCGTAGGCGATCTCCGTCTGGGAGATGAGGTCGCCCAGACGGGGAATGGAGAACGAACTCCACTGTTCTTCCGAAGAGGCGACAAGGTGTGAGGCCACATCGGTGGGGGTGTAGTCGTGTTTGGTGAGTGCCCAGACGTTCAACGGCGCCAGCCCGACGCGCATGTCACGCCGGTATTCGGGGATGGCCTTGGCGGCGGCGCCGAAGACCGCTTTCTCCATCGGTTCGGGGCCGATGATCTGCTCGTGCAGTTCGTCGAAGTAGAGGACGGCGTCGACCGTGCTTCGTTTTCCGGAACCGTTGCTCATACGCGTTCCTCTCGCGCTCCTGGAGTCCACCATGCGGTCGAACTCGATGTTGCTTCTTCCTCTGGGGCTCATGCTCGACATGGACCGAACAAAGGTGTTCACACCGTTGTCGGGCTGACCGAAGACCATCGCCGAGACCTGGATTTCCTCCTTCGTCACCGCGACGACCGTTCCCAGCCCCGCATAGGTCACCGCCTCCTTCTCGGCCGTGCCCAGTGTGGTGAGGGAGGTCGCCGTGGTCAGCCAGACCGGGTCGAACCGGATGGCGACGGTCCGCTTGCCGTAGGCGAACCGTAGATGAGGATCCCATTTGATGGAGCCGCTGATACGGGCCAGATACCGGGCGCGCCTGATGTTGCGCGCCCGCACCGGGGCGTCGAAGGACACCACCATCCCCGGTTTCACATCGATCGGCTCGGCCGGATCGAGGTCCAGGGCTCGCTCCCCCCAGTTCTCGAAGATCGGCTTGACCCGTTTGACGAAGACACCCGCCAGCATCCCCTGGCTCCGAAATGACGCGCTCGTGTCCAGACCGATGTCCTGCGCGACCCGCAGGACATCGTCCGCCCCGGGCAGCATGGCCAGGCGCGTGATGTTGACGAAATCGACGTGGTGGTAGCGGACGTTCCACGCGCTCCCCGCCTGGCGCAGGGAGCGAGTCCAGGCCTCGTGCCTGTCTTTGGTGTCGAGGAGTTCCTCGGCGGTGTACCCGGCCCCGGAGTTCTTGTCGATCCTGCTGTGGCAGGAAGGGCACAGGTACAGCAGGTTGTCGATCGAGTTGCGCTGGTCGATCGGTATCGCGGGGTCGGCCCTGGGGCCGGCGTCGCCGTGGGCGGTGATGTGCGCTGCCACGGCGGTCGGAAGGTCTCCACGCGTGGTCGGATCCAGTTCGCACCGACACAGGTAGCACATGCCGGCGGAGAGGCGCCAGAGTTCTTGCTTCGTTGACCCGCTGGGTTCGGGGTACTTCCGAGTTCCTATTGCCTACCTCGTTCCTGAGCATTGCGTGTGCCGGGCAAAACCCTAGTCCGGAACCACGACACCGAAGATGCTTCGAGCGCGAGGCAACACGCCAACCTGCGAAGGTGCCCGGTGGCCGGAAGCGGCCACAACGTCGTGGTGCCGGACCGGTGGTGTCAACCCGTCGAAGCACGCCTTCGTGCAGTCCGCTGCCCTTCGAAAGGCGTCAACCGGTCGCATCATCGAGGCGGCCGGTGACCGTCTCACGCAGGTGCTCGGCTCTGGGGTCAGCCAGGTTCGACAGGGCTTCCAGTGCTTCGCGCCAGTGCCCGCGCGCCGCCTCCGTTTCGCCGTTCCGGGACAGCACGGCGGCCAGGCGGTCAAGGCATACCGCGAGGTTCCAGCGGGCCTTGTTCCTGCGGTATCCGCCTACCGCCCGGCGGAAGAACTGTGCTGCCTCGACCAGGCGTCCGAGTGACTGGTAGACCTCGCCCGCGCCCTCGAAGGACTCGGCTTCGCGCACGTGGTCACCGATCGAGCGGTGCAGAGCAGCCGCCTCGTGGAAACTCGCCAGGGCCTCCTCCGGCTGGGCGAGCAGCGCTTGGGCCCTACCGAGCTCCAGGAGCGCGAACCCCTCCCGGACCGGGTTGTCCAGTTCCCGGGCGACATCGAGAGCACGCTGCGCGTAGGACAGCGCGCGGTCGGTCGAGTCCAGTTCCCGCCATGCCGCACCCAGACAGGCCAGGCAGGCGAACTCGCTCATCCTGTTGCCGGTCTCGCGGTGTATCGCGACAGCTTCCTCGGCCAGGGCCACTGACGCACGAAGCTCTCCCGAATCGAGCAGCGCGTCCGCCAGATTGCCGAGCGCGATCCCCGCCCAACGCCGCTCACCCAGACGCCGGGCGATGTCGAGTGAGCGTTCGAAGTCCTCGCGCGCCTCGTCGAGCCGGTGCTCGCGCAGATGCGCCAGCCCCAGCGCGTTAAGCGACATGGCTTCCCCGAGCTCGTCACCCAGCTCCTGCCGTAACCGCAGAGCCTGCCGATGGTGCGTGATGCCCTCCCGCATGCGATGGGACTGCACATACGCCATACCCAGACTCTCCATGAGGTCCGCTTCGGCCGCGTGCTCCTGCTCCCGCCGGGCCGCACCGAGCCCGAGGAGGGTCGTGGCGATCCAGGCGCTCATGGGCGTTCGGTACACGTAGACGTGTCTCAGCACGACCGGTAGGCGCCAGGCGATTGCGTCCATCCCCGCCCCGGCGGCGGTCTCGGCCATGGCGACCAGGTTCCTGCTCTCGGCCTCGAACCATCGGATGGCGTCCGCGTTGTCGGTGAACTCGCGGACACCGTCGGAAGCACTCCCGGTCGGACCTGATCCCGGCTCCAGCTGCCGCAGCGGTGAGTCCACCGCCCTGGCAGCGGCGTCAGCGGTGCGCAGGTACCAACTCAGCAGGCGCCCCAAGGCCTCCTGTTGGTTCTCCGGTGGCTCCTCGCGGCGTGCCTGGTCCAGTGCGTAGGAGCGTAGGAGGTCGTGGAAGCGGTACCGGTCCGGGCCGGTCTGTTCCACCAGGTGCGCACCCACGAGCATGTCCAGAACACGCCGTGCCCGCCGGGTCGGGAGACCGCTGAGGACAGCCGCGGAGCCCGCGTCGAAGTCGTGGCCGGGATGCAGCCCGAGCAGCCGGAACAGGCGTGCGGTCTCCTCCGGCAGGGCCCGGTAGGACCAGGCGAAGACGCTGCGGACCGCGTCGGCTTCCTCTTCCTCGTCGGTGGCGAGGGCGTCCCAGAGGGCGGACTCGTCCCGCAGGTCCTGGATCAGCTCCGCCAAGGGCATGTGGGGCCGTCCGGCGGCCCGCTCGGCGGCGATGCGCAGGGCAAGGGGCAGCTCTCCGCACAGACGGGCCAGCTCGGCGATCTCGTGTGGCTCATCGCGCGGCCGGTGGTTCTTGGTGACGTGTTCGAGGAGCTCCACGGCCTCAGCCGGCTCCAACGTACGCACGGTCAGACGCTGCGCTCCGTCTCGGGCGACCAACCCGGACAGCCGGTCCCGACTGGTGACCAGCACGACGCACGCCGAGGACCCGGGAAGTAGCGGGCGTACCTGCGCCGCGGTCGCCGCGTTGTCGAGGACGACGAGCACGCGCCGTTCGGCCAGGAGGGAGCGGTAGAGGGCGGAGCGGCTGTCGACGTCCGCGGGTACGGCGTCCGCGGGCACCCCGAACGCGCGGACGAAGCGTTCCAGTGCCTGATCCGGTTCGACCGGTGGACCGGACCCGTATCCCCGCAGGTCCACGTAGAGCTGGCCATCGGGGAAGCGCTCGCGCACCCGGTGGGCCCAGTGCAGGGCCAGAGCGGTCTTGCCGACACCGGCCGTGCCGGTGATGACGTGAACGGGAGCCTCGGAGCCGCCGCCGGAGTCCTCGGCGCGCAGGTGGGTGCTGAGCACCTCCAGCTCGCCCACCCGGTTCACGAACCCGTGCACGTCACCGGGGAGCTGCCCGGGTACGGGAGCGGAGTGCGCGCTCGGGCCCTGGCCGTGGAAGTGCACCCCGCCCCGGACGTCCCGCGCCTGCACCGCGCGGCCCGCGACCGCGCCCATCTGTGTACGGACACCGGAACCGGGTCGCTCGTCGGGGCCCTCACCGGGCTCTTCACCGGGTTCGGAGGGCCTGCGGTCAGTCACGGCTGAGCTCGGCCCCCTCGACCTCGCGCGGGAAGTAGCGCTTCAGATCCTCACCGGTCTCGTGGAGCGTGGCGATCTCGGCGCGGCACCGTGTGGTGGTGGCGTGGTCGGTGAACCGGACCCCGCCCCGGAGAACACCCTGATCGTCGTAGCGGATCTTGTACGTCACCTCGTCGCCGAGCCCGACGATCTCGGGTACCTGGCCACGGTGTTCCCACGCCGCGAGGGGTTCGGGGGAGATGATCCGGACGTCCTCGCCGCACTGGGCCCGCAGGTGGAGGGAGTGCAGTTCCCACAGCAGATACGTCGTGAAAGGTTTCTCCACGACACGGGTTCGGCGCAGCACGCATCCCGCTCGGGCGAGTTCGGCGAATTCCTCCCGCAAGGAGGAGCGGTTGTTCTCCAGAAGCCGGAGGGACTCGTCGTGGCGTCCCTCCCGGAACGCCATCCAACTGTCACTTTCCGGCTGGTGGAAGACCTGTCGCCGTTCGAGCTTCCAGATATCGGTGTTCCTGAGCGATACCAGACGCCCATCGAAGTCGTCGAGGTAGGGATCGAGCTCCAGCCGGTCACCGGAAAGGCCGTCGATGGTGTCAAGCATCGGGGATGTCCGCTTTCGCTGATATCAGGGTGTTGCGGGGGATGATGACCAGACGTTCGTCCTCTGCGATGGCCGCACCCGACGGCAGGCGTTCTGCGTAGGAGTCGGTCAGGTCCCGCCCGATCACGGCGATGTCGCCGTTGTCGAGTTCCCAGATGTCAGGGCAACCGCTGGCTCTGTCGGTGTTACCCAGTTCGGCTGGAGACCTGCCCAGCCTCCGAGTCATGTCAGCGGACGGGTCCGCTTCCCAGGGACGTGTCATGGTGGCCCTCCCACGCGCTCCTGGAATCGGGGGTGAGCGCGTGCGAGAAAAATACCACGGTGCTCGTGTTGAGCCAGGCTGATTATTTGTTCTCGGCAGTGCTGCTGGCATGGCTCGGAGCGCGTGTTGGAACCCGTGCCGGAAAGATGAGGCTATGCCGGTGAAGTATGCGAATGACGTGGTATTTGGTGCCGGTGTTGCGCGCTGATTTGTAGTGATGGAACCGGTGTTTTGTCTGGCTTCCTTCGGTGGCTTTCGGATTGCCACTCCGAGAAAAGCGAGCGCAAGATTCCTCGGTCGCCCGTGTGCTCAGATCTCGGGTCTGGACGAAGCTGGAGAGGGCGCTGGCGCCGCTGGCCGATCCCGGCCTGAAAGCTTGTCGAAGGGCGAGGGTGGAGTAGCGCAGCCGACGATCGGTGGGGAACCGCGGCAAGAAGCAGTGTGGTGGTCGCGGGACGATGCCCACCGACCACCACGTGTCGCCGAGGTCAGCTCTGGGAGGTGCGGGCCGAGTTGAGGAAGGCGGTCCACTCGGCAGAGGGGAAGGGGAAGTGGCCCTTGGTGGGGTGCTTCGAGTCCCGGAGGGCGGCGCCGCAGGGCAGGTCGGCGACCTCGACGCAGTCCTGATCTTGGCCGCTGTAGCTGCTCTTCCGGAATACGAGGTCTGTCACGTGTCGCTCTCTTGGATTGCGGCCACCTCTTTGATGAAGGCAGCGGACTGGGCTGTACTCAGAGAGGACCCTTGGACATCGCCGAAGGTGGCGCTGTACTGAGTGACATCGTCGGCTTCCTCGATGAAGAGGGCGTCGGTGACGGTTCCGACGTAAACGATCGGTGTGTCCAGAGGGTCCCGGAACTCCAAGATAGTGAACGGCGCGGCGAGCGCGGCATGGGCACCAGCGGAGAACGGCAGCACCTGGATGTCGATGTTGGGTAGCTGTGCCATGTAGAGCAGGTGGCCGAGCTGCTCGCACATCGTCTTCGTGTCACCGATCTGCCGACGGAGTGCAGCCTCGTCGATGACAGCTCGGAGCTGGACGGGGCGGAACCTGGTCAGGATCTCCCGCCGCTCCATACGGAACTCCAGGCGGCGTCGGATCTCCTCTGGGCTCACATACCTTCCGCCTTGGAAGATGGCTTCGGCGTACCCGGGCGTCTGGAGCAATCCAGGAATCGTTTGAGTCGTGAAGGTCCGGATCACTGAAGCCTCGGCTTCGAAGTCGGGGAGTGCGCGGTCCCCGAACACGTCCTTGTACTTGGACCACCACCCTCTGAGCTTTGCGTCCTTAGCCAGAGCATGCATGGCCTCCCGTGCTGGGGAGTCGTTGACCTCGTAGAGGTCCAACATCTTGTCAATATCACCGCTGGTGATGCGCTTGGTCTCAGTCTTCTCGATCTTGCTCAGCTTGCCCGCGCTCCACTGGAGCTTCTTCGCAGCTTGAGAGCCGGTCAGGTTGGCTTGTTCGCGGGCACGGCGTAGCTCGGCGGCAAGGCGACGCAGGCGTAGGGAGGGACTTCGTTCGATGGCCATGGCAGGATCCTAGGACTCTAACTCTCAAATTTCTAGTTATCCGTTGACTGTAGTGTGATTGAGAGTATGGTGTTGAACGTAGCCAGTGATCGAAATATCACGCAGCGTCGCTGATGATCAGGCTACGCCGTGCCCCCTTCCCGCTGCTCGGGAATCGTGAAGGTCCAACCTTGCGGGCACACCGAACCATCCGCTCGCTCCCACACGCCAAGGAGTCTGTTCGTCATGCCCACACTCGCCCCCGTGCCCCCGATGGCCGAGGTGACCATCCCTCTCCACGAGCTGGTGCCCTACTCCCTCCGTCACTACTTCAACGGCCGCCCAGACCGGCCCTACTACCAGTCCCGCCGTTACGACTTCGGTGCCTCGCCCCTCTTCCTCCCGCTGGTTCGCGCCTTCCTGGACACCTGTGCCGCGAAGCAGAGCACCGACTACCGCTACCTCTTCACCCTCATCGGCAGCGAGCTCGCCTCCAACGCGCTCAAGCACTCCCGCTCCGGGCTGCCCGGGCGCTCCTACACCCTGCTGTGCGAGCGCCAGCGGGACGGACTCCGACTGACCTGCCGTGACGACGGGTCGCTCACAGACAGGAGCTGGAGCGTCCACAACCGCGAATACCTGACCGTTGACCCCGGTGGACTGGACCCCAGCGCCGAGGCCGGGCGGGGGCTGGCCATGGTCGACGCCCTGGCCACCAGCTGGGGTGACAACGGCCGCCCCGCCTTCCGGAACGTGTGGTTCTACCTGGCCTATGACCTGCAGGACAGCGTCTGGTCCGAACTGGCCCGCTAGCAGTACTCCGAAACGGAAGAAGGGCCCAGGAAAGCGCGGCAACGCTTCCCGGGCCCCAACAATCCCGAATTCCAGACCTCGCATAGTCAGAAAGCAGGATCGATGACGAATCCTATCCCCGCACCCCGACGCACCAGTGACCCGCTGTACCGGTCCCGCCCGGCACTGCCCCGCCGCACCCCGCTCGTCGGCCCGGTCTGCCCGTCCTGCCAGCACCCCTCCTGCCGCCGACGCCGCGCCGAACGGCTGCCCCGCCTGGGCGGGCACCTGGCCGAGTACCGCAACGAGCACACCCTCGCCGCCGCCGTCCAGGCCCGCAACCCGCACCTGATCGTCTGGTACGGGGAGCGCACCGGCTCCTACTGGGTCGCCTCCTCCACGGGTCTGGCCGAAGTCCCCGACGTCGAAACCCTGGACCGGCTCCTGCCTCCGGTTTTCGAGCTGTGGTGATCTCGGCCGTGTAGCCGGTGGCGGCCGTCTCCAATGGCGGGGCAGCCGCCACCGCACCGCTTCCTTGAGCAGGACACGGGCACTGGGGTCGCTGGTCGGTAGCTTAGAGGGCTAGGAACGTCGGCCTGCGGCCTTTCCGGTGCGCAGCGTCTCGATCTTCTCCCCTGTGGCGGCCAGCCTCCAGAAGATCCAGCCGTTGCGCGAGGTGCTCACCTTCTCCTCGGAGGGAAGCAGCGAGTTGGCCTGTTCCACCACCGCACCGGCCGCAGGACTGGGGTGCTTGAACACCTGGCCGTCCCACGGAGGCGAGACGATACAGAGCCTGCGCGTCGCCGGGTCGAACCACCCCTCGACACGCTGCTTCTTGTAGCAGCCGTACACGGGGACTCTCACATCCTCGTTCGTGGACCCCGGGGGCTCCTCCACCACGGACAGCCTGGTCAGGATCCGGGCGATGACCTCACCCTTGCTGCTTCCCTCCCAACGGGCGAGGAGCGCGAGCTGGCGGTCCGTGTCCTGTGAGACCTCGACGTGGGGCATGCGCCCAAGATCCCAGACACCGATCCTCCTCGTGAACCGTTTCGCCGTGTTCCCCGTATGCCGCCTCCCCGGCCGGGTGTGTCAACAGTGACCGCATGTGGCCAGAGTTCCGAGAGGGACTTTGGTCCCGGGTCAGTACGCAGGTCAGCGGCGCTAACCTGGGTCCGCAGACCGTGTGCTCCCTCGACTCACGCGCAACCCCCGAGGTATTGGCAGGACCCCCAGTGCAGCCACTCACCCCCGCAGACCCCCGCGTGCTCGGCGGGATCGAGATCCTGGGCAGACTCGGCAGGGGCGGGATGGGCGTGGTCTACGCGGGCCGCACCGACGAGGACACCTTGGTGGCGGTCAAGACCCTGCACGTCGGCGGCCTCGAACAGAGCGATCTGCGCGAGCGCTTCGACCGCGAGGCCACTGCCCTGGGCATGGTCCAGGGGCCCGGTGTGGCCGCACTCGTGGAGTCCGGGCAGGACACCGACGAGACCCCCTGGCTCGCCTTGGAGTACGTCCCCGGCCTTGACCTGGCCACCTATCTCAAGCGGCACGACCCCCTGGACACGGTGACCGGAACGGCGCTTGGACTCGTCCTGGCCAACGCGCTCACCGACATCCACACCGCGGGCCTACTCCACCGGGACCTCAAACCCGCCAACGTCATGCTCGGCCCCGACGGGCCCAAGGTGGTGGACTTCGGGCTGGTCGCCATCGGCGGCGCGGGCGGCGACCTGACGCACACCAACCTCCGTCTGGGCACCCCCCGGTTCATGGCACCGGAACAGTTCACCGCACCGACCTCGGTGGGCGCCGCGGCAGACGTGTACGCCCTCGGGGCGCTGCTGGTCTACGCCACCTCCGGCCAGTACCCCTACGAGGGAGCCACCCCGGACGCTCTGGGCTTCGCCGTGGTCAACCCGGACATCGCACCGAACCTGACCGGGGTCCCCGCCGGGCTGGTCCCGTTGGTCACCGCGCTGATGTCGGTCGAACCACAGGAACGGCCGAACCTGGCGGACGTGCGCGCGCAGCTCACCGAGCAACTCGCCGCCGAGCACCTGTCACCCGCGGCGGCCCGCGCCCACCTCGTGGAGAGAACGTACGTCCCGGGCACGGGGATCACCGACGAGGTCCCGCCGGCCAAACGGCACGCACCCGTCACCCGGGTGGAGACGGTCGACCATTCCCGCACGTCCGGGGCCGGGGCCAGAACAGGGAAGCGGGTCGGCCTTGCGGCACGTACGGCCGAACGGCTGCGCAAGGCCTATGCGCGTCCGGCCGCCTGACAGCTCGGTGCCACCAGACGACCCGGGGCTTCCCGGCAAACCGGGGCCACCCGGCAGTACTTCCCGGCCCGGCTCCCGGTCACCGGCCGACGGATACCCGATAACAAGGTGCTCCCGATCGCCGTGTAGGCGGTGGATGCGTCAACCGGAACCGTCCGTGGCGCGTGACCTCTCAGGGCTCCTGGGGCCACAGACAACACAGGCCGGATCGCAGTGCCGATCCGGATATCTCGATTCGCAGCGGACAGTGAGGGTCAACCAGTGACCGAAGGCGCAGGCGCGACGCAGACGAGCCCGTTCGCCCCCGGGGCCCGGGTGGAGGTACGTGACGCGGAGTGGATGGTGCGCACCTGTACCCCGGCCGCCTCGGCGGTGGACGGGCACATTGTCAGGGCCGTCGGGGTATCGGAGTTCGTCCGTGGTGAGGACGCGGTGTTCTTCACCGGGATCGAGGAGGTCACCGCCCTGGACCCCGAGCGGACCAGGCTGGTGCATGACGACTCCTCCGGGTACGCCCGCAGCCGCCTCTACCTGGAGTCGGTGCTGCGCCGCACCCCGCTGCCCCAGTCCGAGCGGCGCCTGGCGATGCCGGACAAGTTCCTCCTCAAGGACCTCGTCTACCAGCGCCGTCCCGCCGAACTCGCCCTCCGGGAGCTGCGCCCGCGCGTACTCATCGCCGACGTGGTGGGCCTGGGCAAAACCCTGGAGATCGGCCTGATCCTCGCCGAGCTCATCCGCCGGGGCCGGGGCGAGCGCATCCTCGTCGTCACCCCGCAGCAGGTCCTTGAACAGTTCCAGCAGGAGCTGTGGACCCGCTTCGCCATCCCGCTGGTCCGCCTGGACTCGGTGGGCCTGGAGCGCGTCCAGCGCGACATCCCCGCGGGCCGTAACCCCTTCCTGTACTTCAAACGCGCCATCATCTCCGTGGACACCCTCAAGAACCAGGGCAAGTACGGCCAGCACCTGCGCAGCATGCACTGGGACGCGGTGGTGATCGACGAGTCGCACAACCTCATCAACGAGGGCAACCTCCGCAACCAGCTCGCCCGGCTGCTGGCGGCCCAGACCGACGCCCTGCTGCTGGCCTCCGCCACTCCGCACAACGGGAACTCCGAGTCCTTCGCCGAGCTGATCCGCCTGCTCGACCCGGCCGCCATCGCCGACCCGAAGGACTACTCCGCCAAGGACATCGAACACCTCTACATCCGCCGCACCAAGGTGCACCCCGAGGTGCGCGCGGAGATGGGCGACGACTGGCCCGAGCGCGGTCCCTCGGTGTCGGTGCGCTGCGCCGCGACCCCAGCCGAGGAGAAGGTCTTCGCCGAACTCACCCGGACGTGGCTGGCGGGCGAGGAGCGCGAGGGCGGCCCCGTGGTCCGCAAGGAACGCCGCCTGTTCCCGTACACCCTGCTCAAGGCCTTCCTGTCCTCGCACGTCGCCCTGGCCACCACGGTCGAGAACCGGCTGAAGACCATCACCTACACCGGCACCGGCGGGCTCAAGGACGGCGAGGACGAGCGCGAGCACAAGGCCCTGCTCGACCTTCGCGACCTCGTCGCTGAGATCGGCGATGCCGAATCCGCCAAGCTCAAGGGCCTGGTGAAGGAGCTCAAGGAGATCGGTGTCAAGGCCAAGAGCCCCACCCGGGCCGTGGTCTTCTCCGAGTCCGTGCCCACCCTGGAGTGGCTGGACGAGACCCTGCCCGAGCAGCTCGGGCTCGAGCCCGAGCAGGTGGCGCTCATGCACGGCGGCCTCTCCGACACCGAGCAGCAGCGCATCATCAGCGACTTCGCCCTGGAGACCAGCAAGGTCCGCGTCCTGGTCACCGGTGACGTCGCCTCCGAGGGCGTCAACCTGCACCGCCAGTGCCACCACATCGTCCACTACGACCTCCCGTGGTCCCTGATCCGCATCGAGCAGCGCAACGGCCGCATTGACCGCTTCGGGCAGAAGCACCGCCCCCAGTTCCGTGCCCTCGTCCTCACCTCCACTGTCGAGGGGGCCAAAGACGACACAGTCGTCTCCGAGAGGCTCCTCGACCGCGAGGAGAAGGCCCACCGGGCCATGGGCACCGCCGAGACCGTCACCGGCCTGTTCAGTGCGAAAAAGGAGGAGGACCGGCTCATCCAGGACCTCCTCAAGGGCCGCACCGTGGACGAGTCCCTGGACGCCGCGCACCAACAGCAGGAAGAGGGCTCGGCCTGGGCCGGGGACGTGCTCTTCGGCGACGTGGGCGTGCCCGAGGGGGAGGCCGCACCGGAACGGGCCCCCGAGCCCCAGCTCTTCGGCTCCACCGAGGAGTTCGTCCGCGCCGCGCTGGGCACGGTCGCCGGCGAGGTCTCCGTCGACGAGGACGAGCGCATCCTCGCCTTCGAACCGCCCCGGGACCTGGCACACCGCCTCAGCGCACTGCCCGTCGACTACCTGCGCGAACTCAAGGTCAAGGAGCGGCTGCGCATCACCTTCGACCGCGAGCACGCCCAGAAGCGGCTCGACGAGGCCCGCGCCACCAAGACCACCTGGCCGGACACCAGCTACGTCAGCGACCTGCACCCGCTGGTGGAGTGGCTGGTGGACAAGGTCCAGGTCCAGACCCACCGCAACGAGGCCCCGGTACTCCGGGCAGACGTCGACGCCCCCGTCTTCCTCGTTCAGGGCACCTACTCCAACGAGCTGGGCCAGCCCACGGTGGTGGAGTGGATGGCCGTCACCGGCCTGCCCGGCGAGCCCCGGGTGGAGGACATGTTCGAGGCCGTCCGGCGGGCGGGGGTGGGCACCGGAATGGTCAACACCGGACAGCCCGGGGACCTGAGCGGGATCCAAGAGCTGGTCCCGGCAGCCGTCCGCGCGGCCCGGGCCCACCTGGAGGAGCGCAGCGCCGAGTACGACGCCCGCATCAAGGAGGACCTGGCCCGTCCCCAGCAGCGGTTGGAGCAGTGGCAGCAGCTCAGCCTCCAGGGTCTGGGTGAGGACCCGCGCGGCCAGCGGAAGAAGGAACGGGTGCACGACACCTACGCCGAACAGCAGCGTCTGATGCGCAGGATGAGCACCGCGGGCGAACCGCTACTGCGCGTCCTCGCCGTGGTGAAGGGGGAGAACTGATGGGTTACGACTCGCTGGCCAACCAGGGAGAGTACTTTTCCGCCCACTATCTGGCCGAGGTGCTGCCCAAACAGCTCAAGGGCAAGGACGGTCCCTTCAAGGACTGGACCGGCCTGGAGAAACAGGAGAACGCCCGGGCCCGGGCCGAGAACAGGAGTCCCGAACCCGTCACCCCGCGCCTGGGCCTGCGCCAGCTCAAGGCGCGGTACTTCAAGGTCCGCCCGGCACTGGCCGACCACGTCGAACAGGTGCGCGAGGGGACCGAGCCCAGTGACGCCGAGGTCCGGGCCCACCACAGGCTCCTGCACGCCCTGCACCGCGACGTGCTCACCGCGCTCGGCTTCAGCCCGAAGGACGAGCCGCTGGAGCCGCCCTTCCCACAGGGTGATGACCTGGTCCCGGTGCGGCTGGCGCTGTACGAGGGCACGGTCGCCGCCGTCGAGTGCGGTTGGGCCCCCGCCCCCGATGCTGCCCTGGACGAGAACGGCGCGGGCTGGCTCATCGACCCCGTGGATCTGGGCGGTCGCGAGCAGATCACCCTCGGCGCCAAGCTGGTCTCCTGGCTGTTCGCCAAGGACGAGAACCTGCGCTACGTGCTGATCCTGTCCGGGGGCGTGGTGGTCCTCGCCGACCGCTCGGTGTGGGGCGAGGGCCGCTACCTCGCGGCCAGCCTGGACACCGCGCTCGGACGCAACGACACCGACGAACTCGGCACCATCGGAGCGCTCTTCGGCGCCCAGGCGCTCCTGCCCTCTGAGGAGGGCGGCACAGAACCCATCGCGACGCTCGTCGACGCCTCCCGCCAGCACGCCGTGGGTGTGTCCAAGGAGCTGCGGGAAGGGCTGCGGGACTCGGTCGAGATCATCGCCAACGAGGTCCTGGCCCGGCTACGGGATCAGGATGTGGCCCCCGAGCGGATCGACACCAAGTCGAACCGCACCTTCGCCGACGAACTGGCCCGCCAGTCCCTGCGCTACCTGTACCGGATCCTCTTCCTGCTGTACGCGGAGGCCCGGCCCGAGCTGGGCGTGGTCCCCGCCGACGACGAGGCCTACGTCCAGGGCTACAGCATGGCGCGGCTCGGTGACCTGGTCGCGGGCGATCTGGTGGGTGAGGAGGCTCGGCGCAGCACACACCTGTACCAGTCGTTGGACCTGCTGTTCCGCATGGTCAACGAAGGCCACAACCCGCGCGGGCGCCAGCTCTCCGATGAGGAGGCGGCGCGGCTCTCGGAGGGGGACGGGCTTCGTTTCGAGCCGCTCAAGGCCGACCTGTTCGACCCTGAACGCACCCGGTTGATCGGTACCCGGCTGCCGCACCCGGACGACGACCCGGACGAGCCGGGCGTGCGGATGCTGGACACCCGGCTGCGCAACGAGGCGCTGTACCAGGTGCTGCGCAAGCTGATGATTTCGCGCGGCAGCAGGAAGGGGCGCGGCGGGTTCATCTCCTACGCGCAGCTCGGCATCAACCAGCTGGGCGCGGTGTACGAGGGGCTGATGTCCTACACCGGGTTCATCGCTCAGGAGGAGCTGTACGAGGCCGCCAAGAACGGTGACTCGTCAGGCGGCTCATGGATGATTCCGGCGTCCAAGGTCGACGACTACGGCGACGACGTGTGGGTGCGCGTCAAGGACGAGAACGGCAAGGTCACCAAGGAGAGCCCGAGGGTCGTCTACAAGCCCGGGTCGTTCGTGTATCGACTGGCCGGGCGTGACCGGGAGACCAGCGCGTCGTACTACACGCCTGAGTCGCTGACCCAGCTGACGGTTCAACTCACCCTGCGGGAGCGCCTCGACCAGAACGGCGAGACCACTCCGGCAAGGGAACTGCTGGAGTGGACCATCTGCGAGCCCGCTCTGGGCTCTGGGGCCTTCCTCAACGAGGCGATCAACCAGGTCGCGGCCGAGTACCTTAAGCGGGCCACGGCCGAGCGCGGGGAGGAGCTGGACCCCGAGCGCTACGCCGTGGAGCTGCAGAAGGTCAAGGCCTATATCGCTCTGCACCGGGCGTACGGAGTCGACCTCAACGGAACCGCTGTGGAGCTGGCCGAGGTATCGCTCTGGCTGAACGTGATGTACCCGGGCTTGCAGGCGCCGTGGTTCGGTCTGCACTTGCAGCGAGGTAATTCGCTGGTCGGGGCCGGAAGGAGGTTGTACGACCCCGAGACAGTGAAGAAGGGCGAGTGGCTCAAGTCCGCGCCTGAGGACCAGCCGTTCCGCGATGGAGACATCAAGGCCGGACACATCCACCACTTCCTGCTGCCCGCCCAGGGTTGGGGGAGTGTCGCTGCGGAGAAGGAGGCGAAGAACCTCGCTCCGGAGGACACCGCCAAGCTGAACGCCTGGCGCAAGGCGATGCGCAAGAGGCCGAAGACGACGGGGAAGAATTCCCAGTTCCGGCGCTTGCAGGCCCTGTCGAAGCGGGCGGAGTTCCTGTGGGGGCTGGTGATTCGGCGCCTAGAGCTGTCCGAGCGCGAGATCAGCCGGAGCATTGATGTCTACGGTGCGGAGTGGATTGATCAGCCCGAGGACGTCATCCCTCGTGAGGAAGTACTCGCCAACCTGACCGAGAAGGGTACCCCGTACTGGCGCCTCAAGACCCTGATGGACGCCTGGTGCGCGCTGTGGTTCTGGCCGGTGCAGAAGGCCGGGCTGCTGGACGGCAGCGACGAGCTGTACGAGCGTCTGGACAGCACACTGGACCTGAGCGGAGCCGGAGGTAACGGCACGCTGTTCGGTGC
Organism: Nocardiopsis sp. iso_40; assembly: GCF_056173285.1. Taxonomy (NCBI): domain Bacteria; kingdom Bacillati; phylum Actinomycetota; class Actinomycetes; order Streptosporangiales; family Nocardiopsidaceae; genus Nocardiopsis; species Nocardiopsis sp. iso_40. Next base: position 3,729,348 of record NZ_CM149666.1, on the reverse strand, counting down.
GGCGCGTGAGAGCTGGGCACTTGTTGACCTGGAAGCGTGGCTCAAGTTTGCTGAGGCTCTGATCGGTGTGAAGGACGTTGAGGGAACCATCTTCGGTGACCTTGACACACTCGCCGACCTTGATGAGGCAGAGTATTCACTTCCCGCCGTCACCGGAATGGAAGCAGAGTATCGCCTCGGCGAGATTTTCCCATGGCTGCGCGAGGTGGAGAGCCTCGCGGAAAGTCATGGTTTCTTCCACTGGGAGCTTCAATTTTCCCACCTCTTCAAGAGTAGAGGTGGGTTCGATATCCAGGTGGGAAACCCACCGTGGGTACGCCCCAACTGGGATGAGGACTCTGTTCTTGCTGAGGTTGATCCGTGGTTCAAGCTCAGTGAGCGCTCATCCTCTGAGGTGAAGGCGCAAAGAAAGATCGCTGCGATTGAGTCGAGTGGAGTAGGTGAATACTTCCTCGATGAGCTCTCGTTGGTGTCTGGGCTCAGCGGATTCCTGTCAGATATTTCAACCTACCCCTTGCTGTCTGGTACGCGTCCGGACCTGTATCGAGCTTTCATGTGTCGCGTTTGGGAAAACATGGGGTCTTCCGGATTTGCATCGATGCTGCATTCCGATACTCATTTTGGTGGAGTCAAGGAGGGGCGACTGAGGTCTGAGGCCTATGTTCGGCTCCGATTCCATGCCCATTTTGTTAATGCCGGAAACTGGGCTTTCCCAAGTCCGGTTGGAAGAAGTCGGGAGTTCGGTGTTCATGTATATGGAGAGTCAAGGGAAAATATTGACTTCGTCAATATGAGTTGGCTCTATAGTGCCTCTGTCGTGATTCCTTCCTTGATTCATGATGGCTCAGGTGAGGTTCCTGGTGTCAAAAACGAGAGGCAGTGGGACCTTCGACCGCACAGGGAGCGCTTGGTTCGTGTCAATGGTGGCATTCTGCGAGAGTGGCGGGAAGTCCTTGGTGCTTCGGATAGAGAAGAAGAATCCCCGCTTCTGCACTTGGTCACGAGTTCAGAGGCGGGCGCTGTTCGTGCCTTGGCTCGATATGGCAAAAGAATGGCAGGGGAAAATGTCTTCATTAGTGATGGCTTGAATGAAACAAATGACAAGAAGTCGGGCTTGATTCGCTGGAGTAATGCGGAAAAGGATGATTTGAGGGATATGGTTCTTCAGGGGCCTCATTTGTCCCCAGGGTCACCTTTTCTTCAGCAGCCAAATATTCCCTTTCGTCATGCTAAGGACTGGCCGACGGTGGATCCTATGGCCATGGAGGAGGAGTTCCTTCCTGTTGTCAATTACGAGCGAGCTTCCGGGGGTGCGGAGTTTCTTGCGGCTCAGGATGTATGGGATGGGAAGTATTGCACGGATTACTATCGTCTTGCGTGGAGAAGGATGGTCCCCTTCGATACGGAGCGTAGTCTTAATGCTGCTCTGATTCCTCCTGGCCCGGCGCATGTTCACACAGTTAATTCAATGTGGGTCCACAGTAGTAAATACACTGTTCTGACTTCTGGTTTTTGGGCTTCCCTCCCATTGGACTACCTCCTTCGCATTACTGGGCGTTCTGATCTTCAGGTTGCTGAAGCCCACAAGATGCCAGCTCCTACCTTTGGCCATCCTCTTGAGGCTGCTCTTCTTCTTCGGACAATGCGCCTCAACTGCCTCACCAGGGCCTATAGCACACTATGGGGTCAAATATATGAAGTGGCTTGGAAAGAGGAGGCCTGGGCGCGTCCCTGGCCGCGCCTGTCCCCCTTGAACAACGTCAGCCCTGAGTGGGAGTACGCCGCACCTCTGCGCACCGAGTACGAACGCCGTGCTGCCCTGGTTGAACTTGATGCCCTTGTCGCGACGTGGTTGGGCATGAGTGCTGAGGAACTCATCGCCATCTACAAAGCCCGGTTCCAGATCTTGGCTGGGCGTGACGACCGGACTTGGTTTGACGCGGACGGTCGCAAGATTGCGGAGGACCGGTACGCCTTCGGGCACGGGCAGACCAAGGAAGACTTCATTCACCTGCAGAAGTACCTGGACAAGGACGATCCCACCGACACAGTCCCCGACGGGTACACAGCGCCCTTCTACAAGGCCGATCGTGAAGCCGAGTACCGCGAGGCGCACGCGCACTTCACTGAAATCGTTGACCGCGCCAAGCGCGACGGCACCTGGGCCGGGGAGGTCTGACCATGCAGCCCACGCTCGCCGCAGCAGAGGTCAAGCGGAACATCACCCAGTACCTCTCCACCACCTTCGCGCTCGCTGACGAACCGGTCCGGGAGAGCCTCGAAGCCTTCTTCACCGACCCCGCCCAGGGCATCTTCCGGGGGCCTTACCTCCGGGTCCGTACGCCCTTCCGGGCCTCGGACGACTCCTGGCAGAACCACCTCGAATGGCACCCGCCCGGCTTCAGCCCGTTCCTCCACCAAGCCCGGGCCTGGGAACGCCTCTCCACGCTGAATGGCCCCGCCGAGCCCACCCTCATCACCACGGGCACCGGGTCCGGTAAGACCGAGTCCTTCCTGATCCCCCTCCTGGACCACTGCCGTCGTGAGCGCGCCAACGGCAACAACGGCATCAAGGCCGTCCTGCTCTACCCGATGAACGCGCTCGCCACCGACCAGGCGCAGCGGCTCAACGATCTTCTGCTCGACCCCGCTCTCTCCCAGGTCACCGCCGGCCTCTACATCGGCGACACCCCGGAGACCGGGTACCGGCGGGTGAGCACCGCCAGGGCCCAGATCCGTCGTCAGCGCCCCGACATCCTCATCACCAACTACAAGATGCTCGACCTGCTCCTCCAGCGCGAGCAGGACCTTCCGCTCTGGAAGGACTCCGCCCTCACCTACGTCGTGGTCGACGAGTTCCACACCTACGACGGCGCGCAGGGCACCGACGTCGCCATGCTGCTCCGCCGTCTGGCCGCCGCCACCGGCAACTCCCGCCCGGGCCGCCCGCTCGGTGACATCTGCCCGGTGGCCACCAGCGCCACCCTCGGCCAGGACGGGCCCGACACCCTCGGCCCCCCCAACGCCTCCGGACCCCCCGCCGCCAAGGACCACGACCCCACCGAGCGCATCCGCGCGGTCGCCTCCACCGTCTTCGGTACCGAGTTCGGCCCGGACTCCGTCGTGGGTGAGGACCGCCTGGCCATCGACGAGTTCATGGGCAAACTCGAATACGAGCTTCCAGTACCTGACCCGGTCAAGGTCGCCACCATCCGCGACCCGCACGGCGACCCCACCGCCATGGGGCGGATCATGGCCGAGTTCACCGGCCGCGACGACCTCAGCCCGCGCGAGCTCGGCGCCCTCCTGCGCAAGCACATCCTCACCAAGGCCGTGCTCAGCACCCTCGACGGCACCGTCGCCCCCATGGCCCGGGTCCTGGACGAGCTCCCCGAACGCGGCGCCTACGCCTGGGGACGCGCGCTGGGCAGCACCCCCGAACTCACCGCCGAGGCCCTGGCCCGCTACATCGCGCTGCTCTCCACCGCCCGCCACCCGGACACCCCCGAGGGTGAGAAGGACCGCCCCCTGGTGACCATCGAGACCCACCTGTGGGTCCGCTCGGTCTCCCGGCTCCTGCGCTCGGTCGCCGACAAACCCTCCTTCGCCTGGCACGGCGAGACCCCGCCCGCCCTCGGCTCGGAGACCACCACCTCCGACCTGGGCCGAGTCAGCCTGCCCGCCGTGTACTGCCGCCACTGCGGCCGCTCTGGCTGGGCCGGGATCTCCCAGGAGTCCGCACCGGCCGACCTGGTCACCGACCCGGACAAGGTGTACCGGGGCGCGATCGCCAGCAAGAAGTTCGTCCGTCCCCTCATCCGGGCCAGCCGCGCCGAGGCCGCGCAGAACCCCGCCGCCACCCTGGTGCTGCGCTCCTCCGGAAACCACGTGCGTCCGGTGGACCCCGCCACCGACCTCGCCAAGCACGAGGCCGGACAGCTCGACGGCGTGTTCGTGCTCGCCGACATCGCGCACACCAAGGAGTCCTTCCGGGCCGCCGAGAACGACCGCTGCCCGGCCTGCGCCGCCGACCAGGGCACCCGTTTCCTCGGTTCGGGCCTGGCCGCGCTCGCCTCGGTCTCCGTCACCGAGCTCTTCACCGGCGGCCAGCTCGCCCATGACGACGAGCCCCCCAAGACGCTGATGTTCAGCGACTCGGTGCAGGACGCCGCCCACCGGGCCGGGTTCGTCTCCAACCGCTCCTACACCTTCTCCGCCCGCGCCCTGCTCGCCGCCCGGCTGCGCGAACACCACGAGGAGACCGGCGGCACGTCGCTGGACCTCAACGACCTCATCGCCGACACCGTCGCCCGAGCCGAGGACCCCGCCTACCTGGCCTGCGTGGTCCCACCGGACATGCACGACCTGCCCGGCATGGACCGCCTCCTCGCGGGGGAGAGCAGCGGCGGCACCCGGGAGTGGGACCTGGTGGGGGAGCGGTTGGCCTTCACCTCCGTGCTGGAGTTCGGACTGCGCTCCCGACAGGGCCGCACCCTCGAACTCACCCGGACCGCCGCCGCCCAGGTCCGGCTGGACGAACCCGACCGGATCGCCGCCCTGGCCGCCGACCTGCTCCAGCACAGCGGAGATCAGATCGAGGGCCGCCGCCCCTCCCCGGCGGTCTTCCGCGGCTACGTGCGCGGGCTCCTCGAACGCCTGCGCACCCGGGGCGGGATCAGCCACCGGTGGCTCGACCCCTGGATCAGGAACGTCGGGGCCAAACGCTTCGGCACCATCTGGGGCAAGCGCCCCGACGGTATGCCCGCCTTCCCCAGAGGGCTGCCCGCCCCGCGCTTCCTCACCGACGACCGCAAGGAACGCAGCGAGTTCGACTCGGTCACCGGACGCGGCACCTGGTACCAGGACTGGACCACGCGCTGCCTCAAACTCCCGCCCGAGGCCGCGCCCCGCTACCTGCGCCGCCTCCTGGATCTCCTCCACGAGGAGGGCGTGCTCACCCGCACCGGCACCGACGCGGGCGTCAACGTCTACGGCCTCACACCCGGGCACGTCCAGGTCCGGCTCCTGGACGACGAACAGGTGGTCACCGGCGGACTGCGCTGCCACGTGTGCAACTGGCGCCAGAGCGCCCACCCCGACCAATTGGACGACTGGGCCGCCGTGGCCTGCCCGCGCTACCGGTGCACCGGCCACCTCACCGTGGACGAGGACCGCCGCTTCCGCCACGACTACTACCGGCGCCTGTACCGGGAGGCCCAGCCCTTCCGGATCACCACCGCCGAACACACCGGGCAGCTCACCCGTGCCCAGCGCGAACGGGTCGAGGAGTCGTTCAAGCGCGGCAGCCGCTACACCGACCCCAACGTCCTCTCCGCCACCCCCACCCTGGAACTGGGCATCGACATCGGCAAGCTGGACGCCGTGGTCCTGGGCTCCCTGCCCACCGGCCCGGCCAACTACGTGCAGCGCGCCGGCCGGGCCGGGCGCCGCTCCGGCAACGCCTTCCTGCTCACCCTGGTCGGCCGCCGCGCCCGCGAGCGCTACTACCTGGAGGAGCCGCTCGACATGATCGCGGGGCAGATCGCCCCGCCCGGCAGCTTCCCCTCCGCGGTGGAGATCCTGCGCCGCCAGTACGCCGCGCACCTGCTCGACCTCGCCGCCCGCGGCGACCTGCCCGGGGTCCCGGCGCTGCCCGGCCGCGCCGCCGACCTCTTCGGCGACCTCGGCTGGCTCCCGGGGTTCACCGAGAGCGCCCTCGCGCACGGCGACCGCCTCGTCTCCGGCTTCCTCGACCTGTTCACCGGGGCCGGGCAGGACGTGGACGACGTCGCCGCGGGTCAGCTGCGCCACTACGCCACCGTCGGCCTCAAGGAGACCGTCACCCGGGCCGAGGAGATCTGGGCGGCCCGCCTGGCCGACCTGCGCGAGCGGGTGGAGACCGTCGGCCGCTCCATCGACGCCCTCATCGAGTCCGATCCCGAGCAGAAGCGCCGCAAACGCGCACTCCAGGCCGAACGCAACGCCGTGCGCAGGCGCATCGGCGAGATCGGCCGCACCAGCGCCCACGGTGCCCTGGTCGACCTCGGCGTGCTGCCCAACTACTCCCTCGTGGACAGCGCCACCGAACTGGAGGCCACCCTCACCTGGGAGGAACGCGACGCCGACAGCGACTCCAGGTTCCACACCGAGGTCCGCGAGTACAAGCGCCCCACCGCCCGGGCCCTCACCGAGCTCGCCCCCGGCAACCACTACTACGTGCGCGGCTACCGGCACACCGTCGACGGCCTCGACATCGGCTCGATGCACCGGCCCGCCTGGCGGGACTGGCGGGTCTGCCCCGCCTGCGGATACGTGCGCACCCACGACGCCGCCACGGACACCTCGCCCTGCCCCCGCTGCTCCAGCGCCGTCATCGCCGACCGCGGCAGCCTGTACCGGGTCCTGGAACCCACCCGGGTGTACGCGCGCGACCGCCGCGACGACGCCCTCATCCGGGACGAGCACGACGAACGCCAGCGCGTCTTCTACGAGACCGCCACCGCCGTGGACATCCCCGAGGAGTCCATCGCCCCCGGAGCCTGGCGCCACACCGGCCGGGTGTTCGGCGTGGAGTTCACCCGGGAGGCGGTCATCCGCAGGTTCAACCTCGGCGCCCTGCGGATGAACCGGCCCGCCACCGTCACCTTCGCCGGGAACGAGGTCACCCCCACCCCGTTCCAGGTGTGCCGGGCCTGCGGCGGCGCCACCCTCGACGAACCCGTCAACGCCGTCAGCAACGTCCTCGGCAGCTCCTACGACTCCGGCCGCAGCTACCACCGGCCCTGGTGCCCGCAGCGCCGCGGCGACCAGGTGGAGCATGAAAAGATCGTGCTCGCGCACTCGCTGCGCACCGAGGCCCTGCGCATCCTGCTGCCCGTGGCCACCGTGCACACCGCCGAGCGCATCATCAGCTTCAAGGCCGCGCTCATGGCCGGGCTCGCCCGCGTCTACGGCGGGGCCCTGGACCACCTGGCCGCCACCGTCGCCGCCATGCCTGACCACGAGACCGGTCACCAGCGGCGCTACCTGGTCATCCACGACACCCTGCCCGGCGGCAGCGGCTACCTGAATCCCCGCTCCGGGGCCGAGGGCATTCGGGAGATCCTCGCCGCCGCCCGTGAGGTCGTCGCGCACTGCCGCTGCCAGGCCGACGAGGGCCGGGCCGCCTGCCACCGATGCCTGCTCGCCCACGTCAGCGACCGCGAGTTCCCGCACGCCGACCGGGCGCTGGCCGAGGAGATGCTCACGGACCTGTTGGAGGACTGGGCGACCGACAGCATCGCCCGCACCGACGACATCTCCCTGTGGGACCAGGTCGAGAGCGAACTGGAGGCCCGCTTCCTCCAGGCCCTCCAGCGCTGGGCCAAGACCCCCGACTCCGGCCGCTCCTTCGAACTGGGCGGCAAGGTCAACGGTCGGCGCAGCGCCGTCCTGCGCCTCATCGGCGGAGACAGGAAGGTCATCGGCTGGGAGGTGCTGTTCCAGAACACCATCAGGGGCACCCGCCCCGACGTGGTCTTCCGCCGCCTCGACACCAGCCGCGACCAGGTCGCCCTCTACCTGGACGGCTACTCCTACCACGCCTCGTCCCAGCACAACCGGATCGCCGACGACGCTGACAAGCGCGCCCGGCTGCGCGCCCACGGCATCACCGTCTTCCAACTCAACTGGGACGACCTCGACCACCTGGACGGCAAGAAGGTCCCGCACCCCGCCTGGCTGCCCTACGGTCCCAACGGGCGGATGCAGGCCCAACAGTCCTACGGGCAGCAGGGCGGTGACCCGAAGGAGCTCGACGCGACGGTCTGGAACAGCCCCGCCGAGACCCTGTTCGCCTACCTCGGCGACCCCGAGCCGACACGCTGGGCCCAGCGGTCCCAGGCGGCCGTCACCGGGATCATGCGGACCACCGGGGCCGAGAAGACCGGCGGCGGAGCCGTCGAAATCGCACCGCACGTCACCTCCGCCCTGCGCGGCGACCGCCTGCCCGGGCCGGTCGGGGGCACGGGCTGCGTCCTGATCCGCGGCACCGACGACGCCGGATGCCGACTGGTGCTCGTCGCCAACCAGGCCGAGCGCACGGTCAGCGCGTTCACGGTTCTGGACGACCGCGAGGAGACCCTGGCCGGCGGCGGCGACGACCACAAGCGTCGCTGGAAGGCCTGGCTGTACTGGGGCAACCTGGTCCAGTTCCTCACGCACGAGGGCGGTGACGGCGGTCAGTTCGCGCTCAGCGCCCTCAACGCCCTGGACGTGTCCGTCCTGTCCGCGGTGGGCGGCGACGGCCTCGACGACACCCTGGCCCTGGAACCGATGGACCCGGCAGAGGTGACGGAGCTCTTCGGGGACACCCTCACCAGTACCCGGGTGCTCACCCGCGACCTCGAGCGGGGGCTGGTCACCCTGCTCGACACCGTGGCCGCCGAGGAGACCGCCTGCGGGCCGGAGCACTCCGAACACACCCTGGACGTCACCGTCGACCCCGCGTGGGTTCAGGTGTCGGAGCTGATGGAGCCGGACGAGCCCGGACTGGAGACCCTGGCCGGGGAGCTCCAGCGGCGCGGTGCCCCCGCGCCCGAGGTCGGCTACGAGTTGGGGGCGGGCATGTGGCCCGCCGAACTCGCCTGGCCCGACCACAAGGTGGCCGTCGTGCTCTCCTCCGAGCTCATCGGCAACGCCGAGGACAAGGCCAGGGGCGAGGCCGCCTACACCGAGGCGGGCTGGCACGTTCGGGAGGCCGACCAGTGGGAGGTGTCCGAGCTGGCGCGGATCCTCACCGCAGGCGCAGAGAGCGCGACCGACGGGCGCGCCCCCGCCGACGGCGATGACGACACGACGATCGCGAAGGGATGAGCATGCAGGACAAGGCCACACTGCGGCTGTTGGACAAGGCCGACAAGGAGATCCGTAAGCTCCCCCGCAACGTCAAGGGGGCTCTGTACGACTTCCAGTACAAGTTCCGGGAGAACCCCACCAACCCCACGAACGGGTTCAAGCAGCTCAAGGGCGAGCGGCTGTTCTCGGCACGAGTGGGGGAGTACCGCGCGATCCTCTTCCACGCCGGGAACCAGGACTACATCCTGGTCGCCCTGCGCCCGCGCGGGCAGGTGTACGAGCACCTGGAGCGGTACCGCTTCGACATCAACCAGGTGACCGGCGCCCTGGAGATCTTCGACGTGGTGGCCTCGGAGGAGGCGACCGGAACTGAGCCCCCCGCTCCGGAACAGATCCCCGCCCCGCAGCCGGAGGCCGAACCGGTGCCGGCCGAGGCCGCATCCGGCCCGGAGCAGACCGGGCCCGCGCCCGAGTCCCCCCGTCCGCTGCTGGCCGACTACACCCAGGACCAGCTGCGCGAGCTCGGCGTGGCCGACGGTCTGGTCTCCCTCGCCCTGACCATCACCACCGAGAGCAGGCTCCTCGGCCTGGTCGAGTACGCCCCCCGGCACACCGAGGAGGTCCTGCTCGCCCTCGCCGACGGACGCGGGTTCGACGAGGTCATGGAGGAGGTCACCCGCCCGGTCGCCGCCCCCGAGCCCGTCGACACCACCGACTACGACACCGCCTTCACCCGACCGGCCACCCGTGTCACCACCTTCGACACCGACCTCCAGCAGGTCCTCGAAGACGACTTCGCGGCGTGGAAGGTGTTCCTGCACCCCACCCAGCGCAGGCTCGTCAACCGCGGGTACAAGGGTCCGGCCCGGGTCAGCGGCGGTCCCGGCACTGGCAAGACCATCGTCGCCCTGCACCGGGTGAAGCACCTGGTGGACCGGTTGGGCCCCGGCTACACCAAGCCCGTGCTGCTCACCACCTTCAACAAGAACCTCGCAGCGGACCTGCGCCGCCGCCTGCTCGACCTCGGCGGACAGCAGCTCCTGGACCGGGTCGACGTCGTCAACATCGACCAGCTCGCCTCCCGCATCGTCAGCGAGAGCGGTCAGGGCCGCCAGCGTCGCCGCACCATCAACGACCAGCAGGCCGCGCGGGAGTGGCAGGACATGCTCACCGAACTCGATGAGCGCACCTGGGACGCCGACTTCCTCAACGCCGAGTGGAGCCAGGTCATCCTGGGCCAGAGTGTGCGCACTCGCGGCGAGTACTTCCGGGCCCGCCGGGCCGGACGCGGCCAGCGGGTGAGCCGCGCCCAACGGGCCGAGATCTGGCAGCTGGTGGAGCGGTTCACCATGCGTCTGGAGGAACGGGGGGTCTGGACCTTCCGCCAGGTCGCCGAGGCGGCCGCCCGAGTGGAGGGCGACCGCGCCGCCAAGATCGCCGCGAACCGCGAGCGCGAGGCCAACGCCGGCGGGCAGATGCTCCACCACCAGGACCAGTCCTTCGCCAACCTGCGCTTCCGCTACGAGCACGTGGTCGTGGACGAGGCCCAGGACCTCAACCCCGCCCACTGGACCCTCCTGCGCGCGATGGTCGACCACACCGACAACGACATCTTCCTCGTGGGCGACACCCACCAGCGGATCTACGGCAACCAGGTGTCCCTGGGCAGTCTCGGCATCAACATCGTCGGCCGCTCCGCGCGCCTGACCCTCAGCTACCGCACCACGCGCGAGATCCTCGGCTCCGCCCTGGGCCTGCTGGGCGAGGAGACCTGGGACGACCTCGACGAGGGCACCGACACGCTCCGCGGCTACCGCTCGGTGCTACGCGGGCCCCGGCCGTCCTTCCACGGAGCCGATACCTGGGAGGCCGAGATCGACGCCCTGGTCACCAGGATCGGAGCGATCAGGGAGCAGGCCCGGGCCGAGGGGAAGTTCGCGTCCGTCGCGGTGGCGGTCCCCGTCCGGGACATGGTCGGCGAGGTCGAGCGCGAACTCGTCCGCGCCGGGATCAGTGCCGCGTCGCTGGGACCCGAAGGCCCGCCCTCCGGCCACGAGGAGTCCGTCCACGTGGGGACCCTGCACCGGTACAAGGGGCTGGAGTACCAGCACATGATCGTCGCCGGTGTCACCGACGGCCTGGTGCCCAACGCCAACGTGGACCGGTACGAGGACAGCGATCCGGCCCGGTACCGGCGCGAACTCCAGATGGCCCGTTCACTGCTGTTCGTGGCGGCTACCCGCGCGAGGGATTCGCTGGTGCTGTCCTGGCACGGTGAGCCCAGCCGCTTCCTGCCGAAGCAGGCCGCGCAGACGAAGAAGTCCGCGCAGGACCCCGAATCCGAGGAGGGCTTCGAGGACGGCGGCCTCTTCAAGCCCCCGAACGCCCTGTTGTAGCGCTTCGCCGACATGTGGCGGTCGGTTCGGACCCCGGATCACGGGCGTCGGAACCGACCGCTGCTGTCGTTGTGATCGGAGTCGCAGGGGGCAGTTACCAGGGATTCTTCGGAAAGGCCATCGAAGCGGACGGGTCGGTTGAACGCCGTGCTGCCCTTGCTCGAGCGCCGTAGGCGGTCAAGGTTACTCGCTTCAGGAGCTGGCCCCCTCTGCTCTGAGCCGATGCGGAGGTGTTCGGGGGATTACAGGACCGGTTCGAGCACCAGGCTGACGAGGGTGTACAGAACCACGAGCACCAGGGCACCGCGCAGGACCAGCGCCGAGATGTTGAGTACCCGGTCGACCGAGCGAAACTTACGATTCAGTTCCCGGATGTGTTTCTTCTTCTCCGCGAGGTGGCGCTCCAACTCTTGCTGCTTCTCCTTGGCCTGCTCCTGCTCCTGGCTGCTGAACCTGAGGAGTTCGTCCAGGTGCTCCTGGGCCTGCTGGCGATTCACGGATGCCTTGAGCTGCTCAGGGTGTTCCCTGCCGGGAATGTGTCTGTAGATCTTGTTCTCGCATTCCCGGACAGCATTCAGGCGAAGTTGGAACGAGGCGCTGTCAATTTCCAGTTCCCGTTCCCGGTGTTCTCTGACGAGGTCGGTGGTGACCAGCTTGTCCGTTGCGCGGATGTAGCGTCTTTGGGTTTGGACATGGATATGGTGCAGGCCGAGGAGGATGGGGATGGAAAATACGATGATGTTGATGCTCAAAACTGTTTCAGTCATAATTATTCTTCCATCCCCATTCCTTCTGTTTTTTCCTTGAGGTCAGGTGTGTCAGCCTTCTTGGCGAGATCCATGAGCCGCTCGGACGGAGTTCTGAACTTGACATCCGGCTTGTTTTCTATTCCCTTCTGGCGTGTGTCTCCGGTGTTCGTTCGGTCGGATTCCGCACCGATTTCGTTTTGGTTTTTTCCGGGCTCGGAACTGATCTCTTTCGCAGTCTGGGCGGGCGCCTCGTCCTGCTGTTGCCCGTAGGTCTCCAAGATATCTTTGAGTGTCTCCCTGTAAAGGAACACTTCTTTTTCGTGTTTGTTGAGAAGGTCGGATGTGCTGCTTTTGGCGATTCCGTTCAGGTCATCGCACCGATCCTTGAGGTCCAGCCTCAGTTTTTCGATGACCCTGTTGGCTTTTTGAGATTTTGTGATGTAGGCGTTGTCCATTTTTATGGCCAGGCGTGCCAACTGTTCCTGGGGCCCGGGAAGGGCGGACAGGTCGATGACTTCGTATGTTCCGTCGTTCTGCTCCCGTACATTGCCGAACTTGACAAGTTCTGCGTAGTTCGCTTTTATTATTGCCAGTTGGAAGGTTATCCTGCCCTCGGCCCCTTCCAGGGTTTCCAGCAGGGTTTCAGCCCGTTCGGCGAAGCTTTTTGCGCTTCTCGCCTTTTTCGTGGTGATCGACTCCCTGATTTCCTCGATCTCTATCAAGTGCTCGATCGGACCTTCCAGGGATTCATCAATTTTTTCCTGAATATCCAGTTTTGTGATATTGGTTTTTGCCTGTTCGTTTTCAAATTTCTTCTTGAAATATTTGTAGTTCAGATAGGCTGCGGTCGCGACTGTGCCGGTCACGATGGTTGTGGTTGCCAGGAAGACTGCTATTGGCAGCATGGGATTAGAGGAATTCTATGTTTGGTGGCAGGCCTTTTCAGGTAGCTCTTGCTGCTGATTTTTTATTTTTTCAGGTGCTGCATCGCTGCTGTTTCCGAATCCTCCCTGACTGCCAGAAAAGTCCTGGTGGCTGCGCTGATGATAATTCGCTCCCTTTCTTTGCCTGCCTCTGGTGTCACTTTTTTGAGAGTGTTGATTCTTCCGGACAGGTGTCCTTCGGCTTCGCCGAGACCCTGGCGTACCTCCAGAATCCTGTTCAGGTCCTGCTCGATGCTCCTGATGCGGGCCATGTCGGCAACGACAACGTCTGACTTCTTGATCTTTTTTTGGTGGACTGCGTAGACACTGCTCAGGGCTGCTGATGCCACGACGATGAAGAAAAAGATCAACAATTGAACAGGCATTTTAGTTACCCAATTCTTTTGTGTGTTCGGTGCTGCTTCTCGGCTCTTTGTCGGTGCTGGTTTTGCCACCGGTGAGCTTGGCTGCAAACCTGGAGATAGTAGAGCGGGTATTCGTGATCGCCTTGCTTTTCTCCTTGTCCGGAGCGGGTGCTTGGGTCTGTTCTTGTACCTGCTGCTTCCGTGCCTCTACGGCCGCCTGGAAGAGTTCCTTGATTTCTTTCTCGCTGGACTGGGTCTTGGTCTCGGAAAACTTCTCGATATTCTTAACCTTGGTTTCGAAGTCTTCCAGTTCTTTATTTGTGTTGCTGGTCCACTCTGCTTCGGCTTTATTGAGCGACCTGAATCTGTGCACGGTATCGTCTAGTTTTTTCTTGATTCTATTCGGGGGTCCTTCTAGTGTCAGGCTCTCGAATTCCAGTTGTTTACTCTTTTCCTCCTCCGTTTTTTTGCCGAAGTGTCCTGCGAAAGCAGCGCCCACTGCAGTGATCGCAAGGGGGACCATCCGGGCGGAGTTCAGAAATTGTTGTGACATGGGGGCCTTCCCGGGCTGGTCTTGTGGGGAGGTCGGTTTTGCGGGCGGATTCCTTTGTGAGCTGCCAGGGAGATGTCGAGGCTGTCTGCTGGAACGAATCAGGGCGGGGTGAGCGGACTTCGGGCGGAGGGGAAGGGGTCACGTTGCTTTTTACCAGGCTTCCGCGAGGGCGGGCGGCACCTGGTGTGGCCGCTTCCGGACACCCACTTGACTACGGCCAACGCCACTGATCCGGCCGGGGTAGGAGGAAGGAACTTCGAACCTTGGTTGTCGGAACACCGCATGCACGTCGTGGAAACGCCCCGTCGGTCCGCAGACGGCCGTGGACGAGTCAGCCGAAGGCGACCGCGCCCAGCGGGTGGACGACTGGGCGCGGTCGAGTGGCCTACCGGTGGTTGTCGCGAGCGGAAGAAGGCGGTTCACCCGGCCGTGGTGAGGTGGCGTGCTCCTCGACAGGCTTCTTCCGCCCCACATGGCGGCACCGCAGGAGAGTGCGGCGACCTCAACGCGGTTCTGGTGGGGGCCGCTGTGGTCGTTCTTCCGGAACAACAGCACGCGGTGCTGTGCCCCGACGGTGGACGAGGGCTGACCCGGTCCGTTGTTCAGGGGCAGTCGTGGCCGGTCACACAGAAGGAGTCCGCGGCTGTCCCGTAGCGCTCACGGGTGAGGTTCCGGTCTTCTGCCGGACCGGCCGCCAGGACCGCGTAGACGTCGCCGTCACCGCCGGCGAAAGCCCGCATGTACACGTCCCGGGAACCGCGTTCACCGCTCTCGTCGGTGTAGTTGAGCTCCCGGGCTCGGACGGGCCGCCTCGGGGGCCAGTGCGCCCAAGACCGTTCGGGGCGCGCGGCTGAACGGGAACACTCCCGATCAGTCCACAGGAACGGTTGTCCTGAAGACCCGACCTGAGGGAGTCCATGGCCTGTCTCGGGGATGTGTGCCCACCTGCGAGATCCATGACCTGGGTCAGGTGATGTCGACCGCCCCGGGAGCAGAGGACCCCTGCGGCGGCCCCTCGTCCTCGCAGTAACCAGGCTCGGCCGGTTCCGACCACGGCGAGGGCCGTCGGTTCGAGTTCGGCGTCGAGGGGGGGAGGAACGCCACGACCCGCTGTCTCCGTAGGAGGAGGCGACCGCCCAGACCTGGCCGTAACGGCCCGCGGTGACTCCGGACCGGACACGTCCTCGGTGTGTGCTCGGCTTGTTCTGAATGCTCCCTATTCCACCTGGGCCGGTCTGGTGTTGGGACGCGCTCACTCCGCCGGGCGTGGAGAGTGAGTGTGGCCTGGGGCACATGTGGTGTCGGGTGAAGGACTGGAGCACGGGTCGCTCTCCCGGCGGTCACGGTGAACCGGCGTTATGCGTCGCGGGTGGCGGACGGTGTGCCGGTTCGCGCCCGGCCGGGGTCCCTGCCGGTCCCGTTCCGCCGGGCGTGGATTGCGACGGCCGTGGTGGCGGTCAGGAAGAGCGCCTGCATCAGGGTGCGCGGCAGGAGTTCCTGGTGCGGTGGCAGGTCGGTGCCGTTCAGTGCCAGGTGCACGTTGGCGGGGAACATCGCCAGTAGTAGGAGGGCGAGCCCCGCGGCTGCCCGGGGGGCGCTCCGCGACCACAGCAGGGCGGCTGCTCCGGCCAGTTCCAGGATTCCGGTGACGGTGACGAGCAGGCCCGGGTGCGGCAGGGGTGGTGGGACCATCGCGATGAGTTCCTCGCGCATTCCGACGAAGTGCACCGTGCCGGTCAGTGCGAACATCGCCGCGAGCCCGCCGCGGAGCGCGACCGGCCAGGGGCGCAGGGCTCGGACGCCGAGCGCTCCGGCGGTCAGCAGCGCCAGGGTGACGCAGACAAGGGTGATCAGGGGTTCCACGGTGTGCCCTCCAAAGTTTCCACTGGAAAGATAAGCGCATGGCGCCTCAACTTGTCAATGGAAAGTTAGGGGTTCGGGGGCGGGAGGCGTCCGGCCGGACGCCTCCCGCCGGCCCCGGGGCGCCAGGGGCATGCCCCTGGCCGGTCCGCTCAGCCCGTGGGACTGTTCAGGACTTGCGGCGCGAGGTCCAGGGGATGGTGGGCTGGAGTACGGCCTCGCTCAGGGCCTGGGAGCGTAGGTGGGTGATCTCCTGGTACTCGGGGTCGGAGACCATGCGGCTGAACACCTCCCGGCTCGGGTAGCGCACGAGCAGCACTGCGTCCCAGTCCTGCCCGTCCTCGGCGACCAGGGGAGCCGCGCCGTCGCCCGCGTAGACCAGTTCGGCGCCGTACTTCTTCAAAAAGTGCGCCGTCCGCCGGGAGTACTCCGCGTACGAGGCGCGGCCGTCCGGGGCGAAGCGCAGCAGGTTGAGCATGACGAAGGGGCCGTCAGGGCCCTCTTCCAGCATCTTCGCCAGGGCGGGTCCGGTGGGGTCTACAGCCATGGGTGACTCCTTGTGGTGGGGAGATGGGGTGGTGTGACGGATGGGTCGTGGTGGATCGCCGGGAATTTCCGACGGGTAACCAGTATCACAAACCGGCCGGTCGGTATCCAGTGTGGCATGCTATCGGCGACCGCCACCGCCGAAGGGCCGAAGGTACCCCGCGCTCCCGCACCCCGTGTCTCAGCGGTCCGTGCGGTGTCGCGGGGCGTGCCAGCGGTAGTGGTGCTCGGTCATCTCCTGGTGCTCGGGGGCCGAAGGGTCGTAGTCACCGGTACGCCGGGCGAGGGCGCGCGTCCACGGCGCCGCGCTGATGCCGTGCGCGTAGACACTGATCAGCACGGTCAACCCCGCCACGAGCAGGACCTTCTCGCTCACCGCGTCCCCTCCCTGCTCGGCCACCATCAGGGCGAACAGGATGGAGGCCAGCCCGCGCGGGCCGAACCACCCGAGGAAGAGCACCGTCTCCGGGCGCAGACGCGCCCCCAGGCTGGCCAGGGCCACGGCGAGCGGGCGCACGACGGTGAGGCTGAGCACCGCGTACGCCAGGACCGGCCAGTCGACGTCTCCCAGCCTGGGCCCGATGACCAGTGCGCCGAACAGGGTGAAGGTGACCATGCTCAGCAGCTCCCCCTCGCGCTCGGCGAACTGGTGCACGAAGTGCCGGTGGCCCTTGGCCGTCACTCCGAAGGCGAGACCGGCGGCGAAGGCCGCGAGGAATCCGTTGCCCGCCACGGCTTCGGCTCCGGTGTAGGCCAGCACCGCCAGCGCCAGCGGGTACAGGCGGCGATGGGTGGCGTTGACCCGCCCGGCCGCGTCCGCGCGGGTGAGGATCCAGCCGCCGACCCCGCCCGCGACCACGCCCACGAGCAGCCCCAGGCCGATCTGCTGGGCGGCGAAGCCGACCCACGAGGCGGATCCGGCCGTCTCCCCCGAGCCCACCGCCAGCGCGGTCAGGGTGACGACCGCGGGCAGGGCGATGCCGTCGTTGAGGCCGCTCTCCACGTTGAGCGTCTGCCGCACGCGCACGGGCAGGCGCCGGTCGGCGACCATGGCCGAGCCGAGGGCCGCGTCGGTGGGGGTCAGCACGGCGGCGAGCAGGGTCGCTCCCGCCAGGCCCAGCCCCGGGAGGAGGCCATAGGCCAGGGCGGCGCCGAGGCCGATACCGAGCGGCATGCCCGCGCCCAGCAGCCGCAGCGGCAGGCGGAACTCGCGGAGCAGGGCGCCCAGGTCGACGCGGACCGCGTCGGTGAACAGCACGAGCACCAGCGTGGCCTCGGTGAGCAGCCGCATGGCCTGGTCGGTCACCGTGCCGGTGAGTAGCCCGAGGCCGCCCGAGCCCAGGACCAGTCCCGCGGTGGTGAAAACCATCGGGGCCGTCAGCCACGTCCCCTCGGTGCGCCCGGAGATGAGCGCGTAGCCGAGGAGCAGCGCGGCCAGGACGAGGAGGTCGGTCACTGCGGTCCGCCTTTGCTCGGTGTGGACGGGCCCGCACCGTGCGCGGAGCGGCGTCCGGGGCCGGGCGGGGGCGCCTCCGATCGTGCCACGCGGGGCGTCCGTGCGGCGGCAGGACGCTCGGACGCCGGGGGTTCGGCCCGGGAGCGCCCCTCCGTTCCCGGTTCCTCCGTCCGCCGGGCCGGTGTCACCGCGGGTGCGCGCCGGGGGAGACGCCCCCGCCCCACCGGGTTTCCCGGCCGGGGTCCCTGCCGGTCCCGTTCCGCCGGGCGTGGATTGCGACGGCCGTGGTGGCGGTCAGGAAGAGCGCCTGCATCAGGGTGCGCGGCAGGAGTTCCTGGTGCGGTGGCAGGTCGGTGCCGTTCAGTGCCAGGTGCACGTTGGCGGGGAACATCGCCAGTAGTAGGAGGGCGAGCCCCGCGGCTGCCCGGGGGGCGCTCCGCGACCACAGCAGGGCGGCTGCTCCGGCCAGTTCCAGGATTCCGGTGACGGTGACGAGCAGGCCCGGGTGCGGCAGGGGTGGTGGGACCATCGCGATGAGTTCCTCGCGCATTCCGACGAAGTGCACCGTGCCGGTCAGTGCGAACATCGCCGCGAGCCCGCCGCGGAGCGCGACCGGCCAGGGGCGCAGGGCTCGGACGCCGAGCGCTCCGGCGGTCAGCAGCGCCAGGGTGACGCAGACAAGGGTGATCAGGGGTTCCACGGTGTGCCCTCCAAAGTTTCCACTGGAAAGATAAGCGCACGCGACCCTGGCCTGTCAATGGAGAGCCGGTGTGCGGCGGCGTGGAAGGGCTCGCGTTCCCCGGGCCCGGACCCGCCCCGTGCGAGACGGGCGTCCACGGTATCCGTACCCCCTGGTCCCGGGCGCGACCGTCGGCGGAGTCACGGGTAGGACTACCGGTGCGCCCCCGCCCGCCAGGGGCGCACACTGGAACCACAGCGGCGGACACACTCCGCCCCCGGAGCACCGGTGAGGCGATCACCATGACGATTCCGACCACCCCGCACAGCGCACTCTCACGCGACGGCACCGCGATCGGCTTCACGTCCTCCGGGAGCGGTCGGCCGCTGGTCCTCGTACACGGCACCGCCGCCGACCACCACCGCTGGGACCCGGTCCTGCCCCTCCTGGGGCAGGACCACCGGCTCCACGCCGTCGACCGGCGCGGCCGAGGCCTCAGCGGGGACGGCACCCACTACACGATCGAGCGCGAGTACGAGGACGTGGCCGCGGCCGTGGACGCCCTCGCCGAGGAGAGCGGCGGCGGGGTCGACGTACTGGCCCACTCCTACGGGGCGCTGTGCACCCTGGGAGCGACGGCGCTGACCCCGCACCTGCGCCGCGTCGTGCTCTACGAGCCGCCGCTGGACGCCGCCGGGCGGATCCCCGCCGGGGTCCTGGCCGAGCTCGACGCCCTGCTCGCCGAGGGAAGGGAGGACGACGCGGTGTCCTCCTTCTTCCGCAGTGTCGTGGGCATGCCTCAGCGTCAACTGGACCTGATCCGGGCCCTGCCCGGATGGCGGGACCGGGTGGCGGCGGCGCACACCATCGTGCGCGAACTGCGGGCGGTCGACGCCCACCGCTTCGACCCGGCGCCCGTGCGCGGAGTGACCTGCCCCGTCCTGCTCCTGCTGGGCGGGGACAGCCCCGAGCCCGTGCGCAAGGACGTCCGCGCGCTCGCGGACGCACTGCACGGCTCCCGGGTGCGGGTCCTCCCCGGTCAGCGGCACACCGCGATGGACACGGCTCCGCAGCTGTTCGCCCGTGCGGTCAACGCGTTCCTCGCCCCGGGCAGGGACCCCGGAGAGCCGTGAACGCCACCGGAAACGGCCGGTCGGCCGCGGTCCCGGCCCGCCACCTGTGGCCGGGTGCGCGGCCGGGGGCCGACGCGCCCGGCGGGCCCGCCCCGGGCCGGGTCGTCGGTGCCGCCGGTCTCACCCGTTCCAGTAGTGGCCCGCGACCCCTTCCGCCTCCTCGGTGACCGCGTTGTTCAGGTTGGTGTCCCAGCCCTGGTCCAGCAGCCAGAGGTGAACGGCCTGGCGTTCCTCGAGGACCCGGCGGTAGGAGTCGCGGGCCCTCGCGTAACGCTCCTTGCGCGCGGGACGTTCGCGCCTGAGCTCGCGCCGGGCCTGCGCCACCCGCCGCCCGTAGTACTCCTCGACGACCGCGGCGGCGTTGAGGTGGCTGAGGAAACCCTGTTCCTGCCACGCCGCCAGTTCACGGGCGCGCAGCGCCTCCAGTTCCCTGCCGGTGCTGCCCGCGCCGCTGTCCGCCGCCCGCACCGCGCGGGACACGCTCTGGGTGCTCTCCAGCCTGCCGGTGAGGAAGTCCTCGATCGCCGCCAGCGCTTTGGATTGCGTGTCCTGTGCGTCCGCAGCCATCGTTGCCCCCGGTCCGGCCGTCGTCCTGGATGCTTCGCGCGTGTGGCCGCTCCACACGCCCCACGGCCAGGTTCGCATGTCAGCGCGGTCGAGTCGCACCCGATGGCGGGTTTCCCCTGAGTTCTCATCGCGTCCGGCGAGCACGAGCCGGGCACCGTCGCCGGCCAGCGCTCGGCTGATGTGCCTGCCGAGCACGCTGGTGGCACCGGTCACCAGGACGCGTGAACCTGCGATCTCCATCCGGTCGGTATTCCCGCGGCGGACCCGAACCGACACGCACCCGGGTCCGGGGCCGCCCGCGGTCCACCGCCTCCCCGGCACCGGCGGCACCCCCGCCGGTGCCCGCCGACCGCGAGAGGAACGACCCCTACGGCAGGATCCGCCGCGGTCCGCGCGGGGGCTCGGGGCGCGGCTGCCACTCCCGGGGATAACCCAGGGACACCTCGGTGTGCGGGACCCCGTCGACGGTGATGGTGCGGGGGATGTGCAGGTGGCCGTAGACGACCGCGCGGGCCCGGTAGCGCAGGTGCCAGTCGGCGGTCTCCTCGGTGCCGCACCACTGGGCGAACTCGGGGTGGCGCAGTATCCGGGTGGGCTCGCGCACCAGGGGGTAGTGGTTGACGAGCACCGTGGGCAGCTCCGGGGCGAGGGCGTCCAACCTGGCGCGCGTGTACTCCACTCGTGCCCGGCACCAGGCGTCCCGCCCCGGGTGGGGGTCGGGGTGCAGCAGGTACTCGTCGGTGCACACCACGCCGCTGGCGTGGGCCACGGCCAGCGCCTCCTCCTTGGTGCGGGCGCCCTCCGGTCGGAAGGTGTGGTCGTAGCCGATGAACAGGGGCGCGACCGCCACGGGTCCGTCGGGGCCCCGCCACACGGGGTAGGGGTCCTGCGGGGTGTGCACCCCCAGCGCGCGCAGCCTCTCGACCAGGTACAGGTACCGTTCCTGCCCGCGTAGCCGGACGGGGTCCGCGGGCAGGGTCCACAGGTCGTGGTTGCCCGGCGCCCATACCACCGTGGCGAACCGGGCGGCCAGCGCCCCCATGGTCGCGATCACCTCGTCAGCGGTGTCGGCCACGTCCCCGGCCACGAGCAGCCAGTCCTCCGCCGAGGCCGGGGAGAGCGCTTCGGTGAAGGCACGGTTGGCCTCGTGCCGCACGTGCAGGTCGCTGATGGCGAACAGGCTCACGGCCACCGCCCCTCCCGTGTCGACGCCGGGCCGCGGTCACCCTACCGGAGTAACGGGAACTGACCGAGGAAAGGTGTATAAAAGCCACAAAAGACACATCCGACCCAGAGATAGAGCATCCCCCATGTCATCCCCTGCACGCCTGGCCCTGTGCACGGCGGTTTCCGCCGTACTGACCCTCACCGCCTGCGCCCCGCTCCAGGACTTCCTGGACGAGGCGGCCCTGAACCCGCTCTCCGAGGTCTCGGTGCCCCTGGTCGACCGGGTCGACCGCGACGACCCCTTCGGCGGCACCGAGGCCGAGGACTACGCGGAGGGCTTCGACGTCCCCGAGGCCTCGGCCGTGGGCCCGTACCCGAGTGAGCGGGTCCAGGAGGCCTACGAGACCACCCGGGACTTCATGGAGGCCGTCTACCTGGACCGGGACGCGGTCTTCGGCGAGGACAACAGCGCGTTCACCGCGCTGCTCACCGATCAGTCCCTGGCCTGGTACATGGAGCACCACGGGCACGAGGACCCCGAACTCGACACCCGGTCCATCCCCTTCAACCTCGCCCCGGGCACCGCCGAGCCGATCGGCGACGTGGTCAAGGTGGACGGCCGCATGCGGGCGGAGGAGGCCAGCGACGAGTACGGCCAGGACTACCTGGCCGTACGTACCGAGTACACGATCGTGCACCCCGTCGCACGCCCCGGGGATCCGGTGTCGGTGCGTCTGGTGACCTCGCACTACGGCGAGGTGTCCTTCTACGACAACGGCGACGGCACCTGGGAGGTCTTCCCGAACTGGTGGCGCTTCGTGGGTCCGACGCACTGCCTCCTCGACGAGCACACCTTCACCCCCGCCTACCCCGACGAGCAGCCCCGCGGCGAACGGCCCAGGGGTGTGCCGGAGGACCCCTACGACCTGGAGGACGGTCCCGCCGCCGACGGTGCCGAGAACGAGTGCGAAGCCATCCGGGACACCTGACCGGGGCCCGTCCGGGGGCCTTCGGAACCGGTCCGAAACCCGCCGTGCGGTGCTGACCGGGTCGGGATGCAGGTCCGGGAGAGGGCAAAAGAGGAAATGTCCTTCTCGTCGTTTTCGGGATCCGTTGGGGTACTTTTTAAGTGTCGCTTCTGTTGACTTCTGTCTGGTGTTGGCGGCGGATTTTTTGACCGTTCGCCCACGCTCGTTTTCTGGTGCTGGTAGCGAAGCGCACGAAAGGGGTTGATTTCTGGACCCCTGTTGCTTCTTGTATCGGACCTGTCCTGGAACGTTGTTGTCGGCAAAAGCAGCGAAAGCCTTGTGTGCGGCTCTTTTCGCTGCCTAATGTGATCAGCGCTTTCACGGGCCGCTCCGCCGCCGGACGAACACCGCGGCGGAGCGGCTCCGTGAGTGCTGTTCCCTCCGTTCCCCGTTCGCTCGCCTGCCGAGGGACGGGTCCGACAGACGACACACAGGAGAGACACGGCCGATGTCGACCGAAGCCCCCGAGGTACGTACCAACGGCCAGAAGAGCCTGAGTACTGCCGCCGCGCGGAACCTGGCCACCACCACCAAGTCCGCCCCGCAGATGCAGGGCATCAGCAGCCGCTGGGTTCAGCGGACCCTGCCCTGGGTCCAGGCCGACGGCGGCGCCTACCGGGTCAACCGGCGCCTGAGCTACACGCTCGGCGACGGTCGGATCGAGTTCCACAAGACCGGCTCCGATGTCAGGGTGATCCCGCGCGAGCTCGGCGAACTGTCGCTGCTGCAGGGGTTCGACGACGAGCAGGTCCTCAGCGAACTGGCCGACCGCTTCACCCAGCGCGAGTTCGAGCCCGGCCAGGTGCTGGTCACCGAGGGCGGTGCCGCCGAGTCCCTGTACCTGATCGCCCACGGGCGGGTCAGCCGCACCCACCTCGGCCCCTACGGCAACGTCAACCGCCTGGGCGTGCTCGCCGACGGGGACAGGTTCGGCGAGCAGTCCATGCTGGACGAGGGCCCCGTCTGGGAGTTCACCGTCAAGGCGGACACCTCGGGCACCCTGCTGGAGCTGCCCCGACAGGAGTTCGCCCAGGCCCTGGACCGCTCGCCGGAGCTGCGCGCCCACATCGACCGGGTCCGCTCGCTGCCCAGCCACGGGCAGAACAAGCACGGCGAGGCCGAGATCGAGCTGTCCTCCAACCACATCGGCGAGGCCGAGCTCCCGCAGACCTTCGTCGACTACGAGCTCAAGCCCCGCGAGTACGAGCTCAGCGTCGCCCAGACCGTGCTGCGCGTGCACAGCAGGGTCGCCGACCTCTACAACAAGCCGATGAACCAGACCGAGCAGCAGCTGCGGCTGACCATCCAGGCCCTGCGCGAGCGCCAGGAGCACGAGCTGGTCAACAACCGCGAGTTCGGTCTGCTGCACAACGCCGACTTCTCCCAGCGCGTGCACACCCAGGACGGGCCGCCCACCCCGGACGACCTGGACGACCTCATCACGATGCGGCGCAACACCCAGTACCTGTTCGCCCACCCGCGGGCGATCGCCGCCTTCGGCAAGGAGTGCAACCGGCTCGGCCTGCCCCTGGGCACCGCTGACGTGCACGGCCACCAGCTGCCGGCCTGGCGCGGCGTCCCGCTGCTGCCCTGCGGCAAGATCCCCGTCACCCGGCACCAGACCTCCTCGATCATCGCGGTGCGTACCGGGGAGGACAACGAGGGCGTCATCGGCCTGCACCAGACGGGCCTGCCCGACGAGGTCGAGCCGGGCCTCAACGCGCGCTTCATGGGGATCGACGAGCGGGCCGTCATCTCCTACCTGGTCAGCACCTACTACTCGGCCGCGATCCTGGTTCCCGACGCCGTCGGGATCCTGGAGAACGTCGAGGTCAAGCCCCGTTCCTGACCGTCCGGGACGTCTGTGAAGGAGGTCTGGGACGGTGTCCCTGCTATCCAGAATGTCCGCCGCCCCCGCCGCGGGCACGGCCCCCCTGGTGGAGGCCCTGCTGCGTGACCGGAGGCGCCCCGGCAGGCCGGACCTGCTGGCGCCCCCGAAGGCTCCGGCGGCTCCCGTGCTGCCCGCGCACCCTCCGGGGCTGGCGGCCCTGCTCGGCCCCGACCGGGGCGGCGGCGGGACGGCCGTGGTGCCCCCGCCCGCGGAGCACTCCCGTGCCGGGGAGGACGACGCGGTGCCCGTCCTGTACTGCCCTCCGGCGGTACGAGACGACCCCGCCCTGGGGGAGGAGGTCGACCGCAGGCTCGTGGAGTGGGCCGAGCGGGTCGGGGTCTACCCCGGTGAGCTCGACCGGGTGAGTTCGGCCGGTTTCGGCCGGCTCATCATGCTGGCCCACCCCGAGACGGACGACCCGGACCGGCTGCTGGCCGCCGCCAAGTGCGCCCTGGCCGAGTGGTCGGTGGACGACCACTACGTGGACGGCGAGGTCGAGGAGGCCAGGCACGACCTGCTCGGCCAGCGCCTGGCGATCGCGCACTCGGTCATCGACCAGGCCCACCTGCCCCGCCGCTACGCACCCCAGCTGGAGCGGGTGGTGCGCTCGGATCCGGTGATGGTCGCCCTGCGCTCCAGCCTGGAGGACCTGCGTACCTACGCCAGTTGGGCGCAGCTGCGCAGGCTCCGGCACGAGCTGGCGATCATGTTCGTCGCCTACAACCAGGAGGGGGTCTGGCACACGGCGGGGCACCGGCCCCCCGTGTGGGAGTTCCTGATGCACCGGCACGAGAACAGTTTCGTGCCGTGCATGGCGCTCATCGACACCGTCGCCGGGTACGAGCTGCCCGCCGAGCAGTTCGCCCGCCCCGAGGTGCGGCGCGTGTTCACCCTGGCCGGATCGGCCAGCGTGATCGTCAACGACCTCTACTCGATGGGCAAGGAGGACCCCGACGACTTCAGTCTGCCCCGGCTGATCGAGACCGAGGACGACTGCTCGCCGCGGGAGGCGGTCGAGCGCACCGTCCAGGTGCACGACGAGCTCATGCACGCCTTCGAGGCCGAGTCCGCCCAGCTGGCTGCCACCGGCCCGCCCGAGCTCGGCCGGTTCCTGGCCGGGTTGTGGGCCTGGATGGGCGGCAGCCGCGAGTGGCACGCCAGCACCGCCCGCTACCACGGCGCGGACCGGTCCTGACCCGGCCCGCACACGCCTTCGCGGCCCCCTCCCCGAAGGGGCCGCGCACCCTCACGACAAGGAGTTCACATGACTGACATCATGCCCTCGACCTCGGGTTCGGTTTTGCGCACCGCCTACCAGGAATCGGTCGCCGAGTACTGGAACGCCGAGCAGGATCCGGTGAACCTGCGCCTGGGCGACGTGGACGGCCTCTACCACCACCACTACGGCGTCGGTGACTTCGACCCCTCCGTGCTGGAGGGGCCGGAGGAGACCCGGAACCAGCGGATCATCGAGGAGATGCACCGGCTGGAGACCGCCCAGGCCGAACTCCTCCTGGACCACCTCGGTCCGCTGGGGCCCCGGGACCGGATCATGGACACCGGTTCTGGCCGGGGCGGCAGCAGCTTCATGGCCCACAACCGCTTCGGCTGCGCGGTGGACGGGGTGAGCATCTCGCAGAAGCAGGTGGACTTCGCCAACGAGCAGGCCCGGGAGCGCGGGGTGGCGGACCGTGTGCGCTTCCACTTCCGCAACATGCTCGACACCGGCTTCGAGACCGGCTCGCTCTCCGCCAGCTGGAACAACGAGTCCACCATGTACGTGGACCTGCACGAACTCTTCGCCGAGCACGCCCGGCTGCTGCGCCACGGCGGCCGGTACGTGACCATCACCGGCTGCTACAACGACGTCACCGGTGGGCGCTCCAAGGCGGTCAGCCGGATCGACGAGCACTACACCTGCAACATCCACCCGCGCAGCGCCTACTTCCGGGCCATGGCCGCCAACGGGCTGGTCCCGATCTCCGTGGTGGACCTGACCGACCAGACCATCCCGTACTGGGAGCTGCGGGCGCGCTCCTCGGTGGCCACCGGCATCGAGGACCCCTTCCTGACCGCCTACCGCGAGGGCAGCTTCCACTACCTGCTCATCGCCGCCGACAAGGTCTGACCCCCGACGAGGTCCGGCCTCGACAGGGTCCGAGGCGGCCGGGTGCCCGCGGTGCGGGGCGGGCACCCGGCCGTAGCCCGTAGCGGGCTCCGGATCCTCAGCCCCGCGGGAGGGTCCGCGGCATCGGCGGTACGGGACGGTCGACCAGGGCGTTGCGTCCCGCCCTCCGGGGTTCGCGGCCCTGCCGGACGCACTCCAGGACCTCCTCGGCGGCGTACCTCCCGGCGACCTCGAAGCTCTGGGGGTTGGAGTCGTTCCAACTCCACACGGCGTCGCGGAGCACGACCCTCGTGGCGTAGGGCGCCCGGCTCCGGCCCCGGCTCCGCAGCCCCTCGCGCACCCCCTTGGCGAAGGCCGCCCTGAACACCTCGGGGAGGGGTTCGTCGGGGTGCGGGCAGACCGCGGGCAGCTCGTCGGCGAACTCGAAGTCCGCGCCGCCGAGCGCGGGCCCGGCGTCCAGCCAGACCAGGGCGAAGTACCCGGGGCAGGCCGTCTGCAGGACGTTGCGGACGTGGACGCCGGTGACCGGGCGGGGGAGCGGCGGGAGCGGGCCCCGGCCCGGGGTGTCGGGGGTCATGTCCCTCTTCCTACCGGAAGCGCCCCCGCGCCCCTCATCCGGCCAACCGGTCGAGGATCCCGGGCAGGCCGTCCTCGTGGGCCACGGTCAGCCGCCTGGTCGCGCGGGTGAGGGCCACGTACAGGTCGTTGGCGCCCCGGTGCTGGGCCAGGATCTGCTCGGGGCGCACCACGACCACCGAGTCGAACTCCAGGCCCTTGGACTCCGTCGCGGTCAGCACCACCACGGAGTCGCCCGGCTCGTCTCCGGAACCCGTTCCGGGGCGTCCCGCCCCGGGCAGCAGGGCCGCCACCTCGGCCAGGGAGGCGTCGGAGGTGACCACCGCGATCCGGCCCTCGCCGATGGCCCCGTGCTCCTCGACGACCAGGTCGGGCAGGCCGTGCAGGCCCGCCAGCCGCACCGCGCGGGGCGGCTGCCCGTCCTCGCGCACGGACTCGGGGATCTCCTGGCCGGGGGCGGCCTCGCGCAGCACGTCGGCGGCCACCGCCATGATCGGGGCCGGGGTCCGGTAGTTCACCCGCAGGTGCTCCACGTGCACCTTCGCGGGTGCGTAGGGCTCCAGCGCCGCCAGCCAGGAGTCGGTCCCGGCGGCGCTGCCGGTCTGGGCGACGTCGCCGACGACGGTCAGGGACCGTGTCGGCACCCGGCGCATCACGGTGCGCCAGGCCATCGGGGACAGTTCCTGGGCCTCGTCCACGATCACGTGCCCGTAGGACCAGGTACGGTCCGCCCCGGCCCGGTCGGCGGTGCTCAGGTTCGGCCCCGAGTCGCGGTGGCGGGCGGCGAGGGTGACCGCGTCCAGGCCCTCGGCCGGGTCCTCGGTCAGGCCGGTGAAGTCGAGTACACCCTGGGCGTAGCGGACCTCCTCCTCCCGTTCGGCGTCCATCCTGCGCTGCCGTGCGCGCAGGACGCTGTCGTCCCGGCCCAGCAGCTCGGCGGCCTCGTCCAGCAGTGGAACGTCCTCCACGGTCCACGCGTGGCCCGCGGGGCGGACCAGGGACCCGGCCTCCGCGACCCCGGCCTCGGCGCCCACCCGGGCCAGCGCCTCGGGGTCGGAGTACAGTCCGCGCAGCAGCCACTGCGGGGTCAGGTCGGGCCACAGGGCGTCCAGGGCCTGCCGTACGGGCTCCTCCTGCCAGAGCCGTGCGCCCGCGTGCGGGAGGTCCTCCTCCGCGACGGGGCGGCCGAGCAGCGCGGACTCGGCCCGGCCGAGTTCGGTGAGCAGGGTGTTCACCAGGTACTTGCGCGCCGTGTTGTGCGGTAGCCGCAGGTTCCGGGCGTTCTCCAGCACCTGTGCGCACAGGTCGCCGGGGACGACCAGCGTCCCCGCGTCGGTCTCCACACGCAGGTCGTCCTCGCCGAACGCCCGCCGGGGCGAGCGCTGCCGGTCCCGGACGGCGGCGCGCACCAGGTCGGCCATTCGCGGGGAGCCCTTGAGCAGCGCGGTCCGGTGGGTGTCGTGTTCGGTGGCCGCCACTCCGGGGAGGAGTTCGCCGACCGTGCGCATCACCACGTCGGTCTCGCCGAGGGAGGGCAGCACGTCGCCGATGTAGCGCAGGAACGCCGGGTTGGGGCCCACGACCAGGACACCGCGGCGCTCCAGGACCCGGCGGTGGGTGTAGAGCAGGTAGGCGGCGCGGTGCAGGGCCGCGACGGTCTTGCCGGTGCCCGGGCCGCCCTGGACGACCAGGACACCGGCCAGCTGTGCCCGGATGACCCGGTCCTGTTCGGCCTGGATGGTGGCGACGATGTCGGCCATGCGGCCGGTGCGGCCGCGGTGCAGGGAGGACAGCAGGGCCGCTTCGCCGACCAGCTGGCGGCGGTCGCTCTCGCTGAGGCCCTCGGTGTCGAAGACCTCGTCGTCCACGCCCAGGACCCGTCTGTCGCGCACCCTGAGGTGGCGTCGGCGGGTGATCCCCTCCGGGTCGCCGGGGGTGGCCGCGTAGAAGGGGCGGGCGGCCGGGGCCCGCCAGTCCACCAGGATGGTCTCGTGCTCGGTGTCGCGCAGGCCGATCCGGCCCACGTAGCGGGCTTCGGTCTCCTCGGGCCCGTGGGCGAGGTCGATCCGGCCGAAGCAGAGCCCCTCCTCGACGGAGCCGAGCTGGGCCCGGCGCCGGGCGTGCTCGTAGGAGCGCGTCTCGCGTTCCACGATGGCGGCGTAGCCGCTGCGCTCCTGCAGGTGGGCGTCGATGAGCCGCTGTTCGGTCTGTGCCCGCAGGGTGTCCAGGCGTTCGTACATGACGCTGACGCGTGCCTGTTCGACCGCGATCGCGGATTTCTCGGGCGAGGGGGCCGAGCTGTCGGATTGACGGGAATCCATTTGGTTGCTATCCTTGCCCGTAGGAAGAATCCTATTTTGCTTTTATAAGCGTGGATATGGCAGCCTAGCAGAAGATGCGCGCCGTACGCACCGTCAGTACTTGGAACTGAGGCCCACGCTCTGGTCCACGCGGTCACGACCCCCACCCCACCGGGGCGGGGGTTTCGCTGTGTCGGGGCTCCGATCCGTGTCCGGGCAGGCCCACACCGGTCGGGGCACGCCTGTCCGGAAGCGCTCTCAGGCCAGGCCGATCCGTTCCAGGGTCCGACCGGTGCGCTCGTCCTCCTCCGCGAGGAAGGCGGCGAACCCGTCCCCGGCGAGGTAGGCGTCGGTCCACCGGTTGCGCGCCAGCCGCCCGCGCCACTCCGCCGAGGCGTGCACCCGCTCCACCAGCTCCAGCAGTCGGGCGAGGTCCTCCCCGGACAGATCGGGCGGGGCCAGCAGCCCGCGCCAGTTCATGAACTCCAGGTCGATCCCGGCCTCCAGCAGAGTTGGCGCCCCGATCCCCGGGTCCGGCTCGGCCGCCGTCAGCGCCAGGACCCGCAGCTGCCCGGAGTCGATCGCCGCGCGCTGCTCGCTGGGGCCCGCGGCGGCGAACTCGACCGTGTGGCGCATCAGGGCGGCCTGCATCGGACCGCCCCCGTCGTAGGAGTGGTAGACGACCTCGGCCGGGTCGATGCCCAGTTCCTCGGCCAGCAGCATGGTCACCAGGTGGTCGGGTCCGGCCGGGGTCGAGCCGCCGCCGACGCGCACGGCGCCCGGGTCCGCGCGCCAGGCCCGCACCAGGTCGTCGATGGAGGCGTACTCCGAGTCCGCGGGGACCAGCAGCGCCTCGGGCTCCTCGATCAGGCGGGCCACCGGGGTGGCCTGGGTGACCGAGTCGGCGGCGGAGTCGACGTGGGTGTTGGCGACCAGGCCCAGCCCCATCTGCAGCAGCAGGCCGGCCGAACCGTGCTCGTACACCAGCCGGGCCAGCGCGGCGGTGCCCGTACTCCCGGCCAGGTTGAAGACCGTGACGTCGGGGACCGCGTCGATCTCCTCGACCACCGAGGCCAGCGTCCGGGCGGTGTGGTCGAACCCTCCGCCGGGCGGGGTCGGCACCATGATCCGCAGCGCCTCCCGGCGTCCCGGCACCTCGCAGCCCGCCAACGCCAGCGCCAGTCCTGCGGCGAGGACGGCGCGGCGGCTCGGCCCCCGCCGCGCCGCCGCACCGCCGTGCCCGTTCAACCGCTCGTCACTTCCCGTCGTCTCAGCTCCGCGGAGCCGGGGCCTGATCCTCGGAACCGGTGCCCGGCCCGTCCCCGGGGCCTGCCTCCGAGCCGGTTCCGGAGCCCGTGTCCGAGTCGGTTCCGGCGTCCGTCGCCGCCTCCGGTGAGCTCGGCCCGACCCGGCCGCGGCGCAGTCCGCGCACCGCGCGGACCAGGGCCGGAAGCAGCGACAGCAGCGCCACGGCCAGCAGCCCCGCCGAGATCGGCTCGCTGGCGAAGACGCCCCAGTCACCGCCGGAGATCTGCAGGGCCCGGCGCATGTTGGTCTCCATCAGGCCGCCCAGGATGAGTCCCAGGATCAGCGGCGCGGCCGGGAAGCCGTTGCGCCGCATCAGGAAGCCGACGGCGCCGAACGCGGCGAGCAGGCCGAGGTCGAACACGCTGAAGCTGAGTCCGTAGACCCCCACCACGCAGAATACGACGACCAGGGGAACCAGGACCGCCCTGGGTGTGTTGAGGACCTTGGCGAACACCGGGATCAGCGGCAGGTTGAGGACCAGCAGCACCACGCTGCCCACGTACATCGACGCGACCACGCCCCAGAACATGTCGGGGTTGTCGGCCAGCATCGTCGGCCCCGGGGTCACGCCCAGCACGAGCAGCGCGCCCAACAGGATCGCGGTCGTGCCCGACCCCGGCACGCCCAGGGTCATCAGCGGCACGAACGAGCCCACCGCCGCCGCGTTGTTGGCCGCCTCGGGGGCGGCCACCCCCTTCGGGTTGCCCCGGCCGAAGGTGTCGCCGTCGCGGGCGATCTTCTTCTCCATCGAGTACGACAGGAACGAGGCGACCGTGGCCCCCGCGCCGGGCAGGACGCCGGTGAAGAAGCCGAGCACCGAGGAGCGCAGCGTGGGCGGGGCGATCCGGCCCAGCTCACGGCCGGACAGCCGCAGCGAGGTCACGCCCCTGCGCGCACCGCCCTGCCCGCGCCGGTTGAGCATGACCAGCACCTCGGCGAGCGCGAACACGCCCAGGGCCACGATGAGGAACTCCACGCCCTCGTACAGTTCGGGCAGGTCGAAGGTGTACCGGACGATCGCGGTCTGGGAGTCGATGCCCACCAGGGCCGTCATCACCCCGACCACGGCCGAGATCAGACCCTTGACCAGGTTGTTCCCGCCGAGGGAGACCACCGCGGTCAGGCCCAGCACCATCAGGGCGAAGTACTCGGCGGGCCCGAAGCTGACCGCGAACGACGCCAGGCCCGGCGCGATCGCCATCAGGCCGACGACGCCGACGGTGCCGCCGACGAACGAGGAGATCGCGGCGATCGCCAGGGCCTTGCCCGCCCTGCCCCGCAGGGCCATCGGGTAGCCGTCGAAGGACGTGGCGACCGTTCCGGCCACGCCCGGGGCGTTGAGCAGGATGGACGAGGTCGATCCGCCGAAGATGGCCCCGTAGTACACCCCGGCCAGCATGATGATCGCCGAGGTGGGCTCCATGCCGTAGGCGATCGGGATCATCAGCGCGATCGCGCTCATCGGCCCCAGCCCCGGCAGGATGCCGATGACCGTCCCGGCGAGCACACCGATGAGGACGAAGAGCAGGTTCTGCGGGGTCAGCGCGATGCTGAACCCGTGCAGGAGTTGGTCGAGCATGCCCATGGGAGGCTTCCTTGGTCGGGTTCAGAAGGGGAGCGGGCCGCTCGGCAGCACCACGCCCAGGCCCCAGGTCATGGCCGCGTAGAGCGCGAAGGGCAGGCCGAGGGCGACCGTGGCGGTGACCAGGTGCCGGCGGTAGCCGAGGTACCAGGTCATCGACCCGAGGTACAGGGCGGTGGCCAGGACGAACCCGAGGGGCTCGAACAGGGCGACGTAGACGACGAGTGCGCCGACGAACAGGCCGATCTCCAGGCGGGGGTCGGCGAGCCTGCCCAGCCGGGCGGCGTCCTGCGCGGGGTCGGCGTCCGTGGAGGTGCTGTCCGTGGCCGCCGCCTCGTCCACCGGGGCGCGCTGGAAGAACAGCAGCACCGCCAGCACCAGCAGCACCACCCCCAGCCAGCGCGGGAGGGTGGACGGCTGGACGGGGACGCTCACCGCCGTGTAGTCGGGCATCTGGAAGGCCAGCACCAGGTAGCCGATCGCGAACAGCCCGACCGCGGTGCCCATCGTGCGGGGTGAGAAACGGAACGCCTGCTCCGGCGTCACCCCCGTGCCCGGCGCCCGGAGCCTCCGGAGGCGGTCCCGGACGGTCTCCGCCGCTGCTCCGCCCGGTGTCGTGGTCCTGTCGCTCACTGGAGACCGACCTCGGTCAGGATCTCGGCGTACTCGTCGCGGGCACCGTCCAGGAAGGCGCCGAACTCCTCGCTGTCCTGGTAGGCGTCGGTCCAGCCCAGGCGGGCGGACTCCTCCTGCCACGCCTCGGTGTCCATCAGTTCGGCGAACATCTCCTCGTGGTAGGCGATCTGGGCCTCGTCCAGGTCACCCGGGGCCATGACGCCGCGCCAGATGTCGAAGGTGAAGTCGACGTCCTGTTCGACCAGGGTCGGCACGTCGGACACGGCCTCCACGCGCTCGGGGGAGGAGATCCCCACCGCGCGCATGTCCCCGGACTCCAGCATGCCCAGGGCCTCGCCCGTGCCCACGACGGCCGCGTCCACGTGCCCGCCCAGCAGCGAGGTCATGGCCTCGCCGCCGCCGTCGAAGGGGATGTAGTTGGCCGATGCCGGGTCCGTCCCGGCCGCGGTCAGCGCGCCCGCCAGGGCGACGTGGTCCATGCTGCCGGGGCCCGAGCCGCCGCCGACGCTGAACTCACCGGACTCGGCCTGGGCCGCCAGCTCGGCGAAGGTCTCGACGTCGGAGTCAGCGGGCACGAGGTAGACCATGTAGTCGGTCGCCAGCCGGGCGATCGGGGTGAAGTCCTCGTGGTCGTGGTCGGAGTTCCCGGCCATCGGCACCAGCAGGATGGGCGGGCTGGTCACGAACAGCTTGTGCGGGTCGCTCCTGTGCCCGGCGACGTAGGCCCAGCCGATGGCGCCGCCCGCGCCCGGCTTGTTGACCACCTGGACGGACTCCTCCACCAGGCCCTCCTCCTCCAGCAGGCGGGCGCCGGTGCGGGCGAGGGTGTCCCAGCCGCCGCCGGTGGCCGCCGGGGCGGTGATCTCGATGGCCTCGGTCGGCGCCCAGGTGCCGTCCTCGGCGGTGCCGCTTTCGGTGCCGCAGGCGGCGAGCACCAGCGGGAGGGCGGCGCCGACGGCGGCCGCGCGCAACCCCGGGGCGCGGCGGGCAGGGGCCGAACTGGGGGCACCGGGACTGACGTGCGTCTTCGTCGTGCGGAGCATGATTTCTCCGTAGGGGATCTGGCCGGGTATGTTCCGGTTGTCGTGTGAGGCAACGCACAGGCAAGCAGAGGGAAACACGGGTGAGAAGTGTTGTGTCTTTTGTGCGGGCAATGGTCGTAAGGAATGTTGTGGTCGTTGTGTTCACACGGGCCCCGGCAGGGGCCGACCGATGAGGTTCGGGGCGCCGAGAACGACGCTGGCCGGGCAGTTCCTCGCGCTGCAGCTCGGCATCGTCGTCATCGTGCTGGTCATGGTCGCCGCCGTGTCCCTGGCCCAGTCCGACGCACGCCTGCGCCAGACCGAGAGCCGCCGGATGCTCTCGGTCGCCGAGAGCACCGCCGCACGGGACATCGTCCGCGCGGGGCTGCGGGCCGAGGGGAGCCCGGAGGTCCTGGCGCCGACGGCCGAGAGCGTGCGCGTGCTCTCCAGCACCGACCACCTGATCGTCCACGACAGCGACGGGCGGGCCCTGACCCTGGACCCCGGCCCCGGTGACGGCGGACCCCGGGCGGAGCCCGGCATCGCCCTGGCGCTCCAGGGCCGCGCCTGGACCGGGGTCACCGAGATCGACGGCAACCGCACCGTGGCCGCGGCCGTCCCGGTCATCGGCGAGGGCGGTGCCATCCTCGGCCTCGTCGTCGCGGGCGTGGACTACCCCGGCGCCGGTGAACTCCTGGTCCTGGCCACCCCCAACCTCCTGGTGTACCTGGGTATTGCCAGCGTGCTCGGCGTGGCCGGGTCCCTGCTGCTGTCCCGCCGGGTCAAACGCCAGACCCTGGGCCTGGAGCCCGACCAGATCGCCCGGCTCGTGGAACACCGGGAGGCCATGCTCTACGGCATCAAGGAGGGCGTCCTGGGCCTGAACGCCGAGCACCGGGTCACTCTGGCCAACGCCGCCGCCGTCCGACTGCTCGGCCTGCCCCCCGACTGCGTCGGCTCCACCCTGGCCGACCTGGGGGTGGGCGGTGAACTGGAGGACGTCCTGCTGGGCCGGGTCCGGGGCCGCGACACCGTGGTGGCCCTGGGCGACCGGCTGGTCGCCCTCAACCGGATGCCCCTGGCCGCCGACGGAAGCCCCGTCGGATCCGTGACCACCATGCGCGACCGCACCGACCTGGTCGAGCTCCAGCACGAACTGGACACCAGCAAGACCACCACCGAGACCCTGCGCGCCCAGGCCCACGAGTTCAGCAACCGGCTGCACGTCATCTCCGGGCTGCTGGAGCTGCGCGAGTACGGTGAGGCCGCCAAGTACGTCAGCCAGGTCGGCGGCGCCCGGGCCCAGCTCAGCGCCGACGTCACCGGCCGGGTCGGCGACCCCTCGCTGGCCGCGCTGCTCATCGCCAAGACCAGCCTGGCCGACGAGCAGCGCACCCGGCTGCGGGTCTGTCCGCGGACCCGGCTGGAACCGGTCTCGGAGGAGCTGTCCGACGACCTGGTCACGGTCGTGGCCAACCTGGTCGACAACGCCCTGGACGCCGTCGCCCCGACCGCCGGCGGCGCCGAACGCCCCTGGGTGGAGGTCGGGGTCGTCGGCGGCGGCAGCGCCCCGGTCCACGTGAGCGTCAGCGACTCCGGACCCGGTGTGCCCAGCGAACTCGCCGGCGAGGTCTTCCAACACGGCTACACGACCAAGGACGGAGCCGGGCGCAAGCGCGGCCTGGGACTGGCCATCGTCGGCCTGGTCTGCGCGCGCCGCGGCGGAACGGCGACCGTCGCCGGTTCACGGTTCACCGCCGTCCTGCACGAGACCCCGCCCGATCCCGAAGGGGAGAACTGATGCCCACCACTCCTGGCAGCCCACGACCGCAGCACACCGCCAGGCACACGCCGAACGCGCCGGATGCGGCATCCGAGGACACTGCCGCGCAGGTCAGGACACTCATCGTCGATGACGACTTCATGGTGGCGCGGGTCCACCGGGGCCTGGTGGAGCGGGTACCCGGCTTCACCGTCGTCGGCGAGGCCGGGACCGGAGCCGAGGCACTGGACATGGTCGCGCGATCGCGCCCGGACCTGGTCCTGCTCGACATCTACCTGCCCGACATGAACGGGATCGAGGTGCTGCGCGCACTGCGCGCGTCCGGCGGCCAGGACCTGCCCGAGGTGGACGCTCTGGTCATCACGGCGGCCAGGGACAGCGCGACCGTCCGCCACGCGCTGCGCGGCGGGGCGGTGCAGTACCTGATCAAACCCTTCGAGCCCGCGCTCCTGACCGAGCGGCTGCGCGACTACGCGCGGCTGCGCCGTGACCTGGCGACCGGGGACGCCGCCGACCAGGACGCCGTCGACCGGGCCTTCGGCGCGGCCCGGCCGGTGAACCGCCCCGCCAAGGTGATGCCCAAGGGGCTGACCAGCCCGACCGCCGAGCTCGTGGAGCGGGCGCTGCGCACCCGCGCCGCCCGGAGCGGGGAAGCGGGCACCGAGGACCTCTCGGCGACCGAGTGCGCCGCCGCCACCGGCGTCTCCCGGGTCAGCGCCCGCCGCTACCTGGAGTACTTCGCCGAGTCCGGGCGCGTCGAGGTCCGGCTGCGCTACGGCACGGCCGGACGGCCCGAACGCCGTTACCGCTGGTCGGGGTGAACCGGGGCCCGAATCGGGGCTGTCGCCGCACCGGAACCGGTGCGGCGGTGGCCCCGGCCCGCCGCAGCCGCTACACTCGGGCCCATGCGAGCCGACACGACCACCCAGGCCCAGTGGTGGCGCCGCTCCTGAGCGGCGCAGGTTCGTAGTACCCGAAAACAGCGACCGCCCCGGACCGGCGGTCGTTTCCTGTTTGGCGGCCCCGGCCGGTGACGACCACCCCGACCGCAGAGCGCCAAAAGGACCGGCCGTGAACCCCAGCGACGCACAGACCACCACGTACCGCACCCCGAGCGGCGTGACCGTTCACCGCAACGCCACCCCCTGCGACCCCGAGGTCCTCACCGACCTCGTCAGTTCGGTCGAGTACCGGCGCGGCGGCGTGCTCTCCTCGGGGATGGAGTATCCCGGCCGCTACGACCGCTGGCACCTGGGGTACGTCGACCCCTGCCTGGAGGTCAGTACCCGGGGCCGCAGGGTCACCGCCACCGCGCTCAACGCCCGCGGGCGGGTCCTGCTCCCCGTGCTCGCCGGCGCCCTCGACGCCGTGCCCGGGGCCGACGACCGCGAGCAGGGCGCCGACCACGTTGCGATCACCGTTCCCGAACCCGACCCGGACGCCTTCTTCACCGAGGAGGAGCGCAGCCGCCGCCCCAGCGTCTTCACCGCCCTGCGTTCGGTCGTCGCGGCCCTGCGCAGCCCCGAGGACACCAACCTGGGCCTCTACGGGGCCTTCGGCTACGACCTCGCCTTCCAGTTCGAGCCGGTCCAGCGGCACATCGACCGCGACCCCGCCGACCGGGACATGGTCCTGCACCTGCCCGACGCCATCGTCGTCCGCGACCGCAAGCGCGAGACCTGCGTGCGCTACACCTACGAGTTCACCGTCCCCGCCGACGGCGACCGGCCCGAGGCCACCACCGAGGGCCTGCCCCGCCGGAGCGAGCCCACGCCGCCGGTGGTCGCCGCCGAGGTACCGCCCGGCCCCCAGCCCGGTTCCTACGCCGAGATCGTCGCCGAAGCCAAGAAGAAGTTCCGCCGCGGCGACCTGTTCGAGGTCGTGCCCGGGCACCGCACCTACGCGCGCTGCTCCTCACCCGCCCGCTTCTACGAGCTGCTGCGCGAACGCAACCCCGCGCCCTACGAGTTCTTCTTCAACCTGGGGGAGGGCGAGTACCTCGTCGGCGCCTCCCCGGAGATGTTCGTACGGGTCAGCGGCGAACCCGGTACCGGTCAGCGGGTCGAGACCTGCCCCATCTCCGGCACCATCCGCCGCGGCGAGGACGCGCTCGGGGACGCGGAGAACATCCAGGAACTGCTCTCCTCGGTGAAGGAGAAGTCCGAGCTCACCATGTGCACGGACGTGGACCGCAACGACAAGTCGCGCGTGTGCGAACCCGGCAGCGTCAAGGTGATCGGCCGCAGGCAGATCGAGATGTACTCGCGCCTGATCCACACCGTCGACCACATCGAGGGCACCCTGCGCCGCGACTTCGACGCCCTGGACGCCTTCCTCACCCACATGTGGGCGGTCACCGTGACCGGAGCCCCCAAGACCTGGGCGATGCGTTTCATCGAGCAGCACGAGACCAGCCCCCGCCGCTGGTACGGCGGTGCCGTCGGGGTGATCAACTTCGACGGTTCCATGAACACCGGCCTGACCCTGCGCACCGCCCACATCCGCGACGGGGTGGCCGCGGTGCGGGTGGGCGCGACCCTGCTCTACGACTCCGACCCCGAGGCCGAGGAGCGGGAGACCTTCCTCAAGGCCCGGGCCCTGCTGGAGACCCTCGCCCTGGGCGAGGAGGCCGCGCGCGCCGAGGCGGGCGGGGCGGACCGGGAGGCCGACGGATCCGTCGCCCAGGCCGCCCCGGCGCCCGCCGGGCTTCCCGGTGAGGGCATGCGGGTCCTGCTGGTCGACCACGAGGACTCCTTCGTCAACACCCTCGCCGACTACGTGCGCCGTCACGGGGCGCATGTCACCACGGTCCGCTATGGGTTCGACCCCGAACTGCTGGACCGGCTCGCCCCCGACCTGGTGGTGCTCTCACCCGGCCCCGGCCTGCCGGTCGACTTCGCCATGTCGGACCTGCTGGACGCCCTGGCCGCCCGCCGCCTGCCGGTGTTCGGGGTGTGCCTGGGCCTGCAGGGCATGGTCGAGCACGCGGGGGGAGAGCTGCGCACCCTGGAGGAGCCGGTGCACGGCAAGCCCGGCCGGGTCCGGGTCCTGGGCGGTCGGCTGCTGTCGGGTACGGGTGAGGACGGCGTCTTCCCCGCGGCCCGCTACCACTCCACCTACAGCACCCGTGACCTGGTGAAGAACTTCGAGGTCACCGCGGTTCTGGAGGGCGGCGCCGGCCAGGAGTCCCTGGTGATGGCGATCGAGGACCCGGACGCGCGCTGGTACGCCGTCCAGTTCCATCCCGAGTCGATCCTCACCGCCAGCGTGGGCGAGGGCATCGTCTCCCGGGTCCTGGAACTCGCCCGAGGATGATACGGACGGTCCGCATGTGAAGGATCTGTCGTGTGCGGACCGCCTCTCACCTGCGCGGAAGACCTAAGCGCCCGAAACCTTTCCGTTAGCCAAGTTTGATCAACCCGTTAGCGGACAGGGGTTGCGTATGGGTACTTTGCTAACGATCCTCGGAATCATC
Source organism: Nocardiopsis sp. iso_40 (assembly GCF_056173285.1). Taxonomy (NCBI): domain Bacteria; kingdom Bacillati; phylum Actinomycetota; class Actinomycetes; order Streptosporangiales; family Nocardiopsidaceae; genus Nocardiopsis; species Nocardiopsis sp. iso_40. The sequence goes on along the minus strand of NZ_CM149666.1, from coordinate 3,690,390 downwards.
CTCATTGTCGGCGGCGTTCTCGGCGTGCTGCGCGGGCAGCTCCTGTGGGGCATCATCGCCATCGTCGTCGGCCTCTTCGTCGCCCCCGGCTACTTCTACGGCCTCTAGGCCGTCACGGGCGAGCAAGGGGAGAATTCCGACTGCTGCCCCGCCCCCTTCGGGGTGCCGTGGCAGGGCCCCGGCATTCGGACGTGCGGCGCTGAGCGCCCGCCCGGGTGCCGGGGCTCCGTCCGTCAGACGGTCTCCTCGGCACCGGTCTCGGCGCACAGCCCCACGGACCCGATGCCCGCCAGGAGGGCGAGTTCGTCGTTGGCCGAGGTGTCCCCGGTGGCCCCGCAGGCACCCAGCAGCGCGCCCCGCCCGTCCCGGACGAAAACACCGCCGGGGACGCTGAGCACCCTGCCCTGGGCCAGAGCGGTGAGCGAGGCGAAGAACTCCGGAGAGGACTCCGCACGGGCGGCGATCGCCCGGTTGTTCATCCCGAGCCCGAGCACGCCCCAGGCCTTGGCCACGGCGAGGTCCGGCCGGAGCAGGCCCGAGCCGTCCTGGCGGGCCAGGGCCACGAGGACGCCGCCCGGGTCCAGTACGGCGATGGTCAGCGGCTTCAGGCCGTTGGCGGCCGCGTATTCCCCGGCCCCGTCGATCAGTCCCTGGGCCTGCTCCAGAGTAATGGCCACCAGGCGCGTTCCCTTCGTTCGGGTCCCCGAGGGGGAGACGTCGGAGTCGTGCCGTTCACGGGGGTTGGTGATGCGTACCACACGAGGCTAATGCGGGCCGAGCCGGTAGTGAATGTGGGAATGCGCCGGATTCCCCGGCCGGAAAACCCCGGAGTTCGTGGAAAGCTCCATGCCCAACGGTGGGTCCCCAAGCGGCGGCGGCCTCCGGCGGCCTACCGTGCGTTCAGCGCACGCACGGGCTCGGCCGCGCGCGCGTCGTAGCGCTCACGCGCCTCGCTGATCTCCTCCCCGTGCTTCTCGGCCCACACCCGGAAGGCCTCCATGAGCACGACCAGATCCTGCCCCAGGGGAGTCAGGGAGTACTCCACCTGTGGCGGAGTGGTGGGGAACACCTGACGGTCCACCAGGCCGGCGCGCTCCAGATCGCGAAGGGTCCGGGTGAGCATCTTCTGTGTGATGCCGTCGAGGCGGCGGCGCAGCACCCCGAAGCGCATCGGTCCGTTCGGGAGTGCGCCCATGACCAGGCACACCCACTTGCTGGCCAGCAGGTCGAGGACGTCACGGGAGACGCAGTTGCGCAAGTAGGCATCTGCTCCGCCATGTTCTTGCAGCTCGGGAGTGGTATACACGGGGTACCTACCAGACTTTAAAGTGCCTTCTATACAACGGATACCTTATCCGGAAGGCTCTGGGACATGACAGAGCAGATGAGAATCGTTCAGCAGCGGACACTTGGCGGCCCCGAGGTCCTGGAGGTCGCCCGGGTGCCCGTCCCCGACCTGGGCGCAACCCGGATCCTGGTGCGCGTGCACGCCGCCGGGGTCAACCCGGTCGACTGGAAGCTCCGGCAGCACGGGTACTGGCTCACGCCCCCCTTCTCCCAGGGTTTCGACGTCTCGGGGGTGGTGGTGGCCGTCTCGCAGGGGTCGAGCCGGTTCGCGGTCGGCGACGAGGTCTACGGGATGCCGAACTACCCCGACGCGCCAGACGCGTACGCCGACTACGTGGCGGCTCCGGCCCGCCGCTTCTCCCGCAAACCCGCGGGGATCGACCACGCCCATGCCGCCGCCCTGCCGCTGGCCTCGCTCACCGCGTGGCAGGCGCTGGTCGACACCGCCGGGGTTCAGGAGGGCCAGCGCGTCCTCGTGCACGCCGCCGCGGGCGGGGTGGGCCACCTGGCCGTGCAGATCGCCAAGGCCAGGGGCGCCCACGTCATCGGTACGGCCAGCGCCGCCAAACACCAGATGCTGCGTGAACTCGGCGCCGACGAACTGGTCGACTACACCTCCGTCGACTTCACCGAGACGGTCGGTGACGTCGACGTGGTGCTCGACGGCATCGGCGGTGACTACCTGCAGCGGTCGCTGCGCGTCCTGCGGCCGGACGGGTTGTACATCGGGGTGTCCAACCCCCTCGAAGAGGGGGTGATCGTCGAGGCCGCCGCCGCGGCGGGCGTCCGCGGCGCCACCGTCTGCGTCGAGCCCGACCACACCCAGTGGGACGAGATCACCGCCCTGGTGGAGGCGGGCAAGCTGCGCCCGGTCGTGAGCGAGACCTTCCCGCTGGAGGAGGCCGCCAAGGCGCACGAGTACAGCCAGACCGGACGCACCGCGGGCAAGGTCGTCCTCACCCTGACCTGACTCCGGAGCCCCGCACGGCCCGCCGCACCGGCGGGCCGTGCGGCGGACCGGATGCCGTGAACGTGTGCCGACGGGGCGTGTACCCTCGTGGGAGGTCAATCGGCCCAGCCCCACACACGCTCCCGTGCCCTGGAAAACCCTGGTCATGGCCCTGACGCGTGCCCCGGGGCGGGGAGTTGCTAGGAGAGGTGCCGTGAAGAAGGTCGAGCCCCAGGTCCGCCTGGTTGCACGTCCGCAGGTGGACTACGACGCGATCACCGACTACCTCAAGGAGGTCGGCGGCGAGGCGTGGCTGGAGCGGTTCGACCGGGGGGAGCTCGACGCACACCTGAACGACCCCCAGAACCTCGCCGAGTTCGCCGGGCGCCTGTGCTACCGCTCCTGGGAGCCGGGGCTGAACCCCAACGTGACCCGGGTGCGCAAGGACCAGGACCAGTACCTGGGCAACCTGCTGGCCAGCCTGCACGGCTCGGTGCTGGAGCACATCAGCTTCAGCTTCGTGCTGCACAACGTCTCCCGGGTGCTCACCCACGAGCTCATCCGGCACCGGCCCGGCGTGGCCGTCTCGCAGGAGTCGCTGCGCTTCGTGCGCCTGAGTGACCTGCCGTTCTGGTTCCCGGACTGGGCCGAGGAGGACCCGGAGCTGATGGAGCGCGCCACCGCGATGCTCCAGCAGATGGAGGACTTCCAGTTCTGGATGGCCGAGCACTTCGGGCTCGACGACGAGGGCGTGAAGTTCGCGGAGAAGAAGCACAGGACCTCCTTCATGCGCCGCTTCGCCCCCGAGGGCGTGGCCACCGGCCTGGTGTGGACCGCCAACGTGCGCACCCTGCGCCACACCCTGGAGGCCCGCACCGCTCCCGGCGCGGAGGAGGAGATCCGCCTCCTGTTCAACCTCATCGGTGAGACGCTGAAGGAGGAGGCCCCCGCGCTCTTCGGCGACTACGCCGTCGAGGACGGCGCCTGGGTGCCGCAGTACCGCAAGGTCTGACCCCACTCCACACACCTCGGGCCGCCCGCCCGGAGCCGCGCTCCGGGCGGGCGGCCCTTTCCCTGCGCGGCACGGAGGGCTCTTTTTCTTTGCCCGTCGGCGGTCGTGTCGTCGGTCACGGACGGACCGGGTGCCGCCACGATGGCCCTACGGCGTGCGTCTAGGTGGAGGGAGCGCGGACGTGGGTGCGGAACGAGGGGCGCAGGGCGAGCCCGTCCCGATCGCGCGGAGGCTGGCGCCCCTCATGATCCCCGCGCTGCTGGTCGGGGTCGGTTCGGCTCTGGTCCTGGTGGCCGTGGACGCGGCCGCCGGGTTCATCCAGGGGTGGGTGTGGACCACGTTGCCCGGCACGCTCGGCGTCGACGGCCAGGGCGCGCTGTGGACGATCGGCGTGCTCACCCTGACCGGGCTGGCCGTCGGGCTGATCGTGTGGAAGGCACCCGGCCACGCCGGACCGGACCCTGCCACCGTGGAGCTGACCGAAGAGCCGCTGGAGCCACGGGTCCTGCCCGGCCTGCTGGCCGCCGTCACACTCGCTCTGGCCTGCGGGGTCAGCCTGGGACCGGAGAATCCCGTGATCGGGGCCACCGTCACTCTCGCCCACTGGGCGGGCCGCCGTTTCGCACCCGCCGCGCCTGGGAGGGTCTGGGTCGGTCTGGCCACCTCGGCCACCATCGGGGCGCTCTTCTCCACCCCGGTGGCCGCCGCCCTGTTGCTGACCGAGGCCTCCGCGGGCGACCGGGAGGAGCCGTTGTGGGACCGGTTGGTGCTCCCCCTCCTCGCCGCTGGGGCCGGGGCGGTGACCGTGCACGTGTTCGGAACGCACGACCTGTCCCTGCGCCTGCCCGCCTACCCCGGCCCCAGCTTCGGGGACGTGGTGACGGGGTCGGTCATCGCCCTGTTCGGGGGCGCTCTCGGTCTGGTCCTGGTCTATGCCTTGCCCGTGGTGCACGGCTGGTTCCAACGGCTGCGCCACCCGGTGCTGATGCTCGGCGCCGGCGGTCTCGTCCTGGGCCTGCTGGGTGCGATCGGCGGCCCGCTGACCATGTTCAAGGGCCTGGAGCAGATGGGGGAGCTGGTCGAGCACGAAGCCGACTACGGTGTCGCCGCGCTGGCCATGATCATCGTGTTCCGGTTGGCGGCCCTGCTCACCGCGGCCTCCTGCGGGTTCCGCGGTGGCAGGATCTTCCCGGCCGTGTTCGCCGGGGTGGCGTTGGGGCTCCTGGTCTCGAAGCTGGTCCCCGCTGTGCCGGTGTCGCTGGCGGTGGCGTGCGCGCTGCTGGGGATGCTCACCGCGGTCACCAGGCAGGGGTGGCTGAGCCTGTTCGTCGCCGTGACGGTGGTCCCGGACCCGGGTCTGCTGCCGGTGCTGTGCCTGGTGGTGCTACCGGCCTGGTTGCTGGTCAGCGGGCGCCCCGAGATGGTGGTGTCCCCGGCACCGGACCCCGAGCGCGACTGACGCCGGGCGCGGGCCACGAACGTGGCCAGCGGTTGGTCACCGGGGTCCGTCAGCGTCGCGTCGGCGGATCGGATGGACGAGAGGTGGCGGGCACGGGTGAGGAACGCGTCGACCGGGCAAGCCGGGCCGTGCGCGCAGCGGGTTCGACCCGGTGCTCACCTACCTCGGCCCGGCCGCTGTGGGCAGCAAGGACCTCTAGCCCGTTGGGGGCGGTTCCTGACGGGGCATGAGGCTCCGAGGGGGGAGAGAGCCGCTGCGAATCGGACGCCAGCATCTACGGCGGCCGATTCGCGTCCCGTGTTTCAGGTCTCCAGGGCCCTCAGCCGCTCCTCCACCTCCGGAACACGCGGGTCGTCGTGGTCCCGGAGGTAGTCCAGCGCGGATCCCCACGCCTGACGCGCCCGTGCCGCCTCTCCCAGCACCGCATGCGCCTCTCCCAGGCCGAGCAACGCCACCGAACGGCTGTCGGCGTCCTCGTGCCTGTCGAAGACCGCGATGGCCGCCCGGTACTCCGGAACGGCCTCCCGGGCCCGGCCCCTGCCGTTGAGGATCCGGCCCAGGGAGCAGCGGGCCCAGGCCGTGCTCCACTCGGCGCCGATCTCCTCGAAAGCGTCGACCGCGGTCCGGCAGTGGCCCAGAGCCTCTTCCCATCGACCCAGATCGGCACCGAAGTCGGCCAGGCTGAGCAGGGACATCGCCTCGCCCCGTCGCTCGCCGGCCGTACCGAAGACCGCGCGGGAGCGCTCGACGTGCCCCACGGTGTCAGGGCTCCGCTCACCGCGCTGCCAGGCCACCACGCCCAACTGCCGCAGTGCGAACCCCTCCACCCACGGGTCACCGGCCTCGCGATTGGCCTCCAGAGCGGACTCGTAGTGGCCTGTGGCCGCGCCCAGATCACCCAGCAGCCATTGGGCGTCGCCCATCCCCAGGTGGTTGCGGGCCAGCCCGAAGGCGTCACCCGCGTTCTCCGCGGCCTGGAGGCCGATGGCGTGCAGGTCACGCCACGAGTGCCAGTGCCGGTGCACTTCGAACAGGGGGTAGACACTGGCGGGCAGCCGCCAGGCGGTGTCGTGGTGACCGTGCTCGAGAGCGGCCTCCGCCACGGCGAGGAGGTTCGTGCGTTCGGTCTCGAACCAGGCCAGGGCCTCTTCGAGGGCGGTGAAGCCGGGTAGTTCCTGTGGCGCCCCGCCCCCGGGCACCACGGGGAAGTGCGGGTGCTCGGTCAACTGGGCCCGGGCGGCGGCGTGTGTGTACCACCGCGCGAGTCGTCCGATGCTCTCGGATGCCGCGTCGCGTCCGTCCTCGGCACGAACCCGTTCCACGACGTACAGACGAACCAGGTCGTGCAGGCGGTAGCGGTCGACGTGCGGCCGTTCCACGAGGTTGGCCCTTCGCAGGCGGTCCAGAAGCCTTCGGGCCTCGGCGCCTGAGGTGCCGGTGAGCGCGGCAGCGGCGGCGACGGAGAACTCCGGTCCCGGGTGTAGGCCCAGGCTCCGGAAGAATCGGGCGGCCCCGGGGTCCAGACCCTGGTAGGAGGCGGTCATGACGGCGCGCAGATCACTCAACTCGTCCTCCTCGGCGGCCGGTTGCACCCAAGGAGGAGGGCACCGGGCCCTGATCCGGTCGGTGGACCCGGTGCGATGTGGAATTCAGGCCCGTTTTTGGTGGTGTCGTTCAACTGCCGCGATGACGACCTCGGGGGAGATGCGGACCGCGGTTTCACCGGGCAGGGGGTTCTGCACCTTCGCCCAGTCCTCCGGTGCCAGGGCAGGGCCCTGGACGACGAACTCTCCGGTGTCGCTGAGGTAGACCGAGGGGCAGCCCTTACCGCCGGACGCCGGGTCCTTGGCGAGCAGTTCCAGTTCCATGGATCTCCGTTCAGGCTTCGCGTGGGACCTTCAGGAGACGCCGAAACTAGCACGCAAGCCTTATGCCACAGGGGTTCTGGCCGTTTCCGGTCCGCCTGTCGCCGGTACCTTCTCACCGCCTGCACCTCTTCGAGCCCATAGGTCCCATCCGAAGCGTCGGGGCACCGATTGATGTCGGTGAGAGTCAGTGCGTCGAGCCGGGGGCGGGCCCGGACGGTCTCCTCCGAGCCGCCACTGTCGTTCTCCTCTTTCATGCTTTCTGATTCACCACGTTTCCTTGTGAGTAGGGGCGGATGAGCGAAAGCGGGAGGGAACGCCGCAGCCAGTGAGGGCCTGCGGCGCTCCATCGCTCTCGGATGAGTGCGCGCTCTTCGTGCTGCGGGGCGAGGCCGTGGCCGTGCAAGCGGCGGTTCGCCGTTCTCCAGCACGGTGTCTCGCTTCGAGCCCCGAACGTTCAGCGGGTCCACGTGATCGCGCGGAGGAATCCGAGGAGTTCCTCGGGGGTCTCGGCGCAGACCAGGCGCATGCTGCGGGTGTGCGCGGCCCAGTACTGGCGGGTGTGCCGACCGAACCAGAGGGTCCAGCCCTGACGGCGCAGGTCCGTGAAGGTGGTGGAGGGCACGGGCTCGGGCGGCGTGATCGCTCCGGGCCAGCGGGGGAAGGGCGTGCTCGACCGGCGGGTCCGTTCCAGAGTGATCACCGCGCACCGCCTCCGGGGTGGGTGAGGGCCTTCCGCAGCGCCGCCGGGGTGGTGGCGGTGACCAGGGTGTGCGGGCAGGGGCAGCACCGTTGGGCCAGGGTCGCGGTGAAGACCGGCCGCCCGCGCTCGTCGTGTAGCTCGCAGATCAGGTGGGTGGGGAAATCCTCGCGCAGTCGGCGCAGCTCGGGGCCGGGGTGGAGGTTGTAGCCGGTCATGGTCACGACTCCCACGTGCTGGTGTGGGCGTGGCGCTGGTGTGGGAGGGCCCGTGTCCTGCGGCGGGGTTCGGACGGTCGTGGTGGCTCCCATTCCAGGGTGAAGTAGACGGCTCGGCCTCGGCGGGTGCTCTCCACACCCCAGTCGGCGGAGAGGGCGTCGACGATGGGCAGGCCCCGTCCGTGCTCGCTGTCGGGCCCGGTGGCAACCACGTGCAGGTGCGGCGCGGTGGAGGCGGTGCCGTTGGTCCGGACGCTGACGCGCAGGCAGTTGCGGAAGGCCATCACGGAGACGAAGAACGCCCCGCCGCGGTCCCGCGTGGGGGAGTGCAGCAGGGCGTTGGTGATGAGCTCGCTGGTGATGAGCAGTGCGTCGTCGGTGGTCGGGGCCGGGACGCGGGCCAGGTCCAGTCGCCGGCGCAGCCAGTGGCGGGCCTCCCGCACCGAGCAGAGCTGGCCGGGGAACCTTCCGAGGTAGCGCCGGAGCTCGGGCCTCTGCGGGAGCGGGGGTAGGGGAGCACTAGGGTTGTGCACAGGTCCTCACCTGTCCTTAGCAGGTTGTGGGCTCAGGCCCTGTCCAGGCGGTCACAACGCCCGGACAGGGCCGTTTTTGTTGCACACGGCTACGAGGAACTTCGGGAAGCCATCCCTCGGCTGTGGCCTTGGTCTCTATCATTGACACTACAGACTGTTAATGCAAGCTATCTTTAATAGTTCGTCGCATTTTTAGTTCACATGACAAGACTGGAGGCTGGCAAGATGGGCCGACGTACACCGGACAACGCCATGAGTGGAGTGACCATGAGGACGCGGCTCAGCCTGTCAGTGCGTGGGAAGCGCCTCCTGCGCGAGCTGCGGCGCCTGCGTGACGAGCGGGAGATGAGCCCTGAAGACGTCGCCAGGCAACTCGGCTGGCACAAGACGAAGCTGTACCGCATCGAACGTGGCGAGAGTCGGCTCATCCTTGATGACCTGGACGAGCTGTTGGAGCTGTACGGGGTGCGCTCACCGGAGCGTGAGTCCCTCTTCCAGTTGGGCAAGGACGCATGGAAGCGGGGCTGGTGGCTGGCCTATCGAGACCTCTACCAGGGCGAGAGCTTCTTCGTGATGGAGAACGATGCGGCCAAGATCAGCGTCTATGCTCCCAACCTGCTGCCTGGCCTGCTCCAGACCGAGGAGTACGCACGTGCTTCGATCCAGGCCATGCACGCTACTGGTGATGTCGAAGAGATGGCGCGGCAGCTGGCTGTGCGGATAGAGCGCCAAGGAATCCTTGCTCGTGAGAACCCGCCCGAGGTGCTGGCTGTTCTCGATGAGGTTGTGCTCAGGCGTGCTGTCCTGGACGAGGGCGTGCACTACGGCCAACTCAACAGGCTGATCGAGCTCAATCAGACTCCCAACATCACCATCCAGGTCATCCCCTTCTCTTCAGGTGTGTACATGGGGCAGGAAGGTCAGTTCACCATCTTTGAGTTCCCCGACGCGGAGGATGCTCCGGTCGCCTACCAGGAAGGGCTCTTCGGGGACGTGTACGTCGAAGACTCCACCGATGTGGCTCGGTATACCCTGGCAGCCGCAAGGTTCAGGGAAGTTGCGCTGGATGCGAGTGCCTCCACCGAGTTCATCCGTGGTCTGTTGAAGGAGACGGGATAGATGGCTGTTGACCCCACACAGGCGCTTTGGCGTACCAGTAGCTATAGCGGTACCGGTAAGGAGTGCGTCGAGGTGGCCGACGTGGAGTCCGGCACGCTTGTCCGTGACTCCAAGCAGCCTGAGCTGGGACACCTGTCGTTCACCCCGGCTGAGTGGCAGCCCTTCGTCTCCTCTCTGAGAGCCCTCGACACCACCGTGTAGCTCGATGTCCCGGTCCCGGGCGCCCGCGCGGCCCCGGGACTCTTCTTGTCCCGGTTCCTGGTGGTTCCCGTGTTCGGACGTCTCCTTCTGGGACCTCCACGAGGGGCTGCCCCCCGGTGAGTACCGTCGGCCTTACCTGGAACCAGCCCGGGCCTGCCTCCAGCTCAACGGTGAGCTCTCCATGGTCCAGCTGCGGGAGTATCCGTTCCTCGACCTGGCTCCTGACGGGGCCCCAGGGCCTCTTCACCCAGGACGAACTCCAGGACCTACACCGGCGTCTGACCGAAATCCGCACCAACGCCGTCCCCGCGGAGCGCACATCGGCTGAAGGGTGACCCGACCGGTTCGGGTTCGTACACCCGAGCGAGCCCGAACCGGTCGCCCGCTTTTCAGTGCACGCCCAACTTCCACCCGATGTGAGCGATCCGCGCACGTCGCTCCTCTGGAATCAGACGAAAGTGCAGGCGGCCGTGCCAGGGCTTGAACCGGGAATGCAGTTCGAACTGGCGGACCTGTCCGTCGAGGTCGGTGAAGAGGGCCACCCCCTCGTTCCGGCGCGATTCACTCTCCGGGGATACGCGGGAGCGGTAGGCGGGGGCCTTCGTGGCCGAGGGATCCCACTCCGCCATCGCTTCCTGGAGCTCCAGTAGACGATCCCGCACCGGGACCACCCACGCCGGCCTGAGCTCGCGCAGGTTACTCTCCACCCGGGGGAGAAACGACAGATTCGGGAAGTAGCGTTCGCTGGCCTCCCAGATGGCCGCGCCGGTGGCGAGTGTGCTCAGGCCATCGCGCCTGAGCCAGTCATCGTGCTCGGGGACGTGTGCCGTCGTGGAGCAGTGCCGCAGAGTGATCCGCGCCGAACACAGATCCACCTCGCCGTCCTCACGCTCTTCCGGGCGGGTACGTGTCACCTCAAGCCAGGGCTCGGCCCAGTCAGGGGAGTGGGGGAGGCTGACGGTCATGCCGTCATGCAGATCGGTGGCTTGGAACGCGGATCCTGCTCGGTCCCGGTGCGTGTATTCGCTCTCGTCGTCCAGTCCTTCGGGCGGGAGGCGGAACGGGGCTCGTTGCTGCAACTGCAACAGCAAGCGCGCCCGTTCCCGGTTCTCCGCGCTTTCGTTCATCCATTGGACCGCGCTGTAGTTCCGGCCGATCTGCCAGTGGGGGAAGGTGGAGACACATACCAGGGCCGCGTCAGGACATGCCTGGCGGACCGGTAGGAGAGCGGACGCGAGATTCGCCATCGCTGCGGCGGCCTCGTGCCGGTCGGCCTCACCGTCGTAGGAGAGTTCGTTGAGAAAGAGGAGGCTCATGTTCGGCTTTCTCCGGGGGAGGGGAAACGGGGGTCAGCTGAGTAGGCGCATCACGGCGTTGTCCCACTCGTCGAAGAAGCCCTCCGGCCACTGCGAGAGCATCCCGTCCGGACCGATCGACGGGGTGGTGAGTTGTGTGCGTCCTGTTCCCTGATTGCGGAAGTAGTGCAATACGGCGTCGTCGTGGGGCAGGACGTCCTCCTTCACCGCTAACCGCAGGCCGTTGAGAACGTGGTCGCTGTGTGTCTCCACGATCAACTGGGCACCCGCCAGCGCCGCCCTGGCGAGGAGGAAGGCGATCTGTGTCTGCCCACGGGGGTGCAGGTGCGCCTCTGGGTTCTCCAGCAGCAGGAGGGTTCCCGGCCTCGCCGTCAGGCAGGCCACGATGATCGGTAGGGTGTAGGTCAGCCCGAAGCCGACGTTCGTGGGGCGCCTGGGAGCGGAGGACGACAGCCCGGCGCGACCACCGAAGCCGTAACTGAGCCGGACCAGGTCGGTTCCGTCGATACCGGCGGTATCGAGGTTGACGCCGGGGCTGATCTCCCCCAGCCAGGCCTGGGCGTGGCTGAGGAGGGTCGCCGATCGGGCGTTCGGGTGGTGCAGGGGCTCGGCGACGTCGAGGGAATCCTGATAGTGGCGCAGGTAGTTGACCGTGTGCTCACCGTGGGGCCCCAGGAAGGCCTGTTCCACCGCGATCTCGTGGGAGCGCTCGTAGGTGGTCGCCGGGGAGACACGGTCCGCGCGCAGGTACTGGAAGTCTCCGTGTTGCCCTTCGGGGAAGAAGTCGTCGATACCCCTGCGAAAGCGTCCCCTTCGGACGGGTTCAAGGGCGAGGTTCGGCAGGACGTCGACTCCAGGGTCATAGCCAAACGACCAGCGGTACTCGATATCGCCGTTTTCGAGCCCGACGCGTACGCATGGACCGCTGGCGTCTGGGACTTCGACCCAGTCGGAGTGCAGGACGTCGCGACCGGTACCAAGTTCGATGAGGGAACCGTTCAGGAGCAGGCCGCGCTCGCCGACACCACCGTTCAGGTCGGCGGATTGCTTGAGCGCTGCCAGTGCCTGGAGGACGCTGCTCTTCCCGGACGAGTTCAGACCGGTGAGGAGGGTCAGTCGGCCGAGCGGGATCCGTATGTCCCGGAAGGCCTTGAAGTTGGTCAGGGAGATGGCGTCAAGCATCATCGTCGCTCTCGAGGTCGCTGAACAGGGAATCGATGGCCGCGAAACGGAAGCGGACCTTGCGGCGGTCGCCGGTGCCCACGGAGATCGCGCGTTCGAACTCGGGTTCGTCCAGGAGTTCGATGAGGCCCCGGTTGACCTCGTCCCGGCGCCTGACGAGTTCACGCACCTGGGCTTCGGTCCGATGGGCGAGGTTCACCGAGACCGTTTCGAACAGGGCCCTGTTGATGGGACGGCGGCCCTCGTAGCCGTGGCTCTGCTTGCGGAAGGCATGGATGCCGAAGATGCTCTCGGAGGCGCGCATCGCGTGGTCGAAACTCTCCTGCAGCGCTGAGACCCTTTCCGGAGACAGGTCATTGAGGTCCTCCATCGCTTCGCGGAGGAACTCGTCGAGATCGGCGGCCCGGTAGTCAGCGGGTTCGATCATGACGAACGAGAGGAAGCGAAGGATCATCTCCCGGTCCGACATGCGGGCGTCGGAGACACTGTTCCGGGTCGCGGATAGGAAAGTTGGGCGCTGGGCCATTTCGGCCAGAAGTTGACGCGCCTGCCCGGGGATGAGCGCGTGGCGGAGTTCCTGGAAGGTGAGGGGGAGCCCGCCGGTGTTGATCCGGGCGAAGATGTTGAACTTGACCTGGGCGGGGGTTCCGAATCCGATCACGTGCACGACGAACTGGGTCTCGTGCAGCCTCGTCTTCAGCCCTCCCGAGAGATCCTTGTACGAGTATCCGTTCAGGTCCAGGTACTGGAGGTCGCGTAGGACCAGGGGCTTTTCGCCCACCAGTTCCGGGTCGATGAAACGCGCGATCGCAGTCAGACGCTGGATACCGTCGACCATCTCCCACGACTCGTCGGTGTCGGTCTCCGCCGCATAGAACGTGGGTACGGGAATCTTCAGCAGGAGCGACTCGATCAACTGGCTCTGCCGCGCGTCGGTCCAGATCCCCGCTTTCCGCTGGAAGTCGGGGGCGAGTTCCAGGACACCGCGGCGAAGCCTGTTCAACAGCAGATCGACGGTGAGCTGTTTGGTGGAGATGTCGATCTGATCGGGGTCGAACGGTTCGCTGATCTTCTCGTTGGCCTCCACCTTCTCTTCCAGGTCGATCTCGCTGCTGAACCCCGAGCTATCCAGACGCAGCTGTGTCGGGGTGCCCTCAGCCGACCCCGGGTCCTGTTCTCTCAAGTCTCAGCCCTTACCTGGTACGGGTGCGTCTTCCTCGGACACCATGGTCCCAGCTCCCGGTCCGCGTCGCTCCAAGCGGCGAAGGACCTCTGCCCCTCCAGGGCCGGTCAGTAGAGCCCGTCGAGCTCCCTCAGCCGCCGACGCAGCTCACGGGCCCGGTACGGCCTCATGGCACAGGCGACGGCGCTGACCAGCGACCGTGCCTGTCGGAAATCCTCCCGGTCAGCGGGCCGGAGTCGGCGGTGGGGGAGGCACACGAACACGGCCCAGGCCCCGATCAGCTCGTACACGGCGCCGGGATACAGGTCCGGCCGCTGGTGTTCGATGCGGGCGATCTCCGCGCAGGCCTGTGCGGACAGTCCCGGAATCGCGAAGGGGCGGCCGTGGCGATGGCGTTCGCGGCGTGGGACGAGGGCCCGGATGCTCCCGGGGCGGCGGCGCGGCACTGGCACTTCCGGTGTTCGTCAGCGGTACTCCGCACCCTGTCAGAGCCGCCCGGCTCCGGCCCACCCGTTGCCCGGAGCCAAATCAGGACAGAGGCGGGGCGTGCGGACACCAAGGGAAAACGCTCTACGCCACCTGTGGTTCCATGGCCGGTACTTCCTTGGCCACGGACCGGTCGTGGTGCTCGTACGCGAGGTGGGACCGGGTAGGTGCCGGGGGTGATCGGGGAACGGAACGTCCCCGACTCCGAGAGCTCAGGAAGGGGATGTCCCGTGACAGGTGAACTCGTACCCGAGAACCTCGTCGGCCACCGCGTGCTCGACACCGAGGGCAACCACGTGGGGAAGATCAACCAGGTGTTCCTCGACGACATGACGGGGGAACCGAGCTGGGTGTCGGTCCACACGGGCCTGTTCGGCATGAAGGAGACCCTCGTCCCGCTCCAGGGCGCGCGCCCGGTGGAGGAGGACATCCAGGTCCCCTACGACAAGGCGACCGTCAAGGACGCTCCGAACGTCGACGCCGACCGCCACGTCTCTCCGGAGGACGAGGCGCTCGTCCGGGACTACTTCGCTCGGCACGGGGGAGTGCCCCGGCAGGCCAGGGGCGAGACCGGAACCGGTACGGAGACCGGTACCGGGCCGGTCGGCGGCGCCGCGGGGACGCCGATGCCCGAGGGTCACGGCCAGTTCGCGGACCGGCGCGAGGGCAGGGGCGACGAGCCCGACGCCGGACGGGCCGAAACCACGCCCGGGGCGGCCGTCGGTGACGCCGACGACACGTTCGCCGCGCCGGCGGAACGCCGCGGTGACGAGCGTCTGGGCCGGCCGGGCGCCCCGGACGACGAGGACGTCTCGGTCATCCGCCACGAGGAGCAGGTGGACATCGGGGTCGAGCGGCGTGAGGGCGGGCACGCGCGGATGCGCAAACACGTCGAGACCGAGCGCTTCGACGAGACCGTCCCCCTCCACCACGACGAGCTGGAGGTGGAGCGGCGGCCGATCACCGATCCCTCCCAGGTCTCGGACACCGGGACCATGGAGGAGGGCGAGGAGACCTTCACCCTCTACGAGGAGCGCCCGGTCGTCTCCAAGGAGGAGGTCCCGGTCGAGGAGATCCGTGTGCGCAAGCGCGACGTCACCCGTGAGGAGCACGTCGAGGGCGAGCGTCGCAGGGAGCGGATCGAGTTCGAGGACGACGAGGGGGAGGGGCCCAGGTACTGACCCGAGCCGCGCTGAACGTGGTCGGCCTCCGGACGTCGGGTGGCCCCTCCGGGCGGGAGGGGCCACCCGTTCTTTCCGGTGTTTCTCCGGCCCGTCGGCCCGGTGGCCGCCGCGCCCCCTGAGGCGGTGCCCGCCCCGGCGCGGGCCGACCCGGGACCGGTTTCGGTGGCTTTTCGGCAGGGATATCGGGAATGCGCTTTCCGTGCTATTTTCTGTCACTCCACGTGTCCCGAGCGTGCCTCCCAGTGCGCTCACCCCCTCCGGACACCGCTCCGGAGCCCGCTGACATGGAGCAGACATGACAGGAAAGACCCCCTCGAGGAGGGCGAACAGGCGGCGCCGCCCGCCGTGGATCGCGGTGGCCGCAGCCGCGACAGCCCTGGCGGCGGCGACAGCCCTGGCCCTCAACCCGGTCGGTGACCGGCCAGGTCAGGAACTGCGGAGCAGCAGCGAGCCCCTGCTCACGGCCGCCGACATCTCCCCGGACGCCGAGTACGTCCTGGTCAACCAGCACAGCGGCCTGGTCGCCGACGTCACCGGCGGCTCGCTCGACAGCGGTGCGGAACTCATCCAGTGGGAGCGCACCGACCGCCCCTGGCAGCGGTTCCGCTTCGTCCCGGGCGGGGACGGCTTCTTCAGCCTCGTCAACGTGCACAGCGGCATGGCCGTGGACGTGTGGGAGCGCTCCACCGAGGACGGGGCGCAGATCCGCCAGTACGAGCCCAACGGCGGACACCACCAGCAGTGGGAACCCGTCGAGAGCGCCGCAGGCGTGTCCCTGGTCAACCGGCACAGCGGTAAGGCGCTGGAGGTGTGGGACTGGAGCGAGGAGCCCGGCGGACGCCTGTCCCAGTTCGACCACCACGGCGGCGACAGCCAGGTCTGGTCCGTGGTCCGCGTCGACGAGGGGGACGAGGCGGCCGACTGCGGTGCGGGCGACGCCCGGGCCGAGGCCGTCCTCGACGGCTCCACTTGGACCTCGCGCGCCGGGGACGGTGTCCTCTACGAGGGCGGCGACATGCTCCAGGCGATGCGCGCGGCCGTGGGCGGCCTCACCCCGGGCCGCACGTCCCAGGAGCGGGTCGTCGTCCGGGGGACGGGCACGGTTCCGGCGGACGCCTCGCTCGACCTGCCCAGCCACACCTCGCTGGAGGTGTGCGGCACCATCGACGTGACCGGTGAACCCGGTGCGGGGCACGCTCCGGTCCGGATCCGCCACGCGGAGAACGTCTCGGTCCCGCATCTGACCATGACCGGCCACCCGTACTTCGGGGTCTACGTGCGCACCTCCGAGAACGTCCACCTGGGACAGCTCGACCTGCGCCTGTCCGGCGGCCTCGGCGTGCGGATCGACAGCCGCGACGACGACTCGGTCCGCCAGGCGCGGGACATCCGCGTCGACGACGTCTTCGTCTCCGGGACCGGGAGCCACGGCGTGGAGACCTACGGTGTGGACGGGCTGACCATCGGCACCGTCACGGCGCGGGACACCGGTTACTCGGGCCTGCTGCTCAACGACACCGTCAACGCCGACGTCGGCCTGGTCGACGCCGAGGGCGCGGGGACCGGCACCGGGTACGCGGCGTTCCGGATGGCCAACCGCAACGGCCGCGTCGGCGACGGGTACCCCGCCAACATCCGGGTCGGCGAGGTCCGGGCGCGCGGCGGCGGCCGCGGGATCTTCTGCGTGTCCGAGAGCGGCGGTGCCGTGATCGAGCGCGTGGACATCTCCGGAACCGGCAACAACGCCGTACTCGTCGAGAACTGCTACAACGTCACCATCGCCGAGCAGGGCGGCACGGTCGCCGGGCCGGGCGGTATCCGGATCGCCGCCCGCTCGGAGTTCCCCAACTCCCGCGACATCACCTTCGCCAACCTGACGCTGGTGGACACCGAGCTCCGTGAGGACCCGTGCGGGGTGAACACGGTCGTCCGCGACATCACCTGGCAGAACAGCCGGGACGACACCTGCTGACACCCGGGGCCGGGTACGCCTGAGCACGGCCCGTCCCCCTGCGGCACCGCACACCGGGTGGCCCCCCGCCGGAGGGCCACCCGGCTCCGTCCGCGGCGGTGCCGGGCGTACGATGCCCCGCGTGTCGCGCCCCAGGGCCGCGGCCGTCCCCGAACACGGACCTGAAAGGCCGGGCCATGACCGACCAGCCCCGTACGACGATCTTCCGCGACCTGCGCCCGATGGGCGGTGCCGCCGTCGACCTCGTGGTGTCCGACGGCCTCGTCGCCGGGGCGGGGCCCCGCGGGGGCGCCGACCCCGACGGTACGGAGCACACCGTCGACTGCGGGGGGCGTATCGCCCTGCCCACCCTGGTCGACGCGCACATCCACCCGGACAAGACCACCTGGGGGGAGCCCTGGCACTCCCGCCGTCCCGCCCGGGGCATCGCCGAACTGGGCGCACAGGACGCCGAACTCTTCCGGTCCCTGCCCACCCCGGTCGCGGTCCGGGCCGAGCGGCTCATGGCCCACGCCGTCACCCGCGGCACACGGGCCATGCGCGCCCACGCCGACGTCGCCCCCGCCTTCGGGCTGGAGGGGCTGGAGGGCGTCCGCCGTGCCGCCGACCGGCTCTCCCACGCCCTGGACGTACGGACCGTCGCCTTCCCCCAGCACGGTGTCCGCCGTTCACCGGGGACCGACTCCCTGCTGGAGGAGGCCGTCCGCACCGGCACGGCCGACCTGGTCGGGGGGATCGACCCGGAGGGCTTCGACGGGGACCCCGAGGGCCAACTCGACCTCGTCTTCGGTATCGCAGACCGGCACCGGGTCGGTGTGGACATCCACCTGCACGACGACGGCCCCGTGGGTTCGCGGACGCTGTGGTCGGTCGTCGAGCGCACCCGCGCCCTGGACATGGGCGGCAACGTGACGGTCAGCCACGCCTTCGGGGTGGCCGGCGCGGGCGAGGAGTTCGACGCCCTGGGCGCAGCGCTCGGCGAGGCCGGAATCGCGCTGACCACAGTCGCTCCGGACCCGGCTCGGGTCCTGCCCCTCGCCCGGCTGCGCGCCCACGGGGTCAGGGTCGGGGTGGGGTCCGACGGTGTCCGCGACTCCTGGAGCCCCTTCGGTGACGCCGACATGCTCCACCGGGCCCACCTGCTGGCCAGGGCCCTGCGCGCCCGCCTGGACGAGGACCTGTCGGAGGCCTATCTCGCGGCCGCGCACACCGGTGCCGAACTGGTCGGACTGCCCGTAGCCGACCTCTCTCCGGGCGCACCCGCGGACTTCCTCCTGGTGGAGGGCGAGTGCCTGCCCCAGGTCGTGGTGGACGTGCCGCAGCGCCACGCGGTCGTCCGCGCGGGCAGGGTCGTCGCCCGGCAGGGGCGCCTGGTCTGAGCGCCGGGCGGCCGCAGCTCCCGGCGGTGCCCGAACGCGGGGAGGGGCCGATCCGGTGCCTTTCCGGGCCGTCCGGGTACGGGGTCTGCGACCAGAAGAAATCTGAAAGCCTTGCGCACTAGGTTTCTGGGAGTGGAGGAACGCTGCGGACCGGTGGCGACACCGGGGACAGCGGCGGACAGGTGCGCCCGGGACCTGCCACCCGGGGGCTCGGGCCGGTCAGGACGGGACCGGCCCACCCACGCCGGGGCGGTCAGGACGGGACCGCCGGTGTACCGGGGCGGTGGTCGGTGGGAGAGCGCCGACCACCGCCCCGCTGTGGTCCGGTGGCTCCTTCCGGGTCTTCCTGGTGTGTCCTGCCTGGTCGGGACAGACCGGGCGTTTAAGGTCGCACTGTCGGCGCCGGCACGGAGGGGGAGTGCGATGAGCGAGGACGTGAGCGGGGAGAGCACCGGGAAGGCCTCCGGCGCAGGGGCCGGAGCGGACGCGGGCACCCGCGCCGAACCGCGCGGACGCGAAGCCGAGCCGGGCCGGGGACACACCATCGTCGTGGGTGCCGGAATGGCCGGGTTGGCCGCCGCGGACCGGTTGGCCGAACAGGGTGAACGCGTCACCGTGCTGGAGGCCCGCGACCGGACCGGGGGGCGGATCCACTCGGTGCGCCCGTGGGACGGTGTGACCCTGGACGTCGGGGCCTCGTGGATGCGCGGTGAGGAGAACAACCCGCTGTCCCGGCTGGTGGCGGAGGTGGGCGTGCGCACCGCCGTGTTCAACCGCTCCACCGAGACCGCCTACGACCCCAAGGGGCGCAGGCTCCTGTTCGACCGGCACCGCCGCAACCTGGAGGACGTCAACCTCCTCCACGAGCACATGTACTGGGCGACGGTCGGCGCGAGCCCCGAGGAGTCCATGGAGGAGGGCATCAACCACGCCCTCTACGACGCCAACCTCGTGCGCGCCCGGGCCAGGGACGCGGCGGAGATCGTGCACCGCCTCGCCGAGGCCGACCACGGGGCCGACGCCGAGGAGATCGCCTTCTCCGCGGTCGCCTCCCGACACGAGTTCAGCGGTGACGACGTGGTCTTCCCCGACGGTATGGGCCAGCTCACCGACCACCTCGCCCGGGGCCTGGACGTGCGCCTGGAGCACGTGGTGCTGGCGGTCTCCCACGACGGCGACGGCGTCGGCGTGCGGGTGGACACCCCCGACGGCGAGGAGACGCTGACCGCCGACCGGGTCCTGGTCACCCTGCCGCTGGGGGTGCTCCAGGCAGGGCAGGTCGACTTCGATCCGGCCCTGCCCGTGGACAAGCAGGACTCCCTGGAGCGTCTGGGCAACGGGCGCCTGGAGAAGCTCTTCCTGCGCTTCGACGAGGTCTTCTGGGGCGACGCCGAGGTCCTGGTCCACCTGGGGACCGAGGAGGGCGCCTGGTTCCACTGGTACGCCGGACAGAACGTCTTCGGTGAGCCCGTCCTGGTCAGCCGTAACGGCGGGAAGGCGGCCCGGTTCCTCGCGCAGATGGATGACGGGGACGTGGTCGAGCACGCGATGGCGTCCCTGCGCGGCATGTTCAAGAAGGCACCGGACCCGGTCGACCACTACCTGACGCACTGGATGGACGACCCCTTCGCCAGGGGAGGGTTCTCCTTCACCGCGGTCGGTGCCGGCGACGGCGACCGCACCGCACTGGGCGAGCCGGTCGGCGACCGGGTCTTCTTCGCGGGCGAGGCCACCGAGATCGAGCACACCGCCACGGTGCACGGGGCCCTGCTGTCGGGGCGACGGGAGGCCGAGCGTATCCTCTCGACGGACTGAGCGCCGAGGACGGACCGGGCGGAATCACGACACTTCACTGTGCTTCAGGTCACATGCTAGTTTCGCGTGGTCGTACCCGTCCCCAAAGGCACCGACTTTCGCTCCCCTGATCGCCCAGGTGCCGTGAGTGTGAAGGAACCCCCCATGCCGGCCATAGCAGTCCTTCTCGGGGCCCTGGCGCTGTTCGCCCTCGGTTACCGTTTCTACTCGGCCTACCTCGCCAAACGGGTCTACGCGCTGGATCCGGACTTCGTCACACCCGCCCACGCCTACAAGGACGGGATCGACTACGTACCGACCAGCAAACACATCGTCTTCGCCCACCACTTCATCTCCGTGGCCGGGGCGGCGCCGATCGTCGGGCCGGCCATCGCCGTCTTCTGGGGCTGGGGGCCCGCGCTCCTGTGGGTGGTGCTCGGGACGGTCTTCGCCTCCGGAGCCCACGACTTCGGGGCGATCGTGGTTTCGGTCCGGCACCGGGGCCGGAGCATCGGGGCGCTGGCCAAGGACGTGATCGGGACCCGGGCCAGACTCCTCTTCCTGCTGATCATCTTCTTCCTGGTGACCATGGTCAACGCGGTGTTCGCGGTGATCATCGCGGGCCTGCTCATCGCCAACCCCGAGGCCGTGCTGCCCGTCCTGGTCACCATCCCGCTGGCGATCGGGGTGGGGCAGGTCGTCTACCGCAGGCGCAGCGCCGCGCTCGTCCCCTCACTGATCAGCCTGGTGGTCGTCTACGCGTGCATCCCGCTCGGGCAGGCACTGCCCGTCACCGTGGACCCGATCGCGAACCTGGCGGGCGTCGAGCCCGCCCTGGTGTGGCTGGTGCTGATCTTCGTCTACACCTTCTTCACCTCGCGCCTGCCGGTGTGGATGCTGTTGCAGCCGCGCGACTACATCAACCAGCAGCAGATGCTGCTGGGCCTGCTCGTCATCATGGTCGGCATCATCGTGGGCATGAACACCATCGAGGCCCCGGCGCTGCGCGGCGACCTGCCCGAGGGTTCCCCGCCCATCTTCCCGTTGCTGTTCATCACCATCGCCTGTGGCGCTGTGTCCGGTTTCCACAGCCTGGTCGCCTCGGGAACGACCTCCAAGCAGCTGGACAAGGAGCCCGACGCCCGCTACGTGGGCTACCTGAGCTCGCTCGGTGAGGGCGCCCTGGCGGTCTGCTCCATCCTGGCCTGCACCGCGGGCATCATGGTCTTCTCCGCCAACCAGGGAACGGCCTGGACCGACATCTACGTCGACTGGGCCGCCGCGGGAACCAACCCGGCGGGCCGTTTCACCGAGGGCGTGGCCGGGTTCGCGTCCAACATCGGCATCCCCGAGAGCGTGGGGCTGGTGTTCGCCACGGTGGTCGTGGTGAGCTTCGCCGCCACCAGCCTGGACACCGCCGTCCGGCTCCAGCGCTACACGGTCCAGGAGATCAGCGCCATCGTCAGGGAACGGGCCGCCGAGGGCGGTGCCCTCCGGCGCGCCGCACACTTCCTGTCGCGCAACATCACCGTGGCCACACTGGTCGCGGTGGTGATCCCCTTCGTGCTGGCGCTCGTTCCGGGCAACTTCGCCGCGGGCACCCTCTGGCAGCTCTTCGGCACCACCAACCAGCTGACCGCCGGCCTGGCGCTGTCCGTCATCGCCGTCTGGGTCACGAAGAGGGGGCGCAACCCCGTCGCGATCCTGGTGCCGCTGGTGTTCCTCGCCGTGATGACCTCGTGGGCCCTCATCGTGCAGCTGCGGGACTTCGTGCTGAGCACCGACCCCATGCAGCGCTTCGTGCTCGCCCCGTTGGACCTGGTCATCTTCGTCCTGGCCGTGTGGATGATGGTGGAGGCCTTCCTCGCCCTGCGCAGGGCCTTCGCCGAGCGGTCCGCCGACCCGGGGCAGGACCAGCGGGAGGACACCGCGGTCGCCGGGGACGCCGTCGAAGGGGACGAGAGGCCCTGAACGCGGCGTGCGGGCGCCCGGGTTCCGGGCGCCCGCACACCGCTCCCGGCGCGGCTGGCCGGTTCCGGTCCCGCCGGGGCTCCCGGGCAGCCCCCTCCCTCACCCGCCGTCCGCCATAAGGGGAACCGAAAGCGCAGGTGGGCGCCGGGTCAAGGAAGAAACCCGTACACGGTACGATCAAGGGGCGGGCCTGCCCGGGGCCTCCCTGGGCCGGTGGGGCGCGCGATGGCGGAAGACGACGGTCCCTCCCGTTATCGTTGGCGTCATGGGGCGATCCGCGGAAGAAGGCAGACACGAGTCGGGGGGCAGTGTGGCCAGCCCGGTGGTCAGTGACCGCATCTGGACGGTTCCCAACCTGTTGAGCATGCTCCGGTTGTTGGGCGTTCCGCTGTTCCTCTGGCTCATCCTGGTTCCGCAGGCGGACTGGTGGGCGCTCCTCGTGCTCGCCTTCGCCGGGATCAGCGACTGGCTGGACGGCAAGATCGCCAGAGCCTGGAACCAGACCTCGCGGCTGGGCACGGTCCTGGACCCGCTCGCCGACCGCCTCTACATCTTCGCCGCCCTGCTCGGCCTGGTCATCCGGGGCATCATCCCCTGGTGGCTGATGGGGATCCTGGTGCTGCGGGACGTCCTCATCCTCGGTGCCCTGCCGCTGCTGCGCCACTTCGGCTACGGGCCGCTGCCGGTCAACTTCGCCGGCAAGGCCGCCACCCTCTGCCTGCTCTACTCGTTCCCGCTGCTGTTCATCGCCGGATACGCGTCGATCATCGGAGATGTGGCCAGAATCATGGGTTGGGCCTTCGCGCTGTGGGGAACGGCTCTTTACTGGTGGGCCGGACTGCTCTACGCCGTACAAGGGCTGCGCCTGATCGACCAGACTCGCCGCGACGAACGCGCTGATCGGACGGGAATCCACGCGGGTTCCCCGGACAGCGACACCGTGCGCGGACACAGCGCGGATCGACCCGATCCGGCTGCTGAAGGCGACCGTTGACGGCGACCCCGGCGCGGTGCCCGAGGGCTCGGACGGACCGGGCCCGTCGGATCAGGGCAGGAACGGACCCTGATCCACCGACCGAACCGGCGGACCGGCTCACCTGAGTCCTGTCGGATCGAAAGGGAGTGTCGTCTCCGCAATGAGAACATGTCCCACCGCGCGCGGGTGCGCGCGCTCCGAACACCTGTCCCCCGCCGCGCTTACTGACGGCGCCACCACCCGGGGGTGCCGTCGATGAGCACCCCCAGCGAGGAGACCGCCCCCGCCGCGGCGCCGCCGATGAAGGCCGTGGTGATGGCGGGAGGCGAGGGCACACGCCTGCGCCCCATGACCGCCAACCAGCCCAAACCGCTCCTGCCGGTGGTCAACAAGCCCATCATGGAGCACGTGCTTCGCCTGCTGCGCAGGCACGGTTTCACCGAGACCGTGGTCACCGTGCAGTTTTTGGCCACGCTCATCCGCAACTACTTCGGGGACGGCGAGGAGCTCGGCATGAAGCTCCACTACGTCGCCGAGGAGGTCCCGCTCGGCACCGCGGGCAGCGTCAAGAACGCCGAGGAACACCTGCGCGGAGAGCCCTTCATCGTCATCTCCGGCGACGCGCTGACCGACATCGACCTCACCGACATGGTCCGCTTCCACAAGGAGCGCGGCGCCAAGGTCACCATCGCCCTCAAGCGGGTCCCCAACCCGCTGGAGTTCGGCATCATCATCGTCGACGACCAGGGGCGCATCCAGCGGTTCCTGGAGAAGCCCACCTGGGGCCAGGTCTTCTCGGACACCGTCAACACCGGCATCTACATCATGGAGCCGGAGGTTCTGGAACGGGTCGCCGCGGGAGAGGTCGTCGACTGGTCCGGTGACGTCTTCCCGGAGCTGCTGGAGGAGGGCGAGCCCCTCTACGGCTACGTCGCCGACGGCTACTGGGAGGACGTGGGTACGCACGAGAGCTACCTCAGCGCCCAGGCCGACGTGCTCTCGGGCAGGGTCGACGTCGACATCGACGGCTTCGAGGTGTCGCCGGGGGTCTGGATCGGTGAGGGCGCGGAGGTCGACGCCACCGCCGTCCTGAAGGGTCCCCTCTACATCGGCGACTACGCCAAGGTCGAGGCCGGTGCGGAGCTGCGCGAGTACACGGTGCTCGGCAGCAACGCCGTCGTGCGGGCGGAGGCGTTCTGCCACCGCACCGTGCTCCACGACAACGTTTTCATCGGCCGCGGCGCCAACCTGCGCGGTTGCGTGATCGGCAAGAACACCGACGTCATGGCGGCGGCCCGGATCGAGGAGGGCGCGGTCGTCGGCGAGGACTGCGTCATCGAGTCCGAGGCCTACGTGAACAACGACGTCAAGGTCTACCCCTTCAAGACCATCGAGGCCGGCGCGGTGGTCAACACCAACGTGGTCTGGGAGTCGCGGGGCCAGCGTTCGCTGTTCGGGCCCCGGGGCGTGTCCGGCCTGATCAACGTCGAGATCACACCCGAGCTCGCGGTGCGGCTGGCCAACGCCTACGCCACCACGCTCAAGAAGGGCGCGGTCGTCACGACCTCCCGGGACGTCTCCCGGGCGGCGCGCACGCTCAAACGGGCCATTATCAGCGCGCTCACCGCCGCCGCCATAGAGGTCCGCGACCTGGAGGTGGTTCCGGTGCCGGTGGCGCGCTTCCATACCTCCCAGAGCGGGATCAGCGGCGGCATCACGGTGCGCACCAGCCCGGGCGACCCCGAGTCCGTCGACATCCTGTTCCTGGACGGGGAGGGGGCCGACCTGTCGCCGGGGGCCCAGCGCAAGCTCGACCGGGTCTTCTCCAGGGCCGAGTACCGGCGCGCCTTCCCCGGGGAGATCGGCGAACTGTCCTTCCCCTCGCGCAACGTGGAGAACTACTCACACGAGCTCCTGAGGTCCGTGGACACCTCCGGGGTGGCCGAGGCCGAGCTGAAGGTCGTGGTCGACTGCGCGGGCGGTACCGGCTCGCTGATCCTGCCCTCGCTGCTGGGCCGGATCGGCGTGGACGTGCTCACGGTCAACAACCGGTTGGACGAGGCCTCTCCCACCGACACCGTCGCCAAGAGGATGCGGGACCTGGAGCGGCTGGGCGAGCTGGTCGCCAACTCCGGGGCCGACTTCGGGGTGCGCTTCGACCCGGTGGCGGAACGGTTGTCCATCGTGGACGAGAACGGCAAGCTGGTGGACGGCGACCGTGCGCTCCTGGTGGTCCTGGACCTGGTCGCGGCCGAACGCGGCGGCGGGAGGGTGGCGCTGCCGGTCACCACGACCCGGGTGGCCGAGGAGGTGGCCCGGTCGCACGGGGCCGAGGTGCTCTGGACGGCCACCGCCACCGACGAGCTGACCAAGGCGGTCCGTTCGGCCGGGGAGGAGATCGTCTTCGCCGGCGACGGCCGAGGCGGGTTCGTCATCCCCGAGTTCAGCCCCACCAGTGACGGCATCGCCGCCTTCGTGCGGCTGCTGGGTCTGGTGGCGCGGACCCGGCGCTCGCTCGGACAGATCGACAGCGCGATCCCCCGGGCGCACCTCCTGCGCCGTTCGGTGCCCACCCCGTGGGCGGTCAAGGGGAGCGTCATGCGCTCGGTCGTGGAGGCGGCCGGCAAGCGCGAGCTCGACACCACGGACGGGGTCCGGGTGATCGAGTCCGACGGTAGCTGGGCGCTGGTTCTGCCGGACACCTCCGAAGCCGTGACCCATCTTTGGGCCGAAGGTCCTGATTCGGACGTCGCGCACGCCCTGCTCGACGAGTGGGCGGCTGTGGTGGAACGGGCCGAGGGTTAACCAGTCCTCCCGTGGGCGTGGGCGGCAGGGCCGTCCGCGCCCACGGGCGCAGGCGGGCCGCCGGCTCGGCCGGGCTTTCCTCTCCCTGAAAAACAGGGATAAAATGGACAAAAAGCCAGGTCAGGGCCTGAGTGGGAAGTTCGCGAAAATCCATCCGGCGATCCGGCGAACCAAATGCCGGGATCGGGCATCTGCCCCATAACAGGTGTTGCTCTTGACGTATGGTCTGCGCCTCGCCCGAGTCGGTGCCCCAGGTGCCGGCACGGCCGAACCCTAGAGGGGGGCGCCCCCAGGGTGTTCACAGCGGGCCGAACGGGAGCGAAACCCTGCCTGGACAGGGATATGGTTTAAAGTCGAGTGTTCCCTGAAGCACCGCGTCACCACCCGCCCCGGTGGTCCCGGCAACGGCGGACACCCAACGGGGGGTGACAAGGAGTACAACATGGGGGATGAGACCTAGCGACCGACCGTGTGAGCCGTCCCGCTGCCGCGACAGCGGACCGACTCACCGTGTTCCGGACGGTGTGCGGGCCCGGTGCCCGCCCGGCGTCCGGGACGCGCCACCGATCAGCCGAATCAAGCACCGCCCCGTGCGGTAGGAGGCCGAGCCGACCTATGTCGAGCGTTTACTGCACGCAGTGCGGTCACGCCGTTGCGGATGATGCCCGTTTCTGCTCCCACTGTGGAACCCCCATCCGCAGGGCCGAACAGCAGAGCCCACAGCCCGCCACGGCCGGGGAGTCCGGCGGAGATGTCACGTCGACCATCTCCATCTCCGGGATACAGGCCCTGGAAGAGGAGGAACCGGGCGACGAGCTCAGCGGCGACGACCCCGCCAGCGCAGACGCCCTGCCGCCCGGAACCGCTTTGCTGGTGGTCCGGCGAGGCCCCAACGCGGGGAGCCGTTTCCTGCTGGACAGCGACGTGACCACCGCGGGCCGCCACCCCAACAGTGACATCTTCCTCGACGACGTCACCGTCTCCCGGCGCCACGTCGAGTTCTTCCGACGAGGCAACGGCTTCGGCGTCCGGGACGTCGGCAGCCTCAACGGAACCTACGTCAACCGCGAGCCGGTGGACGAGGCCGAGCTGGGCGGAGGAGACGAGATCCAGATCGGTAAGTTCCGTATGGTCCTGCTGACCAAACCACGCCGGTGACGGCGCGCTGACCACGGTCGACGGGGGTGGGAGGGCCGAGGAGGTTTGCGGCCCCCCGCCTCCGGAGAGCTTTGTAACGAAGGGGTGCCTTTGCCCTCGGGATCCTGATTCAACGGGGGAGCAGGGACGAGCGCCCATCCGGCATGACGACTCGTGGGACGGAGCCGCTGTGAAGCACATGGAGGTCGTCGGCGTCCGGGTTGAGATGCCCTCGAACCAACCGATTGTCCTGCTCAAGGAATCCGAGGGGGACCGCTACCTGCCGATCTGGATCGGCGGGGTGGAGGCCACCGCGATCGCGCTCGCCCAACAGGGGGTCGCGCCCGCGCGGCCGCTCACCCATGACCTGTTCAGGGACGTCCTGGACGCTCTGGACACGGGGCTCGAGACGGTGAACATCACCGGTCTGAGTGACGGGATCTTCTACGCCGAACTGGTGTTCAGCAACGGTGTGGAGGTCAGTGCGCGCCCTTCGGACTCCATCGCCCTGGCGCTGCGGACGGGCACCCCGATCTACGCCCACGAGGACGTGATCGAGGAGGCCGGGATGCCCATCCCGGACGAGCAGGAGGACCAGGTCGAGGCGTTCCGGGAGTTCCTGGACAACATCTCGCCGGAGGATTTCGGCCGACGCAGTACGTGACCGGACGGGGCCCGCCGACCGCGGGTCCCGTGCCGTGTGGCCTGGCGGCTGGTCCGGGCACTGCCGGAAAACCTTCGTGGCCTGCGACTTTGCCGGGCCCGTCGGTGTTAGATTGGGTGGGAGGAACGGGTGTGGAGTGCGTAGCCGAAAACCGCCGGGCCCGTTTCGGGTCCGGGGGGGGCCGCTGCCGCGGCCCCGCCTCCGTGTGCACTTGGCGACGCGCCGGGTGGCTTCGTTGACGCTACCGTGCGGCCGTCCTACGGTCAGTGCTGTGAAACCCGCGGCGCGCCCTTTCCCTAGTGGACCCTCCCCTGTCGATGCCGCCGTGGGACGAGAAGCCGGAGGTCGGCGTGGCGGTAGCGAGCGGCAAGCGGGATCCCGATGACAGGCGGTCCGCGCTGCGGCTAGCGGGGCAGCAGGGCCTACTGTGCGAAGAGGACGTGGTGGCGCTGCCTATGGACGTCGGGTATCGGGGCCCAGCGGCGTGTACGGCCGCCGGGATCACCTATCGCCAGCTCGACTACTGGGCCAGAACCGGCCTGGTGGAGCCAAGCGTGCGCACCGGGGCCCACAACGCCCCCCTGTACAGCCTGCCGGACATCCTGATGCTGAAGGTGGCCAAACGGCTCCTGGACACCGGGATATCGCTCCAGCAGATCCGGACCGCGGTGGACCACCTGCGTGGCCGTCCCGCCGCCGAACTGTCCCGGATCACCCTGATGAGCGACGGCGTCAGCGTCTACGAGTGCACGTCACCGGACGAGGTCGTCGATCTGATGCAGCGGGGCCAGGGCATGTTCGGCCTGGCACTGGCCAACGTCTCCAGGGAGCTGGAGGAGGCCCTGGGGGTGGTTCCGGCCGAGGAACGGGCCGATCTGCCCGCGGCGCCGACCCAGCCCGTTGACGAGCTGGCCCGGCGCCGCCGGGAGCGGCGCACCGGCTGAGTCCGCCGACGTCGGGGCGGAAGGGCGGACCGCCGGGCACCGGCCGACGGTACCCGGTGCGGCCGACGGTCGGCGGGGGATCTTCGTGTGAACTGCCTAAAAGGCGTGCCCTGGCTCGGTGGTTCGGCGGTGGATCGAGTACGGTCGTAGTCACAACAGGGATGAAAACCGACATTCTCCCTGCTTGTCTACATATACAGAGCGTCAGCAGGCTGTTGATACCACGCGGGAGAGACCTCGGCAACGGGGCGCCGACGGGGCAATACTCCCCAGTAACCTCTCAGGCACCATGGACCGCGTGGAGAAGGCCGCTCTGAAGCCCGGGCACCGTCGCGTCCGGGTGACAGAGGGGGAGACCGTGAGGAACACCGCCGACCCGATCGGCCCTGTCACCAGGAGGTCTCCGTGCCTGACCCGTCGAACATCCCCACCTCGGGCGCGCCCGCCCGGGTGTTCGCCGACCGCCACATCGGCCCCACCCCGGCCGAGACCGCGGAGATGCTCAAGACGATCGGTTACGGCTCCACCGCCGAACTCATGACCGCCGCGGTGCCCGAGTCCATCCTCACCGGCCCCGGCAAGAGCGCCCCGCTCAACCTGCCCGAGGCGATCGGCGAGGCCGAGGCCCTGGCCGAACTCCGCGGGCTCGCCTCGCGCAACAGGGTCAACACCCCGATGATCGGCCGCGGCTACTACGGCACGCTCACGCCCCCGGTCATCCTGCGCAACATCATGGAGAACCCCGCCTGGTACACGGCCTACACGCCCTACCAGCCCGAGATCTCCCAGGGCCGTCTGGAGGCCCTGATCAACTTCCAGACCATGGTCTCCGACCTCACCGGCCTGCCCATCACCGGCGCCTCCCTGCTGGACGAGGCCACCGCAGCCGCTGAGGCCATGACCCTGGCCCGGCGGGCCTCCAAGGTCAAGAGCAACGTCTTCGTGGTCGACTCCGACGTGTTCCCGCAGACCCTCCAGGTCCTGCGCACCCGCGCCGAGCCCCTGGGCATCGAGGTGGTCGTCGCCGACCTGACCCAGGGCATGCCCGAGGGCGAGGCATACGGCGTCCTGGTCCAGTACCCGGCCTCCAGCGGTGTGGTGCGCGATCCCAGCCCGGTCATCGCCCAGGCGCACGAACGCGGCGCCCTGGCCGTGGTCGCCGCCGACATCCTCGCCCTGACCCTGCTGCGCAGCCCCGGTGACCTGGGTGCCGACATCGCGGTGGGCTCCACCCAGCGCTTCGGTGTCCCGCTCGGCTTCGGCGGCCCGCACGCCGGCTACATGTCCGTGGGCGAGAAGCTCCGCCGCCAGCTGCCCGGACGGCTGGTCGGCGTTTCGGTCGACAACGCGGGCAAGCCCGCCTACCGCCTGGCCCTGCAGACCCGTGAGCAGCACATCCGCCGGGAGAAGGCCACCAGCAACATCTGTACCGCCCAGGTGCTGTTGGCCATCATGGCCGGGATGTACGCCGTGTACCACGGCCCCGACGGCCTGCGCGCGATCGCCCGCCAGGTCCACGCGCGCACGGTCGCGCTGGCCGACGCCCTCGCCCAGCGCGGGTTCGAGGTGGTCCACGGCGCCTACTTCGACACCCTGCGGGTGCGGGTGCCCAGCGCCGACCGCGTGGTGGAGCGCGCCCTGGACTCCGGGATCAACCTGCTCACCGTCGACCAGGGCACGGTCGGCCTCAGCGTGGACGAGACCACCACCGTCGACCACCTCGACCAGGTCCTGGCCGCCTTCGGCGAGGCCGACCGGGGCGCCGACCGCGGCCCGGTCACCGTGGACGGCAGCGCCGACCGCCTGCCCGCCGACCTGGCCCGCGGCGTCGACTACCTCACCCACCCGGTGTTCAACACCCACCGCAGCGAGACCTCGCTGCTGCGCTACATGCGCCGCCTGTCCGACCGCGACCTGGCGCTGGACCGCACGATGATCCCGCTGGGTTCGTGCACCATGAAGCTCAACGCCACCGCGGAGATGGAGTCCGTCACCTGGCCCGAGTTCGCCGGCCTGCACCCGTTCGCCCCGCTCGACCAGGCGGCCGGGAGCGTGTCGCTCATCCGCGACCTGGAGTCCTGGCTGGCCGAGGTCACCGGCTACGACGCGGTCTCACTCCAGCCCAACGCCGGTTCCCAGGGCGAGCTCGCCGGGCTGCTGGCGATCCGCGGCTACCACCGCTCGCGCGGCGACGCCCACCGCGACGTCTGCCTCATCCCCAGCTCCGCGCACGGCACCAACGCCGCCAGCGCCGTCATGGCGGGTATGCGCGTGGCCGTGGTGGCCTGTGCCGAGGACGGCAACGTCGACCTGGACGACCTGCGTGCCAAGACCGCAGAGCACAGTGAGGACCTGGCGGCCATCATGGTCACCTACCCCTCCACCGCGGGCGTGTACGAGGACACCATCACCGAGGTGTGCCGCCTGGTCCACGAGGCGGGCGGTCAGGTCTACGTCGACGGCGCCAACCTCAACGCCCTCCTGGGCTGGGCCAAGCCGGGCGAGTTCGGTGCGGACGTCAGCCACCTGAACCTGCACAAGACCTTCTGCATCCCGCACGGCGGCGGCGGGCCGGGCGTGGGACCGGTCGCGGTCCGCTCGCACCTGTCGGGTTTCCTGCCCAACCACCCGAGCCAGCCCGAGGCGGGCCCGCACACCGGGGTCGGCCCGGTTTCGGCCTCACCGTTCGGCTCCGCCGGCATCCTGCCGATCTCCTGGGCCTACGTGCGGATGATGGGCGGCGACGGTCTGCGTGCGGCCACGGAGACCGCCGTGCTCTCGGCCAACTACGTCGCCAAGCGCCTGGAGCCGTACTACCCGGTGCTCTACACCGGCGCCAACGGTCTGGTCGCGCACGAGTGCATCGTCGACATCCGCCCGCTCCAGAAGGCCAGCGGTATCAGCAACGAGGACGTCGCCAAGCGCCTGATGGACTACGGGTTCCACGCACCGACCATGTCCTTCCCGGTCAACGGCACGCTGATGGTCGAGCCCACCGAGAGCGAGAACCTCGCCGAGCTTGAGCGGTTCGTCCAGGCGATGATCGCCATCCGCGGTGAGATCGACCGGGTCGCCTCGGGGGAGTGGTCCGCCGACGACAACCCGCTGCGGGGCGCCCCGCACACCGCCGAGGCGGTGACCGCGGACGAGTGGGAGCACGGTTACACGCGTTCGGAGGCGGCCTACCCGCTGCCGTCGCTGCGCCAGGACAAGTACTGGCCGCCGGTCGGCCGGATCGACCAGGCCTACGGTGACCGCAACCTGGTCTGCTCCTGCCCGCCGCCGGAGGCCTTCGAGCTGTAGCGGGCGCGCGTCACACGACGCACGCGGTGCACACGGGCCGGCCTGCGGGACCGGCACGGACGGGGTGCCTCTCCGGGGGAGGCGCCCCGTCGTCGTATCCGCCCGCCCCGAACGCCTACTAAGGATCTACGTCGTAAAGGTGTTGCTCGGTTTGCTCCGAAACGATCCGAGCACGCGCGGAACAAACCCGTAGGGGACCGGGAAACAGCCACGGGAACCAACATCCGTCACACAGGCCTCCATCGGCTGTGGGAGAGCGCGTTAGAGTTGCGGCGATGCTGACGATCCGCGCCCCCATCGTGCGGACCCGCCACCCCATGGAAAGCGCAAGGAATGACCGCGACGTCCGGATCTCCCGCACGCTCTGGCCCCGCAACCCCCGCACCCCAAGCCACGGACCCCGATGACGCGGAGGAGACCGCCGTGCCCCCGGCGGAGTCCGCACCTGACCTGTGCGACCAGGCCCAGGACCTCGCCGAGAACGGCCACCTGAAGAAGGCCGCCAAGCTCTACCAGCAGGCGGTGGCGGCCAACCCGCGCCCGGGCGTCCAGGCCAGGGCACTGCTGGGGCTGGCGGTGGTGCAGGACCAGCGCGGGGACCTGGCCGCCGCGCGCGAGGCCGCGCGCCGGGCGCTGGCCACCGGGGACTCCCGCTACGCTCCGCGCGCCGCCTACCACCTGGGGCTCTCCCTCGAACAGGAGGGCGCCCACGGCGAGGCCGCGCGGGTCTGGCACCGCCTGCTCGAGCTGGGCGGCCCCGCCTACACCGCGGTGGCCCGCTACGGGTTGGCCCGTGAGGCGGAACTGCGCGGTGAGGAGGCTGAGGCCGAGGAGCACTGGGAGGCCGTGCTGGAACTGCCCTCCGGCGACACCGGGCTCAGCCGCCTGCATGCTGTCACCGTCGTCGACGCCGCGCGCGACCTGGCCGGACGCCTACTCGAACGGGGGCGGCCGGAGGCCGCGGCCGCGGCCGTCGAGCGGGGGCTGGCGGCGGGGGAGGACCCCGGCCTGCGGCTGCTGCGGGCCGCCGCCCACCTGGAAGGGGCGATCGCTGACGCGGGTTCGGTGGTCGCCCCCGCGTCTGCCGAGGAGGGGGCGGGCGTGCGCCCGGAGCCACAGACCTCGGGCGCGGCGGTGGAACTGCTCGCCGGGCTGATGGCGCTGCGCGGAGAACCGGACGAGGCCGCACGGGTCTGGCGGCTGGGGTTGGACAGTGGTGACCGCGAGGCGTCCCGAGCGGTGCGCGAACGGTTGCGCCGTCCCTTCGCCCAACCGCAGGGGCGGGACGGGGAGCAGGCCCCCGAACCGTGGTGGGACGTCTACCTGGAGGAGGCCGTGGCGACCGCCAGCGCGCCGGCGCTGGCGGGGGAGCTGTTCGCGGTCATCACCCAGATGCACGCCCTGCTGGCGGTTCCGGTGGTCGAGGGGGAGGCCCGGCCGACCGTGCTGCGCGCCGCGATGGAGCAGGCTCTTCGGACGCCGAGTGAACTTGTGTGGGGCGCCGACGTGCACGCTGACTTCCGGCGTCGGCTCAGCGAGGCGATGGGGGAGGACGTACTGCCCGAGGGCTGGCCCGAGGCGCGCTGAGGGGGTCCTGCGGGCTGTGGCCGGGCGGGGGCGGCCCTGGGCCCGCCCGGGCCGGGGCCGGACAGGCCCGGGCGGGAGCGGTTCCGGCGCTCAGCTCCGAAGCAGGCGCGTTCAGGCGGCGGCGCGGGGTCGGTGCGGGGCGACAACCGCCCCGTCGGGGAGGAGTTCACCGGTGTCGTCGAAGAGGACGACGCCGTTGCAGAGTAGGCTCCACCCCTGTTCCGGGTGGCTGGAAACGATCCGCGCGGCCTCGCGGTCGGTGTCCTCGAAGGACGGGCAGGAGGGTGAATGGCTGCACATGACAGAGCCTTTCGTCTCGGTGCTCTTCGTTGAGCTGAGGCCAACAATAGTGGCTGACATCACATGGTGTTGTCGGTTTAGGCGACAATGTTCGCCCTCCCCTTTTGTTCGCTCTCACCAATGAGACGCACCTCACCCGTGCGCAGTTCTGTCCGGGCGGACCCGGGCGGACCCGGACGACGAGGACCGGCGGAGGCACCGAACCGTATCCGGCGGGTCAGTAGCCACCGCGGGTACGGCGGGCCGCCGGACGGCTGCGCATCCCGGCCCCGGCCAGGCCGCCGCGCTGGAAGGCCCGGACGAGTTCGCCGCCGAGGTTGACCCCGGCGCCCAGCGCCAGCGCCACCATGATCGCCTCGGCGAGGCTGAGCAGCCCCGTGACCGCGCCCCCGGCCCCCTGGGTGATCTCGATCAGCCCCCGGTACAGGATGCTGCCGGGCAGCAGCGGTGCGATCGACGGGATGAGGTAGGGCAGTACCGGGCGCCGGGTCCGCCGGGCCAGCCAGTGCCCGACCATCCCCACGGCCACCGCGCCCGCGACCGTGCCCACCACCAGGGGAACGTCCAGGAACGCCCGCAGACCCGCGTAGATGACCCAGATCATCACGCCCAGGGCTCCGATCGTGGGCAGCATCCGGGGCGGCACCGCCAGGGAGATCGCGAAGGCCATGGCGATCCCGGCCGCGCCGATCAGTACCGCGGGGTTCAGCGCCATCCCGGCGGACGGCAGGTTCTCCAGGTCCAGGTTGACCCCCAGCCGTGTCGCCGTGTACGCCACGGTGACCACGCCCGACACGATCGCGCCCAGGATGAAGAAGGTCTCCAGCAGCCGTGCGACCGCGGTGACGTAACTACCGCTGATCCCGTCCTGGAGGCTGGAGACCAGCGGACGGCCCGGCAGCAGCGCCATGATGTTGCCGGTGATGATCGCGCCCGCCTGCAGGCCCAGGTCCAGGGTGGTGCTCACCCACAGCAGCCCCACACCGATGGAGGAGGCGACGACCGCGGCCGCCGCCATCTGGTAGAACTCGGCGACCCCGCGGTTGGCCAGGAACACCGAGGTGCGGTCGCCCAGGACGGTGGCCAGGAAGGCCACCGTCGCCACGGCCGCCCCGCCGCCCACCATCACACTGGCGCTGGAGGCGATCAGGCCGAAGCCCACCGCGATCAGCCAGTTCGGGTAGGGCATGCGGGCGCGGCGGATCTGCTCCAGCCGCGCACTGGCGTCCTCCAGCTCCAGCAGGCCCAGTGCGGCCTGTTGGACCAGGCTGTGCAGCTCGTTGACGCGGAAGTAGTCCAGGGTGCGGCGGCGCACCACCCGCTCGCCGGTGACCGGCGGGCTGTCGCCGCCCGGGTGGGTGGACAGGGAGATCGTGGTGAAGGTGACCGACACCTCCGAGCGGGGCAGGTCGAAGGCGACCGAGAGGCTGAGCATGGCCTCGCTGACGGCCTCCGTGCTCTCGCCGCTGGCCAGCATGAGCTCTCCCACGCGCAGGGCCAGGTTGATCGCCCGCGCGTCGGGGAGCTTGACGTCCTCCTCGTCGTCGAGGCTGTCCGGGGTCAGTTCCCGTTCGTGCTCGGCCCGCCAGTCACGCATCCGGCTGAGCATGAACTCCTCGCTCGGCGGCCCGGACGGCTCCCTCTTGCTTGGCATGGCTGCTCTCCGTTTCCTCCCCGTCGCCCGCACCCCTGGTGTTCGGCGCACTGCCTCGGCAACCCCATGGGGGACGCCGCGCCCACAGGCGGGGTTCGCCCGCCTGGTGCGGTGGCACCGGTGAGTTCGGTCACCGGATCATCCTGTCAAGGCGCGAAGGCCGCCGAGGGCGGCGACGCGCCGGTCCCGGGGGTGCTCCCGGGGGTGCTCAGGCCGGGGGTTCCTGCGTCTTCTCGTTCGGGTGACCGTCCTGGCCGGGGCGGACCAGGCCGGTCTCGTAGGCGTGCACGACGGCCTGGACGCGGTCGCGCAGGCCGAGTTTGGTGAGGATGCTGCCCACGTGGGATTTGACGGTGGCCTCGCCCAGGACCAGGTGAGCGGCGATCTCTCCGTTGGACCATCCCTTGGCGACCAGCCGTAACACCTCGCGCTCCCGGACGGTCAGGGTGTCCGCCGACGGCTCGGGTCCGGCCTCGGGGGAGGGCAGCAGCGGCGCGAAGCGGTCCAGGAGGCGGTTCAGGACGGTGGGGGAGATGACGGAGGCGCCTCCGGCGACCAGTTCGACCGCGGAGACCAGTTCGGCGGGCGGGACGTCCTTGAGGAGGAAGCCGGAGGCGCCCGCACGCAGCACACCGACCACGTACTCGTCCAGGTCGAAGGTGGTCAGGGCCAGCACCCGCACCCGGTGGCCGAGCGGCCGGGCCCATTCGACGATCTTCCGGGTGGCCTGGACCCCGTCCACGCCCGGCATCCGGATGTCCATGAGGACGACGTCGGGCAGCAGGCCGCGGACCTCCCGGACGGCCTCGCGGCCGTCGGAGGCCTCGCCCACCACGGACACGTTCGGGGCGGATTCGAGGATCAGGCGGAAGCCGGCGCGGACGAGCGGCTGGTCGTCGACGAGGAGTACTGAGACGGGCACGGGCCGATTCTCCCGCACACGGCGCGGTCCTCAGGCCGTGGGCAGCGGGGGCGGGGTGCCGCCGAACTCCGGGCACAGCGCCTGGTGTTCGCACCAGCCGCACAGCTTGCTGCGTTTGGGCTCCCACACGCCGGCGCGTCCGGCCGCCTCGATCCGCGCCCAGATGTCGGCGATCTCGGCCTCGGCGGCGGCGAGTTCGGCCTCGGTGGGGTCGTACCAGCGCACGGAGCCGTCGCCCAGGTAGACGAGCTGGAGACGGGCGGGCACGACGCCGAGGTCGCGCCAGATCATCACCGCGTAGAAGAAGATCTGGAACTTGGCCTTGTCCTCGAACCGGGGGTGCGGCGACTTCCCGGTCTTGTAGTCGACGACCCTGATCTGGCCGGAGGGGGCCACGTCCAGGCGGTCGACGTAGCCGCGCAGCCGCAGTCCGGTGGGCAGGGAGACCTCCAGGCGCATCTCGCGTTCGCGGGGCTCCAGCTGCTCGGGGTTCTCCAGGTCGAAGTAGCGTTTGACCAGGGTCCGGGCCGACTCCAACCACTCCTGGAGGGCCTCCTCGCCGTCGAAGAGCCGTTCCTGCAGTTCGGGGTCGCGTGCGCGGAGCTTCTCCCACTGGGGGTCGACCAGGCTCAGCGCGGTGCGCGGTGTGCGGGTCCCGGCCGGCAGCTCGTAGAGGCGTTCGAGGCAGGCGTGGACGAGGGTGCCGCGCAGCGCGGCGGCGCTGGGGGCCTCGGGGAGGCGGTCGATGGTGCGGAACCGGAACAGGAGCGGGCACTGGAGGAAGTCCGAGGCACGCGAGGGTGACAGGGCGGTCGGCAGCGGCGCGGTGGTCATACTCCGAGCCTAGATCGTCTCCGGCGGGCACTCACCCGCTGCGTGTCGCCCCATGAGAGGACCATCGGGGCGGGGGCCATAGTCTTGGCTGTGTGACCAGAGGCAGTGACGACCCCAGGCCCAGGACCGGCGACCGGACCAGGCGGCCGGGGTTACCGCTGGGGCGGCCCTTCGGGGTCCCGGTCTACGTCACCTCCTCGTGGTGGATCGTCGCGGTCCTCATCACGCTGGTCTACGGGGGGATCGTCCAGTCGCGGTTGGCGCTGGGCCCCTCGGCCTACCTGTTGGCCTTCGTCTTCGCGATCCTTCTCTACGCCTCCGTCCTGGTGCACGAACTCGCGCACTCGCTGGTGGCCCGCCGGTACGGGCTGCCGGTGCGCCGTATCGTCCTGTACGTGCTGGGCGGGGTGTCCGAGATCGACCGGGAGGCGCCCACCCCGGGCCGGGAGTTCTGGATCGCCTTCTCCGGGCCGTTGCTGTCGTTGGCGCTGGCGGCGGGGGCGTTCGTGCTGGCGTACTTCACCGATCCCTTCAGCGTCACCGGTGAGCTGCTCTTCCAGTTGTGGATCGCCAACCTGCTCGTGGGTGTGTTCAACCTGTTGCCGGGGCTGCCCCTGGACGGCGGGCGCCTGCTGCGCGCCGGGGTGTGGAAGATGACGGGGCGTGCGCACACCGGCAGTGTGGTGGCGGCCTGGGGCGGCCGGGTGCTGGCCCTGGGGGTCGCGGCCCTGCCGTTCCTGTTCGCCTGGAGCGCGGGGAGCAGCCCCGGGCCGTGGGCGGTCGTGTGGGGGCTGGTGCTGGCCGGCTTCATGTGGATGGGTGCCAGCGAGGCCCTGGGCAACGCCCGGGTCCGGGCCCGGGTGCCCGGACTGCGGGCCCGGGCGCTGGCCCGTCCGGCCGTGGTGGTTCCGGCGGACCTGCCGTTGGAGCTGGCCGACCACCGTGCCGGGGAGGCGGGTGTGGACACGATCGTGGTCGCCGACGACGACGGCACGCCGGTCTCGGTCGTGCACCCCGCCGCCGCGGAGGCGATCACCGCAGAGCGCAGGGCCCGGGTCCCGGTGTCGGACGTGTCCCGGGCGCTGACCAGGCACTCCCGGGTCTCGGCGGATCTGGAGGGCGAGGAGCTCCTGGCGGAGCTCACCCGGCACCCGTTGCCGGAGTACCTGGTGGTGGAGGATGACGGCGCGCTGTCGGGGGTGTTGCGGTCAGTGGACGTCAACGCGGCGATGGCGGGACGGTCTGCGAGCGGGCGCAGATGAGCGGGCCGCGCCGGGGCAGGGCCCCGCGGCCGGGGCGCGGGCCGTGGGGACGGCGGTTCAGCGCCGGGCGCCCTCGGGCCACAGGACGGTGACGGGCTGGTCGAGTTCCCGGGCGTAGGCCACCACGTCAGCGGTGCCCCCGTGGCCGCGCGCGGGTTGCCCGTCCCAGACCGCGACCAGCCGGTCGCACAGCTCCACGAGCAGCCGCCCGGCGGCCATGTGGGCACCGGGCTCTGATTCGCCGTGGGGTAACTCGTGGATGAGGACGGCCTGTTCCATGAGGTGGTCGTAGACCGGGTGGTGCTCGGGCGGAAGGGCCTCCCGGTACCCGGCGGCGGGGACGATCGCCTCCAGGGGAGCTCCCGCGTTCACCACGGCCTCCGCGAAGACGGCGTCGGCGCCGTCCGCGAGGCAGGACAGCCCCACCATCTCGCACCCGTACGGTTCCAGGTACGCCTTGACCAGGTCGGCGACGGCGCCGCTCACGTCAGGGGACAGGTTGCGGTGTCCGGTGATCCCGATACGAGTCACGTAACCTCCCTGCTGCTTGCTTCGCCGGGTTTCTACCCCCTGATGGGCGTACCGGTAACTAGTGACGAAAGTCTGTTGTCGAGATCCTCGACGCACAGCGCCCCCGGACCCCGGTAGCGGCGGCGGAAGGACCTGACCCGGCCCACCACGCGCTCGGAGCCGAAACGCACCCCGGTGGCCAGCGCCTCCTGGGCGAGCCGGAAGGCCTCGTCGACGTCGCCGGCCTCGGCGTGGGCGGAGGCGAGCTCGACCTTGAGCAGGGCGGACTGCTTGACGTTGCGCGGGGAGGGGGCCACGGCCTCGGCGAAGGCGGCGCGGGCCTCGTGCGGGCTGCGCAGCCGAACGCCCACCAGGGCGCGGTAACCGGCGACCTTGGCCTCGTCGAAGGCGAACACCCACGGCCAGGGGGGCTGGGCGTTGTCCGGGCTGGCGACCTCCCGTTCGGCGTGCCTGATGGCCCGGGCCGCGCAGACGCGGTCACCGGTCCCCGCGTGGGCCAGTGCGCTGATGCAGGCCAGCCAGGCGCGGGCGGTGGGGTGGGCGGAGGGGCCGAGTACGTGTTCGGCTTCCTGGACCAGCCCGAGTCCGAGTTCGGGGTCCTCGGCGACGTCGATCTCGAAGGCGGCCAGGGAGCCGAGCATGTAGACGTCGAGCAGGCGCATCCCGGCCTGGCGGGCGCGTACGACGGCCGTGCGGTAGTGCATGCGGGCCGAGCCCATGTCGCCGAGGTCGGCGTTCAGCCAGGCGGCGAAACCGGAGGCCTCGCTGGCGGCCGCGCTGAGTTCGGTGTGGAAGGGCGTACCGCGCGCGTTCCCGAGCATCTGCTCGGCCAGGTGCACGTGCGCGGCGGCGCCGGGCAGCAGGTGGCGGGCGGAGGAGGTGGCGTCCATGCGGCGCTGGCCCCCGGTGATGGAACGCAGTGCGGGAGCGGTGGTCTCGTTGACCCCGTGGTACCCCTCGTGCTCCCCGGTGGGGCGCGGCGCCGTGGCCAGGAGGGTGCTCCCGGCGACCGCCCTGCTGGAGTCGCGGCGTCTGGTGGGGTTCACCGCCTTCCTGGTGTGGCCCTCCTGTCTGACGGTGCCGCCGAAACGGAGCAGGTGGAGCGGGATCTCCAGCCGTTGCGCGAGGTCCTGGACCTGGCTGACGGTAAGGGACTGCTGACCGTTGACGACCCGGGAGACCCAGCTCTGCGAGTAGGTGAGAGCACGGGCGAGGTCGCCCTGGGACCATCCGCGCGCCACGCGCACGCCTTCGATGATCGTCGGCATGTCACAGGTGGCCAGGGCGGTGGCTATGCGCGGTCGGGTCCACAGGTCGTTGGGAAGTGCGCCGTCTGGTTGGGACATGCAGCTTAGGTTAGGGATTCCGGGCCCTCCCGGTGGCTATGTGCGAAAAAGAAGGCACGATGCGTGATCCGCATACCGGTACCCGTGCCTTCTCGGGGTGCGGCAAGGTGGAGGAGTCGTTGGTCCGGGGGAGCGCGTGCCGGGCCCGGGGAGGAAGCAGGGAGGCCACGTGACCGTTGAGACACCACCGGCGGGTAACCCGAGCCTGGCCGGAAACGGGCACGAGGACCGCGGTATCCCGGTGGAACCCCTGTGCCGCGTGGACCCGGCCGCCCTCGCCCTGCGGGGGATGGCCGCGGAGCTGCGCGCACGCGGGGTCGAGGCGCGGGAGGACGGTGTGTCCGGGGTCGTCGACGCCGGTCCCACGGCCCGGCCGCAACGCGCTCTCCTGCGGCCCCACAGGGGTGATCTCTGGTGGTGGATGAGGTGGCCCCTGCAGGATGGTGTCCCCCCGGCACTGTCCGGCGTCCCCCTCTCCCCGGTCACTCGGACCTCCGACGCCGCCCGCAGGATCGTGAGGGCCCTGTCCGTCACGACGAGAGACGGCTGAGGAGGCAGGAGGACACGCCCGGACGCTGAGTCGCCGCGCCCGGGCGGGAGCGGGCTGTGCGCGAGCACGGTCCCGGGTGTCGGGACGGTGTCCGGGTGAACCCGGAACCCAGTCTCCCTCTGCGCGGGTTCCGGACCCGTTCGACACCCGAAGCAGGGCCGTCCTTCGTGGGAAGGAGGGACGGCGGCATCCACCCCCTGAGGGGCACTCGGCGCCACCCCCTGGTCCGAGCGCCCCTCACCCCCTGCGAGGGTCCGCCGCGGAGGCCCCCGGAACGTCCGCGGCGGACAGGGCCGCTCCGACGATGCCCGCCGTGTTCCGCAGCGCCGCCGGAACGATCGGGGTGCGGATGTCGAGGTGGTGCAGGAACTTGTCCGACTTCCGGCTCACCCCGCCGCCCACCACGATCAGGTCCGGCCACACCAGGTCCTCGACCGTTCGGTAGTAGCGCTGGAGCCGCTTCTTGGCCCAGTCGTGGTAGGAGAGCCCGTCGCGCTCCTTGGCGCTGGAGGAGGCGCGTGTCTCCGCGTCGTGGCCGTCCACCTCCAGGTGGCCGAACTCGGTGTTGGGCACCAGGCGCCCGTCCACGACCAGAGCCGTGCCGATACCGGTGCCCAGGGTGGTGAGCAGGACCGTCCCGTCCACGTCCCTCGCGGCCCCGTAGCGGTTCTCCGCCAGCGCGGCGGCGTCGGCGTCGTTGAGCACGCGCACCGGCCGCCCCGCGGCCTCGGAGAACAGGGTCCGGGCGTCGGTGCCGATCCAGCTTTTGTGCAGGTTCGCGGCGGTGCGCACCACCCCGCCCTGCACCACTCCGGGAAAGGTGATCCCCAGGGGGGTTTGCGCGGTCTCGGGGAAGTGCGCGGCGATCTCGCCCACGACCTGTGCCACCTCGTCGGGGCCGGCGTGCTCGGGGGTGAGGATCTTCAGGCGGTCCCGGAGGAACTCGCCGGAGACCAGGTCGACCGGAGCGCCCTTGATGCCGCTGCCGCCGATGTCGATTCCCAGGCCCGTGGTCTGCTGTGACATGGGTGGTGTCTCCTGTTGGTCCTCG
Source organism: Nocardiopsis sp. iso_40 (assembly GCF_056173285.1). Classification (NCBI taxonomy): domain Bacteria; kingdom Bacillati; phylum Actinomycetota; class Actinomycetes; order Streptosporangiales; family Nocardiopsidaceae; genus Nocardiopsis; species Nocardiopsis sp. iso_40. Next base: position 3,648,654 of record NZ_CM149666.1, on the reverse strand, counting down.
TTGCCGTATGGGGAGGTGGCGGTGCCACACGCCTGATCCTGCCCCAGGGGAGGGTCCTTCGCACGCTTTCCGTGAACGCGCTGCGGGGCCGCCGGTTCGTCCTGGTGGCGCGGGGCCGATACGCTGGGCGACTGCCCTGACCAAACGCGACGTGGGAAGACGAGAGCGACGTTGACCGGTATCCATGGCCGCCGCGGCCCCTTCACCGACGGCGACACCGTGCAGTTGACCGACCCGAAGGGTCGCATGCACACCATCACACTGCGTGAGGGTGGAGCCTTCCACTCGCACAAGGGCAAGGTCGACCACGACGACCTCATCGGCGAACCCGAAGGCAGTGTGGTGCGCTCCAACACCGGCACGGCCTACGTGGCGCTGCGCCCCCTGCTCATCGACTACACGCTCTCCATGAAGCGTGGTGCGACCATCGTCTACCCCAAGGACGCCGCCCAGGTCATGGTCGAGGCCGACATCTTCCCGGGCGCCCGGGTGGTCGAGGCCGGAGCCGGATCGGGCGCCATGTCCAACTGGCTGCTGCGTGCGGTCGGTGAACAGGGCATGGTCCACTCCTACGAGCGCCGCGCGGACTTCGCGGAGATCGCCCGTAAGAACGTGGAGAGGTTCTACGGCGGTCCGCACCCGGCCTGGAAACTCACCGTGGGCGACCTGGTCGAGGAGCTCGACGAGACCGAGGTGGACCGGGTCTTCCTGGACATGCTCGCTCCCTGGGAGTGCCTGGACGCGGTCGCCGGGGCGTTGATCCCCGGTGGCCTGGTGTGCTGCTACGTGGCCACCACCACCCAGCTCTCCCGGGTGGTGGAGGAGTTGCGCGAGGACGACCGCTTCTACGAGCCGCGCTCCTGGGAGACCATGCTGCGCACCTGGCACGTGGAGGGCCTGGCGGTGCGCCCGGACCACCGGATGATCGGCCACACCGGTTTCCTGGTGACCGCGCGCCGTCTGGCCGACGGGGTGGAGGCGCCCGAGCGCCGGCGCCGCCCGGCCAAGGGCGCCTACGGCAAGGACTACGAGGCGGCCAGGGCCGCCGCCGACGCGGGTGCGAAGGCGGCCGCGCCCGCCGCGCCCGCCGTCGAGCCCTCGGCGGGGGCTCCGGACGAGGGGAGCGCCGAGAACCGGGAGTGAGAGCGGTCCGCGGGTGAACGTGGTCCCCCGGGGCCCGTCCGGAACTGTGTCCGGGCGGGCCCCGGCCTGTCCCGGGGAGGTCGTGGGAGGCGTCCGCGGCCGCCGGAACGCGCCGCGGCGCCTGGTCGGCACTTGCCCCGGGCCCGCCACGGAGGTTACTTTCTCATTACGCCGGGTCGCTCGTCACCACTGTGACCTGTGCCTACGCAGGGTCTCGACAGGAGGCCCGCGACACTCTCCGAAACTTGAAGGTTAGGAAAGGGACAGGTTAGGTAGGACCCCGAGTAGTCGTCCTTCTCATAGGGAGGTGGCGGACGTGGCCGAGCGCGAAGACGAGCGTCAGAGCGACCGGGACCGTGAAGTCGCTGAACTCACGGCCCAGGTCTCCTACATGGAAAAGGAACTCAGCGTGGTTCGGCGTAAGCTCGCCGACTCGCCCCGACATGTGCGTCTGCTGGAGGAGCGGTTGCGGGAGGCCCAGGCCGACCTAGCCGCCGCGAACGGGCAGAACGAACGGCTCGTCTCCACACTCAAGGAGGCGCGCGAGCAGATCGTGGCACTCAAGGAGGAGGTCGACCGGCTCGCACAGCCACCGTCGGGCTTCGGTGTCTACCTTGGGTCCCGCGACGACGAGACCGTCGAGATCTTCACCAACGGCCGCAAGATGCGGGTCAACGTCAGTCCCTCCGTGGACATGGACAACCTGCGCCCCGGCCAGGAGGTCATGCTCAACGAGGCGTTCAACGTCGTCGAGGTGGAGTCGTTCGAGACCGTCGGCGAGGTCGTCCTGCTCAAGGAGGTCCTCGAGGACGGTGAGCGGGCACTGGTGATCTCGCACCACGACGACGAGAAGATCGTCCGGTTGGCGGAGCCGTTGCGGGACGAGCCCATCCGGCCCGGTGACTCACTGCTGTTGGAGCCCCGTTCGGGGTACGTGTACGAGAGGATCCCCAAGTCCGAGGTCGAGGAGCTCATCCTCGAGGAGGTGCCCGACATCTCCTACACCGACATCGGTGGCCTGTCGGGGCAGATCGAGATGATCCGCGACGCGGTCGAACTGCCCTTCCTCTACAAGGACCTGTTCCGGGAACACGAGCTCACCCCGCCCAAGGGCGTGCTGCTCTACGGCCCGCCCGGGTGCGGTAAGACGCTCATCGCCAAGGCCGTCGCCAACTCGCTGGCCAAGCGGGTCGCCGAGCGCACCGGCCGTGACGTCGGCAAGAGCTTCTTCCTCAACATCAAGGGCCCGGAGCTGCTGAACAAGTACGTGGGCGAGACCGAGCGGCACATCCGCCTGGTCTTCCAGCGTGCCAGGGAGAAGGCCTCCGAGGGCACCCCGGTCATCGTGTTCTTCGACGAGATGGACTCGGTCTTCCGGGTCCGCGGTTCGGGTGTGTCCTCCGACGTGGAGAACACCATCGTCCCGCAGATGCTCAGCGAGATCGACGGTGTGGAGGGGCTGGAGAACGTCATCGTCATCGGCGCCTCCAACCGTGAGGACATGATCGACCCGGCGATCCTGCGGCCCGGCCGCCTGGACGTCAAGATCAAGGTCGAGCGGCCCGACGCCGAGGGCGCCCGGGACATCTTCGGCAAGTACATCACCGACGGGCTGCCGCTGCACGAGGACGACCTCGCCGAACACGGCGGTTCGGCCTCGGCCACGGTGGACGCCATGATCCAGCGGGTCGTGGAGCGGATGTACACCGAGGGTGAGGAGAACCGCTTCCTGGAGGTCACCTACGCCAACGGTGACAAGGAGGTCCTGTACTTCAAGGACTTCAACTCCGGCGCGATGATCGAGAACATCGTCTCGCGGGCCAAGAAGATGGCGATCAAGGACTACATCGACCACCAGTCCAAGGGGCTCCGGGTGTCGCACCTGTTGCAGGCCTGCGTGGACGAGTTCAGCGAGAACGAGGACCTGCCCAACACCACCAACCCGGACGACTGGGCCCGGATCTCCGGCAAGAAGGGCGAGCGCATCGTCTACATCCGGACCCTGGTGACCGGCAAGAAGGGCGCCGACTCCGGTCGGTCCATCGACACCGTCGCCAACACCGGCCAGTACCTGTAACGGCGCTCCGCCGCCGTGTCCGCCTTTCGGGGCCCGTGTTCCGGGCTCCAGCGGTGGCCGCAACACCCTGACTTCGGGGGTTGCGGCCACCGTGTCGTTTCCGGGGAAGGGACGAGTCCGTCTCCGACTCGGGTTCCCGCCCGTCCGCCCGGCCTGCCGGATAACACCCGTTGGTAGGTCCAACCGAACCGTTTGGCCGGGGCTTGTGCGGCACTGGTCGCGGTTTTGCTGCGAATCCAAGCGAAGTGGCTCCGACCTGCGTCGACACGGTCATCTGAGCCCTTTTGAAACGCCCGGGAAGACGGCGCTTAGGCCACAATTGGCGCGGAAGCGTTCAAGACCGGTCTCTGGCGGATAACCTCTCACCATGAGTGTGCGGCGGATTATGGGTATCGAGACCGAATACGGGATCTCCGTGCCGGGAAACCCCGGGGCCAACGCGATGGTCACCTCCACCCAGGTGGTCAACGCCTACCTGGCCGCCTCGGCGGCCCGGGCCAGGAAGGCCCGCTGGGACTTCGAGGAGGAGAACCCGCTGCGCGACGCCCGCGGGTTCGACCTGGCACGCGAGGTCGCCGATCCCACCCAGTTGACCGACGAGGACCTGGGGCTGGCCAACGTCATCCTCACCAACGGCGCGCGCCTGTACGTGGACCACGCCCACCCCGAGTACTCGGCCCCCGAGGTCACCAACCCGCGCGACGCCGTCCTGTGGGACAAGGCCGGAGAGAGGGTGATGGCCGATGCCGCGGCCCGGGCCGCGGCCACCCCGGGGATAGAGCCGATCCAGCTGTACAAGAACAACACCGACAACAAGGGCGCCTCCTACGGCTGCCACGAGAACTACCTGATGCACCGGTCCACGCCCTTCGGGGACATCGTCCGGCACCTGATCCCGTTCTTCGTCTCCCGCCAGGTGGTGTGCGGCGCGGGCAAGGTCGGGATCGGCGCGGACGGCCAGGGCAGCGGTTTCCAGATCTCGCAGCGGGCCGACTTCTTCGAGGTCGAGGTGGGCCTGGAGACGACCCTGAAGCGTCCCATCATCAACACACGGGACGAACCCCACGCCGACCCCGACCAGTACCGGCGCCTGCACGTCATCATCGGTGACGCCAACATGAGCGAGATCTCCACCTACCTCAAGCTGGGGACCACCGCGCTGGTGCTGTCGATGATCGAGGACGGTTTCCTCAGCACGGACCTGTCCCTGGAGACCCCGGTGGCCGACCTGCGGGAGATCTCCCACGACCCGGGGCTGACCCACCGGGTCCGGTTGCGGGACGGGCGGCGGATGACCGCTCTGGAGCTCCAGGGCGAGTACCTGGACCAGGCCCGCAAGTACGTCGAGGACCGGTTCGGCACCGACGTGGATCCCGACACCGCGGACGTGCTCGACCGGTGGGAGTCGGTTCTGTCGCGGTTGGCCTCCGACCCGATGAGCCTGGCCACCGAACTGGACTGGGTCGCCAAGCTCAAGCTCCTGGAGGGCTACCGGTCCCGGGACGGGCTGGAGTGGTCCCACCCGCGCCTGCACCTGGTGGACCTGCAGTACTCCGACGTGCGCGCGGACAAGGGCCTCTACAACCGCCTGGCAGCCCGCGGCCGGATGCAGCGCCTGGTGGAGGACTCCGAGGTCAACCGGGCCGTCACCGAACCGCCGGAGGACACCCGTGCCTACTTCCGGGGGCGCTGCCTGGCCAAGTACGCCGACGAGGTGGCCGCGGCCTCCTGGGACTCGGTGATCTTCGACCTGCCGGGTTACGACTCCCTGCAGCGCGTCCCCACCCTGGAGCCGCGCAGGGGGACCAAGGAGCACGTGGGCGGGCTCCTGGACGCCTCCGCCACCGCAGCGGACCTGGTGGCGGTCCTGGCCGGAGGACGCCGGGGCTGAGACCGGCCGGGGAGGTGCGCCCCGCGGAGCGCACCTCCCCGATCGCGACGCCCGCCCCGATCGCGACGTCCGCCCCGGACGCCGCGCAGGCGCTCGGGGCCGGGACCGTCCGGGTGTTCGCCCCGTGTTCCCCCGTCCGGCGGAGGGTGGCGGGCGCGGGAACGCGGGTGCCCCCGTCCGCGGGGCGGACGGGGGCACGGGTTCGGTGCTGCCGGGGGGTTAGCTGGTCCTCAGCTGGATGCCCCAGGAGTTCAGCGCCGGGTTGACCTCCTGGTAGTAGGTGGTGCCGCCCCAGGTGCAGTTGCCGGAGCCGCCCGAGGTGACGCCCTGGGCCTGGCTGCCGGAGATGAACGAACCGCCGGAGTCGCCGGGCTCGGCGCACACGTTGGTCCGGGTCATGTTGTACACGGTGCCCTGGGGGTAGCTCACGGACTGGCCGCGGGCCTGGATGGTCCCGCAGTGCCAGCCGGTGGTGGAGCCGGAGCGGCAGACGGAGGAGCCGATGGGCGCCTGGCTGGAGCCCGAGACGGTGGCGTAGCCGCCGCTGTTGTAGCGGCTGACCAGGTTGGTCAGCGTGAAGTTGGACGTGCCCCGGACGAAGGCGGCGTCGTTGCCCGGGAAGACGGAGCGCTCGAAGACGCCCCGGCCGTTGCCGATGGTGACCTGGGTGCCCACGGTGCCGCAGTGTCCGGCGGTGACGAAGCCGGGCTGGCCGGAGGAGTTGGTGGCGGGGAAGCCCACCGAGCAGCGGCCGCCCATGTAGTAGGCGAGACCGCCGATGATGTTGGCGTACATCTCGGGCTGCTTGCTGGTGGTGGTCACCTCGACGGCGGAGGCGTCCACGCCCGCGTCGGCGAGGAGGGCGTCCACGTCGGCGCCGGAGCCCTCCAGGACTTCCAGGACGACGGTGTCGCCCTCCACGTCCGGGTACCAGCCGACCACGCCGGGCTCGGCGTCCGCCTCGTTGAGGTCCTGCACGATCGCGTCCAGGCCTTCGGTGCCGTGCGAGACCACCTCGGCCTCGGCGCCGGCGGCCTCCACGGCTTCGACCGCGGCGCTGTCCGTGACCAGGACGGTCAGTTCCATGCTGTCGGTGTCGAACACGGAGCCGCCGTAGGCGTCTCCGGCGGCCTCGGCCGCGGCCTCGTCGACCTCGGTGGCGGTGTCCTGGGCGGTGAGGAGTTCCTCGGCCTCGAACGGGGTGAGGCCGAGGTCACGCTCGAGCGCCTCCTGCATGGAGACGGCTTCGGCTTCGGGGGAGGGTGACTGGGGTAGCGGTCCGGGGGCCGCGAGGGCTCCCGGGGCGGCGGCCAGAACCATGCCGAAGGCAAGGGCTCCGGTGCCGATTGCGGAGACAACGGGGGAGGGTCTCATTGGTCCCTACTCTCCTGGGGGGAATTGACGGGGGATCGGGGCCGAATACTCTGCGGCCCCCTTTGTTCACCGAGACATCCGGTAAACAACGCCTAACCATAGGTGCACGTTTTGGTGAGGGAAAGACCGTCAGAACGATGAAGCATTCAGTTCGGTATGGGGAGATCCGATGACGGGCCCAAAGGCGGTCGCGGAACGTGTCCGCGTGGTGGCCCACCTTGAGGTTGTCGGAGCCGAACCGTTACCCAATGAATTCGGGCGCTGAGCGCAAGGGGGGTTTTCTGGCCACATCCGGACAGTGGTACCACGTACCAAACGTGTTCGTCCGGACACACAGTCGTAACACCCGTGGTCAGGGGGGCGTGATTGGTCCCCCTGGCGCACGGGGAAGCCCCCGTGCGCTGATGCGGACGGGGGCGTCGGGTCGACGGACCGTTCGAGTGCCCCGCCCGCCGCACGTCCCCCGCCGTTCGGACTGCCGGAGGCCGCGAGCCCGGCGGAACGGCGTCCGCGCCCTTCGGGTGCGCCTCGCCAACGGGCATCGGCCTTCGTCCGGGGCGCCTGTTCGGTCTCCCCCCGGATGCCGCCCGGGCGGTGGAGGAGCCGGTGTCCGCGGCCCCGTCGGGGGCGATTACCCGTGCCGGGCGGCGAAATTCCGGGGAATCGGCCGTTCGTCCACGGGGAAATCGGATCATAGGAACGAGGGTGCACGGGTATTCCCGGTTTCCGGTGGGCGGGGCGCCCGCCCTCGTCCCCGGTGAAGGGACGCCTGGAGCACGGGCTGCGGAGCCGCGTCTGCGAAGCGTGCGCACCGCCCGGCCCCGGCCCCCGGCCGGGACACGCCCGAGGCGGATCCGCGCCCCCGCTGCGCCCGGTGTGCGCGAACACGGGACGATTCGAGGTAACTAGCGGGTATCGGGCTCCGGGAAGGGGGTTGAGCCGGGTGCTGTTGGGCCAAGATAAGGGCGAGAGCCCCGAACGGGAGGTAGTGAGCGATGGCGAACGACAACGGTGGTCAGAAGCACTCGTCCCGCCGCGACGAGGAGGTCGAGGAGACCGAGGCCGCGACTGAGGCCCAGGAGCGCAACGAACAGCTGGACGAGGACGTCGACGACATCCTGGACGAGATCGACGACGTGCTGGAGAGCAACGCCGAGGACTTCGTGCGGCAGTTCGTGCAGAAGGGCGGTCAGTGACCTCCGGGTTCGCTGACAGCGCACCCGGGCGCCGCTGACCCCGGGGTGCGCGGAGTTAGGGTCAACCCCATCGGCCGGGTCACTCCCGGCCCGCAGACTGACAGACAGACGGACGACAGGCGCCCCACCCGCCCCCGAGACGGGGTGGGGCGCGAGTGGAGGGAGTCGCGTGTTCGAAGGTTTCGAGGGCGGACGGATGTCGGCCGCTTTCATGAGTGCGGGGACCTCGTCCTTCACCGAGTTTCTTCGGGAGGTCAACCCCGAACTGCTCCCCGGGCAGCACCTGGGCACGGGCGGCGGCACCACCGAGCACCTCACCCCGGACGCGACGACCATCGTCGCCCTGACCTTCCCCGGGGGCGTACTGCTGGCCGGTGACCGACGTGCCACCCAGGGCAACGTCATCGCCAACCGTGACATGGACAAGCTCTACCGGACGGACGAGTTCTCCGCGGTGGCCATCGCCGGTTCGGCCGGAATCGGCATCGAGATGGCCAAGCTCTACCAGGTCGAGCTGGAGCACTACGAGAAGCTGGAGGGCCGTTCCCTCTCCCTGGAGGGCAAGGCGAACAAGCTCGCCCAGATGGTCCGCGGCAACCTCGGCATGGCCATGCAGGGCTTTGTCGTGATCCCCCTGCTGGTCGGTTTCGACGAGAACACCGAACAGGGGAGGGTCTTCAGCTACGACGCGGTGGGCGGCCGCTACGAGGAGCACCGCTACCACTCCATCGGTTCCGGGTCGGTCTACGCCAGGGGCTCCATGAAGAAGCTCTACCGGGAGGACCTGGACGAGACCACGGCGATCAGGGTGGCGTTGGAGTCGCTCTACGACGCCGCCGACGACGACTCCGCCACCGGCGGCCCCGACCTGCACCGCAAGATCTTCCCCCTCGTCGACGTCATCACCGGGGACGGACACCGGCGGATCTCCGCCGAGGAGGTCGCCCGGCTGGCCACGGAGGTGGTCGAGGGGCGGGCCGCCGATCCCGACGGCCCCACCGCCCGGCTGGGCTGAGCCGGCCGCAGCCCCCACGACAGACCTCTCCCGACTAGGTAAGGAACGATCCGCGGTGTCGATGCCGTTCTACGTCGCCCCCGAACAGCAGATGAAGGACAAGGCGGACTACGCGCGCAAGGGCATCGCGCGCGGCCGCAGCGCCGTCGTCCTGCAGTACGAGGGCGGAATCCTGATGGTGGCGGACAACATGTCCCGCACCCTGCACAAGATCAGTGAGATCTACGACCGCATCGGTTTCGCCGCGGTCGGCCGCTATCCCGAGTTCGAGAACCTACGCCTCATGGGCGTCCGCTTCGCCGACGTGCGCGGTTACCAGTTCGACCGCCGTGACGTCAGCGGCCGCCAGCTCGCCAACATCTACGCCCAGACCCTGGGCACCGTCTTCAGCGAGAGCCTCAAGCCCTGGGAGGTCGAGATCGTCGTCGCCGAGGTCGGCGACACCGCGGCCGACGACGAGATCTACCGGATCACCTTCGACGGCTCCATCGTCGACGAGCAGGGCTTCGTCGCGGTGGGCGGCTCCTCCGAGCACGTGTCCACACAGCTCAAGGACCGGTTCTCCGCGGACGCTCCGCTCAGTGCCGCCCTGAACTCGGCCACCCACGCCCTCGCCCACGAGAACGGCGAGGAACGTGAACTGGAGGCCACCAACCTGGAGGTCGCCGTCCTGGAGCGGGACAGGCACCACCGCAAGTTCCGCCGCATCCACGGCAGCCGCCTGGCCTCCCTCATCGCGGAGGGCAAGCGGGGAACGGCCGAGAACGCCTCCGGCGGCGGGAACGGCACCGGGGACGGGGCCGACGAGTGACCTGTAAGCGATGACCACGGTGCGGCGCCGCCCGGGTGCCGCACCGTCCGGGCGGGTGTGGGCGACGCGGCCCCGTCGTCCACCCCACGGTGACGGGAAGTTGGTGAGGCCGCGTGGAACGACGGATCTTCGGGCTGGAGAACGAGTACGGGGTCACGTGCACCTTCCGGGGGCAGCGCCGCCTGTCGCCGGACGAGGTCGCCCGTTACCTGTTCCGGCGGGTGGTCTCCTGGGGGCGCAGCAGCAACGTGTTCCTGCGCAACGGCGCCCGCCTGTACCTGGACGTGGGCAGCCACCCCGAGTACGCCACCCCCGAGTGCGACAGCCTCGTGGACCTGGTGGCCCACGACAAGGCCGGCGAGCGCATTCTGGAGGGGCTGCAGGTCGACGCCGAGCAGCGCCTGCACGAGGAGGGCATCGCCGGGGACATCTACCTGTTCAAGAACAACACCGACTCGGCGGGCAACTCCTACGGGTGCCACGAGAACTACCTCGTCGGCCGGCACGGGGAGTTCGGCCGTCTCGCCGACGTCCTCATCCCCTTCCTGGTCACCCGGCAGATCATCTGCGGCGCAGGCAAGGTGCTCCAGACCCCCCGGGGCGCGCTGTTCTGCGTCAGCCAGCGCGCCGAGCACATCTGGGAGGGCGTGTCCTCGGCGACGACGCGCTCCCGCCCCATCATCAACACCCGGGACGAACCCCACGCCGACGCCGAGCGGTTCCGCCGTCTGCACGTCATCGTGGGCGACTCCAACATGAGCGAGACCACCACCCTCCTCAAGCTGGGCTCCACCGACCTGGTGCTGCGGATGATCGAGGCCGGGGTCGTCATGCGGGACTACACCCTGGAGAACCCCATCCGGGCGATCCGCGAGATCAGCCACGACATGACCGGCCGCCGCAAGGTGCGCCTGGCCAACGGCCGCGAGGCCAGCGCACTGGAGATCCAGCGCGAGTACCTGGACAAGGTACAGAGCTACGTGGACCGGCACGGGACCGACGCCGTGGGCAAGCGCATCCTGGACCTGTGGCAGCGCACCCTGGAGGCGGTCGAGACCCAGAACCTGGAGACGGTCTCCCGGGAGATCGACTGGGTCGCCAAGTACCTGCTGCTGGAACGCTACCGGGACAGGCACGACCTCTCCCTGTCCTCTCCGAGGGTGGCCCAGCTCGACCTCACCTACCACGACATCCACCGTGAGCGGGGTCTGTTCTACCTGATGCAGCAGCGCGGGCAGATGGACCGGGTCGTCGAGGACCTGAAGATCTTCGAGGCCAAGTCGGTGCCCCCGCAGACCACCCGCGCCCGGCTGCGCGGCGAGTTCATCCGCAGGGCCCAGGAACAGCGGCGGGACTTCACCGTCGACTGGGTCCACCTCAAACTCAACGACCAGGCGCAGCGCACCGTGCTGTGCAAGGACCCCTTCAAGTCCGTGGACGAACGGGTGGAGAAGCTGATCGCGGGCATGTGACACCGGCGTGCGGGCGGGGCTCCGCGGGCGGACCGGAGACGGTTTCCCGCGGGGCCCCGCTTTCGGAGCGGCCACCGCTCACCCTCCCTCCGGCCGAAATTCCCCGGATGGGTGCTCCCGGGGGGCTGGCCGCACTCCGACTGTTCGGTAGTGTGACCCTGTCCTGAGCCGGAAATCAGAGGTTGTGACCCATGCACCGACGTGCTGCCGCCCTCGCGGTGCCACTGACCGCCATCGCCTTGGTGGTCTCCAGCTGCGCATCGATCCCGGAGGAGTGGCGTACCCCCGCCTTCCTGCGCATGAACGACGACGCACTCGACTCGCGGTTGCCCGAGGTCACCGGCGAAGTCGGTGAGGAACCCGAGATCACCTTCCCCGACATCGAGCCTCCGGACGAGGAGATCTCCGGTGTCGTCAGCAAGGGGTCGGGCGAGGACGTCCTCGTCGGTGCGGACGACCTGGTCGTCGCCAACGTCGTCCAGTACCAGTGGACGGCCCCCGGCGAGGGCGAGAAGGTCGAGGGCCAGTCCAGCTACGAAAACGGCGCTCCCGACCTGGTGCGTATGGAGCAGATGCCCGAATACATCACCGAGACCCTGGTCAGCCAGCCCCTGAACAGCCGTGCGGTCTACGTCTTCCCGCCGCTGACGCCGGAGGAGAGGGAGCAGGCCGAGGCGATGGGGCAGCCGGCGCCAGAGGGGGCCAGCGTCCTGGTCATCGACTTGGTGGACCGCTTCAGCAAGGGCGCCGTCGTTCCGGGCGAGCAGACCGACAACGGCGGCGGCGACCTGCCCACGGTCACGCAGGACGGCCACAGCCAGCCCGAGATCGAGATCCCCGAGGACACCGAGCCCCCCGAGGACCTGCAGGTCGTCCCCCTCATCGAGGGCGACGGCGCCGAGGTCGAGGAGGGCCAGCAGATCGTCGCCCAGTACACGGGCGTGCGCTGGGAGGCCGACGAGAACGGCAACCACCCGGTCTTCGACTCCAGCTGGAACCGCGCGGGCGACCCCCTGGACGCCACACTCGTCAGCGGCGAGCAGGGCGGCCTCATCGAGGGCTGGGTCGAGGGCATGGCCGGACAGAAGGTCGGCAGCCGCCTGATGCTGGTCGTACCCGGTGACATGGCCTACGGCGAGACCGCCGAGGAGGCCCAGGGCAGCCCGGCGGGCACCCTGGTGTTCGTGGTCGACATCCTGGGCGCCTACGACAACCCGCCGCCGCCCGAGCCCGCGGAGGAGGAAGGCGGCGAGGAGGCCTCGGACGAGGAGGGCGCCGCCGAGGACGGGGCCGACGAGGAGTCAGCCGAGGAGTGAGGACTCCGGTGGGGTGAGACCCCGTAACCCCGGGCCCCGTGGGCGAGACCGCCCGCGGGGCCCTGTCATGGGCGGCACCGACACTCCCGGCCCCCGCGAACATCCCCGGTGAGTCCGACTCCGTGCGTAGAGTTGATCACTCAGGGTGAGTATGGGGCGAGGGGGAACCATGCCAGACCAGCGGCGGTACTGCTACGTGTCCGGGCTGAGCCTGGGGGTCCCGGCGCTGGAGGAACTCTGTGCCCAGGGACGCCCGCCGGCCCTGGTGGTCTCCTACCCGGCCGAGCTGGCACACCGCTCCGGCTACTTCGACTTCGAGGAGGTCACCCGCCGTCACGAACTGCCGCACCTGCGGGCGGCTGACATCAACACCGACGAGGTGCGCGACGCCCTGGTAGCCCACCGGATCGACCTGATGGTCGTCACGGGCTGGTCGCAGCTGGTGCACGAGCAGGTCCTGGCCTCGCTGCCGTTGGGCGGGGTCGGCCTGCACCCCTCACCACTGCCGGTCGGCCGCGGGCGCGCCCCCATCCCCTGGACGATCCTGCGCGACATGCGCTCCAGCGCCGTCACCCTCTTCCACCTGGAACGGGAGGCCGACGCGGGCGACATCGTGGACCGGATCTGGTTCGACGTGGCCCCCGACGTCACCGCCACCGGCCTGTACGAGAGGACCGGGCGCCTGCAGTCCGAACTGCTCGTACGCAACCTGGAGGCGCTCCTGGAGGGGCGTGCGCCCCGCCGCCCCCAGAGCGGTCACGTCTCGGTGTGGCCGCGCCGCCGCCCCAGCGACGGCCGCCTCGACCTGACCGCCGCCGGGCGTGACGTGGACCGGATGGTGCGCGCCCTGGCCGCCCCCTACCCCGGTGCCTTCGCGATGTTCGGCGGGGCCCGGATCACCCTGTGCTCGGGAGCGCTCTCCGAGGAGGTCGTGGGCGGTGACCCCGGACAGATCGTCTCCGCGGGCCCCGGTCGTGAATGGGGTGTGACCTGCGGGGACGGCAGTGTTTTCGTGCCCGGGACCGTGCGGGTGGACGAGGGGGTGCTCGCCGACCCGACCTCCCTGGCCATGTTCCGGCCGGGACGCTACTTCGACGCCCCCTCCGAGCACATGCTGGCCGCGACCCGGCGCACCCCGGTCCCGGGCAACGGGGACGCCGAACACCGCCGCCCCGCCGAGGTCCAGGCCCCGATCGACGGCCAGGTCGGTGCCCCGGCGACCTCCACCGCGGACAACCGCCGTTAGACCCGGGAAGCCCCCCCGTGCACCGCCCAAGGCGCCCGTTCAGGCGTCGACGAGGGCGGCGGCGTGGCGCCCCGCGGCGGCTGCGCTCAGGAACGCGGCCCGGTCCTCCTCCAGCCCGCGCCCCATCGTCGAGACCTTGACCGGCAGGGCGAGCAGTTCCTCCTCCAGGCCGGTGACCGGCACCTCCACCAGCGTGTGCCGTTCCGCCAGGCTCCAGGCCTGGTCGCGGACGCACTCGCCGAAGAACCCGGGAAGGCTCGGCACCACCACGTCGGCTGGTGCCAGGGCCACCCGGCCGTAGGCGGTCAGGCTGTGGTGGGAGACCCCGCGGTGCCTCCTGCGCTGGTCGGCCTCGCTGATCCGCAGGCTGGCCACCGGGCGCCCGCCCAGGACGGCGGCCGCGTTCACCGCCTCGCCGCAGGCAACCCCGGAGAACCCCCACGGGGTGCCGGTCCCCAGGTTCCCCGGCCCCTGGCAGACCACCGCGATGTCGGCCCCCAGCACGTGCCGGGCGGCGAGCAGCCCCGAGTGCACGGTGACCGCCTCCAGGTCGCCGCCGAAGGCCTGCCCGGTCGTCACACACCCGGCGAGCAGCCCCTCCCCCCGCAGAACCCCGACGAGCTGGGAGAAGGCGGCGGGTAGGGCGCCGCCGTCGAGCATCACGTTGACCACCCGGGCCCCCGGGCGTTCGGCGCGGATCCCGGCGAGGACGGCGGGCAGCGCGGAGTGCAGGTCGGCGACGACCACGGGCATCCCGTCGATCCCCTCGGCCGAGAGCAGCGCCTCGTGGTGCTCGGACCCCTGTTCGTCCGCGCCCAGGACGGTGGCCTGGAGCGGGGTGTAGCGGGCCTTGACCAGGTGTCCGGGGCCCTCGCGGTCGGCGGGCAACCGGTCGGGCAGGGCCACCACCAGGGCGTATCCGCCGGTTCCCAGCCCCAGGTCCAGGGCTCCGGTGTTGAGCAGGACGGTGTCGCCGACCTCGGGTGCGCCGACCAGGTCGGTGTAGGCCAGCGCACGGCAGACGGGGGGCGGTGCCGAGCCCTCCCCGCCGGTGCTCACCGAGACCGCGCACAGGCGGACCCCGGGCCACGAGGGCAGGACCTGACGGACTTCACCACGGCGCCACCGGATCATGCTGGGCACGGTACCGTCGGAGCTGAACCGGAGGTGGGAGGACGCGCCCTCGCGGCCCCGCCCGGTCCATCCACCACAGCGGGCAAGAGGAGTGCGGACAATGTCGCGCAGGAAGACCGAACGGCAGCTCAACCTGGTCATCTGCCTGTTGTCCACGCGGCGCCACCTGACCGCGCAGGAGATCCGCGCGACGGTGCAGGGGTACGCCGAGGCCGATACCGAGTCGGCCTTCAAGCGCATGTTCGAGCGGGACAAGCGGGAGCTGCGGGACAGCGGTATCCCCATCCAGGTCGGCACCGGGGACGCCTTCAGCGGGGAGGAGGGGTACCGGATCTCCCGCTCGGACTACGAGCTGCCCGAGATCGAGCTCCTGCCCGACGAGGCGGTCGTGCTGGGCCTGGCGGCCCGGGCCTGGCGCCACGCCTCCCTGGGCGAGGCCGCGGCCAACGCCCTGTTCAAGCTCCGTTCGGCCGGGGTTCCGGTCGACTCGGAGGCGGCCCCGGGGCTGACCCCGGCCATGCGGACCGACGAGCCGGCCTTCGGGCCGGTGTGGCAGGCGGTCCGGGACCGGCGGCCGATCTCCTTCGACTACCGCAAGCCGGGCCAGGAACGGGCGCAGCGGCGCGAGGTCGAACCGTGGGGCATCGTGAACCTGCGCGGCCACTGGTACGTGGTGGGCCATGACCGGTTGCGCGACGCCCGGCGGGTGTTCCGCCTCGGGCGGATCCAGGGCGGGGTGGACGTGGTGCGCACCGGGCCCGACGTGGTCGTCCCCGAGGGGGTGGAGCTGCGTTCGGTGGTCTCCCAGCAGAGCGCCGTGCCCGAGCGGACCGCGACCCTGCGGGTGTGCACCGACTCCGCGCACGCCCTGCGCCGCCGTGCGCTGCGCGTGGTCCCGGGGGAGCGCGACGGTACCGGCAGCGGCTGGGACACCCTCACACTGCCCTACACCGACACGGGCGGGCTGGTGCGGCAGGTGGCCTCGCACGGTTCGCGGGCGGTCGTGGTGGAGCCGCCGCAGGCCCGGGCGGCGGTGGCGGCCCACCTGGCCGGGGTGGTCGAGGGGGCCGCCGCGGCGGAGGACCCCGGCGCGGTCGCCGCCGCGGAGGGGGAGGACGCCCCCGCCCGGGGCCCCCGCTCCGCCGACCAGCTCCGCCGGCTCCTCATGCTGGTCCCGTACGCGCTCGGCCGCGACGTGCGGGTACCCGAGGTGGCGCGGCACTTCGGGCTCAGTGAGAAGCAGGTGGTCTCCGACCTGAGCCTGCTCTGGATGTGCGGTCTGCCGGGGTACACCCCCGGTGACCTGATCGAGGTGGACCTGGACGCGGCCAAGGAGACCGGTGAGATCATCATCGGCAACGCCGACACCCTGGCCCAGCCGCTGCGGCTCACCGCGGACGAGGCCGCCAGCCTTGTCGTGGGCCTGTCCCTGCTGGAGGCGCTGCCCGAGGCCCAGGGGGTCGAGGGCGGCGCCCTCAAGCGGGTGGGGGAGAAGCTGCGCACCGCCGCCGGGACGGCCGTGAGCAGCCTCGCCGACGCGGTGCAGGTCCGGGTCGAGCTGGACGAACAGGTCGCCCGGACCCAGCGCCGCTGCGCGGACGCCCTGGGGGCCGGGCAGCGCCTGCACCTGCGCTACCTGTCGGGTTACCTGGACCAGGTCACCGAGCGGGACGTCGATCCGATGGGGTTGGTGGTCCAGGACGGCCACACCTTCCTGGAGGGGTACTGCCACCTGCGGCAGGACGTGCGGCTGTTCCGCCTGGACCGGGTCCTGGAGCTGACCGTGCTGCCCTTCGCCGCCGAGGTGCCCGAGGGGGTGGGCCGACGCGACCTGTCCGGCGGGGTGCTCCAGCGCTCCGAGCGCGACGCCCTGGTGACCCTGGTGCTGGAACCCTCCGCGCGGTGGGTCACCGAGGACTACGTGTGCGAGTCGGCGGTGGAGCTCCCCGGGGGCGGTGTGCGGGCGACCCTGCGCACCCCCGCGCCGGCGTGGGTGGCCCGGCTGGCCCTGTCGCTGGGGCGGGAGGGGCGTCTGGTGTCACCGGAGGGCCTCGCGGAGGAGGTGCGGGCCGAGGCGGAGCGGGCCCTGCGGCATTACGAGACCTCCGAGGCCCCCGGGGAACTGGTTGAGACCACTTCGCCGCCGGAGTGAGGCCCACCTGTTCACCCGGGGGTGGGGTGTAGGCCAGCGCGGAAGGGATATGGTGAGAGCGTGATCGCCCTCGCTGTCCTTTTCGGTGTGTTCTGTGCCGGAGCCTGTACCGTCGGCGCCCTCGCCCTGAGAGCGCGCCGCGAGGCCCGCGCCCTGTCCGAAGAGGTGACACGGGCGGCGGGCGGGTACCAGGCGAGCAGCGCTGACCTGCGTGAACGCATCCGTCGTGGCGGTGCCGACGCATGACGGACGCGCGTACCATCAGAGGCGCTTGGTCGCGCCCCGTAGAGAGGTAGAACCATGGGACCGTTCAACGGACCTACCATCGCCATCCTGGTGATCGTCGCCATCCTTCTGTTCGGAGCCAAGAAGCTTCCGGACCTGGCCCGGTCCCTGGGCCGCAGCGCCCGGATCCTCAAGGCCGAGAGCAAGGGCCTGGTCGACGACGAGGAGACCAAGGGCGAGGAGGAGCCGAAGGCGCAGCAGGCCCAGGACCAGCAGCAGGCCCCGCAGCCCGACAGCGCCCAGGGCGCCAACCAGCAGCAGGGTTACCCGCAGCTGCCCCCCGGCCAGCGCATCGTCAACGAGTCCGGTGAGCGCAGCAACCAGACCCACAACAACTAGCGGTGCCGGATCGGCGCCCCCGCTTCACCGCGGCGTGTCCGGGCGCCGAGAAGGCGGGGGAGGAACCCTCCCAGCGCCCGAACGAAACCCCCTGGGGCTGAGCCACGGAGCCCGGCCCCGGCCGGATCCACGCGCGGTACCCGCCGGTGCCGCGCCGGACGGCTGTCGTCAGCGGGGAGTCCGCGCCCTCGGCGCGGGCCCGGATGAGAAGAGAGTGACCGCACGATGAGGTCCCGAAGCCGATCGGCCAACCCGGACGCCCGGATGCCGCTCATGGACCACCTGCGCGAGCTGCGCAACCGGTTGGCCAAGGCGCTGCTCATCCTGGCCCTGGGGTCGGTGGTCGGCGCCGTCTTCTACGACCAGGTGTGGAACTTCCTCACCGAGCCCTACTGCTCGCTCCCCGCCTCCCAGGTCGTCGAGGGCGGCGGCTGTTCCCTGATCGTCACCGGCCCCTTCGACGCGTTCTTCGTCGCCTTCAAGGTCTGGCTGTTCGTCGGAGCCCTGGTCACCGCGCCGCTCTGGCTCTACCAGCTCTGGGCCTTCGTCGCCCCGGCGCTGCACGGCAACGAGAAGAAGTACGCCTACATCTTCGCGCCGCTGGCCGGCCTCCTGTTCGTCTCGGGCGCGGCCCTGGCGTACTCGATCACCGCGCTCGCCCTCCAGATGCTGTTCGGCTTCCTGCCCGAGGACGCGGACCCGTTCCTGACCATCGGCGAGTACCTCAGCTACATGCTCATCATGATGGGCATGTTCGGTCTCGGCTTCGTCATGCCGCTGCTGGTGGTCCTGCTCAACATCGTCGGCATCCTCAGCCACGAGGCCATCGTCAAGTGGCGTCAGGTCATCATCTTCTCCGCCTTCCTGATCGCGGCGGTCGTCACCCCGGCCGAGCCCATCTCGATGCTGGCCCTGGCGATCCCCCTCATCATCCTCTTCGAGCTCGCCGAGCTGTTCTGCTTCTTCAACGACCGCCGCAGACGGCGCAACGACCCCGTCGGCGACCTCGACGACGACGAGATCTCCGAGCTCGACGACCTGCCCTCCGACCTGGACTACACGCCCTCCTCGCTGGACGGGCCCGACTCCGGGGGCGAATCCGGCAAGCGCTCCTGAGGCCGTTCGGGAAGCGCTAGGGTTCGGCTGGGAACAGTCGGCGGCGGGCCCGGGCGCCCACACGCCCCTGGTCCGCCGTCGCCCCGGACACCGCTGCCAGAGCGAGCTCCACCCACACCGAGCTCCAGGAACCAGGAAGACCAGGAACACCAGATGAGCGAGCAGACCGAGGCCAAGAAGGAACTGCCGCCCGAGGCCATGGGCAACGAGAAGTGGCACGACACCACCCACGCCGTGTGGATGCGTTCCTCCCTGTCCAAGCCGGACTCCGAGGCGGTCGTCGAGGTCGCCGAGTTCGACGACGGCTTCCGCGCGGTGCGGGACGGCAAGTCACCTCAGAAGGGCACCCTGTTCTTCACCCCCGCCGAGTGGGAGGCCTTCGTCCTGGGCGCCCGCGACGGCGAGTTCGACATCCCCGAGGAGTACCTCACCGAGGAGGAGATCGCGATCCAGCGCGGTCAGGCCGAGGTCGAGGCGACCTGGGTGCCCTCCCCGCTGAACACGCCGGAGGCGATGGAGGAGTACCATCGCCGCCAGCGTGAGGAAACCGAGCAGGGGTCCACGACCCGGGACGACTGAGCGGCGCCTGCGCCCGGGCGCGGGTGTGCGGGTACCTCACCCGGCCCCGTACACCCCTTTGACCCCGGCCCCGGGTAGTTAAGGACCGGCATATGCCCCCTCACATCGCCCTTCTGGTCAACCCGGCCTCGGGCCGACGCCGCGCCGCCGTCATGGCGGTGCGCCTGAAGGCGGCCCTGCGCGACGCGGGCGCGCGTGTGCACGTCTACACCGGCCGCTCCGCGGCGGACAGCCGTCGACTGGCCCGCCTGGCCGCCGCGGACCGCCCCGACGCACTGGTCGCGGTCGGCGGTGACGGCCTGGTGCACCAGGCACTCCAGGGCGTGGTCGGTACCGGCGTGCCCCTGGCGGTGATCCCGGCGGGTAGCGGCAACGACGTGGCCCGCGCCTTCGGCGTCCCGCGCGGCTCCGCGCGCAGGGCGGCCGAGGCGATCCTGGCCGGCCGCACCCGCCCCAGCGACGTGGTCCGCCTGACCGCGGCCGACGGCGCCCAGCGCTACTACATGAGCGTTCTGGCCTGCGGTTTCGATGCCCGGGTCAATGAACGGGTGAACAACTTCCGCTTCGGTGTCGGCCGTGCCGGCTACCTGCTCGGGCTCCTCGCCGAACTGCGCTCCTTCCAGCCCGTCGACTTCGAGATCGACGTCGACGAACACCGGATCGCCGAACCCGGCATGCTGGTGGCGGTCGGCAACACCAGTGCCTACGGCGGCGGTATGCACGTGTGCGCCGAGGCCGTCCCCGACGACGGGCTGCTCGACGTCGTCTTCGTCCGGCAGGGGCCGCTCGGCCGCTTCCTGCGCATGTTCCCCAAGGTCTTCGCCGGAAGCCACCTCGGTCTCGACGAGGTGGTCTCGGTGCGGGGGCGCACCGTCACCATCCGGGGCGACGCGGGGGCGGCCTACGCCGACGGGGAACGCATCGGACCGCCGACACTGGTGTGCGAGGTGGTGCCAAAGGCGGTCGAGATGTTGGAGCTGACCTCATAGGCTGGGAGACCTATGAGTAGTCACTCCGAGCGTTACGCCGCCTTCCGCCGGCGCCAGAGCGCCTCCAGCGCCGCGATCGAGGCCTTCCAGGGGCTCTACGGGTTCGAGTTCGACCCCTTCCAGATCAGGGCCTGCAAGGCCCTGGAAGGCGGACACGGGGTGCTGGTCGCCGCGCCGACCGGATCCGGCAAGACGGTGGTCGGCGAGTTCGCCGTGCACCTGGCCCTGGCCGAGGGCACCAAGTGCTTCTACACCACGCCTATCAAGGCCCTGTCCAACCAGAAGTACAACGACCTGGTCAAGCGCTACGGCGCCGACCAGGTCGGGCTGCTGACCGGTGACAACAGCGTCAACGGTGAGGCGCCCGTGGTCGTGATGACCACCGAGGTGCTGCGCAACATGCTCTACGAGGGTTCGTCCACCCTGGGCGGGCTGGCCTACGTGGTCATGGACGAGGTGCACTACCTCGCCGACCGGTTCCGCGGCGCGGTCTGGGAGGAGGTGATCATCCACCTGCCCGAGTCGGTGCGCATGGTCGCCCTGTCCGCGACCGTCAGCAACGCCGAGGAGTTCGGTGAGTGGCTCCAGCAGGTACGCGGCGACACCACCGTCATCGTCGACGAGAAGCGGCCCGTTCCGCTGTGGCAGCACGTCATGGTGGGCAAACGGATCCACGACCTGTTCGTCGAGCAGCAGGAGGAGTCCGCGGACGCGGAGGAGGGGGGCGGTCGCAGCCGACGCAAGCGGGAACGGCGCCGGCTCCAGCACCAGCGCCCCCAGGAGATCCGGGTGGGCGGGCAGAAACTGCTCATCAACCCGTACCTGAGCCGTACCGCCGAGGACGACGCGCGCACCACCCAGTTGGCCAACCGGCGGCGCCACCCGCAGACCAGGGCCCGCGGCAACGTGCGTCCGCGCACCCGGTTCGCCCCGCCCACCCGGCCGATGATCATCGAGGAACTGGACGCCGAGGGGCTCCTCCCGGCGATCACCTTCATCTTCAGCCGGGCGGGCTGCGACGACGCCGTCCGCCAGTGCGTGGCCTCCGGCCTGGTGCTCACCACGCCCGAGGAGGCCGACCAGATCCGCGAGTACGCCGAGACGCGCTGTGCGGACATCCCCCGCGCGGATCTGAGCGTGCTCGGCTTCGACTCCTGGCTGCGCGCCCTGGAGGCGGGGATCTCCGCGCACCACGCGGGCATGCTGCCCACCTTCAAGGAGATCGTCGAGCACCTGTTCTCCAGGGGCCTGATCCGGGCGGTCTTCGCCACCGAGACGCTGGCCCTGGGCATCAACATGCCCGCCCGCACCGTGGTGATCGAGAAGCTCGACAAGTGGAACGGGGAGACCCACGCCGCGCTCACCCCCGGCGAGTACACCCAGCTCACCGGGCGGGCCGGACGGCGGGGCATCGACGTGGAGGGGCACGCGGTCGTGGTCTGGCAGGCCGGGACCGACCCCGAGTCGGTGGCCAGCCTGGCGGGCACCCGTACCTACCCGCTCAACTCCAGCTTCCGGCCCTCCTACAACATGGCGGTCAACCTGGTCGGCCAGGTCGGCCGTCGGCGCAGCCGCAACATGCTGGAGGCCTCCTTCGCCCAGTTCCAGGCGGACCGGGCCGTGGTCGGCCTGGTCAAGCAGCTGCGCAAACACGAGGAGGCCCTGGAGGGCTACGCCAAGGCCGCCGAGTGCCACCTGGGCGACTTCATGGAGTACGCGGGGCTGCGCCGGGCCCTGAGCGACCGTGAGGCCGCGCTCGCGAAGAACCGTTCGGCCCAGCGCCGGGACGAGGCCCTGGAGAGCCTGGAGCGGCTGCGCACCGGCGACATCATCCGCATCCCCTCGGGCCGCTTCTCCGGGCACGCCGTGGTCCTGGACCCCGGGTTGCGCCACGACCTGCCCGCACCGCTGGTCCTGACCGCGGACAAGCAGGTCAAGCGGGTCAACGCCAGCGACTTCAACATCCCGGTGCACCCCTCGGGGCGGATGCGCATCCCCAAGTCCTTCTCCGCGCGCTCCCCTCGTTCGCGCCAGGACCTGGCCTCGACCCTGCGGAACAAACTCAGGGAGCAGGGCACCGACCCCTCCTACGAACGACGGGGCGGTCGCCGTGACCAGCAGGAGGACCCCGAGGTCCGTCGGCTGCGCTCCGCGCTGAAGAAGCACCCCTGCCACGGCTGTTCCGACCGTGAGGACCACGCCCGCTGGGCCGAGCGCTACTTCCGGCTGCAGAAGGAGACGGAATCGCTGCGCCGCCGGGTGGAGGGGCGTTCGCACGTCATCTCCCGTACCTTCGACCGGGTGTGCGGTGTCCTGGAGGACCTGGAGTACCTGTCGGGCGACGAGGTCTCCGAGGAGGGCGGCAAGCTCGCCAAGATCTACTCCGAACTGGACCTGCTGGTCGCCGAGTGCCTGCGCCGGGGCGTGTGGGACGACCTCAACCCGGTGGAACTGGCCGCGTGCGCCGCGGCCCTGGTCTACGAGGCGCGCCGGAACGACGACGCCTTCCCGCGCCTGCCGGAGGGAAAGGTCGAGGAGGCCCTCACCGAGATGGTGCGGTTGTGGGGGGAGCTCAACGAGGTGGAGGCCCGGCACCGGGTCTCGTTCCTGCGCCAGCCCGACCTCGGCTTCGTGTGGACCGCGCACCGCTGGGCGCGCGGTGACCGGCTCGACGCGATCCTGCGCCAGTCCGAGATGACCGCGGGGGACTTCGTGCGCACCGCGAAGATGCTGGTGGACATGCTCAGCCAGATCGCGGGTGCGGCCGCCGACCCCCGGATGCGGACCAACGCCCGCAAGGCCTCGGACCTGGTCCGCCGCGGGGTGGTCGCCTACTCCTCCTTCAGCTAGGACGTGTTTCGTAAGTGGATCAAGGTCATGCGGCGGTCATGTCCCTCGGCCCGGAGAGATCTGACAGAGGCTCAGCGGGCGGTGTCGGAGTCGTTGCTTCCGAAGGGCGTCAAGCCCGGAGGGCCACCGGTGCGCACCAAGCGGCAGCCGATCGATGGCATGCGGTTCCGGGCACGGACCGGTACACCGTGTCGGGACCTGTTCGAGCGGTACGGCCTGTTCCGCCGCTGGCAGCGCGGGGCCCTGGCACCGCGTCTTCGAGCGGCTCCGGGCCCGAGCCGAGGCGAAGGGGCCGATCACCTGGGACACCCCGGTGGGCTCCACCATCGCCCGCCCCCGCCAACACGCGGCCGGTGTCCCCATCCGGGTCGTGGTACAGGCAGGGTGCGCGGGAACGCACGGTACCCCTCGGAGCCGTCGCTGCCCGGTAACGCCATGACGTTGGTGGCGCGGCCACCGTAGAGCCGCGCCCCACCGGCGCGAAGGTCGGCTTTGAGGAGCTACCGAAGATGTTCCAGGGTCTGGTGCGGTACGTGCCCACGACGAATGACGCGATGGTGCACGGAGCGGTCTACCCTCGGCGGTCCCTGGTTCTGGTCGCCGGGGTGCCCGGGGCCGGGAAGAGCACACTGCTGCGGCGGCTGTTCGGTCTCCACGGGGACGAGGAGCGGCCCGTGCTCACCGCGGACGGCGTGCGGGTGATCGACTCGCTGCAGTCGCGGTACCGGCTGGGACCGCTGCTCGACCGCATCCCCTACCCGCTGTGGCGCTGGGTGGTGCACGTACTGCACCTGGCCCAGGTGGCCGCGGCGCTGCGCGGCGGCCCGGTGGTGGTGCACGAGTGCGGGACCCGGCGCCCGGTGCGCGTGCTGCTCGCCCTGCTCTGCCTGCTCCGCCGGTACGAGGTGCATGTGCTGATGATCGACGCCACCCCGCAGGAGGCCCGGAGCGGCCAGAACGCCCGGGGGCGGCGGGTGACCGAGCGCAGCCACCGGAAGCATTCGCGGCGCTGGCGGCGGCTGCGCGCGGCCACCCGGCGCGGGTCGGCGGCGTTCGCGCCGGGCGTGCGCAGTCTGCTCGCACTCGACCGGCGCCGGGCGCGGGAGCTGGCCTGGATCCGGTTCGGCCCCTGTACGGACGCCCGTGCTCCCCTGCACACCGCGGTGGAGTCGCCCTCTGCCCAGATTGAACCCGTGATGCCCGATACCCGGTGACACTGGCTGGTTACGGCGGTACGACGTCCCCGTGAGGACCGTCGAGCGGGCAATCGACCTGCTCAGGCGGGACAGGGGCGGTCGCGACCCGTTATGACAGGCGGGCCGCGATCTTCGGCGGGCCCCGCGGAACAACCGGACGGGGGCGGGCGTTCGAGGCGTAGTGGGGCCCCGGTGGTCGAACCGGGTCACCGGGGGCGCCATCATGGGATAAGCACGGGACCCCGAACGGGGCCTGTAGTCCGCAAGACGTCCTGAAACGAGGCTTCAGCAGTGCTGCGCACCCTCATGAACGGCAAGATCCACCGTGCCACGGTCACCCAGGCCGACCTGCACTACGTGGGCTCGGTCACCATCGACGCCGACCTGATGGACGCCGCCGACATCGTCGACGGCGAGCAGGTCCACATCGTTGACATCGACAACGGCAACCGCCTGGTCACCTACGCCCTCGTCGGTGAGCGGGGCAGCGGCGTCATCGGGATCAACGGCGCGGCGGCGCGCCTGGTGAGCCCCGGCGACCTGGTCATCCTCATCGGTTACGCCCAGGTGGACGAGAGGGAGCGGGCCGACCACGTTCAGCACATCGTGCACGTGGACCGCGACAACAAGATCGTCGCACTGGGCAACGACCCGGCCGAGCCGGTTCCCGGCAGCGGTCTCGTCGCCGGCCGCTGAACCGTTCGCCGTCCGCAGCGCCCCGAACGCCCGTGCCCCGGCACGGGCGTTCGCCTGCGGCGGGGTCCGTGCGGCCGGGGGTGTGCTCCAGGAGGGCGTCCCGGGGCGCCGTGGAGCCGGCTGAGGGCCGGGAAACCCCTCAGCCTGGCCGGTTCCGGCCTGATCGGTCGTCCGGGCGCCGGGTATGCCCAGAGGCGGCATGGACGAACGGGACGAGGAACGGCGTCGGGTCGCCGAACACATCGAGTGGCAGAAGCAGGGAGCGTGGGTCGTCCTCTGGGGGGTCTACACCCGGTGTTTCTGGGCGTACGCCTGCTGGCCGGTGGTCCCGGAGGACGGGGTGGTCGTCCACGCGCAGGACCCCGACCTGCTGTACGCCGAGATGCGCTATGTCGAGCGCGAGCACGACTTCCTGCGGTGGCGGTACGGCCGGGGGCGGCCCCGGACCGGGCTCCCCGGCGGGTGAGCGGTCCACACCCCGAAAATCATCCCCTTTGCCCCGTATGATCAGTGAAAATCCCGGCGAGCTACGATTCGTCTTTCAGGCGGATGAATCGGAGTGTCGGTCCAGTGTCCACAGAAACCAGCCGGGGCGGGAAAGCCCTCACCGAGGCGGAACGCACCAGGCTGCAACGGCGTACCGTCCTGGTCCTCATGATCGCCCAGGTCGTCGGCGGTATCGGTATGGGCGCCATGCTGGCGGTGGGCGCGCTCATCGCCCTGGACCTGAGCGGTTCGGACACCTGGTCCGGGATGGCCACCACCATGATCACCCTGGGCGCGGCCGTCTTCGCGCTGCCCCTGGCCGCCACCGCCGCCCGTAGTGGCCGCCGCCCCGGCCTCGCCCTGGGCTGGCTCCTGGGCGCCCTGGGCGGGACCGTCGTCATCGCCGCCACCGTGTGGGAGCTGTTCGCGCTCTTCCTGGCCGGGATGTTGCTGATCGGTGCGGGGACCGCCACCAACCTCCAGGCCCGGCACGCGGCGGCCGACCTGGCCACCGAACGCACCCGCGGCCGCGACCTGTCCGTCGTGGTCTGGGCGACCACCGTGGGCGCCGTGGTCGGCCCCAACCTGGTCGGCCCCACCGGCGGCCTGGCCGAGTCCCTGGGGCTGACCGACCTCCTGGGTCCGGTCCTGCTCACCACGGCCGGTTTCCTGGGCGGCGCCGCCCTCATCGGCGCGCTGCTGCGCCCCGACCCCCTGCTGGCCGCCACGGCAGAGGCCGAACGGGTCGAACGCGACCGGGGCGGGGCCCCGAGGGCGAAGCTCACCCTGGCCGACGGCCTCCGGGCGATCGGCCGCAGCCCGGCCGCGCTCCTGGCCGTGGTCGGCATCGTGGCCAGCCACACCGTGATGGTCGCGGTGATGACCATGACTCCGGTGCACATGTCGCACCACGGGTCCGAGCTCACCGTCATAGGCCTGACGATCTCCCTGCACATCGCCGGCATGTACGCGTTCTCCCCGGTCGTGGGCTGGCTCGCGGACCGCTTCGGGCGTGTCCCCGTACTCCTGGCCGGGCAGGTGGTCCTGCTCGCGGCCACCGCCGTCTCGGGCACCGCGGGGCACGACGAGGCACTGGTGACCACCGGCCTGGTCCTGCTCGGCCTGGGATGGTCCTTCGGCCTGGTGTCCGGCAGCACCCTGCTCGCGGAGTCGCTCTCCGCCGAGGTACGACCGCGGGCCCAGGGCTTCAGCGACCTGGTGATGAACCTGGGCGGCGCGGCGTCCGGCGCGCTCTCCGGCGTGGTCCTGGCCACGGCGGGTTTCGGCGGTCTGAACGTGTTCGCGGCCCTGTTCACCGTCCCGGTGTTCGTGCTCGCGGTCCGCGCCCTGCTCTCCCGCGGCCGTGCCGAGGGGGACCTTCGCGCGGGCTGACCGGGCGGCGCGACCGGCCCGGGGCAAACACATCCGGACCTTTACCGGAAACGCCCGGTGAGCTCTCCTCGAACCTCTCTTTACGCGGTTACGGTGCAGTTTCGAGGCGTCCGCCGAGGGAGGCGGGCCCGTGCCGCCGGACGAAGGGGTGTTCTCATTGAGTGACCGGGAACCCGAGGAAGGGGCCGGGGAACGGCCGGAACGGGATCCGGTGAACCACCGTCCACCGGAGGAGTGGCGGCCGGGCGACCCCGGTGACCCGAGCGGGGGCGGTCCGCGACCGCCCGGGGAACCGGAACACGGATCCACCGCGTACGAACCCCCTCCCGGCGGCCCCCGGCCGTACGTCGGCCCGCCCCCGGGCCAACCGGCCCACGGGTACCCGACGGGGCACCCCACCGGTGCGCAGCCCGGACCGGTGGACCCGGGGGAGCTCTCGGAGGGGCCGAACGGGCCGGCCCAGGCCGGGTACGAGCACGCGGGCTACGCCCCCGGTTACGGCGAGTACCCCGGAGCGCCGGGCGGCGGCGAGTACGCGGGTGCGCCGGGCACGTACCAGACCCCCGGAGGGTACGGCGGCCCGGGCGGGTTCCGCCCGCCACCGCCCAGGCAGACGCCGTGGGGCAAGATCATCGGGATCGGCTGCGGTGTCCTGCTCCTGCTGCTCCTGGTTCTGGGCGGTTGTGCCGCGCTGGTCCTGATCGCCGCAGGCGGCTCCTAGACGGACGCCGACGAGGCCGGTGCGCGGCCCCGGGACGGAACACCGGCGGCACGATGCCGGGGCCCTGTCAGGGGGCCAGCGCCGGATCGCGCAGCCACTCCGCCAGGTCCTCCCGGCGTTCGCTGTCGCACTTGAGCGGGCACGTGGTGCAGAAGCCGTGCTCGGGGTCGCCCTTGTAGTCGAAGCAGCAGGTGCCCCGGACCGCCCAGGTCCCCCTGGGGTGGCCGGGCGCGAACGGGAACAGGCGCGGGCGCTTGCGGGTGACGGCCCCCGCCGCGACCACGGCGTCACCCAGCCGGGTGGCCAGCTCCCAGGCCTGCTCGGCGTCCCGGCCCAGGTACCGGGCCGGGTTGAGCATGTAGAAGTGCAGGGTGTCGAGCACCCAGCCCCACAGGGTGCGCTTGCCCGCGCGGGAGTGCGCGTGCAGTGCGTCGATGAGGGGCTCGAAGGTGGCGAAAAGTGCTTCGGCGGTGAGCCGCAGCTGTTCGTCCTCGTCACGGGCGAGCACGGTGTCGGGACGGCCGGCGGCCGGGTCGTCGGGCAGCACGACGGTGCGGACGCCGGTCACGACGGGGGTGCCGAAGCGGGACCGGGCGGTGTCCCAGGGCAGGTGGAGCGTGTCCGGTGTGAACAGCGGTCCGCGGCCGGTCAGGTACAGGGACGCGGCGGCCATGAAGACGGGCTCGCGCAGGGTGACCCGCAGGAAGTTGGTGGCGGCCGGGAGCCGGTGCCCGGGGCCGTGTTCGGTCCGGAGCTTGTCGAACAGGACCGGAAGCCAGCCGTGGTCGGTCATCGAGGTGACGCTGTGCTGCTGTACGCCGTCCGCCTGTCGGCCGTGGAGCTCGGCCGGGCTGGTGATCTCGGGCAGCGGCGCGAACTTCAGCCGCGAGCAGACACCGCGGAGAGCGTCGAGCGGATCTGGAGTCACCTGGCAACCCTTCGTCGCATAGCGTAACCGTCAAGTCCGGGGGCGGTGTGGTCGCAGCTACCACCGGGGGACGGGTTCACCTGCGCCTCTTAAGTGAGGCTATCCTAACGAATCTTGCGGTTGCAATGTGACGGGGCACTTGTTTGCCGAAACCTGAGCCCTCCGTTCCCGAGGGAAGAGCTGTTCAGGCCGGGTGCCCGGTCCGAGCCCGGTCAGGGGGCGGTACGGCCCGCGGGCCCGGGGGCCGACGGGCACACGGGCTCCGTTCCCCGCCCGGGACTCCGCGGGCTCAGCGGACCAGGACCAGGTGGTGGCGGCTCAGCGCGGACACCACCCGGGCGCACTCCTCGACACTCACTCCCGCCCGCTCTGCCAGCTCCGCCACCGACAGATCCCGGTGCTCGGCGATCGCCGCCAGGACCGGTTCGGTCACCGCGGGGAGCCGGTACCGCTTCCCGGATACCGTGAGCGCGACCCGCTCGCCCTCACGCTCCACCGGCGGCGGCAGGATCGGGACGAACTCCACCCGCGCTCCGGCCGGCGGGACGTCCTCCGCCACCGCCCAGGGGAGCGAGAACGACGTACGTCGGGGGAAGCGCGCGTCGCGCTCGGCGAGGAAGGCGTCCAGGTCCGCGGCCTCGGCCAGTTCCACCAGCCGGGCCACCAGTTCGTGCCGGTGCTTGCGGCGTTCCTCCGGGGCCGCGAACCGGGGCAGGTCCTGCCGGAACGACTCCTCCGCGAACAGGCTCCGCACCAGGGCGTCCGCCCAGTCGATTCCGGTCGCCCGGGTGAAACCGAAGGTCAGATGCATGCTGACCTCCCCGGTTCCGGTCACCGTGTGCCACCAGCCGCGCGGCACGTGGATCACCTGGCCGGGCCGCAACACTCCCTCCCACACCATGTGCAGCCCGCCGTCGGCGTCCCGGGGCGGGGTGTGCGAGTGGTCGGTGTCGTTCTTCATCGGGTACGGGCGCGAACCCGGTCCGTGCACCTGCCAGTGCTTGGTCCCCTCCACCTGGACGATCACCGTGTCGTGGTCGTCCCAGTGGGTGTCGAACCCCCGGGACTCGCCCCAGATCAGGTACAGGTTGGCCTGCGCGCGCTCACGGGTGAGACGCATGAGGTCGTCGGCGGCCGCGCCCACCGGCGGGTGCATCCGGTCCATACCGTCCAGCACCAGGCTCGCCCCGGACCGCAGCTCCCGGTACAGCGACTCCGGGCGCACGATCCGCCGGGCGGTCCGCGAGGCCGTGCCCTGCTCGGTGTAGCGGTCCAGCGGCACCGGGGACCCGTCCCGGTGCAGCCGCAGCCGGGGCGGTTCCGGGGCGCACGCGGCCAGCAGACCGTTGAGGTCCTCGAAGGTCAGGAGCGAGCGTACGGCTTCCGCGCCCAGGTCGGCGAAGACGAACTCCTCCGACAGTCGGGTGGTCAGTGCGTCGCGGCCCACGACGTCGCACAGGGTTCCGGTGAACAGGCTGCCGGGATCGGTCACGGCTGTCCTTTCCAAGACGGTTCGAGGGGCGCGTGGACTCCGGGAAGGGGCGGGGCGTGCGGGGAGGGGAGGGACCCGCCCGGCCCGGGACGCGGCGGCCGGGCCGGGCGGGACCGGATCAGATGAAGTCCGAGCTGGAGTCGGTGCCGTCACTGTCGCCGCCCGCGGTGATGTCGCGGGAGGTCACCTCCGCCAGGTCCTCGACCTCAACCTCGATGGGGTCCATACCGCACCTCGCTTTCTGTGTGCCGTTGATCCTCATGACCAGGGCCGTCCCGTGCGCCGTCAGCGCCCGGTCAGCCCCGTCCTGTGGGCCGCGAACGCGTGCGCGTCGGCGGCCAGCCCGACCGCCCTGCTGACCGAACGCGGGCCGTGCCCGACATCGCGTTCGTAGCGCAGCAGGGCGGCAGGGCGCTCCCGGTGGTCCCCGGCGGCCGCCAGCAGGGCCGCGCACATCTTGCGCGGGTGGGCGGCGTCGGTCCGGGTGTCCCCGTCGAAGCCGGTGAGCAGGACACCGGGGTACCGCAGCCCCGGTGTGCGCAGGGCGCCGTCCAGGACACGGTGGTAGGGGGAGTAGGACATCAGGGCGGCGAAGTCGTCCGGATCGGACACCGTGCCGAACTCCCGGGTCCACATCCGGCCCAGCCCCATGCGTTCGAAACGGGCCATGTCCGCGAGCGGGGCCGAGGCGATCACCGCCGCGCACAGGTCCGGGCGCGCGGTGGCCGCGGCCAGTACGAGCAGTCCGCCGGCCGAACCGCCGGACAGGCAGAGCTGGTCGCGCGTGCACCGGCCGGTGCGTACCAGGGCGTCGGCCGAGGCCACCAGGTCCTGGACCGCGCGCGGCTTGCGGCGTCCCGAACCCTCCAGGTGCCACCGGCGCCCCGCGTCCCCGCCCCCGCGTACGTGGGCCACGGCGTACCGGCCGCCCGAGAGCAGCCAGGCGAGGACGGTCGCGCTGAACCCGAACTGGCGCGGGCGGCCGAACCCGCCGTAGGCGTGCAGGATGGTCGGCCCCGGGGCGTGCTCCCCCGAGGCGTCGAAGACGGTGACGGGGACGCGTGTG
This sequence comes from Nocardiopsis sp. iso_40, assembly GCF_056173285.1. Lineage (NCBI taxonomy): Bacteria > Bacillati > Actinomycetota > Actinomycetes > Streptosporangiales > Nocardiopsidaceae > Nocardiopsis > Nocardiopsis sp. iso_40. Next base: position 3,617,692 of record NZ_CM149666.1, on the reverse strand, counting down.
CCGTCCTCGGAACGGCACCACAGGACGGTCCGCTCCACGGCGGGGGAGGGCGGGGCACCCCGTGTACCCGAGGTGTTCGGACGCGGCGGCCGGAGGGCGGGCCAGGGGGCGGGCCGGTGGGAGCCCGGGGCCAGCCGCAGCACCCTCTGCTGGGTGGCCACGTCCGCGTAGCCGAAGTACAGGGTGCCGTCGGGGGCCGCGACGGGGCCGGAGACCATGCCCTCACCGGGCAGTTCCACCGTGCTGGTCCGGGCCCCGGAGGCGGTCCCGTGCACGGTCGCCTCGCTGGTGCCCAACCGGGTGCGGACCACCAGCAGCGCCGTGCCGTCCGCGCCCCGGTGCGGGCAGAAGGCGTCCAGGACCGCCCCGGGGTCCTCGGCGACCACCTCGCGCCAGTGCTCGGGGGAGAGGCCGCCAGCGGGCGCGGCCGGGTCGAGGGCGCAGATGCGCCGGTGGGGCGCGTCCAGGGTGGTGCGCAGGTAGAGCAGACCGTCCGGCCCCAGCCGGGCTTCGGTCTCGGCCTCGGGACCCGCCTGGACCGGTCGGAACTCGGGCCGCTGCGGCGGGGAGGCGGTCAGGTCGGCCAACCACAGGTCGGTGCGGTGCCCGGTGCCGTGGCTCTCGGTGACCAGCAGCCACCGCTCGCCCAGCACCCGCACGCCCGGGACGGTGCCGGCGCTGGCGCAGGAGTACACGAGGGACTCGGCGCCGTCGGCGACCCGGCGCAGCCATACGCCGCGCACCCCCCGGGCGCCGTCGCGGCGCACGTAGTAGAAGGACCGTCCGGGCCCGGGCAGCCAGGCCACGTGCGAGTAGCGGACCCCGGTCACGGTCGGTCCGACGGGCGCTCCGGTGTCCACGCGGAGCACGCGCAGTTCGCCGCGCTCCACCCCGCCGGAGGAGGTCTGGAGGGCGACCAGGCGACCGTCTGGGCTGGGTTCCCAGGCGTCCAGGGTGGTCCGCCCGGTGGGGTCCTCGGCGCAGGGGTCGTGCACGGTGCGCGGACCGAGCGGTTCGCGGGGGGACACGGAACCGGCGGCGTCGGCGGAGCCGGGGTGGTCGGGCCACACGACCAGTCGCGGATGCTCGCTCCCGGCCGGGCGCACGGTGCCGAACAGGGCTCCGGGCCGGTGGACCGGCGGGGACCACAGGTCGGTGTCCACGAGCGCGCGGATGCGTTCGGCCAGGCGCTCCCTCAGCGGCCAGGCGGCCGCCTGGCGGCGGTACTCCCGGTCGCGCTCCGCCAGCCAGCGGAGGGTCTCGGGGGAGTCGGCCGTCTCCAGCCAGCGGTAGGGGTCGGGCACGGGGCGGCCGTGCAGGGTGTCGACGACCGACAGGGGCTCGGGGGCGAGGGCGGCTCCGGGGGCTCGGTTGCGCACCATCACATGTTTCAAGCGCGCCGACACGACGGTCAAGGAAGAGATTCCTGCTCACCGGGCGAAGGGAATGTCACCGAAAGGGAAGGTTTGTCTACTGGGCCTGGGAGGACTGACCGGGTGGCCGAGGCCGGAACACGGGTAGGTCCCCGAAGAGTCCGCGTCTGAGGAGGAGCAGATGGAGAGCACCGTCCGAACCGCCCCCACTCCGCGCCGGTCGCTGCTGGCCGCGGTCTGCTTCGCGGCCGCGGTACTGGCCACCGCGCTGGTCGGCGGCCTCGCCGCGGCCGGTTCCGCGGGCGTCTACGCCGACCTCGAACTCCCCGCCTGGGCGCCGCCCGCCTGGTTGTTCGGCCCCGTCTGGACCGTCCTGTACGTGCTGGTGGCCGTGGCGGGATGGCTCGTGTGGCGCGCCGCGGGGACGCGGGGCGCCGCGTCCTTCCTGGCCGTCTACGCGGTCCAGCTGGTGTTGAACGCCGCCTGGACACCGCTGTTCTTCGGGGCGGGCCTGTACGGGGCGGCGCTGGCCGACATCGCGCTCCTGACCGCGGCGGTGGCCGCGACCCTTCTGCTGGCTCTGCGGCACAGCCGGGCGGCGGCGCTCCTGTTCGCCCCCTACCTGGCCTGGGTGGCCTTCGCCACCGCGCTCAACGCGGCGATCTGGGCCGCCAACTGAGGGATTCGGTCCGCAGTGCCCGGGACCCGGGTCCCGGAGGCGGTCCGGGCCCCGGACCGGCCGAAAGAGGGCGCGGGCGGTGCCCCGGAGGATGGGGGCACCGCCCGCGCGGCCCGGTCGGCGGGATCAGGCGTTGTCGGGGTGGCCGATGGCCAGGCCGCTCTCCTGGTCGAAGAAGTGCAGCTGGCTGACGTCCACCGACAGGCTGATCGTACGGCCCGGGCGCACGTTGCTGCGCGGGCTCACCCGGGCGGTGAACAGCGAACGGCTGCCGCCCAGCGACAGGGCGGAGTCGGAGGCCTCCTCACCGTCTCCGGCGGCGTCCTTGGCCAGGGCCGTCGCGTCCTCGTGGCGCACCGGCGGGGCGTCGATGCCGAAGATCACGTTGATCTCGGTGCCCAGCTCCTCGGTGACGCTGGCGGTGACCTCGATGCGCGGGCCGCTGTCGCCGTCGAACTCGGCGTCGTTGAAGTCGGAGGGGCGGATGCCCAGGATGAGGGAGCGGCCCAGGTACTCGCTCAGCTGCGGGCGCTCCTTGAGGAGGCTGGCCGGGACCGGGAGCTCGTGGTCGGCGAACTTGAGGACGGCGCCCTCGCCGTCGCGGGACAGCTCGGCGTCGACGAAGTTCATCGCGGGGGAGCCGATGAACCCGGCCACGAAGAGGTTGACGGGGGCGTCGAAGAGGCGCTTGGGGGTGTCGACCTGCTGGAGTCGGCCGTCCCGCAGCACCGCGACCCGGTCGCCGAGGGTCATCGCCTCGATCTGGTCGTGGGTGACGTAGACGGTGGTGACGCCGAGGCGCTCGTGCAGCTGGTTGAGGGAGGCCCGCATCTGCACGCGCAGCTTGGCGTCCAGGTTGGACAGCGGCTCGTCCATCAGGAAGGCCTGCGGCTCGCGCACGATGGCGCGGCCCATCGCCACGCGCTGGCGCTGACCGCCGGAGAGCGCGCCCGGCTTGCGCTTGAGGTAGGGCTCCAGGCCGAGCATCTCCGCGGCCTCGCTGACACGGCGGGCGATCTCGGCCTTGGGCACCTTGCGCAGCTTCAGGCCGAAGGCGAGGTTCTGCTCGACGCTCATGTGGGGGTAGAGCGCGTAGTTCTGGAAGACCATCGCGATGTCGCGGTCCTTCGGCGGACGGTCGTTGACGACCTCGTCGCCGATGACCAGGGTGCCCGCGGAGATCTCCTCCAGACCCGCGATCATGCGCAGCGCGGTGGACTTGCCGCAGCCGGAGGGGCCGACGAGCACCATGAACTCGCCGTCGTTGATCTGCAGGTTCAGGTCGTCGACGGCTTTGACGTCACCGCCGTAGATCTTGTCGACGTTCTGGAGGGCGATCTCCGCCATGGCTGTGCTCCCGCGTTGGGTCGGTGGTCCGGCGTGTCCGGTAGCGGGCGGATCTCGTGGCTGGAGACCCCCCACCCCGACTCGATGGTCGAAGTTGATCGAAACGGGCCGGTTTGTTGATCACATCAGACAGGATCATGATCGAAATGTCCATAGCGTCTTCGATTTCGATCTGGTTGCGGTCATGCTCAAACCACCCCCGGTCAGCTGGCGTGCTGGGCCCAGGTGCGTTAGCCTGTCCGACGGTTCATCACTTTCTCCCCTCCCGACGCATGACGCGGTAGCCACGACACGGCGCCCGGGTTGAGGCAACGGGTCGGGGAGTCTGGGTAACCTAACGACCAGTCCAGCACTGGACGGACCGGTTGTGCGGCCCCCGCTCGTCCGATTGGACGCTGCATCACGCGCCAGGTGCAGTTGGGATCGGGTGAGGGGCGGAGTACCGCGACCGGGCGGGGGGTTGGACCCGGAAAAGGCCCGAACATCCAGTAGACAACGGTCTTCCGAGCTCGCCGCCGACGGGACGGAGCCGGTCCGAAGGGTGGCTCGGGCCTTTTCCGCGTCCCCCCAATATGCTGACCGCCAGGTCCCTCATCAGACAGCGGAAAGCGAGCACCCACGTGGTTGCCGAGTACAAGGGTCCGGAGTCCGCTCCGAGCCCGGACAGTCCCTCGCCGGACACCACGGCGTCGGATTCCGAGGCACCGACCACGTTGTGGTCCCCCCTGGCCCCGGGGTACCGCTGGGGGCGGCTCGACCTCCTCTGGCGGGTTCTGGCCGCGGTCGGAGCGGGCCTGGCCCAACTCCTCGCGCTCCCGCCGTACGGCCTGTGGTGGCTCGGCCCGCTCAGCGCCGCACTCCTGATCCTGGCCGTCGGCGGGACGCGGCCGCGCCGCGCCGCTTGGCTCGGTGCCCTGTCCGGGGCCACCCTGATGGTGCCCCTGGTGCGCTGGCAGGACATCTTCGGCGCCGACGTGTGGCTGGCCATCGCCGGGGCCGAGACCGTCTACTTCCTGCCCATGGCCATGGGAATCGCCCTGGTCGTGCGGCTGCCCCACTGGCCGCTGTGGACCTCCGCCCTGTGGGTGGCCCAGGAGGCCGTGCGCGCCCGCTGGCCGCTCGGCGGCTTCCCCTGGGGCAAACTCGCCTACGCCCAGCCGGACACGCCCTTCTCGGGTTACGCCGCCCTCGGATCCTCACCCCTGGTCACCTTCGCCGTCGCCCTCACCGGCTCCGTGCTGCTGTGGACCGTCCTGCGCGCCGTACCGGCCCGGGGGAGGCCGCGGGTACTCGTCCCCGCCGTCGGCCTGGCCTCCGCTGCCGCGGTCCTCCTGGGCGGCCTCCTGGCCCCCGCGGTCGGACGCCCGGCGCCCCTGGAGACCGTCAACGTCGGCATGGTCCAGGGCAACGTGCCCAACGTCGGTGAGATGTCGGTCCTCGGCGAGCGCATGCAGGTGCTCCGCAACCACGCCGACGGCGTCCACGAACTCGCCGAGGCGGTACGCAGGGGCGAGTACTCCGAACCAGACATGGTGCTGCTCCCGGAGAACGCCAGCGACATCGACCCCTTCCGCGACCCGGTCGCGGAGCAGACCATCGACGATGCCGCCGCCGACATCGGAGTCCCCCTCCTGTGGGGCATGAGCCGCTTCAACGACGACGGGACCCGCTACGTGCAGAGCGTGGTCTGGGACCCCGAGACCGGACCCGGCGAGGTGTACCGGAAGCGCTACCTCGTCCCGTTCGGCGAGTACGTCCCCTACCGCGACTTCTTCACCCGGTTCGTCTCGCGGCTGGAACAGGTCAGCTCCGACGCCGTCCCCGGCACCGAGCCCGGCGCCCTCGACATCGCCGGCACCACCCTGGCCGTGGGAATCTGCTTCGACGTCGCCTTCGATCCGCCGGTGCGCGAGTCCGTGGCCGCGGGCGGGCAGATCATCGTGATCCCCACCAACAACGCGAACTACAACTTCACCGGCCAGTCCGACCAGCAGCTGGCCATCACCCAGCTGCGCGCCGTCGAACACGGCCGCCCCGCCGTGGTGGTCTCCACCAGCGGGATCAGTGCCGTGGTGGAACCCGACGGCACGGTCGCCTACGAGTCGCCCGAGGCCGAGCCCGACATCCACGTGGCCGAACTCACCGCCATGGACGGGCCCACCGTCGCGACCCGGCTCGGCGCGGTCCCCGAGGCGCTGATCGCCGCGATCGGACTGGGCGCCGTCGTCGCCTCGGTCATCGCGGGCCGCCGCGTACGCGCGCAGCGGAGTGCGTGAGGTCCCCGGCCCCGGGGAACCATTCACACCGCGGACACGTTCTTCCCAGCAGGGGACACCCGCCTTCGGCCCACGACTCTGAGGATGGTTCACGATGCCGCTGCTGACAGTGCTGGCGTTGATGGCACTGCCCTTCGCCGAAGTGGGACTGATGATCTGGGTCGGCGGTCAGATCGGTGTTCCGTGGACACTCGCCGCCCTGGTCTCGCTGATGGTCCTGGGCGTGGCGGTGCTCCGGCACACCGGACGGGCCTTCCGCGAGGTCGTCCAGCAGGCGGACGAGGCGATGCGCACCGGCGAACAGCCCCGCAAGGGCCTGCTCGACCCGCTGATGCTGATGGCCGGCGGAATCCTGCTGGTCATCCCCGGCTTCCTCACCGCCGCGGTCGGCCTGCTGCTGGCCACCCCGTTCACCCGCCCCGCCCTGCGCTGGGCGTTCGCGGGATGGGCGGCCCGCCGGATGCGCAGGATGCAGGAACGGGTCGACGAGGAGTTCGCGGCCCGCGGCGCCACCATCCCGAACCAGGGCCCCTTCGGCCCCGGCGGACCGGGAGCCTCCGGCACGGCCGGGGACCCCTTCGGCCGCGGCCCGGGCGGCCCCGCCCGCGGCGCCCGGACCCCGGGCGCGGCCGAGCAGGAGCGTCCCGCCGCCAACCGGGGCCGCGTCATCCAGGGCCGGTTCGAGCCCGACGAGGACGACAGGAACTGACCTGACCGCTCCGGCCGCCTTCCCGCGTCCGGAGGGACCACCGGCAGAGCCCGCCGCGGATCACCCCCGACGGGCTCTGCCGCGTACGGCCTCCTTTTTCTGCCGTTTCGCAGCTATCCTTATATGGATATTTATATGGTCGGTCCGTGGATGAGCCCTGGAAGATCGAAATCGAACCGGAGGTCCGACAGTGGCTGGAGCTGCTTTCGGATGCGCACTACGACAAGGTCGAACGGGCGGCCGACATGTTGGCCGCTCAGCCGACGACTCTGGGTGAGCCGTACACGCGCCATCTCGGGGGCAAACTGCGCGAACTGCGCTTCACCATGGACGGAAGCGCGGTACGTATCACGTACTGGCTCGCTCCTCAGAGGCGAATCATCCTGTTGACAGTATTTCGGAAGACCCGTCAGCGAGAGAGAAACGAGGTCGACCGGGCTCGACAGGTTCAGAAGGAGTGCGAGACACAGCACGATCGGGCCGGACACGAATACGACCGGTCCACCTACCAACGTACGGAGGAGACGTGAACCACTCCCAGTGGCGTACACGCCGAACCCGGAGACTCCTGGACGAACAGGTTGAGGAATCTCCCGCCTACACGGAAGCGGGGTATGCCTTCGCCTTGGGACAGGCCGTCTACGACCGGCGGACCGAACTCGAGCTCTCTCAGGCCGAGCTGGCCAGGCGGGCGGAGATGACCCAGCCCCAGATTTCCAACATCGAGGGCGGGGACTCCGTGCCGACGCTTCCGTTGCTCACACGTCTTGCCAAGGCTCTGGACGCGTCCATGTCCATAGATCTCGACGGTGATCTCTCGGAGTTCCGCTTCATCGCCCATGTCGGACCTCGTCGGGACGGCACCGGGCCGGACGGACGCTTCTCGGCTGCCTGAACCCCGAAGGACGACGTGCTCCGAGGTCCAGGCGAGCCGGGGCGCCTGCCTGTCCACACCCGGAGGGACCACCGGCAGAGCTCGCCGCGGATCACCCCCGGCGGGCTCTGCCGCGTAGGGCCTCCTTTCCCCTGGTCTCTCACCCGTGCTCCTCGGGCGGGTCCGGTTCGGCGGGGCCGGAGGTTCCCGGCCCGGCCGGGGAGACGTAGGCGCCCACGATGCGGGCGATGACGGTGGCCAGGAACAGGGTGCCCGCCACCGCCTCGGCGGTGGCCAGCGAACGCGCCCAGGGGGTGACCGGCACCATGTCGCCGTAGCCCAGGGTGACCAGGGTGACGAAACTCAGGTAGGTGAGATCCTGCCACTTCACCGTTTCGCCCGGGGCGAGGGAGTTCTCGAACGAGCCCGGCCACAGAACCTCCGTCACACCGAACAGTGCCGCGAACACACCGCCCAACAGCAGGTAGACGCAGATCGCCGCCATGATCAGCTGCGGGCCCTGGTTCCGCCGGTGCCGGTTCCGGAAGACGAACGCCAACAGCTCCAGAACCAGGTAGCCCTGGAACAGCACGATGGTGGAGAAGAGCCCGATCCGGGGGAGCCTCTCCTCCGGGCTGAGGGCCGTCCAGAGCCCGAAGGTCAGGAAGACCGCGGAGAGTACGACCACGGGGACCGCGCTCGACCCGGCGGGCCGCACGACCCGTACCCCCAGGAACACCCCCGCCGGATACAGCAGCGAGTACGCAACCGCCCACAGCGTCCCGTGCAACGTGAGCGGGTACGCGAAGTGCAACAGCACCGCTATGGCCAGGAACCCGGCCAGGGACCGTGACAGCCCCGGTCGACCACGCACACCGACCCCCTTCCTTCGCCCGACGGCGCCCCCGGACGAACACCGCCAGTCGCGGGGAGGTTAGCCCGGGGACGGTTCCGGGGGCGTGAGCTACGGGAGTTGTTTGCCCGACCTTGGAGCTCCATCGGCACGCGGTAGACCCCTCAGCTGGAAACATCCCCAAGGAGTGGCACCACCACGGCCTCCCGTCCCGGCCCCGCACCCGCCGGACGGAGGGCCGTGGGAAAGCATCCGCGCTTCACAGGGGGAATCCCATGCCCAGCCGCCGCCTTCACCGTTCCGACAGCGAGGGGGCCTCATGACCCCGGCACAGGAGGGACGCACCGGCCTCGCCGGCCACACCGTTCCGCGGCAGGCCACCGCGGCCGAACGCGACCGGGGGGAGATCGGCCCCGAACCCGCGGACATCCTCCTCACGGTCAACGGCACGGTCCACCGGGTCCGCCTGGAACCCCGGGTCAGCCTGCTGGACGCCCTGCGCGAACGCCTGGACGTCACCGGCCCCAAGAAGGGCTGCAACCAGGGGGCCTGCGGTGCCTGCACCGTCTGGGTGGACGGCCACCGCGTGCTCGCCTGCCTCACCCTGGCGGTGGCCTGCGAAGGCCGCGAGGTCACCACGGTCGAGGGGCTGGCCGACGGGGACGAACTCCACCCCATGCAGGAGGCTTTCGTCTACAACGACGCCCTCCAGTGCGGCTACTGCACCCCGGGCCAGCTCATGTCGGCCGTCGCCCTCATGAAGGAGGGCCACCACCGGGACGACGCCGAGATCGCCGAGTGGATGAGCGGCAACATCTGCCGCTGCGCCGCCTACCCCAACATCCGCCGGGCCATCCGGCAGGTCCGTGACTCCGGCGGCGACCGGGCCGAACAGGAGGGGGAGAGCTGATGCGTTCCTTCGCCTACTCCCGCGCCGCCGACGTGGAGTCCGCCGTCGCCGACGTCTCCGCCGACCCCACCAGCGAGTACCTGGCCGGGGGCACCACCGAGGTCGACATGCTCCGTCTCGGCGTGGTCCGCCCGCGCCGCGTCGTCGACATCAACGACCTGCCCATCGCCGCCATCGAGGAACTGCCCGACGGGGGCACCCGCCTGGGCGGCCTGGCCAGGATGAGCGACGTCGCCGCCCACCCGGTCGTCCGCGAGCGCTACCCGATGGTCACCGAGGCACTGGAGAAGGGGGCCTCCGCGCAACTGCGCAACATGGCCTCCATGGGCGGCAACCTCATGCAGAGAGTACGCTGCTCCTACTTCCGTGACGGTGACCGCGCCTGCAACAAACGCGAGCCCGGCAGCGGCTGCGCGGCCCTGGACGGCGTCAACCGCACCCACGCGGTCCTGGGCACCAGCGAGCACTGCATCGCCGCCCACCCGTCCGACGCGGCCGTGGCCCTGACCGCCCTGGACGCTCTCGTCCGACTGCGCGGCCCCGAAGGGGAGCGCACGGTCGCCTTCGACGACTTCTTCCTGCTGCCGGGGGACACACCCGAGCGCGAGCACCCGATCGGACACGGTGAACTCATCACCGCGATCGACCTGCCCGTGCTGCCCGTGGCGCGCGCCTCCCACTACCTGAAGGTGCGCGACCGCGAGTCCTACGAGTTCGCCCTGGCCTCCGCCGCCGTCGCGCTCGGCACGGAGGAGGGCACCGTCACCGAGGCCCGGATCGGCCTGGGCGGCGTCGCCACCAAACCGTGGCGGGCCCGGCGCGCCGAACAGGTACTGACCGGCTCCGAGGCCGGACCCGAGGCGTTCGCGCGCGCCGCCGACGCCGAACTCGCGGACGCCGTGCCGCGGGGCATGAACGGGTTCAAGGTCGAACTCGCCAAGCGCACCATGGTCCGGGCCCTGACCGAGGTCGCGTCCCGGCCCCGAGGAGGGACGGTATGAGAATCCCACCCCAGATCGGCCGGGACCTGCCCCGGGCCGACGCACACGCCAAGGTCACCGGTGCGGCACGCTACTCCGCGGAGCACCGCCCGACCGGGGCCGCGCACGCCGTCCTGGTCTGCTCGCGGATACCCAGCGGCCGGATCACCGGCATCGACGCCTCACGGGCCCTGGTGTCCGAAGGCGTCCTGGCGGTACTCAGCCACCTGAACCTGCCCAGGGTCGCCGCGCAACCGCACCTGATCCCGTCTCTGGCGGGCACGACCGCGCACGGGCAGAGCTTCTTCCCCATGCAGGACGAGCGGATCCACTACGCGGGACAGCCCGTCGCCATGGTCGTCGCCGACACCCTGGAACGGGCCGAACACGCCGCCGAACTCGTCGGGGTCGACTACGCCGAGGAGCCCTGGACCACCACCGTCGACCAGGGCCGAGACCGGGCCTACGAGGCCGAGCGCATCTTCGGGGGCTTCGTCCCCGGCCGGACGGACCGCGGGGACGTCGAGGCGGGCCTGGCCGAGGCCGAGACGGTGCTGGAGAGCACCCACCGGTTCGCGGCCAACCACCACAACGCGATCGAACCCTCCGCGGCCACCGCCGTGTGGGAGGACTCCAAGCTCACGCTGTACGACACCACGCAGGGGCCCACCGCCACCCGGCTCACCGTCGCCGAACTGCTGGGCGTCCCGCCCTCGAACGTGCGGGTGGTGTCCGAGTTCGTCGGCGGCAGCTTCGGCGGCAAGGCCATGATCTGGGCGCACCCCACCCTGGCGGCGATGGCCGCCCAGCACGTGCGCGCCCCGGTCACCCTCGCCCTGACCAGGGCCCAGACGTTCAGCAACACCGGCCACCGCGAGGAACAGGAACACACCCTGACGCTGGGGGCGCGCTCGGACGGCACCCTGACCGCGATCCGCTACCGCAAGCTCTCGCCCACGTCGCACTTCGACGACTGGGCCGAGCCCTCACTGGGGCCGGCCGCCCAGCTGTACGCGTGCCCCAACTTCGAGGGGGTGTACGACCTCGTCCGGGCCAACACCATGACACCCACGTTCATGCGCGCCCCCGGGGAGGGCACCGGAGCGTTCGTCATCGAGACGGCCATGGACGAGCTCGCCCACGAACTGGGCCTGGAACCGCTGGAACTGCGGCTGCGCAACCACGCCGACACCGACCCCGAGACCGGGAACCCCTGGTCGAGCAAGGGGCTGCGGGAGTGCTACGCGCGCGGCGCCGAACTGTTCGGCTGGCACTCGCGCGACCCGCGCCCGGTCCAGGGCGCCCGGCGCGAGGGAAACTGGATCCTGGGCACCGGCATGGCCAGCGCCGTCTATCCGGTGTACTCCGTCATGAACCCGCAGCGGGCCCGGGCCAGGGTGTACGCCGACGGCCGCGCGGTCGTCGAGACCGGCTGCTCCGACATCGGCACCGGTGCCGCGACCGTCATGGGCCAGGTCGCCGCCGAGGCCCTGGGTATGGAGTCGGAGGCCGTCACGGTGCACTACGGGGACACCGAACTGCCCAACACGGTCGCGGCGGTCGGCTCGGCGGGCGCGGGGGCCGTCAGCGCCGCGGTGCACACCGCGGCCCGCAGGCTGCGCGACCAGCTGGTTGCGCAGGCCCTCGCCGACCAGGGCTCCCCGCTGTACGGCGCGGACCCGCACGGGGTCGAGGTCCGGTCCGGGCGGATGTCCCTGCGCGGGGCCCCGGACACCGGGGAGTCCTACGGGCAGATGCTGGGCCGCAACATGACCTTCGACGCCGAGGCGGTGGGGTCGTGGCAGCCGCCGGGTCGGGACAGCGGCTACGGCACGGCCACGTTCGGTGCCCAGTTCGCGGAGGTCGCCGTCAACCCCGACCTGGGTCTGGTCAGGGTGCGCCGGATGACCGGGGTGTTCGCCCCGGGCCGTGTGCTCAACCGCAGGACCGCGCACAGCCAGCTCATGGGCGGCATGCTGTGGGGCCTGGGCCAGGCGCTGCTGGAGGCCACCCACATGGAACCCAACCAGGGCCGCTGGGCCAACGCGAGCCTGGGCGAGTACCTGCTGCCGGTCAACGCCGACGCCCCCGACGTCCAGGTGGAGATGCTGGAGGTCGAGGACCGGGTGGTCAACCCGCTCGGGGTCAAGGGCGTCGGTGAGATCGGCCAGGTCGGGGCCGCGGCGGCGATCGCCAACGCGCTCTTCCACGCCACCGGCCGCCGCTTCCGCGACCTGCCCATCACGATCGAGTCGGTCATGGCACCGGCCTGAGACGTCAGTACAGGGGCTGAGGAGCCCGTGACCGCGCAGGGCACCCGAATGGAGACAGCATGAGTGTGAGTGTTCCCGAACCGGTGGCGTCGTTCATCGACAGGGTCAACGACCACGACGAGCAGGGCTTCCTGGACGCCTTCACCCCGGACGGGGTGGTGGACGACTGGGGCCGCGAGTTCCGGGGGCGCGACGCCATCAGGCGGTGGAGCGACGAGGAGTTCATCGGGGCGCGGGGCGTGCTGGACGTGCAGTCGGCCCAGCCCACCGGGGAGGGCGTCACCGTGGTCGGTGACTGGCGGTCCAACCACGCCAACGGGCTCAGTTCGTTCGCGTTCACGGTCCAGGGGGACCGGATCGCCCGGATGACCATCCGCGAGGGCTGAGCCGGAGTGCGGGCCGCCCGGGGGCTACCGGGTGGCCCGGCCGAAGCGTTCCCGGTTCACCGCCCCGCCGACCGGCCGTGCAGGCGTGCGTGCAGGGAACGCAGTTCCTCGGCGAAGGAGTCCACCGGGCCCTCCACCGGGACGCCGGGGGCGACCTCGTTGATCGGCAGCGCCCGCACGGGGCCGGGGCCCGCACCCCACTCCGCCAGCCAGGAGGCCAACTGCGCGGAGGAAGCGGCGTACACGATCCGGCCCAGTCCCACCCAGGCGTGGGCGGCCGAGCACATCGGGCAGTGCTCACCGGAGGTGTACACGGTCGCCGCCGCCCGCTCGGCGGGGGAGAGGCGCTCCGCGGCCCAGCGGGCGATCGCGAACTCCGGGTGCCGGGTGGCGTCGCCCCCGGCCACGTGGTTGTGGTCCTCGAACAGCACTGTCCCGTCCGAGCCCACCAGCACGGATCCGAAGGGCTCGTCCCCCTCGTCCAGTGCCCGCGCGGCCAGGTCCACCGCACGCCGCAGGTGCCGCAGGTCGGTCTGGTCCACCATGGTCGTCCTCCTTCTTCCCAGGTCGGCGCCACCGTACCGCGCGTGCCTGCGGTGCCCCGGTAAATCCCTTTCCGCCACGGGCCCGGCTGGTTAGGCTGCCGCCCATGGACATCAGCATCCGCCGCTACGCCCCCGAGGACCGTGAGGCCGTGGTCGCCCTGGCCCTGCGCGCCTGGGAGCCCGGTTACGCCGCGCTGGAACGGACCCTCGGGACACGGACCTACGAGCGTGTGGTCGGGGACTGGCGACAGGCGCACAGCCGCGACGTCCGGGAGGATCTGGCGGCGGAGGAGGCGGACGCGTGGGTGGCGGTGACCGACCGGGTCGCCGGGTTCGTCACCGTACGGCTCGACAGGGGAGAGCGCTCCGGCCTGGTCCACATGCTGGGGGTCGATCCCGACCAGCAGGGGCGGGGCGTGGGTTCGGCGCTCACCGGGTTCGCGGTGGAGCGGATCCGGGAGGAGGGCATGACCCTCGCCGTGATCAGGACCGGCGGCGACGAGGCCCACGCCCCGGCCCGCGCCGTCTACGAGAGGGCCGGCTTCGTCCCCTCGCCGGTGGTCCACTACTACCGGAGTCTGTGAGCCGCCCGTGCACAGCCCCGACTTCCTGGCGGCCACCCGCGCCTCCTACGACGCCATCGCCGAACCCTACGCGGCCCGCTTCCACGACGAGTTCGCGCGCAAGCCCCTGGACCGGGCACTCCTGACCGCCTTCGCCGAGACCGTCACCGGCCCGGTCGCCGACGTCGGCTGCGGACCGGGCCAGGTCACCGCGTACCTGCACTCGCTGGGGATGGAGGCGTTCGGGATCGACCTGTCCCCGGGGATGCTCGGGATCGCCCGCGCCGCCAACCCCGGGTTGCGCTTCGTCCGGGGGTCGATGACCGACCTGGACCTGCCCGACGCCTCCCTGGGCGGACTCGTGGCGATGTACTCCACCATCCACGTACCCCTCGAAGACCTGCCCGGGGTCTTCGAGGGGTTCCGCCGGGTCCTGTCCCCGGGCGGTCAGGCGTTCGTGGTGTTCCAGGCCGGTGACGAGACCGTGCACTTCGACGAGGGCTTCGGCCACGGCGTCGACCTCGACTTCCACTTCCGCCCGCCGGAGCTGATCGCGGACCTGCTGGAGGGCGCCGGGCTGAGGGTGACCAGCCGCACCGTGCGCGAGGCGCAGGAGGGCGAGCGCTCCCGGCACGCCTACCTGTGGGCCCGCAGACCGGACTGAGCCGGGGCCGGGCCGCCGACCGCCCCCTCCGGGCCGTCCCCGACAGCAGGGGTCCGCCCCGGCCGGGCTCTTCCGGCACGCATGCCGTTGGCGATGACCACGACCTCCGCCACCTCGTGCACCAGGACCACCGCGGCCAGCCCCAGCACCCCGAACAGGGCCAGCGGCATCAGGACGCCGATGATGGCCAGCGACAGCCCCAGGCTCTGCCACATGAGGACCCGGGTGCGGCGGGCGTGCGCCAGGACCCGGGGCAGGTTGCGCAGGTCCTCGCCCATCAGGGCGACGTCGGCGGTCTCCACGGCCACGTCGGTGCCCATCGCACCCATGGCCACGCCCAGGTCGGCGCTGGCCAGGGCAGGGGCGTCGTTGACCCCGTCGCCGACCATCACCACCGGGCCGTCGGCCCGCAGCTCACCGACCACCCGCGCCTTGTCCTCGGGCAGCAGCCCGGCGTGGACCTGGCCGGGGTCGATCCCGGCCTCGGCGGCCAGGGCGTCGGCGGTGGCCCGGTGGTCCCCGGTGAGCATCGCCACCCGGTAACCGGAACGCCGTAGTTCGGCGACCACCCCGGCCGCCTCGGGGCGCAGTTCGTCACGGACGGCGAGCGCCCCCGCGACCGAACCCCCCTCCTCCACCAGGACCACGGTGGCCCCCGCGCCGAGCAGCCGCTCCACCTGCGCTCCGAGGGGGCCGGGGTCGACCCAGCCCGGGCGTCCCAGTCGCACGGGGGCGCCGTCCACCCGGCCGGTCAGGCCGGACCCGGGCACCGCACGCACGTCCTCGGCCGGACCGGGGGAGGGGTGGGCGGCCAGGACGGCGCGGGCCAGCGGGTGCTCGCTGCGCGCCTCCAGGGCTGCAGCCAGCTCCAGCACCTGTTCGCGGGTGCGGCCGGGGGCGGGAACCACCTCCACCACGGCCGGGTCGTTACGGGTCAGGGTGCCGGTCTTGTCCAGGGCGACGACCTCCACCCGGCCCATTGCCTCCAGCGCCGCACCGCCCTTGACCAGCGCTCCCTGGCGGGATGCGGAGCCGATCGCGGCGACCACGGTCACCGGGACGGAGATGGCCAGGGCGCAGGGCGAGGCCGCGACCAGCACGACCAGTGCCCGTTCGAGCCAGGTCAGCGGGTCACCGAACAGGGACCCGAGCACCGCCACCAGTACGGCGGCGACCATCACCCCGGGCACCAGCGGTCGGGCGACGCGGTCGGCCAACCGCTGTCCGCGCCCCTTCCGGGCCTGTTCGGCCTCCACGATGCGCACCACGCGCGCCAGGGAGTTGTCCTCGGCCCTCGCGGTGACGGTGATCTCCAGCGGGCCGGTGCCGTTGACCGAACCGGCGTACACCCCGTCTCCGGGGCCTACCTCCGTCGGTACCGACTCCCCGGTGATGGCGGAGGTGTCCAGCCAGGTGTGCCCGGAGGCGACCGTGCCGTCGGTGGCCAGCCGTTCCCCGGGGCGCAGGACCAGGGTCTGGCCGAGGCGGAGCTCCTCCGGTGCGACGGTCTGCTCGACCCCGTCGCGCAGCACGGTCGCCCGGGCCGGGACCAGGTCCAGCAGGGCCCGCAGTCCGCGCCGGGTACGGGCGACGGCGTACTCCTCCAGTCCCTCGGCGATGGTGAAGAGCACGGCCAGCATGGCTGCCTCGCCGACCTCGCCCAGGGCCACGGCGCCCGCGGCGGCGACGGTCATCAGGGTGCCGACCCCGATCCGGTTCCGACCCGCACCCTTGCTGAACAGGCGGCGCAGCGTGGCGGGGACGAAGGTCCGGGCGGCGACCACCAGGGCGGCGGCCTTCAGGAGGAGGACGGCGGTCTCGGGGGCGCCGAGCCAGCCCGCGGCGTACCCGGCCAGGAGCAGCGGTGCGGCGACGGCGACGTACCGGATCTCGCCGACCTGCCACAGCCGGGTGGGTTCCGCTGCTTCGGTGGTTCCGGGCCCGGGGGAGGCGGGGGCGTTCGCGAGGGTGGGGTCGTCACCGCAGCAGGCGTCACTCATCGCGCACCGCCGTGCCCGTTCTCGTTTCCGGGCCGGCTGCCGTGCCGGAGAGCTCGGGGGAGAGCTCGGCGGCGTCCGCAGCGTCGACCCCGTAGGTGGGGCACAGCGCCACGGCCCGGCCGGTCGCGGCCAGGAGGGTCTCGGCGGCCGAGAGCAGGTCCATCAGTTCGGGCCGACTGAGCGAGTAGAACACCTGCCGCCCCTCGGGGCGGCCGTCGACCAGTCCGCAGTCGCGCAGGCAGGACACGTGCTTGGAGACCGTGGACTGGGCCAGGCCGAGCTGTTCCACCAGGTCTCTCACGCGGGCCTCGCCCCTGGCGAGGCGTTGCACGATCGCGAGCCGGGTGCTGTCGGAGAGGCTGTGGAAGAGGGCCTCGGCGGCGCTCAGCCCGGGGTCCGGGCAGACCCTCTCCGCACAACCGTCATTATTCATCGTCATACGACGATCATATTCAGTTTTGGCGATGAAAACTAGGGGGTCGCCGTGTGCGGACCACCGCGGACTCAGGCCCGGGCCGCCTCCCCGGCGGGCTCGTGCCTGACCGCCGCACGGCTGGTCGCCAGCGTCTGGGAGATCTTCGCCGCCAGCCGGGCCGAGGGAACGGCGGTGTGCGGACGCCAGGCCAGGGGGCCGGAGGCGCCGCCCACGGGCACCATGGTGGCGCTGGCCCGGTACAGGTACAGGAAGGTGAAGTGCTCGTGAGCGGGCTCGCCCAGGACCGGGTCCTCGGGCACCCGGTGGATGTCCAGGTCCAGCAGGAGCGGTTCCCCGGCGGACTCGACCTGCTCGGGGAGCAGCCCGGTCGCCTCCGTCAACCTGTTCCGCGACGCCTCGTCCAGCGCGCCGTCGTCACCGGTCAGGTGCCCGCCGGGCAGGCGCCAGGACCCCTGTTCCCCCTCCCGGACCATCAGCACCCGCCAGCACGGGTCGAGCACCACGGCCCCCGCGGTCACGTGCCCGACGCGGAACTCCTTGGCTGAGGAGAGTTCGTGCCCCCCGTCCAGGGCTCGCACCAGGGGACCGGCCGCTTCGACCTCCTTGGGGAAGCGTTCCAGATAGCCGTCCAGCACGGCGCGGATGTGCGTGTTCGGGATGCTCAATGTGGCTCCTGTCGCTCCAGACACGTGGCGCACCCAGGATCGCGGCTCGGCCCGGTGCGTGAACAGTTCCCACGCTGACCGGCGGCGAGGTGGGATCCGAACAACGAAGGGCCTGCCGCGGTTCCGCGGCAGGCCCCCTGTGCCAGGTCAGAGCGTTGACGCGGCGGCCTCCCGCTCCTGTGCCTCCTTCTCGTCGGTCCGGGTCTGGGAACGGGCCATCATCCGGTCGTCCACCACGCGGATCACCGTGATCACCGCGATCGCCACCCCGGCCACGACGAGCCCGGTGAGGACCTTCACCGGGTCGCTCACGTCCAGGGCGAAGAACCACTGACCCCACGGCGTCACCATGGCCAGGGTCAGCAGACCCACCATGGAGCCCACCAGCAGCACCTTCCACCACACGTACGGTTTGGCCACCAGCAGCAGGACCCACAGCGTGGTCGCGCACAGCGTGATCACCACCGCCGTGCGGTCCGAGGGGTCGGGCACCGTCCGCCCGCCGAGCACCAGCAGGTAGGTCGTCACCGCCGCCAGCCCCGCCACCATCCCGGAGGGGACAGCCAACCGGAGCGTGCGCAGGACGAACCCCGGCCGGGCGATGTCGGTGTTGGGCGCCAACGCCAGGAAGAACGACGGGATACCGAACGTCACCGCGTTGATCAGGGTCGCGTGCCTGGGGAAGAAGGGGTAGGCCACGGCCAGCAGGCCCACGATGATGGCGAGCGTCATCGTGTACACGGTCTTGGTCAGGAACAGGCTGGCCACCCGCTCGATGTTGCCGATCACCCGGCGCCCCTCGGCCACCACCCGGGGCAGGACCGCGAACCGGTTGTCCAACAGCACCAGCTGGGCCACCGAACGCGAGGCCGGGCTGCCCGACCCCATCGCCACCCCGATGTCGGCCTCCTTGAGCGCCAGCACGTCGTTGACACCGTCACCGGTCATCGCCACGGTGTGCCCCCGCTCGCGCAGGCCGCGCACCATGTCGCGCTTGCGTTCGGGTGTCACCCGGCCGAACGCCGACCGGTCCTCCACCTGCCGGGACAGCTTCTCCGGCGCCTCGGACAGCTCCCGGGCGTCCACCGGCTGATCGGCGCCGGCCAGGCCCAGTTCGCGGCCGACCGCGCCGACCGAGGCGGCGTGGTCCCCGGAGACGATCTTGACGCCCACGCCCTGCTCGGAGAAGTAGTCCAGGGTCGGAGCGGCGTCCTCGCGCACCCGCTGGTCCAGCACCACCAGCGCCACCGGTTCCACCGTGCCCGGAGCGGCCTCCCCGTCCACCCGGACCGAGGCCCGCGCCAGCAGCAGGACCCGCAGCCCCTGGGCGCCCAGCCGGGCGGCCTCGGCGACGACGGGCGAGTCGGGCCCTGCGAGGACGTCAGCGGCCCCCAGCACCCAGTTCTCCTCGCCCGCGGGTGTCAGCAGGCTCGCCCCGCTCCACTTGCGCGCGGACGAGAACGGGGCCAGGGCCGTCACGGTCCAGTCCGGTGTCCGCTGCCCGGTGGCCGCGCACCCCTCGGCGATCGCGGCCATGCTCGGGTTGGGATCGGGGTCGCAGTCGGCCAGCGCGGCCAGCACCAGGGCCGGGGAGACCGGCGCACCGTCCCCGTCCGGCCGACCGTTCCCCCGGGGCGGCTGTCCGCCCAGGTCACGGATCTGGGCCAGTTTCATGCCGACCTCGGTCAGCGTGCCGGTCTTGTCCGTGCACACCACGTCCACGCGGGCCAGGCCCTCGATCGCGGGCAGCTCCTGCACCAGGCAGCGGTGGCGGCCCAACCGGATCACCCCGACCGCGAACGCGATGCTCGTCAGCAGGATCAGCCCCTCGGGGATCATGGACACCAGTGCCGCCACCATGCCGCGCAGCGCGTCCGCCAACGGCCCCGAGATTCCGCCCGAGACGGGTTCGTCCAGCGCGACCTGGCCGTTCATGAACAGCTGGCTGTAGACCAGCAGGGCGCCGATCGGGAACAGGGCGAAGGTGATCCACCGCAGGATCCGGTTGATCCCGGACCGCAGCTCCGACCGCACCAGCGAGAACCGGCTCGCCTCCTCGGCCAGGCGTGCCGCGTACGCGTGCCGACCGACCTTGGTCGCTCGGAAGCGCCCGGACCCGGCCACCACGAAACTGCCCGACATCACGGTGTCCCCGGGTTGTTTGAACACCGGGTCGGCCTCGCCGGTCAGCAGCGACTCGTCGACCTCCAGGCCCCCCGCCCAGGTCACCACACCGTCCACGACGACCTGGTCGCCGACACCGACCTCCAGGACCTCGTCCAGGACGATCTCCTGGGTGGCGACCCGAACCGTGACACCGTCGCGCACCACCCGGGGGCGTGCCGCGTTGACGATCGCGAGCCTGTCCAGGGTGCGTTTGGCGCGCAGCTCCTGGACGATGCCGATCAGCGTGTTGATCACGATGACCATCGCGAAGAGGCCGTCCTGCACCGGGCCGATCACCGCGATGATCGTGAACAGCACGGCGATCATCGCGTTGATGCGGGTGAAGACGTTGCCGCGGATGATCTGTCCGACGCTGCGGCTGGCCCGGACGGGGACGTCGTTGGTCCGACCGCCCGCGACGCGCTCGGCCACCTCCTGGCGGGACAGCCCCGGTTCCGGGGGCGGGCCGGTGAGCGCGGACCGGGCCGGGGAGGGATCGGTCACTGTCGGGGTCGGACCCCGTTCGGTCCGGTCGGCTTCTTCGGGCACGGACGACTCCTGGTCGGTGAGGAGGGCTGGACCGGCGGGGACCCCGGTCACACGAGCCTCAGTGTCAACGCTCACCAGAGTAGGGAGAAACCGGAGTGCAGGGGTCCGCCAGCTCGGAAACTCCGGGGTCGGCCGTCCTCTTCGGCAGGAAACCGAAGCATCTGGGAGGGGAGTCGCGTCCCGCACTGGGCCGACGGGGATCCGCGTCGTAGAGTCCCTGGCAAGGGAACTGAACGCGTGGGAGACAACAGATGTGCACCGTCATCGTCGGTTTCGATCCGGGCTCCCGGACACCGCTGGTCATCGCGGCGATCCGGGACGAGATGCGTTCGCGTCCCTGGGACTGGCCCGCGCGGCACTGGCCGGAGCGCCCGGAGCTGGTCGGCGGTCGTGACCGGCTCGCGGGAGGGACCTGGCTGGCGGTCGATCCGCGGCGCGAACGGGTGGCCGCGCTGCTCAACGGTTGGCCCTGGGACGGCCGGATGCCCTGGGAGGGTTCCTACCCGGCCAGCCGGGGTGATCTGCCGCTGAAGGCCCTGGCCACGCAGAACCGCGACCCCCTGGCAGGGGAGGACCCCACCGGCTACGCGCCCTTCCACCTGCTGGACGCCGACGCGCACAGGGCCGCCCTGTACAGCTGGGACGGGCGGTGCCTGGACACCCGGGCGTTGCCCCGCGGGGTGACCACGATCGTCAACACCGGTCTGGACGCCGAGGATCCCCGCGCGGACCGGCACACCCCCGAGTTCGCCCGCACCCGCCCCGACCCGGACCTGGCCACAGCTGAGGGGATCAAGGGGGTCTGGGGCGAGTGGCCGGACCTGATCACCGAGGCCGCCCGCTCCGAGCCCCGCTCCGCGGGTACCACTCAGGGTGGTGACCCCTCGGGCCTGATCGCCCACGCCGAACTCGGGGACGGACTCGTGTGGGCCACCGGCTCGGTCACGCTGATCGCCTTGGACCGGGACACCGTTCGGTACGCGTTCACCGAGGACCCGGCCGATCCGGACGCCTGGCGGATGATCGAGGTCTAGGCAGGGGTGGGAGCCTGTGCCACGCGCGTGGGGTCCTGAGTAAAGTGGTTTCGGGAAGCGGGGGCCGTATGGGCTTTTTGGGTGATGTGTTCCCGGTGTCTGTCTTTCGAGAAGTTGGAAAAATGGCCACTTGCCACTGGTAAGTCACCAGGTCAAAAAGTCTGCTCCCCGCGCACGCGGGGATGGACCCAGTCCCTCCGTGCGCGATTCGAGGTAGACGATCTGCTCCCCGCGCACGCGGGGATGGACCCTGCCGTCACAGCATGTCCGCGTACATCCCCGGCTGCTCCCCGCGCACGCGGGGATGGACCCTCACCCGGGCCCGGGAGGAGGCGGCCGAACCTCTGCTCCCCGCGCACGCGGGGATGGACCTCGCACAGGACACGATCAGGGTGTGGCCCCGACCTGCTCCCCGCGCACGCGGGGATGGACCCGGGGCGCCGAAACCGTGTGAGAGGGGGAGATTCTGCTCCCCGCGCACGCGGGGATGGACCTCGCACAGGACACGATCAGGGTGTGGCCCCGACCTGCTCCCCGCGCACGCGGGGATGGACCCGGGGCGCCGAAACCGTGTGAGAGGGGGAGATTCTGCTCCCCGCGCACGCGGGGATGGACCCTTCGGCTTGTAATTGGTGTCCATCATGAGCAGCTGCTCCCCGCGCACGCGGGGATGGACCCAACCCAGAAGGAGTGTGCTGTGAGCACGAGTACTGCTCCCCGCGCACGCGGGGATGGACCCTCCACGATCGGGGCGTGGAGTTTCAGGACGGCCTGCTCCCCGCGCACGCGGGGATGGACCGCAGGTGAGGTCCCAGAACCGGACTTCGCTAGCGTGAGTCTCACGTAGTACCCCCCTCTCTCTCCCGCCCGAGAACCGCGATGCCGTGGCGCGAGGGGTCCTGGTCGGAGTTTCCTGACTTCGACGACGAGCCCGTGCAAGCTGACCGCGCCCGGTACCTCGAGGGCACGACCGATACCGCCAAGGAGACCTGACCATGGCCGCGATCTGGATTGCGCTCGGCATCACCTTCCTCGCCACCGCAGTCGGGATCTGGTCCGGTGTCCGAATGAAGGGCGGCTACTTCCCGCCGCTGATAATCGGCGGCAGCGCGTTCTTCGCCTGTCTGGTTCTCCTCGTGCCGCTCGCTGAGTCCTACGACTACGCCCACCACGACGAACGCACCCTCAGGTGCACTGTCACCGAAAAGGACCGCGGCGGCGACTCGGGTTCCTACCGGGTCTACACCGAGGAGTGCGGTGTGCTCGCCAATGAGGACTCGATGTGGCGCGACAAGTGGGACTCCGCTGACCTGTGGGCGGAGATCGAACCCGGGGAAAGCTACACGTTCCACATCGTGGGGTGGCGGTCCGAGTTCTCCAGCACGTTCCCGAACATCCTCGATGCCACCCCCGTAGATGACTGACCGCGCACCCGCGCTCGGCCAACAGGGCGCGGATCTGGCCGACGGCGCGAGTGATCGTGGAGCGGTCCACCCCGAACAGCAGTCCCAGAACCGCGTGCGGCAGGTCGTGGCGCAGATGGATCAGTATCGCCATCAGACGGTTGGTGAAGACCAAGCGGTGCCGACCGCCCGCCCCGCTTCCTATGGCGGCGCTGACCGAGGTCAAACAGCTGTGGACGAAACCCCGCCGGTCCGCGGTCGAGCACGTTCGTCCACCAGAGGCAACACGCGTCTCGCCTCCCTGCATGACGACGTCGGGTTCGCCGAAGAGGACCCCATCGCCTGGAAGGACATACGGCTCAATACTTAGCCCTTGCGCAAACTATTACTGAACCAGCATACTTAGCCGCATGGCACAGTATTCGGCGCAGCTTGACGGGGTGTTCCTGGCCCTTGCCGACCAGACACGGCGCGCCGTCGTCCGACGCCTGGGCCGCGGCCCCACAAGCGTCGGTGACCTCGCACACGAGTTCCCGATGACCCTTCCCTCGTTCATGAAGCACGTGCGGACGCTCGAATCGAACGGGCTCATCCGCACTGTCAAGTCCGGTCGGGTACGCATCTGCTCTCTCAACCGTGAGCAGCTCGCCGTCGTCGACGACTGGCTCTCCGAACAACGCCGGATTTGGGAGGAGCGCACCGACCGCCTCGAACAGTTCGTCACCGACCCCGAGGAGAACAGCCAGTGAACCCTGACCTTGACCTCGTGATACAGCGCATCATCCGCGCCCCGCGCGCAACCGTGTGGAGCGCATGGACCACCCCATCCCGGCTTGAGCGGTGGTGGGTTCCAGCCCCGTCCCACTGCCAGGTGGATCGGTTGGACCTGTGGCCGGGCGGGGCGTTCGTGACACGGCTGTGCGAAGACGGGACCGAGTTCGCCCCGCACCTGGACGCGTGTTTCCTTGCCGTCGACGAACTCGAGCGGATCGTCTTCACGAACGCGATCGACAGCACATGGCGTCCCGCTAATCCCGCCCCGGTCGCCATGACCGCCACGATCACATTGAATGATCACCCGGATGGTACGGACTACCGGATGGTCGTCCGGCACGACTCCCCGGAGGCTCGCGCTCATCACGAGAAGCTTGGCTTCGCTGAGGGCTGGAGTTCGGTTGCCGACCAACTGGCCGCACTCACCGAAAGCACGGACCTGCGATGAAGATCACCCTCACCGAGTTCGTTACGCTCGACGGTGTCAGCCAGGGGCCCGGCTCGCCGGAAGAGGACACCAGCGAAGCGTTCACCCGTGGGGGCTGGCTCGTTCCCCACATGGACGAGGCATTCGTCCGGCGGGCCTCCGACTGGCTCGACCTCGCCGACGGCCTGCTGTTGGGACGGCGAACCTACGAGGCATTCGCGCGCGACTGGCCGAACATCACCGATCCGGCCGACCCGTTCGCCGAACGGATGAACACCCTGCCGAAGTACGTCGTGACGGACACCCTGGCCGAGGGGACCTGGGACCCCACAATCGTCCTCAGAGGCGATCCGGTCGACTCGGTCACCGAACTCAAGGCGCGTCCAGGCCGGGAACTTCAGATCCACGGCAGCGCCCGCCTCGGCGACTCCTTGCTGTCAGCAGGGCTGATAGACACGCTTCGCCTCGTGGTTGCTCCTGTTGTCCTCCGGAGCGGCCGACGGCTCCTGGCCGACGCAGGAACTCCGTCCGGTCTCCGCCTGCTCCACCACGAGGCCACGCCGAACGGCCTGCTACTCCTCGAGTACGAGGTCACCGGCCAAGCACGACAAGGCATCTACGAGGGCGTCGCCGCTCTCGGATGAACAGCGCTACCGCAACCCAGCGTCCTGATCGGGTTTACGTTGGATCTCTGTCTCCGACGTCGACCGATCGTGCACCTCAGGCATGCTGAGGCCGCCCAGCGCTGACGGGACGAAATACCCGCCATCCCATGGACTGTTTCGTGCCGGGACGGTCCTATAAGGGCGCGCACGTTGACCGAATCGATCGCGCACCGCGACCAGTCCACCTCGCCGTGGGCACCGAGTTCGTCCAGGAACAGCCGGTGGAGTTTGGCCCGGACCCGGGCGCGGGTCCACTCGGTGAAATGCCGGTGCGCGGTAGGCCCGGACGGGCCGAACACCGGCGGGAGCGGGGCCCAGGTGCACCCGCTGGTCGCAACGAAGATGATCGCGGTTGTGCTTATGACGCTGAACGGGCCGTCGGCCTTCTCCCAGGAGTAGTCCGAGACCTGGACGAACAGCACGGTGGCCAGCACCGCTTTCTGGTCGACACGGGGGCGGACGGTTTTCGATGGAGGGAGCAGCAAGGGCTAGGCACTGTTTTTTGAACCGGTCAGGTCTTGCAGCCAGATCCGGATCGAGGCCACTTGCACGGTCCAGTCGAAGATCGCGGCCCGCTTGTCGTAGCGGGTCGCGATCGCCCTGTTCTGCTTAACCAGATCGCGAGGTTCCGACCTGGGAAGCTCTGCGTGGGTTCCACGCATGTGGGACTCACCGCCCAGCGTGCTCAGCGCTTACGCGCGAGCCCTCCGTGCTGGGCGACCTCGTGGGTGTTGTTGTGCGTGGGCAGGCCGGTCCCGATGTCGAGGAACTGACGGATGCCCTCCTGCGCGGCCAGGTGGGTGACGGCGCGGATGAGGAACTGGCGGTCGGCGCGGGCCGCCTCGACCATCTCGGGATAGGCATGGAGGACGTAGTCGCCCACCTCGTGGTCGGCCGGGTAGTTGTCCTTGCCGCCCAACCAGTAGTTCCAAACCCGGGCAGAGTGTGCGGTGGTCGTGTCGACGGGGGGCGTGTCCGGCATGGGTACCTGTGTTTCCTCGCGGGGGTGAACGCTGATCGCAGCCGAATCGTCCTGTCCGCGTGGAGCGCTCCGCAAGCCGGATCGCCTACCCCGTAGGGGATCACGCCGTTCTGTGGGCCTCGGTATCCGTGGTGGGGACGGGGTCGCTCCCTGTCGCGATCTGTGCCTGCTGGCCCTGGTCCTGTGAGGTGAGCAGCGTACGCGGGGGCGGGATGTTCCCCGGGCGAAGCTGCCGACAGCGCGTCACTCGGGGGACTCGCTCACGTGGTCGCTCGCTCTGGTTGGTGCTGGCGGGTGAGGATTCGCTGAGCCAGGAGTACGAAGGCCACACCGATGAAGTAACCAGCACTGTTGGCCAGCAGGTCATCGAGTGCGCTCTGGCGTCCGGTGGCGAGTGCCGCCTGCCCGACTTCGATGGCCAGGGACAGCAGCGGCCCGAAGAGCCACAGTCCCCATCGGTTGGCGATCGTCAGGGCAGCCACGATGCCCAGCGGGACGAACAAGAGGATGTTGAGCATCCACTCTTCCCAGTGCAGGGAGTTATCCGTGACATGGTCGCCGAAGACAAACCCGAACGGGGTGAGGCTGAGGCTCATGCCTCCCTGGCCGACCGAAGCCCAACCGCCGACCGGCTCCACGAGCACAGCCATATAGGCGAAGACAGCGATCGCAAGCACAAGGAATCCACCCTTTTCCATGAGTCGCGGAGCCTTCTTCTTGAGCAAGACACCACCAAATGCCACAAGCGCGGCAACGGTAATCACTGCCAAAAATACAGGAGGACTCAGATAGAAAAGAATTTGCCACATGCGATACTAGCTCCGCTTCTCAGTCGCAGGAAACCGGAGGGGTCTGGTACCTTCCCTGGCCCTCGACTTCCATGTATCCGACAACTTTTCCGGGTATCCGAACCTGGCTCCAGGTCTCACTCACAGTGTCCTCGGCTGAAATGTTACTCTTTGTGCCACTAATTTCTCCGGCGTTTCCCGAGAACCATCCGAACTGCAGGTCAATGGGTGTTCCGGAGTGCTTGACATAGCTCACTCGAACGTAGTTGCAGTTGTTGGCGCGAACGGAAAGCAGGCCGTTGGAGAGCTTGGTCGATGTCTCTCCGGCCATGCGCTCGGTCTTGCTTCCGGTCTCGAAAATGCGCCCATTGTCGTAGATGGTGACCTCTACGGAAGCCTCCTGGGTGGCCTGCTCTGCGTGCGCGACGGGTGTCGCGGGGAGGAGTAGCGCAGTAAGAAGCACCATCAATGATCGCTTCAAGATTTCTCTTTCAGGTTGAGTGAATGAGACACAAAGACTTTATCCAGGCCACACAACAGCCGTCAAGCACAAATTTCCTCTTAATTCTTTGGCCAAATCAGCCCATTTATCCTTGGATGATCGTGTATTTCTGGCAGTGTCTGTACGGCCATGCCGGGTGACCCGTCCAGCATCGTGCCCGATCTGGCATCACGTTGGATCGGGTGTTTCCGTTATGCCCGTTTACCTTTGGAGATCTGGTCGATCCGGGCGGGGCTGAGGCCGAGTTCTGAGGCGAGGGCGCGCCCAGTGTGCCCCTGCTCTCGGAGCTCGGTCACGGCAGGACGTCGCGCCTCCTTGAGTGCGACCTCAATGTCACCGAGCTCGGTCAGGAGGTCTCCGATGAGCTTGGCTCGGGTGAGGGGCAGATTCTGAGCTGAGGTTCCCGGGAAGTTCCTCGCGGAGTTGTCACAGGTGGGAAAGTGTTTCGCTGGCTCCCACGAGGCCCTTCTAGGCGCCTGGACAATTTTTCCCCAGCGGGTGGACATGATGGTCCAGCCGTCTTGACGGTGAAGGTGCAGCAGTGCGGGAGGGTGCGGGCAGGTGGAAGACACCCTTTTCCCGCTCGGCGGCCGTACAGTGCTTCCCACCCATGTGGGGAGGGGCCGATTCCTGTGGTGCGGCACCTCCGCCGTGTGCACGATCACGGCCGTGACGCGCTCACTACGCCGGGGGCCATCCGGTGGTGTGCACCGGACACCGCCGCACCGGTGCGGCGCTGAAGCTTCCGGCATCGAACACCAGCCCTCAGGCCGCCCCGTCCGGGCTGATGTTCTGGTTGAGGTGGAACACGTTGTCCGGGTCGTAGCGGCGCTTGAGCTCGGACAGCCGTGCGTACTTCCCCGGTCCGTACGCCTGACGGACGCGCTCGGGGCCCTCGTCCATCAGGAAGTTGACGTAGGAACCCGACTCGTAGGGGGCCAGGGCGGACCAGAATCCGCGCGCCCAGGCGCGCTCCTCGTCGAAACCCGCACTGGTCGCGCAGGTCGCGCCGATGTTGAACGTGTGCCCGGAGTCGCGTCCGGAGAAGGCGGTCTCCTCCTCACCCACCCGGCTGATGGCCCCTCCCAGCTGGAAGATCGGGAAGGCGGTCATCGGTGAGGTGAACCGTGCGGCGTGGTGGGCGGTCAACTCGATCACCTCGTCGGTGAGCGCGGCGATGTCGCGGGACTTGAAGTAGTACCACCGCCCGTGTGGGAAGGACGCGTCGAACATGGCCTGGTGGTCGGTGTACTGCTTGGGTGCGCACAGGTCCAGGACGGGGTGTCCGAACCGGCGCAGGGGAAGCAGGAACCGCTCGCCCTCCTCGACGGATCCCGCCCAGCAGCAGACGACCATGACCACCGGGGTGCCGTGCAGTTCGGCGGGGATGAAGTCCAGCGGCGGCGCCTTGCGGTGCACGACCGCCGTGGTCAGGTCGTCCGGCGCCTCGGCGATCCATTCACGGTAGAAGCGCAGCAGCCGTGCCGACTCGGTCATCGGCCAGACGATGGGACCCGCCAGCACGATGGGACCCACCGGGTTCAGTCGGAAGTCGAACGCGGTCACGACGCCGAAGTTGCCCCCGCCGCCGCGCACACCCCAGAAGAGGTCGGTGTTCTCCGAAGCGTCGGCCCGTACCTGCTCGCCGCCGGCGGTCACCAGGTCCACCCCGGTCAGTTGGTCGATGGTGAGCCCGTACCTGCGCATCAGCCAGCCGATACCGCCGCCCAGGGTCAGGCCGGCCACGCCCGTGTGGGTGACGATCCCGGAGGGGACGGCCAGCCCGAAGCGCTGCGTCGCCTGGTCCAGCTCACCGAGGAGCGTCCCGGCCTGGACCCGGGCGGTGCGCCGCTCCGGGTCCACCCGGATCTCCCGCATGGCGGACAGGTCGATCACCACCCCGCCCTCGGTCAGCGACAGCCCGGGGAAGCTGTGGCCGCCGCTGCGCACGGCGACCTCCAGGCCGGTCAGGGTCGCGAAGCGCAGCGCCGAGGCCACGTCGTCGGAGTCGGTGCAGAAGGCGATCAGTGCGGGGCGCCGGTCGACGGAGGCGTTCCAGATACGCCGATCGGTGTCGTAGTCCGGGTCCTCCGGGCGGACGAGCCGACCGTGGAAGGACTCCCGCAGGTCTCCGAACGCGCCTGGATCGAGTCGGACGGTGGTTGTCTCACTCATGTCTTCCCCCGCGTTCTCGCCCGGGGCCCGTGTCCCGGGGACGGGGCGGTGTCGGCGTGTGTCGTGCCGTGTCCGGGTCGCGCGGGGCGAGTCTGCCCTGTGAAGAGGTGTTGTCGGGCATTCCAGTGGCCGCAACACTCCCCCTTGAACCAAGGGTACGACTCGGAACCGCAGCTGACATGGGAAAACGCCAGGAGTTTACTTCCGGCCACGGTGGAATCCGCGGCAGCCGCCCGACTTGGGCCTGCTGCGCCGGGGCGGGGTGCGACCGAAGCAGGGCACCCGGGTTCACCCCGAGACGTCAGCAGAGGAGGCCCCCGAACTCCGGCGGCAGGTTATGGGGCTGATGCGTTCGACCCGGCGGGGATGTGGATGCGGATGCGGGCCGCGCGCCCGCCGGGCTTGCCGGTGTAAGGGGCCTCAGCGGGCGCACGGGGTTCGAGGGTTGTCGGGTCGTGGGTCAGCGGGCGGGCGAGGGCGGGTCCCGGTCGGGCGCGGGGCGGGCTTCGGGCGTGGTCCTGGCGGCCCCGAGGTGGCGGTGGGCGAGCAGGCGGAGGAGTTCGGTGCGGGTGGGGGCGGTGATCCGCTCGAAGGGGTCGCCCTCGCCGGTCCAGCCGATCTGCCGGTGGGCCACGAACCGGGCGTTGGGGCCCTGGCCTTCGACGGTCATCCGCCAGTGGCGGTGCAGCAGGTCGCACAGGACCCGTTCGGGAACGGGGAGTTCGTTGCTCACCTGGTCCACCTCCGGCTCCGGGAGTCCAGCCATGCCGCCAGGGGGTGGTGGCGTGGGTTGTCCCGGGGCCTGAGCCGAGTCCGCGCCCAGGTGCGTGCCGCCGCGCCCCAGGATGCGGAGGCGGTGGGGTGGTCGGCCACGGCCTGGTCGATCAGGTGGGTGGCCAGTTCGAGGTCGCCGTCCCGGTGTGCGATCCGCAGGGCTTCGCGGACCAGGGGGAGACGGTGGCGCAGGGTGCGGGAGTGCCACCGGCCCCTCAGGCGCGGGGGCAGGTGAGCGGGCGGGTGCAGGGCCTCCTCGGCGGCGGCCAGCAGGTCACAGGTGTGCGTGTCCAACATCAGAGGGACACCCCCAGCCGGTGCAGCCCGGCCAGGACAGCGTGTAGGACGTCCAGGGGAGCGGTGTCCAACGGTCGGCGGTGCGAGGGAATCAGCGGCGGACGGGGCGGGCGCGGCGACCGGCCCCCGGAGAGGGCGCGCGGCTTGGTGGCGTAGGCGCGCACACGTTCGGCTCGGCGGGGGCGACGGCGGCGCATGGTCTCGGAGGCGAGCCAGCGCACGTGCGCCAGCTCGGACAGGTTCAGGTAGCGCGACATGGGCGAACTCCTGGTGCTCAGATGCCGCTGGATGAGGGCGGCGGTGGATGAGTACAAGCCCCATACTTAACTTAAAACTTTTAAATCGCAAGTCTTACTTGAGAGTATCTTGTTTGGCATCATCACTCTGAGGAGTTGCGAAATGTCTGGTTCTAGCCCATCAGCGATAGCATCGACCCCGTCCACAGGGGAGGTCGAAGTGAGCAGCGCTTCCGTCGCAAGGCGGCAACTATCAGCACAGATGCGAGCAAAGCGCCTCAACGCGGGCATGACGATTGAACAGGTCGCCGACGAACTCGAATGGTCGAGTACGAAGATCTCGAACATCGAGACAGGGCGATCAAAGAAGCCCGCTGTCACCGACATCCGGGTGTTGCTCGACCTGTACCGAGTGACGGACGCCCGAGAGCGGGACTCGATCCTCTCCCTCACCCGGCAGTCACGTGAGCGGGGCTGGTGGAACCGATACGACGATGTGCTCGGCGGAGCCTACGCTTCGCTCGAAGCCGGTGCGAAGAGCGTCCGGTTGTTTGAGCCGCAGTATATTCCTGGCCTGCTACAGACGCCGGAGTACGCCGCAGCGATCGCCCAGGCCACCCTTATCCGCAACCCCGATGACATCCAGCGAACAGTCGAGGCCCGGGTGAAGCGCCAGGAAGTCCTGGGGAAGGAGTCTTCCCCCGACGTATGGGCCATCATTCACGAAAGCGCCTTGCTGATGCTGCGCGCCTCCCCTGAGCTGTTCGGCCCTCAAATCCAGCGGTTGGCGGAGCTGGCAGAAGAACCGAACTCGGTCACCATCCAGGTGCTTCCCATCGCTGCGGGTCTCCACGCCGGGATGGGTGGTCCGTTCTCGATCTTGGACTACGAGTCCGCGCCGTCGCTCGTGTTCCTGGAGACGAACACAGACGGCTTGTACCTGGAGAAGCCAGCAGAGATTACTCGGTACCGGCAGTGCTTTGACCGATTGCTCGCCAAAGCTCTCGATCCCGACGACGTGCCCGCATACCTGCGATCACTATCCGCTTAGAAAGCCACGACCATGTACTCAGTCACCGAGGCCCTGAAGTTCCGCAAGTCCTCGTACAGCAACCCCTCGAACTGCGTGGAGGTCGCTGACGTGCCCGGCGGAGATGCTGCCGTCCGCGACTCCATGAATCCCGAGCACGGGTATTTCCTCGTTCCGGGTGGGGAGTGGGAGGCGCTTCTCGGGGCCGTCCGCCACGGGTAGACCCCAGGCAGCAGAGAGGCCCCGACAGGCATCCTGCCGGGGCCTTCCACGTACTCATCCGGGCCACACTGTACCCCGGGCGGCCCGGGGCCGGAAGCAGCTTCCGTTGGATCGTGCCTGGCCGTGCCCGGCCAGGGATCCAGACCGCTGTCCTCTTGCCGGGATCCCTTGTCGCCGGTGAGGGGCGGTTACTCGGCGGGGAACACCAGTCCGGGGCGGGTGCCGGTGGCGCGCACGCTCTGGGTGACCTTGACGTCGTAGTGCTCAGCGAGCGCGGTGAAGAACGCCTGCGCGGCCTCGTCCAGATGCTCGCCGATGCCGTTCGTGCCCACCGTCATGCGCACCTCGTCCGACGGGGACCCGTCAGGAGGGTCGATACGGATGGTGTAGGTGACCTCGGGGTCGTTGCGGTATTCGTACACGGCGCACCTTCGTCTCGGTTCGTTCGGAACGGATGGCGAAGTCCTGCTGAACCACGGGTCGGCCGCGGAGTCGCAGCGGGGGCTTTCGCTTCTCCTGTGGCGCACTCACCCGAACCTTCTCAACCGAGTCGTGGGCGAGCCGCGGTCGTACTGGACCCTGTGCCCAGGTTTGCACAGGCGTCCGACGGTCCGGACAGGCGGGGCGGTGCGCTTCCCACGGCCTCCTCGCGAACCGGGAGCCCCTGGGATGTCGGTGCTCTGGTCTAACTTCGGAGTCATGGCACAGCGAACCGTAGCTCAGAAGATGGGAGTCAGGGCGGGCAGCCGGGCCCACCTGGTCGGCGCACCCGACACCGCACTCGCCGAACTCCGACTGCCTGAGCTGGAGCTGCCCGGCTCACTCCCCGGGACGTTCGACTACCTGCACCTGTTCGCCACCAGTCAACAGGAACTGCGCTCGGGCTTCACCGAACTCCGGGACCACCTGGCCCCGGGCGGGATGCTGTGGGTCTCCTGGCCGAAAGGGCGCCGCCACGGCACCGACCTCGACATGAAGAGCGTCATCGCCATCGGTTACGACCTCGGGACGGTCGAAAGCATCTGCCTGCGCGTCGACGAGGTCTGGGCCGGGTTGAAGTTCACCCGGCCCAGACCCGGCAAGGTCTACCGGAACAGCTACGGGACCCTGCCCCAGCAGCGTTCGTGACGCGGGGGTCAGAGCTGTAAAAAACGGACCGGTGCCCCGGGCAGCGCTGCGCCTGGCACCTGCACACCATCGGCCCGCCACCCCGCAGGCCCCGGCACAGATCAGGCGAAGAGGACGAAGGCCAGCACACCGAGGGCGGACGGAGAGGCGAAGGCCACGAGTGCGATCAGCGCGTTGGTCCGGAAGCGCTCGTCGTCCCCGGGGGCGAACAGCCCGAACTCGAACTCGGCCCCGGCCTCGGTCTGGGAGGTGTCGTTCATGGCCCCATCCTGCCGTACTCCCGGGATGCGCGTACACCCGCGGAACGCCCGCCCGGGCGCGGCCTCCGGGCCCTCACAAGCCAGCCAACGCGTGTCCACGAACGGTCGTGGGCACGTGCGGCCCCCTCCTGGCTCCGGGGCACAGGAAAGTCGGGTCGACCTTCCCGTAGCGGGCTCGGGCCCGGGTTGCGCGGACCGTGTCGCGGCAGAAGATGGTGCTTTTTCCGGAAGTTTTCCGAAAGCGCGTCATAGGCGGTGTGGAGGAACGTTTCACCCAGGAAAGCAGTTCGACGACCCACCGAGGAACCACCATGATGAGCGCCCAATCCGCCCCCACGCCCGGCACCCGCCCCCTCCGCGACCCCGCCGACCTGGTGGGGCAGTGGGTCCGGGTGGACGAGGACGGATCCCTCGGGCTGCTGCTCGCCGCCGACCGCACCGGCTGGACCCTGCGGACACCGACCGGCACCCGCACCGGCAAGGGGTACCTGGCAGCCGAGCCGGTCACCCGCCGGAGCGAGGCCGCGACCGTCCGCCGACGCCTGCGCGCCGTCATGGACGACCCCGCGTCCCAGATCTCCGACGACCTGGACCTGCTCGACCTCCAGCTCGCCGCGCACCCCTGATCCCGTACCCCGCACTCCGAGCCCCGGTTCGCGGGCCTTCGGCCGAGCGGCGCCCTCCCGGAACGGGCGCGCCGGGCCGGAGGCCCGCTCTCGGGTGGGTCACGACCTAAGGAACGCGTAAACCCCCTGGGTGAGCGCGGCGTCTCTGAGAGAGACGACGCGCTCGCCGTCGGATCGCGTGGAACGCACGCGTACACAGCAGGGGGCACCACCATGGGCCGTAACGGCAACCTCATCGAAAACGGGGCGTACTGGTTGCTCTACGTCGTCTCCTTCAGCGGCGCACTCCTGCACTGGCGCCTGGGCAACGAGTTCCTGGCGGCGCTGTGCGGCGCGACCGCGCTACTGAGCGCCCTGCTCATCGGCCGTGTCGGGACCGGTCTGGCCGCCCCGGGGCGCTGAGCCCGCCACCGGCCACCGGGCCGGTATTCCCGCCTGTTCTGGGGTGATCATCACCCGCCCCGCCACCCGCTTTCAGTGCGTTTGCCCCGTGCACGTGCGGATAGGCTTCGCGGTATGCGTTCATGGTCTGCGCCTGACATCGTTCCCCTGCCGGGTACCGGCGGCCCCCTTCGTGTCCACGACACCGCCACCGGACGGATAAGGACGACGACGCCGGGCTCCACCGCGGGGATGTACGCCTGCGGTATCACCCCCTACGACGCGGCCCACCTCGGGCACGCCTTCACCTACCTGACCTTCGACCTGGCCAACCGGGTGTGGCGGGACGCCGGGCACGAGGTCAACTACGTCCAGAACACCACCGACATCGACGACCCGCTCCTGGAGCGGGCCGAGGCGACGGGTGTCGACTGGCGCGACCTCGCCCACCGGGAGATCGACGTCTTCCGCGAGGACATGGCCGCGCTGTCGGTCATCCCGCCGACCTCCTACGTCGGCGTCGTGGAGTCCGTCGACCTGATCAGCGAACTCGCCGTCCGCATCCGGGAGACCGGCGCCGCCTACGAACTCGACGGCGACCTCTACTTCTCCGCCGCGGCGGCACCGAAGTTCGGCGAGATCAGCAACCTCGGCCGCGAGGAGATGCTCGACCTCTTCGGCCAGCGCGGCGGCGACCCGCAGCGCACCGACAAGAAGGACCCCCTGGACTGGCTGCTCTGGCGCGCCGAGCGCCCCGGAGAACCCGCCTGGGACAGCCCCCTGGGCCGCGGCCGACCCGGCTGGCACATCGAGTGCAGCGCCATCGCCCTGGACCGGCTGGGCCCCTCCTTCGACCTCAACGGCGGCGGCAACGACCTGGTCTTCCCGCACCACGAGATGGGCGCGGCCGAGACCCGCTGCGCCACCGGGGGCCCCAACGCCCACAACCACCTGCACGTGGGCATGGTCGGCCTGAACGGCGAGAAGATGTCGAAGTCGCTGGGCAACCTCGTCTTCGTGTCCAAGCTGCGCCAGCAGGGCGTGGACCCGGCCGTCATCCGCCTGGCCATGCTCAGCCACCACTACCGCTCCCCGTGGGAGTGGACCGACGCCGAGCTGCCCGCCGCCGACGAGCGCGCCCGGCGCTGGCGCTCGGCGACGGCCCTGGGGTCGGGCCCGGACGCCGCTCCGGTGCTGGCCGCGGTGCGTGCCGCACTCGCCGAGGACCTGGACTCCCCGGCCGCGCTGGCCGCCGTGGACGCCTGGGCCGGGACCGCGCTGACCGAGGGTGGCGACGACACCGGAGCCCCCGGCCTCATCCGCGCCACCGTCGACACCCTGCTGGGCGTCAAGCTCTAGGGGCCTGTCTCCAGGGGGTCCGTCCCGGGACGTACCCCGGCGGTGGGCCGGGCACCTGCCCGGCCCACCGCCGTCTCAGCTCCTGGGCCGCGGCACGTCCGTGCCCCGGGGCACGGAGAAGTCGGGGAGGCCGGGTTCGGGCGCGTCCGGGACCAGCCGCACCACGGGGACCCCGTTGACGGGGTCGGACCCGATGCGCTCGTAGTCCCGGAGGCCGCCCCCGACGTCATGGCCCAGCCCCCGCATCAGCGCGGACGAGGCCCTCGGGTGCCGCTGCGCGTAATGCGCCAGCACCTGCCCGGACTCCTCCGGCGGCAGCGGCTCGGCGGTGCCCCGCCGGCGCCGGCTGCCGACCTGGAACAGCACCCGCGGTTCCTCCAGGATGTTGCGGAACCAGTGCGAACGGTTCCCGAACCCCGAGGCCACCAGTACCGCCCCGGTGTTGTCGTTGCGCCCCACCACCTCCAGGACCGCCTGCCGTGCCTCGCCGGTGGTCCGCCCCCTGTGGGTGAGCAGCACGAGCCGCTCTCCCAGGAGGTCGCCCAGGCCCAGCCGGTAGATCCAGATCGGGGCGCGCAGCAGTGCGCGCTGGAGCGGGTCCTTCGGGGGCTGGGAGAACGTCATGGCACTGACCTTCCTGCGATGGTGTCCGGCTCTCCTCCAGAGCGGGCCGAGGGCGGGCACGAGTGTAGTCACGCCGTCCTCGGCCGCCCGGACGCCACGCCAGTCCCGCAGCCCCTTCCGAGGCCGACGGCGGGGCGTCTGCGCGCGGACGGTCACCGGGCCGTCTCCGGCCGACCGCGCGTGGCGGGAAGGGAGCGGGTGTGCCGGTCTCCTGGTGCGACAGTCCAGATATGTACCTTCGTGTCGTGTTCGTGGTGACCACCTGTGGCCACGACATCGCCGAACCACCACCACCGGGGGGCGCGGCGTGATGGGATGTCGCCCATGACCACGACCACGACCGGCACTCCCACCCGGCCCAGCGCCGCAGCGGAACTCATCGCGGACTTCGTCTCCACCGGCGGCGTCCTCACCGACCGGGCCGACCTCGCCCGATTCCTGCGGGAGCACCGCCTCGTCACCGAGGGGGCCATCCCCATCACCCTCGCCGACCTCGACGAGGCCATCATCCTGCGCGACGGTATCCGCTCCCTGCTCGACCGCGACTCAGGGCCCGATCCGGAGGCCCTCGGGCGCGCCCAGAAGGTCCTGGACGGCCTGCGCGTCACCGTTCGCCTGGAACCCGCCGAACAGGTGGAGTCGCCCCTGGCGCCCGCCGTCGTCGACGAGGTGCGCCGGGGTCTGGCCCGCATCGCCGGAGCCTGGGCCGCCGTCCTCGCCACGGGGGAGTGGCGCCGCCTGCGTCTGTGAGCGGTCGGAGGGGTGCGGGCCCGCTACGGGCCCTGCCCCGCGGTGGCGCGTCAGGACGGCGGCACGCGGACACCGTCGTCCGCGCGGCGGACGCTCACCCGCGCAGCCGGGCGAGGAGCCCCGGGCGCGGCAGGGCCGCCCGCCGGCGCCCCAGGAACTCCTCCCACTGCCTGGTGATGTCCTCCAGCTGGTAGTCGGAGGCGGAGGCCAGGGCCTGTGCGCCCATCCGGTGGCGTTCCTCGCGGTCCGAGACCAGGCGGGACAGGGCCTCGCCGAGGGCCCTGGTGTCCTGGGGCGGGACGAGCAGGCCGTTGCGACCGTGGTCGATGATCTCCCTCGGGCCGTGCGGGCAGTCGAAGCTCACCACCGGGACACCGACGGAGAAGGCCTCGATGATGGTCATCCCGAAGCCTTCCACCCGGGAGCTCACCGCCAGCAGGGACGCCTTGGAAAGCTCGCCGAGCATGTCGTTGGTCTGCCCCTTCAGACTCACCTGCTCGGTCAGGCCCAACCTCTCCACCGTCTCGCGGAGTTCGGTGTCCCGGTCGCCTCCTCCGTAGATGTGCAGCCGCCACTCCGAGTGCTCCGCGGCCACGTGGGCGAACGCCTCCACCAGCAGCGGGTACTGCTTCACGGGGGAGAACCGCCCCGCGGCGGCGATCACCGGCTCGTCCAGCGCGGACTGGGGCGGCTCGCCCGGCTCCAGGGCGTTGGGGAGGGCGGTCAGCCAGCCCTCGGGGGTGTCGAGCAGCTCCTCGTAGGCGGCCCTGTCGGTCTCGGTGAGCACGCTCATACCGCCGAGCTTCGGGTAGGCGCGGGCGATCGCCTTGCGCACCTGCGGTTTGTGCTCGGCCAGGTTGAGGTGCTCCTGGCCGATGGTGAGCACACGGGGGGGTGCCCAGGCGGCGAGGAGCAGGTTGATCCCCGGGCGGGTCCCGATCACCACGTCCGCCTTGGTGGTGCGCAGGTAACGTCTTAACCCGGTGACCGCCTCGGGGGTGAAGTTCCTGTTCCGGCGCCGCTCCGCCTCGGGCACGATCTCGTTGGCCCTGCTGTGCCAACGGGCGAGGGTCCGCTCTCCGGGGGGTACGACCACGGGGTTCTCGGTGTAGTCGCTCAGGGGTACGAGGCGTACCCCGTCGGCCGGGGTGAAGAAGGGTTTCTCCCGTCTGCGTACCAGGCTGACGATCTCCACCTCGTGGCGGTCCGACAGCCCCCTGGCGAGGTTGTGGACGGTACGGACCGTGCCGCCCATGGCGTAGCCGTTCGCGATGACGAAGGCGATCCTCACAATGTGCCCCAGAACTCCCACCCGCGCGGTCGGGAAGGGTACTCGTCCCAGGCCCCGGGGCGCGACGAACCCGTGTCCGGAGCGCGTGTACCCCCGTACCACGCGCCCCGGAACCCTGGCCCAGTCCCCCCGGTCCGCGAGCCATCACACGCAACGTAGCCAAGACGACATAAAGGTGAGGTAACGGCAGATCGGATTTTCGGGACAATCCGCCTACCGGGACGGTGATCCCGGGCACCCCGGGCCACCCGGGTCGTCCGGCGGAACCTCAGCCGTCGTCACGGCGGCGGAGGTAGCGCTCGAACTCCCGGGCGATGGCGTCGCCGGTGGCCTCGGGGAGGTCCACCGTGTCCTTGGCCTCCTCCAGGCCCCGCACGTAGGCGGCGATGTCCTCGTCCTCGGCGGTGAGGTCGTTGACGCTGGCCTCCCAGGACACGGAGTCCTCGGGCAGGTCGCCCAGGGGGACCTCCGCGCCCAGGAAGTCCTGCACCCAGCCCAGGAGGGCCAGGGTCGCCTTCGGGCAGGGCGGCTGTGCCACGTAGTGCGGGATGGCCGCCCACAGCGACACCGTCTCCACACCCACCGAGCTGAACGTCTCGTGTACGACCCCGACGATGCCGGTCGGCCCCGTGTACGTGGCGGCCTCCAGCCCGAACCGGTTGCCCAGCTCCAGCGGCGAGGACATCCCGGTCACCGGGATGGGCCGGGTGTGCGGTGCGTCGGCCAGCAGCGAACCCAGGACCACGGCGCGCCGGACCCCCAGCTCCCGGGCGATCGCGAGCAGGTCGGCGGTGTAGGAACGCCAGCGCATGTTCGGCTCGGGGCCGGTCACCAGGACGACGTCGCGCCGGGAACCGGGCGGACGGGCCACCCGTACCCGGGTGGTGGGCCAGTCCATCTCGGTCAGCCGCCCGTCGACCACGGTCATGCGCGGACGGGTCACCTGGAAGTCGTAGTAGTCGTCCGGCGCCAGGGCGCACAGTTCCCGCGCGCCCCACTTCTCGGACAGGTGTTCCACGGCGAGGCTCGCCGCCTCGCCGGCGTCGTTCCACCCCTCGAACGCCGCCACCATCACAGGCTCGACGAGCTCTCGGTCGAGCTGGATCATGGACGGCCCCTTCCTGGACGTGGACGCACACCACCCTATGGGGTGCCGCCACGGCCGGGAAACCGTTACGGGAAGCCCGCCCCTTCAGGCAACATTCAGAACTTTGGGACACCCGTCTCACGTGGCGAAACAATCGATGGGGTAGCCTCGCGACCAGCGACTGACCAGGACAGCGACGTCCCCGTCCGCTTCCACCCGCAGCGCGTCGTGGTCCGTACCAGTGCCGTTCGTCACGGGCGACGTACTGGGGTTCCACCACGCCCCGAGACTAGAGTTGCTGAACATGAGAGATCGACGGACATTCCGTGAAGCACTGTCCCAGCGCGTGGTCGTTGCGGACGGGGCGATGGGCACCATGTTGCAGGCGCACGATCTCGACCTCGACCAGTTCGAGGGACACGAGGGCCTCAACGACATCCTGAACCTGACCCGGCCCGACATCGTGCGGGACATCCACGCCGCCTTCTTCGAGGTCGGTTCCGACTGTGTGGAGACCAACACCTTCTCCGCCAACTACGGCGGCCTGTTCGAGTACGGGATCGAGGAGCGCACCTACGAGCTCGCCGAGGCAGGCGCGCGCCTCGCCCGCGAGACCGCCGACGCCTACTCCACCGCCGAACAGCCCCGCTACGTCCTGGGGTCGGTCGGCCCCGGAACCCGGCTGCCCACGCTGGGCCACGCAGCCTACGCGCACCTGCGCGACTACTACGAACAGTGCCACCGCGGCCTCATCGACGGCGGCGCTGACGCCATCCTGATCGAGACCTGCCAGGACCTGCTCCAGGTCAAGGCCGCCGTGATCGGCGCCAAGCGCGCACGCAGGGCGCTGGGCAGGGACGTGCCGATCATCGCCCAGGTGAGCATCGAGACCAACGGCACCATGCTCATGGGCTCGGAGATCGGTGCGGCGCTGACCTCGCTGGAGCCGCTGGGCATCGACGTGATCGGGCTCAACTGCTCCACCGGCCCCGCCGAGATGAGCGAGCACCTGCGCTACCTGTCGCACCACTCGTCCGTGCCGATCTCCTGCATGCCCAACGCGGGCCTGCCCGAGCTGGGTTCCGAGGGCGCGGTCTACAACCTCTCCCCGGAGGAGTTGGCCGACGCCCACGACACCTTCACCTCCGAGTTCGGCCTGAGCCTGGCCGGCGGCTGCTGCGGCACCACCCCCGAACACCTGCGCCAGGTCGTCGAGCGGGTGCAGGGGCGCGGGATCAAGAACCGCAACCCGCTGGTGGAGCCCTCCGCCTCCTCGCTCTACCAGAGCGTCCCCTTCCGCCAGGACGCCAGCTACCTGGCGGTCGGCGAGCGCACCAACGCCAACGGCTCCAAGAAGTTCCGGGAGGCGATGCTGGCCGAGGACTGGGACACCTGTGTGGAGATGGCCCGGGACCAGATCCGCGACGGCGCCCACCTGCTCGACCTCAACATCGACTACGTGGGCCGCGACGGCGTGCGCGACATGCGTGAACTCGCCTCCCGGTTCGCCACCGCCTCCACCCTGCCGATCATGCTCGACTCCACCGAGCCCCCCGTCCTGGAGGCCGGGCTGGAGGCGCTGGGCGGCCGCGCGGTGCTCAACTCGGTCAACTACGAGGACGGCGACGGCCCCGACTCCCGCTTCACCCGCATCATGGAGCTGGCCTCCGAGCACGGGGCCGCCGTCGTCGGCCTGTGCATCGACGAGGAGGGCCAGGCCCGCACCGCCGACTGGAAGGTGCGGGTGGCCAGCCGCCTCATCGACGAGATCACCGGTGACTGGGGGCTCAGGACCGGCGACATCATCATCGACTGCCTCACCTTCCCCATCACCACGGGGCAGGAGGAGACCCGCAGGGACGGCCTCGAGACCCTCAACGCCATCCGCGAGCTCAAGTCCCGCTACCCCGAGGTGCAGACCACCCTGGGCCTGTCCAACCTCTCCTTCGGCGTCAACCCGGCCGCCCGGATCGTGCTCAACTCGGTGTTCCTGCACGAGGCGGTCCAGGCGGGCCTGGACTCGGCGATCGTGCACGCCTCCAAGATCGTGCCGATCAACCAGATCCCCGAGGAGCAGCGCAAGGTCGCCCTCGACCTGGTCTACGACCGGCGCGAGGACGGCTACGACCCGCTGTCGACCTTCATCGACATGTTCCAGGGGGTCGACGCCAAGGCGATGCGGGCCTCGCGCGCCGAGGAACTGGCCGCCCTGCCGCTGTGGGAGCGCCTGGAGCGCCGGATCATCGACGGCGAGTTCACCGGCATCGAGGCCGACCTGGACGCGGCGCTCGCCGAGCGCCCGGCCCTGGCCATCGTCAACGACACCCTCCTGGCGGGGATGAAGACCGTCGGCGAACTGTTCGGCTCCGGCCAGATGCAGCTGCCGTTCGTCCTCAAGTCCGCCGAGGTCATGAAGGGCGCGGTCGCCTACCTCGAACCGCACATGGAGAAGACCGACGACGACGGCAAGGGCCGGATCGTGCTCGCCACCGTCAAGGGCGACGTGCACGACATCGGCAAGAACCTCGTCGACATCATCCTGTCCAACAACGGCTACGAGGTCGTCAACCTCGGCATCAAGCAGCCGGTGTCGGCGATCCTGGAGGCCGCCGAGGAGAAGCGGGCCGACGTGATCGGCATGTCCGGCCTGCTGGTCAAGTCCACGGTGATCATGAAGGAGAACCTGGAGGAGATGAACTCCCGCGGTATCTCCGAGCGCTTCCCGGTGCTCCTGGGCGGCGCCGCGCTCACCCGCTCCTACGTGGAGCAGGACCTGGCCGACATGTTCGGCGGCCACGTGCGCTACGCCAAGGACGCCTTCGAGGGCCTGCGCCTGATGGACACCTTCATGGCGGTCAAGCGCGGTGAGGAGGGCGCCAAGCTCCCCGAACTGCGCCAGCGCAAGGTCAGGCGGGGCGCCACCCTCAAGGTCACCGAGCCCGAGGAGATGCCCGCCCGCAGCGACGTGTCCACCACCAACCGGGTGCCCGTCCCGCCGTTCTGGGGCGACCGGATCAGCAAGGGCGTCCCGCTGGCCGAGTACTCCGCCTTCCTCGACGAGCGCGCCACCTTCATGGGGCAGTGGGGCCTCAAGGCCTCCCGCGGCGGCAACGGCCCCACCTACGAGGAGCTGGTGGAGACCGAGGGCCGTCCGCGGATGCGGATGTGGCTGGACCGGATCCAGACCGAGGGCCTGCTGGAGGCCGCGGTCGTGCACGGCCACTACCCCTGCTACAGCGAGGGCGACGACCTGGTCGTGCTGGACGAGGACGGGAGCACCGAGCGCACCCGCTTCACCTTCCCGCGCCAGCGCCGCGACCGGCACCTGTGCCTGTCCGACTTCTTCCGGCCCAAGGAGTCCGGGGAGCTGGACGTGGTCTCCTTCCAGGTGGTGACGGTGGGCGCGGCGATCAGCCGGGCCACCGCGGAGCTGTTCGAGCGGAACGCCTACCGCGACTACCTCGAACTGCACGGCCTGTCCGTGCAGCTGACCGAGGCCCTGGCCGAGTACTGGCACACCCGGGTCCGCGCCGAGCTGGGCTTCGCGGGGGAGGACCCCGCCGAGCTGGACGCCTTCTTCAAGCTCGGTTACCGGGGCGCCCGCTTCTCCCTGGGCTACGGCGCCTGCCCCGACCTGGAGGACCGGGCCAAGATCATGAAGCTGCTGGAACCGGAGCGGGTGGGGGTGTCGTTGTCCGAGGAGTTCCAGCTTGTTCCCGAGCAGGCCACCGACGCGATCGTCATCCATCACCCCGAGGCGACATACTTCAACGTCTGACCAGCCCCGAGGTCGTGGAGGCCCCACCGGTGTCCGTCGCCGGTGGGGCCTCCCCCTGTGGGGACCACCCCTGCCACGATTCGAGATGAGCCAATTGAGCACTGTGAGTTCCGAACTGCCCGAGGCCGGTGTCGAGGGGGAGCGCCGCCTGCAGGCGGTGCTGTTCGACATGGACGGCACCCTCATCGAGAGCGAACACCTCTGGGGGGAGGCCGAGGCCGAGCTGGTCGCCGAGCTGGGCGGGGTGTGGACCGCCGAGGACCACCGGGTCAACGTCGGCAACGCGGCCGAGCCGGTGGGGCGTTACATCATCGAGCTGACCGGGGCCGACCACCTCACCCCGCGGCAGGTGGCGGACATGCTGTACGCCCGTTTCCTCGCCAAGCTGGAGGGCGGCGCCGAGGTGCGCCCCGGGGCCAGGGAGCTGGTGTCGTCGCTGTCCAGGGCCGGGGTTCCGCTGGTCCTGGTGACCTCGACGGAGCGCGCGCTGGTGGAGACGGCGATCTCGGGTATCGGCCTGGACGCCTTCGTCGACTCGGTCGCCGGGGACGAGGTGGACGCGAACAAGCCGCACCCCGACCCCTACCTCAGGGCCGCCCGCCGCCTGGGTGTGGCGCCGGAGCGCTGTGTGGCGGTCGAGGACTCGGTGGTCGGTGTGGCCTCCGCCGCCGACGCCGGCTGTGTCACGGTCGCGGTGCCCAACCACGTGGAGATCCCGCCCCGCTCGGGTGTGGTCTTCCGGGACAGCCTGGTCGGTGTCGACCTGGACTGGTTGGAGTCGTTGGTCGCCGACCGCTGAGGTCCTTGTGCCGGGTGCCCCGGTGGGTAGCGTGGGGGAGAGGGACGTGGCGCCCGAGCCGTCGCGCTGGATGAGCTGGGTGAACCGCCCTAGGGGATCGGCCGGATGTGTGTTCGGGCGCCGGATGGGAGACTGGTCGCATGCCTGAGACTCTGAGTGAAAACGTCGGCGTGGGGCTGGGGGCGGCCCTGGCGGTGGTCGGCTTCGTCATCTCCTACTTCCTGTGGCGCAGGAAGGGCGCTGCCTA
Organism: Nocardiopsis sp. iso_40; assembly: GCF_056173285.1. Classification (NCBI taxonomy): domain Bacteria; kingdom Bacillati; phylum Actinomycetota; class Actinomycetes; order Streptosporangiales; family Nocardiopsidaceae; genus Nocardiopsis; species Nocardiopsis sp. iso_40. Next base: position 3,573,805 of record NZ_CM149666.1, on the reverse strand, counting down.
CGGTCTGCGCGGTGTGGCCTGGTCGCTGCTGCCCCTGGTCGCCGGGCTCCTCATGCTGATGGACGTCGTGATGGAGTTCGTCCTGGGGGTCCTCGGGATCCTGCTGACGATGGCCTTCAAGCTGCAGTCGTGGGTGGGGCTGGCGCTCGCGGTGCTGATGGTGGTCCTGTACGTCGTCTCGGGCTTCATGAAGTCCAGGGGCATCGGGGTCAAGCCGGGCGCGAGGCCGCAGGACAAGGCCCGGGCCAGGGCGCAGGGCACGGACGCACCCGCCGCCGCGGAGCCCGCGCGGCCCGCCGCCGGGCAGGTGGGCGGGGCCCAGCCCAAGCAGGGCGACCAGCCCAAGCAGGGCAAGAAGACCGGTGGGGACGAGGACCTCGAGGACATCGAGGCGCTGCTGCGCAAGCACGGCATCGAGTAGGCCCCCTACACGACGAGAGCGGCTCCGCTTCGGCGGGGCCGCTTTCCTGTGTCCCGCCTCACGTTACGGGTTCGTACCGACACGGTCTGATTTATAGCACTTGCCATAGCTCAGGCGAATTGGGATGAAGTGTGTGGCGGTGGTCGTATCGTTGTCTGGGGTGCGCGAAGCGTCCTCCCGTCCCAGCTCAGCGCGGATCGTCCGATGAATGCGCATTTTGAGGTCTTTAGTTCTCATGTGGGTCATTTATTAGTTTTCGTTACGATTCGGCTACATGGGCAAAGTTTGGACGACGGGCGCCTGAGGGGCGAGTAAGTTGGTCGCTGTGTAACATCCCGGGCGGAACGGTCCGCGAGTGTGTCGAACCCCTCAGTCGGTCGCACATGCCGCGTACCTGTACCGACGTGACGGGCTATCCCCTCGCACCGTCGGACGAACGCCCACGCCAGCCCGAGTCGAGAACCGGCCGGCCCCACCGTGAGACCCCGCAGGGTCACCCCCCGAGCGGCTCACGCATGGGATCTGTCCCCTCGGCCAGAAGCGTATGAGTGGAGAGTGGTGACCTGATGAGCGCGCCCTCGCATGCCCCTGGGGCGACCGAAGAGGTCGACCCGGAACCCGGTGCGTCGGCCTCGGGTCGCAGCGACGCCGACAACCGTTCCCTGCGTCAAATCGCCTGGCAGCGACTGCGCCGCGACAAGGTAGCCATGGTCTCCGGCATCGTCGTGGTCCTGCTCATCCTGGCGGCGGTCTTCGCGCCCCTGCTGAGCAAGTGGTTCGGGCAACCGCCCACCCAGTTCAACCAGGACCTGATCAACCCCAGTCTGCGGGTTCCCTACCTGGACCCCGACAACCCCGAACTCGGCGTGGACCGCTGGGGCGGGATCAGCGGCGACCACCTGCTCGGAGTCGAGCCCACCACCGGCCGCGACCTGTTCAGCCGGATCCTGTACGGCGCCCAGATCTCCCTCCTGGTCGCCTTCCTCGCCACCCTGGTCTGCGTGACCCTCGGTACCGTTCTCGGCATCATCGCCGGTTACATGGGCGGCTGGGTCGACACCCTCATCAGCCGCACGATGGACATCTTCCTGGCCTTCCCGCTGGTGCTCTTCGCGATCGCCCTGGTCGGCGTCATCCCACAAGGCCTCCTCGGACTCACCGGCAACGGGCTGCGGATCGGCGTCATCGTCTTCATCATCGGCTTCTTCAACTGGCCCTACGTCGCCCGCATCGTCCGCGGACAGACCCTCGCCCTGCGCGAGCGCGAGTTCGTGGAGGCGGCCAAGAGCCTCGGTGCCAGCAACCGGCACATCCTCCTCAAGGAGATCCTGCCGAACCTGGTCACCCCGATCATCGTCTACGCCACGCTCCTGATCCCCACGAACATCCTGTTCGAGGCGGCCCTGAGCTTCCTGGGCGTGGGCATCGAACCGCCCACCCCCAGCTGGGGCAAGATGCTCTCCGAAGCGGTGTCCTTCTACGCGACGGCGCCCTACTTCTTCATCTTCCCCGGCCTGGCCATCTTCATCACCGTGCTCGCGTTCAACCTGTTCGGTGACGGCCTCCGCGACGCCTTCGACCCCAAGACCTCGGACTGACCCGCGCTCGCGCGCGGCGGGTCACCCCTGCCCGCGCGGACGCGGACCAACCCGCGGGTCCAGCCCATCCCCACACCAGTCTCAGAGAGGTTATTCCCTTGAGGAAACGCACCCTCGGCTTCGTCGCGCTCGGCGCGGCGGCGTCCCTCTTCCTGTCCGCCTGCGGCGGCTCCGCCACCGGCGGCGACGACTCCGCGTCGGAGAACGAGTTCGATCAGGGTTCGACCGAGATCGTCAACCCCTCCGACAAGACCGGCGGCACCCTGAAGTACGCCATCGCCGGCGACTTCGACTCCACCGACCCGGGCAACACGTACTACGCGTTCAACTGGAACTTCTCCCGTTACTACGCGCGTACCCTCCTGGCCTTCAACCCGGAGCCGGGCGACGCCGCCACCGACCTGATCCCCGACATGGCGACGGACCTCCCGGAGCCCAACGAGGACTTCACCGAGTGGACCATCCAGATCCAGGAAGGCCTCAAGTACGAGGACGGCACTGAGATCACGGCCCAGGACATCAAGTACGGCATCGCCCGCTCCAACTTCAACGGCGGTACGTTCACCCTGGGCCCGCAGTACTTCAAGACCCACCTGGACCAGGACGACCACAACGTCTACGAGGGCAGCGACCCGCTCGCGGGCTTCGACTCCATCGAGACCCCGGACGACTACACGCTGGTCTTCCACCTCAAGGACTCCTTCTCCGAGTTCCCGAACGTGCTGACCCAGCCGCAGACCGCCCCGGTCCCGATCGAGGCCGACCGCGGTGAGCTGTACCAGGAGAAGGTCGTCTCCTCCGGTCCGTACAAGTTCGACGGCGAGTACGAGCCGGGTGTGAAGCTGAACCTGGAGCGCAACGAGGAGTGGGACGCCTCCACCGACGCCGTCCGTCCGGCCCTGCCGGACCGCATCGAGGTCGAGATCGGCGTCAACCAGGACGAGATCGACGAGCGCCTGGTCAGCGGCGAGATCGACGTCGACCTCTCCGGTACCGGCGTCGGCCCGGCGATGCACTCGCGCCTGCTCGGTGACGACTCCGCCCAGGGCAACCTGGACAACCCGTACAGCGGCGCCCTGCGCTACGTGAACATCCACACCCCGATCATCGAGGACGTGGCCTGCCGCCAGGCGATCATGTACGCCGCCGACCGCGACAGCATGTGGCGCGCCTGGGGCGGCGCCGAGGGCGGCGACATCGCCACCAACCTGCTCCCGCCGGCGATCCCGGGCTCCGACCCCGAGTCGGACCTGTACCCGTCCGAGGACAACAAGGGTGACCTGGAGTCCGCCGAGGCCAAGCTCGAGGAGTGCGGCGAGGAAGACGGCTTCAAGACCAACATCGCCGTCCGCGCCGAGCGCGAGAAGGACGTCCAGACCGCCGAGGCGCTCCAGCAGTCGCTGGCGCGGGTCGGCATCGAGGCCGAGGTCAAGTCGTTCCCCGCGGCCGACTTCTTCGGCCAGTACGCCGGTTCCCAGGACTACGTCCGTGAGAACGACATCGGCCTGAGCGTCTCCGGCTGGGGTCCGGACTGGCCCACCGGTTACGGCTTCGCCTCCAAGATCACGCACGGCGACGCGATCATGGAGACCGGTAACTTCAACACCTCCGAGCTCGACGACCCCGAGATCAACGGTCTCTGGGACCAGGCCCTCAAGACCGAGGACCCGGAGGAGCGCGCCGACATCTACGAGCAGATCGACACCCTCGTCATGGAGAACGCCGCCATCCTGCCGGTGGTCTTCGACAAGGCCCTGATCTACCGCTCCGACGAGCTCACCAACGCCTACTACCAGCCCTCGTACATGATGTACGACTTCATGGCGCTCGGCGTGGACCGGGGCTAGCTCCCGAATACCAGCCTGAACTAGTACGAGAAGGCAGGTGAAAGCGGCGGGGAGCCCCTGGCGATCCCAGGGGCGTCCCCGCCGCCGACCGCGATGCTGAACTATATTCTCCGCCGCCTTGGTGCGGGCCTCTTGCTTCTCACCGTCGTCACGGCGGTGACCTTCTGGATCTTCTACGTCCTGCCCCGCTGGGCCGGCGTCACCCCGCACGGCATGGCGGCGATGTACGTGGGCAAGGCGCCGACACCGGAGGCGCTCGACGCCACCGTGGAACGCCTTGGCCTCGACCAGCCCGTCGCGGTCCAGTTCTTCGAGTTCATCCGCAGTATCCTCTTCGGCGAGGAGTTCACCTTCGGCCGGGAGACCGTGGAGTGCGCCGCCCCGTGCCTGGGCTACTCCTTCAGCACGAACTCCCCGGTACTGCCGCAGCTCATGGACCGCCTCCCGGTCACCCTGTCCCTGGGTCTGGGCGCCGCGGTGATCTGGGTCATCGGCGGCGTGTCCGTCGGTGTGCTCTCCGCGGTCAAGAAGGGCAGCATCTTCGACCGCCTGGCCATGGGCACCGCCCTCGTCGGCGTGTCCCTGCCCATCTACTTCACCGGTCTGCTGTCCCTGTCCTTCCTGGTCCACGAGTGGGGCCTGTTCCCGGTCTCCCGCTACGTGCCCTTCACCGAGGACCCGGTCGGCTGGTACCAGGTCATGCTCCTTCCCTGGATCACCCTGGCCTTCCTGCACGCCGCCCAGTACGCGCGGCAGACCCGGGCGGGGATGCTGGAGACCCTGAACGAGGACTACATCCGCACCGCGCGGGCCAAGGGCCTGAGCGAGCGGAAGGTGATCTTCAAACACGCCCTCCGACCCACCCTGACCCCGATCGTCACCATCCTGGGGCTGGACATCGGCATGGTCCTGGGCGGCGCGATCCTCACCGAGAAGGTCTTCTCCCTCAACGGCGTGGGCGCCTACGCGATCGACTCGATCATCGCCAAGGACCTGCCCGTCGTCCTGGGCGTCACGCTCCTGGGCGCGGTGTTCATCGTCATCTGCAACCTGATCGTCGACCTCCTCTACCCCGTCGTCGACCCGCGGGTGCGGATCGCCACGTAGGGCGTGTCCACCGAACACGCCCCAGCGCTCGCCAGCGCTGACCCCAGACCAGCTCTACCGAAGGAAAAGTGACATGGCCTCGACCGGACCGGCGCCGGCTGCCTCTGACGCAGTCGTGCGCGTGGAGAACCTGCGGGTGACCTTCCCGACGATGGACGGTGACGTCCACGCGGTGAAGGGCCTCTCCTTCGAGGTGCCCGCGGGCGGTGCCCTGGGCATCGTGGGTGAGTCGGGTTCGGGCAAGAGTGTGACCTCGTTGGCCCTGATGGGTCTGCACCGGGGGAGCCGCGCCCGGATCACCGGCTCCATCGAGGTGGCCGGGCAGGACGTGGTGGCCGCCAGCGACAAGAAGCTGCGTTCGATGCGCGGCAACGACATCGCGATGGTCTTCCAGGACCCCATGCAGTCGCTGCACCCGCAGTACACGATCGGCAACCAGCTGGTCGAGGCCTACCTGGTACACCACCCCAAGGCGGGCAAGGCTGCCGCGCGCAAGCGCGCCGTCGAGGCCCTGGAGCGGGTGGGCATCCCCGAGCCCGCCACCCGGATCAACTCCTACCCGCACGAGTTCTCCGGCGGTATGCGCCAGCGCGTGGTCATCGCGATGGGTCTGATGTGCGACCCCAAGGTGCTGCTGGCGGACGAGCCGACCACGGCCCTGGACGTCACCGTCCAGGCGCGCATCCTCGACCTGCTGGACGAGTTGCGCCGCGAACTCAACATGGCGCTGATCCTGGTCTCACACGACCTGGCCGTGGTGGCCGGTTCGGTGGACGAGGTCATCGTGATGAAGCACGGCCAGGCCGTGGAGCGGGGCGGGGTGCGCAAGGTGCTCTCCGAGCCCGAGCACCCCTACACCCAGGCCCTGTTGGCGGCGGTGCCGCGGGTGGAGATGTCCCGGGCCGAGCGCCGCGCCCAGGACCGCGCCGACCGGGCCGAGAAGGACAAGCGCGAGGGCGCCGTCACCAGCCCCGGCACCTTCGAGGCCTTCACCCCCGCCGCCACCGACGGCGAACCGTTGTTGCGTGTGCGGGATGTGGCGCAGCGGTTCCGGGTGCGTGGTGGTATGTGGGGTCGGGCGTCTGATTTCTGGGCGGTGCGGGGGGTCAGTTTTGATCTGCACAAGGGGGAGACCCTGGGTGTGGTGGGTGAGTCGGGGTCGGGTAAGAGCACCCTGTCGCGGATGATCATGCGGTTGTTGGAGCCCACCGAGGGGTCGGTGGAGTTCGAGGGCCGCGATATCACGCATATGGCGGAGCGGGAGTTGCGTCCGTTGCGTCAGCACGTGCAGATGGTGTTCCAGAACCCGTACTCGTCGTTGAATCCGCGGTTGACGATCGGGGAGAGCATCGGTACGGCGTTGAAGGTGCAGGGGGAGCGGGACGGTAGGAAGGTGCGGTCCCGGGTGCAGGAGTTGTTGGAGCGGGTGGGGTTGGAGCCGCACCACTACAACCGGTTCCCGCATGCGTTCTCGGGGGGTCAGCGTCAGCGGATCGCTATTGCGCGGGCGTTGATCCTCAAGCCGAAGCTGATTATCTGTGATGAGCCGGTGTCGGCGTTGGATGTGTCCACGCAGGATCAGGTGTTGCGGTTGTTGTCGGAGTTGCAGGACGACTTCGGGTTGACGTATATCTTCGTGGCTCATGATCTGGCGGTGGTGCGTCAGGTGAGTGATCGGGTGGCGGTTATGCGTAAGGGTGAGGTGGTGGAGATGGGGGACAGTGACTCGGTGTATGAGAGTCCGCGTAGTGAGTACACGCGGCAGTTGTTGACCGCGGCTCCGGTGCTGGACCCGGACGAGGCCCGCGAACTACGCGCCGAACGGGTCGCCGGGCGCGCCGCCTAGCAGCACGCGCGAACGGGTTCGGCACGCCGTTCCCCGATGGGCGCCGTGGGGGGAGACCCCCTGCGGCGCCCATCGCGTGTCCGGGGCCCCGCCGCCTCGGCGGACGCGCCCGCCGGGGCCTTTCGCCCGCTCCGCCTACTCGGGCCGTTCCCGCAGGTAGGTGAGGACGGCCATGACCCGACGGTCCACGTCGGTGCCCTCCGGGGGCAGGTCCAGCTTGGCGAGGATGTTGCCGATGTGCTTGCCGACGGTGGGCTCGGAAACCACCAGGTCCCGGGCGATCCGCGCGTTGGAACGGCCCTCGGCGAGCAGGGCGAGGACCTCGCGTTCGCGTTCGGAGAGCCGCTCCAACGGGGTGCTGCGGCGGCGGACCAGCTGGCGGACCACCGTGGGGTCGATGACCGTGCCGCCACCGTGGACCCTGCGCAGGGTGTCGGCGAAATCGGCGACGTCGACCACGCGCTCCTTGAGGACGTACCCGACGCCGCGGCCGTCCTGGGAGTCGAGCAGCTCGGCGGCGTAGCTGGACTCGACGTACTGGCTGAGCGCCACCACGGCCAGGGCGGGCCGGGAGCGACGCACCCCGACAGCGGCCCGCAACCCCTCGTCGCCGAAGTCCGGAGGCATCCGGATGTCGGTGACCACCAGGTCGGGTTCGTGCTCCTCGACCGCCCCGACCAGTGCCCCGGCGTCACCGACCGCCGCGACCACGTCGAAGCCGAACCTCTGCAGCAGGCCGGACAGGCCCTCGCGCAGCAGGGCGCCGTCCTCGGCCAGTACTACCCGGATGCAGGACAAGGGATCTCCGCTCGAAGCCGTGTGGGTCCGCCCGCGGGGCTGGACAGCCAGATCCTGCCGCCCACCACGGCGACCCGATCGGCCAGGCCGGTGAGCCCGGTGCCCCCGCCGGGGTCGGCGCCGCCCCGGCCGTCGTCGGTGGTCTCGACGATCAGCGTGTCACCGTCCAGGGCGGCCCTCAACCGGACACTGGTGGCGCCGGCGTGCTTGGCGATGTTGCTGAGCGACTCGGCGGCCACGTAGTAGGCGGTGCCCTCCACATGTGCGGGCAGGCGCCGGGGCAGGTCCACGCGGGTCCGTACCGGGACGGCGGAACGGTCGGCCAGGTCGGGCAGGGCGGCGGGCAGCCCCCGGTCGCTGAGGATCCTGGGGTGGATGCCGTGGACGATCTCGCGCAGGGAGCCGATGATCTCCTTGGCCTGGGCGTGCACCGAGGACAGGGCCCGCTCCATGTCACTGCCGGGCGGGGCGTCCATCCGGGCCAGCCCCACCTGCATCGCCAGAGAGATCAGCTGTTGCTGGGCGCCGTCGTGCAGGTCCCGTTCGATCCGGCGGCGCTCGGCCTCGAAGGCGTCCACCAGACGGGCGCGGGAGCGGGTGACCTCGACCAGCTCCGAACGCAGCTCGTCGGTTCCGCGGTCGTCCAGCAGTATGCGGGCCAGCGCGGTGTGTGCGTGGGCGGCCAGGGCGACGGGATACGGGGACACCAGGAGGAGGACGAGCCCGAGCCCGGCCAGGGGGAGCGTGCGCAGGGGATCGTCGAAGCTCCAGGGGAACAGGCTGACGGTCCAGCCGAGGGCGGTGGCCACCGGGGAGGCCAGGAGGAAGGCGCCCGCGCCCACGGACAGGAACAGCACGGACCAGCTGATCGTGTCGAGAACCGTGACCAGCAGGAGCACGTAGGCGAACTCCCGCCAGGTCGCCGCCTCGGTGTAGCGCACGCGCAGCCAGCGGAGCACGCCCCCGTCGCCGGGCCGGTGCCCGCTGACCACCGGGGGGTGGACCAGGCCCAGCCGCCAGCGCTCGAACCGGGCGACGGGGACCGCCACGAGGGGACCGAACAGCAGGAGCAGGGCCAGCCCCGACCCGAGCAGGGACGCCAGGAGCCAGTTCGGCCGGCTCCCGCCCCGGACCATCTCCTCCAGGACGGTGCCCAGATGGAGGAGGGGGAAGGTGAAGGGGGTGTTCAGGGTCGCGGTCACCGCACCGACGACCACCGTGGAGGCCAGGTACACCAGACTCCGCCAGGGCCAGGACGAGCGCAGGAAGCACCGCCGTCGCAGCGCCTCCAGGGGTGTGCGCGGCGCGGCCGCCTCCCGGGGCGGCGTCGTCTCCTCCGGCTCCGCACTCACGGTCCCAAGCTAGGGGAACGGCTTGCCCCGGGTGAAGGCCGCCCGCCCTACCTCCGGCTACGGGCCTGCCCTACCCGCCGCCTCCGTGGCACTCGTGCCGGAGACTGTCCCCGGGAGTACCGCCGGACTCAGGTCCCGATGATCCCGCCGTCGTCCTTGCGGACCGCCACCACCGCGGACCGGGGCCGGCCAGCGGGGTCGAAACCCGGCCAGTTGCTCACCGCGCGCGGATCGTCCACCGTGGGCGCGCCCACCCGGGCGGCGGCCGAACCGGGGCCCTGCACGGTGACGAACAGGGTGCGCTGGTCGGGACTGGACGCGGTGCCCCCGATCCCGCAGCCGCGCGGCCCGGTCAGGAAGCGCCGGACCTGGCCGCTCTCGGGGTCGGCGCACAGCAGGGCGCTGTTGGCCGGGGGCACGCGTGCGTCCTCGTCCGCCTCGCCGGGCCGGGCCACGTCCGTCCTGATCCACAGTCGGCCGTCACCACCGCAGTGCAATCCGACCGGGGCGGCGAAGACCGCGCCGCGACCGTCGTCCGACGCCGTCCCGGCCCGCACGAACTCGCCCCAGGAGAAGAGCGTGGCACCGTGGTCGCGGGCCCCCTCGGTCCAGGAGAGCACCCGGCCGCCTCCGCTGCCGGCGGCCTCGGGGCAGTAGACCACCCCCGTCTCCGGGTGGACGGCGGGGGTGCCCGGCCGCCGGAACCCGGTGGCCCCCACCGCGTCGGCTGCCTCGCGTGCCCGCAGGAGCACCTCGGCCTGGTCGGCGAAACCGTCCCTCCCGGTCAGCCCGGACCGGCCGTGGACCAGGGGGAGCCAGTTCCCCAGACCGTCCGAGGACAGCCGGGCCGCGTAGAGGGTGCCCCTGTCCAGAGGGCCCGGGCCCCTGCCCAGGGCCTCGCGCCAGGGCCTCGCGCCGACGAACTTGTAGACGTGGGTCCGGTCGCTCATGTAGACCACCGCCCGTCCGCGCGATTCGGTGACGGCCGCACCGCCGTGGGCCAGGCGCCCCAGGGCGGTGCGTTTGGCCGGTGCGGACGAGGGGTCGAAGGGATCGACCTCCACGGTCCAACCGAACCGGTGCGCCTCGTTGGGGTTGCGGGCCAGGTCGAAGCGCTCCCGGTGGGTGTGCCAGCCGTAGACCCCGCCGCCCCCGGTGAGCCCGTAGCGGCGCTGGGTCTCGGTGGCGGTCCAGCCCGCGACCTTGGTGCCGAAGACGTCGCCGAGCGTGTCCTCACCGGTCAGATAGGTCCCCCACGGGGTGGTGGCGTGCGCGGAACCACCGATGACCCCCGCCGGTTCGGCGCCGGTCTCCAGGTCCCGGTGCCCGGCGAGCGGACCGGTCAGGTGCGTGGGCGAGGTTGCGGTGAGCCGCCGGTTGAGTTCGTCGTCGAGGACCCGCCAGCGCCCGTTCGTGAGCTCGACGCGGACCACGGTCATCCCCAGGGACGCCATCTCCTTGTCGGTGCGGGCGGCGGTGGCGGCGCGGCCGCCGTCCGCGTGCAGCAGGACCGGGTCGGCCCAGGAGTGGTTGAGCACGAGTAGTCCCCTGCGCCCCCCGTCGTGGCCGGGGTGCAGGGGGACGTAGCGCAGTCCGCCGTGCCCGGTGCCCACCTGGCGTGCGGCCTCGGCCGCGGTGTCGGAGGCGTCGGGCCGCCAGCGGGGGGTGTCGCGGTGGAGCGGCGCGCCCCAGGGGAGCAGGACCCGGGCGGTGTACCCGGGCGGGACGGTCACCGCGTCGGCCCGGGCGGGGGGGACCCCGCGAAAGGCGGGCGCCGAACCGGTGTCGGGGACGGTCGCGGCGGCCGGGGCGGTGTCGCCGAACAGGGCGGCCGCGGTGAGGACACCGATCCCCGCTCCACCGCGCAGGACCTGCCGCCGACCGGGTCCGTGTTCGGGTGCCATTCTCTCTCCTCCGACCGGGCGTGACGCACACTGCTTCGAGCTTTATGTGACGAGGTAATCACAGAAAGTAGTTTTTCCCCTGTATTCAGGGGTGCGGTGTCGCGTGGTCGCCATGGGAATGAAAACGGTTATCATTTGGTTGTTAGGTCCGACAGCCGAGGAGGCGCCCATGGCACGCAACGACACCCGCCCCATCATCAAGCTCAAGTCCACGGAGGGGACCGGGACCACCTACGTGACCCGGAAGAACCGACGCAACACCCCCGACCGCCTGGTCCTGCGCAAGTACGACCCCAAGCTCCGCCGCCACGTCGAGTTCCGCGAGGAACGCTGACCAGCGGCCCGAATCCAACGGAGAACCGTATGCGAAAAGACATCCACCCCGAGTACGCGCCCGTCGTCTTCCGCGACAAGGCGGCCGACTTCGCCTTCCTCACCCGGTCCACCAAGACCAGTGCGAAGACCATCGAGTGGGAGGACGGACGGACCTACCCGCTGGTCGACGTCGACATCTCCAGCGCCAGCCACCCCTTCTACACCGGCACCGCGCGCGTCGTGGACACCGCCGGCCGGGTGGAGCGCTTCCAGCGCCGCTACCAGCGCAGGTAACCGAAAGAACCGGGCGGTGGGGCCTCCCGCCGCCCGAACAGAAAGGCCCAGGGCACATGGCCGTTCCCAAACGCAAGATGTCGCGGTCCAACACCCGCACCCGCCGATCCCAGTGGAAGGCCGCGACCCCCGACCTGGTCACCGTGCACATCGGCGGCCGCGAGTACCGCGTCCCCCGCAACCTCGCCCGCGCCTACCAGCGCGGACTCCTCCCCCTCCCGGAGTAGTCCGCCGGCACGGGACGCACCGAACCCGATCCACGGCGCCGCCGGGTCCGCCCGACGGCGCCGTTCCGCGTCCGGCGGCAGGGCCGACGGACGCGGAACGGACGAAACACCCGCGTCCCTGGTGCCCGAACCCCCATGAGTCGGGCAGGCTTGTTTCCGTGACAACAACCCCGACCGACACACCGGCCCCCGCCCCGGGCCGCTCCGCAGCACACGCCCCGCGCAGCCCCGTCGACCTCCTGGCCGGGATCGCCGGGCTGGTCCTGGTCTTCCTGGTCCTGCTCCTGGTCAGCGACGCGGTGGCCGACGGAGCGCCGACGGACGACGCCACCCAGCTCCGCGCGGTGATCCCGTCCTGGCTGCTCTTCCTCACCGCTGTGGGCGCCAACCTCCTGCTCATCGTCCTGGTCGCCTACGTGGTCCTGCGCACCCTGATCACCGGGGGCCTGCGCGACCTGCTGCGACCGGCCCTCGCCGCGGTGGCCGCCTACGCCATGACCTCCTGGGTCAACTCGGTGCTCAAGACCGCCACCTACAGCGCCGAACCGCTTCCCGGGCTGCCCGACGGCGTCCTGACCGCCGCCACCCTCGGCTACGTCGCCGCCGGTATCGCCTTCGCCCGCACCATGCCCGCCGGACAGCCCCGGGTGCGCTCCCTGATCTGGGCCGCCAACACCGCGATCGCCCTGGTCTCCCTCATGGCCGGGGTCAGCAGCATCCTCGCCGTCCTCTTCACCATCCTCATCGGTCTGACCTGCGCCTCCCTGGCGCGCTACGCCGTCAGCGCGAGCGTGCCGCCCCCCGCCACCGGCCGTATCCACGACGAACTCCACCGCTTCGACCTGACCGCCGACCGCATCACCCGCGCCGGCAGCGACGAGGAGGGCGACCCCCGCTACCTGGCCGACCTCACCGACGGACGCCAGATCGAGATCTCCGTGCTCAGCTCCGAGAACACCAGGGGTTTCTGGTGGCGCCTGCTCGACCTGCTCATGCTGCGCGGACCCGTCGCACCCCGAATGCTCTACGGGGTCCGCAGACGCGCCGAACACGCCGCGCTGATGAGCTTCGCGGCCCGCGACGCCGGGGTCGACGCCCCACGTGTCCTCGCACTGGGCGAACTCGCCCCGGGAACCGTTCTCCTGGCCCGCGAACGATCCCGGCTCAGGGGCCTGTCCGACCTGGATCCGGCAGAGATCACCGACCCCCTGATCGACGGACTCTGGCACCAGCTCGGCCTGTTGCACCGGCGCCGCATCTCCCACGGACACCTCAACAGCGCCACCGTCGGCGTCCTCGCCGACGCCCCCGGCACCGCGGCCCTGACCGGGGTGGACCGCGGCGCGGTCGCCGCCTCCCAGATCCGCACCTCCCTGGACAGCGCCGCGATGCTCACCCTGCTGGCCCTGCGGGTGGGATCCGAACGCGCGGTCGCCTCGGCGGTACGGGCCCTGGGCGTGAACGCCACCGCCGCACTCCTGCCCCTGCTGCAGCCCCCGGGCCTGCCGCACGAACTCCGCGCCGAACTCCGCGGATCCGACCGCGGACTCCTGGTCGGGCTGCGCCGGCACATCGCGAGGATGGCCCCCGAGGCGCCCGCCGAACCCGCGCGCCTGGAACGGATGCGCCCGCGCACCATCGTCAGCTTCGTGGTCGCCACCGTCGTCGGGCTGGTGCTCGTCTACCAGCTCGCCGGGGTCGACCTGGCCGCCATCCGCCACGCCGACCCCGGGTGGTCCTCGGCCGCCCTGGTCATGGCCACCCTGTGCATGATCGGCGCCGCCATGGTGCTGGTCGGCTTCGTCCCGGCACGGCTTCCCTGGTGGCGGACGGTCCTGGTGCAGTACGCGGGGTCGTTCGTGCGCATCGCCGCCCCGGCCGGACTGGGATCGATCGCGGTCAACAGCCGGTTCGTGGTCAAGACCGGCGTGCCCGCCTCGCTGGCCCTGTCCGCCGTCGGCCTCTCCCAACTGGTGGGCTTCCTCATCCACGTGCCGCTGCTGCTGGTGTGCGCCTACCTGACCGGAACCTCCTACTGGACCGGGTTCACCCCCTCCCCGACGGTCGTGCTCGTCACCCTCGGCGGGACCGCCGCCGTCGCCGCGGTCCTGCTGCATCCGAAGCTGCGCCGCGCCGTCCGCGCGCGGCTGCGCCCCTACCTGAGCGGTGTCCTGCCCCAGTTGCTGGACATGCTCCAACGGCCCGCCAGCCTCCTGCTCGGCTTCGGCGGCACCCTGCTGCTGACGGCGGCTTTCGTGCTGTGCCTGCACTTCTCGGTCCTGGCCTTCGTCGGCCCCGGGCTCCAGGTGAGCCTGGTCGCCGTCGCCGTGGTCTTCCTCGCGGGCAACGCCGTCGGCTCGGCCGCGCCCACCCCGGGCGGGCTCGGCGCCGTCGAGGCCGCCCTCATCGCCGGGCTCACCACGGTGGCCGCGGTCCCCACCTCGGTGGCCCTGCCCGCCGTCCTGCTGTTCCGGGTGCTGACCTTCTGGTTCCCGGTCCTGCCCGGATGGGCGGCCTTCAGTTACCTGCAACGCCGCGAGGCCATCTGACCGGGGGCCGTGGCGACCGCGGCGCGTGCGCGGGCTTGCGGTTGACGCGGCGTCAACGCCTAGCGTCGTTTCCGGGTCGGAGGAACCGACCCGACGAGGGGAGACGGGATGTCGTGGCCGACGGGCGAGGTCTGCCGGATGAGCGGGGTGACCTCCCGGACACTGCGCCACTACCACCACGTCGGCCTGCTGGTCCCGGAGAGCACCGGGCCGGGCGGGCTGCGCCGTTACGGTCGGCGTGAGCTGCGCAGGCTCCAGCGGATCCTGGTCATGCGCGAACTCGGGCTGGGGCTGGCGGACATCCGCCGGATCCTGGACGCCGAACGCGACGAGGCGGCGGCGCTGCGCCGACACCTCCACGACCTGGAGTCCGAGCGGGACCGTCTCAGCGTCCTCGTCCAGACCGTGCGCCGCACCGTCGACGCACTGGAGGGAGACGACATGACCAGCCGACCGGAGGAGCTCTTCGCGGGCTTCGACACCACCCGCTACGCCGAGCGGGCCCGCACGCACTGGCCCGAGCAGTGGGAGCGGGCCAGGGAAGCGGGGGAGGGGATGACCCCGCAGGACGGTGAGCGGATGCGCGCCGAGGCCGCCGAGCAGATGGCCCGGATGGCCGCACACCTGAGGGCGGGGACGCCGGCCGACGCCCCGGCCGTCCAGGCGGAGGTGGAGGACCACCACCGGCGGATCCGCCGGATGTGGAGCCCGGACGCGGACGCCTTCGCCCACCTGGGGCGGGTCTACGCCGAGGAGGGGCCCTGGCGCGAGGTGTACGAGCGGGTGGCCCCCGGGCTGGCCGACTACCAGCGCGAGGCCATGGAGGTCTACGCCGAGCGGAGTCTGCGGGGTGCGGGGACGTGATCCCCGGGCACTGGCTCCCCCACCGCCGGGAGGAGGACGGGGAGGTGCTGGGCTACCTGCGTCCGGAGGCCGGCGGCCACGTGCCGCTCACCCCGTTCGGCCGCCCCGTCGCCGACGTGCTGCCGGAGCCCGGGGCCCGTGCGGTGCTGGACGCCCTCGGGCTCTCCTACCTGGCCGATCCGTGGTTCCTGGAGCTGCCCGGCCGGGAGGAGCCGGTCACCGTGCGGATCGTGGAGATCACTCCCGAACGCATGCGGGTGGCCAACGCCGACCACGGGTACGAGGAAGCCGACATCGGGCACCTGTTCGTCCTGCGGGTCCCCGAACCCGGTCGGCTCCGCCCCGGTCCGGGCGGGGTCGGCGGGCGCGCCTGATCCGCCCGGGCGACCGCGCGGCGCCCCCCGCGGCCGGCTCCCGGAGGAGGGGTCGGCCGCGGGGGCGGACCCCGGGTCAGAGAACGTCGGGGGACACGTCCAGGACGGTGCGGTCACCGGAGGCGACCAGGTCGAACTGGGGCCCGGTGCGGGGCAGTTCGTGGCGGAAGAAGTACGCGGCCGCGGCCCGCTTGCCCTCGTAGAACTCGCCCTCGCCGCCGTGTGCGGCGACCAGCTGGTCCAGCCACAGCCAGGCCACGACCACGTGGCCGACCGCCTCCAGGTACGGGGTCGCGTTGGCCAGCGCCGCCGCGGGGTCCCCCTCGGCCCAGGCCGCCCCGGCGGTCTGCGCGGTGCGGTCCAGGGCCGCGTCGAGCAGGTCGGCGTACTCGGCCTCGCGGCCGCCGAGCGCACGTGCCCGCTCGGCGGTGGCGCGGGCCGTCTCCACCAGCAGCGACAGCCGGGCGCCGCCGTCCAGGACGGCCTTGCGGCCCAGCAGGTCCAGGGCCTGGATGCCGTGGGTGCCCTCGTGGATGGCGTTGAGCCGGTTGTCCCGGTAGTGCTGCTCCACGTCGTACTCGCGGGTGTAGCCGTAACCGCCGTGCACCTGGATGGCGAGGCTGTTGGCCTCCAGGCACCACTGGGAGGGCCAGCTCTTCACGATCGGGGTGAGCACGTCCAGGAGCAGCCGCGCCCTCTCGGCCGCCTCGGGGTCCTCGCTGCTGTCCTTGTCGTCCACGAGCCTGGCGCAGTACAGGACCAGGGCGAGGGCGCCCTCCACGTAGCTCTTCTGCGCGAGCAGCATCCGGCGGACGTCGGTGTGCCCGATGATGGGGATCTGCGGCTCCTCGGGGTTCTTGGCGCCGAGGGGGCGGCCCTGGAGGCGTTCGCGGGCGTAGGCGAGCGACTTCAGGTAGCCGGTGTAGCCGAGCGCCGTGGCGCCCGCGCCCACGCCGATGCGGGCCCCGTCCATCATGTGGAACATGTACTTCAGGCCCTGGTGGGGTTCGCCCACCAGGTAGCCGACCGCTCCGGGTTCGCCGCCGGGGGTGTGCTGGCCCTCGCCGAAGTTGAGCAGGGTGTTGACGGTCCCCCGGTAGCCCATCTTGTGGTTGAGCCCCGCGGGTACCACGTCGTTGCGCTCGCCGAGGGAGCCGTCCTCGTTGACGAGGTACTTCGGCACGACGAACAGCGAGATCCCCTTGACCCCGGGCGGCCCCCCGGGGATCTTGGCCAGGACCAGGTGGACGATGTTCTCGGTCAGCTCGTGGTCGCCCCCCGAGATCCACATCTTGTTGCCGAAGACCCGGTAGGTGCCGTCCCCCGCGGCCTCGGCGCGGGTGGTGATGTCGGACAGGGAGCTGCCCGCCTGCGGCTCGGACAGGCACATGGTGCCGGTGAAGCGCCCCTCGACCATGGGCCGCACGAACGTGTCGACCTGCTCGGCGCTGCCGTGCGCGAGGAGCAGGGAGGCGTTGCCGGAGGTCAGCGAGAGGTAGGCGGAGGTGCCCAGGTTGGCGGCCTGGAAGTAGGCGTTGCAGGCGCTGGCGACGACCCGGGGGATCTGGTCGCCGCCCACGGAGGCGTCCATCGCGATGGAGGACAGGCCGGTCTCGGCGTACACCTCCAGGGCCTTCCTCACCTCGGGGATGAGGTGGACGCGCTCGCCGTCGAAGTGCGGTTCGTTGGCGTCGTTGGCCTTGTTGTGCGGGGCGAAGTGGTCGGTGGCCACGCGTTCGGCCAGTTCCAGGGCTCCGTCGAAGGTCTCCCTGGAGTGGTCGGCGTACCGGGGGCGCCGGGTCAGGGCCTCGGCGTCGAGCCATTCGTAGAGCAGGAAACTCAGGTCACGCGCGGACAGCAGTGTGGACGCCACGGGTTGCCTCCAAAAGTAATCAACCGACTGGTCGGTATGCTACCTGGCCCGACGGGTGCCCGCCGGGCCGGGGCCGCCGGGGCGACGGGTCTAACCTGGACCCACCGAACCACCGCTGTGGACCGCCACGACAGGAAGCACCCGCATGACCGACACCGCCCGCACCGTCCTGCTGCTCAACGGCCCCAACCTCAACCTGCTGGGCACCCGAGACCCCGCACAGTACGGCACCACCACCCTGGCCGAGGTCGAACGGCGGGTGGTCGCCCTGGGCGGGGAGCTCGGCGCGGAGGTGGTCTGCGCGCAGACCAACAGCGAGGGCGGCATGGTCGACCGGATCCACGCCGCCCGGCACTTCGCCGGGATCGTGATGAACCCCGGGGCCTACGCCCACTACAGCATCGCCCTGCGCGACGCCGTCGACGCGGTCGAGGCACCCGTGGTCGAGGTGCACATCTCCAACGTCTACGCCCGCGAGGAGTTCCGCCACACCTCCGTGACCGCCCCGGTGGCCGCCGGGTACGTGGCCGGGTGCGGGGTCCTCGGCTACGAGCTCGGGCTGCGCGCAGTCCTGGCCCGCGACGCCGAACGCCGGTCCTGAGGACCCCCGCAACTCAAAACCAACCAGTCGGTATGTAGCGGGTGTGAAAAGGGGCGGCTCAGCGGTAGGTCATCAGCTCCGGACCGCCCTGCTCCAGGTGGGCGTGGTCGTTGAACGACAGGAGCTGGGTACCGCCGCGGCCGTGCACCAGCTTGCTCACCGAACCGTTCACCACCACCCGGTTCATCGCGACGAACCCGGAGTCCGGGGCGCCCAGCAGCGCCGAGCAGACGGTCCCGATCACCCCGGCCGAGGTGAACACCAGCGCCGTCTCCCCCCTGTCCAGACGCGACGTCAGCGCGTCCAGTCCCGCCCGCACGCCCGCACGGAAGGACGTCCACGAACCCTCGCCCCGCTCACCCGAGGCGGTCCACGAGGTCAGGGAGGCGTCCAAGCGCTGCTGGAGCGAGCCCTCACCGGTCGGGTAGCGGCCCAACAGGTGCAGGTGGTCGTACTCGTTCCACCGCTCGTCGACCGAGGGCCGCACATCCAGGCCGGCCTCGGCCAGGGCCGTCTCGGCGGTCTGGCGCTGACGCCGCAGCGACCCCGAGACCACGGGGCCCGCGCTCAGCCCACGCCGTTTGAGTTCGGCGCCCAGCAGGCGCGCCTGTTCGTACCCGGTGGGGCTCAGCTCGTCGTAGTCCGCCGCCTCGGGGGAGGCCTTACCGTGGCGGATCAGGTAGATCGTAGGCATGCCGACACAGTACGGGGCAGACCGCACGGCACCTCCCACCGGGGCCCGGAGCCACTCGCCCAGGCATGGCGCAACCACACTCCGCCCGCTTCGGCCGGTATGAATGACAGAGCCGGTCCCCCCGGACCTCCGGCGTCTGCGAGCGGCGAAGGAGAACATGGGAGCTCTGTCCACGGGAGGACGATCCATGCGGCGCGCGGTCGGAGCCGCCGTGTCCAAGGCGCGTCGGCGCGTGTCCTCGTACCTGTCCCAGATCCTGCTGGCCGTCATCGCCGCCGCACTGGCCTGGACCATCGCCGGAGGCCTGGTCCAGGACCACTACCCCTTCTTCGCGCCCATCGCCGCCGTCATCGCGCTCAACGCCTCGGGCGGCGAACGCGGGGCCAACGCCATCCGGCTGCTCACCGGGGTCTTCCTCGGCATCATCGCTGGAGAGTTCGCCCTGCTGGTCACCGACCGGGGCGTCCTGGCCCTGGCACTGGGCACCGGCATCGCCATGACCGCCGCGGTCGCGGTCAACGCCGAGCGCATCATCATCGGCCAGGCCGCCGCCAGCGCCATCCTCGCGACCATCCTCATCGGCGGCAACCCCGGGACGGGCCGACTGGTGGACGCGCTGATCGGGGCCGGCGTCGCCCTGCTCTTCAGCCAACTCCTCTTCCCGGCCCGCCTGGTCGCCATGCTGAGGCGGATCGAGGAGAACGCCCTGCAGGAGATGGCCGACATGCTCGACGCGGTGGGGCTGTCCCTGACCGAGGAGGGCGAGGCCTCCAGCGAACAGGTCGTCAACCGGCTCGGTGACCTCAGCCGCCCCATGGCCGAACTCAGCCGGGCCCGCGAGGCCAGCATGTCCACGATCCGCCTCTCCACCATCCGCTGGGGGGACACACAGCCCGTACTGGACGAGGACGCCATCATCGAACGGCTCATCCTCCTCGGCGAGAGCTGCCTGTACCTGGCGAGGACCACCACCTCCATGGGCGCGGAGGAGCGCCGTGAACTCGGCCCCATCGTGCGCGGCATGGCCGCCGTCCTGGCCATTCTCGCCGACGACCTCAGCAGCAGGCAGACCCGCGAACAGGCCGTGGAGCAGGCACTCACCGCGGCGCGCCTGTACGGGGCCAGCAACGCCGAGGACGACCCCGTCACCCACGCCACGCACCTGGCCGTGGAGATGGTCGCCGCCGACATCATGGTGTTCGCCGGGATCCGCTTCGAGGAGGTCGAGGACGTCCTCCAGGGCGACCTGGAGGACCCCACGATCCCGCTGCCGCCGCAGGAGCCGTGGCTCCCGTGGCTGCGGTGGCGGCCCCGCCTGCCCCGCCCGCCCAAGGTCCGCTTCGGCCGCTTCCGGGAACGCCGCTGACCGGGACCGGGCGCCCCGCCGGCCGCGGTGGCCGCGAGGCTCCACCGCGCCGGCGCTCACCGGCAACGCCCCCGGTCGGCTAGACGCGTTCGGGGGACGGCTCGAAACGCACCACCACCGACTTGGACGTGGGAGTGTTGCTCACCTCCGCGGTGGAGTCCAACGGCACCAGCACGTTGGTCTCCGGGTAGTACGCGGCCGCGCTGCCCCGCGCCGTCGGATAGTGCACCACCCGGAAGTGCGGGGCCCGCCGCTCCCGGCCGTCCGACCACTCGCCCACCAGGTCGGTGTAGGCCCCGTCGGCCAACCCCAGCTCCCGGGCGTCCTCGGGGTTGACCAGCACCACCCGCCGACCGCGGCGCACGCCCCGGTACCGGTCGTCCAACCCGTAGATCGTGGTGTTGTACTGGTCGTGCGAGCGCAGCGTCTGCAACAGCAGCCGACCCGGAGGGACCCGTGGCGCGTAGGTGCCGTTGACGGTGAAGTTGGCCAGGCCCGTCGCGGTGGGGAAGCGCCGGTCGTCGCGCGGGGCGTGCGGCAGCGTGAACCCCTCCGGCCGCCGGGCCCTGGCGTTGAAGTCCCCGAACCCCGGAACGACCGCGGCCACGTGGTCGCGCACCCGGTCGTAGTCGGCCATCGCGTCCCAGTCCACCGGACCGTTCCCGAACAGCCTCCGGCCCAGTCCGCGCACGATGTCGACCTCCGAGCGCATCCCCTCCGACAGCGGCGGCAACACCCCGTGCGAGGCGTGCACCAGCCCCATCGAGTCCTCCACCGTCACCCAGCGCGGCTGATCCCCGCTCAGGTCACGGTCGGTACGGGCCAGGGCGGGCAGGATGAGCGCGCGCGTACCGGTCACCACGTGCGAGCGGTTCAGTTTCGTGGACACGTGCACCGTCAGCCCCACCCGGCGCATCGCCTCCTCCGTCACCTCGGTGTCCGGGGTGGCAGCCACGAAGTTGCCGCCCATCGCGAAGAACACGCCCACCTCACCGCGCGCCATCGCCCGGATCGCGTTCACCGTGTCGTGGCCGTGCTCGCGGGGCGGCTCGAAACCGAACTCCCGCCCCAGAGCGTCCAGGAAGTCGTCCGCGGGCCGCTCGAAGATACCCATCGTGCGGTCGCCCTGCACGTTGGAGTGGCCGCGCACCGGGCACACGCCGGCCCCGGGCCGTCCCACGTTGCCGCGCAGCAGCAGGAAGTTGACCACCTCACGGATGGTCGGCACCGAGTGCCTGTGCTGGGTCAGCCCCATCGCCCAGCACACCACGATCCGCTCCGAGGCGACCACCATCGCGGTGAGCTCCTCGACGAGCGCACGGGTCAGACCGGTGTCGCGTTCGGTCCGCGCCCAGAACTCGTCCTCTGGTTCGGCCAGCAGCGCCTCGGCGAACTCCTCGAACCCGTGCGTGTACGCGTCCACGAACCCGTGGTCCAGGACCTCGCCGCCGCGCCGGTCGGCCTCCAACAGCAACCGGTTGACCGCCGAGAACAGGGCCAGGTCCCCGCCCAGCCGGATCTGCGCGAACAGGTCCGTCAGCTCGGTGCCGCGCCCCACCAGGCCCCGGGCGTTCTGCGGGTTGCGGAACTCGCGCATGCCCGCCTCGGGCAGCGGGTTGACGGTGACGATCCGGGCCCCGGAACGCTTGGCCCGCTCCAGCGCGGAGAGCATCCGGGGGTGGTTGGTGCCGGGGTTCTGGCCGGCCACGATGATCAGGTCGGCCTGGTGGACGTCCTCCAGGGACACGCTGCCCTTGCCCACGCCCAGCGTCTCGGTGAGCGCCGACCCGGACGACTCGTGACACATGTTCGAACAGTCGGGCAGGTTGTTGGTGCCGAGCTGGCGGGCCAGCAGCTGGTAGGCGAAGGCCGCCTCGTTGCTGGTGCGCCCCGACGTGTAGAACACGGCGCCGTCGGGGGTGTCCAGAGCGCGCAGCTCCTCGGCGACCATGTCCAGGGCACGGTCCCAGGAGATCGGCTCGTAGTGGGTGCCGCCCTCGGGCAGGTACACGGGCTCGGTCAGCCGCCCCTGCTGGCCCAGCCAGTACCCGGAGCGCTCGAACAGCTCCGCGACCGGGTGCCGGGCGAAGAAGTCCCCGGTCACGGCCCGGCGGGTGGCCTCCTCGGCGACCGCCTTGGCACCGTTCTCGCAGAACTCCGCCCTGTGCCGCCTGTCGGGCTCCGGCCAGGCGCACCCGGGGCAGTCGAACCCGCCCTTCTGGTTGACGGCGAGCATCGCGGGCACCCCGCGCCGCACCCCGGCCTGCTCGCCCACGTGGCGCACGCTGCTGAGCACGGCCGGGACCCCCGCCGCGCTCTCCTTAGGCGGCCCGACCTCCGGCGCGTCCTGGACGGGATCTGGCATGTCCGATTCGTGGTTCTTCACGCTGTTTATTCTCCCACTGGGTTGTCCCGTGTCCAGAGTCCCCGCAGGGCCGCGGCCCTGAACCACGGCCCTGAACAGGGGCGGGTCGCACGGGGTGCGACGGTGTTCCCGGCCCGTTCCACCGGTGCGGCAAAACGGGGAAGCCGACGCCCGTACCGGTCGGGGAAAACCGCGGGGCCCGCCGTTGCCCGGCCGCCGCGGGGCGCCGCCCGCCGGCCTGCGCGGACCGGCCCGGGCCGCCGCTCAGTCGACCGTCCCCGCGAAGGTCACCGCCGGGTAGAGCGGAACGAAGTCCTGGTCGTGGAACTCGACCGTGTACTGGACGTGGGTGTCCTCCTCGTCCGCCCAGCAGTCCTCGTCCCACGACCCGGACTGCCCGGGGTCCAGGCTCTCGGGAGGGTTCACGCTGTCGCCCAGCACCGGGGAACCGGACTCCCGCAGGGGGTCGCCCACCGAACAGGACCTGGTCACCAGGCCGGTCCGGACGGTCTCGGCGCCCTCGTTGGCGATCTCCACCGTCCACGACAGGTAGGGCAGATCCCCCTCCTCGCCCGTGTCGGGGTCGACCCCGCCCACCTCGACACCGCGCTCGAACCCCTCCAGGCCGATGGTGAACCCGTCACCGAAGTCGTGGGTCTCGTCCAGACCGACGGTGACCGGCTCGAACCCGGTCTCGGGCCGGTCCTCCACGTCGTCGGGGTGCGGGTTCCGGGCGGAGGGCTCCGGGGCGGGCGGCACCGCCGAGGCCCGCTGGGCGAACCAGCCGGCACCGAACCCGACGACCAGGGCGACCGCCGTACAGGCCGCGGCCACGATCCAAGCGGTTCTGGTCATGCGGGGGGAGTCCTTCCCGGACCGGGCGCGTGAGCGTCCACCTGATGTCGGGGCGACCGTACCGCACGACGCCCCGCCGTAGGGGGTACGGCGCGTCGGGGGATGACGCATTCGGACGTAGGAGGTCGAGACCGGGGGCTGACGCGCCGCCTACCCCCCCGTTCCTAACGTGGGACGCATGAACCCACCAGACCGGCCCACCCCGCGGAGCGGTCCCGGGCCGCGCATCCGTTCCGCCCTGGGGCTGCCCTTTCCCGCCGTCGTCGCCCTGGCCCTAGTAGCGGCGCCCCGAGTGGTCCTGCACGACCTCTGGATCATCCACGAGGGCACCTTCGTCAACGCCCTGTTTGTGTTCGTTCCGCCCCTGGTGTGGATCACCGTGGTGCTGTGGCGGCGGGTGCCGAACCCGTTCCTGACGCTCCTCGTGGTGGGCCTCCTGTACGGCGTTCTCCTCGTGCTCGGCCACCAGATCCTGTGGAACACCAGCTGGGATGGTGCTCCGCCGACCCTCGGCGGCAACCTGAGCGACCTTCCGCCCGTGGTCCAGGAGGTGGTCGTGCGCGGGTTCGCGGCACTGAGCAGCCTGGTCACCGGCACCGCCGTGGGCGCCGTCTGCGGCCTGATCGCCTGGGGTGTCGACAGGGCGGTCCACCGCGGGGAGCGCTCCCCGGCAGGCTGACCGCCGACGGCCGCCGGATCAGTTGACGGCGACCTCGGAGCCGCCGGTGATCCTGACCAGCTCGGCGTAGTCGAGCGGGAAGATCGTGTTCGGGGTACCGCCCGCGGCCCACAGACGGGGATAGTCCGCCAGGGCGGGATCGACCACGGTCTCCACCGGTACCGGGTGGCCCAGGGGCGCGACCCCGCCGATAGCCTGCCCGGTCGCCGCCCGCACCTCCTCCGGTTCGGCACGCCGGATCCTCTTCCTGCCCAGGCGTTCGGCCAGCAGGGCGAGGTCCACCCGGTGCCGTCCGCTGGTCATCACCAGCAGCGGCTTCCCGTCGGCCATGAACACCAGGCTGTTGGCGATCGCGCCGACCTCGCACTCCAGGGCTTCGGCGGCCTCCGCCGCGGTCCGGGTGGAGGCGGGTAGTTCACGCACCCGTCCCCGCGCCCCGAGCGCGCTGAGCGCCCGCGCCACCTGACGGCTGCGTTCGGGCAGGTCCTCGACCTCGTCCATGCCGATCCCCTCGTCGCTTCCGGGTGCAGGTTATCCAAGGGCCCCGGTCCGGGGCCCAGCCGGCGGAGCGGCTCCCGAACCGGCCCCGCCGCCCGCCCGGGTCCGACTCAGCCTGAGGCGGCGCCGAACCACCTCGGCAGTTCGTCCAGCAGAGCCCCCTGGTCCTCTCCCGCCCACGCCACATGGCCGTCCGGACGCAGCAGCACGGCGGGCACGTCCAGTTCCCCGCTGGTGTCGACGACGTGGTCGACCCGGTCCGCCCAGCCCTCCACCGAGAGCCGCCCGGTCTGGTCCAGGAGCAGCCCGCGTCCCCCGTGCAGCAACCCGTAGAGGCGGCCCCGCCCCAGGCCGATGTCGCGCATCCGCCCGCCGAGCAGCTCGTGCCCCTCCCCGAAGTCGTAGCGGACCCCGAGCGCGGTGATCTTCTCGGTCAGGTACCGGTTCACCTCGTCCAAGTCCATCAGCTCCGACACCAGCCCGCGCACCGCCTGCGGCCCCGGCTCGGTGGACATCAGCTCCATCTGCGCGCGGGTGTTGTCCAGCACGTCGGCGGCCACCGGGCGCCGTTCGGCCTCGTAGCTGTCCAGCAGCCCCTCCGGCGCCCAGCCGTTGACCTCGGCGGCCAGTTTCCAGCCCAGGTTGAACGCGTCCTGGACCCCGAGGTTGAGCCCCTGCCCACCGGTCGGCGGGTGGATGTGCGCCGAGTCGCCCGCCAGCAGCACCCGGTCGATCCGGTACCGCTCGGCCAGTCTGGTGGCGTCACCGAAGCGGGACAACCAGCGCGGTGAGTGCACACCGAAGTCGGTACCGGCCACCGCGCGCAGCCGCCGCCTGAACTCCTCCAGGGTCGGCGGGACCGCGCGGTCCCGCGCCACCCCGTCGGCGGGCACGATGACGCGGTGGACCCCGCCGTCGAAGGGCGCGAGACCGAACCGCTTCTGGGTCCTACGGACCTCACCCACCACGGCGGCGACCTCCTCCGGCGGCGCGGTCACCTCCATCTCGCCCAGCAGCGTCTCGACCCTGGAGGGCTCACCGGGAAAGTCCACGCCGAGCAGCTTGCGCACCGTGCTCCGACCGCCGTCGCAGCCGACGAGGTAGCGCGAACGCAGCCGCGTGCCGTCGGACAGCTCGGCGCTCACCCCGTGCTCGTCCTGGCTCAATCCGACCAGCGCACAGCCGCGCCTGACCCCGGCGCCGAGTTCGGTGGCGCGCTCGGCCAACAGGCGGTCGACGGTGGGCTGCGGGATGCCGAGGACGTAGGGGTGCGCGGTGTCCAGCCCCTCCGGTGCCGGTTTGGCGATCCCCGCGAAGAAACCACCGAGCGGATACCGCCGACCGAGCGCGAGGAACCGCTCCAGCAGGCCCCGCTGGTCCATCAGCTCGATACTGCGCGCGTGCAGGCCGAGCGCGCGAACCACCCTGGTCGGCTCCGCGTCCCTCTCCAGCACGAGTACGCGCACACCGTGCAGCCGCAACTCGGCGGCCAGCACGAAGCCGGTCGGACCGCCACCGACCACGATCACGTCGAACATGAGCTCTCCCCGTTCGTTCAGCCCGGACCCCGGCCGCCCCGTGCGGCCTGCGCACCGACAGCGGCACACGCGCCTGTCGGTCCCCTCACCTGGAGGTTCCGGCTACGAGCGTTGATTCTGCGGCATGCCCCGGGTCTTGCCGCAAGCCCCGGGGTGCGCTATAAATTAAGAGTGGCGAGGAGTATTTTTACCCCTCGCCTTTGCTTTTTCCTCGGCCCCCTCGAGGGCGCATCGAACGGAACACACCTCGTTGACCAGGGCCGTCATCGTCCTGGCGCAGAGGCGACACGTGCCGGTCGGACCAGGCTTGTCCGGCGGATCGCGCGAAGGCTAGGCTGCGGCGATGGAACGCGTTACCGACGTGCCCGAGAGTCTCGCCCAGCCTACGGACCCGGTTCGGGCGAACGACTACGACAGCTTCGCCGAGGCGTACTCGGCGGAGAACGAGAGCAACATCCAGAACGCGTACTACGAGCGGCCCGCGATGGTGGCCCTCGCCGGAGACGTGGCCGGTCGCCGGATCCTGGACGCCGGCTGCGGCTCGGGTCCCCTGTCCGCTGCTCTGCGCGAGCGCGGCGCCGTCGTCACCGGCATTGACGCCAGCGCCGGGATGCTGGCATTGGCCAGAGAGCGGCTCGGTGACGATACGGACCTGCGCGTGGTCGACCTGAGCGACCCCCTCCCGTTCGCCGACGGCTCGTTCGACGACGTGGTCGCGTCGTTGGTGCTGCACTACCTGGAGGACTGGGGGCCGACGCTGGCCGAGATGCGGCGCGTGCTCAGGCCCGGCGGTCGGCTGATCGTGTCGGTGCAGCACCCGTTCGCGGACTACGCGATCCAGGATCCCCGGCCCGACTACTTCGCGACCACCAGTTATTCCGACGAGTTCACGTTCAACGGGCGGCCCGCCACGCTGAGGTTCTGGCGTCGGCCGTTGCACGCGATGACCGATGCCTTCACCGCAGCCGGCTTCCGCCTCGCCGTCCTCAGCGAACCACAGCCCGACCCGGCCGCCCGTGAGTTGTTCCCCGACGATTTCCAGGACCTGTCGACCAGGATCGGATTCCTGTTCTTCGTCGTCGAGGTACCGCCGTCGGCTGCCGGATCGGACGCCTGAGGGCCCGCCCCCATCAGAGCTCGGCCGAGTTCGGCCCACCGGTGATCCATCCGGGAAGCGTCCACCACGCCGCCGGACCGCGCGCCCCGTCGCGGACCGTCTCCGCCCCGTGGCCGGTACCGAAGAAAGTGCGGAAAACTCCACAGCGGCGGGAACCGGTACCACCAGCGACGCGTCCTACCAACAGCGCCGGATTCTCCACGAACCCCCATCGGTCCCACCGCCCACCTCCCCTGGCGCTCGGGCAGCGGACCTAGGTAGGAAGAAGACGCTTTGATCTTCAAGCGCATGCTCGCCAGTGTCGGCATCGGCAGTGCCACCGTAGAGACCACCCTCGACAACGAGACCGTCCAGCCGGGCGGTACCGTCACCGGCACCCTCAAGGTCACCGGAGGCAAGGTCGCCCAGACACTGGAGGGCATCAGCGTCGGTCTCCGCGCCAACGTGGAGAAGGAGTACGAGTACGAGGACTCCGAGGGTGAGACGCAGTCGGGCGAGTACACCATCGACGTGGTCGTCGCCGAGCAGACGCTCACCGACGAGGAGATGGAGCTGGAGCCCGAGCAGGAGTTCGAGCTCTCCTTCGAGATGATCGTTCCGATGGAGGCCCCCATCACCTCCATCGGGGGCACCCACGTGCTGGACAACGTGGGCCTCAACACCCGTCTGCACGTGGACAAGGCCCTGGACCGCAAGGACGTGGACCCGCTGCTCATCGAGCCCCTTCCGGCCCAGGCCGCGGTCCTGCAGGCGCTGGACGCACTGGGTTTCGTCCTGAAGGGCGTCGACCTGGAGAAGGGCGAGATCCCCGGCACCCGCCAGAAGCTGCCCTTCTACCAGGAGCTCGAGTACTCCGCCGCGGGTCAGTACGAGGGCCTGGAGTCGCTGGAGCTGACCTTCCTCACCGACGACGAGGGTGTGGACGTGGTGCTGGAGCTGGACAAGAAGCCCGGCATCCTCTTCAGCGAGGGCGGCGACACCCTCCTGCGCCTGAGCATCGAGCACGAGGACACCGACCCCGAGGAGATCGCTGCCAAGCTCCACGAGTGGGTCCACGCCATCGCAGGCAACCGCAGCCTGCTCTAGGCCGTGTCTCCGGGCGCCACTGAGCCCGGGCACCCAGCCAAGTGCGGCCGGACGATCACAGGGGCCCGGCCGCACCCCCAGACTCCGGGTGCGCCCGCCATCCCCGACGCTCCCGGCCACGCACCCACCGGGAAAAGGAAGTATCCATGGTCATCAAGCGTCTGCTCGCCGGTATCGGATTCGGTGGAGCCTCGGTGGAAACCTCTCTGGACTCGTCCGTGACCGTTCCGGGGGGCTCCCTGCGGGGCACCGTCGTCATCGAGGGCGGCGACGTCGAGCAGCAGGTCGAGCAGCTCACCGTCGGCCTCCAGGCCCGGGTCGAGACCGAGGTCGGTGACCACGAGGTCAACAGCGACATGGAGTTCCACCGGGTACGCCTGGGCGAGGGCGTGGCCCTGGTTCCCGGACAGCGCTTCCAGGTGCCCTTCGAGCTCTTCGTGCCCTGGGAAACCCCCGTCACCGCCTACCGCGGCCGTCACCTGCACCGCATGAACCTCGGTGTGAACACCCGCCTGCACGTGGCGAACGCGGTCGACCCCGGCGACCTGGACCCGGTGGGCATCGAGCCCCTCCCCGCGCAGGCCGCCATCCTGGACTCCCTGTTCTCCCTCGGGTTCACCTTCAAGCACGCCGACCTGGAGCGGGGCCGCATCGCCCAGACCCGGCAGCGGCTGCCCTTCTACCAGGAGATCGAGTTCCACGCCCCCAGCCGCTACCGGGGCCTGAACGAACTGGAGCTGTCCCTGGTCACCGACGAGCACGGTGTGGACGTGGTGCTGGAGCTGGACAAGAAGCCGGGCCTGCTCTTCTCCGAGGGCCGCGACACCTTCCACCGCTTCACCGTGAACCACCACGACGGCGCCGGACGCGACTGGACGGGCCACCTGCACCAGTGGATCGACTCCCTGGCGGGCCGCAGGGACTTCTTCTGAGCCAGGCGGGCCCGGGGGCGCTCCCCGGGCCCCGGGCCGCTCCCCGCGAGTGTCATGAGGGGCGCCGGCCGCGAATGTCCCTGGGATGACGCGGGGGACGGGATCCGGGCCGGAGGTCAGTCGGCCGGGATCAGGGAGATGGTCCCGTTCCCGGTCCGAGCGGTGACGGTGTTGTCGCTGGCCTCGTCCACCGGGACGTCGGCGACCACCCGACCGTTGTCGGAGGTCTCGAACACGGCGTAGGGGCCGCCGGGCAGGGCGATCGTGGCGTCACCGTTGTTGGTGCTGACCTCGACCTCGGAGGGGGCTTCGGTGAACGCGGCGTCGATGTCGCCGTTGTCGGTGGCGGCGCTCAGGCTCTCCGAACCGATCCCGGTGAGGTTCATGTCCCCGTTGACCGAGGTCAGGGTGAGCGGTCCGGTGGCGTCGGAGATGTCGAGGCCGCCGTTCCCGGAGCTGATCTCGACCGGGGCGCTGAACCCGGACACGGTGACGGGGCCTTCGTCGGTCGCCACCGTCAGTGCGGTGTCGGCCGGGACGATGACCTGGTAGCGGATCCGGCAGTCGGAGAACGCCGCGCAGTCCGTTTCCAGGCGGAGGGTGTCGCCGGTCAGTTCCCAGTCCCCGTTCGGGTTTCCTTCGGCCTCGCGCTGTACCCGCACCTCGTCGGTGCCGCCGGGGACGATCTCCAGCGCGGCGTTGTCGTTCTCGACGATGAGCAGTTCGGGTACGCCCTCGTAGCTCTTCTCCTCCGGATCGCCCGGTTCACCGGAGCCCGCCTCCTGCCCGCACCCGGCCAGCAGGGACAGGGCCAGGAGAACGCTTCCGGCGGCGAGCAGCCTGCGCCGCACCTCCTCGCGGACGGTGCGGGACGTCGGCTCCTGAGATCCTGCCACGGTCCGAAGCTAGCATGCCCGCAGGTATCGGACACCCGTGGGTGCCGAAGGGCACGGAGCCCCGGGGGAGTGGGGCCGGGACCACCCGCCGGGAGCCGGAGTCCGTGATCCTGGCCGGGTGCGCCGCAGGCGCGGGCCCCTCGGGCTGATGTCCGTACGGAGCGCTACCGTCCACCCATGATCGATCTCTCCTTCCCCCCGATGCTGGAAGACCTCAGGAGGACCCGTGGCGCCCGGGACATGGACTTCGAGATGTACGAAGCCTTCGAGCACCCTGACGAGACCGCGTGGTGGTACCGGTTGTGGACCGGAAACGAGGGGGTCGACGGCAGCGAGCTCCGCTTCTTCGGCATGGAGGGCTCGGGCGGCTACACCGGCCTGTGGCTGGTCCGGGAGGGTCGGCCGCTGACCGAGCAGCCCGTGGTCTTCCTCGGCTCGGAGGGGGAGCTCGCGGTCATGGCCACCGATCTCGGAGCCTTCCTGTGGCTGGTGGCCCAGGGACACGGGCCGTGCGAGGCCATGGGGTGGAGCGACGACGGTCCCTGCGAGCCCGACCCCGGCGCTCTGCAGGTCGCCCGACGGCACGCCCCCGACGCCTGCCGTGATCCGGGGGAGATCCTCGGGCGGGCCCGGGAGGAGTTCCCGGACTTCCAGGGGTACATCGACGCGCAGTGCCGGTGAACGGGGCTGGCCGCCACAGCCGTTGACCGTGCGCAAAGGGGGTGCCCGGGCCCGGTCGGTCAGAGGTCCAGCCGCTCGCCCCGTGTCAGGTCCCGGAACCGGTCGAGCGCCTCGGGGGCCAGACCGCGCACGAGAAGGCCCGCGCCGTTGTCGACAGGCGTAGGACCAGCCGGTTCCCGGCCGTATCAAGCTCGGCCTCTCTCCACCCGTCGCTCTCGTCCGGACCGTCCGCCCGGTGAGCGGCGTAGGCACGGAGGAATTCGCAGGACCCGTTACGGATCCTGAGCTCCTGGGCGAGAGCAACGAAGAAATCGAACGTTGTCGTCACGGGTGGACGGTATCCGCAGCCGCCCTCGGTTCCGGGAGCAAGGGCCACGGCAGCCTCGTCCGTCGCGTCTGGCAGATCGGGAGGCCCTGGGCATCGGGTCCGGTGAGCCGCGAAGCCGCAGGTCCACGCGCACGAGTCCATACGGTGCACGGCAAGGGATAGCGGCCATAAATCTTTTTCGGGCCGAATACTTTGCTTGACCGGACAAAAAACCAGATTGGAATGGCGGCCGCATCCGACCTGCGACATCATCCTCACATGTCGAAAATGTGGTTCTTGGCCATGCTGCTGGCGATCACTGCCCTGCTCGGCTTCGCGTTCTTCGTCCTCTGGGTGGGCGGCGGCATCACCAGGGACTCCGCCTGGGAGTTCGCCGCCTGGGTCAGTGCGGCCCTCACCGCGATCGTCGTGGCCGTGGCCGCCTGCGTCACCCTGTTCGTCAGGGTCTCGGGGAGGAAGGACGACGAGGGCCTGGCCTGGCCGCGCAAGCCGTTGGAACTGACCCGGGGAGCTCTGTCCGCGGTGATCGCGGGAACGGTACTGCTGGGGTTGATCCTCGGAGGAGGCATCGGCTACGGCGGTGCGGTGATGCGGCAGGACCGGGAGGAGCAGCGTTCCGAGGACGAAAGCTCCTCGTCCTCCTCCACAGCGGATCCCGTGAGCGGTGAGGACGACGACACGGAAAGGACGAAGGACGGGACCGCCGACGGCCCCCCTCCATCGGATGAGGACCCCTCCCCGACACGAACCCCGGTGGAGGCCAGCGGCCAATGGGGGCTCTCCCGGCTGGAGGTCAAGGAGAGCGGGCACCACTACGGCACCGGCACCTACACCGTCGACGGCCAGGACTACACGGAGACCGTCCGGTTGAACAGCTGCAAGACGTGCTCCGTCGAGTTCGACCTGGGCCGGGACTGGACCACCTTCGAGGCGTTGGTGGGCCTGAGCGATGACTCCCCGAGTGACGTGACGGTCGCTGTGCGGGTGCTCGCGGACAACAACCTCCTCGCGACGCACACCCTCACCCTGGGCCGGACCGAAGAGGTCTCCGTCGACGTCGAAGGCGCCCTGAGGCTGCGCCTGGAGGCGGAGAGGGTCGAGAACTCGGGCGGGACGGCCGTCTGGGCCGACCCCACCGTGGCGCGCTGACCCGCCACCCGCGCAAGTTCCGATCCGCCCGCGCAAGTCCCGAGGAGGCCCGGCGGGCGGGTCCCGCCTCACCCGCCCCGGCCCGCCCTGCCGCCGCGCGCCAGCAGGTACAGCAGGTAGGGGGCTCCCAGGATCCCGGTGACCACACCGACCGGTACCTCGCTCCCGCCGAAGGCGGTGCGGGCGAGCAGGTCCGCGCAGACCACCATCAGCCCGCCGCAGGCAGCGGCGGGAAACAGCCCGACGGCCCGCTCCCGCAGCAGCCGTCGCACGATCTGCGGGGCCACCAGCGCGACGAACGCCACGGGTCCGGCGACGGCGGTGGCCATGGCCGCGAGCGCGGTCGCGGTGAACAGCAGGACGGCCCGGGAGAGCTGCACCCGGCCGCCCAGGGCGATCGCGGTGTCCTCACCGAGCTGGAGCAGTGCCAGCGGACGGGCCAGCGCGAACGCGACCGGCGCCAGGACGGCGAGTGCCAGGGCGACCGTCGCCGCGTGCGGCCACTCCCGGTTCGCCAGACTGCCGGTGAGCCAGAGCATGGCGCGCTGCGCCGTGGTGAGTTCGGTGCGGGTCAGCAGGTACGAGGTCGCCGCGCCCAGCATCGCGGTGAGCGCGATCCCCACCAGGACCAGCCGCTGCCCGCTGACCCCCCGCCGGTAGGCGAGCAGGTACAGCAGCAGTGCGGTGCCCACGGCCCCGACCAGGGCACTGGACGCGACCGTCAACGCCGTACCGCTGAAGGCGACGATGGCCAGCACCGCAGCGGTCGTGGCGCCCGCGCTGACCCCGATGATGTCCGGGCTGACCAGCGGGTTGCGCGCCAGCCTCTGCAACAGGGCGCCCGAGAGCGCCAGCGCGGCGCCCACCCCCAGCGCGGTCAGGGCGCGCGGCAGCCTCATCTCCACCACCACGTGAGCCGCCATCACACCGCCGTGCCCGGTGAGCGCGCCCACCACCTCCTCCGGTCCCATCGCGAAGTCGCCCACGGTCAGTGAGACCAGGGCCACCGCCGCGGCCAGGGCGGCCAGCAGGGCGCCGAGCGCTGCCTCGGGCCAGTACACCCGCACCGACAGAGCGCCCAGGCGGACTACCCCCGTGCCCGGCATCAGCACTCCGGAACACCCGGTCACAGTCCCGCCGCCCTTCGCCGTCGCACCAGGAGGATGAAGAACGGCGCACCGACCAGAGCGGTGACGATGCCGACCTGGAGCTCCTCGGGGCGCGCCACCACCCGGCCCACGACGTCGGCGACCAGCAGCAGGACGGGCGCCAGCACCGCCGACCACGGCAGCACCCAACGGTGGTCGGGGCCGACCAGGGCGCGCGCGATGTGCGGGACCGCGACCCCCACGAAACCGATCGGACCGGCCGCGGCGGTCGCCGTCCCGGCCAGCAGCACCACCGCCAGCGCGCTCGCCCCGCGCACCAGCCACAACCGAGTCCCCAGCGAGCGGGCCAGCTCGTCACCGAGCGCCACCGCGTTCAGCGGGCGCGCCAGCGCCACCGCCAGCACCAGCCCGGCGACCAGGAACGGCAGCGCCTGGAGCAGCGCCGCACCGTCGGCCCCGGCCAGGGAACCCACCACCCAGAACCGGTACTCGTCCAGGCCCGCGCGGTCCCGCAGGATGATCGCCGAGGTCAGCGACCCCAGCAGGGTCGAGATCGCGGCGCCGGCGAGCGCGAGCCTGACCGGGCCGGCCCCGTCCGGGCCCAGCGACCCGACGGCGTAGACCGCGCAGGCGGCCACCGCCGCGCCCAGGAAGGCGAAGGCGACGTAGCCCAGCAGCGCCGACACCCCGAGCACGCTGATCGCCAGGACCGCGGCCAGGGCCGCCCCCGCGTTGATGCCGAGGATCCCCGGGTCGCCGAGGGGATTGCGGGTCACCCCCTGCACCAGGACCCCGGACACGCCCAGGGCCGCCCCGACGGCCAGCCCGGCGAGGGTGCGCGGCACCCGCAGGTGCCGCACGACCAGGTCGGTGTCCGAACCGGTGAAACCGGCGTAGGCGGCATACACGTCGGCTACGGACAACTGCTGGTAGCCGACCAGTACCGACGCCAACAGGGCCCCGGCGAGCACCAGCAGCGCCACCACCAGCCCGACGCTTCGGCCCCAAGGACCGTTGAGCATCCCGGAGCCGCCGGACGGGGTCCGCGGTTGCCTGCGCGGTTCGGAGGGGGCGGGGGACAGGGGCCTTTCGGCCACACGGTCGACCATCGCCCGGCCTACCCGAACAGGTCGGAGTGGATGGTCCCGGCGACCTTGGCCACCGCGTCCGCGCTGCGCACGCCCGCGGAGCGGTCGGCGAAGGTGAACCCCTCGACCCGGCCCCCGGTGACCGCGGTCAGGTTGGCCAGTGCGGGGTCTCCCATGATCTGCTCGATCTGGTCGGCGGCGTCGGCGGAGGTCATCCGCGCGTCACAGCACACGTCGACCAGGATGAAGTCGGGGTCGCGCGCGATCACGTCCTCGGTGGCGACGTCGTGGTTGCGCCTGCCGTCGAGGTCGGCGAAGGCGTTGACCCCGCCCGCCAGGTCGATGATCTCGGTGGAGAAGTCCGGACCGCCGGCCACCCGGAACCCCTGGTCGCTGGGCCGACCGATCATCACTGTAGGCCGGTCCTCCTCCGCCACGCGGCCCTCCAGGGCCTGGGCGACCTCCTCCACGGTGGCCTCCATGTCGGCGATGACCCGTTCGGCGCGCTCCTGTTCGTCGAAGAGGGTTCCCAGGTCGCGCAGGTCGGCGTAGACGTTGTCCATCGTCACCGTGGCGGGGTCGATGGTCTCGTCGGTGCGGCCGTCCTCGCTCGGGCACAGCGGGGACAGGATCCAGCTCTCGACGCCCAGTTCGCGCAGGGAGGCCCGGGTCCCCAGGCTCTCGTCGGTGAACACGCCGTTGAACCCGGAGAGCACGAAGTCGGGCTCGTGGCTGAGCAGTTCCTCCAGGCTCGGCAGGTTCGGGTAGTACTCCTGCTCGGCCTGGGCGGCGGCGTGTTCGTCCATCACCTCGGCGTCCAGGAACGCCGTTCCGACCAGGCGGTCGCTGATGCCCAGCGCGTGGGCGGTCTCGATGGCGGGCTGGTAGGCGGCGAACACCCGCTCCGGCGGCTCTGCCGCGGCCACGTCGACGTCGCAGTTGCGGATCGTCTCCCCGGCGGCTTCCGGGGCGGGGGAGGAGGGGGACCCGCCGCAGGCGGTCACGGCCAGCAGCAGGGCGAGAACGGCGGCGGAACGGGCACGGCCCAGGGCCGCCCGTGCGTCGGTGGGCTTCATCGAACAAACCATCCTTCGTGGTTTGATGACGCGGACGGTCGCAGCCGGTCTCCTGGCTCCCGGAGTCGGGCTTGTGCCCCGCGCCTGCCCCCTTCCCGGACCCGTGCGGGTCCGGTGGCGTGTGGGAGGCGCCCTCCGGTCACAGTGGCGAGGACCGCGCCGGATTCCCACCGGCTTCCCGTGCACTGCGACGTCGACGAAATGAACTTGTGTCGGTAATCAACGGATCACGGTAGTACACCGGGGTTTCCCCGGGGAAGCCCGCTCCCGTTTGCCGCCGGGCCCCCGGATCGGCAGCGGGAGCGGGTGCGTGGATGACGTGACCGGGCTCCTGGCGCGGCGAGGCCGGTTCCGGCCCGGACCCGCCCCGGGACCGTGCACGCGGGGCACCACCGGGTCACAGGAGTTCGAGGCCCTGGCCTGTGGTTCCGTGCCGCGCCCGACAGGAGGTGAACCCGAGATCTCCGGATCAGCAGGTTCAAACCTTGATCCGTCGTCCGATCTCGGCCAAAAGTGCATCTTTTGGGAAAATTGCGGAGGAGAGTGCAGGCCGAAGGAATTCTGGTGCCTTGAGTGAAGTGGGTCACGGGTTCCGTGTTCACTTTGTCCTGTTAACTTCCTTCTCGGTTTCAGGAAACGGTCGAGGCCGTCCCGCAACCGGGGCGCCCCCACAGCTCGGCCATCCCCCATACCTGGGCCTAGAGAGCACACCGCCATGTCCCGCGCCGTGCGAGCAGTGACCGCTGCCGCCCTGTCAGCCGCGTTGCTCACCCCCTTCCTCCACTCCACCGCGCACGCACAGGAGGAACCCGGTCCGTCCCCTCAGGAGGGTTCAGCCTCCACCGCGGAGCTCTTCGAGCAGGCCGCCGTCACCCGGGCCAACGAGACCGGGGAGCCGGTGGAGATCGCCGGAGCTACCACCGAGACCACACGCCATCTGGCCAACCCCGACGGCAGCTTCACGATGGAGCAGAACGCCCACCCGGTCCGGGTGCGCAACGGCAGCGGGTGGACCCCGGTCGACACCGACCTGGTGACGGACTCCGACGGCAGGGTGCGCCCCAGGGCGGCGGCCGCGGACATCGCCTTCTCCGGCGGCGGCGACACGGCGCTGGCGAGCATCGGGCTGGGCTCCAACTCGGTGGACCTGGGCTGGCACGAGGACCTGCCCGCACCGGTACTGGAGGCCGACAAGGCCACCTACCCGGACGTGCTGCCCGACGTGGACCTGGTGCTGACCGCGGGGGCCGACGGCTTCGGCCAGGTGCTGGTGGTGCACACCCCGGAGGCGGCCCGGCACGAGATGCTGGCCGATCTGGAGCTCGGCTTGGCCACCGAAGGCGTGACCATGCGGCTCGGTGAGCACGGCAACCTGGACGCCATTGGCGATCGCGGCCAGGAGAGCGTGTTCAGCGCCCTCGCCCCTGCCATGTGGGACTCATCGGGCGAACAGGACATGGCCGAGGACGCCACGGTCATGGCACCCACCGGCGCCCGCACCGCGCTGCTGGACGTCGATCTGGCCCCGGACAGCATCCGCCTGGTCCCGGACGCGGCGATGCTCACCGACGAGGCCACCCAGTACCCGGTCTACATCGACCCCTCGGTGGCGGTCAGCCGAGTGGGGCGCACCTACGTCAACCGCAGTTACCCCGGCCAGTCGTACTGGAACTACTCCACCTCGCACACCCCCGGCGTGGGCTACGAACCGAACGAGGGCAGCACCAAGCGCGCGTTCTGGCGGTTCCGCGTCGACTCGCGCACCCGTGACGCCGACATCACCCGCGCCACGTTCCGCGCCAAGGTCACCCACGCCTACGGGTGTACCGACGCGCGCGTCCAGTTGTGGCGCACCAACGCGATCACCTCCAACACCACCTGGAACTCCCAGAACCCGTCCTCGTTCTGGAACACCAGGCTCGACACCCGCACCATCAACGCGGGGCGTTCCAACTGCCCCGGCGGAGCCTCCCCGTCGGTGGAGTTCAACGCCACCGACGGGTACGTGTGGAGCCGTGACGCCGGGCACGCGACCACGACGGTCGGGTTGCGCGGCAACGAGACCCGTTCGAGCAGTAACTGGGACTGGCGCCGCTTCGCCTCCAACCCCACCCTGCAGGTGGACTACAACAACCCTCCTGAGATCCCCACCCAGGTGTCGGACTCCCACGGCGGCCCTTGCTCCACCGACCCCGACGACCCCCGGCTGATCAACGAGACCCGCCCCACCTTCACCGCCTACGTGCGCGACCGCGACTCCACCTCCGCCAACCGGCAGAAGGTCAAGACCCGCTTCGCGTGGTGGGTGGACGGCGAACGCCTGGATGACGTGGACACCGCGAGGACCGACATCGCCGTGTGGTCCTCCGGCTCCTTCCAGTCGGTGCGCTCGGGCGCTCTCCCAGAGAACGTGCTGATCACCTACCGGGCCAACGCCAACGACGGCGTCTCCTGGTCGGGATGGTCCACCCGCTGCTACCTGACGGTCAGCACCGACCGCCCCGAACAGGGCCCGGAGGTGACCTCCACCGACTACCCGGCCGGGGACGCCTTCCACGGTTCCACCGGGCTGCCGGGCGAGTTCACCTTCTCCAACAACGGGGTCGAGGACGCCACCGGCTACAAGTACGCCCTCAACGACGACTCCTGCGTCACCGAGGTCGAGCCCGAGACCCCCGGCGGATCGGTGACCGTCACCCTCACACCCCGCCTGGAGGGACCCAACCGGATCTACGCCCGCACCGTGGACGCCTTCGGCAACTCCTCCGACTGCGTCCTGGCCCACACCTTCCTGGTGGCACCGCCCAGCGACCCGGTCGCGCACCTGGCCTTCGACGAGGGTCAGGGCGACCGCGCCGCCGACGCCGTCGACCCCGACCGCGGGGCCACCCTCTCCGAAGGCGTGGAGTGGGTGCGCGGCCGGGTCGGCGCCGTCGACAACCCCGACACCAACCCCACCCCGCGCCTGAACGGCACCGCCGTGCACACCAGCGGCTACACCGACGGCGACCCCGGCCCCTACGACCAGATCAACGCCGACTACCCGGCCGTGGACACCAGCGGCACCTTCTCGGTGTCGGCCTGGGTCAAGCTGGACCGCGCCCACGCCCACCACACCGCGGTGGCCCAGGAGGGCGAGGAACAGAGCGCCTTCCACCTGGGCTACCAGGGCAACACCGGCGAGTGGGTGTTCAAGATGTCCCCCGAGGACCAGCACTGGGACGGCTCCCGGGAGTGGGCCGTGGTGACCTCCTCCGCCCCCGCCGAGACCGGGGTGTGGACCCACCTGGCGGGCACCCACGACTCCCAGACCGGAGAACTCGTCCTCTACGTCGACGGCGTCCGGCAGGGAGCGTCCACCCACACCGGCTCCTGGAACGCCACCGGCCCCCTGACCGTCGGCCGTGCACTGTTCCAGGGGGCGGGAAACTACTACTGGCCCGGGTCCGTCGACGACGTCAAGGTCTGGGACCGCCTGGTCCTGGACGAGACCGTCACCGACGCTGAGCAGCACTCCGAGGTGTGGAGACTGGCCAACCGGCCCCTGGCCCCCGAAGGGCGCTGGGCGCTGGACGAGTACCAGGGCACCGAGGTGGCCGACTCCACCGACCACGGTTTGGACGCCACCCTGCACGCCGACCCCGGCACCGCCTGGGACCGCGCCGAGAACGACATCACCTTCTCACCCGGGGTGCGGCTCAATGGTGACGACGAGTACGTCCAGGCCACCGGACCGGCCGTGCGCACCGACCGCAGCTTCACTGTTGCCACCTGGGCACGCCTGGACGAGACCGGCGGGAGCGTCAACGTCTCCGCCCTG
This sequence comes from Nocardiopsis sp. iso_40, assembly GCF_056173285.1. Classification (NCBI taxonomy): domain Bacteria; kingdom Bacillati; phylum Actinomycetota; class Actinomycetes; order Streptosporangiales; family Nocardiopsidaceae; genus Nocardiopsis; species Nocardiopsis sp. iso_40. The sequence goes on along the minus strand of NZ_CM149666.1, from coordinate 3,534,558 downwards.
AGCCAGGCCGGCGAGTTCCAGAGCGGCTTCCACCTGGGCTACCAGGGCTCCAACGGCAACTGGACCTTCAAGATGGCCCCGCACGACGACGCCCCCACCGAGGGGGCCGCCGGATGGACCTACGCCTACTCCACCACCCCCGCCCGGCTGGGGGAGTGGGTGCACCTGGCCGGGGTCTACGACCACACCAACGGCCAGCTCGTGCTCTACGTCAACGGCTTCGAGGAATCCCGTGTGGCCGTGGACCACGCCTGGCACGCCGACGGACCGGTGCGCATCGGCAGCGGCCAGCACCGCGGTGCCAACACCTACTTCTGGTCCGGCGACCTCGACGACGCCCACACCTACCAAGGCGTGCTCAACGAACGCGAACTCTCCCAGGTCTACGCGGGACGGATCCCCGTTCCGCGAGGCTGACCCAGGCTCCACCCCCGCCCCTTTCCCCTCGTAACCGTCGCCCCGCCCCGGAAGGCGGGGTGACAGGAGGCTTGCTGTGACCCCGCGCAGTGACACCCCTGAACCCGCCCCCTCGACCAGGCCCGGACCGATCCGCCGCGCCATCGTCTACCCCGTGGCCCTGGTGGTGTTCGCCGGGCTGCTGAACACGCTCCCGGCCTCGGCCACCGCCTACAACCCCCGCCCGGAGGTGGCCGAACAACCCTCCGTGGAGGGGAGCGAGGCGGTCACCGAGGCCCTGTCCGAGGACGACGCGGTCGCCGAGGCCGCGATGACCTCCCCGGCCTCCGTGGCCTGGCCGGAGGCCACCAGTGTCGACGTCGACCTGGGACAGGATCGGGCGCGGACGCTCAGCGCCCAGGAGGACTCACTGGTCACCGTGGGGGCCGTCAGCGGTGAGGAGTTCGAGGACTGGGAGGTCCCCGAGCACTGGCAGGAGGTGCTGGAGGCGGAGGCCGCCCGGAACCTGGAGGAAAAGGCGGCCGAGGAAGCAGAGGCAGCCGAGGAGCAGGCGGCCGAGCAGCAGTCCGAAGAACCCGAGTCCGCGGACGGGGAAGCCGCACCCGCCGAGGATCCCGACGCCACCGCAACGGACGAGGAGGCCGACCGCGGAGGGAACGGGACCGCCGCCGAGCGGGAACGGCACTCGGACCCCTCCGAGCCCGAGGAGAGCGCCGCCGAGGAGGAATCCCGGACTCCCGCGGCCCCCGCGCCGGTCGAGCCGGTCGAGGTCCCCGAACCGGAACCGGTCGCCTCGGCCCAGGTCGAGGTGTTGGACCGGGACCAGGCCGAGCAGGCCGGGGTCAACGGTCTGCTGCTGCGGGTGAGTCGCACCGACGACTCCGCGTCGGTCGCGCCGGTCGAGCTCGGCGTCGACTACTCCGGCTTCGCCGAGGCCTTCGGTGGTGACTACGCCTCCCGTCTGACCATGGTCGAGCTCGACGAGTGCGTGCTCGACGAGTCCTGTGCGGACGAGGACACCGCCGCCCATGACTCGGCCGTGCTCCTGGACAACGACACCGGGGAAAACCACATCACCGCCCGGGTGAGCGCCGCACCCCAGGGATCCCTGGTGGCTCTGGCCGCCGCCCCGGCCGGTGGAAACGGCGACTACGGGGCGACCCAGCTCTCGGCCGCCTCCAGCTGGAACGTCAACAACCAGTCCGGCGACTTCTCCTGGTCCTACGCCTTCGCCACACCCCCCGCCCCCAGCGACCTGAACCCGGCGGTCGGGCTGGGCTACTCCTCCGGCGGGGTGGACGGGCGCATCGCCACCTCCAACAACCAGACCTCCTGGATCGGTGACGGGTTCGCCTACGCCCCCGGCGCGATCGAACGCCGCTACTCCGCCTGTGTGGACTCCGGGCACGAGACCGGCGACCTGTGCTGGAACACCGACAACGTCACCCTGTCGATGACCGGCCACTCCGGCGCGCTGATCAAGGACGACGACGGCTCCTACCGGCTGTCCAACGACGACGGCACCAGGGTCGAACGCCTCACCGGCGCCGACAACGGCGCCCACGACGGCGAGTACTGGAAGGTCACCACCCCCGACGGCACCCAGTACTTCTTCGGCCGCAACCGCCTGCCCGGCTGGTCCAGCGGCGACCCGGAGACCGAATCGGCGCAGACCCTGCCGGTCTACGCCCCCGAGTCGGGCCAGCCCTGCTACGACTCCGACTTCGCCGACTCCTGGTGCCAGCAGGCCAACAAGTGGAACCTCGACTACGTCGTGGACGTGCACGGCAACGTCATGACGTTCTACTACGACGCCGAGACCAACCACTACGGCCGCAACCTCACCAAAACCGCCACCCCCTACGTGCGCGCGGCCAACGTCAAGCGCATCGAGTACGGGCTGCGCAGCGACGACGTCTACGCCACCGCTCCGGCCCGGGTGCTCTTCTCCGACTCCGAGCGGTGCCTGGTCACCGACTCCTTCGACTGCGCCGCCGACAAGCGCACCTCCGGCAACGCCGAGCACTGGCCCGACGTGCCCCTGGACCAGGACTGCAAGTCGGGGGAGTCCTGCTCCGGACGGCACTCGCCGACCTTCTGGTCCACCAAGAAGCTCGACGCCGTCACCACCCAGGTCCGCGACGGTGACTCCTACACCGACGTGGACACCTGGAAACTGGAGCACTCCTTCCCCGAATCCGGGGATGGCACCGGCCCCACCCTGTGGCTGGACTCCATCGAACACGTCGGCAAGGTCGGCGGCACCGAGTCACTGCCCAAGATCAGTTTCGCGGGCACCCAGATGCCCAACCGGGTCGACTCGCCCTCCGACGACATCGCCCCCATGCTGCGCTGGCGGATCACCTCGATCTACACCGAGTCCGGCGGCCAGTTCGACATCAACTACTCCCAACCCGAGTGCGAACCCGGGAAAACGCCCGAGCCGCACGAGAACACCAAGCGGTGTTACCCGGTGCTGTGGACCCCCGAGGGCGGGGTGGAACTGACCGACTGGTTCCACAAGTACGTGGTTACCGAGGTCAACGAAGTGGACCTGGTCTCGGACCAGCCCACGCTCACCACCAGCTACGACTACGTCGGCGACCCGGCCTGGCGGTACACCGAGGCCGACGGCATGGTCAAGGACAAGTACCGCACCTGGGCCGACTGGCGCGGCTACGACCGCGTCATCGTGCGCACCGGCCATGAGGACGAGGAACGCACCGAGACCGAGTACCTGTACTTCCAGGGCATGCACGAGGACAAGCAGCCCTCGGGTAAACGCTCCGTGGCCGTCACCGACTCCCGCGGGGTCGAGCACACCGACCACAAGGAACTGAACGGCACCGTCCGCGAGGTCATCGTCCGCGACGGCGAGGGCGGCCAGGACATCTCCCGGGAGATCACCACCCCCTGGTGGAAGCAGACCGCCAAGGTCACCCATGACTGGGGTGAGCAGACCGCCACCAAGATCGCGACAGAACAGGTCATCAGCCTCACCCGTCTCGCCGATGACTCCTGGCTTGAGGCCCGGGTCGACAACACCGTCAACGACGACGGCGCCGTCACCCGGGTCCGCGACCACGGTGACGTGGACGTCGACGGCGACGAGAAGTGCGTCAACACCACCTACGTCAACAACACCGACGCCCGCATCCTCAACCTCGTCTCCCGTGTCGAGACCCTTGCCGTCGACTGTGCGGACACCCCGAACCGCCCCGAGGACGTCATCACCGACGAACTGGTCTCCTACGACGGCGGAGACCACGGGGACACCCCCACCAAGGGCCTGCCCACCAGGACCCAGAAGCTCGACTCCTACGCCGACGGCGAGCCCGTCTACCAGACGGTCGACCAGACCGGGTTCGACGACTTCGGCAACACCGTCTCCGAGACCGACGCCTCCGGCGGGGTGACCACCACCGAGTACACCTTCACCTCCGAAGGCCTGCCCGCATCGGTCACCGAGACCAACCCCGTCGGCCACACCACGAGCACCAAGGTCGACCCGACCCGCGGCCTTCCGGTCTCCGAGACCGACGCCAACGGCCGCACCATGACCATGGCCTACGACCCGCTCGGCCGCCTCACCGGAGTGTGGCTGCCCGACCGCGACCAGGCCACCGACACCCCCACCACGAAGTTCGAGTACCACGTCCGCCAGGACGCACCCACCTCGATCACCACACACACCCTGCAAACCCGCACCGAGTACACCACCAGCCACGAGATCTTCGACGCCTTCCTACGTCCGCGGCAGACCCAGAGCCCCGCTCCGGGCGGCGGTCGGCTCGTCACGGACACCTTCCACGACACCCGCGGCCAGGTCGTCCGGGAACGCGAGCCCTACTACAACGAGGACGAGGCCACCGACACCCTGTTCGTCGTCGCCAACGACGCCGACGTCCCCCGCCAGGCCGTCACCGTCTACGACGGCGCGGGACGGGTCACCGACAACATCCACGTGGCCCTGGGTGAGGAGCGCTGGCGCACCAGCACCGAACACCACGGCGAGCGCACCCTGGTCACCCCACCCGACGGGGCGGTGGCCACCACCTCCATCGTGGATGCCCAGGGGCGTCTGAGCGAGGTCCGCACCCACCACGGGGGCACCCCCGAGGGCGACTACGACGCCATCACCTACACCTACGCCAAGAACGACGAGCTGGCCACGGTCACCGACCCCGAGGGCAACGTCTGGGAGCACACCTACGACCTGCGCGGCCGTCTGGTGCGCACGGACGACCCCATCAGCGGTACCACCACGATGGGCTACAACGAGCTCGACCAGATGGTCTCCGCCACCGACGCCCGCGGGCAGACCCTGGCCTACTCCTACGACGAGATCGGCCGTCAGGTCGGGCTGTACGAAGACTCCCCGGAAGGGGAGAAACGGGCCGAGTGGGTCTACGACACCCTCGCCAAGGGCCACCTGACCTCGTCCACCCGCTACGACGGCGGGGACGCCTACACCTCCCGTGTGGTGCGCTACGACCAGTTCTACCGGCCCACCACCACCGAGATCCGCATTCCCGACAGCCAACCCATGTTGTCCGGGCGCTATCGCTTCTCCACCCAGTACAACGTCGACGGTTCGGTCCATAGCCTGTCCATGCCCGCCGCCGGCGGGCTGGGTCAGGAGACCATCGGCTACAGCTACAACGAGCTGGGCATGCCCACCCTCATGTCGGGGTTCACCGAATACGTCACCGACACCGTCTACAACGGGCTCGGTGAACTGCGCCAGATCGCCCTGGACACCGGGGACTCGTCGACCACCGACGCCACATGGATGACCCGCGACTACGATCCCGCTACGGGGCGGGTGGCCGAAACCACCCTGGTGCCCGAACGCGGTCTCACCGGGTCGCTGGTGCACCGCTACTACAGCTACGACGACGCGGGCAACGTCCTCAGCCTGCGCGACGAACCCACCGCCGAACACCTCCAGTCGGACGTGCAGTGCTTCACCTACGACCACATGCGCCGGATGACCGGGGTGTGGACCCCCGACGCCACCGGTGAGGAGGCGTGCGCGGCCCAACCCTCCGCCGAGGCCCTGGGCGGTGCGGCTCCGTACTGGCACGAGTACACCTACGACCAGCTCGGCAACCGCACCACCGAGGTCCAGCACGGACTTCCCGGCGGGGACATCACCCGTACCTACCAGCACGGCGATGCGACCGACGTGGCGCCCCAGGCGCTGACCCGGGTGGAGGAGTCCGGACCGGGCGGGACCCGGCTGGAGGAGTACTCCTACGACGAGGCCGGGAACATGACCGGCCGCACCACTTCCTCCCGTGACCAGGAACTGGAGTGGGACGCCGAAGGCAACCTGGCCCGGGTCACCGAGGAGGACGGCTCGGAGACCTCCTACACCTACGACGCCGACGGGCAGCGGCTGATCCGTGAGGACCCGGCCTCCACCACGCTCTACCTGCCGGGCATGGAACTGCGCCTGGACAAGGAAGACCTGGTCAAAGAGGCCACCCGGTTCTACTCCCACGCCGGGGAGACGGTCGCGGTCCGACAGAACGACGGCACCCTGTCGTGGATCCACGCCGACCACCACGGCACCGGCCAGGTCGCCGTCGATGCTCGCACCGGTGAGGCGACGCACCGGTACATGAGCGTGTTCGGTACCGAGCGCGGGGAAGCTGCCGGTAGCTGGCCTTCGGAGCGTGGTTTCGTCAACGGCACGGTTGACGCCTCCACAGGGTTGACCCAAATCGGAGCCCGAGCCTACGACTCGACGCTGGGGAGATTCATTTCCCCGGACCCGGTCATGGACGTGACCGACCACCAGCAGATGCACGGGTACGTCTACGCGAACAACAACCCGGTTTCCTTCACGGACCCCGATGGTCTCTTTATCATGGCCTTGGCTGCTCGTGTTGTTCGGATTGTGATCAACACGGCTGCCGCCTATTTCGCGAAGCGCGGGGTGAACGTCTACGCCCTTCCGTCAGTTCAGCGCGCAATGAATTGGGCCGACAGGGTTTCCTCGTCGAGGTCTGGATCCGGATCCAGGTCCGGAAGTAGTGGCTCGACCTATCAGGATCAAAAACAGTCCAAGGCCTATCGTGAAGCCCAGGCTGAGAAAGAAGAAGCAAAGCAAAAGCTGATCTCTGCGGCGACCGGTTTGGCGCAGTTGGTGGCCGACGAGCTCGGTATCACTGCCGGGCTGGAGTGTTTCACCTCCGGTGATCTGGGTGCGTGTGGTGAGACCGCGGTCAACGTGGCGTTGATGTTCGTCGGCGGGCTGCCTGCCAAGATTGCGGCGAAATACGGTCTGCGCTGGGGTAAGGCGGCGGAGCTGGGCCGGAAGATCTCTGCCCTGGGTGGTGATCTGATCAAGGGTGTCAAGGGCCTGAATAAGGCCAACAAGAAAATTTCCGGTATCTGTCCGAGGGGTGAAAGAAACAGCTTCGTTCCCGGGACGGCGGTGGTGATGGCCGATGGGTCCACTAAGCCGATCGGGGATGTCGATATCGGTGAGAAGGTCCTTGCCACTGATCCAGAAACGGGTGAGCAGTCGGCCCGGACGGTGTTGGCCACGATCGTGGGGTCGGGTGCCAAGAGCCTGGTGCAGATCACCGTTGACCCGACGAGTGAACGTGATGCCCCTGAAGGGGACGAGACCGTTTCGGGTGAGGGGTCTGAGGGCGCTCCGGGGCCGGTAGCAGTCGGTGACGTGATCGTGGCGACCGACGGCCACCCGTTCTGGGTGCCGGAGTTGGGCCTGTGGGTGGAGGCGATCGACCTCGCTCCTGGGATGTGGTTGCAGACCTCGTCCGGCACCTGGGTGCAGGTCAGCGCGGTCCAGGCCTGGACCCAGACGGCCACGGTCCATAACCTGACCGTGCAGGGCGTCCACACCTACCATGTGGCGACAGAGTCGCTGGATGTCCTCAACCACAATTGTAAGGTAACCATTTCTGATGGAGCGATCGATCATGCGTGGAGCAAGCATAAATATGGAGGAGAATACCATGAAGAGGGAAAGAGTGGAAACGTCCTATCTTCGGAAATCGTAGATAAAAATCAATTTAGAGGACTGGTTGAATCCACTGCTGAAAATGGGGCGAGGTCAGAGCGCTCTAAGAATGATCCGAGAAGTGGTTACTATCTCGACCAAGAATTCGATGAACCTGAAATTGGAATGAATGGTCAAAATGGATTGAGATTGTTCATCAAGGATGATAACTTCACGTCTGTGGCTCCTCGTTATATGTATTAATGGTGGCGATTGTGTGGATCGAATTTATTGCAGATGAGGGGGATTGCTCCTGGTCTTCAGGGTGGAATCCAGTGAATGAAGAGGGGAGGCGGGTTCCTTGGTCGGAGGTCGATGGAAGCGCAATCATTCACGACCTTTTTCGAGCCAGGGTTGAATTCTCCATTGGTGGTGTTGAGTTCGGAGACAGTAAAAATTTTCGTCCAGTGATTGATTATTTCCTGATGCTGGAGTTGGCTTGCAAAGAGCTGCAGGCTCATCAAGGTTCTCAGGTTGAACCTGCTGATATGTCTTTTCGGATGTATTTTATGCGGCATGGTGGTGACGTCTTGATTGCCTCTGACCTGGCGCGAGAGGTTTCCCAGGTATCAATTGGTGAGTACCACAATAATTTGGCTTCAGTGATGGATGGCTTGTTCCGTGAAATTGTTTTTATTCATCCTGGACTGCAGGATAATTACTTCCTGGGTAAGATATTTAGGAATCGGTGTCGAGGTGGACATTGATCTTTAATCCCTGCAAGTTAGTTTTGCAGTTTGATGCTTGCCTTCTGCAGGTGAGGTGTTCCTGGTACTTTAGTTGCAGTTCTGGTTTTTCGTGATTCACGGGATGCTTGTCTGCGGTAGTGTCATTCTCGGGATTGTGCCTGGTGGGAGGCGATAGGCCTCCTGTGAGAAAGTTGACCGGCCGTTCTATTCCGGTAAGAACCAACACCAAGGCATGAACATCCAGGTGGGGACTCTGTAACAGTTTCGCTCCTGGGGCCATGGTGGTGATGGCTAACGGGTCCACTAAGCCGATCGGGGATGTCGATATCGGTGAGAAGGTCCTTGCCACTGATCCAGAAACGGGTGAGCAGTCGGCCCGGACGGTGTTGGCCACGATCGTGGGGTCGGGTGCCAAGAGCCTGGTGCAGATCACCGTTGACCCGACGAGTGAACGTGATGCCCCTGAAGGGGACGAGACCGTTTCGGGTGAGGAGTCTGAGAGCGTGTTTGAGAAGGGGTAACGGTCCGGGCACTTCGCCCACGCTGCTGCCGTCAGGCCGCGAGTATGCCCCCCATGCCGCGACGCCCGACCTACCCCTCTGACCTGACCGATGACCAGTGGGCCCTGATCGAACCCCTGCTCCCACCGGCCAACACCGGTGGCCGACCCGAGAAGCACCCCCGCCGCGATGTAGTGGACGCGATCGGCTACGTGGTGCGCACCGGCTGCTCCTGGCGGCACCTGCCCGTGGGCTTCCCGCCCTGGCAGAGGCGTGTACTGGTACTTCTCCCGCTGGGAGGAAGCCACGGTCACCGAGCAGGTCATGGCCGTGCTGCGCCGCCGGCTGCGCAGCACGCAAGGACGCGGGGGCGAGCCCTCGGCCGGGATCATCGACTCCCAGAGCACGAAGGGCACCGACACCGTCGGCCAGGGGAATAGGGGCTATGACGCGGGCAAGAAGGTCAACGGCCGCAAGAGGTTCATCGTCACCGACACCCTGGGGCTGTTGCTGGTGGTGTGCGTGATGGCTGCCTCGGTTCAGGACCGGGACACGGGGCCAGGACCACCCTGTTGAGCCTGTACCTGTGCACGCCGGTGCGGTTCGTGTTCGCTGACGCAGGGTTCGCTGGAAGGCTGGTGGCCTGGGCCGAGAGGTTCGTGGGAACGACTGTGCACATCGTGCGCAAGGCTCCCAGCCAGGTGGGGTTCGCGGTGATCCCGCGGCGGTGGGTGGTAGAGCGTTCGCTGGCGTGGTTGACCGCTCACCGGCGTCTGGCCAGGGACTACGAGCGCGACCCGGCGGTGTCCGAGGCGATGGTGCGCTGGGCCGCGATCAGCCAGATGGCCCGCCGCCTAGCACGGGGACGAGATGCCGTTCGTCAGCGTGCTTGGACAAGCGAAGACCTCATTTCCTGACCCTTCTCAAACACGCTCTAAGGGCTGGGCCTTCTTGCTCGTGGGCGGGACCCTCATCGCCTGCGACCGCATCAAAGCCGATCAGCCTTTCTACCCGGGCAAGCACAAAAGACACGGGATGAACGTCCAGGTGGTGGCCGCCCCCAACGGCGAACCGCTGTGGACCTCCTGGTCGCTGCCCGCAGCGGTGCACGACACCAAGGCGGCCCGGGTGTGGAAGATCGCCGAGCGCATCAAGGCCGCAGGGCTGCTCGGGCTGGGAGACAAGAGGTACGTGGGCCTGTCCGAGGTGGTGTTCTGCCCGTTCAAGGGCCGCGACAAGCCGTGATGGAAGAAGGAAGTCAACTCCGAGCACGCCCGGCTGCGCTCACCCGAGGAGCGGGCCATCGCCCAGCTCAAGAACTGGGACATCCTGCGCCGCCTACACTGCTGCCCACAACGGGCAGGCGAGATCACCCGAGCTGTACTCGTCCTTCAACTCCGAGAAGCAGGATGAAAAAGGCTCACTATGTTGAGACTGACGTATTTCCTACTCTGGGTCGAGAGCGTCCGGATGGAAGGCTCGTATTTTGGGGGCGTGGAGAAGTCTGGCACTCTAGTTATTATGACGGTTTTATTGAGGTAAGAGGTCCACATTGTGGCTGTTGTTAATTCAGGTAGACCGCCTTGGGTTCGGCATGATTTTTCCCATGCGCAGCATATCGATATTCACGAGTCCCTTCCCTCGGGTTCGGGTCACCCAAAATTGGTGGAGACCTCCTTCGTGGAGGATGTTCGGTGCTCGCTGTCGGATGCAGGTTTCGATGTAGTTAAAGTTGTTCTTGGCCTGGATCCTTCTGAAAGAATTTTTGCAGCAAGGGTGCTGCAGATTCTGGGATTGCGACGAGAAAGTGAAGTTTCGTGGGGGCTTTTTACTGACGCAATTTGGGATTTTTATGCGACCGGTGGTCGGCCGATTGCAATTCTGGTGCCAAATTTCGATGATTGGCTGTCCTTGGATCTAAAAACCTCCTTTAGGTCCATGTATGGAGCAGTTTCGGTTGCTGACTCTATGTCTCCTGGCGTTAGAGCCTTGCAGAGGCAAATTGAATATGTTTTCTTTGGTAGGTGGAGTGATTATAGAATTTCGGGATAGCTGTAGATGGTTTTGTGAAGTAAGTGCTTGTATCGAGTTGGAAGGTGGGAATCTTCGAATATCCTGATGTCATGGTTGTCCGTCAGTAACTATCTCGAACCGAGGTTGGGAGAGACTGCAGCGTGTGTCGGGATTGCCTTCCGTCACTCGGGGCGCAGTGAGCGAACCTGAAGGTCGCCCATCCTGGGGGTGTGGGGCACACGCTTTCTGGGGCGGATACTGGTTTCAGGGGTGTTGGTCATGTCTGGATCGGGTTCGGTGTACAAGCGTTGCGGGTGCCGAGGATTCAAGAACGCGAAGGCCAGGGAGGGTCGCTGTTCGGGGCTGTCGAGGAGCGATCCCGGAAGTTGGTACTTCACCCTGGACTTCGAACACACCAGGCGGCAGGCGTCGCCTGCGCCGGGGCGGGTTCGTTTCCCGGGAAGCCGCCCGTGAAGGGCTGCGCCAGGCCCGGGAACTTGAGGGGGTCGACAACGGTCCGGCAGTGTTGACGCTGTCGCAGTGGTTGGATCGGTGGCTGACCATCCGCACCCGGTTACGGCCTTTGACCCGTACCAGTTACGTCGAGCACACCCACCGCTACCTCACACCTCATCTGGGCGCGGTGCCGTTGGAGGAGCTGACCCCAGCCTGGTCTAGGAGGCCTTCAAGTAGATCCGTCGACACACCACTCCGGCCGGGGACAAGTGTCTCCGGCCACAGTGCAGCGGATCCGGGCCACGCTGCGCGCAGCGTTCAACACCGCTGTGCGCGAGCGGTTGCTGGACTCCAATCTGGCGAACGGGTTGCGGTTGGAGGGTGGGCAGAGCGCGCGACCGGTGGTGTGGATCACCCAGGCCGTGGCCAAATGGGCGCACGAGGACGTTCGGTCGGCAGTAACGGTATGGACGGTCGAACAGATCCGACACTTCCTGCACCATTTCCACCTAGCGGTGATGACCGGGATACGCCGTGGTGAGGTGGTGGGGCTGTGATGGGGCAAAGCGTCAGAATCGGGCCGGAGGATCTCTGCCCTGGCCGGTGATCTGATCAAGGGTGTCAAGGGCCTGAACAAGGCCAACAAGAAAATTTCCAGTATCTGTCCGGGTGGTAAAAGAAACAGCTTCGTTCCCGGCATGGGTGTGGTGATGGCCGATGGGTCCACCAAGCCCATCGAGGACGTCAATATCGGTGAGGGGGTTCTGGCTACTGATCCATAAATGGGTCTGACCTGCGGAATTGGCCACTCACGCTAGCGGGTGCTGGGCGGTGGAGAAGCGAGTGCACCAAGTTCGGGATGTGACCTTCAAAGAGGATGACCGCCGGACCCGCACCGGGGCTGCACTGGTGGTGCTGGAAGCTTTGGCCGATATCGTCCGCCAATCGCTGATCCTGCCAGGGGCTTATTTCTCAGTTCTCGGAGAAATTTCCTGGTGTCCAAGTAAATACTTCCTGGGGTTGATATCATTAATTTCAATGACCTTGCCAAGAGGCTCCAGTCAGATGGGGATTCGGTTCGGGGCATCTCCGAAGGAGAGTTGATCGAACTTCGTGTGAATTTGGATGGTCGCCTGCCGGGGGCCTATGAAAATTTCATGGTAAACCTGGGTGGGGTTGCAGGAAAGCTTTTTGTTGGAACGGATATATTTTACCCGCAAGTAGTTAATTTTCAACAAGAAATGAAAGTTTTTTGATCGAAGAGGGGGTTGGTGAATTCATCGACAGCGAAAGTGTTATCTTTGCGTCGCATCAAGGGTATCAAGTCTACTGGATGAACTCTAGAGATGCGTTTGATCCGATAGTGTTGATGCATCAAGAGGGGGATTCGTTTCCTTCTTTTCGTTGGGAAAGTTTTTCGAGGTTCGTTTGGAGCCATTTTCAGGATTAATGCTCCAGGCGCACTTGGAGTTCTCGAGCTGTGCAATCACCGGATATGAGGCGACCATCGCTCACAGTGTTTCGAGCGCTGGTGATGGTTTCGTGCAGGCTGCGGTCTGCTCAGTCAGCACCTCGATTGTTGGGAGCCGGTGTTCTCGTGGTGTTCGCGGGTGGTGCGCAAGGTTCGGCGTGACGGGGGCAGTGCGGCACGGTAATCGGGGCACCCTGGTCACCTTGGCGGAGGTGGCTTGAAGTTTCAGGGGCATGGTCTGACGGCCAGGTGTACTTCGTTCAGGCGGACCGGTGTATCGCCCCCCTGGACGACGCTTGGCTCGTGTGCCTCATGGGCCACCTCCGACGCCCGCGGGAGAGCGGGGGCTGGCGTACCGCTCGCGTTCAGCGAGTGCGGTGGGATGCGGGCGGGTCCAACCCCGCAGGTGAAACCGGCGCGCGTGTTTCACTCGCAGAACACCCCTTGACACCTCCGTGGTGGCGAAGTTATATCTAGAAAAATACATTCGGCCGAAGTTGATCGAATCATACTCATAATGTTAGCGCTAACATACAAATAGAGAACTCCGGGACAAGGGTCGTGTAATACGCGCCCCGGTCCCTGGTTTGCAACGCCTATCGCCGTCGAGAAGACTCGCCTGAGCGACTCGCCATATCCCGCAACCACCGACCGGCACTCGGCGTCGGTATACCCCCTCGGAGGAGACTTGCCAGCGAACCGAAGGACATCGGCGCGCACCACGTGTGCGCTTCTCACCGGACTGCTGTGCGTCGTGACCACGGCGTCCCCCGCGTCGGCAGCGACCGACTACAGCATCGACATCGACGTTTCCACGGCCGGGCCGCAGATCAGCGACCAGATGTACGGCATTTTCATGGAGGACATCAACCACGCCGCCGACGGCGGACTCTACGCCGAACTGGTGCAGAACCGCTCCTTCGAATACAGCACCGCGGACAACGGGAACTACACCCCCATGACCGCCTGGGAGGAGGCAGACTCCGAAAACACCGACGGCCAGGCCAGAGTGGTGAACAACTCCGGTCGGCTCAACGAGCGCAACCGCAACTACCTCCGGGTCGTACTGCCCACCGACGGTAGCGAATACGGCGTGGTCAACAGCGGATATTCCACCGGAATTCCCGTCACCGAGGGGGAGGAATACGACTTCTCGGTGTGGGTGAAATCCCCGGGCCGCCCGGACCCGGTGACCGTGCGGCTGCACGACGCCCAGGGCGAGTCGCTGGCCGAGCCGCTGTCCCTGGACGTCCGGGGCGACTGGGCCCAGTACACCGGAACGTTAACCGCGACCGCCTCCAGCGCCGCCGGTCGGCTGTCGGTCACCGGAAGCGGTGGCGGCGTGCTGGATCTGGACATGGTCTCGCTCTTCCCGCACGAGACCTTCAAGGGCCATGACAATGGCCTGCGCAAGGACATCGCCGAGCAGATCGCCGCACTCGACCCGGGCTTCGTCCGCTTCCCCGGCGGCTGCCTGGTCAACACCGGCAGCCATGAGGCCTACGAAGCCCCCGACTGGCCGCCCGAGCGCTCCTTCCAGTGGAAAGACACGGTCGGACCGGTCGAGGAGCGCGCGACCAACCACAACTTCTGGGGCTACAACCAGTCCTACGGATTGGGCTACTACGAGTACTTCCGGTTCGCCGAGGACCTCGGCGCCATGCCGCTGCCGGTCGTGCCCGCCCTGGTCACCGGCTGCGGTGAGAACCGGGTCACCGACGATCCCGAACTGCTGCAGCGCCACATCCAGGACACCCTGGACCTCATCGAGTTCGCCAACGGTCCGGCCGACTCCGAGTGGGGCGGCGTGCGCGCCGAGATGGGCCACCCCGAGCCGTTCGGTCTGACCCACGTGCAGGTCGGCAACGAGGAGAACCTGCCCGACGCGTTCTTCGAGCGCTTCCTGCGGTTCCGTGACGCCATCGAGGCCGAGTACCCCGACGTCACCGTGGTCAGCAACTCCGGACCGGCCTCCGGCGGCACCGTCTTCGATCGCGCCTGGGAACTCAATCGGGAGCACGACGCCGCCATGGTCGACGAGCACTACTACAACTCGCCGGCCTGGTTCCTGGCCAACAACGAGCGCTACGACTCCTACGACCGCGAGGGCCCCGACGTCTACCTGGGCGAGTTCGCCTCGCAGGGCAACCAGTTCTCCAACGCCCTGGCCGAGGCCGCCTACATGACCGGGCTGGAGCGCAACGCCGACGTGGTGAAGATGGTCTCCTACGCCCCGCTGCTGGCCGCCGACTGGGGCACCCAATGGACCCCCGACATGATCTGGTTCAACAACGGCACCAGTTGGGGCTCGGCCAACTACGAGGTGCAGCGGCTCTTCTCCACCAACACCGGAGACCGGGTGGTGCCCAGCACCGCCTCCGGCACCCCCGGTGTCAGCGGGCCGATCACCGGCGCGGTGGGACTGTCCACCTGGAACACCAGTGCCGAGTACGACGACGTCCGGGTGACCTCCGCCGACGGCGGGACACTGCTCGAGGACGACTTCTCCTCCGGCGCCGACCAGTGGACCCACGTCACCGACGCCGGGAACTGGACCGTCGAGAACGGCGCCTACGTGCAGACCGAGCCCTCGGGTGAGAACACGATGGTCACCGCCGGCGACCCCGGGTGGACCGATTACGACCTGGAGGTGACCGCCACCAAGCGCGAGGGCGCCGAGGGCTTCCTCGTCGGGTTCGGAATCCAGGGCACCGATGACTACTACTGGTGGAACCTGGGCGGGTGGAACAACACCCAGTCCGCGGTGGAGCGCGCCTCCGGCGGCGCGAAGAGCCTCGTCGTCTCCGACGGCACCACCGTGGAGTCCGGCCGCGCGTACGACATCCGCGTCGAGGTGCGCGGACGTGACGTCACCCTCCACCTCGACGGCGAGGAGTGGGGCAGCTTCACTGCGTCCGAGCCCGAACCGTTTCGTCAGGTCGTCACCCGTGACGAGCAGACCGGAGAGCTCATCGTCAAGGTCGTCAACGCCCAGGGCGAGGCGGCCCGCACGTCGATCGACCTGGGCTCCGCGCGGGTGGGGTCCAGTGCCGAGCTGACCGTCCTGCAGGCCGACCCGGCCGCCGAGAACACGGCGAGCGACCGGCCCGTCAGCCCGGAGACCTCCACCATCGACGGCGTGGACAGCACGTTCACCCACACCTTCCCGGCGCATTCGGTCACCTTCATGCGCCTCACCCCGGAGGAGTAGCCCACGGCGGCACCGCGCCCGCCGGGCACCGCAGAGCCGGTGCCCGGCGGGCGCCCCGGTGCGCCCCTACCTGTCGCGGGGGTGAGGCCGGCCGGGGAATGGGCCAGGGCTACGATCGGGCCGGGCCCCGAACCCCGCGCAACCGCGTGACCTGGGCTCTCATCCCTTTCTCATCCGCTTCGGCTGTGATGGACGGACCATGCTCCAAGCCAAGATCCTCGTCGTCGACGACGAACCCAACATCCTCGACATGGTCGCGACCGTCCTGGAGTTCCACGGGTTCGACGTGCGGACCGCCGCCACCGCAGCCGAGGCGCACACCGCCGCGCACGCCTTCGGACCCGACCTGGTCGTACTGGACGTGATGCTCCCCGACGGGGACGGGTTCGACGTGTGCCGTGCCCTGCGGCGCTCCCGCCCGGACCTGGGAATCGTCTTCCTCACCGCCAAGGACGCCCACAGCGAGCGGGTCGCCGGGCTCACCTACGGCGGCGACGACTACGTCACCAAGCCGTTCAACACCGACGAACTCGTCGCCCGGGTGCGGGCCGTCCTGCGCCGGACCCGCCCCGGACCCCGACCCGAACAGGCGGAGGGCCTGCTGCGCTTCGCCGACGTTGAACTCGACGAACGGGCCTGCGTCGTCCGTCGGGCGGGCCACCCGGTCCCGCTCTCGCGCACCGAGTTCGACCTGCTGCGCTACCTGATGCTCAACAGCGGCCGGGTGCTCTCCCGCCCGCAGATCATCGACGAGGTGTGGAGCGAGGGCTACTCCGGCGGCTCCAACATCGTCGACACCTACGTCGGCTACCTGCGCCGCAAACTCGGCGCGCACGGCCCCAACCTCATCCAGACACAGCGGGGGTTCGGCTACGCCCTCCGGGAGGGGGAGACCAGGTGAGGGCGCCGTGGCGCACCCTGCGCGGCCGCATGGTCGTGCTCAACGCGGTGCTGATGCTCCTCGCCCTGACCGTGGTGGCGGCGGCGAGCGCCACCTTCCTGCGCTCCTACCTGGTCGACCGGGTCGACGAACGCATCGAGACCAGCGCCGCCTTCGTCCGCGCCCACCAGGACGACATCTTCGCCCAGGACCCCTACGAACTGGTCGAGCAGATCCGCACGCCCAGCGACTTCGTCGCGGAGTTCGTCACCCGCGCCCCGGGCGACCCCCATCCCCGGGTGCACCGGCTCCAGGGCGCGGGGCCGACCCTGGTGCGCGACATCGACACCGACAACGCGCCCGAGGGCGTGTTCACGGTCGAACACGACGGCTCGGAGTACCGGGTCATGGTGCTGGACCTGCCCGACCACGACACGGTCGTGCTCACGGGGGAACCCCTGGACCCGGTCGGGGCCACCGTCCACCGGCTGGTCGCGATCCAGGTGCTGGTCGGCCTGGCCATGCTGGGGCTCGCGCTGCTCGCCGGGACCGCGGTCATCCGCCGGGGGCTGCGGCCCCTGGACGACGTGGTTGAGACCGCGGAGGCCATCGCCCTCGGCGACCTCGAACGCCGCGTGCCCGAACCCGCCCCCGGTGCCGCCGTGGAGGTCAGCCGCCTCACCCTGTCCATCAACCGCATGCTGGCGCGCCTGCGCGGGGCCCTGCACGGCCACGAGCGCTCCGAGGAGCGGCTGCGCCGGTTCGTCTCCGACGCCTCCCACGAACTGCGCACCCCGCTCACCTCGATCCGCGGCTACCTGCAACTGGTCGCCCAGGGGGTGGTCGACGTCGCCAGACGGCCCGACGTGATCACCCGCTCCCAGCAGGAGTCCGAGCGCATGGCCGCCATCGTCGACGACCTCCTCTACCTGGCCCGCCTCGACGAACGCCCCGCCCCCAGGCACGAGGTCGTCGAACTCGGCCGGATCGTGGCCGACAGCGTCGCCGACGCCCGCGCCGCCCAACCCGAACGCGAGTGGCGCACCGAGGCCTCCGCGGAGGGGCTCGTGGTCGGCGACGAACAGGAACTGCGCCAGGTCGTCTCCAACCTGCTGGCCAACGTGCGCGTGCACACCCCGGCGGTCGGCCCGGCGACGGTCCGGCTGCGCCGCGTCGACGGCCGGGTCGTCCTGGAGGTCGCGGACGGCGGTCCCGGCATGGACGAGGAGAGCGCTGCCTTCGTCTTCGAGCGCTTCTACCGCGGCGCCTCGGCGTCGGGCCGCCCCGGAAGCGGGCTGGGGCTGCCCATCGTCCGGGCCGTCATGCGGGCGCACGGCGGCGAGGCCGAGTTCGCCTCCGACGCGGGGGAGGGGACCACGGTCACCCTGCGGTTCCCGGCCCCGCCCGACCCCGAACCGGACCCCCTGGCGCACCACCGTGACGATGATCTCACCGGTGGCGTCGCGTTCTCATCGAAATCTCATGGTTCTCGGCATTTCGCCTCATCGCGGTCGGATGGGCTGGCGGCGAAGCGAACAGGGTTGAGAGGAACGAGTATGGCTGGTCTGCTCTACCGTCTGGGTGGGTTCGCCTACCGCAGACGATGGTTGGTCGTGGTCTCCTGGCTGCTGATCCTCGTGGTCGCAGCCGGAGCGGCGCTGATGTTCCGCGCCCCGCTCAACGACGCGCTGCGCATCCCCGGAACCGAGTCGGAGCAGGCCACCGACCTGATGGAGGCGCGTTTCTCCACCACCGGCGAGTCGGTCACCGCGGTGCTGAGCGCCCCCGAGGGCTCCGACGTCATCGAGGACGAACAGTACGCCGACGCCGTCCGCGCGACCGCCGACGAACTCGCGGACGCTCCGAAGGTCGAGACGGTCATCAGCCCGCACGGCATCGTGGCGGACGCCCGTCAGCAGTACGAGGAGGGCATCGCCGAAGGCGAGGAGGAGGCCCTGGAGGCCGCCCGCGAGGGGGTCGAGGGGCTGGTGCCGCCACAGACCCCCAACCGGGACGAGGTCATCGCCGAGCAGCTACCGGAGGCCGAGGAGCAGGCCCTGGCGGAGGTGGCCCGCCAGGCCCCCGACTTCGACGAGGAGGAGATCCTCGACCAGGTCCCGCAGCTCTCCGAGGACCGCGACACCGTCATGCTCCAGGTCCAGTTGGACGCCCGCAACGGCGAGGTGCCCGCGGAGACCGTCGACGCGATCCTGGCCACCGGCGACGAGGCCCGCGACGCCGGGATGGACGTGGAGTTCAGCGGCCCGGCCATCACCAACCAGGTGCCCGCCATGGGCGCGAGCGAGGCCGTCGGCCTGGTCGCCGCACTGGTGGTGCTGGTCATCAACTTCGGCGCCCTGATCACCGCGGGCCTGCCGATCCTGCTGGCGCTGATCGGCGTCGGCGTCGGCATGATGCTGCTCTACGCCTCCTCCAGCCTGATCGAACTGACCAGCACGGCCCCGATCCTGGCGCTGATGCTCGGTATCGCCGTGGGCATCGACTACTCGCTGTTCGTGCTCTCCCGCCACCGCAAACAGGTGTCGCAGGGCTGGGACCCGGCCGAGTCCGCCGCCCGCTCCATCGGCACCGCCGGCAGCGCCGTGGTCTTCGCCGGTGCGACCGTCATCATCGCCCTGCTCGGCCTGTCGGTCGTACGGATCCCGTTCCTGACCATCATGGGTGTGGCCGCGATGGTCACGGTCGCGGTGGCGGTACTGGTGGCGATCACGCTGCTGCCCGCCCTGCTCGGGTTCGTCGGGCACCGGGTCACGGCCGGGCGCCTGCCGGTGCTGGGCCGACGCGCCGAGAGGGCGATGGTCTCCGAGCGCACCATGAGCGCCCGGTGGATCGGCATGGTCACCAGGCGCCCGCTCATCGCTGTCCTGGGTGTGGCCGCGGTCCTGGGCACGCTCCTGCTGCCCCTGGGCAGCATGCACCTGGGCCTGCCCAGCGACGAGACCAGCTCGGAGGACACCACCCAGCGCCAGGCCTACGAGATCATCAGCGAGGAGTTCGGGCCCGGCCACACCGCGCAGCTCGCCGTGGTGGCCGACCTGACCGGCCTGCCCGACATGCCCGCCGCCGCCGACGAGGTCGCCGAGCGGATGGAGGAGGTCGACGGGGTCGCGGAGGTGTTCCCGCCGCAGCTCAGCGAGGTGCAGGACACCGCGATCATCGTGCTGATCCCCGAGAGCGGGCCCTCCGACACCGCCACCGAGGACGTGCTGCACCAGGTGCGCGGACTCCAGGACGAGGTGGACGAGGAGATCGGCGCGAAGATCGTGGTGGCCGGTGCCACCGCCGCCGCGATCGACATCTCCGAACGCCTGGCCGACGCGCTCCCGGTGTTCGCCACCGTGGTGATCGGGCTCGCCCTGGTGCTGATGACCGTCGTGTTCCGCTCCGTGCTCGTGCCGGTCAAGGCGGCGCTGGGTTTCGTGCTCAGCGCGGGCGCCTCGCTGGGCCTGACCGTGGTGGTCTTCCAGTGGGGCCACGGGGCCGCGTTGTTCGGCGTCGAGCCGGGGCCGCTGCTGGCCTTCATGCCGACCCTGGTCATCGGCATCCTGTTCGGCCTGGCCATGGACTACGAGGTCTTCCTGGTCTCCCGGATGCGGGAGGACTTCGTGCACGGCAGCGAGCCGATGGCGGCGATCTCCTCCGGCTTCACCCAGGGGGCGCGCGTGGTCACGGCGGCCGCGGCCATCATGATCAGCGTGTTCGCCTCGTTCGTGTTCGGCCACGTGGAGATGTTGAAGCCGATCGCGTTCGTCCTGGCGGTGGGCATCCTCATCGACGCCTTCCTGGTCCGGATGACGCTCGGCCCGGCGGTCATGGCCCTGTTCGGCCGGGCCACCTGGTGGCTGCCGAGGTGGCTGGACCGGCTGCTGCCCAACGTCGACATCGAGGGCGACCGGCTGAACGCGACCGCGCCCGCCGCCGGCGGGGGCAGCGAGGGCTCGGACGGAGGCGACGGGGGCGGCGAGGGCGCCCAGGAGCCCCGCACCCCGGTGGACTCCCGCACCTGACCCGGCGGACCGGTACCTCCGGGTCAGCGGCGCCCGCCGTGTCGGCCCCGTCGAGCAGCAGTGCTCGGCGGGGCCGTTCCCTTTTTCGGGGGCCGCGGGCGCTGGGATCGTCCGCCCGGGCGTACGAGGACTTCGACCAGCGAAATTCTTTCCGGTGTTGGTCAACTCAACGCCATGGCCACAGACCGTTTCGGGGGTCCTCGGCGAATTCCGCTTTATCGGGGGAGGAACTTCAGGGCCAGGGAGATTCCGTTGTCATTCACGGAGTCCGTTCCCGTTGATCGGCCGGTCGGGAGTCCTGGTCGTCGAACTGGTGGCGGGCCCGCTCCACCTCGTCCAGGTGGGCGGCGGACCAGTCCGCCAGGGTGGCGAAGAGCGGGGACAGGCTGCTTCCGAGGTCGGTGATCTCGTACTCCACCCTGGGCGGGACCTCGGCATGGTAGGTGCGGCGGACGAGGCCGTCCCGCTCCATCTGCCGCAGCCGTTGGGTCAGCACCTTCGGCGTGATGGTGCCGATGCTGCGCTGCAACTCGACGAAGCGCTGGCGGCCTTGGGTGTGCAGTGTCCACAGGACCGGAGTGGTCCAGCGGCTGAAGACCAGGTCCACCACGGGGCTGATCGGGCAGGCCTGGTCGGACCGGATCGGCTCCTGGCGGGTCGAATCCATGACCATGGAAATCCCTCCTGGTAAGTCACTTTCCTCTAGGTAACTACTTTACCCGGGCTGCTAGCTTCTGAGGGCGCGTTGGTGAGAAGGCGTATGCAACGGCCGCTGTCGGACATTTTCCGTCTCTGCTTCGTGCTGCCTGGAATCGGATTTCTCCCATACCTCGACAGGAGTTTCATGTCAGCCCAAGAATCCGAGTACGGTGTTTCTCGTTCACCGGTCGAGAATCCACCTCGACGTCCCGGTCTCGTGTTGGCTTTTCTGAGCCTCGCGGGTTTCATGACCTTTCTCGACGTCTCCATCGTGAACGTCGCGCTGCCCACCATCCAGAACGAGCTCGACGTTCCCTCCGCTCACCTGCCGTACATCGTCACGGCCTACGGGATGATCCTCGGCGGGTTCCTCCTGCTCTGCGGCCGGCTGGCGGACACCTTCGGCCGCCGGTTCATGCTCCAGGCCGGCCTCGTCGTCTTCGCCCTGGCCTCGCTCGCGGCGGGCCTCGCCCAGTTCTCGCTCATGCTGATCCTCGCCCGCGGCGTGCAGGGGCTCGGCGCGGCGTTCATCGCCACCGCCGCGCTCAGCCTCCTGCGCAACAACTTCGCCGAGGGCGCCGAGCGCAACCGGGCCCTCGGTGTCTGGGGTGCGCTCAGCGGCATCGCCGCGGTCGCCGGGGTGACCCTGGGCGGCCTGATCACCGACGGGCCCGGATGGGAGTGGATCTTCTTCGTCAACCTGCCGATCGGTCTGGGTGGCGCCCTCCTGGCTCCGTTCGTCGTCGCGGAGAGCCGGTCCACCGGACGGCGGGCGTCCTTCGACATCCTCGGCGCGGTCGTGCTCACCTCGGGACTGGTCCTGCTGATCTACTCCCTCGGCCTGACCGTCGACGACGCGGGCGCTGTCCCCGTCCGCGCCTACGCGGGATTCGCCGTCGCGGCCCTGCTGCTGCTCGGGTTCCTGCTGATCGAGCGCCGCAGCGCCGCGCCCCTGGTCCCGCTGTCGGTCTTCCGGCGTCCGTCCCTGAGGGCGGCGAACCTCGTCGCCCTGCTCCTGTTGGGCAACACTGTCACGCTGTTCTTCTTCGCCAGCCTCTTCATGCAGCAGGTACTGGACTATTCACCGTTGCGCACGGGCCTGTCCTACGTGCCCCTCGCCGTCACGACCGCGATCGGCGCCGGTATCGCCTCGAACCTGGTCACCAGGATCGCTGTCAAGCCAGTCCTGCTGGTCGGGCTCACCCTCACCGGGGCGGGGATGATGCTGTTGTGGCGTGTCCCCGTCGACGCCGCGTACCCGGTGGACGTCCTACCCGTGTTCGCCATGACCGGTATCGGCCTGGGGCTGTCGTTCGTACCCCTCCAGATCGCGGCCTTCGCGGGCACCGAGGAACGGGAGTCCGGGCTGGCGGCGGGCCTGATCAACACCAGCCAGGAGGTCGGTGGCGCGCTCGGGCTCGCCGTCGCCGCGGCGATCTCCTTCCGGATGGTCCCGGAACTGACCGCTGCGGCGAACGGGGTCCCGGAGCTCGTCCGCCAGGCTCGGGCGGACGTCTTCCACGAGGCCTTCCTCGTCGGAGCCGGGTTCGTCGTGTGCGCTTTCGCCGTCACCCTGCTGTTGATGCCGTCACGGCGGTCCGCCTCACCGGAGACGGTCAGAGCCACAGGGGGTGAGTGAGGAGGTCCCGGGCCAGGAGCACTGGGCCGCATGCCGCCGTGTCCGGTCCCGGGTGCTTCTCCGCGGGAGCGCGGGGTGCGATCATGCCGGGCATGGACGTTCTGAGCAGCCGCATCCTGCTGCGGCCCACCGACCTCGCGCGCAGCCGCTCCTTCTACCGCGACGTCCTGGGGTTGGCGGTGCACCGCGAGTTCGGGGACCCCGAGGCGCTCGGGACCGTGTTCTTCCTGGGCAACGGGCTGCTGGAGGTCTCCGGCAGTTCCGAGACCGCCGGGGTACCGCCGCTCTCCCTGTGGTTGCAGGTGCGTGACGTCCGGGCCGAGTACGAGCGGTTGACGGCAGCCGGGGCTCAGGGTCTGCGTGAGCCCAGGACGGAGTTCTGGGGGCTGGTCGAGGCGTGGATCGCCGACCCCGACGGGGTGCGGATCGTCCTGGTCCAGATCCCCGACGACCACCCCCTGCGCCGGGACCAGCGTTCGTTCTGAGCGTTCCGGGCCCCTGCGGACCGAACGTGCCCGGTCCGCGGGGAACCTCGCTCAGCCGAGCGCCTCGACGGTCGGGCGCAGCTCCTCCGCGAGCCAGCGCAGGCTCATCGGGCCGGCGGAGTTGATGGCGTTGGCGAAGGCGAGGTCGGCGTAGTAGACGGTGCCCGCCTCGACCGAGGGCAGGCCCTGGAAGAGGGGGTCCCCGTCGATCTGCTCGCGCTCCTCCTCACCCGGCGCCCACACGGCGAGCAGGTCGGCGTCCAGGTCGGCCGTGTTCTCCCGGGACAGCGGATCCGAGGTCTGGGTGTTGTCCTGGTTGTCGGCCGGCCGCAGGCCGAACAGTTCGAAGAGGGCCCCGTTGCCGAAGGCGTACCCGCTCGTGTCGGCGCGGACCCACTGGTAGGTGCGGTCCTCGATGCCGGGGACGGTCTCGCCGATCCCGGTGAACTCCGCCTCGATCCCGGCGATGAGTTCCTCGGCCTCGGCGGTGCGGTCCACGGCCTCGGCGGTCTTGAGCAGCCGTTCGTCCCAGTCCGCGTTGGCGGCGTCGGTGGCGGGGGTGACGGTCGGGGCGACGGCGTTCAGCCGGTCGAAGGCCGCCTGGTCACTCACCTGGTAGGTCTGGGCGATCACCAGGTCCGGTTCGGCGGCCGCGATCGCCTCCAGGTTGGGTTCGCCGTCCGCCGTGATCAGGCCGGGGTCGGAGATGTCGGCGATCTCCTCGGCCATCCAGGGCACGCTCTGGTCGAGGGTCTCGGGGTCCTCGGCCACGCTGACCGGGGTCACGCCCAGGGAGAGGAGTTCCTCGGCCGAGGCGAAGCCGAGGGCGACCACCCGTTCGGGGGCCTCGTCGATGGTGACCTCCCCGTGGGAGGTCTCGACGGTCAGCGGGTACGTTCCGTCCGAGGCGGCGGCGTCCTCCCCGCCCTCCTGGGCCGTTCCGCAGCCCGCGAGCACCAGCAGCGAGAGCGCGGCCGCCGCCACACCGCCCCGTCGGCCGGACACGGCCGTTCCCACACGCCTCAACGCCATCAGAAACTCCTTCTCGTGGAAAATAAGGCAAGGCTACCCTTTGCTGCTTTCGGGCTGGTCGGCGGGGCGTAATCTGAACGGCGTGGTCACACGAGACATGAGTCGTCGGCTCCCCAGCTACGCGGCGGGGGAGATCGACGTGCCCTTCGTCGTCCGCGGCACGGAGGAGGTCATCGACCGGGACACGTTCTGGGAGGAGCACTCGCACCCGACGCACGAACTGCTGTGGAACCGGCGGGGAGCCTCCTCGGCCGAGGTCGGGGCGCGGGTCTGGACCATCACCCCCTCGGTCGGGCTGTGGATCCCGGCCGGGACGCCGCACTCCGGGCGGACGCCCGCCGGCACCTGGCACCACTCCGCGCACTTCAGCGTCCGTGCGGTCCCGGCGATCTCGGAGGCCCCCGTGGCCGTGGAGGTCACCCCGCTGCTGCGGCTGCTGCTCGACCGGCTCAACGAGGAGGGGCTGGCCCCCGACTCACGCGCCAAGACCGAGGCGCTGGTGCTCGACCTGCTGGTCCCCGCCCCGGTCGAGCTGTTGCTCAGGATCCCCGAGTCACCGCTGCTGGCCCCGATCGTCGCCGCCGTGCGCGAGGATCCCGCCGACACCACGACCCTGGCGGCGTGGGCCTCGCGGCTCGGTGTGAGCACCCGGACCATCACACGGGCCTTCCGCGAGCAGACCGGGCTCGGGTTCAGCCAGTGGCTGGCCGCCGCCCGGGTGCAGCACGCGATCACGCTGCTCTCCGGTGGTGAGGAGATCGAGGAGGTCGCCGAGCGGGTCGGCTACCACTCGGCGAGCGCGTTCGGCACGGTCTTCCGGCGGGTGACGGGGATGAGTCCGGGGCGCTTCCGCTCGCAGTGACGCCTGTCGTGGTGGCCCCTCCGGGGCCTGGGGGCGGGGGCCGTGGCGGCCAGTTAGCTGTCGGGGCGGCGGGGGAGTAGGGCGGACTCTGTCCGTTTTGAGAAGAACGGTGTCACATCTGCGTGATTGCGAACCTGGTGAGTGCACCCTAAATTTGGTTAGGCAAACCTAAGCATTCGCTGTGGTCGGGGTGACGCACCCCCGCGTCCACGCACCACAGGCCCTGGCACCCGAGGACCGCCGTGCCCGTGGCCCGGTGCGCCCGCACACTCCACCGAGGCGACGCGACCAGGCCCCGAGGACATCGCACCCAGCGCCCAGGGCCAACCACCGGAAGGAAACCATGCCCCGTCTCCCCAGGCTGGCCGTGCTCGCCACGGCAGCGCTGCTCCCCCTCACCCTCGCCTCCTGCTCCTCCGCCCCGGCCCAGGAGAGCGCCGCCGAACCCTCCGGGGACTGGACCCCCGTCGAGGTCGAGCACGCCCTCGGCACGACCACCATCGAGTCCGAGCCCGAACGGGTCGCGACGGTGAACTGGGCCAACCACGAGGTCCCCCTGGCCCTGGGCGTCGTGCCGGTGGGCATGGCCGCCGCCAACTTCGGCGACGACAACGACGACGGCGTCCTGCCGTGGGTCGAGGAGAAGCTCCAGGAACTGGACGCCGAGACCCCCGTCCTGTTCGACGAGACGGACGGCATCGACTTCGAGGCGGTCGCGGACACGCAGCCCGACGTGATCCTCGCCGCCTACTCCGGGCTGACCCAGGAGGACTACGACACCCTCAGCGAGATCGCCCCCGTCGTCGCCTACCCGGAAACCGCCTGGGGCACGTCCTGGCGGGACACGATCGAGCTGAACAGCGCCGCACTCGGCATGGCCGACGAGGGCGCCGAGCTCGTCGCCGGGCTCGAGGACGAGATCACCGAGGCGGTCGCGGAGTACCCGCAGATCGAGGGCGCCTCGGCGATGTTCCTCACCCACGTGGACACCACCGACCTCAGCGAGGTCAGCTTCTACACCACACACGACACCCGAGCGCTGTTCTTCGACGACATCGGACTCCAGACCCCGCAGAGCGTCGCGGACGCCTCCGCCGAGACCGACCAGTTCTCCCTCACCCACAGCGCCGAACGGGCCGACGCCTTCGACGACGTCGACGTCATCGTCACCTACGGCGGCGAGGAGCTGGTGACCGCCCTGGAGGGAGACCCGCTGCTGTCTCAGATGCCCGCCGTGCGCGACTCCGCGGTGGTCAGCCTGCCCGGGGACAGCCCGCTCGGCACGGCCGCGAACCCGACCCCGCTGTCGATCTCGTGGGTCCTCGACGACTACCTGTCGCTCCTGGCCGAGGCCGCTGACGGGGCACAGTGATCACGCGAGAGTCCCCTGACCAGGCGGGGGCCGTCACCGCACGGCCCCCGCACCGGGGTAAACCCCTCTGGCTGCTCCTCGTCCTCGGCGTCCTGCTGGGGCTCGTGTTCGCCTCGGTCGCCGTCGGTTCCCGAGACGTCCAGTGGGCCGACATCGTCGCCGCGTTCGGCGGGTCCGCCGAGGGGTTCGACCAGGCCGCGGTCGCCAAACGGATCCCGCGCACCCTGCTCGCCGTCCTCGTCGGCGCCGCACTCGGCGTCTCCGGCGCGGTCATGCAGGGCGTGACCCGCAACCCGCTGGCCGACCCCGGCATCCTGGGCGTGAACATGGGCGCCTCACTCGCCGTCGTCACGGGCATGGCCTTCCTCGGGGTGGCCTCCGCCACCGGTTTCATCTGGACTGCGATCACCGGCGCCGGGCTGACCGCGCTGTTCGTCCACGTCATCGGCTCGCTGGGGCGAGGCGGCGCGACACCGCTCAAGCTCGCCCTCGCCGGGGCGGCCACCTCCGCCGCCCTGTCCTCGTTCATCAGCGCCGTCGTACTGCCGCGCAACAACATCGCCGACGGGGTGCGCTCCTGGCAGATCGGCGGGGTCGGCGGCGGCACGTACGAGTCCATCGCGCACGTGCTTCCCTTCCTCACGGCCGGGTTCCTCGTCTGCCTGCTGTCGGCCCGGGGGCTCAACCTGCTCGCCCTCGGCGACGAGCTCGCCGCCGGTCTGGGCCAACGCGTCGAGGCCCTGCGGATCGGCGCCTCCGTCGGCTCGGTCGTGCTGTGCGGGGCGAGCACCGCCGTCACCGGCCCGATCGGGTTCGTCGGTCTTGTCGTGCCGCACATGTGCCGTCTGCTCGTCGGTGTCGACCACCGTTGGCTGCTGCCGTTCTCGGCCCTGGGCGGCGCCGCGCTGCTGACCGCGGCCGACGTGGTCGGCCGTGTGGTGGCACGCCCCGGACAGATCGATGTGGGGATCGTGACCGCCCTGGTCGGCGCCCCGTTCTTCATCTACATCGTCCGACGTCAGAAGGTTCGTGCCCTGTGAGCATCTCCACCGTCGAGACCGTTGCCCGCGGTCGGGTGCGCCGTGCGCGCCGACGGCGCGTCGTGATCGGCGTCCTCGCCGCCCTGATCGTCCTCGGGTTCGCCACCACCCTCATGGTCGGGCAGACCTTCTACCCGCCCGGCGACGTGGCCCGGGTGCTCCTCGGGCAGGACGTGCCGGGGGCCTCCTTCACCGTCGGACGGCTCCGGCTGCCCCGGGCCGTACTGGCGGTCGCCGCCGGGCTGGCCTTCGGGCTGTGCGGGATCACCTTCCAGACCATGCTGCGCAACCCGCTCGCCAGCCCGGACATCATCGGGATCAGCGCGGGGGCGAGCGCGGCGGCGACCTTCGCGATCGTTGTGCTCTCCCTCGACGGAGCCGGGGTGTCGGCCTTCGCGATCGTCGCCGGCCTGGCCGTCGCCCTGGCCGTGTACGCCCTGTCGTTCAAGGGCGGGGTCTCCGGCACCAGGCTCATCCTGATCGGGATCGGTGTCGCGGCGATGCTCGAAAGCCTCACCTCCTACATCCTCGACCGGGCCGCCATGTGGGACCTGCAGGAGGCGATGCGGTGGCTGACCGGCAGCCTCAACGGCGCCACCTGGAACGGAGCGCTCCCGGTCGTCCTCGCGCTGCTCCTGCTCGGCCCCCTGCTCCTGGGGCTCTCGGACAACCTCTCCGCACTCCAACTGGGCGACGACACCGCCTCGGCCCTGGGCGTGCGGGTGGACCGCACCCGGCTCCTGGCCGTCGTCGGCGCGGTCGGCCTCATCTCCTTCGCCACCGCCGCGGCCGGGCCGATCGCCTTCGTCGCCTTCCTGTCCGGACCGATCGCCGCGCGGCTGGTGGGCTCGGACGGCTCCCTGCTGGTGCCCTCCGCGCTGGTCGGCGCGCTCCTGGTCCTGGTCGCCGACTTCTGCGGCCAGTTCGCCTTCGGGACCCGCTTCCCGGTCGGGGTCGTCACCGGCGTGCTCGGCGCCCCCTACCTCGTCTACCTCATCGTCCGGACCAACCGCGTGGGAGGCTCCCTGTGACCACGGACCATTCGCTCCTCGTCGAGGAACTGACGCTCGGCTACAAGGACCGCGACGTCATCGAGTCCCTCGACCTCGCGATCCCGCCGGGCCGGATCACCGCGATCGTCGGCGCCAACGCCTGCGGCAAGTCCACGCTGCTGCGCTCGATGTCACGGCTGCTGACACCCCGGAGCGGGCGGGTGCTCCTCGACGGGCAGGAGGTGCACCGCCTCCAGCCCAAGGCGGTCGCGCGCACGCTCGGCCTCCTGCCGCAGTCACCGGTCGCCCCCGAGGGCATCACCGTGAGCGACCTGGTCGGGCGCGGGAGGCACCCGCACCAGAGGATGCTCTCCCGCTGGAGCAGGCAGGACGACGAGGCCGTCGCCGAGGCCCTGGAAGCGACGCGGACGGTCGACCTGGCCGACCGCCCCGTCGACGAGCTCTCGGGCGGGCAGCGCCAACGCGTCTGGATCGCCATGGCCCTGGCACAGCGCACGGACCTGCTGCTCCTCGACGAGCCGACGACGTTCCTGGACGTCAGCCACCAGGTGGAGGTCCTGGACCTGCTCACCGACCTCAACACCGCACGCGGCACCACGATCGTGCTGGTCCTGCACGACCTCAACCTGGCGGCGCGCTACGCCGACCACCTCATCGCGCTCGCCTCCGGCAGGCTGCACGCGGCGGGCCCGCCCGAGCGGGTGCTCACCCCGGAGACGGTGCACGCGGTGTTCGGGATGCACAGCCGGATCATCACCGACCCCACCTCGGGCAAACCCCTCATGCTCCCCATCGGCAGGCACCACCGGGCGGACGCGCAGGCCGACGCCTAGTGTCCTGAAGCCAGCTCCGTGTATCGAAGTCAACTTCGCCACCGCGTGTGGTCAACGAGCCTGCCCGGATGCCCGGGCCCGGTCAGCCCCGAAAATACTTTGCCCGCCTTTGCCTGCTTCGGTACGGTCACGGAGTCGTTCCGCCGACGGGGCCTCACGAGGTTTCTCCTGTGGTCTCCCCGGCCGCTCCCCGAACTGAGAGCAGGTTTCGTTCATGGCATGTCGTATCAGTGAGCTCGTCCTCGGCTGTCACGACCCCGAGGTGCTGGCGCGGTTCTGGTGCGAGGTCCTGGACTTCGTCGTACTCGATCGCGAGGACGGCGAGATGGTGGAGATCGGCCCGCGCGAAGGGTTCGGCGGTGCGCAGCCGACGATCATCCTCAGCCGCAGGGACGAGCCGGAGCCGGGCAAGCCCCGGCTGCACATCGACGTCAACGCCACCGACCGCGATCAGGACGCCGAACTCGAACGCCTTCTCGCCCTCGGTGCGCGCCCGGCCGAGATCGGTCAGACGGGGCAGGAGCAGTGGCATGTCCTGGCCGACCCCGAGGGCAACGAGTTCTGCCTGCTCAAGGCTCGCCTCAACCCGCTCTGACACGCATCGGCCACGCCTTGGCGCCAGGCGGTCCGGGGTCTGCCCCGGGTCTGGTGCGGGTCGTGTCGTGCACCCGGGACACGTCAGGCCGCCCCGGCGATGCCGGGGCGGCCTGACCTGCTTGGGGAAAACAAGGTGTGGATCCGGCAGAACGGAGCCGGACCCCGCGGGGTCCGGCTCCGTTCCACGGGCCGCCGCCGGCACGATGTGCGCGGCGGCGTTCTTGCCCAGGGGTTCTGTTTACCTGTTACCTGCTGACCAACCCGTTGCCGTTCTCCGGCGGGGTGTCGTGAGCGTGCAAGAGCGGGGTTTGCACGCTCCATGTCCGGTTCTTGGTCCCTCTGTTACCAGAGGTGGTTCACGATGACCTCGGCGTCGTCGGCCTGGTACCCGTACCGGTCCGGGTAGGCGGAGCGCTGCACGTCCTGGGCGACCTCGCCGATCGGCTCGTCGTCCCAGCTCCCGCCGGGGTAGACGAACTCCAGCTCGTCATAGAAGGCGTTGGCGGCCCAGGTGGGGTCGAGGCGCTCCTCCTTCGAACCGTAGTGGTCGCGCTGCTGGAACAGGCCGACGCTGTCGCGGTCACCGCCCGGGTAGTTGTTCATGTGGGTCTCGACGATGACGGTGGCGATCGCGATGGTGGCGGCGCGCTCGTCCAGGTCGCGCTCCTGCGCCGCCTCGACCACCTCACGTGCGTGGGAGACGTACTCGTCGGTCATGTGGCCGGCCATGTCGGAGCTCAGCTCGTCGTTGAGGGTCGCGGCGACGGCCTTGTCCTCGTTCGTGTCCGCGGAAGCGGCGCCCGTTCCGGCCAGGAGCAGTCCTGCGGTGATCAGCAGGCTCGTGGTCACGGCAAACATGAACTTGGGTATCGATCCGATAAACTTCATATGTGCAATGTATGCGCTGACCAGCACTTTGGTAGTGCTTGAAACCACATTGGGCGGGTGTGAAAGCCAACACCAAGGTTGAGCAACCCCGAGGACACGGTGTCGTATACCGAGCACGAACAGGCCCCTGGCAGTGACCGCGCCCGACCTCCCGGTCCGCACCCGCCAAGCACACGAGCGGGCCCGTAGAGGACCCGTGACCACGCGCCGAACCCGGCGCGGGCCGCACACGGCTGCCGTGTGCGACCCGCGCGCCGCGACCTGCCGTCGCGGTACTAGGCGTTGACGTAGTCCGCCAGGTGCTCGCCGGTGAGGGTGGAGCGGGCGGCGACGAGCTCGGCGGGGGTGCCCTCGAACACGACCCGGCCGCCCTCGTGACCCGCCCCGGGGCCGAGGTCGATGATCCGGTCGGCGTGTGCCATGACCGCCTGGTGGTGCTCGATCACGATGACCGACTTGCCGGAGTCGACCAGCCGGTCGAGCAGGCCCAACAGGTGCTCGACGTCGGCGGGGTGCAGGCCGGTGGTCGGCTCGTCCAGGACGTACACACCGCCCTCCTCCGCCATGTGGACGGCCAGCTTGAGCCGCTGCCGCTCACCGCCGGACAGGGTGGTGAGCGGCTGGCCGAGACTGAGGTAACCGAGCCCGACCTCGTCCAACCGGGTGAGGATCCGGTGCGCCGCGGGGGTCCTCGCCTCACCGGAGCCGAAGAACCCGGCGGCCTCGGCCACCGACATGGCCAGCACCTCGCTGATGTCGCGGCCGCCCAGCCGGTACTCCAGCACCGAGGTGTCGAACCGCCGCCCCTCGCACTCCTCGCAGGTGGTGGCGATACTGGCCATGAACCCCAGGTCGGTGTAGACGACCCCGACCCCCTTGCAGACGGGGCAGGCTCCCTCGGAGTTGGCGCTGAACAGCGCCGGCTTGACCCCGTTGGCCTTCGCGAAGGCCTTGCGGACCGGATCGAGCAGCCCGGTGTAGGTGGCCGGGTTGCTGCGCCGCGAACCGCGGATCGGACTCTGGTCGATCGAGACCACGCCCGAGGCGTCGTCCCCGCTACCCCTGGCCAGCGCCTCCTGCACGAGGGAGCTCTTGCCCGAACCGGCCACGCCGGTGATGACTGTGAGCACACCGAGCGGGACGTCCACGTCCACGTCGCGCAGGTTGTGCCTGCCCGCGCCGCGGATCCGCAGGGCGCCCCCGGGGGAGCGCACCTTCTCCTTCAGCACGGCCCGGTCGTCGAGGTGCCGACCGGTGGCGGTGCCGCTGGCGCGCAGTCCCTCCACCGTGCCCTCGAAGCAGACGGTGCCGCCCGCCGAACCGGCGCCCGGGCCGAGGTCGACGACGTGGTCGGCGATCTCGACCGTCTCGGGTTCGTGCTCCACGACCAGCACCGTGTTGCCCTTGTCCCGCAACCGCAGCAGCAGGTTGTTCATCCGCCGGACGTCGTGGGGGTGCAGGCCCGCGGTGGGTTCGTCGAAGACGTAGGTGGTGTCGGTCAGCGAGGAGCCCAGGTGGCGGATCATCTTGGTGCGCTGCGCCTCGCCGCCGGAGAGCGTGCCCGCCGCACGGTCGAGCGAGAGGTATCCCAGCCCGATCTCCACGAACGAGTCGAGGGTCTGGCGCAGCGCGTCCAGCAGGGGAGCGGCGGAGGGCTCGTCCAACTCGCGCACCCACCCGGCCAGGTCGCTGATCTGCATCGCGCAGACCTCGGCGATGTTGAGCCCCCTGATCCTGGCGGACCGGGCGGCCTCGCTGAGCCGGGTGCCCCCGCACTCGGGGCAGGGGGTGAAGGTGACCGCGCGCTCCACGAAGGCCCGGATGTGCGGCTGCATCGCCTCCTTGTCCTTGGCCAGGAACGACTTCCTGAGCTTGGGGATCAGCCCCTCGAAGGTCAGGTTCGACTTCTCCACCTTCACCTTGACCGGCTCGTGGTGCAGGAAGTCCCGCATCTCCTGCTCGGTGTAGTCGCGGATCGGCTTGTCCGGGTCGAAGAAGCCCGACGCCTTGTAGGTCCGCACGGTCCACCAGTCGTCCGACTTCCAGCCGGGGATGGTGAACGCGCCCTCGGAGAGCGACTTGGAGTCGTCGTACAGCTGGGTGAGGTCGAAGTCGGAGACCGAGCCCCGCCCCTCGCAGTGCGTACACATACCGCCGGTGCGGGTGAAGGTCTGCTTCACGGTCTTGCGGTCGCCGCGTTCGACGGTGATCGCACCGCTGGCCCGGACCGAGGCGACGTTGAAGGAGAACGCGTGCGGCGAACCGATGTGCGGCTGCCCGAACCGGCTGAAGAGGATGCGCAGCATCGCGTTGGTGTCGGTGGCGGTGCCGACCGTGGAGCGCGGGTCGGCGCCCAGCCGCTCCTGGTCGATGATGATCGCGGTGGTCAGACCGTCCAGGACGTCGACCTCGGGCCTGGGCATCGTGGGCATGAAACCCTGCGCGAAGGTGCTGTAGGTCTCGTTGATCATCCGCTGCGACTCCGCGGCGATCGTGTTGAACACCAGGGAGCTCTTGCCCGACCCCGAGACCCCGGTGAACACCGTCAGACGGCGTTTGGGAATCTCGATGCTGACGTCCCTGAGGTTGTTCTCCCGGGCGCCGTGCACCCGGATCAGCTCGTGGCTGTCGGCCGGGTGCGGTGCGGGTGACGGCGTCCGTGCCGTCCGGGCCTTGCTCATCGTCTCTCCCTCTGCGCGGCGGTGCTGGGTGTGCCTTCCGTGGCGGCCCTTCCGGGTCAGCGCCGTTCCTGGATGCGCAGGAGGTTGCCCGCGGGATCGCGGAAGGCGCAGTCGCGGACGCCGTAGGGCTGGTCGGTGGGTTCCTGCACGACCTCGGCACCGCTGGCCTCCAGCCGCTCGAAGGTGCCGTCGACGTCGGGGGTGGCCAGGTTGACGAAGCCGTAGGTGCCCTTGGCCATCATCTCGACGATGGTCCTGCGCTCCTCGTCGGTGACCCCGGGGTCGGCCACCGGCGGTTCCAGGACGATGGAGGTGTCGGGCTGGCCCACGGGGCCGACCGTGATCCAGCGCATCCCCTCGTATCCGACGTCGCCGCGGACCTCGAAACCGAGGGTGTCCCGGTAGAAGGCCAGGGAGACCTCCGGATCGGTGTGCGGAAGGAAGCTCGCGTGAATGGTGATGTCCATGTCCGTAACGCTAGCCCCGGCGCCCCGACCGCGCTTCTTGATTCCTGATCGGTCTGGTGACCTGTTTGGCCACGCACGGCAGCATCCCCGCCGTCTCGTCCGCGGCCCGGATCCGGTAGGCGCTGGGCGGCATCCCGACCAGTTCGGCGAAGCGGGTGCTGAAGGTGCCCAGGGAGGAGCAGCCGACCTCGAAGCACACCTCGGTGACGCTGAGGCCGCCGCGGCGCAGCAGCGCCATCGCGCGCTCGATACGCCGCGTCATCAGGTAGGAGTAGGGCGATTCGCCGTAGGCGCGCCGGAACTCGCGGCTCAGGTGCCCAGCGGACATGTGCGCGTCCCGGGCCAGGGCCTCGACGTTCAGCGGTTGCGCGTACTCGCGGTCGATCCGGTCGCGTACGCGGCGCAGCCGGGCGAGGTCGCCCAGGTGCTGTTCGGTGGTGGTTCTGCTGGTCACCCGGGTCATCGTGCCATGCCGTCCCGGCCGCATCCAGTGTCCGGCCCGGGCGGCTTCGGGCCCTCCTCCGCCGTGATCCTGCTACCAGGAGCGATTTCGGCGGGTGGTTTCGGAGGCGGTGGGCGGCTCTGCGCCTCCCCGCGCTCGGCGTGGCACCGGGCGCGGGGAGGCGGCCCGTGGCCGTTCCGTCGGCGGGGACGGCAGGGGGCGCCAACAGGTGTGAACCGACCGGGGCAGCGGCCTCGGGCGGTCACGGCCGAGCGGTTCAGCCCGGGAGGAGTTCGTCTACCAGCTCCGCCACCCGCTCGCGGATGTCGTCACGGATGGGGCGCACGGCCGCCACGCCCTGACCGGCGGGGTCGGGGAGCGTCCAGTCCAGGTAGCGCTTGCCGGGGAAGATCGGGCAGGTGTCGCCGCAGCCCATGGTGACGCACACGTCGGAGGTCTCGACCGCGTCGTGGGTGAGGACCTTCGGCTTCTCGGCGGAGATGTCGATCCCCGCCTCGGCCATGGCCTCGACGACCGCGGGGTTGAGCGAGTCCGCGGGGGCCGAGCCCGCCGAACGGACCTCGATCCTGCCCTCGGACAGGTGGCGCAGCCAGGCCGCCGCCATCTGGGAGCGTCCGGCGTTGTGCACGCAGACGAACAGGACGGACGGTTTGTCGGTTCCGGCCATGGTGGATGCCTCTGTTCCGGTTCGGGGACGGTGGGTGCTGTCCCGGGGCGCCCCTCGACGGCGGGGGCGTGCCCGGGGGCGCACCGGTGACGGTCGATGGGATAATATCAGTGCATGCTGATGTCAGTTGATGATGACCTGATGAAGGTCCTGGCCGACCCGCTCCGGATGCGGATCGTCACCCTGCTCGCCCGCGAGACCCTGTGCACCACGCACCTGACGGCCGAGACGGGCGCACGCCAGACCAACCTGTCCAACCACCTGCGCCTGCTGCGCGAGGCCGGGGTGGTCGAAACCGAGCCGTGCGGCCGGTTCACCTACTACCGGCTGTGCCCGGAGGTCCTGGAGTCCCTCTCCGCGGGGCTGGCCGACCTGGCGGCCACCGCCCGCTCCACGGGTGCCGCGCAGAACAGGCGGCCCTGCTGATGGGGCGCCCCGAGACCACCCCCGAGGCCGCCCCCGTCGGCACCGACGCCTCCGCGGTGGCGAAGCTGTCCACCCTGGACCGGTTCCTGGCGGTGTGGATCCTGCTCGCCATGGCCGTCGGCCTGGGCCTGGGCCGCCTGGTCCCCGGCCTGAACGAACTCCTGGCCGCGATGGAGATCGGCGGGATCTCCCTGCCCATCGCGATCGGCCTGCTGGTGATGATGTACCCGGTCCTGGCCAAGGTCCGCTACGACCGCCTGGACACCGTCACCCGGGACCGGCGCCTGCTCGTCACCTCCCTGGTCGTCAACTGGGTCGTCGGCCCGGCGGTGATGTTCGCGCTGGCCTGGATCTTCCTGGCCGACCTGCCCGAGTACCGCACGGGCCTGATCATCGTCGGCCTGGCCCGCTGCATCGCCATGGTGATCATCTGGAACGACCTGGCCTGCGGCAACCGCGAGGCCGCCGCCGTCCTGGTCGCCCTGAACTCGGTCTTCCAGGTGCTGGTCTTCGGCGCCCTGGGCTGGTTTTACCTGGACCTGCTGCCCGGCTGGCTGGGCCTGGACACCGGCGGACTGGACGTGTCCCCCTGGCTGATCGCCCTCAACGTGGTGATCTTCCTCGGCATCCCGCTCGTGGCCGGTTTCCTCACCCGCACGCTCGGTGAGCGCCGGATGGGCCGGGAGCGCTACGAGTCGGCGTTCCTGCCCCGGATCGGCCCCTGGGCGCTGTACGGGCTGCTGTTCACCATCGTGCTGCTGTTCGCCCTCCAGGGGGAGCGGATCACCAACCAGCCCCTGGACGTGGCCCGCATCGCCCTCCCGCTGCTGGCCTACTTCGCCCTCATGTGGTTCGGTACCTTCGCCTTCGGCAAGGCGATCGGGATGGACTACGACCGCACCGCCACGCTGGCCTTCACCGCCGCGGGCAACAACTTCGAACTGGCCATCGCGGTCGCGATCGCCACGTTCGGGGTCACCTCCGGGCAGGCGCTGGCCGGGGTGGTCGGTCCGTTGATCGAGGTCCCGGTGCTCGTCGCTTTGGTGTACGTCTCGCTGGCCTGGCGCAAGAGGTTCACCCCCGAGCGCCGGTAGGAACAACGGGTGCCCGGCCCGCACACGGGTGTGCGCGGGCCGGGCACCGCAGCAGCACGTGACCGAGGTCGAGACCGGGGGCGGGGACGGCCCCGCCGGACGGAACGGAGAACGAGGATGGGCACCCGCGAACACGAGGTCGACGTCGTGGTGGTCGGCGGTGGACAGGCCGGGCTCGCCGCGGGCTACTTCCTGCGCCGTGCCGGGCGGCGCACCGGGCTCGACTTCGCGATCCTGGACGAGGGCGGGGAACCGGGCGGCTCGTGGCCGCTGTACTGGGACTCGCTCCGGCTGTTCTCCCCGGCCGGGCACAGCATGCTGCCCGGCTGGTGGATGCCCGAGGAGGAGGGCCGGGAGTACCCGTCCGCGCGGCACGCGGCCTGGTACCTGTCCGAGTACGAACGCCGCTACGAGCTGCCCGTCCGGCGTCCGGTCCACGTCGAGGGCGTCGAGAGGGCCGGGGACCGCCTGCGGGTGCACACCGACCGGGGGAACTGGCGGGCCCGGTACGTGATCAGCGCGACCGGGACCTGGCGTGCCCCGCACCTGCCCGACCTGCCGGGCCGCGGAGTCTTCGCGGGCAGGCAGCTGCACACCGTCGACTACCGGAGCCCGGAAGAGTTCGCCGGGCAGCGCGTCGCGGTGGTCGGCGGCGGCAACTCCGCGGCCCAGATCCTCGCCGAGCTCTCCCCGGTCGCCGAAACCCTCTGGGCCACCCGGCGCCCGCCCCGGCTCCTGCCCGACGACGTCGACGGCCGGGCGCTGTTCTCCATCGCCACACGCCGCCAGCAGGCTGCCGAACGGGGGGAGAGCGCGCAGGGCGTCGGCGATCTGGGCGACATCGTGGCGGTGCCGAGTGTGCGCCGGGCCCGGGACCGGGGTGCGCTCAAGGCCGAGCCGATGTTCGACCGGCTGACCCCCACCGGGGTGGCCTGGGCGGACGGCACCACCTGGGACTGCGACGCGGTGCTGTGGTGCACCGGTTTCCGGCCCGCTCTGCACCATCTGGAACCGCTGGGCCGACTGGGCGCGGACGGACGGGTGGCTGTGGAGGGGACTCGCGCTGTCGCCGAACCCCGGTTGCACCTGCTCGGCTACGGGGACTGGACCGGCGCCGCCTCGGCCACGATCATCGGCGCGGGGCGCACCGCCAAGGGCGCCGTCGCCGAGATCGTCCGGGAGCTGGCAGAGCGCTAGCCCGGGTGCGCCCGGAGGACTTGGCCCCCGGCACACCCGTGGAAACCGTTGGTCACGCCCGCGGCCGCAGTCGGCGCAGCACGTGTCGGGCGTCCCGGCCGACCCCGCGCAGGGCCGCCGAGGAGAAGGAGCGCTGGAACTCCAGACCGACGTAACCCAGCCCGGGAACGGTGGTGGAGACCCCGCCCCTGTGCAGCGGGCGTCCCTCACCGTCCAGGGCGCCCGTACCGGAGAGGTAGCCCAGCGCGGGCCGGTAGCCGGTGGCCAGGACCAGGGAGTCGATCCCCTCCACGGTCCCGTCGGACCAGGTGACCTCGTCCTGGTCCAGCCGGGTGAACATCTCCCGGCGGTCGGGGTTGCCCGAGGCGAAGGCGGCCCGGTGACGCCCGTCGTCGTTGACCAGTGTCGGGCCCCTCTCCCACAACCGGCGCAGCGGAGCAGCGTCCAGACCGCTGCGCGCGAACCACCAGTGGATGTCCCGCCCCAGGGGGCGCTGCTCGGCCCAGGCCACCGGGGCCCGGCTGGCCAGGCTCACCCGGGCGACCCCGGCGAGTTCGGTCGCGATCTGCACCCCCGAGTTGCCGCCGCCGACCACCACGACCCGCTGACCGGTGAACGGGGCGGGGGAGCGGTAGTCGGCGGTGTGCACCACGGTCCCGGTGA
Source organism: Nocardiopsis sp. iso_40 (assembly GCF_056173285.1). Lineage (NCBI taxonomy): Bacteria > Bacillati > Actinomycetota > Actinomycetes > Streptosporangiales > Nocardiopsidaceae > Nocardiopsis > Nocardiopsis sp. iso_40. The sequence continues at coordinate 3,495,739 of NZ_CM149666.1, read as the reverse complement.
AGTCCGTCAGTCCGGGCAGGTCGGGGCGGTGCGGTCGGGTGAAACCACCGGTCGCGCACACCACGGTGACCGCTTCGAAACGCGAGCCGTCAGCGGTGGTGAGCAGGAACCCGTTCCCGCTCCGCTCGACCCCGGCCACCTGCTGGCCGTAGCGGAAGTCGGCGTCCAGGCGGGCGGCGTAGTCGCGCAGGTAGGCCGCGACCTCGTCGCGCACCGGGTACCGGTCCGGTTCACCCGGCACCGGTCGGCCGGGCAGGGAGGAGAAGCGCGCCGGGGAGAACAGGGTCAGGCTGTCGTAGTAGTGCGGCCACGACCCGCCGGCCCGGTCGGAGGCCTCCAGCACGAGGGGGCGCAGTCCGCGCCGGTCGGCGGCGTGCACGGTGGCCAGGCCGGCCTGTCCGGCGCCGATGACGGCCAGGGGGAAGCGTTCGGCGGGGGGCATACGGATTCCTTCTTCGGCTGTTCAGGGGTGTGGGTGGAAGGTGGGTGTGGAGCGTTCGGTGACGGGTCAGGGCCTCGGGAGGGGCCGGGGCCGGCTGGCCGGTGCGATGACGGCTCCGGCGGTCGCGACCACCCCCAACAGGGCGAATGCCTGCGGATGGCCGCCCAGTGGCCCGGCGAGCGCCGCACCCGCCCAGGGGGCCAGGGCGATCGCGAGCATGAGCGGGGTGTGCATGAGGCCGCTGATGGCGGCGTAGTTCCCGGCGCCCCAACGGTCGGTGACCGCGGTGGCCTGCACCAGGGTGAGGATGCCGCGGGCCGTCCCGGCCAGCAGCGCCACCAGCATCAGCAGAGGCCAGGGGCCGGGAACCAGCGCCAGCAGCAGTGTCGTCGCGGCACACGCACCGAGCACGGCCACCGTTCGGGGTACGGGGCGGATCCACCGGTCCAGCGGCGCGTAGACCACCCGCCCGAGCACCTGGCCGAGGCCGCCCAGGCCCAGCGCCCAGGCCGCCGCGGTGGTGTCGAAACCGCGTACCTCCAGGAGCGGTACGAGGTTGACCACCACCGCGTACACCGTCAGCGACCCCAGGGCCAGGGGCGCTGTCAGGGCCCAGAACGCCCGGCTGCGCACCACCGCACGTACCGGCGCCCCCTTCTCGTCGGGGCGTTCGTCGGCGGTCCGTGACCACTCCCGGGGCAGGGAGCAGTGCAACGGGACCACCACCACGAGCAGCACGAGGGCCAGCACCAGATAGGCGCCCCGTCACCCCCACAGCCCCTCCAGGGCCGCGGTCAGGGGAGCGAAGACCGTGCTGGCCAACCCCGCGACCAGGGTCAGCACGGTCAGGGCGCGCACCCGACCGGCCGCGAACCAGTGCGTCAGGGCGGCGAAGGCCGGCGGGTAGAACAGCCCGGCCATCGCCGCGCCGGCCACCATCCATGCCAGGGCGAAGGCCCACAGGCTCTGGGCGGAGGCGATCCCCAGCGTGGCCGGGACGGCGAGCACAGCCGCCGCCGTCATCACCGGTCGCGGACCGCGGCCCTGCAACCATCTTCCCACCAGGGCACCTGTCAGCCCCGCCACCACCTGTGCCGCGGAGAACACCGCGGTGAGGGCGGCCAGGGACCAACCGGTGTCGGAGGTGACCGCCGGGGCCAACACGGGGAAGGCATAGAACAGCACCCCGTAGCTGGTGGTGACGGTGACGCACAGGATTGCCAGCCCCCGGCGCGCCCCGGCCGCCTGCGCGGCCGGGGCACGCCCGAGCACGCGGTCGCCCAGCGGCCTCACCGGAGCGGGGCCGCTCCGGTCAGCTCGACCTCCTGCGCGCCGGGTCCGCAGCAGCCGCCGACGTCCTCGGCGGCCTCGGGCTCCTCGGCCAGCCCGGCTCCGCCGCACACCCCGGTCTCGGGCAGGGTCAGCTCGACCCGGGCTGCCGCCCCGTGGTCACCGGCCAGGTGGGCGGCGATGCTGCGCACCTGCTCGAACCCGGTCAGGGCCAGGAACGTGGGGGCGCGCCCGTAGGACTTCATCCCGGCCAGGAAGAACCCCTCCTCGGGGTGGGCCAGTTCGGCCGCGCCGTGCGGGTAGACGGTGCCGCAGGAGTGCACGTTGGGGTCGATCAGCGGAGCCAGCGCCACCGGGGCCTGCAGTACGGGGTCCAGTCCCAGGCGGACCTCGGAGAGGAAGGACAGGTCGGGGCGGAACCCGGTCAGCGCCACCGCCTCGTCCACCGGAGCCAGGGCGCGGCCGTCCTCGTCGACCAGGACCAGTCCGCCCCGCGCCGAACGCAGTTCTGCGGTGCGGAACCCGGTGACCACCTCGACCTGCCCGGCCTCCACCGCGGCCCGGGCCCGATTTCCCAGGGCCCCGCGCCGGGCGAGCTGGTCGTCGTTCCCGCCGCCGAAGGCGTCCCCCACCCGGCCGCGGCGGAGCACCCACACGATCCGGGTCCCGGGCTCCTGCTCGGCCAGCTCCGCCAGGGAGACCAGGGCGGTCAGGGCCGAGTGCCCGCGGCCGACCACGGCGGTGCGCCGCCCCGCGTACCGCTTCCGGGTGTCCGGGTCGGTGAGGTCGGGGACGCGGTGCGAGAGGTGCCCGGCCGCCTCTGGCTCGCCCAGGGCGGGCAGTCCGTCGCCGCCGACCGGGTTGGGGGAGCCCCAGGTGCCCGAGGCGTCGACGACCGCGCTGGCCCGGAGGCGCTCCTGTCCGGCGGCGGTGCGCACCCGGACGGTGAAGGGCTGTTCGGCGCGCTCGGCGTCGACCACCCGGTCCCGGCCCAGGCGGCTGACGCCCACCACCTCGGCGCCCAGGCGCACCCGCTCGCCGAGGGCCTGGGCCAGCGGATTCAGGTAGGACTCCACCCACTCCCGGCCGGTGGGGTAGCCGGTGTCGTCGGGGCGCTGCCAACCGGCGGCGGCGAGCAGCCTCTCCGCGGCCGGGTCCACCAGGTCGCGCCACATCGAGAACAGGCGCACGTGCCCCCATTCGGCCACCGCGGCTCCGACCCCGTCGCCCTTCTCCAGGACCAGGACGGGCAGTCCGCGTTCGGTGAGCTCCGCTGCCGCGGCCAGGCCCACCGGGCCCGCACCGATCACCACGACGGGGTTCTTCTCGGTCATGTCCCACTCCTTGATCGACCAATGTCTATGAAGAAGGACTCTATCGATGGGTGTCTATGGACGCAAGCATCGACTGTCGTCGATAATGGAGGTATGACCACACCGCCCGAACACGACGCCGGACCGCTGCCCCAGGCGGACGCCGAGACCTACGCGGCATGGTTCGCCTGCCTGGCCGAACCCACCCGAGTGCGGCTGCTGCACGTCATCGCCACCACCCCGGGCTCCGTCAGTGTGGGGGCGCTCGCCGAGACGGTGGGTATCAGGCAGCCCACGGTCTCCCACCACCTGAGAAAACTCGCCGAGGTCGGCTTCGTGACCCTGACGAGGGCCGGGACCTCGACCCGGGTGGCGGTCAACCCCGCCTGCTGCACCGGCCTGCCGCACGCCGCCGACGCCGTCATGGGCGTCCTCAACACCCGTCCCTGCTGCCCCACCGACCTGCCCGAGGACGTCACCACCCGGCCCATGGCCGACGCCGACCTGGACGCGGTGCGCGAGATCCACGCCCAGGGCATCGCCACCGGCGACGCCACCTTCGAGACCCGGGTTCCCGACCAGGGGGTCCTCGGGTGCAGGTGGCTCCCGGGGCACCGCTGGGTCGCCGAGGCCGGGGGAGAGGTGGTCGGCTGGTCCGCCGCGGCCCCCGTCTCCGACAGTGAGGCGTACGCGGGGGTGGCCGAGACCTCCGTCTTCGTCGCCGAGCGCGCACGCGGGCGCGGTGTGGGCAAGGCCCTGCTGTACCGGCAGGTCACCGAGGCCGACTCCGGCGGACTGTGGACCCTGCAGGCCTCGGTCTTCCCGGAGAACCGTGCCGCGCTGGCCCTGCACCACCAGGCGGGTTACCGCACCGTGGGCGTGCGCGAGCGCATCGCCAGGCAGCACGGCCGCTGGCGCGACACCGTACTGCTGGAACGACACCGGGACGCCGTGACCGACCCGGCCGCGGTGTCCCCGTGCGGTGACGGGGCGGACTGCCCGCCCGTGTGATCCGGCCCGCGTCACCGGTGTGAGTCCACCCGCACCGCCGGGACCGGTGCGGGCCCGGCGGTTCCGCCCCCGGGTCCGGGCGGTCGGTGGCGCGGGTGGGCGGTCGGGTCCGTGCCGGTCCCTCTTCCGGGGGCCTGTCGCCTCGTTTGTAAAACGATTCAAGCACATCATCCCTGGTAGGCGCAATGATCACCCGATGTGCATTGACTTCCTTGGTGGCCTGGGGGTAATTTCGTGCCGCTTGGAATGAAACGATTCAATCGGCTGGATCAGAGTCGTCGAACCGAACGGAGACCCACCGTGGTTGCATCGCATGCAGGCCTCAGCGCCGACGCTCTGGACACCCTGCGGCGCCAGCACATCGAACTGCCCTCCTGGGCCTTCGGGAACTCCGGGACCCGGTTCAAGGTGTTCGGCCAGCCGGGGGTCCCGCGCGACCCCTGGGAGAAGATCGCCGACGCCGCCGAGGTCCACCGCCTCACCGGCGTCGCCCCCACGGTCGCGCTGCACATCCCCTGGGACCGGGTGGACGACTACGGGGCCCTCGCCGCACACGCGCGCGACCTCGGGATCGGCGTCGGGACCATCAACTCCAACGTCTTCCAGGACGACGACTACAAGCTCGGCAGCGTCACCAACCCCGACCCCCGAGTGCGCCGCAAGGCCGTCGACCACCTGCTGGCCTGCGTCGACGTCATGGACGCCACCGGCTCGCGCGACCTCAAGCTCTGGTTCTCCGACGGCACCAACTACCCCGGGCAGGACGACCTGCGGGCCCGGCAGGACCGGCTGGCCGAAGCGCTCCGCGAGGTCTACGCCCGCCTGGGCGAGCACCAGCGGATCCTGCTGGAGTACAAGCTCTTCGAGCCCGCCTTCTACGCCACCGACGTCCCCGACTGGGGCACCGCCTACGCCCACTGCCTCGAACTCGGCGAACGGGCCGTCGTCTGCGTGGACACCGGACACCACGCCGCGCACACCAACATCGAGTTCATCGTCGCGTTCCTGCTGCGCTCCGGGAAGCTCGGGGCCTTCGACTTCAACTCCCGCTTCTACGCCGACGACGACCTCATGGTCGGCGCGGCCGACCCCTTCCAGCTCTTCCGCATCATGTACGAGGTGGCCCGCGGCGGGGGCCTGGCCACCGACACCGGGGTCGCGTTCATGCTCGACCAGTGCCACAACATCGAGCCGAAGATCGCCGGTCAGATCCGCTCGGTCATGAACGTCCAGGAAGCCACCGCCAAGGCCCTGCTCGTGGACGCCGAAGCCCTCGACGCGGCCCAGCGGGCGGGCGACGTGCTCGGCGCCAACGCCGTCCTGATGGACGCCTACAACACCGACGTGCGCCCCATGCTGGCCGGACTCCGCGAGGAGCAGGGGCTCGACCCCGACCCCATGGCGGCGCACGCCCGCTCCGGCTACCTGGAGCGCGTCGTCGCCGAACGCAAGGGCGGCACCCAGGCCGGGTGGGGCGCGTGACCCCGGGGCCCGAACCGGCCGCACGACCCCGCACCCGCACCCCACAGGGAGATCACGTGTCCGATCCCGTCGTCAACCAGCTCGTCGAACGCAGCAACACCCTCGGTTCCGACCCGCGCAACACCAACTTCGCTGGGGGCAACACCTCCGCCGCCGGAAGTGCCACCGACCCGGTCACCGGGCAGCCCGTCGACCTGCTGTGGGTCAAGGGCTCCGGCGGCGACCTGGGCACCCTCACCGAGGACGGCCTCGCCGTCCTGCGCCTGGACCGGCTGCGCGCCCTCGTCGACGTCTACCCGGGCGAGGAGCGCGAGGACGAGATGGTCGCCGCCTTCGACCACTGCCTCTTCGGCAAGGGCGGCGCCGCACCCTCCATCGACACCGCCATGCACGGGCTGGTGCGCGCCGCGCACGTGGACCACCTGCACCCCGACTCCGGTATCGCCCTCGCCACGGCCGCCGACGGCGAACGCCTCACCCGCGAGTGCTTCGGCGACCGCGTGGTGTGGGTGCCCTGGCGCCGCCCCGGCTTCCAGCTCGGCCTGGACATCGCCGCGATCGCCGAGGAGAACCCGGACGCCATCGGCGCGGTGCTGGGCGGCCACGGCATCACGGCCTGGGCCCAGACCAGCGAGCAGTGCCAGGCCAACTCGCTGGAGATCATCCGCACCGCCGAACGCTTCCTCGCGGAGAAGGGCCGTCCCGAGCCCTTCGGCCCCGCCCTGGAGGGCTACGGGGCCCTGCCCGAGGCCGAGCGCCGCGAACGCGCGGCCGCCCTGGCCCCCGTCATCCGCGGACTGGCCTCCACCGACCACCCGCAGATCGGCCACTTCACCGACAGCGACGCGGTCCTGGACTTCCTCGCCGCCGCCGAGCACCCCCGCCTGGCCGCGCTGGGCACCTCCTGCCCCGACCACTTCCTGCGCACCAAGGTCCGACCCATGGTGCTCGACCTGCCCGCCGACGCCCCGCTGGAGCGGGCGGTGGAACGGCTGCGCGAACTGCACCAGGAGTACCGGGCCGACTACCGCGCCTACTACGAGCGCCACGCGGGCCCCGACAGCCCCGCCATGCGCGGCGCCGACCCGGCGATCGTCCTGGTCCCCGGCGTGGGCATGTTCTCCTTCGGCAAGGACGCGAAGACGGCCCGGGTCGCGGGCGAGTTCTACGTCAACGCCATCAACGTGATGCGCGGCGCCGAAGCGGTCTCCACGTACCGGCCCATCGAGGAGTCGGAGAAGTTCCGCATCGAGTACTGGTCCCTGGAGGAGGCCAAGCTCAAGCGGATGCCCGCCCCCAAGCCCCTGGCCGGCCGGATCGCCTTCGTCACCGGCGCCGCGAGCGGCATCGGCAAGGCCATCGCCACCCGCCTGGCCGCCGAGGGCGCCTGCGTGGTCGTGTCCGACCTCGACGCGGACAAGGCCGCCGAGGCCGCGGCCGGACTCGGCAACGCCGACGTCGCGGTGGGCGTGGCCTGCGACGTCAGCGACGGCCAGGCGGTCGCCCGGGCCCTGGACGAGGCCGCCCTGGCCTTCGGCGGCGTGGACCTGGTGGTCAACAACGCCGGACTGTCCATCTCCAAGCCCCTGCTGGAGACCACCGAACGCGACTGGGACCTGCAGCACGACGTCATGGCCAAGGGGTCGTTCCTGGTCTCCCGGGAGAGCGCCCGGATGATGACCCGCCAGGACATGGGCGGCGACATCGTCTACATCGCCTCGAAGAACGCGGTGTTCGCCGGACCCAAGAACATCGCCTACTCCGCGGTCAAGGCCGACCAGGCACACCAGGTGCGCCTGCTCGCCGCCGAACTCGGCGAGCACGGTATCCGCGTCAACGGCGTCAACCCCGACGGCGTCGTCCGGGGCTCGGGCATCTTCGCCGGCGGCTGGGGCGCCCAGCGCGCCGAGGTCTACGGGGTCAAGGAGGAGGAGCTGGGCGTGTTCTACGCCAAGCGCACCCTCCTGGGGCGCGAGGTGCTGCCCGAACACGTGGCCAACGCGGTGTTCGCGCTGACCGCGGGGGAGCTGTCGCACACCACCGGACTGCACGTGCCCGTGGACAGCGGCGTGGCCGCCGCGTTCCTGCGGTGAGCGCCGTGCCCGAGAAGAGGGATGCGGCGGTGCACGCCGCGATCGACCTGGGGGCCTCCAGCGGCCGGGTGATCACCGGTCACCTCCTCGACGGCGTCCTGCGCACGGAGGAGGTCGCCCGGTTCGCCAACACCCCGGTGGCCGTTCCGCGCCGTGGCGGCGACACCCTGTACTGGGACGTCCTGTCCCTGTACCGGGGAGCCCTGGAGGGGCTGCGCGCGGCGGCCGCGCCCCACGGGGGGCTGGCCTCGGTGGGCATCGACTCCTGGGCGGTGGACTACGGACTGCTCGACGCCGACGGGGCGTTGCTCGGCAACCCGGTGCACTACCGGGACGCCCGCACCACGGGTGTCCCGGAGAAGGTGTTCGAGCACCTGCCCGCCGACCGCATGTACGCGGTCAACGGGCTCCAGGTCCAACGGTTCAACACGGTGTTCCAGCTGGCCGCCGCAGCCGACGACCCCCGACTGGCACCGCTCGCCCGCGGCGCGCTGCTCGTCCCGGACCTGCTGGGGTACTGGCTGACCGGGGAGCGGGTGTGGGAGCTCACCAACGCCTCCACCACCGGGCTGGTGGACGCGCGCACCCGTGACTGGGCCCAGGAGTGCCTGGAGGTGCTGGAAGGGCCCTTCGGGGTGCCGGTGCGCGGTCTGCTGTCCCGCCTGGTCGAGCCGGGCGCGGTCGTGGGACGGTTGGAGGCACGCGAGTCGGTGGGGGCCGCCGCGGGGGCGCCGCTGGTCGCGGTCGGCTCGCACGACACCGCCTCGGCGGTGGTCGCCGTTCCGGCCGCCGCACCGAACTTCGCCTACGTCTCGAGCGGAACGTGGTCGCTGGTGGGGGTGGAGCTGGACGCCCCGGTGCGCACCGAGGAGAGCCGGGCCGCCAACTTCACCAACGAGCTCGGTGTGGACGGCACCGTCCGCTACCTGCGCAACGTCATGGGGCTGTGGGTGCTGCAGGAGTCCCTGCGCACCTGGCGCGAACGGGGCCGCGACGTGGACCTGGCCGACCTGCTGGAGCGGGCCGCCCGGGTGCCCGCGCTCGCCTGCGTGGTCGACGTGGACGACCCCCGGTTCCTTCCGCCGGGTGACATGCCCGCCCGGATCGCCGCCTACGCCGCCGAGACCGGGCAGCGCCCGCCCGAGGGGGAGGCCGAGCTGGCCCGGTGCGTCATCGACTCCCTGGCCCTGGCCTACCGCAGGGCGGTGCGCCAGGCCGCCGAGCTGTCCGGTAAGGACGTCGAGGCGGTGCACGTGGTCGGCGGCGGGTCGCGCAACACGCTGCTGTGCCGGCTGACCGCCGAAGCCACCGGTCTGCCGGTCGTGGCCGGTCCGGCCGAGGGCACCGCCGTGGGCAACCTGCTGGTGCAGGCCCGCGCGGTCGGCGCGGTGCAGGGGGAGCTGTCGGACCTGCGACGGATCGTGGCCGACTCCTTCGAGACCCGCACCTACCGTCCGGAGGCGGCGAGCGCCCCCTGGGAGAGGGCCCAGCGTTTCCTCTGGCCGGAGTGAGCAACCCCGGTCGAAGGCTCGCCCGGTCGCCCCGTGCGGCCGGGCGAACCTTCGACCACCGGTCAGGAGTCGGCCGCCTCGGCGCGCGCGTACAGGGCACGGAAGGGTGACGAGGTGACGCCGTGCGCGACCACACTGGCGGTCACGGCCAGACTGACGGCGGCGAACAGCCGCGGGTCGTGCACGCCCTCGTGGGCCGCGTGCGCCGCGTAGAAGAGCGCGCTGACGCCCATCGGGCCGAACCACCCCAGGAAGGCGGACCCGCGCGGGCGCAGCCCCAGGAGCCGCCATGCGGGTGCGAGCAGGGCAGGACGGCGCAACAACAGGACGGCGAGAACGAAGGCGAGCGCGGCCGGACCGAACCCGATCCACTCCCGCCAGGGCAGCACCGCACCCAGCAGCACGAACACGGGCAGGGCGAGGTAGCGGTTGACCGCCTCGTCGATGTTCTGCTGCGGGCCGCGCTCCCCCCTGCGCACCGCCCAGTTGTAGGCCAGTCCCGCACTGAAGACGGCGAGCACCCCGCCCGCGCCGACCAGCCGCGCCGCTCCGAGGACGGCGACGGCGAGCAGGAGCGTGAAGATCAGGGAGGGTCCCTCCTCCAGCTCCCGTTTACGGGTGGCCGCCTCCATCGCACTGCCCGCAGCCGCCCCCGCGAGCACGCCCAGGGCCACACCGCCCAGCACCTCCCACACCAGGCGGCCGACCGCGTCGCCGGGCCCGGTGAGGGGCAGGGCGACGGCCACCGCGACCCCGACCAGGGGCAGGGCGAGTCCGTCGTTGGCTCCGCTCTCCCCGGTGAGGAGCCTGCGTACGCGCCCGGGCAGGTCGCGTTCGGCGGGCCCGCCGGTCACCACCGAGGCGGCGAGCACCGGGTCGGTGGGGCACAGGCAGACGCCCGCCACCGCGGCCAGCGCCAGGGGCAGGCCGAGCAGCAGGGCCGAGGCGCCGGTCACCGCGGCCGCGAGCGGCATGACCACGCACAGCAGTAGCAGGAACTGGGGTATCAGCGGGCGCAGCGAGGAGACGGGGAAGCGCAGCGCCGCGGTCATCACCGAGGCGGCCAGCAGGACGCGGGTGCCCTCCAGCAGGAGGGACTCGCGTGTGGCGGTGGACGGGGAGACCAGGTCGAGGAAGACCGGCCCCAGAGCGACGCCGAGCAGGAGGGCCAGGAGGGGTTCGCTCAGCGGCAGGGTCCGGGTCCGGTTGCTGAACAACGCCAGGAGCACGCTGAGCGTGCCGATGGCCGCGTAGGCCAGATGGAGGGAGTTCATGCGGGGCCGCCTCCGCTGCCTCGGGTCCGTTGCGTCCGTCGGAGCAGGGTAGTAGCCGACGGCCGCGGAGTCCCGTAGGCCGGTCCGGCGGGGTGCGGGACAGCGGTCAGCACGCACGCCACCGGACGGGTCCACGTGGTGGGCCGCCGATACGGAGAACACCGCAGCACCGGAGGAACCCGCCTGCCCCGGGTGAGGAGGTCCGGGCGCGCACGGCCAGGAGGGATCAGCGTGTCCCCGGTAGCGTTCCGCGAGTTCGTGCTGGTGGTGCGTGGTGGGCGGTCAAACGTAAGAGATATGTCCGCATGTGGTCATTATTGAAACGAAATTCCTGTATGAAGGTTTTTGCCCATTTCGCAACCGATGTGTGCATGTCGAGGTGAGGTGGATCACCGGTCGTTTGTTCTCCTGGGCCTGCTAACTTCGCCTCCCGTCCCAGGGCAACCACCGGCCGTGTCCCGACGGCACGGCCTCCACCAGGTGATCCGTCACCCTGGGTCAGAGAGCCCTGCCATGTTCCGCCGTGCCCGGGCACGCGTAGCCGCACTCCTGGCGCCGCTGCTCCTGCTGCCCGCCCTGCCCGCACCCGCCCTCGCCGACGAGGGAGCCGAGGTCACCTCCGCCGACTACCCGGCCGGGGACGAGTTCCACGGTTCCCCCGGCCAGCCCGGCGACTTCACGTTCTCCAGCGACGGGTCCGAGGACGTTCAGAGCTACCTCTACGCCCTCAACGACAGCTCCTGTGTCCACGAGGCCGTGCCCGACGAGCCAGGCGGCTCGGTCACGGTGACCCTCACCCCGCGCCTGGCGGGCCCCAACCGCATCTACGCGCGCACCGTGGACGCCTCCGGCGGTTCCTCCCCCTGCGTGCTCGTCTACTCCTTCCTCGTCGCTCCGCCGAGCGACCCGGTGGCCTACTTCGCCTTCGACGAGGGGCGGGGGGACCGCGCCGCCGACGCCATCGACCCCGACCGGGGCCTTGACCTGTCCGAGAGTGTGGAGTGGGTCCGCGGCCGGGTCGGGACCGTCGAGAACCCCAACACCGACCCCGCCCCACGCCTGGAGGGTACGGCCGTCCGTACCGACGGCCGTACCGACGGCGAGATCGTCGCCGACCACTCCGCCGTGGACACCTCCGGTTCCTTCTCCGTCTCCGCGTGGGTGAAGCTGGACCGCGCACACGCCGACCACGTCGCCGTCGCCCAGGAGGGCGCCGCGCAGAGCGCCTTCCACCTCGGCTACCAGGGCGACACCGGCCAGTGGGTGTTCAGGATGTCCCCTGGGGACGAGCACCGGGGCGGGCCCCGGGAGTGGACCGCGGCAGCTTCCACCTCCGCCGACGTCGGGGTGTGGACCCACCTGCTGGGTACCCACGACGAGCGGACCGGCGAGATCACCCTCTATGTCGACGGCATCGAACAGGACACCGCCACCCACCCCGAACCGTGGAACGCCCAGGGGCCGCTCGCCATCGGACGCGCCCTGTCCCAGGGCACGGGCGAGCACCACTGGCCCGGCGCCATCGACGACGTTCGGGTGTGGGACCGCCTCGTCGTGGACGAGACCGTGTCCGACTCCGAGACCGACTCCGAGGTGTGGCGGCTGGCCAACCGGCCGATCGCCGCCGAGGGCCGGTGGATGCTCGACGAGTGGGAGGGCACGACCGTGGCCGACGCCACCGACCACGGACTCGACGCCACCCTGCACGGTGATCCCCTCACGGCTTGGAACCTCGCCGACAACGACGTCACCTTCTCCCCCGCAGTGCGGCTGAACGGGGAGAACGAGTACATCGAGGCCCCCGGTCCCGCCCTGCGCACGGACCGCAGCTTCAGCGTCGCGGCCTGGGTACGTCTGGACGAGACGGGCGAGGGCACCGACACCACCGCCGTCAGCCAGGCCGGCACGTACCAGAGCGGCTTCTACCTGGGCTACGAGGGGTCCGCGGGTGCGTGGGCGTTCAAGATGGCCCCTCACGACGACACGGCCGCTCCGGACGCGGGCGGATGGGCCCACGCCTCCTCTTCCTGGACCGCTCAGCCCGGGGAGTGGACCCATCTGACGGGGGTCTACGACCACACCCGCGGTGAGCTGGTGCTCTATGTCAACGGCTCCGAGGCTTCCCGGGCAGCGGTGGACCACGCCTGGCACGCCGACGGCCCGCTCCGGATCGGCAGCGCCCAGCACGGCGGATCCAACGCCGGCCACTGGCCGGGCGACATCGACGACGTCCACGCCTACCAGGGCGTCCTCGAAGCCCACTCGGTCTCCTCCGTCTACGCCGGGTTCTTCCCCACCGCTCAGAACTGACCCCCCACCGCCAACCTGTCCCGTGACTGTCCCCCGCCTCACCAGGCGGGGGACAGCAGGGCTGCCGTGGCTCCACGCGGTGACGACCCCGATCCTTCGGGGTTCGGGCACAGGAACCGCGGGCCGAGTCTGGCGCCGCGGTCGTGGCGAGGCTCGTGTGCTGTCGCCGGAACAGCGTCGGAGTACCCGTTCGGATCCGGGGCGGGAGCGGGGCGAAGTATTATGCGGCTCTTCTTTTAAGTGCGAAAATCCATGACCGAAACGCGAGTGAACCTCATTTGTTTTGTGTGTTAATAAACTAATGTCCTCATTGCGGGCGGGGGTTTTCTCTTCGTGGGCGGGGTGGTGTTTCTGGTGGTGGCGAACCCTTGCTTCGGATCATTCCCGGTGCGAACATCTCGTTGGGGAAACGTATTCTGCTTCCCGTCGGAAACCACCCTTCGCGCACTCGAGTGAAAGAGGCTGCTTCGTGTACGGTGCAAAGAAGAAGTTCTCGGTCGGCGCGGCGGTCCTGGCCGCTGCCGGTCTGCTCGTCCTCACGCCGACCGCCGGTGCCGCCGCCACCTCCGCCTCCGCGGCACAGGCCTGGACGTGTGACGGCGACGCCTGCCTCAGGATCGTCCAGGCCGGTGCGGCTCCCGCGATCATGGACGCCCACGGGTGCAACCACCAGGTCTGCATCACCGTCACCGGCGACGCGACCAACGGCTACAACACCACGGGCCGGGGGAGCGGCTTCTACGGCAAGATCCATGTGTGGGGCCCCGGCATGGACCAGTGGGGGCCCGACGCCAACAACCCGGCCGCCACGGGATCCGGGCACGGCAGGGGGAAGACCTGCGCCGAGGGCTGGAAGGCCGTCGGCGGGGGCCACTACACCTCTGTCGGCCTGCCGTGCAAGGAGGTCAGGTGACGGCGGGAGCCCGACGTCCCCGCGGCTGAACACCCCGGCCGCGGGGGCGGTCCGCGCCGGGGGATCCGGCCTCTTCGCGTCCTGGGACTTCGATGGCGGGCGAGCGGGAGAACGCGCCCCGGAAGTCCTCTGCGCGGATATGGCGGAACTGATCCGAAAGTCCGCGAATGTCGGCCGCAATGGTGAAAGACGCTGTCCCGGGGTTTGTTCCCGGAGAGTTCTCCCCGGTGTGAAGGTCTCGCCCGTAATGGCCCGGGCTTTTCGTCTCCGTTGAAACGCGGGGCGGGGGCGGGGCCACGGCTGTTCCATTGTCGGTCGGCGCCGGTGTCCGTTTCCCTCGGGAAGATTCGGTCAAGCCGAACGGGCGGGCCCTCGCCGCCCGCCTTCACGGGCGGTGGGCGGCAGTGGAACCGCGCAGCACCAGTTCGGGGCTGAAGAGCAGGCGCTGGTGCCGGTGGTCCGGGTCGTCCAGCTGTGCCCGGAGCAGACGCATGGCCGTACGGCCCAGCTCGTACTTGGGCTGGGCGACGGTGGTCAGGCCGGGGTGGACCAGGCTGGCGACGTCGACGTTGTCGTAGCCGATCACCGAGATGTCGTCCGGCACCCGGAGTCCGCGCCTGCCCAGCCCCTTCATGAACCCCAGGGCGAGCTGGTCGTTGGCGCACATGACCGCCGTCGACCGCTGCCTGGGGCCGCCCGCGAGGGCGGCGTCCACCGCCCGCTCGCCCTGCTCGGGGTTGAGCTGGGGGAGTTCGATCACGCTGATCGAACCGTCGGGGTCGAGGTCGGCCTCGACGAAGGCGTCGCGCAGGCCCTCGTGGCGCCGGCGCACCTGTTCGATGGCGGGCGGCCCGGTCAGGAAGGTGACCCGCTCGTGGCCCAGCCCGACGAGGTGGCGCCCGGCGGCCAGGCCGCCGGCGTGGTTGTCCACACTGACGCTGCACCCCACGTCCTCGGGTACGTCACCCCGGTCCAGGGCGACCCACGGCACCCCCTGCCGGTGCAGCCACAGCAGGTCGGAGAGGTCGTCGTCGACCGGCATGACCACCGCGCCCGCCGCGCGCTGTTCGGCGAGCAGTCTGAGGTTGCGGCGCTGCCGGGTTCCCGACTCCGCCGAGTTGAGCAGCAGGACCGCGAGCCCGGATTCGGCCGCCTCGTCCTCCATTCCGCGCGCCACCTCGGTGAAGAAGGGGTTGGTCACGTCGAGGACCAGCAGGCCCACGGCGTCGCTGCGTCCGGAGCGCAGGCTGCTGCCGGAGGAGTTGCGCACGTAGTCGAGCTCGGCGATGGCCGCCTCGACCCGGGCCCGGGTCGAGGCGGCGACCCGCTCCGGCCGGTTGAGCACGTTGGAGACGGTCCCGGGGGAGACCCCGGCGTGCCTGGCGACCTCGGTGATCCCCGCGGGGCGTTTCGCGGACGGGTGGGGTTGGGCTGTCGACAACGGGGTCTCCGGTGCTCTGTCGGTCGGGGGTCGGCGTCGGTGCGGGTCCGCCCGGACACCGTACCGACCGGGCCGCTCCCACGGTTGATCGTCACATCGTCTTTGAAACGTGTCAACGGAGTGTCGGGAAGGCCGTGGGATCGCCCTGTGGTCCTGTGTTTCCGGTTCTGTGCAGGTAGTCCGGTAAGCCCTTACCTCCGCAAATTGGCAGAGTGCCCCTTGACGAAGGGGTGTGCCCCACCTAACATCCCCATCATATTAAAACGTTTTGAGAAGCAACGGAACCCGAACCGACCTGAAACAAGGAGGGCGTACGTGCCAGAACAGCAGCCCCCGGCGCCCCCGCCCCTGGCCCTCGCCGACGTGAGCAAGTCGTTCGGCAGCGTCCGCGCCCTTGCGGGCCTCTCCCTCGAACTGCGGGCGGGTGAGGTCCACGCCCTGGTCGGAGAGAACGGGGCGGGCAAGTCCACCCTGGTCAAGACCATCGCCGGGGTCCACAGACCCGACTCCGGGCAGATCCTGGTCGACGGAGGACCCGCGGTCTTCCAGGCCCCCGTGGACGCCCAGCGCGCGGGCATCGCCGTCATCTACCAGGAGCCCACGCTCTTCCCCGACCTGTCGGTGGCCGAGAACATCTTCGTCGGACGCCAACCGCGGACCCGTCTGCGCACCATCGACCGCGCCCTGATGCGCCGACGGACCGCCGAGGCGTTCGACCGCCTCGGCGTGGACATCGACCCCGACCGCCCGGCACGCGGCCTGTCCATCGCCGACCAGCAGCTCGTCGAGATCGCCAAGGCCCTCACCCGGCAGGCCCGGGTCCTGGTCATGGACGAACCCACCGCCGCCCTGTCCGGCGTCGAGGCCGAACGCCTCTTCCGGGTCGCTCGCTCCCTGCGCGACTCCGGCGCCGCCCTGCTGTTCATCTCCCACCGCTTCGACGAGGTGTTCGCGCTCTGCGATCGCATCACGGTCGTGCGCGACGGCGCGTTCGTCTCCTGCGACCCCACGCCCGAACTGGACGTGGACACCGTGGTCCGACGCATGGTCGGCAGGGAGGTCTCCAGCCTGTACCCGAAGGAGGAGGCACAGGTCGGTGAAACCGTCCTGGAGGTCGAGGGCCTGACCCGCCAGGGCGTCTTCACCGACGTGTCCTTCTCGGTGCGGGCCGGTGAGATCGTCGCCCTGGCCGGGCTGGTGGGGGCGGGACGCAGCGAGGTCATCCGGGCCGCCTTCGGGGTGGACCGCCCCGACGCCGGAACGGTCCGGGTCCTGGGCCGGGACCTGCCCGCCGGCCGCCCCAAGGCCGCGATGGCGGCCGGTGTGGCACTCGTCCCCGAGGACCGCCGCCTCCAGGGGCTGGTCATGGAGTCCTCCATCGAGCGGAACGCCACCGCCACCCGGCGCGGAGCCCTGAGCCGCATGGGCCTGCTGGGTCCGGGCGCCGAGCGCGGTGCCGCCCGGGAATGGGGCGAGCGCCTGCAGCTCAAGTGCGGTGCCATCACCGACCCGGTCGCCACGCTCTCCGGCGGCAACCAGCAGAAGGTCGTCCTGGCCAAGTGGCTCTCCACGCAGCCGAAGGTGCTCTTCATCGACGAACCCACCCGAGGCATCGACGTCGGTACCAAGGCCGAGGTGCACCGGCTGCTGTCCCGGCTGGCCGGTGAGGGGCTGGCCATCGTCATGGTCTCCAGCGAACTCCCCGAGGTCCTGGGCATGGCTGACCGGGTCCTGGTCATGCACGAGGGGCGGATCACCGCAGAACTCGACCGCGAGTCCGCGGACGAGGAGTCGGTGATGTACGCGGCCACCGGTCAGCACCGGGCCGGGGCGGCCTGAGCCCGTGCGCAACGCAACCGAAACCCGCCCCGTGAAGGAGGCCCAGTGACCCCGCCCGACACCGGCACCTCACCAGAGGCGCCCGCCCGTCCCCCCGAGGACGTATCGGCCCCGGCGTCCTCGCCCCCCGGTGGCCGCCCGGCACGCCGCCCCCGACAGGTACGCGAACTCGGCGTCCTGCTCGCGGTCGTGGCCCTGATCCTCGCCACCTGGCTGCACAACCCGGGTTTCCTGTCCACGCAGGGGATCCGCGACCTGTTCCTCGGTGCCACCGTGCTCTCGGTCCTCGCGGTCGGCCAGGCCATGGTGCTGATCACCAGGAACGTCGACCTCTCCGTCGGCTCCGTGATGGGCCTGTCGGCCTTCGGGGTCGGCATCCTCTTCGTGACCTTCCCCGGTCTCCCCGTCCCGGTGGCGATGCTCTGCGGTGTCGCCATCGGAGCGGTCTGCGGCCTGCTCAACGGCGCCCTGGTCACCACCGTCCAGGTACCCGCCCTGGTGGTCACCCTCGGTACGCTCTACGCCTTCCGCGGGATCAACCACTGGTGGGCGGACGGCGGCCAGGTCAACGCGCACGACATGCCCGCCGCCTTCCTCGAACTGGGCCGGGTCAGCGTCCTGGGGGTCCCGCTCCCCGCGGCAGTGGCCATCGCCACCGTGGTGGTGGCCGGCCTGTACCTGGCCCACTACCGTTCGGGCCGCGAGCTGTACGCCATCGGCTCCAACGCCGAAGCCGCACGTCTGTCCGGTGTCCCCGCCGGGCGCAGGGTCCTGACCGCCTTCGTCGTCAACGGAGCCCTGGCCGGGCTGGCGGGCGTGCTGTTCGCCGCCCGTTACGGCACGGTCGATTCCACTGTCGGCACCGGTATGGAACTCCAGGTGGTCGCGGCCGCCGTGGTCGGCGGCGTGGCCATCGCGGGCGGTGTCGGCACCGTCTACGGGGCCGCCGTCGGCGCGGTGCTGATGACCACCATCACTGCCACCCTGCCCATCTGGCAGATCAACCAGTTCTGGCACCAGGCCGTGGTGGGCGCCCTGATCCTGGCCGCCATCGGCCTGGACCGCCTGCTGGCCCTGCGTACCGCCCGCAAACTCGGAGGAGGGGGAACCCGTGGTGCCTGAGCACACCCGGACCCCGTCGGGGATCGCGCCCCGGCTGCGTTCCGCACTGTCACTGCGCGAGGCGCCCGTCCTGGGGGCCCTGCTGGTCACCCTGGTGTGCGCCAGCGTGTTCGTCGACAACTTCGCCACCGAGCGCAACACGGGCTTCCTGCTGTTGAGCGTGACCGCCATCGCCCTGATGGCACTGCCCATGACCCTCATCGTCATCACCGGTGAGATCGACCTGTCCGTGGCCAGCACACTGGCCCTGAGCAGTGCCACCATGGGCGTCCTGTGGGAGGCGGGCGTACCCATCGAGACCGCCCTGTGGATCTGCCTCGCGGTGGGCCTGGCCGTGGGCGCGCTCAACGGCGTGCTGGTCACCCTGTGCGGGCTGCCCTCCCTGGCCGTGACCATCGGCACCATGGCCCTCTACCGGGGCCTGGCCTACGTCCTGCTCGGCGACCGCGCCGTGGCCAGTTACCCGCAGACCTGGGTCAGCGGTGCCCGGGACGCCTTCCCCGGCGTCCCCGGCCTGCCGTGGATCGCCGTGGCCGTCGCCCTGCTCGCCGCGCTGTTCGCCGTGTTGCTGCACGCCTCCGCGCTGGGGCGCTCCCTGTACGACATCGGCAACAACGACGAGGCCGCGCGTTTCACCGGCATCCGGGTCAGGTGGACCAAGTTCTGGCTGTTCACCGCCAGCGGGGCCGTCTCGGCCGGGGCCGGTGTGTTCTGGACCCTGCAGTACGGCACCTCCAGGGCCGACACCGCCTTCGGGCTGGAACTCCAGGTCGTGGCCGCCGTCCTGCTGGGCGGGGTCTCCATCTTCGGCGGTGTCGGCACCGTCGTGGGCGTCATGGCCGGGGTGCTGCTGCTCGGTTCCCTGCGCAACGCCCTCCAACTCCTCGGGATCTCCAGCGAGGTCCTCCAGGTGGTCACCGGCCTGATCCTCATCGCCTCCGTGGTCGCACCGAACCTGGCGGCCCGACTCCGGGCCCGCCGAAGGACGAGCGGTCCAAACCCCGCACCCGATCCAGACGACCGGGAACACCCGGTCGCCGTCCCGTCAGGAGAAGACTCATGACCCATCCCCTCCGCTACCGTTCGCTGCTGTTCGCGTCCGCGGCGTCCGCGGTCCTGCTCGCCACCGCCTGCGGCGGCACCACCATCGACGACGCCCAGGAGGACGGCGGGAGCGGCCCCACCGGTACCGCCGACCCGAACGCCGAGATCCCCGAGGGCCTGGCGATCGACTTCCTGCCCAAGCAGCTCAACAACCCGTTCTTCGACCTGGTCAACGAGGGCGGATTCGCGGCCGTCGAGGAGCTGGGCGGCGAGGCCACCGAACGCGGCGGCACCGAGGCCACCGCCGACTCCCAGGTGGAGTACGTCAACGCCGCCAGCCAGGCCGGCAGCGACGTCATCGTGATCGCCGCCAACGACCCGGACGCGGTCTGCCCCGCGCTCAACGAGGCCCGGGACAACGGTGCCGCCATCGTCGGCTACGACTCCGACGCCAACTGCACCGACGTGTTCGTCAACCAGTCCACCAACGAACTCATCGGCCGCGCCCTCGCGGACATGATCAGCGACGAGCTCGGTGGCGAGGGCACCTTCGCCGTCCTGTCGGCCACGCCCAACGCCACCAATCAGAACGCGTGGATCGCCGAACTGGAGGAGATCCTCCAGGAGGAGGACTACGCCGACCTCGAACTGGTGGACACCGTCTACGGAAACGACGACGACCTGGAGTCCTTCCAGGAGATGCAGGGCCTGGTGCAGGCCCACCCGGACCTGGACGGCGTCGTGTCGCCGACCACGGTGGGCCTGGCCGCGGCGGCCCGCTACGTCAGCGACTCCGAGTACCAGGGGGAACTCGCCGTCACCGGCCTGGGCACCCCCAACCAGATGCGCGAGTTCGTGCACGACGGCACCGTCGGCCAGTTCGCCCTGTGGAACCCGAACGAGTTGGGCTACCTGGCCGGGTACACCGGGGCCGCCCTGCAGGCCGGACAGATCACCGGTGCCGCCGGTGAGACCTTCACCGCCGGGGAGCTGGGGGAGTTCACCTTCGAGACCGACGGCGAGGTCGTGCTCGGCCCGCCGATGGTCTTCGACGCCGACAACGTCGACGACTTCGACTTCTGACCCGATCCGACCAGCGCCGGAGGCGGCCCCGCGCCGCCTCCGGCGCCCCCACGCAGGGAGGCCCCGTGGAACGTGTCTGTTTCGTGCTCAAGGTGCGCGAGGACCGCCTTGAGGAGTACCGGGAGCGCCACGCCGAGGTCTGGCCGCAGATGCGGGCGGCCCTGTCCGCATCCGGCTGGCACAACTACTCCCTCTTCTGCGACGACCGTGGCACGGTCGTCGGCTACCTGGAGACCGAGGACTTCGAGGCCGCCCGCGCCGCGATGGCACGGACCGACGTGAACGCGCGCTGGCAGGCGGAGATGGCCCCGTTCTTCGAGGACCTGGACGGCCGCCCCGACGAGGGCATGGTGCCGCTGACCGAGATCTTCCACCTGCCCTGAGCCGCCCCGGGCCGCGGCCGGTCCGCGCCGCCCGGCCCGCCCGCACCGTGCGGGCGGGCCGGGCGGCGCGCGCGCCTCAGCGGGCCCGGCGCACCACCGCCCGCTGGAACACCACGAAGACCAGGAGCAGCACGCCGACCACGATCCTGGTCCACCAGGAGCTCAGGGTGCCCTCGAACGAGATCAGCGTCTGCACCGTCCCCAGCACCAGCACACCCGCCACCGAACCGGCCACATAGCCGACCCCGCCGGAGAGCAGCGTCCCGCCGACCACCACGGCCGCGATGACGTCCAGCTCCATGCCGACCGCGTGCAGGCCGTACCCGGACAGCATGTAGAGGCTGAACAGCAGTCCGCCCAGGGCCGAGCAGAACCCGCTCACCGCGTAGACCCCCACCTTGACCCGGCCGGTGGGCAGCCCCATCAGCCGGGCCGAGGCCTCACTGCCGCCGACCGCGTAGACCGTGCGGCCGAAGCGGGTCCGGTGCAGCACGTGCGTCGCGACCAGCACCACCGCCAGGGCGATCAGGACGCTGTAGGTCAGGGTCACGCCCTCGACGGGGGTGATGGTCCCCGTCGCCGCGGCCCGGAAGGCCGGGTCGGTGATGGAGACCGACTCGACGCTGATGAGGAAGCACAGCCCCCGGGCCAGGAACATGCCGGCGAGCGTCACGATGAAGGGCTGGACCTCGAAGTGGTGGATGACCAGCCCCATCAGCGACCCCAGGCAGGTGCCCGTGAGCAGTACCGCGGCCACCGACACCAGCGGCGGCCAGCCCGCCTCCAGGGTCGCCGCGGCGATCATGGTGGACAGGGCCGCCACGGCGCCCACCGACAGGTCGATTCCGCCGGTCAGGATCACGAAGGTCATCCCGACCGCCAGCACGATCAGGAACGCGTTGTCCACGAACAGGTTCGTCAGGACCTGCGGCGAGGCGAAACCCTCGTAGCGCAGCGACCCCGCCCCGAAGGTGAGCACGAACACCGCGAACGTGGCGGCCACGGGCAGGAAACGCCGGGGTATGCGGACCTGTCTCCGTCTGACGTCCATGACGCTCATGCGGCGGTCACCTCCTCGGGACGGGACGGCCGCGGACCGGCCTTCCGGCGGACGCCGAACACCTGCGAGGTCCGCGGGGACTGGAGCAGGCACACGGCGATGACAACGACCGCCTTGAACACCAGTGCGGCGTTGGGCGCCACACCGATCGAGTAGACGGTGGTGGTCAGGGTCTGGATCACCAGGGCGCCGACGAGGGTCCCGGCCAGCGAGTACCGGCCGCCCGCCAGCGAGGTGCCGCCGATGACCACCGCGAGGATGGCGTCCATCTCGATCCACAGCCCGGCGTTGTTGGCGTCCGCGGCGTTGACGTTGGAACTGATCATCAGGCCCGCCACCCCGGCGCAGAGCCCGGCGAACACGTACACCGTCCAGATGATGGTGCGGGACCGGACCCCGGCCAGCAGACTGGCCCGGGGGTTGACACCGACCGATTCGACGAGCATCCCCAGGGCGGTTCCGCGGGTCAGCAGGGCGACACCCACCAGGACCCCCAGGCTGACCAGGACCGCGATCGGGAGCACGAGGAAGCCCGCGCCGATCTGGTGGTAGAGCGGGTCGTCGACGGTGATGATCTGCCCTTCGGTGACCAGCATCGCCGCTCCGCGCCCGGCGGTCATCAGCACCAGGGTCGCGATGATGGGCTGGATCCCCAGTACCGACACCAGGAAACCGTTCCACAGCCCGAGCAGGACGCAGGCGCACAGGGCCAGCAGCACGGCGGTGGCCGCGCTTCCGCCCGAGGCGATCCAGGTGCAGGCGACCGCGCCGGCGATCGCCGCGACCGCGCCCACCGACAGGTCGATCCCCCGGGTGGCGATCACCAGGGTCATGCCGACGGCGATGAGCAGGGTCGGGGCCCCGTTGCGGAGGATGTCGACGAGGCTGCCGTACAACTGGCCGTTCTGCAGCCTGATCTCCAGGAACGACGGGTTGGACGCGGTGTTGAGCACCAGCAGCAGGACCAGGGCGGCGATCGGCCAGAAGAGGTGGTGGCGCAGGAGCTGTCCCGGTCTCACGAGGCCACCGCCCTGCCGTGCTCGCCGTGCGCGGCGGCGATGCTGGCCATCACCCGGTCCACCGTGGCCTCGGCGCCGTCGAGTTCGGCCACCTTGTGCCGGTCGCGCAGGACCACCACCCGGTCGGACACCCGGACCACCTCCTCCAGTTCGGCGGAGACGAACAGTACGGCCGTGCCGTCCGCGGCCAGGTCGGCCACCACCTGCTGGATCTGGGCCTTGGCCCCGACGTCGATGCCGCGGGTGGGTTCGTCGAGGATGAGCAGTTTCGGCCGGGTGATCAGCCACCTGGCCAGCAGGACCTTCTGCTGGTTGCCTCCGGACAGGTTCTTGGTGAGCGCTCCCGGATCGGTCGGCCGGATGTCGAGTTTGTCGATGTACTCGGCCACGAGGGCGTCGGCGGTGCGCCGTGGGACGGGACGAGCCCACCCCCGGGCGGCCTGCAGGGCCAGGAGCAGGTTGTCGCGCACGCTGAGGTCCGCGACCAGCCCTTCCGCCTTGCGGTCCTCCGAACAGAAGGCGACCCCTCGGGCGATCATCGAACGCGCGCTCCGGGGGCGGAAGGGACGGCCGCCGGTGGAGAGGCCGCCGGTGTCCGCGCGGTCGGCGCCGAAGAGCAGCCGGGCCAGTTCCGTGCGCCCCGAACCGAGCAGCCCGGCCAGGCCCACCACCTCCCCGGCGTGGATCTCCAGGTCGAACGGCGCGATCGCGCCGCCGCGCCCCAGGTTCCGGGCGGTCAGGACCGGGGCCGAGGCCGGGGCGCGCTCCCGGGACCGGCGCCCGACCTCCTCCAGGACGGTGTTCTCCCGGCCGAGCATGGCCGAGACCAGCTCCAGGCGGCCCGTCTCGGCCGGCAGGTACTCCCCGACCAGGCTGCCGTTGCGCAGGACCGTCATCCGGTCGGCGATCTCGTACACCTGGTCCAGGAAGTGGGAGACGAACAGGATCGCGACGCCGTCGTCGCGCAGGACCCGCATGATCCGGAACAGTTCGGCGACCTCGTCCGCGTCGAGGCTGGAGGTCGGTTCGTCCAGGACCAGGACCCGGGCGTCGACGGCCAGGGCCCGCGCGATGGCGACGAGCTGCTGTACGGCGATGGGGTGGCTGTCCAGGGCCGAGGCGGGGTCGATCGACAGGCCGATGCGCCGCAGCAGTCCGGCGGCCCGGGCCCGGCAGGCGCGGGAGTCGATGGCGCCCAGGCGCCGCGGTTCGCGGCCCAGGAGGATGTTCTCGGCCACCGACAGGTTCGGGCAGAGGTTGACCTCCTGGTAGACGGTGCTGATCCCGGCGTCCTGGGCCTGCACGGGCGTGCCGAACCCCACCTGTTCCCCTTGGAGGCGGATCACCCCCGCGGTCGGTCGGTGCACGCCGGTGAGGGCCTTGATCAGGGTGGACTTCCCGGCGCCGTTCTCGCCCATCAGGGCGTGGACCTCACCGGGAAGCAGCCGGAAGTCGACCTCCGAGAGCGCCCTGACACCCGGGAACTCCACGGTGATGCCGCGCATGTCGACCGCGGGGGCCGCGCGCGCTGATGAATCGGTCATGACCAGAGCTTTCGTTTCTGGGGCCCCGTTCCCGGGCTCCGGGACGGGGGCGGGAACGGGGCCGCCGGTGCGGGGCGGTTCAGTACTGCCGGTCCGGGAGCGCGGCCTCGGCCTCCTCCTGGGTGAAGGTGGTCTCCTCGACCTCGATGCGCTTGGGGACCTCCTCTCCCGCGGCGACCTGCTCGACGAGCTCCATCAGCTGTTCGCCGAGCAGGGGGTTGCACTCGACGATGAAGTTGATCTCGCCCTCCGCCAGGGCCTCCATCCCGGCCCGGACGGCGTCCACCGTGATGATGCGGATGTCCTCGCCCGGCTCCAGCCCGGCGGCCCTGATCGCCTCGATGGCGCCCAGCCCCATGTCGTCGTTGTGCGCGTAGACCACGTCGATGTCGTCGTGGGAGTTCAGGAAGGCCTCCATCACCTCCTTGCCGCCCGACCTGGTGAAGTCGCCGTCCTGGGTCGCGATGACCTCGATGTCGGAGCTGCCGGAGACGACCTCCTCGAAGCCCTCCTTGCGGTCGATGGCCGGAGCGGCCCCGGTGGTGCCCTGCAGTTCCACGACGTTGGTCGGGCCGTCGCTGTTGTCGACCAGCCACTGTCCGGCCTTGCGGCCCTCCTCGACGAAGTCGGAGCCCAGGAAGGTCTCGTAGAGGGAGTCGTCCTCGGAGTCGATGGCCCGGTCGGTGAGGATGACCGGGATGTCGGCGCGCTGGGCCTCCAGCAGGACCGCGTCCCATCCGGTCTCCACGACCGGGCTGAAGGCGATCACGTCGACGTCCTGCTGGATGTAGGAGCGGATGGACCGGATCTGGTTCTCCTGCTTCTGCTGCGCGTCGGAGAACTGCAGGTCGATCCCGGCGTCCTCGGCGGCCTGCTGGATGGACTCGGTGTTGGCGGTACGCCAGCCGCTCTCCGCGCCGACCTGGGCGAAACCCAGGGTGAGGGTGCCGTCGTCCCCCGCGCTGTCCGACCCGTCCGCTCCGCAGGCGGTCACCGCCGCCAGCACGATCGCGGCCGCGGCCGCGGTGTACTTCTTCATCGCGAGTGTCCTCCGTGTTCGTGGTGCCCCGGATCGTCGATAGCCGTGATGGTGACCGGGGTCACTGGAAACCTAAGAGTGAGCGCTAACAATTTTTCGGTCAATCCCTCTACGGAAACGTTTTTATATCGTTGATGGGTAGGATGAATCTGTAGTGTTAGCGCGCACTTAGAGTGGTGGAACTGTCGAAGCGTGCCGGGGCACGGCCCCGCGCCCCGACACGGGGGCGCCGGGTGCGCGCGAACGGGCGGGGACCGGCCGGTCGCGTAGCCTGGCCACCCGCTCGCAGTGGAAGGCACGACGAGGCCGGTACACGAACGCCGGCACACAAGGAGCCATGGGTGGACCACACCTCTTCAGCCGTCCGGGGGGCGCGAGAGCCCGCGATGACCGACGTCGCCCGGCTCGCGGGCGTCTCCCACCAGACGGTCTCCCGAGTCCTCAACGGGCACCCGAACGTTCGGGAACAGACCCGGCTGCGGGTGCGCGCGGCCATCGAGGAACTGGGGTACCGGCCCAACCGGGCCGCCCGCGCCCTGGCGACCGGGCGGTCCCAGCACATCGGCGTGGTGGCGCAGAACTCGACACTGTACGGCCCCGCCTCCCTGCTGGCCGCCTTCGAACTGGCCGCGGCGGTACAGGGGTTCGTCGTCAGCGTGCGCAGGGTCCGGGTCCTGGACCGGAGCTCGATCACCGAGGCGGTGGAACACCACCGGGAGCAGCGGGTCGCCGGGATCGTGGTGATAGCGCCCACCGCGGCGGCCGGCGAGGCCCTGGCCGAGGTACCGACCGACGTCCCCCTGGTCGCCGTGGACGGCGACCCCGACCGCGGCGCGACCCTGGTGACCGTGGACCAGGAGGCCGGAGCCCGACTGGCGACCCGCCACCTCCTGGAGGCGGGACACCGGACGGTGTGGCACGTGTCCGGGCCCGCGGAGTGGTTCGACGCCGCGGGGCGGGTCCGGGGCTGGCAGGCCGCCCTGGAGGAGGCCGGGGCCGAGGTCCCGCCGGTCAACCCCGCAGACTGGAGCGCCGCCTCGGGGTACCGTGCGGGCCTGCTGCTCGCCCGCATGCCCGAGGTGACGGCGGTGTTCGCGGCCAACGACCACCTCGCCCTGGGGATCCTGCGGGCGATGTCGGAGCGCGGACGGTCCGTCCCCGGCGACGTGAGCGTGGTCGGGTTCGACGACGTTCCGGAGGCCGCGTACTTCACCCCGCCCCTGACGACCGTCCGGCCCGACTTCGACACGGTGGCCAGCGAGACCCTGAACGTGCTGATGTCCTGTATCTCCGACCCGGGGGCCGGTTCCCTCCGGCGGACGATCACCCCCACGCTCGTGGAGCGCGACAGCGTGGCCGCGCTCCCGGGCTGACCGCGCGGAGCCCGGCCTCAGACCGGTGTCCGCTCGAGACCGTCCCGGCCCCGGGCGCTACCGCCCCCCTTCGCCGGCCCTCCGGACCCCCGACCGCTCCTCGGCCACAGGACGGGAAGGGCGGAGCCGGAGCCGACCCGGCGCTTGTTGTAGATGTCGAAGGCCACCGCGAGCAGCAGCACGAGCCCCTTGATGAGCTGCTGCCAGTCCACACCCAGCCCGATCAGCGACATACCGTTGTTCAGCACGCCCATGACCAGGGCGCCGATGACAGCCCCGACGACGCTGCCCACGCCGCCGGTGGCCGAGGCGCCGCCGATGAAGGCGGCCGCGATGGCGTCCAGCTCGAACATGGTCCCCGCGCCCGGGGTGGCGGCGTTGAGCCGGGCGGTGAAGACCAGCCCCGCCAGCGCCGAGAGCACCCCCATGTTGACGAAGACCCAGAACGTGGTGCGCCTGGTCCTGATCCCGGACAGCGCCGCCGCCCGCTCACTGCCGCCCACCGCGTAGACGCGTCGGCCCATGGTGGTGGAGCGCATGACGAACGAGTACCCGGCGATGAGCGCGACCAGGAGCAGGCCCACCAGGGGGAGCCCGTTGTAGTCGGCCAGCGCGTAGGTGAACGCCAGGATCACGCCGACGACGAGGACCGAGCCCGCCGCGGTGACCGCCGCCGACTGGACCGGGAGGCCGTGTGCGCCGGAACGGGCCCGTGAGCGCCACTGGATCCACACGATCACGGCCGAGCCCGCCAGGCCCAGGCCCAGGGTGAGCAGGTGCGGGCCCCCGTCGCCGCCGGGGAGGAAACCGCTGGCGATCACCCGTAGGGACTGGGGCAGGGGAGCGATGGACTCGCCGCCCAGCACGGCCAGGGTTGCGCCGCGGAAGACGAGCATCCCGGCCAGGGTGACGATGAACGCCGGCACCCCCACGTAGGCGATCCAGAACCCCTGCCAGGCTCCGATGGCGGCGCCCAGGAGCAGCGCCGCGGGGATCACGACGACCGTCGGAAGCCCCCACGAGGTGAGCATGATCGCCGACACCGCCCCGGTGAAGGCCACCACCGAACCGACCGACAGGTCGATGTGCCCGGTGACGATCACCAGCATCATCCCGATCGCCAGGATCAGGATGTAGGAGTTCTGCATGATCAGGTTGGTGAGGTTGAGCGGGGTCAGCAGCAGGCCCCCGGTGAGGACCTGGAAGAGGACGATGATGGCCACCAGGGCGATGGCCATGCCGTACTGGCGTGCGTTCCCCTGGAGCAGCGCGCCGATCCTGGCGCGCGGTGAGGTCTGGGCTGTCTGGTTCACGGTTGGTCCCCGGTCCGGGTCATGAGTTTCATCAGGGTCTCCTGGTCGGCCTCCTCGCCCGCCACCTGTCCGGTGATCCGGCCCTCGCACATGGCGTAGATGCGGTCGCACATGCCGAGCAGCTCCGGCAGCTCGGAGGAGATGAGCAGGACGCAGGCGCCCTCGGCGGCGAGCCGCCGCACGATCAGGTAGATCTCGTACTTGGCGCCCACGTCGATGCCGCGCGTGGGTTCGTCGAGGATGAGGAGTTCGGGACGGGTGAACATCCACTTGCCCAGGACGACCTTCTGCTGGTTGCCGCCGCTGAGCGTGCGCACGGTCTGGGAGGTGCCGTGGCTGCGCACCCGCATGTGCTCGCTCATGCGCCGCGCCTCCACCGTTTCGAGCCCGGGGTCGATGACCCCGCGCGTGGAGACGCGGCGCAGCCCCGCCAGGGTGGTGTTGCCGCGGATGTCGTCGTCGAGTACCAGCCCCAGCGACTTGCGGTCCTCGGGCACGTAGGCGACCCCCGAGGTGATGGCGTCCGAGACGCTGCCCACGGGCAGGGCCCGGCCGTCCCGGTGGAGGTCGCCGCGCACGTACCGGCCGTAGCTGCGGCCGAAGAGGCTCATCGCGAACTCGGTGCGACCGGCCCCCATCAGGCCCGCCATCCCCACGATCTCCCCCGCGCGCAGCGTGAGGCCGACCCCGTCCACCACGCGCCGTCCGGTCTGGGTGGGGTGGTCCACCGTCCAGTCCCGCACCTCGAAGAGCTCCGGGCCGATCCGACCGGTCCGTTCGGGGTAGCGCTGGTCGAGGTCGCGGCCGACCATCCCCCGGATGATGCGGTCCTCGTCGATCGAGGGCACGCCCCGGGCGTCGCGCTCCACGGCAAGGGTCTCGATGGTCCGGCCGTCCCGCAGGATGGTGACCTCGTCGCTGACGCTCACCACCTCCCCGATCTTGTGCGAGATGAGGATGCAGGCCACCCCCTGGGCGCGCAGCTCCAGCAGCAGGTCGAGCAGGCGCTCGCTCTCGGCCTCGTTCAACGCCGAGGTCGGCTCGTCCAGGATGAGCAGCCGGACCCGTTTGGCCAGTGCCTTGGCGATCTCCACCATCTGCTGCGCGCCGATGCTCAGCGCCGAGACCGGAGTCGCCGGGTTCTCGTCCAGGCCGACGCGGAGCAGCAGCTCCCGGGCCCTGGCGTGGGTGGCGCCCCAGTCGATCACGCCGAAGCGGCTCACCTCGTGGCCCAGCAGGACGTTCTCGCTGACGGACAGCTGCGGGACCAGGGCCAGCTCCTGGTGGATGATGGCGATGCCGGCCCGTTCGCTCTCGGTGACGTCGGCGAACCGTACGGGCTCGCCGTCGACGAGCACCTCCCCGGTGTAGGAACCGGCGGGGTGGACCCCGCTGAGCACCTTCATCAGGGTGGACTTCCCGGCGCCGTTCTCGCCCATCAGGGCGTGGACGGTCCCGTGCCCCACGCTCAGCGAGACCCCGTCCAGGGCCCGGACCCCGGGGAACTCCTTGCGGATGTCGCGCATCCGCAGCAGGGGTCCCGGGGCCGCGGGTGTTTGGCTCACATCGTTCATCCGAGCTCGGACTCCTCGTAGTAGCCGCCCTCCACGAGGACCTCGTGGTAGTTGTCGACGTCCACCGAAACCGGTTCGAGCAGGTAGGACGGGACGACCTTGACGCCGTTGTCGTAGCTCTCGGTGTCGTTGACCGGCACCTCCCCGCCGGTCAGGACGGCGTCGGTCATCTCGACGGCCTGCGCGGCCAGGACCCGGGTGTCCTTGAAGACGGTCTGGGTCTGTTCCCCGGCGATGATGGACCTGACCGAGGACAGGTCGGCGTCCTGGCCGGTGACGACGGGCAGCGGGCGGGCGTCGGTGCCGTAGCCGGCCGCGCGCAGGGACTCGATCACGCCGAGGCTGATGCCGTCGAAGGGCGACAGGACCGCGTCCACCTCCTCGTCGGAGTAGTTCGCGCTGAGCAGGTTGTCCATCCGGGACTGCGCGATGGCGCCGTCCCACCTCTGGGTGGCGATCTGCTCCATCGACGTCTGCCCGCTGCGCACCTCGAGCGTGCCGTCGTCGATGTGGGGCTGCAGGACGGACATGGCGCCGTCGTTGAAGAAGTAGGCGTTGTTGTCGTCGGGGGAGCCGCCGAAGAGCTCGATGTTGAACGGCCCCTCCTCGTTCTCCAGGTCGAGCGTGTCCACGATGTACTGGCCCTGGATCACACCGACCTCGAAGTTGTCGAAGGTGGCGTAGTAGTCGACGTTCTCGCTGCCCATGATGAGCCGGTCGTAGGCGATCACCGGGATGTCGCCGTCGGCGGCCATGTCGAGCACGTCACCGAGGGCCTCGCCGTCCACGGAGGCGATGACCAGGGCGTCCACTCCCCGGGTGATCATGTTCTCGATCTGGGAGAGCTGGTCCTGGACGACGTCCTCGGCGTACTGCAGGTCGGTGCCGTACCCCTGCTCCTCGAACTCCGCCACCATGTTCTCGCCGTCGGCGATCCACCGTTCGGAGGACTGGGTGGGCATGGAGATGCCGATGACACCGTTCTCGCCCTCGGGCTGTGCCGCGTCGCCCACCCCGCCGCAGGCGGTGAGCGCGAGCGATGCGGTGAGTAGTGCGGCGGTCGTTGCGGTGCGCGTGTGCTGTGGCATGCGCTGTTCCTTTCTTGGGGCCCGGAGCACCGGGCGGGGGGTCGGGCGCGGGGCGCCTCAGGGCCGGCCGCTCAGACCGGGACGTACTCGATACCGGCCAGCTCGCACAGGACCCGCCAGTCCCGTGCCCGGTGGCCGGTGTTCATGACCATGTGGTGGGTGCCGCCCGCCCGCAGCCAGGCGTCCATGCAGCCCCGGACGCCCGAGGACGGCCGGAACTGTCCGTAGGGCATCTCCAGGGCGGGCAGCTCGGGGGCGTCCAGGACCTCGCCCTCGGCCACGACCAGGCGGAACCGTTCCCCGCCCAGGGCCACCAGGGAGGCCAGGGTCGCCGCGCCCGTGCGGTAGCGGAACAGGATCGTGGGCGGGTCGTCCAGCCCGCCGATGCCCAGGGGCCTCTTGATGAGGCGGACCGGTTCGTCCTCGCGGGCGAGGCGCCAGTTGCCCTCGCCCATGTGGCTCATCAGGATCGAGTCCGAGGGGAAGTCCATCGCGTACATCTCGGTGAAGTGGCCGTCCCCGGCCAGTTGGTGCCCCGCGTAGACGACCGAGGCGGCCAGGACGTCCCCCTCCCCGGCGAACCCGTACCCCTGGGCCATGAGGGTGGAGGCGGCGGCCATCGGCAGCCGGGCGAAACGGCCGTCCTCCGCGATCGCGTCGAAGTGGGTGGAGTAGGCACCGCAGCCCGAGTCCTCCAGCAGCCGTTCGATGCCCAGCTGCATACGCGCGTGGTCCTCGCGCTCCTCCTCGGACAGCTTCTCGTCCACGTCGAACGCCCCGTCCTCCCAGGAGATGAGGTCGCGCACCGCCTGTTCGGGCAGGTCGGCCATCGTGCGGTGCAGGGCCCCGGGCGCGATGACGTGGACCTCGGGGCCGAGTTTGCGCAGCAGGGCGGTCTCGTCCACCCGGGCGTCGCCCATCCCGTTCATCGGGTAGCCGAAGACCCCGACCCGCAGGCGGCGCAGCGAGCTGACCGTGCGCGCGGCCCGGGCCCAGCGGTCCACCTGTTCCGCGAAGTGCGGGTCCTGCCACTCGCCGGTGATGACCTCGAAGCGCGTACCCGCGCGCACCAGGGCGTTGGCGGTGTCCTGCGCACCGTGGATGCCCTGGTTGTAGGTCATGTCGTCCATGTCCCACTCGGCGGTCACCGCCGGGTCGGGCTGGATGTTGGCGAGTGCCACGGGCAGGCGCGACTCGGTGAGCGCCCGGGTGACGCGCAGCGAGGGTCCGTAGGTGAGCATGACGACGAGGACCCCGTCGAGGCCCTCGGTCTCGAAGTCGCGCATCGCCCGCTCGGCGTCCTGCCTGCCGCGCACCGGCTGGCTGACGGTCCACTCGGCGACCCCGGACAGCTCCGCGGCCACCCGCTCGGCGTAGGCGGCCTGGTGTTCGGTGATACCGGGGATCATGGCGTCGTAGAGCGGCTGCATGACGCCGAGCAGGCCGATGCGCGGAAGGCGCGTTCGCACGGCGGGGTTCTCGCTCACCGGAGGGGTGGGTACTGGCACGGTGGGTCCTACCTTCTTTCATGGGTGAAGCTGGTCATTCGTAAGATCGGTGAGCCCAAGGGCTCCGGGTATGGCTGTCACGGTGAAGCCCGCTCGACGGCTTAAGGAACTTGGCCGCCCGGAGTCCCGCGACGACCCGACCGCCAATTGGGAGATGCGACCCCGATCGCTGCGTAGGACAACGACGGCGCGGTCGTCCGCTGGGAACCCCACCCCTCACCACACATCGGCGGAGGTGCCCGTGCCCCACATCTGGGCCGGTATCGACATCGGCAAGACCCACCACCACTGCGTGGTCATCAACACCGACGGCCAACAACTGCTCTCGCGCCGGGTCGCCAACGACGAGACCGAGCTGCTGGACCTGCCCGCTGACGTCCTGGCCCTGGACTCCGACGCCCTGTGGGCGGTGGACCTCAACCATGGCGGTGCCGCCCTGCTCATCGGCCTGTTGTTGGACCACGGCCAGCCGGTCGTCTACCTCACCGGCCTGGCCGTGCACCGCGCCTCGGCCACCTACCGGGGCGAGGGCAAGACCGACGCCCGCGACGCGTTCGTCATCGCCGACCAGGCCCGCATGCGCCGCGACCTGGGCGTGCTGCGCCCCGGGGACGAGATCGCCGTGGACCTGCGCATCCTCACCACCCGCCGCACCGACCTGGTCGCCGACCGCACCCGGGCCATCAACCGGTTGCGCGCCCAGCTGCTGGAGATCTCCCCCGCCCTGGAACGCGCCTTGGACGTGACCAACAAGGGCCCCGTCGTGCTGCTGACCGGCTACCAGACCCCGGCCGCCCTGCGCCGTCTGGGCGCCAAACGCCTGGAGACCTGGCTGCGGGCCCGCGGCGTCAGAGGCGCCGCCGCTCTGGCGGCCACCGCCATCGAGGCCGCCCAGACCCAGCGCACACACCTTCCCGGGCAGAAGACCGCCGCGGCGATGGCGGCCCGGCTGGCCGGGGAGGTGATCCGCCTGAACGAGGAGATCGCCGAGGTCGAAACCCTCGTCCAGGCCCGGTTTCACGACCATCCGCATGCCGGGGTGATCACCTCCCTGCCCGGCATGGGCACGATGCTGGGAGCGGAGTTCCTGGCCGCGACCGGCGGTGACATGGCCCTGTTCGGCACTGCGGACCGGTTGGCCGGCTACGCGGGGCTGGCGCCGGTGGCCCGGGACTCCGGACGTGTCAGTGGCAACCTGCGAAGACCTCGTCGCTACCACCGGGGCCTGCTGCGGTCCTTCTACCTGTCCTCGATGTTCGGCCTGCGGTCGTGTCCGGCCTCGAAGGCCTACTACGACCGCAAGCGGGCCGAGGGCAAGGGGCACAAGCAGGCGCTGCTGGCGCTCTCGCGCCGCCGGGTCAACGTGCTGTGGGCGATGCTCCGTGATGGAACGCCTTACCAAGGTTCACCCCCGGTGAGCTTGGCGGCTTGACACCAGCATTGGGAAGTTCCTTACTGTCCGTAGACGTTCTGGTAGCGGTCGTGGAGGGCGTCGATGTGCTCCTGCGGCAGGCGCTGCACTGAACCGCCCTGGCGGGCGAAGTGGACGGTGCGCGCCACGTCCTCGCACATCACCGCGGCCTTGACCGCGGCTCTGGCGTCCCCGCCGATGGTGAACACGCCGTGGCCGCGCATGAGCACGGCCGGGGAGCGGTGGTCGCGCAGGGTCGCCACGACCCCCCGGCCGATGTCGTCGCCGCCGATGAGGGCGAACGGTCCCACCGGCACGTCCCCGCCGAACTCGTCGGCCATCGCGGTGATCGCGCAGGGGATCGCCTCCCCCCGGGCCGCCCAGGCGGTCGCGTAGGGGCTGTGGGTGTGGACGACGCCCCCCACGTCCGGGCGCTCCCGGTAGACGTAGGCGTGGGCCTCGGTGTCGCTGGAGGGGTTGTGCCGCCCCCGCACCCTTCGCCCGTGCAGGTCGCACACCACGATGTCCTCGGGGCGCAGGTCGTCGTAGGACACGCCGCTGGGCTTGATCACCATCAGGTCGGTGCCGGGTACCCGGGCCGAGACGTTGCCGCTGGTCCAGGTGACCAGGTTCCACCGGGGCAGTTCGGCGTGCAGGTCGCACACCTGTTCACGCAGGCCCTCCACCTCCGTGCGGTGCTCGGCCAGCTGTTCCTCGGGTGTGCGTGTGCTCATCGTGTCCCCCGGGCGGTTCGGTCGGTCCTGGTCAGCGCCTCGTGGCGCAGGGCGCGCAGGCGGTGGAGGCTGTCGCTGCCACCGCGGCCGAAGTGGTCGTGGAGTTCGGTGTAGACGGCGAAGAGGTCGTCGTAGGCGGCGGACCTGCCCGGATCGGGGTCCACGGTCGCCTCGCGGACCCGGCCCATGGCGGCGGAGGCGGTGTGCACGTCGGGGTGGAACCCGGCGGCGACCGCCGCGTGGATGGCGGAGCCGACGGCGCAGCTGTGTTCGGTGTCGACCACGCGCAGGGGCCGGTTCAGCACGTCCGCGTAGACCTGCAGGACGAACGGGTTGCGGACCATCCCGCCCCCGATGGTGAGGTCGTGCACGGGCACGCCCGCGCCGGTGAAGGCCTCGATGATCGTGCGGGTGCCGAAGGCGGTGGCCTCGACCAGAGCCCGGTAGACCTCCTCGGGCCGGGTGGCCAGGGTCATCCCGACCAGCACCCCCGACAGCGCGTGGTCCACCAGCACCGAGCGGTTGCCGCTGTGCCAGTCCAGGGCGACCAGGCCGTGCTCGCCCACCGCCGCCCCGGCCGCCCGGTCCGAGAGCACCTCGTGCACGGACAGGCCCCGTTCGGCGGCCTCCTCGTGGTAGGCGGGGGGAACGTGGGTGTTCGCGAACCAGCCGAAGATGTCGCCGACCCCGCTCTGCCCGGCCTCGTAGCCCCACATCCCCGGAGTGATGCCGCCCAGGGCCAGCCCGCACATGCCGGGTACCTCCGCCAGGACGTCGGAGTTCATGACGTGGCAGGTGCTGGTGCCCATGATCGCGAGCATGCGGCCGGGCTCCGTGGTCCGGGCGGTGGCGGCGGTGACGTGGGCGTCGATGTTGCCGACGGCGACGGGGACGCCCGCGGGCAGCCCGGTCCACTCCGCGGCCCGGCCGGTGAGGGTGCCCGCACGCTCGCCCAGCTGGGAGAGGGGGTGGTCGATTTTGTCCTGGGCGAAGGTGGCGAAGCGGGGGTCGAGGGCGGCCTGGAAGTCCTTCGACGGCCACCGTCCGTCCTGGTACAGGCCCTTGTACCCGGCCGTCGCGACGTTGCGGGTCTCGTGCCCGCACAGCTGCCAGACGATCCAGTCCGCGGCCTCGATCCAGCGCTCGGTGCGTTCGTAGACCTCGGGGTCCTCGCGCAGGACCTGGAGGGCCTTGGCGAACTGCCACTCGGAGGAGATCCGCCCGCCGTAGCGGGGCAGCCACTCCTCGCCGCGCTCGGCGGCCAGCGCGTTGATCTCGTCGGCCTCGGGCTGGGCCGCGTGGTGGCGCCACAGTTTGGGCCAGGCGTGCGGGCGGTTCCGGAGGTCGTCGAGCTGGCACAGC
Source organism: Nocardiopsis sp. iso_40 (assembly GCF_056173285.1). Lineage (NCBI taxonomy): Bacteria > Bacillati > Actinomycetota > Actinomycetes > Streptosporangiales > Nocardiopsidaceae > Nocardiopsis > Nocardiopsis sp. iso_40. Next base: position 3,460,163 of record NZ_CM149666.1, on the reverse strand, counting down.
GGTGTGCCGTCGGCCGTGACCGGCAGGACGGTGCAGGAGGTGAAGTCGGTACCGATCCCGATGACCCGTTCCGGTCCGACCGCTGCCCTGCGCAGCGCCTCGGGCACGGCGCTGCGCAGTACCTCCCGGTAGTCCTCGGGGTGCTGGAGCGCGGTCTCCGGCGCCAGCGGTTCGTCCCGGCCGGGGAGCCGGTCGGTGATGACCCCGTGCCGGTAGGCGTACTCGGCCGAGCCGAGTTCCGTGCCGTCGGCCGCCCGGACCACGACGGCGCGGCCGGAGAGGGTGCCGAAGTCGATCCCGATGACCACAGCGTCCTCTGCCGAACCTGTGTTGGCGCTAACATCGTCTGTCAAGAGGTTTCCTTTCGGGGGTTGTCCCGGACGTCGGGGGCGGGCGCGGGGCCGCTGCTGCCCCGGGGCAGCAGGCGGGCCGGGACCATCCGGCGCAGATCCGCCCGCGGGGCGGTGTCGGCGCCGCCGACCTGCTGGAGCAACAGGGACAGGCTCTCCTGCCCCACCCTGGCGAAGTCCTGCCGGACGGTGGTCAGTGCGGGGGAGAGGAACTCGGCCTCGGGTACGTCGTCGAAGCCGACCACGCTGACGTCGCCGGGCACGTCCAGACGTGCTTCGCCCAGGGCGCGCAGGAGGCCGACGGCCATCTGGTCGTTGCCCACGAAGACCGCGGTGACCGGCTCGCCGACGGCCCGGCGGGCGAGCAGGGCCCTGCCCTGCTCGTAGCCGGAGCGGGGGGTCCAGTCCCCGCGCAGGGTCGCGGGGGCCGGGGCGCCCGCACCGGCGAGCGCCCGCCGCCACCCGGCCAGGCGTGCCCGCGACTGCGGCCACAGCGGGTTGCCCTCTATGTGGTGGACGGTCCTGTGGCCGAGCCCGAGCAGGTGTTCCACGGCCTCGGCCGCCCCCTGGGCCTGGTCCACGCAGACCACGGGCAGCCCCCAGTCCTCGCCGCCCTCCACCATCACCAGCGGCCGGGGGGCGTCCGGCGCGGTCAGCCGTTCCGCCAACCGGCGCTGGGGGGTGATGGCCACGCAGCCCTCCACCGACTGCTGGATCAGGTGGTCCACGGCCTCGGCGGCACCGTTCCGCGAGGTGTGGTCGAGGCTGACCACGGTGAGGAAGTAGCCCGCCTCGCGGGCGGCCCGCTCGATGCCGACCAGGGTCTGGGCGGGCCCGTACAGCGCGGTTTCGGAGGCGATGACCCCCAGCACGTTGGTCCTGCTGGTGGCGAGGGCGCGCGCGGTGGAGTTGCGGCGGTAGCCGGTCTCCTCGATCGCCCGGCGTACGCGCTCGACCGTCGCCGCGCGCACGTTGGGGTGACCGTTGAGGACCCTGGAGACCGTCTGGTGGGAGACGTCGGCGAGCCGGGCGACGTCGGCCATGACGGGGGCGCGGTTCTTGGGCTGGGATGTCAGAACGAAACAACCCCTTCGTGAGGGTCGCAGGGGGGTGTGACCTAGCCAACATTGTTGGCGCTAACATTGGGAGAAGTCAACCCCCGGGAGGATCGGGATTCCGTCCGTCCCGACCGGGCGGTCAGCGCCCGGTCAGCGCCCGCGCCGCGCCTCGCCGGGAGTGCGTCCCCGGAGCGCCGGGTACGCCGGGGGGGAGGAGATCCCCGGCCCCAGGAGAGCGGATGACCCACACCGACAGCGCGTCCGACAGCGCCCGGCACCCGCACTGGGCGGCGGCGGTCCTCGGACTGGCCGGGAGGATCCTCGGGCCGACGCACCCGCCGATCGCCCTGCACGAGTACCCGGTCCCCGAACGGTCCTTCGAGTACCGCGCCGAATCCGGAACTCTCACGGTCCGCGCGACCGACGCCGTCGCGGCGGCCGTGGGGCTGCACACCTACCTGAGGCAGGTCTGCGCCGTCACCGTGGACTGGGACGCCCGGCTCCCACTGCCGGTCCCCGCCTTCCCCGACGCCCCGCCCACACACCGCACCGCCGAGGTCGACCAGGTCTACTACCTCAACTTCTGCACAACCGGTTACACCTCCCCCTACTGGGGGTGGGACGAGTGGGAGCGCGAGACCGACTGGATGGCGCTACACGGTGTCACCACGCCCCTGACCGCGGTGGGCCACGAGGCCGTCCTACGCGACGCCTACACCCGGCTGGGACTGAGCGACGACCAGGCGCGCGCGTTCATCGGCGGACCCGGCTACCTGCCCTGGCACCACATGGGCAACCTCGACCACTTCGCCGGACCGCTCCCGGCCTCGTGGGCCGACACCCACCTGCAACTGGGCAGACGCATCCTGGAACGCCAACGCTCCCTCGGCATGACCCCGGTTCTGCCGGGCTTCACCGGGCACGTTCCCCCCGCACTGGCCCCGGCCGGTCCCGGCGACCGGACCAGGACCCAGACCTGGCAGGGACTGGTCACGCACGTACTCGACCCCGCGGACCCCCTGTACGCGGAGGTCGGAGCCCGGATCACCCGCAGTCAGCGCGAACTCCTGGGCACCGACCACCTGTACGCGATCGACCCCTTCATCGAGATGGTCCCGGTCGACGCCGACCCCTCCTTCCCCGCGGCGATCGCCGCGGCCACCCTGGAAGGGCTCACCCGGGCCGACCCCGAGGCCGTGTGGACCATGCAGAGTTGGCCCTTCTCCTACCAGCGCTCCTTCTGGAGCGACGAACGGGTCACCGCCTTCCTCGACGCCATCCCCGACGAACGGCTCCTCCTGCTCGACCTGTTCGCCGAGCGCGAACCCCAGTGGACCCGCTTCGACTCCTTCGGCGACAAGACCTGGATATGGTGCGCCCTGCTCAACTTCGGCGGCCGCACCGACCCCATGGCCGACCTCCAGGGCACCCTGGACCGGGTCAACGCCGCCAAGGCGGCCCGTAACCGCCCCGCCGGGATCGGCCTGGCCATGGAGGCCACCCGCAACAACCCCGCCTTCTTCGACCTGGTCGTCGACCAGGCCTGGACCCGCACCGAACGGGTGGAGCGCGACTGGCTGCCCGGTTTCGTCGAACGCCGCTACGGCCGGGGACACGACCCCTCGCTCCTGGAGGCCTGGCGGGGGCTGCTCGCCACCGTCCACGCTGCCCCCGACACCTTCCGCCACCCGGCCGACCAGTACGGGGTCCTGGGGCAGCGGCCCCACTACCGGGACCTGGCCGACCCCGGAGAACTGCGAGCCCGGGTCGCCGCCCGGGTCTGGTACGCGTGGCCGGACCTCCTCCGCGCCTGGGAGCGCCTGGTCGGTGCGGCCGAGAACACCCCCGGACTCGCCGACGGTCCCCTGGGACGGGACCTGGCGGACGTGGCCATGGCGGTCCTGCTACGGGTCGCCGACCACCGTTACCTGGAGCTGGTCGAGGACGTCGCCAGGGAGGGGACCGTCCCGCAGGAGGAACTGGCCGACTTCCTGGCCGTGTTCGACCACCTCGACGCGCTCCTGGCCACCCGCCCCGAGTACACCTACCGGAACTGGGAGGACCGGGCCGCCTCCTGGGCCGCCGGGGAGGAGGACCGCCGGGTGCTGCTCGACAACGCCCGCCGGATCCTCACCGTGTGGACCGTGCCCGGCGACGGCCAGCTCGACGACTACGCCAGCCGCATGTGGGCGGGGCTGGTCGGCGACTACTACCGTTCCCGCTGGCAGCTGTGGGCCCGGGAGCTGGAATCGGCCGCGAGCGACCCTGTCGGAGCCGCGGCGCGGCTGGACCGCGCCCTGCTCGAACGGGAGGAGGAGTTCCTGGCCCGCGGTGTGCCGGACCCGCCGCAGGAGAGCGGGGACGTGGTGGCACGTTCACGGGTGCTCCTGGACCGTTACGGCCGCACGGAACGTCCCTGACCTCTCCCTGACCGCCCCGCCGCACGATCCTGCCCGTGCGGCGGGTCTCCTCCCGCCGCCCGGAAAACCCGTGGCGGCGTGCGCGGGCCCCGGGCTACGTTGCCCGGATGAGCGACACCGATTCGACCCGGGTCTGGGACACCGAGACGGCGGCCCGCTACGACACCCCCGGCGAGGGGGTGTTCGCCCCGGAGGCGCTCGACCCCTGCGTGGACCGACTGGCCGGGCTCGCCGGTGACGGAGCCGCCCTCGAATTCGCCGTCGGCACCGGACGCGTCGCGGTGCCGCTGGCCGCGCGGGGCGTGCCCGTCACCGGAATCGAGCTGTCCGGGGCGATGGTCGCCCAGTTGCGCACCAAGGCGGACGAGGCCGCGCTGCCCGTGGTCGTCGGCGACATGGCCACCGCCACGGCGCCGGGCGAGTTCACCCTGGTCTACCTCGTTTACAACACCATCACCAACCTGCTCACCCAACAGGAACAGGTCGAGTGCTTCCGCAACGCGGCCGGGCACCTGGCCCCTGGAGGGCGCTTCGTCGTGGAACTGGGGGTGCCCGAACTGCGGCGCCTGCCGCCCGGCCAGGAGGGGCTGCTGTTCACCGCGGACCCCGGCTACATCGGCGCGGACACCTACGACGTGGTCAACCAGCACCTGGTCTCGCACCACTTCCTGTTCGGCGAGGGGCGCCAGGCGCGGGTGTTCCGGGTGAAACAGCGGTACGCCTGGCCGAGCGAGCTCGACCTCATGGCCCGCATCGCCGGCTTCGAGCTGGAGTCCCGGCACGCCGACTGGCAGGGGGCCGAGTTCACCGGCGACTCCCGTTCGCACGTGTCCGTCTACCGGCTGCCAGCCTCGGGATGACGCCGGCCCGCCCCGGTCCCGCGGGGCGGGAAGACGGATGCCCTCCCCACGGCCCGGCCGCGGGGATGCACCCCTCAGGGCTCAGAACGAACCTCCGGGGAGCCCGTGAGCCCCGCGCACGCGGGGATGGGCCGAGGTAACAATGTCGATCGAAGACTTCTCATTCGTGAGCCCCGCGCACGCGGGGATGGACCGGTCAACGCCGCCGGGCGGACCACCCCGCGACGCGGCTCGCCAACACCTCGGACACGGTCTGCCAGCGGGCGGGATCTATACTGTGCCCTGCTACCACTGCCTGATCGTCCGTCTCCGCGCCCCCGTGATCACTGGTGCCCGTGCCCAGCCCTGGAATGGAGTCGGACGATGGACATGTCCTCCCGAGAGATCCGCCTGCCTCTCAACGAGGTCGTCGCAGTCCTGCAGGACCTGGACGAGTTCGTGGTTTCCCTCGACCGCCTCGGCTCCCGTATGGCATTGGGAACCGCCGACGAGCACACCGTCGGCGAGTTCGTCGCCGACCGGGATGTCGCCCGGCGCCTGTCCCGGGCCCGACACGTGCTCAGTGTCGCGCTGGACGGGCAACTGAGCGAGGAAGAGAACGCCGAGATCGACGCCCTGTGTGAACAGGGCCGCTTCTACGGCGCGGACGGCCCCGCCACCGACCAACTCGACTGAGACAGCAGGCGCAGCGGGCCGGGCCGAAACACCTGTGAGCCTGCCTCCCCAGCAGCACACCGCTGGCAGTGCCGCTGCGGCACGTCCGGTTGTCCCGGGGCGCGGTGGCGGAATCCGGCCACCTCTCGTTGCCGGGTGATCCTCACGCAGGTTCTTCGATCGGCTCGGCAGCCTGTCATGGGCGACGAAGGGCTTGCTCTCACGCCATAACCTAGGCATATTAGGAAAAAACCTAGGAAGGCTAGGAACCTTATGCCGCGCGTGGGACTCACCCGGGACACAGTGGTGTCCACCGCCGCCGATGTCGCTGACGAGATCGGGTTCGACCACCTGACGCTCGCCGTACTCGCGGAGCGGTTCGGCGTCCGCGACGCCAGCCTGTACACACACGTCCGAGGCCTGGCCGACCTCCTGGAGAGCGTGGCCCTGCTGGCCCACGACGAATGGGCGGACACCCTGGGGCGGGCGGTGGCCGGACGGTCCGGCCACGAAGCCCTGAAAGCCTTCGCCGACGCCTACCGGGCGTTCGCCACCGGAAATCCGGGCCGGTACGCCGCCACCCGGTACCCGGTGCCGCCCGAGAGGATGGCCGCGTCCACCGGCGTGCCGCGCATCATCGAAGCCTGCTACGCGCTGCTGCGCGGCTACGACCTGGCCGAACCGGACGCCACCGACGCGGTCCGACTGCTGCGCAGCGCCTTCCACGGCTTCAGCGACCTGGAGGCCGTGGGCGGCTTCACCGCTGATCGTGACCTGGACGCCTCCTGGCAACGCGCGGTCAACGCACTCCACCACACCCTGACCAACTGGTCGCAGAGCTGAACCCTGAACAGGAGCAACGTATCCCTCCCAGCACCCTCACCCTGAACGACGCCACCGTGGACTACGACCGCCGTGGCAGCGGTCCGCCGCTGCTGCTCATCCCCGGCGGCGTGGGGCACGGCGGCGTGTTCGACCAGCTCGCCTCGCATCTGGCCGGCCACCACGACGTCGTCGCCATGTCCAGCCGCGTGGCCTCGAAACGACAGCCGGACACCGTGCTCGGCGACCAGCGACCCGAAACCCACGCCGGGGACGCGCTCGGCCTGATCGGGGAACTCTTCGACGAACCGCCGATCGTGTTCGGCTTCAGCTCCGGCTCCGTCACCGCCCTCGAGCTGCTGGCCCGCCACCCCGACCACGTCCGCCTCGCCGTCGTCCACGAGCCGCCGCTGGTCAGTCTGCTGCCGGACGCCGCGCGCCACCGGGCCGCGTTCGAATCGGTCCGCGCCACCGCCCGCACCCGGGGCCTGGCCGAAGCCCAGGCGCTCATGTTCGCGGCCATGACCACTCCCGTCACCGGAGCGGAGCCGCCCGAGCTCCGCCACACCGGTGCCTGGTTCGACGGTTACGCCGACACCGAACCCGAACCGCCCGCCCCCGCGTCGGCAGAGCTCTTCGCCAGCCTCGGTGACCTCCAGTCGGTGATGCTGGAACACATCCTGGTCCCGTTCACCACCCACGAACCCGACCTGGCCGCACTCGAGGCGCGAACCGGCCGACTCGTCCCCGTGGCGGGCACCGACTCCCGCGGCCAGCTGCCCTACCGGACCGCAGCCGCACTGGCCGCCCGGCTCCGCCTTCCCCTGACCGAACTCCCCGGAGGACATCTCGGCCCGGTCGAACGCCCCGCACAGTTCGCCGGCGCGCTCAGAAAACTCCCTGAAATGCCCTGACCACCGGACCGGCGCGGAGGCGGTCCCGGCAGCTCATCCTGGGGCCATGCCGAGGGCGGTCAGGTCGAACACGACCTGCACGGTGGTGGCGCGGATACGGGTGCCGTCCCAGTCCCAGGAGAAGTCCCAGTACACCGACAGTCTCTCGACGAGGGCCAGTCCGCTGCCGGGGGCCCGCTTCTCCAGGCGGGGATAGGCGATGCTGTCCTCCTGGAGGGGGCCGTCGTCGGTGACGTACAGGTGGGGGAGCAGGGGCCGGGTCCGGTCCAGCACGATCCGGACGGTGCCGCCGGGCAGCCCGGAGCGGCTGTGGTGGTGGGCGTTCCCGACCAGGATGCGGGCGACCCGGACCAGTCGGGTGGCGTGGCCGGGTGCAACGGTGTGGAACCAGCCGGCCAGGACCGTGTACTCGCGGTGGTGGCCGAGGAGGAGGCCGTGTTGGTGGGGGTGGTCCAGCCGGAGGCGGCGCGGGAGTCCGGTCCCTGGTGTTCGGGGGCGTGCCTCGATATCCTGCATGCGTCTTCACCTCGCGTGGTTCGGGGTGGGGTCACAGCCCCGGGCGACCGCTCTCCACTTCGGTCACCGGGGCTTTTCCTGTCCGGCGGTCGGACGCCCGGGCGCGGGCGGGGCGCTCTGCCGCGGCCGTCCCCTCGTGCCCCCGGTACGGCGGCCGACCGGTTCGACCCCCGCCGACCGCTGCCTCGCACCGGGAGGATGCTCCCCGTGGCGGTACCGACACCCTCAGGTGCCGGTACGGACTCTTCCACCGGGTCCGCGCCTGGTCTATATTCATCGCCCAGAACGTTCGTATTCGTATGCTGAGCTATTCAAACTGATAGGCCGGCGATATTGGCGGTGAGGCGTGGGATCAAGCGATGCTGCACGGGAGCGTTTCGGTAAGCTGCTCAAGAAGTACCGAGGTCAGTCGGGTCTCACCCAGCAGGAACTCGCCAAGGCCGCCGTCATCGCCCAGAGCACCGTCAGTGACCTGGAATCAGGGAAAAAGGGGACGCGGCGCGAACAAGTAGAACGAATCGACAATGCCCTTATCGCCAACGGCGTTCTGCTCAACGCCTGGGAGGCGGCCTTCTCGCCCGCGGGGATGATCGGCTACTTCCGAGAGGTCGCCGAAGACGAGCAGGTCGCCATCGAGATCCGCGAGTACGCTCTCGGACTTGTGCCCGGTCTCGTGCAGGTCGAGCGGTATGCCCGGGTTATCAGCCAGATCGCATCGCCTTATACGCCTCCGGGGCAGATTGAGAAGATTGTCCGGGCGAGGCTCTACCGGAAGCAGATCCTGGAAAGCGACCATCCGCCGAAAATGACCGTTCTCCTGGACGAATCGGTCCTGCTGCGCAGGTTCTCCGACCCCGCGGTCATGCCCGAGCAGATCAGCCATCTGCTGGAATTGAGTTACCGCCCCCGCGTCACCGTCCAGGTCATCCCCGAGGACACCGAGGACCATGTGGGCCTGAGCGGTTCATTTAGGCTGAGTACCGCCCCTGACAGCAGCCCCTTCGTCTACGTCGAGGGCCAGAAGACGGGCATGACCCTCAAGGAACCCGAGATCGTGGCAAGCTACGAGCGGACATTCGCGGACCTGCGAAGCTCAGCTCTGCCGGTGCCCGCGTCCCGATCCCGGATGGAAGAGATACGAGGCAGCATCACATGATCACCGACGGTTGGAAGAAGTCCAGCTACAGCAACGGTGAGGGCGGCAACTGTGTGGAGGCGCGCGGCGATATCGCTGATGTCCGTGTCCTCGTGCGTGACACGCAGAACCGTGCCCTGGGCCACCTGGAGATGCCCAACGAAGAATGGACGGCGTTCCTCGCCACCGCGGGGCGCGCCTAGCGTTGTCGCCGCGGAGTGAACCGGACCCCGCCAGAGGAGTTGGCGGGGTCCGCTTTCATGTCGGCCCGATCAGGCTATCCGCGCCGGTGAGAACACCGCCAGGGCCAAAGGCCCCGGGACCGACCGGCCGGACGCCCGGAATCGGACAGGGTCGTCTGCACCGGGTTCTCGGCCCCGACCGGGTAACTGCTGCGCGTGGAGCCCGGCCGGTCCGGGAGAGTGGGGCGCGAGGCCGCCCCCGCCTCGCGGGAAGGGAATAACATCCTGCCCATGACGCGAGAAGACGGCGACGTGGACAGCCTGGTGCGCAAACGCATCCGAGCCCTGAGGGTGGCCCAGGGCTGGTCCCTGGAGGAGTTGGCCGAACGCGCCCACCTGAGCCAGTCCACGCTCAGCCGCATCGAGAACGGTCAGCGGCGCCTGGCCCTGGACAGCCTCGTGACCCTCGCCCGCGCGTTGGACACCACCCTGGACCAGCTTGTCGAGACCGCCTCCGACGACGTCGTCATCAGCCCGATGGTCGACGGCGCCCACGGCCTGATGCGCTGGCCCATCAGGGCAGACCCCGGGATGACCGTCATGCGCCAACGGCTGACCGAACCGCCGCCGGACAACCCCGCGCGCATGCGGGCGCACCCGGGAAGGGAGTGGCTGGTGGTCCTCTCCGGCACCGCGGTCCTCATGCTGGGCCACCGGCGTTTCCGGGTCGGGACCAACCAGGCCGCCGAGTTCCCGACGATGCTGCCGCACGCCATCGGGGTCGAGGGCGGTCCCTGCGAGATCCTGGGGATCTTCGATCGGGACGCGCGCCGTGGGCACCGGCGGGGCGGGGAAGAGGCCGCAGGCACCCCTTCGTGACCTCCCGCGCCCGTCGCTCTTGCGTGTGCGGCAGTGCGCACGGCCACTGTCTTGCGTTTGGCGAAAGATCCTGTGCCAGATACGCATAACGCGTCTAGCGTGGCCGTATGAACCACACACACCGGGACAAGCCCCGTTCCGACACACGGCACGGACACCGTCACCACGGGGCGGTCGGCTCCCAGACTGAGATCCTCGACCTGGACGCGGAGGTCGTCACCGAGTACACCGACGCCATCACCGCCTGGCTGCCCCTGCGGGCCGCTCCGCGCGGGATCGTCGATCTGGGCTGCGGAACCGGAGCCGGGACCTTCGCGCTCCTGGCGCGCTTCCCGCAGGCACACGTCACCGCCGTCGACTCCTCGGACGAGCACCTTCAGCGCCTGCGGGAGAGGGCCCGTGCCGAGGGGCTGCAGGAGCGCGTGCGCACCGTGCGGGCCGACCTCGACCAGGAGGAATGGCCCGATCTCGGCACACCGGACCTGGTATGGGCCTCGGCCTCGATGCACCACATGGCCGAGCCCGACCGCGCCCTGCGCAAGGTGCACGGCCTGCTCGTGCCCGGCGGCCTCTTCGCGGTGGTGGAACTGGCCGGTTTCCCGCGTTTCCTGCCCGAGGGCGCCCCGCAGGAGCGGCCCGGTCTGGAGGAGCGCTGCCACGCCGCGAGTGACCGGACGCATGCCGCGCAGGTGTCCCACCGCGGTGCCGACTGGGGACCGAAGCTGGTCACCGCCGGGTTCGCCCTCCAGGGCGAGCGCACGGTCACCGTGCGCGTGGAGGGTGCCGGGAACGAGTCGGTCGGCGCGTACGCCCTCAACGGCCTGCGGCGTATCCGGCACGGCGTCGCCCACGAGCTGTCCGCCGAGGACCTCGCCGCGCTGGACCGGCTGCTCGACACCGAGGGTCCGCACAGCCTCCTGGGCCGTGCGGACCTGGTCATGCGGACCGAGCGTTCTGTCTGGGCTGCTCGCCGCGAGAGCTGAACCCGGGCCCCGACGTGCCCCGACGTGCCCGGCCGGGCACAGCGGGAGCCGACACCGCCCGGGACAGCGGGGGCGGCGGGCCGCCGGGGACGGCCGACGGAGGGGCGGACATTCTGTGGGGTGTGGACCGAACGGGGGCGGGACCGTTGGTCCACCGGCTCCGGTCCCGGTGGAACGGCTGAGGCCGCAACCACGCGCGCGGGGCGCCCCGCAGGCGGTGACGACCCGGGGCGGCGGACCGCAGGACGCGGGTGCCGGTGGCGGCGGGGGTGTTCGGCCGAACACCCCCGCCCGCGCTCAGTCCAGCGAGTACACGCGGACGTAGTCGACCCGCATCTCCTGCGGGAACTGGGTGCTCCCGTCCGGGTAGCCGGGCCAGTTACCGCCCACGGCGACGTTGAGGATCATGAAGAACGGCTGGTCGTACACCCACGGGTTCCCCCCGGTGTCCTGCCAGGTGTAGGTCTGGTAGGCGTTGCCGTCCACCGACCAGGTCACCGAGCCCGGCCGCCAGTCCACGGAGAAGACGTGGAAGGTGTCGGCGAAGGACCACGCCTGCGGGTGCATGTACGAGCCGGTCAGGGGGTTGCCGCCGGAGTACCCGGGCCCGTGGAGGCTGCCGTGCACCAGGTGGGGCTCACGCCCGATGTTCTCCATGATGTCGATCTCGCCGGAGTGCGGCCAGGGGGTCTGCGGGAAGTCCGCGCCCAGCATCCAGAAGGCGGGCCAGATGCCCTGGCCGCGCGGGATCTGGATGCGTGCCTCGATCCTGCCGTACTGGGGTTGGACCTTGTTCTGGGTGGTCATCCGGGCGGAGGTGTAGGAACCGTCCGCTTCCTGGCGGGCGGTGATCACCAGGTTGCCGTTGCCGTCCAGGGCGGAGTTGGCCCGGCTGTCGGTGTAGTTCTGGAGCTCGTTGTTGCCCCAGCCGTGGTTCCCCGTCTCGTGGTTCCAGTTGGCGGGGTCGGGGGCGGCCCCGGGCGGTCCGTCGAACTCGTCCGACCAGACGAGCGCCGCCGCGGCGGCGGATGCGTCCGGTGCCGTCGCCTCGGCGGAGGCGGTGCCGGGGGAGAGGAGGGCGGCCGTGGTGAGCAGGACCGCGGTCGCGGAGGTCAGGGTGCGCATGGCGTGCTCCGGGGGGAGTTGCGGGCGGAGTCGGATTCCCTGCGGGTCGCCTCAGCGGTGTGTTCCGAGTCGGTGACCCCTGGTATTGGAAAGTTACCTTACGTTTAGTTAAGCGGTCGGACAAGGGGTGGAGCGTGGTCTTCTTCGTGCTCAGCGCAGATCCGGCGTTCCCTGACCACTATCCGCCCGGCGGTCCAGCAGGACCTCGGCCACCGCGCTGTCGGTCACCAGTGTCGACACCAGGCCGCTCCGGAGCGCCGCACCGATCGCCACGGCCTTGGCCTCGTCCCCGGCGCCGGCGACCGCCACCACCTCCGGTACCTCGCGCAGCCGGTCCGCGCTGATGCTGATCACCCGTTCGTCCAGATCGCTGTGCACCTGCCGTCCCTGCGCGTCGAAGAGCTGGGCGGACAGCTCCGCGCGCACACCCATCCGGCTGTACCTCTCCCGGTCCCGGGGGGACAGGGCCTGGTAGACGGTCGAGTTGCGCTCGTCCCAGCCGCCGATGGCCACCACCGCGGTCGTCAGCCGGTCGAAGAGCGCGAACGCCGCCGCGATGCCCGGATCGGCCCGCAGCGTCGCCGCGGTCGCGCCGTCCGGCAGGATGAGCGGCGCGTAGATCGGGTACGCCGGGCCGCCCGACAGGTCCGCCACCCGGCGCACCGTCTCCACCGACCCGCCCGCCTCGGTGTGCTCCGACAGCACCCCGTTCAACTGGACCACCGTGCACCGCGGCAGCTCGACCACCTCGGTGCCCATCTCCTGCAGGCTCCGGCTCCAGGCGAGCCCCAGCACCTCGTCCGGGCGTACGATCTCCGCCAGCAGCCGGGCCGTCACCGACCCCAGCGCCCGGCGCGTCTCCAGGGGGTCCTCCAACGTGTCCACGACGATCGCCCTGCGCAGCCCGAAGGCCTCGCGCAGGCGCTCGGACAGCTCCCCGGCCAACCGCGCCGGCAATCGGATGTCGATGCGCACGATCCCGCTGGCCCGGGCCGCCTCCAGGTCCCGGGCGATCTTGAACCTGCTCAGCCCGAACTCCTCGGCGATCTCCACCTTCGACCGCCCCTCCAGGTAGAACCTGCGGGCGATCGCGGCGAGCCGCACCATCTCCGCAGGGCCGTTCGGGGTCGCTGTCTCACTACGCCGATCGCTCATATGGGCAGGAGTGTACTCGATTGTTCTCAGCCCATTGACACGGTGTTTCGATTGGGTCTTCAATGAACCGACATATGTGACACAGGTCGCTCAAACGAGCACCTGAATCTTTCGGAAGGGTTCCAACCGTGCGCGCCGCCATCATCACCGAACCGGGCTCCCTCACCGTGGGCGACCGACCAGAGCCCGAACCCGCCCCGGACGGCGTCGTGGTCCGGGTCGGCGCCTGCGGGATCTGCGGAACCGACCTGCACATCGCCGACGGGGAGTTCCCGCCCAGCCCCTACCCGCTGGTGCCCGGCCACGAGTTCGCCGGAACGGTGACCGCCGTCGGCGCCAGGGCCCCCGGCCAGCTGCGCCCGGGCGACCGGGTGGCCGTGGACCCCTCGCTGTTCTGCGGGCACTGCGGATACTGCCGAGCCGGGCGCGGCAACCTGTGCGCCAACTGGGGGGCTATCGGCGACACCGTCGACGGGGCGTTCGCCGAGTACGTGGCGGTCCCCGCCGCCAACTGCTACCGCATCCCCGACTCGATGAGCATGCGCGAGGGCGCACTCGTGGAGCCGCTCTCCTGCGCGGTCCACGGCGTCCGACGCATCGGCGTCGAGGTCGGCGAACGCTTCCTGGTGGTGGGCGCGGGGACCATGGGCCTGCTGCTGCAGCAGTTGCTCCAGCGCTCCGGGGCGCGCGTCACCGTGGTCGACCGCAACACCCGCCGCCTGGCCCTGGCCGCTGACCTGGGCGCCGAGGCCACCGCGACCGACGCCGCCGAAGCGGGCGGCGAGGGCTTCGACGCCGCAGTGGACGTCACCGGCTCCCCGCAGGCCATCGAGGCCGCGTTCACCTCCCTGCGCAGGGGCGGGCGCCTGCTGGTCTTCGGCGTCGCCGACGATGCCGCCCGGGTCTCGCTGTCGCCGTTCCGCATCTACAACGACGAGATCACCGTCGTGGGCTCCATGGCCGTGCTGAACAGCTACGGTGCGGCGGTCGACCTCCTCGCCTCCGGTGAGCTGCAGACGGCCCCGCTGCTCACCGACGCCCTGCCGCTGGAGAAGTTCCCCGAGGCGCTGGCCATGATGCGCTCGGGCGCCGGGGTGAAGATCCAGGTCGTCCCCGACACCTCCGCCTGAACAGGGAGTGCAGCACTGTGCGCACCACCGTCCCCCGAAACACCGTCCCCCGAACCACAGCCGCCACCGCACTGGCCCTCGCCGGGCTGCTGCTCACCGGCTGCGCCGGAGCGGGCGCCGGCGGCTCCGACGAGGAAACGGTCCGGCTGACCGTCGCCATCGTCTCCAACCCGCAGATGCAGGACGCCGTCTCCCTGCAGTCGCAGTTCCGCGCGGAGCACCCCGGCATCGAGGTCGACTTCGTGTCCCTGCCCGAGAACGAGGCCCGCGCCAAGATCACCACCTCCGTGGCGACCGGCGGGGGAGAGTTCGACGCGGTCATGATCAGTAACTACGAGACCCGCCAGTGGGCCGAGTACGGCTGGCTGGAGAACCTGCAACCCTTCATCGACGCCTCCGCGGACTACGACCACGAGGACTTCATCCCCTCCCTGCGCGAGGACCTGTCCCTGGAGGGCGACATGTACTCGGTGCCCTTCTACGGGGAGTCCTCCTTCCTCGCCTACCGCACGGACCTGTTCGAACAGGCCGGTGTCGAGATGCCCGCCGAACCCACCTGGGACGAGGTCGCCGAGCTCGCCGCCGAACTCGACGGGGTCGAACCCGGCGTCTCCGGGATCTGCCTGCGCGGCCTCGCGGGCTGGGGCGAGGTCCTCAGCCCGTTCAACAGCATCCTCAACACCTTCGGCGGGCGCTGGTACGACCAGGAGTGGAACGCCGAACTCGACTCACCCGAGTTCCGGCGCACGGCCGACTTCTACGTGGACCTGGTCCGCGAGCACGGTCAGCCGGGTGCCGCCAACAGCGGCTTCGGGGACTGCCTGAACCACTACGCCCAGGGGCGGGCCGCCATGTTCTACGACTCCACCTCCATGGTCAGCACCATCGAGGACGACAGCACCGCCACCGTGGCCGGGCTCAACGGCTACGCGCCGGCCCCGGTGGCCGAGAGCGACTACGGCGGCTGGCTCTACGCCTGGACCCTGGGGATCCCCGCCACCTCCGAGCACAAGGACGAGGCCTGGGCCTTCCTGGAGTGGATGACCGACCGGGACTACGTGCGCACCGTCGCCGAGGAGTACGGCTGGCAGCGGGTCCCGCCGGGCAACCGGCTCTCCACCTTCGAGGTCCCCGAATACCAGGAGGCCGCGCAGGCCTACGCCGAACCCATGCTCCAGGGCATCGAGGGGGCCGACCCGCAGAACCCGGGCACGCGCCCGGTGCCCTACGAGGGCATCGGCTTCCTCGCCATCCCCGAGTTCCAGGACCTGGGCACCAGGGTCAGCCAGCAGCTCAGCGCGGCCGTGGCCGGACGGATCACCGTCGAGGAGGCGCTCGCGCAGAGCCAGGAGTACGCCGAGGTCGTCGGCGACACCTACAAGGAGGAGGGCCGATGAGTACGGCGACAGCGCCGCCGCCCGAGGCGCCGGCGAAACCGGTGCGGCCCGCTCCGGCCAGGCGCGGCGGACGCGCCGCCGGATGGGCGCGCCGGGCACCACTGCTGCCCGCACTGGTGTTCATGCTGGTCGTCACCCAGCTGCCGTTCCTGGCGACCGTCGTGTACTCGCTCCGGTCGTGGAACCTGCTGCGCCCCGACTCCCAGGCGTGGGTCGGCCTGGCCAACTACGCGGCGGTCTTCACCGACCGGCAGTTCCTCGGCGCCGCGGCCAACACCGTGCTCATCACCGCGTCCTGCGTGGTGGCGGCGATGCTGCTCGGCCTCGGGCTGGCCCTGCTGCTGGACCGGAAGTTCTGGGGGCAGGGCGTGGTGCGCACGCTCGTCATCACCCCGTTCCTGGTGCTGCCGGTGGCCACGGCGCTGCTGTGGAAGCACATCATGTTCGAGCCGGTCTTCGGCCTGGTCAACTTCGTGCTCTCGCCGCTGGGCGTGGACACCTTCGACTGGGTCTCGCAGATGCCGGTGGCGTCGGTGGTGGTCGCACTGGTGTGGCAGTGGACGCCGTTCATGATGCTGCTGGTGCTGGCGGGACTCCAGAGCCAGAACACCGACGCACTGGAGGCAGCCCAGGTCGACGGCGCCTCCAAGTGGCAGATCTTCGTCTGGATCACCCTGCCGCACCTGCGCCGCTACATCGAACTGGGCGTGCTGCTGGGGTCGGTGTACGTGGTCAACACCTTCGACACCATCTACATGATGACCCAGGGCGGCCCCGGCACCGCCAGCGCCAACCTGCCCTTCTACGTCTACCAGCGGACCTTCCTCGGGTTCGACATCGGCCAGTCGGCGGCGATGGGCGTCGTGGTGGTGGTCGGCACCATCATCGTGGCGATGCTGGCCCTGCGGCTGATCTTCCGCACGTTCATGAACGCACAGGAGGCGCACTCGTGACCGCCCCAGCCCCCGAACACACGGCGGACACGGCCCCGCCCCCCGTCCGGGCGCCGCAGCGCCAGCGCCCCCGAGCCGGTGCGGGCGGTCCCGTCCTGACCGCCCTCACCTGGATCATCGGCCTGCTGTTCGTCTCCCCGGTGCTGTGGCTGGTGCTGACGGCGTTCAAGGAGGAGAACCAGGCCGCGACCGACCCGCCGACGCTCTTCTTCCAACCCACCCTGGACCGGTTCTCCGCGGTGCTGGGGGCGGACTTCCTGCCGTACCTGGGCAACTCGGCGGTCGCCACCCTGGCGTCCACGCTGCTGGTGCTGCTGCTGGGCCTGCCCGCCGCCTACGCGCTGTCGGTGGCCCCGGTCAAACGCACCCAGGACGTGCTGTTCTTCTTCATCTCGACCAAGATGCTGCCGGTCGTGGCGGTCGTGGTACCGATCTACGTCGCCGCCGCACACCTGTCGATGCTGGACAACGTGTGGACCCTGGTCGTGCTGTACACGGCGATGAACCTGCCCATCGCGGTGTGGATGCTGCGCTCGTTCTTCCTGGAGGTGCCCAAGGCGCTGGTGGAGGCCGCCCGGATGGAGGGCGCGGGGCTGCCCCGGGTGCTGTGGTCGGTGATGGTGCCGATCATGGCGCCGGGCATTGCGGCCACCGCCCTGATCTGCATGATCTTCGCGTGGAACGAGTTCTTCTTCGCGGTGAACCTGACCGCGGCCCGGGCCGCCACGGTCCCGGTGTTCCTGACCGGGTTCATCACCAGTGAGGGGCTGTTCGTGGCGCAGCTGTCAGCGGCCGTGGTCATGGCCTCGCTGCCCATCGTGGTGATCGGCTGGACGGCCCAGCGCCAGCTGGTGCGCGGGCTCTCCATGGGCGCCGTGAAGTAGGCGCGGCCCGCCGCCGCTCGGCCTCCGGGACCGGGCGGCGGGTCGGGAACGGAGCCCGGTGGTGGCCGCCGGGCCAGCGGCGGCCACCACCGGCCCCCGGGCCAGCGTCCGCCTGTTGGACTTGAGTCCGACCGGCCTCTAACGTGAGCGCCCGACCGGAAGGAAGACCGTGAAGACCTTCACCCTGCCCGGGACGGACATCACCGCCCCCAACGTCGTGCTCGGCCTGATGCGCATCGCCGACAAGTCCGACGACCAGATCCGCGCCCTGGTGCGCGCCGCCCGCGAGGCGGGCGTCGACTTCGTCGACCACGCCGACATCTACGGCCCGACGACGCACGCCTGCGAACGCCGCTTCGCCGAGGCGATGCGACTGACCCCGGCCGAACGCGACGCCCTCACCATCCAGACCAAGGCGGGCATCGTCCCGGAGGGACCCTACTTCGACCACTCCCACGCACACATCGTCGCCTCGGTCGAGGGCTCGCTGCGCGCCCTGGGCACCGACTACGTCGACATTCTGCTGCTGCACCGGCCCGACGCGCTCGTCGAACCCGAGGAGGTCGCCCGCGCCTTCGACGACCTGGAGTCGGCCGGGAAGGTGCGCGCCTTCGGGGTCTCCAACCACACGCCCCGCCAGGTCGACCTGCTGCGCCGCTACGTGCGCCAACCGATCGCGGTGAACCAGCTCCAGCTCTCGCTCACCCACGCTCCGATCATCACGCAGGGGCTGGCCGCGAACATGGTCGGCGAACCGCAGTCGGCCACCCTGGACGGCGGCGGTGTGCTCGACCACGCCCGCCTGCACGACATCACCGTGCAGGCCTGGTCGCCGTTCCAGGCGGGCTTCTTCAGCGGCGTGTTCCTGGACTCGCCCGAGTACGCGGAGCTCAACGCGGTCATCGACCGCCTCGCCGAGCGGTACGGGGTGCCGCCGATCGCCGTCGCCACCGCGTGGATCACCCGGCACCCCGCCCGGATGCAGGTCGTGCTCGGCACCACCACCCCGGAACGGGTGACCGGTGCGGCCCAGGGGTCGGAGCTTGCCCTGACCCGCCCCGAGTGGTACGAGCTGACCCGCGCCGCGGGCCACCGCGTCCCCTGAACCCGGCGGCCCCGGGGAGCCCGAACGCCCCGGGGTCCGGGCTTCCCGGAAGGCCCCGTCGCCGGGCCGCGGACGGCGCGGATCCGGGTCGGCCGCGGCCTTCCTCACGGAGGTCTCGTCTGTTCGTGTGCGAGGTCACATGAGCGCATGCGAACGCGCACGAGTGAAGACCTCGAACCGTTCTCTGTCCGCAAAGGCCGCTGGGACAGGGCCCGACTGGTCCGCACCCCATCCGGGCACAGGAGTTTTCCGGTTTCTGGGACACCGGGCCCCGGTTGCGGCTTAGGAGGGGGCGTTCGGGGTGGGCTCCGAGCGCCGTACGGTTTCGACGCGCTGGCGGGCGTGCGGGGCGCCGGTCAGCTTCTGCACGACCGCGTCCACGGCGAGAAAGGAACCCATCCCCAGCAGAATGCCCGTGCCGGCGGACAGGTAGTCGAGGGTGCTGGCCACCCGTCCCGTGCCCAGAAGGACCTGGGCGGCTTCGATGGCCAACGGGAACCCGAGTGCTGTCGCCACGAGGATCCTGTAGTCCCTGGAGGCGGCGGCCACGGCTGTTCCCAGGGGGACGAACAAAACGCCGTAGAGCACGGACTGCTCTGCGGCGTCACTGAACGAAAGTGCCTTTTCGAGGTCGATTACCAGGCGTGGCGGGTAGGCGAGGATGTCGCCCCGACCAAGCCAGGGGCGGATCGCAGCGATCGCGTAGCAGGAAAGAAGGATCCCGACCAGGACCACTGCGGCACGGGGTCTCAGGCCGCCCCGTGGGCGGAGGAGAACACTCGCCAACGCGGAGGTGATGACGCATGCCAGGAGAAGGAGGGCGGCGAAGACGAACGAGTCGGTGTTGTCGGCGAGCTCCGTCATGGTTCTCCTCTGCGTGACGACGGGGCCCGTGACCGGGAGGGTGTCCGGTCACGGGCCCGCGGGCAAGCGACAGGCTAGTGGGCGACCCCGCTGAGCTCGTTGGGGGTCTCCTCCAGGGTCACCGAGCCGGTGACCTCACCGGAGGCCAGGTCCACGGCGTGCACCTGGTCGGTGGCCGTGTCGGTCACGTAGGCGGTGCCGCCGCGCACGAACAGGGCCGGGCGGGGCTGCTGCCACTCCAGGGGCTCCTCCCAGGACTCCATCAGCTCGATGCTCTCGGTGATCTCGCCCGCCTCGGGGTCGATCACGTGCAGGGCGCCGTCGGTGCCCAGCACCAGGGCCTCGCCGTCCGGCCCCCGGCCCAGGGAGCGGAACGTGTAGCTGGAGGGCAGGTCGACCAGGGACAGGGAGGCGTCGGCGGTGTCGACGAGGGCGATCCGCTCGGGGCGCTCCAGTTCGGCATCGGGGTCGGTCTTGTAGTCGCCCAGGACGATCGGGGAGCCCTCCGAACCGGCCTGGTTGCCGATCCGGCCGTAGTCGTCCTCGCTGTCCACCTTGGTGAACTCGCCGTCCTGGTAGATCAGGACACCGTCCTCGCAGCCGATGACGACGGCCTCACCCTCGGCGGTGGTCTCCCCGTGCACGCCGGGGCACTGTTCGTTGCGGGCGATCTCCTCCCGGTCCCCGTCCAGGACGAGGGCGCCCACGCGCTCCTCCTCGTCGCCGAGGGTGACCAGGAGTTCCCCGCCGGACAGTTCGACGGCCACACCGTGGTGGGCCTCATCTGCGGTGTACACGTCGAGGTCCTCGGGGACGCCGTCGCCGAGCGTGCCGGTGTCGAAGGCGGTCACCTCGCCGGTGCCGTCGGCGAACAGCACGGTGCGGTCCGCGTGCCGGACGACGTGGCCGGGGGCCTCGGCGGCGAAGACGGTGTCGGTCAGCTCCGCGCCCGCCGCGTCCAGGACCTGGAAGCCCTCGGAGGTGGAGACGAGTACGTGCCGGTCGTCCCCGGCCGGGTTGATGCGGTTGAAGCCCTCCAGCTCGATGTCCTCGACCACCTCCAGGGTCTGGCCGTCCAGGACGTAGAGGCCGCCGTCGTAGGTGGTGACGATCGGCTCGTTCACCCGGCCGGCGCTCTCCCCGGGCTGCTCGGACCCGGCTTCGGTGGCCGCGTCGTCCCCGCTGCCGCAGGCGGTCAGCAGGAGTCCCGCGGACAGCAGGACGGGCAGTGCCGCCTGGCGGGGGTGGAGTCGTGTTCGCATGGTTCTCTCTCGGTTCTGGTGCGGGGTGGTCTGCCGCGGCGGTGGGGTGTCCGCGGCCCGGGGTCCGGGGCCGGAGCCCCGGATCAGTCGCCGCCGAGTCCGGCGGCGATGGCTTCGGTGTTGGCGCGCATCATCTCCAGGTAGGTGGCTGCGCCCCCGCCCTCCCGGCTCAGGGACTCGGAGAAGAGCGGGACGACCTCGATCTCCACGCCCGCCTCCTCGGCCATGACGGTGGCCAGCCGGTCGGGTTGGGAGGAGTCGGCGAAGACCGCGGAGACCCCGGCCTCCGCGACGGCGTCGGACAGGTCCTTGAGGTCGGAGGTGCTGGGGGAGGCCAGGGTGGTCCCGCTGGGGATGACGGCCCCGACCACCTCGAAGCCGTAGCGGTCGGCGAGGTAGCCGAAGACGTGGTGGTTGGTCACCAGCCTGCGGTTCTCCTCGGGCAGGGCCGCGAACTCCTCGGCCATCCAGGCGTCGAGTTCGGCCACCTGGACCGCGTAGGCCTCGGCGTTGGCGCGTACCGCCTCGGCGTCCACCCCCTCGACCTCCTCGACCACGTGTTCGGTGATCAGGTCGACGGCGGTGAGTACGCGTTCGGGGTCGGTCCAGAAGTGCGGGTCCGGCTCGCCCTCGCTCTCGTCGGAGGCGTACGGGAGCGGGTCGACGTTCGCGCCGACCTCCAGGGCGGGCGCCCCCGCCTCCTCTGCGGCGGCGACGTTGCGCGCTATCCCCTCCTCCAGGCCCAGGCCGTTGTACACGACCAGGTCGGCGTTCTCCAGGGTCGCGGCCTCCTGCGCGGAGATCCCGAACGAGTGCGGGTCCGCGTCGGGTTTCATCAGGACGGTGACCTCGGCCTCTCCGCCGACGACCTCCCGGGTGATGTCGCCGAGGATGTTGGTGGTCACCACGATCTCCCCGCCGCCGCCGCCGGTGCCGGGGGCACAGGCGGTCAGGGCGGCGAGGAGGACGGCGGCCGTGGCCGCGGCGCGGATGCGCGCGGCCGGGGTGTGTCGCTGCTGCACGCCGGTCACCGTCCCGTCTCGACCATCAGGTGCGGCGCGATGCCCACCTCGAAGGTGCGGGCCACCCGGAGGTCGTCGTTGTAGTCGAGCTCGTGGACCAGCCCGGCCCCGGCGTCGTTGACGTAGACGCGGGAGGTGTCCGCCCGGAGCGCGGGCGGCCGGTCGGGGTCGACGGAGTCCAGCAGCGGGGTGGCGGCCCTCTCCTGCCCGGTCCCGGGGTCGAGGGAGTGCAGGGTGCCGTCGCCGTCCAGGGCGAGCACGGGTGCTCCTTCGCCGACAGCGGTCACCGACACGGCGCCGGTGTGGTCGAGTTCGCGCCACTCGGCCGCCGCCAGGTCCAGGACCCACAGGTCGCCTTCGGTGGACAGCGAGGCCAGGACGGCCGACCCGGGCCGGTGCTGGAAGGACTCGGTCCGGCCGGACTCCGGGTGGGGGAGGATCCCGGCGTCCAGGGAGCTGTCCTCCTCGGTGACGTGCAGGGTGCCCTCCTCGCATCCCACGACCAGGCCGCGACGGGTGACGGCGGCCCCGCGCGGGGCGGTGCAGGTCTCGTCGAGGGTCTCGTTCTGCTCTCCGTCCCGGTCCACGGATCCGACCGTGCCGTCGGAGGCGTCGATGAGGAGCAGGCGTCCCGCGTAGGGCAGGGCGGTGACCGCGTCCTCGGGGAGCTGGTCGGCGATGGTGACCGTTCCCTCCTGCAGCTCCGCGCGGTCCAGGACCAGGGAGGTGCCCCCGGTGCCGGTGACCGAGGTCAGGGCGGTGTCGGTGACCACGTCGGAGGCGGTGGCGCCGTCCAGGGCGCCGACGTGTCCGGCGCCGGTCCGGTAGTAGTGGTCGTGGTCGCCGTGGTCCACGGTCCACACGCCGCTGTCGAACACCTCAGTTGTCCCATCACCGGATGAATGAAGGTAAGCGAAACGGCCGTCTCCGGTGATGCCGTCCGCACCCGGGACCTGTCCCAGCTCGGTGACCTCCTCGGTGAGCAGGTCCAGCAGGCGTACCTCCCCGCTGGCGGTGTCGGCCAGGACCAGGCGGGACTGGGGTTCTGCGGTCTCCTCGGCCCCCTCGACGTAGCCGTGCGGCGTCTCCTCGGCCTCGGGCCCGCCCTCCTGTGGTGCGGCGTTGGAACAACCGGCCAGGAGCAGGGCGCACAGCCCCACGGCCCCTGCGGTCATGGTGGTCTTCTCGGGTCTCAAGGGGACACCGGCCTCTCTTGGTGATGGTGGTGGGAGGGGGTGTGCTGACGTTTTCGGTGCGCTGTCCGCGTGTGCAGGGCGGAGGCCGCCACCGAGACGAAGAACAGGGCCACGGCCGTCGCGGCGATGCTGGCTCCGGCCGCCGTCTCCCAGTGCCAGGAGGCCAGCAGCCCCACGAAGGTGGCGACCGATCCCAGCAGCGCCGCCAGGCACATGATCATCGGTACGCTCCGCGCCCACAGGACGGCGGCCGCCGGGGGTGCGATCAGCAGCCCGAAGACCAGCAGGGTGCCGACGACGTGGAAGGAGGCGACCACCGCGAGGGTGACCAGGCCCAGCAGGGCGGCGTGCGCGGCGCGCGGTGCCAGGCCCAGGGTGTGGGCCTTGCGCGGGTCGAAGGCCAGGGCCATGAAGGCGCGGTGGCCCAGGACCGCCACCACCAGCGCCACCGCGAGGCAGAGACCCAGGTGGAGCAGGTCGCGTTCGCGCACGGCGAGGACGTCGCCGAAGAGGAACGCGGTCAGGTCCACGGCGAACGTGGCGGAGTGGGAGACGACGATCACGCCGACCGAGAGCATCCCCACGAACAGCAGCCCGATGCTCGTGTCCCGGGACAGGCGGGGCGAGCGGCTCAGCAGTGTCACGCCGACGGCCATGGCCCCGGCCGCCAGGGCGGCGCCGAGGAAGAGGCTCTGGCCGAGCAGGGCGGCCAGAGCCACCCCGGGGAGCATGCCGTGTGACATCGCGTCCCCGAGGAACGCCATCCCGCGCAGGACCACCCAGGTCCCCGCGATCGCGCAGATCAGGGAGACGAGGATGCCTCCCCACAGCGCGCGCTGGACGAAGGTGACCCCGAACGGGTCGATCAGTGCTTCCATGGTGCGACACTCTACAATGATAACCATTATCATTTGCACATTGGGTCGGAGGCGGACGAGTGCGGAGGGAACGGATGATCCACACCGAGTTGCGGGGCGTGTACGCGGGGTACGGCGGTGAGGACGTGCTGAGGGGGATCGACGCCCGCCTCCCGCGGGGAGGGGTCACCGCGCTGGTTGGCTCCAACGGCGCGGGCAAGTCCACCCTCCTCGCGGTTCTGGCGGGCACGCTCCGACCCCGGGCCGGGGAGGTGTCCGGCCCCTCCCGCCCCCGACCGGCCTTCGTCCTGCAGCGCAGCGCAGTCCCCGACACCCTGCCCCTGACCGTGCGCGGCGCCGTCTCGATGGGGCGTTGGGCACACCGCGGTCCGTGGCGGGCGCTGGCCCGGCGCGACCGCACGGTGGTGGAGCGCTCGATGGAGCGGGTGGGCATCACCGACCTGGCCGGGCGCCAGCTGGGGGAGCTCTCCGGCGGTCAGCGGCAACGGGCGCTGATCGCCCAGGGTCTGGCCCAGGAAGCCGACCTGTTGCTGTTGGACGAGCCCTCCGCCGGGCTGGACCGGGAGGCCAGGGAGCAGATCGCGCGGGTGCTGGCCACGCTCAGGGGGCAGGTCACCGTCGTGCACGCCACGCACTTCTCCGACGAGGCGGCCGAGGCCGACCACCGTCTGGTCCTGGACCAGGGCCGGGTGGTCGACTCGGGGTCCCCGGAAGCCACCGCGCCGTCGGCCGGGGGCGTTCCCTCGGCGCGGTGAGACCGCCACCGGCGCCCGTGTCGGTGGCGGGCCCGCCGGGGACCCGCCCCACCGACATGGGTGGGGCGGGTGGGTCGGGCGCGGTCTCAGGCGTGGCTGTGGGCGTGCATGCCGAGCACGTCCCACTCGGGGAAGGGATCGGCGAGCCCTTCCCAGGGGGAGTGGAGTTCGTCATCGGTCAGCAGGCACGACTCCAGCGCGCTCCGCAGAGCGTCACGGCGTAGTCCCGTGCCGATGAACACCAGCTCCTGGCGGGGTTCCACCGCGTCCTCGGTCATCAGGTCCTGGGGCGAGTACCCCAGGGCCGGGCCGTCGGCCGGGTCCCACACCCCCGCGGGCTCGAACCGGGCCACCGGACCGGCCTGGGACCACAACCCCGTCATCCGGGGCCGACTCGCCAGCCAGAAGAACCCCTTGGTGCGCAGGACCGTGCCGAACCCGTGCTCCTCGAACCCGGAAGAGACCAGCGTCCACAGCCGCTCCGGATGGAAGGGCCGCTCAGCCCGGAACACCAGGCTGGAGATCCCGTACTCCTCGGTCTCGGGCACGTGGTCCCCGTTGAGCTCGGACACCCATCCCGGGGCCCGTGCGGCACGCTCGGGGTCGAACCGGTCGGCCCCCACCAGCTCGGCCGGATCCACCCGGCCGTGTTCGACGCGCAGTACCCGCGCCAGGGGGTTGAGCCGCCGCACCGCGGCCTCCACCCGGTCGGCCTGTTCCGCCGTGACCAGGTCGACCTTGTTGACCAGCACGAGGTCGGCGAACTCCACCTGGTCGACCAGCAGGTCGCTGACCGTGCGCTCGTCGTCCTCGTAGGCGTCCAACCCCCTGGCGACCAGGTCGTCTCCGGCGTCGAGTTCGCGCAGGAAACCAGCGGCGTCGACCAGCGAGGCCATGGTGTCCAACCGCGCGCCCTCCAACAGGGGGGCGCCGTCGGGACCGGGCACGGCGAAGGTGGCCGCCACGGGCATCGGCTCGGAGATGCCGCTGGACTCGATGAGCAGGTGGTCGAAGCGCCCCCGGCGGGCGAGTTCGGCGACCTCCTCCAGCAGGTCGTCGCGCAGGGTGCAGCAGATGCACCCGTTGGTCATCTCCACCAGGCGCTCGTCGGTCCGGGACAGGTGTCCCTCGCCCCGGACGAGGTCGGCGTCGATGTTGACCTCGCTCATGTCGTTGACGATCACCGCCACCCGCACACCGTCCAGGTTCGCCAGCAGGTGGTTGAGCAGGGTGGTCTTGCCAGCGCCCAGGAAACCGGAGAGTACGGTCACCGGAAGCGCGGCCGGAGTGTTCTCGGAACCCATGGTCCTACCCCTCCTCCCGGAGAACCTTGTACAGGCCGGCCTCGGGCGGACCGTGGGGCAGTACCCGCAGGCCGTGCGGGGCGGCCTCGGCCCGCAGCGCTTTCTCGGAGACCGTCCACCAGTCGTAGTGGACCTCGTCGCGGCTGACGAGCCGGTCGCTCTCGTGGACCTCGTAGGTCATGTGCCAGGAGATCCGTTCCGGTCCGGCCGGTTCGGCGCCCGCCCAGCCCACGTAGGAGCGGGTGCCGACGTGGAGCTCGCTCATCCGGGCGCGTTCCACGCGTTCGGGCTCGACCGGCGCGGGCAGGTTGAGCAGCGCGAACGCCCCCGGTGCGAGACGGGTCGACAGGTCCTCCCAGAGCCGGTCGCGCTCGTGCGGGCTGAAGTGGCCGATGAGGTTGGCCGCCACCAGGCCGCCGATCCGGTCCGGCAGGCGGGCCGCGAGCAGGTCGTCGCCGTCCACGGTCACCCGGTCGCGCAGGTCCGGGTCCTCGAACACGCGGGAGAGCAGGACCGACCTCAGCAGGAGCGAGGGTTCGACCGCCAGGACGTGCGTGTGGGGAAGGGTACGGGCGATGAGCCTGGTGCCCTGCCCGCCGCCGGCGCCCGCGTCGACCACAGGGCCCGCGTCGGTCGGCAGGTCCTTCAGGGCTTCGGCGACGGTCGCGCCGTTGTGCTCCCACCAGGTAGCGATCATGAGGTCGAGGAACTGGCCGGAGCGGTCGTAGGGGTCGTCGTGTTCGGACAAGGTGAACCTCCTGGGCGGGATCACTTCAGTTGGTGGGCGAGTGTGTGCCGGATGCTGTCGAATTTTTGGAAATCCGGCGCCCCTCGGACGCCGTCTCGGATTCCGGTGCTTCTTCCGTGCGTGGTGATAATGGTTTCCGTATTCGCAGAATGCGGTGTGAGCTGTGGTTTCGGGTGCTCTGGTTGGTGGGACGGATCCGGTGTTGGTTCAAATGGGGGTTAAAACCTCGACATGGCTTCCGCTCCTTCTTGAAGTGGCCTGTTTTTGATGGATACGTTGTTCTTGTTTCCGGGAAAACGACGGGCGCAGAAAAACTGGGGGAGACATGGCCGTCACGCATTCCGTGCACGAGGACCACGCGCACGAGCACGGGCAGGGCTGCGGGCACGTGGCCGTGCCGCACCAGGGCCATGTGGACTACGCCCACGACGGACACCTCCACCACGAGCACGACGGGCACTGGGACGAGTGCCGTGCCGAGGGGTGTGCCGTGCACGAGGACCACGCGCACGAGCACGGGCAGGGCTGCGGGCACGTGGCCGTGCCGCATGAGGACCACGTGGACTACGTTCACGACGGCCACCTCCACCGTGAGCACGACGGGCACTGGGACGAGCACTCGGAGCACTGACCCGGCCCGGGACGGGGGTGGCTCCGCCGAACCCCCGGGGCGGCCGGATCGCGAACGGTCGGCCCGGTCCTGTGCCCGGGCCCGCCCACGGGGTGTCCCCGAGTCAGCGCCTTTGTTCGAAAATGAAAATCGTTTTCACACTGTACACCGATCCGAAGCGCCCGGTCCCCCGGGTGGGGTCGGCTTGTGCGTGCTATGGTACTGATAATCATTTTCGAAAGACCGAGTCGTGATCACCCCAGGAGTTCTCCCCGTGTTCGAAGGGCGATGCCGGTGCCGGTTCGGCCCCCTGCTCGCAGCAGCGCCGTTTTGGGCAGTGTGCTGACATGGTCAAGACCCCCAGGTACGAGGAAGCCGTACTCAAGGTTCTCGGGCACGGGGCGCGGTTCCTCAGCTGCCGTGAGATCCACCGGGAGATGGAACGGGCACTGCCCTCCGCCCCGGGCAGCCCGAGCCTGTCCACCGTCTACCGCACGGTCCACCGGATGGCGCAGGAGGAGCTGCTCGACACCGTCCACTCCCCGGACGGGGAGCGCCTGTACCGCCGGTGCCGGACCCCGTCCCGGCATCACCACCTGTTCTGCCGACTCTGCGGGAGGGTGGAGGAGATCGCCCACCTCGCCGAGGTCGCCGAGGTCGCGGAGAGGGTCCGGGGCACGAGCGGGTTCGGTGAGCTCGACTACTCCTTCGAACTGACGGGTGTCTGTCCGCGCTGCCGCTGAACCGTCCGCGGTCCGCCGCTGACCCGTCGGCCCCTCAGACCCGCCCCGGTCGGCACCGGCGGGGTTCCGCGATCACCGTTCGACGCGGTAGGCGCGGGCCTGGATTCCGTACAGCTCGGCGTAGCGCCCGCCGAGCTCCATCAGTTCGGCGTGGGTGCCCTGCTCGCAGATCCGGGCTCCGTCCATGACGACGATGTGGTCGGCCATGCGCACGGTGGAGTAGCGGTGCGAGACCAGGAGGGTGATGCGGTCCCGGTCCCTGAGGGCACGGGCGCGCTCGGCGTACCGCTCGAACAACAGGTGCTCGGTCTCGGCGTCCAGGGCGGAGGCGGGCTCGTCCAGGAGCAGCAGCAGCGGGTGGTCGCGCATGTAGCCGCGGGCGAGCGCGACCTTCTGCCACTGCCCCTCGGACAGTTCGGCCCCCTGGGCCCAGGTGTTGCCGAGCTGGGTGTCCAGCCCCCGGTCGAGCCCCTCGACCAGGGTGCGGGCGTCGGCGCGCCCGACCGCCCGGTCGACGGCGCTCTCGTCCCCGGACCGGGGCAGGTCGCCCAGGCCGACGGACAGCCGCAGCGGGTACTCCAAGCGCGCGAAGTCCTGGAAGGCGCCGGAGAGCCGCCTGCGCCAGGCGTCGGCCGCCATGCCGGCCAGGTCGTGCCCGTCAACGAGGATCCGCCCGGAGTCGGGTTCGTACATCTTCGCGAGCAGCTTGACCAGGGTGGACTTGCCCGCCCCGTTCTCGCCGACGACGGCTACCACCGCTCCCGCGGGCAGGTCGAGCGTGACCTCGTCCAGAACCGGCCGGTCCGTCCCGGGGTAGCCGAAGGAGACGTTCTCCAGGGTGATGCCGGAGCTCATCCGCTCGGGTACCGGCTCCACGGTCCGCTCGGCGGAGGCGGCGGCCAGCTCCTCCAGCCACAGCAGGCGGCGCCCTCCCTCCAACCAGATCGTGCGCAGGAAGTGGACCTGGTTGAGCGTCTGGCCGATGTACTGGGCCAGGCGGCTGCCGGCACTGAGCAGCAGGACGACCTCGGCCGCAGAACCGCCGCCCAGTGCCGTCCAGGCGAGGGAGCCCATGAACGCGCCGCCGAAGACCGCCAGCGCCGCCGCCCGCCACGCCGTGGTGGTCCAGCGGGCCCGGGACACGGCCCGGTGGCGTGCGGCCCAGGCCTGGTGGCGCCCCGCGCGCACCCGTTCCCGGGCCCGGCCGACCCGCAGCTCACGTCCGGGGGAGGCCCTGGTTCCGAGCAGGAAGAAGTGCCGCGCCAACCGCTCGTGGTGTCCGGTCCTCTCCTCCAGCGCGTGCTCCACCCCGCCCCGCCAGTGGGAGACCAGGGCGGTGGGCACCGCGAACAGGCACAGCAGCCCGAGCAGGGGGTGGACGGTCATCAGCAGGGCCATGGTCAGGCCCAGGCGCAGCAGGGCGCCGATCGCCTGGAACAGGTACTGGTAGACCTCGCTGAGCGTGTCCGCGTGGTCGCGCAGCAGCTGGGAGCGGTTGACGTAGGCGGGGCGCTCGTGGTGCTCCAGGGAGGGGACGCCGCTCTGCAGCCGCACCACGTGCGCTTCGGTGAACACCGCGGCGCGGTCGGCGAAACGGCGGTTGGCCCGCTCACTCACCACGCGCAACAGCCAGCTCAGGGCGGCCAGCGCGCCCAGGAGCACGGCGGCGGTGACCATGTCGACGGGGCCGCCGGAGACCACCGCCTCGGTGAGCATCGCCAGAACGGCGGCGATCAGCACGTCGGGCAGGGCGGTGCCGACCGTGGTGGCGAACGCGACGGCGATGAGCCCCGGTGAGGCCGTCCAGCCCAACCGCAGCGTGCGGGCCAGCGCCCGCCAGGAGGAGGGCAGGGGGTGGTCATCGGTCGGCACGGCCGGCTCCGTCCTGTTCCTCGTTGAACCGCGCGGCCTGGAGGCGGAAGAGTCGTGCGTAGGTGCCCTGGAGGGCCATGAGTTCGTCGTGGCTGCCGGTTTCGATGACCTTGCCCCGGTCCACGACGCAGATCCGGTCGGCGCGGCGGACCGTGGAGAAGCGGTGCGAGATCAGGATGGTCGTGCACCCGCGGGTGGCTTCCAGCACCCGGTCGAAGACCTCGGCCTCCCCGCGCACGTCCAGTTGGGCCGTGGGCTCGTCCAGGACCACCACGCCCGCCCCTTGGCGTACGGCGCACAGCACCCGGGCCAGGGCGACCCGCTGCCACTGCCCGCCGGACAGGTCGGTGCCGTTGGCGTACCCGGGGGAGAGCACCGTGTCCAGATCGCGCAGGTCCGTGGCCCCGGCGACCGCCAGGGCGTCGAGGACCTGTTCGGGGGCGGCACCCAGGGGGGCGACGTTGTCCCTGAGCGGCAGCTCGTAGCGGACGAAGTCCTGGAAGACGGCGCTGAGGCGGCGGCGCCAGGACTCCACGTCCAGGTCCCTCAGGTCGGTGCCGTCGACCTCGACCGTTCCCGAGACCGGGTCGTAGAGGCGGCACAGCAGCTTGACGAGGGTGGACTTGCCCGCGCCGTTGACGCCGACCACGGCCAGCGAACCCCCGGCCGGAACGGTGAGGTCGAGACCGTCCAGGACCGGCGCGGACATGCCCGGGTAGGAGAAGGTCACGTCGCGGAACCTGATCTGCGCCGCGGGCATGCCCTCCGCCGGGGCCCGCCCGGAGACCACACCGCGGGCCGCGGTGCTGGCGGACATCGCCTGCTCCACCCGCAGCACCGACGCCACGCCGTCGGCGGCCAGGGACAGGGCCCAGTTCAGGCCGCCGAAGGCCAGGGCGCTCGCGCCGACGGCCGCGTAGGCGAAGGTGCTCACCTGGCCCAGGCCGACGGCGCCCGAGGCGGCGTCGCCTCCCAGGGACCAGAAGAACAGCCCTCCCGAGACGGCCAGGACCACCACGGTCCAGCGCATCGGCTTGCGCCGCAGCCGGGTGGCCTGCCAGCGCAGTTCGACCAGGGAGCGCCGGTCCGCGGCGAAGCGGTCGGTCAGCCAGCTGGCCAGGCCGAAGAGCCGGATCTCCTTGGCGGCGGGTGAGTCCACCGCCAGCCGGTAGGTGTACTCGGCGCGGCGCTGGGCGTCGAGGACCTCGCCGGTGCTGCGGTCCCACCGGGTGCTCTCGCGCAGCAGCCAGTGGGTGGAGAGCCAGGCGCCGCCGACCAGCAGCGGCGCCCACCAGGCGTAGGCGGCCAGGACCACCGCCTGGGCCAGGCCCGCGACGGCCTCGACCAGGCCGCCCGCGATGATGCCCATGGACAGGTGCAGGGGCGGGCCGACCATCCCGAGGTCGAAGTCGCGGGCGGCGGTCAGTTCGTCCATGTGCTCGCGGTCCTCCAGGTGCGCGACACCGTCCGGGGTATTCGCGGCCACGAGCAGACGGTCGTGCAGGCGGTCGGAGACGTGTTCGCCCAGCAGCGAGCCGACCTGGGTGTGCAGGGGCGTCGTGACCTGCATCAGGACGAAGACGACACCGATCAGGAGCAGCGGTGTCCGGAGCGGGGCGCCGTCGGCGACGGCGCCGACGAGCACGCCGACCGCCACGACGAAGACGGCGGGAAGGACCCCCTGGAACAGGATCAGTGCCCACCACGCCGCGGTCAGCGCCGGGTGGGACTTCCACAGGGTGGCGAAGAAAACCCATTCCCTCCGTGCCCTGAACAGGGTCTTCGGGCTGCTCTTCTCGGGGCGCCCCACTTCTTCGGAGGCAGGGAGGGTCACCCTGTGCACCGTCCTTTCCCATGTCGGTTCTCGATTTGCGGACAGGCCGTCTGGTGCGCCTGCCAGGCGCGGGAAAGGAGGGCAGCGAAAGGCGGCCGCCCCTTGACGGATCAGCGACGTGCGAACCTATCTCCGCTTCCGTCCCGGGGTCAATCGGATATATTCGGTAAATGACTTAGGGAGCGCTCCCACCAGGCCTTCGGAGTTTTCCGCATTCCTGGTGCGAACCCTTCGGTCCCGCGGAGCGGCCAGGCGCGCCCGGGCGGAGGGACCGGAGGAGCGTTCCGCGGAGGGAGGCGGGCGACGCGGGCCGCGCACGGGCACTGCTCCCCGCCGCCGGTACGCACCGCCCGCGGGGAGGGCGACGGAGCCCCGGTAGAGCCCCGGGGCTACTCCCCGGCGCCGTGGTCGTTGTAGGCGCCGACGCGTTCCTGGCCGGTGAGGCCGCCGATGGCGTCCATGATCCGGTCGGTGATGACCCGGCGGGCCCTGGCCGGAGCCAGGTGGTCGAACCCGGTGGAGAAGTCCATCGGTTCGCCGAAACGCACGGTGAAGGGGCGGGGGCGCGGCATGTTCGCCCCGATCGGCTGGACCTCCTGGGTGCCGCTGAGCCCCACCGGCACGACCACGGCCTTGGACTCCAGGGCGAGGTGGGCGACGCCGGTGCGGCCACGGTAGAGGCGGCCGTCGCGGGAACGGGTGCCCTCGGGGTAGACCACGCAGGCCTCGCCGGCGTTGAGCCGGTCCAGCATCATCTCCAGCGACACCATGGCGTCGCGCGCGTTGCCGCGCCGGACCGGCATGGCCCCCAGGGAGCTGAACACGGTCTTGCTGAGCCTTCCCTTGACGCCGGGGGTCTCGAAGTAGTCGGACTTGGCGAGGAAACGTACCCGGCGCTGGGTGACCGAGAGGGGGATGACGACGCTGTCCACGAAGGACAGGTGGTTGCTGGCCAGGAGCACCGGCCCGGTGGCGGGGACGTTGTCACGGCCCTCGATGGTCGGCCGGCACAGGGTCCGGGCGAGGACCGCCGCGGTCTGCCGCAACGCACCGTAGAGCACGTGTTCTCCCTTTTATCGTCGGACGGAGCCGACCTCAATGTAACGGTGACCGGGCAGTAACAATGACTTGCCGCACACGGAGTGCGCTGCGTCACGAGGCTAACCGGAGGGGCCCGGAAGGAGGGACACCGGCCCCCGGGAGCCAGCCCCGTACACCTGCCCGACACCCGCGCGCCCGGCTCCGTCCGCGGCCGAACGCGCGCCCGCCGGCCTCAGCCGGAGAGCCGCCAGTCGGCGTTGGCACCGCACACGACCAGGCACGGGTTCTCACCCGGAACGCGCCCGGCCAGCCAGGCGGCGAAGGGGACGGCCGCGGCGGGCTCGGTGGCGATACGGAACTCCTGCCACAGGCGGGTCTGCGCGCTGATGATCTCGGCGTCGCTGACCAGCGCGGGCGTCACCGGATTGGCGCGCAGCACCTCGAAGGGCACCCGGCCCAGGGTGGCGGCGCCCAGGGCGGAGGAGGCGACCGAGTCCACCGGCGTCCGGACCGGGTGGTCGGCGGCCAGCGCGGCGTGCATGCTCTGGCAGCCCTCGGGCTCGACCGCCACCACACGGCGGCCCTCGGCGCCCAGGCGCACACCGGCGGCCAGACCGCCGCCGCCCACGGCGACCACGATCGAGTCGCACTCGGGCGCGTCGGCGGCGACCTCCAGACCGACGGTCCCCTGGCCCGCGACCACGAGCGCGTCGTCGAAGGCGTGCAGGTAGCGCACACCCTCGGCGGCGGCCCGCTCCAGGGCGGCCTCGGCGGCCACCGCGTAGTGCTCGCCGACCCGGACGATCTCCGCACCGGTGGCCGTCAGCGGCTCGGCCTTGGCCGCGGGCACCGTCTCGGGCACGTACACCGTGGCGCGCACACCCAGGATCCGCGCGGCCGTGGCCACCCCCAGGCCGTGGTTGCCGCCGGATGCGGTGATCACCCGCTCGGTGGGCTCCCCGCCCATCAGGGCGTTGAGGGCGCCCCGCAGCTTGAACGCCCCCGTGAGCTGGAGCTGCTCCAGCTTCAGGGTGAGGGGGCGGCCGTCGAGTTCGGTCCGCAGCACCGGGGTCCTGCGGGCGTGCGGGGCGATGCGCTCGGCGGCGGCGCGGACGTCGGTGGCCGTGGGCACGGCGGGCGCGGTCGTGGTGCTCATGTTCCCACTCTGCCGCTACCGAGCATTAACTTAAAGTTGGGTCTGCTAAAGAAGGTTAAGCAGATCTTTGTATCAGTATTTGTATTGGATCGAGGAGGAGGGACGTTCCGTGCTGGACGCCAACAGGGTGCGGGTCCTGGTGGAGATCGCGCACGCCGGATCGATCGCCGCCGCCGCGGACCGGCTCTCCTTCACCCCTCCGGCCCTGTCCCAACAGCTCACGAAACTGGAACGCGAGGTCGGGTGCGTCCTGGTCGAACGCGGTCGCACCGGCGCCACCCTCACCGAGGCCGGACGGGTCCTGCTCGAACACGGCGAGCGCGTGCTGGGCGAGCTCCGTGACGCCGAGGCCGCGGTCCGCGCCGTGGCCGGAGACCGCCCCGGTCGCCTGTCCCTGGGCGCCTTCGCCAGCGCGGGCAAGGTCCTGCTCCCCGAGGCGCTCGCCGCCTTCGGCCACGAACACCCCCACGTGCGCCTGTCCCTGTCCGACATCGAACCGCCAGGCGGCCACGGCCTGGTCTCCTCCGGCGACCTCGACCTGCTCGTCACGCACCGCTACCCGGGGGTTCCCCTGCCCCGCAGCGGCGGTCTGCACCGCGAACGCCTCCTGGTGGACCCGCTCGTGGCGGTGGCGCCCACCGGCCACCCGATCGCCGACAACGAACTCTCCCTGGCCGACCTGGCGGGGGAGGAGTGGATCTGCGGGGCGCCCGGCATCCACAACCGGATCAGCCTGGACACCGCCGCAGCGGCTGCCGGTGTGCGCCTGACCGTCGCCTACGAGACCCGCGACTACGAGGTCGCCCTCGCCCTCATCGAGGCGGGGGTAGGTGTCGCCCTGATCCCGCGGAGCATCCTCGGCGCGGCGCGCGGCGGCGGGTGGGTCAGCCGGCCGCTGCGCGGCACCCGCCTGGCCCGGGAGATCTACACGGTGCACCGGAGCCGCCCGCCCGAGCCGGTGCCCGCCATGGTCGCCACCCTGCGCCGCACCGCCGCCCGCGCCCTCCGGACGGGCCGGGCGCCGGAACCGCACGGGGACGGCCCCGGGCCCGACCCGCGATGAGTTTCACCGCGGCCGGGAGTCCGTAGGGGGAGATGATGCCCTGTATCCCGACGAACGGAGCAGCCCGTG
Source organism: Nocardiopsis sp. iso_40 (assembly GCF_056173285.1). Lineage (NCBI taxonomy): Bacteria > Bacillati > Actinomycetota > Actinomycetes > Streptosporangiales > Nocardiopsidaceae > Nocardiopsis > Nocardiopsis sp. iso_40. Next base: position 3,425,224 of record NZ_CM149666.1, on the reverse strand, counting down.
TCCACGACCACCCGCAGCCCTTCCGTGGCCCTGCCGATCGACGACCGGGGGAGGGCGATGGCCTTCTACCGCGAGGCCTTCGGTTTCGAGCCCGTCGGTGAACCCGCCGAGGACGGCGTGCCCGAGCCGCTCATGTTCCTGATCGACCAGCGCACCGTGCTGCTGCTCATCCCCAGGGGCGGTTTCGGCTGGGTCCTCGGCGACGGCCGCGAGCTCGCGCGGACAGGCACCAGCGAGTGCCTCATGGGGATGGCCGTTGCCGACGAACGGGAGGTCGACGACCTGGTCGAACGTGTCCGGGGCGCCGGGGGAGAGGTGCTCGCCGAACCCGAGCGCAAGCCCTGGGGCTACACGGCCCTGTGCGCCGACCCGGACGGGCACGTCTGGCAGGTCGTGGTCCAGCCCTGACCGGGTCCCCGCCCGGGGTGCTACAGCGGCGGCGCCCCGGGCGGGCTCGGGGCGTTCCAGCGGTAGCGCAGGGACAGCACCCGCGTGCCGAAGCACACCAGCGCGCCCACGATCGCGATCCACCCGGCGGAGAACCCGACCAGGTCCGCGGCGACCACGATCCCCGCCGCGAGCATCGCCGGGATCGCGTACAGGTGCGAGTTGGCGCTGAGCACCGTCGGTATCCGGTTGAGCAGGACGTCGCGGATGGTGCCCCCGCCCACCCCGGTGATGACACCCAGCAGGACCGCCTGGAGCGGGCCGAAACCGAACTCCAGGGCCTTGGCCGCCCCGATCACCGCGAACAGGCTCAGCCCGGCGGCGTCGAACAGCAGGATCGGTTTGGACAGGTGGGTGAGCTGGCTGCTGAGGAAGAACGCCAGCGTCCCCCCGGCCAGCGCGGTCACCAGGTACCGCCAGTCCTGGAAGGTCGCCGGGGTCTCACCGAGCAGGACGTCGCGGATGATGCCGCCGCCGATGGCGGTCACCACCCCGAGCGCCATCACCCCGACGATGTCGACCCTCGCGGTGCGGATCGCGGTCAGCGCCCCGTCGAGGGCGAACGCGAAGATCCCCATGAGGTCGAGGAGGAGAATAATGTTCTGGGTGGACATGCGTGTGCGCCGGGGCGGCGGTTCCTTTCGGTTCGGGCCGGGTGCCAACCAAGAAGTACAGCACGGAAGCCACCCGATCGCCGCATGTCAGCGTGTCTTAGCGAGGAATCCCGGGGCTTCAGCCCCGGGAGGAATCGCCCCCAAGACTAGGTAGAGCGCCGCTCGATCCCTGGAGCACCGGGACCGGGACGTTTCTGGTTCTCGATGTACTCCCGCACGATCGACATCGGCGCCCCACCACACGAGCCGACGAAATAGGACGGCGACCAGAAGTGTCCGTGCGTGCTGGCACGGTTGACCCGTCCGGTGAACTCCTGACGAAGCCTGCGAGCAGACACACCCTTGAGCGAGCCGACCAGGCGAGACAACGCGACCTTGGGCGGGTAGTGCACCAGCAGGTGGACGTGGTCAATCTCGCCGTTGAACTCGCGCAGTTGCGCCCCGAAGTCGGCACACACCTCGCGCATGATCTCCTCGCATCGGGTGAGCAGGGCGTCGTCGAACACACCCCGGCGGTCCTTCGGTGTGAAGACCAAGTGCGCGTGGAGGTTGTAGACGACGCTTCTTCCCCTGCGTACATCGGGTTCTTGTTCCCATCGCGGTGACATAGATCAATGCTGCGATGCGGTGGTGTCCACGATCGTGGTGCAGCTCAAGCTCACGTCTTCGCCCGGACAGGCGGCGGCGCTTGAGGCAACCCTGCACACGGTCAACGAGCAGGCCAACCGTGTTTCCCGGATCGCCCACAGCGAAGGTGCCCACCGCAACTACGCGCTGCGCAAGCTCGTCTACGCCGACGTGCGCGCGGCCGGTGTCGGATCCCAAGCAGCGCAGCACGTCGTCAAGAAGGTCGCCGACGCCTACACGACGTTCAAGGCCAACCTGAAGGCCGGGAACTATGGAAAACCCGGGTCGAAGCGGCGCAAGCGCGTCGAGGAAAAACCGATCGTCTTCCGGTCGGACGCCGCACAGCCCTACGACCAGAGGAACCTTTCCTTCTGTGTGGACGCCCGCACGATCTCGTTGTGGACTGTCCGGGGACGGTTGAAGGACGTGCCCTTCGCTTGCTCACCTGATGCGGCCAAGGCCTTGGGCGAGCACAAGCGTGGAGAGTCCGATTTGCTGTATCGGGACGGCGTGTGGTTCCTGTCCGTCACGCTCACCGTGCCCGACGACGAGGAGTATGACCCGGAGGGATTCCTGGGTGTGGATCTGGGGATCGTCAACATCGCCACCACCAGTGATGGCCGTGTCATGGCCGGGCGCAAGCTCAACCGGTACCGCAGGCGGCAGCAGCGTCTACGCCAGAAGTTGCAGGCCAAGGGCACCACGTCCGCCAAACGTGTGTTGAAGCGGCAGCGATGCAGGGAATCACGCGTTGCCAAGGACGCCAACCACTGCATCTCCAAACGCATCGTGGCCGAGGCTGAACGCACCTCGCGCGGGATCGCCCTGGAAGATCTTTCGGGCATCCGGCAGAGGGTACGGCTTCGCAAGCCCCAACGGGTCACGTTGCACTCCTGGGCGTTCGCCCAGCTCGGGAGCTTTATCGTCTACAAGGCCAGGCGGGCGGGTGTGCCCGTGGTGTTCGTGGATCCGGCGTACACGTCCCAGACGTGTAGCTGGTGCGAGTACCGCGAGAAGGGCAACCGCATCAGTCAGGACTCCTTTGTCTGCCGGTCGTGCGGCGTCGTTGCGCACGCCGACCGGAACGCTTCCCGCAACATCGCCTACCGTGGTGGGGTTGTATGGAACGCGGGGCGGAAGTCACACGTCCCACCCGGATTCTAGGATCGGGGTAAGACGCGGTGGACGTTCCTGGCAGCCAGTCAGGTGTTCAACCGCAAGTTCGGTCCTTCAGGGCCGAGAGGCTGACAGCTGCGAGGCGCCCCACCGGCCGACCCCGGCAGGCTCCACGAGCGAGCCGACGGGCCCGGGCCGGGCCCGGCCCCAGCATCCCCCTCCCGGGCCCGGCACCCGGGGCCCCGGGTACGCGTGTCGGCTCTTCCCTTGGACCCCTCCCCGGGGACACCATCGTGGTTGGCCGCCGGGTCCGAGCCGGTGGCCTCTCGGGAGGACCTCATGGAGCACCTGGACGCGATCGTCATCGGGATGGGCCCGGGCGGCGAGACGGTCGCCGACCGTCTGATCACCGCGGGGCGACGGGTGGCGGTGGTCGAACGCGACCTCGTCGGCGGCGAGTGCGGTTACTGGGCCTGCATCCCCACGAAGGTGCTGCTGCGCCCCCCGGAGGTGCGCGAGGAGGCGGTCGGCGCCGCCGGGGTCGGGGACCCCGCACTGGACTGGCCCGCCCTGCGCTCCTACCGGGACCAGATGATCCGCCACCTCGACGACTCCGCGCAGGTCGAGGGCTACCGGGAGCGCGGTGCCCTGGTCCTGCGGGGCGCCGCGCGGATCGTGGGCCGCGACCCCTGGCGGGTGGCGGTCGGCGACACCGAGCACACCGCCGGCCACGTGGTCGTGGCCACCGGGGCGAGCGTGCAGGTCCCGCCGATCGACGGGCTGGACGGCCTCGGCCCCGACGTGCTGTGGACCAACCGCGAGGCGACCACCCTGACCGAGATCCCCGGGAGCGCCCTGGTGGTCGGCGGGAGCGCGGTCGGTGTCGAGCTGGGCCAGTTCCTGGCCCGGATGGGCACCCGGGTCACGATCGTCCAGCGCGGGCCCCGGCTCCTGGACCGCGAGGACCCCCGGCTGTGCGAGCTCGTCAGCGACCAGTTCGACCGGGACGGGATCACCGTCCGCCTGGACAGCCAGGTCGAGTCGGTGGCCCGGGAGGGCGACGGCGTCGCCGCGGTCCTCTCCGACGGTGAGCGGGTCCGGACCGACGTGGTGGTCCTGGCCACCGGGCGCAGGTCCCGGGCCGGTGAGCTGGGTCTGGCCGAGCTCGGTGTGGAACTGGACGGGGCGGCGCTGCCGGTGGACGACCGCTGCCGGGCCGCCCCCGGGCTGTGGGCCGTCGGGGACGTCACCGCCCGGGCCATGTTCACCCACGTGGCCAAGTACCAGGGGCGGGTGGTCGCCGACAACATCCTCGGCGCGGACCGGGCGGCCGACTACACGGCCGTGCCCCGGGTTGTGTTCTCCTACCCTGAGGTCGCGGCGGTCGGGCTGACCGAGGCCCAGGCGAGGGAGCGGGGGATCGACGCCGTCACCGCCGAGACGGACCTGACCGCCGCCCTGGCCCGGCCCTGGACCATGGACACCGACCCGCGGGGATCCCTGGGGCTGGTCGCCGACCGCGAGCACGGCGTCCTGGTGGGGGCCTGGGCGTTCGGCGCGCTGGCCTCGGAGTGGATCCACACGGCCGCGCTCGCGATCCGCATGGGCCTGCCGATCGCGGCCCTGCGGGACACGATCCCGCAGTTCCCGACATTCAACGAGGGCTACCTGGTCGCCCTGGAATCCCTCGATATCTGAGCTGTGGGGGAGGGGCCGCCCGCCGGAACGGCGGGGCCGCCGCTCAGCCGCGGAGGGCGGCGGCCTCCTCTGCCTCCACGCTCCGGTTCCACTCGGCCTTGGATGCCTGCCAGCCGTCCTCGTTCCGGCCCAGACGCCAGTAGCCGGACACCGACAGGCGTTCCTTGGGCAGGGCGAGTTCGACGCGTAGCAGGCGGCGCAGGTCGCGGACGAAACCGGCCTCGCCGTGCACGAACGCCTGGACGTCCCCGGGTGGGAACTCCAGGGCACGCACGGCCGGGACCAGTCGTGACCCCGGGATGCCGTCGTCACGGTGCAGCCAGTGCACGCGCACACCCTCGGCCGCGGCCAGGGGCTGTTCCTCGCGGGCGTCCTCGACCTCGACGAACACGTGCGCCGGGCGCCCCTCGGGCAGCTGTTCGAGGGCTGCGGCGATGGCGGGCAGGGCGCTCTCGTCCCCGGCCAACAGGTGCCAGTCGGCCTCGGGGCCGGGCGCGTAACCGCCACCGGGGCCGAGCAGGCGCAGCCGGTCGCCGGGCTCGGCACCGGCGGCCCACACCCCGGCCAGGCCGACCTCGCCGTGGTGGACGAAGTCGATGGTCAGTTCACGGGTGCCGGGGTCCCAGGCGCGCACGGTGTAGGTGCGGGTGAGGGGCCACTCCGAGCGGGGGAGTTCGGCCCGGGCGGCGTCGAGGTCGAAGGAGTCGGGATCGTTCGGACCGGGCGGTGGGAACAGCAGCTTGACGTAGCTGTCGGTGGCGCCGCCGGTGGCGAACTCCGACAGACCCTCACCGCCCAGGACGATCCTGATCATGTGCGGGGTCAGCTGCTCCACGCTTTCGACCCGGCCGGTGTGCACGGTCCTCTTCGGACGCGCCTGCCGCTCCGTCACGGCGTCCCCTCTCGTCAAAGTTAGGTAAGCCTAACCATGCATACAGTAGGACACCGTGTCGGAGCCGGGCAAACCGGAGGAGCGGGGCGGCCACCCGGCCCGGCCGGGGCACCGAGCGGTCAGGTCGGGGCGGCCACGCGCTCGGGCCGGGTGAAGGCCTCGTGCAGGCCGGGGTCGCGCTCCTCGGCCCCCGCGCCCAGCGCCGCCAGCCAGGCCGCACCCCCACAGGTGCACCCGGCCAGGATCACCGGGGCACCGGTTCCCATGGTGAGCTTGTGGGTCAGCGCTCCGCGGACCGGCGCCGAACGGGTGAGCACACCGCCGGACAGGACCACGGGCAGGGGCTCCCCGGGGACGCGCACCTGGTGCACCGACTGCGCGAGGTGGCCCGCGGCGGCGTTCACGATCACCACCGCCGCCTCGTCGCCGGCCTCGTAGGCGTCGGTGACCAGCGGAGCGAGTTCGGCCAGACCGACCGGGGGAACCGCGTTCAGGGCACGGGCGAAGTCGCGCGCGTGCTCCTCGGGCCACTGGTCGGTGCCGCTCGGGCGCTGCCCGGGGATGACCTGTTTGGCCACCGTGCGGGCCAGCGGACTGAGCTCACCGCCGCGGCTGAGCTGGCGGGCGGTCTCCCGGGCCGCCTGGTGGCCGATCCAGAAAGCCGACCCCTCGTCACCGATCAGCCAGCCCATGCCGTCGGCCGACCTGCCGCGGCGCCGGTCCTCGATCCGGGCGGCGATCGCCCCGGTCCCCGCGACGAGGACGGTGCCGTGGCGCTCGGGGGTCCCGGCGGCGAAGGCGACGACGTCGTCACCGGTGAACTCCCGCCCGGTCGGCGCCAGTCCGGCCTTGCCCAGGGCGCGCTCCAACCTGGTCCGGACGCTCCCGTCGCGCAGCGCGGAGTACCCGGCCAGCCCGACCACGCTCGCCGCCACGGCCTCGCGCGCGCCGGGCCCGGCCCGGTCCAGGGCGGTGCCGATCGCCTCGGTCAGCTGCTCGCCCGCCTGCTCGGGGCCGCGGGTGTTGGGGTTCGCTCCCCCCGCCCAGGCCTCGCCCAGGCGTTCGCCGCGAAGGGTGGTGACCAGGGCACGGGTGGTGGTGCCTCCGGCGTCCACCCCCACGACCAGTCCGGGGGCGTCGGGAGGCGTAGGGGTCTCTTGTGTCGTCACACCCGGAACCTGCCCCGGGCGGGACCGGCTTACTCGCCCTTGACCCGACCGGGGCGGCCCCGTGCCCCGAGCCGCCGAGGAGACCGGCACCACGGCTAAAACCAGTGGCCGCCGCTCCGGGAGCGCTGGTATTGCTTGCCCTATGAGCGAGAACCAGAAGGCGGACCCCGCGGCACCGACCCCGGGGTGGCCCGTGCGCCACAGCGACACGGACGAGTTCCCCAGGGCGGCCAGGGTCTTCGGCCAGGCCCTCCTGTCCAGCGAGGACTTCAACACCATGCTGGGCCTGATGCGCCCGCTCCACGACGCGCTGGGCTACGAGCGCCTCCTGGTGGCGGTGGACGACAGCGAGGGCGAGGAGGAGGTCATCGGTACCGCCAACCACTTCCCCTTCGAGATGACCATGCCGGGCGGCCCCGTCCCGGTGGCCGGGGTGACCGGTGTGGGTGTGTGGCCCACCCACCGCCGCCGCGGAGTGCTGAGCTCGCTCATGCGCCGCCAACTCGCCGACATCCACGCCGACGGTGTGCGCTACGCCGCCCTGTGGGCCTCCGAGGGGTCCATCTACGAGCGCTTCGGCTACGGCAGCGCCTGCACGGAACTGTCGACGGGCGTCAGCCGCCCCCACGGGACCCTGCGCGCCGATGCCCCCCGCGACCCCGCCCTGCGAGTCGTCCTGCGCGAACCGGAGCGGGTGCGCGCCGACCTGGAACGGGTGCACGCCGCCGTCGCCGCGACCCAGGTGGGCCAGTTCCGCCGCACCGGGCCCTGGTGGGACCGGAGCCTGCGCGACGACGCCGCCCAGCGCGGAGGCAGGGGCCCGCTGGTGGCCGCGGTCGTGGGCGGCCAGGACGGACCCGCGGGCTACGCCCTCTACCGCACCAGGAACAGGTGGGCCGACGACGGCGCCCAGGGCGAGGTGCACGTCCAGGAGATCACCGCCGACTCCCCGGCCGCCTGGACCGCCCTGTTCGAGCACCTGTTCAGCCGGGACCTGGTCGCCAAGGTCGTCTTCGACTCCCTCCCGGCGGACTGCCCGCTGCACCACCTGCTCACCGACCGGGGCCGGGCCGTCGCCCAGCACCACCCCTCCCTGTGGGTACGCCTGGTCGACATGGTCGGCGCCCTGTCGGAGCGGCCCTACGCGGCCCCCTTCGATGCCGTCCTGGCGGTCACCGACCGGTACGCGCCCTGGAACGCCGGACGCTGGCGGGTCAAGGCCGGAGCCGAGGGCGCCCGGGTGGAGCCCGCCGACGGGGCCCCCGACCTCTCCCTGGACGTCCACCACCTCGGCGCCGCCCACCTCGGCCAGGCGTCGCTCACCGGATACCTGCGCGCGGGGCTGATCACCGAACACACCCCCGGGACGGTCGGCGCCCTCGACACCGCCCTGCACCGGTTCGACGCACCCTTCTGCGGGGTCGTCTTCTAGTCCCCGCACCCGCGGAGAGGCCGGGGGCTCCCGGCCCCGCCACGGCACACGGCCGAACAGAACGGAACGGTATGACTCAGGCCAGGAAGTCGGAGCGAGTGGAACAGGCGGAGCGGGAACGCCCCGCCGAGCGCGGGTGGACGGTCCGCGCCGGCGGCAGGGAGGACTTCCCCGCCGTCGTCGAGGTCGTGGGGGAGGCCCTCCTGGTCTCGGACGAGCGCGAGGTCTCGCGTGAACGCCTCGCCCCGCTCCTGGCCGAGGACGGTTACGGGCGCCTGCTCCTGGCCGTCGAGGCGGACCGGGCCGGGAAGGGGGAACCCTCCGGGGACCAGCGGGCCGTCGGGGACGGCAGGGTCATCGGTTCGGTGAACGCCTTCTCCTTCCGGATGGCGGTTCCGGGCGGGATCCGGCCGGTGGCCGGGGTGACCGGTGTGGGGGTGTGGCCCACCCACCGCCGACAGGGGGTGCTGAGCTCGCTCATGCGCCGCCAGCTCGCCGACATCCGGGACCGGGGCGAGAACCTCGCCGTCCTGTGGGCCTCCGAGGGCGCCATCTACGGCCGTTTCGGCTACGCGCCCGCCAACAGCGAGTACCGGTCGAGCATCCGGGTCGAACACGCCCGACTGCGCCCGGACGCGCCCCGCGACCCCGGCCTGAACACCGAACTCGTCCGCGCCTGCGGTGCCCGCGCCGACCTGGAGCGGGTACACGCCACCGTGGCCGCCGTCCAGACCGGACGCCTCCAGCGGTCCCCGGCCTTCTGGGACGCCGCCCTGCGGGACACCCCCGACACCCGCGAGGGCAGGAGCTTCCTCAAGGCGGTCGTGGTCTCCGGGGCGGACGGTCCGCGGGGATACGCGCTGTACCGGACCCTGCGCAAGTGGCAGGACGGCAACCGGGCCTCCGAACTGCACGTCGAGGAGATCACCGCCGACTCCCCGGCCGCCTGGACCGCCCTGTACGAACACCTCTTCACCCGCGACCTCGTCGCCCGGGTGGACTTCGCGAGCGTCGCCCAGGACGATCCGCTCCAGTACCTGCTCGCCGACCCCACCCGGCTGGCCACCACCTTCGACGACGCCCTGTGGCTGCGCCTGGTGGACGTGCCCGCCGCGCTCGCGGAGCGCTCCTACGCGGCCCCGGTGGACGTGGTCCTGGAGGTGGCGGACCGGCACGCGCCCTGGAACGCGGGCCGCTGGCACCTGCGCGCGGACCGCTCGGGCGCCACCTGCGAGGCCACCGCCGCCGCCCCCGACCTGTCCCTGGACGTGTCCCGCCTGGGCGCCGCCCACCTGGGAGGCAACGCCCTCACCGGGTACCTGCGCACCGGCCTGCTCACCGAACACACCACCGGTGCGGTGAACCTCCTCGACACCGCCCTGTCCCGTCCCGACGCTCCCTTCTGCGACCAGGACTTCTAGGCCGGGCTCGGCCCCCGCGGGTGTCGGAAGCGGCGGACACACCGGCCCGGGGCGCTCCCCAGGGGCACGGAACCGGGTATGTCGCGCGCTCCCCGCCAACGGCCGACCGTGGCACGATCGGGGTGTCTTCCGTAACCGAACTCCAGAGGGAGCGATGTCCGTGAGTGACGTCCTACAGGGCGAGTACGAGCCGAGCGCGTCCAGGTTCGTCCGCGAACAGGTGGAGCTGTACGAGCGCACCGGCGGACGCGAGGGCAACACCCTCATGGACACCGGTATGCCCGTGGTCATCGTGACCATGCGCGGCCGCAGCAGCGGCAAGGTCCGCAAGGTCGCCCTCATGCGGGTCGAGCACGACGGCGCGTACGCGCTGGTGGGCTCCCAGGGCGGGACGCCCGAGAACCCCGCGTGGGTGCACAACCTGCGCGCGGCCCCCGACGAGGTCGCCCTCCAGGACGGCCCCGAGCCCTTCGCCGTCCGTGTGCGGGAGGTCGGGGGCGAGGAGCGGCGGGCGTGGTGGGACCGCGCGGTGGCGGCCTACCCGCCCTACGCCGACTACCAGGAGAAGACCGAGCGGGTCATCCCCGTGTTCGTCGCCGAACGGGCCGACTGACCGGCGCCGGCTCGCCTACGGGTGCGGGGCCTCGTCTCCGGGGCAGTCCGGGCCCCGTCCCGGCTGCCCCGTTGTCCCCCGCCGTCCCGCCTGTTCCCCTGCGCTTTCCCCTGCGCTCCCGGGCCCGGCCGCTCACCCGGCCAGGTGGGCGCGCAGGGCGTCAGCGGTCGCACCCGTACCCGAGGCCGCCATCCGGGCGGGCGTCCCCTCGAACACCACGCGGCCGCCCTCGCCGCCCGCCCCCGGGCCCAGGTCCACCACGTGGTCGGCCGCCGCGACCACGTCCATCCGGTGCTCGACGACCACCACCGTCGCCCCCTCGTCCACCATCCGGTCGAACAGGGCGACCAGCCCGGCCACGTCGCCGCCGTGCAGCCCGGTCGTGGGCTCGTCCAGCACGTACAGCCGCGCGGACCCGGCCAGCTCCCGGGCCAACCGGAGCCGCTGGCGTTCGCCGCCCGACAACGTGTCCAGGGACCTGCCCAACCCGAGGTAGCCCAGGCCGACCCGCTCCAACCGCTCCAGGGCCCCGGCGATCACCGTCTCCCCGGGCGCCGACCCCTTCCCGGCCCCCGGTTCCCGGGCGGCGGGCCCCGCCAGGAACCCGCCCCGGTCCGCCGGCTCCCCCGCCTCGGACGCCGTCATCGCCAGCACCTGCGCGATGTTGCGGCCGTTCAGCGTGTACGACAGCGCCCTGGCGTTGAAGCGCAGCCCCGCGCAGTCCTCGCACACCGTCTCGACGTCGTCGAGGAAGGCCAGGTCGGTGACGATCACACCGCGACCGCGACAGGTCGGACAGGCCCCCTTCGAGTTGGCGCTGAACCACCCGGGCGCCACCCCGTGCTCGCGGGCGAACAGTCCGCGCAGGGCGTCCTGCACCCCGAGGTAGGTCACCGGCGTGGACCGGGGGCCGCCGTGCAGCGCCCCCTGGGTGAGCACCACCGCGTCCGGCCGGGCCCGGGGCAGCTCCCCGTGCGCGAGCGAGCTCTTGCCCGACCCCGCCACCCCGGTGACCGCCGTCAGCACCCCGGTGGGGAACGACACGTCCACCCCGCGCAGGTTGTGCAGGCGGGCGTCGCGGATCCGCACGCTCCCGAGGGGGGTACGCGCGCGGGCCCGCACCGTCCGGGGGCGGCGCAGGTACCGGCCGGTGGGGGTGTCGGCCGCCCGCAGACTCTCGACCGAACCCTCGTGGACCACGCGGCCGCCCTCGCCGCCCGCCCCCGGGCCCAGGTCCACCACGTGGTCGGCCACGGCGATCACGTCCGGGTCGTGCTCGACCACCAGCACCGTGTTGCCCTTGTCGCGCAAACGCCGCAGCAGCCCCGTCAGCCGGTGCACGTCGGCGGGGTGCAACCCGGCGCTGGGCTCGTCCAGCACGTAGGTCAGCCCGGTCAGTGACCCGCCCAGGTGCCGCACCAGCCGCACCCGCTGCGCCTCGCCGCCGGACAGCGTGCCCGAGGCCCGGTCCAGGCTGAGGTAGCCCAGACCCACCTCCTCCAGACCGCGGATCCGCTCCAGCAGCGACCTGGTCACCGGCGCCACCCGCGGGTCGTCGATCGCCGCGACCACGGCGCCCAACCCGGAGACGGGCAGCGCGCACAGGTCGGCGATGTTGCGCCCGTCGATCCGGCAGGCCAGCACCGTCTGGTTCAGCCGCGCGCCGCCGCACTCCGGGCAGGGCCCCCGCCACACCACCCGCTCCAGCTCGTCGCGGTCGCGCTGGTTGAGCGCGGCCGAGTCCAGCAGGCTGCGGGTGATCCGGGGGACCACCCCCTCGAACACCCCGGTGACCGGGAACTCCGGGTCCGGGTCGGGCGGGCGCACCCCCTCGGCGTACAGCAGCAGGTCGCGCTCCCCCGCGGTGAAGCGGCCCAGCGGCCGGGTGCGGTCGAACAACCCGGCATGCACGTAACGCTTCCACCGCCACGAGCCCGGGGCGAAGGTACGCAACCTGATCGCACCCTCGTCCAGTGACAGGGCGGGGTCCAGCAGCGCGTCGGCGTCGATGCGCCGCACGGTGCCCAACCCCTCGCACTCCGGGCACATCCCGGAGGGGTCGTTGAACGAGAAGGCCGGGGAGTAGCCCGCCCAGGGTGCACCGATCCGGGAGAACAGCAGCCGCAGCAGCGGGGCGAGGTCGGTGGCGGTGCCCACGGTCGATCGCGCGTTGCCGGTGAACCTGCGCTGGTCCACGGCGACGGTCACGGTGAGGTTCTCCAGCCGGTCGGCGTCGGGTACGCCGAGGCGGGCCATCCGGGTGCGGGTGAAACTGTCGTGCGCCTCGTTGAGCTGGCGCTGGGACTCGGCGGCGATGGTGCCGTAGACCAGGGAGGACTTGCCCGACCCCGACACCCCGGTGAACACGGTGAGCCGTTCCCGGGGCAGGGTCAGGTCCACCCCGCGCAGGTTGTTCTCCCGGGCGCCGACCACGGTGATCCCGGGTGCGGCTGTGCTGTCCTGCGGCGTCGTGAGGGTCATGGTGGCCACGCTAAGGAAAATTGTGGTCAGAATCCGGCCACAATCACCCGGAGTTCGGGAAGAATCCGGGGATGGCCGACACCAGTCAGCGGATGCTCCGCCTGCTCTCACTCCTCCAGAACGGGCGGGCCTGGTCCGGCGCGGACCTGACCGAGGCGCTGGGCACCAGCACCCGGTCGGTGCGCCGCGACATCGACCGCCTGCGCGAGCTCGGCTACCCGGTGGAGAGTCTGCGCGGTCCCGGCGGCCACTACCGGCTGGTGGCGGGCAACGCCGTGCCGCCGCTGATGTTCGAGGACGACGAGGTGGTCACCGTGGCCCTGGGGCTGCGGATGGTCGCGGGCGGGCACAGCGGGGTCCAGGGCGCGGAGGACGGGGCCGAACGGGCCCTGGGAAAGATCGAACGGGTGCTCCCCTCCCGGCTGTCCCGTCGCGCCGGATCCCTGGCCACGGCGGTGGACCCGGGACGGCGGGTCTGGCCCGGCGCTCCGGCGGACGTACTCACCGGCCTGGGGGAGGCGGTCGCCGCCGGGTACTGGGTACGGCTGACCCACCGGGGCCGCGACGGCCTGGAGCGGCGCCGGAGGGCGGACCCCTACCGGCTGGTCATGCTGGGGCGGCGCTGGTACCTGTTCGCCTGGGACCGGGACCGCGAGGACTGGCGGTCCTTCCGGCTCGACCGGATCACCGGCCTCACCCCGACCCGGGCCGCGTTCACCCCCAGGGAGCTCCCGGCCGAGGACCTGGCCGCACACCTGGAGCGCGGGTTCGGGGCGGGGGAGGAGCGGCACTCCGTCACGGTGCTGTTCCACGCCCCGGCGGCCGAGGTCGCCGCCCGTGTCACCCGGGTGGACGGCTCCCTGGAGGCGGTCGGTCCGGACAGCTCCCGCTACACCGCCCGGGTGGACTCCTACGAGTGGATCTCCCTCGTGCTGGCCCTGACCGGCCTGGACTTCACCGTGGAGGGGCCCGGGGAACTCAGGCGGTACACGGCCGAACTCTCGGCTCGGCTGGGCCGTGCGGTCGGCCCCGCCGCCGACGGCCCCGGGGGCGGTGCCTGAGCCTCTCCCCGCCGCAGGCCGTCGCCGACCGGGCGCGGCCGGACCCCGGTCCGGCGCGCACCGGGGTGCCGTTCGCACCAGGCCAGTACGGTCGGCTCCGGGGACGTGCTCCCAGGGCTGCCCGGGCCCCGGGGCCGTACGGGAACGCGGTCCCGGCCTCCGCGGTGCAGCGTTTCGGGTGCTTCGTGCTCTCCGCGGTCCTCTGGCGCCGTGCGGGGCGGTTTCCGTCCGGGCCGCCCCGGGGAGGGTGTGCGGGTGTGTCCGCGCGGGGAGCCGGGCAGGTCCTCCGAGTTGCCTCCGGTTTATTACTGGCTGGTAGGTTCACGTTGTTACCCATTGGTAGAAAGGCGAGGAGATCCGTGCACGAGGGCGCCCTGACCCGGCTCAGATCCGTTCCCCACAGCCGCTTCCGGCTCTTCGTCCTGCACCACGCGGGAGGCTCCCACCTGGGGTACCGGGGCTGGGTCCGGCACTTTCCCGCGGACTGGGAGATCTGCCTCCTCGACGCCCCGGGGCGGGCCCGCAGCTCCGGTGCCGAACCCGTCCGCGAGGCCGGAGCCCTGGCCGAGCGGATGCACGAGGTGATCCGCCCCGAACTCGACCGGCCCTTCGGGCTCTTCGGGCACAGCATGGGCGCGCTGGTGGCCTACGAGCTCACCCGCCGCCTCACCGGCGCCGGCACCCCGCCGTTGTGGTTCGGCGCCTCCGCCTGGAGCCCGAAACCCGGCCCCGAGCGCGCCGAGCCCCGCCACCTGGCCTCCGACGACCGCCTGCGCGAGGCCATCGTCCGCATGGGCGGGACCCCGCGGAGCGCGCTGGAGGACCCGGACCTGTGGGCCTACGTCGAACCCCTCATGCGCGCCGACCTGGAACTGGTCGACACCTGGAGCTCCGACCCGGACGCCGCGCCGCTGGAGGTCCCGCTGTCGGTCTTCGGCGGTGCCGACGACCGGGGGATGACCCCCGAACGCCTCGCGGGCTGGGCCGACCACGTCGAGGGCGACTTCGCGCACCACACCCTGCCCGGCGACCACTTCTACTTCACCGGCCGCACGGCCGAGGTGGTCGCCCGGATCACCAAGGACGTCGAGGCACTCCTGTGACCGCCCGCGGGGGCGGGAGCGCCGCACGCCCCCGCCCCCGCGCACCCGTCCCGGCGGGCCACCGCTGCTAGCCCGCCTGGCGGACCCCCGCGGCCACCAGGTATCCCGGGCCCCGGGCGGAGAGCTCCGCCCCGTCCCCGAACCGGCCCCGCACCCCGCCGTCGCACTCCACGACCTCCAGGCCGGCGGCGTCCAGGTCGCCCGGCGCGGCCACCCGCTCACCGTGCGGGCCGTCGGTCAGGTGCACCAGGACCACCTGCTCTCCCAGCGAGCGCAGGAACGTCATGTGGTGCTCTCCCGCGTCCAGCCAGCGCAGCCCCCCGGTCTGCAGCGCGGGTAGGCTCCGGTGCAGGTCGAGCAGCCGCCGGTGGGAGTCCAGGACCCGCCGGTCCCAGTCCTGGGGGCGGTGCCAGGGCATGGTGCGCCGCGAGTTCTCCCCGTCGCGCCCCTCCAGGCCGATCTCGTCCCCGGCGAAGACGAACGGCACCCCCGGCAGCGTGGCCTGCGCGGCCACACCGACGGCCTGGAGCACCGGGTCACCCACCACGGTCCGGAACCGTGCGGAGTCGTGGGTGCTGAGCGCGTTCACGCTGTGCGCGCGCACCCGCCAGGGCAGCCCCGCGTTGGTGGCCCGTATCGCCCGGACCGCCTCCGCGGCACCGCTGCTCGGCAGCGGCGCCGAGGTGTGCGTGGCCGCGTACCGGACCCCTTCCGGGCCGGTGTTCAGCCAGGCCCACACCGGCCGGGTGAACCCCGCGTAGTTCATCACCCCGTGCCAGCCGTCGTGCCGGGTGTCGGGGCCCGCGTCGTAGAAGTGCTCGGCCAGCAACCACGCCTCGGGTGCGGCCTCGCGCATCCGGGCGGCGATCTCACCGGAGACCTTGTGGTTGACGTCCTGGGCGCCCAGGCGGCCGGTCATGTTGGCCACGTCGATCCGCCAGCCGTCCAGTCCCTCCTCGCCGCCCAGGCGGTCCACCAGCACCGAGTCGTCGGCCCCGTACACGCGCTCGCGCAGCGCGGCCGAGGAGTAGTCGAGCTTGGGCAGCGAGCCCACCCCCAGCCAGCTCACGTAACCGTCCGGGTGGTCGGTGAAGTAGTAGTAACCCGCCTCCTCCGAGTCCGGGTCGGACCGGGCCGCGCGGAACCACTCGTGCTCGTCGCCGGTGTGGTTCGTGGTGAGGTCGCCCATCACCCGCATGCCGCGCGCGTGTGCCTCCCGGGTCAGGGCGCGCAGGGCGGCGTCCCCGCCCAGCAGCGGGTCCACCTCGGTGAAGCTGGAGGCGTCGTAGCGGTGTGTGGACCGGGCGGGGAAGAACGGGGTCAGGTACACCACCTCGGCGCCGAGGTCGGCCAGGTGGTCCAGGCGGCGGCGCACCCCTTCCAGGGTTCCGCCGTAGTACTCCCCGGCGGCGGCCGGGCCGGAGCCCGCGGGCTCGGCGTCCCAGGCGCGGGGGTGTGCCCAGTCGGGGTGCTCGGTGAGGGGGCCGACGGAGTCGTCGTCGCGGGCGAACCGGTCCGGGAAGATCTGGTAGACGGTGGTCCCGGGTACCCAGGACGGCGGGTTGGGCCCGGTGAGCAGGCGGAAGTCGCCGTCGTCGGTGACCTCGTGGTCGTGGGCGCCCGCCTGGTTGAGCCAGGTGTACCGGCGCCCGCGCACGATCGCGAACCGGTAGGGGGTCACCACCGGCAGGAGGGGGATCTCCACCGCGAACCAGCTGACCCCGCCAGCGGCGGACTCCGGTGCACCCTCCACCAGACGTGCCTCGCCGTCCTCCACCACGTACGCGTACACCGCGTCGGCACCGCCGGGGACCCGGACGCGGAGCCGGGCGCGGTCGTCGTGGATCGTCACGTAGTCGGGTGACCCGTCGTGGTGGGGGTCGTGGCTGAACCGCATGCGGGGACGCTCCGTACATACCGATGAAAGGATCCCTCACATAATGGCAAGAAAAAGTCATGCTTGCGAAAGTATTTTCGCTCTCCTCTTGCAGAGGGCGGTGCGCTGCGCCCCGGCCACCGGACCGCCGCGGGCGGTCTTCGGGCCGCCGGGCCGGTTTGTGGTGGTGTGGCCACCCCTGGCCCATCTCCACCGGAACGGTTAACGTTGTGATATGAGCCTTGAGCTGCCAACCGAACGACTCCTGATCAGGGAGTGGGAGCTGGGCGATGCCGAGGCGGCCCTTCAGATCTACGGGGCCGAGGAGGTCGCGCACTGGCTGACGCCGGAGTGGCAACCGGTGACCGATATCAGCGCGATGCGCTCGGTGCTGCACGCCTGGATCGAGGCGGGACCGAACCTGATCCCGCCCGCCGGGCGCTGGGCGATCGTTCGCAAGGAGGACGGGCTGCTGGTGGGAGGGCTGTCGTTGAAGCTGCTCCCCCCCTTCGAGGAGGACTTCGAGCTGACCTGGGCCCTGCGCCCGGACGTGTGGGGGCAGGGATACGCCACCGAGGCGAGCCAGGCCATCATCGGTTGGGCCTTCAAGCAGGGGATCGAGGAGGTGTTCGCGGTCGCGCGCCCCCGCAACGAGCGGGCGATCGCCGTCGCGCGCAGGCTCGGGATGGAATGGGTCGGCGAGACGGAGAAGTACTACAACATGCGTCTGCAGGTCTTCCGCCTGCGCCCCGTCTAGCCCCAATGCTGTTCAGTTAAGGCGTTCAAGGGTCTGTCAACACCGCGATGTCCACGGTGGCCTTGTACGTGGTCCGATCCACCCCGTTGGAGCGGGCGTGGTACTTGGAGATCGCGCGTTTGACCACCCGAGGCACTGTGCGTAGACGCCGCTCGGGCAGCAGGTTCGCCAACACCTGCCGCCCGAGCAACCCCCGCACGTCGATGCGCTCGCCAGCGATGACGTTCTCGGCCCGCACCAGCAGGTCGCGGGCGCTTTCCACCGCCACCGCGAAACTCGCCCGCAGCGGGCTGTGCCCGGTAGCGGTCAGCGCGTCAGCGATCGCGCACCGCACCACCTGGTAGGTGGCCAACAGCGCCCACACCTCCTGTTCCAGCCCCTCGGGGTCCTTGGCCCGCAGCACCCGGCGCCCGAGCAGGGCCGACTTCAGCTCGCAGTAGGCGGTCTCGATCTCCCACCGCTGGTGGTAGAGCGCCACCAGACCCGTGGCCGGATACAGGTCGGGATCGGTCAGAGTGGTGGCCAGCCGGTAGGAGCCGGTGCGCTCGCCCTGGTCTGTGGCGATGGTGATCTGGGCTTGGATGAGCCGCATCCGTACCTTGCCGCGCTGCACCAGCCAGGTGCCATCGCCCAAACGACGAAGGCGGCGGGGTTTGCTCTGCGAGCCCATCCGAACCAGGAGCTGGGCCCCGCTGGCATGAAGATCTTTGAGCAGGTCGGCGGCGTCGAACCCGCGATCGGCCAGGATGAGCTGGCCCGGACCCATGGCTGGGAGCAGACGGGCGGCCATGGTGGTCTCGCCCTGGGTGACGGGTCCAAAGACCGCGCCCAGCAGTGCCCGGGATCCGGTGGCGACCAGGGCGAGCAACCGTACTTGGGGGTAGCCGGCCCCGGCCCAGCGGGTGGCTCCGCTGGAGCGGTGCACGGCCCGGTTGGCTTGTGTGGCGGGTACGTCCAGCAGGGTGCCGTCGATGGCGCACACCAGCAGCCCGTGGAAGCGGTGGGCGCTGTGGGTGGGGCCAGAGAGCAGCTCGAACAGAGCTTTGAGGGGTGCTGGGCCCAGGCGTTTGCGGGCGTAGAACAGTGCGGAGGCGGCCGGTTGGGTGCACAGGCTCACCCCGGCGGTGAGTTTGCGCCACAGGGCGGGCCAGCCGCAGTGGGTGAAGAGTCCGGCTGTGAGCAGGAGGTAGACGACCACGCGGGAGGGAAGCAGGCGTGAGCGTCGTTGGTGGCTGTTGGATTCCTCCAGGACGGAATCGACCATCTCAAAAGGCACGATCTGGGTGAGTTCTCCCAGGTGGCCGGGGGCCAGGGCGCCGGGTGCGTGGTGGGTCTGTCGGGTCGTGACACAATGGTCGGGCAAGGGGCTCCTTGGGAACAGCTGGGGTGAGATACAGCTGTCCTACCAGGGAGCCCCTTCTTCGTCTGGGTCAGGGTTGACGGACCACCACAACCCTTAACTGAACAGCATTGCGTCTAGCCCGCGTACCGTGAAAGCCGCACAGGTGCGGGCCTGTGCGGGGCCGCGTCGGCGGGCCCCGGTCCGCCGATGTGCGACCCGCACCGTTCCGGCCGCTCAGGCGAACAGCGGCGGGTCCAGCCGGGCGAAGCCCTCCTGGCGGCGGTACGGGTAGTAGGGGTAGGGCGCCTCGCGGCGGCTCACCGCGTCCAGCCGTTCCACCTGCTCCGCGTCCAGTTCCCAGCCCACCGCCCCGAGGTTGTCGAGCAGCTGCTCCTCGGTCCGGGCCCCGATGATCACCGAGGCCACGGTGGGGCGCCGCAGCAGCCAGTTGATCGCCACCTGCGGGACGGTCCGTCCGGTCTCCGCGGCCACCTCGAACAGCACGTCCACCACGTCGAAGAGCAGTTCGTCCGCCACCGGCGGGCCGAAGTCGGAGGTGCGGTGCAGGCGGCTGCGCTCGGGCAGCGGCTGGCCCCGGCGGATCCGGCCGGTGAGCCGCCCCCAGCCGAGCGGGCTCCACACCAGGGCGCCCACCCCCTGGTCCAGTCCCAGCGGCATCAGTTCCCACTCGTAGTCGCGCCCCACCAGAGAGTAGTACACCTGGTGCGCCACGTGCCTGGGCGTGTGCAGGCGGTCAGCGGCGGCCAGGGACTTCATCAGCTGCCAACCGGAGAAGTTGGAGGCGCCCAGGTACCGCACCTTGCCGTCGCGGACCAACGCGTCCAGCGCGGACAGGGTCTCCTCCACCGGGGTCGAGGCGTCGAAGGCGTGCAGCTGCAGCAGGTCGATGCGGTCGGTCCGCAGTCGGCGCAGCGCGTCCTCGGTGGTGCGGATCAGCCGTGAACGAGAGGTCCCCGCGTCCTGGGGCCCCGCGCCCGTGGGCAGCCCGACCTTCGTGGACAGCAGGACCCGGTCGCGGCGGCCCTGCACCGCCTGCCCGAGGACCTCCTCGGCCGCACCGTCGGAGTAGACGTCGGCGCTGTCGAACAGGGTCACCCCGGCGTCCAGGCTCAGGTCCACCAGGCGCCGCGCCTGTTCGGGCCCGGCGGTGCCCCATTCCCCGAAGAGGGGACCGCTGCCCGCGAAGGTACCGGTGCCCAGGCTCAGTTCGGGTACGCGCAGGCCGCTGGCGCCCAGAGTGCGGTATCGCATGGAGCTCCTCTCTTAATGGGACTAAAATCCCGTTAGTGGTCTGCGTACGCTAGCAGGAGAAGGACCGTTGACGGAAGAGGAGTCCCTGCATGGTGCTGTCCGAGGAACCCGGGAACGGGGGCACCCGGCCGGGGGGCCGGACCGCCAGGGTGCGCGCGTGCGTGTTGGAGGCGGCGGGCGACGCGCTCGCCGAACGCGGCATGGACGGGCTGGACCTGGCGGACGTCGCCCGCCGGGCCGGGGTCGGGCGGACCACCGTGTACCGCCGCTGGGGTTCGGTGCCCGCTCTGGTGGCCGACCTGCTCCAGGACATGGCCGAGCAGTCACAGCCCAGGGCGGAGACCGGTTCGCTGGTCGGGGACCTCACCGCCAACGCCCGCCTGGTCCGCGAAACCCTCGCCCACCCCCGCCAGGGGCCCCTGTTCAAGGCGATCATCGCCGCCGCCACCTGCGACGAACGCACCGCGCGGGCGCTGCACCGCTTCTACGAGGTGCGCGTGCGCGAGTGGGCGCCCTGCGTGGAGCGGGCGGTGGAACGGGACGAAATCCCCGAGGGCACCGACGCCCACGAGGTCGTCCGCGCGGTCTCCGCTCCGCTGTACTACCGGCTGCTCGCCAGCGGTGGCGCCCTGGACGAGGAGGCCGCCGAACGCAGTGCGCGGGCGGCCGTCGCGGCCGCCCGCGCGGGCGTCTACGTGCGCTGACCGCCCCGCGCCGGTTCGGGGGCGGTTCGGGCCGGGAGCCCCGGCCCGAGCGCCGGGAACGTCTCAGGACAGGAGCTGGCTGATCCGGTCGACCTCCGCCTCGGACAGGCGCACGGCCGCGGCCGCCGTGTTCTCCTCCAGGTGCGCCACCCGTGAGGTGCCCGGGATCGGCAGCATCACGGGGGAGCGGTGCAGCAGCCAGGACAGGGCGAGCTGCACCGGGCTCGCCCCGTGCTCGGCGGCGATCGCGGCCAGCGGGGACTCCGCCGAGGCCATCTCGCCCCGGCCCACCGGCGCCCAGGGCAGGAAAGCGGTACCGTCCTTCTCGCACTGCTCCAGGACGTCCTCGGACTGGCGGAAGGAGGGCGCGTACTGGTTCTGCACCGAGGCGATCGGGGTGACCGCCCGGGCCGCGGACAGCTCGTCCACGCTCACCTCGCTCAGGCCGATGTGGCGGACCTTGCCCTCCTGCTGGAGCTCCACCAGGGCGCCGAGCTGGTCGGCCAGCGGGACCTCGGGGTCGATGCGGTGCAGCTGCATCAGGTCGATCCGCTCGACCCCCAGGTTGCGCAGGCTCAGCTCCGCCTGCTGCTTGAGGTATTCGGGACGGCCCAGTTTGTGCCACTGGGAGGGCCCGGTCCGGACGAACCCGGCCTTGGTCCCGATGACCAGGCCCTCCGGGTAGGGGTAGAGCGCCTCGCGGATGAGCTGTTCGCTGATCTGCGGGCCGTAGGAGTCGGCGGTGTCGATGAAGTCGATCCCGAGTTCGACGGCCCGCCGCAACACGGCCAGTGCCTCGTCCCGGTCGCGGGGCGGGCCCCACACCCCCTCGCCGATGATCCGCATCGCCCCGAAACCCAGGCGATGGACCGGTAGGTCGCCTCCGAGGAGGAGGGTTCCGGCCTGTTCTGCGATGTGCGGTGCGGCGTGTGCGTCGGTCACGGTCTTCCTTCCACTGCGGCACGGCGGCCGGGTCCGTGCCATGGTGCCAGTTCGCCGGGGCACGGCCGGTGTCCGCCGCTCCGTGTCGCCCTTTCGGTCGGGCCCGGCAGGATCCCAGGCGTCGCGGGAGGGACGCAAGGCGGGGTCGTGGCGTGCTCAGGGGCGGCCGGGGCGGGCCCGGGTGGCCGGCACCGAGAGCGTGACGCGGTGCCCGCCGCAACGGCAGCGCTGGTAGCTGACGAGGCCCTCGCTGGTCGCATGGGCGGAGTCGGTGGTCCAACGGTGTTCGTGTCCGGTCATGTGCCCACCCTGGTGTAATGGCATCATGCATCTCAACCCTTACGGCCAGGGGCCCCTGACGCTCGCGGTGGACCTGGTCAACCAACCGCTCGCCGACACCGCCGACCTGGAACGGCGCTGCGCCGAGGCGGGGTTCCTCCTGGAGAGGCCGGTGGCGGAGGGCGACCTCATCGCGGTCCGCGACTTCCTGGCCGGGTGGGCCACCGTCGTCGACAGCCCGGACGAGCCCACCCGTGCCGGGCGGCTCAACACCCTTCTCGCGGAGTTCTCCGGCCCGCCGCGGCTGACCGACCACGCGGGTACCGGCTGGCACCTGCACTACCGTCCGGACGACCTGCCCGCCCACCGGCAGATCGCCTCGCTGGTCGCCGTCGGCACCGCCCTGCACCTGACCGGCCGGGGCATGAGCCGCCTGGGCCGGTGCGCCGCCCGGGGGTGCGCGCACGTCTACGCGGACTTCTCCCGCAACGGCCGCCAGCGGTACTGCTCACCCGCCTGCGGCAACCGCGACGCCGTCCGCCGGCACCGGGCCCGCGCCCTCGAGGACACGGAGGGGTGCGCACGGTAGGCCGGGGCCGCGCTCCCGCCCGGGCGCGCACACCGCCCGCCCGGACCCAAGGGGTCAGCCGGCGGTGTCGCGCCGGGCGACCGAGGCGAGGTCGGCCTCGATCCGGGCGGTGGTCTCCAGCAGGGCGGGGAGCAGGTCGCGGCGTACGTCCTCGATCGATGAGCGGTTGGCGTGCGCGGACACGTTGGCGGCGGCGATCACCCGGCCGGCGTCGTCGCGGATCGGGGCGGCCAGCGAGCGCAGGCCCTCCTCCAGTTCCTGGTCGACGATCGCGTACCCCTGTGCGCGCACGCGCAGGATCTCCGCGCGCAGTTCGGCGGTGTCGGTGACGGTGAACCGGGTCAGCGGCCGTAGTTCGACCCGGTCCAGGTAGGCGTCCAGCCCGGCGTCGTCGTACCCGGCCAGCAGGACCCGGCCCATGGAGGTGGTGGAGGCGGGGAAGCGGGTGCCCACGGAGATGGACACGGCCATGATCCGCGAGGTGGCCACGCGGGCGACGTAGAGGATGTCGTCGCCCTCCAGCACCGACACCGAAGCCGACTCGTGCACGCGGGCGGACAGGTCCTCCAGGTGCGGTTGGGTCACGTCGGGGAGACCCGCGGAGGCCACGTAGGCGTAGCCGAGCTCCAGTACCCGCGGGGTGAGGGAGAACATCCGGCCGTCGGTGCGCACGTACCCCAGGTCCACCAGGGTCAGCAGGAAGCGCCGGGCGGCGGCCCGGGTGAGGTCGGTGGCGCGTGCGACCTCGCTGAGGGTCATGGCCGGGCGCTCGGCCGAGAAGGCGCGGACGACCATGAGCCCCCGTTCCAGGGACTGCACGAAGTGGGCTCCGCGGTCGGGGGCTTCTTCGGTGGTCATGAGGCCTTCCGGGATCGGGGTCGGGGGTGCGGCCGCGGTGCGGCGGGCCGCGGTCATCGCGATGTTCTCATACCGAACAGGTGGGGCACGCCTTGACCCTCACTGTGATCGCCGCTACGTTCGTACCCAGTAAGTTCTCAATGTGAACAAATGTGCGCTATGCGAACAGGAGGGTCGCCATGGCCGTGCCCCTGGACGAGGCGGTCCGGCAGCTCATCCACGACGGCGACACCGTCGCGCTGGAGGGGTTCACCCACCTCATTCCCGTGGCCGCCGGGCACGAGGTCATCCGCCAGGGCCTGCGCGACCTCACGCTGGTTCGGATGACGCCCGACATCGTCTACGACCAACTCATCGGTGCCGGGTGCGCGCGCAAACTCGTCTTCTCCTGGGGCGGCAACCCCGGGGTGGGATCGCTGCACCGCTTCCGGGACGCCGTCACCCGCTCCTGGCCGGTCCCGCTGGAGATAGAGGAGCACAGCCACGCCGGGATGGCCAACCGCTACGTCGCGGGCGCCTCCGGCCTGCCCTTCGCCGTCCTGCGCGGCTACAGCGGTACCGACCTGGCCGGGAACACCCCCGACATCAGGACCATCACCTGCCCCTTCACCGGACAGGAGCTGGCCGCCGTCCCCGCGCTCAACCCCGACGTCACCGTGATCCACGCCCAGCGCGCGGACGCCGCGGGCAACGTGCAGCTGTGGGGCATCACCGGCATCCAGAAGGAGGCCGCCCTGGCCGCCGACCGGGTCCTGGTCACCGTGGAGGAGGTCGTGCACGAGCTCGAACCCGTCCCCGGGCAGGTGATCCTGCCGGGCCGGGTCGTCGACGCGGTCAGCGTCGTCCCCGGTGGCGCCGCCCCCTCCTACGCGCACGGCTACTACGAGCGCGACAACGCCGCCTACCGGGCCTGGGACGCGATCGGTCGCGACCGAGAGGCCTTCACCGCCTGGCTCGCCGAACTCACCTCGGCCACCCGTCCGGCCGCGGCCCGGGTGGCCGCCGAGCCCGCCGCGGCCGACCGGTCCGCGGACGGCCCCGAGTCCGCGGGGAGGGGCGCGTGACCACCGTGACATGGACCGCCGACGAGATGATGACCGTCACCGCGGCGCGCTCGCTGCGCGACGGGACGGCCTGCTTCGTCGGCATCGGGCTCCCCAGCGCCGCTGCCAACGTGGCCAGCCGCACCCACGCCCCCGACCTGTGGATGATCTACGAGTCCGGCACCCTGGGCGCGTCCCCCGACCGCCTGCCGCTGTCCATCGGCGACGGGGTCCTCGCCGACACCGCCGACACCGTGGTCTCGGTGCCCGAGGTCTTCAACTACTGGCTCCAGGCCGGGCGTATCGACGCCGGCTTCCTCGGCGCCGCCCAGATCGACCGGTACGCCAACATCAACACCACCGTCATCGGGGCCTACGACGACCCGGCGGTGCGCCTTCCCGGTGCCGGCGGCGCCCCCGAGATCGCCGCCTCCTGCCGCGAGGTCATCGTGATCATGCGGCACAGCCGGCGCGCGTTCGTTGAGAGGGTGGACTTCGTGACCTCGGTGGGCCACGGCACCGGCCCCGGGGACCGAGAGCGGCTCGGGCTGACCGGCGCCGGTCCCGTCCGGGTCATCACCGACCTCGGGGTGCTCGAACCCGACCCGCTCACCCGCGAACTCACCCTCGTGGGCGTGCACCCTGGCGTGGAGGCGGCGGCGGTGCGCGAGGCGACCGGCTGGGACCTGCGGGTCTCCGAGGACCTCGCCCGGACCCCGGCCCCCACCGCGACCGAACTCTCGGTGGTCCGTTCCCTGACCGGGGCCGCCTGACCGGGGCCGCCTGAGCCCGGCCGGGGTCGTCCAAACACGGGCGGGTACGCTACCTAACACTGTTAGGTAATGGGTTCCGGTCCGCCGGACCGAACCCACCGACGGACACACCCCCTCAACCCAGGAGGCACACGGTGACCGACGTCTACGTCCTCGACGCCGTCCGCACCCCCTTCGGCAAGTACGGCGGCGCACTCTCCGGAACCCGCCCCGACGACCTCGCCGCGCACGTGATCAGAGCCCTGGTCGACCGGAGCCCCGACCTCGACCCGGCCGCCGTCGACGAGGTCCTGTTCGGCAACGCCAACGGAGCGGGCGAGGAGAACCGCAACGTCGCCCGGATGGCCACACTCCTGGCCGGGCTGCCCACCTCCGTTCCCGGAGCCACCGTCAACCGCCTCTGCGGCTCCGGGATGGAGGCGGCCGTCCAGGCCAGCCGGGCCATCCAGACGGGTGACGCCTCCCTGGTCCTGGCCGGGGGAGTCGAGTCCATGAGCCGCGCCCCCTGGGTGCTGCCCAAACCGGCCAAGGGCTTCCCCGCCGCCGACGCCGCCCTGCACTCCACCACCCTCGGCTGGCGCATGGTCAACCCGCGCATGCCCCGCAGGTGGACCGTCTCCCTGGGGGAGAGCACCGAGGGTCTGGCGGGCCAGTACGGCGTCAGCCGCGCGGACCAGGACGCCTTCGCCCTGGCCAGCCACACCAAGGCCGCCCGCGCCTGGGCCGACGGTGTCTTCGACGACGAGATCGTCCAGGTCGAGGGCGCCCGCCTGGAACGCGACGAGAGCATCCGCGAGACCTCCGCCGACAAACTCGCCGGGCTCAAACCCGCCTTCCGCGAGGAGGGCACCATCACCGCGGGCAACGCCTCCCCCCTCAACGACGGCGCCGCGGCCCTTTTGATCGGCGACGCCGGAGCCGCCGCCACCACCGGCCGCGAACCCCTCGCCCGCCTGGTCAGCCGGGGTGCCGCGGGGGTCGACCCCGACGTGTTCGGCATCGGCCCGGTCCGCGCCGCCGAGATCGCCCTCGAACGCGCCGGGATCGGCTGGGACGACCTGTCCGCGGTCGAACTCAACGAGGCCTTCGCGGCCCAGTCCCTGGCCTGTGTCCGCAGCTGGAAGGGGCTGGACCCCGACATCGTCAACCGCAACGGCGGAGCCATCGCCATCGGCCACCCGCTCGGCGCCTCCGGAGCGCGCGTCCTCGGCTCGCTCGCCCACGAACTGCGCAGGCGCGGCGGCGGCTGGGGCCTGGCCGCGCTGTGCATCGGAGTCGGCCAGGGCCTGGCCGTCGTGCTGCACGCCTGACGTCCCCGGCGGGCCCCGCCCACCCCGGGGCCCGCTCCGCAAGGAACAGCCACATGTCCACCACATCCGTCGGGGCGAACCGCGGGGTCAGCGCATCATCGTGGCCGGGCAGGTCCGCGACAGCTACGGCCGAGTCGGCCCGCACACCCTCGTGCATACCTGGCAGGCCGACGCGCGGGTGCTACCGCCACACCGGCGGCAACCGGCCCGCCCCGCTCGACCCCATGGCCTACCTCGGCGCCGCCGCGGTGTTCACCGACCGGGTGAGGGGTAGGACCGGCCGGACGGACCGTACCGACAGCGAAGAAGGAAACCGATGAGCGTTGACCTCCACCACACCGTGAGCGGCCCCGCGGACGCACCGCCGCTGGTGCTCGCCGGATCCCTGGGCACCACCGGCCAGATGTGGGAACCGCAGGTCGAGGCGCTCTCCACCGTCTTCCGGGTGATCCGCGTCGACCTGCGCGGGCACGGCCGCTCGCCCGCTCCCCAGGGTCCCTACAGTATGGCCGACCTGGGCGGCGACGTCCTCGCCCTCCTCGACCGGCTGGGGATCGAACGCGCCCACTACGCGGGCCTGTCCATCGGCGGCATGCTCGGCCAGTGGTTGGGCGTCAACGCTCCCGAACGCATCGACCGCCTCGTCCTGATGGCCACCTCCCCGTACATGGGCCCCGCGCAGAACTGGCGGGACCGGGCCGCCCTGGTCCGGTCCGAGGGCACCGCCGCCCTGGCCGACAACGTCGTGCAGCGCTGGTTCACCCCCGGCTACGCCAAGGAGCACCCCCACGACGTCACCCTCCTGCGCGACCAGATCGTCGACACCCCCGACGAGGGGTACGCGGGCTGCTGCGGCGCCATCGAGAACCACGACGTACGTGCGGACCTGCACCGGATCACCGCGCCCACCCTGGTCGTCGCCGGGGCCGACGACACCGCCACCCCGCCCGAGGGCAACGGCGCGCTGATCGCGGAACGGGTCCCCGGAGCGCGGCTCGTGGTGCTCCCGGACGCGGCCCACATGCTGTCCTGGTCGAACGCGGCCCAGGTGAACACGCTCATCACCCGGCACCTGACCGCCGCGGACCGGTAAGGCGCCGGGACGCGGGTGCGCCGGAGCGTGCTCGGTGACGCGCACGCGGTCCGGGCCGAGGAGCGCCTTCACCCAACCCTTCCAGGACCTGATAACCCGGTACGCCTGGGGTGAGGCCTGGACCCGCCCGGGCCTGGACCGGCGGACCCGTAGTTGCACGGTGTTGGCCGCCCTGGCCGCCAAGGGCCACCGGGGCGAGTCGGCCATGCACGTACGGGCGGCCCTGCGCAACGGCCTGCCCCCGGACGGGATCGGGGAGGTGTTCCTCCAGGCCGCCGTCTACCGCGGGGGCCCGGCCGCCGACAAGGCCTTCGCCATCGCCCGGGAGGTCTTCGACGAGGACGCGGGGGCCTGACCCGCCAGCCCCGCCGGAGCGGGGCGGGCTCTCCCGGGCCGGGCCCCTCGCCGCACGGCGGGGTCAGCGTTTGAAGGCGACCCCGGACATCTCCCACCTCTTGATCTCGGGGTCGTCGGGGCGCTGGAGCGGCTCCCGGTCGGGGTGGCGCCAGGTGGCGCAGTCCACGGCCCGGGGGCCCTGGTCGCGGCCGTCGATCCAGGGGCTCACGAGTTCGAGGCCGGAGAACACGGCGGAGGCCTCCTCGGGACTGCGCACGCGGCCCCAGGGGGTGCCGAAGGAGAGGATCTTCTCGGTCATCCAGGCAGCCGCCTCGGGGTCGTCGGAGACGATGTGGGAGAAGATCACGCAGGAGCCGGGGGCGAGCCGGTCGAGCAGGGAGCGGACCATGCCGAAGGGGTCGCTCTCGTCGGGCAGGCAGTGCAGCAGTGAGACGAGCATGACGCACACCGGCTGGTCGGTGTCGATGAGCCGGTGGGTCTCCGGCGCGCTGAGGATCTGGTCGGTGTCGCGGATGTCGGCCATCAGGAACGCGGTGCCGGCGCTGTCGGTGACCAGCGCCCTGCCGTGGGCCAGCACGATGGGGTCGTGGTCCACATAGACCACGCGCGCCCTCGGGTTGGCCCGCTGGGCGACGTGGTGGGTGTTCTCGGTGGTGGGCAGGCCGGCACCGAGGTCGAGGAACTGTTCCACACCCTGCCTGCTCACGTACTCGACGGCGCGCCCGAGGAAGGCCCGGTTGTCGTTGGCGAAGGAGACGAGTTCGGGGATGCCCTTGGCGAGCTCCTCGCAGGCTTCCCGGTCCGCCTCGAAGTTGTCTTTCCCGCCCAGCAGATAGTCGTACATACGCGCGATGCTCGGCGTGTCCATGTTGATGTGGGGGGGGAAGCGATCGGCCATAGGAGAGAGGTACCAATCAGGACTAGTTTGTGCGAGGCATCTTCAGGCGAATCGTAACCGTGTTTCGTGGGTCGTACCGGCTTTTCCGCAAGAAAGTCGAGCGGATGCTTCAGGGGCCCTCTTCGTCGGTGGAAAAGGGACGGCGGAAGCGGTCGAAACCGGGCAGCTCGTCGGCGATATGCCCTGGGGCGGCGGCTCTGACGCGATCGCCGGCCCCTGCCGGAAGGGACGGAACCGGGGGAGGGGGCGGGGTTCGCCAGAAGGCCGCCGGGGAAAGGGCGGAACCCGTTTGCGCCCGAGCGGCGAAAACGTCGCCACCAGCGTCGGCGTGTTCCTCCGAAAGTGCGCGGCGGTGATCCTCTCCCGAATCCGCGCCCTGCTCCGAGGCCTCCTTTGTTCCGGTGGACACGCCCCTGACCAGTTCCACCAACGCACGCCGTTCCCGGCCCGCCCACCGGGTCAGGGCGAAGGGATCGCGGTCGGCCTCCGCCCCCAGCGCGGCGGCGGTCGCCGACAGGTGCGCGCAGCGCCCCGCCCAGTGGTCGCAGGAGCACGTGGCCACCACCTCGCCCCACCCCCGCGGCACCAGGGCCAGGCCGAGCAGGGCGAACACCCGCTCCGCGGCCTCCGGAAGCTCACCGGAGAGCAGTCGCGCCCGGAACAGCGGCTGCGAGGCCAGTGCGGCACCGGCCCGGTCCCACTCCTGATCGGGCCACACGGCGCGGATCAGGCTCACATCGTTGCCCCGGACCCGGCCCAGGACCTCGCCGGGCCGGACCGAGATCCGTTCCACCGCGCCGCCCCCGGAACCGCCCAGGGCCGCCTCCACCAGCTCCGACCAGCTCATCCGGCCACCGCCTCGGGCGCCAGCCGCACCACCTCGCGCAGGTCCTCCACCGAGAGCCCGCCCAGCCACTGCTCACCGGTGGCCACCGCGCCGTCGGCCAGTGCGCTCTTGCGCTCGATCATCTCGTCCACCCGTTCCTCCACGGTGCCCACACAGACCATCTTGCGCACCTGGACGTCCCTGCGCTGCCCGATCCGGAAGGCCCGGTCGGTGGCCTGGTTCTCCACCGCCGGGTTCCACCACCGGTCCACGTGCACCACGTGGTTGGCGGCGGTCAGGTTCAACCCGGTCCCCGCCGCCTTCAGGGACAGCAGGAACACCACCGGCCCCGCCGCCGTCTGGAAGTGCTCGGTCATCCGCTCGCGGTCGGCCCGGGAGGTGCCGCCGTGCAGCCACAGCACCGGAACCCCGAGCCTGGAGCGCAGGTAGGGCGCCAGGCGCTCACCCCAGCGCGCGTACTGCGTGAAGCACAGCGCCTTGTCCCCCTCGGACACCGCCTCGCCCAGGATCGCCTCCAGCCGGTCGAGTTTGCCGGAGCGCCCAGCCAGCGCCGAACCGTCCCCGAGGAACTGCGCCGGGTGGTTGCAGATCTGTTTGAGCCGGGACATGGCGGACAGCACCAGCCCCTTGCGTTCCCGCTCGTCGGCCTCGGCCATCCGCTCGGCCATGTCGTCCACCACGGCCCGGTACAGCGAGGCCTGCTCGGGGGTGAGCGTGCACCAGGTGCGCATCTGGTGCTTCTCCGGCAGGTCCGCGATGATCGACCGGTCGGTCTTGAGCCTGCGCAGCACGAACGGCCCGGTCAGGCGGCGTACCAGGTCGGTGCCGTCCCCCGCGCCCTCCTCCGCCTCGGCCCGGTCGGCGACCGCGCGCTGGAAGTCGGCGGCCGAACCCAGCAGCCCCGGGTTGGCGAACTCCATCACCGACCACAGTTCGCCCAGGTTGTTCTCCACCGGGGTACCGGTGAGCGCGATCCGGGTCGCGGCGGGCAGCGAACGCACCGCCCGAGCCTGTCGGGTGGTGTGGTTCTTCAGCGCCTGGGCCTCGTCGCAGACCACCCGGTGCCAGGGCATCCCGGACAGTTCCCCGGAGTCGCGCGCCACCACCCCGTAGGTGGTGACCACCAGGTCGCACGCGCCCACGAGCCGGGCCAACGCGTTGCCGACCGGCCGGTCCGGGCCGTGCTGGACGTGCACCCGCAGTCCCGGGGCGAACTTCCCGGCCTCCCGGCGCCAGTTGCCCAACAGGGACACCGGGCACACCAGCAGGGTGGGTCCGGGCGCGGGGCCCCCGGCGCGCTCGTCGGTGAGCAGCGCCAGCAGCTGCACGGTCTTGCCCAGCCCCATGTCGTCGGCGAGTACCGCTCCCAGGCCCAGCTCACCCAGGAACCGCAGCCAGGCCGCTCCCCGGTCCTGGTAGGGCCGGAGCACGCCCTCGAACCCGGGCGGGGTCCCCATCGGCCGGGGTCCGGCCTTGGCCCCGCCGTCCAGCAGGGCTCCCAGCGGGCCGTCGGCCACCACGTCCGCCACCGGCAGCGGGGGCTCCTGCACGCCTATCGCCGCCCGCAGCGCCTCCTCACGGCGCATCCGCCCGCGCCCGCTCCGGCGCATCAGGTCCAGGGCGGCCCCGACCCGTTCTGGTTCGATCTCCATCCACCGGCCGCGGACCCGGACCAGGGAGCGTTTGAGCCGGGCCAGCTCGGCGAGCTCCTCCAGCTCCTCCTCGGACAGGGGGTTCCCGGACCCCGGACCGCGCAGCAGCGCCTCGAAGGAGACGTCGACCAGGTCGTCGGGGCCCACCCCGCCGCGGCCGCGCCGCCTGGGCCCCTCGCTCACGGTCATCCGCAGCCCGAGTGCGTCGCGTCCGCTCCACTCGGGCAGCACCACGCCGAACCCAGCCGAGGACAGCCGGGCCGCGGCGCCGCCGACGAACGCCTGCGCGCCCGCGGTGTCCAGGTGGAGCCGTTCCGGGGCCAGCTCGCGCAGGGCACGGTGGAGCGCGGGCAGGTGGCGGGCGGCGCGCCGCAGATCGGCCAGGGCGGTGGCGGCCACGTCCTCGGGCAGCCAGGCCGCGCCCTCGCCCAGCCACACCTGCTCCAGGGGCAGGCGCAGGCCGGGGTCGGTGGTGGAGCGCACCCAGAACTCCAGTGTCCAGGGCCGGGGGCCGCCCCGGGCGCTCTCGGGTTCGGGCTCGCGCAGCACGAACAGCAGCTGGGCCCGGCCGCCGCCGCGCACCCGGTCCCGCCACTCGCGCAGGGGGCCGCGCAGCGCCCGGGCGGCGTCCTCGCCGATCCGGGTGCGCTCCCCGGCGAGCGCGGAGGCCAGAAGCGCCGCGGGTGCGTCCGCGGGGCCGGGCTCCGGTGCGCTCCTGGGCGGGGACAGACGGCGGGCCGCGGCGTCGGTGAGTAGTTCCAGGGGTGCCAGCACACAGGCGCGGGCGGTCTCCGCGCCCTCCTCCCCGCCCAGGTGGGCGGTGGCCGCGGCGGGCAGGGCCTCGGTGAGCGCGGCCAGGTGTGCCTCGGCGGTGTCCATCGGGGCCGGTCGCCAACGGGCGCGTGGCGGGGCGCCGACCAGGTCGGGCAGGACACAGCCCGCCAGGACCAGCCGTTCGGCGAAGGTGTGGACCGCGCGCAGGTGGGTCAGGGCGGGGCCGAGCGGGCAGGGCGGTTCGTCGAGCGCGGCCAGCAGGGAGTCGGCCCGGGCCGGGGACAGTTCCAGGGCCGGGACCCGCCAGGGGCGGAATTCGGCGGGCGCCGTGTCGGTGGAGTCGGAGGGTGCGGGCGCCCCGTCGGTTCCGGGCAGCTGGAGGACCAGTTCGGCGGAACGGGGCCCGTCGGCGTCGGCCCCGGCCCTGGCCACCAGGTCCCGCAGCTCCGCCGTACCCGCCGCGAAGGGGTGCGCGCCCGGCTTCGCGGCGGTCGGCGCCGACACCGGGTCCCCCTCGCCCCAGAGCACCAGTGCGTCCCTCGACCACACCCCGTGCAGAAACCGCACCACACCCCCCGTGGAGACCGGCAAACGTCGTCGCCCCCAGTATCACCGGGGGCGACGACGTTCCGTACCGGCCGGGCACGGGTCAGAGCTTGGCGGGCACCTCGTTGCCCACGGCGAGGATGCCCTCGCGCATGCGGACCCGCCACAGCAGGACCCCGCCGAGCACGAAGAACGCGATCAGGGAGAGGATCGCCACCCGGTAGCCCCCGGTGAGGCTCACCGCGACGGTCACGACCAGGGAGCCCAGGAACGTGGAGCCCTTGTCGGAGATCTGGAAGAGGCTGAAGTACTCCGCCTCCCGGCCGCGCGGGATGAGCTGGGAGAACATCGACCGGGCCAGGGACTGGGTGCAGCCCAGTACGAGGCCGATGCCGACACCCATCGCGACGAACAGGGCGACGTTGCCCGCGGGCAGGAAGTAGCCCACCCCCACCAGCAGGCACCAGACCACCAGGCTGCCGAGCACGGTCCGCTTCGGTCCCAGGCGGGCGGCGATCGCTCCGGTGGCGAACGCCCCCGCGAAGGCAACGAACTGGATGATGAGGATGGTCATGATCAGGGAGTCCTGGCCCAGGTTCAGGTCCTGGGTGGCGAAGGGGGCCGCGTAGCGGATGGTCGCCTGCACACCGTCGTTGAAGAAGATGAAGGCCAGCAGGAACAGCATGGTGTCGGGGTACCTGCGCATGTCGCGCAGGGTGTGCCCGAAGTCGCGCAGGGACTCGCCGACCCGGGGCCGCCCGTGGCTGCGCGCGGCGAGCGCGCCGTAGCGGTTGCGCAGCGGCCTGATCGAGATGACCGTGAACCCGGCCCACCAGATACCGACCGAGGCGAAGGCCACCCGTGCGGCCCAGGCGGCGTCGGCGGCGGTGAGTACCAGGACCAGGTGGAAGGCGAGGAGGAGGGCCCCGCCCAGGTAGCCGATCCCCCATCCGGCGGCCGACACCCGGTCCCGTTCGTCGGGTGTGGCGATCTCCGGGAGGAAGGCGTTGTAGACGACGATCGACAACCCGAACAGCAGGTTGGCCGCCAGGAACAGGACCGAGGCGAGCAGGTAGCCCTCGGTGGTGAAGTACAGGGCGCTGGTGCACACCGATCCGCCCGTGGCGAGCAGGAGCAGCCAGGTCTTCTTGCGCTTGGTGTGGTCGGCCAGCGCGCCGACCAGCGGCAGCAGCAGGATCTGCAGCAGGATCGCGACCGTGGTCAGAGCCGGGTAGAGCGCGTTGGGGTGCAGCGTCAGGAAGTCGGCGCCCAGCGGTGTGATGGCCAGGGAGGCGTCACGGCAGGCCTCGGTGTCGGCTGCTCCGACCGAGGCGCAGGCCAGACCGCTCAGGTAGGGGCCGATGAGGACGGTGACCACCGAGGTGATGAACACCGAGTTCGCCCAGTCGTAGAGGTACCAGCCGCGTTGTTCGCGCCTGCGCTGGTCGGGGTCGGCCGAAGGGCTCTGGCCTTCGGCCGTTTCGGGGGGAGTGGGCATCGCGGGACTATCCGTTCTTCGGGGTTCTGGGGAGGCTCCGGTTCCAGCGGCCGCGTCGCAGGAGCAGCTCGCGCAGCCCGAGGGTGTTGTCGGTGACGATTCCGTCCACCCCCGCGTCGAGCAGGCGTTCCATCACCTCGGGGTCGTTGATGGTCCACACGTGGACCTGCATGCCGAGCCGGTGCGCGGTGCGGATGACGTCCCGGCTGAGCAGGGGGAACCCGTTGTGGCTCAGGGGGATCTGGGCGCAGACCGGGACACGGCTGGCGACCGGGCGCAGAAACGGGGACAGGGAGGCCAGCCGGAGCCGGGCCACGTCCACCGGGCCGCAGGACGTGGCGACCCGGGGGCCGTAGAGGCGGCGTGCCCGGTCCAGGCGGTCCTGGTCGAAGGAGCCCACGCACACCCGGTCCCAGGCGTCGGTGCGGCGGAGCACCTCCAGCAGGGGCAGGACGGCGCCGTCCGACTTCAGGTCGATGTTGAAACGCGCCTGGGGCCAGGCGCCGAGCAGGTCCTCCAGCAGGGGCACCGGCTCCTTGCCCGCGACACGGGCGCGGGCGACCTCGCTGTGCGGCAGTTCGGAGATGGCGCCCGGCCGGTCGGTGGTGCGGTCCAGGGTGTCGTCGTGGAAGGCCATCAGCACGCCGTCACTGGTGGCGTGCACGTCCGTCTCCAGGTACGTGTAGCCCAGGTCCACGGCGTGTTGGAAGGCCGCGGCCGTGTTCTCCAGCTCGGTGCGGCGCTCGCCCTGGTCGTCGGTGAGCCATCCGCCGCGGTGGGCGAGGGCGACGGGCACGGGGGAGGAAAGGTACGCGTGTGTCACGTCTTGAAGTATGACGGTTCCCGGGTAGGGGGCGCTCGGGCCGGGTGCGTCGTGTCGACCGCCGGGGAAAGCTGGAATTCCAGGTGGCACGGGCGTCCGGTCGGCGGCTCCTTGTAGGGGGTAAGGGCTTCGTTCCTCCTCGGAAGGGATCTGTTCATGTCGCACTCCTCCCACGGCCACCCCTGTCGGCGCCCGCTCTGCGCCCGCGCGTCCGCCAACCCCTGGCGGCCGACGCGCACCCCCGCGCGCACCCCGGTCCGGGGCATGTCGGTGGGCCGGTGCGGGGCACCCCTGCTGGCGGGCCACCGGACCCCCGGGGACGTGCACCGGCTGGCCCAGCAGATGGCCGAGGTCCTTGTCGGCAGGCGCGCCCCCGAGGTGCTGCGCAACCAGGTGACGGTGCCGGTCCGGGAGGAGCTGCGTCGTCTGCGCGGCACGGTCGGGTGCGCCATGGCGCCCCGTCTGGCCAGGGTGTTCCACCAGCCGCTGGGTGCGTCTGGGGTGGAGGCCAGCGCCGTGATCGACTGCGACCGGCGCTCGCGGGTGTTCGCGTTCCGGCTGCGCAGGGAGGGCGGGCGCTGGGTCTGCACGCGTTTGGAGACCGACCGGGGGCACTGAGGTCCGGAGCGCCCCAGCGGTGACCGAAAAGACGGGAAGGCCTGGCTCTGCCCGGTTGCGCATCGATAGGGTCCGGGTGGGATGGCCCCCTGATCGGAGGCCTGACCGGGCCACCGGGATCCCAGTACCCAAGGGAAGGAGACGGTGGACGGGCCTGCGGGCTCGGCCGCCACTCGTGTATGAAACCCGCTGACATCGCCCGCCTGCACAGCATCGGCGCCCCCTCGCTGTCCCCTGACGGCAGCCGCGCGGTCTTCGCCGTAACCCGGCCCGACCTGGAGGAGGACGCCTACCCCGGCTCCCTGTGGAGCGTGCCCACCGACGGTTCCGAGCCGCCCCGCAAGCTCACCCGGGGCACGCGCGACAGCTCCCCGCTCTTCTCGCCCGACGGCCGTTGGATCGCCTTCCTCCGCCCCGACGAGGACAGGCACGCGCAGATCCACGTGCTGCCCGCCGACGGCGGCGAGCCGTGGAAGGTCACCGACCACCCCCTCGGGACGGGCCCGTTCAGTTGGAGCCCCGACTCCGCCCGACTGGCCTACAACGCGCGGGTGCCGGAGGAGAAGCGCTATGTGGACGGCACCCCGGACAACGAGCCGCCGCGCCGGATCACCGCACTGAAGTACCGGGCCGACGGCCTCGGGTTCACCAACGACCGGCGCCAGCACATCTTCGTCAGCGCTCCGGTCGACCCATCGGGCGAGGCGGGCGAGCCGGCCCGGATCACCGAGGGGGACGCCGACCACGGCCAGCCGGTCTGGACCCCGGACGGCAGCGGCCTGGTGTTCGACGCGGCCCTGCACCCGAGCCGCGACACCGACCTGTACACGGACCTGTGGACCTGCGCCCCCGAGCCCGGCGCGGAGCTGCGCAGGATCACCCGGGGCGACCTGGACGCGGGGGCCCCGAGCCTGTCCGGGGACGGTGCCACCGTGTACTTCCTCGGTGACGAGCTGGGCCCGGAGGGCGACGACTTCGTGGGCCGGGTGTCCGGCCTGTGGTCGGTCCCCTTCGACGGCTCCGGCGCTCCCCGGCGGCTGACCGGCACCGAGGACCCGCGGACCGTGCTCTCGCCCGGCACGCGCGCCCGGATGACGGACCACGGTGTCCTTGTGGCCGGTGAGAACCGCGGGGCGGTCGAGCTGTACCGGATCACCCCGGGCGGCGTGCGCACCACCCTGCTGGGCGGGCACGTCGAGGTGAGGGGCTTCGACCACGCGGGCGGGGTCACCGTCGCGGTGGCCGCCGGCGAGCGCGACAGCGGAGAGCTGTACGCGCTCGCGGGGGAGGGCGAGGGCGTCCGGGCCCTGACCTCCTTCACTGACCAGGCGCTGGATCCGCTGCCGGTGGTCGAGCTGACCGCCCGCACCGGGGACGGCAACGAGGTCCACGGCTGGGTGGCGGTCCCCGAGGGCGAGGGGCCCCATCCGGTGGTGCTGATGATCCACGGCGGCCCGTTCGCCCAGTACGGCTGGCAGCTCTTCGACGAGACCCAGGTCTACGCGGCGGCCGGGTACGCGGTGGTCTACTGCAACCCGCGCGGGTCGGCGGGTTACGGTCAGGAGCACGCCCGGTCGATCATCGGCTCGGTGGGCGCCGTCACCTCGATCGACGTCCTGGCCTTCCTGGACAAGGCGCTTGAGGACGACCGGCTGGACGCCTCCAGGGTGGGGGTGATGGGCGGTTCGCACGGCGGTTTCATGACCACGTGGATCGCCGCCCACCACGGCGAGCGCTTCCGCGCCGCGATCAGCGAGCGGGCGGTCAACGCGATCGACAGCTTCCACGGGTCCTCCGACATCGGCTCCCTCTTCCCGGAGCCGCTGTACGGACCGCCGGAGAGCTGGTACGAGGAGAGCCCGCTCACCTATGCGGACCGGATCGAGGGACCGTTCCTGATCATCCACTCCGAACAGGACTGGCGCTGCCCCGTCGAACAGGCCCAGCGCCTGTTCGTCTCGCTCAGGCGGCGCGGGGTCGAGACCGAGATGCTGCTGTTCCCGGGGGAGGGGCACGAGCTGTCGCGTTCGGGCCTGCCCAGCCACCGGGTGGCCCGGTTCGAGGCGGTCCTGGACTGGTGGGATCGCTACCTGTGACCTGCGCGGGGGCGGGCACTCGCGGCGCCCGCCCCCTTCCCCGATTCAATGTGAGACGCGTCACGGTAAAATCGGGGCTTGGTCTGGTTTTGGTGTGCTCTGCGTGGGATGAGGCGCCCCCAGTCGCGCTCGTGGCGGACTTTCCGGGGAGGGTGTGGTCCTCGCAGGTCAAGCGGGTTGCCCAGTGGGAGGTAACGAAAGGGTCGCGTCCGGTCCCGGGAATGAATTAGTGTTCCCCCAGGTCGGATTGTCCTAGTTCGTCACCACCAGGGTGGCAGCGTCCGACCCGCCGTTGCACCCTGCTCAACAGCTGTCCTTTTCCCATGAGCAGGGGCCGTCACGACACCCGGCGATCTCTCACGGCACCTCTCGCCGCCGCCGGATCCCCCTCGCCGCGCATCCCCGCGCCGACCCTCGGCGTGCCTTCGGGATGTTCAAGTGCCGGTAAACGGGTATGGGAGAAAGGCAGTCGGTGCTTTGACCCGCAATCCCGAACCCACCCGTCGTCTGACCACGGTCGGCTTCGTCGCCCTCGGTGCCGTGGTGCTCTCCTCCGGGGTGGCGCTGGCCGACCCCTCGGAGCCGGAGGCCCGTGAGCGCTACGAGGAGCTTCAGGAGGAGCTCTCCGAGCTGAACGCCGCCTACAACGAGGCGCAGGAGGACCACTCCTCGGCCCAGGCCGAGCTGGAGGACCTCCAGACGCAGTTGGAGCAGGCCCAGGAGGAGCTGGAAGCCGCTTCCGGTCAGGTCTCCGTGATCGTGCAGGGCGCCTACACCGGCGCCACCCACAGCTCCATGGGCGTCCTCTTCGGCGGTGAGGCCGACACCGCCCTGCAGAACATCGCTGACCTCGACTACCTCTCCGCGGGGCAGCAGACGGTGCTCGCCGACTACGTGAGCGGCGTCGAGCACGCCGAGGAGCTGTACAACGCGGCGGAGGCGACCGAGGAGGCCGCGGCCGAGTCCCTGGAAGCCGCCGAGACCGCCGTGTCCGAGGGCGAGACCGCCCTGGACGAGCAGGCCGAGGTGCTGGAGAGCCTGGGCGGCGTCGATCCGATCGCCGCCGAGGCCGTGGACGGCGGCGGAGCCAGCGGCTCCTCGGGGGGCACCGCCGCCGTGTCCGGTGACGTCCAGGCCGTCCTGGACTTCGCCCGGGCCCAGATCGGCAAGCCCTACGTGTGGGGCGGTACCGGTCCCGACGGCTACGACTGCTCCGGCCTCACCCAGGCCGCCTGGGCCCAGGCGGGCGTGAACCTGCCGCGCACCACCTACGACCAGGTCAACGCCGGGACTCCGGTCTCGCGCGACCAGCTCCAGCCCGGTGACCTGATGTTCTTCTACAGCGCCTCGGCCCCGAGCCACGTGGGCATCTACTCCGGCAACGGCATGATGATCCACGGCTCCAACCCGTCCAAGCCGCTGGAGGAGGTCTCACTGGCCGCCTACTGGGACGGCGTCTTCACCGGTGCCGTCCGTCCGGCCTGACCGGTCCCCGGCCCGCCCCCGGCGCCCGGGGTGCGGGCCGGGGACCCTGGCGGGAGTGCGGTCGCGTATTCTTCCGCGCATGGGACGTCTACTGCTCAGGGTCGCCGCCGGTGTCGCGGCCGTGATCGCCCTCTTCTGGCTGCTGTCGGTGATCGTCGGCCTGCTGGTCTGGCTCGTCATGATCGCTCTGGTCGTCGGGGTCGTCTTCCTCGGCGTCAGGATGCTGAAGGCGGACGCCCGCTCGGGGAGCTGAACCGGAGGAACTCCGGGAGCCGAACCGGACGGAGGGGCCGAGAGGCTGCTTCGGGGACTCCGGTCCGGGCGGTCGGCCCGGTCCGGCCCGGGTGGGCCGAGGGCTGTACATGCCGCACTGAAAGACCAAATCGGAGGGGACATTCGGTGCGCCGAGTCTCACTCCGGTTCCCCAGACATCGCTATAGTGACTCTGTGTCACTGAATAAGCACGTAGGGTCTCATGTTGACGGGGTGTCGCACCGCGGCCGGGTGGAGCGGGTATCGGCCCGTGTCTTCCGCAACGACTGGAGTGCGCTGACACCCCCCGCCATCGGCCGCTGGACACCGGAACTCAGTGTCAGCGTCATCATCCCCGCCAGGGGCGGCCAGGTCGGCCTCAACCTCGCCCTGGCAGCCCTGTGCGCCC
The DNA here is from genome assembly GCF_056173285.1 of Nocardiopsis sp. iso_40. Taxonomy (NCBI): domain Bacteria; kingdom Bacillati; phylum Actinomycetota; class Actinomycetes; order Streptosporangiales; family Nocardiopsidaceae; genus Nocardiopsis; species Nocardiopsis sp. iso_40. Next base: position 3,385,457 of record NZ_CM149666.1, on the reverse strand, counting down.
AGACCTACCCGGCGCACCTGTTCGAGGTCGTGGTCGTCGACGACCACTCCGCGCCGCCCCTGAGCCTGCCCGACCTGCGCCCCGAGAGCTGCCGTGTGGTGGCCGCGCCCGACGGCGGCTGGGGGGCCGGATACGCCCGTGCCTACGGGGCGCACGCCAGCACCGGCGACATCCTGATGTGGATGGACGCCGACATGGTCGCCTGCCCCGAGTTCGTCGAGGCCCAGGCCCGCTGGCACCACACCCACGCCGAGTGCGTCACCCTCGGCCGGGTCCGCTTCACCGACGCCGAACCCCGCGGCCCCGAGGGCGTCCTCGCTGCGGCCCGGGCGGGCGAGCTGCACCGTGAACTGGACACCGGGGGGCGCCACGACTGGATCGAGCACCTCCTGGAGCAGAGCGACCGCCTGCGCGACGCCGACCACCTCGGCTTCCACGCCTACCTGGGCGCCGCAGCCGCCGTGCGGCGCAGCCTCTACGAGGCGGCCGGAGGCGTGGACCCCGACCTCGACCTGGGGCAGGACACCGAGTTCGGCTACCGGCTGTGGCAGGCCGGGGCGGTCATGGTCCCCGAACGCGACGCCACCGCCTGGCACGTGGGCCCGGCCTCCACGGCCCGCACCCGCCTGCCCTCGGAACGCTTCCGCACCGAGGTCCTGGCCGAACTCATGCCGCACCCGCACGCCTACCGGGAGCGGGTCCCCGTGCAGCGCCGACGCACTCCGCTGGTGCACGCCGTGGTGGACGTGGCCGGAGCCCCCTACGACCTGGTCCGCGGCTGCGTGGACCGGCTCCTCAACGGCACCGAGACCGACCTGGTCGTGACCCTGGTCGCCGACTGGGAGGGCGCCCGGGCGGCCCCGGGGGGACGCGAGGGGCCCCACCTGGACCTGCGCCTCGTCCAGGCCAACTACCTGCGCGAACCGCGCGTCTCCTTCGCCTCCGCCGCACCGAGGACCGGGTTCCCCTCACCCTTCCTCCTCCAGGTGCCCGTCGCCTGGGGGCTCGGGGAGCTGGCCCTGTCCCGCCTCCTCGCCAGCGCCGAACGCGCCCGCGCCGGGCTCACCGAACTCTTCCTCGCCGCCGCGCCCACCCGCGACGCCGGAGTGCGGCTGTGGCGCACCCGGGCCCTGGCCCGCGCCATGCGGGTGTGCGGAGAGGAGGAGGACCTGGCCGACGTGGTCGCCGAACTGCACGGCCGTTACCGGATCCACGGGGGTGAGGGCACTCTCACCGACCTGACCCTGCACCGTTCGGTCCCGCCCGCGCCCCGGTCCGGCGGCGGTGCCTGGCCGGTTCCGGGACCCCCGGCGGCCGACCGGGCCGACGGAGTCAACAGGATCGGCGGAGTCGGCGGGGCGGGGGGCGACAGGGCGGCCAGTGGAGCGGGCGGGGCCGGGAAGGGTGCGAAGGGCCCCCGGTCCGGCAGGGGAAGGGCCCGGGGCGGCAGGGTGCGGAACGAGGGCCCGGACCGACCGCGCAGACGGGGGCCGGGCGCCGTGTTGCGCTCCCTGTGGCACCGCGCCTGCCGCGCCTCCGGGCGGGAGATGCCCGACGAGTGGGACGAGGAGACCGGGCCCGGGGGCCCGACCGCTGCCGGATAGGCGGCTGAGGACACCCGTCCGAACGGCCGGACCCGCCGGGGCCGGATCAGGAGCCGATCGCCTCGATGGAGGCCAGGAGGTCGGCGCGCAGGGAGTCGTTGACCGGGGTCGAGTCGGTCTCCGCGGAGACCTCCTGCTGCCCCTCGGGGCTCACCACGTACCTCAGGAACGCCTTGACCCGCTCGGCCTCCTTCGGGTCCGGGTAGTCCAGGCACACCGTCTCGTAGCTGACCAGGACCATCGGGTAACTGCCCGGCTCGGTGGTGCCGTAGTCCAGGTCCAGCGCGAGGTCGTACTCGCTGGTGTTCTCCTCACGGCGGGGGGAGTCGGCCACGACCTGGGCGGCCGCCTCGGGAGCGATCTCGACGAACTCCCCGCCCACGCCGATGCTCACCGCGGACAGGCCGTGCAGGTGGGACATCTCCACGTACCCGATGGCGCCCTTCGCCCGTGAGACGGTGTCGGCGATACCGCTGTTGCCCTGGGCGGACTCGCGGGGGGTGATCGGCCACTGCCCGCCGGGCTCGTGCGGCCAGGAGTCGTCCGCGGCCGCCGAGAGGTAGTTGGTGAAGTTCTCCGTGGTGCCGGAGTCGTCAGCCCGGTTGACCGGGGTGATCGGCAGGTCGGGCAGGTCGGCCTCCGGGTTGTCCTGCGCGATCTCCGGGTCGTTCCAGTGCGTGATGTCCTGGTTGAAGATCCGCGCCAGGGTGTCCGGGCGGAGGTTCAGCGAGTCGATCCCCTCCAGGTTGAACACCACCGCGATCGCCACCACGTAGGCGGGCAGGTTGATGGTGTCGGAGCCGCCGCAACGCTCCAGGGCGTCCTCGTTCTCCTTGGGATCCATCGCCGCGTCCGTCCCGGCGAAGGTCACCGCACCGTCGATGAACTGGTTGCGGCCACCGCCCGAACCGATCGAGTCGTAGTAGATGCGCGCGTTCTCGCAGGCCGACTGGTAACCCGCGATCCACGTCGTCATCGCGTTCTCCTGGGCGCTGGACCCGGCGCCGTCCAGGCTGCCGGAGAAGCACTCCAGATCGTCGGGGACCGCCGGGGCCGCGCCCTGGACGGCCTCGTCGCTGCCGCAGGCCGTCGTCGCCAGCAGTAGTCCGGCCAGCGCGGCCGAGGCCGCGCCCCGGTAGGCGCCCGAACGGTGCCGGGGGTGGCGCTGGGAGCGGGACTGGGTGCGGGTGCGCTTGTTGGACGGGAGCACGCTGCTTCTATCCCCTTCGTCGGTGTCGGTGGTCCTGATTGTCTTCACCGCTCGCCACCGGTTCCCGGCGCGTTGTCGCTGGTAATGGAACACCGCCGAAGAATTTAACCATTGCCGGACCACCTTTCCCAACGCGGGTGTGTGCGGAACAGGACGTATCCGTGGCGCTTCGGGGGACTCCAGGTGGACAAAAGGTGAACTAAGGGTTTTTCGCTGGTGAAGGTTCGCGCTCGCGGTCCCGGGAGCGGCCGCGGCGGAAGGGCGAACGGAAGCAGGGACGGGACGGGGACGGGCAGGAACGGGGCGGGCCCGCACACGCATGACACGCCGATCCGACGGGCAGTGATCCCCCGTGATGAGTGCGCACAGCGACCCCCGGGACGGGTCCACGAACGGTTCCATGAACAGGTCCGCGACGCCTACGTCGACCTACCGGCTCCAGCTCCGGCCCGGGTTCGGCCTGGCCGAGGCGGCCGATCTGCTCGAGCACCTGCACCGGCTCGGCGTCGGCGCCGTGTACCTGTCACCCATCCTCACCGCGGCCCCCGGATCCGACCACGGCTACGACGTGGTGGATCCCACACGGGTCTCCGAGGCCCTCGGCGGTGAACGAGCCCACGCGGAACTCGCCGCACGGGCGCACGCACTCGGCATGGGTGTGGTCATCGACATCGTGCCCAACCACATGTCCGTGGCCCGCCCCGACGCCAACCCGTGGTGGTGGGACGTCCTCGCGCACGGCCGGGACTCGGTCTACGCACGCTGTTTCGACGTGGACTTCGACTCCGGGCCGATCCTGGTACCCGTCCTGGGTGACGACGGGGACGACGGCCGGGCGGCCCTGGCCGAACTCACCCTCACCGACGGCCACCTCGTCTACTTCGACAAACGCTTCCCCCTGGCGCCGGGCACGTACACCCCCGGCGACAGCGCCGCCGACGTGCACGAACGCCAGCACTACCGGCTGGTCTCCTGGCGGCGCGGCGACAGCGAACTCAACTACCGCCGATTCTTCGACGTCGACCACCTCGCCGCCGTCCGAGTCGAGGAGCCGGGCGTCTTCGACGCCACCCACGCCGAGATCCTCCGCTGGGCTGCGCAGGACGGGGCCGACGGCCTCCGGGTGGACCACGTCGACGGCCTCAGCGACCCCGGCGGCTACCTGCGCCGCCTCGCCGAGCGCTTCGACGGATGGATCGTGGTGGAGAAGATCCTCGCCCCCGGCGAGTCCCTGCCCGACTCCTGGCCGGTCGCCGGAACCACCGGTTACGACGCCCTGCGGGAGATCTGCGGGGTGTTCGTCGACCCCGACGCCGAACCCGTCCTGACCGCTCTGGCCCGGGAACGGGGCGTCCCCACAGACACCGGTGCCATCGACCACCAGGCCCGCTCCCAAGCCGCGGCGGAACTGCTGCGCGCCGAGGTGCGCCGGATCGCCGCGCTGCTGGCTGAAGGGGAGTGCGGGGAAGGTGGCGGCAGGGATGAGGACAGGCGCGACGGAAAGGAGCGCGGGGAGGGGGAGAACGGCCGGGAGACCGAGAACAGGAGGGAGGCCGTGGCCGAGCTCCTCACCTCCTTCGACGTCTACCGTTCCTACCTGCCCGAAGCCGAGTCGGCCTGGGCCCGGGCCGTACGCACCGCCGCCGAACGCCGACCCGACCTCGAACCCGTCCTGAAAACCGTCGACCGCACCGTCCGGGAGGACCCCCGCGGTGAACTCGCCCGCCGTGTCCAGCAGACCAGCGGCATGGTCGTGGCCATGGGCACCGAGAACACCGCCTTCTACCGGGGCACCCGCTTCGTCGCCCTGAACGAGGTCGGCGGCGACCCGGCCGGGTTCGGTGTGGACCCGGACTCCTTCCACGAGGCCAACCTCCGACGCGAGGCCGCCGAACCGCACACCATGACCGCGCTGTCCACCCACGACACCAAACGCTCCGAGGACGTGCGCGCCCGTCTGGCCGTCCTCTCGGAGATCCCGGAGGACTTCGCCGACGCCGTGCGCCGCTGGAGCGCACGGGCGCCCCTGCCCGAACCGTCGCTCGACCTCCTCGGCTGGCAGACCCTCCTGGGGGCCTGGCCCCTGTCCGATGAACGCCTGGTCGAGTACCTGCTCAAGGCGGCACGGGAAGCCCGCCTGGGTACGTCCTGGACCGCGCAGGCCCCCGACTTCGAGGACCGGATCCGGGACTGGCCCGCCCGGCTGCGCGCGGACACCGACCTGTACGCCGAGATCAGGGCCATGGCCGAGTCCCTCCGGCAACCGGGATGGAGCAACTCCCTGGGACAGAAGGCCGTCCAGCTCCTGGGCCCGGGCGTGCCCGACGTCTACCAGGGCACCGAACTGTGGGACCTGTCCCTGGTCGATCCGGACAACCGCAGGCCCGTCGACCACCGGGCCCGGGCCGCGCTCCTGGCCCGGATCGAACAGGGGTGGCGTCCGCCCGTCGACGAGAGCGGCGCGGCCAAACTCCACCTGCTCCGCACCTGCCTGAGCGCCCGCCGGGAACTGGGCCCCGCCGGATACCTTCCGCTGACCGCGCAGGGGTCCTCCGCCGCGCACGCCCTGGCCTTCGCCCGCACCACCCGGGGCTCCCGCCGACCGGCCCTGGCGGTGGTGGCGACCAGGCTGCCGCTGACCCTGGCCGACGCGGGCGGCTGGGGCGACACGGTTCTCCCCCTGCCCTCGGGCCCGGGGGAGTGGACCGACCGCCTCACCGGCCGGACCATCGCCCCGACCCGGATGGACGGCCTGACCACGGCCCACCTGGCCGAGGTACTCGACACCTACCCGGTGGCGGTGCTGGTGCGGGAGTGATGGAGCTGGGGTGTTGGTGTGGAGGGCTGAGGCGGGCTGCACCGGTAGGCTGACCGCGATCATGACGAACACCCACACCGGCCCCGAGCTGCGCATGCCCGCCTCCGTCGCGGCCTCCCTGACCTGCCCCGTCTGCGGACGGTACCTGGAACGGGGACCCCGGGGCCTGACCTGTGCGGACGGGCACAGTTTCAATATCGCCCGGGAGGGCTACGCGGGCCTGCTCACCGGAGCCACCCCGCCCGGGACCGGCGACAGCAAGGAGATGGTCGCCGCCCGCCTCCGCTTCCAGGGCCGCGGGCACTACGACCCCATCGGCCTGGCCTTGGCCGAAGAGTTGACGACGGCCCGGATCGGTGCTGGGAGCGTCATCGTCGACGTCGGCGGCGGCACCGGCCACTACCTCACCCAGGTCCTGGACGAACTCCCCGACGCGGTCGGCCTGACCACCGACGTCTCCAAGTTCGCCGCACGGAAGGCGGCCAGGGCACACCCCCGCAGCGGAGCGGTCACCGCTGACTCCTGGCGCGCCCTGCCGCTCGCCGACGGCACCGCCGACGCCGTACTCAACGTCTTCGCTCCCCGCAACGCCCCCGAGTTCCACCGCGTACTCAAACCCGGTGGCGTGCTCGTGGTGGTCACCCCCGAGGCCGACCACCTCACCGAGCCCCGGGCCGCCCTAGGCCTGCTGGACGTCGACCCCCGCAAGGGCGAGCGCCTTGCCGAAAGCCTCGGGGACCACTTCTCACCGGAGGCCAGCAGGCAGGTGTGCTTCACCATGGAGCTGTCCCACGAGGACGTTCTGACTGTTGTGGGCATGGGCCCCAGCGCCCGGCACACCACCCCGGAGGATCTGGCCGAGCGGGTCGGGAAGCTCCCCGCCCCCATGGCGGTCACCGCCTCCGTCCGACTCCGGGCCTACCGGGCCAGGTAACACAGGCGGGGCGTTGAAGCCGGCTCCCACCAGGAAGTACGGAGCACCGGACTTCTAATCCGATGGCCGCAGGTTCGAATCCTGCCGGGTGCGCCACAAAACCCCAGTTCAAAAGGGGTGTGCGAGTCGAACAGGCGAGGCGCGAGGCCCAGATCTGGGCCTGAAATGCTCCGTGTGTGCTCCCGAGTGCAAGGTCCCGTACAGGTGGGCACCCACCTCCCGGAGCATTTTGCCATCCCGTGACCCTGCGGGTGCGCCGCATGTCCACCCTCCAGCGCCCCACAGCCGCCCCGCCACGGGCGACCCCGACTCTGTCCCTAACCGGTACAACAGCCGCCCACATACCCGGCAACGGCGTCACAGGCCCACTACACGGCACGCCCATGTCACGGATCCGCTGGATCCCGGCCCACGGCCGACGGCGACGGGGACCGAACCGTCGGAGGCGCCCCCACTCGCCCAGTTGAAGGCCGAGCGTCGGCTTGTCGGATCCAGCGCCTAGAGTCACCCCTGCCCTGCACAGCCCGCACACCGGAAGACCCATATGAGCCGCCGCACCCCGCCCCGCCCGGTCGACATCGAGGACCTCTTCCCCGAACTGCGCCCCTGGCGCAGGGGAGCGGTCCGCCTGCACCCGCGTTCGGGCAGCCCCTCCATCCACGACAGCTCCGTCGGCGGCCCGCTCCTGTGGCCCCAGGACCAGCCCTGGCCCGTATGCGACGGCGAACACTACGACCGCAACACCAGCGAACCCTACGAAGGAGAGGTCGACCTCGTCCCCATCGTCCAGCTCCACCGGGACCACACCCCCGACGTCCCTTTCCCTCCGGGACGCGACCTCCTCCAGGTGCTGTGGTGCCCCTACGACCACGGTGAACTGCTCTGCCCCCTACCCCAGGTGTACTGGCGCAGCTCACACTCCGTGCACCAGGTCAGGCCCACACCCTCCCCGCACGCCGAAGCATCAAAGAAGTACATCCCCGACCCCTGCACGCTCCACCCCGAAACGGTGAGCGAGTACCCCAGCTGGGACCTCCCGGAGGACCTGGACGACCTCCTGTGTGAGCGCTTCGACCAACTGGAGCGGGACACCGGCTGGAGCTACCAGTACCACCTTTCTGACGCCCCCGGCATCAAGATCGGCGGCTACCCGGGCTGGACCCAGGACCCAGTGTGGCCGGAATGCGGCTCGTGCGAGCAGACCATGGACCACCTCCTCACCGTCTCCAGCTGGGAGTACGACGGGGAATCCTGGCACACCTGGCTCCCTGTGGAGGACCGGCCGAACAACGGCCAGGAGCCATGGGGCCACGAACGGGCCCGCGCGGCGCAGAACCCCGCCGACCTGATGCTGGGAGACGCCGGTGGCGTGTACGTCTTCGAGTGCCGGTCCTGCCCCGACCGCCCCACCGACCACTGGTTCGACCGCTCCTGAACCCGTCACCCCTGCTCCGGACACCCCCGCCGCACTGTCATGCAGTCATACCGGGAGGACGCCGCAGGAGAATACCGGCATGATCGATGCGATCGTTACCACCGACTGGGAGGCCATTCCGGGCCCCGCGGACTACTACCGCTCGGCCGCGGCGCGCGAGGGCCTGCTCGGTCTCGCCCACGCCCGTGGCCGGATAGACGCCGCGTCGGCGGCCTCCCTCCTGGCGGGAGGAGGAATCGTCCATGACCACAGCGGCACGGTCCTGCCCGCCGCGGTCCAGGCGGCACCGATCCTGCTCGGGATCGCGGACGAGGGCTGTGACGCGGCCCGGGCGGCTGCGCTGGAGCTTCTCGAGTATGCGTTGTGGTTCCGTCCCTGGCCGGGGTCGGCTCGCACACAGAGGGCTGTTCGTCTGTGCTGCGCGATCGCCGCTCACATCCACACCCGAGGTCCTGCCCTGGCCGGGCTCGGTGACCGAAGCCGTTCTCTGCTCGCCACCGCACGGGAGCACTGGCGGGTGGATATCGAGGAGGCCTGTGTCGAAGGCCCCGACACCCTGGTGTTCGGCACCGTGACCGGACCCCTTCCAGAGCTCTCTCAAGAGGTGGAGCTCCATGCGGATGGCGAGGTAGTCCGCGTGTGCACCATGGCCGTGGAGTATCCGGCGACCGACAGGCAGGCCCAGGTGTGTGTTCGTCTGGCCGACAAGAAACTGCCGGAGATCCACGCCGGTGCCAACTTGTACAGCGGATCCTGCGGCACACAGCCATCGGACCTTTGATCCGATGGTCGACCACCCCAGGGCGTGAGGAAACCCCAGGCCAGGACGGGTGAACCCACATTCCCACCTGAGGTCAGCGGCCCTGAGGTGCTCCTGGTGTGCTCCCCGGAACCGGCTACCGCCGCACCGGGGCCAAGTCGCTCACCTCAGCCGGAGGCACCGCAGCGCGGCGGTCGCCCCGGCCTCCGTCGTCGCCGCATGCGGGAACACGCTCTGGCAGGTGTGCAGTGTGAAGTACATGAAGGAGCGCCCTAACTGTACTGCCCTGAGAGGTTAGGTACGCGGGTGGTGGGAGGGCCGCTGATCGCGGTGTGGAACCGGTGGTGATTGTAGTGGTGCAACCATCCGGTGAACGCCTCCCGCCTCTGGCTCTCGCTGGTGTAGGGGCGGGCGTAGGCCCATTCATCGACCAGGGTCCGGTTGAACCGCTCGACCTTGCCGTTGGTCTGGGGCCGGTAGGGGCGGGTGCGCTTGTGTTTGACGCCCTGGTCGGCGAGCAGGTCCCGCCAGGCGTGGGACTTGTAGCAGGCCCCGTTGTCGGTCAGTACCCGCTCCACCGTGATCCCGGCCGAGCTGAAGTAGGCGTGGGCACGCTTCCAGAAGCCGGTGGCGGTCTCCTTCTTCTCGTCGGTCAGGAGCTCGCTGTAGGCCAGCCGGGAGTGGTCGTCCACGGCGTTGTGCAGGTAGGCGTACCCGGCCTTGGCGCGGTTTTTGCGGCCCTGGGGTCGTCCCAGCGCTCGGTGGCCGCCTCCGTCGGGGATGTTGCCGAGCTTCTTGATGTCCACGTGCACCAGCTCGCCGGGCCGGGAGTGCTCAAAGCGGCGCACCACACGGCCGGTGGCCCGGTCGGTGTGGGCCAGGCGGGCGCACTTGTAGCGGGTCAGGACGCGGTGGACGGTCGAGGTGTGCATGCCCAGGTGGCCGCCGATACGGGCGGGCCCCCAGCGTTTGGTCACACGGAGTTTGATGACGCGGCGTTCGCGGCGGGTGGGGGTGCGCCGGGGCGAGTGGGCCGGCCGGCTGGAGCGGTCACCCATCCCGGCCTGGCCGTGGGTGCGGTAGCGGCTCGCCCAGCGCCTGGTGGTGCTCACGCTGGTCTGGAAGCGTTCGGCGGCCCGGCGCAGAGTCCATCCGTCTTCGACTACGCAGCGGGCCAACGCCAGGCGTCCGGTGGGTGTGAGACGGGCGTTGGCATGGGTAATGTGGGCCACGGAGGGCCTCCTGACCTACTTCAGGTGTTGATCTAGACAATCCACACCTATGTCGGAGGCCCTCTCTTGCTGTCAAATCACTGCCGGACTGTACTCAACCTCCGTGGTCAGTACATCTAGCTCCAACGCGAAGTACCAACTCCCATGCCCCCTACGCGCCAACCCGGGGCACCGACCCTCCCGAGCCTTCACACCATTCCCCCCGCGGCACCCGCACCGCTTGCACACCCAACCCGATCCAGACACGACGAACACCCCCACAACCAGTGTCCGCCCCAGAACGGGATAGAGGCGATGTCCCCCTGTCGGTGGGTGAGCGACCTTCAGGTTCGCTCACCCACTTCCCGGGTGACAGGAGGCGATCCCGGCAACACACCAGAGCCTTCACACACTCAGCCTCCGAAGACACGACGAGCTTCTAAGGTGATGGTGTGGACTTCAACGCCGATGCGTGGGCGCACCTCCGAGCCACCCGCGCCAATCCACCAGCCCCTGCCCGTGGGTGTGAACAGCGAAGTGTGACCTACCAGTTCGGGCTGGAACAGGCCGAGCAACTGTTCCGACAAGCGGCCACGGCTTCACCCGCGACCCGCCCCCTACGCCTCTTCTACGGCCTCAGCTAAGCCGGAAGAGCGATCGCAGCAGCCACATCTACGGCTACCGACGACGACTGGAAACTCACGGGACACGGCATCCGCGCCAAGAACTTGTCCGATCAACTCCCTGACGTGCAGATCTCGACCGAGGCACCAGGTACAAAAGGAAGCTTCGCTCGGTTGTCCCAGTTCCTGGGCTCACCTGTCTGGGGCAAGACATCAGTGCCTCTAAAGCTGCTGTGGGACTGCCTGCCCGAAGCCGAGAAGTGGCCGCTATGCCACTCACTCACCCAGCAACGACGCATCCCGCTCCAGGCCGACTACCGGATTCCTGCGATCGAGCAGCCAATAGTCCGCGCGGTAGTGCGGCCGCTGCCGCACCGGGTGGTCTCCTCTCCCCACCTCCAGCCACTCTCCGAGTACCTGGGCGGCTTCCCCGACGTGTTGGGGTACGACTTCGACCGCACCGGGCCAGGCGTGGACGCCGCCCCCGCCTACCAGCCGCTGGGCGATGAGGCCGACGAGGTCACGCTGAAGTGGACAGCAGACCTGGGGGAGCACTACACCGCCTGCGTCGAGCTACTCAACGCCAAGACGCGAGCCTACCTGGGCGACCGGTACTTCTTCCCTGGCCCTGGCACGCCTGGCGCGGACCGCGGCTTGCACCCGCTCATGGCGTGGTGGGCGGTGCTGTACGCCTTGTCGATGCTGGCCCGCTACCAACCGGTCGAGTGGGCGCGACACATCGATGTGAACACCAGTGAGTCTGCCGTGCCGATCGAAGAGCTCCTACGCGCAGCGTTGGGCATCCTTCCGGAGCTGATCCGGGAAACCATCAATGAGGTCCGAAGGACCGTCACATGATCGGCGACGAGACCCGTCCCCTCAGGCTCCTACAGACCTGACTTTTCCGGGGCCCTGCCACATCCCCGAACCCAATAATCAAACTTCATCCAGCCTCCGAAGCCGAAATAGACCCGAGAAATTCTCGATTCTCAATTATCTGGCCAAGGCCATTCAATAAATATATTTGAATCATCAAAAGAATCTGCAACGATTTCACAATCTAATACCCTGGTCGCAGCCTTGTAAATATATTCACTCACGGACATTTCATGCTCACACCACCAACCGTTGCGCTCCTTGGCTAGTATTTTCCACCCTCCCGGAGGTCCATCTACATACCAATAGAACTCATCTCCAATGAAGTCCTTGCCCCACTTCAACAACCCAGGAACCATCGGATAAAAATCAGGAAATTCCGAGTGCCCATCCAGCAGTGATCCATCCATTCTTTGTGGCACATCGCCCACAAAAGGATCCTCCGCAAGGAATTCCTCAAATTCTTCCTTGCTCTCCCTGGTTGCGATCATAAGATCTGAATCACCCGGAGTTCCAGCGCGAGGTGTTATTAGAGAGACAGAACCCAGGTTCACAGTAAAATACTTAGAGGCAAGAATCTTGTAGTCTTCGGGAAGCGTCAGACCCATCGACCTCTCTACTTGACTCCATGCAATCGGCTCCTTATCTTCAACCGTACTCTCACCCACCAGTTCAGTTATCTTCTCTACATAATCCATAGAAACCCTCAAATCATCAAAAATCATCCATACTTTCCGGCTTTGGCCCTCTGCACACACTTCCGTCAACCCTCCCCCCTTCTGCATATCTCTTTCTATTATTGAGGATGCAATGACCCCAAGCAAAAGACCCGCAGGATTTTGCGGGTTGGCTCAGGCCACCCCGGCCCTGCTGGCCAGGGGGCGCAGTTCCGGTGTGGAGCGCCGGTGCTCCCTGCGCAGCAGTTCGGTCAGCACCCCGGCGGTTCCGGGGTGGTAGCGGATGAGTTCGGGGGCGAGCCGTTCGGCGTCCAGCAGGGTGTGGACCGCTGCGGCGTCCTGGCGGCGCTGGGTGTAGGCGCGGGCCAAGTCCAAACAGACCTGGTCCCGCCGGCCGACCAGACCCGCAGGCAGCGTGCCCACGTCCAGGTCCTCCCCCTCTTCCACTGCGGTGCGGGCGTCACCGATCGCCACAGCGGTGCTGATGGTGTGGATGGCCACGTTCGTGGGACCGAACGCGGTCCCATGCAGGTTGTAGTCACCGCCCAAACGGGTCGCAGCACGGCGGGCCTGGCGTAGGAAGCGCGGTACCGCCGCACGGTCGAACTCCGCGGCGGCGGCCGTGGCGGCGGCGAGGTGGAGACCGCCATAGACACTCAGCTCCTCGGGGGTTCCGGGGCGCATGCGGCGCTCCAGCGCCGAGGCCGCGCCCATCGCAAGCTCCGCCGCTTCAGCGGGCCGCCCGCGCGAGATGAACACGTAGGCGAGCCGGTAGGCGCCCACTGCGGTCAGCAACGTTTGGTCGGCCCACTCGGCGGCTGACATGGCGCGGTCGGCGGCCTGCCAGGCCAGGTCCTTCTCCCCGACTCGGCGCAGTAGGGCGGCGGTGGTGTTGTAGACCATGGCTCGGGCCGAGCACACGGCGGGCCGGTCGGAGCCGGGGGTGTGTGCGGCGGCTTCGGCCTCGCGGATGAGCCGGGGCAGGCGGCGTCCGACCTCGTCGTAGCGGGCCGCTTGGTAGGCGGCGTAGGTCTGGTGTGCCTGGACCGAGAGCGCAGCGGGGTCGACGCGGGGTTCGGTGCCGGTCTCGGCGACGATGGTTTCCAGGGTGGAGTAGCGCATCATGGCCCGCTCGATCGCGCGGGCGGCGTCGTAGCGCATGTCGGTGACCGTCTCGCTTTCGGTTCCGGTCAGCTCGGTCAGGTCCAGGCGCAGGACGCGGGCCAGGCGGGTGAGGATCTCGTGGGAGTCCACCGACAAGATGCCGCGTTCGACCTGGGAGAGCCAGGACTCGGAGCGTCCCACGAGTCCGGCGAGCACGCTCTGGGAGTAGCCGTGCCGTCGTCAGGCGCGTTTGATCGTCTGGCCTCGAGTGGCGGGGTCCACGCTGTGCCTTTCGGTCAGAGGCGGTTGACGGTGTCGATGACCTGCTGCCAGGAGGGCAGACGGTTCTCATAGGGGGCATCGGGGTCGTGCAGGACGGTGACCGGCTCTATCGCGCTCAGCGTTTCCAGGGAGCGGACGAAGGCCGGGTGGGTGGCGAGTTGGGGTTTGCAGTGCGGCACCACCACGGTGGGTACCCCGTATCCGACCATCTCGCACAAAAGAGCGATCGCGAAGTTGTCCGCCAGCCCCTGGGCGAACTTGTTTGTCGAGTTGAAGGTCAGCGGACAGGCCAACACGACGTCGGCAGGTGGAAGGGGTTTGCTCTGGCCGGGCATCCGGAACACCACACGGACCGGCTCGCCCGTCAGCTCCGCCAACTGGTTGTGGTCGTGGAAGTCCGCGCCCGTCGGGGTGGACAACACCGTCACCTGCCAGCCGTGGCTGTGCAGGGCCCGGACAAGCTCGGTCACCCCTTCCGGGGCGGGGGCTCCGGACAACACCAGGTACAGGGTTCTCGGCATGAACCCGAGTCTAGAGGCGCACCACGCAGACGAGCCGCCACTTCTCGATCCTCAGGTGAGGGCCGGTGGGCGAGTGACGGGAGGCGATCCCGGTGCCGGACAGGTTGGAACACGGCCGACAGGCGCTCACCCCGGCGCAACGTCATCGCGGCTGGACGACCAGATGCCCACGAGCCCCGCGACGATGACGGTGAGGTACAGCGTCCCGACGACGGAGAGCAGGGAGCCGAGCGAACGCGCCCAGGGGGTCACCGTCAGCACGTCGCCGTACCCGAGCGTGGCCAGGGTGACGTAGGAGTAGTAGAGCATCCGCTGCCACGTCAACGACCCGTCGGCCCGGGGGGCCTCAAAACTGCCCGGCGCGGCGATCTCGAGCAGGGTGAGGCTCGCCGCGGCCAGCCCGCCCAGGATGAGGTAGGCGGTGATCGCCGCGAGCACGAGGTCGATGCCCGGCACGCGGCTGCGCCGCAAGACGAACCGCATGAGCGAGAACAGCAGGGTCGCCATCGACAGCGCCACGATGGTCAGCATCACAACGGCCGCAGGCGTGCTGTCCTGGGCGAGGGAGAACCAGGTGCCCGCGCACAGGAAGACGGTGGTGACGGCGATCAGCGGGCGGTACGTCTCGCCCCGCACCAGAGAGGAATCCACGTGAGCGCGATAAAGACCCGGGGTCTGCTGCGCACCGAGGACACCAGGGAGCACGTCGGTCCCATCGAGCTGCTCTTCGACCTGGTCTACGTCTTCACCATCATCCAACTGTCCCACTACGTGGCGGCCCACCTGGACGTCCTCGGCGTCGCCGAGGCAGCGGTGCTGTTCCTCGCGGTGTGGTGGGGGTGGAACTACACCGGCGTGGGCCATGAACTGGCTCAACCCCTTCGCGCGGGACACACAGCTGCTGCTCGCGGTGCTGATGCTCGCCGCGCTGACGATGGCGGTCGCCATTCCGGAGGCGTTCAGCGAACGCGCCTGGCTGTTCGTCACCGGGTACCTGGTGCTCCAGCTGGTGCGCGGCGCGTTCATGGTGTGGGCGTTCCGCGGCCAGGTGATGGGCCGCAACTACGCCCACCTGTTGGCGTGGAGCGCCGGTGCGGGCCTGCTGTGGCTGGTCGGGATCGGTGTCGAGGGGGAAGCCCGGATCGCGGTCTGGGCGCTGGCCGTGCTCGTCGACTACGCGGCGCCCAGGCTCGACTTCTGGCTGCCGGGCCTGGGAACCACGCCCATGTCCTCCTGGCCGACCACGGAGTCGCACCTGGCCGAGCGCAACCGGCTGGTGTTCATCATCGCGCTGGGCGAGTCGATCCTGGTACTCGGGGGCGCGCTGCTGGCCGAGGAGTTCACCACCGGGGTGGTGGCCGCCGCGGTGGTGGGGTTCGCCACGATGTTCCTGCTGTGGTGGCTGTACTTCGACTTCCGCCAAGGCAACGCCGAACATGAGTACGGCGGCTCCGAGGACGTGACCACGGCGGCCCGGGGCGCCTACGCCTACGCCCACGCGCTCATGGTGGGCGGGGCGATCCTGGTCGCGGTGGGCATCGAGGAGGTCGTCCACCATCCGGGCGGGGAGACCTCGCCGTGGATCGCCTTCTCGATCGTCTCCGGCCCGGTCGTCTACCTGCTCGGCAATCTGATCTTCCAGCGCGCCCTGTGGCGCCGCACCGCGACCAGTCGGCTGTCCGGGATCGTCGCGCTGCTGGCCGTCGGCGCTGGCTCCGTGTGGCTCCCCCCGCTCGGCGTGGCCCTGCTCACCCTGGCAGTGCTGGTCGCGCTCTCGGCGTTCGACGCCTCCTCCGGCGACGGAACCGAGACCCGGCCGTCACGATGGGGCCGCCCGTCGGGCGAGGACGAGGTTCGGCGGTTCCAACGCTGGGGTCTGACCGAGGCATTCTCGGGCGAGGTCGAGTGCGGCACCGCCCCCGGGTGGACCAGCGACCTCGCCCGGGGGCGGAGGTCCAGGCCCGCGAGCCGGCACCGAGGAACCGCCGGTGGCAGGGGAGAACCTCGATCGGCCCGGCGGCCGATCGCTGAACGCTGCGCGCCGGGGGCGCCGAGGCCTTCGCCAAGTACTCGGGGAACCCGTTGCACAGGAGCGGGGTCCCACCGGCCCGCCGTGGTTCGTGGTCCGGGCCGCCCGCCCAATAAAGTCATGTGATGGACTATGAGCAGATCCCCCCGGCTCCCGACGCGAACGAATCCCCGCTTTCCCTCACCGCGACGGTCATGGCGCATCCGTCCAGGAGCTCCGAGGCCGAACACGTACTGGCCGACCTCTCCCTCCCCGGTGCCGAGACGGTATTCGACCCTCACCCCGACGCGCCCCCGAGTTCACTCAGGACCGCGGCCGCCGCACTGTCCCGCGCGACCCCCGAGAGCAGCACCCACCACCTCCTCCTCCAAGACGACACGCTCCTGGCCAAGGACTTCTCCGCGTCCGTCCTGGAGTGCTGCCGCCTCCATCCCGACGCGGCCCTGTCGTTCTTCGTCGAATGGGGCTCCCGCACCGCCGTTCTCGCGAGAATGGCGGCGTTCGCCGGAATCAGCGCGGTGCCGGTGATCAACCCCTACATGCCCTCGCTCGCCCTGGCGGCGCCCAGCGCCCTGGTCGCCGAACTCGCCGAACGGATGAGCCGGGACGCGGACCGGGGAGAGGCCGATGACCAGGCCATTCTGCGTCTGCTGCGCGAACGCGGCGTGCGTGCGCTGACGATGGTCCCCAACCTGGTGGAGCACGGCGACCTCCCCAGCCTGACCGGCAACACCGGTCAGGGGGTGCGGCGGTCGGTCTGCTTCACCGCCGAGGCCGGGGTCCCCTTCGACACCTCCGTGCTCGACCTGCCCCGGATCCTCCCCTTCTACGCCTGGAACACGGGCAAGGCGGTCGTCATCGACACCGCCGACGACGTCCCCTCCTCCCACCGCCCCACCGAGCGGGTCCTGGAGTCCTGGGGCCTCGGTGAAGACTCCGCGCGCCGGGCCCTGGAGGCCACCCCGGGGGCCGTCGCCCTCGCCGACTCCGTCCGCCCCGAACTGCTCCTGGGGGTGTGGAACACCGCGGTGGCCCTGGGCGCGGTGCAGGAGCACGCCCACCCGGGCAGCGTGGGCTCCCTGCGGGAACGCGCTGGCGTGCCCCTGGTGCGGCGCGCCCTGTACACCCACGTCCCCGGGGCGCTGCGCGCATTCGTACACGCCCCCTCCATGGAGCCCCTGGAGGAGGAGATGGTCGACCTGACCCTTGCCGCGCTCGAACTGGGGGCGGGGCTGAGCGTTCCCGAGGGAGAGCTCTGATGTCCGTCGTCCGCCTGTCCTGCGCGATCATGGCCCACCCGAGCCGCGCGAAGGCAGCGCACGCACTGGCCGCCTCCCTCCCGGAACTGGCGCCACAGGTCGTCTTCGACCCCGAGCCGGACGGCCCGCCCGCGACCCTGCGCACCGCGCGCGCGGCGTGGTCCGCCGTGCCCCCCGGCAGCACTCACCACCTGGTGCTCCAGGACGACGCGACGCCGGTGCCGGGGATGGCCGCCGCTCTGACGGAAGTCCTGACCGCCCACCCCGAACTCCCGGTGTCGCTTTTCTGTGAATGGGGCTCCGCCACCGCCTCCATGGCACGGTGGGCCTCGCTGGGCGGGTTCGGTCTGGCCGAGTGCGTTGACTCCTACGTCCCGACCGTCGGCCTGGCACTGCCCTCGGCGACGGCCCTCTCTTTGGTCGGGGCCATCGACCGGCGCGAACCCGGGGAACCCGACGACGAGGTGATCGCCCGGTTCCTGGAGGAGGAGGGGCGGAGCGCCTTCGTCACGGTGCCCAACCTGGTACAACACGACGGGGACGGCAGCCTCGTGGGAAACGACCACGCCATGGGAGCCCGGCGCTCCGCCCTGCTCGCCCGCCCGGGGGAGTCGGTCGGCGGGGAGGTCCTGGCGGCCCCGCCCCTGGTGCCGTGTGTCAGCTGGCGCCGCGCCCGCGCGGCGATGGTCCGCTGGGACACCGGGGCCCGCCGCCACGAAGGCCACGTGTCCCTGGTCCGCGCCGAGCTGGAGCGGGTCGGTGCGACCCACTCCGAGCTGGTCGGAGCGCTGGACCGCTGGTTGGAAGGTGAGCGGGGCCGCGCCCTGGAGGGGTGCCTGGGCTACGGCCTGGTCCATGAGCTGTGGACCGTGGCGGCGGCCCTGGCCGTGTTCTCGCCTCTCCCCGTCCGGGAGGGGGCACCGCCCCCGGTAGTGCGCCGGGCCCTGGCCACCCTGGGCCCCGGCGGTCTGCGCACCGTCGCCCCGGCCGTGGCCCAGGACCCCTTCCTGTCGGAGGCGCTGGCCTCCCTGGCCGTCGCCGGTCTGGCTTTCGGGGCCGGGGCGGCGGTCACACCGAGTGGTCCTCCCACAGGCGTTGGTACACCCCTCCGCCCCTGACCAGGTCGCGGTGGTGCCCCGTCTCGGTGACCAGGCCGTCGCGGAGCACCACCACCCGGTCCGCGCGGCGGGCGGTGTGCAGCTGGTGGGCGACGGCGACGACGGTCCGTCCGGGCAGAGCGCGCAGGACCGCGTCCTCCAGCCGCCGCGCTGCCGTCGAATCCAGGAACGAGGTCGCTTCGTCCAGAACGAGTACCTCCGGCGCGGCCAGCAGGGCACGGGCCAGCGCCAGCCGCTGCGCCACCGCCGGGGCGACCGGGTGGTCGCGGCCCCCGACCACGGTGTCGACCCCCCGTTCCAGGGAGAGCGCCCAGTCCAGGGCCCCGGCCCGGTCCAGGGCGTCCGACAGGTGCTCCTCGGCGGCGTCGGGACGGGCCATCCGGAGGTTGTCGGCGACGGTGGCGTGGAAGACGTGCTGCTCCTGGGAGACCATGAGCACTCGACGGCGGCGCTCGACCAGGGGCAGGTCCGTGACGGGTGCGCCGTGCACGAGGACCTCGCCCGTCCGGGCCCGTTCGCTTCCGCAGAGCAGGCGACCCAGCGTCGTCTTACCCGAACCGGAGGGCCCCACCACGGCCAGGAACTCTCCCCGGGCCAGCGCGAGGTCCACCCCGCGCAGTACCGGGGCTCCGCCGTAGGAGTGCCCGACCGCGCGCAGTTCCACGGCGGGGGCCTCCGGAGGGGATGCCGGTGCGGGCCCGGCGTCGGACCCGACCCCGGCGTCGGGCTCGACGGCTCCTCCGACGCCGACCACCCGGGACAGCGAAGCCCCGCCCACCATGAACCGCTGCAACCAGATCACCAGGGTCGCGACGGGTTCGGAGAGCTGGCGGCTGAGCAGCAGGCAGGTGGCCGCCTCGCCCAGGCTCACCAACCCGGCCGCGTGCAGCGCGCCACCCAGGGCCAGCACGCAGGCCAGCACCGCAGCCATGCCGCCGTCGATGGCTGGGAACAGCACCTGCCGCAGGCGCAGCGACCGCATGGCCGCGGCACAGGTGTCGGCGAGCGCCTCCTCCGTCCGGTCTACCCGGACCCGCTCCAGCCCGTACGCCTCGACCGTGCGCGCACCGCGCACGGTCGAGGCCAGGCTCTCCGCGATCGTCCCGTAGGCGGCCCGTTCGGCGAGCTGGCGTGAGCGGACCCGGCGCAGGGCCCACCGCGCGGGCAGACCGATCAACGGCACGGCTACCAGGCACGCCAGGGACGTCAACGGACTGGTCAGCACCAGACCGGTACCGACAACGACCACCGTGACCGAGGCGAGGAGGATCTCCGGGGCCGCGTTGCGCAGTGCGTTGTTGAGCACCGCCACGTCATCGGTGCTGCGCGTCATCAGCTCCCCGGTGTCGCCGCCTGAGAGCCGCGCGGGCGGAAGCCGCAGGGCGTCGTGTACGAACCCCTCCCTCAGCCGGCACATGGCACGCTCGCTGAGGCGGATCACGAGCGCCCGGCACAGCACGATCAGTCCCGTCTGGACGAGCAGCAGCACGATCAGGACGCCCACCGCCGCCACGACGGTCCCCCCACCCGCCCCGGGCAAGGAGTCGACGAGCCTGCCCACCATCCACGCGGGGGCCAGGGACGCGGCAGTGGCCAGTGCGTAGAGCAGCACCGAGGCGCCCACGGCCCGCCGCTCCACGCGGACCAGTTCGAGCGCCGCCCTCCAGGTGGCCCGTGTGTCAGCTACGGGCAGCGTCGTCCTCGACAAGTCCACCCCTCTCCCGTGCCGGGCTGTCAGTCGCGGCCGCGGAGCCGCCGAGAGCGCGGGACCGGTCGACCAGGGCCCGGTACCCGGGTTCCTCGGCCAGGAGCGCGCGGTGCGTGCCGCTCGCCCGGACCCGGCCGTCCACGAGGAACACGACGCGGTCGGCCCGGTCGAGCAGCGGCGGGGCCAGGGACAGGACGACCGTGGTCCTTCCGTGCCGGTGGTCGCGAAGCCGCTCGGCCACGTAGTGTTCGGTCGTGGCGTCGAGGGCCGAGGTGGGCTCGCTCAGGACCAGTACGGGCGGGTCGTGCGCCAGCGCGCGCGCCAGGCGCAGCCGCTGGCGCTGTCCCCCCGAGAGGTTGTCGCCCCGGGCCTCGACCAGGCCGTGGAGCCCTCCGACCGCAGCCACCGCGTCACGTGCGCAGGCCGCCTCCAGCGCGGCGGTGACCGTGTGCGCGCCGCCCGTGCCCCGGGGGTCCACGACCTCGGCCAGGGTCCCCTCGAACAGTTCGTCCTGCGGTGTGGCCACCAGCAGGCGACGGCGCAGTTCGGGGCCGGGTATCCGGTGGAGTTCGGCACCGCCCCACGCCATGCGTGAGGCCACGTCGCCGCCGAGCCTGTCGACCAGCGCGGACCCGGTCGCGGCATCGGCGCAGGCGACCGCGGTCAGGGACCCGGCGGGGATCCTCAGCCCGGTCTCGGGATCGAGGATTTCCGTCCGGGGGTCGGGCGCGGGCAGAATCCGTTCGGCGCTGTCAGCCCGTACGGAGAGCAGGACGTGGACGCGACGGGCGGCCGCGTAGGCGCCGGCGACCTTGCCCGCGACCATACCGAAGGCGCTCATCGGCAGCCACAGGAAGGCCCCGTAGCCGAAGGCCGTGGTGAACTCCCCGACGGTCAGGGCCCCCTGGACCACGGCGTCGCCCGCCACCCCCACCACCGCCACCAGCAGCAGCCCGGGCACGAGGGTCTCCAAACCGCTGATCAAGCTCATCGGGAGGGCTGCGCGGAAGCCGAGGGCCCGCAGTCGTCGCGACCGGGTGCGGTAGCGGTCCGCGAAGGCGTCCTCACCGCCGACCGCCTTCATCACCCGCAGGCCGGACACGATGTCCGCGGCCGAGGTGCGCAGGGCCCCCTCCTGGATCCGATAGGCGTGGACTCGCGCTTGGAGGGAGGCCACCAGTGGCCCCAGCAGCAGGAACTGGGCCAGTAACCCGGCCAGCACCAGGCCTCCGAGCAGGGGGGAGAGCCCGTACATCAGTACCGCCACGACGGCGAGCACGAGCAGGCCGCCGGCGGCACGGGTGAAGATCTCGTTGGAATCGCCGATGACCCGGGCGTCGGTACTGGTGTTGGCGACGACCTCGCCCGTGTCCAGGCTGCGGGTGATCAGTGCCCCCTCCCTGGTCACGTGGTCGGTGACGACGCGCACCACGCGGAAGGCCAGACCCAGCTCGTTCGTGGTGACCAGAGTGGTCGACAGGTAGGTGAGCGGCCAGGTCAGCAGGGCCGCACACGCCAGTGCCGTGACCCAGCCCCACAGCGGGGCCGGTCCGGAGCCGGCCGCCAGGCCCTCGTCGACGCCGCGCCCCACGATGCGCGGGAGCAGTGCGAAGAGCCCCATCCAGGCCGTGCCCGCCAGAGCGCCCAGGAGGAGGGGGCGCCACTGGCGGGCGTAGAACCACAGCAGGAGCCGGGCCGGGGGCAGGGCTCCGGGGCGGGCCCCGTCGTCGGGGGGAAACGGCTGAAAGCGGTCCCGTCGGGAGCCCTGGGAGGCCGGTGCCACGAGCTACCCCCTGAGCAGTCGGAAGGCGATGAAGCCCGGTTCCCGGTTGAGCAGGTCGTATTCCTCGGGGTGGCGTTCGCGCATGGACTCCTGGGGTCGGGTCTCCATCAGCTGATCCACCTGGAACCCGGCGGCACGGAACTCGTCGAACCACCGTTCCAGCGGCTGACGCCAGAACCGGCTGAGCAGACCGCACTCCCACCGGTCGTCGACGTGGCGCTCCTCGAAGTAGCTCCCTCCGTCACGTATCCAGTCCGCGGTGGGGTGGCTGGTCGACAGCACCAGGAAACCGCCGGGCCGCAGAACTCGGCGCAGCTCCCTCAGGGCCGCCACCCGGTCGGGAAGATAGTGGATGACCAGGGCGATCAGTGCGGCGTCGAAGGAGGAGTCGGGCAGGTCCAGCGGCTCGGCGAGGTCCATCTGCCGGACCCGCGCGTCCCTGCCCAGCCGTGTGCGGGCCACCCGGACCATGTCGCCGCTGTGGTCCAGGCCCGTCACCCTGGCTCCGCGCGCGACCAACTCCCGGGCGTAGAGACCGGGGCCGCAGCCCGCGTCGAGGATGCGCAGTCCCCGTACCTCGCCCATGAGCGACAGGACCGCGGGGCGGTCGTAGTAGGCGTTGTAGGCGTTGTCCTCGGCAGCTGAGGCGAACGCCTCTGCGTACCCGTCGTATGGTGCAGCATTCAAGCTCTTGTGCCTCACGGGAAGGGGAACGGGGCGGGTCGGCCGGTGTCGAAGAGGTCGTCGAGCCAGTCCTCGCCGGGGGGAAGGCCCCGCGCGAAGGCCGGTGCCATCAGCCCGAGGGCCCCGTCGAAGATGTGCCGGGGCGGCTTCACCCCGGCACCGATGAGGGCGTCCAGGCGCTGGTCGAAGCGGGTGAGCCACTCCCGGTAGGCCAGGACGCGCGGGTCAGGGGTCGGCCGTTTCCGGTAGACGTGCCTCCGGGCCAGGGTGAACGCGGTGGGTGTGCTCTGGTAGGCGTTGGCCACCGCGCCTTCGAACGCGGTCACCTGGTGGTAGATCGAGGTGACCTCTCCCAGGTTCAGGAACCTGCCGTGGAAGGCTTCGCTCAGGGAGAGCCACAGGTCCCAGTCCTCGCAGTGGTCCAGCTCCTCGTCGAACCGGACGGGCAGGTCGGAGAAGTTGGCGGCGACGACGGAACCGGTGTGCAGGTGGTTGGCGACCATCAGGAAACCGGGGTCGAAGGCCCCTCCCTTACGGGGCATCCCACGGGTGTTCCGGGGCACCGCCTCCAACCAGACGTCGCTGACCAGGGCGTTCCCGTAGGCCAAGGCGGGCCCGTCCGCCTCGGACAGGGCGCCCGAGGCGAGGCGCAGGTGGCGGGGCAGGAAGACGTCGTCGTCGTCCAGGAAGGCGACGTACTCGCCCTGGGCGGCGTCGATCGCGGTGTTGCGCGCGGCCGACACCCCCCGCCGCTCCCTCAGCTCGATCAGGTTGACGGTGAGCTCGCCCTTCCACCCGTCCACGACCGGGCGAGGTGAGACGCCCCCGTCGTTGACGACGACCACCTCGATCCCGTCCCCGGGCAGTTCCTGGCGCCGCAGGCTGCGCAGGCAGCGTTGCAGCGGCCCCGGGCGGTCCCGCGTGGGGATGATGACGCTGATCACGGTTGCGTCCTCTCTGCTTCTGCCTCTGCCGCGCCCCAAGGCGCGCCGACGTGGGCGACCCTCGGCCGATGAGCGGTGCGAGCCCGGGCCCCGGCCCCTTCCGACAGGGCCCGGACCCCTTCCTCCGGGGGGAGGGAGATCCGGTAGACAGATGCGCGTGAGCGCCGGGCGGTGGTGCTCGGCGAGGACACGTGCATCTCCCAGAGCACGTGTCCGGCGCGGTCGACCTCGAAGGCGCGTCCGGCCTGGGAGTCGGTGACCAGCACCCGGTCGGCCCCCGAGGCCTCGCACCCGCCGGCGACCTCGGTGAAGAACTCCTCGGGCGGGTCCGCGGTGTACTGCCACACGATCCCTCCGGTGGCCGGGTCGCACTCCAGCACCCGTGAGTACCCCCTTGACCTGCCGTTGTCGAGCAGGAGTACGGTTCCGCGGCCGAGGGCGGTGGGCTGGTGCTGCCCGGACAGGGTCCCCGGGCCCCACCACCAGCGGATGCGCCGGGCGGCCAGGTCCGCGACCACGACCAGGTCGAGATCCCGGAAGGAGAGCAGGACGTCACCCTCGCTCCACAGGCCCGAGGGGTGCTCCTCCAGCAGTTCGACGGTGTTGGCGTGCAGGACGTCGGCGGGCGATCCCGGCAGGTCCCGCAGGAAGCGCAGCGCGTCCCTCGTCGGTCCCCGGAACTCGGCCCGTCCGACCAGGGCGGACTCCCGCCCGCAGGCGGGGGTCCACCCGCTGTCCTCGAAGGCCCGCCACCTTCGTTCGTGCAGGTTCTGGACGAACGGGCGCAGCTCCGGGTCCGAGGTGAGCAGGTCGTAGAGGGAGTGTTCCTCGATGACCCGCCCCTGCGGGTCCAGGACGGCGACGGTGTTGTCTAGAACGACGCGGGGCCCCTCACCGACGTCGTCCCCGGTCCTGCGGGGCCGCTCGGTGAGGACGTGCACCCGCCCCCGGGCGTCGACGTCGAGGTCGTGGTGGACGGGGAGCTCCCGACACCAGACCGGGTCGCCGTCGGGGCCCAGACGCAGGAGGGCGTGCAGGGGCACCAGCGCGTACAGGCTGCCGTCGGGTCCCATCTCGACGTGGTTCCACCCGCGCAGGTAGCTGGGCGGGTCGTCGGCCGCGTCGGGTTGGCCCTCGCCGCTGCTCCAGGTGTGGACCACGCGCCCCGTGTGGTCCACCAGGTAGGCGACGGGCGTCGGGTAGGTGGCCGAGGGGGAGAAGAGAAGGTGCCGGTTCACCGTTCGCCGCCCTGCGCACCGAACTCCTCGCGCACGGCCAGGACGAGGTTCCGGGTGACCTGGTCGGCCACACGGGCACCGATCTTCGCGCTGGCCAGGTCCGCCCGGTAGACGACGCCGCTCTCCGTGGCGCACCCCTGTGGCAGGGGCAGCATGTGGTAGGCGATCCGCCGGGTCCCGTGATCGGGGGACCCCTCGGCCAGTTCGAGACGGACCAGGTCCGGGGCCGCGTGCGCGACCAGGCTGGATTCGACCATCGCCGCGTGGTGGTCGTCGTGACGGCCCACTCCCGTCTCCTCGGCGAGGGAGTCGCGGAACTCCTCACCGACCACGTCCCACCAGCTCACGATCATGATCCGGGTGTCCGGGTGGCGTTCGTGGTGCCGCCGCGCCGCCTCGTACAGGAAGGAGGTGTTGTCGATCGCGGAGTTGACCACGACGACGTCCCGGGTGCCGTGTCCGCGGACCCCTCCGAGCAGGTCCTCGACCAGAGCGGTGAAGGTGGCCCCCGACAGGGCGAGGACCCCGGGGAAGTGACCGCCGAGGCGGAAGGGCGGCGTGGACACCCCGTACCCGAGGGAGGGCAGGACGTAGGCCCGGACCCGCTCGGCGAGTTCCCGGGCGAAGTACTCGCTGATGAGGGTGTCCGAGGTCAGGGGCAGGTGCGGTCCGTGGGGTTCCACGGCGCCGACGGGCAGGACGGCGAGGGAGGTGCTCGCCCGGTCCCGCAGGTCCGTCCAGGTCATGGCCTGCAGGTGGAGGGGCTGGCTACTGGTGTTCACGCGTCCGTCCACCCCAGGCTCGGCACGTTCTCGGGGCGCAGGCGTTTCGCCGGTTCGAGGTTCAGGAAGTCCTCCTTGTTGCAGCAGCTGTGCTCCGCCGCGCACGGGGCCCAGCGCTTCGCGCGCCGTTCCAGGCGGAAGCCCGGCTCCAGGACGTTGCCCATGCGCTGGTGTTCCAGGACGTGATAGCGGGAGCAGGGGTAGACCTCGCCGTCGATTCCGATGAAGATGTGGTCGTGTCCGGCACTGCACGGGAGCCCCCGGGGCGCGCGCAGGGCCCTGAGCGCGACCTTGGTCAGATCGGTGTCTCCGCCCAGGCATCCGACCCGGTGCAGGACGTCGGTCGTACCCAGGACCGGTACCGCCTGATCGGGGCGGAGGTTCTCAGGGGACTCGGAGGGGAGCGCGGGATCGTAGCCCAGATCGACGTTGTAGCGCATCCCGTAGTCGCGGGCCCGCTCGACGAAACGCTCCACCAGGGCCCCGTTGTCGGGAAAGAGCAGGACGTTGACGACGGTGAAGCAGCCGAAGTCGTCCTGCGCGACCCGCGCGTTGTGGAAGAAGCGGTCCAGGTCGATCTCACCGTCGTGGTAGGTGAGCCAGAGGGAGAGCTTGCCCAGGTTGGCGCTGTCCGCCATCCGGGGCAGCCGCCGGGCCAACAGGGATGCGTTGGACAGCAGTTCCACGAATCTGACCTCGGGCCTGAGGGTGAGCCACCCCGCCTCGTCCAGGAAGTCCGGGGAGGCGAAGGGTTCGCCCAGGCTGCCGAGCCGGACGGAGACCTCGTGGGGCCTGGTGCCGATCCAGCGCACGATGGTCCGGAAGTCCTGGAGGTCCTTGGGTGTCTTCCAGTTGGTCCGGCGGCTCTTGGACCAGTCCCCGACGGAGA
This sequence comes from Nocardiopsis sp. iso_40, assembly GCF_056173285.1. Lineage (NCBI taxonomy): Bacteria > Bacillati > Actinomycetota > Actinomycetes > Streptosporangiales > Nocardiopsidaceae > Nocardiopsis > Nocardiopsis sp. iso_40. The sequence goes on along the minus strand of NZ_CM149666.1, from coordinate 3,358,968 downwards.
CGCAGTAGGGGCAGTCGAAGTTGCACAGGCGCTGACCCGCGACGTACCAGACGCGGAGCGGTGGCTCTGGGGTTTCGGGCACACGTCCTCCTGGGAGTGTTGGGGGGTGTCCGGGCCCCGTCCGACGGCGGGGCGGCGGAGTGGGGGGGCGAGACGCGCGGAACGCCGCGGGGGCGGTCGCCGGGGTCCGGCCCTAGCCGAAGGTCGCGATGGGCCGAAACTCGCGACCGGTGAAGTCCAGGGTCTGGTTGTGGCACCTGCGACAGATGAAGTCGTCGGCGGCCTCGGCCACCCCGAACACCTTCCGGCGCAGCGCGACCGCCCTGTCGCCGCGCATGATCTCGTCCAGGGAACCGTGCCGGACGTTTCCGAACACCTCGCGCTGGTAGTAGTCGTTGCAGCAGAGGAAGAGATCGCCCCGAACACTGAAGTTGCCGTGCGCCAGGGGCCAACCGCAGCCGGTGAGCCGGCCCCGGACCCGGACGTCCTGCCGGTACTCGCCTCCGACGTCTCCGGCCCGGTCGCAGGTCATGGCGGGCACCACCTCGGCACCGAGGGGCTGGTAGCGCTCCCGGAGGTCGAGGAGGTCCCGGTCGCGCGCCTCACCGACACCGTTCACCACGATCTGGACGGGGAAACCCGCGTCGAGGGCCCTCTCCAGGTTGGCCATGGTGCGGGAGTGGGTCCGTGAACGGGTCAGCTCCGCGAACCGGGTCTCGTCGGCTGTGGGCAGGTTGACGATCAGGTGCCGGAGCACGCCGTGGTGCCGCAGCGCCTCGATCTTGTTCTCGTTGAGCCCGCTCGCGTTGGTGTAGAGGGCAAGCGGTAGCCCGTGCCCGGCCAGGACCTCCAGGCGTTCGTTGAAGTGTTTGTCCAGGGTGGGCTCGTTGAAGAAGTGGAAGGTGACGTACTCGACTGTGCCCAGGCCGGCCAACTTCCGGGTGATCTCCTCGAAGAGGTCCATGGGCATGGTCTGCCGCGGTTTGGGGTCGGTGGAGACCGGGCAGAAGTCGCAGCCCCAGTTGCAGTGCGCGGTGACCTCGATTTCGCCGCTGCGCAGGTGGTAGTCGCGGCAGAGGGCGTCAGGAGCCTGGAGCCAGTCCCGGCGGACCGCCTCCTCCACCAGCTCGGCCCCGAAGCGGGCCGACACCGTCGATGACGGGACCGCCGCGGGGGCACAGTGAAGGAGCAGGTCCCTCATCAGGGCTTTCGGGTGCCAGGTTACGTCCCGGTCGAGCCCCACGATCCCGAAGGCGGTGTCGGCCGGCGGCGGTTCCTGGGCCGGGTGGGTGGGTCCGAAGGTGTCGGTCAAATAGCGCACCGGTGCTGGGGAGCCCGGTTCCAGGGTGCTCAGGTAGGGGGAGGTCTGGAGAAGTGGGGGTAGCGGGAGGATGGTGTGCTCCTAGTACCGGTTTCACGAGTGCCGCAACATGCCTCGACCGGTATAGACCAGATGGGCACAACGGATCCTAGGGAACACGCTTGGGCCTGTCACCACTCCTCCGGGCCCCGCGGGAGCCCCACGGGCCCGCCTCGGCAGCGATAACCGCAGTTCAACAAGCCCTCCGTGATCGCTGAAGGTGCGTCATCACTGGCCACATGTGGTCAGTCGGGCCAGCAGGGGACGCTGCCCCGGGTACCGCCGAACGAGCTGATCACGGCTGCTTTCGGGGTTGGGTCCGGGCCCGCACGGGGTAGGCACACAGCCGTGAACGAACTGGCCACGGAGCCCACCCTGCCTGTCACCCCCGGTCTCGGCGTCCACGGGGACTTCTCCGTCTGGGCCCCCGGAGCCCAGCGTGTGCGTGTGCGTGTTGACGGTACCGATCACTCCATGAGAGGTGACGACCGAGGGTGGTGGCACGCCCGGGTGGAGGGGCCGGCCCGGGGTCGGACTACGCCTATCTTCTGGACGAGGATCCGCAGCCCCTCCCGGACCCGCGCTCCCTGTGGCAGCCGGACGGGGTGCACGCCCCCAGCCGGGTCTACGACCACGGCAGCCATGTGTGGGTTGACGACGACTGGACCGGGCGTCCGCTCGCCGGAGCCGTGATCTACGAACTCCACGTCGGCACCTTCACCCCGCAGGGCACGCTCACCGCTGCTGTCGGCCGGCTCGGCCACCTGGTCGACCTCGGGGTCACGCACGTCGAACTCATGCCGCTCAACGCCTTCGACGGTACGCACGGCTGGGGTTACGACGGGGTCCTGTGGTCGGCCGTGCACCAGCCCTACGGGGGGCCGGACGCACTGAAGGGGTTCGTCGAGGCCTGCCACCGCAACGGGCTGGCTGTTCTGCTGGACGTGGTCTACAACCACCTCGGCCCGTCCGGCGCCTACCTTCCCCGCTTCGGGCCCTACTTCTCCGGGGAGAACGACTGGGGCCCCTCGCTCAACCTGGACGGCCCCGGGTCCGACTCCGTGCGGCAACTGGTCATCGGCGGTGCCCTGGACTGGCTGCGTCACTACCATCTGGACGGGCTGCGACTGGACGCGGTGCACGCCCTGCGCGACGACCGGGCCGTCCCGATCCTCGCCGAGCTCTCCGCGGAGGTCGACGCCCTGGCCACCGGGCTCGGCCGCCCCCTCTCGCTCGTCGCCGAGTCCGACCGCAACGATCCGCGCACGGTACTACCGCTGGAAGCGGGCGGACTGGGCATGACCGCCCAGTGGTCGGACGACCTCCACCACGCGCTGCACGTCGCCCTCACCGGAGAACGACACGGCTACTACGCCGACTTCGACGGGCCCCAGGTCCTCGCCGAGACGCTCCGCCGTGTCTTCTGGCACGACGAAACCCCCTCTGCCTTCCGGGGCAGGAGGCACGGCGCCAGGGTCGACACCTCCCGGGTGCCCGCCAGCCGTTTCCTCGGCTACCTCAGCACCCACGACCAGGTCGGCAACCGCGCCCGCGGCGACCGGATGGGCGAGCACCTCTCACCAGGACTGCTCACCTGCGGTGCGGCCCTCGTGCTCTGCTCGCCCTACACCCCGATGATCTTCATGGGGGAGGAGTGGGGGGCCACCACGCCCTGGCCGTTCTTCGCCTCGTTCACCGATCCCGGTTTGGTCGAGGGTGTGCGCAGGGGCCGCCGCCGGGAGTTCGCCGCGCTGGGCTGGGCACCGGAGGACATCCCCGACCCCATGGACCCGGCCACCAGGGACAGCGCGGTCCTGGACTGGTCCGAACCCGAACACGAACCCCGGCGGTTGGTCCTGGACACCTACCGTGCCCTGATCGCCCTGCGCAGGTCCGAACCCGAACTCTGCGATCCGAGGTTGGACCGGTTCGCCGTCACGGCCAGCGAGGACGGCCGCAGGCTCGTGTTGCACCGCGGCTCCCTGCGCCTGGTCTGCAACCTCGGCGCGGCCCCGGCCCGGGTGGAGTTGGACGCCGCCCCCCGGGAGTTGCTACTCGCCAACGGCCACCCCGGGGTCCGCGGGGCCACCGTCGACGTGCCGGGCGAGTTCTTCGCGGTCCTGAGGGTGTGAGCCGGGTTACCGCACCGGGCCCCGGAAGTCCACCTCGTCCTCGCCGTTGACCACGGAGACCAGCACGCTGTCCGGTGACTCCGGGAACTCGCAGACCATGTCCGTGCTGTGGGTCCCGGCCTCCAGCTCGCCGAGCCGCGCCCCGGTGGTCGCGGAAACCGTCTGCCCGTTGTGGGAGCACCGCACCTCCAGGTTGCCGGTACCGAAGACCCGGCCCAGTTGTGGCACCTCCACGGTCAGGGTGAACTCCACCCGTCCGGGAGCGCCGAGGAGGACGTCGTCCACCGTGTAGACGACGTCATCCTCGCCCTCGAACTCCCACTCGTAGGCGCCCACCGGGTGGGGGAAGGCGGCGCCCTCACCGAAGGGGTACTCGGCCGTGGCCGGCGCCTCGGTGCCCTCCGGCGGGCTTTCCCTGGCCCCTTCGTCCGCTGCCTCCGGCGGGCTCTGCTGCGCGGTCCCCGCGTCGGTGGAGGTCTCGTCGGCGGCAGACGGGGACACGGACACCTCCTGGTCCGCAGGACCGCACCCGGCGGCGAGGAGGAGCGGCAGAGTCATGACGCAGGGGAGGATTCGTCGCATGAACACACGCTAGGCGAAGGGGCCCCGACCGGCCAGCATCCGGAACACCCCCACCCACTGGTCCGGGGAGACCGCCCCGACCGGCGCGCCCGGGGCGATCCCGGACGTGCGGAGGGCGGCCCCCACCCGCCGTGCCGGATACGCCCGGCGCAGCGACGCGGCGAGCGACCCGCCCGCCCCGCCGAAGCCGAGTTCGACCATGCGCCGGTACTCGTCTTCGCGTTCCCGGGGCACCAAGGGGTCGGTGCGCCTGCGCAGTACCAGTACACCGGCGTCCACCCGGGGTACCGGGCGGAAACGGTCCCGGCTGATCCGACCGGCCGGGGTCGGCGAGGAAGTTCTGGTACAGGCGCCGCCGGGCGGAGGTGTCGCCAGGGCGGGTTCGATGAGGGTTGCGTGCCACGCGTGGTCTGTTCGGCTGACGCGGACGGGCGGCACGAAGGTCCGTGCCCGCCCGTCCCAAGGGAAGGGGACGTCGGCGGAACCTGGACCGATACGCGTCCGTGCAACCCCTGGCACCGCCGACGTCGCACCCGGGAAAACGGTGCGGAAACGGCGGTGCGCTCGGAGGGGGCCTGTTACCGGTCCAGGGGGACGGACCGGAGCCGGGTGTGGACGTGAGCGATCACGGGCCAGGTGTTCGGGCCCTCGGTGATCGCCTGGAAAGCTGCCATGGGGACCACGCTAGGGAAGCGGCGTCCGTGGAGGCAACAGGTTTTCCGGGCGACCGGGAAACCCGGTCGCGTGCGCGCACCCGGCCGCGCGATACTCGGCCCCATGCCTGACTTCGCCGACTTCGACACCCGCCACTACCGCACCGTCGACGTGACCACCGGTTATGACGGGTGGTCCAGCACCTACGAGGACTCGGTGCTCGACGCCATGGACATCGCCCTCCTCGACGGGCTCACCGCCCCGGTCTGGTCCCAGGTCCGCAGCGCCGCGGACCTGGGCTGTGGTACCGGACGCACCGGAGCCTGGCTCCGGGGCCGGGGCGTGGAACACGTGGACGGCGTCGACCTCAGCGCCGGGATGCTCGCCCTGGCCCGGAGGCGGGGCGCCCACGACACCCTCACCCAGGGCGACGTCCGGGCGACCGACCTGCCGGACAGCGCCTACGACCTGGTCATCGCCTCGCTCATCGACGAACACCTGCCCGACCTCGCGCCGTTCTACGCCGAAGCCCAGCGGCTGGCCAGGCCGGGCGGGCGCTGTGTGCTGGTCGCCTACCACCCGCAGTTCATCATGGCCTCGGGTATGCCCACCCACTTCACCGACGACGCGGGAGAGGAGGTCGCCATCACCACCCACGTGCACCTGCTCGGCGACCACGTACGCGCGGCCCTGGCCAGCGGGTGGCGTCTGGAGGAGCTGAACGAGGCGGTCGTGGACGACGGCTGGGTGGCGGCCAAGCCCAAGTGGGAACGCTTCCGCGGCTACCCGATCTCGGCCGCGTTCGTGTGGGCTGCCGGGCCCGCGACGGGTTAGGGCGAGGTCAGCATCCCGGTCCACAGCTCCCGGTGGCGTTCGACGTAGGCGGCGGCCGCCCCCCAGTGCTCGGCGTGCCCCTCGGCGTGCAGTCGCGCCCAGGGCTGCGTTCCGGTGCGGGCCCCCTCCTCCAGGACGTCGAACATGCCGCGTACCCGGCGCAGTGCGGCGCCGGGCAGTTCGTGGCGCTGGGCTCCACCGCAGCCGTAGCCGTCGGCCAGGGCCCGCAGCCGCCGGCCGTCGGCCCCGGGGTCGCCGCCCTCGTGCAGGGGGACGAACCCGTGCGCGGCGTAACCGAGGTCGCCCATCCGGCTTCCCGGTCCGGCGCCGTCCCAGTCGATGAAGCACCAGGACTCGGTCCGGCCGTCCTCGTCGGGGCTGCGCACCAGGTTCCACGGGGCGAGGTCGTTGTGGCAGATCACCTCGGGCTCCTCCGGCGGGAAGACGCTGAGCCACCGTGCGTCCTCGCGGGGCCGGTGGTCGGCGGTGAGGTCGTGCAGCCGACGGATCATCGAACCCAGTTCGCGGAGCTGGTCGGCGGTCATCGGCGGCATCCGGTCGGCCAGGGTGCCGGGGACGTAGGCCAGCCGCTGGTAGCCCTCGGGCTGTTCGCCGTAGGTCTCCGGTGCGCCCGGGAACCCGCTCAGGTGGCGCAGCAGCGAGGTCACCGCGGGGGAGGAGGCAAGCCAGGGTTTGCGCACGGTTCCGCCGATGCGCAGGACACCGTCGGAGACGTTCCCGCCTTCCAGGACCTCGACGTCGTTCTCGGAGTGTGTCACGGGCCCCATCCTCGCCGGGCGGGCCCGTGACGTCCACCGGTTTCCCCTCAGGGCCGGAGCTCCCGCTCGGCGGCCTCCAGGGTCGCGTCGCTGATCCGCAGCAGGGGGACCAGCAGGACGAGCACGAGCAGCCCCATGCCGAGGAAGACCGCCCGCAGTCCGAGGAACTCGGCGATCAGGCCGCCCGCCGCAGCGCCCAACGGCATGGTGCCCCAGGCCAGCAGCCGGTACACGCTGTTGACCCGGCCCAGCAGCGCGTCGGGGGTCACGCGTTGGCGCAGGGACACCGTGATCACGTTCCACACGGTGATTCCCAGTCCTCCGAGGAAGAAGCCCAGACCCACCAGCCATGCGTCGGCGGTCATCCCGGGAACCCCCACCAGCAGGGCGAACAGGGGGACGCACAGCCACAGCGACCGGGCCCGGCCCACCGCGCGCTCGCACCACTCGGCAGCGAAGGAGCCCAGCAGGCTGCCCACCGCGGTGGCGGTCAACAGGACACCGAAGGCGGGCTCGGAGAGCCCCATGGGGGAGCCAGGGCCCACCGCGTACAGCACGAGGACCGCGAACGCGGCGCTGGTGGCGAAGTTGGAGGCGCCGACCATGGCGGCGAAGGAGCGCAGGAGCCCGTGCGACCAGAGGAACCGCAGTCCTTCGGCGATGTCCGCGCGCATGCCGGCGGACGGCCCGGTGCGCTCGACCCTGAACCGTCCGCGCACCAGGAGGAGCACGCCCGCGGCCGTGATCCACAGGGCCGCGGGGGTGAGCAGGGCCAGGGCCGCGCTCAACGCCACCAGCGCGCCGCCCAGGGGCGGGCCGACGAACTGGTTGGTGGTCAGCTCCACCGCGTACAGCCGCCCGTTGGCCCGGGAGAGCCGGTCCCGGTGGACCATCTGGGGCAGGATCGACTGTGCCGAGGTGTCGTACACGGTCTCGGTGGTACCGATCAGGAACGCTGCCGCGTAGAGCAGCCAGATCGAACCGAGGTCGAGTACCAGTGCCGCCGCCAGGGCGAGGACCAGGCCGCCGCGTACCAGGTTGGCGCCGAGCATCGCCCGTCGGCGGTCGGTCCGGTCGGCCAGGGCCCCGGCGGGCAGGGCGCACAGGAGCCACGGCAGGCCCAGGGCCGCGGTGACCCCCGCGACGAGCAGGGGGGAGTCGGTGAAGCGCAGGGCCGCCAGGGGCAGGACGACCTTCAGGACGCCGTCGGCCAGGTTGGACAGCCCGGAGGAGGTCCACAGCTGTCGGAAGGAGCCGCCCAGGGGGCCGGGGGCGGTGGTCGGGAGGGTGTCGGCGGGGAGGGTTTCGGGTGGGCGCCCGTTGTCGTCGACCATCAATTGAGATTGACAGATCGATTGGGATAATTCAATCAATTTGTGGTTGCCAATCGATCGGCTACGCTGACCCCCATGGCAGAACCGTCCGCCGAGCATCCCGAACCACCGGATCTCCGCCGCAGGCGGCGACCGGCCACCGCATGCGAGGCCAAGGCCCTGGGCCACCCGTTGCGCCTGCGCATCCTGCGCCTGTGCCTGACGCGTGAGCTCACCAACCGACAGCTCGCCGACCGGCTCGACACCAACCCGGGCACGGTTCTGCACCACGTGCGCACCCTGGTCGACGCCGGTCTGCTCGTCGCGGCCCCGGTGCGTACGGGCGCCGCCGGGGCGCTGGAGAAGCCCTACCGGGCCACCGGGGAGAGCTGGTGGCTGGACGGTCCCCTCGAGGGCCTGCCGGAGGAGCAGAGGACCTCACCGGTCACCGCCTTCACCCAGGAGCTCGACGAGGCGGGCCCGGCCGCGGTGCGCAGCTTCTCCCGCTTCGCCCTCCACCTGTCCGACGAGGACCTCGCCGAGCTCGACCGGCGCATCCTCGCCGTCCTCGACGAGTACGTGGCCACCGAGGACCAGCGTCTGGACCGACCCGTCTACGGCGGGGCGTTCGTCCTGCACCGCCCCTCGGACGAGGAGCCCGGGAGGGACCCGGAGAGCTAGAAGAACTGCCACGTCCCCCTCGGTGGCCGCTGGCCCTCGCCCGGCCGCGACCAGTCGCACACCCCCTCGGCGAAGACCTCCCGGGCACGCTCGGCCTGCTCCTCGTCGAACTCGGCCGGATGCGCCTCCTCGTCGAACGGGACCAGGCGGCACCTGACGACGTCGGAGGCCAGGGGGCCGCCCGCGGCGATCCTCGGGGAGGAGTGGGTGGGGAAGGCGTCCGCGCAGCGGTCGCCCCGCCCCTCCGGCAGCGGCAGCTGCGGGGCCACCACCCGTTCGCCGCCGATCCAGCAGGAGTCCGACAGCCATTCCGGACGGGTGGCGTCCAGGTGCTCCGCCGCGGACCCGCCCGGGTGGGCGCGGGCGTGTTCGGCGGCCGCGCCCACCCACGCGTCGAGTTCGGTCAGGGCGCGTCCGGCCACCGGCTGGTCCGCGGAGAACACCCCGCGGTAGTGGTCCTCCACCAGCATCACGTGGTTGTCGGCCGTGCCGTTGGCGGCCAGCAGCCGTTCGCGGGTGCTGAAGGAGTGGTAGCGCATGTGGATGTCGCCGCCCGCCGCGTCGTCCTGGTAGGGGCGGTGGTCGACGATCGGGATGTCGGCCAGCCCGCCGCCCCCGTGGAGCAGCCGCCCGCTCTCGTAGGCGGCCCGGACCGCGACCGGATCGCCCACCGTGCGCTCGGGGACCACGGCACCGTCCCCGTCGAACCCGCCCACGTGCTCGTTCAGGTGCAGGAACTCGTCGACACCGATACCGCCGTCGAGCAGCGCGGCCAGACCGTACTGGATCCCCACGTTGTCCAGCGGACGGCGCGGCAGACCGGTGTCCGGCCGGGTGCCGTAGACGTTGCGGGCGTGTGAGAACACGTCGCAACGCGCTCCGTCGGGGTTGTCACCGGGGTGGTAGCGCTCCTCGGCTGGCAGCGCCTCGGGGCACACGCCCCGGGGGTCGATCCGGGCCGCCGCGTCAGCCATCGCGCCGATGCCATCCCAGGTCCCGAAGCCGGACACCGCGCGCTGCTGCTCCCGGGTGAGCGCGCCGGGGTGCCTCTCGGCGTAGGAGTGCAGCAGGAGCGCGTCGGTGACCGCGGGCACGGTCGAGAAACCGACGTCGGGGTAGCTCTGCGAGACCACGATCCCGTCGAGCAGCCCCGGGTAGTTGTCACCGATCTGGTGCGACTGGTAAGCGCCGCCGGAGTTGCCCCAGCCCAGGGTGTGGTCGGGGGCCCCGTAGGCGAGGACGAACCGCTCCTTGACCGCGCTCATGGTCTCGGCGGCCAGCAGGTCGTCGCAGTTGTTGCCGAACACGTTCAGCGAGGCGGACGCCACCGCGTACCCCCGGGAGAGCATGCCGTGGTCCACCACCCCGGCGGTGCGGTCGCCCTGGACGAACCAACCGCCCGGGCACCCCCCGCCGAACTTGTACACCAGGCGCCGGTTCCAGCCCTCGGGGGCGGTCCACGGATCAGGGCCGGGGGTACGCGGGTCGTGCAGGACGGCGGTCTCGTACACGGCACGGTTGGCGGTCCCGGTCTCCACCCGCACCGTGTACGGCACCTGCGCACCGCTGGACGTGGTGGTGCGGGCGACGTCGGAGGGCAGACCGCCGCCCTCGGGCAGCGGGGCGAACTCTCCGCCCGTGGTGCGGTACACGTACCCCACCACGGTCTCCACCGAGCAGTCCTCGTCGAGCGGTACGCCCAGGTCGCCGCCCCAGGCGAGCGTGAAGTCCCCGGTCCGGCAGACGAACGGGTCCTGGTGCGGACCGGAGAACACCGGGCCCGCCGCCGGATGAGCGGTGACGACGGTGCTGGCCGGGTCGGGGGAGTCCCCGCCCGCGGCGGAGGCGACCAGGACGGTTCTCCCCTCGGGCAGCCCCGGCACCACCCCCTCCAGCACCTGCCCGCCCCCGGGCAGGTGCACGGGGCGGAGGGCGTCGGTGACGTCGGTGCCGCCCGCCCACAGCCGGACCCGGTGGGGTTCGACCGGTTCGGGCAGCTCCACCCGCACCAGCGCGGCACCGCCGGTAACGGTGTCCGCACGTGTGGACAGCACGCTTATCCGCAGCTCGTCGGGGTCACCCCCGCCCGGCGGCTGGGCGGGGGCCGCCGACGGCGGCAGCGTCAACGCCGTGGCGTGGTGGGCCAGAGGCGGGCCCGAGACGGTGAGGAGGGCGGCGACGACCGCTGAGCCCGCACCCAGGGCCGCACGGCCCGACACCGGCCTCACCGGGCGCCCCCGGAAGACCGGATCCCACCGGCGCGCGCAGGCGTGCCCGCTCCCGGGGCGGACCGGGGGCCCGGCTGGCAGTTCTGACCGCGCTCGCACTGGGCGATGGTCGCCGCGTGACACGGGCGGGGACCGAAGGCACACCGGCCGTGGGGCGGGCTTTGCACTCCCATGCCGCCACCGATACCCATATCGGGGACGGGGCCACCTGAACCCCCGGAACACCTCAGGGGCGGCTGACCTCCCGCCCGGTCACCCTCCCGGGGGTGATCTTCAGGACCTGGTCGCGCGGGCCCTCGGCCCAGGGCTGGGGCATACGGCCCTGGGGGATGCGCTCCAGTTCACCGGTGTCACGGACCCAGCGGCACCTCCCGGAGGCCAAAACGCTCCAGCCCTCGTGGTGCTCCTCGTCGAAGTGGTCGACCTGGAAGGCCGCGTACCCCCGCCCGTACCGCATGATCGTCCCGGCCAGCGTGGAGCGGAACACGACGGTGTCGTTGAGCAGGACGTAGTTGACGGGAAGCACGGTCGGCGCGGCGTCCCCGTCGATGGTGAAGGCCACCCGGCCGATACTGCGTGTGGCCATCAGGTTGAAGCAGGTCTGGCGCTCCAGGACGGTGAAGCGCGACCGGTCGTCGTCGGCCAGGTCGGCACCGGCCAGCAGCCGGTCGCCCTCCGTGAGGTGTTCGGTGCCCTCGAACTGGTCGGAGGCCTCCCGCGGTTCCGGGGGCGAACTCGCCCCCGCGACCCAACTCCGTCCCTGCTCCGACGCACCGGCACCGCTCGTCCCAACCATCACAAGCCCCCCGAAGATTGGTGCCCACTGTTGCTGACCCCGCCATCATCGCCGGTCACAGCCCCGAAGACAGGGACCGCGAGTCCTCCGGTCGACGGCGAAGGTCCTTTATGCGCACTACCCGCCGGGACACTCGCCTCAAACGGAAAGGGACGTTCGCCTCCTCTGGGAGCGATCACCGCTGGCTAGGGTGGAGGGGCACCGTGAAGGCGCACAGCGGCGGCCCTGCGGCCCGTACCCGGCCCGCAGCCGAACCGCGGCCCGTCCGAAGGTGTCCCACAACGGGGACGGGGCGACGGGCTGACCCACGACCCGGGGCGGTCGGGCCGCCTCAGGTCACCACATCCAGTGCTGAGGAGGTGCGCGCCTCATGGGCGGCAACACGACGATCAGGGTGTTCCTGGTGGACGACCACGAGATCGTCCGACGAGGGGTCGGATCACTCCTCGACGACGAGGACGGCATCGAGGTGGTCGGAGAGGCCGGGACCGCCGCGCAGGCCCTGGCCAGGGTGCCCGCGCTCGAACCCGACGTGGTCGTGCTCGACGTCCGCCTCCCCGACGGGGACGGCGTCACGGTCTGCCGGGACATCCGCTCGGTGCTTCCCGACACCCGCATGCTCATGCTCACGTCCTACTCCGACGACGAGGCGCTCTACGGCGCGGTCATGGCGGGGGCCTCCGGTTACATCCTGAAGCAGATCCACGGCACCGACCTGGTCGGCGCCGTCCGCACGGTCGCCCAGGGCCGTTCCCTCCTCGACCCCGAGTCCACCTCGCGCATGCTCAGACGGCTGCGGGAGGAGGCCGGGCGCAAGGACCCGTTGAGCGAGCTCACCGAACAGGAACGACGCGTCCTGGAACTGATCGGCGAGGGGCTGACCAACCGCGAGATCGGCGCCAGGATGTACCTGGCCGAGAAAACCGTGAAGAACTACGTGTCCCGCGTCCTGGCCAAGCTCGGGATGGCCCGCCGCACCCAGGCGGCCGCCTACGCCGTGCGCCTGTCCATGGACCAGACCTCCTGAGTCCTCGCCCCGGCGCCCGAGCGCTCCGGGGGACTACGCGGGTTCGTTCCCGGCGGAGTACCGTACCGGCACCGACCACTCGACCGCGGTGCCCTGGTCCGGGCCGGTGGCCACCGCCATGGTCCCGCCCAGCTCCTCGGCGCGGGAGGCGGTGTTGCGCAGCCCGCTGCGGGCCACACCCTCCGGGACGCCGCGACCGTTGTCGGACACCCGCAGGACCACGGAGCCGTCACCGACCGACACCTCCACGTCCACCGAGGTGGCCCCGGAGTGACGGGCGGCGTTGGACAGCAGCTCGCGCAGCACGGCGACCAGGTGTTCGCCCGCCCGCTCGTCCACCGCGTTGTCGACGGGCCCCTGGGTGAGCAGGCGCGGTGCGAACCCCAGGGTCTGGGCGGCGGTGCTGACCACCTCCGACACCTGGGAGCGCAGCCACGAGGAGCCGTCCTCGGCGGAGCTCTGCAGGGCGAAGATCGTGGACCGGATCTGTCTGATGGTGTCGTCCAGGTCGTCGACGGCGCCCTGCACACGTTTGGCCGAGGTGGAGTCGTCGATCCGCCGCACGGTGCCCATCAGCGTGATGGCCGTGGCGTACAGACGCTGGATGACCGTGTCGTGCAGGTCCCGGGCGATCCGGTCGCGGTCCTCCAGGACGCTCAGCCGTTCGGAGTCCAGCCGGGCCTCGGCCAGTTCCAGGGCGACCGCGGCCTGGTCCGCGAACGAGGACAGCATGTTCAGCCAGACGTTCTGGAAGGGCTCCCGTCCCCTGTCCCGGCCGAGCACCAGCACACCGCGGGCCCCGTCGGGCGGGCCGAAGGGAAGCACCAGGACCGGGCCCACCCCCATACGGGTCAGGAAACCGACCCCGAGGTGCTCGAACGAGGCCACGTCGGTCCGCACCGGGGTCCCGCTCAGGTAGACGCGGCCGAGCAGGGTCTCGGCCGCCCGGTTCAGGGTGGCGCCCCGCGCCCCCGCGGCCAGGGACCGGCACTGGTCCTCGGGGCCGTCCCACACCCGCACGGTGAGCGTCTCGGGCTCTTCGCCGGGCATGGCGATCACGGCGATGTCGGCCTGTGCCATCACCCGGGCCCGCCGTGCGACCAGTCGCAGGACCTCCTCGGGCGCGGCGCCCGACAGCAGTCGCGTGGTGATCTGCCCGGAGGCGTCCAGCCAGGTCTCCCGGCTCTGGGTCTGCGCGAAGAGCTGCGCGTTCTCGATGGCGGTGCCCGCGGCCGTGGCCAGTGCCCGCAGCAGCAGTTCGTCGTCGCCGGTGAACTCCGCGCCGTCGGTCTTGTCGGTCATGTACAGGTTGCCGAAGACCTGGTCGCGGATACGGATGGGCACCCCGAGGAAGGTGTGCATCGGCGGATGGCCCTCGGGGAAACCGCGCGACTCGGGGTGGTCGCGCACGTCCTTCAGGCGCAGGGGCTCGGGCTCCTTGATGAGCAGCCCGAGGATGCCCTCGCCCTTGGGCCAGTGGTCGATACGGGCGATCTCGTGCTGTTCCAGGCCCACGGGGACGAACCGGCTCATGTTCCCGTCGGGGCCGATCACCCCCAGCGCCCCGTAGCGCGCCTTCACCAGCCGGGTGGCGGTCTCGGTGATCCGCAGCAGCAGGGGTTCCAGTTCGAGTCCCTCGCCGATGGAGACGACGGCCTCCAGAAGCGTACGGATGCGTTCCTGGGTCTGGGAGATCTCGCTCATCCGCGACCGGACCTCGTCGAGGAGGTCGTCCAGGCGCACCTGGGGCAGCGACAGCCGGTCCTGGCCGGGGAGGTTGTCGGGGGCGCCGTCTGTCTCACGCATGGGGGACTCTTTCCGGCTGTCGTCTCGGGGCTGCAACCGAGTCTAGGGCCGGCTCTCCCGGCCTCCCAGCCGCCTCCGGGTCTCGGTCGTGCCTCAGCTCACCTGGTCTGAACAGGTATTTCTCCCAGCTGCCGTTTCGCCGTCGGTAAGAGCCGAAGGGCCCGCCCACCAGGGCCCTTCGACCCCCGGAGCCGTCCGCCGGTCGGGTCGCGCCGGCTCCCGCGCCCCGGCCCGCCTACGGCTCCCCGGTGGTGAACCGCACCGGTTCCGGGTCGAGCCCCTCGGGGCCGCCCCGGTACAGCGCGTAGCCGGTGGTGACGCCGTTCGGAAGCCAGCCGTCGGTGTCCAGCAGCAGGTCGGCGTACCCGTCATCGTCGTAGTCGGTCAGCGACCGGTGCCCGTAGGGGCCCAGGTCTCCCCCGTCCGGTACGGGCAAAGCCGCCGCGTCCGTACCGGTCAGCCCGTCGGGTCCGCCGAACAGGACCGTCGCGGTCCCGTAGGAGTGGGACGGCCCGGTCATGACCGCCGCGTCGTCGTAACCGTCGCCGTTGACGTCACCGACCAGCAGCCCGTTGCCGAAACCGTCCCCGTCGGCGGCCTCGCCGGGGACGCCCTCGCTGTCCCGGGTGATCCGGACCGGTTCCGCGTCCAGGAACCCGTCGGCGCCCGGGTAGACCTCCACGCGCCCCGGGTGCAGTTCGTCGTCGTGGCCGGGCTCGTTGTTGGGGATTCCGCTGACCCCGACGAGCAGGTCGGCGGTGCCGTCGGCGTCGAAGTCACCGCTCGTGTGGGCGTGGCCGGGCGCGGTGTCGCCGAGGATCTCCTCGGCCGGGCCGTCCGGACCCGAACGCAGGACCAGGTGGGGCGCCGGGGACTCGTCGTAGTTGCGGACCAGCAGCAGGTCCTGTGCCGCGTCGCCGTCGGCGTCGAACACCGCGAGTTCGGCGTCCCGGGCTTCCTCGGGCAGCGACAGGTCGCGGCTCCGGGCGGGGGAGCCGTCCCGTTCGAAGGGGCCCCGGTGGTAGACGGCCTCGTACTCGTCCATCGCGGCGCCCCGGAGACGGTCGAGGACGGCGGCGTCGGTGTGGCCGTCCCCGTCGAGGTCACCGACGGCCAGGGACACCGCGTACATGCCGGCGGGGTCGTCCGTCCGCAGCCAGGGCAGTGCCACCGCCTCCCCGGCGGGCCCGTCGGGGCCTCCCCACACCACGAAGCCGCTCCCGGCCCGCACGAGCAGGTCGGTGTACCCGTCTCCGTCCAGATCACCGGTTCCCAGGAGGGCGAGCTCCTCTCCCCCCGGCAGCCCCAGGTCGGCACGGGTCAGGGTGAGGCTCCGGTCGGGGTTCAGTCCGTCCTCGCCGCCGAACAGCGCCCCCACGTGGCGTTCGTCGGCCGTCGGATCGCCGGAGCGCCCGGTGAGTGCCAGGTCGGGGTGGCCGTCACCGTTGAGGTCGTCAGCGGCCGGGGCGGTGTCGGGGGTGTCGGCGCTGGTGGTCCCGGCCTCGTCCAGGTCGGCGGTCGGGGCACCGCAGGCGGTGACGAGGAGCAGGGTGGCTGCGGTCAGTGCAGTTCGTCGGCGGATGGGAGCTCCCGGGTCGGTTCGGAGCGGGGGATCGTTCACGGTGAGGACGCCCCGGCGTCCCGGGTTGTTTACCGGGCCAGGGTTCCGGTCCTCCCCGGCCCCCTCGCCGCGGTGTTCCGGATCCGGGCCGGGCGCTCCGTGCCCTGCTTCCGCGCGGCGGACCGCACCGAGGGCCGCGACGGTGCCCGGGCCCCTCGCGGCGACGGTGTCACGTTTGCGGGCGTCCGATCCGTCAGGTGGACCGAACGCCCAAAGGAAAGGTAAGAACCCATGACACACGAGATCCTGGTGCTCGGGGCGGGCTACGCGGGCCTGGCCGCGGCCGGACGGGCCGCCCGTAACATCCGCCGCGACCGGCTCGACGCCCGTATCACCCTGGTCAACGCGGCCCCCCACTTCGTCGAACGCGTCCGGCTCCACCAGATCGCCGTCGGCCAGGACGTCGGCGTGCACCCCCTGGCCGCCTCCCTCGACGGCACCGGGATCGAGCTGGTCGTCGGCGCGGTCGAGGAGCTCGACACCGGACGGCGCACGGTCCGGGTGCGTACCGGGCGCGGGGAGCGCGACCTGGGCTACGACACACTCGTCTACGCCCTCGGCAGCGACGCCGCGCGGGCCGGGGTGCCGGGTGTCGCCGAACACGCCCACGACACGGCCTCGCTGGAGGCCGCCCGCGCCCTGGAACGGCGGGTACGCGAGGAGGAGCCCCGAACCGTCGCCGTTGTGGGCGGCGGGTTCACCGGCCTCGAGGTGGCCACCGAACTCGCCGAGAGCCGCCCCGGCCTGCGCGTCGAACTGGTCACCGGCGGCCGGGCCGCAGACGGGGCCGGTCCGCGCGGCCGCGCCCACGTCCTCCGGGTCCTGCGCAGGATGGGGGTCGGTGTCCGTGAACACGCCCGTGTGGCCGAGGTGGACGCTGACGGCCTCCGGCTGGCCGACGGATCCCGGCTCGGGGCGCAGCTCGTGGTCTGGAACGCGGGCTTCGGGGTCGCGGGCCTGGCCGCCGCGGCCGGACTCACGGTGGACGGGCAGGGCCGCGCCGTGGTCGACGGCTTCCAACGCTCGGTCTCCCACCCCGACGTGTACGTGGTGGGAGACGCCGCGCACGCACCCGGAGTGGGCGGCCGACCCCAGCGGATGTCCTGCGCCATGGGGCTGCCCATGGGGTGGACCGCCGCGGACGCGGTCACCGCGCGCGTGGCCGGTCGCACCCCCGAACTCCCGCCGTACGGTTACCTCTTCCAGTGCGTGAGCCTGGGCCGTCGCGACGGACTCGTCCAGTTCGTACGCGCCGACGACTCCCCGGCCCGTCTCGTCCTCACCGGGCGGTCGGCCGCCCGGTACAAGGAGTTCGTCGTCGCCTCCGCCTACGGCGGGTTGAACGGCGGGCAGGGGCGGCCCGACCAGTACCTGGCGCTGGCCCGCTGGTCCGCCCGGCGCTTCGCCAGGCGTCACGGCGCACGGCGCACGGCCGCCGTCACGGGTTGGCGGGGTCGCCGGGAGCGGGCATCGTCATCTCCAGACCCCCGTTGATGCTGACGAAGGTGAGCGAGTGGGTGTACTCGCCGCTGGTGTGCTCCAACAGCACCGGGACCCCCTCCTCGTCCAGCCACAGGGTGAACGGGGAGCCGGGGTACTCCGCCAGTTCGAGGGCGTAGGCGTCGCCCGAGGCGACGAACTCCGGGACGGTGGAGGTGAAGGTGCCGCTGTAGCTGTGGGCCGACAGGGTCTCCTGGACCGAGTCGTGGCTACCGTCCTCGTTCCTCGCCGGGTAGTCCAGGTCGACCTCGCCCTCGCCGCCGTGGACCAGGTCCGTGGAGGTCGCCAGGATCTGGGACAGGCCCGCGGCGCCCACCGCGGGGTCGGCCATGAACCGGTCGGCGGGGGCGGGCTCGGCGACCTCCGCGAGGAGGCCGTCGCCGATCGCCCACAGGGTGTGCTCGGAGTTGCTGTAGTACACGGCGTTCAACATCCCCTCGCCGCCCAACTGGGAGTACACGACCTCCTCGGGGGTGTTCGTGTACCGCTGCCTCCCCCCGCGGGTCTTGAAGGGGTCGCCGCTCTCGTGCTCCAGCCTGACGAAGGTCTCGTAGTCGTCGGCGGTCTCGACGTGTTCCACCGCCGTGCGGATGCTGCTCTCGGCGTCGGCCGGGTCGTGCGCGGCCTGCTCCGTCTGCTCGGCGGCCTCGGTGTCCTCCTCCGCGCCGTCCCCCGCCGCGGAGCCGCCGAGGCTCTCGGGCAGGTAGGAGCAGCCGACCAGGCTCAGTGACACGGCGGCGGCGCCCAGCACCAGGGGCAGCCTTCCGGCCGACGGAAGGCATGGGTGACCGGACGGGCGGGGGCGGGACATGGGGACTCCTCGCGGGGGTCGGCAGTACGGTCGGGGTACAGGGGTGAACGCGGTGTCGGCGGTGGGCGACGACCGCATCACGTGGGTAGACGCGTGCCGCGGGGGAACGGTTCTCCGTTCCCGGGGATCGGCGGACCCCCGGCCCGTCCCGCGTCCGATACCGAGCAGGGGCAGCGCGCGGAGTTCAGCGCGCGGAGTAGCGGTCCCCGGACCCGAGCCGGGGGACCCCGCTGACCCGGACGATCCGGGTGCAGTTGTTCCTGGACCCCTTCACGAACTCCCCGTTGGGCCGGTCGCTGCGCTCGACCCACTCCCTGGCGGCGCTCACGCTCGCGCCGCCCGCCATCTGGCGTCGGCGCAGGCGCCGCTCGCGCACCCGGTCCTCGGCCTCGACGTACCACAGCTCCCCCAGGAGGCCGCGGACCCGGGACCACGGCTCCTCGTCGCTGGCCAGGTAGTTGCCCTCGGTCACGATCAGCCGGGTGTGCGGCTCGACCACGTGCTGGGCGGCGATCGGCTCGTGCAGCCTGCGGTCGTAGTCGGGCACGTAGACCGGATGGTCGGTCTCGGTCAGCAGGCGCCGCACCATCGCCAGGTAGCCGTGCGCGTCGAAGGTGTCGGGGGCGCCCTTGCGGTCCCGGCGGCCCAACCGGTCCAGTTGGGCGTTGGACAGGTGGAACCCGTCCATGGGCAGGTATCCGGCCGTCCCCGGCTCCGAACGTTCGTCGACCGCGTGCACCAGGTAACGGGCCAGGGTGGACTTTCCGGCCGCGGGAGCGCCGGCCAGCCCGAGTACCACGCGCCCGGGACCGTCGCAGGGACGCTCCGACGGCACCAGGGCGAGGGCGTCGGCGACGAGGGATTCGAGCATGGTCCCCAGCCTAGGGCGTGTTCGGTGGACGCTGCCCGTCGCGAGCGCGGCACGCGTCCGCGCAACGCGCCCCGGAGCCCGGACACGCGGCGGGGGAGACCCCGGCGGGGAGAGCCCCGCCGGGGAACGCGTCCGGTCAGGGGGCGTGGCCGACGTAGGCGAGCGCCTGGCGGACCAGCACGCCCTGACCGCCGGGCATCTCCGCGCGCACCTGCGGGCTGGTGGCCTCCTCCGGGGTGAACCACACCAGGTCCAGGGCGTCCTGGCGGGGCTGGCAGTCACCGCTCACCGGGACGACATAGGCCATGGCCACAGCGTGCTGGCGGGGGTCGTGGAACGGGGTCACGCCCGGGGTGGGGAAGTACTCGGCGACGGTGAAGGGCTGGGGGGAACTGGGGATGCGGGGCAGGGCGACCGGTCCCAGGTCCTTCTCCAGATGGCGCAGGAGCGCGTCCCGGACCCGCTCGTGGTACAGCACCCGCCCGGAGACCACCGAACGGTTGAAGGTGCCGTCGGGGTCGGCTCGCATCAGCAGCCCCACGTGGGTGACCGAACCGGCCTCGTCCACTCGGACGGGTACCGCCTGGACGTAGAGCACGGGTATGCGGGCGCGGACGCTCTCCAGCTCCGCGGAGGAGAACCAGCCGGGCTGGGTGTCGGCGGTTTCGGTCATCGGGTTCGCGGCCGTCCGGTTGCGCGGGGCAGCGGGCGTGCCGCTCCCTCCCTTCGCTCTCTGCGTGTCCATGGGGGCGGCGACCCCGTACCCCGTGGGGGGCGGTGGCACACCGACCGTCACACGGGTGTCCAAGTACCGCTTCTACCGCACCGGCGCGCGGAAAGCACGGTGCGGGTGCCTTTCCGGGAGTGTCCGAGAGAAGAGGGCGGGCCCCGGGCGGGGCCCGCGCGAGATCACGGTCGAAGGCCGAGGAGGGTGACGCCGAGGTGTCCTTGAGGCCACACCCGCGAGGATTCGAGGGTTTTTCTCATGGAGGGCCTCCCGGAACCTACCTGGAGAGGTTACGATCTCGTACGCGGTTGCGTAGTGGAAAGGTTACGTCCGGTGAGAGGTGGCCCGAGTGGCGAAGGATGCCCTGTTCTCGGCCCAGGAACGTTTTCCCTGTACGGGAGCGACGGTGGTGCGCGTCCACGGTGAAGTGGACCTGGCCACCGCCGACCACCTGCGTGACCGGTTGCTCCAGGCCGCGGAGGCGTCCCGGTGCGACTGCCTGGTCGTGGACATGTCCGGTCTCGGCTTCTTCGACGCGAGCGGAGTGCGCGCCCTGGTCTCGGTCTACCAGGTCCTGACCCGGCAGGGCCGCCACGTGGTCCTCGCCGAGCCGGCGCCCATCGCCGAACGGGTCCTGGACGCCCTCGGGATGCGGCGCCTGTTCGAGGTCTACCCGATGGTGGAGATGGCGCTCACCCACACCAGCGGCCTGCGCGTGGACGGCGAACCCATCTTCGACAAGCCGGTTCCCTGACCGGCCCTCCCGCCCGGTCCGCGTCCCGGGCGGGCGCCGGACCGGCCGGTACCGGCCCGGCCGACGCCCCGGGGAAGAGGGGCGCCGACCGCGGGTCGGCGGCCCCCTAGGGGAGGGCGGAGGGGCGCTCGGGCTCCGAGGACCCCTGATCACGGACCAGGAACGGCGCGAGGAGTTCGGGGACGGCCTCGTCCGCCCAGGCCAGCCCCTGGCCCAGGCCCACGTCCTGGGCGGTGTACAGCCCCTCTCCGGACGCCGTGGTCGCCGACACGTCGGCCAGGCCGAGCCTGCGCTGGAACGGTGAGCGCGTGACCCGCCAGCCGATCACCGACGAACGCTCCAGGGTGACCGTGTCCCGGACCGCCATGCCCTTGCGCACCACCAGGTACCCGCGGTGCAGGCCGTGGGCCAGGCCCCGGTAGGAACCGACCGCGTACCAGAACGCCGCCACGACGCCCAGCAGCGCCACCGCGATCCATCCCCAGCCCGGGGTGGCCTCGGCGCTGGGGGAGATCAACGGCACCGGCATGAACTCCGCCTCGGCCTCCTGGAGGACGTCCCACCAGGCCTCCGTGGCGAGCTGTTGCGCCCACGCGAGCACCCCGGCCAGAGCAAGGAGGACCACGGAGGCGAGTGCGGCACGGGTGAACCTGCGGCGTAGTGCCGCCTTCGGGTGCCGGGCCAACGGCACGTCCAGCGCGGAGTCGGGCTCGCGCATCAGGGCCGCCCCCAGCTCGCGGGCGCGCCTGACCGGCATCGCGGGGGACAGGCGGCTCTTGGCCTCGGTCTTCTGCGCGTCACCCGCGGACAGGCCCGTCGCCACCGCCCTGATGGACGCCCCGCCCACCGAGCGCAGCACGAACGGTTCGCGCAGGACCACACCGTTGAGACGGCGGCCCTCCACCGACAGGGACACACTGGTCAGCAGTCCCCGGCGCAGCCGCACCGTGCCGTCCTGCTCGCGGACGAGCCGGTAGTCCCACCAGGTCTCCACCGCGGTGGCGACCAGGACGACCACCCCGGACAGCAGCAGACCGAGCAGGGCGACGGGCAGGACCACCAGCAGTCGGCCCATCACGAAGCTGGACATCTCCTGGGCGCTGGGCAGGTCGGCCTGTTCGGAGATCCACTGCCAGCCGTGGCCGCCGGTCTGCGCGTTGAGGCCGATCAGGGCGGCGATCACACCGAGCCCGACACCGAGGGTCGCGGTGGTGGCGGGCGCGTAGGCGAACCAGCGCGGGTTCAGCCGGACCAGTTCGGTCCCCTCGTCCTCGGCCTCCTCGTCGCCGCCCTCCCCGCCGTCCGGGGGGCCCGCGGCCGGTGCGGTCCTGCGCAGGAGCTCGCGGCGCAGTCGCTCACCCTGTCCCGCCGTGACGTAGAGCAGCTGGAGCTGGTCGGTGCCGCCCGCACCGGCCGACTCGCCGGTCCCCACGGTCACCGAGCACAGGCCGAAGATCCGCACGTAGACCGGTGCGGCCACGTCCACGCTGCGCACGCGTTCCCGGGGGATGGAACGGTAGGCCTTGGCGATGATCCCCGAGCGCATCTCCATGCGTTCGGGGGTGACCCGGTACCGGGTGGCGCGGAGCCGGAGCAGGTCGAGGTAGGTCATCAGGGCGATGAAGGCCAGGGTCGCGGGCAGGGGCAGCAGCGCCCACAGGCTCGAGACGTCCACGACGAACAGGACGACGGTCCCGACGATCGCGGCGGGCACCATGAACAGTGCCACGACCACGGTGCTGGCCCACACGCTGAGCGTGCTCAGGCCCTCCCACCGGACCTCCTCGTTCTGGCCGGGCTGCCGGTCCTGTCCGTGCGGGAGCTCCCCGTGCTGTTCCCCGTCCGGGCGGCGGTCGTCGTGGGAGGTCATGTCGCGTCCCCCGGGATCGCCTCGGTGCTGTCGGTGAGCTGGTCGGCGACCTCGGTCGCCAACGTGTGGTCCAGGCCGCTGATCTCGATGGGGCCGGCGGCGGACGCGGTCGTCACGGTCACGCTCGACAGCCCGAACACTCTCTGCAGGGGGCCGCGCGCGGTGTCGACGGTCTGGATGCGCGACATCGGGGCGACCCGCCACTCCTGCCAGAGCCACCCGCTGGCGGTGTAGACGGCGGTGTCGGTGATCTCCCAGCGGTGGACGCGGAAACGCCACTGCGGCATCGCCACGGTGATCAGGAGCCCGACCCCGCCCAGGATCCCGGCGGCGAGCAGGAACCACGGACGCACCGGCTCCCAGATCAGCGCGGGCACCACGGGTACGACGGTGAGGACGACCGTCACCGCGAGGGACCGGGTCGTCCACCACCAGACGGCGCGTCGGTCCACACGGTGGTTGGGCGGGCGCAGGCGTGGGGCGTCGGTGTTCATCGGGTCGACGTCTCCTCTCGGTCGGTGGCCCCGGGGGGGCGGGGTGCCTATTAAAAGTGATATCACAATGCTATGCTCAAGTCATCACCTGAAAGAGCGGCAGCCCAGGAGGGCGGAAAACCGATGAGCGACACCCCCAGTGTCACCAGACCCGCACCGCAGTACCGGGAGCGCGCGGCCTTCGGCTACGGCGGGATCCCCGTGTTCGCGGTGGCCGTCGTACTGTTCCTCGGCGGCGGCGGGATCGCCCTCCTGCCGCTGATCGGGTTTCCCGGAGCGCTGATCGCCGTGGGTGTCGTGATCGCCGCCGTCGGCCTCGTGCTCTCGATCGGGCTGACCATGGTCGCGCCCAACGAGGCCCAGGTCGTCCAGTTCTTCGGCCGCTACGTCGGAACCATCCGCACCGACGGTCTGCGCTGGGTCAACCCGCTGACCGTGCGCAACGCGATCTCCACCAGGATCCGCAACCACGAGACCTCCGTCATGAAGGTCAACGACGCCTCCGGCAGCCCGATCGAGATCGCGGCCGTCGTCGTCTGGCAGGTTGAGGACACCGCCCGGGCCTCCTTCGAGGTGGACGACTTCATCCAGTTCGTCTCCACCCAGACCGAGGCCGCGGTCCGGCACATCGCGGGCAAGTACCCCTACGACTCCTACGGCGACGAGGCCGCTCCGTCACTGCGCGACAGCGCCGACGCCATCACCGAACAGCTGTCCAAGGAGGTCGCCGAGCGGGTCGACGCGGCGGGTGTGAAGATCGTGGAGTCCCGGTTCACCCACCTGGCCTACGCCCCCGAGATCGCCCAGGCCATGCTGCAGCGCCAGCAGGCCAGCGCCATGATCGCGGCCCGCGCCGAGATCGTCGAGGGTGCCGTCAGCCTGGTCGACCGAGCCCTGGAGCGTCTGGCGGACGAGAACGTGGTGGACCTCGACGAAGAGCGCAAGGCAGCCATGGTCAGCAACCTGCTCGTGGTGCTGTGCTCGGACCGCCCCGCCAGTCCCGTCGTCAACACCGGGACCCTCTACCAGTAGATCCGGGTGAGGTGCCGTGCCCGAGCGCAAGAAGGTACTGCTGCGGCTCGACCCCGCCGTCCATGACGCGATCGCGCGCTGGGCCGGGCACGAGTTGCGCAGTACCAACGCCCAGATCGAGTTCCTCCTGCGCCGTGCCCTGGACGAGGCGGGACGGATGCCCGAGGAGGCGGGGGACATCCCCCGCAGGGGCAGACCCCGCAGAACCGGGCCCGACCCCGGGGAGGATTCCGGGGAGACGGGAAGCGCGCGGGAATGACCCCGAGAACGTGCGGGAGCCGGGTACCCGAAGGGGGCACCCGGCTCCGCGCCGTCGTGTCGGGGGCCTACGCGTCGCTCTCCGGCTGCTCCGCTTCCTCTGCCGTCCTCGCGTCCTCCGGGCCGCCGATGTGCTGACGCCAGTCGCCGTCCAGTCGCAGTAGCCACTGAGGTGCGACGCGCACCGGGAAGGGCAGCTCGGTGTCCAGTACCGCCGCCCCGAAGGCTGCGGCCACCTCGGTGTACTCGCCGTTCTTCAACCGCAGCTCGATGATGCTCGGTTCGTCTCGGTCCGGGGTGATCAGCCAGTACGAGGGGATCCCGAACTCCGCGTACTCGCGGCGTTTGGTGTGGTGGTCCCGCAGAACACTCTCGGGGGAGACCACCTCCACAGCCAGTAGCGGAGGTTTGGTCGTGTACGGCATCTGGAAGTCCTGGTTCCTGATCACGGCGACGTCGGGGATGCGGTGACGCGTTCGCTCCGGGTTGAGAGTGATACCAGGGCCGTCCATGACCAGGACTCCTGTGGGAGCACAGTTGCTGAGATGAGTGGTGAGACGCCCGGTGACGAGAGTGTGGAAGCTGACGGGAGCGGGAGACACGTCAAGCCTCCCGTCGACCAGCTCGTAGCGCCGTCCGTCGTCCGGCGTGCGTCGCAGGTCGTCCACGGTGAGCGGTGCCGGTTCCAGATCCGCCTTGCTGGTAGCCATGACAGTCATAATGCCTCCTTGATCGCATGGAGACCAGCGTGTCGGGGCTCCGGGGCGTGCGGGGTGGGAATCGCTGGATTCGCGAGTAAGTGCCCACATCGTTCGCCTTCCGGGGATGCCCGTAACTGGCGGTGGCACCCGCCCCCGCCTCCGCCAGCCCTAACCCAGAGCGGCCGCGGCGGCCCGGCCCGCGGTCCGGCCGGAGAAGATGCAGCCGCCCAGGAAGGTGCCCTCCAGGGAGCGGTAGCCGTGCACGCCGCCGCCGCCGAACCCGGCGACCTCGCCGGCCGCGTACAACCCGGGCAGCGGGGTGCCGTCGGCGCGCAGTACCCGCGCGTCCAGGTCGGTGTGCAGGCCGCCCAGCGTCTTGCGGGTCAGGATGTGCAGGCGCACCGCGATCAGCGGCCCCGACTTCGGGTCGAGGATCTGGTGCGGGGCCGCCACCCGGGCGATCCGGTCGCCCCTGTAGTTGCGGGCCCCGTGGATCGCCATGACCTGGAGGTCCTTGGTGAAGGTGTTGGCCATCTCCCGGTCGCGGGCCACCACCTCGCGGGTCACGGTGTCGGCGTCGAGCGCGTCGTCTCCGGAGATCTCCTTCATCCTGCGGATCAGTTCGGGCAGCCTGTCCGCGACCACGAAGTCGGCCCCGTGCTGCTTGAAGGCCTCCACCGGCCCGGGGGCGCCGGGCAGCACCCGCTGGAGGACCAGCTTGAGGTCCTTGCCGGTCAGGTCGGGGTTCTGCTCGGAGCCGGAGAGGCCGAACTCCTTCTCGATGATCTTCTGCGAGAGCACGAACCACGTGTACTCGTGCCCGCTCCTCATGATGTGGTCCAGGGTCCCCAGGGTGTCGAAGCCCGGGAAGTACGGGGCGGGCAGCCGTTTGCCGGTCGCGTCCAGCCACAGGGACGAGGGGCCGGGCAGGATCCGGATGCCGTGCCCGGCCCAGATCGGGTCCCAGTTCTGGATGCCCTCGGTGTAGTGCCACATCCGGTCGCGGTTGATGATCTCGCCGCCGGCCCTCTCGGTGATGCCGAGCATCCGGCCGTCCACGTGGGCGGGCACACCCGAGAGCATGTGCTCGGGCGCGGTGCCCAGCCGTTCGGGCCAGTTCCGGCGCACCAGGTCGTGGTTGGCGCCGATGCCGCCGGAGGTCACGATGACGGTCTGCGCGCCGACCTCGAACTCGCCCGCGGCGTCCCGGTTGCTGGCCTGTCCCCGTTCGATGTCGCTCGGCGCCAGCACCGTGCCGCGCACGCCGGTGACCGTGCCGTCGGTCACGACGAGCTCGTCCACCCGGTGCCGGAAGCGCAGGGAGACCAGGCCGCGCTCGGCCGCGGCGCGGACCCGGCGCTCGAAGGGCTCGACCACGCCGGGGCCGGTCCCCCAGGTGATGTGGAAGCGGGGCACGGAGTTGCCGTGCCCGTCGGCGAGGTAGCCGCCGCGCTCGGCCCAGCCCACGATGGGGAAGAGCTTGAGGCCCTGCTGGCGCAGCCAGGAGTACTTCTCCCCGGCGGCGAAGTCCACGTAGGCCTCGGCCCACCTGCGCGGCCACTCGTCCTCGGGGCGGTCGAAGGCGGCGGTGCCCATCCAGTCCTGGAGGGCCAGTTCCCTGGAGTCCCTGATGCCCATACGGCGCTGTTCGGGTGAGTCGACGAAGAACAGCCCGCCGAAGGACCAGAACGCCTGTCCGCCCAGGGACTGCTCGGGTTCCTGGTCCAGCAGGATCACCCGTCTGCCCGCGTCGGCCAGTTCCGCCGCCGCTGCCAGTCCGGCCAGCCCTGCGCCGACGACGATGGCGTCGGCCTGGTCGACTCCGGTACCCATGCGGTTCTCCTCGGGGGTCGTCCGCGCCCGGCGCGGGCACGGTGTGCGCGATGGTGACGACTGTGCACCCGCGTGCCGCCGACGGCAAGAGCGGTGTGTGTTGCGCGCCACATCATTTGTCAGAGTGTGACAAAAGAGTGCGGATCGGACAGAATCGCGCTGCTGCGACCCCGTGGCCCCGCTCACCACGGTCATCGCAGGTCACAGTGTGTTCCTCCGAGAAAGAGTCCCCCGTGTACTTCCATCCCCCGACCCTCGACCTCGGTCCGGCGGCCGCCTGGATCGGCCTGGCCCTCCTCCTCTGCCAGGTGTTCGCGCCTCCGCTGCTGCGGTCGTGGAACTCCCGCTTCCAGGAGCTGCTCCTCGCGGACGAACGCGCGAAGGCGCACCGTATGGCGTTGCACCTGGGCGGCTGGTGCGTCCTCGCTGAGGTCCTGCTGGTGATGGCCTTCGTCGGGACGGCCGCCGCGGTGACACCGGCCGACATCGGTCTGGCTCCGCTCACCTTCGCCGACAGGGGCTCTCCCGGGCTGGTGCTCCTGGCGGCGGGCCTCGCCGCGGGCTTCGTGTACTTCCTCGCCGTGCTGGTCAGGGCGAACCTGCGGGTGCTGCGGTACCTGCGCTCGGGCGTGGTGCCGGCCGGAACCGACCGCGACCAGTTCCTGCTGCTCCCCAGGGACCTGCGCGAACACCGGGTACGGGCCCTGGTCTTCGCCCTGAACGTGTTCTCCCAGGTCCTCGTGGTGTACGTGGTCCTCTTCCCGCTGCTGGCGACGCTCACCGAGCCGATGCTGGCCGTCGTCGTCCTCGGCCTGCTCGGCGGTTGGCAGTCCGTGGGGCACGGCGGGGGCCAGATCCTGGTGATGTCCTGCCTGACAGCCCTGGGGCTGTTCCTCTACGCGACGGTGCTCCCCGGTTCGCTGCTGGTCCCGCTCCTGGTCTGGGGCTCCTACGGAGCGGTCATGCTGGGGGCGGAGCGTGCCATGACGGGTATGCCGGTCCCACGGGTCTCCCGGCCGCTGCCGCCGCTCGAGGTGACCGTGCTCGACGCCGACGGCAACCCGGTCGAGCGCCCCGGCCGCTGAGCCCGCTCCCCGGCACGGGGGCACACGTCGAGGCCCCTTGAACCCAAGGTTCCGGGGGCCTCGACGTGTGCGTCGTTGCCCGGGGTGCCGGGTCAGGCGCCGAAGCGCACCAGTGACCTGCCGCCCTTGCCCTGGCGCATGCGCTCGAAGGCCTCGGGGACGCCCTCCAGCGAGATCTCGTCGGTGATCATCGCGGCGAGCTTCAGCTCTCCCGCACGGACCGCCTCGGCGAGCACCGGGATGTCCCGGGCCGGGTCGCTGGAGCCGTACACGCACCCCTGGAGCGTGCGTGCCTGGTGGAACAGCTCCAGGGAGTTGAAGGAGACCTCGTCCTTCTTCGAGCCCAACCCCACCACCGTCACGGTGCCGCCCCGGCGGGACGAGTTCCACGCGGTACGCACCACCTGGGCCTTGCCGACCACCTCGAAGGCGTGGTCGACCCCCCGCCCGCCGGTCAGCTTGCGCACCGACCTGTGCACCTTCGGGTCGGTGACCAGGAACTCGGTGGCGCCCAGGGAACGGGCCAGCTCCTCCTTCTCCGCGGAGACGTCGACCGCGATCAGCGGGTCGGCCCCCGCCATCCGGGCGGCCTGGAGGAGGGACAGGCCCACCCCGCCCAGCCCCAGCACCAGAGCGGACTGGCCCGCCCGCAGCTTGGCGGCGTTGTTGACGGCGCCCCATCCGGTGATCGCCGCGCAGCCCAGCATCGCCGCGACCGCCAGGTCGATCCCGTCCGGCAGCGGGACGAGCGCGCCGACCGGAACGATCGTGGCCTCGGCGAAGGCGCCGGTGTTCAGCCCCGGGTGGACCGGGGTGCCGTCGGTGAGTTCGGCGTAGGGGGAGAGCATCCGGTCCAGGGCGTGCTCGCACAGGTAGGGTTCGCCCTGATCGCAGAACCAGCACGCACGGCAGGGCGGCGCCCAGTTCAGGATGACCTGTTGGCCGGGCGAGAACTCGGTGACGCCGGGGCCGATCGCCTCGACGGTGCCCGTTCCCTCGTGGCCCAGGACCGCGGGCCAGGGCTGGGCGAGGGTTCCGTTGGCCAGGGAGAGGTCGGAGTGGCACACGCCCGCCGCGACCATCCGCACCCTCACCTCGCCCGGACCGGGGTCGGGCAGGACGACCTCGCGGATCTCGGGGGGTGCGTCGGTCTCGTGGAAGACGGCTGCCTTGACGGTCGTACTCATGAGGAGGTCTCCAATCGCGGAACTGCCGCGACCCTAGCAATACCGTCCGGTCGGTTGGTAGTGCGGGGTTGCCGGACCACCGGTCCGGGGAGGTGGATCCGGGCCCGCGCCGCGGGTTCCGGCGCAGAGCGGTCCCCGGGCTCCGGACCAGCGACGACCCGCCGGGGCGAACGCCCGAACCGCTCCGGCCTCCGCCGGGCCCCGACGCGCCCGGCCGGCCGACCTGTCGGCGAGGGCTCCCACGGAGCGCACCGGTGAACCGTTCCCGCGCGCCCCTTTCCGCCTGCCTCCCTCCGCCCGGGGCGGGCCCACTTTATGGAAAAGCCTATATTGGCGGGCCTCCGGCGCGGGTATCCCACTTTTATCCGCCTGGAAACCGCGGTGGTAAATGCCTGTACCACCACGGGCCGTTCGGCTTCCGGCGCACCTCAACGGGGAGGTTCCATGGTTCGACCCGTCAGTTCGGCGCCCGCGGCGACGCCGCGGCACTATCTGATGTGCCGTCCCACCTACTTCGCGGTGGAATACGCGATCAACCCCTGGATGGATCCGGCCGCGGGCGTGGACCGCGAACGCGCGATCCGCCAGTGGGCGGGGCTCCGGGACCTCTACCTGTCCCTGGGCCACCGGGTCAGCGAGATCGCGCCGATCGAAGGACTGCCCGACATGGTCTTCGCGGCCAACGGGGCGCTGGTCGTGGACGGGCGCGTCTACGGTGCCCGGTTCGCCAGCGCCGAACGCACCCCGGAGGGGCCGGCCTACCTGGACTGGTTCCGCAAGGCCGGTTACACCGAGGTCCTGGACCCCAAACACGTCAACGAGGGCGAGGGCGACTTCATCACCCTCGACGACGTGATCCTCGCCGCCACGGGCTTTCGCACGGAGGCCGCGGCCCACCAGGAGGCCGAACGCCTCCTGGGGCGTCCGGTCGTCACCCTGCAACTGGTCGACCCGCGCTTCTACCACCTGGACACCGCACTGTTCGCGCTCTCCGGGGACCAGGTCGCCTACTACCCCGGGGCCTTCTCCGAGGGCAGTCGCCGGGTGCTGCGCTCCCTCTACCCCGACGCGCTCCTGGCCACCGAGGAGGACGCTGCGGTGCTCGGCCTCAACGCGGTCTGCGACGGCCGCAACGTCGTCCTCGCAGCCGAGGCGTCCGGACTCGCCGACCGGCTGCGCGCGCGGGGCCTGGTGGTGCACCCGGTGGAGCTCGACGAACTGCGCAAGGCGGGCGGCGGGGCCAAGTGCTGCACCCTCGAACTGAGGGGCTCACCCGTGTGAAGGTACGCGGGCGGATTCCACGCACCCCCGTGCGGTATCCGCCCGCGCAAACCTCCCCCGGTGTGGGAAAGGACACGTACCCGTTCCGGGGCGGGAATGGTAGCCACAGGTCACGAGCGCTACCGCGGACAAACACGCACGGCGGCCGGGAGAACTCGTGTCCTCGGTCCCTGGTGAAAGTCCCCGAGCCCCATAGGGTCGTTTCCGTGAAGACCAAACAGCGCAGACTCCCGCGTCGTGTCAGGGAACAGCAGCTGATCGACGCCGCCGTCCTCGCGTTCTCCCGCGGTGATTACCACACGGTCAGCGTGGAGGAGATCGCGCAGGCGGCCGGAACGTCCAAGCCGACCGTCTACCACTACCTCGGTTCCAAGGAAGGGATTTTCGCCGCCTGTGTGCGCCGGGAGATGGAACGGCTCATCGACGCGGTCCGGGACGCCGTGCACGATCCTTCGGCGCTTCCGGGGGATGACCCGCTGCGCCGGGGGATGCAGGCCTTCTTCACCTTCGTGGTGGCCCACCGGGAGAGCTGGACCGTTCTCTACCGGCGGGCGGCCGTGCAGGGCGCACCCTTCGAGGGTGAGACCATCCGGGCGCGCGACCGTGTCACCGCCGAGGTCGCCGAGCTGATCACGGCCTGTACCCGGGGTGAATACGAGGCCCTCGCGCCCCGGGACGCCCAACTGCTGGCCCGTGTCGCGGTGAGCACCGCCGACGCCTTCGCGGACTGGTTGTTGGACCATCCCGACGAGACCCCCGACGCCATGGCCGGGCACGTCACCGAACTCACCTGGTCCCATCTGCGGTCCCGCAGGCCCGCCGGGGTCTGAGCCCTTCCCGGGCGGTGCCGGGGGCCCGAGTCGGCTCCCGAGGGAGCCGGTTGCCCCAGGCTATGGTCAGTGGGGTTCCCAACGGGCCCAGATCGGTGCGCCCTGGTCTCTCCTGGTCGCGGCGCACGGTTATGACCGGAGACCGGGACCGTTCCAGCAGCCTGGCGGAACTCAGGGTCGCCGTGTTTCTCTGCCCGGCTGGCCGCGATGCGCACCCAGGCAGTGCAGGTCGTTTCAGGGCCTGGAACGGGTCAGCTTTCGGGAAAGCCGGTTTCCACCCCGGTGCCGTCGGAAAGTCCCTGGGGCAGGTGGTACCCCGTGCCGACTCCTAGGGTGTGACATCCCTGGGCCCTTCCGCATGTTCCGGACACGGTCGGCGGGTGCCTCCCCAGGCGATTGGGACCCGCTCCCGCGCGACGACGACTGAAACGGGGAAGCAGACATGTCCGAGAACAAGGTGGTCCTGGAGCAGGCAGCCCAGGAGTTCGCCGACGCCAACGCGAACGAGCCCTTCATCTACCAGCTCCCGCCCGAGCGGGGTCGGGAGATTCTGGAGGACGTCCAGAGCGGTGAGGGCGTGCCCAAGCCCGAGATCGGTGACGAGTGGATCACCGTGGAGGGCGGGCCCACCGGGCAGGTGCCCGTGCGGATCGTGCGCCCGGCCGGGGCGACCGGGATCCTGCCGGTGATCCACTACATCCACGGGGCGGGCTGGGTGTTCGGCAGCGCCAACACCCATGACCGGCTGGTGCGGGAGCTGGCGGTGCGTACCGGGGCCGCGGTGGTCTTCCCCGAGTACGACCGGGCACCGGAGGCCAAGTACCCCACGGCGATCGAGCAGAACTACGCGGTGGCCCGGTGGGTGGTCGAGCACGGTGCGGAGAAGGACCTGGACGGTTCGCGCATGGCGGTGTGCGGGGACTCGGTGGGCGGCAACATGTCCGCTGTGCTCGCGCTGATGTGCAAGGACCGCGGGGATGTGGAGCTCAAGGGGCAGGCGCTGCTGTACCCGGTGACCAACGCCGACTTCGACACCGAGTCCTACCACGAGTTCGCCACCGGGTACTTCCTCAACCGGGACGGCATGATCTGGTTCTGGGACCAGTACACGACCGACCCCGAGCAGCGGGCGCAGATCTACGCCTCGCCGCTGCGGGCGTCGCTGGACGAGCTGAGGGGCCTGCCCCCGGCGATGGTGCTCAACGGTGAGGCGGACGTGCTGCGCGACGAGGGCGAAGCGTACGCGAACCGCTTGCGGGAGGCGGGGGTGCCGGTGACGGCGGTCCGTTTCCAGGGGATGATCCACGACTTCATGATGGTCGACAGCATGCGCGACACCCATGCGAACAAGGCCGCGCTGCTGCTGGCGACGGACTTCCTGGCCGACGTGCTGGGCACCCGGTCGGCCGTGCCGCGCCAGCAGGCCGGTCAGCGCTCCGGGGTGCCCGTGCGCTGACCAGGCCGTCGGCGGGGGCGGGCCCCGACCCCGCCGACGCAGGGCCTGGGGTGCTGCCGTGGGCGCTCCCGTGGGCGCTCTTCCGAGGAATCGGTCGGCGGCGAGCTCGTTGCTGCCCCTGGCATCCAGGGGCCGGGCCCGGGAAACGGTGACCGTGGGCAGAGCGGCGCACCCGGGCCCACCGCCACCGGGCCAGGACCGGGTCCCGGTGGCGGTGGGCCCGGCACAGCAGGGCCTGCTCTTACTGGTCCACCTGTGCAAAGGCGAACCCTTCTCCCAACTCACCTGGTCCCACCTGCGGTTCCGCAGGCCCGCCGGGGTCTGAGCCCTTCCCGGGCGGTGCCGGGGGCGTGCGGGACCGCCCGGCTCAGCTTCCCGTCTGTCCGCGGTGGTTGAGGGCCAACAGGCTGACCAGGTCGTAGGCCACGTGCGAGGCGGCGGTGGAGGTGATCTGGGCGTGGTCGTAGGCCGGGGCGACCTCCACCACGTCGGCGCCCACCAGGTTCAGGTCGGCCAGTCCGCGCAGGATCTCCAGCAGTTCGCGGCTGGTGATGCCGCCCGCCTCCGGGGTGCCGGTTCCGGGGGCGTGCGCCGGGTCGAGGACGTCGATGTCCACGGAGACGTACAGCGGCCGGTTCCCGATCCGCTGGCGCAACGCGTCGGCGATCTCGTCCACCCCCTTGCGCAGCACGTCGGCGGCGGTCACGATGCCGAAGCCGAACCGGCGGTCGTCCTCCAGGTCGCGCTTGCCGTACAGCGGCCCGCGGGTGCCCACGTGCGCGATCGCCTCGGTGTCGAGGATGCCCTCCTCCACGGCCCGGCGGAACGGGGTGCCGTGCGTGTAGGGCTCACCGAAGTAGGTGTCCCAGGTGTCCAGGTGGGCGTCGAAGTGCAGCAGGGCGATCGGGCCGTGCTGCCGGTACAGCGAACGCAGCAGCGGCAGCGCGATCGTGTGGTCGCCGCCCAGGGTGACCAGTCGGGTTCCGGCCTCGACGAACTTCGAGGCGCCCTGGTCCAGGGTCTCCACGGCGTCGCCGACGGAGAACGGGTTCACGGCGATGTCGCCGCCGTCGACCACCTGGAACTGCTCGAACGGGGCCACGTCCAGACCCGGGTGGTAGGGCCGCAGCAGGCGGCTGGCCTCGCGGATCGCGGAGGGACCGAAGCGGGCACCGGGTCGGTAGGACACCCCGGTGTCGAAGGGCACGCCGATCACGGCGACGTCGGCACGCTCGACCTGGTCGATGCGGGGCAGCCGGGCGAAGGTCGCCGGACCCGCGAAACGCGGGACGAGGCTGGAGTCGGTGGGGCCGATCGGGCTGTTCATACGGTCCGGTCCTGTTCGTCGGTGCGGTCTGACGCCGGTGTCAGCTCTCGTGGGAGGTGCTCGTGGGCCGCGGTGTTCCCCCGGAGGGGAACGGCTGGCCCGACCTGCGGCAACGTTGGCGCAGGTCACAGTGCTCCCGTCAGCGTAGGCAGCCGGTAGGCTCTGCTCCAGTGGTCGAAACGCACCATTGTTTACCGGAACTTGGACGAACTATCCAAGGAAGGCGGTGAGCGGGCCGCCGCGGAGAGGGCACGGGAGACGCATGGGTGAGGGCACGGGCGGGACGGACAGCCACGACGTGCCCCTGAGCGAGATCGTGGGGCGCCGCGACCTCGCCCTGACCGTCGTGGTCGAGGCGTCGGACCCCGCGATCACCTGGGCCGTGGCCAGCGAGCTGGTGGAACCGGCCGCCTACCTGCGCGGCGGGGAGCTCCTGCTCACCGCCGGCGTCAACCTGCCCGTCACCTCCGAGGGGGTCCGCGACTACGTGCGGTCCCTGGTCAGGGCCGGGGTCGGCGCCGTCGGTTTCGGCCTCGCCCCGGTACACGCGGTCGTTCCGGAACGGCTCGTCGGACAGTGCCGCGCCCAGGGCCTGTCCCTGTTGGAGGTGCCCCAGTCCACGCCCTTCGCCGCGGTCAGCCGCGCGGTCGGCGAGGAACTGGAGGAACGCCACCTGCGGGACGTGCGCCGACTGGGCGAGTCCCACCAGGCGCTGGCCCGCGCGGTCACCGCGGCCGACCCCGTGGAACGGGTGCTGACGGTGCTGGCCCAGTCCCTCGGCGGCTGGGCCGCCCTCGAACCCTCGGACCCCTCGGTACCCGCGCACCGGACCCCCGGCGCGCCCCCCGAGACCGACCCCGGCCTGCGCCCCCTGGTCGCCAAACTCGCCGCACCCTCGGGCCCGCGCAGCGCGAAGGCCCCCAGCGGCGGCGACGAGGTCTTCCTGCACACGGTCGGTGTGCCGCCGGAGGAACGGGGCGTGGTCCTGGTGGGCCGTCCCGAACCGCTGGGCATCGCCGACCGTGCCGTCCTGCGCACCGCCACCGCCCTCCTCGACCTGCTCTCCCGCACGGTCGACGAGGAACCGCCCGTGCCCGGCCGGCTGCTGACCCGGCTCCTGCTGGACGGCGGCCCGGACGGGGAGACCGCGCCCCTGCTCGCCCCGCTCGCGGACACACGCGCCGCCCAGGCGCGTGGGAAGGACCCGGGTGGAACCGGGGCCGCGTACCGGGGGGACGCGCACGTACACGGCCGGGGCGGCGAACCCGGCGCCTACCGGGTGCTGCGGGCCCTGCCCCTGGCCCGGGGGCAGGGCACCGCCCCGGGCGACCTCCCCCTGGGCACACGGCTGGTCGACCGCCCCGGGAACGGTGCGGGACCCGGGGACGGACCCCTCGTGCGGGCCGTGCTCACCGACCGGGGGGAGACGGCCCACCGCGAACACCTGGACCTGCTCCGGGCACACGGATGGGTCGCCGTACTCGGTCCGGCGGTCGCGCCGCAGGAGCTGCCCGGGGCCGACCGGAAGGCGGCCTCCCTGCTGGCCCGCGCCCGTGCGGTGGGGGCACCGATGCTCTGGGCACGGGACACCGACCCGTTCGAGGCGCTGGTGGACCCCGTCGAGGCGCACGGTCTCAGCCGCGACCTCCTGGGCCCGCTGGCCGGGGAGACCAGGACGGCCCGCACCCTGCGCGCGACCCTGCACGCCTGGCTCGCCCGCCACGGCAACTGGGACCGCGCCGCCGCCGACCTCGGCGTCCACCGCAACAGCGTCCGCTACCGGATCGGCCGGATCGAACGGGAACTGGGGGCGGACCTGGCCGACGCCGAGCAGCGCATGAGGCTCTGGTTCGCCCTCACCCGGTACGTACAGGAGGGTCCGGGCGCCCCCGGAACGGGGTGAGCGCTCGGACCCGTGCGCGGCGGTGGGGGCCGACCAAAAGGACTCCCCGGGCGTTAACCCCCACAGAAAACAGAAGAGTTTGTCCGAAACGCCTTCCGAAACGAGCGAGTATCCCGGTTCTGTTGGCCCTGCCGAAGCCGAAGCAGGAAACTTGTGGATGCCGGGCGGAACCGGGAGCCGGGGCCGTATGAGGGGGTCCCGGTCCCGAGGGGGCGGTTCCGGTCCCAGCACCACCGGTGCCCGCGGGCCCGTCCGGGGCACCCGGCTGCGGGTGCTTCCGCCCGTTCCCGAGAGCCGACGGTGACACCTACACCACACAGAAGGAGGTAGGGGTTTCCCCCGTTCGACGACGGGGGCGTCCGCCCCGAACACCAGATGACGTTTCCCCTGTTGGATACGGCCCTGCCCTCCGGGGCGGACGCACGCGAACACGCCGTCCTGCTCCGCCGTGTCCATGACGCGCTGCTCACGGGACGGCCGACACCCGCTCCGCTGCGCCCGGTGATCGAGGACTCCTGGGGGAGGATGCGCCGCTTCGGCATCGACCCGGACAGTGCGCCACCGCCGAGGATGGCCCGGTTGGACGAGCTCCAGCGCCACCGGGACGCCTCGCCGATCGCGGAGGTCCTCCCGCTGATCCGCCGCTCCCTGGTCTCGGTGGCCGACGAGGCCGAACACATCATGCTGGTCACGGACGCCGCTGGCCGGGTGCTGTGGCGGGAGGGCTCCCACCGGATGCGTGCGGTCGGGGACCGGGTCGGCCTGGTCGAGGGCGCCTACTGGAACGAGGGCAGTACCGGTACCAACGCCATCGGGACCGCGCTCGTGGTGGGACGGCCGGTCCAGGTCTACTCGGCAGAACACTACGTCCGTAGCCTGCACCCCCTCACCTGCGCCTGCGCCCCCGTGCACGATCCCCGTGACGGGCGCCTGCTCGGAGCCATCGACGTCACCGGGCCGGTCTCCACCATCCATCCCGCCACCCTGGCCCTGGTCAACGCGGTCGCCCAACTGGCGGAGGCGCACCTGCAGGGCATCCACCACACCCACCTGGAGCGGCTGCGCTCGGTGGCCGCACCGCTGCTGGCGGGCCTCAGCTGTCCCGCCCTGGTCGTGGACGACACGGGGTGGACCGCGGCCGCGGTCCACATGGAACCGGTCCGGCGGGTGCTCCTGCCCAAACACTGTGAGAGCGGCACCGCCTGGCTCCCCGGTCTGGGGGAGTGCGCCCTGGAACCACTGCCGGGCGGATGGCTGGTCCGTCCCCGGCCGGAGGAGGGAGCCGCCCCCTCCACCGTCACCCTGGACCTGACCAGGCCCGGCGCCCCCTCGGTGTCGGTGGCCGGGGACAGCGGTGAGTGGGCCCAGCGACTGTCCCCGCGCCACACCGAGTTGCTCCTGCTGCTGGCGGTGCACCGGGAGGGGCGCTCCGCGGTCCAGCTGTCCCGGGACGTGTTCGGCTCCGACAAACACGTGGTGACGGTACGGGCCGAGCTCTCCCGGGTCCGGCGCAACCTGGGCGGGGTGATCGAGAGCCGTCCCTACCGGTTCTCCGACGAGGTGCGCGTTCGCGTCCTGGGCCCGGATTCGCCACTGGACCTGCTGCCCGGTTCGCTGGCGCCGGGGGTGCGGGCGCTGCGGGACCGCACCCGTCCCGAGGACCTGTTTGATTGCTCTGGGCGATGACTCCGCAACCTGTTGCAACCGTTGCCGCTCTGGTCCGGATGGGATCAACTGGTGGTGCGCGGCCCGCCCATCGGTGGGCGGCCTCCGGGCAAGAGAGGGCACGGCGGCTGTTCACCGGTGCGGGGTGCTCCGCGTCCTTCGTGCCTTGAGGGGGGCAACGGGGGCGTAACGCGGACGCGCGACGGGCTGGAGCCCCGGAAGGGTCGGGGGAACCTCCGGGGCCCCGCGCACACGACGGTACGGCCAGGGGGCACCGGCGCCTCCGGGCCGTACCGTTGCTCCGGTCGGGGCTCAGCCCCCGTCGCCCTCCGAGGCCTGCGAGGGCGCAGGTGAGCACTGGAAGCAGTCCATGGCGAAGACCTCCTCTCCGTCGACGCGGCCGGTGAAGTCACCACGCAGGCTGTCGTCGCCCTCCTCGCGTTCGGCCAGGGCCCCGCGCCGCAGGCGGCCCTCGAAGCTGACCTGTTCACCGTCGCGGCTCTGCCCGGTGCAGAACACCTCCAGGCGACCGCCCCGCACCCGGGGCGTGCCCTCGTCCGTGCCCTGGTCCGGTGCGGTGCCCTGTGCCCCGTCCGCGGTGACCGACCCCCCGCCGCCGCCCTCGGACGGATCCGGGGAGGGGGCGTCAGCGGGCGCGGTGGTGCAGCTGAGCGAGCCGTCCACGGGGTGGCCCTTGCGGGCGAAGGCGCGCTCGGCCCCGGGGCGCAGGACCGTCACGGACAGGGCGTCGGCGGCCTGCTCCAGCTCCAGCAGTGCGGTGTCGGCCTCCTGCTCCGGTTCCTCCTCGGCCGAGCACGAGGTGAGCGTCGCGCACAGCAGCAGTGCCATCGAGGCGGTGGCGGCGGTCGAGCGGACTCCCATGGCTTCCCCCCGGGTCGGTTGCGTTCCCTGTCCGGGAACGCGGTCCACCGAACCAATGTCGCTGATGGGCTCCAATCGGCCTATGTCCGACTCGGTGTGAAAGTGTGAAAAGTGCTCAATGTTCTGGTCATCCTCCTGTGAGTCGCACCACTCATCCGGGTACCTTGCCCGGTGGAACACCCGGTGGCCCCGCGGTCACGGGGCGTTCGACCAGCGGGCGCTAAGCCCCGGCCGAACGCGCCCGCACCGCCGCTGGGCTACACTCGGGACATTTACCGAACCGTGTTCGAACACGGTTCGCACAAGTCGAACACCCCACCGGAGAGCACCCGGGGCCCAGCCGTCAACGGGAGCATCCGGTGAACCAGGGGGCCCGACGAGGCGTCGAACCAGGGACCAACGACGATCCCCGGGTCGTCCCGTACCGACGGCCCCACAGACCGTCCTTCCTTCGGAGGTGGATCGTGTCCGCTGACCACCGAGAGCAGCAGCCCAGCCAGCAGGGTTCGCGTATCGACCCGCACGTCAGCCGTTACGCACTCCGAGCACAGGGCATGGTCGCATCGGAGGTCAGGGCACTCTTCGCCGTCGCGTCCCGACCGGAGATCGTCTCCCTCGCGGGCGGTATGCCCAACGTCGCGGCACTGCCCCTCGAACAGCTCGGCGACCTGGTCAAGGACGTCGTCTCCGAGGAGGGCGCGACGGCCCTGCAGTACGGGTCGGCCCAGGGGGACCCCGTCCTGCGCGAGCAGATCTGCGACTACATGACGCTCGAAGGCGTCCGGGCCAGCCCCGACGACGTCATCGTCACGGTCGGCTCCCAGCAGGCACTGGACCTGCTCACCCGGGTCTTCGTCGACCCCGGCGACGTCGTCCTCACCGAGGCCCCCACCTACGTCACAGCCATCAACACCTTCGCCGCCTTCCAGGCCGACATCCGCCACGTGGGCCTGGACGAGCAGGGCGTCATCCCCGAGGAGCTGGAGGAGGCGCTCGTCCGCGCCGAACTGGACGGGAGGCCGGCCAAGTTCTTCTACACGGTCCCCAACTTCCAGAACCCCGCGGGCATCACGATGAGCGCCGAGCGCCGCGCCCGGGTCATGGAGGCCTGCGAGCGCCACGACGTGCTCGTCATCGAGGACAACCCCTACGGTCTGCTCCGCTACGACGGCGAACCCGAGCCCACCCTGTACTCCCAGGGCAACGGGAACGTCATCTACCTCGGCTCGTTCTCCAAGACCCTCTCCCCGGGCCTGCGCATCGGCTGGGCCCTGGCCCCCTCGGCCGTGCGCGCCAAACTGGTCCTGGCCGCGGAGTCCGCGATGCTCAGCCACTCCACGTTCAACCAGCTCGTGGTCCGCCGCTACCTGAAAACCTTCCCCTGGAAGGAACAGATCAAGGCCTTCAACTCCATGTACAGTGAGCGCCGCGACGCGATGCTCGGCTCCCTGGAGGCGATGATGCCCTCCGGGTGTACCTGGACCAAACCCGAGGGCGGGTTCTTCGTCTGGGCCACCCTGCCCGAGGGCATCGACACCAAGGCGATGCTGCCGCGCGCCGTCAACGAGCGCGTGGCCTACGTGCCCGGCACCGGCTTCTACGCCGACGACCGCGGCCGTGACAGTATGCGCCTGAGCTTCTGCTACCCCACCCCCGAGCAGATCCGTGAGGGCGTGCGCCGCCTCGTCACCGCGATCGAGGGCGAGATCGACCTGCGCGACACGTTCGGCCCCGCGATCACCCCGACCACCGAAGGCAGCCAGGCACCCACCCCTGACCTGCCCTGACATTCCCGCGTAAGGGCAAGAGCACCATGACAGCAGCACAGAAGGAGGTCCGCGCCGTGGCTGACCTTGACCGGGTTCTCGTCCTCGCCGGAGGCCTGTCCCCCGAACACGAGGTGAGTGTCCACTCCGGCCGCAGCGTCGCCGAGGCCCTGCGCCGACTCGACGTCGAGGTGCAGGTCGCCGACGTCGGCTCCGGTCTGTTGGACCGGCTCGCCGCCGACCCGCCCCAGGTGGTCTTCCCCGTCCTGCACGGGGCCGCCGGGGAGGACGGTGCGATCCGCGAGGTTC
Organism: Nocardiopsis sp. iso_40; assembly: GCF_056173285.1. Lineage (NCBI taxonomy): Bacteria > Bacillati > Actinomycetota > Actinomycetes > Streptosporangiales > Nocardiopsidaceae > Nocardiopsis > Nocardiopsis sp. iso_40. The sequence goes on along the minus strand of NZ_CM149666.1, from coordinate 3,318,613 downwards.
TGGAACTGGTCGGTGCGCCCTACGTGGGCGCCCGCCCCGACTCCTGCCGCCTGGCCTACACCAAGCCCGCGGCCAAGGCCCTGCTCGCCGAGAAGGGCGTGCGCGTGCCGCGCGGCGCCACCCTGCCCAAGTCGGCCTTCCACGACCTGGGCGCTCCTGCTCTGCTGGGCCGCATCGCCGACCGGATCGGTCTGCCGCTGTTCGTCAAGCCCGACCGCGGCGGCTCCGCCTTCGGCGCCACCCCGGTGGCCTCGGTCAGCGACCTGTCGGCGGCGCTGGTCTCCTGTTTCGCCTACAGCGACTCCGCCCTCGTGGAGGAGCAGGTCCAGGGCACCGAACTGGCCGTCGGCGTCCTCGACACCGGGGAGGGCCCCGTGGCGCTGCCTCCGGTGGAGATCGTCCCGGACGGCGGCGTCTACGACTACGCCGCCCGCTACACCGCGGGCCGCACCGAGTTCTTCTGCCCGGCCCGGCTGGAGGAGCCGGTCCTGGCCGCCGCCACCGAGGTGGCCCTGACCGCCCACCGCACCCTGGGGCTGCGCGACTTCTCCCGGACCGACCTCATCGTGGACGCCGGAGGCGAGCCGATCTTCCTGGAGACCAACGTCGCCCCCGGCCTGACCGAGACCTCCACGTTCCCGATGGCGGCCGCCGCCGCGGGGCTGGACTTCGCCCTCGTGTGCCGCGAACTCGCCCACCAGGCCTACCTGCGCGGTTAGGTACCGTTCCCGGACGCGGAGCGAGGCGCGGCCGTCCCGCCCCGCCGTCCACGGACACGCCGGTCGGGGCCGGCCGCGGGCCGTGGACGCGGGAATGTCGTAGGCCCGGGGGATGATCCCGGTGTCCGCCCCGACCGGGGGCGGGGTGGAAGCCTGTCCCGAGGAGCGCTCATGACGTCACCAGCCCCCCGCCCGTGCCGGAGAGCCCGCCGATGAGCAGGTGCGCGGACCTGTGGCCGCTGATCCACCGGGAGCGCGAGGCGTTGGCCGAGGACCTGTCCGGCCTGACCGAGGAACAGTGGGCGACGCCCTCGTTGTGTGAGGGGCTGACCGTGCGCGAGGTACTCGCGCACCTGACCTCGGCGGCGACCCTCAACGGTCTTCGGTGGCTGGCGGGGGTCGTCCGCTGCCGGTTCGACTTCGACGCCCAGGTCGCGATGCGCCTGGCCGAGCAGATGGGGGACTCCGGCGCCGAGACCCTCGCACGCTTCCGGGGGGTCACGGGGAGCACGACGTCACCGCCCCTGCCCAAGCCCGCCATCCTGGGGGAGGCGATCGTGCACGGAGAGGACATCAGGCGGCCCCTGGGCATCGCGGGCGCCGCTCCGATCGCCGTGCTGACCCGGGTGGCCGACTACTACCAGGGCTCGGACCAGGTCGTCGTCGCCAGGAGCCGGATCCGGGGACTGGCGCTGCGGGCCACCGACGGCCCGTTCGCCTCCGGCACCGGGCCGCTCGTCCGCGGGGGCACGCTCGCTCTGGTCATGGCGATGACCGGTCGCTCCGCACACCTGGACGAGCTCACCGGCGACGGGGTGGAGATCCTGCGCGCACGTGCGGACGGCTGAGCCGACCCGGCCCGGGTTGCACGGGGCCCCGGCCTGTACGGACAAGAACGCGACGAGTAGGGTCCCCTACAAACCGACTGTTCGGTATGCGAAAGGGAGTCCCCCATGGAAACGGCCCTGCGGATCTGTCCGCTGTGCGAGGCCACCTGCGGCCTGACCCTGACCATCGACGCGGGGCGGCTCACCGGCGCACGCGGCGACCGCCAGGACGTGTTCAGTGCCGGGTTCGTCTGTCCCAAGGGCGCCACCCTCCCCGCCCTGGACAACGACCCCGACCGGTTGCGGCGGCCCATGATCCGCGACGGGGAGCACTGGCGCGAGGTCGACTGGCCCGAGGCCTTCGCCGCCGTCGACGCCGGACTCACCGGCGTGATCGAACGGCACGGCCGCCAGGCCGTGGCCAGCTACCTGGGCAACCCGAACGTGCACACGCTGGCCGGACAGCTCTACTCGAGCCTGCTCGCGCGCACCATCGCCAGCACCAACGTCTACAGCGCCAGCACGGTCGACCAGATGCCCAAGCACGTCTCCTGCGGGCTGATGTTCGGCGACCCGTACGCCATCCCCGTCCCGGACCTGGACCGCACCGACCACCTGCTGATGCTCGGCGCCAACCCGCTGGAGTCCAACGGCAGCCTGTGCACCGCCCCCGACTTCCCCGGCAGGCTCAAGGCGCTGCGCGCCAGGGGAGGCCGTCTGGTCGTGGTCGACCCACGCCGCACCCGCACCGCCGGCCTCGCCGACGAGCACGTCCCCGTCCGCCCGGGCAGCGACGCCTACCTGCTCTTCGCCATGGTGCACACCCTGGTGGCCGAGAACCTCGCCGACCCCGCCGGCCTCGCCGAACACACCGACGGCCTGGACGAGCTCCGCGCCCTGGCCGAGGCGTTCACCCCCGAGGCGGTCGCCCCCGTGTGCGGGATCGGAGCCGAGCAGATCCGCGGCCTGGCACGCGACCTGGCGGCCGCGCCGAGCGCCGCGGTCTACGGGCGCCTGGGTACGACCGCCGCCCAGTACGGCACGCTGACCAGTTGGCTGGTGGACGTGCTCAACCTGCTCACCGGGAACCTGGACCGGCCCGGCGGTGCGATGTTCCCCCAGCCGGCGCACCGCGGCCCCGTTTCCGGCCGCACCCGGCCCTTCCGGGTCGGACGCTGGCGCAGCCGCGTCCGGGGCCTGCCCGAGGCCAAGGGCGAGTTCCCCGCCGTGACCCTGGTGGACGAGATCGCCACCCCAGGCCCCGGGCAGGTCCGGGCCCTGGTCACCGTCGCCGGGAACCCGGTACTGTCCACCCCTGGCGGGGAGCGCCTCGGCACCGCGCTGCCGGACCTGGAGTTCATGGTGAGCGTGGACCCCTACCTCAACGAGACCACCCGGCACGCGCACGTCATCCTCCCGCCCGCCCCGCCCAGCCGTTCCAGCCACTTCGACCTCGCCTTCAACGAACTCTCGGTGCGCAACAACGTCCGCTACTCGCCCCCGGCCCTGCCGCTGGGCGAAGGAGAAGCCGACGAGGGCGAGATCCTGCGCCGACTCGTGCAGATCGCCGCCGGTCAGGGCCCCGACGCCGACCCCGACACCGTGGACGAGGCCGAGATCGCGCGGCTGCTGGCCCGTGCCGTGGCCGACCCGGAGTCCCCCGTGCACGGACGAGACCCGGCCGATCTGGCCGCCCGCCTGCCCCGGGGGAGCTGGGCCGAGCGCCGTGTCGACCTGTTCCTGCGCCTGGGCGCCTACGGCGACGCCTTCGGCGCCCGCCCGGAGGGCCTCACCCTGCGTTCGGTGCTGGACGCGCCGCACGGCATCGACCTCGGGGAGCTGCGCCCCCGGGTGCCCGGGATCCTGGCCACCGCCTCCGGCCGCATCGAGGCCTGCCCGCCGCCGATCGCCGAGGACGTCGCCCGGTTGCGGGACGGACTGGCCGAGCGCCGCGAGTCCCTGGTGCTGGTGGGCCGACGGCACCTGCGCTCCAACAACAGCTGGGGACACAACGTGCCCCGGTTGAACGGTGGCAGCAACACCTGCACCCTGCACGTGCACCCCGAGGACGCCGCCCGCCTGGGCCTGTCGGACGGTGGAACGGCCACGGTACGCAGTGGCGCGGGCGCGGTGCAGGCCCCGGTGGAGTGCACCGACACCGTCGCTCCGGGGGTGGTGAGCCTGCCGCACGGTTGGGGGCACGGCGTGCGGGGCACCCGGCTCTCGGTCGCCGCGCAGAACCCGGGCGTGAACGTCAACGCCGTGACCGACCCCTCGGTGGTGGACCCGCTCTCCGGCAACGCCGTCCTGAACGGGATCCCCGTCTCGGTGCTCGCGCACGAGTGACCCGGCCGGCCCCCGGGGCCGGTCACCGGCCGGGCGGGCCGCCACGCCACGGCGGCCCACCCGGCCCGGAGCCCCGGGGCCGCGCTCCGAGCCCGTGTCACCGGTTCGGAGCCGCCAGGGCCTGTTCGATTACACCCCGGACGGTCGACTGGAGCAAGGGGACCTTGTACCCGGTGGCGGGCAGCGGGGAACAGAGTTCGGCGAGCCCCTCCAGGGCCCCGACGACCGCCGCACCGGCTTCCTGGCCCGGGACCGCGCCGACCAGTGCCGCCTCCACCCCGGGAAGGCGCAGCGGGGTACGGGCCACCCCGCCCACCGCCACCGCCGCGCGGACCGCCGGACCGGTGCCGCCGTCGGCGCACTCCATCCGGACCACCGCCTCCACCAGGGGCCATTCGGCCCGGGACCGCCCCGCGGCCCGCAGGTGGGCGGCGCGCTCACCCGGTACCGGGGCTGGCAGCGCCACCGCGGTCAGCAGGTCGCCGGGGGCCAGGACGTGGTCACCGGTGGGGTCGGTGCCGTCGTACAGTTCCGCCACACCCAGTTCCGCCGTTTCCGGGGCCCGGGCGTCCGCGTCCGCGCCGGACCCGCGCCCCCGTGCCACGTGCACGGTCGCGTCGTAGGCCAGCAGCGCCACCGCCAGCGACGAGGGGTGCGGGGCCACGCACGGCCCCTGGTCCACCACCACACCGCGCAGGTGGTCGCCCGAACGCGCCGGGCACGTCCCGCCCCCGGTCTGGAAGCAGTCGAAGGCCGGGTTGCGCAGGTAGGAACAGCGGTTGCGCTGGAGCAGGTTGCCGCCCACGGTGGCCGTTCCCCGGATCTGCGGGGTGGCCAGGGCCCGGGCCGCGGCGGCCAGCCCCGGGTGGAGCCCGGCCAGGCGGGGGTCGGTGCCCAGCTCGGCGACGGTGGTCATCGCGCCGATCCGTACCGCTCCGTCCCCGGCCCAGTGGCAACCGCGCAGACCGGGCACGTCCAACAGGTCCACCAGGGGGGCGGGAGCGATGGCGCCGACCTCCAGGCAGGCGGCCAGGTCGGTGCCCCCGGCACGCGGGCGCGCACCGCCCCCGGCCAGTTCCCGGGAGGCCTCGGCCACGCTCGTGGGGCGGCTGGTGGTCGACTCGGGCTGTCGTGCGGTGGTCAACGCTGGTCTCCGATCAGTCGGTCCGGACGCAGGGGAAGGTCGTGTTGCCGGTGCCCGGTGGCGTCGTACACGGCGTTGCCCAGGGCCGCCGCCACACCCACCACCGAGACCTCGCCCAGGCCGATCCCGCCGCCGACCACGTGCTCGAACCCCTCCTGGTGGAAGTACACCTCGGTCTCGGGCACGTCGCCCATCCCCGGGATGCGGTAGTCCTCCAGGTTGTCGGAGAGCACCACACCCGAGGCGGGGTCGTCGCGCCGCTCCTCGAAGAGCGCGTACCCCACGCCCTGGACCACCGCGCCCTCGCACTGGTTGCGGGCCAGCCGCTCGGAGTAGATGCGCCCGGCGGCGATCCCCGCCCAGCAGCGGGTGGGCCGTACCCGCCCGAGCAGGGTGTCCACCTCCACCTCCATCACGTGTACGGCGCCGCTCATACCGCGCCCCACGGCCAGGTCCTCCATGTCCGGGGTGAGCTGTCCCCAGCGGTCCAGGCCGCGCTCACCGACCACGCTCACCCCTTCGGCGGCGGCGAGCGCCTCCTTGAGGGCGTGTTCGGGGACGGGTCCGCTCGCGGGCACGTCGGGGGAGAGTTCGCGCAGGGCCTCGCGCAGCCGGTCGGCGGCGTCGGCGGCGGCCGGTCCCATGGAGGTGGTGGTGCGGCTGCCGAAGGAACCGGTGCCGTGCACCGAGGAGCTCTGTCCGATCTCCACCCGCAGGTTCGCCGCGTCCGTCCCGAGCCGCTCGGCGACCACGTCGCCGAGCACGCTCCGGATACCGGTGCCGATGTCCTGGGTGGCCGAGCGCACCACGAGGGCGCCTCCCTCCACCACCAGTTCCACCCGGGCCCGGGGCGCCAGCAGGTACGGCCAGCCCGCGGCCGCCAGCCCCACCCCGCGCCGGAACCTGCCGGTGCGCTTCCCGCGCGGGCGGTCCCGCCACAGCGGCAGTTCGGCGACCCGCCCGTACAGGGCCCGCCGTTTGGGGTTGCCGTCCCAGCGGCGGCGCAGTGCCAAAGGGTCCTCGCCCAGCCGCCGCGCCATGGTGTCCACGGCCTGCTCCAGCGCCCAGGCCATCGGCGGCCCGCCGGGGCCGCGCATGGGTTCGCCCGGCGGCCGGTTGGTCACCACGTCGAAGTCGCGGACCCGTCGGGGCGAGCGGCCGTACATCAGCGCGGCCAGGACAGCGGTGTTGGAGCCCACCGACACCCCGCCGTCGCCGTGGGAGTCCACGCTCATGGCGCGGAGGGCGCCGTCCTCTCCGGCCAGCAGCGCCACCCGGGTGCGGGTCCCGGGCCGGTGGCCGGCGTCGGTCAGCTCCTCGGAGCGGTCCAGGGACACCCGCACCGGGACACCGTTCAGCCTGGACAGCTCCACGGCGGCCACCACGTCCGGGGACAGCGAGTTCTTGGCTCCGAACCCGCCGCCGACGTACTCGGTCACCAGGTGCACCCGCTCCCGGGGCAGGTTCCAGCGCTTGGCGGCCCTGTCCGCGATCTTGCTGACCGACTGGGTGGACACGTGCAGGTACAGGTCGCCGTCGGCCCAGGAGGCCACGCTCACGTGCGGTTCCAGCGGGCTGTGCACCTGGGTGGCGGTGGTGTACTCCTCGGCGACCAGGAGCGGGTCCCCCCGGCGGGAGGCGTCGCGCAGCCGGGCCACGGCGGTGGGTCCGCGCCAGCTCAGGACGCCGGGCCCGCGCACGTTGCCGTTCCAGGGGGCCGAGGGTGTGGGTGCCTCGCCGTAGGTGGGCGCTGCGGCGCGCTCCTGCTTCGTGCGGTAGAGCACGGGCGCGTCCGGGTCCCGTGCGGCGTCGGGGCCGGTCACGGCGGGCAGGGGTTCGTGGTCCACCCGCACCGCCTTCGCGAGCGCCTTCGCGGCCGCCCGGGTGGGCGCGGCCACCGCCGCGATCGGCTGGCCGACGTAGCGCACGAGGCGGTCCCCGCCGAGCAGGTCGGCCAGGGGCGGCGGGGTGCCGTCGGGTCCGGGACCGGCGCTCACCTTCAGTACGCGGGCGTGCGGGACGGTGGAGCGCACGATCACCCCCTCCCAGGTTCCGGGCGGGGCGAGGTCGGCGGTGAACCGGGCGCGTCCGGTCACCTTGGCCGGGGCGTCGGCCCGCGGCGGGGCCTGGTCGGGTTCGGTGTCGAACTCGCCGGCGCAGGCGGCGGCCACGGCCGCGAAGATCCCCTCGTAGGCGCCGCAGCGGCACAGGTGCCCGGCCAGGGCGTCGGCGACGGCTGCGCGGTCGGGGCGGGTGTCGCCGTGCTCGGCGCGCCAGGCGTCCACGAACACGGAGGCCTCCAGGACGAAGCCCGGGGTGCAGTAGCCGCACTGGAGTCCGTCGTGGGCGGCGAAGGCGCGCTGGACGGGGTGGCGGCCGTCCAGCCCCTCCACCGTGGTGACGTCGCGCCCCGCCAGGTGGCCGGCGGGCAACAGGCAGGAGGCGGCGGGTGTGCCGTCCACCAGGATGGTGCAGGCCCCGCACACGCCGGAGCCGCAGGCGATCTTGGTGCCGGTCAGACCGAGCCGGTCGCGGAGGTGTTCGGCGGCGCTGGGGCCGGGGTCGTCGGGTGCGGATGAGGGTGCGCCGTTGACGCGGATGCCCATGGGCGGCTTCCCTTGGCGGAGAGTTAAGTTGTCAGTGTCAACTTAGAGCCTGGGAAAGCCCGCTGTCAAAGGTTTTCGCGACGGGCCGCCGCAGGGCTGCTCCACCGCCCGCTCACACCTCCTCCGCGGTGCTCTCGCGCGGGGGCGTCGCCGGTCTCCCCGTCCGTGCCGTGGTCTTCACCGCTCGGGTGAGAGGTCACTCCGGAGCGGCGCCGGACGACAGGTCCGCGGCGATCGCCTCCGCCCAGTCGTCGATCTCCGTCCAGTCCCGGAAGTCGCCGTAGTCCCCGGCCATGAGCCGGTAGGCGGTGCGGCCGACCAACGGCAGATGCTCCGGCAGCAGGACCCCGGCCAGAAGGCGGTGGTCCCGGGGCCGGACGGCCTCACGCAGTTCGGCGAGCTCCTGGGGTTCCCGGGCGTGCTTTTCGAACCAGCCTCCGACCGCCCGCGCCATGCCCACGCTGAACAGCCAGACCGGAACCCCGCCGAGCTGCTCGGAGTGGTCGCGGACGTAGTCGGCTGCTCCCGGGAGCCAGCCGCCGTTGTGCACGGCGCTTCCGAGCACCGCGGCGCCGTACCCGGTCGCCTCCGGAGCGTTGGACAGGGGCCTCGGGTCCGCCGTATGGCCCCGCTCGCGCAGCCGGGCGGCGATCCTCTCCGCGATCTCCCGCGTGGAGCCGTGCTCGCTCGCATAACCGACCAACACCTTCATGGCTCACCTCCGTGGCCTCGGCGTCCTTCCAGGATGGCGGCTCCGGTCCGCGCTGTGAAGGGAGGGTAGGCCGCAGCCGGTGGTCCGCAGGTACCCACAGAGCCCTGCTGCGCAGCTCTGGTGGCGGTCCGTGCGGGGGAGCGGACGTCATCGCGGCCGGCCACGGCGGTGTTCGCGCAGCCCCTACCCGGTGAGGAGGGCAGCCAGGTCAGGCACCACGACATCCGCTCCCCGCCTCAGCATCTCCTCGCGGACGCCGGTGCGGTCCACCCCGACCACCAGGCCGAAGCCACCGCGCCGTCCGGCTTCGACACCGGCCAGTGCGTCCTCAGCGACCAGGGCCCGCTCCGGGGCGGTACCCAATCGGCGGATCGCCTCCAGGAACAGCGCCGGATCAGGTTTGCCGGCGAGCCCGAGGCGGGCCGCGTCGATGCCGTCCACGCGGGTCTCGAAGAGGTCCTCCACCCCGGCGGCCCGCAGGACCCTGGCACAGTTGCGGCTCGCGGAGGCCGCCGCCACGGGCACCCCGGCCGACCTCAGCACGTGCACGAAATCCACGGTTCCGGGGAACGCCCGCACACCGCCGCTGTCGATCAAGTCCAGGAAGTGGTGGTCCTTGAGGTCTGCCAGCCCCGCCACCGTCACAGCCGCGGAGCGGCCAGGGCCCGGTGCCTCGGGCAGACGGATGCCGCGGGAGGCGAGGAAGGCGCGCACCCCGTCCTCACGCGAGCGGCCGTCCACGTAGCGCAGGTAGTCGTCGTGCGGGTCGAAGGGGCGGTGGTCGCCGCCCCCGGCACGGTCGAGGAGGAAGGCGTCGAAGGTCCGCCGCCACGCCCGGGCGTGGACGGAGGCCGTGTCGGTGATGACACCGTCCGTGTCCAGGACCGCGCCGCGCACACGGTCGAGCGGTACGTCCGCTCTCCTGTCGGAGCCCATGGGCCCGGCTCCCTCCTGCGGCTGGGCCGCGTACCCCTTGCGGACCCGGCCGTGACCGTCGGATCGCTGCTGCCGTCCCCCTGTTTCGGGTTCGGGGGCCGGTCCGCGCGGCTCAGTGGCGGGCCGCGGTGTGCCCGGCACCGGACCCGGGTCAGGGAAGCAGGACGGCAGCTCCGTCCACCCGGTCGGCTTCCAGGTCGGACAGGGCCCGATCCGCGGCGTCGAAGGGGTAGGGGGTCGTGGTCACTCTGAGCGGGATCCGGGACGCCAGGTCCAAGAACTCGCGTCCGTCCGCACGGGTGTTGGCGGTCACGCTGCACAGCGTTCGCTCCTGGAACAGGTCGCGACCGTAGTGGAGCACGGGGATGTCGGACAGGTGGATGCCCGCCACCGCGAGCGTTCCTCCTCGGTCCAGGGCCGTGAGGGCCGTGGGTACCAGGGTCCCCACGGGCGCGAACAGGATGGCGGAGTCCAGCGGCTCCGGCGCAGGGTCGTAGGCCCCCGAGGCCGAGTGGCACCCCAGTCTCAAGGCCAGCGCGCGCGCCTGCGGTGACCGTGTCATCACGTGCACGGTGGCGCCCAGGGCCAGGGCGGTCTGGGCGGTCAGATGAGCTGAGGCGCCGAACCCGTAGAGGCCGAGCACCCCCCTGTCGGGCAGCCGGGCCCGCCGGAGGGCGCGGTATCCGATGATGCCCGCGCACAACAGGGGCGCGGTGGTCGTGTCCGGCATGCCCTCGGGGAGCGCGTACACGAAACGCTCGTCGGCTGTCAGGTACCGGGCGAACCCGCCGTCACGGTCCCAGCCGGTGTACGTCGAGTCCGGGCAGAGGTTCTCGTCACCCCGTCGGCAGTAACGGCACTCCCCGCAGACCGAAGCGAGCCATGCCACCCCCACCCGGGCCCCCGGCCCGTACAGGCGTGCGTTCGGGCCGCTGGAGTCGACGCGGCCGACCACCTCGTGCCCGGGCACCGTGCCCGGCCGACGCGGGGCGAGGTCGCCCTCGGCGAGGTGCAGGTCGGTCCGGCACACGGCGCAAGCCGTCACCTCGATCAGCAGTTCGCGCCCGCGCGGCTCGGGGACCCGTCGGCGCACCCGGCGCAGGGGTCCGGTGGAGACGGGCCCGGGCCGGGCTACCGCCCAGGCGTCCATCCTCGGTGCCATAGGAGTAGTTCAGCACATCGAACCGCTGGAGAACAGGGGCCGGGCCCCTCACGGGCAGGAACGGGGGCCGGACGGTCCGTCGGCGCCGACGTCACCTTCACGGGAGCCGTCCGTTCCCGTGTCGGAGCACGCGAACCCGGGCAGGTTCGGGGGAAGGGGGTCCACGGATAAATCGGAGGGGGCTTCCCATGGTCGGAACGGGCAGCACGGGCCGCTGGATCCTGGCCTACGACGGGCCGGACACGTCCGGGGCCGGCGTGCGGGAGGCCCTGTGCACCCTGGGCAACGGATACTTCGCCACGCGCGGCGCTCCTCCCGAGGCCCGGGCCGACGGCACCCACTACCCGGGGACCTATGTCGCGGGCCTGTACGATCGCGCCGTCTCCACCGTGGACGGGCAGCAGGTGGAGAACGAGGACCTGGTCAACGCGCCCAACTGGCTCCCGCTGACCTGGCGCGCCGGTGACGGGGACTGGTTCGACCGTCCCGCTGCGCACCTCCCCCAGCGCACGGAGCTGGACATGCGCCGCGGAGTGCTGACACGGACCTTCCACACCGTGGACGGAGACAGGACCACACGGGTGGTTCAGCGGAGGCTGGTCTCGATGGCCGAGCCCCACCTGGCGACGCTGGAGACGACACTGGTGCCTGAGGGCTGGAGCGGTACGGTCGTCCTGCGCTCCGCCCTCGACGGCGAGGTCTCCAACACCGGTGTGGAGCGCTACCGCGCTCTCGAAGGGCGGCACCTACGCCCCCTGGGCACCGGGTCGAACGGTGTCGGCTCGGCCTGGCTGCGCTGCCGCACCCTCGCCTCGGGGGTCGAGATCGTGCTCGCCTCCCGGACAAGGGTCGTCCGGGGCGCCCGGCCCTCGTGCTCCGAAACGACCTCGCGCGAAGGCTGGGTCGCGGACGACCTGACCCTGGACCTGACCGCTGGGGAACAGACCACGGTGGAGAAGACGGTGGCCCTGTACACCTCCCGTGACCGTGCTGTCGGCGACTGCCTCGACGCGGCCCGCCAAGCCCTCGAACAGACGGGGGACTTCGACGCGCTGCTGCGCCGCCACACCACAACCTGGCGCCACCTGTGGCGGTCCTGCTCGCTGGACATCGGCGACGAGGAAGACCAGCGCGTCCTCAACCTTCACATCTTTCACCTGATGCAGACGCTCTCACCCCACACGGCCGAGCTCGACGTGGGCGTGCCGGCGCGCGGGCTGCACGGAGAGGCCTACCGCGGCCACGTCTTCTGGGACGAGGTGTTCGTGTTCCCGTTCCTCAACCTCCGTTTCCCCGAGATCGCGCGGTCGCTGTTGCGCTACCGGTGGCGGAGGCTGCCGCGGGCACGTGCCACGGCACGTGCCGCCGGGGTCAGGGGCGCTCTGTTCCCGTGGCAGAGCGCCAGCGACGGCCGCGAGGAGAGCCAGCGAACCCACCTCAACCCCCGGTCGGGGCGGTGGCTGCCCGATCACTCCTACCTGCAGCGCCACGTCGGCCTCGCGATCGCCTACAACGTCTGGCAGCACTACCAGGCCACCGGCGACACGGATTTCCTGTCCGGTTTCGGTGCGGAGCTGCTGCTGGAGATCGCCCGCGCCTTCGCGGACACGGCCGTCTACGACAAGGACCTCGCCCGGTATGTGATCCGCGGGGTCATGGGCCCCGACGAGTACCACGACGGCTATCCGGGCAGGCAGGGGCCGGGTCTGGACGACAACGCCTACACCAACGTCATGGCCGTGTGGGTACTGCTGCGCGCCCTGGACACCCTGAGCGTGCTGCCGGGGCCACGGCGCAGGGAGCTGCAGGAGACCCTCGGCCTGGGGGCCGACGAGGTCGAGAGGTTCGAGGTCCTCACCCGTAGGATGCGCGTCCCCTTCCACGACGGGGTCATCAGCCAGTTCGCCGGCTACGAGGAACTGGCTGAGCTCGACTGGGAGGCGCACCGCGGTGTCAGGCGTCTGGACCGTTTCCTGGAGGCCAGGGGTGACAGCTGCAACCGCTACCGCGCCTCCAAACAGGCGGACGTACTCATGCTGCTCTTCCTCCTGCCGGCCGACGAGGTCACCGCGATCCTGGACCGCCTCGGTTACTCCCATGATCCCCAGCTCCTGCCGCGCACGGTGGACTACTACCTCGCCCGTACCTCCCACGGTTCCACCCTCAGCTCCGTGGTGCACTCCTGGGTGCTCGCCCGCACCAGCCGGGAGGCGTCCTGGGAGTTCTTCCGTGAGGCGCTGAGGTCGGACGTGGATGACGCCCAGGACGGAACGACCTCCGAAGGCATCCACCTCGGAGCCATGGCGGGCACCGTCGACCTGCTCACACGCTGCTACACCGGTCTGGCCACGAGTGGAGGAGCCCTGCACCTGAGTCCCCGCCTCCCCGCGGAACTGGACCGCCTCTCGTGCCGTCTGCGTTACCGAAACAACTGGGAGGTGTGCGTGGACGTGCACCGTGACCAGGTGAGGGTCACCGTTCCTCCCCGGGAGGGGCCCGCGGTCGAGGTCCGGGTGGAGGGGGATGCGACGGCGGTCGCCCCTGGTTCCTCCGGGGTCCTGCGCTGCCGTGGCCGCTGACGGGGCCGGGGAGCCCGGACCACGTTCTCCGGTGGTCCGGGCTCCCCGGCCGCGGTTGCGGCTACAAACCGAGCGCGTGCATCGCGAAGTGGAAGGCGAACACCGCGCTCAGGACCCACATCAGCCAGCCGACCTCGCGCAACCTGCCCTGCGCGGACTTGATCAGGGTGTGCGAGATGATCCCGATCCCGATGCCGCTGGCGATGTCGTAGGCGAACGGCATCATCGCGATGGTCAGGAAGGCGGGGATGGACACCGAGACGTCCGACCACGCGATCTGGCCCACGTGCATCATCATCATGGCGCCGACCAGCACCATCGCCACGGACGCCGCCTCGGCGGGCACCATGCCGAAGACCGGGGCGAAGAAGACCGCGCTGAGGAAGAGCAGGCCGGTGACCACGCTGGCCAGACCGGTCCGCGCCCCCTCGCTCACCCCCGCGGTGGACTCCACGAACACCAGCGTCGCTGAGGAGCTGGTCAGGCCGCCGGTCACCGCCCCGGCGCCGTCGGTGACCAGGATCTGGTTGACCCGGGGCATCTGCCCGTCCGCGTCGGCGATGTTCGCCTTGGTGCCGATCGCCAGGATGGTGCCCAGCGCGTCGAAGAACCCGGCCAGCACCAGGGTGAACAGGATGACCCCGGCGGTGGTGGGCCCGGCGGAGGTCCAGGCGCCGAACATGTCCACCTGGAACAGCAGGCCGAAGTCGGGTGTGGACACGGGGCTGGAGGGCAGTTCGGGGACGCCGCCGCCCCAGGCGTCGGCGTCCAGCCGCATCACGAAGTGCACGAGCACCGCGAACACGGTCGCCCCGACGATGCCGTAGAAGATCGCGCCGGGCACGTTGCGCGCCAGCAGCACACTGGCCAGGACGAGCCCGGCCACGAACACCAGGATCGGCCAGCCGTTCAGGTGTCCGCCGCCGCCCGCGGAGCCCAGCTGCAGCAGGCTGCCGCCCTCGCCCGCGCTGACGAAGCCGGCGTTGGTCAGGCCGATCAGCGACACGAACAGGCCGATGCCGACCCCGATGGCCAGCTTGAGGTTGTGCGGGAGCGCGTTCATCACCGCGGTGCGCACCCCGGTGACCACCATCAGGATGATGGCGACGCCCTGCCAGACGACCAGGCCCATCACCTCGGGCCAGGCCATCACCGGCGCCGCCTGGTAGGCCACCACGGCCATCACGCCGAGGGCGGCCGCGCAGGCGATCGGCGCCCGGCCGACCACGCCCATCATGATGGTGACCAGCCCGGCGGCCAGGGCGGTCATGGTGGTCAGCTGCCCGGCCGAGAGCTGGTCACCGTTCACGTCGGTCACGCCGCTGAGGATGATCGGGTTCAGGACGATGATGTAGGCCATCGCCATGAACGTGGTCAGGCCGCCGCGGACCTCCTGCCCGAAGGTGGAGCCCCGCTCGGTGACGAAGAAGAAGCGGTCGAGCCAGGATCGATCCGTACCGGCCCGCGGTTGCGGCCGCGAACCGGTGTCGTTGAGTTTGGTCACGTCCCCTCCTGGAGGGATATGAGCACAGCGTTAACAGCCGTGTGTGGGGGGTTTGCTACGGAAAGTAGTCAAACTTGGTTGGCGCCGGGACGGCACTGTCCTGGCGACCCGCCCCGGGGCCGAGGGCGTCGGGGGTCCGGGGCGGGCGTCTTCGGGCGTGTCCGGCGGGCACACGCGCCGCCGTTCGGCGAGCGGTGTCCGTGCGAGCACGCCGGGGGAGGGGCGACGGGCGCTGGTGCCGCCCCTCCGGTCCGGGTGTCAGCCGGCGCTGCGGCCGGGGTTCACAGGTCGATGCCCACGATGTCCTCCGGTCGCACCGGGGCGTGCGTCAGCGGACGCTTGGTCGCGTCGCGCACCGCGGCCACGATCGCCGGGGTCGAGGACAGCGTCGGCGGCTCGCCCGCGCCCCGCAGCCCGTACGGGGCGTGCGGGTCGGGGTGTTCGAGCACGTCGATGCGCATCGGCGGCATGTCCAGGATGGTCGGGATCAGGTAGTCGGTGAAGGACGGGTTGCGGATCTCGCTGTCCCTGACCTGGATCTCCTCCATCAGGGCCAGCCCCAGCCCCTGGGCGGAACCGCCCTGGATCTGCCCGGCCAGCTGCTGCGGGTGCAGGACCTTGCCCACGTCCTGGACCGCGTCCAGGGCCACCACCTTCACCAGGCCCAGATCCACGTCCACGTCCACCACGGCGCGGTGCACGCACATCCCGAACTGGGTGTGCGAGGCGCCCTGGCCGAGGGTGGGGTCGAGCATCTCGGTGGGACGGTGGTGGTGCTCGCGGGTCTCCTCGACGACGGTGCCGCCGCTGGCGGAGTCGCCCAGCAGATCAGCCAGGGACACCAGCGCCCCGGCGCTCTGGGACACGACCTTGCCGCCGGTCAGGGACAGCTCGGCGTCAGGAACCGACTCCGGGATGATCCCGCGTTCGCGCGCCAGCGCGAACACCGACTCGCGCACCGCCTCACAGGCCATCTTGACGGCGCCGCCGGTCATGTACGACTGCCGGGAGGCCGAGGACGAACCGGCCGAACCCACCTGGGTGTCGGAGGGGGCGATGGCCACCTTCTCCACACCCAGTTCGGTCCGCGCGATCTGGCCCTTGACCGTCACCAGCCCCTGGCCGACCTCCGCCGCGGCCGTGTGTACCAGCACCACCGGCTCGCCGGCCGCGATCTCCAACCGGACCCGGGCGGTGGAGTAGTCGTCGAAGCCCTCCGAGAAGCACAGGTTCTTGAGGCCGACCCCGTAACCCACGCCGCGCACCACGCCCTCGCCGCGGGTGGTCCCGGCCACGCCGCCCGGCAGGGTGCGCTGGTCGGCGGGGTCCTCCAACGCGGTCCGCTCCACCGGCATCGGCAGGTCACGGCACCGCTCCAGCATCTCCGTCATGGGCAGCGGCATGTCGATCTCCTGGCCGGTGATGATCCGCGAGCCCTGCGACATGGCGTTGCGCACCCGCAGGTCCACCGGGTGCATCCCCAGCTTCTCGGCGAGCTTGTCCATCTGGGACTCGTAGCCGAAGCAGGCCTGCACCGCGCCGAAACCGCGCATGGCGCCGCACGGCGGGTTGGTGGTGTACACGCCGTAGGCGTCCACCAGCACGTTCGGGACCTCGTAGGGGCCGATGCCCAGCGAGGAGGCCACACCCACCACCGCCGGCGTCGCCGAGGCGTAGGCCCCGCCGTCCACGACGATCTCCAGCGTGGCGTACAGCAGCGTCCCGTCGGCCCTGGCACCGTGCTCGAAGCGCATCTTGGCCGGGTGCCGGTGCACGTGGCCGTAGAAGGACTCCTCGCGGTTGTACACGAACTTCACCGGCTTGCCGGTGCGCAGCGCCAGCATGCACGCGTGGATCTGCATCGACAGGTCCTCGCGGGCGCCGAAGGCGCCGCCCACCCCGGCCAGGGTCAGCCGCACCTTGTCCTGGGGCAGCCCCAGGGCCGGGCCGATCTGCTTCTGGTCCACGTGCAGCCACTGCGTGGCCACGTACAGGTCCACACCGCCGTCCTCGGCGGGCACGGCCATCCCCGACTCCGGGCCGAGGAAGGCCTGGTCCTGCATGCCGACCTCGTACTCGGTCTCCACGACGGCGTCGGCCCGGGCGCGCAGGCGCTCCAGCACCTCCTGCTGACCCTCGCCCGACTCGGCCACGCCGACGAAGTCGCCGGTACGGATCGGCTGGTGTCGCACCCGGTTGCCGCGCTGGTGGTACTCCTCGTGGACGGGCAGGGTGCCCTCCTCGTGGACCAGCGGGTACTCGGGGTCGTGGGCGGCCCGCAGCGAGTCGCTCACCGGGGGCAGGACCTCGTAGTCGACCCTGATGCGCTCCATCGCCCGGCGCGCCGTCTCGGGGTGGTCGGCGGCCACCACGGCCACCGCCTCGCCCTTGTACCGCACCTTGTCGAAGGCGAGCACCGGCTGGTCCTGGAACTCCAGGCCGTAGCGCTTCTCGCCGGGCACGTCCTCGTGGGTGAGCACCGCCTCCACACCGGGCAGCTTCAGGGCCTCGGTGATGTCGATGCCCAGGATCCTGGCGTGCGGATGGGGGCTGCGCAGGGTCGCGCCCCACAGCATGCCCTCCATCCACAGGTCCGAGGAGTAGGCGAACTCGCCGGTGACCTTCAGTGTTCCGTCGGGACGGCGCGGGCTGGCGCCCAGCCCGTCCCTGGTGGTGCTGGACAGGTCCGTGGTCACGGTCCGGGTCGTCGCCTTCATCAGCGACTCACCTCCTGGATGAGGGATCGGTGCGCCGCACGGCCCCGGGCGGCAGCGGTCTCGGCGGAAAGGGTGCGCAGCTCACCGCGGTCGACGACGGTGTTCCCGCCGACCAGGAGCCGCTCCAGCGGCGGGACGGGACCGAAGGTCAGCGCCACCACCGGGTCGGCGATCACGTCGTAGCCGAAGCCGTCCACACGCCACAGGGCCACGTCGCCGACCTTGCCCGCCGACAGCGAACCCAGCTCCGCGTCCCGGCCCAGCACCCGGGCCCCGCCCAGGGTGGCCAACTCCAGGGACTGGCGTGCGCTCAGCGCCTGCGGCCCCTTGCGGGCCCGCGCCATCATCAGAGCCTGGTGCATCTCGCCGGCCATCAGCGTCAGTTCGCTGGAGGCCGGGCCGTCCACGCCCAGCCCCACCCGGGCGCCGGCCTCGAGGAGCTCGGTCACCCGGCAGATCCCCGCACCCAGACGGGCGTTCGAGGTCGGGCAGTGGGCGATACCGGTGCCGGTCGCCGCGATCCGGCCGATCGCCGCGTCCGACAGGTGCACGGCGTGCGCGAACCACACGTCCTCGCCGAGCCAGCCGAGCTTCTCGGCGTACTCCACGGGGGTGCACCCGAACTCGGCCAGGCACTGCTCCTCCTCGTCGACGGTCTCGGCGAGGTGGGTGTGCAGGCGGACGCCCTTCTCCCTGGCCAGGGCGGCGCCCTCGACCATGAGCTCCCGGGAGACCGAGAACGGCGAGCACGGCGCCACCGCGACCCGGGTCATGGAGTCGAAGGAGGCGTCGTGGTGGGCGTCGATCGCCGCGGCGGTGCCGGCGAGCGCGCCCTCCAGGGTCTCGACCACGCTGTCCGGCGGCAGCCCGCCCTGGCTCTTGCCCCGGTCCATCGACCCGCGGGCCAGGTCCAGGCGGATACCGACCTCCCGGGCGGCCTCGACCTCGGCGACGGCGATGTCACCGCGGCCGGAGGGGAAGATGTAGTGGTGGTCGGAGGCGGTCGTGCACCCCGACAGCGCCAGGTGGGCCAGACCCGCCGAGGTCGTCCCCGACACCACTCCGGCGTCGAGGCGGTGCCAGATCTCGTAGGATCCCACCAGCCACTCGAAGAGGGTCCCGTCGGCGAACAGCCCCTGGGTGGCCCACTGGTACAGGTGGTTGTGCGTGTTGACCAGGCCAGGCGTGGCCACGCAGCCGCGCCCGTCGACCCGTTCGGCCCCCTCCTCGACCCGCGGGGCGGGGCCGGGGCCCACCGCGGCGATCCGCCCGTCGCGCACCACCACGTGGCCGTCGGCGTACTCCGGGCCGTCCACGGTCACGACGTGTGCGCCCTCGATGACCACGGTCCGGCTCATGAGCTGCTCCCGGCGGCCTCGGCGCGCCGTGCCGCTGCCAGGTGCACGGCGTCGATGATCTTCTCGTACCCGGTGCAGCGGCACAGGTTGCCCGCCAGGGCCTCCCTGATCTCGGCGTCGCCGGGAGCCTGCCCGCCCGCGCCCACCGTGCGCTCCAGCAGGTCGTCGGTCTGCACCAGCAGGCCCGGGGTGCAGAAACCGCACTGCACGGCGCCCGCCTCGACGAACGCCTCCTGGACGGTGCCCAACGCGCGGTCGCCGCCCTTGCCGGCCCCCTCGGCCAGGCTCTCGACGGTGCGCACCTCGCGCCCCTCGGCCTGCCCGGCGGCGATCATGCAAGAACACGCGGTCACACCGTCGAAGTAGACCGTGCACGAACCGCACTCGCCCTGCTCGCAGGCGTTCTTGCTGCCCGGCAGCCCCAGGCGCTCACGCAGTACGTACAGCAGGCTCTCGCCCGGCCACACGTTGTCGGCCGTGACGTCCTCGCCGTTGACGTTGAAACTCACGCGCATCGCGTGGCTCCCTTCCGGTAGTCGGTGACGGACCAGCTCAGTGCGCGGCGGGCCATGACCGACAGGGCGTGCCTGCGGTACTCGGCGGTTCCGCGCTGGTCGTCGATGGGACGGGCGGCGGCGGCCACGAGCTCGCCGAACCGGCGGACCACGGGCTCCGCGAGCGGACGGCCGTCCTCCCAGTCGAACTCGGCCTCCAGGAACTCCTCGGCCGCCTCCGAACGCAGCGGCGTCGGCCCGGCCGAACCGATTCCGGTGCCCACCGCACGCCTCTCGGTGTCCAGCGCCAGGCTGAAGGAGGTCACCGCGATCACCATCGCGTTGCGGGTGCCGATCTTGGCGAACTGCTGCGGGCCAGGGGCCCGGGGCAGCAGCACAGCGGTGATCAGCTCGTCCTCACGCAGCGCGGTGGTGCGGAAGGACAGGTAGAAGTCGCGGGCCCGGACCCGGCGCGTGCCGCGGACGGAGGCGAGTTCGATCACGGCGTCCGTGGCCAGCAGCGGCGGGTGGGACTCGCCAGCGGGGGAGGCCCCGCCGAGGTTGCCGCCGACCGTGCCCCGGTTGCGGATCTGCGGGGAGGCCACCGAACGCGAGGCCTTGGCCAGCGCGGGCGCACTCCCGGACAGGTGCTCGATGATCCGGGTGTAGGGAACCCCGGCGCCCAGACGGGTGTGGTCGCCGTCCACCCCCCACTCGGTCAGCTCCGGGACCCGTGTCAGGTCGATCAGCGCCGAGGGGCGGCGCTTGTCGAAGTTCATTTCCACCATCACGTCGGTACCGCCCATGATGGGCACGCCGTCGGGGTGGGCGCTCCTGGCCTCTAGGGCCTCCACCAGCGTGGATGGCCTCACGAATTCCATGCTCGTCCTCGTCCTGCGCAGTGCGGTCTGGTCGCCTGGGTGTGTCGTGATCCCTCGTTGGTCGGGGCGATCATGTGAAGTACAGCACTCGCCGACCGCCCCCGACCAGCCAGTGATGACATGAAGTGATCATGGAACGAACGGTCGCTGTTGGGCGTTTCCTACAAGTGTCATCGTTGCTGGCAGCGAGGACCAACGGACCTGGTGCCGCGCGTCCCCGTCCCCGTGCACACTGTCCTGATACGAAGACACCAGCGGTGGGGTTCGGCCCACCCGACCTACAGAGGGAAGTCCATGCAGATCAGTGAGCTGCTCGCCGTCAAGCGACTGCACCTGCGGTTCCTGGCGGGCGCTGAGCACGCCCACCGCGACATCCGGTGGGCCTACACCACTGACCTGCTGGAGCCCGCCCGCTACCTGCGCGGCGGAGAGCTCGTCCTCACCGGCATGATGTGGCGTACCCGCCCCGAGGACTCCGAGACCTTCGTGGCCTCGGTGGTCAGCGCCGGGGCCCTGGCAGTGGGGGCCGGAACCGCCCTGGGCGAGGTCCCCCAGGACCTGGTCGCGGCCTGCGAGGCCCACGACGTCCCCCTCGTCGAGATCCCCCCGGAGACCTCCTTCGGCGTGGTCACCGAGGAGGTGCTGCGCTCCCTCACCCAGCGCCGCTTCACCACCATCGCCGAGACCCGGGACCGGCACCGCCGGGTCATGGCCGAGGTCGCCTCCGGGGCGGACTTCCCCGAGGCCTTCGCCTCCGCCGCCGAGCAGGCCGGTCTTACCGCCTGGGTGATCTCCTCCAGCGGCAGACAGGTGGCCTCCTCCGGCGCCCCGCTGCCCGCCGGGGACCGGGAGAACATCGCGGCCAAGGCTCTGACCTGGTCGGCTTTTCCACACACCACCCGTGTCTCCTCCGGCGGGGAGGGGCGCACCCTGACCGTCCTGCCGATCAGTACCAAGGAGTCGCACCCGCTCGCCAGTTGGCTGCTGGTCTGTACCGGTGACCACGCCGCCTGGACCGAGGAGGAGCACGAGTCCGTCGCCGAACTCGTCTCCGTCGGGGTTCTGGCGCGCAGCCGTGACGAGGAGCGCTCCCTGACCACCGCCCGCCACCTGGAGGGCCTGCCCCGCCTGCTGGCGGCCCAGCGCTTCGACGAGGTGACCGCCCTCATGCGCGGCACCGGTGACGGCGAGGAGCCCGAGGACCGCGCGCACGTCGTGGTCAGTGCCATGATGCTCCCCGAGCCGCGCGTACCCGACCTGGCGCGCCGGGTGGTCGCCGAACTCGTCGCCGACCACCCGGGCGCCTTCGTCACCGGTGAGAACGACACCCTCGCCGTGATCCCGGTCGAGGGGTCCGACCACCAGGCCCGGGCCCGCGCCGAGACCATCCGCGCCGAGCTGGTCCAACGCGCCCGGGTGCTGGACGGCGGCCTGCTCGACTACCGGCTCGCCGTCGGGTTGAGCTCGGCGGCCACGGGCGTGCCCGAGCTGCGCGGGGCCGCGGTGGAGGCCCGCCACGCCCGCCGCCTGGCCGAGCTGCGCGGCGGCCGTTCCCGGGTGATCGCGGGTGCCGAGATCGACTCGCACGAACTCCTGTTGGCCTCGGTGCCGGAGGAGGTGCAGACCTCCTACCGCGAACGGCTGCTGGGGCCCCTGGTCGACTACGACCGCGACCACCGCTCGGAGCTCGTGGACACGCTGGAGCAGTTCCTGTCCTACTCGGGTTCCTGGCAGCGCTGCGCCGCCGCCATGCACGTGCACGTCAACACCCTGCGCTACCGGATCGGCCGCGTCGAGGAGCTCACCGGCCGCGACCTGAGCAGCCTCGAACACCGCGTCAACCTGTTCCTGGCCCTGAAACTGCGCGACTGAGCACCGGGCACCGGGTGCCGCAGCGGTGGCGCAGTGGTGGCGCAGTGGTGGCAGAACCCGTTCTGTCACCGTCTGCCGTTAGGGTCCGGCCCGTGAGTACCGACCTTCTCGCCGCAGCCGAGACCACCGACGCCGACCTGTCCGAACTCGACCTGCGTGAGGCGCTGGCCCGGGACCCGGGTGCCCCGCGTGTCCTGACCCGCTGCGACCTGAGCGGGTCCGATCTGCGCGACGCCCATCTGGTGGACGCGCGGTTGGTCAACTGCCGTCTGGACGGGGCACGCCTGGAGCGTGCGGTCCTGGAGGGCGCGGTGTTCACCGGGGGAGGGGCCTCGGGGGCGAACCTCTCGCACACCGACTGCACCGACACCCGTTTCGAGCGCACGGACCTGGCCAACACCCGCTGGCAGGGCGCCCTGCTGACCGACACCGCCTTCACCGGGTGCCGGCTGACCGGCGCCGGGCTGACCTCGCTGCGGGGGATCGGTTACACCTTCTCCCAGTGCAACCTGATGCTGGCCCGCTGCAAGGGGCTGGTCCTGCGCGGTCAGGTCCTGGAGGGGCTGCGGATGGACGAGGCGGACCTGGCCTCGGCCGACCTGCGCGAGACCGTGTGGGTGGAGTCGCGGCTGCGCGGCGCCAACCTGGTGCACGCGAAGTTCGCCGGAGCCGACCTGCGCGGCGCCGACCTGGGGGAGTTCGAACTGCAGCAGGCCGGGTTCCTGCGCGGGGCCACCATCAGCCCCGCCCAGGCCGGGATGATCCTGGGCTCCCTGGGCATCACCGTCGCGGAGTAGGCGCAGGGGTTGCCCCGGGCCGGGAGGCCGTGCGCGGACACCGGGCCGGGGGCGCTCCCATGCGGTGCCCCCGGCCCGATGGCCCGTCATCTGCCCGTCATTAAAAATCTACGCCGTAAAGGCGTGGCTTCGGTTCATCAAGCTCTACGACACCACCGTCGAGGCCATTGCCCGCGGGGGCGACCACGCCAACGCGTTCGCGCTCGGCACCGCCTTCAAGGCCTGCGCGGCACCACACCCACCGAACACCGGCGCGCGACGGCCCCGACCGAGCTCAACCCGCCAGTACCCGGCGCAGCCACGGAAGACGCTGTTCCCGTGCGGACCGGCTGAGCACCGCCTCCGGCGCGAAGCCGTCGAAAGAGTGGAAGCCGCCCGGCCACACGTGCAGTTCCGCGCAGCCGCCCGCCCGCCAGATCCGGGAGGCGTACTCCACGACCTCGTCGCGGAAGGTCTCGGCCGAACCCACGTCCAGGAACGCCGGAGGCAGCCCGGACAGGTCCCGCGCTCGTGCCGGGGCGGCGTAGGGGGACACCTCCGGGCCCCCTGCGCGCTCACCCAGCAGGGCGCCCCAGCCGGTGGTGTTGGAGACCCGGTCCCACACACCCAGCCCGGCCATCTGGCGGCCGGAGACCGAGTCGTTGCGGTCGTCCAGCATCGGGCAGAGCAGGAGCTGCCCGAGCGCGGAGGGGCCGCCGCGGTCCCGGGCGAGCAGGCAGGTGGCGGCCGCCAACCCGCCACCGGCGCTGCTCCCGCCGATCACCAGCCGGTCCGGGTCCGCCCCGAACCCGGCGGCGTTGGCGGTCCACCACACCAGGCCGGTGTAGCAGTCCTCGACCGGCGCGGGGTGGGGGTGTTCGGGGGCGAGCCGGTAGTCCACCGAGACCAGGACCAGGTCCAGTTCGCGGGCGTACTCCAGCAGCCCTGGGATCTCCCCGCCGCGGTGGGTCCCGGCGACCATCCCGCCGCCGTGGATCCAGTACAGGGCCCCGGTGGCCCCAGTGGCCTGCTTCGGCCGCCACACCAGCAACGGGACCTCGGTGCCGTCCGCACCCCGGGCGGTGTGCTCCTCCTCGACGAACGCCCCGCCGGTCAGGTCCTCGTCGGGCGCGGGCGCCCGCTTGGCGCCCTCCGCCCTCAGGACCGGGATCATCTCGGGGGTGATCGAGGAGGGGACCTGTTCGCCGAGCACGGCCAGCGCGGCGGCGAGTTCGGGGTCGAAGGGGGGACGCGGCTGAGGGGGAACGGACACGGGGGCCTCCGGGGGTGGGGGGCGTTGCGCTCCCATCATGCTCCAGCGCCCGCCTCTCCCTCCAGTGCCTGTCAGCCTTCCAGGGGGACGTCAGCCCTCCAGCGCCTGCGCTACCGCCGCCTGGACCCGGGGGATCCGGGCGGCCCCGCCGCCCTCCATCCGCCAAAGCGAGTCCTGCAGGACCCGAACCAGGGTCCACGCGCGCGCCCGCTCCCGGTCCAACCCCGCCGCCTCGGTCAACAGGTCGAACCGCCGCCGCGTCTCCCGGACCGGGTCACCGGTGGCCTCGGCCTCCTCCCACCGGTTGCGCAGCGCGGGCAACAGTTCGAAACCCGGATCTCCCGCCAGCGGTTTGGGGTCGATAGCCAGCCAGGGGCCGCGCCCGGCGGCGGGCGAGCCCTCCAGCGGGGCCAGGATGTTCTCGTAGTGCAGATCCCAGTGCAACAGGCGTTCACCGGGCTGGGCGGCCATCTCCTCGGCGGTAGCCGCCCAGTGTTCGTGCACCGGGCGCCAGACGCTCTCGACCCGGTCGATTTTGGCCTGGCCGTGCTCGGCGATGTCGCGGGTGATGGGCCCCAGGCCGCGTACCCCTTCTGGTGCGGGGCGGGCGTTCAGCCGCGCGAGTAGACCGCCGATCACCTCTAGCGCCTCGTCCAGGGGCTCCTCGTCCACCGGCTGCATCTTGAGCACGGCGGCCGAGCCGTCGGCGCGCTCCACCGGCACCACCAGTGCCACCATCCCGTGCAGAGCGGCGCCGACGGGGTGCAGCCCCACCGGTCGCACTGGCGTGCGGCCGACCCGGGCCGGGGCGCTCAGGGCTCGCGTGTGTCGCCCACCGCGGCGAAGGCCGATTCCAGCAGCTCGGCCAAGGGGACGCCCCCGTCCGCCCGGACCCATGCCTCACCGGCGGCGTCCAGGCAGGCGATGGCGCACGCGACCAGGGACCGGGCCCGCACGTCCAGCCACTGGTCCCCGGTGCGCCCGTCGGCCAGGCGGCGCCGGACCTCGGGGACGAGCTGGTCCTGCCACTGCAGGTGCTTCTCGATGCACCGGGACCTGAGCGAGGGCGTCTCGTACATCATCTTCGAGACCTTCAGCATGCGATCGCCGCCTCCGGGCGGGCCGGAGACGCTCAGCACGACGTTGCGCAGGGCGGTCCAGGGGGGTTCGGAGTCGGGGCGCTCCTCCAACGCGTACCTGGCCTCCTCGCCCTCCCGTACGAGGTCGTCGAGCACGATGTCCTCCTTGGTGCCGAAGTACCGGAAGAACGACCGCCGTGAGATGCCGGAGGCACGCGCGATGTCGTCGATCGTCGTGGCCTCGAAGCCCCTGCTCAGGAACAGGCCCATCGCGATGTCGGTGATCTCCGCGTAGGCCGCGCGGCGGGAGCGCGTCCACAGACGCTCAGTGTTCGTCTCTGCTGGTTTCACGTCTCGATCGTAACCATGCGCCTCCCAGTGCCCGATTGACACCCAGTGCCAGACAGTCCTACGATGCCAATCATTCGACGGAAAGGGAACCGCATGGACACGCTCGACTACCGCAGGCAGACGGTCCTCATCACGGGGGCGAGTTCGGGTCTGGGCGCGGACTTCGCCCGCCGACTCGCCGCGCGCGGCGCCGACGTGGTACTCGTCGCGCGCCGACTGGACCGGTTGGAAAAACTCGCGGGCGAACTCGCCGAGAGGTACGGGACCGAGGCCGTCCCGATCTCCCTGGACCTGTCCGAGCCCCGGCCCGGAGCGGCACTCGAACGGGAGCTGGCCGCCCGGGGAGTCCAGGTCACGAGCGTCATCAACAACGCGGGTTTCGGCACGCACGGGCCCTTCCACGAGGGGGACCGGGAACGCCTGGACGCGGAGATCGCCGTGGACGTCACGAGCGTCGTCGACATCAGCCGCACCTTCATCGAACGCCTGCGCGAGCGCGGCGACGGATTCCTGGTCAACGTCGCGAGCATGGCGGCCTATCAGGCCACCCCCGCCCTGGCCGTCTACGGCGCGGCCAAGGCGTTCGTCCTGAACTTCACCGAGGCGCTGTGGTACGAGGCGCGCGGAACCGGCCTGCGCGTGCTCGCCCTGTCCCCCGGAGCCACCCGGACCGAGTTCTTCGAGGTCGCCGGTGAGGGCGCGGACGGGGGCGCGCGGTGGATGGCGGCGGGGGAGGTCGTCGAGACCGCCCTGTCCGCGCTCGACCGCAGCAATCCCCCGCCCAGCGTGGTCGCCGGACGGTTCAACCGGCTCTCCCTGCTGCTCACACGTTTGGTGAGCCGTCGGCGGACCACCATGGTCCTGGGGGCGATGATGAGCCCGTCCCGCACGGCCCGATGACCTCAGAACGGCCCTTGCGGCACCCGACGAAGGGGGCTCACCCGATCTCGGGACGCTCCGGGCCCGCCTCTCCGGGCTGAACGATCGGAGCACGGTCGAACATCAGGGACCAGGGCCGCCCACCGCCCTCCTCCGGCAACCGGCCCCGGTCGGAGGCACCCGCGAACACCTGCGCCGCCACCTCTGCGAACACCGGGGCCGCCGGATGGGCGCCCCGCTCCGGCCGCACCGCCTCGGTCCGCCGGTGCAGCGGCGCCCCCGCCAGGGGGACGTCAGCCCTCCAGCGCCTGCGCCACCGCCGCCTGGACCCGGGGGATCCGGGCGGCCCCGCCCTCCATCCGCCACAGCGAGTCCTGCAGGACCCGGACCAGGGTCCACGCGCGCGCACGCTCCCGGTCCAACCCCGCCGCCTCGGTCAACAGGTCGAACCGCCGCCGCGTCTCCCGGACCGCGTCCCCGGTGGCCTCGGCCTCCTCCCACCGGTTGCGCAGCGCGGGCAACAGCTCGAAGCACGGATCTCCCACCAGCGGTTTGGGGTCGATCGCCAGCCACCGGCCCCGCCCCGATCCGGGAAGCGGCGCCAGCACGTTCCCGTAGTGCAGGTCCCAGTGCAGCAACCGGTCACCCGGTTCGGCCGCCAGCTCCCGGGCCAGCCCCGCCCACCGGTCCAGGCGGGCACGGCAGGCGGCCCCGGCCCGCTCCCGAACGGCCGGTCCTGCGGCGCGTTCGGCCAGGCGCCGGGTGACGCCGCCCAGCTCGCGAACCCCCTCGGGCCCCCGATACGCGCCCAGCCGGGCCAGCAGGGCGCCGATCACCTCCAGGGCCTCGTCGATCCCCGTCCGCTCCAACCGCTGTTCGGGCTCCAGCGCCTCCAACAGCATCGCCCCGGTCCGCGGGTCGTGGTCGAGCAGCCGGACCGCGCCGTCGCCGTCCCAGGCGCGCAGCGCGGCGGGCTCACCCCCGGTCTCCTCGTCCCACGGCTGGAGCTTGAGCACGGCCGCGCGTCCGTCGGCGCGTTCCACCGGGACGACCAGGGCCACGGCGCCGTGCATGGGGTAGCCGGTCGGCCGCAGGCCCCACCGGTCGCACTGGCGGGCGGCCAGCCCCGGCAGCGCCTCGGCCCAGTCCGGGCCGAAGAAGCCGGTGACGCTCTCGGCGAGGCCTGGTGGAACTGGGAGCGGGGGAGTGGGTCCGGTCAACCTGCTGGTCTCCTTCGTTCCTGACGCCGAGGCGGTACGGGAGGGGGCCTTGCGGGAGGTGGCCCTGTCACCTGCCCCGGCTCGGGGCCCGGCGGTCGTTCCGGCTGAGCGCCTCGGTCATCCCGCCCAGGGCGGGCTTGGGGGCGTAGCCCTCGTCGAAGGGCAGCGCGGCGGTGTATCCGGGGAACCACTCGGGGATCCAGGAGTGCGAGTCGGCCACGCCCCACACCGACACCCCCACGCAGCGGGACACCGCCAGGCAGGACTCGACGACGTACCGGTACTCCTGCGCCTGCTCGGCGAGCTGCTCCTCGCCGACCGGCTCGGGGATGCGCACGTCCAGCTCGCTGATCTCCACGTCCAGGCCCAGGTCGGCGAAGCGCTGCATGTTCTCGGCCAGGTCCGGGGGGACGTTGCCGTGGACGAAGTGCCCCTGGAAGCCGATGCCGTGCAGCGGCGCACCCTGCTCCAACAGGCCGGAGGCGAGTGCGTACAGGGCGTCGGCCTTCTCCCCTCCGCCCTCGACGCCGAACTCGTTGATGTACAGCTTCGCTTCGGGGTCCACCTCGTGGGCCGTCCGCAGGGCCTCGGCGATGTAGTCCTCGCCCAGCGTCTGCAGCCACAGGTTCTCCCGCAGTTCGGGGGTGTCGTCCTCGAAGGGCTCGTTGATCACGTCCCAGGTGCCGATCCGGCCCTCGTAGCGGCCCAGCAGCGCCTCCGTGTGCTCGCGCATGACCGTGCGCAGCTCACCGGGCTCGAAGGACCCCCGGGCCAGCCAGTCGGGCTGCTGGTTGTGCCAGAGCAGCGTGTGCCCGCGGACGGAGAGCCCGTGGTCCTCGGCGAAGCCCACCACGGCGTCGGGGCCGCTCCAGTCGAACTCGTACCGTTCGGGTTGGACGTACTGCCACTTCATGGTGTTCTCGGCGGTGACCGACGTGTAGTGGTCGGTGACCAGGTCCTGGTATCCGGGGTCGTGCGTGAGCGGGTTGACCGCCACCGCCACGCCCAGTTCGATCCCGTGCGCCTCGGCCAGGGCCGGAAGCTCGCTCCCGGGTTCCTCGTCCGGTCCGGGCAGGACCAGGAACACGATCGCCACCACCAGGAAGATGACCACGCACACCGCCCCCGCCGACAGTAGGACACCCCGTCCGCGCGTGGCCGAACGCCAGCCGTTCCGGACAGCTTCCCGCACCCCCGCGCCCCGCCCTCTACCTGTACCCGGTGGTGACCGGGAAGGCGGACAGGGACCGCACCGTGATGGTCGCGCGCCGGTCGGGTGCCGCGGCCGGACCCAGCCCCGGGGCCCGCTGGGCCAGGGCCCGTAGCGCGATCTCTCCCTCCAACCGGGCCAGCGGCGCCCCCAGGCAGTAGTGGATCCCGCTGGAGAAGGCCAGGTGCTCACCGGAGTCGGCCCGGGTGATGTCGAACCGGTCGGGGTCCTCGAAGTGCCGCGGGTCGCGGTTGGCCGACCCGATCAGGCACATGACCTGTTCACCGGCCCTGACCCGCTCGCCCTGCACGTCGGTGTCCCGGTGCGCCCAGCGCCCGGTGAGCTGGACCGGCGCGTCGTAGCGCAGGGCCTCCTCCACCGCCCCGGTGGCCAGGTCGGGGTCGGCGACCAGCCGGTCCCACTGTTCCCGGTGGCGCAGCAGCGCCATCACCCCGTTCCCGATCAGGTTCACCGTGGTCTCGAATCCGGCGAGCAGCAGCAGACGGCACATCGAACCCAGCTCGGCCGGGGTCAGCTCCCCCTCGTCGGCCTGGCCGACCAGGGTGGAGACCACGTCCTCGCGCGGGTTGGCGCGGCGTTCGGCCATCACGCGTCCGAACAACAGCTCCAATTCTGCCGTCGCCTCCCGGATCTGG
Source organism: Nocardiopsis sp. iso_40 (assembly GCF_056173285.1). NCBI lineage: Bacteria > Bacillati > Actinomycetota > Actinomycetes > Streptosporangiales > Nocardiopsidaceae > Nocardiopsis > Nocardiopsis sp. iso_40. The sequence continues at coordinate 3,289,312 of NZ_CM149666.1, read as the reverse complement.
TGCAGTTGGCGCGCCGAGCGGGCGCCGTCCAGTGCCTGGCCGAGCACGTAGCCGATACGGACGAAGTCGGCGTTGTCGCGTTCGGGGACGCCCAGGAGCCTGCTGATGACCGTGATGGGCAGGGGCTGGGCGAAGTCGCGCATGAGGTCGAACCCGCCGCGGGCCAGGGCCGTGTCCAGGAGCTCGGCGGTGATCTCCGTGATCTGCGCCCGGTACCGGGCCATGTTGCGGGGGCTGAACGCGGGCCGGGCGAGCCTGCGCAGCCGGGTGTGGTCGGGCGGGTCCATCTGCAGGAAGGAGAGGTCGACGGTGTTGAACTGTGCGGGGGGTTCGGTGTGCCCGGGCGGGAGCACGCCGAAGTCGCGGGAGCGCAGCACCTGGTCGACGGCGGCGCGGGTGGTGGCGGCCCGGAAGGGCAGCCGACTGGAGACCAGGGGGCCCTGTCCGCGCAGCCTCCGGTAGGTGGGATAGGGGTTCTCCCGCCAGGGCCAGTGCAGCAGGCGGCTGGGGTGGTCACCGCCCTGGGCGGTGAGCCACGACACGCTGTTGGCCACCCGCAGTCGGGTGTCGGTACGGAGGGTGTCGAGAATCTGCATGGCTGTGGAGTCCTCTCGGTGACGTCTTCGACCCTAGGCGCGGCCCCGCCGCCGATACCGGCGTACCTCGGAGTTGGCCGTCTGTGGCCAGGTGGGAACTCCGGTGCCGTACCCGGGCGCCGCGTCCCCGCTCCGCGGCTCCGGCGGGGGCCGCGCGAACCCCGCGACACCGGCGGGGGCCGCGGGTGGTGACGGTGGTCCGGGCGGGGGTGCCAAGCCCTAGACTGGGGCCCCGTTCGGTAGAAGACGCCGCAGAGCCGGAGGTTGAGGACGTTGGGGCCGCTAGAGAGCACTGATCCGGAGCGGGTCGGTCGGTACCGGCTGATCGGGCGCCTGGGCGCCGGGGGCATGGGTCAGGTGTTCTTCGGCCGATCGGCCGGCGGCCGAGCGGTCGCGATCAAGCGCATTCACCCACACCTTGCCACGGATCCCTCCTTCCGTCAGCGGTTTGCCCGCGAGGTCACCGCCGCCCGTCAGGTCAGCGGGGCCTTCACCGCACCGGTCATCGACGCCGGGCCCGACGACGAGGTCCCCTGGCTGGTCACCTCCTACGTGCCCTCGCTGCCGCTGGACGAGGCGGTCCAGGCGCACGGGCCGCTGCCGGAGGCGAGCCTGCGGGTGCTGGCGGCCGGTCTGGCCGAGGCGTTGGCCGAGATCCACCGGGTCGGACTGATCCACCGCGACCTCAAACCGGGCAACGTGCTGTTGGCCGAGGACGGGCCGCGGGTGATCGACTTCGGTATCGCGCGGGCCACCGACGGCACCGCGGCGACGCAGTCGGTGATCGGCACGCCGGGGTTCATGAGCCCCGAACAGGTGCAGGGCGCGGAACTCGCGCCCGCCAGCGACCTGTTCGCCTACGGTGCGGTGCTCGCCTTCGCCGCGGCCGGCACCGGGCCCTTCGGTGAGGGCAACATGCCCACGATGGTCATGCGCATCATCAGCCGGGAGCCGGACCTGTCCGGTGTCCCGGAGTCGTTGCGTCACCTGGTCGCGGCCTGTCTGGCCAAGGAGGCCCGGGGGCGTCCGGGGCCGGGGGAGATCCTGGACTACCTGGGCGACGTGCACGTCGGCCCGTCCTGGCTGCCCCCGGCGGTGATGACGGGTGTGCACGAGCAGGTGGCCAAGGTCAACAAGGCGCTGGCCACCTCCGCGGGGGAGCCCGGTGCGACCGGCGGCCACCAGCGCACCGAGGTGCTCGGCTCCGGCGGTGCGGCGGTTCTGGGCGGGGCCGCCGCCGGCGCCGCGGCGGCGGGCGCCCTCGGCGACGACCAGGCCACCCGGGTGGTGCCGCCGACCGGCCACGGCACCCAGGACCCGGCGGACGGCGCGACCTCTGTGCTGGGCGGCCAGCAGCAGGGCGCCCCCTACCGGCCCACCGCTCAGTTTCCGGAAGCACAGGCCGGAACGCAGGCCCCCGGACAGCCGGGCCAGGTTCCGCCCACGGCCCGGTACCAGTCGGCGCAGCACCAGCCCGGCCAGTACCAGCAACCCCGGCAGTACGGTCAGGGGCGTCCGGTCGGGGACGACCCCTACGCCGACCTGTACGGCGGGCCCCGCGGTCAGCGGGCCGATCCGCGTCAACAGCAGTATCAGCAGCAGGAGCAGTACCGGCGGGCCGAGGAACAGCGCCAGCGGCAAATGGAGCAGCAGCGCCACCAGCAGGAGCAGCAGCGCCGCGCCCAGGAACAGCAGCAGGAGCAGCGGCGCCGCCAGGAGGCGGAGCGGGCCCACCGCGAGCGGGTGCGCGCCGAGCAGGAGGCGGCGCGGCGGGCCCAGGCGGAGGCGCGCCGCGCCGGTCAGCCGGGCCTGTGGAGTTTCGTCAAGCTACTGCCGCTGCTGATCATTCCGCTGATCCAGATCCCGCTCGGCTACGGCGCGGCGCTGGCGTGGTCGTGGTTCACCACCGAGGCCGACGTGTGGACCGGGGCGGCCTACTACTTCGAGCCGTGGAGCATGGACTCGTTCTGGCACGCCACGATGCTGGGGTACTTCATCCTGAACAACCTGGTGTCGGTGGAGTTCCTGGTGCGCTCGCTGCGGACCTCGTTCGTGACCGGTGCGGTGCTGGCGCTGGGGGCCGTCGCCGCCACCAACGGTTTGCTGTACAGCTTCGGTTTCTGGGGCTGACCGGGCCCCGGCGGGGAACAGGGGCGGGCCCGGCCGGGCCCGCTTCCGGCGCCGCGGTGGCGCACACGTGCGCCCGGGGCGCGGTCGGGGGCGGATCAGTGCGGTCGGCGGTGGCGTCCGCGGGGCCGGGGACACAATGAGCGCTCCCCACCCGCCTCACCACGAGGAGAGCCGAACATGGAGAGCGCACTGACCGCAGCGGAGAAGGTCCTGGCCCCGCTGCCCGAACTGTCCCCCGACGTGGAGGAGATGTACGAGGATCTGCACCGCCACCCCGAGCTGGGTTTCCAGGAGGTCCGGACCGCGGGTGTCGCCGCGAGGAGCCTGCGCGCGTGCGGCTACGGGGTCCACGAGGGGGTGGGGGGCACGGGTGTGGTCGGGCTGCTGCGCAACGGCGAGGGCCCGGTGGTGCTCCTGCGCGCCGACATGGACGGCCTTCCCGTGGCCGAGGAGACCGGTCTGGACTACGCGGCAACGGACGCCACCGGTGTCCGCGAGGGCCGTCGGGTCCCGGTCATGCACGCGTGCGGCCACGACGTCCACGTGGCGTGCCTGGTCGGGGCCGCGCGGTTGCTCGCCCGGTCGCGGGAGCACTGGTCGGGGACGGTGGTGGCGCTGTTCCAGCCGGCGGAGGAACTCGGAACCGGCGCACGCGCCATGGTGGAGGACGGCCTCTACGAACGGGTACCGCGCCCGGACGCCGTCCTGGCCCAGCACGTCTCCCCGCTCGCCGCCGGACACGCCGCGTACTGTCCGGGCGAGTCCATGGCCGCTTCCGACGAGGTACGCATCACCTTCCACGGGGTCGGCGGGCACGGTTCCCGCCCGGAGGCCGCCAACGATCCGGTACTGACGGCCGCGGCCTTCGTGCTGCGCGTGCAGATGGTCGTCTCCCGGGAGATCCCCGCCCGGGAGCGGGCGGTCCTGACCGTCGGCTCCATCACCGCGGGCGAGGCGGCCAACGTCATCCCCGAAACCGCCGAGGTGGCACTGAACGTGCGGAGCTTCGACCCGGCCGTGCGCGAACGGATCCTGGCATCGGTCGAGCGCATCGCCCGGGCGGAGTCCGACGCGGCCGGAGCCCCCCGGCATCCGGACGTCCGCCACACGGGCGGTTTTCCCCTCACCCGCAACGACGGCGTACTGATGGAGAAGGTCAACGCCGCGCTGCGGGCCCGGCTGGGGGAGGACCGGGTGCACGAGATCGGTCCCGTCACCGGCAGCGAGGACGTGCAGTACATCGCCGACGCCGCCGGGGCGCCCCTCTACTACTGGTGGCTGGGGGGATGGGAGCCCGAGGAGTTCCTGCGCGCCTACCGGGCCGGCACCGCCGACCGAGACATTCCCACCAACCACTCTCCCCGGTTCGCGCCTGTGCGTCGGCCCACGCTCGACACCGGAGTGGCCGCGATGGCGGTCGCGGCCCTGTCCTGCCTGGCACCGGCCGACTAGCGTCCCGTACGGTCCGCCGCCCGTGGTCCGGGCTCCGCTCCGGCCGCGGGCGGCGTCCGCGGAGCGCCCCTAGAGGCCCGACACCGGGTCCGCCCACAGGTCCATGGGCACGTGGCCGACGGCGCGGCCCGCCCTGTCCAGAAGCCTCCCCGTCCGTTTGACCGAGCGCAGGCTCACCGCCCGGTCCACGACGTTGACCCCGGGGTGGGCGGCCGCGACCCGGTGCTCCCAGTCGGCGAGGCCCTCCAGACGGTGCAGCCAGACGATCGCGACCGCCGACGCCCCGCCGGCCACGTGGGCCGACATTCGCGTCTCGGGCATCGCGGCCAGGCCGGCGCACACGTCGCCGATCCGCTCCACCGGTACGTCCAGCCACAGTGACACGTGCACGGGCCAGCCGGCCTCGCGGGCGGCGGTGTCGCACCGGATGGTCAACCGCCCCGACCGCACCAGTTCCGGGACCCTGCGCCTGAGCGTGCTGGAGGGGATCCCCGTCCTGCGGGAGAGCTCGGAGTAGGGCATCCGTCCGTCCTCTCCCAGGGCGAGGATGAGCTCCCGGTGCGGCATCAGGGACGGGGGTTGTCCGTTCGTCTCCGGCTGCTCCTCGCCGATCCTCCTGCGCTGGCCCGGGTCGAGGCTGTCCAGACGCCAGGAGCCGGCGTCGCGCGCCATGCGCACGATCATCGTGGTCCGTACCCACTGCACGCCGAACACGCGGGGCAGCACGTCGAGGACGAAGGAGGCCACCGAGGGCTGGGTGACCGCGGCGACGGTCACCAGCAGGTCCCGGCCTCCACTGACGACCTCCACGCTCACCGCGTGCGGATACCGGGCGATCCTGCCCGCGGCCTCCTCGGCCTGGCCGGCGGCGCAGCCGACCTCCACCAGCGCCATCCCGCCCCACGACAGCTGCGAGGGGCCCACGTAGCAGGTGATCCACGCGAGTCCCTCGGCCGTGAGCTGCGCCCACCGGCGCGAGAGCGTGGAGGCGTCGACTCCGAGGGGCTCGGCCAGCTCGGTCCACGACGCCCGCGGGGAGAGTTGCATGGCGTTGACCATCATGAGGTCCAGTTCGTCCATTCGGCCCATCCGTGCAGTGTCGAACCCGATATGACCTTTTCGTGAATAAATGCACTCTACCCAGTGACCGTGGTCATGCTGGGGTCGTCCGCCCCGCCTGGGGACGGACGCGCAGTACAAGGCGGGGGCATTTCCACACAGGAGGCATCGTGACTCGACCAACGCGCAGATGGACGGCGCTCGGCGTGGTGCTGGCCACCGCGGCCCTCACGTCCTGCACCACCGGCTCGGAGGGCGCCGCCGACACGTCCCGGGTACGCGTCGCCGTCACGGCGGACGCCACATCGTTCGATCCGGCGCGGGGAAACGTCGCCGCCGACTACCAGTTCGCACGCCTGACCCACGACACCCTGGTCCGGTCGAACCCCGAGGGGGAGACGGTCCCCGGACTGGCCGTGTCGTGGGAGGAGAGCCCCACCGAGGTGGAGTTCACCCTCAGGGAGGGGGTCACCTGCTCCGACGGAACGGCACTGGACGCCGACACGGTGGCGGCGGCCCTGGAGTACCTCGCCTCCCCCGACACCGGCTCATCGATCACCGGCAACGTGTTCGGGCCCGGCGAGCCCGAGATCTCCTCCGACACCGACGCGGGAACCGTCACCGTCACCCTGGAGAGCCCCTGGTCGGGCCTCCTGCCGGGGCTGTCCTCCGCACAGGCCGGGATCCCGTGTACCACCGACCCCGAGGAACTGGCCTCGGGCGGAGCCCCGGGAACCGGGGCCTACACCCTCACCGAATCCCAGCGGGGATCGGAGTACACCTTCTCCCTGCGCGAGGACTACGACTGGGCACCGGACTTCGGCACCCGGGGCTCGTTCCCCGAGACCATCACCTTCCAGGTGATCGAGAACGAGAGCACCGTCGCCAACCAGATGGAGACCGGCCAGATCGACTACGCCGCCTTCACCGGCGCCGACAGCGCCCGTTTCGACCCCGAGGAGTACACCGTCGTCTCCCGGCCGACGGTGTTCATGTTCCTGGTGTTCAACGAACGCGAGGGCAGGCCCGGGGCCGACCCGCGGGTACGGGAGGCGGTCGCCCGGAGCGTGGAACCGGATGCCTTCCGCAACGCGGTCACCAGCGAGGCCGGAACCCTGCTCAACACCGTGGTCCCCGCGGACTTCCGGTGCGCCCTGGACGACGCGTCACTGCTGACGGAGACCGACCCCGACGCCGCGGCCGGGATCCTCGGCGACGTGGAGATGAACCTGGTCGGCACGAACGCGATCGCCGGCGGATCCGGCAACGAGTACGTCCGCGCCGCGCTCGCCGAAGCCGGCGCACAGATCGACCTGCGCAACGTGGACAACGCCACCTGGGGGACCGAGGTCCTGGGCGCCGAGGGCGACTGGGACGTCACGGTGATGGCCGCACTGAACCCCAGCGGCACCCTCACTCCCACGATGTCCCTGCTCACCGGGCCGCCGCCACCGGACGGCCGCAACTTCGGCGCGGTCGACAGCCCCGGTCTGACCGAAGGCTTCCAGAACGCGATGTCGTCCGTGGACACCGAGGAGCAGTGTGCCGCGTGGCAGGACGCGCAGCGGGCGATGTTGGAGGGACACCACGCGGTCCCGCTGTCCTCGGTGGACGTCAGCTGGGTGATGGCCGAGCACGTGAGCGCGACGGTCTTCCCCACCGGTGTCGAGATCTCCACCCTGCGGATCACGGACTGAGGCCGCCGATGTCCCCCCTGTCCACCACACGCGCCAGACCCGGCCGGATCTGGGCCCGCTTCCTCCTGCGCCGCCTCCTCGGCCTGGGCGCCGTCCTCGTCGTCCTGGTCACCGCCACCTTCCTGATCCTGCAACTGGTGCCCGGGGACCCCGCCCGCGCGGCGATCAGCGTCGACGCCTCCCCGGAGGAGGTCGAGGCGATGCGCCACTCCCTGGGGCTGGACCGGCCCCTGGCCGAGCAGTTCGCCTCCTACGTCGGCGGCCTGCTCACCGGTGACCTCGGCACCTCCTTCCAGACCGGTGAGGCGGTGTCGCAGGTCATCGCCACGCGCCTGCCCTTCACCGCGCAACTGGCCGTGTTCTCGGTGCTGGTCGCACTGCTGGTCGCGGTCCCTGCGGGTGTCGTGGTGGCCGTGGCGTGCCGTGGCGGGCGCCGGCGCCCCCTCGACACGGCCTTCACCACCACGGCCTCCGTCGTCGGCTGCACCCCCGAGTACATCGCGGGCACGCTCCTGGTCCTGCTGTTCGCCGTCACCCTGGGCTGGCTGCCGGCGGCGGGCGCCGCCACCCCGGCCTCGCTCCTGCTGCCCGTGGCGGCGATCGCGCTCTCGCCCGCGGCGGCGCTGGCCCGCATCGTGCGGCGGGAGACCGCCGTCGTGCTGGAGGAGGACTACCTGCGCACGGCCCGCGCCAAGCGCCTGGGCGGCTGGGCGCTGTACGCGCGGCACACGCTGCCGAACCTGCTGACCTCGACCCTGACCATGGGAGGGCTGCTCCTGGCCGGGCTGATGGGCGGCACCGTGATCGTGGAGTCGGTCTTCGCCTGGCCAGGTCTCGGGAGCCGGGTGGTGCAGGCGATCCTCGTCCGCGACTTCCCCGTCATCCAGGGCATCGTCCTGGTGATCGGACTCATGGCCGCCGTCATCAACCTCCTGGTCGACGTCTGCCTCGGCGTACTCGACCCCCGCACACTCACCGGAAAGACCGAGGAGGCGAGTTCGTCGTGACCTCTCCCCCGCGCACCCCCACCCTTCCCCGAAGGCCCGGCCTCGTCGTCGGCACGGCCGGCTTGTTGACCGTCCTGGTCCTGGCCGTCCTGGGGCCCTGGGTCTGGGGCGACCAGGCCGCGCAGCTCAGCGACAGTACCCGGGCCGCGCCCGGGGCCGACCACTGGCTGGGCACCGACGCGCTGGGACGCGACGTGCTGGCCCGCACGCTCACCGCCACCCGGCTCACCCTGCAGACGACCGCCCTGGCCACCGCCCTGGCCGCGAGCGTCGGCCTATTGCTGGGCGGGACGATCTGGCTGAGCGGACCGCGCGTGCGGACCGCCGGGCTGCGGATCATCGACGTCCTGGTCGCCTACCCCGCCCTGATCCTCTCGCTCCTGGTGGCCGCGGTGGTCGGCCCCGGTCCCACGGCGTCGGTCCTCGCGGTCGGCGTGGCGGGCAGTCCGGCCTTCGCCCGGCTCACCGCCAACCTCGCCGGTTCGGTCGCCGCACGGGACTACGTCACCAGCGCCCGCATGCTCGGCGTCCCCAAGCACCGCCTGTTCCTGAGGCACATGCTGCCCAACATGGCCGAACCGCTGCTGGTCCTGGTCTCGGTGGCCTTCGGCACCATCCTCGTGACCCTGTCCGGCCTGTCCTTCCTCGGCCTGGGCGCCCAGCCGCCCCACTTCGACTGGGGGTCGCTGCTCTCCGAGGGGCTCCGGGAACTGCACACCAACCCCAGCCAGGCCCTGGGGCCGGCCCTGGCCATCGTCCTCACCGGGACCTGCGCCGGGCTGGTGGGCGACGCCGTGGCGGCCGGCGCCGACGCGCGCTCTTCAGGCGTCCGCGCCCTCGCACGCTCCACTGCCGAGACCTCCGCTCCGGCCGCCGGCACCGGGGCGGACCGCGGAGCGGGTGTGCTCGGCGTGCGTTCGCTGACGGTCTCCGACGCCTCCGGGACCCGGCTCGTCGACGGTGTCTCCTTCGACGTGGGACCCGGGGAGATCGTCGGGGTGGTCGGGGAGTCCGGATCCGGCAAGACGCTCACCGCGATGGCGGTGGCGCGGCTGCTCCCGACGGGGCTGCGGCCCAGCGCCGAGGTGATGCGCCTGGGCGACCTCGACCTGCGCGGACGCCCCGAGGCGCGAAGGCTGGCCCTGGACCTGGGCGTGGTCTTCCAGGACCCCCTGTCCTCGCTCAACCCCGCGCTGCGGATGGGCACCCAGCTCACCGAGGTCCTGCGCACCCATGCGCGGGCGACACCGCAGGAGGCACACGAGCGGGTGCGGCGCAGTCTGGCCCGTATGCGCGTCGCCGACCCCGACGAGTTCATGCGGAGCTATCCCCACCAGCTGTCCGGCGGGATGCGCCAGCGCGCCATGATCGCCGCGGCGCTGGCCGCCGCACCGAAGCTGATCATCGCCGACGAGCCCACCACGGCCCTGGACGTGACGGTCCAGGCCGACGTCCTGCGCCTGCTAAGGGAGGCCGGCCGCGGCGGGGAGACGGCCGTCCTGCTGATCTCGCACGACATCGCGGTCGTCTCCTCGGTGTGCGACCGGGCCCTGGTGATGTACTCGGGCCGCGTGGTGGAGTCCCTCGACACGTCCGCGCTGCGCGGAGGGGAGGCGGCTCACCCCTACACCCGTGCCCTGCTCAGCGCTACCCCCGCCGCCGCCCTGGCCCTGGCCCCGGCCGCTGGTGAGGCGCCGTCCGACCGCCTGGCCACCATCCCGGGGCGCCCTCCCCGCCCCGGGCTGCGCCCAGCGGGGTGCGCGTTCGCGCCCCGGTGCTCACACGCCCTGGACCTGTGCCACGACTCGGTGCCCGAACCGGTCGGGACCGGGACGGGCACGGCCGCGTGCTTCGCACCGGTCACCACCCCGCACGACGACGTCCCGGAGGATGCGCGATGACCGCCACGGAGTCCGACCGGACCGCCCGCCCCGCCCTGCTCCGAGCCGAGGGCGTCACCGTGGGCTACGGCTCCCGCTCGGGGGCGGCCCCGGTCCTGCAGTCGGTCGACCTCGAACTGCGGCACGGGCGCACCCTCGGGCTGGTCGGCGAGTCGGGGTCGGGCAAGTCGACCCTGGCCCGCACCCTGGTGGGCCTGCTGCGGCCCTCCGCCGGACGGGTACTGCACGAGGGCCGCGACCTCGCCTCGGCGGACAGGAGGGAGGTGGCCGCGCTCAGGCGCTCGGTCCAGCTCATCCCCCAGGACCCCTACGCGTCGCTGAACCCCCGGATGACCGTGGGGGCGGCCATCGCCGAGGCCGTCGATCCGCGCCGTGCGTCGCTGCGCATGCACCGGTCCGAGGTCGAGCGCTGGCTGGGGCTCGTGGCGCTGGACCCCGACGCGGCGAACCGCCATCCGCACGCGTTCTCCGGGGGCCAGCGCCAGCGGATCGCCGTGGCCCGCGCCCTGGCCGCCCGCCCCCGGGTGGTGATCGCCGACGAGATCACCTCCGCCCTGGACTGCTCGGTCCAGGCCGAGGTCCTCAACGTGCTGGCTGACCTGCGCGCGGAGCTCGACCTGACGATGCTGTTCATCTCGCACGACCTGAGCGTGGTGCGCCTGGTCAGTGACGACGTCGCCGTGCTCTACCTGGGGCGCGTGGTGGAACGGGGAGAGGTGCACGAGGTCCTGGGCCAAGCCCCCGCCCACCCCTACACCCGGCTGCTCCTGGACAGCGTCCCGGACGGACGGGAGCTGCCGCGCCCCTCCGAAGCCGCGGCCGAGCCCCTCACCCCGCACCGGGTGGTACCGCGCGGCTGAGGCGGAGCCCGTCTTCTTCGGTGGGCCCGACCGCACGACGCGCCCCGACCGGCCCCGGAGTCAGCCGCGGGCCCCGCTGGGCAGCTCCTGACTGATCTCCCGCACCCGGTGGTGGACCGGCCGGGTGGGGGACAGGGCCGAGCAGGTGGTGGGGCACTCCTGGCCCTCGACCGTCTCCACGGTCACCGAGTACAGGCCGCCGCCGTGCCCCAGGGTGAGCCGGACCCCGTCCGCGGTCTCCTCCTCGGACAGGTGGGTCAGCGCGTTGACGCCCACCGGGACGCCGAGCCAGGCGCGGAGCGCGGCCTCGGCGGCCTGGGCGGGGGAGGAGTCGGTGCAGCGGCCCCGGTAGTTCTCGGGCAGGACCAGGCCCCGCTCGAAGGCGTCCACGGTGCGGGCCGCCGACTCCGGGTCCAGGCGGCCGAAGTACACACCCTGGGGCAGGGCCACCAGGTTGGCGGCGAAGCGGTCGCCGCCCACGTGGGTGGTCTCCCACACCTCGGCGCGGCCCGCCGCGCCCAGGGCCGAGGCGACCGGGCGGCCCAGCATCGCGCAGCAGGGGTCCTTCTTGGCGTGGGTGCACACCAGGTAGAGGGTGTGGTCCACCGGGGTGCCGAAGGAGGGCGGTTCGGGGCGTTCGACGGCGGTGACGTCGAAGGCCAGGAGTTCGGCCAGGTCGTGGAAGTCCACCCGCCGTGCCCAGGGGTGAGTGCGGCTGGTGTGGACGAAGTAGGCGCGCAGCGGGCCGTCGCCGCGGATGCGTTCGCTGGCTCCGGGGCGTTTGATCAGCTGGGGTTTGACGTCGTGCCCGGTGATGCGCTCGGCCAGCCGGGAGACCACGGTCTTGTCCAGGCCGGGGCTGGTGAAGGCCGGGTGGCGCCAGGGGCCGTTGTGCTCGACCAGGAGCCAGCCGCCGGTGCGCCCCGCGGTGCCCGCGATCTGCTCGTCGGTGTAGCGCGCCAGGGCGGAACAACCCCGGCGACCGTCGGGGGCGGTGGGAAGCCGCACGGGACCACGTCCAATCGGATGGTGCTCACTGCTGTGCTGTGCGCACGCGGGGATCCCGCCGGGGGATCCCCTCCGCGTGGCAGGTTGGTTAGGCTACCCTATCCTGCCCCGGGGTTCAGTGGCGTGGCCGGGGTCCCGTTTTCGTGTCGGTTCCCACCGTGCTCCGCGAGCCCGCCCCCGCCCCGGCTTCCTCAGTCCCAGGAGTTGAACAGCAGCTCGCCCACCGTGTCCGGACGCCAGTGACGGATCTGTGCGTGCTCGGCCCGCGAGAGCGCGCCCAGGTCCACTTCGGAGACGGGCGTGTCCAGCTCGTCGGCCGTCAGGCAGCCGAAGCCCAGGACCTCGAAAGCCTCCGACCACCCCGGCGGGTCGGTGAAGACCGGCGCCGGTCCGCCGGGCACCACCGGTGCGTCGGCGAAGGCGACCACCCTCAGGTGCGGGTGGCCCAGAACCACGTGCTCGCGTGCGCCGCACCTGATCGTCGCCGAGAGGAAGTCGACCACCCCCGCGCCGCCCGATTCGCCAACCGTCCCGCCGGCTCGGCGAGCGGCCTCCCAGCACGCGCCGCGGAAGGCGGCCGGGTCCGTCCGCGGGAGCGCCGCTTCGCCACGGTCCCGGAATCCGGTCGCCCCGCGTTCGAGTCGCACCGGCACAACCCCCGTTCCGCCCTGTTCCGCTCTTGGTGGGCCTCCCCGCCCCGCCGGGTCAGGCGGAGATGCCGCCGTCGCTGTTGAGCAGCTGCCCGTTGATCCAGCCGCCCTGGGGCGAGCACAGGAAGTCGACCAGGTGCGCGGTGTCGCGCGGGGTGCCCAGGCGCCCCAATGGGGTGTGTTCGGTGCAGTGCTCGCGTACCCGGTCGGGCATCCAGCCGGTGTCCACCGGGCCCGGGTTGATCACGTTGGCGCTCACCCCCAGGTGGGACAGCTCGCGCGCCGCGGCCAGCACGATCCGGTCCAGGGCGCCCTTGCTGGCCCCGTAGGGCAGGTTGTCCACCACGTGATCGCTGGTCAGGGCGATGATTCGGCCGCTGCCGTGCTCCCCGGCGAAGCGCAGCCCGAACTCGCGCACCAGCAACCACGGGGCGCGTGCGTTCACCGCGAAGTGCCGGTCGAAGCTTTCCACCGTGGTGTCGAGCAGCCCGGAGTCCACCGACTCGCAGTGGCACACCACCAGGGCGCGCACCGGCCCCAGTTGCTGCTCGACCTCGTCGAAGACGCGCGCGGGTGAGGTCGGGTCGGCCAGGTCGGCCTCGACGGCGACGGTGGCCGCGCCGCGTTCGGCCAGGTCGGCGTCGAGGGCGTCGACGGCCTCGGCCTGCACACCCCAGGGCAAGCGCTCGTCGTAGGGCTTCCACTGGCCGCGGGCCACGTCCCAACCGGAGTCGGCCAGTTGGCGTGCGATCGCGGCGCCGATGCCCACGGTGCGCCCCACCCCGGTGACCAGGGCGACGGGACGGGCGGACACCTCGGGAGCGGAGGCCGCGGCGGGGTTCGGATGAGCGTTCATGGGAACTCATCCTGGCCGCGGCGGCGCTCGCCCACAAAGGGTTTTCCACCCCCGGGTCCGGGGCGTCGCGGGTCGGGGGCCGGGACGAAACTGAGCCGGAGGATTTGTACCATCGAGCGCATGCCGAGTGAACGCCTGTGGTCCCTCACCCCCGTCGAACAGCGCCTCGACTCCTGGGCGCGCCGGCGCCTGGAGGCCCTGCACGGCCGGGGGAGGGTACGCGGGTTCCTGCTGGAGTTCGCGGTGTTCACGGTCAAACAGGCCTGGGCCTGCGTCTTCGGCGCCGCGATGCTGGTACTGCTGGTCACCACCCACCTGTGGTACCCCGAGGCCGCCGCGCTCTCCCGCAGCGACGCACTGGTGATCGGAGCGGTGGCCATCCAGGCGCTCATGCTCCTGCTGCGCCTGGAGAGCGGCCGCGAGCTGTGGGTGATCGTGCTGTTCCACCTGGTCGGCACGGTCATGGAGATCTTCAAGACCTCCGTGGGCTCCTGGCACTACGGCGGCGACGGCCTGCTGTGGATCGCAGGGGTGCCGCTGTACACCGGGTTCATGTACGCCGCGGTCGGCTCCTACATGGTCCGGGTCTTCCGCCTGTTCGACCTGCACTTCGACCGCTACCCGGCCCGCTGGGCGACCGCCCTGCTCGGCGCGGCCGTCTACGCCAACTTCTTCGGCCACCACTACGTCTTCGACGCCCGCTGGGTCCTGCTGGCCGTGATCGTGGTGCTCTACGCCCGCTGCACCATGCAGTTCCGCATCCACCGGGCCCGGCCCTGGCGGAGGATGCCCATCCTGGCGGCGTTCACCGGGGTGGCCTTCTTCATCTGGGTCGCCGAGAACATCGCCACCGCCGCGGGCGCCTGGATCTACCCCAACCAGGCGGACGGGTGGGAACTCGTGTCGCTGTCCAAGCTCGTCTCCTGGTTCCTGCTGATGATCATCTCCGTGGTCCTGGTGACCTTCGTGTACCGGCCGCGGCCGTTGGCGGAGACCGCCGAGGTGGTGCGAGGGCCGGGCCACGAACTCAGCCGGTGAGGTCGGGGATGACCTTCGGGCCCACCCGGCGCACGTAGTCCCGGAACAGGGCCACCGCCGGGGGCTCGTAGCCGCCGCCCGACCCCTGCTCGGGCCAGACCACCCCCACCGGCCGCTCCGCGTCCCCGTCGCGCACCGGCAGCTCCACCGTCCCGCCCAGCGGCCCCCGGGGGCGGGCGGGCAGCACCGACACCCCCAGCCCCGCCGCCACCAGGCCGCGCGCCGTGGCGATGTCGTCGGCCTCGAAGGCCACCCGGGGGGTGAACCCCGCCCGGTCGCTGAGCCGGTCGGTCAGGTGACGTACCCCGCGCCCCGGCTTGAGCAGGATGAACTCGTCGCGCACCGAGGCCAGCGACACGGGTCCTTGCGCGGCGAGGGGGTGGTGTTCGGGCACCACCAGGCGCAGGTGCTGGGTGTGCAGGACCGCCGACACCAGTCCCTGGCCCGAGGGCAGCGGCGAGGTCAGCGCCAGGTCCGCGCCGCCCGCGGACAGGCGCTGGAGTGACTGCGCCCACGCCTCCTGGGTCAGGGTGAACCGCACCCCCGGGTGCTCGGCCCGGAAACCCCGCAGCAGCACCGGTACCACCTCCACGCCCAGGGTGGGCAGGAACGTCAGCGCCACCCGGCCCTCCTCGGCCCCGGTGAGTTCGGCCACCCCCTGGCGCAGGTCGTCCAGCGCGCGCTCCACGTGCGGCAACAGCACACGACCGGCCCGGGTCAACCGGATCCCCCGGCCGGTGCGCTCCACCAGCGCCATCCCCAACTCCTCCTGCAACCGGGCCAGAGCCCTGCTCAGTGTGGGTTGGGGCATGTCCAGCGACTCCGCCGCGTGGGTGACGTGCTCGGTCCCGGCGACCGCGGAGATCATCCGCAAACGGGGGGCCAGCACCCCGGCCAGTGTGTCCACATCAGGAACATCCATACGAAACAGTATGCAACAACGTGAAATCATGCATTGGACGTATGAAAGGGCGTTTTCTAGCGTTGAGGCATGACCGTGACCAGCACATCCACCAGCCGTGACCCGCGCCCCCGCGCCGGCACGGCCGCCTACCGGCGCACGGTCATCGCCCTCGTGGCCGCCGCCGTGGCCACCTTCGCGCAACTGTGGTCGGTCCAGCCGATCCTGCCCGCCATCGCCGAGGGGTTCGGTGCCTCCGCCGGACAGGCCGCACTCACCGTCTCCCTGGCCACCGGCGGCCTGGCCGGATGCACCCTGCTCTGGAGCGGGATCGCCGACCGCGTCGGTAGGGCGCGCGTCATCACGCTCTCCCTGCTCCTGGCCATCCTCCTGGGCGCCGCGGCGCCCCTGGCCACCGAACTGTGGGTCCTGCTGTTGCTGCGCACCCTGCAGGGCGCGGCCCTGGGCGGGGTCTCCGCCGCGGCCGTGGCCTACCTGGCCGAGGAGATCCACCCCGCCGGCGCGCCCAGGGCCACCGGCCTGTACATCGCCGGAAACCCCCTGGGCGGCATGGCCGGGCGGCTCCTGGCCGGGTTCGCCGCCGACCTCGGCGGCTGGCAGTGGGGGGTGGCCGCCAACACCCTCCTCGGCCTGGCCAGCCTGGCCGTGTTCGTGCTGGTCCTGCCCCGCCGACGCGAAACGGCACCCGCCACCCGCAGCGGCGGCGGCCCGGCGGAACCGGGGATGGGCCAGCGCCTGTACGCCGCCCTCACCACCCGTGGCCTGCCCGCCCTCTACGCCCAGGCGCTGCTGCTCATGGGCGCCTTCATGGCCGTGTACAACGTGCTGGGGTTCCGGCTGACCGACGCGCCCTTCGGCCTGTCCCAGGCGGTCGCCTCGCTGTTGTTCCTGTCCTACACCGCCGGGATGCTGGGCTCGGGCATGGCCGGTTCGGCCACTCTGCGCCGGGGCCGATACGGGGTGCTCACCACCGCCACCCTGATGCTGTTTCTCGGGCTGGGCGGCCTGTTCACCACCTCGGTGGTCCTCCTGTTGGCGACCCTGCTCCTGCTGACCTTCGCGTTCTTCTGCGCCCACGCCACCGCCTCGGCGTGGGTGGGGGCCCGGGCGGTGACCGGCCGCGCCCAGGCCACGGCCCTCTACACGCTCGCCTACTACCTGGGCGCCAGCCTGTTCGGGTGGCTCGGCGGGGTGGTCTACGACGCGGTTGGTTGGAACGGCACCGTGGCCCTGGCTCTGACCCTGACCGCCCTTGCCGGACTCATCGCGCTGCGTCTGCGCCGCCTGCCCGCCCCGGCCAGAGCCTGAGTGATTGCGGGAGGCCCGGCGGGGTGGCTCGTACCGATGAAGGAGTTGTAGCCTTCCGGGCCTTGGGAGATTCGTACGCTTGGGCTGTACGGGCCGTCCGAGCAAGAGCACGCGAAGATAACGTCCTGTGTTGTTGCAGGTTATTAACTGTGAGCCCCGCCCACGCGGGGATGGACCGGACAATCCCTGAAAGCCTGACCTGCTTCTCCACCTCCACCACCTTCCCCGCTCGGCTCGTTACCGTGGTCATATGCCTACCGAGCTGCGCAACGCCCCCACCCCCACCGAGGTCATCGCCGCGTGGATCCCACATGACGCCCGCTGGAACGCACAGGCCCGTCAGGCAGCTCGGGCCGGGGCCGAAGCGCTGCGCCGCTACGTGACCGGGCTGGTCACCCACCACCGCGACGGAGGTGTTCCGGTGGACGACGACTTCGACCTGCGCAGCATCGCCGCCGTCGTCGAGGACTTGGAGGAGGGCGGGCTCTTCCGGGTGAGGTGGGACCAGGTACAGGACGCCCTTCTCGTTCCGGACAGGGCCGGGGCCCGGTGACTGGAAGCGACCGCACCGGACGCGACCCCGCAGATGTTCTCCGTTCCGGCTGAGGCCACCGCGTGTGAGTGAGCCCCGGACGTGCTTGCTTCTTCCGAACCGGACACGGCCCACATGTTCGTTCTGTGGGCGGCTCTGTGGTTTCTGGTGACGCTTCTGGGGCGCCTCCGTGCTGACTCCGGGGCTGCGGCGCGGGTCGGGCACGGAGTAAGGGCAGGCGTGAGTCTGGTGGCCCGCGCGGTGGTGGCCAAATCCCTCTGACCCCCTGTCCGAGCCCCGCGCAGAGGGGGAAGGAGAGAGGGAGGGGGGCTTCCGCGCGGAATTAGTTTAAGATTCAACTTGTTGGAGCGGGTGACCGGCAGCCACAGGAAGGGTGAAGGACATGGACGTGCGCCCCTCGGGGATCCACCACGTGACCGCGATCGCGAGCGACCCCCAGGCCAACGCCGACTTCTACCTGAACGCGCTGGGCATGCGCATGGTCAAGCGGACCGTCAACTTCGACGCCCCGGAGACCTACCACTTCTACTACGGCGACCGCGCGGGCAACCCCGGCACGATCATGACCTTCTTCCCCTGGCCCGACGCCCCCAAGGGCAGGCTCGGCGCCGGTCAGGCCACCACCACGACCTTCTCCGTCCCCGAGGGCTCTCTCGGCTGGTGGGCCGACCACCTCTCCGCCCTGAACGTGCCGATCACCCGGCCGAGCGAACGCGGCGAGGAGGACGTGCTCAGCCTGCGCGACCCCGACGGCCTGGCCATCGAACTGGCCGCCAGCGCAGACTTCCACGACACCGACCCCTGGGACGGGGGAGTGGTCCCCACAGAGCACGCCATCCGCGGCATCCGCGCCGTCACCCTCACCGAGCAGGACGCCGAGGGCACCGCGCGGATGCTCGGCGACCAGCTGGGGTTCCGCCTGCACAGCGAGGACGGCAACCGGATGCGGTTCCGCACCAACGACACCGGCGACGGGGTGGGCACCATCGTCGACGTCCTGGCCGACCCCGGGGCCGAACGCGGCCTGGTCGCTGCCGGAACCGTCCACCACGTCGCCTACCGCGCCCCCGACACCCCCGTCCAGGACTCCTGGCGCCGGCGTCTGGAGCAGGACGGTGTGGGCGTCACCGAGATCCGCGACCGCACCTACTTCACCTCCATCTACTTCCGTGAGCCCGGCGGCGTGCTGCTGGAGATCGCCACCGACGGCCCCGGGTTCGACTACGACGAACCGCTGCTGGAGCTGGGCCGCTCGCTGAAGCTCCCGCCGTGGCTGCAGCCCGACCAGGCACAGATCGCCGCGAACCTGCCCCGCGTGGAGGTCCGCCAGTGACCGCCCTGGAGGAGTTCACGCACGTCTTCGAACCGGCGACCCGCCCGGGCACCCCGACCCTGCTGCTGCTCCACGGCACCGGCGCCGACGAACACGACCTGCTGCCGCTGGGCCGGGCCCTGGCACCTGGGGCCGCCCTGCTGTCCCCGCGCGGCAGGGTCGACGAGAACGGCATGAACCGCTGGTTCCGCCGCCTGCGGGAGGGCGTCTTCGACGTCGAGGACCTCATCGGGCGCACCGCCGAACTGGCCGGGTTCGTCAGAGCCGCCACCGCGGCTTACGACCTGGACCCCGAGCGAATCGTGGTCAGCGGGTTCTCCAACGGCGCCAACACCGGCGCGGGCCTGCTGCTGCTCCACCCGGGGCTGGTCGCGGGCGCGGCACTCTTCGCGGGCGGGGCCCCGCTCCAGGGGCGCGAACCCGGCCCGGTCGAGCTCTCGGGCACCCGGGTGTTCCTGGGCAACGGTGTCGCCGACCCGATCACCACCGTCGACCAGGCCCGTCTGCTCGCCGACCAGTTGGGGGAGCGGGGAGCGGAGGTCGAGGCCCACGAGCACCCCGGGGGACACCAGCTACCCCCGGACGTGCTGGGCCGGGCCAGGGACTGGTTCGACCGCGCCGGGTTCTGAGCGCGACCCCGATCCGGGCTCCGCAGAGGAGCCCCCACCAGCGGCGGTGGCGCCCCGTGCACCCGGGCGTCACCGCTTCTCTCACCGCAATGACGAATCTACGTCGTAAAGGTGAAGGATTTCAGCAACAAGGAACAGGGGTCATCACCCGCATGTAAGGGGACCAATGCCCCGGTCCCCTGACAAAGCAGTCCGTACCGCTGGCTAGATTGGCTCGCGCCCCGATCCCCGCCACGGAAGAGAACCGATGATCCCCTCCCGCAGTGAGCAGTCCCGGTGATGGACCCCGAAATCCTCGGCCTGCTGTTGCTGGCCGCCGTCGCCGCGGGCTGGATCGACGCCGTCGTCGGGGGAGGGGGCCTGCTGCTGCTCCCCGCCCTGATGGTCGCCGCCCCCCATCTGCCCCTGGCCACCCTGCTGGGCACCAACAAGCTCGGCGCGGTCTTCGGCACCACCTCCGCCGCCATCGCCTACGCCCGCAAGGTCACGATCGACCGCAGCGTCGTGATCCCCACCGCGGGGCTCGCCCTGCTCGGTTCGGGTCTGGGCGCGGGCCTGGCCGTCGCCCTGACCGCCGACGTGCTCAAACCGATCATCATGGTGGTCCTGGCCGGCGTGGCCCTGCTGGTGGTCTTCCGGCCCGCCATGGGCACCCGGCCGAACCCGGCCCTGCGCACCCGCAACCGGATCCTGGCCGCCGTGGCGCTGGCCGGACTCGGGGTGAGCTTCTACGACGGCATCATCGGCCCCGGCACCGGCGTCTTCCTCATCATCGCCTTCACCGCCGTGCTCGGCATGGACTTCCTGCACGCCTCGGCCTCGGCCAAGATCGTCAACGTGTGCACCAACATCGGCGCCCTGGTGGTCTTCGCCCTGGGCGGCCACGTGGACTGGCTGCTCGGCCTGGGCCTGGCGCTGTGCACCATCCTGGGCGCCCAGGTCGGCGCCCGGATGGCCCTGCAGCGGGGATCGGGGTTCGTGCGCGCGGTGCTGCTGGTGGTCGTGCTGGCCCTGCTCGTCCGGATGGGCTGGGACGTCTTCGCCTGAGCCCTACACCGCGGGGTCCGTCCCACCCGTCAGCGCCGCCGTGACGTCGTCGATGATCCGGTGCGCACCGTGGTGGTTGGCCGAACCCCAGAAGTCGTAGTCCACCCGGTAGACCTGCTCGTTCCCGACCGCGTCCAGGTTGGCCCACAGCCCGTCGGAGAAGGTCTCGGGGGCGTCCGGGTAGCCCGAACCGGCCAGGACGAAGACCACGTCGCCGTCGGCCTGGTCCAGGTGCTCGTAGCTGCGCGGGACGAAGTCGGTCTCCCCCTCGCCCTCCAACTGGGTGCCGGGGCGGGCGAAGCCCAGGTCGGCGACGATCTGGCCGGGGAAGGAGCCGGGGGTCTCCAGGCGGATCTCGGTCTCGCTCTGCAACCGCACCAGGGACAGTTCGGTCCCGGCGGGGTCCACACCGGCCGCCTCCAGCTCCCCGCGGGCCCCTTCGACCGCCTCCTCGTAGGCGGACACGGCCTGCTCGGCCCGAGCCTGGGCGCCCAGGACCCCGGCGACCTCCCGCAGGTGGCCGCGCCAGGAGCCAGTGCCCTCCCACTCCAGCAGGACGGTGGGCGCGATCGCCTCCAGGCGGTCCACCATCTCGGCCTGGGCGCCCGCAGGGGTGCTCACCCCGATGATCAGGTCGGGTTCGGCGGTGGCCAGTTCCTCGATGTTGACGTCGTCCTCGGCGGGGGAGTTGGTGACCAGGGTCAGGTCGGCGCCGTCCACCTCCTCGGGCAGGAAGGGCGCCAGCCCGTACCCGTCCGCGCCGGGTGTGCCCATGGTGCCGACCACGCCGTGGCCCAGCTGGGTGACGGCGGCCAGGGCGGGGCGCCACAGTACGGCGATCCGCTCGGGGGAGGCGGGCACCTCAACCGTCCCGTTGGCCGCCTCCACCGTGCGGGTCTGGGCGGTGCCCTCGGGGGCGGAGCCGTCGCCACCGGTACCGCAACCGGTCAGGGAAAGCGCCCCGGCCAGGGCGAACACGCTCAGCGAGCGCAGGAGGGCTGTGCTGTGCGACATCTACGGGGACCCTTCCGTGCGAGCATGATGTAGGTAAGGCTAACCTGTTCGGGTGGGATTGGGGCGATCCCGGACGATGACATACGATGCCTCGTCGGTTCAGGTGCAGGTCAGCCTCACCCACCACCCGCACCATTGATCACCCAGCAAGACGAACGGGGAAGCCGTGCTCCTGCGCGCGCCCACACCAACGCGCCCCACCCTCACCAGACGAGTCATACGCCCCATCGGCCTCGTCATCGCCCTGGGCGCCCTGGCCGTCTGCGCGCTCCTCAGCGTCACCGTCGGAGCCAAACCCATCCCCGCAGCCGACGTGTGGGCCGCACTCACCGACTACAACGGCTCCTACGACCACGACGTCATCCGCAGCCTGCGCGTCCCCCGCACCGTCATCGGCGTCTTCGTGGGCGCCGCCCTCGGCCTGGCCGGGGCCCTCATGCAGGCCCTGACCCGCAACCCCCTCGCCGAACCCGGCATCCTGGGCATCAACTCCGGAGCCGCCGCGGCCGTGGTCGTCGCCGTCTTCGTCCTCGGCGCCAGCGGATCCGCCCTGGTCTGGCCCGCCTTCCTCGGCGCGGCCCTGGCCGCCGTCGCCTTCTACGCCCTGGGCTCACGCGGGCGCTCCAGCGCCACCCCCGTACGCCTGGCCCTGGCCGGAACCGCGTTGGCCGCCGTCCTGCAGGGCCTCATCTACGGCGTCATCGTCCTCAACGACTTCGTCTTCGACCGCATCCGCTTCTGGCAGGTCGGCTCCCTCACCGGACGCGACCTCGACATCTTCCTCCAGGTCGCCCCCTTCCTGGTGGCCGGGATCGTCGTCACCCTGGCCCTGGGCCCCTCCCTGAACGCCATGGCCCTGGGCGACGACCTGGCCGCCACCCTGGGCGCCCGGATCCCCCTCATCCGCGCCGGAACCGCTCTCGGAGTCATCCTGCTGTGCGGGGCCGCCACCGCCGCCGCGGGCCCCATCTGGTTCGTCGGCCTGATCATCCCGCACGCCGCACGTGTGATCACCGGCCCCGACCAGCGCTGGCTCCTGCCCTACGCCGCGGTCCTGGGCGCCGTCCTGCTCACCGCCGCCGACACCGTCGGACGCGTCATCCTGCCCGACTCCGAACTGGAGGTGGGCATCATCACCGCACTCGTCGGGGCTCCCCTGTTCATCGCCCTGGTCCGCAGCAGAAAGATGGCCCAGCTGTGAGCGACACCCTCACACCCGTGTCCAGCGCCACCGAATCCGCACGCCCCACACCGCGGGGTGCGCGCGCCTGGCGCTCACCGGGCGGTCGGATCTCCTTCCTCATGCGCCCGCGCACCCTCGTGGTCTGCCTGACCCTGGCCCTGGTCAGCGCCCTGACCCTGGTCGTGTCGGTCTCCGTCGGGGACTACGGGGTTCCGCTCTCCGCCGTCCCCGCCGCCCTGATGGGCTTCGGTGAACGCCTCGACGTCTTCTTCGTCCAGGGGGTGCGCCTGCCCCGCGCCCTGACCGCCATCGGCGTGGGCGCGGCCCTGGGCATCGCCGGAGCGGTCTTCCAGAGCCTGTCCCGCAACGCGCTGGGCAGCCCCGACATCATCGGTTTCACCTCCGGAGCCGCCACCGGCGCCGTCGCCGCCATCCTCCTCCTGGGCGCCGGACGCCTCGTGGTCTCCCTGGGCGCCATCGCCGGGGGCCTGGTCACCGCGGCGGTGGTCTACCTGCTGGCCATGAAGAACGGTGTGCAGGGCTACCGGCTGGTCCTGGTCGGTATCGGTGTCAGCGCCATGCTCGCCTCGGTCCGCGACTACCTGATGACCCGCGCCGACCTCACCGACGCCCTGGGCGCCCAGATCTGGATGATCGGCAGCCTCAACAGCCGCGGCTGGGCGGAGGCGGCCGCCGTCTGGATCGGCCTGGCCGCGCTGGCCCCCGTCATCTTCGCGGTGGGACAGCGCCTGCGCTTCCTGGAACTGGGCGAGGACACCGCCCGCGGCCTGGGCGTGTCCGCCCAGAGCACCCAGATCGTCGCGCTGGCCGCGGCCAGCGCCCTGACCGGCGCCGCCATCGCCGTGGCCGGCCCCATCGGCTTCGTGGCCCTGGCCGCGCCCCAGCTCGCCCGGCGCCTGACCCGCGCCGGCGGCACCACCCTGGCCGGCGCCGCGCTCATGGGCGCCGCCCTGCTCGTGCTGGCCGACCTGGTCGCCATGCGCCTGATGGCCCCCACCCAACTGCCCGTGGGCGTCGTCACCGCCGTCATCGGCGGCAGCTACCTCATCTGGCTGCTCTACACCGAGTGGCGGGGCGGCCGCGCCTGACCCGCCTGCCCGCCCGCAGCCACCGCCGAGCCACACCCGAAAGAGAACGATGACCGAAGACGCCAGCACCCGCCTCAACGGCCGGGACCTGACCCTGTCCTACGACCAGCGCGTCATCTCCCGCGACCTGGCCGTGCGCATCCCCGACAACTCCTTCACCGTCATCGTCGGCCCCAACGCCTGCGGAAAGTCGACACTGCTGCGCGCCCTGTCGCGCACCCTCAAACCCGCCCGCGGCAACGTGCTCCTGGACGGCGAGGTGATCAGCTCCTACCCGGCCAAGGAGGTCGCCCGGCGCCTGGGCCTGCTCCCGCAGTCCTCCATCGCCCCCGACGGCATCGGTGTGGCCGACCTGGTCGCCCGCGGCCGCTTCCCGCACCAGAGCTTCCTGCGCCAGTGGTCCCAGCAGGACGAGGCCGTGGTCGCCGAGGCCATGGCCTCCACCGGCGTCTCCGCGCTGGCCGACCGTTCCGTGGACGAGCTCTCCGGCGGCCAGCGCCAGCGCGTGTGGCTGGCCATGGTCCTGGCCCAGCAGACCCCGCTGCTGCTGTTGGACGAGCCGACCACCTACCTGGACATCGCCCACCAGATGGACATGCTCGACCTGTGCGCCGACCTGCACGCCGAGCGCGGCCACACCCTGGTCGCGGTCCTGCACGACCTCAACCACGCCTGCCGCTACGCCACCCACCTGATCGTGATGCAGGACGGCGCCATCGTGGCGGAGGGCGAACCCGCCACCATCGTGACCGCGGACCTGGTGGAGAAGGTGTTCGGGCTCCCGGTGCGGATCATCCCCGACCCCGAGACGCACACCCCGATGATCGTTCCGGTGGACCGCAGGGGAGCCCGGCGCGAGCACGGTTGACCCGGGGCCGCATCCTCGCACGGGCCCCTCGCCCGCACTCCGGTGCGGCCCCTGCCCCGGTCGGGACGGGTCAGCGCCCGAGCAGTTCCCTGAGCTCCCGCACGACCCCGACCGGGTCCTGCTCGGCCATGAAGTGCCCCGAACCCACCGTGGCGTGCCGCAGGTCCCGGGCCCAGGCCCGCCACAGCGCGACGGCGTCGTAGCCCAGGGCCGCGCCCCAGTCCTGCTGGAGCACCGTCACCGGCATCTCCAACCGCCTTCCCCCGGCCCGGTCGGCCGCGTCGTGCTCGATGTCGATCCCGGCCGAGGCCCGGTAGTCGGCCACGATCGAGGGCACCGCCCCGGCACTGGCGTCCAGGTAGGCCCGGCGCACCTCGGCGGGGAAGGCCCCCGGCCCGGTGGACCACGCGTCCAGGAAGTACCCGAAGAACGCCTCCGCGCTGGCGGCGATCATCCGCTCGGGCAGCCCCGGCGGCTGGGCCATCAGGTACAGGTGGAAGCCCACCGCCCCGCCCACCCCGCGCAGTGCCTCCCACATGTCCAGGGTCGGCAGCACGTCCAGGCTGGCCAGGTGCGTGATCGCCGCCGGGTGGTCCAGCCCGGCGCGCACCGCCACCAGCGCCCCGCGGTCGTGCCCGGCCAACGCGAACCGCTCGTGCCCCAGGGCCCGGGCCAGCTCCACCACGTCCGCGCCCATGGTCCGTTTGGAGTACACCCCGGGCCCGGACTCCTCCGGTTTGTCGCTGTCCCCGTACCCGCGCAGGTCAGGGCAGATCACCGTGTGGTCCGCCGCCAGGTCCGCGGCCACGTGCCGCCACATCAGGTGGGTCTGCGGGAACCCGTGCAACAGCACCAGGGGCGGCCCCGAACCCCCGACCGCCGCGTTCAGCGACACGTCCGGGGCCACCCGCACCCTCCCGTAGTCGAAACCCTCGATGACCGGAGCCATGATCACGCCCTGCCTTTTCTCGGTGGATCCCTTTCCGCCGGGCCCTCGCCCGGGGTGGTTCCAGCCTGTCGCCGCCCGATGAGCAACCGATGAGCGAGCGTTGCGCACCCCGCGGGGTGCGCAG
Source organism: Nocardiopsis sp. iso_40 (assembly GCF_056173285.1). NCBI lineage: Bacteria > Bacillati > Actinomycetota > Actinomycetes > Streptosporangiales > Nocardiopsidaceae > Nocardiopsis > Nocardiopsis sp. iso_40. The sequence goes on along the minus strand of NZ_CM149666.1, from coordinate 3,264,019 downwards.
GTCCGGGCCGAGACGCTGTACGTTGACCACGGACCACACCGACCAGGGGGAGGTGACGCCGGTGCGGGTGGGTTTCGGGGTGCTCGGACCCGTCACGGCCTGGGACGGAGCCGAACGGCCCCTCGCGCTGCGCGGACCGCGCCACCGCGCCGTCCTGGCCCGGCTGATCGTGGCCCGCCGCCGCGTCGTCCCCGTCGAACTCCTCATCGAGGACCTGTGGCAGGGCGCCGCGCCCCCCGGAGCCACCAGCGCCGTCCGCACCTTCGTCGCCGCCCTGCGCCGCGCCCTGGAACCGGACCGCCCGCCCCGGGCCCCAGCCGCCCTGCTCACCACCCAGGGGCCCGGCTACGCCCTGAGGGCCGACCCCGACACCGTCGACGCCTGGCTCTTCGAACAACGCTTCCGGCAGGCCGCCGCCCTGCCGCCCGCCCAGGCCCTGCCCCGACTCCAGCAGGCCCTGGAACCCTGGCGCGGCCCCGCCTACGCCGACTTCCCCGACGCCCCCTGGGCCCGCACCGAACGCGCCCGCCTGGCGGAACTGCGCCTGCACGCCCTAGAACGCCTGGCCCGGGCCCGCCTGGACCTGGGCCAGGCCGCGCAGGCCGTCCCCGACCTGGAAGCGCACGTGGCCGAACACCCCTGGCGCGAGGACGCCTGGCGCCTGCTGGCCCTGGCCCTGTACCGCACCGGCCGACAGGGGGAGGCCCTGGCCGTCCTGCGCCGCTCCCGCGCCCTGCTCGTCGAACAACTGGGCGTGGACCCCGGCCCCGCCCTGAGCCGCCTGGAACAGGACATCCTCCACCAGGCCGAACACCTCATCCCCGAACCCGTACCGGAGCACACCGGGGACCAGCTCTGGACCCGGGCGGCCGCCGCCTACCAGCGCACCGTCACCCCCGGCGCCCGTGTGCGGCTCGAATCCACCGTCGGCCTCCTGCGCGAGATGGCCGTCACCGGCCCCGAAGGCCTCCGGACGGCACGCTCCCAGCGACTGGCCGCCGTCACCGCGGCCGAGGAACTCGGCGACCCCCGCCTCACCGCCCGCGTCATCGGTGCCTACGACGTCCCCGCCAACTGGACCCGCGTGGACGACCCCGACCAGTCCGCCCAGGTGGTCGCCGCCGCCGAACGCACCCTGGCCGCGCTGCCCGGACCGGGCCACGAGGCCGCCCGCGCCCGCCTGCTGGCCACCGTGGCCCTGGAGTCACGGGGCTCCCGCCGGGACCGCGGACCCCTGGCGGCGGCCGCAGCCGAACAGCTCGCCCGGGACCTGGGCGACCCCACCCTGTTGGCCTTCGCCCTCAACGCCCGGTACATGCAGACCTTCCACCGCACCGGGCTGGCACCCGAACGCGACGCACTGGGCGCCGAACTCCTCACCCTGGCGGACCGCCACGACCTGGTCACCTTCCAGATCCTGGGGCACCTCGTCCGGTTGCAGTCCCGGGCCGCGTCGGCCGACTGGCCCGGAGCCGACCACCACGCCCAGGCCGCCCAGGCGCTGGCCCGCCACCACGAACGCCCCCTGGCCGAGGTGTTCACCACCTGGTACCGGGCGCTGCGCACCGCCACCGACCCCCGTACCCCCTTCGCCACGGCCGAGGCCGCCTACCGCGGGGCCGCCGACCGCCTGCACGGCGCGGGCATGCCCGGGCTCGAACACGGGCTGCACCCCCTGGCCCTGCTGTGCCTGCACCTGCACCACGACCGCCCCGCGCCCACCGACCCGGGTACCGACTACGGCCCCCACGAACCCTGGGCCCGCCCCCACGTGCTGCTCGCCCAGGGGCGCCGCACCGAGGCCGCGGACGCCCTGGCCGCCACCCCCGAAGCGCCCCGCGACCTGCTTCTGGAAGCCCGTTGGGCACTGACCGCACGCGCCGCCCTTGCCCTGGCCGACCGGCCCGCGATGCACCGTGCCCTGGCGGCGCTCACCCCCGCAGCCGGGGAGCTCGCCGGAGCACAGACCGGCATGCTCACCCTCGGACCGGTCGCCGACCACCTACGGGACCTCGACCGCGCCCTCCACTCCTAGGGGCAGGGTTTGAGGGTTTATGGAAAATCCCCCGGGCCCAGACAGAAAAAGTCTCACCCAAGATCGAGAGAGAAAAGAGAGACATTCAGGACACCGGGTCCCCGGCGGGCGCGGGTTGTCCGCCCGCGCCCGCCGAGGACCCGGTCCGCGAGCTACTCGCCGGCGAGGGCGGCCACCACCGGGCACGGCTCGGCCGGATCCACACACGGCGCCTCCAGGACCCCGAGTAGCGCCGCGCGCATCCGGCGTAGGTCCTCGATCCGCCCGTCGATCTCGGCCACCTTGGCCCGACCGCGCTCCCTGACCCGCCCGGGCAGGACCGTCCCGTCACGGGAGCGGTCCGAGAGCACCACGAACTCGGCGAGCTCGGCCAGGGTGAACCCCAACTCCTGCCCCCGGCGCAGGAACCGCACCCGGCGCACGTCCTGCGCGTCATAGGACCGGTAGCCGTTGGGCGAGCGCACCGGCACTGGCAGCAGCCCGCGGCGTTCGTAGAACCGCACCGTGGACACCTTGGCGCCCGAGCGGCGCGCGAGCTCAGCGATCCTCATGCCGCGATCCTAGGACGCCCGCCACGGCCCCGTCCCCGGCCCCGGACCGCAGCGCCGAGAACACCACGGCGCCCTGCACCACCCCCCAGGCGACCTCGGCCGCCAGGAGCCCCGCCAAAACCGTGGAGCCCCCGGAGACCAGGGCAGCACCCATACCCAACGAGAACAGGAACCGGGCGCAGGTGTCGGCCACCCCCAGCGCCAGGCTCGGACGCAGCAGCCGGACCACGGACCAGACCACGACCACGCTGCCCATGAGGTTGGCGAACAGGGCCGTGAACACCGTGTCGGTCGAGGGCAGTGCACCGGACAGCCCCAGGGCCCCGTGGGCCCACCCCACCGTCTGGAAGGCGAGACCGACGGTCCAGGGCAACGCGAAGGCACCGGTGACCACCAGGTCGTACACCGCGGAGAAACGGATCACACGCAAAGCTGTCGCAAGGTTCATGTCCGCCATGGTCGACCCCGCACCACGGTGCGGGGTCAAGCCCGCCACCCACCGCACCCGCATCCTCCGTCAGGCGCCCGACAACTCCAGGCGCAGTACCAGCGACACCAGCTCCACCACGACCTCCTTGACCGACTCACGCTCACGCGCGTCGCACAACAGCACCGGCACCCCCTCGGCCACGTCCAACGCCACCCGCACGTCCTCCGCCCGGTGCGTGCGCTGACCGTCGAAACAGTTCACCGCCACCACGAACGGCACCCCGCGCGTCTCGAAGAAGTCGATCACGTCGAAGGAGTCCGCCAACCGGCGCGTGTCGGCCAACACCACCGCACCCAGCGCCCCCTGCGCCAACTCCTCCCACATGAACGCGAACCGCCGCTGCCCCGGCGTCCCGAACAGGTACACCACCGTGGAGGCGTCCAACGTCACCCGGCCGAAGTCCAACGCCACCGTCGTCGTGGACTTGCCCTCCACCCCGCCCAGGTCGTCCACCCCCACACTCTCGGAGGTCATCACCTCCTCGGTGTGCAACGACTCCACCTCGCTCAACGCCGAGACCAGCGTCGTCTTGCCCGCACCGAAACCACCAGCGACCACGATCTTCAACGTGTCCGGAACCGGGCCCTGCCCGGCCGGGTCCACCGACCCTCCCAACACCGCCACCTCACAACTCCCGAATGCGTTCCAGGACCATCCGCAACGTCTGCGCGTCCGGACGCTGCCGCTCCCAACCCGAGGTGTGCACCATCACCTGCCCACGGTCCAACAGGTCAGACAGCAGAACCCGTAACACCCCCAACGGAAAACCCGACCGCGAGGCCAGCTCCGCCACCGACACCGGACGCGCACACACCGACAGGATCAGCTCCAGCTCCGGGTCCACCTCCTGCGCGTCCATCGACGGAGCCGCCACCACCTGCGAGGTCATCGAGAAGTCCGACCGCGAGGGCCGCGTGCGGCCTCCCGTCAACGAGTACGGGCGGATCAGGCTCGACTCCGCCGACCACCCCTCTTCCTCCGAGAACCCCACGCTCACCCCACACCTCCCCTCCCGCGCGGTAGCGCCGACAGGTACGGCCCCACCTGCCGCACCAACCGGTGCACCTCGAACGCCGCCTGCCCCATGTCACAGGAAGCATCAGCCACCAGTGCCAACTGTGCACCCTGCCCCGCGGGCAGGACGAAGAAGAACACACTGTCCATCTCCACCACGCTCTGGCGCACCTCACCGGCCCCCAGCTGCGCACGCGCACCCCGGGCCAGGCTCGCCACCCCCGAAGCGACCGCCGCCAGCCGCTCACCCTCCTCCCGCTCCAAACCGGGAGAGGCCGAGAGCAGCAACCCGTCCGCCGACAGCAGCAGCGCGCTGCGCGCCCCCGCCACCCGCTCCACCAGATCACCCATCAACCAGTCCAGCCGCTGTCCCGCAGACGGATCCTCCGCGCCGTTCCCGACGACCCGGCCGCCCGTGGTGGCACCAGACGACATCGACATCACCCTTCCCAACTCTCGTCACGGGGCGCCTCCTGTCCGAAGACGCCCTCCTCGTCCTCCCTCTCGGCCGGTTCCGCGCGTCCGCGCTCCGTGCCGGCCTGGAAGGCGCTCATCATCGACCGGATCTGCGACAGCGGCCGCTGCCCTCCGGCGCTCTCGGTACCGGGGCCCTCGTGCGCACCCCGGGGGCGGGCCGCCCCGGGAGCCGCGGGGTCCGTCCTACGGTGCCGACGCCGGGGCAGCCCCTTGTAGGTCCGGCCCGACACGCCGGGGGAGGGGGCGGGACCGTCCGGACCCCGCCCGGGCGGGGCCGCGCCGACCGGTGCAGACGCGCGGACCGCCTCCTCGCGGGAGGGCTCCGATCCGAGGGGGCGCACCGGTCCGGTGCCGGGGGAGTGCTCGGCCACCGCCGACGCCGGGATCCGCACCTGTGCCCGGGTGCCCTGGTAGGGCAGGGCCCGCAGCTCCACCTCGAACCCGTGCCGGGCGGCGACCGTGGCGACCACGAACAACCCCAGCTGGGAGTCCTCGCGGATTCGGGCCAGATCGAACCGGGGCGGGTGGGCCAGCAGCGCGTTGGCTGACTCCAGCCGGTCCGCGGTCATACCCAGCCCCCGGTCCTCGACCTCCACCAGGTGATCGCCTCCCTCCAGGGGCCGCCCGCCCACCGTCACCTCGGTCCCCGGGGGCGAGAAGGACGCGGCGTTCTCCAACAGTTCGGCGATCAGCCGCACCAGGTCGGCCCCCGCCTGCCCGGACAATCTCACCCGGGGCAGGGCCAGCACCCGCACCCTGGCGTAGTCCTCGATCTCGCTGGCTGCTGCCCGCACCGCCTCGTGCAGCCCGACCGGGGCCGCCCCGCTGCTGGTGGGCCGGTCACCGCTGAGCAGCATCAGGTTCTCGGCGTTGCGACGCATCTGGGTGCTGAAGTGGTCGATGCGAAACAGCGACTCCAGCACCCCGGGGTCGGCCTCGGAGCGCTCCAACCGGTCCAGCAGCGCCAACTGGCGGTGCACCAGTGACTGGGTGCGCCGGGCGATGTTGCGGAACATGTTGCGCACCCCCGCACGCACCTGGGCCTCCTCCACCGCGGCCACCACCGCGGCCCGCTGGGCGTCGTTGAACGCCTCGGCCACCTGGCCGAGTTCGTCGCCTCGGACCACCGGGAGCCGCGGGGCCTCGGCGTTCACGTCGACGCTGTCCCCGGCGCGCAGCCGCGCGGTGACCTGCGGGAGACGGAACCGGGCGTGGTGCAGGCTGTCGGTGCGCAACTGCTGGAGCCGCCGGCCCAGGCGCTGGGACCCGGCCACCGCCACCAGAGTCGAGGCCAGGGCCACCACCAGCGCGGGGACGCTCACGAGCAGTACACCGCCGAGCAGATCGCGGGCCTGGCCGTGGCCCAGGTCGACCACGCGTTCGCGCCGCCCCTGTTCGACTTCGAGCATCCGTGCGTCCAGGGCCTCGGCGGCCCCCCGCCAACTCGTGGCGTTGATCGGGACCCGGGCGGCGGGGCCGTGCACGGGGCTGCCGATGACACCGTCCTGGAGCAGCTGGACGGTCTCCATCTGGGAGGAGCCCTCCAGCGCCCGGTAGTCGTCGCCGCGGTCCTCGCCGAGTTCGGCGTCCACCCGTGACCAGGTGTGCTGTTGGGCGCCTACTGCGGCCGCGAACTGTGCGTGCGCCTGGGGGGTGAAGCTGTCGGTGGCCACCGCGTGCGCCAGGATCGTGTCCTGCTGGTTGAGGAGTTCGCGTGCGCGCATCAGGGAGGTCAGGGAGCGCAGGTGGGGGGTGACGGCGGGGTCGGCACGCTCGATCTGGGCGTCCCACACGCGCAGCCCGGCCTCGATCATGTGCGAGTAGGGGGCGGCCACTGACTGGAGGTGGCTGGTGTCGGCTGGCGGGTCGGCGGCCGTGGCGCGGTGGTGGTCGAGCCGCTCCAGGGCGGTTCGGAAGTCCAGGACCTGGGTGGGCAGGTCGTGGTGGTCGAGGCTGTCCACGGCGCGGTTCAGGGCGGTCACGGCCTGGTCGGTCTCCTCCCGGGCCCGGGGGAGGGGTGTGCCGCTGGTGGTGGATCCGGGGGCGGCGATGGTGGCGCGCCGTTCGCGTTGGAGGTGGCTGATGACGTCGACGACGGGTGCGCCGATCTCCTCGGTGAGGGTGGCCGTGGCTCGCAGGTCACGGATGTCGGTGGCCAGGACGGTGGTCAGGACCGCCCACAGGGCCAGCAGGGCGGTGCTGGGGATGAGGGCCAGGGTGATCATGCGGGCGCGAAGCGAGGAACGCTTGTCGTGGGGCATGGGTTCGCTTGGGGGAGTGGCGGGGAGGTGGGTGAGGGCCGCCGGTGGGGGACAGGGGGTGGAGTTCCACAGAGCTAATCGCCCTACGGGGGGATTTGCAAGGCTTTGCGGGTGGCCGGATCCGGTTGGGGGCGGGGGTTGCGCTGGTGACCGTGGGATGCGTGGAGATATAAATCTACGTCGTAAAGGTGGCCTGTCTTCTAGCCAAAAACACAAAACCATAAGGAGCGGCTCACGCAGCACCGACTACACAGGGCTTTGTCCGTATGGGGTGTCTCTGGTGGTTTCGTCGCTCCACAGACGCCTGTTCGGAGTACCCGACCGCAGAGTGGAACCGGCCAATCACGGATTGGCACCGAAACCGGCACCGTCGGGGGAGAGGTACTGGTCCGGGACCTGTCCGGTTCGCGTCATACCTCTGGGGCGTTTCCGGAGCGCGCGATGTCCTCACCCTCCCCGTGCCGACTTCTGCGAACGCGAGGGTGCAACCGAAAAGGTGGAGTTGGTCGCGGCAACCTCCGGAGGCGGTGCTCCGAAGGTGAGCGGGACGGCCACCTTAGCCCTCGGCGAAGTCGACGCACCCGGCACCGATCCGGTGGTGATCGAACTGGGCCGATGCCCCCGTACGCCGGGGTCGTTTCACGGCGACGGGGGAGTGGCCTCTCCTCGTGTCGCTCACGGCACACCTGTTGTCGTGGGGGTGTGAACGGGTAGGTACCGGCCCAGCACTGATCCCGGTACCGACAGAAGGGGGAGACGATGGGTCAGCTCAGCGAGGAGCAGGTCCTGGAGGGGCTGGAGCGGTTGACCGACTGGGAGTGGGACGCCGATGAGGTGCTCATCCACCGGACGGTGCGGTTGCCCGGGTTCCTGGCCGCGGTGGCGCTGGTGAACGAGGTCGCCCAGGCGGCCGAGCAGGCCGGCCACCACCCGGACATCGACATCCGGTACGACACGGTCCGGTTGGCCCTGAGCACCCATTCGGAGGGCGCGGTCACCGACCGGGACATGGCACTGGCGGCCCGGATCGACGAACTGGTCGCCGCGACGGCTCAGACCTCACCCTGACGTGTGCTCGGCCCGAGCAGGCGGATGCCGGGGGGATGTGGGGCAACCCCGTCCCGTGGGTGTCTTCTTCAGCGGGGCGGGGATCACGGCGAGGAGGCGGGGAGCTGTCCTACGGGCGGTGTGGGCGACCTCGCGGGGCGCGGGGCCGTCCAGGCGGTGAAGTGGGGGCCAGGAGCGTGTCGGTGGTTCGCCGGGCCGTGGGAGGGGTGTCGGCGGACTCCAGGTACCACTGCAGCAGGGTTGCGGCGTACTCGTACCAGTCGTCCTGGGCGTCGATCCGGTCCACTGCGGTGTCGACCATCCGGTGTACGGCCTGTTCCGTGGTTCGTAGTCGGACGGGGCGGTCGGCGTCGGGTGGTGGTGTGAGTTCGGTGAACAGGTCGGCGAGGTGTTCGAACCAGGTGCGGGCGTTCAGGACGCCGTCGGCGATGTGTTCGGCGGCCTGGTGGGGGTTTCGTCCAGGGGGAGGCGGCCGGGGCGGTGTCCGGGCCAGTGCCGGGTCCAGGGGCCGATGCGGGCGTGCGGGATGTGGGTGGCCTGGCGTTCGAAGTCGCGCCAGAGGTGGCGGGGCTGGTTCGGGGCCGGGGTCATGGGCGTGAGGAAGCTGAGCAGGGTGTCGCGCCGGGGCGGCGGGGGCGGTGTGCGGGGTTGACGGTGTACCAGGTCACCGCAGGCGGGCTCTGCGCATCTTGCCGGAGGCGGTGCGGGGGAGTTCCTCGACGAAGTCGACGGTGTGGGGTGCGGCGTGGGGGGCGAAGCGGGTGCTGACCCAGTCGCGGAGTTCCTCGGCGAGTTCGGGGGTGCCGGTCTGGTCGTCGGCCAGGACGATGCGGGCGCCGACGAGGTGTCCGGCGATGTCGTCGGGGATGGCGTAGACGCCGCATTCTTCGACGGCGGGGTGGGTGTTGAGGACGGCTTCGACCTCGGTGGGGCCGATGCGGTAGCTGCGGGTGATGATGGCGCCGTCGTCGCGGGTGGAGAAGTGCAGGTTTCCTTGGCGGTCCATGATGCCGGTGTCGCCGGTGAGGTGGTAGGTGCGTTCGGGGGTGAAGCGGATGTCGATGGTGTTTTCGTAGCCGTGGTAGCCGTCGAACCAGTCCAGGGGGCTGTGGGCGCGGTCGATGGCGATGCGGCCGTAGGCGCCTCGGGGTGCGGGTTCGTCGGTGATGGCTTCGAGGACCTGGATGTTCCAGCCGGGTAGGGCGGGGCCGATGGCGGCGGGGGGTAGGGGGGTGTCGTGTTCGGGGAGGTCGGGGTTGTTGGGGATGCCGGCGCACCAGCCGAGTTCGGTTTGGCCGTAGTGGTCGCGGATGGGGACGCCGAAGAGGTCGGTGGCCCAGTCGATGACGTCGGGTGCGAGGGGTTCGCCGGCGCTGGCCAGGCGTTGGACGATGATTTCGGGGGGCAGGGTCTTGGTGGCTGCGCGCAGGGTGCGGTAGGTGGTGGGGTCGGAGGCGAAGTTGGTGACCTGGTAGAGGCCCAGGACGTCGAGGGTGAGTTCGGGGTCGAAGAATCCGGCGCGTAGGGCGAGGGAGTTGTGTCCGGCCAGGAGTGGGGAGATGAGGCCGTGGTAGAGGCCGTAGGCGGAGCCGGGGTCGGCGGTGTTCCAGTAGACGTCGTCGTCTTGGACGCCGAGGCCGAGGTGGTGGTAGGCGTGCATGGCGGTGAGGGCGCGGGCGGGGACGCGGACGCCGCGGGGTGGGCCGATGAGGTTGGAGACGTAGACGGTGGCGATGTCGCCGTTGCCGGTGGTGGTGTGGTTGGTGGTGTGTGGGGGGTGTTGGCTGAGGGTGTGGAGGGTGTGGTCGCCTTCGCGGAGGGGGCGGGTGCCGGTGGTGGCGATTTGCCAGGTGGGGTGGGTGGGCAGGTGGGGGCTGGGGTCGAGTTTGGTGCGGTGTTCGTCGGCGCAGATGACGATGCGGGCGCCGGAGTCGGTGAGGCGTTCGGCGATGGCGGAGGGGGCGAAGGAGGACAGGAGGGGGACGAGGACGGCTCCCAGGCGCCAGGTGGCCAGGGCGGTGATGGTGAGGTCGATGCCCTTGGGGATGAGGGTGGCGATGCGGTCGCCGGGGGTGATGCCTTGGGCGGCGAGTCCTGCGGCGAGGGTTTGGGAGCGTTCGCGGAGTTCGCCGAAGGTGAGGGTGGTGGGTTCGAGGGTGGGGCCGATTTCGGTGGTGGCGACGGTGTGGGGGTCGTGGCGGTCGCAGAGGAGGTGGGCGACGGTGGTGGTGGGGGTGTCGTAGGTGGCGATCCAGTCGCGCAGGAGGGGCGCCGGGTCGGACATCGGTGGTGTTCCTCGTTTTCGGTGGGTGTGGTGTCTGTTGGTGGGTTACCACAACACTATGCCCACCTGTGGGGCTGGTCTCACTGGTGGGCGGGGCGGGGTGGATGGTGTGTGGGGGGTGTCTTCCCTCGGGGGTGGTGTGGGGGCCAGGATGTGCGCATGGACAGTGCGCGTGTGGTGGAGCGGTTCGGGTTGGACGAGGGTGTGCGGGAGTGGTTGGAGGCCTGTGCGGCGTTGCCCGAGCCCGAAGTGGGGTTGGAGGTGCCGGTCGGGGCGGCTGCGGGCGAGGTGTTGGACGTGTTCGCCCTGGCCGATGATGACCGTGCGGAGGTGGAGGCGTTGTGGCCGGGGTCGGGGCGTCCTGAGGGGGAGTGGCCTCGGGAGTTGTGGCATCTGGTGGGGTGCATGTACCGGCGGTTGTGGGCTGATGCCGACCTGCCCGTGGGGGTGTGGCGGTACTGGCCGACGTTGGTTGGGGCGGAGGACGCGCGGGTGCGGGCGGCTTCGTTGTGGGCGTTCGCGGCGATGGTGCCCGAGCACTTGGCGAGGCAGGCGCGGCGGGGGATTGATCGTGCGGTGACGGTGGCGACGTTGGCTGATGTGGGTGTGCAGGTGGCGCGGTCGCGGTGGTTGTTCGGTCGTTTGAGTGTGGAGACGGCGTCGTGGGTGGCGGCGCAGTTTCGGGGGCGGTTGTTCTGGGTTGGGGGTTTGCAGTTGGAGCCTGCGGTGTTGGGGGATCAGGGTCCGGTGGGGTGGTACGGGGCCGAGGAGGCTGCGGCGTTGGGCCCGGGGTTCGGTGTGGGTGATCCGGTGTTGAGGTTGCACATCCCTTCGGGTGGGTTGGCTCCGGATTCGGTGCAGGACGCGTTGGAGCGTGCGCGGCCTTTTGCCCGGGAGCAGTTGGGTGTGGATCCGGTGGTGGCCACGTGTACGTCGTGGTTGTTGGATCCGTGGTGGGAGCGGGCGTTGGGGGAGGGCTCCAATATCGTGCGGTTCCAGCGCAGGTTCACGTTGGTGGGGGATGGTGTGCCGGGTGAGGGGGACGTGTTTCGGTTCGTGTTCGGGATGCCGGTGGTGGATGCGGAGCGGGCGCCGCGGCGGACGCGGTTGGAGCGTGCCGCGTTGGAGCGGTTGGAGTCGGGTCGGGGGCTGCGGGTGTGTACGGGGTGGTTGAGGTTGCCCTGAGGTGGGGTGTGTGGGGGTCCGGGGCCGGGCTCCCTTTTTTGTGGGTTTGTTTGGTTTGGGTCAGATGGTCGGTGTGGGTGCTGTCGTGGGTTCGTTCGGTGTGTGGGCAGGTGTGCGAACTCGGGGCCGGTGCGGGGCAGTCGGGAGTTGTCGGAGCGGCTGGCGGCGGTGGACTATCCGGTCGCGGTTTTGGAGGTCGGTTCCCGTTCCGGAGTGCTGGTCACCTACTCGCCCCTGGATCAGCAGTTGAAGGGGGAGGGGTTCACGCTGAAACTGCGCACCGAGCCGGTGGACCCCGAGGACGCTCGGTGGCGTCCCGGGTGGGAGAACTGTTCGGAGGATGGCGGTTCGCTGCCGTGCGAGGGGCATGGTGCGGTGGTGTTGGTCGACCAGACCGGGAGGTACACGCCCTACATGAATGCACGGGTGGAGCTGGTGGGGGGTGTGGTCGCGTCTTTGTGGACCGATGTGCCCGGTGACTTCGAGGGAAGGCCGTTGATGGGGATGCCTGATGTGGACATGGTGGAGTTGGCTGAGCAGATCAGTCCGTTGGAGGGGGTAGAGGTTCAGCGGATGGTCGAGGAGCTTCGGTGACCACTGGGGTTTGGTGATCCTGGTGTGGGGTGTGTTGGTGGTTGCGGGGAGGCTCCACAACACTCAACTTGACATAATTTGCATTATCGGCTTTGTGTGAGGACCTGTGGGGAAGGGGTTCTCGGGTTCGGGTGGGTTCTGTGCGGTGCTGTGCGCGCTCGTGAGTGTGTCGGGTGGTCGGCGTCGGTGGGCTCCCTGGGCGTGAGCTGCTGGGTGCCCGGTGTCCCTGCGTGTGGAGCTTCGGTGTTCAACTGGCGCGGTGGGCGGGTCCGGCGCCGAGGCGTCTGTGTGTGCGGCGTCGGGGTTGTCGTCCTGGGTGGATTCTGTCCTGCGGGCCTTGGGCGGGACAAGTCCCTGGCTGGGAGCCTGTGGATAACCCCTGGGTGTCCCTGCTCGGGTGTGTGCCCTCGGGCTGGTGTGTCGTTCCCTGGGGTGTTGTGCGTGTCCGGGGCGGGTGCGCGGCGTGGGTGGCTGTGGGGTGTGTGCGGGTCAGGGGTGTTTCCTGGGCGTGGCCTCTGGGGCGGGCCCCTTCTGGGTGGCGATCTCTCCATGTTTCATGCATAAACGGTGTTATGCATCCTTTTGTGGTTGTTTGACGACACATGACTGTTTTTCCCAGCGGCCTCCGTCCGGGGCGGCCCGGCGGCTCCAGGTGCTGGCGTGCTTGCTGTTGCCGGGGGTGTGCTCCCTCCGGTGCGCCCGTATCGAACACGTGTTCGTTTTCCTGTGGTCGCAGATGCTTTTCGAATCTCTGTGCGAGGGCTTGCCTGTGGCGCCCACTCCCCTGCCCGCACTCCATTGCCCGCCCCACACATCCCCATGGTCACCCTCAGTGATCATCTGGTGTGTTCGCGTCGGGGGTGTGGCCCGCCACTCCCCTGCCCCCAGAAAACCTCCGGCCAGGTGCCCGGTCGCGGACAGAATCTGTCCGCCAGTGATGCCAGGGTGGGGCCGATGGCGGTCCGCGTCATCTGGCACAGGAACGGAGCACCACGATGATTCGTCAGATCCAGATCACCTTCGACGCCCGCGATCCCAGGGCGTTGTCGTTGTTCTGGCGTGAGGCGCTGGGTTATGTCATCCCCGGCCCGCCCGGTGCCGACCTGCCAGAGGGCGCCGACCCCCTGGCTGCCTGGGACGGCTTCCTGGAGCAGGTCGGGGTGCCCGAGTCGGAGCGCAACTCGCGTTCGGCACTGGAGGACCCGCAGGGCCGGGGGCCGCGGTTGTTCTTCCAGCAGGTACCGGAGGACAAGGTCGCCAAGAACCGTGTGCACCTGGACGTGCGGGCGGCCCCTGGGCTGCGGGGGCAGGAGCGGATGGGGGCTCTGGAGGCCGAATGCGAGCGGTTGGTGGCGTTGGGGGCCGCGCGGGTGCGTCGTCACGAGCCGGACCCGCCCGTGGAGGAGGGTTTCATCGTGATGACCGACCCCGAGGGCAACGAGTTCTGCCTGGACTGAGGTGGCGCAGCGGCGGCTGCTCCCCCGCCGGCGGATCCGGGGGCGGCCGGGGCCCGGAGGGGCCGCTCCCCCCGAGCCCCGGGCGTGCTATCTGCTGTTCTCCTCCAGGCGCAGGGCGATGCCCAGTGCGAAGAAGGTCGGTGCCCACTGGCCGACGAAGATCCCCCACCGGTCGGCCCGGTCGGTGCCCGCGTTCTCCTTCTTCTTGGACAGGGACCAGGCCAGCAAACTCAGGCCGATGCTCGTGGTGCCGGCGGCGTAGGCCATCTCCGAGGTGACGCCGAGTTCGGACAGTTTCGCGATCATGATGCCCCATGGTCTTGAGTCGGATGCGGTGTCAGGGCTCCTGCCCCGGGTGGAGCCGCTCTATGGGTAACGGGGAGCAAAACCGGGGTTGTGCGGGGGCGTTCTTCGGGGCGGGCGACACGTGGGCGTTGGGTGTGGTCTGTCTGCCGGGCGGCGGTTACGGTTGCTGCGAGCGGGCGTGGCCCCTCTCAGCTCGCTCATGTTGTTGGTGAGCGGTCACTCCCCTGCCGTGTCCGGGAACGTCTCTGGTCGAGGAGTGAGGGTTCATGGTTGTGGACCAGACGGAACTGCGGTTGTTGGACGCTTACTGGCGGGCGGCCAACTACCTCTCGGTCGGTCAGATCTACCTGTTGGACAATCCGCTGTTGCGTGAGCCGCTCAGGCCCGAGCACATCAAGCCCCGTCTGCTGGGGCACTGGGGTACGACCCCGGGGCTGAACTTCGTCTACGCGCACCTGAACCGGGTGATCCGGGCCCGGGACCTGGACATGATCTACGTGATGGGCCCCGGGCACGGTGGTCCGGCCGCGGTGGCCAACTCCTGGTTGGAGGGTAGTTACAGCGAGGTCTACCGGCACGTGTCCCGGGACGAGGAGGGGATGCGGCGGCTGTTTCGGCAGTTCTCCTTCCCCGGCGGGATCCCCAGCCATGTGGCGCCCGAGACGCCGGGGTCGATCCATGAGGGCGGTGAGCTGGGGTACGCGTTGGCGCACGCCTACGGTGCGGCCTTCGACAACCCCGATCTGGTGGTCAGCTGTGTGGTGGGCGACGGCGAGGCCGAGACGGGGCCGTTGGCGGGCAGTTGGCACTCCAACAAGTTCCTGGATCCGGTGCGTGATGGTGCGGTGCTGCCGATCCTGCACCTGAACGGGTACAAGATCGCCAATCCGACGGTGTTGGCGCGTATCCCCGAGGACGAGCTGGTCAAGCTGTTCGAGGGGATGGGGTACCGGCCGTTGTTCGTCAGCGGTGACGACCCCGAGTACATGCACCGGCGGATGGCGCAGGTGCTCGACGAGGCCCTGGGCGAGATCGCCGAGATCCAGCAGGTGGCGCGCACCAGCGGTCTTTCGCACCGCCCGGCGTGGCCGGTGGTGGTGTTGCGCTCCCCCAAGGGGTGGACCGGTCCGCGGGAGGTGGACGGGGTGCCGGTGGAGGGGACGTGGCGTTCGCACCAGGTGCCGTTGGCGCGGGTGCGGGAGGACCCCGGGCATCTGCGCCAGCTGGAGGAGTGGATGCGCTCCTACGGGCCTGAGCGGTTGTTCGACTCCTCGGGTGCGCCGGCGGACGAGTTGGTGGCGTTGGCGCCGCGGGGTGAGCGGCGGATGAGTGCGAACCCGCATGCCAACGGTGGTGCGTTGTTGCGTGATCTGGTGTTGCCTGATTTTCGTCGGTATGCGGTGGAGTTCACCGGGCACGGGACGTCCAGCAGCGGGGCCACCCAGGTGTTGGGGTGTTTCCTGCGGGATGTGGTGCGCGCCAATCCGGACAGCTTCCGGATCATGGGGCCCGACGAGACGGCCTCGAACCGGTTGTCGGCGGTCTACGAGGCCACGGGCAAGGTGTGGGAGGAGTCGGTGCTGGCCACCGACGAGGACCTGGCGCGGCACGGTCAGGTGATGGAGGTGCTCAGTGAGCACATGTGCCAGGGGTGGTTGGAGGGGTACCTGCTCACTGGGCGGCACGGGCTGTTCAACTGCTATGAGGCGTTCGTGCACATCGTGGACGCGATGTTCAACCAGCACGCCAAGTGGTTGAAGGTGACCCGGCACCTGGCGTGGCGTCGGCCGATCGCCTCGTTGAACTACCTGTTGTCCTCGCATGTGTGGCGTCAGGACCACAACGGGTTCACCCACCAGGATCCGGGGTTCCTGGACGTGGTGATGAACAAACCGGCGGAGTTGGTGCGGGTGTATCTGCCGCCGGACGCGAACACGTTGCTGTCGGTGAGCGATCACTGCCTGCGTTCGCGTGATTATGTGAACGTGGTGGTGGCCGGTAAGCAGCCCGGGTTGGACTACCTGCCGATGCGGGAGGCGGTGGCGCACTGTACCCGCGGGATCGGGGTGTGGGAGTGGGCCAGTACCGGGGGCGGGGCGGATCCGGACGTGGTGTTGGGGTGCGCGGGTGATGTGCCCACGTTGGAGACCCTGGCTGCGGCGGACCTGTTGCGTCAGTACTTTCCCGAGCTGGGTGTGCGGGTGGTGAACGTGGTGGATCTGATGCGGTTGCAGCCCGCCAGTGAGCATCCGCACGGGTTGTCCGATGCCGAGTACGAGGCCCTGTTCACCACGGACCGCCCAGTGGTCTTCGCCTTCCACGGGTATCCGTGGTTGGTGCACCGGTTGACGTACCGGCGCCGGGGCCACGAGAACCTGCACGTGCGGGGGTTCAAGGAGGAGGGGACCACGACCACGCCGTTCGACATGGTGATGTTGAACGATCTGGACCGGTTCCATCTGGTGATCGACGTGATCGACCGGGTGCCGGGGTTGGCGCAGAACGCGGCCCACGTGCGCCAGCGGATGGTGGATGAGCGGTTGCGGCACCGGGAGTACACGCGTGAGTTCGGGCAGGATCCGGCGTCGGTGCGTGATTGGGTGTGGCCGTACTGATGCGGGTGCTGGTGGTGAACGCGGGGTCGAGCAGTCTGAAGCTGAGTGTGCTCGGGCCGCGGGACGAGGTGGTGGACGAGGTGGTGGACCAGGAGCAGATCCCGGTGGAGCGGGGTGAGTGGGACCGGTCCGTGCTGGAGCGGGCGCTGGGTCGTTTCCTTGGGGTGGAGGCGGTGGGGCACCGGGTCGTGCACGGGGGGCGGGAGTTCCTGGAGCCGGTGCGGTTGGACGCCTCGGTGGTGGGGCGGTTGCGGGAGTTGGGTTCGTTGGCGCCGCTGCACCAGCCCAAGTCGTTGGCGGGGATCGAGGCGGTGGGCCGGGTGTGGCCGCGGGTGCCGGCGGTGGCGTGTTTCGACACGGCTTTCCACGCCCGGCTTCCGGCGGAGGCGTACACCTATGCGGTGCCCGAGCGCTGGCGTGCGGAGTTCGGGGTGCGCCGGTACGGGTTCCACGGGCTCTCGCACGCCTATGCGTCGCGGCGGGCGCGGGAGTGGACGGGTGCGGAGCGGGTGGTGGTGGCGCATCTGGGTGCGGGGGCGTCGTTGTCCGCGGTCCTGGGCGGGCGGTCGGTGGACACCACGATGGGGTTCACGCCGTTGGAGGGGTTGGTGATGGCGACCCGTTCGGGGAGTGTGGATCCGGGGTTGGTGTTGTGGTTGAACGAGCATGCCGGTGTTCCGTTGGAGGAGATCGGGTGGGCGTTGGAGCACGAGTCCGGGTTGGTGGCGCTGGCGGGTTCGGCGGACATGCGCACGGTGTTGGAGCGTGAGGCCGCCGGGGACGAGCGGGCGTCGGTGGCGGTGGGGGTGTACGTGCACCGGTTGCGGGCGTCGGTGGCGTCGATGGCGGCGGCGTTGGGCGGGGTGGAGGTGTTGGTGTTCACCGGTGGTGTGGGTGAGCACTCGGCGCCGGTGCGGGCGCGGGCGGCTGCGGGTTTGGGGTTTTTGGGGGTGGGTGTGGATGAGGGGTTGAACGGGTCCTTGGCGGGTGAGGGTGAGGTCACCGCGTCCGGGGCGCGGGTGCGCACCTTGGTGGTGGCGGCTCGGGAGGATGTGGAGGTCGCGCGGGGGGTGCGGTCGGTGTTGGGGTGAGGTTGCGGTGTGGGGGTGTCGTCCGAGGGGGTGGCGCCCCCTTTTTTTGTGGGGTGGTTTCCGGGGGCCTGTCCCCCGGTGTTCGGGTGTCTTCGTGGTTGGGGGTGGGGTGTGCGTGTGCGGGGGGTGGGGATCGGTGATGCTGGGGGCATGAGTGGTGATGCGGTGTCGGTGGAGCGGGCGATTGAGCGGTATCTGGTGGCCAGGCGGGCTGCCAAGCCCTCGCCGCACACGGTGGCGGCTTATCGGCGTGACCTGGTGGCGGTGTTGGGGTGTGTGGGGCGTGCGTTGGGGCGTGATCCTGCGGGTGTGGGGTTGGGTGAGTTGGAGTCGGGGGTGTTGCGGGAGGCGTTCGCGGAGTTCGCGGAGGAGCGGGCGGCTTCGAGTGTGTTGCGGGCGTGGTCGACGTGGAACGGGTTCTTCGCGTTCTGGGTGGCGGAGCGGGTGGTGGCGGGTAATCCGATGTCGGCGGTGCCGCGGCCGCGGGTGAGGCCTTCGGGGCCCAAGCCGTTGATGGGTGAGGACACTCCGGAGCGGTTGTTGGAGGCGTTGGCGCGTGGGGCGCGGCGGGCGCGGGATCCGTGGCCGGAGCGGGATCTGGCGGTGTTGGCGTTGGCGTTGTTGACGGGGATGCGGTCGGCGGAGATGTTGTCGCTTCGGGTGGAGTCGTTGGGTGGTCGGCCTGGTGAGCGGCGGATTCGGGTGTTGGGTAAGGGGGGTGGTGAGCGGGTGTTGCCGATCGAGGTGCCGTTGGAGGCTTTGTTGGAGGCGTATCTGGCGTCGCGGCGGGTGCGGTTCGGGGTGGCGGTGCGGGGTGCGGATCCGTTGTTGGTGGACAACCGGGGGCAGGGGTTGCGTCGGGGTGGGTTGCAGTATCTGGTGAAGCAGTGTTATCGGCATGCGGGGGTCAATGATCGGGTGGCGCGGGGGACGTTGGTGCATGCGTTGCGGCACACGTTCGCGACGCGGTTGGCGGAGGATGGTGCGTCGGTCACCGAGATCATGCATTTGTTGGGGCATTCGTCGGTGACGTCGTCGCAGGCCTATATCGAGGTGACGGCCCGGGCGCAGCGGGAGGCGGCGGGGTCGAACCGCACGTATGGGGTGTTGCGGCGTCTGGCTGCTGATGGTGTGGGGCGGGAGGAGCAGGCGGGTCAGGGGGTGGGTGAGTCGGGGTGAGTGGTGGCTTGGGGTTGGTGCGGGGGCTGGGGTGGTTACGCTGAGGGGCGTGAATCAGTCGAGTTTTGTTGTGTCCAGCGTCAACGTGAACGGGTTGCGGGCGGCCGCGGGGAAGGATCCGGGGTTCGTGTCCTGGTTGGCGGCCGCTGAGGCGGACGTGGTGTGTTTGCAGGAGACGCGTGCTGAGCTCGAGCAGCTTCCCGCCGGGGTGCGCTCGCCCCGGGGGTGGCACGTGGTGTTGTGTCCGGCTCGGGCGAAGGGTCGTGCGGGGGTGGCGATCTATTCGCGTGTGGAGCCCGATGAGGTGCGGGTCGGGTTCGGGGAGGTCGAGTTCGAGGATTCGGGCCGGTATGTGGAGGCGGACTTCGGTGAGGTGACGGTGGCCAGCCTGTACCTGCCCTCGGGTGAGGTGGGTACTGCGCGTCAGGAGGAGAAGGAGCGTTTCATGGAGGCGTTTTTGCCCTACCTGGTCAAGCGGCGCGCCGAGGTGGAGTCTCAGGGGCGGTCTCTGGTGGTGTGCGGTGACTGGAACATCGCGCACACCGAGGCGGATCTGAAGAACTGGCGCGGTAACAGGAAGAACTCGGGGTTCTTGCCTGAGGAGCGTGCGTGGTTGTCGCGGGTCTTCGATGAGGCGGGGTATGTGGACGTGGTGCGTTCGCTGTATCCGGATCAGGAGGGCCCGTACTCGTGGTGGTCCTACCGGGGTAGGGCCTTTGACAACGACACGGGGTGGCGGATCGATTATCTGGTGGCCACGCCGGGGTTGGCGGTGCGGGCACGGTCGGGTCGGGTGGAGCGTTATCCCAGTCGTGAGGAGCGTTGGTCGGACCATGCTCCGGTGACGGTGGCCTTTGGGCTCGGAGAGTAGGGGCGGTCATGGGTGTACCGGTTGTGTTGGCGCACGGGTTGCGTTCGTCGTCGAGTATGTGGCGGCCGCAGGTGGAGTTCTTGGAGGCGCAGGGGCGTGTGGTGGTGGCGCCTGATCTTCCTGCTCACGGGTCGCGTCGGGGTGAGGACTTTTCGGTGGGGCGTGCGGTGGACACCCTGTTGGATGCGATCGATTCGGTGGGTGGTCGTGCCCTGTTGGTGGGTTTGAGTATGGGTGGGTTGTTGTCGATCGCGGCGGCGGGGGTGGCTCCGGGGCGGATCGCCGGGTTGGTGGCGGCCAGTTGTACGGCGCAGCCGGCGCAGTCGTTGGCGCAGGTGTATCGGATTCCGTCGGTGTTGATGGAGCGGTTGCCGGACAAGGGTGCGGCGGTCAATGAGCGTTTTCACCGGTTGATGTTGCCGGACAGTGCGGCTGATGCGGTGGTTGACGGCGGGTTGGCGGTGGAGGCGGCCACGGCGGTGATCGATGAGTTGGCGGGGATCGACGCGTTGTCGGCGTTGGGGTCCTATCCGGGGCCGGTGTGGTTGATCAACGGGGCGCGGGACCATTTCCGGATTCATGAGAAGCAGTTTTTTGATGCGTGTGTGGAGGGGCGGTTGGTGAATGTGCCTCGGGCTGGGCACATGGTGAGTTTGGATCAGCCGGTGAATTTTTCGCGGATCGTGTCGGATGCGGCTGATGTGGTGGGGGTGCGTGAGGCTCGGGCGGGGTTGGAGCCTGGTGCTGGGGTGCCTGATGTGGTGGATTCTCCTCCTTCTGATGTGGAGGAGGAGGTGGCTGCCGGGGTGGATTGGGTGGCTGGGGTGGATCCTGAGGGGTCTTGATCCGGTAGGCGTTTGAGCGCGAGAGCAAAAGGGGGCGGTGGGCCGTGTGGCCTGCCGCCCCCGTTTTTGTGGGGGGTCAGTTGTGGTGGGTGGGGTTGTCGGTGTGGGTGCGGGGGCGGGGTGTGGTGGGGATGGCTTGGCCGGGTCGGGGGCGTTCGGGCAGGCGGAAGAAGATCATGGGGTTGTGGGGGGATTGGCGTACGGGGGTGTCCAGGCCGAGTTCGGTTTTGAGTTCGTGGAGGGCTTGGTGGTGGTGGGGTGCGCGGGCGGCGGAGGCGGTGAAGTAGTTGGTGGTGTTGTTGGCGAGCCATTTGAGGACGACGGCGCCTTCGGTGAAGGGCAGGGCGTAGCGCTGGTGGAAGACGTCGTGGACGCTGACGGGGATGTGGGCGGGAAGGGTGGGCAGGAGGTGGTGGATGTACCAGCGGGCGAACCAGCCGTTGTGGGCGGCGTCGATGAACAGGTAGTCGGTGTTGGCGGGGATGCGGGTGATTTTTGCGCGTACGTCGCCTTTGGTGAAGGTCCAGCGGTCGGTGGCCAGGTCCGGGGGGACGTGGGCGGTGGCGTGGTCGACGATGTCGAAGGAGTGGAGGTGGCCGGTGCCGTTGTCGCGCAGGGCGGAGAGGATCCAGGAGGTGGACCAGCCGTAGTAGGTGCCGATTTCGACGACGTTGGCGGGTTGGTGGTGGCGTAGGAGCAGGTAGGTGATTTCTGCTTCGAGGTCGTCGAGTTGGGGGGTCATGGTGGGGTCGGCGTTGGTGTGGTGGTCGCGTTGTTGGTCGCGTACTCGGGCCAGGTCGTCGCGGTGGGTGCGGTAGAGGGTGGAGATGAGGTCGAGGTCGATGGGTGGTGTGGTGGGCATGGTGGGTTTCCTTCGGGGTGTGTGGGCCACTTTTGGAGCTGAAGGTAACAGTGTTGTTGCTCTGTGTTTGGGGTTTGGTGGGTGTGTCGTGGTTTTCAGGGGTGGGTGGTGGGGCGTATGAGGCCGGAGTCGTAGGCGGCGATGACGGCTTGGGTGCGGTCGCGTACGGCGAGTTTGGTGAGGGTGTTGGACACGTGGGTTTTGACGGTTTGTAGGCCCAGGTGGAGGTGGGCGGCGATTTCGGCGTTGGTGAGGCCTTGGGCGATGAGGGTGAGGGTTTGGGCTTCGCGGTCGGTGAGGGTGGCCACGGCTCGGGCCGCGGGTGTGGGGTGGGCGGGTTGGGTGGCGGCCAGGGCGCGTAGGGCTGTGGGGAAGAGCAGGGTGTCGCCGTGGTGGACCAGGCGGATGGCGGCCAGGATGTCCTCGGGCGGGGTGCGTTTGAGGAGGAAGCCGTGGGCTCCGGCGCGTAGGGCTCCCCAGACGTAGTCGTCGTTGTCGAAGGTGGTGACGACGATGACGCGGGGCGGGTGGGGGGTGCGTTGGAGGGTGTGGGTGGCTTGGATGCCGTCCAGGCCGGGCATGCGCACGTCCATGAGGATCAGGTCGGGGCGGGTGCGGCGGACCAGGTCGGGGACGTCGGCGCCGTCTGCGGCCTGTCCGGTGACTTCCATGTCGGGTTCGGCGTCGATGAGTGCGGCCAGTCCGGCGCGGATGAGGGTTTCGTCGTCGACGAGGTTGATCCCGATCATGGGTTCTCTTTCCAGGTCAGGTGGAGGGTGAGGTGGAAGTGGGTGGTGGTGGGTCGGGCGGTGAGGGTGCCGCCGATCAGGTGGGCGCGTTCTTGCATGCCCTTGATACCGCGTCCGCCGGTGCGGGCTTTGGGGATGTGTGGGGTGCGGGGCGGTAGGGGGTTGGTGATGGTCAGGTTCAGGGTGGTGGGGGTGGTGTTCAGGGTGAGGGTGAGGGGTTGGTGGGGTGCGTGGCGTAGGGCGTTGGTGAGGGCTTCCTGGGCGATGCGGTAGGTCTCGCGGGAGAGCAGGGCGGGGATGTGGGTGGTTCTGCCGTGGATGTGGCAGGTCAGGTCGGTGCCGGTGTGTTGGGTGGCTTGGGTCAGGTGGGTGAGGTCGCCCAGGTCGGGTGGGGGTGTGCGGGCGGTGGGGGTGTCCTCGCGGAGCAGTCCCAGGGCGTGGTTGAGGTCGGCGGTGGCGGTGCGTGCGGTTTCGGCGATGTGGGTGAGGGCTTGGCGGGCGAAGTCGGGGTTGGTGTCGATGATGCGGGCTGCGGTGGCGGCTTGGAGGGTGACCACGGACAGGGCGTGGCCGAGGGAGTCGTGGAGTTCTCGGGCCAGGCGGTTGCGTTCGGCCAGGGTGTGGGCGTGGGCGTGGGCTGCGGCCAGGCGGTCGGTGGGGGTGGGTCCGAGGAGGCGGGGTGCGGTTTTGGCGAGGAGGTGGCCGGTGAGGGCGATGGTGTAGATCAGGGCCAGGACCCAGGTCAGGGCGAGGAGGGGGCCCCAGGCGGGGTGGTGCGGGGGTGCGTTGCCGAAGAGGGTGAGGGGGCCCTGGGTGATGGGTCGGGGGTGGTTGTTCAGGGGTGCGATGGCCAGGAGTGCGGCTTCGGTGAGGACGGTCATGGTGGCCAGGCAGGCGGCCATGCCGGTGGTCAGGTGCAGGTGGAGCCAGAGGGTGGTGCGCCAGCGGCTGGTGGTGGGGGTGGTTTGCAGGGGGGTGAGTAGGGCGCGGGCCAGGTGGAGTTGGCCGGTGCGGGTGGTGGGGAGCAGGGCGGTGGCGGTGATGAGGGTGGTGGTGATGAGCAGGGTTAGTGCGGCGGTGGTGGGTGTGGGGGTGGTTGCGGTGGTGGGGTCGGTGTTGGTGGTCAGGGTGCTCAGGACCAGGGCGGCCATGAGGTAGGGCATCAGGAGTGCGCCGCCGATGACGAGGTAGGCCCAGTGTTGGTGGGTGCGGGGGTTGACCAGGGGGTGGAGTGCTCTGGTCAGGAGGGTGGTGAGGTGGCGCATGGGTGGATGGTGGCATGGGTGGGTGGGTGTCTCCCTCTGGGGAGGGTGATGGTTTTGGTCACGGTGGGGATGGTGCGGGGGTGGTGGGGTGTTGTAGGGGCCATGGCATGGGGGTTTTGTGGTGTTTTGATCCTTGGTGGGGAGATGGGGGGTCGGGTGAGTATTGGTTGGTTCATGGGTTGTTTGCTGGGGTCGGTGAAAAATGTGATGAACCTTTCGTCCTATGGTGGGGCCCGTGACACGAAGTGAGACGCCGTCCGAAGAGACGGCACAAACAGACAACGGGCCGGGGCTGGCACACTCGCTGCGCCGCCGGCACATGGCACTGATCGCGATCGGCGGATCGGTGGGCGCCGGGCTGTTCATCGGCTCGGGCGCGGTGATCCAGACCGCGGGACCCGCGGCGGTTCTCTCCTACACGTTGGCCGGGGCCCTGGTCTTTTTGACCCTGCGGGCCCTGGGCGAGATGGTCGTGTCGGTCCCGGCCGGAGGGTCCTTCTCCGACTACGCCCGCCTGGCCTTCGGGCCCCGGGCCGGGTTCACCATCGGCTGGGTCTACTGGTGGATGTACGCGGTCCTGGTGGCCGCCGAGTCCGTGGCGGGGGCCGCCATCCTGAGCCAGTGGGTGCAGGTGCCCGGGTGGGCGCTGGCCCTGGTCGTGCTGCTGGCCATGACGGCCGCCAACCTCATCTCGGTGCGTGTCTTCGCTGAGACCGAGTCCCTGTTCTCCCTGGTCAAGGTCGCCACCATCGTGGCGTTCCTGCTGGTGGGCGGCCTGTACGCCTTCGGGTTGTGGAGCGGTTCGCAAGGGGCCACGGTCACCAACCTGTGGGAGCTGGGCGGGTTCGCCCCCAACGGTTGGGTCGCGGTCCTGGGCGCCACCGTGGTGGTGCTGTTCGCTTTCGGGGGCGTGGAGATCATCACCATCGCCGCCGGGGAGAGCGCCGAACCCGAGCGCGGGGTGGCCTCGGCCATCACCAACGTCCTGTGGCGTATCGGCCTGTTCTACGTGGCCTCCATCGTGGTGGTGGTCATGGTCGTGCCGTGGAACTCCACCGACCTGGACCGCAGCCCCTTCGTGGTGGTCATGGAGACCGTGGGGGTTCCCGGGGCGGCGCTGATCATGGAGATCGTGGTCCTGATCGCGGTGCTGAGCGTGCTCAACGCCGCGATGTACACCTCCTCGCGGATGCTGTTCATGCTCACCCGCCAGGGTGATGCCCCCCGGCTGCTCAGGGGCGCCAACCGGCGCGGTGTGCCGGTGCGCGCCATCCTGTTGGGCACCGTGGTCGGTTACGCGGCGGTGGTCGCCGACTACCTGGCGCCGGGCAGGGTCTTCCCGTTCCTGGTGGCCTCCATCGGCGCGATCCTGCTGGTGCTGTTCCTGACCATCTGTGCTTCGCAGCTGGTGGTGGGTGCCCGGGTGCGCCGCAACGCCCCTGAGCGGCTGACGCTGCGCATGTGGTTTTTTCCGTATCTGACCTGGGCCACCCTGGTGGGGTTGGTGGCGATCTTCCTGGCGATGGCCACCCTGCCCGAGCACCGGCAGGCCCTGTGGGCCACGGTCGCCGTGGTGGTGGTGGCGGTGCTGGCCTATGAGGTGCGCCGTCTGTTCGGTTCCACCGAGCCCAGCCGCAGGGTGCTGGGGGTGCGGGGCCGGGCCACGCCCGAGGAGTTGGACCGTGTCGCCGGGACCGGGGCCGGGCGGGTCCGGGACGCCGAGGAGCGGGGAGAGGATCTGTCCCCCCGGTAGGCCTCGCCCCGTGGGCCCCGGGGTGTGATCGGGGCCCGTGTGTTGCTGTGGCGCCGTCCTCCGTCGGGGGCGGCGCCGCTGTCGTTGTGGGCCGGTTAGTTCCCGAACAGGGCCAGGTGGGGCCGCTGGTCGAACATCTGCGCGGTGGCGCGTGCGGTGGGGGTGCCCGCGTCGGGGTCGGCTCCGGCCTCGACCAGCAGTTCCACGATCGGGTCCTCGCCCTTGAAGACCGCTCCGGCCAGGGGTGACTGGCCGCGGTTGTTGAGGCGGTCGGGGTCGGCGCCGTGTTCCAGCAGCAGGGCGACGGTGTCTGTGCGGCCGTGGTAGGCGGCCAGCATGAGCAGGGTGTCGCCGTTGTCGTTGGTCAGGTTGGGCGGCAGGCCCGCCTGGAGGTAGGGGGCCAGGTCCTGGGTGCGGCCGGCGCGGGCGTGGCCGAACAGGCGGGTGGCGAGTTCGATGACCTGGGGGTCGTGTTCTGGGTGGCTCACGGTGGGCAGCCTAGTGGGGTTCGGGGGTGGTGTGGTGGGGGCCCGGGGGTGGTCGTTTTGGGGTGATGTGGTGCTGAACTCGGTTTTTGTCGCTAAGGTGCTGCGCAACCCCTGAGAGGAGCACCCTCGTGCGACATTTCGTCGGCTTCCTGTCGGGCCTGATCCTGGGCCCGGTTCTGTTACTGGTGAGCGGCTGGGCCTTCGCGCATCTGCGGGGCCTGCACGCGGTCGGTCTGAGCGCCCTGCAGGGCACCGGTCCGGTGGCGGTGGCCGGGTTGGTGGGTGTGGGCCTGTTGGTGGCTCTGGTCGCGGTTCCGCCGCGGTTGACCCCGATGCTTCCCTTCGCCGCCTCTCTGGTCCTGGGCGGGGTGAGTGCTCTGGCGTTGGTGCGTATGCACCTGTTGGAGCGTCTGCCGGCCCTGCCCGGGACGGAGGGCGCTCTGACGCTGTTGCCGCTGGGTGTGTTCCTGCCCCTGGCGTTGCTGTTGGCCGCTCCCCTGTTCGTGGGCGCCCGCTGGGTCCGCGATGACGAGGAGGGGGTGGGCGAGGAGGAGTACTTCGAGGGCCTGTACGCGCAGGAGGGGGAGGACGAGGACGGTCTCCCCCGTTCCACCGCGACGCGGTCCGAGCCGGTGGCGGCGCACCATGAGCCACGGCACCGGTTGGAGGACTGACTCCCCCTTCGCGTGCCGGGGCCCGGGAGCGGTTCTGCTCCCGGGCCCCGGTGTGTGCGGGGCGAACGCGCCCTAGCGCCAGGTGGGTCCCCAGGCGGAGCTGTTGGAGACTCCGCGGGGTAGGCGGGGCAGTCCGGTGGGGTTGGAGTTGGCCGGTGCGGGCGGGGTGGTGCCGGGCTCGCGGTCGGCGGGTGCGCTGGGCTGTTCGGCGGGCTCGTTTGTGGTGTCCTGGCCCGTGGTGTCCTGGTCCTCGTTGTTCTCGTCCGGGGCCGGGGCCGTTTCGGGTTCGGGCTCCTCGGGTCGGGGGCCGTCGGGCCGCTGGTCGGCCCGAGGGGCAGGTTCGGGCTCGTCGGGGGGTGTTTCGGCCCGGGGTATGAAGCCGCGTACGCGTTGGGCCTCGGCCTCGGGGTTCGGGTTGTGCAGGAGCACCGGTTCGGGCAGGGGGGTGTGTTCCTCGGCGTGGGGGTCGGGGAGGGCGGGTTCGGCCGGGGCCACCCGTTTCCACCACAGGTCGGCCTCCTGGGGGCTGAGTTCGGATTCCACCTCCAGCCAGCCGTGTACCTGGCTGTGGCGGCGTCCGGCGTTCCAGGAACGGGGGTAGGGCTGTTCGTCCAGGACCAGGACGTGTTCGCCGTCGATGGTGGGGATCTCGGCGGGGACCCCTTCGTTCCAGATCCAGGAGCCGTCGTGGGCGACCATGTTCCACCAGCCCCACACGGTCTGGGCCTCGGGGTCGACGGGGCCGTCGCGGAAGGAGGCGGTCCAGCGCGGGTCGGGGGGATCGCCCGGCAGTCCCTGGCCGCGGGGGCCGATGAGGGCGTCGGCGAGCAGGGTGTGGAGTTGGAAGTTGTCTCCGATGCCGTCGAAGAGTACGCGGAAGGCGCGCCTGGAGTGGCGGTCCATGACCAGGGCGGAGGTGGCCTCGGCCATCCGCAGGAGGGCGCGGAGCTGGTCGAACTCGGTGAGCAGGTCGCTGAGTTGGTTGGCGATGGCCACGAGTTCGGCGTGCAGGGCGGGGTCGCGGCGGGTGTGGGAGCGTACGCCGGGTTCGCTGAGCATGGTTTTGGCGGCCAGGCCGTGGCGGCGGATGGTCCACCAGCACATGGTGGCGGCGGGGGCGTCGGGGCCCAGGTCGGCGGCTACGCGGGCTTCGGCGTCGGCGGTGACGGTGTCGGGGTCGGGCGGGGTTCCGCCGCCGGTGCGTTCCCAGGCGCGGACGAAGACGATGGCGCCCTTGCCCATGGTGCGCAGGCGGTGCAGGATCTCGATGCCGGCGGGGCCGGGGTCGGTGCCCATCTCGACCAGGGCTCCGGCGACCACGGACAGGTCGGCGATGATGCCGGGGGCGGCGTGGTCTCCGGAGAGCAGGGGGGTGAGGGCTTCCAGGGCCAGTTCCCGTTCGGCGGGGGGGATGTGGGAGGCCAACAGGTAGACCCTGTGGACTGCTGGCGGGAACTGTTGGGGGTCCGTGGAGACGGAGGCGTCGATCAGTTCTTGGAATGCCGCGCGAAACTCGTCGACCATGGGTCCGTCCCCTTTCTCACGCAACCAACCTAATGTCTCATCAGGGAAGGATCGCACTTTAACGGGCTGTATCAGGTGTTTCTGGTGGGTTTGTTGGTGATTCGAGATGAGGTGGTGGCCGATGAGGCGCAGGTCACTGTTGGTCTGGGGCCTCACAGCCCCAGCCGGGTGACCGCGTTGTCCTCCAGGGGGTTCGCGGTGCGGATGTAGTCGTGCACGGTCTGGGCGTTGGTCCACCGCCCCTGGCGCATGATCTCGCGGTCGGTGGCCCCGCCCAGGGCGGCCTGGGTGGCGAACCCGGCGCGCAGGGAGTGCCCGCCGAAGTCGTCGGGGTTGAGCCCGGCCCGGGCGGCGTAGCGTTTGACCAGGTTGCCCACGGCCTTGGTGGTCATCGGGCGTTGGGCCAGGCGGCCGTGCCGGTCCACCCCGGGCAGCAGGGGCCGGTTGGAGCCGTCGGCCAGGTCGATGCCGCGCAGTTGCTGGCAGGTGTGCGCGGGTGCGGGGTCGGGGGCGCCCAGCGATTCCAGGTGGGCGCGCACCGCCGGCGCTCCCCCGTCGCGGTGCACTGCCACCAGGGCCGACCAGTCGGCCAGGGCGCACACCGGGCAGGTGGCGCGGTGGCGTCCGCGGGGCAGGGCCACCCGCTGGTGGGCCCGGCCCTCCTGGTCGGTCTTGGTGGCCCACAGGGAGACCACCAGGGTGGGGGTGCCCGAGGCCGGGTCGGTGCGCAGGGCCAGGTCGTCGAAGGTCAGCCCGGCCAGTTCGGAGCGGCGCAGTGCCCCGGCGAACCCGGTCAGCAACAGCACGGCGTCGCGTCTGCGCGCCACTCCCCCGGGGTGGCCCTCGGCGGGTCGTACCGCCAGCAGCGCCTCCAGGGTGGACAGGACCACGGGGGCCTTGCGGCGGGGGCGGGCCTTGCGGGTGCGGCGGATGCCGCGCAGGGTCATGCGCACCACTTCGGCGCGGGTGGGTGAGTCCAGGCCGTGGGCGCCGTGGACGGCGGCGATGGCCGCGGAGCGGCGTTCCAGGGTGGCGGGGGCCAGCGCCCAGCCGGTGCCGTCGGGGGTGCGCTGCTCGGCGCAGGCAGCCAGGTAGACGGCCACGTCCACCGGGTCGGCCGGCAGGGAGGTGCGCTGCTCGGTCAGGCACCAGGCGCCGAAGGCGGTCCAGTCGGCGCGGTAGGCGCGCAGGGTGGCCGGTGACTGGGCGTTGGTCAGGTACCGGCCCAGGGCCTGGGCCTGTTCGGTGTCGAAGCGTTCGCGGACCCGTTCCAGGGCGCGGGTGTCCACGAGCACGCTGTGGTCGGGGTGCTCCAGGCGGGCGCGTACGGGCGGGGGCAGAGCGATCTGGTCCCGGGGCGCGGGTGTGTCGGCGGGGTCGGTGGTGTGCACGGGTTCCATTGTGTCCGGGGTCGGGGCCCGGGTGCGGCAGGCGGGGCGGGTCGGAGCGGGTCTCAGCCGAACAGGTGGGTGCTCAGTGCCGCCCACAGTTCGGTTGGGGGCATCACCCACAGTGTCAGGGCCACGGTCAGGGCCAGGGCCGTGGTGAAGGCGACGGCGGCCATGGTTCGGCGCAGCAGCAGGGCGGTGGTGGCGCCTGCGGCCGGTACGACCCAGGCCGTGACCAGGAACCAGACCAGGGCGTTGCCGATGGCATCGAGGTTGCGTTCCTGCTGTTCGGCGAGCAGGTCCGGGTCGGTCATGGTGGGGTCGGCGGGTGTGTTCATCGAGTCGAGTCCGGCGAAGAGCAGCGCGGCCAGGGCCAGGGGGGTGCCCAGGGCCCACAGGCACCACAGGATGACCCACAGCACGGTGATGCGCCGGTCGGGTGGTTCGGCGACCGTGAGGGGGGTGCGCTTCAGGGGTCGCTTTTCGGGGACCTGGCCGGGTGTGAGGCGGCCGGGTTCGGTGCGGCCCTGTTCGGTCGCGGCGGTGCGGTCGGCGGGCCCCTGTTGGCTCTTGCGGCGGTTGCGCTTCTTGGGTGACACGCCCGGGAGCCTACCCGGCCGAGCGCAGCAGGTGGATGACCACCACGAACACCACCGGCCAGGCCAGCAGGGCCAGGGACCACAGGGCCGCCTTGCGGTCGCCGGCGACGGTGGCCACGGCCGCGGCCAGGAAGGGGATGCCCACGGCCGCGCCGAAGGTCAGGGTGAACCATTCGGCTGCCGATCCGGCGTGGGAGTCGGCGTCGATGCCCATCAGGTAGCCCAGGGGGCCCAGGACCAGGGCGAACAGGGCCAGGACGCAGATGACGACGCGGATGCCGGTGGGGTGGCGTGTGTTGCGGCCACCGCCGGGTGCGGAGGGACGTTCAGACACGGGGGCCGTGGTGCCTTTCGGAACTGGTGGCGGGCCAGGGCGGCAGGACCCCACCGCGGGGGGTGTGGGGGGTGGGTCCTGCGGGCACGCCGTGGCCTGCCCGCGCGGGCGTGTGGGTGCCCGCGGGCAGGCGTGGTGTGCTAACTAGAACGTACTCCACCCGGGGGGTGTCCGAAACCTGGGGCGGTGGGTCCTTCAGTGGTCGGGCCAGGGGCGGGCCCGGGTGACCAGACCGGTGAAGGAGGCCAGTAGGCGGAGTTCGTCGATGGTGCGCGGGGCGGTGGTGAGCAGGTCGGGTGAGTGCACGACCAGGGCCAGGAGTTGGGCGCGCGAGAGGGCGACGTTGAGGCGGTTGCGGTCCAGGACGAAGGAGGGGCCGCGGCTGGTCTCGGCGGCGTCGGAGGTGGTCATGGAGCAGATGACCGCGGCGGCTTCCTGGCCCTGGAACTTGTCGACGGTGCCCACCCGCACCCCGGCCAGGGCGGGGGTGTGCTGCTGGGCGTGGGCCAGGGCCTGGCGCAGGGTGCGCACCTGCAGGTTGTAGGGGGCCACCACCAGGATGTCGGTGCCGGTGAGGGGGCGCGGGCCCTGGTCGGGGTCGAGGGTGAGGTGTTGGGTGAGCAGGGTGCGGGCGGCCTCGACGACGGCCTGGACCTCTTCGGGGCTGTGGGTGGTGCGGCCGGTGTGGGTGACGGGGTGGGCGTACACGCCCGGGTCCAGGGGGCTCAGGTGGCGTTGGGCGGTGCTGGGGTGGGCCTGCAGGCGGCCCTGGTAGGACAGGTCCGAGACCGGGGCGCACACGGCCGGGTGCATGCGGCGGGTCTGGTCCAGGAAGTAGCCCAGGGCGGGGTCGATGATGGCTTCGGTGCCCATGAGGTGTTGCAGGGCCGAGGCGTCGGCGCCCTCGGAGTGCACGCCCTGGACGACCTGGGGTAGTTGTTGGGGGTCGCCGAGCAGGACGAGGTTGTGGGCGCCGGCGGACACGGCCAGGGTGTCGGCCAGGGCGAACTGTCCGGCTTCGTCGATGATCAGCACGTCCAGGGGGTCGGCGAGGGTGTCGGCGCCGGACATGCCCCAGGCGGTGCCGCCGATCAGGACGGGTTGGCCCTGGGCGGTGCGTTTGGTGCGCCAGTTGGCCAGTGCCTGTTGGGTGGAGGGTTGCTGCCAGGGGGCGTCGGGGTCCTTCTTCCCGCCGCGGGGGCGTTTGGCGGCTTCGATGTGCAGGCCCTGGTGGTCGGCGGCGCGCAGTGCGGCGGCCATGACGTTCTCCACGGCCTTGTGGCCGGTGGAGCACACGCCGACGCTGCGGCCCTCCTTGATCAGGTGGGTGATGAGTTGGGCGGCCAGGTAGGTTTTTCCGGCTCCGGGCGGGCCCTGTACGGCCAGGTAGGAGTGGTCCAGGCGGTCCACGGCGGTGATGGCGGCGCCGATGAGGTCGCCGTCGGACGGGGCGGGCAGGGGGCCCGGCGGGTTCAGGCGGGGCGGGGTGCGGCGCAGGGTGTCCAGGCCGGGGTGGCGGGGCCAGTCGGGCAGGTGGTCCACGGCGGTGCGGGCGACCGTTTCCAGGGCGCCGTCCTTGGGTTTGGGGTCCACCGGTGAGCCGGGCAGGACCGCCAGGGGGGTGCGGGAGGGCAGGTCGTCGGGGTCGGCGGTCTCCAGCAGGGTCAGGGTGTCGGGTTCGGCTTTGAGGACCTTGGCGGGGCGGGTGGCGGCCCCCTGGCCGGGGGCGCCGGGGTGGAGCAGGTGGACGCTCTCGCCGGTGGTGAAGGGGTTGGGGTGGGCGCGGTCCAGGCGCATGGTGATTTCACGGCGGGCCTTCTTCTGCCTGCCGGTGGGTTCGGTCCACTCCCCCGCCTGTACCTGCCAGGGCACGGCGCAGTTGCTGTCGGTCTCCAGGTCCTGCAGGGGTGCGTTCTGGCGTTGGAAGTGTTCGCGCCAGGGCGGGGTGTTCTCGCGCTGGTAGTAGCCGACCAGTGAGGCCAGGGCTGCGCGGGGGCGGTCCTGTTCGGTGCGTTGCTCGGGTTGTTCGGGGACCTGTTCGAGCAGGGGTTGGGTCAGGGCGGTGTGGCGGGCGCTCTTCTCGGCGCGTTTGCGGGCGCGTTCGGCCTCGTCCTCGGTGAGTTCGAGTTGGCGGAGGGGGCGGTCGGTGATGCCCTGTCGGGTGCGCTGGTCCTCTAGCCAGTCGCGTAGGCGGGCGGTGGAGTGGCAGTCGTCGCGGTTGTAGGCGGCGATGTCGTCCAGGACCCGGGCGGCGGCGGGGGTGTCGCCCTCCTCCCGGGCGCTCAGGTAGGCGGCGTAGGCGTCGATGCTGGAGGCGGCGGTGGTGACGCCCCCGCCGCGGGCGGTGTCCAGGTAGAGGGGTTCGAGGTACTTGATGGAGTAGGAGCGTTGGGACACGCGCAGGCTCTTGCGGACCACGGTGTACAGGTCGACGAGGCGGTTCTCGCGCAGGAGGCGGTCGACCTCCTCCTCGCGGGTGTTGAATTCGGAGCTGAGGAGTTTGAGGCGGTCGACCTCGTAGGAGGCGTAGTGGTAGACGTGGGCGCCCTCGTCGGTGTCGATGCGGGCTGTGGCCAGGTCGACGAAGTCCTCCAGGGCCTTCTTCTCCTGGGTGCGGTCGTGGGCCCAGAAGGCGTGGAAGGTTTCGGTGCCGTCGGTGTCCTCGGTGGTGGCGCCGAAGAGGTATTCCAGGCCGCGTTCGCCCTGGCGGGAGTGGTAGGGGTAGCCCTCCATGTCGAAGAAGAGGTCGCCGGGGCTGGGGGCGGGCAGGCTGGCCAGGCCGTCGGGGGCGAAGACTTCGGCGGTGACCTGCCCCTGGGGGTTGGCGGGGGTGCGGGTGGTGTCCTGGCGTACCTGCAGGGCGGCTTGGGCGCGGAGTTGGTCGAAGGAGCGGCTGGGCAGGGTTGCGGGGCGGTCCTGGTCGGTGGCCCGGGCCAGGGCGTCGATGGTGTCCAGGCCGGCGTCGGTGAGTTTGGCGGCCTGGTCGGTGCGTAGTCCGGCGACCAGGGACAGGTGGCGGGCGGCGGTGCGTCCCTGGGAGCACCAGGTGCTGTAGCCGCAGTTCTCGCACAGGGGGCGGGGTTGGCCCCAGGTGGGGGTGGGCAGGGCGGGTTCGTGGGCCAGGTGGTCGAGCAGGCGTTGGGTGAGGGTGGTCAGGATGGGGGTGAACTCGGCGGTGGGCAGGGTGTGGGTGCGGCTGTCGCCGGTGAGCAGGTGCATGTGCTGGGGGGTGTGTCCGTGCAGGACTGCCACGGCCTGGGCGTAGGCGGTGAGTTGGACCACGGCTGAGGGGCCGGGGCGGCGGGCGAGTTTGGTGTCCCAGGGTTCGTAGGTGAAGGGGGTGGGGGTGTCGGGGCGCGGTTGGCCGGTGGTGGGGTCCAGGTCGGAGCGGATGAGGAAGTCGGCGCGTCCGTGGAAGGCCACGTGGGGGTTGAGGGGGTGGTGGAAGGAGGCCTGGTAGATGACCGGGGCGGTGGCGGCCATGGCCTGGGCGGTGGCGTGGGCGGCCTGGGCCAGGGAGTGGTCGTCGGCGGTGGGTGCCTCGATGCTTACCAGGTCGTCGCCGAACAGGGCGCTCAGGCGTTGGAGTTCGGCCTGTTCGTGGAGTTCGCCGTGGCGGGCGACGAGGGGGTCGATGTCCTCGGGGCGGGGTGCGCCGGGCAGGTGGGCGGCCAGGGCGCTCTTGAGGGCGGTGCGGTGGTCGCATTCCAGTGTGTCGACGAGGTCGGTGGGTGAGACGACCCAGCCGGTGGTGGTGCGGAACAACGCCCGACTCCCCCTGGTGTTGTGGTGTTGGTCTGTGTCGGTGGTGGGGATTGTGCCACGTCGCGGGGGTGTGTGGGGTTTGTTGTGCGCGGGTGGGTGCCGGGTGCGGGTACGGCGGCGCCCCGCACCGGTGGGGGTGCGGGGCGCGCGGGGTGTGTTCGCGGGGGCGGGGGGGTTAGCCCACGACCTCCCAGTTGACGGTGCCCACGCCGGCGCCGGTGCCGATGATCTGGTCGAAGGCGGCGGTGGACAGGTCCAGGCAGCGGCCGGGGATGAAGGGGCCGCGGTCGTTGACGCGCACCGTCACCGACTTGCCGTTGTCGGGGTTGGTCACCTTGACCATGGTGTCGAAGGGCAGCGTCTTGTGCGCGGCCGTCATGCCGTAGGTGTCGAAGGTCTCGCCGTTGGCGGTGGTGGCGCCGTGGAAGCCGTCGCCGTAGAAGGAGGCCTCACAGGTGCCGCCTTCGCCGGTGCCCTGGGAGGCGTCCGAGTTGCCGGAGGGTGTCTGGGGTTCGGGCTCCGGTGTTTCCTCTTCGGGTTCGAGGATGGCTGGGCCCGAGGCGCTCAGGGCCTGGGGTGCCGCGGCCTGGGCGCGTTCGGCCTCGTCCTGGGGTTGTTCGGGTTCGGGGGCGGTGAGGGTTCCGATCTTGGCCTGGGGGATCCCGGTGGCGCTGGTGGCGTTGTCGGGTTCGGCGCCGGAGGTGATGACGGCTGCCGCGGCGGTGCCGCCCACGAGCAGGGTCAGACCGGCGGCCGAGGCCACGACCAGGGCGCGCTTCTTGCGTGAGCGTGCGGCTGCCAGGCGGGGCCCGACGGGCGGGGGTGCGTCCTGGGTGGTCGCATCGTGGCCGTCGGCCGGTGGGATCTGGGGCTCGTGTTTGCCCACAACGCAGTCCTTCGAACGGGAACAGGGGTGTGGCGGTCGCCTCCGGGCGTGGTGCGGTGGTGCCGTGGAGGGCCTGGTGTGTCCGGGTGGTGCGGGCCCCGGGGGGATGTGTGGGGCCGGGCACGGGCCGGGCGGGACCGCCGGTGGCATTGCACGGGGTCTGGGCGCAGAGCTTAGGGGTAACGCGACAGTAACGGTACCGGAAAGTGATGGTTTGTGGAACTTCTCACCCGGTGGCCCGCACGGAGCGCAGTTCGGGTCGGCGCGGGGGCAGGCCCCGGGGGAAGAGGGCCTGGGTCGGGTCGGGCAGGTCCAGGCCGCTGAGTTCGGCCACGGCCTGGGACAGGGTGGGGTTGTCCAGGTGTCCGCCCACGGCGCGGATGAGGGTGCCCAGGGTGGGCAGGGGCGGTGCGTCCAGGGCGGCGGTGGCGTAGCGGGCGGCCACGGCTGGGGTGCGTGAGGCGCCCGCCCAGCAGTGCAGCAGGACGCGTTTGCCCTCGTTGCGCAGGGCTGCCACGGCAGCGGCGGCCTCGTTCAGGGTGAAGTGCAGGTTGGTGTTCTTGCCGGGGGTGTCGTGCAGCCACACGCGCACCCAGTCGGGGCCGTTCAGGTGGGGGGCGTCGTCGGGGTGGGTGCGGCACAGCGAGACCACCGCGTCCACGTCTTGGGGGCGGGTGCGCAGGTGGTCGAGGTTGCCGAGCAGGACCCCGGGGTCCAGGGGGTGGGGCACGGCGAAGGGCGGCAGGCGCTGTTCGGGCCGTTCCCGGATGGGGTGCTGGGGCCACTGGCGGGGTTGGGTGCCGCGCATCTGGAGCAGGGCGGCGGTGATCAGGGTGTGGGGGTCGGTGTGCCCGCTCAGCTGGCGCAGTGTGTGCAGGGGCAGGGCGGAGGCGCCCCAGCGGGCTCCGGCCAGGGCTCCGGTGTACATGGCGGCCGGGTCGCCGCCGGTGTGGTGGGCAGCCCGGATCGAGTCCACCAGGTGGGTGCAGGCGAAGGTGCCGTGGGCGGGCTCGTGTGCGGGGTGGGGGGTACGGGTCAGGGCCCGCCAGGAGGCGCCCAGGGGGTCGTGGTCGGTGGTGTGTTCCAACTCGGGTGAGTGCGGGGTTGCGGCGGTGCGCACCAGGGCGCTCAGGGCCCGTGCCCAGGCGTGTGGGGCGGGGTCGCGGGGTGTGGGCGGGGCGGGGTTGTGCGTTGGGGGTGTGGTGGCGGCCCGGGCCAGGGCGGTGCGGATCAGGTGGGCCAGCAGCGCGGGGCCGGTGGGTGCGCGGGGGCCGGGCTGCTGGGGGGTGGTGGCCGCGGTGGTGAGTTGTCGGATCCGGGCGGGTGGTGCGCCGACCAGGGTGGCGGCGGCCGCGGCGCCGAGCAGGGCTCCGGCGGCCCGGTCGTGGGCGGGGTCCTCGGGCGGGTGCGGGGGTGTGGGTGGCACGGTGGTTCTCCACGGGGTGAGAAGGGGTGGGGTCCGGATCCGGGCGGGGTCCGGGGGTGGTCTTCCCGGTGGAGGGGGTGTGCGTGCGCGGGTTGCCGGTTGTGGCCATCCGGGTGTGGTGGGCGGGCCGCGGCGTGTAGGGGGCGGTGGTGGTTCGGTGCTCGGGATCAGGTCCGGGCGGGTTGGGGCAGGCAGGCGCTCAGGTAGCGCTCGGCCACGGCGTGGGCGATGGCGGCGTCGGGGCACAGGGGTGCGGCCACCGTGTCGGCGCCCGAGTCGCTCAGGCGGTCGTGGAACAGGCCGGGGGCCAGCAGCCAGGCGGCGACGCTGATCCGGGTGTGGCCCGCCGTGCGCAGTTCGGTGACCTTGTCGGTGATGGTGGGGGTGTTGGTGGCGGCGTAGGCCAGGTGGACGGGGGTGTTCATCTGTTGGGACAGGCGCTGGGCGGCCTGGTCGAGTTCGGTCTGGGCGTGGGGGTCGGAGGTGCCCGCGCAGCCCAGGACGAGGGTGTCGCCGGGGCGGTGGCCGGCGGCTTCCAGGCGTTTGCGGGCGGTGGCGGTCAGGGCGGGGTGGTCGCCCAGGGCGGGGGTGATGACGGCGTCGGCTCGTCCGGCCAGGGCGAGTTGGTGGGGGATGTCGGTGCGTACGTGGTAGCCCGAGGTCAGGAAGGCGGGTACGACCACCAGGGGTCCGGGTGTGGTGGCGGCGACCTGTTCGACGGTGGGGTCCAGGACGTCGGCGAAGGCCAGGCGGGTGGGGCGGTGGGTGATCTCGGCCACGCGCAGGGCCAGGGAGTGGGCCACGGCGGTGCCGCGGGGCGAGCGGGTGCCGTGTACGGCCAGCAGCAGGGTGGGGGTGTGGTTCAGCATGGGTGGGTGTCCAGGGCCAGGCGGTAGCCGCGTTTGACGACCGTTTGGATGATCTTGGCATCGCCCAGGGCGGTGCGTAGGCGGGCCACGGCTGTTTCGACCGCGTGGGCGTCGGCGTCCTCGCCCAGGCAGGTGAGCAGGTGGGCGCGGTCGCGGACCTGGCCGGGGCGGTGGGCCAGGGCGCGCATCAGGCGCATGAGGGTGGGCGAGAGGGTGTGGACGGTGCCGTCGACCAGGACGGCGTGTCCGCGCAGGCGCATGCGGTGGCCGGCCACGTGCAGGGTGGGAAAGCGGGCGGGGAGTTCTTCGGTGAGTTTGCGGACCTGGGCGCCGATGCGGGCGCGGTCGGGCCACACGGTGGGGATGTCGTGGGCCATCAGGGGGCGTGCGGTGACCGGTCCCACGCACATGGCCAGGACGTGGCCGTGCAGGGCCTGGACGAGGGCGTGTTGTTGGCCGGTGGTGTGGGCGCGGGTCAGGAGTCCGGCGGCGGCGGGGGCGCTGGTGAAGGTGACGGCGTCCACTCCCCCGGTGGTGACGGCTTCGATGAGGCGGTCCAGGGGTGCGGTCTGTTCGGGTTGGGTCCACCGGTAGACGGGGACTTCGATGACTTCTGCTCCGGCCAGGCGCAGGGCGGCGGTGAAGTCGGGCAGGGGTTCGCCGTGGAGTTGGATGGCCACGCGTAGGCCGTGGACGCCGCGTTGGAGGAGGTAGTCCAGGACCTCTGCGGAGGATTCGGAGGGCGGGGACCATTCCTCGGTGAGGCCGGCTGCGCGGATGGCGCCCTTGGCTTTGGGGCCGCGGGCGAGGAGGCGGGAGGAGGCCATGCTGCTCAGGAGGGGTTCGGCCATGCCCCAGGTTTCGCAGGCCTCGACCCAGCCGCGGAAGCCGATGCCGGTGGTGGCCACGACGACGTCGGCGGGGGTGCGGGTGAGTTGTTCGGAGACGGTGGCCAGGCGTTGGTCGTCGCTCAGGGGGACGATGCGCAGGGCGGGGGCGGCGATGACCTGGGCGCCCTTGCGGTGCAGCAGGGCGCTGAGTTCCTCGGCGCGGCGGGCGGCGGTGACGGCGACGGTGAACCCGGCCAGGGGTGCGGTGGTGGCCTCGGCCGTGGGCGGGGAGGCTGTGGCGGGTGGGGCGTTGTTCATGGTGTCCCCTGTTCTGCGCGGGTGCTGGGGGTGGTGCCGATCTGGACGGTGTGGTCGTGGACGCGGACCGGCCAGGTGGCCAGGCGGGTGTGGGGGTCGTCCAGGCTTTGTCCGGTGCGCAGGGAGAAGAGGTGTTTGAGCATGGGTGAGGCCACGGTGGGTTCGCCGTCGCGGTCGCCGACGATACCGCGGGCCAGGACGGCGGCGCCGGTGTGGGGGTCGAGGTTGTCCAGGGCGTACAGGTGGTGGTCGCGGGTGAGGAAGAGGGCGACCTGGTGTCCGTCGGGGAGCAGGGCTGCCAGGCCGATCTCGGGTTCGAGGCGTTCCTGCGGGCAGATGGTGACCCAGTCGGTGGTGGCGGGGGCGTGGGTGAGGACGCTCATCGGGTGCTCTCCTGCTGGTGGGTGCGGGGGGTGGGCATGCCGAGGTTGAGGGGGCCCGGGACGGGTTGGTCGCGGGTGGTGGTGAAGCTGATGGTGGGGTCGGGGGTGGTGGGGGCGTTGGCGAAGGAGACGAAGCGGGCGAGTTTGTCGGGGTCGTTCAGGACGGCGGCCCATTCGTCGGTGTAGGTGTCCACGTGGCGGGCCATGGCGGTTTCGAGTTCGTGGGCGATGCCCAGGCTGTCGTTGACCACGACCTCGCGCAGGTGGTCCAGGCCGCCGTCGAGGGACTCGATCCAGGGGGCGGTGCGCTGGAGGCGGTCTGCGGTGCGGATGTAGAACATCAGGAACCGGTCGATGTAGCGGATGAGGGTGTCCTCGTCCAGGTCCGCGGCCAGGAGTTGGGCGTGGCGGGGGGTGAAGCCGCCGTTGCCGCCCACGTACAGGTTCCAGCCGGTGTCGGTGGCGATGATGCCGAAGTCCTTGCCGCGGGCCTCGGCGCATTCGCGGGCGCACCCGGAGACGGCGGACTTGAGTTTGTGGGGTGAGCGCAGGCCCCGGTAGCGCTCTTCCAGGCGGATGGCCAGGCCCACCGAGTCCTGGACGCCGTAGCGGCACCAGGTGGTGCCCACGCAGGATTTGACGGTGCGCAGGGACTTGCCGTAGGCGTGCCCGGATTCGAAGCCGGCCTCGACCAGGCGTTGCCAGATGGCGGGGAGTTGTTCGAGGCGGGCGCCGAACAGGTCGATGCGTTGGCCGCCGGTGATCTTGGTGTAGAGGTCGAAGTCGCGGGCGACCTCGCCGATGATGATGAGTTTGTCGGGGGTGATCTCGCCGCCGGGGATGCGGGGCACGACCGAGTAGGTGCCGTTGCGTTGCAGGTTGGCCAGGTAGCGGTCGTTGGTGTCCTGCAGGGTGGCGGTTTCGCCGTCCAGGATGTGGCCGCCGCCCAGGGAGGCCAGGATGGAGGCGACGGCGGGTTTGCAGATGTCGCAGCCGTGGCCGGTGCCGTGGGCGTCGATGAGGGCGGAGAAGGTGGTGGTGCCGGTGGCGCGCACGATCTCCAGGAGTTCGGCGCGTGACTGGGTGAAGTGTTCGCACAGGGCCTTGGACTGGGTGATGCCGGCCTGGGTGAGGATCTGTTTGAGCATGGGCACGCAGGAGCCGCAGCTGGTGCCCGCCTTGGTGCAGGACTTGAGTTCGGCCACGTCGTGGGAGCCGCACTCGATGGCGTGGGTGATGTCGCCCTTGGTGACGGCGTTGCAGGAGCAGATCTGGGCGGTGTCGGGTAGGGCGTCGGCGCCCAGGGACTCGCCGTCGGGGGTGATCAGGGCCAGGGGGTCGCCGGGCAGGGGTGAGCCGACCAGGGGGCGCAGGGTGGCGTAGGCGGAGGCGTCGCCGACCAGGACGCCGCCGAGCAGGGTGGTGGCGTCGTCGGACAGGACGAGTTTGGCGTAGCGGCCGCTGGCGGCGTCGTTGACGACCACGTCCAGGGCGCCGGGGGTGCGGCCGTGGGCGTCGCCGAAGCTGGCCACGTCCACGCCCAGGAGTTTGAGTTTGGTGGAGGTGTCTGCGCCGGTGAAGGTGGCGTTGCCGCCGACCAGGCGGTCGGCGACGACCTCGGCCATGGCGTTGCCGGGGGCGATGAGCCCGTAGACGGTGCCGCGGTGGTGGGCGGCCTCGCCGATGGCGTGGATGTGGGCGTCGCTGGTGGTGCAGGTGTCGTCGATGACGATGCCGCCGCGTTCGCCGGTGGTGAGGCCGCTGGTGCGGGCCAGGTCGTCGCGGGGTCGGATGCCCACGGAGAACACGACCAGGTCGGTGTCCAGGTGCTCGCCGTTGTCCAGGAGCAGGCGGGCGGCGCGGCCGTGGGGGCCGGGTTCGACGGCGGTGGAGGCGGTGCGGGTGTGGACGTGCACGCCCAGGTCGGTGACGAGGTTGCGCAGGAGTGCTCCGGCGCCTTCGTCGATCTGGGCGGGCATCAGGTGGGGGGCGAGTTCGACGACGTGGGCCTGCAGGCCCAGCAGGCGTAGGGCGTTGGCGGCTTCCAGGCCCAGGAGTCCGCCGCCGATGACCACGCCGGTGCGTGCGCCGGAGGCGGAGTCGGTGATGGCGTCCAGGTCCTCGATGGTGCGGTAGACGTGGCAGCCGGGCAGGTCGTGGCCGGGGACGGGGGGCACGAAGGGGGTGGATCCGGTGGCCAGGACCAGGCGGTCGTAGGGCAGGACGCGGCCGGAGGTGGTGGTGACGGTGCGGGCGGCGCGGTCGATGGCGGTGGCCTGTTCGGCGACGTGGACGTCCACGCGGGGGCCGCGTAGTTCGCCCAGGGACAGGTCCTGGGCTGTGGCGCCGTCGAAGTAGGTGGACAGGGCGACGCGGTCGTAGGCGGTGCGGGGTTCCTCGCCTATGACGGTGATGTGCCAGTGGCCGGCGGTGTCGCGGTCGCGGAGGGCCTCGACGAGCCGGTGGCCGACCATACCGTTGCCGATGACGACGAGTTCTTCCATGGGGCGGCTCCTGCGGGCTGCGGGGTCGGACGGTTTCAGGCAACCTGCAGGGTGTTACCCGGTGGTTGGGCGGGTGTGTCGGGGGTGTTTCGTTGTGCTGTCACTGCAGGTGGGGGGTGAGTGATTGGTGTGGTGGGGGCGGGTCTTGCCTGGCGGGGCGGGTGCGGGTCGGCGGTGGGGTGCTGTGGTGCGGGGCGGGGTGGTGTGCGGCACATCGGGGTGTGTCAGGGGCGCTGGTGTCCGGGGTCCCGGGGCTGTGGGGTGCGTTGGTCGATGAGGTGTTGGCGGTGGCAGCTGCGGCGTACCGCGGTGACGATGATGAGTAGGAGGCCGCCGGCCGCGCCCAGGAACGGGAGGGCCAGCTGGGAGGCCAGGGAGCCGAGGAGTCCGGTCATGGTGTGGGCGGCGAGGTCGTCGCCGTAGGCCAGGGCGAAGCGGACGTCGTCGGGGGCCTGGCAGGTCAGGGTGTATTCGCCGGCCCGGGTCAGCTCGGTCGTGCCGATCATCGCCCAGGATCCTTCGGGGCCTTGGACCTCGTGGTTGAAGGTGGGGTAGGCGAAGGCGGGTCGTTGGCCGTCGGGGCCGGTCAGGGAGCAGGCGGTGTGGTCGACCGGGGTGGGTGAGCCGTACAGCAGCCACTGCGGTTGGGTGTGCACGGCGGGGTCGAGGGTGAAGGTGGTGCTCTGGGTGCCCCGGGTTTGCGCTGTGAAGTCGGGTGGGGTTGTGGCCTGCAGGATGAGTGCGACGAACAGTACGGCGCCCAGGGCCAGGGAGAGCGGGATGAGGGCGCCGCCCACCCAGTACCAGGTGCGGGAGGGGCGTAGTTCCCGGGGGTCCACGTGGGGCGGTGGCCCGTAGGGGGCCGGGTGCGGTGCGGCCATGCGGTGAGTGTCGCATGGGTGACCTGCGGGGGTGTGTTTTCCGGGGCAGGTTTGGGTGGGTGTTGTCGAACCTGTGCCCGGGTTTGGTGGGGGTGCGGGGCGGCGGGGCGGGCCGAAACGGTGCGGTGTTGTAGATCGTTTGAGGGTTTGTCCTCTTGTCTCCTTTCTGGAGTGGGATTTTTCGTCCCAGGGTTCACTGGGTTGTTCAATGACACACTTGAGGGGTGGGGTGGTCGGAAGGGCTGCCTGAACTCTGGAGGGGGATCTGATGACCGAGGACGAGATCATCCGGTTCGTGGCCGGGCTGGGTGAGGTGGACGTGATGACCGCGAGCCGGGAGGGCGGGGCGCCCGAGATCGCCTGGGGTGACTCCTTCTTCCTGTACGACCCGGACGGGGAGGCGCGTGAGCGCAGCGGTTTCACGCCGTTCGCGACCCTGGTGACCAAGGACTACCCGGGCTTTGACGGCGACTCCCGCCTTGATCGGCCCGGGGTGTTCCGGGTCAACGTCGCGGTGGGGCGGGAGCTGTTCGAGGAGGTCGTGG
Source organism: Nocardiopsis sp. iso_40 (assembly GCF_056173285.1). Classification (NCBI taxonomy): domain Bacteria; kingdom Bacillati; phylum Actinomycetota; class Actinomycetes; order Streptosporangiales; family Nocardiopsidaceae; genus Nocardiopsis; species Nocardiopsis sp. iso_40. The sequence continues at coordinate 3,221,653 of NZ_CM149666.1, read as the reverse complement.
GCCACTCCCCCGCCGCGCACGCCGAGCACCGCGGGGGGTTCGACTTCACGGAGCTGGACCGGGTCCTGCCGCACCCGGCCTACGCCGCCCAGGGGTGGGTGACGGTGCTCAACCCGGGTGAGCGGACCGCGGGTCGGGTGCGTGAGCTGTTGGTGCGGGCCCGGGAGCGGGCCGTGGCCCGGTACCGTCCTCAGGTCTGAACCGGGGGTCCCGGCCCGGTGGCGGGCGGGGGTCGAGCGCGGGCCCCTGGAATCCGCCCCCGTAGGGGCCCTTCGCCACACGCTTGCTGGGGTTGTCGACCGGGGTGAGGGCCGCAGCGCTCTCGTGTGAACGTTCCTCCCGGTGAACGGACTTACCCACCTGCATACTCACTGGTAATAGGGTTACGCCCGATATGTGTGTCTATGTGTTTGCGTGAGGAGCGGTGATGAGGGCGAGCGACTCGGCCCCGGACAGGACACCGGAACCCGCGCCCGCGCCCGCGCCGGGCGGGGACGAGGCGCCCCTGTCCGCGCTCAGGGGCCTGGTGACGCTGGGATCTGAGGACGCGCCCGCGTGCTCGGACGGAAACTGCTGGTGAGGGGAAGATCCGTGCAGGTCGAAGTGTGGTCCGACATCGTGTGCCCGTGGTGCTACATCGGTAAGCGGCGCCTGGAGAAGGCCCTGGCGGGCTTCGAGCACGCCGAGGGGGTCGAACTGGTCTGGCGCAGCTTCCAGCTCGACCCCGCCTTCCCCAAGGGGGTCCGGGAACCGGTCTACGACTCCCTGGCCAAGAAGATGAACGCCACACGCGACCAGGTCCGGGAGATGACCGGGCAGGTCAAGGAGGTGGCGGCGCAGGAAGGGCTCGACTACGAGTTCGAGAACGCCGTCATGGTCAACACCTTCGACGCCCACCGGCTCACCCACCTGGCCCGGGAGCGGGGTCTGGGCGGTGAGGCCCACGAGCGTTTGATGCGTGCCCAGCTGGTGGAGGCCCGCGTCCTGGACGACGTGGACACCCTGGTGGAGCTGGCCGAGGAGATCGGTCTGGACCCCGGGCAGGCCCGCACCGTCCTGACCGGTGACGCCTACACCGCCGGGGTCGAGGACGACATCCGCACCGCCCGGCAGCTGGGCGCCACCGGGGTGCCGTTCTTCGTGCTGGACCGCGCCTTCGGTGTCTCGGGCGCCCAGCCGCTGGAGGTGTTCACCGCGGCGCTGGAGAAGGCCCACGCCCAGCAGGCCTAGGAGTCCCGCGGGCAGGATCCCCCGTACGGGGGAGGCCGCGTCACCTCTGTTGGGGAGGCGCGTACGGGGGCGGCGCAACAGGGTGGAGGTGAAGGACACCCACCCCTGAAGGAGTCGCTCATGTGCGCCCCGCCCAGTGGCCGCTCTCCCGGCACCCACCACACCTCCGTCCCCCGGGCCGCCTCCTGGGCCGCGTTGGCCTGGTCGGCCGCGGCACTGGGGTTGGGGCTGGGGTGGCTGACCGGTGTGGTGCCCCCCGGTCTGCCCGAGGCCGGCGCCTTCGGTGCCCTGTTCACCACCGACGACCTGGGCGCGGCCGTCGTGACGACCTCCGCGGTCGGCGCCCTCGGGGTGGCTCTGGCCCTGCTGATGACCCGTGGCGCCCTACCCCGCGGCCTCGTGGCGTGCCTGACACAGACGCTGGCCTGGGTGCTGTTCGCCGTGCTGCTGCTGGTCCACGTCGAGTCCGCCCTGCTGGTGTGGTTGGGCTACGGCCTGGCCATGCCGGTGCTGGTGTGGGTGGAACCGTCCCTGGGAGCGGACTACGTCATCCTGACCCTGTCCCCTCCCCTGCTCCGGACGCTGTTCTTCACCGCGGGCGCGGGGATCTGGGCGTGGGCGGCGCTGACCCACCGCAGGCGGCGGCTTCAGGGGTGCGCGCGGTGCGGCCGCACCGCGGCGTGGTCCCCCGGCGTCGAACGCGCGTTGCGGGGGCGGGCACTGCGCACGGGCAGGGTCGCGGTGGCCTGCGCCTTCGTCCTGGCCCTGCTCTATCCGGCGCTGCGAGTGCCGTGGCTGTTCGGGTACTCGCCGGGGTTGGAGGAGGAAGCCTTCACCGCGGTCAGGGCGGACCCGGTCATGCTGGCGATCGGTCTGGGGCTGGGGTCGGCGGGTGTGGCGGGTGCCGTGCTCATGCTGGGTCTGGTCCAGGGTTGGGGTGTGCGTTTTCCCCGCTGGATGGTGGGGCTGGCCGGGCGCCGGGTGCCGGTGGCCTTGGCGGTGGTGCCCGCGTCCCTGGTGGCGGTGGCCCTGGTGGGGATGGGCCGCAGTGCCGTGGTGCAGACCTGGCGGCTGGGCGGGATCGAGCCCGGGACGGGGGTGCACACGGTGGTCTTCGGGGCGATGTCCCTGTGGGCCGTGGCCCTGGCGGTGGCCACCGCCGCCTACGCGGTGCGGCGGCGCGCCGGGTGCGGGGTGTGCGGTCGGGGGCTGCCGGAGGCCTGGCCGGTGCCGGCTCCGAGGGTTCTGTCCCGGGGGGACTGACCCCTGTTTGCGGGGGCTGCCCGCGGTGGTTCGGGGCTCGGCGCCCCGGTGGTCCGAGGACGGGGCGGCGCCCCGCTCCCCCGGTCGGGGAAGGGGCGCCGCCCCGTGGCGGTGTGTGCCCGGGTCCTACTGGACGGGGACCGCGGGGATCTCACCGAAGGCGCCCGCGTACAGGGTCATCTCCTCGACCTCGGGGCCGGGGGCGGGGAAGACCGACAGGGCCAGGTACTCCTCACCCGGGGAGAGGGTGAGGATCTCGTCGGCGAAGTCCTCGTACTCGCCCTCGGCGGTGCGGATCCGGATCACGTAGCGGATGATGCCGCTGTCGGGCTCCTCCAGGCGGAAACCGCCCATGGTGCCCTCGGTGTACTGCTGGGGGCTGCCGGGCAGGGAGGCCTCGTCGCCGTCCAGGTCCGCCTCCAGGTCTGTCAGGGTGGAGTTCTGGAACCCCACCACCTGGAACAGGTAGGCGCCGTCGCGCACCATGGGGTAGACGTTCAGGTCCAGGTCGTTGTGGGTGACTGTGGTGACGGGGTCCAGTTCCTCGTAGTAGGGGGCCGGTGCGCCGACGTGGCGTTTGGCGGCGTCCAGTCCCGGGCCGCCCTCCTCGGAGTCGGTTCCGCCCATGGGGACCTCGTAGGAGAACTCCACCCGGCGGTTGCGGGCGCGGGCCTGTTCGTCGTCGTCCCCGCCCTCCTGGGCGAGCAGTTCGTCGCTGCCCCGTCCCTCGGTGGTCAGGGTGAAGCCCGCCCCCAGTTCCTCCTCCAGCAGTTCGCGCACGGCCTCGGCGCGGTCCTGGGACAGGGTCTGGTTGTAGTCGTCGGAGCCCTTGCCGTCGGTGTGGCCGATGATGGTGATCTCGGCGCCCTCGACGAGGTTCTCGCGCAGGGACTGGGCGGCCTCCCGGATGGTGCCTGCGGCCTCGTCGGTGGGGTCGGCCTCGTCGAACGCGAACATGTTGTCCGCGTGCAGGGCGATGACCTCCCGGTCGCCCGCGCGGGTGGTGGAGGCGGTGGTGGTGTCCACGAAGCTCTCCATCGACTGGACGAACCCGGTGGTGTCCAGGTCCGGTTCGGGGGGTGTTTCGGGGTAGACGAGCTCTTCGGGCAGTTCGTTGTCCATCAACCAGGTCTCGGGGTCGATGTAGTCGTGGACGTCGGGTTCGGGCAGGTCGGTGAACTCGTCGACGTAGCTGACGGGGATGCCGGGCACGTGCCCGGCGGTGGCGCCGGTCAGGGTCAGGAACTCCACGTCCTCGCTGGGCGCGGGGAAGTAGCGGCGGATGGGTGAGGGGATCTCCTCGTGGACGGGGGTGAGTTCGCTGCCCTCGATGAAGTAGCTGCCGTAGGGTTGGCCGTGCTCTTCACTGGTGATGGGCAGCAGGACCTCGCCGGAGACGGGGTCGACCAGCCGCAGGGGCGCGCCGGCGTAGGAGATGTCCTCGCCGGTGATGTGCTCCAGGATGTTGCGGCTGATGTCGAGCATGAGGTATTCGCCGTTGTTCTCCAGGGCCTTCACGGAGATCTCCACGGCGACGTCGTTGCCCCCCTCGACGAACATGCGTCCCTGGCGGACGAAGGGGAGTTCGACGTCCTCGGCCGCGACCTCCTGGGTGGTTTCCTCGGCGGCGGGCTCCTCCTGGGCCTGCTCCGGGTTCAGGTCGCGGATCAGGCCGCAGGAGCTGAGGGCCAGGCTCAGCGCGATGACCAGGCTGGTCGCGCCAAGGGCTCGTGTGGGCATGGTCGGGGGACTCCCTCGCGGTGGTGCTGTGGTCCGGCGGGGGCGCCGGGATGGTTCCTCAGCCGCTCAGACGCGTGGCGGAGCGGGATGGTTCGGGGAGTGTACCGATCGGTGCCTCCGGAAGGGCCGACGCGGGTGCAGCCCCTCCCCCGGGAGATCGGGAAGGGGCCGCGGTCGGGGGGCTGTCGCCTCCTACAGGGTGATGGTCTTGGTGAGCGAGCCGGTGGCGCCGGTCTCGTCGGTGACGGTCAGGGTGACGGTGTAGGTGCCCGGGCCGTCGTAGAAGTGCCAGGTGGTGGCTCCGGTGCCGGTGGTGCCGTCGCCGAAGTCCCAGCTGTAGGAGACGATCGGGGCGTCGCCGGCGCTGGAGTCGGACGCGTCCAGGCTGCAGTAGTACCACCAGGTGTAGCAGGACCCGGTGAAGTCGGCGGTGGGCGCGGTGTGGTCGGGGGTGCCCACGGTCACCTCGACGGTGTCGGAGTTGGTCGCTCCGGTCTCGTCGGTGACGGTCAGGGTGACGGTGTAGGTGCCCTCACCGGTGTAGGTGTGGGAGGTGGTGGTGCCGGTGCCGGTGGTGCCGTCGCCGAAGTCCCATGCGTAGTCGGTGATCTGCCCGGCGGAGCCGGATCCGTCGAAGGAGCAGGTCAGGGTGGCGTCGTCACAGGACTCGGAGATGTCGGCCACGGGGCCGTCGGGCGGGGTGGTGGCGCCGTCGCCGGGGAAGGTGTCGGGGTCGCCCACGTCGAGCAGGGGCTCGTGGTCGCCGTCGCCGGAGGTGTCGGTCCAGTCGTGGTTTCCGGCCTCGGTCAGGGTCTGGTAGAGGGCCAGGACGCCGGCGCGGTCGGTGGGTTTGGCGGAGCCGGTGGCGAGCAGGGCCAGGCCGCCCGCGGCGTGCGGTGAGGCCATGGAGGTGCCGCTGATGGTGTTGTAGCCGCCGCCGGGCCAGGTGGAGGTGATGCAGGAGCCGGGGGCGGCGATGTCGACGGTGGTGCCGAAGTTGGAGAAGCTGGACAGGGTGTCGTCGGAGTCGCTGCGGCAGGACAGGGTTCCGCCGTTGCCGCCGGGGGCGCCGTCGGAGTCGGCGAGGGAGGAGACGGTGAGTACGTCGGGGTGGTTGGCGGGGAAGAAGTTCGCCGAGTCGCTTGAGCTGTTGCCCGCGGCCACGGCGTAGGCGACGCCCTCGGCCACGGAGTTGGTGATGGCCTGGCTCAGCGCCTGGTCGGTGCAGCCCTCACAGCCGAGGCTCATGTTGGCCACGCCGATCTGGTCGGCGTTGGCGGTGACGTAGTCCACGCCCGCGGCGATCCCGGCGAGGGTGCCGCTGCCGCCCGAGGACAGGACCTGCACGTTCCATACGTCGGCGCCGGGGGCGACACCGACCACGCCCAGGCCGTTGTCGATGGCGGCTGCGCTGCCCGCGACGTGGGTGCCGTGGCCGTTGCCGTCGGAGGCGGTGTTGGACACGCAGGTGCCGCTGGTGCAGTCGACCGACTCCACGACGTTGAGGTCGGGGTGGGAGCCGTCCACTCCGGTGTCCAGGACGGCGACGGCCACGTCGGGAACGTAGTCTTCTGAGCCGTTGACCTGGAGGTTGGGGTTGTCGGGGGCGAAGGTCCGGGCGATGCCGTCGGGGGTCTGCTGGTCGAAGGTCTCGACGACCTGGTCCTCCTGCACGTAGGCCACGTCGGTGTCCTGGAGCAGGTCGGCGGCGTCGGCGGCGGTCATTTCCGCGGCGTAGCCGGTGAGGGCGTGTTCGTAGACGCCCAAGGGGGCGTCGCCGTTGCGGTCGGCGACGTCGTTGGGGTCGGCGTCCTCGTCCAGGACGACGATGTAGGTGCGTTCAGTGGGGTCGTTCGTGTTGAGGAAGGAGGGCAGATCGGGTTCTGCTGCGGCGGGTGCCACTGCCAGGATCGGCAGTAGGGCAGCAGCCGCGATCACTGCACCGAACTTGCGCATGTGTGCGGGGACCCTTCTGTGGGGGGATTGGGGAAGGGTGGCCACCCGAGAGTCATGATCTGTTGCGCGGTGCGGCCAGACAATACGTAGTTACTACGTAGTTCGGTCCGTTGTCGGGGACCACGTAGTGGGTTCGGGGCTCGTGGGGGCGGTCAGGTCGCGGCGTGAGCGCAGGCCGAGTTTGGCCAGGGCGTTGGCCACGTGGGTTTCCACGGTGCGTGGTGAAAGGTGCAGCAGTGCGGCGATCTCGCGGTTGGTGTGGCCCTGGGCGGCCAGCACGGTGATCTCGTTCTCCCGGGGTGAGAGGCGGTTGTCCCCCGTGCCCCCGCTTCTGGCGGGGGGTACGGCCACGCCGTGCTCGCGCAGTCGGCGGCGGACCCGTGCGGCGTCCCAGGTGGCGCCGAGTTCGGTGTACTCGGCCAGGGCCGCCTGGAGCGCGGTCACCCCCAGCGCCGGGTCCTGTCCCCGGGCCGAGGCCAGGTGGGTGCGGGCGCTGGCCTCGCGGGCCAGTGCGGCGTCGTAGGGGCGGGGCATCTCCCGGTAGGCGGCTTCGGCCTCGGTGTACAGGTGCAGGGCCCGGTCGTGGTGGCCGCGGTGGTGGGCCAGGGCGGCCTCGAACCGGACCAGGGCGGCCTGGGCGGCGGGGGCGCTGGTACCGCGCAGGCCAGCGCGCAGCCGGGTGCACAGGTCCTGGGCCACGGCGTGGCGTCGGCACAGCAGCAGGGCCTCCATGCCCGGGACCAGGTCGGCGGCCCACACCCAGATGCCTTTGCTGGCGATCAGGGTGACCAGGCCCTCCACCTGTTTCCAGGCGGTGTTCGGGTCTTCCTGGGCCAGGGCCAGGCGGGCCAGGAGTCCGGCGGCGAAGGCGCGTACGGGCACGGTGTAGTCGGGGCCCTGGGGGTGGGGGCCGGGCAGGATCCGTTCCAGGTGGGTGCGGGCGGTGGCCGGGTCGCCCTGGGCCAGGGCCAGGCCCGCGCGGACCACGGTGAGTTCGGCGGTGACCGAGTGCAGGTGGGCCAGGCGGCGGGAACGCAGGTCGTGTTCGGTGCGTTCGGCCAGGTCGGACCAGTGTCCGCGGTTCCAGTCCAGGATCAGGTGCAGGACGCGGGCGCTCTCGTGGATGTAGGGGTCGCAGGATCCGGTGGCGTCGCTCAGGTGCCGGTCGGCGCGGTCGTAGTGGCCCAGGATGACGGCGGCGTCGGCGAGGTTGAGGGAGGCGCGGGCGAATTCGCGGCGCCGGGCCAGGGCCCGGGGGTCGGTGCGGGGTGAGGTGGTGCCGGGGTCGGGCAGGGCCACCTCCCAGGCGGCGGGGTCGCCGATCTGGGCGAGCAGGGTGGCCTGGTTGACGCGCACGGTCTGGTCCACCGCCGGGTCCTGGCTGCGTTGGGCGGCCGTCACGGCCTGTTCCATCCAGCGGCGGTGGGTGGAGACCGGGTCGGGGGTGGAGCGGGGTACGGCCAGGGCGCACATGACCCGGGCGGCCAGGGCGGGGCGTGAGGAGAGTTCGGCGGCGGCGCGGACGAGTTCGCCGCGGGCGCAGCGGTTCTGGGAGGCCTGGTTGAGCAGGAGCAGGCCCAGTTCCATCCGGAGTTCTCCGCGTTCGGGCGCCGACAGGCCGGGGGTGTCCAGGACGTCGCGCAGCAGGTCGATGGTGTGTTCGGCGGACAGGCCGGTCAGGGCGGCCCGGCCGAGTTTGAGGGCGAGGGCGCAGCGGCGCTGCGGCGGTAGGGAGTCGCGGCTGAGGGCGTCGCGCAGCAGGGCGACGGCGGTGGCGTCCTCGCCGCGGGTCAGGGCCTGGTCGGCGGCGTGTTCGGCGTGGTCGGTCCAGGTGTCCAGGAGTCCGGCTTCGCGGGCGTGGTGGGCCATCCGGTCGTGGGGCGGCTCGTCCTGTTCGCCCAGGACGTGCAGGCTGGCCCGGTGCAGGTGGCGGCGTCTGTCGCGGGGCAGGGCGGTGTAGCAGGCCTGGCGCAGTAGCGGGGTGCGCAGGGCCAGGGTGGTCGGGTCGGCGGGGTGTAGCAGGCCGCGTTGGTGGGCGCGGGCCAGGGCCCTGTCGGCGCGGGTTTCGGGGAGGTCGGCCACGCGGGCCAGTTGGGCGTCGGTGGCGGGCCGGTCCAGGACGCAGGCCGCGCGTACCAGGCGGCGGGTGTCGCGGTCCACTGAGCGCAGTTGGTCCAGGAGCCAGTCGCGCAGGGGTGCGGGCACGGGCGGGGCGGTGGGGACGGCGGGTTCGCCCGGGGCGGTGGGCAGGTGGGACAGGTGGTGCAGGGTCTCGACCACGGCCAGGGGGAGCCCGCCGGTCCAGGTGTGCAGGCGTCGGGCGTCGGTGGCGGTGGGGTCGGTGGTGAGCAGGTGCTGGGCCAGGGTGTGGACGTGTTCGACGGACAGCGGGCCCAGGGTGATCTCGTGGTGGCTGGTGCCGGGCGGGGTGCGGGCGGCCAGGGCGGCGACGGGGAAGGTGTGCGGGAGTTCCTCGGGCCGGTAGGTCAGGACCAGGGTGAGGTTCGGGGGCAGGCGGGGCGCCAGGTAGGCGAGCAGGTCGCGGGTGGGCGGGTCGATCCACTGCATGTCCTCGAGGACGAGGACGGCGGGGCCCAGGGCGCCCAGGAGTTCGGTGAGGGCGCGGTAGGTGCGGTGGTGTTCCGCTGCGGGGCCGACCGGGGGCAGCGGTGGCGGCAGGGCGGTGCCGTGTTCGGGCAGCAGCGGCGCCAGGGCGCCGCACAGCGGGCTGAGGCCGGTGGGGATCGGGGCTTCGCGCAGGGCCTCGATGACGGGGGCGTAGGGGAAGGGGGCGGCGCGGGGCGGGCAGTGGCCGGTCAGTACGGTGCCGCTGGTGGCCTCGTGCAGTTCCTGGACCAGGCGGGTCTTGCCTGTTCCTGCCGTCCCTGCCAGCAGGACGATGGTTGCGGGAACCGCTGCCTCGCGCAGCTGCCGTCGTTCGGCCTCGCGCCCGACGAGTGGGGGGGAGCACACGCGGTCACGGTATAGCGACAGCGGGCTGTGCGGTAGGGGGAGGGCTGTTACGTATCGGCTTCGTCGCCGATGGGTTTCCGGAGCGGCAGGTGGTGGAGACCGTGAACTGTGGCGCCCGGTGCGAGGGGCTGATTCGATGTGGGCATGGCGTGTCCCCGGGGGGCGGCACGGTCGGGCAAGGGCGGGCGCGTTCGCCTCACGGAGGTGGTGTTCGCGGTCGTAGCGGTGCTGGCCGGGGTGCTGACCGAGGGACACGGAGCCGACCGAAACCCCCCACCCGGAAAGAGTCCGACTGATGTATCTGAGCAGGCAGGAAGCCTCCGCGGCCGTCGCCGACCTGGGCTGGCGTTACCTGTTGGGGAACCTGCGCACCTGTGTTCCGGTCTCCTCGATGGCCCGTGCCGCCGAGGTGGGTGCGATCGCGGTGGATGCCTGCGGGCCGCGCGCGGACGCACACCTGAGCGTCGACCTGCGGCCCCGCCGGGTTGTGTTGACCCTGCAGACGGCCGAGGTGGCCGACCTGACCAGGACCGACCTGGACCTGGCCAGGCGCGTCAGCGCCGCGCTGGAGCGGGCCGGGGCCCGCACGGGGGCCGACACCGGCGACGGGGCCGGCGGGGCGCCCAGAGCGGTCCAGATGTTGGAAATCGCTGTCGACGCCCTGTGCCCCGAGCGGATCCGCCCGTTCTGGAGGGCGGTCCTGGGATACGTCGGTGAGCCCGGCCACGACGGCCCCCGGGACCCGCTGGTGGATCCGCTCGGCCAGGGCCCGGCGGTGTGGTTCCAGCAGATGGAGCACCCCCGTCCCCAGCGCAACCGCATCCACTTCGACGTGTGCGTGCCCCACGACGAGGCGCGGTCCCGGTTGCGGGTCGCTCTGGGGGCGGGAGGCGTCCTGGTCGCCGACGAGCGCGCCCCGGCGTTTTGGGTGCTGGCCGACGCCGAGGGCAACGAGGTCTGCGTGACCACCTGGCAGAACCGGGACTGACCCGCCCGGCCGTCAACGAAGGCAGGGCCGAACCACGCAACTTCCCCGGCCCGGTCCCCGGGGACCGCCAGGGTCCCGGGGGCCGGGCCGGGAGCGCTCAGCCCACCGGTTCGGCGCTGCGGCCGCCCTCCATGCCCGCCAGGAGGGCGTTGACGTCGCGCACGCAACCGCCGCACCCGGTGGTGGCGCGGGTGCGCTCGGCGATGGTCTCGCGGGTGCGGGCCCCGTCCAGCCAGGCCTGCTCGATGTCCTCGCGGCTGACCGCGTTGCACCGGCACACCAGCGCCGGGGCGGCCTGGGGGTCCTCCTGCGGGGCCACGGGCAGCCCCTGGATCAGGGCGAGCCGGTCGGCGGGCACCGGGGCGCCGGTGTCGTAGAGCTGGGACAGGTTCGCCGCGGCCTGCGGGAAACCGAGCAGGACCGCGCCGACCACCCGTTCCCGGTGGACCGCGAGCTTGGCGTAGCGGCGCCCGTGCGGGTCGCTGACCGTGACCGTCTCCGTCTCCGGGCCCAGGTCCTCCTGCTGGACCAGGCCGAACGCGGTGAGTTCGATGCCCTCGGCCTTGAGGCGGGTCAGCGGGCGCGCCCCCGTGTAACGCGCCTGGGGCGCCTGCCCGGTGAGCCGCCGGGCCAGTACCGAGGCCTGCTCCCACCCGGGTTGGACCAGGCCGGCGCCGCCGCCGGGGTGCTGGGCGCAGTCACCGATGGCGTGCACCCGGGAGTCGGAGGTGGCCAGGCAGTCGTCCACCACAACGCCGTGCTCGACCTCGATTCCGGCGCCGGTGGCCAGTTCGGTGTTGCCGCGGACCCCTGCGGTGACCACCAGGGCGTCGCCGGGCAGGACCCGGCCGTCGTCCAGCTCCAGGCCGGTCCCGGGGATCCATCGGGAGGCCACCCGCCACGAGTGCACGCTCACCCCCAGGTCCTCGTAGCAGCGGGCCAGGGTCCGGGCGGCGTCCTGGTCGATCTGGCGGCGCATGATCCAGGGCGAGGACTCCACGACGCACACCCGGGCTCCGCGCCCGACCAGGCCCCGGGCGGCCTCCAACCCCAGGACCCCGCCGCCCAGGACCACCACCGGCGCGCCGGGGCGGGCCAGGGCGAGCAGCCGTTCGCAGTCGGCGAGGTCGCGCAGCGCGGTGACGCCCTCGCCGGGCCGGCCGTCGGGGGCCGTGACCCCGGTGATGGGCGGGAAGGCGGCGCGGGCGCCGGTGGCCAGGACCAGTTCGTCGTAGGTCAGGTGGGTGCCGTCGTCCAGGTCCACGCGGCGCTCGGCGGTGTCCAGGCCGGTGGCGGCCACGCCCAGGCGCACGTTGACGCCGGGGGTGTCGGGCATCGGCAGACTGATCTGGTCGGGGGTGTACTCTCCGGCGACCACGCCCGAGAGCAGCACCCGGTTGTAGGCCCGGTGGTGCTCGGCACCCACCACGGTGACGTGGACGCGCTCGCCGTCGGGGTCCAGGCGGGCGACCTCCTCGGCGAAGCGGGCGCCGACCATGCCGTTGCCCACGACGACGATCCGACGCGGTGACGCGCTCTGCACGGTGCTCAACTGCTGCCTCCTGGTGGGGTGGTGCCTGCCCGGGCGGCCTCGGCCGGGAACTGCGGCGGCGGGTCGGTTCCCGCACGGGTTCGAGGGACGGGTGCGGTGGTCAGGGGGTGCCCGGGGTGGCGGGTGCGGGTTCCAGGCGTACGGCGCTGACCTTGAACTCCGGCATGCGGCTGGTGGGGTCCAGCGCCGGGTGGGTGAGGTTGTTGGCGGACTGGGCGCCCGCGTAGTGGAAGGGCAGGAACACCGTGTCCAGGCGGGCCGTGGGGTCCAGGCGCACCCGGGCGGTGGTGTGGCCCCTGCGTGAGGTGATCCGGGCCAGGTCACCGGCGTCCAGGCCGGCGCGGGCGGCGGTGTCCGGGTGCACCTGCACGTACACCTCGGGTTCGGCTCCGTGGAGTTCGGGCACCCGGCGGGTCTGGGCCCCGGACTGGTAGTGGCCCATGAGCCGTCCCGTGGTGGCGATGAGCGGGTGGTCGTCGTCGGGTTCCTCGGCCGGGGGCCGGTGTGCGACGGGAACGAACCGGGCGCGCCCGTCGGGGTGGGCGAAGGAGTCCAGGAACAGGCGGGGCGTGGGCTCCTGGCCCGCGCGCACCGGCCAGTGCAGGGCCTCCCCCGAGGCCAACCGTTCGGGGGTGACGCCGGAGTAGTCGGCCGCTCCCCCGGCCGAGGCGGCGCCCAGTTCGGCCAGGACGGTGTCGGGGTCGGTGGGGAAGCGCTCGGCGGGCTGGCCCAGCCGCACGGCCAGGGCGGAGAGCACCTCCAGGTCGGTGCGCACCCCCTCGGGCGGCGGCACGGCCCGCCTGCGGCGCAGCACGCGCCCCTCCAGGTTGGTCATGGTGCCCGACTCCTCGGCCCACTGGGCCACCGGCAGGACCACGTCGGCCAGGGCGGCGGTTTCGGAGAGTACGAAGTCGGCGGCCACCAGCAGGTCCAGGTCGCACAGCCGGGAGCGGACACGCTCGCTGTCGGGGGCCGAGACCACCGGGTTGGAGCCGAACAGCAGCATCGCCCGCGGGCCGCCGGGGGTGCCCAGGGCGTCCAGGAGTTCGAAGGCGCTGCGGCCCGGTCCGGGCAGTGTGTCGGGGTGCACGCCCCACACCCCGGCCACGTGGCGTCGTGCCTGGGGGTCGTCGATCCTGCGGTACCCGGGCAGCTGGTCGGCCTTTTGGCCGTGTTCGCGCCCGCCCTGGCCGTTGCCCTGGCCCGTGATGCACCCGTAGCCCGAACCCTGGCGGCCGGGCAGGCCCAGGGCCAGGGCGAGGTTGATCCAGGCCGAGACGGTGTCGGTGCCCTTGGCGTGCTGTTCGGTGCCGCGCCCGGTCAGCACGTAGGCGGACCGGGCGCGCGCGGCCCGTCCCAACAGGTCGGCGGCGGCGCGGATCTGGCTGGCGGGCACCCCGGTGGTGAGTTCGGCGTGCTCGGGCCACCAGGCGGCGGCGTGCTCCCATGCCTGCTCGAACCCGCTCGTGCGCTCGGCCACGTAGCCGGTGTCCACCCAGCCCCGGGCGCGGACGGCGTGCAGCAGGCTCAGGGCCAGGGCGAGGTCGGTGCCGGGGCGCGGTGCCAGGTGCAGGCCGCCGTTGTCCAGGGCGACCTGGGCGGTGGCGGTCCGGCGGGGGTCGATGACGATGAGGGCGGGCGCGGACAGGTGTCCCATCATCGGTGGCATGGTCTCGGCGGGGTTGGCCCCGGCGAGCAGGACCGCCTGGGCCGAGCCGACGTCGGTGAGGGGGAAGGGCATGCCCCGGTCCAGGCCGAAGGCGCGCATGCCTCCGGCCGCCGCGGAGGACATGCAGAAGCGGCCGTTGTAGTCGATCTGTGAGGTGCCCAGGGCCAGCCGGGCGAACTTGCCCAGGGCGTAGGACTTCTCGTTGGTCAGGCCGCCGCTGCCGAAGACCGAGACGGTGTCGGGGCCGGATTCGGCGCGCAGCGCCAGGATGCGGTCGGCGACGTGGTCCAGGGCGGTGTCCCAGTCGACCTCGGTGAACTCCGAGGTGCGGTCCTTGCGCAGCAGGGGGCGGGTGAGGCGGTCGGGGACGGTGAGGACCTCGGTGGAGGTCCAGCCCTTGCGGCACAGCCCGCCCCGGTTGGTGGGGAAGTCGGCGGGGCGGGCGGACAGGCGCCCCTGCGGTCCGGTGTCCAGGTGCATGGCGCACTGCAGCGCGCAGTAGGGGCAGTGGGTCCGGGTGCTCTGCGGTGCGGGCTCTGCCGGGTTCATCGGGTGACCGTCTCGGTGGAGGCCGGGGCGGGTGCCGCGGCGGGGGCGGCCGGTCGGCGCATGTACACCAGGTAGGTGATGGCCGCGCAGGCCAGGTAGAAGACCCCGAAGGCGATAAAGCCGGGGGCGGCCGACTCGGTGGCGCGGAAGGATTCGCGGAAGACCAGGTTGATGGCGACGCCGCCCATGGCGCCCATGGCGCCGATCAGGCCGAGCATGGAGCTGGCGATGCGCTTGTTGTAGGAGAGGGTCTCCTCGCGGGGGGCGCCCTGGGCGATGGCGTTCTGGGCCTTGGCGGCGTAGATGGAGGGGATCATCTTGTAGGTGGAGCCGTTGCCGATGCCGGTCAGGACGAACACGACGCAGAAGGCTCCGATGAACAGGGCCAGGGAGTCGGCGTTGATGGCAGCGACGACCACACCGGTGCCGGCGACCATCGCGACGAAGTTCCACAGGGTGACGCGGGCGCCGCCGAAGCGGTCGGCCATCCTGCCGCCGACGGGGCGGATGAGCGAGCCGATCGCCGGGCCCAGGAAGGTGACGGAGGCGGCCTGGAGGGGTTCGAGGCCGAACTGGTTCTGCAGCAGCAGGCCGAAGGCGAACCCGAAGCCGATGAAGGAGCCGAAGGTGCCCACGTACAGGCACGACATGATCCAGAAGTGGCGGTCCTTGGTGGCGGCCAGCTGTGCGGAGGCGTCGCTGCGGGCGCTGGCGAGGTTGTTCATGTGGCGGACCGCGACCCAGATCGCCAGCAGGATGAACGGCACGTAGAACAGCGGGACGAAGTGTCCGGCCTGTGCGGTGAAGAGCGCGATGACGCCGAGGCCCACGAGCTGGACGGTGGCCACCCCGATGTTGCCGCCGCCGGCGTTCATGCCCAGGGCCCAGCCCTTCTCCTTCTCGGGGAAGTAGAAGTTGATGTTGGCCATGGAGGAGGAGAAGTTGCCGCCGCCGATGCCGGCCACGGCCGCCAGGACGAGGAAGAGCCAGTAGGGCGTCTGGGGTGCCTGGATGAGGAAGACGGCCAGGCCGGTGGGGACCAGCAGCATCGTGGAGGAGATGATCGTCCAGTTGCGGCCGCCGAAGAAGGGCACCGCCAGGGTGTAGGGCACACGCAGGACCGCGCCGACGAAGGCGACCACGGACACCAGCAGGAACTTCTGTTCAGGCGCCCAGTCGAACCCGGTGGCGGGGGTCATGAACAGGACCAGGACCGACCAGATACTCCAGATGGAGAAGCCGATGTGCTCGGAGAAGATCGAGGCCCACAGGTTGCGCTTGGCGACGGGGCGTCCCTTCTCCTGCCAGAACGCCTCGTTCTCCGGATCCCAGTCAAAGATCCAGCTCGGTCCGGTGCGTGGCGCGCGTGTTCCGGTCTTGGGGGTCACGACCAGGCCTTCCTGCTTGACGGCTGCTGACGTAACCGAAGGTAGGTAGGGGGCATTGCCTGGAGGTGTCGGGCCGTAACACGCGGGAAACACCTGCCTCACCCGGGCGCCGAAGGTGCGGTGAGACCGGTGTTTTCCCTGGTCGTTCGGGGCATGTCGGAATGGGGAGTGTGTCAGGGAACACTCTCGTGTTCGGGGTGTTGCGGGGGTCGGGCAGGTTCACGATCTCAGATCGCGGCCGAGGAGGCCACCACGGTAGGCGGTTTCCCGGTTGCTGAACGGGACGGTTTCGGGGTGTTTTCCGCTTTGCGGCGCCGGGGGCGGGTCGCCCGGGGCGGTGGCTTGGGCTATTCCTCGCGTTTCTTGGACTGGGAGGCGCCGAAGGCCAGACCGAAGACCAGTCCGAGAGCGATCCCCAGACCCAGGTTGTCGAACAGCATCCCGAAGGCGACGCCGAAGGCCAGTCCGAGAGCGATTCCGGTGCTTTGGCTGTACTTCTTGCTCATGCGTTCTCTCCCCCTGAGTAATTCTGTCCATTATCAGACGTTTCGTCGGTTCTTCGGGTTCCGTGGCAACTCTGGGGAGGAGCCGGGTTGGTGGAGCCCCCAGGAAGGGGCGTGCCCGCCGTGGGGATGCCGCGGCGGGCACGCTGTTTCACCCGGAAGGGCCGGATCAGATACCGAAGGCCGCCGGGTACTGGATGGTGCCGCGCGGGGTGGGGCGCGACGGGTCCAGGGCCAGGGCCATCATGGCCTCGTCCGGGACCTGCATCGGGGCGCACACGCCGAACCCGGAGGCGGGGGTGAACCCGAACCGCGGGTAGTAGTCGGGGTGGCCCAGGACCAGGACGAGGTTCTCCCCCATCGCACGGGCGATCTCCAAGCCGGTGCGGATGGCGGCTGAACCGGCGCCGGTGCGCTGGAACTCGGGCAGGACCGCACACGGGGCCAGTGCCAGGGCCGGTTGGCCGTCGACGTGGCAGCGGGTGAACAGGGCGTACCCGGCGAGGGTGCCCTCGCCGGACTCGGCGACGACGGACAGGCCCTCGATCCACGCCCCGGCATCGGTGCGCAGGGCGTCGACCAGGTCGGCCTCGGCCGGGGTCTGGAAGGCGGCGCTGTTGATCGCGTGAACAGCGGTGGTGTCGGCGCTGGTCTCGGGTCGGGCGGACCAGGCGCGAGCGGAGTGTGACAACTCAAGGACCTTCGTGTTCTGGGGTTCCGCCGTTCGGTCAGGCCGGGACCCGGAGGTTGGGGAGGCTGGGGGCGCTGCTCACGGCGGCGCTGGTCACGACAGTCATCGACTCACCTCGGTGCGCGCGGCCGACTCTCGGCTCCGCGAAGGCCGACGCTAGCAGGGGGCTGGGTGTTTCCCTCAGCGGGAGCAGCGCAGGCACCCCGGGGCGGCACGGTGTTTTCGGTGCCCCTGTGCGGAACCGTTCGGCTGGCTAGGGTGTCTTATCCACGGGGCTTTGCGAGCGCTCGCAAAGCCCCGTGGACACAGTGGTGGGACGGCATGGAGGGTGACGCGGTGGAGCTGTTCGAGGAAGGCGCCAGGGTCCTGACCCAGGAGATGGTCAAGGGCAGCTGGACCATGGTCCAGGGGTGGATCACCCAGATGTTCCAGGGTGATGAGGCCAAGAGGCAGAAGGCCCTGGCCGAGCTGGAGGAGTCCCGCAGGGAACTGGAGGAGGACGGCGGGGAGGCCGTGTCGGCCGAGGAGATGGAGCAGAACTGGAAGACCCAGCTGCGCCGCCTGCTGCGGGAGGACCCCGAGGCCGCCGCCGAGCTGCGCGCGATCCTGGACGAGGCGGCTCCCGAACGCGGCGGGACACAGATCATCACCAACACCGCCCGTGACGTGCACGGAACACTGATCCAGGCGGGCACCGTCGGCGGGGTCGAGCATCACGAGACCCGCTATGGGGGCGACCACATCGACATGCGCGGCGTCGAGGCCGAGGGCGACGTGATCGGCACCCAGCACAACCACGGTGACCGTCCCCGGAAGAGCTAGAGGAACCGCCCGGGTGAGCAACGCAAAGCCCCGGCAGGCCCGTGAACCGCACCAACGCGCACGGTGCGGTTCACGGGTGAGGGTGTCGGGCACGGGCGGACGGTCACAGGCCCCTCCGGCCGGAGCGAGCACAGCAACAACCCACCCCGTTTCGGGGCCGTGACCCGTCTCCGAATGCGCTGCTCTGTCCGGTTGTTCACCCGGTGGCGCGCCCGTCCCTGCGGATCGGGGCGCCGAGCAGCCGGTGGAGGTCCTCCTCCACCTCGGCCAGCAGCTCCGCGCCAAACACGCACAGGGTCCCCCGGCCGTACGGGCCGCTCTCCCAGGGATGGCCGAACGTGCCCAGGCGCAGGTCCCCGGTGAGGTTGATGTAGTAGTCGCCGTCGGGGAAGGCGAACGCGGGGTGGGGCGGCTGCTCGGGTCCGCCGACCCGGCGCGGGTCGTAGCGGCGTCCGATGTGCTGCCAGTCCAGGGAGTACAGGGACTCCCCCGCCGGGATGGCGGCGGTGAGTCCGCGCCGCACCGTCCGGTCCAGTTCGGCCACGTGCTCGGGGCGCTCGTCGGTTTCGTGGAGCGGCCAGGTCACCGAGGGGGTGGGGTCGACGATGCCGGGGAAGACCGTGGTGCTGGGGGTGAAGAAGAACCGTTCGGTGAACCGGTCCCACAGGTCGTCGTGTTCGCGGTCGTCGAAGAGTTCGGTGACCGGCCGGGCCACGGCGGGGATCCCGAGCGGTTGCCAGGTGTGGGTGCGCACGGTGGTGATCTCGTGGAAACCCGAGTCCAGGAGCATGCCGTACAGCTCCGGTTGGGCTCCGGGGTCGACCTCGGCGGCCATGAGGCGGGGCTGGGCCTGTCCCCAGCCCCACCACAGGCCCCGGCCGGGCCCCGCGTTGCGGGCCCACTCCCCCAGGAACTCCGGGCGGGGGGCGGTCATCCCCTCCAGGACGAGGAACGGGGTCTCCTTACGGAGGGCGGCCCAGCTGGCTGCTCGTACCCGTGTCCCGCGCACCAGGGCGAGGGTTCGGTGCTCGAAGGAGATCCCGTCGGCCTCGTGCTCGGCCAGGGGGCGCCGGTGCGGTCCGGAGGTCGCGGCCAGCTCCCGCACGGCCTGGGCGGACATCCGGTCGTTCCCCCGTAGCTGTTCGTCCTGTGCGGGCGGCACGAAGGGCAGGGCGGAGAGCTCGGCGACCAGGACGCAGCGTTCGGGGCCGGGGGTGAAACCGGCCGCGTTCAGGGCGCCTTCCAGGGCGGGCGGGTCGTGTGCGTGCACCGGCCAGTGCGCGGGTTCGGTGCGCGCCTCGAACCGGTCCCGCTGGCGGGCGACCAGGGCGGGCAGGTCCGTGCCCGGCGGCAGTGGGCCGTGGTCGACGCTGCCGTGGGTGCCGTAGTGGGAGCGGACCAGGCGGGCGCCGCTCAGGTGCGGGTCCGGCAGGTGTACTGCCCCGGCCCTGGGCGGTGTGGGGAGGTGACCGCGCAGGTGGGTGTCGTAGGCATGGCGGAGGTCGTGCATGGTGGCAGCCAGAGAGAGGGTCGGGCCCGGGCGAAGGGAGGGGCGAGGGGCGAAGCGGTGGGGGCGGCGCCCATTCTGTCAGGGCCGGGGGCCCGGATGCCCGTCCCCGCGGCGGAGCGCTGGGCCGGAAGCCGGGGCGGTGGTGTCCGATTGTCCTGGCCGGTCCGTAACCTCGCGCCGGGCGCGGGCTCGGCCGGGTCAGCTCCGGCGGCGGGTTGCGTTGGCCGCGAAGGCGTCGCGCAGGTAGGGGCTGAGCCCTGCGCCGTAGGCGTCGACGGTGGCGGTGAAGCGCGCGTCGTCCACGTACAGGCGGCCCAGTCCCCGGTGGATCTCGGTGGTGCACTGGTAGTAGTGGCGGCTGATGTGCGCCCGGTGCTGTTCGGCCAGGTCGGTGGTGGTGTCGCTGTCTGCGGGGAGACCGTCGTTCATGGCCTGGGCCAGGGCGCGGTAGATTCCGTCGGCTTCGGCGTTGATGCGCTGCCAGTCCTGTGTGGTGTAGGAGCTGGTGCGGCGCCGGGACTGGGCGAACGCTCCGTCGGGGTGGTCGCCCCAGCGCTGGCGGGCCTCCTCGGCGTGTGCGTTGACGTCGAAGGCTCCGAAGACCTCGAACTGTTCCTCGGGGGTCAGGTTGGTGCCCATGTGTTGTGCCTCCATCATTTTCTGCAGGGTGTGCGCCACTTCGCGCAGGTGGTCGATGCGTTCGGTCACCAGTCGGTGTTGGCGGACCAGGTGGCCCCGCGGGTCGGGGTCGTCGAGGAGCCGACCGATGCGGTCCAGGGGGAAGCCCAGTTCGCGGTAGGTGAGGATTTGGTGCAGCCGGTCCAGGTCCGTCTCGGAGTAGAGGCGGTAGCCGGCGGGTGTGCGCTCGGCCGGGACGAGGAGTCCGATCCGGTCGTAGTGGTGCAGGGTGCGTACGGTCTGTCCGGTGATCCTGGCGACCTCGCCGACGGTGTGGCCCACGGTCCGCCTTCCGCTCTTGCCGGTGGTTTCGGCTCCGTCTTCGGTGCCGTGGTGACGAAGCTAGGGCCCGACGTCGCGTCAGGGTCAAGCGGCGCGCGGATGCCGCTCGTGGCCGCGGGCGCCGGTGTGGGGGTGCCCACACAACCGAATGGAGTTCGGTTTTGGTGTGGCCAGTGGTTCTACTCGTCGGTAACATAACCGCATGAGCCTTGACCACCCCGCCGAGGGCTACGAGTTCGACCAGGACACCCGGGTCGAGAAACGAGCCGACGGCGAGTTCACAGCCACCCTCACCGACGGCTGGACCACGTTCACCTCGCACCCCAACGGCGGTTACGTCCTGGGGACGGCACTCAACGCACTGGGACAGACCCTCGCCCAGCCCGACCCCCTGGTGGTGTCCGCCTTCTACCTGCGCCCCGCCGCCCCCGGCGAGGCCGCACTGCGCACCGAGACCATCCGGGAGGGGCGCCGCACAGCTACCGGTGCCGTCGTCCTGGAGCAGGGCGGCAAGGAGATCGTGCGCGCCACCGCCACCTACGGCGACCTCAGCGCCGAGGGCCGCGAACTGCACCTGCAGGGCCCGCCGGAGCTGCCCGCCCCCGATGAGTGCGAGGTCCCCGCCGAGTTCGCGGGCAAACCGGAGGGCGTGACCATCGCGCACCGGGTCGAGTACCGCTATCCCCAGCGCCCCCAGTGGCTGGACGGCCGCAAGGACGGCGACCCCCGGGTCGACTTCTGGATGCGTTTCGCCGACGGGCGCGACGCCGACGTGCACTCCCTGCCCGCCATGGTCGACTTCGCCGTCCCGGCCGTGCTGGAGATCGGTGAGTTCAGCACCATCACGGTGGAGCTGACCACCCACATCCGCGCCAGGCCCGCACCCGGGTGGCTGGCCTGCCGGGTCTGGACCAAGCACGTCTCCCACAGCCTCCACGAGGAGGACATGGAGATCTGGGACAGCGAGGGAAAGCTCGTCGCCCAGGCCCGCCAGTTGGCCATGCTCATCTGATCCTCCCCGAACCCTGCCGGGCCGCCGCTCCCCGCCGAGCCGCGGCCCGTTGTGGTTTTCCGCTTTGTCCCGGGCGCTCCACGCGAAGCCGCCTGCTCACCCGCACGACGGAGGGCTCTGCTGGCCCGCGCGGAAGAGGAGTCCTGCCGCCGTCTGGCACACCCACCCGGGCGATCGGGGCAGTCTGGTGGGCGGATCAGCCGGCTGCGGTCCGCGCGGGTGCGGCTTCGGGGGTGCCGGTGCCCTCAGGTCGCCGGGGACGCTCGAACCGCTCGCGCAACTGGCCCAGGAGAGCCAGGGTCCGGGGTGAGAGTCCCGAGTCGCGGACGGATCGGACCGTGCTCTTCGCGGCCGGCCCGGCGGCGGGCGCGCGCTCACCACCGTTCAGGGACAGGAGCATCCGTGCCCGCAGCTCCGGGACCAGGGCGGATTCCGCCGAGCCCGGGGGAGGCTCCGAAGGCTCCGGCCCAGGCGCGCTCCGGGGCGCGTGCTGGGGCGGCGGGATGGCTCCCCGCCCGGGTTCGGGAATGATCTGGCCGGGCTCCGACCGGCACGGCTGACCGCAGATCGTGCAGTTGCCACCGGGGAGGTTGCGCGTGTTCTCGTGCACGGGGCAGGTGCCGGTGGCCTTCCCCTGGGAATCCAGCACGAACCGCTCCGACCGGGCGAACGGGTCCTGCTCCGGCACCGGCCACGACGGCGCGGGCAGGCCCGGCCCGTGGACGCCGCGGCCCAGCGAGCCGTCCAGGAACGCACGCGCGGAGCGCATGTGGCGCAGACGCCGCATCAGCGCCGGGAACGGTCGGCGCAGCCGTTCCATCCCCGAGAACAGGGCCCGTACGTCGGGTTCGCCCAGCCCCTGGCGCAGGAGTTTCTCCACGGCCAGTGCCAACATGTCCCGGTCTGTCTCCGGAGAGGCCAGGAATGAGTTGGGTATGCGATTGATAAGGCCGAAAATTCCGATCCGTGGCCTTTGTCGGGTTTGGTCTCCTGTGCTTGAGGTGCCACGGACGGAACTGTCCACCTCGGCATCAGAGCCGTCCCCAGGGGAACAGTCTGTGGGTCGATCTGAGCTGGGGGCGGGGTCAACCTGAGCTGGGGTCCGGCGGCGCTTCAGAGGAGGCCGGTTGTGCACGGTGAGGGGTTCCTCCCCCAGTTGCGCGCGGCAGGCGTTGATCTCCTCCAGCACCACATCCGGGTAGTCCTCAGCCGGGACCAGAAGCTCCAGCACGCACGGCAGCCGGTAGACGCAGCGCCCGCGCTCGATGTCCCGGGCGAAGAACTCCAGGGACTCTGAGCGGGTGAGCTTGCGGACCACGCCCGCTTCGACCAGATCGTCGATGGCGCGCTTGAGGCTGCTGACGCTGAGGGTCCCGCCGGAGCGCTGGGCCAGGTTCTCCAACAGGAAGTAACACCAGCGCCCGTCGGCGTCGACCACGTCGGCGATGGCCAACAGGGCCGACAGTGAACGCAGCGTGGGAAGCGCGCCCCTGCGGAAGACCTGCTGAACCCAGATGGCCAGGATGAACCCGATGCCCTGGAACGCGCGCCGGGGTCGCTTGCGGGGCGGACGGAAACCAGGTGGATTCGCGGTTTCGGCTGCGCGAGAGGGGGCTGGGGCGCTAGACTCCATGACGAGTCACCTTCATGGGTATACGAGGGAGTGGCTCAGTCGACAAACCTGTTCATGCAGGCGTCGGCCACAACCCGGCCAGGTGTTGTCAGCACCGGGTCGGGTTTTTCTTGTCGCGATCCAAACTAGCGACCCGAACAAGAGTTCGCCGGGATTTCTCTCAAATTCCCCTGCGGGAAAAACCCACAGGACCAAGAAGTCGCACTTGTCTGTTTCTGTGGAAAAGCGGCACCCCTGCCCGCGCTTCGGCCACGACGGTTCGTCGACCTCCCGGGTGCCGGGTCGCCGCTCCCAGTCGATCCGCGCCTGCTCGCCTTATCCCTCCTCGTCCTCGGTTCGCCTGGACAGGCGTTCGTGGCGTTGGCGGGCGGCCTGGGCGGTACCCAGTCCCAGGCCGAAGGCCAGTTCCTGCCAAGTCATGCCGCGACCCCTGGCCATGGTGAGCAGGCCGGCCTCCATCTGGTCGAACTCGGCGCGCGCCCACGGCACCAGTGTCAGCGCGGCGGTCAGGTCGCCCTGGTCGACGGAAGGGCTGTCCTTGCCGGGGACGGCGCTGCCCGCGGCAAGGTCGCTGATACGGCGGATCGCCTCGTGCGGGGACATCGGCATCCGGTGTTCCTCCCACCGGGCGCGGTCCTCGCCGGTGGCATGGCGTTCGGTGATGCGGAAGAGGGCCTCGTGGGCGCGGCGGCGCCGGGCCTGTTCGGGGTCGGGCTGGGTGAAGGGGTCCTGCGGCTCGGTCATGCCTCCACTGTGTGTCGTCAACTATTCGTTGTCAACATAGTGATTTAAACAAGTTGTTCAAATGGGATGGGGTGCGCCATGCTGGAAACAGCCCCGAAGGAGGTCCCCCTGCTCCCCCACGTCCACCAGATCACCAAGTACGACCCCGCAGACCGGGACGGGCGAGGGCACTACGCCGGCCCCGAGGACACCGCCAGCGACCACGGCCCGGTCGAGGCCGCCTACCTGGAGGCCGTCCGCGCGCTCGCCGAGGCCAGCGGCGTCGACCACCTGGAGATCCGCGAACCCGGACTGACCGGCCCCGTCCATTTCGGCCTCGAACCCGCCGTCGAGGGGAGCGGCTTGGACGCAATCCTCGACCCCGCAGCCTTCCACGACGGCGCCCGGGTCTGCCTGGAGACCGCCCTGGAACTGGTCCGCGCCATGCTGCGCGACCACGGCCTGTGGTGTCGCCTGGAGGCCGGGGACCGCTTCGCCGTGCACGTGGGCTGGGACCAGTACCTCTACGTCAGTACCGCCCGGCCCTGCCCCGGCGCGCTCGCCAGGGTCCGTGGACTCGGGCTCTTCCCGGAACGGCTGGAGGCCTCCCCCTACGACGCCCGCCTGGACGAGGAACCCGGCGGCGCCCGGCCCGCGGACGAGGTCTTCTGGCGGCGGCTGGGCCTGTACGTCTCCTCGCGCTGGGCCGGGCTGCTGGAGGAGCAGTACGCCACGGGGGCCTCTCGCTGGCACCGCCTGGCGCCCGCCGCCCCCGAGGGATTCGGCCCCGGCGCGGCCGAGACCCGCCGGACCCTGGACCGGGTGCGCGCGGTGCTGGCCCCCCGGGCCCGGCTGCTGGTCTGGCCCGAGCTGTCCCCCGACGTCGGAGCGGTCCTGTCCGGACTCCCCGGGGAAGAGCTGATCAGCCTGGTCTGGGAGGACCGCGAGGGCCTGGTCCACGAACTCATCGTGGACGGGGAGGACCACCACCGCCTTCCCGCGCTGCTCGACGGCGCCCGCGCCGCCACGGCCCGCTCCGCCTACGCGGAGGAGGACCCGCCCCTGTTCACCGGTGTCATCCCCGACGCCGACGGGGTGCTGCGCGCCCGCTGGCGCACCGATCCCTGCCCGGGCGACGTCCACTGGGAGTTCCTGCGCACCCTGCGCCGGGGCCAGGTGGTCACCGGCACCGTGGTCAGGATCGCCCCCTTCCACGTGACCTTCGTGGACATCAGCGGCTTCACCGCGATGGTCAACGTTCCCGAGCTGTCCTGGCGGCCCTTCGACCTGCCCGCCGACGTCGTCCGTGAGGGGCAGCGCGTGCGCGCCGAGATTCTCGACGTCGACCTGGTCCGGGAGCGTGTGTCGCTCTCCCTCAAGGCCCTGGAGCCGGACCCGATGCGCGCCCTGGTCCGCCGGATCGGCCGGGTCGTCGCCGGCACCGTCACCAAGGTCGTCCCCTTCGGGGTGTTCGTGCGGGTGGAGGACCGCCCGGACGGCTTCGAGGGGCTGGTCCACCGCGACCTGCTCCCCGGTTTCCCCGAGTCCGGTCCGGTGGCGGGCGACCCGTTGACTGTGCGGCTCCTGGCGGTGGACACCGTCCGGCGTCGGATCGGCCTGGAACCGGTGGAGCCGGAGGGCTGACCGGGCCCGAACCCTCAGCGCCCGGCGCGCGCCGCCCGCCTGGCCCGGGCGGTGCGGCCCTTCCACAGCACGCCCTGCCTGGGCGAGAACAGGTAGGCCAGGGCGAACGCGACCGCCTGGGCCAGCACGATGCAGCCGCCGGTGGACACGTTCAGGTGGAAGCTGGTGAACACCCCGGCCACGGCCGCGACGAAGGCCACCGCGGCGGAGATGACCAGCATGCGCTCGAAGCGGTCGGTGAGCAGGTAGGCGGTGGCGCCGGGGGTGATCACCATGGCCACGACCAGGATGATGCCCACGGCCTGCAGCGCCACCACGACCGTCACCGACAGCAGCCCCAGCAGCAGGGTCTCCAGCAGGCGCGGGTTGACGCCGATGGCGTGGGCGTGGACCGGGTCGAAGGCGTACATGGTCAGGTCGCGGTGTTTGTACCAGATCACGGCCAGCACCACGGCGGCCAGCAGCAGCACCTGGAGGATGTCGCCGTCGGACACCCCCAGGACGTTGCCGAACAGGATGTGGCCCAGGTCGGTCTGGCTGGGGACCCGCGAGATCATCACCAGACCCAGGGCGAACATGGCGGTGAAGACCACCCCGATCACCGCGTCCTCCTTGACCCGGGAGGTGCGGTTGACCACCCCGATCAGCGCCACCGAGCCGCCCCCGAAGACCAGGGCGCCCAGCGCGAAGGGCATCCCGAACATGTAGGAGAGCACCACTCCCGGCAGGACCGCGTGCGAGACCGCGTCGCCCATCAGCGACCAGCCCACCAGGGTCATCCAGCACGAGAGCACCGCGCACACCACGCCCGCGACCACGCTCACCAGCAGTGCGCGTTGGACGAACTCGAACTGCATCGGCACCGTGAACCATTCCACGAGCGCGGTCAGCGGATCCACTGGCGTCCCTCCTCACTGGGGTGGATACCGAACGCCTCCAGGAGTACGTCCGGTTCCAGTACCTCCTCGGGGGTGCCCTGCGCGATCACCCGGCGCTGCAACAGCACCGCCTCGTCGCACAGCACGGGCACCTGGGCCAGGTCGTGGGTGGACACCAGCAGGGTGTGTCCGGCCCGGCGCAGTTGCAGGAGCAGGTCGGTGATGGTGGCCTCCGAGCGTTTGTCCACGCCGGCGAAGGGCTCGTCCAGGAGCAGCACGTCGGCGCCCTGGGCGATGGCGCGCGCCACGAAGGCGCGTTTGCGCTGGCCGCCGGAGAGCGCGCCGATCTGTCGGTCGGCCAGTGGGGTGAGGTCGGTGCGGGCCAGGGCGTGGTCGACGGCCTCGCGGTCGGCGGGGCGGGGTCTGCGCCTGCGCCCCATGTGCCCGTAGCGGCCCATCATGACCACGTCGCGCACCCGTACGGGGAAGGCCCAGTCCACCTGCTCGGACTGGGGCACGTAGCCGACCAGTCCGCTGCGGCGGGCGGCGGTGTTGTCGGTGCCCAGGAGGCGGACCCGGCCGCGGTCGAGGGGGACGAGGCCGAGCACGGTCTTGAACAGGGTGGACTTGCCCGAGCCGTTCATGCCCAGGAGCCCGCACACCCGGCCGGGTCGCACGGACAGGTGCACGTCTTCCAGGGCGAGGACGTCGCCGTAGCGGACGGTGGCTCCGGTGACCTCGATGGCCGCTGTCACGTCGGTTTCCTCCCTCACACGCCGGTCAGTCCGGCGACGATGGCCTCCGCGTCGTGGCGGAGCAGGTCGAGGTAGGTGGGTACGGGGCCGCCGGGTTCGGAGAGGGAGTCGACGTAGAGGGTCTGGCCCATGACGGCGTCGGTCTCGCGGATCACCGACTGCTGGGCGCTGTCGTTGACGGTGCTCTCGCAGAACACGGCGGGTACGTCGTTGTCGCGGACGAACTCGGCCACGGCGGCGATCTTTCGGGGTGTGCCCTCGCGTTCGGCGTTGACCGGCCACAGGTACTGCTCGGTCAGGCCGGCGTCGCGGGCCAGGTAGGAGAAGGCGCCCTCACAGGTGACCAGGGCGCGAGCGGGTTCGGGGACCTCGGCGAGCTCGTCCTCCAGGTAGGTGCCGACCTCGGTGATCTCCTCCTTGTAGGCCTCGGCGGCCTCGGTGAACTCCGCCTCGCCCCGGGGGTCGAGTTCGATGAGGGCGTCGCGGATGTTGTCGACGTAGACCAGGGCGTTGTCGGGGGACATCCAGGCGTGCGGGTTGGGTTCGCCCTCGTAGCCGCCCGAGGTCACGGGGATGGTGTCGATGCCCCGGCTCAGGACGGCGGTGGGGGCGTCCACGCGTTCGGTGAACTGCTGGAACCAGGCCTCCAGGCCCAGGCCGTTCTCCAGGATGAGGTCGGCGCCCTGGCCGCGCACCAGGTCGTCGGGGGTGGGCTCGTAGCCGTGGATCTCGGCTCCGGGCCTGGTCAGCGAGGCCACGTCCACCCGGTCGGCGGCGACGTTCCGGGCCATGTCGGCGATGACGGTGAACGTGGTCAGGACGAGGGGGCGCTCGCCCTCCTGGCCGCTCTGCTCGGGGGAGGTGGAGCAGGCGCCCAGGGCGAGGGAGAGTGCGACCGCGGGGATCACCGTCGACACGGTCTTTGAAGAGAACCAATCTCTAAAGTTCGGCACGCCTAACTTTTTATCACAACCAGGCCAAACTGCGCATCGGGGGCTGGTCCCGAGGGGCTCCTCCGGCTGGGGCAGGCGTACTTCCGTGCCGCCGCCGAGCACCTGGTCCGCGACTTCCCGGCCGATCCCTGCGCCTGAGCATCGCGGACGTGCACGGGGGGACGAAGACTTCCGAGAATTCGCCCTCCTGGTCCCCGACGGCTGGCCCCGCCGCACCGAGGGCGCGAGCGTCTTCCACGACTCCCCCACCAGCAACGCCTGTCTGCAGCTCGACCGCACCCCGCACCCAACGACGACGAGTACGCGCACGTGCTGGAGCTCCTCCCAGAGCGTGTGGGCCCGGGACGAGCAGCGGCGCGACCACGAGGTCGACTCCTTGGTCCGTTCCGACCTCGGCGGTGTGAACGCCCCGGTACGCTCGACCCGTTCCGACGCAAGCACAAGGGAGGTAGCGGGGGTGTCCCACACCTGGACCGCGATCGACTTCGAGACCGCCAACCAGGACCGCGGCAGCGTCTGCGCCGTGGGTCTGGTCCGGGTGAGCGAGGGGCGGGTGGTGGACCGGTTCAGCACCCTCATCCGCCCGCCGGAGCCGGTGTCCTTCTTCTCCCGGCACAACACCGCCGTGCACGGGATCACCGCGGCCGACGTCACCGGGGCGCCCGGCTGGGAGACGGTGCGCGAGCAGGTGCTGGAGTTCGCGCAGGGCGGGGCGCTGGTGGCGCACAACGCCGCCTTCGACATGGGGGCGCTGCGCCAGGCGTGCGCCCACACGGGCCAGGCGCTGCCCGCCCTGGACTACGCCTGCACCCTGGCCCTGTCCCGGCGTACCTGGGACCTGCCCGACCACCGCCTGCCCACGGTGTGCGCGCACGTGGGCCACCAGATCACCCGGCACCACCGGGCCGACGCCGACGCCGAGGCGGCCGCGCACATCATGATCGCGGCGATGCTCCGTTACGGAACCAGCTCCCTGCCCGAGCTCTCCCGCGCCGCGGGTATGCGCCTGGGCCGTCTGGAAGCGGTCCGGGCCGCGGTCCGCCTCCCGGACGCCGCTCCCGCCGCGTCGGCGGCGCCCGTCGTGGAGGACCGTTACGGCCGCTGGCAGCGGGCCGCGCAGAGCCCTCTCCCCGAACCCTCGCCGGAGGCCGACCCGGCCGGTCCGCTCTACGGCCGCACGGTGTGCGTCTCCGGCGACCTGCGGGCGATGGACAAGCCCGAGGCGTGGAAGCGTGTCGCCGAGGCCGGAGGGGTACCGGCCAAGAACGTCACCAAGAAGACCGAGGTGCTGGTGGTGGGCGACAGCGACCACGGCGGCAAGACCTCCAAGCACAGGCAGGCCGAGGCCTACATGGCCAAGGGCCAGCGCATCGACATCATCACCGAGTCCGAACTGATGCGTCGCCTGGGCATGGCCTCCGCCTGATCCCCGGCCTCCCCGTTCAACTCCCCGAGTCCGGGGGGCCGATGAGCTGGTGGCTGACCGCGTCGGCGGCCCAGGCCGCCCAACGTTCGGTGCTCCAGCCGAGTTGGCCGGTGTAGAGGGTGTACAGCTCGGGACTGAGCAGGCCCAGCAGGGTGTCGGCGGCCTCCTGCGCGTCCAGGCCCCCGCGCAGGGCGCCCCGGTCGGCCAGGGCCCGGGCGAACACGGTGTGGACGGTGCGGCGCTGCTCGGTGTTGGTCCGCCACAGCTCGGCCAGTTCGGGCTGGGAGGGGGCCGCGCCGCGGAGCACCTCCACCAGGGCGGCGACGCGGACCATGACCCGGGCGGTCCCCTGCACCTGGAGCCGGACCAGTTCGTGCGGGTCCCCGGCGGCCAGCGCCGCGCGGACCCAGGGGCGCTCCAGGGTGGCCACGGGTTCGGCGTCCCCGGCCACGGCCTGGTCCAGGGCCTCCTTGAGCACCGCCGCCTTGGTGCCGAAGGCGTAGTAGACCGTCTGGGTCGCCACCCCCGCCTCCTCGGCGATGCTCGCCATGCTGGTGGCGGTGTAGCCGCCGGTGGTGAACAGCCGGGTCGCGGCACGGGCGACCCGGACGCGGGTGGCGGCCGAGCGGGCGGCGCGGCCGTCGGCGGGTTGTCGTGCGTCCATGGTCACCATCCTACGACTTGACTGTAGTGTCACTACAAATATCTTATTGTAGTCCTACTACAGAAAGTTGGGCGGAGATGCGAGTACTCGTCCTGGGCGGCTACGGGGCCGTGGGGGCGCCGGTCGTGGAGGCGCTGCGCGGAGCCGGACACACCTGTGTGGTCGCCGGGCGCGACCCCCGGCGCGCGGATCGGGCGGTGGATCTGGCCGAACCCGGCCTGGCGGGTTACCTGAGCGCCCTGCGGGGCGCGGACGCCGTGGTCAACGCCTCCGGGGCCGAGGACCCGGCCCTGGTCCGGTCCGCGACCGACCGGGGCGCGGCCTTCGTCGACGCCACCGCCACCGCCGGCTACGTCACCGAGGTCGAGCGGCTCCGGCCGCGCGCACCGGTCCTGCTCAGCGTCGGACTGGCCCCCGGGCTGACCAACCTGCTCGCCGCCGACCTGCCCGGAAAGGGCCCCGTCGACCTGGGGGTGGTCCTGGGGTCGGGGGAACGGCACGGTGCGGCGGCCACGGAATGGTCCCTGAACCTGCTCGGCCGGTCCTTCGCCGACCCGGCCACCGGGGAGAGCGTCCGCAACCTCACCCGGGGGCGGACCTTCGACCTGCCCGGTCGGCGGCGGCGCCTGTACCGGGCCGACTTCTCCGACCAGCACACGCTCACCCGCGACCTCGCGCGCCCGGTTCGCACCTACCTGGGCCTCGACTCCGCGGCGGCCACCACGGCCCTGGCCCTGCTCGCCCGCCTGCCCGGGGCCGGGGCGCTGCGGGGCGTCCCGCATCTGCCCGGCTCCCGGGAGTGGACCCTGGTGGCGGTCTCGGGAGGGCACCGGCGCTGGGCGCGCGGACAGGGACAGTCCCGGGGGACGGCGGCGGTGACCGCATGGGCCGCCTCGCTGGCACGGGATCTCTCCCCCGGGGTCCACCACCTGCACGAGGTGGCGACCCTGGCCGACCTGCCGCCAACGGAGGGGATCTCGCTGGGCTGAGGCGCCCTCCAGGCGTTCGGTCCCCCTGCGGAGCCGAGTCCTCCGCAGGGGGAATTCCCGTCCCCGGTCTCGACACCTCTGGCGGGGCGGGGTAGCTTTGCCCTAGTCTGGAAAGCGCTTTCATCTGAGAGGTGGTAACAAGCCATGAGTGATCACGTGCTGGGCGTCGCCATGAACGGCGTCACCGGCCGCATGGGGTACAGGCAGCATCTGACCAGGTCGGTGCTGGCCATCCGGGACTCCGGCGGTGTCGAACTACCCGACGGCTCCCGCGTCATACCCGAACCCGTGCTGGTGGGCCGGTCGGAGCGCAAACTGCGCGCCATCGCCGAAAGGCACGGCATCGAGCGCTGGACCACTGACCTGGACTCGGTCCTGTCCGACGACAACGTCCCGCTGTACTTCGACGCCCAGATCACGCACGCCAGGGAGGACGCCGTCCGCTCGGCGATCGCCGCGGGCAAGCACATCTACGTCGAGAAACCCACCGCCGGAACGCTGGACGCCGCGCTCGAGCTGGCCAAGCTCGCCGAGCAGGCCGGGGTGCGCAACGGCGTGGTCCAGGACAAGCTCTTCCTGCCGGGCCTGCTCAAGCTCCGCCGCCTCCTGGACAGCGGCTTCTTTGGAAAAGTCCTTTCCATCCGCGGTGAGTTCGGCTACTGGGTCTTCGAGGGGGACTGGCAGCCCGCCCAGCGCCCGAGCTGGAACTACCGGGCCGAGGACGGGGGCGGCATCGTCCTGGACATGTTCCCCCACTGGCACTACGTCCTGGAGCACCTCTTCGGACCGGTGCGCACGGTCACCGCCAAGACCGCCACCCACGTCCCCCGGCGCTGGGACGAGCAGAACGAGTCCTACGAGGCCACCGCGGACGACGCCGCCTACGGCATCTTCGAGGTGGGCGAGGGCATCATCGCCCAGATCAACTCCTCCTGGAGCGTGCGCGTCAACCGCGACGAACTGGTGGAGTTCCAGGTGGACGGCACCCACGGCAGCGCCGTGGCCGGGCTGCGCTCCTGCCGGATCCAGCACCGCACCACCACTCCCAAGGCGGTCTGGGACCCCGACGCCGTCGACCCCGTCCGCTACCGCGAGGACTGGACGGACGTCCCCGACAACGGGGAGTTCCCCAACGGGTTCCGCGCCCAGTGGGAGGACTACCTGCGGCACGTGGTCCTGGGCACCCCCTTCCACCACGACCTCCTCTCCGGTGCGCGCGGCATCCAGATGGCCGAGGCCGGGCTGCTCTCCGCCCGCACCGGCCGTACCGTCGAACTCGGTGAGGTCTCCACCACGTGAACGCACTGAACCTGCCCTCCGGCGAGGGCACCATCGTCCCCTACACCCTCAGCGGGGCCGCGGCCGACGCCTCGCCCCTCCCCCCGGCCCGCCTGCGCACCGCCTACGCGGCCGCGCACGTGGTCGCCGACCCCTGCGGCGCCAACGCCCCCGGAGCCCCGGCCGCCCTGGACTGGGAGGCCACCCTGGCCTTCCGCCACCACCTGTGGGACCAGGGGCTGGGCGTGGCCGAGGCCATGGACACCGCCCAGCGGGGCATGGGGCTGGACTGGCCCGCCACCGCCGAGCTGATCCGCCGCACCGGGGCCCAGGCCCGCGACCGCGGGGCCCTGCTGGCCTGCGGGGTCAACACCGACCACCTGGAGTCTTCGCGCGTCGATCTGGAAAGCGTTATCACCGCCTACGGTGAGCAGTTGGAGGTGGTTCAGGAAGCCGGGGCCACCCCCATCGTGATGGCCTCCCGGGTCCTGGCCGCGGTGGCCGAGAGCCCCGAGGACTACGCCCGCGTCTACTCCGCCGTCCTCAAGCGGGCCGAGCGGCCGGTGATCCTGCACTGGCTGGGCACCGCCTTCGACCCGGCTCTCGCGGGCTATTGGGGCTACGACTCCCCCGAGGAGGCGATCGAGCCGGTCGCCGAACTGATCGCCGCGCACGCCGACCACGTCGAGGGCATCAAGGTCTCCCTGCTCGAAACCGCGCTGGAGGTCCGCCTGCGGCGGCTCCTCCCGCCGGGGGTGCGCCTGTACACCGGGGACGACTTCCACTACCCCGAACTCGTGCTCGGGGACGAGCACGGCCACTCCCACGCCCTGCTCGGCGTGTTCGCCGCCATCGCCCCGGCCGCCGCCCGGGCGCTGGCCGCCCTGGACCGGGGTGACACCGACGGCTACCGGGCCCTGATGGAACCGACCGTGCCCCTGGCCCGCCACCTGTTCTCCGCGCCCACCTACTACTACAAGACCGGTATCGCCTTCCTGGCCTGGCTCAACGGGCACCAGAAGGGGTTCCACATGGTGGGCGGCCTGCACAGCGCCCGCGACCTCCCGCACCTGGCGCAGACCCTGCGCCTGGCCGACGCGGCGGGGGCGCTCAGCGACCCGGCCCTGGCCGAGGAGCGTATGCGCTCCCTGCTCCGGGTCTCGGGGGTGGACCAGTGACGACCACCCCCCGACACCGGCCCGTGGTTCCGGCCCCGGTGGACGTCCCCTCCGGTAGGCCCGTGCACACCGAGACCCCGGCTCCCGGCGACCCCCGCCTGGCCCGGCTCTCGCTCAACCAGGCCACCGTGAAGCGCTGGAGTCTCACCCAGGCCGTGGACGGGTGCCTGCGCGCCGGGCTGCCCGCCATCGGGCTGTGGCGTGAACACGTCCAGGAGACCGGCCTGGAACGCTCCGCCCGCCTGGTCCGCGACGCGGGACTGCGGGTGTCCTCCTACTGCCGCGCCGGTTTTCTGAGCGACCCCTCCCGCACCGACGCCCTGGAGGACAACCGGCGGGCCATCGACGAGGCCGCCGAACTGGGTGCGCCGGTGCTGGTCATGGTCGCGGGCGGGCTCCCCGAGGGCGACCGGGACCTGGTCGGGGCCAGGGAGCGGGTGGCGGAGGGGATCCACGCCCTGGCTCCGTACGCGGCCGAACGCGGCGTGCGGCTCGGGCTCGAACCCCTCCACCCGCTGTTCTGCGCCGACCGCGCGGTCCTGTCCACCCTGGGGCAGGCCCTGGACCTGGCAGAGCAGTTCTCCCCGGAGGTCGTGGGCGTGGTCGTGGACACCTACCACGTGTGGTGGGACCCGGCGGTCTTCGACCAGATCGCCCGGGCCGGCGCCTCGGGCCGCATCACCTCCTTCCAGGTCTGCGACTGGATCACGCCCCTGCCGGTGGACTCCCTGCTGGGCCGGGGCATGGTCGGCGACGGACACATCGACGCGCGCACACTGCACCGGGCGGTCCTGGCCGCCGGTTACGAGGGCGACGTGGAATGGGAGGTCTTCAACGAGGACGTGTGGTCCGCCGACGGTGACGAGGTCATCGCCACGATGGCCCGCCGCCACGCGGAGTGTGTGCTGTGAGGGTGAGCCGGGTGACGGCCCGCGCCCACCGGTTGCCGCTGCGCCGGGCCTGGGACGGCGGGGTCGACCGCAACGACGTCGTCGTGGTGCGGGTGCACACCGACGAGGGCCTGGTGGGAACCGGGTTCTCCTGGACACCGCTGATCGGGGCGCGGGCCGTGGAGGCGCTGGTCAACGACGACCTCGCCCCCGCCCTGCTGGGACGGCGCGCGCACCCGGCCCTGTGGGACGAGGCGCTGTGGCACCTGCGCGAGGCGGGCACGACGGGGTTGACCCTGATGGCCCTGGCCGGTGTCGACATCGCCCTGTGGGATCTGCACGCGCGCTCTGCGGGCGCGCCCCTGGTGGAGCTGTTGGGGCGGCGCCGGGAGAGCGTCGCCGTCTACGGCAGCGGTGTGAACCTGGACTACTCGCTTTCGGACCTGCTGGCACAGGTCCGGGGGTGGGTGGACCGGGGGCACCACGCGGTGAAGATCAAGGTGGGTTCGGCCTCGGCCGACCGCGACGTGGAACGGGTGGGCGCGGTACGCGACCTCCTGGGCCCGGAGCGGTTGCTGATGGTCGACGCCAACCAGCGGTGGGACGTCCCGGGAGCGGCCCGGGCGCTGGCGCGGCTGGAGCCCTTCGCGCCGCACTTCGTGGAGGAGCCGCTGCCCGCCCCGGACCTGGCGGCCCACGTCCGGCTCCGGGCTCGTACCGCGCTGCCGTTCGCGCTTGGTGAGAACCTGCGGTCGGTGGCGGAGTTCGAGCGGTTCGTGGACGCGGGTGTGTGTGACGTCGCCCAGCCCAACGTCGTACGGGTCGGGGGCATCACCCCGTTCCTGCGCATCGCCGAGTCGGTGGCCCGTCGGGGGGTGCCGGTCGCTCCCCACCTGCTGCCGGAGCTGTCGGGCCAGCTGGCCCTGTGCCTGCCCGAGGTGGCCATGGTCGAGGACATCGACCACGCCTCCTTCGCCGCGCTGGGGGCTTTGGCCGCCCCGAGCGGGGTGGAGTTGGCCGACGGCCGCCTGACCGCGCGGACCGGCCCCGGCCACGGGCTGGTGTTCGCGGAGGACCTCGCCCCGCTCCCCTAGCGCTCGGCGGCATTGGGCGAGGAACGGCGGCGGTCCCGACCGGGGACCGCCGCCGCGGGCGGGCGCACGCGAAGGCGCTCAGTTCCTGGGTGGTGCGGTGCTCTCCCTGGCCATGACCGTGCCCTCGACGCTGACCACCCTCGGTTCCCCGTGGTGGTCGGAGTCCAGGGCCAGTGCGGCGGCGCGTTCGCCCATCTCCTCCAGGGGCAGGCGCACCGTGGTCAGCGAGGGGGTGAGGTCACGCAGCGTGGGGATGTCGTCGAAACCGGCCACGGACAGGTCCTCGGGGACGGTCTTGCCCATGGCGCGCAGTGCGGCGATGGCTCCGGTGGCCATGACGTCGTTGACGGCGAACAGGCAGGTGGCGTCGGTTCCCAGGGCCATCAGGCGCCGGGTGGACTCGTAGCCGCCGTCACGGGTGAAGTCCCCGTGCACGACGTTGTGGTGGGCGAGTTCGAGTCCGGCGGCCGAGAGCGCGCAGTGGAAGCCGTCCAGGCGTTCGCGTGCGGTCCGCAGGTTGGGGGGACCGGCCAGGATCGCGAAGCGCCGGTGTCCCTGAGCGACCAGGTGCTGGGCCAGGGCCGCGGCTCCGGAGTGGTTGTTCGGGGTGACGGTGTCGGCGGGCAGGGTGGCCTGGGAGACCAGGGCGACCCTGCCGCCCTGGCGCCCGAAGGCCTCGATCTCCTTGGCCAGACGGGCGTCGCTCTCCTCGCTGGTGGTACGCGAACCGGCGATCACGATCGCCTTGGCCCGGTGGGAGCGCAGCGCGGAGATGATGCGCGTCTCCGCCTGCGTGGAGCGGTTGGTGGTGCCCAGCACCAGTACCAGCCCCAGCTCCTCGGCGTACCGGGTGACTCCGGCCGCGATCTGGGAGAAGTACGGGTCGGCGATGTCGTGCACCACCAGGCCCATCAGGGAGCTGCTGTTGCGCGCCAGGGTCTGGGCAGAGGCGTTGGCCAGGTATCCGAGCTCGTGGGCGCTGGCCTCCACCTTCTCCCGGAGCCGCTGGCTCACCTGCCGTGTGCTCCCGTTGATCACACGTGAGGCGGTCGCCAGGGATACCCCGGCGTGCTCGGCGACCTGTTCCAGAGTCACGTAACCGGGATCCACGACCCTGCCCCTCCTACCACCGTTGGGAAAACTCTTTCCCAGAGTAGCGGAGGGGCGGGGTCCTTCCCTCGTTGCCACTAGGCCTCTTCCGTCTGGTGCAGAAGGTCGCGCCAGGTGCGTTCGGGCCTCCACCCCAGATCGCGGCGGGCCCGCTCGGAGGAGAACACCGCCCGCCCGTCGGCCAGTGCCGGGGCGTGTTCGGCCGTGGTGGGGTGCAGTCGGGCCAGGTCGGCCTCGACCGGGCCCCGGGCGAGGGGGTCGGGGGCGATGGCGTTGTAGACGGTGCCGCCGGGGACGCGCTCGGGGTTCTCCACGATCAGCGCGAACAGTTCGGCGGCGTCGTGGGCGTCCACGTAGTTGAACAGGGAGCCGGCGGCCAGGGCGGGGTCCTCCAGGCGCTCGCTGAGGGTGTGGCCCTGCTGGGTGACCGCTCCCCGCCACTCCTCGGGGGAGACCACGTAGCCGGGCCGGACGGCGGACAGCACGCACTTGTCGGAGGTCCGGGCCAGGGCTCGGACGGTCTCCTCCACCATCACCTTGCTCAGACCGTAGGCGTGCCAGGGCGCGACGGGGTGTTCCTCGTCCAGGGGCAGGTACCGCGGTTTCCAGGAGGGGGTGTTGTACCCGTAGACGGTGGGGCTGGAGGCCGCGACGGCGCTGTGGGCGCCCGCCTCGACGGCGGCGGTGAGTACCTCCCAGGCCAGGGTGGCGTTCACCCGCAGGGTCTCGGCGTCGGGGCGGGCGAAGGGTACGGCGATACCCGCCAGGTGCACCACCGCCTCCGGGGCGGCGCGGGCGAACAGCTCCGCGCGGGCCCCGCTGTCCAGCAGGTCGCAGACGGCCGGGGTGATCCCCTCCGGCCACGGGTGTTCGGCGGTGTCCACCGAGGTCACCTCGTGTCCGCGTGAGGCGAGCACGGTCACGACGCTTCGCCCCAGTCGTCCGGAGCCTCCGGTGACGAGCACGCGCATGTGTGCGGTTCCTTTCCAGACCCCGGTGCGGGGTGTCGTGGTGGTCAGGCCAGCGCCGCGACGGCTGTGGCCAGTGCTTCGTGGTCGGTTACCGGGCCGTCGGTGACGGCGGTGCGCAGTCCCAGTTCCAGGGTCCGGTCGGCGCCCAGGCGCAGCCGGGTGTCCCAGGCGGGGGCCGGGCACACACCCGGGTACTCCTTGGCCCGCAGGAACCAGGGGTCCGTGCGCGGGCCGGGTTGGAGGAAGAGCAGCGTCCACGGGGCCTGGCGGGAGGCGGTCGAGGAGAGGGCGAGCCAGCGGGCGTGCGAGCCGTGCAGGGCCTCCTCCCCCGCCGTCCCGTCGGGGCCGGTGACCGAGGGCGGAAGGTCACCGATCGGCGCCCGCCAGAACACCCCGCCGTACCCGGCTCCGGGGCGGCCGTTGGTGGCGGGGCTGCCGATCCCCAGCTCCCGGCCCGAGGTGTTGCGCAGTGACGAGTGCAGGTCCAGGACCCAGGTCTTGGTGTCCAGGGCGAGGGCGCGGACCGTCCTGTGCTCCCGGAGGAGCTCGGTGCCCCCGGGGTCGGTCCAGGAGAGCACCTCGACGGTCCGGTCCGCGGAGTGCTCGTCCCAGGACAGGTGTTCCTGGCGGCCGTGGTTGTCGAGCATGACCGATCCGTGCTCGCGGGTGAAGGTCCGACCGCCCCAGAAGCTGGTCCCGGAGACGTCGGCCAGGGTCACGCTGACCCCCAGGTGGTGGCGGTGGTCGGCGGGGCCGGTCTCGGTCACCTCCGTTCCCGCGAGGGTGCGCACCGGGTGCAGGTAGGGGCGTGGTGAGAGTTCGGCGGGCACTGAGGTGCCGCTGTGGCGGGTGGCCACGATGGTGCGGCCGAGGGACAGGTTCACGTGGTGGCCTCCGTGGGGGCGGGGCTGGTCCAGGGGGCGTCGAGTTCGGAGAACAGCGCCAGGGAGTTTGCGCTCTGGTGCACCAGGTCGGTGATCCCGGGGATGCTCCGGTGGGTGACCCCCTCCTCCTGGTGGACCTGTTGGTACCGGGCCGGGATAGGTCGGGGGTCGGGGGCGGTGCGCACCGCGTCCAGGACGTGGGTGAAGCCCCGGGTGCGTTCGGGCGGCACCAGGAGGGGGGACTGCCCCCGGACGTGTGCGACCAGGTTCTCCAGGAGGTTGACCCGCCCGTGGGTGGTGGTTCGCGGTGCGTGGCCGGGCCGGTGGAGGGTGATCCGGTCCAGGGTGTACTCCAGGGTCAGGCTGGCCCGGTCGCCGTGGAGCGTGATGGCGGGGGGCTGGCTCTCGGGTGCGCACAGGGTGACGGCGACGGTGAGGACGGTGCCGTCCCGGGTGCGCAGGCGCAGGGCGGAGGTGTCGTCGCTCTCGATGGGGTGTGCGTGGTGCATCTCCAGTTCCAGGGAGCGGGGTGCGTCCTGCTCGGCACCGGCCAGGGCCAGGGAGGTGGCCACGGCGTGTGCGAAGGGGTTGGTGAGGGCCCCGTCCACCACCTCGTGCCCGTCCAGCTCGCGCCGACCGGCCCAGGGGGCGCGGTCGTAGTAGGCGGAGGTGCGTTTCCAGGCGCCGGCCGCTCCGATCCCGCGCAGCTCGCCCAGGAGGCCCTCGCCCACGAGTCGGCCGACCTCGTCGATCGCCTGCGAGCCCAGGCTCTGGAAACCGACCTGGCAGGCCAGACCGGAGGCGCGCACCGCCTCTTCCAGGCTGGTGAGCTGGGCCAGGGAGGGGGTGGTGGGTTTTTCCAGCAGCAGGTGCGAGCCGTGCTCCAGGGCCACCCTCGCCAGGGGCAGGTGGGTGTGGATGGGGGTGACCAGGACGGTCAGGCGTGCCTGCGTCCGGTCGAGGGCGGTGGCCAGGTCGTCGAAGAAGGGGACGTTCCCGTGCCCTTCCAGGTCGTCGTCGGGGGCGGGGGGCCTGTGGTCGCAGACCCCGACGAGGCGGACGGTCCCGGCCCTGGCCAGGGGCAGCAGCGCGCGCAGGTGGGAGCGGCCGTGCCCGTGGATGCCCACCAGGAGCAGGGGCAGCGGTGCGGTGTCGTCGGCGCGGGGCATCAGTGCTCGCCCGAGAGCAGGTCGGCCACGCGCACGGGTGCGCCCGAGGCCATGGAGGCGTTGGCGGCCAGCCCGGTCAGGAGGGCGTTGCCGCCGTCGGCGTGGTCGGGGCGGATGCCGTCGTCGGCTCCGCCGAGCAGGGAGTCGAGCATGGCGTTGTCCCCGCCGCCGTGGCCGCCGCCGCCCACGCGCGCGGGGATCTCCTCCGGGGGCTGCCAGTGGCGGCGCAGCAGGAGCCTGGCCTCGGTGTTCTCCTTGGGGGCGGGCATTCCGCGCACGGGGTGCGCCTCGTCCTGGCCCGGTGTGGTGCTGGCGAACTCGGTCATGTCCAGTTCGAGTCTGCCGCGGCTGCCGGTGAAGGAGATGCGGTAGCCCTCCCAGGGGGCGTAGGCCACGAGGTGGTAGCTGAGGCGCACTCCGGTGTCGTACCTGACCATGACGGACATGTCGTCCTCGATGGTGATGTCGGGTCCGAAGACGTTCAGGTCACGCCGGTAGCCGTCCTTGTGTTCGGCGTCCAGGTACAGGGCGGTCAGGTCGGGGCTGTCCCGCATGTGCAGGGCGAAGGGGTCGTTCTCGGCCGCCTCGGCGTCGTGCCCGCGCTCGTAGTCGTTGAGGAGCCCGTGGCGGCGGCCGTTGTCCTGGCCGTAGAAGAACAGGCCGCCCCAGGCGAAGACCTCGCGGGGGTGCGCGTTCACCCACCAGTTGACCAGGTCGAAGTGGTGGCTGGCCTTGTGCACCAGCAGTCCGCCGGACTTGGTCTTGTCCCGGTGCCAGCGGCGGAAGTAGTCGGCTCCGTGGCGGAGGTCGAGGAGCCACTCGAAGTGGACGGAGCCCACCTCGCCGATGGCTCCGGAGGAGATCAGCTCGCGGACCTGACCGTGGACGGGGTTGTAACGGTAGTTGAATCCGACCGTCACCCGGCGCCCGGTGCGGGCCTGGGCGTCGTTGATCCGGCGCAGACCTTCGAGGTCCGCGGTCATGGGCTTCTCGGTGATGGCGTCCGCGCCGGCTTCCAGGGCGGCCACGACGTAGTCGGCGTGGGTGTGGTCGACGGTGCACACGATCACCTCGTCCACGGCCTGTTCGCGGAGCATGCGGGTGAAGTCCTCGGCCCCGTACTCGGGCACGGCCTCCGCGCCTGCGTCGGTGATGATCCGGTTGTGCACGGCCATTCGCGTGCGGTTGGTGTCGCACAGGGCGACCAGGCGCCCCCGGTCCCGATGGGTGTCCACCAGGGCTCGGGTGTACATGCGGGCCCTGGAGCCGGTGCCGACGATCGCGTACCTGCGTTGAGTGGTGTCGTTCACACAGGAATGGTAAACGCTTTCCGAAGCGCGCGACAAGAGGGGGTGCACGACTGGGGGGCATGAGGGTTTTTCCGTGCCACCCGAGGAATCGGGGCTCAGAGTATTCAGTCAAATGCAAAGGGTGACTATTTACCGGGGTGGGGGCCCCGGGGTGAAGATAACGATCTGGTGCGCGCTCGGGGCCGGGGGTGAAACAGGGCGTTGACAGCCCTGTAACCCGGTGCTAGAAACTGAACATCCTAATATCTGGATAGCGCTTACCAAGCCATGGCCTGCGAAATTCACCAGTGTTCTCAGCCACATAGTGTGAGCGTCTCCCTCATCAGTGCGTTTTCCGACCAGATTGGCGGTCACCACATGAACCCCGGTCCAGGCGTGCCGACGGCACGCACGACAACGGCTCGGGAAGGAGGTGTGTCGTCTTGACCGCTCTTCTCCACAGCAAGGCGGGGGCGTCCGACGGCCCCGACGCCGGGGCGCGCCCGCCCCGGACCCGCCGCAGGGCCGCGGCTCCCCGCAAGGGGGAGCGCAGGTACGAGAACCTCGCCGCCCTGGGGTTCCTCGGCCCGTGGTTCCTGGGCCTGGCGCTCATCACCGCGGGGCCCCTGCTGGCCTCCCTGTACTTCTCCTTCACCGACTACAACCTCATCGGTGAGCACCAGTGGGTGGGCGGGGAGAACTACGAGCGGATGCTGACCGACACGCGCCTGCACAGCGCGCTGAAGGTCACCTTCGTCTACGTGTTCGTCTCCGTGCCCCTCCAGCTCGCGATGGCCCTGGCCCTGGCGATGGTCCTGGACCGGGGGCTGCGGGGCCTGCCCCTCTACCGGTCGGTGTACTACCTGCCCTCGCTGCTGGGCGGCAGTGTCGCGGTGGCCATCCTGTGGCGCCAGGTCTTCGGCGCCGAAGGCCTCATCAACCAGGTCCTGGGGTTCTTCGGCATCCAGGGCGAGGGCTGGGTCTCCCACCCCGACTACGCCCTGGGCACCCTCATCGTGCTCAACGTGTGGACCTTCGGTGCGCCGATGGTCATCTTCCTGGCCGGGCTGCGGCAGATCCCGAGGATGTACTACGAGGCCTCCTCCGTTGACGGAGCCAGTCCCCTGCGGCGGTTCTGGCACATCACGGTCCCCATGCTCACGCCGATCATCTTCTTCAACCTGGTACTGCAGATCATCAACGCCTTCCAGACCTTCACCCAGGCGTTCATCGTCAGCGGCGGTACCGGCGGCCCCTCGGACTCCACCCTCTTCTACACCCTCTACCTGTACCAACGCGGCTTCGGCGCCTTCGACATGGGCTACGCGTCCGCGATGGCCTGGCTGCTCCTGATGATCATCGGGGGGTTCACCGCGGTGAACTTCCTCGCCTCCAAGTTCTGGGTCTTCTATGGCGACTGAGACCGCGGCCTCCGCCCCCACCCGGCGGACCAAGGCCGAACGCACACGGCGACTGCTCATCCACCTGGGACTGATCGGCTTCGGCCTGATCATGCTCTACCCGCTGCTGTGGATGCTCTCCAGTTCCTTCAAACCCACAGCCGAGATCTTCCGGGAACCCGGGCTGATCCCCTGGAACTTCACCCCCAGCAACTACACCGAGGGGTGGACCGCACTCCAGTACCCGTTCCACCGCTACCTGCTGAACTCGGCGATCGTGGTGGGCGGAGCGATCATCGGCAACCTCATCGGCTGCTCGATGGCCGCCTACGCCTTCGCGAGGCTGGAGTTCCGCGGCAAGCGCCTGTTCTTCGCGATCATGCTCGGCACGATCATGCTGCCGATCCACGTGGTGATCGTGCCGCAGTACATCCTGTTCGCGGAGCTGGGCTGGATCAACACCTTCTACCCGTTGATCGTGCCCAAGCTCCTGGCCACGGACGGCTTCTTCATCTTCCTGATGGTGCAGTTCATCCGGGGACTGCCCAAGGACCTGGACGAGGCGGCCCGTATCGACGGCTGCGGACACGTGCGGATCTTCTGCCAGATCATCCTGCCCCTGTCCCTGCCGGCCCTGGCCACCACGGCGATCTTCACCTTCATCTGGACCTGGAACGACTTCTTCAGCCAGCTGATCTTCCTGACCAGTCCGGACATGTACACGGTCCCCGTGGCCCTGCGCACCTTCGTCGACTCCACCTCCCAGACCTCCTGGGGTCCGCTCTTCGCCATGTCCGTCGTGGCCCTGGGGCCTGTCTTCGGTTTCTTCCTGGCCGGACAGCGCTACCTGGTCAAGGGCATCGCGACCACCGGAATCAAGTAGAGGAAAGGAAGCCGCCCATGAGCCTCCCCGCCGGTGGTGCGCGCCCGCCGCACCGACACCGCCACCCGCTCCGCACGGCCGCGATGGCCGGTGTGCTCGCCATGGCCGCGACCGCCTGCGGGGGAGGATCGGGCTCCGACGGCGACGTCGTCGAGCTGCGGTTCTCCTGGTGGGGGTCGGACGACCGGCACACCCGTCTCCAGGAGGCCGTCGAGGTCTTCGAGGAGCAGAACCCCGACATCAGGATCTCCCCGGACTACACCGACTGGGCCTCCTACTGGGACCGCCTGGCCACCAGCACCGCGGCCAACGACGCCCCGGACGTCATCATGCAGGACGAGAGCTACCTGCGCGAGTACGGCGAACGCGGCGCCCTGGCCGACCTCGCCGAGCTCGGTGACTCCCTCGACCTGTCCGGCCTCGACCCGAACGTCGCCCAGAGCGGCCAGATGGACGGGCAGACCTTCGGCGCCGCCACCGGGGTGAACGTCTCCGCGATCCTCGCGGACCCGGAGGCGTTCGAGCAGGCCGGTGTCGACATGCCCGACGACACCGCCTGGACCTGGGACGACTACATCGAGATGTCGGTGGAGATCAGCCGGGCCACCGACGGTGAGATCGTCGGGACCCAGGGGATGACCAACGAGAACGCCTTCCACGTCTTCGCCCGCCAGCACGGCGAGAACCTCTACGACGAGGACGGGAACCTGGCCTTCTCCAAGGAGACCCTGACCAGTTGGTACGAGATCACCGAACGGCTGCTGGAGGACGGCGGGCAGCCCTCCGCGACCGAGGGCGTGGAGATCGCGGCCGGCGGTCCCGACCTGTCCGTGCTCTCCACCAACACCGGTGCCACCGCGTACTTCTGGACCAACCAGCTCGGTGCCATCACCGAAGCCTCCGGCCGTGACATCGAGCTGCTGCGCTTCCCGGGCGAGACCGAGCTCGAACGCACCGGGATGTACTTCAAACCCGCGATGTACTACTCGATCGCGGCCGGAAGCGACCACCCCGAG
This sequence comes from Nocardiopsis sp. iso_40, assembly GCF_056173285.1. Taxonomy (NCBI): domain Bacteria; kingdom Bacillati; phylum Actinomycetota; class Actinomycetes; order Streptosporangiales; family Nocardiopsidaceae; genus Nocardiopsis; species Nocardiopsis sp. iso_40. The sequence goes on along the minus strand of NZ_CM149666.1, from coordinate 3,178,020 downwards.
GAGGCCGCGCGCTTCGTCGACTTCCTGCTCAACAGCACGGACGCGGCCGAGTTGGTGCTGTCCGACCTGGGACTGCCCGCCAACCTGGACGTGCGCGAAGCCGTCGCGGACGACCTGCCTCCGGCCGGAGAACGCGGAGCGGCCTTCCTCGCCGAGGTCGAGGACGAGATCGTCGACGGCAACCCGCCACCGCCGGTCGGCTCGGGCGAGATCGCCGACATCAACGAGCGGATCTACCAGGAGCTGGTCTTCGGCAACCTCACCGCCGAGCAGGCGGCCGAACAGTTCATCGAGGAGCTGGAAACGGCCATCGGCGACGGCCCCTGAACCCGGTTCCGGCTGCAACACCCAGCCAGAACTCCGTACTCACGTTTGTCACGCACAGAGAGGTCAATCCCCCCATGAACCCATTCTCCGGCAGTGCGCCCGCGCGGCGCCGACGCCGTCCCCTGCTCGCCACGACCGCGGCGGTCGCCGCCCTGGTCATGGCCGCCACCGCCTGCGGCTCCTCGGACTCCGAGGGCGACGTCGTGGAGCTGCGCTACTCCTGGTGGGGCGCGGACGACCGCCACTCCACGAGGCAGGAGCTCATCGAGGTCTTCGAGGAGCAGAACCCCGGCATCAAGATCTCGCCGGACTACACCGACTGGGGCTCCTACTGGGACCGCCTGGCCACCAGCACCGCGGCCAACGACGCCCCCGACATCCTCATGCAGGAGGAGCGGTACCTGCGCGAGTACGGCCAGCGCGGCGCCCTCGCCGACCTGAGCCAATACGGTGACCAGCTCGACCTGTCCGCCCTCGACCCGCTGGTGGCCGAGACCGGCGTGCTCGACGGGCAGACCTTCGGTATCCCCACCGGGGTGAACGCCTACGCGATCATGGCCGACCCCCAGGCCTTCGAGGAGGCGGGGGTGGAGATGCCCGACGACACCAGTTGGACCTGGGACGACTACGTCGAGATCGCGAACGAGATCTCCGAGGCCACCGACGGCGAGCTCGCCGGTGTGCAGAGCATGGCCTACAACGAGTCCGGGTTCCAGATCTTCGCCCGCCAGCGCGGGGAGAACCTCTACGCCGAGGACGGCACCCTGGCCTTCTCCAAGGAGACCCTGACCTCCTGGTTCGAGATCACCGAACGGCTGCTGGAGGGAGGCGGTCAGCCCAGCGCCTCGCAGAGCGTCGAGATCGAGGCCGGCGGTCCCGACCAGTCGGTGCTGTCCACCAACCAGGGGGCGATGGCCCACTTCTGGACCAACCAGCTCGGCGGGATCAGCGAGTCCTCCGGGCGTGACATCGAGCTGCTGCGCTACCCGGGTGAGACCGAGCACGAGCGCACCGGGATGTACCTCAAGCCCGCGATGTTCTACGCGGTCTCCGCGAACTCCGAGCACCCGGAGGAGGCCGCCAAGTTCGTGGACTTCCTGCTCAACAGCGAGGAGGCCGCCGAGCTGACCCTGTCGGACCTGGGGCTCCCGGCCAACGTGGACATGCGCGAGCACATCCTGGGCGACCTTCCGCCCGCGGACGAGCGCAGCGCCGCGTTCCTGGAGGAGATCACCGGGGACATCGTCGACGGCAACCCGCCGCCGCCGATCGGCGCGGGCGAGGTCGTGGAGATCACCAAGCGGACCTCCGACGACCTCGGCTTCGGCGACCTGACTCCCGAGGAGGCCGCGGAGCAGTTCATCAACGACGTCAGTGAGGCCACCGGCAGCTCCTGATCCGTGGTGCGGTAACTGACGAGAGCTGCCCCGGGAGGTGATCCCGGGGCAGCTCTCGTGTGTCCGGTGTGTCAGGACTCGCGTCGGGCGACCGGGTGTTCGGGCTCGTCACGCAGTTCGTCCGGCAGCAGGTCCGCGGGGGCGTTCTGCCAGCTCACCGGGCGCAGGAAACGCCGCAGGGAGGTCGCGCCCACCGAGGTGTGCAGGGCGTTGGTGGTCGCGGGCCAGGGACCGCCGTGCTGCATGGCGGCGCTGACCGCCACCCCCGTGGGGAATCCGTCGTGCACCAGGCGGCCGGTCCGGGTCAGGAGGCGTTCCGCCAGCCTGCCCCGCAACGCGCTCTCGTCGGACTCGGAGAAGAGCGAGGCGGTCAGGGAGGCCGGCAGTTCCCCGATGAAGCGGAGCAGTTCCTCCTCGTCGTCGTAGGTGGCGACCAGGGTGAGGGGGCCGAAGCACTCGTCGAGGCCGTCGGGGGTGAGCTCGGAGAGCCGGGCCTGCAGCAGCCGTGCGGGAACGGACCAGCCCTCCTCGTCCGCCGGGCCCTGGGCGACCAGGCGGCCGGGGAGCTCCGCGGAGGTGTAGGCGGCCTTGATGCCCTCGGTCAGCAGGGTCTGGGCCGGGTGGGTGCGCACGGCCTGTGCCAGCCGGTCGACCAGGGCCGAGCCGGTCTGGTCGCCGGGGAGCAGGACCAGTCCGGGCTTGGTGCAGAACTGCCCCGCGCCCAGGGTGAAGGAGCCGAACAGGCCCTCCGCGATCTGCTCGCCTCGGGCGGCGGCGGCCGCGGGGGTGACGACCAGGGGGTCGAGGCTGCCGAGTTCGCCGTAGAAGGGGATGGGGTCGGGCCGGGAGGAGGCCAGGTCCCACAGGGCGCGGCCCGCGCGGGTGGAGCCGGTGAAGGCCGCGGCGCGGATCTCGGGGGCCAGGACCAGGTCGCGACCGGATTCGAGGCCGTGCACGAGTCCCAGCAGCCCCTCGGGGGCGCCTGCGGCCCGGGCGGCTCCGGTCAGTGCCTCGAAGGTGCGCTGTGAGGTCGCGGGGTGGGCGGGGTGCGCCTTGACCACGACCGGGCAGCCCGCGGCCAGGGCCGAGGCGGTGTCCCCGCCGGGTACGGAGAAGGCGAAGGGGAAGTTGCTCGCCCCGAACACCGCGACCGGGCCCAGGGGCACCAGCATGCGGCGCAGGTCCGGCCGGGGGCCCGCGGGGGTCTGGCCGGGACGGTCGACGACCGCCTCCAGGTAGGCGCCCTCGCGGATCTCCTCGGCGAAGGTCTGGAACTGGTAGGTGGTGCGGGTGAGTTCGCCGTTGAGCCGCTGCGGACCCAGGGCGGTCTCGCGGTCGGCCAGGCGGACCAGCTCCTCCCGGTCCTTCTCCAGGGCGTCCGCGCACGCCTGGAGGAGGTCGGCCCGCCACAGGCGGCCGAGGCGGGCGAGGGCGGGCGCTGCGTCGGCCGCGGCCCGGCAGGCCTGCCGCACCTCCTCGGTGGTGCTCTCCCGGGTGACCGTCTCCACGTCCTTGCCGGTGCGGGGGTCGATGCTGGTGACGGGGGTGGTTTCGGGGTTGCTCATCGGACGGTCTCCAGACCGGCGCGGATCAGGGTCCGGGCCTCGGCGAGGTGTTCGGGGGCGGGCTGGGCCAGCGGCGGTCGCACCGGGCCCACGTGGTAGCCGAGTTCGTCGGCACGGTCCTGTGCTGCGGCCTTGACCAGGGAGACCGCGTAGCCGGTGCCCCGGTCGCGCAGCCGGACCCAGGGCACGAAGAACTCGTTGAGCAGGCGGTCGACCAACGTGTCGTCACCCCGTCCGAGGGCGGCGTGGAAGGCGTGGGAGATCTCCGGGGCCACCGCGTGGATGGCGGACGAGTAGGCGCTGACGCCGATCGCCGCGTAGGAGCGGGCCTGGAGTTCGGCGGTGGGGACGCCGTTGAAGAACAGGAAGCCTTCGGGGGCGGCGAGGACCAGGCGCTGCATCTGGTCCAGGTCGCCGTGGCCGTCCTTGACGCCGACCAGGTTGGGGATGGCGGAGAGCTCGGTCAGGCTCTCGGGGGTGAAGGAGACCTGGGAGCGTTGGTAGGCGATGACCGGCAGGCGGGTGGCGGCGCACACCCGGCGGGTGTGCTCGACCAGGCCCGACTGGGGTCCGTTGACCAGGTAGGGGGGCAGCAGCAGGACCGCGTCCGCCCCGGCCCGTTCGGAGGAGCGGGCGAAGGCGCTGGCCAGCGGGGTTCCGTGGCCCGCTCCGGCCACGACCGGGATCCGGCCGCCGGCGACCCGCACGGCGGCGGAGACCAGGGCCTCGTGTTCGTCCAGGTCGAGGGAGAAGTACTCACCGGTGCCGCAGGCGACGAAGAGCGCTCCGGGGTCGGCGGCCAGTTGGTGTTCCAGGTGGGCTTCGAAGGCCTTGAGGTCCACGGCCCCGTCCTGGTCGAAGGGGGTCAGGGGGAAGGCGAGCACCGAGCGGTCCATGCCCTGGGACAGGCGTCGGGTCGCCTCGGCGACGTGTTCGGGGCGGTCAACGGGGGGAACCAATTTTGTCTCCGTATGTAGATAGTATTCTCATATACAAACAGAGGCTATGTTTGTGATCGGAGGACGTCAACACCCGGCCGAGAACATCCGCGGCGGGCCGCGGCTAGACTCCGCTCGACGGCGAACGGAAGGCACAGAAGTGGGGACAGGTGTGGACGGCGAGAAGGAGGGCGTGCGCGAGGTCAAGTCGGCGGCCCGCACCGTGGAACTGCTCGAACTGCTGAGCGGGTTGGGCCAGGCCGCCTCGCTCCGTGTCCTGTCGCAGCGCATGGGGGTGCCGCGCAGCAGCCTGTACGCGCTCCTGCGGACCCTGGTCCAACGCGGCTGGGTGCGCACCGACGCCACCGGCACCCTCTACACGCTCGGTATCCGCGCCCTGCTCACCGGCACCGGCTACATCGACGCCGACACCCGCACCGCCCAGGTCCGCCCCCACCTGGACGCGCTCTCCGAGCGCACCGGGGAGACCCTGCACTTCGCCCGCCTGGACGGCGCCGACGTCGTCTACCTGGCCACCCGTGACTCCCGCCACTACCTGCGGCCCTACAGCCGGGTGGGCAGGCGGCTGCCCGCGCACGCCACCGCCCTGGGCAAGGCGCTGCTGGCCGAGCGCACCGATACCGAGGTCGACGCCCTGCTCCCCGACACCCTGGCCCCGCTCACCGCAAGCACCGTCACCGACCGCCGGGTCCTGTTCACCGAACTGGCCGCCATCCGGGACCGGGGGTACGCAACCGAGGACGGGGAGAGCGTCGAGGACGTCCGCTGCCTGGCGGTCCCGCTGCGCTACGACCGCCCCGCCACCGACGCCCTGAGCTGCTCTATCCCCGCGGCCCGCCACAGCGAGGAGCTCGAACGGGAGAGCCTGGCCGCCCTGCGCGAGACCCGCAGCCTGCTGGAACAGAGTGTGGTCACCGAAGCCTTCACCAGCGCCGCCACCTGAGCAGGACGCGGGGCGGGGTCCTCCTCACGTCGCCGCTCCGTCCAGGACGGTCCGGGCCGCGGCCCGCAGCTCCTCCAGGAAGGCCTCGGCGGCCGGGGCGGTGCGCCGGTCCGCGGGCAGGGCCACGTACACGCCACGGTGCGGCAGCTCCCCCGGGTCCATCGCGGCCAGGGCGATGTCGGGGCGGACCGAGGCGGCCGCCAGCGCGGGCAGCAGTGTCACGCCCAGTCCGGCGGCGACGAAGCCCTGTTTGGCGATCCACTCGCGCACCACGTGCGCCACCCTGGGCCGGAACCCCGGGCGTACCGCCGCGGCCAGCAGGGTGTTCTCGGGGCGCTCTCCCCCGGCGATCCACTCCTCCCCCTCCAGCTGCGCGAACCGCACCCCCCGCCGCCCTGCCAGCGGGTGTCCGGCCGGGAGCGCCACCAGAACCGGTTCGTCCGCCAGGTGCGACAGGCGGACCCCGACGCCGTCGGGCGGTGAGCTGACCACGGCCAGGTCCAGCCCGCCCTGCTGCACCCGGTCCAGCAGGTCCACGGTGAATCCCTCGTCCCGGGACAGGTGGACACGGGGATGGCGTGTGCGGAAGGCGGCGATGGCACGGGGCACCAGGGCGGCGTCGGCGGTGGCGAAGGAACCCACCCGAAGTCGCCCGCCGTCCAGGCGGCGCAGGGCCTCCAGGTCGGTGCGGGCCGCCGCCAGCCGCGACACGAGCGCCTCGGCATGGGGCACGAGGACGTGTCCGGCCCCGGTGAGCGCCACGCCCCGGGGCAGCCGGTCGAACAGGGGTGTGCCGAGGTCGTGTTCGAGGGTGTGGATCTGTCGGGAGACCGCGGACTGCGTGTACCCCAGGCTCCGGGCGGCGGCGGTCAGGGAACCGGTTTCGGCCACCCGGAGGAAGGTCTCGTACACGTCATGTCGTTCCGGCATGCCTCCCATGCTAGACATTCGCTTGTGGCATGGGTGCGCGCGGCCCTAGCGTCGAGGGCATGGACACGATCGCCTTTCTGGGGCTGGGCCGCATGGGTACGCCCATGGCCCGCCGCCTCCTGACCGCCGGACACGACCTCACCGTCTGGAACCGCACCACCGGCAAGGCACGGAGCCTGGGCGCCGAGGGGGCCGCGGTCGCCGACTCCCCCGCCTCCTGTGTGGCCGGGGCCTCGGTGGTGATCACGATGCTGGCCGACCCGGCCGCCGTGAGTTCGGTCGCCGGACAGATGCTCCCCGCCCTGCGGCCGGGAACGGTCTGGGTGGAGATGTCCTCGGTGGGCCCGGACGCCGTCGCCGACCTGCGGGCCCGCCTGCCCGAGGGGGTGTCGCTGGTGGACGCCCCGGTGATGGGCAGCGTGGACCGTGCGGCCTCCGGTGAGCTGCTCGTCCTGGCCGGGGGCAAGGCCGCGCCGACGGAGAACGATGCGGTGGAGAAGGTGCTCACCCGTCTGGGGACCGTCCGGCACTGCGGTGGGCCGGGGTCGGGAGCGGCGCTCAAACTGGTGCTGATCAACGCGGTGATCGGCGGGGTGGCGGTGGTCGCCGACACCCTCAGACTCGCCCGCGAACTGGGGGTGCCCGAGGCGCAGGCACGCGAGGGGCTGCTGGCCGGACCCGCGGGCGGGGTGGCCGGTCGGGCCTTCGCCACCGAGGCCCTGTACCCGGTGCGCCTGGCGGCCAAGGACGTCGCCCTGGCCACGGCGAAGGCGGAGCTGCCGGTGCTGGAGACGGTCCACCGGGTTCTGGTGGAGGCCCCCGAGCTGGCCGAGCGGGACCTGGCTGCCATCCGCCCCTGACCGCCAGGGCGCGGCGGCTGTACTCGGCGGGGCCGGTGCGGTCGCACCGGGGTGTTCGCCCCCGTTCTGTCGGAGCCGTCGGGGACAATGCCCGGCATGAGCGAATCAGCACAGCACCGGCACCACGCCCTGGACTACGTCGAGATCTCGGTCACCGACATGGAGGAGGCCAAACGGTTCTACGCCGAGGCGTTCGGGTGGCGGTTCAACGAGTACGGGCCCGCGTACACGGGGATCCGGTCGCCCGACGGGGAGTCCGAGGTGGGCGGGTTCAACCCGAACGGCGAGGTACGCGGAGGAGGGCCCTTCGTCCTGCTCTTCTCCGAGGACCTGGACCGGACGGTGAAGGACGTGGAACGCGCCGGCGGCCGGATCCTGGAGGCCCCCTACGCCTTCCCCGGCGGTCGGCGTTTCCACTTCGCCGACCCGAGCGGGAACGAACTGGGTGTCTGGGCCCGGTCCTAGGCCTCGCGGCCCACGGGCGATCCCGGCACACGGGGCCCGGAACACGGAGGCGCCCCGCTCCCCCACGGACGGGAGCGGGGCGCCGGCTTTTCCCGGACCTGTCGGGGTCCCGCTACTTCGGGAACCGAAGCGTGGCACACGCCTCCACGGGGTGCACGTCCTCCTCCGGAGGGGCGCTCTGCTCGGTCTGGGGCAGTTCGGTGAAACCGGCGTCCGACATCACCGCCGCACGCAGCATCAGCGCGCTGGCCGGGGCCTTGAAGCCCGCGTCCGGATCGTCGAGATTCCTGGGAGAGGTGTCCACCAGGACCGGTGAGTGGTACGAACCCCACAGCTCGGGCTCGTTGATCCGGTCGGAGCCCAGCAGCAGCGTCTCCACCCGGGCCTCCGACAGCATCGGCAGGACGGACTCGGTGCCCCTGACGGCCTGGTCGTGGGCGAGCTTGCGCTGGTAGTCGGAGAAGGCCCGTTCGCGCTCCTGACGGATCAGCTCGCGCAGGCACTCCTCAGCGGCCTCGTGCAGGCGCTCCTCTGCGTCGGCGCCGCCGCGCCCGCCCGCGACCACCTTGATCGGGATCGTGAGCTGGCGGGGGCCGAGGTTGTCACGCAGGTAGGCGATGGCCTCGTCGTCACCGCCGACGATGATCGCCGCGGCGTCGACCTTGCGCACCGCCTGACGCACCATCTCGGCGACCTGGGCGGTGTTCTCCTTCCACAGTTCCTGGGAGACGTTGGTGTCGGCACGGCGGCCTCCGGCATCACCGCGCTGACCGGGGTGGACTCGTCCCTGCGATTCCATGTCCTGCAGGTCGTAGCCCTCGTTCTCCATTTCCACCGTGGGTTTGGCAGCGGGCTGTGCGGTGTAGGCGAACACCTTGGCGTGGATCCGGTCCAGGGCCACCAGGACGTAGGGGACGCTACGGCCCCGGTCGACCGCCAGGGGGAGGACGTCGGGGATGGGAAGCAGCGAGGCCCGGTCCTGCCTGGGTGTTTCGGCGAGGGTGTGAGCCCCCAGCAGGCGCCCCTCGGAGGCGTAGAGCGCCTGTCCGTGGTCGCCGTAGGCGCGGGAGTCGCCCTGCCCGATGGCCTCCTCCAGGACGTCGAGTGTGGCCTTGTCGGTTCCGAGGTCGGCCAGGTGCTCGCGCAGGTGCCGCCAGCGCAGTTCGATCTTCTTCTCGGCGTCCGTGGTGTCGCGGCTGGTGTCCAGGTGCACCGAGGCCACTGGGCCGTCGCTTTCGTACAGAGGTCGCAGAAAACCAAGGTCCATAGTCTGCGGGGCGTGTGTACCCCCGCCCCGCCCACCTCCTTCTCGGGGTCGGCCTGCGAGTCATCCTGGGGGCCATGGTGGTTGCCGGCAGCGCGCCACGTCGAACGAGACACGGTCCTTGCCCGATGATTTCCAGATTTTTCCCGTCCGTATCTCCCGGGTGGGCCCGGGGGCGGTCAGGTCGGATCAGGGGCCTCGGCCAGGGCCCGGTCGATCGCCCCGACGGTGAGTACCAGGGCGGGGGCCCCGGTCAGCGCCAGACCGATCAGCCCCGCCCCCACGAAGGGGGCCGAGAGCGCCCATTCGCGTCCCAGCGGTCCCTCCAGGGCGGCGGCCAGGGCCCCGCCCAGGGCCAACCCCACCGACAGCATCCCCCAGGACAGGGTCCGGTGGGCGCTGAAGGCCCGGGAGCGCAACCGGTCGGGGGTCAACCGCTGGAACAGCGAGAGCACGGTGATGTTCCACCATGTCGAGGCGAACCCGGTGAGGAGGTAGCAGACCACGAACACCGAGACCTCGTGCAGCAGGCCCACGGTGAGCGCGCTCGCGCCCAGGGCCGCCAGGATCACGGTCAGGGCGGTGGAGGGGTGGATCCGCGCGGAGAAGGAGGGCACCACCAGCGCTCCCAGGACCGCCCCCGTGGCGGTGACGGTCATCAGCAGACCGTATCCCTGCGGCCCCACGTCCAGCACGTCCTGGGCGAAGAGCACCAGTACCGACCCCATCAGCGCCGAGGCCAGGTTGGACGCCCCCGTGACCAGCGCCAGCGGGCGCAGTACCGGGTGACGCCACAACCAAACCATTCCCTCACGCAACATGGACCGGACGGAGGGCCGGGGTCCTCCGGCCGGTGCCGGATGGAAGTTTCCGCGCAGACTGAGCAGGCAGACCACGGCCAGCAGGACGAGTGCGGCCTGGGCGCCGAAGGCCCACGCGGCGGAGGCGGCCAGCAGCGCACCGGCCAGCGGGGCGCCCAGGAACTTGTTGAGTACCCGCTCCACCCCCTGGAGGTAACCGTTGGCCCGCTCCAGCCGCGAGCGCGGTACCACGGTGGGCACCACCGACTGCGCGGTGTTGTCGAAGAACACCTCGCACGCCCCCACCGCCAGTGCCACCGCGATCAGCAACGGAATCGACCCGGCTCCCAGGGCGACCATCGCGGTCAGGGACACCAGCAGCAGCGCCTTGGCGCACCCGGCGGCCACCATCAGGCGGCGCCGGTCGACCCGGTCGCCCACCACCCCGGCGACCAGGGCGAACAACCAGGGCAGGCGGGTGGCCGCGCCCACCGACGCGACCAGGAAGGGGTCGTCGGTGAGGGTGGTGGCGTACCAGGGCAGCGCCACCACCGCGATTCCGTCGCCCAGGTTGCCCAGGCCCACCGCCCCCAGGAGCTTGCGGAACTCCGCGCCCAGGGGTGCGCGGCGGGGGCGTTCGGCGGCGGGCGGGGGCGTGTTCTGGGCCATGGGGCCTTCCGGGGGGTGGAGCGGTCCGGGATTGACACGTAGAGCGTAGGCGGGCGGGATGACAGACGGTTCTCCCTCGGCGCAAGCCCGTCCGGGGCACAGGTCGGGCAGGGGCGCCGACCCGACCGGAGACGAACCCGAACTGTCGGGTCGGGGCGGGGAAGACGTCCGTAACTTGGCTGGTGAACGAGGGAGGAACAGGTGCTGGACCGGTTGAACGAGGCACTCGGACGGGTCGAGGAGAACCCGGGGGAACCGGTGGACGTGGCCGCGATGGCGCGGGCCGCGCTCACCTCCGAACACCATTTCCGGAGGATGTTCTCGGTGCTGGCGGGGATGCCGATCTCCGAGTACGTGCGTCGGCGCCGCCTCACCCTGGCCGGGGCCGAGGTGATCGAGGGCAGGGACACCCTGCTCGACATCGCGGTCCGCTACGGCTACGGGTCGGCGGAGGCCTTCGGGCGGGCGTTCCGGGCCGTGCACGGGGTCGGCCCGGGCCAGGCCCGGCGCTCGGGTGCCGCGCTCAGTTCCCAGTCACGCCTGACCTTCCACCTCACCGTCGAAGGGAGCACCACCATGCGTTACCGGATCGTCGAGAAGGAGGCGTTCCGCCTCGTCGGACCCAGGGCCCGGGTCCCGCTGGTCCACGAGGGTGTCAACCAGCCCGTGGTCGACTTCGTCCGGGGGCTGGGCAGGGACGTCCACGAGCGGATCGGGGAACTGTCCGACCAGGAGCCGCACGGCGGCCTGTCTGTCACCGTCGCCCACGACCCCGACCAGCGGGAGGGCAGTGACGTCGACTTCTACGTGGCGGCCGCCAGTTCCGCCACCGGGGCCCCTGAGGGGATGGAGGTCCTGGAGGTGCCCGCGGGCACCTGGGTGGCCTTCCAGTTCGAACGGGTGACCTTTCCCGAGTCCATCCAGCGGATCTGGGTGTACGCCCACTCGGAGTGGTTCCCGGCCAATCCCGCCTACCGGTCCGCTCAGGGACCGCAGATGGTGAGGGTGGAGTACGAGGGGACGGACGGCGACCTCGCCACGGGCGAGGTGTGGATGCCGGTGGAGAGAACCGCGGTCTGACCCGGACACCGTCCGGCTCTCCCCCGCCCCCGGCTTCCCCGGCCCGACCGGTCCGGGGAAGCCGGGGGCTCCCCGGCTCAGAGCGCGCGGGAGCGGGTGCGGGCCTGTTCCAGGAAGCGGCGCAGGACCTCGTTGAACCGGTCCGGGCGCTCCAGGTTGGGCAGGTGCCCGGCGCCCTCGATGATCTCCACGACCGAGTCCGGGACCTGGACGTGCATCAGCTCGGCTCCCCCGGGCGGGGTGAAACCGTCGTGCTGTCCCACCAGCAGCAGGGTGGGCGCGGAGATGCGTTTGAGCAGCGGGGTGTGGTCGGGGCGTTCGGCCCTGCCAAGCTGTGCTGCGGCAGCCCCTTCGGGCGGGGCCGCGTACATCATGGCGCGCACGTGGTCGGCGACAGCGGGCAGGTCCCGTACGTTCTCGGCGGTCATCATGCCGACCAGCATCTCGTCGGCGTAGCCGCGCATGCCCTCCTCGCGCAGACGCGCGGCCATCCTCTTGCGGGAGAGCCTGCCCTGGTCCGTCTCGGGCATCGGGTTGGTCGCCGCCAGGGTCAGTGAGTCCACCCGGTCGGGGAAGAGCCGGTACATCTCCAACGCGACCTGTCCGCCCATGGACAGGCCCACCACGTTGACCACGTCCAGCTCCAGGTGGTCCAGGAGTGCGGCCAGGTCCCGGGCCAGGGTGTCCATCGAGGTCACTCCGGGCACGACGGTGCTGCGCCCGTAGCCGCGCAGGTCCGGGACGATCGCCCGGTACCCGCGTCCGGCCAGTGCCCGGACCTGGGGTTCCCACATGCTCTTGTCGAAGGGGTGGCCGTGGATGAACAGGACGGGGCACCCCGCTCCACGGTCGGTGTAACTGACGCTGATCCCGCGCACGGACGCAAGGCCCGGGCCGTCACTGTTCGCGGTGTTCGTCGTCTGGTGTGTCACAACAAACGATGCTATTCACGGATGCAAGGGAATGAACAGGGGGCGCCGGGAAAGCGGGCGGGCCGCAGGCGGCCCCTCCCGCCCACGGCCCGCGCACCGTATCAGCTCATCGTGCAGGTCCGGCGGTCGCCGCCCCGGGCCGTCAGTACGGCCGTGAGGAGGTAGGGGGCGGCGAACAGCGCGAAGGCCGGCCCGTGCCCGAGCGCCAGGAACACCCCGGCGTACAGCGGAAAGGACAGGACGTTCGCCGCCTCCGTGCCCAGACCGGCCAGGGAGGTGACGGTGGCCCGGCCGGGCCCGGTGATGCTGTCCTGGAGCCTGGCGTCGACGACCACGTTCATCATCTGACACGTGCCGAAACCGCCGCCGAGCAGAAGCCAGCCGACCGGGTTCCCCAACAGGGCCCCCGCGCCGATCGCCACGGCGGCCAGGGCCAGGAACGCTCCGAGGGTCCGCGGGGACAGGCGGGAGGCGGGACCGGCGAGCAGCCCGCCCGCGGTGACGCAGACCCACACCGTCAACACCACCAGCGGCACGTCCTGGTCGGCCACCCCGGCGGAGGCGGCCAGCAGAGGGACGTACTCCTCGAGCATCTCCCAGAACACCGTGACGACCACGACCAGCACGATCGCGTGGCGCACGGCCCGGCTGCCGCGCGCCTCGGCCAGGCCGGCCCGCAGGATCCGCAGGTAGCCCGGAGCGGGATCAGCGCCTTCCCTCCGGTCGGTCGCGGTGCCGGCGGAGCACGGGGGACGGTGTTCCGGCAGGGCCGTACCGGCGAGCGCGCACAGCACGCAGGCGACCACGCTGGCCGCACCGATCGCCGCGTAGCCGCCGTGGGCCATCACCGGCACGGCGAGCAGGGTCGCCGCGCCCACCGAGGCCACGCCCAGGGCCCGGGCCACCCCCATGACCCGGGCGTACCGGTCGGCGGCGCCGCGATGCGCGAGCTCGGTGTAGACGAGTGCTTCGAGAGCGCCCGAGGACAGGGCGCCGCCCGCGCCCCACAGGACGAACCCGAGGGCGAACGCCCAGTAGGACGGGAGGAGCAGCCACAGTGCGAACCCGGCGCCGGCCAGGAGCGGTGCGGCGGCGATCAGGTGGCGGCGGGGCACGACGTCGGCCCAGGCGCCGGCCGGGATCTCCAGGAGTGCGCCGGTCAGGGACCACAGCACGAAGAGCGAGCTGGTCTGGGCGACGGACAGCCCGGTCTCGGCGAAGAGGAGGGCGTACAGCGGATAGAGGAGGACGAACTCCTCGAGGAGGGCGTAGGCGTAGAGCGGCCGGGTCAGCCTGGACGGGCGCGTGTCGGGCACGCGCGAAGGCAGGGTGGTCATGGAGGACTTTCGGTCGGGCGAACTGGGGCACCTGGGGTGGTGGTCACCCGGTGGTGCTCGGGCGTTCGCCTCGGACCGGCCTCGGCCGCGGCCTAGGAGTTAATGTCGCTGGTCCATGCGTCCAGGATAGGCGCCGGGGGCGGAGCGGCGCGAGGGGTTGCGGACTCCTTCGTCGGGCGCCGTCCCGGGGCCGGACGCTCGCATGGCCAGGCGTTCACCGCCAGTGCGGCCCCCGCAGGGCCGGATGCGGACCGAGCCTGGGGGCGGGCGGAAGGGTGTGGCGTTCGGGGCCGGCCTGGAATGCCTGGACCAGGTAGGCGGCCAACCTTCGGGAGGCGGCCAGGGCGTCCTCCTCGGAGTCGGCGGTGATGCCGCTGTTGGCCATCATCACCAGAGTGAGGTCGTCGCGGACGAAGTCGGGGCGCAACCGCCCGGCGGCCTTGGCGCGGCGGGCGAGTTCTGCGAGGGCGTTCTCGGCCCGGACCCGTTCCCGCTCGAAGACCGTGATGTCGGGGACGGAGGCCAGGAGCACGCTGGTGAGCCCCCGGTCGACGGCCTGCAGCTCACACAGTTGCTCGATCACGGTGCGGAAGCCGTGCCAGGGATCGGGGTCGGCGAGGGCGCGGTCGATGGCCGCCACGCACTCGGTGATCTGATCGGTGAACACCTCGATGACCAGGTCGCTCTTGGCGGGGAAATGGCGGTAGAGAGTGGCGATCCCGACCCCGGCCCTGCGGGCGATCTCGGTCATGGACACGTCGAGGCCGCCTGCGGCGAAGGAGGTACGGGCGGTGCCGAGGATGCGGTGGTGGTTGTGCAGGGCGTCGGAGCGCGGCTTCCGAGAGGATTCCGTCGGCATGCCTCTCACTTTAACGCCAAGCGGATCGACCCCTCCGTTTAGCTTGTTAGCTTCGACGACGAGGGCGGGGACGACCAGCTCCTCCCCTGGACCGGAACGGACGGAGAAGACCTTGGCGGAGATGCGCGCAGCCCGCTTCGACGGCTACGGGGCACCCGAGGTGCTGTACGAGGGCAGGGCCCCCCGCCCAGAACCCGGCCGGGGCCAGGTTCTGGTGCGGGTGCACGCCAGCAGTGTGAACGGCGGTGAGCTGCTGATGCGCGCTGGGCGGCTCGCTCCGCTGACCGGTCGGCGCTTTCCCAAGGGTATCGGCATCGACTTCGCTGGTGAGGTCGCGGAAGTGGACGCCCAGGTGAGCGGGCTCGCCGTGGGCGACCGGGTGTGGGGCACCGTGGGACGGGCCGGAGGCAGCGCCACCGCCGAGTACGTGGCCGTGCGCCCGGAGCAGGTGTCCCTCAGCCCCGCCGGGCTCGACCCGTTCGAAGCGGTCTCGTTGCCCGCAGGGGGCACCACCGGGATCACCGCGCTGCGGGACAAGGCGAAGGTCAGGCCGGGGGACCGGGTACTCGTACGCGGGGCCGGCGGCGGGGTCGGCAGCGTGGTGGTCCAACTGGCCAAGGCCATGGGAACACACGTGACCGCACTGGCCGGGGCACGCAACCTCGACTTCGTCCGCGGCCTCGGCGCCGACGAGACCTTCGACTACGCGACCACCGGCCCCGGGGAACTGGCCCGGCTGGAACGGTTCGACTCGGTCATCGACGTCGTCGCCACCGACCTGCCCGCCTACCGCCGGCTGCTCGCCCCGGGCGGACGCATGGTGGCCGTGAGTTTCGGGTCGTTCGCCTCGGTACTGCACATCCTGGGTTCGCAGGTGCTGGGGCGGCGTCGGACCATCTTCTTCAGCGGGAATCCCAAGACCGCGCTCTTCGCCGACCTGACCGGGTACGTGGAACGCGGTGAGGTCCGCCCGGTCGTGGACACGGTGTACGAGCTCACCGACATCGCCAAGGCCCACCGCGCGCTGGAGGCCGGGGGCGTGCGGGGCAAGCACGTCATCAGCCTGCTCTGAGCCGTGCTCGAGGTGACCGGGGGTCGGCGCCGGGCCGGGGATGACGCGGGGCGCGGGCACGGGGCGGAAGGCGGCGGCGACACCAACGCCTGGAAATTACAGAAACGCCCAGCTCACAACCCTCAGTTACTTTTCAGTCACTCTGGGGAGGACAATGTTCACCGTGCAGTGGTTGGGACGTACTGCTTTCCGTGGCGGGATGGAGCACGGCTTCTCCCGTCCTGAGCGCTCGCCGGGGCGGCCCCCACGTGAACTCCAGGAGACCGTGCATGCCGGGTACACCCGTATCGCCCGCATCCCCCGCAGCTTCCGTACCGTCCGGTCCCCCCGTGGCGGGGTCCGCCACAACCCGCCGCCAGGCCCTGGTCGGTGGAGCCGTCACTCTGGGCGCCGCGGCCCTGGGCGGTGCCCTGGGCGGTGCCCTGGGCGCGCCCTCCGCGTTCGCGGCCGCTCCCCGGGGCCCCGGGATCACCGAACCCTTCTCCCTGGGCGTCGCGTCCGGCGACCCGCGCCACG
This sequence comes from Nocardiopsis sp. iso_40, assembly GCF_056173285.1. Taxonomy (NCBI): domain Bacteria; kingdom Bacillati; phylum Actinomycetota; class Actinomycetes; order Streptosporangiales; family Nocardiopsidaceae; genus Nocardiopsis; species Nocardiopsis sp. iso_40. The sequence goes on along the minus strand of NZ_CM149666.1, from coordinate 3,162,045 downwards.
ACGGTGTCGTGCTCTGGACCCGGCTGGCCCCCGACCCCCTCGCGGAGGACGGTCTGGGCGGGATGCCCGCCCGCACGGTCGAGGTCGAGTGGCAGGTCTCCCACCGGGAGGACTTCTCCACGCTCGCCGCCTCGGGCACTGTCGAGACCGGTCCCGAGCAGGCGCACTCGGTACACGTGGAACTGGAGCACCTGCGCCCCCGGGCCGACTACTTCTACCGTTTCCGGGTCGGCAACGAGATCAGCCCGGTCGGCCGGACCCGGACCGCTCCGGTGCCCGGCACCCGGCTGGACCGGTTCGCCTTCGCGTTCGCCAGCTGCCAGAGCTACACCAACGGCCACTACACCGCCCAGGCCCACCTCGCTGACGAGGACCTGGACCTGGTTGCCTTCCTCGGCGACTACATCTACGAGACCGGTGACCAGGGCGAGATCGGCCGCGGGCACCTCCCGGAGAGGGAGGTCCGATCCCTGGCCGAGTACCGGATCCGGCACGCCCAGTACAAGACCGACCACAACCTCCAGGCGGCGCACGCGGCCTTCCCCTGGGCGGTGGTCTTCGACGACCACGAACTGGAGAACAACTGGGCTGACGACACCTCCTACGGGGAGGACGTGCCGCCGGAGGAGTTCCTACTGCGCCGGGAACACGCGCTCAAGTCCTACTACGAGCACATGCCGCTGCGCGCCGCCCAGCGCCCGGCCGGCCCCGACCTGCACCTGTACCGCAGACTGACCTTCGGCAACCTGGTCGACATGCACCTGCTGGACACCCGGCAGTACCGGGACGTGCAGGTGGAGGACTCCGAGCGCGACGACCCCGGGCGCACCCTGCTGGGCGCCGACCAGCGCCGGTGGCTGTCCCGGGGGCTGGCCGACTCCACCGCCACCTGGAACGTCCTGGCCCAGCAGGTGTTCTTCTCCCAGCGTGACTTCGCCGCAGGCGGGGCCACCAACTTCAGCAACGACGCCTGGGACAACTACCGGGTCGAGCGGGACAGCGTCCGTGACGAGCTCGCCGGGGTGTCCAACCCGGTGGTCCTCACCGGCGACGTCCACGCCAACTACGTGGTGGACGTCAAGGCCGACTTCGACGACGAGCACTCGGCGACCGTGGCCACCGAACTGGTGGGCACGTCCTTCACCAGCGGCCGGGACGGGGTGGAGCAGAACCCGGGCGACGCGGTCCAGCTCGCCGAGAACCCGCACATCAGGTTCATCAACCGCAACCGGGGTTACGTGCGCAACACGGTCACCCCTACGGAGTGGACCGCCGACTACCGGGTGGTCGACTACGTGAGCGAACCGGGGGCGCCCATCCGTGACCGGGCCAGGTTCGTCATCGACTCGGGCAACCCCGGCGTGCGCCCGCAGCAGTAGGGCACGGGCCTGGTCAGCGGCCCGCCGCCTCGGCGGCGGGCCGTCCGTGCCGTCCGGGCGCCGATCGTCTCCGGGGGCGCGTCTTCGCTGCCAGATCGCCCTGACCGGCGTTCGGCCCCCGCGGGGCCGGAACCGGCCGAGACCGATGTCCCTCGCGACCGCCGGCGGTCGGGTCGTCCTCCTCGACCAGGGCGGCCGCACCTGCCGGCAGCCGGGCTTTCGGGGAACTTCCTCCCCGGGAACCCGGAGGCGTCCTGGTTCACCTGTCCTCGGGGCTGAGCCAGAGGGCTTCGGCGGCGACCAGGCCGAGGGCCTGGCCCCTCTCCTCGCCGCCCTTCTCCGGATGTACCGAGATCTGGATGGAACCGGCGAACGGAAGCCGTTCCACGACCTCCACGCGCATGCCGATGCCGATGTCGATGTCGGCCAGGTAGCGCAGGAGTTCGGGGTCGGTGTCGTTGACCCGGACGATCACCCCGGACGTCCCGGCCTCGGCCTCGGAGAGCAGCACGGACTCGCGTTCGACGATGGCGCCCTCGCGGGTGGGGATGGGGTCGCCGTGCGGATCCACCACCGGTTCCCCCAGATGGGCGGCGATACGGTCGACGAACTTGTCCGAAACCACGTGTTCGAGGATTTCGGCCTCGTCGTGTACCTCGTCCCAGGAGTAGCCCAGCTCGGCCACCAGGTAGGTCTCCAGCAGCCGGTGGCGGCGCAGGACCGCCAGTGCGGCCTTGGTCCCGGTCTCGGTGAGGCTGACGTTGCCGTACCGCTGGTGCTCCACGAAGCCGAGTTCGTTGAGTTTGCGGAGCATCCCCGACACCGAGGAGTTGGACACCGAGAGCCGCTCGGCCATTCCGGAGATCGTCACCGGCCCGGTGCCGCGTTCCTGGAGGTCATAGATGACCTTCACGTAGTCCTCGGCCGAAGTGGACGGCCGCGCCGGTGTGTTCCCCATGCCCGTAACCGTATCGCGGACGGCCCTGGGACAACGATTTTCGCCACTCGACCTGTGCACGACCTCCGCCGCCGTCCCCGCGGGCCGCGTCCCGGCACCTTTGTCGTGGCCGTCCCCCGGCCGGGCCGAGGTGATCGGCAGGCGGGTCGGCCCCACGGCCCGGAGTGGTTGGTGTGCAAGGGCGAACCCGGGTTCGAGTAGTACCGAAACGAGCGAGAACGGGCGGTGCGAGCGCGGATTCATCCGTGTTCGCACCGTTTCTGCCTCCGGTTCCCACTGATTGGGCATACCAAGTTCCGAAAACCCGTCCCACGCCGGAGTCCGTGCCCCAACACTGGGATGTGGCGGTTGGGGAAGGAGAACATGAGGAACATTCGGACTCGGTACGTACTGGCCTTCGACTCCTCGTGCGACAGGTGCGCCGACATCTCCCACGCGGTGGAGGCCGTGTCCGGCGGCAGGCTGGAGACGCTGCCGCTCACCCACCCGGACGTGCGGGAGTGGCGGGTCCGCCAGTGGGGGCCGAACGCCCCCTGGGTACCGACCCTGGTCCGCCACCGCGGCGACGATGTCCGCTGCTGGAGCGGGGCGGCGATGGTCCGCCCGTTCGTGCGCGGCCTGGGCGCGCGGGTGGCGCTGCGGGTCCTGGAGGCGCTGGGGGAACTGAGCCGCCAACGCTGCCGCGCCCCCTGGGAACGGGCGCGGGTCTCCGCCGCCCGTGTCCCGGTGCGGCCGCGCCTGCTGCGCTGGGCCGCGGGCGGCGCCGCGCTCGTGACCCTGGCGCTGGCCGGACGCACCCCCGGGCTGGCCCGCTCCGACCACGCCCTGGCCCGGGAGTGGGTGGAGACCAACCGGGACCGGTTGCCGAGGGACTACGACGCGTTCGTGTCCCACCCGCTGGTCCGCCGCCGCCTCGTCTTCGCCGAACTCCCGCCCCTGGCCCGCCGTGACCTGTGGCTGGAGCACCTACGCCGCTACGAGCGGGCCCACCCCCACCTCTCGGCCGCCCAGCGCGAGGTCGTGGACCTGGCCCGACGGACGCTGTCCGACGTACTGGTGTTCCGTGACGGGCTGGACCCGATCCGGGAACGGGAGCTGCGCGGCCTGGCCGTCTCGGCCTTCGGCACCGAGGAGGCCCACGCGCTCCTGGCCACCCTGGGTCCCGACGAGCCGGATCCGGACGGTGCCGCCCACACGGGGAGGGGGCGTTGCGGAGCCTGGGAGCCGTGCCTGTCGAAGGGGTGCCGGGAACTCCCCTTCACCTGCGGAACCGCCTGGGCGTACACCCGTGACGGCATCCGCGTCCGTGCGGAACCGGCCGGCTAGCGCTCCGCACGAAAGGTCCCGGGGTGGGAGGAGGGGCCTGCCGGGTCAGTCCGTGCGGGCCGAAGCAGCGGCCGGGTACAGGTGGGCGATCGTCCGCTCCGCGACCGGGTAGGGGCGCTCCCGCGGCAACAGCTCGGACGCCGCGTCCAGGTCGCCCTTGCGCACCAGGCTGTGCACCTCGTGGGCCAAGGGGGTCACGTCGGTGATCGCCACCATCCACTCGTCGGCGTACCGGCGCGAGGCCTCACCCGAGAGGCCGAGCTGGAGCGAACGGTGGCCCAGCGGGTTCAGGCGCAGGTCGCGTTCGGGATCCCACTGCACCCGTGCGGGGGCCTCGCGCAGTTCGCGCTTCCAGGCCTTCCGGTCGGCGTGCACGTCCCGTTCGTAGTGCGACAGTGCCGAGTTGCGCAGTGCCCACTCGAACCCCGCGCGGTCGATCTCCACCGCCAGGACGGTCTCCTGGTTCTCCTTGAGTCCCCAGCCGCAGCGGTACATCATCCACAGGTACGACGGTTTGACCCAGGTCATCCGCTCGCGCTTCCACGAGGGCGGAAATCGGCCGTCGCGCGCCGCGGGGACGCCGATGGCGGGGGCGTAGGCCTGGTAGACGGTGACCGTGGTGTCGGTGTACCGGGCGCGGATCTGGAACGGGGGGATGCTCACGGGACACCAGGGTGCCGCTGGCCAGCGGCCGGGGCAACCGGTTTTCCGCTGGCCAGCGCAGGTCCCGGGACGGGCCCCGCCCGCTCCGGCTCCGCTCAGCCCAGCTGCTTGAGCAGCTCCTGGGCCAGCGGGGCGGAGGAGGCCGGGTTCTGGCCGGTGACCAGGTTCCGGTCCACCACGACCTTGGGCGCCCAGGGCTCCCCTTCCTGGAAGTCCACCCCGGCCTCGACCAGGCGGTCCTGGAGCAGCCACCGGGCCTTGTCGGCCAGCCCCGCCTGGGTCTCCTCGTCGTTGGTGAAGCCGCTGACCCGGTAACCGGCGAACGCGTTGGTGCCGTCGGGGCGCTCGGCTGCCAGCAGGGCGGCCGGGCCGTGGCAGACCACGCCGAGCGGCCTGCCCGAGTCCAGGGCGTCGGTGAGCAGTCGGCCGGAGGTGGTGTTCACGGCCAGGTCCTCCATGGGGCCGTGCCCGCCGGGGTAGTAGACCGCGGCGTACTCGTCGAGGTCGACCTCCTCCAGCTTGACGGGCGAGCGGAGTTCGGTGAAGGAGTCCAGGGCGGCGGCGACCCGGTCGGCGTTCTCCTGGCCGCCGTTGGCTCCCGCGGCCAGACTGCCCTGGTCGACGGGGGGAACGACCCCGCCGGGGGTGGCGACCACGATTTCGTGTCCGGCGTCCTTGAAGGCCTCGTAGGGTGCCACGGCCTCCTCGGCCCAGAAACCGGTCGGGTGCGGGGTTCCGTCGGCCAGTGTCCAGTGGTCGGCGCCGGTCATCACAAAGAGGATCTTGGACATGCTGTGTCACTCCGAAGGTGCTCGGGCGGTGGGCCTGGATGATGTGTTGCCTGTCGCCGGCCCTGACGTACCGCACACGACAGAGTCAGGGCCGCGACGTGACCGACGCTAGTTGTCCGAGCAATTATTTTCCAATGAGGCACCCTATGTCTGTCATCAGTATCTCAATGAGTTCCTGATGAGCGCCTCTGACCTCAGGAAACGTCGGCCATGGCGCCTCGGAACGTGCGCCGGTAGGTGAGCGGGGACACCCCGATGGCGGCCCGCAGGTGTTGTCGCAACGAGGTACCGGTGGCGAAGCCCACCTGCCCGGCGATGTCCTCCACCGGCAGGTCGGTGGACTCCAGCAGGTGCCGGGCCCGCAGTATCCGCTGCTGGGTCAGCCACCGGCCCGGACTCACCCCGACCTCCTCGTTGAAGCGCCGGATGAAGGTGCGCAGGCTCATGTTGGCGTGCGCGGCCATGTCGGTGAGGGCGAGCGGTTCACCGAGGTGCCCCAGCGCCCAGCCACGGGTGGCGGCTGTCCCGTCCCGGCCCTCCTCGGGCACCGGCTGTTCGATGTACTGGGCCTGGCCGCCGTCCCGCCAGGGGGGCACCACGCAGGTCCGCGCCACCCGGTTGGCGACCTCGCTCCCGTGGTCGGCGCGCACCAGGTGCAGGCACACGTCCACCCCCGAGGCGGCCCCCGCGGAGGTCAGCAGGTCGCCGTCGTCGACGAACAGGACGTCGGGGTCCAGGTCGACCCGCGGGAACCACTGCCGGAAGAGCGGTACGAGCTTCCAGTGGGTGGTGGCCGGACGCCCGTCGAGCCACCCCGCGGCGGCCAGGAGGAACGCTCCGGTGCAGATGGAGACCACTCGGGTCCCCGGTCGTACCGCGTCCAGGGCCGCGCCGGCGGCGGAGGGCAGTCCTTCGGAGAGCAGGCGGTGGTCGAAGGGCGGGATCACCACGGTGTCGGCGGTGGACAGGACTTCGGGTCCGTGTTCGACGGTGATCGCGAAGTCGGTGTTGGTGCGCACCGAGGATCCCTCGATCCCGCAGGTCAGAACCTCGTACCGGCCCTCGGCGGACCCGAGGACCCGGTTCGGGATGCCCAGCTCGAAGGGGTAGACGCCCGGCAGGGCCAGGACCACGACACGGTGCGGAGTACTCATGGCAAGATCCTATCCAAAGATGGCAATCATGCCATGGTGTCGACGGCGCCCGATCCGTCAACCTGGGAACCATGAGCAACGACAGCAACGCCACCATGCGCGCCATCAGCCAGGACACCCACGGCGGACCGGAGGTCCTGCACGAGGTCCGGCTCCCCCGCCCCGCCCCGGGACCCAGCCAGATCCTGGTCTCCGTCCGCGCCGCCGGGGTCAACCCCACCGACTGGAAACACCGTGCGAGCGGCCTCTTCCTGAACCGTCTCCCCCTCGTCCTGGGCTGGGACGTCTCCGGGGTCGTGGAGTCCGTGGGTTACGGCGTCACCCTGTTCAAGCCCGGTGACGAGGTCTTCGGGATGCTGCCCTACCCGCACGGGGTGGGCTCGCACGCCGAGTACGCCCTGGGCCCCGCGCGCGCCTTCACCCGCAAACCCGCCTCGGTCGACCACGTCCAGGCCGGAGCGCTGCCGCTGGTCTCCCTCACCGCCTACCAGGCACTGGTCGACACCGCCCGGCTCCGGGCCGGACAGCGCGTGCTGGTACACGCCGCCGCCGGAGGGGTCGGACACGTGGCGGTGCAGATCGCCAAGTCCCTGGGCGCGTACGTCATCGGCACCGCGAGCGAGCCCAAGCACGCCCTCCTGCGCGAGCTGGGCGCGGACGAGGTCATCGACTACCGCACGACCGACTTCACCGAGGCCACCGGGGACATCGACGTGGTCCTGGACCCGGTGTCGGGAGAAACCCGGACCCGCTCCCTGGAGGTACTGCGCCCGGGCGGGACCCTGGTCTCGCTCCTGCCCGGCCAGGACCCGCAGGAGCAGGAGCGGGCGCGGAGCCTGGGGGTCCGGGTCGAGACACTGCTGGTGGAGGCCGACCACCAGGGTATGAACGCGATCGCCGGGTTGGTTGACAGGGGAGAACTGCGGGCCCACGTGGAGACCGTCCTCCCGCTGGCCGAGGCGGCCAAGGCGCACGCCCTGGGTGAGACCGACCGCACCACCGGCAAGATCGTCCTGACCGTGTAGGGGCACGAGCAGGGGCGCCGGCGCAGCGGCGGCTGCCGGGCTCCTGTGCCCGGAGCGGCTGCGCCGGAACAGCCCCCGCCGCGGCGGGGGCTGTCAGGGCCGGTTCACGCCGGGGCGGGGAACGGCACCCCCGTCGGGCGTCGGTGCGCCCAGGGGCTGGCCTCCTCCAGTTGGGCGGCCAGGCGCAGCAGGAGCCCCTCGCCCGCCGGAGCCGCGACGAACTGCACGCCCAACGGCAGGCCGGAGGCCGTCCAGTGCAGCGGCACCGACATGGCCGGGGTGCCGGTCAGGTTGGCCGTCAGCGTGAACGGGGTCGCGGTCAGGTTGTTCATGACCTCGGTGGTCACCAGGTCGGTCGCGGTGACGACGCGTTCGGTGCGGGTGCGCACCAGCAGGCGTTCGACGGTGCGCAGCCACGGCGGCGGGGCCAGACGTCCCACGGTCACCGGCGGTCCCGCGATGGTGGGGGTGAGGAGGAGGTCGTGGCGGGAGTGGAAGTCGGCGAGCGCGAGGACGTGCTCGTTCCAGCGGTTGTTGCCGCGCACGTAGTCGGCGGCGGTGCGGGTCCGGCCCATGGCTGCGAGCATGAGGGTGTCGGGTTCGAAGTGCCCGTCCGAGCAGCCGGTGTCGGCCTTGACCCCGTCCACCAGGGCGGCCATCGAGCCGTACCAGAGCGTCAGGAAGTCCTCGGTGAGTGCCCGGCCGTCGATGTCGGGTTCGGCTTCGACCACCTCGTGGCCCAGCCCCTCGAGCAGTGCGGCCGCCCCACGGACCGCCCGGACCGCCTCGGGGTGCACCCGGGTGCCCAGCGGTGAGCGGTCGGTGAAACCGATCCGCAGCCGCCCCGGGTCGCGGCCGACCTCCTCGGTGTAGGGGCGGTCGGGCGGGGCGATCGGGTAGGGCGAGGTGGCCTCGGAGCCCGCCATCGCCTGGAGCAGAGCGGCGCTGTCACGCACGGTGCGGGTGAGGGCCCCGTTGACCGAGGCACCGTGCATGGGCTCGCCACCGTTGGGCCCGAACGGCACCCGGCCGCGCCCGGGCTTGAGCCCGAACAGCCCGCAACAGGCGGCGGGGATACGGATGGAACCGCCGCCGTCGTTGGCCCCCGCGGCCGGTGCGATGCCCGCCGCCACGGCGGCCGCCGAACCACCGGAGGAGCCGCCGGGGGTGTGCGCCGGGTTCCATGGGTTGCGGGCCGGTCCGAACTCGTCGGACTCGGTGACCCCCTTGGCGCCGAACTCGGGGGTGTTGGTCTTGCCGAAGGGCACCAGACCGGCCGAGAGCCAGCGGTTCACCACCTCGGAGTTCCGGACCGCGGGCCGGTGGCGCAGGGCTCGGTTGCCGGCGGAGGTGGGATATCCGGCGTAGTCCTGGAAGAGGTCCTTGAGGAGGAAGGGGACTCCGCCGAGCGGGCCCTCGGGGAAGGCCGAGGCGAGGCGTCGGCCCTCCTCGTACATCGGGAGGATGATCGCGTTGAGCGCGGGGTCGACCTGCGCGGCGCGCTCGATGGCGGCCTCCAGGACTTCGGCCGGGGTGACCTCCCCGGCCCGGACCAGTGCGGCCAGGCCGACGGCGTCGTGTTCGAGGTACTCGTCTACTCGCATGGCCGGAACCTAACACCGGACTGCAACACGTTCTAGTTCGCCGCCGGGTGTTGTTGCCGACGAGTTGGAAGCCAGCCCCGGGAGTGCCCCCTCGGGGCACCGAGGGGGTGGACGCCTCAGCGGCCGCGAAGGGGGACCTCTGCCTTGAGCAGCATCTCCCCGTACTCCTCCTCCGGGTCGGAGTCCAGCACGATCGCGCCACCCGCACCCACGGTGACCTCGCCGTTCGCGCGCACGGCGGTACGGATGACGATACTCAGATCCGCCTCACCCGAGTGCGAGACGTAGCCCAGCGCACCCGAGTAGACCCCGCGGGCCGAGGACTCCAGGCGGTCGATGATCTCCATGGTCCGCAACTTGGGGGCGCCGGTCATCGAACCGCCCGGGAAACTCGCCCGTGCCGCCTCCACCGCCGACACCCCCGCACGCAACCGCCCCCGGACCGTGGAGACCAACTGGTGCACGGTGGCGTAGGACTCGGTGTACATGAACGCGGGAACCTCCACCGAACCCACCTCGCACACCCGGCCCAGGTCGTTGCGGAGCAGGTCCACGATCATCAGGTTCTCCGCGCGGGTCTTGGCTCCGGTGCGCAGCTCCTCGGCGATGCGGGCGTCGGTGGCCGGGTCCCCGTGCCGGGGCGCGGTGCCCTTGATGGGTCGGCTCTCGGCGATCCGGTCGGCGTCCACGCGCAGGAAGCGCTCCGGGGAGGCGCTGAGCACGGTCACTTCGCCCAGCCGCAGGAAGGCGGCGTAGGGGGCGGGGTTGGCGGCCCGGAGCCGACGGTAGAAGTCCAGGTCGTCCCCGCCCGGGTCGGGCAGCCGGACCCGGTTGGTCAGGCAGATCTCGTAGCTCTCCCCCTCGGTGAGGTGGCCCAGGCACGCCTTGACGTCGTCGACGTACCCCTCGCGCGGCCGCTCCAGCAGGCCGGGCAGGTCGACGGGGGCGGCGGAGGGGACGGGTCCGGGGAGCGGGGGCAGGTCCAGCAGGGCGGCACGGGTTTCCTCGGCCCAGGCGCGGGCGTCGGCCGCCCCGTCGGCGCAGACCACGTAGGTGCGGTCCTCGTGGTGGTCGACGGCGACGAAGCGGTCGCAGCGCATCCACACCGCGTCCGGGGTGGATGCGTCGTGGGCGCGTTCGCCTCCGGTCTCGGCCTTGAGCTCGTAACCCAGGTAGCCCACGTAACCGCCGGTGAAACCGAAGGGCAGGCCGGCACCACGGGGCGTGTGGCCGGTGCGGCGCTCCAGCGCCTCGAACACGTTCCCGGGCTCGACCCGGGTACCGGCGGCGGTGCGTACCCGCACCCCCGCGTCGCCCGCGTCATAGGTGAGCACCTCGGCGGTGGGCCCCGAGGCCTCGCCCAGGAACGAGAACCGGGCGGGCCCCTCGGGGCGGGAGCTGTCCAACCAGAACGCGTACTCGGCGCCCGCGTGCAGCCGGGCGAAGGCGCGTTCGGTGTCCACGGCCCGCGCGATCTGCACCACCACGGGTTCGGGGGCCGTCGCGGCGTCCGGGCGCCGGGCGGAGGCCCCGCGGGGGGCCGGGTCCGGGCAGGTGCGTACACGGGCATGCGGGCGGGCCAGGGCCAGGAAGTTGGCGACCAGGTCGGAGCCGTGGTCGCTGGCGGTCGACTCGGGGTGGAACTGCACGCCCCAGCGCGGGAGCTCGCGGTGCTCCAGGCCCATGACCACACCGTCCTCGGCCCAGGCGGTGGCCGCCAGGGAGCCGGGGAGGGGCTCGGGAACGGCCAGGGAGTGGTAGCGCACGGCGGTGAAGTCCTGCGGTACCTCCGCGAAGAGTCCCGCGCCGTCGTGTCGCACCCGGGTGAGGTGACCGTGGCGGGGTTCGGGTGCCGGGGACACCTCGGCCCCGGCCAGGTGGGCGATGGCCTGGTGGCCCAGGCACACCCCCAGGACCGGCAGGCGGGTGTGCGCCAGCAGGTCGGGGACCCGTCCCAGGTCGCGGGCGGTCTGCGGGCGGCCCGGTCCCGGGGAGACGACCACGGCGTCCACGGAGGCGGGGTCCAGGTCCGCCCAGCCCGGGCCGTCGTTGGTCAGCACCCGGGGCTCCTCGCCGAGTACGCGGGCGAGGAGCTGGAACAGGTTGTAGGTGTAGGAGTCGTGGTTGTCCACGAGGAGAACGCGCATCCCGCCCTTTCTGCAACGGCTTTCGGATCGCGATATCCCAGGTTACGGCGGTTTGTCCGGCCTCGGGTCCCCGGTCGTCCCCCTGCCCGGTCCCGTCCGGGGCCTCACCGTGCCGGTCCCCGCTCTGGCGGGACGCCCCCGGAAGGGAGTAGACAGGGAGGAGGTGAGGTACACCGGCCCTCGCACAGCCAAGGGAGCGGTTCCTTGAACATCTTCGTCGCCGCGGTCATGATCCTGGTCATGTTGGCGCTGGCCTTCTTCTTCGTGCTCACCGTCACCGAGGTCAGCCGAACCCTCAGGCAGCGCCACGGGAAACCGCTCCCCGAGGCTCCCCGGCGGCCCGCCTCCCCGGAGCCGGACGCCGCCGCACAGGAGCTGCGGATGCGCTACGCCCGAGGTGAGATCAGCCGGGAGGAGTACCTCCAGCGCAAGATCGACCTCGAGGAGTACTGACCTCCTCCCCCGCGGCCTACCCGCGCCTCGCTCACCGGATCCCCCGGAAAACGGTTGACAGCACGGACCGGGTGGGTAGGGTACTCACGTCCTGTCGTCTCCGATAGAGGTGGACGTTGCGCATCTGAGGTTCGCGATCATCACGCGGTACGGCGCCGGTAACCGGCCTGCCCGTCGCGTGTATGGAACCTCGGTGTATGAGCCGTCCCTAACCAGTCCAGGACCCTCTCGCCCGTCCTCTCGGCCCTCGGCCGCGTGGTGCTCGCACACGAAGCCCTTTCCACACCGCTTCTGACTGCGAGAACACCCATGCCAAAAACAAGCACCACCGCGAGTGCCGCCGCGGCCTGCTCCGACCTGTCCTTCCGCTGGAAGGACGGCACCGCCGTCTTCGACGGGCTCTCCCTCACCCTGGGCAGGGGCCGCACCGGGCTGGTCGGCACCAACGGCGCAGGCAAGTCCACCCTGCTCCGGCTGCTGGCCGGGCGGCTGCGCCCCGCCCGGGGCTCGGTGACCGTCGGCGGCAGCCTGGCCTACCTGCCGCAGAACGTCACCCTCGACACCGACCTGCGGGTCAACCGGGCCCTGGGCATCGCCGACAAGCGCGCCGCGCTGCACGCCATCGAGGCGGGCGACGCCTCGGAACGGCACTTCGAGACGGTCGGCGACGACTGGGACATCGAGGAGCGCACCCTGGCGACCCTGGGCTCACTCGGCCTGGACGGCATCGGACTGGACCGCACCGTGGGCCAGCTCTCCGGTGGCGAAACCGTCCTGCTGCGCCTGGCCGCGGTACTGCTGGAGCGCCCCGACGTGCTCCTGCTGGACGAGCCGACCAACAACCTCGACCTGTACGCGCGCCGCAGACTCCACGAAACCGTGGAGACCTGGCGCTCCGGTTCCCTGATCGTGGTCAGCCACGACCTCGAACTCCTGGAACGGGTGGACCGCATCGCCGAACTGCGCACCGGCTCCGTGACGGTCTACGGGGGCGGCTGGTCCGACTACCAGGAGGCGTTGGCCGTCCAGCAGGAGGCGGCCGAACGTATGCTGCGCTCCGCCGACGCGGACGTGCGCCGACAGAGGCGCGAACTGGAGGAGACCCAGGTCAAACTGGCCAAGCGGCAGAGCAGGAGCAGGAGGCTGGACGCCCAGGGCGGTGTCCCGAAGATCGTCGCCAACGAGCTGAAGAAGGCCGCCCAGCAGTCCGCGGGCAAGCTCCGCGGTGTGCACGAGGACCGGCTTGAGGAGGCCCGCGAGCGGCGGGAGGAGGCGGCCGACGCGGTCCGCAGGGACGCCGAGATCCGGGTGGAGCTTGCGCACACCGAGGTGCCCAACGGCCGTGACGTGCTGGAACTGAGCGGGCTGCGTCTCCGGTTCGGCAGACTGGTCGGGGGAGACCTCATGGTGCGCGGCCCCGAGCGGATCGCCCTGGTCGGCCGCAACGGCTCCGGCAAGACCACGCTGTTGCGCACCCTCACCGGAGCGGACGAACCGGTGGAGGGCCGGGTCAGGGTGTCCGTTCCGGCCCGGTTCCTGCCGCAGCGGCTGGACGTGCTGGACGAGGAACTGAGCGTCTTCGAGAACGTGTCCCGGATGGCGCCGGGCGTGAGCGCCCAGCACATCCGCGCCCAGTTGGCCCGATTCCTGTTCAAGGGGGCGCGGGCCGCGCAGAGCGCCGGGACGCTGTCCGGTGGTGAGCGCTTCCGGGCCGCCCTGGCGGCGACGATGCTGGCCTCCCCGGCCCCGCAGTTGCTGATGCTGGACGAGCCGACCAACAACCTGGACCTGTCCAGCGTGCGGCAGCTGACCAACGCTCTGGAGGCCTACCGGGGAGCGCTTCTGGTCGCCAGTCACGACCTGCGGTTCCTGGAGTCGGTCGGGATCACCCGGTGGTTGCTGCTCGATGACGAGTTGCGGGAGAGCACGGCCGAGGAGGTGCGCGACCTGTTCGAGGGCCGGGCGCCCGGTCAGGTCTGAGCGGACGGCTTCCGAGCCCCGCCACGAACGGGCCGGTGCGGTTCCCGTGCACGGGAACCGCACCGGCCCGTTCGCCCTTCCTGCCCCCGGAAGCCTGGGTTGCTGGCTCCCGGACGGCGGGAAAGGGCCGCCGAGCTCCTAGCCCTGCATCTCCTCCAGGGTCTTGCCCTTGGTCTCCTTGACGAACTTCCACACGAACAGGAACGACAGCATCGCGAACCCGGCGTACATCACGTACGTGCCCGGCAGGCTCGAGTCACGCAGGCTCGGGAAACTCACGGTGATGAGCCAGTTGGTCAGCCACTGGGTCGCGGTGGCCACACCCATGGCGGCGGCACGGATACGCAGCGGGAACATCTCACCCAGCAGCACCCACACGACCACGCCCCAGGACAGGGCGAAGAACAGCACGAAGGAACTGGCCGAGACCAGCGCCACCACGCCCCAGTCGAACGGGAGGACGACCTCCTCGCCCCGGACCACGGCGTTGCTGAACGCGTAGGCGGTCGCCGCCAGTGCCACGGTCATCCCGGCCGAACCCACCAGCAGCAGGGGTTTGCGGCCGACCCGGTCCACCAGCAGGATCGCGATCACGGTACCCACGATGTTCACCACCGAGGTGAACAGGCTCAGCAGGAGCGAGTCGGACTCGGCGACGCCCACCGACTGCCACAGGGAGCTGGAGTAGTAGAAGATGACGTTGATGCCCACCAGCTGTTGGAAGGCCGAGACGGCCATACCGATCCACACGATCGGCAACAGCCCGTAGCGCCCGGTGAGGTCGCGCAGCCGGGGACGGACCTCCGCCCCCAGGGCCTCCCGGATCTCACCGACACGCTGCTCGATCCGCGCGGTCCCGCCGCCCTCGACGCCGCTCAGGATCTCGCGGGCCTGGTCCACCCGCCCCACCCGGACCAGGTACCGGGGGGATTCGGGGATGACCAGGCTCAGGCTCAGGTAGACCAGGGCGGGCAGCACCTCGATGCCCAGCATCCACTGCCAGGCCTGTACGGGTCCCAGCGCGTTCTGCGCGCTGCCGTCGGCCGCCTGGGCGATCGCGTAGTTGACCAGTTGCGAACACGCGATGCCCAAAACGATGGCGAGCTGCTGCAGGGAGGCCAGCCGCCCGCGGTAGGCGGCGGGTGAGACCTCGGCGATGTAGGTCGGCGCGATCACCGAGGCCATACCGATGGCCGCACCGCCGACGATCCGCCACAGGGTCAGGTCCACCACCGAGAACGGCAGGGCCGAGCCGATGGCGCTGACGGCGAAGAGCACACCAGCGATCTGCATGACCCGGATCCGGCCCAGCCTGTCGGCGAGGTTGCCCGCCGTCGCAGCACCCACCACACAACCGAGCAGGGCCGCAGCGATGGTGAACCCGAGCACCCCGGGGCCCACCTCGAACCTCTGCTGGATGGCGTCGACCGCACCGTTGATCACCGCGCTGTCGTAACCGAACAGGAATCCGCCCATCGCGGCCGCCGCCGCGATCATCGTCACGTGGACCAGGCTGACGTCCCCGCCGGACTCCCCCACCTGGCTGCTTCCGACTCCACTCACTCCGGACTCCCTCCCCTGGGCGTGCCCGACTGCCCGGGCTGGCACCACGATGCAGCACGCGCCCGCGAATGTGTGAACGCAACGCTGAGAAGGCCGAACACACGCCGATGCCCGTCCCGGCCGACCGGGGCGGACTGCAGCCCGCCCCGCCCCGGCCACCGGCAACGTCCCCCCGAAGAGCCGTGGCCGGATACGGCCACACCTCCCAAGAAGGTGCCTGACCAGGCACACTTGCGCAGCACACAAGACTTCGGCCGGATTCTTGGCGGGTTCGGCAACTGTGTGGGCGCGCTCCCAGCCTCCAGGATCGACCCCGTGACGACATTCCACACCCTGGCCGAGAAGGCCCTTCGCCGTGAGACGCCCACCCGCGACGAACTCCTGGAGGTGCTGACCAGCACCGACGACGACCTGATGGACCTGGTCGCCGCCGCGTCACGGGTCCGCCGACGCTACTTCGAGCGCCGCGTCAAACTCAACTACCTCGTGAACATGAAGAGCGGCCTGTGCCCGGAGGACTGCTTCTACTGCTCCCAGCGCCTGGGTTCGCAGGCCGAGATCGTCAAGTACACCTGGCTCAAACCCGACCAGACCCGTGAGGCCGTCTCCCACGGGGTCAGGGCCGGGGCCAGCCGCGTGTGCCTGGTCGCCAGCGGACGAGGCCCCACCGACCGCGACGTGGCCCGTCTCGCCCCGGCGGTGGAGGGGATCAAGGACGAGTACCCCGGGGTCGAGGTGTGCGCCTGCCTCGGACTGCTCTCCGACGGCCAGGCCGAGAAACTGCGCGAGGCCGGGGTCGACGCCTACAACCACAACCTCAACACCTCCGAAGAGCGCTACGCCGACATCTGCACCACGCACGAGTTCGCCGACCGGGTGGAGACCGTCGAACAGGCCAAGCACGCGGGGCTCTCCCCCTGCTCGGGGCTGATCGCGGGCATGAAGGAGAGCGACGACGACCTCGTCGACGCCCTGTACGCCCTGCGCGAGCTCAGTCCGGACTCGGTCCCGGTCAACTTCCTCATGCCCTTCGAGGGCACACCGCTTGAGGGCACCTGGGACCTGACCCCGCAGCGCTGCCTGCGCCTCCTGGCCGCCGCCCGGTTCGTCTTCCCCGACGTGGAGGTACGCCTGGCGGGCGGACGCGAGATCCACCTGCGCTCCCTCCAGCCCCTGGCGCTGCACATCGCCAACTCGATCTTCCTCGGCGACTACCTCACCAGTGAGGGCCAGGAGGGCAGGGACGACCTGGAGATGATCGCCGACGCCGGTTTCGTGGTGCAGGGCGCGGGCGAGCCCACGCTCCCCGGTGAACGCCACGACCTGCTCAGGACACGCCAGCGGGGCGCCGGGACCGCCCTTCCGCCCAACGCCTGACCGCTGACGTGCCCGCCGGAGCGGCGCCGCCCCCGCCGGCGCCGCTCCGGCGGGCACCGCGCTCCCCCTGCGCGGTGCCCGGTCTCAGGACCTGGGCTGGACCTGCTGCTCCCCCTGCCATATCGGCAGCTGCTGGTAGTACTGCGCCTGCTCGGCCATGGCCGTGTCCTCCTGCCGGTCACGGACGCACTTGGCGAGCGTGAAGGTGGAGGTGATGACGAACAGCAGACTCATGCCGAGGAAGGCACGCATCCACAGGTCGACGGGGAGGAAGACGATCCCGACGCCGGAACCGGCGGCGGAGACCGCGAAGGCCAGCATCGACTGGAGGTAGAACTGGGGGGTGGACCGGGGCTGAGGGATCGGTGCGTTCATGGGTCCATGGTGGCCGAGTCCTCCGGTCAGCGCCTGAGTATCCCTACTCAACCGCCCGCCCCGCCGTCGACCGGGGACCGAAGACCGCGACGACCGGGCCCGTGCCCCCCGATACCCGGTCCGGTCGGAGCGGAGTCACAGCGGTGTCTGGCTGCGGTCGGGAACGAAGGCGGACAGGTCCACGCCGGGGTCCTCCCCCATCGCCAGACGGGCGGCGACCAACCCCTGGAAGGGACCGAAGGTCAGCCCTTCCGAGCCCAGGCCGGTGGCCACCAGCACCCCGGGGAGGCGTTCGACCGGGCCGAGCAGCTGGTGTCCGTCATGGGTACCGGGCCGGAAGCCGACCCTGGTCTCGACCACGGTCGCGTCGGCCAGCCCGGGGAGGACCTCCAGGGCGGTGGACAGGTTGTGCAGCAGGCCCGTGGCCGTCACCCTCCGGTCGAAGCCCGCCTCGGGCTCCAGGGTGCCTCCGGTCACCACCCGGTCGGGGCCGAACGCCAGAGCGAAGTAGTCCCGCTCGCCGAAACGCACCACCGGCCAGGCACGCGTGTCCCTCCCGGGTAGCGAGAAGTGGGTGATCTGGCCGCGGACCGGGCGCACCCCCAGCTCGACACCGGCCACCGCGAGGAGGCCGGCCGACCACGCGCCGGCCGCCACGACCACCACCGGCGCCTCCAGGTCCTCGGCACCCACCCGGACCCCGGTGACCCGGCGCCCGTTCCACAACAGCCGGGCGTCGCCCTTGAAGTAGCGCAGCCCACGTTCCTCGGCGGCGTTGAACAGCGCCGTGCGCGCCCTCACGGCGTTCAGCCGGGCCATGCCCCCCACGTACACCCCGCCGTAGGGTTCGGGAACCAGCGGGAAGCGCTCGCGCGGCTCGCCCTCCGCCAACCGTTCCACGCGCCCCATCGACGCGTACTCGGGCAGCTCCGCCAGGGTGCTGAGCAGCTCGTACCCCGCGTCCTCGCCCTCGCGGTCCACCGACATCCCGCCGACCACCTCATAGCCGGTGACCTGCCCGTCCTCGGCCAGCTCCGCCATCAGCCGCGGGTAGTGCTCGGCCGCACGAACCTTGAAGTCCCGCACCGGGGGCGGGTCCCAGGGGAACGGCCAGGGGAAGACCACCCCCGCTCCGGCCGCCGTGGCCTGCCCCGGGTGCGAGGAGTCCACCAGCGCCGTGGACACGCCCTTCCTGGCCAGGTGGAAGGCCGCGCTGGCTCCCACGATCCCGCCGCCGACAACGATGACGTCCATGGGTCCCACCCTGCCCCGACCGGCTCCCCCGAACAAGCCGGCGGGCCCGCGTGCCGGTCCGGGAAACGGGGTATGGAGGCGCGATACGCTGCGGCTTCCCGACGGAGCCCGGCCCCCTTTTTCCCTGACCAATCCCAGGAGGTCGTATGGACGGTTACACCTACCACGGGGTCGCCCTGATGCGTCGTCCCAGCCCCCGGCTGGCGGAGGGCATCGTCACGCACATCCCCCGGACCCCGGTGGACCCGGTGCTGGCGGCGCGCCAGTACACCATCTACCAGGAGACGGTCGCCTCGGCGGGCTGGCGGGTGCGCGAGGTGGACCCCGCACCGGAGCACCCGGACTCGGTGTTCGTCGAGGACCCGCTGGTGGTGTGCGAGGACCTCGCGGTCCTGACCCGGCCCGGGGCCGAGACCCGGCGCGGTGAGGTCGAGGGGGTGGAGGAGGCCGTCCGCGCCCTGGGGCTGCGGGTGGCCCGGATCGAGGCGCCCGGAACCCTGGACGGCGGCGACGTCCTCCAGGTCGGGGAGACCGTCTACACGGGTGTGGGCGCCAGGACCAACGAAGAAGGCGTCGAGCAGCTCGAACAGCTCCTGGCGCCGCTGGGCCGCAAGGTTCACCGGGTCGCCCTGGGCCGGGCACTCCACCTGAAGTCCGCGGTGACCGCTCTGCCCGACGGCTCACTCGTCGGCCTGCCCGAACTGGTCGACGCCCCCTCCCTGCCGCCGATCCGGTGCGCCCCCGAGGAAGCGGGTGCGCACGTGCTGCCTCTGGGCGGCCGGGACGTCCTGGTCAGCGCAGCCGCCCACGAGACCATCCGCGGGCTGACCGCGGACCACTGGCGGGTGCTGCCCGTGGACATCTCCGAGTTCGAGAGGTTGGAGGCCTGCGTGACCTGCCTGAGCGTCCTGATCCCGGACGGGACGCGCCGCACCTGACGGATTTGCGCCTCGGGGCGGAACCGGGGGCCGTGCGCGGCCGTTGTCCCCCCGAAACCTCCAACGGCGGGAAGGGAATCCATGAGCGGTGCGGTCAAGCTGATCCGCAACGAGGAACTGACCTCGGTGGTGGAGTACGCCTACGCGGCCTCGGCGCAGTCCCCGGCACGCGTGGTGTGGACGGCGGGGGCCTGTCCGCTGGACGAGCACGGCGCCACGGTGGCCGTGGGCGACCACGCGGGCCAGGCCCACCAGGTGATGCGCAACCTGGCCACCGCCCTGCGCGGGGCCGGTGCCGAACTCACCGACATCGTGCAGATGAGGATGTACGTGGTCTCCGACAGGCAGGAGGACCTGGTCGAGGTCTGGAGGGTGGTGCGCTCCCACATGGGAGAACACGACGCGCCCGGCACTCTGCTGGGTGTGTCCGTGCTGGGCTATGACGACCAGCTGGTCGAGGTGGAGGCGGTGGCCGTCACCTCCTGAGGCCGCCCGGAGGGGTCCGGCGGGAGGCCTGAGCCTCGCTCTGCCCGACCGGCGATGGGCCGGGAGCGCCGTCGGACCCGAACCCGGTCACGTGCGTGAGCGGTGGGCGGCGACCCGCTGCCGGGTGGCGCAGCGGCGGGAGCAGTAGCGGCGGCGGCTGCCGTGCGCGGTGTCGACGAACACCCGCTCGCAGCCGCCCGCCGCGCACACCCCGCCCGGGAGGCGTTGGCGGTCACTGATCAGCAGGGCCAGCACCAGAGCGGCGGAGGACAGGAACCACTCGGCCAGGGGCGCGTCCTCGTCGTCGCTGTCCACGTGCACGTGCCAGCTGAAGGCGCCGCCGTGGTTGCTCAGCCGGGGCGGGTGCGCGGCGCGGGCCAGCAGGGCGTTGACCCGTTCGGCGGCCAGGTCCAGGGTGGGGGCGGCCAGCACGGAGCGGAGTTCGGTGGCGGCCTCGCACAGGGCCGCCACGTCCTCCGGGGTGGGGTCGGGGCCGGTCTCGCCGTGCTCGCGCAGGACCACGGCCACCTCGGCGGGGGTGGCCTCCTCGGATGCCAGGGTGTCGAGCAGGTCGACGGTGCGGTCAACCACGGACTGGACCGCCCCCACCGCGATCACGCCGGGTGTCTCCATGACTCCAATGTAACGCCCATGGTGCCTTCTGGCGTTACTTTGTAGCGTCCTGTGGATGATCCGACGCCACGCACTGCCCCGGTACCTGTTCGGTGCGGCCACGGCCCGCACCGGCGACGAGACGTCGGGCCCCGCCCTGCTGCTCCTGGGGGTGGCGGCGACCGGCACCGCCGCCACGGGTTCGGCCCTGCTCGCGGGGATCACCGCGACCGCCGCGGTCGGCGGGCCCGCGGTGGGTGTCCTGCTGGACCGCGCACTGCGCCCCGGCC
Source organism: Nocardiopsis sp. iso_40 (assembly GCF_056173285.1). Taxonomy (NCBI): domain Bacteria; kingdom Bacillati; phylum Actinomycetota; class Actinomycetes; order Streptosporangiales; family Nocardiopsidaceae; genus Nocardiopsis; species Nocardiopsis sp. iso_40. The sequence goes on along the minus strand of NZ_CM149666.1, from coordinate 3,141,670 downwards.
GTGTCCTGGCAGGCGCTCTGGCTGTCTACGCGGCCGGGCTGGCCTCCGTGGCACTGCTGTTGGAGCGGATCCCGCTCGCCCCGGTGGTGGTGCTGGCCCTGGGCATCGGCCTGCTGGGGCCCGCGTTGTCCGGCGGCTGGACCGCGCAGCTGCCCCGGCTCCTGTCACCGGAGCGCATGGCCGGGGCGAACGCCTGGGACGCGATGACCTTCAGCGCGGCCGGCCTGCTCGGGCCGGCACTGGCCGGAGCGGTCGCGGTCTGGTCCGGTGCCACGGCGGCGGTGGTGACCGCGGTGGTCCTGATCGCCCTCGCGGTTCCGGTGGCCTGGGCGCTGCCCGCCCGCCCCGCCCGCCCCGAACCCTCGCCCGTGCTGGGCGAGCTCGTCGCCGGGACCCGTGCCGTGCTGGGCAACCGGGCGCTGCTGCGGGTCACCCTGGTCTCCACGGTGTCCGTCACCGGGACCGGCATGCTCGTGGTGAGCGCGCCGATCCTGGGCCAGCGCCTGCTGGGCGGGGCCGGACACGGGGCGGTCCTGTTGTCGGTGATGGCCGTGGCCTCCGTACTGACCAACCTGTTCCTGGCCCGCCGTCCCCTGCCGGTGCGCCCGGACACCGTGGTGCTGGTGTGTGTCCTGGTACAGGCGGTGGGGGTGGGGTGCGTGCTCGCGGCGCCCTCCGCCCCGTGGCTGGTCCTGGCCGCCACCGCGGTGGGCGCCGCCGAAGGACCCCAGTTGACCGGCCTCTTCGCGGTCCGCCACCGGGAGGCGCCCGAGCGCGTGCGCACCCAGGTCTTCACCACCGCGGCGAGCCTGAAGGTCAGCGCCTTCGCGGCCGGGGCCGCCCTGGCCGGTCCCCTCGCCGACCGGTCCCCGGACCTGTGCCTGGGGGTGGCCGCCGCGTTCCAGGCCGGTGCCGCCCTCGCCCATGTCGCGGTACGCCCCGAGCCCCTGAGGGGACGGTGTCCGCTCCGCGGGTGACTGAAGGACAGCGACTGACCTGGACTCCTGGCAGACTCAGGGCATGAAGTCGACATCGGCCCGACTGCTCCAGCTCCTGTCCCTCCTCCAGACCCGCAAGGACTGGCCCGGATCGGACCTCGCCGACCGCCTGGCGGTGAGTCCGCGCACCGTACGGCGCGACGTGGACCGGCTCCGGGACCTGGGCTACCCCATTCAGGCGACCATGGGCACCGGCGGCGGCTACCAGCTGGGGGCGGGCGCCGCGCTGCCCCCGTTGCTGCTGGACGACGACGAGGCGGTCGCGGTGGCGGTGGGGCTGCGCACGGCCGCCCAGGGCGGGGTCTCCGGGATCGAGGAGACCTCTGTGCGGGCTCTGGCCAAGCTCCTGCAGGTGCTGCCCTCCCGGTTGCGCCGCCGGGTGGACGCGCTGGGGGCCTTCACCGTGCCGATGCCCTCCGAGGGGCCCACGGTGGACGCCGACACCCTGGCCCTGATCGCGGCGACCTGCCGCGACAGCGAACGGCTCCGGTTCGACTACGAGAGCCACGGGGGTGCGGCCAGCCGCCGGATCGTGGAGCCGCACCGGCTGGTGTCCCACGGGCGCCGCTGGTACCTGGTGGCCTGGGACACCGGCCGCGAGGACTGGCGGACCTTCCGGGTGGACCGGATGCGCCCGCTCACCCCCACCGGCCCGCGCGTGCCGCCGCGCGACCCGCCCGAACAGGGGGTGGCGGCCTACCTGGCCGAGCGGATGAACCTGCACATGTGGCCGATCAAGGCGCGCGTCCGCCTGGGGGTGCCCGCCGAGGAGGCGCTGGAGGGCCCGGCCGCCCGCTACGGACCCATCGAGGCCGTGGACGAGCACTCCTGTGTGCTGTTGTGCGCGGGTCAGGAACTGGTGGGCATGGCCTGCTACCTGGCCATGCTGGACGTGGAGATGGAGGTCGAGGAGCCCGCGGAACTGCGCACGGAGATGGCCCGCCTGGGCGAGCGCCTCACCCGCACGGGCCGGACCCCGAGTTGAGGGTGGAACCGGCCCCTGCCACGGCACGGGCGCCCGAGCACTGCCCGGCTCAGATCCTGCGGTACTCGGTCAGGTCGATGTCCATGGGATAGGGCAGTTCGACCTTGAGACGGTCGTGGTGGATACCGGTGGCCACATAACAGGGGCCCGCGATGTCCAGTTCGTACACGTGAAGTCTCCCCCGCGTGAACGCGGGGGCTTCCAGCTCAGGGTTTCCCATGCGGGTTGCCCTTTCGCTTCGGTTGACGCTTCGCGGGCCGTTGTCGGCCTCCACGTCCTGCCACGCCTCTTCCTTGCGCGGGTTCTCGAACTGCCGCCTGCCGGGCGGCGTGGTGGATGTTGTGGGCGGCGTTGGTGTCGGCGTTCCCGCCCCATCCGCAGGTGGGGTTCTGGCAGACGAAGGACGCTTGGCTCTTGCGGTTCTTCGCATCCGAGAACCCGCACCGGTGGCACCTTCGGGAGGTGTGCGGGGCGGGGACGACAACCACACGGCCGCCGCGTTCGGTGGTCTTGTAGACCAGTTGGGCGTGGAGCTGGTGCCATGCCTCGCCCTGAATGGACCGGTTCAATCCGGCCTTTTGGGCGACGTTGCGTCCGGGGTTGTCGATGGTACCGCGCGCGGAGCGGGTCATCCCGGCGATGTTGAGGTCTTCTAACCCGATGAGGCTGTAGGTGTCGGCGATGGTGCGGGTGGTCTGGTGTTGCCAGTGGGAGCGGCGCCGCGCAAAGCGGGCTCGCAGGGAGGCGATCTTGTCATAGGTGGCCGTGAGCCGGTTGCTGGTCTTCTCACCCGGCTTTCGGTCCCGGCGCTGGCGTGCGGTCTTACGCTCCAGGCGGCGGAGCCGTTCGGTTTCCTTGGGCCGCTCCCACGGGGTGTGGGTGTGGTGGGTGCCGTCCGACAGGGCGAGGGCCACGGCGATGCCTCGGTCGATACCGATCGTGGGGCCGGGGTGGGGTACGGGGTCGGGCTGTTCCCAGTGGGTGCGCAGCACGATGTGCCACCCGTTGGCCTCCCGCACCAGACGGGCGCCGGTCACGGTCCCGGGGATGGTCCGGTGGGCGCGGAATCGGACCGTTCCGACTTTGGGGATCTTGATGGTGGACCAGCGGCGGGACAGAGCGGTGATGTTCAGGTCCCGCCCCTGAGGGGTGTCCACAGTCATCTTCGCTCGGATGCGGGACTTGAACCGGGGGGTTTCGGCACGACCCTCCCAGCAGTTCACCCAGGACCGGTGGTACTGCTTCAACACCTGCTGGGCGGCCTGGGCGGGGAGGACGGCAAGGAAGTCGATGTCCTTGCGGGCCTGTTTGATCACCGCGTCGGCGTCCTTCAAGGACACCCGCCGGTTCTCCGAGGCCATGGTCCACCACTCATGCAACAGGTTCCACAGGGCGCGGGCGGCGTGGGCCTGCCTATCCAGCACCTGGACCTGTTCAGGGGTCGGGTACAGGCGGTGCTTGATACCGCGCTGGATCTCCACACCCACCCCCTTACCCAACTCTCTTGGGCAGATATTACCCTACGCTGTTGGGTATGGAGTACTTGACGACCAAGGAAGCCGCTGAACTGCTCGGAGTATCTGAGCGGACGGTTTACTACTACGCCCGGGACTACGACGACTTCCCCGAGCCGGACCGCTTCGGTCGCACCCTCATGTGGCAGGGCGATCCGCTGGAGGAATGGCGCCGCAGACACCCCCTCAAAGAGCAACGCGATTCACCCCTGGCCTGAAGCCGGGGTGCTCTCGCTGACCTCCGGTGGTAGACCACCGGGCCTTCGCCGTTGTCCTCGATTCGCCAGAAGTGCGGGATCCCCGCTTGGGCGTACAACACCGGTTTGCGTTTGCGGTCCCGCTCGGTCGACTCCGGTGAGACCACTTCGACCACGAGCTTGACGGACTCCGGAGAAAAGCTGGACTGCTGGTTGTCGACAGCGGCCGCCTCCACCACGATCATGTCGGGCTCCGGCCGCTGTCTCGGCCCGAGCGTCACCGTCATCTCTCGTCGAACCCGGTACTGGTCCGGTGCGGGGCGCATCCTGATCGTGAGCAGATCCAGGACAGCGGAGTGGAATCCCTTCTGAGGGCTCGCGAGGACGAGGCTCCCGTCGATCAGTTCGGTGTGCGGAGGCAGGTCCGGCAGATGGTCCAGGTCCTCCGCTCTGAAACCCTCCGTCGGTGGGATGAGCCAGTCAGGCACGGGCTGAGCGCACATCTTGCCTCCACTGATCGGGTTCCTCGTCCCGAGGATGGCCGCGGGTGCTCCTGCGCGCTTGACTCCAACGAACGACGGCCGAGACGGGTCCGGCACGGGCACGAGCCAGCCGCATGAGTACGGGTACCCACCGGCGGTGGGTACGGGAACCGATGGGCGCGGGTCCCTCCCCGCCTAGGTTCGTGCCATGCCGCACCTCCTCATCGGCCACACGGCCATGGTCCTCCACTACCTGTTCTTCGCCTACGTGGTCCTCGGCGGGTTCCTCTCCTGGAGGTGGCCGCGGATGTTCTGGCCGCACCTGTTCGTCGCCGCCTACGCGCTGGGGATCGTCATCGTCGGCTGGCCGTGCCCGCTCACCGAGGTCGAGAACTGGTCACGGCTGAACACCGGCCGCGAGGTGATGGGATCCGGGTTCATCGACCACCACATAACCGGGGTCCTCTACCCGGCAGAACACCTGATGACCTCGCGTTACGTCATCGCGGGCCTTGTTGCGCTCTCCTACGCGGGGGCCGCCCTGGGCCTGCACCGGAGGCGGGCCGCGAGGGCCGAGGGGGCCCTGTCCGGGTAGCCCCGGGAACCTCCGAATGAGCCAACCCGGCCCGGGAACACCTCAAAGGCGCTACGTTAAGGAGTCGTTTACTTTCGTAGAGTAATGAAAGTGGGGCTTCCGCGTGCCCGACCAGACCCGACTCACCTGCCCGGAACTGCGCGAACTCAGTGTCCCCCCGACGGTTCGCCCGCTACGGCCCGGCTACCGCATCGCCCGCTGGGACACCCCGGCCGACCTGGCACCCGAGTGCCGGGAACTGCTCCACACCACCCTGCGCGACCTGGCGGCCCGGGCCTTCGGAGCCGACCACTCCGGCTACTGGCGCGCCCGCATGTCCGCCGGCTTCTTCGACCAGGTCTCCTCGCTCGCCCTGGTCCTGGGGCCAGACGGCGTCCCCGTCGGCTGGGGCGGCTACCACCGGCGCCGCTTCGCCTCCCGCCGCGCCCTGTACCTGGACGCCGCCGGCGTGGTCCCCGCCCACCGGCGCTCCGGGCTCTCGGCCGCCCTCATGACCCACTTCCTGGGCCGCGAGGTGATGGCACACCCCCTGTCCAACACCTACGTCGTCCTGCGCACCCGGCACCCGGCCGTCTACGCCGGCTGGCGCAAGGGGGTGGGGCGTGCGCGGGTCTTCCCCCGTCAGGGCCGTCCCGTCCCGAACCTGGTCCGCCGGATCGCCGCAGACGCCGCTGACTGGCTCGGCGACGGACCCCGCCTGGACCCGGACAGCCTGCTCGTCCGCGACGCCTACCGCATGTTCGACGGTGAGATCTACGGGGTCGCACCGCGCAGCGGCGACGCCGCCCTGGACGCGCGCTTCGCCCGCGACGTCGGCCCCAAGGACGCCGTTCTGGTGGTCGCGCGCATGGGCGCGCTCCCCCTGGCCCGCGCCAACCTGGGCCGGGTCCTGCACGCCCGCGCGCTCCGCGGCACACACCGCGCGCCCGCCGGCGGAGGCCGACCCGTCCGGGGCTCGGTTCCCACGAACCTCACCGGCCGGGCCGCCCCCACCGGGGCGGGCGCGAGCGGCCTCATCCCAGGGGGACGGCTTTGACGGTGTTCGGGCTGTATACCAGCCCGCCCACGTCCCGCACCTGGTCCATGACCCCGGCCAGCCGCAGACTCTCCGCCCAGGGCATGTCCGGGCTCTCCCGCTCCCCCGCGGCCAGACAGCGGCCCACCTCCTCGGCCTCGTACTCGTAGCCGTTGGCCCGGAAGGGGCGGTGGAACCGTTCCGGATCGTGCCCGTCCCGGTGCAGAACCACATCGGTGGCGGCCCAGAAACGCGGGATCTCCAACCAACCCGCCGTCCCCGCCAGCACCGCGCGGTTGGGCAGAGCGGTGCGCGAGGCGCAGCCCAGGGTGGCCGAGGCACCGTTCTCTCCGCGGGCCAGGACCACGGTGTGGGTGTCCACCATCCGGTCCGGGGACAGTTGCCGGGTCGCGCCCACCACGGTGAGCTCCCCCAGGTACTGGGAGGCCAGGGCCAACGGGTACACACCCAGGTCCAACTGGGCGCCACCGCCCAGGTCGACGTTGAACAGCCGGTGGTCGGGGTCGTAGGGGACGTTGATCCCGAAGTCGGCCGAGACCGCGCGCAGTTCACCGAGGGCGCCCTCGGCGACCAGTTCGCGGGCCAGCCTGGAAGCGGGCAGACAGCGCGTCCACATCGCCTCCATCAGGAAGCGGTCGTTGGCCCGGGCCGCCGCCACCATCTCCGACACCTGGAGGGCGTTCATCGCCATGGGCTTCTCGACCAGCACGTGCTTGCCGGCGTTGAGCATCAGCAGGGTGTTCGGATGGTGCCAGGGGTGCGGTGTGGCCACGTACACCACGTCCACCTCGGGGTCGGCGGCGAGCTCCTCGTAGCTGCCGTGGCGGTTCGGGATCCCCCACGCCTCCCCGAACTCCTCCGCGCGGGTTCGGGTGCGGGAGCTCACCGCCGTTACCCTGGCCGAGGGGACGGCCCGGAGCCCTTCGACGAAGGCGTGCGCGATACCGCCGGTTCCCACCACGCCCCAGCGCGGCCCACCGTTGTGTTGTGTCATACAGGCATCCTAAAAACCCGGTCATGTCCGGGTCGAGGCGGGGAAGGTCCTCGGATTCGACGCGGCGGAACCGTACGGTGGCCGAGAGACCACGAAGGTGAAACGGAGGAGGAATGTCGGAGACACTCGCCCGGAGGCTCGGGGTCGAGCCCGGGGACCGGCTGCTCGTCCTCAACGCCCCGGAACGCTACCTGAGGCTGTTGGACCCCCCGCCCGACATCCACATCGACCTCGGACCGATCGAGGGCGCCGAGTACGACGACGTGCACATGTTCGCCCTGGACCGGGGCACCGTCGATCGGGAGGGGCCGCGCGCCCTGGAACTGGCGGGATCCACGGGGCGGCTGTGGGTGTGTTTCCCCCAACGGGGAGGGACCATCATCACCGACCTGACCGCGGACAAGGGCTGGGACACCCTCACCGACGCCGGGTGGCGCAACACCGCCCAGGTGCCGATCGACTCGGACTGGGCGGCGCTGCGCTTCGAACGCCGCTGACCAACCGGCTGTTGCCTAGTGGAGCACCCGCACCGATCCGCTCGTGGTGCTGACGTCGATGCGGCTGTCAGCGCCGGAGGAGGTGTCCACGTCGAACTCGCGTGAGCCGGACACCGACTCCCCGGTGATCTCGTAGACCCCTTCGGGGACGGACGCCTCGACCCTGCCGCTGACGGTCTCCACCGACATCAGGTCGAAGGGGGTGCCGGTCGCGATGTCCACACTGCCGGAGGTGGAGGACGCCTCCAGGGTGGTGAACCCGCCGCCGAGTTCCAGGGAGCCGCTCACCGACTCGGCCCGGACCTCCTCGGCCGTGAAGTCCGCGGCGCTGACCGTCCCCGAGGTCGTGGAAACGTCCAGGAGGGGGCCCTCGCCTGAGGCCGTGATACCGCCGCTGGTGGAGTGGGCCGTGACCGCGCCTTCCATACCGTCGAGCGTGATCCGGCCCGAGACCGTCTCGACCCGGGTGTCGCCGTTCTGCCCGGCCACCTGCACCCCGCCGCTGACGCCCTCCACGCTCAGCTCGCCCTCCAGGCCACGGGCGTCGACCCTGCCGCTGACGCTCTCCACCGTCACCCGGGTCCCCGCCGGGACGGTGACCTCGTAGTCCACCGCGCAGGTGGTGAAGAACGGGAAGCCGTCGCAGTCGGTGTCGACCGCCAGTGTGCCGCCGCCCGTGTCGACGTCCTCGTCCGGTTCCGACAGGGGGCTGCCGCGCAGGCTGCGCTCCAGGAGGACCTCGTCCCCGTCGCCGCCGCGCAGCGTCACCTGCCCGCCGGTCTCGTTGGTCAGTTCGAGCGCGGACACCCCGTCGAAGGAGTCGTCGCGGTCCGTCTGGTGGACGACCACGTTGCCCAGCACGGACACCGCCGTCACCACCACGAGGATCAGCACGAGCGCACCGCCCAGGACCATCCACGGGCCCCAGCGGAAGCGCCCCCGTTCCTTGCTCGACGAGGCGTACAGACCCCGTGCTCTGAAAGTCATGTTCTCCCTTTCCCGGAAGGCCTGGCCCTCCTTCTTCGGTCGGTTCGCGTCAGTCGCGGTCCGTGCCGCGCAGGTAGCGCAGCACCGCCTGGACCCTGCGGTGGTCGTGGTCGTCCTGACCCAGGTCGAGTTTGGTGAAGATCGACCTGATGTGCTTCTCCACGGCCCGTTCGGTGATGGAGAGCCGACCGGCGATCCCCGCGTTGTTCAGGCCCTGCGCCATCACCTCCAGAACCTCGGTCTCGCGCGGGGTGAGCCGCTCCAGGGAGCGGTCGCGGTGCCTGCTCAGCAGTTGTGAGACCACCTCCGGGTCGATCGCCGCGCCCCCGTCGGCCACCCGGCGCAGTACCGACAGGAACTCCTCGATGTCGGCCACCCGGTCCTTGAGCAGGTAGCCCACCTTGGACGCCCCGCCGCCGAGCAGGTCCGCGGCGTAGCGGCTGACCACGTGCTGGGACAGCAGCAGAACCGCCACCTCTGGATGGGCCCGCCGGATCCGCACGGCCGCCTGGATGCCCTCCTCGGAGTAGGTGGGCGGCATCCGGATGTCGACCAGGCACAGGTCCACGTCGGGGTACTCGGCCACCGCACGGGTCAGCGCGTCGGCGTCCCCCACCGACGCGAGGACCTCCACCCCCGCGTCCTCCAGCAGCCGGACCATGCCGCTGCGCAACAGCACCGAGTCCTCGGCGATGATCACGCGCGGCCCGGGCCGCTCCTGCTGTGTGTCGGCCGCACTCACGGTCATGCCTCCCATGGGATGTTCGCGGTCAGGACGGTGCCCCCGCCGTTCGGGCTGTGGACGGTCAGCACACCGTCGACGGCGTCCACCCGGTCCCACAGCCCGTAGAGGCCGGTGCCCGCTTCGGGGTCGGCGCCCCCGACACCGTCGTCGGTGACGGAGATCCGCAGCAGGTCGCCCTTGCGCCCGGTACCCGGGACCCGTTCCGCCGCCACGGTGACCTGCCCGGCGCCGGCGTGCTTGGCGATGTTGTTCAGGGCCTCGCAGACCACGTAGTAGGCCACTCCCTCGGCCCGCGCGGAGGGGCGCTCCTCCAGGTCCACCTCCACCCGCGCGGGGACCGGGGAGCGCCCGGCCGCGACCGGCAGCGCCGATCCGAGCCCGTGGTCGGTCAGGACCCGGGGGTGCAGGCCGCGCGCTACCTGGCGCAGTTCGGTCATGACCTCTTTGGACTCCTCCTGGGCCTCGGTGATCAGTTCCCGGGCGCCGTCGGGGTCGTGGGCCAGCCGGGCGCGCGCCCGGGTCAGGGTCATGGTCAGCGCGAGCAGGCGCTGCTGGGCGCCGTCGTGCAGGTCGCGTTCGATGCGGCGGCGTTCGGCCTCGGCCGCGTCCACCATGCGCAGGCGGCTGTCCTGGACGTGCAGCAGGCGGCGCCGCATCCGCACCTCGGGGGCGTCGAAGAGCAGGATCCGGTGCAGGAGGACCTCGGAGGAGATCATGTACGGGGTCAGGCGCAGTCCGACCAGGACGGCCAGGGGCCCGAGGGCGACCAGGACCAGAGGCCCGAGGAGGTCCTTGGCGGAGCCCTGGGCCAGGACGTAGATGATACCGAAGAACGCTCCGAGGGCGGCGGCCCCGCCGCACACCACGAGTACGACGATCAGGCCCGCGGCGAGCAGACCGTGGATACCGGCCACGGTGCTGTAGACCACCATCGACCAGGCCTCGCGGCCGAACACGTAGCGCAGCGCACGCAGCCAGGCGTTGTCCTCGGCGAGGGGGTCGGGCGGGTTGGTCTCCACGACCCCGAACACGTTCGCCAGGCGGTTGCGCTGCACCTGGCAGGCCAGGCGGGCCAGCAGGGTCGTGGCCACCGGCGGCAGGGCGGCGAGGAACAGCACCTCGACGGCGAGCTGACCCGCGCCGCGGCTCTCCGGGAGCATCCAGGGCAGGAACAGCAGGAGTCCGAGCCAGGAGGCCGCCGCGACCAGGACCACCGCCGGGAGCAGGTAGAACAGGGCCAGAGCCAGGGAGGTCATCAGGTGCAGGACCTCGACCAGGAGGACCCGCCAGGACCTGCCCTGGGTGTCGGCGAGGAAGGGTACGTCCACGCGGGCGGCCGGCCGGGGCCCCGCCCGCCGTTCCGCCTTGCGCCCCGTGCTCCGCGCCCGTCTTCCCTGTCTCCCGATCACAGCACCAATCTAGGTTTCGCGGGCACACCGGTACGAGGCCATCAGCACGAGAAACGCGGGTGGTGCTGACACTACCGTTCCGGTGGTGCCGCACTGGAGCGTTCGCGCTGGTAGGGCCCGGGCAGGCTGCCCGGTTGGCGCCGCGGTCCCGGACGTGGTCCGATGGTGCGCGCACGGCGGGTGTTCGCGGGGAGGTTCCGATGTGTGGCCACGGGTACCACCGGTCGACCTGGCTTCCGGGCTGGGAATCGCCACTCACCCCGGTACTCCTGGACGTCGGTCGGGTCAACATGTTCTTCCGGGTGCAGCCCGGGCCGCCGGCGCCGGGGTGGGTACCGGCCACCGGTGACGGGCTCGCCCGGGAGCGGGTCGCCGAGGAGGTGGAGCTGGTGCGGGCCCGGCTGGGGGCGTTGTCGGGCGGGCGGGCCGAGGATGTGGAGTGGCGGGTGGGCGCGTCGTTGTTCCACCAGGGGTTGGCCTCCCGGATGCTGTCTCCCGTCCTGGCTGCCGCACTGTGCCACGGGGTGCGTCTGCGGGCCGCTCACTTCCTTCTCGAACCCGAGCGTGCGGGGACACTGGTGCTGCGCACGGCACAGAGTCGGGCCGAACCGATGTCCGACCGTCCCGGGGAGATCGCGGAGTGGCTGGACCAGACCGTGGTGGGAGGGGCTCTGGCGGAGGTCGAGGCGGGGTTGGCCGGCATCGGACGGATCTCCCCCGGCCTGCTGCGCGGCAACACAGCGTCGGCGCTGGCCGGGGCGGCCCGGGCCCTGGGCGAGGCCCGGCCCGAGCACCGGCCGGGGGCGCAGGAGGTGGTCCAGATGATGCTGGAACGCCCCTCCCTGAAGGGGACCGGCGCCTACACGGGGGTGGACCGGTCGGGGTCGGCTGTGTTCGGGCGCACCACCTGCTGCCTGTACTACCGGTTGCCCGGGGGCGGTCTGTGCGGGGACTGCGCGCTGCGTTCCTGAGCGGGCCGGGGTGAGGGGCAGGTGCCGTCGGCGGCCCGGCGCATCATGAGCATGGCCGGGGCGGCCCGGTGCGCTCGCTCGGGGTCTGGATCCTTCAACAGGGTGTTCAGCTTCTCCGAGTGGACCTGCCAGGACGGTCCGAACCTGTTCCGGAGCCAGCCGCACTAGCTCTCCTGGCCGCCGTCGGTGAGCCGGTCCCAGTAGTGGTCGGACTCGGCCTGATCCCGTGCAGGAGCGCCATGACCCTCTCCTCTCCCCGGGGGGTCTGCTCCTCTCATCCGTACCCGGCCCCTCATTCCAGCGCCAAAATCCTCAAAATTCTCTTTCCTTCCCTACTTTCAAGTACGCTTAGGGAAATTTGAGGTTGAGTAAGACGTTGGTGAGGAGAGACGTGGCCCAGCAGTACTACTCGGTGGACCAGGTCGCGGACCTTCTGGGTCTGCACGTCAAGACCGTGCGCGCCTACGTCCGGGAAGGGCGCCTGGCGGCCACCCGGATCGGTAAGCAGTACCGGATCCGGCGCCGTGACCTGGAGGAGTTCACCGGCGGCCCCCTGGCCGAGGAAGGATCCCCCGCTACCGGGGAGGCCCTCCGCGCGGAGGCGTCCACCGTCGTGCAGGTCGACGGGGTCGACCGGGCCACAGCCGACCGTCTGACCACCCTGCTCACCGTCACCGGGCGGCCCGAGGAACGAGGACGCTCGCACGTCCAGGTCGTCCACGATCCGGAGCGCTCCCGGCTGAAGGTCGTCATCGTGGGTGACCTGGCCTCCACCGCCGTCCTGCTGGGGTACATCGACTCCCTCACGGGCGACCGGACGTGAACCTCCCGAACACGCCCGCCCCGCGTCCGGACGGAAGGGGAGCAGAACCCGTGTCCGAGGCCCTCCCCGAAACCCGCCAGGTGGGCGGGCACCCGGTCATGCTCTGCCCGTCGGGCGGCCCACCCCTGCGCGAGGCAGCGGACGTGATCGGGGACGCCTTCCACCACGGCGTCACCTGGATAGCGGTGCCCGTCGAACGCCTCGACCCCGACTTCTTTCGGCTGCGTACGGGCGTGGCGGGCGATTTCCTCCAGAAGTTCGCCAATTACCGGCTCCGCCTGGCCCTCGTCGGGGACGTCTCGCGGCAGGTGGCGGCCAGTGACACCTTCCGCGCCCTCGTCCGCGAGTGCGACCGCGGCACACAGTGCTGGTTCGTCCCCGACCTGGACGCGCTGGGGCGGCGACTGACCGCCGCCTGAGCCGCGTATACCGGGCAGCCGGCCGGGGGTGCTCGGGTCGCGCTCCTTGACCTCCTCGGGGTCCTGCCCCAGGCCGGTGAGGGCCTCCGCCGGCCCGTCGGGACCGGGCGGCGCCGAATGTTTTCCCGTCGATCAGCCCCAGCAAGGATCGTCTCTAATAATGAGAACTGAATCTCATTTATAGAGACAAGAGGGTAGGGTGTCCGATCAGGACCCCGGAACGAAGGACGGCACGCGATGGCCAGGTACACCCACGGACAGCACCCGACGGTCACCACCTCCTACCTGTGGCGCGACGCGGAGAACTCCGCCGCCTACGCCCTGGACGAGATACGCCCCGGCCGCTCCCTGCTGGACGTGGGGTGCGGCCCGGGCAGTATCACCGCCGACCTCGCCCGCAGGGTCGCCCCCGGCCGGGTCACCGCGGTGGACAACTCCGCCGAGGCGGTCGAGCAGGCCCGCGCGGGTGCCGAGGAGGCGGGCGTCGCCAACATCGACTTCCTGGTCGGCGACGTCCACGATCTGGACCTGCCCGACGACGCCTTCGACGTCGTCCACGCCCACCAGGTCCTCCAGCACGTGGGCGACCCGGTACGCGCCCTGGCCGAGATGGGCCGCGTCGCCAGGCCGGGCGGTGTGGTGGCGGCCTGCGACAGCGACTACTCGGCCATGCACTGGTACCCGCGCCTGCCCGAACTGGACTCCTGGATGGACCTGTACCAGAGAATGGCCCGCCTCAACGGAGGCGAACCCGACGCCGGGCGCCACCTGCTCGCCTGGGCGCACGCGGCCGGGTTCGGGGAGGTGAGCTATGTCGCCGAGGTCTGGAACCACTCCGAGCCCGACCGCCGCGCCTGGTGGGGAGGCATGTGGGCGCGCCGGATCCTGGAGTCGGCGATGGGCCGCGACGCGGTTCGGAAGGGGTACGCCACCGAGGAGGAGCTGGCGGAGATCTCCGCGGGCTGGCGTCGCTGGAGCGAACACCCCGACGCCGTGTTCGTCATCCCCCGCGGCGCGGTCCTGTGCCGGGTCCCCGGCTGAACCACCGTGAACGGGCCGGTCGGCGAACACATCGGACACTCTCCGGCAACGCTGGCCGCGCCCCGGTCGGCGATATATCGTTGATCTATCGGCACGTAGTCATTGGCCACCCGGAGGAACCATGTCCGACCTACCGATCGGATTCTGGCTCAAACACCTGGACCGACTCATCGAGAACGACTTCAACCGCGCCCTGGCCTCGGAGTCGCTCGGGCGACGCCAGTGGCAGGTGCTCAACTCCCTGCACGGCGCATCCGGCACGGTACACGACCTGGACCAGCGCCTGACCCCGTTTCTGGAGGAGGACGAAACCACCGTCGCCCCGGTTGTGGAGACTCTGCGCCGACGCGGCTGGGTGAGCGGCTCGGAGTCGTTGGAACTGACCACGCAGGGCCACCGGGCGCACGGAGAACTCCTGGAACAGGTCCAGCGGACCCGGAGCCGGCTGTGCGAGGGGGTCAGCGACCAGGAGTACCAGGACACCGTCGACGTCCTGGAGCGGATGTCGGCCAACCTGGAGCAGACCTGACCTGACCCGGGCTCCCCGCCGCTAGTCGGCGGGCAGTTCCCGGGTGAGCTCGACGAAGGCCAGGTCGTCCCGCTTGGGCAGCCCGAACGCCTCGTCGCCGTAGGGGAAGGGCTCGGTCCTGCCGGTGTTGGTGTAACCCCGCCGCTCGTACCAGGCGATCAGTTCGGGACGCTGCTTGAGGACCTTCATCCGCATCAGTCGGCACCCCCACTCCCGGGCGGCCATGCGCTCGGCCTCGGCCAGGACGATCCTGCCCAGACCCGCGCCCTGGAGTTCGGGGCGCACCGAGAACATCCCGAAGTACGCTCCGTTGACACTGCGCTGCAGCTCACAGCAGGTGACGATCTCCCCTTCGGACTCACCGACCAGCACCAGGGTGTTGGGGCGGGAGAGCAGTTCGGCCATGCCCTCGGCGCCCACCCGCTGGCCATCGAGGAAGTCGGCCTCGGTGGTCCAGCCCTGCCGGGAGCTGTCGCCCCGGTAACAGGAGTTGACCAGATCCACCAGGGCGGGGACGTCGGCGGCCACCGCGCCCCGGAAGTCGATCTTGGCCTGTTCGTCCGGCGCGCCCCGGCCGCTCCGCATGGTGCCCACGCCCCGCTCCCCTCGGTTCCGTCCGACTACGCCAACCAGTATGTACAAGTTCGGGAAGTGCTCGCGCCCGGCCCGGGGCCTTTCGCCGTAGAGCGGCCGCACCGCCCTGCTCCACCCGGGCCGGATCATCGGCACCGTACGGGCTGCAACCGTTCCGGCGGGCCCGACCGCGCCGACGGACGGTAGGGCTGGCACCACCACGGACTCGCCCGTCCGCAGCCATGACTCGGGCGAGCCTCCCGGCGTAGCGTCGGGAACATGAGCTCCTCCCTCTTCACCCGTATGGGTCGGGACACCCGCTACGTTCTGCTGGGCTTCCCTCTGGCGCTCCCCTCCTTCGTCCTCGTCCTGACCGGCCTGGCCGTCGGAGCCGGTACCTCCGTGCTGTTCGTGGGCCTGGTGCTGCTGTCCGCCACCCTGGTCGCGGCCCGGGGGGTGGCACACGCGGACCGCATCCGCCTCTCGGACCTCTACGGGCACCCGGTGATGCGCCTGCCCTACCGCGGGGCGCCGCAGGGGGCCGGTCCCCTGCGGCGCCTGCTCAACCCGCTGACCTGTTCGCGCACCTGGCTGGACGGACTGCATCCCCTGCTGCGCCTCCCGGTCTCCCTGGTCACCTTCACCGTCGCCGTGACCTGGTGGGCGCTCGCTCTGGGCGGGCTGCTCTACCCGCTCTGGGGCTGGTCGCTGTACTTCGTCCCCGGTTACACCGACGTGGGCAGCGTCGTCCTCCCCGAGTACCCGGTGCTGGCCACCCTCGCGGTCCACATGGTCGGCGGAGCACTGTTCGCCCTGACGCTGCCGACGGTCCTGCGTGTGCTGGCCCAGGCCGAGTCCACCCTCGCCCGCGCGTTGCTGCTCGCCCCCGAGGGCACGGGTGTGCGGGTCCTGTCCGCCCCCGACGCGGGACCCGGTCAGCGGCTGCGGCGGCACAGGATCGTGTCCACTCGTTGAGCGCCGGGGCGGCTCCTCGGAGAGGGAGGGACCGCCGGGAACCGGTGCCGACAGCGACTGTTCCGCCTGCGGGGAGGAGTTGGAAGCCCTGCCGGGTCGGCGCGTTCAGCGTCTTTTCGTGTACAACTCCGAGAGCAGCGCGACTGCGGCGTGCGTAGCCGGATGCGGGTCGTGGCGGCGCCAGACCAGCCGGACGGGGATGAGCGGGGCATCGCGCAGGGGACGGAAGACGATCCCGTCGCGCCGGTACTGGGTGGCGGTGCTCTCCGGGGTGATGCCGACGGCCCGCCCGGTGGCGATCTCCGCCAGCCAGTCGTCGATGTCGTTGGTGTGCTCCATCGTCGGGCGTGCGCCCTCCGGCCACAGGTCGGCGGTGGTGGTCCCGGTGCGGCGGTCGAAGAGCAGGAGCCGGTCGGAGAGTTCGGCAAGACGTAAGGAACGGCGCCGTGCCCAGGGGTCGTCGGAGGCCATCGCGCAATGGCGCTGTTCGTACCCCACCACAGCGCTGTCGAAGCGCCTGCCGTCGAAGGCCGCCCGGACCACCGACAGGTCGCACAGGCCCTCGGCCAACCCTCCGGTGGGGGTGTTGGTGCGAACCAGGTGCAGAGCCACGTCCGGGTACAGGTCGGACCAGCGGCGTTGGAACTCGGAGGTGTGCCGACCCACCGCTGACCAGGCGTGGCCCACCCGCAGGCGGGTGTGGCCGGTGGTGGCCTCGCTGACCAGGTTGTCGGCCTCGGCCAGCAGATGGCGGGCGCGGGCCAGCACCTGGACCCCCGCCGTGGTGGGGGTGACATTGCGGCTGGTGCGGTGAAGCAGCCGCACACCCAGGACGCCTTCCAGGGCGGCGAGTGTTCGGGAGACCGCTGCCTGGGAGACCTCCAGTTCGAGGGCGGCGTCACTGAAGCTGCCAGTGTCGACAATCGCGACCAGGCACCGCAGGTGGCGAAGTTCGAGATCCATAACCCCAGCGTATAGATGATCACTCGTATGCATTTTGCGTATCTGAGTTCTCGGAGGACGCTCGCGGTATGACGACTTCCACCGGTGCCGAACAGAGCGGGCACGCAGTCGCGAACACCGACCCGGGAACGGGTTCGGGGCGCTGGCGAGGTGTGGCCGTGATGCTGGCCGGGGGCACCTCCAACCAGGTCGGAGCGGCCACCGGGGCCCTGGCCTTCCCGGTGATCGGACCGGCCGGGGTGGTCGCCATCCGGCAGTGGGTCGCCGGTGCGGTTCTGGTGGTGGTGGGGCGGCCCCAGCTGCGTTCGTTTACGTGGTCGCAGTGGTGGCCGGTGTTGTCGATGGCGGTCGTGTTCGGCGCGATGAACCTGACCCTGTACCTGGCGATCGACCGCATCGGCCTGGGGCTGGCCGTCACCCTGGAGTTCCTCGGCCCCTTGGCGGTGGCCTTGGCCGGTTCACGCCGTTGGACCGACCTGGTGTGCGCGCTGGCTGCGGGCGGCGCGGTCACGGCACTGATGCGTCCGCAACCCTCCACCGACTATGCCGGGCTCACCCTGGCCCTGATGGCGGCGGCGTGCTGGGCGGGGTACATCCTGCTCAACCGGACGGTGGGACGACGGTTGCCGGGTATCGAGGGTTCGGCGGCGGCAGCGGGTGCCTCCGCTCTGGTGTTCGTGCCGGTCGGGGGCGCCGTGCTGTACCTGAACCCGCCCACCCCGGTGGCTGTCGCCTGCGCGGCCGCGGCCGGGGTGCTGTCCTCCATGGTGCCCTTCCTGGGCGACCTGTACGCGTTGCGACGGGTCCCGGCCAGCTTCTTCGGGTTGTTCATGAGCGTGCATCCGGTGATGGCGGCGCTGGCGGGCTGGCTGGTCCTGGGGCAGGTCCTGGACTGGGTGGAGGGTGCAGCGATCCTGGCGATCGTGGCGGCCAACGCGGTCAGCGCCGCCGCCCTGGCCGGGCGTCCCTGACGCACGGTGCTCAACCCCGTAGGAAGTCCAGCACCGGTTCGGTCTGGCCGAGGACGGCATGACCGACGCCGGGCAGGACCCTGACCTGGGCGTGCGGAACGCACTCGCGTACCCGCCGGGCGGTCTGGGCCGAGTCGAACATCAGGTCGCGCTCGCCCACGGTCACCTGGACCGGTACGGCCAGGGTGTGCAAGGCCTCGTCCGAGAAGACCGGCAGGGTCTCGGTACGCGGACGGAACTGGGCGAAGTTCTCGACCACCGAGTCCAGCACCGCCTGGTCCCCGGGTCGGTCCAAGCCGGTCATCAACCGGGCGGCCAGGCGTTTGCCCCTGCGCCCGAACAGCATCAGCAGGGCCGCGCCCAGGATCCGCCACCGCCTCTGGGCACCCGCGCCGCCGGGGCACAGCAGTGACAGCCGGGTGACCCGGTCGGGGCGGCGGATCGTGTAGTCCAGCGCGGTCCAGCCGCCCAGGGACATCCCCGCCAGGGCGGTCTGTTCCAGACCCAGACCGGCGCACACGTCGTCCAGCCACAGCGCGCTGGCCTCGGTGGCCAGGTCGGGGCGTGCGGGCGCGCTCAGCCCGGGTTCACCGGGCAGGTCCACCGCGTACACCCGGAAGTGCTCCGACCAGGCGGGCAGGTCCGCGAACCAGGCGGTGGTGTTGGCCCCCGAGCCGTGCAGCAGTACCAGCGGCGGGGCCTGCTCGGGCCCGCAGGCGAGCACGAAGGTCTCTCCCTCGCGGGTGGGCAGGTACAGGTGCTCGGCAGGGACCGGCCCCTCCGCCAGGGCCTGGCGGTACCGCTCCTGCAGCCTCAGCCCTCCGGCTTCGGTCCGGTAGATCATGCTCATGACATGGAACCTCCTTTTAGTTCCTTAAGCTACCCTAAAATTCCCTTGGATAGGTGACTATAAGGACAAAAAAAGAAGTTTGGTCGGAAACTTGACCTCAACTAATGTTGAGGTTCTACGGTTCAAGGGAACCCAACCCAACGGACCGGTGGACGACCATGAGTATGGAAATGGCCGCGTGGAACTCGATCTACCACGCGATGCACGCCCAAGAGGACCAGCGCCCCTTCTCCCTGCCGATCCTGCGCAGGATCGCCTCCTTCGCCCGCCCCCACTCCCGGCACCTGGGCTGGTTCCTCGCCCTGAGCGTGCTCACGGCAGTCCTGGCCGTGGCCTCCCCGCTCCTGGCCGGGGAGGTCGTCAACGCCATCGTCAGCGGCTCCGCGATCGAACCCGTCCTCCGCCTCGCCGGGCTCATCGCCCTCGTCGCGGTCGCCGAGGCGGCCCTGTCCCTGATCGTGCGGTGGCTGTCCGCCAGGATCGGCGAGGGACTCATCCTGGACCTGCGCACCAACGTCTACGACCACGTCCAACGCATGCCGGTCGCCTTCTTCACCCGCACCCGCACCGGAGCCCTGGTCAGTCGGCTCAACAACGACGTCATCGGCGCCCAACGCGCCTTCAGCGACGTGCTGTCCGGGGTGATCAGCAACCTCGTCACCCTCGTCCTCGCCCTGGCCGTCATGGCCACCCTGTCCTGGCAGATCACCCTGATCGCGCTCCTGCTGCTGCCCGTCTTCGTCCTGCCCGCCCGCCGCATGGGCGCCCGCCTCGCGAAGATCGAACGCGAACGCACCCTCCACAACGCCGCCATGGGCACCCAGATGACCGAGCGCTTCTCCGCGCCCGGCGCCACCCTGGTCAAGCTCTTCGGCCGGCCCGGCGAGGAGTCCGCCGAATTCGCCCGCCGCGCCTCCCGCGTCCGCGACATCGGCGTCCGCACCGCCATGGTCCAGGAGGTGTTCTTCACCGCCCTGACCCTGGTCTCCGCGCTCGCCCTGGCCCTGGTCTACGGGCTCGGCGGCTTCTACGCCCTGCGCGGCCAGATCGACGCCGGAACCGTCGTGTCCATGGGCATGCTCCTCACCCGCCTGTACGCGCCGCTGACCGCCCTGGCCAGCGCCCGCGTGGAGGTCATGAGCGCCCTGGTCAGCTTCAGCCGGGTCTTCGAGATCCTCGACCTCAAGCCCCTGGTGGACGAGAAGCCGGACGCGCGTCCGGTCCCCGAGGGACCGGTGTCCCTGGAGTTCGACGGCGTCACCTTCGGATACCCCACCGCCGACAGGGTCTCCCTGGCCTCCCTGGAGGAGGTCGCCACCCTCGACACCACCGACAACGGGCCCGTCCTGCACGAGGTGTCCTTCCGCGTCGAACCCGGGCAGACCGTGGCCCTGGTCGGCTCCTCCGGCGCGGGCAAGTCCACCATCGCCCAACTCACCCCCCGCCTGTACGACGTGGACGAGGGCACCGTACGCCTGGCCGGGACCGACGTCCGCGACCTCACCTTCGACTCCATCCGCGCCACCCTGGGCATGGTCACCCAGGACGGCCACCTCTTCCACGAGTCCATCCGCGCCAACCTGCGTCTGGGCTCCCCCGAAGCCACCGACGACCAGATCTGGGACGCGCTGCGCCGGGCCCGCCTGGACACCCTGGTCGCCTCCCTGCCCGAGGGCCTGGACACGGTGGTCGGTGAACGCGGCTACCGGTTCTCCGGCGGTGAACGCCAGCGGCTGACCATCGCCCGCCTCCTCCTGGCCGGACCCGAGGTGGTCATCCTGGACGAGGCCACCTCCGCCCTGGACTCCACCTCCGAAGCCGCGGTCCAGGCGGCCCTGGCCGAGGCACTGGAGGGCCGCACCGCCCTGGTCATCGCCCACCGGCTCTCCACCGTGCGCGCCGCCGACGCCATCCTCGTGGTCGAGGCCGGACGGGTCGTGGAGCGCGGCACCCACACCGAACTCCTGGCCCGGGGCGGACGCTACGCCGAACTCCACCGGACCCAGTTCGCCGAGGGGAACCCCGAACCGGCCACGGTCAGCTAGGCACCTCCCAGGAACACCGGAGGGCCGGGCCCCTCCGGAGCCGGAACCCGGCCAGGAACCCCGTCCCCCGGTGGCGCCACACCGGGGGACGGCCGCTCCCGGTCACGGGGATGACGGAGCGGGTCCGCTCAGCCGAGCAGGTCCCAACGGTTTCCGGCGATGTCGAGAAAGACCGCGACACGACCGTAGGGCTCCGTGCGCGGCTCGGTGACGAACCGGACCCCGGCAGCCGCCATACGTGTGTGGGCCGCCTGGAAATCGTCCACACGCAGGAAGAAACCGACGCGTCCGGCGACCTGGTCTCCGACCACCCCGGCCTGTCCGTCACCGTCGGCCCGGGCGAGGAGCACGCCCGTCCCCGCCCCGGGCGGACGTACCACGACCCAGCGTTTGGGGCGCCCGTCGTCGGTCAGCGAGGGCGAGTCCTCCACGAGTTCGAAGCCCAGGGCGCTGACGAAGAATTCGATCGCGGGATCGTAGTCGTCGACGACGATGGTGACCAGGTCCAGGTTCATGGCTTCAGCCTAGGGAGTTCCGGCGGGGTGAACGGGGACGAAGCCGAGCGGGACCGCGCACTGGTCGGCGGACGAGGGCGGGGCGGCACCCGTAAATCCGTGGCCCCTGGCGCGGCGCCCGTGCCAGGCTCTCCGCCATGACAGCGAACGAGGCACACGAAGCGCCCCCGGCCGACGGTACGGATCCGGCCAGCGGCAGGGTCCTGGTCAGCGGGGCGACCGGTGGGATCGGCTCGGCCCTGGTGGACGCACTGGTGGCGCGGGAATGGTCGGTCACGGCTCTGGGCCGTGACCGCGAGCGCCTCGCCGCACTCTCCCGCGGACGTCCGCGGGTACGCACGGTGCGAGCCGACCTGCGCCGCCCCGAAGCCCTCGCCGAGGCGGTGGCCGACCTCGGGGAACTGGACGCGTTCGTGCACTGCGCCGGGGTGTCCCCGGTCGCCCCGGTCGCGGATTCACCGGTGAGTCTGTGGCAGGAGGTGCTGGCGGTCAACCTGGTCTCGGCCGCCGAACTCACCCGCGCCCTGCTGCCCGCCCTGCGCGCCAGCCGCGGGCACGTGGTGCTGGTCAACGCCGCACCCGGTCTGCGCGAGGTGCCGGGGTGGGCGGCCTTCGCCGCGAGCAAGGCGGGGCTGAGCGAGCTGGCGGGCTCCCTGCGCCAGGAGGAGGCCGCGCACGGGGTGCGGGTGAGCGGTGTCCACCCTGGCGGGACCGCCACGGAACTGCTGCGCGAGGTGCGGAGCGCGTTCGGGCGTGACTACGACCCGGCTGCGTGCATCCAGCCCGCCACCCTGGCCCGCGCCGTCGTCGGTGTGCTGGAGCTGCCGCGCGACGCCCAGGTCACCGAGATCCACCTGCGCCCCGGCGGATGAGACTGCTCGCCCGCCGCCCCGGGCCGCCCCCGCGTTGAACGGGACGGCAGGGCACAGCGGCCGGGCTCGGACCGGTGGCCCGAACAGCCGACACGCCAGTCCGGTCGGAGGATGCGCCTGACTCCCGGGATCGCCCGGACCGCGCCGGGCGGGCCAGGGCTTTTCCCCGCACGGCAGGGGTGCCTTCGGGGCGGGGCCGCGTACGGGGAGGGAGTCGCCCAGGTGCAGAATGAACCCATGTCCTCACCCGCACGGGGCGCTCCTTGGCCCCTGGTCGCCGCCGTGTCCGCGGGCGGGGCCCTGGGCGCACTGGTCCGCCACGGCCTGGACGTGCTCGGACCGCAGTCGGCCTCCGGGGTCTCCTGGACGGTCCTGGCGGTCAACGTCAGCGGCAGCCTGCTGATCGGCCTGCTCATGGAGCTGATCGCCCACCGCCGACCCGGGAACCGCTTCGTCCGGCCCTTCTGGGGCGTGGGCCTCCTCGGCGGCTACACCACCTTCTCCGCCTACGCCATGGACGTGGTGAGCGCCCTGGAACGGGGAGCACCACAGGTCGCACTCGCCTACCTCGCCCTCACCCTGGCCGGGGCGCTCACCGCCGCCTGGGCCGCCTCGTCCCTGGCCCACCGCATCCTGTCCCGCAACGGAAGGGGGCAACCGTGAGCGCGCTGATGGTCGCCCTGGGTGCCGCCCTGGGAGCCCCCGCCCGATTCCTCGTGGACCTTGCGCTCAAACGCCGGTTCGGGGAGGACTTCCCCTGGGGGACCCTGCTGGTGAACGCGGTGGGCAGCCTGATCCTGGGCGCGTTGGCGGCGCTGCCGCTGTCCTTCGAGGCGACGGCGTTCCTGGGCACGGGGCTGTGCGGGGCTCTGACCACCTACTCCACGTTCGCCTACGAGAGCGTCCAGCTCACCAGGGCCAAAGCTCGGGGCCGGGCCCTGTCGTACGTGCTGGCGAGCCTGTGTCTGGGGCTGGGCTCGGCGTGGCTGGGCCTGACCGCGACGGCCCTCCTGCTCGGCCCGGGCTGACCGCCGGCCCCATCCCGATCTCACTACTGTGGCCGCATGCCCCTGCTGACACCTCTGCTCTCCCGTCTGGACCGGTTCAACCGGCGCCACCCCTGGAGCCACAACGACCGCCTCTCCCCCTGGGTGGTGCGCAGGGTCGCGGCCAGCGGGGCACGCGAGGTCCTGGACGTGGGGTGCGGCACCGGAAACCTGGCCGCCCGCCTGGGCCGCCGAGCGGATTCGGTCACAGGTCTGGAACCAGACCCGGAAACCGCGCGGCTCGCCGCGGCCCGCTTCGTGGACACCCCCGGAGTCACCATCACCGGGGCCCGGTTCGACCAGCGCGACACCACCCGCCGCTGGGACGCCATCACCCTGGTCGCGGTCCTGCACCACCTGCCCCTGGAACCGACCCTGCGCGAACTCCGCGCCGCCCTGGCCCCCGGCGGGCGCCTGGTCGTCGTCGGCTGCCACCGTGACGAGGGTCCGGCCGACCAGTTCACAGGATTGGTCTCACTCCTGCTCAACCCGCTCGTGGGCCTGTGTCGACACCCGGCCCCGGCTACCGGTCCGCCTCCGCACATGCGCGCACCCACCACGGAACCGCGGGAGACCCTCGCCCGCATCCGTGCCGTGGCCGCCAGGGAGCTGCCCGGGGCGCGCGTACGCAGACGCCTGTTCTGGCGGCACACCCTGGTCTACGACCACCCGGCCTGACCCCGACCCCAATTATTGCCGTTCTGGCAACAGGCTTTGCCGCAATACCGGTGGTCGGGGCACCGTGGTGGCGGAGGAGGCCAGCAGACCTCTCCGAACCCCGTCACCGAGGAGACCAATCATGGACGCACAGTTCTGGGACGACAGGTACGGCAGCCGCACCCAGCTCTTCAGCGGCGACCCCAACGGCGTCCTCGTCACGGAGCTGACCGACCTGCCGCCCGGGCAGGCCCTCGACGCGGGCTGCGGCGAGGGCGGCGACGCGCTGTGGCTGGCCCGACGGGGCTGGCTGGTCACCGCAGTCGACATCTCCCAGGTCGCCCTGGAACGCGCGGCCACCGCCGGAGCCGACGTCCAGGGACGGGTGTCGTGGAAACACGGCGACCTGACCACCACCCCTCCTCCTGCTGAGGCCTTCGACCTGGTCGCGGTCCACTACTTCCCACTCCCGCGCCGGGCCGACCACGGCGCACTGCGCGGGCTGCTGTCCGCCGTCGCTACGGGCGGCACACTCCTCTTCGTCGGCCACGACATCACCGGCCTGCCCGAGCGTTTGGACGACGGCCACGTTCCCGCGGACTACTACCAGCCCGCCGAGGTCGCCGATCTCCTGGGCCCCGACTGGGACATCTCCGTCAACGAGACCCGCCCGCGGGTCGTCCCCGCGCCGCCGGGTTCGCACCACACCCACGACACCGTCCTGCGCGCCCGACGCACCCGGTGACCCGGACCGCTCCCGCACGGGCTCCGTTTGTTCGGGAGTGGTGGCCCGCCGGCGACCGGAGTAAAGTGGAACGTGGCGCGGTCCCGCGCCCAACCTCCGGCCCCGGCGCCCACGCCGTCGGCCTCGCGGAGGCAAAGGGGACCCTGGAGTTCTCGGGACGCCGGTCTGACGTGTGGCCCTTCCGGCGGGGCGGCGGGAGCGTGGGGCTCGTCGCGGACCGCCGAGGAGCCGTCATGACCAGCCAGAAGTCCTTCAAGCAGCGCGTGCGTTCCCGGATGGACAGGACCGGCGAGAGCTACACCGCCGCCCGCGCGCACCTGATCACGGACCCCGAGTCCGTGCCAGGCTCCGATCCCGTCAGCGAACCCGCCCCGCGTGCGGGCACCGGCGCCGCTACCATCCGCGAGCGCGTCTCCGGCACCAAGCTCGCCGAGGCCACCGGCCGCGACTACGAGGTCTGGTTCGCGCTGCTGGACGCCTGGGAGGCCACCGCTCGTACCCACACCGAGATCGCCGCCTGGTTGGTGGAGGAGCACGGTGTGAACGGCTGGTGGGCCCAGACCGTCACCGTCGCCTACGAGCAGGAACGCGGTCTGCGCGTTCCGGGTCAGAAGAAGGACGGTTTCGCCGCCAGCGTCAGCAGGACCGTGCACGTTCCGGTGGAGCGGTTGTTCGCGGCCTTCGCCGACCCCGAACTGCGTGCCCGCTGGCTGCCCGTCGAGGCGGCCGAGCGCACGGCCAAGCCGGGCAGGCGCTTCACCGCGGACCTGCCCGAGGCCACCCGTATCGCCGTGACCTTCCAGGCCAAGGGCGAGGCCAAGGCCCTGGTCGGCATCGAGCACACCCGCATCACCACCGCCGAGCGTGCCGCCGGGTGGAAGAGCGACTGGCGCACCTGGCTGACCGACCTCAAGAAGCTCCTGGAAAGCTAGAACGGCGAAGTACGCGCTACGGGGATACGCGCGAGTCCGCCAGTCTCGCCCCCGAGTGCCGAAGGAGGGCCTTCGGGACGGAGAGGACGGTCGTCCCCGCCGCCCCGAAGGCCCTCCCCGCCTTCCCGGGCCGGTTACGGGCCGTGCGGCCCCGCCGTGGTCGGCGCATCGGTCACAGGTTGGTCCACTTGTGGGAGGAGATGTTGTTGTTCAGCGCCTGGCCGGAACCGGCGCCGGTGTTGGCGTCGAAGGACCAGCGGCTCAGGTTGGCGAGGGCCACGCCGTTGTGCACTCCCCGGCGGGCGCCGGAGTGGTTGAGCCCCCAGTAGACCCACACGTCGTCGAGGTTGCCCGGGTAGCCGTTGTTCCACAGTGAGGACGTGGTGTTGCGGCACGACCGCCAGTTGGAGGAGTTGCCCGACCAGGACCCGCAGTGGTTCTTGTAGTCGAAGCCGTAGTAGGCGTGCAGCCTGCCGTCGGCGGCCGAGGCCGCGGTGGGGGATCCGACCTCCTGGGCCTGCGCGACGGGGGCGTTGAACAGGGTCGCGGCGGTGATCACCGCGGCGACCAGGGCTGTCATGCGCTTGGTCCTCATGGTTTCTTGCCTTTCTCGCCGTGTCTCTTACTCCTCCGGGGGTGGGGTCACCCCCGGAGTTCGGGGCCCCCGGTCCGCTCCGCCTCACCGACGACGGTGCGGGCCCGGGGCAGGGCGTCAAGTTGCAGACGCCGCTGCGTCTCCAGCGCGGAGCGGTGGCGCTCGCGCAGTTCCTGTTCGTGCTGTTCGTCCAGGTCCGCCACGGTCCCGGCCAGTCCGGAGTCCGTGGCGCAGCGGGCTTCCGCCAGTGCGAGCCCGATCTCCTCCTGCCGGGGCAGGGGGTCCTGCGGGGGAGGCAGGGCGGCGCGGATGTCGGCCGGTGTGGCGTAGTCGTGTCCGGCGGCGCGCATGCAGTCCGCCCAGGGCCGGACGGCCTCCAGGTAGCGCGGATCGTTGACCACGCCCTGGTGGCGGAGCGCGGGAAGGGCCTCGACGGTGGTTCGGGCCTGGAACCAGGAGGCCAGGTCGCCGTAGAGTTCTCTGTCAGCCTGCGACTGGCACCCCTGGTCGCTGCGGCCGAGTTCCATCCCGTCGGGTGTGGTCGCCGTCAGCCCGACGGGACTGGGTCCGTTGGCGGCCACCAGCGCCTGGGCCCGGCGTTCAGGGGGCAGGCTCTCGAAGTAGCGCTCGTTGGGGTCGTTCTCGCGCAGTTCCGCGGCCTCGCGCCGAAGATCGGTTCCGTAGCCGTGCTCAGAGGCCCATTCCGGATCGTCGATGACGTAACGGAATTCCTCGAAATCGGCGACAGTGTCGTCCGAAACGACCTGGTATTCAAATCCGAGGCTTTCCATGCATTCTCGGAGCAGGAGTTGCCCGGCCGTCTCCAGCAGGCTCTCCTCTTCCGGCGTGACGTCCCGCGCGTACGCGCCCCGGTCCTCGTGGCCAGCGGCACAGGAAGTGGCGAGAAGACTGGCCAGGGCCAAGGCGGCGAGAGGCTTGCGGGCACCTCCCGCACGGACTTCCCGGCGCCTGCCGCGCCCGGCCTCCGCTTCCTCTCCCACGGAACTCCCTCCCTGTCCGAACCGCTCACCCTTCACTGCTTTCCCGGTTATTATTAAACTCGTTTTCGGGTTCGTGTGTACGTTTTCCTCCTGGCGACAACATGGCCGCAAGCGGGAAAGTCAGAAATGTCAAAAACCAGCACAAAGCTGCGCATTTATTTCAGTAGTGACGATCTCATGCGCCTACGCCTGGCCGACTCCGCCAACCCCCTGTGGGAGACCGTCAACAGCCTCCACATGCTGCAGCACAGGCAGGGCGCCCTCTTCTTCGACGAATGGCGGGAAGCCGCGCACCGGACGCTGCTGGACGGCGGCCCCCGGGAACGGGCGCTGCGGTTGCTGTTGGCGCTGGTCCCCTACGGGAACTACTGCCCCGACTTCCTCACCCCGACCGACGCGGACCCCGACCCCGACCTCGGTATCGAGTCCGTGCTGACCACACCGGTCCCCCGAATCCGTCAGGAGCTGGGTACCCTGGCCGACCACGTCCGCTCGCCCTCGCCGCTCGGCTGGCTGGCCTCGGGCGAGGCCGGGTCCATGCGCCTGCTCGGCGGTGCCCTTCGCACCTACCACCGCGCCGCGCTCGCGCCGTTCTGGACCCGGGTTCGCGCCCAGGTACACGCGGACCTGGTGCACCGTGCACGTGCCCTGCGGGGCGGTGGTTCCGAAGCGCTCCTGGCCTCTCTGGGCCCCACCGCGCTCTGGAGGTCACCCGTTCTGGAGACCGACTACCCCTTCGACCGCGAACTCCACCTGCAAGGCCGCGGCCTGCTCCTGGTGCCCTCCTTCTTCTGCTGGGGCAGGCCCGTGGCGCTCGCCGACCCCGGTCTCCCCCCGGTACTGGTCCACCCGATCGAGCACAGCCTCGGCTGGGCACGACCGGCCCCGCACCCAGTCGGCCTCGCCCCGCTCCTGGGACCCACGCGCTCCCGGCTCCTGGAGCTGGTGGCCGAGGGCGGGGTGTGCACCACGACGGGCCTGGCCCGCAGGCTCACCGTTTCCCCCGCCACGGCGAGCAAGCACCTGAACGTGCTCCGCGAGGCCCGCCTCGTGCAGAGCCGTCAGGAGGGCCGATACGTGCTGCACAGCGTCACCGGCCTGGGCCTGGGCCTGCTGCGAAGGTCGTGAGTGCTCGCTCCTCCGCGCAGCCGGACGACTCGCCCGCAGTCGGTGCCCTGCGTTTCACGGGAGGGGGGCGCACCCGGGCCCGGACCGTGGTGAGGGTCCGCCCGGCCCGAGGGCCTCGGCTCGATGAAGACCCGGCGGGCTCGAAGGCGTGCGCGTCCCGTTCCGCCCGGGCCGCGCTGAAGCCGTCGGCCCCGGGACCGCCTCCCGGGAAGGGGCATCTCCCGCCCGGAGGAGAGGTCGCGCAACAGCGGACAGCCGCGGCAGACCCCGACAGGACCCTGCAGCGGGGAGTCGTCGCAACGCGTGGGGCCGGTTCCCCGCTGTGGGCAGCCTAGACCCACACGTAGTTGTCGTCGGTGACCGCTGCCAGGGCGGCGTCGGCGACGACCGCGTGAGGATCGGGCAGAGCGGCCAGAGCCGGTCCGATCGGCGGAAAGAGCGGTAGGTCTGCGGTTCGCCGGTAGTCCACCCACTCGACGACGCCCACCTCGTGGCCCCCGCCGGGTAGCTCGTCGTACTCCTCGGTCGCAAGTACGTCGCGCATCTCAGGGGTGACGTGCAGGCGGTAGAGCAGGTGGAGCTTGCGCGGCGGGGTGGGTCCCGGCCGGGTGACGCGCTGGTCCACCACCCACAGCAGTTCCGGCGTGCCGACCCGGCCCGGGGGCAGCTCCAACTCCTCGTGCAGTTCGCGCCGGAGCGCGGCCTGCAGCTCCTCGCCGGGTTCGACATTCTCACCGGGTGGCGTGTAGTGGACGGAGCCGGGGCGGTCGCGGCGGATGAGCGCGACCTCCTCCTCGCAGAACACCAGGGCGCCGACTCGGATCTTGATGCGGGAGAAGGGTGCGTGGGCGAATGGATTCGTCATGCGGGCCAGTATCGCGGGGCAGCCTCCGGTCCGAACGGACTCGGAGGCTGCCGACGACGGTCAGTCCAGGACGGCGTAGGCCTCGACCTCGACGAGCACGTCGGGCTCGAACAGGTAGTCGACGCCGATGGCCGACACCGGAGGCAGCGGCCGCGGAAGCCCGAGTTCGTCGGTGACGTTCTCGATGCCCGCCATGAACGCACCCACCTTCTCTCCCTTGTCAGGGCCCCAGCCGGTGAGGAAGAAGCGCAGACGTACGACGTCGGAGAAGGTCGCCCCCGCGCCGGCCAGGCCGCGCGCGGCGTTGCGCAGGACCTGCTCGACCTGACCGGTGAGGTCGCCGGTCGCGATGAGGTCGGCGTCCGCGTCGCGCGCGATCTGACCGGCCACGTGCACCTGACGGGTGCCCGTGCCGATCGCGACGTGGTGGTAGGGGACGGGCTGGAACATGCCCTCGGGGGTCAGCAGCTGCACACTCATGGAAGGTTCCTCCGTTTGGCGTTTTCCGGTATCCAATGTCTACTAGGTAGCCAAAGGGAACCTCAACGAGACCAGGTGTCATGCAGGAAACCGCCCACTCCCCGGCCACCCCGCCCCAGATCAGCGCGGAGCACCGAGAACTGCTCGACCAGATACTCGACAAGTGGTCGCTCCACGTGCTCGACCGGCTGTGCGAGCAGCCCTCGCGCTTCAGCGAACTGCGCCGGGCGATCCCCGCCGTCACCCAGAAGTCCCTCACCGCGACCCTGCGGCGCCTGGAGCGCAACGGGATGGTCGATCGGATCGTGGTGAGCACGCGCCCGCTCGCCGTCGAGTACCGCATCTCATCGCTCGGAAAGACGCTCCAGGACCTCATCGACGCGTTGCTGCGCTGGACCACGGTCAACATGCCCGAGGTCGAGCGCGCACGCGAGCGGTTCGACGAGCAGAGCTGAACAGGCCGCCCGCGGCCGTGGCGGGATGGTGCTCAGAGCAGTCGGTACATGACGTGCAGACCGACGTAGCCGTGCACGGGGTGGCGGAAGCCCTCCGACAGCGTGCCCGCCACCTCGAAGCCGAGCGACTCGTACAGTCGCACCGCATTGGTGTTGGTTGCCACGACCGCGTTGAACTGCATGGCCCGGTAGCCCGCGTCACGCGCCCAGTCCAGGGAGTACTCGCACAGCGCGCGCCCCACCCCCTGGCCGGTGCGGGCGGGGTCGACCATGTAGCTGGCGGAGGCGATATGGGCGGCGTTGCCCATGTGGTTGCGGTTCATCTTTGCCGTGCCCAGGACCGTGCCGGACCCGTCCACGGCGACCACCGTCCGGTCGGGTTCGGGCAGCAACCACCAGCCGCGCCCCTCCCCCTCACCGAGGTCCGTGGGGAAGGTGAACGTCTCTCCCGCGGCGACGATCCTGTGGAAGAACGGCCAAATGGCAGGCCAGTCGGCCGTGGTGGCTTCTCTTATCTGCATTCGCAGATCATGACAGCTCCTCATCACACCGGAACCGGAAATGAAGCCACAGTGCGTCTTCGGGACCGGTGCCCGGGTTCGTAGAGGCGCGGTGCGGGGCCCGTCCCCCGGGACGGGCCCCGCACCGGGCGGCATCGTCCTCGTCCTAACCGTCCTGTGCCTGGCGCCCCAGGTAGGCGCGCAGGTGGCGGGCGGTCAGGGTCTCCGCCCCGTCCACCAACTCGGCGGGGGTGCCCTCGAACACGACCCGGCCACCGTCGTGGCCCGCTCCGGGACCGAGGTCGATGATGTGGTCGGCATGGGCCATGACGGCCTGGTGGTGCTCGATCACCACCACCGTGTTGCCGTCGTCCACCAGACGGTCCAACAGCGCCAACAGCCGGTCCACGTCGGCCAGGTGCAGGCCGGTGGTGGGCTCGTCGAGCACGTACACCGCGCCCTTCCTGGACATGGAGACGGCCAGCTTCAGGCGCTGGCGCTCACCACCGGACAGGGTGGTCAGCGGCTGGCCCAACCCCAGGTACCCCAGGCCCACGTCGTACATCCGGTCCAGGATGGTGCGGGCGTTGCCCGAGGTGAAGAAGTCGCGCGCCTCCACCACGGACATGGCCAGCACCTGGCTGATGTCCCTGCCGCGGAGCTTGTGTTCGAGTACCTCGGCCCTGAACCGGCGCCCCTCACACTTCTCGCAGGTGGAGGCGACCCCGGCCATCATCGCCAGGTCGGTGTAGATGAGGCCGGCCCCCTTGCACTCACCGCACGCCCCCTCGGAGTTCGCACTGAACAGGGAGGACTTGACCTTGTTGGCGCGGGCGAAGGCGGTGCGGATCGGGTCCAGCAGCCCGGTGTAGGTGGCCGGGTTGGAGCGGCGCGACCCCCGGATCGCCGACTGGTCGACCACCACCACGTCCTCGCGGCCGGGCAGCGCCCCGTGGATGAGTGAGCTCTTGCCCGAACCCGCCACTCCGGTGACCACGGTGAGCACACCCAGCGGAATGTCCACCGACACGTCCCGCAGGTTGTGCGAGCTGGCCCCGCGGACGGGGATGGCCCCGGTGGGGGTGCGCACGCTCTCCCGGAGTCGGGCCCGGTGGTCCAGGTGGCGCCCGGTCAGCGTGCCCGACTCGCGCAGCCCGGCCACGTCTCCGGTGTAGGTGACCGTGCCGCCGTCGGGTCCGGCGCCCGGGCCCAGATCCACGACGTGGTCCGCGATGGCGATGGTCTCGGGCTTGTGCTCGACCACCAGCACGGTGTTGCCGTTGTCGCGCAGGCTGAGCAGGAGGTTGTTCATCCGCTCGATGTCGTGCGGGTGCAGGCCCACGGTGGGCTCGTCGAAGACGTAGGTGACGTCGCTGAGGCTGGAGCCCAGGTGGCGGACCATCTTGACCCGCTGGGCCTCGCCGCCGGACAGCGTGCCCGACTCCCGGTCCAGGCTCAGGTAGCCCAACCCCACCTCCACCAGGGAGCCCAGGGTGTGGGCGAGGTTGTCCACGAGCGGTTTGACGGAGGGCTCGTCGATGCCCCGGACGAACTCGGCCAGGTCGCTGATCTGCATGGAGGCACACTCGGTGATGGTGCGCCCGTTGACCCTGACCTGCCGTGCCGCGGGGTTGAGCCGGGTACCCGCGCACTCGGGGCAGACCGAGAAGACCACGGCCCGGTCCACGAAGGCGCGGACGGAGGACTGCATCTTCTCCCGGTCCTTGGCCAGGTAGGTCCGTTTGATCTTGGGGACCAGGCCCTCGTAGGACAGGTTGCTGGTGCCGACCTTCACCTTGGTGGCGGGATGGTGCAGGAAGGACTGCCACTCCTCGTCGGTGTAGTCGCGCAGCTTCCGGTCCGGGTCCAGCAGTCCGGAGTGGGCGAAGACCTGCCAGTACCAGTTGCCGACCGCGTACCCGGGGACCGTGATGGCGCCCTCGTTCAGGGACAGGTCCCGGTCGTAGAGCTCCGCCACGTCGATCTGGTTGGTGCGGCCCAGCCCCTCGCACTCGGGGCACATGCCTTCGGAGTTGTTGAAGCTGAAGACACTGGAGGGCTCCAGGTGCGGGGTGCCCGCCCGGCTGAAGACGATCCGCAGCATCGCGTGGGCGTCGGTGGCGGTGCCCACGGTCGAGCGCGAGTTGGCGCCCATCCGCTCCTGGTCCACGATGATCGCCGCGCTGAGGTTGCGCAGTGCGTCCACGTCCGGCCGGCCCACACTGGGCATGAAGGACTGCAGGAAAGCTGTGTAGGTCTCGTTGATCAGCCGCTGGGACTCGGCGGCGATGGTGCCGAAGACGAGCGATGACTTGCCCGAGCCGGACAGGCCGGTGAAGACGCTCAGCCTCCGCTTGGGGATGTCCAGGGAGACGTTGTCGAGGTTGTTCTCCCTGGCCCCGCGGACCTCGATGGTGTCGTGGGTGTCCGCCATGGTGGTGGGTTCGGAAGGCAAGCTGCTCCTCAGGGTCCTGGGAAATCCTTATGCAGTAAACTAACAGCCAGCGAACATTAGTTTATTAAGTAAGGAGATGCAAGTGGTGGTCTACGCCGGACAGGGCGACCCGCGCCGCTCCATGGCGCTGCTGTGGCGCGGCCAGGAGCCGACCGAACGCACCGGCCCCGGCCCCAAGGCACAGCTGAGCGTGGACCTGGTGGTGGAGACCGCCATCGAGGTCGCCGACACCGAGGGAATGCAGGCCCTGTCCATGCGCGCCGTGGGTGAACGGCTCGGCCGCACCGCGATGTCCCTGTACACCTACGTGGCCAGCAAGAACGAACTCATCGACCTCATGTACGACCACGCCTTCGGTGAACTGGTACGCGAGTGGGAAAAGGCACCCACCCTGCAGGACACCGACGACAGAACGGGTTGGCGCGAGGCCGTCCTGGACTGGGCCGGGAACCTGTGGCGCTTCTACCTGCGCCACCCCTGGAGCCTGGAGATCTCCCAGGCACGTCCGGTCCTGGGACCCAACGACTACCGGCTCTTCGAGGCGTTGGCCGCGGTCCTCCACCGCGCGGGGCTCGGCCCCAAGGCCATCAGCAGCGCCTACGGCAGCCTGTTCAACCTGGTCCGAGGCATGGTCCGTACCGCCGCGGAGGCCCGCCAGGCCCAGACCGTGACGGGGATCGCCGAGGACGAGTGGTGGTACGCCCGCTCCGCCCAACTGGAGGAGGTGGCGGTGGACTTCTCCGAACGCTTCCCCACCCTGACCCTGATGAGCCAGGGCGGCGCCTTCGACAACGCGGATCCCGAGGAGCCCTACCTGGAGCAGGAAGCCTGGGAGACCTTCCGCTTCGGTCTCAACGCGCTGCTGGACGGTATCCAGAGCCAGATCGACGAATCCCCGTCCGCCGCCCCCTGAGCCGCGCGGCCCCCGGCCGTGCGACCTCCCCGCGGCCGGGGAACGTCCGCGTGCCACACTTTCGGCCATGGGAAAGATCCACGAGACCATCGGGCCCCGGCTGGAACGGTTCCTCCTCGACCAACCGGTCTTCTTCGTCGGCACGGCACCGCTGGACTCCCGGGGCCACGTCAACGTCTCCCCCAAGGGCATGGGCGGCACCTTCGCCGTACTCGGCGAACACCGGGTGGCCTACCTCGACTACACCGGGTCGGGCACCGAGACCATCGCCCACCTGCGGGAGAACGGTCGCATCGTGCTGATGTTCTGCGCCTTCGAGGGGCCGCCGAACATCGTCCGCCTACACGGGCAGGGCCGCGCCGTCCTGCCCGGCACCCCCGAGTTCGACGAACTGCGCTCCCGCTTCCCCAAGGAGCGCACCCTCGGCCAGCGTTCGATCGTCGTGGTCGAGGTCCAGCGCATCGCGGACTCCTGCGGGTTCTCCGTGCCCCTGATGGACCTGCGTGAGGACCGCGACCTGTTGGACCGGTACCACGAACGCAACGGTCCGGAGTACTTCGACAACTACTGGCTCGAACGCAACGCCACCAGTATCGACGGCCTGCCCGGGCTCCCCCCGCCCCGGTGAATCCGGCACCCCTCAGGCGCACCGCGGATCAGCAGGAGCTCAGCAGGAACAACAGCAGCGCGGTCAGCGCGATCGATACCAGCAGGGACGTCATGCAGCCCCACCGGCTGTTGTAGAAGACGAACACGGGCACCTCCCTCAGCTCCGTGAGCTTTCCGGTGCCCCGTACCTACCCCGCCCCGGCGCCGGTTCTCAGGCCGGGCGGGCGAAGGTGATGATCTCCGGGCTCGTGCCGGTGAGCGGGCTGCGGTCCCAGTACCCGTACTGGGCGCTCACCGCCAGCCCGGCACCGGCAAGAAAGGCGTTGAGGGTCTCCGCGTCCAGGAACCGCAGGGTGCTGCGGCTGGACTGGGATCGCGCCCAGCCCTCGACGCTGAAGTCGGAGGTGAAGGTGACCAGGTCGCCCTCGACCCCTCGCAGGCGGTGCACACAGGTGGCCCTGTGCCCGTCCGGGCCCGCCACGGTGCGTGCCCGTTCGGGGGTCCAGGCCTCCCAGCCCCGCACGGCGGGGTTGCGGGTCTCGAACACGAACCGGCCGTCGTCGGCCAGCATCCTGCGCACCGCGGCCAGGTTGGCGTACACCTCCTCGTCGGTGAGGAACACCTGGAAGGCGTGCCCGGACATGATGACCAGGTCGAACCCGCCCTCCTCCAGCGGTTCGGCCTCCCCGTCGTAGGGACCCGCGACCAGATCGCCCAGGGTCCACTCGACGTCGTCCCGCTCGCGGCGGCCCACCTCCAGCATCGCGTCGGCCGGATCCAGCCCCACCAGGCGACCGGTGTGCCCGCGCTCGCGCGCCACCCGATGGATCTTGCCGGTTCCGCAGCCCACGTCCAGGACCGAGCGGGCTCCCATCACCAGGTCGAGGTAGAAGTCGTCCTGTGGTGAGACCTGCCAGTGGTCGAAGTAGTCGTAGAGCTCGGCCAGGTCCGGGTGGGAGAAGCATCGATCGACCATCCGCACATTGTGGCGCTCCGGTCCCCTGCGGCCAACGGGTTTTCCACAGCCTTCGGGGGCCTCTTCTCCCGTGCTGGAGCGCGACCTAGCCTGAAGGGGTGACCGACATCCCCGGCAGCCCTCGGCAGGACCCGCCCTTCGACGTCGACGATTTTCTTGCCCGTCCCCTGGTCGCCCGGGTGGCCACCACCAACACCTCCGGCGAACCCACGGTCAGACCGGTCTGGTTCCTGTGGGAGCAGGGATGCCTGTGGTGGATCACCGGGGAGTACGCGGTCATGGCCAAGCACCTGGAACGCCACCCGCGTACCGCCGTGGCGGTGGACACCTGTGACCTGGAGCGGATGGAGTTCCTCCAGGTGATCATGCGGGGCAGAGCCGAGGTGGTGCCCTTCGACCCGGCGCTCGCCCGACGCAAGCTGAGCCGTTACCTGGGCGAGGACCAAACGGCCTGGCATCCGGACTTCCGGCACTACGCCGACGACGCGCGCCTGGTCCGTTTCCGACCCGAGCGCACCGTGGTCAAGGACCTGTCCAAGACCAGGCTCTGAGAGGTTCCCCGGACACGCTGGTGACAGCGGGTCAGAGGCGCTGGTCAGAGCTGGCGGGCCGCCTCGCGCAGGGAGGGCCTGCGGCGGGCGCCGTCCAGCAGGCGGGCGGCATGGTCGAGTATGCGTCGGGTGCGCACCGAGGCCACCTCTCCCCGGTGGGGCAGGACGTCGCGCACCAGCACGGTCTCGGCCTCGTCCCAGGAACGGGCTCTGGCAAGTGCACACAGCAGGCTCGCCCGGTAGACGGCGATCGATCGTCCGTGGTGCGGGGCTCCCCGGCAGGCGGCGTGGAAGAATTCGGCGGCCTGCCCCCAGTCCCCGGCGTCGGCCAGGGTCATGGCGTGGTGCCAGCTGATCTCCGCCTCGGTCAGCCACCACGCCCATGCCGGATCCTCCGGTCGGGTTCCGTCCAGGTGGCGAGCGCGTGTGTGGCGGATCAGGAGTCGGGCGCGGGCGTGTTCGCCTGACTGGGCGGCGGCCCGCGCGGCGCGGAGGGTGAACAGGGTGGCCGCGCTCCCCCGGACACCGCCGGACATTGCGGTGTCGCAGATCCGTGCGGCCTCGGCCGGTCGGCGGAGGTGGACGTCCTGCATGGCCAGTTGGCTGAGTACGAAGTACTCCATGGACCGGTCCCCGGCCGCCCGGGCGAGCCGCAGGGCTGTCGCGCTCATCCGTCTGGACAGGTCCTGGTGTTCGGAGTCGAAGGCGATCCACCCGGCGACCTGGTGTGCCTCCGAGGCGGCTGCCAGGACGTCCCTGTGGTCGGCGAACCCTGCTGCGAAGCGGCGCGCCAGTGCGGCTGCCCCGACCGCCGTGGCCACCACGTCACGGGCGCCGAAACGGGTGTCCAGGGCGATGATGCGCGCACTCGTGTCCCGCACCGTGACGGTCGTGTTCTCGGCTCCGCCTTTGCCGAGGGAGTCAGGGGCGCTCGCCCAGGCGGGGTCGGTGTCCGGCCCTTCGGTCAACGAGGGCTGTCCGTGTGCGCCAGGGTCGTCGGGGGCTTCGAAGGGCATGCTCGGGTTTCTCTCCACGGTGAAATGTCCCCAACCGTCGCCCTCTGGCGGCCAGCTCGGATACCTCCTCGCGGGACACGAAAAAATCTATAGCGGCCACTGTAGACATCCCCTTGGGGTGCTGTTAGATTTCCTGTCGTAGGAACAGAGATCCACCAGCATGACCACCGGATACGCCGGTGGAGAGCAGGACCGCAGTACCGCGGGAAGCGGCTTTCCGCCCGCACGGGGAAGGCCGCGCAACAAGGAAGAGAGCAGGACGGCTCGGCCAGCGTGCACGTGCTTCAAGACGCCGGGAGCCGGTAGGACAGCAGTACGCGTCACCGCAGGACGGAGTCCCGCCCGCACGGGGGACGCCGAGCAGGACGAAAGGCGCAGTAAGGCTTGACCGGCGCATGGTTGTAGGCGTCGGGGGCCGGTAGCACCGTAGTAGTGAGAAGTGCACGGATTGAGATCGAGAGGAGTAGTTGCCATCAGGATCGCCTGGGCGCGCGAGAACACAGCCCGGGTACCGCAGGCCCCGGTTCGGAAGAAGGTGGTCCACGGTCACACAACCGCGATCCCCGCTATCCCGTCCCAGCTTGACCTCGGGAAGCGGAAGACCGGCATCAGCCGGTAGGTGGTAATGAACTCTCGGGCCCCAGCGCCGTTTGGCGCTGGGGCCCTCGACGTGCGATCAGGAGAGAAAGAGAAGCGCTTGTCCCGTCCCGCAACCGGTGACCGGTTCGACGATGACGACTACCCCGCCTACACGGTGGGCAACGCCGCGGAGATGCTCGGCACCACGCCGGCGTTCCTGCGCGCCCTGGGCCAGGCCCGGCTGATCGAGCCGCTGCGCTCGGAGGGCGGACACCGCCGTTACTCCCGCTACCAGCTCAGGATCGCCGCCCGGGCGCGTGAACTCGTGGACGAGGGCACCCAGATCGAGGCCGCGTGCAGGATCATCATCCTGGAGGACCAGCTGGAGGAGGCCAAGCGCATGAACGAGGAACTGCGCGCCGCCGACCCGCCCGACTGAGAGCGCACCACCCGGAACCGGGCGCCCGCCCGGGCCGGCTTTCGAACGGGAGGCCTCTTCCTGACGCGGAGTGCGGCAGGGCCTGCACCGGAACCCCTCGGGCCCGTGCGGGCCCGAGGGCTGACTACTCCCCCGTGGCCCCGTCGATCCGCTCGCGAATGAGGTCGGCGTGACCGTTGTGGCGGGCGTACTCCTCGATCATATGCACCAGGATCCAGCGGTACGAGCAGTCCTCACCATGCCGCCGGGCCTTGCCCACCGCCTCCAGCGGCAATCCCTCGGACACCTCGCGGGCGTGCTCGATCTCGGCCCGCCACAGCGCGAAGGCCTCCTCGGGCGGGGCGGCGTCCACCTCCAGGAAGTCACCGTCGGGGTTGTCGGGGGTCTTGACCGGGCAGTGGTACTCCTCCCCGTTGAGGACGACGCGGAACCACATGTGCTCCACGTAGGCCATGTGCCGGACCAGGCCCAGCAGGGACATCGGCGAGGGCGGGGCGGAGCGTTCGCGTAGCTGCGGAGCAGACAGACCCTGGCACTTGACCGCAAGGGTCTGGCGGTGCCAGTCCAGCCAGCTGTTCAGCATCGTGCGCTCGTCGGCGATGAAGGGCGGGTCGGTGCGGAGGTCGTTCATGAGCCGTGACCCCAGGGCTCCGTTCCGCTCCGGGCAACGGGTTTCCCGGCAACGGGTCGCCCGCTCCCCCGTCACCGGCGATAGGTCGTCGGTGAGCGCACCGAACCGGCTCCGAGGTGTACCTTCGCCCCAGACGGCGGCAGGGCCCCGGGCGACGGGGCCGACCACGAGCTCCCCCGGGTACGGCGGTGGCCGCGGCAACGGTCTTCGGCGCGCCTGGCCTGACAGCGTGCGGGAAGACCGGATCCTGACCGGGGAGTGGAACACGGCCCACGCGTAGCTGCGGAGCAGACAGACCCTGGCACTTGACCGCAAGGGTCTGGCGGTGCCAGTCCAGCCAGCTGTTCAGCATCGTGCGCTCGTCGGCGATGAAGGGCGGGTCGGTGCGGAGGTCGTTCATGAGCCGTGACCCCAGGGCTCCGTTCCGCTCCGGGCAACGGGTTTCCCGGCAACGGGTCGCCCGCTCCCCCGTCACCGGCGATAGGTCGTCGGTGAGCGCACCGAACCGGCTCCGAGGTGTACCTTCGCCCCAGACGGCGGCAGGGCCCCGGGCGACGGGGCCGACCACGAGCTCCCCCGGGTACGGCGGTGGCCGCGGCAACGGTCTTCGGCGCGCCTGGCCTGACAGCGTGCGGGAAGACCGGATC
This sequence comes from Nocardiopsis sp. iso_40, assembly GCF_056173285.1. NCBI lineage: Bacteria > Bacillati > Actinomycetota > Actinomycetes > Streptosporangiales > Nocardiopsidaceae > Nocardiopsis > Nocardiopsis sp. iso_40. The sequence goes on along the minus strand of NZ_CM149666.1, from coordinate 3,102,464 downwards.
CTGACCGGGGAGTGGAACACGGCCCACGCGTAGCTGCGGAGCAGACAGACCCTGGCACTTGACCGCAAGGGTCTGGCGGTGCCAGTCCAGCCAGCTGTTCAGCATCGTGCGCTCGTCGGCGATGAAGGGCGGGTCGGTGCGGAGGTCGTTCATGAGCCGTGACCCCAGGGCTCCGTTCCGCTCCGGGCAACGGGTTTCCCGGCAACGGGTCGCCCGCTCCCCCGTCACCGGCGATAGGTCGTCGGTGAGCGCACCGAACCGGCTCCGAGGTGTACCTTCGCCCCAGACGGCGGCAGGGCCCCGGGCGACGGGGCCGACCACGAGCTCCCCCGGGTACGGCGGTGGCCGCGGCAACGGTCTTCGGCGCGCCTGGCCTGACAGCGTGCGGGAAGACCGGATCCTGACCGGGGAGTGGAACACGGCCCACGGTTTCGAGGGAGGAGCGCACACATGAGCGACCGGATCCGCACCTTCGAGGTCATCGTGTCCGGTTACGCCGACTTCGGGGAGGTGATGGCGGCCAACAGCCGTGTGGCACTGCTGCTGTGCCCCGAACCCGACCACTCCGGCCCCTGCGAGGTCCCCTGGAGTCTGGCCGCGCGCACCGAGCCCGAGGAGGAGCACCCCGCGGGCACGGGGGAGAGCGTGGTCGCGGCCATCTGCGCCACCCCGGAAAGGGCCGAACGGGCGGCCGAGAGCATCGGCGCACTGCTGGGGCGTCCCGCCCGCCTCGTGGAGGCCGACCACGAGGAACTGCTCGATCAGTACCGGGCCGAGCGCGGCCTGACGGACTGACCTCGCGTCCGGCCGGCCAGCCGCACGGGCCGGTTGGCGGCTCCTGGCCCCTCCCCGAATCCGGTCCGGGGCCAAAGGCCCGCCTGGGAGCGATTCCAGAGGGCCTAGGATCACGTGCATGGACACACGTGTACTCGGTACCATCGCCGACGTCGGCGCCGTGGGCTTCGGTGCCTGGCAGATCGGCTCCGCCTGGGGCGAGGTCAGCGAACCAGACGCCATGAGCGCCCTGCACACGGCGGTGGAGGAGGGCGTCACCTTCATCGACACCGCTGACGTCTACGGCGACGGGCGCAGCGAACGGCTCGTCGGGCAGCTCCTCAAGGAGCACCCCCATCTGACCGTGGCCACCAAGATGGGTCGTCGCATGGCCCAGGAGCCCGCCCACTACAACTCGGGCAACTTCCGGGCCTGGAACGACGACTCACGCCGCAACCTGGATGTGGACACCATCGACCTCGTCCAGTTGCACTGCCCGCCCTCGACCGTCATCGACAGCGACGCGGTCTTCGACGACCTGGACGCCATGGTCGACGAGGGCCGCATAGGCGCCTACGGGGTGTCGGTCGAGACCTGCGACCAGGCCCTGGCCGCCATCGCCCGGCCGAACCTGGCAAGCGTCCAGATCATCCTCAACGCCTTCCGCCACAAGCCCCTGGAGCGCGTTCTGCCCGCCGCCAGGGCGACCGGGGTCGGTGTCATCGCCCGAGTCCCCCTGGCCAGCGGTCTGCTGTCGGGCAAGTTCACCGCCGAGAGCCGGTTCGGCCAGGACGACCACCGCAACTTCAACCGCCACGGTGAGGCCTTCGACCGCGGCGAGACCTTCTCGGGCATCGACTACGAGACCGGACTGGAGGCTGTGGAGCGCCTGCGCCCGCTGGTACCCGAGGGCGCCACCATGGCCCAGTTCGCGCTGCGCTGGATCCTGGACCAGGACGGGGTGAGCGTGGTCATCCCGGGCGCCCGCAACGCCGAGCAGGCCCGCGGCAACGCCGCCGCCGCGCAGTTGCCCCCGTTGGACGCCAAGACCCACGCGCAGGTGCGCGAGGTCTACGACAAACTCATCCGCCCCCAGGTCCACCACCTGTGGTGAGCTGACCCCTGCTTCGCCCGGGGCGCGGGTCCCCATGCTCGGGCCGGGGCCGACAGAACGCGTCGGCCCCGGCCCGGGCCAAGCTCACGGGCCCTCGGGGCACCCGAGAACACGGGCTAGATGAGCCCCTGGGCCAGCATCGCGTCGGCGACCATCTCGAAACCGGCCACGTTGGCGCCCAGCACGTAGTCGCCCCTGGCGCCGTGCCGCTCCGCGGCCTCCTCGCAGCGGTCGTGGATCCCGGCCATCGTCTCGGCCAGCTCCGACTCCGCGTGCTCGAAGGACCACGAGGTGCGGCGCGCGTTCTGCCGCATCTCCAGCACGCTGGTGGCCACACCGCCGGCGTTGGCCGCCTTGCCGGGCGCGAACAGCACCCCGGCCTCCCGGAGGACCTTGACCGCCTCGGGGGTGGTGGGCATGTTCGCGCCCTCGGCCACCGCCAGCACACCGTTGTCCACCAGGGTCCGGGCCGCCTCGGCCCCCAGCTCGTTCTGGGTGGCCGAAGGCAGCGCGACCTCGCACGGAACGTCCCACACGCTGCCGCCCTCGACGAACTTCGCCGCGCCGCGCCGCTGCGCGTAGTCGCTGATCCGTCCGCGCTCGACCTCCTTGACCTGCTTGAGCAGGTCGAGGTCGATGCCCTTGTCATCCACCACGTAGCCGGTGGAGTCGGAACAGGCGACCACGGTGGCGCCCAGCTGCTGGGCCTTCTCCACCGCGTAGATCGCCACGTTGCCCGACCCCGACACCACCACGCGCATGCCGTCCAGATCACGGCCGTTGCGCTCCAGCATCCGCTGGGTGAACAGCACCGCCCCGTACCCCGTGGCCTCGGTACGGACCGCCGAACCACCCCAGTCCAGGCCCTTGCCGGTGATGACCCCGGCCTCCCAGCGGTTGCTCAGCCGCCGGTACTGCCCGAACAGGTAGCCGATCTCGCGGGTGCCCACCCCGATGTCGCCGGCGGGGATGTCAGTGTACTCGCCCAGGTGGCGGTGCAACTCGGTCATGAAGGACTGGCAGAAGCGTTCGATCTCCGTGGCCGAGCGCCCCTTGGGGTCGAAGTCGCTGCCGCCCTTGCCGCCGCCGATGCCCATTCCGGTGAGCGCGTTCTTGAAGATCTGTTCGAACCCCAGGAACTTGACCACCCCGAGGTTGACGCTGGGGTGGAAGCGCAACCCGCCCTTGTAGGGGCCGAGCGCGCTGTTGAACTCCACCCGGAAGCCCCGGTTGACGTGGACCCTGCCCTGGTCGTCACGCCACGGCACCCGGAAGATGACCTGGCGCTCGGGCTCACAGAGGCGTTCCAGGACGCGCTCGGTGGCGTACTCGGGGTGTCGGGACAGGGCGGGCGAGAGGCTGTCGAGTACCTCCAGGACAGCCTGCTGGAACTCCGGCTCGTCGGGGTTGCGGCGCGCTACGTGCTCGTAGGCGCTGCGGACTCCCGGGTGGTGGTCCTCCCGGTCGCCATTGGAAAACGGCATGCGTGTGTGTTCCCTTCTCACCGCTGGAACGGGCAGCCCGCACGCCGTTGTGTCGGGAACCTCGATCGTCTGGAAGCAGGCGGGGCGCCGCCCGAGGGCCCTTACAGGTGGCGGCCGCCGCTCGTGTTGCCAGTGTATTGCCCCGGTGTAAACACGCCCGTTGGGCCCGATCCCGTCGACGGCCCCCTCAGGGGCGGGTGGGGTTCTCCTGCTGTGCCGTGCGTCGGGCCCACACGGGCACCCTTTCCGGCCGCGGGCCGATGCCGATGAAGGCCGCTGGCAGCGCGGTCAGGGCGGGGACGCGGCGGACCAGGGCGAGGAGCCCGCGGGGCGGTTCGGCCACTTCGCCGTTGAGCGCGGGAGCGATGACGCGGGCGTGCGCGAAGCGTTGCACGGCCTGGATGGCGACCGTGGGAAAGGTGCGGCGCCGCTGCACCCGAGCGAGGAAGCGCCTGCTCCCCGAACTCGTCAGGGCTCCGCGGGCCAGGGGGCGGGCGAGCAGGCGGGCGGCGGCGACGGCGTCCTGCACGGCGAGGTTGATGCCCACACCGCCGACCGGTGACATGGCGTGGGCGGCGTCGCCGATGCACAGCACCCCGGGTGCGTGCCAGCGCCGCAGGCGGTCCATGCGCACGTCGAGGTGTTTGACGTCGTCCATCGACGCGATTCCCGAGACGTCCTCGGCCAGTTCGGGCATCATCGAGGCGGTTTCGGCGCGGAGGGCCTGCACACCCCGCGCGCGCAGTGCCGCATCGGTCCCCTTCCGGCCTATGTACGCGACCTGTGCGTAGCCTTCGCGCGGGATGGTCACGATGACCCGTCCCTTCGCCATGCGCGGCAGCAGTGATTCGGCCAACCGGCGGGGGGTGGGTACGCGGTACCACCAGACGTCGAAGTCGACGGGGAACTCCCTGCTGGGCAGGTCGACGGCGCGCCGCACCGCCGACCACCGTCCGTCGCAGGCCACGACCAGGTCGGCGTGGAGTCGGCCCGGGCCCTCCGGGGTTTCGTAGTCGACGCCGCTCACCCGGCCGCCCTCGCGGACCACGCCGGTCACCTCGTGCTCGGTGCGCAGCGTGAACGTCGGTTCCGTGCCGGCTGCCTCGGCCAGCAGGTTCAGCAGGTCCCACTGCGGCACCATGGCGATGTAGGGGTGGCGCAGCGGCAGCCGTCCGAAGTCGGCGACCGGGACCTGCCGTCCGTCGGGGAAGGTGAAGGCGGCCTGCTTCAGGTGGGACTGCGGTAGGGCGTCGAAGCGGTCGAAGAGGCCGAGGTCGTCCAGCATGGCCAGGGTCGTGGGGTGGACGGTGTCGCCGCGAAAGTCCCGCAGGAAGTCCGCGTGCTTTTCGAGCACCGTGACCCGGACTCCGGCACGGGCGAGCAGGAGTCCCAGGACGAGCCCGGCCGGTCCGCCGCCCACCACGGCACAGGTTGTCCTGGACGTTCCGACGGAGGCGGAGGAGCCCTCGGATGTGTCGGCCATGACGGTTTCCTCTCGGTTCGGAGTGAGGGGCGGCTGCAGGGCACCTGTGGCGCGTGGACCTCACTGTCCGAAGTCTTCCCCGCTGTTGGTGCCGCGCAGCCTCCTTTCTCCTTCATCATCAACTCAACAACTGATGATGTCAACAGTTGATGATGTCCGGGTAGACTGCGGCCATGAGGAACGGTGAGCGCACGGGCAGGCCTGCTGGCAGCAAAGGCGGAAACAAGGAGCGGATCCTGGAGTCCGCGCGCGCGGAGTTCGCCGCCAAGGGCTTCCGCGGCACGACGATGCGCTCGATCGCGACCAGGGTCGGCCTCGACGTCGCTCTGCTCTCGCACTACTTCGGCAACAAGGAAGGCCTGTTCGCCGCCACCATGGAACTGCCCGAGGAAGCGCAGGGCATACTCACCGAGGCCCTGTCCGGACCCTTGGAGACCCAGGGCGAGCGCCTCACCCGCGGCTACCTGGGCCTGTGGGAGAACCCCGCCACCGGACCGCAGATGCAGGTCCTGGCCCGGTCGGTGCTGGGAAACGAGGCCGCCACCGAACGCATGCGCACCCTGATCACCGGCGCGATCACCGGGCCGGGCGTCACCCCCCTCATCACGGATCGGCAGGGCGGGTTCGCCCTCGCGATGACCCAGCTCGTCGGTGTGGCCTTCGCCCGGTACCTTGCCCACATCCCGCAACTGGCCGAGCTCGACTTCGAAACGCTCGTCGCGCGTACCGCGCCCGCCGTCCAACTCCACCTGGGCGCCGCCAACGACTGAGGAACGAGGCACGAGTCCCCAGGGCGGGGGCGCCTGTCCGCACCTGCTTCAGGAGCCGTCGGGGGACGGCCAACGGCACGAACCGGTGTGAGCGCACCCGAAGCGTCGGCCCCGGGTGCGCTCACGACCGGGTGGTTGAGCAGCAGGCTGGACAGGTGCGAGAGCACCTTCGCGGAGCAGGCGCGGAGTTCCTTCGCCGCCGATGGGAGGGTGCATCGCACCCGCGGGTCTTCGCGCGGCTTCAGAGACTTTCGAGGGAGTCGACACCGAACATGACCACCAACTCCCAGGACGGGGACCGGGACCGGCCGCTGGGCGGCGGCATGATGAACACCGTCATCCGCCGCGGTGACCGGGTCCTGCGCACGGCCCCGCCCCAGGCCCCCGCACTGCAGGCCTTCCTGGCGGCCCTGACCGGGTAGCCCGGGGCCGCCCTAACCCCGTCGGGTGACGGCCACCAGGTAGCGACAGGGACTCCCGGTCGGGTTGCGGTACTCACAGGGCGCCGGGGGGCCGAGCTGGAGGCAGTCCCCCCGGTCCAGGACGTGCTCCTCCGCACCCTCACCGAAGGCGAGTGTGCCCTCCAGCACCCAGATCTGGTGGTGGGTGAAGCTGTAGGACTCGGCCGGGTAGGCCACCCGTGCCCCGGGGGGAAGTTCGACCTCGACCAGTTCGAGCGGTCCGCCGGAAGTGGGTGAGACCGCGCGGCGGCGGTAACCGGTCTCGGGGTCGGTCCAGGTGGGTTGTTCGTCCATCCGGGCCAGACGGCGGTCGCCCTGTTCGGCCCGGGCGATCAGTTCGGACAGGGTGATGCCCAGGGCTCCGGACAGGCGGCCCAGCAGGGAGGCGGTGGGCTGGGCGTCCCCGTTCTCGATCCGGCTGATCATGGCGCGGGAGACCCCGGAGAGTTCGGCCAGGGCGGCGCCGCTCAGGCCGCGGTCCCGGCGCAGGGTCTGCAGGGTCACGGCGAGGGCGGGGCCCAGTTCGTCGCTCATATGTTCACCATAGTGGACACAATCGCTTACCATGTTCAACTATGGATTCCCTGCTGACACGCCCCGGTATCCGCGACGCCACCGTCGCCGACGCGGCGGCGTGCACGGCCCTCTACGCGCCCTACGTCACCGACACCGCCATCACCTTCGAACTCACCCCGCCCTCGCCCGAGCAGATGGCCGAACGCATCACCGCGGCCCAGCGCGAGCACGCGTGGATCGTCCTGGAGGACGAGGAGGGGGTGGCCGGTTACGCCTACGGCGGCACCTTCCGCGCCCGCTCCGCCTACCGGTGGACCTGCGAGGTCAGCGTCTACCTGCAACGGGGGCGGCACCGCCGCGGCGCGGGCCGGGCCCTGTACGCAGAACTCCTGCCCCGCCTGGCCGAACGGGGCATGCGCACCGCCATCGCCTGCATGACCCTGCCCAACGACGCCAGCCAGGGCCTGCACCGGGCCATGGGGTTCGAGGACGTGGGCGTCATGCGGCGGGTGGGCCACAAACACGGCACCTGGCACGACGTGGCCTGGGCCCAGTTGGAGCTCGGCCCCACCGGCTGAACTCCGGACCGGCCCCCGGTGGTCGGGTCCGCCCCTCACCTCCTCCGCGCGGATCGGCCACACCCTGGGCTCGACGCGATCCCTTCCCTCTCCCAATACCCTCCCTGGAGCGTCCCGTGTCCGCGCACACCGCCCGCCACCGCCCCTCGGGTCTGGCCTTCGCGCTCGCCTCCGCCCTGGCCTTCGGCGGGGCCGGGGTCTTCGCCCGCCCCCTGCTGGACGCGGGCATGGACCCCCTGCACGTGACCTGGCTGCGGTTGGCCGTCGCCGCACTGATCCTGTTCCCGGTCGCGATCCGGCACCGCCGCATCGTCCGGCGCAGACCCCTGCTGCTGCTGGCCTACGGGGTCTTCCCCATGGCCGGTGTCCAGGCCCTGTACTTCGCCGCCGTCGCCCGCATCCCGGTGGGGATCGCACTGCTCCTGGAGTTCCTCGGCCCGGTGCTGGTCCTGCTGTGGGTACGGGTGGTGCGCCGCCACCGGGTCTCCCCCGCCGCGGTGGCGGGCGTGGTTTTGGCCGTGGCCGGGCTCGGACTCCTGCTGGAGGTCTGGGCGGGGATGCGCCTGGACGCGATCGGCGTCGGCCTGGCCCTGGGGGCCGCAGCCGCCCAGGCCACGTTCTTCCTGCTCGGCGACGCCATGGGAGAGGACACCGACCCCCTTGCGGTGATCGCCTTCGGCGCCCTGGTCGCCACGGTCCTGCTGGGCGTGCTCGCCCGCCCCTGGGCCCTGCCGTGGGGCCTGCTCGCCGAACCGCTTCCGCTGGGCGGCGTCCCCCTGCCGGGCTGGGGCGTCGCGCTGTGGCTGGGGCTGGTGTGCACCTCTCTGGCCTACTTCGTCGGGGTCTCGGCGATCAGGCGACTGTCTCCACAGGTCGCCGGAGGTGTGGCCTACCTGGAGGTGGTCACCGCGATCGTGCTGGCCTGGGTGCTGCTCGGCGAGGCGCTCACCCCGGTGCAGCTCCTCGGCGCAGCGGTCATCGTGACCGGGGCCTTCATCGCCCAGACCGCCGTACCCGCCTCGCAGGCCGCCGTCTCCGCGACCCACCCTGAGGTGCCCGCCTGATCCGTGTCGAGCAGTACAGCCCAGGTCAGCGCCGCGCGGGCAGCGGAATCCGGTCCAGGTCGGCGGCCAACACCACCGTCCCCTCGAACTCCTCACCCGCCTGGGCCACGAAACGCTCCTCCTCGTCCTCCTCGTAGCGCTCCGAAAGGTGGGTCAGCACCAGCAGGCGCACACCCGCCCGTGCGGCGATCCTGCCGGCCTGCCGTGCGGTCAGGTGCCCGTACCGCTCGGCCAACTCCTCCTCGGAGTCCAGGTAGGTGGACTCGATGACCAGCATGTCCGCTCCCCGGGCCAGCTCCACCGCCTGGGCGCACACCCCGGTGTCCATGACGAACGCGAACACCTGCCCGGGCCTGGGCTCCGCGCAGTCGGACAGGTCCACCACCCGCCCGTCCCCCAGCGCCAGCGACCCCTCGCGCAGCAGACGGGAGACGTCGGGACCGCGCACCCCGAAGTGCTCAAGCCGCTCGGGCAGCATCCGCCACCCGTCCGGTTCGGCCAGCCGGTACCCGTAGGCGGGCAGCGAATGGCGCAGCGGCAGCGCCGTCACGGTGAAGGGCTCCCCCTCCCCCACCGGACAGCTACCCGATCCGCCCACCGGCTGGGGGAGGATCACGTCGGTGTCGTGGAAGGACGTGGCGTGGCGCAACCGGCGCCAGTACTCCTCTCCGGCGCCGGGGTAGGCCACCCGCACCGTGTGCGGCACCCGGTCACGGGAGATGCGCTGGATCGTGCCGGGCAGACCGAGGCTGTGGTCACCGTGGAAGTGCGTCACACAGATCCTGGTGATGTCGCTGGCGGCCAACCCGGCGAAGCGCATCTGCCGCTGCGTGCCCTCCCCGGGATCGAACAGCACCCCCTGGTCGCCCCAGCGCAGGAAGTACCCGTTGTGGTTGCGCTGACGGGTGGGCACCGCGCTGGAGGTTCCCAGGACGACGAGTTCGCGTACGGACATGGGGTGCATTGTCCCACCACAGCGCACCCCTGGGGCCCACGGCGGAGGGCCGTCCCCGACCGGGGCCTCCGGCCGGTCCCCGCAGACCCGGCCGGCCTCGGCGGTCCGCTCAGCGCACCCCCGTGGAGCGGGCCCGCACGGCCGCCAGGCGCGGCCCGTCAGTGAAAGGGTCGCCGTGCCCGGGCAGTACCAGCGTGTGCTCGGGCAGCGCGGCCAGCCTGTCCAGCGACTCCAGGGCCAGCACGGAGTCGTGCGTGGACATCCGGCTCACCACCCGGGGCCCCACACAACCGGTGGTGGGGTCGTCGGTGACCAGGGCGTCACCGCTGAACACCACACCGCGGTCCTCGAAGAGCACCAGGGAACTGCCCGGGGTGTGCCCCGGAACCGACAGCACCCGGGGCGCTCCCGGCACCTCGTCCAGTACCTGGTCGTGGCCGAAGGTGGTGTACTCACGCACCCGTGCCGAGCTGAAGGCCCCCGCGTACCCCAACCGCATCAGCGTCTGGACGGCACTGGGGCGGCGCACCAGGTAGGAGAACATCGGGCGTTCAGGGCGGGCGTGGATCACCGAACTGGTGGGACCGTCGTCCAGGATCGGTGCGTCGGCCTCGTGCACCCACACCCGGGCCCCGGCCTTGTCCCGGGCGCGCTCGGCCAACCCGGTGTGGTCGGGATGGGCGTGGGTGAGCACCACGGCACGCAGTCTGCCGCCCACCCAGGCGACCGTGTCCAGGAACCGGCCGCTGTGGGCGGGCAGCCCCGCGTCGACCATGACCAGCCCTTCGGCGGTCTCCACCAGGTAGAAGTTCACGAGGTGGTCGCCGAGCCGGTGTACACCCGGGGCGACCTCGGAGGGGACATGGCTCATGGCTGCCTCCCGGCGAACCGTGTGTGAGCATCCGACATGGATCCTCAACCCACTTCTACCCACGAATGTCCCCTCGGCCCCTCCCGACCCACGGGAAACACCGGTCCCTGCCTCCAAGCGAGGGCGCCGTCCGCGCCGAGGGCGGGCACACCCCCTGCGGGTCCGGGGTCTGCCCGGTCTCACCGGACAAGGCACATGCGCCGGTGGCCGGAGACCGCCCGGCAGGGCACGCCGGTCCGCGGCCACCGCGGCCGACTGGGTTAGCGTCAACCACGTGAGCAACGTAGAACCCCATCCCACCGAACAGCGGGTCTGCGGAGGCGAGGTCGACCGGACCGGCCCCGAACCCGACACCGAACTCCTCGAAGCCCGTGAAGTCCCCCTGGGCGGACCGCGCGCGATGCTGGTCCACCGCGTCCTGCCCGGCAAGAACCGCCGCATGGTCGGCGCCTGGTGCTTCGCCGACGTCTACGGGCCCACCGACATCACCGTCGGTGCGGGCATGCAGGTGCCGCCCCACCCCCACATCGGACTGCAGACCGTGAGCTGGCTGGTCCAGGGCGCCGTCCACCACCTGGACGGCCTGGGTTCGGACCAGATGGTCCGCCCCGGCCAGCTCAACCTGATGACCGCCGGGCACGGTATCGCCCATTCCGAACGCACCCCTTCCGGTGCTCCCGGTCTGCTCCACGGCGCACAACTGTGGGTGGCCCTGCCCGCGGACACGCGTGAGGGCGCCGCCCGCTTCGAGCACCACGCCGACCTGCCGGAGTTCAGCGTGCCGGGAGCGCGGGTCACGGTGATCATGGGAGAAATGGACGGGCACCGCTCACCCGCGCGCACCCACACGCCCCTGTTGGGGGCGGAGATCATCGTGGAGGCGGGCCAGAGCGTGCACCTTCCGGTCGATCCCGCCTTCGAGCACGGCCTGCTGCCCCTGGACGGTCCCGTCCGAGCGCACGGACACCGGGTCGTGCCCGGCTCCCTGCTCTACCTGGGCACCGGGCGGGAGGGCGTACGGGTGCACGCCGACGAACGCACCCACCTGCTTCTCCTGGGCGGGGAGCCCTTCAGCGAGGACCTGGTGATGTGGTGGAACTTCGTGGGCCGCGACCACGAGGAGATCGTGCGCGCCCGCACCCAGTGGGAGGAGCAGCGCGACGGCCGGGCCGGGGGGACGCGCTTCGCCCCCGTGACGGCGGACGGGGGCGAAGCACTGCCCGCGCCGGAACTGCCCAACGCCCGGCTGCGCCCCAGACCGCGACACCGCGAAGCCTGACAGCCTCCGGGAGGGCCGTATCCCGTCGGTCCCGGCGCGGCGTGGCGGGACCGGCCTCGCCGAGTTCGCCACGCGCGTCGCCCCAGCCGTACTGAAAGCGTCCGGTAAGCCCGCCTTGACAGCTTTTGAAGCCGCCTTCCACTCTCCTGGGAGCTAGACAAAACAGAACCAAAGGCGCTCATCACAAAGACATCCAGCCCACAGGCCAGGCTCCACCATGCCCAGAAGGCCAAATCCTGCTAACGTGCGGATCGCGAACTACGGGATGATTTAGGAGACCTGAACATGGGGCAACAGCCTCGCGAGCAGTGGGGGACGCGCGCGGGATTCCTCATGGCCGCGATCGGATCGGCCATCGGACTGGGCAACATCTGGCGATTCCCCTACATCGCCTACGAAAACGGGGGCGGGGCCTTTCTCCTGCCCTACCTCATCGCCCTGCTGACCGCGGGTATCCCGCTACTCATCCTCGAGTACAGCATCGGCCACCGGTACCGCTCCTCGGCTCCGCTCTCCTACCGGCGCATCTCCCGACCGGCGGAGGCGATCGGCTGGTGGCAGGTGGCGATCTGTTTCGTCATCGCGAGCTACTACGCCGTCATCGTCGCCTGGGCCGTGCGCTACGCCTGGTTCTCCGTCGGCCAGCAGTGGGGCGATGACCCGGACGCGTTCTTCTTCAACGACTTCCTCCAGGTCGGCGACGAACCCGGGATGATCTCCGGCTTCGTCGCCGGCGTGGCCTGGCCCCTGGTGGCCGTGTGGGCGATCGTCCTGGTCGTGCTGGCCCTGGGCGTGCGCAAGGGCATCGAGAAGACCACCAGGATCTTCATCCCCCTGCTGGTCGTGCTCTTCGTGCTGCTGGTCGTCCAGGCGCTCACCCTGGACGGTGCCGCCGCGGGCCTGAACACCCTGTTCACGCCGGACTGGAGCAAGATGCTCGACGGCGGGGTGTGGATCGCCGCCTACGGACAGATCTTCTTCTCGCTGTCCATCGGGTTCGCCATCATGGTCACCTACGCCTCCTACCTGCGCCGCAAGGCCAACCTGACCGGATCGGCGATGGTCGCGGGCCTGGCCAACAGCTCCTTCGAGCTCCTGGCCGGCATCGGTGTCTTCGCCGCGCTGGGCTTCATGGCCACCGCCGCGGGAACGAGTGTCGACGAGGTCGCCACCTCCGGGATCGGGCTGGCCTTCGTCGCCTTCCCGCAGATCATCTCCACACTGCCGCTGGGCGGGACGCTCTTCGGGGTGGTGTTCTTCGTCTGCCTGGTCATCGCCGGTCTCACCTCACTGATCAGCATCGTCCAGGTGATCATCTCGGCGGTGCAGGACCGCACCGGGCTGGGCCGCGTCCAGACCGTGCTGCTGGTGGGCGGCGCCACCGCGCTCGCCTCGATCCTGCTCTTCCCCACGCCCGAGGGTCTGTACATCCTCGACGCCGCGGACCGCTTCATCAACCAGTACGGCATCGCTCTGGCCGGTCTGGTGATGGTCCTGGTGTTCGGCTGGATCCTGCGCAGGCTGCCGCTGTTCGAGAAGCACGCCAACGCCGTCTCCTCGATCCGCCTGGGCTGGTGGTGGAAGATCGCCCTGGGCGGGATCACCCCGGTCCTGCTGGGCTTCATGATGTGGGACAGCCTGCGCACCGAGCTGACGACCAACTACGAGGGCTACCCGGAGAGCTTCCTGCTGGTCGCGGGCTGGGGCGTGGCCATCGGCGCGATCGTCTTCGGCATCGTCATCTCCTGCCTTCCCTGGCGGCGAGCCGACGCCATCGCCCGAATGGACGCCGAACGCGCCGCTCAGGGGGACGGCCGGACCCCGGTCGAACTGGACGAGCCCGACAGGATCGCGCCCCTGGGCCGTCCCGCCGAGGACACAGACAAGGAAGGGGACCGCTGATGTCCGCCAGCGCCATCACCATGATGGTCATCTCCATGGTCGTGCTGTGGGGCGGCCTGGTGGCCGCCATCCTCCACCTGCGCAACCACCCCGACGAACCCGAGCCGCAGTAACCGGTCGGGGAGAACCGACCACACCGAGGGGGTCGCGGACACGTGTCCGCGACCCCCTTTCACGATCCCAGGCCAGGCCCGGGCCGGTCCGTCAGCAGGAGGAATCAGCCAGCGAACTCCCGCACGATCCGCTCGCAGAACGCCGGAAGATCGTTCGGGTTGCGGCTGGTGGTGAGCCCGTGGTCGGTGACGACCTCCTCCTCCACCACCACGCCCCCGGCGTTGCGGATGTCGGTGCGGATGCTGGGGTAGGAGGTCAGGGTGCGTCCGCGCACCACGTCGGCCTCGACCAGGATCCACGGGCCGTGGCAGATCGCCGCGACCGGCTTGCCCCGGGCCACGAAGTCGCGCACGAACCGCACCGCGTCGCCGTCGGAACGCAGGTTGTCCGGGTTGACGGTGCCGCCCGGGACCACGAGCGCGTCGTAGTCGTCGACACCGACCTTGGACACCTCCCGGTCCACCGTGAACTGGTCGGCCGGTTCGATGTCCCCGTTCATCGCCTGGATCCGGCCGTCGTGCAAGGAGACCAGTTCCACGTCGGCGCCCTGATCGACCAGTGCCTGCCTCGGTTGGACCAGCTCCACCTGTTCGACACCGTCGGCGGCCAGAACCGCCACGCGGCGTCCGGTGAGTGTGTCAGCCATGACGTTCCCCCTCACGTACTGCGGCGTTGTTCTCGGGTACCGGGCCCTCCGAGACAAGCCCCGTACCGCGTTGGCCGCCCTACCCGCCCAGGTGTGGCCGCTCACCTGCCCGGTGACCCGAATGTGGTCAAACGTGCCGATCGGGGGCCCTTCGGGCGGAGGCTCAACCACGCAACCGCGCGTTGAGCCGGGCGGCCTGCCGCGTGAGGTGGTCGCGTTCGGGGAGGTTGGGCGCCGCCCGGGCGGCCCGGGCGTAGAGCCGCGCCGCGGTGACCGGGTCACCGTCACGCTCGTACAGGTACGCCGCCGCCGCGGTGTGCCGGGGCACACCGGGGTCCAGTTCGGCCAGAGCGGCCAGCCCGGCCCTCGGGCCGTCGGCCTCCCCGACCGCGACAGCCCGGTTCAGACGCACCACCGGGCTGTCGGTGAGCCGCACCAGTTCGTCGTACCACTCGACGATCTGCACCCAGTCGGTCTCCTCGGCCGTGCGGGCGTCGGCGTGCAGGGAGGCGACGGCGGCCTGGGCCTGGAACTCACCCAGACGGTCCCGGGCCAGGGCCGTCTGGAGCACGTCGACCCCCTCGGCGATCAGGCGGGTGTCCCACAGGCCGCGGTCCTGCTCGGCCAGGGGCACCAGCCTGCCGTCGGGCCCGGTACGCGCCGAACGTCGCGCGTGGTGCAGCAGCATGAGCGCGAGCAGGCCCGCGACCTCCTCGTGGTCGATACCGGACGCCAGCCGGCGGGTGAGCCGGATCGCCTCGCCGGCAAGGTCGACGTCACCGGAGTAGCCCTCGTTGAAGACCAGGTAGAGCACCCGCAACACGGTGGCGATGTCGCCGGGCCGGTCGAACCGGACACCGGAGACGGTCCGTTTGGCCCGGCTGATGCGCTGGGCCATGGTCGCCTCCGGCACGAGGTAGGCCCGTGCGATCTGACGTGTGTTCAGACCGCCGACCGCGCGCAGCGTGAGCGCGACGGCCGAGGCCGGTGTCAGGGACGGGTGCGCGCACAGGAAGTACAACTGGAGGGTGTCGTCCACCGCCCGACCCGGCCCGGGCACGGGTTCGACCTCGACCCGGACCTCGCGCCGACGTCGGGAGCTCTCGGCACGAGTGGTGTCGAGGAACCGACGCCAGGCCACGGTGACCAGCCAGCCCTCGGGGTGGCGCGGCGGGTCCCGAGGCCACACGCGCACGGCCTCGACCAGGGCGTCCTGGACGGCGTCCTCGGCCGCCGCGAAGTCGGCTCCGCGACGGACGAGAACGCCGATCACGCTGGGGACCAGGGCCCGCAGCAGAGCTTCGTCCACCGTGTCTCACTCCGTGATGGTCGGCGGTGCGGCAAGGAACGGGCGCACCTCGAGCCACTCGTGAATCGGACTGCCACCCGACCCCGGGGCCGCGGACAGCTCCCCGGCCAGCTCCAGCGCCCGCTCATGGGTCTCGACGTCGATCACCATCCAGCCCGCGATCAGGTCCTTGGTCTCCGCGAACGGGCCGTCGGTGACCGGCGGCCGCCCCTCGCCGTCGTAGCGCACGAACGTGCCCTCCGGGGAGAGCGCCTGGCTGTCGACGAACTCGCCGGTGCCCTCGAGCCGGTCGGCGAAGTCCTGCATGTACTGCACGTGGGCCGAGACCTCCTCCGGTGTCCACTGGTCCATCGGTACGTCGTTGACCGCCTTCGGCGCGCCCCGGTAGTGCTTGAGCAGCAGGTACTTGGCCATCATGTCCTCCTTGGTGCGGCACGACCCATTGTGGCCGTGTTCACTGGGGAGACGGAGCCGCACCCGGATTCTCGACACCCCACCGCAACGTTTTCCAGCGAACCTCGAAACGCGGAACGCTGTCGGGCGGGACGGGGCCGTCCTTGGCCTGCCCCCACTGGTCCACGTCCGCTCAGGAGTCGAGCGTGATCTCGTCGCCATTGGCGTCCACGACCGCCCGGTCCCCCAGCGGTGCGTCCAGCTCCACGAGCACTCTGTACGTTTCGGGCTCTTCCCAGACCTGTTCCTCGTCGTCGTTTCCACAGAAGATCGAGCCACGGGTGACCTCCACAGCGAAACGGACGCTCTCCTCCCCCGCGACAGCCCGCACGTCCAGAGGTGCCAGAGGGTCACGCACACACCCTGACTGAGGTGGAGATCATGACCGCCTCTTCCTCCTCCAGCACCCTGTAGAAGCTGATCCAGCCCGTTTCGGTGACGGTGTCCGTCAGGGAGATGGTCTCCTGTACGGGTATGTCGTCCTCAGGTACTGCTGCGGACTCCTGCGCGGTGACGGACTCCGACGCCGCCCCCTCCGGGGCGCTCTCCCACGTCAAGGACCACGTGAACAGGCACAGCACGATCGCCACGGCTGCGCCGACCCGGTGCAGTGTGAACCGTGTGGCGCTGGGGTAGTTGGCCTCCGGATCGCGGTACCGCCACGCACGCACATACCACGCCACCTGGGGTTTGGCCACGATCAGGGCCATCCACCCGATCATGGCGGCCAGCAGCAGATGTAGGAGGACCACAAGCAGCCTTTCCGATCCAGCGGCGGGGCGGGCACGAGCACAGGCAGGAGGCGAGCGGGCGCCGTGGTTCCCCGCCCGGCTAGGCGAAGACCTTGCCCGGGTTGAAGATGCCCCGGGGGTCCAACGCTCCCTTGACCGCCCGGTGCATCGCCAGCACGGACGGGCCCAGCTCGTCAGCGGCACCGCGCATCTTCAACAGACCCACCCCGTGCTCGCCGGTGACCGTCCCGCCCAGGGCCAGTGCCTCGTCCACGATCACCTCGAAGGCCTGCTTGGCCCGCTCCCGAGCAGCATCGTCACCGGCCGGAACGATGAACAGCGGATGCAGGTTCCCGTCCCCGGCGTGCGCGATGTTTCCGATCCGGGTCCGGAACCGCTCCCCGACCGCCTCGATCGCCTCCAACATGTGCGGCACCTTCGCCTTGGGCACACACACGTCCTCGGTCAGCAACGGCCCCAACCGCTCCAGCGCCGGGTAGGCCAGACGACGCGCCTGGAAGAGCGCCTCAGCCTCCTCCTCGTCGGTGGAGCGCACAGCGTAGACCGCCTTCTCCCGCTCGAAGCACTCCAGGATCCGGTCGGCCTCCGCCTGACCCGACTCCCCGGGCAGGTCACTGCGGGCCAGCAACAGCACCTCGCCCTCCGCGGACAGCCCCATGTTCTTCCACTCGTCCACGGCCCGCAGGCAGAACCGGTCGATGAGCTCCATGGCCGAGGGCACGATGCCCGCCGCCGCCACCGCGGCCACCGCACGGCCGGCATCGGTCAGGGAGTCGAAGTAACCCACCACGGTGTGCTCCACCCCGGTGCGCAACGGCACCAGCCGCAACGTCACCTCGGTGACCAACCCCAGCGTGCCCTCGGAACCGACCATGAGCCCGGCCAGGTCGTACCCGGTCACCCCCTTGGCGGTGGTCCGGCCCAACCGCACCACCTCACCGGAGCCCACCACCGCCTCCATGCCCAACACGTAGTCCCGGGTCACCCCGTACTTGACACAGCACAGTCCGCCCGCGTTGGTGGCCACGTTGCCGCCGATGGTCGACCACGGCGCCGACGCCGGGTCCGGCGGATACCACAGCCCGTCCCGGGCCACCCGCTCACGCAGGTCGCCGTTGACCACACCCGGCTGCACGGTGACGGTCTGCTGGACGGTGTCGACCTCCAGCACCCGGTTCATCCGCTCGAAGGAGACCACCACCCAGCCCCGGCCCGCGTTGGCCGCACCCGACAGGCCGGTCCCGGCACCGCGCCCCACCAGGGCGACACCGAGGTCGGCACAGACCCGCACCACCCGGGCCACGTCGGCGGTGTCACGGGGGCGCACCACCGCGGCGGGTCCGCCGTAGGGCGCCCACTCGGCCTCGTCATGGGAGTAACCCTCCATCACCGCGGGATCGGTGACCACCTGTTCCGCCCCGATCGCGGACAGCAGTTCCTCAACGATCCCCGGCATGGGAACACCCCTCATCACTGTGACTCAGCGCTCACTGCGCCAACGCTGTCCAGCACTCTAACCGGGACGGCCCACCCCACAAGGGACACAGCAGGAAGCACGGGCCGGACCCGCCCCCGGTCAGGCAGGAAACCCGAGGCGAAAGCCCGGTGGCCCGAACGCACCCCCACGACGACCAGCACCGAAAACACGCCGAATACCCGGAAACCTCCCCCTTGCGGTGTTAGCGTGAATCCCTGAGCAACGGACTCGGAGGTGGGGACTTGAGCACGATCCTGGTCACCGGCGCCACCGGCACCCTGGGCACACCCGTGGTGGAACAACTACGCCAGACCGACCACGAGATCCACACCCTGAGCCGCCACCCCGGCTCCCTGGAAACCACCGCCCACGCCGTGGACCTGCGCACCGGACACGGACTCGACCAGGCCCTGAACGGCGTCGACACCGTCGTGCACTGCGCCACCAGCCCCACCGGCGGCGACCTCCGCGCCGCCACCCACCTCATCCGCTCCGCCCGCGCCGCCGGAGTCAGCCACCTCGTCCACGTCTCCATCGTCGGATGCGACCAGATCCCCCTGGGCTACTACCGCACCAAACACACCGTCGAGGAGGCCCTCCTGGCCTCCGGCCTGGGCGTCACCGTCCTACGCGCCACCCAGTTCCACCAACTGGTCCGGAGCATCTGCGCCCGCGCGGCCCGCCTGCCCGCCATGCCCTACCCCGACATCGACGTCCAACCCGTCGACGCAGCCGAGGTCGCCCTGCGCCTGGTCCGCCTGGCCCAGGAGGAACCCGCCGGACGCGTCCCCGACCTGGGCGGACCCCACGTGGAGTCCTTCCACGACCTGGCCCGCGCCTACCTGGACGCCACCCACACCCAACGCCGCCTGTGGCCGCTACGCCTGCCCGGCCGGGTCTTCGCCGGCTACCTCTCCGGCGCCCACCTGGCCCCCGACCGGGCCGTGGGCCGCACCACCTTCGCCCAGTTCCTCGCCCGGGACTGAACCCGCAGCGCACTCAACGACTCAACCGCCGGTAACGCCGCACCGCCAACGGCACGAACACCGCCATCAGCACCAGCGGCCACACCACCGCCATCAGCAGCGCGTTCTGGGCCACCCACGAATCACCCACCACAGTGGTGTTACCGAACAGCTCACGGCAGGCCAGCACCGTGGCCGACAACGGATTCCACTCGGCCACCGGCGCCAACCACCCCGGGATCACCTCGGTGGGCACGAACGTCTCCGCCACCATCGCCAACGGGAACACCAGCGAGAAGAACTTCATCGCCGCCTCGGGACTGCGCACCAACAGCCCCAGGTAGATCCCGATCCAGGTGAAGGCCAACCGCAACAGCAGCAGCAAACCCAGCCCCGCCAACGCCGCCCAGGGGCCGTGGTGCCACTGCCACCCGATCAGCAACCCCATCCCCACCAGGACCAGCAGATCCACCACCGCCGAAACCACATCGGCCATACTGCGCCCCACCAGCAACGCCGACGGCGCCATGGGCAAGGTGCGGAAACGATCCACCACACCACGGCCCACGTCCGTGACCACCGCGATCGTCGTGTTGCCGATCCCGAACGCCATCGTCAACGCGAACAGCCCCGGCATCAGGAAGTCGCGGTAGTCCTCACCGCCCACCCCCATGGCCGCGCCCATCGCCTCACCGAAGACGAACCCGAACAACAGCACCGCCAGCACCGGGATCATCAGGGTGCCGACCACCTCGTCAGGCTTGTACACCAGGTGCGCCAGGTACCGGCGCGCCACCACCGCGGAGTCGGCCACCGCCCACCCCGCCCGGGCCGACCACACACGCGGGCCCCGGGGCCCACCCCCGGGGGCGTCCTCGCCCTGATCCCAGTCCGGGCCACCCAGCACCCGCGTCATGACCGATCCCCCTCCGCGCCCTGGTCCCCGGCCACAGGTTCCCGCGTACTCTGATGCCCGGTCAGACTCAGGAAAACGTCGTCCAGTGTCGGGCGGCGCAACGCGATGTCCTCCACGTCCAGACCCGCCTCGTCCAGGGCCCGCACCACCTTGACCAGCGCTCCGCCCCGGCCCCCGACGGAGGCGCACACACTCAACGCGTCCCGGTCGACCACGGGCGGCGACCCCGCCATCCGGCCCATCACCTCCGCGGCCACCGGCAGCTCGTCCGCCTGCGAGACCACGACCTCGACCCGGCCGCCGCCCACCCGCGACTTCAACTCCTGCGGGCTCCCCTCGGCGATCACCCGCCCCGCGTCGACCACCGAAACCCGGTCGGCCAACCGGTCGGCCTCCTCCAGGTACTGGGTGGTCAACAGCACCGTCGTGCCCGCCTCCACCAACTCACGCACGGCCCGCCACACCTCGGCGCGACTACGCGGATCCAAACCCGTCGTGGGCTCGTCCAGGAACAGCACCCGGGGATCCAGCACCAACCCCGCGGCCAGGTCCAACCGGCGCCGCATCCCACCCGAATAGGTGCGCACCGACCGGTCGGCGGCCTCCACCAGGTCGAAACGCTCCAACAACTCCACGGACCGCTCCCTGGACCGCCGCCTGCCCAGGTGGTAGAGCCGACCGAACATCTCCAGGTTGCGCCGCCCGCTGAGGATCTCGTCCACCGCCGCGTACTGGCCCACGAACCCGATCCGGGAACGCACCAACCCGGCCTGCGCGGCCACGTCGGCGCCGGCCACCCGGGCCCGCCCCCCATCGAACCCCAACAGGGTCGCGAGTACCCGGACCGAGGTGGTCTTGCCCGCACCGTTGGGCCCCAGCAGACCGTGCACCGTCCCAGGGGCCACGGCCAGATCCACACCGTCCAGCGCGACCCTGCCGCCCGGATAGAGCTTGCGCACCCCCTCGGCCAGGATCACCGGTTCGCCGTTCACGAGACCACCGTCTCCCCCGCCCGCACGTCCCACGACCGCCGCGGAGCGGGCACCCGCACCGGGCTCACCTCGGCGTGGCGCCCCACCGCGATCCGCGCGATGTTGCGCACCGACTCACTGCCCTGCTGGTAGTACGAACAGTGCCCCGGGATGTCACCGGTCTCGAAGAGCCGCGCCCCGTATCCCCGCCGCGCCGGCGAGGGGCCGTGCCCGATCTCGCCCACGTACCCACGGGGAAAGAACCGGATCCAGTCATTGGGCCCCAGCGCCGCCCACAGGTTCCCCTCGAACCCCAACCCGGCACGCTCGCGCACACCCATCCCGGGGCTGCCCAGCGCCACGCAGTCACTGACCCGCCCCTGTTCCAGGGCCAGACCGCACACCACCGTCCCATAGCTGTGCCCCACCAACGTCACCCGCGCCGTACTGGGCAGGAACTCGGTCAGCCGCACCAGGTCCCGGTACCCCTCCAGGGCCGGGCGGCGTGAGAACGCCTCCCGGAAGCCGCGCGGGGTCCGGTAACCCACCCACACCACCACCGCCACGCGCTCCCCCGGAGCCACCAGGCGCATCGTGTCCAACAGCGTCTGCGCGTTGACCCGCGGCCGTGTGAGCCTCTTCTGGTTGAAGTAGTTGCCCAGGTAGTTGTCGTTGCCCGGAACCAGCACCGCGATGTGGTCCGCGGTGGCCGCGTCCCCCAACTCCTCCACGATCCGACCGTCCTCGGTCTCGTCACAGGCCAGCAGACGAACGCCGTACCCCACCCTGCGCTCGTAACGCAAGGGACCGGTAACCGGAACAGCGGTTGGGGCCGCGATCATGACTCTCCCCGAAGATCCGTACAACAGGCTCTCTGACCTGTTCCACGCTAGATCTACGGAGATGACCGGCACGATGACGCAGACACCCTCTTCCAGGTCCAGCCCTACCCACCAAGAACAGTGGTGCCAGCACTACCGGAAGCCCCGGCCAGTGCCCTGAACGGCGCAAACCCGATTGCCCGCCACGACCGCCGCTGGGAGTATCACCTCCATGACGCCCCCGCACCCGCCCCCGCCCCGGGGACTGCGCCCCGACGGCACCATCGCCCGCGAGGGCTCGGTGGACCAGATCCCCGCGGCCTTCGCACCAGCGGTCACCGCACTGCTCGCCCGTATCCCCGAGGTCTTCGGCCCCCGCCTGCACAGCGCCTACCTCTACGGCAGCATCCCCCGCGGCACCGCCCTCCCCGGCAGTTCGGACCTGGACGCCCTGGTGGCGCTGCACACCGGCCCCGACCAGACCGAACACGCACGGACCCGAGCCCTGGAGAACGAACTCGACTCAACGTTCGACCAGGTCAACGGGGTCGGCATCCTTCTCGAGGGGGCCGGCTTCCTCACCAGCGCACACGAACGCCACGACTCCGGGTTCTTCCTCGCCTGCCTGTGCACCCCGGTGCTCGGCCCCGACCTGGCCGAACACCTACCCCGGTACCGGCCCACCCCGCTGCTGGCCCGCCAGACCAACGGCGACCTGCACCAGGTCCTGCCGCGCTGGCGCGCCGGCATCGCCCGGGCTGCCAGCCGGGCCGAGCACCTCAGCCTGAGCCGGAGGATCTCCCGCCGACTGGTCCGCACCGGTCTCACCCTGGTCATGCCGGCCTGGGGCGGCTGGACCAGCGACCTGGACCTGGCCGCGGACGTCTTCGGCCACTACTACCCCGGTCGCCGCGACCAGATGCGCACCGCCGCCGTTACCGCGCACCGCCCCCGCGCCGACCCCGACCACCTGCACGGACTCGTCGAGGACCTGGCCCCCTGGCTGGCCGCCGAGTACACCGCCGCCCACGGCCGCAAGACGCCCGGCCCCTGAACAGCAGGATCTCCCCGGAACAGGTACGGGTCAGACCCGCTCCAGCGGCACGTGCGCACCGGCGGGCTCACGCACCCCGATCGCCATTCCTGGCTCGACGACACCGCCCTCCAACACCACCCCCATCACACCGGCCCGACGCACCAGACCACCCTGTTCGTCCCGGTACACCATCTGCCTGAGCAGCCCCGGGGAGAACCCCTCGATCTGCGCGCACGGGTTACGCAACCCGGTGACCTCCACCCGCGCGGACCCGAAGCCGAGCACGGTGCCCCGGGACAGTGCCAGCAGGTCCAGCCCCCTGGTGGTGATGTTCTCGCCCATCTGCCCCGGCCGGACCCCGAACCCGGCCAGGGCCACCTCCTCGAGGAGTTCGGCGTGGATCAGGTGCACCTGGCGCAGGTTGGGCCGGGCGGGGTCGACCGCCGCCCTGGACCGGTGCTTGACCGTGCGCCCCAGATGAGCGTCGCCCTCCACCCCCAACCCGGCCAGAAGCCGGATGCGGGGACGGACCGGTTTGCTGAACGTGTGCTCGGGACTACTACTGACCGACTCCACCACGGGGGCCACCGCGGCCCTCCCCTCTGCTCACACCAACGGGTGCCCCGAGCCTAGGGGCCCGAACCGAACAGCCCCGGGCCGCCCCGGGCGGAGCGGGCCGGGCCCGGGGCCCACGAGAACCCGACCCGAAGAAGCCCTAACCGCCCACCGCGCGCAACGCGGACCGATTGAGCCGACCCAATAGGCCGACCGGGCCCGGTCGGCGGCGAGCACGAACCACACCCGGTCCCAGGGCTGGTCCCCCTCCGCGCCCAACAACCCCAGCGGACCCACCGGGCGCTCATAGCCCGCGGTATGCGCCAACGTCTCACCGAGCCGGTTGAACAGGGCCGCCGGAGTCGGCTCCAACTGGTCGAGCGATCCCGCATCGTCACACACCCTCCGCTCCGGCGGCAACCGGCCCGGGAACTGGACGCCATCGCCCGGGCCCCGGCGCCGCTCAGTCCTGCCCGGCGGTGGTGGAGGCCAGGTCCTTCACCACCCGGGTCGGTTTGCCCGACAGGGACGTCGCCACCAGCCGGTCCACCCCCGGCAGGGCGGACAGACGCAGGAACATCCGCCGCAGCCGCAACCGCGTGGGGGTGTCCGGCAGGAACCAGGAGGTGCCGGTGCGGGCCGTGCGCTGGCGCTCCTCCACCACCGGGCGCCACCGCTGTTCGTAGCGGGCCAGCCCCTCGGCGAGACCGCCGGCACGGGCCAGCTCCTCCGCCAGGACGTAGGCCCCGCCCAGCCCCAGCGAGGCACCCTGTCCCGCCAGCAGTGACACCGCCTGGCAGGCGTCGCCCAGCAACACCGTGCGTCCGCGGCTCCAGCGCCCCATCTCGATCTGGGCGACGTGGTCGTAGTAGATCCGCTCCGGAGGCGGGCACAGCTCCAGGGCCCGGGGCACCACCCAGCCCAGCCCGGCGTAGGCCTCGCGGACCGCGGCCCGGGGGTCCTCGGGAAGGCGGGTGTCGCGGGTGCGGTGCACGGTAAAGGCCGCCACCCGGTCCCCGGCCAGCGCATACAGCCCCATCTGGGCTCCCAGGCTGTCGGTGAGCTGGAAGCGGCCCTCGGTGGCGGCGTGTACGCGGGCGTCGTCGAAGGTGTAGGCGGCGGTGTGGAACCCCAGGTGGCGCAGGTACTTCTCCTCCGGTCCGAAGACCAGACGGCGCACGGTGGAGTGGATGCCGTCGGCCCCCGCCAGCAGGTCGGCCTCCAACACCGTGCCGTCGGCCAGACGCACGCCCACCCCCTCGGAGTCTTCGCTGACCTGCACGACCTCGCTGTCATAGCGCAACTCCACCCGGGAGGGCAGCGACTCGCGCAGCGCCAGTTCCAGGTCGGGACGCATGATCGAGACCAGGGCACCGCCCAGGGACTCGGCGAAGCGCTCGAACCCGACCGAGGCCCGTCGGCGGCCCCGCTCGTCGACCAGAACGGCCTCGGTGAAGTGGTGGCCCAGTTCGTGCAACCGGGGAAGGAGCCCCATCGCCTCCGCCGCGTCGTAACCGGGCCCGAAGAAGTCGATCATGTACCCCTGCGGGCGCGGGCCCGGGGCGCGTTCCAGGACGCTCACCCGCCAGCCGTGGTGGTCCAGCCGGTGGGCCAGGGCCAGCCCGGCGATACCGGCGCCCACGATGAGCGCTCGTCCCGTTTCCCGCCCCGTCGGGGGCGCGGCGTTCACCGCTCCCCCTCGGTGGCGACGGGTACGGGTTGCAGGATCCGCCGTAGGACGGGGGCGACCGCGTCTGCGGTCAGGTCGGGGTCCAGGGCCCGGTGCAGCATGACGCCGTCCACGGCCGAGGCCAGGACCCGGGCGGTGGCCTCGGGGTCGGGGACCCCGCCCGCCCTGAGCCAGTCGGCCAGTGCGGCGCGCAAGCGTTCCAGGATGTCGGTGATGCCCCGACGCAGTTCCCCGTCTCGTCCGGCCGCCAGGTAGGCCTCGATGAACAGGGCCGAGGTGGGGTCGTCGCCGGGGTAGTCGTCCAGGGCGCCCAGGGCCAGGTCCAGCCCCTCCTGGGGTGTGGTGCCCTGCAGGTGGGCCGCTGTCTGGTCGGCGACCTCGGCCAGCACCCCCAGGGCGGCCTCGTTGAGCAGGGCGTTCAACGAGGGGTAGTGGTAGTGGACCAGTCCGGGCCCCACCCCGGCCCTTTCGGCCAGTACCCGGGTGCTCACCGCGGACCATCCCCGCTCCCCGATGAGTTCGGCAGCCGCTCCGAGCAGGCGCTCGCGCACCTGTCGGCTCCGATCGGTCGTCATGTCCGTCCTTCCGTCACCATTTTTGGGCACACGCACTGAACAAGTGCACTGGGCGGTCGTCCAATTTTTAGCATGGCACGAACCCCGCCCCGTGTACACCCCTCAGGCACACCCGACGCGGGAACGAACGCCCCCTGGCCGACGGCCTCGGCCCGGATGATGACCGCGGAGCACTCTGAGATCCTCACCAAGGGCAGCACAGTATGAGGTTGTGAAGACATGTTCTCTCTAGACCTGACACGAGGCCGATTGCGCGCGGCCTCAAACGCTGTATAACCGGGCGCGCACGGGCAGCCCGGCAGAGCCGACCTGAGGTTCGGCTTGGAGGCGGGCGAAAGAAGGTGTCAGGTTTGAAGAGCAGACGGGGTCACGCGGTCTGTCCTCTGTCCTCACGGCAACGGGGCCGCAGGCAACCTACAGGAACGCGAAAGGAAGACCCAAAAGGTTTTCCAGTGGCGGTGCGGGGGCCTCTTCTCCTCGGAGGATCCGGTGCCGGGCGCACTCGACGACGCCCGCTGGGGGTTGACCGCGTCCAAGCGGCGCGATGCCAACCGCCTCGTGTGCAGCTCGCTCATCGGGTGTGTTCTTCACTGACCTGGGCGAGGTACACGAGAACGACGTGGTCCACCCCGCCAAACAGTTCGGGATCGCCGCCCCCCGGCCGTCTGCTGGAGGCCGCCCTGGTCCAACTGCGCGGCGAGGGCCACCCGGTGCGCGAGGAGGAGCCCGGCCACCTGTCCCCGTTCGTGCGCAAGCACGTGAACGTCAATGGGCGCTGCTCGTTCCTGCTTCCGGACGTGCCGGGCGGCCGCCAGGAGGTGCGCGACGCTGATGAGTCAACCGAGGACGGGGAGGGGCAGGAGGCGAGGGGCAACGCTGCCCGCCTCATGAGCATGCCCAGGTCTCCGGTAGCTGTCCCCGCGCTGCCGCGAGGGGGCGGGGCTCGGGGTACCGCAGACATGCCGGTGCCTGACATCCTCACGAAAAGGGTGGCCGGTGAGGGTCCGCGGTTCGATGTCAGCGGGACAGGCTCCTTTCCCCGCCCCCGGCCCCCGGGGCCGCACCCCGAGGGTGCGAGCCCGGGGTCAGGTGAGTTCGAGGCCGCCGTCGACGGTGAGGACCTGCCCGGTGAGCCAGGTCGTGCCCGGGTCGGCGAGCCGCAGCACCCACTGGGCGACCTCGTCGGGTTCACCGCGGCGGCCCAGCGGGATCTGCGCGGCCTCGCTCTCCTTGACCCGGGCCACGCCGGCCTCGGTGAGCCCGGCTGCCGACAGCGCCTCGCTTTCGGTGGGGCCCGGCGCCAGGGCGTTGACCCGCACCCCTTCGGGGGCCAGTTCCAGTGCCCAGCAGCGGGTCAACTGCTCGATGGCGGCCTTGGAGGCCGCGTAGTGGGCGGCGCCGGGCAGTGGCCGGTGGCCGTAGGTGCTGGAGATGTTGACGATCGTCCCCCGCTGTTCGCGCAGGTGCGGCAGGGCCGCGGTGGCCAGGAGGCTGGGGGCGGTGACGTTGAGTGCGAACAGCGCGGCGATGCGGTCCGCATCGGTTTCGGCCAGCGGCATCATCGCGGTGGCGCCGGCGTTGTTGACGAGCACGTCGATGCGGCCCCACCGTTGCGTCGCGGCCTGGGCCACCTTGGCGGGCGCGTCGGGGGTGCGCAGGTCGGCGGTGTGGACGGCGATACCGGGATGGTGGGCGGCGGTGGCCTGGAGCGCCTCGTGGCGTCGGCCCACCCCCAGGACGCGGGCTCCGGCACGGGCCATGGCGATCGCGGTGGCGCGGCCGATGCCCGATCCGGCGCCGGTGACGATGGCGACCCGGCCGTCGAGGTCAGTGTGCTGGTGGTACTTCGGCTCGGTCAACCCGACCCCTTTGTTCGTTGTTCGTCGAATATCGAACAAGCTAGCATGGGGGCATGAGACGCGCACACCACCCGGCGACCGAGGAACTGTCGTTGCCCGAGATGATGGCGGCGCTCAGCGACCCGTTGCGCATCGGGCTCGTGCGGGTACTCGCAGACGGCGCCGAGCACGGGTGGGGAGAGTTGCGGGCACCGGTGGCCAAGTCGACGCTCAGCCACCACCTGCGGGTCCTGCGCGATGCCGGGGTGACCCGCACCCGCCAGGAGGGCACCCGTTGCTTCGTCACGCTGCGCCGCCAGGACCTGGACGAGCGCTTCCCCGGGCTGGTCGAGGCTCTGCTGGGGGCGGCCGACGCCGAGGACGTGGGCGGCGGTGTCCACCTCGCGCCCGGTGCCGACTCCCCGGGCGCCTGCCGCTGACATCGAGCTGCAGGCCCCCAACGGCCTCGTCGGCCTGCCCTCGCGTATCGCAGACAACGGTGGATGATCTGCGATAGCTCCAGGAGGCTCGGCACCTGTCCACGGTGCCCGCGCTCCTCGAGGTGTGCGAGGCGTCCTGCGCTGGCTCATCCCCCACGCCCCCTGACACCGGGCCGCACGAATCGACCCCACACGCAGGCCGGGGCGGCCGTCGTCGAGCCGTAGCGCCACCTGCGGGAAACACCGAAACGGGCGTCGCCGCTCTCGGGGCGCAGGGCGGTCGCACCACGTGTCCAGGGACCGACCACAACGGTGCCGACACACACGGGGCGCCTCCTTAATAACGTTTGGTTTGTAACGTTATTAAATAACGTTAAGCTGCATTGGGAAACGAAACCCTCCCCGTGGGGTCGAAAATCCTGACTTCCGATAAGTCAACCTTCTAGGAAGTCAGACCCCCAGGGGCGCCCGGGCCCCCTCCGGGCCTCCAGCACGGCCCCGCAACGTTATTCAGCCCAGGTCAGGCCCCGCGGAAACGAGACGGGTACAGCACAGGCTGTACTGTTCGGGGCGTGCCAGAGTGACACGACCCGACTACCGGCGGTGTTCGACCCGTTCCCCCACCGGCGGCTCCGGTCGGCGCCGCCGCCCTGTGCACAACGAATCCTCCAGCCGGGCCGGTCTGTGTACCATGCCCGCATGCGTTCCTGAGAGTCCCGGTCCCCACGTGCACGGCGTAGGGCCCCGTGGGACGAAACCCGCCTCCGCTCAGGACGCCCCTGCCCACGCCCGACCTCCCCCTTGCCCTCGGTGTGCGCCTTCAGTTCCCGCCCGCGGATATCCACCCGCAGACCGGGTGCCCGCGCCCGTCTCCCCTGACCCCGACCGAGCCGAGAACCACCGAGGAGAAACGATGATCGACACCCGTCTGGCGGGCCGGACCGTCCTGGTCACCGCCGGGTCCGGCAACATCGGTGCGGCTATCAGCCGTGCGTTCGCCGCCCAGGGGGCACGGGTGGCGATCCACCACCTCACCCAGGACCCTCCGGCTCCCCCAGGCACCGAATGGGCGCACATCACCCCCGCCGCGCAGGAGGCGGCCACACTCGCGAAGGAACTCGGCAACGGCTCCTTCGCCCTCAGCGCCGACCTGTCCGACCCGGACGGGCCAGCCCGGCTGATCAGTGAGGTCGCGGCCCGGGCCGGTGCGATCAACGTCCTGGTCAACAACGCCGCCCACTGCGAAACCCCGGACACCGTCGACACGTTGAACCACGCCTCGTTGGAGCGCCACTACCGGGTCAACGCCATCGCCCCCGCGCTCCTCACCGCCGAGGTGGCACGACTGCACCGCGGGGACGACCCGTTGTGCGTCATCAACATCACCACCGACGCCGCGCAGGCCTTCTCCGGTCAGATCGGCTACGGCACGTCCAAGGCGGCGTTGGAGGCGCTGACCCGCTCGACCGCGCTGGACCTGGCACCGCGCGGTGTACGAGTGAACGCCGTCGCCCCGGGCCCTGTCCAGACCGGCTGGATGGACGAGGAGCTCCTCGCGCAGGCGAGGCAGATCGTACCGATGGGCCGTGTGGGTGAGCCGGACGACATCGCTGACGCGGTGGTCTACCTGGCCTCCCACCAGGCCCGCTGGGTCACCGGTCAGGTTCTCCAGGTCGCCGGCGGGCACGCCCTGTGACCGCGGCGGCCGCCCGTCCAAGGAACGCCGTGCTGGAGGCAGCCCCAAGAATCGGTTGAAAAGGTTGCGCAGAGCGCTGGCATGGCGATCTCCAGCCTCGCGGTGCCGGTCGTCGTGGGCGCGAGGTCCAGAGCGGCGACCTTGTCGGCGTCGCCGGGCAGGACGCAGCGGCCGCGCGGGGCCGCTGCTGGCGGATGAAAGGTCCCGCAGGGGACCGACCAAGGGAGCCGGATGCCATCATCTGCGCATGGTGATGGAGCCGATGCCCGACTACGACGACTTGATCTGGCTCTTCGAGGACGAGCCGATCTATCGGTATGCCGAGGACGAGAAGGCGACCGGGTACGAGTACGGCTGGCGGGAACTGTGGCCGTACACGTCGCTGACCTTCAGGACCACTCGGTCTGGCTATGAAATCGCGATGGACATCGAGCCGGGATACGAGGTTGTCCGGCTACGGCTACGTGCCGAGAGCGACGGCACCAGGCTGCTCGACCTGAACATCGTTGGTGCGCGAACCGTCGGGGTGGAACGAGCGGGTAGCCGCGAGCTTCTCCGCGTTGACTTTCCGGACGGTGCTCCAGCGGCGACGCTATGGCTACGCATGAAGCCGGACGTAGCGGTCCTATGGTCATACGACGCGCACTCGCCCTGAGAAGGGGCATGGGTATGACCCATAGCTGCTTAGTGGAAGCGGACAAGGTAGGGGGTGCTTCTCTACGCCGAGGCCGCAGCCGCACACATCGACAGCCCGGCCTCACACGCGCGGGCGCCGGGTCGTGCTCGTCTGAGCCGGTTCCCGCACGGTCGCACCGCCCGGCAAGCCGACCTTTGAGGGTGCCAGCTCGGGCCAGGGCGCGGGCGGGTTCACGGTGAACAGGCGCAACAGCCCCAACAGGCGACTGGTGGGCGGGGCGGTCCAGTGGCGCTGCCCGGGCCGGGGGATGGGCTCGCCCATGCGGGCCAGGGCCCAGGTCAGATGGTGCCACAGGACGCGGGCCTCCCAAGGGTGGTCGGGGTCCCCGCCCACCGTGCGGCGGTAGCCGTGCAGAACCCGGGGCAGCCAGTGGGGCGGGAGCTTGGCGAAGTCCGTGGCGGGATCGGCCAGGGCGGCATCGCCCCAGTCCACGACGGCGGAAAACTCACCAGCCGGAGTGGCCATCAGGTTCTGGGGGGCCAGATCGCCGTGCACGAGGCAGGGGACGGGATCTGTGGGTAGGCGGATGGCCAGGTGGTCGCACCATGACTCCAACCAGCGGGCGGTCCCGGCGTCGACGTGTCCTTGCCGGTGCAGGCGTTCCACCAAAGGCGCGGGGTCGGTGACGTGGGTGTTTCGGGGGAGTTCGGGCAGGTCGGCGGTGGGGATGCGGTGAATGCGGGCCAGTTGGCGGCCGACCTGCTCCAGGAAGCCGGGTGAGGGTTCGTGGTGGGCCATGTCGGTACCGGGGGCGCGCTCCAGGAGCATGTGGGGAAGTTCGTCTTTTGGGTCAGTGAACTCGACCAGCGCCGGGGTGCGTACCCCCGCGCGGTGGACGATGGGGATCAGGAGTGCCTCCTTGCGCAGGTCGGCGGCGTAACCGGGGGCGCGGGGCAGGCGCAGGACCAGGTTGCGGCCCAGGGTCAGGACGTGGTTGGCCGCTCCCTGGGGCAGGGGGTGGACCTGCGCGGGCGGGATGCGGTGGCGGGCGGCGATCGTGTACGCGGCGTTGGGTGCGGGGTACTCCATGGGCACAGATCCTTACACGGACGGGCCCACAGGGCTCGTGGGTTTTGCACACGAGGCCACTGGCCACCACGACCGCTCGCTGTTGGTGCGGACGGGCACGTGTCCGAGTTGTCGGGCGGCCTGGCCGCCCCAGAACCCGGGGGCGTGGAACATCCGAACGAATACCCGCGCCAAGAAGGGGTGTGTGTTCAAAGCCCGCCGCCCTGACCATGGCGGAGCCCTCACCGTGTCCTTTGTGGGAGGGATAAACCAGGTGCCGGGAAGTCTCGTGGTTTGGCAGACTCGCTGATCGTGACGTCCAGGGACATCGATGTCTTCAACCGGGTCGCTGAACGGTACGACGAGGTCGTACGGTTCTTCACCGCGTTCGCGAAGGAGACCGCGTCAACACTCCCGATCGCTTCGGGAAGCCGGGTGCTCGATCTCGGATCGGGACGTGGCGCCTTCACCGCGCAGGCTCTGGCCCGCCGTTGCCGGGTCACAGCGATCGACGCCGCTCCGAACATGGTGGGGCGACTGCTCGACGCGTACGCAGACCACGTCGGCCTCGATGCCGCTCACGTGATGACCCAGTTCTCCCGAAGCTACGGCGAGGGGCAAAGTAACCGGTGAGTAGCTTCTGGAGCTGGAATCGTGCTACCGGTCCGGGGCAGAGAGCAGCAGCTTCGTCCGTTGCAGGGCCAGGCGGGACGAGATGCCCAGATCCTCTGCCGGGCTCGCCCTACATCCGCGCCCACATCGCCCGGTTCGGCGCCTACGCCACCGACGTGCTGGGCATCGAGCCCGAGGCGTTCAACCCCGCCCTGGACGAAGTCGACTTCACCGTCCTGGACCTGGCGGCCTGAACCGGCCGAGCTCCCCGTGACCGACCGTGGTCGCCCCGGGCGCGGGTCCGTGCGCCCTCACCGCTGCTATCCGGGGGTCGAGGAGGATTACTACAGGTTTTAGCGGTAGAGCCGTGACCTAGGCGACGGTTCGGTGACGGGGCCGATTTGCCCAGTTCGCAGCCCCTACGTTCGTGGCCATGCCGCATGAATACCTCTCCGACGACCAGATCGCCCGCTACGGCCGCTTCCCCGATGAGCTATCTGTGGCCGATCTGGAACAGCGCTTCCGCCTGACCCCCGACTCTCTGACCCTGGCCACGAGTGGTGCGCAGGTCGACTGCGAACGGACAGCTCCTCTAGTCATCGAACCTTCAAAGAGCATTTACCTAGAGGATGCAGTCTTACAGTACAGGCAAAGCACTAGACCGATCGTTTAGTTCATCCGGAGCGCTTAGTCAACAACTTCCGCTCAATAAATACGTCCGAAAGCAGACACAGGCGCCATATTTGCAGCTAGTGCGACACTTTGTTCCGCTCCGAAAATTCATCCCCATTGCAGTAACCGGTTGATTACCGGTAGCTTCCTTGCTGTCGGGCGAGCATGTGAAACTTCGCTGCGGCATTTATAAGCTACGAGTGATTGACCCCCGATCACGAACGGAGCACCTGTGTCAACGACGATTAAACGAGCTATCGCGACCGCGCTCCTCAGCGTCACGGTCCTCGGTGGCACTGCGACCGCTGCCTCAGCAGCCCTCAGCGAGACCCACAAGAACGGCGGCACCTGGAGGTTCGGACTGCAGGACGGCTACCACCACTCGCAGTACTACCACCCCACCAACTGCCACTCCGCGACCGTACAGAGCGTGGACAAGGAGACGGGGGACGTGACGAACACCAGCCGTCAGGTGCGGCCGCAGAGGCAGTGGGCCAGAGCCCTGCTGTACAACAGCTGGCAGACCACCGAGCACTCGTACTGGAACAGCGCGGCCAGCGACTGCTAAGCAAGTCGCCAGGCTTAGTGTCCGGGTAGAGCAACTTCAGGAGGGCCTTGCACGCAGGGCCCTCCGTTATGTATTCGGGAAAAATGCACAGGATCATTGTCTTCGTTCATGCGGCTGCCATCACGATGGCGCTGGTGCTGGGTTTCCTCGTGCTGTTCTCCATGCAACAGGCGTTCGACACCCCGCACTACGGCGATTACCACGTCCGAATCGAACAGGACAGTGACGTAGTGAGCTCGCAAGATGTGTCTGCGGTGGTGGAGGAACTCGCCCGCCGTGAGGAAATGTCGATCGCCATCCCTGAGTTGGACAGGAACGACATCGATGGGGGCCGCTACTACTACATCACCTCCTTCAACTCCTCCACCCGCCTACACACGTGGCTGGAGAGCGGCTACCCCAACTTCAGCGAACGGCCGCACATAGAGGCACGCCCTTGGCAGGAGTGGGACACCGACGATCTGCGCACCGCCTTCACCGGGCCACGAACACGTCAGGAAGCCGAGCTTGTCTCGGAGACACTTGAGTCACTGGGTCTACAGACAACCATCGGACGGGTCGGCGAACCCCGTTCATTGACGGACTACCTACTTCACCGCAACACCGGTCTGATGGTCGCGGTCACGGTGGTGTTCGTCATCGCCGCCACCGGAGCCGGCGTGCTACTCAACGCCCGTGCCTACGGGGTCAGGCGGCTGGCAGGCCACTCCTACGGGCGCATCCTCGGCGCGGACCTGATAGCGATCGCCCGATGGTGGACAGTACTCCTCCCCGCAGTCACCGCCTTTGGTGCCGTGCTCCTGTTCTTCTACAACGGCCTCGCCCAGGCGGGCAGACTGGCCGGTGTCACCGCTCAGATTCTTCTGGCCCTGGTCGTACTGGCCCTCGCCGCGCATGCGACGGCTCTTTGGCTCCTGTACCGGACGGGGGTGATCGAGGCGCTCAAGGGCCGCCTGCCAACCCGTAGCGTCGCCGCAGCGGTGTACACGGTGCGCTTGACAGCAGTTCTTTTGGCCATCGTGATGATCACGGGCACTATCGCCGATCTGCAACGGGTCAACAACCACACCGCTGGTGCCGAAGAAGTAGCACGTGCGGAAGGCGCTGCACGTGTGCACATCGGTGGAATCACTGACCATGAGGAAGTCATCGAAGCGGATCGTGCTCTTTTCGGACCCTGGCTGAAAGAAGCCGACGTACAGGGGGAAACGGTTCTCGCGATCCAGGAGTCCCCAGACGAGGTCCTGCCACTCGACCAGCGCAGCGCCGACACTGTGGTCTTGTTCGTCAACGACACCTACCTGGAGCGCGAAGATGTGTTGGACGACGTCAACGCGCATAGCGACACCCTGCGGGTCTTCTCCCCCCGATCCGACATGTCCTTGGCCGACGAGCTCACCTCAGGGGCTGTCAGGTGGGCTGAGTTCCGTACCAGCGACCCTGTGGAAAACGATGTGCAGGTCATCCCTTACCCCGAGGGGCGGACTTTCTTCACCTACGGCACCTTTGACCCGGTGACCATAAACCAGCGCCCGCTCATCGAAGATCCGATCGTGGTTGCCCTACCCAATGGCTACCTCGACCCAGAGTGGTACGCGATGGAGGCCAGAAGCGGGAATCTGCTCTTCCTCGACCAAAGGACCCTGGAAGAGGACATCGCCGAGCGTGACCTGTCCTTCTACGTGACCGGGGTTGAACCCATCGCCACGACCATCGCGAAGGCAACCCACTCCGCGACCACCGAGCTTCGGATCAGCGCGGTCAACCTGGTGGTCGCGATCGCTGTGCTGGTCATGGCGAGTGTGGCCTCCTGCCTGGTCTACGCACGCGCACGTGCCCAGCACATCTTCGCCCGTCACATCAACGGGTGGATGTTCGGCGCTACGCACCGACTGATGCTGGCGATCGAGGCGGTACTGGTGCTCGTACTCATCGGTTGGGCGGCCACCGAGATGATCGTGACGGTGCGCGCGTTCAACGACATTGCCAACGGGGTCTTCGTCGCAGACCTCGTCAGCGCCCAGCGCACCTTGTTGTCCTCATGCGCCATAGCCGTCACCATGGCCGCCACAGTCACGGCTGTACTCGCCTACTTCCACCGCCGCATCGTCCGTGAAGGCGCCTCCCAGGCATGAAAGGTTCCTCGTGATCAGCACCCGTCACCTGGCCAAGTCGTTCGGTGATCGCACCCTGTGGTCGGACGTCGACCTCGACATACGCCTCCGGGAGATGCTCGCACTGGTCGGCCCCTCCGGGTCAGGGAAAACTACCCTGCTCAACTGTCTGGGCCTTCTTGAAGAGCCCAGTAGAGGCGACATCGTCCACAACACCACGAAGATCACCCGTCTGGGCCCCGGTAAGCGGCGCCGCTTTCGCCGCGACTATCTGGGCTACCTGTTCCAGAACTACGCGCTGATAGAGAACGCCACGGTCAGAGCGAACCTCGACGTGGCCTCCAAAGACCGCACACGTCAAGCCGCGGCTCTGGAGCGCGTCGGCTTGGCCGGACGGGAGAGGGAGAAGGTCCACTATCTGTCCGGTGGGGAGCAGCAGCGCGTGGCTCTGGCACGTCTGATGGTCAAGAAGCCCACCCTGGTACTCGCCGATGAGCCCACTGGAGCGCTGGATGAGGACAACGGGGCAATGGTCATCGAAGCCCTGCGTGAGATGGCCCGCGAAGGGTGCGCCGTAGTGATCGCCACCCACAATGACGCGGTGCGCAATGCGTGCGACGCGGTGTTCGATGTGTCCACGCAGGAGTTGTCCATGCCACCTGTGGGCAGGAAGTGACACTACCGAGCGCAGGAAGTGCAAGCACCTGTAAGCAAACCTCCTGCGGCTTACAGTTGACGCACCCGGATCGCCTGGGTGTTCATGACCTGCGTCGGCCCTAATGGTCCGGCGCAGGTGACTCCACCCAGGAATGAAGAGCAAGTCCACGACCACCCTGAGTGGGCATCACGGGGCGCGAACCAACTAAGTCTGAAACGGCCGATGGTCAGCGGGAGCCGAGTTTTTACGCGGTAAAGCCCTGCAGGACGGCATGGCGGTGGTGTGTCCCGCGTTCTTCGGAGTCGGATTTTTGGATCCTAGGACCACATGACCCTTGAAGGAGGGCATCGTGGGACGTCGTGGATACCCCGACCAGTTCCGACGCAAGGTTTTGGACCTGGTTCAATCCGGACGCAGCGTCGCGGACGTGGCACGCGATCTGGGCATCAGCACCGAGACGATCTACGCCTGGCGGCGCCAGGACCGCATCGACCGAGGTCTGGCCCCTGGCCTGACCAGCACCGAGAAGACCGAGCTGGCCGCAGCCAACAAACGCATCGCCGAGCTGGAAGCTGAACTGGCGATCCACCGCCGCGCCAGTGAGCTGCTGATGCGCAGGTGTCGTCCTCCTCGATCCCGAGGATGATCACTCCGCCGGCTGCGTTGGCCAGCGCAGCTCGCGTTTACCCGCTTCGCTGCGTCCGTACAGGTCACGCTTGTAGTCGAGGTCGAAGTTCTCGGGGACGCTGTTGTCGACCAGAGAGAGGACGTCCTGATAGGTGGCCTCGGCGATGGTAGTGCCGAAGAGGGCTTCCAGTCGGGCGGAACGAAGTGTGGTCATGCTGTCATGATGTGCGGCCAGGGTCCTTCTGATCAGGTAAGACACGCTCTCACGGGGGCATAGCCGACTTGGGTCAGGGTGATCTGCCGTTATCCGAACTGCGGGGGTCGCTCTTCATGTCCAAGGCTCTGCCCGGACACGTCCATCGGCTCCCGGCGGTAGACGGGACCCTTGTTCGCCTAACGGGAATTTCTTCGGCGATCCTCCTCGACCCCCTATCCCGGGCTTATCGGCGGCAAGAAACGTCCGAAAAAGGCACGAACTACGCGGTTTGGATGGACCACTCCGAATACCCGGATTGGTCTGCCTCCTGACCTGGGGAACGTCGCGAAGGTGGACGTGACGGGTCACTGGGGCGTCGTTCGCCGCGCAGTCACGGTGCGCCGTCGGCCGGAGCGGCGCCCCGCTCCTTCAACAGGGGGCCGCCTTCTTGGTGAGCCGGTCGATCACCGTCGTGCGCCGATCCCGGGCCCCACACAACGCGACGTTGCGCGGGGGCTGTCGTGATCTCAGGCGGAGGTGTGGTGCTGGAAGCCGGGGACGGTGACCGGTCCGGTACTGCTCTCGGTCGGGGCCGGTGGCTCACCCCCGCTCAGGAGATGGTGGGCCGTCGCGTAGACCCCGCAGATCAGGCCCGCAACCAGGGCCGTTGTCGCGATCGCCGTCAGGACCGGCCGTGCCCGGGGGAAGCGGCGCGCGCACGCCCAGACCAGCAGTGCCAACCCAGCCAGGATCGACAGGGTCCAGTACACGGGCGAGGTGGTCTCCAGCACGGTCAGCAGGCCGTTGGCGCCGTCCCCCACCAGGATCCCTGCCATGAAGCCGACGCCGACCGGCGCCCACCGGTTCCGGTGGCGCAGCATATGGGCGCTCCACCCCAGCAGGGGGCCGACCGTGACCGCGGCCGCACCCCAGAACAGGGTGTAGAAGGGTGAGACCCCAAAACCGCGCAGTATGGAGGCCAGGTCATAGCCGAGCACCATGGCCACCAGCGCCAGGACGCCGATCCCCACGCTGACCCACATGCGGCGGCCGAGCAGGGCCAGCAGGAACGCCACCAGGCTCCAGGACCCGCTGGCATTGGCCAGCGAGCTGATGGGGGCGGGCAACCATCCTTGAGCGAAGGAGGTCAAAAAACCGATGAGGAGGGCGCCCGAGAGGGCGATCCCCAAGGCTGGGAGCGGGGATGCCGTCACAGCCGGGGACGTTGCGGTGCGGTTCATACCCGTGTTAACGCCCCCGGAGCCTGCACCGGTTCGACGATGGCCTGTGGCTTGGAGAAGGGGCCCTGCGACACCCTCCGGCAGGGACGCGAGGGCCCACCCGTCACCCCACCATCGGGTGCGCAGGTAACCGACGAGGTCCACGGTCGGGTCGATGATCCGGGGGCTGAGGAACTCAACCGGCATGCCCCGGAAGGTAGAACCCTTCGCACGAGGCTTAGCGCGGGTTTTCGCCCCCAGGTTCAAGCCCCGCATCGAAGTCCTTCGCGCTCACCTGTTGCCGGCACTCGCGCTCTTCGTCTGCTGCGTGGCACCTGACGGGAAGGAGGACACGGCCGGTGAGCCACATGCTCACGGCCCTGGTGGCACGCTCCGCCAAGGGGTCAGGAGAACACGGTCGTTGGAGGGCCGGTGCGGCGGTCGCCTCACGGCGGATGGCACAACAGGGTTCCTGCCACCTCACGGGTGCGGTATTCCCTGAAGGCTTCGGTTGAGCCCGGGGGACACTTGCTACCGCACCGGCCCGGACCAGCTGGAACAGGTAAGGGCAGGCAGGTATTCCCCGCGTTCGCGGAACATCTCCCGCCCCTACCGGAGCGGCCTGCCCCCAGAGGGCACGGTCTTGGCCCACACGCCCCTGCGCCGCCCAGTTCCGCAGCTCCGAACGGCGATCCGGCACCGGTGCCATCCGGGCGTGGCCCCACGGGAACAGCGCGGTTCCCTGCTGTTCACACCCCGTTGCCCACACCCGGTTAGCCTCGACACCGTCCGGCTGCGCGCACGGAAAACCGCCCCCTTCCGCGCGCTCCGTCACGGACCCCCTCAGGCCCTCTCCCCTGGGGCGCCCGAGGCCACGTGCGGGTGGCCCGGGTGCCCCGCCCCAGCACCGCCGAACGAACAGGGATGCGGTCACAGATACCCCTGTGACCACACCCCCGCGTTTCCGGCAGGACCAAGGCCACTCGGAAGAAGCCCCTGACCACGCCGCTACCTCCTAGGCCACCGGGGCCCTCGGCGCATCGCGACCCCGCTCCAGGGCCCGTTCGGCCTCGGCCATCACCAGGTCGGCGTTGATCGCAGCCCCGGCCCTGCCACCGGCGGCGGCCGAACCGATCACCTGCTCGGTCACCGAGGTGACGTTGCCCGCCACCCACACCCCCGGCGCCGCGGTGGCACCCATGGGCCCGGCCTCCACACAGGTACCCATCACGTGTTCGCCCATCTTCTGCTCGACCACCTCAAGCCCCAGGTCCACCAGCAGCTGCGAACGCGAACGCATGAACGTGGGCACCACCACCGCGTGCACGGGCACCACCGCCCCGTCAGCGGTACGCACCCCGCTGACCCCACTACCGTCGGCCTCCACAGCTTCCACCGCGGTGTCGACCACGGTGATGCCGCGCGCGGCCAGTTTCTCCCGGTCCGGGCCGGCCAGACCCCGACCGGGGTGGGCGAACAGGGTCACCCGGTCGGTCCACTGCCGCCACAGCAGGGACGCGTGCACCGCCACGGGCCCGCTGGCCACCACCCCCACGGGCTCGTCGCGCACCTCCCACCCGTGACAGTAGGGGCAGTGCAGCACCCCGGTACCCCAGTGCTCGGCCAGACCGGGAATGTCGGGGAGCTCGTCGACCAGCCCGGTGGTGACCAGCAGCCGCTGGGCCGCCACCACCGATCCGTCCGCACACTCCACGGTGAAACCGTCCCCGGTGCGTTCCAAGGCCACCACCCGGCCCTGTTCGACCACGCCGCCGTAGGACTCGACCTCGGTGCGCCCGCGCGCCAGGAGTTCGGCGGGGGAGGACCCCTCCGACCCCAGGTAGCCGTGTACCGCCCGGGCAGGGGCGTTGCGCGGCTGTGCGGCGTCGATGACCAGCACCGAACGGCGGGCCCGGGCCAGCATCAGCGCCCCGCTCAGCCCGGCGGCGCCGCCACCGACGACCACGACCTCGAAGCTGCGTGTGGGTTCGTTCATGGATGTCTCCTTTGCTCGTACACCCATCCTGCGCACCGCCCCACCATCTGACAACAATCGTTGCCAAAGCAGCAAAACCCCAGATCAAGGGTGCGCACCAACACCACCGGCGGCCCCGCCCCCACCCCGGCCGTTAGGCTCCCCT
Organism: Nocardiopsis sp. iso_40; assembly: GCF_056173285.1. Classification (NCBI taxonomy): domain Bacteria; kingdom Bacillati; phylum Actinomycetota; class Actinomycetes; order Streptosporangiales; family Nocardiopsidaceae; genus Nocardiopsis; species Nocardiopsis sp. iso_40. The sequence goes on along the minus strand of NZ_CM149666.1, from coordinate 3,062,446 downwards.
GCCATGGACAGCCTGTGGAACACCGACACCGTCTGGCTCAACACCGCCCAGTACGGCATCCCGCCCACCACCGCCCACACCGCACTCACCCACGCCATCAACGCCTGGCACACCGGCACCGGCGACCCCCACCACTGGTCCCAGACCGTCGAAACCACCCGCGCCCGCTTCGCCCACCTGCTCCACGCACCCACCGACGACATCACTCTGGGCGCCTCCACCTCCCAACTCGTGGGCACCATCGCCGCCTCCCTGCCCCACGGCGCCCACATCCTGGTGCCCGAAGGCGAATTCACCTCCACCACCTTCCCCTTCCACACCCACACCGACCGCGGCATCACCGTGCACACCGCACCCCTGCACTCCCTGGCCGAACACATCACCCCCACCACCCACATGGTCGCCTTCAGCCCCGTGCAGTCAGCCGACGGCACCCTGGCCCCCACCGACCAGATCCTGGCCGCCGCCCGAACCCACCACACCCTCGTCCTGGCCGACGCCACCCAGGCCGCAGGCTGGCTCCCCCTGGACGCCACCCGCTTCGACGCCCTGGTCTGCTCCGCCTACAAATGGCTCATGGCCCCCCGCGGCCTGGCCCTGGCCTACCTCTCCCCCGCCCTGCGCACCCGCCTGCGCCCCACCAACGCCGGACCCATGGCCGACACCGACCCCGCCACCGCCTTCTACCGGGACCACTTCGACCCCGCCCCCACCGCCCGCGCCTTCGACCTGTCCCCCAACTGGTTCGCCGCCCAGGCCGCCGCCCCCGCCCTGCAAACCCTCCTCCAAAGGGGGGTGGAACACATCCACACCCACAACACCCGCCTGGCCGACCGGCTGCGCGCCCACCTGGACCAGCCCCCGGCCCACTCGGCCATCACCACCGTGAACATCCCCGGCGCCCTACGCACCCTGCGCCGGGCCGGCATCGTGGCCACCGAGCGCGGCGGACAGACCCGCCTGGCCTTCCACCTGTACAACACCGAAGCCGACGCCGACCTGGCAGCCAAGGTCCTCACCGGCTGAACCGCGCCCAGAAGTCAGCGGAACGCGGGGGCGGTCCGGGCGGTGCGCCACAACCGTCGCACCAACCACAACCTGCACCGGCCCGGTGGTAGGTTCCACTCGCCAGGAGACCGTGGTGCCCTCAGGTACGAACCCGCCCGCACCCGCGTCCACCCCGCGGCCCCTGAAGGGCCGCACCCGGAGAGGACCCCGTGACCATCCGCCCCGTCCCCACCACGCTCTCCGACCTGCCCTACGCCGAGGAACTGCGCCCCTTCGACAGGGACCAGCTCCACATGGACCCCCACGAGGTCACCCACTTCGACGGTGAGAGGTTCGAGGCCATCAACCTCACCGGCGCCCGGTTCATCGAGAGCGCCTTCACCGACACCCACTGGGACGGCGGAGTACTGCGCAGGTGCAGGTTCACCGAGGTGTGGATGCACAAGGTACGCATGGCCGGCACCGACACCGCAGAATGCACCTGGCTCGACAGCCACATCGTGGCCAGCATGTTCGCCGGAACCGCGTCCTTCAACTCCGAGGTCCAACGCGTGGTCTTCTCCTCCTGCAAACTCAGCGGGGTCAACTTCCGGGCCACACGCATGGTCGACGTGGTCTTCCAGGACTGCGTCCTCACCGACGTGGACTTCGGGCAGGCGTCCCTGACCCGGGTCACCTTCCCCGGATCCAGCCTGCGCGGCCTGCACCTGGCCAAGGCCGCACTGCACGAGGTGGACCTGCGCGGGGCCAGCGAACTCGACCTGGCCTCGGGTTTCGAGTCACTGAGCGGCGCGGTCATCGGCCAGGCGCAACTCCTCGCGATCGCCCCCGCCCTCGCCGCCAACACGGGCATCACCGTCCGGGACGCGTGAGCGCCCCCACCAAGGCGCCGCTCCCGCCCCCACCCCAGCCGACCACCCGCAACCGCCGCTAGGGAACGATCCCCTCCCGCTCCGGACGCACGTTGCCCAACACCCGCTTCACCGCGATCTCGATCACCACCCGCTCGGGGTTGGGGCGCGGCCGCCGGTACCGCTGGGCGTAACGCCGCTCCGCCTCGGCCACCGCCCCCTCATCCACGCGCACCGTGGCGGTGCCCTCCAACGTCGACCACCGGGCCCCCTCCACCTGGCACACCGACACCCGCGCCCCCGGACGAGCTCCCAGGTTGCGTGCCTTGTAACTGTTCCCGGAAGCGATCACCCGCGCCAGGTGCCGCTCGGGGTCATAGGTCACCCCCACCGGCACCTGGTGGATACTGCCGTCCGGGCGCGGGGAAGCCAACGTGCACAGACGGCGCTCACCCCAAAACACCAGGAAGGGATCCTGCTCACGGGGCTCCTCGGGCACGGAACCGGGATCCTCGGACACTTTCCTGTCAGGCACGGTGACTCCCATCGTCGGCTGAACTGCCAGGACACCAGCATCCCAGCCCCCGAACCACACTCCGACCCAGGTCAGGAAAAGACCCCGGCACGAGCACACCCCCGCCCGGGCGGCCCCACCGGACCGACGACCACCCCCGTACCGGCCAGGACCCCGGCAACCCCCTCACAGCCGCGGCTGCGCCACCCGCGAACCCAGATCCACCCACCCCCGATACCCCGACGGCGACGCACAAAAAACCCGCCCGCCCGGGTTCAACCGCTCATCACGCCAGAACCACGCCGCCAACTCCTCCTCGGCCCCCGCATCCCCCGCGTCCGCGGCCACCACCAACCCCGCCACCTCATCAGCCAACACACTGTCCCCGTCCCGGCCCATCGCACCCCACGAATCCCACAACAACGTCTCCACCCCCAACCGGTGCGCCACCTCCAACCACACGTAGTCCCGCACCAACCACCCGCCCCGCATCATCGGCAGATCCGGAGCCACCCCGAAGTCGGACCCCCGCACCCGACCCGCCCGGATCGCCAACCACACCTGCGAAGCCCCCGAGAACGCCACCTCACCCACCGGCCCCGCATGCGTCAGATCCAACGGGTCCACCTCCCACCCGCCCCCGGGATCCAACTGGGTGTCCGCCCACACCCAACGCCGCCCGTCCCAGTACTCCACCACCACGTGATCCGTACCGAAACCCGCACTCAGATACGACGCGAACCCCACCCGCGTGCGCGCCGCCACACCGTGCTCACGCAACGCCGCCACCGTCAACAACGCAAAATCCCGACAGCACCCCACCAACGGCTCCGACCGCCCCGCCGACCACTCCCGCCCGTCACGCACCGCATCGGTGGCCAACATCGCCTCCACCCAACGGTGGTCGATCTCCTCCCACCGCTGACCCACATCCACCCGGCCCCCGTACACGTAGTGCGTCAACACCCCGCGCAACAGCCGACCGACGCCCGCCACATCCCCCGGCAGCCCCGCCAACACCTCCCGGTAGGCGCCCGGATCGGTGAAGGCGGTGTGCTCACGCCAACGCTCCACGCCCACTGCCTCCGATCCCACACCCAGCACACGCTTCGCACCCATCAGAGCACCACCCTCCACACCACTGTTCGTTCCACCAACCACGACTCACCCACCAGCCCGCACCGGCCGCGCCACCCACGCGAACGTCTCCCGCTCTCCCACCCGCTCCCACGGACGCAGATACACCTCCCGAAAACCCCCCGCAGGCCGCACACCCCGCTCCCGGACCGCCTGCTCCACCCCCGCGTAGGCCCCCATGATCCGCGGATAGAAACAGTCCCCACGCGCCACCTCAGCCACCAACCACACCCCCGGCGGCTCCCACCGCAACGACACCCCCTCCTCCGGCCCAGCCACCCCCTCATAGGGAACGGCCACCTCGATCGGCGCCGCACCGTCAGGCGAAGGCGTGCCGTGGTACAGCACCCACGTCTGCTCCCCGGCCCGCGCCCCCTGCCCCGCCAACACCCGCCGCACCCCGGCAGCCAACCCCACATAGGTCTCCACCAGGTCCTGCACACCCACCCGCGCCCGCGCGCAGGCCACCCGCACCCCGGGCACCGACTCCAACGAGGTCTGCCACACCGGGCCGTCCCCGTCCGGGCCTGGCCCCTGCCCGCCCACCAACGCACACAGCCGCTCGACCATGGCCTGCCGCGAACGCTCCGCCTCCTGGCGCGCCCGCCACCAGGACCGCACCAACCCCACCGCCTCCTGCGGCGGGGCCGCCACCACCTGCGCCACCATCGCCAACGGCATGTCCATCCGGCGCAGCTCCCGCACCCGCACGGCCGTCCCCACCTGCTCAGGCAGGTAGTACCGGTACCCGTTGGTCCCCTCCACCCGGTGCGGCACCAACAACCCCGACCGCTCGTACAGGCGCAACGCCTTGGCGGACAGACCGCTACGCCGCGAGAACTCCCCCCGCGACAACTCTCCCGAGACCACCGACCCGTTCATGGCCCCGAGTCTGGACCGTGCCCCAGGGGCACGGTCAACCCCTGCCCCCAACCCCCGATTCCAGGACCCCGGCTTCCGCCTCACCTTCGCCCGCCTGGTCACCCACTACTGGTCCAACGACTGCTTCCTCGCCCCGAACCAACTCCTGGACAACGTCGAACGCACCGCCCGCATCCCCGCGTACCTGATCAACGGCCGCCTGGACATCAGCGGCCCCAGCGACACCGCCCACCACCTGGCCCGACGCTGGCCCGCTGCCGAACTGCGCATCGTGGGCGGAGCCGCCCACACCGCCAACAACCCCGGCATCGGCCAAGCCGTCCTGGAAGCCACCGACCACCTGCGCCACCTGACCTGACCCCGCCAGCACGAAGACCCCCGGAAAGGGCGTCCCCCCCCGGGGGCCTTCGACACAACCACCCACCGGCCCGCTCAGACCAGCCGACCCACCTCGTCCACCACCCGCCCCAACTCCTCCTCGGTGTTGTAGTAGTGCACCGAAGCCCGCACCACCGCACCCTCAACCGCACCCGACCACCGCTGCTCCCCGGGCCGGGACACCCCCGCCCGCACCCCGCGCTCACGCAACTCCCCCACCACCCAGGGCGCCTCCCGCCCAGCCACCGTGAACGTCACGATCCCCGACCGCTCCCGACCCCGATCACACACCGCCACACCCGGCACCCCCGCCAACCCCTCACGCAACAACCCGGCCAACCCACCGATGCGCTCACGAGCCCACCCCATCCCCACACCACGCGCATAACGCGCAGCCACCCCCAACCCGATCCGGGCCGCCACCGAGTGCTCAAAAGACGCGAACCCCGCCGCACCCGCCAACACCCGGTAGGAGTCCGGCCCACTCCACTCACCCCCGATGTGGTTGACCAACAACGGCTCCCCCAACCGCACCCCGTCCCGCACGTACAAAAACCCCGTCCCCCGCGGCCCCCGCAGGTACTTACGCCCGGTCCCCGAGAGCAGATCACACCCGATCCGCTCCACATCCACCTCCCACTGGCCCACCGACTGGCACGCATCCAGCAGGTACACCGCCCCGAACCGGGCACACAGCTTCCCCACCGCCTCCGCCGGATTCACCAACCCGTTGTACGTGGGCATGTGGTTGATCGCCACCAACCCCACATCCCCCCGCCCCAACTCCTCCTCCAACACACCCACATCCAGCACCCCGTCGGCATCATCAGGCACCACCTGCACCCGCACACCCCGCAAAGCCGCCATCCGCAACAACCCCACCCCGTTGCTGGCGTACTCACTGGTCGTGGTCAGCACCCGCTGCCCCGGCTCCAACACCACCGCACCCAGAGCCTGCGACCACGCCTGCGAAGCCCCCTCGAAGAACACCACCTCCCGCGGCGACGCCCCGATCAACCCCGCCACCTGCGCCGTACTCTCCTCCACCAGCCCCGCAGCCAAACCCTCGGCCTCATAACCCCCCACCCGCGACTCCAACTCCAGGTGGGACACCACCGCCCCATGCACCTGCCGCGGCACCAACGACGCCCCCGCGTTGTCCAAGAACACCAACCCCGCACACCCCGGGGTCTCCTCCCGCAGCCCGACCACATCCACCACGAACCCGCTCCTCAACAACCGGGGACCACATCTGCCCGCACCCTGCCACACCCCCGCCCCACACCACAGGGGACGCCCGCCCCCACGCACGGCCGTGTGTCCCACCCCAACCCCGCCACCGGCCCGCGCACCCCCCACCATCAGCCACAATGGCCAACAACCACCACCCACCCCACGAAAGGGCACCCGGCTGCCATGGCCATCCCCAAAGCCGAACTCCACCTGCACATCGAAGGCACCCTGGAGCCCGAACTCGCCTTCCACCTGGCCGAGCGCAACAACATCACCCTGCCCCACGCCGACATCGACGCCCTACACTCCGCCTACTCCTTCACCGACCTGCAGTCCTTCCTCGACCTCTACTACGCCCTCATGGACGTACTGCGCACCGAAGCCGACTTCCACGACCTGGCCGAGGCCTACCTGACCCGCGCCGCCGCCCAGGGGGTCCGCCACGCCGAGATCTTCTTCGACCCCCAGGCCCACACCAGCCGCGGCATCGCCCTGGACACCGTCATCAACGGCCTCACCGCCGCCCTGGACACCAGCCTGCAGCGCCACAACATCTCCACCACCCTCATCCTGTGCTTCCTGCGCGACCGCCCCGCCACCGAAGCCATGGACACCCTCAACGCCGCCCGCCCCCACCTGGACCGCATCAGCGCCGTCGGCCTGGACTCAGCCGAGGTCGGCAACCCGCCCGAGAAGTTCACCGAGGTCTTCGCCGCCGCAGCCGAACTCGGCCTGCACCGCGTGGCCCACGCCGGCGAGGAAGGCCCCGCCTCCTACATCTGGCAGGCCCTCAACCTCCTGGGCGCCGAACGCATCGACCACGGCATCCGCTGCCTGGACGACCCCGCCCTGGTCACCCACCTGGCCGCCACCCGGACCCCCCTGACGGTGTGCCCCTTCTCCAACGTGCGCCTGCGCGCCGTGCGCACCCTGGCCGAGCACCCCCTGCCCGCCCTGATGGAGGCCGGCCTGCTGGTCACCGTCAACTCCGACGACCCCTCCTACTTCGGCGGCTACGTCCACGACAACTACCTGGCACTACAGCAACACCTGGGCCTGGACCACGAACAACTGCGCACCCTGGCCCGCAACTCCTTCACCGCCTCCTTCCTGCCCGCCCAGCGCCGTGAGGCCCTCATCGCCGAAGTCGACGCCTACACCTTCTGACCCCCACACCCCGAAGGGGCCCTCGCATGGGTGCGAGGACCCCTCCGGGGTCCTCCCCCCGGTCACCGCCAGGTCAGCGACTGGCCGTGCTCACCGGTGTAGGCCACCACCCGCCCATCCACCGCCAACGTGAAGTCACCCTCCACCGGCGGCCGGGCGTGCTCCCACCCGGGAAAGGCCCGCCACCCCTCGTTGGACACCCAGCGCCCGGGCAACTCGCCCACCAAACGCTCGAACCGCGCCCGCTCGGCCGCCGACAGGTAAGCCAACACCGCGCTGTGGAAAACCACCAACGTGGCCCCCGCCGGCGCCCGAGCCACCACCTGCGGCAACACCTCCAACAAGTCCCCCGACACCAACAGCGCCGGATCGGCCGCGGCCACCGACGCCGCCGCCCGCAACCGCTCCACCCGCGCCCGCCCGACCTCCCCGGGCCAGACCAACGACTCCAACCACCGCACGTCCGACCCCTCCCCCGCATCCAACGGGTTCAGGTCCACCCCCGCCCGCCACACCACCCGCGGCGGCGCCTGGGGGACGGGCACCTCACCGCGCGTGCTGCACTCCAACAGCACCGGGCTGCCCTCGGGGCCGATCGGCTCCGCCCCGTCGAAGGAGTACCGGTACCGGTCCGGGTACAGGCACAACCCCGCCGAAGCCCCCACCTCGACCAACGCCAACGGCCCCTCGAACCCGGCCAGAACGGGCAGCAGCGCCGCACACCGACGCACCTCGTTGGTCTGGGTCCTGCGCTCCAGCACCACCTGGCGCACCGACCCCCAGCGCGCCACCAACCAGTCCCGAAACCCCTCCCAGGACCCGGTGGGCCCACCCAGGTACCGCACCGCCCCCAACAACAGGTTGGGTTGGCGCTTGTTGCCCGCAGGCAACGACGACACCAGCTCCAGCACCCGCTCGTCCCCGGCCACCCCCAAAGCGATCCGCTCATAGTCCGCCGAACCACCACGGGCACAGCTGGCCGCGAACCGCCGGTACCCCTCAGCCAACCGCTCCCGCTCCACACTCGCGTCCACGGGCACACACCCCCTCCTCAAGACAGCACGTGCGCGCAAAACCTACTCTCCGGCACAGCCGCCCCCACCCCCCGCCCCCACCCGGAACCGCTCCCGGTACTGAGCCGGCGCACACCCCAGCACCCGCACGAACGCCCGCCGCATCGCCTCATCGGTACCGAACCCACACCCCCGCGCGATCGCCGCCACCGGAGCCGACCCCTCCTCAAGACGCCTACGCGCCCACTCCACCCGCACCCGCTCCACGTACCGCCCCGGCGTACACCCCACCTGCTCAGCGAAGACCCGCGAGAACTGACGCACCGACAACCCAGCACGAGCGGCCAACACCGCCAACGACCACACCCGCCCCGGGTCGGCATCCACCAGTTGCTGCACCTGACGCACCTCGGCCCGCTCCGCCCTCTGGGTGGCCAACTGGGTGGAGAACTGCGCCTGCCCTCCGGGCCGCACCAGGAACACCACCAGGGTGCGCGCCAACCCCAACGCCACCTGCCGCCCCAGATCCTCCTCCACCACCGCCAACGCCAGATCGATCCCCGACGTCACCCCCGCCGAGGTCCGCACCCGCCCCGAGCGCACGAACACCGGATCCCGCTCCACCCGCACCCGGGGGAACTCCCGCGCCAGGCGCTCACAGTGCCGCCAGTGCGTGGTCGCCCGGACCCCCTCCAGCAGACCGGCGTGAGCGAGCACGAACGCCCCCGAACACACCGACGCCACCCTCCCCGCACGAGCGGCCAACTCCCGCACCGCCGCCACCAGCTCCGCATCCGGCTCATGAGCTCCCTCACCCCCCCCGCCACCACCAGGGTGTCCACCCGACCCACCCGCTCCAACGCCACCGAGGGCACCAACCCCACCCCGTTGGAAGAGGTCACCACCGCCCCGCCCAAGGAGGCCGTACGCACCCGGTAACGCGAACCGGGCGCCCGCGCCGCCCCGGCGAAGACCTCCAACGGCCCCGTCGCGTCCAGACTCTGCACGCCCTCGAAAACAACAATGACCACCTCGTGGTGTGTGCCGTGCTCCATACCCCCACCCCACCAGCGCCCGGGAAACGACCACAAGGTCGCGTGCCCCAACCATCCGGCCACCACCCCTCCCACCAGCGCCCGGCACACAACACCCCGCGGCCTCACGGCCCCCTCACCCGACCACGCCTACCCTTGAGGACACGAAAAGATAACGAGAACTCTCGCGCGCCCGGGACGATCCCAGGCAGGAGACAACCACCCACACGAACGGACACCCGTGAGGCTCTCCACCCGCCACCACCTACGGCACAGCACCCACACCACACCACCCGCCGCGCCTCTGCTCGAGCTTCACGACGTGTCCCTCACCCACGCCCACCACCCCCTCCTGCACCACCTCGACCTCACCATCCGACCCGGCCAACACATCGCCCTGGTCGGCCTCACCACCACCGCCGCCACCGCACTCACCCACCTGCTCAACCACACCGCCCACCCCACCCACGGACACATCACCACCCACACACCCATCCACACCACCCACCCCAACCCCACCCTCGCCCAAACCATCACCGGACACCCCCACCCCAACCCCAACGACCACCACCTGACCCACACCCTGACCACCACCCACCTGAACCCCCACCACCTCAACACCCCCCTCACCGACCTCGACCCCGCCCTGACCCCCCGCATCCACCGCGCCCGCACCCTCTACGCACACCGCACCGGAGCCCGCCTCCTGCTCATCAACCACCCCCACACCCCGACCCCACCCCCCACAGCCGACACCGCCCACCTCACCCTCACCAACCACCCCACCCTGGCCCGCACCGCCGACCGCATCCTGCTGCTCCACCACGGCCAGACCACCGAAACCGGCACCCACCGCCAACTCCTCCTCCGCGGCGGCGCCTACGCACGCCTGTACGCACGCCAAAGCACCCGGCCCCCCACCCCCACCACGCCCTAAACTGGACCCGTGCCACCCATCGCCAAGGAACTCACCGTCGGACAGGTCGCCGAACGCGCCGGAGTCGCAGTCTCCGCCCTGCACTTCTACGAACGCCAAGGCCTCATCCACAGCCGCCGCACCACCGGCAACCAACGCCGCTACCGCCGCGACACCCTGCGCCGCGTCTCCTTCATCCGCATCTCCCAACGCGTGGGCATCCCCCTGGCCCGCATCCGCGAAGCCCTCGACGAACTCCCCGAGAACCGCACCCCCACCCGCGCCGACTGGGCCGCCGTCTCCGCCCAGTGGCGCACCGAACTCGACGCACGCATCACCCAGCTCATCCGCCTGCGCGACGACCTCACCGGATGCATCGGCTGCGGCTGCCTGTCCCTGGACACCTGTGTGCTGTCCAACCCCGAGGACGAACTCGCCGCCACCGGCTCCGGACCCCGCCGCCTACTCGTGGGCCCCTTCAAGGACCAGGACTGACCCCACCCCCCGCCCGGGGGAGCAGCCTCCCGCCCCAGCGGGAGGCCCCACGCACCGGGGCGCGCCCACCCTGGAACCATGCCCACCGCACTGATCCGCACCACCCTGGCCTGGGCCGCCCCGCACACCGCCCTACGCCTGCACTGGACCCTGGCCCGCCCCCCGCGAGTGGCCCCGCGCCCTCATCGCGGCCGCGGCCACCACCACCGCCTACGGGCCCGGCTACCCCGACTGGTTCTGGTGGGTCAGCATCGGCTCCTACCTCACCTGGGGCCTGGCCCGGCCCACCTGCCCTCTCTGCCACCAGCGCTGAACCACGAAGCGGCGGCGCCCCGCCGGGCACCGCCGCTCACACCCCGCACACCGGACCGCTACAGTCCGGCGGCCTCGTCACGTCCGCGCCGGGCCAGCTCGTCGGCGCGTTCGTTGCCCTCGTCGCCGTTGTGCCCGCGCACCCACTTCCACTCCACGTCGTAGCGCGCGGCCACCTCGTCCAGGCGCTGCCACAGGTCCACGTTCTTCACGGGTTTCTTGTCCGCGGTCTTCCATCCGCGTTTCTTCCACCCGTGCACCCAGGAGGTGATGCCGTTGCTGACGTAGGAGGAGTCGGTGTGCAGCAGCACCGGTACGTCCCGCTTCAGGCTCTCCAGCGCCTGGATGGCCGCCATCAGCTCCATCCGGTTGTTGGTGGTCTGGGCCTCGCTGCCGAACATCTCGCGTTCGTGCTCTCCGTAGCGCAGCCACACACCCCACCCTCCCGGGCCGGGGTTGCCGCTGCATGCCCCGTCGGTGTAGATGACCACGCGTTCCGTCGACCCCTGGTCGACCTCGTCCCCGTTGTGCATGCCGCGCAATCTACCGCCCTCCCGGGTCACAAAAAGGCCACAAGCCCCAGGGGGAGGGCCACTTTCAGCGCCAATCGACATCAGTGGCACCCACAAAACAGCCATTAAGGACTTTCAGGCTGACCAAAGGCGCCCCCACACCCCGCCCTGCCAACCACCGCATCCGCGACCGCCGAACGCACCCGAGGACATGCCGAGGAGGACCGCACCCGTAGGTGGGGAGCGGACCAAATACGCCGGAAAGCGGCAATGGGCTGGTCAGTGGGTAGGTAGAGGACATGGGCAAGCACACCGAGATGGACAGGGGCGCCGCCGGGCGGATCCAGTCTCTCCGTCTGCTCAGCTCTCCGGTTCATCCTCGGCGCGGATGCGGTAAACGGTGGCGATCGAGGGGCGGCGCCGTGCCCGGAGGGGTCGTAGACCCCTTTCGACGGCGGCGGCCGGTTCGACGAGGCCTGGCATGTCGCAGACCGGACATGGTCCGGTGGGGGTCTCTGGTCTCTCAGAACTACTCATTTCTGAGAGCGCGGAGCGTGACGATGTTCACTAGAGGTGATCAGGGGGCTGGGTCGCTCGGTGGATGAGCGGCGACGACGCGGCGGAAGAGGGCTTGGACGGCTCCTGTGACGTCGGTGCCGGTCCGGGCGTGGTGGCAGGGGCCGGTGTAGGCGTGGGTGAGGAAGTCCGCGGTGAGTTCGGGGTCGGGGACGTCGAATTCGCCTGCCGCGTCGCCCTGCGTGAGGAAGGTGACGAGCAGGTGGCGGGCGGCGGTCATGGGCTCCTCGCCGGTGGCGCCGCCGGGTTCGTGGAAGAGCTGGTGGTAGAGCTCGTGGTGGTCCTGTTCGGCGGTGATCCAGGCGGCGACGAGGCCGTCGAGGCGTTCGGTCCAGGTCAGGCCGGACTGCTCCAGGAGAGCGGTGGGCTGCTGGAGCATGCGGTCCCACATCTGGGCCTGGAGTGCGGCCAGGAGTTCCTGTTTGGAGTCGAAGTAGAGGTAGACCGTGCCCTTGGCGACCCCGGCGCGGGCGGCGACCTTGCTGATGGTCAGGGCCTCGTAGCCGTCGGCCAGGAGCAGCGCGGCGGTGGCGTCGAGGATCTGGCGGCGACGGACGCCAGGGGGCTGGAAGCGGCCGGTGGGCTTGGCGGGGGCGGACTGGTCCGCGGGCACGGTCCCTCCTTCGTCGTCAGGTGACCGACTGACCGGTGGTCGGTCAGCCTGAGGTCTCCAGGATGTCATGCGGTTTGCGGGCGATGACGATGACCGCGTGGTCCTGGCTGGGGTGTTGGATGCGCGGGACGACCTGCCGTTCGGCGCGCACGATGTCCAGGCCGAGGCCGGTGAGGGCTTCGGTCAGTTCGGCGAGGGTGGCGAGATCGCCGGGCTTTCCCCAGTCGCAGTCCTCCTCGTTCCATTCACCGAGGGCCAGGAGCCCGCTCGGGACAAGGGCGGCGGCCAGGGCGGCCAGGGTCGCGGTGCGGGCGGGTCCGCGGGGCGGCAGCGCGTAGGAGCTGAGGGCGAAGTCGTAGGCGGTCTCGGGCTGCCAGGTGGCGCTGTCGGCGACGGCGAGTTCGACCCGGTCGTACAGGCCGCGGGCGCACGCGCTGGCGCGGGTGGAGGCCACGGCACGGGGTGCGAGGTCCACCGCAGTGACGCGCCAGCCGCGTGCGGCGAGTGCGAGGGCGTTGCCGCCGGCGCCGCAGCCCAGGTCCAGGGCCCTGCCCGGGGGGAGGTCGTCGGAGGGGGCGAGGAGCGCCAGGTCGGGGTCGGCGGTGTCGCTGCCGTCGCCGGTGTAGAGGTCATTCCACTCGAAGTCCGGGTGGAATGCGGTCTCGGGTCCGTGGGTGTGGGAGCTCTCGTGCGCGTGGCAAGCGTGGCCGGTGGTGGGGGTCACGGTTCCTCCAGTGGGAATGGGATCGATCGAATGACCGTTGGTCAGTAGTATGACCACTGGTCACTCGATCCTGTCAAGTTCCTTCGGAGGCATCTCATGGACACCACCGCCCAGTACGACACCGTGATCATCGGCGGCGGGCCCGCCGGCCTGACCGCCGCGCTGACCCTGACCCGCTACCGCTGCCGCTCCCTGGTGATCGAGTCCCCCGCCCCGCCCCGCAACGCCGTCTCGCGCGGTGTGCACGGCCTGATCGGGCTGGAAGGCGCCACACCCGAGGAGCTGCGATCTCGCGCCTGGGAGGAGCTGGACCGCTACGGGCTGGCCCAGCGGCTCGACGCCGCCGTCGACAAGATCACCCCGCTGAGAGGCGACGGCTTCACCGTGCGCACCGACGACGGGACCACGGCCTGGGCCCGCAACGTCATCCTGGCCACCGGCGTCATCGACCAGAACCCCGACGGCGTGGACGGTTTCGCCGCGTGCTGGGGCCGCACGGTGATCCACTGCCCGTTCTGTATCGGTGAGGAGAACGCCGACCGCACCTGGGCTCTGGTCGCCGACGAGCCCACCTACCTGGCCATGGCCGCCACCGCCTTCCGCGCCTGGACCGGCGACGCCATCGCCATCGCACCGCCCTGGCTGCCCGGCACCGACGAACTGCGCCGCAGCCTGCGCGAACAGGGCAGCGACCTGATCCAGGGCGAGATCACCCGCCTGCACCACACCGACGGCGACCTGCACGCCGTGGAGTTGGCCGACGGCACCCTCGTGGAACGCCAGACCCTGCTCTGGCCCCAGCCGCAGCGGCAGGTCCCGCTCGTCGAGCGCCTGGCCGCGGAGCACGGCCTGGCCCTGAGCGACGGCTACGTCACCGTGGACGACGGCCGCCAGACCAGCATCCCCGGCCTCTACGCCGCCGGCGACCTGACCGGCCAGACCTGGGAACAGGGCGCCGTTCCCGCCGTCGCCGCCGGTGCCGCCGCGGCCGACGCCATCCACTTCGCCCACCTGGCCTGACGGCCCCGACACCCCACCGGAGCCCTCCGTGACCGAGCAGGACTTCACCGACTACATCGACCGCGTCGGCAGCCACTTCGGTGCCCGCACCGCTCTCTACCAGGCCGCCGCCGCTCACACCGGAGCCCGCCGCGCCCTGTACCCCGGCAGCTACCTCGACCTCGCCCCCTCCTATGTCTGGCCCGACGTCACCTACCTCGACGCCGACGCCCGCGCCCGTAAGGCCTTCCAGGGCCCCGAGGCCACCAGCCTGGCCACCCGGCACAAGCAGTACCCCGAACACCCCCGCATCGCGTTCGTACCCGGCGACTACACCCACACCCTCGCGGAACTGCCCGCGGCCGAGTGGGACCTGGTGATCTCCCTGTACGCGGGCCCCGTCTCCGAACACGCCACCCGCTGCCTGCGCCCAGGGGGCTGGCTCCTGGCCAACAACAGCCACGCCGACGCCGGCCTCGCCCACCTCGACCCCCGCTACCGGCTCACCGCCGTCCTCCACCAGCGCTCCGGCCGCTACCGCCTCACCACCGACGACCTCGACCGCTACCTCCAGCCCAAGCACCCGCCCCACCCCACCCGCGAACAACTCCACGCCACGGGCAGAGGCACCGCCTACACCCACCCGGCCACCGCCTACCTCTTCCGCCTCCACTCCCACCCGCGCGAACGGTAGACCCGACCCGGAGGCCCATCAGAACCCGACAGGCCGGGACCTCTCCCCACCCGTACGCGCCCGACGCCCGGGCGGGGAGAGCAACGGCCCCACACCGGACGCCTGGCATGTTCACCTCACCCACTCGTAGACGCCGTCCTCCCCGGCTTCGCGGCCGTCGCCTGTGCGCGGAGGACCACGTGCAGCGCCGCCTCCTGGAACAGGCACCGCGCACCGACGCCGCTATGGAGGCCCTGGCCGAGGCCGGACTGGCAGGGCGGAGATGAGCTTGCGTGCGGTGTCCTTGAGGGCCTTGGCCAGCTCGGCGTCGACCTTGGCCACCAGGAAGGACAGGTACCGCCGCTGGGCGACCGTGGCCACTTCGCGCTTGGCCGCCTTCTTCTTGGCCTCGCTGCGTGCGCGCAGGTCCTTGCACGTCGGCGGTGAGCCGGGTCTCGTCGACGTGCTCGGTCAAGCCGGGCCGGTGAGCGCCACAAAGTTGCCGCCGTTGCGGATCACGGTCAGCCCGGCCTGCTCGACGTGGTCGCTCCAGTGGCCGCCGCACCGGCAGCGGGCGTGGTTGCAGCGCCATTTGGTGTCCAGGGCCCCGTAAACGAGCCGGTCACCGTAATGCTTGGTATCGCGCGTGAATCCTGACACGCGCCCAGTCTGGCACCGGGCGCCGCCGTGCGCCCCGGACTCAGGGGATTCGCCCCGGCGCCGGAGGCCGGCGCGGCCGACCTCACCGGGAGGACGGTTGGTTCTGGGCACTGTACTGCTCCCACGCCCGCTCCAGGACCTCGATGGCGCGCGGGATCACCCCGTGGGCGCGCATGTGGTCGCGGTAGGTGTCCAGGCTCCCCCGTCCGCGCGGCCAGGAGGGGTCGGCCAGGACCTCCCGGGCCAGATCCCCGAGGGCGGTGTCGGCCAGTACCCCGTTGTTGCCGAACCGCAGCCAGACCGAGAAGGCTTTGTAGGACTCGACCTTGTTGGTGGCCGCGGTGATCCGCGAGCGCAGCGCCGGATCGTTCAAAAAGCGCAGCAGCGCCACGGTGCGCACCGACCGGCCGACCTCGCGGAACACCTTGTAGATGCGGTTCTCTCGAAAAGGGTGACCAGGACAGACCGGTGTGGATGTGGCCCTGTTCGGCAAACACCCGTGGAACGCCCGGGTTCGCGGGACGGTACCGGCACCAGATCCGTCAGGAGTGCGGCACCCACGCCGCCACCGAGGACTCCTGGGCCGCTCCGCGAACGCGTGTTACCGCTGTGCCGATTCAGTCGGCGTCTCGAACGCCCTCTCGACGGTCAGCGTGTCCTCGTACAGGTGCATGCGGACGATCCGCTCGTCCTCGACCACCAGGTGCATGGCCGCCGGTGTGGTGAACTCCTTCCCAGTGGACACGGCGGTGTGCGTCCAGACCGCCAGCAGTACGACGTCACCGCCGTCGACGATGACCCGCTCCAGCACGACCTTGCTCCTGCCGTGCGCGAAGTGCGGCCACATCGTGGTGAAGTACGGCGCGACCTCCTCCCTGCGGGTACGACGCCCGGTCCAGGGCAGCGTGTCACTGCCGGGGACGTGCCAGTCGATCTCCTCGGCGAAGAGCTCCTGGATCCCGTCGGGGTCCTGCCTGCCGAGGTGCTCCACGAACTTCTCGGCCACGGTCCGCGAGATCTGGGTATCTGTTGCCATCGTCCTCGTCTTTTCGTTCGTATGAGGTGTGCCGGTCGGGCCTCAGCCCTGGAACGGGAAGTGCTTGCCGGTCCGCGCCCCGCCTTCGCACAGCGCCCCAGGGTCGACCGGCGCGAACCCGAGTTCCGTCTTGTCGTCCAGCTGTCCTGCGGGACTCTCCGACCTCTTGATGTAACCGTTTTTGTTACATCATTGAGCGCGGGATGCGATCCCCTCCGACCAGGGGAAGTCGACGACCCCAGGTCAGGCGGCTTTCAGGACGTCCCGCAGCACGTCCTCCAGCGTGGTCTTGGCCAACTCCCTGCGCAGGGCGGCCTCCACACCGTCGTACACGGCGGTCATCGCCGGCCCGATGCCGTGGCCCACGACGCACTCGGGGTCCGGTGCCGCGGGGTGCAGGGCGAAGACCGGCCCCGGTTCGATCGCCTGGTAGACGTCGAACAGGGTGATCGCCGCCAGGTCCCGAACGAGCATCCAGCCCGCCCCCGCCCCCCGCCGCGAATCGGCCAGGCCAGCCTTGCGCAGCTCGGCCAGCAGGCGGCGGATCACCACCGGGTTGGTGTTGACACTGGTGGCGATCTGCTCGGAGGTGGCGACCTCGTGGCCGCGCCGCTGATACAGCCCGATCCAGGTCAGGGCGTGCGCCGCGATGGTCAGTCTGCTGTTGGCGCTCACGTCGGGCTCCACCTCCCTGATCCCCTTGTTGGTCGTAACCATAGTTGTTACAACTGCTCGCGGCAAGTCCCGTGCGGCCAGAGGACCGACCGAACCCTTCCCATTGGATTTTCCGCCAGAACCACCGGGCCCCAAATGGCGGCACATCCACCCCGCCCGCCCCACAAACACAACCCATCACTCCACGTCCCCGCATGGATACGATGGGCAACATGCTCCCCTTGCGCCGTATCCCACCCGTCCTGCTGGCCCTGAGCGCGCTCCTGCTCACCTGCGGCTTCCCCTCCGCACCCGCCCTGGAGAACTATCCGCCGCCCCCACCGCCGAGCGCGGACACCGAGGACCCGGCCCCGCACGTGAGCGCGGACGAAACAGGACCGGGCGTGAGCGCGGACACCGAAACCTCCAGTGTGCAGGTGGACCACACGGGAGTCCGGATCCAGGCACCCGGCACACTGGTCGAGGTGTCCTCGGACTCCTACGTCCTGGTGTGCGCCAACGGTGTGCGGGTGGTGATCCGCAGGGACCAGGCACCGCCGTGCGAACCCCGCCCCCAGACACCGGAGCAGCCCACCCCTCCCCCACACGGGGAACAACCTCCCCAGGCACCCGAACCCGCCCCCGAGAGCCCCGCCCCCCAGGCACCGAACGACCCGGGGACCCCGGACGAACCCAGCCAGGCGCCGCCCGAACCGGCCGACCCGCCCCAAAGCCCCCCCACCACACCGCCGGACCCCGACCAGGAGCGCACCGCCGACCCCGCACAACCCTCCCCTTCCCCCTCCGCCTCCCCCACAGCTCCACCCGCAGCACAGCAGGCCGCCGGAGGACAACTGCTGGCAGACATCTCGACGCCCTCGGCGCCCCAGAGCGCCGGCGCCTTCACCCCCATGCGCACCATGGTGGTACTCATGGTCGTCATCGCCGTGACCGCCACAGGCGCGGGCCGCGCCGCCGCACGCTCGGTGAACTGACCGCACACGGCACCGAACGCCCACCCAGGCCAAGCCCCCAACTACTGGGGGTTGAGCACGGCGTCGGTCCGGTCGAACCCGGCCAGTGAGTCCTGGATCGCGCCCGCGTCGTGGGCCAGGGCGCCGTTGTACGGATTGCCCAGGTAGAACAGCAGCAAGATGGTGGAGAAGACGAACACCAGGTTGGCCGCGGCCCAGAAGTAGGCCACCGACGAACCCCGCCGGATCATGGCGAACGGCAGCACCGCCACGGCGACGGCCGACAGGGCCGCGATGGCGTTCAGAACGGGCGGTATCCCCTCACCGGCCGCATCGGCACGCTTGATCCGCGCGTCACTGAGCTCGGCGAGCTCCTGGCGCGCGGTCAGACGGTCCAGGCCGTCCCCGCTGTCGGAAACCGACAGCTCCCGCACCGACGCCGCCAGGGCAGCGAGTGCCTCCTCGCTCTCAGAGCTCAACTCACCACTGTCACGCATCAGCGGCCAGTCCTTCTCCGCAACGGCACCCATGTACGTACGCAACTGCTCACGCACCGCCCCCGCCTCGCCCTCGGGGAAGGCAGCGGTACTCCAGTACAAGGACTCGGCCGCACCCACCTCGGCGATCACCCCGTCCCCGGCTCCGGTGAAGTTCTCCCAGCCGATCACCACCCCCATCGCCGCCGAGGCGAGATAGAGCGCCAGCACACAGGGGGCGACCACGACGCTGACGGCTCCCCCCGAGGACTCGTCGTCCACGCGGAACCTTCCCACGGCCAGCAGGGCGCCGCCGACCATGGTGATCAGGACGATGAGAACGAGGAACAACGTCAGCATGTGGATTCCAGGAGGAGAGACCGTCGGGGAACGGGTCCATCCGTAGCACGCCCACGGCCGCCCCTCCGGCGGAACGTCGGAACGCCCGCAAATGTCCCCGGCGCCGAGGCCAGCACCGACACCCTCGGACCCCTGCGGCTAACCCTCCAGGGCGTCCCTGACGAACACCAGGCCCTCACTGTCCGCCAACCGGGCCGGATCCAACGGGGCGTAACCGAACCAGGGGGACTCCCTAGGCACGGGCCGCTCGCCCAGCACAGCGGCCAACCGCGGGGCGTCCACGAGACAGCTCTCCTGCGACAACCCGTACAGGAGCCCCTCAACACTCTCCACGGGCGGCACCCCCACCCCCCGGTGCCCGATCGTGCCCACGGCCGTGGCCACAAAGGCGTAGTCCCTGCCCAGACGAGCACTGACCAGCGCACCCGCGCTCCACCACCGCACCGGCCCCTGCCACATCCGCATCGTGCTCTCGGACCGCTGAAGGTGGGAGTTGTGGGCGTGCACCACCGTCGGCCCCCGCTCGGCCACGGCCAGGAGGTTGTCGGCCATCATCGCGTCCCGCACACCCAACAGCCGCCCCATCCGGCCCGGCGAGGCATCGGCCATCCAGAAGTGGTACCGCAGCAGACCGAGGGCGGTACGCCCGTACAGGCGCGCCCGCTCCCACGCCTCGCGCGAGGTCGCCGCGATCAGGTACGGACCCTGCTCGTCGAGCAGCGACACCAGGTCGTCGGCGAACGCCCGCAGCACAGCGGCCCGGTCCGAGCGCCCCACGGAGCGGGCCGGGTCCCTCATCGCGGCGGGATCGCTCCACTCCTCGTCATCGCCGAGAAGCCGCTCCAGCCTCTGCCCGGTGCAGGGCAGCAGGTCGGCCTCCACGCGGGCCGCGAGGTAGTCGTGCAGCGCGCTCAGGGCCTGTCGCGGGCTGTCCGCGCCGGTGATCTCCAGCGGGCCGTCAACACCGGCGAAGCGCAGCTGCTCCTCGGCGGCCCGTCCCTCGTTGTGGGCGCGCATCCAGCGCACCAGCTCGCGGTTGGCCGCACAGGCGCCGAACCCGTGACTGAACCCGCGCTCCATGACCTCGTCGAGAGTGCCCGCGCCCGAGGTGAGGTAGTCGTCCACGACCAGCCCCCTCATGCAGTCGCTCTCCATCGCGACCGTCCGGTAGCCCTCCTGCCCGACGAGCTGTTCCAAGAGCGCGTTGCGCAGCTCCAGCAGGCTCTCCTCGCCGTGGGCGGGCTCGCCCAGCGCGAGCAGCCGGGGCCGGCCCGGGAGCAACCCCAGGAGGGCGCCCGCATCGACCGTATGGACGGTGTCCTCAATGCCAGTAACCATACCTTCAACGCTATCGTTGAACATTCGGTTGAAACCTGACCGTGAAAAAACCAGGAGAACGAGCAGAAACCCTCAAACCGAGGATCGAACCTCCTCGGGACGTCGCCCCTTCGGGCGCCGCCCCCGGACACGACGACGGGGGCGCCCCGGAAAAACCGGAACGCCCCCGCACGGGACCACGCTAGCCCGCCAACTCACGCTCCAACTCCTGGGTGCGCTCCTCACGACGGGCGAAAACGCTGTCAGCCATCTCGTTCATCTTCTTCAGGACCCGCTTGCGCTCACGCGTCGAGAGCCGGTCCACGTACAACTTGCCGAAGGTGTGGTCGGTCTCGTGCTGCAGGCACCGCGCGAAGTAACCGCTGCCGGTCAGCACCACCTCGTTGCCGTCCCTGTCCACCCCGCGCACCGTGGCGTGCTCGGCCCGCCCCAGGTCCGCGTGCGGCCCGGGCACCGACAGGCACCCCTCGCTCTCCACCACAACCGGATCGTCCAGGTCGCGCTCGTCCAGCACCGGGTTCACCACATGCCCCACGTGCCGCACCCCGTCATCGTCAGGGCAGTCGTAGACGAACACCCGAAGGTCCACGCCCACCTGGTTGCCGGCCAGCCCCACACCCTCGGCCGCATACATCGTCACGAACATGTCGTCGATCAACCGCGACAACTCCGCGCCGCCCAGCATCGACTCGGGAACATCGGCGTTGACCCGGTGCAGGACCTCCTCACCGGTCACCGTGACCCGCAGGACACGGCCCCGGGCGGCCTCAGGCGCGAACTCGGGAAAGTCCGACACCTCCCGCCCCTGGGCAACGACAACGGGCACGGGTACGGGCTGCTCCGACATGGTCCTTCTCTCACGGCCAACTCAAGGGGATCCGGCGGCCACAACACCACCGACCATGAAAAATAGCACGACCCACCACCCCGCCCCGGCGCTAACGGAACCACGCGTTGCCCTGGATGAAACACCGCGCCAGATAGTCCCGCAACGACACCACCACCAGCCGCCGCCGATCACTCTCATGATCCCACACCACGATCCCCGGACCGTAGTCCGTGTGCACGTAGGCGAACTGCGGCCCCATGTCCGAGTCACCGAAGAAGATCATCTCGTCAAAAGGCGCGTACAACTCCAGATAGTCCGGCTCCCCCCGCATCGCCAGGTTGTCCTCCACCAGCCGACGCGCGCTCCACACCACCGCGTCCCCGTACTCGTTGGTCACACCGTCCGTCTCCCGCAACAGGGAAGCCAACTCGAACGGCAGGGGCAGCATCAGGTGCTTCTCGACCTCGGCCAGGGTCACCTCGTCAGCCGGATCACTCAGATCGGCTTCGGGATACATCTCCAGGATCAGTTCACGCCACACACCCCCGATCATCACAGGTCGTGGCAAGACACGGGAAATCGAGGACGGCGAGTTGCGCCGAAAATCCACCAACCCCCCACCCCGGACCGACCCAAAACACCATCCACACCCCGGAATACCCACAGGCCACACCCCGTTGACCCCACTGCGGACCGGTGCGGTAGCAAGTGTCCCCCGGGCTCACCCAACGCCTTCGCGGAATACCGCGCCCGCCATCGGGCGGGCGGCCACGGAGCCGCGTTGTGCACCACGCCGTGAGGCGACCGCCGCACCGGTCCGCACCCACCCAAAACACCTACAGAGCAACAAAACGACCATCAACATCACCCAGCGAACACAAACCAACACCCAAAGCACACAAAAACAGGAAGCCACCACCCCCGAAACCACCCACCCCCACCCCCCAAAATAAAAGAAAGGCGCCCCACCACGACGGAAGAGAACCCCATGGCCACCGCCAGCCCCCACAAAGCCGGCCCCCTCACCACCCTGGCCTACATCCTCCTCCTCGTCTCCCACAACATCGCCGCCTTCCTCCTCCTCCCCCTCGTCCTCGCCTCCGCCCTCCTCACCCTCATCTGGGTCGGCCTCCCCTTCACCATCCTCACCGCCGCCACACTCCGCACCATCGCCAACGCCCAACGCACCACCCTCACCCGCCTCAACCCCCACCACCCCGTCCCCACCGCCTACCGCCCCATGCCCCCCACCGGCGTCCACTCCCGCGTCCGCGTCATCCTCACCGACCCCGCCACCTGGCGCGACCTCCTCTGGCTCACCTCAGCCCCCCTCCTCACCCTCCTCGCCCTCCTCAGCTACACCCTCTACGCCCACGCCCTCTACCAAACCCTCTACGCCCTCCTCCTGTGGCGCTTCCACCCCGACCTCTACGGCTTCATCACCCCCCACACCCCCACCCAAGCCCTCCTCGTCCTCATCCCCGCCACCCTCACCCTCCTCCTCGCCCACACCCTCAAACCCCTCACCACCAACGCCTACACCCGCCTCTCCCGCCTCATCCTCGCCCCCTCCGAAAAAGCCCGACTAACCGCACGCGTCGCCCACCTCGCCACCAGCCGCGCCGACACCATCGACACCCAGGCCGCCGAAATCCGCCGCATCGAACGCGACCTCCACGACGGAGCCCAAGCCCGCCTCATCGCCCTCGGCATGAACCTCGGCATGGCCGAACAAATGATCGACACCAAACCCGACACCGCCAAACACATGCTCGCCGAAGCCCGCGAAACCACCCGCCACGCCCTCACCGAACTCCGCGACCTCGTCCGCGGCATCCACCCACCCGTCCTCGTCGAACGCGGACTCGACGGAGCCGTCCACGCCCTCGCCCTCACCCACAACCTCCCCATCACCGTCACCACCCAACTCCACGGACGCCCCGGCGACCCCGTCGAATCAGCCGCCTACTTCGCCATCGCCGAACTCCTCACCAACACCGCAAAACACGCCAAAGCCACCCACGCCTGGGTCCACATCAACCACGGACGCCAACGCCTCGTCATCACCATCACCGACAACGGCCAAGGCGGAGCCCAACCCACCCCCGAAAGCGGGCTCTCCGGCATCGCACGCCGCCTGGACGCCTTCGATGGCACGATAAACATCACCAGCCCACCGGGCGGACCCACCATCGTCACCCTGGAGATCCCGTGCGAGTTGTCATCGCCGAAGACCTTGCCCTCCTCCGCGACGGGCTGATCCGACTCCTCGAAGCCCACGAATTCACCGTCGTGGCCGCAGTCGACAACGGACCCGACCTACACACCGCCCTCACCGAACACAAACCCGACGTCGCCGTCGTCGACGTCCGCCTACCCCCCACCTTCACCGACGAGGGCCTCCAAGCCGCCATAGGAGCCCGCACCCAGGTCCCCGGCCTGCCCATCCTCGTGCTCTCCCAACACGTCGAACAGCTCTACGCCCGAGAACTCCTCTCCGACGACGGCGGAGGCGTCGGCTACCTCCTCAAGGACCGCGTCTTCGACATCGGCCAGTTCATCGAAGCCATCCGCCGCGTCGCCGACGGCGGCACCGCCATGGACCCCGCCGTCATCTCCCAACTCCTCGCCCGCCAGGACCAGAGCGGCCCCCTCGCCCAACTCACCCCCCGCGAACGCGAAGTCCTCTCCGAAATGGCCGAAGGCCGCTCCAACTCCGCCATCGCCGGACGCCTCTACATCACCGAAAAAGCCGTCAGCAAACACATCAACAACATCTTCACCAAACTCGACCTACCCCCCTCCTCCGACGACAGCCGCCGCGTCCTGGCCGTCCTCGCCTACCTCAACGGCCAGTAACCAACAAAGGCCGCGGCCCCCCACAGGGACCGCGGCCACCAACCGATCCGGCCAGCCGAACAGAAACACCCGGGCAGGACCGACCAGGACAAACCCCCCCAGGCCGATCAGCGCCGGTACCGCACCCTCACCGCCGACTCACCCCAGCAGTCAACGCGGATACACGTTGAGGACATCAGCGCCACTGGGACCACGGCACAGATCTGGCCGCCAACCACCGTCATCGGCGCCGCGCCGCGTCCACACACACTCCAGGCCGCCGATCTCGATCGGATCGGAGGGGCCGCTCTGAAAGACCGAGGTGGGATCGTGCTCCCCCGACAGCATCCGTTCAGCCACTGACACGCCCTCCTCACAGGCAAGGGTCCAGGCACGGGTGACCACCAACCACTCCTGCCCCTCCGCCTCGATCCGGCCACAGTAGGGATGACTCAGCTGATAGGTGTTGACCGGCCACCAGAAGTCGTCGAGATCCCACTCGCTCTCGTGGTGGTCCTCGGGCACGGGCGGCACCGCCGGTTCGTCCGGAAAGGACAACTCAAGCATGAACCGGGCCTCGTCGACGGTGAACTCCACCCGCTCCGGAACCCCGTCCTCCGACAGCCATACACGCCCGGCACCGTCCTGATGACGCACGCGCCCCAGATCCAGGTCCCAGGCAGCCAGGTCTCCCTCGACCAACAGGCCCTCGTAGGAAGCCGCATCGGGATCGTCGGAGCCGAGCAGAGCCAGCCCCTCGTCTTCGGCCAGCGAGGACAACAGGCCGGCGAAGAGCTCCGGGCCGTAGTCCTCGGGCGAGAACTGCGCGGCCTTCTCCTCACCGGTGGTGCTGTCACCCAGCCCCCGGATGGTAACGGGGTTGTTCGATCCCCCCTCATAGACGAATTCGCCGTCAGTGTCAGCACCGCCCTCCTCCCGAAAGGCGATGGAAACGGCCGGCTCTGTATAGACAAAGGCACCGTCGGCATTGGCGACCAGCGCGTAGCCCAGGTCCAGATCGACCGGTTCGATGCTGAACACCTGCTCGGCGCCGCCCGCGTAGTGCATCTCGAAACTGGTCTCACCCTCGGGCCACAGCTGCGCGGCAACACCGTCCTCGGTGCGGGCGACCGCCTCGTCGTGGTCGATGGTGTAGGAGCGTGTCGCCTCGACACTCAGCCCCGGCGCCTCCTCGACCAGGGCCGCAGCCGCCAGGAGCTCCTCACGGGGGGCGTCCGCTCTCAGGTAGGTGTCGTAGACGAGATAGCCGCTCACAACGGCGAGGGCGGTTCCCGCGCTCGCACCCGCGACCACCAGGGCCCTCATGCGCCCAGACGGTTTCGCCCCGCGACCGGGACCCCCGGGCCCCTGGGAGGGCGGTCCGGGCGGCGGGGGCGGGTAGGAAGGAGGGGTAGCATCCATCGAATCATCCTGTCCGCGAGGCACACCGGTGTCAAAGTACCGGGTTCGCGGGGATCCGGACCTCTGGGCTGACCCGTCGTCGACCGACCGGCGACCCTGCCCGATGAGCCGGGCGCCGTCAACGGCCGACACCGCGTCGGGGCGGCCACCACCCGCCCCGACCCTCCCGGCCCGTGGCCCGACCGAATCGGCAGACCTCGCATCCACCGGGTTCGAGCACGCGGCCGACACGCATGCCGACCGCTACTCTGCGGCTCAACGCAACTCCGGGAGAACCGCTCCTACTCACGACGCACCCGATACAACCCGTCGATCTCCTCCGAGAACGCACGCAACACCGCCTCACGCCGCAACTCCCCCGTCGGACGCACCAACCCCGACTGCACCGTGAACTCCTCCGCCAACACATGGAACGACCGCACCGCCAGATGCCGCGGCACACTCCGGTTGGCCTCATACACCAAACCCTGCACCTCACGCAGAAGATCACGGTCCCCCGCGATCTCCTCCGGCGCCATCGACAACGGACGCCCGTTCACCAGGCGCCAGTACTCCAACTGATCACGCACCAGCGTCACCAGCGCACTCGCGAACGGGCGCCCCTCCACGATCACCAAAACCTGACTGATCAGCGGATGCGCCCGCAACCGGGCCTCGAACTCCGCCACCAACTCGGCATCGCGCGACCGGTCCCCGTCCTGCACCGCCGCGAACTCCCCCGTACCCGCCCGGGGCCGCTCCGACCCCATCGGAGCCGGAGCCAACTCGGCAACGACAGCAGGCGCCTCCACCGCCGGAACCACATCGGCAGCCCGCACCGCCTCCGGCCCGGACTCCACCACACCCTCCAGGGCCGGCACCGGCCCCCGGGGCACGAACCGGCCCGCAACCTCCGCCACCGAGGCCTGCGGCCGCACCCGGCCACGCACCTGCACGAACCCCGCCTCGTCCACCTCGGCCAGCACCCCCGTGGCCAGCCAGCCCTCCCGGAACGCCGCCCGCGAACCCTCACCGTCGGCCCAGTAACCAGAGAACACCGCGCCACCGCGCACGTAGAGCTCGCCCTCACGCGAAACCCACACCTCACGGCCGGGCATCGCCTGACCCACCGTGCCCGGACGCCGCTCCCCCGGAGCGTTGGCCGTGAACACACCGGCGGTCTCAGCCACACCGAAGACCTGCATCACCGGCACACCCACACCGGAGAAGTAACTGTCCAACCGCTCCGAGAGCCCGCCGCCCCAGCACACAGCCAGGTGAACCCGGCCGCCCACCAGGTCCCGGACCTTCGAGAACGACCAGTCGTACATCGACCGGGACAACCGCTGCCAGGCCCCCTTCTTCGGTGACTGGTCGAACTGCACCGCGGCGTCCATCGCCGCGTTGAACGTCCCCACCGAATCCCAGTCCGTGGAATGGGCGCTCTCCCGCTCCGAACCGTGGATCCGCTCGAACAGACCGGGCCTGCACACCAGCACCGTCGGCCGGAACCGCTCCAACTCACCCCGCAACCGCCCCGGAGCCACCAACCCGACCCGGACCCGGCCCACCACACACGCCACCAACGAGGCCAGCCCCGGAAGCTCCGACAACGGCAGGTCCAACACCGCGCTCGCCTTACCAGGCGCCAACCCCGACAACCGCGGCCACATCCGATCAACCAGATCGGCCGCCGCCGTCAACAACGCACCGTGCGAGAGCACCACACCCCGCATCCGCCGCGAGACCGTGCTCATCGGGAACAACACCACAGCAGCGTCCTCGGAAACCACTTCGTCCCGTCGGAACCGCACCGCCGAGGCGTCCATGTACGTCCCCAGACTCACCACATCCGGCAAGCCCTCCTCCAGGCGCCACACCCGCCCCAGATCCGGCATCTCACGCTGCAACCCCACCGCGGTCCGGTACTGGCGCTCTCCCTGCACCACAGCGGCCGCAGGACGCACCTGACGCACCACCTGGGCCACCCGCTCCGCCGTCGCCACCTCCGGCAACGGCACCAGCACCGCCCGAACCGACCACACCGCGTAGGCGAACCGCACCCAGTCATGGCGCGCACCGGCCACCAACAGCACCCGGTCGCCCTCCGCGACACCGGCAGCCACCAAACCCTTGGCCAGTGCCGTCACCTCAGTGGCGAACTCCCCCGCCGTCCGGCGCTCCCAGCCCCCGGCCCCCAGGACCGAAAACATGTGCGCGTGCGCGTCAGAGCTCGCCATCTCATAGACCAGGTCACTCAACCCGGAATGCCCTCGAGCCAACGAACCGGGGGTCTCGCCCATACCCACTCATCCTCTGTCGCGTCGAAAGGCGGG
This sequence comes from Nocardiopsis sp. iso_40, assembly GCF_056173285.1. Taxonomy (NCBI): domain Bacteria; kingdom Bacillati; phylum Actinomycetota; class Actinomycetes; order Streptosporangiales; family Nocardiopsidaceae; genus Nocardiopsis; species Nocardiopsis sp. iso_40. The sequence goes on along the minus strand of NZ_CM149666.1, from coordinate 3,034,507 downwards.
CCCAACACGATCCCCACCCGCCTCAATCGGGGAATTCTGCCCTACTGTGCCCACTTCCCCACAGAACGGCAACCTCAGAGTTTGGAGAAAAACACAAAAACCTGGGCTCATCGGACCTTTGAACGGGCTGACCACACAAACGCCGACAGCGACAACACCGCCACCGAGGCCATCACCACGGACATACTCAGCAGCGAAGCCTCACCCGAGGGCGTCAACCCCGCCAACGAGGCCACCGAACCACCCAACGCGAACTGCAACGACCCCATCAGAGCCGAAGCCGTACCCGCCACCGACGCCGGCTGACCGTCCAGAGCCGACACCGTCGCGTTCGGCATGATGAAACCGACGCTGAGCATCATCAGCGCCAACAGGGCGACCACCACCCACAACTGCGAAACCCCGACCAGGGCCGACACCAACAGCGACACCACCGCGACCAGGGCCAGAACCAGCCCCATCAACAACCGCCGCCGCGTGTCCACCCGGCCCACCAACAGACCGTTGCTCTGGGTACCGGTCATCAACGCCAACGAGTTCACCGCGAACAGCCACGCGTAGGTCTGCGGCGAGACGTCAAACTCGTTCTGGGAGACGAACGAGAACGCCGACACGTACGTGAACAGCATCCCGAAGCTCAACCCCAGCGTCAGCACCGGACCCACGAACCTCGGGTCGCGCACCAGGGACCACACCGTCGAGGCCAGCTGACGCGGCCCCTGACTCTGGCGGGACTCCGGCGGCAGGCTCTCCGGAAGCCACAACAGCACCAGAACGAAGCTCAGCGCCGACATCCCCGCCAACACCCAGAAACTCAACTGCCACGGCCCCACCAGCAACAGCTGCGCACCCACCAACGGAGCCAGCAGCGGAGCCAGCATCATCACCAGTGCGAGCCGGGAGAAGAACCGCACCGCGTCATCGCCCTGGAACATGTCACGCACCACGGCCCGGGCCACCACCGCACCCGCGGCGCCGGCCACTCCCTGCACGAAACGCAGCGCGATGAACACCGTCACGTTCGGCACGAACACACACAGCACCGAAGTCACCGTGAACAGGGCCACACCCACCAGCAGCGGGCCGCGACGCCCCCAGGCGTCACTCATCGGGCCGATGATCAACTGGCCGACGGACAGCCCCAGCATGATCGCTGTCAGGGTCAGCCCGATCTGCCCCTCGGTGGCTCCCAGTTCCCGGGTGATCTGCGGGAAGGCCGGAAGGTACATGTCGGTCGCCAACGGCCCGGTGGCCGTCAGCACACCCAGGACCAGTACCAACAACGCGATCGACTTGCGCGACCGCATCAGGTTCGGTTTCGGGTCGACCTCCTGCTCAGAGGCGGGGGCGGGGGACGTCGGGGACTGCACAGGCACTCCAGTTCACGAGGACGAGGGAAAGGAAGGTCGGGAGCGTGCCCACAGGCATGGACCACTACATACCAACACCGGAACGGGGGGATTCGCTCCCCACCCGACCGCCCCAAAGTCCGTGACGTCCCTTACATTGACATCCGGCTCACCTCACCAGACAGTCCAGCAGCCTCTCCACCTCGGCCTCCGGATCCTCCGTCAGCCCCCCGTGGATCGGCCCCGGCTGCACGATCGTGCTCCTCGGTGCGGTCAGCCACCGAAACCGCGGCCCCGGCCGTTCCCGGCCGGCCGACCCCGCACGGGCACCGCCCGCACACATCATCTCGACCGCCGCCAGGGCCCGTCGCACCCCGGGCACGTCCACCCCGGGGTCCACCGCCCGCAGCCTGTCCTCGTCCAGGGCCGAGCGCGAGGCCAGGAACGCCCGCTCCTGGCAGTAGAGGATCACCCCGGCGTTCACGCACTCACCGCGCTCCAACCGCGGGACCACCCGCAACAAGGCGTACTCGAACACCGCACGCTCCCGCTCCACACCCACCTGTCCGGTGGTCACCGTGGTGTACCGCTCGTTCACGACGCCACCTCCGGCAGCCAGACACGGTTCGCCACACGGGCCCTCAGGTGCTTCACGTACGCCTCACGTACTTCCTCCGCCGAAGCGAACCCCGGCTCGTCCACCAGCCACTCGTCGGGCACCAGCCCCACCACTGCGCGCAACAGGTCCTCGTCCACGAGCGGGGCCAGTGCGCTGTCCGCGGCCGCCAAGTCGGGGGCGGCCGCGGACAGCACGTGGTCGGAGGAGTCATAGGCCCGGGCCACGAACCTGTCGGCGTTGGCCCAGCTGTGGTGGAAGATCAGCGTCGCACCGTGGTCTATCAGGTAGGGCCGACCGTGCCACAGCAGCATGTTCGGATTGCGCCAGGAACGGTCCACGTTCCCGGTCAGGGCGTCGAACCACAGCACCCGCCCGGCGAAGGCCGGGTCCACCTCGAAGGTCAGCGGGTCGAACCCCAGGGAGCCCGGCAGGAAGTCCATCCCCAGGTTCAGGCCACCGCTCGCCTTGAGCAGCTCCTGGACCTCCTGGTCCGGCTCGCCGCGGCCGATCACCGCGTCGAACTCCACCAGGGCCAGTTCCGGGACCGGCAGTCCCAGGGCCCGGCCCAACTCACCGGTGATGACCTCGGCCACCAGGGTCTTGCGCCCCTGCCCGGCACCGATGAACTTGACCACGTACATTCCCAGGTCGTCGGCCTCGACCAGACCCGGGAGCGAACCTCCTTCGCGCAACGGCAGCACGTACCGCGTCGCGATCACCTTTTTCAGCACGCTGGCCAGCATAGGCAACCCCGCACGGCGTCCGTGATCGACGAGTTCCCCGAATGCTCTGTACCGAACACAGACGGCACGGCCCCTCGAACCCACCGGAAGACCGTCGGCCGCCTTCCCGGGGTCGGCTAAACAAGGCTGAACACGTTCTAGGCGCGAGCCCTGACCGTTCCGACACGCCGAACATCCTCGAAACGGAAGGTTGGGAAGTGGGCGGCGTAGCCGCGCGAATCTTCTTTTGGTTCTGTTGTTTTACAGATCTTCTTTTGGTTCTGTTGTTTTACAGAACAACTGCCCCACCTTTACGACGTAGATTTATATACGTGGAACACGTGGAGGACAGCCGCAGTTTCCCCCTCCACAGCCCCCGCCGCCCCGAACCACACAGAGCCCTGAGGGCGGGTGCCCCACCCCTCGGCAAACCGGTGCCTCACCGGGCCGCCGCTCCCCTGTCAGGGGACGCGCCCCGGACGGGCCCGCTCCCCCACCGGAGGCTCCGGGCACGCACCCCGGCAGCGATACGCCGGACCTCTGGGCTCGGGAGGCGATACCCGTTGCCGACCCGGCAAACTGGAGGCATGGCAGAGGAGCTCGACCAAACCCTCCCGACGGTCGGTCCGCGACTGCGTGAACTGCGCCGCAGGAGCGAGACCGCGCTCGCCGACCTGTCCGAGGAGACCGGTATCTCGGTGAGCACACTGTCCCGGCTGTAGTCCGGGGACCGCCGCCCCAACCTCGAACTGCTGCTCCCCCGCGCCCGGGCGCACGGCGTCACCCTCGACGAACTCGTGGACGCCCCTCCCACCGGGGACCCCCGGCTCCACCTGCGGCCGGTCACCCGCCACGGCATGACCATGGTCCCCCTCACCCGCCGGGCCGGGGGCATCCAGGCGTACAAACTCGTGATCCCGGCGGACAGCTCCGGGCGGGAGCCGACCCGCAGGCCCACGAGGGCTAAGAGTGGCTCTACGTCCTCAACGGACGGCTGAGGTGCGTCCTGGGCGAGCACGACCTGGTACTCGCCCCCGGGGAGGCCGCCGAGATCGACACACGGCTCCCCCACTGGTTCGGGGCCGCCGACGACGAGGCGGTGGAGATGCTCAGCCTCTTCGGCCGCCAGGGCGAACGCGCACACCTGAGAGCCCGGCCCAAACGCCGCCGGAGCCCCCGAGAGGACGCCCAGGCCCCCGGAGAGGCCCTAGAGGTTGTCCTCGGGCTGGTCACTCCAGCCGTCCCCGCCCTCCCCGCCCGGAAGCGTGGGCACCGGGCTGGCCGGGTCGCCCTCCCCCTCGTCCCCGGGGGCCGGGCTCGGCTCGCTCTCCTCGGCCGGCTCGGACTGCTCGAAGTCGGGCGGTCCCGTGGTCGGCATCTCCGGGGAGGGGAACTGCATCATCCACACGTACAGGAAGAACACCAGCAACAACAGGAGAGCCAGCAACGCGCCGAGGCCGCCGATCAGCCACCAGTTGGCCTCACCCGCGGCCACCGCGCTGTCCCTGCGCCCAGCCCAGGGGGCCCAGCGCACCGCGGAGCCGCCGCGCTCCCCCGCCCAGTGCGGCATCACCACCGGGCCCTGACGGACCAGGGGCCCTCCCCGTGCCGCCTCCTCGAGGAAACGCTGTGCCTCCGCGCCGTCCTGCTCGTAGGGAACCGCGACCCACAGCGCCGAACGCCCGCTCGTGCGCGCGGCCGCCACGCCCGAACCGTCGCGCACCGCCTGCGCGAACCGCTCCCGGGTCGGCTCGTCGATCCCGGCGGCGTCGTTGAGCATCGCCACGCTCATCCGCTCCCCGGCGGCGTCCCGGCCCAGGTAGACCACGCCCAGCCGGGACTCCCTCAGCCGTCCCAGCAGCCGGTACCCGCCGAGCTGACGCGGGTCGGCCTCCTTCAACCCCTGTGCGGGAGCCGTCATGTGCTGTCCCCTCCCAGCTCGTCCGATTCCATTCTCGCGTTGTCTGACGGATCGCGAGCACCTGAGCAGGTAGTGTCGCCACAGGTGATCCACAACCTACTCCTACCGGCGTCCTCGCACGGGGCGCCCAGTCTGGGAAGGCGGGACATGGCAGAAACCTCACCCGGGAACGGCTCCGCTTCCGCACCGGTTCCGGAGAGCACCCCGGGGGAGCCGACCCGGCTGCTGCGCGCGGCGCTGCACGAGGTGTCCACGGTCATCGTCGGCCAGGAGCGCATGGTGGAGCGCACCCTCATCGCCCTGGTGGCCAAGGGGCACTGCCTCATCGAGGGTGTTCCCGGCATCGCCAAGACCCTCGCGGTGTCCACGCTGGCCAGGGTCACCGGGGGCTCGTTCTCCCGGGTGCAGTTCACCCCGGACCTGGTGCCCTCCGACATCATCGGCACCCGCATCTACCACCCCTCCACCGAGCGGTTCGACGTGGAGCTCGGTCCCGTCTTCGCCAACTTCGTGCTCGCCGACGAGATCAACCGCGCCCCCGCCAAGGTCCAGTCCGCCCTGCTGGAGGTCATGGCCGAGGGGCAGGTGTCCCTCGGCGGGACCACCTACACGCTCCCCTCCCCCTTCATCGTCATCGCCACGCAGAACCCGGTGGAGTCCGAGGGCGTGTACCCCCTCCCCGAGGCACAGCGCGACCGGTTCCTGATGAAGGTCAACGTGGGCCACCCCCAGGCGCACGAGGAGATGGAGATCCTGCGCCGGATGAGCTCGACGCCACCGACCGCGCACCAGGTCCTGGACCCGGTCACTCTCGGTGAGCTCCAGTCCGACGCCGAGCGCGTACACGTGCACCAGCTCATCGCCGACTACGTGGTGCGCCTGGTCATGGCCACCCGCGAGCCGGAGAAGCACCAGATGCCCGACCTGCGCCAGGCACTGGAGGTGGGCGCCAGTCCGCGCGCCACCCTCGGGCTGGTCGCGTCGGCCCGAGCGCTGGCGCTGCTGCGCGGCCGGGACTACGTGCTCCCCGACGACGTGCGCGTGCTCGCCCACGACGTGATCGCGCACCGCCTGGTCCTGACCTTCGACGCACTGGCCGACGGGATCACCTCCGAGCAGGTGGTCGACCGCATCCTGTCCACCGTCCCGGCTCCCCGGGTGATCTGGGACGAACCACCCACGGGCGAAACCGCCTCCTTCGCCTCGCAGAGGTGAGGAGGGTGTCCGGTTTTGTCCGGCGATCCGGTTCACATCACGCCTCGGCAGGGGAAGAAGGCCGGTACATCCGAAACGGGCGCATCCGTCCGATCCGGCGGCCGGGCGGTCGCACCCAGACCACACAGTGGGGAGGCAGGGGCTTCCTCCTCCGCCCGAAGGCGGGGGCATTCGCCCCGAACACCAGGTGAACACACCCTCCGTCGGTAGCGATCCCCGTCTGCGGGCGGCGCTGCGCCGACTGGACCTGCGCATCGTGCACCGGCTGGACGGGCTGCTGCACGGCGAACACCTCGGGCTGCGGCTGGGGCCGGGTTCGGAGGCGGCCGAGGCCCGCCTGTACCAGCCCGGGGAGGACGACGTCCGGCACATGGACTGGGCGGTGACCGCCCGTACCGACACGCCCCACGTGCGCGACCTGGTCGCCGACCGGGAGTTGGAGAGCTGGACGCTGTTGGACCTGTCACCGAGCATGGACTTCGGTACCGGTCTGCGTTCCAAGCGCGACGTCGCGGTGGGGTCCCTGGTCGCGGCCAACCTGCTCACCCAGCGGGTCGGCGACCGCTTCGGCGCGCACTTCCTGCACCAGGGACGGATCCGGCGCTGGCCCGCCCGTTCCGGCAAGGAGGCCCTGCTGTCGCTGCTGGCGACGGTGGCCGCGGCCCCGCCGGGCGACCGGCGCGCCCCGGAGGCCGGTCAGGCCGGTCTGGCCGACGCCCTCACCGACCTGGTGCGGACCCGGCGCCGACGAGGGCTGCGGGTGGTCATCTCCGACTTCCTCGACACACCCGCGTTCGGCGGGGAGGTGTCCTGGGAGCGTCCGCTGCGCCAGCTCGCCTCCCGGCACCAGGTGCTGGTGGTGGAGGTCCTGGACCCACGGGAACTGGACGTGCCCGAGGTGGGGGACGTGGCGTTGCGTGATCCGACCACCGGACGGGTGCGTGACGTGCGCCTGACCCGCACGGTGCGGGAACGCTACCGTCGGGCCGCCGAGGCCCAGCGGGCGGCGGTCCGGGGGGCCCTGCGCCGCTGCGGAGTACACCATCTGGTGTTGCGCACGGACCGGGACTGGGTGCTGGACACCGCCCGGTTCGTGATCGACCAGCGCAGAACCGCGCACCACATGGCCAGGCACACCCCGGGGGTGCCGCGGTGAGCGGCGCGGGGGGCGCGACGGCGAGAAGGAGGGCGCGGGAGGTTCCCGCGCCGCGACGAGTACGGGGGACGTGAGGCGGCCATGACCTTCCTGGAGCCCCAGCGGCTGTGGTGGCTGCTGATCGTGCTGCTGTTGGTGGGCGCGTACGTGTTCGCGCAGCGTCAGCGGCGCGAGTACACGGTGCGTTTCACCAACCTGGAGTTGTTGAACCAGGTGGCGCCGCACCGTCCGGACATCCGACGGCACGTGCCGGCCACGCTGTTCACCCTGGCCATGGGGGTGTTGATCGCCGCGATGGCGGTGCCCGCCATGCCGGTGGAGGCGCCCCGGGAGCGGGCCACGATCATGGTCGCGGTGGACGTGTCGCTGTCGATGGCCGCCAACGACATCGAGCCGGACCGGTTGCACGCGGCCAAGGAGTCGGCGCGCGGGTTCGTGTCCACGCTTCCGGAGCGGTTCAACGTCGGGCTGGTGTCGTTCTCCTCGACCGCGACGGTGGTTGCGCCGCCCACCCAGGACCACGAGTCGGTGATCAGTTCGATCGAGAACCTGCGGCTGGGCCCGGGGACCGCGATCGGCGAGGGGGTGTTCGCCTCCATGGAGGCGATTCGCAGCTTCGACGAGGACGCGGCCGAGGATCCGCCCCCGTCAGCGATCGTGCTGCTCTCCGACGGTGAGAACACCAGCGGGCGCGAGATCCGCCAGGCCTCGGCCGAGGCCGCCGAGGAGGGGGTGCCGGTGTCCACGATCGCCTTCGGTACCGGGGCGGCGATGATCGAGATCGACGGTTACCAGGTGCCCGCCGACATCGACAAGGAGGCGTTGCAGGGGCTGGCCCAGGAGACGGAGGGTCACTTCTACGAGGCCGAGAGTGAGACGGAGCTGAACCAGGTCTACGAGGACATCGGTTCCTCGCTCGGTTCGGAGCTGGTACATGAGGAGATCGTCACCCGGTTCGTGCTGGTGGCGATCGTGCTGGCGTTGGCGACGGCATTGACCTCACTGCTGTGGTTCCAGCGCCTTCCCTGAGGGGGTGAGACCCAATCCTCGCTATTGGTGATGTTGGTCACATCCCTTTAGGTGGGGTTTACACCTTTTCCTGTACCGGCACAGGTTAGCGTTGGCATGTTTTGTCATGCCCATCCACTTCGAGGAACGATGCCGAATACACCCGCACCCCCGGCTGCGATCTGCTTCGACCTGGACGACACCCTCATCGATGACGTCGCCGCCTCGTCCGCGGGTCTGCGCGCGGTCATGGAGCGGCTCGGCCACCCAGACTTCGGCGCGGCCCGCGCGCTGTGGGACGCCCAGACCGAGATCTCCTTCGGCGCATACCTGCGCGGTCACCTGAGTCTTGAGGAACAGCGCCGCGAACGCATCCGGGCCCTGGCCGTCCAGGCAGGCCACAACGAGATCGCCGACCACCACTGCGACGAGCTCTACCGAACCTATCTGGACGGTCACCGCACCGGTTGGCAGGTCTTCCCCGACACCTTCCCGGTGCTGGGCGCCCTGGCCTCGGCCGGATACCGGCTGGCGATCCTCACCAACGGTGTGGAGGCCATCCAGCACGCCAAGCTCCAGGCCCTGGAACTGACCCCCTACTTCCACACGGTGGTCTGCGCGGACACCGCGGGCGCCTGGGCAAGCCCGACCCGAGGATCTTCCAGGTCACCGCCCAGCGCCTGGGTGTGGAACCCGGCTCCTGCTGGCACGTGGGCGACCAGGTCCAGGCCGACGGGGTCGGCGCCGTGGCCTCCGGCATGCGACCGGTCATCATCGACCGCCAGGGCCGCCAGCCGCTGGAGGGTGTCACCACCCTGGGCAGCCTGGACGGGCTCATGCAGCAGGTCGGCCTGCCCAGCACGGCCGCGACAGGCGTGCTGTGACCTCGATCGACGACTGGATGGCCCGACGGGTCACCGTGCACCTGATCACCTCCGGCACCCGGGGTCCGGTCCTGCTCGGCACACGTGTGCTGTTCGGCCAGGACCCCGGGGAGGTGGCACGCGCACTGGGCGGCCTGCCCCCGGAGGCGCCGCTGGTGGCCCTGGACGTGCTCACCGAGACCATGATCCTGTCCCGCGCCAGCGGGCGCGGCCTGCACGTGGACCGCATCGTGTTCGCCGAGCCAGGTCTGGTGTCGGCCTGGCCCGCGGTCGTGCCCGCCGAGGGGCTGACGCCCGCCGCTCCGGCGCTGGCGGACGAGGAGGAGCCCGCCCCGGCCGACGCGCGTCCCCGGCTGCGCAGGTTCGCCTCCTACGGGATCGTCACCGACCCCGACGGACGGGTCCTGCTGAGCCGGATCGCCGAGGGCTTCCCCGGCGCCGGCACCTGGCACCTGCCCGGCGGCGGTGTGGACACCGGTGAGGACGTGCGCGCGGCGCTGCGGCGCGAGGTGCTGGAGGAGACCGGCCAGTCCGGGGTGGTCGGAGAGCTCATCACCGTGTCCAGCCACTGCCGCACCCAGCCCGCGGGGACCGACATCTACGCGGTGTGGGTCTTCTCCCACGTACACGTATCCGACCCGTGCGAGCTCCGGGTGACCGAGGAACAGGGCTCCACCGCGGACTGCGGCTGGTTCACCCCCGTCGAACTGGCGGAGCTGCAACTGTCCACCACCGCCAGGCGGGGCATGGACTTCCTGGTCCGGCACCACCGCGGCTGACCCCCGGCGGTGCCGCTCCCGGCGCCCCTTCCGAACACGCGGAACAGGCGCTGGGAGCGGGAACTGGCCGGGCCCTCAGGGGGTGAGGCGGTGGCGCAGCCACCACAGGCCCGCGCCCGCGCCCAGCACCAGGACACCGGTGACCACCACCGGCAGGGGCAGGCTGGTGGCCAGGACCACACACCCGACCAGACCGCACACCGGGGCGATCAGTGGCGGGCGGTCCTCGTCCGGGCCCAGGCGCAGCGCCGAGGCGTTGGTGATGGCGTAGTAGACCAGGACCCCGAAGGCGGAGAAGGCGATCGCGCCGCGCAGGTCGGCGACCAGGACCAGGGCGATCACCACGGCGGCCACCGCGGCCTCGGCCCGGTGCGGAACGCCGTGGCGCTCGTGCACGGCGGCCAGCGGGCGCGGCAGGTGCCCGTCGGCGGCCATCGCCGCGGTGGTGCGCGATATCCCCATCAGCAGCGGCAGCAGGGCGCCCAGACTGGCCAGGGCCGCGCCGGCCACCACGAACGGCACCATCACGGGGAACCCGGCGACCAGAACCGCGTTGACCATGGGCGCGTCACTGGTGGTGAGGCTCTCCCGGCCCAGCACGATGAGCAGACCGGTGCCGAGCACCAGGTAGAGGACCAGGACCACGCCCAGGGAGAGCGTGATCGCCCGGGGGATGGTGGTCCGGGGGTCGCGGACCTCGCCTCCCAGCGTGGCGATGCGCGCGTACCCGGCGAAGGCGAAGAAGATCATCCCCGCGGCCCCCAGGACGCCGAAGGAGCCGGGCCAGGGCCCCAGGCCCTCGACCTCGGCCACGGCCGCCAGGCGCCCGCTCATGAGCATCGTGACGACCACCGCGACCAGGATCGCCAGGACGGTCAGGAGCAGTACCTTGACCACCAGGACGGATCTGTGCACCCCCCGGTAGTTCATCGCGGCCAGGAGCACCACGGCGGCCACCGCGACGGGTTTCTCCCAGCCCGGGAGCGCGTAGGTGGCGAAGGTCAGGGCCATCGCCGCGCAGGAGGCGGTCTTGCCGACCACGAAGGACCATCCGGCCAGGTAACCCCACAGGTCGCCCAGGCGCTCCCGCCCGTAGACGTAGGTACCGCCGTTCTCGGGGTGGCGGGCCGCCAGGCGCGCGGAGGAGATCGCGTTGCAGTAGGCGACCAGTCCGGCGATGAGGATGGCGACGGGAAGCCAGGCTCCGGCGCCCAGGGCCGCCGGGGCGAAGACCGAGAACACACCGGCGCCGAGCATCGCCGCGGCGCCGATGGCGGCCGCGTCGACGGTTCCCAGCGTCCGGGCGGGTCTGGCCTGCGGTCCGGAAGAGGTGGCCAACGAGGTCTCCTTGGGTGAGTGCCTCCGGCCTGTGGCCGGCGGACGCGCTTGTCCCCCGTTCCCGAGGCCGCGGACCACCGGGGCCGGGATACCGTTCGGAACGGGCCAAAGGTCGTGTCCGACTTCCGAGTGTGCCCGATGCCGGTGACCACCGGGTGCGAACCCCCCGTACAGGGGGTGGCCGGTTCCGGACCCGCGGGGCCCCGGGCCGACTGCTCGGCGCCGACCGTGCCGGGCCGGGTGCTCCGGGCACGAACGGGCCCCCGGCCGAAGCCGGGGGCCGCTCACACCTGTGCCGCCGTCCGCGCCAGCGGGCGGGGACCGGTCAGGTGGGACGCCAGGGTGATCCGGTGTTGTCGTTGATGTCCTCGGCCGCCACCTGGCGCAGCTGGCGTGAGAGGTCGGACAGGGCGCGCGAGACGGCGAGCTCCTCGCCTATCTCGGGCACGTCCAGGTCAGACGGGTGCTTGCGGGCCATACCGTGGCCGCGCAGCGCCGTACCGTCGTCAGCGACCAGGCCCACTTCCGCCCAGGTACGCGCGGCGTCCCCCTCGCTCTCCTCGGCGAGGACCACGTCGACGTTCCAGCGCTTCATCGTCTGCATGGCATCCGCTCCCTCTCCGCCCGCGCCCGTCGCGGACGGGTGTTCGATGTGCGCGTCGGGCCCCGGGTAGACCAGGGCGTCGCGGCCCTCGTCCGTGCCGAGCCAGTGCACCTGGTAGGGCGGTTCCCCCTGCCTGCCCCGGACCTCGGTGACCACCCCCGTGCGACGGTGGGTGTCGGCGTTCGGGCTCTCGACGACCAGCCGGTCTCCTACATCTGCTCGCATGGATCCCCCCACAAACCTCGCTTATCCCCATCTTCCGTTCTGATTCGCCCTTCGACAGGGGGTTGGCTCTTTCGTTTCCGGTGATATGCGAGGTTTTTGCCGGTCAGATCCCCCGACCGTCCCTGGTAGCGTCACGGCGTGGCCCAGCACTACTTCGACTCCGATCCCGGCGCCGCCAGTCGGCCCTCCACCGCCGACCTGGTCCTGCCCGACCTGCACCTGCGCCTGCACACCGACCGCGGGGTGTTCTCACCCGACAAGGTCGACCTCGGCACACGGGTCCTGCTGGAGAGCGTTCCGGCCCCGCCCGCGGAGGGGCGCCTGCTCGACCTGGGGTGCGGGTACGGCCCCGTGTCCCTGACGATGGCCGCCCGCGCGCCCCGGGCCCGGGTGCTGGGGGTCGACGTCAACGCCCGGGCCGTGGGCCTGGCCCGACGCAACGCCGCCGAGCACGGCCTGGAGCACGCCCGGTTCGCCGTGGTCGGCCCCGAGGGGGGTCTGGCCGTGGAGCAGGACCCCGGGGACGCCCCCACCGCCGAGGACCTGCTCGGCCCCTTCGACGCGATCTGGTCCAACCCGCCGATCCGGGTGGGCAAGGGCGTACTGCACTCGATGCTGCGCACCTGGCTGAACCGGCTCACCCCCGAGGGCGTCGCCCACCTCGTCGTCCAGCGCCACCTGGGTTCGGACTCGCTGCAGAAGTGGCTGGACTCCCAGGGGCTGCCCGCCGAGCGGGTGGCCTCCCGGGCCGGCTTCCGCGTCCTGGCCGTACGCAGGGCCGACGACCCCGCCCCGACCCCCTGACCGGACCCGCCGGAGGGTGGCCCGGGTCACGCGTGCGTACCCGGCCCCCGACCGGTAATCTGTACCGACGACCGCCGGGAACCGCCCCGGCCCGCACCCACGAGGAACACACCGCAGTTGAGCACGCAGTTGCGTCCCACGGACGTCAAACGCCTGAACCGCCAGTGGCGCAGGCGCACCGAGGGGCGTCTGGCCCTTCTCGTCGAGTCCGTCACCCAGCCCTACAACCTGGGATCGATCCTGCGCACCTGTGCGACCTTCGGCGTCGACCAGCTCTGGCTCACCGGCAACAGCGCGGACCCCGACGACCCCAAGGTCGGCAAGACCGCCCTGGGCACCGCCGCCAAGGTCCCCCACACGCGCATGGCCACCACCGGGCAGGCCCTGGAGGCCGCCCGCGCCGACGGCTACAAGGTGGTCGCGGTCGAACTGGCCAAGGGCGCAGTGCCGCTGCACGCCGCTCCGGTGGAGCCCGACGTGTGCCTTGCCGTGGGAGCCGAGGACCACGGCTGCTCCCCCGCCCTGCTGGCGGGCGCGGACGCCGTCACCTACATTCCCCAGATCGGCCGGGTCGGATCGCTGAACGTGGCCGTGGCCACCGCGATCGCCCTCGCCGAGGCCCGCCGCCGGGAGTGGGCCGGCCTCGGCGGCGAGGCCGACGCCCCCGCCGGAACCTGAGCCGGGGAGACCCGGGCCGGGGAATCTTTCCCCTCCGCCGGACGTCCCCTCATTGACCAGACCCACGCATCTGACACACCCGACGCGCCACGGCGCAGAGAGAGGAACAGTGGATCCGTCCCGAAGTACCGGCAGCATCCCTCAGGGATGCTGTGACCCAGACTCCGACGACCCTCCTTCTTCGGAGGGCGCACACCTTCCCAGGCACTCTGCTGACAGACGGACCCGGGCGGTGTGCGCCCGATGACCACCGTCCTCAGTATCGCCCTGGGCTTCCTGGTCGTCCTGCTGCTGATCGCCGCGAACGGCTACTTCGTCGCCCAGGAGTTCGGCTACATGGCCGTGGACCGCTCGCGTCTGAAGGCGCGGGCCGCGGCCGGTGACACGGGGGCCAAACGCGCCCTGGCGGTCACCAAACGCACTTCGTTCATGCTCTCGGGCGCCCAGCTCGGCATCACCGTCACCGGTCTGCTCGTCGGTTACGTCGCCGAGCCGATGATCGGTACGGGCATCGGCGTGCTCCTCGGCGGTGTCGGCGTCCCGCTCGGCACCGGTGTCGCGGCCGGCACCCTGTTCGCCCTGATCTTCTCGACCGTCGTCCAGATGATCTTCGGCGAGCTCTTCCCCAAGAACCTGGCCATCGCCAGGCCCGAGCCGGTGGCCCGCTGGCTGGCGCTGTCCACGGGGATCTACCTGAAGGTCTTCGGCCCGGTCATCTGGCTGTTCGACCAGGCGGCGATCGTCCTGCTCAAGGCGGTACGGATCGAGCCCGTGGAGGACGTCCAGCACGCGGCGACCCCGCGCGACCTGGAGAGCATCATCGCCGAGTCGCGGGAGAGCGGTGACCTGCCGCCCGAGCTGTCCACCCTGTTGGACCGCACCCTGGACTTCCACGACCAGACGGCCGGGCACGCGATGATCCCGCGCCCGGACATCACCACAGTCGAGGAGGGCGACCCGGTCAGCCGGGTCGTGGAGCTGATGGCCTCCGACCACTCCCGTTTCCCGGTGCTGGGCGAGGGCGTGGACGACATCGTGGGCGTGATCTGCCTGCGCGACGTGCTCGCCCTGGGCGACCGCGACCTGTCGGCCGTCAGGGTCAGCGAGGTGGCGCGGCAGTCCGTCATGGTCCCGGCCTCGCTCCCGCTGCCCGGAGTGCTCGACCAGCTGCGCGAGGCGGGCGAGGAGTTCGCGTGCGTGGTGGACGAGTACGGCGGCCTGGCCGGGGTCATCACCACCGAGGACCTGGCCGAGGAGCTGGTCGGTGAGATCGCCGACGAGCACACCCCGGAGGAGGAGTCTCCCGCCCACCTCGAGGGGGAGGACGGCTACCTCGTACCGGGGGCGCTGCACATCGACGAGGTCGAGCGGCTGATCGGCCACGACCTGCCCGAGGGCGACTACGAGACGGTCGGGGGCCTGGTCATCCGCGAGCTGCACCGGCTGCCCGAGGTCGGTGACCGGGTGGAGATGGAGCTCCCCCGGCCGCCCAGCGCCCACGAGGGCGACCCGGACATGGCTCTGACCATGACGGTCAGCGCGGTCCAGAGGCGCGTGCCGCACACGGTGGAACTGCGGCTGCGGGAGCTCGCCGGTGAGGAAGCACAGGAGGTGCGCGCATGAGCGACATGAACGTCTGGTTGGCCCTGGCGCTGACCGTGGGCATCATCGCGCTGAGCGCGTTCTTCGTGGCCATCGAGTTCGCCCTGGTGGCGGCCCGCCGCTACCGGTTGGAGGAGGCCGCCGAGACGAGCGCGGCGGCCCGGGCTGCCGTCAAGAGCGCCCGTGACCTGTCCCTGCTCCTGGCCGGTTCGCAGCTGGGCATCACACTGTGCACACTGGCGCTGGGCGCCATCTCCAAGCCCGCCGTCCACCACCTGCTGGAGCCGCTGTTCGGCGGCCTCCCCGGCTCGGTGGGGTACGTGGTCTCGTTCGTGCTGTCCCTGGTCGTGGTGACCTTCCTGCACCTGGTCGTGGGCGAGATGGCGCCCAAGTCCTGGGCGATCTCCCACCCGGAGCGGTCCGCCATCATGCTGGCCCCGCCGATGCGGGCGTTCATGTGGGCGACCCGGCCGCTCCTGTTCTTCCTGAACGGTCTGGCCAACTGGTTCCTGCACAGGGTCGGGGTGAACGCGGTGGACGAGATGTCGGCGGGACACAACCCGGACGACGTCCGCGAGCTGGTCGAGCACTCGGCCAAGGCCGGTGCGCTGGACTCCGAGCGCCGGGACCAGCTGGCCACGGCCCTGGAGGTCAACTCCCAGCCGCTGGAGGGACACATCACCGCGCGGGAGGACATCGCGTGGGTGGCCCCCGAGGCGGGGCTGGAGGAGATCAAGCGGGTCTCGCGCGAGTCCACACACCTGCGTCTGGTGGTGTTGGAGCACGGCGAGCCCGTCGGGGTGCTGCACGTGCGTGAGGCCCTGACGAGCCCGGCCGGGACCACCGCCGCCGACCTCATGCGCCCGGTGCTGACGTTGTCGGCGGATACGCCGATGTACGCGGCGATGAGCATCATGCGGGAGAGCCGCAGCCACCTCGCCCTCGTCGAGACGGACGGGGAGCTGCTGGGCCTGGTTACGCTCCAGGACATCCTGGACCGGCTGCTGCTGTTGGACACCGCCGCGTAGGAGATAGCGCGGGGCCGTGTCCCGGGGGAGGGCGTTCGCGCCCTCCCCCTTTCGTGTACCCCGACCCTTCCCGCGGAGCTACCGCTCAGAGCTCGTCTCAAAAGCCGTCGGCATGCTTGGCAGGTGCTTGGAGCGGTTGAGGATACAGGCGATGCCGAGCACTGCCAGGAAGGCGGAGGCCCTGCGCTCCCAGCGCACGTTCAGCCTCCGATAGGAGCCCAGCCAGGCAATGGAGCTCTCGACCTCGTAGCGGTTCCGCCCCAGGCGTTGGAATGGGATAAGCCCTAGTTCACGGAGAACCGGACCTTCACCGTCACCAACGGTCGCATCAGCCGTTTCGAGACCAGCCAAGCGTGAACGTCCCCGCCGGTCCCAAACCGGTCGTCGGCCCGTGGGTGGACCGTGTCCGGCTCAGCGCCAGGTGTCGGTGCCCTCCGAGCAGGTGGTCCGGATAGGACACGCCGAGCGCGGGGATCTCTGCGCAGAAGCCGCCATGTCAGTATTGAACGTCTTGGTCACCGGCGCCTCTACGGGTATCAGACGCCTCACCGCCCAGACATCGGCGGGTGCGGGCCACACGGTTCACGCAAGCATGCCTGACGCGGCCGGCCACAATGCCGAGAATGCGGCCGCAGCGCGTCGGCATGCACAGGATAACGAGGTGGACTTGCGAACAGCGGACCTGGACGTCACCGGCAAGGGTCGGCGGACTCGGCCATGAACACGCTCATCACCACCCACGGCCGGGTGGACGTGGTCGTGCACAAGGCCGCCCATCCGACAGACACCACCGTCGAGGCCGCGTACGGAGGTCGCGACGGGCCGCAGGAGGCGGTCACCCGGTCGCTAGGAGCCATGACGCCGCCCGAAGCGCATCCGCGGTCGCCGACGAGATCGCCCGCATCGTGGCCCTGTCTCCCGGCCATCGGCCACGGGCCCGTCCGATGGTCGATTTCCTGCGCGGGGGAGCATCAGAGGTCAACGACATCGCTGATGCGATGGAGGCCGTTCTCCCGCAGCTCCTGGGAGTGGCCGACCTGCTCACCCCGCACGTCCATGCCTTGCGCGGACGAACCACCAGGGCACGGAGACAGCCGGTGGTGAGGCGTGGTGTTGCTCAGGGCCCGGTCACGGAGGGCTCGGGGACACCGCAGTTGTGATGCGCAGGCGGTATCCGGGAAACCCGCTCCGGGACACTGCTGAAGCCGTTGTTGGATCTGGCGTCCGCGGTTGCGGTCCCGCAGGCCGCTGCTGCCTTCACGTCAGGGGACCATGGTCCGCGGCACGGCCGGAACACGTCATCGGGGAAGGAAACCATGACCCAGAATCGCGATCCGCACCGCGCCCGGGAAGCACGGCCCCGCCTGATGCGGCCGGAGGGGCCACGGCGCTCGGAGGTCGCGCCGATCGAGCTGTTCTTCGACCTGGTGTACGTCTTCGCGATCATCCAGGTCTCGCATACGCTGCTGGCCAGTCTCACCTGGTTGGGTGCGCTGCAGGTCGCGGTGTTGTTCGGGGCCGTGTGGTGGGCCTGGAACTACTCGGCCTGGGCGATGAACTGGCTGGACCCGCACAGCGGACTCGTCCGAGTCCTCAACGCGCTGCTGATGCTGGCCGCGTTGGGGATGTCGCTCGGACTGCCGCACGCCTTCGCCGAGGACGGCCTGCTCTTCGCGGCCTGTTACGTGGCAGCCCAGGTCGGTCGCCCGGCGTTCACCGCTCTCGCGTTGCGCGGGCACGTGCTCGCGAAGAACTACACGAATCTGCTGGCCTGGAGCGCCACGGCGGGGGTGCTGTTCATCGTCGGGGCGTTTCTCGACCCCGGGCCACGGCTGGCAGTCTGGCTGGTCGCCCTGCTCGTGGACATGGCAGCTCCACGGTTGCAGTTCCGCTTCCCCGGTCTCGGTTCGGCACCGATGCACACCTGGCCCACCGACCCCGAACACCTCGCCGAACGCAACCGTGGGGTGTTCGTCATCGCGCTCGGCGAGTCCATCCTCATCATGGGATTCACGCTGTCCGAACTCGACCCGATCCCGGCACGCGCGGTCGCCGCGGCACTGCTCGGGTTCACCGGCCTGTTCGTGCTGTGGTGGGCCTACTTCGCCCTGGCCGGGCCCGACACGCGAGCCAGTCGGGGCAAGGCCGGCACTGGGGCTTTGCGCTCGGCGTTCGCCTACGCGCACGCGCTCATGGTCGCCGGCGCGATCGTCGTGGCCGTGTCGATCGAGCTGCGCATCAGTCACGCCGAGACCACCCCGGCGCTGGTGCTGACCAGTGTGGGAGGGCCGTTGATCTACCTGGCGGGCAACATTCTGTTCCTGCGCTCTCGGACCGGCTCGGTGGCCCGTGCCCGCTACCTCGCTGCGGCGGCACTGGTCGTGGTCGGCGCCGCAGGTCTGGCCGTCGGTCACGTCCTGCCGTCACTGGCCATCGGGCTGGCCACCGTCGCGATCATGGGCACCCTGGCCGTGGTCACCCAGCTCACCGCCCGGCGTACTCCCGAAACGACTGCGGGATGACCGCGTTTCCCGCCTCGGGGCTGTCCGTCATGCGCTGCTCCTGGGGCGGAGCCCGTTCTGTCACCCCAGACCTTCAGCCACGCGGTGACCGCCCTGCTGTTCCCGGAGACGTGCAGGCTGGTGATGGTCGCCGACCGCAGCAGGCCCAGTGTCCGCCCGGTGGATCCCCGGTTCCAGCGCCGCCTGGCCGCCTGTCGCGGCCTCTGAGGCACGCGGGCCCCGGACACGGGCGGGACCGACCGCACACTGGGTGCGGCCGGCCCCGGTTCCCGTCGGACGGGAGGAGACACGCTAGGCGGTCTTGGTGATCAGCTCGACCTCGATGTTGCCGCGGGTGGCACGGGAGTAGGGGCACATCTGGTGGGCGGCCTCGACGAGCTTCTCGGCCTCGGCCTGCTCCAGGCCCGGGATGGTGACGGTCAGCACGACCGCGATGTCCAGGCCGTCGTCGGACTTGCCCAGGCTGACCTTGGGGTTGATGGTGGCGTTGTCCACGTCGGCCTTGGCCTGGCGGGCGACGTTGCGCAGGGCGCCGTGGAAGCAGGCGCCGTAGCCGACGGCGAAGAGCTGCTCGGGGTTGGTGCCGGGGCCGTCGTCGCCGCCCAGGCCCTTGGGCACGGACAGGTCGACCGCGAGGCGGTCGTCGTCGGTCTTGCCGAAGCCCTTGCGGCCCTCGCCGGTGACGGTGGCCTCGGCGGTGTACAGGACGTTGTAAGCCATGGATTCCCTCTTCTGGGTCCGAACGCGCCGGACCCGGTGTCGTGTGGGTTCAGGTGTCGGTGCCGCGGTCGGTGCGCGTGGCGGTTGCCTCCGTGGCGGCCGTCACCGAACGTGTGACCTGGTCGAGCAGCGTGCGCAGCTCCCCCAGCCGTTCCGGGGGCAGGCCGGTGGCGCACAGGATCTGGGCGGGGACGGGTCCGGCCCTGTCACGCAGCCGGGACCCCTCCTCGGTCACGCTGACGTGGACGATCCGTTCGTCCTCGGGCCCGCGTCTGCGGGTGAGGAGTCCGGCGCCCTCCATCCGGCGCAGCAGAGGTGAGAGCGTTCCCGTGTCCAGGTTCAGGGCCAGGCCGAGCTCCTTGACCGGCAGGGTCCCCTGTTCCCACAGCACGAGCATCACCAGGTACTGCGGGTAGGTCAGCCCCAGGTCGGCCAGAATCTCCCGGTAGAGCCCGGTCAGGGCACGGGAGGCGGTGTAGAGGGAGAAGCACAGCTGCCGGTCCAGGGCAAGGGGGTCCCCCTCGTCGGTGCCCGCCATGGTTCCTCCTCCGTCTTCGCTCGCTGCCGTCATCACCGTAACAGAAAATGGTTGTGCACAACAGTATTGGACACAACTGTTTTGGGGTGCGGTGTGCCGGAGGCGGGCGGGGCGCACCCCGGGGTGCGCCCCGCCCGCCCGGGCCCCGTGTCCGGGCCCGGCGCCGTTCAGAGGAAGCGCACGCCCTGGGCCAGGGGGAGCTCCCCGCCGTAGTTCACCGTGTTGGTGGCCCGGCGCATGTACGCCTTCCAGGAGTCCGAGCCCGACTCCCGGCCGCCGCCGGTGTCCTTCTCACCGCCGAAGGCGCCGCCGATCTCGGCCCCGGAGGTCCCGATGTTGACGTTGACGATGCCGCAGTCGGATCCGGCGGCGGACAGGAAGCGCTCGGCCTCGGCCTGGTCCTGGGTGAAGATCGCCGAGGACAGCCCCTGCGGAACCGCGTTGTGCAGCTCCACGGCCTCCTCCAGGGTGCGGTAGGTCAGCACGTACAGGATCGGCGCGAAGGTCTCCTGGCGCACGACCTCGGTCTGTGCGGGCATACGCACCACCGCGGGCTCGACGTAGTAGGCGTCCTCGGCGTCCTTCTCCAGGCGCCGTTCGCCGCCCACCAGGACCTCACCCCCGTCGGCGCGGGCCTGTGCCAGGGCAGCGCGCATGGCCGTGTGTCCGCGCTCCCCCACCAGCGGACCGACCAGCGTCGACTCCTCATAGGGGTCGCCGATGCGCTCGCTCAACTGCTGGTAGCCGTCCACCACGCGCTCGACCACCTGGTCGGCCACGTCCTCGTGCACGATCAGTCGGCGCAGCGTCGTGCAGCGCTGCCCGGCCGTCCCGGCCGCGGAGAACACACTGCCGCGCACCACCAGGTCCAGGTCGGCCGAGGGGGCCACCACCGCGGCGTTGTTTCCGCCCAGCTCCAGGAGGTAGCGGCCCATCCGGGCTGCCACCCTGGGAGCCACGGTCCGCCCCATCGCGGTGGAACCGGTGGCCGACAGCAGCGCCACCCGCTCGTCGCCCACCAGCACGTCGCCGACCTCGGCACCGCCCAGGACGACCCGGTGCACGTCCGAGGGCGCCCCGACCTCGGCGGCGGCGCGCATGAGCAGGCCGTGGCAGCCCAGCGCGGTCAGGGAGGTGAGCTCGGAGGGCTTCCACACCACGGTGTCGCCGCACACCAGTGCCACACAGGTGTTCCACGACCACACGGCCACGGGGAAGTTGAAGGCGGTGACGACACCGACCACGCCCAGCGGGTGCCAGGTCTCCATCAGCCGGTGGCCGGGTCGTTCGGAGGGCATGGTGCGGCCGTAGAGCTGCCGGGACAGGCCGACGGCGAAGTCGCAGATGTCGATCATCTCCTGGACCTCGCCCAGGGCCTCCGATCGGATCTTGCCCGCTTCGAGGGTGACCAGCTCGGCCAGGTCGGCCTTGTGCTCGCGCAGCAACTCACCCAACCGGTGGACGAGCTGGCCCCGGACCGGGGCGGGGGTGTCCCGCCAGACGGAGGTGAAGGATGCGTGCGCCGCGGTCACGGCGCGCTCGGCGGTGTCCGGGGTGTCGAACTCCAGGGGGAACAGGGTCCGTCCGGTGATCGGCGTACGCGCCGCTCCGGGCGCCCCGACGGGTTCGGGCAGCCGGGTCGCTCCGCACCGCTCCAGAGCGGCCCGCGCCCGTTCGGCGAGGACCTCGGTGTCGGGGAGGGCACCAGTGTGCATGTGTGTTCTCTCTCCGTTGAGAGTGGGAGGCTGTCACCACACACCTTGCCAACTCCGGGCCCCACGGTCCAGCCCCGGTGTCAAGGACAGGCGGGAACGCCGCCGGCTCCCGCGACCGGGCCCCGCGACCGGAGCAGCCCGCTGCTGTCGGCGCCGCACGGCGGCGTTAGACTCGCCAGGCCCGCTCAGACCGTCCCCGAACCAGACAGCTGGCCCGTGCACCACGACACCACCCCCGAAGAGGACCGCGCCGACCGTCCCGAGCCCCGTCGGATCCTGGCGCGCTCCGGGTTCGGCGCCGCCGAGCCCCTGTTCGCCGCCGACCTGCGCACGAGCGCCGACCCCGAACAGGCCCGGCAGGTGGTCGCCTCACACGCCTCCCGGCTGTGGACGGAGGCCACCCGCACCGGCGCCGGTCCCGTCGACGACCGCCCGCTGTACTGGGCCCGCCTGGTGCTCCGCGCCCGACTGCGCACCTGGAGGCCCTCCTTCGCCCTGTCCGAGCAGGAGCACGCCGAACTCCTCCACCTGTTCGAGAGCACCTCGCGGGGTATCGCCGACCTGCACTTCCCTCCGGGGGAGAGGTGGATCCGCCTGGTGGTCACCGGGTTCGACCCCTTCCACCTGGACGCGGACGTGGAGTGCTCCAACCCCTCCGGAGCCGCCGCCCTGGACCTGAACGGGTGGACCTTCCCGGTGGGTGAGCGCACCGCGGTGGTGCGCACCGCGGTCTTCCCCGTGCGCTGGGCCGACTTCGACACCGGAGTGGTGGAGGAAGCCCTGGCCGGACAGTACGGGGTGGCCGACGCGGTCGTCACACTGAGCCGGGGCCGCCCCGGACGCTTCGACCTGGAGGTCTGGAACGGGGTGTGGCGGGGCGGCGGCCGGGACAACCTGGGGGTCTCGCGGACCGGGCGCGCCCCGGTGCCCGGAACCGGGGCCACTGAGTGGACGCGCTCCTCCCTGCCCCTGGAGCGGATCCTCGGCGCGGCGACCGGTCGGCACGAGGTGGTGGCCAACACCGAGGTGAGTGAGGTCCCCGCCGCGGGCGGCGGGCCTGTACTGCGCCCCGAGGGCCCCAGCCCGGGTTCGGCGGCGCGGCGCGGGGGCGGCGGTGACTACCTGTCCAACGAGGTCGCCTACCGGAACACGCTCCTGCGTGACCGCGCCGGGTCGCAGATCCCCGCCGGGCACGTGCACCTGCCCGGAACCGCACGCCCCGAGGAGCACACCGCCACCCTGGCACAGGTGCGCGCGGTCGTGGCGGCCGTGGCCGGGGAGAGCCCCTGAGACAGGACCGGGTGCGTGGTGACACGCCCGAGCCCGGGACTCGATGACAAATTTCGTGTTCCGGCCACCAGAGGGCAATTCATTACTCTTTGATTACACGACATCACGCTGGGGTTACCTTTCGGGCCCGCGGCTCCGATATGGTCCCCACGTGGATGCCACCTCTCTGCGACGAAAACTCACTGTCAGCGCTGCCCTGGGGCTGCTGCTGGTTCCCGGCTGTCACGCGGCGGAGGACGCGCTGCCCTACGCCGAGGCGATCCAGTTCTCCCCCGACTCCCTGGAGCACCTACGGACCCACACGGTGGCGGTGCAGGCCGAACACAGCACGGTGAGCTACCGTTACCCGGTCCTGGGCGAGTCCCATCCGCTGACCATCGAGGTCCGCACCCGGATGGCCGAACGCCAGACCGCGTTCCTGGAGGAGCTGCCCGACCGCGGCAGCCCCGAACTGAGCCAGGACGTGGAGCTGTTGGCGGCCTCCGAAGACGTCATCGGGGTCCGAACCACCGCCGTCACCTCGGGTGTGCCCGGCGACGGCGCCGAGTCCGCGACCCTGTGGTACGACTCCGCCAGCGGGGAGGTACTGCCCTGGACCTCGCTCTTCCGTGACGAACAGGCCCTGGAGAGCGCGCATCTGGCGGTCGCCGACGTCCTCCGGGACGGCTACGAGCTGTCCCTCGAACAACTGCCCGGGCTCCTCGGCGAGGTCGCCGCACGCGCCGAGGCGGGTTCGGACCCGGCCTCGGCTGCGGCCTCCGCGCCCGAGGAGGCCGCCGGGGACCCCGACCGGGGGGATCCCGCGGAAGAACCGGCCGAACAGCCCCCGCAGGACGGCGGGAACGATCTGTCCGACCCCGAACAGGCGTGGGAGGCCGCCGAGCGCTGGTCCGCCTCACCCCTGTCCGACCTGGCCTTCAGCACCGCCGGCGGGCTGGCCGTACGGATGGACCCCGCGGTGGTACCCAGCGCGGGCCGGGTGGAGGAGGTCCTGCTCCCGGTGGAGCCGGAGGAGGCCGAGGAACTCCTCTCCGAACTGGGCTACCACGCCCGGAGCGCGGCCATGGCCGGCAACTCCGACCCCGAGGACTTCCCCTTCGACGGCACCCTGACCGCCGAGGGCTCCACCCTGGACTGCGAACGCCTCAAGTGCGTGGCGCTGACCTTCGACGACGGCCCCGGCGGGCACACCGAGGAACTCCTGGACACCCTGGACGAGTACGACGCCAAGGCGACCTTCTACGTCCTGGGCTCACTGGTCGAGGAGTTCCCCGAGATCGTGGAGCGCACCCACGCCGAAGGGCACGAACTGGGGAACCACACCTGGAAGCACGACGACCTCACGACCCTGTCCGCCGAAGGGGTGACCAAGGACCTGGACCGCACCGACAAGGCGATCCAGGAGGTGACCGGTGAACTCCCGCCCACCCTGCGCCCGCCCTACGGCGCGCTGAACGGCACCGTGCGCAGCGCCACCCGGCACCCGATCATCCTGTGGGACGTCGACACCATGGACTGGAAGAGCCGCGACACCGCCGCCGTGGCCGAGCACGCGCTCGAGGAGACCCAACCGGGCAGCGTGGTCCTGTTCCACGACATCCACAAAACCAGCGTCGACGCCATCCCCGACGTCCTGGAGGGGCTGCACGGCGACGGGTACCACTTCGTGACCGTCAGCGAGATCTTCGGACTGGGCGGCATGGAGCCCGGCGCGCTGCACACCGACGCCCGGGTGAGCTGAACGCTCCCCGGCCGCGCAGAGGGACCACGCCCAGGGGCCCGGCCGCCCCAACACGACGCCATGGCGCCGGTGTCCGGCCGGGCCCCTCGGATCTCCCGGAGCCACAGGGCGAACCGGGTTTCGTTCCCGTGTGAAACCAAAGAGTCCTTTCTCACTTCAAGACTCTGAGCTGGCTTTATCTTTGCCTCATCGGTTCACGTCACATACATTTCGACGCGTGAACGTTACCTCTCTGATGCACAAAGCTTCCGTCGGGACGGCCGGAGGGCTGCTGCTCACCTCGGGACTCCTCCTGGGTACGGCGGTACCCGCGGCCGCCTCCCCCGCTGACAAGTCCCCGGACTGCACAGAGGTCAAGTGCGTGGCGCTGACCTTCGACGACGGCCCAGGGCAGTACACCGACGAACTCCTGGACACCCTCGAGGAGCACAACGCCAGGGCGACCTTCTACCTCCTGGGCTCCAGGGTGGGCAGCTACGAGGACGAGGTCGAGCGCATGGCCGAGCAGGGCCACGAGGTCGGCAACCACACCTGGAAGCACGACGACCTGGCCACGCTCTCCGCCGAGCAGATCCGGGACGACCTCGACCGGACCGACGAGGCCATCAACGAGATCACCGGCAGGGTCCCCGCGACCATGCGCCCGCCGTACGGGTCGCTGGACGACACCGCGCGCGGGGCCATCGACCACCCCATGATGCTGTGGGACGTGGACACCCTGGACTGGGAGCACCGCGACGGCGACAGGATCCTCGACATCACCGGGGAGGAGACCCGCGCGGGCAGCGTGGTCCTGTTCCACGACATCCACAAGACCAGCGTCGACGCCATCCCCGACGTCCTGGAGCAGATGAGCGCGAACGACTACCACTTCGTGACCGTCAGCTACCTGTTCGATCACGGACTCGAAGCGGGCACCGCCTACTCCAACGCCCGACCCGAGTAGGCGGGAGCGGCCCGGACGGGCTGGCCCGCGCGGTCGGCCCGCCCCGGTACCGCGACGAGCCCTCGCGGCACTAGAGCATCCTGCGCAGGAGCTTCTCCTTGACCTGGGTGATCGGTGCGTAGGCCACCCGCATCGTGTCCATCAGCAGGGACTTGTCGAGCACCGACTTGGTGTGCGAGAACGTGTCGACGGACGCCGAGGAGTGGTAGGCACCCATGCCGCTCTCCCCCACCCCGCCGAAGGGCAGGTCGGGCACGGCCAGGTGGGCGATCGGCAGGCCGAACCCCAGACCGCCCGAGGAGGTCTCGGTGGTCAGACGGCGCTTGGTGGCCTCCGAGCCGGTGAACGCGTACAGCGCCAGGGGCTTGTCGCGCTCGTTGACGAACCGGATCGCCGCGTCCAGGTCGGGGACCCGCACGACCGGCAGGATCGGTCCGAAGATCTCCTCCGCCATCACCGGGGTATCCGGCTCGACGTCGCCGAGCACCGTGGGCGCGATGTAGAGGTCCTCCCGGTCGGTGCGGCCGCCCGCGACCACCTCACCGCTCTCCAGCAGCGCGCTGAGCCGCTCGAAGTGGCGCTCGTTGATGATGCGCCCGTAGTCGGGGCTCTGGGCCGGGTCGGACCCGAACATCTCGGTGATGGCGGCGCCCAGTTCCCGCTGGAGCTCCTCGGCGGTGTCACCGATGGCGAGCACGTAGTCGGGGGCCACACAGGTCTGGCCCGCGTTGGTGTACTTGCCCCAGGCCAGACGGCGGGCCGTGGTGGCCAGATCGACGCCGGGTTCGACGATGGCCGGGCTCTTGCCGCCCAGTTCCAGGGTCAGGGGGGTCAGGTGCTTGACCGCGGCCGCCATGACGATGCGGGCCACCGCCGAGTTCCCGGTGTAGAAGATGTGGTCGAAGCGCTCCTCCAGCAGTGCGGTGCTCTCCGCGACGCCCCCCTCGACCACGGCGACCGCCTCGCTGTCCAGGTAGCGCGGGATCAGGTCGGCCAGCACCCCGGAGGTGGCCGGGGAGAGCTCGCTGGGCTTGACCACGGCGCTGTTTCCCGCGGCGATCGCACCGACCAGCGGGGACAGGGCCAGGTTGACGGGGTAGTTCCACGGGCTGACGATCAGCACGGTGCCCAGGGGCTCGCGCACGCGGCGCGCCCTGGCCGGGGCCAGGGCCATCGGCACGGACACGCGCTGGGGCCGCAGCCAGGAGGCCAGGTGTCTGAGCGTGTGGTCGATCTCGTTGACCACGAAACCGATCTCGGTGGTGTGCGCCTCCACCGGGGGCTTGCCCAGGTCGTCCTTGAGGGCCTTCTCCAGGGCGGGTCGCTCCTCGGTGAGCATGCGGCGCAGGGCCCGCAGCTGGGCGCGGCGCCAGGAGATCGGTTTGGTGCGGCCGCTGTCGAAGGCGGCGCGCAACCTGGCGACGACCGGAGGGATGTCGGTGGTCAGCGTCAGAGGCTGGGGGGTCTCGGTGTTGGACATGCCACAAGACTAAACGAAAACGTTTCGTTTCCAATAGGGGCCTGGCATAAGATCTCCCCATGACGACGGACCATCTGCCGGAGACGTCCGCCGTGACCGCCCACCGGGGCCGGCCACGGGACGCCAACCGGGACCGCGCGCTGATGGACGCCACCCTCACCGAACTCCAGCTGCACGGCTACAGCGGCCTGACCACCGCCGCCGTCGCCCGCCGGGCCGGGGTGTCCACGGCCACCCTGTACCGCCGCTGGCGTTCGAAGGAGGACCTGGTGGTCGGCGCCGCCCAGGCCTGGGCCGAGAACCTGGGCCCCGACCACGACAACGGCGACCTGGGCTCGGACCTGGGCGCACTGCTACGCGACAAGGCCACCGCGTTGGAGGGCCCCTCCGGCCGCCTCCTGCGCGCCGTGCTCGGCGAGGCCGCGCACAACCGGGCCCTGGCCGACGTGCTCTTCGGCGCCTTCGTGATCCCCCTGCAGGAACGGGTCTTCGCCCTGCTGGAACGGGCGGTGGAACGCGGGGAGATCCCCCCGGTGGCCGACCCCCTGGTGGTCGCGGAGATGGTCATCGGGCCGATGGTCAGCCACACCTTCCTGGTCCCGCCGCAGGAGGGCGGCGACGCCGCCACCCCCGGCACCGACATCGCCGAACGCCTGCTGCCCTACCTGCTCAGGGCCCTGGGCGCACGGGAACTCTGAGCACAACGCCCGCGCCCGACACGGGTGCCCGGGCCGGGAGGAGGACCCCCGGCCCGGGCGCTGCCCCGGACCCGGTGCCGTGGTCCAGGAGCGCGATCCGATCGGCGAGCTGGTCGGCCTCCACCAGGTCGAAGCGTTCCAGCAGCTCGGTGGCGCGCCGCCGGAAACGGTCACGGCTGACCGGAGGTGTGCTGGGTCGTCTCTGCCTCGTCTGTGTGCTCTGCCGTCAGGACCGGTGGAGCAGGATGTCGCCCCAGACGCTGCGGGCCCGGACCTCGACGGTCTGTTCGGTGGGGGCGGGGCCGTCGGCCGCATCCAGGGAGCTGCGCACGACGCCCTTCGTGGAGACCGCGTCCAACCAGGCCGCGGTGCCCGTGCGGACACCGATCTCCAGTTCGCCGTAGGAGGTCTCCACGTTGACGCTGCCCTCCACCACCTGGCCGAGCCGGACACTGCCGTGGGTGGTCCGCGCGGTGACCGAGCCCAGGGCGCGGTCGACGATCACGTCGCTGTGCGCGGAGTTCGCCCGCAGCTCCCCGGTCACCTCGCCGAGGGTGATGGTGCCGCTGGTGGACCTGACCACGGCGGAACCTTCGATCTCCGCCACCCGGATGGAGCCGTGGCCCGTGGTGAGCTCGGTGTTGCCCGCGATGTGGTCCACCGTGACGTTGCCGTTGGTCAGGGAGAGCTCGGACGTTCCCAGGCTGCCCTCGCAACGGAGGTTGCCGAACCCGCCCGAGGCGTGGACGCGCGAGCCCGCGGGCAGTTCGACGGTGATGTCGACCATGCCCTTGCGCCCGATCATCCGGCCCAGGCCCGAGGGCTGGGGGTCGCGGACCTCGAGGCGGCCGTCGGCGTAGTCGACCTCGACCAGTTCCGCGGCGCGCACGTCACCGTCCTTGTCCTCGACGCGCGGTCGGATCTCGACGGTGGTCTCGGTGCGCTCTCCGGCGAAGATCTGGAGGGTCCCGGCGACCATGGTGATGCTGGCGGTGATCGGTTCGGGGGTGGCGAAAGTTGGCACGGCTGTCTCCCTGAGATGGGTGGGGTGGGCGTCTCCCCCGGTGGGAGACGTGTCGGTGTGGGTCATGCGGTCCGGTCCGCTCAGCGGGCCCAGCCGGTGTAGCCGCGGCCCATCTGGCGGCCGGCTCGTCGGGTGCCCCGGCCGCCCCCGGGTTCGAGGGAGGTGGCGACGGCCCGCACCAGCCAGGCGTTGACCGAGAGCCCTTCTGTCTTGGCGGCCTCCTCCACGAGCGGCTTGAGGCGGTCCGGGAGGCGCAGGGTGATCCGTGAGGTTCCACCCTCCTCGCCGTCACCCCGAAGCAGACTGACGTCACCATGACGTCCCGGTGATGCGAGGGGTTCGTCCTCCTCGTCGCCGAACGGTTCGTCGGTCGGAGGCGGCGTCACGATGAAGTCGGTCCGCCCACCACGGAGGCGGACCTCGACCGACCCCGGGGCGAGGTCCCTGGTGATCTCGTCCGCGGCTGCGGACAGGGCGTCCATCAGGGCCAACCGGGCGGAGGGCTCCAGTGCTGCGGCCAGGCGTTCGGCGGTGACCCGGGTGTCCTCTCCCCCGGCCTCGGCGGCTACCAGGAGTTGGCGGCGGAGCTCTTCGACATACGGCATCAAATCCATGATGTCATCATGGCGCCACAAGTGACGTCATGTCAAGCAGACTCTGCGTGCGGATGACGCCATCCGATACCAGGCTCTTTTCGACTGACGCCCATTCTGGATGGCGAGCTCCTTCTGGGGCGTGAAAAACCAACCCACCTTTACGACGTAGATTCTTCACCGGCGCTCAGCAGCGCAGCCCCTGTCCTGGCTCCAGGACCGGCTGGGCGCATGCTGTGCCCTCACCTCTCGGAGGAGTGCGTTACGGCACCGCTGCCCCCCCGGGCTTGCTCCGATCTGCTCCTCGGTCGCCGGGGCCGGCCCTGCCGCGATCACCCCTCCCCCGGTGCGGCGAAGCGGGTCCGGGCCTCTTCCTCCTCGTACCGTCCACCCGAGGGCGAAGGGACGGACCGGTGATCTCCGATCGCCTGTCACCGGATCTCCGCCCTACGGGCGAGCAGGCCAGCAACCAGGTTCTCCAGAGTGCCGTCCGGTGCCCGTCCTGAGCAGGTTACGATCCCACGAGGCGATGGAGCGTGCAGGTCTGGGGTGGCGTGGTGGGCGTGGGACCGGCGGTGGGGTTGTGGCTCTTCGAGCGTCGTGGGTTCGAGGACGTGCTCGCCCAGGTGACCCCGTGGCTGGGGAGCTTCTGCGAGCAGGTCGAGAACAGGACCGGCGATGAACTGGACTTCCGTGTGCGGGACGGATCGGCCGTGGGACTGCCTGGACTCGATCCCGGCAGCACTGGTGTGTTCTTCCTGGCGGAGGCCGAGGAGATCCCGGCACGGGACGAGGACTACTCGGCGTTCTCTCGGCCACCGGTACAGGGGCTGGTGCTCGGTGCGGGCCGCTCGGGCTCAGTGCACGACCTACCGCTCGGTCACCTTGCGCTCATGCTCGCCGAACGCCTCGACGCGCTGATCGACTTCGATGGTGTTCTCGGCCATCCCACTCCGCGTGATGGCGTCGACGGTGACGCGTTCCTGGGCCGGTCGAGAGCATTGGTTGCTTCCCTACCGGGAAATGTGGCAGAGGTTTCGTACGACACCGGGGGTGGCGGGCGGTGGTTCCGGCACGTCGGCGATGCGGAGTTCCTGCGGTCCTGGCTCAGCCGCCCGGAGTTCCACCTGGTCAAGTAGACCGACTCCCGCGGAAGACCGGTTCGTCTCCTCCTGCGACCGCGTCGCGACCACAGGGCCGCCGTGTGATCCCTGGATCATCGGCAGAGGAGGCGCTACGGCTGCTGTCGGTCGTGGGCGCCCGGTGTTCTGGCCCCGTGCACCCCGCCGCAACACGTTCGAGCAGGCCGGTGGACGGCCGCAGGGGGTGCCCGTGATCCGGGCTCCCTGCCGGGGGGGGCAGCGGTTTCTGATCCGCCCAGCGGATCGGGGTTGACCGCGGGGCGCCGCGGGGCGGCAGCATTGGCCCGTGCCGACCGCACCCGAAGCACCGATCCTGTTGCACAACACCATGCGCGTGACGGAGGGCCGCTGGAAGGGTTGCCGTCTGGCCGCACGACGTGCCGTGGACTTCACCGAGAAGCAGGCGCCCCAGATCATGGTGGAGTTCTTCACCGACGAGGCGAACATGCTGGCCCACAGCTTCCAGCTCTACGCGGACTCCGCCTCGATCCGCGCGCACTGGCGGATGTCGGGGTCCGTCATCAACGACGTGACGGACCACTGCTCCGTTGAGCGACTCGATGTCTACGGGCAGCCCGACGCCCGGGCCAGGAGCGCGTTGGAGGCCTTGGGCCGCGACCTTCCAGTCACCGTCCATCCCCGCCTGGCAGGGTTCACCCGTTTCGCGGGACCTTCACCGGACCGGTAGGGGGTTCTGTTCCCGGTGAGCGGTGACATCCCTACCGTTCGCGGCAGTCAGACGCTGCCCGGAGGGAGTCGGGCCAGGTGAGAGGGGATGAGTTGGCGCCACACACCCACACGCCGACGGAGTCTTCACAGACGGCGCCGCCCGGTGTTCTGGTGGAGACATGAGTGAACGACCGATTCTCGTCCTGGGCGCCACCGGAACCGTCGGCCGCCGTTTGGTGGAACTCCTGAGCGCGCAGGGGCACCCCGTACGGGCGGCTTCACGAAGCAGCCGGGTGCCCTTCGACTGGTCCGCCCCCTCCACCTGGGAGGGTGCTCTCGACGGTGCGGGGGCGGTGTATCTGATGGCACCGGACGGAGTGCCCGTTGATCCGGAGTTCGTCCGTCTCGCGGTGGAGCGGGGCGTTCGGCGCCTGGTGCTGCTGTCGAGCCGGGCGATCGAGGAGATGGACGACCAGCGGCTGTTGGCGGCCGAGCGTACGGTGCGTGCCAGCGGCACGGACTGGACCGTGCTGCGCTGCGACTGGTTCGACCAGAACTTCGACGAGGGGTTCCTTCACGGCTCGGTGCGCTCGGGGCTGATCACGCTCCCGGTGGGCGGGATACGGCAGGCCTTCGTGGACGCGGGCGACATCGCCGCGGTGGCGGCCCGGGCGCTGACCGGAGACGGGCACGCGGGACGGACGTACGAGGTGACGGGGCCGCGTGCGCTGTCCTTCACTGAGGCCGCCGAGACGATCACCGAAGCCGCCGGGTACCCGGTGCGGTACATCGGTGAGCCCGAGGACTTCGTCCGGGCGCAGGTCGCCGAGGGTTTGTCCGAGGAGGAGGCGAGGGGAGCCGTGGCGGGCTTCGAGGCACTGCGGGACATGGGGGACGCCGAACCCGGCGGGGACGTGCTGCGGGTGACGGGCCGCGAGCCGAAGGACTTCAGGGACTACGCCGCGGACGCGGCACCCGCCTGGCGTGACTACTAGGACGTGCTGGGCAGCTCAGGCCCCGTCCCGCAACGGGACTGGACAGCCAATCGAAAACGTGTTCGAATCAGGGCATGCGCTGGGAGAACCTGCGGGACGACACCGCCACCGGCCAGACCGCCCTGTTCGAAGCACCCGCGGCCGCCGTGGCCCGCGGCTCGGGCCGGGCTGGACTGGGCACGCCCCCGCCCGGGCCGGTACGGGCGGGCCAGGACGGCGAACCGGTCTCCATCGAGGTCCGGGCCCGCTCGGTCATCAACCGGGTCCCCGGCGCCGACCCCATGTTCCGGTGGACCGTCAACCCGTACCGCGGCTGCTCGCACGCCTGCGTGTACTGCTTCGCCCGGCGCACCCACGAGTACCTGGACCTGGACAGCGGGCGCGACTTCGACACCCGCATCCTGGTCAAGGTCAACGCCGGGGAACGGCTGCGCGCGGAGCTGGCCCGCCCCTCCTGGCGCGGGGAGCACATCGCGATGGGCACCAACACCGACCCCTACCAGCGGGCCGAGGGCCGCTACCGGCTGATGCCGCAGATCATCCGGGCGCTGCGCGATGCCGCCAACCCGTTCTCCATCCTGACCAAGGGGACGCTGGTGCTGCGCGACCTGGACCTCCTCGAACAGGCCGCCCGGGTCACCGACGTCGGCATGGCCTTCTCCGTGGGCTCGGTGGACGAGTCCGTCTGGCGCACGGTGGAGCCGGGCACGCCCGGCCCCCGGGCCCGTCTGGACGCGGTGCGCCGACTGACCGAGCGCGGCCTGGAGTGTTCGGTGCTGATGGCCCCGATCCTGCCCGGGCTGACCGACTCGGTCGAGCAGATCGAGGAGACCGTGGCGGCCGTCGCCGAGGCCGGGGCCACCCGCCTCACCCCGGTGGTACTGCACCTGCGGCCCGGCGCCCGTGAGTGGTACCGGTCCTGGCTGCACCGGGAGCACCCCCGACTCCTTCCGCTGTACCGGGAGCTGTACGGCCGGGGCTCCTACGCACCCGAGTCCTACCAGCGGATCGTCACCACGGCCGTCCGGGAGATCGCGGAGCGGTACGGGTTGAACCGGCCTGGTTCGGCCCGAAAGCCGCAGCACGACGCCGAACCCGACGCGGCAACGGGGGCCGCCGCCGGTGGGACCGAGGCCCAGCTGTCCCTCGACCTCGCCGGGCCCGGTGGCCGGTGACCGACGGGGCGCCGGGCCGCGACACCGCACGAGCCGCCGGCAACGCGCCGAGGCACACACCCTGAACAGCGGTGACAGGCTCGGGGGCGGATGATGGCCAGGCAGGAGGAGACCGCAGGAGCCGCAGGAGGCCGCGCATGTCCGACCCCGAGTCCAATCGTCCCCTGACCGTGCGCATCGGCCACGAGGAACTGGTCGTCCGTCAGCGCTACGAGGCGTTGAGCGTCCTCAACGACATCCTGATCGCCCTGTGGTTCATCGCGGGCAGCATCATGTTCTTCTTCCCGGAGTGGACGGTCGCGGGGACGTGGTGCTTCCTGGCGGGCAGTGTGGAGTTGCTGGTCCGGCCGCTCATCCGGCTCGGCCGCCAGGTCCACCTCTCCCGGGTTCGGTCCCGCAGCCGCCCCTCCGGGATGCCGCCGGAGGCCTCGATGGACTTCTGAGCGCGGCCCCCGTCCGGCCCTCCGGCCGAGGATGTGCGCGGGAACAGGCCAGCGGTCCGGCTCCGGCGGGGTGGGCCCGGCCGGAGCCGTCAGCAGGAGGCGACCGGGCGCCACGGGCCCCACTCGTTCGACTCCGCCGGTGAACTGTCGGTGTTCCACCACACGGCCTCGTACTCCTCGCCCTCGTGCACGACGCGCGCCCCCTCCGGGTACACCTCGCCCTCCGACCATCCGCCGGACGTGCAGGGGGCGGGCTCGTCCTCCTCGGACGGCGCATCCTCGGGATCGGTCTGTGCCGGCGGCTCGGCGGCGGCCTGTCCGTCCCCGTTCCCGTCCTCGGCCCGTGACTCCTCCTCCGGGGCGGGCTCCTCGTCGTCCTCCTCGTCCTCGCCGGGGCCCGGGGACACCCCGAGCACGACGGTCGCCCCGTCCTCGACCACGGCCCCGGACCCGGGGGTGTGCCGTTCGACCTCGCCCTCGGGGCGTTCGGAGTCGGCGGCCTCCTCGACCCGGGACTCCAGACCCAGCTCGGCCAGGGCGCCGACGGCCTCCTGCTCGGTGCTGCCGACCAGGTCGGGTACGGTCACCCCCTCCACGACGGTGAGTACCACCGCGGAGTCGTAGGGCACGCTCTCCCCGTGTTCCGGGTCACTCCCGGTGACGGTTCCGGCGGGCAGGCCCTCGGAGGGTTCCTGGACGATCTCGACGTCGGTGAACCCCTCCGCAACCAGGGCCAGGCGCGCCTCCTCCTCCGGGGAGCCGACCACCTCGGGCATGGTGACGGTCAGGGGGCCCGAGGCCACGGACAACAGTACGTCCGCGCCCTCCGCCAGTTCGCTGCCGCTCTCGGGGGTGGAGGAGGCGACCAGCCCGGCCTCGACGTCGTCGCTGCGCACGTCCTGGTAGGAGACCTCCGGGGAGACCGGCAGCCGCGCCAGTTCCTCGGCGGCCTCTGCGGGGGAGAGACCGACCAGGTCGGGCATGAACGCCCCGCTCGGACCCGTGCTCTGGCCCGACCCCTGTTGCGTCACTGCCCACAGCGCCACTCCCCCGGCCAGTACGACCACGAGCACCAGGGCGGCCCACAGCGCCGCGCGGCGGCGGGGCGGCGCGGCCCGGAACCGTTCCTCCTCGGCGGGTTCCTCCCGTGCCACGTGTTTACCCGAGGCGGGGGGCAGGGAGTGGGCGGTGCGGCGCAACAGGGCGCGGTACTCGAAGGCGTCGGCGGGGCGGCGCCGCGGGTCGGGGTCGGCCCCCCTGGCCACCAGGGCGCTGATCGCCTTTCCCACCGAGTCGTGTCCGGCGGGCGGGTCTCCCTCGTCCCGGTGGCCTCCCGCGACCATGGCCTCCAACAGCCCGGCGAGGGCGGCGACGTCGTCCTGCGGGCCGAAGGCGGCCCCGTCCGCCGCGGGGGGCGGCGGGGAGGCCAGGAGCAGGAGGCTGACACCGCCGTCGTCGGCCAGTGAGACGCTGTGCGGGCCGATGTGCCCGTGTACCAGGTCCCGCTCGTGCAGGTCTTGGAGCGCTCCCAGGAGGACGTCGGCGATGTCGAGCGCCTCCCGGCGGGAGACCCTTTCCTGGAAGCGCTCGCCGGTCAGGTCGCCCACCCAGGCACCGTGGTGGGGTTCGGTGACCGTGTACGCCGCGTCCCCGCGCATCCCGCCGGACAGTACGGGGGTCAGGGCGGGGTGTTCGAGCTCCTCGAAGGCGCGCAGACGCTCGCGGAAGGCCCTGGTCAGAGCCGCCCCGTCCGGGCCCGAGACGTCGAAGAGCTCCACTCGGACCGGGCTCCGGGCCTCGGTGTCGTCCGCTTCGAGCAGGGTGGTGCGGGTGGAGATCCGACGCTCGCCGCGCACACGGAAACGTCGCCCGAGCGTCTCGTTTGCGGGGGAATCGGGGGTAAGGGTGGCCATGGGAGGATTTTAGTTACTCTGGGGAGTCCTGGAGCGCCCGAGTACCGCTGACGCCGCGGAATCGGGGGTGTTCGGACGGGGATACCAGGAGGGATGCGCGCGACACCCGTTTTTCGGTGGTGTCGCCGCCCCGTCCACTCCCCCGCCCCGCTCCGCCGAAACAGCGGTCGAGCCATGCCAGCCCAGGTCGGTACGGGGGTGCGCCGTTAGCCTGGGACCCGCTGCCCGGACAGAAGGCAGCCGCCCCCGGTGGGCAGGTTCGGGGGTGGTCCGCCCAGGCAGGCGGCCGTACCGAACCCGACGGGGGGAGGCTGATGCACGCACCAATCCTCAACTATCTCGACGACATCATCGCCCAGACGGGCCATGTCGACTCCGGATCCCTGCCCGAGGGCATACCGGACCTCGCCGCCGCCGACCCCGGCCGTGCGGCGGTCGCCCTGGGCACGGTCAACGGAACCGTGTACGCCAACGGCGACACCGAGGACCGGTTCAGCATCCAGTCGATGTCCGAACCCTTCGCCTACGCGCTCGCGATCGAGGACCGGGGGCTCGACGCGGTGCTGGAGCGGATCGGGGTCGAGCCCAGCGGTGAGGCTTTCGACCAATACAGCCACCTTTACGTCGTAGATTCTCTGCCGGTCGCCATGGGGGCGGCCGAGGACCCCGCCCCGCGTTCCGGGACGGGGCGGTTCACGCACCTCCCACGGATTCCCGCCGACGGCGAGTGGGTGTGGTCACGGAACCGAGTCCATGAGCCCTCGATCACCGGGAACCTGCGAATCAGGTCGAACCCGGGCAGGGATCCGCGTCGCTTGCTGTCAGTGACAGTGCCGCGGCCGGGCCCTTGCCGGATGCCCTGCGCCGCCTGCTCGCCCTGACCCGGAACTGCGCCGCGAGTCTTGGGCCTCCCGCCCACCTTCCTGTCCGGGGCGGGCTCCGCCCCGGACAGGACCGCTCAGATGCCGGGTGGCCCGCACACCCCCTGGGGTGTGCGGTCACGCGTGCGTGCGGCGAATGCCCCCAGGGCGACCACTCCGAACACCGCCGTCCACCCCAGGCTGAGGAGCACCGACGTGAGCGGGACGGTATCGGTGAACGCCCCTGCCGTACAGACCTGCATCGCTCCGTACCCGGGTAGGAGGAGAACGGCGTCGGCGTCCGCGGTCGGGTTGATGATCGGGTTCTGGAGGGCGTTGTCGACCACCGTCGCCACGATGATCACGAACGTGCCCTCCAGCTCCTCCGGTAGGAACAGGGCCAGGAAGAGCCCGATGGCACCGTAGGCCGCCCCGCCCAGGAAGAGGCCCGCCCACAGCGCCAGTGGTTGCTCCGCGGCCCAGTGCAGGGAGGTCCAGGCGGTGGTGTAACCGCTGACCGTCGCCGAAGCCACCACCAGCATGGTGAGCTTGGCCAGGATGAGCGCCGTACGGGGGTAACCCACCCGGGCCAGGCGCCGGTCGAAGTCGGCCGAGCGGTGCGCCGCGGTGAACATGGCGAACCCCACCAGCAATGACACCAGATTGAGTACACAGCCCAGGGTCGTGACCTGGTGCCCCAGCGCCTGGATCCGCGTGTCCGTGGACCGGTGCACGAACTCGACGGGTTCCCCGGTCACCACCGAGTCGATCAACCAGATCAACAGGGGTACGAGGCAGACCAGCACCACCACCGCGAGACGGTTACGGGCCAGCTCCAGCAGCGAGTACCGGGTCGCCACCAGATAGGCGTTCACCGGCCGCTCCCGAGGTCGCTCTGCTCGAACGTGCCCGCACGCAACTGGTACAGGGTGTCCAGACGGTCGACGTCGTGGGCCAGATGGGAGATGACCACGATGGCGCGTCCTTGGGCCTGCAGTTCCGCGGAAATCTCCCAGAACCGCAGGTAGGTCTCCCAGTCGAAGCCCTGGTAGGGCTCATCCAGCAAGAGGACGGCCGGGTCGTGCATGAGGGACAGGACCAGGTTCAGCTTCTGCCGTGTTCCGCCGCTCAGGTGCCGGACCCGGGTGGCACCGTACTGCTCGAACCCGAGTCGGTCGATGAGGGCGCGAGCCCAGTCCAGGCGGCGCAACCGGTAGGCGACGGCGAAGTAGCGCAGATGCTGGTCCACGGTCAGTTCCGGGTTGGTCACCGGGTACTGGGGGCAGTAGCCGATCCGGCCCTCGACCTGCACCCGGCCGGAATCGGGCGCGAGTTCACCGGACAGGATCCGCAGCAGGGTGGTCTTGCCCGCTCCGTTCTCGCCAACGATCCCCACCAGCTCCCCGGGCGCGGCCCGCAGGCTCACCCCGCGCAGGACACGCCTCGGCCCGAAGGCCTTGTGCACGTCCGCCACACGCAGCATCAGACGCTCTCCTCGCTCAAGGTGCCGCCGAAGCTCCTGCGCCGTCCCGCGTAGGCGTTGACGGCGCGTACCAGGTGGGAGCGGTCGAAGTCGGGCCAGAGAGCGTCCTCGAAGAAGATCTCGGCGTAGGCGGTGTGCCAGGGCAGGAAGTTGCTGGTGCGCTGCTCGCCGGCGGTTCTGATCAGGAGGTCCACGTCGGGCAGTTCGGGATCGTAGAGGTACTCGGTGAGGTCGGACTCCGTCATGCGCGTCGGGTCCAGCCGCCCCGAGAGCGCCTCGGCCGCCGTGCGTTTGAGCGCGTCCACCATCTCCTGGCGGCCTCCGTAGTCCAGGCAGAACGTGAACGTGACCCCGCTGTTGCCCGACGTCAGCTCCTCGGCCCACTCCAGCCGTTCGCGGAGTGCCGTCTCGACCCTGCTGCGGCGGCCGCACCAGCGCATCCGAACGCCCCGGGCGTGCAGGCGCCCGACCAGCCCCGGAACGCCCCGCGTCATCATCCTGAACATAGAGGACACCTCTTCGGGAGGGCGCGACCAGTTTTCCGTGGAGAAGGCGAAGGTGGTCACGTACTTGATGCCCAACTCCCCGGCGGCGTCCACCAGACGGTACATCGCCTCCTCTCCCGCCGAGTGCCCTTCCACGGCGGCCAGACCGAGCGCCCGGGCCCACCGCCGGTTACCGTCCATGATCACGGCCACGTGCTCGGGGACCGCGGCGGGAGGGCCCCAGGGGTCCGGGGGCGGGACGGGGAACCGCCGTTGCCGCAGCCCGGGCACGAGTGGCAGGACTCCGACAGGTGTCTCTCGGGTTTGTGACAACCGGGCGGGAACGGCTGTTCCCGGTGGAGCACCCGGCCGGTCCGCTGGAAGGTACGCGCACTCGTCCAGGCCCGTTCGCAGCCCGGCCACCATGGATGCGAGGAAGGGACGACTGGAAGGGTGCGCGGCATCGACCACCTCCTGCCCCTGGTCCAGTAGTCCGCATGCCCGCTGCACCTGTAGTGCGATCAGTTCCCGATAGGCGTTCGTGCCGCGCGCACCGATCAGGCTGTCCGCGTCCAGGCCGAACCGCTCCAGGTCCTGGCGGGGCAGGTAGCAGCGGCCCTGTTCGAGGTCTTCGGGCAGGTCGTGGAGGATGTCGATGTACTGGAGGGCTTCGCCCAACAGCGACATGAGTTCCGGGGCGTCCTCCCGGACCGGCTCCAGCACGGTGCCGAGCAACTCCCCGACGGTACCGCTCGTACCACGCATGTAGCCGCGCAGGTCGGCGAAGCCGGGAAAGTCGGGCGGCCGGCGACTGTCCTGCGCGAGCGTGGTGAGAAGCTCCTCCAGCACCGGTACGGACATGTCCCACGCCCGCACCGTGTGGACCATGGCGCGCTGGACCGGCAGCAGGCGGACGGGGGCGCCGGGTTCGCCGGCCAGCGCGGCCAGGGTGTCGGTGCGGAACCGGGCCAGGGCCGACCCGCGCTCGGAGACCTCCCCTTCGTCGGCCAACCGATCGGCCCATAGCGCGAAGGCGACCAGTGCGTGCACGTAGGGGCGCTTGTGGGCGGGCAGCAAATCGACGATCTGCGGAGAGAGGCGGTCCGCACCCGTGTGGATCCTGCGACAGACCTCGAAGGCGCGCGCCAGACCAGTGTCGGCACCCCGCTCCGCGATCAGCAGGGAATCCGTCCTCATGTGCCCGCTCATCGCTGGTCCTGCGCGGTGGCCGCGGGAGTGCGCCCTCGCACCCGTGAACCGTTTCCCGTGGGGGAACACGCCTGTGCCCACACCTTGACCAAAACTGAGGGGATCTGAATAATCACCCTGGGTAGTCTAGTGGTTTCCGTGCCTTCTTTGAACTGCGGACGGTGGCCCGCAGGGCCGCTCGCCCACCGCTGCTCCGGCCGCGAACACGCTCGGGACGGCTATCGATGACCACCGACCGGGGCTGGGAACGACGCCCCTCCGATCACGGGGTTCAGGGCGGATTCAACCAGCCCTGGACCTTCACCCGCTGGGCCGAGGAGTCCGGAATGGCACCCTCTACGGGGTCGCCCGGAAGGTGTTCGACTGAGCCTGTACAACGCATGCTCAGTTTGAGGAACAGTTCGGCGAAACCACCTCGTCCGAGGAACTCCGCCAGCATCCGACGTCGGGCCTCTTCGGTTTCCCACTCGCGTGGACGGGGGTCAGCAGGCCTCAGCGCGCTCCAGTGCGGGAGTGTCGAGGTCCGCGGGCGTTGGGATGCTCTTGATCCGCTCACGCGCCTGGTCGGCGAAAAGCCGGGCTTTGGGTGACAGCCCCGGGACGGGGCGGTTCACGCACCTCCCACGGACTCCTGCCGCCGGCTCACCATCTCGTTGATCCAGACGGGGGCGAACGGGGACGTGCATCCGGGCGGGGTCGGGTAGTCCTTGAGCACCTCCAAGCGCTCCCCGATGCCGACGGCCCAGGCGCGGTGCTCGGCGTGCTCGATGCCGATCTGCGCCAGGCAGGTGTTCATCGCCCACTGCAGGCGCTCCGGAGCGTCCCGCATCCGCTCCTCGATGGTCTCGAGCAGTCCCGGAAGGTCCGGGGCCTCGGGCCGCTTGGTCACGGCTCGCAGCTTGGTGAGATTGACGCCGTGGTCGTCACCGTGCTTCTCGTTGACCGCACGGATCTTCGGGTCCTCGAGCGCAGCCATCACTTCATCGACCGTCGTATCAGCCACCTCGGCCGCCCTTCCCCTGCTCGTGCCACCCAACCTACGCCGGGACTCGGACGTTTTCGCAGGACCGCTCCCGGGGCGCGGGCACTCCCCCCTTCGATGGGGGCGAACCCTTCAGGGCGTGACGCAGACCATCGAGGGTGGTCCGGCCCCCGCCGAGATACCCGAGCCCTGACCGAGTCCCCGCTTGACGCGCGGGGCCCTGACGGGACCGGGAGTAGACCTACCAGAGAGGGAGGTGCTCATCCGTGCCAGCAGCTCCGGATCCAGGCCCTCCTCCAGAGCGGGAGAGGGCTCCGCGGGCCGCCGGTCGGGCCCGGGGCCGTCCTCGGGCGATGGGGCGGGCGTCGGAGCGGGCTCGTGCATGAGCTCGCCGGGCACCGAGCGGCAGAGCCGACCGCAGATCGCGCAGGTGCCACCGGGGACGTTGCGCGTGCTCTCGTGCTCGGGGCAGGTGCGGTTGGCCCGGCCCCGGGAATCCACCGGGAACTGCTCCGGCCGGGCGAACGGATCCTCCTCCGGTTCTGGCTGCGGCGGCACGGGCAGTGCCGACCCGTGGACGCCCCGCCCAAGCGAGCCGTTCAGGTAGTCGCATGCGGCCTTCACGTGGCGCAGCCGCCACATCAGCGCCGGGAAGGGCCGACGCAGCAGCTCCGACCCCGAGAGCAGCACCCGCGCGTCGGCTTCGCTCAGCCCCTGGCGCAGGAGCTTGTCCACGGCCAGCGCCAACCGCTCCCGGTCCGCCACCGGGTCGGCCAGAAGTTTGTTGGGAATTCGATCAATGATCCCGAAGAGTCCGCTCCGTGGCTTTTGTCGATTTCGTTCTCCTGTACTTGAGGTGCCACGGACGGAACCGTCCACCTCGGCATCAGAACAGTCCCCAGGGAAACAGTCTGTGGGTCGATCTGAGCTGGGGGCGGGTTCAATCTGAACCGGGGTACTACGGCGCTTCAACGACGGCCGATTACAGGAATTGAGAGGCTCCTCCCCCAGCTGCGCACGGCAGGCGTTGATTTCTTCGAGCACCACCTCGGGATAGTCCTCAGCCGGGACGAGGAGCTCCAGCACACACGGCAGTTGATAGGAGGATCGCCCGCGCTCGATGTCACTGGCGAAGAACTCGATGGTCTCCGAACGGGTCAGCTTGCGGACCACACCGGCCTCGACGAGGTCGTCGATGGCGCGCTTGAGGCTGCTGACGCTGAGGGTTCCGCCGGAGCGCTCGGCCAGGTTCTCCAGGAGGAAGTAACACCACCGGCCGTCGGCGTCGACCACATCGGCGATTGCCAGCAGGGCCGAGAGCGAGCGCAGCGTGGGCAGCACGCCCCGGCGGTAGACCTGCTGCACCCAGATCGCGAGGATGAACCCGATGCCCTTGAACGCGCCCCTGGGGCGCTTGCGGGGCGCAGAAAACGTCGGGTTCGGAGATTCGGCTGCGCGGGAGGGAGCTGGGGCGCTAGACTCCATGACGAGTCACCTTCATGGGTATACGAGGGAGTGGCTCAGTCGACAAACCTGTTTGTGCAGGCGTCGGCCACAACCCGGCCGGGTGTTATCAGCACCCGGTCGGGTTTTTCTTGTCGCCATCCAACCTAGCGAGCCGAACAGGAGTTCGCGGGGCTTTCTCTCAAATCCGCACAGGCGAGAGAGACGAAGAACCACCCGCAAACCCAAAATGCAGCAATAGAAACCCTTTGACCCGTTTTGCGAGAGCTCTCTTTTCGCACAAAACAGCCCTCCGCCTTCTGGGTCAGCGGGACTTCGTGTGCTGTACCCGAACAGCGTTCCCGCACACACTACGGGGCCGCCCTCACGAGTGACCAGGCACCCGTGTGGACGACCCCGCTCGCGAACCACCGTCCGGTGGCGCTCCGCACCGGGCGAAAGCGGATCCGTCAGACGGCGCTGCCGTCGCCGGACCGCATCCAGACGGTGCGCTGGGGGAACGGGATCTCGATACCCGAGGAGTCGAGGTCGGCCTTGACACGGCGGCGCAGCTCGCGGGTCACGCCCCACTGCTCCAGGGGAACGGTCTTGGCGGCCATGCGCACGACGACGCCGTCCGCGTCCAGGGACTGCACGCCCCAGACCGACGGGTCCTCCAGGAGGAACTTCCCGAACTCCGGGTCCTCGCGCATGTCCCGACCGGTCTGCTCCAGGACGGCGTAGACCTTCTCCAGGTCGGACTCGTAGGCCACGGAGACGTCGAGGACGGCGCGGGCCCAGCCCTGGCTGTCGTTGCGCACCCGCTGGATCTCACCGTTGCGGATGTGCCACAGGCCACCGTTGATGTCGCGCACCTGCGTCAGG
Source organism: Nocardiopsis sp. iso_40 (assembly GCF_056173285.1). Taxonomy (NCBI): domain Bacteria; kingdom Bacillati; phylum Actinomycetota; class Actinomycetes; order Streptosporangiales; family Nocardiopsidaceae; genus Nocardiopsis; species Nocardiopsis sp. iso_40. The sequence continues at coordinate 2,991,624 of NZ_CM149666.1, read as the reverse complement.
CGCAGACCGACGTTCTCGACCTCGCCGACCGCCTCGCCGAGGTCGACGACGTCACCGACGCCGTACTGGTCCTCGGCCATGATGAGCAGGCCGGACAGGTAGTCGGCGACCAGGCTCTGGGCGCCGAAACCGATCGCCAGGCCGACCACGCCCGCGCTGGCCAGCAGCGGGCCGAGGGCGATGCCGACCTCGCCGAGCACCATCGCCAGGGCCGTCGCCACGATGACGATGGACGCGAAGCTGCCGAGCACCGAGCCGAGGGTCTTGGCGCGCTGCTGGCGCCGCTCGTCGGCCCGCGACGGGTCCCGTTGGAGGACCGCAGGTCCCCGTGCGGGGCGGGGCTGCCCGTTCCGGCCCTCGCCGGACCGCAGGACGCGCTCCATGAGGCGGGAGATGGCGCGCCTGGCCAGGGCCCGGACGATCAGCGCGCCGACGACGATCAGAAGGATCCGCAGGGGGACACCGACCAGCAGATCGAGGTTGTCCTGCAGCCACGCGGGCAGGGCGGCGGTGGCCTGATCAACAGCTTCGCTGTTCACCAGGGCGAGCTCGGCGGGTGTCATGGAAGATGCTCCACTTTGTCGGAGGGATATGAGCGATGATCGACGTAGAACGTACTTGCGCATCTCCACGCTGGTCAAAGCTTGTGAGACTGGTCTCCGCTCCACCACGGGACCGTCGAGGAGGGAGACTCCCGCGTCGAAGAACCCCGCCCACAACCCCTCAAGATCCACGATCCCCGTACCTCCCTGAAATGCAGGGTGTTGCCAGGACCGCCAGAACCCGCCGAGGCGAAGGGCCCCTGAGGTGTTCGGGGGCCAGTACTACCGGGAGCGCGCTCCGCTGAGCAGGGCCAACCACTCGCGGCGGGCGAAGGTCAGGTGCCCGGCCCCGCGGTTCTGGGTGTCGCGCACATCCGCCCCGGCCTCGAACTCACGAACCTCGACGCAGTTACCCCCGTTGGCGCTGTAGGTCGATTTGTTCCACTCGTCCAGGCGCATGCCCCCCGCAGGTTCTCGGCACTGGTCTTCGGGGGCAATGCCAGCGCGAGCGCATCACGAACGAGTTCCCTTGCCCGGGGCAGCACCGACTCACCATGGGCTTCGTTCCCTTCCTGAACCCCGGCCGTATCGGGGCGGACACAGGCGGCTCCGTGAGGCCAGTGATCCGACGCGACGGATCAGCGTTGCTTGGAGGCGATCCGCGCGGGGAACGGGAGCTGTGAGACGGCCGACCGGCTTTCGTCAACAGCGATCCTCGTGCCGCGGTTCGCCGCGAGGTGCCCGAGGAACCCGGCGGCACGGGAAGGGGCTCGACCATGCTGCTCGTATCGATGGGTGTCTCGGTGGACGGCTTCATAGCCGACCGCACCGGGAGGTTCGACTGGACGGTTCCCGAGGAGGAGCTGTTCCGCTTCCACCTCGCCCGGGTGGGGGAACTCGGCGGCTGTCTGTGCGGCCGACGGCTGTACGAGACGATGCTTCCGTGGGAGACCGAACCGTCGATGCGTGACGGCGAGCTCGGCGCCGCGTTCGCCGACGCGTGGTCGGCGCTGCCGAAGGTCGTGTTCAGCCGCACGCTCGATCGTGTCGAGGGCAACGCCCGGCTAGCCGCAATGCTGTTCAGTTAAGGGTTGTGGTGGTCCGTCAACCCTGACCCAGACGAAGAAGGGGCTCCCTGGTAGGACAGCTGTATCTCACCCCAGCTGTTCCCAAGGAGCCCCTTGCCCGACCATTGTGTCACGACCCGACAGACCCACCACGCACCCGGCGCCCTGGCCCCCGGCCACCTGGGAGAACTCACCCAGATCGTGCCTTTTGAGATGGTCAATTCCGTCCTGGAGGAATCCAACAGCCACCAACGACGCTCACGCCTGCTTCCCTCCCGCGTGGTCGTCTACCTCCTGCTCACAGCCGGACTCTTCACCCACTGCGGCTGGCCCGCCCTGTGGCGCAAACTCACCGCCGGGGTGAGCCTGTGCACCCAACCGGCCGCCTCCGCACTGTTCTACGCCCGCAAACGCCTGGGCCCAGCACCCCTCAAAGCTCTGTTCGAGCTGCTCTCTGGCCCCACCCACAGCGCCCACCGCTTCCACGGGCTGCTGGTGTGCGCCATCGACGGCACCCTGCTGGACGTACCCGCCACACAAGCCAACCGGGCCGTGCACCGCTCCAGCGGAGCCACCCGCTGGGCCGGGGCCGGCTACCCCCAAGTACGGTTGCTCGCCCTGGTCGCCACCGGATCCCGGGCACTGCTGGGCGCGGTCTTTGGACCCGTCACCCAGGGCGAGACCACCATGGCCGCCCGTCTGCTCCCAGCCATGGGTCCGGGCCAGCTCATCCTGGCCGATCGCGGGTTCGACGCCGCCGACCTGCTCAAAGATCTTCATACCAGCGGGGCCCAGCTCCTGGTTCGGATGGGCTCGCAGAGCAAACCCCGCCGCCTTCGTCGTTTGGGCGATGGCACCTGGCTGGTGCAGCGCGGCAAGGTACGGATGCGGCTCATCCAAGCCCAGATCACCATCGCCACAGACCAGGGCGAGCGCACCGGCTCCTACCGGCTGGCCACCACTCTGACCGATCCCGACCTGTATCCGGCCACGGGTCTGGTGGCGCTCTACCACCAGCGGTGGGAGATCGAGACCGCCTACTGCGAGCTGAAGTCGGCCCTGCTCGGGCGCCGGGTGCTGCGGGCCAAGGACCCCGAGGGGCTGGAACAGGAGGTGTGGGCGCTGTTGGCCACCTACCAGGTGGTGCGGTGCGCGATCGCTGACGCGCTGACCGCTACCGGGCACAGCCCGCTGCGGGCGAGTTTCGCGGTGGCGGTGGAAAGCGCCCGCGACCTGCTGGTGCGGGCCGAGAACGTCATCGCTGGCGAGCGCATCGACGTGCGGGGGTTGCTCGGGCGGCAGGTGTTGGCGAACCTGCTGCCCGAGCGGCGTCTACGCACAGTGCCTCGGGTGGTCAAACGCGCGATCTCCAAGTACCACGCCCGCTCCAACGGGGTGGATCGGACCACGTACAAGGCCACCGTGGACATCGCGGTGTTGACAGACCCTTGAACGCCTTAACTGAACAGCATTGCGGCTAGCCGAGGGGTCGGTGGCCGAGGAGGTCGCCGCGATGCTCGCTTCGACCGACAGGGACGTGGAGATCGGCGGCGCCGACCTGGCCGGGCAGGCGATCGAACTCGGGCTCGTCGACGAGTTCCGGCTCTTCCGCCACCCGGTCATCGTCGGCGGGGGCACGCCGTTGCTGCCGCCGGTCACCGATGCGATCGCACTCGAACTCGTGGAGAGCCGGACGTTCGCCTCGCACGTGGTGTACGAGCGGTACCGGCGTACCGGCGGGCCCGGCTGACCCGCGGCCCGGAGCACGTGGCCGGGCGGCTCCGCGCCGGACCAACCGCAGGAGAGGTCCTGGCCGGGCACCTGTACTGAACGGCGTTCTTCGTCCTCGCGCCCGTCGCGGAAATGTGGGCGGCCCCGGTTACACTCCCACCACTCCAGGACAGACCCGGGAGCACGACGGCCACCACCCACCAGGAGGGTTCGCCATGTCCATCCGCCGCGTCATGCCCGACATCCGTTCCGAGGCCATGGAGGAGAGCCGGGACTTCTACGGCCTCATGGGGTTCGAGACCGTCATGAACCTGGGCTGGGTCATGACGCTCGCCTCCCCCGCCAACCCCACGGCACAGGTCACGTTCATGAGCCACGACGAATCCGCTCCGGTCGTGCCCGACATGAGCGTGGAGGTGGACGACGTGGACGCCGTGCACACGATGATGCTCGAACACGGCGCGGAGATCGTGCACCCGTTGCGGGACGAGGAGTGGGGGGTGCGCCGGTTCTTCGTCCGCGACCCCAACGGCAGGGTGGTCAACGTGCTGAGCCACCAAACCGCCCACGGCTGATGCCACGGATCCACCGAAGCCACCCACCCGGCCCCGCGGATCCGGCCCCCGCTCCCGCGCCCTCTTCAGGCCGAGGACACTGGAGCGGTTGACCGGCGCCCCGCGACCGGGGCGAGCACCTGGACGTGCGGCCGGTCTCGAAAGACGCCGAGGGCCCGGCCGGACCGTCAGCGCTGGGCCGCCGACCGCAGCGCCGAGGCACTCGCCCTGCTCGGCTCGGTCTCGACGCCCGGCACGAACGGTGCTGGTCCCCCTCCTGGCCGGGGCGGGAGGGCGTCGGGCACCCGGCCCGGGTGAGCTCCTTCGGGCTGCCTGCTTCCGGGGGTGACGGGGAGCCCCAAAAAACATCCCATGATTCCATAATCGGTTTAATTCAAGCACCGGACAGTTGATCACGGCGACATAACGAATTGATCAATCGGCCCTGCCGACCCGACCCCCGAGACGGATCGGCCGCCAGTCGCACGAAGGCCGCCGCCAACCCCCCAACCGCCGGGCATCGGGGCTCCCCGAGGGCGCTCTGATCAGCAGTGTTTACCCGAATCCCCCATCCAGCCGGGGAACGCGGGGCAAAAGTAAAACTTCGTGACCTTTGTGACTCAGGTCCATTTATGCGCCTAGGATCCCAAAAGTGAAGTTCCACTAAAGCCCGCACGTAGGGCGTCTAAACCCTCCGCCAACCGCGGAGTCAGGGGAACTTCGCCCACCACTTCCCGTCCGACGGGCCAGAACCGGTCGCCCACGAAGCGACCGGCCGGGTGCCGTGCGTCCGACCACCGGACCGCGGAGCCGTGCTGACCGTCACTCCGGCCGAAAGGTGCGCTACATGATCAGCGCTGACGCCGCCTCCCCCGAGGGAGGAATCGGCGCGACCATCGAGAACGCGGTCGACGTCGTCTTCAACCCGATCGCCACGACCCTCAGCAACGTGGTGTTCGCCAACGTCAACGTCTTCGGGATCGAGTTTCCCTGGATCGTCGCCTGGCTGATCGCCGCGGGCGTCGCCCTCAGCCTGTACTTCGGGTTCGTGCAGTTCCGCAGGCCCCTCACCGCCGTCCGGATCGCCCGCAGGGGCCTGGGCGACGACGCTCCGGGCGAGGTCTCCCACTTCCAGGCACTCACCGCGGCCGTCTCCGGCACCGTGGGCCTGGGCAATATCGCCGGTGTGGCCATCGCGGTCACCATCGGCGGCCCCGGAGCGACCTTCTGGATGGTCCTGGCGGGTCTGCTGATGATGGCCGTCAAGTTCGCCGAGTGCACCCTGGGCGTGAAGTACCGGGAGATCGGCCCGGACGGAACCGTCAGCGGCGGCCCGATGAAGTACCTGGCCAAGGGTCTGGCCGAGCGCGGCATGGCGGGCGTCGGCAGGTTCCTCGCCGGGCTGACCGCCGCGTTCATCCTCATCTTCGCCGTGGCGGGCGGCAACATGTTCCAGGCCAACCAGACCCTGGAGCAGCTGCGGGCGGTCACCGGCGGCGAGGAGGGCCTGCTCGGCGGCAGCACCGGATCGTTCGTCTTCGGAGTGTTCCTGGCCCTGCTCGTGGGTGCCGTGGTCATCGGCGGCATCACCAGCATCACCAAGGTCACCAGCAAGCTCGTCCCGAGCATGACCGTCGTCTACGTGCTCGCCTGCGTGGTCGTCATCGGCATGAACATCCCCGTGCTGCCCGACGCGATCGGCCAGATCGTCAGCGGCGCGTTCGCCCCGAGCGGCGTCGCGGGCGGGGCCCTGGGCGCAATGATCATCGGTTTCCAGCGCGCCGCCTTCTCCAACGAGGCCGGGATCGGCTCCTCCCCGATCGCGCTGGCCACCGTCAAGACCAACTACCCGGCCAGCGCCGGCCTGGTCGCCATGCTCGGCCCGTTCCTGGACACCGTGGTCATCTGCACCATGACCGCGCTGACCATCGTCATCGCCTCCCCGCAGTCCTGGATCGCGGCGCGTGAGGCGGCCGCCGCGGGCGAGGCCCTGCCCGGCGGCGTGAGCCTGACCTCGGACGCCTTCGGCACCGCCCTGCCGTGGTTCCCCTACGTGCTGACCGTGGCGGTCGTGCTGTTCGCCCTGAGCACCGTCATCACCTGGAGCTACTACGGGCTCAAGGGTTGGACGCACCTCTTCGGCGGGGGCAGGCGCAGCGAGCGCGTCTACCTGGTCATCTACTGCGCGTTCCTGGTCATCGGCTCCGTCCTGACCCTGGGCGCGGTCCTGAACCTGGCCGACGCCCTGGTGTTCGCGGCGGCGCTGTTCAACATCATCGGCCTGTACCTGCTGGCCCCGGTCGTCAAGAAGGAGCTGGCCCGCCTGCTCACCCACCTGCGCGGTGAGAGCGAGCCCGAGACCTCGGCCGACAGGCCGGAGGGCCCCGCCGAGGAGCTGGTCAAGTAGGCCGGTCCACGGCTCCGCGCCACGCCGCCCGCCCGGCCCCCACCGGGCGGGCGGCGCCGTGCGCGGGGTTCCTGCCCCTTCCACCGAAACGACGACCAGGCATGTCGGCCCAGGCCGGTGCGGGGGCGCGCGGTTAGTCTGAGGCTCGCCGCCGGACCGGAGGGTGGGTACATCCCGAGGGGCGGGCCCAGGGGCGAAGGCCCCGGCGACCGGTCGGCGGTACCGATCCCGAGACGGGGGACCCCGATGCGCTCACCGATCCTCGACTACCTCGACGGCATCATCGCCGGGACCGCCCACGTCGACTCCGGGGCGCTGGCCGACTACATACCGGAGCTCGCCGCCGCCGACCCCGACCGGGTGGCGGTCGCGCTGTGCACGGTCAACGGGACCGTGTACGCGAGCGGGGACAGCGAGCACCTGTTCAGCATCCAGTCGATGTCCAAACCGTTCGCCTACGCCCTCGCGATCGAGGACCGCGGGCTCGGGGACGTCCTCGAACGCATCGGCGTCGAGCCCAGCGGCGAGGCCTTCAACGAACTGTCGCTGGACCCCGAGACCGGCCGTCCCCGCAACCCGATGATCAACGCCGGGGCGATCGCCGCGCACGCGCTCGTCAGGGGCGGGGGTTCAGAGGCCGTCGACCGTGTGCTGGCGCTGTTCTCCGAGCTCGCCCAGCGACCGGTCGGGATCGACGAGTCCCTGGCCGCCTCCGAGCTGGCGACCGGGGACCGCAACCTCGGACTCGCCTACCTGCTACACGCCTCGGACCGCCTGGAACAGGACCCCGGGACCGCCGTCCGGGGCTACGTCCGCCAGTGTTCGGCCTCCGTCACCGTGCACGACCTCGCCCTCATGGCGGCGACCCTCGCCAACGGCGGGGTCCAGCCCAACACCGGCGCCCGGCTGTTCAGCAGGCGCACCACCAGGCACCTCCTCAGCGTGATGACCTCGTGCGGCATGTACGACGCGGCCGGGGACTGGCTCACCGGCATCGGCATCCCCGCCAAGAGCGGCGTCGCCGGAGGCATCATCGGGGTGCTGCCCGGGCAGGTCGGCCTCGCGGTCTTCTCCCCCCGGCTGGACCCCCACGGCAACAGCGCGCGGGGAGTGGAGATGATGCGGCGCCTGTCCGAGGACCTGGGCCTGCACCTGATGGAGGCGGGCCGGCCAGCACGGTCGTCGCTGCGGGAGACCCACACGACGAGGGTGGAGGGGCGCACGGCGACGGTCTACGTGCTCCAGGGCGACCTGGTGCTCAGCAGCGTCGAGTCGCTCGTGCGCGAGATCATCGAGCGCCCTCCCGCCACGGACGTCGTGGTCTTCGACATGAGCCGGGTGGACGAGGTCCTGCCCGTGGCGCGCAGGACCTCGGCGGAGACCGCCACGAAACTCGTCGACAACGGGTACCGGATCATCCTCGTCGACCCCGAGCAGACCCTGCACGACTTCCGGGACAGCCGGGGCCGGGACGTCGAGCGCTGGTCAAGCGAACGCCTGGCGAAGAGCCAGCGGTAGCGGAGGTGCCGACGGGCGGTCGCGCCCGGGACGCCGGTTTCCCCGCATCCGCAATCCGGTGGGGGTTCTGCGCCGCGTTCCCCTATGTTTGGTGCGACGAGAATCCAGTCGGGGGGCGGGTTCCCGGGCGCTCGCGTGCGGGTCTGCGCCTCCCGGTGCGAACCCCCTTGCGTATCGAGGTAGATGCATCATGACCGAAGGCCCGTCCTCCACCACCCCCGCGGGCTCCGACCGCCCCCCGCAGATCGACACCACCCGGACCCACTCGGCCCGGATCTGGAACTACTGGATGGGCGGCAAGGACCACTACCCGATCGACCGCACGGCGGGCGACCAGGTGGCCGCGTCCTTCCCGGAGATCGTGGACCTGGCCCGCACCAGCCGGGAGTTCCTGATCCGTGTCGTGACCCACCTGGCGGGCGAGGCGGGGATCCGGCAGTTCCTCGACATCGGTACCGGCATGCCCACCGCCAACAACACCCACGAGGTCGCCCAGGCCGCCGCCCCGGAATGCCGTGTGGTCTACGTGGACAACGACCCGCTCGTGCTCGCGCACGCGCGCGCCCTGCTGGTCGGCACCCCGGAGGGGGCCACCGACTACCTCGACGCCGACCTGCGCGACCCCGACACCATCCTCGACAGGGCCGCCGAAACCCTGGACTTCGACCAGCCCGTCGCGCTGATGCTGATGGGGGTCCTGGGCCACGTCCCCGACGGGGAGGTCCTGCCGATCGTGCGCCGGCTGGTGGACGCGCTGCCCTCCGGGAGCTACCTGGCCAGCTACGACGGCGCCAACACCAGCGAGGCCTACAACGAGGCCATCGAGGTCGGGAACAAGCAGGGCGACGTCCCCTACCTGCTGCGCAGCCCGGAGGCCATCGCCGCCCGTTTCGAGGGCCTGGAACTGCTGGAGCCCGGGGTGGTCCCCTGTCCGCTGTGGCGCCCCTACCCCCTGGAGGTCGGCGCCCGCCGCGGCCTGGACCAGTACGGCGGGGTGGCGCGCAAGCCGTGACGGGCGCCCCTGCGCCGGCGGCCCCGGACTGACACGGGTAGCGGGCGGGAGCAGCCACGCACGCCGCACGGGCGGCGGTGCTCAGAGCACCGCCGCCCGTGCCCGTGTTCCGGTTCCGGTGCGGCTACTTCGCGGGCAGGATCCGCCCGGTGACCTCGCCGAAGTCCACCCGGGTGCCGTCGGGGCCGGGGGCGGTGGCGGTGATGGTCACCTCGTCTCCGTCCTCCAGGAAGGTGCGCTCGGTACCGTCGGGAAGCCGCAGGGGCTCCTTGCCGGACCAGGTCAGTTCCAGGAAGCAGCCGCGCTGGGACGGTTCGGGGCCGCTGACGGTACCGGAGGCGTACACGTCACCGGTGCGCAGGGACGCACCGTTGACGGTCATGTGCGCCAGCTGCTGCGCCGCCGTCCAGTACATCTGGGCGAAGGGCGGGTGGGACACCACGTGCCCGTTGAGGCGGACCTCCAGGCGCAGGTCCAGGCCCCAGGGCTGCGAACCCCGCAGGTAGGGCAACGGCTCGGGATCCTGGACGGGCTGCTCCACCCGGGCCGACTCCAGCGCGGCGACCGGCACCACCCACGGCGAGACCGAGGTGGCGAACGACTTGCCGAGGAACGGGCCGAGCGGGACGTACTCCCAGGCCTGGAGGTCGCGGGAGGACCAGTCGTTGAGCAGGAACACCCCGAACACGTGGTCGGCGAAGTCGTCCACGGCCACCCGCTCCCCCATCGGGCTGGGGGTGCCCACCACGAACCCCACCTCGGCCTCGATGTCCAGACGCGCGGAGGGACCGAAGACCGGAACGGGTTCGGCCGGGGGTTTGCGCTGGCCGGTGGGGCGCACGATGTCGGTGCCCGAGGCCACGACGGTGCCCGAACGGCCGTGGTAGCCGATCGGCAGGTGCTTCCAGTTGGGGGTGAGCGGCTCCTGCTCGGGGCGGAAGATGCGGCCCACGTTGGTGGCGTGGTGCTCGGAGGCGTAGAAGTCCACGTAGTCGGCGACGGTGAACGGCAGGTGCAGCGTCACCGAGGCGCGGTCCACCAGGTGCGGGCGCACGAGGTGCTCGTGCACCGGGTCGGTGAGCCAGGTGAGCAGGCTCTCGCGCACCTGGTCCCACACGGGCCGCCCGGCGGCCAGCAGGGCGTCCAGGTTCGGTCCGCTGACGGCGTCCGCGAACGGGGCGCCCTGGGCGCGGGCCGCCGCGCCCAGGTCCAGCACGTGGTCGCCGACGGCCACGCCGACCCGGGGCGCGTCCGCACCGGTGGTGTAGACGCCGTAGGGCAGGGTCGCCAGGCCGAACCGAGCGTCGGGGGCGATGTCGAGCCAGCTGTCAGGCATGGGTCTCGCTTTCTGGGTCTTCAGAGGGTGAGCGCCCCGAGGACGACAAGGTCCTCCAGGGGTTCGGTGATGCTGCAGGTGCCGAAGGAGCGGAAACTCGAACGCACGCCCTCCGCCTCGGCGGGGGTGAGCGCGGCGGCGCGGGCGGCCAGGGCGGGGCCGTCCCGGTCGGCCAGGACCGCCTCGGCGTCGGCGGGCGTCCCCCCGGTGCGCAGGGCGTGGGTGGCCAGCAGCACGTTGAGGAAACCGTGCTGCTCGAACCCCTCCGGGCTGGTGTGGCGGACCGCGTGGTGCAGCCCGGCCGTGCACTTGAAGGGCACCCCGGCTCCCACCGCGGCGGCCAGCAGCGAAGCGAGCTCGTGCTCGCCGGGGTGGGCCGCCGCGGTGACCCCGCCGGTGCGGAACTTGGCGCTGGCGCCGGTCCCGGCGAGGGAGGCGGTGTCGGCCGCCGCCCCGTCCCCGCGGGCCACCTCGACGTAGCCCTCGGCCCCCGCGGGCAGGGCTCCGGTGAGCGCGTCGGCGGTCCGGGCGGCCTGCCCGGGTGCCGCCGCCACCTCCGCTCCGACCAGGCTCAGCGCCGGGTCGGCGCGGACCGCCGCCACCGCCGCGGCCGCTCCGTCGGCGCCGCCGGGAACGGTGACCGCGACCGCGAGCGGCCCGTGGCCGCCGTCCTCCCGGGCGAGGACCGCGCGCAGTTCGGCGGTGCGGGCGTCGGAGACCAGGAACGGCCCCACGTAGGGCGCCCGGCGCGAGGTCCGGTGGCCCCGGTGGGCGGGGATCGCCTCGCCCATGGGCGCGTTGCCGGGCGGGAACAGCGCGGCGTCGTCGAACAGGGCCCCGTAGAGGGTGCGGCCGAGGAGGTCGCTCACGGCTTCCCCCGCCCCTCGTCACGCCGTCCCCCGGCCCAGGTCCAGGCGTAGCCGCCGTCGTCGACGGCTCTGCCGCCCTCGCCCAGGTCGAGGGGGCGGAAGGTGTCGACCATGACCGCGAGTTCGTCGAAGGCCTGCACGCCGACGCTGCGCTCGTAGGCTCCGGGCTGCGGGCCGTGCGAGTGGCCGCCGGGGTGCAGGGAGACGGAGCCCTGGCCGATCCCCGAACCCTTGCGGGCCTCGTAGTCGCCGCCGCAGTAGAACATGACCTCGTCGGAGTCCACGTTGGAGTGGTAGTACGGCACCGGGATGGAGGCGGGGTGGTAGTCCACCTTTCGGGGCACGAAGTTGCAGATGACGAAGTTGTGGCCCTCGAACACCTGGTGCACGGGCGGCGGCTGGTGGATGCGGCCGGTGATGGGTTGGAAGTCGTCGACGTTGAACACGTACGGGTACAGGCAGCCGTCCCAGCCCACGACGTCGAAGGGGTGGGTGGGGTAGGTGTAGCGGGTGCCGGAGATGCCGCCGGGGCCGTCGCCGCGGTGCTTGATGAGCACGTCCACGTTCTCACCATCGACGAGCAGGGGCTCGGCGGGGCCGCGCAGGTCGCGCTCGCAGTAGGGGGCGTGCTCCAGGAGCTGGCCGTAGCGGGACAGGTAGCGCCTGGGCGGGGCGATGTGGCTGTTGGCCTCGACCACGTAGGCACGCAGCGGTTCGTCGCCGGCGGGCACCCAGCGGTGGGTGGTGGCGCGCGGCAGGATGACGTAGTCGCCGCGGCCCACCTCCAGCGCGCCGAAGACCGTCTCCACGCGGGCGGCGCCGGACTCGACGTACACGCACTCGTCGCCGATGCCGTTGCGGTACAGCTGCGAGGGCGCTCCGGCGACCACGTAGGAGATGCGCACGTCGCCGTTGCCCAGGACGAGGCGGCGGGACTCTACGACGTCGGCGGCCTTCCAGTCCTGGTCGCCGAAGAGGTCGTGCAGCCTGAGGTGGCGGGGCACCATCGGCGCGTTGCGCTGGAGTGACTGGTCGGGGACCCGCCACTCGGCGGCGTCGACGATGGCCGAGGGGATGGCCCGGTGGTACAGGAGCGAGGAGTCGGAGGAGAAGCCCTCCTCCCCCATCAGCTCCTCGTAGTACAGGCCGCCCTCGGGGTTGTGGTGCTGGGTGTGGCGGGTGCGGGGCACCTCGCCGACCTGGCGGTAGTACGCCATGTGGTCCTCCTCCTTGGATGTGTCCGGTGGTCTGTGCGGGCCCGGTCCGGCCCCGTCCCGGTTGTCCTCGTCCGGGCCGCGTCAGGCGGAGACGGTGTCGGCGGCCGGGTGTCCCAGGGCGGTACGGACCGCCCTGCGGACGGTGTCGGCGTCGGTGCCCGGGACGACAGCGGCGACGTGGGCGTCGGGGCGCACCAGCCAGACCTGGCCGGGTTCGGGGGCCAGGGCGCGGCGCAGGGCGCCGGTGGTGTCGATCTCGTCGAGGCGGAGCGTGGTGACGGGGGCCGGGGTGGCCTCCGTGGCCGCGGTGTGCACGGCGCGGCGCAGGGCTTCGCGGTCGGTGCCGGTGTCCGGTCCGGCTGCGAGCAGCAGGGTGAGTCCCTCGCGCAGCAGCGGGCGCAGCCGGGTGGTACCGGGGCGGTCGGCCACCGTGACGGGCGCGTCGGGCAGGATCACGCCGGGGCAGGGGGCGGGTGCCCGGCCGCGCGGGGGACGGCCGCCGAAGGGGCGTTCGGGGCAGGCGGTGGTCAGCGCGGAGCCGGTGTACCAGAACGGTTCGGCCAGGCGCCCGGAGTCCACCTGCGGGTGGGCCGCGGCGTCGGTGAGGGCCCGTTCCAGGACGCTGACGCGCCGCTCGCGGGCGGCGTCGTCCTGGGGGACGAGGAAGCGCATGGTGGCGCTGGTGACGTCGGCGTTCTCCAGGGCCGCGGCGTGGCGTTCGGTGTGGTAGCTCTCCAGGAGCTCCTCACCGGCCCAGCCGTTGCGCACGTAGGCGAGTTTCCAGGCGGCGTTCTCGGCGTCCTGGACCCCGGAGTTGAGGCCGCGGGCCCCGAAGGGCGCGACCAGGTGGGCGTTGTCCCCGGCGAGCAGGATCCGTCCCGAGCGCATGCGGTCGGTGACACGGGTGTGGAAGCGGTACACCGAGTGCCAGACGATCTCGTACGGGGTGTCGCCGATGATCTGGCGGATGCGGGCGTCCAGGCGGCCGCTGGACTCCTCGGTCTCCAGGTCGAAGTCGGAGGGGACCTGCCAGTCGATGCGGAAGACCGAGTCGGGGCAGGGGTGGATGAGGACCTGGCGGCCGGGGTTCCACTCGGGGTCGAAGTAGAAGCGGCGTTCACGCGCCCAGTCGCCGAGGTCAGCGCGGATGTCGCAGATGAGGAAGCGGTCGTCGAAGCTGGTGCCGGAGAAGTCCAGGCCCAGGGCCCTGCGGACGACACCGCCGTGTGCGCCCATGCAGGACAGGGCGTGGGAGCCGCGCAGACGCACCGGGCCCCGGGGGGTGTCGCACTCGACGGTGACGCCGTCCGCGTCCTGGTCGATGCCGGTGACCTCGTGGCCCCAGCGGACGGCCACGCCCGCCCGGTCGAGGAGCTCGTCGAGGACCTCCTCGGTGCGGGACTGGGAGATGTTGACGAAGGAGGGCAGGGAGGAGGCGCCCGGGTCGGGCAGGCGCACGCTGAAGAGTTCGCGGCCCCGGTAGAAGGTGCGGGCGGTGTCCCAGGTCAGCCCTTCCGCCGCGATGGCGTGTCCGCCGAGCCAGTCCCAGACGTCGAGGACGTCGCGCTGCTGGCAGATGGCCTTGGAGCCGACGGCGTCGCGTTCGGGGCGGCCGTCGACGACCAGTACGGGGACCCCACGGCGGGCCAGCAGCAGGGCCGCGGTCTGTCCGACCGGGCCCGCGCCGAGCACCAGCACGGGGTCGGCGGTGGTCTCGGCCGGGGTACGAGGCGCTGGGGGGCGCATGGTGAGCTCCGTTCGTGGGGCGCCCCGTACGGGCGCGGTGGACGTGGGGAGGGCCGGGGCCACGGGCGGTCAGCTCTGCGGCCGACCGGACCCGTGGCCGAGGCGCCGGCGGGGTCCCGGGGCAGACCCGGGTCAGTCCTGCAGCTGGTCCCAGACCTCGCGGTCGCGCTCGGCGGTCCAGATGACCGGGCGCTCGATACCGGAGAACTCGTCCCACAGGCGCGAGACGTCGAAGGGCAGGCAGTGCTCGAAGATCGGCCAGTGGCCGTAGTCGTCGGCCAGGGCCGCGTGGGTGGCGGTGAAGGCCTCCTTGAGGGTGCCGCCGCGCTCGTGGACGGCGCCGACCTCGCGGATCATCACGTCGAGGAAGTTGCGGGTCTGCTCGATGGCGGCGTCGACCTCGGCGCGGCCCCGGCTGACGGCGCCGCGTCCGCCGACGAGCATCTCGGCCTCCAGTGCCTTGACGCTGTCGAGGGTGGCCCCGGCCCAGTCCCTGTGGAAGGCGTCGCCGGTGTAGAGGGCGGCCTGGGCCTCGACGAGGTCGCCGGCGAAGAGGATCTTCTGCTTGGGCAGCCAGGCGACGATGTCGCCCTCGGTGTGGCCGCGGCCGAAGTACTCCAGGACGAGTTCGCCGCGGTCGCCGCCGAGGTCGATGGTGGTGCGGTCGGCGAAGGTCTGGGTGGGCCAGGTCAGGCCGGGGACGGAGTCGGCGTCCTTGGCCAGGCGGGGCATGCGGCCGAACTCGCTGGCCCAGTCCTCCTTGCCGCGTTCGCGGATGAGTTCGTGGGTCTTCTCGTGGGTGAGGATGACCGTGGCGTCGAAGGCGCTGGCGCCCAGGACGCGCACCGCGTGGTAGTGCGAGAGCACCAGGTAGCGGATGGGCTTGTCGGTGTGTTCGCGGAGCTTGGTGAGCCACTCCCTGGCCGCGGTGGGGGTGGCCAGGGCCTCGAAGGCCACGACGAAGTCCTCGCCCTCGATGGCGCCCACGTTGGGGTCGCCCTCTGCGGTGAGCGCGTAGACGCCGTCGGCCAGGACCTCCAGGGTCTGCTCCTTGGCCTCGGTGTCGGCGGATGAGGCGAACGGCTTGGCTGCCATGGTCGAAGGACCCTTCACTCGTCGCGGGCGGCTGCCACCGCCCATATGATCAAACGTTTGATGATCTGACCATAACGTGTTCCGCGCCACAGGACCAAGAGGTCCGCGACCACCTGATGCGTGATGCAGATCACTCAACAAGGCTACCCATCGCCCCCCGTGCACCACCCGGACCCGCACCGGAGCCCCACGGCCGAGTCGGACCGGGGAAGAACGCTCGGTGAAGACAGGGCGAACCACGGATACCTCCGCGTACTAGGCTGGCCCGCGTGACTCACAACACCGCACCCCCCGACGAGCTCACCTTCTGGTCATTCGTGGACTACGCGGTGCAGAAGGCCGAACGGGAGCTCCCCTCGGTCAACGCCGAGGCCATGCGCATGGTCCTGACCCTCAACCGGGCGACGAGCATGGTCGTCTACGACCTGGAGTCCTCCGTCCACCGCCCCCGGGGATGGACCTGGCCGGGCTTTCGCGTGCTCTTCGCGCTCTGGTTGGCCGGGCCCATGGAGGCCAAGACCACCGCGGAGCTCTCCGGCATGAGCCGCGCCGCACTGTCCGCCCTGCTCAACACGCTCGAACGCGACGGCCTGATCACCCGCGAACGCGCCACGCACGACCGCCGCGCCCTCCAGCTCGGCCTCAGCGAGGCCGGGTACGGGGCCATCCTGGGCGTCTTCCGCGCCCACAACCGCCGGGAGAGCGCCTGGGCGCAGGCCCTCGAACCCGAGGAACGCCGCGAACTGGTGCGGCTGCTCAACAAGCTCATGGCCGGTTCCACCGACGCCGAGGCCAAGTTCCGCAACTAGGGCCGCCAGGGCACGGTCGGCCCCGGCACACCCGCGGGCCGGACCGCGGCCCGTCTCCGGGGCAAGTGGCCTGCTCCCGGGCCCGAATTGGCCCTTGAGCGAACGGCCCCGCCCTGTGAGCATCACCGCATGGACCACACCGACCGCGCCCGCCTGCGCGAAGCACAGCAGCAGTTCTCCTTCGAGAACACCTACCTCAACACCGCCACCCACGGGCTGACGCCCCACCGGTCCCGGCTGGCGCTGGAGCGCCACACCCACGAGGTGGCCACCGGACGCTTCTCCCCCGGCGCCGTCGACAGCGTGGTCGACGACGCCCGGGCCTCCTACGCGCGCCTGGCCGGGACCAGTGCCGACCGCGTCGCGGTGGGCACCCACACCTCGCAGTTCGCCGGAACGATCGCCGCGAGCCTGCCGCCGGGCTCGGAGGTCCTGCTCGCCCGGGACGAGTTCACCTCGGTGGCCTTCCCCTTCCTGGCCAGGCAGGCACACGGGGTCCGGGTCCGGGAGGTCCCCCTCGAACAGCTTCCCGAGGAGGTCGGACCGGCCACCACCCTGGTCGCCGTGGCCGCCGCCCAGTCCGCCACCGGGGCGCTCGCCCCCGTCGAGGACCTGGTCACCGCCTGCGCCGACCACGGTGCCCGGCTCATGCTCGACACCAGCCAGTCAGCGGGCTGGCTGCCGGTGCCCGCCGGTGTGGACTTCCTGGTGTGCAGCACCTACAAGTGGCTGCTGGGCACCCGGGGCGCGGCCTTCCTCACCGGGACCGCGGAGGCCCTCGGCACCCTCGAACCCCTCGCCCCCGGCTGGTACGCGGGCGCCGAACCGTGGAACGCGCTCTACGGCGGCCCGCTGCGCCTGGCCGAGGGGGCTCGCCGCCTGGACCTGGCCCCGGTGTGGTCGGCGTGGATCGGCCTGGCCCCCGCCCTGGACCTGCTGAACGAGGTCGGGATCGGGGCCGTGCACGCGCACGACACCGCCCTCGGCGACCGGTTCCGGACCGCGATGGGGCTGGCGGAGGCGGGTTCGGCGATCGTGTCACTGCCCGTCACCGAGGGGGCCGCCGAACGCCTCGCCGAGGCGGGGATCGCCGCGGCCACCCGCGACGGGCGGCTGCGGGTCTCCTTCCACCTGTACAACACCGAGGACGACGTGGACCTGCTGGTCAAGACGCTGTCCGCGGCGCGCTGACGGACGGTTCCGGCCCCTTCCGCCACGGGAGGGGCCGAAAATCCCTTGCCCCGCCGCGCGCCGCGCCCTAGCTTGTCCCGGGCCCCGACACCCGCCACACCCCGCCCCTGACCAACCGAGCGACGCCGAAGCGGAGACCGCGCTTGCCACACCGTGCCCTGCCGGTCCCCCGGGCACTGCGGCACCGGAACCTGCGCCTGCTGCTCACGGGCAGGGGCGCGGGCGACCTGGGCTCGGAGATGCTGCCGGTCGCGATGGTCGGCCTGGTTCTCGTCGAACACGGGCCCCTGACGCTCGGGCTGGTCCTGGGCGTGCGCGGAGCGGCCGGATCGCTGTTCGCCCTGTTGAGCGGGGCGCTGCTGACCCGGATACGCAAGTCGGCGGCGCTGGTGGCCAACGACTCCGTGCAACTGCTGGTGATGCTGGGGTTCGCCCTCGGCCCCGGGAGCGGAGCGTGGCTGCTCGTCCTGGCCGTGCTCAGCGGGGTGGCCGGTTCCGTGGTGGAACCGGCCAGCGGCTCCCTGATGCCGCTGATCGTCGCGCGGGAGCGGCTCCAGCAGGCCAACGCCCTGCGCAACATCGTGGGACGCGCCGCCGGGATCACCGGGCCCGCCACCGCGGGGGTGCTCCTCGCCGTCCTGGACGTGCGAGCCGTGTTCGTACTGATCGCTGCGCTGTTCGCGGTCTGCGCGGGGACCCTGGTGTGGATCCGGGAGGCACCGCCCGCACCTGAGCGGTCCGCGGAGAGCACGGGGACGAGTCTGCGGGCGGGCTGGCGCGAGGTGGTGCGCAGACCGTGGGTGCTGGCGGTCATCGCGGTAGCCACCGTGCAGGCCCCCGCCACCCTGGCCCCCGGGTTCACCCTGTTGCCGATCGTGGTCGCGGACTCCTACGCCGAACCCGTCTACGGGCTGGCCCTGTCCTGCACGGCGGCGGGACAGCTGGCGGGCGGAGTGCTCGCGGCCCGGTGGAGACCGGCCCGGCCCGGGCTGGTGTCGCTGGCGGGGGTGCTCTGCTACCCGCTGGTGCTGCTGGGCCTGGCGCTGACCGCGCCGGTACCGGTGCTGCTGACGGGCTACGCCGCCACCGGGGTGGGGTTCATGGTCTTCGGCGTGTACTGGTACACCGCGTTGCAGCGGGCCGTCCCGCAGGACCGGCTGAGCGTGGTGATCAGCATCGACCAGGTGGGCAGCTTCGGACTGGAACCCGTCGGGTACGCGGTGGCCGGCGCCCTGGCGGAGACCGCGGGCGCCCGACCGGTGCTGTTCGGTGCGGCCGCGGTGGGTGCGGCCACCAGCCTGCTCCCGCTCCTGGTGCCCGGGGTGAGCCGGTTGGCGGACCGGCCCCCTCCCGCCGACCCGAGCCCCGGCACCGCGGACGCCCCGGCGAGCCGGACCTCCTGACCCCCGGCCCTCCTTAACCCAGGCCGGGTCCGAGCCCTTTCCGGAGAACCCCGGCCAACGGAAAATCCCGCCGCCGGGAACTCCCCGGGCCCGCCGGACGACGTCAGTGGCGACCGGGACACCGACGGCGAGGAGACCCATGGAACCGGCGCCCAGCACAAGCGAACCCGCAACCGGAAGGGATCCCGAACACCCCCCGCCCCGCCCGGGGGTCTGGGCCCAGCTCAGGCCGCTGGTGCTGCGGCTGCACTTCTACGCGGGCGTACTGGTCGCCCCCTTCGTCCTGGTGGCCGCGGTCTCCGGGCTGCTGTACGTGTGGACGCCGCAGATCGAGAACGCCCTGTACGCCGACCAGCTGCGGGTCCCCGCCGCGGAGGGGTCGCTCCCCCTGAGCGAACAGGCGCGGATCGCCGAGGCCGAGGTCCCCGGCTCCCGGGTGGACTCCGTACGCCCGGCCACCACCCCCGAGGACTCCACCCGGGTCCTGCTGGCCCTGCCCGACGGGGCTTCGGGCCCGCAGCCGACGGTGTTCGTGAACCCCCACGGAGGCGAGGTGCTGGGGACGGCCGAGACCTACGGCACCAGTGGCGCCCTGCCCGTGCGGACCTGGATCGACCTGCTCCACCGCGAACTGCACCTGGGCGAGGCGGGCCGCCTGTACAGCGAACTCGCGGCCAGTTGGCTGTGGGTGGTCGCCCTGGGCGGGTTCGCGCTCTGGGCGGCCCGCGCCCGGCGCCGACGGGCGCACCGCCTGCTGGTCCCCGGGGCCGGGACCGCGCCCGGGCGGGGCCGCACGGTCTCGCTGCACGCCGCCACCGGGGTGTGGCTGCTGCTGGGGCTGCTGATGCTGTCCGCCACCGGTCTGACCTGGTCCAAGCACGCGGGCGCCAACATCACCGACCTGCGCCGGGAGATGTCCTGGACCACCCCGGCCGTGGCCGCCGACGCCCCGTCCGCGAGCCCCGGGGTGGACGCGGGGCTGGACGCGGTCCTGGCCAGCGCCCGCGAGGCCGGTCTGGACGGGCGGGTCTCCGTGGAGGTCCCCGACGACCACACCTCGCCCTACGTCGTCACCCAGATCGAACGCTCCTGGCCGACCAGGGCGGACTCGGCCGCGGTGGCCCAGGACACCGCCGAGGTCACCGACGTGGTCCGGTTCGCCGACCACCCCCTGATGGCCAAGCTGAGCCGCTGGGGTGTGGACGCGCACATGGGTGTGCTGTTCGGGGTGCCCAACCAGATCCTGCTCACCGCCGTGGCCGGGGGGCTGGTCTGGGTGATCGTCCTCGGCTACCGGATGTGGTGGCAGCGGGGGCCGGTACGCGCGGGTACGGCCGGTCCGGGCCGGCCGTACCCGCGCGGGTCCTTCCTCTCCCTGTCCCGGCCCCTGAGGGCCGCGGTGGTGGTGTTTCTCGCGGCGGCCGGTTGGGCGATGCCGGTGCTGGGGGCCTCACTGGCCCTGTTCCTGCTGGTCGACACCGTCGCGGGGCGGTGGGGGCGGCGAGGCCCGCGAGGCGGTTAGTGGTGGGCTCCGGGGTCACCGCTGTCGGAGCGGACGGCGGTCATCTCCTGGACCGGGGCGTCGACCTCGATCTCGGCCCCGCTGGCGAAGGTGAGTCTGACGGTGACCCCGTCACCGACGGTGAGGGGTTCGGGGATGTCGTTGACCATGACGTGGTAGCCGCCGTCCACGAAGGTGGTGGTCCCCCCGGCCGGGACCGGGATCCGCGACACGGTCCGCATGACCGAGGCGCCGGACCCGGTGGTCCCGGTCTCGCACAGGTCGGCGTCGTCGGAGGCGCTGGTGTGCACCCCGGTGACGGTGTCGTCCTCGGTGGCGGTGTTGGTGACGGCCAGGTAGACCACGCCCACCTCGGGGTTGGCGGGCTCGGGCATCCAGGCGTCCTCGACGAGGAGGTCGCCGGCCCGGGCGCTGCCCCTCCCCGCGGCATCGGCCGCCCCGGTGGCGGCGTGCTCCTGCGGCTGGGCGTCCGGGCCCGCGTTGCAGGCCGCCGTGGCCAGGGCCAGGGCCGCCAGTGCCGCCGCGGTGACCGTCCGGTTGGTCCTCATGTTCTCGTTCCTGTCCTCGTTCGGATGGTTGCGCGGGGATCCCCGCCTGCTGCCGTGGGAGTCACCAGAGGCCGTGCGCCACGTGGGGTTCGTCCTCGCGGACCGGGGGCACGGCGAACACGGCGCTGCCCTCGTGCCGGACGTAGGCGTTGAGCGCGTCCCCTCCCTCGTCGAGTTCGCGCTGCACGGCGGTGAAGCCGGTACGCGGGTCGGCCTGCCAGGCGGTGAACAGCAGCCCGGCCTCCCGGCCGTTGGAACCCCAGCCCAGGTCGTAGTTGAACCCCCGCCGCAGCATGCGGGCGCCGAGGGTGCGTTCGGGGCTGGCCAGGCGGATGTGGGCGTCGGCCGGGATGACCGGCTCCCCGTCGGCGTCCCGCGCGGCCAGGTCGGGGAGGTCGTCCTCCCGGGATCCGCCCAGGGGCGCCCCGTCCGACAGGCGGCGGCCGACCACCCGTTCCCGGGCCCGGGGTTCCAGGGCGGACCAGTCGTCCAGGAGCATGCGGATCCGGCGCACGACCACGTAGGTGCCGCCGTCCATCCAGGACGAGCCTCCCCCGGGGTGCGCGGCCAGGACCTGCGGGGCGAACTGCGCCTCGCCGGGGTCGGGGTTGACCGTCCCGTCGATCTGCCCCATGAGGTTGCGCGGGGTGGCCGAGGGGTCGACCGCGGTGGCCGCCGCCCGCTGGAACCCGGGGAGCGACCACCGCACGGTGGCGTGCTCGCGGACCCCGCCGAGCAGGTGTTCCACCGACGCGCTCACCACGAGGGGGTCCTCGGCGCCCACGTGCAGCATCAGGTCGCCGCCGCACAATCCGGGTTCGAGCCGGTCCGCCTCGAACCCGGGCAGGTCCGCCAACGGGTCGGGGCGGCGGTCCGCCAGTCCGGCCCGCTCCAGCAGGCCCGCGCCCAGGCCGAGGGTGACCCCCAGGGAGGCCGGGTGCAGCCCCTGGGCGGGTGTGCCGGGGGCGAGTTCCGGCAGACCGTGCCCGTGCAGTTCGCGGGCCTGCGCACTCCACCGTTCCAGGACCAGGCGGGCCTGTTCGGACACCTGCGCGGGCTCCTCGGCGTTCAGGTCCACCGCGACCACGTGCACGTGGGCCGGGGTCGGGGTCAGGACCGCGGGCGGCAGCCCCTGACTCGGCCCTCCCCGGGACAGGGACAGGTCCCGGGCGGGGTCGCCCGCCTCGGAAGCGCTCCGAGCCGCACCCGCGCCGAGAAGCCCTCCGCCCGCAAGTCCCGTCGCCCCGGCGGCGCCCAGCCCGGCGAGCAGGCCCCGGCGGGAGACGCCCCCGGGGGCGCGCCCCCGCTCGGGGCCGGACCGGCTCACAGCAGCTCCTCCCGGAGGGCGGGCAGCAGGGGCGCGATCTGGTCGGCGGTGACACCCTCGTCGAACATGCCCGCGGCCTCGCCGCCCGGGGTCAGGACGAGGATCCGTCCTCCGTGGGAGACCAGGTACTCCCCCTCGGTCTCCTGGGGCGCCTCGATGGGGACGCCGTAGTCCCGGGCCGCCTCGACCGTCGCGTCGACGTCCCCGCGCACCCCCTGGAAGTCCGGGTCGAACCGGTCCAGCCAGGAGCGCAGCTGCTGGCCGGTGTCGCGGACGGGGTCGCTGCTCACCATCACCACGTCGAACCCGTCCGCGTCGTCCCCGGCCTGGTCCAGGGCCAGGTCGATCTCGGCCATGGTCATGGGGCACACGTCCGGACAGCTCGTGTAACCGAAGAAGAGCAGGGTGAGGCGGTCCTCGGCGACGTCGGTGAAACCCCAGGGCTCGCCGTCCACCGTGGCGAGTTCGATCCCCGAGGCGGCCATGGGCTGGTCGGAGAGGTCGAGGTAGTGCTCGGCCCCGGCCGGGTCGACGCCTCCGCAGGCGGTGGCGCCGAACAGGAGCGAGGCGGCCAGGGCGCTCCACCGGGCGGGGCCGGTGCGTGGGTCTGTCATCGGATGCTTCCTCGTGGATCGGTGTGTCCGGCGGGCGTTCACGCTGCCTCCCGGAGCAGGCGTGCCAGGTCGCGGCGGCCGCGGGCCACGCGTGAGCGGACGGTGCCGACGGGGACGCCGGTGAGCTCAGCGGCCTCGGCGTAGGGCACGCGGTGGACCTGGGTGAGGACGAAGGCCGTGCGCCGGTCCTCGGGCAGGTTCTCCAGCAGGGAGACCAGGGCGAGGTACTCGTCGAACCTCCCCGGTGACGCGGAACCGGGGCCGAGTACGCGTTCCCAGTCGTCGACCGGTTCCGTGCGGGGGGCGCGCTCCCGGGTGCGGTAGCGGTCGGCGACGGTGTGGCGGGCCACGGACAGCAGCCATGCCCGGACGGGCGCCCGTCCGGCGTAGCGGGGCAGCCCCCGCATGGCGCGGGAGAAGGTCTCCTGGGTGAGGTCCTCGACCCAGGAGGGGTCGACGCGGCGTGCGATGTAGCGGGCCACGTCACCTCGGGTGAGCGTGAACAGGGTGTCCATCGCCCCGGGTGAGCCCGCACCGGCGCGCAGTGCCAGCCGGGCCAGGTCGGGGTGTTGCGGGTCGGGGCGGGGGGCGGGGTAGGAGGTGCGGGCGACCACGCGCCCGTTGCCACAGGTCATAACGTATGTGCTTTCTGTCACCGACCGCGTGGTGGCCCGGCAGGGTACGGCGCTCGCGCTCAGGGCGGAGCGGCCCGGGGGCCAGTTCGGGAGGAACCGGATCGGGACCGCTTCGGCGCGGGGCCGGGCCGCTCGGGAACGGGGCGGCGCGGGACGGGTCCGCGCGGCGCGCGCCCGTCCGGGCAACCGGGTACCACGGGGTGTTCTGGCTGGTGTGGGTCAGGCGGCCAGAACCGGCGGCGGCCCGCGCAGGACCCGGGAGTGGCGCAGGTAGGGCGGACGCGACCGGGAGTGTTCGTCGGTGGCGGCGAACCTGGGGCGCGCCGTTTCGCGGGCGGCCGGAACCGCGCCGACCACCAGCAGCAGCGGGATCAGGGAGAGCGCCATGAAGCGCAGGAAAGCGAAGAGGGCGTTCTCACCCACGTGCAGCCACCACGCGCTGACCAGGGCCATCACGAGGTGCATCACGATCATCGCCCACGCGGGCATGGCCTCCTGTGCCAGGACCGTCCCGCCGTGGCCGTCGTGCCCCGAACCCGCCTCCTGGGTGTAGGCGAAGGTCACGTGCAGGGCGAGCTGCCCCCAGAGCATCCACGCGGTGAGCATCCAGGGGCTCTGCCGACGGCTCGACGCCGCCCACGCCATGGCGAAGACGGCGGCCGTTCCCAGCAGGAGGCCGACGAGGGGCACGTCGTGCCCCGAGCTGACGGCGTGCCCGATCGCGGACAGGCTCGCGCACACCAGGGTGAACACCCCGGCGCGCAGCGGTCGGCACTGTTCGCTCTCGGTCATCGCCCTCACATCGTCGCACCTGTCTCCGGGGGTCCGCCACGGGGGTTGGGTCACGCACGGATCGGTCCCGCCGGGGCTTGACGCGGCGGTCTCGACTATGCTCGTGGACGTCCCCAGTGTGAGAACAGAGGTCGTCTGTGTCCATCTCCCCGCTTGCCCTGTTGCACGAGTGGACCTCCCGTACCGACGGGGCTCCGCTCCGCGAGTTCCTCCTGGTCGGTACGGAGATCGATCTCCCCGCCCTGGAGGAGGGCATCGTCCCGGCCGCCCTGGGGCTCGGCGCGGCGGTCACGGTCCTGGGCACGGCGGCCGAGGGCGAGGACCCCGCCGGGGTCCGGCGGCCGGACCGCGTCTACGCCCTGATCGCCCGGACCTGCCACGACCTCCTCCCCGAACTGGCCCTGCTGGTGGGGGACGAGTACGTCGCGGCCGCCTTCGGCAGCGGGGCGCCCGGCACCCGGGACCGCGCCTGGACGGTGCTGCGCGGCGGCCCCGAGGGGGTTCCGTGGGCGCTGGCCGAACTGGGGGTGTGGCTTCGGGGCTGCCCGGGCGCGGTCGCGCTGCCCGCCGCCACGGCCCAGCGGTTGGCCGAGGTCGCCGACCGTCTGGAGGACCTGCTGCTGACCGCCCCGGTGGAGACCGAGGCGCGCGTGGTGCACAACCTGGACGCCCCGCTGGTCAGCCACCTTCCCGAGGGTCCCGTGGCCGAACTCACCCTGCACGCGCCGCTGCGCGGCGACCACGCGCGGGCGCTGCACGCCCTGACGGACCGGCTCTCCCCTGACCGCGTGGTTCTGGGCGTCCCCGGTTCGTGGCCGGTGCAGGACCGGGACGCGGCCGCCGACTCCCTGGCCGCGGCGGGGATCGAGGCCACCGTCCGCCCCGTCGCCGAGGGCTTTCCCGAACACGGCGGTCTCATCGAATGGACCGTGCACGACCGGCGCTCCGCACTCACCTGCGGTGCCAATCCGAACGCACTCACCCGTACCGCCAACGAGAGAACGAACCTGGAGCTGGGCCTGATCCTCCCGACCACCGTTTCACCCGAGCCCGAGAACCCCGTCCCGTCCGCCGAGGAGGACGACTACCTGTCCCAGGTGGCCGCCGACCTGGAGGCGTCCGGCTGGAGCCTGGAGTACGACGCCGGCATGCACCGCGTGTACGGCGGCTTC
Organism: Nocardiopsis sp. iso_40; assembly: GCF_056173285.1. Classification (NCBI taxonomy): domain Bacteria; kingdom Bacillati; phylum Actinomycetota; class Actinomycetes; order Streptosporangiales; family Nocardiopsidaceae; genus Nocardiopsis; species Nocardiopsis sp. iso_40. The sequence continues at coordinate 2,966,517 of NZ_CM149666.1, read as the reverse complement.
ACCAACCCGATCCCGGTCGTCGCCCAGGTCGCCGAACTGCTGGAGAAGCACGTCGACACCGTCTACGTCCACGCCGAGGGCCCCAAGGGGTGGGCGCTCATCGTGTGGAAGCGGCCGATGATGCTGCTGGCCTCAGCCCCGAGGGGCAGCGCCTGGCGCCTGTACCGGGTCGATCCGCCCGCCACCCCGTCATCGCGGCTGGGCGGCGGCGAGGGCGTGTCCCGGGTCGGCCTGCTGCGCACCAGCGCCCCGCTGCACCGGGTCCCGCACCGTGACGTGCTCGCCTTCCTGGAGACCCTGGGCACCGACCACATCCGTCTGCTGGAGCAGGTCGGCTTCCTCACCAAGCCCCTCTGAGCGTCCCCCGACCGCGATCCGCGGGAACCTCCCGATCCGGGACCCCCGCTGGCCGCCCCCACCTCGGGCTAACGCACCGAGGTGAGGGCGCTGACCAGCGATCCCGGGACAGCACGCTAGGGTCTGTCCCCATGCGGATTCTGGTGTTGGGCGGTACCTCTTTCGTCGGTCGGGCCATCGTTGACGACGCGCTGCGGGAGGGACACGAGGTCACCCTCTTCAACCGGGGCAGGACCGGACCGGAACTCTTCGCACAGGCGGAACGGCTCCTGGGGGACCGGGACGAGGGCGACTACACCGCCCTCTCCGAGGGTTCGTGGGACGCGGTCGTGGACGTCAGCGGGTTCGTGCCCCGGCACGTACGGCAGGCAGCCGACGCGCTCGGTGACCGCGTCGGCCGGTACCTGTTCGTCTCCAGCAACGCCGTCTACGCGGCCGGGGTCGGCCCGGGGGCGGACGAGACGGCCCCGCTCAGGGCGGCCGAGTGGACCACCGAGGAGGTCGGTCGGGACACCTACGGCCCGTTGAAGGCGGCCTGCGAACAGGAGGTGACCTCCCGTTACGGGGAGCGCACCACGATCGTGCGGCCCGGGATGCTCGCCGGCCCGCACGACAACGTCAACCAGTTCACCTACTGGGTGCGGCGGACCGCGCGGGGCGGCAAGGTCGTCCTACCCGGCGACCCCGGCCAGCCGGTGCAGGTCCTGGACGTGCGCGACCTGGCCCGGTTGGTGTCCCGGCTGCTGGCCGACGACCGCGGCGGAGCGTTCAACGCCATGGGGCCCGCCGAGCCCCTCACCCTGTCCGAGATGGTCCGTGTCTGCGCGCAGGCGGCCGGCAGCGAGGTCGAGCTCGTCCTCGTCCCGCCGGAGACGATGATGGCCGCGTTTCCGCTGGTGCGTCCCGACCGGGTGTCGGAACAGTCCTTCCAGCGCGACTTCGGCAGGGCGCGCGAGGCCGGCCTGCCCTCGACCCCGCTGCTCACCACCGCCGCCGACGTGCTGGCCTGGGACCGTGACAGGGGCGAGCCGCCGCTGGACGTGGGCCCCGCCCCCGAGGTCGAACGCACCCTGCTGTCCTACGTCCAGGGCTGAGCCGGGGGCGCCCGGTCAGCGGTTTCCGCCCCCGCTGCCGCGGACCCGCCGCAGCAGGCGGCCGATTGTGGCCACCGGCGGACTGGCCCGCACCGCCGCCAGCCCTGAGCGGACCCTGTCCCCCGGGCCGCGCGACCCGCGGCCGGCGGCGGCTCCGGCAACCGTGTCCCCGGCGGTCCCGGTGCCGACCTGCCCCTCCTCCGCCCGGCCGACCTCGGCGGCCCGGGCGTGGAGACGCTCCCTGACCTGCTCCGGGGTGTAGGCACGGCGCTGCCGTTCGGCCCGCGCGATCGCCACTCCGCTGGCCGCCACGCCCACGAAGGCGGCCGCTCCCAAGGCTTTCCACCACTTCATGCTCCTAGGCTAGGGCCTGTGGCAGACATGAGTATGGCCCTTGACGAGGCGGTCGACCTGACCAGAACGGGTGACGTGTGGGTGTTCCGCGGCACGAGCGTGCCGGACCGGGCCATCCAGCTCACCACCAACAGCCCGGTCAACCACGTCGGTATGTCCATCGTGGTCGACGACCTCCCTCCGCTGATGTGGCACGCGGAACTGGGCCGGTCCCTGGTGGACATGTGGACCGGAACCCACCAGCGCGGGGTGCAGTTGCACGACCTCCGGGACGCCGTCCTGGTGTGGGGTCGCCGGTACGGGCAGAAGGGCTGGCTGCGCCAGCTCGATCCGCTGGCCGACCGTGGGATGGAGGACGCCGCGCTGCGGATGGTGGCCCGGTTGAACGGCACCCCGTTCCCGTCCACCGCGCAGCTCGCCGGCCGGTGGGCTCTGGGCCGGATGCCGTCCCGGCGGCGGGCCCGCGCGGACCGGCTGGAGACCGCCTACTGCGCGGAGGTCATCGCGCTGACCTACGAGGAGATGGGGCTGCTGCCTCCGGGGAGGCGCCCCGGCTACTACGACCCGGGGCGGTTCTGGAGCGGGGACTCGCTGGAGCTGGAGGGCGGGTTCGCGCTGGGCGGGGAGATCCGGGTCGACCTGCCCGAGTAGGGCAGCGGCCGTTTGGGGAGACACCCGGACATACCGCCGTCGGCGGTGGGAGGAGACAGATGTCAGAACACGCACTGGACGACGGCGCGGTCGCCGAGTCCGACCTGGTGGTGCGCCGGGGGACGTTCCGCTGTGTGGCCTTCCGGGACCCGGTCGACGGCCGGGAGCATCTGGCCCTGGTCCTGGGTGAGGTCGGGGACGGCGAGCGGGTCCTGGTCCGGGTGCACTCCGAGTGTGTGACCGGTGACGTCTTCGGCGCGCTGCGCTGCGAGTGCGGCGACCAGCTGGAGGCCGCCCTGGACGTGATCCTGGCCGAGGGCCGCGGGGTGCTGGTGTACCTGCGCGGCCACGAGGGGCGCGGGATCGGGCTCGTGGACAAGGTGCGCACGCAGACGCTCCAGGACGAGCGGGGGCTGGACACCGTGGACTCGGCGAAGGAACTGGGGCTGCCGGTGGACGTGCGCGACTACGGGCCGGCCGCGCGGGTGCTGCGGTACCGGGGGGTGCGTTCGGTGCGGTTGCTGTCCAACAACCCGGAGAAGGCGCGGGCGCTGGAGGAGTACGGGCTGAAGGTGGCCGAACGGGTGCCGTTGCTGGTGGCCGCGCACGTGGACAACATCCGGTACCTGACCGCCAAACGGGACCGGCTCGGCCACGACCTGCCGCACCTGGACGGCGGGCCGGGGGCCGCGGGTGGCTGATCCGACCTCCTGGCTGAGCGCCCGGGGGTGGGTCGCGGGGGCGTTGTACGCCCTGGTGGTGACCGTGCTGCTGGTGACGGCCGTCCGCCGGTACCGGCACTGGCCGCCCGGCCCGGGGGACCTGGTGACCCTGGTCCGGGTCGGGCTGATCGGCGCGGTGACGGTGTTGGCGGCCGACGGCGGCCCGGTGGGGGTCCTGGTGCCGGTGGCGGTGCTGGCCCTGGTCCTGGACGGGGTGGACGGGCTGGTGGCCCGGGGGACGCGCACGGAGTCGGACTTCGGGGCGCGCTTCGACATGGAGGCCGACGCGTTCCTCATCCTGGTGCTGAGCGTGTACGTTTCCTGGTCCCTGGGGCCCTGGGTGCTGGTGATCGGGGTGCTGCGGTACCTGTTCGGGGCCGCCGCGTGGGCGGCGCCGTGGTTGCGGGGGCCGTTGCCGCCGAGCCGGGCCAGGAAGGCGGTGGCGGCCGCGCAGGGGATCGTGTTGACGGCGGCCGCCTCGGGGCTGCTGCCCGCGCCGGTCGCCGTGGCGGGGGTGGCGGGTGCGCTGGCCGCCCTGGTGTGGTCGTTCGGACGTGACGTATCGGGACTGTGGCGGGCGCGTTCCCCTCGAACGGGCGCCCGCCGGGAGAGGTGAGTATGCAGCGGACGGCACGAGCGTTCTGGGTGAGTTCCCCCGGTGTGGGCGAGGTGCGGGAGGCCGCCCTGCCCGACCCCGGACCCGGCGAGGTGGTGGTGCGGAGCCTGTACTCGGGGATCAGCCGGGGCACGGAGACGCTGGTGTTCGGCGGCGGGGTGCCGCCGAACCAGTACGGGGTGATGCGGGCGCCCTTCCAGGAGGGCGACTTCCCCGGTCCGCTCAAGTACGGCTACCTGAACGTCGGTGTGGTCGAGGAGGGGCCGCAGGAGCTGGTGGGGCGGACGGTGTTCACACTGTACCCGCACCAGACCCGCTTCGTGGTCCCCGCCTCGGCGGTGTCGGTGGTGCCCGAGGACGTGCCGGCGGGCCGGGCGGTGCTGGCGGGCACGGTGGAGACCGCGGTCAACGCGCTGTGGGACGCGGCTCCGCTGGTGGGTGACCGGGTGACGGTGGTCGGCGCGGGGATGGTGGGGTGCTGTGTGGCCCGTCTGGTGTCCCGGGTACCGGGTGCTCGGGTCCAGTTGGTGGACGTCGACCCGGACCGGGCGGAGGTCGCCGCACGGCTGGGGGTGGACTTCGCCCTCCCCGAGAAGGCCGAGGACGACCGCGACCTGGTCTTCCACACCAGCGCGACCGAGGCGGGGCTGGTCCGTTCGCTGGGGCTGCTGCACGCCGAGGGCGAGGTCGTGGAGCTGAGCTGGTACGGGGACCGGCAGGTGATCCTGCCGTTGGGCGAGGACTTCCACTCGCACCGGCTGGCGGTGCGGGCCAGCCAGGTCGGCATGATCTCACCGGCCCGCCGTTCCCGCTACGACCACGCCGAGCGGCTACGGCTGGCGCTGCGGTTGCTCGGCGACCCAGCCTTCGACGCCCTGGTCACCGGGGAGAGCGGTTTCGAGGAGCTGCCGCGGGTACTACCGCGACTGTCCGAGGGCACGCTGTCCGCGCTCTGCCACCGGATCACCTACGACACCTGACCGCGACACCCTGCTGGGAGCCCTCTTGTTCAGTGTCACCGTCCGGGACCACCTGATGGTCGCGCACAGTTTCCGGGGCGAGGTCTTCGGCCCCGCCCAGGCCCTGCACGGGGCGACGTTCGTGGTGGACGCGACGCTGCGCCGCCCGGAGCTGGACCCCGACAACATCGTGGTGGACATCGGTGCCGCCACCCGGGAGCTGGGCGGGGTCGTGGCCGCGCTCAACTACCGCAACCTGGACGAGGTACCCGAGTTCGCGGGGGTGAACACCTCAACCGAGTTCCTGGCCAAGGTGGTCGCCGACCGGCTGGCGGAGCGGATCTCGGCGGGGGCGCTGGGGCCGCACGCCGACGGGTTGGCCTCGGTCACGGTGACGCTGCACGAGTCGCACGTGGCCTGGGCCTCCTACGAACGGGAGCTTTGACTTCCTCCCCTCCCTGAAGGGACGGGGATTCCGATACGCGCTCGCGCGCGCATGGGCCCTAAGGCCCGGCCCTCACGGGCCCGGTTTCCTGCTTCGTCGCCGACTGCGGAAGGGAGGACCCTTGCCGACTCACACCAGCTCCCCAGGCATCACCCGAGACTGCTTCTCGGGCTGCGACTCGACCAGCCGCAAGGATGTTCTTGGCCGCGTTGATGTCCCGATCGTGTCGGGTGCGGCAGGCAGGACACGTCCAGTGCCTCGTGCCCAGGGAAAGTTTGGCGAGCAGGTGCCCGCAGTGCGAGCACGTCTTGCTGCTGGGAAACCACCGATCGACCACGACCAGGGTGCGGCCGTACCGTGCGGCCTTGTACTCCACCTGACGGCGGAACTCCCCAAGGGCGGCATCGAGCACCGAACGGTTGAGCCCAGCCTTCTGCCGGACCTGCCTGCCGGGCTCATCCACGGTGCCGCGTGCGGAAGCGGTCATACCCCGCACGTTGAGGTCCTCGATCGCGATCACCTCACACTCGCGCACGAGGCGTGTGGAGACCTTGTGCAGGAAATCTTGCCGGGCGTGGCGGACCTTGCGGTGCGCGGCCGCGACCTTGCGCTTGGCCTTGCGGCGGTTGTTGGAACCGCGCTGTGTGCGGGCCATCCGCCGCTGGTACCGGGCCAGATTCTTCGCCTTACGCTCCAGGTGCCGGGGGTTGGGAATCTTCTCCCCGGTGGACAAGGTGGCGAAGTCCTTGACCCCCAGGTCGATACCGACCTCGGAGTTGCACTCGGGTGCGCGCTCGGGATCAGCCGCCTGTACAGCGAAGGTCGCGTAGTAGCGGTCGTCCGGCTCACGGGAGAGGACCACCATGGTCGGGTTCAGCGCTGTGAGATCCACCTGCGGCCAGGACCACGCCACCGCCAAGGGCCGGGGCTGCTTGGCCAGGAACACCTGCCCGTTGCGGATGCGGAACGCGCTGCGGGTGTAGTGCGCCGACTGGCGACCGGTCCTGCTCTTGAACCGGGGGTACTTGGCGCGTTTGGCGAAGAAGTTCGCGAACGCGGTGTGCTGGTGCCGCAGGGCCTGCTGGAGCGGGACCGAGGACACATCGGCCAGGAACGCCAGGTCTTGGCCGCGCTTCCACCCGGTCAGCGCCTGGTCGGTCTGCTTGTACGAGGTTTTCTCGCCGCGCTGGTGGTATGCCGTGTGGCGCTCAGCGAGGGTCTTGTTCCACACCAGGCGCACGCATCCGAACGTGCGGCCCAACTGGGCCGCTTGTTCGGGGTCCGGGTAGGCCCGGCACTTGTACGCCGTCCGCATACAACAAAGCATGCACCAAGGAGGGGCATGTGTAAGGCAAAACAGCAGAGCGCAGGCGGGCTGTCCCGGATTCCTCCCGGGCCTGAAGACCGGGGCATCCTCCAGGAGGAACGGTGACGGTACTTTTCGTCGTCCCCGAGGCGAGCGCGCCCAGCGGCGGCCACACCTACGACCGGCGGATCGCGCGGGCGATGACCGCGCTGGGGTGGCCGGTGCGGACGGCGGCGGTGGCGGGCGGGTGGCCGCGCCCCGCCCGGGAGGAGCTCGACGGGCTCGCCTCGGTGCTGGCCGGGCAGCCCGACGGGGCGCGGGTGCTGGTGGACGGTCTGGTGGCGTGCGGGGCGCCCGAGGCCGTGGTCCCGCACGCGGCGCGGCTGCGCCTGGCGGTGCTGGTGCACCTGCCGTTGGCCGACGAGACCGGTCTGGCGCCGGAGACCGCCCGGGAGCTGGACGCCCGGGAGCGGGAGGTGCTGCGGTGCGGTGTGCGGGTGGTGGCCACCAGCGGGTGGGCGGCACGGCGGTTGGCCGCGCACCACGGCCTGGCCGGGGTGGGGGTGGTGGTGCCGGGGGTGGATCCGGCGCCGTTGGCGCGCGGGAGCGGGGACGCGGCGGGCGGCCGTCTGGTCTGTGTGGCCTCGTTGACCCCGCGCAAGGGTCACGACCTGCTGTTCGAAGCCCTGGCCGGGCTGCGCGGCCTGCCCTGGGAGTGCGTGTGCGCGGGGCCGGGCACCCCTCCTCCGCGTCCGGGGATCGAGGATCGGGTGCGGTTCACCGGCTCGGTGGTCGGCGCGGAGCTGGCCGGTGTGTACGACTCGGCGGACCTGTTGGTGTTGGCCTCGCGTGCGGAGACCTACGGGATGGTCGTCACCGAGGCTCTGGCCCGCGGCGTGCCGGTGGTGGCCGCCGGGGTGGGAGGTGTGCCCGAGGCTCTGGGGCGCGCTTCGGACGGGCGGGTGCCGGGGCTGCTGGTGCCGCCCGGGGACGCGGACGCGTTGGGCCGGGCGCTGCGGCGGTGGGTGACCGATCCGGGGCTGCGAAAGGAGCTGCGGGAGGCGACCCGGTTGCGCCGCCAGGAGCTGGCGGGCTGGCCGGACGCGGCCCGGGCGATGGCCCGGGCGCTCGGCCTGTGATCACGGGCCCGGCCCCGGTCCCGCGAATGTGGCGGTCTTCTCCCCCGCATGTCTCGCTCCTGTCTCACCCGCGGTGATAACGTGCATTGAGTGCAAAAATGCTTACTCTGTATTTTTGCTCCCCCAGCACTCTTTCTCCGTCTGCAAGTTCTCTTCTCCAGAGGTCAGCCCTTGAGTACTCCTCAGTCTCCGGGCACCGGACGCCCACAGATCATGCGCAGCCTGAGCGGGTTGCTGATCGTCCTGGGCGTGACGATGCTCAGCGGCACGATCGTCTCGGTCGCCCTGCCCCAGATCGTCGGTTCCCTGCAGGGGACCCAGTCCCAGTACACCTGGGTGGTGACCGCGACCCTGCTGGCGTCCACGGCCTCCACCCCGATCTGGGGCAAACTCGCCGACCTGTTCCCCAAGAAGCGACTGCTCCAGGTCTCGATCGTCCTGTTCATCGCCGCCTCCCTGCTGTGCGGTTTCGCGCAGACCACCGGACAGCTCATCGCCGCCCGCGCGGTACAGGGACTGGGCATGGGCGCCTCCCAGGTCCTGGTCCAGGCGACCATCGCGGCCCTGGTCAGCCCCAGGGAACGCGGCCGCTTCAACGGGCTCATCGGCGCCATCATGGCCGTGGCCACCGTCGGCGGCCCACTCGTCGGCGGCGCGCTCACCGACATCTCCTGGCTGGGCTGGCGCTGGTGCTTCTTCATCGGCGTACCGTTCATGCTGGTCGCGCTGGTCGTCCTCACCCGCACCCTGAACCTGGTGGAGGAGCGCCGCAGGGACGTGCGCATCGACTACCTCGGCGCCACACTCATCGCCGCCGGCGTCAGCACGCTGCTGCTGTGGGTGACCTTCGTCGGCGGCAGCTTCGACTGGATCTCCTGGCGGTCCGCAGCCATGGTCGCCGGCGGCCTCCTCCTGCTGGCCCTGGCCGTGTGGGTGGAGAACCGGGTCTCCGAGCCGGTCATCCCGCTGCGCCTGGTCGTCCGCCGGGAGACCGCGATCGCGATCGTGGCCAGCGCGGCGGTCGGCATGGCGATGTTCGGCGGCGCCGTCTTCCTGGGCCAGTACTTCCAACTGGCCCGGGGCTACTCGCCGACCGAGGCCGGGCTGCTGACCACCCCGCTGATGCTCGGCATGATGGCCTCCTCGACCGTCTCCGGCCTGTTGGTCTCCCGCTCGGGCCGGGTCAAGCCCTACGTCATCACCGGCCTGGTCTCACTGACCCTCGGTTTCCTGCTGCTGTCCACCATCGACGAGACGACCTCGCTGCTCGTGGTGTCCCTGGGCATGCTCGGCGTCGGCGTGGGAGTGGGCATGTCGATGCAGAACCTGGTGCTGGTCGTGCAGAACTCGGTGCCGCTGCGCGAACTCGGCGCGGCCAGTGGAGCGGTCGCGTTCTTCCGCTCCCTGGGCGGCACCGTCGGGGTGTCCGTGCTCGGCGCGATTCTGGCCAACCGGGTCAGCACCAACATCTCCGACGGCCTGGCGGCCTCGGGGGCCGACGTCCCCGCGGGAGGGGGCGACAGCAGCACCCTGGACCTGGCGGGCATGCCCCCGTTCCTGCGCCACATCGTGGAGGGCGCCTACGGTTCGGCGACCGGCGACATCTTCCTGGTCGCCACCGGGATCGCCGTGGTCGGCCTGGTGGTGGTGTGCTTTTTGCCCCGGGTCCAACTGCGCGACACCCTCGACCTGGTCCGGGCGAAGGACGGCGGGGAACAGCAGGACCGGCCGGAGCCGACCGGCACGGACGGGCCCGAGGAGCCCCAGGAGCGCGGGGCTCCGGTCTGACCGGAGCCTGCCCCCGGGAGGGCCCCGGCGGACCGGCACCGGAAGGGCGTACGGCAGCGGACCGGCCGAGCGGTGACAGAACCGGGCAAAAGCTTGCGCGTTCGGCCCGCCCGGGCCCGGTCGAGCTGGCACTCTGGAAGGAGGCGGCCACCCCTCGGCGGCCGCACGCCACCGGGAGGAGTCCCGTTGAGTCCAGTTTCCGAGAACCCGCCCCCGGCGTTCGATCCGGCCTGGCTGTCCCTGCGGGAGGCCGCCGACGACGACGCCCGGGCCACCGCTGCGCTGGACCCGCTCCGGGTCCACCTGGCGGACCGGGGCACGGGCCCGGGCGCGGTGCCGGTCCGGATCGCCGACCTGGGGTGCGGCACCGGATCCCAGGGGCGCTGGCTGGCCCCGAAACTGTCGGGCGCCCAGCGGTGGGTCCTGTACGACATCGACTCCGCCCTGCTGTCGCTGGCCGGGGCGCACCTGCCCGCGCGTTCGGCGGACGGGGCGCCGGTGACCGCACGGATGTGCCTGCGGGACCTGGGTTCGGTCACCGCGCCGGATCTGGCCGGGACCGACCTGGTGACCGGCTCCGCCCTGTTGGACCTGCTCACCCGCGAGGAACTCGTGTCGGTGGCCCGGGCGGTGGCCGGGGCGGGTTGCGCGGCCCTGTTCACCCTGTCCGTGTCGGGGCGGGTGGAACTGTTCCCGGGCGATCCGGCCGACGCCGCGGTCAGCGGGGCGTTCAACGGGCACCAGCGCCGCGGGGGCCGACTGGGACCGGACGCGGCGGAGACCGCCGTCGCGTTGTTCGAAGAACTGGGCTACCGGGTGCTGACCTTTCCGAGCCCGTGGCGGCTGTGCCCGGAGAGCGTGCCGCTGGCCCTGGCGTGGTTGCGGGGGTGGGTCGGGGCCGCCCGTGAACAGGACCCGGCCGCGGTCCCCGGCGGTTACCCGGAACGCCGGTTCGGCGAGTGCGAGCGCGGTGAACTGGGCGCCCTCGTACACCACACCGACCTCCTGGCGCTGCCCGACGGGGACGCGGGACGGCCATGAGTCGCACGGCATCGCGTCGCTCGGCGTGGCTGCGGTCGCTGGCCGGGACGGCGATCCTGGCCGGGGTGCTGTGGTGGTACCCGCTGGGGGCCTTCACCGACGCCTTCGGCGCGGTCGACGCCGGGGCCCTGGCGGCGGCCCTGGTGATCGGTCTGGCCACCACCGTGCTGTGCGCCTCCCGCTGGGTACTGGTGGCGCGCGGGCTGGGGCTGCGCCTGCCCTGGGGGCGGGCCGTGGGTGACTACTACCGTGCGGTCCTGCTGAACGCCGTCCTGCCCGCCGGGGTACTCGGCGACGTGCACCGGGCGGTGAGCCACGGACGTTACGCGGGTGACCTGGCCCGGGGTGTGCGCGCCGTGGTGCTGGAGCGGGTGGCCGGGCAGGTGGTGCTCGCCGCGACGTGCACGGTGCTGTTGTTCGCCCTGCCCGCCGCCCTGCTGGGACCGGGGCTGCTCGCGGTCGCCGCCTCCGTGGGGGTGCTGACCGTGGTGGCCGGGGCGGTGGGAGTCGGCTGGGTGGTGGGGCGACGGCGCCGTTCGCGCTGGTGGCGGGCGCTGGCTGCGACGGTGGCGGACACCCGGGCCGGTCTGTGCACGGGCGCGACCGGCCCGGGGGTGCTGGTGCTGTCGGTGGCCGCCCTGGCCGGGCACGTGACCCTGTTCCTGGTGGCGGCCCGGACGGCGGGCATCACCGCGCCCGTGTTCGCACTGGTCCCGCTGCTGGTGTTGGCTCTGGTCGCGATGAGCGTTCCCATGAACGTTGGCGGGTGGGGGCCGCGTGAGGCGGTGACGGCGCTGGCCTTCGGGGTGGCCGGGCTGGGTTCAGCGGCGGGTCTGACCGCGTCGGTGGTCTACGGGGTCCTGACCCTGGTCGCCGCCCTGCCCGGTGCGCTGGTCCTGGTGTGGCGGCTGTTTCGGGTCGAGCACGCGCAGGTACCCAGCGAAGGCCTCGACCAGGTGGGCCAGCAGATCACGGCCTTCGGCCGCGGTGGCGCGTGAGGGCTGGCCGACGACACCGGAACGGGTGTAGCGGGCCAGACCGGCGGTGAGCATGTGGTCGCGCCGGTCCGCGAGGTGGTCGGCCTCCTCGTAGCCGGGGCGGACCAGGTCGGGCCGTACGTGCAGCAGCACGGAGGTCTCCAGTTCACCGGCGTGCATGTCGCGGTCGTTCCAGGTGCTCATCCGTGCCGCCTTCCGGGCCGCCTCCCAGTCGTGCGGGCCGGGGAAGAGGGCCATGTCCCCGCCGGAGGCCTGCACCAGGTTGGCCAGAACGTGGTTGCCGCCGTGCCCGTTGACCAGGACCAGCTTCGGGGTGCCCGCCCTGCGCAGGGACCCGGCGATGTCGGAGGCCATCGCGTACAGGGTGGGCGCCGAGACGCTGACCGTGCCGGGCCAGGCCTCGTGCTCGTGGGAGCAGCCGAAGGCGATCGGGGGCAGGACCCGCAGCCCGGGGTGGGCGTCGGCCAGGGCCCGGGCCAGGGTGGAGGCGATGACGGTGTCCGTGGTCAGCGGCAGGTGCGGGCCGTGCTGTTCCAGGCTGCCCACCGGCAGCAGGGCCACCCGGGCCACGGGGGCGCCCTCGTCCTCGCTGGTGCTGCTCGGCAGGGGGTCGGAGAAGTCCATGGGGCCATCCTGCCGTGTCGCCCCACCGCGGACCAGGCCCGGCGGCCGCGGCGCGCAGGACCTCTCGTTCGCGGCCGGTGAGCGGCCCGGGCCCATCGGCCGGGGACTCACCGGAGGACCGGGGGCGGCGGCCCGCAGTTCCCGGAGACCCGGCGGAGGAGTTGGTGACGGATCGCGCGACCCCCGCTCCCGGTGTGTCGAAGGGCACAGGCAGGGCTCCGAAGCACCGGAAAGGGGGGCGAGACGGGACGTCCCGTCACTTAGGCTGAACTCCGGGGCCGTCCTGAGCGAAAAATCCCTGTTCCTCTCCCCGATCGGACCGGAATACTGCCGTGGGCGGCGGGGTTGACCCCCCGTCGGGACCGGAACCGGACCCTTCCGGCAGCCCCCGCTCCCGGCCCGCCCCTGTCCCAACCCGTCTCTAGCGCGCAAGGAAGTACGTGACCAGGCAACCCGACGCAACACACGACGAAGAGGCCGCGGAAAGCGGTGGCGCGGACCAGAAAGCCACCCGCCTGGTCATCCCGCTTCTACTGGTCTCGGCCTTCGTCGTCATCCTGAACGAGACGATCATGGGCGTGGCCCTGCCCGCGCTCAGCCGCGACCTGGGCATCCCGGTCTCCACCGGACAGTGGCTGACCTCGGCCTTCATGCTCGTGATGGCCGTGGTCATCCCGGTGACCGGTTTCCTGCTCCAGCGGTTCCACCTGCGCCAGGTGTTCATCACCGCGATGAGCCTGTTCAGCCTCGGCACCCTCATCTGTTTCCTGGCACCGAGCTTCACCTTCCTGCTCCTGGGCCGCATCGTTCAGGCAGGCGGCACCGCGATCATGATGCCGCTGCTCATGACGACCGTGCTGAACCTGGTCCCGGCCGACCGCCGGGGCCGCGTGATGGGCAACATCTCCATCGTCATGGCGGTGGCTCCGGCCGTCGGCCCGACCCTGTCCGGGTTCATCCTGAGCGTGCTGGACTGGCGCTGGATGTTCGGCCTGGTGCTGCCGATCGCCCTCCTGGGCCTGGGTCTGGGCGCGGCCTTCATCCGCAACGTCACCGAACCGCGGGCCGCCCGGATCGACGTACTCTCCGTCATCGTGTCGGCCTTCGCCTTCGGCGGCCTGGTCTACGGCTTCTCCAGCCTGGGCGAGGCGGCCGACCCGGACGCCGCCGTCCCGCCGTGGACGGCGATCGTCGTGGGCGCGGTCGCGCTGGGGCTGTTCGTGTGGCGCCAGCTCAGGCTGCAGCGCGAGGACCGGGCCCTGCTCGACCTCCGCGTGTTCCTGTCCCGCCAGTTCTCGGTCTCGATCGCCCTCGTCATGGCCAGCTTCATGGCGCTGTTCGGCACGATCATCCTGCTGCCGCTCTACATGCAGAACGTCCTCGGTTACGACACGCTCGTCACCGGGCTCACCCTGCTTCCCGGCGGCCTGGTGATGGGTCTGCTGGCACCGTTCGTCGGCCGCCTGTACGACCGGTTCGGCCCCCGCCCCCTGGTCACCCCGGGAGCGGCCGTGGTCACCCTGGTGATGTGGGGCATGACGTCCTTCGGCGTCGACACCCCGATCGGTTACGTGGTCGCCGCGCACATGGTGCTGAGCGTCGGCCTGGGCTTCATGTTCACGCCGCTGCTCACCGGCGCGCTTGGATCCCTGCGCCCTGAGCTGTACTCCTACGGCAGCGCCGTGGTCGGCACCGTCCAGCAGGTGGCGGGCGCCGCGGGCACCGCCACGTTCATCGCGGTCATGTCCGCGGTCGCCGCCGGACAGCTGGGCGAGGGCGCGGACGCCGTCGCCGCCGAGGCGGGCGGGATCCACGTCGCCTTCATGCTGGGCGCCGCCATCACGACGCTGGCCTTCTTCGCGTCCTTCCTCGTCCGCAGGTCCGCACCCGGGGAGGACTCCCAGGAACAGAGCGCTCCCGCCGTGCACTGAGCACCCGGCGAGCAGGAGGGGCGGTGGCCGGGAGACCGGCCGCCGCCCCCTCCTCGTGTCCTTCTAGGGGCGGGCACAGAAGGGGCCTCATCTGACGCAGGAGGGGCCTCAGCCGAACATCTCGGCTGCCCGGTCGAGCACGCCCTCGGGCAGGTAACCGCTCTCCACCCCGACCTGCCAGCCCTGGGCGCGGGCGAGGCAGGCCAGGGCCAGGAGGTGCGGGTTGGCCAGGGAGTCGGAGTCCTCGGCACGGTCACCGATGCTGTACGCCTCCCGGTGCTGGTCCAGTGCGTCGGCCAGCGCCAGGCTGAACCCCTCCCGGTCCCCCGCCACCAGTTGGGAGAGCAGCAGCACCGGCGGGGGCGGGAAGCCGGGCATGTGGTACCCGGCGAGCGCGGCGACGGCGTCGTCCATCGCGGCGCGCACCGCCCCGTTCGACGGGCGGGTCTCGTCCTGCGACCAACGCCGCCAGCCGCGTGCCCGCTCCGCCTTCAGGTAGGCCAGGAACGCGGTGTTGTAGCGGGGAAAGACCGCGAAGCCCTGTCCCTCGTCCTTACGGAGGAAGGCGTCCTGGGGGTAGGCGACCAGGGTGTCCAGGCGCTCCAGCGAACCCGAGAGCAGGGCGTACTCGATCGCGATCCTGCGCGCACCCTCGGACACGCTCCTCGTCGGTGCGACACAGCGCAGGGGCGCCGTGGTCCGGCCGATGGTCACGTCGACCGTCTCCCCCGGCTCCCCGGTGACACTGGCGAAGACCGCCGCGGTGTACTGCGAGGCGTGGGTGAGGGCGGCGAGCTGGCGCGGGTGCCGGGCGTGCGGGTCGATTACCGAGCAGAGCCGGAAACAGAGGAGTTCACTCCAGGCAGCGCGCTGCAACGCTGAGGGCAGTTCCGTCGGGATGATCTCGGGCCGCCAGATCGTGTCGAGCTTCCGATCCGCGTACTCGAACAGAGCATCGGTCTCACGTCCCCCGGAGAAGTTCTCCGTGGGGCGCTCGACGGCCAAGGGCCCCTCGGGCAGTGCCCGGAGCGCCTCGGGGTCCTTGTCGGTTCCGTACGGGCCGACCCGTGGGCCGCTGCGACGGCTCTCCCCCTCGACCAGCCGCCCGGGCAGGTAGTCGGACTCGAACGGCATCTCCCAGCCCTCGACCCGCACCGCCAGGGCCGCGAAGGCGAGTTCGGCCACCGGCAGCAGGGATCTGGGGGAGGAATCGCCCAGGGTGTCCCGGAACCATGACAGGCGGGCGGCCATGGTCATCCAGAACGCCTCCTCGTTGCGGGTGAGCAGGGCGTGCAGGAGCAGAAGGTCGGAGTCGACCGAGCCGAGACCAGGGTGCTTGTCCCCGGGCGCCTTGCCGAGGGAGGCGAAGAAGGGTTCGAGCGCGGACTCCACGTAGCGCACGAGCTGATCCCGTTCGGCGCCCAGCTCGGGGAAGACGTAGAAGGCGAGCGCGCGGTGCAGTACGTCGTTCTCGCCGAAGGCGGAGGCGAACTGGACGAGGGCGCCCTCGTTGCTGTCGTGGAGATCGGCGACGACACACAGGTAGAGGGCCTCGGCCCAGTCCCCGAGGGGGACTCGGTGCTGACTCCGGGGCTCGTCCCCCAGTTCCTCGTCGTGGTCCCGGTAGGAGACTCCGGTCCCCGTGTAGGTGAGGTGGACGGAGAACTCCGCGGAGCTGGGCGCCCCGTCCAGCTTGAGCCCGCCGATCCGTGCCTCGGCGGCGGAGTACAGGGCGGCGCGGATGTCGGCGTCGGTCTCCGGAACGGCCACCGAACGCGCACCGGCGTAGTCGCACAGGTCCCGGGAGATCATCTCCCAGCCGAACCCGTCGCGTCCCGTTTCCTGCTGGCCCCGAACCTGGAGACTGAGCTCGTCGAAGAAGCCCTCGGTGGCTTTCCCCAGAGCCTTCTCGCTCACCCTGTGCCGTTCGATCCGCGCGGTCACCGAACCCTCTTCCCGTGATGGTTGGGGGTCTTTTCACCCCAATACGCGGGAGAGTCTGGCACAACCCGACGACAGGAAGGCAGCGGTGTAGGGCATCCCCGCGTGCGCGGGGAGCAGGGAGCGGGACGCCAGTATCCGTAGGCCATCCACGGACCATCCCCGCGTGCGCGGGGAGCAGTGGACGGTGTCGGCCTGGAACACCTGGCCGTGGGGACCATCCCCGCGTGCGCGGGGAGCAGCCTCGCGGCGAGGACGCGGGCCGGGTCGAAGGGGGACCATCCCCGCGTGCGCGGGGAGCAGACCGGCACCGCGTTCGTCAACAACATCCCGGTGGGACCATCCCCGCGTGCGCGGGGAGCAGGGGGCGGGCAGCGACAGCGGGGCAGCGACCAGGGGACCATCCCCGCGTGCGCGGGGAGCAGCCGGTGATGATGACGGGGTCCCCCACCCCGACGGGACCATCCCCGCGTGCGCGGGGAGCAGCCACCCGAGTAGCCGCTGGACGCGGTGACGTTGGGACCATCCCCGCGTGCGCGGGGAGCAGCCACCAGGAATTCCACGGGTTAGCGTCAGAACCGGGACCATCCCCGCGTGCGCGGGGAGCAGGGGATGGAACCCCACCCCCCGAGAGGGCGCTCGGGACCATCCCCGCGTGCGCGGGGAGCAGACCTTGGTCATCTCCGGTCCAGTGATGTTCCGGGGACCATCCCCGCGTGCGCGGGGAGCAGACTCTTTTACCTGGCAACTTACCGGCGGCAAGGGGCCGTTTTTGCAACTTCTCGAAAAACAGACAAATCAGACACTCTTCCAGGAGTGCTTCCCCGGCTGAGTCTACGGCTGACACGTTGATCCCACCCTCAGCCCTGAAGCCGACCTTTCCACCGAAACGGGAGGGCACACCCGTCACGGAGCGGCCCAGCTCCACCGGGAGTACAGAGACTCGCGGATCCGGCGGCGAAGTTCCACCCCTTCAGGGCTGTGAGCTGCCACGATCACCTGGGGGCACCGGCATCGCCCGGTACCCGACCCCCCATTCCCCGGCTGCGTTGGCGCCCTGTCCTCCCTGATGCCCTGTCTTCCCTGACAGTGAGCACCGAGGTCTCCTGCGTGCGGCGGCGACGGCCGGGGACGGAACCACCGACGACCCACGGGGAAGGAACAATGCGCGCTGCGTTGATGTACGGGGCTGGCGACGTCCGCTTGGAGGACGTGCCGGACCCGAAACTGGAGGAGCCCACCGACGCTTTGGTACGTGTGGTGCGCTCCTGTGTGTGCGGTAGCGACCTACACGCCTACCGCGCCATGCCCGCCTGTGGACAGGGGCAGCAGATGGGGCACGAGTTCATCGGCGTGGTCGAGGAAACCGGCTCCGAGGTAACCGGGCTGAGGGCAGGCGATCTGGTGGTGGCCCCGTTCGCCTTCGCGGACAACACCTGCGACCTCTGCCGGGAGGGTCTGCACACCTCCTGCCCGCGCGGCGGGATCTTCGGTGCGGCCCAGGCCGAGGCCCTGAGGGTGCCCCAGGCCCAGGGCACCCTGGTGCGGCTGCCCGTGGGCGAGGACTCCGAGCTGCTTCCCTCCCTGCTGACCCTGGCCGACGTCTACTGCACCGGCCACCACGCCGCCGTCAGCGCCGGGATCAGGCCCGGAACGACCACCACGGTGATCGGCGACGGCGCGGTGGGCCTCCTGGCCGTGCTCTCGGCCAGGCGCCTGGGCGCCGAGCGGATCATCCTGATGGGCCGCCACACCGACCGCACCGACCTGGGGCGCGACTTCGGCGCCACCGACGTGGTGCCCGAGCGCGGCCGGGAGGGTGTCGAGCGGGTTCGCGAGCTGACCCGGGGCGAGGGGACCCGCACGGTGCTGGAGGCGGTGGGCCACCTGGACGCCTACGAGACCGCCATGGGTGTGGTCCGCGCCGGAGGCGTGGTCAGCCGGGTGGGCGTGCCGCAGTACGAGCAGGGACCGATCGGGTTCGTGCCGATGTTCGGCAAGAACGTCACCCTGACCGGTGGACCGGCACCGGTTCGGGCCTACATCGATGAGCTGCTGCCCGACGTGCTGTCGGGCCGGGTGCAGCCGGGCCGGGTCTTCGACCGCACCGTCGGCCTGGAGGGGGTCCCCGAGGGCTACCGGGCGATGAACGAACGTGAGGCGCTGAAGGTCCTCGTCCGGGTCTGAATCCCGCCCGGCGACACCGGTCAGGCCCCTACTCACCGTCGCCGGGCCGGAGGGGCGGTTCCTTCCCCGTTCCGCGCGGGCGGGGTCCGGGGGCGGCCGGGCCGGTGCCACGGTCCTCCCCGCCGCCGGGACCGTCCCCGTCGTCGGGGTGGTCCCCGTCGGTGGGGCGGTCCCCGTCGGTGGGGCGGTCCCCGTCGGCGGACACGCCGCCGCGGCGCAGTGCGCGGGGCAGGGTCAGAGCCACCGCGACAGTGGCGAGGAGCCCGCCCGCACCCGCGGCCACGAGGGCGACGGGGGCGGAGGTGGCGTCGAGCAGCAGACCACCGGCCACGTAGGACAGTCCGGCGGCCACCCCGACAGCGCCGTACAGGTTGCCGAAGACCCGGCCGAGCATCCCGGCCGGAACCATGCGCTGGAGCAGCGTGTTGGTCGCCACGTCCATCGCCGCGATACCGATGCCCCGCACGGCCTGCAGGGTGAAGGCCGCGGCGACCGCCCAGGCCAGACCCGTCAGCAGGTTGCCCAGGCTGCTCACGGCGAACCCGAGGAGCAGCAGGGCGAGCATCGATCCGCGCATGCCGTGGCGCGCGAGCAGCGCGTAGCCGGCCACCAGGCCGATGCCGACCGCGCCCAGCAGCAGGCCCACGGCCGAGTCCCCCGCACCGAAGGTGTCCTTGGCCAGCAGCACCAGCGCCACGTCGTCGATCCCGTTGAAGGCGACCACGACGCAGAATCCCAGTGCGATCACCCGGACCGGCGAGACCGACCAGATGTAGCCCAGCCCCTCCCTGGCATCGGTCAGCAGCGAGGTGGACCCGTGCTCCTCCCGGACCGGGGGCAGCGGCCGCACCCTGAGCAGGAGGAGCGCGGAGAACCCGTAGGCCGCCGCCGCGCCGAACAGCACGCCCTGGATCCCCAGGAACGGGAACAGCGCGGCGGCCAGCAGCGGACCGACGGCCTCGGCCCCGTTGGTGCCGAACCCGATGCTGGAGTTGGCCGCCTCCAGGTCGCGTCCGCGCACCAGTGCGGGCACCGCCGCACGGGAGGCCGGCATGAACACCTGACCGGCCGCCGCCCGTGCGGCCACCAGTACCAGCAGCAGCGGGAGCGGCGGCATCGACAGGGCGATCAGCAGCAGCGCGGCCCCCTGGACCGCCTCGCAGGCGATCATCACCCGCTTGAGGTCGAAGCGATCGCTGACCGCGCCGGTGATCGGCCCGAGCAGGGCCGGGACGAAGTCCCCGACCAGGAGCAGGAGGGACACCGCGATCGCCTGGCCGGTCGAGTCGGCGACGAACAGCATGAGCGCGACCAGGCTGACCGCCTCACCCGTGTACGACACGGTCCGGGAGGTGAACAGGGCGCGGAAGGGCGCGTTCGTCAGGAGGAGGCGTAGTCCTCCCGTCCTCTTCTCCTCAGGCTGCGGACCGGGGTCCGAGGTTGTCATGGGAGCTTCTCTCGTCACCCGTACCCGTCGTGGACGGGTGCGATTGTTCCACGGCCGGATGCCGTTTCGCGAAGCTTTTTCCGAGGTCCGTTCCCGGCCGCCCCGCCGCGGGCCGGACGATCACGCGTCGGCCCGGTGCGCCGCCCGCACGTCGGCGTGCTGCACCGGCCCACGGCTCCGGATCGTCCCAGCGGTCCCGTCAAGGGCTTGCCCCGGGCGTGGAGGCACGAGGAGGGGGTTCAGTCCTTCGCGGGTTTGTGCCTCAGGGTCTGCACGACCGCCCGGACGCAGAAACCGATGAGAAGGAGCCCCGGGATGATAGCCCCGAGGGAGAGCACGAAGGCGCCGAAGAGTTGGCTGCCGACCGACTCCGTGCTCTCGCCGCTCATCACCCCGTCGATGATCAGCACGCAGCGGGAGGTCTGAGGATCGCAGACGTCCACGTTCAGGAAAAAGGACACACCGAACCAGACGAGGAAGGCCCCGACCGCGATGCCCAGGGCCACGGTGAGGGCCCGCAGGCCGCGGAGAATGGTCCGGTTACCCCCGATCGCCCTGTTCACCAGCGTGATCAGTGCTACCAGGGCGATCAGCGCCGGGGGCGTGAGGATGATCAGCCACCAGTTCTCCATCTCCAGGCCGATCGGCACGGTGAAAATCCCCACGGGAATGCACATGACCAATCCCGTGAAAACAGTGTCACCGAAGGAGAAGGGTTTCTGTCGGTTCGGGCCGGGTCGCGGGTTCTGCGGGGGGCTCGCATCCATGGAGAGAAGCTTAGTACCCCGGCCGCGGCTGGTGGCCGAGGGCGTTTCCGGTGCTGATGGTGGCAGCGGCGGGTGTCGCCAACAGCGCCCTGACCGCCGGGTTGGTGACCCCCGCTGCAGGGTCGTGTGTTGCCCCTCACCACACGCGCCCCTAAAATGAACGAGCATCATTTTTCTACACGGCCGAGGAGACCCCATGGGCAGCCGCCTCCAGAACTTCGTCGACGGTGAGTTCGTCGACGCGCACGGGCAGAAAAGCATCGACGTCGTCGACCCCGCACAGGGGCGCACCGTCGCGGTGTCGCCGGTCTCGGACCGCGTGGACGTCGACGGCGCCTTCGCCGCGGCGCGCGCCGCCTTCGAGTCCTGGAAGGACGTCACCCCCGCCGAACGGCAGCTCCTGCTGCTCAGGCTCGCCGACGCGGTGGAGTCCCACGCCGACGAGATCGTCGAGGCCCAGCACCGCAACACCGGTCAGCCGCGCTGGATGATCTCCCAGGAGGAGATCGGCATGGGCGTGGACCACCTGCGCTTCTTCGCGGGCGCCGCCCGCACGCTGGAGGGGCGCGCGGCCGCGGAGTACATGGAGGGCCACACCTCCTACGTCCGCCGGGAGCCGGTCGGTGTCGTGGCACAGGTGACCCCCTGGAACTACCCGCTGCTCATGGCGGTGTGGAAGATCGGTCCGGCCCTGGCCGCCGGGAACTGCATCGTGCTCAAGCCCTCGGACACGACCCCCGAGTCGACGCTGGTCCTGGCGCGGCTCATCGGGGAGGTCTTCCCCGCGGGCGTGTTCAACGTGCTCCTGGGCGACGCGAGCACCGGGGAGCTCATGGTGGAGCACCCCGAACCGGCCATGGTCTCGCTCACCGGTTCGGTGCGGGCTGGCCGACAGGTGGCCGCCTCGGCCGCCAAGGGGCTCAAGCGCGGCCACCTGGAACTCGGCGGCAAGGCGCCCGCCGTGGTCTTCGCCGACGCCGACCTGCCCGCTGCGGCGAAGGCGCTCGTGGAGTTCGGCACCTTCAACGCCGGACAGGACTGCACCGCCGTCACCCGGGTGCTGGTCGAGGAGAGCGCGCACGAGCGGTTCGTGGAGCTGCTCGCCGAGGCGGCCCGCCAGACGCGCACCGGCCGGGCCGAGGAGTCCGAGAACGACTACGGCCCGCTGAACAACGCGCGGCACTTCGCGTCGGTCACCGACAAGCTCGCCAGGCTGCCCGAGCACGCCACCGTGGTGGCCGGGGGCAGGCAGGTCGAGGGCACCCGGGGCTACTTCCTCGAACCGACGGTGGTCACCGGCGTCCGCCAGGACGACGAGCTGGTCCAGGAGGAGACCTTCGGGCCGGTCCTGACCGTGCAGAGCTTCACTTCGGAGCAGGAGGCCGTGGCGCTGGCCAACGACGTGGACTACGCGCTGGCCTCCAGCGTCTGGACCCGCGACCACGGCGTGGCGATGCGCCTGACGCGCGCCCTCGACTTCGGCTGCGTCTGGGTGAACACGCACGTGCTGCTCACCGCGGAGATGCCCCACGGAGGCTTCAAGTCGTCCGGGTACGGCAAGGACCTGTCGCTGTACTCGGTGGAGGAGTACACCCGCGTCAAGCACGTCATGCACGCGCTCCAGGTGTGAGCAGACGCTGCCCGCGCGGGCCCCGCCCCGCCTCAGCCGTCGGTGACGGCGTACCTGTGACGCAGGCCGACGATCAGTGCGTCGAGCGCGAGTTCGAAGGCCCGGTCGGCGGCCGCGCGGGGGTCCGCCGAGCGCTGGGCGGCGAACCGGGTGAAGGTCGGGGCCAGTTCCTCCAGACCGCCCGGGTCGAAGATGTCGTTCGGGGCGGAGGCGTCGTAGGCGGCGCCGAAGACGAGCGCCTCGACCCCGACGATGATGTCCACGGCGTCCGCGCCGACGATCCCGGCGTCCTGCAGGGCGCGGGTGACGCGTTCGTACATCCGCAGCGTCTGGGGGGAGTCGGCGACGGGCAGCACCGCCATGACCGGGATGAGCGCGGTGTGCTCCGTGAAGCACCGCCGGTAGGAGCGCGCCCACTGCCGCAGCGCATGGTCCCAGGGCTCGGTGGCGAACGCGGAGCAGTCGATCTGTTCGTTGATGCGGTCCTGGATCAGTACCAGCACGTCGCGCTTGGCGGAGACGTGGTTGTACAGCGCCGAGGCCGCGACTCCGAGCTCGCGCGCCAGGGAGGCCATGGTCAGGTGACGGTAGCCCTGCTCGGTCACGATCCGGATCGCGGCCTGGGTGAGGCGTTCGCGGGACAGGACCGGTGAGGAGGGCCTGCCCCGGCCCCGTCCGTTGCGGGCTTGCTGGGTCACTGATGCCTTCTTCCTGTCGGCCGCGCGGCGGGGCCTCGATGCATTTTCCCCTCAAGTGTAGAAGCGGCGCGAAAGCGCCGAATCGGTGCGGTGGCGGGCCTTCAGCCCGCTGACCGGCCCGTATGTCGTCCCCGGGTGGAGAGTGAGCTACTTGACATCGGGGACGCCTTACCCGTTAATGAATGAAGTTCATTTTGATGTTCGAAGGAGCACACCCATGAGTGGCACACACGTCATCGGCAGCGACGAGGTCCTCGACCGCGATGTCGTGATCGTGGGCGCCGGCCCGGCCGGGCTGATGGCCGCACGCACCCTGCAGGCCGCCGGCCGCTCCGTCGCGGTCCTGGAGGCCCGCGACCGCGTGGGCGGCCGCACCTGGTCCCGTGAGATCGACGGCGCCTTCCTGGAGATCGGCGGCCAGTGGGTCTCCCCCGACCAGACCGAGCTGCTCGGACTCCTCGACGAACTGGGCATGAGCACCTTCCCGCGGCACCGCGAGGGGGCCAACGTCTACCTCGCCGCGGACGGCTCCCGGCACGAGTACACCGGGGACATGTTCCCCGCCGGGGAGAGGACCGAGGCGGAGATGGAGCGCGTCATCGCCGCCCTGGACAAGCTCGTCGCCGAGATCGGCGCCGAACGCCCCTGGGACCACCCGCGCGCACGTGAACTGGACACCCTCTCGTTCACCGAGTGGCTGCGCCGCCAGACCGACGACGAGGCCGCCCGGGAGAACATCGGCATCTTCATGGCCGGGGGCATGCTGACCAAGCCCGCCCACGCCTTCTCGGTGCTGCAGGCCGTCCTGATGGCCGCCTCGGCCGGGTCCTTCTCCAACCTCGTGGACGAGGACTTCATCCTCGACCGCCGCGTCGTCGGAGGCATGCAGTCGGTCTCGGAGACGATGGCCGACGCCCTTCAGGAGGGCACGGTCTTCCTCCGGAGCCCGGTCAGGACCATCCGCTGGAGCGAGGACGAGGCCTCCTCCCACGGTGCGGAGCACACCGGACCCGCCATCGTCCGGTCCGACCGCGTGACCGTGCGGGCCCGCCACGTGGTCGTGGCGGTGCCGCCCAACCTCTACTCGCGCATCTCCTTCGAGCCCCCGCTCCCCTGGTTGCAGCAGCAGATGCACCAGCACACCTCGATGGGCCTGGTCATCAAGGTCCACGCGGTCTACGAAACCCCGTTCTGGCGGGACAGGGGCCTGTCCGGCACCGGCTTCGGCGCCAAGGAGCTGTGCCAGGAGGTCTACGACAACACCAACCACGGGGACACCCGCGGAACCCTGGTCGCCTTCGTCTCCGACGAGCTCGCCGACGGCCTCCTGCGCGGGCCCGCCCAGGAGCGCCGCGACGCGATCCTGCGCTCCCTGGCGAACTACCTCGGCGACGAGGCACTCGACCCGCTCGTCTACTTCGAGTCGGACTTCGCCTCCGAGGAGTGGACCCGCGGCGCGTACGCGGCCAGCTACGACCTCGGCGGCCTGCACCGCTACGGGGCCGACCAGCGCAGTCCCGTGGGCCCCGTCCACTGGGCCTGCTCGGACCTGGCGGCCGAGGGTTACCAGCACGTCGACGGCGCGCTGCGCCAGGGCCGGCGTGCGGCCGAGGAGATCCTCGGCGCCTCCCCCGGCTCGCGGGCACCCCTCGGGTGACCCGGTCCCGAGGGATCGGCGCCGCGGCGCACGAACCCCATCCCCTGGTGGGCCCGCAGGCCCACCGGTTCCCGCGGCGCCGTCCCCTCGGCGCCGACACCCACCCGGCGACCACAGGAAGAACCCATGACCCACACCACCGGACAGCCGGCAGAGGCCGGCACCGACACCCCGAACAACTGGAAGGGCCTCAGCAAGGGAGCGATCGGACTCCTGGGAGGCCTGGTCATCGGCGTCTCCACCATCGCCCCGGCCTACACCCTCTCCGGCGCCCTGGGCCCGACGGCC
This sequence comes from Nocardiopsis sp. iso_40, assembly GCF_056173285.1. Lineage (NCBI taxonomy): Bacteria > Bacillati > Actinomycetota > Actinomycetes > Streptosporangiales > Nocardiopsidaceae > Nocardiopsis > Nocardiopsis sp. iso_40. The sequence goes on along the minus strand of NZ_CM149666.1, from coordinate 2,941,877 downwards.
TCCGCCGTCGGTGAGCACCTGCCAGCGATCCTGCTGGTCGGCTTCGTCCCGATGCTGCTGGTGGCGATCGGCTACCGCCAGCTCAACAAGGCGATGCCCGACTCCGGCACCACCTTCACCTGGGCCTCCCGGGCCTTCGGTCCCTGGGTCGGCTGGATGGCCAGCTGGTGCCTGCTGGCCGCGACCATCCTGGTGCTGTCCAACCTCGCGGGTATCGCCGTCGACTTCTTCTACCTGGCGATCGCGCAGCTGACCGGCCAGGGGCAGATCGCCGAACTGACCCGCAACGTGCCGGTCAACATCCTGACCTGCCTGGCCTTCATGGCCGCCGCGGCCTGGATCTCCTACCGGGGGCTGGAGGCCACCAAGACCTTCCAGTACATCCTGGTCACGTTCCAGCTCGTGGTGCTGGTGTGGTTCTCGATCGCCGCGTTCGTCCAGGTCAACGCCGGTTCGGCCTTCGACGCCACCCCCGTGCGGCTGGAGTGGTTCAACCCCTTCGGCGTCGACTCCTTCTCCGCCTTCGCCGCCGGCGTGGCCCTGTCGGTCTTCATCTACTGGGGCTGGGACGTGGTCGTGACGATGAACGAGGAGAGCCGCGGCGCGACGACGACCCCGGGCAAGGCCGCCATCGCCACCATCCTGGTGGTCGTCGCGCTCTACACCGCGGTGTCGGTGGCCACCCTCTCCTTCGCGGGTGTCTCCACCGGTGAGTTCGGCCTGGGCAACCCCGGCATCCAGGAGAACGTCTTCGCGGCGCTGGCCGGTCCGGTGATGGGCCCCTTCGCCGTCCTGATGTCCCTGGCGGTGCTGTCCTCCTCGGCCTCCTCGCTGCAGTCCACGATGATCTCGCCGGCGCGCACCATGCTCGCGATGGGCCACTACGGGGCGCTCTCGCCGAAGTACGCCCGGGTCAGCCCGGTGCACAGGACCCCCGGCTACGCGACCGTCGTGTCGGTGCTCATCGCCTCGGTCTTCTACGCGGTCATGCGGGTGCTCTCCGAGAACGTCCTGTGGGACACCATCACCACGCTGGGCATGATGGTCTGCTTCTACTACGGCGTGACCGCCCTCGCCTGCGCCTGGTACTTCCGGCGCGAGGCCGCCGCGTCGTTGGGCGGCCTGTTCACCAAGCTGGTGGCACCGCTGATCGGCGGGCTCCTGCTGCTCGTCTTCTTCTTCCAGACCGCCTGGGACTCCATGGACCCCGCCTACGGCTCCGGGTCGCAGATCGGCGGGATCGGGCTGGTGTTCGTCCTGGGGGTCGCCATCTTCGTCCTCGGGGGCGCGGCCATGGTCGTGCAGTACCTGCGCAGCCCCGAGTTCTTCCGGCGCCGGTTCGTGACCACGGAGTACCCCACGCAGGGCTGACGCCCCGGGGCCGGACCCGCAGCGGGCCCGGCCCCGCCCGGGGTCCTGCGGCCCCGCCCGGGGTCCTGCGGCCCCGGACCACTGTTCCCCGACAAGGATTGACATGTTCGCTCACAGTTCCGCCGACGGGCCGCCCGCCACGGTGATGCCACCGGAATGGGCACCGCACGAACGCACCTGGATGGCCTTCCCGCCCGCCAACGACACCTTCGGACCGCACGGGAGCCCGACCCTGGAGCGCGCCCGTGCGGCGTGGACGGCGGTGGCCCGCACCATCGCACGCCACGAACCCGTGACGGTGGCGGTCTCCCCCGAGGACGCCGAGACGGCCGCGGCGCTGCTCGGCCCCGGGATCGAAACGGTGGTGATGCCCCTGGACGACGCCTGGATGCGCGACATCGGGCTCACCTTCGTGCACGGTCGCGACGGGAGCGTCCGGGGCGTGGACTGGGTCTTCAACGGCTGGGGCGCCCAGGGGTGGGCGGCCTGGGAGTCGGACCGGCTCGTGGGCGGCCGAATGGCAGAGCTGGCCGGGGTCCCCCGGATCCCGAGCAGCCTGGTCAACGAGGGCGGCGGGTTCCACGTCGACGCCTGCGGCACGGTCCTGCTGACCGAGACCGTGCAGTTGGACCCGGGCCGCAACCCGGGGCTGGCCAGGGCGGACGTGGAGGCGCGAATCCACGCGAGGCTGGGCACCAGCCACGCCGTCTGGCTGCCCCGCGGGCTCTGGCGCGACTACGACGAGTTCGGCACCCGCGGGCACGTCGACATCGTGGCGAGCTTCACCGAGTCCGGCACCGTGCTGCTGCACCGCCAAGACGACCCCCGCCACCCGGACCACGAGATCACCCGATCCCTTCGCCGGGTCCTGGAGAGCGCCGCGGACGCCGACGGCAACCCGCTGCGCATCGTCGACGTGCCCGCCCCCGAAGCCCTCACCGACGAGGACGGGGAGTTCGTCGACTGGTCCTACATCAACCACTACGTCGCCAACGGGGTCGTGGTGCTGTGCGCCTTCGACGACCCGCGGGACGAGGAGGCCGCGCGCATCCTGGCCGAGGCCTACCCGGGCCGCCGGATCGAGCAGGTCGACGCCCGCGACATCTTCCGTTTCGGCGGCGGCGTCCACTGCATCACCCAGCAGCAGCCGACCCCGTGTGAGCAGGAGAGGACACACTGATGGAGCTCTACGACGTCGTCGAGGCCACGATCCCGCAGCTGCGCGAGGACCTGGAGCGGGGCCGCGTGAGCAGTGAGACGCTGGTGCGCAACTACCTGGCGCGGATCGAGGCCTACGACCGGAGCGGGATCGCGCTCAACGCCGTGGTGGTGGCGAACCCCGACGCCCTCGCCGAGGCCCGGGCCTCCGACGAGCGCCGGGCGCGCGGGCGGGTCCTGGGGCCGCTGGACGGGATCCCCTACACCGCCAAGGACAGCTACCAGGCGCGCGGGCTGACGGTCGCGGGCGGGTCCCCGGCCTTCGAGCACCTGGTGGCCCAGCGCGACTCGTTCACGGTGCAGCGGCTGCGTGAGAACGGAGCCGTGCTGATCGGGCTGACCAACATGCCGCCGATGGCCAACGGCGGCATGCAGCGCGGTGTGTACGGGCGCGCCGAGAGCCCCTACAACGGGGACTACCTGACCTCGGCCTTCGCCTCGGGTTCCTCCAACGGCTCGGGCACGGCCACCGCCGCCAGCTTCGCCGCCTTCGGGCTGGCCGAGGAGACCTGGTCGTCCGGGCGCGCGCCCGCCTCCAACAACGCGCTCTGCGCCTACACCCCGTCCTGGGGGGTCGTCTCCATCCGGGGGAACTGGCCGCTGGTGCCCACCATGGACGTGGTGGTGCCGCACACCCGCACCATGACCGACATGCTGGAGCTGCTGGAGGTGCTCGTCACCGACGACACCGAGACGCGCGGGGACTTCTGGCGCTGCCAGCCGTGGGTCGAGGTTCCGGCGGCCTCACGGGTGCGGCCCGACTGCTTCACCGACCTGGGCGCGGCCGACGCGGACGCGGGGCGGCGGGCCCTGGACGGGCTCAGGATCGGCGCCCCGAGGCTCTACACCGGCGGGGACCCCGAGGCGGGGACCTCGGAGAACCCCGGTATCGGCGGTCCCACCGGGCAGCCGGTGGCCACCCGGCCGAGCGTGCTGCGGCTGTGGGAGGAGGCCCGGGCCGACCTGGAGGCCTCCGGTGTCTGCGTCCGGGAGACGGATCTGCCGGTGGTGACCAACTACGAGGGCGACCGGCCGGGCGCCCCCACCATCAGGACGCGGGGGCTGGTCAGCCGGGAGTACCTGGACCGTGAGCTGCTGGACCTGTCCGCCTGGTCCTGGCAGGACTTCCTGCGCGCCAACGGCGACCCGAAGCTGAACGACCTGGGGCAGGTCGACGGCGCCCGCATCTTCCCGCACGAGCCTGGCACCCTGCCGGACCGCTACGACGGGTTCGACGACGACATCGCCGCCTACCCGGAGTTCGTGCGCCGCGCGGGGGTTCCTTCCTCCCTCACCGAGATCCCGCACCTGGAGGAGGGGGTCCGGGGTCTGGAGCGCACGCGCCGGGTCGACTTCGAGGACTGGTTGGACGAGCTGGGGCTGGACGCGATCGCCTTCCCGGCGGTGGCCGACGTCGCCCCGGCCGACGCCGACGTGAACCCCGAGTCCGCCGACGTCGCCTGGCGCAACGGGGTGTGGGTCGCCAACGGGAACCTCGTCTGGCGGCACCTGGGCATCCCCACGGTGACGGTTCCGATGGGCACGATGCCCGACACCGGTATGCCGGTGGGGTTGACCTTCGCCGGACGCGCCTACGACGACGCACGGCTGCTGAGGATCGCGGCCGCCTTCGAGGCGACCGGGCAGCGCCGTCAGGAACCGCCCCGGACCCCGCGTCTGTACTGAGGGACCGGGGTCCTGAGAGTCCGGGGCGGGCGGAGGGTTCGGGGTGATCTGAGGACCGCGCTGGCCTGGAGCCGGGGAGGTCGTCTGTTCGGCCGCGCCGGGGCAGTGCCCCCTCGGCGCGGCCTCAGTGTGCCCGCCTCGGTGGCGCGTAGATGTTCACGGGCGGGCCCGTCGGAGCAGAAAGGTGTGGAGCCGTTCGGGTTCGTCCGGCGGGGAGCGGCGGGGAGCGGCGGGGCTACCACTCCGGGCAGGGATCCAGCAGTACGAGCAGGCTCCCGGAGTCGGCGGCCTCGGTCAGGCCCCGGGCGTCGGCGACCCAGTAGGACTGGGTGCTCTCACCGAACCAGATCAGCCGGTGCGGGTTGCGGGCCTGTAGGGCGGCGGCACGCAGGTGTTCGCGGACGAACTCGCGGCGGTGGCCGCCCAGGAGGGGCAGGTGGCGGGCGCGCAGGAGGCGACAGGTCCGGTGGGCGCAGGTGTCGCAGGCCGGACCGGACTGGGCGGGTCCGCGAAGCGAAAACCGTGCGGCGCCCCGGGGTTCGGGGATAGGGTTCGTCATTGATCCTGCTTTCTTCATATTCTGGGATGTTGGATTTCGGGATCGGGGCTCGGAAAGCGTTGCAGCGCTTTCCGGGCCAGTTCTGGTTCTCGGGAAATGGTCTCACCGGTCGGTGAGATCCAGAACGACCTGAACGGTCAGTTCGCGAATACGGTGCCCGTCCCAGGACCAGGAGAAGTCCCAGTACACGGAAAGCCGTTCAACGAGGGCCAGGCCGCACCCGTCTGCCTGCCTCTCCAACCTGGGGTAGTCGATACCTGACCCGTGCAGAGGGCCGTTGTCGGTGACGTAGAGATGCGGCAGGAAAGGCCGGGCCCGGTCCAGCACGACACGGACGGTGCCGCCGGGACTCCCGGAACGGCTGTGCCGGTGGGCGTTGTCGACCAGGGCGCGGGCGACCTGGATCAGCGGGCGGGCGTTCCCGGGCAGGACACTGCGGCACCAGCCGATCAGGGGTGCGTACTCGCGGGTGTGGCCCAGGAGGATGCCGTGCTGGTGGGGGCTTTCGAGCCGGAGCCGTCGGGGGTAGGAGCGCTCTGGTAGCGCCTGTCGTGCGGGGATATCCTGCATTCTTCTCGCCTCGGGGTTTCGGGGTGGGCCACAGCCCCGGTTCGGCGGTCTTCGACTCCGACCCCGGGGCTTTTAGCTGCGAGGAGCAGCCCTTTCCCCGGAAACACTGCCCTGGGTCCCGTCCCCTGGTCTATGTTTATCGGCAAGCTCGGTAGAGGTTCCATAAGCAGCGATAACTTCAGATATTCGACCGGAGTTCCGTGGTGAAGAGCAACGATGGCCAGGTATCGCTGACCCGGTTCGGCAAGCTCGTGAAGAAACTTCGGCTACAGGCCACCATGACCCAGCAAGAACTCGCCGCTGCCTCCACCGTCGGTCAGAGCACGATCAGCGATGTCGAACGGGGGAAGAAACGGACGCAGCGGGACTATGTGGTCCGGTTGGACTCCGCTCTTACCGCGCACGGTGTGCTGATCAGTGCATGGGACGCGGCATTCTCCGAGGCAGGTACGAGCGCCTACTTCCGAGAGGTCGCCGAAGCCGAGCAGACCGCTGTGGAGATCAGGGAATTCGCGCTGGGACTGGTCCCGGGCCTGCTCCAGGTCGAGGGGTATGTTCGTGCGATCAGCCTGCTGGCTCGCCCCCAAGCCGCCCCCGAGCACATCGAGAAGACCGTTGCTGCCCGCCGGATGCGGCAGGAACTCCTTTCTCGGAAGCACCCGCCAGCACTAACGGTGCTGTTGGACGAATCAGCCCTCATGCGCCGTTTTCAGGACCCGGAGGTGATGACTGCACAGATCAACCACCTCATCACCCAGTCCTGGAAGCCACGGTTGAGGATCCAGATCGTTCCGCTGCAGGCTGAGGGCCATGCCGGACTGGGTGGGGCGTTTACCCTGATCGAAGTACCTGATTCGGGCACCTTCGTATACGTGGAGAGCCAGGAGACCGGGTTCGTGCTGAGGCAGCCCGAGGTTGTGACAAGCTACGACCGGACTTTCGCAGAACTGAGGAGCGCTGCGCTGCCGGTTCCCGAGTCCCGCACCAAACTGGAAGAGATTCGAGGCGACCTCTCATGATGACCGAAGACTGGCACAAGTCGTCGTACAGCAACGGCACGGGTGGGAACTGCGTGGAGGCGCGAGCCGACGTTCACGGAGCCGCCGTGCGCGACACTCAGAACCGTGACCTCGGCCATCTCGGTTTCACGGCCGTTGAGTGGTCCGCTCTCGTGGGTACGGTCGCGACGAAGTAGCGCCACGCGAAACCGGCCCCTTGCCAGAGCTGTTGGCGAGGGACCGGTGACGTTTCAGGTTGCTGGGCGAGACCTTGTCTGTTCGATCCCGAGCGAACTCACAGGCCCCCGGTTCCTCCCGCGTGCGCGGGGCTCACCAGGAGTGCCACCCGATGGACACGCCCCGCTGCGGTCCATCCCGCGTGCGCGGGGCTCACGGCGGGTAGGTCGGTGACGGTGTAGGTGAGGACCGGTCCATCCCCACGTGCGCGGGGCTCACAGTTAATGACCTGCGACAACACAAGCCGTTATCTCCCCGCAACAAAGATACGAGCTGGCTCGTGCCCAGCCATCATGACACGACCCGGACGAGTTCCGAGAAGCCCAGAACCACCGCATCCGCAACCTGGGGCGAACTCCACTCGCTTGCCATCCACGCAACCCCAGATAGAATGAACACATGTTCATTCAAAAAGTGAGAGGCTGACGCCCGATGCCACGGACTTCGGAACAGCACGAGGCGATGCGTACCGCCACCCGGGAGCGGGTGCGCTCGGCGGCGGTACGGCTGTTCGCACGCCACGGGTACGCGGCGGTGAACATGCGCCGGATCGCGACGGAGGCCGGCATCAGCACCGGATCGATCTACCGCCACTTCGCCACCAAGGAGGAACTCTTCGGCGACCTGGTCACGGCGGCGGCTGCCGGTCTGCGGGCGACAGCCGAACGGTTCCGTGACTCGGGCACCCCCGTGGAGTCACTGCGGGAGTTCACCGGGGAGTTCCTGGCAGACCTGCGGGGCGAGGGGGACTTCGTCGACTTCTTCCTGCTCATGCACCAGGCGTTCACCCAGGGGGTCAGCGCGGGACCGGAGGCCCCGCCCGCCGTCCGCGAACTGGTCGAACGGAACACGGAACTGCTCAGGGCGACCGTGCGGCTGATCGGGCTCGGCCAGGAGCAGGGGACCCTGCGCCCCGGACCGCCCGAGGAACTGGCGACCTGCTTCTTCGCGGTGTTCGACGGTTTGGTGACGATGCGCTCCGCGCTGGGCGAGGAAGGCACCGTGCCGACCGTGTCCACCGTGATGGGGCTTCTGCTCAAGGAGGGCAGCGATGTCTGAGGAGACGGTGATGATCGAGGTCCGGCGCGGCGACGGACTGGGCGAGGAATACCGGCACGGGATCGCGGAGGTGTTCGTCGACGGGTTCGGCGAGGACCTGGCCTACTTCGCGAAGGACCCGGAGCGACTAGTCACGGCCGTCGAGCACATGCTGGTGCTGGAACGGTTCCACGTGGCACTGATCGACGGGCGGCCGGCGGCACTGGCCAGCCTCACCGAAGGCAGCCAGGAGGCCATCGACCACGACGCCCGGACTCTGCGCGAGCATCTAGGTCTGGTCAGGGGGACCATTGCGGACCGGGTGTTCCGCAAGCACTTCCAGGGGCAGGGCGCCCCGCCGCGGGCGGGACGGGCCGAGATCGGCTTCGTCGCCAGCGCCCGGCAGTTCCGCGGCCGGGGTGCGGCGAAGGCCGTGCTGAACCACATCCTCGCCCTCCCCGGGTACGACGAGTACACGCTGGAGGACATCAAGGACGACAACGAAGCCGCCCTCGGGCTCTACGAGCGCCTCGGGTTCCGGGAGTACAGGCGCCGCCGGGCCAACCACACCAGTTGACATCCTCCCCTGTTTGAAAGAGCAGGGGATTCCAGCTACCAACCCAGTGCGAGTGGGAGTTGCTGGGGTTCACGGGCGCTTGACCGCGGACGCGGTATCACCCCTCCGGCACACACCCCAAAAGGTGCGGGACTGGCGTCCTGTCCTGCCGCGACATTGTTCGAAGCATTCAAGTCGGCGTTGCAGGAAAAACCGCAGTGGGTACAGACGAACTCGGCTTGGTTCTGACGCGAGTTCTTGTCGATCCACAGGCAGTCGCTACAGCGCAGACTGGTGTTGCGGGCGGGCACGTCCTGAACCCGGCCCGGGGCTTTGTGGCCGGTGCGTTGGCGGAGCATGCCCCACCCCTGGGCCAGGATGGCCCGGTTCAACCCCGACTTCTGCCGCACCCGCAGCCCCGGCTCCTCCACCGTGCCCTTGGCCGAGGCGGTCATGTTCTTGATCTTGAGATCCTCGAACCGGACGGTGTCGAAGGTACGAGCCAACTGGGTGGAGGTCTTCTCCACCCAGTCCTTACGCCGCGCCGCCTCCCGCGCCTTGAACCGGGCCACCTTGGCATACTCAGCGGCTTTGGCCGGGCTGCCCTTGGGTGCACGGGCCGCGCGGCGCTCGTGCTTGCGGCGCAGCGCCCGCTCCCGCTTGGAGGGTTGAGGGCAGTTCAACATCCGCCCATCGGACAGAACGGCGGTGATGGCCACACCCCGATCGATGCCCACCACCGAACCATCACCCGGACCCGCAACCGGGTGCGGGATGGCAGCGAAGGCCACATGCCACTGCCCGTTCCGAAAAGTGACCCGGAAGGACTTGGTATCGGGCAGCTCACGGCGGGTCAGCCGAAACTTCACCCACCCGCAGCCGGGCACCTTGACCTGCCCCCACTTCCTGTTGAGCCTGCATACCGTGGCCTTGCGGTGCATGACCTGCTTGCCCTTGGCATTCAGCAACGGCTCACCACCGGGTGTGAAGGCCGGGACCCGGCCGGTGCCGATCACCCGAAACCCCTCGTTGCGGTGCTTCTTACGCCAGGTCGGATACCCGTGACTGCCGCCCAAGAAATTGGTGATCGCCTGGTCGAAGTCCTTCAAGGCCTGCTGCTGGATATCGGTGTTGCCCGAGGCCACCCACACGAACTCCGCGGCCATTTCAGGATCCAGATCGGCGGTGTCGGTCCGGCGCACCTGGGTGAGCATCCGGCACATCGCCGCGAACCGAGGCGGCTTCCCAACGCGGGCTCCGCCCTTGCGGTAGGTGTTGGTGACCTCCAACGCCAGGTTCCACACATACCTGGCGTGCGCGCAGTGATCGAGCATCTGCTGCTGCGCGCTGGTGGGGTACAACCGGAACCTGGACACGAACAGCAACCTAGCCTCACCAAACACGCCCAGGGGTGGTTTTCCAGATTTCGTGGGGCCGGTCCGTGCTCAGGGTGACACGCCGAGGGCCGGGCGTTGGCCCGGGGCCTCCTTCTTCCGCTGGTGAGCACCTCCAGGGCCCGCTACCGGGAAAGGGCATTCACCCCGGCTCTGAAGGGCCAGGCCCCCTGCCCAACAACACGGTGGAGCGGTTTCCACGCCTACGTGTCGATGAAGCTCACCCGGGTCTGAGCGGAACCTGCCCCGGCACTCCTCGGCCCGGCTGGTGTGGATGACGATGGCGTCGAGGCAGGCGTGCACGTCGAAGGTCGATTCCTGCATGGCCGTCCCTACTGCTCCGAGGGGGTCGTTGCGCGAGGACTGGGAGAAACGGGGGCTGCCTCCCGACTTCCAGTCTGCGCAACGGTGCCACCAGTGGCAAGAGGGAGATCTCCGGCTGTGGACCACACGCCGTCCCGCCCCCGGGACGCCTCCCGCACGGGGGTGCGAAGGGCAGGGCGGCGCTGTCGTGCCGAAGGGCACGGCCGGTCCCCCTCATCCTCCGGCAGGGGGACAACCGTGCGTGCCGGTGCGGACCCCTCGGGTTCGGCCCGGCCTCACTCCGCAGGGCGGTGGAACTCGTTGACCGCGATGGCCGCGCCCCTCGGGTCCTGGAAGGCGCCGTAACGCAGGCCGCCCAGGTCGGCGAGGGGGGTGACGACGGTTCCGCCGAGCTGCGCGACCCGGCTCAGGACCGATTCGGCGTCCGAGACGGTGAACTCCACGGACCACTGCGGCACGGTGTCGGCGAGGGCCTCGTAGGGGACCACCGACAACCAGCCGACGGCGTCCATGAACCCCTCGGGCGCACCGGTCGCGGCGTGCCGGTCCCGGAGCCCCGGGTCCTGCTTCTCCCGGAAGTCGCCGTACCCCGGAAGGTACAGCATCGTGGCCTCCTCGGCCCCTCCCATGGTCACCCGCTGGATCTTCCAGCCGAAGACCTCACCGTAGAAGGCCTCCGCGGCCTCCGGGTCGGAGGTGACCAGGTTGCTGAAGTTCCAGGTCCCCGGCATGTTCACCAGGTGGGCGCCGCCGCTCCCCCGGGCCTCCCAGAGCCCGAACCGGGCCCCCGCCGAGTCGGCGCAGACCGCCACACGGGCGACACCCTCGACGTCGTCGGGGCCGCGCAGGACGCTGCCGCCCGCCGCGACCACCCGTTCGGCGGTCTCGTCCGCGCTGTCCACCCGCACATAGGTGGTCCACACGGATGCGTCCACGGGTTCGGCGAGCAACGAGCCCAGCCCGGCGACGTCCCCCTCCCGGTCGGGGAGGTGTGCCACGAAGTAGGGTTTCGGGGACCCCTCGGGTGTGCGTTCCTCGAACCGCCATCCGAGCACGTCCCCGAAGAAAGCGGTCGCGAGTTCGTCCCCGGGTTCGGAGAGCTCCACCCAGCAGGGAACCCCGGCCGGATACCGGGCCTGTTCGAGCTCGGCCATCGCTCCCCCTCTCATCGTCGCTCGGTGTCCCCCGAACCCTTCCCCGAACCCGGCGCCTGAATCCGGCTCCGCCTCCCAGAACCCGGGTCCGAGGAGGTCCCGGTCAGGTCGGATGTCTCACACCGTGGGTCTCCGCTCCAGGCGGAGCCGGGCCCGGATCCGCGGCACGAACCACAGCGCGGCCGCCGACGCCAGCAGGCAGTACGCACCGAGGGCGGCGACCTGGGACGGGTACCCCAGCCCCGCGTCGATGAGGAGGCCGACGGCCCCGGGGCCCGCGGCCGAGGCCAGGACCAGCACCACCACTATGTTCGACCGGATCGCTCCGAGGTGGGCGACCCCGTACACCTCCGGCCACACGGTGCCGATCAGGCTGAGGGACAGGCCGTTCGTGACCCCGTAGAGGGCCATGAACACCAGGATGCTCCACGGGCCCTCGACGACCGCCAGGACCAGCAGCCCCGCGCCCAGGGGGAGCAGGAAGCAGGGCACGAGCCGGAGCCCGGTGACCCGGTCGACGAGGACGCCGCCCGCCAGGTTGGCCGCGACGGTCACCGCCGCGTACACGGAGAAGGCCGAGGCGGACAGGGCGGGCGACCAGCCCCGCAGCTCGGCCAGGTGCGCCTGATGGAAGAACACCGTGTTGCCGATGAGTGCCGGAGCCGCCATCGCGGTGAGCAGCAGGAAAAAGTAGGGGTCCCGCAGGGTCTGGTTCCTGGTCCAGCTGCGGGCCGGGACCGTCGGCCGCTCACCGGCCACCCGGGGCGGTGTGCGTTCCCTGCGCACGAGAACGGACATCGGCCAGGCGAGCAGTACGAGCGCACCGGCCACGAGCCACCAGGCCTCCCGCCAGCCGACGACGGCCAGCACCGCCACGACGGCGAGCGGGAACAGGGCCTCCGCCGTGTTCAGCCCCAGGGTGGCCACCGAGGTGGCACGGCCGCGTTCCCGGTCGAACCACCGCCCGGCCAGGGTGAACGAGGTGTGCGAGAGCATCCCCTGACCGAACAGGCGCAGGAGGAACAGGGCCAGCAGGAGGACCCACACGTTGGTGGCGAGCGCCAGGGCCACTGCTCCAGCGGCCAGCATCAGCATGAGCGCGGGCACGACCCGTCCGGCGGGGTGGCGGTCCACGACCTTGCCGAGTTGGGCCAGTGCCAGGGCACCCGCCAGGGTCGCGACCGTGAACAGGGACCCGAACTGCCCGTGCGACAGGCCCAGGGACTCCCGGATGTCGGCGGAGAAGAGGGAGACGAAGAAGGTGTGCCCGAAGGAGCAGAACAGGAAGAGCGCGAAACACCCCAGCAGCCAGCGCCGGTCGGCTCTCAGGAAGGACAGGTATCCAAGCACGACAGCCCGTATCCGTTCCGTATCCGGTGATCCCCGTACGCCGGGGGCAGGAGGACCTTATCCGTATCCGCCGGAACAGGGGCGTTTCATGTCACGACCGGGACGACCGAAACAGGCCCGCAGGAGCGAGGGCCGCCGGACTCCCCGCCCCCGGCTACCCCCGGCGGGCCCCTGCGGGCCAGATGACGTCGACGTGCACCCCGCGCTCCCGGGCGGCCCCGACGGCGTCACCGGTCCCGCCCCGGCCGCCCGCGGGCCTGCCGTCCCACACGGCGAACAGGCGGTCGATCCCGCCCAGGACCGCCTCGTTGGCGTCGGCGTAGGCGGCCCTGCCCGCGGTCCGGTGCGGCATGTACCGCACCAGGGTCGAACGCATGAGCAGGGTGTCGAACCGTTCGAGGTTGTCGGGCTTGACCTTGGCCTCCCGGTAGTCGACGGACGGCAGGACCACTTCGAGCCCGCCGCCCGCCCGGAGCACGGCCTCGGCGAAGAGCTGGTCGGCCCCGCGCGCCAGGCAGGAGACGCCGACGAGACCGTCACCCGCATGGGCTTCGAGTGCCCCGGCCAGGGCCGCGCGTACCAGCGGCACGCTGTCCGGGGTGAGGTTCGAGTGACCGGTGATACCGATGCGGGTCACGCTGGCTCCTTGGTTCGGTTGTTCGACAGCAGGGTATGCGGGCCCTCGCCCCGGTTCCGGACGCTGTGGCGGGCGCTCATCCCGGGCGGCCCGTCCCGTACAGGTACAGCAGGGCCGTCATCGACGTGCCGTTGACCAGCCTGCGCTCCCCCACCAGCTTCGGCACCTCCGTGAGGGGCACCCACTCGACGTGTTCGGCCTCCCAGTCATCGGCCGGGTCGCCGACGTGTTCGGCGGACTCCGCGAGGAAGACGTGGTGCTCGGAGTCGCTGATCCCCGCGCTCGGCTGCACGCACACCAGCGGTCGCAACGGGCCGGGGCGCCACCCCGTCTCCTCCTCCACCTCGCGTGCCGCAGCGGCCTCGGGCGTCTCACCCTCCTCGACCGCCCCCATGGGGATCTCGTAGCCCCAGGTGTCGGTGATGAACCGGTGCCGCCACTCCAGCAGGACCTCGTCGTGACGGTTCACGACCACCGCCCCGGCCCCGGGCGCCGAGCGGATCAGCCGGTGTTCCAGGCGGCGTCCACCGCTGATCTCCACGTCAGCGACCCGGATGTCCAACCACCGGTCCGCGTAGAGGGAGGTTTCGGAGTGAACGGTCCAGCGCACGGAGAACTCCCGGTCTTCGGTGACAGTGCCGACACAAGGCAACCACGACCCGGCCCGGACACGTCCCTGACCGCTGCCTAGTACTCCGCGGTCAGCAGAACGAGGCCGTGTGACCGGAGTCCGGACGCGGGACGGCCTCACCGCAGCCGGAGCAGGCCCGCCCGGGTGGGACCGAACCCGCAGGCCCGCCGGTAGAAACCTTCGAGGTGTGGTTCGTAGTCGACGTGCAGCCACTCCACGCCCGACCCGCGCAGGTCCTCGGTCAGGGCCGCGACGACGCGCCCGCCGACACCGCGACGCCCCATGTCCGGAGCCACCGCCGTGTCCAGCAGGAACGCGTGCTTGCCGCCGTCCCACACGGCGTGGACGAAGCCCACGAGCCTCCCGCCGACGAAGGCCCCGGCCCAGGACCGGCTGTGCCTGGCGAGCCTCTCGGACCAGGGGGTCAGCTCGAACTCGTGGTCGAACGCCTCGGAGTGCAGGCGGGACAGCTCCTCGTCGTCGACGGGGCACCGGACACGGATCTCCTCGGCTCCTGGTGGCTCCTCAGGCATACGGAGACGCTACTACCCGCCCCGTCCTTTCGATGGTCGAGCTCTCCCGTGGTGCAGGTGGTACCGCGCGGGCTCCAGGACACCTGGTCGGTCGCCCCTCCCCGCGGCGGACACGGCCCCGGAGGCGGGCCCCGGAAAGGGTGGCCTAACCTGGACACGGCCCGGAGGTCTCCCGGGACCTCCCCCGAACAGCGACGACAAGCCCGAGGAACCGCGTTGAGCATCACATCCCTGACCGCCCGGACCTTCCGCGTGGTGGCCGTCTTCGAGGCCTTCACCTGGGCCGGGCTGCTCGTCGGCATGTACTTCAAGTACCTCGGCAGCGGCAGCGAGCTCGGCGTGCAGGTCTTCGGCCCGCTGCACGGCGGAGCGTTCATGGTGTACGTACTGGTGAGCCTGGTCGCCGCCTACCAGTTCCGCTGGGGCGTGTGGCCGACCCTGGTCGCGCTGGCCGCGTCCATCCCTCCCCTGGGCACCCTGCCCGCCGACTGGTGGCTGCACCGGACCGGGCGCCTGACCCCTGCGAACGAGCACACCCGCAAGGCCGCCGAAGAGCCCGAAAAGGTCGCCTGAACACGCTCCCGTCAGTTCCACCGGGCCGTGAGGCTGTGCTGCGCGCAAGCGGCTCCGTGTCACACCCGGCGCTTCGCGGATATTCACTGTCCACTGGCACGGCAGCCGTGCCAGCCTGCGGGCATGGCAGAGTTTCGAGTTCACGCGGGCCGTCGCTACGCCCTCCTGTTCCCCTACTCGTTCCCGGACGAGACCTGGCGTGTGGAGCTGAGCGAGGCCGTCCCGGAGTCGCCAGCCAGCCAGGCGGGCTCTGAGGGGACCACGTACCTGACCGGTCCCGCCTTTCTGGTTGCGGTGATCCCCGACGAGGATCCGGACCTGGAGCCGAGCGTCAGCGTCCACAGCCCGGAGGAGCACGTGATTCCCTACGAGATCATGTGCTGGTTCATGGGGCAGGTGGCCGACCAGGTGGAACGCTGCCGTGTCGCGTTCGAACGGGAAGAACACGCAGCGGTGGAATGATTGTGCGGCGGCTGGTGTGATCACGGCGTCGGGCCCCTCCCGAACGGGTCCGTTCGCCCGTCCGGGACCGCGCCCGACCCCTTAGGCTCCGCGATGTGGAGCTACGACATCTGAGACACTTCGTCGCGGTCTGCGAGGAGGAGCACTTCACCCGGGCCGCCGAGTACCTCGGCATCACCCAGTCCGGCCTGTCCGCGTCGATCCGCGCCCTGGAACGGGACCTCGACGCGCAACTGCTGCTGCGCACCACCCGCCGGGTCACCCCCACCCCGACCGGGCGGCTTCTCCTCACCGAGGCCCAGCGCATCCTGGCCGCGACCGACGGCCTGCGGGAGCTGGTCACCGACGACCACGGGGTGCGCGGCGCCCTGTCCCTGGGCACCGAACAGTGCATGGGCGTGGTGGAGGCCGCGCCCCTCCTGCACTGGTACCGGGAGCGCCACCCCAACGTCGCGATCAACCTCCAACAGGCCGCCACCGGGCAGCTGCTCGACCTGGTGGGTACGGGCAGGCTCGACGCCGCCCTGGTGGCCGGGCCGCTCGACGCGGTCGGGGGTGTGCGGCTGCTACGGATCACCGAAGAGCCGCTGATGCTGCTGACCGCCGCCGGCCACCCGGTGGACGGGGAAGCCCTCCCCGAGGCGTTGGGCGAGGAGGAGTACGTGGACCTGCACCCGGGGTGGGGCGCCCGGGACTGCGCCGACCGGGCGTTCGCCGACCTCGGGATCGCCCGGCGGGTGGCCCTGCAGGTCAACGACGTGTACACGCTGCTGGACCTGGTGCACCGGCGGATGGGGGTGGCGGTGGTACCCCGCCCGGTGACCCGCAAACCCCAGGCCGAGGGGCTCAGGAGCACCGCCCTCCCGGGACGGACGCGGTGGCGGGTGGCTCTGGCGCTGCCCGGCTCCGCGCGACCCTCCGCGGCCACCCGCGCCTTCCTGCAACTGCTCGGCGAGAAGCATCCGATTGATGACTCCCATTTGTGAGTCCCACACTTTCCACATGTTGGACACGCGTACCGGCGGTGCGGCAGGGTGACCTGAGGCGGTGCCCCCCGGCACCGCCCACCGGCCACGAGGTTCAGGGAGAACTCGCATGTCCCAACAGGTCCAGGGTGTGATCTCACGCGCGAAGGGCGCACCGGTCGAACTGACCACCATCGTCATTCCCGACCCCGGTCCGGGCGAGGCGGTCGTCCGGATCCAGGCGTGCGGGGTCTGCCACACCGACCTGCACTACCGCGAGGGCGGGATCAACGACGAGTACCCCTTCCTGCTCGGCCACGAGGCCGCTGGCGTGGTGGAGACCGTCGGTGCCGGTGTCACCGGCGTCGAGCCCGGCGACTACGTCATCCTCAACTGGCGTGCCGTGTGCGGGCAGTGCCGCGCCTGCAGCCGGGGACGGCCGCAGTACTGCTTCGACACGCACAACGCCGAGCAGAAGATGACCCTGGAGGACGGCACCGAGCTCTCCCCCGCCCTGGGGATCGGCGCGTTCGCGGAGAAGACGCTGGTCGCCGCCGGCCAGTGCACCAAGGTCGACCCGGCCGCCTCCCCCGCCGCGGCGGGCCTGCTGGGCTGCGGGATCATGGCCGGGATCGGGGCCGCCGTCAACACCGGCGGGGTGGGTCGCGGCGACTCGGTGGCGGTCATCGGCTGCGGCGGGGTGGGGAGCGCGGCCGTGGCCGGGGCCCGCCTGGCCGGGGCCGACCGGATCATCGCCGTGGACCTGGAGGACCGCAAGCTGGAGTGGGCGCGCGGGTTCGGCGCCACCCACACCGTCAACGCCGGCCAGGGCGACCCGGTCGAGGCGATCCGCGAACTCACCGGCGGGTTCGGGGCGGACGTGGTGATCGACGCCGTCGGCGTCCCCAAGACCTACGAGCAGGCGTTCTACGCCCGCGACCTGGCGGGAACCGTGGTGCTGGTGGGCGTGCCCACCCCCGACATGCGGCTGGAACTGCCACTGCTGGACGTGTTCGGCCGGGGCGGTGCGCTGAAGTCCTCCTGGTACGGCGACTGCCTGCCCTCCCGCGACTTCCCCATGCTCATCGACCTCTACACCCAGGGCAGGCTGGACCTGGACGGATTCGTCACCGAGGAGATCGGTATCGGTGACATCGAGGAGGCCTTCGCCCGCATGGAGCGGGGCGATGTACTGCGATCGGTGGTGCGGCTGTGAGTGACGCGCGAGTGGAACACCTGACCACGTCCGGGGTCTTCACCCTGGACGGCGGTTCCTGGGACGTGGACAACAACGTCTGGCTGGTGGGGGACGACGAGGAGGTCGTCGTGATCGACGCCCCGCACGACGCCGGGGCGATCACCGCCGCGGTGGACGGGCGCCGGGTCGTGGCGGTGCTGTGCACACACGGCCACAACGACCACGTCAACGCCGCCCCCGCGGTGGCCGACGCGACGGGGGCGCCGATCCTGCTGCACCCCGAGGACCGGGTGCTGTGGGACATGACCCACCCGGACCGGGCTCCGGACGGCGACCTGGCCGACGGGCAGAGCGTGCGGGTCGGGGGCACGGAGCTGACGGTGCTGCACACCCCGGGCCACGCGCCGGGGGCGGTGTGCGTGTACGCGCCCGAACTGGGTGTGCTGTTCAGCGGTGACACCCTGTTCCAGGGCGGTCCGGGCGCGACGGGCAGGTCGTACTCGGACTTCCCGACCATCGTGGACTCGATCCGCCGGAAGCTGCTGACGCTGCCCGCGGACACGGTGGTCAACACCGGGCACGGCGACTCCACGACCATCGGTGCGGAGGCCCCGAACATCCAGGAGTAGTCAGACCGGGGCCGGAGGCCGGGGTACCGGGTCCACCGGAACGGACGGGCGGGGCGGGTGCCTACCGCACCGCCCGTCCGTGGTCCGTCCCCCGGTGTCCGGCCCCTCGGCGGTCAGTCGAGCCGGATCTCGAGCGGCGCGTTCATGCTCCAGATGTCATTCACCTCCAACGCGACCATCTCGGTCCCCTCGGGGACGTCGAAGGCGGCCCTGCCCGTGGCCTGGTTCCCCGGGTTGATCTGTTCCAGGAAGAACGAGTCGGCTTCCAGGCTGTTGCTCGCGGAGTAGCTGTTCCCGTCGGCGTCGACCAGGGAGAGCGCGCTGCTGTCGAAGACGGTGGCCTCGCTGCCGCTGTTCTCCACCGTCAGGTCGACGATGAAGAACTCGCCCTGGGCCTGCTTCTCGGTGAACTCGCCGCCGAACGTACCGGTGGTCTCCGTGCTGTTCACCGTGACCATCCAGTCGCCCACCTCTCCGGTGTCACCGACACCGACGGTCTCCTCGTCTTCGGCGGCTTCCTCAGCGCCTTCTTCTGCACCCTCCTCTTCCGCTCCGGACGTGCCCTCCCCGCCACCCGCAGTGGTCTCAGCGTCCTGCTCGACTGCAGCGGTACACGCGAACATTCCCAGGACGATCACGGCGGCGGCCAGCAGGATCCACGGCCACTTCCTCCTCTTCTTCGGCGGTGCCGCCTGCGGGGGCCAGTACTGCGGCGGCGGGCCGTACTGCTGTGGGCCACCCTGCAGCGGCGGCCCGTACTGCTGGGGACCGTACTGTGGCGGCCCGTACTGCGGCGGGCCTCCGCCCTGCGGCGGCCCCTGCTGCTGTGGCCCGTGCTGCTGCGGATCGTTCTGCGACGGTCCGCCCTGCATGCTGCTCATGGCGCACAACTCCCTGCACAATCTCAGCGGGGGGCAAAACATCCCCCTTCCAGGGTCACGCACCTCCACGGGAAAACAGGGAAAGCAAAGGGCATCTCTGCTTTCGGATAGAACAATGCGACAGCAAATCCACTGAAACAGGAACCAGGACACGACAACCTTTTCGGTGTTCCCGTGGCGGTGCCCCGTCCGACCGTGGCCGGGCAGGGCGCAAACCTGCCGGGCGGAGACGGCGGGGGTAGGACCGGGCGGGTCAGGCCGGGTCCGACCGGTCGGTACACACCTGCTCCGAGGGGGCGATCTCGTCCACGCTGAGCACGGCGACGACCACGAAGCAGTACTCCCGGCCCGGGTCGAGGGCGCTGACCCTGGCCCGGCCCGCACCGGGCTCGGCGTCGGCGAGGTTGCCCGGGGTCTCCCCGGCGGGGCCGCCGACCACCTGGTGGGCCGCGGCGGGATCGGTGTTGTCGGTCCAGGTCACCAGCACGGTGTGCCCGGTGTCCTCCAGCGCGAGGTCGGTGGGTGCGGCCCCCTCGACCCGGTCTGCGGGCGGCGCGGGGGCTCCGCTCTCCCCATCCCCGGGGCTGTCGGAACCGCTCTGCTGTTCCCGGGGCGAGGCGGCGGCCTCCGGCGAGGAACCGTCCTGACGGACCTGTTCGACGAGGTCCCCTCCGGCACCGGGCCGGAGGACGGCGACCGCGCCGAGGGTGACGGCGACGAAGGCGATGGCTGCGACGGTGACCCCGATGAACAGGGGGCGCCGGGGGGCCGGGCCGTGCGGTCGGGTACTGGTCTCGGGCGGCCCCGGGGGTTCGGGGGGTTCCGGGAACGGCGACGGAGGCTGCGGCGGTACCGGGCGGTCGGCCGGTGACTCGGTCCTCCTGGGCGGGCCCGGTTCGGGTGCGGCGGGCGGGGGCTCGGCCGAGGTTCCGGCCCACCCGGGCAGAGCCGCCCAGGCGAGCTCCGGCGACCCGGCCGGGAAGCGCTCGGGAAGGCCGGGGGTGCTGCGGACGTCCTCGGTTGCGGGGGGCTCTTCGGGGGCGGAGCGGCCGTCCTCGGAAACGGTGTCGGCCGCCCCGTCACCCCCATCGGCGGGCGGAGCGGCGGGGACGGCGAGGTCCTCCGCCTCTCCACTGTCCCCCGGGCCTTCCGAACTCCCCGGGTCTTCCGGGTTCCCCGGTTCCTCCTCGCCCCCTGCTCCCCCGGGGCCCGCCACCGCCGCGCCCGTGTCCGGAGCACCGCCGAGTTCCTCGGCGAGGGCGGCGGCGTCCTGGCGTCGTCCGGGGTCCCGGGACAGTGCGCGGTCGAGGACCTCGCGCAGGTGTGCGGGCAGGTCGGCGCGCGGCAGCCGGGGCGGGTCCTCGGCCAGGACCCGCTCCCGGTAGGCGAACGGGTCCTCCGGTCCGCCGTCCCCCCGGGCGAAGGGCGGGTGTCCGGCGAGCAGCGTCCAGAGCACCGTGGCGAGCCCGTAGACGTCGGACGCGGGGGTGCGGCGGTCCGAGCGCAACGCCTCCGGGGAGGCGTGTGCGACCGCCGCCGGGTCGGGCCCGACCGGTTCGGGCCACTGCTCCACGGGCAGCACACCGCCGACGTCGGCGAGGACGGCCCCCGCCGGGGCGCACAGGACGTTGCCCGGCTCCACCCGGTTGTGCAGCAGGCCCCGGTCGTGCAGCGCGGCCAGTGCCCGGGCCACCGAGCGGCCCACGGCGAGGACCTCCTGCAACGGCAGCGGTCCGCGGTCCTCCAGCGCGGCCGCGTAGTCCCCCCGGGGGTACAGGTCCATGGCGACGAAGGCCCTGCCGGAGGAGGTCCGTCCGCCGCCCACCGCCGCGACCAGGCCCGGGATCCCGGTGAGTTCACCCAGCCGGTCGGCCTCGGCGGTCCCGGCGGCGTCCCGCATGACCTTGAGCGCGACCGGGGCGTCGTCCCCGTCGCGCCGCGCCCGGTAGACGGTCGAGGCCGACCCCCGGTAGAGCACCTCCGGGGAGTGGAACCCCGGGGCCAGTCTGCTGTGCTGTTCCGCTCCGCTCATCGGAGTCCCCTCCGTCCGCGGCCCGTAGCCGGGCCGTCCCGCCACAACAGCGGGCGGGGGTCGAACCACCAGGCCAATCGCCTGAGCCGGGGCCCGCCCTTTCTCAGTGCACGCTGGTGGTCCCGCACGGTCCGCGCGGCACCCGCCGCGGCCCCCGCGTCGACCCCGATCCCGCCGCCGAAGCCCGCGCTGTTGACAGCGCCCGCCAACCGGTCGAGTCCCGGGGCTAGCGCCGGGGAGGGCACCAGGTCGCGGGCGAGCGCGACGGTGTCGGTGACGGTGTGCCCGGCGGGCAGGTCCGCCGCGCTCATCCGGATCCCGTCCCGCAGTTCGCGCCAGGCCCCCAGGACGCGGTCCGCGGGCGGTCCGGTGCCCAGTCGCAGTGCACGGCGGGTGAGCCGCGACGCTGGGACGAGCAGGAGTACGGCGAACAGGGTTCCGGCGACGGCCGCCGCCCGCACCGCTCCGAGGCGGTCCCCGCCCTCGCGCCCGGGTGCCGCCTCCCCCGGGTCCTGCCCGCCGGAGGAACCCTCGAACTCCTTTGCTTCGGGGTCACTGGAGCTCTCGCCGCCCTCTGGGCTGGGCCCCGCGCTCTGTTCGTCCTCCCCGCCGGGGGTGACGTGGAAGGGCACCCAGCCCAGACCGTCGAAGTACACCTCGCCCCAGGCGTAGGCGTCACCGGTGCGCACCTCGTACTCCCCGCCGCCCCGTTCCGTGCCGGGGGCGAAACCGACGGCCACCCGGCTGGGCAGCCCGGCGGCGCGGGCCAGCATGGCGAAGGCGCTCGCGAACTGCTCGGAGGTGCCTGCGCCGCCCCGGCCGCCGGGCGCCGCGAGGAGGGCGTCGATGTGCGCGTAGCCGTGCCCGCCGGGGGTCGTGGGGTCGAAGGAGTGGGAGTCGCGCAGGTAGTCGGCGATGGCTCTCGCCCGGTGGTGGTACCCGCCCTCGGAGGCGATCTCGGAGACGACCTCGTCGAGGATGGGCGGCGCCCCCGGGGGCAGGTCCCGGTAGAGCTCGTAGACGTCCCCCACGGGCGGGGCCGCCCGGGAGGCGTCGACGCCGCTCCAGTCGGCGACCTCGCCGGACACCTCGTAGCTGTGGCCCGCCACACCGCCGTCCAGGTTGACGACGGTGCCGGTGAGCGCGTCGTATCCGGGTGCGTCTATCCCCACCCGGCGGGGAACCCCGACCACCGGCGCCCAGCTGCCCGGGAGGTCGTCCCCGACGGTGATCCGTGCGGTGACGGTCTCGGCCCCCGGCGGCGGCGGTACCGGTGCGGGGAGGGTCTGGCCCGCGTTCCGGTAACCGCTCTCGGGCAGCCAGGTGGTCCCGGTGAAGTCGGCGAGGGCGACCCAGCGCAGCTCCACGGGGGCCTCGGACTCGACGGTGAGCAGGTGCCCGTCGGGCTGGGCGGCCCACCCGGGCAGGTAGCTGAGCGGGTTGAGGGCCTGCTGTGAGTCCATGGGCGGGGCGAGGGCGGCACGCGGGTCGGCGGGTTCGGCGGACCATCCGGCGAGCAGCAGCGGGCCGCCGAACACCGCGGTGGCGGCGGTGAGCACGCAGACGGCCCCGGTGACCGCGGCGTCGCGGACCCGGGACGGTGCGACGGGGCGCTCGTCCACCTGGATGCCCAGCGCGGGCGAGCCCACGCCGTCCGTGCCGGGGCCCGGCCGGACGGACATGACCAGGACCGCGGCCGCGCCGAGCAGGCCGATGGAGGTGAAACCGGGCGGGGTGACGGGCCCGTTGAGGACCACGGCGCCCACGAGCAGCAGGAGCCCGGGCAGCAGGGCGAGCACCCGGCGTTCGTCCCGCCAGGCCAGGGCCGCGGCGGTACCGGCCAGCCAGGTGGCCAGCAGCGGCAGGGTGAGGGTGTCGACGCTGGGCGGGACCGGCGCGGTCGTGGTGAGGATGCGCGCCCCCGAGTGCAGGAGCGCATCGCCCGCGCCGCGCAGGACCCCGCTCTCCTCCCCCGGGAGCCGGGCCGCGCCGAGCAGCACGGCGGCCAGGGGCAGCGGAACACCGGTGAGTACCGTCCGGAGCGCGCTGTACCGGGTGCGCAGGAGCAGGGCGAGCGTGACGGAGACGACCGCGCCCGCGGCCAGGAGCGCGTGGACCGGGGCGGACGGGGCGTAGGAGGGCGCCAGGGCCGCGCCGCCCGCGTAGGTGGTCAGGACCAGCCCGGCGGCGGCCAGGAGGGTTCCGGGCGGGGGCGGGAACACGCGCGGCCGCCGTGTGGGAGCGGCGGGCGCGGGGTTCGGCGCTGTCCGTTCGGGGGCGGGGGCCGTCACCGTGGCCATGGTGCCTCGTTCCAGCGGTCGGCGAACGACGCGGCGTCGCCGGCGGTGATGAGTGTGACGGAGGGCGGCGCGGGCGGGCGCTCCGGTTGGCCCAGGAGCGCCGCGAACAGCCCGGAGTAGCGGTCTCCGAGCTGCCCGAAGATCCGCAGGTCGGCGGGGTCCAGGGCACCGCTGACCAGGATGGCGGTGTCCCCCTCGCTGCGGGTGCGGGCCAGGTGGAGGGCGTCGGCGAGGTTTCCTCCGGGGTCGGGTTCGGCTTCGGCGAGCAGGTCGAGCAGGGGCGGCAGGCCCCCGGTGCTGTCCCTGCCGCGTCCGCTGACCAGCCGCAGCTCGCAGTGGAGCGCGGCGCGCACCCCGGTGGCCAGGAGGGAGGCCGCCGCTCCGGTGACCTCGTCCAGCCGGGGGGTGCCTCCCGGGCAGGGCCGGTCGTCGACGAGGACGCACACGCGGGTCTGGGAGGTGTCGACGTACTCGCGGACCACGAGCCGGTCCAGGCGGGCCGAGCTGCGCCAGTGAACGTGGCGCAGGTCGTCGCCGGGCGCGTAGTCGCGCAGCGTGTGGAAGGTGAGGGTTCCGGCCCGGGCACCGTCGACCTCGCCGTCGGGGTCGGCGACGTTGCCGACGGGGATGGCGCGCAGGTACTGCCAGCGCGGGTGCACCCACACCCGGTCGGTGCCGCCGTAGGAGCGGCCGCTCTCGGCCAGCCCGAGGGGGTCGGAGCGGCCCGCGCGCAGGGGGCCGAGTTCGACGACCCCGCGCCGGAAGGGCTGGAGCCAGTAGTCCGAACCGCCGGTGCCGCCGCCGGGCAGCGGCGCCAGGGGGACGTCGTGCCGGCCGTCGGGGCCGAGGACCCGTTCGGTGATGCGCAGGTGGCGGCGTCCGGTGTTACGGGCACGCAGGTGCACCCGCACGGACCGGCCGGGGGTGGTGCGGGTGCCCGAGGGCAGGGAACGCAGCACCGCGACGTCGGCGGTGCGGCCCACGGCCAGGGCGGCCACGGCCACGGCCAGGACTGCGAGCGCGCCGAGCAGGGCGAGTTCCTGGTACTGGGAGAGGACTCCGACGGCCAGCAGCAGCGCCCCCGCGCCCGCCACCAGCCACCCCCGTGTGGTCGGCATCAGCTGACCGCCGTCGCCCCCGGTCGGCCCGGCCGTGGGGCCGGGGTCGCCTCGAGGATCTCGGCGAGCACGTCGGTGCCGGTGCGGCCGCCCACGGAGGACTCCGGGGACAGCACCAGGCGGTGCGCCCACACCGGCTGGGCCAGGGTCTTGACGTCCTCGGGCGTGGCGTAGGGGCGGCCGGAGGTCAGGGCGAGCGTGCGGGCCGCGTGGGCCATGGCCACGGTAGCCCGGGTGGACAGGCCGACGCTGAGCGCGGGGTGTTCGCGGGTGGCCCGGGCCACGCGCAGCAAGTACTCGTAGACGGAGTCGTCGACGTGCACGCGGCGGGCGGCCCGGCGGACGCGGTCCATCCGTTCGGCGTCGGTGCAGGCGGGCAGGGAGTCCGGTGAGGTGAGGCGGTCGCCGCGGATGATGGCCAGTTCGGCGACCGGGTCCGCGTAGCCGACGGTCAGCCGCATCAGGAACCGGTCGAGCTGTGCCTCGGGGAGGCGGTAGGTGCCCGACATCTCCACGGGGTTCTGGGTGGCCACCACCAGGAAGGGTGCGGGGACCGGGTGACGGACGCCGTCCACCGTGACCGCCCCCTCCTCCATGACCTCCAGGAGCGCCGACTGGGTCTTGGGGGAGGCCCGGTTGACCTCGTCGGCGATGACGACGTTGGCGAAGACCGGGCCCGGGTGGAACTCGAACTCCCGGGTGGCCTGGTTGAACACGGTCACGCCGGTCACGTCGGAGGGCAGCAGGTCGGGGGTGAACTGCACGCGCCTCCAGACACCGTCCACGGAGGAGGCGACGGCGCGGGCCAGGGTGGTCTTGCCGGTGCCGGGAACGTCCTCCAGCAGGAGGTGCCCCTGGGCGAGCAGGGCGACCAGGGCGAGCCGCACCACCTCGGCCTTGCCCAGGAGCGCGGACCCGACGGAGGCGGCCATGCCGTCGAACTCGTCCGCGTGGACCGCCGCCTCGTCAGCCGAGACCGGCACGTTCGGGCCGGGCTGGTGGGAGGGGGGTCCTGCGTGGTCGTTGGTGTTCACTGATGTCTTTCGGCTGTACGAGGGCGGTCAGGGCGTCGGGTCCGGCCCCTGCGGGTCCCTCTCCTGCGGGGTCACGGGCGTCAGCGGGTTCTGGTTCTGCGTCTGGGTCTGGCCGCGTTCCTCGTCGAGGTCGCGTTGGGCCTGGAAGGCCCCGACCACGACGATGGCCGCGGCGAGGACGGAGGCGATGATCAGGCCGACGACCACCGAGGGCCACACGCGCTGTCGGGCGCGCCAGTAGCGGCTGGAGCCGTACAGCAGGGCGGCGCGCAGCTGTCTGCGGCGCAGGGCGTCGGCCTGCAGGACGTAGCGCTCGGTGTCGGGGGTGGCCTGGAAGGCCTGGGGCAGCTGCGTGGGGGGCGGCGGGACCGGTTCCTCCGGCGCCGCCCCCGGTGTCCGGGTCGGGTGGGACATGCGTGTCAGGGAACCGTGCGCCGGATCAGTCGAACAGGCCGTCGAGGTACTTCTTGGTGCTCTGGTAGCCGTCCACGGTGCCGTCCACGGCGTCGATCATCTTGGTGAAGCCGCGGTTGGTCATGTCGAAGGCGTTGTTGAACTCGGTCGCGCGGGCCTGGAACTTCTCGTCGCCGCCCTCCCACTTCTCGACGAGGCCCCTGGCCTGGGTGTCGATGTCCTGCATGATCGTCCGGAAGTAGCCGAGGTAGGTCCGCTGGTCGATGTTCAGGTCGTTGAGCTGGTCGATGTCGGCGCCGACCTCGTACCTGTTCACGCTCATGTGGTGGTCTCGCTCTCTAGGGGGCCTGCTCCGGGAGGCCTGGCCCCGAGGGGCCGGGCACGGGGGCCGGGCTCAGTTGATCGGCTTCATGTAGGTGAGCTCCTGCTGGGCCTGCGCGAAGGCCTGCTCACTGTCACCGTCGGTCTCGTTGATCTTCGCCTGGCCGAGGTTGAGGTTGACGCCGTACTTCTCGCACCACCTGAGCAGTGCGTTGAAGCCGGTGACCAACTCGGCCTGACCTTCCCGGTAGGCCCGGAGCGCGCCGCCCTGGAGCGCCTGTCCGTCCTGGTCGAGGACGTCGAGGAGCGACCGCAGGCGTTCCGTGAGCCCCTGGCTCTGCTCGTCGAGACGGCTCCCGCCCTGGGACAGGGAGGTGGTCTCCTCTGTTCCGACCCGCTGACTCATGTACCGGTCCTTTCCCCTGCCGACCGCCCTGACCTGCGTTCACCGCCGGTTCAGGGGCGTTGTCACTCCGCGGAGTTCCGGGAGGCCGGTCCGTTCGGTTCTGAAACCACTCGGAACGGGAAGGTAGTGAATCCTCACATCTCCTGTCAACGCGGTAGAAATCGCGTCAACCAATGCGGTGTTCGCGGCATCTCAGGCGGACGAAGGTGCCCGCGGGCGAGGTCGCGGTGTGTGACCACCGCCACGGATGACGGTACGGAACCCGCTGGGACACCGGAAGGGGGACTGCCTACCCTCATAGGGGTTCGCGTCCCCACGGCGCCAGCCGGCCCCTCGTGACCCCGGGCCCCGGCCGCACCGGTACATCCAGCGAAACACAGGTGAGGAGAGTCGGTCATGGGCGAGGCATCGACAGTCGCGGGCAACACGGCGGACGGCGCCGCAGGCGGACGGAGCAGTGAACGGGCGCACGAGCTCCTGGCGGGGATCTCGAAGGCCTTCGAGACCGCGATGGACGGTCTCGACAGGGAATCCGTGGAGAAGAGGATCAACAGCGCCTTCGCGGCCTACTACGCCGATCACAGGGGTCCGGTGGAGAAGGTGGAGCAGAACGGCGTCACCATCTCCCGAAACGTCGTGTCGGCGGCGGAACGGGTGAACCAGGCCGACGGGGAGGCCGAGGAGGGGCACCGGTCGGCCGTCCCCTACGTCCTGAACCCGGTGTTCACCGACCAGGCGCAGACACTGCCCGTGGGCGTCCTGGCCCCCGAGTACTACGAGTCCGGCGGCCCCACCCACCTCCAGCGCGACGTGAACCGCTGACCCCGGCGCCCCGTCCCGCCCCCACCGCGTCCACATCCCCGTGTCACGGAAGGCACCCGAGAATGACCTCGACGCCCGAGCCCCCGTTCCCTCCCTCCCCCTTCGCCCCCGAGCCGCGCAACCCGTTCTTCAACCCCCACGCGGCGAGGATCCCCGAGTTCGATCCACCGGACACCGAGGTGGACCTGACCGGCCTCCAGGAGGAGTGCGACAGTGCCTGGAAACTGGCCGGACGGGTCCTGGGCGACGCCGGAACGGGGCGCGAGGCCATCACCCGGTCCGCCAGGGAGTTCAGTGAGCTGATCGACTCCGACATCAGCTCCGCGGGGGCCTTCAACGAGAAGGAGTGGCAGAAGGCCTGTCTGGTCCTCACCTACGCCGCCTCGGTCGCCGACATGTGGCGCAAGGACGTCAAGGAGTTCAGGGACAAGCGCCAGGACCTGATCGGCCGGTACCAGAACGCCGCCCTTCTCGCGGGGCTCGTGAAGAGCGACTTCTCACCCTCCCATCCGGGGTCGAACCCCTTCCTGCAGCCCGGGTTGGAGAGTCCGCCGGTCTACGGGCCCCACGCGCCCAGCCCGCGCCAGATCGCCTACGACGAGGTGCACCGGGAGTTCATGCGCAAGGGACAGAAGCTCAAGGACGAGTTGGAGGAGACCGCCGAGGAACGGGCGACCCTGCTCGACGAGGGCCCCGACCCGAGCAACCTGAAGCTCCTCGTCGAGGCCGGGGCCCTCGGCTGGGGCGCCTACAACATCCTGGGCGCGGACAGGGACGTCCCGCTGCCGGTCTCCACGGGCCAGGCCGAGAAGATGGCCAAGGAGCTGGAGGCCTACCTGAACGGGGACAAGGAGCCGGACGCCCGGTTCCATGAGATCCTCGCGGCGGTCGGCGCGGTCGCGGCCAAGGCCGAAGCCCTGCAGAAGGCCAACAAGCCCGGCATGGGTCCGCAGCACCCGATGTCCGCCGCCAGCTCCCCTCCGGGGCTGGACGAGGAGGAGATCGAGTTCCTCGAGACGTTCTACGGCGAGCTGGAGGAGATGACCCCGACCGGCGTCGTGCACGTGATGCCCTGGTTGGAGGGTGACTCCGGCCCGGACTGGAGTGCCGCGGAGCGGAAGGCCTTCGCGACCGGGGTTTCCAACGGGCTGCTCGTCCTGTCCGACGAGGACCTCGGCGGCGGCCAGGAGCGTCTGCCCGAGAGCGTCCAGGACCTCGCCAACGGGATCCCCTTCACCGCCTGGCGGGAGAACGGGTTGTCGGGCAGCCGGGCCGAGGGGGTGCATTCGCACAACTGGCTCGCCGACGCCGACGACTTCAGCCGACTGCTCCGGCACGCCGACCCCGGCCTGCGCGGCGGCACGGAATTCTCCAGCAACCTCACCCTGAGCACGGGACACCACCTGGGCAACGACCACCTCGCGATCACCCAGGAGCGCGAGAAGGCGCTCGGTGCGCTCCTGGACGTGTCCACACGCAACGAGGAGGCCAACCACCGCGTCCTGACCACCACCAACGAGCACCCGGGCGGCTACACCGACGACTCGCGCTACGACGCCGCGCGGATGCCCGGCTTCGACAGCAACGCCGACGCCCTGCTCGGGCTGTACGCCTTCGACTGGAAGGACGGCGGCGAGGCCGTCGCGGGCCTCACCGACTGGATTCCCGAGTTCAGCGAGGGAACGCCGTCGCAGGCCCGGATGGCCGGCAACGCGGCCGCCGGGCTGATGGGAACACTGGCGGGAAGCGAGGGCGGCGGGCCCTTCCACGACACCGACAACCAGAGCGAGACGAACTACCAACGCGCGGTCACCGAGATCAACCCGAAGCTCACCGAGAGCTTGATGAAGGTCTACCTGAACTACGAGGACGACTTCGTCGTGGCCAGCGACACGGACGGGTACGGTGCCGTGTCGGGGTCGGACGGGAGCCTACTGCTACACGAACCCGGAGACCTCGCCCTCCACCTCAGCGACGGGACGAAGCAGGGATTCTTCCAACTCCTGATCGCGGACGACGACAACGCGCCGATCGTCACCACGTCGGTCGAAGCCCTGGAGAGACGCCTCATCGACGGGGCGATCGACAACTCCGCAGAAGGTTCGGCCGGTGTGGCTGGGGGACGGGTGGGACATATCCGCACCCTGCTGCACGACGCCATGATCAACGAGTACGAGTCCCGGTACGACGACAACAAGAGAGCCAAGCAGCAGGCGGCCGACAACTGGCAGACCGCGTTCAACATCGGGGTCGCGCTCAACAACGGCGTCCTCGGTTCGGTCCCGGGGCCGGGCAGTGCCCTGGCCTTCGGTGGCGAAAGCATCCTCCGCCTCCTGGAGCACCCTCAGAAGGAGGCGTACCTGGAGCGTTGGGCGGCGGACAACGCGGGTGACGAGAAGTCGATCGTGGACATCGTCGACACGGGCCCGAAGGCACACCGGCACGCCCAGCTCCAGCTCCTCCAGGTCTACCTCGAACATGAGGCGGTCGACACCCGGGCGTTGAAGGACCAAGGCCTGCTCCCCCAGAACCACGACCCGGCCAAGGACCCGGTCTACCCCGCGGTCTTCGACACCCTCTCGAAGGATCCCATCGGATACTTCCCCGCTCTGGAGAGCATCCTCGAGGAAGCGGGCAGATCCGCGGAGGTGAACGGCGGTCACGAGGACTGGGTCGAAAAGATCTGGAGGCGGTCGAGAGGAACTACGATGTTTCGCCCTACGTGATCAAGGACGAGAAGTAACCGTTCACCGGCTCTCCCCTGCCCCGCGGACCGGGGAGAGCCGCCCGTGCACCCTTCTCCGAAAGCACGGGCGGCTCACTGCGTCAGAAGGGCAGTTCGATCGAGGTCACGGCCTCGTACACGCCCAGGGCCCACACCGCCGCGACGCACATGCCGATGACGGCCGCGACCTCCACACCGTTGAGGGTCCGCCGCAGGGAAGCGCGGGGAACGTCGGTCAGGCGCACCGCGCTCAGCGCGGCGACCGCCGTGCCGACCAGCAGGGCCGCGGCGGGCGCCAGGGCCAGGGACCACCCGGAACCGGAGGCCGCGACGGCGCCGGCCACGGCCAGCCCGCACACGCCGCCCAACCGGACCGGCAGCACGTGGGCGACCCGGTCGAAGAGCCGGGAGCGCATGAGCAGGACCAGCGACACGAAGGCGGCCAACACCAGGTCACGGGCCCCCTGCCCGGTGAGCGCCAGAAGCGCGGTCGCCGCCACGGCCGCCGCCACCACGCCCAGGAGCGACCCGAGCAGCAGCCGGTCGCTGGTGGCCAGGCCCGCCTCGAACCTCCCGGTGTCGGTCCGGCCGACCTGGCGCACCTCGTAGTCCAGTCCGGAAAGCCCGCCCAGGGCCAGGGCCATCCGCGGCAGCGCACCGATCCCCAGGACCAGCAGCACGGACAGGAGCCGCAGGGCCATCGGGCCGTCCACGAACAGGCCGACGGCCACGAGCAGGACCGAGGAGCCGGTGACCACGCTCAGCCCGGCGAGGTAGGGCAGCAGCGCGTGGTCCAGCGCCCACCCCGCCGCGGCCGCGGCCAGCGCGCCCGCACAGGCGAACAGGACCAGCGCCACGGGTGCGGGCGGGGCCCCGCCCACCGCGAGCACCGCCAGCACTGCGGTCAGGGCTCCCCAACCGCAGGCGGCGACCTGGACGGCGTGGGCGCCCCCGGTCGGGGACCGGCGTCCGGCCAGCCACAGGAGCCCCAGGGACACCAGGAGTCCCAGGGGCGCCACGACCAGGTCCGCGGGCGCGGTGCGGACCACAGCCATCACCAGGGCCAGCAGCAGGGGGCCCAGTGCCGCCAGGGCCAGGCCGAGACCCAGAGTGGTGGAGGGCCGCCACAGCCACGCGGTCTCGTCCACGCGGTCCTCCACGGAGCCGCGAACGTCGTCGACGAAGCCCGGGCGTTCGGGGGCGGTCTCCCTGCGCAGGACGAGGACGTCGCCGTCCAGGACACCGGCCTCCCGCAGGGACCCCCCGGCGGGCAGCGGGGTCCCGTCGACCCGGGCCAGGCTCCACTCGGCGGCCTGGAGGCCGTCCGGTCCGGGTGAGCACACCCGCACCACCTGGGGCATGAGGGTGGCCACGGAGACGGTGCCCGGCAGGGCGAGGTCGGCCCACTTGTCGGGCCCCGTGACCGTGACCCGGCAGTATCCGCTCACGAAACGTGCTCCGTTCTCGAGTTCTGGAATCGGGCGCCCCGGCCGGGAACCGGGGGCTCGGGGATGGGATCCCACGAAACCGCGGCCGGTTTTCCACAGGGCCGCGGAAGCTGAGTTGTCCGGCGCCGGGGCGGCGCGGGATCATCAAAGTAGCAATCGGTGCGTCCCGGGCCTTCGGGGCACACGCGACTGGAGAGGCGCTTCGTGTCCACAACGCTGGTTCACCGGCCCGCCCGCCACACGGTCCCGGACCCCGGTCGGTCGCCGTTGGTGATCGCCACGCCCCCGCAACTGCCGGAGAACCCCCCGGCGGCGGGTTCCTCGGCGATGATCATGATGCCGATCATCACCGGGTCGGGCTCCCTGCTGATGACCATCACGCTCGGCAACCGGCCGCTGTTCGCGGTGATCGGGGCGATGGTCATGATGGCGAGCGTGGCCGTGGGCATCGTGATGTTCGTAGCCCAGCGCAACGGCCCCCGGCGGCGTATCCGCGAGCAGCGCGAGCGGTACCTGGACTACCTCGACCACCTGCGTGAGACGGTCCGCGAGGTCGCGGGGCTCCAACGGGCGGCGGCCCTGTTCCGGCACCCGGCCCCGCACCTGCTCGCCGAGGCTGCGCGGCTGCCCGCCCGGCGGTGGGAACGGCGCGTGGGCGACCCCGACTTCCTGCACGTGCGGGTCGGGGAGGGCACCCGGCCCCTGGCCCGGCGGCTGAGCCTGAACATCGACAGGGCCAACCCGCTGGTCGTGTACGACCCCGTCTGCCAGGGCATCGCCGAACAGCTCGTCGACCTGTACGCGGAGGTGGCCGAGCAGCCCCTGGTCCTGCCGCTGCGCGACTGCGGGGTGGTCTCGGTCGTGGGCGACCGGGCGGCGGCCCGAGGCGTGGCCCGGGCCGTGGCGGCCCAGCTGGCGACCTTCTCCGCCCCCGGGGACGTGCGCCTGGGCGTGGTGCGCCACCAGCGGCTGGTCCCGGAGTGGGACTGGCTCAAGTGGCTGCCGCACAACTCCCTCGACGGTGTCCAGGACGGCCCGCTGCCCGCACGCCTGGTCGCGGCCAACACGGTGGAGATGACCGAGCTGCTGTCCGCGGAGATCGAGCAGCGCACCATCGACCTGCAGCGCAGACGCGGCGCTCCCCCCGGGCCGGGCACCGCACGGCTGGTCGTGGTCGTGGACGGCGAGTTCCAGGCCACGCTCTCCGGGCTGGCCGCCGAACCGCCGGTGCACTCCCTGGCCGACATCGGCATCCACCTGGTCTTCCTGGTGGGCGAACGCCGAGAGGAGCCCGGGCACGTGGACACCCGCCTGTACGTGGATGCGGACGGCACCCTCCGGGAGGACCGGGAGACCGTCCGGCAGCCGCCCGGCCAACCCGGCCAGGAGGAGGCCGACCCGCCGTTGCGGGGGCGGGCGGACCGGGCCGACCGCGACCAGCTCACCACCCTGGCCCGGACCCTGGCGCCGGTGCGGTTGGCCGCGGCCGACAGCGCCGACGCCATGCACGCCACCGTGGGGCTGCCGGAGATCCTCGGGGTGCCCGACGTCGCCCGGCTGGACACGGCGCGGACCTGGAGCCCGCGCGGGACCGGTGACTTCCTGCGGGTCCCGATCGGGGTGGGTCCGGAGGGGAACCCGGTCCTGCTCGACCTCAAGGAGTCGGCCTTCGGCGGGATGGGACCGCACGGGCTGGTGGTGGGCGCCACCGGTTCGGGCAAGTCCGAGATGCTGCGGACCCTGGTCGCCTCGCTGGTGATCAACCACGGTCCCGAGCAGCTCGCGCTGCTCCTGGTGGACTTCAAGGGCGGGGCGACCTTCGCCGACACCGACCTGCTGCCGCACAGCGCCGGGCTGATCACCAACCTCGCCGACGACGACTCCCTGGTGGAACGGTTCCGCGAGGCGATGTTCGGTGAGCTGACCCGCCGCCAGCAGGCGCTCAAGGACGCGGGGAACCTGCCCAACCTGCACGCCTACGAGAGCGCGCGAGGCCGCCGCCCGGAGCTGGAACCCCTACCCCACCTGCTGGTGATCATCGACGAGTTCTCCGAGCTGCTCACCGCGCACCCGGACTTCGCGGAGCTGTTCGTGGCCATCGGCCGGATCGGCCGGTCCATCGGGGTGCACCTGTTGCTGGCCACCCAGCGGCTGGACTCGGGCAAGATCAAGGGCCTGGAGTCGCACCTGTCCTACCGGATCGGCCTGCGCACCTTCTCCGAGGCCGAGAGCCGGGAGGCCATCGGCGTCGGCGACGCCTACCACCTGCCCCCGGAACCGGGGTCCGGCTACCTGAAGGTGGACACCACCGTCTTCGAGCGCTTCAAGGCCGCCATGGTCTCCCAGCCCTACGTGCCGCCCAGCCAGGACCGGGAGGAGGAGGTTCCGCAGGTGCTGCCGCTCATCTCCTTCAACGGGCTGGCGTCCCTGTCCCGGCCGCCCGAATCCGTGACGGAGGAGGACACCCGGGACGGTGACGGGGACGAGGAGGAGGCCCCCACGACCCTGCGGGTGACGGTGGACCGGCTCGTGGCCTCGGGTGCGGCACCGGTGCGGCCGGTCTGGCTGGCACCGCTGCCCGCGCTGATGACCCTGGACGGGTTGCTGGAACGGCTGGGCGAGGACCTGACCGGGGCCGACGGGGCCCCGGTGGAACCCGACCCGGCCGAGGCCCGGGCGATCATCGGGTTGGCCGACCTGCCCCGGGACCAGGCGCAGACCGCCGCCGACCTGGACTTCACCGGCGGGGAGAGCAACATCGTGGTGCTGGGCGGCCCGCAGTCCGGCAAGTCCACCCTGCTGCGCACCCTCATCGCCAGCCTGGCCTGGCGCTACCCGCCCGGACGGATCGCGGTGTACGCGATCGACTTCGGCGGCGGGTCGCTGGCTCCGTTCGAGGAGGTGCCGCACGTGGCGGGTGTGGCCGGGCGCTCGGACCTGGAGCGGGCGCAGCGGGTCCTGGCCGACGTACGGAGCCTGCTCGACCAGCGCGAACGCGTCTTCCAGCGCTCCCGGCTGGACTCGCCCGCCGACCTGCGCCAGGCCCGGGCCGAGGGCAGGGTGCCCTCGGGGATCCACGGCGACGTGTACCTGCTCATCGACGGCTGGGCCGGAGTGCGGGAGGCGCTCCCCGACGTGGACGACGTCCTCAACGACATCGTCTCGCGCGGCCCGGCCCTGGGCGTGCACACGGTGCTGACCGCCTCTGCCGGGAACCAGGTCCGCTCCAAGACGCAGTCGCTGTTCGGCGGCAGGTTCGAGCTGCGCCTGACCGACCCCTACGACTCCCAACTGGGCCGCAAGGTCGCCGAGCGGATGCCCAAGGACGTACCGGGCCGCGGGCTGCGCTCGGACGAGTCGTTCGTGCAGGTGGCCCTGCCCCGGTTGGACGGGGTGGCCGAGGACGCCGACCTGGGCGACGGGGTCCGCGAGGCGGTGCGGGTGCTCTCCGAGCGCTGGCCGCACGACCCGGTGCACCGGGTGCGGGTGCTGCCCGCCCAGGTGTCCCTGGACGAGCTGCTCCCCCGCCACCAGGGCCCCGGCCTGGTCATGGGACTCGGCGAGAGCGACCTGGGCCCCTGCCTGTACCGGCCGGACGAGGACCCGCACCTGGTGGTCTACGGCGACCCGCAGACCGGCAAGAGCAACCTGATCCGCACCCTGGTGCGGCAGGTGGCGCAACGGCCCGCACGCGAGGTGGGCGTCGTCATGGTCGACTACCGGCGGGCGCACCTGGGGCTGGTGCCCGAGGACCACCTGCTGGCCTACAGCACCAGCCCCCAGCACACCAGGGGGCTGGCCGGGGAGCTGGCCGGGATGATCCGTCAGCGGCTGCCCGGACCGGAGGTCACCCCCCGCCAACTGCGCGAGCGGAGCTGGTGGGACGGGTTGGAGGTGTTCGTCTTCGTCGACGACCTGGACCTGGTGGCCGGGCGCAGCAACCTGTTGGAGCCGCTGGCGGAGTTCCTCAGCCAGGGGGCCGACCTGGGGCTGCACATGGTCACCGCCAGACGGACCGGTGGCGCGTCGCGGTCGATGTTCGACCCGGTGACGCAGACGATCGTGGACATGGCCACGCCGGGTCTGCTGTTCTCCGGGGACCGGATGGAGGGGCGGCTCGCCAACGGGGTCGCCTCCCGGCGCCTGCCCCAGGGCCGTGCCCTGCTGGCCCGCCGGGGCCGCCCGCCGGAGCAGGTCCAGGTGGCCTGGACCGAACCGGAGGGGTAAGAGGCTCCGGGGGGCGCTCCCCGGAGAGAGGCGGGGCGCCCGCCCCGGGCCCCGGTGACCGAACCACGGGGCTCCGGCGCGAGGGCCTGGATCGACGGAGCCTTCGAGTCGGACCGTGCGGCCCTGTGTGGAAGGACGCGGCACGGTCCCGGCCCCTGGGCACGGCGGCGGAGGGTTGACGGCTGGGGCCGACTGTCAGCTGCGAGTCCTCGCGCGGCTCAGGCGTTGCAGTTGGTCCCCCTGCTGGTGAAGGAGCGCTCGCCCACGGCCGCGGTCACATCGACGCAGAAGCCCTGGGCGGGGATGAGGACCGGCCCGGCGACCGTAGCGGCGGTGTCGTCGTCCCAGCCGAGTTCACCGGAGCCGTCGCTGCGGCGCAGGCCGATGTCGATGTAGGTGGGGCCGCCGTTGGAGACCACGATCGCGCAGTTGTAACCGCGCACGGACTCATAGAAGAGGTACACCTGCCCCCCTGGGACTCCGGGGACGGGCTTGGGCCAACCGCTCGCGTTCTGCGAGTAACTGGGAACCCCATCCTCCCCCGCGTTGGGATGGGCAGCCGTGCACGCCTCTGCCGGGGTCTGGCTCTGCGCGGCGGTGGAGGAGGTCAGCACCAGCCCCGAGGCGACCAGCGCCGTGGCAGCCGCCATCGCCGCCCAGGTCCCGCGGCCCTTCCGTGTTCTGGGCACCTCGTCCGTCCTCTCCCTGTCCGCTGTCCGTTCCGGCACCGCTACCACCTCACACAGGCGGGGGCGCTGCGCACACCCGCGCTCTCGGTTCCGCCGGGCCCCAGGGCGGTGACCGTGAACGAGAAGCACCGCTCGTCGCCCCGGGTGAAGGAGTGGGAGGTGGCCTCCCCTCCGGCACTGGCCTCGTTCAGGAACACCGCGCCGTCGCCGTGCGGGGTGATCCGGTACCCCTCGGCGTTGTCGGCGGCCGTCCAGGTGACGGTCACCGTGCTGCCCGAGACACTGTGGGCGACACCGCTCGGGTCCCCCACCTGCTCCTCGGGCATGGTCACCGAAGCGCTGGTGGCGGACTCACCGGTCACACCTCCGGGTCCGCGCGAGGTGACCGTGAACGTGTAGGTCGCGCCCGCCTGCAACCCGGTGACCTCCAGCGAGGTCTGCCCGGTGGTGCGGTCGCTGGGCGCGCTCGCGCCGCCCTCGGCGGAGGTGGTGACCAGGTAGTCGACGGCGTTGTCGGCTCCCTCCCAGGACACGGTCGCGCTCTCGCTTCCGTTCGCCTCCGCCGTGACCGTGCCGGGTGGTCCGGGTGCCTCCTGGCTGGGGGTGACCTGGGGTGACTGTGCCGCTGGACCGGTTCCGTGCTCGTTGGTGGCGCGGACCCGGAACCGGTAGGCGGTGCCGTTGTCCAGACCGGTGATCCGGGTGTGCAGCTCGGAGCCGTCCACGGTGGTCTCGCCGTCCTCCCAGGTGATCTCGTAGGACTCGACGGGAGCGTCCGGGGAGTAGGCCTCGGGCCAGCTCAGCTCGACTTCGCCGTCGCCCGCCTCGGCGGTGACGGGTGTGGGAGCCCCGGGGGGCCCGGTGGACTCCTCGCCGGAGCCCTCACCTTCTCCGGTTCCCTCACCCGGTCCCGTGCCCTGGCCTTCGGGGGCGTCCCCGCCCTCGGGGTCCCCGCCGGGCTGGGGTTCCGTTTCCGGGGGCCCCGGTTCGGGTGCGGCTTCGGGGGTGTCGGCACGAACCTCGCCCGGCCCCGGCGGGGCCTCGTCGGTGTCCACCAGGGTGGCCCGGCCCGTCTCGTCCACGACCGCGGCCGTGCCGGTTTCGGGGGCGTTGACGAACAGGCTGCCCTCGCGGGCGTCCAGCTCCAGCGCGCCCTCCGCGCCCGGCAGGGTGACGGTGTCGAGCTCGCGGCCGTCGGGCGCGTAGGAGCGGACCAGACCCTCCTCGTCGAAGGGGACGTAGACGCGTCCGGAGAACGGCACCGCGATCCCGCCGCCCGGTTGGCCCACCGGGAAGTAACTGGTCTCGGCGGCACCGTAGGGGTGCAGGAGGGTGACGATCCCGTCGTCCTCGGTCTTGGTGACGGCGGCCATGTCCCCGCGGGTACGGGTCGGCATGGCCGAGTCGTCCATCGGCGCGGGCATGGTGACCATCACGGGGTCGTCCCCGTCGCGCATGGCCACGACCTGTTCGCTGCCCCGGTCGACGGCCAGCGCGCCGTCATCGAAGACCGTGACGCCGATATCGGCCCCCGGGGAGGCCACGGCGACCGTCTGGGTGACGGCGGCCTCCCCGTCGGTGACCCTGATCCCGACGGCGTGCCCCTGCGCGGGCGCGCCCACCCACAGGGTGTCGGAGTCGTCGAAGGCTCCGCCGACCAGCGGTCCCTCCAGGGTCAGGGAGGCGCCGGTGGCCTGGAGGGTGGCGGGGTCCACGGCCCTGATCTCGCCGCCCTCGCGGTCGATCACCACGGCGGAGTCCCGGCCGAGCACCACCCCGAAGTCACCGGACCCCAGTTCGAGCTTGCCGGAGAAGCCGAGCTCGTTGAGGTCGACCGAGGTGACCTTGCCCGTCTCGGGGTCGGTGAGGAGCAGGTAGTCGTCGTTCTGTTCCACCTCGACACGGCCGCCCCCGGCCTCGGGGAGGGAAGCCACCAGGTCGATCTCCGCGTTGTTGCCGTTGACGCGGACCGCCTCGCCGGCCGGGG
Source organism: Nocardiopsis sp. iso_40 (assembly GCF_056173285.1). NCBI lineage: Bacteria > Bacillati > Actinomycetota > Actinomycetes > Streptosporangiales > Nocardiopsidaceae > Nocardiopsis > Nocardiopsis sp. iso_40. The sequence continues at coordinate 2,903,390 of NZ_CM149666.1, read as the reverse complement.
CGCTCCACAGCCAGGCGGCGCCGTCGGACACCTCGTCCGAGCGGCCCAGGGCCCCGACCCCGAAGGCGGTGCTGACCAACGCGGTCGCCATGAGGCTGAGGACCAGGCCCGAGGATCCGGCGCGGGTGCGCCGGGCGAGGGTTCCGAGCAGGCGGCGTGAACGGCTCCGTTCGGCCGGGTCGGTACCGCTCGGTGCCGTCTGGCGGCTCGCCATCCACGTTCTCCTTCGCCTACCGCGGGCGCGTCCGGCCTCCGAAGGCAGGGGAGGTGGGATCGGTTTCGCTTGTGTTCGGGGCCCGCGAGGGACGGGCATCTGTACGAAACCAGACAGTCGATGCGGCGTCAACGCACCCGGGAACGGTCCGGTTCACCCACTCTGGGATGCACCCGACCCGCTTTCCGGTTCTCGCCCGGCCCCGGAAATCCGCGCCGTTCCGGGACCCCGCCGTCCGCCGCGGGGCGGTGCGTTCAGTCGAGGAAGAGCTCGCCGATGACCTCCCCGTCGTCTACCCGCCCGGTCCTGCGGAAGCCGAGCGCCAGGTAGAAGCCCTCCGGGCTGCCCTCCCCCGGTACCCAGGAGACCGTGACCCGCGAGATCCCCCGGTCCCGGGCCTCGGTGAGGACCCCCTGCACCGCGAAGCGGCCGTAGCCCTTTCCCTGGTGTTTCTCCCCGATGTTGAGCCGCCAGATCTCGGCCCGGAAGTCGGGGTCCTCCTCCTCGGGGTCGAAGCTGACCATGACGAAGCCCACGGCCTCGTCGCCGTCCATGAGCAGGCGGGGCCATGCGGTGTCGCGGGCGGCGTAGGCCTGGGCGAGGGAGCGTTCGACCGAGGCGACGAACCTGTGCTGGTCTTCGCGGACGCGCACCCCGAGTGCGGCGTCGACGTTGTCGGGGGTGATCTCCACCAGACGCGGAGCGGCGGGTTCTGTCATACGGGGGACCCTACGGCCGGTTCCGTCCGCCGCACCATCCGTTTTCCGGCCCTCCGGACTGTCGGCACCGGAAACTAGGGTGACCGGCACCCCAGGAGACGACCCCGAAAGGCCGAGCCATGGTCACACACGACCCCCGCGCCGAAGCCCTGACCGAAGACGCCCCCGGTTCCTGGGAGGAGGTGCTCGGCCACCTGGCCGAGGTGAGCGGGACGTACTGGCTGACCCTGCCCCGGGAGGACGGGGCCCCGCACACCCGGCCGCTGCTGGCGGTGTGGGTGGCCGGGCGGCCGTACTTCGCCTGCGGGGACGGCACGAAGAAGGCCCGGCTGCTCGCGGCCTCGCCCCGGGTGAGCCTGGCGGTGTCCACCGGCCTCCTGGACGTGGTGGTCGAAGGGCGGGTCGAGCGGATACGGGACGAGGACCGGGTGAAGGAAGTGGCCGGGGCCTACCCCGTCGTGTACGGGTGGCCGCCCGTCGCCGAGGGCGACCTGTTGACCGGCCCCGACGGCGCCCCGACCGCCGGCCCTCCGCCCTACGCGGTGTACGGGATCGTCCCCGGAACCGGCTACGCCTTCCCCACCGGCGACGTCGGCCACGGCGCCACCCGGTGGCGGTTCGGGCCGCCGGGGGCGCGGGATTCGGGGACGTGAGGTAGCCGCTACGCCCCTGCGCCGGGCCCCGGACCGTTCCGGGGCCCGGAAACCGGGTGAGGAAGGGGATCGGCGGGTAAAGATCCCTGGAGAACCCGCAGCACCGAGAACCCCGACAACCACCTACCGCCCCACCCCCAGGAGGTAGCAGTGCGCACCAGCATCGTCCTTTCGGTACTCGTCCTGCTCTGGTTGGCGATCGGTCTGGCCGCCGCCGTCCAGCGCGGCTACTTCAGTACGTCGGAGGCCTCATGTTCGACGCTGGGCAGCACCGTGGTGACCGTCTTCGTCGGCCCGCTGAACTATCTCGGCGTCAACCCGACCGTCGAGTGCCCGCCCGTCCCCGAACCCTCCGAGTAGCCCGCCTCAGAGCGCGCGCCCCGGCGGAGTGTGTGCGGCCTGACGGGAGCGGCCCGAGCCACCTGCCCCGGGTCGTGCACGACCGGGTGGTCGAGGACCGCAACGCGCCGGAGTCGGATCCTCCTGGGGGCACCACGAAACATGCCCTGTCAGACCTCATCACCTGATCACCCTGCGACACGCCCATCTCGGACTCGCCCGCGAACCTCCTGGCCCGGGCCGGGCGATCCGGACAGACTCTGTAGCGCCCAGCTCAGTGTCACCCAGTTATCGGAGTCCATGTGCAAGCCCAGTGGCCAGGGGTCGGCGCCCTTGTGAACAAGTGGAACGCCGCGCGGAGCGCCCGTGCACGAAGGAAGGAGACCGAACCCGTAGACGAGGCCCCGGAGCCCCGGGGCACGGAGGCCCAGGTCCCGGAAACCGAGGACGACGCGCGAGCCGGCGACCTGCTGCGCACGGTCAGCGACACCGCCTGGCGCATCCTGGTCATCGGCGTACTGGCCGGCCTGGTGGTCTACGCACTCGCCTACCTGTCGGTGGTCACCCTGCCGCTGATCATCGCGGTCTTCCTCACCGCGCTGCTCATGCCGCTGGCCAACTGGCTGCGCCGCCCCAACCCGATCAGACGCTCGGGGCTGGGCCGGGGGTCCTCCACCGCCATCACCCTGCTGATCGCGCTGGTGGTCTACAGCGCGGCCATCACCCTGATCGTGACCCCCGCCGTCGCGGGTTTCGAGGACCTGGTGGACAGCGTCAACAGCGCCGTCGACCAACTCCAGGCCATGGACCTGCCCTTCGGCCTGAACCCGGCGCTGCTCACCGAGGCGATCGACAGCGCCTGGGCCCAGACCCAGTCCCTGATCACCGAGAACACCAACCAGATCCTCACCGGCGCGTGGACCGCGACCACCGCCGTGACCCGGGTCGTACTCGGCATCGTGCTGATCCTCGTCCTGACCATCTACTTCGTGCACTCGGGCGACAGGCTCATGGACTGGATCACCAGCCTCCTGCCGCCCCGCTCCCGCCCGGGTCTGCGCCACGGCGCACAGGTCTCCTACCGGGTGATGGGCAGCTACGTGCGCGGGGTGGCCCTGGTGGGTGTCTTCGACGCGGTGGGCATCGGTATCGTGCTGCTCCTGCTCATCGACCCCGCTCTGGCGGTTCCGCTGATCGTGCTCACCTTCGTGGGCGCGTTCCTGCCGATCATCGGCGCCTTCCTGAGCGGTCTCCTGGCCGTGCTGGTGGCTCTGGTGACCGAGAACTGGATCGTGGCCCTGGTGGTGCTGGCCGCGGTGATCGTCGTGCAGCAGTTGGAGAGCAACGTGTTCGCGCCGCGGATCTACGGCCAGGCGCTGGAGCTGCCCTCGGCCGTGGTGCTGGTCGTTCTCACGGTCGGCGGGATCCTGGGCGGGGTCACGGGCCTGTTCCTGGCCACCCCGGTCGCTGCGGTACTCGCCGCGCTCCTGCGCAACCGCCCGGGTCCGCACCGGGAGAACACCCCCCGGGGAGCGGGAGGCGAGGAGGGACCGGAACGGGCCGGGACCGGGCCGGGCGCGGACGAACCGCCCTCCGGCGCGACCGCCGACCGGTCCTGAACCACGGCCCCGCCCGGAGCCCGGGTGGGCGTCACCGCGCGGTCGCCCATCCCGTCGGCAGGGGTCGGGCGGCCTGCCCGGAAACCCGGTGGACGCGGGCGATCGCGTCGGCGAGGTGGTCCAGGCGGTGGGCGGGGACCCCGGCCAGGTTGATCCGCCCTGAGGGCAGGCCGTGGATCGCGTGTTCCTCGCGCAGCCGGCCCATGTCCGGTTCGGTCAGGGGCAGCCGCAGGAACATCCCCCGCTGTTCGCGGAGCGGTTCGAACACCGTCGTTCCGGTCCGGTGGGCGAGTGCGTCGGCCAGACCGCCGCGCAGGGCGCCCAGGCGCTCGCGCATACCCTCCAGTTCGGTCAGCCAGTCCGTGTGCAGTCCGGGGTCCCGGAGGATCTCGTGGACGATCCGCGCTCCGTGGTCCGGGGGCTGGGAGTAACCGGCCCGGGCGACCGTCTCCAGGATGCCGTAGGCGTGCGCCCTGCGGGCGGGGTCGTCGGAGACGACGACGGCGCAGCCGGTGCGTTCGTTGTACAGGCCCCACGCCTTGGAGGCGCTGACCGCGACGACCGCCTCGGGCAGCAGGTCGAGCATCCGCCGCATGCCCTCGAGGTCGGCTTCGAGCCCGTCCCCCAGGCCGAAGTAGGCCTGGTCGACGAACGGGACCACGCCGCGGGCGAGCATGGCCCGGGCGAGCTCCTCCCAGCGCTCCGTCGGCATCGCGGTGCCGGTGGGGTTGTGACAGCACCCCTGGACCATGAGCACGTCCCCGGGGGCGGCGGTGGCGATCGCCTCCAGCGCCGCGTCGGGATCGGGGCGGCCGTCGGCCAGCAGCATCGGGTACTCGCGGACACGCAGTCCGGCCGTGGTGAGGATGGTCCGGTGGTTGAGGTAGGCGGGCGTGCCCAGGTAGACGGTCCGGTCGGGGCCGGTCTCGGCCAGCAGTTCCGCCAGGAGGCGCAGGGCGCCGGTGCCGGCGACCGACTGGATCGCGAGCGTGCGCTCACGGACCAGGTCGGAGGGCAGGAGCAGCTCGGTGAGCGCACCGGTGAAGGCGCGGTTTCCGGCGGGCCCCAGGTACTCCTTGGAGGGGGAGCGTTCGGCGAGGCGGCGTTCGGCCTCGGCGACGGCGCCGAAGACGGGCGAGGTGCCGGTGTCGTCCCGGTAGACGCCGACGATGAGGTCGAGCCGGTGCGGACGCCGGTCGGCGTCACAGGCGGCGGTGAGCTGCCAGAGGGGGTCGGTGCGCGGTTCCCGCAGGGACGGCATCAGCATGAGGGCTCCAGTTCGGGGCGTCGGTCGGCGGCTTCGGCGACGGGCCGGGCGGGCCGGGCGGCGAGGAGGTTGAAGGCGACCACCCCGGTGAGCACCAGCAGCAGGGTGACCGTGGTCGCGACGGTGACGGGCTCGCCGAACAGCGGTGCGGCGACGACGAGGGTGAGGACCGGGCTCAACGCGCCCAGGGTGGCGGCTACCGGACCGCCGAGCACGCGGATGGCGGTGGCGTAGCACAGGGCGGCGAGCACACCGACGCCGATGCCCTGGACCGCGACGAAGATCAGGACGTCACGGGTGGCGCCGCCGGTCAGGGACGAGGGCACCAGGCGCAGCAGGATCGGCACCCCGGACAGCAGGGCGGAGGGGGCGCAGAGCACGATCGCGGCGCTGACGGGGTCGAGTGTGGTCTCCCGCAGAGCCAGGGTGTACACCGACCACACCAGTCCAGCGCAGAGCAGGACCGCGACCCCGGTGACCTGGTCCGGGGAGACGGCGGCCACCACGGTCACCGCCACGCCCAGGACGATCAGCACGAGCGCGCCCAGTTGGGCGGGTCGGGCCCGGGTGCGCCAGAGTCCGAACGCGAGCACGGTGACGAACAGCGGCACCGTGCCGGGGATCACGATCCCCACGAGGGCGGCGCTGGTCAGTGAACCGCCCCAGGCGGCGATGAGGAAGTACGGGAGTCCGGCGCCGACGCAGAGCGCCGCCAGGACTCCCCCGCGTTCGTGGCGTACCCGCCGCAGGGCGCGGGGGATCCAGGGGGCGAGTACGACCAGCGGGGTCAGGAAACGGAGGAAGGCGGTGTCCAGGGCTGTGAGGTCGGAGGCGCCGATCCCGCGGATGCTCAGGGCGAACCCGGCCCACAGCACCACGGTCGCCGCCATCGCCGCCAGCCCGAGGGCGAGCGCGGGGGTCGCCCCGGTAGGTCTGCTCATAGAAGCGAAGGTACGGGGACAGAAGGGGCTGACGATTGCTAATTATTGCTCTACAGGAGGTTGGTTTGGCAGGATCTGCCACATGCAAGGACTAGACGAGATTGATCTGCGGATTCTGCACGAGCTTCAGAGTGACGGGCGGATCAGCAACCAGGACCTGGCCGACCGGGTGGGCCTGTCCCCCTCCCCGTGTCTGCGCCGGGTGCGGAGGTTGGAGCAGTCCGGTGTGCTGGACCGGTACACGGCGGTGGTCGACCCGTCCTCGGTCGGGCTCGACATCACCGCGTTCGTGCGGCTGCGCCTGGACTCGCACGGCACCGGTGTGGTGGAGCGGGTGGAGGAGGCCATCCGGGCGATCCCGGAGGTCACCGAGGCCTATCTGCTGGCGGGTGACCACGACTACCTGCTGAAGGTCGGCTCCCGCTCGTTCGCCGCCTACGAGGAGCTGATGCGCACCAAGCTGCGTGCGATCCCGGCGGTCTCCTCGATCGAGACGACCTTCGCCATCAGCGTCACCAAACCCAGTTCCCCGCTGCCGATCGACTGAGGGCGGACACCCTTAGCCTTGCGGCATGGTGAAGCACGAAAACGGCGGCGCGAGCGTCGACGCGATGTTGGAAGACCTGCGGACGCTCGTGGAGACCGAGTCCCCCTCCCGTGACGTGGAGTCCCTGAAGGGGTCGGCAGGGGCGGTGGCGGCGATGGTCGAGAGGCGGCTGGGCGGGCGTGCCGCCCTGGTGGAGAGCCCGGCCGGGCCGCACGTGCACTGGTCGGGCGGGGGTGGGCCCCGGGTACTGGTGCTGGGCCACCACGACACGGTGTTCCCGTTGGGCACGTTGGAGCGGCGCCCGTTCCGGGTGGCGGGGGGACGCGCCACCGGTCCCGGGGTGTACGACATGCTCGGCGGGCTGGTGCAGGCCGTACACGGTCTGGCGACGCTGGACGACCTGGCGGGGGTGGAGGTCCTGGTGACGGCCGACGAGGAGGTCGGCTCGCACCACTCGCGGGCGCTGATCGAGGAGCGGGCCCGCGCGTGCGGCGCGGTGCTGGTGTTCGAGGGCGCGGCCGAGGGCGGACACCTCAAGGTCGCCCGGAAGGGGTGCGGCACCTTCGGGGTCTCCGTACGGGGCCGCGCCTCGCACGCCGGACTGGAACCCGAGGCCGGGGTGAACGCGCTGGTGGAGGCGGCCCACCAGGTGTTGGACATCGCGGCGCTGAACCGCCCGGAGGCCGGGACGACCGTGACGCCGACGGTGGCCGCGGCCGGGACCACGGACAACGTGGTCCCGGCGGAGGCGGTCGTCACCGTGGACGTGCGGGTCGAGACGGACGAGGAGCGCCGACGGGTCGAGGCGGCGTTCGCGGCCCTGGCCCCGCACCTGGAGGGGGCCCGGGTCGCGGTGACGGGTTCGGTCAACCGTCCGCCGATGCCCGCGGCCGTGGCGGAGGGACTGCTGGCACAGGCCCAGCGGTTGTTGCCCGGGGTCGGCGGCGTGGCGGTCGGCGGTGGCAGCGACGGCAACTTCACGGCGGCGCTCGGGGTGCCGACCCTGGACGGCCTGGGCGCGGTCGGCGGCGGCGCGCACGCCGACCACGAGTACCTGGTGGTCGACGCCATGGTGGAACGGGCGCACCTGGCCGCCGGGTTGGTGGGCTCCCTCCAGGGGTGAGTGTCCGGGGTCCCCGCCCGGGCCTGGTCGGGCGCGGTGCGGGGAGCCGGAGACCGCTATGCCGCCTTTGTTCACAGGCCGCTGACATACAGGCCGCTGACATACTGTCGGCCATGTCTTTCCCTCCCCGCCCCCAGACCCCACCCCCTCCCGACGCTCCGGGCTCCTCCGGCGCCCCGTCCGCCCCTGGCTCCCCCCGTGTCCCACGCGGACACCGCCTGCGCAAGGGCTACGTAGCGAGCCTGGTCTCCCTGGTCACCACCCTGGTGGTCTTCGGGGTCCTGCTCGCCCTGGGCCCCTATGTCCGTCATCCCGCACCGGACTTCATGGGCGAGGTGGGCCGCGACCTCGACGTCGAACTGGAGCTCGGCGAGGAGCACCTCGGTGAGCTCGGGGTCTACGGCCGCTCGTTCAGTGGTTGGTGCAGTCTCACCACCCCCTCCGGAGCCCCGGGCGAGGCCCAGAGGCGGGGGGCGTCCAGTTTCGACTACGGCGCCGAGGAGTGGCACCTGGTCCAGGTCCTGAAGATCACCGAGACCGGCACGCACCGGATCACCTGCGAAAACACGGATACCGACTTCGGGATCGCCTCCATGCACGTGGTCGAGACCGCTCAGACGCGGCAGATCCTGTGGGCGCTCACCTGGCTCGGCTTGCCCGTCCTGGGCCTGGTCACCACCGTGACCACCGCCGCGGTGACCTTCGCGCGGGGCCGGCGGGCCGGGAACGCCGCCTCGGCGCACGGCTGACCGTGCCCGAAGCGTTCACGGGCCAGCTCCCCTCCACCGCCCATCCTCCCGGGCCTGCCGAGCGGGACGGGGCGTGTGCGATCGTGGTCGGCGAACGCCCTCGGCAGCGAAGGAGCCCCATGCCCCAGTTCGACCTCGACTCGTTCCGGTCCGGCTTCCCCTCGTTGAAGTCCGGTATCGCGCACTTCGACGGCCCCGGGGGCACCCAGACCCCCGCGCGGGTGGGAGAGGCGATCGTCCGTACCCTCACCGGCCCGCTGTCCATCCGGGGCGCCGGTCTGGTCTCGCAGACCAACGCGGAGGAGGCTGTCCGTTCCTTCCGGAGCGCCTACGCCGACCTGCTGGGCGCCGACCCCTCGGGGATCGTCTACGGGCGCAGCGCCACCCAGTTGACCTACGACTTCTCCCGGCACCTGGCCGGGGGGTGGGGCCCCGGCGACGAGGTCGTCGTGACCCGGCTGGACCACGACGCGAACGTGCGGCCCTGGATCCAGGCGGCCGAGCGGGCGGGCGCGGCGGTGCGGTGGCTCGACCTGGACCCGGACACGGCCGAACCGGACCTGTCCGACCTGGACGAGGTGGTCAACGAGCGCACCCGGCTGGTGGCGGTGACCGCCGCCTCCAACCTGCTGGGCACCAAGCCTGCGGTGCGTGTCATCGCCGACCGCGCCCACGCGGTGGGGGCGCTCGTGTACGTGGACGCCGTGCACTTCGCGGCACACGAGACCGTGGACGCGGGGGAACTGGGCGCCGACCTCCTCGTGTGTTCCCCGTACAAGTTCCTCGGCCCGCACTGCGCGGTGCTGGCCGCCTCCCCCGCGCTGTTGGAGTCGATCACCCCGGACAAGCTGCTGCCCTCCACGAACGACGTTCCGGAGCGGTTCGAGTTCGGCACCCTGCCCTACGAGACCATGGCCGGGGCGACCGAGGCGGTGGAGGTGCTCGCGGATCTGAGCCCGGGCGGTTCGTCGAGGCGGGCGCGCCTGGTCGCCGCGTACGGGGCGATCGCCGAACACGAACACGCCCTGCGCAAGCGGGTGGAGTCGGGGCTGGCCGCCCTCGGTGAGGACGTCGTCCTGCTTTCGAGGGCTGCCGAGCGCACTCCGACCCTGTTCATGGCCTTCCCCGGTCGGCGCAGCACGGACGTCTCCCGGGCCCTGGCGGAACGGGACGTCCTGGCTCCGGCCGGGAGCTTCTACGCCCACGAGGCCTTCGCCCGGCTGGGTCTGGACGACGACGCCGGACTACGCGTGGGTATGGCACCGTACGTGTCGGAGGAGGACGTGGACCGGCTGCTCACCGCCCTGGGCGAGCACCTGGGGGCCTGACCGCCACGGTGGCGACGCGCCCCGGCACCCGTCAGGGCGCGTCGCCGGCCGCGGCCGAGGCCTCTTCCGTGAGGAGTTCGTTCAACCGCTTCAGCACGCGTAGCTGCGCGGTGTTGTACAACTGCACGACCGCCTCGGCCATCGTCTGCGCGGCGTGCTCCGCACCACGCGGCGCGTCCACCGTCGGGGCCCGCGACCACGGATTCTCCTCCTGTCCCCGGAGAACGACCGGCAGTATGCGTTCGGCGAGACTTTCGATCACGGCGTCGTCCGCGTCCGGCGGCAGGGCCTCGAACTCCTCGTCCGTCTCGTCGGGTTCACTGATCAGATCGCGGAACCTCTCGACGGAGTCCTCGCTGAGCACGGTCGAGAAGACCATCAGCAGGGACCGCTGCCGCTCGGAGAGGTCGCCGGAGATCTGCGCGAACTCCGGCGGAACGTACGCGGGCGCGCGGTGGCGCAGGATGAGGGCCAGTTCCTCCCGGACCCGGTTGAGCCGGTTGACCGTCGCCTCCAGTTCCCGGTCCAGCACGCGGATCGCCTCGTCCGGCCGCTCGTCCGCCCGCTCCATGGACGCCACCTCCGACAGCGGGACCCCCAGATCACTCAGACGCCTGATCTGGAGCAACCGGACCAGGTGCGGTACCTCGTACTGCTTGTATCCGTTGGCAGCCCGCCTCGGCACGTCCAGCAACCCGATCCGGTGGTAGTACCGGACGGCCTTGACCGTGGTCCCGGCGAGTTCGGCGACCTGCTGGGTACTCCACGCCATGTGCTGCCTCCTCCTGCACCGCCGGTGCGGGGTCCCGCACTCCACGCACAGTCCACACCCTGCCCCGGGGGCAGGGTCAAGTGTCCGACCCGGGCTTGACCCTGCCCCGAGGCCATGGTGCGCAATGTCGAGTGAAAGGGCCGGAGCGGCCCGCCACCTCTCTCGACCACGGAGCAGGACCCATGCGCATCCTTCGCGAACCCTTCCGGATCATCCGCGCCGACCTCGGCGCCTACCTCGCGCTGAACGCGATCGTGTACGGCGTGCTCGTGGCCGGTTTGGCGTTGGGGCTGCTCTTCCCCGAACTGACCGCGGCGCTGGTCACCGGTCAGGAGGACGACGGAACGGCGGACCTGGTGGTGTCGCTGCTCGGGAACGTCTGGCTCTTCGCCCTGACCATCCTCGCGGTCAACGTGCTGACGGTCGGCGTGCTGAAGATCCTGCTGCCCTCGCTGGTCGTGCCCTTCGCAGGGATCGCCCTGCTCGTCTACAAGACGTTCGAGAGCGGCGTGATCCTCGCTCCGGTCGACGAGACCATGGCGACGGTCCTCGTCCCGCACTCCCTGACGATGGTGGTCGAGTTCCAGGCCTACACCCTGCTCTCGCTCGGCTCCTACGTCCTCGGAAGGGCCTGGCTGCGCCCCGCGGCGGTCGGCGCCCCCAACCGCCGACAGGGATACGCGCGCGGGTTGCGGCAGTTCGGTTGGCTGAGCCTGCCCGCACTGGCGCTGTTGGTCATCGGAGCGGTCTACGAAGCCTACTCACTCGTCTACGTCGTCCCCCGGATGCTGACGGGTTGACCTCGACCTGAAGGCCGGTGTCGACCTGAAGGCCGGTGTCCGCGCCACGAACACACCGGACCACCCCTGGTCCTGAGTCGCTGACGTACCGCCGACCATGTCGCCCCATCCCAGGCCAGTCCCTCAACGCCTGGGCGTGTCACGGCCGGTCACTCCGGTCGACGGAACTGCGGCGGCGAGGTCCGGGGCGACACGGACGGGACGACGGACCAGGGCTGAGACACGCTCCAGAGCCGCGGCCGCTCAGGCGGTGCGGTCCCGGAGTTCGCGTTTGAGGATCTTGCCGGAGGCGTTGCGGGGCAGTTCGGCGACCACCCGCACCGCCTTGGGCACCTTGAACGGGGCCAGGCGCTCGCGCACGTACTCGACCAGCAGCTCCGGGAGCGCGTCGGTGTCGGTGCCGGGGGCGGGCACCACGTAGGCCGTCACCGACTCGATCCACTTCTCGTCGGGGGTACCGACCACCGCCGCCTCGGCCACCCCGGGGTGGGCGAAGAGCACGTCCTCGATCTCCCGGGAGGCCACCAGCACACCACCGGTGTTGATGACGTCCTTGATCCGGTCCACCACCTCGATGTAGCCCTCGGAGTCCGCGCGGACCAGGTCGCCGGAGTGGAACCAGCCGCCGCGGAAGGCCTCCTCGGTCGCCTCGGGCTTGTCCCAGTAGCCCAGGCACAGTTGCGGCGACCGGTACACCACCTCTCCGAGTTCACCAGGCGGGACGTCCGCACCCTTGTCGTCCACCACCCGCAGTTCCACGAAGAGCGCCGAACGCCCCGCCGAGGCGGGCCGGTCCGCGTGCTCCTCGGGGCGCAGCACGGTGGCCAGCGGACCGATCTCGCTCTGCCCGAAGCAGTTGTAGAGCCCCAGTCCGGGGAGGGTTTCCCGGAGCTTGGTCAGGACCGGTCCGGGCATGATCGAGGCCCCGTAGTAGGCCTTGCGCAGGCTGGACAGGTCGCGGTCGGCGAACCCGGGGTGGTTGGCCAGGGCGACCCACAGGGTCGGCGCGGCGAAGAACGCCCCGTGCCCCTCGGCCTCGATCCGGCGCAGCAGGTCGGCGGGGTCCGGTGCCTCCACCAGGGTGTTGCGGGCGCCCACCGCCAGCCACGGCATGAGGAAGACGTGCATCTGGGCGCTGTGGTAGAGCGGCATCGCGTGCAGCGGGTTGTCGCCGGGGTCCAGGTCCAGCCCCACCAGGCAGGACAGGTACTCGTGTACCAGGGCCCGGTGGGTCATCATCGCGCCCTTGGGCCGGGAGGTCGTGCCCGAGGTGTAGAGCAACTGGACCAGGTCGGTCTCGGCCACCTCCACGGCCAGCTCCGGCACCGGCCCCTCCGAGGCCTCGGCCAACAGCGACCCCGGGCCGTCACGCAACTCCAGGACCTGCTCCACCCCGGTCTCGGCGCGCAGGGCGTCCACCGCCGAGCGCAGTGCGGGATCGGCCAGCACCACGGTGCTGCCGGACTGCTCCAGGAGGTAGGCCAGTTCCCCGCCCTGGAGGGCGAAGTTGACCGGCACGTGCACCAGACCGGCCCGGGCGCAGGCCAGGTAGCCGATGAGGTAGGCGTCGGAGTTGCGCCCGTAGGCGGCGACCCGGTCGCCCTTGACCGCGCCCAGCCCGAGCAGCCGTGCGGCGGCCCGGGTGACGGCGTCGTCCAGTCCGGCGTAGGTCCACTCCCGGTCCGCGAAGACCAGCGCGGTGTTACCGGGGGTCCTGGCGGCGCTGCGCCGGAGGACGTCGTCGACGGTACTGGACGTGATGGGACCCAAGGTGTCGCTCCCTGCTCTCCGGTACGCCCCGCCCCGGGGCGCGGACACCCCCATCCTGCTGGGGCCGCCGCCACACCGGCAAGAGGCCGCCGCCCCCTTTGCCGGTCCGCAGGCGTTCCCACGGGCGGAAGGGGCTCACTCCCGGGCCAAATCGGAACCCATCACCACCAGGGCGACCATTCGGAAACCCACAGCACCGACCCGGTGACCCTTGGTATTTTTCCGGTGTTCAGCGGGCACCCCGTGTCCGGACGCGTACGACACCGAGGACGAACCATGGGCACGGCCCGCGTACAGATCGCACAGCATCTGCCCGAGGCGTACACCGAACTGGCCCGGCTCAGCGCCGTGGTGGACACCGCCCTCGACGAGGACCTGCACACCCTGGTCAAGATCCGCGCCTCCGTCCTCAACGGCTGCGCCTTCTGCGTCGACCTGCACACCCACCAGGCCCTCACGGACGGGATGTCACCGCAGCGCATCGCCCTCGTGTCAGCCTGGCGCGAGGCCGGGTCGCACTTCACCGAGGCCGAACGCGCCGCACTGGCGCTCGTGGACGCCCTGACCCGGATCGGTCAGGCCGGGCTGCCCGACGACGTCTACTCCGCGGCCGCCGCACACCTGTCCGAGCGGGAGACGGCCGCGCTCATCACCGCCGTCTCCCTCATCAACCTCTACAACCGGCTGGGGGTCGGCACCGGCATGGCTCCGCCGGTGCGCTGACCGCGCCGGCGCCGCCCCGGCGGGCCCCACCGGAGGCCTCCCCGCAGGCTTCGCCGGGGGCGGGGTTCACTCGGGGCGGCGTCCCTGCACCGAGTAGACCACACAGGAGCAGGCCCGGAACGAGGGGTCGGCCAGCAGATCACGTACCCGGGCCAGCCGCTCGTCGGTCATCCCCTCCCGTACGAACGCGTCCCGCAGGTGGCGGGTGTGGTGCGCGATGAGGTGGACCCCCGGAGAACCGGCGTCCCAGAGCTCCACGTGCGGCTGCGGGTCGACGTCCACCAGGCCCGCGCGGCGCATCGCCCCGGCCGCGTGGCGCCCCCACGCAGGGTCGGCCCCCGCACGGGACATCACCCGGATCTTGGCCGCCAGGAACTCCTCGTACAGCTCCTGGGCCCCCGGGTCCGGCATGAGCAGCGACGGGCCGTAGGTGATGTCGAACTCGTCCAGCTGCAGCACCCCGCCCGGTTTCAGGGAGCGCACCAACCGGTTCAGGACCTCGATCCGCTCGGGCAGGTGCAGCAGCACCAGACGGGAGTGCACCAGGTCGAACTCCGCCTCCGGTAGGGGGTCGCTGGTGACGTCGTGCCGCCACACCTGCAACCCCTCGGCAGGGGCGATGTGGTCGGGCTTGACGTCGGTGGCGACCACGGAGCCGCCGGGGACGACCCGGCGGGCCAGCCAGTGGGCGACACCTCCGCCGCCCGCGCCCACCTCCAGGCAGCGCCACCCCGGCCCGACCCCGGCCCCGTCCAGCCTGCGGGTGGTCAGCGGGTCGTATGCGGCGGCCAGGAACCGGTGCTGGTCGCGGGCGTTCTCGTTGTGGTTGTCGAAGACGTAGCCGGGATCCGCGGTGGCGGTGTCCGTCATCAGGAGCCTCCTGGGAGTGCGTTCGGTCGGTCGCCGACCGCCTCGGCCGCCATCCGGGACAGGGTGGCGGTGCACACCTTCCCGGTGGGGCCGAGCGGCAGCGCGGGCAGGAACACCACGTGTTCGGGCAGAGCGCGCGTGTCCACGCCGTGCCCCTCACGCAGATGCGAGATCAGCTCCCGGGGCGAGGGCGGGTCCACCCCCGGCAGCGGGCACACGCAGGCGCACATGCGCTCCCCCAGGTCCGGATCGGGCACGGGGACGCACTGGGCCTCGCCCAGCGCCGGGTGGGCGTTCAGGGCGCGTTCCACCTCGGCCGGGAAGAGGTTGACCCCGCCCCGGACCACCGTGCGCCTCATCCGGTCCACGACCCACAGCACGCCGGCGGCGTCCAGGCGGCCGGCGTCGCCGGTACGCACCCACCCGCCGGGGTCGCGCCGCTCCGCGTCCAGGCCGGGGTCGGCCACATGGCACAGGGGCGTCATCGGGCCCCGCGCCCGGATCTCCCCGGCCTCCCCGTCCGGCAGGGGCCGCCCCAGCGGATCGCACACCCGGATCTCGGTGACGGCCGGGTCCGGACGACCGGCCATGCCCGGCTCCCAGGCGCCGGGGTCGTGCCCGGTGTGGCAGTTGACCCCGTCGGTGGAGCCGTAGACGTTGACCACCGGCCGGTCGAAACGCCGCGCGCACAGTTCGCGGACCTCCCGGTGCAGGGGCGCCCCGCTGGCCACGACCATCCGCAGCGACGAGACGTCGGCCTCCTCCCGCGTCAGGGCGACGCGGCGCAGCATGGTGGGCACGCCGACCAGGTGGGTGGGGCGGTGGCGTTCGACGGCGCGCAGCGCGACCACGGGGTCGAACCGCCCCGGGACGATCAGGGCCGCCCCGTGCCGGACCAGCGCCACGATGCCCAGCGAGCCGAAGGACGAGGCGAGGGGGACCAGCACGAGGGCGCGTGCGGGACCGGGGCCCGCGAGCAGCGCCCCCGCGTAGTTGCCCCGTCCCCCGGCCATCGCGTTGTGGGAGTAGGCGACCATCGTCGGCTGCCCCTCCGAACCGGAGGAGACGAGGAAGCGGGCGGGCGACTCCGGGTCGGGGCGCACGGGTTCGGGGACGCACGTGTGCGCGAACGAACCGTCGGGGTCCAGGGACGCGGTGTCCACGAACAGCGCCGGGGTGCCCTCGACGTCGTCCGCGCGGGAGGGGTCGGTGACCACCAGCGCGGCGCGTGAGCGCCCCAGCAGGGAGCGCACGTCGGCGCGGGGGCGCCCGTGCGGGACGGGCAGGGCGACCGCGCCCAGGGCGGCGACGGCGAGTTCGACGGCGACCGCGTCCCGGCCGTCGGGCAGCAGCACCCCGATGACGTCGCGTTCACCGCACCCGTGGGCGGCCAGTGCGGCGGCGGCCCGTCGGACCCGAGCGGCCAGAGCGGCGCGGTCCAGGCTGCCGCGTCCGTCCACGACCGCTTCGTGCCCGGGGTCCTCGCGCACCCGTTCCAGGAAGAGGGAGTGCAGGTCCAGGCCCGGGCACAACCCCTCCCGGACCCACCGGGCGCGCAGGTCGGCGGGGACCAGGTCGGTCAGGGACAGCCCCGCGGAGGAGGTCCAGGTCATCAGCGGCCCTCCTCGGTCAGGGGGACGAACGTCCACGGTGCCCGGGGCAGGGCCGCCCCGTGGACCCTGGTGAAGGCCTCCGGGAAGGTCCGGGCCGCCGACGCCGGGTCCGCGACCGGCGCCGTGCCGGTCCGGGGCCGGTGGGCGGTACCGCGCCCGACCCGGCGCAGCAGGCGGGCTGCGTCGGCCAGCGCGGTCCGGCCGCTCGCGCCGGCACCCGTACGGGAGCGCAGCAGCAGACCGGCCAGGGCTGCCTCGGCGGCGAGGAGCCCGCCGAGGACGTCGGTGAGGGTGACCAGGGAGGGCGCCGGATCCGTGACACCGTCGAACAGCAGGTCGGCGACCCCGCCGTGGGCCTGGACCAGGAAGTCGGTGGCGGGAACCCCGGGAGAGGGCTCCGCACCGGCCCAGCCGTCGGCGTGGACGTGCACCAGGCCCGGGGCGCGGTCGGTGAGGTCGTCCACGCCCAGGCCGAACCGTTCGGCCCGGCCCGGCGGCCAGTTGTAGAGCAGGACGTGGCCGTCGGACGCCAGGTCGGCCGCCGCACGGCGGCCCCTGGCGGTCCTGAGGTCGTACTCGACCGCCTCCTTGCCCCGGTTGAACGCGGCGAAGCGGGCCGAGAGACCGCCGACCAGGGGCGGGACGCCGCGCATGGGGTCGCCGCCCGGCGGTTCGACGCGCACCGTGTCGGCTCCCAGCAGGGTCAGCAGCAGTCCGGCCAGGGGCCCCTGGACCCGGTTGGTGGCCTCCACCACCCGCAGTCCGGCCAGGGGGCCCGGGCCCGTGGCCGACCACGGCGGCAGGTCCGGTCCCGGCGGCGCGTCGAGGCCGCGGAGGCGCCGCGGCGGCTCCGCGGCCTCGTCGGTGACCTCGGCCAGCGGGCGCAGGGGAACCGCGCCGACGCCGTGTTCCCGGGCGAGGTCGCGCACGGCCGTGAACGGCACGGACGCCAGGGCCGCGAACAGTGCCGCGGGCAGCGGGCACACCGCGGTGGCGAACCGGCGTTGGAACGGCGCCCACCCGGCGGCGATCGCGGCCGTGGGCGCGCCCAGCGCCTCCCAGAACCGCAGCCACGCCTCGGGGTCGAGGGTCTCGATCTCGAAGCGGACACCGTCGGCGGACCGGAACGGCGGCGGCTCCCCCGGACCCGGGGACGACGGCGTCCCCCGGGTCGCGGTGGCCTCGGCGGTGTAGGGGGCCACCGCGAGCAGCGCGGCTCCGGCCACCGACACCGACGCCCGCAGCGCCGGTCCTCCGCGCAGCAGGGTGAGCGCCGCGACCGCCACCGCCTGGGCCGCCAGCGCCCCCGCGCACAGCGACGCGTAGTCGACCGGCAGGAACCGGGGGCCGCCCCGGGCCCGCCCGTGCAGGTACGCGAGGCCGCACGCCGCCTGGACGTCGCGTTCGTCGGCCAGGGGCACGGAGGGCAGCGACCAGGCGAGGTCGCACCCGGCCGGAGAGGCCGTTCCCGCGGGTCCGGTGACCAGGTCGATCCGCCCGGCGGACGCGGCCGCGGGCGGTCTGCCGCCCACCCGCTCGACCGCGCAGCCCAGCGCCCGCAACCGGGACGCCGCGACCCGTACCGGCACCGTGTCGCCCACGGCCCGCACCGCGGTCCCCGCCAACGGGGCGGCGGCGACCGCCGTCGCGGTCATGTCCACCGCCCCCTCCCACGGGTGTCGGCGGGCAGCCCCAGGTGCTCGCGCAGCGCGTTGCGCCGGACCTTCCCGGTTCCGGTGCGCGGCAGCTCGTCCCAGGTGAGGACCACCGGGTCGGCCATCGTCGGCAGGTCGGACACGGCCTCCTTCCACACACCGGGTTCCAGGGCCCCGTCCTCGACGGCCACCACCGGGACCGGCGGGCCGTCCTCGACCCCCAGCACGACGCACTCCAGCACCTGCGGGAGCCGTTCGTCGACGACGTCCTCGATCTCCAGGCAGCCGCCCTCGGCCAGGGCGTCCACCTCCCGGTCCACCAGCCGGACCCTGCCGGTGCGGTCGACGGAGCCGATGTCGCCGGTGCTCCACCACTGGCCGACGAGCTTGTCACGCCAGCGGCCCTCCTCGCCGACGTAGCCCAGGCACAGGGCCTCGGTGCGGCAGAACAGCAGGCCGGGCGTGCCCGCCGGGACGGGGCGCAGGGTCCCGGGGTCGACGGCGCGCAGCCGGGCCCGGCCCGGGATCGGGCGCCCCAGGTCGCGGGTGGTGGGTTCGACCCCCTGCCGTTGGGCCAGCGAGCGGCGGGTGAAGAAACGGAAGGTCAGCGGCCCCGTCTCGCTCTGTCCCCACCCCTGCATCCACACCGGGGCGCGGCGTTCGCTGGCGTCGAGGAAGGCACGGACGGTGGAGGGGTGCATCGCGTCGAAGGTGCTGACGAACAACCGCACCCGCCGCAGGCCCTCCCCCGCCTCGTCGAGGCGCCGCTGCCAGCGCACCAGGGTGGCGGGTTGGGCCTCCAGGGTGGTGGGGCGGTGCCGGCGCAGGGCGGGCCCGGCCTCCGCCCAGTCCGCCGAGGTGATCACCGAGATCGCTTCGGGGAACAGCCACAGCACCCCCGCGGTCCAGGCCAGGGCACGGCCGTGCGCGTAGGAGAACGAGGAGGTGACGGTGTCGTCGCGGCGGCTGCCCAGCACCGGCCACCGGTGCGATTCGAACCCCGCCAGCCGGCGCATGATGGTGCGGGTGGAGTGCACGGCCAGCTTCGGCACCCCGGTGGTCCCGGAGGTGTGCATGACCGCCAGCGGGGCGTCCAGGTGCGGGCGGCGCGGCGGTGGCGCGGCGGCGCCGCGCACGTCGCCGAGGCAGAGCGCGCCCTCGGCGGTCCCGTCCACGACCAGGGTGCGCCGGGCGTGCGCCGAGGGGTCGTGGCCCGCGTCCCGTGCGTCGCGGAGCAGGTCGGTGTCGGTGACCAGCAGCGCCGGGTCCAACCGGCGCAGCAGGACCTCCAGGGTGCCCGGTGCCAGGTGCGCCGACAGCGAGGCGGGGACGGCTCCCAGACGCGCGGCGGCGCACGAGAGCAGCACGTAGTCCCAGTGGTTGCGTTTGGCGATGGCGACCCGGTCCCCCGAACGCACACCGGCCTCGGCGAACCATCCGGCGGCCCGGCGCACCAGGGCCGCGGCTCCGGGCACGTCGAGTTCGACACCCGCCTCCGGGGCGATGTCCAGGGGGCGGCTCAACCGCACGGCGGTGGTGGACCCGCGCGCGGTCAGGTCGTCGAAGAGGGTGCCCAGGTGAATGGGTTTGCTCAGCAGTGTCATCAGACCTCGATCGGAGTCGGTTCGCGGTTCGCGGCGAGGAGGGCCGAGACGCGTTCGGCGGCCGTGAACGCCGAGGTGACCGCCCCCTCGCTGCACGGGCGCAGTGAGGTCCAGTCCCCGGCGTAGTCGACGGCCGCCGGGGGGCGGGCGGCGAACGCGGGGCGGGCGGCCAGCGTCCGGGGTTCGGGCAGGGGCAGACCGTGCCGGAACCGGTGGATGAGCGCCCCGCGCACGCGCGCACCCACCCCGGGCAGGACGCGTTCGGCCCTTCGCACCAGGCGCCGGACCACCACGTCGTCGGGGGCGTCGAGCAGTTCCTCCGCTCCCGCCGGGGTGGCGATCAGGGAGACCAGGCCCCGCCCCCGGGGCGCCCGGCCGGGGTGTTTGGCGTGGTCGACGGTGACCACCGCGAGCAGCGGGTCCCCGGGCACCAGGTGGGCGAAGCCCCGGCGTGCTCCGCGCGGGGACAGCGGCGCGTCCAGCATCAGGGACAGCCGGAGCATCGGCGCGTACCCGCAGGAGGTCAGGTACTCGCGTTCGGCCGGGGGCGCCCCGGGGTGGAGGCGGGCGGCGACGGGGGCGGGTACGGCCAGGACGGCCGCCCGGGCGGTGAGCGCCCCCCTGGGCGAGTCCAGGCGCACCCCGCCGGGGCCGGGGTCCACCCCGGTGACCGGGTGGTCGGTGCGCACGTCGAGCCGGGCCGCCAGCGCCCGGGTGAGGGTGTCCATCCCGTCCCGGTAGGTGCGCCAGGTCGCGGTGCTGCCGGAGGCGACGAGGTGGGCGGCGAAGGGCGCGGCGGCGGCGCGTTCCACCGGCCACCCGAAGAACCCCGAGGCCAGCGGGCCCAGCAGGCGCTCGCGCAGGTGCGGGTGGTGGTGCCGCAGGAGGTCGGCGACGGTCCGTTCGGGGAGCGCGGCCCGCTCGGGCCGGTCCGGGTCCAGTCCGGCCCTGCCCAGCCGCAGTTGCAGGCGTGCCAGGTCCAGGCGGGCGCCCAGGGGCAGGCCCATGCCGGTGAGCAGGCCCAGGGGGCGGCCGGCGTGCGGGCGGGACCGCCCCTGCCACCACACCGACAGGGCCCCGCGTACCAGGGGGACCGCCCGCGGGTCGGCGTCCATGCCCACGGCGCGGATGAGCCGCCAGGTGGCCGGGTAGGCGTCCGCGGACGGGAGCATCTCCGCTCCGGTGTCGACGAGGTAGCCGTCCGTGCGCAGTGTGCGCATCCGCCCGCCCACGGCCTCGGCGGCCTCCAGGACCCGCACGGTGTGCCCGGCGGCGGCCAGCAGGTGCGCGGTGGCGAGCCCGGCGGGTCCGGCGCCGACCACCGCCGCGTCGACGGGGGCGCTCACACCGACGTCCCGGGCAGGAACGGGACGAGCAGGTTGGCGCCGATGAGCAGCACCACCGTGACCCGGTGGGTGTGGATGGCCATGCGGCGGGCGCGCAGGATGTCGCCGCGGACGAACCCGATGAACAGTTGGGCCGCGCGCAGGGCGATGACGGGCAGCAGGACGACCGGGAACCACCACGGGGCGACACCGGCCAGGTGCGAACCGGTGACCAGCAGGGTCTCCGCCGCGGTGAGCGCGATGATGAAGGCCGTGTTGGTGCGGGACGAGACCTGCGCGGCGACGGTGATCCGTCCGGCGGCCCGGTCCCCGTCGGCGTCGTTGGTGTTGGAGTACAGGCCGAAGATCATCGGACCGCCCCCGAAGATCAGCGCCTGGACGACGACGAACCCGTCGACCTGCCCGACGAGCAGCCCGTAGGGGACCAGGACCCAGCCGACCCCAAGCCCGATGAGGAAGAGTTCCTGGAACCCCCGGTAGCTGATCTTCAGCCCCCAGGAGTACTGGACGGACGCGACCAGGCACAGCGCCGCGCCGGCCACGGCCCACAGCGGCCGGTGCGGGGCCAGCGCCACCACCAGGGCCCACAGCAGCACACTCGCGGCGGTCGCCGCACGCCCGAAGTTCAGCGCCTGGGGCTCGGTGAGGGTACCCGCGACCAGGGGTTTGCGGGCGAGCCTGCGCCGGGCCGCGTCGGAGCCGTAGTTCGCGGCGTCGGAGCCGTCCCGGTACCCGGTGACGTCGTCGAAGGCGACCATCGCGGCCACCACGGCGATCTCGGCGACCAGGACCAGCAGGAGGAAGCCGAGGTTCTGGACGCGCAGCCCCAGCAGGGGCAGGGTCATGGCGAAGACCAGCGGCAGACCGATGTAGTAGTCGACGATGTCGAGCTTGGCCAGCCGGGCGTAGGCGCCGAGGGTGGGGCGCGGTGCGGCCGCCGGCGGGCTCGGTGCGGCCGGGGGTGCGGTCATGTGGTCGGTCATCGTTGCCTCCCGAGGGCGAACGCGCGGACCGCGGCGGCCACGTGCTCGACATGGGCGTCGGTCAGGTGCGGGTACAGGGGCAGGGAGATGTTGCGGCGCGCCGCGTCCCGGGCCCGGGGCCAGTGGCCGTCGGACCGGGCGTGCGGGACGAAGGCGGGCTGTTCGGGCAGGATCCTGGGGTAGTAGACGTGGGTGTCGATCCCCTCCGCCGCCAGGTGGTCGCGCAGCCCGTCGCGGTCCTCGCACAGGAGCGTGTACACGTAGGGGAATCGGCCGTCCCCGCCCGCGGGCGGCGCGACGATCCCCGCGTCGGCCAGGTCGCGGAACTGTTCGGAGTAGTAGGAGCAGATCGCGGTGCGGCGGGCGAGGCGCTCCTCCAGTCCGGCCAGGCGGTGCAGTTGGAAGGCGGCCATCACCTCGTCGAAGCGGCTGTTGTGGCCGACGCGGTGGTGGAGGAACCTGTTGCGCCCGTCCTGGCCGTGGTTGCGCAGCATCCGCACCCGGTCGGCGAGCCCGGTGTCGCCGGACAGGACCACGCCGCCCTCGCCGGGCATACCGAAGGTCTTGACCTGGACGAAGGAGTACACCCCTGCGTCGCCCCAAAGCCCGGCGGGGCGGCCCCGGAGTACGCCTCCCTGGGCCAGCGCCGCGTCCTCGACGAGCCGCACGCCCGCCTGTTCGGCCAGGGCGCGCAGGCGCGGCATGTCGGCCATGACGGAGAACATGTGGGCGGGCATCAGCACCCGGGTCCGGTCGCTGACCAGTGTCCGGGCGTGCTCGGGGTCCATGGTCATCGTCTGCGGGGCGATGTCGGCGAACACCGGGGTGGCGCCCAGGGACAGGACGGTGCTCGCCAGGGGCGCGCACCCGAAGGCGGGGACGATCACCTCCTGGCCGGGACCCAGGTCCAGGGCCGCCAGAACCAGGGTGAGCGCGGAGGTCCCGCTGGAGCAGGCCACCGCCTCGCCCGCGCCCAGGCGGGTGCGTATCGCCTCCTCGAACCGGGCGGTGCGACGTCCCAGGATGAACTTCTGTTCGGGGTCGGTACCGACCTCGTACAGGGCGTCCAGCAGGGTCTCGCGGTCGCCGTCGAACAGGTCGGGCGGGAAGAACGGGATGGCCCGTTCCTTGGTCACGGTCACCTGGTCCCCCCGGTGAGGAAGCGTTCGATCTCGTCGCAGACCCGGTCGACCTGTTCCGGTTCCAGGTCGGGGTAGAGCGGCAGTGCCACGGCCGAGCGGCACACCGCCTCGGCCCGGGGCAGGTCGCCCGGCCGGTGGCCCAGGTGGGCGAAGCACGGCTGCAGGTGCAGCGGGCGCGGGTAGTAGACCTCGGTGCCGATGCCCGCCGCGGTCAGGTGGGCCACCAGGCCGTCGCGGTCGTCCACCTCGACGAGGTGGACGTAGACCACCCGGTCCTCTCCGGGGCGGGGGGCGGTACCGCCCGGCACCGCGCGTACCCCGGGCAGGCCGCTCAGCCGTTCGTCGTAGCGGCGCGACAGGGCGGCTCGGCGTTCGATGTCGGCGTCCAGCCGGGTGAGCTTGGCCAGCAGCACCGCGGCCTGGATGTCGTCCATCTTGCTGTTGCACCCGGTGACGGCCGTGGGGTTGGAGATGCCGGGGAAGGCGGCCAGGGTGCGCCCGGAGCGGCCGTGGTGGCGCAGCATCCGCGCGGTCTCCGCGATGGTGTCGTCGTCGGTGAGGATCGCCCCGGCGTCACCGACGGCCCCCAGCGTCTTGGCCGGGAAGAAGGAGAGCACGCCTCCGGTGCTGAGCAGCCCGGCGTGTGTTCCGCCCGAACGCATGCCGATGGCCTCCGCGCTGTCCTCCAGCACGGTCAGCCCGTGCGCGCGGGCGAGCTGGTTCACGCCCTCCATGTCGGCGAGCCGGTCGAAGAGGTGGACCGGCATGATCATGCGGGTGCGCTCGGTGAGGACCCGCGCCGCCGAGGCCGGGTCGATGCCGTACCCGTGCTCCTCGATGTCGGCGAAGACGGGGACGCCGCCGGCGTGCACGACGGCGGTGGCGGTGGCGACGAAGGTGTAGGCGGGGACGATCACCTCGTCCCCGGGGCGCAGCCCTGCGGCGCGCAGCAGCAGAACGAGGGCGTCGGTCCCGGAGTTGACGCCGACGACGTGTCGGGCCCCGGTCCGGTGTTCCAGCGCGCGTTCGAGTTCGGCGACCGTGGCGCCGTGGGAGAACTTACCGTCGTCCATGACCCGGACGCAGTTCTCCCTGATCCCCTCCCACAGTCTTCGGAAGGTTTTCGACTGGTCGAAGAAAGGGACTCCCGGCCCGCGTGTACTGTACTCTTCAAAATCCTGGGAGGAAAGAACTGAATTCACTTTTCCCGCTTCGCGGAGAATGGTTGGGGGTTCGGGGGGCGGGGGTTCGGCCACGAGGGTTCGTGGCCGAACCGGGACTCTGGCTCCGGGGGAGGTCAGACGCCGAGCAGGGGGATGTCGTTCTTGCCGAGGTGGTAGTCGCGCACGGCGGCCACCAGTTCGGCGGTGGACAGGTTGCCGCTGCCGTCGGTGTCGATGTCGGTGAAGGCGCTGTCGGCCTGGGCGCCGCTCAGACCGATGGAAGCGAACCACTTCTCCATCTCAGTCCGGCTGATCTCCCCGTCACCGTCGACGTCCAGGACGTCGACGATGGCCTGGATCGTCGGCTGGACGACCCGGGCGAAGCCGGCGTCACCCTTGCTGACGATCTCCTGCATGGCGACCTCGGTGAACTGCTCCTTGCTCATGCGGTCGGTGTTGGCCGCGTTCGCCAGAAGGTCGAACATGCCCAGGTAGGCCGTCCGGAGCGCCGCGCCCTTGGGGCTGTCCTGGACACCGAACCGGTTGATGATGTCGTCGGCCTCGGCCTCGAAGTCCGAGCGTTCGATCACGCCGTTGCCGTCGTTGTCCCACAGACGGAAACGCTCTTCGAGGCGCTCGTTGGACTTGGTGGCAGTCGTCATAGGATATCCTCCACAAAAAATCGCGAAAAACGGAAATAAAACACCAGGGAAAGAAGCCCCAGAGAGCCGGGTGATCACCTCGGCTTCGCCAATAGATTACCCCATTGGACAACCCTGCAAAAGCCAGAGCAAAGAGAATTCCACGCCTACTGAATTTTTATATCGGACATTTGTGGGAATTCACGGGGGATTGCGTGAAAGGGTGGCCCGCCGTGTCCAGCGGTGCCCCCTGGCGGAACACGACCGGCTCACCCGGCGACAGCTCCAGATCGCTCCCGGTCGGCACCGGATCGGCGTGTACCAACACGTTGTAGTGGTTGGGCGTGTGGCACGCGTCGAACCCCAGGACCACACCCACCCGGCGGGAGCCGATCCACACCTCGTCGCCCCGGTCCACGACCCCCGCACGGGTGACCTCGGCGAAACCCAGGAACCCCACCCGGTCGATCCTGGAACCGGCGGCGGTCCCGGTGTGGTCGGTCGCCACCAGCTCATGGACCTCACCCGCGCGCACGCACCGGCTCGCGAACGGCTCCAACCGCATCCCCCGCTCATCCCTGCGGTGCACCAGCACCTTGACCAGGTCAGCGGACACCTCTCGTTTGGGCCCGTCCTCGTACGGGTTCACCGCCCCGCCCCCTCCTGCTGTAGCGCCGTCCGGTAGACCTCACCGACCAGGCGCAGCTCCGACACACCGTCCTCGCCCACCGCACCGACCCGGCGCACCCGCCGGGCGAACTCGGCGGCGATGCCCTCGTACTCGTGCCACAGCGACTCCTTGAAGGCGGGGCGCCCGGACAGCAGGTCAGCCGTCCACACCCGGCCGTCAGCCGTGCGCACCTCGACGTCCTTGCGCTCACCGGGATGGGACCAGTCCAGGAGCACCCGGGCCCGGGCCGGCCCGGAAACCATCGTCACGTCGGCCCACCGGTCCACCCCGGCCCCGTCGTAGCCGACCCGGGCACCGGTCACCTCGGCCCGGCCCAGCAGCGCTTCCACGAGGTTGAAGGCGTTGGGACCGTTGTCGGCCACACACCCGCCTCCACAGCGCGCCGGGTCCAGGTACCAGGTGTCGGGCCCCGCGTGCTCCTCGATCCGCTCCAGATAGCGCACGGTCGCCTCCGTCACCGTCCGCCCGCCGATCCGCTCCCGCAGGGCGGCGAACTCGGAGTTGTGGCGGCGGTGGAAGGCCGTGGTCAACGGCACACCCCGGTCCCGGGCCAGGGCGGCCAGCGCCTCCCCCTCCGCCAGGTCCAGTGCCAGGGGCTTCTCCACGCACACCGCCACCCCGGCGGTGAGGGCGTCGGCGCAGATCCGGGCGTGCGTGTCGTTGGGTGCGGTGACCACGACCGCGTCCAGGCCGGCCTCGGCCAGCATCCGGGTGTGGTCGGTGTACCCGGTCACACCCGGCCGCGGTTCGAGGGCCCTGGCCGGGTCCAGGTCGCACACCGCCACCAGGTCCCAGTCCGGGGAGGCGGCCAGCGCCGCCAGGTGGAAGCGGGCGATCACCCCCAGCCCGACCACTCCCACTCGCAGGGGCCCGCTCATCGCACCTCCCCCGAGACCGGCGGCGCGGGGACGCCCTCCCGCGCGGCCACCTCCACCAGTTCCGCGTACAGGTCCGCGGCCAGCGGCACCCCGTGGGCGGTCCGCTCCCGCATCCTGTGGTGTTCGTGCCAGCCCGGATAGCGCACCGGTCGGCCCCGGTCGAGGGGAGGGCACGCCGTGACCGCCCCGAACAGGTCCTCGGCGTCGGCTCGGGCCCCTTCGCGCAGCGCGTCGGGGGCGATGGCCAACAGCAGGAACCCGATGTCGTCGTCCCGACCGCCGGGCCCTCCGTCACCGGCCAGGGCGTCGGCGTGGGGGCCGCGCCCCGAACCGGACACCACGGCGGACAGCACCTCCACCATCAGCCCGAGGCCGAAACCCTTGAACCGGCCCACCTCGCCGCCCAACCAGCTCAGGTGGGCCCTGCCGGCGTCGAACTCCGCCGGATCGGTGACCGGGGCGCCGGAGTCGTCGCACAGCAGTCCCTCGGGAAGCGACCGGCCCTCCCGTGCCGCCTGGCGCACCCGGCCGGTGGGCGCGGCCGTGGTACTCATGTCCAACAGGAACGGGGGGTGCGCGCCCGCCGGGGCGGCCACGGCCAGCGGGTTGGTGCCCAGCATGGTCACCGCACCGCCCGGGGGCCGGGCGATGCGCTGGCCCCCGCAGTTGCTCGCCACCACGCCGACCAGCCCGCGTTCGGCCGCGCGCAGCGCCGGGTGTCCGGCGCATCCCAGGTGGGTGGCGCCGCGCACCGACACCAGCCCGACGCCGTGGCTCTCGGCCCGCCGCACGGCCAGGTCCATCGCCTCCGGGGCCGACCACAGTCCGAGGGACCGTTCGGCGTCTAGCAGCACGGCCGCGCCCAGGTCGGCCAGGATCCGGGGCTCGGCCCGGGGGTCGGCCCGCCCCTCGTCGAGCAGGGGCAGGTAGAGCCGGGCCAGGTTGGCGACGCCGTGGGAGTCCATCCCGGTCAGATCGCCGTGGCACAGGGCCCGTGCCGCCTCGGCCGCACGGCCCGGGGGCACGCCCCGGCCCGTGAACACCTCCGTGAGGAAGGACAGCAGGGCGCCGTGGTCGGTCAGGACGGTCGCTCCTGGCGGGGAGGCTCCCGGGGACTCCGGGGAGAGGGTCGTCACAGTCGTCCAATCGTCTCGTCGGTGAAGGAGGTCAGGAGGCGGGCCACCGTGGCGGCGAACCCGTCCAGGTCCGGCAGGCGGGCGAACTCCGCGTCGCCGTGGGCTCCGTTGGCGGCCAGGTCCCCGGGTCCCAACACGACCGTGCAGGCGCCGGGGACGTCCGCCATCCAGATGGCGTCACAGGTGAAGGCGGGCTCGTCCTCGGGCCAGGGCGGAATCCCGGCCCCGCGCAGCAGGCCGTGTCCCCATCCGTCGCGGTCGTCCAGTACCGGCAGCCCGCGTTTGGGCCAGTCCAGCCGGGTGAGCCGCCGTGCGTCCCTGGCGGTCCGGGCGAACAGGGCGGTGTCAGCGAAGGAGTGGGAGAACTCCGCCACGGCGGTGTCGAAGGCCGTGGTCACGGCCTCCTCCAGGTCCCTGCCCGCCCCGGCGTCGCCGTAGGAGAGGTTGAGCAGCAGTCCTCCGGTGCCGTACACCCGGTTGTGCAGGGTTCCGGTGTGCAGTCCGGCCACGCACACCGCCCCCTCGCGGGCTCGCCCGTCCAGGGAACGGCCCATCCGCTGGGCGAGGAACCCCAGCAGGACCGAGGCGTTGTGCCCGGTGTGCGGCCGGTCGTCGACGGCGTCGTCGCCGTGCACCGACACCCGGGCGGTCATCGAGGCCGTGGACCGGGTGAGGAACCTCCCGGACGTGGGTTCGCAGAACACGTTGAGCCGGCCCACGTGGCCGCGTTCGACCAGGGGGCGGGTGCCCAGCACACCCATGGCGCCGCCCTCCTCCCCGGCCACCGCCTGGACGATCACCGCGCTGTCGCGCCCCAGGGCCGCCGAACTCTCCCGTGCGGCGCGCACCCCGGCCAGCAGCGCCACCGCGGGCCCCTTGGCGTCGATGGCCCCCCGGCCGTGGAAGACCTCCCCGTCGAAGGCGGCCGGTGGTCCCCCCGCGACCGTGTCGAGGTGGACGTTGAACATCACGGTGCGTTCGCGCGGCACCTCCTCGGGCCCCAGGCGCAGGACCAGGCTGGGCTGGTCGGCCAGAAAGGCGGGGTCCGCGGCGGCCGCGCGCACCGTTGCGGGCACCCCGTCCCCGGCCAGGTCAGCCGGTTCGGCCGGGCCGTGGTGCACCACTGTGAACCCGATCCGTTCGGCGGCGCGGGCGTAGTCGTGCTGGGCCTCCCACAGGCGGGGGGCGGGGCCGGTGTCACCGACCTCCAGGGGGCCCGCGGTGGGCGTTTCCAGCAACCGCAGCAGCAGGGCGCGGTCCGGCTCGGTCAACGTCATCGGGTCTCTTCCATGTCGTGGATCCGGAGCACCATCTCCTCCAGCACCCGCCCGTACTCCACGAACGCGGCCCGGTCGCCGCGTCCGGGGTCGGCGCCGTCCGCCCTCAGGTGGGGGCGCAGAGCCAGGTGGGGTTCGATGGACAGGGCTCCCCGGTACCCGTGCTCGGCCAGGACCCGCAGGCACTCCTCCACCCCGGCCCCGCCCTCGCCGGGGCGCACGTAGGCGGTGTCGCCGCCGGGGAGGCCGACCGCGTCCTTGACGTGGACGTGGGCCACGTACTCCGCGAGCGGGCGGAGCATGGCCACGGCGTCGTAGCCGTGGGCGACCCCGTTGCCGGTGTCGAACAGCACCCGCAGCGCGGGGCTGTCGATCCGCGCGATCAGGTCCAGGACCCGGTCGGCGTCCTCTCCGGCCCACCCGGCGCAGTTCTCGTGCACCAGGACCAGGCCCGAGTCCTCGGCGCGCCGGACCAGTTCACGCATCCGGGAGCGGACCAGCCGCCCCCACTCGGGCTCGGCCAGCCCTCCGGAGGGGTAGGACATGATCCGCACCATGCGCGTCCCCAGTACGGCGCAGCGCCGGGCCAGCACGTCGAGTTCGGCAAGGTCCACCGCGAAGTCCCCGGTCGCGGGGCGCGACCAGTCCCCGATCTTGGCCGCGACGGCGACCACCTCCACACCGTGCGCGCGGATCTGCTCCGCCGCCCGCGCGAACTCGGCCTCAGTCAGGGCGGCGACGGGCACACCTTCCAGGGTGCGCAGCTCCAGCAGGTTCCAACCGAGCTCCGTCACGGCCGTGAGCTGCTCCGGCAGCCCCGGTGCGGCCTCGTCCCCGATTCCTGCCAGGCGGAACGGCTCAGGCTCCAACAGCACTGTTCACCTCCTGGTCGGCGGTGTGCGGTGAGCACAGGTTCTTGGCCTCGGCCAGCAGGCGGACCGCTTCCACGTGCACCGAAAGGTCGCCCGGGGGGCGGGGGGAACTGGAGTAGCGCGCGTAGCACGAGCCCAGGAGCTCGGTGAGCGCGTCGTCGGGAAAGACCGACCGGGCCGGTTCGTGTCCTGGGACGGCCACGGAGAGCTGTGCGGTGTGGTCGGCCTCGCTGCAGGGGAAGTGGCCGGTCAGGACCGCCTCGTCGAACTCCAGCACGATGCGCCTCTCACGCAGCGGCGCGGTCAGGTCGGACTCGATCCGGGTGAGCACCCCGATGTGGTGGACCAGGTCCAGGCGTGCCCCGCCCAGGCCGGGCAGCCGGGCTCCGGCGACGGCCATGTCGGACAGTTCGGCCGAGGCGACGTCGGCACCGCCCGCGAGTGCGACCGCCAGGGCCAGGGCGTGGGGGACCTCGACGTCGAAGGCGCTGGGGTGCCCCGGAAACTCCAGGGTGCGGGTGAAGCGGGGTTTGTGCTGGAGCACCGTGAGGGCACGCAGGCGTCCGAAGGCTCCGCCGCGGCGTACCGCGAGCAGCCGTCGGCTCAGCGAGCTGGCCGACCACGGGGTGGAGACGGTCAGGTCCATCCCCCAGCGGCGGCGCAGCC
Source organism: Nocardiopsis sp. iso_40 (assembly GCF_056173285.1). Lineage (NCBI taxonomy): Bacteria > Bacillati > Actinomycetota > Actinomycetes > Streptosporangiales > Nocardiopsidaceae > Nocardiopsis > Nocardiopsis sp. iso_40. Next base: position 2,873,289 of record NZ_CM149666.1, on the reverse strand, counting down.
GGGCGATCTCGGCCAGTTCCGCCAGGTCCAGGGCCAGGGGCTTCTCCACGATGACCATGCGGTAGCCCAGGAGGGCCAGGTCCTGCAGTATCCGCGCCCGTAGGTGGGGCGGCGTACACAGGTGGACGACCGTCTCGGACGGCGGACGGCGCCGGGCGGCCTCCTCCAGGGAGGGGACCGTGAGGACCCCCTCGGCCCGGCCGCGGTGGGGGTCGTACCCCAGGATCGGCCCCGGAGCGAAGTGGGCGGGGGCCGCCGCCCGAGCCTTGGCGAGCGACGGCGCATGCAGTCCCAGTCCCGATCTGCCCAGGCCGACGATGAGGGTGTGCAGCATGAGGGGCGTGCACCTTTCCGGTTCGCTGTCCCCGCCCCGCGCCCTTTCCAGGGGCACGGGGCCGTTTTCCAGGGGCACGGGGCCATCGAAGCAGGAACACATCCTGAACCACACACGAAAACCGTGTCAAAAACACAGCCAGACCGGATACCCCAAACCACACCATCGGGCATTCCCCAACCGCACGAAAGGGCGGGAAAAACAGGCAATCCGAAAAAGATGCCCTTTGCCCCCTTCGTCGGCCCCGGTCAGGCCACCGAGAAGCTGAACAGGCCGCTGGGCGGAGCGTGCCATCCCCGGTCCGGCTCCACGAGCACGCCCGGCGCCAGGCACCCGGGGCCGGGGTGCAGGCGAACGTCCGAGTCGGTCAGGTTGACCAGCACGTGTGCGGTGCCGGGGAGCCGCACACAGCTGCCCGACTCGGGGTCCGGGTAGTGAACGAGGTCTTCGAACTCGGTCGTGAAGACCACGACCTCACCGGTCGCCGCGTGAGCGGGCGCCGCCCCCGCGAGCAGACTCCCCAGGGCCAGGACGACAGCAGCGGAAAGAGTCCTCATTCCACATCCTCCCTTTTTCTTGTGCACATTCCACAGGAACAACCCCTCCGAAACAAACAACACGGAGGAGCATCAGGAAGATGGTCTCCGAAGCCGTGGCACACCGCAACCCCCTGGCTGATCATCCCTTTTTCGGACAACCGAACACCCGAGACAAAACCCGAACAGCACGGCACCCAAAAATGGTCATAAAAACAAATTTCGCCTCATGTCGGAAGTGCGTTCGGAGGGAGGTGGTCGCCCCGGCCCGCTTCGGACCTCTCCGGACGGGGGCCGCCGTCGTCCACAGGCCGACGGACCGCCCTTGCGGCAGGGCATCCCCTCGTCATACGTTTTGCCTGTTCCACAGGGGCCGTCGAACCGGGAGTGACATGAGGATCCTTGTCGTGGGTGCGGGTGCGGTCGGCGGCTACTTCGGAGCGAAACTCGTCCGTGCCGGACGCGAGGTCGACTTCCTGGTCCGCCCGGCACGCGCCGAACTCCTGAACGGGCACGGCCTGGACATCCACACCCTGGACGGGCGAACCGAGAACGTCCCCGTCCGCGCGGTCACCGCCGGGCGGCTCACCCCCGACTACGACCTGGTCATCGTCTCGGTCAAGTCCTACGGCCTGGACGGCGCCGTCGACGACCTCGCCGCGGCGGTCGGCCCGGACACCGTCGTGCTGCCCCTCCTCAACGGCATGCGCCACCTGGACGTGCTCACCGGGCGCTTCGGCCCGGACCGCGTCTACGGCGGGGTGTGCATGGTGATGACCCGCCTGGACGAGCGGGGCGGCATCGTCGAGGTCGGCAGGATGGGCGAACTCGTCTACGGGCCGCTCTCCGACTCCCCCGTGATCGGCCTGGACCGGGTGCACACCGCCCTGGAGGGGGCCGGGTTCACCGCCCGCCCCACCAAGGAGATCCGTCAGGAGATGTGGGACAAGTGGATCTTCCTGGCCAGCCTGGGCGCCGTCACCTGTCTGATGCGCGCCCCCGTCGGCCGGGTCAACCGGGCCCCGGGCGGAGCCGAGTTCAGCGCCGGGATGCTCGCCGAGGCCGTCGCCGTGGCCACCGCAGCCGGCCACCCGCCCGGCGACCGGATCCTGGAGTTCGCGAACGACGTCATCTCCGACACCGAACGCGACACCTCCACGTCCATGTACTGGGACCTCACCCACGACAACCCGGTGGAGGGCGACCACATCGTCGGCGACCTGGTAGCCAGAGGCCGCGCGCTCGGGGTCCCCACCCCGCTGTTCTCCCTCGCCCACACGCACCTGAGCGTGTACTCGGCCGCCCGGGGCTGACCGGCCCCGCCGGGACGACGGCGGTGGCGCCGTCCCGGGGCCCGCATCCGGGGGCGGGTCCGCCCGTCAGGGCTTGCGGCCGACCCCGCCGTACTGGTCCACCTCGGCGGGAGGGCCGTCACCCCTCAGCACGGGACGCCACTGGGTGACCGAGACCAGCCCCGGCTCCACCAGCTCCAACCCCTCCAGGTAGCCGCCGATCTGCTCGGGGGTACGCGGGATGTAGGGAACCGCGCCGCTCTCGTTGTACTCGCCCTGGGCCTCGGCGTTCTCCTCGCTATGCACGTTGCTGCCCTCGCTGACGGTCAGGTAGCTGCCGGAGGGCAGGCCCGCGAGCAGACGCCGCACGATCGAGACGGCCTCCTCGTACTCCTGCACGTGCCCCAGGACACCCATCAGCATCAGACCGACCGGCTGGTCCAGGTCCAGCAGGTCGGCGGCCTTCTCCAGGATCAGCTCGGGCTCGTACAGGTCCGCGTGGACGTACTGGGTGCGTCCCTCCGGCGAACTGGTCAGCAGGGCACGCGCGTGGGTCAGCACGAGGGGGTCGTTGTCCACGTAGACGATCCGCGCCTCGGGGGCCACCGACTGCGCGATCTCGTGGGTGTTGTTGTGCGTGGGCAGTCCGGTGCCCACGTCGAGGAACTGCCGCACGCCCGCCTCGCCCGCCAGGTGTCTGACGGCGCGCTCCTGGAAGGCCCGCGAGGAACGCGCCAGCTGCGCGATCCCGGGGAAGACCTTCAGGAACTGCTCCCCCGCCTCCCGGTCCACCGGGTAGTTGTCCTTACCGCCCAGCCAGTAGTTCCACACCCGTGCCGAGTGCGGAATCGTCGTGTCGATCGCAGGTGCCTGATCGCTCATCGTCTGTTACCTCATCACCGCGTATAGCCGTATCAGTGCCCCGATCCTACGGTCATCGGGTAACACCGGATCCCCCTCGGCACAGGGGATGCAGCCGGATCTCCTCCAACGGGCGGGCCGGGGCGGGCACCGGGTGCCCGGCGGCCCGGACCGCCCGCGGGGACACGCCGAAGCGACACTCCGCGGCGGATTTCCACCAGGCCCGGTGTGACCTGTGTTCTTCGTTCCCATCGCCCTCCGGAGCCGCCCCGGCGGGCGCACGACGCGTGAATTCGGTTGGCACAATCACGGCATGCCAGTCCTCGACAGAGCCACCCTCAGACAGTTGGTAGCCCTGCCCCCGGCGTGTCTGCTCCTGACCTCGTGCATGTCCGACGGGGGCGCCGTGGGCGCCGTCGCCACCGGGCACTTCTCCGCCCGGCACCAGTTCCCCGTCGTCATGATCTCCTGGTGCGGGGACAGCCCTCCCGCGCGAATCGACCTGGACTCGCAGGAGCACGGATGGCAGCTGCACGCCACCCGGGACTTCCCCGGCGACGAGGTCGAGGTGGACCTGTCCGCCCCCGGGGAGGACTGGGAGATCACCGACAGCGAGGGGGCGCCCGCCTACCGGGTCGTGCCGGAGTCGGCGGCCACCGAGTACACGCTGGGCGTGACCTCAGCCGACGCAGTCGAGGACGACGCCGAGCACGACATCGCCACGTTGAGTTTCAACACCGAGCTCCTGGCCGCCGACGACGGCGTGTACGTGGGTACGGAGGACCCCGGAGACGGCACCCTGGTGGGTACCGACGAGTTTCCGCCCGAGTGCTGATCCGTCCCTGGACGTGGGTCGACGGTTCCCGCCGCCCGGGGCGTGGCGCAGACCTGCGCGGCACCCCGGGCGAAACCCTCAGAGGAGGCCGCGCAGGGTCTCGGCCACCGGGGTGGTGGGGCGTCCGATCAGCTTGGACAGGGTTCCCGGGGTGTCCGCCAGTTCTCCGTCGCGGACGTTGCGGTCCAGCGTGACCACGAACTCGACGGTGCCCTCGTCCAGGCCCGCCCCGGCCAGCACGGCGCGGTGCTCCTCGGGGTTCAGGTCCCGGTAGCGGACCTCGCGCCCCAGCAGCTCACCGATGTCCCGGGCGAGCTCGTCGTTGGTCCAGGCGGTGTCGCCGCTGAGCTCGTGGACGGCCCCGGCGTGCGGTGCGGGGTCGGCCAACACCACGGCAGCGGCCTCGGCCAGGTCCCGGCGGGCCGCGCTGGCGGTGCGCCCCCGACCCGCGCTGCCCGCGAAGGCCCCGTGTTCCCGGGCCTGCTCCAGTGCCTGCTGGGAGAGTTCGTTGTACCAGCCGTTGCGCAGGACCGTGTGGGTCAGCCCGGAGGCGGCGAGGAGTTCCTCGGTGGCCCTGTGCTCGGGTGCCAGGACCAGCGTGGTGTCGTCGGCCCTGGGCGCGCTGGTGTAGACGAGGTGCCCGACCCCGACCTCCCTGGCCGCCTCGATGGCGTTGCCGTGCTGTTCCACCCGTCGGCCGAGTTCGTTACCGGAGACCAGGAGGACGGTGTCGGCTCCCCGGAAGGCCTCCCGAAGCGACTCCGGGTCCTCGAAGTCGGCTCGACGGACGGTGACGCCCCGTTCGGCCAGGTCGGTGATCCTGGCGGTGTCACGGCCGGTGGCGGTGATGTGCTCGGCGGGGTGCCCCCTATCCAACAGGGACTCGACGACGAGGCGGCCCAGTTGGCCGGTGGCACCGGTGACGACGACGGACATGGGGTCTCCCTTCGATCACCTGTCGGGAAGCCCTCCCGACAGTTCGTAGGTGCCAACGAGCCACCTCTTTCACACATTCCATCAGTGAGGTACGCACCTTTTGGTAAGTTATGAGGATGGACACCACTCAGGACACTCGCAAGAAGGAGCCCCGGACTGAGCTTCCCCGCATCGGCGGGCGCGTCCTGCCCGCGGGCTGCCCGTCGCGGGCCCTGCTCGGCGACATCACCAGCAAGTGGGGGGTGCTGGTGCTGGTCGGCCTGTCGGAGGGGCCGCGGCGCTGGAGCGACCTGCGGCACGGAATCGACGGCATCAGCGAGAAGATGCTCGCCCAGACCCTGCGCACCCTGGAGGCGGACGGCCTCGTGGCGCGTGACGCCAAACCGGTGGTGCCGCCCTACGTCGAGTACAGCCTGACCGGAGACGGCGCGGAGGTCACCGCGCTCCTGCTGCCCCTGTTGGACTGGGTGCAGGCGCACGTCTCCCAGGGGAGGACCACTACTTTTCCGGGTTGATGGCGCATGCCACCTCAACACAGGCCCCGAAGACGGGGGCGTCCTCGGCAGGGGGCGCACGCCTGCGCGACTTCCGTGACCGGGGCGTGGCGGAGGAGGTCCTCGCCGCGCACTGCTGGACACTGGATCACCGGGCCGAACTGGAAGCTGCCCTGGCCCGGTGACACGGGTCCCGGGCGGCCCCGGCCTCCGAGGGTCAGCCGTGGTCGGGCGGGGGCTGGTAGAGGCGGCTCCGCCACCCGGCGGGGCTGGGCGGGCGGGCCCCACATCCTGGGCGACCGCTCGGCCCTGGCGGGCGCCCAGGCCCCGTCCGGGAAAGCAGCACGGGGAACCGTACGCGCCCCGGGGGCGTCCGATCCTCGACCTCTCCGCCTCCTGGAAGGTGCACCCGCCGTGCCGACAGTGCGCTCCCTCCCGCTCCTCCTGGCCGTCGTACTGCTGACCTCGTGCGCGTCCCCGGAGCCGGAACAGGCTTCCCCGGGTCCGGAACAGGCGTCCCCCGGGCCGGGACGGGACGAGGTGGCCACCCTCGGGGACGACCCGCGCATCCTCGTGCACGACTTCTCGAGCTCGATGGAGGCCCAGGTACACGGGGAACTCGCCTACCTGCCCGAGGAGCGCTGCCTCGTCGTCCTCTTCCGGGACGATGCCTCCGGGGAGGTCGTGGGATCAGCGGCCCCGCTCTGGCCGGACAACGTCATCCCCCTGGACGACGGACGGGGCGGGGTCGAGGATCCCGCGACGGGACCGATCGTGGACGGAGACCGCTTCACCGCCGGAGGCGGCCACCGGGACGCCGAACCGGAGTGGGGGGCCGACCTGCCCGAAGAGTGTGTACCGGACGGCGCGGTCGTCGTCCTCAACGAGGACTCGTTCGAGCCGGGCCACGCCTGAACGGTCAGTGCCGTCGGCCCCGCCCGTGGGGATACTCGTACCCGGGGAGCGTGCCACCGTACTGCCTCCCCGTCCCGGACAGGAAGGAACCCGAAGATGACAGAACGACCGATCCTGGCCGTGACCGTCGGCGACCCGGTCGGCATCGGCCCGGAGATCACCGTGCGCGCGCTCGCGGAGGTGGGGACGGGGGCCGCCGCGCGCGGCGTGGTGGTGGCCGACCCGTCCGTGCTGGTCAGGGCGGTACGCCTGTGCGGGATCGACGCGGAGATCCGTTCCTTCTCGACCTGGGACACCCTGCCGCCCGAGCGGGAGGGTGTGATCGACTGCCTCGACATCGAGTTCCTCGGCGGCACGAAGCTGCCCTGGGGCGAGGTGAACGCCCGGGCGGGCGCCACGGCGGTACGCGCCGTCGAGGTCGCCACCGCCTCCGCGATGGCCAAGGAGGTCGCCGGGATCGTCACCGGCCCCATCAACAAGGAGGCCGTCTGGGCGGCGGGCAGCGAGCACCTCGGACACACCGAGATGCTCGGCGCGCTGACCGGCTCCACCCGGCAGAACACCATGTTCGTGGTGCGCGGGAAGAAGATCTTCTTCGCCACCCGGCACGTGTCCCTGCGCCGGGCCCTGGACCGGATCAACCGGGAGCAGCAGGTCCGCTGCATCGACGAGGCGTTGACCGCGCTCCGGGTGTTCGGCGACGACGAGCCCCGGCTGGCCGTGGCCGCCGTCAACCCGCACGGCGGGGAGAACGGAGCCTTCGGCGACGAGGAGATCGAGCACATCGCCCCCGCCGTGCGGGCGGTGCGCGAGCGGGGCGCGGACGTCCACGGCCCGGTTCCGGCCGACTCGGTCTTCCACCAGCTTCTGTCGGGGCGGTTCGACGGGGTGCTGTCCCAATACCACGACCAGGGGCACATCGCGGCCAAGACCGTCGACTTCGACGGGACGGTCTCGGTGACCGTGGGGCTGCCGATCCTGCGCACCTCGGTGGACCACGGGACCGCCTTCGACATCGCGGGCCAGGGGGTCGCGGACCCGGGGACCATGAGGTCGGCGTTCCTGCACGGGGCCGGCTTCGCGCGGTTCGCCGACCGCATCCGCGCCGAGTACGGCGGCTGAGGCCGGGGGACCGGGCCCGAACTGCGTCTCCTGCCGGGGCCCGGGCTCCTCTCCTCAGTCGGCCGGAGGGTCAGCCCTGCCAGCTGCGCCAGAGGCGGGCGTAGCGCCCCCCGTCGGCGACGAGGCGCTCGTGGGTGCCCTCCTCGACGATCCGCCCCCGGTCCATGACGACCACGCGGTCGGCGGTCTGCGCCTGGGTGAGGCGGTGCGCGACCACCAGGGTGGTGCGGCCCTTGGTGGCGGCGACCGCGGCCCTCTCCAGCCGGCGTGCTCCGGAGCTCCCGGCCTCGGCGGTGGCCTCGTCGAGCACCGCCAGGTCCGGGTCGGCGAGGACGAGTCGGGCCAGGGCCAGGTGCTGGGCCTGTTCGGCGGTGAGCGCGTGGCCGCCCTCGCCCACGACGGTGGCCGTGCCCTCGGGGAGGGCGCGCACCCAGTCCAGGGCGTCGACGGCGTCCAGTGCCTCCTCCGCCTCCGCGGCGGTGGCCCCGGCTCGGGCCAGGCGCAGGTCGTCCAGGAGCGTCCCGGCGAACACGTGGGTCTCCTGGCTGACCAGGAAGACGTGTTCGCGTACGCGCTGTTCGCCGAGTTCGTCCAGGGGGATCCCGCCGAGGTACACCGTTCCCGAGGTGGGGGTGCGCAGGCCGCTGACGACGGCGGCCAGGGTGGTCTTGCCCGCTCCGCTGGCGCCGACGAGGGCGACCCGTTCGCCGGGGGCGACCCTGAGGTCCACCCGGTCCAGGGCCTCGGGGGCACCGGGGGCGTAGGTGTGGCTGACCCCCTCCACGTGCAGGGAGGACCCGGCGGGCCCCTCCTCGGCGCCCGGATCCCGGGCGACGGGCAGGTCCACGACCCCGGCCAGGCGGGCCAGGCTCGCACCGGCCTGCTGGACGTCGTTGAAGTTCATCACGAGGAAGCCCAGCGGCCCGAAGAGGCGGTGGAAGTACAGGGCGGCGGCGGTGACCATGCCGACGGTGGCGAGGTCTCCTCGAACCAGCCAGAAACCCACCACCAGCACGGCGCCCAGCCCCACGAACTCGGAGCCGTTCATCCGCGCGCCGAGCCGGGTGAACAGCCGGAACACGTCCAGGGTCAGCTGCATAGCGGTGCGGGAGCGGTCGGCGATGCGCTGTTCGTGCTCCTCCTCCAGCCGGTAGGCGCGCACGGTGCCGCGGCCGCGCAGGGCGCCCATGAGGGCGTGCGAGCGCTCGCCCATGGCGATGCGCTCCCGGGCGTAGTAGGGGCCCGACCTGGGCATGTACCAGCGCACCGCCCAGACGTAGAAGGGCACGGCGGCCAGGCCGGCCAGGCCCAGACGCCAGTCGAGGGCGGTCATCCCCCCGGCGGTGAGCACGACCACGGCCAGGGCGGTGACGACCTCGGGCCCGTTGCGGGCGATGGCGGTGGTGACCACGGCGACGTCGTCGCCGACCCGGGAGAGCAGGTCGCCGATCCGCACCCTCTCCAACCGTGCGGCGGGCATGTGCAGGACACGCTCCATCACGCGTTCGCGCAACCGGGCGAGGATGGTCTCGCCGACCCGGCTGACCTGCCAGGCGCCGATCCCCACCAGGATTCCGCCGACCAGGGCGGACGCGGCGATGAGTGCGGCCGACCGCAGGATCGCGTCCGGTCCGGCCCCGGCGGAGATGTCGTCGACCATCGAGCCGAGGACCCAGGGCGCCACGAGCCCGGCCGCGCTGCCCGCGAGGACGGTCACGACGGCCAGTGCGGTGGCCCGGGGTGCGGCGCGGACCCCGTCGAGGAGCACGGTCCCGGTGCGTTTGGCGGTTGCGGTGGGCAGCAGTTCCGGCCCGCTGTCGGCCCCCTCGTGTTCCCGGGGCCCGGTCCCGGCGGCGGGTTCCGTTTCCCGGGGCCCGGCCTCGGTGGTGGGTTCCGTGCTCAACGCAGCACCGCCTCGCGGTAGTGGGGGTCGTCCTCGGCCAGCTGTGCGTGGGTGCCCAGGGCGTGCACCCTGCCCTCCCGCAGGACCACCACGCGGTCGGCACGGGCGAGCAGCGCGGGGCTGCCCGCGATGACGAGGGTGGCGCCGAGGGGGGTGCGTCCGGCGCGCAGTTGGGCCGTGCCCCGGGCGATGGCCTCCTCGGTGACGGCGTCGACCGCGGTGGTGGGGTCGTGCAGGACCAGTACCGGTGGGTCGGCGACCAGGGCGCGGGCCAGGGCGACGCGCTGGCGCTGGCCGCCGGAGAGGTTGGCGGCGTGGTCGGTGACGGGCCGGTCGAGCCCTCGGGGGTGACCCGTGACCAGGTCCTGCGCGGCGGCCGCGGCCAGGGCTGCCAGCAGGGCGGTGTCGTCGCGGCGGCGTCCGTCGGTGGTGACCAGGTTGGAGCGCAGGGTGCCTTCGAACAGGACGCTGTCGTGTTCCTCGACCAGCACCGCCGCGCGCAGCGAGGCGAGGTCGAGTTCGCTCACGGGCACCCCGCCGATCCGGGTGGTGCCCCCGGCCCCCTCGGCCCGTCCGGCAAGGACCTCGACCAGGGACTCGGCGTCCCGTGGGTCGGTGGTGAGCACCCCGACGAGCTCCCCCGGGCCGACCGTCAGGTCGACGCCGTCGAGCGTGCGGTGGCTGACCCCCCGGAGCTCCACGGCGTGCGGCGCCTCGGAGAGGGTCCGGTCGCCGGGGGTGACGGCGTCGGGTGCGTTGAGGAGGCGGACCAGGCGCTGGGCCGAGGCGCGCGCGATCGCGAACATCTGCCCGACCATGCCGAGCACCTGGACGGGTTCGGCGAGGAACTGGGCGAGGCCGACCACGATGACGAGTTCGCCGATGGTGAGGTGCCCCCGGAGGGCCATCCACCCGGCGGTTCCGGCGACACAGGCCAGGAAGAGGGCACCGGTGGCGGTGACCAGGCCCTTGTAGAGGCCGTTGGTGGCGGCGGCGCCGACGGAGGCGGTCAGTGCGCGGTCGCTGACCTCGCGGTAGCGCAGGGCCGCGTTGTGCCGGGCTCCGATGCCCATGAGTACGCGCAGGCCGCCGACGAGGTCGGTGGCCATGGCGGTGGCCCGGGCTGCGGTGGCCTGTTTGGCCTCGGTGCGGCGGGTGATGCGGGCGGCGGGGACGCGCAGCAGCAGGAGCATGAGCGGGACGCCGAGGAGCACGCCGAGGCCGAGGGGGACGTTGATGGTGAGCAGGACGACGGTGGTGACCACGATCCCGGTGGCCTGGGCGATGCCCACGGCCCAGGCGCGCACGTAGGTGGCGGCCTGTTCGGCGTCGGAGGTGGCCACGGCCAGGACCTCTCCGGAGCGCAGGCCGCTGCGTTCACCCCGGGGGTGCAGGACCCGGCGGGCGGACTCCAGGCGCAGCAGGTGGGCCTCTCGTTCCAGGGCGCCGAGGGTGAAGCGGGCGCCGAAGCGGTAGGCACTGGCCAGGACGGCGAAGAGCAGGGCGAGCCCGCCCACGCACCACGCCAGGGCGGTGACGTCCCCGGTGGAGACGGCGAGGTCGATGGTGAGGCCGATGGCGACCGGGACGAGCGTCTCGCAGACCTGGTGGAGGGAGAGGAGGAGGACGCCGAGGGTGATGCGGCCGCGGTGGCGGCGCAGGGTGCGCGAGCGCAGTTCCCCGGCGGTGGCGGGGACGGGGTCGGGGGCGATGGGGGCTCGGGTCACGGTGCGTCTCCGTTCGGGGCCCGTCCGCCCCGTCCGCGGGGGCGCGGGGGCGGCCCCTCAGGCATGGTCATCCGTTTCCCGTCCCCTCGTGTCAGCCGTCCAACCGGGCAATCCTAGCCATTACGGGCGCACCCTCCGACCACAGGATGACCGTTCCGTCCCGTGAAGGGCGTTTTCCCACGAGTCATGATATTGGTTAGGCTAACCTCACGCCCCACCCACGCACTCGCCGCCGAAGGACCCCTCGTTGCGCATCCAGCACCCGAGTCACCGTCAGATGATCCGCGCCCGGGTCGTGCGGACCGAACGGACCACCGACCACTTCGTCACCGTGACCTTCGGCGGCCCGGACCTGGCCCGGTTCGAGTTCCTGGGCCTGGACCAGTGCGTGCGCGTCTTCCTCCGGCGCCCCGGCCAGGAGCGGCTGACCCTGCCGGACTCCGACGCGGACGGCTGGTACCCCGAGTACCGCGAGATGCCCGACGAGGTGCGCCCCTACGTGCGCAACTACACGATGCGCCGGTTCGACCCCGAGGCACTGGAACTGGACGTGGAGTTCGTGGCGCACGCCGACGGGGGCCCGGCCTCGACCTGGGCCGCCTCGGCCGCGGTCGGCGACGAGGTGGGCCTGTTCCCCGAGGGGATCTACTACCTGCCCCCGCCCGAGGCGGACTGGCACCTGCTGGTCGGTGACGAGAGCGCCGTGCCCGCCCTGCTGTCCATCGTCGAGCAGGCCCCCCGGGACCTGCGCGCCCAGGTCTACCTGGAGGTCCCCTCGCCCCGTGACGTCCGCCCGGTGGAGGCGCCGCCCGGCGTGCAGGTGCACTGGCTGCCCCGCGAGGACGAGCACGCCGTCCCGGGGCGACTGGCCCTGGAGACGGTCCGGTCCGGACCCCTGCCGAAGGGGCGCCCGTACTGCTGGGTGGCCGGAGAGAACGGGCTGCCCACGGGGCTGCGCCGCGCCCTGGTGCGCGAGCACGAGGTCGCCAAGGACGACATCACGTTCGTGGGCTACTGGCGCGCGGGCGTGGCCGGGGTCGACTGACCCCGGACCCCGTGACCACACCGTGCGCAGGAAGCGCTAACCTGGTCAAACTCGGCTTAGGCAAGGCTAAGCTCATCTTCGACAGCGAGGTCCCATGAACCCCGGTCCGCCCACCCGTCCCGGCCTGGTCACCGCCGGCGTCCTGGCCACCGTCCTGCTCACCGCCTGCGGCGGATCCGACGCCCCGGCGGAGCCCACGGACGAGACGGCCGAGGGCTACCCCGTCACCGTCGAGACCCTCTTCGGCGACGTGGAGATCGACGACCGCCCCGAGAACGTGGTCGCGCTCGGCTGGTCCGACGCCGAGACCGCCCTCGCCCTGGGCGTGCAGCCGGTGGGCGTCGCCGACTGGCAGGGGTACGGGGGCACCGGCGTGGGCCCCTGGGCATCCGACCTGTTCGACTCAGAGCCCGGGCAGCTCGGCACCATGGAACCCAACCTGGAGGCGATCGCCTCCCTGGAGCCCGACGTCATCCTCGACACGCGCTCCGACAACTCCCAGGAACGGTACGACCTCCTCTCCCCCGTCGCCCCTGTGGTCGGCCCGCCGCCCGGGGTCGAGGTCACCTACGGCACCACCTGGCAGCAGCAGACCCGCCAGGTCGCCGAAGTCCTCGGTGAGCAGGAGCGCGGCGAGGAACTGGTCACCGAACTCGAGGACCGCTTCGCGCAGCTGCGGGCGGACAACCCCGGGTTCGCGGACCTCACCATCGCGGTGGGCGCCTACTTCGACGGGCAGTACGGGGCCTACGTCCCCGGCGACACCCGGGTGGACGTGCTCGCCGAGCTCGGTTTCGAGTACAAGCCCGAACTCGTGGAGATGGCCGACGGCGCCTTCTACTCCGACCTGAGCTCCGAGCTCGTGGAGGAGCTGGACGCCGACCTGACCGTCGTCTTCCCGATCGGCGGCCCCGAGGCCGTGGAGTTCCTGAACGAGGACCCGGTCCTGCAGGGGATCCCCGCCGCACAGGACGGACGCCTGCTCGTCCTGGACGACCCGGAGCTGGTCAACGCCTTCTCCAGCGGTTCCACCCTGGGCGTGAACCATGCCCTGGACGGGATCGTGCCGCTCATCCAGGAGACCCTGGAGGGCTGACCGCCTCCGCAGGAACACTCTTCCGGCACCCGTGACGCCCCGCGTCACGGGTGCCTTCGTGTCCGCGCCCGCTTCCTCTGAGGAACGGATATTTGCCTAAAAGTGTTAGGCAAATACAATAGGGCCTTAGGAAAGTAGGGGGCATCCATGGCACGTGCAGGACTCACGGCGCAACGACTCACCCGGGCGGGCGCCGAGCTCGCCGACGAGGTCGGCTTCGACCAGGTGACCGTCTCGGCCCTGGCCAGACGGTTCGACGTCAGGGTCGCGAGCCTGTACTCGCACGTACGCAACTCCCGGGACCTGCGGACCAGGATCGCCCTGCTCGCCCTGGAGGAACTCGCCGACCGGGCCGCCGAGGCCCTGGCCGGCCGCTCCGGCAAGGAGGCCCTGACCGCCCTCGCCGACGTCTACCGGGACTACGCGCACGAGCACCCCGGCCGCTACGCCGCCGCCCAGCTCAGGCTCGACCCCCAGACGGCGGCGGCCAGCGCAGGGGTCCGGCACGCCCAGATGACCAGGGCGCTCCTGCGCGGCTACGACCTGTCCGAACCGGACCAGACCCACGCGGTCCGCCTGCTGGGCAGCGTCTTCCACGGCTACGTCTCCCTGGAGATGGGCGGCGGGTTCAGTCACAGCGCACCGGACACCCAGGAGACCTGGTCACGAACCCTGGACGCCCTCGACGCGCTGCTGAGGAACTGGCCTGCGCGCTGACCGCGGATCCGCGTCCCGCAGCGGGCGAGTCCGGTTCCACGCCCCGCGACGGGCACACCCGAACACCCCGAACAGCAAGGCCGACACCATGCACACCCCGCACCTGACCACGACAGCCGTCACCGCGGAGCTCCTGCGCGGAGCCCTCGACCTGGAGGACACCGGGCGCGGCGTACTGCCGCACCGGCTGCCCGCCCGGGCCCGCGCCCAGAACACCGACCCGCAACTGGCCATGGCCGAGGCCCAGCCGTCCGGCGTCCGGCTGTGCCTGCGCACCGGAGCCACCGTCATCGAACTCGACACGGTGCCCACCAAGAGGGTCTACCCGGGCCTGCCGCCCCGCCCGGACGGCGTGTACGAGCTGCTCGTCGACGGCCGCCCCACCGGACGGGCCACCGTGGCCGGCGGGGACACCCTGACGATCGACGCGGCCACCGGAGGCTTCGAGCACCGGCCGGGCCCGGTCGGCACCGCCCGGTTCACCGACCTGCCCGACCGGGTCAAGGACGTCGAGATCTGGCTCCCGCACGACGAGACCACCGAGCTCGTCGCCCTGCGCACCGACGCCCCCGTGGAGCCGGTGCCGGACCGGGGCCGCCCGGTATGGCTGCACCACGGGAGTTCGATCAGCCACGGCTCCGACGCCTCCGGTCCGACCGGGACCTGGCCCGCGGTCGCCGCCGCCCGCGCCTGCGCGGAGCTGGTCAACCTCGGTCTGGGCGGCAGCGCCCTGCTGGACCCGTTCACCGCCCGTGCCATGCGGGACACCGAGGCCGACCTGATCAGCGTCAAGATCGGCATCAACCTGGTCAACGCGGACCTGATGCGGATGCGGGCCCTCACGCCCGCGGTGCACGGCTTCCTCGACACCCTCCGGGAGGGCCACCCCACCACGCCGCTCCTGGTGGTCTCGCCGATCCTGTGCCCCATCCACGAGGACACCCCGGGGCCGTGCGCCTTCGACACGGACGCCCTGCGCGCCGGGGAGAAGCGGTTCCGGGCCACCGGCGACCCGGAGGAGCGCTCCGCGGGGAAGCTGACACTGACGGCCATCCGGGAGGAGCTCGCCCGCATCGTGCGCGAGCGGGCTGCCGAGGACCCGAACCTGGGCTACCTGGACGGCCGCGAACTCTACGGAGAAGCGGACTTCGCCGAGCTTCCGCTGCCCGACGAACTGCACCCGGACACCGCCGCGCACCGCCGCATCGGCGAACGCTTCGCGGAGCTCGCCTTCGGCGGGCGGGGCCTGTTCTCCGCCGGCCGCGCCTGAGGCAGGCACCCGGCAGACCCGCACCCGACCAGCACGCATCCGACCAGCACGCATCCGACCCACCGGGAACCAGGCGCCCGCCGGTGGTCCGCGCACCGGTTCACCCGAACCGGTCGGCGGACCGCCGACGGGCGCTTCGGCGTTCCCGCCACTCCCCCGCCCCAGCCGCACCTTCTCCCCCTGTCTTCCGGTCGTGGTCTTCCGGTTGTGGACACAAGCAGCCAACTCTGCGTTTAGAATGAAAACCGTTTTCATATCCAGACAGGAAGGGAGGTCCGATGCGGAAAGCCCCCGCTCCCCCCGGTGGGGCCGCCGACACCCCGCGCGGCCCGGCGTCCCCCGACCGGAGCGACACCCCCGACGCCGCCCCCGCTCCGAAGCCCCGCTGGCTGACCACCCCCACCGGAACAGCCACCACAGCCGCGGTCCTCGTCCTCGCACTGGCCGTGTCCGTGGTCCTGGCGATCGGCCTGGGCTCGGCGGTCGTCCCCCCGCGTGAGACCGTCCGTTACCTGTGGGCCGCGCTGACCGGTGGCCTGATCCAGGCCGACGAACTCATGCGCTACCAGGTCGTCTGGCAGATCCGGACCCCCCGGGTGCTGCTCGCCGCGGTCGTCGGCGCCGGTCTGGGGGTGGTGGGTGTGGCCATCCAGGCGATGGTGCGCAACGCGCTCGCGGACCCCTACATCCTCGGCGTCTCCTCCGGAGCCTCCGTGGGCGCGGTCCTGGTCAGCGTCCTCGGGGCGTCCTCGGCCCTGGGCATCTACGCGGTCTCCGCCGGCGCCTTCGCCGGGGCCATGGCCGCCACCCTGCTCGTCTACGCGATCTCCTACTCGCGCACGGGCACCACCCCCCTGCGACTGGTCCTGACCGGGGTGGCGCTGTCCTTCGGGTTCCAGGCGATCATGAGCGTGATCGTCTACCTGGCCCCCAGCAACGAGGCCACCAGCACCGTCCTGTTCTGGACCATGGGCAGTTTCGGCGCCGCCGTCTGGGGCTCCCTCCCGGTGGTCGCGGCCGCCGTACTCCTGGGGGTCCTCCTGCTCCGGTCCCTGGCCCGCTCCCTGGACGTGCTGGCACTGGGCGACGAGACCGCCGCCAGCCTGGGCGTGGACGCCGACCGCCTGCGCCGTGGGATGTTCGTCCTCACCGCCGTGATGACCGGGGCGATGGTGGCGGTCAGCGGGGCGATCGGTTTCGTCGGCCTCGTGGTCCCGCACATCGTGCGCATCCTGGTGGGTGCGGACCACCGCAGGGTCCTCACCGTCGCGCCACTGGCGGGAGCCGTGCTCATGGTCTGGGTCGACCTGGTCTCCCGGGTGGCCGTGGCCCCCCGCGAACTCCCCCTCGGCGTCATCACCGCGCTGGTCGGCGTACCGGTGTTCATCATCCTGATGCGACGCCGCGGCTACCTGTTCGGGAGCCGCTGATGGAACTGCTATTCGACGACCTCTCCGTGGACCTGGGCGGAGCGCGGATCGTGCGTGAACTGACCCTGGACGTCCCCGAGGGGCAGGTGGTCGGGCTGGTCGGCCCCAACGGGTCCGGCAAGTCCACCGCGCTGCGCTGCGTCTACCGGGCGCTGGGCCCCAGCGCGGGCCGGGTGCTGCTCGGCGGGCGGGACCTGTCGGCGCTGGGGCTGCGGCACAGCGCCCAGCGGATCGCCGCGCTCACGCAGGAGGGCGGAAGCGACCTCGACTTCACCGTCGAGGAGCTGGTCGCGTTGGGCCGCGCACCCCACCTGCGCGGGAACCAGCCGCTGAGCGCACGCGAACGCGACCTGTGCCGCCGTTCGATGGAGCTGCTGGACGTGTCCCACCTGGCCGGGCGCGGTGTGCTCGAACTGTCCGGCGGTGAACGCCAGCGGGTCCTGGTGGCCCGGGCCCTGGTCCAGGAACCCGAGGTCCTGGTGCTGGACGAGCCGACCAACCACCTGGACGTGCGCCACCAGCTCGAACTGCTCTCCCTGCTGCGCGCCGCGGGCGTGACCGTGCTCGTGGTCCTGCACGACCTCAATCTGGCCGCCTCGGCCTGCGACCTGATCGGGGTGCTCTCCGAGGGCTCCCTGGCGACCGCCGGAACGCCGAAGGAGGTCCTCACCCCCGCCCTGCTGCAGGACGTCTTCGGGGTGGAGGCCTCCGTGGTGCCCCACCCCCTCACCGGCGACCCCCAACTGCTGTACGAACTCCCACCCCCGAAGAAGGGCCTGCGATGACCGTCCGAACACCGGCGGGTTCCCTCCCGCCGAACCGCCGCTCCGTCCCCCTCGTGCGCCCCCGGGCCCTGCTCCCCCTGGCCGCCGCCTCGGTCCTGCTCGCCGGGTGCGGTGCCGAGGTGGAGGAGGTCGCCGAGGCGGGCGCGGGCCCGGTCACCGTCCAGCGGTGCGGTGAGGAGGTCGAGTACACGACCCCCCGGCGGGTGGTCGCCTACGAGGGCGGCAGCGCCGACAAGCTGTTCTCCCTGGGACTGGTCGACCACGTGCACGGCTACGTGATGCCCCCGGCCAACCCGCCGGTCTCGGAGTCGCCGTGGGCCCGGGACTACGAGGCGGTGGAGTTCCTCAGCGACGACCTGCTCAACCGGGAACTGGTGGTGGACGCCGAGGCCGACCTGGTCGTCGCGGGCTGGAACTCGGGGTTCAGCGACCAGCGGGGCATCACCCCGCAGATCCTGGACGGAATCGGCATCCAGAGCTTCATGCACACCGAGTCCTGCTACAACTACCCGGGCCACCCCGAGCGGGTGACACCGTTCGAGGGCCTGTACGCCGACCTGGACCGGCTCGGGCGGATCTTCGGTGTGCAGGAGCGCGCCGAGGAGCTGGTGTCCGGTTTCGAGGAGCGGGTGGCGGCGGTGGAGGAGCAGGCGCCCGAAGGCGGCCCCGTCCCGGTCTTCCTGTACGACTCCGGTACCGACCAGCCCTTCACCGCGGGCAACCAGGTACCGCCGAACGACATCATCAGGTACGCCGGGGGCGAGAACGTCTTCGGTGAGCTGGAGGAGCGCTGGACCCAGGTGGGCTGGGAGCCCGTGGTCGAGGCCGAGCCCGAGGTCATCATCATCCTGGACTACGGCGACCAGCCCGCACAGGAGAAGATCGACTTCCTCACCTCCTCCCCCGTCATGGCGGAGGTGCCCGCGGTGGTGGAGGAGAACTTCTTCGTCCTGGACTACAACGAGGGCATCTCCGGGCCGCGCAACATCGACGGCCTGGAGAAGTTCGCCGAGTACCTGCGGGAACTGGACCGCTAGGGCACGGGCCCGGCAGGGGCGGCGCGCCCCTGCCGGGCCCCCGGGCGCGCGGGCGGCTCAGTCGTCCAGGTGGACCGCCTGGTCGGGGGCCGGCTGCCGACCCCACTCCATCCGGCACCAGGGCGGGGCCAGCTCCTTGAGGTCGCCGACCTCCCGGGGGGAGAGGTCGGCGACCTCGGGGGCCTGCCCGTGGCGGGCGAAGACCGAATCGACGTAGCGGTGGCCGGTGTCGGCGGCCACGAACACCACCCGCCTGCCGGGGTCGGCCGCCGCCTCCCAGCGGGCCACCAGGTAGGCGGCACCGGTGGAGAGCCCGGCGAAGACCGCGTGGCGGCGGAGCAGGTCCACGCTTCCGGCGAGGGCGGCGTCGAAGCCGGTCCAGTGGACGGTGTCGTAGAGGGTGTGGTCGACGTTGCCGAACGGGATGGAGCTGCCGATGCCCGCGATGAGGATCTGCGGGTCGGTGACGTGGTCGCTGCCGAAGGTGACGCTGCCGAACGGCTGGACGCCCACCAATGGGGTGTCCGGGGCGCTCTGGCGCAGGTAGCGGGCGAGCGCTCCGGTGGAGGCACCCGAGCCCACCCCGCCCACCAGTGTCAACGGCCCGGCGCCGACCTCCTCGCGGATCCGGTCGGCCACGGCGCGGTAGCCGAGACCGTGCACGGTGTCGTGGTACTGGCGCATCCAGTGGTAGTCCGGGTGCTCCCGTAGGACCTGCTTGACCCGGCGGACCCGGCGGTTCTGGTCCAGCCCCAGGTCGTCCGAGGGCGGCATCTGCTCCAGGGTGGCGCCCAGGACCGCGAGCTGCAGGCGCAGGGTGTGATCGATGGTCGTGGAGCCGATGATGTGGCAGCGCAACCCGTACCGGTGGGCGGCCAGCGCCAGTCCGTAGGCGTAGATGCCGCTGGAGCTGTCCATCAGGGTGTCGCCGGGGCGGACCGCCCCGGTGTCGAGCAGGTGCCGTACGGCCGCCAGGGCCGAGGCCACCTTCATGGACTCGAAGCGCAGGCACAGCAGGCCCGCGCCGAGGTCGATCAGATCAGGTCTGGCGATGGCTTCGGAGACGTGTTCGTCCAAGATCGCTCCCCGGTGCTCTGGGTGGATGGGACCTGCGGGTGCCCGCCGCGGGCGGGGGTGTTGGGCGCGGCGGTGTTCGGCTTGGAGTTGCTCGGGTTCGACGGCCCCGGGGCGACGGTGACCCGGGTGGGGGTGGAGAAGACGCGGTGCGGGGCGAGCCCCCGCCGACCGAGCCGGTCGACCGCCGATTCGAGGCGGGCCCCGAGTTCGGGGTCGGCCGCGTCGAAGAGGACCCCGGCCACGTTGCCGCTGTGCGCCACCTGGATGCCCGCCGCCCCGCAGCCCCGGGCGACCTCCCGGAGCGCACCGAGTTCCTCCTTGGGCAGTACACGCTGGTTGAGGACGGCGCTCTCGGTGCACACGTGCCCGACCCCGGCCACGTCGCGTTCGGTGATGGCGGTACGCAGCATGGCACGCAACCTCTCGTAGACGGCGATGTCCCCCCGCCGTGCGGTACCCGCCAGGGAGAGGGTGTCGACCGGTTGGCCGCTTCCGGTCAGGCAGCCCACGACTGCCATCTCCGGCAGATCCGGCCCCAGCTCCTCCAGGACCCGGCCCTCGCGCTGGGCGAAGAGCAGCGGCCGGTCACCGAACATGACCGGATCGCTGGCACCCTCCGCGGCGACCGCCACCCGGGCGACGGCAGCGGGCGGGAGCTCCACACCGAGTCCCGCCGAGACCGCGCGCACGGCCGCCGTGACGTCACTCGTGGAGGACCCCATACCGAGCCCCGGCACGGCACCGCCGCGGACCCGGAGGTAGCCGCCGACCGGCCGCACCCCGCCCGTGCGCGCGCACTCGGCGACGGCGAGCTCGGCGGCTCGGGCCGCCTTGGCCCGGTCCGGCGGGTCGACGACGACGCGGCGGGGCGCCCGGGCCGAGAACGGGGTGAACACCGCACGGGTGCGGGGGTCGGCCATCGGCAGGGTGACCAGGCCACGGGTGGGGCGTCCCCGCCCGTCCAGGAACACGCCCTGGAGGATCTCGCCGTGGTGGCAGGTCGCCTGTCCAGTTCCAAGGGTCACTCGTGGGTTCCTTATCGGTAACGGTAGAGATGTGTCGGTTCCGCGCTGAACTGCGAGAACGGGAAGGGTTCGGCGGACAGGGCGGTGACGCCGGAGCCCAGGAAGGCCCGGGCCACCGCGCTGCCGCTCTGGGCGTAGACGACCAGCGGCACCGCGCGCTCCCGGCAGCGCTCCAGGATGCGGTCGAAGGTGCCGTTGCCCAGGGTCATCCCGGTGGCGACGACGGCGTCGGCCTCGGCCAGGACCTCGTCCATGTCGGTGCTGACGGGGTCGCCCCACTGGGTGCGGCGCAGGTTCAGGTCACAGGGCAGGCATTCGCCGCCCCGTTCGCGGATGGCCGCGACGAGCGGGTTGACCACGCCGATCAGTGCGATTCGCCGGCCGTCGGGGTCGGGGAGGAGTCCGGCGATGGCCCGGTCGCGGGCGACGGCCCGTTCCTCGGGGGTGCCGTACGGCAGGGTGAGGCGTTCGGCGCGGACGTCCTCGGAGTGCGGTTCGGCCTGGCCCAGGTAGGCGTCCAGTGCGGCCAGCCGGACCGGGGCGGGGCCCCGCAGGAGGTCGGCCAGGGGGCTGCCGGACAGTTCGGCGCACACGCCGGGGTCCACCTCGCCCGCCTCGAACGCGCAGGCGCCGAAGGCCCGGCCGATCCGCACCAGGACGTACTGGTTGAGGTAGGTGACCTCGCCCCCGGCGAGGCGGGTGCCGTGGTGGACCCAGAACACGCTGGTGGCGACGGGGAGGTCGGGGGTGGCGAGCACGGACCGGTGCAGCTCTTCGAGGTCTCTCACTGGCCGGTCTCCCTGGTGAGGCGGAACAGGTAGGTCAGGACTCCGTCGTCCCAGTCGTGCAGGTGGTGGACGTGCGCGGTGAAACCGCGGTCGGCGGCGTGTCCGATGATCTGGCGCAGGTCGGCGGTGTTGGAGGCGATGAAGTAGACCTCTCCGCCGGGGGCGAGGAGGTCGCGCTCGGCGAGCTGGGTGAAGAAGGCGTCGGTGACGGGGCGGCCCGCGCAGACGTTGCGGACGATGTCGGGGTCGTCGCTGACGGGCTGGCTCACCGCCGGGGGGTTGAACGTGACGGTGTCGAGCCTCGTGCCCTCGGGCAGGTCCGCGAAGAGGTCGGAGACCAGCGGGACGAACTCGCTCCCGCCGCCGGGCCCGACGAGCCGGTGGTAGTTGTGCTCGGCCGCCGCGACGCTGGCTGGGTGGACGTCCACGGCGAGGACGCGTCCGGCGCCGCGCAGCCCGGCGACGACGGCCTCGACACCGAGCCCGGCCCCCATCGCGGCGTAGACGCGTCCGCGCACGTCGATGTCGTCGTCGAGGATGCGCTGGTGGATCATGCGGCTGGTCGCGCCGGGTAGGAAGACCCCTGGGGGAACGTCGAACTCCCACCCGTTCCAGGTGTAGCCGCGGAGGGTGTGGAGGTCGGCCCTGGGCTGGTTGAGGCCGATGATCTGCTCGGGCGGCAGCGGAGGGGGCAGCTGGGCGATCTGGGAGGGGTCCACTCGGGTCCTTTCGGGGGGAGGGGGCTGTGTGCAGGGGGGGTCGGAGTCCGGTGACGGGGGTTCTCCGGGGAGCGGCACTTGCGCCGACCATAGCGAAAACGATAATCGTTGTCACGCTCCGTCCGCCGGAATCCGCGCGCCCCACGGAATCTCGTTGCCCCCTCCCCGGGGGCGCCAACCCCCGCGGACGGGACATCCATCGCCCCGTCGGGCGAACCTCGCAACCGGGAGGGCGAGTCGCCCAACCAAGACGCAATTGATAACCGTTTTCACTATAGTGGTGCACGCACACACAACGAACCGAGATGAGTACTCTCCGTGTCAACGACGACGCCGAACATGACCGATCCGCTCAAGCGCCGCCGCAACCCGCTCCTACGACCGGACTTCGTCCGCCTGTGGTGCGCAACCACCGCCTCGGGCCTGGCCACCTGGGCGATGCCGTTCATCCTGGGCCTCGCGGTCCTGCACGGTTCGCTGAGCGCGGTGGGACTCGGCCTGGTCCTGGCCACCCGCACCGCCGGTTTCCTGGTCGCGGTCCCCCTCGGCGGACTGCTCGCCGACCGCCACTCGCGCCGCTCGGTCGTCCTGTGGTCCGGCCTCGCCGCAGCCGCCGCCAGTCCCGTCCTCGCCGCGGGTCTGGGCACCTCCACCGCGCTGATGGCGGTGGCCGCCGCCGTGGTGGGCGTGGGTCAGGGGGCCTGCCGGCCCGCCTTTCAGGCGCTGACCGCCGAGGTCGTCGCCCCCGAGGACCGGCAGCAGGCCAACGCCGCCCTGACCTTCTCCGTGCGCGGGGTCACCTTCCTCGCCCCCGGGCTGACCGCACTGCTGGCCACGGTCACCGGCCCCGGGGCCCTGCTCCTGGTCACGGCCGCCCTGTGGCTGGCCGCGGCGCTCCTGCCCCGGGGCGGCGGGGCCGCCCCCGCCGAACGCCCCGCCCGCTCGCCCTTCCACGTCGAGTTCACGGAGGGCCTCACCGAGGCCCGACGCCACGCCTGGTTCCTCGCCGGACTGGGCGCCCTGACCGTGGTCATCGCCCTGGGCTACTCCGCCACCAACGTCCTGCTCCCCCTCACCAGCCGCGACCACTACGGCACCGAGGCCGTGCTGGCCGGGGCCCTGACCGCCTACACCGCCGGCGCGCTGGCCGGCGCCCTGCTGGTCGCCCGGTGGAAACCACGGGCCCAGGGCTGGTGGGCCCTGTTCGGCCTGGGGCTGTACGCCCTCGCCCCGCTGAGCCTGGTTTTCCCCGTGGGCGCCGTCTGGGTGTTCGCCGCCTACGCGGTCGTGGGCCTGGGCGTGGAGCTGTTCAACGTCCCGTGGTTCACCGCCGCCCAGCGCGAGGTCGCCCCGGACAAGCTGGCCCGGGTGTCCTCCCTGGACTTCCTGTTCGCCTACGGTTTCGCCCCGGTGGGACTGGCCCTGATCGCCCCGGCCGCCCAGACCTTCGGCGCCCAGAACGTACTGCTGGCCTGCGCCGCCCTGTGCGTCCTGGCCCCGGCCCTGGCCGCCCTGGCACCCGGCGCCCGCGACTTCCGCACCCGCCGGGCCGCACCCGAACACCTGCGGGGCTGAGGCCCCGCCCGGGCCCGGAAGCCGCGGATCCGTCCCCGGGAGCCCTCCGAACCGTGCGGGGAGCCCCGAACTGTCGGACGGATCGGCCCTTTCCCGGCGGGCCGCCTCCCCGGCTCGGCACGATCCACCGCAGGATGGGCACATGAGCATCACTGAAAGCACGGACCGGATCGCCGACGACGCGGTCCAGGACGACGACGCGTACATGCCGGTGAGCCTGGTGGGAGGCCCGCGCGCCTACGCGGGCCTGGTCATGGAGGACGTGTACACGCGCTGGGAGATCCTCCGGGTGCCCTTCCACGAACTGGGCGCCGACCTGCCCGAGCCGGGAGACCTCAGACCCTCGCCGCCCGTGGCCCAGTACCGCCCCCTCAGCCTGGAGGAACCCCAGGTGTGGCACTTCACCGGCTGGCATCCGACCAGCACGGAGCCGGGCCGCGAGGGCCCGGACGGGCCCCGTTGACCGGACCGGCGGCCGAATCGGCAGTCGGGCAAAGCCCCGGCATCGGACCGTGAGCCGCGTGTGCCGACCGGGCCGGTCGGGCAGGGCGGCCAACGGCAAGGGAGGACGAGCATGGACAGCACGCGACCGCCGGCCCAGAGCCAACCGCACCCGGGCCGCACCGAACCCATGGACCCCCAGCCCCGCGACGAGATGCGCGACTACGAGGGCCGGGGACTGCTCAGGGGTAAACGCGCCCTGATCACCGGGGGCGACTCCGGGATCGGCCGAGCCGTCGCGGTGGCCTTCGCCAAGGAGGGCGCCGACGTCGTCTTCGGCTACCTCAGCGAGGACGCCGAGGCCCAGCGCACCGTCGGCCTGGTCCAGGAACAGGGCCGCCGGGCCGTGGGGGTCCGCGGCGACCTGGCCGACGAGTCCCACTGCTCGCACCTGGTGCGACGGGCCGTGGAGGAGCTCGGCGGGATCGACGTCCTGGTGGAGCACGCCGCCACCCAGCACCCGGTGGACGACTTCACGGACCTGACCACCGAGCAGCTGCGCCGTACCTTCGACGTCAACGTCATGGGGGTGTTCTGGACGGTGCGCGAGGCGCTCCCGCACATGTCCGAAGGGGGTTCGATCATCATCACCGGATCGATCAACGGCCTGCGCGGAAACGACTCGCTGATCGACTACGCCGCCAGCAAGTCGGCGGTGATGAACCTGTCCCTGTCCCTGTCCCAGGTGCTGAGGGACCAGGGCATCAGGGTCAACTGCGTGGCCCCGGGGCCGGTGTGGACACCGCTCATCCCGGCCACGCTCGGGGAAGGCGGCAGCGAGGGCTTCGGCGAGCAGGCCCCCATGGGCCGGGCCGCCGACCCGGACGAGATCGCGCCCTCCTACGTGTTCTTCGCCAGTGACCGGCTCTCGTCCTACTACACGGGCGAGACCCTAGCCCCGACCGGGGGCGAGATCCAGGGCAGCTGAGCCCGCGACGGGAGGGCGGCACGAGCCGTCCTCCCGGTCGGGCCGCCGCTGCGGCGGGGCCCGGAGTGCGGGGCCTCCCGGCCCCGGAGCGCTTTGTTCAGCCGGATTCGGCGAGGATCAGCCGGAGCGACCGGACCCGGAGGTCCTGCGGTTGCTCTCCTTGCGCAGCGCTTCCACCAACTCGTCCTTGCGCATCCGGGAACGACCGGCGATGTCCAGCTCGCGGGCGCGCTGGTAGAGGTGTTCCTTGGTGGCCTTGGCGTCGACGCCACCGGCCGTGGGCCTGTCGCGACCTGGCCGACGGCCGGCCTTCGGGTTCTCGGCCTGTTCGTCCGAGGGGCCCTTGGACTCCTTGGGCTCCCAGCGGTCGCCGACCTTCTCGAACTTGCGCTTGACCGCCGCGAAGGCGACCCGGTGGGCGCGCTCGCCCTCCCCGTACTCCTCGACGGCGCTGTCGTGCGCCTCGATCCAGGTGCGCTGCGCCTTCTCGGGCGACCGGCGCAGGGTGTCCGGGAGTTCGTCCGTTCCGGGCACCGCCCTCACCTCCAAACCACGGGCCGCGGAGCGCGGCCCTCGACGAGTTGGTCCACGGACCCCTCGGGTGAGGGGCCCGCTACGGGCCGAGGCCCCGCCCGGCCCCCGTACCGGACGGGCGCCCCGGCCCGGGGCTCCGGTCAGGTGTTGGGCTCGGCCGCGCTCACGTCGGCGAGAGCCGAGTCGGAGTCCACCGTCTGGGCCAGGTCGCCCATGGTGACCACACCCACGACCTCGTCCCCCTCGACGACGGGCAGACGGCGCACGGCGGCCGAGCGCATGGCGTGGACGGCGTCCCCGACACTGCTCTGGCGCGGTACCGTCACGAGCTCGGTGCTGCACACGTCCTGGGCGCGGACCCTGTCCGGGTCGCCGCCGTCGGCCAGACAGCGCACCACGATGTCGCGGTCGGTGACGATGCCGTGCAGGTGCGCTGACTCGGTGACCACGACGTCGCCCACGTTCTCGTCCCGCATGTTCTGGGCGACCTCACGCAGATGCGTGTCGGGGGTGACGCTACGCACGATCGGGCTCATCACTTCGGCAGCACTGTCCACCATGGTTGCCTCCCTTCACGCTTACGGGTCCTGTTCAGGGCCCTGACCGGACCAGAGCGGACCGAAACATCACCGGAACACGTTCCTGACGGGTCCCGCGGTTCGGCAGGGTGTCCGCTGCTTCCGAAACCGGCCGGCAAGGGGACCCGCACCCGCCCGGGGCGGACAGAAGGACAGGCTGTGGGGTGCCCCGCGCAGCGTGAGGGGACCCGCGGACACGTCACGGAGCGCGCACACGACGCACGTGGCCGGTCAGAGGGAGGCCGGTACGCGGGAGACCAGCACATCCAGCACCGTTCGAGGTGCGCGCAGTTCCGGGGCGCGGAGCCCAGGACTCACTCCCGGGCACTGTCGACGAACGCCGCAGACCGTTCAGGAACGGTGCACGGTCAGGCTCCCGGAGGCGGCCGCGGCCGCCTCCGGGGACACCGTGCCGGTGCGGGCGAAGTCGGCCCACAGCCGACGTACCGCCCGGCCGCGCCGGTCCAGCTCCGCCCAACCGGTCCGGCCGACCAGCCTGGCGTTCTCCCAGGACCGCCGGGTACCGAGCAGCAGGGGGACGTCGACGATGTGTGCGGCGCCGAAGGGGCTGCCCCGCGGACGCCAGGTGAGGGTGTAGCGGGTGACCCTGCCCCCGGCGCGGCGGTGCCGGCGGGCGAACCGCTTGGCGGGCGCCGTGTAGATGAGGTCCGTGGTGGCCCGGACCAGGAGGCGGCGCAGTGACGCGCCCACGACGGGCAGGCCGCTCAGCCTCCGGACCGGCGCGATGAACTCGGCGAAGAGCCCCGTCTCCTCGCTGGTCGCCCCGATGAGTACGTCGATCCCGGGCGCCGCCGCGCGCCAGGCCCGGTCCCGGAGGGTTTCCGCGGGCAGCGGTGCGTGCCCGTACTGGGTGCCGAACGGCATGGCGCTGCGCAGACCGAAGCGTTTGGCAGCGCTGCCCGCCTTCGCCTCCAGGGCGACCAGGGCAGCGGCCGGGGTCCCGGGCGCGGGGGTGCCCACCGCCTCGGACATCGCCTCGGACATACGGGCGCGGCCGGAGAGGAGGCCCAGCGGGGCGCTCTGGACGACAGCACGCCGGAAGAGCCCCTCGGCTCCCCTGCTGATCATCAGGTGGGCGACGGCGTCACCGCCCGCGGACTGGCCGAAGAGGGTGACCCGGTCGGGGTCCCCGCCGAACGCCGCGATGTTGGCGCGCACCCAGCGCAGCGCCTCGATCTGGTCGAGCAGGCCGAGGTTGGCGGGCGCGGTGTCCCCGATCCGGAGGTAACCGAGCACCCCGAGACGGTAGGTGAGGGCGACGACGATGACGCGCTGCTCGGTGACGAGTCTCGTGGGGTCGAAGATCTCCAGGTCGCCCGCGCCCGTGACGTAGGAGCCGCCATGGATCCACACCATGACGGGGAGGTGTTCGTCCGGAGCCCGGTCGGCGGGGAAGGTGACCGAGAGCCGCTGGCAGTGTTCGTCGTGGCGACCGACCGAGATGCCCTCGATGGCGCCCGCCACCACCGGGGAGGACAGTTGGGGCGCGGCGGGCGCGGGCCGGATGGCGTGGAACGGTTCGGTGAACTCCGGCTCCGGCCGGGGCGGCGCGAACCGTTCGGCCCGTGCGTAGGGGATTCCCAGAGCGCGGACGACCCCCTCCCGGACCCTTCCGAGGACGGGGCCGACGGGGGTGTCGACGCGGTGGAGCCCGTCCCGGGAGACGGAGTTCGGCTCGGTCATGGTTCTTCCGTTCCCTACCGGCTCGGGGCGTGCGCGGGACACCTGGGGACGAGGCGCGTGGCCGTCCGGGACGAGGATAGTCCACCGGTCGCGGGGCGACCCGGCAGGCCGGTGGGGCCCGGTGTCCGTCGCGGGACCGGGGGCGCCCCCGGTCCCGCGACGGAGGGATCCGGAACCGCGAAAGCGTTCACGGACACACCCACAGGTGTTCGTTCCCACTCTCCACACCGTCTCCCTACTGGGGAAACACACATAGACTCGCCCGGGTCGCCCCCCGTGCTCCGGGGTGTTTTCGACGTGTTGCCCACCGCTTCGGCGCCGCAGCGGCGACCGTCTCCGTCTCCGAACCGCCTTTCGGCGTGCCGTGCAGCGCACCGACCGGACACTTCGTCCCGGCCGGCGCTCCCCGACCGAGGAGAGTCCTCTTCTTCATGCCCTCAGCCCCGAACACACCCGTGCCCGAAGCCGGCCGTCGTCCCGACCCCTGGGTGGCCGGCGTGTCCGGCGGCCTCCTGGCCGTGTTCGTGCTGACGGCGCTGGCGGTGCCCGCCCGGGTCAGCGGAGCCGTGGACACCGCGTTCGCCTGGTCGAGCCGGTGGTTCGGCGCCTACTGGCAGGTCCTGCTCCTGGCGACCCTCGCCGTCGCCACGGTTCTGGCCTTCTCCCGGTACGGGCGGGTCCGCATGGGCGGAACCGACACTCCCGGGTTCGGCTGGTTCCGGTGGGTCGCCATGGTCCTGACCACGCTGCTCGCCGCAGGCGGTGTCTTCTGGGCCGCGGCCGAGCCCGTCGCGCACTACGTCGACCCGCCGCCGCAGTACGCGCACCTGGAGGGCGGCATGTCGGGCGCCTCCGTGGCCCTGGCGCAGAGTTTCCTGCACTGGGGGTTCCCCGCCTGGGCGATCGGCGGCTCCCTGGCGACCCTGGTGATGATGCGCGGTGTGGAGAAGGGCATGCCCCTGCGGCCCCGTACGCTGCTGTGGCCGGTCATGGGAGAGCGGATCCGCACGCACTGGGTCGGCACGGTCGCAGACATCTGCTGTGTGGTCGCGGTGGTCGCCGGAACCGTCGGCCCGGTGGGATTCCTCGGCCTGCAGATGTCCTACATCGGCGGCGAGGTGTTCGGCCTCGGGGGCGGCCTCGGCACCCAGGCCGTGATCATCGCCGGGCTCACCGCCGTGGCGACCGTCTCGGTGCTCAGCGGCCTCGACCGGGGCATCCAACTGCTCAGCCGGATCAACGTCTGGGCCGCGCTGGCTCTCATCGCGGCCGTGGTCGGACTGTCCTCGCTTCCCTACGTCGTCGACCTGTTCCTCCAGGCCGGCGCGGTGCACGTACGCGAGTTCGTGCCCATGGCGCTGTTCCGCGGTGACGAGCAGTGGCTCGGCTACTGGACGGTCTTCTTCTTCGGCTGGTTCATCGGCTACGGACCGCTGATGGCGATCTTCATCGCGCGGATCTCCAAGGGGCGCACGGTCCGGCAGATCTTCCTGGGCGCCACCGTGCTGCCCGCGGTCGTCACCTGCCTGTGGTTCACCGCGCTGGGCGGCAGCGGCCTGTGGCTCGAACAGCGTGACCCCGGCTCGGTCTCCGGCCCCTACGCCGAGGACGGGCTTCCCGCGGCGGCCCTGGCGATCGTCCAGGCCCTACCGGCGAGCGGCCTGTTGGCGCTGCTCGTGGTCATCGTGACGCTGATCTTCTTCGCGTCCACGCTCGACACGATGTCCTACGCCATCTCCTCGTCCAGCATGCGCTCGGGTGAACCGTCCGGGACGGTTCGGGCGCTCTGGTGTGTGGGCATGGCCGCCGCGGCCGTGGTCCTGCTGACCGTGGGCGACAACGGGGTCCGGGCCCTGCAGTCCTTCATCGTCGTGACCGCCGTGCCGGTGGGGCTGATCCTGCTTCCCACGCTCTGGAGCGCCCCGCGCCTGGTCAGGGAGATGGCAGTGGAGCAGGGGATCGCCACCGCCCCGGAACCGCGCCCCGTGACCGGGGCCGCCGCGCCCTAGGATCTGTCCTGTGCGTGTACGGGCGTGCGGACCTCCTCCCGTCCCGGGGAGGGCGGCGCCCGCACGGCCTGTTTGCCCACCCCCCGCAAACACACGAGCCACAGGAGCAGCGTGAGCAAGAGGATCGGCATCATCGGAGCCGGGACCGCGGGCCTTCACCTGGGTCTGTACCTGCGCCGCCACGGGGTCGGAGCCACGGTCTTCACCGACCGGACACCACAGGAGCAGCGCGGGTCGCGCATCCTGAACACCGTGTCCCACCACGCCGTCACCGTCGAGCGCGAACGCGCGCTGGACGTGGACCACTGGCCGGCCGAGGAGTACGGCTACACCCAGCACCAGTACCGGGTCGGTCCCGAGCCCCTGCGGTTCGAGGGCGACCTGCACGCCCCCAGCCGCTCGGTGGACTACCGGATCTACCTGCCCCGGCTGATGGAGGACTTCGCCGAGCGCGGCGGGGAGTTCGAGTTCGGGCGCCTGTCCCCCGACGACCTGCCCGCCCTGGCCGCCCGCTTCGACCTGCTGGTCGTGTGCACGGGCCGGGGCCCCTTCGCCGAGATGTTCGGGCGGGACCCGGAGCTGTCACCGTTCACCTCCCCGCGCCGGGCCCTGTGCGCCGGGATCTTCAAGGGGGTCGCCCAGCAGCCCACCCGCGCGGTGACCTTCCACATCTCCCCCGGAGCGGGCGAGATGATCGAGATCCCCACCTGGACCGAGGGCGGCCTGGCCACCGCGATGGTGATCGAGAACCACTTCGGTTCGCCGTTGGAGGCGCTGGCCGCCACCCCCTACACGGACGACCCCGGGGCCTACGTCCGGCTCATGCTCGACCTGTACCGAGAGCACTACCCGGGATGCTTCGAGCGCATCGACGAACGCGAGTTCGACGTGGTCAACGGCCCGAAGGACATCATCCAGGGCGGGGTGACCCCGGTGGTGCGCCGGTCCCACACCGTCCTCGACGACGGCACCGTGGCGATCGCGCTCGGCGACGCCCACTCCACGGTGGACCCGATCGTGGGCCAGGGCGCCAACATGGCGTCCTACGCCGCGTGGGTCCTGGGCGAGGAGATCGTGGCACGGGAGGTGTACGACACGAGGTTCGTCGAACACGTCGACCGGCGGCGCGGCGACCGGGTGCTCTCGGCCGGCCGGTGGAGCAACTTCATGATGGAGAGCCTGACCGCGCCCACCCCGGAGTTCCAGGAGTTCCTGGGCGCCCTGGGCCGGGGCGGGTCGCTGACCGACGAGTTCACGGACGCCTTCAACTACCCCGAGCACGCCTGGGACGCCCTCGCCACCCCGGAGCGGACGAGGGCGTGGCTGGACCGCCACTCCGGGGACGGAGCAGGAACCGCCTAACCCCGGTCGGCCCGGAGGGGGTCCGGGGACTGCTCCCGTGGTTCCCGCCGCCCCCCGCGTGCGGTCGCCGTCCGCACGAGCCTGGCGCGGACGGCGGCCGCGGCACACAGGACCACCGCGAGACCGCCCAGGACCGTGGGCCAGGTGAGCTGTTCGCCGAGAAGCAGTGCGGCCCAGCTCAGGCTCATCACCGGTTGGGTGAGCTGGACCTGGCTGACCTGGGCCATCGGACCGATCGCCAGCCCCCGGTACCAGGCGAAGAAGCCGAGGAACATGCTGACCGCCGCCAGGTAGGCGAACGCCGCCCACTCGACCGGTGTGCCGCTCGGCGGCTGCTGGGCCACCGCGAGCCCGGTGAGTGCGGCCGTCAGCGGCGCGGAGAGCACCAGCGCCCAGGACACGGTCTGCCAGGCGCCGAGCTCCCGGGCGAGCAGGCCGCCCTCCGCGTAGCCGATCGCGGCCGCGACGACGGCGCCGAACAACAGCAGGTCGGACCAGTGCAACCCGCCGAACCCGCCGCCCTGCAGCGCCGCGAAGACGACCGCGGCGACAGCGCCCACCGCGGCCATGGCCCAGAACGACGACGGGGGCCGTTCGTGTCCGCGGAGCACCACCGTCACCGCGGTGGCCGCGGGCAGGATCGCGATCACGACGGCGCCGTGGCTGGCCGAGGCGGTGGTGAGCGCGAACGAGGTCAGTAGCGGGAAGCCGATCACCACCCCGCCGGCGACCAGGGCCAGACGGGCCCACTGGACGCCCCGGGGAAGTCGCTGCCGGGTCAGGGCCAGCGCGGCGGCGGCGAGCGTGGCGGCCACGACCGCCCGGGCAGAGCCGATGAACAGCGGAGACATGGCACCGCTCGCAACGGCGACGCGGGTGAGGGGGACGGTGAAGGAGAACGCCGAGACCCCGAGCAGACCCCACCAGAGCCCGGCCCGCTGAGATAGCACTGGAGCTTTCCGGAGAGTAGCGCTACTATCATTCTTCATGTCCAACGATAGCAGTACGCGGATCGTCGAGGGACTCCGCGCGTGGATCGCCACGGCTCCGCCGGGGGCGCGGCTGCCGTCGACACGGGAACTGGTGGCCAGGTACGGGGCCAGCCCGGTCACGGTGCAGAAGGCGCTGCGGACACTGGCCGCGCAGGGGGCGGTGGAGAGCCGCCCCGGCGTGGGCACCTTCGTGCGCGCGGTCCGCGTCGCCCGTCCCAACGACTACGGGTGGCAGACCGCCGCGCTCGGCACACCCCGGAACCGCGTCCGGGGCCTGTCCACGGCGCTGCGCAGCCCGCCCAACGACATGATCGCCCTGCACTCGGGCTACCCGGACCGGGAACTGCTCCCCGAACGGCTGGTGCGCGCCGCGTTCACCCGGGCCGCCCGCGGCGTCGCCACCGTCAGCAGGCCCCCGGCAGCGGGCCTGCCGGAGCTCCAGGCCTGGTTCGCGACCGAACTCGGCGCGGCGGCCCCCGTCGGGGTGGCGCCGCCCGCGCCGAGCGACACGATCATCCTGCCGGGAAGCCAGAGCGGGCTCAGCGGCGCCTTCCGCGCCCTGGTCGGGGCGGGCCGCCCCCTCCTGGTGGAGTCGCCCACCTACTGGGGCGCGATCCGCGCCGCGGCCCAGGCCGGCGTGGCGGTCGTGCCGGTACCCAGCGGAGCCGACGGGCCGGACCCGGCGGAACTGGACCGCGCCTTCGAGCGCACCGGGGCGCGGGCCCTGTACGCCCAGCCGAACTTCGCCAATCCCACGGGGGCCCGGTGGTCCGCCGAGCTGGCCGACCAGGTGTTGGAGACCGTACGCGGGCACGGGGCGTTCCTGGTCGAGGACGACTGGGCACACGACTTCGGGATCACCGCGGATCCGGCGCCCCTGGCCGCACGGGACGACGGAGGGCACGTCGTGTACCTGCGCTCGCTGACCAAGAGCGTCTCCCCTGCCGTGCGCGTCGCCGGGATCGTCGCCCGCGGCCCCGCCCGCGAGCGCATCCTCGCCGACACCCAGGCCGAGTCCATGTACGTCAGCGCAATGCTGCAGACCGTGGCGCTCGACGTGGTCACCCAGCCCGCCTGGCGCACCCATCTGCGGGGGCTGCGCCACCAGTTGGCCGCCCGCCGGGACCTGCTCGCCGGAGCGGTCCGGGAGCACGCCCCCACCGCGTACCTGGAGTCGGTGCCCCGGGGAGGGCTGAACCTGTGGGTGAGGCTGCCGGACACCACCGACCTGCCCCGGCTGGTCCGGGACTGCGAGGCCGCGGGGGTCCTCGTCGCCCCCGGCGACGAGTGGTTCCCCGCCGAACCCACCGGCCCCTACCTGCGGCTCAACTACTCGGGCCCGGGCCCGGGTGCATTCCCGGAAGGGGCACGGGTGATCGGCCGGGCCCTGGAGCACGCCTGCGGGGGCTGAGCCGGGCCGGCCTCAGGTCTTCCGGCCGGTGAGCGCGAGCAGCCTGGTCTGGGTGTCGGCGTCCTCGCCCACCGGAACCGGGTCGGCGAACAGGCCGCTGCCCGACAGCTCCCGTTCGTGTTGCCCGGCCCAGGTGTACAGCTCCCCGACCAGGGTCGCGTCGAGTTCCTCGTCCGCGCCGATCGCCCTGGCCAGGTCCCAGGCATGCACCCCCAGGTCGAAGGTCATCTGCCACAGGTACTCGCGGCCGGGGACGTCCCCGAAGGACAGGTGGACCGTCCGGTCCAGGGCGGAGGGGGCCAGCCAGGACGCGCGGGACTCGCGGGCGGCGACCGCCCAGGCGGCGGCCGGTTCCTCTCCCAGGTTGTCGCCGTCGAAGCGGTCCCCGATCTCCTCGACACGTGCCCCGGCGAGCAGGTTCGGCACCCACAGCTGCTCGGCGGTCAGGTGGTTGACCAGATCGTGCACGTCCCAGTCGGCGCAGGGGGTGTCGAGCGCCCAGTCGGTCAGGGCCACCGCTGCCACCCGGCGGT
Organism: Nocardiopsis sp. iso_40; assembly: GCF_056173285.1. NCBI lineage: Bacteria > Bacillati > Actinomycetota > Actinomycetes > Streptosporangiales > Nocardiopsidaceae > Nocardiopsis > Nocardiopsis sp. iso_40. The sequence goes on along the minus strand of NZ_CM149666.1, from coordinate 2,839,218 downwards.
CGAACTCCGCCATCGCGGTACCGTGCAGATCGACCAGCTCAGTCATGTTCTCCCCAGGAAGCGGACGTCGGTTCCGGGCCTGTCTACCCGGTCTCCCCGGGGGGTCAAACAGGTTCGGCGGTCCGTGCGAGACTGAGCAGCGGCTTACGGAACGACCTTGGGAGGCTGGACCACCTTGGAACGCGGTCATGACATCGTCCTGTTCGGCGCGACCGGGTACACCGGAGCGCTGACCGCCGAGTACCTGGCCACCAACGCCCCGCGTGAGCTGCGGTGGGCCGTGGCGGGGCGTGACCGGGACAAGCTGGAGGCGCTGCGCGCGGAACTGGCCGAGATCGACCCGGACCGGCCCCTGCCCGACCTGCTGCTCGCCGACGCGGGCGATACCGCCTCGATCCGGAACCTGGCCGCCTCGGCCCGGGTGGTCGTCACCACGGTGGGACCCTACAGCGAGTACGGCGAACCGCTGGTCGCCGCGTGCGCGGCGGAGGGGACCGACTACGTGGACCTGTGCGGGGAGCCCGCGTTCGTGGACCGGATGTACGTCCGCCACCACGCCACCGCCGAGCGCACCGGGGCCCGGCTCGTGCACGCCTGCGGCTTCGACTCGGTCCCCCACGACCTGGGTGTGCTGTTCACCGTCGGGCAGCTGCCCGAGGGCGTGCCCCTGCACGTGGAGGGTTTCGTCCGGGCCCGGGGGACGGTCTCCGGCGGCACCCTGCACTCGGCGCTGGGCGCCTTCGCCGACCCCGGGGGCATGCTGGCGGCGGCCCGGGAACGGCGCGCGCTGGAGGGGCGGCCCGAGGGGCGCCGGGTCCGGATCGACCAGCGCGGCCGACCGCGCACCCGCCTGGCCCGGGGCTGGACGGTCCCGCTGCCCACCCTGGACCCGCAGGTGGTGGTCAGGTCCGCGGCCGCGTCGGAGCGGTACGGCCCGGACTTCTCCTACGGTCACTACGCGGCCTTCCGACGGCTGGCCAGCGCGGCGGGCGCGGTCGGCGGTGCCGCCGGGGTGATGGCCGCGGCCCAGGTACCGCCGTTGCGCGAACGGCTCGGGGCCCTGCGCCCGTCAGGTGCGGGCGCCACCGAGGAGGAGCTCGCCAACGGTTGGTTCACCGTGCACTTCGCGGGTTCGGGCGGCGGGCGACGGGTGCACACCCTGGTCTCCGGCGGCGAACCGGGGTACGCGGCGACCTCGGGGATGCTCGCGGAGTCGGCGCTGTGCCTGTGGCAGGACGAACTGCCGCCGACCTCCGGTCAGGTGACCCCTGCCACGGCCATGGGTGAGTCGCTCATCCGCCGCCTGCCCCGGGCCGGGGTGGAGTTCGAGGTACTGCGCACGTTCGAGGACTGACCCGGGGCCGCGTTCTCAGCCCCGGGCCCGGGGCCACCCCGAACAGGCGGCACGGGCGAGGCCGACCGCCGCGGCGTCCTCCAGGGCCGCGCCCGCCCAGGCCCCGCGGCCGGTGCCCCACCAGGAGCGCCAGCGGAGCCCGGCGGCGGCGCCCAGGGGCGCTGCGGCCGCGGCGATCCCGGCGGTGGCCAGGACCGGCTGGCCCAGCCCGCGGGCCAGGAGCGCGCCGCCGAGACCGCCCGCCAGTACCCGGACCGCCGTGCCCGGTCCCTCCAGGCGGCTCGGCGCACAGGGGAGTTTGTCGACCGCCAGCTCACCGATGACCGCCAGGGCCACGGAGCCCCGGCCGGACACGCTCCCCCGGGCCCGGGCCCGGGCCCACAGGGGCGCGGCCGCGCCGAGGGTGCTCCGGGATCCGGCGGCGAGGCCGAGCAGGATCGCCCGGGCCGTGGTCGAGGCGGTCGGAACTGCCATGGTGGTGTCCCCCTTGGGTTCGGCTGTCGGGGCAAGTATCACACTGGGGTTCGTCCGAACCGCCTCACCACTGCGGGTACGCCGGAAGTTCCCGTTCTGGGTGGCGGGTCCCGGCTCTTTCCAGGAGCGTTCGTTGCCGCGGCCCCGGTGTCCCGGGCCCGTTGGGCCGTGTAAGGACCCAGACCACAGCTGTGGACCGGAACGAAGCACGGCCGGAACGGGGGCTGCCCCTTCCCGGTCGCCCCCGGAACCGCCCTCTAGGCGTCGAAGCTCGCGTGGTAGGCAGCGGCCATGTCCTGGCCCCCGTGACCCTGCTCCGAAGCACGACGGAACCGGTTCCGGCCCGCCTCGACGCCGTCCAGCCGGATCCCCACGCGCTCCGCGGCCGCCAGGACGAGCCGCGCGTCCTTCTCCGCGTTGTCCACCGAGAAGCTCGGGGTCAGGTCACCGGCGAGTATCGCGGCGGACTTGCCTTGGAGGAAACCCGCGTCCATCGGTCCGCCGGAGACGACGTCGGCGAAGTGCTTCGGGTCCACGCCCAGTTTCTCGGCCAGGGAGAGCACCTCTCCCACGCCGGTGGTCAGCGCGATCACCCAAGTATTGAGCACCAGTTTGAGTCGGCTCGCCTCCCCTGAGGCACCGTCGTCACCGACCCACACGGTGCGCGAACCGATGGTGTCGAAGAGCGGCTGCACGGTGGAGCGCACGTCTTCGGGCCCCGCGGCCAAGACGACGAGTTTGCCCAGTTCCGCGGGTTGGCGGGTGCCCTGCACCGGGGCGTCCACCAGGACCAGTCCGACCTCCTCCGCGAAGGCCGCCAGCTCCTCCAGGTCCTCGCCCACTGTGCTGACCTGGACCCAGACGGTTCCCTTGGTGAGCTCGGGAGCGGCCGCCCGCATGGCTTCAAGGACGCGGGGGCCGTCGTTGAGGACGGTCAGCACGACGTCGGCTCCGCGCACCGCCTCGGCCGGGGTTCGCGCGGGGGTGACACCGTCGGCGGTGAGGGCCTCGCTCCTGCTCCGGGTCCGGTTCCAGGCCCGCACGGTGAAACCGTCCCTGGCCAGGTTGCGCGCGACGGGCGCGCCGATGATCCCGGTGCCCAGGACGGCGACGGTCGGTCGTTCCTCGGTCATGATGGGTCCCTTCCAGTGGACGAAAATTTGGGAACGCTCGTTCAAAAACACTAGCGAGGCACCCTCCGGCCGGGAAGCCTTCGGACGTGGCCCTCCGGTGAACTGATCTTGAACCCTCTCCCCAGCGCTCAGCGCGGGGCGAGGGCGGACAGGGTCCGGTCGATGACACCGTCCAGGGTCGGACGATCCGCGGTCTTGCCCATGACCCGCAGGCCGTACATGGCGTTGAGCAGGTAGGCGGCCAGGCCCCGGGGGTCCTGGTCCGCGACGACGTCGCCCGCGTACTGCCCCTGCCGGACACACACGCCGAAGGCCTCCTCCATACGGGTGAAGGTGCGGCGGACGAACTCGGTGGCCGCGGCGTCCCTGCCGGCAAGCTCCATGGCGGTGTTCACGATCAAACAGCCCCGGTGGTCCCGGACTCCCGCGGCCTCCTCCTCGGCCACGCTGTCGAGGACGGCCCGGATCCGGTCGGAGGCCCTGCCCTCACCCTCCTCCAGCAGCGCGACCAGACGGGTGGTCTGCCGCTCGTCGTAGCGGCGCAGCGCCACCTCGAACAGGCCGCGCTTGCTGCCGAAGGCGTTGTAGAGGCTCCCACGACCCAAACCGGTGCGGTCAACGAGGTCCTGGGCCGAGGTCCCGGAGTACCCCTTGGCCCAGAAGGCGGACATGGCCGCATCGATGACGTGATCAGGGTCATAGCTCTTGGGTCGAGACATGTCTGCGAGAGTAGCAGTTATGGAACGAACGTTAAACAATGCTTCGTGGAACTTCCGCAGGCACCCCGGGCCGTGCTTGCCTCTCCCGTGGGCGGCGCGACACCGATACACCCGAAATCCCCCTTGCTCCAGGAATCTTCGCCTTTATGCCGCAATGCGCCCATACAGCGCCAGAAGAACCCAACGGGAGTACACCTTGACCGCAGTACAGTCCGCACCGGCCGTCTCTTCCGTGCACACGGCCCGCGGGGAGCGCGGGTTACGACTGACGGACCTGCTCGACCAACAGACGAACGACAGACCCGACCACGTCGCGGCAGTCAGCGGCGAAGACGGGCTCACCTACCGGGAACTGTCCGAAGCGGCGGGACGGCTGGCCGCGCACCTGGCGGACACCGGGGTGGGCGAGGACGAGTGCGTCGGCCTGCACGTCGAGCCCTCGCTCGACCTGCTGGTGGGCGTCTGGGGCGTCCTGGGCTCCGGGGCCGCCTACCTTCCGCTGTCCCCGGAGTACCCGCGGGACCGCCTCCGCTACATGATCGAGGACAGCCGCACCCGGGTGATCGTCACCCAGGAACACCTCAGGGCACGCGTCGCCGACCTCGCCCCCCGAGGCGTCCGCGTCCTAACCCCGGGCGACGCCCCGCACAGCGCGCGGCGACCGGCCGGACCGCGCCCGGAGTCGCTCGCCTACGTCATCTACACCTCAGGCAGCACCGGCCGCCCCAAGGGCGTCATGATCGAGCACCGCAGCGTCATGTCCCAGATGCGGTGGATGCGGGACTTCGGCCACCTGGGCCCGCACACGACGGTCCTGCAGAAGACCCCGGCCAGCTTCGACGCCGCACAGTGGGAACTCCTCGCCCCCGCCACCGGCGCCCGCGTGGTCATGGGCGCACCCGGCCTCCACCGGGACCCGGCCGGCCTGATCGCCGCCGTCACCGAGCACGGGGTGACCGCGCTCCAGGGCGTGCCCACCCTCCTCCAGGCACTGCTCGACACCGAGGAGTTCCACACCTGCGCGTCCCTGCGCAGGATCTTCTCCGGCGGCGAGGCCCTGACCCTGCGGCTCGCGCACTCCCTGGCGGACACGCTCCCGAACGCCTCACTGGTCAACCTGTACGGTCCGACCGAGTGCACCATCAACGCCACGGCCCTGCTCGTCGACCGGAACGAGCTCGGCCACGGCGCGGGAACGGTACCGATCGGGTTCCCCGTCGACAACACCCAGTGCTTCGTCCTCAACGAGAACCTGGCCCCCGTGGACATCGGTACGGTCGGCGAACTCCACATCGGCGGCGCCCAGCTGGCTCGCGGCTACCTGCACCGGCCCGAGCTCACCGAGGAGAGGTTCATCCCCTCGCCGTTCGTCCCCACCGAACGGCTGTACCGCAGCGGCGACCTCACCCGCTGGAACCCGGACGGCACGCTCACCTACGTGGGCCGCGCCGACAACCAGGTCAAACTGCGCGGACACCGGGTCGAGCTGGACGAGATCGCCGTCGCCATCGAGGAACACGCCTGGGTCCGGCGGGCCGCCGCCGTGGTCACCGACGACGCCCGGACCGGCTTCCAGAACCTCGTCGCCTGCGTCGAGCTGGACCCCAGGGAGGCCGCACTGATGGACCAGGGTGCCCACGGCGGCCACCACCAGTCCAAGGAGAGCAGGCTTCAGGTACGGGCCCAGCTGTCCGAACCGGGGATCCGGACCGCCGAGGAGCTGCGGGGCAGGCCGCGGGTGGAACTACCGGGGCGGAGGGAGAGCCAGCACCAGCGCGCCCTGGCCTTCGCCCGCAAGACCTACCGGTTCTTCGAAGGGGGCGAGGTCACCCGGGAGGACATCCTCGGCCTCCTCTCCGACCGGGGGGCCGGGTCTGACGGCACCCCTGCCCGCGGCCTCGGTTCCGCCCCCGGTCCCGGAGGCCTGACCCTGGCCCGGCTCGGGGAGCTCATGCGCTGGTTCGGCCCGTTCCGCAGCGACGAACGCCTCCTGCCGAAGTACTCCTACGCCTCCCCCGGAGCCCTGTACGCGACCCAGATGTACCTGGAGGCCGCGGGGCTGGACGGACTCGAAGCGGGCACCTACTACTTCCACCCCGCCGACCACGCCCTGATCCGGGTCGCGGGCGCACGGAACACGTCCGGGCCCTCCCTCCGCGTCCACTTCGTCGGCCGACGCAGCGCGATCGAGCCGGTGTACGTGAACAACGTGCTCGAGGTCCTGGAGTTCGAGACCGGACACATGGTGGGCGTGTTCGAGGAGGTCCTGCCCGAGTACGGGCTCACCCTCTCACCGGACGGGTTCGACCCTTCGGCCGCGGAAGGCCTCGACCTGCCCCCCGGAGACCAGTACCTGGGCACGTTCGAGGTCCGCCGGGACGACGGCACCCGGCGCCCGGACGCCACGGAGCTCTACGTGCAGGCCCACCCCGACAGGGTGAGGGACCTGCCCGCGGGCCTGTACCGGTACACGGGCGGCGCCCTGGAACACGTGTCGGACCAGATGGTGCGGCCCCGCGACGTGATCGCCATCAACCAGCACGTGTACGAGAGGGCCTCGTTCGGGATCACGGCGGTGAGCCGGGCGGACGAGCCCTGGCTGGAGTACGTCTCCCTGGGCGCCGAGCTGCACCGGCTCCAACGCAACGGGCTGTCCCTGGGCCTCATGTCGTCCGGCTACAGCTCCAGGACGGGCCACCCGCTTCCCTCGGCGAGGAGGTTCGAACGCCGTCCTGGACTCCCTCGGCGTCGAAACCGGCCCCTCCTACTTCTTCCTCGGCGGCAGGGTGAGCGGCGAGCAGGTCCGCAGCGAGGGCATGCGCGAGGACACCGTCCACATGAAGGGACCGGCGGAGCTGGTCAGGGAGGGGCTGGCCCGCCTGCTGCCCGACCACATGATCCCGAACCGGGTCCTTGTGGTGGACGAACTGCCCCTGACCGTGAACGGCAAGGTCGACACCAAGGCCCTGGCCGCCTCGGAACAGGTGGCCTCCGGGGCCGACGGCACCCCCTACGTGGCACCCTCGACCGAGCACGAGCTGTGGCTGGCCGAGGCCTGGGGGCGGGCACTGCGGTACGACCGCGTCTCCGTGGAGGACGACTTCTTCGCGGCGGGCGGCAACTCACTGGTCGCCGTCGCTCTCGTCAACCGGATCAACCAGCGGTTCGGCACGGACCTGCCGCTCCAGGTCGTCTTCGAGAGTCCCAGGCTCGCCGACCTCGCGAACAGGATCGGGGCCGACGGGGGCGGGCCCGCCTCACGCCTCATCCCGCTGAACCGCGGGGGCGAGGGGGCTCCGGTGTTCTGCTGGCCCGGGCTGGGCGGATACCCGATGAACCTGCGCACGCTCGGCGGTGAGGCCGGGCTGGGCCGCCCCTTACACGGGGTCCAGGCCCTCGGGATCAACCCCGGAGAGGAGCCCTACCCGACGGTCCAGGAGATGGCCGCCGCCGACGTGGCGGAGATACGCCGGGTCCAGCCCGAGGGCCCCTACACGCTGTGGGGCTACTCGTTCGGGGCACGTGTCGCCTTCGAGTCCGCGTGGCGGCTCGAACAGCTCGGGGAGAAGGTGGACCATCTCATGCTGATCTGCCCCGGGAACCCGAAGGTGCGCGCGGCTCAGGCGGAGCGCTTCGGCCGGGGGTCCTCCTACGACAACCCCGCCTACGTGGCCATCCTGCTGTCGGTCTTCACCGGCTCCGTCGACGGCCCCGACACCGATGCCTGTCTGGAATCCGTCTCGGACGAGGACGGCTTCGTCGCCTTCGTCCACGGGCTGCTCCCCGACCTGGACCAAGGGCTGATCAGGCGGATCACCCGAATCGTCGGGCTGACCTACACGTTCGACTACAACTTCCGCGAACTGGAGGAACGCCGCCTGGCGGCTCCCGTGACCCTCTTCCGGGCGTCGGGGGACGACTACTCGTTCATCGAGGGCGCCTCCGGCTACTCCGCCGTCCCGCCCACCGTGGTCGACCTCTCCGCGGACCACTACGGCGTGCTGCGCCCCGGAGGCGTCGCCGAGCTGGTCGCGGCGGTCCGCGACCGGATGGGCCTCTGAACCAGCCCGGACCCCCGTACCCACGCAAACCGCGCCCCCACACGGGCCCACACCACGGATCAGGGAGAAAACCGTGCCCCACCTCGACATCAGGCACTTCCCCAAGGACCTCACCAACACGCAGAAGGAACTGCTGAGCGAGGAGCTCACCTCGGTCATCACCCGCTACTTCGAGGTACCCGACGGCGCCGTCTCCATCGCTCTTCGGCAGGTACCCGAGCGCGACTGGAACGAGCAGGTGGTCGCCACCGAGCTCGCTGGCCGCCGGCACGAGCTCCTCAAGCCCCCGGACTACCCGGTCCCTTGACCGCCCCACGAACCCGACCACGGGCCCCGCACCAGGCGGGGCCCGGCCCAAGGACAAGGAGATTCCCTGTGACTGACTCACTCGGCCCGCGCCTGAAGGTCGGCGTGGTCGTTCCCTCGACCAACACCTCCGCCCAACCCGAGATGGAGGCGCTGCGCCCCCGGCAGGTCACCAACCACACCGGACGCATGGTGATCGGCGACGACTCCATGGTGGACGAGCCCGGGTTCGACCACGTGATGGCGAGCATCCGGCGTTCCACGCACCCGGCGATCGGGAGTGTGGTGAGCTGCGACCCCGACTGCGTGATCGTCGGCGTCTCGCCCGAGAGCTACTGGGACGGAACGGGCTCCCACGAGCAGGTGCTCGACTCCATGCGGGAGGCCGCGGGCGGCCGCCCGGTCACCATGAGCCCCGACGCGATCAACGAGGCCCTGCGCGTCCACGGCGCGAGCCGAGTCGCGGTCATCACCCCCTACCTGCCCGTCGGCGACGACTCGGTGAGCCGATTCTTCAAGGACTCCGGGCACGAGGTCGTGCGGATCCGCGGGCTCGGCATGCCCAGCCCCGCGAAGATCTCGCACGTCTGGGAGGAACGCCTGCGCGAGGTGATCCGGGAGATCGACGGGGACGACGTGGAGGCGATCGTCCAGGTCGGGACGAACGTCGCCATGGCGCGTACGGCGGCGCTCGCAGAGACCTGGCTCGGCAAGCCGGTCATCGGCAACAACACGGTCCTGTACTGGCACGCCCTACGCCAGAACGGAATCCACGACCCCGTCCACGGCTTCGGCTCGCTGCTGTCCGACCACTAGTCACCAGATCCGACCAGACCCAGCAACCCGCAGACCCCGAGAGCGGAGCACACCCATGAGCAGTGTCGACAAGGCGAAGGCCACACCACCTCCACCACCGCGGAGCGGAGGCGGGGAACGGCTCCCCATCCTCAAACTACTGGCCTTCACCGCAGCCGGTTTCCTGGCGATCATGACCGAGACGATGCCCGCGGGACTGCTCCCGCAGATCTCGCAGGGACTCGGGGTCTCGGAAGGCTTCGCCGGGCAGCTCGTCACCCTGTACGCGATCGGCTCAGTGGCCGCGGCCATCCCCGTGATCGCCGCGACCCGCGGCATGCGCAGGCGGCCCCTGCTGCTGATGGCGGTGGGCGCCCTGTTCGTGTTCAACACCGTCACGGCGGTGTCGGACAGTTACGTCCTGACCCTGTTCGCGAGGTTCGTCGCGGGTATGGCCGCCGGTGTGGTCTGGGGCCTGCTCGCCGGGTACGCGCGGCGCCTGGTGCCCGAACACCTCCAGGGGCGCGCGCTCGCGGTCGTCGGCGTCGGCCAGCCGATCGCGCTGGCCCTGGGCGTCCCCCTGGGCACGTGGCTGGGTTCGATGCTCGACTGGCGCGGCGTCTTCCTGATCATGTCCGCCGTGGCGCTCGTCCTCATGGTGTGGGTGCGCGCTCTGGTCCCGGACTTCCCGGGGCAGACGGCGGAGCGGCGCCGCCCCATCCGGGAGATCTTCGTGATGCCCGGCATCCGTCCGGTGCTGTCGGTGATCTTCCTGTGGATCCTCGCCCACAACGTCCTCTACACCTACGTCGCGGTGTACCTGGTCCGTTCCGGCCTGGGCGAGCGGGTGGACGTCATGCTCCTGGTCTTCGGTGCCTCCGCGATCGCCGGGATCTGGCTGACCGGGACGTTCATCGACCGTAACCTGCGCCTGCTCACTCTGGTGAGCCTCGGCGGTTTCGCCGCTGCCGCCCTGGTCCTGGGCGTGGGCATCGACTCTCCGTTCGCGGTGACGGTCGGGGTCGTCGCCTGGGGGCTTACCTTCGGCGGCGCACCCACCCTGTTGCAGACGGCGATCGCGGACACGGCGGGCGATGACGCGGATGTCGCCCAGTCCATGCTGGTCACGATCTTCAACCTCGCCGTCGCGGGCGGCGGCGTGGTCGGCGGCCTGCTGTTGGAGTCCAGCGGCTCGGGTTCCCTCGCGTGGCTGCTCCTGGCCCTGGCCCTGGCGGCGCTTCTGGTGGTCGGTCGGGCCAGGGCGCACGGCTTCCGTCCCGGCCCGCGCGTCCAGACCTGAGCGGGACCTCCGCCCGGGCCCGGGCGGAGGTCCCGCCTCCGTTCCTGAGCCCGGGTCCTCCGAAGCGGGGGACACCCGAAAACGTCACCCGCCGGGGTGGGGCACTACGACGGTGCGCCACCGGCGGGCGGCGGTCCCCTCGGGTGACACTGCCTAGACGGTCACGTGCAGCGCGTACACGCCCTCCGTGGTGGCCAGGACCACCACCCGGTCCGGGGCCGCGACCAGGTCCTCCAGCTCGCCCGGCCAGGTACCGGGGAGCTCCACGACCGGCTGCCCCGGCCGGTCCAGGTAGCGGATCCGCAACCGCTCCAGGTACCAGGAGCCCAGTCCCTCAGGGCGGGCGTCCTCCTCCTGGTAGACGGCGACGGCCTCGCCGTCCCACTCGACCAGGGACACCAGGGTGCGGGGCCCGCCGAGTTCGGCGACCAGCTCCAGGTCCGGCAGCGAGTGCACGCGTCCGGCCACGGCGAGCAGGGGCCGGCCGCCGACCAGGGCGGCGACGGTCTCGGAGTCGGCGTGGCTCTCCACCTCGCCGAGGTACTCGCCGTCCTCCAGCCGGTACACCCGCTCGCGGGGGTGTTCGTAGTCGGCGAGGATCACCGGGTCGAAGCCGGGGTCCTGGCCGGGCGCCACCAGGAAGTCACCGGCGAAGGACATGCGTTCGCCCCGGGCCTCGTGGCCCGGTCTGGAATCGGTGAGGTCGGGCACCGTCGCGCCGGTGCGCGGGTCCACCGCCCACCAGCGGGTGACCCCGCCGCCGTCCCCTTCGGGGTCGCCGGACTCACCGAACAGGAGGACGACCGCCTCCTTCGCCTCGTTCAGAACGCACAGTGCCACGTCGTCGGGCCAGCGCTCCCCCGGTTCGGCCAGGTCGGTCTCCAACAGGGGGCTGCCGGTACGCGGATCGCGCACGCTCACCGAGCGGCGTGAGGCCTGGACCAGCACGGTGTCCGGCCACGCCTCGCCCTCGGGTGCCCTGGCCAGGTTGACCGGTCCCTGCACCTCGAAGGCCGTGCCCAGCGGGCGCAGCGAGCGGGTGTCGAAGGCACGGGCCTCGTACCGCGACTTCCTGGGGTCCGGGCTCGGGTCGACGTCCCCGTGCACGAGGACCGTCCGGTCCGCCAGGAACAGACGCGGGAACCTCAACCCCCTGCGCCACAGTCGTTCCGCGCGCACGTGCGGACCTCCCCCGGTTCTTCCCTGCGTAGTGCCCGACACGAAAAACCGTAGCGGGTACCGGAACGGGCCGCCCCCGTATCCGGAAGGACGCCCGGCGAACAGCACCGATACTGACACGGCCGTCCCGCCCGATATCCGCACGGGACGGGCATGACACACTCCCACGGACGGCGGACCAGCGGACGACCGAATCGGAGGCGGAACGTGTCGGAGCTCCGGGTCGAGGTGTGCGCGGCGGAGGAACCGGACCGTGCGGAGGCACCGGCCCTCTACGCGGCGGTGGGGTGGACGGCGTACACGGACTCACCCGAGGTGCTCGTCCGCGCCCTCGCCGGTTCCCACCGGGTGGTGGCCGCCCGCCGGGGCGGGCGGCTGGTGGGTCTGGCCCGATCGGTCTCCGACGGCGCCACCGTCGTCTGCCTCCAGGACGTGCTGGTGCACCCCGACGAACAGCGCCGGGGCGTGGGACGGCTCCTCGTGGCGGAGCTCCTCGCGGGCTACCCCGGGGTCCGGCAGCGGGTGCTGATCACCGACGACGAGGAGCGGCAGCGGGCGTTCTACGAGGACCTGGGGTTCACCGAGGTCCACGACCACACGCCGCCGCTGCGCTCCTTCGTCAGGTTCGACTGATCCCGGGCCCGGTCAGCGCGGGAGCCGCTCGGCGAGCCAGGCCTCGACCTCGGCCGAGGAACGCGGCAGGCCGGCCGACATGACGGTGCGGCCCTCCTCGGTGACCAGGACGTCGTCCTCGATGCGCACACCGATGCCGCGCAGCTCCTCGGGGACGGTGAGGTCGTCCGGCTGGAAGTACAGGCCCGGTTCGACGGTGAGCACCATGCCCGGCTTCAGGTCGCCGTACAGGTGGACCTCCTGGCGGGAGACCGCGCAGTCGTGCACGTCCAGGCCGAGCATGTGGCCGGTGCCGTGCAGGGTGTAGCGGCGCTGCAGGCCCAGCTCCAGGACGCGGTCGACCGGCCCCTCCAGCAGGCCCCACTCGACCAGGCCCTCGGCGAGGACTCGCTGGGAGGCCTGGTGGAAGGCGGTGAAGGGCTGCCCCGGCGCCACGGCGGCGATGCCGGCCTCCTGGGCCTCGTACACCAGGTCGTAGACCTTGCGCTGCAGGTCGGTGAAGGTGCCCGAGACCGGCATGGTGCGGGTGACGTCGGCGGTGTAGAGGGTGGTGGTCTCCACCCCGGCGTCCAGCAGGAGCAGGTCGCCCTCGCGGACCGGGCCGTCGTTGCGGGTCCAGTGCAGGGTGGTGGCGTTGGGGCCGGAGGCGGCGATGGTGCCGTAGCCGACGTCGTTTCCCTCCACCCGGGCGCGCAGGAAGAAGGTGCCCTCCACGTAGCGCTCGGAGGTGTCCTTGGCCTGCGGCAGCGCCCTGGCCACGTCGCCGAAGCCGCGCACGGTGGCGTCGACGGCCAACTGGAGCTGCGCGATCTCCCACTCGTCCTTGACCAGGCGGTGGTCGGCCAGGGTCACCCCCAGGTCCTCGTCCAGCTGGGCGGACTTGGCGCGGGCGCCCTCGTCGGTGTCGGCGCGCAGCCCGTCGACCAGGGCGTCGAGTTCGGCGTCGTGGCCGCGCACGATGCGGGTGGTGACCGAGGCGTCGCCGCGCAGGGCCCCGGGCAGGGTGCGCACGTCGGCGGTGGGCAGGCCCAGCAGGTCGGCGGCCTCACCGAGGCTGTTGCGGCGGCCGGTCCACAGTTCGCCGTAGCCGCCGAGCCAGAACTCGCCGTTGTCGCGGTCCGAGCGCGGCTTGAGGTAGAGGACCGCGTCGTGGCCGCCGTCGGCCCGGGGGGTGAGCACCAGGCAGTTGCCGTCGGTGGTGTCCCCGGTGAGGTAGGCGTAGTCGGTGGCGGCCCGGAAGGGGTACTCGGTGTCGTTGGACCGGGTCAGGAGCTGGCCGGAGGGGATCACGAGGCGGTCGCCGGGGAAGGCCGCGCTGAGCGCGGCGCGGCGGCGGGCGGTGTGCCCGGCCTGCTCGACGGGCTCCAGGTCGCGCAGCTCGGTGTCGGCCCAGCCGGTGGTCATCCACGCGGCGAGCTCGTCGGAGACCGACTGCGCCTGGCCGTTCTTACGTGGACTGAACACGGGGGCGTTCGTCTCGGCCTCGGGGCGCTGCTGCTCGCTCACGTCGTGACTCTCCAGAGTTCGTCGGAAGGGTGTGAAGAACCGGTGACCGCTGGTGGCGGCCGGTGTCTCCTCATCGTACGGGGGCGTTCGCACCCCTGTCCGCCCGCGGGACATAGCGCTGCCCATAACGCGGGCGGGTCCGGTCCGGTTCCGGCGCGGTCAGGGCAGCAGCTCGTGCGCGAAGGGGATCGCCTTCGGGTAGGGCAGGTCGTCGACGGTGGCCGGGTCCACCCACCGGTAGCCCAACCGCTCGTACAGGGCCACGGCCTCGGGCTGCGAGGGGCCGGTGAAGAGCATGACGCGGGTGTAGCCGAGATCTCGCGCGGCGTCCTCCAGAGCGGCCATGATCAGGCGCCCCAGGCCCCGGCGCCGGTGCCGGGAGCAGGTCCAGATCCGCTTGAACTCGACGGTGTCCGCCTCGCTCGCCCGGTCCCTGCGGTAGGGGCGCAGGGCTCCGCCGGCGACGATCCCGCCGTCGAGTTCGGCCAGGACCAGGCAGCCGTGCGGGGCGACGAACTCGGTGACCGGGTAGCGGCTGAGCTCGTTCGCGGCGCCCTCGGCACCGTAGCGCTCGGTGTACTCCTCCAGGAGACCGGCGAGCAGCCCGTCCACCCTGGGGTCGTCGTGCTCCACCCGCAGGATCCGCACGCCGCCGGTGTCCGCCCCGGCGGCCGCTTCGGTGTTCGTCTCGGTCATCGGCGCCCCTCCCCTCGTACGCACCCCGCCCCGGTCCCTCTGCCCGGGGCGCCCGGGGTGTCTCGCGTCCGCCGGAATACTACGGCCCGGCACGGCCCACCACGGACGCGGCCGGACCGGTTCCGCCCCCGGTCCCCCGCGCACACGACACCCCGGTTTCGCCTTCGGCGCCCGGCCCCGGCTAGTGTTCGACCATGTCAGTCACCGAACGCATCCTGCTGGGACCGGGCCCGAGCAATCCGTACCCGGAGGCGACCCTGGGCCTGGCCGCTCCCCTGCTGGGTCACCTGGACCCCGAGTTCATCACCCTGCTGGAACGCACCTGCGGGCGCCTCCGTTCCCTGTGGGGCACCGAGAACCCGCTCACCCTGCCGCTGTCCGGGACCGGGTCCCTGGGCATGGAGACCGCCTTCGCCAACACCGTGCGGCGCGGCGACACGGTGGTCGTCGCGGTCAACGGGCTGTTCGGCGAGCGGATGTGCGAGGTGGCGGGGCGCTACGGCGCCGAGGTGGTCCGGGTGGACCACGAGTGGGGCCGGCCCGTGGACGTCCAGCGCGTCCTGGACGCCCACCCCGCACCCAGTCTGGTGGCGGCCGTGCACGCGGAGACCTCCACCGGTGCGGTCAGCGACATCGGCGCCCTGGGCCGTGCCCTGCGTGAGCGCTCCGAGGACACCCTGCTGATCGCCGACTGCGTCACCTCCCTGGGCGGCATGCCCATGGCCCTGGACGAGTGGCGGGTGGACATCGCCTACTCCGGTACCCAGAAGTGCCTGGGGGTGGCTCCGGGGCTGGCTCCCTTCACCTTCTCCGAACGCGCCTGGGAGCGCCGGGTGCAGGCCCCGCCCGTGTGGTACGTCGACCTCGGCCTGCTGGGCGCCTACGTGCGCGGCGGCCCGGGCGGACGTGCCTACCACCACACCGCCCCGACCTCGATGGTCGCCTCCCTGGACGCGGCGCTGGCCCGCATCGAGGAGGAGGGCGCGGAGGCCGTCGCGGCACGGCACGAGGCGGCCGGGGCCCGGCTGCGCGAGGGGCTCCAGGAGATGGGGCTGGAGCTGTTCGCCGAGGAGGGGCACCGCCTGTCGCAGCTGACGTCGGTGCGCGTACCGGAGGGCGTGGACTCGGGCAAGGTGCGTGAGCGGCTGCTGCGCGACTACGGCCTGGAGATCGGCGCCGGGGTCGGCCCCTACGCGGCCTCGGTCTGGCGGATCGGCCTGATGGGCCACAACGCCCGCCTGGACCGGGCGGAGCTGGTCCTGAGCGCGCTGCGCCGCGTCCTGGGCCGCTGACCCGGACCCCGCCGCCGTGTACGGGCGGGGCCGGCGAGGGCGCCGAAGCACGGGATCCGGGCACGGGACCGCGGCCGCCGCGGGGTCCGGCCCGCCCGGGTCGGGTGCGACCGGGCTCAGGTGACCCGGTCGGTCTGGCCCTGCTTGATCGACTCCAGGAAGTGGCCCACCATCGAGTCGGGCAGGTTCTGCGCGATGTCCGCCTCGCTGATCATCCCGACCAGACGGTGGTCGCGGACCACGGGCACACGCTGGATGTGGTGGCTGGCCATCATCTCCAGGACCCGGCCGACCTCGTCGTCCGCCTCCGCGTAGAAGGGTTTGCCCTGCGCGAGCTCGGCGGCGGTACAGGTGGCCGGGTCCTTCTCCCGGGCGACGCACTTCAGCACGATGTCGCGGTCGGTGATGATGCCCTTGAGCCTGTCGTCGCTTCCGCAGATCGGCACGGCTCCGATACCGAGGTCCTGCATGACCCTGGCCACGTCCAGGAGGGTGTCCGTCTCACTGACGCACGTGGCTTCCGAATGCATGATCTCCATCGCGGTGGTCATCGCTCTCCCCTTTGCCGAAATGGACATATCGGATATTTCTCTCTTCACGCTACCCAGCCGGGCTGGGACGACACCCTTCGTCCACAGGTGAGGGGGAGAATCCCGGGACGGACTCGGGAGCAGCGGTGCCCGCGGACGCGGGCGCCCGGAAACGGGTGCGGGAGCGCAGGGCCCGGAAGCCGTTCTCCATCTCGTACCCGGCCGCCAGCAACCGCTGTTTGGCCTCTTCGGCGCTGCGTACCGTGGCCTCGTCGAAGATGAGGTTGTAGTAGCGCTCGGGCACCCGGTTCAGCCCCGAACGCAGCGCCCGCAGGCCCGCGGTGGCCGCAGCGTCCGCACCGGGCAGCTCCGGGAGCGTCCCGTAGGCCCGGCGCGCCCAGGCGGGCAGGGTCGCGTAGGACAGGGCGCCCACCGGGAACCAGAGCGGTTTGAGCGGGGCCAGCCAGGAGAGCCGTTCGGGGACCTTGGGCCACAGCAGGAAGCGCACCGCCCGGCGGGCCTCGGGGGTGACGCGCAGGTTCGGCCGGACCTTGGCCAGGTAGCGACGCATGTCGGCGACGTTGCGGGGCACGTCGTCGGGGGCCAGGCCGACGTAGGCGGCGGTACGCGACTGTTCGTCGAGGTAGCGGTCCAGGTCCGCGGCACCGAGTTCGAGCCCGGCCCGGTAGGTGGTCTCCAGGTAGGACGTGACCTCGGCGCAGTGCACCCACACGAGCAGGTCGTGCTGGTCGACCCGGTGCAGCCGTCCGGTGGCTGGGTCGGTGAAACCCAGGGAGCGGTGGACCCGGCGGATGTGCTCGCCGAGAGTCGCGGCCTCGGTCAGGCTGCCATAAGTGGTGACCGCCACGAAGTGGGCGGTGCGCATCAGTCGGCCGGTGGGGTCGGAACGGAAGTCCGACAACTGCCACACGCCCTGCATGGCCACGGGGTGGAGCGCCTGGAGCATCAGCGCGCGCACCCCCGCGACCCACATCGACCGGTCCAGGTGCACTCTCCAAGTAACGCTCTCGGGGGCGGCGACCGTCGGCTGCATCCTGCTCTCCTCAGGGGTTGCGCGGGGGGCTCGCACCGTCTGGCGGGGGCACTGTCCAAGATACGTCCGGCCCGGCGCCGGGTCCCGGCGCCCCGGGCCAACCGATTCCTGACCGGAACTTGAGCGAACCGAACCCCGGCGGAGGAGGACGCTGGGTAGTGGGCCCCTGGGACTGGCAGGGGCGACCGTTCGGAAGGAGAACGCCCATGTCCTCCCCCAGCAGCACACACTTCGATCCCGACATGTTCAGGGTGGCCGTAGAGGAGGGTGACACCGGCTCCCTGGTCCAGCTGTTCGCCGAGGACGCCGAGTTCGAGATGATCGACCGGCGCACCCCGCCCAGCCAGCCCACCGTCGTGCGCGGCAGGAGCGCCATCGGCGACCTCATGCGCCAGATCCACTCCAGGGAGATGACACACGAGGTCCTCCAGTGCGTCATCGAGGGCGACCACGCGGCCTACACCGAACGGTGCGTCTACCCGGACGGCAACAAGGTCCTGAGCATGGCCATGCTGGACCTCGCGGACGGCCATATCGTCCACCAGTCCACCGTCCAGGCGTGGGACGAGGAGCCCTCGGCCGCGCCGGTCTCGGAGGACTTCTCCGAACCCGCGCGGGTCGACGAGTCCCCGATGGGCCGCATCGAGTTCGCGCACATCGGTGGCCGCGACGTCGTGCGCATGGTGCTCCAGCCCGGATGGCGGTGGAGCGAGCACGTCAAGCCCACCCAGGGCACGGACCTTTGCATGATGCACCACAGCGGCTACCTGGTCTCCGGGACCATGGGCTGTCGCATGGCCGACGGCACGGAGGCGGAGTTCGGCGCGGGCGAGGTCATCGACCTTCCGCCCGGGCACGACGGGTGGGTCGTGGGCGAGGAGACCGCCGTCTTCATCGACTGGCGCATGTGCGAGTGACCCACATGTGCGACTGACCCGATCGCCCGCCGGTTCCGCGCCGTGCGTGCGGCCGCGGAGGCGGAACCGGCGGGCGGTCAGCCGCTCTGGGTGCGCAGGTAGGCGAGGACCGCCTGGACCCGGCGGTGCACGTCGTCGTCGGGGGCGAGGTCGAGTTTGGCCAGGATGTTGCCCACGTGCTTGCCCACCGCCGCGTCGCTGACCACCAGCCTGCGGGCGATGGCCCCGTTGGAGTGCCCCTCGGCCATCAGTTCGAGCACCTGGCGTTCCCGAGCGGTCAGCCGTTCGAGCGGGTCGGAACTGCGGCGCAGCAGCTGCCGGACGACCTCGGGGTCGACGAAGGTGGCGCCCTCCACGACCCGGCGCAGCACCGAGGCGAACTCGCGGACGTCGCCCACCCGCTGCTTGAGCAGGTAGCCCACGCCCTTGCCGTCGCCGGAGTCGAGCAGGTCGGTGGCGTAGCTCAGTTCCACGTACTGGCTGAGCGCCACCACCGCCAGCCCGGGGTCCTCCTTGCGTAGCCGCACGGCCGCGCGCAGTCCCTCGTCGGTGAAGTCCGGGGGCATCCGGATGTCGGTGACGACCAGTCGGGGACGGTGTTCGGTGACCGCCTCCACCAGGGCGTCGCTGTCCTCGACCGCGGCGACCACGGGGAACCCGAACCGTTCCAGTACGCCCACCAGCCCCTCGCGCAGCAGCACCCCGTCCTCGGCGAGAACGGTCGGTACGGGGGTCACGGCATCGGGTTCCGGGGAATCGGTCCGCACGGCAGCTCCACTCGGATTCGGGTCGGCCCGCCCTCGGGGCTCGTCAGCCCCATTGTGCCGCCCATGACGGCGACCCGGTCCCCGAGCCCGGTCAGCCCGCTGCCGTGCACGGCGTCCGCTCCGCCCCTGCCGTCGTCGGTGACCTCGACCGACAGGATCGCGCTGGCGCCCTCGGCCCTGGGGTCGGCGGGGGCGAGATGGGCGCGCACGGTGACGGAGTCGGCGTCGGCGTGCTTGTAGACGTTGGTCAGCGCCTCGGCGACCACGAAGTAGGCGGTGCCCTCCACGTGCGCGGGCAGGCGGTGCGGGATCGCGGTCTCCACGGTGACGGGGACCGGACAGTGGTCGGCCAGTTCCTGCAGGGCGTCGTGGAGTCCGCGGTCGGTGAGCACACGCGGGTGGATGCCGCGCACCAGCTCGCGGATCTCGTCGATGAGCTCGTCCGCCTTGGCCTGGGCGGCGGCCACCCGGCGGTCGGCCGGAGAGTCCTCCTCCAGGTCGACGCGGGCCATGCCCAGGTCCATGCTGAGCGCCACGAGCCGCTGCTGGGCGCCGTCGTGCAGGTCGCGTTCGATCCTTCTGCGCTCGTACTCGAAGGCGTTGACCAGCCGGGCACGGGACTCGGTGACCTGGTCGAGTTCGGCCCGCAGTTCCTCCTTGGGCGGGCCGACCAGGAGGGCCCGGGCGATGACCGCGTGCCCGTAGGACATCAGTCCGCAGGCGTAGAGGAGCAGTGCCGCCAGGAGCGGGGAGAGCAGGGTGTAGGGCAGGGCCTCGGCGGGGGTGGTGAGGGCGACCCAGCCCACGACCACCGGGGACTCGTTCTCGTCGGCCAGCAGGAGGGGACTGATCGCCAGGAGGACCGTGGCGCTCGTCAAGGTCGCCGTCACGAGGAAGGCGAGGCCGAAGACGGGGAACAGCACCGTCGCGTAGGCGACCTCGCGCCAGGTGGCGGCTTCGGTGTAGCGGGTGCGGCCCCACCCCCACAGGCCGGGTGGGGGGAGGCGGTGCCCGCTTCCGTTCTCCCCGGGCAGGACCAGATGCAGGCGGCGGCGCTCCAGGGCACCCAGGGGGATGGCGATCAGCGGGGCGAAGCAGAACGTCATGAGCGCGCCGAACGTGAACCAGAACGCCAGCGGGCCGGTGGCGTCCTGTTCCCCCATCGTCGCGACGAACACCGCCCAGGGCGTGTAGACGGGCAGGGCGACCAGGAGCAGGAGACCGCCGACGAACAGGGTGGTCAGGGTGTAGGCCAGGGACCGCCACGGCCAGGCGGTGAGCAGGTACCTCGGGCTCGCCAGTGCCTGGAGCAGGGTCCCCGGTCCGCCTCTCCGGCTGTTCAGCGTGGTCATGCGCCAACGCTAGAACGCCGTACCCGGGCCGGGACATCCGTTGGGCCCGCCACTTCACGGTAGGGACGGCCCTACCCGGGGCACCGGGGGCGTGCCGACCTGGCGCCACGGGTGGTCCGACGCGAGCGCTGGGGGTGGGCCGACGCACGCCCGCCCCAGTTCAGGGCGATAGGGTCGGACGACGTGAGCGCGAAACCTCTGATCCCCGATGTCCTGGCTGCCCGCTACGCGTCCGCGGAGCTGACCCGGCTGTGGTCCCCCGAGTACAAGGTGGTCGCCGAACGGCGGCTGTGGCTGGCCGTGCTGCGTGCCCAGGCGCGTCTGGGCGTGGACGTTCCGGCCGGTGTGGTGGAGGACTACGAGAAGGTCCTCGAACAGGTCGACCTGGCCTCCATCGCCGAACGCGAGCGCGTCACCCGGCACGACGTGAAGGCACGGATCGAGGAGTTCAACGCCCTCGCCGGGCACGAGCACGTCCACAAGGGCATGACCTCGCGTGACCTGACCGAGAACGTCGAGCAGCTCCAGGTGCGGGACAGCCTGCTGCTGGTGCGCGACCGGGTGGTGGCGCTGCTGGCCCGGCTCGGGCGCCTGTCCGCCGAGTACGGTGAGACCGTCATGGCCGGCCGCTCGCACAACGTGGCCGCGCAGGCCACGACCCTGGGCAAGCGGTTCGCGTCGATCGCCGACGAGGTGCTGGTGGCCCACGGCCGCCTGGAGGAGCTGATCGCCCGGTACCCGCTGCGCGGGATCAAGGGCCCGGTCGGCACCGCCCAGGACATGCTGGACCTGCTCGGCGGCGACCGCGCGGCGCTGGACGCCCTGGAGAACGAGGTCGCCGCCCATCTGGGCTTCGAGCAGCGGTTCACCAGTGTGGGCCAGGTGTACCCGCGTTCGCTGGACTTCGAGGTGCTGACGGCGCTGGTGCAGTTGGCCGCGGGCCCGTCCTCGCTGGCCAGGACGATCCGCCTGATGGCCGGGCACGAGCTGGTCACCGAGGGCTTCGCCGAGGGCCAGGTGGGTTCGTCGGCGATGCCGCACAAGATGAACACGCGTTCGTGCGAGCGGGTCAACGGTCTGACCGTGATCCTGCGCGGTTACGCGTCGATGACCGGTGAGCTGGCGGGCGACCAGTGGAACGAGGGCGACGTCTCGTGCTCGGTGGTGCGCCGGGTGGCGCTGCCGGACGCGTTCTTCGCCTTCGACGGCCTGGTGGAGACCATGCTGACGGTGCTGGACGAGTTCGGTGCCTTCCCCGCGGTGGTCTCCGCGGAGCTGGACCGCTACCTGCCGTTCCTGGCCACCACCAAGATGCTGATGGCCGCGGTGCGCGCCGGCGTGGGCCGGGAGACCGCGCACGAGCTCATCAAGGAGCACGCGGTGGCCTCCGCCCTGGCCATGCGCCAGGAGGGCGCGGACAACCAGCTGCTCGACTGGCTCGCCGCCGATGAGCGCTTCCCGCTGGACCGTGCGGCCCTGGACGCCCTGCTGGCCGACCGGATCACCTTCACCGGCGCCGCTGCCGACCAGGTGGCGGCCGTGGTGTCCCGGATCGAGGGGATCACCGCCGCCCGCCCCGAGGCCGCCGCCTACACTCCGGGCTCGATCCTGTAGGCCATCGCCCGTGACAGGGCCCCGGCCCCCGACGCCGCCGAGAGCGGTTCGGCGGGGGCCGGGGCCCTTCGTCGTGTGCGGTCCCGCCCCGTGAACACCGTTGCTGGACCGCTCCCGGGTATGACGCAGTTCACTCGCGCTAACACTGGGTTTGAAAGTTAACGCCTATTACGGTTGTGGGTGTCGGAGCGTCCCACGACCCTCGGAGCCCCCATGATCGACCCGACCTCGTTCGGCACCGCACTGACCGCGCTGGCGGTCGTCGCCACGATGGTCATCGCCTTCGGCCTGGCCGCCCTGTCCGACATGGCCATGCGCCGCCGCGAGGACCGCGCCGCGGCTGCCGACCCGGACACCGCACCCCGGGGCTCGGCGGACGGCGGGGAGGCCCGCACCGAACAGCCCGGCCGAACCCGCGAGCTGGTGGCCAGCGCGCCGACCGGCGACCCGGCGGCCAACGGCTCCTCCTCGGGCTGACAGAGGCCGCGCCCGGGTGCCCGGGCGCGGCCGTCCTCCTCACACGAGGGCGAGCACCAGGTCCCGGCACGCCCGCGCGCAGTCACGGCACGCCTGGGCGCAGACCCGGCAGTGCTCGTGGTGTTCCGCGTGCTCCTCGCACTCCTCGGCACACCTCTCGCAGGCCTGGACGCACGCCTCCAGGACCGAGGTGACGAAACCGTCCTCCTCGGCGGTCCGGCGTACGAGGACCTGCTGGGTGGCCGCGCAGAGCTCGGCGCAGTCCAGGTCGGAGCGGGCGCAGGAGACCAGTTCGGCCACCGCATCCTCCCGCATGCAGGCGTCCGCGCACACCGCGCAGACCTGCGCGCAGAGCCCGCACGCCTCCACTGCGGCGCGCACCTTCTCCCCCACCCCCTCCGGGTCGTCGGGGTGGGCGTACAGCATCTGTCCGATCACGCTCATGGCCGCTACCTCCTGTCTCGTGTCGTCCTCTGCCGCTGACCGGTGTGCACGGGCACCCGGCCTTCGGTGGTCCGCCCGCGCGGTGCGGGCTCGTGGTCGTGGCTGGCTCACGGGGTTCACACGTGGTCGCGGGGCACGGTCTCCGTCCACTGCCGGGAGAAGATCCGCTCCCCGGACTCGTAGGCGTCGAGCGTGGCGTGGACCCGGAACTCGTCCTCCGTGCACTCGAGCGTCGTGTGCGTCTCGGTCCTGGTGTGCCACTCCCCCCTGGAGAAGCACATCGTCCACGCCGAGCGGCCGCGCGCCGAGGTGAAGTCGTCCCCCACAGCGTCGTAGACCTCGTGGGCCTTACGGGTCACGTCGAGGTCGATGTCGTCGAGGTGCAGGATGCCCCCGTCCTTGACGATCTCCAGGGAGAAGCGGTTGTCCGCCAGGTTCCGGTGGACCGACCAGCTGTGTTCGCCCGTGCGTTTGCGGGTGGTCGCGATGGAGGGGGCCGCCTCCGGCGGGTCGAAGCCCTCCCGCTCGCACCCCTCCCACTCGGAGCTCTCCTCGGGCGCCGGACGCACCGGGAGGACGAGGGCGCTCTGCGTGGGGTGGACCGACATCAGCACCGGCCGCGGCGGGGGCCAGGCGAGCGGCCAGTAGGAGGTGGACAGCGACAGCCGTACCCGGTGCCCGGGCGGGAAGACCTGCGCGACAGCGTTCATGGTGACCTCCACCCGGTAGAGCTCGCCCGGGACCAGCATGCGGGGGGCCTCGTGGCCGTCCCGGTGGGTCAGGTTGAGCAGGCCGTAGGTCACCCGGGTGGCGCTGCCCTCGGGAGCCACGTCGCACAGCCGCGCGGCGACCATCGCGACGGGTTCGGTGACGGAGAGTTCGAGGACCACCCGCGTGGTCCCCAGGATCTCCAGTCGTTCCCGCAGGGGGGCAGTGTCGAAGACCAGGGAGCCCCCGTCCTCCTCCCGCTGGTCGTAGGGCAGGTCCGGCGGTGCGCTGTAGGAGGCCCACTTGCCCGCGAACTGCCCCACGGACAGGGGCGAGCGGATGGTCTGAGCCGCGGTGGTCCCCTGCTCCCCCGGGGAGAGGAGTTGGTTCTCGGACAGCGGCAGGGCGAGGTCCTCGACGCGGTCGGAGGGCCACCGGGTCTCGTGCACCCAGCGTCCGGGGCGCTGCCGGTAGGAGGTGGAGGGCGGGACGCTCTCCTGCATCCAGACCCAGAGCCCGGTCTCCTCCTCGACCCCGTTGTCCTCCCCCTTGGTCCAGCGGTCGAGCCAGCGGACCACTTCCTGGAGGTAACCGATCGCCGGGCCGGGATCGCCCATGTGCGGGTACCGGTGGGACCAGGGCCCCACCAGGCCCTTGACCGGGGTGTCGAGGTGCTCCATCAGCCTGAGCACGGCGTTGGAGTAACCGTCCGCCCAGCCGCTGGAGGCCAGGACAGGGCACCCGATCCGGGCGTAGTCCTCGCTGACGGAGGCGTGCCGCCAGTAGTCGTCCCGGCGCTGGTGCCGGAGCCACTCGATGGTCCAGGGGCGGTTGGCCTCCAGCCGGTCCAGCCACATGCTCCGCCAGTCCGGGCCGACGATCTCGGGGTCGGGCGGGCAGGTGCTGTAGGCGAACGTCGTTCCGGCCTCGGCCAGGTTGTCCGAGAGCAGGCAGCCGCCCATGTAGTGGAAGTCGTCGGCGTACCGGTCGTCGGTGAAGGAGGTGATGGCGATGGTGCGCAGGCTCGCGGGTCGGCGTGCGGCCACCTGCAGGGCGGAGAACCCGCCCCAGGACAGGCCCATCATCGCCGTGCTGCCGTCACACCAGGGTTGTTCCGCCAGCCAGGCCAGGACCTCCTCGGCGTCCCGCTGCTCGCGTTCCAGGTACTCGTCGGTGAGCACGCCCTCGGAGTCACCCGTACCACGCAGGTCGACGCGCACGCAGGCGTAGCCGTGCCCCGCGATGTAGGGGTGGTGCATGGAGTCGCGCACCGCGGTCAGGTCCCGTCTGCGGTACGGGATGTACTCCAGGACCGCGGGTACGGGGGAACGGTCCGAGGAGCCGGGCCGCCACAGCCTGCCCGCCAGGCGCACACCGTCCGGCATCGGCACCCAGAAGTGCTCCTCGGACCGGATCTCGTACGGTAGGTCGTCCACCAGGTGCATGCGGGTCCTCCTCAGCTCCGCGCGGCCTCGCCCCCGGACCGTCTCCGGTCGTCCTCGACCTCGAACCGGAGGCCCTTCACGCAGCGTTCGTACTTGGCCTGCATCTCGAGTTCGTCCGCGCCGCCGATGACGATCTTGGCCAGTTCGTAGCTGTAGCTGTCCTGGGCGAGCATCTCGGAGAGCCGCTGCCCCTCCCGGGGAACGATGTGGATGCGCACCCCGGGCAGGGAGCGTTCCAGGTCGGCCACCTCCTCCGGGGTGGGGACCCGGGTGACCACACCGTCCCGGAACCGGCGCTGGAACCACTCCGCCGCCACCGCGAACTCCCCCTCGAAGGCGGGCAGGGCCGGGTCCCGCCCCAGCGCCATACGGAGTACGCGCTCGTGGTTGGCCACCCCGTTCACCAGTTCGAAGAGGGGTGTGTGGCTCTGCGAGTGCCGGGGGTTGATCTCCACGATGGCGAGCTCGTCCTCGAGCGGGTCGTAGAAGAACTCGACGCTGAACGTCGAGTTGTCCAGCCCGTGCTGTCGGATGACGCGTTCGGAGATGTCGGTGATCCGCCGTTGGATCCCCTCGGGCAGGCCGGAGGGGTACTGGTGGCGCAGGAAGGACGGGTTCCCCGGGAAGTCGACCGAGTCCAGGATGGCGTACACGTTGACGTCGCCCCGGTACACGTATCCCTCGGAGGCGGTCTGCAACCCGTGCAGGGCACCCTCGGCCAGGCAGTGGTGCCGACCCGCCGCGGCGACCCGCTCCGGCAGGTCCACCCGTTCCAGGATGCTCTCGAAGGGCCGTCCGATCCGGTCGATGCCGCGGCGCAGGCGCTCGACCGCGTCGTCGAAGTCCCGGTCGTCGCCCACCCGGTAGGCCAGTTCGGAGGAGGCCGACTTGATGGGTTTGAGCCACAGGGGGTAGCCGAGGCCCGGTTCGAGGCCCCGCCGGGGGTCGGACGAGTCCAGGTCGACCAGGGAGAAGGGCGGGTGGGCGTCGGTGACCTGTTGCTGGAGGAGCCGGCTCCAGTACTTGTGCTCGCACCTGACCACCGCTTCCAGGTTCGGAGCGGGCAGCCCGCGTTCGGCGCACAGGATCGGCACGAGCAGGGTGACGGGGAAGTCACGGAAGCCGATGACGGCGTCCACCGTGCCCTCGAAACCGTCGAGCAGGGCTCTGGCCGAGGCGAGGGTGTCCTCGGCGTCGATCTCGCCGCTCTGGAGTTCCTCGATGGTCAGCAGCCGGTGGAACCTGCAGTCCCGGCCGGTCGGGGTCCGCTCCAGCAGTTCGAGGTTGCGCTCGTCCAGGGCCATGACGAAAACGTTTCTCATGTCCTACACCGCCCTTCGCACAGGAGTGTGGAGACAGGGACGGGGGATCTACTCACGCGCCTACCCGGCGCACTCCTGTCTCATACGTACCGTCCGCGCGGCTTCGGCCGAGGGCGGCGAACAGCTCCGACCTCGGTTTTCCCGCCGGGAACACCGGGTAGCCGTACTCGCACATCCCCCGTCCCGCGCATCCGGCCGAACGGGGGCTCCGATGCTCGGCCCGAAGACGTTCCCGGCCCTGGCCGGGGTCCGCTGGGCGTGGAAACGGCACCGTCGCGGTTCCACCCGGCCCGGGGCGGCGTCCGCCGGCCGGAGGGGCGCCGGGCTCCTCGCCTGGGGCGCGGCGGGGGCCGCCCCCGGCGCGCGGTCGGCGTCGTCGCGGCCCTGAACGAGCGGGCCTCCGACCGCCTCGACCAGGTGTCGCGCACCCGGCAGGCGCGCAGTGCGCGAGCGCGGACTTTCGCGCCGGAGGCGGGGAGGGCGAGCCCGTCCAGGTCGGGGACGACCAGAACGGATTCTTCGGCTCCTACGCCGAGGAGGTCCTGACCGGACTCCGCGGCCCGGACGCAGCAGCCCTCGGGCGCCCGGCCTCCGCCGCCCTGGTGGAAAAGACCACGAAACGGTCTCGGAACGGCCCTTGGGCCCAACGCGGCAGCAAGAGTCGGCCAAGACCGCACATCGGTGTTTTCCCTCCCTGCAGTCAAGGGCACCTCTGCCTCTGATGTGTTCTCCGTGGGCCGCGTCCCCCACACCAGGGTCCACGCGGAGAGCCGCCCGGAAGCGGACACCACTCCGCTTCCGTACGGAGTCCCGTACACCGAGGACGAGGAGGAACACATGCACGCATCCACGACGACCGCCGCTGCGACGGGCCCCGCACAGGCGCCCGTGGCTCCCGATCCCGGGGGAGAACCGGACCAGGAGGCCTCCGCCGAGGAGCTGCTCTCGGCCTTGCGGGGCCTGAACTGGGACGATCCCCTGGCCGTGCGCCTACGCGAACGGATCATGTCGCACTACCAGCCGCTGCTGAACCGCATCGCCCGTCGCTACGGCGGCCGCGGCGAGGACAGCGAGGACCTGCGGCAGACGGCCCACCTGGGCCTGGCCAAGGCGATCCGCGGCTACGAACCCGACCGGGGCAAGGCCTTCATCTCCTACCTCCTGCCCACCGTCACGGGAGAGATCAAACGCCACTTCCGGGACCACACGTGGGCGGTCCACACACCACGCACCCCCCAGTCGCGCCGCCCCCAGATGAGGCAGGCCAGGCGGGAACTGGAACAGCGCCTGGCCCGCACCCCCTCCCACGCCGAGATCGCCCGGGAGATGGGGGTCAGCGTCAAGGAGGTGGAGGAGATCCTGCTGGTGTCCGAGGCCTACGACACCCTGTCCCTGGACGCGCCCGAACCCCGCGGGGAGGGCTCGTCCTCCCCCTGGGAACGGTTCCTGGGGGCGGAGGACCCCAATCTGGACCTGGTCGTCGAACGGGAGACCGCGCGGTCGGTCCTGAGGAGCCTCCCCGCCCGGGAGAGGCTCATCCTGAAGCGGCGCTTCTTCGACGAGTGGAAACAGGAGCGGATCGCCGAGGAGGTGGGCTGCTCCCAGATGCACGTCTCCCGACTGCTCGCGGCCTCACTGGAACAGCTGCACAGGGAACTGACCGACGACGAGCCTCCAGGCTCCCCCCACGGGGTGGACCGTCGGCCGACACCGGTGCCCCGGCCCAGGACCAGCCCGGCCTGAGGCGGAGCGGGCGGACGACCGTGCACCCGCCCGCTCCACCGACAGTCCCCTCGGACTACCCCGCGGCCACGGGGAGCCGGACCCACAGCCGACCGCGCACGACCGACGTCTCCAGGGCCTGCGGCGCAGCGGTCGCGGGACCGTGCACGACCGTGCCCCCGTCGAGCCGGAACTCGCTCCCGTGCCAGGGGCAGCGCAGACAGCCGTCGGTCAGCTCGCCCTCCGCCAGCGGCGCTCCCATGTGGGGGCACGTGCCCAAGAGCGCGTACACCGAGCCCTGCGTACGGGCCACCACGACCGGGACGCCCTGCACCTCGTCCCCGACCGGGCCTTCCTCGGGGTACCGCTCCAGCGGCCCCAGGTCGTGCCAGCCCTCGGGTAGCAGGTCCAGGAGGTGGTCGGCGCTGTTGGCACCGGCCGCCCGGTAGTAGGCGAGGTGCCCGCCCAGCGCTCCGCCGAGGCCGACGGCGCCGAGGCCGGCCAGGGCCAGGGCCCCGCCCCACCCCTGCCGTCCGCGCGCACGCGTCAGGGAGGAGGCGCCGAACAGCAGCGTCCCCAATCCGTTGGCGGCGGCGTGCACCACGCCCACGCGCTGCTGGCGCTCGTGCTGTCGCGACCAGTCCGCCAACCCGCTGAGCACGGCGGGCGGGACGGTGATCAGGCCTACGTTGACCAGCGCGCGGGCACCGCGGCGGTGGTCCCCGGGCAGCAGGTCCAACAGGACCGCGGCGGTCCACGCCCCCAGGGGCAGATGGATCATGATCGGGTGGAGCGGGTGCCCGAGCTGGACGCCGTGCAGTACGTCGCGCACCGCGCCGGCGGGCAGGCGTTCGGCGAGCCTGCTCATACCGGAGACCGCCGGGTCGAGGCGGTCGTCGCGTTCGATCTCGCGGATTCGTTCACCGAGTCTCATACGGCCCCGGCTACCCACGGTCGGCGGACGGCACTCCCCCGGATACGCGCTTCGCACGAGCCTTGACCGGTATTTTCCCGGTGCTCGGCACGGTGGACGGGGTGGGTTCGGCCGACACGCCGGGAGACCACGGGGCCGGGACCCGGGGCGTGTCCGGGGTCCGGATCCCTGCCCTGTGCAGGAGGTCGCCCTGGTAGGAGAAGGACTCGGCACGGTGCAGGACCCACGGTCCGTGGCGGACCCGCAGCCGGTGGGCGGCGCCCGCGTGGCGGGTGTGCGGCCCCCGGCGCGCGGTGACGAAGCGCTCCGTCGGGGTGGGGCCGACGGGGTGTTCGTCCGCGGTGAGGCTCCAGCGGCCCCAGGCCCCGCTCCGCCATCTACGGTCCCTCCACGCACGTGCCGCGCTCACCGTTCCCGTACCGGTCCCACCCGACCGGACCTGCGGCCTCAGTCCGCGGTTCCGGTCTGCCCCCTGTAGACGAGGCTGCGCAAACCCGTGACCGCGTAACGGGCGCCGCCGCCGTCGGGGGTGGGCAGGACCAGGATCTCCGTGTCCCTGCCCACGGTGTCCGGAGGCAGGCGGGCGCCGTCCATGGGCCCGCCGACCACCTCGAACGCGTCCTGGTGGCGGCCGTCCAGGCAGAGCGGTACGACGGCCGCGGCCAGCGCCCCGGCGACGATGGCGAACACGGTCCCTCCGGTCCAGGTCCACATCATCATCAGACCGGCCGCGGACAGCAGGAGGGAGAAGACCCCGGCGGTCCGTCCGTTCCGGCAGACCGGACCCGTCCGGTGGTCACTCACACTCACAGCGGGGCCTCCTCTTCCTCGGCCGTGCAACGTCTCGTCCGTGGCCTGCTCAGTTGCGTTCCGGATCGGTTCGGGTCGGGGTCCCCGCATACGGGTGGTTGAGGTCGAAGGCCGGACGCTCGGACCGGATCCGCGGCAGCGACGTGAAGTTGTGCCGCGGCGGCGGGCAGGAGGTCGCCCACTCCAGGGAGCAGCCGTGCCCCCACGGGTCGTCCACGGTCACCAGCGGCGCCCTCTTCGCGGTGATGTACACGTTCCAGAAGAAGATGAGCGTCGAGGCCGCGAGCACGAACGAGGACACCGAGGAGATCTGGTTCAGCTCGGTGAACCCGTCACCGGGCAGGTAGTCCGCGTAACGGCGCGGGAAGCCCATCGCGCCCAGCCAGTGCTGCACCAGGAAGGTGCCGTGGAAGCCCAGGAACAGCAGCCAGAACTGGAACTTGCCCAGCTTCTCGTTGAGCATCCTGCCGGTGAACTTGGGCCACCAGAAGTAGAAACCCGCGAACATCGCGAACACCACGGTGCCGAAGACCACGTAGTGGAAGTGCGCCACCACGAAGTAGGAGTCGGTGACGTGGAAGTCGATGGGCGGAGAGGCCAACAGCACACCGGTCAGACCACCGAAGAGGAACGTCGCCAGAAATCCGATACTGAAGAGCATCGGCGTCTCGAAGGTGAGCTGGCCGCGCCACATCGTCCCGACCCAGTTGAAGAACTTCACCCCGGTGGGAACCGCGATGAGAAAGGACATGAACGAGAAGAACGGCAGCAGCACGGCGCCGGTCGGGAACATGTGGTGGGCCCACACGGTCACGGACAGGCCGGTGATGGCGATGGTGGCCGCCACCAGGCTCTTGTAGCCGAAGATGGGCTTGCGGCTGAACACCGGGAGGATCTCGGTGACGATGCCGAAGAACGGCAGCGCGATGATGTAGACCTCCGGGTGCCCGAAGAACCAGAACAGGTGCTGCCAGAGGATGGCGCCGCCGTGTTCGGCGTTGAAGACCTGGGTACCCACCATGCGATCGGCGCCCAGGGCGATCAGGGCCGCGGTCAGCACCGGGAACGCGATGAGCACCAGGACGCTGGTGAGCAGGGTGTTCCAGACGAAGATCGGCATCCGGAACATCGTCATGCCGGGCGCGCGCATGCACAGGCCGGTGGTGATGAAGTTGACCGCGCCCAGGATGGTGCCCAGACCGGACACGAGCAGGCCCAGGATCCACAGGTCGCCGCCCAGGCCCGGCGAGCGGACCGCGTCCGACAGCGGGTTGTAGGCGAACCAGCCGAAGCTGGCCGCGCCGCCCGGGGTCAGGAACCCGCCGACGGCGATGAGGCCGCCGAACAGGAACAGGTAGTAGCTGAACAGGTTCATCCGGGGGAAGGCCACGTCCGGGGCGCCGATCTGCAGCGGCATGATCACGTTCGAGAACCCGACGAACAGCGGGGTCGCGAACAGCAGCAGCATGATCGTGCCGTGCATCGTGAACATCTGGTTGAACTGTTCGTTGTCCATGATCTGCGTGCCCGGCGAGAACAGCTCCAGACGCATCATGAGCGCCAGCACGCCGCCCAGGAGGAAGAAGGCGAAGGAGGTGATCAGGTACATGTACCCGATGACCTTGTGGTCGGTCGAGGACAACCAACTCACAATGATCGAACCCTTGCCCCTCACCTCCTCCGGTTCCGAGGTCCGCACACTCGTCTCAACCGACATACAGTTCCTTATCAGGATCATGCACAGGAAAACCCGGAACGAAATCTTTCGGGTGAAGCGAAACACCGACGAGAGAAGGAGACCCCTCGCCCCTCCGCCACCCGGGCGACCCGCGCGAAAACGACCGTTGCGATGATTTTGGATTCGATGCCGGCCCCGGAACGACAGGGCACGCGCACTCGACGGGGAACCGTGGCAGATCCTCCCACCCGGTCAGCCAACCTAGCAAGCCCGAAAGCCTTCTACCGGGAAGCGCATCGGCCTCGGCGGGCACCTTATTCGAAACAGACCCGCCCCGTTCTTATGTGACAGTCTATTTTCCACAAAAAACACCAGAATATTCACACGTCACCATTTTCCGCATCCCGGGGGTCCGGGGTCCGCACACCGAACGAGGGGGCCCGACCACGCCCGGGCACGACCGCCGGCCCGCCGCTCCCGCCCCGGTCGGCCCCGCCCGGTCCGGTGATTCGGACCTTCCGTCGCCGGGCAGGGTGACCGGTACCGAACGAGGAGCTCGAAACTTCGACGAGAGGCGAGGTGTGCGATGCGCTACGACGAGTTCCTGGCCGAGGTGCGCGAGCTCGGGGAGTACCGGAACCAGCAGGAGGCCGAACAGGTGACGACGGCGGTCCTCTCCGTCCTGGCGACCCGGCTGCCGGGCCCGACCGCGGAGAAGCTGGCCGCACAACTGCCGGAACCGCTGCGGGAACGATTCCGGGAGGCGAAACAGCCGGAGGCCGAGTCCTTCGGGGTCGAGGAGTTCCACAGCCGCGTGGCGGAGCTGCTCGGCGGGCGCGCACTGACGGCCGAACAGGACACGGGGGCGGTCCTGACGACCGTGGCCGAGACGGTCTCCGGGGGCGAGCTGAACCAGCTCCTGAGCCACCTGCCGTCCGGCTACGCCTTGATGTTCGGCAAGGCCGAACTGTCCTGAACCCGTCCGGCCCTCGCGCGGCCCGGGGAGGGGGACTCCCGGGCCGCGCCGACCGTCGGTGCCCGACAACATCGCCCCGACGGCCCCGCCCGGGCAGCCGTCACCGGTTGTCGAGCCGGTGCAGGGCCTGCTCCCAACGGCGGCGCCGATCGTCGCCGGACATCTCCCACCAGGGCACACCTCTTTCACCCAGGCCCTGTTTGGCCCACCCGACCCGCTGCCTCGCCCCGCGCTCGGACTCGGGGTCCCCCGCCCGCCGTGCTGCCGCGACGGCACGGCGGGCGGACATCAGGTGCCGGACCAGGCGCTCACGCACCCGGTCCGGCAGCAGGGGATCACTGGCGCGCCACCGCCGCCCCCGGATCAGGAGGTAACGGCCGTCGGGCGTGGTCTCGGGCTCGGACACGTCCCAGGCATGCCCGGTGGAACCCGGGACCACACCGCCCGCACCGGAGTGACGGCTGACCGCGGCTACCTGCGGTGCGGCAGGAACTCCTGGATCTTGGTGGCCAGCCCGCGAGCCGCCACCCCCGCCCGGTCGGGGTCGTCCGACAGCAGCGCTCTGAGTGTGTCGGTGACCTGCTCCCGTTCGGCCTGCGGCGGGATCGGCGGAACGTCACCGTCACAGCGCACGTCCAGTACCACGGGGCCCTGCGACGCCAGGGCCCGGTCCCAGGCCGGTCCCACGTCCTGCGGACGGTCCACCCGGATGCCGGTGAGCCCGATCGCCTCGGCGAAGTCGGCGTAGGACATGTCCGGCAGGTCCTGGGAGTAAGGCGTCTTGGGCGATCCCGTCATGGCGCGCAGCTCCCAGGTGACCTGGTTGAGGTCGTTGTTGTGCAGGACGCACACCACCAGGCGCGGGTCCTGCCACAGGTCCTGGTAACGGCGCGCCGTGAGCATCTCCATCAGCCCGTTCATCTGCATCGCCCCGTCCCCGACGAGAGCGACCGCCGGCCGGTCCGGGACCGCGAACTTGGCCCCGACCGCGTAGGGGACCGCGCACCCCATGGTGGCGAGGGTGCCCGAGAGGGAGGCCCTGTTCCCCTCCCCCAGGCGCAGGAAGCGCGCGTACCAGTTGGTGACCGAACCGGAGTCGGCGGTGACCACGGCGTCATCGGGCAGACGCGGGGAGAGCTCGCGGACCACCAGCATCGGGTTGACCGGGTCGGCGCCCACCTCGGCCTGGGCGTCCAGGACCGACCACCAGCGCCGTACGTTCTCCTCGACCGTGGCCCGCCACTCCCGGCGTCCCCTGCTCCGCTCGGCCGACGGGTTCAGCCGTTCGCCGAGCGCGCGCAGCGTACTCGCGGCGTCACCCACCAGGTTGACCTCGGTGGGGTAGCGCATGCCGATGTACCGGGGGTCGATGTCGATCTCCACGGCCCGTCTGCCGAAGGGCGGCAGGAACTGGGAGTAGGGCAGGTTGGAGCCCACGATGAGCAGGGTGTCGCAGTCGCGCATCAGCTCCCAGGAGGGCTTGGTCCCCAGCAGACCGATGGAACCGGTGACCTGGGGCAGGGCGTCGGGCAGCACGTCCTTGCCCAGGAGCGCCTTGGCGATTCCGGCGCCGGTCGCGTCGGCCAGCTCCAGTACCTCCTCGGCCGCGCCCCGGGCGCCCTGGCCGACCAGGACCGCCACCCGTTCGCCCGCGTCGATCACCTCGGCGGCGCGGTCCAGTTCGGACTCGGGCGGCAGCACCGTGCCGCCGCCGACCACGCGGTCGGGTGCGCTGGAGGGAACGTGCTTGAAGGCGTGCTGAGGCGGTGAGTAGTCGAGTTCCTGGACGTCGGCGGGGATGATCACAGTGGTCGGGGCCCGTTCGGACAGGGCGGTGCGCACGGCCCGGTCCAGGACGTTGGGCAGTTGTTCGGGGACGTTGACCGTCTCCAGGAAGGCCGAGGACACGTCCTTGAACAGGCTGTGCAGGTCGATCTCCTGCTGGTAGGCGCCGCCCATCGCGCTGCGGCTGGCCTGGCCGACCAGCGCCAGGACCGGCACGTGGTCGAGTTTGGCGTCGTACAGGCCGTTGAGCAGGTGGACCGCCCCCGGCCCGCCGGTGGCCATGCACACCCCCAGGCCGCCGCCGAACTTGGCGTATCCCACCGCCTCGAACGCGGACATCTCCTCGTGGCGGCTCTGCACGAACCGCGGACCGTCATCGACCTCGGCCATCTGCGCGACCAGTCCGTTGACGCTGTCCCCCGGATAACCGAAGATCTCGGTGACCCCCCACTGCGACAGTCGACGCAACAGGTGGTCTGCGACGTTCTGCACCATGTCCGCTCCTTTCCGCGACCGTACGCTCCGCCTCGCACACCGGTCGGTTCAGGGTGTGAAGACCACCTTGAAGATCCCGTCCTCCTTGTGCTGGAAGCGCCGGTAGGCGTCGGGCGCGTCCTCAAGGGACAGGTGGTCGGTGGCCAAGCCCTCCACGCCCAGGACGTCCTCCTCGCGCATGATCTCGGGGGCCTGCCGCGGGACCGCGTCCGGAGTGACGGTGCGCACACCCGGGTTCATCACCTCGGCGATGCCGTCCACCATGGTCACCGCCCCCTCCGTGTTCGGCGCCCCTGTGAGCCGCCCTAACCCGCCCCCGTCGCGGTAAAACCTCATCCGTCCCACCCTCGCCCCGGGGCCGGACGTATGAACGCGCGGTACTCGGGGTAGCCGTTCCCCCGACAGGGCGGTGCACGGGTGTGCGAGGGCGCACCGTCACCGTCGGTTCCGCGGCGCCGGGGCCGCCCGTCCTCGGGCCCGTCCCGGCGTCCACGACCTGAGAGGGGGCGCCGCGATGGCGGTGAGTGATCCGGAGGCCGACCGCCTCTGGGAGGAGTTCCACGCCTCGGTCAACATGACCGGTGAGGAGCTGCGTCGCTGGCTTCTCACCGACGCTTCGGGGGAGGAGGCGTTTCCCGCCGGCGGTGACGTCAGTGCCGAGGGGGAGCACATCGTCCAGCTCCTGGACAAGCGCCGAACGGACGTGACGTCCTCCGACGTCGAGCTGATGGAGCGGGTCACCCGGTTCGTGCAGGACGAGTTGGCGCAGCCCCGCCGCCAGGACGACGACTGGCGCAGGAAGCTGATGCGCGTCGGCCACGACCCGCTGAAACCCGACTCCGGGCCGTCCGACACCTGAGTCCGGTGCCGGGGAACGCCCGCACCGGACGGGACCGGGTGAGGGCCGCGGGTAGAGGGACGCCCTCCACCCGCGACCGCGCCCGGCCCCGGCTCCGCGCCGACCTCGGCGACGGGTCAGGCGGAGACGGCGTCGGTGGGCCGTTCCCAGTGCCGGTGCAGTCCGATGAGCCGCGCGAACTCCTCGGTCAGGTCCGAGTCCGCGCTCGGGGACCGCACCACCCCTTCGATACTCTCCGTCTCCAGCGGTGACTCGGACAGCCTCTCGGGCAGCCCCCCGCCCGAGAGCAGGGACGCCCCCTGGCCGACCGCGGCGATCGGCTTGTGGTGCTTGTAGGCCTCCAGGACGAAGTGGCGCGCCTCCCCGTCCCCGGCGAGCGAGGCGACCGAATCGGGGCCGCCGGGAACCGCGACCGCGTCGTAGAGCACCGAGGAGACCGTGGTGTAGGAGCGGTCCACGGGCAGGTCCCCGCCCTCACGGGTGCGCACCGAACCATCCAGCGGAGCGAGCGTCTCCACCACGGCGCCCCGACCCACGAGGGCGTCGCGCAGTGCCTCGGCGGCGGTGCCGTCCACCCCGTGGTCGACGAGCACGGCGACCTGGCGGCCGGTCAGGTCACCGAAGGCCGTGTTGGCCTGGCTGAGAGCGGGTGAGGAATCACTGTGGCCGGTCGTGCCGGGGTCCTCCGGGGGCTCCACCCCCACCCCCTCGGCGACGGCGACGGCGAGGCCGTGGTCGACGTTGACCAGGTTGGCCACCTCGCGCTGGCGCACCGCGAGTTCCTCGCACTTGCCCAGCTCGAATCGGAACGCGGCCACCAGGTGGTCCCGCTCCCAGTCAGCGAGGCTGTTGTAGAACAGTCTGGCCTGGGAGTAGTGGTCCCTGAAGCTCTCCGCCCGTTTGCGGACCTTGGCGCCCTCGACCTTCTCCGTGTAGTGCCGGTACACCCCCTCGTCTGCCAGGGCCGGGCAGCCTCCCCCCAGGGAGTTGGGGTAGTAGGAGGTCCGTCCCCGGTGCACACGGTGCTGGGAGAAACCGTCACGCTGGTTGTTGCTCACCTCGGCCACCGGCCGGTTGACCGGGATCTGCTGGAAGTTGGAACCGCCCAGACGCAACAGCTGCGTGTCCAGGTAGGAGAAGTTGCGGGCCTGGAGCAGGGGGTCGTTGGTGAAGTCGATCCCCGGGACCACGTTGGCCGTGTGGAAGGCGACCTGCTCGGTCTCGGCGAAGAAGTTGTCCGGGTTGCGGTCCAGGACCATCCTGCCGACGGGGCGGACCGGGACCTGCTCCTCGGGGATGATCTTGGTGGGGTCCAGCAGGTCGAAGTCGAAGTCGTGCTCGTTCTCCTCCGGAACCAGCTGCACGCCCAGTTCCCACTCGGGGTACTGGCCGCGTTCGATGGCCTCCCACAGGTCCCGCCGGTTGTAGTCGGGGTCCTTGCCCTGGATGCGTTGGGCCTCGTCCCACACCAGCGAGTGCGTGCCCAGCAGCGGCCTCCAGTGGAACTTGACGAAGGTGCCGTGTCCCCGGCCGTTGACGAACCGGAAGGTGTGCACGCCGAAGCCCTGCATGGTGCGGTAGCTGCGCGGGATCGCCCGGTCCGACATCAGCCACATCATCATGTGGGTGGTCTCCGGCTGCAGGCCCACGAAGTCCCAGAGGGTGTCGTGGGCCGACTGGGCCTGCGGGATCTCGTTGTGCGGTTCGGGTTTGACCGCGTGCACGAAGTCCGGGAACTTGACGCCGTCCTGGATGAAGAAGACCGGCATGTTGTTGCCGACGAGGTCGTAGTTGCCCTGTTCGGTGTAGAACTTGACCGCGAAACCCCGCACGTCGCGCACCGTGTCCGCCGACCCGCGCGATCCGGCCACGGTGGAGAACCGGACGAAGACCGGGGTGGTGACGTCGGGGCTGCTGAGGAAGTGCGCGGCGGTCAGGTCGGACAGGCCCTCGTAGGGCGTGAAGTGACCGTAGGCGCCCGCCCCCCGGGCGTGCACGACCCGCTCGGGGATGCGCTCGTGGTCGAAGTGGGTGATCTTCTCCCGGACGTGGAAGTCCTCCAGCAGGGTCGGCCCGCGCTCACCCGCGCTGAGGGAGTTGTCGGTGTCCTCGACCCTGACACCGGTCTCGGTGGTCAGGGGCCCCTCGGAGTCGGTGCGGTCGTTCTCCAGCTGACGGTTCTTGGCGTCCGGTGTTTCCTCGTTCATCCTCGAAACCCTCCCGTCGGGTGGCTCCCACATCGGTGGGCCGTCGTGGTCCGCCCTGACCGGACGGGCATCCGTGCAAACATCCCCGGGCCGGATACCGGTCGGGCCGGGCACGTGTAAACGGCGGCCGCGTCGGCTAGGGGTGCGGGTGACACGGGACGGCCACCGACCAGGGGGGACGATGCGGGGCACAGCGGAGCGGATGCGACGCCGCCCCTGGTTGAAGGGGGCGGCCAGGGGTGCCGTGGGCGCGATGGCCATGAGCGGGATGCGACAGGTCGCCGTGGGCCTGGGGATGATCGAGGGCACACCGCCCGAGGCCATCCTGCGGGAGGGGGTTCCGTCCCTGCTCCGCGAGGTGCCCGCCCACCGCCGCACCGCCTTCATCGAACTGGCGCACTGGGGTTACGGTGGCGCCGCGGGCGCGGCGTTCGGTCTGGTACCGGCGCGCGTGCGGGGGTCGAGGCTGACCGGTCCCGTGTACGGGGTGCTCGCCTGGGGCCTGTTCGAACTGGCCCTGGCCCCGGCCCTCGACCTGGCCCACGCGCACAGGGTAAGGCCGCAGGAGAGGCTGGCCCTGCTGGTGGACCACGCGGTCTTCGGCCTCATCGTCGGGGCGCCGCCCGAAGCGGACATCACCGAAGTCGAGCAGGGCGCGGACGATCAGGACCGGAGCTGACCTTCACCCGGTTTCCGCGGCCCGTGGGCCCCGGCGTCCCCGGCGCCCGGCCGGTCGGGCGCCGGGACCGGTCAGGCCCCGAGAAGGGTGTCGACCAGCTCAGCGGCGTGCAGCTCGACGGGCGGGAAGTCGTCGTCGTGACCGAGAAAGGCCTCGAGGAAGCCGCGCTGGAAGCAGGCGCCGACCAGCAGGGAGGCGGCGGCCCCGGGGTCCACGCCCGCGGGGAGGCGCCCCAGGGCGCGTTCGCCGTCCAGGTAGGCGGTGAGAGCGCGGTTGACGTTGAGGGGACCGGCTCCGTGTCCGGCCATTCCCTCGCGGTGGCGTGCGAGCAGCCCGGGATCGGCGAACAGCGAACCGAGCATGGGCGCCCCGTGGCGGTAGAAGGCCACGGCCCGGGGCACCAGGTCGAGCAGGGTGCCGCGCACGTCCTCCCGGCCGACCCGGCCGGGGAGTTCCGCGAGTACCTCGACGAACAGGGGGAAACGGTGCCGCATCACCGCCAGGAGCAGGTCGGACTTGTCGGTGAAGTGCTTGTAGAGGGTCGCCTCGGAGTAACCGGCGGCGCGGGCGATCTCCTTGGTGGTGGCCCTGGCCATCCCGAGTTCGCGCAGGACCTCGGCGGCGCTGTCCAGGAGGTGTTCGCGGGTTCGCTCAGGTGTGGAGCGGCGTCGTCTCCCGGGCTCGGTTGCCATGGCGCTCCTCGTGTTCGTTGAGCTCTCGGTGGCACCGCACCAGTTCTCCCGCGGTGTAGGAACCCACGAGGAAGAGCGCGATGACGGCACCGAAGGCGATCCAGGCCAGCATAGCGACGCCGGGGTCGGGGAGGCTCGCGGTGCGGGTGTGCACCCACCACAGGGAGGCGCCCAGGCCGACCGCGGTGGCCAGGGCGGGGATCATTCTGGGCAGGGCGAGGGCGGAGGCGGTGTACAGGGCGGTCATGGGTGCCAGGAACATGCCGAGTTCGTGGTCGCGCAGCAGGAAGGCGGCGTAGGCGAGGGTCGCCACCGCCAGGGTGGTGGCCGGCAGCCGGCGCCGCCAGTACAGGGCCCCGCAGCCCACGATCACCAGGGCGAAGGACAGCGGGTCGATCTGTCTGGTGGCGGCCCATCCGTCGACGGGGTCGAGGGGTGGTCCGGTCAGGGCGCCGTAGGTCGCGAAGAGTTCGACGAGCAGGACCACGGTGGCGACCAGGGCGTCGAAGGCCCGGGGGTGACGGTCCGCCAGGGACATGACAACCTCCTTTAGTGAGTATGTACTCACTAACCTATGGCGAAAGTCGTCCGCCCACAAGGGATCAGGAACGAACCGCGGGTTCGGCGGCCACTGGCCGGGTTCAGGCGGCGGCGACCAGCCGGGCGAACAGGTCCGGATCGACGTTGCCGCCGGAGAGCACCGCGACCGTCGCCCCGGGGCGCTCCGGGTCGGCGTCCACCCGGCCGGACAGCACCGCCGCCGCGGCCACCGCCCCGCTGGGTTCGGCGACCAGCCGGGCACCGTGCGCGAGCGCGGCCACCGCCCGGGCGATCTCGTCCTCGGTGACGGTGACGATCCCGTCCAGGCGCTCCGCCAGGTGCGCGAAGGTGCGTTCGGACAGGCAGGTGCGCACCCCGTCAGCTATGGTCCGGTAGGTGCGCTCGGGCTCCCAGGCGACCAGCCGCCCCGCCCGGAGGCTCTCGGCGGCGTCGGCCGCCAGTTCCGGTTCCACCCCCACCACCCGGACCCGCCGGGGGCGCGCCGCCCGGGCGGCGGTGGCCACCCCCGAGGCGAGCCCTCCCCCACCGACCGGGACCACGATGGTGGTGACCTCGGGCGACTGTTCCAGGATCTCCGACCCCACGGTGCCCTGGCCGGCGATCACCCGTGGATCGTCGAACGGCGGGACCGGGGCCAGGTGCTCACGGTCCACGAACTCCTCCACGGCGGCGAGGCGTTCGGCGGGAGGCACGGTCACCACCCGCGCGCCGTACCCACGGATCCGCTCGACCTTGACCCGGGGAGCCCCCTCCGGCACCACGACCGTGCAGGCCACCCCCTGCCGGGCCGCGGCGCAGGCCAGCGCGAGTCCGTGGTTGCCCGAGGAGTGGGTGACCACCCCGTACCCGCTTCGGACCGGGTCGAGCAGGGCCACGGCGTTGGTGGCGCCGCGCAGTTTGAAGGCCCCGGTGGGCTGGAGGCTCTCCGGCTTGAGGAGGAAACCCGCCCCCTCCGGACCGGCCGTCAGGGGTGTGCGCAGCACGTGGCCCCGGATCCGGGCGGCAGCGGCCCGGAGGTCGTCGGCTGTGACCAGTTCCATCCGTCGAGTATGCCCGCGCCCGCCCCCGGCACACGGGATAATCGTGCCGATGCGCAACGAACAGAGCCCCGCCGACCTGCCCGGACGAGCCTTCTACAAGCTGATGACGTCGGTGGTGGTCCCGCGCCCGATCGCGTGGGTCTCCACCACCTCCGAAACCGGCGTGGACAACCTGGCGCCGCACTCCTTCTTCACGGTCTCCTGCACCGAACCGCCGATCGTGCAGTTCACCTCGGTGGGACGCAAGGACTCCCTGCGCAACGCCGAGGCGACCGGCGAGTTCGTGGTCAACCTGGCGCCCGAGTCGCTCCAGGACCAGGTCAACGCCAGTGGGACCCCCTACCCCGAGCACGTGAGCGAGTTCGACGCGCTCGGGATCGAGCGGGAGGCGAGCACGGCCGTGCGCCCGCCCCGGGTGGCAGCCTCCCCGGTGGCGGTGGAGTGCGCCCTGCACTCGACGCTGCGCCTGGGCGACTCCACCGTGGTCTTCGGGCGGGTGCTGAACGTGGCCGTGGACGAGAGCGTGCTGGTGGACGGCCACCCGGAGGTCACCCTGCTGCGCCCGTTGGCCCGGCTGGGCCGTAACGAGTGGTCGACCCTGGGCGAGGTGCGGGCGATCGACCGCCTGCCCTACACGCCCTGACCGACCCCTGCGGGGCGCCCACCGGGGGTCACACCCGCAGGTCGGACCCGGCCGCGGGCAGGGTGGGCAGGAACGGGGCCACCGGGGCGGGGTCGCCGCCGGTCCAGTCCAGGGCCAGGATCTGGGCGAGACTGCGCCGGCCCGTCACCGCTCTGGCCAACTCGTGGGCGGTGCCGCTCAGGGTGAGCGCGGCGCCCTCCCCGAGGTTCCACTCCTGGCCGGTGTCGGTGGCCACCACGCGCACGGAGGGCAGTTCGGCGGGCCAGCCCTTGGCCAGGCCGCCCAGCGGGAAGTCCGCGAGCTGGTCCGCGTCCTCGGTCTGGGCGCCCAGGCCCAGGGCGCCGCGGATGTCGTTCTCGTGGTGCCAGACGTCCAGCGCGGGCAGGGAGTAACGCCGCCGGCTCTCGGTGGCCAGGATCTCCAGCAGGGCCGGGGCGCTCTCGCGCCATTGGGCGGAGATCTCCCCGATGCCCAGGTGGGCGCGGTCGGCGACCTGGCGCCCGGTGACCTCGTCGCCGGCCGGGGGTGTGATCTCTCCGGAGACCACGTCGGCGCTGAGCCCGGCGAGGTGGGCGTAGACCTGCTGGACGGTCCAGTCCGGGCAGGCGGGGACGACGGTGCCGAGTTGGCTCCCGTCCAGGGTGGCGGCCAGGTCCAGGAGGCGGCGCTGGCAGTTCTCGTAGATACGCGCGGAGTCCATCGGACCATCGTAACTAACACTGTTAGGAAAGGGCCGGTCCGGCCCCGGGAGGAGGGGCCCGGGACCGGACCGGACGCTAAGGGGCCGGAGCGGGATCAGGACTCCTGGCACTCCACCTCGGGCGGGATGTTGGCTCCCTCGAAGGTGGCGGTGAAACCGAAGGACGCGGAGTCACCGGCTGCGAGGGTGCCGTTGTGGGCCGCGTTGGACACCTCGAAATGCGCTCCGTGGTTCACAGCCGAGGCGTTCCAGATGTTGGTGATCTCCTGGTTGTTGGCGAACACCCAGTCCACCATCCACCCGGACACCCCGTCCTCGCCCGCGGTGACCTCGACCTCGGCCTGGAAGCCGTTGGCCCACTCGTTGGTGACCGCGTACTCGGCAGTGCAGTACTCCCCCGCGGGCGGGTCCGTCGGGTCCGGGTCCGGCGGGTCCGTCGGGTCGGGGTCGGGCGGGTCGGTGGGGTCCGGGTCCGGCCCGGGCCCCGGGTCGTCGCCGAAGACGACGTCGGAGCAGTTGTAGAAGGCCTCCGGGCTGTCAGAGCGCTCCCAGACCGAGTAGACGATGTGGCGCCCCTCCCGGTCGGGCAGGTCCACGTCCCAGTAGTACTCGGCGCCCGCCTCTCCCCCGCTGCGCAGCGGGGGGTCGACGGCCTCGTCGATCAGTTCCAGGTCGTCCCAGGTCAACGGTGAGTTGGGGTCCCAGCCGTCGGCCGTGACGTAGGTGAAGAAGGTCCCCGGGTGGGGCGCCCAGGCGTTGTGGTGGAACTCCACCGTCGTGTTCGGCTGCAGCTGGGTGGACGGCCAGTCGGTACGGACCGCGTTGAAGGCACTGAACTGCTCGGTCGGCCCGCACAGCTCACCGTCGGCGACGAACTCCCGGTGCTGGCCCGCGGAGTCGCTGATCAGGTTGCCGAACCAGTTCCAGAAGGCGTAGTTACCGCCCTCCTCGAGAGCGTCCGCGCAGGCGTCGTTGACCGGCTGGAGGGCACCGCCGGAGCTGCCCCCGGTGGCGTCCTGGAAGCAGGCGTAGGTGCGTGAGGCGGGGTAGGTGAAGGCCCCGTGGGCCTCGGCGGGTTGGGGGGCGGCGACGACGGCGTAGCCGATGGCCAGGCTGCCGAGCGCCAGGGGCACGGCGATGGTGTGACGTGACCGCATAGGTCACTCCTTCGTTGCTTGTCGGGGGGACCCGGCCGCACTGGATGTGCGGCCGGGGGCTGTCGCGTACGCGCGGTCAGGACGCCGCGGCGCACTGTACGTCGGGCACCGTGACGGTTCCGGTGCGGTTAGCGGTGAAACCGAAGGAGGTGGACTCCCCCTCGGCGAGGGTGCCGTTGTAGGCGACGTTGGCGGCCTGGACCAGGGGACCGTCCTCGGTGACCGAGGCGTTCCAGGCACTGCTCACGCTCGCGCCGCCGGTGTGGGTCCAGGTGGTGTTCCAGCCGGTGAGGTCGGTCAGCGCGGTGACGGTGACCTCGGCCTGGAAGCCGCCGTCCCACTGGCCGACGAAGCTGTAGACCGCCTCGCAGTCGGAGTCGGCGGGCGGCTCGGTGGGCTCGTCCGTGGGGTCCGGGGTGGGCGGGTCGGTGGGCTCCCCGCCGCCGTAGACGGGCGCCTCGACCGAGGTCTCGGCGATCCCGTCCGGCCCGTGGAAGATCCGCTCGCCCCAGGGGGTCAGGGAGTCCACGTCGAAGTCCTCGACCATGTCCAGGTAGTCGACGCCCTCACTGTTACCGCTCCAGGACCAGCCTATGTAGCCCAGGCCGAGACGTTCGGTGTGGTGCATGATGGCGTCCTCGTCGGGGTTGCCGTCGCTGTGGTCGAAGCCGAACTCCCCGACCAGCAGGGGCAGTCCGCTGTCGGTGAAGTGCTCCAGGTAGTCGACGACCACCGACTCCTGCTCGTAGACGCCGTACATGTGGATGGAGAACACGGTGTTGGCGTGCGGGTCGGAGTCGAAGACGCCCTGGGCGCCCTCACGCATGGTGTGCGCCCAGTCCTGCCCCCAGTTGGGGGCGTCCACGACCAGGGTGTGGTCGAATCCGGCCGACCGGAGGCGCTGGACGG
The DNA here is from genome assembly GCF_056173285.1 of Nocardiopsis sp. iso_40. Taxonomy (NCBI): domain Bacteria; kingdom Bacillati; phylum Actinomycetota; class Actinomycetes; order Streptosporangiales; family Nocardiopsidaceae; genus Nocardiopsis; species Nocardiopsis sp. iso_40. The sequence goes on along the minus strand of NZ_CM149666.1, from coordinate 2,795,293 downwards.
CCTCGGAGGTGTCGTCGGCCCAGTTCTGGTTGGCGGCGGCGTCGTTGCCGTAGGGCTCGTTTCCGATGTTGACGAGGACGTGGTCCTCCTCGCCCTCGAGCGCGCTCTGGACCCGCAGCCAGTAGTCGACGGCCTGGTCCAGGGTGGCGGCCTCGGGCTCCTCGCCGTAGCCGGTGGTGTCGTGGACCTCCAGCATGCAGATCAGCCGGTTGGCCTTGCACAGCGAGACCACGTTGGCCACGTCCGAGGGCCCGTTCTCCTCCCAGCGGTCACCGCTGCTGAGGACGACGCGGACCGTGTTGGCGCCCAGCGACTTGATGTCGGCGAAGGAACCGGTCTCCTGGGTGTACCAGGAGTGGGGGTGGCTGACCCCGCGCACCACGAAGTCGTTGCCCGCGGCGTCGACGAGGCGTCCCTCGCTGACGCGGAACCCGGTGTCGGCGTGGGCGGGCAGGACGTGGACGAGCAGAGCTGCGATCAGGGCGAGGACGGCCGCCGAGGCGATCGTCAGGCGTTGTCTCATGGGGGCTCCGTTCTGGAGGGGCGCCCCGTGCCCGAGGGCACGGGGCCGTGACGGATCATCGTGTGGTGCAGCTGTGCCCGCCCAGGGAGAAACCGTCGGGGACCGCCGGCCCTCCCGTGTGGGTGGTCTGGAAACCGAAGGAGACCCGGCCCCCGGGGTCGAGGGTGCGGTTCCACCCGGCCGGACCGGCCGTGACGGCGGTGCCGGTCTGTTCGACCAGGGCGTTCCAGGAGGAGGTGATCTGCTCACCGGCGGGCTGTTCCCAGGCCAGGGACCAGTCCCGGATCGCGGAGTCCGAGCCGTTGTACACGCTCACCTGCACCACCGCTCCCCGGTCCCACTGGGAACTGATGTCGTAGGAGACCTCACAGGTGCCGGTCCCCGGCCCGCCGGGGTCGCCCGGGTCCTGGCCGTCGCCGCCCAGGGCCTCGTGGATCGACCAGTAGGCGGGTTTGGGGGCGTAGTCCTCGTCGATGGGCAGTGCCGCGCCCTGTCCGTCGAAGTGGTCCGGAACCCAGGAGTAGGCGTCGGTGACGCCCCACACCGTCACACCGGAGCAGCCGGAGACGGCGAGGCAGGCGTTCACGACCCGGGTGTAGTCCCTGGCCTGCTGTTCCAGTTTCTGCTGGGTGACGGGCAGCTGCACGCGGATGTCGAGTTCGGTGATCATCACCTCCAGGCCGAGGTCGGCGAAGCGCTGGATGTTGCTCTGGATGTCCGAGGGGACCTGTCCGGAGACCAGGTGGCCCTGGAAGCCGATGCCGTCGAGCGGTGCTCCCTGTGCCAGCAGGTCCTGGGCCAGTTCGTAGTAGGCGTCGCTCTTGGCGTTGATCCCGTCGATGTTGTAGTCGTTGATGAACAGCGTGGCGTCGGGGTCCGCCGCCCGGGCCATGCGCAGGGACTCGGCGACGAAGTCCTCGCCCAGGGTGCGGTGGAACACCGAGTCCCTGAACTGCGCGTCGTCGCCGATGGGCTCGTTGACCACGTCCCAGGTCCCGATCTGCCCCCGGTAGCGGCCCATGGTGGTGCCGATGTGGTCCTCCATGACCCGGGTCAGCTCGGCCGGGGTGAAGTCGCCGTTCTCCACCCAGGAGGGAAGCTGGCTGTGCCACACCAGGGTGTGGCCGTGGATCCGCTGGTCGTTCTGTTGGGCGAACTCCACGAGCCGGTCGGCGCCGGACCAGGAGTACTGGCCCTGTTGGGGCTGGACGCTCTCCCACTTGAGGGAGTTCTCGTGGGTCACGGAGTTGAACTCCGCTGCCGCGGTCCGGCGGTAGTCGGCCTCGTCCAGGCGGTGGGCGGCGACCGCGGCGCCCATCCGCAGTCCCTGTTGGTCGGCCAGGTCGCGGAGCGGGGCCTGCTGTGCCTGCGCGGCGGTGGCGGTTCCGGCCGTCAGGAGGACGGCGGCGGTCAGTGAGGCGAGTGCGGCCCGCACCCGTCGGGGGGTTCTCGGCATGGTCTCCTCCTCGGATGGGCTGGTGGTGCGGGGCCGGGCGGTGGCGTGCGCCCGGCCCCGTGCACGGCGGCTGCCCGCTAGGGCCCGAAGAGCTCACCGTGCGTGGCCAGGGCCGTGGCCACGTCGACCTGGGCCCAGAAGCGGTGGTAGGTGAACTCGGGGGCCGGGCCCCCGTTCAGGTAGTCCTCCACCTGTCCCCAGTTCGGGTCGTCCCGGTAGAAGGAGCGGACGGAGGCGAAGGTGGAGTCGGAGTCGATGACGTCGCCGTTGGGCATCGTGCCGGTCCAGTCCTGGGGCACGTAGGTGCCCTCTCCGGTGGCCGGGTCGTAGGGGTCGTCGAACCGCTCGTAGTCCGCCCTGACCTCCGGGACGGCCACGCCGAGTTCTCCCTCGTGCTCCAGGAGCGCGTCCAGCAGGGCCTCGGCGGTCTCCAGGGCGTCCTCGTCCCCGGTGGCCGCGGAGTAGTGCATCAGGGTCTTGGCCAGGCCCGCCGCGATACCGACGTCCTGGTTGTGCGAGACCACCTCGACGCCCAGGCCCGGGTTGCCCGTGGACGTACCGGTCCAGGTGTCGGGCGCGCCGGTCCACTCCATGTCGGCGGGGACGGCGAAGTCCCCACCGGTGCCGACCGTGGTGTTGGCGATCGCCCAGGGAACCCAGGAGTCGAGGATGTCCCCGGCCCGTTCGTCGCCGGTGAGGCGGTGGTACTCGGCGACCCTCTCGATGTCCCAGACCTGGAAGCCGAACCACTGGTTGGACGGCGGGTCGTGCCAGACCGGCTTCTCGTCGTAGTACATGCCGTAGAAGGTCGGGGTGTCCGCGGGCGGCTCGCCGTAGACGCCCTCCCAGCTGTTGGTCGCGCCTCCGGCGATGCCGCCGTCGGCGGACTGCAGCCACTGGAGGAACTCCAGCTGGCGGTCCAGGCTCACGCCCCAGTCGTCGGCTCCGGTGGCCGACCGCGGCCGCAGCGCCTCGGTCTCCGAGAGGGCGTAGGCGGCCATCACGTTCTGGTAGCCCTGGTGCGCGGAGGAGCCGCCGATGCGCCAGGCCCATGGGTACTCGGCGCTCTCCAGGGCGCCGCCCCAGGAGTAGTACCAGGACAGCAGGTAGTGGGCGGAGTCCTTGCCCGTTCCGGGCGGGCAGGCCTGGGCCCCGACGCAGTCGCCGACCTCCTTGAAGTACTTGTCGAACATGGCGTAGCGCAGGTAGTCGCCCATCATGGACGCCTTGGCGACGCTGTCGGCGACGTCGGCCTCGTTGCCCTGCTCCGAGGCCCACTCGTGGGCGAGGTAGGCGACCTGGACCGCCCGGGCGTCGGCGTCGGGCGCGTTGGTGTAGCGCCACTGCTCGGAGTAGGTCTCGTCGTCGGTGAACAGGTCGAGGTAGCCGTTGTCCCCGCCGTGCTCGAAGGTCTCGCAGGAGGGGTGCGGGACGGTCTCCCAGACCGACTCGTTGGAGCCGCGCTGGAAGGTGTTGAAGTAGGACGGGGCGTCGTCGGTGCCGTCACCGCAGAAGCCGAAGCCGTAGGTGTTGTCCACGTCCAGCAGCCAGTGCATTCCGTAGACCTCGTCGGTGCCGTAGGTACCGCTGAGCTCGTCGGCGAGGGGGTCCTCGCCGGCCTGGACCTCGGGTCGCAGCGGCATCGGGTAGTCGCTGGGCTCCAGCGACTCGGCGATGTAGGTGGCCGGTGCGGCGGGGTCGTAGGAGGCGTTCGTGGGCTGGTCGGCTGTCCCCGGGACGGCGAAGGCCTCCATGGACTCCCAGGCCGCGTTGAAGGGGGCCCAGTCCTGGGTGATCCGGCCGTAGGTGGCTTCCAGCCACAGGTAGTAGCTGTAGGCCTCGGAGGTGGTGGCGTGGCCGTGGTCGGGGGCCTCGACGATCAGGGTCTCCACGGCGTGGTAGGGCACCAGGAGGCCGTTGAAGTCACGGAAGTAGCCGCTGTCGGGGTCCTTGATCCTGTCGTACTGGTCGAGGAAGCGCTGCTCGTAGTCGCTGGTCGCCTCGGTGCGTTCCCTGGCGGTGACGACCACGGGCTCGTAGCCCTGCGCCGAGACGGTGAACTCGGCCCGGGCGGGTTCGTCGGAGGAGGCGCCCGAGGAGGCGATGGTGACCTCCTGGGCCGTGTCCCAGTCGGTCTCGTCGAAGGAGAGGGGCTGTGGGGAGTCCACGGACAGGCTGTCGCTGCCCTGGGTGCGTTCGACGGCGACCTGCACCCCGCTGTCCGGTTCGGCGGACAGGGCGACCTCGAAGCTCGCCTCCCCCGCCGGGTCCAGGGTGAGCGTGGCGGGTTCGACGAGCAGTGCGTGCTCCGGAGGGGGCGGGTCCTCCTCGTCGTCGCAGTTCACACCGTTGAGGGTGAAGCTGTCGGGGACGGGGTTGTCACCGTCGTGGCCGGCCTGGAAACCGAAGGTGGCGCTCGCGCCCCCGGCCAGTCCCGGCGACCAGTCGGGACCGCTCGCGGTGACGGAGCCGGCGTCCTGGACGACCTCGGCGTTCCAGGCGTTGGTGACCTGCTGGCCGGAGGCGAACTCCCAGCCCAGGGTCCACTGGGGCAGGTCGGCCGCCTCGTTGGTGAGCGTGACCTCGGCGGTGAAACCCGAACCCCAGTCGTTGGTGACGCGGTAGTCGACCGAACAGGGGCTCTGGGCCTGGGCGGGGCCGGCCGGGAGCAGCGCCGCGGCCAGGGCGACGGTGAAGAAGAGGGGGCCGGGGCGCGGGCGTCGGCCCGTGCGCCGTTCGGAGCGGGGGGTGATCACGTTGTCCTCCTGCGGGGGGACCCTCCTCGGCGCTGCCGGTGCCCGGGGCGCGGGGTGCGCTTGGTGGTGCCACCGGGCGGGCGCACGAGACGGGGCGGGGGTCTGTGGAGGGGCTCGGGGCGGCGGTGCCGCCGTACCGGGCCAGACGCTGTGCCGGGGAACGTGCGTGGTGTCCCCGGGGTGGGCGCCCGCCCCGGAATGGGGAGGGGCGGGCGCCCGGTTGTCGGGTTCGCTACTGCGGAACGGTTACTGGACGGGCGGGTAGGCGTTGGCCAGCAGCTCCTGGAACTGGTCGGAGAACCAGTGGCCGGCGACCGGCGCGTCGGGCAGGGCACCGCTCATGTTGTTGCCGTTGCGCGGGTTGCCCTCATAGGTCGGGTCGCACATCCGGTCGAAGCCCTTGCCCTCGTCGTTGGGGATCTCCTCGCTGGAGCCGTCCGACTCACCCGGGGGCTTCATCCACACGTAGGCGTCGATCCCGGGCTCGGGAGCGGTGGTGGGACGCTCGCCCAGTCCGGCGCCGGACTGGTTGCACCAGTTCCCGGACTGGATGCGGCGGTCGATGCGGCCGCCGTCCACGTAGGCGTTGACGTCGGTGGTCGGGCCCGCGCTGGTGGGCCGGTCGGGGCCGCCCCAGCCGTTGCGGGAGGTGTCGATCAGCATCCCGATGCCGGAGTCGAAGCCCTGGGAGACCAGCTCCTCGCGCAGTCCCTGGGCGAAGGAGAGCTCGTCGAGGTAGTTGTTCCAGTCCACCCAGTCGGACTGGCGCACCGGCGTGCCGTTGACGGTCTCACCGATCGCGAAGTGCTCCTCCTTCAGGGCGGAGTAGTTGGCGGTGTTGGCGATGAAGCCGTGCACGTCGTCGGGGGTGGCCCCGTTGGCGTTGGCGGCCTCGTGGAACAGGGCCGCGGAGGGTGCGAAGTTGTCCTCCCAGCCGATCCAGCCGTGGTGGCCGGCGTCCACGTAGTTGTAGACGTTGTCGATCGCGCCGAGCTGGCCCAGGGCGTAGCCGACGCCCTTGACGTAGTTGCCGTTGGCGAGCATCTCGTCGCACTCGGGCGTGGCGGTCTCGCGCGGGGAGACGTTGGTGACCAGGTTGGGCAGCGAGTCGATCTCGACCGTGGTGACCACCCGCAGGGAGGTGTCCTCGTAGTCGGCGAGGATGTCGGCGATCGGGTCGATGTACTCCGCCTCGTAGCGGTCGATCTCCTCGGGGCCGAGTTCACCGTTGGAGGCAAGGGCCGCGCAGTCGCGGCCGGGCAGGTTGTAGATGACCAGCTGGAAGACCAGCGGTTCACCCGCGGCCTGCTCCACCGCCTCGTCGAGGTGGTCACGCAGTCCCATGGACCCGGTGGTGGGGCTGTCGTTGCCCTCGATGGCACTGATCCGGTCCATCCACACACCGGTGGGCTCGTCGGCCACGGCCTCGCCGCCCGGCTCGGCGGCGGCGTTGGCGGACCAGATCGGGTTCACGTAGACGTCGGCCCCCACGTAGGGGTTGTCGACGCGCTCACCGGGGGTGGGGTCCGGGTCGGGATCCGGGTCCGGGTCCGGGTCGGGCCCCGGGTCCACGCTGCCCTCGCAGAGCACGCCGTTGAGGCTGAAGTCCGTCGGGACGGCGTTGTCCCCGGAGTAGGAGGCCTGGAAGCCGAAGGAGGCGGTCCCGTCCTGGGGGATCGTGCCGTTGTGTCCGGCGTCGGTGACCGAGACGCTCTGGCCGGACTGGCTGTGGCTTCCTCCCCAGGCGTTGCTGATCTGCTGGTCGCCGTCGAAGGTCCAGTCCAGGGTCCAGCCGTCGACCGTGTCTCCGAGGTTGGTGATCTCGACGTCGGCGGTGAAGCCGGAGCCCCAGTCATTGAGTTGGTAGTCGACCGAACAGCCGGTGGCCGCTGCGGCCGGGGCGGAGGCGGTGAGTGCGGCGGTGGCGCCCAGAAGCAGCGTGGAGGCCGTGGCGAACACGCGGCGCGACAGGGTTCGGGGGTTGTCGGAGGGGGGTCTGCTCATCTGTGTTTCCTCGCGTAGGGGGAGTGCCAGGATCGTGAGCCTGCGGGGAACGTCGCACGGGTCCCGGAGAGGTCGGGAAGGCGACGGGGGTGTGGCCACTCGGCCGGGTGACGCGTTCTCCCGAGCCGGGTCCTACACCTGTCGGTCGTGGTGCGGTCCAGACTGCGTGGCCGGGAACCCCGTTTCGGGAGCGCTCCCATGCAACGCTTTCCGGAAAGTTAACACCATTGAAAACCGACTGCAATGGGTGATGAGAAGAAACCTCTGCGAAACCCCTACCAGGGCGCGGGAAGGCGCTGCCCACCGGCCCCGCCCGATACCCGCTCCCGCCGGTGGTGACCGGCGGGAGCGGACGGTCAGGCCCCCAGGCCGGACATCAGGTCCGCGAAGGGCGTCGGCTCCTCGTAGGGGTCGGCCGCGGCCGGCGTGCTCTCGGTGGCGAGCAGGGCCAGCTGCCGGGCCGCCCGCGCGATGCGCTCGGACAGCTCGCGCCCGCCGCCCTCGCCCGAGCCCCAGTCCTCGGAGGCGGCGTAGACGCCCGTGGGCACCACGACCGAGCGGGTGTAGGAGAACATCGGGCGCAGGGCGTGCTCCAGCACCAGCGAGTGGCGCGGGCTGCCCCCGGTGGCGGCCACCAGGACCGGCTTGCCGTCCAGGACACCCGACTCGACCACGTCGAAGAACGACTTGAACAGGCCGCTGTAGGAGGCGTTGAAGACCGGGGTCACCGCGATGATCCCGTCCGCCCCGGCCACGTCCTCCAGGACCCCGGGCAGTTCACCGGTGGGCACCCGGGTGGTCATGGCGTTCATGATGTCGTGGGCCAGCTCGCGCAACTCCACGACCCGGACCTCGACCTTCTCCCCGCGGTCGGCCAGCGCCTCCTCCGCGGCGGCGGTCAGCCGGTCGGCGAGCAGGCGGGTCGAGGAGGGGTTGCTGAGCCCCGCCGTGACGGTGACGAGCTTGCGGGTCATCACTGGGCCTCCGTGTTCGTGGTCGCGCGCTCCCTCTCGGCCAGGAGCGAGGGGTGCGTGGGCGCGTCGGGTACGTGCGCGGGCTTCCTGGCGGCGAACTCCCTGCGCAGCACCGGGACGACCTCCTCGCCGAGGAGGTCCAGCTGCTCCAGGACGGTCTTGAGCGGCAGGCCCGCGTGGTCCATCAGGAAGAGCTGGCGCTGGTAGTCGCCGAAGGACTCGCGGAAGCCCAGGGTGCGGTCGATGACCTCCTGCGGACTGCCGACCGTCAGCGGGGTCTCCCGGGTGAACTCCTCCAGGGAGGGACCGCCGCCGTAGACCGGGGCGTTGTCGAAGTAGGGCCGGAACTCCCTGACCGCGTCCTGGGAGTTCCTACGCATGAACACCTGGCCGCCGAGTCCGACGATCGCCTGGTCGGCCTTGCCGTGTCCGTAGTGCTCGAAGCGGCGACGGTACAGCGAGATGAGCTTCTTGGTGTGGGTCGCGGGCCAGAAGATGTTGTTGTGGAAGAAGCCGTCACCGTAGTAGGCGGCCTGCTCGGCGATCTCCGGGCTGCGGATGGAGCCGTGCCAGACGAACGGCGGAACGCCGTCCAGCGGACGCGGGGTGGAGGTGAAGCCCTGCAGCGGGGTGCGGAACTTGCCCTCCCAGTCGACGACGTCCTCGCGCCACAGGCGGTGCAGGAGGTTGTAGTTCTCCAGCGCCAGCGGGATGCCCTGGCGGATGTCCTGCCCGAACCAGGGGTAGACCGGTCCGGTGTTGCCGCGCCCCATCATCAGGTCCACCCGGCCCTCGGCCAGGTGCTGCAGCATCGCGAAGTCCTCGGCGATCTTGACCGGGTCGTTCGTGGTGATGAGCGTGGTGGAGGTGGACAGGATCAGCTTCTCGGTCCGAGCCGCCACGTAGCCGAGCATGGTCGTGGGCGAGGAGGCCACGAACGGCGGGTTGTGGTGCTCGCCGGTGGCGAAGACGTCCAGGCCCACCTCCTCGGCCTTGAGGGCGATCCGCACCATCGCCCTGATCCGCTCGCCCTCGGTCGGCGTGCGCCCGGTGGTGGGGTCCGGCGTCACGTCGCTGACCGAGAAGATTCCGAACTGCATGGCACGCTCCCCGAGTTTGTTTCCTAAGAAGTAATTTCCTGTGAAGCTATCATGCCCGAACAGTCGGCCCCAAACAGGTATTCCCTCCACACGCGCCGACCACCCGGGCCGAGGGCCCGGGCGGTCGGAAAATCGCTGGTCAGACAGAACGCCGGGGGATCACGGCACTCCGGGTCCGCGAGCGCCGCGAAGCCGGGGAGAAGGCCGACCGGCACCGCCGGGGCGGTCGCGGCGGATACCGACGGCGCCCCGATGACAGTCGGTGACGTCCCGGAGGGCGCTCCACACGAGCGGTTCCGCACCCCGTTGTTCATCCACAGGCACACTCCGTACCCACCGAATGTCACCGCCGCGTGCTATTCCTGAGAGGGCAGGCACCCCGACCGTCACCGGGGGTCGACCCCGGCGGAGTACGCGAGGAACGAGTAAGGAGGAGGGCGCCCCGCGGGCCGCGCCCGACACCCCCATGGCCACCACCCTCGACCCCCGACGGACCCCACACCCCCTCCCCCGCCAGCGCGAGAGTGAACAGGGCACCGGTGAACCGGTCGTGCTCGCCGACGCCCTGGGCGACGTCATGGCCGCCCTCACCGAACTGGACCCCGACCTGGTCACCGTGCACGAGGCGGGCCGATAAAGGGATCCCGGGCGCGGACGCCCGGGCTGCCACGTCCGACACCCGGATGGAACCGGGACCTCAGCCGGGAACGTCCCCCACGGGGTGGTCGACCCCCTCGGAGGACCCGGACAGGAAGGAACGCACCGGTTCGATCCCCCCGCGGATGTGCGCGGTCAGCTTCTCGGTCCTGAAGGGCCGAGCTTGCAGCTCTAGCTCACACCTGGAGGGTGGATGCTAGACAGCGGGACGCGAACTCCGCCTCCACCCGGAAGCGGGTGACGTGGCCCTCGCCGTCGCGTGGCGGGTTCCACTCCCGGGCGATCCGGTTCGCGTGGTCCTCGTTCGGGACCGGGTAGAAAATGGGCTGTTCGGGCAGGCGGGGCGGCCACTCCCGCCAACCGGAATCGCGGAGCAGGGCGGGTTCCGCAGGCCCGGTCGGCCGCCAGGGGGGCATCAGTTCGGACATTCGCGCCTCCCTGTGCGCCAGGGCCGGAGGGGAGCTTAGGGATTCCGTGCCCGAGTCCGCACCCGCTTTTTACCGGACCGGATGAAAATCGGCTGCCAGGGCGGGAACACCAGACACAGACGAAGCGTTCTCACAGGTGAAGCGCCCCAGAGCGACCCCGACCCCAACAATCCCACCAACGTCTGTGCGTAGCTTCGACATCACCTCAAGACCATGCGCGGTTGTACGCGTTCGTGTCGGCAATGGGGGTTTCCGACACGAAACCATCGCTACAACCGCCTTCCCAGCGGCCAGACCGCACCTAGTGCGTAGGCCGCGCGGTCGGGTCCCACGTTGGGGGACGTGGGACCCGGCCAGACCTAGCGAATACGAGTGCTCGTGTCGTAAATGGGGGTTTCCGACACGAAACCATCACCGTATTCGCCTCCCAGCGGCCCCCGCACTCAGTGCACGGGCCGCGTGGCCGGTTCCACGTTGGGGGACGTGGAATCCGGCCGGACTCCGGGGGGCGCGCCAGACGGCGCGCCCCCCGTTTTCGTGTCCGGACCCGTCCGGATCAGGGCTGTTCGTGGAAGTCGATCAGGGTCACGGAGCCGAACTCGACCTCCGACTTCCTGTAAGGACCCTCCGAGTCGCCCAAAGTAAGGACCGTGGACTCCTGGCAGGGTCCGTAAGCGTAGGAGGGCACAGCGAAACCGTTGTCGTCGATCACCTCGCGCCAGAAGCGGCCACAAGCCATCATGTCGTCGATCTGCACGACGCTACCGAAAACACCTCTGGCTGCATGCAGGGACTCGACCCGGTCCGGGCCCGTGTTCCTGTCCTGCCGCAGCTCCGCCACGTCCATCGCGTAATCGCAGTCCACGTCCCAGCCACTGGCCTGGACATCCCACACCTTCTCCGCGTCCTGGCCCCCGGCCCAGCCCGGCAGGCGCACGGTTCCACAGATCGGGGCATGCACGACGGTCCAACCGAAGTCCTCGTTCTCGGCCGCCCACACCTGGGGGTCCTCCAGTGCCGTCTCGCCGTCCACATCCTCGAAGTCGACCCGCACCTCCCAGCGATCAGTGGTGTACTCGGCCCGTACCAGCGCGCCCTCCCCGTCGAGTTCGACCCGGCCGACCGCCTCTCCCTCTACCAAGATCCCTCCGTCCAGGAGTTCGAGCACGGTGGACCCCACGTAGACCCGTTCCTGGCCTTCCACCGCCTCAACTCCTTCGGTCTCGGCCAGGGTCCGTATCGGCTCAGTGACCAGGGTTGCGGCGACGGAGTCGACGTCCACGCCGGAGACACTCTCCAAAGGCGCGGGCGAGTCCTGCCATAGGCCGTGGTCCCCTTCCTCACCGAAGTCGAGATCAATCAGCGAAAAATCGACTGTCAGCTCCTGGGGCGACTCCTCCCACAGCCCGGGGGCCTCCTCGCGCGATGCGTACACGTACAGTTCGCCCTGGTGGTTGGCCACGGCCGTGGTCCCCGGTCCCATCACCGGCCCCCGGATGAGGAAGCTCTCGCCGTCGGCCGAGTACAGGTACTCCTCCTCGCTCCGGCTGTCCGCCACCACCTGGTCCACGGGGGTCCCGGTGCGTTCGGAGACCTGTTCGGCGTGCTCCCGGGAGAAGGCCCGCTCGACCCGGGCGGTGAACCCCGGCCCCTCCTCCAGCAAGCCCGCGGCGGCGGCGACCGTCTCCGACGGGTTCTCGCTCACCTGCTCGTAGACCACGAAGCCGCCCGCCGCCAGTCCGGCCACCGCGAGCAGGCCCGCGCCCGCCAGGCCGATCTTGGACGTGGCGACCCCGCTCAGCACGCCGCCGGTGGTCGTGCCCGTCCCGGCGGCACCGCCGCTCGCGGCGCCACCGGCCCCTCCGGCGGTCGCCGTTCCCGAACCGGCCGCGATGGTACCCGCCGCTCCGGTTCCACCCGCCGTGCCTGCGCCGGCGGTTCCGGCTCCTGTGGCGCCTCCGGAGCCCAGGGCACCCGAACCCAGCGCGCCCGAGCCCACGGCGCTCGCACCCAGGCCGGCCGCGGAGGCGATACCCAGCGCGGCCGCCCAGCGGGCGGGGTCGTGGCCGGCGTCGTCCACGCCGCGCCAGTAGTCGCGGAGCATCCGGCGCAGAACGTTCGCCGTGGTGACCGGGCCCCGCTGTCCCCCCTCCCCCTCCTGAGGCTCGGGCAGCAGGGAACGCACCAACACCTCGGAGCTCGGACGCCGGGCCGGATCCACCGAAAGCGCGGCCCGCACCAGGCCCAGCAGGTCCTCGGGCACACCGTCGACGTCGTACTCGCCCTCGCGCACCCGGCGCGCCTTCTCCCCCGCGTCACCGGTGCCGAAGGGCTGGCGACCGGTGGCGGCCAGCGCCACCAGCCCGCCCCAGGCGAACACGTCGGCGGCCGGGTCCGCGGCCGCTCCGGAGTAGCGTTCGGGAGCCGACCAGCCGGGGGTCCCGTAGGAGGCCGAACCGTCCTCGGAGCGCTCGGTGCCGATCTCGACCGCGATGCCGAAGTCCACGATCTTCGGGCCGTCCGGGGACAGGATGACGTTGCCCGGTTTGATGTCGCGGTGGGCGATGCCCGCCGCGTGCAGGGCGGCCAGGCCCTCGGCGGTGCCCAGGGCGAAGGTGCGGAGCATCTCGCCCTCCAGCGGACCGAACGCGCGCACGTGGGTGCGCAGATCGCGGCCGGGAACGTAGTCGAAGGCCAGCCACGGCACCGCCGCCCCGGTGTCGGCGGCGTGCAGGCGGGCGGTACTGATCCCGTCGGCTCGCCCCAGCATCTCGACCTCGCGGGCGAAGGCGTCCCGGAAGCGGGGCTTGCGAGCGAAGCCGGCGTGGACGGTCTTGACCGCCACGCACACCCCCTGCCCGTCCAGGGCTCCGTAGACGGCTCCCATGCCGCCCGAGCCGATCCGCCCCACCACCCGGTAGGGCCCGATCCCGGCCGGGTCGCCCGTCTCCAGTGGTGCGAGCCCGGGAGGCGGGGAAGTGTCAGGGGAAGTGGACATCGTTGCCTTTCAGGAGGAGGTGGGTCGAACGGGGCGGGGGACTCCGCCCGGGCAGTCTGACGCCGCTGCGTCTTCGAAGGTTCGTGCGGGTTACGGGGATTCGGTGACTCATCGGTGGTTCGAGTGGGCGCTGCCCGGTCGATCACGGGGCGGGCCGTGCGGCGGTACGATGCGCCTGCGTGGGAGGGGGTCGAAGTGGCGAACGGCGTCAGGGGCGGCGGGACGCCAGGCGGGCGGCCGACGATGGCCGACGTCGCGGCGCACCTGGGTGTCTCCCGGCAGTTGGTCTCGCTCGTGCTGGGCGACCGGCCGGGTCCCAGCGCGGCCACCCGGGAGCGGGTGCTGCGCGCCGCCGAGGAACTCGGTTACCGTGCCGACACCGCCGCCCAGCTGCTGCGCCGGGCGCGCAGCCGTCAGCTCGGCGTGCTCTTCACCATGGAGCACCCGATGGACGCCGACCTGGTCGAGGCCCTGTACCCGGTGGCGGCCCGGTTCGGCTACAGCGTGGCCCTGAGCGCCATGCTGGCCAACCGCACCGAACGCCAGGCGATCGACGAGCTCGTGGGGTTGCGGTGTGAGGCGCTGGTGCTCATCGGGATGTCCGCGCAGGCCCCGGAGGACCTGGCCGGGGTCGCCGAGCGGGTTCCCGTGGTGGAGATCGGGCAGCGTACCAACGCGAGGGGGACCGACAGCGTCCGCACCGACGCCGTCTCCGGGGTGCGCCAGGCGGTCGCACACCTGGTCGGCCTGGGCCACCGGCACATCGCGCACGTGTACGGCGGTGATCTGCCCAGCGCCCCCGAACGCCGGACCGGTTACCTGGAGGGCATGCGGGAGCACGGCCTGGGTACGTACGCCGACCTGGTCCCGGGCGCCTACACCGAGGAGTCGGGGGCGCGCGCCGCGGCGGCGCTCCTGGCCCGGGACACGCTGCCCACGGCCGTGGTCTGCTGCAACGACCAGTCCGCTCGCGGCCTGATGGAGACCCTGCTGCACGCGGGGCGCTCCGTGCCGGGGGACGTGTCCGTGGTGGGTTACGACGACAGCCGGGCCGCGCGGCTGTCGTTCCTGAACCTGACCTCGGTCCGCCAGGACGTGGCGCGGATCGCCGAGCTCACGGTCGGTGCGGCGGTCGAACGGTTGGAGGAGGGCCGCACCGAGAGCACCCACGTGGTCCTGCCGACCACCCTCACGGTACGGGGCAGCACCGCTCCCCCCCGCTCCTGAGTTCCGTTCCCGGGCCTTACGGGCCGGGCCCGCGCACCTAGGAGGGCAGCGCTCGGCCTGCCCGGGGCGAGACAGATCACGTGCCGCACCGTTGGCGATCGGCGGACATCGGTGACATCCTTGATTTAGCACGTGCTAAATCACTTTGCGCGGACCCCCGGAGCCCGTCCACGGGCCCCGTTCCGCGGGCCGGGCGCGCCTCGGCCAACGGCCCCTCACCCACGCCACCGGTTCCAGGAACCCCGACGCCTCCGCGCGAGCGCCTCCCACCCGCGAGGCCCGCGGCACGGAGCCCCGCACACACGACCCACCGCCCGGAAGGGGGCACAGCCATGCCTCTGGCCCTGCTCGCCCTGGCCCTCGGGGCCTTCGCCATCGGCACCACCGAGTTCGTGATCATGGGCCTGCTGCCCGAGGTCGCCACCGACCTCGGCGTGCCCATCTCCACCGCCGGTTACCTCATCTCCGCCTACGCCCTGGGGGTGGTGGTCGGCGCTCCCCTGCTCACCGCCCTGGGCAACCGCCTGCCGCGCAAGACCCTGCTGATGGTGTTCATGGGTGTCTTCCTGGTCGGCAACCTGGCCACCGTGGTGACCGGCTCCTACGGTGCGGTCTTCGCCTCCCGGGTGCTGGCGGGGCTCCCGCACGGCGCCTACCTGGGCATGGCCGCGCTGGTCGCCGCGCACATGGCGGGTCCGGCCCGCCGGGCGACCGCCGTGGCCCGGGTGATGCTCGGCCTGACCGTGGCCAACATCGTCGGGGTACCCGCCGGAACCCTGCTCGGACAGCTGGTCGGCTGGCGGGCCGCCTTCCTGGTGGTCGTGGCCCTCACCGCCCTGACCATCGCGGGTGTGGCCCTGTTCGTGCCGCACACGCCCGCGTCCCGGGCCGGCGGTCTGCGCGGGGAGCTCTCGGCGCTGCGCCACCCGCAGGTCGTCCTGGGGCTGACCACCGCGGTCTTCGGCTTCGCCGGGGTGTTCGCCGTCTACAGCTACATCTCGCCGATGATGACCGAGCTGGCGGGGATGCCCAGCACCGGGGTCCCGATCGTGCTGGCGCTGTTCGGCGTCGGTATGACGCTGGGCTCCCTGGTGGTCGGGCCGCTGGCCGACCGGTGGCTGCGCCCCACCATCTACGGCTCCCTGGCCTCCCTGGCCCTGGTCCTGGCGCTGTTCACCGTCACCGTGCACAACCCCTGGACGGCCGCGGTCACGGTGGTGGTCCTGGGCGCGGTCGGTTTCGGGGTGACCGCCCCGCTCCAGGTCCTGGTGATGAACAAGGCGGGCGCGGCCCCCACCATCGCCTCGGCCTCCAACCACTCGGCGTTCAACCTGGCCAACGCCGGCGGCGCCTGGCTCGGCGGCCTCGGGATCGGGATGGGCCTGGGCTACGTCTCCCCCGCGGTGATCGGCTCGGTCCTGGCCCTGGTCGGGCTCGGCATCGCCGTGTCGGCGGGTGTGCTCGACCGTAGGGGGCCCGCGGCCGGCTCCGCGGCCTCGGAGCCCGCCCCGGAGACCGTACGCGAGCCCGTCAGCGGCTGACCGGGACGGACCCCCCGGGGGCGGTCGCCTCCGCCCCCGGGTCAGGTCCGGTGGGGCAGGGTGCGGCTGCGCCCCCGGAACTCGGCGACGACGTCCCCGTCACGGCGGACCGTGACGTCGTAGACACCGCTGCGGCCGTGGACCACGCGCTCGACGGCGGTCGCCACCAGCACCTCGCCCTCCTTCGCCGGGGCCACGAACGTGACGTCGGCGCCCGAGGCCACCGTGACCCCGCCGCCGTCCCGGTTGCAGGCGCAGGCGAAGGCGGTGTCGGCGAGCGTGAACACGAACCCGCCGTGGGCGATGTTGTGGCCGTTGACCATCAGCGGCCCCACCGTCATCTCCACCACCGCGAAACCGTCCCGGGCCTCGACCAGGCGCATACCCAGGTTCTTTGAGGCACGGTCGGCCTCGAACATGCGCCAGGCGGTCTCGTTGCGCCCCTCCGGCGCGGGGCCGCTCATGAGTCGAAGTCCACGGTCACGGTGTCGGTCCGGGGCAGCGACTGGCAGGCCAGGGCGTACCCGGCCTCGACCTCGGCGGGGGTGAGCGCGTAGTTGCGGCGCATCGCGACCTCGCCGTCGCACACCTTGACCCGGCAGGTGCCGCAGACACCGCCCTTGCAGGCGAAGGGCAGGTCGGGGCGGTAGCGCTGGGCGGAGTCCAGGACCGGCACCCCCTGCGGCAGGGTCAGTGTGGTGGTACGGCCGTCCAGGACGACGGTGACCTCACTGGCCGGGCCCTCGACCCCGGGGTCCTCGTGCCGGGTCTGGGGCGGCGGCTCGGCGCCCTCGACGAAGAACAGCTCCTGGTGGATCCGGTCGCCCCGCACACCGTGCTCGGCGAGGACCTCCCGGGCGTCGGTGACCATCCCGTAGGGGCCGCACAGCCACCAGTGGTCGACCGCGTCGGCGGCGACCAAGGTGGACAGCAGCGCGTCCAGCTTCGCGCCGTCCAGGCGTCCGGTGAACAGCTCGGACTCGCGGGGCTCGCGGGAGAGCACGTGGACGAGTTCGAGCCGGGGGCCGAAGGAGTCCTTGAGGTCGGCCAGCTCGTCGGCGAACATCACGGTGTCGCTGCGCCGGTTGCCGTAGAGCAGCGTGACACGGGAGTCGGTCCGGCGCAGCAGTGAGGACGCCATCGACAGCACCGGGGTGATGCCCGAGCCGGCGGCGACGAGCACGTGGCGGGCGGCCTCGTCCAGGTCGGGACTGAACCGGCCGGTGGGCGGACCCACCTCGATCTCGTCGCCCGGTTCGACCTCGCGGACCAGCCAGTGCGAGAACAGTCCGCCGGGGACCAGGCGCACCCCCACCCGGGGGGCCTCGCCCACGGCCGCGCAGACGGAGTAGCTGCGCCGTTCCTCCACGCCGTCGACCACCCGGCGCAGGGTCAGCGACTGCCCCGGGGCGAAGGCGAACACCTCGGCCAGGTGGTCGGGGACGTCGAAGGTGACGGCGACGGCGTCGTCGCACAGGCGCTCGACGGCGGCCACGCGCAGCCGGTGGAACGCGGCCCGGCCGCGCGGGGCGGCGGGGGCGGTCTCGGTGACGGGTGTGGTCACGGTCAGATCTCCTTGACGTGCTCGAACGGTTCGAGGCAGGTCCGGCAGCGGTGCAGCGACTTACAGGAGGTCGCGCCGAACCGGGACAGTTCCTCGGTGTCGGCCGCCCCGCACAGGGGGCAGCGCGGGGCGGTACGGGTGGGCATCAGGGTGAGCGGGACGGGGCCCGCCTGGCGCCGGGGCGCCCCTCCGGGCGGGGATATGCCGTGCTCGGCGAGCTTGCGCCTGCCCTCGTCGGTGATCCAGTCGGTGGTCCAGGCGGGCGAGAGGGCGGTGCGCACCTCCACCCTCCCGAAGCCGGCGGCGCGCACGGCGCGGTCCACGTCCACGCGCATCTCCGCCAGGGCCGGGCAACCGGAGTAGGTGGGGGTGATCCACACCGCCGCGGTGCCGTCCTGTTCGACCTCGACCTCGCGCAGGATGCCCAGGTCGGCCAGGGTGAGCATGGGCAGTTCGGGGTCGGTGACCGCGGCGGCCGCCGCCCAGAGGCGCCGACGGGTGTCGGCGTCGCGCCCGGTACCGGTCGTGGTTACCATGTCGCCTCCGGGTGCTCCCGGGCCACGCGCTGGAGCTCCTCCAGCAACGGGGCGAGTTCACTGCTGTGCCTGCCGTCGCGCCCGGCGACACCGGCCTCGGGGAAGTCCCCGGGGGCGGGCAGGGTGGCCGTGGTCAGCACCTGGGTGAGGACCCCGTGGACCTCCTCGCGCACCGAGGCCGGGTCCACACCCGCACCCCGGTCCGCCAGGGCGGCCTCCACGGAGTGGGTGGCGAAGAGTTCGCCGGTGCGGGGCCACACGTCGGCGACGGCCTCGCGCATGCGCTCGTTGGAGTAGGGGGTGCCGTCGCCCAGGCGCAGGGCCCAGGACACGGCGTACTCACGGTGGTAGGCCAGTTCGTTGACGCCCTTGGCCGCGATGGCGGCCAGCACCGGGTCCCTGCTGTCGGCCAGGCGGGTGAACAGGGCCAGGCGCCAGGTGGAGAGCACGAGCAGCGTGGTGACGCAGCGGGCGAAGTCACCGCGCGGGATCTCGGTCAGACACACGTTGCGGAACTCCGCGGCCGGCCGCCGGTAGGCGAAGGCGTCCTCGTCGCGTCCGGTGCCGTCGGCCTGTCCGGCGCGGGCCAGCAACAGGCGGGCCTGGCCGAGCAGGTCCAGTGCGATGTTGGCCAGGGCCACCTCCTCCTCCAGTTCCGGGGCGTCGGTCACCCAGTGGATGAGGCGCTGGGACTGGATGAGGGCGTCGTCGCCGAGCATCTGGCAGTACGCCGCCAGGTCCGCGCCGTCCACCCCCTCGGGCAGGGCGGTGTCCACGCCCGCGAGCGCCTCGGTGAAGCCGGTGCCGAAGGCCCAACGGGCGTCGCCGTCGTGCTCCTCGGTCAGTCCGGTGAAAATGTTCTCGCCGCTCATGTCGTTCCTTGAAGACTCGTACTGGCCCGGTCCCGGTGTCCCCCGGACCTAGATGTGGGGGACGTCCTCGGGGATGGGGTAGAAGGTCGGGTGGCGGTAGACCTTGTCACCGCTGGGCTCGAAGTAGGGGTCCTTCTCGTCCGGGCTGGATGCGGTGATGTCCTCGGCGAGCACGACCCAGATGCTCACACCCTCGTTTCGGCGGGTGTAGAGGTTGCGGGCGTTGTGCAGCGCCATGGTCTCGTCGGGGGCGTGCAGCGAACCCACGTGCACGTGGTTCAGGCCGCGCTTGCCGCGGACGAAGACCTCGTAGAGGGGCCATTCGGGGCGGGCCGGTGTCGCGTTGTCGTTCCTGCTCATGCCGCGGCCTCCCGGGCGCTCTGCTGCTTCCTGGCGTAGGCGGTGGCGGCCTCGCGGACCCACGCGCCCTTCTCGTGGGCGGTGCGCCGGCGGGCGACGCGCTCGGCGTTCTTGGGACCGCTTCCGGAGATGACCTGTTTGAACTCGTTCCAGTCGGGCTCACCGAAGTCGTAGTGCTCGCGCTCGGCGTTCCAGGCCAGTTCGGGGTCGGGCAGGGTGACGCCCAGCTTCTCCGCCTGCGGGACGGTCATGTCGACGAACTTCTGGCGCAGGTCGTCGTTGGTGTCGATCTTGATGCCCCAGGTCATGGACTGCTGGGTGTTGGGCGAGTCCGCGTCGGGCGGGCCGAACATCATCAGGGACGGCCACCACCAGCGGTCAACGGCGTCCTGGACCATCGCGCGCTGGCCCTCGGTCCCCTCCATCATGCGCATGAGCAGTTCGTAACCCTGGCGCTGGTGGAAGGACTCCTCCTTGCAGATGCGCACCATCGCCCGGGCGTAGGGGCCGAAGGAGGTACGGCACAGCGGGACCTGGTTGCAGATCGCGGCGCCGTCGACCAGCCAGCCGATGACGCCGACGTCGGCGTAGTTCAGGGAGGGGTAGTTGAAGATCGAGGAGTACTTCTGACGGCCCTCGATCAGGCGCTCGGTGAGATCGGCGCGGTCCACGCCGAGGGTTTCGGCGGCCGCGTACAGGTACAGGCCGTGTCCGGCCTCGTCCTGGACCTTGGCCAGGAGGATGGCCTTGCGGCGCAGGCTGGGCGCGGTCGCGATCCAGTCGCCCTCGGGCTGCATGCCGATGATCTCCGAGTGCGCGTGCTGGGAGACCTGGCGGATGAGGGTCCGGCGGTAGGCCTCGGGCATCCAGTCGCGCGGTTCGATGCGCTGGTTGTCGGCGATCCGGGCGTCGAACTCCGCCCGGAGCGCCTCGTCGGCGCCGGGGGGCGCTTCCTGGGCCGTGGTCGGCATTGATCTTTCCCCATTCATAACCGAACGTTCGGTCAGTAATTAGTATCCCCGGAGCCGGGTGTCCAACGCAAGTCCTCGGACACCCGAATCCGAGCAGGTCACCCCGCTCCGCGGGGCCCGTACTCCGCTTCGGCGCTTGCTAGCGGCCGGTGAAGGCGGGCCTCTCCTTGTTGAGGAAGGCCTTGACCGCACCGACGTGGTCGGCGGTGGCGCCCAGCTGGTTCTGCAGCTCGGCCTCCTCCTCCAGCAGCTCCGGCAGGTCCGCCTCACCCGACGCGGCGGAGCGCACCTCGCGCTTGGCCGCCACGAACGCGGACGTGGGCCCCGAGGCCAGCTGGACGGCGACCTCCCGAGCGCGTGCCTCCCAGTCCCCGTCGTCCACGACCTCGGTGACCAGACCCAGCTCCTGCGCACGGTCGGCACCGAACACCGTGGCCATAAGCATCAGCTCCATCGCGCGTGCCTGACCCAGCGAACGCACCAGCCGGTAGGCCAGAGCCGAGTCCGACGCCAGCCCGATCCCGGTGAAAGCCGTGCCGAACTTCGCCCTGCGGGCGGCCACGCGCACGTCGCCGGCGAGGGCGAAACCCAGCCCGGCCCCCACGCAGGCACCGCCGATCCCGACCACGAGGGGGACCTGGATCCCCTCCAGTGCCAGCACGATCCGGTTGTAGTGCTCACGCACCGTGCTCAACGCCTGATCGGGCTCCTCCTGCTGGATCCGGGCGTGTTCGGCCAGGTCCTGACCCACGCAGAAGGCCTTGTCCGTCCCCAGGAACAGCACCGCGCGGGCGGTGGTGGACTCACTGGCCTGGCGGACCGCCGCCAGCAGCTCCTCCTTGACCTGCCGGGTCAGCGCCGGCCGGTTCAGCCGGACGACGGCGAGGCCGTCGGTCTCACCGAACTCCGCAGCCCTGTCTTCACTCACGCCTTGTCTCCCTTGCCCCAGATGTGAAAGCCCTCGCCGCTCTTGCGGCCGAGCCTGCCTTCGGCGACCTTACGGCGCAGGAGCTCCGGCGGGGTGAACCGGTCCCCCAGTTCGGCGGCCAGGTGCTCGGCGATGGCCAGGCGCACGTCCAGGCCGACCAGGTCGGTGAGCCTGAGCGGACCCATCGGGTGGCGGTAGCCGAGCTCCATGGCGGTGTCGATGTCGGCGGGCGAGGCCACCCCCTCCTCGACCATGCGGATGGCCTCCAGGCCCAGCATGACGCCGAGCCGGCTGGTGGCGAATCCCGGCGCGTCCCGGACCACGATCTCGGTCTTGCCCAGGGCCCCGACCCAGCCGCGCACCGACTCCAGGACGGCCGGCTCGGTCTCGGGAGCGGTCACGAGCTCCACGAGCCTGGAGGCCGGGACCGGGTTGAAGAAGTGGGTCCCCAGGAAGCGCCCGGGGCGCCGGAGCGCGGCGGCCAGCTCGGTGACCGACAGCGAACTGGTGTTGGAGGCCAGGACGGTGTCCTCGCCGACCGCGGCCTCGGCCGCGGTCAGCACCGCGATCTTCAGGTCCGGCCGCTCCGGGACGGCCTCCACGACCAGACCCGTCCCGGACGGGATCTGCGCGGCGTCGGTGACGGTGTCGAACCGGACCAGGTAGGAGGCGGGTTCGGCGTCGATTCTGCCGCGCCCGCGCGCCTTGTCCAGTCCGGCCGCGACCCGGTCGCGGCCGGCCTCGGCGGCCTCCGCGGTGGCCTCCACCAGCACCACGCGCGCCCCTGCGGTCAGGAACTGCTGGACGATACCGGCACCCATGGTGCCGCCGCCGATGACGGCGACGGAGGCGGGCACACCCTGTACGGGGTTGTCGGAGGTCAACGCTTCTTCCTCTCCAGGAAACGGGTCATGCGGTCGTGCTTGTCAGCGCTCTCGAACAGCACCGCCTGCGCGAGGTCGTCGGCCAGCGGGTGCACACCGTCGGAGTCCAGCACCATCTTGGTCAACCGCAGGGCCGCCGCCGAGGAGGCGGCCATCCGGTCCAGCAGACCGTGCGCGCGCTCGCGCAGCTCCTCGGAGGGGACGACCTCGGCCACCAGGCCGTGGCGCAGCGCGGCCTCCGCGTCCAGCCTGAACCCGCCGAGCAGCACCTGTTTGGCCACCGAGGCGCCGACCAGTTCCTTCAGGCGCCAGCAGGCACCGGCACCTGCGATGATGCCCAGGCCCGGCTCGGGCTGGGCGAACACGGCGGTGGGGGTGGCGATCCGGATGTCACAGGCGTAGGACAGTTCGGCGCCGCCGCCCAACGCGAATCCGTCGACCGCCGCCACGGTGGGCGCCCGGAGCCTGTGCAGCCGCTCGAACAGACGGCTGTTGATCCCGGCCAGGGCCTCCTCACGGCCGCGTTCGCGCAGTTCGGCGATGTCGGCTCCGCCCGCGAACACGGTGCCGTGCCCGGTCAGCAGCAGGGGTCTGGGCTCGGCCTCGAGCTCGGCGCACACCCGGTGCAGCTCGGAGATCATCCGGCCGTTGATGGCGTTGCGGGCCTCGGGGCGGTGCAGCTCGACCACCACACGGTCCTCGCGCCACTCGACGGCGAGGGTCTCGAACTCCGCGGCCCGGGGGCCGTGGTCCCCGCCGTGCTGGTCCCTGCCGTACTGGTCGTGGCTCATACGCGCTCCACCAGCAGGGCGGTGCCCTGGCCGACGCCCACGCACAGGGTGGCCAGGCCGCGCTGGGCGTCCTCGCGCTCCATCCGGTTCACCAGCGTGACCACCAGACGGGAGCCGGAGGAACCGAGCGGGTGGCCCAGGGCGATCGCGCCGCCGTCGGCGTTGACCCGGGACTCGTCCAGGCCGAGCTGGCGCATCACGCCCAGGGACTGGGCGGCGAAGGCCTCGTTGAGCTCGACCGCGCCGACCTCGTCGAGTTTCCATCCCGCGCGGTCCAGGACCTTGCGGGTGGCCGGGACCGGACCCAGGCCCATGACCTGCGGGTCGACCCCGGCCGAGGCGGAGGCGACCACCCGGGCGCGCGGGGTGAGCCCGTACCTGCGTACGGCCTCGGCGCTGGCCAGGACCAGAGCGGAGGCACCGTCGGAGAGGGAGGAGGAGTTGCCCGCGGTGACGATGCCGCCCTCCCGGAAGACCGGGCGCAGCCTGCCCAGACTCTCCGCGGTGGAATCGGGGCGCGGGCCCTCGTCCTCGGTGACCTTGTGGGTCCGACCCTTGCGTCCGTGGACGGTGACGGGGACGATCTCGCGCGCGAATCGGCCCGCCTCCGCGGCGGCGACGGCGCGTTCGTGGCTGCGCAGCGCGAAGGCGTCGCACTCCTGACGGGTGAGGCCCTCCAGGGTCGCGACCTCCTCGGCGGTCTCGCCCATCGACAGGGTGTAACGCAGCTCGTCGGGTGCGGCGTCGGCGGGGGCCTGGGCGTCGGCCGCGGCGAAGCGCGGGTTGGTGAACCGCCATCCCAGGGAGGTATCGGCGACCTCCCCCGGTTTGGCCCAGGGGGTCCCGGGCTTGGCCATCACCCAGGGGGCGCGGGTCATCGACTCCACCCCGCCCGCGACGACCACGTCGGCCTCCCCGGCGCGGACGGCCTGGGCGGCCGAGGCGACGGCGGTCAGGCCGCTGGCACACAGCCGGTTGACGGTGTAACCGGGGACCCCGGAGCCCAGACCCGCCAGCAGGGCGGCCATCCGGGCCACGTTGCGGTTGTCCTCGCCCGCCTGGTTGGCGGCGCCGAGGATGACCTCGTCCACGACCCCGTCGGGGAGGCCGGCGCGGCGGACCACCTCGGACACGGCCAGGGCCGCCAGGTCGTCCGGGCGGACGGCCGCGAGGGCGCCCCCGTAACGGCCCTGAGGGGTGCGCACCCCGTCGACCACGTAGACGTCGCTCACGAACGGCCTCCCATGTTGACTGCGGTGGCCTGTGCCACCGTCCTGTGTGAACCCATCGACACGTCTCCTTGACACGGCAGGTCAGAGACTGAGTAAATGCATTAGTAACCGAACGTTCGGTCAGTAAGCAAGTCGGCCCCCTCACCCGGACCGGCAACGGACCCACCTCAGCACGACGGACCCCGCCGACCCGCCCGGGCGCCCGCCCCGGGCCGTGCCCACCGGACCGCTTCGGCCCGGGGCCGCCGCACGGTCCCACCCGGTGCCGAAGCACCGAGAGCATCCGCGGCGCACTCCCCGGCGGGACACCGCGCACAGTACCCGGAGAGACCCATGGCAATCCAGGACAGCACCAAGCAGTCGGCCGGCACCGCCACGCGGCAGCGCCTCGGCCGGGCCCCCGCCCCCGGGACCCTGGACCCGGCCGAGCGCATGAGCACCGACGAACTGCGCGCCCTCCAGTTCGAACGGCTGCGTTGGACCCTGGAGCACGCCTACACGAACGTGCCCCTGTACCGGCGCAAGTTCGACGAGGCCGGAGTACGCCCCGAGGACCTGGGAAGCCTGGAGGACCTCGCCCTCTTCCCGCACACCACCAAGGCCGACCTGCGCGAGAACTACCCCTTCGGGATGTTCGCCGTCCCCCAGGAGCGGGTCAGCCGCATCCACGCCTCCAGCGGGACCACCGGCAAACCCACCGTGGTCGGCTACACCCGCGAGGACGTCGACACCTGGGCCACCGTCGTGGCCCGTTCGATCCGCGCCGCGGGCGGCCGCCCCGGCCACAAGGTCCACGTCTCCTACGGTTACGGCCTGTTCACCGGCGGCCTCGGCGCCCACTACGGCGCCGAGAAGCTCGGCTGCACGGTCATCCCCGCCTCCGGCGGCCAGACCGCCAAACAGGTCCAGCTCATCCAGGACTTCCGGCCCGAGATCATCATGGTCACCCCCAGCTACATGCTGACCCTGATGGACGAGTTCGAACGCCAGGGCATCGACCCCCGCACCACCTCCCTCGAGGTCGGGATCTTCGGCGCCGAGCCCTGGACCGAGAAGATGCGCCTGGAGATCGAGGAGCGCTTCGACATCAACGCCGTCGACATCTACGGCCTCTCCGAGGTCATGGGCCCGGGCGTGGCCAACGAGTGCGTGGAGACCAAGGACGGACTGCACGTCTGGGAGGACCACTTCTACCCCGAGGTGCTCGATCCGCTCACCCAGGACGTCCTGCCCGACGGCGAGAACGGCGAGCTGGTCTTCACCTCGCTGACCAAGCAGGCCATGCCGGTCATCCGGTACCGCACCCGCGACCTGACCACCCTGCGCCCGGGCACGGCCCGCCCGATGCGTCGCATGGACAAGGTCACCGGCCGCAGCGACGACATGATCATCCTGCGCGGGGTCAACGTCTTCCCCACCCAGATCGAGGAGATCGTGCTCGGCCTGGACGGACTCGCCCCGCACTTCCAACTGGTGCTCACCAAGGAGGGGCGCATGGACGGCATGACCGTGCGCGTCGAGGCGGCCCCGGACTGCACCGCCGACCGTCGCACGGCCCTGAGCAGGAAGATCACCGCGACGGTCAAGGACAGGGTCGGGGTGAGCGTGGCCGTCGACGTCGTCGACCCCGAACAGATCGAACGCTCGGTCGGCAAGTTCCGCCGCGTCATCGACCAGCGTCCCCGGGACTGAGGACCCGGCGGTCCCGGTTCCGGTGCGCACCGGTCACGGCGTGCCGGAACCGGGGCCGCCCACCAGCGGCAGTGCCCGTCCGCCGAAATGCGCGTACTCCCCCCCTTCACCAGCGTGTAGAAGGTGAGCGCGGCCCACGTGCGCTGCTACCGGGGGCGGGGGCTCGTCCGGGGGATGACTACGGCTTCCGGGCGACGCCGCCGTACTCGGCGACCGGGCGGATCTCGCCGACCTCGGTCGGCGCCGAGCGCCACAGCGAGCAGGAGACCACGCCCGGCTCCAGGAGTTCGAGGCCGTCGAAGAGCGCCCGGATCCCCGCGGCACTGCGGATCGTGAGCTTGGGGGTGCCCCGCTCGTTCCACGCCGCGGCCACCTGGTGGGCGCGTTCGTGGTCGATGTCGTCGGTCGGGTGGGAGACCACCAGATAGCTCCCGGGGGCGAGCGCGTCCAGCAACCGGTCCAGGATCGAACGCACCTCGGCGTCGTCGGCCACGAAGTTCACCACGCCCAGCAGCATCAGGGCCACCGGCTTGGAGAAGTCCAGGGTCTTCCCCGCGGCGGCCAGGATGCTCTCCGGGTCGCGCAGGTCGGCGTCGACGTAGTCGGTGGCCCCCTGGTCGGTACCGGTCAGCAGGGCACGGGCGTGCGTGAGCACCAGCGGGTCGTTGTCCACGTACACCACCCGGGCCTCCGGGGCCGCGGTCTGGGCCACCTCGTGGGTGTTGTTGTGGCTGGGAAGGCCGGTGCCGATGTCCAGGAACTGCCGGATCCCCTGTTCCTCAGCCAGGTAGGTGACGGTACGGACCAGGAACCCGCGGTCGGCCACCGCGTTGTCGACGATCTCGGGGAAGAACGAGCGGATCTGGTCGCCCATCTCCCTGTCGACCGGGTAGTTGTCCTTGCCGCCCAACCAGTAGTTCCAGATACGGGCGTTGTGCGGAACGGAGGTGTCGATCTTGGCGTCGGGGATCTCGGAGGGCACGGTCCTGCTTTCCACTGCGGGGTCCGGCCGGGCGCCGGACGGTCCGACCAGTAAAACGGCCCCGGGAACGTACCGGCAAGTACCGGAAGGGATGGTTCCCTTACCGTTAGGCGCTTTGGAGCGATCTGACCGTGTCGGCGGCCGGGGGGCGGGCCTCGGTCGGCCGCCCGGGACACTGGCGGCCAGGCGAAAACGACTCGTGGTCCGGGAGGGGATCGCGGTAGCTTTCGGCGACCGCCCCCGACCGCGTTGGAGAAACGGTGAAGCACTCGACCGAGGAGTTCGCCCGCATCGCCGAACAGGGCACCGTGCTGCGCTGCCAGGTGGGCTCCGGCGTCCACGGCCTCGGCCTCGACGGCCAGAACGACCGCGACGAGATGGGGATCTGCGTCGAGCCGCCCGAGTACGTCATCGGTCTGCGCGTCTTCGAGCAGTACATCCACCGCACCCGGCCCGCACACGCCCGGTCCGGCCCCGGCGACCTGGACCTGACCGTGTACTCGCTGCGAAAGTGGACCCGGCTGGCCCTGGACGGCAACCCCACCGTCCTGCTGCCCCTCTTCGTGCCCGACGAGGATGTCCGCACCCTCACCCCGGTCGGCCGGGAACTGCGCGCCAACGCCCACCGCTTCCCGTCCCGACGGGCCGGAGAACGCTTCCTGGGCTACCTGCGCGCCCAGCGCGAACGGCTGGCGGGCACCCGCGGCGGCCGACACACCAACCGTCCCGAACTGGTGGAACGGTACGGCTTCGACACCAAATACGCCTACCACATGGTCCGGCTGGGTCTCCAGGGCGTGGAACTGCTGGAAACCGGCGGCCTCACCCTGCCGGTGCCCGAACCCGACCGCGCCTGGCTGCTCGCCCTGCGCCGCGGGGAGCACAGCCGCGAGGAGGCCCTGGAGCGCGCCGCGGAACTGGAGGCCCGGCTCGCCGGGTTGTGCGGGAGCAGCGACCTGCCCGCGACGGCCGACGCCGCCTGGGCCGACCGCTGGCTGTGCGAGGTCTACCAACGGGTCTGGAACGAGCGCTGAACCGCGCTGGTCAGAGCGGGAACCCGGCGCGGCACCGCCGCGACGGCGAGATAGGGTGATCCATCGAAGAGGTACATGCCGCGCCCGAAACTCCGGGTGCCCCGGTGTGCCGGGTGCCGGGGGCACGGTCCGCGGCGCCCGGGGGACGACACAGTGAAGGAAACACCATGGTCGGAACCATCGCGTTCGTGCTCATGATCATCAGCCTGTCGATGATGCTCATCTCCGGTCTCCTCGCGGCCGTCATCAAGACCCGCTAGGACCCGGAACCTCCCGGCGCCGGACGCCCCGGCCCGGGAGGTTCCTCAGGGGACCGCGGAGCCCTGGTCAACCGCACCAGCGATATCGGCCGCCACCGAGGTGACCGCGAAGACGGCCGACAGGATGCCGCCCCGGGGCCGGACGGGTGGCCCGGTGGGGCTCCCCCGGTCTGTGGTCCGACGGAACCCCGACAGGACATTTCCGGCATAGGCCGCGGCTTTCGGCGTTCACCGGGTGCGGGCGGCACGCCTTCCCTAGGGTCACTCGAAGAGATCTCCGAGGAGCCTTCGATGCCCAAAACCCCGGAGCAGCCCCTTCCCCGCTCCCCCTACCGGAACCTGGCCCTGCTCTGCCTGGTCACCCTCTCCGGGCACCGGGAGCCGCACGGCCTGCTCGAACACGCCCACCGGCTGGTGACCGGAGCCCTTCCGCGCGGGCGGCGCCACCCCCGACCCCACGAGTACGCGCGAATACGTCACAAGGTCCTGCGCAGGTCGCTCTTCCCCCGACGGTGGCACCCGCTCGGCCAGTCCGGTCTGCGGGTCTCGCCCGTCGACGGCCTCGGCGGCGAGACCCGCGGTCTGGAAGCGCTGGACGGCTTGGACGCGCCGGCCCGCGCGGCCTACGTCCTCCTCCGGAGGGAGGGCCTGGACGCCCGCGCCGCGACCGGACTCCTCTCCTCGGTCGGGGTCCGCGACGCCGCGGCCGCGGTGGAACGCGCCACCGGGGTACCGGCCGCGCTGCCCCTGCCCGACCCCACACTCGTCCGGGTCAGCGGCAAGGGCCCCCTGGTGCACCGGCGCGGCCTGGTCGCCTCCGCGGGCCTGCTCGCCCTGGCGGTGACGGTGCTGGGACTGACCGCGGCCGGGCCCGACACCGGGGCGGGCGCCACCGCGCCCGCCGCGGCTCCGCCTGCACTGGCCGGGGCGACCGCACCGGACGCCTGGCGGACGAGCTTTCGGCTGGACCTGACGGCCTGGCACCCCAGGGGCGACGCGGTCGACGACCGGGCGCTCACCCGACGGGCCGTGGCCGTCTGGGCCGAACAGGAGAACGGTGACGGCTCCCCCGTCTCGCCCTCCCTCCTGTTCGCCGGCGAGGTGGCCGACCGCGAGGTCGTGCTCCTGCACGACGAACCCCGGATCGCCCGCTACACGCGTGCGGGCTCCGAGGAGCTGGTCGAGGTGTTCGCCGAACCCGGCAACGGTGTGGCCAACTGGCCCGCCCTCCGCCTAGCCGACACCGAGGACGGCACCCACTACCTGCTGCCGCCCTGGGTGACCGAGGCCGCCGGCGCTCCGCTCGGCCGAGGCGGCGCCGACTGGTCCGACGTCGAACACCGGGACGGGGTGACCGAAGCGGTACCCGCCGGGGACCACTGCGGTGCGGGACCCGTCCTGCGGCTGCGCGCCCCCGAGGTGGCGCACGGTCAGCCGTACACGGCGATCGACCTGGGCGGCCCGGACACCGCCCACCTGGGGTACATGCCTCCGCCTCCCGCCGAGATCCGCAGGCTGGGGCCGCACGAGGTGCTCGGCCCCGAACAGGGCTTCGACCTGTGGGGCGAGCTGGCCTGCGCCGGGGACCTGCCCGAAGGTCCCGTGCGCACCGCCACGGCCTGGGAGTTCGCCGTCCAGGAACTGCCCGGTGGCGGAGACGGCCGGTGGACGTGCGTGCGGTTCGGCGGGCACGACGGCGGCGGGCTGGCCCGAGCCGTGCTGGTCGCGGAGACCGACGACGGCACCGAGACCGTCCTGGCCGGGGAGAGCGAGGGCGGTTGGGACTGCAGCAACCTCAACCGTCAGGTGGCCGCGGGCACCTGGTGGCAGGATTCCGGGAACCGCTGGCACTATCTGGCGGCCGCCTCCCGCGAGGTCGCCTCGATCACCGTGGAGGGCGTGGTCGAGGGGGCCGACGAGGACGGCGAGGGTGTTCTGGCGGTGGCCGGTCCGCGTTCGCGGGACCGTCCCCCGGGGGAGGTCGCCCTGACCGCCGTCGACGTGCGGGGCGAGGAGATGACCGTCCTCGGGCACTGAGGCCGCGGCGCTCCCCTGGCCGGATCCGGCCAGGCACCGAGGTGAGTGCACGTGCAGGTGAACCGTCGGTGATATCACTGGGTACACAGTCCCTCACCCCGTCCGGGGAACAGGGGAACTGGCGAGGCGGAGGTTCCGGGCCGGGTGCGCCCGCCACGGGGCCTCTCGGGTTCCCGCCGGGCCGCTCCCCCGGTTGCGGATCGGCTCCGCTGACGGCCCCGGGCCGTAGTTAGGGTGAACGCATGTCGATATGGGCGCGGGGCGACCGCACCGGAAGGGTCGGGGAGGCCCTCCTGATGCTGGAGGGCCAACGGATCATTGACGGCCTGGAGATCCTGCCAGCCGAGAACAAGCCCTACCGTGTGCGCGTCCCCGCCGGGATCGTCCACATGGACGAGGACGAGGCCGCCATGTTCGCTCTCGGGGCGGTCGTCGGAGCCTTCGGCAGCGTGGCCCGGCAGAGGGTCTGACCCGCGGCCCCGGCGTTCGGGAGCCGGTCGGCTACCTGCGGCCCATCGTGCGCAGGATCGCGTCGAGCAGCAGGTCACGGATCATCGTGCGGTGCTCCTCGCTGTGCCCGACCGTCAACTCGTTGTTGAAGGCCGACTGGCACGGCGCCACCGTCATCTGCGCCAGCGGCAGTGCGGGACGCCCGTCCCCGGGCAGCTCCTCCACGAAGCGGGCCACCTCGATCGCCTCGCGGACCGCCTCGGTCCACGGTTCGGTGCGCTCGCGCCACCAGTCGCGTTGCGGACCCGGCTCCGTCCCCAGCCCCGAGGCCGCTGCGAGCAGCCCGTCCGACTCCAGCCGCAGCCCCGTCCAGGCGCCCGCCAGACGGCCCCGGGTCGGAGCGGATGCCAACACGGCGTCGGGTGTCCAGGGCCCCCTGTGGGTCAGGAGGGCGCGCCCGGCGCCCGGCGGAGCCTGTGCGAGGTCAGGTAGTCCCGGTACCAGTGGTAGCTGTCCTTGGGGTGGCGCTCCAGTGTCTCGTAGTCCACCCGCACCAGGCCGAACCTGCGGTCGTAGCCGTAGGCCCACTCGAAGTTGTCCAGCAGCGACCACACGAAGTACCCGCGCACGTCCACCCCGGCGTCGATCGCGCGCGCCAGCGCGGACAGGTGGCCGCGCAGGTAGGCGATGCGGTCCTCGTCGTGGACCCGGCCGTCCTCGTCGGGTTCGTCCGCCTCGGCGGAGCCGTTCTCCGTGATGAGGATCGGCGGCAGGCCGGGGTACCGGCGGTCCAGGTCCACGAGAAGGTCCGCGAAGCTCTCGGGGACCACGGGCCAGTCCATGGTGGTGTGCCGGACCCCCGGGTAGGGGGCCTGTTCGGCCCCGATGTCGACGGCCGTGCGCAGCCGCGGATCCGCCTGCTCGTGCGGGACGGCGCGGAGCATGATGGGCCGGTAGAAGTTGACCCCGAGGAAGTCCAGCGGTTGGCCGATGGTTTCCAGGTCGCCCTCCCGCCGGTAGGAGCCGTCGGCCAGCTCGCCCCAGACCTCCTGCTCGTTGTCGGGATAGGCGCCGGTGAAGAGGGGGTCGAACCAGGTGCGGTTGTGCAGGGTGCGGGCGCGCTCCACGGCGGCCCGGTCCGCCTCGGACCCGGTGGCGGGCAGCAGGTGGTCGGGGTTGAGCGTGATACCGACCCGTCCCGCGTCACAGGCGCGCAGCTCGCCGACCGCGGCGCCGTGGGCGAGGAGCAGGTGGTGCGCCGCGGCCAGGGCGGGGGTCCCCTCCCGGGTCCCGGGGGCGTGGCGGCCGACGGCGTGTCCGACGAAGGCGGAGCAGAAGGGTTCGTTGAGGGTGATCCAGTGGTTCACCCGGTCGCCGAGGTGCTCGGCCACGATCCGTGCGTAATCGCCGAAACGGCGGGCGGTGTCGCGGACCCGCCAGCCGCCCTCGTCCTCCAGGGCCTGGGGCAGGTCCCAGTGGTAGAGGGTGAGGACCGGCTCGACTCCGGCCGCGAGGACCGTGTCGACCAAGCGGTCGTAGAAGGCCAGCCCGGCGGGGTTGGGCAGGCCCCGGCCGGTGGGCTGGATCCGGGGCCAGGACACGGAGAAGCGGTACAGGTCCACCCCGAGCTCGGCGAGCAGGGCGACGTCCTCGGCGTAGCGGTGGTAGTGGTCGCAGGCCACGTCCCCGCTCTCGCCGCGGGCCACGCGCCCGGGGGTGCGGCAGTAGGTGTCCCAGATCGAGGGGCCCCGTCCGTCCTCACCGGCAGCGCCCTCCACCTGGTAGGCGGCGGTGGCGGTACCGAACAGCAGGCCCGGCGGGAGCTTCGGTTCGTTCATGGGGACCCTTTCTTTGGGAGCGCTCCCAGTCTGGTTCAGAGAGCACCGAGTGCGCAACCCCACGAACCGGAGCGGCTCCACCGCCGTCACAACCTCCGGCGCGCCACCGTCCCGCAGGCGCGGGGAAGGGAAGACGAACTTGAGCTGGATCGACTACTCGCAGAACGCGCGGATCAGGGAACTCCAGGAGGACCTGAGCGACACGTACTCGCAGATGGCGCGGGAACGCAGGCGCATGCGCTCCGAACTGGGCCGGATCCGGGGAACCCTGGAACAGAGACTCGACCGGGTCTCCGCGACCCTGGACGCCTTCATCGAACTCAGCGACGTCCGCGCCACCCTGGCGATGTTCGACGACGCCGCGATCGCGCGCCACCGCACCCTCCAGATGCTGGCCGGCACCGCCCCTGCCGACCCCGGGCTCGAGGACGTACCCGGGTACTGGCTGGTCCCCGCCGCCCGGGGGCTGCACGCGCTGCTCGACGACGACCTCGCCCGGGCCCGTCCGTGCTTCGACGAGGCCGCCGCCATCGACCCGGAGAGGGCCCGCTGCTTCGCCGCGTTGGCGTCGGCCCTCACCCGCGCGGAGTACGCGCGCACCCTGGGCGAGGGCGTGTCCGCCGACCTCCTGCCCCATCTGCCCGGACCGCGCGTCCAGCTGACCCGCGGCCAGCGCGCCCTGTGGCTGCTGACCGCCGACGGCTCCTTCGGCGACGACGCCCGGGAACACCTGTTGCTGTCCACGCTGCGCCGGTGGACCGCCGAGGACGTCCGGCTCTCCCGGGTCCACGACTGGGTCGCCGTTCCGGCGGTGTCCGGCCGGGGACGGGGTGCCGCAGCCTCCGCCGCCTCCCAGCATCAGGCCGCCCGGGCCCTGGCCCGCCTGCGCGAACGGGTCGCCGAGGTCACCGCGCTGGGTGTGGAGGACACCTCCTCGGGGGCCATGGCGCCCGACGGGGCCAGCTCCGGCTTCCTCCGGGAGACGCTGCGCCTGCTCGTGGAGGAGGGCAGCCCCGAGGAGGCGCCCCTGCTGGCCGAGTCCAACCGGCTCCGAGCGGTGGTCGAGAACGGCGGCCGGGAGGGCGCCCTGCCCGCCTGGGGCGACACCGTCGACAGTGTCGAGTCCCTCCTCCGACAGGACCTGACCCGCGAGGACGTACCACCGCACCGCCGCACCTTCGCACTCGTCCTCCAGCGCGCCGCTGTCCTGGACACGGCGGAGGAGCTGGCGGCACGGGCCACCACCCTGGTCCCCGAGACCTCGAGCACGACCTTCCAGGGCCTGCCCATCACCGTCACCGAGTCCGGCGCCGACCAGCGACAGGTCGAGCGCGCCCGCCGCGGGCTGCGGGAACGCCACGGCGCCGACCGCGGCCACCACGGTTTCCTCTGGGCGGGCCTGGCCGCGGCGGTGGTCCTGCTCGTCCTGTCCCTGCTGACGGCGAACGCCTTCCTGTGGATCCTGACCCTGGGGGCCGCGGTCGCCACCGGGATCGCCTACACCTCATCCGAGCGGGCCGGGCAGGACGGCGACGCCGTCCTCAGCTCGCAGACGCGGGGGTTGGACCAGCAGGTCGCCCGGGCCGTGGAGAAGCTGCGCCGCGCCAGGACGGAGAGCGAGGAGCTCGCGTCCGCGGCCGGGAGCGACCTGGAGCGCCTCCGGAGCCTGCTCGCCCCGTGAGCCGCACGGCGGGGTCCGGCGTGGAGGCCGCCCCGCGCACCCTCGCCGGCCCCCGCCGCTACAACCAGCCGTTGCGTCTGAAGAGCACGTAGAGCAGCAGCGCGGACAGCAACATGAGGGGGAGCACGAGCGGCCAGCTGAAGACCCAGTGGAATCCGGGCTGGGGGGAGAGGTTCATCCCGAAGACCGAGGAGATCAGTGTCGGGACGACCAGAATGCCGCCCCAGGAGGAGATCTTCTTCATCGCCTCGTTCTGTTCCTGGCTGATGAGGGCGCTGTGGACCTCGGTGATGTTCTCCAGCAGCTGGCGGAAACCGTCGGCGTGTTCACGGGTCGCGCGGACGTGGTCGGCGACGTCGCGCAGGTAGTGGTACAGCTCGGTGCGGTGTTCCGGGCCCGGGCGGAGCAGCGGATGGGGCCCGGCCCGCTCGGGACGCTCCAACGGGGCCATGAGGTGGTCGAGGAGTTCGTCCAGGGGATCGATGGCGCGTTGGAGGCGGATCGCCTGGCGCGCCAGGCGGTAGGTGCGCCGGGAGGCGTTCCGGTCACCGGCGAAGACCTGGTTCTCCACCTCGTCGATGTCGTCCTGAAGCCCGGCGATGGCCGGGGCGTAGGCGTCCACGACCTGGTCCAGGACCCCGTAGACCACGGCCGGTGTGCCGTGGGCGAGCATCCCCGGTTCGGCCTCCATCCGGTAGCGGACCGTCTCGAAGTCGACCTGCTCGGTGTGGCGGATGGTGATCACGAAGTCGTGGGCGCCGAAGACGTGGACCTCCCCGACCTCCACGAGCTCCCTCGCCCGGTCGTAGCGGGCCGGTCGCAGCACGACGAACAGCACGTCGCCGTAGGTCTCGACCTTGGGCCGCTGGTGGGCGACGATCGCGTCCTCCAGGGCCAGCCGGGGCAGGTCGAAGTGGTGGGCGGCCTCCAGCAGTTGCTCCCGGTTGGGGGCGCTCATGCTGACCCACGCCATCAGCCCCGAACCGGTGTGGACGGCCTCGCCCGCCTCCGCGAGGGAGCGGGTTTCGCGCTGGCGGCGCCCGTCCCGGTAGAGGCCGATCCGGACCTCGCCGGGTGGGGCGTCGGCGGACGGGACGCCTCCCCCACCGCCCAGGGCCATGGTGCGCTCGGGCGCGGATTCGGTCATGGTCTGCCCTCCCGTGTGCGGCCTGCCCTGCCCGATCCTGACCCGGTGCGGGCACGGGCGCGCGCCGACACGCCACAGGGACCGGGACGCGGCGGCGACCTCCTCCGGCCCGCCGGGGCGGGGCGCGGTCTGCGGGCGGTTCAGTCCTGCAGGCCGGAGGCGCGGACCGTGATGTTGAGCCTGCCGGTCAGGCCCAGGCCGGGGTCCGCACTGCCCGGGCGGGTGCGCGGTACCCCGTGGTAGGCCATCCGGGAGGGGCCGCCGAAGACGAACAGGTCGCCGCCGCGCAGTTCGACGTCGGTGTAGGGCCGGTTCCGGGTCTCGGTGTTGCCGAACCGGAAGACGCAGGTGTCGCCGAGGCTGAACGAGACGACCGGGGCGCGGGAGCGCTCGTCCCGGTCCTGGTGCATGCCCATCCGGGCGTCGGCGTCGTAGAAGTTGACCAGGGCCACGTCGTAGGGGTCCCCCCGGTGCGGGGCCCCGTAGGCGGCCTCGACGGCGCGGGCCGCCAGGTCGCCCAGCAGGCCGGGGAAGGGCTGGACCGGGGTGCCGTCGGGCAGCTCGCGGGCGTAGGAGTAGGGCTGCCAGTGCCAGCCGAGCGAGACCATCGAGACGCTCATCCGCCCGCCGCCCGGCATCGGGTGCCGACGCATCCCCGCGGGACCGCGCGCCCACTCCCGGCAGCGCCGGACCAGGTCGGCCCGGGTCTGCGGGGACAGCCAGCCGGGCAGGTGGACGGCGCCCGGGGCGACGGTGACCGGTGGTGAACCGAACAGTGCTTCGTCCATGCCCCCATGGTGCCCCGCGCGGGTGACGGAACCGCGCGGGGCTCGGGCGGGGGCCCGGATCAGCGGCGCATGAGGTCGCGGACGTTGACCACCAGGAGCACGACCACGATGAGCACGATGGGTACGGTGACGGCGATCCGCCAGTCGGCGATGAAGGCCGCAACCACCCCCACGATCAGGCCTGTGGCGACGGCGGCGATCGCCAGTCCGGTGAGGTACTGGACGAACTTGCGGCGGGCGACGGCGTCGATCGCCGCGAAGCCCAGGACGACCCCGAGCATGGCCCACAGGGTCATGTGCCCGTCCAGCAGGAACAGGGGCAGCGCCAGGGAGATGAGCAGCAGGGGCGTGCTCAACGCGACCCACAGGTGCAGGAAGCGGTTGGTGCGCTGCTCGCCGGAGGCGTAGGGCAGGTGCGGTGCCTTGAGGTGGCCCGTGGGCGAGGGCACCAGCGGGGTGTCGCCGTCCAGGGAGCGTCGGAGCGTCTCGCGCTCGTCGGCGATCAGGACCCGCTTCTCGTACACCTCGGCGAGTTCCTTCTCCAGTTCCTCGACCTGCTGGGAGTACTCGCGGGCGCGGGGCCGTGACTGGGCCTCGCGTTCGAGGACGATACGGGCCGAGTCGAGTTGGCGGAGCCGGTCGCGGCGTCTGACGATCTCCGCGTCCATGTCGCGCACCCGCGCGTCCAGGCCGCGCAGGTGGGAGCGGAGTTCGGCGCGGGCCGCGCGCTCACTGGGCGCCACCTTCTGCAGTCCGGCCCAGGTCAGCGGATCCGCCCAGGAGCGGCGGATGGTGCCGTCGCGTTCGTAGCGGGGACCGCTGGGAGCACGCTCGCCGTCGAAGAAGTCGCGGGTGTCGCGCCCCCACAGTCCGCGGAAGCCGTGCACCCAGGGGGTGTCGTCGTCGATGAGGACGGCGTTCCACTCCCGGTCGCCGCCGGGGCCGAGCCGTTCGCCGTCGCCGCGCGCGTAGTCGACGAAGGGGACGCCGATGCCGTGCCGGTTGATGGCGCTGTCGGCCCGGAAGAGGCGCTGGGTGATCCGTCGCCAGAAGCGGACGAGTCCGCGCAGTACCGCGGGGTCGACCTGGATGAGGTAGTCGCCGGCGAGCATCTGGTGCGAGTGCGATCCCGCACCGACGTAGACCACCGGGTGGGGTCCGTCCCGGCGCAGCTCGGGGTCGGCCCAGGAGCGGCGCAGGTCGTCTCCCTGGTACTCGTGCGAGGAGGCGCCGACCCATACCGGTCGGGTGCTGCCGTCGGGGTTCTCCACCGCGTAGACGGTGACGCGCTCCCAGTCGGCCTCGTGGTCGTTGACCCCGCCGTAGATGGTGCGCCAGTCGTTCATCGCGTAGAAGAACCAGTACTGGAGGATGATGTAGCCGCCCTCGCGGGTGACGCGCCCGTAGTAGGTGGCGCCGCCGTTGTCGACGCGCTCCCGGTAGCGGGTCACCGCGGCGAAGGTGACGCCTCCGGGGACCGCTCCGCGGATGAGCAGTGAGAGCTTCATCAGGATGTCGAGGACGCGGCCGAGCACGCCCACGGCGGCCAGGCGGCCGCTCTTGGGGATCACCGAGCGGGCGATGCCCTTGAACCGGCGGGCCTCCTCGCGCAGCGTCTCCTCCTGTACGAAGCGCAGGTGCTTGTGCCGCCCTGGCCACTCCTCCTCGGCCCGGGCGAGCCTGTCGAGGGTGAGCTCGCCGACGGGGACGATGACGCTCTCGCGTCCGCCGGGCTCCTCGATCCAGAGGCTGCAGTTGCGTACGTAGGCGTCCACGTCGGCGGGGAAGAAGAGTTCCCCCTTGGTGCACATGAGCACCGGTTCGTGGGCGCGCAGGAGTTCGAGGTCAGATTTGGCCGCCATGATTCGGACCAAGTTAGTGCATGCGGGGACGGTGCCGTGCCTGGAAGGGGCCGCGGTCGGAGTGGGCCCTGTCATGCCGGTCGCCGCCCGGTCCCGGAACCTCGGATCACAATTACTTGCCAACATGGAAAGTGAGTGCAATCATGGAAAAACATTGACAGAGAGGAAGTCTCAAATGCACAAGGAAGAGGCCCGGGACGCCCTGGAGCGGGCCCGGGCGATGCAGGCGAAGGTAGGCCCGAGGGGGCGCTGGTACGCGGTCTACGGTTTCGGGTTCGGCCTGGTCAGCATGGTGCTCCTGCTGACCATCGGGATCACCGGCACCGTCACGGGCGTGCTCGTGGGTCTGACGTTCTACCTGGTCATGCTCACCGCGCTCATCGTCTACAGCCGCCGCCAGCCGGTGCAACCCCTCGGCTACGCCAGACTGCACCACCGGGGCATGGGTGTGTGGACCGCCGTCTACGTCACGGCCGTCGGGGCCGGAAGCGTCTTCTTCCAGGGTGAGCCGGCCTGGTGGGTACCGATGGCGGTGCTGAGCGCGGTCCCCACGTCCGTGGCGGGCATCGTCGTCCTGCGCCGCAGCCGGGGTGAGCAGTGAGCCACCCCCGCAGCCGCCTGGACGAGGTCATCCACTCCCCGGTCCGGTTCTCCATCGTCGCGGCGCTGGCCTCGGCCGACCAGATCGAGTTCCGGGTCCTGCGGGACACCGTTGAGGTCAGCGACTCCGCGCTGTCCAAGCAGATCGCGACCCTGGAGGAGGCCGGATACGTGGTCGTGAACAAGTTCCGCGTGGGGCGGCGCACCCGCACCTCGCTCCTGCTCAGCCCAGAGGGACGCAGGGCCTTCGAGCAGCACGTGCGGGCCCTGCGCGACATCGCCTCCGGCATCGGTCCGCACCCGTCAGACCCCGACTGACCCTCCCGCGGTCACCGGCCGACGCACCACCGGTGGCACCACGGGAACGGCACGAGTACGGCCGCGCACTCGCGTACGCGGCCTGGGTCCCGTCCCGCCGCCCCGAGGGGCGACGGGACGGGCCCGAGAACCCTTCGGCGCGTGCGTCCGCCCCCCGGGGGCCGCACCGAAGGGCCGGTTCAGGCGGCCTGCGCCGGCGCGAGACGGCCGCGCTGCCTGCGCACGGTCCTGGGGACCGCGGGCCCGGCGCCCCGGTCCCCTCGGGCGGCGCCGATCCCGGCGACCACCACCAGCCCCATTCCGACCAGCTGCACGGCGGCCGGCGCCTGGCCGATGACGACCAGTCCCATCACCAGGGCGACGGCCGGCTCCAGGCTGGAGAAGGTGCTGTAGGCGGTCCGGCTCATCCGCTGCAGGGCGATCATCTCCAGCAGGAACGGCGCCATCGGGAAGAGCAACGCGATGAGCAGCGTGAAAAGGATGAGCCCGGGGTCGGGGTCGGCGATCGCGGCCGGGGCGCCCAACGGCGCGGTGACCAGGGCCGCGACGGTCATCGCCAGGGCGAGGCCGTGCACGGCGTTGAACCCGGCGCCGACCCGCTGGGTCAGCACGATGTAGCCGACCACACAGACCGCCCCGGCCAGGGCGAAGCCGATCCCCGCCAGGTCGAGCTCGCCCTGCCAGGGGCGGGTCAGGCAGACCACGCCGACCACGGCCGCGACGATCCACACCAGTTCGCGGCGGCGGCGCATGGCGGCGACGGCGACCACCAGGGTGCCGAGGAACTCGATGGAGGTGGCGGTACCGAGTTCGATTCGGGCCGTCGCCTCGGAGTAGAACAGCATCATCCCCGCGCTCGCTGTGCCCAGGATCACCACGGCTCCCAGCTCACGCGGTTTCGCCGCACGCACGGCCCGCCACAGAGAGCGACCACCGAGTGCCAGGAGGAGCAGCGCGGCCCAGCTCAGCCGGAGCCAGGTGACCGTGGCCGGGCTGGCCTGTTCGAAGGCGGTCACGGCCAGAGCGCTGCCCGTGTGCAGCGTGAACATGCCGACGAGCAGCATCAACGGAGCCGGAACCGGGGTCTGGGCACGGCGGAGCGAGGGAAGGAAGGAGCGGATCACCCGACCATTGGATCTACATGGTTCGTTTCTGTCCACGGACTCATGGTTGATGGACCATGTAGTTTTGGTGGATGGATTTTACTCGGCTCCGCCTACTCGTGGAACTGGAGCGACTCGGCACGATGTCCGCCGTGTCCGAGGTCACAGGCATGAGTACCTCCGCGGTGTCCAAACACTTCGCCGTCCTGGAGAAGGAGGCGGGTGTTGCGCTGATCGTCCCGGACGGGCGGCGGGTACGGCTCACCCCGGCAGGACGGCGGCTCGCCGAACACGCCGTGGACATCCTCGCCCGGGTGGAGGCGGCCCAGGCGGAGTTCGACGGCGAGACGGCCCCCGTGGGCCGCGTCGACCTGGTGATGTACACGTCAGCGGCGCCGATCGTGCTCCCCGCGGTGCGCCGCCTGAGGCGCGACCACCCCGGGATGGACATCCGCCTGACCGAGTACGAGTCGGACCAGGCGCTGGACCTCCTCCAGGACGGGGGCGCGGATCTGGGGGTGGTCTACCAGTACAGCCTTCTCCCCCGGAAATTCCCGGGGACGCTCACGGTCCACCCGGTGGGGAGCGAGGCGCTGCTGCTCTCCCAACCCTCCGAGGGCGCGGACAGCAGGACGCTGACCCGGCGCCGTCTGCGCGAACTGTCGGAAGCCTCCTGGATCGCCAGCCCCTACCGGGGCGACGAGGAGGCCCTGCTGCAACGGATGTGCGCCGATGCCGGATTCACCCCCCGGATCACGCACCGCATCGACACGCTGGACCTGTTCGAGGAACTGGTGGCCACCGGGGTCGGCGTGGGCGTGGTGCCCCGCCTGTCGACGACCACACGGCGCGGGGTCGCCCACGCCCCGCTCGGCGAACTGGGCGGGGTCCGCCGGGTCTACCTGGCCGGACGCACCGGTGGCTGGGCCTGGCGGCCGATCCGGCTGACCGCCGCCTACCTGCACCAGGCCGCTTCGGAGGTACTCGACGACGTCCCGCCGTCCCCGTTCTGAACGACGACCGCGACGGTGCGGGAGGGGTCGCCCCCGAGCGGGCCCGGTGCCGGGGTCAGCCCGCGACGGCGAAGGGGCCGACGGAGGGGACCGGGACCTTGCTGGCGGCCTCGCGAACGGCGGTGAGCAGGGGCTCGGGGGTCGAACCCGCCCGGGACAGGGTGATGATGTGGCGCCGGGCGGTCTCCCGTACCCCGCGGACCACGATCTGGGGCTTGTTCAGTCCGGTCCAGGCCAGCCTCGGCATCAGGGCGACCCCCAGACCCGCCTGCACCATGGCGAAGACGGCGCTGAAGTCGTCGACGGTGTGCGCCACCCGGGGCTGGAACCCCGCCTGGCTGGCGGCGGCGGTCACACAGGAGTGCCAGGCCGTGCCCGGTGCGGACATGATCCAGTCCTGCGCGGCCAGGTCGTCGGCCAGGTGCAGGCTCGTACGGGTGGCCAGGGGGTGCTGGTAGGGCAGGATCGCGTCGAACAGCTCGACCATGACCGGGTCCGTGCGGAAGTCGGGGTCCCCGGTGGCGGGCATGTGCGCGGTGGACATGGTCAGGGCCACGTCCAGGTGGCCCGAGCGCACCATCTCGGCGCTCTCCTCGGGCTCGGCCTGCACGACCTCGAAGGTCCAGCCGGGGTGGCTGGTGCGCAGGCGGGCCAGGGCCGGGGCGAGGAGGTCGCTGATGCCGGTGGAGAAGGAACCGACCCGGACCACCCCCCGGTCGCCGTCCACGTACTCGGCCAGGTCCGCGGTGGCGCGTTCCATCTCCGCGAAGATGACGTGCGCGCGCTTGAGCAGGACCCGGGCGGCACCGGTCAGCAGGAATCGGCGGCCCTGGCGTTCGACGAGGGGGACCCCGGCTTCCCTGGCCAGGGCGGCGAGTTGCTGGGAGACCGCCGACGGGGTGACGTTGAGCGCCTCCGCGGTGGCTGCCACCGTGCGGTGGTGGTCAAGGGCCTGAAGGAGCTGCAACCGCCGAACGTCGATCATGGATCCCAATTTATGGCAGAACGCCCAGGTTTCTAGATGGTTTCGGTCGGATCACCCACTCTTTGTGCGTGATTCCGTGCACACCGCCCAGCCCCCTACCACCCTCTCGGGAGAACCCACGGAAGAAACATTCGAAGTTTTTTCCATCAAGAGATGTCGTGTGTGGTTTTTCCTCGTGTCGGACCTGTTCCCGCCGATACCGGCACGTACAGTCAGACCCACAGCTCAACCACGGGCCCGCAGAGCGCGGACCGCAGGGGATCAGCACCCAATGCTGGTGGAACGGGTGAGAAGAAAATGCAAACTTCGCTGATGACCAAACCTCGTTCAACGAACGTCGGCGTCCTTGGCTTCCGCTACCTCGGAGCACACGAGGTGGAGGAGCTCGCTGACCTGTGGGGTGCGCTGCACCAGCAGCACACGGTGACCGCCCCGCACCTTGAGGAGATCATCAGCGCGGTGAGCCTGGACGAGTCCTGGCGGCGACGCCGCGCCCAGTACCTGGAGTGGCTCGCCGACCCCGACACCATGGCCATCCTCGCCGAGCACGAGGGCGACCTGGCCGGGTACGCGATGGTCACCATCCGCAGGAACGCCCAGGGCAGCTGGGACCGCGGCGAACGGGTCGCCGTCGTGCAGACCTTCGCCATCGACCCGGAGTACACCGGCTCCGGTGTCGGCTCCAAGCTCCTGGAGGAGGTGCGCCGCCAGCTCGCCGCCATGGGCATCCGGGACATCGAGT
The DNA here is from genome assembly GCF_056173285.1 of Nocardiopsis sp. iso_40. Classification (NCBI taxonomy): domain Bacteria; kingdom Bacillati; phylum Actinomycetota; class Actinomycetes; order Streptosporangiales; family Nocardiopsidaceae; genus Nocardiopsis; species Nocardiopsis sp. iso_40. The sequence goes on along the minus strand of NZ_CM149666.1, from coordinate 2,752,959 downwards.
TCTCCGCGCTGGCCACCGCCTCCGAGGACATCAGGTTCCTGGAGCAGGAGGGCTTCCGCCCCTTCGTCACCACCATGGTCTGCCGCGTCGACGGCTTCGGCGCCCACGACTGACGGCTGACACCCGGCCGGGAAACGGCTGGAGGATCGACCAGGAACCAGCCCCCGTGCGGTCATACCCACGTCCCGCACGGGGGCTTCCCGCTGCCCGGCACCGGGCGACACACCCCGGCGGCGACGGGCCCCGAGACGCTACGCTCGGCCCGTGGCCTCCTCCGACTCCAGCACCTGCATCTTCCCCGGCTGTACCCGACCCGTGCCCCGCGGCTCCTCCCCCGGGCGGCCTCCCCAGTACTGCGACCTGCCCGAGCACACACGGTGGCGGGCGTGGAAGGAACGCCAGCGGCTGGCCCAGGAGGCGGAGCACGCCGAGGAGGCGGCCCGCGCCGACAGGAACGAGAACACGCCCCCCGCGACGGCCGGCCGGGAGGCCGAACCCGTCACCACGGCCCGGCTGCGCGCGGACGACCTGCTCACCCGGTTCGCCGTCCAGGCGGAACAACTCAGCGCGACCCTGGACTCGGCCACCGAGGCCTTCACCACCATGACCGACCCGGCAGCCGCCGAGTCCCAGGTCGAGGCGGCCCGCCTCGCCGCCTCCCGCCAGGTCTCGGAGGCCGACTCCGCCCGGTTGGAGGCGGAGAACCGCCGCCGGGAGGCCGAGGCGGCCCGCCGTGCGGCGGAGGAGACCACCGCCGCCGCAGTGACCGCGACCCAGGACGCCGAGCGCATGGCCGAGGAGGCCCTGCACCGCCGCGAGGCGGCCGAGGCCGAACGCGACCGGCAGGCGGAACTGGCCCGGATCGCGGCCGAGGAGCGCGACGCGGCCACCGCCGAGGCCAACGCCGGACTGGCCGCGGCCGAACGCAGGATCACCGAGACCGCTGACCGCGCCCGCGCGGAGCTGGAACGCGAGCGGGCCGAGGCCGAGCGGCGCCTGGAGCTGGCCCGGGCGCAGACCGAGCGCCTGCGCACCGAACTGGCCGAGCAGTCACGCCGACGGGACGAGGCCGAGCTGGCCGAACGCGGCGCCCTGGCCCGAGCCGAGCGCGCCGAGGAGCAGAGCCGCCGTGACGCCGCGGCCCTGGAGTCCGAGCGCTCCCGTCTGGGTACCGAACTGGAGCGCGCCCACCAGCGCCTGGAGTCCGACCGGGCGGCCGCCGAGTCCGAACGTGCCCGCCTCACCGCGGAACTGGACCGTCTGACGGCGGACCGCGAACGCCTGACCGCCGAACTCGACGCCCAGCGCCGCAACGCGGAACTCACCCTGGCGGAGGCCCGCGAGGCCGCGGCCGCGCGCCTGTCGGTGGCCGAGGAGGCACGGGACCGTGCCCTGGAGCGGGCCGCGCGGGCGGAGGCGGCGCCGGAGGAGACGTCCGCACGGGCGACCACCGGGGAGTCCTGACCGGAGACGGCCGCACCCGCACGGGTGCCGACGTCCTGTTCGTCCCGTTCGGCTTAGGATGGAGCCCGTGCGAGATCTGGGAACCACTGGTGAGACCGGCCCGATGAACCTGGGCGAGGACGACTCCGCCAAGGGCCCGGAACGCGTCACCGTGGGTGAGCGGCCACGGCCGCGCGTCGACCTCAGGGCCGTGTTCGGCCTGGAGGCGGGCGCCTGGGCCTGGACGACCGCCGTGCAGGCGACCGTCGCGATGACGGCGTCCTTCGCCCTGGCGGCGCTGGCCTTCGGCCCCCAGGTCGGCACTCTCGCCGCGTTGGGGTCCATGACCGTCCTGTACGAGAAGAAGACCCCCTACTCCTACCGTGCGGCGGCCCTGGCCCTGGTGGGGTCGGGCTTCGTCGCCGCGGTGGCCGTCAACTCCCTGGCCGCGTCGTTCTCCCCGTGGGCGGCGGTGGTCTCCATCGGTCTGACCGCCGGGCTGGCCACCTGGGTCTGTGCGGCCTGGCGGGTGGACAAGCCCGGGACGATGTTCTTCGTCCTGGTCGCCAGCATCTCCACGATCGCCCCCGGAGGCCTGGCCGACGTGCCCCTGCACGCGCTGGTCGCCGCCACGGGCGCGGCGGTGGGGTGGGCGGTGTCGATGTCGGGCGCCCCGGTGCGCGCCCGGCATCCCGAGTACCGGGCGGTGGCCGGGGCCTACCGTGCGCTGGCCGCACTGCTCCGGGCCGTGGGCAGCCCCGAACTGGACCACGCACAGCACAGGGCGTCGGTGGCCGTCGCCGAGGCGTGGCGGATCGTGCTGCTGGGACAGACCCGCGGTTACCGCACCACCGCCGAGGCGGCCCGGCTGCGCGCCCTGCTGCGCTGGGTCTCCGACATCCACCTGGCCGCGACCCAGGTATGCATGGCCCGGCCCACGGCGCTGCCCGAAGAGGCTGCGGAGTTCGCCGACCGGATGGCACTGGCCGTCGCCGAGCCGGACCGGGCGCCCGATCCGGACTCCCTGGACGAGCTGCGCCGGGGCATGCGCCCGCGGTCGCTGGAGGCACGCCTGTACAACCTGCTCTCGCGTGCCTCCCAGGCCGCGCACCGGAGCGCCCGGGGCGAAGGGCAGGAGGACGACGAACGCAGCGCCGACCTGCACGACGACCGCTACCCCGCGCTGTGGAACTCGCTGCGTTCCAGTCTGAGCTCCGACTCCCTGATCCGCCCCACAGCGCTGCGCATGTGGTTGACCGTGACCCTCGCGGGCGCGTTCGGGCTGTGGCTGGGTCTGGAGCACTACTACTGGGTGGCGCTGACCACGACCGCCGTCCTGCAGGGCGGGAACGTGGTGCTGACCCTGAACCGTTCGGTGCAGCGGTCGCTGGGCACCCTGCTGGGTGTACTGGGCGGGGTCGCGCTGCTCACGACCGACCTGCCGCTGGCCGCGGTCATCGTCCTGGCCGGGCTGTTCCAGGGCGGCACGCAGCTGGTCGTGGGCCGCAACTTCTTCTACGCCTCAGTACTGCTGACACCGATGGCGTTGCTGCTGTCCTACACCGCCAACCCCTACCCCGTCGCCGAGTTGGCGGGGTCGAGGATCATCGACACCCTGGTCGGCGCGGCCTTCGGCATGGCGGGGTCGCTGCTGCTCTGGCGCAAGGCGTCGGCGACCCGGCTTCCGCAGGCCATCGCGGGCGTGCTGGAGAGGACCCGCCAGTGCATGATGGCGGTGCTGGACCAGGACGTGGAGCTCACCGAGGAGCGCCGTTACCGGCTGCGCCGGGACATGCGAGCGGCTCTGGTGAGCCTGCGCGGTGTGTACGAGAGCGCGATCGGGGACGTGCCGCGGGCCGCTTCCACCCGCCCGCTGTGGCCGGTGGTGGTGGCCACCCAGCGCATCGGGTACCTCGCCCTGGCGGCGCTGTCCCGGGACCGCAGCCCCGATCCGGCGGGAACGATCACGCTCCAACGGGTGGACCTGGCCTTCCACGAGCTCATCCTGGCGATGGAGGAGCGGCGCACCCCCAGACTGGGCGCCCTGCCCCGGTTGCCCGCCTATCCGCGGATCAACATGGAGCTGCGTGCGCTGGCCAACTCGATGACCAGCGCGGTGGCCCAGGACGAGCGCTCCGCCCAGCAGGAGGCCGAGCGCCGGGCCCAGCGCGAACGGCGCCGGGCCCAGAAGGACGTGGACGCCGACCTGTAGGACCGCCTGCCCGGGCCCTTTCCGCGGTTGGGCCGGTGGTACTAGACGAGCACGGCGAAGGCCCGGACGGGGAAGGCCGCCATGCCGCGGACCTTGGCGGGGACCGCGTAGAACGAGAAGCCCTCGGCGGGAAGCTGGTCGAGCAGGCACAGGTGCGTGACGATCGGGATGCCCGCGGCGAGCAGGGCGGCCTGCGCCGGGCGGGCGCCCTCTGCCGCGGGAGAGGTGTCGTCGACGCTGACCGAGTCGATGCCGACCAGGGTGGCTCCGGCCTCGACCAGGGCCTTGGCCGCCGTCTCGGTCAGGTGGGGGTGGTCGGAGCGCCCGTAGGCCTCGGTGCGCCAGTGCCGGTCCCAGCCCGTGCGTACCAGGACGGCGCGTCCGCGCAGGTCCAGACCGGAGAGGGCTTCGGGGCCGATCTGACGTTCCTCGGTCGCGGAAACCACGACTCCGGGCAGGTCGGCGACCCTCTCCAGGTCCAGATCGGCCGGGTCCGCCCCGTCCCGGTAACGGTGGGCGGGCATTTCGACGTGGGTTCCGGTCGCCCCGACCATGGTGACCCGCCCGCTGCTGTTCCCGTGCCCGGGAACACCGCCCGCGACGGTGGTGCTCTCCTCGATCACCGGTTCCGGCAGGCCCGGCCAGGTGGTCATTCCGTCGGTGATCTGGTGGCTGACATCGACCAGTTTCGGCATGGCTGTCTTCCTCGCTCGCGTCCGGAGAAGCCTCTGACCCGGGCCAGAGGTCTAGACCATAACCCTAGCGCGTGTGGTGCATGTCACGGCAGGGGTCGGGGAGTTCTCTTCGACCGCCTCGACCAGACAGCCACCCGCCGGACCCCGCTAAGCTCGGAGGGCACACCCGCGGGTCGAGGCCCCGTCCGGTGCGTGCGAACCCCGCGAGCATCAGCGACCCACCGAGAAGGGGCGACTTCATAGTGTCACTGTACGGAGCAGCCAAGGCCGTCGTCGCGCCCGCCAGCCGCGTGGCGTGGCCCCAGAAGGTGGAGGGCGCGCAGCACGTCCCCGCGCGGGGCCCGGTGATCCTGGCCGCCAACCACCTGGCGCTCATCGACCCCCTCTTCATCGGGGTGGCCTGCCCCAGACCGGTGCGCTTCATCGCCAAACAGGAGCTCTTCGACGAGAGCACACTGCCGCGGAAGGCGCTGTCCCGAGTGCTGCGGGCACTGGGCCCGCTGTCGGTGGACCGCCGCCCGGGCCAGAGCTCCCAGGAGGCGATGAACAACAGCCTGGAGGTCATCAACGGCGGAGAGGTCTTCGGGATCTTCCCCGAGGGCACCCGGTCCCCCGACGGCCGCCTGTACAAGGGACAGACCGGCCTGGCCTGGCTGGCCCTGACGACGGGGGCGCCCGTGGTCCCGGTGGCGCTCGCCGGCACCGGGCGCATCCTGCCGCCCGGCCGCAGGATCCCCTCGCTCAACCGCGTGGGCGTGCGCTTCGGCGAGCCGGTCGACCTCTCCCCCTGGGCGGGACAGGCGGGACGGGCCAAACCGCGCCGGGAGGCGACCGACGCCATCATGAGCGCGATCGCCAAGCTGTCCGGCCAGGAGCAGGTGTCCCGGTACGCCGCCTCCGCCAAGGCCGAACTCGAACAGCAGTGACTTTCCCCACATCCGCCTTGGGGCTGATTCTTCCTTGGCGGGGCGTTGACCCCACACTGAAGGCCCCTCCAGTAGGCCCGGATCCGGCCTCCCACCTGGACCGTCGGCACCGGGCGGACTTCGGGCCGTTTTCCCCTACCCGGCGGGGAGAGCAGAATTCCCTACCCTTATAGTGGGTTTTTCCGGTGGCGACATCGGGTAGATTAGGCAAGCCTTACCTATGGCGTCCGACCCTGGCGCGAAGACTTGGAGCTGTGCGATGACGCGACCACTGCGAGTGGGAATCGTGGGTGCGGGCCCGGCGGGAATCTACGCCGCGGACCTGCTCACCAAGGACGAGACCCTGTCCGCGTGCGGCACGTCCGTCAGCATCGACATCCTCGACAAGCTGCCCTCCCCCTACGGCCTGGTCCGCTACGGCGTGGCCCCGGACCACCCCCGGATCAAGCAGATCCAGGGGGCCCTGCACAAGATCCTCGACAAGCCGGAGATCACCTTCTACGGCAACGTCGAGTACGGCGTGGACCTCAAACTGGAGGACCTGCGCCGCCACTACGACGCGGTCGTCTTCGCCACCGGCAGCGACCGCGACCGCCCGCTGGACATCCCCGGCGTCGACCTGCCCGGCAGCCACGGCGCCGCCGACTTCGTCTTCTGGTACGACTCCCACCCCGACGTCAACCCCTCCTGGCACGTCGACGGCACCAGCGTCGCCGTCATCGGTGCGGGCAACGTGGCCGTGGACGTCGCGCGCATCCTGGCCAAGGACGCCGACGACCTGCTGGCCACCGACATCACCGACAACGTCTACGAGGGGCTGCGCGCCAAGCAGATCACCGACGTGCACGTGTTCGCCCGGCGCGGCATCGCCCAGTGCAAGGCCACCCCGATGGAGCTGCGCGAGCTGGACAAGCAGCCCGGCGTCGAGGTCCTGGTCTACGCCGAGGACTTCGAGATGGACGAGGGCAGCCTCCGGGCCTGCGAGGAGTCCAACCAGGTCAAGACCAACGTCAAGGTCCTGCAGAACTGGGCGATCCGGGACGAGCGCGGCGCCGAACGCCGCCTGCACCTGCACTTCCTGCACTCACCGGTGGAGATCCTGGGCGAGGACAGGGTCACCGGCCTGCGGACCGAGCGCATGGAGCTGACCGGCGACGGCAACGTCAGGGGCACCGGCGAGTACGTCGACACCGAGGTGCAGGCCGTCTACCGCGCCATCGGCTACCTGGGTTCCCCCCTGGCCGACCTGCCCTTCGACGAGGAGCGGGGGGTGGTGCCCAACTCCGAGGGCCGGGTCCTGGACCTGGACGAGGAGCACGTCGACGGGGTCTACGCCACCGGGTGGATCAAGCGCGGCCCGGTCGGCCTCATCGGCCACACCAAGGGCGACGCGCTGGAGACCGTGACCAACCTGGTCGCCGACCGTGAGTCCTTCACCCCGGCTGCCGAGCCCGACCCGGTCTCCTTCCGGGCCCTGCTCTCCGAGCGCGGTGTCCAGTACACCACCTGGGAGGGCTGGAAGCGGATCGAGGCCAAGGAGGAGGAGCTGGGCGCCGAGCGCGGACGCAAGCGCCTCAAGCTGCTCTCCCGCGAGGAACAGACCAGCGTCGCACGCCAGGCCTAGGGCCTTCGTGTGAGCTTCCCGGCCGGTCCCGTACCCCTTTGCGGGACCGGCCCCTTTTCTTTACCCGATCTGTGCCGTCTGTCACCGTGAGATTGCGCATGCGGCTGTCTCAGAGTTCGTGGAACAACTTCCCGGACTGATGGGTTAGAGTCACTGTTGGTCGGTGTGGTAGCAAGTGTCCCCCGGGCCTCAACTATTGCCTTCGCGGAATACCGCGTCCGGCACCCGCCCTCCGGGGCGGGCTGATCGGACGGCCAGGAGCCCCGTTGTGCCCCGCGCCGAGAGGCGACCGCCATGCCGACCATCATCCTCGTGCCCCGCTCCCACCGAGGTGGGAGCGGGGCATCGTGGTATCTCCTGAAAACGTAACGAAGGACGGTCAGGCGTGGACGAACGGTCCCCCCGGCAGCCGGATTCCTCTGTGCCGCCCGAGGATTCGGACGGCACAGAGGCGCATCGGCCGCGCCCGGAGAACCCCTACCGCATCCCCCAACGGCCTCCCGGGGCACGTCCCGTGGACACCGGAGACTTCAGGTTCGATCACCCGCGCCCAGCGGACCCCGTGGTGCCCCCTGCTCCCGTGCCCGAAGCCCCGCCCGCAGGCCCGAACGAGGCCCCCCAGGGCCCCGGGCAGCGGTGGGGGCAGCCCGCGCAGGACGCCGCCCCCGGATGGGACGCCCCGGATGACGCCCGGGCCGCAGGCATGCCCGAGCCGTCGGGCGGCTGGAACGCTCCTGACCGGGGCGACCAGCCGTCCTGGGGCCGTCCAGTCGACCCCACCGCCGCACCCGCCCCCGGTGAGGAACCGTGGGGCGCCCCCGCGGAGCTCCGACCCCCGCAGCCCGAGGGCTGGAGCGCTCCCGCCGAACCGCAGCCCCCGCAGGACGCCTGGGGCGGCCCCACCCACGCCCAGCACGACCGGAGCGCCCAGGCGGAGCCCCAGCCCCCGCAGGAGAGCTGGAGCGCACCGGCCGAGCTCCGACCCCCGCAGCCCGAGGGCTGGAGCGCTCCCGCCGAACCGCAGCCCCCGCAGGACGCCTGGGGCGGCCCCACCCACGCCCAGCACGACTGGAGCGCACCGGCCGAGCCGCAGGGCCCGCCGCCGGGCTGGAACGACCCCGCCGGCGCACAGCCCCCGCAGGAGAGCTGGAGCGGTCCGGGAACCGGCCCGCAGCCCGGCTGGGGGCAGACCGCCCAGAACCAGGGGAACCCCGGGGCCTCCCCCGAGGCTTGGGGCACCCCGTACGCCGGACAGCCCGCCTACGCGGGCGACACGCCCTACCCCGGCACCGCACCCGCGCCTTACGACGGCACCGGCTCCGGCCCGTACGAACCCGGCCGGGGAGAACCCGGGCCGCATTCCGGCGAGAACCAGAGCGACAGCTACGGGTTCCTCTACGGCGGTGGCGACCGGGGCGCTCCCCCGGGTCCGCAGGGCCCGGGCGGACCGGACGAGCCCTACGGACACGAGGACGACGCCTACGACCCCGGCCCCCCGCCGCCCCGGCGCAGATCCCGCCGCGGGCTGGTCATCGGCCTGGTCGCGAGCGTGGTCGTGCTGGCGCTGATCGGCGCCGGGGCGGGCTGGTACGTCTACACGCTGCCCCAGCCCGAGGAGGCCACGGCCGAGTACGAGGCCGCCTGGGAGGAGCAGGACTACGCACGTCTGGCCGCCGTCACCACCGGTGAGGACGCCGAGACGGTCATGGACGGGATCGACACCGGTCTGGGCGTCGAGGCCGTCGACGTGGAGGTCGGAGCGCCCGCCACGGAGGGCGGCACCGGCAGCGCCCCCTACGAGGTGACCGTGTCCCTGACCAACGCCGACGACTGGGGCTGGGAGGGCGAGCTCCCGCTGCTGCGCGAGGACGGGGAGTGGCGGGTCGAGTTCTCCCCCGAGGTCGCCTTCCCCGGGCTGGGCGAGGGCCAGGTCCTGGCCCGTACCGCGGTGTGGGGCGAGCGCGGCCGGATTCTGGCCGCCGACGGCACCCGGTTGGACACCCCGGACGTGGCCGGCTCCCTGCAGATGATCGTGGGCTCCCTGAGCGAGGCCGACGAGGAGGACGCCGAGCGGCTGGGCCCGGCCTACGACGTCGGCGACACCGTCGGTGTGAGCGGGCTCCAGCGCACCTACGAGGAACACCTGGCCGGTGAGGCCGCGACCACCATTCTGATGGTGGACGCCGCCGAGGCCGAGGACCTGGCGTCCGTGGAGGTCACCGAGGAGAACACGGTCGCCTCCCTGGACGGCTCCGACGGTACGGACATCACCACCAGCATCGACATGGGCGTCCAGAACGCGGCCGCCAACGCCATCATCAAGGCCGACGACCCCGCCGGTCTGGTGGCGGTGCGCCCCTCCACCGGGGAGATCCTGGCGGCGGTGAACGTCCCCGGCGGGTTCAACCGGGCCTTCGAGGGCCAGTACCCGCCCGGGTCCGCCTTCAAGATCATCACCTACAGCTCGCTGTTGGACAACGGCCTCTCGGCGGACGCCACCATGGAGTGCCCCGAGGAGTACGACCTGGGCGGTTGGCCGTTCCGCAACGCGGGCGGCGCCGAGTACGGCACGCAGACGGTGACCGAGGCGTTCGCAACCTCCTGCAACACCTCCCTGGTGCAGGAGGTCGACCAGTACCTGAACCCGGAGACCCTGCAGGCCAGCGCCGAACAGTTCGGTATGAACGCCCCGCTGGACATCGGTGTGCCCACCCACGAGCCGAGCTTCCCGCCCGTGGACAGCTCCACCATGATGGGCGCCCAGGGCATCGGCCAGGGCCAGGTCCTCACCTCACCGCTGCACATGGCGACGGTGCCCGCCGCGATCGCCGACGGTTCCTGGCGGCACCCGGTACTGGTCACCGAACCCGCTCAGGAGGGCCTGCCCGGGCCCAACCCGGTCGGCAACGCCGAGGCGCTGCGTCCGATGATGCGCGCGGTGGTCACCGAGGGCACGGCCAAGGCCGTCGACTTCCAGGGCGAGGTGTACGGCAAGACCGGCAGCGCCGAGTTCGGCACCCCCGAGGAGGGCGAGGAACTCCCCACCCACGCCTGGATGGTCGGTTACAAGGGCGACGTCGCCTTCGCCGTGGTGGTCGACGGCGGTGGCGGCGGCGGGTCCGTGGCCGGCCCGCTGGCAGCCGACTTCACGAACGCGCTCTAGCGGTACCCGGAGCGGTAGCGGCCGGAACGGCCGTCGGGCCCCGCCCGGGAGAGGTGGTCTCCCGGGCGGGGCCCTCGTCGTAGGGAAGCGCTCCGGCTATCCGACCGGTTCGGCTGGTTCGGGCTGCCCGTCCGCCGGACCGCCCTCCGCTTCCGGTCCGGGGACGCTCTCCTGGGAGGTCTCGGCCGGGGCGGGCGCCTCGGGCTGCGGGGCGCTCGGGGTGAGGACGAACAGCATCACCAACAGCCCCGCGGTCACCGCGGCGATCAGGCCGCAGGCGACCCACGGCTTCCAGCTCCGCAGCCCCGGATCAACCGGGGCGTCGGGATCATCGCTCCCGAAGGCCTCAAGGCGGCCGGCAAGGTCCGGAGCGTCCTCGCTGAGCTGCCGCTCGATCTCCGCGAGGACTCTGCGCTCATGCTCTCTCAGGGACATGGAACCCTCCTCAGCCGCGGGGGCAAGGACTGTCGTCACCGGGTGTTCTACAGTCTCCCCCAGGTGAGGCCCGGATATCCAAGCCCGCAGAGGATTTCCACCCGTTTTTCGCGAACAGCACCAAAAAGGCACATCTCGTTCCGGCATGTGAGAGCCGTGTGTCACCACGCTCCGGGTCCCCGGCCCCACAGCGGGGCGTACGGCCCACACCCTGATCCGCCCCGCGCGGTCCCGGCTCAGCCCGGATAACACTCGACCTCGGAGGCCTTGACCCCGGCCCAGACCGTGTCCCCACGGGACAGGCCGAGTTCGGCCAGGGCCGCGGGGGTGATGTCCGCGGCCAGGGAGGGCGGACCGAGCAGATGCACACGGACCTGGTCGCCGAAGCGTTCGATCCCGTCCACGGTCAGCCGCCACACGTTGCGCGTGCTGCCGTGGGGGTGTTCCGGGTACAGGGCCACCGCACGCGGCGGGAAGGCCACCAGGGCCGGGCCCCGGCCGGGCTCGCGCACCGACACCCGGACCCGGCCGCCGGGGGCCGGGTCGGCGAGCTCCACCACCTCCCCGGACGCCTCCCCCCGGAACAGGTTCAGACCCACCAGGCGCGCCACGTAGGAGGTGCGCGGCCGCCGCGCCACCTCGGCGGGTCCGCCCCGCTGCACCACCCGGCCCGACTCGACCACCGCGATGCGGTCGGCCAGCACCATCGCGTCCAGCGGGTCGTGGGTGACCAGCACCGTCACCCCGTCGAAGTCCTCCAACAGGTGGCGCAGGCGGGCCCGGACGTCGATACGGGTGCTGGCGTCCAGCGCCGCCATCGGTTCGTCCAACAGCAGCAGCCGGGGGCGTACCGCCAGGGCCCGGGCCAGGGCGACCCGCTGGGCCTGGCCGCCGGAGAGCTGCCGCGGGCGCGCATGGGCGTGGTCGGCCAGGTCCATGCGGTCGAGCAGGTCGGCCGCGCGGGAGCGCGCCTCGGCCCTGGTCGCGCCATGGCAGCGCGGCCCGAAGGCGACGTTGTCCAGGGCGCTCAGGTGCTCGAAGAGCAGATAGTCCTGGAAGACCATGCCGATGGGGCGTTGTTCGACGGCCGTGGTGGTCTCGTCCGCACCGTCCACGAACACGTGTCCCCCGCTGAGGGGGGCCAGCCCGGCCAGGGCGCGCAGTGCCGAGGACTTGCCCGCGCCGTTGGGGCCCAGCAGCGCGAGGACCTCCCCCGGTTCGGCGGTCAGCGCCACGTCGAGGGCGAAGTCGCCCCGTCGCAGGCGCAGCTCGGCGTCGAGCGCGGGTCCGGCCGTGGACACGGGAACGCGGGAGGCCCCGGACCGGGGCCCGGCGGCACGCTCTGTCGGCCTCATGCGGCCCTCACCCACCTCTCGCGCAGGGTGGCCAGGACGGCCAGGGACACCAGGAGCAGGACGAGGCTGAGCACGACTGCGGCCTCGGGGTCGCGCTGCATGGCCATGTACACCGCCAGCGGCATGGTCTGGGTGGTGCCGGGGAAGTTCCCGGCGAAGGTGATGGTCGCGCCGAACTCACCGAGGGCCCGCGCCCAGCACAGCACCGCCCCGGCGGCGATACCGGGAAGGACCATGGGCAGGGTGACCCGGGCGAAGATCGTGACGCGGCTGGCGCCGAGGGTGGCGGCGGCCTCCTCGTAGCGCCGGTCGGCCCCGCGCAGGGCCCCCTCCACACTGATCACCAGGAAGGGCATGGCCACGAACACCTGGGCGATGACCACGGCGGCGGAGGTGAAGGGCAGGGTCAGGCCGAACCAGGCGTCCAGGTACCGGCCGACCAGTCCGTTGCGGCCCAGGACCATCAGCAGGGCCACCCCGCCCACGACCGGCGGGATCACCAGGGGGACGGTGACCAGCGCCCGCACGAGTCGGCGGCCGGGGAACTCGGTGCGTGCCAGCAGCCAGGCCAGGGGGACGCCGAACAGCAGGGAGACGGCGGTGGCCGCGGTGGCGGTGGACAGCGACAGCCACAGGGCCGCCACCACGTCGGGGTCGGTGACGCGGGCGCCCATGGTGGGCCAGGGGGCCCGGAGGAGCATCCCCGCGAAGGGAAGGACCAGGAAGAGGACGCCGACCACGGCGGGGACGAGGAGGATCCAGGGCACCCGCCCCGAACGGGGGCGCGGGGCGCGTCGGCTCGCGCGCGTCACGACGGCGGTCACGGTGTACCGAACCCCGCCTCCCGCAGGACCGGGGCGCCCTCGGCGGCGACGAACCCGACCCAGTCGGCGGCCAGGTCCGGGTCGGCGGCCCCGGCGAGGACCCCGATCGGGTAGTCGTTGGCGGCCTCCTCGGCCCCGGGGAACTCCAGGCCCTCGACACGGCCCCCGGCGGAGGCGACGTCGGTGGCGTAGACCAGGCCCGCGTCGACCTCGTCGAGTTCGACCTTGGTGAGCACCGCCCGCACGTCCTCCTCCAGGGTGACCGGGACGACCTCCAGACCCGCCGCTTCCAGAGCGGTCGCGGTGGCGGAGCCGCAGGGCACCTCCTGCGCGCAGAAGGCGACCGAGACGTCGTCGTCGGCCAGGTCGGCGAGCCCGCCGACCCCGGCCGGGTTGTCCGGCGGCACGGCGATCCGCAGGGTGTTGGTGGCGAAGACCAGCGCCTGCCCACCGTGTTCGGCGGCCCAGTCGGCGTCCAGGCCCTCACCGTCGACGACCTGCCCCATGGTGGCGGTGTCGGCGGCGGCGAAGACATCGGCGGGAGCGCCGGAGTTGATCTGCTGGGCGAGTTCGCTGCTGCCCGCGAAGTTGAGGGTGACCGTGACCCCCGGCCGCTCCTGCTCGAAGGAGCCCGCGATCTCCTCGAAGACGTCGATCAGGGAGGCCGCGGCGAAAACGGTGAGTTCCCCGCCGGACCCGGGGCCCCCGCTCCCTGCCCCGGCGCCCGGGCCGGAGGCGCAGGCGGTCGCCCCCAGGACCAGGGCCGTCAGAGCGGCGGCCCGCCCACGGGAGGGGCCGCCCGGGCGCGGGCGGCGCCAGGCGTGTTCACGCATGTCGGCCTCCGGCGGTCTCGACGACGACGTTGGTGGACTTGACGACCGCGGTCGCCACCGTCCCGACCCGGAGTCCGAGCTCGTCGGCGGCCTCCCGGCTCATCAGGGAGACCACCCGGTGCGGCCCGGCCTGGATCTCGACCCCGGCCATCACCCGGTCGCGGACGACGTTGGTGACCAGCCCCCGGAAGCGATTGCGGGCGGAGGAGACGCTGCGGCCGGGGTCCTCGTCCGCTCCGGCGCGCATGAAGGCGGCGAGTTCGGCGCCGTCGAGCCGACGGCGCCCGGAGGGGGCGCGCTCGGCGGGCAGTCGGCCGGCGTCCACCCAGCGGCGCACGGTGTCGGCGCTGACACCGAGCAGCTCGGCGGCCTCGCTGATCTGAAAGGTCGGCATGGGAATAACCTACTAGCCTCACCTGCGAGATTTTTATGGATGTTCTGCTAGCAGATCATAACTTCATCACCAAGTTGCTGTGGTTTTTGCCATCCCGGGGACATGCGAACGGGCCCGCCCCGGCGTGGGGGCGGGCCCGCAGGTCCCGCTGGAGCCGCGACCCCGGTCGGGCACCACCGCTCCGGTGCGGTCCGGGTCAGCCGCGCGGGTCCGCGATCTCGCTGACCGGCCCCTCCGCCCGGTAGTCGTCCAGGGCGGTGACCACGTAACCGCCGCCGTCCTCCAGGGGCTCGGTGTCGGCCAGGTTGGAACCGCCGGTCATCCCGACCAGGTTCTCCGGTGCGAGCGCGGCGCAGTAGGCCTGGTCGTCCCCGTCCTCCAGGGCCTGGGCCGCGTCGGCCGCAAGACGGTAGACCGCGTAGAAGCGGGCGTCCTCGACCTGCTGCCACTCGACCTCGACCGTGCCGTCGCCCTCCCGGGCGGAGACGCCGACGGGCGCGCCGGCCAGGGGCCCCTCGTCCCCGGGCGAGTCGATCACCGGGGGCAGCGCGGGCCCGGCGTAGTGGGTGTCGAGCAGGTGCTCGACCGCGCCGCCGTTCTCGCGCAGGCTCCTGACCGAGAAGTAGATGTCTCCGGAGACCTGGTCGAGCTCACTCGAGAAGTCGAGTTGTCTGCTCAGCGCGTCGTCGTCGGTCCAGCCGTCATCGCCGAGACGGTAGGCGGCCTGGCCCACGTACAGGTCGACGCCGGTCCCCTCGACCTCGTCGGCCCACCACTCGGTCAGAGCCTCGTAGTCGGCCGTGGCGAACCCCCGCTCCCAGTACAGCTGCGGAGCGACGTAGTCGACGGTGCCCTCCTCGATCCAGGTGCGGGTGTCCGCGTACTGGGCGTCGTAGGACTGCAGGCCCGAACTGGGCGAACCGGTGGGATCGGTGCTGTCGTTGCGCCAGATGCCGAACGGGGAGACACCGAAGCTCACCCAGGGCTTGGTCTCCTGGATCCGGCCGTGCACGTCCCGCATGAGCTGGTTGACGTTCTCGCGCCGCCAGTCGCCGCGGTCGTCGAAGTCGCCGCCGTGCGCCTCCCAACTGGCGTCGTCGTCGAAGCTCGCGCCGTCCTTCGGGTACGGGTAGAAGAAGTCGTCGAAGTGCATGCCGTCGATGTCGTAGCGCTCGACCACGTCCATGATGACCGAGGTGACCCACTCCCGGACCTCGGGGTTGCCGGGGTCGACGTAGGCCTCGGTGCCGAAGTCGACCAGCCATTCCGGGTTCTGCCTGACGGGGTGGTCGTCGGTGAGGTTCTCCACGTCGGGGTCCTGGAGTCCCACCCGGTAGGGGTTGAACCAGGCGTGCATCTCCAGGCCGCGCTCGTGCGCCTCCTCGACCGCGTACTCCAGCGGGTCGTAGCCCGGATCGCCGCCCTGTTCCCCGGTGAGGTAGCGGGCCCAGGGTTCGAGATCGGACTCGTACACGGCGTCGGCGGTGGGCCGGGCGTGCAGGAAGACGGCGTTCAACCCCATTTCGACCGACTCGTCGAGCCACGCGTCGAGCTCGGCCTTCTGCTCCTCGGCGGACAGGCCGGGCTCGGAGGGCCAGTCGATGTTGCGGACCGTGGTGAGCCAGGTGCCGCGCATCTGGCGCTTGTCGCCGTCGGCGGCGCAGGCGGCGGGGGCCGCCAGCCCCTCGCCTCCGGCCACGGGGTCCCCGGCCCCGGAGCCGTTCCCGTTCGCGGAACACCCGGCCAACAGCACCGTGGCCGCGGCGGCGGCCGCCGCCCACCGTGTTCCGGCGCGCGGCGTGGTCACGGCCCGTGCCATCGAACGCATCAACAATTCCCTCCGGCCTGTCCGCGCACCGCCGTCCCCCTGGCGTCGCGCCGCGACCCAGATTAAAGCAAGATGTCAATTTTTGGACACGATACGACCAATGTGTGGATAACATCGCACAGTGTGATCGCCGGGAATCTTCTCCCAGGTCAACGGAACACCGCGGGGCGGGCACCGGAAACGGCCGGGTTCCCCGGCCCTGCCGCCCGTCTCCGGCCCCCGGCGCCACCCCCGGAGGGGACGGGGACACGGATCTTCCGTGCCCGCCGTACGCGCCGGACCAGGGGCACGGCGTGCCGGACCGGGACCTAGACTTTCCTGCTGTAAAGGGATCTCGGGCCTGAAGGCCCGGGCTTTCAACCCCTGTGGTTGGGGGCCGCCTTTACCAGCACCAGCCATCATCAAGGAGGTGACCTCGATGGCTACGTTCCGCGCAGGACAGCAGACCCACCCTGGCGTGCTTCCTCAGCGCCAGGCTCTGGAATCGGAGTCAGCAGACACGCCCCGGATCGGGCACGAAACGGGACTCCGACACCGCAATGCGGTACCCGGCGCGGACCCTGTGCGAGGGGAGACCAGAGCAGCCTCACCTGGCGGTTCTGGCGTCACCCCCAACCCTGTTGGGGAGCAGGGCCGTGAGGCCCGCACCAAGAACACCGCACCGTATGTGTTCGTCCTGGACAAGAACGGTGTCCCGCTACAGCCGTGCCCGCCCGCCCGAGCCCGCAAGCTCCTGACCAAGGGGCGTGCCGTGGTGGCCCGGCACACCCCCTTCACGATCCGCCTCACCGACCGCACCGCCGCAGAGTCCGAGGTGGACGGTGTTCAGGTCGGGATCGACCCCGGAAGCAAGCACACCGGTATCGCCGTGTTCACCCAGCAGGCGGGGGAGCGTCGGGGCAGGTACAGCATCCAGCTCGACCACCGGGGCTCCCGGATCCGCAAGAAGATGCAACAGCGTGCGGGGTACCGGCGGCGGCGCCGGAGCGCGAACCTGCGCCACCGCACGTCCCGGTTCTCCAACCGCACCCGCCCCCGAGGGTGGTTGGCTCCCTCTCTGCGCCACCGGGTGGACACGACCCTCGGTTGGGTGGAGCGGCTGTGTCGGTGGGCACCGGTCAAGGCGGTATACGTGGAACGGGTCGCGTTCGACACCCACGCCCTGTCCGCCGGGAGGCCGTTGGAGGGGGTGGAGTACCAGCAGGGCACTCTGGTCGGGTTCGAGGTGCGCGAGTACCTGCTGGCCAAGTTCGACCGGGCCTGCGTGTACTGCGGGGCTGTGAACGTGCCGTTGAACGTCGACCATGTCCACCCCTGCTCGCGGGGCGGGTCGGATCGGGTGTCGAACCTGGTGTTGGCGTGCGTGCCCTGCAACCAGACCAAAACGAACCGGCCCGTGGAGGAGTTCGCTCCCAAGGCCGCCGCGCGCATCCTGGCCCAGGCGAAGGCACCGCTGCGTGATGCCGCCGCTGCGCAGTCCACCCGGTGGGCGCTCTGGCGCGCCTTGGAGGAACGGCTGCCCACCCATGTGGCCTCGGGTGGGCGCACCAAGTTCAACCGCACCCGCAACCACCTGCCCAAGACCCACACCCTGGACGCCCTGGCCGTCGGCAAGGTCGACACCGTCACCCAGACCGTGGAGCGGGTGCTGGTCGCCGGGTGCACCGGGCGGGGCCGGTATGCGCGCACCACACCGGACCGGTACGGGTTCCCCCGGCTGCGTGCCGCCCGCCAGAAGCAGTACTTCTCCTTCACCACCGGAGACCTGGTCCGCGCCGTCGTGCCTTCTGGGAAACGTGCGGGCACCCACACCGGGCGTGTCCTCGTGCGGGCCAGGGGGAGCTTTGACATCACCACCGGTCATGGACGTCAGGCCGGGATCAACCACAAGCACGTGCGTCTGCTCCAGCGGGCGGACGGCTATGCCTACACCTGGAAGAAGGAGGAGGGCGTTTCCTCCCGGTTCTGAGGAACCGGGCCTGCACGCCCAAAAAACATGGTGAACGCCGTGCTGAGCCCACCGAAACTGTTCGTCCGCACCGTCCCCCTGCGCGACCGCGCCGACAGCCTCGTCCGTCGGCTGCCCGAGGGAGCGGCCCTGGCCTGGTTGTCCGGGGACGACGGGATCGTGGGCTGGGGCGAGGCGGCACGGTTGGAGCCCGAGGCGGCCCCCGCCGGAACTCCGCCCACCGACAACTCCCGTATCGCCCAGGCGGCCCGCTGGTTCGCCGGACTGCTGGAGCACGCCGAGGTAGAGGACGAGGTGGGCCTGCCCGGCACCGGCCTGGTCACCTTCGGCACGTTCACCTTCGCTCCCACCTCCCCGGGATCGGCGCTCGTCGTGCCCCGGGTACTCGTGGGCCGCCGGGGCGACCGCGCCTGGCTGACCACAGTCACCGACGAGCCCGTCGAACATCCCGAGGAGCTGCTGCGCCCCGCCACCGAGCCGCGCCCGGTCGGGCCCCTGGAGTGGCGGCCCGGATCACTGACCCGCCAGGAGTGGATGGACGCGGTCGCCGGGACCGTCGGGCGCATCCGGGCGGGGGAACTGGAGAAGGCCGTACTCGCCCGGGACGCCATCGCCCGGGCGCAGTCCCCCGTGGACGTGCGCGTCCTGCTGGAGCGGCTGCGCAACCGGTTCCCGTCCTGCTTCACCTTCTCCGTCGCCGGCATGGTCGGCGCCACCCCCGAGTTGCTGCTGCGCCGTGAGGGCGACCAGCTCACCTCGCTGGTGCTGGCCGGTACCCGCCCCCGCGGTGAGGACGCCGAGTCCGACCGGCGCCTGGGCCAGGAGATGATGGCCTCGGCCAAGGACGTCGAGGAGCACGGGCTGGCGGTGGACTCACTGCGCACCGCGCTGGAACCGCTCGCCGCGGAGCTGGCCGTCCCCGCCTGGCCGCACCTGCTCGGACTCGCCAACGTCCAGCACCTGGCCACCCGCGTCCACGCCCGGCTCGCCCCCGGGGTCTCGGCACTGGACGCGGTGGCGGCCCTGCACCCCACCGCGGCCGTGGGCGGGACCCCCACCGAAACGGCGATGCGGCTGATCGGTGAGGTCGAGGGGATGGACCGGGGCGGTTACACCGGGCCGGTCGGCTGGCTGGACGGCGCGGGCAACTCCGAATGGGGGATCGCGCTGCGCTGCGCCCGCGTGGACGGCTCAAGCGCGCGCCTGTACGCCGGCGGGGGGATCGTGGCCGGTTCGGACCCCGCCGAGGAGGCCGCCGAGACCGAGTCGAAGTTCCGGGTGATGCGCGAGGCCCTCGCCGACCCGCAGGGCTGAGTGCCCCGGCCCCCGGGGCCGGGGCCGAGGTGGGGCGGACACGGGTTCCGCGCCCGAAACGGGTTCTTGACATCCTGGAAACACCGCTGCGGCACCTTCGTGCCGTGAACGTCGAACTGGTCCCCTGGGACGACCCCGAGGCCGCCGCGCTGCGCTCCGGACAGCGGCGGGAGATCGCCGAAAGGTACGGCACTCCCGACTCCGAGCCCGGAACCCCGCCCTCCGCCGCCGACATCGCCGTGTTCGCGGTGGTGCGCGACGGCGCCGGCCGGGCCGTGGGCTGCGGCGGCCTGCGCGACCTCGGTGAGGGAGCCGGTGAGGTCAAACGCATGTACGTGCTGCCCGAGCACCGCGGTTCGGGTGCGGCGGCGGTGTTGTTGGGCGCCCTCGAAGGGTGGGCGCGCGATCGGGGGTGGAAGTGCCTGCGGCTGGAGACCGGTGACCGCCAGCCCGATGCGGTGCGCTTCTACACCCGTTCCGGCTACACGCCCGTGCCCGCCTTCGGCGCCTACGCGGACTCCCCCGGTTCCCTGTGCTTCGAACGGACGCTGTAGCGGCACCGGGTCCCCGTCCCGGGGGCCGGGAAGAGGACCGGCCCCGGTCCCTCCCCCACGACGGAGAGGACCGGGGCCGGGGCCTGCGCCGGGCCCGTGGGGCCCGACCGGGTCAGGTCACCGCTGTCGCGGCCGGTTCACTGGCCGACGTCGCGGCCGGCCTGGTGCCAGATGCACGCCACGGACGGGCGGGGGAAGTCGCCGTCGGGCCAGGTGCTGGTCGGCGACTCGAAGGTGCCGTTGTCGCCCGGGTGCTGCGGCGCGAGGAAGACGGTCTTGTTGTCCTCGCTGATGAAGGGGCCGCAGGCCTCCGCGCGCACCGGCACCGTGGCGAAGGTCTTGAGCTCACCGCGGAAGCGTCCCTCGACCGGCATGACGTGCAGGGCGTCGGCCGTGCCCAGCGAGCCGGGCTGGCCGTCGGTGGAGATCCACAGGTTGCCGTGCTTGTCGAAGGCCAGGTTGTCCGGCGACGAGATCGGCATCACCTTGGACTTGTCGAAACCCGCGTAGTAGGTGTCGTCGTCCTCGGGGTCGCCGCACACCAGCGGCACGTTCCAGCCGAAGGACGTGGCGGCGTTGTCCTCGCCGTCCTCGACGATCTCCAGGATGTGGCCGTAGCGGTTGGGGCCGCGCGGGTTGGGCTCGTCGGCCTGGCCCGGCTCGCGGGCGGAGTTGTTGGTCAGGGCGCAGTAGACCTTGCCGGTGACCGGGCTGGGCTCGAAGTCCTCGGGACGGTCCATCTTGGTGGCGCCCGCGGCGTCGGCCGCCAGCCGGGTGTGGACCAGCACCTCCTCGACGCTGAAGCCTTCGACGAAGCTCTCGGTGGAGTTGCACAGGGCGATCCACTCGCCGGTGCCGTCGAACTCCCCGTCGGCGGGCAGGGCGCCGGAGCCGTCGATCTCCTCGGCCGGGCTGTTGCCGGTGAGCCTGGCGACGTAGAGCGTTCCCGAGTCCAGCAGCGTCAGGTTCTGGCGGCGCGACCCCTCGACGTACCGGCCGTCACTGACGAACTTGTACATGTAGTCGAAGCGCTCGTCGTCGCCCAGGTACACCACGACCCGCCCGTCGGCGGCCAGGATGGTGTTGGCGCCCTCGTGCTTGAAGCGGCCCAGCATGGTGCGCTTGACCGGCTTGGCCTGGGGGTCGAGGGGGTCGATCTCGACGACGTAGCCGAACCGGTTGGCCTCGTTGGGGTGCTTGGACAGGTCGAAGCGCTCGTCGACCCGGTCCCACCGGCGACCGGAGGCACGGGTGCTCAGGCCGTAGCGGTTGGTCTCGGCGGTGCCGGGCGCGTTGCCGAAGTACTGGTGGAAGTTCTCCTCGCAGCTGAGGAAGGTCCCCCAGGGGGTCGTCCCGCCCGCGCAGTTGTTGAGCATGCCCAGGACCTCGGTACCCGTGGGGTCGGCCTCGGTCCTGAGCAGGTCGCTGCCGGCGGCGGGGCCCGAGAGGGTCATGGGGGTGGAGGTGTGGATGCGGCGGTTGAAGGAGCGCTCGCCCTGCGACAGCTTCCACTGGCCGGTCCCGCCGACGCGCTCCAGCTCGACCAGGGAGCCGCCGTGCGCGGCCATGACGACGCGGAGCTGCTCGGGGTCTGCGTTGGCTCCGCCGTTCCAGCCCGCGAACATGATGCTCTCGTTGGTGTACTCGTGGTTCACCCAGAGCAGGCCGTGGTCGTCGTCGAGCTGGTGGAAGCCGACGTAGTCGCAGTTGTAGCCGAACTGCTGGGCCTGGGCCTGGGCGGTCTGGGCGTTGACGTCGAACTCGGGGGCGCCGGGCAGGACGGGGTCGCCCCAGCGGATGATGACGTGCTGCTCGTAGTGCTTGGGCACGGTGAGCGCGTCGTCGTTGTTGGGCAGCACGCTCTTGAAGGTGAGACGGGGCGCGGGGTGGGGGCGGTTCGGGCCGCGGTCGGCCGCCGCCGGGGTGAGGGAGGCCAGGCCGAAGGCGCTGGCCCCGGCGGTCACCGCGCCGGCGCGCAGCGCGGAGCGGCGGGAGATGATGCCCTGGAAGATGTCACCGAAGTAGGAGTTGGAGCTGGTGTTGGGCGCGGGGTGGAAACAGGCGTCGCCGCAGCGGTAGTGGCACGTCGCGCGGGATCTGCCGCCGCCCACGAGGTCGAGGAGGGGAAGCCGACGGCGGGGGGTCGCGGATTCGGGCACGCGTTACTCCTTGGGGATCGTGACCGCTCACACGCCCCGGGAGGAGCTGCGGGGCTCCGCCCGGGGTGCGGAGGCGATCGTGCAGGAGGTCTCCTGCCTGGTCGCTCACGACCTTGGCTGAGGTTTCACACGCTCCGGTGAAACCCGGGTGAACGCACCTACAACTCCCCCAACATGTCGGGGGTGCTCACTGCGCACAGCCGTACGAACACTCACCGTGTGACCCTACGCTGATCCTCGACCACCCCCCGGGCTCCCGTCCACCAGCCTCGCCCCGGCGGGTCGCATTCCGAGCGGCCCCGCGCCCGGGCCTCAGTCGTACATTCTCCCCAGCAGGGCTCCCTGACCGGACTGCAGCACGTGTGCGGACTCCAGCGGGATCCAGAAGCACTCGAACCGGACCGGCTCCCCGACCCCGTCGTTGTCCTCGGCGGAGAACCATCGCTGCGGCACCGGTCCCTCCACCGCCAGCAGGAAGAAGTGTCGGCGCTGGAGCTCGAACCGGTACGGGGCGAGGTCGTACTCGGCGGTCCCCAGCGCGCGCACCACACGCAGACCCGCCAGTCCGGTCTCCTCCCGGGCCTCCCGCAGGGCCGCCGCCTCCGGGAGCTCGCCCGGGCGCACACCGCCGCCCGGGACCTGCAACCCGACTTCCTCCGGCGGGTGGTCGGCGTGGCGGAACACCAGCAGCCGTCCCGCACGGACGACGTAGCAGAGCGCCTTGTCGCGGACCGCCCGGACGGTCACACGGCCCCCGTGCTGCGGCCGACGGGGACGATGAGCGGACCGCCGGTGACCGGGTCCTCGGTGACCACGGCCTCCAGGTCGAAGGCCTTCCGCAGGAGTTCGGGGGTGAGCACCTCGGCGGGGCTCCCGCTGGCCACCACCCGGCCCTCGCGCATGGTGATGACGGTGTCGGCGTAGCGCGCGGCCAGGTTCAGGTCGTGCAGCACCATCACGATCGTCCGCCCGCCCTGCCGGTGCAGTTCCTGGACCAGGTCCAGGACGTCGACCTGGTGCACCAAGTCCAGGAACGTGGTGGGTTCGTCAAGCAGCAGCAGGTCCGTGCCCTGGGCCAGGACCATCGAGATCCACGCGCGCTGGCGCTGGCCGCCGGACAGTTCCTGGATCGGGGTGTCGGCCAGCTCCAGCAGGCCGGTCTGTTCGAGGGCCCGGGAGACCGCCTGGTGGTCGTCGCCCGACCACTGCCGGTACCACCGCTGGGACGGGTGGCGGCCCCGGGCGACCAGGTCGGCGACGGTGAGGCCGTCCGGGGCGACCGGCTGCTGCGGAAGGACCCCCAGCACCTGCGCCACCTCGCGGGTGGGCACCCGGTGGATGTCGCGGCCGTCGAGCTCGACCACACCCGACTTCGGACGCATGAGGCGGCCCAGGGCGCGCAGCATGGTGGACTTTCCGCAACCGTTGGGCCCGATAACGCAGGTGATGGTGCCCTCGACGATGTCGGCGTCCAGGCCGTCGACGACGGTGTGGTCGTCGTAGGCCAGGGTGAGGCCGCGGGCGCTGAGCCGGGAGGGGGCGCGGTCGGTGGCGGAGGCCTCGGCCTGAGCGGCTGTACTGGGTGAAGTGGTCACGCTTGGGCCTTTCGGTTGCCGCGGACGAGCAGGTAGATGAGGTAGAGGGCGCCCAGGCAGCCGGTGACCACACCGACCGGGAGCTGGATGTTGGTCAGCAGGTTGCGGGCGATGAGGTCGGCACCGCAGGTCAGTGCGGCCCCCACCAGGGCGGACAGCAGGACCGGCGGCCTGGGTGCGCGGGCCAGGCGCAGGGCGATCTGCGGGCAGGCCAGGGAGACGAACAGGATCGGCCCGGCGGCCGAGGTTCCGAAGGCGGCCAGCAGCACGGCCAGCACCAGCATCGAGGTGCGGGCCCGTTCCAGGGGCAGGCCCAGGCCCCGGGCCACGTCGTCGCTGTAGGAGAGGGTGTCCAGGGTGCGCGCGGCCACCAGGGCCAACGGCAGCAGCACGGCCAGGGCCAGCGCTGTGGGCAGGGCGTTGGTCCAGGTCCGCATGGTCAGGCTGCCCGCGATCCACACCATGGCGCGGCCGGTGTCGGTGACCTCGCCGAGGGTGAGCATCCACAGGGTGATGTTCATCAGGACCGCCGACATGCCCACGCCCACCAGCAGCAGCCGGTAGCCGTCGATGCCGCCGCGCCGGGCCAGGGCGTAGCAGAGCAGGCCGGAGGCCAGTCCGCTCACGAGGGCGACGGCGGGGATGCCGAAGGAGGCCGTGGTGCCGCTGACGATGCCGTAGCTGCCGCCGAACGCCAGGACCGCGACCACGCCGGCGCTGGCTCCGTGGGTGACACCGAGCAGGTCGGGGCTGGCCAGGGGGTTGCGCATGATGGTCTGGGTGACGGCCCCGGCCGCGGCCAGGGCGGCTCCGGCCAGCAGGCCGACCACCACGCGGGGCATCCGCACCCGCCAGAGCGTGAAGTAGTGCTCGTAGTCGGTGCCGATGATGTGCGCCCACACCTGGCCGGGGGTCAGTACGGTCTCCCCGACCATGAGGTTGAGCCACACCAGCACGGCCATGACCAGTGTCGTCACGGCTCCGGCCAGGACCGGGCGCGGCCGCCACGGGAGTGCCACGGGTCCCAGGCGCAGGAACCGGTGCCGCAGTGCCAGGCGGGCCAGGGCGCGCTCGCGGCCGTCGGTGGGGGTGAGGGTGGAGGTCATAGGGAGAGCAGCCTCCGGCGGCGGACGACGTAGATGAAGAAGGGGGCACCGATCAGGGCGAGGACCACACCGACCTGGAGTTCGCCCGGCGGGGCGAGGAAGCGGCCGAGCACGTCGGCGGTCAGCAGCAGGACCGCGCCCATCAGGGCCGAGTAGGGCAGCAGCCACCGGTGGTCGGAGCCGGCGACGGCCCGGGCCACGTGCGGCACGATGAGGCCGACGAAGGCGATCGGCCCGCAGGCGGCCACGGTGGCGCCGGTGAGCAGGGTGATGGCGACCAGCCCCGTCAGGCGGGCCCGGCCCACCCGGTGTCCCAGGGCGCGTGCGGTGTCCTCGCCCAGGGCCAGGGCGTTGAGTGCGCCGGCGTTGGACAGGGCCAGGAGGACGCCCACGACCACGAAGGGCAGCAGCTGGAGGATGATGTCGGGGTCGCGGCCCACGAGGGAGCCCACCCGCCAGAACCGGAAGTTGTCCATGGTGGCCTGGTCCAGCAGGACCACCCCCGAGACCACGGAGTAGCACAGCCAGCTGACGGCGGTCCCGGCCAGGGCCAGGGTGATGGGTGTGGGTCCGCGTCCGGGGACGGAGCCGATGGCGTAGACGACGACGGCGGCGAGTGCGGCGCCGCCGAAGGCGAGCGCCGACTGGGCCTGGACCGCGGTGATGCCGGCCAGCGCGATGCCCAGGACGACCGCCAGGGCGGCCCCGAAGGTGACGCCGAGGATGCTGGGGTCGCCGAGGGGGTTGCGGGTGTGGCCCTGCATGAGCGCGCCGCCCAGTCCCAGGCTGATCCCGGCGAGCACGCCCAGGGCGGTACGGGGCAGCCGGATCTGGTGGACGATGATGTCGGCCTCGCGGTCGGCGGTCCCGGCGAGCGCCTGCCACACGGTTACGGGGTCCAGGGCGCGGGCGCCCACCAGGACGCTCGCGGCCACGACCGCTCCCAGGGCGAGCGCCAGGGCCGCCAGCCCGGCGATACGGCGTGCGCGTCTGGCTCCGAGTACGCCTCCGCGCAGTTCGGGGGCGTCCGGGGCGGGGGCCGCCAGGGGGCTCGGGGGCGGCCCGCTGGTGTCGTGCACCGAGGTCTCCCATCATGACGAAGGCCAGGTCAACCTTAGTTAGGTTTGCCTAGCCACACTTTGATGATCTAAGTTTGCCACGTCCCAACCAGGAACTACACATCCGGGGTATGTCCCCCGCTGCTCGCATGCCCCAGATCGTCCCCTAACCGATGGAGTACCTGAGAATGAACGCCTGGACCCCGCTGCGCCGTGCGGGCCTGCCCACCGTCGCGACGGCCGCGGCCGTCGCCCTGCTCACCGCCTGCGGGGCGAGCGGCCCGGCCGAGGACACCTCCGACGGGACCGGGGGTGAGTCCGCCGAGGGCTACCCGATGACGGTCGAGCACCAGATGGGCGAGACCGAGATCCCGGCGCCGCCGGAGCGCGTGCTTCCGCTGGACGCCGCCTTCGTGGACTCCACCCTGGCCCTGGGCGGCAACGTCGTGGGCTTCACCACGTTCTCCGAGGACGTCACCGAGCTGCCGGACTACCTCCGCGACAGCGAGTGGAACACCGGCACCGCCGACGACGCCCAGCCCGTGGGGCTGCTGTGGGACCTGGACCCGGAGCTGGTGGCCGCCACCGAACCCGACCTGATCCTGTCCGCCGAGGTCCGCCACGGCGACGGCTACGGCCAGTTCACCGAGATCGCGCCCACGGTCATGTCCGAGACCACCGGTGCGATCTGGAAGGACAACCTGCGTCTGACCGCCCAGGCCCTGAACGCCGAGGACCGGGCCGAGGAACTGCTCACCGAGTACGAGGAGCGCGCCGCCGCGATCGGCGAGGAGATCGTCGAGTCCAACGGCGGCGAGGCCCCGACCGTGTCGGTGGCCCGCTTCGCCGGCGACGAGGAGGGTGTGCGCCTGTACACCCCCACCTCCTACGTGGGCGTGATCCTGGAGGACGTGGGCCTGGAGCCCGGCCCCGGCGTGGACACCGGGACCGACGAGATCATCACCTACCACAGCCAGGAGCGCCTGCTCGACCTGGACGCCGACCACGTGTTCGTGGCCACCTACGACGACGGCGGCGCCGACGGCGTCCAGGAGTCCAAGGAGGAGTACCAGTCCAGCCCGCTGTGGAGCGAGCTGGAGGGCGAGATCACCGAGGTCGACGACGGTTACTGGATCTCCGGCGTGGGCCTGATCGCCGCCCACAAGACCCTGGACGACATCGCCGAGATCTTCGGCGTCGACGCCCAGCGCTGAGGCCGGTCCCGACCGCCCGCGTCGGACCGTGACAGCGACCGGCCCCGAGCGGGCCGCCCCGGGCCCGTGCGGCAGCCGCCGCGCGGGCCCTCGCCCTGCCGTGCGCCGCGCAGGCGGCACGGCGGGACCACCAACCCGGAGGGAACACATGGAACCGCCCCGCTCCTTCGACCACACCCCGGCCCTGGCCCCCGAGCGGATCCCCCGGGCCGTCCGCGAGGCGGCCCGGCGCCTGGCCGCCGACCCCGGGTCGGGCTACGTCTACGACCCCGCCCTGGCGACGTCCCGGGCCCGTGAGCTGCGCGGTGCGCTGCCCGACTGGGCGCGGGTGTACTTCGCGGTCAAGTCCAACGGCTTCGGGGAGGTCCTGGCGCACCTGGCCGAGGCGGTCGACGGCTTCGAGACCGCGTCCCTGCACGAGGCCCGCTCCGCCCTGACCCACCTGCGGGGCAGCGCCGGCGGCCACCGCGGCCGTCCGATCGCCGTGAGCGGCCCGGGCAAGTCCCCCGAGATGCTCGCCGGCCTGGCCCGCCTGCGGGCCGAGAGCGGCGCCGAGGTGGTCGTCAACGCCGAGAGCGAGCTGGAGCTGTACCGGGCCTCGGCGGCCGCCGTGGCCGCGGGCACGGTGCTGCCGGTGACGCTGCGCGTCAACCCCGAGCGGGTCCCGGTGCGCGGTGCGCTGGCCATGGGCGGCACACCCTCCCCCTTCGGGCTGCCCGAGCCCCTCGTGGACGGGGCGGTGCGTACCGCCCTCTCCCTGCCCGGCCTGGACCTGACGGGCTTCCACGTGCACGCGGTGAGCGGCAACACCGACGCCGTCGCCCATGCCGCGTACGTGCGCTGGTGCCTGGAGTGGGCCCGGCGGACGGCGGACGCGCACGGGGTGGACCTGCGGGTGGTGGACGTGGGCGGCGGGCTCGGCGTCCCCTTCGAGGAGGACGAGGAGGCCTTCGACGTCAAGGGCTTCGGTGCGGAGCTGGCGGAGCTGCCCGACCCGGGTGTGGAGGTCGTCTTCGAGCCCGGGAGGTGGATCGCCGCCCCCGCCGGGTGGTACGCGGCGCGCGTGACCGACATCAAGTCCGCCTACGGCCTCGACTTCGCGGTCGTACGGGGCGGGATCAACCACTTCCAGCTACCGACCTCGTGGGAGATCCGACACAACTTCGCGGTGGTGGCGGAGCCGTCGTGGCCCGAGGGGATGCCCCGGCCCCGGGTGGACGGAGCGTCGGTGACGATCTCGGGCGAGCTGTGCACGCCCGAGGACGTCCTGGCCCGGGACGTACGCGTGGAGGCGCTGCGCGCGGGCGACACGCTGGTCTTTCCCAACGCGGGCGCCTACGGGCACGAGTTCGCGATGCCCGCGTTCCTGGCCCACCCGGCGGCGCCGAGGGTGAGCGTCGATTCCTCCGAGGCGGTGTGATCCGAATCTCAGGCGACACATCTACCTTGACATGGTTAGGTTAGCCTGGCCTAATTATTTTGTCCCTGATGTTCCCCTCACCCCACCCCGCCCCCACCCCCGGGCGCCCAGCGCGCCGACGACCGAGGAGGCCGCACCATCGTGCCCACCGCACCGACGAGCGCAGCGACCCGCCCCCAGGACACCACGGCCTGGCGCATCGACAACCTCACCGGCACCGACGTCCTGAACGACCTCGACCCCTGGGTCGAGATCTACGAGGAGGTCTACGCGCACGCCCTGCACCTGCCCGACCACAGCGACCCGCCCTTCCGCGAACGCCTGGCCTTCAGCGCGGCCCGCCCGGGCTTCCGCCTCACCTCCTGCCACGCCGACGGGGAGCCCGCCGCGTTCGTCTACGGCTACACGCTGCCCACGACCACGGGCTGGTGGGACGGCTTCACCCCGGCGCCGGGCGTCGGGGACGACCTCGCACGCGAGTGGCCCGGGCGCACCTTCGGCGTGTGCGAGGCCCTCATCCGCACCCCCTACCGGCGCAGCGGACTGGCCGAGCGCATGGCCCCCTTCCTGCTGAGCGGACGCGACGAGGAACGCGCGGCCGGCCTGGTGGCCGAGACCAACACCCACGCGCTGGAGATCTTCCTGCGCAACGGCTGGCGGCAGGTGGGCGACCTCGCCCCGCACGCCGGTTGGCGCCGCCACCACTGCCTGGTCCTGCCGCTGAACGTCTGAGAAACCGACCCACGGAAACCAGGTACCACGCGCCCATGCCGATCACCCACAGTGCCGAACTGGCCACCCCCGGAGACACCCCGCTCGCTCCCCAGGGACCGCCCCCTCCCCCGCGCCTCGCCGGAGCACCCCGGGGTCCCGCCGCCGTCGCGGCGCTGGTCGACGACGCCATGCGGACCCTGGCCCTGGCCACCGCCGAACGCGGCGGCCCCCTGCCCGCCAGCACACCGCGCGAGGTCGACGAGGCGGTCCGCGGCGCCCTGACCGCCACCGGCGCCGCCGCGCTGCCCCGCCTGACCGGGGCCCTGACCGCCGGGGCCGCCGACCCCGCCCACCCGCACTGCGCCGCCCACCTGCACTGCCCACCCCTGGCCGTGGCCGTGGCCGCCGACACCGTCGCCTCGGTCCTCAACCAGTCCCTGGACTCCTGGGACCAGTCCCCCGCCGCGACAGCGATGGAGACCCAACTCGTCGCCGAGCTCGCCGACCTCGTCGGCTACCACGGCGCGGGGGCCGGCGGTGTGATCACCTCCGGCGGCACCGAATCCAACCTCACCGCCCTGCTGCTGGCCCGCGACCACGCGCTGGGCGCCGCCGGCACCGACCCCGGCCGCCACGGGGTCGCGCGCGCGGCGGGCACCGCGCGCCCCCGGATCCTGTGCGGCGCCGCCGCCCACTTCTCCGTCCAGCGTTCGGCCGCCCTGCTCGGCCTGGGCGAGGACGCGGTGGTCCCCGTCCAGGTCGACGACCGGCACCGGATGCGGGTCGAGGACCTGCGCTCGGCCCTGGAGCGCGTGCGCGCCGACGGCGACCTGCCCGTCGCGGTCGTGGCCACCGCCGGGACCACCGACCTGGGCGGTATCGACCCCCTGCCCGAGATCGCCCGCCTGGCCCGCGAGTTCGACGTGTGGCTGCACGTGGACGCCGCCTACGGGGGCGGCCTGCTCTTCTCCCGGCGCCTGCGCCACCTGCTCACCGGCATCGAGGGCGCCCACTCGATCGGTATGGACCTGCACAAACTCGGCTGGCAACCGGTCGCCGCAGGTGTGCTGCTCACCCGTGAGCGCGCCCTGTTCGCCCCGCTGTCCCGCTCGGTGGACTACCTCAACCCCACCGACGACGAGGAGTCCGGCTACCCGAGCCTGCTCGGCTACTCCCTGCGCACCACCCGCCGCGCCGACGTGTTCAAGATCGCCGTGACCCTGCGGACCCTGGGCGCGGACGGGCTGGGCGCCATGGTCGAGGCCTGCCACGACCTGGCCCGCTCCGCCGCGGCCCAGGTCACCGCCGACCCCCGGCTCGACCTGGCCCAGGAACCCTCTCTGACCACGGTGGTCTTCCGCTACCGGGCCGGGGGCGAGGCCGAACACGGCGACCGGGTCAACGCCCGGCTCCGCCGCCGCCTGCTGGAGCAGGGCCGCGCCGTCGTGGGCCGCACCCGCATCGACAGCCGGGTGTGGCTCAAACTCACCCTGCTCAACCCCGACACCACCCCCGACGACACCGCCGCGCTGCTCGCCCTGGTCGCCGACGCCGGCGACGCCGAGCAGGCCCACCTCCAGGAGTCCCGTTGACCAGCGCACCCTCCCCCGGCGACGGCCACGTGCACGACCTCGTGGGCGTGGGCCTGGGCCCGTTCAACCTGGCCCTGGCCGCCCTCGCCGACGCCGTCCCCGACCTGTCCGCGCACTTCCTGGAAGCCCGGCCCTCCTTCTCCTGGCACCCGGGCCTGCTCCTGGAGGGCGCCCGGCTCCAGGTCCCCTTCCTCGCCGACCTGGTGAGCCTGGTCGACCCCACCAGCCGCTGGTCGTTCCTGTCCTACCTGCGCGCACACGACCGGCTCTTCCCGTTCTACTTCTCCGAGAACTTCCACGTGCCCCGCCGCGAGTACGACGACTACTGCCGCTGGGTCGCCCACAGCCTGGACTCGTGCACCTTCGACGCCCGCGTCAGCGCCGTGCGCCACGACTCCGGCGTACTCACCGTGGACTACCTCGACGCGCACGGCCGGCGCTCCAGCGTGCGCACCCGCGCCCTGGTCCTGGGCATCGGCACCGAGCCGGTCCTGCCCGAGCCCCTGCGCGCCCTGGAGGGCGACCGGGTCTTCCACGCCGCCCACTACCTGGACCGCGCCCCCGCGCTGGCCGGGGCCGACGACGTCACGGTGATCGGATCCGGCCAGTCCGGCGCCGAGGTCTTCCTCGACCTGCTGCGCTCGTCCGCGCACCGCGACACCGCCGTGCACTGGCTGACCCGCTCGCCCGCCTTCGCCCCGATGGAGTACTCCAAGCTGGGCCTGGAGCACTTCACCCCGGACTACACCCGCTACTTCCACGCCCTGCCCCAGCCGGTCAAGGACCGGACCGTGCCCGAGCAGTGGCAGCTGTACAAGGGCATCAGCGCCGACACCATCTCCGAGATCCACGACGTGCTCTACGAACGCGGCATCGCCGGCGCCCCCACCGGAGCCAGCCTGCGCGCGCACTGCGAACTGCGGGCGGCCCGGCGCGCGGCGGACGGCTACGAACTCACCTTCGTCCACCGCGAGCAGGACCGCGAGTTCACCGTGCGCACCGACGCCGTCGTGGCCGCCTCCGGCTACGCCCAGCGCGACCCCGACTTCCTGGCGCCTGTGGCCAAGTTCCTGCACACCGACGACCGCGGCCGGCCGGTCATCGGCGCCGACCTGCGCCTGTCGGCCGACCCTGCGCTGGAGGCCCCCATCCACGTGCAGAACGCCGAACTGCACACGCACGGCGTCGGCGCACCGGACCTGGGGCTGGGCGCCTGGCGCGCGGCCACCATCCTCAACAGCATCGCCGGACGCACCGTCCACCGGCTGCCCGAACGCACCGCCTTCACCTCCTTCGGCGCGCCCGCGCCCGGGGCCGGACGGTGAACAACCCCTCCTTCCGCCGCCTGTACCTGCTCGTCGTCGTCATGCACGTGGTCTCGGACGTGGCGCTGAGCCCGTTCTACCCCCAGCTGTTCGAGCGCCTGTTCGGCGTCACGGACGTGGCCGCGACCGGTACCTACATCTGGGTGTGCCGGGCCACCGCCCTGGCCGCGATGCCGTTGTGGGGTCTGGTGGCCCGCCGCCTGACCATGGCCTCGCTGGTCACCTGGGGGCTGGTGGCCGCCGCCGTGCTGGAGGTGGCGATCGCGCTCTTGCCGACCTTCACCGCCTTCACCGTGCTCTCGGCCGTCCAGGTGGCGGTCACCATGTCCTTCGCCCTGGCCTACCCGGCCTTCGTGGGCAGCGGCGGCGACCGGCTGCGCGACGTGACGGTCCACGCCTACGTGATCAACGTCGGGATCGTGGGGGCCACGGTCCTGGGCGCGGCGATCATGGCGCTGCCCGACCCCCGGTGGGGCATCGCCTCGTGCGCGCTGCTCTACCTGGCCCTGGCCGTGCTGTGCCACCGCCACCTGCCCCGGCGCGCCGCCCCCTCGGCCGATGCAGTAACCCCGGCTGCCCCCGGCACCGGAGCCGACGCCGGCCCCGCGCCCTCCACCCGCCCCGGACGACGGACTCTGGCCGCGCTCGCGGCGGTGTGCGCCGCCGTGCTGGCCGCCGAGACCGCCCGCCTGGTCGTACGCCCCTTCTTCACCGTGTACGCCGAGGAGGCGGGGGTCGACCCCGCCCTGTCCGCCGGGCTGTTCCTGCTCCCGCAGCTGACCGTCCTGGCGGTGCTCCCCCTGGCGGGGCGGGCCCACGCCGTGCTGGGGCGGGCCCTGCTCCCGGCAGCGTGCGCGCTGGCGGCGGCGGGCCTGCTGGTGCAGTTCCTGGCGCCGGGGCTGGGCCTGCTCGCCCTGGGCCGGGTGGTCTTCGGCGCGGGCCTGGGCCTGGGGCACGTCGCCCTGGACCTGCGGGTGTTCGCGGTGACACGGGCACGCGGCCCGGCCTTCGCGGCCGTGGAAACCGTCCGCGTCAGCGCCACACTGCTCAGCCCGGTCCTGGCCACCGGGCTGGCCTCCGCCGGACTCGGACTACCCCTGGCGGCCGGCGCGGCGCTGTTCGCCGTACTCTCGCTGCTGCTCACCGCGCTGCCCGCGGCGCCGGGCACGCCCCGCACGAACGCCCCCGTCCCGGCCCCGGCCGACCCGTCATCGCACCACGACCCGTCACACCCGACACCTCCCGCGCCGAGCGCGCGGGCCCGTGAGGAGAGGGACCAGCATGTCTGAGACCGCAACGCCCCCCACCGCCGACACCTGGCGCCGGGCGGGCCGCCGCCTGCTCGCCCACATGGTCGGCGAGATGGCCTACGAGGAGATGATCACGCCCCGGGGCGAGGGCTCCGACCGCTGGACCCTGGCCGTGGACGACGGGACCGCCTACGCCTTCACCGCGCGCCGGGGCGGGTTCGGGTCCTGGCACGTGGACCCCGACTCCTTCACCCGCACCACCGACCGGGGGGAGGAGGACGCCTGGGACCCCACC
Source organism: Nocardiopsis sp. iso_40 (assembly GCF_056173285.1). Taxonomy (NCBI): domain Bacteria; kingdom Bacillati; phylum Actinomycetota; class Actinomycetes; order Streptosporangiales; family Nocardiopsidaceae; genus Nocardiopsis; species Nocardiopsis sp. iso_40. The sequence continues at coordinate 2,719,662 of NZ_CM149666.1, read as the reverse complement.
CTGTTCGTCACCGACGCCCAGAAGACCGTCGGGCTGCCCGGTGACTCCCTGGCCGAGGTGGTCCGCGACCTGCTGGCAACGCACACCGCCGACGCCCGCCTGCTCCAGGCCGTCCCCGACGCGGGGGCCCTGGCCGACCTGCCCTACGAGGACCTGGAGGGCTACCAGACCGGCCACCCCTGCATCTTCGTCAACAAGGGCCGTCTGGGCTTCTCGGCCGCTGACGCCGAGCGCTACACCCCCGAGGCGCGCGGCGCCTTCCAACTGGTGTGGATCGCCGTCCACCCCGACCTGGCCCGCTTCCAGTCCATGGCCGGCACCGACCGCCCCGGACTACTCCGGGAGGAACTCGACGACGACCAGCGCGCCGAGTTCGCCCGGCGCGTGCGCGAGGCGGGCGGGGACCCCGAGACCTACCAGTGGCTGCCCGTCCACCCCTTCCAGTGGGACGAGGTCATCGCCCCGCTCTTCGCCGCCGAACTCGCCCTGGGCCGCCTGGTACGGCTCGGAACCAGCCGCGACCGGTACCGCCCCTTCCAGTCCATCCGCACCCTGATGAACCTGGACCGGCCCGACCGGCTCAACGTCAAGGTGCCGCTGATGATCCGCAACACCCTGGTCTGGCGCGGCCTCTCGGGCACCCAGACCGGCTGCGCCCCGCACACCAGCACCTGGCTGCGGGCCCTGGCCGAGCGCGACCCCTACTTCGCCGAGACCGGGGTGATCATGCTCGCCGAGCAGGCCTCGGCGACCGTGCCCCACCCGGTCCTGGACCGGCTGCCCCAGGCCCCCTACCGCTTCCACGAGCTGCTGGGCACCATCTGGCGCGAGCCGATCCACCGCCACCTGGCCCCCGGCGAGCGGGCCCGCACCATGGCCTGCCTGCTGCTGGAGGGCTCCGACGGGCGCGCCCTGGTCGCCGAGCTGGTCCAGCGGTCGGGGCTGGAGCCCGTGGAGTGGCTGCGCCGCTTCCTGGGCGCGCTGTTCCCGCCGGTGCTGCACTACCTCTACCGCTACGGCGCCTCCTTCACCCCGCACGGGGAGAACGTCGTCCTGGTCTTCGACGAGCACGAGCGGCCCGCCCGCATCGCGCTGAAGGACTTCGGGTCCGATGTGGAACTCCTGCCCTTCGACCTGCCCGAGTACGCCGAGATCCCCGACCGCGTACGCGCCCAGCTGCACCGCTGGGAGCCGGGCGAGCTGGCCCACTCGGTGCTCTCGGCTATCTGCGCCGGCCACCTGCGCTTCCTCGCCGACATCGTCCGGCGCCAGCTCGGTGTGGACCCCGACCAGCTGTGGGCACTGGCCCGCGAACAGGTGCTGGCCTACCAGGAGCGCTTCCCCGAACTGGCCGAGCGCTTCGCCTGGTTCAACCTGCTGGCGCCGCGCGTGGGCCGGGTCGCGTTGAACAGGGAGCAGCTCATGGGCGGCGGCTTCCACGAGCGCGCCGAACGCGACGCCGAGTTCGACGTCATGCACGGCCAGGTCGACAACCCGCTGGCCCCGCGATGACCACCACACCCCTTTCCCCGGAGACACCACCCATGCCCACCACAGTCCCCGCCGAGCTCACCGCCGAGCACTTCGGCCGCGCCAGCGACCGCCTGGTCGCCAAGATGCTGGCCGAACTGTGCTTCGAGTACGCGCTGCGCCCCGTCCCCGACGGCCCGGGAGGGGCCGCGCCGCAGGCGCCCGTCGAGGGCGGGGCGCACCGGTGGCGCGCCCCCGTCGCCCCCGGTGCCGTCTACCTCTTCGAGGGCCGACGCACCACCATGGACGGCTGGCTCGTGCACCCCGGCACGGCCCGGCGCGAGGCCGCCGACGGATCCGTCACCCCCGCCTCGCCCTTCACACTCCTGCGCGACCTGGGTTCGGCCGGGCTCATCGACCCGGCGGTGGAGGCCTTCACCGTGGGGGAGCTGACCGCCACCCTCAGCGCCGACTGCCGACTGGCCCAGAGCCGCACCGGCGCCGCCGAGCTGGCCGAACTCCCCCACGCCGAGCTGGAGGGCCACCAGAGCGGACACCCGTGGATCTTCGCCAACAAGGGCCGGGTCGGTTTCTCCGGCCGCGACCGGGCACAGTTCCCGCCCGAGGCCCGCCGTCCCCTGCGCCTGCCGTGGATCGCCGTGCACCGCTCCCTCGCCGAGCACCACGGCGTCCCCGGCCTGGACCAGGACGCCCTGATCGCACGGGAACTGGACCCCGCCGAGGTACGGCGGTTCACCGGGAGCCTCGACCGGGGCCGCCCCCAGGGCACACCCGCCGCGGAGTACGTGTGGCTGCCGGTCCACCCCTGGCAGTGGGACGAGGTGGTCGTGCCGCTGTTCGCCGCCGAACTCGCCGCCGGGCTCATCGTGCCCCTGGGCGAGGCCGACGACGACTACCTGCCCCAGCAGTCCATCCGCACCTTCACCAACCTCTCCCGACCCGACCGGCACAACGTCAAGGTGTCGCTGGCCATCCTCAACACGATGGTCTACCGGGGCATCCCCACCGAGCTGTGCCGGGCCGCGCCCGCCAGCACCCGGTGGGTACGCGCCCTGCACTCGGGGGACGCCTTCCTGTCCGAGCGCTGCCGGGTCATCCTGCCGGGCGAGGTCGCCGCCGTGGCCGTGCGCCACCCGGTCCTGGAGGACATCCCCGACGCCCCCTACCGGCACCGGCAGCTGCTGGGCGCGCTGTGGCGCGAACCCGTCACCGCCCAGCTGGACGAAGGGGAGCGGGCCCGCACCCTGGCGGTGCTGCTGCACGTGGACGGCCAGGGGCGGGCCTTCACCGCCGAACTCGTCCAGCGCTCCGGGTTGGCGGCCGAGGAGTGGCTGCGCGCCCTCTTCGCGGCGGTCCTGCCACCCGTACTGCACCTGCTCTACCGCTACGGGCTGGCGTTCAACCCGCACGGCGAGAACGCCATCGTGGTCTTCGACGGCCGCGACCGGCCCGCGCGGCTGGCGGTCAAGGACTTCGTCGACGACATGAAGCTGCTGGACACCGACCTGCCCGAGTACGCCTCCCTGCCCCGCGAGGCGCTGGGTGTGCTCATGCGCTTCGACGCCGCCGAGCTGACCTCCTCGGTCGCCAAGTCCCTGCTGGTCGGGCACTTCCGGTACCTGGCGCCGCTGCTCCAGGACCACCTGGGGGTGGCCGAGGAGCGCTTCTGGGAACTGGTCCGCGCCGAGGTGCTGCGCTACCAGGAGGAGTTCCCGGAGCTGGCCGAGCGCTTCACGCTGTTCGACCTGCTCGCCCCCGAGTTCGAGCGGGTCTGCCTGAACCGGGAGCGGCTGCTGGGCGGCGGCTACCACGACCGCGCCGAACGCGACGCCGAGTTCCACCTGGACGCGCCGGCGATCCCCAACCCGCTGTACCGACCCGCCCGGGAGGCCGCCGCGTGAGTGACCTGATCGGCGACGGCCTGCCGCCCCTGACCGAGACCCTGCCGCCCTCCCCTCCCCCGCCGCCCTTCCCGGTCCCCCTGGACCGGCTGGACGCCGACGCCGCCTCGGGCGCGATCACCGACGTGATCGTCGCCCTGCCCGACGTACAGGGACGGGTCCAGGGCAGCAGGGTGCGCCCGGGCGACTTCACCGACCGGATCGTCCGGGACGGCTTCGGGGCCTGCCTGTACCTGCTGGCCACCGACGTGGAGATGGAGGCGCGGCCGGGGTACGCCACCGACCCGTGGGGCGGCGGTCTGGGCGACTTCGACATCGTGCCCGACCTGTCCACCCTCCGGTACCTGCCCTGGGACCCGGGGACGGCACTCGTCCTGGGCGACGCGCACGGCGCCGACGGGGCGCCCGTGGCCGTCGCGCCCCGCCAGGTGCTCCGGACCCAGCTGGACCGGCTCGCCGAACGCGGATGGCGGGCCCTGGCCGGAACCGAACTGGAGTTCCTGGTGTTCCGGGACGACTACCAGAGCGCGTTCGAGTCGCATTACCGCGGCCTGACCCCGGCCACGCGGTTCAACTCCGACTACGCGGTGCCCGAGGTCACCGAGATCGACCCGCTCATGCGGCGCATCCGCACCGCGATGGAGCGCACCGGCATGACGGTGGAGTCGGCGCGCGGGGAGTGCCATCCGGGCCAGTACGAGATCGTGTTCCGCTACGACGACGCCCTGCGCGCCTGCGACAACCACGTCGTGTACAAGGCGGGTGCCCGGGCGCTGGCCACCCAGGCCGGGGTGGCGCTGACCTTCATGGCCAAGTACGACGAGGGCGAGGGCAACTCCTGCCACGTGCACCTGTCCCTGCGCGACGAGGCCGGCGACCCGGTCTTCGCCGACGACGGGACGGGCCGGTACGGGATGTCGAGGTACATGGAGCACTTCGTGGCGGGCCAGCTCGCCTGCATGCGGGACTTCGCGCTGATGTACGCCCCGAACGTGAACTCGTTCAAACGGCTGTCCCCGCAGGCCTACGCGCCCAGCGGCATCGCCTGGGGTCTGGACAACCGGACCTGCCCGGTGCGGGTGGTGGGCTCGGGGGAGTCGGCGCGGATCGAGTTCCGGGTGCCTGGCGGCGACGCCAACCCCTACCTGGCGGTGGCGGCGATCGTCGCCTCGGGGCTGTACGGCGTCGAGCAGGAGCTTGCGCTGCCCGAACCGACGGCGGGCAACGCCTTCGACCAGGAGACGCCCCGGCTGTCGGCCTCCCTGGAGGAGGCGGTGCTGGCGTGGGAGGGCAGTGAGATCGCCCGCGCCTGCTTCGGGCCGGACGTGGTGCGGCACTACGCCGCCGCGGGGCGCGCCGAGCTGGCGGCGTTCTCGGCCACGGTCACCGACTTCGAGCGCCGCCGCCACTTCGAACGGGGCTGAGGGACCCGCCCGTTCCCGCCGGGGACCGTCCCGGCGGGAACGGCCGCCTCACGCGACCGCCGCGTCCACCGCCCCCTGGACACGACGGCGCAGGATCGCGCTGTCGGCCCGCGTCGTACACACCTCCACGACGCGCAGACCCTCGCCCAGGAGCGCCTTGGGCAGGTCGGTGGCCCACTCCACGCGGGTGTAGGGCAGGTCCGCCACGGCGGCCACCCGCTCCATCGACACCCCGTGCGGGGTCCCGAAGACCCGCTCGAAGTCGGGGTGGCCCGCCTGCTCCAGCCCCGAGAAGATCCCGCCCCCGTCGTTGTTGACCACGACCACCGCCAGGTCCGGGCGCGGCTCACCGGGACCGATGATCAGGCCGTTCTGGTCGTGCAGCACCGCCAGGTCGCCGAGCAGGGCGTAGGAGCGCCCCCCGCCCTCGGCCTGGTGGGCCAGGGCCGCCCCGACCGCCGTCGACACCGTCCCGTCGATCCCGCTCACACCCCGGTTGCCCAACAGGCGCACCCCGCAGCGGGCCGCCATCGTGGCGTCGAGGTCGCGGATGGGCATGCTGGACCCGGCGAACAGCAGCGAACCGGCACCCAGCTGGGAAACCAGGTCACGGGCCAGACGCGGTTCGGAGAGCGCCTCGTCGGCGTCCAGCACCCCGTCGACCGCGGCCCGGGCGGCGGCCTCCGCGCGCGCCCACTCCCGGGACCACCCGGTACGCCGCGGGCCTTCCGGGGCCGCCCCGGCCGGCGGTGCGACCGAGGCCACCACGTCGGTGGCGGTCCGGGCGGGGTCGGAGAAGTCGTTGGCCAGGCTCGCCGCGGGGTCCCCCACCGCGCCCGCGGTCACCACCACGTGCCGTTCGGCGCTGCGCAGGAAGGCCAGGATCTGTCGGGAGAGGTTGGGGCGGCCCACGCTCACGACCAGCTCGGGGGCGTGCGCGGCGGTGAAGCCGGGCGAGGCCAGCAGCTGGCGGTAGGTGGAGACCGCTCCGGCCCGGCGGGCGTTGGAGGTGGGTTCGGCGAGCAGGGGCCAGCCGGTCAGCTCGGCCAGGGCCAGGAAGGGCACCGGATCGTAGTCGCCGTCACCGCACACGATGACGCCCCGCTCCACGTCGGGCAGGGTGAGCGGAGCGGGCTCGGCGGTGTGCCCGGGCCGGGAGATCCACGGCCGACCGTCCGGCCGACCGTCCAGGGGGGCCGTCCAGGTCGGGGCGTGAGCGGTCTCGTCCGGGGTGAGCGGCTCACGGAAGGCGACGTTGAGGTGGACCGGGCCGGGACGGCCGCCGACGGCCGCCGCCCAGGCGCGGCAGCTCAGGGAACGCCAGTACGCCACCATCCCCGGGGCGGGGTCGGGGGTGCCGACCTCGGTGAACATGCGCACCGCGGCGCCGTACAGGCCGATCTGGTCCGCGGTCTGGTTGGCCCCGGTGCCCCGCAGCTCCGGCGGCCGGTCCGCGGTGAGCACCAGCAGCGGGACCGCGCTCTCGTCGGCCTCCATCACCGCCGGGTGGAAGTTGGCGGCCGCCGTCCCGGAGGTGCACACCACCGCCACCGGCCGACGCGAGGCCCGGGCCAGCCCCAGGGCGAGGAAGGAGGCGGAACGCTCGTCCACCCGCACGTGGACCCGGATCCCGGGGTGGGCGACCAGGGCCAGCGCCAGTGGGGTCGAGCGCGACCCGGGCGCGACGACGGCCTCGGCCAGCCCGCAGCGGGCCAGTTCGTCGACGAGGACCCGCGCCAGGGCGGTAGACGGATTCATCAAAGTCTTTCGTTCGTCAGGGTATGTACCAGTATCACCATGCGATGCGACCCGACCGCACGGCCCCGGGACCTTCCAGTGAACCCCGTTCGGCGCTGAACAGCGAATGAATCCGGCTGTGATCTCCTGCCCATCCGCCCGGTCGCACGTCACCGCGGCCCGGGCGGCTCCGCTCCCTCGGCCCGGGCCCGCTCGGCCCGCGCACGCCAGGCTCCCGGGTCGACCTCGACCGACCGCAGCGCCCCCTCGTCCACGACCGCCGGGCGTACCGGCAGGAAGCCGCCCTCGGGCAGCAGCGGCTCGGCCGTGACATCGGCGGTCAGCATCTGCATGGTCGCCAGGCCGCAGGCGTAGGGGAGCTCGGGCAGGGCGGCCGCCAGGGCCACACCCGCGGACAGCCCCACCGACGTCTCCACGGCGCTGGAGACCACCACCGGCAGACCGCAGGCCTCGGCGACCCGCAGCGCGGCGCGCACGCCGCCCAGCGGCTGGACCTTGAGCACCACGATGTCCGCGGCACCGGAGGCGCGTACCCGCAGGGGGTCCTCCGCCCGCCGGACGGACTCGTCAGCGGCGACCGGAACGTCCACTCGGCGGCGGACCGCGGCCAGCTCGTCCAGGGTCGCGCAGGGCTGCTCCACGTACTCCAGCCCGAACCGGTCCAGCTCGCGGGTCATCCGCACGGCGGTGTCCACGTCCCAGGCACCGTTGGCGTCCACCCGCACCCGGCCCGAGGGGCCGATCGCGGCGCGGACCGCCTCGAGGCGGGCGACGTCCGCACGCCAGTCCTGCCCCCGCTCGGCCACCTTGACCTTGGCCGTGGCGCAACCGCCGGCCGCCACGATCCGCGCGGCGCGCCCGGGGTCCACCGCGGGCACGGTCACGTTGACCGGGACACGGTCGCGCAACGGCTCGGGCCACCCCAGGTGGGCCGCCTCATGGCAGGCCGCCCACCAGCGGGAGGCCTCGCGCGGCCCGTACTCGGCGAAGGGCGAGAACTCGCCCCACCCGGCGGGGCCGCGCACCAGCAGGCCCTCACGGACCGTGACGCCCCGGAAACGGTTGCGCAGGCCGATCGCGAAGGCCCGCCCCCCGGCGGGCGCCCCCGCCGGGTCGGGCTCCGAGGTCCCGGTCACGGGCGGCGCGGGAACTTGTCGAACTCGGGGCTGCGCTTCTCCTTGAAGGCGTCCCGGCCCTCCTGCGCCTCCTCGCTCATGTAGTAGAGCATCGTGGCGTCACCGGCGAACTGCTGCATCCCGGCGGCCCCGTCGCTCACCGCGTTGATCGCGCCCTTGACCATGCGCAGTGCCAGCGGGGACTTCTCCAGCATCTCCCGGGCCCACTGCACGGTCTCCTTCTCCAGGTCCGCCAGCGGCACGACGGTGTTGACCATGCCCATGTCCAGCGCCTCCTGGGCGCTGTACTGGCGGCACAGGTACCAGATCTCGCGGGCCTTCTTCAGACCCACGGTCTCGGCCAGCAGCCAGGAACCGTAGCCGCCGTCGAAGGAACCGACCTTGGGGCCGGTCTGCCCGAACTTGGCGTTGTCGGCCGCGATGGTCAGGTCGCAGCAGACCTGGAGCACGTTGCCGCCGCCGATGGACCAGCCCGCGACCATGCAGATCACCGGCTTGGGCAGGCGGCGGATCTGCACCTGGAGGTCGAGTACGTTGAGGCGGCCGATGCCCTGCTGGGCGACGGCGTCGTCACCGATGTAGCCGTCGTCGCCACGGATCTTCTGGTCACCGCCGGAGCAGAAGGCCTGGTCGCCGGCTCCGGTGAAGATGATCACACCGACACCCGAGTCGTCCCGGGCGATGTTGAACGCCGTCTGGAGCTCGAACAGCGTCTGGGGACGGAAGGCGTTGTGCCGCTCTGGGCGGTTGATCGTGATCTTGGCGATGCCCTCCGCGGTCTCGTAGATGATGTCGGAATACTCGCCCGACCGCTGCCAGTCGATCACGCTGCTCACGGCTTCTACTTCTCCTCACGGGGATGGGGACGGTGCGGACGCCCGCGGGCGTCGTGACCGCCGCGTCCAAGCGTCAACCCTACGCATTCTGCCAGGCGGGCCGGTACGGACGGGCACACCCCCGGCCCCGACCCCGTGGAACGGGCCGCTTCCCGCCCGGCGTACGCTGGGGCACCGTGGCACAAGCGAGCGAACACCGGTCCCAGGCCCCCTCCCCCGAGGACGGGCGCGCCCTCCAGGCAGTACGCGGCCTGGCCCCCGAACACCTGAACCGGCTGCTCGCGGCCGCGTTGGACGGCACCGGCCCCGCCCTGCTGCCCGTCCCGGACGGCACCCCCGACTCCCGGACCGCCGAACTCCTCGCCGCCATGCGCCCCTCCTCGTTGCGCACACCCGAGGGAATCACCGCCCTCGACGGCGGTGTCCCGGCGGACCCCGGCACGGCGCTGGTCGTCACCACCTCCGGCTCCACCGGCCGGCCCAAGGGCGTGGAGCTGTCCGCGGACGCGCTGCGGGCCTCCGCCCTCGCCTCCGTGGCCCGGATCGGCGCCCGCCCCGGTGACGCCTGGCTGTGCGTCCTGCCCGCCGGGCACATCTCCGGCATCCAGGTGATGATGCGGGCGCTGGTCACCGGGACCGAGGCCGTGCACGCGGCCTTCGACACCGACACCCTCATGGAGTCGGCGCGCCGACTGCGCCCGCACGTGTCCCTGGTGCCCACCCAGTTGCGCCGCCTGCTGGCCGCGGGCGCCGACCTGTCGGTTTTCGGCACGATCCTGCTCGGGGGCGCGGCGGCCGAGCCCGCGCTGCTGGCGGCGGCCCGGGCCGCGGGCGGCCGTGTCGTGACCACCTACGGGATGAGCGAGACCTGCGGCGGGTGCGTCTACGACGGATCCCCCCTGGACGGGACCCTGGTCCGGATCGCCGGCTCCGCAAGCGGCGGGTCCGGGCGTGTCCTGCTCAGCGGCCCGACACTGCTCACCGGCTACCGGCTGCCCCCGGGCGCGGCGGTGGAGGACGCCTGGGCCGCGAACGACGACGAGGCGGGGCTGGCCCTGGACGGCGCCGGACGGCGCTGGCTGCACACCAACGACCTGGGCCGGGTGGACGCCGACGGCCGCCTGCACGTCCTCGGCAGGATGGACGAGGTGGTCAACACCGGCGGCCACAAGGTGGTCCCCGGCCAGGTGAACGCCATCGTCTCCGAACACCCCGCCGTCGCGGAGTCCGTGGTGGTGGGCCGCCCGGACCCCGAGTGGGGCGAGCGGGTGACCGCGGTCGTGGTCCCCGCCGACCCGCAGGATCCGCCGACGCTGGAGGGGTTGCGCGAGCGGGTGCGCGAACGGCTGCCGTCCTACGCCGCCCCCAGGGAGCTGGACCTGCGTCCCGCCCTGCCGATGCTGGCCTCCGGCAAGCCGGACCTGGTGGCGCTGCGCCGACCGGCCGTTTGAGGGCCCGCGGCCCGGTCCCGCCCCCGCACCGCCCCTGGAGCAAAGCGGCGTTTACCGGTGCGGTCCGCACACGTGGGACCCTGACCGCAGCGGGTGCCGTTCCCAGAGCCGTCGGCACCTGCCGGTACCGGCGAGGCCCGGGGGCACCCCCTGTTCTCCGGCGGCCCCGCGGGCACGGCCCCGGGTGGGCCTGTCCGGAAAGCGGGGAACTTACCGAACCTCCCTGGCGTCTACCTGAGTATCCGGTTTCTTCGGCCCCTCTTCCAAGGAGGTCCGCGGTTGGCGGCAGCCATCGGTCCACGCGTCCGCTCCCCTGCGCCCTCCCCAGTGTCCGGAACGCCTGCCGCACAGCGGTCCGGGCGCCGAAGCCGAGCGCGTTCCTTTACCCGCACGGATCAGCATTCCGCCACTCATGGCACAGTGATCTATACCACCCTCGCCGATATCCAATCGAGACGGGGAACATTTGACTCTCCGACACGTTGGACATATTGGCGCGTCCAGTCGGCGGTAACCCTCCGCCACGTGCCACATGTCCTGGAAGGGAGGGAGGTGCCCACATGACGAGCACTGCCCTGGCCGCTTCGAGCCACGAGGCCGACGCCCCCGTCGGCGGCGCTCCGGACGAGGACCGCACCGCCAACGTGGCCCTGGCCGACCTGATCGCCCAGGGGCGCGCTCAGGGACACCTGTCCCTCTCCGAACTACGTACCGCTTTCTCCGCGGCCGGGGTCACCTCCAGTGACGGCCGCTCCATCCTGCGTGAACTCACCGAGAACGGGGTCCGACTCGCCAACGGGGGCGAGGACTCCGCGATGGTGGCCGACTCTGACGCCGAGGACGACGTGCTGGAAAACACTCTCATCGCGACGGTGCCCGACACCGACGAGGTACCCCAGGCCACATCCGGCAAGGTCGCACCGCACAAGGGCCCCTCCACCCGGAGGAAGGCCCGCTCGACGCGGCGCACCAAGAAGGCCGAGACCACCCAGGCCGCCACCGATCCGGAAACCGGTGAGGCCGACCTCGACGACCAGTCACCCGCCATGGGCGACTCGGTCCACACCTACCTCAAGGCCATCGGGCGGCGTCAGCTGCTCACCGCCGAGCAGGAGGTCGACCTGGCCAAGCGGGTCGAGGCCGGGCTCTACGCCGAGTACCGGCTCGGGCTGCACGGCGAGGTCGACGAGACCGTCGAGATGGCCGACGTCGAGCGCGAGGAGCTCGAATGGGTGGCCGAGGACGGCCGCAAGGCCAAGTCGCACATGCTCGAAGCCAACCTCCGCCTGGTCGTGTCCGTGGCCAAGAAGTACAGCGACCGCGGCATGTCACTGCTGGACGTGGTCCAGGAGGGCAACCTCGGCCTGATCCGCGCCGTGGAGAAGTTCGACTACACCAAGGGCTTCAAGTTCTCCACCTACGCCATGTGGTGGATCCGCCAGGCCATCCAGCGCGGGTTCGCCGACTCCGCGCGCACCATCCGCCTGCCCGTGCACGTGCTGGAGCTGCTCAGCAAGGTGAGCCGCCTGGAGCGCGACATGCACCAGGCCCTGGGGCGTGAGCCCACGCCCGAGGAGCTGGCGCTGGAGCTGGACAAGACCCCGACCCAGATCGAGGAGCTGCTGCGGGTCACCCGCCAGCCGATCAGCCTCGACTCGACCATCGGTGAGGACGGCGAGACCCGCATCGGCGACCTGATCGAGGACGTGGACGCCTCGGAGGCCTCCGAGGTGGTCGACCGCCAGCTCATGGCCGACCAGCTGCGCAACGCGCTGTCGGACCTGGAGCCGCGTGAGGCGACCATCATGTCCCTCCGGTTCGGGCTGATGGACGGACGGCCGCGGACCCTCGACGAGATCGGCAAGCACCTGGGGCTCACCCGGGAGCGGATCCGGCAGCTGGAGAAGCAGTCGCTGTCCAAGCTTCGCCACCCCAGCCGCGCCCAGCAGCTGTTGGACTTCGCCAGCTAGGGACCGGCGGACGCGACGCCACGGTAGGGAGCCGTTCCCCGCGGGGAGCGGCTCCACCGCTGTGCGGGGCCGGGCGCGGGGTCAGGGGGAACCCCGGTTTTCCCCTGGTATCACCCGCCGTCACTGTCCCCTCCCCGCCACCGGTGCGACCATGGACAGATGACGAACAACCCCCCGCGGCAGCGGGAAGAGATCGCCGCAGCCCTGCGGGCCAGCCGTGAACTGGGCCCGGAGTACGACGAGGCGGTGGCCGCCTCCCTCGTCGAACGCGTCGACGACACCATCGAGGAACGCGTCAAACACCACGTGGCGCGCCAGACGGGCGCCAACGAGGCCGAGGGCCGCCGGGGGCTGCCCGCAAACAACGTGCGGATGGTGCTGTCCCTGGTCTGCCTCGGCATCAGCATCCCCTCGACCGCGATCGGCGCCGCGATGGCGGGCGCGGGCGGGATGTTCATCGTCTGGGCGGGGCTGATCGCCTTCTACCTGATCTCCGTGAGCGGCCTGCGCCGTTGAGCCGGGAGCGGCCGGGACGGGGCTGACGGGACACCGCCAGGGCTCCGGGAGCACCGCCGAACGGCCGCCCCCGCGGACGGAACCACGGGGTCCGCCCCCGCCCGGATCAGCCCTCCAGCGCGGCGCGCAGGATCTCCACGGCCTCCTCGTGGTCCAGCCCCACCCGGGTGATGACCTCGGCGTAGGCCCTGGCCGCGGCAAGGGCCTCGGCCCGCTGGTCGTCCCCGGCAGCGGCCACGAAGGTCCCGGAGCGACCCCGCGTCTCCACCACCCCGGCCTGTTCGAGTTCCCGGTACGCGCGGGCGACGGTGTTCACCGCGACCGAGAGCTGGCCCGCCAGCGCACGAACCGTGGGGAGCCGGTACCCGACCGGCAGGTCCCCGTTGGCCGCCGCGATCGCGACGACGGCCCTGATCTGTTCGTAGGGCGGTACCTTCGACGTTGGATCAATGCGGATGAAATCCGCCATGTCCTTCTTCGCTCCCCACGTGACTTGCCGGTTCTCCGCCCGGAGTCCGGGCGGGTACCAAACCTACGCCCACCCGTCGCCCACCACCAACCGTTCCTCAAAGCCGAACACGAGTTGCACGTGCTCAGCGGAACGCCCCGAACGGTCTTGGGCGTCCTGGTCCACCGCGTTCGGTCCGCGTCCGGCCCCATCGGATCGTGTCCGTGGTCCGGGTACGCGGGGGCGGTCTCCCTCACGCCCCCGGCCACGTGGTCCGGCCTGGACGGTCCGAGGCCCGCACCCATCGCTCTGGTGGGTGCGGGGCGGTGCCGTCCGTCGCCGGATCGCGTGCCCCAGGGCGCGCCTACCGATCGCCACCGCAGCGGCGGCGTGTCGGGAAGTCTTGCGTTTGGTGCTGGTGGTGGATTTCTGCCAGTGCTGGGCGCCCCACATCGAGGTGTAGGCCGGATCAACGGCGATCACACCTATACCGGACTCCGCGCACATACTCAACAGACGGGCCTTGAGCTTGCCGGTAGGGATGCCGGAGACGAGCTGCCGGAACCGCTTCCTGCGGCCGTGCTTCTCCCGACTCCTGGTATCGCTGAAGTCAAGGTCCTCGATCGCGATGGCCCGCACACCGCAGTCCCCTACCCAGTGCAGGAGACGGGTGAGAGCGTGCCGGAGCTGGGCGTCACGGTGAGAGGCGTTGCCGGACAGGTCGTAGTCGAAGCGACGCGGGCCGCCCATCGGGTTGCCATGGGTGTCCAGCCGGTAGGCGGCCAGGTGATCGACGTTGGTGTCCACACCGATCACACCCTGGGCCCGCAAAGCGTCCAGCGGAACGATGGGCAGGTCCTTGCGGGTCCACGAGGCATCGAGATACCAGCGCCCGCGGTCCACATCCAGGTGGATGCGGTAGGCCACGGCCCGGTTCGCTTCGACGCGGTCGCGCCACTCCTGGCCCCGGTGCGGGAAGGAGGCCGTCGCGGCCAGCACGTACCGGCCATAGCGGGTATTGGCCAGGTCAGCGAGCGGAGCGGGTAGCTTGATGCTGATCTCACCGTCGACGGTGATGCGGATCGTCTCGTTGCCGTGACGCTTTCCGGACTCGCCGTCAGCGGCCAGGAACCAACGGGATGCCTCCCACCGCTGGCGCCAGGCGTCCTCGCTGAGCTGCGCGGCTTCGAGGTTGTGCCGGGCTGTGAGCAGCCGCCGTCCGCCACGCACGACAGAGACCTTCCCGGATTCGCGCTCAGCGCGCACGCGCTCATGACGGTCTTCGAGGATCGCTAGGCGTCGGGTTTTGTGGAACCACTCGGGCTCGGAGCGGTAGCCGCCTGCCTTGCCCCGACTGCCCTTCTGACCGATCGGGAGCGACAGGCGGTACCGCAGGGTGCGGATACCGGCCTCCAGCGACTGCAGGTGTGCGTGCTGGGCGCGGCGGGACAGCCCCCACTGGTCGTGGGTGGCCTTGGTGACCGATCCGGCCCACCGCGAGGACGAGGCGGCCGTCAGCTCCCGCTTGCGCTCGGCCCAGGTGTGGGCGGAGTGGTCCAGACCGTCACGGCACCTGCGGGCCATATCAGCACAGGCGAGGCCTCCCATGTGCTCGCCAACCAGACGCAGGATCTTCTCGTCCTCGGATGTGAGGCCCTTGAGACGGTCGCGTATCGACACCCCCGAGGGGCCCTCGGCGACGAAGGGGCGGGCGATCTCCCGCAGGGTCTTACGCTTCTCGACCATGCTCGGCGGCCTCCGCCTCTACACGGACCACTCGGTGACCGGTCTTGGCCGCCTACTCCGTCAGATTCACACCGTGACCATAGCGCAACTAAAAATCATGTCCTGCACACTTGTGCACACCGAATCAACGAAAGGTTGCCACCACCAACCTCCAACCGACAGCCCCTCTTCTGCGCGATCCTGCTACCAGGGGCGAAATCGGCGCCGATTTCGCCCCTGGTAGCAGGATCATCGGGGATGGGCGTGTTCGAGAAGCAGCGACACGACCGGACACGCGGAGAAGCCCCACGGGGCGGACCCGTGGGGCTCAGGAGGGGCCGGTGGTCACCCGACCGGGCGGGGCACCCCCGGAATACCGTGCAACCGGTGGGTCTCCCGGGCGGTGAGCAGCCGCTCGGCGACCTGGGTGGCCTGCTTGACCTCGGGCCGGGCCAGGCGCTTACGGCGCTGGATACGGTCACCGTAGCCCTTGGCCCCGACCAGGACGCGCTCCTGCGCGTAGGCGGCGCGCATCGCCTCGGTCAGCGCCTCGTCCAGCTCCACGCCGCGGTCGTGGATCTCCTCGACCGGGGCGCCCCTGTCCCGCGCCTCGTCCAAGGCCCGCTCGGCCTCGGCCACCGACCTCAGGAACAGGGGCAGGCGCTCGGCCAGCTCCCGGTCCCGGGCGAGGTGTGTCCGCGCCTTAGTCCTGTCCTGCTTGGCAAGTCGCATGTGCGCTCTCCGTGGGGAGTACCGTCAGCCGTGTCGAGGCAACCCTATGGGTGACGTAGATCATCTGGCGAGCCGGGCCGTGAGTCGGTGCTGGCGCCGCGCCGACGCAACTGCCAGCTTTACACCGTCGGCCCCCATGTCCCCCGGAAGGCAGCAGAGTGAGCAGGAACTACGCCGGTCTCAGCCGTGAACGCATCATCGTCGAGGCCCTCCACATCATCGCCGGGCGAGGGCTGGGCGGTCTGTCCATGCGCCGCCTGGGCGACGCCCTGGACGTGGAGGCCATGGCGATCTACCACCACTTCCCCAGGGGCAAGGAGCAGCTGTTCAACGCGATCGCCGCCTACGTCACCACGGCGCGCGTGGTCAGCGGGCTGACCGAGGGGCAGGGCCCGCCCGAGGAGGAGGAACCGGGTTCGGAGGAGGCCCCGGCGGAGGCGGCCGAAGCCGACGACCGCCCCTGGGACGAGCGCCTGACCACCTGGGCCGAGGCCTACCGCACCCGCCTGCTCACCTACTCCGGAGCGCTGTCCCTGCTGATGCACCGCGCACCGCACACCCTGGGCGAGGAGGACACGCGGGCCCTCCTGCACGCGGCCTTCACCGAGGCAGGCATGGCCGAGACGGACGTGCCCCGGGCCTGCGACGCCCTGCACTCCTACTGCCTGGGGTCGGTGGCCCACCAGGTCCGGCACCGGGGGCAGGAGGACTCGCCCGACGAGGCCGAAGCCCTGGCCCGGTTCCGTTTCGGTCTGCGCGCACTCCTCGGCGGGCTCTCCGGCTGACCGGGCCGGAGGTGCCACGGGGACGCCGCCGGGCCGGGGCCCGGCGGCCGGTCCGTCCTCCGTCCGGTCAGGCGAGCCCCCCGGCCCGCATCCGGACCCGTTCGGCGCGTAGTTCTCGGGCCTCGTCCGGGTCCAGCACCGGAGCCGCGGTCAACAACTGCCGCGTGTACTCACTACGCGGACTCTCATACACCGAGTCACTGTCCCCCATCTCCACCACCTCACCCTTACGCATAACCGCCACCCGATCACTCACCTGACGCACCACCGCCAGATCATGAGCCACGAAGATATACGTCAACCCGAAGTCGTCCTGCAACTCCGACAACAACCGCAACACCTGATCCTGCGTGGACACATCCAACGCCGACACCGGCTCATCACAGATAATCAGCTTCGGCTTGAGGATCAACGCCCGCGCAATAGCGATCCGCTGACGCTGACCCCCCGAGAACGCATGCGGGAACCGGTTGTAGTGGTGCGGCTCCAACCCCACCCGCTCCAACAACTCCTGCACCCGGGACCGCACCTTCCTACCGTCCCGCTCCCCCTGCACCTTCAACGCCGTACCGATGCTCTCCCCGATCGTCAACCGCGGATTCAACGACGAATACGGGTTCTGGAACACCATCTGCACGTGCTGACGCAACGGACGCAACTCCCGCTCACCCATGTGCGTGATATCGCGGCCCTCGAACTCCACCGACCCCTCGGTGGGCTCCAACAACCGCATGATCATCCGCGACAGGGTGCTCTTACCCGACCCCGACTCACCCACCACACCCAGGGTCTCCCCCTTGTGCAGATCAAAACTGACCCCGCGCACCGCCCAGAAATCAGACGCCCGACCCCACATACCACCACGCACCCGGAACCGCTGCGCCACATCCCGAACACGCAACAACGGCTCACCGGGCTCCTCCCCCAGGTCCGAGGCGGAAACGGAGGAGGTCCTCGCCCCGTCCGCGCGGTCCCGCTCCCGGTCGGCCCGGGCGGCCTCGGTCGCCCCCGCGGGCTCCGTCGAGCCGCCCGGGTCCCCGCCGGAGGCCCGCCGGTCCCGTTCGGCCCGGTCGGCGCGGTCCTGGGCGCGGCGCTCGGCCCGGGACATCTCCACCCGCGGCACCGCCGCCAACAGGGCCTGGGTGTAGGGGTGCTCGGGCTCGGAGAGCACCTTGCGCACCCCGCCCCGCTCCACGGCCTGGCCCTGCTTCATCACGATGACCTCGTCCACCGAACCGGCCACCACCGCCAGGTCGTGCGAGACCAGGATCAACGCCATGTCCAGCTCACGGCGCAACTCGTCCAACAGATCCAGGATCTGGGCCTGGACGGTGACGTCCAGGGCCGTGGTCGGCTCGTCCGCCAGCAGCACCTTGGGATCGCACATCAGACCCATCGCGATCAGCACGCGCTGGCGCATACCGCCCGAGAACTCGTGCGGGTAGGAGTTGATCCGGGCGGCGGGCTCGGGGATGCCCACCCGCTCCAGGGCCTCCACCGCCCGCTGCCGGGCGCGGGCCCGGGACACCTGCGGGCGATGCACCCGCAGCGCCTCGACCAGCTGGTTGCCGACCGTGTACTGCGGGTGCAGCGACTGCATGGGGTCCTGGAAGACCATCGCGATGTCGTTGCCGCGCATCGAACGCAGCTTCTTGTCGCTGACCGCCACCACGTCGGTGTCCACGACCTCGATGGCGCCGGTGATCCGGGCGCGGCTCCCCCGGTGCAGCCCCATCAGGGCCAACGAGGTCACACTCTTGCCCGAACCCGACTCACCCACGATGCCCAGGGCACCGCCCGCGGGCACCTCGAAGGAGAGGCCCTTCACCGCGTGGACGTCACCGTCCATCGTCGGGAAGGTCACCCGCAGGTTCTCCACGCGCACGACCGCACCGGAGGCGGCCTGGGGCGAAGGGGATTCGGTCATCGGGGACGCCTCTCTCAGTTGTGGATGCGCACACGCGGGTCGATGAGCGGGTACACCAGGTCCACGATCAGGTTGCAGATGACGATGAAGAACGCGCCGAACAGGGTCACGCCCAGAATCACCGGCAGGTCGCTCTGGGTGATGGCCTGGACCGCGTACCGGCCGATCCCGTTGAGGGAGAACACCTGTTCCGTCAGGACGGCGCCGCCCAGCACCAGGCCCAGGTCCAGACCGAAGATCGTGACGATGGGGGTCAGGGTGGGGCGCAGCGCGTGTTTGAGCACGACCTTGTGCTCGCCCAGGCCCTTGGCCCGCGCGGTGCGGATGTAGTCCTCGTTCAGGGTCTCCAGCATCCCCGCCCGGGTCTGCCGCGCGTACATGGCAGCGTGCAGGAAGGCCAGGGTCAGCCACGGCAGGATCAGCCCCTGCGCCCAACCGAACGGATCCTCGGTGAAGGGCACGTAGCGCGGGGTGGTGAACAGCCCCCAGGCGTGGACCAGGAAGGCCAGGGTCAGCAGCCCGGTGAAGAAGATCGGCAGGGAGACCCCCGCCAGGGCCACCGCCATCGCCAGGCGGTCGAAGACGCTGCCCTTCCACACCGCGGAGACCACCCCCACCGCGATACCGCCGACCAGCCAGATGATCCCCGCCCCCAGGGCCAGCGAGGCCGTCACCGGCAGCCGGGCGACGATCTCGGGGAAGACCTCCTGGTAGGTCTGGAAGGAGTAGCCGAAGCAGGGTGCGGAGCACTCGATCGTGTCCCGGCCGAACTGGTACTGGGCGCCGAAGAAGATGCCCCGGACGAACTCCCAGAACTGCACGGCGATCGGCTGGTCCAGGCCCAGCCGTGTGATGGTGGCCTGGATCGCCTCCGGGGTGGGGGCCCGCCCCACGTACATCGTGGCGAGCTGCTCGGTGGTCCGGCCCGCCCACCTGGGCACCACGTAGAAGATGGCGAAGGTGACCATGGTGACCACGGCCAGGAGCAGCAGACCGGCGCCCAGGCGGCGCAGGATGTAGGTCAGCAAGGCGCGTGCTTCCTGTCTTCGGTCGCACCTCGCGTGGCGCCGGTACGCCACGCCCGGCGGCGGGATGGGTGAGCCGACGGGTACCGCAACGGCGAACACCCGCCCAGAACGCACACAGTAACGCAGAGTACTGTCGCGATCACGCACATGGGGGCATGCGCGTCGAACCGCGCACCACCGGGATCCCGTACCCAGGGAGTCGTTCCCCGACCGGAGCCGGCAGCCGACACGGGGGATGACAGTGCCCTCGGCCCGTGGCATGGTGATCGGCAGTCCAGGCACGACCGTCCCGAACGAAGGACCCCCCTTGCTCCCCTCCTTTGTCCGTGTGCCCCTGCTGGGCGCGGCCCTGTCCGCCCTTCTCCTGTTCCCCGTACCGGCGGCCGCCGGTACGGCCCCCGCCGCGCCCGTGCCCTCGCACGCCGCGTGGATGGCCGGGGTGCCCGACGGCACCGGCCTGTCGGCCCTGTCCGTCCCCGGCACGCACGACAGCGGCGCCTGGCGCGGCACGGTGTGGTCACGCACCCAGGACCTGACGATCTCCGGGCAACTCGACTCCGGGGTGCGCTTCCTCGACGTGCGCACGCGCCACTACCGCGACTCCTTCCCCATCCACCACGGTTCGGAGTACCTGCACCTGAACTTCACCGACGTGGTCCGCGACGTCAGCGCCTTCCTGGCGCAGAACCCGACCGAGACGGTGCTGGTGCGGATGAAGAAGGAGCACACCGAGGAGGAGAACACCCGCAGTTACGAACAGACCCTGAACCACTACATCGAGGAGAACCCCGACACCCGGGGCCTCCTGGCCGAGCACCTGTGGGTGCCGCCGCGGCAGGGCGGCTCCTACGTGCCCGACCTGGGCGAGGTCCGGGGCCGCATCGTCATCGTCCAGGACTTCTCCGCCGCACGCGACTACGGGATCCGCTGGAACGGCCCCTCGGTCGACCTCCAGGACGACTACCGGGTGCCCACGCTCTTCGACATCCCCGCCAAGTGGGAGAAGGCCCGCGAGCACCTGGACGCGGCCGCCGCGGGCCCGGACGGCGTCCTGTACGTCAACCACCTGAGCGGCAGCGGGGCGCCGTGGGCCAACCCGCGCGAGGTCGCCTGGGGCGCGCTGGGCATCAGCGGTGTCAACGACCGCGCCACCGGCCACCTGCGCGACTCCCGGGCGCCCCGCACGGGAGTCGTGGTCATGGACTTCCCCAGCCAGGAGCTGACCGACCTGGTCCTGGCGCACAACCCGGGGGTGTAGGCGCCGTCCCACGGGCCCCGTGGGACGCCCCGTGCCCCGGGTCAGGTACCCGGGGGCAGTGACCGGAGGACCCCGCCCCGAGAGGGGCGGAAGCCGGTCACTGCCCCGCGGCAGACGCCGCTCTGCCCGCTGTCCGCTAGTTCTCCGTGGTCCCCAGGGCCATGTAGTCGTACATCGAGTAACCCGCGTGGTAATAGACGTTGGTCAGGTTCGCGGGCCGGTAGAGGACCGTCCGTTCGAACACGGCCGGCAGGATCGCGGCCTGCTCCATCGCCCGCTGGTCGATCCGGGTGTAGATCGAGGCGCGCTCGTCGGCGTCCTCCACGGAGACGACCTCGTCGAACCACTCGTTGATCTGCTCGTCGTCCAGCTCGGCGATGTTGGTGTTCCCGGCGTCCTGGATGGCGTCGCCGTCCAGGATCTTGCTCATGAACCCGTAACCGCTGGCCCAGTCCGGCGCCCAGCCGTACACGGTCAGGCCCAGGTCGTTCTCGTGCACGAAGGCGGGCGAGCCGGCCTGGGTGTTGGTGTAGGTGTCCGAGGGGTACTGCTTGATCTCCGTCTCGATGCCCACCCGGGCCAGGGCCTGCTGGATCGCCTCGGCGGTGCTCACGTCAGCGGGACGGTCGGCGCGTGCGCCGATGGAGGTGGAGAAGCCGTCCGGCTCGCCGCACTCCTCCAGCTTCTCCCGGGCCATGTCCAGGTCGCCCTTGTCGTCCTCGGAGGGGTAGGGGTCGATGCTCGGGTCCGCGCCGGGCAGCGATCCGGGCATGATCTGGGTGGCGATGTCACCGCCGGTGTCGCCGCCCCAGGCGCGTTGGAGCGCGTCCCGGTCGGCCGCGTACATGACGGCCTGGCGGCAGGCCAGGTCGTCGAGCGGCTCGACGACGGTGTTGACGTTGAGGTAGCGCAGGGTGCTGGTCTGCGGGTTGTCGACGTTGTGGCGCTGGCCCTCGTCGGTGATCAGGGTGCCCTTCATCGCCGGTCCGACGCCGGTACCGCCGAGGTCGACGTCGAGTTCGCCGTTGACGAGCCGCTGGTCGATCTCGTTCTGGTCGACGCCCAACTGCACCTCGATGCGGTCCGGCAGGGCCCTGCGGGTGGGGTCGGTGGAGGCGTCCCACTCCTCGTTGCGCTCCAGGTTCAGCGAGACCCCGGGGCGGTACTCGCCGTCGAACTTGTAGGGCCCCGAGGAGACCACCTGGCTCTGGTACTGCTCGCCCCGGTCGGCCTCGGCGGGCACCGGCGCGGTCTGCGGCTGGATGAGCACGTAGGGGAACTCCGAGAAGCTCTTGTTCAGGTGGAAGACCAGTGTGTGGTCGTCGGGTGTCTCGATACCGTCGAACCCGTCCAGCGGGTCCTCCGCCTCCCCGTAGGGCCCTTCGTAGTCCTCGCTGTCGGCCAGCAGGTTCTGGAAGTACTTGGGGCCGTTGGGCAGTGCCTGGTCGCCGAAGTTGCTGCGCGCGATGGCGTACTTGATGTCCTGCGCGGTGATCTCCGAGCCGTCCTCGTAACGCAGCCCCTGCTTGATGCGGACGGTCCACTCGGTGGAGTCCTCGTTGGCCTCGGGCATCTCCTCGGCGAGGTCGGGTTGGAGTTCGATGCCCTGTTCGCCGGGGGCCTGCCTGTAGGTGAGCAGGGTGCGCGCGTAGTAGCGGGAGAAGTTCCAGCTGAACGCGTAGTAGGTGTTGCCCGGGTCGGGTGAGTCGAAGTCGGCCGAGATGGCGTAGCGCAGGGTGCCGCCGGTCTCGTCGGAGGGGTTGACGACCGTCGTCTCCCCCTCGTTGAACTCGGCGTCGGACTCCCCTGCGCCGCCACCGCCGCCACCGCCGCCGCAGGCGGCCAGCAGCAGCACCATGGCGGTTGCGGCGGCTGCCGGAGCTGCGCGGCGGTGGAGTGTGCCGCGCCGCTCCGGCGGCTCCTGACGCGTGGAGTGATGGGTGGTCACCTTGGCCTCCTGGTCGGTTTCGCTGGTGGGGACGTGCGGTGCACGGCCCGGCGGGTGGCTGATCGGGGCGGCTGGGCAGGGGGCGCCGAACGGGCCGGACGGGCCGTGCCCTCAGTCGGAGGAGCGCGGGTCGAAGGCGTCACGGAGTCCGTCACCGAAGAGGTTGAAAGCGAGGACGGTGACGAAGATGGCCAGGCCGGGGATGATCACGAAGTGCGGCGAGGTGGTGTAGAAGCGCAGCGCGCTCTCCAACATGCCGCCCCAGGTCGCCATGGGCGGGTTGATGCCCACGCCGAGGAAGCTCAGTGCCGCCTCGAAGAGGATGTTCGTGGGGATGAGCAGGGTGGAGTAGACGAGGATCGGGGTGATCAGGTTGGGCAGGATCTCGCGGAAGACGATGTGGGCGCTGCCCGCGCCGAGGCTGCGTGCGGCCTCGACGAACTCGCGTTCCTTGAGGGTGAGGGTCTGGCCCCGCACGATGCGTCCGATGTAGGGCCAGTTGAAGAAGCCGATGATGAACACCAGGACGCCGATGCGCAGGTTGTTCCCGGACAGGCCGAAGGCCCCGTCGGGGATGACGCCGACCAGGGCGATGGCGAAGAGCAGCAGCGGGAAGGCCAGGAAGATGTCCATGGCCCGGCTGATGACCACGTCGACCCAGCCGCCGAAGTAACCGGCGAGGATGCCCAGGACGGTACCGATGACCACGCACACCACTGTGGCGACGGTGGCGACGAGCAGCGAGGTCTGGGCGCCGTGGACGATTCGGCTGAACAGGTCGCGGCCGTTGACCGGTTCGACGCCCAGGAGGTGCTGTGCGCTGATGCCGCCCCAGGGGTCCAGGCCCTGGGCCGGGTCGTCGGGGTCGCGCAGGACCCCTCCGGTGAGCGGGTCGATCAGTGCCTGGTTGAACTGGTTGGGCGGGTAACCGAACCAGGACGTGAGCAGGGGTGCCAGGAACGCGACCAGGATGAGCAGGAGGACCACGATCCCGCCGGTCATCCCGACCTTGTCCCTGCGGAAGCGCTGCCAGGCGATCTGGCGGAGGGACCTGTTGGCGGCGCCCCTGGCCCCAGCGGCGACCGCTTCCGGCTCGGCGTGCTGGGACGACTCGGGGACGTCCATCGGCGTGGTCATGTGCCCCTGCACCCCGCCCTCTCTGTTTGTGACTACATCACTACGCAGAGTTTGCACGAGGGGGGAGGGGGTTTCCAGCGTCCGCGCCGACCGGCTGACGGCCGAGACCCGGTAACGGAACCGGCGGGGGACCCGTGTGTCGCGGCCCGCCGGCCGGGTCCCCCGCCCCGGACCAGGGCGGGGAACACGTAGAACGGTCCACAACACACCGGAGAAGAATTCTGTGTTCGGATCCGAACGGGTCCCGGTTCCCGAGGAACCCCAGACCCACACGAACCATCAGGAATTCCGCCAGTGGTGAAGGGTTGAATTACCGTTCGGAAAAGGCCGGTGCGCCGCCCGTGGGCTGCGCACCGCGTCCGGAGGGCGGCCCGGGAACGACCCCGGCCGCTGCCGTCAGGTCATGCAGTTGTTGCCGTCCCAGCGCAGGTACGTGGCCGAGGCCCAGCGGCCCGAGCCCAATTGCCGGAAACCGTTGGTGGTGCTCTGGGTCGCGAGGGTGTAGGACCCCTGGGACAGCCAACCCACGATGCCGTAGTTGGTCCCGGGGCCGCTCCGCACGTTCAGGCCGCCGTTGGCGGTCACCTTGTAACGGCACCACACCTGCTGGGCGGAGACGTCCTCGGCGGGAGCGACGGCCGCGGTCCCGGCCTGGGGGGCCGCGGGGGCGGTCACGGCCTGGGCGGGCGCGGCCGCCAACAGCGCACCGCCGAACACGGCCGCGGCGGCCAGGGCCAGGGAACGGGAAACGGGACCGGCTTTCCTGTTTCGCAAGGGAACATCCTCCAGTTGGAGTTGAGGGAAGCACCTCGGCCGAGGGGGACGACATCGGTCGGCCGTGAATGGCCATTCCTCTGAAACCCACTGTGACGATAACCGGAAAAGCCATCGGAAACACCGCAGAGGCCACATGCGGTCAACCCCCGGCCCCTTCTCCGAAAGGGGGGGGCGGTTTTCCGTTCGGTCCCCCGTCCCGCCCGGAACAGGTGCCCCGGGCGGGACGGGAAAACCGCTGCGGGCCCCGGCCCCGTCAGCGGCCGCGCAGCGTACGGTAGCGGCGCACCAGGCCGTCGGTGGAGGGGTCCAGCCCGGGGACCTCGGCGCCCTCGGTCAGGGCGGGCTCCAGCCGCTTGGCCAGGACCTTGCCGAGCTGTACGCCCCACTGGTCGAAGGAGTTGATGTTCCACACCGCGCCCTGGACGAAGACCTTGTGCTCGTAGAGGGCGACGAGCTGGCCGAGCACCGAGGGGTCGAGCCGCTCGGCCAGGACCGTGGTGGTGGGCCGGTTCCCCGGGAAGGTCCGGTGCGGGACCAGGTCGGCGGGCACCCCCTCCGCGGCGACCTCGGCGGAGGTGCGGCCGAAGGCCAGCGCCTGGCCCTGGGCGAACAGGTTGGCCATCAACAGGTCGTGCTGGGGGGCCAGGCCCGGGTCCAGGTCCGGGGCGGGGTTCGCGAAGCCGATCAGGTCGGCGGGGACGAACCTGGTGCCCTGGTGCAGCAGCTGGAAGTAGGCGTGCTGGCCGTTGGTCCCGGGGGTGCCCCACACCACCGGCCCGGTCTGCCAGTTGACGGGACGGCCGTCGCGCTGGACCGACTTGCCGTTGGACTCCATGTCGAGCTGCTGGAGGTAGGCGGGAAACTTCGACATGTGGTGGCTGTAGGGCAGCACGGCGTGCGACTGCGCGTCGAAGAAGCCGCCGTACCAGACGCCGAGCAGGCCGAGCAGGAACGGCAGGTTGCGTTCGGGCGGGGCCGTGGCGAAGTGGGTGTCCATGAGGTGGAATCCCGCCAGCATCTCCCGGAACCGTTCCGGGCCCAGGGCCACCATGAGGGACAGGCCGATGGCCGAGTCGTAGGAGTAGCGGCCGCCCACCCAGTCCCAGAACTCGAACATGTTGGCGGTGTCGATGCCGAACTCGACGACCTTCTCGGCGTTGGTGGAGACCGCGACGAAGTGCTCGGCGACCGCGTCGGCACCCGCGCCCAGCCCGGCCAGGAGCCAGTCCCGGGCGGCCGAGGCGTTGGTGATGGTCTCGACGGTGGTGAAGGTCTTGGAGGCGACCACGAACAGGGTGCGCTCGGGGTCGGCGTCGACCAGGGCCTCGTTCAGGTCGGTGCCGTCGACGTTGGAGACGAAGCGGAACTCCAACCCCCGGTCGGTGTAGGGGCGCAGCGCCTCGTAGGCCATGGCCGGGCCCAGGTCCGAACCGCCGATACCGATGTTGACCACCCTGGTCACGGGTTTGCCGGTGTGGCCCAGCCAGGCGCGGGAGCGGACGCGCTCGGCGAAGGAGCCCATCCGGTCCAGGACCCGGTGCACCTCGGGAACCACGTCGTGTCCGTCCGCCCTGACCACCTCGCCGTGCGGGGCGCGCAGGGCGGTGTGCAGGACGGCCCGGTCCTCGGTGAGGTTGATGCGGTCCCCGCGCAGCATGGCGTCGCGCAGCGAGGCCACCCCCGTGGCCGCGGCCAGGTCGTTGAGCAGGCCCAGCGTCTCGTCGGTGACGAGGTTCTTGGAGTAGTCGACGTACAGGCCGCCGACGTCGAGCGTGTAGCGGTCGGCTCGCGCGGGGTCGTCGGCGAACAGGTCGCGCAGGTGGGTCGAGCCGAAGCGGTCGCGGTGTTCGGCGAGCCCGGACCACTCCTCTCGCCGGTCCAGGGGGGTGGTCACGCCGGACCGGTTCCCGGTGTCCTCGGCCCGAGGGAGGGGTGTACTCGCAGACATCCGGTCGCTCCTCGTCATCATGGTCTCAGTGGCGCCCGCGGCGCGCGGGTGCTCGGTCCGCGCGACGTGTGCGCCGTGTGCAGCTGTACGCCTTACCCTCCCACGAAAGCCGCCAACCACGGGCCCCTCCGCGCACGTCAGAGCGCCGGGAGGCGAAGATGCCGCCGGGCTGGCACCCCCTCGCACCCCGCGCCCGCCCTACTGGCGCCTGACGCCCCGACCAGGCATGATCGGAAGCAGGGGAACCGAGGCGAGGGGGCCGCCGGTGACGGAATCCGCAGACTTCGACCGCGACGCGGCGGACATCGACGACGTGGACGCCGAGATGGACGTGGGTGACCCGGACCAGGACACCGCCGTGGCGGAGTACCTGGAGGAGCACCCGGACGACTACCGGATCGAGGAGATCGAGGACCACGAGGCGCTCGGTATCGACGCCGAACTCGGCCAGGAGGTTCCGGAACAGGCGCCCGGGCCGGAGGAGGCCCGGGCACCCGCTCCGGGACGGGGCGAACTGTCCCGGTTGCTGAGGGCCGAGGAGTTCGCCGAACGGGTGGACCGTCGGCGCGGTACCTGAGCCCTCGTGCGCCGGGCGCCCGGACCCCGCTCACCGGGAGCGGTCCCGCTCCGCGGGCTCTGGCCCGGGCCGGGTCTGGGCGCCGAGCCAGCGCTCCACCCGCAGCACGTGGGCGGCCGCGGCCGCCCTGGCCGCCTCGGGGTCGCGGGCCAGGAGGGCCTCGTGGATGCGCCGGTGGTCCTCGTGCAGGGCGGCTGTGAAACCGGCCTCGCCGTGTCCGGCCCAGACCCGCTCGTTGAAGGTGCGCGAGGACAGTCCGGCGTGGACCGCGGAGAGCGTGGCGTTGCCGGCGCAGGCCACGATGGCCTGGTGGAACCCGAGGTCGGCTGCCCCGTGTTCGGCGGGCTCGCCGGGATCCGCCCCGTCCTCCATCCGGTCGAGCAGGGCGCCGATGCGTTCCAGGTCCTCGGGGTCGGCCCGGGCGGCGGCGATGGCGGTGGCCGCCGGTTCGATCATCCGCCGGACCTGGAGGACCTCCAGCAGGGTCTCGTCCCGGGAGACCTCGGCCAGGACCGAGAAGGCCTCCAGCAGGTCGGCCGGGCGCAGCGCGGTGACGTAGACGCCCGCCCCGTGGCGGGCCTCCAGCACCCCGAGGGTGGTCAGGGAGCGGATCGCCTCGCGCACGGACCCCCGGGAGACCCCCAACCGGGTGGAGAGTTCACGTTCGGTGGGAAGCCGCTGCCCTGGTCCTACCTCTCCGTCGGAGATCATGGCCTTGATCTGCTCGACGGTCCGCTGGGCAACCGGGGTTCGCACGCCGTCAACCACCTTTGTTTCCTGTATTTTCACCGTTCATGCAGGGATTCTACCCGCTCGCCCCTGCCGGGTCCCGCTTGCCTCCACCCCAGCGACCGTGCAAAAGTGGTCCGACCACTTGGCCTGTGTTGAGCCGGGGGCACGAAGGAGGCACATGCGGATCGCGCTGTTCATCACCTGCGTCAACGACACACTCTTCCCCGACACCGGGCGTGCGGTGGTGCGGCTCCTGGAGCGGCTGGGCCACGAGGTGGTCTTCCCCGCCGAGCAGACCTGCTGCGGCCAGATGCACTACAACACGGGCTACCGGCGCCCCGCGGCCAAGCTCGCGGTGCGCTTCGTCAAAACCTTCGACAACGCCGACGCCGTCGTGGTCCCCTCCGCCTCGTGCGCCGCGATGGTGCGCGACAACTACCCGAGGCTGGGCGCGACGGGCAGCCGGCTCTCCCGCAAGATGGCCGACCTGGGCCCACGGGTGTACGACCTCACCGAGTTCCTCGTGGACGTGCTGAAGGTGACCGACGTGGGCGCCTACTTCCCGCACAAAGTCGTCTACCACCCCACCTGCCACGGGCTGCGCTTCCTCGGCCTGGGGGACCGCCCCTACCAGCTGCTGCGCGCCGTCCGCGGCCTGGAACTGCTCGAGCTGCCCGGCGCCACCGAGTGCTGCGGGTTCGGCGGCACGTTCTCGGTCAAGAACGGCGACGTCTCCGCGGCGATGGGCTTCGACAAGGCCCGCCACGTGACCGGGACCGGAGCCGAGGTCCTGTGCGCGGTGGACAACTCCTGCCTGATGCACATCGGCGGCACCCTGTCCCGCCAGCGCTCCGGCATCCGGATCGCGCACATCGCCGAGATCCTGGCCAGCACCGAGAAGGAGTACGCGCACACATGAGCGCCACGTTCCTGGGCCTTCCGCCCTTTCCCGAAGCCGCCCGTGAAGCGGTCGGCGACTCGCAGACCCGGCACAACCTGCACAAGGCCACCCACACCATCCGGGGCAAACGGGACGCCGTCGTCGGTGAACTGGGCGACGACTGGCAGCGCCTGCGCTCAGCGGGCGAGCAGGTCAAAACCCACACCCTGCGCCACCTGGACCACTACCTGGAACAACTGGAGGAGTCGGTCCGGCGGGCGGGCGGCACGGTCCACTGGGCCGCCGACGCGGCCGAGGCCAACGAGATCGTCACCCGCCTGGTGCGCGAGACCGGCGAGCAGGAGGTGGTCAAGGTCAAGTCGATGGCCACCCAGGAGATCGAGCTGAACAACGCGCTCGAAGCCGCCGGGATCACCGCCTACGAGACCGACCTGGCCGAGCTGATCGTCCAACTGGGCGAGGACCTGCCCTCCCACATCCTGGTACCCGCCATCCACCTGGCCCGCTCCCAGATCCGCGAGATCTTCCTGGACCAGATGTCGGAGTGGGGGGTACCGGCCCCGCCGGGACTCACCGACGACCCCAAGGCGCTGGCCGAGGCGGCCCGCGTCCACCTGCGCGAACTGTTCCTGCGCGCCAAGGTGGCGGTCTCGGGGGCCAACTTCGCGGTGGCCGACTCCGGAACGCTCGTGGTCCTGGAGTCCGAGGGCAACGGACGCATGTGCCTGACCCTGCCCGAAACGCTCATCTCGGTGGTGGGCATCGAGAAGATCGTGCCCACGTGGTCCGACCTCGAAGTGTTCATGCAGCTGCTGCCGCGGTCCTCGACCGGTGAGCGGATGAACCCGTACACGTCCACCTGGACCGGGGTGACCCCGGGGGACGGGCCGCAGAACTTCCACCTCGTCCTGCTCGACAACGGCCGCACCGACGTGCTCGCCGACACCGTGGGCCGCCAGGCGCTGCGCTGCATCCGCTGCTCGGCCTGCCTGAACATCTGCCCCGTCTACGAGCGCACCGGCGGCCACGCCTACGGCTCGGTCTACCCGGGACCGATCGGCGCGATCCTCACACCCCAGCTCCAGGGCATGTCCTCGGAGGCGGACCGGGCGCTGCCGTACGCGTCCTCACTGTGCGGAGCCTGCTACGACGTCTGCCCGGTCGCCATCGACATCCCCGAGGTCCTGGTCCACCTGCGCGAGCAGGTCGCCTCCTCCCCCGGGCACCTGGGCGAGAAGGCCGTGATGGCCGGGGCCGACGCGGTGTTCGGCTCGCCGAAGGCCCTCGACGCCGTGCAGCGCGCCGCCGGGCTGGCGGGCGGGAACGTGCCCCGGCACCTGCCCGGCACGGCCGGGAAGTGGACCGACACCCGGGACGTGCCCGACGTCCCCGGGGAGTCCTTCCGCCGGTGGTGGAACGAGCGCGAGGAGGAGCGTTGAGCGGATCACGCGAACGGGTCCTGGCCCGGGTACGGGCGGCTCTGGCCGACGTACCCGACAACGAGCCGGTGGAGCGGCCCGCGGAGCACGGACACGACGAGTACCACTTCACGGGGCAGACCCTGGACGTGCTGGTGGACCGGCTGCTGGACTACAAGGCGCTGGTGGAGCGGGTGAGCGCCGCCGACCTGCCCGGCCGGATCGCCGCGGCGCTGGAGCGGCGCGGCGCCGCACGGGTGGCGGTGCCCTCGGGCGCGCCCGGGGAGTGGTTCGCCGACGCCACCGCGCGGCGGATCGCCGACTCCCCCGGGGCCCCGCTGTCGGTGGCCGAACTCGACGCCTGTGACGGGGTGGTGACGGGGTGCGCGGTCGCGATCGCCGAGACCGGCACCATCGTCCTGGACGCCGGACCCGACCAGGGCCGCCGGGCGGTCACCCTGGTACCCGACTACCACCTGTGCGTGGTACGCGCCGACCAGGTGGTGGACGGGGTGCCCCGGGCCGTGCGGCTGCTGGACCCCGTGCGCCCGCTCACCTGGATCAGCGGCCCCTCGGCCACCAGCGACATCGAACTCAACCGGGTGGAGGGCGTACACGGCCCCCGCACCCTGGAGGTACTGATCGTGGAACCGTCCGCCTGAGGGGGGCCGGGGCCGCACGGAGGGGTGGATGCACAGGTGGGGCGGGCCCGGGTGGGGCCTGCCCCACCGTCCGGGTCGGGGCTGCCCGCAGCGGGGCTGACGGTGTACACCCTCGCCCCGGCCGGGCCCGGATCCCTAGCGTTCGGGGGAAGGCAGGACGACCACGACGGGAAGGCCCCCGATGCACCACCCCGCCCACCAGAGACCACCCGCCCCCTCCGGGCCAGGACGCACCACCGCCCTGGCCCTGACCTGTGCCCTGACCCTGGGCACCGCTCTGGCCGGTGGCCCGGCCTCCGCCGGAACCGCCGGAAGCCCCCCTCCGACGGCGGCGCTGCCCGAACCCACCGGCCCCTCCCCGGTCGGCACCACCGACCTGCACCTGGTCGACACCGCCCGCGAGGACCTCTGGTTCGGCGGCGACCGGGAGCTGATGGTGACCCTGTGGTACCCGGCCCGCGGCGAGGTCGGACGCCCCTCCCCCTACATGACCGGGGCCGAGTCCGAGGCGGTCCTGGCCCAACCGGGATACGACCACCTGCCCGCCGACACCCTGACCCGGGTGGGCACCAACGCCCGCGCGGACGTCCCGCCCGCCCGCACCGGCGGGGGTCTGCCGCTGGTGGTGCTCTCCCCCGGCGCGGGCGTGTCCCGGACCATGATGTCCTCGCTCGGCGAGGAGCTGGCCAGCCACGGCTTCGCGGTGGCCGGGGTCGACCACCGCCACGAGGCCGCCCCGGTGGAGTTCCCCGACGGACTCGTGACGGAGTGCGGGGCCTGCGCGACCGGACGGTGGGAGGACGGCGCCGTCAACCGGGCCGAGGACGTGGCCTTCCTCCTGGACGAGCTGGAACGGGGCCGATCCTGGCGGTGGTCCCACCTGGTCGACACCGACCGCACCGGGATGGTCGGCCACTCCTGGGGCGGGGCCGCCACCGCCCAGACCCTGCTCACCGAGGACCGGGTGCGCGCCGGACTGAACCTGGACGGCCCCTACTACCCCGCGCAGCTCCAAGGTGAGATCGACAGGCCGCTGGCCCTGCTCGCCAACGACCAGGCCCGGCCCTGGGAGGGCTGGGACGAGCGCTGGGCGGGCCTGACCGGCTGGCGCCAGTGGATCCGGATCACCGGCTCCGGCCACTCCACCGGCCTGGACCGGGGTGTGCTCATGGAACAGCTCGGGCTGCGGGACACCCTGACGCCGCAGCAGTGGCGGGCCCAGTTCGGCGACCTTCCGGTCGAACACGGTGTGCACCTGGTCCGGACCTACGCCGCCGCCTACTTCGACCACCACCTGCGCGGCGGTGGGCAGCCGGTCCTGGAGGACCCGGCCGGCGTACACCCCGAGCTGGTCGTGGTGGACCCCGAGACCGGTTGAGGTTGCGGTTCCGGGACCGGACCGCCCGGTCCCGGAACCGCACAACCCCGGAACCGCTCAGCCTCAGAGACTCCCGGTCCCTGCGCGCCAGGTCTGCAGAAGCCGCTCCAGGGGATCGGGGGTGTGCTCCTCCTGCGCGAACGGCGCCTGGTAACGCGCACCGGCGCCCCGGGGCGTCGCCCTGCGGGTCCCGGCGCCCGCGGCCCGCACGGGAGCGGCCCGTGCGGGCTGCTCCCCCCGCTCGTCCTCCTTGCCCAGGGGCGCCTGGTAGCGGGCCCCCTGGGCGGTCGGCCTGCGCTTCCTGCGGCGCACCCAACGCACGGGCGAACGCCCGGACTCGGGCTCGGACTCGGGTTCCTCCCCGCGCTGGCCGCGCTCCCCCGTCGGGGTGAACCACACCGGCAGCTCCACCAGACCGTGCACGGTCAGCGAGGTGCGCCAGCGCAGCTCCTCGGGCTCGACCGCCAGGACCATGCCCCGCATACGGTCCACCGCGGTGTCGATGGCGGTGCGCACCAGCTCCCGGGCGAAGGCGGTGGCCGGACACCGGTGGGCGCCCGCGCCCCAGGACAGGTGGGAGCGGTTCCCGGCCAGCGCCATGGCGTCGTCGGCACCCCTGGACACCGAGGGGTCGGTGTGCGCGGAGGCGAACCCGAAGAGCAGGGGCTCGCCCCGGCCGATCCGCGCCCCCGCGAACCTGAGGTCCATGGTCGGGTAGCGCCCCGCGAGCATCCGGATCGGCGGGGCCGTCCACATGACGTAGTCCACGAAGTCCTCCGGGGTGAGCGTCCCGCCGAGGTAGGCGGTCCACACGTTCGGATCCTCCAGGAGCGTGAGCAGGGAGTTACCGATGAGGTGGGTGGTGGGCTCGTGCCCGGACTCCCACAGCAGGGACAGCGCCTCGACAGCCTCCTCGTCGGTGAGCCCGTGCGGGTGCCCCAGGACCAGGCTGGCGACGTCCTGGCCGGGTTCGGCGCGTTTGCGGGCCACCAGCCCCCGGAAGTAGGAGCGCAGGGCCGGGGCCGCAGCTTCGGCCCTCTCCGGGTCGCCGCTCCACAGCCGGGCTGTGAGGTCGGCCAGAAGATGACCGTAGGGGTCGGACAGGCCGAAGAGCTCGTTGAGGACGAACGCCGTCAGCGGGGCGGCGTACCCGCCGATGAGGTCGGCGCTGCCCCGCGCCTCGACCCTGCCGATCAGGTGCACGGCGGCGCGCTCCACGACCGGGACCAGCTGCGGGGTGCCCACCGAGGCCAGCGCGTCCACCAGCGGAAGGCGCAGGCGCTGGTGTGCCTCGCCGTCCCGGGCCAGCGCCCCGCTGCGGGCGGGCGGAACACCGCCGGGAGCCCACCGGCGCGCATCCGCGGAGAAATGGGTCTGGTCCCGCAGCACCTGCAGGTTCTCCTTGTAACCGAGCAGGAGCCACCCGGGTACGCCGGGACTGATCTCGACCGGAGCCAGGCCTCCATACCGGGAGCGCAACCGGTCCCAGGCGGGCCCGTCCGCCCGGTGCAGGGGCAGGGCGCCCTCCCCGGTGAGGGGACAGCGCGCGACTCCCCCCTCACCGCCGTGGGCGGCGTCGCCGCCCGTGGACCCGGTTCCCTGGCTCATGGAGACTCCCTCGGTGGCTGCGGTTGGGGGCGAGGCTATGTCCCCGATGTTTCCGGGGTGCTTCCGCGAGGAAAGGGCCACCTTTCGGTGCCGGGCACCGGAACCCACCGCGGGGCGAGTCGGGACAACACGGGAACCGCCCCTTCCGGACACGACCGTCGCCCGGACCGCCGCCCCGACCGGCCGTACCGGGGCCGGTAGGGTGGCCTGTCGGCCCCACGAGGGCCGACAGTCCCCTTCGACCAGGGAGAACCACCGTGGGCAGGAAAGACCGCAGACGCGGCGACGTACGGGCGGAGGCCGCCTGGGCCGGGCCCGACCCCTCGGACACACCCGTGAAGGTGGTCACCGGCGCCGTCGACGCCCTCGTACGCGGACAGGAGGGCGGCGGCGTGGACCTGGCCGCCGCCCGGCTGGCCGACGCGGAGGACCCCGCATGGGCGGGCGCGGCGGGCCGCGCACTCCTGGACACCCTCCTGTTCGCGGTGGCCGACGCCTGGGCACGCGGCTGGCAGCCCGCGGAGACGGTCCGGCACGTCACCCGCGAGTCCGGCCCCCTGGCCGCCGCCGTGTGCGCCGACGCCGTCACCGCCGACCTGCAACGCCACTCCGCGGCCACGGTGGACCCACGCTGGGCCGAACAGGTGCGCGCCCTGGGCGCCACCGCCCCTGCCTCGGGGGACCAGCACCTGGCCCGGCTGGGCTCCGAACACGGACTGCTGCGTTTCGAGGCGGTCGAGGTTGTGCTCCGGCTCCTGGCGCTGCTGCGCGTCCTGCCCCCGATGCGCCGCCTGGGCCCCCCGCCCGGCGCCTTCCGCCCCGGGGGCCGCACCGCCGCGCCGGTGGACCGGGGCCGCCTGCAGCGGGTGCGCGCGCTCCTGGCCAAGGCCGAGTCCACCGACTTCCCGCTGGAGGCCGAGGCGCTGACCGCCCGCGCCCAGGAGATGATGGCCCGGCACAGCATCGACCTCGCCCTGGTGACGGAGGACCCCGCCGAACCCGAGGCCGCCGCGGCCCGCAGGCTCCCGGTGGACTCCCCCTACGAGGAGCACCGGGCGGTACTGCTGAACGAGGTCGCCGAGGCCAACCACTGCCGGGCCGTGTGGCACCGGGAACTGGGGCTGAGCACCGTGATGGGCTTCCCCGGCGACGTGGAGGCCGTGGACCTGCTGTACACCTCGCTGCTGGTGCAGGCCGAAGCGGCGATGCGGGTGAGCGGATCGGCCCGGGACCGCTCCGGGCGCGGAGCGAAGAAGGACTTCCGGGCCTCGTTCATGTCCGCGTTCGCGGTCCGGGTCGGCGAGCGGCTGACCGAGTCGGCCCGCGCCGCAGAGGAGGCGGTCACCGCCGAGACCGGCACCGACCTGGTCCCGGTGTTCGCAGCCCGGGAGAAGGCGGTGCAGGCCGCGGTGGACGAGGCGTTCGGCGTCCTGACCACGTCCCGGGTGCGCGGACCCGCCGACGCCGAGGGCTGGTACGAGGGCCGCGCCGCCGCCGACGCCGCCTCCCTGGGCACCCGCGACCGGCTGGCCCGATGAGGCCGCCCCGCTCCGGCCCCTCCCCGGGCGGGGAAAACGGGTGGTCCCCGGGGCACCCGACTGTGTAGAACCGACACATGCTGCACAAGTACCCGCGGACCCGGCACATCCGGGGCTCACGGCTCCAACCCGGTGACCACGACCTGTCGGCCGCGCCGTTCGGGCGCCTGGCCGGACGGCACCTGGTCGTGGAGGAGAAGCTCGACGGGGCCAACGCGGGGATCAGCTTCGGCCCCGGCGGTGAACTACGGCTCCAGAGCCGGGGCCACTACCTGGCCGGCGGCCCCAGGGAACGACAGTTCGCACCGCTGAAGGCCTGGGCGGCGGCGGTCGCACCGGCCCTTTGGCCCCGCCTGGGCGAGAGGTACGTGCTCTACGGCGAATGGCTGTACGCCAGGCACACCGTCTTCTACGACGCGCTGCCGCACTACTTCTGCGAGTTCGACGTCCTGGACACCCACCAGGGCGTGTTCCTGTCGACGCGGCGCAGACGCCGACTCCTGGCCGGAACCCCCGTGGTCCCGGTCCCCGTCCTGCACCAGGGCCCGCTGTCCTCGCTCACCCAACTGACCGACCTGGTCGGGGCCTCGGCCTGCCGCACCCCCGGGTGGCGGACGGCCCTGACCGGTGCCGCCCGGGCGGCCGGAGCCGACCCCGAACGGGCCCTGGCCCAGACCGACGGCACCGACCTCATGGAGGGCCTGTACGTCAAGGTCGAGGAGGGCGACCACACGGTCGACCGGTACAAGTGGGTGCGGTCGGGGTTCACCACAGCGGTCCTGGACTCGGGCACCCACTGGCTGGACCGGCCCCTGATCGCCAACGCCCTGGCCGACCCGGAGGTGCTGTATGCGGGTGTTCGATGAGCTGTGCCCGGCCCCGCCCCGCTGGGACCTGGACTGGGACCGGGTACGGGAGGCCTTCGCCTGGGTGCGGGACCTGGCCGGGGTGGAGCAGGACCCGGTGCACCACGCCGAGGGCGACGTGCAGGTCCACACCCGGATGGCGTGCGAGGCCCTGGCGGGGCTGCCGCAGTGGCGGTCCCGGCCCGCCGGGGAACGGGTCCGGCTCTTCGCCGCGGTGCTCCTGCACGACGTCGCCAAACCTTTGTGCACCCGGCGGGACGGGGACGGCCGGGTGACCGCGCACGGGCACTCCCGGCGGGGCGACCTGCTCGCCCGCCGCATCCTCTGGGAGGCCGGGGCCCCGATCGGGTGGCGCGAGCACGTGGCGGCGCTGGTCCGCCACCACCAGGTCCCCTTCTGGGCGCTGGAGCGCCCCGACCTGCGCCGGATCGCCTTCCGCGCGAGCCTGCTGGCCCGCAACGACGACCTGGTGCTGCTGGCCACCGCCGACATCCTCGGCCGCCGCTGCGGGGACACCTCCGAGGTCCTGGACAACGTCGGGCTGTACGCCGAGTACTGCGCCGAACAGCGCTGCCTGGACCGTCCCCGCGAGTTCCCCTCCGACCACGCACGGTTCTGGTTCTTCCGCAGACCCGGGCGCGACCCGGACTACGCGGCCCACGACGACACCCGGCTGACCGTGACGGTGATGTCGGGGCTGCCCGGCGCGGGCAAGGACCACTGGATCCGGACCCACCGGCCGGACCTGCCGGTGGTGAGCCTGGACGCGCTGCGTACGGAACTGGGGGTGAAGCCCACCGACGACCAGCGCCCGGTGGCCGTGGCCGCCACCGAACGCGCCCGTGAGCACCTGCGCGCGGGGAGATCGTTCGTGTG
Source organism: Nocardiopsis sp. iso_40 (assembly GCF_056173285.1). Lineage (NCBI taxonomy): Bacteria > Bacillati > Actinomycetota > Actinomycetes > Streptosporangiales > Nocardiopsidaceae > Nocardiopsis > Nocardiopsis sp. iso_40. The sequence continues at coordinate 2,682,910 of NZ_CM149666.1, read as the reverse complement.
GAACGCCACCAACGTCTCACGCGACCTGCGCACCCGGTCGGTGTCCCTGGCCGCCGGCTACGGGGCCCGGGTGGAGATCGCGGCGTTGGAGGCCCCGCCCCGGGTGCTGCGTGAGCGGATGGGCCGCAGGCTCGCACCGGTACCGCCCGCGGCGGTGGAACGGCTCCTTCGGCGCTGGGAGTGCCCGGACCCGACCGAGGCCCACCTGCTGCACCGGGAGGACACCGGCGGGCTCAGCCCCGGTTCGGGGTGGTCTCGGGGGCGCTCCCGGCCATCAGCCAGCGGGTGACGCCGACCTCCAGGAGGGAGCGCCGCGGGTCGGGACCGTAGGGGGTGCGCGGGTCCCAGGCGTAGCGGTCACCGAAGGCGGCGAGCACGTCGTCGGGGAAACCGTCGTGGACGGTCGCCAGCCCCTGGGCGACAACGGGGGCGTCGCCGTCCTCCAGGGCCAGGCTCACCCGGGGGTCGCGGAGCGCGTTGCGGACCTTGACGGAGGCGGTGGACGCCCCGATCCACCAGCGTTCGCGCAGGTGGACGAACCACACCGGGACCATGTGGGGCGAGCCGTCGGCGCGCAGCGTGCACAGCCACACGTTGCGGTCCAGGGCCAGGCGCGGGCGTACCGTCTCGGGGACGGACAGGAAGTCCTGTGTACCGTTCACCGTTCTCCTCGATTCGTGGTGTGCGTCGGTGTGTGCACCCGGGGAGTATGCACCCTCAACCGTGGTTGAGATCAACCGGAAGGGCACGGAAAAAGGAACCGGCCCTCTTTGCCACGGTTCACGATTTTTGACCCGGCACCCGCCCCGAACGCCGACAGACAGCGGGAACGGTTTTCCGGTTAGCATGATCCGGGCCCTTCCCAACCAGGTCGGCCGCACCGGACGGAACAGCGCGACCCCTGCACCACAGGGACCGCAGAATTCGGACCTGTCACCCCGACACCCCTTCCGGGGCTTTCAGCACCTACCGATTTCCACCTGCATTGAGAACGATGTCCAAAACGGATGCACTTGTCGGGGGGACCTGTCCGGCCCGGTACGCCAACCGCTGGCGCACCCACTTCGCACTGCTGTGGAGCAGCGTGGCGCTGGCCGGGCTCGGAAGCATGACCTTCGGCCTGGCGATCCCCCTCCTCGCCCTGGCCCACACCGGATCCCCCGTCCTGGCCGGATGGATCGCGGCCGCGGGCATGGTGCCCCGCACCCTCCTGTACATCCCGGCCGGCCTCGTGGTGGACCGCCACGACCCCCGCACAGTCATGGCCCTCGGCCTGACCGCCCGCATCGCCTGCGTGGCCCTGCTGGTCACCCCGGTGCTGCTGTTCGACGCCCCCGTGGCCCTGCTCGCGGCGGCCTCGGCCCTGCACGGGGTGTGCGGCACCCTGCACACCACCGCCGGAACGGCCGCCGTCCCCCTCCTGGTCCCGCGCGTGGAACTGGCCGGGGCCGCCGCCAAGAACGAGGCCCGCAACGACGCCACCCAGATGCTCGGACGCCCGCTCGGCGGGGCCCTGTACGGCCTCGCACACGGGCTGCCAGCCCTCTTCGACACCCTCGTCTGCGCCCTGGCGCTGTGGGCCGCGCTGCTCCTGCCCCGGCTGCGCCCCGCCCCGCCGCCCCGCCGGGCCTCCCGGCGCCCTCTCCTCCGGGAGCTCGCCGGCGGCTTCCACCTCCTGCGCGGGGACCGCTTCCTCCTGGGCTCACTGCTCGTGTGCACGGCCACCAACGCCCTGTTCCAGGTGGTCTGGCTCGTCATCATGCTGACGGCCACCGACGAGGGCCTGTCCGCCTTCCTGCTGGGGCTGGTGCTGGCCGCCACCGGCGCGGGAGGACTGCTCGGCGCGGTCCTGGCCCCACTCCTGGTACGCAGGCTGTCCCCCACCCTGATGGTGGCGCTGTGCCTGTGGTCCTGGCTGGCCCTGACCGTGCTGCTCGCCGTCGCAGAGCGGGCCGGGGCCTCCTGGCTGCTGACGGTGCTCCCCCTCGTCTGGTGCGGGATCGGCTTCGTCGGGGCGCACATGAACGTCACCGTGACGACCTACCACACCAGCCGCGTCCCCCCGGAGCTCCTGGGCCGCCTCACCGGCACCGTCCGCTTCCTCGGCGGCGCCGCCCTGCCCGTGGGAGCGCTGTGCGGGGGCTACGCGCTCGAATCCCTGGGGGTCCACAGCACGGTGCTGCTGGTGGCCGGGGCCACCGGGGTCCTCGCCCTCGGCTTTACCTCGAGCCTTCTCCCAGCTGCCCCGCCCCGGCGGCGTCCCCGGTCAGGGCGCCCCCGCCAGGGGCCGCCCCCAGAGCCGCCCCCGGGACCGCCTCCGCCACGACCGCCTCGGACAGCACCCTCAACCCCGCCGTCAGGTTCCGGTGCACCTGGTCGGCCCCGCCACGGCCCGCCCGCGCCTGGACGTGGTTGAACACCCGGTCCACCGCCTCACGCAACTCGTCGACCGGGCCCTGGCGGTCCGCGGGCAGGACGTCCCGCATCCGCTCGACCGCCACCACCGCCTCATACAGGTGCGTGCGCGCCTGACGGACCTGCTCGGGCAGGTCGTCGTCGCCCTGCTTGGGCGGTCCGTGCGCACGCAACTGGGCGATGTGCCGCATGCTGATGTCGAGTTGGAGGACGGCGCGCCGTACCTCCTCCAGCCGGGTACGCACCTTCTCCGCCCGGGCGCGCACCCGCTCGCGCTCACGCCACTCCCGCTCCCGTTTCAGCGCGTGCTCGGCCCGCCAGCGCTCGACCGCCTCGGCCCGGTACGCCGACAGGGCCGTGGCCCCCAGGGTGCTGACCGCCGTCACGATGCCGGTGATCAGGGCCACCAGGACAGTACTGTCCACGTTCAGGCCCTCCTTCCGTCGACTCGCCCGTCCCGTTCCGACCGGATCTGTCCACAGGTCCGCCGGGCCTCGGTGACCCCGCCCCCGCCCACGAGGGCCTCCTCCAACACGTCCAGGGCCGACTGCGCCTGCCCGGCGAGCCAGAGCACCTGACCGATCCCCGCCCGCAGGCTGGGGTCGGCGTGCACCCGCCCCTGAGCGGCGGACAACCCCGACAACCCCGCCGAACGCTCACCGGCCAGCAACCGGTTGCGCGCCTCCGCCACCAACAGCCGGGAGACCGCCGCCCCGTCACCGGCCGCCTCCCGTTCCCGCGCCGCGTCCGCGTAGTGTTCGGCGGCGGCCCGGTACTCGCCGCGTTCGAAGGCCAGATCACCCAGGAGTGCGGTGAGCAGGGCCCGCGGCTGCGGTCCGGGGTCGGCGCGCAGGGCCTGCCGTGCGTGCTCGGCCGCCAGCTCCGCCTCGCCCCTGGTGTGCGCGGCCCGGGCAGCCCCCAGGCGGTCCCACCCGCTCCACTGGGGCGGGCCGGGCGCGTGGGACGACGGAGCCAGCGCCGTCAGGGGGCGGGCCAGCCTCGGGTGCCGCAGGAGGTAGGCGGAGCCGTCCCGGTTCGTGGTGACCAGGTGACGGTCCTCCAGAGCGTGTACGACCCCGGGGGTGAGCGCCCCGTCCGGATCGTCACAGGCCGAGCGGCCCACGCCCCGGTCGCCCGTGGCCATCACCCGGCGCAGCCAGGCGTGCGGGACGTCGGGCGGCACCAGGTGCTCGGCGGCGACCTCCGCCAGGGCCCCGGCCAGGCGCCCGGCCAGGGCCCGGTTGACCTCGGTGTCGGAGGCCGGGACCAGGCCGGCGCCCTCCCGGCCCGCCTCCTCCCACAGGGCCGCCCCCAGGAGTTGCAGAAGGGCGGGGTCGACGGTGTCGGAGCACAGGCGGGACCGGCCGCGCGGGTCACGGACGGTGCGGGCCTCCCGGACCAGGCGGCCGGGCTCCTCCGGACCGGCGCGGGAGCCGACCAGGGCCAAGGAGCGCTCGACCGCGTCGACGGCGGTGTCGGGACCGAACGGCTCCAACCCGATCTCCGCGTGGTCGACCTCGCGTTTGTCCACCAGACGCCGTAACTCGTCGAGGTGGCCCGTGCGCACGGTCAGCAGCAGGTGCAGATCCGCCCGGTCCTCCACCGCGGCGAACAGTTCGTCCAGGAAGTCCCTGCGCCACTGTTCGGGCGCGGCCGAACGGCGCAGCAGGAGTTCGGTCTGGTCCAGGACCGCGAACAGGGGGCGAGCGAGCCCGTCCCGGCCGGTGGTCTCATGGGTGCGCAGAAAATCACCGATCGAGGTGCCGGGGGTGTGGGTGGGGAACTCCGCCGGACCCCAGAGGGCCAACAGGGCCCGGGTGTAGGGGTTGTGCCCGGGCAGGACCGCGCTGGGGAAAGCCGGGTCGAAACGGAGCTCCCCCGAACCCAGGACCGTGTCCCCGCGGTCGGTGAGGGCGGGGACGGCCCCGGCGCACACCAGAGAGGTCTTACCGACTCCGTTGGCCCCGTGGAGCACGGTGAGCCGGTGGCGGCTCCAGGAACGCACCAGTTCCCCCGTCTCCTCCTCGCGCCCCAGGAAGAAACGGCGGTCCCGGGCAAGGAAAGGCCGGGCCCCGACGAACGGGCCGTACTCGCGCCCAATGGCGGCTCGTGTCATGAAGCAGCTCCCGGCCAGCGGAAATGGGGACTGTTCTGGGGCGAAACAGCGCTGTCCATGGTGCCACGAATCAGGGCCCCCTTTCGAGCCCCGGCGACATTCCTGTGTCCTTTTCGCCGCACCGCCCCGGGACCCCCACCGCGACGGCGGAAGGCACGGGACACACCACACCAACAGCCCGAACCGACCCGGTTCCCGGAGCGCCGAAACCGCTTTCCTACTCCGGGTCGTTCACGAAACCGGCCACCGTCTCGGCGCCCGCCTCACGGGGGTCGAGCACCGTACGCAACGCCTCAGCGATCGCCGAAGCGCCGATCCCGTCGAGGTCACGCAGCGACAGGCCGCCCACGTCCACCAGCGCGGACCCCCCGGCGAAACCGTGCTCTCCCATCAGCTTCCCTCCATGCGTCCACCTTTTGACAGCCAACCGTGAAAGGACGGTGAGTACCGCCCTTTCCCAAGAACCGTTTTTGTTTTCGTCGTACGAAGTTCCTACCACGCACCTGTCGCTCCCTAACCTCTTCGCCTACGCTGATTGTGCATACACCTCCCTCAGGCAACATCCACCCGCACAACACAACACCGGGCTTTTTCACCGACGGGAAAACAAAGCCTGGTGGGGCCTATGTGAAACCGGAGGACACCGCGTGACCGCTTCCCAAGGGGACCTCCCCAGCCGGGGCAAGAACCGATTCCCGGAGGTGTGGGGCAGGGTCCCGCCGCGCCACAAGAACTTCACCGGTCGCAGCGAACAGATCAACGAACTCCGCGCCGGTCTGCTCAACCAGGTCACGGCGGTGGTCCCGCACGGCCCGGCGGACCCGGCCGTCCCCCGCGCGCTCCAGGGCTACGGCGGTGTCGGCAAGACCCTGATGGCCGTGGAGTACGCCCACCGCTACCGCAGCGAGTACGACCTGGTCTGGTGGATCATGGCCGACCAGCCGGGCCTGGTGCGCTCGGCGCTGGCCCACCTGGCACCGCACCTGAACCTGCCCGGACCGGCGGTGACCGGGGTGGAGGAGGCCACCAACGGGGTCCTGGAGGCCCTGCGCAAGGGCGAACCGTACGCGCGCTGGCTCCTGGTCTTCGACAACGCCGACGAACCCGAGGAGCTCTCCGACGTCATCCCGCAGGGGCCGGGACACGTCCTGATCACCACCCGCAACCACCGGTGGGAGGGGGTCGCCGAAACCGTCCCGGTCAACGTGTTCGCCGAACACGAGAGCGTGGAGTTCCTCACCAGGCGCATCCCGCGGGGCATCACCGCCGAGGAGGCCGCCGAACTGTCCGAGGCCCTGGGCCACCTGCCCCTGGCCCTGGAACAGGCCGGCGCCCTGCAGTCCGAGACGGGCATGTCCACCCGGGAGTACCTGCACCTGCTCGCCGAGCGCACCGGCCCGCTCCTGCGCGAGGGCAAACCCCCCGAGTACCCCAAACCGATGACCGCGGCCTGGCAGCTCTCGGTGGCCAAACTCCAGGAGAACCTGCCCGAGGCGATGGAGCTGTTGCGCTGCTGCGCCTTCTTCGGCCCCGAACCCATCCCCCGCGACCTGTTCTTCCCGGTGGAGAACGGCCCCGTGCGCCCGGAGATGGCGGAACTGCTGGCCGACCCGATCCGGTTGAGCAAGGCCATCGGCCGCCTCGGCCGCTACGCCCTGGTCCGGCTCGACCAGGCCAACCGCACCATCCAGGTGCACCGGCTCATCCAGGCCCTGCTGCGCGAGGAGCTGGACGAGCGGACCCAGGAGTCGATCCGGGTCGAGGTGTGGTCGCTGCTCAGCGCGGCGGCACCGGACACCTTCACCGACGCACCCGCCCAGGCGCGCTACCTCGAACTGCTCTCCCACATGCGCCCGGCCGGGATCGCCGAATCCGACCTGCCCCAGGTACGGCGCTTCGCGCTGAACATGCTGAACTTCCTGTACGTGTCCGGCAACTACGAGACCGCCAGCCGCTACGCCCGCGACTTCATCGAGAAGTGGACGGCCGACTCCGGCGACGAGGACCCCTTCGTCCTGGAGGCACAGGCCAAGTACGCCAACCGGCTCCGCGACCTGGGACGCTACGTCGAGTCGCACGACCTCAACCGGGCCATCCTGCCCAGGATGCGCCGCACCCTGGGCCCCGCCCACCCGGAGACCCTGTCGGTGCTCTCCGGCCTCGGTGCGGACTACCGGGCCCACGGTGACTTCTGGCAGGCGCGCGAACACGACGAGGAGGTGCTGCGCCAGCACCAGGAGGCCTTCGGGCCGGGCGACACCGCCACCCTGCGCGCCCTGTACAACCTGGCCCTGGACTACGCGCTGACCAGCGACTTCGCGGAATCACAGCGCAAGCACGAACGCGCGTACATGCTGCTCAAGCGCAGCGGGCCGGCGGGCGGCTCGCCCACGCTGCTGACGTTCTGGTTCGGACTGGCCCAGGCGGTACGCCTGTCCGGCGACTTCACCGAGGCGTGCGACCTGGGCGAGGACGCGCTCGCCTACGGCCGGGACCAGCTGGGCGTGGAGGACCCGCGCACCCTGCGCACCCAGGTCGACCTGGCGATCGCCCGACGGCTGTCCGGGGAGCTGGACGAGGCGCTCGAACTCGGCCAGGACGCCCACTCGCGCTACCTGCGGCTGCACGGCATCAACCACCCCAGCACCCTCGCCGCGGCGATGTGCCTGGCCAACCTGTTGCGGATGACCGGCGAACTGGCCGGCGCCCTGGAACTGGCCGAGGACACCGACATGCGCTACGCCCAGGCCTACGGCGCCGACCACCCCTACAAACACGGGTGCACCAGCAACGTGGCCCTGCTGTACCGGCTGACCGGCGACCCGGCCCGGTCCCGGTCGATGAACGAGTCGGCGCTGACCGCCCTGGAGGCCAGGCTCGGCCGCAACCACCACTACACGCTGGCGGCCGCCACCAACCTGGCCAGCGACCTGGCCGCCCTCGGCGAGGCCAAGAACGCCGCCCGGCTGGGCCGCGGCACCCTGCGCCGCTACCGCGCCCTGCTGGGCGAGGAACACCCGAGCACCCTGGCCTGCGCCTCCAACCTGGTGCTGGACCTGCGCGGCGAACAGGAGACGGAGGAGGCCGAGGAGCTGGCCGAACGCACCCTCACCGGCTACGTGCGCACCCTGGGCCGCGAGCACCCCTTCACCGGCGCCCTGGCCGAGGGGCGCAGGCTCGTCGCCGACTTCGACCCGCCCCTGCTCTGAACCGGCTCAGCCGTTGCGCTCGCGCCACCGGGCCAGGTGGGCGCGGGCGGCGGCCCCGGCCGCCTCCTCGGCCTCGGCCGGGACCGGCTCGGCCAGCCAGCGGCGCAGGGTCCGGTCGGCGGCGCCGAGGAACCTCCCGCCCTCGGCGGTGAGCCTGCCGGACCCGGCCAGGGCCAGGGAGGCGTCCGCGGTGGAGCGGCGCCAGTGCGCGAACTCGGCATGGGCCCTGCGGGCCGCCTCCCCCGCGAGGGTGTGCCGGTGCCTGCGCCAGAACCCGGCCACCCCCAGGTGGGCGTACACCCCCTGGAGCAGCCCCGAGGCGGGCCGGGGGTCGGGGCGCCAGGGCGCGTAGTAGCGGCTCCCGTCCTCGGGCAGGGTGAGGTCCACCAGGTCGAGCAGGGCGGTGAGCTTGGCGTGCTGCACCTCGTGGGCGAAGGTGAGGGCCAGCAGCACCGGGTCGGGCGGTGTGGACAACCCCAGGTTGCCGAAGGCGTGCCGGGCGGTGGCGCTGGTGTGCAGGCGCCCGCCCGGGGCGGTGACGGGCGTCAGGGTGACCACGGTGTCCTCGGTCTCGGCCGCCACCGTCCAGTGGTGGTCCACCAGCAACCGCCACGCCCCGCACAGGGTCCGGCGCCAGTGGTCGAGCTCCCGCGCCCCGAGCCGACGGGCCACCGGGACGGCACCGGGCATGCGGTCGGGGTCCTGGTCGTCCAGGAGCAGCTCGATCCGCCTGCCCCGGTGCTCGGCGGACAGCCGGCGCAGGGCCTGCCAGCCGGGTGCGTCCTCGTGCGGGTCCTCGGGGACCACCACCCGCGGGCCGCGCTCCGCCCGTACCGTGGCCGGGCCGCCACCGGTCTCGAACAGCGCCCGGCCGGCCCGCGCCCCGACCAGGGCGCGCCCCAGGGACGGCAGCGGCACGGTGGGGCCGTCCAGCGGTACCTCGATCCGCGCGTCGACACCGCCGCGCAGCGCCGCGGCGGCCGCGACCGCCGCCATCCCGTCGGTCCGGGGCTCCTCCGAACGGTGTCCGGCCAGGGCCAGGGCGGTCCGCCGCGCCCACACCCCCACGGTGGGTTGGCGCAGCACCGCGGCCACCCGGTCGGGCGCGTTCTCCTGGGCGCGGACCAACAGCTCGTAGGCGTCGCCGACCCGGTCGGCCTCGGGGTGCTGTGCCTCGCGTGCCGCGTCGACGACCCGGCGCAGCAGCATGAGGTGTTTGCCGAACTGGGCCAGGCGCAGGAAGGAGGTGGCCCCGCTTCCACCGCCGCCGCGTGCCAGGGCGTCGAACACCGGAGCCGGAACCGGGTCTGGCATCAGAGCCCCTCCCTGATCCGGGCCACGTCCGCGGCCACGGTCTGGTGGATGTGCGTGATCAGGTGGAACAGGTCCGCGCAGTACACGGAGGGGTTGCGGAAACCGTTCCCGCTCCGGTAGCGGTGCGGGTAGAGCCCGCCGCCGCAGACACGGGACAGCGGACAGGCGGCGCAGGTGGGGCTCAGGGCCCTGGCCCCGATCTGCCGGGCGGCGACCGAAGGCAGATAGAGGGCGTCGTCGAAGCTGTGCGTGAAGGTGTGCAGGGGTGTGCCCGCCGCCCCCTCGAAAGCCGACTTGAGGCTGTCGACCTGTTCGATGCTGCCGTCGGTCTCCACCACCACGAGGGCGGCCGGGGACAGGCCGACGCTCTCGGTGCGGGAGGGGCTACCCAGGACGAGGCGGATGATCTCGTTGAACATGCGGATGTTGGTCTCGCGCTCGGCCGCTCCGTACCACCGGTCGAACACGGACGCCAGCCAGGCCCCGTAGCGGGGTTCGGTCGGCGACCACCCCGGAGGCGGCTCGTCCCAGTTGCCGTGGGGAAGGAGGAAGTCGACACCGGGCGGGCCGTACTCCAGGAGGTGCTCGTAGGTGGTGACCGGGTCCGACTCCAGGTCGACGGTGGTGAGCAGGCCCGACATCAGGTGGCTGCCGCGGGTGTTGAGCCGTTCGATCCCCGCGCGCACCTCGGCGTGGGTGCCGCGCCCGTCGGCCCGGGTGCGGTGGCGGTCGTGGTCGGCCTCGGCCCCGTCGATGCTCACCCCGACACGGATGCCGAGCTCCTCGAACAGGTCGAGGAAGTGGGAGTCGATCAGGACCCCGTTGGTCTGCATCCTCAGCGCGACGCGGACGTCGGGTTCGCAGGCCTTGCGCAGGGCCTGGACCGTGTACCGCAGGTGGTCGAGGCCGACCAGGAGGGGCTCGCCGCCGTGGAGGACGACGTCCACCCGTTCGCGCCCGTGGGTCCGGGAGTGTTCGGCGATGCGTTCGGCGACCCGGTCGACCGTGGGTCGGGCCATGCGCCGGGGTTGGCGGCGCCAGCCCTGGTCGGCCATCTCGTACATGTAACAGTAGTCGCAGGCCAGGTTGCAGCGGCTGTGGACCTTGAGGATGAACTCACGAAAGGGTGTGGGCCGCCACCCCTGTCCGAGGAGTTGGTCGACATCCATGTCCTCGGGCCATTCGGGGCGTCTTTCCGGATCGCTGTTGCCGACCATGCTGACGACCTCCTGGGATGACGGAAAACGAGAAATACGACTGGTTATCGCTTTTGTCGATCTATGTCCTCCCCTTGGGCATCCGCAAACCTCACCCATGGGTAGTCCACCCCCGCGCCGTGGTGCAGGCGAGCTGACCCGAGGGCCCGTTCCGCGGGGAAGAGCCGGTTCAGCTGCCCTCGGCGATTCTTCCCGGGCTGCCGCCGCCAAACGTCATGATCCCCAAGAAAATGACCGCTTGCGGCCAGAGAAAAAGGATTGGCCATTACCCGAGAGAGGCAGAAGAACCTTGTCGCGACACACAGAAATCATCGTTTCGTCGCTTCTTTTCCGCGGCCCGGCCCAGCGCCACCGCACCACCGGGGAGCCCGGGGAAGAGCGACCCCGATCCCGCCCCGCCCGTGTCGCCACGCCCCTCCCCGGACGCCCTCCCGGACCAGCCCTGGCCGCGATCGCCGCACTGACCCTGGCAGCCACCGCCTGCACCAACCCCGAGACCGAGCACACCGCCGCAGGCTCCGAACCCTCCCCCGGCGACGAGGAACACGCCCCCCGAACCCTGAGCGTCCTGGGCACCGGCGACATTCTCGTACACAGCCCCATCTGGGAACAGGCCAAACGCGACGGAGGCGGGGAGTTCGACTTCGCGCCGATGTTCGAGGGGATCTCCCCGGCCCTGGACGGCGCCGATCTGGCCCTGTGCCACCTGGAGACACCCCTCGCCCCGGAGGAGGGCCCCTTCACCGGATACCCGGTCTTCAGCTCCCCGCCGCACGTCGCGGAGGGGATCGCCGCGACCGGGTACGACGGCTGCTCCACCGCCTCGAACCACACCCTGGACATGGGCGAGGACGGTGTCGTGCGCACCCTGGACGCCCTGCAGGAGGCCGGACTCGGGGCCGCGGGCAGCGCCCGCACCGAGGAGGAGGCCCGCACACCGCAGATCTACGAGGTCTCACCCGCCGACGGAGGGGATCCGGTACCGGTCGCCCACCTGTCCTACACCTACGGCTTCAACGGCTTCCTTCCGCCCGAGGGCAAGGAGTGGATGGGCAACCTCACCGACGAGGAGGCGATCCTGGACGAGGCCGCACGCGCACGCGAGGCCGGGGCCGAGATCGTCGTGTTGTCGATGCACTGGGGCACCGAGTACTCCCACGAGGCCGACGAGGAACAGCGGGAACTCTCCGACCTGGTCACCTCCGACGACATCGACCTGATCCTGGGCACCCACGCCCACGTGGTGCAACCGGTGGAGCGGATCGGGGGCGAGTGGGTCGTCTACGGGATGGGCAACCAGCTCTCCGGGCAGTCGACCCCGCCCATCGACTCCCGCCGCGAAGGGCTCATGGTCAGGGTGGAGTTCACCGAGACGGCCCCGGGCGAGTGGGAGAGCGGCAGCCTGGAGGCCGCCCCCACCTGGATCTCCCTGGAGCCGGACACCCACCTGGTCGACCTGGCCGGAGCGCTGGCCGACGAAACCCTGCCCGAGAACGACCACGAGGTCTACCAAACCGCCCACGACCGCATCATGGGGTACGTCGACGGCCTCGGGGTGAGCGCGGACCCGGGCTTCGTCGCGGTCGAGTGAACCCGCACCGCCGGGCCCCGAACCACACGACCAGGACCCCGCAGGCCTCGCGCCGACGCCCGCGCCGGCCGGCCGGCGCGTGCTCCCGCAGACCGGTTTTGGCCGTTCCGCCCTGCACGGGGCCCCGCACGGGTTACCCTGATCCCGTTTCGGCCACCCTCATCACGTTCGGTGACACTTCCATGACTGAGCGACTCATGACCGCTATCTCCCGCTGCCTCGACTGGGCGAACGAAGCCGACCCGCCGCCCCTGCTGCAGGTGGACGCGCTGGTCCTCCTCCTACACGCCCACGAGGACGCCGGTGCACACGAACCCGGCGACTGGACGGTCGACGACGTGCACGAGGTCGCCGCCCTGCTCACCGAACGGGAGGAACTGCCCGAACACCTCCGGGACACCTGGCTGTCCTGGTGCGACCACCTCGTCTCCTGCGGCGCACTACTGTCCGCCGAGAGCCCGCGCAGGCTGCGCACCGCCATCGAACAGGTCGACCTGACCCCCGGCACCCCCACCGGCCCCCGAGCCGAGCCCCTGGCCGAGGCCGCCGCACCGCTCCTGGAACGGCTGGGACACGGGGAGACCGGGGAACCCCCGCTGCTGCTGCCGTTCGTGCCCGCCCCCCTCAGCGAACTGGACGCCCGGGCCGGGGCCGTCAACACCCTGCACCAGGCCGCCAGGCTGGCCGCCTGGGTGGACCCGGACCGGCTCCTGCGCCCGGGCACCGACCACGACGACCTCTGCGCGACCGACACCGCCCAGGCCGCCGAGGCCCTCGGAACCACACCCCAGGACGTGCGTTCCCTGTTCACCGTGGCCCGTTCGGCCGGCCTGCTCCGCACCACCTACCTGCACGTACTGCCCGGACCGGCCGCGCACGCCTGGGCGCACGAACGGCCCGGAGCCGCCGCCGACGCCTGGGCGGACGCCCTGACCACCATGGCGGCGATCCCCGGCCCCGCCCCGTTCCTGGTACTCACCGAACTCTTCCTGTCCGGCCGTGCGCACACACCCGCCGAACTGGTGCACGCCTGCGGGCCCGGCACGGCCCCGGGCCCGGAATCCGCCGAACAGCACGTACACCGGATACTGACGGCACTGGCCGGCCTCGACGCGGTACAGCAGGTCGCCAACGGGCGGTACCGCATCTCAGCCCTGGGCGACCACTGCGCCGCCCGCCGCCTACGCGCCTCCGGCATCGAGGTGCCGACGGCCCCGTCGGTGACGGCCCTGGACGCCGAAGCCTTCCTGGGCGTGCTGGAGGAGGTCCGACCCGTGGACGTGGGGACCCTCCTGGACCGCTGGATCACCGGACAGCCCTCACCGGAGACCGCCGCCCGAACCCTGGTCAACGCCGGTCTGCCACCGGTCGGTGCGGACGCCGGAACCTTCGTCCGCACCGTGGCCGAGCGCCCCTGGGCCGACGTGGTCCTGGCCCTGACCGCGGAGTGCCCGCTGAAGGGCACCGCCGAACTCGCCCGATAGACCCCCGCTCCCGCCCCCCGGACGGCCCCCCGGGGGGAAACCGCTCAGCCCGGAGTCGGCACGGGACGACGGTCCCGCCAGGGGACGGCCTCCTCCAGCTGGGCGGCGACCGCCAACAGCAGGTCCTCCCGGCCGTGGGCGGCCACGAGCTGCACCCCGACCGGCAGGCCCTCCCGGCTCTGGGCCAACGGCAGACTGACAGCCGGATTGCCGGAGACGTTGAACGGCGCGGTGAAGGGGCCGTGCGCGTAGATGTCGCGCAACCAGGAACGCACCGTGTGCCCGGCCCCGTGGTCGAGGGTGCCGTGCGGCAGCGGCAGCCCCGCCAGGGTGGGGGTCACCAACAGGTCGTACCCCTGGAAGAAGCGCCCCACCGGCCCGGTGACCCGGTGCTGGGCCTGGAGGCAGGCCACCACGTCCAGGGCGCCGTACCCCCGCGTCTCGGTGAGGATCCGCGCCGGAACCGCCTCCATCAGGGCGGGATCGGGGGGCCTGGGGCCGCTGAACAGGGCGGCCGTGGTCGAGATCGCGGCGAGCAGTGACGCCTCCACCACGTCCTCGGCCTCGAACTCCGGCGCCCCCTCGGCCACCGCGTGCCCGATCCACTCCAACACCCGGCCCACGTCACGGGCGGCCTCGGCGACCTGCGGATCCACCCCGGTCTCCGCCCAGGGGCGGGTACTCACCGCGACCCGCAACCGACCGGGACCGGTGCGCAGGGCTTCGAGGTGGGAACCCCGGAGCGGCGGCGGGGCCGCGTGCTTCTCCCCCACGGGCGGAGCACCCACCAGGTCGAGCAGCAGCGCGGCGTCACGCACGGTCCGGGTCAGACCGAACTCGCAGACCAGCCCGAAGGCCGCCTCCCCCACCAACGGCCCGCACGGCACCCGCCCCCGGCTGGGTTTGAGCCCGACCACACCGCAGGCCGAGGCGGGCACCCGGAGCGAACCCCCGCCGTCGTTGCCGTGCGCGAAGGGCACCGCCCCCGCCGCCACCAGCGCGGCCGAACCACCGCTGGAACCGCCGACCCCCCGCCCCGGGTCCCACGGGTTACGGGTGACGCCGTACGCCGAGGACTCCGTCGCGAAACTCAGCCCCAGCTCGGGCGCGGTGCTCTGCCCCAGGGCCACCAGACCGGCCGACCGGAACCGGGCCATCACCTCCTGGTCGACCGCACCCACCGCCCCGTGCAGCGCTCGGCTGCCCAGGGTGAAGGGCACACCCCTGGCCACGGGACCGCTGTCCTTGACCACGAAGGGCACACCGGCGAGCGGGCCGCCCGGGTCATGGGGAAGCCCGGGCTCGAAGAGCGGGCGGGTGAGCGCGTTGAGGTCGGCGTCGGCAGCGGCCAGACACTTCCTGGCCACCGCCTCGACCTCGTCGGGGGTCACCTCACCCGAGCGCAGCGCCGCCGCCAGAGCGGTCGCGTCCAGGTTCGCGTACTCATGGGCGTCCAAGGTCAGTCCTTCAGAACGAGCTCGTAGGCCAGCAGGTCGACCCCCGGAACAGGACACCAGTCACGTTCGGGCAGACGGACGAACCCGTGCGCCTCGTACAGGCGCTGCGCGCCCCGCATCACCGTCTGGGTGCTCAGCACCAGACGGGACAACCCCTCCTGCCCGGCGCGGTCCACCACCGCACCCACCAGGGCCGCGCCGACCCCGCGCCGCTGCACCGACGGATCGACCGCGAAAGCGCGCACCTCCGCCTCCTCCGGGCCCCGGGCGGTCTCGCTGTGCGGCCCCCAGGGCACGAACGCGACCGTACCGGCCACGCGCCCGTCCACCAGGGCCACCAGCACCTCGTCCCGCCCCTGCCAGCCCAGCTCCCGGAGGGTGTCGGCGTAGGAGGGGCTCGCGTCCAGCAGGCCCTGGGCCCCGTAGGCCAGGACCCGGAGCTCACCGATGGCCCGCCGCTCGGAGGGCAGCGCTGTCCGAATCAACATGGACGCATTCAACCAGGCCGCGGGGCGGCGTCTCCACGGGTTTCTGCCGCCCGCCGCGGACCGGTAGCCTCGCAGGCGCCACCGCACCCGTCGAGAGGTCCCCCATGAGTCGCAACGTCCTGGTCACCGGTGCCGCCCGAGGGGTCGGCCGGGCCGTGGCGACCGCCTTCGCCGAGGCGGGGGACCGCGTCGCCGTGCACTACGGAACCCGCCGTGCGCAGGCGGAGGCCACCCTGGCGGCCCTGCCCGGGCAGGGCCACGTCCTGGCCGGGGCCGACCTGCGCGACCCCGAGGCAGCGGCCGCACTGGTCGAGCGGGCGGTCGAGGGCCTGGGCAGCGTGGACGTGCTGGTGAACAACGCCGCCGTCAACCTCCCGCACCCGGTCGCCGACACCTCCTACGAGGAGTGGCAGTCGGCCTGGCGGGAGACGGTGGAGGTCAACGTGTTCGGGGCGGCGAACGTCTCCTACCTGGTGGCCCGGCACATGATCGACCGTGGCCACGGGGGCCGCATCGTCAACGTCGGTTCGCGCGGCGCCTTCAAGGGCGAGCCCGACCACCCCGCCTACGGGGCCAGCAAGGCCGCCCTGCACTCGCTCGGCCAGTCCCTGGCGGTGGCCCTGGCCCCGCACGGCATCGCGGTGGCCTCGGTGGCCCCGGGCTTCGTGGAGACCGAGCGCGTGTCCGCCCGACTGACCGACCGGGTCCGCGCCCAGAGCCCCTTCGGCCGGGTCGCGGCACCGGAGGAGGTCGCCTCCGCGGTGCGCTACCTCGCCTCACCCGAGGCCACCTGGACCTCGGGCGCCGTCCTGGACCTGAACGGCGCCTCCCACCTTCGCTGACCCGGGCCCGGCCGCGCCGGAACGGAGTCCGGGCAGCGGGCTCCCCTGCCCACTATCGGGATTCCAGGATTCGGAGGCACGGACAGACCGTTAACGGAACCAGAATACGGTTTTTCCTGCTGGATGCCGCTTTTGCCCAAGACCTGAAAACCCCTTTCAGCGGCCTTCTTCCCACGATGTCCCCGAAATCGCACCACAACCCCGCACACTCGCTGTAGAAGGAGAGGAGGAAACGCAGCGCGAGGACAACCCGGGGGCACCCATGTCATCCCACCACCCGCAAGCGCCCTCACCCCGCCGGTTCTCGGCCCGCCCGGTCTCCCTGCTGCCCACCGAGGAACTCGCCCGCAGGGCACTGGACTCCCCGCTGATGCGCGCCACCGTCGGCCTCTCCCGCTGGTGCGGCCCCGTCACCCCCGTGGACGCGGACGGCCTGCCGGACCTGCACGACACCCTCACCGCGATCAGCGAGTTCGGCCTGTGGCCCCGAACCCTGTGCCGCGACCCCGAACACCGCTCCGCCTGGACAGCGAAGATCACCTCACCCGCCCAGGCCGAGGACTTCCTCATCCCCTGGCACACCGCCCGGCACCTGGGCATGATCGAATTCGAGGCCGGGCAGGCCCGCCCCGCCCCCGAACTGGAACGGTGGCTCGGCTCCACCGGACGCGTCCTGCACTGGTGGACCCTCGCCTTCCACCAGTGCGCCGAACGCGCCCTGCGCGGCACCGCCGGACTCGACCCCCGCACCGCCCTGGGCCGCCTCTACGAATCCCCAGACGGAGCCCGCGTCCCCCTACGACTGCTCACCCAGGAAATCCTGCCCGCCCGGCAAACCCACTACCTGCCCACCCGCCACCCGCCCTGGAGCACCGCCCTGCTGACCCGCGCCCTGTGGCAGCTCAACGACGCCGGAGCAATCACCCTGGGCTGGCACACCCGCGGAACCGCCACCACCGGAACACACGGCCCCCGCCCGGAACCGGCCTGGGTACAGCTCACCGACCTCGGCCGCTTCGGCATCCGCCAACTGCTCCTCGCCGAGGAGCAACCCGCACCCCTGACCGAGGAGTTCATCCGGCTCGGCGCCGACGGGTTCCTCGACGCCCTGGCCGACCTCTCCCCCGACGGCCAACTCGTCGCACTCACCGCCTGGCTGGACGCGCGCCCGCCGGACCGCGCCCTGCGGGAAATCGTCTCGGCCTCGTCCGGGCCCGGGCTGTCCCTGCGCCGTTGGAACGCCACCATGGCGCTGGGCTCCATCAGCTCCCGGATCGAACCGGAACTCCGCGCCCTGCTCCGCAACAGGGACCCCACCGTGGTCAGCCTGGCCTCCGTGGTCCTCCTGGCCTCAAGGATGCTCACGGCCCCCGAACAGGACGGACTGACCTCCGCCTACGGCCACTGGACCGCCATCGACATGTTCGCAGCGGCCACCTGCCTGGGCGAGACCGGACTGAAGTCCTTCCTGGGCTCGGAGGCGGCCGAGGGCATCGACCGGTTCCTGCTCAACGACGTCCCACGCCTGTGGAACCCCGAACACCCCGAAACCCGCGAGGTCCTGCGCCTCCTGGGACGCCACCACCCCGACCCGTCGATCGCGGCCAGGGCCCGCGCGGCCGAAACCCACGCACCGCCCCCCGCCTGAGCCCCGCCCAGCACACCGGACGGAACACCCCGGAACCGCAGCCCCACCGACGTCAGCGGGGCCGGGGAGACCGCCCCCCACGGGCGACCTCCCCGGCCCCGGACCGCACAGCGGACACCACCGGGGTCAGGACACCAGGTCCCGCTCCCGACCCGCCCCGTGCCTACGACGCCTGCGCCGGAGCACGACGAGACCGAAGAACAGCGCGGCCGCCATCGTCGCGACCATGATCGCCAGGAAACCCCACGGTCCGACCATCGGGCTGACGATCAGCGGGATCGCCGCAGCGGTGACCAGACCACCGCCGAAGAACGGCTCGAAGACGAGCTGCTTGTACCCGAACGCCGGGTAGGCCGGCGTCCTGGCCTCGGGGTCGGCCACCCGCATCAGAACCATGCCGGTGGCGGTGACCCCCAGGGACTGGCCGAACTCGCCGATACCCCGCTCGAACCAGTAGTCAGGCATGATCCGCGGAGCCAGGAAGAGGAAGGCGCACAGACACCACAGCACACCCGCCACGGACAGGACCGCGAACGCGACGATGTTGTCGGCGATGGCCCGCAGGGACAGCGTCGCCATGGCGGCGATGACGAGCACGTCCAGGGACATCCCCTGGATGCGCTCCACCGACCGCGCGTCGACGATGTCGTTGCGGTCGAACCGGTCGATGAACAGCTGCACGATGATGCCGCCGATCATCGCCAGCGGGAACAGCGGCACGAAGGCCATGACCTCGATGGAGTCGGCCCACACCAGCTGCTCGACCCACTGCAGGGCCGACAGGAGCAGCTGGCCGATGAGCACCGCGAGGGCGACCAGGCCGAAGTGCAGGGTCAGCGGGTCCATCGACGAGGGGTGGATCGTCAGCATCGACCCGGCGGTGCGGTTCTCCCGCTCGACCAGACCGGCCTGCTCCCCTTCGGTACCCCTGCTGTCAGCGCTGATCACGTTGGTCCTGCCCCGGCGCACACCCCAGTTGATCAGGATGATGCCGATGATCACGCCGGAGAGCAGCCCGACGGTGGCCATCCCCAGGGCCACGTCCTGGCCCTGGGCCCAACCGACCTGGTCGAAGGTGCTGCCCAGCCCCGCGGCGGTGCCGTGGCCGCCGAGGAAACCGATCTCGATGAGCGCACCCGAGATGACCGGGACGTCGAAGAACGGCGCCAGGACCAACAGGGCCAACAGCAGACCGATGACGTACTGACCGCTGGCGACGGTGATCCCGAAGGACAGGTTGGGCCCGGCCAGGTCGACCGCCTCACGCAGCCTGGGCATCCGTTTGCCCAGGAAGAGGCTGGCGAAGACCACCGAGATGAGCAGTCCCGGCAGAGCCGACCACACCGACATGACGTCGGCCCCAAAGAGCCCGCCCTCGGCCGCCCGTTCCGCGAAGCCGACCGCGACGCCCCGGTCGGCCAGCAGGCCCGTGGCCCAACCGAGGACGTCCGGGCCGAGCAGCAGCGCGATACCGCCGCCGATGATCGAGCTCGGCAGGTACAGCCGCTGCGTCAGCTTCCATCTGACCCGGACGAACTTCGAGATCAGCAACAGCACCCCCAGCAGGAGGAGCGCGAGGCCAACGGTGTCAGGGGACATATATCCACCTCTCAATACGGTCCCGCAGGCGTGCAGGGGCATGGGTGTGCCCCTGCGGGCACACGGGGCCCGCGGCGGGGCGCCCGACCGGGCAGGGGCTGTGGCTGGGAGGTAGATCGCGCACGGGCAAGCGGCTCAACTTACGCGAACGCCTGGGGAATCCTACACACGGTGACGACCCGTCCGACCCCGGCCCCGACCTCCGCGAAGCACCGGTCGGCCTCCGGCACCCACAGCTCCGACGCACCCCTCCCACCAGCACAGGTCCCGACGGAACCGGAAAGTACGACGGTTGAAGCGTTCCGGGCCCGCGCGACGCCGGCAGCGGCTACCCGCCCCCGCCGGAATCCACACGTCCCCGGCCCCGGGAACCACGGTGAGGATGATCATGCCCGTCGCCCCGAACACCCCCGGCCCCGGTCCCGGGCCGCCCGGCGCGAGGACGGCGGCGGGCCGCGGCCGTGTACGCGGACCGGGTACCCGGGCTCCCGGGTTCGTACCGATCTGTGCGAAACCGCCCCGCGGCCCCGCCCCGGAGCGGTAGAAGAGGTGTGGACCAACATCCTCCGAAGAGAACGCATACCCCCAGAAGAGAAACCGGGAGCGGACGTGCCCTCTCACAACCCGTCGGACCCGGAGCACCCGCCGCTCGCCGCCAGGCCCGTGTCCCTGCTGCCCACCGACGTCCTCGCCCGCATGGCCCTGGACTCCCCGCTGCTGTGCGACGCCCTCAGCCTGGCCCGGTGGAGTGCCCCGGCCATCCCGGTCACCCACCACGGGGTGCCCGGCATCGACGACGCCCGCACCGCGATCACCAGATTCTCGCTCTGGCCGCACGACCTGCCCGGGCGGACCGCCGAACGCACCACCTGGCTCGGCGGACTCCACTCCGCGGCCGACGTCGCCCACTTCGTCGTACCCTGGTCCGCGGCCCTGCGCCTGGGCCTGGTCGAGATCAACGCCTCGCACGCCCGGCCCGCCCACGACCTGGAACAGCAGACACGCGATCCCGACCGGGTGCTGTCCTGGTGGTTCCGGGAGTTCGAGCACACCATCGAGAACGCCCGGGGCGACCTGGTCCGCCCCGACCGGCCCGCCCCAGGGACCACCGGCCCCGAACTGCTCCCCGGGGTCCTGCGCCACCTCTACGAGGCCCCCGACGGCTCCCGACCCGACCTGGACACACTGGCCAGGGAGGCGCTGGACTCCCCCGCACCGTCCGCTCCCCGGACGACCTCCCCCCTGCTGCACGTGCTGTGGCAGCTCTCCGACACCGGCGCCGTCGCCCTGGACCACAGCCCAGCCGACGCCCCCGGACAGGGCGGCCACTGCACCGTCGAACTCACCGCCCTGGGCCGCTACGGGGTCCGCCGCCTCCTGTTGGAGGTGGGCATCCACGCACCCCTCGTGGACACCCTCGCCGAGGCCGGGGCCGCCCGGTTCCTGGACGCACTGTCCGTCCTGCCCTTCGAGGACCGGCTCGCCGAGGCCGGCCCCTGGCTGGACCGGCGCGGCCCCCACCGGGCACTGCGTCAGATCGCCGCGGTCGTCTCCGGCCCGGGCCTGGCCCTGCGCCGCTGGGTGGGCACCCAGGTCCTCAACACGACCAGCTCCGAACTCGAACCCGAACTCCGCTCCCTGCTGCGCTCACCGCACCCCGCCGTCGCCAGCATGGCGGCGGTCGTCCTCCTCTCCTCCGGGATGCTCACCCAGCGCGGCCTCGACCGGATGCTGGGCGAGTACGGCCCCTGGGTGGTCCTCGACATGATCGCCGCGGCGATGACCCCCGACAACGCGGGCCTGCCCGACTTCCTCTCCTCCGAGGGCACCCCCGACGTCGAGCAGATCGTCCTCGACTCCCCCGACCTGCTCCGTCTGCGCGCCCACCCCGACGCGCTGCCCGTGCTGGAGGCCCTGGGACGGCACCACCCCGACCCCGACACTTCCGGCAAGGCCCGTGCGCTGGCCGAACGGATACGCGAGGACCACTGATCCGCGCGGCGGCCCGAGCCGGGACCCGGGGCCGCGCCCGGTGTCCGGCCCTGCCGGGCGGGACTCCGGGCAGGGGCCGGTGACGTTCCGACGGTCGCTCCGGTCGGCTGCTCCCTCGATTTCCCGGAACCAGCGTCTTTACGACGTAGATTCACAGGCCCGGCCGGGGTCCCGAAGCAAAGGCCCTGGTGCCCGCCGGGAACGCCCGCCCGGACTGCGCCCCGAGCTACGTGATCCTGGACAACCTGTCCGCCCACAAGCGCAGCGACATCCGCCGCTGGGCGAAGAAGAACAGGGTCGAGTTGTGCTTCACCCCGACCTGCGCCTCGTGGGCCAACCCCATCGAGGCGCACTTCGGACCGCTTCGCCAGTTCACCATCGCGAACTCGCACTACCCCAACCACACTGTGCAGACACGGGCCCTGCACGCCTACCTCCGCTGGCGCAACGCCAACGCCCGCCACCGCGATGTCCTGGCCGCCGAACGCAAGGAGCGCGCCCGCATCCGCAGCGAGAAAGGGATCCGCTGGGGCAGACGCCCCCCGCCACCGCAGGCTGAACGATCCAACGAATCTACCCGGTCACAGCACTGGGGAGCAGGGGGCCACCGGGCAGGCGAACCGCTCGTGACCATGGACTCATGCGGGCGAGAGCATCTCCTGAAGGATGCGCTGCAGCTCGGTGCGGTCCCGCGGAGTGATCCTCGCCAGTCTGCGGTCGTACTCCGCCGCGAGGGCTGCAAGTGCACGATCCCGTGCCGCTGTGCCCTCAGCGGTTAGTACGAGCCGGTGACGCCGCAGGTCCGCGTCGTCGATCTCGCGCCGGATGAAACCCTTGGCGACGAGGTTGCGAACGTAGACCGTCACACTCGCCTTGGGGAGCAGCAGTGCCGTCGCGATCTCGGCCGGGTACGGCGATGCCTCCACCTCGGCCAGGACGAAAAACTCCTTCGTCTCCAACCCGAGCTCGGCCAGCTCCCCCGTGCAGGCATCCATCACAACGCCCAGCAGCCGCTGGTTCAGCGTCCACAGCTGCGCCCCGTCAACTGACATACCACTCCTCCGTCCATATGGTACATTTTCGTATTAGTTTCATATCGTACAATAAATTGACTTGTACTGGACTCCTATGGAACAACAATGTCACGAAGGAAGCCAGGCATGCTTAAGCACCTCACGATCCCGCGCGGTCCCATCAACCTCGCCGCGGACCTCCACCTGCCCGACAACGCCGGCAGCAGCCCAGCACTGCGCGCCGTGGTGCTCTCCACCCCGGGCAGCAGCGTGAAGGAGCAGATCGGCGCCAATTACGCCTCCCGTCTCGCCGCCCGCGGCATCGCGGCGCTCGTCCTCGACCCCGCCCATCAGGGTCAGAGCGAGGGCGAGCCCCGCGACCTCGAAGACCCCTACCGCCGAGGTGAGGACATCTCCTACGCCATCGACGTGCTCACCACGACCCCCGGCATCGACCCGCAGCGCATCGGCGCCCTCGGCATCTGCGCCGGTGGCGGCTACACCGTGCACACCGCTCGCACGGACCACCGCATCAAGGCGGTCGGCACGGTCGTCCCCGTCAACATCGGCGCCGCGTTCCGCAGCTTCTCCCCCGACGGTCCGGCCGCAGCACTCGACGCCCTCGCGGACGCACGGACCGAAGAGGCCCGCTCCGGCGAGACGACCCGCGTGAACTGGCTGCCCGCCACCCTGGAGGACGCCACGACAGCGGGCCTGACCGACATCGACACCACTCAAGCCGTCACCTACTACCGCACCGAGCGCGGTGGTAACGAACACTCCACGAACCGGCGCCTCTTGCGCAGCGACTCCCTCCTGCTGGGCTACGACGCGTTCCACCTGGCCGATCGGCTCATGACCCAGCCACTCCAGGTCATCCTCGCCGGACGCATCGGCAACACCGGCTCCTACGACACCGGCACGCAGCTGTGGAAGCTGGCCCCCAACCCCGTCGACCTCATGGTGATCGACGGCGCGGGCCACTACGAGATGTACGACGAACCCGAATACGTCGACGCTGCCGTCGAACGACTCGCCAGCTTCTATGCGAACAACCTGTAAGGCATCCGAACCGGCGAACCTTCCCGGTCAGAGCGCTAGCCGTCCAGCGCGTCGAGGTAGGTCCAGGCGCCCCCGTGGCGCAGGAAACGGCTGTGTTCGCGGAGTTCACCCTCCCGGCCTCCCTCCCGGAAGACCGCCCGGAACTCGACCGTGCCCTCGTTGTGGAAGGGGGTTCCCGCACCGGTGTCGAGAATCTCCAGCCGCACCCACTCGGTTCGGGGATCCAGGTCCACACCGGACGGCCGGGTGTCGGGATGCCAGGACCGCAGCAGGTACCCCTCGTCGCCGACCGCGAAGGCGCTGTAGCGCGAACGCATCAGGTCCTCCGCGGTGGCAGCCTTCGCCGAGCCCTCGTGCAACCGGCCGCAGCACCGCCCGTACACCGTGGGCCTACCGCAGGGGCAGGGCAGGTCAGCGGAGTGGGACGGCCGAGGGCGGAAGCTGCGCTTGGACATGCCCCCATTCTGGCGGCTGTTCGCCACCCCTTCGGCCCGCCCCCTGCGGCCCGCTGCCCGCACAGGGCCGTGTCCGACGAGGGGATCGGGCTCGGCCCTGCGACCACGACACCCCTAGCGGATCGGACGTCGTGGTTCGGGCGGCGGGAACCACCGGGGCGGTGGCCCGTCATCGGGTGCGGGACGTGGACGAGGGATCGGGAGGGCGTTTCCGTGCCGGATTGCGATGTCCATCCACAGGGTTAGTACCCAGTCCCCCAACGGATCCGAAACCCGCGATCACCGGCTTTTCGGCTTTCCTTCCGTTTCCGTCCGTCCCACCGCCGCGGCGGGCACGCCTGCGGGGCTAGGCTCCGGGACGGTTCCACGAGGTGATGACGGAACGGCCGTGCTCCGTACCCAGGGTGCTGACGGAGCCGGTGTCGAGGCGGAACAGGGCCCCGCCCGAAGGAGGCAGACCCAACCGCCGGGCCGTGAGCGCGCGCAGGACGTGGCTGTGGGCCACCAGCGCCACGTCGCCGCGTTCGAGTGCCGACGCCGCGTCGGCGAGGACCCGGTCGGCCCGCGCCCCCACCTGCTCGGGGTTCTCTCCCGGATGCTCCGGCGGCCCCGGGGGCACCCCGTCGGTCCACAGGTTCCAACCCGGCCGGTCCCGGTGGATCTCGGCGGTGGTGACCCCCTCGTAGGCCCCGTAGTCCCACTCGGCGAGATCGGGATGGACCACGGTGTCGGTGAGCCCGGCGAGCTCCGCGGTGCGCGCCGCCCTGCCCAGCGGGCTGGTGAGCACCAGTTCGAACCCCCGCTGCGCCAGCAGCGGGCGCAGCGCCCGCGCCTGGCGTTCCCCCTCTTCGGTCAGCGGCAGGTCGGTGCGCCCGGTGTGCCGGCGCTCCCTGCTCCATTCGGTCTGCCCGTGCCTGACGAGTACCAGTTCTCCCACCCGGACGTCATGCCCCGCGCACCGGCCGCGCAAGCCCTCCGCCGGGCTCGGGGCCACAAAAGCGGGGACGCACCCGTCCCCGGCCCCGCCCCGGCACCGGTCCCGCACGGCCGCGGAGCGGGGGTCGACCGCCGACAAAAGCCACGGAAAACCATAAAGCACCCGCAGGCCCGAACAACGAAGAACACCCGGACGGAGCCGGGATATGATCCGAGGCGATCATCCGGAACGACGCGAATAATTCACCGCGCCCAGGAAAAGGAAGAAGAAGAGAAAATGCCCACCGTCGAATGGAACCGAAAAACCTGGGGCAAAACCCACTCCTGGGAACGGAGCGGAGACGAGTGGGCCTTCATGGCCGCCTACTGCCGCCAACCCTACGAGGCGTGGAAGGGCAGCCTCGTCGACACCCTGCTGGCTCCGGGGGCCGGCCGGGGCACGGCCCTGGAGATCGGACCCGGGCACGGGCGCTGGACCGAGCACCTGCTGGCGCACTCCCCCAAGGTGTGGATCGTCGACGTCAACGAGAGCTGCCTGGACCGCTGCCGCGAGCGCTTCGCCGACCGCCCGGAACTCAACGTCCACCACACCCCCGGCTTCTCGATGGACCCGGTACCGGGCTCCTCGGTCGACTTCGTCTGGTCCTTCGACGTCTTCGTGCACCTGGACCCCGACGTCATCACGGGTTACCTCGGCGAGGTCTCCCGGGTCATGGCACCCGGCGCGAGCGCGGTCGTCCACCACGCCGGCAAGCCCGACTGGACCCTGAGGATGTCCCCGCTGACCCGCAGGGCCGGGCGCCCCGGCAGGATCGCGCAGCGCTGGCTGAGCCAGCGCCGTTGGCGCGACGACGGCAACCGCTCCGACGTCTCCCCCGGGGCCTTCGCCGCCTGGGCCCGGGACGCGGGCCTGACAGTGGTCGGCCAGCGCACCTCCTGGGGCCCCGAGGACCAGTACACCGTCGACAAGTACCGCGACTGCATCACCGAACTCCGCAAACCCGAATAGTCCGACATCCCGCAGAAACCAACGGCGCCCACACCGCGAAAAACATCTCGGGGCCAGGAGAACAGGCCACTTCCGCGATGGTGTTTTCCTAGGGTGGAAACGGCAGAAAACCCCTTTCCCGCACAGGCGGTCCACCGGATCCCCTGTCGCGGTCCCACCCCCGAAGGAGCGGAATGTCCCCCCAGGAAATCGAGGAGTTCGCCCAGGGCCCGGAACCGGACCGTTCGGAGTGCCGGAGGGTCCCCAGGGAGGAGCTCGGGCCCGAGGAGTGCGATGCCTGTCTGACCTACGGGACCGCGGGCCCCGAACGGTGCTGCGGAGCCCCCAACGTGCCCGGCTACTCGAACTGCCGGTTCCACCTGTTCCACGCGATCAACGGCGGTTACACGGTCAGCAAACTCAGGGTCGGGTGTGACGAGGCACGGTTCCCGGCGGCGGACCCCTACGCCTGAGCAGGGCGCGGAGCGCACCGGCGCTCCCGGGACCGGCCTCACCGCACCGCCCATGAGCCGGGGAACCGCCGAACGTGGACCCGGTCGCCTCCGGCGGCCGGGTCCACCGCGACGGGCCCGCAGACACCGCCCCGGGCACCGCCGTGTCAGTCAGCGCCGGGAGGGGACGCGGTCACAGGTTCTTCTGGTCGACGTCCCACTCGGGGTCGGCGCACAGCCCGCAGTCCTGCCCGACGAACCGCTCCGCGGCCTCCGCGTCGTCCTTGAGGTGCCACTTGAGCCAGGCGGTCCCGACCCGCCCGTACTCGCCGCCGTCGGGCTCGGCGAAGGTTCCGTAGTGGCCGACGTCGAGGTGGCCCATGAAGGCGGGCAGCCCGTCCGGCAGGTCCCGCCAGTCGTTGAGCGCGTTGCCGTAGGCGATGTCGTCGGGGCCGCCGGTGAAGTAGGCGACCGGGGCGTGCAGGTGGGAGAGCCGGTCGGGGTCGCGGTCGCTGAACATGCCGCTGTTCCAGATCACCGTGGTGGTGATCCGGGGGTCGTCGGCGACCTCATAGGTCTCCAGGCCGCCGCACGACTGGCCCATGACGGCGATCCGGTCGGTGTCGATCCTGCCGCGGTACTCGCTGAACAGGCGGGTGTTCGCGGATTCCGCCCAGTCGACGGCCTCGGTGAGCATCTCGGCGTCGGTGCTGCCGGAGCCGCCGGGCCTACCGTTGGCGATGACCAGGAAGCCGTGCGAGGCGAACTCGGTGAGGATGTTCTCGAACCACGTCCCGTCGGCACGGCAGGCGCCGTTGCCCCAGGCCACCACCGGCAGCGGTTCGTCGTCGGGCAGCTGCAGGGGACGGTAGACGGTGTGCTCGCGCAGCCGCCATTCGGTGACGTATCCGGCCTCGTAGGGGCCGGTGCCGCCGGCGGTCTCGGGTGCGGCGGCCACCGCCGCACCCGAGGGTGCCCAGAGCAGGGCTCCGGCCATGAGCGAACCTGCGAGCACGGCCAGGCATCTTCGGGCAAGCTTCGCTGTTCCCATTGCGTTCTCCTGCGGGTGGAGGTGCGCACCGGTGTCCTCCGGCACGCCGGAAGGCGAATATCCGCTCCGCCGACACGAGTGTCAACGGGGGTGCGGCGCCAACGGGTGGCATCACTGATGCCCTCGCGGGGAACCGGCGGGATCGCGGTTGTTCCACCGATGCGCGCGGGGTCCTCCCCGGCGCAGACTGGGCGGCGCCCGGCCCCCAGAACGCCCCCGGAGAGGGAGAACCGCGTTGGAAGACAGCCCGCTACGCATCCACGACATCATGGCCTGCGACGTCTACTGGGACTTCGACGGGACGCCGCTGCCCAGGGAACAGCACAAGTTCCTGGTCTCCTTCCACCCCACCCCGGGGGTCCCCACACCCGAGCTGGTGCGCTCCATCACCGCCCGCGGCCCGGACGGGTACCGGGTGGAGTTCGCCGACCAGCCGTTCACACCGGCGAACACCAACGGCCACATCTACGACCGCACCCTCGACTACTACTGGTACATGGTCAACCTGCCGGAGGGGTTCCTGCCCGGCGGTGTGTACAGCATCGAGGTGGTGGGGACCGACGGCTCGGTCCAGGACCGTTCCCGGCACCAGGACATCGCGGCCTCCCGCCGCCTGGTCGAGCACTACACCGCACGACGGGAGGAGCTCCTGGCCTCCTTCGCCCCCTCCGGCCACCGGGAGCTGGAGACCGTGCCCGCGGACGGCGAGTTGGAGTGCTCCTGGACGACCCTGGACCAGCTGGGCGGCCCGGACGCGTACTACATCCACCGGCTGTCCACCGGCGGCTCCGCACGGGAGTTCGACACCCAGAACCTGACCTGGTGGGACAACATCTTCGCGCAGAGGACGCGGGGCCGGTCCGACGCGGGGCTGAACCGCTCCTCGGTGCGGGTGCGGGCCGACCTGGCGGCCGACACCCGCTACGCCTACTTCGTCGAGGTCACCGACGCCAACGTGCAGAGCGAGACCAACATCTGCGTCTTCCAGCCCCACCAGTACTTCCGCACTCCGGCAGCCACCGGTGCGGCCGCGAGCACCTGAGCCCTGACACCGGCGTCCCTCCCGGCGCTTCCCCGTCCCGTTCTCCGCACGAGGCGGAGAACGGGACGGGCAGGCGGGTCCGCCACCCGGGGCAGTGCGCCGGGACGGTCCCTGTTCCCTCCCGCTCAAGGAAATCAGTACGAAAAACAGCCGTCACCCCCTGGAACAGAAGGGCTGCTCCCGGTAGCCTGACCCTGACTGGGAGCGCTCCCAGCCAGTTCGGGGGATGCCCGTCGCCGCAAGGCACCGGGACACGGGGGTTCACAACGGAGGCAATCCACCGAAGGAAGGCTATGTCCCGCACACGCACAGCCATCGGAGCCGCCCTCGGCTCCGTCACGGCCCTGGCCGCCGGCACGGCGCTGCTCAGCCTGTCGCCGGCCTCCGCCCAGGAGTCCGAGTTCTATGTCAGCCCCGACACGTCAGCGGCCGTCTGGGTCCAGGAGAACCCGGACGACCCGCGCGCCGAGGTCATCGGCGACCGTATCGCCTCGGTCGCGCAGGCCACCTGGTTCACCCAGTACAACCCCGACGAGGTCCGCGGTGACGTGGACGCGGTGGTCAGCGCCGCCGAAGCCCAGGGGCAGGTCCCCATCCTGGTGGTCTACAACATCCCCGGGCGCGACTGCGGCAACCACAGCGGCGGCGGGGCACCCGACCACGACGCCTACCGCGCCTGGGTGGACGAGGTCGCCGCGGGTCTGGAGGACCGTCCCGCCACCATCGTCCTGGAACCCGACGCCCTCCCCCTGGTGAGCGGCTGCAGTGACCCCTCCGAGCTCCTGGAGTCGATGGCCCACGCGGGCAAGGCGCTGATCGCGGGCTCCTCCGCGGCCCGGGTCTACTTCGACATCGGGAACTCCGCCTGGCTGGCGCCCCAGGAGGCCGCCGACCTGCTCAACGGCGCCGACATCGCGAACAGCGCCCACGGGGTGGCCACCAACACCTCCAACTACAACTGGACCGGGGACGAGGTGGCCTTCGCGGAGGCCGTCATCTCCGCCACCGGGGTGGCCGGGCTCGGGGCCGTGGTCGACACCAGCCGCAACGGCAACGGACCCGCCCCCGACGACGAGTGGTGCGACCCGCCCGGGCGGATGATCGGCCGGCCCAGCACCACGGACACCGGCAACCCGCTGATCGACGCCTTCATCTGGACCAAACTCCCGGGCGAGGCCGACGGCTGCATCGCACCCGCCGGACAGTTCGTGCCGCAGGCCGCCTACGACATGGCGGTGGACGCGCCCCAGCCCCCGGACGAGCCCACCGATCCGGGCGAGGAGCCCACCGACCCCGGTGGGGACCCCACCGACCCGGGTGGGGACTGCACGGCCGAGTACCGGCTGGTCGGCGACTGGGAGAGCGGCTTCCAGGCGGAGGTGACGGTCACCGCCGGCTCCGACCTCACCGGATGGACCGTGACGTGGACCTACGCCGACGGCCAACGGGTCAGCCAGGGCTGGAACGCCGACATCAGCAGCAGCGGGGCACAGGTGAGCGCGACCGACCTGGGCTGGAACGGCTCCCTCGGCGCAGGTGAAAGCACCGGGTTCGGCCTCACCGGAACCCATGACGGCGACAACGGCGTGCCCGACGTGCGGTGCGCCGCCGCCTGACCGCGACGCGGACGGGGCGTTCGGCGGGTGCGGGGCGGAGAACGCCCGCGCCGCACCCGCCACCCGCCCTCCGCGAAGTCGTCACGGCAGTGCTGCGGCCCTGCCCGGAGACCGGTTCAGGCCCGGACCAGGGATCCCGGGGTGGGCGGTGCGGCGAGCAGTTCCCCGGGTGCGGTCAGGTACCAGGCCTCCAGGGTGAGCTCGCTGAGTTCGTCCAGGTCGATCCCGTCCAGGTGGACGACCACCCACCCGAACCCGCCCGCCGTGAACTGCACCTCGAACACCTCGGGCCGCTCCGCCACGAGCGCCGTCTGCTCCAACAGGGTCTGCTTCAGGCCCACGGTGGCGGTCCTCGGCCACAGGTACCCGAAGGGCCTGCCCCGCACCCGGAACGTCGTGTACCGCTCCGAGTCCTGCTGCTCGCACTCCGGCAGCGCATCCGCCAACCGCAGGAACCGCTCGATCTCAACACCCATGGGACGAAGGTAACCACACACCACCGACGGGGCGCCGCGCCGCCGACCGCCCCCGGGCGCGGGGACTCCGCTCGTCCATCCGCCGGCCACCCCGGGTTCGCCGGGCGGACAGGGGCGAATGCTCTCCTCGGAAGGTACCCACACCGGCGGAGCCGACCAGGAGGCAGATGTGAACACGGCGTCCCTGAGCGTGCTCCTGGCGGGGATCGTGGCCGCCGCCTCCCTGGTGTGGGCCCTGGTCGCCTTCAGGTACAGGCGCCCCGTCCTGGCGACACTGCTCGGCCTGTCCGTCCTCCTCGCCGGGGCCCTGGTCTCCTACCCCCTCGGCACCGAGGGCCGGGGCGAGACCATGGTCACGGGGCTCCTGGTGGTCGGCGCCCCCACCCTGCTCTGCCTGTGGACCGTGATGATCGTGGGTGGTCTGCGCGAGGGCACGGGAACCGGTGACGGGGCAGACGCCGGGACCGACGAGGACGGCGGCTGGGACTTCGACTGACCGGCCGACCCCTACCGCACCCCTCAGGCGCCGGGAGGGGCCAGCGCCGCGACCGCCCTGTGCTGGTCGCCCCACCGGGCGACCAGTAGCCGCTCCCCCTCGGGTTCCTCGTCCAGCACCCGCGGGAGCAGCAGCCGCGCCTCATCCGATGACCCGGTGCCGTCGCCGCGGGTCTCCCGGGAGACCAGGACCTGCTGCGGCCGGTACGCCAGGACGCGACCCTCCTCCCAGACCTCCAGTTCCGCCTGTTCCTGCTCACCGCGCAGGGCCCGCCGGAAGCAGGCGAGCGCCACCTCGTCCCCGGTCCCGTCGTAGACCCAGCGGGTGCCGAGGACGGAGTGCTCCATGGTTCCGACGAGGTGGTCCCCGTGCTCGGGCAGGGGCTCGGCCCGGTAGGTGAGCGGCAGGTGGAGGAGCCTGTCCCCGCGCCGGAGCAGGAACGCCTCCACTCCGACCTCCCCCTCCGGGTCGTCGAACCTGTACGTGCCGAGCACCTCGTCGGGCCCCCGGCCCGCCCACGGCTGGCCGTCCAGCCAGGTACTGATCAGAGTCGGTTTGCTCGGGGTGAGAGTGGCCCGGTAGATGATCGCCATGGCACCAGTATCCGGCACGGGGCCGGGGAACGGGGGATGAAGCACCTGACCGGCCACTCGGTGGGGACGCCGGTGGAGCGCGGACCGTACAGCGGGGGTGGCGTATCCGGCGCACGGGGCCGCCGCCCCTCTAGCGTGAAGGCATGAAACCGACCGAGAGAATCTACTCCGCTCTGCTCAGGCGCGACCGGGAGTCGGAAGAGGAGCTGCCCGAGCGGGTGCGCGGTGACGTCCCGGGCAACGGTCTACGCCTGGTCTGGGCCAACGCCCTGCAGTCCTCCGGGGACCAGGTGGTCAACGCCTCGACCGTTCTGCCGTGGCTCTTCCACGCCTTGGGGGTGCCCGCGGCGCTGGTCGGTGCGCTGGTTCCCATCCGCGAGTCCGGTTCGATGCTGCCGCAGGCGTTCCTGACTCCGCTGATCCTGCGGGCCCGGCACCGCAAGTGGGTGTTCGTCACCGGTTCCCTCGTCCAGGCCTCGTCGGTGGCGGTGATGGCCGCGACCGCGGCGTTGGGCCGGGGGCTCCCGGCCGGTGCGGTCATCCTGGTCGCCCTGGCGGCGTTCTCCCTGGGCCGGTGCCTGTGCTCGGTCTCCGCGAAGGACGTCCAGGGCCGCACCGTGCCCAGCGGAGAGCGCGGCCAGATCAACGGGTTGGCCACCGCCGCGGCGGGGCTGGTGGCCGTCACCCTGGGGCTGGGCATCCGTGTGTTCGGTGGTGAGGAACTGGACGCCGGGCCGCTCGTCTGGTTGCTGGCCGGCGGTGCGGCCCTGTGGGTGGGCGTGGCCTGGGTCTACGCCCGGGTTCGGGAACCGGCCGACGACGAGGTCTCGGTCGGGCAGAGCCGCGGCTCCGATGACGGTCCGCCCGTGCGGTGGCACGACTGGCTCGTCCGGACCTACCGGTTGCTGCGCGAGGACCGGTCCTTCCGGCATTTCGTCGCCGTGCGCGGTTTCCTGCTGGTGTCGGCGTTGAGTCCGCCGTTCGTGGTCACCCTGGCCACCCGGTCGGGGACCAGCGGCCTGTCCGGCCTGGGCGGGTACGTCATCGCCTCGGGGGTCGCCGCGTTGTTGGGCGGGCGCCTGGCCGGCCGGCTCGCCGACAGGTCGAGCCGGAAACTGATGACGTTCGGGGCCGCGATCGCCTCGGCGGTCGTCCTCGCCCTGGTGCTGGTCGTCTCCCTGCCCGGTTTCAGCGGCACGACGGCATGGGGGTCAGCGCTGTTCATCGGCTGCTACTTCCTGCTGGCACTGACGCACACCGGCATCCGGGTGGGACGTAAGACCTACGTCGTCGACATGGCGGAAGGGGACCGGCGCACCACCTACGTGGCGGTGTCGAATTCGGCGATGGGGCTCATCCTGCTCGTGGTCGGCGGCCTCAGCTCGCTGCTGGCGCTGCTCGGCGTGGTGTGGGCCCTGGTCTTCCTCGCCGCCCTGGGCCTGGTCGGCGTGGTGGCCGGCCACAGGCTGCCCGAGGTGTCCCGGGGGTAGCGGCCGACGCCCGGGGTTCTCGCCTGTCCCCGGCCGCGCCCCGGCTCGGGGGATGCGAACCGGGGCGCTCTCGGGTCCGGTGAACCGTCGTCACCTGATGTTGACGTCCACGCAGGCGTAGAAGGCGTTGCCCGTGTCGGCCACGTTCCACCGGGCCAGGACGGTCTGCCTGCCGCTGTAGCCGGAGAGGTCGACGTTGTGGCTGAAGCTGGACGGTGGCTGGGCACCGTGGTCGTTGAAGCTGTCGACGAGTCGGCCGTTGATGAAGTACTCCCACGTGGCGGTGGAGTGGTTGGCGGTGATGATCCAGTTGAAGGTGGCGTTGGTGCCGATGTCGGCGACCTGCCAGCCGTAGTTGTCATCGTCCAGCTCGGAGAAGCGCGCGTTGCCGCCCGAACAGCTCATCAGCCCCTTGGGGCCCTCGACACTCTGCGGCTCCCACTGGATCTGGCCGCACTGGACGACACCGGCGGCGCACTGGGCCTGCCGGCTGGCGGGGTTGGAGATGTAACCGTGCGCGCTCGCCGTTCCGGCAGGCATGAGGGAGAGGACCAGCGCGGTGGCGGCGGCCACCGCGGCGGCGGAGCGGAACCTGTACTTCTTCATGGGTTTTCGCCCTTCTTTGGGTCACGAACTCCCGGAGGAACACCGGGGTCGTAGCGGGGGGACCCGAGCCGTTCTCCGACCCAGGACGGTCTGTTTCGCGTCCATGGGGTTCGAACATTTCCCAATGTTCGCGAGGGGCGTCGTCTGCGGAAATCCAGAATTTTTCCGTGCTTTCCGCGACCTGTTGACAGGCAGGCTAGGCAGCATCCGATTAACCGGTCAAGACCTCTCCCCCACCTGGCACCACGTACCGGAAAAGCCACACCGAGGGGGCGCCGAAGCGCCCCCTCCACTGGTACTACCCGGAGGTTCGTCCGATCGATCCTCCGAACTGGAAAGACTCTTATCAAATCCTTCCGCGGTCTATCCGAAAAACCCTCCTCATTCTCACTTCCGACCCTCTCAGCCAACAGCACAATCTATCCTGGAAGATAGATTTCCTTCTCTTCCCCGAGCCAGCGGAGTTTCACGTCTGCGGCCGCAGAAACGGCACCAGCGGACAGTGGTCGCCGATCAGGCGGCACACCAGGACCAGGGCCGCCACCACCGCCGCCACGACCGCCGGAACCAGACCGTAGGGCGCGGGAAGCTCCTGGGCCAGCACCAGAACGCCCATGACCAGGACGAAGACCCCGAAACCCTTGCGCAGGGCGGCTTCGGGCAGGCGGGAGGTCAGAAGAGCACCGACGAGCGACCCCGCGACCGCGAGAGCGGTGACCGCGCCGACCAGCGCCCAGTCCAGGCTCACGGTCGTCAGGTACCCGGTGAGTCCGGCGAAGGACTTCATCGCGATCACCAGCAGAGAGGTGCCCACGGCGGCCGGCATGGCCAGTCCGCCGAGCAGCATCAGGGCCAGCACCACGAGGAAACCGCCGCCGGCCCCGACCAGTCCGGTGACCGCGCCGACCGCCAGACCGTCGAGGACGATGCGGCGCAGGGGGAGCACCCCGCCTTCCGCCCCCTCGGCGGGCACCTTCCTCCTACCGCGGATCATGGTCACTGAGGTGGCCACCATCATCAGCGCGAAGGCGATCATCAGCAGGGTGCCGGGGATCCGGCCGCCCGCCAGTCCGCCGAGGAAGGCCCCCGCCATGCCGGCCGCACCGAAGACCAGTCCGGTGCGCCACCGGACGTTTCCGGCGCGTGCGTGCGCGAAGACGCTGACCAGCGAGGTGGCGCCCACGACGAACAGGGACGCGGCTATGGCCTCCCTGGGGTCCATGCCGGCGACGTAGGTGAGCAGCGGGACCATCAGGATGGAACCGCCGCCCCCG
Source organism: Nocardiopsis sp. iso_40 (assembly GCF_056173285.1). Taxonomy (NCBI): domain Bacteria; kingdom Bacillati; phylum Actinomycetota; class Actinomycetes; order Streptosporangiales; family Nocardiopsidaceae; genus Nocardiopsis; species Nocardiopsis sp. iso_40. The sequence continues at coordinate 2,647,988 of NZ_CM149666.1, read as the reverse complement.
AGCAGGCCGAGCGCGAGCCCCACCACCACGGCGAGACACAGGGCGAGGACGATCTGGAACTCCATGTTGACTCTTCTTCCGTGACCGGGGACCGCGAACGCGGTCGGCAGGGACTGTGGATCGCGGCGGGGCCTTCGGTCCCGCCCTCGGACCGGGGGGGGCGGAGCCCGTGCCCCGAACGCGACGGACGCGCACGGGCGGGCTCCACCCCCGTCCCGCCGTTCAACCGGTGGCGGCCCCGGCCGCGGTGCTCCGGCCCTGATCCCAGGCCGCCCAGTCCGGGTAACCGCGGTCGAGTTCGACGACGTCGTATCCCGCGCGGCGCAGGGCGGCGGCGGCCACGGAGTTGCGGACGCCGCTCTGGCAGTAGCTCACGATGGTGCCGCCGGTCGGGAGCTCGTCGAGGTGCCACAGCACCCGGCCCGCGCTGAGCTGGCGGGAGCCGGGGATGTGGCCCTGCGCGTGCTCGCCCCTGTTGCGCACGTCCAGGACGAGCGCGGCGCCGAAACCGTCGAGTTCCTCCGGGCTGACGAGCGGCGGCACCACCGTCGGCAGGCCCTCCAGCGCGGTGGTGTAGCCGACCACGCGGTCGATGCCGACCCGCAGCAGGTGGTCGCGTACCTGCTGCGCGGTCTCCCCGTCGGGGGTGAGCAGGACCAGGGGCCGGGTCTCGGTCTCGGGGTCGTGGGCCCAGGCGCCGAAGGTCGCGGCCTTGTCCGGCCCGGGGATGTTGAGCGCCCGGGCCACGGTGCCCCGGTGCACCTCGTCGTGCGACCGGGTGTCGACGAGGACGACCGAGTCCTCGTCCAGGGAACGGCCGATCTCCTCGGCGGGGAGTTCGGGCAGTTCGGCCAGCGGGCCCAGGACCCGTGGCCCCTCCTTGTTCTGGCGCTTCATCCGCGCGAAGTAGGCGTGGGCGTCGGGTTGCCCGTCGAGCAGTTCCGCGACGAAACCCGCCATGTCGTCCTCGCGCAGGTAGGGGGACCACCAGGCGTTGAGCCGCTCGTATCCGACCGTGGTGCCCGGGAGCGCGCCGAGCGCTTTGCCGCAGGCGCTGCCCGCGCCGTGCCCGGGCAGGACCTGGACGTGGTCGGGCAGGTTCAGGAAGACCTCGCGCAGGCTCGTGAACAGCTGGCGCGCTCCCTCGAACCGGGTGTCGACCCCGTCGGCGGCCTCGTCGAGCAGGTCGGGGCGGCCGATGTCTCCGGCGAAGACGAAGTCACCGGAGAGCATGTAGCCCGGGTCCTGGCTGAAGGCTCCGTCGGTCACCAGGAACGACAGGTGTTCGGGGGTGTGGCCCGGGGTGTGGCGGGCCCGGACGGTGAGATTGCCGATCGTGACGGTGTCACCGTCCATGAGCCGTTCGGCGTCGAAGCCGTACTGCCAGTCCTGGCCGCCCTCACCGGAGACGTAGACCGCGGCACCGGTCGCCGCGGCGAGTTCACGGGTGCCGGAGAGGTAGTCGGCGTGGATGTGGGTCTCGGTCACGGCCACGATCCGCATGCCGTTTCGGCGGGCCAGGTCGAGGTAGTCGCCGATGTCCCGGCGGGCGTCGACCACGATGGCCTCTCCCCTGGCCTGGCAGCCGATGAAGTAGCCCGCCTGGGCGAGGTCGTGGTCGTAGACGCGTTCCAGCAGCATGTCCTGCTCCCTGTGTGTCGTGTGTCTTGCTGATCAGATACTCCGGGGAGTATCCAGAGGTCGGGGTTCGGCCCTGGTCGGGAACGCCGCGTGCCACCTCCGGAGTCGGGGCGCACCCGGTCGTTCAGGCCCCTGCGGTCATCCGCGGACGCTGATCCGGGCCAGGGAGTCCTCGATGTCGACGTCGTTGCGCGGCTGGTTGTAGGGCAGGCGGGACAGGGCCATGCCCATGGCGCAGGTGTCGGTGACGGCTGCGAAGACCAGACCGGCGCCGACGAGACCGGCGACCGCGACCGCCGGGGGCCAGACCAGGGAGGCGAGCACGGAGGTCAGGACGAGCCCTCCGGCCACCAGCCGGACCTGGCGTTCCAGGGCCCACCGCTCCCGGCCGCGCTCGACGGGGGCGTGCTGGGCCTCCCAGGCGTTCATGCCGCCGTTCATCACGACCGTGTCGTGCAGGCCCGCGGCGGCCATCTTGCCCTGGCACTGCCCGGCCCGGCCGCCGGACTGGCAGACCAGGACGAGGCGACCCCCGGCGTCGGCGACGATGCGCTCCAGGTGGGCGTCCACGCGCCCCAGCGGCAGGTTGATCGCACCGGGGATGTGGGAGCTCTCGTACTCGGCGGGCGTGCGCACGTCGACGAGCAGGGTGTGGGGATCGGTTTCGAGCAGGTCACGCACGGCGTGCACGTCGATGCCGCGGTCACTCATGTGTCTCTCCTTCGTTGGGGTCAAATCCTTACTGATACCCCCGGGGGTATCAGTAAGGCGGACGGGGGCTTCGGGCTCGGGAGGATCGACCAGTCGGAGCCACCACCCCCTATACAGGGGGGAGTATCCAGAAGCCACAGGTGTATCCCCGCAGGGAACGGGGGGCAGCCGCGCAGGACCGGTGTGCGGGCGCCCGATCGCACGGCCGGGGCCCGCGAACACTCAGGCCAGGGCCAGGAACAGCTTCTCCAGCTCCTCCTCGGTGAGTTCGGGCTGCTCGCCCTGCTCACGCGCGGTGTTGCAGTGCCGCATGCCGCTCGCGACGATCTTGAACCCGGCCCGGTCCAGGGCACGGGAGACCGCGGCCAGCTGCTGGAGGACCGCAGCGCAGTCCTCCCCCTCCTCCATCATCGAGATGACGCCGGAGAGCTGCCCCTGGGCGCGCTTGAGTCGTGTGATGGCGTCGCCCACCATTTCAGGCTTCATCTGGTTCCCCTTTCGGCCCGCATACAGGCCACAACATACCCCCGGGTGTATCCATTCCGCCAATCGCCCGCGGCAACCGTCGCGTGCGTCACAGCACGGAGGATCCGGCTCGAACCGGCACGACCGCCGACCGCCCGGGAAGCGCCCCAACGGGTTCTCCGTTGGCCGAATCCGGCCAACGGGCCCATCATCCACCCCGTGAACAGTCCTTCGTGACGGGACGCCGTCCCGCACCTGGTATCAACGACGGGTGACGTTCCACGGACCAACCGTGTCCGTGCGCATCGAACGGAAGAGGGGAACCTGTTGGCCAGGGGCGACCGGGAACGCGCACGCATCGTGGACTTCTGGCGGGCGGTGGAGCTGTTCGAACCGCAGAAGGTGGAAAAGCCCGACCCGAGAAGCGACACCCCCGTGCACGGGGTCGAGCCGGGGCTCCCTCTCCCCTGGGAAGCCGAGCACCCCGTGCAGCGGCTCCCGCTCCCCCGCAACAGGGTCCGCCGCCATCGGGTCTACCTGGGCGTGTTCCAGTCGAAGGAGACCAACGAGATCCTGGCGCGGGCTTTCGGCGCGGACCCCCGACCGCGCGACGAACGCCCCCGAGGAGAGGCGGCGTTGGCCGCCTTCGAGGTCGACGAACACGGCCAGGCTCTGCTGGGCAGCCGGGCCCTGTCCACCTGTGGTTGGGCGATCGGCCGGACCATCTCCCCGGGGCCGCGTTCCCGTAGGTGGTTGGAGGGCTTCGAGGGAACCGAGGAACGATTCGGTGAACTGTACGACTGGTTGACCGCCAGCCCCGGTACCGCACCGACCAAGGCGGTCCTCTCCCTGGTGGACGGAGGTCTACTCAGTGCCCCACTGGTCGAACTCTGGGAGGCGGTCCGCACCTCCTTGAAGGCCTCGGCCGAGTTGACCGGCTCCCTGTCGCTGCCGGAGGCCGACCTGGAGGTGTCGGCCTCGGCCGAGGCCTCACTCGACGACACGGCGGGCAGGCCACCGGTGTCCGACCCCGGTGAGCACGGGCGCGTCCTGCGTTACCGGGAACTCGAAGCCCTGCTCCGGGTGGTCTCCACGCTCCTGGGCGTCCAACGGCACCTTCACCTCGGGATCCGGGTCAGGAGCCACAGCGTCCACGTCAAGGACCACGAGGCCGAACTGGAACACCAGCAGTTTCTGCTCGAGCAGATGCGGGGCGAGCACGACATTCAGGGTGACCCCTTCTCCGACTCCACCGACACCCCGATCCTGAACAGCTTCATCGCCCAGGACCTGGTCACCGTGTCCGAAGCCGTGCGCGGGCAGGAGTACGGCCGAGCCCTGCGCGCATACCTGTCCTCCGCCTCCGAGGTCGCGGCCCTGCGTAAGCAGGACGTGCGCGGGGAAGGGGCGGAGGCGATCCGTCGGGTCCATCCCGCCCTGTCTCCGGCCGGCCGTTGGCCCGCCAAAGACACCCACCCCCTGGTCCTCAGCCAGCAGATCGCGGTGAACACCATCACCGGGACGCTGGCCGAGAGCACGGGAATCTTCGCGGTCAACGGGCCTCCAGGAACGGGCAAGACCACCCTGCTGCGCGATCTGGTCGCCCAGGTGGTGGTGGATCGGGCCCTCGTCCTGTCGAAGTTCGACAAACCATGGGAGGCCTTCGCGGGTTGGACGGGTTGGGGCGCCGGGCACACCCGCGTTGCCTTTCCACGGCTACGCCCCGACCTGGCCGGATTCGAGATCGTCGTGGCCTCGGCCAACAACGGAGCGGTCGACAACGTCACCAAGGACATCCCCTCACGCGAAGCCGTCGACGACCGGTGGAAGCACGCCGACCACTTCGCCGCCACCGCCACGAACCTGCTCGACGACGGCCAGGAGGCATGGGGGACACTGGCCGCGCAGCTCGGCAACGCGGGCAACCGCCACAAGTTCGTCAACCGGTTCTGGTGGGGCAACCGGGCCGACCGGACCCAGAGCCCGCACGGTATGCGGGATCTGCTCAAAAAGCTCGACCTTGCCGACCGGGCCGATTCCCAAGCCGGTCAGAAGCAGTGGCGAGAAGCGATCGCGGACTTCCGTCGAGCTCTACGCGAACGGGACCGACTGGTTACCGAACGCGCCGAAGTCGCGCGGCTGTTGGAGGCACTCCCCTCCGTCGAAAAGCGGGTACGCGAGGCCGAAGACCACCACCGTGTATGCGAGGAGTCAGCGGCACGGGCCCGATCCGAGCACGCAACGGCCGAGAAGCTGCACTCCGAATCGGACCGGGCCCTGCGTGAGGTGGAATCCGAGCGATCCCGACACTGGGAGTTCAAACCGGGCTTCTGGGACGTTCTGCTCTCCCTGGGCCGTCGGCTCCGGGAATGGCAGCACACCGATGAGGAGATCCTCGCGCGGCTGCGGCCCGCCAAGAAGCACGAGCGAGAACGCGCCCGGTCCGTAGCGGAAACCGCACGAGCGCACGAAAGCGCCGAGCACAAACTGACCGAAGCCGAACTGCGCCGACGCAAGGTCACCGGGGAGTTGCGTGCGTTGGAATCGTCCGTGGAGCAGGCGGATCGACGATGGCCGGGACACGTGCCCACCGAGGAAGCGACCCGCGACGACACCGCACGTGAGTTGTCCGCTCCTTGGAGCGATCCGGAATTGACCCGCGCCCGCACCGAGGTGTTCCTGGCCGCACTCAAACTTCACGAGTCCTTCGTCCGTGCCGTTCCGGGGAAGATGGCCAAGGTTCTACGGGCCGCCACCGACGCGCTGTCCGGACGGGCCAAAGGCGCGAAGGACGAGGACGTACGCGAAGCGATGCGCGGCCTCTTCCTCGTGGTGCCCGTGGTGTCGTCGACGTTCGCTTCCTTCGCCCGTACTTTCAGGGCCTTCGATTCCGAGTCCCTGGGGTGGTTGTTGGTCGACGAAGCCGGCCAAGCCACACCTCAACAGGTCGTGGGGGCGCTGTGGCGGTCCCAGCGCGCCGTCGTGGTCGGCGACCCGCTCCAGTTGGAACCGGTGAGCACCCTGTCCCTGCCCGCCCAGGAACACCTGGCAGCGCACTTCAGGGTCGCGCAGCGCTGGTTGCCCGCGGCGACCTCGGTCCAGGCCCTGTCCGACGCGGTCACCCCCTTGGGCACCCTGCTCGAACGGGACGGAGGCGAACCCCTCTGGGTCGGGTCGCCGCTACGCGTGCACCGTCGATGCGACGACCCCATGTTCACCATCTCCAACTCGGTCGCCTACGGCGGCATGATGGTGTTCGGCACGCCGCCCCGGAAAGAGTTGTCGCTGCCACCGAGCCAATGGGTGAACGTACCCGCTTCCACGGCCGAGGGCCATTGGCGTCCAGCGGAGGGCGACAGGCTGGAGTGGCTGCTCGACGGACTACGCGAGCAGTACGGGCATCCCATGGACGATGTGTTCGTCCTCGCCCCCTTCAGGGCCGTGGCCGACCAGGTCCGCAAGATCTCCGGAGAACACGGAGTGCGGTTCGACAGGACCGGGACCATCCACACCTCCCAGGGCAAGGAGGCCTCCGTGGTGGTCTTCGTACTCGGCGGCGCCCCGGATCGGGACGGTGCCCTGAACTGGGCGAGTCAGACGCCGAACCTGCTGAACGTGGCCGCCAGCCGTGCCAAGCGCAGGCTCTACGTGATCGGGGATCACCAGGCCTGGTCCGGCCGCTTCCACTTCCAGGTGTTGGGAAACCACCTCCCCCTGCGCAAGCCCTCGGGGCGAGAGCCCGGGCGCTCATCCCGTTCCTAGGCGACCAGTTCCCGGTCGGGGCCGGACTCCGGGGCGGGTTGCAGGCCCGCCCCGGGTACGGTGCGAGTCAGGCTTCGGAGGTCTCGCGTACGAAGCAGACGGTCTCGGCCAGCAGATCCACCTCGGTGGCCCGCCATCCGGCGTCACGAATGGCCCGTGCCAGCGCGCTCCCCTGGTAGCCGTACCAGTGGGCGGGGTGGTTGTAGGCGGACTCGGGCAACGGGATCCCGGTAACCTCGACCACCTCCGCGAAGGCCATCAGCACCCGGTGCTGTGCCTGGTCGCGCAGCCAACGCCACAGGGGCCGGTACTTGCCCTGGTGGACGCTGTGCGAGAACCCGTTCTGAACGTCGTCCTCTTCGGTCTCCCCCGCTGCGATGTGTGCCGTAGTCACCACCGAGCGCGATGCCGACCCTGATCGGGGCCAGATCCGCACGATGTGGTCGACCAGGGTCTCGGTGCGCTGGTCGATATCGGTCTCGGTCCATTCCTTCTCATGCCCCACCGCCAGGTGGGCGTTGAGTTTGAGGGTGCTGTGCTCCAGCAGTAGCGCCCTCTTACCCTTCCCGGGCAGACCTCGCGCGGCGGCGGTCTCGTCCGTCCATGGGCGGTTGGACATCGCGGGGTTGAGCTTGCCGTTGACCAACGTCAGATTGCCCAGAACGTGGATGCGGTCCTCTCGGAGCTGTTCGGCCTCGGGATCGCCGACCACTCCCTCACCCCAATGCTCACCCCACCCCTGGGGCATCACGTGTTCCACGGTGAGCTGACGGGGGCACTGCTGCCCCTCCCCCATGGGCCCCCGCAATGAGTCCTCGAGGGCTTCCAGGAGCATCCGCAGCCTGGGACGGGTCAGGCTCTTGTAGAGGTGAGCCGTGCTGAGCAGCGTGCGCAGCTGTTCGTCGTCGATCCAGAAGCGGGAGTCCGCGCGTTGGTCCTCCAGGTGTCGGCGCACCGCTTCGCCGGCCTGCTCGGGACCTGACTCGTGGACCGCCCTGAGCAGTTCGACCACCAACCGGTTGATGTCCTTGACGGTCGCCCGGCACAGGGAGCGGCGCACGATCCAGCTCTCCAGGGCACGCAGCGCGACGTGCCTCTGCTCCTCGGGCATACGGGCTTCGTTCCAGCGCATCAGCCACAACTGCAAAGGCGCCACGACCGCGGTGTCCAGTGCCCTGACCACCCGGTAGTGGAAGGTGCCCTCGACGGTGTGCGACGGCATCTCCGCCATGCCCTGGTAGATGCGCGCGTCGGCGGCGATCTCCGCCATGAGGTCGGCGACCGCCGTTCCCTCCCGGAGCAGCAGGTCGCGGAACTCGAGGAAGATGCGGTCCTGGGCGATCTCCCGGCGGAGCCTCACGGTGAGCCAGGCCTGAAAGAACATGTCGATCCGGGGCCTCAGACGCCTGCCCTGGCTGACCTTCTGCCGCCAGTAGTCGTAGTCCATCGGTCCCCAGCACTCGTGGTACAGGCGATCGATGTCGACCCCCTGCCCCTCGGCGACCTGGAACAGCAGGTTCTTGATCAGGTCGGCTGCGAGGAGCGGGCTGCCCCGGTGGTTGAGGGTCTCGAAGATCACCTGGGCGTTGTCACCCGGCTCCAGGTCGATGACGACCAGGCGCAGGTGGTCCCGGACCGTGTGTACCAGGGCGCCCAGGCGTTTGGCCGGGGTATCGAGGGGGTTGTCCGCGGTGCCGTCCAGAGCCCACTCGGTGACCGCCCCGACGAAGAAGCTGTGCGCGTGTGCCAGGGAGGAGGCCGTGTAACCGTGGTCGGCCTCCTCTCCCATCACCGCCTGGAACCCGGCCTGGTCGCGGTCGGTCGGCCAGACCTTGAACACCTCGGAGGAGTCGCGGGCGATCTGGGACTCGTTGCGCACCAGGATCTTCAGTGCCTGCTCGTCCATGGGCTCCCCGTGCCGCTGGACGACCCGGCGTACCGCGTCCAGGAGCAGCTGCAGGGTGGTGAGGCGCTGTTGACCGTCGATGACCCTGCGCACGGCGATGTACCCGGAAGGGGTGCTCTGCTGGTCCAGGACCACAGCCCCGAGGAAGTGCGGTGAGGGCGGAAGGCCTCCGTTGCCGGGGTCCATGAGACGCTCGGCGACCACGCGCACGTCCTCCCAGAGGGGCTCCCACTGTTCGTCCCGGGTCCAGACATAAGGGCGCTGGAAGAGGGGGACCACGTACCTGGTGTGGTGGCTGAAGATCTCTGTCGGGCTGTGCGTGTTTGCCTGCACCGGGCCTCCTGGCGTTCGGGGGGAAGGGGGAGCACTGCGGCAGCGGGGTGTTGAACTCCCCACATGTTCTCAGCCGTGTCCGACAGACGAACCGGTTCCGCCACCGCCCTCCGGCCGGGGAGGTTTCGGAGGCGCTCGGTGCGTCACACCCGGAGGATGCGCGGCGGCCCTCCCCTTCTGGGCGCCTGACACACGGGTGTGGACGAGTGCGCCGCCTCAGTGGGCCGACACTGCCGTTCGGAGCTCAGACGCGCTTCCAGCCACCGCGACCGCTGGTCTCGAACCCACGTCCGAACCGCCGATCGTCGCAACCCGACGGCCGACGCCGAAGTTGTCGGCGATGATCGAACCCGGAGTTCCACCGGTACCGGACAGCCGCGAACTGACCTACTGCGTCGATGCCGGGTCCAGGCTGACCATTCGGAGCGCCGAGGACTTCAGTGAGGCCGTTCCGGGTCGCGCACGACCCGGAACAGGGAGAGCCCGGAACGAATCGGCAGGGCCTGGAACTGGCCGAAGACCATGCCGCGCGTCGGCCCCACCTCACACCAGGGGCAGGCAGACCCTAGGACTCGGCCGAGCGGTCGGGCAGCACACCGGTGATCCGCGACAGTTTGCCCTGCCGGTTACTGACGTAGATCCGTTCGTTGTCGCCGTCCAGCCCGAGACCGCAGACCGGGCCGAGACCGTCAGCCACGACACGACGAAGACCCTTGGCGTCACCCTCGGCCACGACGACCTCATGCAGCCTGCCGGTCGAGTCGGAGACATAGGCGACGGCTCCGTCGTGCAGCGCCACGCGGACGCTTCGTCCGAGGTTGGTGGCCACTTCGCGCGGAGCACCTCCCTGCGCACCCAGGTCGATCTCGTACAGCCCGCCGCGGTCGTACTGGCCCACGTACGCCCTTCCCCCGTTCAACGCCACCCCGGCGGCATTCGGCACGTCCCAGGTGCGCTGCCGTTCTGCGGTTCCGCTGCTCAGGTCGAACTCGACCAGCTCGCCCCGTGCGTAGTCGGAGGCGAAGAGCCTGCCACCCGGCAGCTCCAGCGCGAGACCGTACACGCGGATGCCCTCGGCGACCGTGACCGGAGGGGCGGTGTGGTCGGACAGGTCCACCGTGAACACGCGCTGGCCGCCGTAGTCGGCCACGTAAGCCTTGTTCCCTGCCAGGTCCAGCGCCACGTCGTTGACTTCACCGAGTTTCTCCAGGACCCAGTCGGTTCCGCCGCTGGCAAGGTCCACCTTGTAGAGCTTTCCACCGTTGTACCGGTCGGTGACGTAGGCCTTCTGCGCCACCGGGTCCAACGCCAGGCCGTCCGCCGTCCCCAGGCCGGTGCGCACCTCGACGGGGGCCTCCTTCGGGCTCCTGCGCTCTTCACCACCGTCTTCGTGCAGAGGGTGGTCCTTCAGCTCGAAGTGGAGTTTCTCGAGTTCGAAGACCTCGTGCACGCCGGCGAGCGTGGAGACCAGCTCGGCTTCGCCCTTCTGCATGAACGGCCTGCCCTCGTCGTTCAGGTCGAAGGTCTTCCCCCCAGCGCCGGACTCGCCGAGTTCCCACGGGATCACCTGCGAGTACTCCGGTTCCTGCGGCGGTGGTCCGTCCGGTCGGGTCCTCTTCACCTCTACCGGCTCGGGGTAGTACAGAGCGACTCCCCCGCCGAAGGAGACCGGGTATTCGTAGTCGAACCTCCTCACCTGGCGCCGCTGCGTGGCCAGGACGTCGACCCGGCTGCCGACCTCCCCGCTCAGCGTGGACGAGGTCTTGAACGAGGTGGTCAGCGAACCGCTGACAGAGCCGGTGATCCCCAGCATCAGCTGCGCCGACAGCTCCCCGGTCCCCGTCGCGCTGCTCGTGGCCGTGGTCGTGCTGGTCGACTGCGACTGGGACTCCATGTCGACACCCTGGTTGTCCTTGCTGTTCTTCAGGGTGGTCTTCTGGGAGTTGTTCAGCGCCATGCTCTTCTGTAGTTGCTGCTGCAGCGACGTGATGGCCTTGGCCCCGAAGGTGAGCTGCACCTGTCCCTGGAGCGACCAGCTGATGGTGTTCGCGACCGAGAACTCCACGGTGTGCGACCAGGTGGTGGGTTTGGGGTCCGTCCGGTTGACGTACGTCTGCTTGGAGACCACGTCGGGCGGCGGCTGCACGATGTCGTTTCGTTCTTCGACGAGCGGCACGCCCACCGTCATGTAGGCCCGCCACCCGAGCTGGTGCGCCGTGTCCTCTCCGTCGGGGTAATCTTCGAACCGCCCCCTGTTCAGAGAGAACCCGGTGGGATACACGAATCGGTCCGACCCGTCGGGCGCCTTCATCTCAGCCTTCGCTTTCAGCCTTTCCCTGTTCCGCTCCAGGATCCCCGGCGCCTTTTCGGAGATTTCAAGCTCCTTCAGGTTCCTCCCGGTCAGCGGGTGCCGCATGAACCGTTCGCCGAGATAAGCAGTGCTCACGTTGTTCTTGATGGCCTCGCCCATGAACATCGACCTCCTTGCAGAGCAGCAATCAATAATCTTCCGGTTCTTTGGAACACTTCCGTTCCGGCGCGACCGGAAGCGGCATCGCCAGTGCAGCGGTCGGGCCCGTTTTCTCAGGCCTGGATCCAGATCGGAAAACCGGCTCCTGTGAACAGTTTTCCGTACCGAGGAGCAGGCTGTTGAACTTCTCTCACCCCTCGGTGAACCCTTTTTCAGTCCTCCTGACGTTCTCGGTTGACTTCTGGTTGTCCTTCTTCAGGTTCGCCCGCTCCTCATCGCTGATCTCGGGGCGGTCCTCGTCGCTGATCTCCACCTCCACCTCCTTGAATGCCTCGTCCTTGGCCGAGGACGCCATCGCGGTGGTCGATGCCGGGTCTTCGCTGGCCTGCCGTTGCTCGGCGGCGGCGGTCCGGGTGTTCCTGAACATGGGGGAGATGAAGCCGTTCATGACGTTGAGCGCTTCAGGCGACGTCTCACGTACGATCTTGGGGTCGCGCTCGACCTCGGGAATCCCATCGACGAGCTCCGGGTCGATCCCTTCCCGCTCGGGCCGCGCCCCCGGGATCCTGTCGTACACGGCGCGGGCCGACTCCTCCGCGGATCCGGCCTCGTTCTCACCGTTGTCGAAGATGTTCTTGAAAGACATGGATTCTCCTCATGGTCTTCTCGAGAGGCGGCCGCCCATGACAGCCCTGATTCCGCCCGACAGCACATCCACCCCGACTCGAATGCTTTCGACAGGGTCCGGATCTTTTGCCACCCTTGACCTTCTCTGCACCCGCCCCCGGGGGCCGTTGACCTCCTGCGAAAGGTGCCCAATATCGGCGACTCAAAGAGTTCACCCAGTTCCCCGAAGCCGTTGCGACTCAGGCCCAGGGGAAAGCGGGGTTGGCTCTACATGGGCCTGGATCGAACGAACCACGGAAACCGTCGAAACCGTTTACCCCTGCCACCGGAGACACCACTGGCCCAACACCCGGGGTCCGGAATTCCAGGACGACATCAGAGGCTTTCATGATTCCCCAGGAGAATTGAGCGGCGGATCACCCTTCCACCATGCCTACAGGGGCGCGGCAAATCAATAGGATCAGCGAATTTATCGCACCGACATAACAGACAATGCGGTAAAATCATAGTGATCTATGCATCTCCGGGATTCCGGATGTGCATCAAATTATTTTCCGAGCGCCACCGAATGCCGCCGAGCCCGCACGGCGGCGAGGGACAGCGCCGGGACAGACGTCCCGCGCTGCTCCGCCGAGGGCGCCGCTGTGGCGGTAGAAAGGCCGACAGCGCCCGCAGGCACGCACCGCCTCGGGCTCACCCACCGACGTCGAGCCGCAGGCTCAACGTCCGCCCGTCGGGTACCGAGAAAACGCTGTACGGGAGAGTTCGCCGCCCAGGGGCCGGGCCGCGAGTCGCACGAGCGTCGCAGGACCTGCTCCAGCTCACCAGGGTGAGTCACCGGCTCCACGTCCACATGCGCCCCGAACTCCTCTCACACATCCGGGCGCAACAGCCACGAGGCGGACACGACGTCCACGGCCCCACCCGTCATCTTCGTCGACCACGCCGCCTGCACGCCCAGGCGCGCCCGGTCCAGGGGAGTCCGTCCAGCAGGGCGCGCACGTCGTCGGCGTGACCACCGGGGCCGCAGCGAGCGTCCACCGGTTCGCGTGAGCTGCGCCCGAAGCCGCACAGGTCCATGGTCAAGGGCACCGTCAACGAACACCACTCCGTCGCTGAGGGTGCGTTGGGAAGCCACCTCCAGGGGAGTTCATCAATCCCAGGGGCAATCGACCCCCTGGAGCCTCATGGAGACATGGTCCACGCGGTCGAAACCCTTCGGGGAAGACCGCACGCGCGGAAGCCCACCCGTCAGCTGGTTACGTCCGTCAGGCGATCGAAGGCCTCCAGAACCAATGCCTTGGTTCGGTAGGTTCCGAATCGGGCGATCTCATTGTTCTTCAGCCCGCCCTTCTCCGTCTGGAAGGTCTCCAGAACATAGTTCGTGTCCTGCCGGTCGAGCCCGTAGAGGCGGAAGCAGAAGGCGTCCAGTTCCGCTCTCAGCGCCGCCCTGCGCTCCTCACCCCAGGGGAAGGGCGGGCCGGTGTAACCGAGGTCGCGGGCGAGCGGGGCCATGTCGTTGGTGGTGTAGACGAGTTCGAGCACGCGGGGCACCAGGAAGCCGAGGTGGGGTTCCAGCTGCTCGGGTCTGGGCACGGGAAGCTGCTTCCAGGTCATGAGGGACATGTGCGCGCCGTTGATCTTCTGGCGGGCGACGAAGTCGAAGACGAGTGAGCTCTGCACCGCGCATAGGGCCGCTACCAGGCTCGGGCTCTTTCGGACGAACATGAGGGGGAAGGTGTGGCCGACCGCCGCACGTGGCAATAGGGCGGGGATCGCGGTTCGCTCGTTGGTCATGTTCGTCACGTCACGCCAGCCGTAGAGCCATCCCCGGTCCCAACCAGCCCCGGACAGCCGGGTGGTGAGGCCTTCCCTGGCGCCGTCGTCCTCGGGAACCCAGTAGCGGGGTAACGGCGCGTACTCGGGATCCCTTTTCTCGGACTGCTCCGGTTGTCGCGTGGCGCCGGCCTTCGTGAAGCCGCTCCATCGATGGTCGAAGTGGTGGGCCATCTTCGCCTCGTAGAGCGGCCACATTCGTCGTCCCGCGCGCTCGAAGACGTTCCCCCGCAGCTGCCACCCCTCATCCTCCAGGTCCGTCCTGGTTCGGAAGAGTTCGGAGTCATCGGTCATGTGGAACAACGTCGCCTTGAACCTGACCGCCCAGGGGTTGCCGTCCCGGCGTCCTTCCTCCCACAGCACCGGAACACGACGGTAGATCGAGAGGGTGAGGTCGGCGTCGCGCCTGGAGCGGAACAGCGGGAGTGAGCCCGTGTTGGGGCTGAGCAGGGCGATTTCGTCCGCGGTGAGCTCGAAGGCCCGGCGGCCGTCGTCGAGATGGGCCGGTTCGTGGAGGAAGAAGGCGTAGTCGGCCACGGGCACGGGAGCCTCGGCACCGTGCAGGGTCAGCAGGGAGAAGCGGTAGCTGGAGTGCACGCCGGGAAACAGCTGTTTCAGGTTCTCGAAGTCGTACAGCGAGGCGATCGACCGGTTCCGGGTCAGGGTCGAGAAGAGTTCCTGGGCCCCGGCTCCGGTGGCGATGGACGTGGGCACGATCGCGCCGATCCGGCCCTGCGGCTTGATCAGGCCGGTGAACAGCTCCACGAAGAGGTGGTCCACCTGGAGGGTGTTCACCCCCTTGACACTCAGTCCCTCGGCGCACGCGGGGAACCCCTCCGAACGCCCGGCGAAGTGCAGGGTGGACTTCACCTGACGCCGTGCCGACCGGTAGCGCTCCGCTTCTTCGGGGAAGTCACGCTGCCACTGGGCGATCGCCTCCCTGCGGGCCAACCCGGCGATGCCCGCGAGCGAGGGTTGGACCACGCTGAAGTACTTCTTGTCCTCGAAGTCGAGCTTGTCCCAGGGCGGGTTCGAAAGCACGCAGTCGAACCCGCCCTGCCAGCCCGGAGCGCCGCTGCCACCACCCCCTTGGTCGTCGCAGACCCGGAAGATGTCGGGGAACTCCAGGTGCCAGTGGAAGAAGCGGTACCGGTCCCGGAGCCGCCTGACCTCGGTGTGGGTGGCCTCGGTCGCGGCGGCGTCCTCTGGGTCGAAGAGCCGGTGGAAGGTCTCGTCGGTCACCGGTTGCGGTGCGTCCTCGGTCTTCTCCCACAGGAAGGTGGCGCACCAGGCGTCGGCGATGTGCACGTCCCTGCGGTAGTCGGCCGATCGGCGCCAGACCCGGTAGACCTGTTCCTGTTCGCGTACGTCCCGCAGGCTGCCCGCCTCGATGGCGAAGAGGGCGTTGAGCCCTTCCGCGTAGGTGGTGTTGTCCACCTTGACCGCGTCAGGTTCGGCGTCGAAAAGCACGGCCTGACCGGCGCGCTCGAGGGTGTTGACCCTGCCCAGCGCGGCCGCGGCCTTGCGGTCGTCTCCCTCCACCGGGGTGAAGGCGGCGTCGGGGATTCCCCCGCGTAGCTGCGTTGGGGTCGCACCGATGAGGGCGTTTCCACACTTGAGGTGGGGGTCGAGCAGGTCGAGTGGTCGGCCCGGGGTCATGCCTTCGAGCCACAGCGACATCTTCGCCACGTCCAAGGCCATGGGATTGATGTCGACCCCGTACAGGCAACGGGCGACCACCGCGTGCAGCGCGCGGCGGTACGCCTCCTCCCCCGGTTCGGGGGTGCCCTCCCGGACAGCCGCGACCCGCTTGGCGATGCGTTGGCCCGCGGCCACCAGGAAGTGCCCGGAGCCGCACGCCGGGTCACATACCGTGACGGAGAGGAGCGTCTCCGCGATGGTGTCCGCCTCGTCGAGTTCGGGGTACTTGGCGGCCTGGTCCGCTCCTCGTTTGACCGCCTCGTCGAGAACGGGTTCGAGGGTGGTGTCCAGCAGGCGGGAGATGAGGGAGGAAGGGGTGTAGTACGACCCCGTCATCTTGCGCGCGTTGCCCGCCCGGTGGACGAGGTGGAAGGAGTGGTCGTCGGGCCGGTACTCGGGCAGGCTCTCCAGGAGCGACTCGTAGACCGCGCCCAGCTCGCGGGAGGAGAGCGCGCGGAAGGAGACCGGCCGCCAGCGCCGGGTTCCGGGGTCGCGCACCCGTGACAGTCTGCGCACCCCGCGCAGCAGGGCCTGGTTGCTCAAGGAGGCCCCGTCCAGGCAGCGGTCCTCTTCCGTACGGGTGAAGAGCCCACCGAGGCCCACCAGGCCGAGTTCGGGGCGGCCGTCCTCGAGCCCGAGGGAGTCCAGGACGATGCGCAGCGTCGTGTGCAGGTCCCGGTGGTGGCCGCCACCGCCGCCCCGGTCAGCCACCCGGCGCAGTCGGGCGAAGGAGAAGTAGTCGGCGTAGCGTCCGCGGGTGAGCGGATCGGTATGCGGCGGGTGGAGTAGGTCGCGTTCCTCCACAACGGCGAGGAAGAGGGTTCTGAAGACCAGGCGCAGCAGGGCCCCGTGGAGTTCGCCGACCCTCGCCGATCGTCGCAGGTGGTGGTTGTCCGGGTGGCTCAGGAAGCCGGTGCCGAGGATGGCCAGGGCTTCCTCGACGTTGTGCCGTAGCGCGTCCAGGGCCTGGACGCCCGAGCGCAGCGCCTCGTCCCGCCAGCGCTCCATCAGGCAGGTGGACGGTGCTTCTCCTTCGAGGACCTCGAACCTGGAGGCGTGGAAGAGCCGCCACAGGGCGATGAACTCGTGGACCAGCTCCCCGTCGAACACCGCTTCCACATCGATGGACAGATAGGCGGACCCGGCCAGGGAGGTGGAGTCGCGTAGTATCCGCAGTTCGCGTCCGTTGGTCACCAGCCCCCAGAGGTGCGCGCTGGTCCGGTTCAGCGCTTCCTGCATCTGCGACTGCGGGGAAGCGGATCCGTCACGGCCGCGCGCATCGAGTTCGGTGTCCCACGGCACCACCGTGATCAGGAGCCGCTGGTACCGGTGGGTCACCGGAAAGACTCTGCCGGGGTCGTCGTCGGCCGGGATCCCGGAGATCCGCAGACCGGCCAGTCGCCCGAAACCCAGCGCGACGAACAGTGGTTCGACCCAGCCCCGCAACGCGGAACCGGTGGGGTCCCCCGGCAGCCGCCCGTCCCCGTCTCGACCGGGCAGGGTCCGGCGCAGCACCCACCAGGCACCGCGCAGTTCGTGCCACAGGCGCTCGGCCTCGTCCTCGACCGACCGCGTACCGATGATTCCGTAGTCGGCCGGCCGTCCGCCTTCGATGTCGCGACCGTCGAAGATCCGTAAGAGCATGTCCGCGGGCAGGATCCCACCGGCGCTACGGACCGCGGACAGGGACGGGGGCAGTGCTGGGGGAGGCATCGACACGTCCTTTTGCAGGGGGCGCGATCGCAGGTGCATTTGCACCCGCATCCACAGGAACACCCGCACGTACGCAAAAGGAAGAACCGAAGGTCGCGTTTAGCGGCTTTGGGAAAAACCCTCTTTCGCTTCAATCGCCCCGGAGAAGAAACGCCGTAACACCAGTCCCAGAGGAAACCGGGGTGAATCGAAACTCAGATTCGCGACCACTCACCACATCCGCTGGTCTCGAACGCCGTATCCGAGCCGCTGATCGTTACGACCTGGCTGCCGCTGCCGAAGTTGTTGGCGATGATCGAGTCCAGAGTGCCGTCGGTACCAGACAGCCGGGCCCAGTAGCAGTTGGCACCACCTTCGGAACGGTAGGTCCCGGGTGAGATCTCGTCGCCGACGAGGAAGGTCCCGGTGCCGGGGAAACTGTTCTCCTCGGCTTCGGTCTCCAGACCGGTGACCTCTTCCTCACGGGTGTCGAGATCGCCTTCCCGCTCGTCGAGCTCCTCGGAGAACTCGGTCAGCTCCTCATCGCGGTCGTCGAGTTCTCCCTCCCGGGTGTCCAATCCCTCTTCGCGTTCGTCCAGCTCCTGGATCGGGCCTTCGAGCTGCTCCAGCTCCTCCCGGAGAGCGCTGATGGTGTCCTCGTGGTCAGTTTCTCTCACCAGGGCCTGTTCCAGCTCGGCCTCGGTCGACTCGTGCTGTTCGGACAGTTCCAGGTACACCGGGGCATTCTCGGGGGTTCGCAGCGACCAGCCCAGAAGGGTTCCCGCACCCAGCGCCCCGACCACGAACAGCACCAAGGGCAGGGACGGCCTTCTGTGGTCGGCTTCCTCCCCCACATCGGATCCGCCGTCCTCCGCACGCACAGCATCATCGGACTCGGGCATGGCAGATCACCGCTTTCCCGGTACCGCGGCACCGAACCTGGGCCGGAGCAACGGAGTGCATTCCAGGCCCACTAACAACACAACAATAGTTAATCTCACATTGAAAGCGATGTCAACACACTCTCAGGTGGCAGGCCTGGGGGACCTCGCTGCGAGCACACCGGTTTGGCAGGACAATGGCTCACATGGGCACTGACATTTCCCTCTGGCGGGTGGACGGGGACTCCCTCTCCCGCGTCGAATCGCAGGGCATCCCCCTGGAATCCCAACTCGAGGACCTCATCGAGAAGGACCCGAGCATTCTGGGCGAGCGCGTCCTCGTGATCGGCCGCCAGGTCCGCACCGACCTGGACGGCAGAATCGACCTACTGGGGGTGGGTGACGACGGCACGGTTCACGTCATCGAACTGAAGCGGGGCCGCACCCCCCGCGACTCCGTCGCCCAGCTTCTCGGCTATGGGGCCTGGGCGAACCGGTTGACCCACCACGACATCGTGGATCTCTACCAGAGGGAGAATCCGGGCCGGACGTTCAACGACGCCTTCTCCCGCACCTTCGGCACAGACACTCCGGCCGAGCTGAACAGCGAACACCGGCTCACCCTGGTGGCGCACAGCAGCAGCGCGGCCGTGGAGGGCACCGTCGAGTACCTGGCCGCCCACGGTGTCCCCATCAACATCCTGCTCTTCTCCTTCTTCACCGACGGGGAGAACCGCTACCTGGCCCGCACCGCGATCGTGGACGACACTTCCTCGGCCGCACCGACCCGCCCTCGTCCGGGCGGGACCCGCGAGCCGTGGAACAAACGCGACTGGTACGTCTCCTTCGGGGATCAGCGCGGTTCCCGGAACTGGGACGACGCCCTGCACTTCGGTTTCGTCTCGGCGGGTGCCGGCGCCTGGCATTCACGCACCCTCGCCAACCTTCCGGTGGGCGCGCGCATCTTCGTCCACCTGCCCAAGACGGGGTATGCGGGGGTGGGCGAGGTGACCGACGAAGCGGTGCCCTACACCGAGGCCGTCCTCGAGGTGGACGGTGAACGGCGGCGTTTCACCGACCTGGACCTGGCGGGCACCTACACGCATACGGGCGAACAGGAGGATGAGGACCTTCTCGAATACATCGTCGCGGTGCGTTGGCTGCGCACACGGTCGCGGGAGGACGCCGTCTGGTCGCCGGGGTTCTTCGCCAACCAGAACAGCGCCTGCCGCTTCAGGAACTCGGAAACCCTGACCCGACTTCGAGAGGAATTCGACCTGGAGGACTGAGTCTTTTCCAACCTGAAGGAACAGCTTGGAAAAGGCTCCTTGTAGAACTCGTTCATGGTGGCGCTTAGCTAGGGCACAAGACCGCACTGTGAAGGACAGCGCAGTCCCCGATCCACTTGTACTCACCAAGGGCCCCGAGGTTCTACGGTAATGGCATGCACTTCCTTCCTGAGCTTTCCGGCACGGACAGAGACGAGCACACTCGCATACGGTGCCGTGTTCGTTTCTGGTCAGCCGTGAGCCTTCCACCCATCTTCGTCCTCATTGGTGTGTCGACGAAGCGTCTGGCGGTGGACCAGCTGGCATCTCTGGGTCTACCCGCGAACGCCGCTCTTACAGTGCTCGCAATCCTCTGGTTCCTGGCAGCCGCCACCGCACTGACCTTCCTATACCCCGACCCCGAGCCAGCACCTGGGCGACCGCTCGACGCACCTCAGCAGAAGGTACGTCTGACCCGACTGGTCTTCATCGCCTGGATTATGAGCATCTGGTTGATTCTAGGAATACTTACCGCTACATGGTTTGCTCTGGGCCATCCGCCCTACAACCCGCCTGCCGAGCTGACGTCGAAGATGGTGGAATCCATGGTCACTCGCGCTTTCGCGGTCGTCGCTGGACTCGGCGGAGTGGCCTTGCTGGTGACTGCCTACCGTCGACAGAAGACCACCGAGCAGGACTCCCAACGCGATACCAGCCGGCTGTTCACCGAGCGTTTCGCCTCCGCCTCCAGCCAATTCGGCCACGAGGAAGCCGCGGTCAAACTCGCCGGGGTCCATGCTTTGGCACACGTCGCGGACCAGGCGCCCAGTATCAGTGAGCGGCAGATGGTGATCGACGTTCTGTGCGCCTTCCTGCGCATGCCCTCTCCTCAGGAACCGCCGACACGGCCAACTGGTGCAGGCGAGGAGCCACAGGTCTCCTACCAAGATCAGCTGCAGGCCGTGCAGGCGTACCGCGAGGTGCGCCACACGATCATCGACGTCATCGCGGCCCGCCTGCGCACAAACCCCGGCTGGCAGGAACTGTCCTACGATTTCAGCCGGGTCGCCTTCGACGGCGCCAACTTCACGCGCATCCGTGCCCGCGGTGTGTCGTTCCGCCAGGCGCGCTTTCGCGCGAACCAGCACGGCAACGTGTACTTCGATGGCGCTCACCTGGACCAGGTGGACTTCACCGGTGCACACTTCACCGGGGGCATCGCCGCAAAAGGGCTTCCCGGTACGATCTCGTTTCACCGAGGAACACTCACCGGATGTTCTTTCCAGGACACCGTCTTCGACGGCGCTCGGGTACAGATTTTCGATGGCGCCACACTCGACTCGACCAGTTTCGATGGTGCCCAGCTCAAAACAGGCAGCATCGAGATCCGTGACTCCACGCTCAAGGGCACCACAACCTTCAGGCGAGCCAGGTTCACCGGCACCCCGGTGCTCTTCCTACGCTGCACCTTCCAGGGAAAGATTGACCTCCATGAAGCCTGGTTCACCGATGAAGGAACGGGATTCATCGTCAACCAGGGTGGGCTCACCGGCGAGGTGTCCTTCCAGCGGACGCTCATGTATCAGGGCAGGGTGCACTTCGCCGGAGTCGCACTCGACTCGGGCACGATCGACTTCCGACATGCCTCACTTAACGAGCCGACACTGCACTTCAACCTTCCTCGGTCACCGACTCTCAGGAAGGGGACGGTGGATTTTACCGCCATCACGTTCCCAAACCCTGAGCACGCACGGGGCCTACGCCCTCAGGGCCTGGTAGAAGCCGAGCGAACCGGAACCGTGAAAGTTCTGTGGCCACCCCAGTGGGACCCTGCCTCTGCGGACCTACCAGAGGACGCCCCGCCACCGCCCGCCGACTGAACCGTCCCCGTGTAGCCACGCTCCGGGACCGTCACCTCGACCCGGACATCGAAAGGGAAGGGGACGACCGGCGCGAGGGCAGGAACCACACCGTCACCAAGGGCTCAGCCGTCCAGCACCCGACACGCGACTTCATTGCGTTCGAGGTGGCGGGCCACACGGTCGAGATCGCCTTGGGGAACGCCAAGGGTCAACAGCCGACGCGCTCGGGAGACTGCCACGTACAGGATGCGTACCGCTTCATCCTCCCGACCGTTGATCCAGTGATCGATCGTCCCGGGCTTGTACCCCTGTCGCGGGGTGAGGAGCATGAGAACCGCGTCGGCCTCGCCGCCCTTCGCCTGGTGGACGCTGCCGGCCGTTCCCACTCCGTCCACGCCCGGGGTGGGAGCCCCGGCCATTTCCGCAGCGGTGCCGAAGGCGGAGACCGCGTCTTCGGACTCCCAGTGGAGGACGCCCGGCGGATGGTCGCCCCTCACGCTCGGCCCGTAGGTATGGAACACCTTCGCCGCTTCCAGCACCCATGAGGACAGGGGTGTGTCGAGCTCGGGCAGGTGGGCGAGGACCAGGGCCTCCGCTCGGTCCACCCCGACCCTGGGCAGACCGGACCGGCGGATCCGCTGTTCCTCGGGAAGGCGGCCCTCCGGGCACCACAGGTCGAGAACGTGTTCACGCAAAATCCGTGACGCCTTCTCCCGGCGTCTGCGCGGCGAGGCCGACGCCCGAAGCACCCCGACCGCCCAGAGGAGACGGTTCAACGGCTCCAGGGGAGCATGAGGGGTACCGATGAGGTCCTTGGGCAACGTGCCCCACTGGCGGGCAAGGACCAGGCGCTCGCCCTCGGAAATATCACGCCGGTCCGCTTCCCTCCGGAACACCGCACGCGGCCCGCGGTCGCCGTCGTCGCGCGGCACGAGCAGGATCGGGGTGCCGTCCTCCCGGTGCGACCCCACCGCGATGTCGGTTCCGCTTCCCGGGCTCAGGGTGGCGGTGAGATCGCAGATCACCTGGCTGCTGCGCCAGTTGTGGCGGAGTTCCAGACGGGGAAGGTCATCCACCAGCCTTGGCGCCGGTACAGCGCCCTGCTCGCGGTCACGGAACCCGTAGATGCTCTGGCCGGTGTCACCCACGAGCATGAGCGGGAGCCCCAGCCTGTTCACCCTACGGAGTACGGCGTCGTCCTTGACCGAGCAGTCCTGCGCCTCGTCGACAATCAGCTCGTGGAAACGGCCGGAGAGCATCCGCGCCACTACGGCAGCGGTACTCGGATCGTCCAGGTTGCGCAGCGCCCGCTCCCGCAGTTCGTCGCCAGTCAGGTAGCCGCGCCTGATGAGTTGCGCCTTCCGCTGGGCAGCCCACTGTTCGAGCTGCCGCACCTGCCCGTCCGTGTAGTTCTTACTCTTCGAGTACTTCATACGCGCTCGCGGCTCTCCCCCAGGAGAGGGCGTGTACCTGAAGTCGTCCAGGCTCACGTGGCCCCCGACACGGGCCTCCGGGTGGTCCTCCCAGCTGTCCAGTCGGCTCCAGCCATCCTCGTCCACCGCCGAGGTGCCCAGGTAGGAGCGGACCAGGTAGCGCCAGATGAAACCGTCCAGCGTGCCGATGAAGTGCGGGTGTCCGCTGAGTTCGGGCCTGCCGCGCTCCCGGCTCCGGTCTCGCAGTTCACGGCCGGCGGCCCTGGTGAAGGAGACGATGGCGCGGCCTCGCCTCGCTGGTAGGGGGCGTTCCAGGTGGCGTTCGACGATGACCCGTGTCTTACCGGCCCCGGGGCAGGCCTGGACCCACAGGGCCTCTCCCGGAGCCAGGTCACGCTCCACGATGCCGCGCTGCGCCGTGTGCGCCTGGTCGGCCGGGGTGTTGTCCTCCATGGTGAGGGGGGTGTACTCAGCAACCACCAGTGACCCCCTCGGTGATCCACTTCAGTGCACGCTCGAAGTACTCGGGCACGACGAGGGGAACGTTCTCCTGTGCCGATACCGCCAGCACGTCCTGGGCGAAGTCCCCCTTGCGCACCTTGTACTCACCGAACATCTTGGCGAGCCTCCTGTCCCGCTGTACGTCCTGTAGCTCCATGAGTTCGCGCCAGTCCTTCTCCCCCGCCCTGGGGCGCTGACAGGCCCAGGCCTTCCTGAGGATCTCGACGTTGCCCTGGTCCGCGCGCATCAGCTCTGGCTCCAGAGTGGTCTCGTTGTCGAAGACCTGTGCGACGTCTCCACCGGCCGCGAGTTCTTCGAGCAGTGCGTTCAGGTTCTTTCGGCGGTCGGGGACAGTGTGGACGCTGGTCGCGTAGAAGTCCCCGTCGGTGATGACGGCGACGCGCTGTCCGATCCGCTGACCGCTGGTCTCATCACGCTTGAGCAGCACCCTGAGGTAGGGCTCGAAGTCGACCCCGTCGATGGGGACGACGGCGGTACCGCGCAGGCGCCTCTGGGCGACCGGGTCGAGAACCAGCTTCCCGAACCCGGGCACCAGGATGCCCTCAGCGATGCCCTCCACCAACAGCACCCTGGGAGAGAAGAGCATGGTGCTACGTGTGGCGTTCAGGTACTGCCGTACCTTGCCGAGTTCACGCGCATCCATGTTCAGGTTCCGCACCGCGACACTCGTGGTGTGGTGTTTCTTCTCCTGGACGGAGGCACCCGTTGCCTTCTCCCCCGTGGCAGGGGCCAGCGAGGCGGTGCGCCGCTGGAGGACGACGAGGTCCTCAGGGGGCACCGAGGTGGCGATGTGGGGTGCGTGGGTGGTCACCACCACCTGGATGCGCCCCAACCACTCCTGACCGCTGGTATCAGCCTGCTGGCTTCGCCTGGCCTCCTCCTGGAGGTGGTCCATGAGGATGCTCTGGAGCTGGGGGTGCAGGTGGGCCTCGGGTTCTTCCACCAGGAGCAGGGTCAGGTCGGCCTCGGCCGCGTTGCGCAACTGGGCGAAGAGCGTGGCCATGAACAGCAGGTTCGCGTATCCGTGACCGCTCTCGGAGATCTCCTGGAGGCCCATGCCCTCCTCTTCGAGGCGCAGCCGCAGCGAACGCGCCACCGTCGGGAGGGTCGGTCGGGAGAACCCGAAGCCCGTGTCCTGGGTGTGGGCGCCCTGGGTGAGTTCGACCAGGCGTTCGCGGACGGAGCCAGCGGCCTGCGTCAGCGGTTCGAGTTCGGTGATCTGTCCGAACCGTTTGCCCACATCGCCCAGGAACGAGTCAACCTCTTTCTGGTCGAGCAGGAATCCACCGATGAACCCGTGCAGGTAGCGGCTGGAGGCGGACGCCAGTTCCCGCTGGGCGTCCCTCAGCGGCGGCAGGTACAGGTGCCGGATACGCTCGCGGGCCGCGGGTTCGGGGTCGCGGTCGGTCGTGACGGCGTCTCCCGCCTGCCAGGTCACCTTGCCGCGCTGTGCCCCCGGAGCGGGCGGGGTGTAGACCAGGTGGTAGACGATGCCCTTCCCGTCCTCGGCCAGAGCGGAACCGTACAGGGCCAGATCATGGGGTTCCTCCGAGGTGTACCGGGCGGAGAGTCCGATGTCGGTGCGGCACGAGTCGTGGTGGCGGCCGTCGGGGCAACCGTCACGGTGGAGGTCGTCCGCCCGGAGGTGGATGTCTCGCCTACCGTCCAGGGGCGCGGTCAGATGGCGGATGGCGTCCATGACGTTGGACTTGCCCGCGTTGTTCTCCCCCACCAGCACCGTTACCCCGGGGCGGAAGGTGACAGTCTCGTCGGCGAGCGATCTGAAGCCCTTGCAATGCAGTGATTCGAGGTACATGACCACTTTCTCCGATCACACCAGAACGTGTTCAGTAGGTATACAACGCTAACAGTTGTGTACGTTAACTGTGACGCACACGTCGCACAGAAGGTTCCGGAAACCTCGGCCCGATCCCGAGATCCGCACAGCGGAGTTTGGAGATCCGCCCACACTCCAAGATCTCGCGCGGTAACTTTCAAAGAAGAAAGAGTCTGAGCGATCCCGCTCGTGAGGAGAAGATGAGTACCTGTACCGGCACCCACACCACGAAGACCGTTCGCGTCGTCACCGTTGCGATCACGACCTGTCACCAGCCCCCTCAGACCGACCATCGGCCCGGGGGTCGGCGCAGTGAAGCCGAGGTCCGCAAACTCCTCGACGCTGGCAAACTCAAGGTGGGAGAGCGACTGCTCTGGCACCGCCCGCGCAGGGGCGAAACGCACTCCGCCACCGTCAACGCGGACGGATCCGTGACACCTGACGGTTCGAACAAGCCGTTGACCCTCTCCGCGGCAGCGAACTTCTGTGCCGGCGGCCAGCACAACGGCTGGAAGACATGGCACCGGGAACGGGACGGTGTCCGGCTGGACGAGCTGCGCGCCGAACTCGACCGGAGCTGACCGCCGACACGGACAGGAAGAACGTATGTCCCGCGTGATCAGGATCGACGACGAGGTCTACGCCGATCTCCAGAGGCGCGCGCAGCCCTTCGTGGACACCCCCAACGACGTGCTCCGCCGCATCCTCGAGCTGAATACTCCCACCGCGGAACCTTCCGCCGAGGACACCGGGGGCGCCGCAAGAGCGGACGCCCCCGTGGTCTGGGACAGCGAGCACGACCGCGGCGCGCTGTTCGACATGGTCCAGGCGGGAACGCTCTCCCCCGGCGAGAAACTGGTCTGGGGCCGCCCTCGCCGGGGGGAGCACTTCACCGCGACGGTGACCGCTGGCGGCCGTGTACGCGTCGACGGCAGCGACGCCCCGCCGTTCAGGACTCCGTCGAGCGCCGCGAGGTCGCTCTGCGGGCACGAGATCAACGGCTGGCGGCAATGGCGCCGCGAACGCGACGGGGCCCTCCTTGACGACCTGCGCTAGCGGCCGGCCACACGTGTGAGGTAGTCCTCCAGATGGTAGGCGAACCGTTGGGCGACCTGCGGTTCCTGCACCGCCGCGAGTGCTTCCTCCACTCGCGTTCGCAGGACCGTCAGCCCGTCCGGCTCGGCGGTGGTCCGATCCTCCCGCACAGCCGCCGCCAGCTCCCGGTAGGAGTCGATCAACCGCCGTGTCCACTCCTCGGGGTCCGTGCCCGCCCCGGGGGACTCGTGCCGTTCGAGCCACCAGAGCAGACCCAGCCCTGGGGTGAGCACCGTCTCCCGGAGCACCTCCAGGCGCGCGACGTGTTCGGCCTGTTCCATACGGACACGTTCGCGCGCCGAGGCGCGGGCACGGGCCCGCGCCTCGGTCTCCGTAGAGACGGCGACATGCGCGCTTCCCGAGACGCTGAGGCGGCCGCCGTCGTCGAGTTCTGCGGCCAGTGCCCTGTTGGCGGCCCAACCGGCCTCCTGGAGGTGCAGTACCGGGTGGGCGGCCGTCGCGGGGCCGAGGGCCCCGACGAGGAGGCTGCGGGCCACCTCGTCGGGGTGCAGGACCTGCCGATCACCGTCGGTGATCCGCCACCGGTAGGTAAGGGTCACATCGAAGTAGAGACCGGGATCGGCACTCGGCGCACGCACGAGACACCTGCCTTTGGGCTCCGACCGTTCTTCTGGGGCGCGCTTCCTCCTACGCGGGAACACCCTCGGGCTCTCCGTTCCGATGGTCGTCGTCGGACCTTGCCCAGAAGTCCTGGCGCAACCGGGCACTGACCGGGTCATCGCCCTGCACCAACCGGTCCAGGTCCGGGTCGAGACTGCGGGCGTTGCAGACGGCGATGACCACCCTGTAGGTGGCGTCGACGGGCAGGATTCCGTCCGAGGTGGCCCCCTGCCACCGGTTGAGGGCGAGACTGGCCTCCCCCCGAAGTCGTTCGTTCTTCCACACGGCCCACCAGGCGTCGCGGAGCAGGTCCTGGGCGGCGTCGCCCTCCTTGCCTTCCAGGTGGAGCAGTCCCCGAGCCGGGTCGGTGGCACCCTCTTCACCCGCCTCGCCGCGCCCGTGGAACAGGGCCAGGAAGAGCTTGCCAGCGACGTCCGCGGTCCGCCCGTCCTCCACCCAGTCGACCAGGACCTTGAGTACGACCAAGCGGCTGCTCTCCCGGGCGAGGAGCTGCGCGGCCGCAGCGACGGCAGCGTTCCAGAGCTCGGGGTTCTGGGTCTTCTCCAGGACGTACCGGAGTCGGGTGAGGGCCTGCTTGGGATAGGTCTCCCCGAACTTGCGCTTGCCGACCTCGATCACGGCCCTCTGCCGGTCGGGTGTCGTGGCCCCCTTGGCCCAGTTGCTCAACTCCGCTCGTACGGGCGAGCCCAGGACCGGGTGGACGGCGAGGTGGTCGAGGACCTTGACGGCGAATCCGGTCCTGCGCTGACTGCCCTGCTGCAACCAGGCGTGGACGAGCGGAAGGACCGCGTCCTTTCCCTGGGCGACGGCGACCTCGGTGAGGATGTCGGACAGTCGTTCCAGGCTTCCCTCCGCGTGGCCGTCAGGGGCACTGATGTCGGCCAGCCAGTCGGTGAGCTTCTTGGCGAGGGACCCGCGTTTGGCCCACAGGTAGTGGATGAGGGCGAGGTCGAGCCCCTTGCGGCTGTCCGTGACGTAGACGCGGCCGTCGCGAAGGGTCACACCGGCGTCGTCGCAGCGGGTCTCGTCGTCAGGGCCGGCCAGAGCACCGCCCAGTTCCTCGAAACGCTTACGGGTTTCCTCCGGAACGAGGAGGTCCGCCGAGTTGAGGACGACCTGCGCGGGCGCTCCGTCCAGGAAGGCCGCCGCGATGCGTAGGGTGCGCTTCTCGACCCCCTTTCCGTCGGTCTCCCGCATGTCACCCGCAAACCACTCCCGGATCTTGTTCCGCCAGCCCAGGAAGCGGTCCTTGGCGTCCTCGTCCTTCGCCGCATCGGCCTCCAGCACGATCTCGGCGAGCTCGACCCCGCGCGCGGGCGGAGCCTCCGGGACGAGCAGGTCGTGGAAGGAGCTGTCCTCCTGGTCGATCCATGCCGCCCGCTCTGGGTCCTGGGAGTGCTGGAGCCGGAGCCGGGCGACCTCGACGGCGTCGGGGCGCCGGTGGTCCCGTGCCGCGATGCGGTGGTGGCCCCAGGGCACCTTCCGGGTTCCCCAAGCGTGCTCGTCACCGAGGATGACGAGCATGCTGCCGTTCTCGTCCTCCTTGGCTCGGGCCGCGTAACCGGCCAGGTCGCCGCGGAGCTGCTCGGGTACCGTCTCCATGGTTCCGGTCAGGTCGAGCAGATAGCCGGTGCGGGGCTCCATCGGGATGCGCGCCACATCCGGCTCTTCCCAGTCGGGGCGGAGCTCGCGCAACTCGACGTGTCCGGGCAGGGCTGCGAGGAGCCGAAGGGCGGCCGCCCGGCGTCCGGTGCCGGGAGCACCGGCCAGGACGTAGACCCCGCTGGCGGCACGCGGGAGTTCACCGACGGGCGCGAACAGGTGATTCGGGACGATCTCGGTGCTGTGGATGGCCCGGGACGGCAGCTCGGCCAGGGTGTTGATGTACTGGCGAACGATCTTGGTGGCGTCCCTGCCGGCGACGATCACGTCACCGCCGCCGTTGCTGTTGATTCCCGAGGCGGACACCCGGTTTCCGGACCTCTCTCCCCCGCCGGTATCCGGCGGGATTTCTCCCTCAGGCTGCTGCGGGGAGTACTCGGTGCCAGGGTCGGGAGGCGGGGCCGGTGCCGATCCTGGAAGGGGGCGCCGGAGAAACGCCTTCAACGCCTCGTCGTCGTACCGCGAGTGCGCGGGGTCGGGGCTGGGTTCCTGGTCGTGCTGGGGGTTGTCGTTCGCCTCGGTCACCGGTCACCCCCGACGTTCACGTTGCCGCCACCGACGATGACGTCGCCCTTGGCTCGTACGTCCCTGACCCGGACGTCGTTGGCGGAGACGGACGACTCAGGGACGGCGTCCCGTGCCGCCTGGGCCAGGGCGCTCAACTGGTCGGCGGCCTCCGGGGAACGACGCAGGATCTCGGCCAGGTCCTGCGTGGTGGCTTCGGTGAAGACACCACGCAGGGCTTCCCGTCCCTGCTGGTCCGACACGTTCATCGTCTGCTCGTGGGTGTCCAGGCGGGTGAGGGCCGCGGTCCGGGATTCGCCGTCCAGGTAACGCTGGAACAGGGCAGCGCACTTCTCGCGGATCTGCGTCCATGCAGCCGTGGCCATGGTGCCGACGACGGCGGTCGCGGCTGCGCCGGCGATGTCCAAGGGGGTTGTCATGAAGGGCTCCTGGTTCGGGTTCTGATGTCGGCTGTGGAACGTCCGCTGTGCACGCGCGTCAACAAACACCCCACGCCAGCAAATGCCAACGCGAACAGTGTTGTCGTGTATGAAATGTATGTCAACAGCAGAGCAATGAAGGAGGCGTGATCATTGACGCGAGCAGGCCTTCGCGGCCAGGGGTCGCCGCAGACCACAGTCCGTGATGACACCAACCCGGGGGCCTGGATGTGATGACCAACACATCAGCGCGGACGGCAGGTTCCGTCGCGTATGGCCGATGACCGGATCCACACCCGGGCCGAGTCGTTCTGCCGGGGAACGACCATCGTCGACAAGAGTGACTCTCCCCGGGGCGGTCGGTGTCGAGTCCCTTCCACGGCCTATGAGGCGGTTCTGCAGCACCAGGAGTGCCATGCGGAAGGCACGTCGACATTCGCATGATCAACTCGCCCCGCGAGGCCGCAGCCGAAAAGAACCACGGCTGCGCCAGGCCCGCTGGGGCCGGCGCGGCCGTGGTGGGGGCGCGGGCATCAGAACAAGCCCGCAGTGAGGTGGCGGGTGAGGCCACCAACTGCGACGGCGCGAGCGGAGACGACGTGAGGTTTTGGCGCACCGATGTTTCTCGGCACGGCCCTACGGGTCGCCCACCTACCGGATGAGCCCCTGAACGGCGTGCACCATACGCCGGAAGGATCGACTGCGCCGCTCGGCCAAGCGTAGGTCCATAAGGGCGGAGAACTTCGCCTGGTGGAGGGTTTCCTTGTACGACTCGTTCATGATGTCGAGTAGCTGCTTCTTGACGTTGCGTGCGCCCTCTGGGTCCTCCGGCGCGGTGGCGTCGTCCCTGACAGCGGAATGGCCGCGAAGTGACTCGGCCGCAGCGAGGAACCACGCCTCGTATTCGTGTCGGGCGATCACGATCTCCACAGGGCAGCGCGAACCCGTGGCCGCCTCACGCAGAGAGGCAGCCAGTTCGACAGGACAGGTCACGTCCTTGTCGTCACCGTCCCTGAGAACCAGAACCCCGCCCCGGGCGCGAACGCGCGCCGACTGGACCCTGATCGCCTTGGCCAGTTCATCGGGTTTGCGCATCTTGGCCGAGTCCAACCGGAAGGGCTGCGCAACCTCCACCCAGATCCCCTCGTATTCGTCGGCGATCCGGTTGATGAGGTCCCGCACAGCCTTGACCTCGCCATGTCCCTCCACGATGGGGGCGATCGTCACGTGGGACATCAGTCCTCCCCCAACGGAAGTTCGTCCTGAGCGAGCTCGGGAAGCAACTGGTCGGTACGCAGGAGCTCGCCAGGAGTGTAGAGCTGCTCCCGCATGGCGACGGTTCCAGCCTCGTCGAGGGGGCCGATCCTCGTCTCCCCTTTCATGGAGCGGACCGCGCGCAACTCCTCGGGCTCGAAGTCCTCACGGTCCAACAGGTCCGGGCTGTGGCTGGTGACGATGACCTGTCGGCGTTCGCTCGCGTCCCGCAGAGCGTCCAACAGCACACCGGCCGCAGCTGGGTGCAGGGCACTTTCGGGTTCCTCGATACCGACCGTGCTGAAGGTGTGCCCCGTATCGGCGAAAAGGGACACGAGCACTCCCAGAGCACGCAATGTGCCATCCGAGACCGACTGTGCCGGAAAGCGCCACGGGTTCCTGGCCCCTGGCACGTCCTGGGTGAATTCGAGCGTCTCCCAGTTCCCCAGGTCGGCTCGGGACACGCCATGCATTCCCGGGGTGATCTGTTGGAGGTAGTTCTCGATGCGCTCCTTGTCCTTCATCCCCCTGTCGCTGCGCTCGAGCCGGTGCAACACGCTGGCGACGTTAGACCCGTCCCTGCGTAGGAACTCACCGGAGTCGGGCGTCTGAGGCTCTCGCATGGCATCCGGGTTCAGGCTGAAGACGCTGATGCCGGAGAGCCCGTCGAAGACAGGACGGAAGACGTCGAGACCAGCCGCCGACACCAGGTACAGGCGCTGATCGCTGACCGGGGGCATGACGGCCTCGGACTGCTCGACCAACGCGCCGTCACGGATCCTGAAGTATCCCTGCCAGGCATCGCCATCCCCGGTGCCATAGACGCGGCACTCCTCCCGGGAGATCTTGAAACCGCCTCCCTTGACCGCAGCGACCTCGAAACCGTATGCACCCGAGTAGGAAGAACTCCTGAATCCCAGATCGATCGCGAAGTGAGTGGGATGACCCGTTGACCGGCGACGCACCTCGGAGGCTCCGCCCCGGCTGCGCATGGCCTGGTCCAGAGAGGTCTGGAGCGCTTCGGACAGCACCCTCAACGCATCGAGGAAATTGCTCTTGCCCGACCCGTTGGGGCCGACGAGGAAAAGCAGTTGCCCCAGCTCGACATCAGCCTTGGCGATGCTTCTGTAGTGCTTCAGCCGGACACGCGTGAGCAAGAATTGGTTGGCCTGCATGGGTCCAGTCTTTCAGCCTTCACGGCGCTGACCGACCTTCGTTCGCACAGTGGTCGACCGAAGACCAGCCATGGTTCGTCAAGTAAGTCCGGTTAGGTGCAGTATCCGCATGGGGCGGTGCGCTGGCTCGGTGGCTACGACAGAGCCGCATTGAGGTGGCGGACGGAGGCTCCGGCTGGCGGCGGCGAGGGTGTACCCGAGCAGGATCCAGCGGAGCCCGCGTCGGGGTTCACGGTGACTGCGCGGACGGCGCGGTAGCGGTGGGGTTGGGGCGGAGGGGCGGGACCGGGCCGTCGTCAGGGGCCGGACGCGGGCGCGGCACCAGGGGTTCGGGCAAGCGCGAAAGTTGCGGGTATGAGGGCTTCATAGGTTCGGCCTGGTCGCTGCGCTGCCGGGCGGCGACCTTCATCCCGTGCGGGGGCTCGCCGTGCGCCTGGCGGTAGGCGACCCGGGGGTTGCCGGCCATCTGGCGCAGCAGGCGCTGCTGGCGGCTGGATCGGGGCGCATCCGGCACCGCCCGCGCCCCCGAGGAGAGACGAAACCCCCGGTGCGGGCCCAGAGCTAGAGTGGTGCGTATGCGCATCGTGGAGTGGGCCGAGCCGAGGCCTACTCCGGCCGCTCCCGCTCCTCCAGCTGGTCGAGGCGCTGAAGAATACGGTTGGCGAGCTGATCGGGGGAAAGACGGAACGGTACCCACTGATCCTGGGAACCGGGTTTCATAGAAGCGCTGAACCGGAGTCTTCGATGGGAATCGAGGGACGGCCCCTTGGCTGCGAACTCCTGGCTGGGGATCAGCCAGACGGTCCGCAGAGCTCCCACCCGGGGGTCGACCACCGCGAAGAGCAGGTCCAGGTCGGGGCGGGGGCGAAAGGTCTGAGAACGGACGAGCGCCACACACTGCTGCTGCTCGCTGACCGACTTGCCGTCGGACATGCGCGCCTTGACCTGGACTGCCAGCGTGCGAGACGTTCCGCGTCGGTGGAAGACCAGGTCGACTCCCTCATCATCCACCAGAGAAGTCGAAACGTTGAGCTCGCCACCGGTAGCCAGAATGCAGGTCGCCGCGATCAGGTACTCTGCCGCCGCACCCATCCGCCCCGCGTTCGGGCTCTTGTCCAAGTAGTCAGCGTCCTCGTCCGCCATAAGGCGACATTAGCTCCTACGGTGCGGCTCACGAGCCCCATCAGAAGGGCTATGGCTGAAGATGAGGGCCTAACGCCGCTCGCTCACGTCGCACAAGGCGTCCAGAAGCACCCCGGCAGCTGTCGGCTGCGATGCACTCTCGGGTTCGAGGACGGACCGGATCCCTCGGTTCATCCTGTGTGGGCAGCGCCTCCCTTGAAGGCGTGCTCCACGCGCAGGCGCTGGGTGTGGTGCATGTCCAACCCCGCGATCTCCTCGGCGGTGAACCAGCCCGCCTCGTGCGACTCGTCGCCGACCGCGAGCTCTCCCCCGGTCACCATGGCCCGGAAGCACACGTTGAACTGGCGGCGTACCTCCCCGTTGCTGTAGGCGATCACGTGCCGGGCGTCGGTGTAGGCGCCGACCAACCCCGTCACCTCCATCTCGTAACCGGTCTCCTCGCGCACCTCACGCACGGCCGCCTCCGGCAGGCTCTCGGTCATCTCCATCGCCCCGCCCGGCATCGCCTACAGCCCGTTGTCCACCCGCCGCTGCAACAGCAGACGGTCCTCGCCATCGACGACGGCCGCGCTGGCCGCCACCACCAGACTGTTGGGCACAGGGGCGTTCGGGTCGTCGAAGTACTCGGTTCTGTTCATGTGCTGATTCACTCCTCAAGTGGTCGGGCCGTGCGCCATACGGCGTCCATGCTGGCGGCATGCCCCGAGAGGGTGAGAGCGCTTCGGGCTGGCTGTGTGCCCGCTGTTCGGCGGGCACACAGCGCCGTGATCAGGAGGTCTCAAAGCGCAGGTCGGTGATGGCGGACAGGTCGATGCCGTAACGGGCGTAGACCTTGGTGGTGTTCTCCCCCGTCAGATCGCTCTCGTCATAGCCGAGCAGGGCCGCGACGCGCACCACCTCAGCGTGGCTGTCGGCCTCGATCTCCAGGTAGGCGGGGATCCGCGGCCAGGTGTCGATCTCCAACTGGGCGCCGTCCAGGGTGAAGCTGCGACGACGGTTCTCCTGGTAGGCCTTGGGCACATAGCCGAGCTTTCCCAGAAGCGCATTCACGATCTCGAAGTCACCCACAGTGGTCTCGGTCTCGCGGGTGCCTCCGATGGCGTCGGAGTCGATCTCCTTGACCGTCAGCGTCACCTGACTGCCGGTGTCGCGAAGGCGCACCCACCTGGAGATATCGTCGGGTTCGATGTCGTAGACATAGCGGCGCTGAAGCACTTCCCCCAGGTCCGTGCCGCCCTTGTCGAGGATGCGCCGAGCCACCCGGGCAACGTCAATGCCCAGGACCTTGGCCTCGTACTCGATCACGCTCATAGCGTCGGGTTCCCTTCCTCGCTGAATGTCGTAGTGGGAGAAGAAGCGGGGGTGCGGTGGATAGCTTCCAGCCTGTCACGGTCGGCCTCGCGGAAACGAAGGATCTCGGCGCTCACCGGGCCGCGAAGGAAGTCCTCGATCGGCTGGCACAGATCCATGCGCTGCAGGCACACCCCCACCAGGTAACGCCGGCGGCGGTCCCGGTACAGGCGTAGGCCGTAGAAGCCTTCCTGGCAGTCGGTGTCGTTGTTGAACCTGCACCCCCGGCAAGTGCTCGGAAGGCGTACCGGGCGGATCCACTTGACATGTATGCGGCGTCGTCCGCCGTCAATGCGGTACGCGGTGCGTGCTCCGGAAGCTCCAGCGGTGAGGTGGTGGGCCTCGGTAATTGCTCCACGCTGGGCCAGAACGTCGTTGATGGCGTCGATGGATGCCTGGCCGTGGTCAAGAGAGTTGAGCAGGCGCACGGACAGCTCCGGGGCGTAGGTGTCCAGGAGCCGGTGGACGCGATCGATGTGGGTGTGGCCGAGGACGACGATGTTGGCGCTGGCCCGTACCCCATGATCGACGCAGGTCTGGATGGAGGCGTGCAGGGCTTCGATCTTGGCGGCCGCCTTGGCCGGGTCTCGGAACCGGGCGTGCTGGACCTGGGCGAGTTCGTTCGGGGTGGTTCCGAAGACGGAGAAATTGACGCGGTCGAGTCCGGCTTCGGCGCAGTCGGGGATGTGCCGTTCCCCGTTTTCTCCGTTGGAGGTCATGCATGTCCGGAAGCCTTGAGCGGTAGCGAGGCGAACCAGGTCGGGCAGGCGCGGGTGAAGGGTCGGCTCACCGCCGGTGAGGTGGAGTTCGGTGAAGTCCATGCTCTCGCGCAGCCGCTGCAGCGGGCAGAAAGAACGTGGACGAAGTCTTCGTCGGGCGGGATGGTGGATGGTGGCGGGCAGAAAGGTGGCGCCGTTGGTGGCGGCGTAGATCGACGTCCGCCCGGAGGTACCGGAAGTGTTGAAGGGCCCGGGTTCATGGTTGCGGTTGTCGACCACAACAGGAGTGCCCTCGTTGTGGCAGAAGGTGCATGTCATGCCGCAGGCGTCAAGGACTTTCACCCGCAGGGTGGTGTCGGTGTACGTCGGCGGGGTTTCGGACATCAGGGGAGGAGGATGGTCCATGGAAAGGCTCCTGTGACTGCGCTCGCGGTGGAGCGGGAGGTTGGGTCACAGGTGACGATCCCGTTGCGGGTACCGCTCCTCCCATCCCTGGCGGATATCCCATTCGGAGATAATCGAGGCCGTGTCCGCGCCATCCGTCGAAGCAGGTGAAAGAAAGCCATGCCCGGTCGTTCCTGGGAGCGGGTCGCCATTCCGGCGTGGGCGTGGGAACGCCAGGAGACACGGCGGGTCCTGCGCGAGCGCGACATCGCTGGTCTGCTTCGTTTGGCCCAGGCCCATGGTGCGAGTCAGACGCGGATCGCGTCAGCGACCGGCATCGCTCAGGGACGTGTGAGTGAGATCCTGAGCGGAAGACGCACAGTCAGTTCGCTGCAGTTGATCGAGCGGATCGCCGATGGTCTCGGGCTGCCCGATCCCTCCCGGATCCTGTTCGGTCTGGCGCCTCGGCAGCCTTCAACGAACGCCGAGGAGTCTGTTACCGGTGAGAACACCGCTCCAGTGGCTCCGATGAGCTCATCGGTTCTCGGCGCCCAGGTACGGGAGCGTTTGGAAGTCGCCTCCATCGACCAGGCGCTCGTCGGACTGTTCGAGGAGCAGACGCAGAACCTGCGCTTGATCAACCGCAAACTGGGGGCTCACTACCTCCTCTCCCAGAGCCGGGCGCATGTACAACAGATGGATGAGTTGCTGCACCACTCGATCCCGGGAACCGTACGGCGCGGCCTGGCCCGCGCCTTGGCCGAGGCGGCTTCACGAACCGGGTGGCAGGCGCTCGACGCGGGACGTGTGGCCACGTCTTGGCGTTGCTACGAGCTCGCCAAGACAGCGGCCCGTGAGAGCGAGGATCCCGTGATCCTGGCCCACGTGAGCGCCGAACAGATCTACGTGCTCCTGGACAGCGGTCGAGCACGAGAAGCGCTCACTGTGCTTGGAGCCGCGCACGATAACGGTCGTGGTTCCCTGCCCGCGCTGTTGCGTTCGTGGATGTGGGCCGCCGAAGGAGAGGTGCACGCCTGCCTCGGTCAGGAGTCCGAATCCCAGAGAGCCTTGGAGCAGGCTTTCGCTCTTCTCCCTCAGCAGCCGGACGACCCAGCGCTGCCGTTCCTCATGCTGGACCAAACCCACCTGCTGCGATGGCGGGGGCACTGCCTGGCGCGCCTGGGCGCGTCCGAGGCGATCGAGGACCTCACCCGTGCTTTGGACGACATCATGCCCTTGGGGCTGGGACGCGCCGAGGCTGGTCTACACACCGACCTGGCCGTGGCCTACTCCGTTCACGGTGACCTCACCCAAGCCCGCCAACAGGCACAACGCGCCACCGAGCTATCCGAGCGTTCCGGTTCGGTCCGCCAACGCGCCCGCCTGGCCCAGCTCCTGGAACCTAGGACTCCGTCAGGAGGGGAGAATGTGGAGTAGGGCGATGAGTGTGCCCGAACTCTGCACCCGCCCCTCTGAGATCAGGCCGCGAACCTTGGCCAGGGGCACCCACTCATAGACGCCTTCGTCGAACTCGGTCGGATCCGCGGCCAGTACGGCGTCCCGTCCGATGAAGACGTGGTGGGGGCTGCGGACCGTGCCGATCATCGGCTCGAACGTGGCCACGTGCTCCACGGAACCGATTCGGTACCCGGTCTCCTCCAACGCCTCCCGGGCAGCGGTCTGCTCAGGCGTCTCCTCGGGGTCCAGGAGACCTCCGGGCAGCTCCCATCCCCACACGTCGGGCACGAACCGGTGCCGGTAGCTCATCAGGACGTGCTCTTCGGCCTGGTCCAGGATCGCGATCACCGCCGCCGAAGGCAGGGTCACGGTGTGGTGTTCGAACCTGCTTCCCGAAGGGGTGGTGATGTCGGCTTTGCCCAGTTTCACCCAGGGGTTGTCGTACAGGGTGCGCTCGTCGTGCACCACCCAGCGCCCCCGGTCGTCCTCAGTCCCGTCCATGACGGAGACGTTATCGCGACCTCCGACGACTGGTGTCGGTGCCCTGGTGGCCGCGCCGGAACGGGCGTCCCGGCGCGGCCTTGGCGTGGGAGCGGTGGCGGGTGGCTACAGCAGGGCCGTGGCCAGGTGGTGGGCGAGGGCTCCGGTGGCGGCGGCCAGGGCGTAGGCGACCAGGCGCCAGCCGCTGCGGGAGCGGGGTTTGCGGTGGCTGTGCGGTCGGTGGGGGCGTGGCCGTGGCCGCCGGGGCAGAGGCGGAAGCGGAGGTTTGGGGCGCGGTCCGTCGTCGGGGGCCGGACGGGGGCGCGGGATGTTCGGGGGTTCCTCCGAGGGCTGTCGGACGGTGCGTTCGTGTTCGGTGCGCTGCCGGGCGGCGACCTTCATCCAGTGCGGGAGCTCGCCGTGGGCTTGGCGGTAGGCGACCCGGGGGTTGTCGGCCATCTGGCCCAGGAGGCGCTGCTCGCGGGTGGGCGGTCGGGTGCCGGTCCGGGTGTGGGAGAAGCGGCTGCCCCGGGGCGTGTCCAGGACACGGCGGATCTCGGCGGTGGTGGCACGGGCGGGGGCGTTCACCGGGCGGCCTTGCGGGTGGTGGGTCCAGGGAGGGTGAACTCGGCCCAGGTGACGGTGCCCAACCCGGCGCAGAAGGGGAAGTCCAGCACCGCGCGGGTGCCCCAGGCGCTGGCGAGGTGGTGGATGAGTAGCAGGCCCCGGCCGCGCTCGGCCTCGGCCCATTCCTCCAGGCTGCGCCGGCGCGGGATCTCGGGTCGGGTGGCGGAGGCGCCGGCGCGGGTGCCGTCGTCGATGACGGCGAGGTGCAGGGTGGCGGCGTCGGGCATGTGCAGGGTGCGGATGACCCGGCCCTCGGGGTCCTGGCCGGAGCGGGAGTGGTCGCAGGCGTTGGCGAACATCTCGCTGGCGCAGAGCACGATGTTCTCGGTGGTCTCCTGGGGCAGGTCAGCCAGGCGGGCGAGGTCGGCGGCCAGGTCGGAGCGCACCCATGCGGTCTGTGCGAGGTCGCCGGGGTAGAGGCGGGAAGGCCAGCGGCGTCCGGAGAAGGCCGGGGTGGGCGTGTGGATCGGGGCACGGGCGTGCGGCACAATGGCCATGTCGGTCTCTCTTTCAGGTTTCGCAATCGTGGAATTTGGATCGGCCTGCTCTGGGGGTGCGCCAACACCCGCCAGAGCTTTTTCGTGGGCGGGCTCTGGGGTCGGGCCGTCCGGGTTCCAGGAGGCCCGGGTTGCAGGGGTCCCGGGCTGCCGGGACGGCGGGGTTCAGGGGTCGGGGGCTCAGGAGCCGGGGTTTCAGGAGCGCAGCGCGCGGCGTTCGGGGGTGGGAACGCGGGCGGCGATCTCGGTGATGCGGTGCAGGGAGTCCTCGGCGGACAGGGCGACCCCCTGGAGGGTGGCGAAGAGGTCCGTGTAGGTCTTGACGTGGGTGGCCTCGCTGGTGAGGTGACCGGGGCCGCAGGGCTGCGGGGTGTAGACGAGCGTGTGGGCGGGCGAGTAGTTCAGCGTCCAGAAGGCGCCGCGCAGACCGGGGTGGTAGGGGGTTCCGGTGGGGATGACGTGCACGGTGATGCGGTCGGACTGGGCCAGTCGGTGCAAGTGGAGGAGCTGGGCACGGGTGCTGTCGGGGCCCGCGAGGGTGCGGGTGAGCGCGCCTTCGTCGATGACCAGGCAGTGGTAGGGGGCGGCGCCGGAGGTGGGCAGGAGACGGCCGACGTGGGGGCGGTCGTCGTCGAGGAGCGCGGACTCCATCGGGCGCTCGGCCCGGTGCAAGGCGGTGGCGTAGGCGTCTGTGAGGTAGGGGTCCGGGAGGACGAGGGGCGCGTAGGCGCGGACCTGGAGGACTTCGGGGAGCGCGTCGGTGATGGTGGCGCTGCCCTGGAGGAGGGCGGCCAAGTGGGCGGCGGCCCAGGCGTCCCAGAGCCGTCCGGCCAGGTGGAGTTCACGGTCCAGGTCCTGAGCGACCCGACGCCCGGGGTCAAGGGAACCTGACTCGATCTCCTGAAGCATCTCGCTGGTGACGTAGACCTGCGCGGCCAGGTAGTCGAGTGAGAGGGAGAGCCCCCGGCGGGCTGTCCAGACTCGTGCCCCGAATCCTTCCCAGACAGCGGCCGGTTCCTCGTCGCATGGAGTCGCGCGCTTCTGCTTCCTACCTGCCATAACCCCTCCTGGGATGTTCGGAACCTCACCACCAGTAAACTGAACGCCACGAGCATTTGCAAGTAGCTCTTGAAAGTAGCGAAGTTTGTCCCGAAGTACGAAGAAGGGCATCATCAAGGGATGGCAGACAACCCGACACTTGCGCAGTGGCAACTGGCGCAGGACCTACGCAGACTTCGAGGCGACCGGAAGTTCGGGGACGTCGTCAAGGCCATGAGAACCGCCGCGAGCAGCCTGGCACGATGGGAGACGCCCGGAGACGGGGGCGCTGTTCCGGGAGCGGCAGCCATCGAGCGCCTGCTCAACCTCTACGAAGTCCCTGAAGAGCTCGACCGGCTCTTGGCGCTACGCAAGCAAGCTCGCGAGCCCGACCGGTGGCAGCCCTATGACCTTGAGCGCAGTTACCGCTCTTACGCAAATATCGAGGCTCAGGCGACATCGATCGAGATGTACCAGTCCCAGCTCATTCCCGGTCTGGCACAGACCGAAGAGTATGCACGGGCAGTGATCGAGGCAACGATGCGCCCCGACAGCGACATCGATCGCGAAGTCCAGGTGCGCCTGACTCGCCAGGAGAGCCTGACCAGGGAGCCCCCACCCGAGGTATGGATGATTATCGCCGAAGCAGCGTTGAGGCAACGTATCGGCAGTGGAAAACTCATGGCCGAGCAGCTCGCCCACCTCACAGAGTTGGCTGCGCTTCCCAACGTCACCCTCCAGGTGCTTCCCTACAGCGCGGGAGCACACGCGGCCCTGACACTCGCCTCCTTCTCGGTCCTGCGCGTAGACCACCACGGCCTAGTGACCGTCTACCTGCAAGGGCCGTCATCTCACATGTTCATGTCGAGCGAGGAGAACATCGAGCATTACTCCGGAACGTTTAACCGGCTCCGCGCTTCCGCACTTGATGACGGCAAGCCGACACTGAAGCTTCTTCGCAGCATCACTAACGAACACAGTCACGACAAGGACTAGATCATGCAGACCTCGCAGGTTCCGTCACTCGACCACTTGAACTTTCACAAGTCGAGCTACTCACAGAGCGAGGCCGCCTGCGTTGAGGTTTCCGAGGGCCCCATCACTGGCGTTCGGGACACCCAGAACCGCGGCCTCGGTGCGCTCTTCTTCGCCGCCGACGAGTGGCAGTCCTTCCTTGGAACCACTCGGAACAACTTGCGTTAGCTAGAACCTCCTAAGAGCGCATTCGGCCCCGCCTACTGTGAGCTAGCAGGCGGGGTCTCGTGCTTGGCGAATCAAGCCGGAGCGTGTCGGGGGCCGTGGCCAGGCGGCGGGGTGAGGGTGGAGGTGAAGTTCTCGCCGTCTATCAGGGGGTTGTCGAGCGAGACACCGGCCTCTGCCATCCGGTCGTAGATCTCCAGGATGAGCTCCTTAGTACGGTAGGTGCCGTACGTAACCTCATCCTTCCGTTTCACGATCGGGAAGGTCTCCATGATGTAGTCCACATCATCACGGTCGATTCCATAGAGATGAAAGAAAAGGGCATCCAACTCAGCCCGCAAAACAGTGCGGCGCCCCTCATTCCACACGAAAGGCCCTCCCGTGTCCGACAAGTCTCGAGCAAGTGGCTCCATGTCATGCGCGGTGTATGCGAGCTCCAAAACACGTGAAGCAATGAACCCAACATGACTCAAAAGAATCACAGGTGAAATCACGGGAAACTGTTTTACCACAAAAAAGGAAAGGTGCGTCCCACCATTCTTAATTCGCGAAACATAGTCAAGCACAAAAGAGGAAAGAGTCGCACACATCCCCACACAAGAAAGTGGGTCAGAGTCTGCAAACATTCCTAGCAACAAAGTATGGCCAACGGCAGACCTTGGAAAAAAGCCAGCAATCGAGGTTCGCTCGTCGGTCGCTCTAGATATGTCTCGCCACCCAAAAAGCCAACCGCGCCTCCAGTCGGCAGCATCCAGTCTTCCATTTACGCCATAAGCAAAAACCGAATCACCGTTACCATCCACTTCCCCTGTTTCAATTTTAACCTCTGAAACCCAGTATCTGGGAAATGCTACCGAATTTGGATCCCTCCTCTCCTCCGGGTCAAAATCTCGAACATTCCGACCATCAACATAGGTGACCGACCGGTGTTCGTAATGGTGCAGCATTTTTGCCTCATACAGAGGAAGCATACGAACCCCCTCCTTGACAAATACATTCCCCTCTAAGTTCCACCCCTCATCTTCAAGCTCTTCTCGGTTTCGAAAAAGCCCAGAATCATGGGACATATTAAAAAGACCTTGAGAAAAAGTAGCCTTCCATGGATTTTCTTTGAGGCCACCTTCGCGATGAAGGACTGAAACACGCTGATAGATGCCCAAAGTTATCTCAGCATCCCTCCGGGATCGGAAGATCGGACAAGTTCCGGTGTTCGGATTAAGGAGCTGAATTTCCTCTGGAGTCAAAGAAAACGCCTTGTTTGCTTCATCAAGCTCAACAGGGTCATGCAGGAAGAAGGCGAACGAAGCCGCTGACTCACTCAGGCCTCGACCAGACATCGACAGGATGCAGAACTTAAACGAACGATGCACACCGGGGAACAGGGGAGCCGCATTCTCAAAGTCGTAGAGGGCAGCGATGGAACCGGTCTTAACCAAGTCCTTGAAGAAGTATTGTGTTCGCGCGTCGGTAGCAATACCCGTCGGGACGATCAGCCCCGAACGGCCCTCGGGCGCGAGGAGGATTCGATCCGTCTCGGCAAAGACCGCATAAACATTCAGATTTCCCTGACCTGTCAGCGGAACGCGACCGGACCGGCGCAGGAAGTGACTTTCCGCATAGACCTTCCTCTTGGCCTCCGCATATTCCTGGTATAGGCCAGACTTCTCCGGGTTATCCTTCAAAGCTGCGATGAGCTTCTTACGTTCCGAAGCCCGAGCGATGGTGGCGATCTCCGGATCACGCTGAGAGAAGAACTCCTGTTCCTTGAGCTCCACACTGTCCCACGGCGGATTGCCAACTACACAATCGAACCCACCCTTCCAGCCCGTGCCCTCGTTGGCA
The DNA here is from genome assembly GCF_056173285.1 of Nocardiopsis sp. iso_40. Taxonomy (NCBI): domain Bacteria; kingdom Bacillati; phylum Actinomycetota; class Actinomycetes; order Streptosporangiales; family Nocardiopsidaceae; genus Nocardiopsis; species Nocardiopsis sp. iso_40. The sequence goes on along the minus strand of NZ_CM149666.1, from coordinate 2,605,531 downwards.
CCTGAATCCAGCTCGGGGACCGCAAAGACGTCTGGAAACTCCAGGTACCAATGGAAGAACCGGTACTGCTCGCGCAGACGAACGATCTCGTCATGGATCTCAACCGAGCCGCCCGCACCCTCCGGATTCTCCAGTTCCTTGAAGACGTTCTGGGTAATCGGCGTCGGATACTCCGGGGTCTTGATCCACATGAAAGCCGCACACCAAGCGTCAGCGACATGCTGCGCCCTGGTGTATTCCTCGGACCTCCCCCACTCGCGGTATGCCTCCTCTTGGCGAAGCACATCAGCCAGAGAGTCAGCAGTTACCGAAGTGATTCGCTGCAGGCCTCGGGCGAAGTCCGTGTTGCTGACCTTGACAGCATCCTCGTCAAGATCGAAGAGGCTTTCCTGGCCGCCGCGCTCCTTCGCGTTGATCTTCTCGAAGGCCTTCGCGTGCTTCTTGTCATCACCTTCGGTCGCGATGAAGGCAACATCGGGGATACCGTCACGCAGCAGCTTCGGCGTTGCACCGATGAGCGCATTGCCCTGCTTGACATGTGCATCCAGGAAGCTCAACGGCTTGCCCGGCTCCAACGCCTCCAGCCACAGCGACACCTTGGCGAGCTCCACCGCCATCGGGTTGAGGTCCACCCCGTAGATGCAGTGCGCCACCACCTCGTGCATGGCGTGCCGCACCGCGTCCACGGTCGGCTCCGGGTTGCCCTCGCGCACCGACGCGACCTTCTTGGCGATACGCCTCGCCGCCGCAACCAGGAAATGCCCGGAGCCGCAGGCCGGGTCGCAGACGGTCAACTTCAACAACTCAGCGACGATCGCCTCCGCGGAGTCCGCCTGTCCCGCAGCGCTGGCCTCCACTTCCCCCCGCTTGATGGCGTCGTTGATGACCGGGTCGAGAGAGGAGTCCAGCAACGTCTCGATCAGCGAGGAAGGCGTGTAGTACGAACCCGTCGTCTTGCGGTCGTTCCCCGCGATCTCCACCAGCTCAAAGGTGCGCTCGACGGCACTGTGCCTGGGCACCAGCTCCAGCAGCGACTCGTAGACCGATCCCAGCTCTTCCGCATCCAGGTTCCGGTAGTCCACCGAACGCCACCGTTTGAAAGCCGGGTCCCGCACCTGGGCCAGATGGCGGACCGCCCCGAGCAGTGCCTCGTTGGACAGCTCCAGGCCCCGCAGCGGAGCGTCGACCTCGGTGTCGGTGAACAGACCACCGAGCCCCGGAAGAGCGAGTTCGGGACGACCGTTCACATGCCCCAGCGCCTCCAGCACGATGCGCAGCGCCCGGTACTGGTCCCCGTGTGCGGTACCGCGACGGCGGCGGGCGTGGCGACGCAACCGCTCCGAGGAGAAGTACTTCGCGTAACGCTCCTTGGCCTGTTCCGAAGCCTCCGGCGGGTGCAGGGCCTCGCGGTCCTCCGCCACGAACAGGAACAGCAACCGGTAGACCATACGCAGAAGCGCCGCGTGAAGGTCCTTGGCGTCCAGGTTCTCGCGCAGGTGGCCGTTGGCCGGGTGCTTGAGGAAACCGGTCCCCAGCGTGGTGATGGCCTCCTGCACACCCTTGCGCAACTGCTCCAGCGCCCGCGTGCCCGACGTGATGGCGTCGGTGCGCCACTTCTCCAACCAGCACGTGGCCGGGGGCTCGCCGTCCTTGACCTCGAAGCGGGAGGCGTGCAGCAGCCGGTACAGCAGCACGAACTCGCTGAACAGCTCGCCGTCGAAGATCGCCTCAAGGTCGAACTCGACATACGACGCTGTCGCCAGCGCACTGGAGTCACGCAGCAATCGCAGCTGCCGCCCGTTGGTGACCACCGCCCACAGGTGCGCAGAGGTCCGGTTCAGCGCCTCCTGCACGAGCGACTGCGGCGGAACAGTCCCCGCTCCCCCGGGCCGCTTGTCCAGCTCGGTCCCCCACACCGGCACGTGGACCGGAACGTGCTGCCAGCGGTGGCTGACCGGGAAGACCTTCTCCGGATCGTCATCGGCCGCGATCCCGGTAGCGCCCACCTCCGGCAGACGCCCGAAGCCCAGTTCATCGAAAAGCGGCAGCACCCACTGGCTCAGCGCCAGGCCGGTCGGGTCCCCGGCGGGGGTGCCGTCCTTCTCGGCGGGAAGCTGCTTGCGCAGGTCCTTCCACACGCCCTTGAGGAACTCCCAGTGCCGTTCGGCGTCGTCGCTCACCGACCGCGAGCCCACGACCCCGTAGTCGGCGGGTTTGGAGCCGGGTACGTCCTTGCCCTCGGCGATACGCACCAGCATGTCGGCGGGCAGCAGGCCGCCGACCGTGTGCACGGCGGTGAACACCTGGTTCTTGGCGATGGCGGACATCAGGCGGTACCTCCGGCAGCGGGGGCGTCGGGCTTGGCGACGGGCAGGTAGACGTAGGCGCCGAGGACGTCGGCGGGTTCCTGGGGCACAACCTTGAGGCCCCGGCGAATCTCGCCCGAAGCCCCACGCACCCGGCGGTGGGACTCGGTGAGCTCCTCGGCCAACTCACGGCCGTAGGCCACCAGCCGGTCGGAGACCGTGGGCAGGCCGTCAAGGATCTTGGTCATGGCGCTCTCAGCCGCGGCCGGGTCGGTGTTGGCGTCGGGGCGGGCGTCGAGCAGCGCGACCGCCTCATCCGCGTCCAGCCACTCGGCCCGCTCGGGCGCTCCTCGGAAGGCCAGCAGCCGGGCGTCCTCGGCGACCAACTGCCTCGTCCCGTGCCTCGATGGCAGGGTCAGATGGAAGCGGTACCTCACCAGCAACAATGTGGTGCGCTTGGCGACGGCCGCGGTGCGGACCACACCGCACCTGCGCGCGGGCCGGGGACCGGCCGTGTCCGGGTCCAGGGCGGCGTCCAGCACGTGCGAGGCCAGGGCCCCCACCACGGGGTCGGTGCGCACCAGGGCCGCCTCGCCCCGGGCGACGGCGGCGGTATCACGGAACGGGAAGGGTTTGCCATCCTCCACGGCCGCCGAGCCCAGTACCGGGGCGAAGGCGTCGCGCAGCCCCACCGGGGTTCCGGAGACGTCGGCGGTGAAGCCGTCCGGCCTGGGGCGCAGGATCGCCTCCAGCTCCCGCAGCGAGGTCTCCACGAACGCACGCACCTCGCCGGTGCCGCCCAGGGCCGCCCGCACCGAGGCGACCTCGCGGGCCACCTCCTCGGGGTGGATGGCACGCTGAGCATTCTTTGAACGGGACTGTTTCTCTCTGGCGGCGGCCGACTTCCACTGAGTTTCCATCTCGCTGGCTCTGGAGCTGATTTCCTCAGTGCCGAACAATGCCTCTTGCTCTCCGGTATGCGAACGCACCAGCAGCCAGTCAACGATGGCGTCGGTGACCCCGGCGGCAGATTCATCGGGAACAGACACGGCAATGCCGAGATCTTCACGGATCTGGTGGTACTTACGAATCAGTACCTCCAATACCTTGCCGTCGATACCGTTATCCGACCCATACAAGGTAATGACACGCACTACATCGCGTTTCTGCCCGTAGCGGTCAACACGGCCTTCGCGCTGGTCATGGCGGGTGGGGTTCCACGCCAGGTCATAGTGGACGACGGCGTCGAAGTAGTGCTGGAGGTTCACACCCTCGGACAGGCAGTCGGTGGCAACCAGCACACGGCGGGCAGCGGTCCCCGCACCAGCCCCGTCCTCGCCCTCAGCCTCACGAGCGGCCTCGGCCGCCGCCTCCTCGGCGAGTTCCTCGATGCGCTGAACGCGCTGCTGAGGGGAGAGGGTGCCGGTGACCGACTTGACGGTGGTCTTCCAACCGGGCTTGCCGTCCTTGGCACGCCCGTTGAGCTTGCCGTCCAGGTGCTCGGCCACGTACTCGGCGGTGTCGATGTAGTGGCAGAAGACGATGGGGTTGTAGCCGTCGGCCAGCAGGTCCTTGAGGTGCTTGACCAGGGCCTTGAGCTTGGCGTCCTTGGCGGGGCCCTCCAACTGCTCGGCGCGCTCGGCCAACAACAGCAGCGGGTGCTTGGCCTGGCCTTCCCCCTCGTCGGCTTTGGCGCCGGGGGCGGTGTCGATGCCCTCCAACTGGTCGGAGTCGACGGCGTCGCGGGCCAGCGGGGCGCCGAGCTCGTCGGCCTCCTTGGCGGACCTGGCCGCCGCGGCCGCGGAGCGGGTGGTGAGGGTCTTGGCCGCAGCGCGCGGGGAGGAGACCAGGGAACGCAGCATCGCGATCGCCGACCACCAGGCGATCCGATAGTTGCGCTCGCCCGGCGCCCCGGCCTGCTCTACGCGCTCTCGGGCGTAGGTGATGGTGTCCTCAAGCAGGGAGCGGTATTCGGAGGCGAGCTTGTAGTCCTTCTCAATGAATTCCCGGTCGGACGGGAATGCGGTCTCTTCTTTGAGGGAATCGTCAGGAAAACCGTCTCTGCTGGTCAAGTATTTCCGCACATCAGCACGTGTGCGTTGAACGAAGTGGCGGGCCAGTAGTTCACGCCCAATCTTCGTCCCAAAGTCGGCGGTGGCCAGCTCGGGGTTGACCAGGCCGAGCAGGTTGCGGAAGGCCGACTCCTTGCCGCTGTGCGGGGTAGCGGTGACCAGCAGCAGGTGGCGGTTCTCGTCCTTGGCGACCTTCTGCAGCAGCTCGTAGCGCAGCTGGCTCTGGTTGGCCTTGGCATCGTCGGCGGACACGCAGGTGTGCGCCTCGTCCACGATCACCAGGTCCGGGCAGTGGCGGACGAAGTCGTCGCGGTGCCGGGTGGACTTGATGAAGTCGGTGGAGATGATGACGTGCTTGTACTTCTTGAACAGGGAGTCGCCGTAGTCCGTGTTGCGCTCCAGGCGGGAGACCGTGGAGGCCAGCACCAGCTCGGCGTCGATGTTGAACTTGGTGCGCAGCTCCTCCTGCCACTGCTCGGCCAGGGCCGGGGAGCACAGCACGGCCAAGCCCTTGGCCTCGCCCTGGGCGAGGAGTTCGGAGGCGACCAGCCCGGCCTCGATGGTCTTGCCGATACCGACGTCGTCGCTGATGAGCATGCGCACGGTCTGCTGACGCAGGGCCATGAGCAGCGGGACCAGCTGGTAGGCGCGGGGCTGCACGGCGATCCCGGCCAGGGAGCGGAAGGGGCCCGCCCCAGAGCGGAAGCCGATGCGCAGGGCCGAACGCAGCAGCCCGGCGGCCTCCGCGTTGCCCAGGTCATCAGGTCTCGGCGGGTCGAAGGTAGCCGCAGCCACCTGCTCGAAGGCGGGGAAAAGCGCTGCCACGTCGTCGTCGCTGCCGCCCAGGGGGCGCAGCACCAGCATGTCGGCGGCGCTCTCGGGGAGCACCACCCATTCGCGGCCCCGGGCCGAGACCAGGGATCCGGGTGCGTACGTGGTGGTCATGTGTAGGAGGTCCTCACATCGTCTCGTGCGGGTTCTGCGGTGACCGGACGGTGGATTCGGTCAGCACCTCCGCGATCTTGCTACCAGAAGCAATTTCGGCGCCGATTTCGCCTCTGGTAGCAAGATCACGGAGGTCAGGGGTCAGCGGCGCGAGCCGGGGCCGAAGTAGGACTCGTGGCGGTCCATGATCACCTTCCAGTCCGCGTCGTGGCGAACGCGGACGATCTCCCAGCCGGCGTCCTCCAGACGCTCCTCGGCCTCGGCGTCGCGCAGGGCGATCCGCGCGTCATCGTGCACCGGGCCGTCCACGAACACCGCCACCTGGGCGCCGGGGAGGCGGTAGACGAAGTCGGGTTTGGCGGAGGCCTCCTCGATGAGGACTTGAGTGGAGTCGGGCATGCGGTAGCCGTGCTCCTTGAGGAAGGCCACGAACCGGCGTTCGAGGTCGGTCTCGGACCCGCTCTTCAACGTCTCCATCTGCTCGGTGCGCGAGACCCCCTGTCCCGTGGGCAGGGTCTCGGAATCGGCCAGCCGCAGCAGCATGTCGCGGATCAGGCGACGGTCGATGAGCTGGTGGTGACCCTGGTTGCCGTAGGTGAGCAGGCAGTCGTAACAACCCCGGGCACACGCCTTCTCGGTGTCGACCCCGTCGCCGTCCATGTGGCAGATAGCCAGAGCTGTCCGAGCCGCCTTTGCCAGGTGACCGGGCATGGACTGGATCTGGCGGAGCACGCCGGCCCCGCCCTCGGCGGCCTCGGTGTACAGGATTCGGTCGCGGGGTCCCTGGTCCGGCGGCAGCAGCTCACTGGTGAGCTCGGAGTCCTCCAGTTCGAAGGCGGTCTCGATGCCGCGTTCGAGGGCGTACATCAGCGTCAGCGCCTGCTCCTTCGGCAACCCCGTGTCCAGGTGCAGCACGACGATGTTCCGGCGGTCCTGGACGTAGGGGATGACCCGCTTCTTGCGGCCGCGCTCCTCCTCGCCGTCCTCGATCAGCGGCATCTCCGTGGAATCGCCCACCGCCTTCTTGGCGGCCTGCTCGTTGAGCCACTTACCGGTGGCGGGGTCCAGCCAGAAGCCGTCCGGTTCGTTCCGGTCCTTGACGCGCAGCCTGCCCAGGTTGGTGACACGCACGGTCGCCGAGTCACCGTAGTGCAGGGTTGCCAGCGAGCCACGGGGATCGGAGACCTTCGCGTCCTGTCGTCCCTGGCGACCTCCGTGGTCGGCGAACCGGTAGGAGGTCACCAGGCGGAACCCCGCACGACGGCGCTCCTCCTCGTCGGAGGAGATCCGTTCACGCTTGACGGTGTAGACGGTGTGCATCTGAAGGAGCCCGTAGGAGGCGCTCAGTTTCTGACCGCACAGATCGCACTGGTCCCTGTTCTGTTCCTCGGCGTGGTGGTAGCCGCAGTGGTCGCAACGGTAGGCCTTGGAGGTCGTCAGCTCGCCGGTGGACTCAGGCGGCATCTGGATACGCGTCACCTGGTACCGGGAGCCCTCGTGGTAGATCAGGGCACCGGGGCCGAACTCCCGGACGGCGACGAAGCGTGGGCGCTGCAGAAAGTCGCCGTCATCCGCGAACCGGCGACCGGTGACGGGGATGTAGGCGGCCAGCGGCAGACGCGGGAAGGAGTAACCGGGGAGGAAGCCCTCGCTGGCCAGGTACCGGTAGGGGTTGAAGTCACTCAGCAGGGACTTGCTGTCCTGGCTGTTGTTCTCCAACAGGTTGAGCTGGGTCTCGGCCTCGCGACGACGGCGTTGGGCCTGGGACTTGTCGCGTTCGCTCAGGCTGGTGTCGCGGATGCGCCGGTGCTGTTCCTCCCGGTCGACCAGGGCCGCCGTGAACAGCTCCCGCCAGCGTCCGAACGCCTCGTCGAAACGCGCCGGTGCGCTGCGCACACGGCGCTCCAACCAGGAGTCGTCCCACCAGACCAGGCGTTCCAACTCCGGGAAGACATCCCTGAAGACCTCGCGGGCCGCGATGACGGTACGACGCTGGGCGTGCGTGTCGTGGATCTGGTGGCGCACCTCGTCGTGCAACCGCAGCGCCGGATCGGGGACGCGCTGGGAGGTGTCGTAGGCGGTGTCGATGACATCGGGGACGGCCCGGCCGAGCTTCAGCTTGGTCTCCGCGAGCCAGATCGCCTGCAGGTGCGCCAGGACCAGGTCCTCGTTGGCCAGGTCCAGGCGGGGCGCCTGCACCACACCGGAGACCATCCTGTCGGAGTTACGGAAGTAGTACTGGTCGTGGCTGTTGCCGGTCGCGCAGTACGTGGTGACCAGTGCGGGCTGGCCGCTTCGGCCCGCGCGACCGCTGCGCTGGGCGTAGTTGGCTGGAGTGGGCGGAACGTTGCGCATCATGACCGCGTTCAGGTCCTTGATGTCCACGCCCAGCTCCAGGGTGGGCGAACAGTACAGCAGCTTGAGGTCGGCGTCGCTGAACTGCTCCTCCCTCCTCTCCCGTTCCGCCGGCGCCACCTGGGCGGTGTGCTCCCGGGCGACCACACCGGTCAGGGCGCGTGCGGTGTCCTTGTACAGGTCACGGAAGAACTCGTTGACGCGCGGCCCCTCCCCCGCCGCGTAGGTGCGGGTGAGCGGGTCGTGCACACCGGACACGCCTTCGCCCCTCCTCCACACCAGGCAGGCCGCGGAGACCCGGTAGCCGGTGACGGCCTCGGTGTCACGCCGCTGGAAGCGGGGACCACGCCGCGGAGGGGCGTCCACGACCTCGGTGAGCTGGCCTCCGCGGACCAGGACCTTGCACAGGTCGGCGATCACGCCATGCAGGACAGGAGTGCTCACTTCCGCCTTGTCCAGGTGGTTGAAGTAGCGGCGGCGCAGGAAGCGACCGAACTTGCCCCGGCCGGACAGGAACAGGGACGAGCGGCTCAGCCCGGGCCGGGAGGAGCCGGGGTAGGCCGTTCCGACCTTGGGCTTGTCATTGTCGGAGAGGACCCAGGGGTCGCGCAGCCGTTCCTCACTGGAGCGCCGGAAGGAGTCGAAGTCGTCCCGGAAGTACTGGACGTCGATGGCCAGGCCGCGGCGCAGCTCGTCCAGAAGGACGCGCATGGCCTCCTCCCGCTGGTCGACGTCGAGTGTCCGCAGGAGGGGATCGGTCTCCTGCCACCTGTCCTCCTGGGCAGCCAGCCAGTCCAGGCCGGCGTAGTCCACGTTCAGCAGACCGGTCTGTTCCAGGTTGGGCATGGTGACCCGCCAGCCCCGTTCCAGGTCCAGGTACAGGCGGAAGGCGATGATGTCGCGCAGGGCGGACGCCGCCTGCTGGAGGAGGAAGGGCGCCTGGTCGGGATTCTTGGCGTAGTCCTCGGGCACCAGACCCATGACCTCGGTGACGCGTGCCGCCAGGTGCTCGTGGGTCAGCCCGCCCTCGCCAGCCTCCTCCAGCGCCTGGTAAAGGGCGCTGCGCAGCTGGGTGACCTGGACGAAGTCGTTGAAGTGCCCGGCCTGGAGCGAGGCGTCCTGCCGGTTGTCGACGAAGGTCAACAGCTTGCGCGCCCACTTGGGCAGTGCCTGCGCCGGGACCGACGTCAACGACCGCACGATGGATCCCGAGATCAGCGACGTCGCCGAGGACCGGCCCTCCTGGTCGAGGGTGGCGAGCTTGGCGAAGTCGCTGCCACGGGTCTGCTCGTAGCTGACCCCGCAGTGCAGGCAGAACAGGAAGGGTGCGGGAATGAACGCAGCGGTCAGATCACCCCGCCCCTCCCTCCCGTGCACGTCGACGGTGACCGAACGCGGCACGCGGCCCTGGTAGGAGGTCCGGACGCGGTCCTGATCGTGTTCGTCGGCCTCCAACCAGGACTCCGGAAGGAGTCGCTCCCGGAGCACCTGGTCGAGCGCGGTCGGCCAGGGCCGGTCCGGCGAGACGAACAGGTACCCCTCCTGCGCCTTGTCGACGGTCTCGAGAGTGCCGCGCCGCGGCTGGTAGGTGATGCCGTTGTCCTTCTCGGCACGCCAGACCGACATGTACTCCTGGCCGCACTCGCGGCAGAACGCCAGCGGCAGGAGGATCTTCCCGCCGGAGTCCGGCTGTTCGAGCTGGTACTCCCGGGTCATATGGCGTTCGTCCGGGTGCTCCAGGGTGGCGTGGACCGTGTCGCCCTTGGACAGGAACTGGTGTAGGCGGAACGCGAACAGGGGACGGCGGTTGAGCGGGTTGACCGCCTGGGCCCCGGCTTCCAGGGTGCGCCGGATCGCCGTGACGCACAGCTCGACCGGAACACCGGTGGATTCGGCCAGTTCCTTCGCCGCGGCCTCGACCGTGGTGGGTTCTCGGCGCACCAGGCGCCCGGTGGTGTCGGTGTCCAACCCGAACGTGCTCTCGATCCACCGTGCCAGGGGGTCACGGAACAGCTCGTTGTAGGTGACGGGCACCTCCTCCCGGGCCAGGAGTTCGGGCGGCACCCGCTCGGGGGCGTCCGCGGTGGCACGGACGAGTGTCTCGGTGATGACGTGGTCCGGAGTGACCTCGTCCCCGAAGACCGTGGTGGCCACGTCGGCCACCACGCGCTTCTGGTCGTCGGCGGTGCCCTCGGAGGACATGGTGGCTGAGGTGCCAACACACTGGACGTTCGGGGCCTCGCAAGCCTGGCGGACACGGCGGATGAGCAGAGCCACGTCCGCACCCTGGCGGCCCCGGTAGGTGTGCAGTTCGTCGAAGACCAGGAACTCCAGCCCTCGCGCCATCTTGACGAGGGTGCCGCGCTCGCCGGGACGGGTGAGCATCAGCTCCAGCATCACGTAGTTGGTGAGCAGGATGTCCGGGGGGTCGTCCCGGATCTTCTTGCGCTTGTTCTCGCCCTCCTGGCCGGTGTACCGGGCGAAGGTGACGGGCTCACGTCCGGCCCCGTAGCCGAAGGTGAGGAACTTCTCCAGCTCCTTGACCTGGCTGTTGGCCAGGGCGTTCATCGGGTAGACGACGATGGCGCGCACCCGCTTGGCCGGCTTGGCCCCTGCTTCCTTCTCCCGCTCGCGCTCGCGCAGTACCCGGTCGACGATGGGGACGATGTAGCCCAGGGACTTACCCGAGCCGGTTCCCGTGGTCAGGACGTAGGACTTCCCGCCCTGGGCGGCTTCCACGGCCTCGCGCTGGTGCCGGTGCAAGGAGAGCGGATGGCCGTCGCAGACCGTGCTGCCCTCCTTCTTCTTGCTCTGGAAGATGCTCGCGCACTCGGGGTGCAGCAGTCCTTCGCGTACCAGTTCGGGGATGGTGCCCCCGGAGTCGAAGAAGGGGTTGAGGGACAGCCACGGATCCGGCCACTGGGACTTGTCGTCCATGTCCTGCTGGAGGAGGTCGGTGATCCGCTCGTCGCGCAGGACGGTGCCGCCTTCGGTGAAAGCGCGGTAGTCGCTGATGAGGGTGTCGTGGAGGCGGAAGACATCCATGACGTTGGGGGGCGAGAAGGACGTCGCGGATGCGCTCCTGTCCCCCTGCCGGACCACCGGGCTGGTGGCTGGAAGGCACAGCGTCGGGTCGTGGTCGTCCCAGCCGGGGAGGGAGACGCGAGTACGTGCCAGAGGCAGGAGGGCGTCCCTCACCTCGGCGGCGCTCACCGGCCGACGTGCGGGGTCCTTCTCCAGCAGCTGCTCGACGAGCCTGACCATCCCCGTGGGCAGGTCGCTGCGCATCAGCGTGATGAGCGGAACGGTGTCATTCATGTGCTTGGGTCCCAGCACGGCGGGGCTGGTGCCGTGGAAGGGCGTCGTACCGGCGAGAAGCTCGTACAGGACACACCCGAGCGCGTAGAGGTCCGCGGCAGCGGTGACGTTGGATCCCTGGAACTGCTCGGGAGCCATGTAGCGGGCGGTCCCCATGGTGGAATCAGCGGTCGTCAGCTGGGTGAGATCGGGGTCGTCGATGATCCTGCCCATGCCGAAGTCGAGGACGCTGACGCGGCCTCCACGCGCGATCTTCACATTGCCCGGCTTGAGGTCGCGATGCACGATGGAGTTCGAGTGTGCCGCGAACAGGGCGTCGGCGATCTGGGTGCCGATGGCGGCCGCCCAGGGAACGGGGAGCTGGGCCTCCTCCGAGCTCATGTCGCCCAGATCAACACCGTCCACGAATTCCATGGCCAGATAAGGCAGATAACCACCGTCAGCGGAATCCACTCCGCCGTCCACGAGCCGGGGAATCCCGGGGTGTTCCAGTCTGCGCATGATGTCGACCTCGCGCAGGAAGCGCCGGGTGGTCTTCTCACGGGGATCGACATAAGCCCCCGACCTGGAGCGCTTGATGAGTTTGACAGCGACCTCTCGATCGAGCGAACCTCCGGGCGCCCGCTCGTCCTCGGCACGGTAGACCTCACCGAAACCGCCTGTACCGATGGCCTCCAGGAGCCGGAACCGGTCCGCCACGTACTGCCGTTCCATCGCCCTGCCCTCGCGCTCCATGACATCCGCTCCCGCGCATCGAGGTGCGTGGCCCCATGCTCCCAGGGACGCCCTCGCGCGCTCATCCGTGCACGGGACCGCATTAACTTCGATTGCTTGCTGTTAACAAAGCAAACATACACGGGGCTTAGTTGCTCGACAACCCGCAGAGGCGAAAATTCCGTACGCGACGGCCTTGGGCCGCCCCCGCCCGGAAGAAGCCGCAGAGACAGCAAGCCCCGGACACGAGAGGACGCACCAGGCGCCTCGGCGGATGACAGGGCACCGACGAACCGCGACCCGCCACACCAGCACCAGTGCCACCGGCATCCCAGTAAGACCAACCGCAGCACAGTCTCCCCGAGCCGACGGCAACGACGCCAGGGACCTTGGCCCTCGGGCCAGGCCGCTCACCTGCCGGAACTACCGGACCGGTGGTTCAGCGACGGTCGAACAACCAAGGTCACAGTGTGTTTACACAGCCAACAAAACCCACCTGGGAGATCATCAATGATCCGTGTACTGTGACCTCCATGGACTCGCGCGCCCAGACCACCACCGACGAGCAGCAGATCACCGCGGCCGACATCGCACGGCTGGCCGGGGTCACCCGCGCTGCCGTGTCCAACTGGCGCAGGCGGCACGACGACTTCCCCTCCCCCAGCGGCGGAACCTCCTCCAGCCCCCTGTTCCCCCTCGACCAGGTCCGGGCCTGGCTGGACGGCCAGAACAAGGGCGGCCAGGAGTCCCCCGAGGTACGTCTGTGGCACGCACTGCGCGCAGACCACCCGACGAACATGCTCGCCGGGCTGGCCGACCTGGCCGAGTACCTCGACGCCCGTGGGACCGGCGGGCTGAGTTCGGCCACCACCGACCTGGCCGACCAACTGAGCGCGGAGACCTCCCCCGCCGAGGTGGCCCGCGCACTGACCGAGCGCTTCCTCAACTCCAGCGAACGCTCGGGAACGGCATCGGCCTCGACCACCCGGCTGGTCGCCGCACTCGCCGCCCTCACCCGCACCGGCGCCGCGAGCGTGTTCGACCCGGCCTGCGGTACCGGAGCGCTGCTCTTCGCCGTGGGCGCGCCCGACGCCCGGCGCGACGGCCAGGACGCCGACCCCGACGCGGTGCGGTTCGCCGCCGCACGGGCCCGGCTGGAGGGACGGACCGGAACCGAGGTCCGGGCCGGGGACTCCCTGCGCGATGACCAGTGGATCGGGCACCGGGCCGAACTGGTGGTGTGCGACCCGCCCCCGGCCAGTACCGACTGGGGCCGCGAGGAACTGCTCATGGACCCCCGCTGGGAACTGGCCCTACCGCCCAAGGCCGAGGGTGAACTGGCCTGGCTGCAGCACGCCTACGCGCACACCGCTCCCGGCGGGCAGACCGCGGTGGTGGTCTCCACCTCGTGCGCCTACCGAAGAACCGGCCGGCGGATCCGCGCGGAACTGGTGCGGCTGGGACTGCTGACCGACGTGATCGCCCTGCCCCCGGGGTTGGCCGCCGCCCACGCGCAACCGGTCCACCTGTGGCTGCTGCGCCGCCCCGTGGACCGCGAGGACACGGTCGCCACCGTCCGAATGTGGGACCTGACCGGCACCGACCCGGACGGGCCGTGGCGACTGCCCGAGGAACCCGGGGCCGAGGTGGAACTGATCGACCTGCTCGACGACGAGGTGGACCTGACACCGGCCCGGCACCTGGCCCCGGATCTGGAGGACCTGCCCCGGGCGTTGGCCGAGGCCCGGGCGGAGCTGTCCCGCACCGCCCGCGGCCTGGAGGGGCTGCTGCCCGCCCTGTCCCAGGGATCGGCACAGTGGCCCGGCCAGGTACGGATCGCAGACCTGGTGGACGCCGGGATGGTGCGCCTGGACGGGGAGAGGCCCCGAGCGGTGGACGGTCGGCTGGACACCGACTTCCTCACCGGCTTCCTCACCGCGGCCGCCAACACACGCCGCTCCACCAGCGCCAGCGGAACCTACCGCACCGACGCCCGTTCGGCCCGGGTACCGAAACTGGAGCCCGAGGAGCAGCGCCGTTACGGCGCGGCCTTCCGTGCCCTGGCCGAGTTCGAGAAGCAGGCCCGGGAGCTGGCGGTCCTGGCGGGCCAGGCGGCTCAGCTGGCCAGGGAGGGCCTGACGTCGGGGGCTCTGGCCCCGGAGGAGGACGCTTGAGCCCTCAGTCCGACACACGCTCAGTCTCCTGAGCACCGGCGTACCGAACCGGCCCGCCGGTCTGCCGCTTCCGTGATGATCTTGTCCCCGTGCAGTCCTCGGCGCCCTGGGGGCAAGAAGCTCCTCGCGCCAGGCCTCGAGGCTCTCACGGAGTCCGGCCCTGATCTCCCGGGGTTCGCTGTCCATCCGCACCGTTTCTCGTTGTTGCCATCCGCACCCAGAAGCTACAGGCGCCACAAGGGTGACGCAGGGGCTCTGGGCACAGTTGTCCGCAAGAGAGGAACAAGCAGGTTACGAAGCAGGAGCAATCACTCCTGGAGCAAACCCGTCTCAGACCCTGCTGTGGTCGCGCAGGAGGGAGATCATGCTCTTCAGCTGGATCACGCAGTTCTCCGGCAGGGGATCGGGGTTGAAGTGCATGATGTCGTTGCGGATCTTGACGATGACACCGAGCTGTTTGATGAAGGCCATGCGGTCGACGGGCCAGCCCAGCCGGTCCCACCCCTCCGGACACTCCAGAACCCTCTTGTAGCCGCCCATCGTCATCTGGTTGATCGACTCCATCTCCTTCCGGTCCTCGGCCGGCGAGCACAGCTTGTTGATCAGGCTCATCGGGATGTTCTCCGCGATGGCACGCCGGAGCAGAGTGTCGATGACCCCGATGAGAAGGAAGGGGATGGCCGCGTCGCTGTAACGCTGAGCCACGTCGGTCGTGGTCACGATCCCGCTGACCTGGCCGTCGCTTCCGTTGACGAACACGAAGCCCTTGTCCTGGATCTCCGGGATGACCTCCAGTAGTTCCCGATGGGACTCCACCGGGTCACAGGGTTCGATCGCATGTCGCAGTGAGCAGTTCGAATCCGAGTTCATGGCACGGGCCAGACTCTTCCAGGTGACCGCTCCGCGCAGAACAGGGTTCTTGCTCTTGCTGAAAACCGGGACCTGGGAGTAGTCCTTGAGCAGCATGAGGGTGAAAGCCGCCTGGAGGCCGGCGTTCTCCTTGATTCCCTCGATCCCCGCTCCGGCGCTCGGCAGGGCGCCCACCGTGGGGCTCAGGCGTTCGTGCCCCTCCACGCTGTGCACGAGCTTGACCGAGTCTGCCGGTCGTGCCTCCATCAGGCCAGGCCGCACGGTCAGGCCGTGGTTGGCCAGGTCGACCTCGACCAGCTGCTTGAGTTCCTGGCTCCTGCGTTTGGCGCCCCACAAGCCGATGAGTTCCTGGAGCTGGAAACTCTCCGGAATGTGCTCGTCCGCGTGGATCCGCGCCTGCTTCAACCTCTTGTGCCGCTCCAGCGAGAGGCTGAGGTGGCCATCGTCCGGGTCGCTCTTCTTCGTCTTTTTCGTCTTGTTCGTCCTGCTGGCCATCCGGTCGAGGAGCTCCTGACGAAGCTCGTCAAGGGTCTTTCCGTCCCTCTTTCGCACCCAGGAAGTCCAACCGTCGACATGGGTGTCCGGCATGACTTCCCGAGCCGCCTTGTCAGGAGAGTTGAACTTACGCTTCCCCGCCACCGCCATCCATCCGTCCGGGGCTACTTCCGCGCGACAGGAACCCACTTCAAAACCGACATCCGAAATCTCAAGAACGAGTTCATCCCCCACCCCAAGGAGTTCATTAATGAATAGGTCAACAACCCCGATCTGATGCACGCCAGAAAGATAGGAATCGCCACCAGAGCCATCACGAGCAGGCATGAAAACCCCCAAAATTTAGATCCTCACTTCGAATTATGAACCCCGCAAAACCCCTTGTCATCATCATTTGCACCAAATTTACCACCCTCCAGCCAGCCAGGTGACGAACCAAGCCAACCACGACCACCAACGCACACACCTGGAACCCGGAACGAAAGACCAAACCAACAAAGGAAAGAGGGGACCACAGAAAAGCAAATTAAACTATTGCTTGACGCACATGCACCCCAGTTTTAACCTAGACGTGGAGCCAGGGCTCTCCGATGCGGCCGGAGGCGGACATGGAAAATTATCGACAAGCCAGCATCGATCCCATGCCCTACGCGGATATTCCCGGATTCCTTGCCTCCCAGGAATCGCACTGGCGCCCCCAGGCCGAAAGCGTACACCTGCTCTACCAGGTGGCCGTCACCGCGCAGGACCTCCTGAAGCTCTCCCACGCACTCGGGAGACATTTCACCTGGGAGATATCAAACGGAGAGGCACCGAGAATACAGCGATGGCCAGCCTGCACAGCCCTGGTCACGACCGGGGCGGCAGTGAACTGCTACGCCGAGGGAAATTTCTGGGACAACCTCTGGAACTTCACCGGAATCCAGACATCTCTCCTCAAACAGCGCCAGGCAGCAACGAAGGCCTGGGGAGAGGGCTTCCTGCTCGCGCTGCGGCGGCTCGGTCTGGACTCCGTACCGCCGAGAACCAGGAAGAGAAACAAGTACGTTGCCGCCGCCCTCCACCACTCCGGAATCCCCACCTACTGCCTGGGCGACTTCTTCGACCTGCTCCTCGACTACCGTGAGCGGACCCTCTTCACCGACCCGGAGGCCTTCCGTACCTGGGTGAACGAGAGCAGCGGCCGCAGGGCCGACCTCGACGTACCCGCCCGGCGGTTCCTGGATACGAACGCGCACCACGTCCTGGAGACCATCCGACACAGCGACCGCCTGATCAGCCTGTTCGAACGGGGCGAGATCGACGTCCCCTGGGGTGAGGGGGAACTGCCCCAACGGTTCGAGGAGCCGGCTCGGAGAGCTCTGGCCAGAAGGTTCACCGAGAAGGCCGGGGCGGTGCGGCCCCACCACAGTCTCCAACTGGACCGGGTCAGGGAGCAGGTCGTGGTGCACCTTCCCACCGACTGCCACTGGCGGGTCTGCACAGCCGACGGCGAGCTGATCGAAGTACAGGCCGCGGAGGACGGCCACCCCGTGTACCCGTTGCCCTCCCCCACACCTGTGTTACGCATCGGCCCCAACGGGGGCTCTCAACACCTGGTCGAGCTTATGCCCGTCGGCGACCGGTTACTGCTGTTCTCCGAGTCCGCCCCGCACACGTGGATCAGACCGCGGCGGGACCTGCCGGAAGGGTTCGTGTGGGCCCTGCACCCCAGTGACCAGCTGCTCTCCTCTACCGGTGTTCAGGCCAAGTTCACCGAGCCCCTATCGGGCTGGCCCGGGTGGGACTGCTCCCTACTTGAACTGGACACCCAGGCCTGGATCCGCGTGGGCGCCGGGCCCGTGCACCGGGTCGGGGACGCGGACCGAAGCTCGGTCCGCCTCAACGCCTCCGCACCGCTGAGCGGGGTGGTGGACTCGGACGGCTACCCCGTCCACACAGCGCTACCCGAACTCTCCCTACCGGCGCTGCCCACGTGTACCTGGACCGTGGACGTGTACGCCCGGGGGCAGGAGCACTCCGATCTGCTGCTGTCCTTCGAAACCGGTTCCGGTACCTCTGTCTCACCCCTGGCCGCCCTGTCCGAACCCCGCGTCGGAGCGTTCACCGTCCGGGCCACCGCGCCCTCCGGGATCAGAGAACGGTGGCAGTTCACACTGGCCGAGCAGGTGGAACTCGATTCCCTACCGGAACTCCGTGTCTTCAAGGACCACGGACTGCACCCGGGACGGGCCTGTTTCCGGTTACCCGAGGGGCTGACCGCGCGTCCGGCCAGCATGGTCTTCTCCCCTGACAGGACCGTGTGCCACAGCGAACTGTCGCCGCCCGCAGGCGATGCTCTGAGAATTCGAGTGAGCATCCCCCACCTGCAGGTACGCATGGGCAGCCGGGGCGACGGGTGGAGCGCGGCCCCGCTGCTCCTCACCCCGGAGGATCTCAGAGACGGCGGTGACCTGTTCATCCGGATCTCTGATGAAAAGACGGCACTGGAGCGCCCCCTCCTGTTGATCACCTCCGTGCAGCGCGCGGACCTCCAGCAGCTCTCCCCCAAGGGCAGGAGTGCGGGCAACACCCACGCCTTTCCCGTGCAGAAGCTCAGCGAGACGGCTTCCGAGCACGTCCAGACCGAGCTGATGCTCCTGTTCCGCGGTGATGCCACCTGTGTCGCGCGGGTCAATCCGCCGAAACTGGCCCAGGAGGCGACCTACGAGAACGAGAGCATCCGCTTCCACGGGGTCGGGGCCGACCACGAACTCGAAGCAGCGCTGTACGCGTGGCACGCGCCCTGGCGATACCCGGTTCTCCTACCGGTGAACAGGCTCGGAGACGGCGGAGAGCAAGGAGAGGTCTCCACCGAGGCACACGCGGAGATCGGTGGGCCGCTCCGCATCCTGCTTCGGGAGTCGGACCCGTGGTCAGCCACCTGCCAGGAATGGCCGAGGTGGCCCAACGCCCGGGACGGCACGCTCCTGGAATGCGCCATGCCGGGCCGCCCGAACAGTGCCGACTTGGACGAGGACCTGTTGTGTCGCTTCCTGGCCGAGGGAGGAGCGGTGTGTGCCGTGGACGACGTGCTGACCGCGCACAACGTGGCCCGAGCGCGCCGGATCGCCCCCTCCTTCGTGGAGGAGGCGCCTGAAGCCCTCCAGAACCGAATCGGCCTGCTCGCGCGCAGGTGGGCACGTCGCCCGGTGGCCTCACCGGCCACCTCCCACACGAGGCCCGACGCCCTGTCGTTCGAGGAGTTCCTGGACTCGATGCCGCCGGTGGCGGCGGGTACCCGAGAACTCATTCTCAACGGGACCGTGAGCTCGCCGCCGCGGTTCCGGCCCAGTGCACGGGAGCTCGTGCGCGCGTGGCGGGACAACCCCCTGGTCGCCTCACTCTTCTCCCGTGACCTGATCCGCACGGCCCCTCCGGGTGACGATCCCGACCCGGAGTCGGACCTGTTCGGGGCCATCCTGCGATGCTGCGGTCCCGACGTCGAACCGATCCTGAACGGCACCCCACAGAAGCCGCTCGGGTTCCCCCAGAGCCCGGAGATCGGTTCCCGGTACGGCCCCGAACTCCTACACCTGGTACTGAACCCCGCGTCCGCCCCCGAGGACGGGCTTCTCGGCCCCCGGGTCCTGTGCCTGGCCCGGGAACGGTCCCTGCGACTGCCCACCGAGGTCCTGAAACATCTGGCCCAGGGCGGCAAGGACGTACCGCTCAAGGTGTCCCAGTACTGCGCGGAGATGGACACCCAGGTCCGTGTCTGCCTCCTCCGGGCACTGAGCGTACGGCAGGCTGACTGCAAGGCCTTCCCCGTGAAGGTCCCACTGCTGTCGCTCGCCCTGGCGGTCAACGGCCGGCGGGCCGCCAGGCCGCACCCGCCCCAGGGCTGCACACAGCTCGTCAAGTCACACCACAAGTTCTGGGCGTACCTGGCCCAGAACACCCCGGAGCTGGTCGCGTTAGACATCATCCTGGCCGAACTCACCATCGCGGGTGCTGAAAGGGCTCGCCTCCAGGAAGGGAGCAGGGTATGAGCACCGCCGCCACGGAGAACCTCGACCCGATGGCCGTCGGCACGGCGATCAGCGAGAGCTACCGGCGCTATCTGCGCTCGCTCCTGCCCCTGCGCGACCAGGCCCTGTCCCTGGCCCTGAACGAGGAGATCGACCGGAGCCCCCTGCTGAGCAAGGGACCGCTTCTGGAGGTCACTCCGCCCTACGCCACCGGGGCGACGCCGCGCGAGCTGATCGCGGAGGGGGTGCTCTCCACCGGGTTCCTCTCCCCTACCGGGCCGCGCATCTCCCTGGACCGAGCGCTCTACTCGCACCAGGAGCAGGCGATCCGCAAGGCCGAGGCGGGACGCAACCTGGTGGTGGCCACCGGTACCGGTTCGGGCAAGACCGAGAGCTTTCTGGTTCCGATCCTCAACACCCTGGAGGAGGAACACGCACGGGGAGACCTCGGCCCGGGGGTACGGGCCATCCTCCTGTACCCGATGAACGCTCTCGCCAACGATCAGCTCAAGCGCCTGCGCGAGTTGCTCTCCAGCAGCCCGCACATCACCTTCGGCCGCTACACGGGAGACACCAAGAAGACCGCCCGGGACGCCGCGAGCAGCTTCCGCGCCCTGCATCCGGACGCGGAGATCCTCCCCAACGAGCTGCTGAGCCGGGAGGAGATGCAGAAGCAGCCACCGCACCTGCTCCTGACCAACTACGCGATGCTGGAGTACCTCCTGCTAAGGCCCAAGGACATGGACCTGTTCGAGGGCGAATACGCGGGGCACTGGAGGTTCATCGCCCTGGACGAGGCCCACGTCTACGACGGCGCCAAGGCGGCCGAGATCGCGATGCTGCTGCGCCGCCTGCGCGACCGGGTCGCACCGGACCGTGAACTCCAGTGCATCGCCACCAGCGCCACCGTTGGCGGCACACCCGAAGAGGTCATGACCTTCGCCCGACGGCTGTTCTTCGACGCACCCTTCGCATGGATCGACGACGACCCCGAACTCCAGGACCTGGTGAGGGCCGCACCCAAGGGCACCACCGCGTTGCCGGAGTGGGGACCGCTTCCTGCCAGGACCTACGCGGGCCTGAGCGCGGACGAGGATCCGGGGCTGGCGCTGAACGGGCTCGCCGCCTTCCACGGCGGGCCCCCGGTCCCCACCACCGCCTCCGTCTCCCCTGCGGATCTGCTCTCGGCCGAGCGGCGCATGCACCGGCTGCGCAACGCCCTGAACTCGGGTCCGCGGTCCCTGACCGAACTCGCGGACACCGTGTTCGAGGACGACCCTGAACCACTGACTCCCGCGGAACGGGTTCGGGCACTGACCTCCCTGGTGGCCCTGGGCAACCGGGTCACTGGCACCGACGGCAGTCCGATGCTGTCCGCCCGGTACCACCTGTTCACCAGAGCCACCGACGGTGCCTTCGCGTGTGTGCACGGAACCCAACCGCACGTGTCCCTGGCCAGGCACGAGACCTGCCCGCGGGAGGGGTGCGGGCTGCCCGCCTTCGAACTGGCCGCCTGTCGGCGGTGCGGTGACGCCTACCTGGTGGGAGTGGTCCAGCAGGGCCAGGGGCCGACGGACCGTTTCCTGCCCCAACAGTCCGTCCGGGACAAGGTTGTCTGGCTCCACCTGGGCGAGACGGGCAGCGCGGTGGACGAGGACGACGACACCCTGGCGGAACGGATCGGCGCCACGAAGGTGAGCGAGCGGTACCTGTGCACAGGATGCGCGACCCTGTCGAGCGATTCGGACGCACCCTGTCCACTCACCTGCCCCGAGCGGTCGGTCCGACAGGTCCAGCTCTTCCGGTCTTCGGAGAAAGGCACATCCCACTGCTTGACCTGCGGATATCGCGGCATCGGCGCAATCCGGCGGTTCCTGAGCGGTGGGGACTCCTCGGCCGGGGTGATCGCCACCGCGCTCTACCAGGCACTGCCAGAGGACACCGACACCAGCCGGTCCCAACAACCCGGCGGCGGCCGCAAACTGCTCACCTTCAGTGACAGCCGCCAGGCAGCGGCCTACTTCGCGCCCTACCTGGACCACACGTACCAGGTCCTACAACAGCGACGGCTGATCATTCAGGCGATCCGAGGCGCAGGCGACCCGGCGGGCGGCCTCTCGGTGCGCGACACCGTCGAGCGGACCATGGAGGCAGCGGACCGGGCCCAGTGCTTCCGACACGTGGACACCCACACGACACGCATGAACCGGGCAGCCCTGTGGGTGATGAGCGAGCTGGTCTCCACCAGTGAACGCCAGTCACTGGAGGGGCGCGGGCTGATCAGGGTGGAGCTTCTCAGGCCCGAGCGCGCGGAGATGTCCGAGGCGTTGCCCCCACTCCTCGGATTGGACGAGCGGGAGACCTGGGACCTGCTGGGGGAACTGGTGCGCACGATGCGCCTGCAAGGGGTGGTGACCATGCCGGACGGGGTCAGGTCCAACGACCCCGCCTTCGCTCCCCGCCTGGGCCCGATCCGCATGCGGGTGACCGGGTCGGATCGCAAACACAAGGTGCTGAGCTGGTTGCCCACCGCTGGGGACAACCGCCGCCTGAACTACCTCGCCCGGGTGCTCCACCGCACCGGCCGCGCGCAGGACCCACGGGACGCGCTGGCGAAGACGTGGAAGTTCCTGTGTGAGACCCCGCAGGGGTGGCTGAGCAAGTTCGACTCCAAAGGGCTCGGGACGGTCTTCCAGCTCGACCACGAATTCCTACGCCTCAGCCCGGTAGCTCCGGGCAACGCTCCCTACGAGTGCGACTCCTGCAAGAAAACCCATCCGGTCTCCGTACGGGGGGTCTGCCCAACGCTGAACTGCAACGGAACGCTCCTACCCCTCGATCTGACCCAGTGGGAAGAGGGAACCGACCACCACCGCCACCTGTACCTGAACATGAACCCCGTTCCGTTGCGGGCGCAGGAACACACCGCCCAGTGGACCACTTCCCAGGCGAGCACGATCCAACAGGACTTCATCCAGGGAAAGGTCAACACGCTGTCGTGTTCGACCACGTTCGAGCTCGGCGTCGACGTGGGTGACCTCCAGGCCGTGTTCATGCGCAACATGCCGCCGACCACCGCCAACTACGTGCAGCGGGCGGGGCGCGCCGGGCGGCGCGTCCACTCGGAGGCGTTGGCGGTCACCCACGCCCTACGCCGGTCACACGACCTGTTCCGCTACCAGCAGCCGGAGCAGATGATCAGCGGAACGATGCGCACCCCCTACGTCCCCCTGGTGAACGAGCGGATCGACCGCAGGCACGCCCACTCGGTGGCCCTGTCCGCGTTCTTCCGGCACTGGTACCAGAGCAGCGGCAGGACCTGGGACCGGGTGGGTGACTTCTTCCAGCCCGCGGAGGTCGCCCAGGAACAGCCGGTGGACCTGGTCGCGCACTTCCTGGACCCGGTACCAGAGGAGATCACCCGGGCACTGGAACGGATTCTGCCCGCCGAGGTGGCCGAGCGCCTGGGCCTGCCGGGCCAGGCCTGGGCCGAAGAACTCGTGGCCATGCTGGAGGTGCTCCGCAACGAGATCGGCCGAGACCTGGAGTTGCTGGAGGAACGTCGCAGGGAAGCCTTCGAACAGCACAAGGGCCACGTGGTCAAGCAGATCGAGAAAACCGTCAAGACGGTACGGGACCGAAATCTTCTCGGCTTCCTGGCCACCCGCAATGTGCTGCCCAAGTACGGGTTCCCGGTGGACACGGTGGAGCTGCGCACGGTCCACGCCGACGACACCGGTGGCCAACTGGAACTCACGCGCGACCTGACCTCGGCCATCCACGAGTACGCGCCGGGCTCGGAGGTCGTCGCTGGCGGAAAACTGTGGCGATCGGCCGGGGTGTACCGCCGCCCCGACTGTGAACTGCGGGAATACCACTACCGGCTCTGCGATTCCTGCGGGTACTACGAACAGGCTTCGGAGATCACCAGGAAGCTGTCTCCGAGTTGCGGGTCCTGCGGGGCCGTCGGGGGGCGGAGCGGCGTGTACAGCGTGCCGGAGTTCGGTTTCGTCTCGGCGCACAAGGCGCAACAGGTGGGCCAGACCCCGCCCGAGCGTTTCTGGAACGGGTTCACCGAGGTGCGCCGGTTGGCGGAGGACCCGAAGGAGGAGGTGTGGCCCCTCGCGGACGGCGGCTCGGCCCGCTGCCTGAGCGGGAGCCGGGGCGAACTGGTCGCGGTCTCGGAAGGGCGTCACGGTTCGGGGTTCTACCTGTGTGACTGGTGTGGTTGGGGCGCACCCGTCTCGTACGACAAGAAGGTGCCTACCAAGCACCCGAGACCCACCAACGGTGAAATGTGCACCGGACCGTTGAAGCGCCGTTCGCTGGGCCACCTCTACGAGACGGACCTGATGTCGATCCGCTTCAACGGCCCCTTCGACCTGGGAAAGGCATCCGAGCGAGTACGCCAGTCACTGCTCTACGCACTTCTGGAGGGGGCCTCCTCCGCCCTGGAGATCAGCCGCGACGACATCGGTGGCACCGTGCACCACGGTAAGGACCGTGGCAAGAGCCTGGTGCTCTTCGACACCGTTCCCGGCGGCGCCGGAGGAGCCGAGAGAATCTCCCAGCACTTCGACACGGTTCTTCAGGCCGCCTTCGCACGGGTGAACGAGTGCGACTGCGGACCGGAGACCTCCTGCTACGGGTGTCTGCGCACCTACCGCAACCAGACCGTGCACGATCTGCTCAGGCGCAGGGACGCTCTCGAGGTCCTGGGCCACTGGTCGGGACCTGGCACACGGCCAGCCAGGGCCGTGTGATGAGGATTCCCGGATGAGGCCGCGTCGGACTGCGATAGCGTCGTGGCGCGAGGACCAGCGGCGGGAGAGGGCGAGGCATGGCCGGGGCGACGCGGAGCGCGCGGGTGTTGGACGGACGCTACAGGCTCAACCCCGCGCCGTTGGCCCGCGGCGGCATGGGCGAGGTCTGGGAGGGCCGCGACATCCGGCTGGACCGGGAGGTCGCGGTCAAGTTCCTCCGGTTCCCCGGAGACGCCGACCCCGACGAACGCACCGAGCTGATCCGACGGTTCACCCGCGAAGCCCGGATCACCGCCGAGCTGCAGCACCCGGGGGTCCCCTCGGTCTTCGACATGAGTTCGGGAAGCGAGGAACAGCCCTACCTGGTGATGCAGCGTGTGCACGGGGTGAGCCTGGCCGACCTGTTGGCCGAGCAGGAGCGCCTGTCAGTGGGTTGGGCCAGCGGGGTGGCCGCCCAGACCTGCGCGGTGCTGGCGGTCGCGCACCGGGCGTCGCTGGTGCACCGCGACCTGAAACCGGGCAACCTGATGCTGGAACCGGACGGGACGGTCAAGGTCCTGGACTTCGGGCTGGCCGTGGCCCTCGGACGCACCGACATGTCGCAGATCACACAGGACGGCCACACACCGGGCACCCCCGCCTACATGGCTCCGGAGCAGCTCTTGTCCGGGGACACCACGTCCCTGAGCGACCTGTACTCGCTGGGCTGCACCCTGTACGAAATGCTCACCGGAGAGCGGGTGTTCACCGCCTCGACCTCCTTCGCCGTCGCCTCCAAGCAGGTGGGCGAGGCGCCCTCCGGGGTACGCGCCCGGCGCCCGGACGTCCCCGCCGCGCTGGCCGAGGTGGTGGGAGCGCTGCTGGAGAAGCGCCCCGAGAACCGTCCCGCCAACGCGGTGGAGGTGTACGGGCGGTTGATCGGGTTCGCCGAGGACCTGGAACCGATCCCCGGGATCCTGCACCCGCCGTCGCTGCCCAGCCCCCAACGCATGTACGGGGCGGCCCTGTCGCGGGTGTTCTCGACATAGCCGACGGCGCCTCCAGGCCGGACAAAGCCTGTAACGAGTGGGCAACCCGGGCAGTGTGTTCTCGGCCACCGGAGCACCGACGCGTTAGGTTGGACCTGTTCCCGGCCACCCCACCACTCTTCCCGCCCCGGACATCCATCCCCCGACAAGGACGAGCCACCCGCGCCCGACGGCCCCGGGCGTACCGACCGTCCGGTGGCCCGCCCCCGCACGCACTCACCGGTCTCCGCCCGCCTCCGGTCGCCGTCGTACGCACAGTTCCGCACACCCTGATCCGCTAGGACGATCTCGTGGCTCGACTCGCCCTCCACCTGGACCTGCTCAAGGAGTTCCCCGACCTCGAGAAGCCCGTGCGTGAACGGGTGGGCGAGGTGTTCGCCAAGTTCGAGGAGGCCACACACGCGGGACTGCACCTGGAGAAGATCACCGGAGCCCGCGATGATCGTTTCCGCACCATCCGCATCGACCAGTTCTGGCGCGGCGTGGTGCTGGCTCCGGAGAGCGGCGACACCTACACCCTGCTCAGGGTCATGGCGCACGACGACGCCTACGACTGGGCCAAACGCCGCAAGGCCTCGGTGAACATGGCCACCGGCGGAGTCGAGATCCGGGACGTGGCGGCACTGGACGCCAGCCTGCCGCACATGGAACGCATGGCCAAGAGCACGCCCGAGCGGCTCTTCGACAACGTCAAGGACGCCGAGCTGCGACGCCTGGGGATCGACGAGCACACGCTACCGCTGGCACGTGTGCTCACCGCGCCGTTCCAGTTGGAAGCCGCCCGCGGCCTGCTGCCGCCGGTGCAGTGGGACGTCCTGTACGGGCTGGCCAGCGGGATGACCCCCGAGGAGGTATGGGCGGAACTGGGCCCGGCCATCGTCGAGGACGTGGACCCCCACGACCTGGACGCGGCCGTACAGCGCAGTTCCGACCGGGTACTGCTCGTCGAGGGCCCCGAAGAGCTGATGGCGGCGCTGGCGCACCCATTCGACCTGTGGCGCATCTACCTGCACCCCGTGCAGCGGGCGGTGGTGGAGGCTTCCTACCGGGGGCCGGCGAGGGTCAGCGGCGGTCCCGGAACGGGCAAGACCGTCGTGGCCATCCACCGCGCCCACCGCCTGGCCCGTGCCGGGGGCCGGGTCCTGCTCACCACGTTCACCTCCACCCTGGCCGACTCCCTGGAAGCGAGCCTGCGCCTGCTCGCCGAAAACGATGCCTCGGGTGACGCCGAAGAGGTGCTCTCCAGAGTGCGGGTGGAGCACGTGGACCGGCTGGCCAACCGCATCTTCCGCGAGGAGCACGGGCAGCCGAACCTGCTGCAGCCCCAGCGTGAACGGCAGCTGTGGGAACAGGTCCTGAAAGGGTTGGAGCTGAACCTGTCCCCCTCGTTCCTGGCCGAGGAGTGGCGTCAGGTGGTCCTGGCACGCCGGGTCGCGACCGCCCCCGACTACCTGTCCGCCAAACGACGCGGCCGGGGCCGCGGCCTGAACGCCCTGCACCGCGCCCAGGTCTGGCAGGCGGTCTCGGGCTTCCGTGAACTGCTGGTCGAGCAGGGCCTGTGGACCTACGAAACGATCGTGGAGGAGTCCGCCCGGCTGCTCGGTGAGCGTGGCTCCCGACCCTTCGACCACGTGGTGGTGGACGAGGCCCAGGACCTGCACCCCGGTCAGTGGCGGCTGCTGCGGTCCGCCGTCGCGCAGGGGCCCGACGACCTGTTTCTCGCCGGGGACACCCACCAACGGATCTACGGTCCGCAGGTGAGTCTGGCCGAGGTCGGAGTGGACATCCGGGGGCGCTCCACCAAGCTGCGGATCAACTACCGCACGACCGCCCAGATCCTGGGCTGGGGCCTGGGTTTGATGCGGGGTCAGGCAGTCGACGACATGGACGGCGGCCTGGACTCGGTGGCGGACTGTCGTTCGGAGATGCGCGGGTCCGAACCGGTCCTGACCGGCTTCACCACCGCGAAGGCGGAGTCGGAGCACCTGGTGCGCACCATCCGGGAGTGGACGGAGGCCGGGGTGCTGTCCGGGGAGATCGGTGTGGCGGCCCGGTCCAACCGGTCCGTGGAACAGGTGGTGACGGAGCTGGAGCACGCGGGTGTTCCGGCGGTCCCGTTGGTCAGGGGCCAGGCGGCCAAGGACGCGGTCTCGGTCGGCACCATGCACCGTATGAAGGGTTTGGAGTTCCGCTGTCTGGCAGTGGTGGGCGCCGGGAGCGGGCAGCTACCCGCTCCCCGGAGCGTGACGCCCGAAGCGGAGGATCCGGGCGCGCACGCACGGGACCTGCTGCGTGAACGCAGCCTGCTCTTCGTCGCGTGCACCCGGGCCCGCGAGCAGTTGCACGTGAGCTGGCACGGCAGTCCGAGCCCGTTCGTCGACGCGGTCCTGAGCCGCTGAACCCCTCTTTCCCAACGAAACCCCTGACGAGAAAGACGGAACCATGGCGAAACTGTCCATGCTCCTCGACCAGATCGACACCGGCACGGTGCTGCTTCCGGAGTTCCAACGCGGTTACGTCTGGAACCGGGACCAGGTGCGCGGCCTGATGCGTTCCATCTACCTGGGGCACCCGGTGGGCAGCCTGCTCATGTGGGAAACCTCCGACCCCGACCTGTCGGCACGGGGCGGTTCCGCCGGCAACGGCCCCTACCTGATGCTGCTGGACGGACAACAGCGGATCACCTCGCTGTACGGGGTGATCAAGGGAAACCCGCCGGGGTTCTTCGACGGCGACCCCAAGGCGTTCACCGGCGTGTACTTCAACGTCGAGAGCGAGGATTTCGCCTTCTACATGCCGACCAGGATGGCCGGTGATCCGCGCTGGGTGAATGTGACCGAACTGTTCGACAAGGGGCCGATCCACTTCTTCCAGCCCCTGCACGAGGCCTTTCCAGAGCAGACCAACTCCTACCTGGGCCGGTTGAACCAGCTGCACCAGGTGACCGGGCGGGAGTTCCACCAGGAGAAGATCACCGGGGTCGAGAAGGACATCGACGAGGTCGTCGAGATCTTCAACCGGGTCAACTCCGGCGGCACCAAACTCTCCAAGGGCGACCTGGCCCTGGCCAAGGTGTGCGCCCAATGGCCGGACGCCCGCAGGACGATGCGCGAGGCCATCGGCCGCTGGGAACAGGACGGCTACCGGTTCTCGCTGGACTGGCTGCTGCGCGTGGTCACGGCGGTAGCGACGGGCCGGTCGCAGTTCGACCATCTGGGGAAGGTGGACGCCGAGGGCTTCCGTTCCGCCCTGGCACGGTCGATCGAGCACACCGACACCTTTCTGGAGGCGGTTCGCGGCCGCCTGGGGCTGGACCACGACCGGGTACTCAAGAGCCGCTCCTCGATCGCGGTGGCGGTGCGTCTGCTGGAGCTGAACGGGGGAAGCTTCGACGACCGTGCCCACCAGGACAAGGTGCTGTACTGGTACATGCATTCGGCACTGTGGGCCCGGTACACCGCGACCACCGAGACCACACTGCAGCGGGACTACGAGACCGCGGCCAAGAGCGGAGTCGACGGTCTGATCAATGCCCTGAAACGCTCCCGGAGCGGTTCCCTGAGGATCAGTCCGCACGACTTCGAGGGGACCCAGGGCGGCCGCTTCTACCCTCTGCTGTACCTGCTCGTCCGGGCGAGGGACACCCGTGACCTGAGTACGGGACAGCTGCTGACGGCCGAGGCCGCCGGTGAACAACACCAGCTCCTGCGGCGCACCCTCTTCTCCACGGAACTGCTCCGGGGGCTGGACGGCAAGGCCGACGCCATCGCGAACTTCTGTTTCCTGACCCCGGACGGTGATCTGCGCGCCTCCGGCTGGGAACCGGATGAGTACCTGGGCCGGGCCGAGGCCGAGCACCCGGGGGTGTTGGCCTCGCAGTGGATCCCCGACGACCCGGAGCTGTGGCGCCCCGAACGCTACCAGGACTTCCTGGCGGCCCGGAGGAAACTCCTGGCGGAGGCGGCCAACACCTTCCTGGAGGAGCTGCTCGAAGGCACAGCGGCCGAGGAGGCGACCGAGCTGGCTCCGCTGACGGTGGCGGCCGAGGCCGCGGTCGACCCGCGCGCCACCCAGATCCGTGAGCTGGTGGAGGCCCTGAGGGAAGCCGGGTACGCCGACCCCGAGCTGGACACGGTGATCAGCGACCCGGTACGCGGTGAGGTCATCGCCGAGGCGGAGGCCTTCTGGCCGGAAGGCCTGCAACGGGGCCTGGGCAAGCCCGTGGTTCTGGAGTTGGACCCCGAGCAGGCCAAACTACCCCGACTGCAGGAACTCGGGTACGAGGTGTTCACGTCGGTGGACTCCCTGTGGGGTTACGTCGAGCGTATCGGCCGGGAGTCCTCCGGCCAGGGTTCGGCCGAGCTTTCCGGTGGTGCCTTCTGGTGGGAATCGGAGAGGGCCGGTCCCGAACCCGCCCAGGCCGCGACCACCGACTTCGGCAAGGAGATGCTGGGCCTGTACGAGCGGTCCCGGCGGGAGGCCTCCTACACACCGTCCGCGTTCCTGAGCATGCTCTCGGACCTGGGGCCGCTGGGCACCGCGCGCAAACTGCTGGCCGCCCCGGCGGTCTCGGACGGGTTCGCCCACCTGTGGGACAAGGGCCGTCTGGACCTGACCGTGGAGGCTCTGGTGCTGCGACCGGAATTCGCCCCGCTGTTCACCGAGGAGGAGCTGGGGCGGGCACGGGCCCGTCTGGAGCAGTTCGGGTACCGGTTCATGGAGGGCTGAACCGCCCGCCCGACACCATGGCCGGTTCCGGGCGTTCCCCGGAACCGGCCCGGCAGAGACCACGACCAGGCTGTGGGCTACTCATGGCCCGCAGACTTCGGCGGGCACGTCCGAAGGAAGCGCACCGGCCTCGCCCTCGGTGAGTTCACGGCCGGTGACGAGGCACAGGTGCCGCTTCCACAGTTCCGGATCGAGGCGGAGCAGGCTCATCGAGCCACCAAAGACGGGCGTCCGCAGCAGCGCCTGGCCGTCCCGGGTGACCGCCAGGAACCCCTGGGGCTCGTCGAACTGGTAGGTTTCCCTGCGCGTGGGGTCGTCCGCCCACAGGAACTGCGCTGAACTGTCGTTGGCCAGGAAGAACACTGCTCCTCCGGGGACGGTCGCCGACCAGCGGTTCGGGTTCAAAGGTCCGAGGGAACCCATCACCTTGGTTGGGGCCCGGCCAGGAGGTACCGACCACAGTTCCACCATTCTTCCCGTGGTCATCACAGCCAGGTAGCGCGGATCCTCGAGAAAGATCGCTGCTTCGGCGTCGTCGAGCCGGATACTGAGTTCTTCCTTCCTCTCACCGGTGGCCAGGTCCACCGCGTGCAGCACCTGCTCCCCGTCGGCGAGGACACTCACATGCCCCGGTTCGGGATGGCTGGAGACGGTGTAGTACGTTTGCTCCTCTTCGGTGAGCCGCAGGTCCTCCAGGTCCAGGGCGGACAACCGGTGACCGGTGCGGGCGTCCCAGTGTTCGAGGGTCGCCCCGGAGAGCGTCATGAACTGGTCCCCGTCCAGGAACCGGAACAGGAACCGCTCCGATCCCCCCTCCGGCGGAACCGTGGTGAACTCGGTCACCTGACGCAGTGAGGGCAGCTCGTAGACCGTGATCCGATTCTGGTCCGACACGTCCGCTACCAGGGTCTCGGCACGGTTGACCTGGAGTTCCTGCTTCGGATCCGGGGGAACGGAGAAGTCACGGTCCACGCTGGCCAGGGTCCGCCCCTCGCCCTCGGTCTCCGCGACAACCAGCTTGCCGCCCTTCCGGCCCAGGCGGACCACCATGGTGCTCCCGTCACCGATCAGGCGCGGGGGGCTGTAGGCGGTCTCACCGTCGTAGTGGGCCAACTTCCATCCGGTGATCCCGTTCGCTTCCCGGGTGACGAGGACCGGATCACGTGCTGTCCCCAGCAAAGGCAGGTAGCCTCTGTCTGCATAATCCCAAGGCCCGAGGAACCGTGTTGGTTCCTCCTGCCCCGAGGTGTCGACGAGTACCCACTCGTCCTCCGTGTCCGGCACCATGAACCGCTCCCCCTGATCGGAGACGGCTATGTCGGAACAGGATGCGACCTCCCCTTGGACGTGCTTCTTCAGCACCTGACCGTCCGCTACCCGAACGGCCTGGTATCGGGCCTCCTCAGACGTGGGCTCGCCAGAGTCCGGGCCGCCCTCCGAGTCACGACAGACCACCGCCACGCTGCCGTCCCCCGCGACCCCGACATGCTGGGGGGCAATACCCTCCGCCAGTTCACGCACCGTCCCGGTGCCGACGTCGATGGTCACCACTGCGCCCTTCAGAGAGTCGGGGTCGGGGACCACGGCCACCAGCGTGTCCTCGTCCGGGCCGAACCACACCTCCGTCAGCCGGGGTGTGTCCTCCGGGAGTTCCCGTGACAGCCCCGTCTGTAGGTCCCAGACCTGGACCGGCTGGTCGGAGTCCGCCGCCGGTACCCCGACCAGCAGTCCGGCCTCGGGCGAGAAGTCCATGATTTTCGTGTCGCGGAAGAGGAACCCCATCGAACGCTCCGTCAGTCCCCCCTCGAGCCGGTTCGGCGGGCCGAGCAGACTCTGGCCCTGCGGCAGAACCTCGTGCCAGACCACGGTCCCGCCCGCTTCGTGCACGTAAGCGATCCGCCGACCGTCCCGGCTGACCACAGGAGACAGGACGTTCTCGGTGAGGCCGAGCTGCTCCTGCCTGACCGCGCCTTCGTCCGTACGCGCGAACAGGGTCGCGCGGCCGCCTTCGGTCCGCACCAGTGTCACCGAGCCGTCCGCACTCATGCCGGCTTCCCGGATCTGCCCCTCCGCACCCGACAGGGACCACTCAACGTCCTGGAATTCCAGGTACCGGCGCATCAGCGCGCTGCGGGCCTCCTGGGTCGGAGCGGCCTCGTATGCGGTGAGTGCGATCAGGGCCGCCTGGACGGGGTTGCTCTCCGCTGCCTCGTCCGACTGGATCGCGAGCGAGCGCGACAGCCCCTCGGCCTCCCGTTGCGCTCGTACGTTCGACTCCTGGACGAGGAACACGGTCAACCCGGCGATCAGCGCGAGGACCAGGGCGCCCGCGACCCCGCTCATCGCCACGGCGTTCCGGCGCCGCCGTCGGCGTCGGCGGGCCTGCGCGAGGAACTCCCGCTGTTCCCTGGTCAGGTCCGTCTCGCGCTGGCGGAGGCTGGATTCCAGGGCCGCGAGCTGCAGGGGACCGGGTAACAGATCCGCGGGGCGGCCAGCGCTGCGCCACCGCTCCAGATCGTGCTGTACCTCCGCGCGCCCGGCCAGGAAGTCGGCGCTGGCCCGGGCCTCCCCGGCGAGCTCCGGCCAGGCGGTGATCAGTGCCTCGTGGGACAGCTCCGCGCTCTGGGGGCGGCCGTCGCCGCCGTGCAGGACCAGCAGGCGCCAGTCGGCCCGAGCGAACGCCCGTACCAGTTCCCAGCGCCGCTCACCGGCCTCCTCGCGGGTCAGGACGCGCCGCAGCGGTGCCTCGCCGCCGGGCAGGACGCGCACCAGGCCGGTCAGCAGCAGGCGCGCCTCGGCTTCCTCCCCCGGTCTGACACAGGCCCGCCACGCCTGTTCGGCGTGGCGGCGCAGCGCGCCGGGCACCCGTCCCAGCTCCTCGTACGCTTCGGCCCGCAACCGCCCGCCGGTCCGGCGCTCCCACAGCTTGGCCAGGACGAAGCCCAACAGCGGGAGGACTCCGGGGTCCTGGCCCGCGTCGTCCAGGATGCGCTGGTCCAGCCCGGGGTCGTACTCGACCCCCGGGATACGTCTGATCGGTTCGGTGATCACCGCGTGCAGTTGGTCCCGGGTCATCGGGGTGAGCGGGAGCGTGGTGCCGTGCCGCAGCGCGGTTCCCAGCTCCGGGTGGCTCAGTGCGGCGTCCATGAAATCGGCGCGCAGGGTGAGCAGCACCCGGAAGCCGTCCGTCCGCCGTTCCGGGAACAGCAGCGCGACGTCCTGCTCGACCTCCGGTCCGGAGAGGTTCAGCAGCGCTTCGGCCTGGTCGAGCACGACCAGTACGTTCGTCCCCTGCTGCCCGGTCACCCGGTGGAAGGTGTCCGGGAACCCCAGTTTGTCCAACCACCGCCGTATGCGGTCCGGGTCGGCCTGCTGCGCATGTTCCACCCCGTAACGGCCCGACACCGCCAGGGTGAAGAGTTCTGTCGCCAGAGCCGCCCTCAGGGACGAGGTGCGGCCTACGTCGACCACCAGAACCTCGTGTCCGTGCTGGCGCATCCTCGGCACCACACCGGCGACGGCGAGAGAGGACTTGCCGCAGCCCGAAGGGCCGTACACGGTGACGGCGGAATGTCCGCCGCGCAGCGCCGCGACCACCCGGTCGACGTCCTCCTCCCGGCCGAAGAAGATGTCCGAGTCGCCCTCCCCCAGAGGGGCCAACCCCCGGAAGGGAGCGGACGGCAGCAGGACGGTCTCGAGTTCGGGTAGCTCGCGTAGGAGCGTTCCGGTACGCAGCACGAAGACCTGCTGGGCTTCCCGCTGGGCCTGCGCCGCGACCACGAGGCCGATCACGGCGCCCAGTTCGTCGTCCCAGACAGGTCCCCCGCTGAACCCCTCCCTGGCATGGGCCGCCTGCCCGTCGGCCCGGGAGAGCTGTACCCAGCCCTCCTCCGTCGCCCCGCCCAGGACCCCCCGGAACCACAGCGCGGTCGGCTCACCACCGGTGAACCCCACCGTCCGGGCCCGGTGGTCCCACATGTCGTCGGGGTCGGCCAGGGGCAGGGGGTGGGTGCCCGGGACGGGGTCCCGCATCCGCAGGAGCGCGACGTCTCCCGTCCGGTCGGGCCTGATCGGTATCCACCGCTCCACCTCGGCCACCCTCGGGCCGAGGCCGCGGGCGGCCTGTCCGGCCAGCGGAAGGTCGACCATGACTCTGGCCCCGGCCTCCACCGGGTCCCGCCGGGGGGACCCCAGACAGTCCGACACCACATGAGCGCAGGTCAGCACCAGATCCGGCGCGACCAGGGCACCCGTGCCGCGGGGCTGCCCGTCCTGTCCCGCGACTCGGACGACCCCCGAGGCCAGTATCTGGTCCGTGCTCCGTGGCACCGCTTCCGTCATCGCTGTCCCGTCACTCCGGTGGGAGGCCCTTGGCGCCCGCGCCCCGGGTTATCGACTGACACGGCACCTCACCCGTTCTTCCACTTCAGGCTCACGGAGAAATTGGCCTCGGTGGTGGTGCTGGCTATGACCACGTCCGCCTCGGCGGACAGGGAGATACCAAACTCCAGAGCGATCTCGTCCGGAGCGTCTGCCATGTCCTTGAACCGTCCGACGAAGTTCTCCGCCACAGGTCGCACGGTGTCGAGCATCTGCCCGAAGGACCTCTTGGCCCGTGCCAGGGAACGGTCGCCGCGCCCCACCCGCACCAGGGACTCGTCCACACCGACGATCTGCACGAGAACCGTTTCCGCACCCCCGTCATCCAGGGGAACTTCGACCGTGCGAACAAAGCGTTCGTTCATTTCGGACTCCAACAGTCGGGGGATTAAATCCTAACGAATCCGATGTTCTCCGTGCCACCTTCCGGGAAAATTATTCTCCCTTCCCAGGAAACCAATGCCCCCACCTGCCATTTCTCAACAGAGAAAACGGAAGCACAGGAAAGTCGCCTGCCCGCGCGAAACACGAGGAAGAAACGGATATCTTCGGCACGGTTTTCGGTTCACCGCCCGCGACGTGCGTGAAGGCGCACCAACGCCGTGTGGGCGGCACGACCCTTCCGTGATCCGTACCGCGCCCGAACACGACACGGGCCCGGCCGGGAGGGCGGATTCAAGGAGCCTTCCCGGGCCGGGCCGCTGATGCCTCCAGGGCACGGACCCTGCACGGCGAGAGGAGTCCGTGCTGCTCAGGGCCGGGTTCTGGAATTTCGCCGGACGGTCCTCCAAAACCCTTCGGGTACTCCGGGCACGGGGGTTCTTGCGATTCTCGGGGTAGCCCCGACCCCCTCTGGTGTTCGTGTGACTCAGGGGTCGGGGCGTGTGGGGCAGCCGTTGATGCGGGTGTCCCATGGGTTCCGTTCATCGCGGGACCCGTCCGGTCCTTTTGAGCCCCGAGTGTCTCCGGCAGATTCCCGTGTTGGCACCCCCGTCACCCGCTGACGGGGGTCAGCGGGCTGTTCGGGGCGGTGCACGGGTTCGTGGTCAGGGGCATCTGTCGCCGCGGGGTTGGGGGAGGCCGGTTCTTCTGCGTGAGAGGGAGCGGTGGCGCACGCTGTTCCTTTCCCGGGTCAGTGGTATCCGCAGTGCGGGGGCCTGCGCGGACGGTGGACGCGGAGCCGGTTCGGGGTGCGTCGGGGCCCCGGGCAGCGGAGGGGCGCGGTGACACCCGGCGGGTCCGGGGGCGGTGCGAGGGCGACGACCCGTTCGACGAGGACGCCCGGGGTCGACAGCAGGGCCAGTACGAGCATCCCGGAGCAGGGGGCGATGCGGTGACACGCGAACATGGCACCAGCCTTACAGGCTTGCGGTGTTCGCGCGACTACTTCGTGTGATCACTGCTGGCCGGTTCAGGCCAGGTCCGGCAGGTGTGGGATCCGGGAATCGTGGGAGGCGGTGCCGGACCCTAGCCGAGGAGCTCCAGGAGCAGGACGACCAGGCCGATGGCGAGCATCGCGAAGAGGATGAAGTAGCAGCCCACGTTCCCCGTGGGTCCGGGGTCGCGGGTGGGACCGCGGTGCAGGTCGGTTCTTCCGCGTCCGGGCTTGCGCTTCTTCTTCCGGGCGGCCACGTGATACGTCCTCGCGTTGCTCGGGGGATGTCGGGGGCAGAGCGTGTCATGCGGGCCCGGGACGGGGCAACCCTCGGCGTGTCAGGAGCGCTCGGGCTCCCTGGCCTCCTCGGCCTCCCCTGGGGCGTTGCGGGACCAGTAGGTGGCGACGGCGGCGCCGGACAGGTTGTGCCAGACCGAGAACAGGGCCCCGGGCAGCGCGGCCAGGGGCTCGAAGTGCGTGGTGGCCAGGCTGGCGGCCAGACCGGAGTTCTGCATGCCGACCTCCACGCTCGCGGCGCGGCGGGCGCTTTCGGGCATCCGGCCGAAGTAGCCCACCAGGTAGCCGACGGTCAGGCCGAGGGTGTTGTGCACGACCACGGCCAGGGCGAGGAGGAGGCCGGTGCCCAGCACGGCGTCGGCGTTGGCGCCCACGACCCCGGCGACCACCAGCACGATGCCGGTGACGGAGACCAGCGGCATCAGCGGGAGGAGCGGGCTCACCACGCGCTCGGCGAAGGTGCGCAGCAGCAGGCCGGCGATGACGGGGAGCAGCACGACCTGGAGGATCGACAGGAACAGGTCGCCCGCGGCGACCGGCAGGGTCGAACCGGCCAGCCCCAGTACCAGCAGCGGTGTCACGAACGGTGCCAGCATGGTGGAGATCGAGGTCATCGCGACCGACAGCGCCACGTCACCGCGCGCCAGGTAGACGATCACGTTGGAGGCGGTGCCGCCGGGCGAGGCGCCGACCAGGACCATACCGACCACCAGCAGGGGCGGCAGCCCGAACGCGTGGGCGATGCCCCAGCCCAGCAGCGGCATGACCGTGTACTGGGCGAGCACACCGAGCAGGACGGTCCCGGGGTGTCTGGTGACGACGGTGAAGTCCGCCGGGCGCATGGTGAGGCCCATCCCGAACATGATGATCCCAAGCAGCAGGGGCACGTGGGGGACGACGGGGGCGGTCTGTTCCGGGAGGAGGAGACCGACGAGCGCCCCGGCCAGGACCAGTACCGCGAACCACCTGCCGACGAGGCCGGCGACCTTCGTGACGACCGTCATCCGTGCTCCTTCCCGCGTCGTGGCCGGCGGGGGTGTCGCCGCCGGGCCACCGGCACGGTACTCCCCCGCGAACGCCCGTGCCCGCGCCGGGGTCACCGCTGGGCCAGATCCTCCACCAGGGCGGGGGCGACCGACTCCTCGAAGACGGCGGCCCCGCGCTCACGCATGGCCTCGGCCAGGCCGGGATCCCAGGGCGTGGGCCGCTCCCGCCCTTCGAGCGGATGGTGCTCGTCGGGGACGTGGTCGAGGTAGTCGGCGGCGGACATGCGCCAGAGGTCGGCCCCGTAGCGTTCGGCCACCCGCCGGGCTATCGCCGCTCCGGGCCAGTCGAAGTCGCCGTGGTAGCGCAGGCGGGCCCCGGCGCTGACGGCGGCCGCGGCGAGCCGGTGGAAGGCGGCCGACGGCCAGCCCTCCGTGCACAACAGGGGGGCGGACTCCGATCCGAGCCTCTCGGCGGCCAGACGGAGCACGGCCGGGTTCTCGCACACGTGGACCACGCGTGCGGTGGGGACCGGCGGGAAGCGGACGAGTTGGTGCAGCGTGACCTGGAACGGGACGCCGTGCTCCGCGGCCTCGGTCAGCCAGGTACCGAGTACCGGGCCGCGGGCTGGCAGGTTGAGGGTCAGCACGCGGCTGGCCAGGTCGTCCTGGACCACGTCGTTCTCCTCCCACAGGGCACGGCGCTCCTGGGCGTCCCTGTCGGCGGGGCGGGTGGTGCCGGAGCGCGCAGCCAGGGCCGCGAGCACGAGGCCCGCCAGCGGGCGGTCGTTGTTGAGCGCCTTGGTGTCGCCGGTGGCGCGCACGGCCAGGCTCTGCAGGAGCAGCGGGGAGGTCCCGCTGGCGGAGGCCTCGGTGTTGTGGGCGTCGACCGCCTCCAGGACCCGGACGGCCTGGCCGAAGGTGTCGGTGTCCTTCTTCCGGACCCGTCGGGTGACCGCCGCCCGGGTGTCCCGGTGTTCGAGCCAGGAGCGGAACCAGTCGGCCCCGTACAGGGGGCTGGCCAGGGCCGGGGCGAGGATGCGCGCGCGTAGTTCCTCCTCCTCCCGTTTGACCGCGCTCCTGAACCGCAGCGGGTTCCCGAGGGCCTCGAAGAGCTCTTCAAGACCGACCCCGTAGCCGTGGCGAACGGTCTCGTCGAGGTGCGCGAGATCGACCCGCACCTGGTCCGGGTGAGGGCCCGGTTCCTTGCCGACGAAGCCCCGGATCCGGTGGGCCTCCTCCTCGCTCAGACCCTTGAGCTTGAAACCCCCGGAAAGTGCTCCGTCGCGGTCCTCCAATTCCTTGCGCACGCGGGCCATCAGGGTGCCCAGTCGGGTGCGGAAGACGTCCAGGTCGGTCACTGGGCCGCCTCGCCCAGGAGGGTGCCCGCGGTGGACTGGGGGACGTACCTGGTCGGGGCGATGCCGAGCAGCTGCGCGGCGAGTTCCTCGTTTCCGGCGAACCCGGCGTCGGCGTCCAGGGTCTGCTCGCCGTCCCAGAGCATGAGCAGGGCCGAGACGGTGTGGCTGGCCTTGTCGTGGTGCATGTCGTAGTGGGCGGCCATGGGGACGGTGTCGTAGTGCACCCACAGGTCGTGGCCGGTCATGAACATGTCCAGGTCGAAGGTGACGGTCAGGCCCATGAGTTCGGGCTTGTAGCGGTCGTCGATACCGGCGAAGGCCTCGTCGAGGGCGACGACGCGGGGGCAGGTCGGCGCGGCCGAGGAGTACAGGGCGTTGGCGGCGGCGAACAGGGGCAGGTGGATGGCGGCGGACTTCTCGCCGCCGGACATCTGCTCGTGCTTGTTCTTGGTGAGGGTGACCTCGTCCTTGCCCGGTTCGGCCAGGCGCAGTTCGAACCGGTACCAGTCGCGGTAGTCCAGGACCGCGGCCAGGACCTGCTTGTGGCTGGCCCGGGGGTGGGTCGCGTGGTAGTCGCGGATCATCCGCCGCAGGACGGCGCGGAGTTCGCCAAGGCCCCGGGGGCCGAGCCCGGCGCCGTCGCGGCGCACGAGTTCGGTGGCCTGGCGCTGGTGGTCGGTGAGGCCGTCCGAACGGGACCAGCGGATGCCCACCCTGGTGCCGGAGGACATGGGCCGGGCGCGGGTGTCGCGGTCCATGGCGCGCACCAACTGCTTGGCGGTGCGGACCCGGTCGTGGATCTGCTGGGCGATACCGCTGAGCAGCTCGTCCTCCAGGACCCCCTGCTCCTCCTCGTGCAGGAGCGCGCCCTGCTCCTGCACCCGTTCGGCGACGGCGCGCGCGAAAACGGAGACGGGGTTGCGGCCGTTCTCGTCGTTGACGTGCACCGTCACCAGTCCGCTGGCGCCGACCTCGTGGTCGACGCGGTAGCCCTCGGCGTCGCCGCCCAGGGCCTCCTGGAAGGTGCGCAGGGCCTGGGACATGCGGTTTCCCGCGGTCTTGAGCTCGGCCTCGCCGACCTCGCCGGGCCCGACGGCCCCGGCGAAGCCGTCCAGCAGGTCGGCGGCCGTTCCGGGCAGGACCTCGCGGACGGTGGCGGCCCGACCGGTGAGCAGGCGCTGCGCGGCCTCCTCCGGGGCGGGCCACTGGTCGGGCACGGGCCAGGTGCCAGGGGTGTCCACGCCCATGACCGCGCGCACGGCGGGCTGGGTGAGCCCGGCGAAGGCTGCGGCGTGCTCGAAAAGGGTGCCCAGGGCCTGGGCCAGGGACTGGCGTCCGCTGTCGCGCAGGGTTTCGGAGCGCACGGCCAGGTCGTGTTCACGGGAGGCCTCCCCCGTGGCCTCGCGGTGCCTGCCCCGGACGTCGCCGAGTTCGGTCCGGGCCCGCTCCAGCTGGTCGAGGAGTTCCCGGGCCGGGGCGTCGATGGCCGCCTCCAGGGTGGCCAGCTCCTCCGTCTCGCGTTCGTGCTCGGTGCGGCTCCGGTCGAGGTCGGCGCGGTCGCCCTCGAGCGCTTCGGTCAGCCGGGCGACGGTGTCCCGGCGGCCGGTGAGGTCGCGCTCGTGGTCGGCGATGCCGGCGCGGGTGGCGTGCAGGTTCCGGGCGGTGTCCCGGAAGGCCTCGGCCGCGGCGGCGACCGCGTCGACGTCCTCCCTGCGGGTGGGCATCGCGCGTTCGGCGGCCGCGGCGCGGACCTGGCGGCGTTCGGCGTCGACCTGCGCGACGGCGGCGTCGAAGTCGCGACGGGTCTCGGAGCGGGCGGCCCGGACCGAGGCCAGGAGGGTGGAGTGGTGTTCGAGCGTGCGCAGCGCCCTGACGACCTCGGTGGCGTCGGGCAGGTCGGCGCGGGCGCGGTCGAAGTCCTTGAGCAGTTCGTGGGCCCGGGCGAGCCGGGCGCCGAGCTCCGTGTGCCGGGCGGAGAGCTCGCTGATGCGGGCGTCGTGGGCTTCCAGGCGTTCGCGGCGGCGCTGGGCGCGGTTGGTGGCGCCGATGAACTCGGCGGCGGGCTTGGGGTGGGCGCCGGTGAGCGGGCCCAGGCGGAAGCGGGCCCCGGTGTCCACGCCGGACGGGAGCTCGGCGAGCGGGGCGCCGTCCCCTTCGGCGAGGGGGACGGAGGCCAGGACACGGGCGATGGTGTCGGTGGGGACGCGGTCCTGGGTTTCCGGGACCAGGAGGTCGGCGAGGGTCGGCCCGGTGGGCGCGGACCCGGCACCGTCGCCCGTGCCTTCGCCGGGGAGCAGGTAGACGTCGGCCTCGGCCCGTTCGAGGGCCTGGCGGGTCAGGTCGGGGTCGGGGTGGACCCAGGCGGTGAGCAGCCCGGCGGTGTGCAGGGCGCCCTCGACGGCGGCGCCGTGCTCCTCGGGCAGGTCGTCGGCGAAGCGGACCAGCTGCCAGAGGGGGGCGCCGGGCCGGTCCCCGCGCGGTGCGGGGCGCAGGGGGTCGGCGGGCGGGGCGTCGTCGCGCTCGGCCGCGATGTCCTCGCGTTCGCGGCGGACGGCGGTCAGCTCCTCGCCGAGCCGGGTCTGCTCGGACTCCAGGCCGTTGGCCTGGGCGGCCACGTGCAACTGCTGGTCGTGGAGTTGTTCGTTGAACACCTGGGCGAGGGTGGGGGTGCCGGGTTCACCGTAGTGCTCCAGCGTGCCGCGCAGGGCCGTCAGGCAGTCCGGTCCG
Source organism: Nocardiopsis sp. iso_40 (assembly GCF_056173285.1). Lineage (NCBI taxonomy): Bacteria > Bacillati > Actinomycetota > Actinomycetes > Streptosporangiales > Nocardiopsidaceae > Nocardiopsis > Nocardiopsis sp. iso_40. The sequence goes on along the minus strand of NZ_CM149666.1, from coordinate 2,564,630 downwards.
GCGATCTCCCACCGCTCGGACCAGCCGTCCAGGTTCCGGGCAGCGGTGCGGCGGAGTTCGGCGAGCTCCTCCTCGGCTCCGGCACACTCCGTCTCGCGTGCACCGAGGGCCTCCTCGGCCCGGGCGGCGGCCGTCTCGGCGCGCACGCGGCCGTCCTCGGCGCGGTCCAGGGCGGCGAGCCGTTCGCGTACGGCGCGCACGTCGTCGAGGCGGGTGTCGGCCCTGGCCCGTGCGGTCTCGGGCAGGTCGTCGCCGGTGTCGACGGGCCCTTCGGCGTCGTGGGCGATACCGGAGTGTTCGGCGGCCGCGGTGAGTTCGGTACGCAGTTCCTCGGCCCGGGCGCGTTCGCGCTCGACGCGCTCGGCGACGCGGGCCCTCTCACCGCTCAGGCGGGAGATCTCCTCCTCCTGGGCGCGCACCCGCGCCCGCTGGGTGGCGATCTGGCGGGCGCGTGCGTCGTTGTTCTCCCGCCTGACCTGGAGGGCCTGCTGGTCGCGGAGGGTCTCGTGCTGGCGCAGGGCGGCGCACTGGGCGTCCAGGCGCGCGGCCTCCTCGGACAGTTCGGCGGCGCGCTCGCGGGCCCGGTCCCGGGCGGCGGTGGCACGGTCGAGTTCGGCGGCGGCCTCGGTGACGGTGCGGGCGTGGGCGTCGGCCTGGTCGGTGGCGGCGGCGACCCGGGCCAGCCGGTGGCGGGCGTTGGTCGTCAGGTAGTCGGCGTAGACGCCGGTGAAGGTCCGGGCGGCCTCGTGGGCCGCGGTGGCACTGGCGAACCGGCTCTGGACGGCGGCGAGGTTGGCGAAGTCGCGCGCCGCCTGGTCGACGAGGGCGTCGTCGAGGGGGCTGAGGCCGCCGGTGAGGGTGTGGGAGACCTTCTCCGGGTCCAGGTCCTTGGCCAGCAGGGGACGGCGCAGGGCGAGCAGGAGGTCGAGGAGCTGGACGTAGCGCTCTCCCAGCCCGAACAGGCGCCCGTCGACGGCCCTGCGGTAGTCGGCCGCGGTGGAGTGGTGGGCGTCCTCGCCGAGGGCCGCCTTGAGCTGGCGTTCGGTGAGCGGGCGCCCGTCGGTGGCCAGCAGTCCGAAGTCCACCCCGAGGCGCTGGTCGGTGACGAAGAAGGAGGGGGTGACGCCGTCGCGGTGGCGGTGTGCGCGCAGGCCGATGACCAGGGTGACGGTCTCGGTGCCCGGGTCTGCGGCGGCCGGGGCGCCGGTGTCCAAAGCACCGGTGTCCGGTTCCTCGCCGTCGGTGGCGCGGGCGAACTCCATCCACACGTACCCGTAGGCGGACTCGTCGCCCCGGTAGAGGAGGTTGGACTTCATCGTGCGGTTCTGGCCGCTGAAGGGGTCGAGTCGGCGGGCGTCGGTGTAGCCGTCCAGGACGAAGGGGAACAGCACCTCCAGCGCCTTGGTCTTGCCCGAACCGTTGTGGCCGCGCAGGACGAGGCGGCCGTCGGCGAAGACGAACTCCTCGTCTGCGTAGTCCCAGACGTTGACGACACCGGCCCGGCTGGGCCGGAAGCGGTCGCTCCTGCGGGTCATGGCGCGGTTTCCTCGGTTCCTTCGGTCTCGGGCTGCTCTGGCTGGGCGGAGGGCGTTTCTGTCCCGGCGGCGCCGTCGTCGGGCCGGTCGCTCTCGGGTGGGCCGCCGTCGGGGCCGCCACCGGTCTGACCGGTCTCGGGCTGGTCGGTTTCGGGCGGGTCGAGCGGACCGAACGGGAGCAGGCCGGTGTCGGGGCGTTCGGGCAGCGCGCCCCGGATGTTGCGGTACCGCAGCGCGGCGGGCGTGACCAGGACCCCGCCCGGGACCGGGCGGACCAGGGCCAGGTCGGTCAGCAGGGCCAGGGCGGCGTCGAGCAGGCCCTGGGGGTCCTGTTGCCAGGTGGCGGTGAAGGAGGCGGCGCCGAACTCCTCGAACAGGTCGGCGAGCATGTCCTCCAGGCGTTCGCGCTCCACCAGCGGCACCGTGGCGGGCTCCCCGACCGTCGGGACGCGCTCCCCCTCGGCCCAGGCCAGCTCCGTGACGATCCCCTCCCGGGGGATCCCGGCGTCGATCCGCGCGACCAGGTCGGGGTGCTCGTGGACGGCTCCCGGAGCGGGCAGGCGGGTCAGGCCCGCCCAGGACTCCTCGAAGTAGGTGGCGATCTGGGCCAGCAGCAGTCCGGCCGTACGGGTGACGGCGCCTCCCCGGCCCGGGAAGGCGCGGTCGGTGAAGGTGCCGGAGGCGTCGGCCAGCAGGACCCCCTCCGCGCGGCGCTCCAGCTTCGTCCCGGTGAGGCGGCTCACCTCCTCGGCCGGGCCCCTGCCGCGCAGTGCGGCGGCGACCTCGGGTTCGACGTCCGCGTAGTACACCACGGGGTACTCCACCAGCAGGCGGCGGGCACGCCGGGCGGCGCGTTCGCGCGGGGCGTCCTGGCCGAGGGCGTCACTGAGCAGCCCGGAGGCGCTGCGCAGGTGCTGGATCGGCCGGGTGGGCCGGAAGAGGACCTCGCAGATCTCGTGGTCGATGTCGAAGAGCGCGTCACCCTGTTCGCCGCCGCGCGCCCAGGCCTCGACGGAGCCGTCGGACAGGTGCAGGGCGCCCCGGTCCAGCAGCCAGTGGACGACGTCGACCAGCGCGGCCTTGTGCGTGGAGTCGGTGGGGTCGTAGCCCAGGCCCTCGATCCGGTTGGCCGAGGGGGTGACGCGTCGGACCAGGTCACCGAGGCTGATCTCGACCTGGGAGCGCTGGAAGGCGGCCAGCAGCAGGCACAGGTAGGCCAGGCGGCGGCGGTCGAAGGGCTTGCCCTTGCGGGCGAAGGTCTGGCGCTGGGTGGGGTCGAGCAGGTCGAGTTCGCGGACCAGGCGGACGTGGTCGGTGGTGGCGATGAGGGTGTACCCGAACAGGGCGCGCAGGTCCTCGGCCATCTGGTCGGCCCAGTACAGGACCTGGTCGAGTACGCCCGGACGCGGACGGGAAGCGGTGATGACGTCGCAGGTGAGGACCTTGCGCACGGCCTGCTGGTAGGAGCCCAGGTCCACGGTCTCGACGCGGGGGCGGGTTCGGGCGGCCATCAGTCCCCCTTCCGGGTGCTCGCGGCGCCCCGTCGGGCTCCGCGGGCGCGGGAGGCGAGTTCGACCCGGAAGCCGGGCAGGTGGAGGTTGCCCTGCGAGGTGCGCACGGTGCTGCCCCGTTCGTCGCGGACCAGCTTGACGAGGGTGCCCGCGTCGTCAGCGTTGGCGGACTTCAGGCGCCCGACGACCGCCGGCGGCGACCCCTCGGGGCCGGAGTACACCTCCCTCGACTCCAGGGCCTTGGTGACCAGCCGCAGCAGGACCCGGGTGTCGCTGTCGTCGAGGACGCGCCCGTGTGCGCCCTCGCGGACCAGGAGCGCGGCCGAGGCGCGTTCGGCCTCGCGCCCCTCACGCTGGCGGCGGCGCAGCTCGGAGCGGGCACCGGTGTCGCGGCGCACCGGTTTGGGGACCCCGGGGGTGGGCGCCCGGTCGTTGCGGAACAGGGTGACCGAGACCTCCACTCCGGCCGCGTCGTGCCAGGAGTCGGTGGGTGAGAACTCGTCGCCGTCCTCGTGGGCGACACCCAGGTGGCGGGCGGAACGGGTGTTGAAGGCGGCACCCATGAGGGCGTGGGCCGCCCCGTCGTCGGGGGTGTCGAACACCCAGGCGGCCAGGTGGCGGAGCTGGGTGGAGCGGTTGACGCCGCCGCGCCGGGCCTCGGTGATCTGGCGCAGCAGGGCGACCACCCCGGAGACGGCGGACCGGGTGGCCTGGCCGAGTTCGGCGGCCCGGGTGGGCGCCCCGCCCTCGGAGGCGAACCAGGCGCGCACCGCCCACCAGCGGCGCGACCAGTCCTCCAGGCGTTCGGCCCGCTCCATGAAGAGTCGTTCGTCGGCCTCGACCGCGCGGGAGAGCAGGGTGCTCAGGCCGGTGGCCTCGACCTCGTGGACGGCCCGGTCCAGGCGGGGCAGGTAGCGGTCCAGCTCGGCCATGAAGTCGGACATGTGGACCAGCAGGGCGTTCTTGTGGCGCAGGAAGACCTCCGGTGAGGCCTCCGTGGAGCGCAGGATCTCCCCGAGGGTGACGTGGAACTGCGCGGAGCGCCGTCCCATGTCCTCCATGACCGAGTCCAGGCGCGACAGGCGCCGGTAGACGTCCTCGGCGCGGCCGGTGCGGTTGGCCTCGGCCAGGGCTCCGAGGTCCTCCAGCACGTCGGAGAAGACCAGCCGGGACAGGTTGACGTCCTCCGCCCGGGCGCCGAGGACGTTCTCCACCGCGTGGTAGGCCCGGTAGCCGAGTTCGCTGAACTGGTAGACGGACTGGCGGTTGCGGTAGCTCGCGAGCGTGCCCGCGCGGGAGGCGTCGTCGAAGCGGTGCACCACGCCGTCGGCCGCGAGTTCGTCGAGGCGGCTGCGCAGCCCCTGGGCGGGGACCGCGGGCACCTCGGCGTGGGCAGCGCCCAGTTCGCGCAGGGTCGCCTCGACCTCGTCCGCACCGACCTGCACCTGGTGGACCTCGCGGAGGCGGTCCACGGCCCGCAGGATCCACAGGTAGGTGACGTGATCGTCCCGGCGGGTGAAGTTGAACAGGCGGAAGCGGTCGCTGACCGCCAGCGCGTCCAGGTCCAACGCCCTGCGTTCGGCCACCACTCAACCCCCGCGGTATCGGTCCCCGGTCGTTCCCGTTCACTCCCGCGGCGCGCCCCGAGGGCTCGCGTGCGCGCGCGGGTCGCCCCCGGCGGGACCGGTGCTCTCGTCCGGAGGGCGGCTGGTGCCATTGTGGCAGCGCCCGGGGACAGCCCCGTCCCGTCGTACCGGGACGGGGCTGTCGGGTTGGCCACCCGTGGGATGATGTGCTCCGTTATGGCACCCCAGACCGTGTCCCGGGGAGGAACGTGAGCGCACGAGGGGGTCGACGCGGGGCCCGGCGGCGGGCCCGGTGGCTCCGAGGAGCCCTGCCCCTGGCCGTGGTGGTGTCGCTGCTGGCCCTGGGTTGGCTGCACGACAACGCCGACCGTCCGCTGGTGTGGCTGGGTCTGGCCCTGGCGGCCGCCGCCGGTCTGGCCGTGCTGGTCTGGTGGGGCCGGGTCCGGATCCGGCTGGCCGGGGACCGCAGGGTGGTGGCCCGCACCGACCTGTCCGCGGTCGACCGGATGACGGGTGTGCGCTTCGAGGAGTACGTCGCGAGCCTGCTGCGGTCCCACGGCTACACCAGGGTCGCGGTGGTGGGCGGCTCCTTCGACGGCGGGGCGGACCTGCGCGCCCAGACCCCGGACGGGCGCCCCCTGGTCGTGCAGTGCAAGCGCTGGCGCAGACCGGTCCCGCCGAACGAGGTTCGGGCCTTCCTGGGGGTGCTGGCCGGAACCCACCGCGGTTACCTGGGGATGTTCGTGGCCTCCGACGGTTTCACCGAGGCCGCCGCGTGGGAGGCGGGGGACGAGATGGTGCTGGTGGGCCGGGAGGAGCTGGCCCTGTGGATGAGCGGCACCCGACCTCCCGAGCTGCCCCGGCCCTCCTCCCACCACCCGCGATAACCCTTTGCGGCCGGTCGCCCAGGCGTGCGAGCCTGCCCGCGGGCGCCGGTCGGGCGTGCGGGTGGTTCGTGAGCAGCGGGAGAAGAGCGGTCGTGGGTTACGTCGACGTCAACCGGGTCACACACACCCTGCCCGACGGGAGGGTGCTGCTGGACGGGGTGTCGTTCCGGGTCGGCGCGGGGTCCAGGACCGCCCTCGTGGGTGCCAACGGAGCGGGCAAGAGCACACTGCTGAGCCTGGTCAAAGGGGAGTTCGCGCCCCAGTCGGGCGCGGTGACCGTGGACGGCGAACTGGGGGTGATGCCGCAGTTCGTGGGGCACGTGCGGGACGCGAGCACCGTGCACGAACTCCTGGTGTCGGTCTCCCCCGCGGCCGTGCGCCGGGCGCACGCGGACCTGGAGCGGGCCGAGGAGGCCATGATGGTCTCCGAGGACGAGATGACGCAGATGCGCTACGCCGAGGCGATCGCGCGTTACGGTGACGCCGGTGGTTACGGGGCCGAGGTCGTGTGGGACCAGTGCTGCGTGGCGGCCCTGGGCGCGCCCTACGGGCGCTGCCGGTGGCGGCAGGTGCGCACGCTCTCCGGAGGCGAGCAGAAACGGCTGGTCATCGAGGCGCTGCTGCGCGGGCCCGCGCCGGTGCTGCTGCTGGACGAGCCGGACAACTACCTGGACGTTCCGGGCAAGCGCTGGCTGGAGGAGGCTCTGCGCGCCACCCCCAAGACGGTCCTGTTCGTCTCGCACGACCGCGAACTGCTCAGCCGGGTGCCGGACCGGATCGTCACGGTGGAGCTGGGTGCGGCGGGCAACAGCGCGTGGACGCACGGGGGCGCCTTCGACACCTACCACGAGGCCCGGCGGGAGCGGTTCGCCCGCCTGGACGAGCTGCGCAGGCGCTGGGACGAGGAGCACGCCAAGCTGAAGGCGCTCGTGTCCATGTACAAGCAGAAGGCCGCCTACAACTCGGACATGACCACGCGGTACCAGTCCGCGCGGACCCGGCTGCGCCGGTTCGAGGAGGCGGGGCCGCCGCAGCAGCAGCCCCGGGACCAGAACCTGCGGATGCGGTTGCGCGGCGGGCGCACCGGCAAGCGCGCCCTGGTGTGCGAGAACCTGGAGCTGACGGGGCTGATGCGCCCCTTCGACCTGGAGGTCTGGTACGACGAGCGGGTCGCGGTGCTGGGCGCCAACGGCTCGGGCAAGTCACACTTCCTGCGGCTGCTCGCCGGCGGCGGTGACGACCCCGAGTCCTCGCCGGTGCCGGAGGAGGAGCGCGCCGGTGTCGAGCCGGTGCCGCACACCGGCCGGGCCCGGTTGGGCGCCCGGGTGCTGCCGGGGTGGTTCGCGCAGACGCACGAGCACCCGGAGTTCGCCGGACGGACCCTGTTGGAGATCCTGCACAGCGGGCAGGGCACCCGGAAGGGCGTGCCCCGCGACGAGGCCGGGCGGGCGCTGGACCGCTACGAACTGGCGCTCTGTGCCGAGCAGTCGTTCGACACCCTCTCCGGCGGTCAGCAGGCCCGGTTCCAGGTGCTGTTGCTGGAGCTGTCGGGCGCCACCATGCTGCTGCTCGACGAGCCCACCGACAACCTGGACGTGGTCTCGGCCGAGGCCCTGGAGTCGGCGCTGGAGGCCTACCGGGGGACGATCCTGGCGGTCACCCACGACCGGTGGTTCGCGCGGAGCTTCGACCGGTTCGTGGTGTTCGGTGCCGATGGGCAGGTAAGGGAGGAATCCGAGCCGAGGGCCCTCCTCTGAGGGTGGTGGCTGGCGACGGCGCGGGAGAGCGCGACGGCCCGGTGCGGGACGGGGGCGGGTCGGCCGGGCCCGGCGGGAGAGCGGCGCCCGGGACGTGCGGCCCGGGCGCCGTGCGGCACGGTGGGTGGTTCGGGCTCACTCCAGCGGCAGGGAGAGGTGGACCTCGCCGTCGCATCCCTCGGCACACTGCAGGACCAGGTTGACGGTGCCGCCTCCGGGCGAGTCTTCGAACTGGAGCATGACCTGGCCCGGGGAGGCGGGTGTGAAGTAGTCCTGCCCGGTGAATCCGTAGAAGGGGTCCAGGAATCCGAGCTCTCCGTCGGGGGCCTCGTGCGTGGCATCGAGGACACTGACCTCGGCCGTTTCGGTCTCCACGTCGGCGAACACGACCAGGGCGTCGGCCTGGGTGGTGTAGTAGCTACTGACGACCGTTCCGGTGATCCCTTCACCGGAGTCACTGCCGCCACCGGAGCCGAACCTCTCACCGACGGGGTTGCCGTTCACCTGGAAGTCGGCGAGCAGCCCTTCAACGAATACGAAGTCGCCGAAGGTGACGCAGCCGTTCTCCTGGCAGAGCTGGATGTTCTCGCCGCTCAGCTCGACCGAGTCGTCCTGGGACTGATAACCGCTGATGATGTTGGCCCGGACACTGTTCGCCTGGTGTTGCAGGTAACCGTGGGCGGGCCAGTCCGGGTGGGCGAACTCCAGGCCCTCCTCGACCAGCTCGGGATCGCTCATACGGCCCAGTGCCTCGACGTAGGGCAGGGCGTCCTCGGCGCTTCCCGGTTCGGGAGATGATTCCGCTGCTGGTGCCGTGGCCTCTACGGTCTCCGTGCCCTGGGACTCCTCCACGGGCTCCACCTGTGTCTGCGCGGCCTCCTCTGCGTCCCGGAGGAGGCCGCAGGAGGTGAGGGGGACGAGGAGTGCCAGGGCCAGAGCGCCGAGGGTCAACCTGGAACAGGTCATACCGAAGAACCTTCTAGTTCGGGGGACGGGGGTCCCGGGGCCGAGGCCCCGAGGACGGCAGAAGGGACTCCACGAGCGCGGGATGGAGTCAGTTCATTCCTAGCAGAACAACGGGGCACGTCCCCGTCCTGCGGCGCTCTGCCGACGAAAAAGCGGGTGGCCACCCTCGGCCACCGAAACCCACGCCCACGCCAGAAGCACACCTACCCAAGCACAGCATGAGGGTTGGCAAACCGACAAAAGCACATAAAAGCAAGAAAGCACCCCATGCGGCATCCCCCAACCGCCCGGACACCGTGGCCCTGCTACTCGTTCTGGCCGGGCAACCGCTTCTTCGACCCGCGTCACACCGAGGGCACGGCCCAGGTGCACTGGTGGGCTCCCGCCGCGTTCGACCCGGTCACGATCCCGACCTGCCGGACCTGGCCGCGCGGGTGCTGCGCGGTGAGCTGCGGGGGTGAGGTCCGGGCGCCTGTCCCGCGCGGTGCGGCGGCGGGCGCCCGGGGGCGTTCTTGGTCACGTACGGGCCCGGTCGCGGAACACTCCGCGGCCGGGCCCTCCGCCTTGCTGGTGGACCCTGCCGGGGCCCGGAATGCCTCCGGTGGCAGCGGTCCGGGGCACGGCCGGGAAAGGTCCCGGGCACGCGCACACCCACACACGATCACGGAAGGCAACGTGGTGACTCCGGATCGCATTGGTGCGTTCATCCAAGTGTTCATCCCGAATTTGCGTGTCAGTTCGGATCATCCGATGATTTGTCCGTGTGAGAGACCGCGGCCCCGCGTCCCGCGAGAACGGTGACCCGCTCGCGCAGGCCCCGCACCGACCCGTCCCGGAAGGCCCACCATGACGAAGTCCCCCACGGGCGGCCCGGCCCCCGCACCGGAGGGCCGGAACCCCGACGAACGCCCCGAGGACGAGCGTCCTCCCCTGCGGCTCATGGTCGCCTACGGCATCCAGCACATCCTCGCGCTGTACGCCGGGGTCGTCGCCCCGCCGCTCATCATGGCTGCCGCGGTGGGTCTGGACCCGGTGGAGACCGGGCTCGTCATCAGCGCCGCGCTGCTGGTCAGCGGCTTGATGACGCTCATCCAGACGCTCGGTGTGTGGCGGTTCGGCATGCGGATGCCGCTGGTCGTCGGCGCCTCGTTCATCCCGGTCACCGCGATGACCTCGATCGGGCAGTCCAGCGGGCTGCCCGCCGTCTTCGGCGCCTCCATCGCCGCCGGGCTGTTCGGCATCCTCGTCGCACCGGTCATGGCCGCCCTGATCCGCTTCTTCCCGCCGGTGGTCACCGGAAGCGTCATCACCGTCCTGGGCCTGTCCCTCATCCCGGTCGCGGTCGGCTGGATCACCGAGGACAGCGGGACCGGAGCCCCCACCGGCACGGGCCTGCTGCTGGGCGGGGCGACCCTGGCCGTCATCCTGGTGCTGTCCAAGGTCCTGCGCGGGGCGTGGGCAAGGGCCTCGATCCTCCTCGGCCTGGTGCTGGGCACCCTGCTCGCCGCCGCACTGGGCGAGCTCGACCTCGGCGCGGTGGGCGAGGGGCCGACCTTCTCCCTGCCCGCGCCCCTGTACTTCGGCCCGCCGGAGTTCCAGGTCGCCGCGATCGTCACCATGTGCGTCATGATGCTCGTGATCCTGTCCGAGGGCATGGCGGACATCCTCGCCGTGGGCGCGGTCGTGGGCAGCAGGATCGACGGGCGCCGCCTGGCCGACGGCCTGCGCGCCGACGCCGCCACCGCGGTCGTCGGCCCGCTGCTGAACTCCTTCCCCGGCAGCACCTTCAGCCAGAACATCGGCCTCATCGCGCTGAACAGGGTGAAGAGCCGCTACGTCGTGGCCGCGGGCGCGGTCTTCCTCGTGGTTCTGGGCCTCTTCCCGATCCTGGGCAGGGTCGTGGCGATGATCCCCTCCCCCGTCCTGGGCGGCGCCGGGCTGGTGCTGTTCGGTTCGGTCGCGGCGGCCGGGATCCAGACGCTGGGCGGGGTGGACTACGAGGGCAACCAGAACCTGGTGATCGTGGCGGTCTCGCTCGGGTTCGGCGTCCTGTCGATCACCGCCCCGGACTTCTTCTCCTCCTTCCCGGACTGGGCCACGGTGATCCTGCACTCGGGCATCGTCACCGCCACCGTCTCCGCGCTGCTGCTCAACGTGTTCCTCAACGTCCTGGGCGGCGTGCGGAGGCGGCCCGTGGCGGCCGCGGGTTCCGCGGAGGGCCCCGCCGGGCAGCGGGAGGACGCGGCGGACACCGACCGAGCCGAGGGTGCCGAGGCCGCCGGGGGTACCGGGGCGAAGGCCTGACCCGGCCGCGCCGCCCCACTCGACCAGGGGCGGTACGCCGCCCCGCGCGCCCGGTCCGGGACATCCGGCGGGGAGCCGGAACCAGCGTCCGGCTCCCCGCCCCGGGCGCCCGAGGACACGCGCACCCGGGGAAGGGCACCACGGGCGGCACAGGCAGCCCCGGGGCCGGGCAGGCGGGGCGAACACCAGGCTAGAACGCGTCCGGGTAGAGCTCCCGGGCGATCGTCTCCACGGCGTCGACGTTCCCCAGGGCGCCGGGGTACAGGTCGCTCGCGGGGATGGCGACGAGGAGGTCGTTCTCCACCGCCGGGACCTCGGGGAAGGTGTCGCGGAGGTACTCGCGCGTCTGCTCCTCGTGCTCCGGCCCGCTCACACCGAACACGATGGCTTCGGGGCTGCGGCTGACGATCTCCTCGGGGTTGATCTGCGCGGCGAAGAAGTCGGCGAACTCGGGACTGTCGGGGTCGAAGACGTTGGCGCCGCCGGCGGTCCTGATGATGTCCGCCTCGATACCGGCGCCGATGGCCGACAGCGAGTTGCCCTCTACGTAGACCTGCGCGACGCCGGGCTGCTCGGAGCCGCTGATCGCTTCCTCCACGGCAGCCAGTCGTTCCTCGGTGTCCTGGACGAGCCTTTCGGCCTCCTCGGGCACGCGCAGGATGGCGCCGAGGTCGGTGACGTCCGTCAGCACGTCGGTGACCTGCGCGGTGTTGCGGCGGTCGGCGCAGCCACCGGTCGCGACGTAGGCCTGGGCGCCGTTCTCGTCCAGCTGCTCGATGCTGGCGAAGCCCTGTTCCGCGGTGAACTCGTACTCCGTGGGAGCGGCCACCAGGTCGGGGGCGACGGCCAGGAGGTCCTCACGAGCCGGCGGGGCGTCCGTGCTGAGCACCGGGACGCCGTCGGCCTGCCCGGCGACGTCCTCCGGCAGCGCCGAGACCTCGGTCTGGGCCTGGCCGACCAGGGAGTCCCGCACACCGAGGCGGAGCAGCAGTTCGGTCTGCGATGGCATCAGCCCGACGACGCTGCCGGGAGCGGTGTCGAAGGACAGCTCCCGTCCGCAGTTGGTGACCGTCACGGTGTCCCCGGAGGCGTCGGAGGCATCGGAGGCCGCCTGGTCGCTGGTGACACCGGTACCGCAGGCGGTCAGTACCAGCGGCGCTGCGAGGAGTGCGGCCCAGCCGGTCGGGAGGCCGCGGGTACGGGAACGGCGCCGGGACGCGGCCCGGGTGGTGTTGCGTGTCATGGGGTGGTTGCTTCTTCCTCGGTCGGGGCGGGTGGGTTCGCTGGGGTCGGGTCGTTCGGCTCCGGCGCGCTGCGGGCGTCGAAGAGCAGGTGTCGCCGTCCGGAACGCGGATGGGCGACGGCTGTCGACTCGACGCCGAAGACCGAGCGGACCAGGTCGGTGTGGAGTACCTCGTCCGGGGTGCCGAGGGAGACCAGGCGCCCCTCGGCCAGGACACCGATGGCGTCGCAGGAGCGCGCGGCCAGGTTCAGGTCGTGCAGGGCGACCAGCACGGTGCGGTCGGTGGCCCGGACCCGGTCGAGGAGTTCGAGCTGGTGGGCGATGTCGAGGTGGTTCGTGGGCTCGTCGAGGACGAGCACGGGGGTGTCCTGGGTGAGCGCGCGGGCGAAGAGCACGCGTTGGCGCTCACCACCCGAGAGGGCCGAGAACGAGCGGTTCTCCAGGTGCGCGGCGCCGACGCGGGTCAGGGCCTGCCGGGCGAGGGAGACGTCGCGGTCGGAGTCGCGCCCGTACCCGCGTCCGTGCGGGATGCGTCCGAGCAGGACGAGGTCGAGGACGGGGACCTCGAACTCCTCGCTGTGCTCCTGGGCCATCACCGCCACGTGCCGGGCCAGCTCCCTGCGGCTCAGCGCGGTGATGTCGGTGCCGTCGAAGCGCACACGGCCGGCTGAGGGGGCCGCGAGCCCGGACACGGCGCGCAGCAGGGTGGACTTGCCGCTCCCGTTGGGCCCGAGCAGGCCGAGCACGGTGCCCGAGGGCACCGAGACGCTCACGTCGGTGACGACGGGCCGCCCGCCGCGGTGGGCTTGGAGGTTCTCGACGTCGACTCTCATCGGCCCACCCCCACGCTGTCGGCGCGGTCGCGCCGCAGCAGCCACAGGAAGAACGGCGCTCCGACCATCGCGGTGAGCACACCCAGCGGGATCTCCGAGGGGTCTGCCAGGGTGCGGGCCAGGAAGTCGCAGGTGGCGAGGAAGACCGCTCCGCCGAGCAGGGCGACGGGGAGCATCCTGCGGTGGTCGGAGCCGACGATGATGCGTGCGATGTGCGGGATGATCAGCCCGACGAAGCCGATGCCTCCGGAGACCGCGACGACCGATCCGGTCAGCAGGGCGGCGGCGACGAGGGCGCCGCTGCGCAGCCGGTTGACGTTGACGCCCAGGGACGCGGCGGCGTCGTCTCCGACGAGGAGCGCGTTGAGCGCCCGGGCGTGGAACGCGGCGTAGACGCCCACGATGAGCAGCGCCGCCGAGGGCAGGGCGAGGTGGCTCATCGTGGCTGCGGAGACCGAACCCAGGAGGAAGAACATGATGCTGAAGACGTTCTGCGCGTGGGTGGTGATGGTCAGGTAGCTGGTCACGGCGCTGAACAGGGAGCCCAGGGCGACGCCGGCGAGGATGAGGCGCTGGGGTGCGATGCGCCCGTTCTTGTGGGCCAGGGTGTAGACGGCCGCGGTGGCCGCGAGCGCGCCGAGGAAGGCCGCGCCCCCCACGCCCAGAGCGCTGGTCCCGACGCCCAGGACGATGAACGAGACCGCTCCGACGCCGGCGCCGGCGGAGACGCCGAGGATGTAGGGCTCGGCGAGGGAGTTGTGCACCACGGCCTGCATCAGCGCACCGGCCAGGGCGAGCGCGGCTCCGGCGGTCGCTGCCAGGAGTGCGCGGGGCAGCCGGAACTGCCAGACGGCGTTGTCCTGCACCGTCGTCAGTGACCCGTCCGACATCCACGGCATCCCGGGCACGAGATGGCCCACGATGATGCGCAGGGCGTCCGCCGGGGACACGTCGATCGTGCCGACGCTGCTGGACAGCACCACCACCGCCAGCAGCGTGAGGGCCAGGGCCGGGACGAGGATCCGGGCGGCGAGCACGCCGCGCCGCCGGGGGTTGCCAGCGGGAGGGGTCGGGGGCGGTACGCCGTCGGGGGGCGCTCCTGTGGGGCGCGCGTTGGTCAGGAGGCGCCGGAAGGGGGCCGGCGCTCGTCTCCCGTTGGTTGCTTGTGCCATCTGTCGCGGAGGCTCTCTTAGCTGGTGGATGGATGGGTCCGCACGGTTTTGGTGGTCGTGGCCGCGAAGCCGAGAACGGTCGTTCCGAGGCGGTGCAGGATGTCGAGGTGGTTGCCGCCGTGGCCGGTTCCCGGTGCGCGCCACACGTGGGCGCTGCCTCCGACGCGGCGTAGCGCCTCGGCGACCGCCAGGGTGTCGTCGGCGGCGACCCGGGAGTCCTCCGCCAGCACGATGCCGAGGAAGCGGGGAGGCGCGGTGCCGGGGCTGAGCTCCCTGGCCCGGTGCAGGGGTGAGATCCGGCGCAGGTGTTCGGTCCCCTCGGGGGTGTCCGAGGCTCCGAACTCGGCGGCCCAACGCCGTCCGAGCGGGTGGGCGCCGAGGTTGAGCAGGTCGAGCGGCGCCGCGGTGCTGACGACCCCGGCACACAGGCCCGGCGATCCGAGAGCGCAGCTGGTGGCCAGGACCCCGCCGTGCGAGGCGCCGGCCAGGACGAGCAGGTCGGGTCGGGTGAGCCCGGCCTCGACCAGGCCGCGTGCGACGGCGGCGAGGTCCTCGATGCCGCGTCCCTTGGCGGGGCCGCGCCCGGCCTGCCGCCAGGCCGGGCCGTGCTCGCCGCCGCCCCGGACCTGGGCGATGGCGTACCGTCCGCCGTGCTCGACCCACGCCGGCACGGTCGGTTCGAACACCGGCAGACTCGGCACACCGAAACCGCCGTAGCAGGTGAGGATCAGCGGTGCGGGCCCCTCGGCGCCGACCGGTGAGGTGACCACGACGGGAACGCGCGCTCCGTCCCCGGCGGTGAAGACGTGCCGTTCGGTGCGTGCAGGGGTTTCCGGGCCGGCCGCTGCCGGACGGTCGGACAGCAGCTCCTCGGCGGGTACCACCCGTGGGGGCAGGACCGGGCCTTCGACGAGGACGTGGAACCGGTCGGCGTCAGCGCTCACCCCGGTCGCGACGGCCGGAGCGCCCCGGTGGGCGACCTCTCGTTCGGCCGCGACCGAGCCCCGGACGAGCCGCACGAGGACACTGCGGCCGGCCCGCACGCCGACGGCGACGATGTCCTGGCCGCGGGCGGCGAACGAGGTGATCCGCAGGTCCGGGTCGTCCCAGCACCATCTCCGGGCGCCGCTGTCCGGGTCGAGTCCGTGCAGGCGGGCGCCGTCGTCGACGACGATGTCGTCCCCCGCGGGCAGGGCCCGGACGATGGCGGCGAACGCGGCGAGCTCGGTACCGGTGGCCCGGTCGAGGAGGCGGCTGGGGCTGCCGGGGCGGCTCTCGGCGAGCAGTCCGCGCCGGCCTCCGGGAAAGAGTCTGAGCCGGGTGTCCGGCGGCACGTCCGAGACCGTCGGCCGCCCGGTGCCGACGTCGAGGCGGACGAGGCCGTGGGAGCGGCCGGCGACCAGTTCGACACCGGAGGAGTCGGCGTCCCAGAGCATGGGATCGTAGCGGCAGCGAATTCGCGGGTACAGCCGCAGGGCTCCGCTGGCGGTGTCGACCAGCCCCAGTGCGGCGTCCTCGTCCGCGTGCTCGGCCAGTTGGACGCAGATGCTGCGCCCGTCCGGGGAGGGAGCCATGCGCAGGATGTGGCCCTCGGGCTCGATCACCGGTGCGCCGGTGTCCGCCCGGTAGATGCCCTGGCGTCGGCGTCCGGGCGGTCGGCTGAGTACGAAGCCGTTCTCCGGCAGGCCCGGGCGGCCGTGCCGTTCCCACTTCGTGAGTGCGGTGTCGAGGGCGGGGACGACGGGGGGAGGGGAGTCGTGCATCGCTATCGGCCGATGGTGTCGGTGTCGCCGCCGTGCCAGTACAGGTGCCCGCCCTCGTCGAGCGGACCGGGCACGGTGACGGTGTCGAGTACGCCGTCGTGGAACAGGTGCAGTTGGCCGTCGCCACCCCGGGTCACCGCGACCGTCGTCCCGGCTGGGTCGAGGGCCACGGAGCGCCGCTGTGCGGGTGAGTCGCCGACGGGGTCCCAGGGCAGGTGTCCGGGGGCGGGCGGGCGCGACATCGGAGGGAGCGGGGTCCTGTGCGCGACGCGCATCAGCGGCTCGGCCCGCTCGGTGAGGGTGAGCTCGTCTCCGTCGGGGTGGATCGTGGCGACGGCGGCCCGGGTACCGCCGAGCGCGAAGCGGAAGGCCAGTCCCCGGGGCAGCTCCAGGCAGCGCGTCCGGCCGGTGGACAGGTCGATGTCGACCAGGTGGTTCCTCCATTCGGTCCATGCCGCCGGGGACGCGGGCCCGCCTCGGACCACGCCCACCGCGCGGCCGGCGGCCGGGTCCAGGCGCAGGTAGTAGGCGCGGCCGGGCACGGGCCAGGCGACGGTGCCGAGCATGCGGGGAACCCCGCCCTCGACGACGAAACGCTCCAGTCCTTCGCTGGTCGCGGTCGCCGCGATGCCGGTGCGCTGGTCGACGACGTCGCCGTGTCCGTCGTCGGCGATCCCGTGGACGACCTCACCGGTCATCCGGGGCACGTGCGGGGCGGTGTTGAGGCACCGGGCGAGGGGGAACGCCTCCAGGGCCCCGGGCTCCCGGTGGCGCAGCACGACCACCGGTTCGCCGCCGGCCTGGTCGGGGACGATCATCACCCCGGGCTCACCGGTCCGGGAGCGGAACCGTACCGACCCGCTCCGTTCGCGGTCGACGAGGGTGACGACGTCGCTCCACGCCTCCGCGTTGGCGCCCAGGCCGGTCGTCACCGCCACGTAGCGGCCAGAGGCGTCGCAGGCGAGGTGCTCGCCGGGGATGGCCGCGGGGAAGCGCTGTTCCCCGCGGTCCCCCGAGACCACGAGTTCGCCGGAGCGGTCGTCGACATAGGCCCATGCGGCGGCCCCCTCCCCCTCCCTGCGGGGCAGCGTCAGGAACCCGGCGTGCTCGGCGAGGACGGCGTCGCCGAGCGGTCTCACCGTGCCGTCCGCGACGGCGTACATGCGACCCCCGCGGTAGTCGGCCACGAGGAGCTTCTGGAAGTTCATGGACCAAAGCTATTGGAAACGGTAATCATTATCAACTAGAGTGACCGTCGTTCGTCCCCCACGAACACGTATCGGCCCTTATGACCGATGCGTCATGACCCGAGAAGGGAACGACCCATGGACAACCAGATCGTCACCGAGATCGAGGAGTCCGAGCAGCTCGCGCACCTGTCGGCCTCGCACTCCAACGCGCTCGTCGAGAACCCCTTCGACGTCGTCACCGAGATCGAGGAGTCCGAGCAGCTCGCCCACCTGTCGGCCTCGCACTCCAACGCGCTCGTCGAGAACCCCTTCGACTAGCACCCGCCCCGCGACGTAGTCAGTGAGCACCCCGGTCGGGCAGCCCCGCGCTGCCCGACCGGGCCGTTCGAGAGGTCGGCCATGCCCCCAGAACCATCCATCGCCCGCGTGCCGGGGACCGGCGCGCACGTCATCGTCGACAGCGGGGGTGCCGGCGTCGTACGCACCTCCTCGGGGCGCTTCCTCCGTCTCGTGTCCCCGCCGCCCGGCCTCCTGGACGCCCTGGGCGGCGCTTCGGGCGGCGGCGGGGAGGCCTCCGCGTACGCCGAGACGCTCCGGGTGAAGATGTCCGCGCTCGAGGAGGAGGACGCACAGCGCCGTTGGCCGTCCCCGCAGCGCCGGGTCGCCCTGGTCGGCGGGGGCCAGCCCCTCGACGCGGTGGCTGAGGCCCTGACCGGCTGGGGCGCGGCCGTCACCCGCCACACCGACGGCGAGGCCCTGCTCGCCTCGGTGGACGGGACGACCGGCGACGAAAACCGGGGCAGCGGCACGGCCGACCCCCGTGGGGAGGACGCCTGGCCGTGGGGACTGGTGGTCGCGTACGCGGACTCCCCCGCCGAACGCAACGGGTGGGACCGGCTCGACGCGCTGCCGGGCCGGGGCGTCGCCTGGCTGCGCGCCTACCGTGAGGGCGAGAACTGCTTCGTCGATCCGATCTGCCTCGACGGGGACGACCCCGGAGCCGAACAGGTGTACCGGCGGCGCCTGGCGGCGAGCTTCGTCCCCCGTGAACTCGACACCTGGCGACGCGCGGCCGTGGCCGCCGCACCCCCCTCGGCCGCCGCACGGGTGCTGGTGACGGGCCGACTGCTCACCCTGGCCCTCGCCTGGGCACAGGGGTCGGACGCGTTGGGGGGCTACCGCGGCACGCTGTGGAAGCTGGTCGCCGCCACCGGCACCATCAGCGAACACCCGGTCCTGGCCTATGACCCGCCGTCCTCCGTCGACCGAGGGGCTCGGCAGCCGACATGACGGTGGATCCCGGACGCGAACACCTCTGCCGGGGCCGCGACGGCACGGTCCTGCGCGGGCGGCTGTGGGAATGCGCGAACCCCGAGGGCGTCGTGGTGATCCGTACCCCCTACGACGCCGGACGGCACGTGTCGACGGCACGCTCATGGAACGCCCGCGGCTACCACTGCCTCGTCCAGGACGTGCGCGGACGGTACGGCTCGGCGGGGTCCTGGTCCCCCTACGCGCACGAGGAGGACGACGGCGGCGACACGCTCGCCCACCTGCCCGACGAGTTCGAGGGGCTGCCGCTGGTCCTCTTCGGCGCCTCGTACGCCGCCCACACCGCACTCGAGGCGGCTCGGGCCGCGACCCGCGACGGCGTGTGCCCGGTCGCGGCGATCATCGCCCTCGTCCCCGCCCTCGGGCTGGCCGAGACCGCGTGGGACCCCAAAGGCTCACCGCAGATCCTGCACCGGATCGGATGGTGGCACGAGCACGGACGCCACCGGCGCTCCCGGCCCCCGCTGTCCGCGGCCGAGCTCGACCGGCGCGCCGCGCAGGCGCGGAGCCGGGGCGTGGTCGAGGCCGCCGGGGACTGGGGCTGGTCTCCGTCTGCGCTGACCGGCTGGCGGCGGCTGTGGAGCGCGGACCGGGTGGACACGGCGGCACGCTACGGCCGTATCGACGTGCCGCTGCTGGTGGTCAGCGGCGACGACGACTTCTTCCACGAGGACGCCCGGCGGCTCGCGCGCGGGTGGGGCGCCCCGAGCCACTTCGCCAGCGGCCCCTGGGGGCACCGGTTGGCCGGCGGCGTCACCGACAGGGCCCTGCGGGCCCGCATCTCGGCCGCGGGCGGACTGAGCCACGTCATCAACCCGTGGCTGGCGGCCCAGGGGCTGCCCGGTTCCCCGGCGGAGTGGACCGGGATCCTCACGTCCGCGTCCCACACCCGGTCGACCCTCGATTCCGCGTCAGAGGCCTGGCGCCACGAAAGGACCTCACCTTGACCCCCACCACAACCGGGCGGCCCCAACCGGGGGCCGCCGGAACCGCCGCGACCGGAACCGCCGCGGCCGGAAACGGCCGCCCCCTGCCGGTGGACGCGCTGGTCGACCCCGAATGCGGGATCATCCGCTCCGTGCGCGCCGTGGCGCACCCCGCCGGCGCCCCCGCCTCCTACCTGGGGCTGACCGCGGCCGTCGCCGACGCCCGGCAGCTCGGCGAGTGGCCGGCCGACCGCGTCTCGTTGGGCACGTCCTTCGACGACGTCGAGCAGGCCAGGATCGCCGCGATAGCCGAGGGGATCGAGCGCTACTGCGGGAACTGGCTCCCCGCCGACCTCCCCCGCGACGAACTGCGCGTCGGATCCCGTGCGGAACTGCTGGCCGCGGGCCGCCGCCCGATCGACCTGGACGAGCTGCCCCGGTTCGCCCCGTGGCAGTACTCCCGCACCGGGTTCCCCTACCAGCCCCTCACCGAGGACACCCCCACCCTCTGGGCACGCTGCGAGGAGCACGGCGGCGCCGAGGTCTGGATGCCCGCCTCGCTGGTCCACCTCAACTGGCGGCAGTCGCGCTTTCGCCACCTGCCGCGCGTGCACCACCTGAACTACGCCGGGATCGCCACCGGGCAGGGGACCGACGACGCCAGGGACCGGGGGGTCCTGGAGATCATCGAACGCGACGCCCTCGAACTGTGGTGGCACCTGGACGGCCCCACCTTCGGGATCGACCCCGCCAGCGTCCCCGGGCTCGCCGACGACCTGCGCGGCAGCTCCCTGGACGTGTCCCTGGCGCTCATGCCCTCGGAGTTCGCCCCCGCCGTGGCCGCACTCGTGCACGACCGGGAACGCGGCCTGTACGCCGCGGGGTTCTCCGCCGCGCTCGACCCGGTGCGGGCCGCCCGCAAGGCCGTCCTCGAAGCCGTGCACACGTGGGTCTACACCCAGGGCTGCACCACCGCCGACGGGTGGGTCTTCCGCGCCGTCGAACAGGGCCTGATGGCCCGCGGCCTCTACCTCGACTTCCGCGCCGACGCCAGCTACCTCGACGCCGCCGGCGGCCAGTGCGAGCACGTCGTCGACCTGGGCGCGCACGTCCAGGTCTGGCTCGACCCCCGGGTACACGGCGAGGCCCGGCGCTTCACGGCACCCGCCCTGGGAACCCGGCCGATCACCGAGGTCGCGGCCGTGTCGATGGACGAGGTCCACCAGCGGCTGGCGGAGCGCGGACACCGCGTCCTCACCCGCGACCTGACGACGAGCGATGTCCGCCGCACCTCGCTGCGGGTGGTGCGGAGCTTCGTCACGGGGCTCGTCCCGAACGCCCCGGCGGCCTTCGCCTACCTGGGCATGCCCCGTTTCGAGCACGCGGCCCTCGAACGGGGGTGGCGCACCTCCTGGGACGGGAGCCCCGAGAGCCTCACCCTCGTCCCGCCCCCGCACATGTGAGGCCGCACCCATGCCCCTCCCCTTTCCCCCGGCCCCCTCGGCACACGGCGCGGGGCGCGGTGCGGCGGACCCCTCGCGCCTGCCGCCCGCACTCGCACGCGCCTTCTCGCCCGAGGTACCGGGACCGCCCCGCCCGCCCGGCCCGCGCGCCAACCCCTGGCGACGGGCCGGAGCCGACCCGGTGGCGGTGCCGGCCCGCGAACGCGCCCTGCTCGACGGCCTGTGGCGCGGCGCGGGACACCACCGTCTGGCCGACGGGACGGTGACCCGTGTGCGCAGGCGTCCGGTGCCCTCCGCGGGCGCGACCTACCCCGTGCACACCCACCTGGTCGTCGGTGCGGACGGCCCCCTTGACGCGGGCCGCTACGCCTTCGACCTGGAGGAGGGCACCCTCCACCGACGCGACGGGGCCCGTGAACGGGAAGCGGGCTGGCACGCCCCCGGCGCGGACGCCGGGGCGGCCGACACCCACCTGGTCCTGAGCGTGCAACCCGGTCGCAGCTTCGGCCGGTACCGTCACCGGGCCTGGCCGCTGTGGATCGCGGACACCGCCTACGCCCTGGCCGCGGTGGAGTTCCTGTGCGCTCCGGCGCCCGCCGCGGTACAGCTCGGCCCCGGGCCGTGGCTGCGCGAACTGCTCGGCGTCCCGCGCGCGGCCGAGCACGGACGGTGGCTCGCGCGCGGACTCGCGCCGGAGATCCCGCTGGCCGCGGTCGAACTGCCCGACCCCTGGTCGGTACTGCCCGAGCGCAGGGACGCGCTGGCCGCGAGGCGTTCCCCGGCGATCGGCGAGTTCGAGGCCGCGCCGCGCACCCGCGATCCGCGGGCGGCGGACGTCGCCGAGGCCTCCGGGCAGGCGTGGGTCCTCGGGGCCCGCCGGCTCAAGACGTGGTCCGTCGCGGTGGACACGCCCGCCGCCGAGTTCGCCCGGGCCCTGTGGCGGGCCCACCGGACCGCGGCCGAGCTGTGCTACGCGGGGGCCCTGTCCCGGCGGTGGCGCTGCCGCCCGGTGTCGGGGTTCGTCGCTTCGCGCGACCGCTGGACCTTCCACGCCCTGGCGATGCTCCCCGGCGAACACGACCTCGACAAGGAGTCAGCCGCATGATGATCGTTCCCCCGCTGTGGCGGGAGGCGGCCCGCTTCCCCGCCGATCTGGCGCGGAGCGTCGCCCTGCTGGTCCTCGTCTTCCTCGCCCACGTCGGTCAGGCCGTGGCGATCGCCTGGTCGATGTCGGCGGTGCTGCGCGGCCAGGCCCAGGACGTGCTGCTCGCGCTGTCGCTGATCCTCGGGATCGCACTGCTGCGCCTGGTGCTCTCCCTGGCCCAGGCGTCGGCCGCCGCACGTCTGGGCGGCCGGGTCAGGCAGGCGGTGCGCCGCCGCGCGATGGAGGCCGCGCTGGTGCCCGAACGGCTGCACGACACGGCGGCCCGGGACGGTTCGATGCGGGCCAGCCTGGGAGACGGGGTCGACGGCATCGACGCCTACGTCTCCAAGTACGTTCCCGCGATCGTGCAACTGCTCCTCACCTGCCCGATCGTCGTGGCCGTCCTGTTCGCGATCTCACCGTGGGCGGGGCTGTGCGTCGCCGCCGGGGTCCTGTTCGCGCTGGTGGGGCCCATGGC
The DNA here is from genome assembly GCF_056173285.1 of Nocardiopsis sp. iso_40. Classification (NCBI taxonomy): domain Bacteria; kingdom Bacillati; phylum Actinomycetota; class Actinomycetes; order Streptosporangiales; family Nocardiopsidaceae; genus Nocardiopsis; species Nocardiopsis sp. iso_40. The sequence continues at coordinate 2,542,540 of NZ_CM149666.1, read as the reverse complement.
GTGGAAACGGATGATGGCCCGGCGCGGACTCGACCACTGGGACAGCTACGAGGCGCTCAGCGCCGACCTGCTCGAGTCCCTGCGCGGCATGGCCACCCTGCGCACGCTCGGCGACGTGTCCGGCACCCGCGAGCGGCTGCACCACCGTTCGGAGGCGCTGCGCAGGGCCACCGAACGCGTGATGCGCGTCTCCCTGGGCGAGACCTCCGTCACCGACGCGGCCGTCCAGGGGGGAGCGGTCGCCGCCGCCGCGGTCGCCGTCACCCACGCGGTCACCGGGCAGGCCCCGGCCCTGGAGGTCTACCTGATCCTGCTGCTCTCCTCCGAGGCGTTCCGTCCCGTCCGGGACCTCTCGCGGCACTGGCACGCCGGGTTCCTCGGCCTCACCGCGGTCCCCGGCCTCGAACGGATCGGGGCCCTCGCCGAACGGCGCACCGCCGACCCCGACCACACCGCGCCCGACCCCGCGGCCGATCCCGGGGGCGATCCCGGGGGCGGCCGGGCGGACGAGGAACGGCCCGCGGACGTGCTGCGGGTGAGGGGTCTGAGCTTCCGCTACCCCGACGCCCCCCGCGACGTCATCCACGACCTCGACCTGACGGCCCGGCGGGGCTCCCTCACCGCGCTCGTGGGAGCCTCCGGGGCCGGAAAGTCCACCCTCTTCGACCTCCTCCTCGGTTTCCTCACCCCGCGCACCGGAAGCATCGACCTCGACGGGCGGCCGCTCCGCGCCCGTGACATCGCCGTGGTCTCCCAGCGGCCGGTGCTCTTCGCCGGAACCGTTCGCGACAACCTCGCGGTGGCCGGTGCCACCGCGGAGGCGGACCTCGTCGGGGCCTGCCGCGCCGCGGGGATCCTCGACGAGGTCCAGCGCTTCCCGCGCGGCTTCGACACCGAGGTCACCGAAGCCGGCACCAGCCTGTCGGGCGGGCAGCGCCAACGCCTCGCCCTGGCCCGCGCGCTGCTGGCCCGGCGCCCGGTCCTGCTGGTGGACGAGCCGACGAGCGCGTTGGACGCCGACCGCTCCGCGGACGTGGTCCGAACCCTGCACCGTGTTGCCCGCGACCGCGTCGTCCTCATGATCAGCCACCGCTCCGAGACCCTCACCGGGGTCCCGGACGTGCTCAGCCTCGACTCCGAACACCTGGGAAGCACGTCGTGAACACCCTCTCCGCGTTCCGGGCCTTCCGTGAACTCCTGCCCGTCCTGCGCCCCGAGTGGCGGGGGATGGTCTGGATCTACCTGCTGGGCACCATGAGCGCGCTCGGCCTGGCCGGCCTGACCGTCCTCACGGCCTGGGCGGTCGGCCACGCAGTGGTGGAGCGCACGCCGCCAGGCGCCCTCTGGTGGGCCCTGGTCCTCGGGCTCGTGCTGCTGCGGGTGCTCCTGACCTGGCGGGAGATGGACGTCTCCCATGCACTGGCCTACCGCGTGCTGGCCCGGCTGCGGATGGCGTTGTTCGACGCCTACGCGCGCAGCGTCCCCGGTCGGCGCCGTGAGCACTCCGGACGCGCGGCGGCCGTCGCGATGGACGACATCGAGAAGCTCGAGTTCTTCTACGCGCACACGGTCGCCCAGCTCGGCGCCTCGCTCACCCTGTTCGCAGCCTCCCTGGCCACCGCGTCCCTGCTGCTGCCCGAGGCCGCGCTCGTCATGCTCCTCGGCGCCGCCGTCGTGGCGAGCAGCGCGCTGTACTGGGCTCGGGCCGCCCGGCAGCTGGGCGAGCGGGAACAGCGGGAGCGCTCGGACCTGTCCGAGCGCATCGTGGACGCGCTGGGCGCCCTGCGCGAGGTGCTCGCCTACGGACTCGCCCCCCGGATCATCGCCGAGACCAGTGCCGCCACCGCACGCGCCGCCGCGATCGCGCAACGGCGCGAACTGCTGTCGCAGCTGGTCACCGCTCTGCGGGAACTCATCCTCACCGCCGTGGTCATCGGCGTCATCGCCACCAGCGCCACCGCCGCGGGCGTGGTCTCGGAAGGCGCCCAGGCGCGGCTGACCCCCGCAGAACTGCCCGCGCTGGTCGCCCTGGCCCTGGTCGGTATCGCCGCGATCGTGGACGCCACCGACACCCTCACCCGACTCCATCCGCTCGTCTCCGGAGCCGGACGCGTCGCCGCCGGGATCAACCGTCCCCCGGTCGTCGCCGTCCCGCAGGCGCCACGGCAGCTGCCCGCCGGTCCGCTCGGCCTCCGGTTCCGGGACGTGTCCTTCTCCTACGAGGGCCGACAGCCCACGCTCAGTTCCTGGTCCGCCGAACTCGCCCCCGGCGAGCACGTCGGGCTGGTCGGCCCCTCCGGCTCGGGCAAGAGCACCGTGATCGCCCTCGCGGCCCGCCTCTGGGATCCCTCGGCGGGCACCGTGGAGCTCGTCACCGCGGACGGCGGGGGCGTCCCCGTCGCCGATCTGGACGAGGCGGCTCTGCGGAAAGCCGTCGCCCTAGTCGACCAGGACGCGATGCTCTTCCACGGCACCGTGCGCGACAACCTGCTGCGCGGCTGCGGGCCGCGGTCCGACGGTGACCTGACCCTTGTGCTCGAACGCGTCGAAGCCGCCTCCTGGATCGGTCTCGACGACGAACTAGGGGAGGCAGGAGTGCGGCTGTCCGGCGGGCAGAGGGCGCGCCTGTGCCTGGCCCGCGCCCTCGCCCGCCGACCGCGTGTCCTGCTGGTGGACGAGGTCACCGCCAGCCTCGACCCGGCCACCGAACGGCTGGTGTCCGACGTCATCGCCGAATTCCACGGCACGGTTCTGATCGCGTCCCACCGGGCCGAGACCCTGGCCCGCCTCGAACGCGTCGTCGACGTGGCCGCGGCCCCGCACGCCGTTCGGGGGCCGGGCGGCTGACCCCGGGGGCGTTCCCCGTACGAAAGGCGCTCCCGCCACACGCAGAGCCCCCGACGCGCTCGGCACGGACGGCCAGGCCCTCTCCCCCCAACTGTTTCAGGAGCAGTCGAAACCGTGCTTGACAGGGCGTCCGGGACACTCATGGCACTCGAAGACGTACACGCTACCCACGTCCCCGAGCATGAGACCGGCAGCTCCCTGAGCGCTGCCGCCGTCCTCGAAACTGAAGGGGCCGCGCTCCGTATCGACGCCCGCCCGTTCCTCCAGGGGGAGCCAGCGCCTCCAGGAACCCGGGTCGTACTCCCAACTGGCGACGGTCAGCAAAGGTTCCATCTCCACCCCGCATCCGTCGCACACCACCGTCCAGGCGTCCTGGACCCAGTCGGGGTATCCCCCCACCTTGATTCCCGGAGCCTTCGACAGGTGCTGCTCATAATCCCATCCTGTCCGCTCCCCCATCCGCATCGCCCGGTCCCCCAGGGCGGTGTGCAGATCGCGCCCTATATCCCCCCACCCCGGATACTCCGTCACCGGTTCCGGATGGACCAGGCACGGGACGGGGACCGTACCTTCGGGAGGATCATCAAGGACCGGGTACTGGCCGAGAGGGTCACGGACCTCATCGGAACTGCGCCAGAGCACACGAGGACACGGTCCGAAGAACGGTTCGTGATCGTAGGGGCACCACAGCACCTGTAGCAGGTCCGTCCCCGTGGGAAAGGGAACGTCCGCTGCGTCTCGGCGGAACAGTTGGACGATCGGCACAAGCGGTACCGCGCCTTCCGGAGGCACCCCCGGACCGGCGTCGTGTTCTTCGGGACAGGTCGGCCAGACCTCTTCGGTCGGCCACAGGAGCGGGCCGCCCACCGAGCTTTGCCCACAGTCCGGGTCACCGGGTCTGGGGTGCAGCCGTATCGCCTGCTTCCGCCAATCACGCAGCTCAGGCAGGAATTCCTCCACCTCTACCGGGCAGGGAGGCGTGTGACGGGTCATGTGCGCCCTTCTTTGATCGGATGGAAGTCCCGGGAACCGTACTGTGCCGTGCTGACACACGGTCCCCGCCCCTGACTCCGACCTCTCGAAGGCAGCCAGCCCCCTCTTCGCCGGACGAACGCCGTGGAGATCCGAACCCGGGGTCGGTGGACGCCCGCCAGACCCCCTTCTCCTCGTCCTGGAGCGACCATGGTTGCTGGAGTGCGCCGACCGAACCTCCCGGCTCACCGGTGTCACCCCTCCTCGTGCACGCCGGGCACGGCAAGGGCCCCGCGGCAGTGCCGCGAACACGCTCCGGAAGGTGCCCGCGGCCGGGGCGGGGAGCCCCGGAGGCTCCCGCCCCGGCCGATGGGGGCACCGTCCCCTCAGGGGGTGGGGATGCCCGCGAAGTACCGGTCCAACAGCCGGTCGGACAGCATCCGGGACAGCGTGTTCACCAACCGGGCGTCCGAACCGACCCGGTAGCGTGTACGCGGACGGGCGTCGGTCAGCGCGCGGGCCACCGCCCGGGCGAAGTCCTCCGGAGTGGTGCGGCTCTGCAGGGCCTGCCGGGCGTTGCCCTCCAGGAACCTCTCGAACGTGATCCGGTAGAGCGCCGCGACCTCCGGCGGAGCCCCGCGTAGCGCCTCCGCGCCCACGTTCGACACCTTCCCCCAGATCGGGGTCCGGATCGCCCCGGGCTGGACCACCGACACCCGCACACCGCTCGGGGCCACCTCACGGCGCAACGCGTCGCTCATCGCCTCCTTGGCGAACTGCGCGGCGGAGTAGGCCCCCATGTAGGGGACGGCGACCCTGCCCAGCCCCGAGGTGACGTTGACGATGCGCCCCCGGCTCCGGCGCAGCAGCGGCAGGTGCGCCCGGATCATGGCAAGCTGGCCGACCACGTTGGTCTCCAGCTGGTGGCGCATCCGTTCGCCGTCCACGCATTCCAGGGGCGCCGAGACGCAGATCCCAGCGTTGTTCACCAGCCCCCACAGGCCTCCGAGCTCCTGCTCGCAGAACCGTGCGCAGTCAGCGACGGACTCCTCGTCGGTCACGTCCACCAGCCGGGGGACGACCCTGCCGTGCAGGGACGCGGCGACCAGCTTCTCGCCGTCCTCGGGGCGCCGCACACCGGCGACCACGTGGAAACCGCGGTCCTCCAGGTCCAGGGCGGCCTCACGGCCCAGGCCGGAGGAGGCTCCGGTCACCACAACGGCCCTGTGGGAGGGGTCGTACGTCATGGGGCTCATCCTTTCGTCACGGGTCCGGGTCCGGGGAAGGTCAGTGCGGGTTCGAGCCGGTTCACCAGCGACCTGTGGGGCATCAGGCGGAAGTAGGCGTCGCGCACCCTGCGGCGCACCGGCCCCTCCGACTGCTCGAAGTCGCTGATGGCCCGGGTCGCCTCGACGATGCCGCGGGTGCGCTCGCGGCGGTCGTCCTCGTAGGCACGCAGTGCCGAGGGCACGTCCGGGGCGTCCCGCAGCGTGTGGGCGAGCACGGCGGCGTCCTCGATCGCCATCGCCGAGCCCTGGCCCAGGCTGGTCAGCATCGGGTGCGCGGCGTCGCCCAGGAGCGTCACCGGCCCGTGTCCCCAGCGCTCCAGGAACGTGCGGTCCCTGGAGGGGATGCCGAGGATGTCGGACTCCGGGGTCGCCCGGACCGCCTCACGGACCTCGTCGGGCCAGCCGGACAGGGCCCGCAGCACCTCGGCCTTGCCGCCGTCCCAGTTCGCGGACCGCTCGGCGGGCATGTTCTTGGTCGCCCACCAGTACAAGCGGCCGTGGCCGATGTCCACCAGCCCGAACCGCTGGCCGTCGCCCCAGTAGTGCACCACCGATCCCGGGTCGAACCCGGGGTGTTCGTAGTCGGTGATCCCCAGCCAGCAGATGTAGCCGCTGTCGTGGGCCGGCTCGGGACCGGCGATCTGGCGGCGCACGACCGAGTGGAACCCGTCGGCGCCCACCAGTATGTCGGCCTCGTCCGCGGACCCGTCGGCCAGGTGCAGCCTGGCCCGTCCGCCGTCGGTCTCGAACCGCTCCGCGGCCCGGCCCAGCTCGACGGGGATACCGTTGGCCTCCTCCTGCAGGGCGTTCAGCAGTTCGGCACGGCTGATGCACACGCTCGGGACACCGAGGCGGTCGATGATCTCCGGAAAGGGGAACTCCCGGATCAGCCGCCCCCGCGTGTCCCTGACCTGGTAGGTGTCCAGCGTCCTGCCGCGCTTGGTCAGCCCCAGGTCCACACCGAGGGAGTCCAGCGCTGCCACGGCGTTGCTCATCACCGACAGACCGAACCCGGCCGCCCGGATCTCGGGTGCGCGCTCGTACACGCGCACGTCCACGCCGACCCTGCGCAGTGCGATCGCGGCGGTCAGACCGCCGATGCCGGCTCCGACGACGATCGCCGTCCTCGACTCGCCCATCTCAGCTCTCCCCGTCCTGCTGCGGAGCCGCCGCGTCCAGGACGACTCGTACGACCTCGGCCACGTGGGGCTCCTCCATGATCGTGAGGTGGTCCCCGGGCACGTCGACGACGGTCAGACGTCCCGAGGTGTACGCACGCCACCCGTTGGCGGGGTCGGCGTGCATGCTTCCGATGGCCGAGTGCATGTTCCGCAGCACCTCGGGCAGCGGTTCCAGGGCGTGGACGAGCACCGCGTCCAGGTCCGCGCCCTCGGGCCGGTAGGCGAAGGCCGACCGCCAGTTCGCCTCGTACAGGCGGAAGAGGCGGCGTACGACCGTGCCGGTACTGCCGGGCGGCAGCACACCCTCCTCGACCGCCAGCCGGGTGATGAACTCGAACTTCTCCTCCAGGGTGGTGAGTTCACGGGGGATCACCGCCTCCGGTGACTCGCCGCCGCGTTCCAGCCACAGCAGCTCCCAGAAGAACCAGCCGATCAGGGCGTCGTCATCGGTCCAGGGCCGACGTCCGGGGTTGAGCGCCGTGGTGTCGAGCAGGACCAGGGAGGCGACCTCCTGGCCGGCGGCCCGCAGCTGGCGCGCCATCTCGAAGGCGACGAACCCGCCGAAGGACCAACCGCCGATGTGATACGGCCCCTCGGGCTGGACTCGTCGGATCGCTGCCACGTAGCCGCGGGCCATCTCCTCCACCCCGTGCACCGGCTCGGTCCCGGCGTCGGTCCCGGCCGCCTGCAGCGCGTAGAAGGGCTGGCCCTCGGGCAGGTGCCGGACGAACGGCAGGTAGCAGAGCACGTTGCCGCCCATCGGGTGGACGTGGAACAGCGGCGGCTGGTCCCCTCCGGGGCGGATCGGCACGAGGGGGTCGAACACGGCGGCCTCCTCGCCGCGGTCCCGCGTCGCACCGACGCGCTCGGCCAGCGCGGCGACGGTCGGGGCCGCCACGAACTCCGACAGGGCCACGCTCACCCCGAAGCGCTGTTCGATCAGGACGACGAGCCGCATCGCGGTGATCGAGGTGGCGCCCAGGTCGAACACGTCGTCGTGCACGCCGAGGTCAGCGACGTCCAGCAGGTCGGCGAGCATCTCAGCGAGGGCGCGTTCGCGCGCGTCGCGCGGCGCCGTCCGCTCACCGGCCTCGCCCCGGGTCAGCACGGCCCGGACCAGAGCGGCGTCATCGCGCTTGCCGCTGGGCGTCAGCGGCATGGCCGTCAGCCACTCCAGGTGCGAGGGCACCATGTACTCGGGCAGGGTCGAACGCAGTCGGCGGCGCAACGCCTCCAGGTCCGAGCGCCCGGGGTCACCGACCAGGAAGGCGGCGAGGAAGGCGTCCTGGCCCTCACGCCGCCGGGCGACCACGGCGACCTCCCGGAGCGCGGCCAGACCGGAGGACGCCGCCGCGCTGATCGCCAGCTCGACCTCGGCGGGCTCGACCCGGAACCCGCGCACCTTGACCTGTCGGTCCGAGCGCCCCAGGCACACGACGTCGCCGCCCGGCAGGACCATGCCGACGTCTCCGGTGCGGTAGAGACGCCCTGCGCCCTCGCCGTGGAAGCGGTCCCGGGTGAGCTCGGGCAGGCCCACGTAGCCGTCGGCCAGGCACGCCCCGCCCAGGTGGATCTCGCCTTTCCCTCCGACCGGGACCGGGCGCAGCCGCTCGTCCAGAACCAGGACCCGTGCTCCGTCGATCGCCCTGCCGATCGGCGGCAGCGCGGGGAAGTCAGCCGGGTCGCCCTCCATCGTGTGGACGGCGACGACGTGGCTCTCCGTGGGGCCGTACTGGTTCTCCAGGACCACCTCGCCCAGAGCGGCGCAGAACCGCCGGATCTCGTCGGTCACGCGCAGCTGTTCGCCGGAGGAGGCCAGGATCCTTAGGTCCCGGGGGAAGACGCCCAGCCCGTCGGCGGCCTCGGCCAGGCGTTGGAGGGCCACGTAGGGCAGGAAGACCCGTTCCACTCCCTCCCGGTCCATGAGCCGGAGCAGCTCGGGCATGTCCCGGCGCAGCTCCTCGGTGACCAGGACCAGTGTTCCACCGCCGCACAGCGTGGAGTAGAGCTCCTGGAAGGACACGTCGAAGCTCATCGGCGCGTACTGGAGGGTGCGTCCGCCCACGGCACCGCTGGGCCTGGCGTTCTGCCAGGCGACGAGGTTGGCCAGGGAGCGGTGCGGCATGGACACGCCCTTGGGCTGTCCGGTGGAGCCGGAGGTGAACAGCACGTAGGCTTCGCCCTCCGGGGCGATCCGGGCAAGCCCGGGGCCCGCACCGGTCGCGGGGGCGACCGTGCCGTCGAACAGGGACTCGGCGGTCAGCAGGCGTCCGCCGTCCTCGACCAGGTGTGCGTGGCGCTCGTGGGCGATGATCCGGACCGGGTCGGCGTGCTCCACCATCGCGTGCAGGCGCCGCACCGGGTAGGAGGTGTCGAGCGGTACCACCGCCGCTCCGGCCAGGGTTATGCCCACCAGGGTGGCGACGGCCTCCGGGGAGCGGTCCATGGCCACGCCCACCCGGTCTCCCGGCCGTACACCCACGTGCAGCAGGGACCGGGCGACACGCTCGGACTCCCCGGCCAGTTCGGCGTAGGTCCACGTACGCTCACCGAACACCAGGGCGGTGCGGTCCGGATGCTGCCGGGCGCCCTCCTCGAACAGGCGGGCCACGTCCCGCCGGGGACCGGCGTCCACCACCTCGGCGGCTGGTCCGGCCAGGCGGGAAGGGTCCGCCAGCTCGTCGGGGGACTCGACCAGCAGCCGCAGGACCCGCACGAACGTGTCGGCGTACAGGTCGCCCTGCTCGGGCGTGAACCGGCGACCGGACAGGTCCAGGCGCAGGGTGATTCGGCCGTCGACGGGGTCGGCCATCGCGTTGACCAACAGGGCGAAGTTGGTCTCCTCCCATGCCTGGAACCCTAGGTCGGCCACGCCGGGCAGCTCGAAGACCGGACCGAGCTGGCGGAAGCGGATGTAGTTGAACGCGGTGTCCACCAGGGACACCCCGCCCAGATCCTCCTGGATGGTGGCCAGGGGCACGCGGCGGTGCGCGTGGCTCTCGCGTTCGCGTTCCACGACCTCGCGTACGGCGTCGAACCAGGTGTCGGGGACGGCGCTCACCCGTACCGGCACGGTGTTGAGGAACAGGCCGCAGATGCGGTCGCCGCCCTCCACCTCCGGTCGGCCGTGGGTCACCAGGCCCGTGGTCAGGTCCTCGTGGCCGGACAGGAGGCGCAGGACGGTGGTGTGCGCGGCGAAGAGCACGGACTTGACCGGCACCTCGCGTTCGCGTGCCAACACGCCGACCGCCCGGCCCAGCGCTTCGGGCAGCCTGACCTCCCGGACGACGAGGCCCTCCTCCCCGCGGGGCCGCTGATGGGCGGCGAACCCCTCCAGCGGCGGGGGCACGGCGCCCTCGAGCGTACGCCTCCAGTAGGCGCGCGACTGCTCGGAGGCCATTGCCGCGCGCTCGTCGGCCACGTGCAGGGCCGGGGAGGGCAGGGGGCGCTCGGGCACCGCGTCGATGTCCAGCCCCACGGCGTGCAGGTGGTCCTGGAGCAGTTCGCTGACCAGGTTGGCCACGCTGCCGCCGTCGAGGATGGCGTGGTGGAAGCTGAGCACCAGCTCCACGGAGCCGGGCAGGACGAAGAACCGGAAGTGGTGCAGCGGCGCCCGTTCGAGCGTGTAGGGGTGCACCCTGCGCTCGCTCATGTAGGCGGTGACGGCTTCCTCGGCCTGCTCCGGGGGTGCGTCGCGCAGGTCGCTGACCGACAGTGCCCCCTCCACGGTGTGCTCCACCACCTGGAGCGGCTCGGAGTACCCGGCCAGGGCGAAGGAGGAGCGCAGCACCGGGTGACGGACCAGGAGCCGGCCGAAGGCCGCCCGCATGGCCGACTCGTCCCAGGGCAGCGCGAGGCTGTAGCGGAACACGTCCCTGTAGACGGCGCTGTCCTCATGCTCGCGGGAGTGGTAGAGCAGACCGAGTTGGAGCCGGGTGAGCGGGTAGGCGTCCGCACGGCCCTCGAGCCTGGCCCGGTCCATCCGGGAGACCAGGGCGAAGGGGTCCTGGTCCGCGGTGCTCCCGGCCTCGTCGATGCGTGTGCACCGGGTGGCCAGGCCCGCCACGGTCGGTTCGGCCACCAGGTCGGAGAGGGAGAAGCCGATCCCCCGCCGCTCGGCCGACGCGCGCACGCGCAGCATCGTGATCGAGTCCCCGCCCAGGGCGTAGTAGTCGTCGTGGACGCCGACCCGCCGGACGCCGAGGACCTCGGCCCACACGTGTGCCAGCACGGCCTCGGTCTCGTCGCGGGGCTCGCCGCCCTCGGCGCTTCCGCCGGGCATCTGGGGGGCGGGCAGGGCCCGGCGGTCGGTCTTGCCGTTGGGCGTGATCGGGATACGGTCCACGCGGACGAACAGCGAGGGCACCATGTACTCGGGCAGAGCCTCGAACAGGTGCGCGCGGAGCTCGGCGGGGGTGAACTCCCGCCGGGCCGCGTAGTAGGCCACGAGCAGGAGGTCCCTGCCCTCGGGCCGGTGGTCGACCACGGCGGCCTCACGGATTCCGTCGAGGCCGACCAGGGTGTTCTCCACCTCGCCCAGCTCCACGCGGTTGCCCCGGATCTTGACCTGGCCGTCGATGCGGCCGAGGTACTCGATGGTGCCGTCGGCGAGCAGACGTGCCAGGTCACCGGTGCGGTAGAGGCGTCCGCCGGGGTTGAACGGGTCCTTGCGGAAGCGCTCGGCGGTCAGCTCCGGCCGGTCCAGGTAGCCCCGGGCCACCTGGACGCCGCCGATGTGGAGCTCGCCCGGGACACCGACCGGTTGGGGCCCGCCGTGCTCTCCCAACACGTAGAGGGTGGTGTTCTCGACGGGGCGGCCGATCGGCACACGGGTCACGGGGCCCTCGTCGGCGGAGGGCAGGTCGTGGTAGCTGACGTCCACCGCGGCCTCGGTGGGCCCGTACAGGTTGACGAGCCGGGGCGCCGCGGTTCCGGGCTCCGTGTGCGGGGCCGCGCCGAACACGCGGTTGAACTGCTGGACGCGCTCGGCGGGCAGTGCCTCGCCGCTGCAGAAGACGTACCTGAGCGCGTCCAGGCCCGCGCGCAGCTCCGGTTCGTCCTCCAACAGGTCGAGGAAGGGACCGAGCATGGAGGGGACGAAGTGCACGGCGGTGACCCGGTGCCGGCGGGCGGCACGCGCGATCTCCCGGGGGTCCTTCTCACCGCCGGGCGGCAGCAGAGCCACCCTGGCGCCCACCGAGCCCCACCAGAACAGTTCCCAGACCGAGACGTCGAAGGAGATCGGGGTCTTCTGGAGCAGGGTGTCGCCCGGGCCGATCGGATAGCGGCGCTGCATCCAGGTCAGCCGGTTGACCACCGAGTGGTGTTCGACCATGACGCCCTTGGGCCGACCTGTGGAGCCGGAGGTGTAGATGACGTAGCACAGGTCGTCGGAGTGCGCATCCGGGGCGAGGGGGGTGCCGGGGCCGTGGAGGAGGTCGGCGACGCGGTGGACCGGGGTGGTGCCCGCCACCTCGACCCGCGCCCCCTCACTGTGCAGTACGGTCCGCGCCCCGCTCTCGTCCAGCAGTAGCCGGACGCGCGCCTCGGGGTATCCGGGGTCGACCGGCACGTAGGCGCCTCCGGCCTTCAGCACGCCCAGGAGGGCGGGCAGGAGTTCGGGGCCGCGTTCGGCCACCACGGCGACCCGTTCGTCGGGGCCCACCCCCTCGGCGCGCAGGGCGCGTGCGACCTGGTTGGCCGCCCGGTCCAGTTCGGCGTAGGTCAGGCGGGTGCCCGAAGCGTCGTCCAGCACGGCCACCAGGTCGGGGGTCCGCTCGGCCTGTTCGGCGAACATCCCGTGCAGCGTCTTCTCGCTGGGGTAGCGGGTGGTCTCGCCCTGGCGCAGGCGCACCACGTCCTCGTACTCCTCGGTGGTGAGCATGGACAGCGCCGACAGCGGCAGCTCGCGCAGGTCCAGGCCCTTGCGGACGAGCTCCTGGACGTGTCCGGCCAGGGCCTCGGCGCGGAAGTCCCCGTCGAAGACGTCGCGTGCGAAGTCCATGTCGATCCGCAGGTCGTCCTCGTCCTCGAAGGCGTGGACCATGATCGAGAGCGCGTTCTCCTCGTGGACCGGCGCCATGATCGTGGTGTCGCGCCGGACACCGGGCAGTGGAGAGGGGCGCGGGTAGCGCATGTAGGAGACGGTGACGTCGAACAGGCGCCGGGGACCGCCGCCGCACACGGGGCTCTCACGCAGGATGTCGCCGAAGGGCAGCCGCTCGTACCGGCGTAGTTCGCGCAGGTCTCCCCGGATACGTCCGGCCAGGTCGAGCAGGGTCTCGGTCTGGTCCACGGCCACGCGCACCGGGAGGTTGTTGGCGAACTGGCCGACGGTCGCGCGCTCGTCGTCGGTGCGGCGGTTCAGGAACGGCACGCCCAGAACGACCTCGGGTGAGCGGTGTACGCGGGTCAGGCAGACCGAGAGCGCCGCGGAGAGGTAGGCGAAGGGCGACCCCCCGGCCTCAAGAACGCGGCCGACAGTTTTCCCGTCGATGGTGAAGGAATACCGGCCCCGTTCGGAACGGCCGGTGGAATTTCGGGTGAACAGAGCGGGGTCGACCCCTTCGAGGTTCTTTCTGTGAAAATCTCTGTCAACTTCCACACCCGCCAAATCACGATACCCGGCGGGCACCACAATGGCACCGGTCGAGGGTTCGGCCTCCTGCCCCGACACCTCTTTCCCGGAACACAGGGACAGGTACTCCTCGATCATTTCCAGGGAGACCGTGTTCAGCGCCCAGGCGTCGGCGACGATGTGGTGCACCTTGAGGAAGACGTGGACGACGTCCTCCCGCTCGGCGATCAGGGCCGCCTGGAAGGGCTGGCCCCCGTACAGGTCCAGAGGCCGGTACAGGGACTCTTCCAGCCAGGAGCGCACGGCCCGGCCGGGATCGCCGGCCCCGGCCAGGTCCACCCACTCGATCCGCTCTGAACAGCGAATATCACTGTTCTCCGCAAGAGCTGCCCATGGATTGACGGCGTCGTCCTCGCCGAAGCGGAGCCGGAAGGCGACGTGTCGGCGCAGCACGCGGGCCAGGCCCTCGCGCAGGAGGCCGGGGGCCAGGGCACCCTCCAGGCGCTCGTGGAGGGCGACGTTGAACTGGGGACTTCCCGCGACACGCGATTCAGCCGCCCAGATATCACGCTGGTAGTCACTCAGTGGGAAGACGGATTCAGCAGACGTCATGCTCACAACTCTTTTCCGAGGGATCGGATACCGCCCCGCGAGGCATCGCCACACAGATTTCGGAGGGCCGAAATATATGTGCAATTCCAACAAATCCAACCTCAGGCTAGTTTGCCCCCATTAGGACGGCCACTACCTCATCGGGTAGGCGGCCGACCGAATGGGTAGTCGACCCATCCGCACCGGACGGAAATCCGTGCGAGCCGATGCCCTGTGTCACGTTTCACTTGCGGTCCGAGGCCTCAGGGGGTAGAAACTTGGACGTACGTCCCACTTGTTGGGCGCGACACGTTCCGACCGACCCATGCCACGGCCCCCGCGGAGGACCCGACCCCATGCCCAACCCGTACTCGCAGATCTTCGCGGCGCCCGGAGCCAAGGGCTTCACCGCCGCCGGCCTCATAGGGCGCATGCCCGTGGCCATGACCAACATCGGCATCATCACGATGCTGTCCAACACACACGGCAGCTACGCCCTGGCCGGAGCGGTGGCGGCCACCTTCACCCTGTCCATGGCGCTGATCACCCCACAGGTCTCCCGGCTGACCGACCGCCACGGACAGCGGCGCGTCCTGCCGCTGGCCGCCGCAATCAGCGTCACGTCCCTGCTCCTGATGCTCCTGTGCGTCCAGTTCGACGCACCCGAGTGGACGCTCTTCGCCTTCGCCGTCCCCGCCGGGACCATGCCGAGCATGTCCGCCATGGCCAGGGCACGCTGGACCGAGCTCCTCCGCGGTTCGCCGAGACTGCACACCGCCTACTCGTTCGAGTCGGTGGCCGACGAGCTCACCTTCATCACCGGCCCCGCCCTCTCCGTGGTGCTGAGCACCATGGCCTTCGCCCAGGCGGGACCGCTGGCCTCAGCCGCCTTCCTCGCCCTGGGGGTGACCCTGTTCGTGGCCCAGCGCAGCACCGAACCACCGGTGCGCACCCCCGGGCGAAACGAGAGCCGGGGCCCCGGCGTACTCGGCCCCGCCCTCGTGTCCCTGGTCCTGACCCTGCTCGCCGGCGGTGTGATCGTCGGTGCCGTCGACGTCGTAGCGGTCGCCTTCGCCGAGTCGCTCGGCGTGGCCAGCGCCACCGGGATCGTGCTCTCGGCCTACGCGCTCGGCTCGGCCGTGGCCGGGCTGACCTTCGGGGCCCTGAACCTGCCGTGGAGGCCCCATCTCATGCTCGTCGCAGCCGTGGCGGGCACCGCCGTCACCACCCTGCCCTTCCTGGTGGTCGGCAGCATCTGGGCCCTGTCCCTCGCCGTGTTCTTCGCCGGGATCTTCTTCGCCCCCACGATGATCCTGGTGATGACGCTCATCGAGCGGATCGTCCCGCCGTCCAAGCTCACCGAGGGTATGACCTGGGCCCTGACCGGCCTAACGATCGGGACGGCCCTGGGCACCTTCTCCGCCGGGCTCGCGGTCGAGTCCTACGGCACCACCGAAGGGTTCCTCGTCGCGGTCGTCGCGGGCGGCACCGCGCTCCTCCTGGTCGTGGCGTCCGTGCCCATGTTGGGCCGCGCCGACGCCCGCGCACGCACCCGTCAGGAGGCGGCTCCGGCGGAGGAGGCCACCGAGGCCGCCGGATGAGGACCCCGGTGTCCGGGACCCGCACCCGCCCCGGACACCGGACCCGCCCGAAGCGGAGAACGCACCGACGGCGTTACGCTCTCACCAGAAACCGAAGGAGGAGCCCTGAACCAGCAGGACGGACGTCGTCTGAAGGGCGAACTACGACGAAAAGCCCTGATCGAAGCCGCTTTGCGGGTCATCGAACGCGACGGGGTGGCCGGGGTCAGCCATCGCGCCGTCTCCCAGGAGGCCGGAGTCCCCACCTCCGCAACCACCTACTACTTCTCGGGGCTGGGAGACCTGTTGACGGCCGCCCTGACCAGCGTGATGGACGAGGACTCCGAGCGGATGCGCCGCCTGTCCTCGGGCGGGGACCGCAGGCAGGACCTCGCCGAACTGCTGGCCAAGGTCGCGGCGGACCCCGGCCGCCTCCTCGCCGAGTACGAACTCTTCCTGCTGGCCGCGCGCCGACCCCACCTGCGGGAGGCCACCGACCGGTGGCTGGCGACGGTCTCGGCTTTCGCGCGCCACTACACCGACGACCCCACGCGCGTGCGCGTCGTCACGGCGATGATCGACGGCATCCTCCTGCACACCCTGTTGAGCGACACCAAACTCACCGCCGGCGAATTCGCGGATCTGCTGTCGGACCTACTCCCCGATCCGCCGGAAGGTCGGTGAGGTCCCCCGCCCGCTCTGCCTCCGGGAGACTACGGCCCCTCCACGGGGACGAACGCCCCGACCCGAGCAGGTCCCCGCACGGTCCGCCTGCCCCTCGGACCCGCGAAACGGCACCCCACCACAGTCCGAACGCACCGATGGAAGAGCTCTCGTGACAATCACAGCCATGGAAAGACCCACGGCACCCTCCACGTGCAAGCATCGCTTATACGGCCGTGACCGGGAACTGTCCGAGGTCGCCGCCACGTTCGACCGGTCCCGGGGGCAGGGCAGCACTCTCGTCTTCGTCGAGGGAGCGGTGGGGTCGGGCCGGACCCGGTTCCTCCAGGAGTGCATCGACCTCGCCCGGGGGCTCGGCTTCAGCGTCAACACCGGCAGTCCCCTCCAGCGGCTGGGGCAGGGAAGCAGCGGGACGCACGCCGACGTGGTCGACCGCCACCTGATCGTGGTGGACGACGCCGACCGGATGAGCGACCTGGAGGTCAACAACCTCTCACTGATGTGGGACCGGCGCGGCGACGGCGGCGTCTGGCTCATCACCCGGAGGCCGGGAGCGGGTACCCGACGCCTGGACTCGCGTCTGTCCAGCCTGGGAGGGGAAACCGTCCGGATCGGCCTGGGCGGGCTGTCCCCGGAAGCAGTGCGCGCACTGACCGTCGACGTACTGGGGGCCGAACCCGACCCGGATCTGGTCGACCTGGTGGACCAGGCGAACGGGAACCCGCAGATCGTGGTCGAGCTGCTTCGCGGGCTGGTCGAGGAACGCACGGTCCTCGTCACCGGGCCCCGGGCGTGCCTGATCACCGACTGCCTGCCCGAACGGCTCTACTGCTGGGCCGAGGGGATGCTGGCCGAGTGCTCCCCCGAGTGCCGCCAGTTCCTGCGTGTGACGGCAGCCCTCGCTGGCGGGGTCTCCCTCGACCGCTGCCCCGCTCTGCTGGGCATGCGGCCGACCGAAATCCTGCCGCTGATCGAGGAGGCGCGCGGAGTGGGGTTGCTACGGGCAGGCCCCCGACTCGACTTCCCGAGCCGACTGGTGCAACGGGTCATCTCCGGCCTGGTGCCCGACGTGTTCCGGCTCATCATGCGGCAGGAGTCGGAACCGGCCGCGACCGCCGCCGACCCCGGCGACGACCCGTCCCCGGCCCGTGAGCCGGAGGGACCCGCACCGGTGCCCGATCCCCGACCTGCGGACACAAAGGTCCTACCCTCCGAGGAGCGCCGTCCCCTCACCGACCAGGAGCGGTCCATCGTCGAACTGGTCGCCGAGGGCCTGACCAACCGCCAGATCGCCCGGCGTCTGAGCATCTCACCCCACACCGTCAACTACCACCTCAAGAAGCTCTTCCGTACCTATGGTGCGGGGTCACGCGTGGAGCTCCTCCGTGTCCTGATGATCCGCTCCGGTGAGCCGGTCTCCTTCGGCTGAGTCCGCCCGGCGCCGGACACCGACCACCGAGAAGCGGGCCGTCGCGAACTCCCCCCGGGAACCACCGAAGTTCGACGCCGGATTGAGCGCGTTGCCGTGCAGGTCGGAGAAGACCGAAGACTGAGTCATGAGCCACTGGCCCGTGAGGTTGATCGACACCCCCACACCGCACTCACGGGCCAGTGCCTCAGCCGACTCGCGCACCTCGGCACGAGTGGTGTGCACCCCGGCGGTGAGCGACCCGCTCGCCAGGGCGACCTCCCCCATCGACTCCAGGGCCGCCTTCGTCGAGTGGACGGGAACGACGAAGGACAGCGGCCCCGGATGCTCTGTGTACAGTCGGTCGGCCCCGGGCTCGGCGAGCACGATCACGGGAGGGCGCACCTCGGCTCCCGGGTGGTCGGGGTGGCCGACCTCCGGAGCGGTGAACAGGACCTCGCCCAACTCGCCGGCGACCGCCGACTCCCACACCCGCAGGGTCTCCGGGTGGGAAACCGCCCCGAGCAGCTCCGCCGACTCCCTGCCCCCGCCGAGCAGTGCGCGTATCTCCCCGCCCAGGTCCTCGACGAAGGTCCGCAGGTCCTTGTGTCCCTCGTCCGTGCTGATGCCGTGCTCGGGAACGAACAGGTTCTGCGGGCTGGTGCACAGGCGCCCGCTGTACAGCGTGAGCGTGAAGGCGAGGTTGGCGACCATGCCCCGGTAGTCGTCGGTGGAGTCGACCAGGACGGAGTTGACCGCTCCATTGCTGGTGAGGACCGTGGCCCCCCTGTGGGCGTGCGCCTCCAGCCACCCGCCGAAGGAGGAGGATCCGGTGTAGTCGATGACGCCTATCTCCGGCCGCCGGGCCAGGACACGGGCCAGGCCCTCCCCCGGATACTCCGCAGCCAGGCAGACGAGGTCGGGAGAGAGGCCGTGTTCGCGCAGGACGTCGCGGGCGATCCGGACCGTCAGCGCGAGGGGCAGTACGGCGTCGGGGTGTGGCTTGACCAGAACGGCGCCGCCCGCCGCCAGGGAGGCGAACAGCCCCGGGTAGGCGCTCCAGGTCGGTACGACGCCTCCGGCCACGACCAGCCCCACCCCTCGCGGCACCACCGTGAAGTCCTTGACCAGGACCTCGGTCCCGGTCGGGGCCGGTTTGCGCCAGATCACCCGCTCCGGCAACCGGGTCTGCTCGGCCAGGACCTGTGTCACCGCCTCCAGCCCGCGGTCCTGCGCGTGAGCGGCCCCGGCGTGGAACGCCATGAGCTCGCCCTGACCGCTGGTGTGCTTCGAGGCGAGCGCGATCTCGTGGGAGCGGACGTTGACCTGGGCGAGGATCTCCGCACAGACCGACGCCCGTGTCCAGGGGGAGAGCCCGGCCCACGCACGCGAAGCCGCCGCCATGGCTGGGAGGAGCACCTCCGGGTCGGTGTGCGGATAGGAGACCCCCAGCGGGAAGCCGAAGGGGGACACCTCGCCACCGGTGTCGGGGCCCGGGCCGACACGGCCGTCCTCGCCGGGCTGGCCCAGCACGAAATGCGTTCCAAGGGTGTCCCGGAAACGGTCTTCCGCGCTTCTCGCCGCGCCCGGACCATAGGAATCCCGGTCCTCGGCGTAGGCGGCCCAGTATTCACGCCGGGAAACCGCCGAAAGTGATTCTTCCAGCAGCTCTCGATGTCTTTCCCGGAGATCGCGCAAGCCATTCACTGGAAATGTCCGGGTGGCGTCCTCGGGCATCGGTCCTCGCCTGGGGGTCGTGTCGCTCTGTCCGCCCCCATGCTAGGACCGCGCGGCACGGAAGGACCACTACCCGTTCTGGTAGTCCTTTCCGAGCCTGATCCGGAGCGGCCGTCAAACAGGCAGAACAGGAGTTCCGCCACCCGGCACGGGGTACCGGGGAAGCGAAAAGCGGACGCCGGGGGCCGTCCCGGCACAAGCAAGCAGATCAACGATTTGGTGCGTGACAGCGGATGGGGCGGGGAGAGCGCCTGTGGCATGACCCCGACCTGGCGATCAAGGTCGACCGTACGGTCCTGGCCCGTCCATGGCTCACCGGCATCTCCCAGCATCGCCTGGCCGCGCTCGTGGAAGAAGCAGAACACGATGAAGGCCACCATCGCCGCCGACCATCGCGGGCGCACGTTGTGAACCGATGCGATGCGCCCCGGGAGGGATGCACGACGCCACCGCGGTGCGCACTGCGGGCATCGATTCCTGCTTCGCTGCTTCCCCGAGGTCGAGGTGCTGCTGGACGACGGTCGGCCTGCGACGCAACATGGCACAGGACGGCCTTCGCATCCGATGGCCGCAGGTTCGAATCCTGCCGGTTGCACCACAAAACACCAGGTCAAACGAGCTACTTCGCCTCATTTTCGAGGAGCCGTCGCACTGATGGAACCAGGGTGGGACCGAGATGGTGACAGACCCCTGCTCACCCCGTACCACCGGGCCCTCCCGGCGTCCCGCAGCACCAGCCAGAAGCTCCGCTCAGTCACCTACCGTCCCGCCTCCAGCGAAACAGTGTCGGCCGGCCCCGACATCACCTTCGACAGCCACCTTGCTGCGCAGGAGTGACGGGAGGCGATCCCGGTATACACCGGAGCCTCCACAGTGAGCACGTGGCGACCGGCACCGAGACAGTCACTTCTCCGTGTCCCCGCTCTCTGTGGGCCACGACGCATCCACGGGCAGCATGTACCCCTCACCTTCGTGCTCCCGCACGGCCCACCCCGAAGGAACCCGGTTGAGCAGATACGGACGCAGCCTCGCCCCGCCGAAACAGAACTCCTCGGATCCGGCCACCTTGGAAAAATCAGCTATGCCATCGAAGACAGCCCTCTCAAACGAGACCTCCGACAAGAAGTCCACGTTCGAGAAGATGGCTTCGAGCTTGAACTCAGCCCCCTCGAACACTGCATCCCGATGGAACGTTGAATGCGAGAAACGCGAATCGCCGCCGAACAACACAGATTGGAAAGTCGCGTACCCTTGAAATTCCACCTCCTCGAAGTTGGCCTCGAGCGCAAACGTGGACCCATGAAGGAACACCTGTTGCTGGAATGTCGCTTCGGCGAAGGTAGCCCCCCTCTCAAAGCGCGTATTGTTCATGGACGCAGGCCCGTGGAAGACGGCCCTGTCGAAGCGAGCACGATTCCAGATCCTCATTCCTGACATTTGCGTGTATCCGTGGAACTCAGCCCCGGCGAAGCCAGCCTGGTCGAGCTCAGAGTTCATGAAAGAGAAGTCCTGGAGCAGGGCTCCACTGAGGTCAACCCGTATGCCCTCCCAGAGTTCCAACTCCTCGCGCGAACACCGGCCCTGGTGGAAGTCATGTTCCGAAAGCCTCCGACTCAGTGTCTCCTGGGTCCTCTCGCGCACCCGCTGGCTGTCCGTCCGCGACCTTTCACGAAGGAACCAGCACATGACGTCCACAACCGCCTGCCGGAGAGCGGGAAATCTGCAGCCGATGTCCTCCAGTTCATCAAGGGCTCCGACCTGGAGAACCGGCGGCCCGCCGAACAGCTGTGTGGAAGCGCGAGTGATCCTCTCACGGGCCTGGTTCTCCTCTCCCCACATGTTCAGGTTGACTGCATCGCTTTGGACGACCAACCCCTTATTTTCTCCAGAAAAGGAGTTGTTAACTCTTCGGTTGCCCATCCTGATCCTCCTTGTCAGCCCCGGCCGGAATCCTTGCCCCAGTCTTAACCTGTACTGGGGCCGCAGAGCACAACAGGAGCAGGGCCGACCGGGCCCAGAAGAGGCTCCTGGCCTCACGGCTGTTCACTCGACGGGGAACTCCAGGTCAACGGTGGCGAAGCACTCGTCCAGGCAGCCGGTCACGGCCAGGTCGCCGCCCACCTCAGGCCCGCTGAAGAACAGGGCGGTCTGGGTGGCGGTCCCCGCGTCCAGTTCGTACTCCCCCACGGCCTCCTCGGCCCGGTACTCGTGGCCGTCCGGGGCGGTGTAGGTAGCGCCGAACAGGTCCAGGGCGACATTGTCCACCGTGGTGAACTCGGCGGTGACGACCAGGGCGTCGTCGGTGACGCTCTGGTAGGCGGTCAGCAGGTGGACGTCGACCCCCTCCGAGCTGGCGGCGACACCGCTGCCGGAGACCAGGCGTTTGCCGGGATCCTGGCCGTCGATGAGGAAACCGGTGATCAGACCGTCCTCCGTGGTGAACTGGTCGAAGGTGACGCACACCGGCCCCCCGGTCTCCGGGCGGCACAGCTCGAAGCCCTCCTCAGAGGGTTCCAGGGTGGCGCTCGGACGGGGATCGCCGGCCGATTCCCAGGCGCTGAACAGTTGGACGTGGTGGCGCAGGTAGGTGTGGGCGGTGGAGTCCTCCGCCGCCAGGGTCAGCCCCTCGCGCATCCGCTCGGGGTCGTCGCTCGCGGCGAGGGCGGCCATGTACTCGGCCGCCTCGTCCGGGACCTCCTCCCCGGCCTCCCCGGACTCCTCCGGCGCGGCCGTCCCCTCGGGTTCTGTCGGCCCCCCGGTCCCGGCGCCGGGATCGGGAGCGGGTTCGGAACCGGGATCGGGCGAGGGCTCCCCCGGTTCGGGCTCGGAGGTCCGCTCGGGCTCGGAGGTCTGCTCCGGGTCGCCGACCGGCTCCTCCGCCCCGGGGACGGGGGTCTCCTGCCCCTGGTCGCCGGGTTCGGAGACCTCCCGTTCGTCTGCGGACGGCACGAGTTCGCGGACTCCGCCCAGGTCGCATCCGGTCAGGAGAAGGACCAGGATGGCGGCGGCGGTCACGACCGGCTTCGGCATGTCCTGACGTCCTCTCGGAACGACATTCGGACTGCCGATTTTAGGGTTGATTAGTGATAATAGTCCGCTTTCAACCTTTTTTGGGGGTTTCCTGAATTCCCTCTGTCCCCCCGTGACCTGGTCCCCGGAACAGCGCCGCCGGGCCCTGGAAACGGCCCGGCGGCGAACCCCGTGCTATCCCCGGGGGCGCAGGAGGACCGGGAGCTCCTTGAGGCTGTTGACCAGGAGCGAGGGGTTGAGCTCCAACTCCTCGTCGGCGACCGCCAGGGTCAGGTCCGGGAAGCGCTCGAAGAGCATCGGCAGGATGACGCCCGCCTCCAGACGGGACAGAGGCGCGCCCGGGCACACGTGCGGGCCGTAGCCGAAGGAGATGTGGCGGCCCCTGGTCCGGGTCGGGTCGAACACGTGCACGTCCTCGCCGTACTCCTCCCGGTCGACGGTCACCGCGCCGTAGTGGGTCATCAGGGCCTCGCCCTTGCGGATGGTCACCCCGCCGATCTCGATGTCCTCGGTGGCGAAGCGGAACAGCATCGAGATGTTGGGCGGATCGTAGCGCAGGGTCTCCTCGACCACCGCGTCCCAACCGATTTCGCCCTTCTTGACCAGGTCGAGCTGCTCGGGGTGGGCCAGCAGGGCGCGCACCGCGCTGTTGAGCAGGTTCACGGTGGTCTCGTGCCCGGCCACGATGACGTTCAGGAGGATCTGCCGGATCTCACCGTCGCTGAGACGGTCTCCGTCCGGGCCCTCACCGAACAGGTCGGTGGTCATGTCGTCCCCCGGTTCGGCCTTCTTGGCGGCGACCACGTCAGCGAAGAAGCTCTGGAGGGTCGAGTAGGTCTCCAGGAACCGCTCCGCGGTGTTGGTGGAGTCGAAGAGCGCGTTGCACAGGTCACCGAGGTACGGATAGTGGCTCGGGTCGATCCCGTAGAGCTCGCCGACGACCCCGATCGGGATGGGGAAGGTGAACTCCGACTTCAGGTCCAGGGGCTGGTCGGCCCCGGGCTCCAACCGGTCGAGCGTGTCGGCGGTGATCTGCTCGATCCTCGGGCGCAGCCGCTCCACCCGGCGCGCCGAGAACGGCTTGGCGATGTGGTTGCGCAGCCTCCTGTGCGGTGCGCCGTCCAGGCCCAGCATGTCCTCGGTACCCATGGGGACGGTCAGCAGCAGCGGCCACCCTTCCGGGATCCGCCCGGCCTGGAAGTCGGCCCAGTGCTCGGCGTCCTTGACCAGGCGGGGGTCGTTGAGGGTGGCTCTGGTGACTTCGTGGTGCGTGGTGGCCCAGGCTGTCACCTCGCCGGGCAGCTGGACCCGGGCGACGGGCCCGGCCTGGTAGAGGCGCTCACGCTCGGCGGGCAGGCTGTCCACCACGGGGTGGATGACCGTGATGTCGTCGGAACCGTCGGCGTGGGAGACGGGGCAGGGCATCAGTGGACTCCTTGGGGGAGGGTGGGGGTGAAGGTGACCGGGAGGACGGCGACCCCCCGGACCCATGGGGAGGGGCGCCAGCGCAGGTCCTGGGCCGGGACGGCGAGTTCGGTGTCGGGCAACCGGTCCAGCAGGACCTCGATCCCCGTGGTGGCGATGGTCTCCGCGATCTCCTGGGCCGGATAGGGGCACCGGTGCTCACCGTGGGAGAAGGACAGGTGCGCCTTGTTGCCCCGTTCCCCGGAGGTTCCCGAATCCGGGCGCACCCGCGGGTCGCGGTTGGCGGCGGCCAGGCTGAGGAGCACCAGGTCGCCCTGGCGGATGAGCTGGCCGCCCAGTTCCACGTCGTGCACGGCGTACCGGCCCGCGTGGATCTGGCACGGGCTGTCCTCCCACAGCACCTGGGACAGAGCCTCCCCCGCGCTGCTGCGGGCCCCGGCCATCGAGGCGGAGAAACGGCTGTCGGTGAGCATCAGCCGCAGCGCGTTGCCCATCCACTCGGCGGTGGTCTGTTGACCGGCGGCGATAATCGCCAGCAGGTCGACGACGAGCTCCTCGTCGCTGTACCCGGCCGGGTGCGAGATCATACGGGACACCACGTCGGCCCCGGCTCTGGCCCGGCGTTCCAGCACCAACTGCCGGAGTGCCGCGCTGAGCTCCAGGTAGGCCTGTTGGGAGTCCGCCTCGGCGTCGAGCATGGTGGTGATCTTGGCGCTGAGCGCGTCCCCCTGGTCGTCGTCCAGACCGTACATCCAGCACAGGACCAGGGCCGGGAGCCGATAGGCGTACAGCGATCTCAGGTCCGCCTCGCCCGAGGCGCAGAAGGAGTCGACGAGCCGGTCCGCGATCCGTGTGATCACCCTGCGCAGCTCGTAGGGTTCCACCCCGTTCAGAGCCTCGTTGATGACCAGGGCGTGCCGCCGGTGCTGTTCCCCCTCCGCGTGCTGGATGTTCGGTGCCGGGAACACCAAAGGCATGAGCGGCCATTCCGGAGGCACCCCCTCCCAGCCGTTCCACCTGCGGGAGTCGCTACCGAAGATCTTCGGGTTGCTCAGCACGTGGTGGAGCTCCCGGTACCCCAGCACCAGCCAGGCGGGGACGTCGCCGTCCAACCGCACGCGCACGACCGGGCCGTGGGCCGAACGCATGCTCTCGAAGTGTCCGGTGGGGTCGGACTGGAAGTCCGGCCCGTACAACTGGACGGGGCAACCGCTCATCCGGCCCTCCTCGTGATCAGGGAACGCACGTGGTGTACGAGCTCGATGAGGACCTGTTTGGCCGATTCCCGTTCCCGGGCGTCGCACCGCACGAGCGGGACGGCGGGGTCCAGGTCGAGGGCGGAGCGCACCTCGTCCAGGGTGTGTTCGGTGTCGCCGAAGTCGTTGTGCGCGACGATGAACGGGGTGCCCTGCGCCTCCAGGCGGTCGATGGCGTAGAAGGAGTCCTCCAGGCGCCGGGTGTCGACGAGCACGACCGCTCCCAGGGCCCCGGTGAAGAGCCGGTCCCACAGGAACCAGAAGCGCTCCTGCCCCGGGGCTCCGAAGAGGTAGAGGACCGAGGTGGCGTCCAGGGTGATGCGGCCGAAGTCGAAGGCGACGGTGGTGGTGCGCTTGCCCTCCACCCCGCTGAGGTCGTCGATCCCGTTCCCCGCCCGGGTCATGGTCTCCTCCGTGGTCAGCGGACGGATCTCGCTGACCGAGCGGACCAGGGTGGTCTTGCCGACCCCGAAACCGCCGACGACGGCGATCTTCAGGGCCTGTTCCGTGCTGTCGGCGAGCGGGGAGGCCGGCCCGTCGGGCGGGGTGCCGGGTTCAGGGGCTGGTTCAGAGGTTGTGGAGTGCAACGAGCACCTTCTCCAACACGTCCGGTGAGGCGAGCGGGTGCGCCGGTGAGGGCGCGGGGGCCGGGTGGCGTGCGGTCACCCGGCCGGTGTCGATCAGGTCGGTGAGCAGGATGCGCACGACCGTCACGGGCAGGCGCAGGTGGGCGGCGACCTCGACCACGGCCATGGGGCTGACGCACAGGCGCAGGATCTCGGCGTGCTCGGACTGCATGCCCTGGGTCGGGAGGCACTCGGCGACGATGAGTGTCACCGCGTCCAGGGAGTCGTCGGCCCCGCTGCTGCGCCCCGAGGTGATGACGTAGAGCCGGTCGGGGCTCTCCCCGCGGTGCGAGCTCATACCGTCTCGGCCCCGGCCCGGGGCGGTGTGGTCAGGTGCTCGCCCATCTGTTCGACCAGCTCGTTCATGTTGTGACCGACCAGCCCCGGTTCCGCCTCGTCGCTGGTGACGACGGCGAGGTGGGTGCCGTGGCCGGCCTCGACGATGAAGAGCAGGCCGCCGTAGAACTCGGCCATCGCCTGGCGCACGCCGCCCCTGCCGTCACCGAACTCCACCGAGGCGCTGTGTGCCAGGCTCTGTACCCCGGCCGCGATGGCGGCGAGGTGGTCGGCGCTGTCGGTGCTCAGGCCCGAGCTGTGGCAGAGCTTGAGTCCGTCCCGGGAGAGCACGAGCGCGTGCCGCGTGCCCGGTGTGTGTTCCAGGAGGCCTTCGAGCAGCCAGGTCAGCTTGTTGAGGTCCATCAGGTGTCCTTCGGTGAGTCAGTCGGCCCCTGGCCGCGCACCGCGGATCGGAACGCGCCGAAATCCTTCGCCGAGGCGGGGGGACCGGGTTTTTCGGGGGCGGGTTGTCTGCGCTCCGCGGCGGCGAGGGTCCGGCCCCGGCGGCGCTGCGGCAGGCCGTTCTCCGCCCTGGGTGCCGGAGCGGAGTCGGCGGGAGCTGCCGCCGACTTTCGGGGGGAGGGTTCGGGGGCCACGACCGGCTGGGGCGCCGTGGGGGCGGGCAGCGGTTTGATGAGCCGCTGGGGCAGGAGCAGGATCACGGCCGTGCCGCCGCGTGAGGAGGAGCGGAAGGAGACTTCGAGGCCGTAGCGGTGGGCGATCTGTCCGACGACCGGCAGACCCAGGCGCGAACCGGAGATGGCGGAGATGTCGAGTCCGCCCTCCACCGCCTGGCGGGCCCGGCGCAGCGCCTCCTCGCCCATGACGAGGCCGCCGTCCTCGACCATGATCGCCATCCCTGCCTGGACCTCCTCCACGTGGACGTGGACCTCGGCGGTGGGCGGGGAGAACTTGGCCGCGTTGTCGAGGATCTCGGCCAGCGCGTGGATGACCCCCTCCGCGGCGAACCCGGCGACCGCGAGTTCGGAGACGCTGTGGGTGCGGACCCGCTGGTAGGCGCCGATGCGGCCCATGGCGCCGCGCAGGATGCTCTCCATCGGGATGGCGCGGCCCCACCTGCGTCCCGAACGCGCTCCGGTGAGGATGGCGATGCTGTCGGCGACCCGCCCGGTCTGGGCCGTGGTGTGGTCCAGGTGCATGAGGTCGCCGAGGACGTCGGCCCCGGCGCTGCCGTCGCCGTGGCGTTCCTGCATCTGGCGCAGGTCGGCGAGCATCGTGGTGGTCAGTGCCTGGACCCGGCCCGCGGCGGTGGCGCAGGCGGTCATGGCGGCGGAACGGCGGCGTTCGGCGGTGGAGATACCGGTGGCGACGGCCCGCAGGACGGCGGCGTTCGAGGGGTCCGACACGGCGGGCACCCGGTGCAGGGCGGTGTCGGCGGAGTCGCCGTCACGCAGCCGTTCGACCAGGCGGGGCAGGTGCTCCCCGGCGAGGGCCTCGGTTTCGGTCCGAACCTCTTCGAGCCGTGCCCGGAGTTCGGCGATCCGGCGGTCCCGGCGTGCGAGGAGGAGCGCCAGGGCCAGGAGCAGCAGGAGGGCGACGCCTCCGCTGGCCAGGACCGGCAGCAGCCCTTCCGGGTGGGCGGTCCACAGGGCCCAGCCCCAGGCCGGCAGCACCGGGACCAGGACGAGAAGCCACCGTTGGGCGGCCGGCCTCGGTGTCAGCGCTCCGCGGGATCGGGGGGATTTGTCAGTCATGGTGCTCCACGTCCGGCCACGTCTTCACTCTTCGTACACATGGGAGGGCACACCGAACGAATGCCGGTAATCAACGTGCGAAGGCGTGCTGAATAGGTGGACGAATTAACCCCAACCTATCTTTTTGTGCACACAGCGAGTCAACATACCATCAAGTTCGCCTGTCGCCTATGCCAGAAAAAAGAACAAGGTAATGCAATCCGATGACCGGCCTGGATCTCCGGTGACACCGGGACTCCCGCAGGAATCACCACATCGCGGACTCGGCCCCGATGACACGCGAAAACACTGCCCCGATCTCTCGTGTACATATCTTGAACTGCGGTGACACCCGGGAAATCCACACCCCGGGAATCGATCGGTCCGACTTCGGGCGGCCCGCACCCACATACGCACCCGGGCGGCTTCTCCGCCGGCGCGAGTCGGGTCCGGCTGGTGCACGGAGTCGGGAGGGCGCAGCGCGCGTTCGGGCGGGTCCTCACCCGGCGCGGCCACACCTGGGAGATGGGGGTGCACGGATGGGGGCTCGGCGCGGAGGATGTACCGGGCAGGGATCCGGGACCCGCAAAACCGACCCCCTAGAGTGGTGCAGGTCACAAGCGCCGGAGGGCTCGGTGGCGCAGGCCCTGGCGGCGTGCGCTGCTCCCGAGTCCGCCGGGGTGGTTCGACCTCAGGTCAGCGGGGAATCTTGACGTGGACCGACGCGTTACACCCCGCGAGACCGCACAAGCGCCTGGAGGCACCCACACGATGGCCGAGCGAGCACTTCGCGGCACACGGCTCGGGGCGACGAGCTACGAGAACGACCGCAACACCGACCTGGCTCCCCGGCAGGAAGTCACCTACGACTGCACACGGGGTCACCGCTTCTCGGTCACCTTCGCGACCGAGGCCGAGATCCCCGCGGAATGGGAATGCCGTTTCTGCGGCGACCGAGCGCTGCGCCGGGACGGCAGCGGCGAGGAGCCCAAGAACACCAAACCGGTCCGCACCCACTGGGACATGCTGCTGGAACGCCGCAGCATGGAGGACCTGGAGGAGGTCCTCGCCGAACGCCTGGCCCTGCTCCGCGCCCGTCGCCGCGAGGAGGCGGCGAAGGTCGAGGAGATCGCCAAGCAGCGGCAGAGCGCCTGACGGCAAAGGCCCGAGCGACGACAGCACGGGGGCGGTGGACACGGTCCACCGCCCCCGTCGCCGTGCCCGGGGCTCGATGGGCCCTGGTCAGTCCTCGGCGCCGAAGGGGTTCTGGGTGACGCCCACGAGTTCCTTCACCGACTCGATCACCCGGGTGGGCCGGTAGGGGAACTGGTCCGCGGTGCCCCTGTCGGAGATCCCCGAGAGCACCAGCACGGTCTGCAGGCCGGCCTCCAGCCCGCTGAGCACGTCGGTGTCCATCCGGTCGCCGACCATCAGGGTGTTCTCCGAGTGTGCTCCGATCCGGCGCAGCGCCGAACGCATCATGAGCGGATTCGGCTTGCCCACGAAGTAGGGCCGACGGCCGGTGGCCTTCTCGATCAGCGCGGCGACGGCACCGGTCGCGGGCAGCGGCCCCTCGGCGCTGGGCCCGGTCTGGTCGGGGTTGGTGGCGATGAAGCGGGCCCCGTTGCGGACGAGCCGGATCGCGCGGGTGATGGCCTCGAAGCTGTAGGTGCGGGTCTCCCCCAGCACCACGTAGTCCGGGTCGCGCTCGGTCATCACGTAACCCACGTTGTGCAGGGCGGTGGTCAGACCCGACTCGCCCACCACGTAGGCCGACCCGCCGGGGCGCTGGGTCTGGAGGAACTGGGCCGTGGCCAGGGCGGAGGTCCAGATGGCCTCCTCGGGGATGTCCAGTCCCGTGTTGAGCAGTCGTGCACGCAGGTCGCGGGGGGTGTAGATGGAGTTGTTCGTCAACACCATGAAGGGGGTCCGCTGCTCGCGTAGCTCCGCGATGAGCGTGTCCGCGCCCGGGATCAGGTGCTCTTCGCGTACGAGCACGCCGTCCATGTCGAAAAGGTAGTTCCACTCATTGCTCACGTGCACCATTGTGCAGGTACCGGAGACACCGGCGCCATTCCTACCCCCCGGTAGTCACGCACGACGGGGTTGACGCTCCTCACACCGGGACCGCCCGCACGTGCGCGCTCACACCGGCGGCCAGGGGACCGACGGCCAGTCCGGGGCCGGATAGGGGTGGATCCGGTGGTGGATGAGCAGGTCCACCCGGGCGCGGACCGCGTGGACCTCGGGCCCGGTGAGGTGCCCGGCGAGTCCGGCCGGGAGAGGGTCGTCCGGGTCCCGCAGACGGGTCCGCACCTCGGACAGGGCGGCCAGCGCCTCCTCGGTGAGCGGTTGGCCCTGCCACTGCCACAGGACGGTGCGCAGCTTGTAGTCCTCCGCGAAGGACACCCCGTGGTCGCAGCCGTACAGGTGCCCCCCGGGGGTGGGCAACAGGTGGCCGATCTTGCGGTCGGAGTTGTTGATGACCGCGTCCAGGACCGCCATCCGCCGCAGCCCGGGGTGGTCGCTCTGCCGGGAGAGCGCGACGAGGTCGACGGTGGTGTCGCCGTGCACCCACAGCTGGACCATGCCCTCGCCGTAGGGCCCGTCCCGGTGGACGGTGGGCGGGACCACCGACCAGCCCAGGGCCTCGGAGACGGCGTAGGCCGACACCTCCCGACCGGCCAGGGTGCCGTCGGGGAAGTCCCACAGCGGCCGCTCCCCCGCCACCGGTTTGTACACGCACACGGCCGAACGGCCGCCGTCCGAGACCGTGCAGTACAGGGTGGCGTTGGAGGCCGCGGTCAGACGGCCCTCGACGGTGATCTCGCCCCGGCGCAGCAGGTCGAGCCCCTCGGCGGGGGTGAGCCCGCCGAAGGCGTCCTGGACGTCGGGGGCCGCGGCGGCCGCGCCCGGCCGGGTGCCGGTGGTGTCGTCGTCCACGGCCGTCAGACGAGACGGTCCGGGCGGTAGCCGTTCTGGCGCGCGCAGACGTGGCCGTTCGGATCGAGGGGACGGCCGCACAGCGGGCAGTCGGGGCGCCCCGCGGACACGACCTTCAGGGCCCGTCCGGCGAAGGCGCGCGCCTCGCCGGGGGTGAGGTAGACGCGCAGGACGTCGCGGTGGGCGGGTGCCTCCTCGGCGAAGACCTCCAGCTCCTCCTCGTCGTCCTCCAGCATCTCCTCGGTGGCGGTCTCGTCGATCTCCTGGGCCTCGATGATGACGCGGGCCGCCTCGGCGTCCCAGGCCAGGGCGAGCGTGCCGACCCGGAAGTCCTGTTCGATGGGTTGTTCCAGCGGTCCGTCGTCCTCGGGCGGAGCCACGTCGTCCGGCGGTGTCCCGAACCGGCGGTGCACCTCTTCCAGCAACTCCTCGATACGGGTGGCCAGGGCCTCCACCTGGGCCTTCTCCAGGACGGCGCTGGTGATGCGGCCCTCACCGACGGCCTGGAGGAAGAAGGTGCGGTCCCCAGGCTGACCCACGGTCCCGGCGACGAACCGTTCCGGCGGATTGAACTGAAAGACGGGCATACCAAGAACCTTACGGGATGAGGGTGACACGGTGCGATCCGCCCACGCCAACCCCCGGTACCAGGCGGACTCCGGCACCTCGAAGGGCGGGCACGGGCACCCCGTCAGGATCCGGTCGGGGCACACCGCCGCCTTCCTGGAGGGGGTCGTCGGTGTGGCCCGATGGGCGCCCGCCCTAACCGGTTCGGGTGTTCTCGCCCGCGCCTCCGCCTACCGCCGCGTCGCCCCTGGTCTCCGCGGCCGTGGGAAGCGTCCCGGCCAGCGGCTCCCCGGTGTCGTTGAGCTTGTTGAGGAAGGGACGGGTCGCCGTGTAGGTGATGGAGGTGACCGAGCAGGGGTCCACGCGCAGACGCTGGAACAGGTCGAGGTGCGTGCCCAGGGCGTCGGCGACGATCGCCTTGATCACGTCGCCGTGGCTGCACACCACGTACACGGGCGGGGGCGCGTCGGCACCGGCCCGCTGGAGCAGCAGGCCGTTCCAGTCCCGTACCGCCTCCACGGCGCGGGCCGAGGCCGCGGCCAGGGCCTCCCCGCCGGGGAAGCGGGCGGCGCTCGGATGGTCCTGGACGACCCGCCACAGGGGTTCGGCCGCGAGGTCGGTGAGGGAACGACCGGTCCAGCTGCCGTAGTCGCACTCCACGAAGCGCTCGTCGGTGGTGACGGGGGCGCCGAGCCGTTCGGAGAGCGTCTCGGCGGTCTCCTGACAGCGTTCGAGCGGGCTCGAGACGAGCGCGGCGGGGGCGAGGCCGCCGAGCCTGTCGGCCAGGAGCGCGGCCTGGGAGCGCCCGTCGTCGTTGAGGTGCACGCCGGGCGCGCGGCCGGCCAGCCGGGGTCCGGTGGCATCGGTCATGCCGTGCCGGACGAGCAGGAGGGTCACCGCCCCGGACGCGGGCGGGGTGTCCTTGGTGTCAGCAGGTGTCGCCATGCGGACAGCCTAGGGGGCCGGGTCCCTCGAAGACGGACACCCGGCACGGACTTTCCCGCCGGGTCCGCGCACAGGGGGAACGGAGCACGAACCTGTGCTCGACGGCTCGGGCGGGCCGTGCCGGGGGCGGCGGCCCGAGCTGCGACGACGGTACGCGGCCAAGGTGTCCCCGGGGCCTGTCCCGGGCGGACACGGTACTCTCCGCCGCATGGAACAGCGACAGGTGGGCAGATCAGGGCTCTGGGTCTCTAGGACCGCTCTCGGCACGATGACCTGGGGAAAGGACACCTCCGAGGAGGAGGCCGGGCAGCAGCTCACCGCGTTCGTCGACGCGGGCGGGACGCTCGTGGACACGGCGGACATCTACACGGGCGGCCAGAGCGAGCGGATCCTGGGCCGCCTGCTCCGGGGCGCGGTACGCCGCGAGGACGTGGTGGTGGCCACCAAGAGCGGACACACCCCCGAGGGCTACCGGCGGGTGGACGGTTCCCGGCGCCACCTCCTGGGAGCCCTGGACGCGTCGCTGCGCCGGTTGCAGACGGACTACGTGGACCTGTGGCAGCTGCACGTGTTCGACCGGCACACCCCGCCGGAGGAGACCCTCACCGCGATGGAGTCGGCCGTGGCCTCGGGCAAGGCCCGCTACGTGGGGACCGGGAACCTGGAGGCCTGGCAGTTCGCCACCTTGGCGACCTGGCAGCGGGCCCAGGCCGGACGGGTGCCCCTGGTGAGCGTCGGCAGCGAGTACTCGCTGCTCAACAGGGGGGCCGACCACGCGCTGCTGCCCGCCGCGGCGGCCAACGACGCACACGTGATCGCGTGGTCGCCGCTGGGCCGCGGTGTGCTCAGCGCCAAGTACCGCGGGGGCGTCCCGGCGGACTCCCGCGCGGCCTTCCCCCACATGGCGCCCTACGTGGAGCCCTACCTGGACGAGCGCAGCCGCCGGGTCGTGGAGTCGGTGTGCACCGCCGCGGAGGGGCTGGGCGTGTCCCCGCTGGCGGTCGCGCTGAGTTGGGCACGCGACCAGGAGGGGGTGGCCGCGGCCGTGGTGGGGCCGCGCACGCTCTCCCAGTTGGAGGAGATCCTCTCGGTCGAGGCCGTGGAGCTGCCGCCGAAGATCCGGGACGCCCTGGACGACGCGACCGCGGGCGGCTAGCGGACGGGCGCGGGGGCGATCGGGAAGTTCTGGTCGAAGACGTGGTCCGGGTCGTACGCGGCCTTGAGCTCACGCAGCCGCCCCAGCGCGGGTTCGGGGAAGGCCTGCGCCAGGACCTGCGGCCCGGTGCGCGTGTCGAAGCTCAGGTAGAGCCCGCGGGCGGCCTCGCCCAGCTCCGCCCAGCGGCGGTCCAGGAGGTCGGCGCGGCTCCCCATCGCGGCCAGGGAGAAGTTGGCCGACCGGTGGGCGTAGGCGGTGGCGTCCGGCGTGACGTCGTTGACCGCGCCGCCGACCTGGCGCAACTGCATGAAGTAGGCGTCGCCCGTGCCGAGTGTCCGCGCCATGGCCCGTGCCGCCCGGGGGGTGATGTGCTCCAGCAGTGCCGAACGGGAGACCGGGGTCGCACCTCCGCCGTGCGGCCCCTGGTGGCCGACCAGGACGGCCGGGTAGGGGGCGACCTGGGCGCGCTGGTCCAGGACCGGCCCGACCCGGAGGAAGGGTTCCAGGGCCCGGACGGCGGCGTCGGTGTCGTCCCCCGCGTGGACGACCATCGCCTGGGCCGCGGGACCCTGCCCGCCGCGGCCCGGTCCCATGGTCAGGAACGCGGTGACCTCGCGCGGGGCGGCTTCGGCGGTCGCGCCCCAGGACCGGAGGAACTCCTCGGTGTCGGAGGCGTCGTAGACGAACTGGCCGAGGACGACGTCGCGGACGGGGGAGGCGACGGCCTCAACCGAGGTGAGCACGCCGAAGTTGGCGCCCGCTCCGCGCACCGCCCAGAAGAGTTCGGGGTGGTGTTCGGCGTCCACCCGCAGCACCCGGCCGTCGGCGGTGACCAGTTCGGCGGCGGTGAGCCGGTCGATGGTCAGGCCGTGGGCCCGGGACATGTAGCCCAGGCCCCCGGTGGTGGCGATCCCGCCGACCCCCACTCCCCCGTGGTCGCCCGAGCTGATCGCCAGACCGTGCCGGTGGAGGGTGGTGGCGACGTCGCCCCAGCGGGCGCCCGCGCCCAGCCGGACCCGGCCGGACCCGGCGTCCAGGACCTCGATCCGGTTCATCCGGCCGAGGTCGACGACGACGCCGCCGTCGTTGGTGGACCGGCCGCTGATGCCGTGTCCGCCGCTGCGCACGTTGAGCGGCACGTCCTGTTCCCGGGCGTAGGCCAGGGCCCGGGCGACCTGCCCGGGGTCCGCGGGACGCAGCACCAGGCCGGGCCTGCCCTGCTGCATGTAGCCGTGCCGGAGCCCGGTGTAGCCCCTGTCACCGGGTTCGACCGCGGTGTCGCGCAGGGCCGCGGGGAGGGCGTCGTAGTCGATGCCGGGGCGGCGGGCGGCCAGGGCAGCGGACGGGCGGACGGGGCCGGTCGGGGTTCCGGCCGAGGCGCGTTCGCCCTCCACCGCCTCCCGCAGGGCGGGGGCCACCTCCCGGCCGAACGCCTGGATGGCGCGCGGGTCGTCCGTGCCCAGGACGAAGGTGCTGATCCCGTTCTCCAGGGCCAGCGGCAGCAGGTCCCGGACCCACTGCTCGGCGGGGCCGCGGAGGAAGCCGCGGCCGGTGGGGAGCAGTGCCGCGCCGCTGAGGTTGAGCAGGCGGCGGACCTGGCGCGGGTCGCGTCCGGCCCGTGCCGCGGACTCGTCGATGATCCGGTTGGACTCCGGCAGGTCCTCGACCCTCAGGTAGCCGAGGCTGGGCAGCCAGCCGTCGGCCTTGGCGCCGACCAGGCGCAGCATGCGCGGTTTGTACGCGCCCAGCCAGATGCCGATCTCGTGGGCGGGTTCGGGACCGCGCCGCATGCCGTGGGCGGAGTAGTGCTCCCCCCGGGCACGCACCCCGCCCCGGGCGTCGGTGTCCCAGGTGGCGCGGATGAGGTCGACGGCCTCGGAGAGCGCGTCGACGGCCTCCCCGGGCGTGCGGTGGCCGCCGCCCATGGCGTGCACGGCCTCCTGGAAGCCCCCGGCGCCGAGGCCGAGTTCGAAGCGGCCGCCGGAGAGGCGGTCGAGGCTGGCGGCCGCACGGGCCAGGACCGCGGGCGGGCGCAGGGGCAGGTTGAGCACGTTGCCGGAGACACGGAGGCGTTCGGTGCGGGCGGCGACCCAGCTCAGCAGGGTCCAGGTGTCGAGGAAGTCGGGGTTGTAGGGATGGTCCTGGAAGGTGACCAGGTCCAGCCCGGACGCCTCGGTGAGCTCGGCGAGCCCGACCACCGCGTCGGGGTCCTGGGCGCTCGGCGTGACGAAGGTGCCGAACTCCAGGGGGCGGCCGTAGTCGGGCATGGCGGGTTCTCCTCAGAAAGCACGAGGTCGTTTGTCAGGCAAATGATGGTTTGCACAACTTATCTTCTCGAACACCTATTCCTGGTAATCTCGGACCATGACACCCACCACGCCGGACCGGAACGGCACCGCCGGGGACGGCGACCTGGGCTGGTCCCTGGCCGTGGTGCTGCGCAACTGGCACGAGCGCACGGAGGCGGCCCTGGCCGAGCTGCCGCACGGCGGCCGCGGCTACCACGTGCTCGCCGCGCTCTCCCGGGGCGAGTCCCCCACCCAGGCGGCGCTGGCCGAACGGCTGCTCATCGACCGCAGCGTGATGACCTACCTGCTCGACGACCTGGCGGCGGCAGACCTGGTCCGGCGCCGCCCCGACCCGGAGGACCGCCGGGTGCGCCGGGTGTGCGCCACCGACCACGGCCGTGCGGTCCTGGCCCGGGTGAACGCACTGGTCGAGCAGGCCGAGGAACGGGTCCTGGGCGGCCTGGACCCCGAGGCCCGGGACCTGTTCCGGGCCGCCGCCGCACGGGCCGCCACCGCGATCCAGGAGTCCTCCCCCGAGACCGACCCCTGCGCCGCCGTGACCCGGGTGACCGGAGGCGGGGCCGCGTCGGGAGGTGCCGGAGGGCGTGCCGGCACCAGGTCCGGGAGCGGACGGCGCGACACCGGTTAGCGCCGCGGCCGACGGACGGGCGCGCCTGTGGACAACGGGCGCGGGTGTCCCCGCGAGTCGATAGGCTCCCCCCGAGTCCACGAACCACCTGACGAGGGGAACCGGTGTCCGAGGCTGTTGAGAAGGTCAGTGCCGTCCTTGGCCGGATGGGCGCCCCGAGCGCCCTGGCGCCGCGCCTGGCGGCCGCGCTGGGCCCGCAACCCGCCGCCGAACTGGACGCCAACCCCTGGCTGCTGCTGCGCCTGCCCGTCGTGACCGTCGAACAGGCCGACTACTGCGCGCGCAGACACCTGGGTGAGGCCGCCCGCCCCGACGACCCCCGTCGGCTGGGCGCCCTGGTCGGGCACACCCTGCGCACCGCCGCGCGCCGAGGGCACACCGCGATCGAGGAGAAGCGCCTGGCCACGGTGGTCGGCCAGCTCGGGGTCGCCGACCCGCGGGCGGCGCTGGAGGCCGCGGTGACCGCCGAGGAGGCGGCCCTGTTCGAGAGCGCCGACGAGCCCGACGACGACTTCGACTTCGAGGAGGGCGGGGTCCCCGAGGTGCCGGACCTGCCCGACCCCGAACGCTTCTACGCCTCCCCCGAGGTCGGCCGCGCCGAGCAGCGGCTGGGTGAGGAGCTGCTCCGGCTCATCGGCGGCAGCGAGCCGATCATGGACCCGGTGACCGCCGCCGAAACCCTGGAGGCCGCCACCTCCCGGGGCGGCTTCGAGATCTCCGACACCACCCGGGAGGCCCTGCTCACCGCCACCCTGCGCCCGGTGACCGTGGTGCACCACGGCCCCGGCGACCGGGACGAGACCGCCCGAACCCTGGTGTGCCTGGCCGCGATCGCGCGGGAGAGCCAGGTGGGGATCGCCGTGGTCGCCCCCACCGCCCAGGCCGCCGCCGCCCTCAACGCCGACCTGGCGCGGGTCACCGGCCGCGAGGAGCCGGAGTCCGGACAGACGGGTGAGGGGGAGCCGGACGGAGAGCTGACCCCGGTCCGCGCGGTGTCCCTGGCCGAGCTGCTGGCAGCGGAACCGGACCCCGCGGGAATGGTGGTACTGCACGAGTCGATGTCGCTGGGGGTGGCCCGGACCGCCGACCTGGTGGCGACCTGCACCGACGACGCCCACCTGGTGCTGCTGGCCGACCCGGACCAGGCCCCCTCCGCCACCCCGGGCCGGGTGGTGGCGGACGTGGCCGCCTCGCGCACCGCCCACGTGGCCGCGCTCGCCGACGAGGCCGAGCCCTCCCCCCTGACCGTGCTCGCCCGCGCGGTCGCCGGGGGCGGGTGGCCCGAGGTGGAGGCGCCCGACCGCGAGGTGGTACGGGTTCCGGCCTCCTCCGCGGAGGAGGCCGCCCACCGCGTGGTGCAGTTGGTCACCGACTCCATTCCCAGGGCCCTGGGGATCGACGCCGACCAGGTCCAGGTGGTGGCCGCACGCGAGGACGGCCCGGCGGGCGCGCGGGCGCTCAACGCCGCCTGCAAGGAGAGGCTGAACCCGGGCCCGGGGGCGCACGGCGGGTTCGACGTGGGCGACCGGGTGGTCCTGGCCGCCGAGGGCCCCGGCTACGGTCCGGGCGACACCGGTTACCTGCGTGCGGTCTCCGAGGGGGCGGTGGTCGAACTGACCGGGGGCAGCCGGGTGACCGTGCACGACCCGGCGGCACTGCGCCCGGGCTGGGCGGTGGGGGTGGCGGCAGCGCACGGCGGGTGCTGGCCCGCGGTGGTCACGGTGTTCCCGCCCCAGGTCCCGGTGTCGCGCCCGCAGGTCTACACGGCGCTGACCCGGGCGACCCGGCACGTGTCGGTGGTGGACGCCACCGACGGCGCGCTGGAGGCGGGGGTGCGCGAGACCCTCGCCCCGGAGCGGACGACCCGGCTGGCCCTCGTCCTGCGCGAGGGCTGACTCCCGGCCGCGCCCTCAGCTCCGGTACTGGCGGCACTCACCGGTGAAAACGGCCGCGACCTCGACGCGGGCCACCACCCGGGCGCGTTCGGCCGCACCCGGAGTACCCCGGTGTACC
This sequence comes from Nocardiopsis sp. iso_40, assembly GCF_056173285.1. Taxonomy (NCBI): domain Bacteria; kingdom Bacillati; phylum Actinomycetota; class Actinomycetes; order Streptosporangiales; family Nocardiopsidaceae; genus Nocardiopsis; species Nocardiopsis sp. iso_40. Next base: position 2,504,746 of record NZ_CM149666.1, on the reverse strand, counting down.
TGGGTGGCGAGCCCTTCGGCGACGGCCGCCAGGCGGGCGGCGGCCACCTCCGCGTCGAGACCTGGAGCGACCTCCCCGCACTCGAAACCGTTGCGGACGGCACCGGCGATCTGGGCGTGCAGCTCGACGGCGGCTCCGGCCTCGACCTCGGCCAGAGCGGGGTTGTCCAGTGCCCGGGCGGCCAGGGCGCGGGTGACGCGGTGTTCGGCGCGGCGGGTCCCGTCCAGCGGTAGGTGTTCGATCAGTGCGGCCAGGACCACCTCGGCGATGGAGCGCTCGTGCCGGGCGCCCTCGGCCGCCAGGTCCGCCACCCGGTCGGCCAGGTCGGCGCTCACCTGCCGGTAGGCGTGCAGCAGCATGTCGTCCTTGTTCCCGAAGTAGTGCTGCACCAGACCCACCGAGATCCCGGCCCGGGCGGCGGTGCGCGCGACGGTGACGGTGTCCAGGCCGCCCTCCGCGATGAGTTCCCGGACGGCGCGGCTGATCTGGGTGCGGCGCTGGGCGTGGTCTGCGGTTCTTGGCACCTGATAACCGTATCAGTGTATGGTTTTAACCGTACGCACATATGGTTATTCCGGAAGGCCCCTCATGAACCACGTTCCCCGGACGCTCGGCGCGATCCTGCTGCTTGCCTCGACGGCCCTGGCTCCCCTGGCCGAACCCCCACCCGCCGCCGCGAACCAGACCCGGACCGCATCCCCCCTCACACGGCCGGACGACCACGCCCGCATGGACGACTACGCACGCGAGCGCATGGCGGCCACCGGCACCTCCGGGCTGGCCTACGCGGTGGTCGGGCCGGAGGGGATCGAACACCGGGGCCTGTTCGGCACCGACGGGGACGGAGCGCCCGTCACCGAGCGGACCCCGTTCCTGTGGGGCTCGGTGGCCAAACCCGTCGCCGCCACCGCCGCGCTCACACTCGTCGCGGACGGACTGCTGGACCTGGACGCCCCGGTGGACACGTACCTGCCCGAGGTCGACGGGGCGCGGGTGGATCCGACCGTCCGGGACCTGCTCACACAGACCTCCGGAATCACCGGGGCCACACAGCTCGCCACGACCGACGAGTACGGTCCGGGCTCCGCCGACCTCGGCCGACGCGCCGCCCAGGTCCTGGGCTCGGCTGCGGGAACACCCGGCGAACACGAGTACAGCAGCGCCAACTACCTGGTTCTGGGCGCGGTGATCGAGCGGGCCGCGGGGACCGACTACGCCTCCTACCTTCGCGAGGCGGTCCTGGAGCCCGCCGGGATGAGCCGGACCGTGACCGGAACGGAGGAGGCCCGTGCCCTGGGACTGGCCCCGGGCCACCGCACCCTGTGGGGCCTGCCCGCCCAGGTGGCTCCGAAGGTGGACGACGGAGGAGCGGCCTACGGCTATCTCGGTGGAGACCTCGGAGCGCTGGCCGCCTTCGCCGAACTCCAGCTCTCACCGGACCCCGCCGTACTGGACACGGCCACACTGGCCGAGGCCCGCACCGGGACGGAGCCCCTGTCCCGGGGGCGGTACGGGCTGGGCTGGCGCGACGCCCCGGTCCCCGGGGTCGACGAGCGCACCGTGTGGCACGGCGGCGCCAGCCCGGGTTACACGGCGATGGTGCTGCTCCTCCCCGAACGCGAACGCGCGGTGGTGGTCCTGCAGAACACCTACGATCTCCTGCGGGACCGGGAGATCCAGTCCGTCGGGTTCGGCCTCGCCCATCTGTTGACGGGCGGTAGGGCCCCGGCGGCGCCCGGAGCGGATCCACTGGGACCGCTCCTGGTCTGGGGTGTCTCCGCGGGAGCGGTCCTGACCGGAGCCGGGGTGGTGGCGGGCCTGGGTGATCTGCGCCGGGGCCGCCCGCGACGGCGCTGGGCGGCCCCGGCGTGGAGCGTGCTCGGGGCCGCGGCGGTGGCGGGTGCGCTGTGGCTGACACTGGGCCCCGGAACGCGACAGGCGCTGCTCACCGTCCCCGATACCGCGGTGGCCGTGTTGGCCGCCGGCGGGCTCGGAGCACTGACGCTCCTCCTCCGGCTGGCCCTGTGGGTGCGTACCCGGGCCGGGGACAGCACCTCCCCCTCCGCCCGGGCCGGGGTCGGGCGCAGCTGAGATTCAGACCCGGTCGAGGAAGCCCCCGTCGACCACCAGGTTCTGGCCGGTGACGAAGGTGGCCGCGGGGCTGGCGAGGAAGGCCACGGAACGGGCGACCTCCTCCGGGCGGCCGAGGCGGCCCGAGGGGATGCGTGCGCGGATGCTCTCGTAGAAGTCCGGGTCGTTCTCCCTGCGCCGCTCCCAGCCTCCGCCGGGGAACTCGACGGGGCCGGGCGAGACCGTGTTGACCCGCACGCCCTCGGGCGCCCACTCCCGGGCCAGCGAGGACGCGTGGTGGTTCAGCGCCGCCTTGACCGCACCGTACGAGCGGGCCCCCGCGGGCCTGGTCACGTGCAGCGCCGAGGTGGTGGAGACCAGCACCACCGAGCCGCCCCGCTCTGAGCCCAACAGGTAGGGCCCGGCCGCCTCGGTCAGCCGCACGAACGGCATGAGGTCGGTGTTGAACCCGCGCTCCCACTGGTCGGGGGTGGGCGCGCTGCCGCCGGAGACGTTGGAGACGAGCACGTCCAGCCCGCCGAGCGCCTCGGCCGCGTCGTCGACGAAGGAGGGCAGCGCGGTGTGGTCGGTGACGTCCAGGTCCCGGGTGAAGACCTTCACGCCGGTCTCGGCCAACTCCTGCGCCGCCTGGTCCAGGGGACGGCGGGTGCGGGCGCAGATCGCCAGGTCAGCGCCCTCCTCGGCGAACACCTGGGCGATGGCGCGACCGATCCCCCTGCTGGCCCCGGTCACCACGACCCGTGCCCCCGACAGTCCCAGATCCATACCGTCCACCTTCCGAAGCCTTACGTGCGGCCGGGACCCGTTCGGGTACCGGCGGGCAGATCGTACCGGTGGCCGGGGCACGGACGCGGACGGCGCCCCGGCCTCGGAACGGCTCAGGCGCCGGTCGAGTGGAACCCGCCGTCGACGTGCACGATCTCGCCGGTGGTGGCCGGGAACCAGTCCGACAGCAGGGCCACGACCGCCTTGGCGGCGGGTTCGGGGTCGGTGACGTCCCAGCCCAGGGGCGCGCGCTCGGGCCAGTGCCTGGCCAGCTCCTCGAAACCGGGGATGCTGCGGGCGGCCATGGTGCTCAGCGGCCCCGCCGAGACCAGGTTGACCCGGACGTCCCGGTCGCCCACGTAGCGGGCCAGGTACCGGGCGGTGGAGGTCAGTGCGGACTTGGCCACGCCCATCCAGTCGTAGATGGGATAGGACACGCTGTTGTCGAAGTCCATGGCGACCACCGAGCCGCCGCTGCCCATGAGCGGGAGCAGGGAGGTGGTGAGCGACTTCAGCGAGAAGGTGGAGATGTGCATCGCCGTGGCGACGTCCTGCCACTCGGTGTTCAGGAAGTTGCCGCCCAGGGCCTCCTGCGGGGTGAAGCCGATGGAGTGGACGATGCCGTCGAGCCCGTCGACGTGCTCGCCGACCCGGTCGGCCAGGCTGGCGAGGTGCTCGTCGTCGGTGACGTCGAGCTCCAGGACGGGGGGCGTCTCGGGCAGGCGCTTGGCGATGCGCTGCACCAGACCCATGCGGCCGTAGCCGGTGAGCACGACCGTGGCGCCCTGCTCCTGGGCGAGGCGGGCGACGTGGAAGGCGATGGAGGAGTCGGTGAGCACCCCGGTGACGAGGATGCGCTTACCTTCGAGGATTCCCATGTTCGGGTGGTCCGTCCTGTCTGTGGCTGGGGCCGGACTGGTCCGACCGGTGGCTTGCCGTTGCGGGGCGGGGCGCGCCTGCGCGGCTCAGTGGCCCATGCCCAGGCCGCCGTCGACGGGGATGACGGCGCCGGTGACGTAACCGCCGCCGGGCCCGGCGAGGAAGCTGACGGTTTTGGCGATGTCGTCGGTGGAGCCGAGGCGGCCCAGCGGGACGTTCTTCCTGATCTCCGCCTGGCGCTCCTCGGGCAGTGCCGCGGTCATGTCGGTCTCGATGAAACCGGGGGCGACGACGTTCACGGTGATGTTGCGCGAACCCAGCTCGCGGGCGAGGGAGCGGCCGAAGCCGACGAGCCCGGCCTTGGAGGCGGCGTAGTTGGCCTGGCCGCCGGAGCCGAGCAGGCCCACGACCGACGAGATCAGGACGATGCGGCCGGAGCGCTTGCGCATCATGCCGCGAACGGCGCGCTTGGCGACGCGGAAGGAGCCGGTGAGGTTGGTGTCGACGACGGAGGAGAAGTCCTCCTCGCTCATGAGGGCGAGGAGCTGGTCCTTGGTGACCCCCGCGTTGGCGACGAGCACCTCCACTGGCCCCTGGGCCTCCTCGACCTCCTTGAAGGCGGCGTCGACCTGGGCGGAGTCGGTGATGTCACAGCGGACGCCCAGGAACCCCTCCGGGGGCTCGCCGGACCGGTAGGTGACCGCCACGTTGTCCCCACCAGCCGCCAGCTCACGGGCGATGGCCAGACCGATCCCTCGGTTGCCACCGGTGACCAGTACCGAGCGCGACATAGGGGCTCCTCTTCTCTGCGACTGTGGTGAACAGCCACGACGTGATGTTCCTGGGGGCGGATCGCCTTGCAGGGTACCGAGCTACCCACCGGTAGACGCAACCGAGGTGAGGAACAGGACCCCTCCGAACGTTCCCGGCGATTCCGGACTCGCGCCAGGGCCGGGTGGGACGGTGTTCCGGCCCGGGCCGGGCAGCGGGGTGAACCCGGTCACCCCGACCGGGATCGGCCCGGGCAGCCCGTCCCGGCCCCGGGACCCGGTGGGGTCAGGCCCACCCCGCGTCATGGGCGAGGATGGCGGCCTGTACCCGGTTGGACATCTCCAGTTTGGCGAGGATCCGGCTGACATGGGCCTTGACGGTGGTCTCCCGCATGTTCAGGGCGCGCCCCACCTCGGCGTTGGACTTGCCCTCGGCCACCGCCACCAGCACCTGTCGTTCGCGCTCGCTCAGCACCGACAGACGGCGCAGGGCCTCCGTGCGGCCGGCCGCCGAGTCGGCCGGGGCGGGCGAGGCGAAGCGTTCGAGCATGCGCTTGGTGACGCTGGGCGCGAGCATGGCGTGGCCCTCGTACACGGTGCGCACGGCGTTGATGAGCTCGCGCGGCGGGGTGTCCTTGAGCAGGAAGCCGACCGCGCCCGCGCGCAGTGCGCCGTGCACGTACTCGTCCAGGTCGAAGGTGGTGAGAAGGACCACCCTGGGCGCCTCGGGCAGCTGGGTCAGCCGGCTGGCCGCGGCCAGCCCGTCGGTGCCGGGCATCCGGATGTCCAGCAGTACGACGTCGGGGGCGAGCTCCTCGGCCAGGCGCACGGCCTGTTCGCCGTCACTGCCCTCCCCGACCACCTCGATGTCGGGTGCGGCCTCCAGGATCATCCGCAGCCCGGACCTGACCAGGAGTTCGTCATCGACCAGGAGCGTGCGGATCACCGTCGGTGCCCTCTTCCCCAACCTCGGCGGAGTACGGTCCGGGTTCGGCGGCCGGGTCCGGCCCCTCCTCCCCCACCGGCAAGATAGCGCGCATCCGCCACCCGCCGTCAGGACACACCCCGGCGCTGAGCTCGCCCCCGGCCAGCACGACGCGCTCGCGCAGCCCGGTCAGGCCGTACCCGCTGCGCGGCGGGGCCTGGACCGGGCCGTTGCCGGGTTCGTTGACCACCTCGACCTCCAACCGGTTCGGGCCCTGGTGCAGCCACACCCGCACGGCCGCGCCGGTGGCGTGCTTGGCGGCGTTGGTCAGCCCCTCCTGGACGATGCGGAAGGCGGTGCGCTGGACCGCGGGCGGGAGCGGACGCCGCGGACCGGTCTCCTCCCGGCTCACCTCCATCCCGGCCCCGCGCCATTCGGCGATCAGGCGTTCGAGATCGTTGAGGACGGGCTGGGGCGCGGTGGGCGCCGCGTCCGTGCCGTCGTCGCGCAGGACACCGAGGATGCCGCGCAGCTCCGCCAGGGCCTCCCGGCCGGTGGTGCGGATGAGCCCGGCCGCCTGGGCGGTGCGCTCGTCGGTCGCCGAGACCTCCAGGCCGCCCGCGTGCAGGACCATCAGGCTGACCCGGTGGGCGACCACGTCGTGCATCTCACGGGCGATGCGGGTGCGTTCGGCGCTGATGGCCTGGTCGGCCATCATGTGCTGTTCGCGTTCGAGGCGTTCGGCCCGCTCCTGGAGGCGGTCGATGAGCTGGCGGCGGGTCCCGATCCACAGCCCGGCGATGACCGGCACGACCAGGTAGAGCACGGACAGCACCACGAAGGAGAGCGGGGTGTGGTTGTAGGTGACCGAGGTGGCGAGGAGACCGAGTACGAACCAGCCGGTCAGGGGCCTGCGGTCGCTGAAGTGGGCGGGGTAGGAGTACAGGCCCACCATGAGCGGGATCGGGTTGCCGTACAGGGCCATCAGGAGCACCCCGGCCAGCATGAGCCACTTGGGTTTGCTGCGGCGCCAGAGCATCGCCACCGAGGCCAGGGTCCCGGGCACCACGAAGAGCACGAAGACCGTGGGCAGGGCTACCAGGGCGTTCGAGAGCAGGCCGAGCACACCCGTGAGCGGCGCGGAGAACAGGCCCAGGCCGCTGCTGGTCCCGGACAGCATCATCAGCCCGCTGAAGGGCAGGGTGAAGACGGCGTAGCACCAGTCGGCGATGCGCAGCCGACGGTCCCACCACCACATCCAGTTGTGCCGCGCCAGGGCGGCGGCGCTCTCCGCCCGCGATCTCAGCCAGCCTCTCACCCGCCCGAGTCTAGGTCCGCGGTTCGGTCGCCGCCCCCGACCGGCCGACGCGCCGCGCACCCCGGTCCGATCGTCGGTCCGGTGCGTTCTCCCAGGCCGACGAGGCGTCCCGGGAGGAGGCGAAGTTCCGGATGCGGACGTCCCCCCTACGAAAGTGGGGGGTGCGACCGGACGAAGGAGTCCCGAACCCGCCTTCCGTCATGCCTTTGGCCGACACCGGGTTCGGCCCGTGGGGGGAGGCCGCGACCGGACGCGCGGACCTAGCGTGGAGACCACGCCGAAGCGCCGGGGGTCGCCCCGACCCACCGGCACCATCCCGATTCCCGATTCCTGGAGTTGTTCTTCCGTGACCGAGTCCGCTGTGAAACCCACGTCCCCGGTCCAAGCCCCGCCGGTGGTGGTGGCGCGAGGACTCACCAAGATCTACGACACCGGCGGCAACCAGGTGCACGCCCTGGCCGGCGTGGACGTGGAGTTCCACCGGGGGGCGTTCACCGCGATCATGGGCCCCTCCGGCTCCGGCAAGTCCACCCTGATGCACTGCCTGGCCGGGCTGGACGTGCCCACCTCCGGTACCGTCCACCTGGGCCGCACCCAGATCACCGGTATGCGCGACGGTGACCTCACCCTGCTGCGCCGGGACCGGATCGGCTTCATCTTCCAGTCGTTCAACCTGCTGCCGATGCTGACCGCCGAGCAGAACATCCTGCTCCCCTCGCAGATCGCCAGACGCCGGATCGACCAGGCGCGCTTCGACCACATCGTCGACGTCGTGGGGCTGCGCGACCGGCTCGGCCACCTGCCCACCAAGCTCTCCGGCGGCCAGCAGCAGCGCGTGGCCGTGGCCCGCGCCCTGCTCAACGCACCCGAGGTGGTCTACGCCGACGAGCCCACCGGCAACCTGGACTCCCGTTCGGGCGCCGAGATCCTGACCTTCCTGCGCGACTCGGCCAAGGACCTCGACCAGACCATCGTCATGGTCACCCACGACCCGGTGGCGGCCTCCTACGCCGACCGCGTGGTGTTCCTGCGCGACGGCCGCCTGGTGGACGAGGTCCTCGACCCGACCGCCGAGACCGTCTCCGAGCACCTGTTGAAGCTGGAGGCCTGAACTCCATGCTGCGCACCACACTCGCCGGGCTGAGACTGCACAAGTCCCGGTACGTCACCACCGTCCTGGCCATCCTGCTCGGCGTCATGTTCGTCTCCGGGACGATGGTCTTCGCCGACACCCTCGAAGGCAGCTACGAGGAGTCGGTGATGGGGTCGGCGACCAGCGTCGACGCCATCGCCGTCCCCGAGGCGGAGGAGGGCCAGGACGAGGACGGCTTCCCCCTGGATCCCGTCCCCTTCGAACAGTCCGTCCTGGAGGACATCCGAGCCCTGCCCGAGGTGGCCGACGCCGACGGACTGGTCCGCGGCCAGGCCGTGCTCCTGGACGACGAGGGCCGCGCCTTCGGCTTCACCCCGCCCGCCGCCGTCGCGTTCGGGGAGACCAGCAGGTTCTCCGCGAGCGAGGGCGAGCTGCCCGCCGCCGACGACGAGATCGCCCTGGCCACCTCCACCGCGGACCAGACCGGGTTCGAGGTCGGCGACACCGTCACCGTGCTCGACCCCGACCAGGACAAGCGTGAGTTCACTCTCACCGGTCTGGTCAACTTCGGCGTCGACCGCAGCTACAGCTACGGCGGTGCCGTCGTCTTCGCCCCGGACACGATCCGGGAGATGACCGGGGCCGACGGCTACTCCGAGATCGACGTGCTGGCCGCCGAGGGCACGACCCCCGAGGAGGCGGCCGCCGCGGTCGCCACCGTCACCGGCACCGACGTGCGGACCGGTACGGAGTTCGGCGAGAAGATGGCGGAGAGCTCCGGCGCGCAGACCGAACTCCTGCGCATCGCCCTGCTGCTCTTCGGTGTCGTCGCGATGTTCGTCGCCGGGATCGTCATCTACAACACCTTCGCGATCCTCATCGCCCAGCGCCAGCGCGAACTCGCTCTGCTGCGCTGCGTGGGCGCCAAGCGCGGCCAGGTCTTCCGTTCGGTGCTGACCGAGTCGTTCGTGGTCGGCCTGTTCGCCTCCGTGCTCGGTGTACTGGCCGGTGTGGGCATCGGTATGGCCGGCGCCCGGTTCGGCGGCCAGATGATGGGCACCGAGGCCACCGCCTCCGTGGTTGTCAGTCCCACCGCCGTGATCGTCGGACTGCTGGTCGGCACCCTGATGACGGTGTTCTCCGCGCTCGTTCCGGCCACCCGCGCCACCCGGGTGGCACCGCTGGCGGCCCTGCAGAGCAGTGCCACCGCCTCCGGACTGGAGAAGGGCACCGGTTGGGTGCGCGTGGTGTTCGGCCTGCTGGCATTCGCCGTCTCCGCAGCCCTGGTCGCCGTGGCCCAGATGGCGAGCCCCGACCCCGCGGGCCTGTTCATCGTGACCGGCGCGGCCCTGGTCGCCTTCGTCGGCGTGGTCGTCCTCGGCCCGCTGCTGGTGCGGGGGATCGTACGGGTGGTCGGGGTACCGCTGCGCCGGATGGGTGTGCCCAGCATGCTGGCGGTGGACAACTCCACCCGGAGCCCGCGCCGTGCCGCCACCGCGATGATCGCGCTCACCGTGGGCGCCACACTCATCACCGGCTACTCGGTGATCAGCGCCTCGGTCGAGTCCACCATGACCGCGCAGCTCGAGGAGCAGTTCCCGGTGGACTACCAGGTGAGCGCCCAGTACGACCCCGAGGCCCGGGCAGCCGCCGCGGACCCGGAGGAAGAGTCCGAAGAGGACGCTCCGGGCGAGGGCGCCGCCGAGGACGGAACCTCCGAGGACGAGGCCGTCGGCCAGGGGACCGGAGACCCCGTGGTCCCCGTCGAGGTCGAGGAGAAGCTCAACGAGAGCCCGTTGCTGGACAAGGTGATGGCCGAGCGCACCACCTTCCTGGAGGAGACCACCGACTCCGGCATGACGGGCACGCCGGTGACCGCGTACTTCGACGCCGAGATGGGCGTGGACATACGGGCCGACGCGATCGAGGGCGACATCGCCGACCTGGAGCCGGGCAAGGTGATCGTCAGCGAGAACTCCGCCGGCGGTCTCGGGGTCGGTGACGACCTCACCGTCGCCGCGCCCAGCGGAGACCTGGAGTTGGAGATCGCCGCGCTGATGGAGAACGGGACCAGCTTCTGGGGCGTGACCATCGACCCCGAGGACTTCTCCGCGGCCTTCCCGGAGATCGGGGAGAGCAGTCTGCTCCACGTCCGCGCCGCCGAGGGGGCCGACCCGGCCGAGGTGCGCGACGCCGTCTACACGGCGGTCGAGGACCATCCGACCGTGCAGGTCATGTCGGTCGCGGAGATGAAGAACCAGTTCTCCGAGATGATGGACATCGCCTTCTACACGATCGCGGCGATGCTGGGCCTGGCGATCATCATCGCGGTGTTCGGTATCTCCAACACGATGGCGCTGTCGGTCCTGGAACGCACCCGGGAGTCCGCGCTGCTGCGGGCACTGGGCCTGGCCAAGGGCCAGCTGCGCCGGATGCTCAGCATCGAGGCCGTGCTGCTCTGTCTGATCGGCGCGGGCATCGGCATCGTCCTGGGCGTGCTGTTCGGCTGGGCCGCCGGCGCGGCGGTGCTGCCGGATCTGATCTTCACCGTCCCCGCGACGCAGGTCGGCGTGTTCATCGCGGTCGCGGTCCTGGCCGGTCTGCTGGCCGCCGTGCTGCCCGCCCGCCGGGCCGCCGGGACCTCGATCACCGGGGCCCTGGCCAGCGAGTAACCACCGGTCAAAACCGCACAGAGCGACGGAAAGTCGGCGCGGGCCCCGCCTTCGGGCGGGGCCCGCGCCTATGGTGTCCCCAGTACTCGGAGGAGGTTTGATGAGTGGTTCGGCCTCGGTACCGGTCGCCGCCGGGCAGGTGGCTTGGGGGACGCCCGCCGCCCGGTGGATGCTGACGGCCACGGTCCTGGGTTCGGGGATGGCGTTCCTGGACTCGACGGTGGTGACGGTGGCGCTGCCCGCCATCCAGGGGGACCTGGACACGGGCCTGGCCGGACTCCAGTGGATCGTCAACGGATACATGGTGACGCTGTCCGCGCTGATCCTGCTCAGCGGCTCACTGTCGGACCGGTTCGGCCGGGTGCGGCTGTTCATGGTCGGAGTCGCGGTGTTCGCACTGGCCTCGGCCCTGTGCACGTTCGCGCCGACCCTGGGGTGGCTGGTCGCCGGACGGGTGGTCCAGGGGGTGGGCGGGGCGCTGCTGACCCCGGGAAGCCTGGCCATCCTCCAGGCGGGCTTCCGGGAGGACGACCGGGCGCGGGCGATCGGGGCGTGGTCCGGACTGACCGGCGTGGCCTCCGCCGTGGGACCGTTCGTGGGCGGCTGGCTGGTACAGATCGGCGACTGGCGGCTGATCTTCCTCATCAACCTGCCGGTCGCGGCCGCGGCACTGCTGATCACCTGGTTCAAGGTGCCCGAGTCCCGGGACTCCTCCGCGGCCCGGCGCCTGGACTACAACGGCGCGCTGCTGGGTGTGGTCGCGCTGGCCGGGATCACCTACGCCCTGATCCAGTGGGGGGCGTCGGGCGGCACCCCTGCGGTGTGGACCGCCGTCGGCGTCGGTGTACTGGCCCTGGCCGCGTTCCTGTTCACCGAGGCGCGCAGCCCCGCCCCCATGCTGCCGCTGGGCGTCTTCCGGTCGCTGCCGTTCAGTGTGACCAACGCCGCCACCGTGCTGATCTACGGTTCGCTGGGGCCGCTGCTGTTCCTCCTGGTGATCTATCTCCAGGAGGTGGCGGGCTACCCGCCGATCGCTGCGGGGGCCGCCTCCCTGCCCATCACCGTCCTGATGCTGTTGCTGTCGGCGCGCTCGGGCAAGCTCGCCGCCCGGATCGGCCCGAGGGTCCAGCTGGTGGCCGGGCCCCTGCTGCTGGCCGCCGGGTTCGTGCTGCTGTCCCGGCTGGAGGGGGACGCCCCCTACCTGACCGGAGTGCTGCCCGGGGTCCTGATGGTCGCGCTGGGTCTGGCCACGACGGTGGCCCCGCTGACGGCCACGGTGCTCGCCTCGGCACCCGAACGGCACGCCGGGCTGGCCTCGGGGGTGAACAACACGTTCGCTCGGAGCGCGCAGTTGATCGGTGTGGCCGCGGTTCCGGTACTGGCCGGGATCGGCGGCTCCGGCGGCGAGGGGGCGGGGGCGCCCGGGGACTCCTCCGCACTCGCGGACGGGTTCGGGGCGGCGATGCTGATCCTGACGGGACTGTGCGTGCTGGCCTCGCTGTGCGCTCTGGTACTGCCGCGCGGACGGATGTCCGAGGCGGCCGAGGCCGCCGACCGGGGTTCCCTGCCGGAGGAGGCCAGCGCCTTGGAGCCGTTCGGCGAGGAACAGCCGGTGCGGTTCTGCGGCGCCTCCGGCCCTCCCCTGCGGTCCTGCCCGGGATCGACCGCCGGGGACACCGCGGACGGTCCCGCGGAGGGGAACGGCTCCGCGACGGAATGAGGGGCACCCGGTGGGGCTCGGGCCGGTCAGCCCTCGTCCCCCTCCGGGGGCCGGTCGTTGACGGCGTCGGGGTCGGGGACCACGCTCAGCGCCTCCTCCTCGGCGCTGCGGTCACCGCCCCAGCGCTGGTGCGGGATGACCCCCAGTCGCTCGGCGCGCACCCCCTCGTTGATGCCCAGTCTCCCCTTGCTGTCGTCGTCCTCGAAGTTGTAGCCGAGGATGCCGAAGTCGGGGTCGATGACACGCTCTCGTTGGGCGACCTCGCTCGCCTGGGGGTCGTCGCCCAGGTCCAGGTCCACCTCGTAGGGCTGTTCGGTCACTGTGTCCGCCTCCTTGCCCACGGTCTTCCCCGCTTTGACCTCGATGATCACAAATCCTCGTGCGATTGTGCAGAAAACTGGGCCGGACACGGGCCGGGCCCCGGAGCCTTCCTCGGAGGCCCGGGGCCCGGCGCGGCCGGTCAGGCGTCGGAGTCGTCCACCTCGTGCACCGCCTCCCGCTCGGCTCCGGGCTCGTCGATGTCGAAGTCCTCCCTGGGGATGACGTCGTCGCGCTCCTCCCGGACCTCCTCGTCGATGCCCCGCTCGGTGGCGGCGCTCTCGTCCTCGAAGGTGTAGCCGTAGACGGGCGCGTCCGGGTTCTGCCGGCTCTCCGCCTCGGCGATCTCGCTCTCCTGGGGGTCCTCCCCCATGTCGGCGTCGACGTCGTAGGGCTGTTCGGACACTGTTGTCGCCCCCTTCTCGCGTTCTGACGATGATCGCAGTTCAGGGTGGCGCGGCGAAGGAAGACACGGGGTGTCTACTGCCGCTACGGGCGTCGCCGGGCGTTCTCCGCCCGCCGCAACCGCAGCGGACGCAGGGCCGCCTCCAGGGCGACCGCCCCGTCGAGCTTGCTCTGCCCCACCACCCGGTCCTCGAAGTGGATGGGGATCTCCATGATCTTCTGGCCCCGGCGAAAGGCCCGGTAGTGCATCTCCACCTGGAAGGCGTAACCGGTGCTCTCGATACTGGACAGGTCGAGGGCCTCCAGGGCCGAGGCCCGCCAGATCTTGAAACCGGCGGTGACGTCCCGGACCGGGATGGACAGGACCGTCTTCACGTAGGTGTTGGCCCATCCGCTGAGGAGGCGTCGGCGCAGACCCCACGCCTCGGAGAGGCTGCCGCCGGGCACGTAGCGGCTGCCGATGACCACCCCGGCGTTGGTCGCGTGCAGGGTTCCCAGGAGCTGGGGCACGTAGCCCACCGGGTGGCTGAGGTCCGCGTCCATCTGCACCACGTACTCGGCCCCCTCCGCCAGGGCCCGGGTCATGCCCTCCACGTAGGCGCGGCCGAGACCGTCCTTGCGGGTGCGGTGGACCGCCGTCAACCGTCCGCCGAGTTCCGCCGCGAGCTTGTCGGCGACCTCCCCGGTCCCGTCCGGCGAGTTGTCGTCCACCACCACGATCCGCAGCCCGGGCAGGTCCAACGCCATGAGCTGGGCCACCAGCACGGGCAGGTTCCCGGCCTCGTCGTAGGTCGGGACGACCACGGTCAGGGACGAGCTCCGCCAGGGTTCGGGGAGCGCCACGGGCTCAGGGGTGACCCGCACCGGCGCGGACGGCTGGTGTTCCGGGGGCGGCGGTTGGGAGGTCATGCTCGGCGGCTCCTGGTGCGTGGACGTCGGTACCGACTGGACGGGACGCGTCCAGGATCACGCATAGAACGCTCACCGCACAATACGTCCGAACACCCGGGTACGCACCCATCACGTGGCGAAGCGGCAGGGGCGGGGGTCCGGGGTCACTGGCCGCGTTCGTCGGCGACCACGGCGACGTGCACCAGGGCTCCGGTCTCCTCCAGGGTCATCAGGACCTCGGGGTCGGCGCTGCTGTCGGTGACCAGGTGGGCGATCTCCTCGGGGGCCACGGTGGGCACCATGGTGTCGGCGCCCACCTTGGTGTGGTCGGCCAGCACGATGGTCTCCTCGGCGCAGGCCGCCAGTGCGCGGTTGAGGCCGGCCACCGCGGGGTTGGGGGTGCTCAGCCCGCGGTCCGCGCTGACGCCGTTGCCGGACAGGAAGGCCCGGTTGACCCTCAGGCCTGCCAGGGAGGCTTCGGCTGCGGCCCCGACGAGGGCCCTCATGGGCGCGTGCAGGGTGCCGCCGGTCATGACCACCTCGACCCCGGCGGCACCGGCCAGCACGTCGGCGACCCGCAGGGAGTTGGTGACCACGGTGAGGTCGCCGTGGCCCAGGAGCGCGCGGGCGAAGGCCTCCGCGGTGCTGCCGGGACCGATCGTGACCGCGTCCCCGGGGCGGACCAGGCGGGCAGCGGTGGCGGCGATCGCGGCCTTCTCCGCCGCGCACTGGCTGCTCTTGCCCGTGTAGCTCTGCTCGTGGCCGATCCGTCCGGGCAGCGCGGCGCCGCCCCTGCGGCGGTCGAGCAGCCCTTCGGCCTCCATCGCGCGCACGTCGCGGCGGACGGTGACCTCCGAGGCGCGCACCTTGGCGGCGATGTCGCGCAGGGACATGCTGCCGTTGGTTCGCACCAGTTCCAGGATGCGTTCCCGGCGCTCGGCGGCGAACGCCGGACGGCTCTCCTCGACCATGGGTACGGTCCCGCTTTCCGTGCCGGTGACTGTGCTGCACGGCAGGGAACCGCGCCGTCCTAGAGTACGGAGTGATCCTCGGTGGACCGCGTCCCGGACTCCGGCTTCTCCGTCACGAGCGTCACCAGGACGACCGCGGTGAGGGCGACCAGTCCGATGAGCGCTCCGGCTCCGAACAACACGACGACAGACATCTGAGCCTCCAAGGGGGCGGGCTGACCTGCCACTTGACGAATGCCCCGTTTCACGCCCGCTCACACCACGGATCGCGCGGCAGATCAGCCACAATGGGGGGATGACCCTCAGCTCCGCACCCCTCGAGTCCACGGTGTGGTGGGCCCACACCTCCGCCGCGAACGAACGTCTGCTGCGCCTGCTGGACGGCGGGGAACTCGCCCGCCACTCCCGGTTCCGGCTCCAGGCGGACCGCGACCGCTACCTCCTGGGGCGTTCGATGGCCCGGCTGGTCCTGGCCGAACGGGCCGGGTGCGCGCCGGAGAAGGTGACCTTCGAACTGCGCTGCGCCTCCTGCGAGGAGAAGTCGCGGGCCGGCGCGGGCGGGGGCGATGACGCGCCCCACGGCAAACCGGTGCCCACCGGCGCGGCCGAGGGCTGGGAGATCTCCGTCAGCCACTCCGGTGAGTGGGTGGCGCTGGCGCTGGCCCGCGGGGTGGCGGTCGGGGTGGACGTGGAGCGGGTCTCGGACACCCGCGACCTGGCCGGGCTGGCCGGGTACACCCTGGCGGACACCGAGCACGAGGTGTGGAGCGCGCTGCCCGAGGACGGTCGGGCCGGGGCGTTCTTCGGTTACTGGGCACGCAAGGAGGCGCTGCTCAAGGCCACCGGTCTGGGGTTGTCCGGCGGCCTGCGCCGGGTCGGGGTCACCCCGCCGCACACGCGGGCCCGCCTGCTCTTCTGGGAGGGCGGGGCCGACCCCGGGGCCGCGTGGCTGTCGGACCTGGACCGCGGGCCCGAGTACCGGTCGGCGCTGGCGGTGCTGACCGACCGCCGGGTGGAGCTGACGGTGCACCCGCCCGAGGCCGCTCCGGCCCTGCTGCGCCGATAGGTTCCGGCACCCTGCGCCGGAACGCGACCCCGGGGGCGCTCCTGCGGCGGGTCAGGCCTCCCTGGCCAGGTGGCGGCTGATGACCAGGCGCTGCACCTGGTTGGTGCCCTCCACGATCTGCAGGACCTTGGCCTCGCGCATGTAGCGCTCGACGGGGAAGTCCCGGGTGTAGCCGTAACCGCCGAAGACCTGGACGGCGTCGGTGGTGACCTTCATGGCGGTGTCGGTCGCCATCAGCTTGGCCATCGCCGCCTGCCTGCCGAAGGGGCGGCCCGCGTCACGCAGGCGGGCGGCGGACAGGTAGAGCTCGCGGGAGGCCGCGATCTGGGTGGCCATGTCGGCGAGCATGAAGCCCACCCCCTGGAAGTCGCCGATGGCGCTGCCGAACTGACGGCGTTCACGGGAGTAGGCCAGGGCCGCGTCCAGCGCGGCCTGGGCCAGGCCCACGGCACAGGCGGCGATGCCCAGGCGGCCGGAGTCCAGGGCGGCCAGGGCGATACCGAACCCGCGGTCCGCCTCCCCCACGAGGGCGTCCGCGCCCAGTGCGACCTCGTCGAACAGGACCCCGGCGGTGGGCGAGGAACGCATGCCCATCTTGTGTTCGGGGGTAGCGGAGCCCAGCCCGGGCGTGTCCGAGGGCACGTGGAAGCAGCTGATGCCGCGCGGCCCCGAGCCCGGGGCGCCGGTGCGCGCGAAGAGCGTGTAGTAGTCGGCCCGTCCCCCGTGGGTGATCCACGCCTTGGCTCCGTTGACCCGGTAGCCGCCGTCGACGCGCTCCGCGCGGGTGGTGAGCGCGGCGGCGTCGGAGCCGGAGGAGGCCTCGGACAGGCAGTAGGCCCCCAGGAGTTCACCACCGACCATGGCTGGCAGGTGGGCGGCTTTCTGCTCCCGGCTGCCGAAGGCCGCCATCGGGTAGCAGGAGAGGGTGTGGACGCTGACCCCCAGCCCGACGGCGAGCCAGCCGCGGGCCAGTTCCTCCACGACCTGGAGGTAGACCTCGTAGGGCTGTTCGCCACCGCCGTACTCGGCCGGGTAGGGGAGCCCGAGCAGCCCGGTCCCGCCCAGCGTGGCGAAGAGGTCGCGGGGGAAGAGGGCTTCCTCCTCGTCCGCGGCCGCACGGGGTGCGACCTCCTTGTCGACGAGCTCCCTGGTCAGCTCCAGGAGCTGTTCGGCCTCGGGTGTGTGCAGCATGCGTTCGACCGCCATGAAATCCCCCACGGTTACGCGCCCGGGTGCGCCTCGGACCCACCGCCCCCGCGGGGTCTCCGCGAATTTAGTAGGTCGTCCAACTATATGGTGATGAACGGCACCCTATCCCACGGGGGCGTCCGGCGCCTCAACCAGACGGCCCCGGGCGGCGGGGCCGGGAACGCACCGGCTGCCGGACGGGGCACGCGACGCGACCGCCCGCCCCGGCCCGGCTGTACACGGAGTGCCTCCTCGCCTTAGATTCCACGCATGGACCTCGAACTCCGCCACCTGCGTACGATCTGCCTGCTGGCCGACACCGGCAGCGTGACCAGGGCGGCGGCCGCGCTGTCCACGTCCCAGCCGGCACTGACGACCCAGTTGCAGCGGATCGAGCGCGAGGTGGGCGGCCCCCTGTTCCACCGGGGGCGTTCGGGGGTGCGGCCGACGGAGCTCGGTGAGTTCGTTCTGGTCCGGGCACGCGCGGTCCTGCTGTCCATGGACGACCTGGTGCACGACATCACCGCCCGGGGCGCCTCACCGAGCACCTTGCGCGTGGGCGGGGTCGGTCCCCTGACCGTGGAGCTGTCCGCACGCCTGCCGGAGGTCTTTCCGGGCGTTCCGGTACACGTGCGCACCGAGTACTCGCCCAAGCTGGTCACCGACCTGGTGCGGGCGGGCCGGTTGGACCTGGGCACCACCATCGACTACGTGGACCGCGACCTGCCCACCGA
Organism: Nocardiopsis sp. iso_40; assembly: GCF_056173285.1. Lineage (NCBI taxonomy): Bacteria > Bacillati > Actinomycetota > Actinomycetes > Streptosporangiales > Nocardiopsidaceae > Nocardiopsis > Nocardiopsis sp. iso_40. The sequence continues at coordinate 2,486,940 of NZ_CM149666.1, read as the reverse complement.
CGGACCGCTGGCCTGGGCGATGCTCGCGGTGGACCCCCTGCACGTGGCCGTGTGGGACGGCCATCCCATGGCGGAGAAACCGTTCATCCGCCTGGAGGACCTGTCCGGGTGCCCGTGGGCGCTGACCCCGCCGGACGGCACGGGCTGGCCCGAGTGCTTCTACCTGGCCTGCCAGCGGGCCGGCTTCAGCCCCGAGGTCCCCTACCGCCTCTACGACCGGTCCGAGATCCGCGACCTCATCGCCGACCGCCGGGCGATCGCCCCCTGCCAGTCGGACTTCGAGGCCGGCCGGGGCGTGGTGGTGCGCCAGTTGGAGGGGGCGCCGATACAGCTCCGCCACCTCCTGGTCTGGCGCCGCGACAGCGCCGTGCACCAGGCTTCGGACCGTGTCGCCCGCCTGGCACGCGAACTCCTGGACCGCACCGGGGCCTGAGGCCGGGACCGGAAAGTTTGGAGGGGACCACGGGGCGTGGTCCCCTCCGCCGTCTCCGAAAGCACTCCCTGGGCCCGCGCAGGACCGGGAGAACACCACAGGGCACCCCGCACACCGCTGAGAAACGGTTACCGCAGGTTGCAGTGACGAGCTGTGTTCGTATGATGTTTACCAACCGGTAACGTACTGGCGAGTAGGTATGTCCGTCCCATGATCCTCTCCCGAGCTACGAAGCCGCTTTCCCCACGGGCCCACCAGGCCTCCCGCTGCGAAGGCACAACCGAGTTCAGGACACCACCATGCGATCACTGGGAATCATCTCTTCGGCGCTCGCCGTCGCGGTTCTCGCCGCCTCCTGCGCGGACCCCGAATCGCCGCAGGACGACACCGCCTCGGACATCACCACGGGGGTCACCGACGACAGCGTCGTCATCGGAACCCACCAGCCGCTGACCGGCTCGGCCTCCCCCGGCTTCGTGCACGTCTCCACCGGAGCGAGCGCGGTCTTCGACTACATCAACGACAACGGCGGCATCCACGGCCGTCAGATCGACTACCGGGTCAAGGACGACGCCTTCAACCCCGCGCAGACCATGGACGTCACCCGCGAGCTGATCGAGGAGGACGAGATCTTCGCGATGCTCGGCGGTCTGGGTACGCCCACCCACGAGGCGGTCATCCAGGACCTCAACGACGAGGGCGTCCCCGACCTGTTCGTCTCCTCCGGGGCCCTGGCCTGGGACCAGCCCGAGGAGTACCCCTACAGCTACGGGTTCCAGGTGGACTACTCCACGGAGGCCAAGGTCCAGGGGGCCTACATCGCGGAGAACCTCCCCGACGCGGACGTCGGCCTGCTCTACCAGAACGACGACGTCGGCCCGGCCTCGCACGCGGGTATCGAGCAGTACCTCATCGACGACATCGTCGCCTGGGAGTCCTACGACCCGGGCGTTCCCGAGCTCGACGGCCAGATCGCCGCGCTGAAGGAGTCCGGGGCCGACGTCGCGGCCTGCTACTGCATCCCCGCCTTCCTGGGCCTGGCCATCCTCGAGGCCCAGTCCATCGGCTACGAACCCCAGTGGGTGGCACCCAGCTTCGGCGGTGACGTCGAGATCATCTCGCAGCTCATCGAGGAGTACGCCGAGGGCACCCCCGCCGAGGACGTGCCGCCGGAGGCCTTCACCGACGGCCTGATCGTCACGGCCTTCCTGCCGATGGCGGCGCAGACCGACGACCCGTGGACCGAGTTCTACCGCGAGATCCACGACGAGTACAACGACGGCGCCCCCTTCACCGACACCACGGTGTACGGCATGGTGCAGGCGACCCTGTTCGCCCAGCTCCTCATGGAGGTCGGCCCCGACCTGGACCGGGAGACCCTCATCCGGACCCTGAACTCGCAGGAGTGGGTCGGCCCCGGCCTGGTGCCCTTCGCCGCCACCGAGGAGGACCACAGCGGTTACTCCGGTGTGATGGTGGTCCAGCACAACGCCGGAGAGAAGCCCGAGGTCCTCCAGGAGCCGCGGGCCACCGACAGCGACGGCGGGGACATCCTCCCCTTCGACCTGGACCGGCCCGGCCCGGACGAGGTCGAGCTCTTCGGCGGCACCGGCTGAGCGGGGGCGGGCGCGCCCCGCTCAGGCGCGCGCCCGCCACTCGCCCTGGTCGCCCTCGTCCGTCGGCCCGCTCCGCGCGACCGGCTCCGTCAACTCGGCTCCCCGCGCCCTCCGCACGGCCGCGAGACGCGGGTACAGCCACCAGAGCAGACCGAGGACCACCGCCGCGGCCCCCGTACCCAGAGCGACCTGGAACGCGACGTCGGCTCCGCCCGCACCCACCAGGACCAGGGCCACCGTGGCGGGGAGCGACCCCAGCGCCGTGCCCAGCACGAAGGGCGCCGTACGCATCCCGGTCAGCCCGAAACCGTAGTTGACCATCTGGTAGGGCACCACGGGGATCAGCCTCAGCTGCACCACCGCCAACAGTGCGCGGCCTCCGGACAGCCCCGCCAACCTGTCCCGGACCCTCTCCGGCAGTCTGCGGGCGATCGCGTCGTGCGCCACGTGCCGTGCCACCATGAACTGGACCAGGGCGGCCAGCACGCCCCCGGCCAGGGCCAGCCCCGCCCCCAGCGCCAGGCCGAAGAGCGCTCCCCCGGCGAGGTTCAGCGCGGGCCGGGGTACCAGGGCCTGGACCGCCAGGGTGTAGGCCGCGAGGTACACGAGGAATCCGGCCACTCCGGCGTCGGCGGTCCAGGACCGCACGGTCTCCGGCTCTGGCCCGTGCAGCACGGCCCAGACCAACAGCAGGACCCACCCCACGAGCAGCGCCGCCCGCCGCACCCGACCCGCCTTCTTGTGCACCATTCCTCCCAGAATAGGGGCGCCCGGGCGGTGTCAGCGCTGGTCATCCCGGCCGGGGAGGCTCAGGACGAACACGGCCCCGCCGAGCAGGTCGCTGTGCCCGGCCACCAGGGTGCCGCCGTAGCCCTGCACGATCTCCCGGGAGATGGCCAGGCCCAGTCCGCTCCCGCCGGGGTCGCGCTCCCTGGACTCCGCCAGCCGGGCGAAGCGCTCGAACACGCGCTCCCGGTCCTTGACCGGGATCCCCGAGCCGTCGTCGTGCACCTCCACCACCGCGGGGTCCCGGCCGTGGACGATGATGTCGATCCGGCTGTTCGTGTGCCGCTCGGCATTGGCCACCAGGTTGGTCACGACCCGGACGATCCGGAGCCGGTTGACGAGCGCGTACACCGGTCCGGAGGTGTGGACCTCCACCGCGACTCTTCCGCGCCGTCCGGAGAACTCCCGCTCCACCAGTTCGGAGAGGTCGACCAGTTCCTGCGGCACCGCCACGCCGGTGTCCAGCCGGGCCAGCTCCAACAGGTCGGAGACGATGTTCTCCAACCGTTCGGTGTCGGAGAGCAGCCCGGTGAGCAGCCGCTCCCTGGCGCGCTGGTCAGGTTCGGGGTCGGAGAGCTCGACCTCCAGCTTGGTGCGCATCCCCGCGATGGGGTTGCGGAGTTCGTGGGAGGCGTCGGAGACGAACCGGCGCTGGCGGGTGACCGACTCCTCCAACCGGGCCAGGCTGGAGTTGGCGGTCAGGGCCAGGTGGGCGATCTCGTCGTCACTCCTGGGCACGGGGAGCCTCCGGTGCAGGTCGCTGGCGGAGATCCGGTCCATCTCCTCACTGATCCTGGACACCGGCCTCAGGGCCCTGCCGACCCCGTACCAGATGACGAGCGCGGTACCGGCGACCAGGAGCACCGACAGACCGAGCAGCACGCCCTGCAGGGTGTTGGTGGTCAGGAGCTGGGGGGTGGGCGCTGCCCCGAGGACGGTCACGTCCCCGTAGGCGGAGTCGGGGACGGCGTAACCCGCCACGAGGAAGCACTCCCCCGGGTCCTCTCCCTCGACCACCCCGCAGACGGTGGTGTCGAGCCGCGAGTCTTGGGGGGTGGGGGCCTCCTCGGTCAGCGCCGGCAGGCCCTGCAGCGACTCACTGGAGGCCAGGACCTCGTGGGTCTCCTGGTCGACGATCTGGATGCGGCGGACCGCGGTCCCCGAGGACGGGACAGCGCCGGGGTAGCGGTCCGTCGTGATGTGCTCGGCGACCTCGCGCGCCGAGTCGGCCGCCCGGTCCCGTACCTGGTCGAGTGCCAGCCCGCGAATGACCACGAAGGAGAGGGTCAGCAGGATACCGACGACCAGGACCAGCACGGCGACCGCCCCGGCGGTGACCCGGGCGCGGATCGAACGGGGGCGCGCCCTGCGCCAGAGTCCGCGCCTGCTCCGTGCTCGCTCGTCCCGTTCTGACACGCCCCCATTGTCACCCGGTACGGTCCCAAACCGTTGAATTGGCACCGGTGTGGCGGCTGACCAGCACGAGCGGGTCCGGGGTCCCGCTCCGTCCGGTTCGCTCCAGCCGCCCCGATCGTCCTACTCGTAGGGGTCCGGGGGGTCGGTCACCGCATCGACCGAGGAGGTCTCGATCTCGTGTTCGGAGACGTCGTACAGTTCCCCCTCCGGCTCCACCCAGGTGCCGCGTACCTTCCACCAGGTGTCGGCCTCCGGCGCCGGATGGTCGGTGATGAGGACCTTGTTGACGACCGCGTCCGCGGCGCAGCAGGCCATCTGCAGCCGGGCCAGGTACCAGCCCTCCCCGTCCTCGGTGGGAACGGCGAAGCCGGTCAGCTCGACCTCGCGGTCGGCCAGCTCCCGCTCCTCGTCGACCCAGGCCCGCATCACGAACTGCTGGACGTCGAGCTCGACGACCTCGCCGGGGGCGGCCTTGCTCAGGTTGTCGGTGAAACGGGAGGAACCGTTCTCGTCCCTGGGCGGCGGCCCGGAGGACCCCGCGGTGCTCTCCACCGTGTAGGAGCCCAGCGCGGGCGGCGCGACGACGAACACCGCGAGCACGGGGAGCAGGAGCAGCCAGGCCACCCCCGGGGCGCGCTCGTGGTCGTGGTCGTGCCCGTGCCCGTCGCCGGTGTGCCCGCCGTACTCGGCCGCGGCGTGGTCGAGTTCGGAGCGGGCCGGTCCGTCGTCCCCCGCCGCTGCGGCACCGGCCGGGACCACGTCCTCCTGGTCCAGGGCCTGGTCGCCGCCGCGCAGCTCGGCCACGATGACCAGGACGCCGAGCAGCACCATGACCACGCCGGCGGCGATCAGGAACGGGCCGAAGCCCGGCTTGACCCAGTTCAGGTACAGGTCGGTGGGGATGGTGCTGGTCAGCGCGGCGGCACCGAGCAGCACGAGTGTGAGCCCCTGAGCAATGCGGTTCACAGCAGAATGCCTCCGATCAGGAAGGTGCTGAGCAGGCCGACCACCAGGCAGATCGGGACGAAGCGGGCGACGAACCGCCAGCCGAAGACCCCGGCCTGCATCGCGATCAGCTTGAGGTCGACGATCGGACCGATGACCATGAACGCGAGCTTGGCGGTGGGCGAGAAGTCGGTGAGGCTGACCGCGACGAAGGCGTCGGCCTCCGAGCAGATCGAGAGCAGGATGGCCAGGAGGGCGAGCACCAGTACCGAGACGACCGGGGCCTCGGCCACGGCCAGCAGCCACTCCCGGGGCACCATGACGTTGAGGGTGGCGGCGGCGAGCGCGCCCACCACCAGGTATCCGCCCGCGTGCATCATGTCGTGCACCATCGACTCGCGGAAGACCTCCCACTTGGAGGCGTCCGGGGCGTGGGTGCGCGAGGGCAGGCGCAGCCAGTCGGCGCGGCCGAAGCGCACCCAGACCCAGCCGATGACCACGGAGGCCAGCAGCGAGGCCGCGAACCGGGCCAGGATCATCTCCGGCTGTCCCGCGAAGGCCACGGCGGTGGCGATCATGACGATCGGGTTGATGGAGGGCGCCGCGAGCAGGAAGGTGAGCGCCGCAGCGGGCGCGACCCCCCGTTTGATCAGGCTTCCCGCGATGGGCACCGAGGCGCACTCGCACCCGGGCAGGAGCGCACCGGAGACTCCGGCGACGGGGACAGCGCGCCCCGGCCTGCTCGGGATGAACCTCTGGTAGGCCGAGGTCGGCACGAAGGCGACGAGCGCCGCGGACAGGGCCACCCCGAAGACCAGGAAGGGCAGCGCCTGGAAACTGATGGCGGTGAAGATGGTCGCCCAGGCCAGGAAGGCCTGCCCGGTCAGGTCATCGGTGAGCCAGGCGTGGGCGACCGCCATGGCCGTGATGAAGAGGGCGAAGAGCCAGACCGTTCCGGTTCTGCGCGAACTCGAACTCCGCCCCCAGTCGGCAGGGGGGAGTTCGTCCCCGCGGTCGTCCCAGCCGCCGGCGATCGTGTCGCCGAGCGAGGTGGCGGGGTCGGGTGCGGATCCGCGCTCCGGTGTCGTCCGTTCGGACACAGGGGTACTCCGTGGGGTCGGTTGGGGACTCCACGAATAGTAACCGACAATCGTTTTCGTTCGTTCTTTCCCCGGGCGGCCCCAAGGACGGCGACGGTCCGGCCGGGCCCCGGCCCGGCTGCGGAGCCCGGCCGGTCCGCGGTGATCAGTCGTTGCGCCGCGGGCCCGGGCCCTCACCGGCGTCCGGACCGTCGTCGGCCTCCCCCGCGTCCCTGCCGTCCGCCCGGAGTCCGGGGTCACCGGACGCGATGCCCTCGGACCGGTCGACCTCCTCGGGCAGCGGGCCGCCGGGCTCGCCCCAGCAGGTCACGTTCCGCAGGTCCGGCATCTTGGCCAGGGTGAACTGCGGGTCGAGGCCGTTGCGCAACTGGCGGCTGTAGTCGGCCAGGAGCCGGAAGGCGGTCGCCGACAGCGGAGCCAGGGCGATCAGGTTCACGATGGCCATGACGCCCATGGAGAGGTCCGCGGTGTTCCAGACCAGGGTCAGCGGTGCCATGCAGCCGAGGAAGACCGCGACCAGGACCGCGAAGCGGAAGTAGAGCATGTGCCGGGGGTTGGCGTCCAGGAACTGGAGGTTGGACTCCCCGTAGTAGTAGTTGCCCAGCACGGAGGTCCAGGCCAGCAGGAGGAGGATGATCGTGAGCGCGTGGACGGACCAGTCGCCCAGGTTGGCCTGGAGTGCGCGCTGGGTGACCTCGGCACCGGTCTCGGTGTCGAAGTCGGGCCCGTACAGCAGCACGACGAACGCGGTCACCGAGCAGACCAGCCAGGTGTCGAAGTAGACGCCCAGGGTCTGTACCAGGCCCTGCTTGGCCGGGTGGGAGACCGAGGCGGTCGCGCCCGCGTTGGGCGCGGAGCCGAGGCCCGCCTCGTTGGAGAACATGCCGCGCCGCAGGCCCTGCACGATCGCGGTGCCCACACCGCCGGCCGCGATCTCGCGCAGTCCGAAGGCGGAGGCGAAGATGTCGGCGATCACCCCCGGCACCGCGCCGATGTTCAGTACCAGCACCGCGACGCCCAGCAGGATGTAGAGGATCGCCATGAGGGGGACCAGTGCCTGGGCCACGTTCGCGATGCGCCGGATCCCGCCGAAGATGACCGAGGCGGTGACCCCGACCAGCACCACTCCGACCACGGTGTTCAGCAGCCAGCCGGTGGGGGCGCCCACGGTGTCGGCCGAGGTCGAGACGGCGCCGGTGATGCTGTTGGCCTGGACGGAGTTGAAGACCAGGCTGAAGGTGATCGTGATGACCACGGCGAAGAGCGCGCCCATCCACCGCTGCCCCAGCCCGTGGAGCATGTAGTAGGCCGGGCCGCCGCGGAACCCGGTGCTGGTGCGCACCTTGTACAGCTGGGCGAGGGTGGACTCCACGAACGAGGCGGCGGCCACGACCGTGGCCATCGCCCACATCCAGAACACCGCTCCGGGGCCGCCGAGCATGATGGCCGTGGCCACGCCCACGATGTTGCCGGTGCCCACGCGGGAGGCGGCCGAGATCGCGAAGGCCTGGAAGGAGGAGATCTCCCTCTTGCCGTCGGGGGCCACGCCCGGGCTGCTGCGCAGGACACGCACCATCTCGGGCAGGAGACGCAGCTGGACGAACCCCGAGCGCACGGTGAAGTAGAGGGCGAGCACGATCAGGAGCGGGATGACGAAGACGCTCCAGAAGAAGTCGTTGAGGGCGACCAGTGCGTTGTTGAGGACGGTCACGCGTTCCCCTTCAGGCGGCGTGTGGTCCCGAGTGCGACGTCGGGGTTTCCGGCAACTGTCCCTGTTGGGGGCGGTTTCGGTCACCGGGGACACGCGAAGGGGCGGTAAAGGACCGTAAACGATGACGGGGCGGGCCCGACCTGTGGTCGGACCCGCCCCGGGTCCGGGAACCGGGGCGCCTCGTGGCGCCCGGGCCCCCGGGATGACACTGTGCCGCCGTACCGCGGCGCCGCCGTCGGCTAGCGCTGCGGAGCGGAGTCGTAGCGGTCGTTGCGGCGGGGGCCGCCACGGTAACCGCCGCGGGAGTCCCCGCCCCGGTAACCGCCACCGCCGCCGCGGCGCTCTCCACCGCGGTAGCCGCCGCCCTCGCCGCGGCGCTCCCCGCCGCGGTAGCCGCCCTCGCCGCGCTCACCTCGGTAGCCGCCGCCACCCTCGCCGCGGTCGTTGCGGCGGTCGCCGCCGCGGTAGCCGCCCTCGCCGCGCTCACCTCGGGGACGGTCGCCCCGGTAGCCGCCGCCACCCCGGTAACCGCCGCCGCCACCGCGGTAGCCGCCACCACCGCCGCCGCGGTAGCCACCGCGACGGGGGCCGCCGCGGCCGCGGCGCTCGCGAACGGGCTCGGGCGGCTCGATCCACGGCTCCCAGCTGGGCTCCTTGGCACCGGTGACCTGGGAGAGCAGTTCGTCTCCGGGGTTGACCAGGTGCTGCTTGGCCTCGACGCCGGCGTCGCTGAGCAGGCGGCGGGCCAGGCGGCGCTGGTTGGGCGCGACCAGGGAGATCACGACGCCCGAGGAACCGGCACGGGCGGTGCGGCCGCCCCGGTGCAGATAGTCCTTGTGGCCGGTGGGCAGGTCGATGTTGACGACCATGTCGATGCCGTCGACGTGGATGCCGCGGGCGGCGACGTCGGTGGCGACCAGGGCCTGGATCTTGCCCTCACGGAACTTGGCCAGGGTGCGGGTGCGCACGCTCTGGGTCTTGCCGCCGTGCAGGGAGGCGCAGGGCACACCGGCCTCGACCAGCTGTTCGCTGATGGTGTCGGCCCGGAACTTGCTGCGCACGAACAGGATCGTGCGTCCGTCGCGCGCGGCGATCTGGGTGACGATCTTGTTCTTGTCGCGGGGCAGCACCTTGAGCAGGTGGTGCTCCATCGTGGTGACCTGCGAGACCGGCGGGTCCACGGAGTGGGTCCGCGGGTCCTTCATGTACCTGCGGACCAGCCTGTCGACGTCACCGTCGAGCGTGGCCGAGAACAGCAGGGTCTGGCCGTCGGGGCGGACCTGGTCGAGGAGCTCGCTGACCTGCGGCATGAATCCCATGTCGCACATCTGGTCGGCCTCGTCCAGCACCGAGAGCTCGACGTCGCCCAGGTCGCAGACGCCCTGGTCGATGAGGTCGGTGAGGCGGCCCGGGGTGGCGACGAGGACGTCGACGCCGCGGCGCAGTTCGTTGATCTGTCGGGTGTAGGAGCTGCCGCCCACGACGTCGCCGACCTTGACGCCCAGGACGCGGGCGTAGCCGCGGAGGGCGTCGCGCGCCTGGTGCGCGAGCTCGCGGGTGGGCACCAGGATCAGTGCCCGGGGGCGGTTGGCGGCGGCGCGGCGCTCGGAGCAGCGCATCAGGACCGGCAGGCCGAAGGCCAGGGTCTTGCCAGAACCGGTACGACCGCAGCCGAGGACGTCACGGCCCTCGATGGCGTCGGGGATGGTCGCGGCCTGGATCGGGAACGGGGTGGTCACACCGTTCTTGGCCAGCTCTCCGACGATGTCCCTGGGAAGACCAAGGCTGTCGAAAGCGGGCATTACGGCAGTGTCCGTCGTCAAGTGACGTGTACCTTCCTCGTCGTTTGGCAGCGTTTCGAGGAAGGCTCCACACGGTCACGGCGGACCCAGCGAAGAAATCACACAAACGCGCCTGATCACACGCGGAAGCGACCCCGATCTGTGCGGGGTTCGTGTGCTCTTCGGGTCAAGAGTGATGCCGACGTGGTCAGCACGCTCTCCGCGTCTTGGCGGCCCGGCGCGCTCGGATGCGCGCGGCATTCAACGACCGCCTGCAGCAGCGTACTAGAAGTCGCCCCGGGCCGGGGACGGGATGGGTGTTTTTCACCGGTGATACGGATCTCCCCACTCCGTCCCCGAAGCGCCCGGCGGCCGGGTGCCGTGGTGGTCAGGAGCCCGGGGCCATGCTCTTGGCCAGGGCGGTCAGGCGAGAGATCTGGGCCCTGCGCTCGGCGGCGCACTGCTCTTCGAGCGTGTTGTCCGCGGCCTGCTGGAGGAGGCCCTTGGTCGCGGCGGCGGCTTCGGGGTTGGTCGCCAACAGGGCGGCGACGGCGTCGTCCACGGCACCGTCGAGTTCGTCGGTCCCGACGACCAGGGTGGCCAGGCCGAGGTCTCGGGACTCCTCGGCGCCGACCTTGCGGGCGGTCAGGCAGATCTCGGTGGCGCGGTGGACGCCGACGATGTCCACCAGGGGCTTGGTGCCGGTGAGGTCCGGCACCAGGCCCAGGGCGGGCTCCTTCATGCAGAACTTGGCGTCGTCGGCGAGGATGCGCAGGTCGCAGGAGAGCGCGAGCTGGAACCCCGCACCGATGGCGTGGCCGCGCACCGCGGCGACGGTGACCAGGTCGGGACGGCGAAGCCAGAGGAAGCCCTGCTGGAGCTCGGCGATGTAGGCGTCCAGGTCGGCCTCGTCGGCCGCGCCGTCGGCGAGCCCGGCGACGATGGAGCGCTCCCCGTCCACGCCCTCGGGGGTGAACATGTTGAGGTCGATACCGGCGGAGAAGATGTCGCCCTCGCCGGCGATGACGACGATTCGGACATCGCCCGGGAGCGCCTGGCCGATGTGGGCCAGGGTCGTCCAGGTGCGCCCGGTCATCGCGTTGCGGCGCTCGGGACGGCTGATGGTGACGCGGGCGACCGCCCCGTCCACCGCGAGCCTGAGCCCGGCCCGGGTCAGTTCCTCCTCGGTGGGCAGTTCCTGTTTCCCGGACTCCGTCGGGGCCTGTGCCATGGGTTCCTCCGTCACGTCGGTTGGCTGCAAGCCGACCTTACTCGCCGGTAACCCAGACCGCGAGCGACAGGGACCACAAACGACGCAGGCCACGAGCGGCGCCCCGCCCCGGTGCGGTACGGACGCCCCGCCCGGGGGCGCGGGCCCCGGGGCGCGGCCCCCGGGGCACGGCCCCGCCCGGAGGTCATGCCTTGCGCGTCGCCCCGCCGCGTCCGCGCAGCTCCACCCCGGCCTCACCCAGCAGGCGGTGCACGAACCCGTAGGAGCGACCGGTCGCGGCCGCCAGGCTGCGGATGCTCTCGCCCCCGTCGTAGCGGCGTTTGAGCTCGGCGGCCAGCTCCGAACGGTCCTCCCCCGACACACGGGTGCCCTTCCTCAACGTGTCACGCACAGCTCTCCCCTTCGACGACGGTTGGATTCCCACCGGCCCGGCAGCCACAGCCATGATCGGACATCGCGCTCACACAGCGCCACATCCGCCCGGCGCCGCGCCGGGCCGCCCCGGTTTCGGAACACCGGTAACCGTGTCCGAAAAGAAAGGGGGTGAACCTCCCAGAGCCGTGGGCGTCCGCCCCCGTCCACCGCGATCCCACCCGGCGCTCAGGCCAGGGAGATGAGGTCCTCGAACTCGGCGTTCCACACGTCCTCGACACCGTCGGGCAGCATGATGACGCGCTCGGGCTGCAGCGCCTCCACCGCGCCCTCGTCGTGTGTCACCAGGACGATCGCGCCCTTGTAGTTGCGCAGGGCCCCCAGGATCTCCTCCCGGCTGGCCGGGTCCAGGTTGTTCGTGGGCTCGTCCAGCAGCAGCACGTTGGCGCTGGAGACCACCAGGGTGGCCAGGGCCAGACGGGTCTTCTCACCGCCGGAGAGCACGCCCGCGGGCTTGGCCACGTCGTCACCGGTGAACAGGAACGATCCGAGCGTCTTGCGCGCCTCGACCTCGGGCAGGTCCGGCGCCGCGCTCATCATGTTCTCCAGCACGCTCCGGTTCACGTCCAGGGTCTCGTGCTCCTGCGCGTAGTAGCCGAGCTTGAGCCCGTGGCCGGGGATGACGCTCCCCCGGTCCGGCTCCTCCACCCCGCCCAGCAGGCGCAGCAGCGTCGTCTTGCCCGCACCGTTCAGTCCCAGGATGACCACCCGGCTGCCCCGGTCGATGGCCAGGTCCACGCCGGTGAAGATCTCCAGCGAGCCGTAGGACTTGGACAGCCCCTCGGCCATCAGCGGGGTACGCCCGCTCGGGGCCGGGTCCGGGAAGCGCAGCTTGGCGACCTTGTCGGACTTGCGTACGCCCTGTACCCCGTCCAGGAGTTTGTCGGCGCGGTTGAGCATCTGCTGGGCGGCACGCGCCTTGGAGGCCTTGGCCCGGAACTTGTCCGCCTGCTTGCGCAGGGTGTCCGCCTGCTTCTCGGCGTTGGCCAGCTCACGGCGGCGACGGCGCTCATCGGCCTCGCGCTGGGCCAGGTACTGCTTCCAGCCCATGTTGTAGATGTCGATGACGCTGCGGTTCGCGTCCAGGTAGAAGACCTTGTTGACCACGTGCTCGACCAGTTCCACGTCGTGGCTGATCACGATCAGGCCGCCCTGGTGGGACTTGAGGAAGTCGCGCAGCCAGACGATGGAGTCCGCGTCGAGGTGGTTGGTGGGCTCGTCCAGCAGCAGGGTGTCCGCACCGCTGAACAGGATCCGGGCCAGCTCGATCCGGCGGCGCTGGCCGCCGGAGAGCGTGTGCAGGGGCTGGGACAGCACGTTGTCGGGCAGACCCAGGCTGGAGGCGATGGCGGCGGCCTCGGACTCGGCGGCGTATCCGCCCAGCACGTGGAGGCGCTCCTCCCACCGGCTGTAGGCGCGCACACCCTTGTTCCGGGTCTTGTCGTGGTCACTGGCCATCTTCTTCTCGGCCTCGCGCAGCCCGTTGAGGGCCTCGTCGATCCCGCGAGCGGACAGCACCCGGTCCCTGGCGATCACGTCGAGGTCGCCGGTACGCGGATCCTGCGGCAGGTAGCCGATGGTCCCCGAGCTGGTGACGGTGCCGTCGGTGGGCATCCCCTCCCCCGCCAACACCTTGGTCATCGTGGTCTTGCCCGCGCCGTTGCGGCCGACCAGTCCGATCCGGTCCCCAGCAGCGACTCGGAAGGTCGTCGGCTCCAACAGGAGCCGAGGGCCGACGCGCAGTTCGAGGTCGGTGGCGATCAACATGGGTGGGGCATCCTCAAGGTGGTGTGGCGGTTCGGGGCGGCCGGGGTCCGCGCGGCGCTCCGATCCCCGTGGGGTTCGCCGGGCGCCTGGTGGCGGCAAGGGGCCGCGGCGGACGTGTCCTCAGACCAACCAGACCAGCCTAACGGCAAGCGGGCAGGACGGGGCGAGGGTTTTTCCGGGGCTCCGTGCGAACGGACGCGCCCCCGACCCGCACAACGGGGTCGGGGGCGCCGTGCATTCCCCGGGCGCACGGATCCGGCGCGAGGTCACTCCCTGCCGGGCTGGTCCCCGTCCTCCACGGGAGCGACGACCACGACTGCGGCCGGTTCCCGCTCCGACCCCTCCGGCGGGGCCTTCTCCGCCTCGGAGGAGTTGTCGGGATCGGCGCTCTGGTGCGACGGGGGCCGGTTGCGCAGCAGTGCGGCCAGCACCGCGGCCACCGGGGTGGCCAGGAACAGGCCGGGGACGCCGCCGAGGATGCCGCCCACGGTGATGGCGATCAGGACCACCGGGGAGGGCAGTTCCAGCGCCTGACCGTAGATGCGCGGTGCGAAGACGTTGCTCTCCAGCTGCTGCACCAGGACCACGGCGATGACGATAACCAGGGCGATGACCCATCCCTCGGTCACGAAGGCGACCAGGGCCGCGAGTAGGCCGGTGAGGAAGGCCCCGATGATCGGCAGGAAGGCGCCGATGAAGGTGAGCACGATCAGCGGGATCGCGAGGTTGATGTCCACGAAGGCGACCAGGACGATACCGATGCCGACGGCGTCGATCAGGCCGACCATCGCGACACCGCGGACGTAGCGGCCCATCACCCCGTAGGAGACGTTGGCCGCGTGGCGCAGGCCCGGGCGGGACTTGGGGGGCAGCAGGGTGGCGACCCAGTCCATGAGCTTGTCGCCGGAGTGCACGAAGTACACGGTCAGGGCGATGATCAGGACCAGGCTGATGAGGATCTGGACGACTGCGGCCCCGGCTGTCCAGGCGCCGGTGAGCAGCTGGTCGGTGTTGTCGGTGATGATCCCCTGGACCTGCAGCCAGGCGTTGTCGATCAGCTCCGTGATCAGCGCCGGGTCCACGAAGGGGACCTGCACCTGCTGGAGCTCGGTGATCGCGCTAGAGACGCTGGCCACCAGGCCCTCGAACCCCTGCACGGCCGGGGAGACGATCATCGTGACGGCGCCGCTGAGCACGACGAGCGAGAAGAGCACGGTGGCCGCCGTGGACGATCCGCGCCCCAGGCCCTTGCTCCTCAACCAGTTGGCGAGCGGCATGAGCAGCGCGGTGAGGAAGACCGCGAGGATCACCGGAAGGGTGATCACGGAGAGGTAGATGACCGCGTAGACGAGCAGGCCCGCGACCACACCGATCAGGAGCGTCCGCCAGGCGACGTCGCTGACCACCCGGAGCAGGTCGCCCGCGCCCACGTCGTCCTGCTCGACGACCTCGTCCTCGGGCTCCGGAACGGACTCCGCCTCGGCCTCCTGCGCCTCACGTTGGGCGAGGCGCTCGGCACGGGCCCTGCGGGCGACGAGCCACTTGTTCAGGAGCGCCCATACTCCCGGCCGCTGGGCTTGCACATGGACTCCATTCTCTGGTTGTTGCACGGTGGCCGGTCCGGCGGAGGCCGCCACCTGAAGACACCGGTCTGGGGGATGCGCCGCGGGGTCCGGTCGCGCCGGGCCCGATGAGAGGACAACTCTGTCAGAACTGCCAGGGTTCCCGGGGGTGGCCGCTGCGGACGATCTCGTTGCCGAAGGGGGCCAGGGCCACCGGGATCATCTTCAGTGAGGCCCACGCCATCGGGATACCGATGATGGTGACCGCCAGGCCGAGCGCGGTGGCGATGTGCCCGATGGTCAGCCACCAGCCGGCGACGATCAGCCAGATGACGTTCATGACGGTGGTACCGCCGCCCGAACCGGACTTGCGCACCAGGTCGCGTCCGAAGGGCCAGATCGCGTAGCTGGCCATCCGGAAGGAGGCGATGCCGAAGGGGATCGTCACGATGAGGACGCAACAGATGACGCCGGCGACGGCGTAGCCGAGCGCCAGCCAGAATCCGGCGACGAAGAGCCAGATGATGTTCAGGATGAGCCGCAAGAGGGCCACGGTGTTCGTCTCCTAGGTTCGGTCCCGTGCGGGGGCGCGTGCTTCTCCGAAGGGATCGGGAAAAGGGCGCACCTGTTTTCTATCGGTTGGGACGCCCGCGCACCACGGCCTGTTCCGCTCCGTCCCCCTGGTCCTTCCCCTAGGGGGGACGTCACAGGTGTGTCCGAACGATCGCGGGCGTGTCTCGGCGGGGCCGGCGGGGTCTCCGAACGCCGCGGGGGGAGGGGGATCGCCCTCGGGTCACCGTCGCCCTGGGTGAGGACATACGGCCCCTCCGAATCTCGGAAGGATGGCGGGACCGCAATGTGATGGGCGCATCAGGACGACCCCCTAGGCAGGAGGGACATCGCACCATACGATGTGCTGTGTCCTTCGCAAGACGGTAGATCTAGCGATTTGCGACAAAATCTGACAGACAACCAGAGACCGGACGCCAAGCATCAGGTTTCGGTAACGGTTGGATGAGTAATTTCCCCACCCCCCGTGCAGGATCGGGAGTGGGGATGGCATGATTACGTACCGGCTCGGACGGAGGCTGTCACCGCCTCCGCGGCCGTTCGCGTGAGAGCACCCCCATCATCCGCAGGCATCGCCTCTGTGATGGCGCTTCTCGTGGTCTCAGCCACACCGGGGAACAACGCCAACACCGCTCGACGTTTGCGTCGTGCGGGGTGACTCACGCCGCATGACCAACTTTTGGTGACTGAAGCTTTTTCAGACAGCTTACTAGTGATTTCAGTAGAGGTGGTTCAAGCATGTCTCAGGTACGTCGGCAGGCCGCGCTGCGCCCCCGCCCGAGCTGGGGGTGGCAGGATGCCGCCGCGTGCCGGGGCGAGGACCTTGTGCTCTTCTTCGGCCCCGATGGCGAACGCCAGCCGGAGCGGGAGATTCGCGAGCGCAAGGCCAAGGAGATCTGTGCAGCCTGCCCTGTTCGAACCGACTGCCTGGACTATGCGATTTCGCGTCCGGAGAAGTACGGCACCTGGGGCGGGCTGAACGAGGACGAGCGCGCCTCCGAGCGCCGTCGCCGTATGCGGCGCGCCAACGCAGCCTAGCGTCATCCCGCCGAGCGGATCTCCTCCCGGTGGCCCCGGCCCCGTTAACCCGCGGCGCCCCGACGTAGTACGTCGAGGGCGCCGCGGGTTTTCTCGTGCCCGTCGCCGCACGCACACCGCACGGGCCCCGGTCACGGACCTCACTCCGGCCGGCGCGACAGGTGCCGGTCGAACCAGTCCAGCGTCTCCACCGCCGTCTGACGCCACTCCTGGGAGTCCCCGAGCAGTTGTTCGGCTCCGGAGACCACCTTGAGCTCCGAGGGGCCGCCCAACCGGTTCCTCGTCCACTCGCCCAGCTCGCGAACGAACGAGTCCGCGCTCTGCAACAGGACCAGGGACGGGGCCCGCACCGAGGACAGGCGCGACTCGGCCAGGTCGATGCGCCCGCCGTGGACCACCACCGCCGCCACGTCCTGGGGCCGCTCCGCCGCCGTCACCAGGGCGGCGGGGGCCGCCGCCCCCGAACCGAGCACCCCCAGGGGTTCGCTGGCCGCGTCGGTGGCACGCCGCAGCCAGGTCACCGCGGCGCTCAACCGCTCCCCCAGCACGCCGGTGTCCGGCTCCTCACCGCCCGGGGCGCGCTCCTGCCCGGTGAGCAGGTCCAACACCAGGGTGGCGTACCCGGCGCGTTGCAGCACCGAGGCGGTCGACCGCCAGTGCGGGTCTCCCTGCCCCTGACCGAAGGACATCACCACCACACCGCGCAGCGCCGTCGGCATGGTGAGGTCCCCGTCGAGGTAGACCTGGCCCGCACGGATCCGCACCGCCCTGGCGGTGTCGGCCCCCCGGTGGTGGCGGGCCTGTTCGGAGAGGATCTCGACGACGTTCCCGTCGGAGAGCTGGTCGAAGTCGCGGTACCACTCCCCCACCGCCCGGAAGTTGTCCGGAACACTGAGCACGACCAGGGCGTCGGCCTCGGCGCGCAGCGCCTCGAGCGTCTCCGGCGCGGCGACCGGGACCGCCAGGACCAGGCGCGCCGGGCCCGCCTGGCGCACCATCCTCAGGGCCGCACGGGCGGTCCCCCCGGTGGCGACCCCGTCGTCGACGACCACGCAGTCGCGCCCGGCGATCCTGGGGGCGGGCCGGTCCCCCCGGTAGACACGGCGTCGGCGGTCGAGCTCGCTGTGCTCGGAGGCAACGGTGTCGGACAGGGCCTGGCGGGGCACGTGCAGCCGGGCCAGGGCGAGGTCGTCGTACAGGACGTGGCCGTCCTCGGAGATCGCGCCCACCCCGGTCTCCGGGTGTCCGGGCAGACCGATCTTGCGGACCATGAGAACGTCGAAGTCGGCGGCCAGTCGTTGGGCCAGTTCCGCGCCGACCGGAACCCCGCCACGAGGCAGCGCGAGCACCAGAGGATCGTTGACGGCATGGGGACGCACCCGCTCTGCGAGGCGTCGGCCCGCGTCGGACCGGTCTGCGAAGGGCAGTGAAACGGGTACCGGGTTCATGTCCTCACCGGCGCCGAAGCCGCGGAGCCCGGCGCCGCTCCTTCCGGCTGTGTGGAGTGAGCCGCTGGAAAAGTGGTACCGGCATACCCCGCCCCACACGGATTCCAACCCCGCCGCAGAGCAAAAACCGGCCCGACTCACCTCCTTTCGAAGCCGCCGCGCAGTACGGCCATCAACAGGGCGTCGTGTCGGCGCCCCTCCCAGAGCAGGGAGTCGCGCAGCCTTCCCTCCACGTGGAAGCCGCAGGAACGGTACACCGCGATGGCGCGCATGTTGAAGGCGTACACCTGCAGCCAGACCCGGTGCAGACCGATGTGGTCGAAGGCGTACTCCAGGACCAACTGGGTGGCCTCCTTGCCCAGCCCCCGGCCGGTGAACTCGATCGCCGACAGCGCGATGCGGTACCCGGCGGTCTCGTTCTCGGGTGAGACCGCGTAGACGGAGAGCTCGCCGAGATAGCGGCCGTCCCCGGGCGCGAGGATGGCGAGGTCCAACCGGTCGGACCTGCCCGCGCGGCTCTCGCACCACTGACGGGCCTGTTCGTAGGTGAGGTGGCCGTGGGCGCCCTTGAGCCTGCGGACCTCCTCGTCCAGGCCCGCAGCGAAGTAGGCGTCCGTGTGCTCCGGACCCAACGGGACCAGGCAGACGCTCTTCCCGACGAGGGTGGGCGTTTGGCGCAGCGCACTCGTTCTGATCATGGTGGTCTTCCGGTTCCGGCCGGGACCGTCGGGGCACGGCGCGTCCCGGGGCGAGGGAGTCGGCGGTCAGGGGTGCCGCACGCGGAGGGCGGGCTGCGGGGCGTAGCCGGTGCAGGGGCCGGGTCGGAGATCGGGCGGGGACCGAGGGCTTGGCGACGGGAGGGGCCGGACACCCATGTAAAACGGCTCCGTGGCCGATGGCAACCCCGGGGGCGGCACTACCGGACAAATCCCTGGTCGTCCGTTGATGGGACCGATACCATCCGCAGGCACCGAAACGACCCTGGGAGTAGCCTGTGAACGCGAGGACCGAGACGCCCACCGCACCGCCGCCGGAGGCGAGACGCGCGCGGGCCGCGGTGTCCACTCTGTTCTTCGTCAACGGGTTCACCTACACGAACGCGGTTCCGTGGCTGCCCGTGATCAAGGACAGCCTGGGTCTGAGCAACACCGAACTGGGACTGGCGATCGCGGCGATGCCCTTCGGGGCGATCCTCACCGGAATGCTCGCCGGACCGCTGATCCACTGGTTCGGCAGCGGGCGGACCGCGGTGGGGACGAGTCTGATCTCGGTGGGGGCGCTTCCCTTCATCGCGCTCGCCCAGAACTGGTGGATGCTCGCCGCCGCGCTGTTCGTCCTCGGCAGCGCCGACGCCTGGACCGACTCCGCGCAGAACTCCCACGGCCTACGCGTCCAACGCCGCTACCGGCGCAGCATCATCAACACCTTCCACGCGGTGTGGAGCCTGGCCGCGGTCGCCGGAGGGCTGCTCGGTGCGGCCATGGCCGGCGCCGGGGTGCCGATCCTGTGGCACCTGGGCGGGGTCGCGGTCCTGTTGGTGGCGGTGAACCTCACGGTGAGCCGGATGCTGCTGCCCGGACCGGAGAACAGCGAACGCGAGGACGGCGTCAACGGGCACGACGGCAGCCGCGCGCGCGTCCCCGGGAAGGGGGTCCTCCTGCTGCTGATGCTGGGCGCGCTGCTGATGATGGCCGGTGGCATCGAGGACTCCGCCGCCTCGTGGGGCGCGGTGTACATGACCGGTGAGCTGGGCGCACCGCTCTTCCTTGCCGCCATGCCGTTCGTGGCCTGCCAGGCGATGATGACGGTCGGCCGTCTCGCGGGCGACCGGGTGACCGACCGTTTCGGCGCCGCGGTGGTGGGCCACGCCTGCGGGCTCCTGGCCGCGGGCGGCCTGGCGTTCGCGCTCCTGTTCCCGCACCCGGTGACCACGGTGGTCGGCTTCGGGGTGATGGGGCTGGGCGTGTCCACACTGTTCCCCCTGACCCTGGCCGCGGCGGGAAACGTGCCCGGGGTGCGCACCGGGGACGGGGTGACCGTGGTGGGCTGGCTCGGTCGGGCCGGGTTCCTGGCCTTCCCTCCCCTGGTGGGTTTCCTCGCCGACTCCGCGACCCTCGGTACCGCCCTGTGGGCGATCTCCGCGGCGGGGGTGGCCGCCTTCCTGCTCGCCTCGGCCCTGCGCCCCCGTTCCTGAACGGCGGCGCGGCGGCAGGAGGGTTCCCGGGCAGGGGCCCGGAACGGGGACCCGGAACAGGGGCTCGTGACAGGGAAAGGCCCCGTCCGCCGGAACCCGGGAGGATTCCGGCGGACGGGGCCCTGTCACACGCCGGTCCCGCGGGGGCGCGGGAACGAACGCGGTGTTACTCGGCCATGCCCGGACGGCGGTTGCCGACCCACAGCGCCAGAGCACCGATGCCGGTCACGACGGCGCCGCCGAGCACGAAGCCCGACAGGTCGACGCCGGTCTCGGCGAGGTCGGGGCTGCTGTTGCCCGCCGCACCGCTCCGAACGGGAGCCTGGGCCTCGGGGGCGTTGCCGCCGGGAGCAGTGGTCCCGGGAGCGCTGCCCTCGGGGGACTTACCGTCGTCACCCGGGTCGGTGCCACCGTCCGGGTCCGCCGGGTCGACCGGGTCCGTGGGGTCCGGGTCGACCGGGTCCGTGGGGTCCGGGTCGACCGGGTCCGTCGGGTCGGGGTCGACCGGGTCCGTGGGATCCGGGTCAACCGGGTCCGTGGGATCCGGGTCAACCGGGTCAACCGGGTCCGTCGGGTCCGGGTCAACCGGGTCCGTCGGGTCCGGGTCAACCGGGTCCGTGGGATCCGGGTCAACCGGGTCCGTGGGATCCGGGTCAACCGGCCCAGGGTCCTCGCCGTCACCGGGGTCCGGGTCAACCGGGTCGGGGTCGACCGGGTCCGGATCCACCGGGTCCGGGTCACCCGGCCCAGGGTCCTCGCCGTCACCGGGGTCCGGGGTGACAGCGTCGAAGGTCTCGACCGTTTGCAGGCCGAGGTCCGGGACGGTCTCGGCCGCCTCCTTGGTCGCCACGGGGGCGGCCTCGGGTGCGGTCCTGTCCGGGGCCTCGGCAGCGAACACCGGCCCGGCCGAGAAACCGGCCATGAACAGGCCGGCCGCGGTCACGGTGAATACCCGCTTCTTGGGGGTCATCCCACTCCTTTCTTTCTCTTGGGTACTGATCTATTCAGGGGGGATGGCATACAGGTGGCCGTCATGGACCACCACCGCGCGGTCGCCGAGCAGGCCGCGCGGAGTCTCTGCGTCCTCGGGGACCTCGGAGGTCTCCCCGGAGACGTCCAGCGCCACCCGGGTCCCGTCGAGTTCCCCGAAGACCCGGTTTCCGACCGAGACCTCGGGGACGAAACCCGGAACCACGGTGGTCTCGCCGGTGTCCGGAGCGAACAGCACCGGACCGTAGGCGACCAGGTCGAGCCCGATCGGCCCGGAACGGTGGGCGACGCCCTCGAGGGCGTCCTGCTCGATCTCGGCCGATCCGAGCACGGAGCCGTCCCCGCGATCGTGGAAGGCCAGAATCGAGCCCTCGCCCTGGAGCGGCTCCCAACGGACGATGACGTACTCCCGCAGGGCGGTCAGGACGCCCTCCATCTCACCGGCCGCACCGGGGCGCTCGGCGTGGACCCTCTCGGGGTCGCCGCCGGGCTGCACCCAGTTCCAGGGACCGCTGACGACGGCGGTAAGGACACGGTCGTCGGCGGCCGCGAGCATCGGAACCGAACTCCCGGGCGCCTCGACCTCCTCCAGTTCGCCGTCGACGACGAGGTAGGCGGCGTCCTCGTCACGGACCATGACGGAGTCACCGGCGTAGCGGGCCGAGGCCGACTCGGGCAGGTCGACGCTGGTGGCCGTGCCGCCCTCGGCCGGCCAGAACCACAGGGCGTCGGCGCTCTCCAGCACGACGCTGCTCTGGCCGCCGTACTGCACGAAGCGGGGGGAGCCGAGCCCTTCGGCGACCTCGAAGGGAAGGTCCACGGACCACTGCCGCGAACCGTCGGCGCCGATCAGGTTGAGCCGCTCCTCGGGGTCGACGTAGGCGAGGGCCCCGCCGTCGCGGCTGATACCGGGCTCGGTGTCGGGGGCGAGTTCCTCGGTGATGTCGACGACCGGTGCGAACCCCGGCGGGGCCGAGTACTCCAGGGCCACGGTGTTGTCCTCGGTCCCCTCGGACGCTCCGGGCTCGGAGGGTCCCGGAAGGAACCGGGTGAGGACCGCTCCGGCTCCGACGACGAGCAGCAGGGCGAGTACCGCGGCTCCCCCCACCAGGAGCTTCCTGCCGCGTCCGTTCCCGTTCCCCGCCACGGGGGCCGGCCCCTGCACCGGGCCCTGCGTCGGCCCCTGGGGGCGGGCCGGGGCGGCCTGGTCCGCGGCCTGCACGACCCCGTCGGGGGTGGCGACCAGGCGCCAGTACCCGTTGGCGTCCCGGGCGTCGACGAGCACCGGCTGGCCGATCCGGGCGGCGTACCCGGTGGCGATGTCCAACGCCACACGCCTGGTCTCCTTGGGGACGGGGCCGGTCACGACCTGGCGGTGCCCCTCGATGACGATCTCGGCGCTGCGTTCGTCGGGCGCGATGACGATGACGGCGGTGGGCCGGGGGTACCCCGGACGGGACGCCCGGCTCATGGTGCCTCCGAAGGCATGGGAAAGGTGAACCTGTTCGTGTACGGGAGCAGGGGAAGGCCAGCGGTGGCGCCAGCCGCGGCTCGGCGGGGGGACCGAGCGGAGGGAACTGCACACGGGTGGCCGGTGCTGAACGTGATCATACTGAGGGTCACAGGAGACAACCGACGCGGTCGTCGGGGAGGAAAACGGACACGGCTCGCGGAATCTCCACCCGCCCGCTCACCTTCCTCTCACTGACCTGCGACAACCGCCCTCCGCTCGGAGGAGACCGGGCCGGGCCCGATCAGCTGACCCCTTAGTGGACACTCCAGAAGGCGATGAGGTTCACGCCGGAAATGGCCGGATCCGGCCACACAGGGGCTCCCGAGGCCCCCGGTCCCCCTGTCGCGGGCGCCTGCGGGGATGCGTCTGCGAGGACGGGGGCAGGGCGTGTTCACCCGCTTCTCCCGCCGAGGACGCACCGCCCGCGGCGGGGGCCTGGACGTTTGCGGTCAGCGTCCGTTGAGGGTGTCGATGACCGCCTGCTCCCTGCGCTGGGCCATCCGGTCTGCGCGCTCGAAGTGGCGGTTGGCGAGCTCGGCCCGGGCAGCGGCGGTACGCACGGTCGGCCACAGGGCGTCGATCTCGGTGTTGAGCGTGGAGCCCACCAGAACGGCGATCGCCATGACGTACAACCAGGCCAGGATCGCGATCGGCGCCCCCAGGGAACCGTAGATGCTCACCTGCCCGAAGGAGGCGTCCAGGTAGGCGCGCAGGCCCGCCGAACCGGCGAGGAGCACCAGGGTGGCCAGGACGGCGCCGGGCAGGTGACGCCACAGCGGGGTGCGCACGGGGACGCTGAGCGCGTAGAGGAGTGTGACGGCGGTGATGACGAGCAGGCCCACGATCGGCCAGTAGAAGAGGTTGAGGCGGCCCACGGTGACCGGCAGCAGTTCGTGGACGACGTCCGGACCGGCCACCATGACCGGCAGGACCAGGACTGCGAACAGCAGGCCCCCCAGGTAGGCGAAGAAGGCCAGGAGGCGCTGGCCGAGCCAGCCGCGCAGCTCGTCCAGGCCGTAGGAGATGGTGATCGACCGGATGAAGACGTTCATCGCCCGGGAGCCCGACCACAGGGACACCAGGAAGGTCACCGAGAGGATCCCGCCCTGGACGCCGCCGAGGAAGTCGTCCACCAGGGGCGCCACGACGCTGTCGACGGTGGCTGGGGTGAGGATGCGCGCCGCCAGGTCCAGCATCCACTCGCGGATCTCCACCGCGAGGTCCTCCCCGAACACGGCCGTCAGCGGCCCCAGGGCGCCCAGGAGGCAGAGCAGCAGCGCGGGCAGGGAGATCAACGCGAAGAAGGCCGACTCGGCGGCCAGGCCGACCACCCGGTCCCGGGCGAAGGCCCTGACGGTACGCAGCACGAGAAGCGCCCCGTTGTGGAAAAAGGGATGACGTCGGAGCCAGGCGTCGGCCGCGCGCCACAGGCCCTCCCAGAAACCCACCACAGGGAGAACGTTAGCGCTCATCGGAACAGCGGTCACACGCCGGACATGACGTGACTCACGTCTCCCTCGCGCGGGCACACCTGGACAAGGGCCGCGTCCGCGTGCCATTCTCGAATCATGACCGCTGTTCTTGACCCCATGCTCCGCGTGCGCCGCCACGTGGACTTTCTTCGGGTCAGCAGCGCCATCTGTTGCAGCGTCGGATAACTCCTCGCCGCCTTTTTGACGCACCCGTGATTCAGGGGTGCGCGCGGCTCCGGCGCTCTCCCCTCTTCGAAACTCCCACACGCGGACTTCACCCGTATCACCAGCCACGATGACGTGCGGTGGATACGGGCCTGCGGTGCGGGCGCCGGGACCGCGAGCACCCCGTGACCCCATCGGAGACACCCGCGATGCCTCCCTCTTCCGCGCAGCCCGACAAGGCCGCGACGGCAGCCAAGCCACGGCGCCGCCGTGGCGAGGGCCAGTGGGCCCTCGGCTACCGCGAGCCGCTGAACAAGAACGAGGAGAACAAGAAGAACGACGACGGGCTCAACGTCCGCGATCGGATCATCAACGTCTACTCGAAGGCCGGGTTCGACTCGATCGACCCAGCCGACCTTCGTGGGCGCTTCCGCTGGTTCGGCCTCTACACCCAGCGTGCCCCGGGCATCGACGGCGGCAAGACCGCTGTGCTGGAACCCGAGGAACTCGACGACCGCTACTTCATGCTGCGCGTGCGCATCGACGGCGGCCAGCTGAGCGCCGCCCAGCTGCGCGCCGTCGCGGAGATCTCACGCGACCACGGGCGCGACACCGCCGACATCACCGACCGGCAGAACGTCCAGTACCACTGGATCCGGGTCGAGGACGTCCCCGCGATCTGGGAGAAGCTGGAGTCGGTGGGCCTGTCCACCACCGAGGCCTGCGGCGACACACCGCGCGTCATCCTCGGCTGCCCGCTGGCCGGAGTGGCCGAGGACGAGGTCATCGACCCCACCGCGCAGATCGAGCAGATCTACGAGGACCACATCGGCAGCCCGCTGTACTCGAACCTGCCGCGCAAGTTCAAGTCCTCGCTGTCCGGGTGCACCTCGCACTGCGTCAACCACGAGATCAACGACGTGGCCTTCGTGGGTGTGCGCGACGGGTCCGGTGCGGCCGGATACGACCTGTTCGTCGGCGGCGGCCTGTCCACCAACCCGATGTTCGCCAAGCGGCTGGGCACGTTCGTGCGCCCGGACCAGGTCAGCGAGGTCTGGGCCGGCGTCTGCGGGATCTTCCGCGACTACGGCTTCCGTCGCCTGCGCACCCGCGCCCGGATCAAGTTCCTCATCAAGGAGTGGGGCGCGGAGAAGTTCCGCGAGGTCCTGGAGAAGGAGTACCTGGGCTACGAGCTGCCCGACGGACCCGAGCCCGTGCTGGACCCGGGGGTGCGCCGCGACCACGTGGGCGTGCACCGCCAGCGCGACGGGAGGTTCTACGTGGGGTTCGCCCCGAAGGTGGGCAGGGTCTCCGGCAGCAGGCTGCTGCGGGTCGCCGACATCGCCGAGGAGCACGGTTCGGACCGTATCCGCACCACCGCCGACCAGAAGCTGGTCATCCTCGACATCACCGAGGACCGGGTCCCGTCGATCACCGCCGCACTGGAGGCCGAGGGTTTCGAGGTCAACCCGAGCGTCTTCCGCCGCCAGACCATGGCCTGCACGGGAATCGAGTTCTGCAAGCTCGCGATCGTGGAGACCAAGGACCGCGCCGCGACGCTGATCGACGAACTGGAGAAGCGCCTCCCGGACTTCGCGGAGCCGGTGACCATCAACGTCAACGGCTGCCCGAACTCCTGCGCGCGCATCCAGGTCGCCGACATCGGCCTCAAGGGCCAGCTGATGCTCAACGAGCAGGGTGAACAGGTTGAGGGCTACCAGATCCACCTGGGCGGCGGTATGGGCCTGACCCAGGCCTTCGGCAAGAAGATCCGCGGGCTGAAGACCACCGCCGACGAACTGCCCGACTACGTCGAACGGGTGCTACGGCGCTTCCAGGAACAGAAGAAGGACGGCGAGAACTTCGCGGCCTGGGTGGGCCGCGCCGACGACGCCGACCTCAAGTGACGACCTGATCCGGGGCCTCAGGGCCCGCCCGGCCCCCGACACGCGGGGGCCGGGCCCCCAACAGAAGGAGGAGGTGCGCCATGTCCGAAAGGGCCGCGCCCCACTACTGCCCCTACTGCGGCGACGAGGACCTGGTGCCCGAGGAGGGCGCCGTCGTCAAGGGCGAGGGCTACCCCTGGGCCTGCCTGTCCTGCGCCCGGGTGTTCCGGGTCAAGTACGTGGGCCTGCGCGCCGCCTCGTTCTCTGCGGGCGGCGCCCCCTCCAGACCGACGGAAGGGAACGAATGAACGCCACCATCACCCAGACGGGCGGCCCCGAGCTGGCCGAGCGGGCCGCCCTGGAACTGGAGGAGGCCTCGGCCCAGGAGATCATCGCCTGGGCCTCCGAGACCTTCGGTTCCGAACTGTGCATGACCTCCTCCATGGCGGACGCCCTCATGGTGGACCTCGCCGCCAGGGCCGCCCCCGGGATCGACGTGATCTTCCTGGACACCGGCTACCACTTCCCCGAGACCATCGGCACCCGCGACGCGGTGGCCTCCGTCTACGACATCAACCTGATCACCGTGGAGCCGAAGCGGACCGTGGCCGAGCAGGACCTGGCCCTGGGACCGCGGCTGCACGGGCGCGACCCCGGTATCTGCTGCCACCTGCGCAAGGTGGAACCCCTCCAGCGCGCCCTGGAGCCGTACTCGGCGTGGCTGACCGGGCTGCGCCGCGAGGACTCGGTGACCCGCCGCGACACCCCGGTCGTGCAGTGGGACCGGCGCAGGCGGATGACCAAGGTCAACCCGATCGCGCGGTGGACCCAGGAGGAGGTGGACACCTACATGGCAGAACACGGTGTGCTCGTGAACCCCCTCCAGTACGACGGTTACCCCTCCATCGGCTGCGAACCGTGCACCCGCCGGGTCGCCCCGGGCGAGGACCCCCGCAGCGGCCGCTGGGCGGGGACCGGCAAGACCGAGTGCGGAATCCACGTGTAACGGGTTCCTCCGTCCACGGCCGCGAGGCCGCCCCGGCGGGACGGCTCACCCCCGTCCCGCCGCACCCAAGACCCAGAGAAGGAGGCAGGGGCCTCCTCCCCGGTCCGACGGACCGGGGTCCGCGCCCCGAACTTCAGATGATCCCTCTGCTCGCGGTGGCCCACGGAAGCCGGGACCCGAGGTCGGCCGAGGCGGTCTCGGCGGTCTTCGAGCGGGTGCGCGCGCTGCGCCCGGAGCTGGACGTGCGGCTGTCCTACCTGGACCACGTGGCGCCCGGCGCCGAGGAGGCCCTGGACGAGCTGGCCTCGGGCGGTGCCGGTGAGGTCGTGGTACTGCCGACGCTGCTGACGGCCGCCTTCCACAGCAAGGTGGACCTGCCCGGGGTGCTGGCCCGGGCACGGAAGCGCGGCCCCTGGCTGCGGGTGCACTACGCCGACACCCTCGGCCCGCACCCGCTGCTGTTGGACGCGGTGGAACGCAGACTGGCCGAAGCCGGGGCGCACCCGGAGCCCGGGACGGCCCTGGTGCTGGCGTCGGCGGGGTCGAGTGACGCGGAGGCCAACGCGGTCGTCGAGTCCATGGCCAGGGAGCTGTCAGAGCGGGGCCCGTGGGGCGAGGTCGTGGCGGCCTACGCCTCGGCCGCCGGTCCGACCCCGGGCGAGGCGGTGCGGTCCCTCCTCGACCGCGGCCACCCCGGGGTGGCGGTCAGCGGTTACCTGCTGGCCCCCGGTTTCTTCTCCGACCGGGTCCGCGACCAGTCACTGGCGGCGGGCGCCTCGGTGGTCGCCGACGCGCTCGGAGACGTACCCGAACTCGCCCGCGTGGTGCTGGACCGCTACGACGCGGCGGTCGCGGCCCGGCACGCCGCCGTGTGAGGGTTCGGCAGGGCTGGCCGGAAGAGAAGAACAGAAGAGCGGAACGCGGCGGAGGCGGGCGGTCCCTTCCCCCGGGGCCGCCCGCTTCCGCGTGTTCTGGGCCGGGGTCAGCCCGCGGTGACGGCGGCGGCGAGCAGGACAGCCGCGGAGAACAGCAGTGCCCCCGGCGCGCCCACCGCCCCGGCGACGCCCGCAGCGGCGGCCGGGATCGCCACCTGGCCCAGCCGGTTGGCCCAGATCCGCAGGGCCAGGGCGGCACCGCGGGCCCCTTCGGGGGCCAGGGTGGTGACCTGGGCCATGGTCAGGGGCTGTCCCAGGCCCAGGAGGAACCCGCCCACGACCAGCACCGCCGCCAGGGCGGCGAACCCGCCCAGAGGCAGGGCCACCAGGGTGAGCGCGACGGCGGCCACGGAGGTGCTGGTGACGATGAGGGCCTTGCGCGGCCACCGGCGCAGCATCCACGGCAGTGTCAGCCGGGAGATCAGGGAGGAGCCGGCGCGCAGGCTCAGCAGGGCTCCGACGAGCATCGGGGAGATGCCCCGGTTCTCGGCGATGAGCGGCAGGTAGGCGGTGAGGATGTCCACCGCGGTCAACAGCGCGAGGCTGGAGAGCAGGGCGGAGGGCATGCGGCGCTGCCGCAGCAGGTCCCGGGCGGGCACCGGCGGCGCGGCCCGCTGCGCCGCGGTGCGCCGCAGCGGGCTCAGCCGTACCAGCGGCAACAGGGGCAGGGCGCCCAGGGCTGCGACGATCCCGGCGACGACCAGCGCGGTGGAGGTGGCCGGGAGCAGGGCCGGGCCGGAAGCGTCGGCGAGGAGGGCACCGGAGACCAGCGGCCCGGCGAGCTGGCCCAGCGAGGCGGCGGCGGTGAACCAGCCGAAGTCACGGTCCAGGTGTTCGGAGCGCGAGTACCGGGCGATGAGGCCCTGACCGGCGACCATGCACAACAGGTGGCCCACGCCCACGACGGTACTGGCCAGGGCCAGGGCGGACAGGCCCCCGGATCCGGCCAGGAACAGGCTGCCGAGGGCCAGGACGGCCGACCCCAGGCCCACGATCCAGGCGATGCGCGGCGCGCGGTCGGTGAATCGGCCCAGGGGGACCGCGATGGCCAGGGGCAGCAGCGCGTAGGCCGCGGTGACCAGGCCGACCTCGACGGCGTCGCCGCCCACGGCGATGGTCCGGTAGGAGATCAGGGGACGGATGAGGTTGAGGGCCGTGTGGGTCAGGACCACGCTGCCCAGAAGGGCCCAGAGCCACCGGGCGCGTTCGACCGGTTCGGTGTCCGTCATGCCTCTCCCTCGCGCCGTGCTCGGCCGGGACACGCCGTGGGTCGTCCCGTGACGGGACCACTCGGTGCGCGGGGTGTCCTTCGGCGCTGGGCATCGTATCGAGGAGGCAGGTCACGGACGTGCGCCGGGTCCGGCGGGGTCGCCGCTCACGGGTACCGACGGACGCCTCGTGGTCGGCGTCCTCGGTAGGTTCGGCGTAATGGCAGCAACCGAACGGAGCGCGTAATGACCAAGGACGACGGGATTCGGGACATGTTGCGGGGGCTCCCGGTGTTCGCCGGACCGCTCGCGGAGTTCGACCCGGCGGCCGCGCCCGCGGAGCCGGAGGGGTTGTTCGTGGACTGGCTGGGCGAGGCGATCGAGGCCGGTGTCCACGAGCCGCACGCCATGACCGTCGCGACGGCGGACGCCGACGGTGCGCCTTCGGCGCGGATCCTCATCCTCAAGGACTTCACCTCCGAGGGCTGGTGGTTCGCGGGGACCACGACCTCCGCCAAGGGCCGTGAGCTCGCGGGGAACCCGCAGGCCGCCCTCCTCTTCTTCTGGGGCGCCCAGGGCCGCCAGGTGCGGATCAGGGGCTCCGTGGAGCTGGCCGGGCCTCGGGCCCGCGCCGCCGATTTCACCGCCCGCCCGCTGGAGGGCCGGGTGGCCGGTCTGCACGGCAGGCAGAGCCAGCCCCTGGCCGACCTCGCGGACATCCACGCGAGAGCGGAGGAGAGCCGCGCCCGGCTGGAGGCCGACCCCGACCTGGTGCCCGACAACTGGGGGCTGTACTGCCTGTCCGCCACCGAGGTCGAGTTCTGGCAGGCCGACCCGGACCGGAGGCACACCCGTCTGCGGTACCGGCGTGCGCACGCCGGCTCCCCCTGGCGGAGCGAACTCCTCTGGCCCTGACACCGGCCCGGTCGGCGTCGTGCCCGGATCCGCCCGGGCTCCGGCCTGGGGGTCCGGGCTTTTCCTTCCCGCCCCGGGGCTCCGCCATCGACTTGACGGCTTCTGAGGCGGTCAATAAAATTGAGCGTAGTCGCATCAAGTCATTGGATGGAGACACACTCAGGAGGTGACGGATGATGTTGATGCGCACCGACCCCTTCCGCGAGTTCGACCGCCTCACCCAGCGTCTGATGGAGAACGGCCGCCCGGCGGTCATGCCCATGGACGCCTACCGGGACGGGGACGACTTCGTGGTCCTGCTGGACCTGCCCGGCGTGCGGAGCGAGAGCATCGACCTGGAGGTCGAGCGGAACGTGCTCACCGTGAAGGCCGAACGTCCCGGCCTGAACGAGGAGGGGCGCGAGTTCATCGTGGGCGAGCGTCCCTCGGGGACCTTCTCCCGCCAGGTGTTCCTCGGCGACACCCTCGACACCCAAAGGATCACCGCCAACTACGCGGACGGCGTGCTCACCCTGCGGATCCCGGTGGCCGAGCAGTCCAAGGCCCGCAAGATCGCGGTCGGACACGACGCCGGGGAGCAGACCGCCATTCGCTCCTGAGGCACCGGGAGGGTGCGCCCCGCGGGCGCACCCTCCTCCCCTGCGGGCGAACACAACCGAACCTGATTCGGTTCCGTGTGCGTCGAGCGGATAGGATTCCGGCCACCCGTCCGCCGCCCAGAACCAGGAACGGAACCGGTATGCCCGCCACACACGAGGTGTTCAACCAGGCCACTCCGCTCGGCGACCACAACGCCGCCGACGACCCCGCCCTCCTGGAGGGCCTGCGCCGCGAGGGCGCCGGCTGGGCCGAGGCCGACGTGCGCGAGGTCGGTGAGGCCGCGGGCTCGGAGCGGGTTCGCGCCTGGGGCGAGTCCGCGAACGCCTACCCGCCGGTCCTGCGCACCCACGACCGCTACGGCCACCGCGTGGACGAGGTCGACTTCCAGCCCGCCTACCACGTGCTGATGGACCAGGCCGTGGAGCACGGCCTGCACGCCGCCCCCTGGGCCGACGGCCGCGAGGGCGCCCACGTGGCCCGCGCGGCCAAGTTCTTCCTGTGGTCACAGGCGGAGAGCGGTCACGGCTGCCCCGTGTCGATGACCTACGCCGCCGTCCCCGCGCTGCGCCACTCCCCCGGGCTGGCCGAGCAGTACGAGCCGCTGCTGACCGCCCGTACCTACGACTTCGGACTGCGCGCGCCCCTGACCAAGCGCGGACTCATCGCGGGTATGTCGATGACCGAGAAGCAGGGCGGTTCGGACGTGCGCGCCAACACCACACGCGCCGTCCCCACAGCCGAGGGCCACTACCTGCTCACCGGGCACAAGTGGTTCACCTCCGCCCCGATGAGCGACGTCTTCCTGACGCTGGCGCAGGCCCCCGAGGGCCTCACCTGTTTCCTGGTGCCGCGCGTCCTGCCCGACGGCGGCCGGAACGGCCTGTTCATCCAGCGGTTGAAGGACAAGCTCGGCAACAGGTCCAACGCCTCCGCCGAGCTGGAGTATGAGGGAGCCGTCGCACACCTGGTCGGTGAGCCGGGCCGGGGCGTGCCCACCATCATCGAGATGGTCAACAGCACCCGGTTGGACTGCGTGATCGGTTCCTCGTCGGGCATGCGCGCCGCCGTGGTGCACGCGCTCAACCACGCCGGTTCCCGGAGCGCGTTCGGCAAACCCCTGGTGGAGCAGCCGCTGATGCGCAACGTGCTCGCGGACCTGGCCCTGGAGTCGGAGGCCGCCACCGCGCTCATGACGCGCCTGGCGGGGGCCGTGGACCGCTCGGTGCGCGGTGACGAGGGCGAGGCCGCCTTCCGCCGCCTGGGCGTGGCCGTGGGCAAGTTCTGGGTCACCAAGCGCCAGCCGGTGCACGCGGCCGAGGCCCTGGAGTGCCTGGGCGGCAACGGTTACGTCGAGGAGTCGGGGATGCCCCGCCTGTTCCGGGACTCCCCGCTCAACTCCATCTGGGAGGGTTCGGGCAACGTGGCGGCGCTGGACGTGCTGCGCGCGATGTCGAAGTCGCCGGAGTCGGTGGAGGCCTTCCTGGCGGAGCTGAACACGGCGGCGGGTTCCGACGACCACTACGACGCGGCGCTGAAGCGGTTGGGGCAGGCGCTCGGCGACCGGGACGAGATCCAGTACCGGGCCCGGTCGGTGGTGGAGCTGATGGCTCTGCTCCTCCAGGCGTCCGTGCTGCTGCGGTACGCACCGACGCCGGTGGCCGAGGCCTTCACCTCGTCCCGGCTGGGCGGCGGGTGGGGGCACGTGTTCGGGACCCTGCCCAGGGGCGTGGACACCGGACTGATCCTGGACCGGGCCCGCCCCGGCAACTGAAACCACCCTTTCCATGACATGAGCCAAGGAACTCCTCTTTCCTTCCGATAACCACATCAGACCCCCGCAGAACACGGCCGATGAATGATCATCGGCCGTGTTCTGCATATTTCTGGGACCGAAGCGGAAGAAAGAAGTCGTCACCAACAAAAAACGCCCTCCAGGGCCCCGACACCAAGAGACTGACGACGCCTATGGTGGAAGTCTGGCCAGGTAGTTCCTATCCGCTCGGTGCGACCTACGACGGTTCCGGCACCAATTTCTCCCTCTTCTCGGAGGCGGCCGAACAGGTGGACCTGTGCCTGTTCGACGACGACGGCGAGGAGACACGCATACCCCTGACCGAATACGACGGTTTCGTCTGGCACGGTTACCTGCCCGGCGTCGGTCCGGGGCAGCAGTACGGGTACCGCGTGCACGGTCCCTACGCGCCCGAGCACGGACTGCGCTGCAATCCGAACAAACTACTCACCGATCCCTATGCGAAGGCGCTGAACGGCAACCTCACCTGGCACGAATCGCTCTTCAGCTACCACTTCGCCTCCCCGGAGCGCAAGAACACCGCCGACAGCGCGAAGTACGTGCCCAAGTGCGTGGTGGTGAGCCCGTTCTTCGACTGGGGCAACGAGTCCCGACCGCGCACCCCGTACCACCAGACGGTGATCTACGAGGCGCACGTGCGCGGCCTGACGATGCGCCACCCGGCCATCCCCGAACACCAGAGAGGCACCTACGCGGGGCTGGCCCACCCCGAGGTCATCGAGTACCTCACCTCGCTGGGGGTGACCGCCGTCGAACTGATGCCGGTGCACCACTTCGTACCCGAGCACGCGATGGTGGCGCGGGGGCTGACCAACTACTGGGGGTACAACACCCTGGCCTTCCTGGCCCCGCACAGCGGGTACGCCGCGCTCGGATCCCGCGGCCAGCAGGTCCAGGAGTTCAAGTCGATGGTGAAGTCGCTGCACGAGGCGGGCATCGAGGTGCTCCTGGACGTGGTCTACAACCACACCGCCGAGGGCGACCACATGGGCCCCACCCTGTCCTGGCGGGGCATCGACAACCTGGGCTACTACCGGGTCAGCGACGAGGACCAGCGCTACTACCTCGACTACACGGGCTGCGGCAACAGTCTGAACGTGCGCCACCCGCACTCGTTGCAGCTCATCATGGACTCGCTGCGGTACTGGGTCCTGGAGATGCACGTGGACGGGTTCCGCTTCGACCTGGCGTCGGCGCTGGCCCGGGAGTTCCACGACGTGGACCGGTTGAGCACGTTCTTCGACATCGTCCAGCAGGACCCGGTGATCTCCCAGGTCAAGCTCATCGCCGAACCCTGGGACGTGGGACCGGGCGGCTACCAGGTGGGGAACTTCCCCCCGCTGTGGACCGAGTGGAACGGCAAGTACCGCGACACGGTGCGCGACTTCTGGCGCGGCGAGCAGGTCAAGGGCGAGCTGGCCTCGCGGCTGGCCGGGTCCAGCGACCTGTACCAGGACGACGGGCGCCGCCCGGTGGCCTCGATCAACTTCATCACCTGCCATGACGGCTTCACCATGGCCGACCTGGTGTCCTACAACGACAAGCACAACGAGGCCAACGGCGAGGAGAACCGGGACGGCACCGACGACAACCGCTCCTGGAACCACGGGGTGGAGGGACCCACCGAGGACCCCGCGATCCTCACCCTGCGCCGGAGGCAGGTCCGCAACTACCTCGCCACCCTGTACCTGTCGCAGGGGGTGGTGATGCTCTCGCACGGCGACGAGATCGGGCGCACCCAGGGCGGGAACAACAACGCCTACTGCCAGGACAACGAGATCGCCTGGATCGACTGGGAGGGCGCCGGGCTCACCGGCGAGTACCCCGGCAACGACCTCCTGGACTACGTACGCGAGCTGGCCCGGCTGCGGCGCGAGCACCCGGTCTTCCGGCGGCGCCGTTTCTTCCGGGGCAGCCCCGTGGAGAGCGGGAAGTCCGGCTCGGGCGTGTTGCCCGACATCTCGTGGCTGCGCCCGGACGGGTCGACGATGGAGGGTGAGGACTGGAGCACGGACGAACAGGTGCTGGGCGTGTTCCTCAACGGGGACGCCATCACCGAGCCCGACTCGCGCGGGCGCAGGATCCGTGACAGTTCGTTCGTGCTGCTGCTCAACAGCGGCCCGGAGCCGGTGGAGTTCAAACTCCCCGGCACCGAGTACGGCATGGCCTGGGAGACCGTGCTGGACACCGCCGAGCCCGACGTGGGCGGGCGGCCGTTCGTGACCGCCGGCGGCCCCGTGCGGGTGATCGACCGCGCCCTGGTGCTGCTGCGGCGCGTCTCGCACCGGCACGACTGACCGGAGGCGGAGGAGCCGGCCGCGCCGGAGGGACCGGTGGACCCGCGGGTCCACCGGTCCCGCGCCGTTCGGGCCCCTAGCCTGGGTGACCATGTCGAGTACACACCGTCCGGGCGACGCCCCGGAGCCCGCCAGCTTCCGCGAACTCCTCCCCTCCCCCGGCCGTACGGACGTGGACCTGCCCCGGGCCTACGCCTACCCGCCGGCCCTGGACCGCCCCTGGATCCGCGCCAACATGGTCGCCAGCGCCGACGGGGGCGCGATCGGCCCCTCGGGCCGCAGCCGTGACCTGTCCTCGGCCCCCGACCGCCGGGTGATGGGGGTACTGCGCGGCCTGTGCGACGTGGTCCTGGTGGGCGCGGCCACCGCCCGCAAGGAGGGCTACCGGCCGGTCCGGCCGCGCGAGGTCTGGTCGGACCTGCGTGCGGACCGGCCGGCGACCCCGCGGATCGCGGTGGTCTCGCGTTCGCTGGACATCCACGAGGAGCTGCTCACCACCGCGCCGGAGGACGCCCGGACCATCGTGTTCACCGTCGGGGACGCGCCCGCGGAGCGTCGGAGGTCCGTTGCCGAGCACGCCGACCTCGTGGTGGTCGACGGGGTCTCGGTCGGCCCCGAGCACATCGTCAACGCCCTGGCCGAGAGGGGGCTGTACCGGGTGCTGACCGAGGGGGGACCGCACCTGCTGGCCGAGTTCGTTGCGGCCGGCCTGTTGGACGAGCTGTGCCTGACGGTGAGCCCGCACCTGCTGGGCGCCGGACCGCCCCGGATAGTCACCGGCGGCCCGGGGACGCCCGGCGCTCCGGAGCACGCCCCGGCCAGGAGCACACCCGTGCGGATCGCGCACCTTCTGGAGGCCGGGGGGAACCTGTTCACGCGTTACCTGAGGGAATAGGGATCCGCGGGGGCGACACCCGTGAACGGTCGGTTTCGGCCGCCCCACAATGACGCATGAATCATCCTCCAACCGGACATACCCGTTGTGTGCCATCCACTGGAAACGCTGCGACTGGACACACCGCATCGACGGGGCTCACCGGCCTGGTCCCCTGGGCGAGAGGATGAACGTAGTGCCGACGTCCGAAAACGGGTCCCCTCCGGTCTACCGGGAGATAGCCGAGGAACTACGAGGACAGATCCGCTCCGGACGGTACGCCGACGGCGACCGCCTTCCCGGGGAGAACACCCTCATGGAGCACCACGGTGTCGCCCGGGCGACGGCCCGGCAGGCGCTGTCCGTACTCATCAACGAGGGCCTGGCCGTGGCAGTGCGCGGTTCGGGCATATACGTGCGGCAGTTCCGGCCGCTGCGAAGACACGGAGCCAGACGCCTGTCCAAGGACCTGTGGGGCAACGGGCGGGCCATCTGGCAGACCGACAGCGACACCCGCGGCTACGAGGTGGAGGGGCTCGTCGTGGACGAGATCGTTCCCGCCGAGCACGTCCTGCGGTCCCTGGGACTGGACCCCGGGGACCCGGCGGTGCGCCGCTCCCGGCGCTACCTCGTGGACGGCAGGCCGGTGCAGAGCGCGGTCTCCTACCTGTCCCCGCTGCTGTGGGCGGGACGGGAGGACTCCCCCGCCGCCCAGCGCATCCGGGCCCCCGACAGCGGCCCCGGGGGCATCTACGCGCGCCTGGCCGAACTCGGACACGCCCCCGCCCACTTCACCGAGGAGATCCGCGTGCGCATGCCCGCCCCCGAGGAGGCGGAGGAGTTGGCGCTCTCCCCCGGGACGCCCGTTCTGGAGGTGGCCCGCACCGCCCTGGCCAGCGACCACCGGCCCGTCGAGTTCAACGAGATCACCATGGACGGTTCGGCGTACGTGCTGCAGTACGACTTCGACGCCTGAGTCCGTCCGGGCCCGCCCCTTCGGCTATGCCGGAGCGCTCCGGCACAGCCGAAGGGGCGCCCCTCGGACGCCCCTTCTCTCGTGTCGAACCCGTACTAGCCTCGACGACCCCTCCGTTTGGAGGCGAAGACCAGATACGCCAGCGGCAGGAAGGCGAGTCCCACCACCAGGGCACCCACCGCCGCGAAGGGCATGGCGTTGGACGAGGTCATCGCCCAACGCGCCATCCCCGCCCCCAAGACGAGCGCCACCGCCAGCGCGCCGACGGCAATGACCGTGACCAGCACCAGCAGTTTGCGATCGCCCCAGGGCTCCGGTCGCACGTGGTCGATCCCCGCCACGGTGGAGCGGACACTGAGCTCCGTGGCCCAGCGCAGCTCCCGGCCCGCGGTGGCCGCGCCGTCCCCGACGGCGCGTACCCGTGACCGCAACCCGGTGGTGGCCTGATCGAGCCACCACAGTCCGTATCGGATCCTGCCCACGCGCAGAGGTCGTCTGCTTACTCCGAGTGCCTGTTGAGCTGTAACAGCCATGCCACCTGCCTCAGTGCACCTCGACCACTGACCCCTGTCTGAGCTCGTACCCGCCCACATGGCCACCGAACGTCATCAAGGGTGAAGTTAGGTGTATGTGACCCCTAAGGGGGATTTACCTAGCCCGGATACGAATGACCCTTTTCTGGCTTGGAAGCCCCTGTCAGCATTCGGGCACGATTCCGGGTAGCGTCTTCACCATGGCTGACGCAGCGGACCAGGCCCCGGAGAACAACGGCGGGGCCCCGAAGGAACTCCCCCGGACCGAGCAGGAGTGGCGCGAGCGCCTCAACGAGCAGGAGTACGCGGTGCTCCGCCAGGCGGGTACCGAACGCCCCTGGTCCGGAGCCTACGTCGACACCAGGGCCACGGGCGTCTACCGTTGCCGGGGGTGCGGAACCGAACTGTTCCGTTCGGACGAGAAGTTCGACTCCCACTGCGGGTGGCCGAGCTTCTTCGACCCGGCCGGGTCCGACGCGGTCACCCTGCACGAGGACGCCTCGATGGGGATGGTGCGCACCGAGGTGCGGTGCGCCACCTGCCGGTCCCACCTGGGCCACGTCTTCTACGGAGAGGGGTACGACACCCCCACCGACGCCCGGTACTGCATCAACTCCGTCGCCCTGACCCTGGAGCCCGCGGAGTAGGTCGCATACCATCCTGGTGCCGGACCCCGCCGAGGCCGGGCCCTGCACCGGACCACCCTGCTTCCCGCCCCCGCGGGATCAGGGATAATCTCACCAGCGCACCGAAGTCCGGCCCCGGCCGGGCGGAGGGCGCGCGCGGCGGGGCACCCCACCCGGTGACCGCGCACCCCCGGCCCCGTCGGGGTCCGGGCCCCTCACAGCGGTAACCGATGTGCGGGCGACCAGACCGACCCGCAACGAAAGCGCTCGATGACCGACGACTCACCCATCTCCTCCGCCTCCCCGCGTCCCGCGGCCAGGCCGCGGTTCGGCATGGCCCAGGGATCGGCCCCGTGGCTGCTCCCCGCTCTCGGCGCCGCCGGGGCCGCGACCCTCCTCGCCCGGCGCTCCCGGGCCGGAGCCGCGGCCGCAGCACCCGTGATCGCCCTCGCCGCGGGGATGGCCTGGTTCTTCCGGGACCCCGAGCGGGGCCCGGCCACGGGACGGGTGCTGTCCGCGGCCGACGGCGTCGTGCAGAGCCTCGACCCCCAGCCCGACGGGCGCATCCGGGTCGCGGTGTTCATGAACCCCCTCAACGTGCACGTCAACCGTGCCCCCATCGCCGGTATCGTGACCGGCGTCGAACATCGTCCAGGGGGTTTCAAACCCGCCTTCGACAAGGACAGCGAGCGTAATGAGCGCGTCATCTGGACCCTTGAAACCGAGATCGGTGAGATCACGGTCGTTCAAATCGCCGGCGCGATGGTCAGGCGTATCGTCCCGTATCTCGCTGCGGGGCAGAAGGTCGAGCAAGGCGAGAGGATCGGGCTCATCCGGTTCGGGTCACGGGTCGACGTCTACCTTCCGTCCGGGGTCGCCCCGGCGGTGGAGATCGGCCAGGGGGTCCGCGCCGGAGAAACCCGTCTTGACGCCGGCTGAGGCCGTCTCCGCCGCTGGCCGGGCCGCCTCCTCCGCCCCCGAGGAGGCGCCCAGGCTGCGTCTGGGCGTGGCCGACTACATGACCCTGGGCAACGCCCTGTGCGGTTTCCTCGCGGTCTGGGCACTGGCCACGGCCCAGAGCGCGCACCTGGCCTCCGGAATCGCCGGCCCGCTGCCCAGGACCGCGATGGCCACGGCCGTGGGCCTGATGATGGTCGCGGCTGCCCTCGACGTCCTCGACGGCCGGGTCGCCCGCAGGCTGGGCGGCAGCGGCATGGGTGCCGAACTGGACAACCTCGCCGACGTGATCAGCTTCGGGGTCGCCCCGGCGTTCTTCTTCGTCGTGTGGGGCACCATCGCGGGCGGCGCCGGCGTACTGCCGGTGGTGGCCGGCGGTGCCGTGCTGCTCGCGGTGATCGTCCGGCTGGCCCGGTTCTCCTGCCAGGCCCCGGGCTCGGACTACTTCACCGGCCTGCCCTGCCCCTCCGGGGCGATCGCGGTGGTGACCATCGTGCTCCTGGACCCGCCGGTCCTGGTGGGTGTGGCCGCCGTGCTGCTGGTGGCCTGGCTGATGGTCAGCCGGATGGAGTACCCCAAGCCCCGGGGGCGCAGGGCCTACCTGGTGCTGGGCCTGCTCGCCACCGGTGTGGCGCTGATGGCCGCGTGGGGCCTCGGGTTTCCCGCGGGCGACGTGCTCATCTACCTGATGAGCGCCGTGGTGCTGCTGTGCGTGGTGACGATCCCGTTCTACGTGCTCGCCACCCGCAGGGAGAGCGCGCGCCCCGAGTGGGCCGAGTAGGCCAGGACCGGCGTCGGCCACCCGTACGACGGCCCCCGCGCTCCGACGGAGCGCGGGGGCCGTTCGCCGTCCGGCGGGGCGGGGCCGCGGTTACGGCAGAGCGTGCACCAGCTCGGCCACGCTCTTGCGCCGCCCGGTGTAGAAGGGCAGTTCCTCACGGGTGTGCAGACGGGCCTTGGCACCGCGCAGGTGGCGCATCAGGTCCACGATGCGGTGCAGGTCGTCGGCCTCGAAGGCGAGCAGCCACTCGTAGTCGTTGAGGCCGAACGAGGAGACCGTGTTCGCTCGCACGTCCGGGTACGGGGCGGCCATCCGGCCGTGCTCGGCGAGCATGGCGCGGCGCTCCTCGTCGGGCAGCAGGTACCACTCGTAGGAGCGCACGAACGGGTACACGCAGATGTGCTCGCGCGGCTCCTCCCCGGCCAGGAAGGCGGGGACGTGGCCGCGGTTGAACTCGGCGGGGCGGTGCAGGCCCACGACCGACCACACCGGGGTGCTGGCACGGCCGATCCGGGTGCGGCGGAAGTCGGCGTAGATGTTCTGCACCTGCTCGGGGGTGTCGGCCACCCACCAGAACATGATGTCGGCGTCGGCGCGGAAGCCCTGGACGTCGTAGCTGCCGCGGGTGGTCACGCCCTGCCCGGCGGCCTTGTCGAACAGGCCCTGGAGCTCCTGGGCCGCCGCACCGCGGTCGACCTCCTCCAGGCTGTCGACCCTGAAGACCGACCACATGGTGTAGCGGATGAGTTTGTTGAGGTCGGTGCCGTCCTGGGTGATGGCCTCGTTCTGCTGCCCCGTCACGGGTTGACTCCTTGCTGGTTCGGTCCGTCGGCGCTCTGGTCGCCGCGGTCGGTGTGACTGTGGTCGGTGAGGGTGTCGGCCAGACGCCCGGCCTCGCGGTCTGCGTCGGCGACACAGGCGGGGATGCCCACTCCCCCGTAGGCGGCGCCGCACACCCCGAGGCCGGGGTGGCGCCGCACACCCGAACGGATCCGTTCCACCCGTGCGGCGTGGCCGACCGCGTACTGGGGCAGTCCGTCGGTCCACCGGGTGACGCGGGTCTGGACCGGGGAGCCGGTCAGACCGGTGACCCGGGCGAGGTCGGCGAGGGCGACCCGGGCCAGCTCCTCGTCGGAGCGGCGCAGAGCCGCGTCGTCGCCGGAGCGGCCGATGGAGCAGCGCAGGACGACCAGGTCCTCACCCGGGTTGACCCTATCCAGCTCACGGGCAAGCCAGGGCCACTTGTTGCTGGAGAAGGTGGCGGCCTTGATGGTCAGCCCCTCCCCCGCCGGCACCAGGAAGCCGGTCCCGGTGAGGGGCTCGGGGAAGGCGGCGGCGGGCAGGGCGAAGGTCACCAGCGCCATGCTCGCGTACTCGATACCGCCCAGCTCCCGTGCGGCGTCGGGTTCGGTGTCGGCGAGCAGGCGTGCAGCCTCGGGGGCGGGGCAGGCGAGCAGGACAGCGTCGCAGGCGACCCGCTCCCCGCCGTCCAGTCGCACGCTCCAGCCCCGGGGGGTGCGTTCCAGTGCCCGCGCCCGGGTCCCGGTGCGCAGGTCCGGCTGCCGCTCCGCCAGCGCGTCCACCACCGAGGCGACCCCGCCGCGAAGGGAGGCGAAGACGGGACCGGAGCCGGTGGGCGCGGCGCCCCTCTCCCGGAGGCTCGTGCGCACCGACCCCATCAGGGAGCGGCTGCTGCGGGCCATCGGGGCGATCTGCGGAAGGGCGGAGTCGAGGGAGAGCTCGTCGGCCCGGCCGGCGTAGACAC
Source organism: Nocardiopsis sp. iso_40 (assembly GCF_056173285.1). NCBI lineage: Bacteria > Bacillati > Actinomycetota > Actinomycetes > Streptosporangiales > Nocardiopsidaceae > Nocardiopsis > Nocardiopsis sp. iso_40. The sequence continues at coordinate 2,445,598 of NZ_CM149666.1, read as the reverse complement.
CGCCCAGGAGGGGTTCCACGAGCCGTTCCACCACCTGGCGGCCCATACGGGTGCCGACGTAGGCGGCCACGGGCACGTCGGAGCGCACCGGGGTGCTCGGCCAGACCAGGTCGAGTGCGGCACGCAGGGTCCCTGCGGGGGAGAGCACACCGCTGCGGGCCAGGGCGCGCAGGTCGCCGGGGACGCCCATGAGCTGCCCCTTGGGGAGGGAGCGGACGCGGCCCCGGCTGTAGACGGCCGCGGCCCCGGGTCCGGGGTGCACCACCCGCTCGTCCAGGCCGAGTTCGGTGAACAGCTCCAGCGCCTCGGGCCGACGGGCGAGCACCGCCTCGGCTCCGGCGTCGACGGACACGCCCGCCACGGGCGAGGCGCGGAGCTTGCCCCCCGGGGTGTCGGCGGCCTCGACCACCGTGGTGGTGACGCCCCGGCGGTTGAAGCGGTGCGCGGCGGTGAGTCCGGAGACCCCGCCCCCGATCACGACGACATGCGGTGCTTCAGGCATACCACCAGCCTCCCAGATGCCGCGGGTCACAGTGATCCGCCGTCCCCGAAGCGGGACGTCGGTCCGGGGGGCCGGACCGTGGGGCCCGGGGCCGGGGGGACGGTCGGCACTCCCCGGGCCGGACGTTGTGGTCTCGTTACCGCCGGGGCGCAACGGAGGCGCCGCGGGACGCGTCGAAGCGGTATGGACACTCCATCGCTCCCCCAGGCGGGCCGTGTCGCCGGGATGACCGTCGCCACCGGCCTCGCTGCCCTGTTGTTCACCGCCTGCGGTGCCACCACCGAGAACATCGGTGCGGCCGACGGCGGCGGTTCCGCCGCCGAGTCCGCCGACCGGGCCGAACCCGGCGCCCGAACCGAGGCCGATGCCGCCGAGGAGGCCGACACCGCCGAGGAGGGCACAGGTGAGGGCGGTGTCGGTTCGGACGTGGAGGTCGGGGACCGGCAACTGATCCACACCGCGAACATGACCGTACGGGTCGACGACGTGGCCGAGGCCGCCGAGGAGGCCAAGGAGATGACCCTGGACGCGGACGGCTACGTGGCGAACGAGAGCCTGTCCACGCCCGCCGGCGGCTCTCCCGAGGGCAGCCTGGTCCTGCGCATCCCCGACGAGGACTACGAGGGCGCGCTGGAAGGGCTGGCCGATCTGGGCGACCGCTCCGAACTGGAACGGTCGGTGGAAGACGTCACCGAGGAGGTCGCCGACGTCGAGAGCCGGATCGAGTCCTCGGAGACGGCCTTGGAGACCCTGCGGGGCTACCTGGAGGAGGCGGAGGACGTCGACGACCTGCTGCGCGTGGAGAGCGAGATCCAGCAGCGCCAGGAGGAGCTGGAGGCGTTCCAGGCCCGGTTGGAGTCGCTGCGGAACCGGACCGCCTACTCCACCGTGCACCTGACCCTCGTCCCCCCGGCCACCTACCTGGAGGAGACCACGGAGGAGTCCGTCGGTTTCCTCGGCGGTCTGGAGCGCGGCTGGCGGGCCCTGGTCGGTCTGGGCCAGGGGGTGGCCGTGGTCGTGGGGTGGCTGCTGCCCTTCGCCGCGGTGCTCGCGGTGCTCGGTGCCGGGCCGCTGTGGCTGTGGCGCCGACGCCGCGGGGCGCGAGCCCTGGCCGCCTCCCCGGCCGCCGCGCCCGCTGACCCGGCCTCCGCCGACACCGCCCGGGACCGTACCGGCACCGGGGACGCGCCGCCCCGCCGGGAGGGCCCCGAGGGCACGGGCCGGGATCCGGAGACGGACGGGAGCCCGGAGACGGACGGGAGCCCCGGGAACGACGAGAGGTGACCCGACGCGTCGGCGCCCGGCTCCCCGAGCGGGGGCCGGGCGCCGACGGGCGTCCGCGGGACCGCCCTAGCCTGCGGTCTCCTCGTGGACGAAGGCGGTGAGCCGTTCGAGCATGCCCGGGTCGGTGCTGGGCAGCACGCCGTGGCCGAGGTTGAAGATGTGGCCGTCGGCGGCACGTCCCCGCGCGAGGATGTCGCGCGTGCGGTCGGCGACGACCTCCCAGGGGGCGAACAGGGTCGCGGGGTCCAGGTTGCCCTGGAGCGCCGTGCCCGGCTGGACCCGCTGCACGGCCTTGTCCAGGGGGACCCGCCAGTCCACGCCCACCACGTCGGCCCCGGCCTCGCTGAGCAGGCTCAGGAGCTCACCGGTGCCCACACCGAAGTGGATACGGGGCACCTCGTAGTCGGCCAGCTGACCGAAGATCCACGAGGTGTAGGGCAGCACCGAGGCGCGGTAGTCCTCGGCACTCAGCGCGCCGACCCAGGAGTCGAAGAGCTGGACCGCGCTGGCCCCGGCCTCGATCTGGGTGCGCAGGAAGCCCAGCGTGATGTTGGCCAGGCGGCGCATGAGCTCGTCCCACAGCTCGGGCTCGCCGTACATCAGGGCCTTGGTGTGCTCGTGGTTCTTCGACGGCCCGCCCTCGATGAGGTACGAGGCCAACGTGAACGGAGCGCCCGCGAAACCGATGAGCGGCTTGTCGCCGAGCTCTCCCACGAGCTGGCCGACCGCCTCGGTGACATAGGGGACGTCGCCGGGTTCGAGGTCGCGCAGGCGTTTGATCCCGCCGGCGTCCCGGATCGGCTCGTCGACCACGGGGCCCACACCCGGCTTGATGTCCAGGTCGATCCCGATGGCCTTGAGCGGCACGACGATGTCGCTGAAGAAGATCGCGGCGTCGGTGTCGTACCGGCGGACCGGCTGCATCGTGATCTCGGCGATCATGTCGGGTCGCGCACACGCCTCAAGCATCGGCACGTCGGCGCGAACCCTTCGGTACTCGGGCAGTGAGCGCCCGGCCTGGCGCATGAACCACACCGGGGTGTGGGACACCGGAAGGCGCCGGCAGGCGCGGAGGAATGGAGATTCTTGAAGCGTCACCCTTGAATCGTGCCATGCCCTCTCCGGTGGTCCCACTCGGATCACCCGAGAGGCTTTCCCTCCAGCGGGCGCGGACGGGGCCGAACCACGGCCGCCACAGGCCGTGCGGTCCCAAGATCATCACAAAACACCGACACGCCGGAGGAACTGCGGCCGCCCGCCGGTGACTCGTGCCACGGTCGAATCCGTGCCCACCATCACACCATCGGCGGGACCGTCCCGGCGACCCCCGCCAGGACGTGATCACCACAAAACGAAGGCTGACGTTTCCACCATGCCCGATGTCGGTAGCGCCGAGAACGCACAAGAGACGTTCCGGCGGGCGGTCGAGGCCCTGCACTCTCCCCTCATCCGGCCCGAGATCACCGTCCGGGAGATCCCCTCACCCCAACGGCTGGCTCCCCACTCCGCCGCCGTGTCCGCCGAAGTGTCGGTCCAGGGCGAGGAGATCGCCTGGGGCCGGCTGATCGTCCTGTACGACCCCGAGGGCACCCGCGACTGGCCCGGCCCCTTCCGGGTGGTCTGCCAGGCCAACTCCGAACTGGAATCGGAGATCGCGACCGACCCCCTGCTCGGCCCGGTCGCGTGGAGCTGGCTCACCGACGCCCTGGAGGCCCAAGGCGCCGCCCACCACGCGCTGAGCGGAACGGTCACCCGGGCCACCACCGAGGGGTTCGGTACCAAGGCCCACGAGGGCGCCACCACCGAACTCGAGATGCGCGCCTCGTGGACGCCCGAGTCGGAGGACCTGTCCGGACACATGGGTGCCTGGCTGGCGCTGCTGGCCTCGGCGTCGGGGCTCCCGCCCCTGGACGTCACCGACATCGCACGCCAGCGGTCGCGCCCCTGAGGCGTCCGGGGCACCGGCTCACGGGCCGTTCCGGAACCTCGCCGGGCAGCGCCGGCGGGCGGTCCCGGAACGGCCCGTATCTGCGTCCGGTGGCGACAGCGCATACCGTAGTGGTGTGGCGAACGCGTTGAACTCCAAGACAGAACCCCGCGAACCAGACAACGAAGACGCGGAGAGGGCGCCCCTACTTCGGGAACCACGCGAGGGCCTGCCTGCGGTCACCGCCGACGCCGACGCCCTGTCCGGCGTCATCGCGGCCCTCGGCGCCGGATCCGGCCCCGTGGCCGTGGACGCGGAGCGCGCCTCGGGTTACCGGTACGGGCAGCGCGCGTACCTGGTGCAGGTGCGCCGGGAGGGTTCCGGTTCGGCCCTGATCGATCCGATCGCCTGCCCCGACCTGAGCGGGCTGAACGCGGCGATCGGGGACGCCGAGGTGGTACTGCACGCCGCGCATCAGGACCTTCCGTGCCTGTCGGAGATCCATCTCCGGCCGACCCTGCTGTTCGACACCGAACTGGCCGGACGGCTGCTGGGTTACCAGCGGGTCGGGCTCGGCTTCATGGTGGAGCGGCTGCTGGACGTGCGCCTGGCCAAGGAGCACTCGGCGGTGGACTGGTCACAGCGCCCCCTGCCCGAGGACTGGCTGAGGTACGCGGCGCTGGACGTGGAGATCCTCATCGAGCTCCGCAACGCCCTGGAGGCGGAACTGGCCGAGACCGGGAAGCTGGAGTGGGCGCGGGAGGAGTTCGCGTCCGTACTGGCCGCCCCGCCCAAGGAACCGCGCCCCGACCCCTGGCGGCGCACCTCAGGCATCCACAAGGTCCGCAACCAGCGCGCCCTGGCCGCCGTGAGGGAACTCTGGTACGAGCGCGACCGCATCGCCCAGGAGCGGGACACCTCCCCCGGCCGGGTGCTGCCGGACGCGGCGATCGTGGAGGCGGCCACGGCGATGCCGCGCACCACGGCCGACCTCACCAGGATCCGGCAGTTCGGGATCAAGCTGGCCCGCCGCTACGTGCACACGTGGATCAAGGCGGTCGACCGCGCCCGTGAGATGGGCCAGGCCGAACTGCCCCGGCCCAACGCGCCCGGCGACGGCCCGCCCCCGGTGAACCGCTGGGCCGACCGGGCTCCCGAGGCGGCGCGCCGCCTGGAGGCCGCGCGGGCGACCGTGACGGGGATCGCCGAGGACGTCGTGATGCCGACCGAGAACCTGCTGCTGCCGGACACCGTCAGGAGGTTGGCGTGGGCGCCCCCGGAGACCGTGGACCCGGGCTCCGTGGGTGAGTTCCTGCGCACGCGCGGCGCCCGGAACTGGCAGATCGGACTGACCGCGGAACCGCTGGCGACAGCCCTTCGGGAGGCGGCAAAAACGTGATCGTTACCCCCTTCCGCCACTTTGAACCAAAACGTGATTGAAGTCACCACCCCTCAAGGGCGGTTCACGCCTGTTCCGTAGCCCGTTGTCCGATTAAGTTATAGAAACGTGCCCTGGGACCTCAGGGGCGTTCAGCTTCTTGCACGGGTGTGTACCGGACCGTGGGCCCACAAGGCCCCGGTCCGTGTGATCAGGGAAATGTGGTGAGTCTGCTTGTCGTTCTGGCGTGCGCTTCTGCGCGAGACGGGGTTGACGCGTTCTGCCAAGGTCGAGTCGGCTGCGGCCGCCGCACCCACTACCGAGGAGCACCTCGAGGAACGCACCGCGCCCGTGCCCGAGCGGGTGCCGGAGCCCGCTGTCCGGGTGTCCACGGGGGCGTCCCAGCGGTCCCTGCCCCAGCGGCCCGCCGCCGCGCCCCCGACCCCCGGGATGCGGGCGGCCTCGCTGGAGCAGAGCCTGCGGTCACTGGTGGAGCGGTTGGGAACCGAGCACCCGGACACCATCACCGCCCGCAACAACCTGGCGACCAAGTACGCGCAGATGGGGCGGCGCCAGGCGGCCGTGCAGCAGTTCGAGCTGGCACTGGGCGAAGCCGTGGCGGTCTACGGGGACGACCACCCCCGCACCGAGATCATCCGGGAGAACCTGGCCTGGGCCCTGGAGGACGCGGGCCGTCCGGCCGACGCCGCCGGGCAGTGGGAGACCCTGCTCAGCCAGCGGGAGAACCAGTTCGGTCCGGCCGACGAGGACACCGTGGAGGCGCGCATGCGCCTGGCCGTGTGCTACCGGCGCAGCGGCCGGGTGGACGCCGCGGTGGCCCACTACGCGCGGGCGATCGAGGACGTCACCTCGACCGAGCGCCGTGAGGAGCTGCGTCTGGGCATGAGCGCCGCGCAGAGCATGGCCGGACGGTACGAGGAGGCCGTCTCCCAGCTGCGCATGGTGCTGGCCGGGCGCCGACGCCGGCTGGGCAAGGGCCACCTGGACACCCTCACGGTGCACCACCGGCTGGGCCGCTCCTACACCCAGGCCGGTCGCGCTGACGAGGCCGTGGAGGTGCTGCGCGAGGCCTACCGGGTGGCGCTGAACTCCTCCGGAGACCCGGAGGTCCGCCGACTCACCATGCGGCTGCGCAGGGACCTGGCGGGCGCCTACAACGCGGCGGGCCGCCACCGCGAGGCCGACGCACTGCTCTGACACACCCGGGGCACGCACGGGGCCGGGGACTCCATGAGGGGTCCCCGGCCTCCGTGTGTGCGGGACGCTCGGAGGGAAGATGCCCTCCACGTGCGAAAACCATTCGCGCGAGCCGCCGGGGGTTGGCAGGATCCGTCCGGTGACAACGTCGACCTACCGGAAGAGACCATGCGCGAACTGAGCACCGAGGAGATCCGCTCCTCGTTCGTCAACTGCCCCAAGGGCGAGGCCAAGCGGATGCACTTCCCACCGACCATGCCGCTCCTTGACTGGGAGGACATGGACTTCATCGGTTGGATCGACCCCAAGGCGCCCGGCCGCGCCTACATGGTGGTCGACGCCGGGGACCATCCGGTGGGGATCGCCCTGCGACTGCCGACCGTGAACCGCAGGACCGACTTCTTCAAGACGATGGCGTGCTCGTTCTGCGTGACCGCGCACCCCGCCGGGGGCGTGCGCCTGTTCAGCGCCCCCAAACCCGGCAAGGCCGGCAAGCGGGGCGACACGGTGGGCCTGTACGTGTGCGCCGACCTCGCCTGCCCGCTCTACACGCGTGGCAAGCGGGAGTCCCCGCTGATCCAGCCCTCGGAGGCGCTCACCCGGGAGGAACGCGTCCAACGCCTGCGCCTCAACGTCGACCGCTTCGTGGGCTCCCTGCTCAGGCACGGGGACTGACGCCGGGGCCCTCCCGCCTCAGGTCGGCCCGGAGACCGCCGCCCGTCCGGTCTCCTCCGGCGTGACCAGCGCCCGGCGGCCAGGCCGCGGTACGGCTCCTCCCGCTCGACCAGCTCGGCTTGGGTGGTGCCCGCCGCCCCGGCCGTCCCGGCCTCCATGACCACGACGCGGTCGGCGCCGGTGGCCGTGGACAGGCGGTAGGCCACCACGATCACGCTGGTGGTGCGGGCGGCCTCCGGCACCACCGCCCTGAGCGCGCCCTCGCCCCGTATGGAACGCCCCCGTGTGGCCGTTCGTCCGGAATCTCCCTACAGGCGACCGCGTTGGTCCCGGTGGCCGCAAGCGCCGAAGGTAGGGGCTGTCCCCTTCTTCGGAAGTGGTCGGCCCCGCCGCTCGCACTATTTGTTACTGGCGAGTAGCATGGGCCCATACAGTCCACCCACCGCTTGGAGAAGGAGGGGCCATCGTGTCGCGAACTGCCCGCGATGTCGTGTTTGTCGATGGGGTCCGCACCCCGTTCGGCAAGTCAGGCAAGGGCCTCTACGCCGAGACGCGCGCCGACGACCTGATCGTCCGCGTCATCCGCGAACTGATGCGCCGTAACCCGGGCCTGCCCCCGGAGCGCGTCGACGAGGTCGCCATCGCCGCCACCACCCAGATCGGCGACCAGGGCCTGACCCTCGGGCGCACCGCCGCGATCCTCGCCGGGCTGCCCAAGAGCGTCCCCGGCTACTCCATCGACCGCATGTGCGCCGGCGCGCTCACCGCGGCGACCACCGCGGGCGCGGGCATCTCCTTCGGTGCCTACGACGTCGTGATCGCCGGCGGCGTCGAGCACATGGGCCGCCACCCCATGGGCGAGGGCGTCGACCCCAACCCCCGGATCATGTCCGAGAAGCTGGTCGACCCGTCCGCCCTGGTCATGGGCAACACCGCCGAGAACCTGCACGACCGGTTCCCGACCATCACCAAGGAGCGCGCCGACGCCTACTCGGTGCGCAGCCAGGAGAAGGTCGCCAAGGCCTACGCCGACGGCAAGATCCAGCCCGACCTGGTCGAGACCCTGGTCCGCTCGGCGGAGAAGGGCTTCGGTCTGGCCACCCAGGACGAGCCGCCGCGCCCCGGCACCACCATGGAGTCGCTCGCCGGTCTGAAGACCCCGTTCCGCGCGCACGGCAACGTGACGCCCGGCAACGCCGCCGGTCTCAACGACGGCGCCACCGGCACCCTGCTGATGGCCGAGGAGGTCGCCGAGGAGCTGGGCCTGGACGCCAGGATGCGCCTGGTCGACTTCTCCTTCACCGGCGTCGAGCCCGAGGTCATGGGTGTGGGACCGGTCCCGGCCACCGAGAAGCTCTTCGCCCGCCAGGGCATCACGATCGACGACGTCGGCCTGATCGAGATCAACGAGGCCTTCGCCGTCCAGGTGCTCGCCTTCCTGGAGCACTTCGGCATCGCCGACGACGACGCCCGGGTCAACCCGTGGGGCGGCGCGATCGCCGTCGGCCACCCGCTGGCCTCCTCCGGCGGTCGCCTGATGATGCAGCTCGCACGCCAGTTCGCCGAGCGCCCCGACGTCCGCTACGGCATCACCACCATGTGCGTGGGCCTGGGCATGGGCGGAACCATCCTGTGGGAGAACACCAACTACGAGGGGGGCAAGTGAGCACCGCCATCGAAGAAGCCCGCGAGCTTTTCAAGGACGAGGTCGTCACCAAGGCGATCTCCCGCGATGTCGAGCTCCCCTACGGCGCGGGCACCGCTGTCCTGATCACCCTGGACAACGGGCACGACCACACCAAGCCGAACACCTTCGGCCCCGGCGGCCTCCTCAGCCTGGACGCCGAGATCGAGGCCGCCAGGGCGCGCACCGACATCGTGGCCGTGGCCGTCACCGGCAAGCCGTTCATCTTCGCGGTCGGCGCGGACCTGACCGGCGTCCCGGCGCTCCAGAACCGCGAGCAGGCCGAGGCCATCGGCAAGCTGGGCCACGACGTGTTCCGCAAGCTCGGCGAGCTGGACGTACCGACCTTCGCGCTGATCAACGGCGCGGCCATGGGCGGCGGTGTCGAGGTGGCGCTGCACTGCGCCTACCGCACCGTCTCCTCCGGCGTCCCGGCCTTCGCGCTCCCCGAGGCCTTCCTGGGCCTCGTCCCCGGTTGGGGCGGCACCTACCTGCTGCCGAACCTGATCGGCGCCGAGAAGGCCCTCAAGCTCATCGTCGACAACCCGCTCGCCCAGAACAAGATGATCAAGGGCAAGCAGGTCTTCGAGATGGGGATCGCCGACGCGATCTTCGAGCCCGCCGACTTCGTCGAGGAGTCCCTGCGCTGGGCCGCCAAGGTCGTCAAGGGCGACATCGAGGTCGAGCGCCCCGAGGTCGACAAGGGCGAGGCCTGGGACAACGCGGTCAACATGGCCCGTTTCACCGTCGAGGGCAAGCTGCACGGCGCCGCCCCGGCCCCGGCCCGCGCCGTCGAACTGGTGGCCGCGGCCAAGACCGCGACCCGTGACGAGGGCTTCGACGCCGAGGACCAGGCGCTGGCCGACCTGATCATGAGCGACGAGCTCAAGGCCGGCCTGTACGCCTTCGACCTGGTGCAGAAGCGCGCCAAGCGTCCCGCCGGCGCCCCGGACAAGTCGCTGGCCCGCAAGGTCACCAAGGTCGGCGTCGTCGGCGCCGGTCTGATGGCCGGCCAGCTGGCCCTGCTGTTCGCGCGCCGCCTGGACGTGCCGGTCGTGATGACCGACCTCGACCAGGGCCGCCTGGACAAGGGTGTGGACTACGTCCACGGCGAGGTCGACAAGCTCCTGAAGAAGGGGCGCGTCAACCAGGACAAGGCCAACCACCTCAAGGCCCTGGTCACCGGTTCGCTGAGCAAGGACGCCTTCTCCGACGCCGACTTCGTCATCGAGGCCGTCTTCGAGAAGATGGAGGTCAAGCAGCAGGTGTTCGCCGAGGTGGAGGCCGTGGTCTCCCCCGAGGCGATCCTCGCCACCAACACCTCCTCGCTGTCCATCACCGAGATGGCGTCGAAGCTGGAGCACCCCGAGCGGGTCGTGGGCTTCCACTTCTTCAACCCGGTCGCCGTCCTGCCGCTGCTGGAGATCGTCCGCGGCGACAGGACCGACGACGCCTCGCTGGCCACGGCCTTCGCCACGGCCAAGAAGCTGAAGAAGACGTCGGTGCTGTGCAAGGACGCCCCGGCGTTCGTCGTCAACCGCCTGCTCACCCTGTTCATGGGCGAGGTCCTGGCCGCCGTGGGCGAGGGCACCGAGCCCGAGGTCGCCGACCGCGCGGTCGCGCCCCTGGGTCTGCCGATGTCGCCGCTCATGCTGCTGCAGCTGGTCGGCCCGGCCGTCGGTCTGCACGTGGCCGAGACCCTGCACGAGGCGTTCCCCCAGCGCTTCGCGGTCTCGCCGCAACTGGAGGCCGTGGTCAAGGCGGGCAAGACGGAGATCTTCGCCCCGGACCTGACCATCGACCCCGAGGTGAAGGAGCTCCTCAAGGGCGGGGACAACCCGTCCGAGGAGAGCGCGATCCTGGACCGCGCCCTGCGTGCCCTGGCCAAGGAGGTCCAGCTGATGCTGGACGAGGGTGTCGTGGCCGAGGCCGCCGACATCGACCTGTGCCTGATCACCGGCGCGGGCTGGCCCTTCCACACCGGTGGCATCACTCCGTACCTGGACAAGGTCGGCGTGTCCACCGCGGTGAACGGCAAGCCGTTCCACGAGGGCGACCCGAAGGCCTTCTAGGTCTGGGTGACCCCTGAGGGCCCGGTCTCCCCACGAGGGAGGCCGGGCCCTTTTCGCTTTTTCCCAGTAAAACGACTTATGACCGCATTTCGACTACTCGAACATACCCACCAGTATCCCTGTGTAATGTGCTGGTCGTGGCGATCTCCCCTGAACACCAGATATACGCGGAGTTGTTCTCCGACACCCCCGACATGGCGGCGGCGTTCCTGCGGGACCTCGGAGTTGAGGTACCGGAGTACGAACGGAGCGAGCTGACCTCCTGCGATCTCGGCCACGTCGACCCGGTCGAACGCCGCTCCGACGTGGCGGTCCTGCTGCGCGGCAAGGTCGGCAGGGACCCCTTAGGCAAGCTGATGGGCATCGTCGTGGAGGTCCAGAGAGACGAAAAGCAGCGTAAGCGCTTCACCGGATGTCTCCGAGGATGCCCCGGCCTTCAGGCCGGGGAGGAATCGGACCCCTGCAGAGCAGGGCAGAAAAAGCCGAATCGCCGTCAGGGCGATTCGGCGTCTGCCACGGCGGCGTCGCGCTCCACCTCCAGGCGGTAGACGATCTCGGAGTTGAGGGACCTGCGGGCGGACTTGGCCTGTGCGGTGAGCCACTCATGGAGGTCGGCGGGCAGGCGGAGGGTGATGCGCTTCTCTTCATCCATGACCCCATTTTAGTGGGTTTCGAGTGTCTGTTCAGCAGTAGAATGACACCATGACGACACGAAAAAAAGACTCGGGGGATGCCGGGCACGCCCGGTACACCTACCGCCTCCGCGTGTCGTCGACCGCCCGCACCGCCCTCGAAGCGGAGTGGGGCCGGTGCCGGTGGATCTGGAACGAATGCGTGGCCAAGTCCCGGCAGATACACACGCACACCAAGGCACATCCCCAGGACAAGCTGACGTGCGGCCCGGCCCAGCTCGACAAGATGCTGACCGAAGCCCGCGCCGCCATGGGTTGGCTGCGCGAAGGTGCTTCGGTGCCGCAGCAGCAGATCATCCGGGACTTCGCCAAGTCCCGCTCCAAGGCGCTGAAGGACATCGAGAAGCGCCTGCCTGTGCGGCAGCGCGCCGGGATGCCGCGCCATAAGAAGAAGCGCGAGGCGGATCCGAGCCTGAACTACACCACCCGGGGCTTCCGCCTCAAGGGCAGGCGCTTGTACCTGGCGGGCGGGATCAGCCTGACGGTGGTGTGGTCGCGTGACCTTCTGGCCGCGCCGTCCTCGGTGCGGGTCTACCGGGACGCCGTGGGCCACTGGTACGCCTCCTTCGTCGTCGCCACCGAGACACAGCCGCTCCCCGCCAAGGGCCGTGTACTCGGCGTCGACTGGGGCGTCAAGGAGACCGCCACCACCACGAGCGACGCTCATGACCTGCCGCACGCCCAGCACGGGAAGACCGCCGCGCAGCGGCTGGCGAAGTACCAGCGGATGATGGCCCGGCGTAAGCCGAAGAAGGGGCAGGCCGCTTCGAAGGGCTACCGCGAGGCGAAGCGGCAGACCGCGAAGGTGCATAAGAAGGTGGCCCGGCAGCGCCAGGACACCGCCCGCAAGTGGGCCAAGCGTGTCGTGACCGACCACGACGCGATCGCTGTCGAGGACTTCCGACCGAAGTTCCTCGCCAAGTCGACCATGGCCCGTAAAGCCGCTGACGCGGCGATCGGCGCCACCAAGACGGCCCTGATCGAGATGGGCCGCAAGCACGGGCGGGACATCCGTCTGGTGCATCCCGCGCACACCACCATGGACTGCGCGTGGTGCGGAGCGAGAACCAAGCACGCACTACCTCTCTCAGAACGTACCTACACCTGCACCGCGTGCGGAGTTATATCCCCCAGGGACAAGAACTCCGCTCGCGTGATGCTGGTCCGGGCTGGTCTCAACCCGGCTGGTGCTGATCGTGTAAGAGCTGGCGGACCGCTGGCCCCCAGCCAACGTGAGCCAGGAATCCCCGTCCTTTAGGGCGGGGAGGATGTCAATGCTGGTCATCTGCCCCCGGCAGCACGTGGCCGACTGGTACAGCAAACCCATCCCCCTGGGGCACCCCGGTTTCGTTCTCGACCCCGTCGTCCTGGGGCCGGAGAGCATCCCGGTGATCACCGACCCGGAGGAGGTCGGCCGCTGTCCGACCCTGGGCGTACTGTCCGCGGCCGCCCACGGGCCGGCCGACCCGGACGTGCTCAAGGCCCTGCACAGCGGTCTGGACTCCATCGACCAGGAAACAGCGACGAAGTATATTGGCTACGCGCTGCACCTGCTCACCGACAGCAACGGCCAGCGGGCCTTGGAGGAACTCATGATGACGGACACCTACGAGTACACCAGTGCCTGGACCGAGAGCCTCAGGGCCGAGGGAAAAGCTGAGGGGAAGGCCGAGGGGAAGGCCGAGGGGAAGGCCGAGGGGAAGGCCGAGGCCATCCTGCGCATATTGGACGCACGAGGCAAAACCCCCACTGGTGAGGCACGGGAGCGCATCGAGGAGTGCCGCGATCTCGACCAGCTCGACGTCTGGTTCGACAGGGCCCTGAGCATCAATCACGCGGACGAACTCTTCGAGGACTGAAGCCCCCGACCGTCCCCTGGGAGCGACCGTCGACGACGGCGCCGACGCGTGGCCCACAGCACCGTGCCCGGCCCCTCCACGGGACCAGGCACGGGACCCGGCGGTCGGCGGCTCTCAGACGCCCGCGGTGACCCGCTCGCGCTCCTTCTCCCGCCCGGCGGCGGGAGGGGACTCCTCCTCGTCGCCGCCCTCGGAGATGCCGATCCTCTCGTGCAGCCAGCGCAGCGGGCGCGGCAGCCACCAGTTGAGGTCGCCGAGCAGGCGCATGGTCGCGGGCACCATGATCGCCCGGACCAGGGTGGCGTCCACCAGCACGGCGAGGGCGAGCCCGATCCCGATGATCTTCAAAAAGAGCAGGCCCGAGGTACCCATCGCCAGCAGGACCACGCCCAGCAGCAGGGCCGCGCTCGTGATGATCTGCCCGGTGCGCTGCAGCCCCAAGGCCACGGAACGGGTGTTGTCCCCGCTGCGCAGGTACTCCTCCCGCACCCGGCTGAGGAGGAACAGCTCGTAGTCCATCGCCAGGCCGAAGGAGACGATCATGATGAGCACCAGGTACGTGGGGTCGATCGTCCCGACCGGGTCGAACCCGAGCAGCCCGGCGAAGTGCCCCTCCTGGAAACCCCAGATCACCACGCCCAGCGAGGCGCCCAGGGACAGCGCGCCCATCAGGACCGCCTTGACCGGCAGCACCACGGAGCCGAACGCGAGGAAGAGCAGGAGCAGGGTGGAGCCGATGATGAAGCCGACCGTCCTGGGCGCCTCGTCGAGGATGGCGTCCAGATTGTCCAGCTGCATGGCGGCCACACCGCCCACGAGGGCCTCACGCGCGCCCTCCGGGGCGGGCTCGCCGCGCACGTCACGGACCAGTTCCTGCACCTCGGGGTCGTCGGTGGCCCCCTGGTAGGCCACCTCCACGTGGGCGATGCCCTCTCCGGTGCGCAGCAGTCGGGTCCGCACCGAGCCGGGCAGGGCGTCGAGGCGTCCGACGTACTCGTCGAGCGCCTCCTCGCTGCTCTGGCCCAGTACCGCCACGTGCAGCCGCCCGACCTGTCCGGCGGGGAAGTCCTCCCCCATGGCCTCGGTGCCGATCCGGCTGGAGGCGTCGGCGGGCAGGTAGCGCTGGTCGGTGGAGCCGAACTGGGTCGAGGCCAGACCCGAGCTGAAGACGGTCAGGACACACACCACCGCGACCAGTGACACGGCGGGACCGCGCATCACGGTGCGGGCCAGTCTGGCCCAGGCACCCGCGTTCTCGTCGAAGGCCCCGGTCACGGTCCGGCGCGGCAGGGGGAGCCTGAGCCGGTCGATGCGGCGGCCGACCACCGACATCAGGGCGGGCAGGAAGACCAGTGCCGCGATGAGGTCGAAGGTGACCACGGCGATACCGCCGAAGCCGATGGACTTCAGGATGGGCTGGGGGAAGAACAGCAGGCCGGCGAAGGCGATGCCGACGGTGATACCGGAGAAGGCGACGGTGCGCCCGGCGGTGTCGACCGTGCGGCGGACGGCGTCGGGGACCGGGCGGCCCTTGTTCAGTTCCTCGCGGAAGCGGCTGACCATGAACAGGCCGTAGTCGATCGCCAGCCCCAGGCCCAGGAGGGTGGCCACGTTGATGGCGAACACCGACACCTCGGTGAAGTGGGTGAGTGCGCGCAGGACGGTGAGGGAGCCGAGGATGGCCAGGCCGCCGACGGCGAGGGGGACCAGGCCGGCGACCAGGCCGCCGAAGATCAGGACCAGGAGGAGGAGCAGGACCGGCAGGGTGATGATCTCGGCGAGGATGATGTCGCTCTCCGCGGTCTCGGAGAGTTCGTGCTCGACCGCGATCGAACCGCCCAGGTGCGTCTCCAGGGGGCCGGACTCCAGGACCCGTGCGGCTTCCTCGAACTGGTGCAGGCGCTCCTCGTGCGTCTGCCCGGCGAGGGTGATCGGCATGTAGGTGGCGTGCCTGTCCTCGGAGACGAGCATTCCGCGCTCGATGTCGTCGAGTTCCTCGTCGAGGTAGAGGTCGTAGTCCGCGATGACGTCCTCGGGCAGGTCGTCGGCGATCCGCTGCATCGCCTTGGCGAAGGTCGGGTTGTCCACCCGCATCTCGTCGCTGCGGTAGACGGCGATGATGTCGATGTCGTCGTGGCCGAGCTCCTCCTGCAGGACGTCCATCGCCCGGGAGGACTCCGAGCCCGGGTCCTCGAACCCGCTCTCGCTGACGTCCGAGAAGACCCCGAGCCCCCACACGACGGACAAGGCGGTGAAGAGTCCGGTGAGGGCCAGGACCCACCATCTCCCCCGGTGGGCGCCGAGCCCCAGTCGGCCGAAGAACCCCGTGTGTGTCGGCATGGGCCGCCCTTTCAAGCGAACAGTCGTCATATTCGTGAACAGCGTTTGCTAACGGTGTTCACTTAAGCGTGCGGGCGTTACGATGTCAATATCGCCAATGGACACAGAGCGCCACGACCCTGGCGCGTGAGACGGGGTGTACCGCAACAGATGACGAAACCGCCGGTCACAAGTGACCACCGGACCGGGGGCACCCTGAGCCGCCGCGAACGTGTGCGCGAAGCCACACTCGCCGAGATCAAGGAGACGGCCCGCAGGCACCTCGTGGAGTTCGGGGTCGCCGGGGTCTCGCTCCGCGCCATCGCACGGGAGATGGGGATGACCGCCCCGGGCCTGTACCGCTACGTACCGGGCATCGACGCCCTGCTCGTGTCGATCACCGCGGACATGTACGAGGAACTGGCCGACGTGGTCGCCGAGGCCGACGCCAGCATGCCCGAGGAGGACACCGACGGTCGCATCCTCACCTCACTGCGCGCCTTCCGGAACTGGGCGATCAGCCACCAGCCCGAGTTCTCGGTGATGTTCGGGCCGCGCACCCGCCTGGATCCCGAAGCCGACATCACCTCCGCCCTGGAGGCGGGGCGCCGGTTCGGGTCCACCTTCTTCACCCTCTTCGACCGTCTGGTGGCGGAGGAGCGCTTCGCACTCCCGGCCGACGACGACCTGCCGGTCGCGCTGCGCAGGGAGCTGCGCTCCTTCGCCGACACGGTCGGCTTCTCCTCGCCCAACGTCCCCGAAGGCGCCGTGATGGTGCTCACCACCTGCTGGGTGCGGCTGTACGGGGTGGTGTGCATGGAGGTGTTCCAACACCTGAACTTCGTGGTGGGGGACATGGAACCGCTCTTCGAGTCCGAGCTTCGGAACATGGCGGCGGATCTGGGTGTCCGGTACTCCCCGTTGGAGGGAGCAGGGGGACAGGCAGCCAAAGCCTGACCGTTTAAGCCCCATACTGGAGGTCTGCGGCAGTTGCCGGTTTCGTGGGTACGAACCCGGCATGCCCTACCCGTGTTGGCGCGACGACGAGGACGACCCCGTGGAGAACCGAACCGGTGCTGAGCGGCCCGGGGAGAACGCTCCCCTTCAGGACGGGACCGGCACCCGGCCGCGGCCGGACGAGCACACGGGCGCGTTCGGGCCCGGGGGCCCGACCCCGTCTCCCGGGGACCGGAGCACCCAGGCACCGCAGGCCCACCAGGTTCCGCTTCCCCCCTCCCCGCCGGGGCCTCCCGGCCGGGGAGGGGGACCCGCGCCGACCCGCGCCGGGGGCAGCGCTCCGGCGTACCCCGCGCCCCCCGCGGGGCCGCGGTGGGACCCCCGGCAGGCACCGGCGGGCCCGGGAACAGCCCAGCACGGGGCGTACCCGCAGGGGCCCCGTCCGCAGACCGCCGCCCCGCAGGGCCAGCCCGGGCACGGCCACCCAGTGCCGAACCCTCCCGGGCACGGCCATCCCGGACAGAGCCACCCCGAGCAGGTCCACCCCGTGCCGCACCCTCCCGTGCAGGGGCCGCCACCGCCGGGGGCTCCCCCGTACTGGAACCACCAGCGGTTCCAGCAGTGGCCGCCGCCCCAGCAGTGGGGGCCGCAGCCCTGGGGGCAGCCCCACCCCTGGCCCCGGCCGCCCGGCCGCGATCGCGGCCGGGCCGTGCTGGCCGGGGCGTTCGCCGCCGCCTCCGTGGCCCTGGTGGCTCTGGTGGCCAGTGTGGTCGTCGTGGCGAACACCCCGAGAGAGGACCCCGCCGCCGGCGGCACGGACGTGTCCACCCTCTACGACAACGGCCTGTACGCCCGGCCCAACCCGGCGGAGGTGGACATCGTCGAGCACCCGCTCTACGGCGTCGCCATGCCCGAGGCCGTCGACTGCGACCTGCCCGGCCTGGAGTCGGGTTCCGACGACTCCTGGGAGGCGTTCGCCAACGGGGCCGGGGACTGCCTGACCGAGCTCTGGACACCGGTCATGGACGAACTCGGGCTGGTCCCCGAACCGCCCCGGATGACCGTCACCACCGACTCCCTGGAGACCGACTCCGAGGACTCCTTCACCCTCGCCTACTACGAGAGTGACCGGGGTCTGATCACCGTGGTCCTGCCCAACGTGCGCGAGGTCGACGCCCAGCTCCCGGACACCCACCGGGAGGACGTGTGGCTCGCGCTGATGGGCCACGAGTACGCCCACCACGTCCAGGACGCCACCGGCATCCTGAACGTCGCCCACGACCTGCGCCGCACGGCTGGCAGCGAGGCCGCGGAGCTGGACACCCTGCGCCGGACCGAACTCCAGGCCGAGTGCATGGCGGGGGTGGCCCTGCGCGGTCTGACCGACCCCGCAGGGGACTCCCTGGACGTGGTCAACCTGCACTTCAACAGCGGCAGCGGCGACCTGGAGACGCACGGCAGCGCCGCCAACCGGTCCCAGTGGCTGGAGTCGGGCTGGTCCGAGGAGACCCTGGACGGGTGCAACACCTACGGCGCCGACGAGGGCGAGGTGGCCTGACCCGCGCCGGGCGCGCTCCGCGACGGCCGCGCCCGGCCGGACTCACCCCTCGTCGACGACCTTCCGGTAGGCGTCCCAGCCGCGGAGTTTGACCCGTTCGCCCCGGTCCAGTTCGGCGGCGTGGCCCGCCTCGGCGGCGTCGATGCGCAGCCAGTCGCCGTAGTCGCTGTGCGCCACCCCCCGCTCGGCCAGGACCTCCGCCAGGTCGACCGGTTCCGGTACCGCCGCACGCAGCTCCGCGGTGTCCTCCAGCAGGGACCGCACGGTCCCGGCGGCGTCGGACTTGTTGGTGCCGATCACCCCGGTGGCGCCCCGTTTGATCCACCCGGCCACGTAGTCGCCGGGCACGGCCCGGCCCCCGGCGTCCAGGACCCGTCCCTCGCGCTGCGGCACCGTGCGCTCCGCCGGGTCGAAGGGGACACCCTCCAGGGGCACCCCCGCGTATCCGACCGACCGCAGCACCATCCCGACGTCCAGCACACCGTGCTCCCCGGTCCCCGCCAGGCGGCCGTCGGCGTCCAGGCGGGTGTGCTCGACGCGCAGACCGCTCACCCGGTCCGTACCGAGGATCTCCTCCGGCCTGGTCCAGAAGTGGAGTTCGATCCGGCGGGGGCGGCCCTCGGGGCGGCGCTCGGCCTGTTCGCGCAGCAGCCTGAGGTTGATGCGGGCGGCACGGGAGATCTCGCGCAGTTCGGGGCCGCCAGTTCCCACCGCGGTCGGGTCGATGTCCACCTGGTCCGGGTCCACGACCACGTCCGCCCCGGGCAGGGCCAGCAGGTCTCGTAGTTCCGGTGCGGTGAACCTGGCCTGGAGCGGACCGCGTCGGGCCAGGACGTGGACGGTGCGCACCCGGCTGGCGGCGAGCACCTCCAGGGCCGCCTGCGGGATGTCGGTGTGCCGGAGCTCGTCGGCGGTCTTGGCCAGGATCCGGGCGACGTCGAGGGCGACGTTGCCCGCCCCGACCACCGCGACCTCCTCGGAGTCCAGCACGAACCGCGCCAGGGCGCTGTCGGGGTGGCCGCAGTACCAGTTCACGAAGTCGGTCGCGGCGACGCTGCCCGGCAGCTCCTCCCCGGGCACACCCATGCGCCGGTCGTCGCCGGCACCGGTCGCGTAGACGACGGCGTGGTGGGAACGGGCCAGGTCCGCGCGAGTCAGGTCGGTACCGAACTCGACCCCGCCGACGAACCTCACGTCGGGGTGCTCCAGGACCCTGCGCAGGGCCCGCGCCACGCCCTTGATCCTGGTGTGGTCGGGGGCGACCCCGTAACGGACCAGTCCGTAGGGGGTGGGCAGCCGGTCCAGGACGTCGACTCGGACGGGCACACGGCTCTGCCGGGTGAGGGCGTCAGCGGTGTAGACCCCGGCTGGGCCGGAGCCGATCACGGCCACCCGGAGCGGGGGCAGCGGCTCCGGACCGCTCTGCTCGGGGCTCTGGTGCTCGGGTTCGGAAGAGGTCATGAACCCATTCTGGCAGCACCGGAGGTCGTTCCGGCGCTGCCAGGGGGATCGGGCGAGGGGCTGGTCAGGCCGTTTCGTCGGCCAGCTCCTGTGCGGCCCCGGCCCCCTCACCGCGGCGGGAGACCGTCTCGGTGAGTTTGCGGGACAGCTCCTGCGGGGTCAGGCCCTGCTGCTGGAGGATCCGGTCGCGCTTGGCGTGGTCCAGGAACTCCTGCTGGATGCCGAAGGTGCGCACGGGCACGTCCACCTCGTGGTCGCGCAGCAGGCGGGCCACGGCGTCGCCGACGGCGCCGGTGCGGCCGTTGTCCTCGACGACCGCGACCACGGAGTGCTCGGCGGCCTCGGCGACCAGCGCCTCGTCCAGCGGCTTGACCCAGCGCGGGTCGACGACCGTGACGCCGATGCCCTGGTCGGCCATCCGGTCGGCCACCTCGCAGGCGACCTGGGCCATGGAGCCCACGCCCACGATGAGCAGGTCCTTGGCGTGTCCGCCCCCGGTGGCGTCGCGCAGCAGGTCCATGGAGCCGACCTTGCCGATCTCGGTCAGCTCCTCGGCGACGGCGCCCTTGGGGTAGCGGACCACGGTCGGGGCGTCCTCGACGGCCACGGCCTCGCGCAGCAGGGTGCGCAGGCGCTCGGCGTCACGCGGGGCGGCCAGGCGCAGGCCGGGTACCACCTGGAGGATGGACATGTCCCACATGCCGTTGTGGCTGGCGCCGTCGTTGCCGGTGACCCCCGCCCGGTCCAGGCAGAACGTGACGCCCTGGCGGTGCAGGGCGGCGTCCATGAGCACCTGGTCGAAACAGCGGTTGAGGAAGGTCGCGTAGACGGCGACCACCGGGTGCAGGCCGCTCATCGCCATGCCGGTGGCGGAGGTGGCGGCGTGCTGCTCCGCGATGCCGACGTCGAAGGTCCGCTCCGGGTAGGCGTCGGCGAACCTGTTCAGACCGGTGGGGTGCAGCATCGCGGCGGTGATGGCGACGATGTCCTCGCGCTCGGCTCCCAGCTCCACCATGGTCTCGGCGAAGACCGAGGTCCACTTCTCCACCTTGGGGCCGGGCTTGGCCTTGCCGGTGTCGATGTCGAAGGGGCCGGGTGCGTGGAACTGGTCCTCGTCGTGGTTCTCGGCCGGGGCGTAGCCCTTGCCCTTCTGGGTGAGGACGTGGACGATCGCGGGGCCGCCGAAGTCGCGGGCGCGCCGCAGCGCCTTCTCCACGGCGCCTTCGTCGTGCCCGTCGATGGGGCCGAGGTACTTGAGTCCCAGGTCCTCGAACATGATCTGCGGCTGGATGGCGTCCTTGACGCCCTTCTTGAGGCCGTGCAGGGCCTCGTAGAGGGGCTGGCCGACCACGGGGGTGCGGTTGAGGGTGCTCTTTGCCAGGTCCAGGGCCTGCTCGTAGCCCGGGGTCATGCGCAGCGAGGCCAGGTGGTCGGCCAGTCCGCCCATGGTGGGCGAGTAGGAGCGGCCGTTGTCGTTGACGACGACCACCAGGCGCCGGTTCTTCTTCTCCGCGATGTTGTTCAGGGCCTCCCAGGCCATGCCGCCGGTGAGTGCGCCGTCGCCGATGACGGCGACGACGGTCCGGTCGGTGTGGCCCCGCACCTCGTTGGCCTTGGCCATGCCGTCGGCGTAGGACAGGGAGGTGGAGGCGTGGGAGTTCTCGATGAAGTCGTGCTCGGACTCGGCCCTGGACGGGTAGCCGGACAGGCCGCCCTCGGACTTGAGGTTGGTGAAGTCGTGGCGGCCGGTGAGGACCTTGTGCGCGTAGGCCTGGTGGCCGGTGTCGAAGAGGATGGGGTCCCTGGGTGAGTCGAAGACCCGGTGCAGCGCGATGCTCAGCTCGACGACGCCGAGGCTGGGGCCGAGGTGTCCTCCGGTCTGGGAGCAGGAGTCGACCAGGAAGTCCCTGATCTCCTGGGCCAGCGCAGGGAGCTGGTCGGCCGGGAGCTTCTTGAGCGCTTCCGGATTGTGTATCGACTCGAACAGTGCCACTGTCTCGTCAGTCCCCTCGTCCAGCGTGTCCGCTTACGTTTGCCGTGCCCGACCCCTGACGTGGGACGGTCCTGGCTACCGGCAGGTATACATACCGAGTTTATGGGCGTTCGTCCACGGGACCTACTCGGAACCCCGCGAAGGCCGCGGATCGACGCGCCCCGGCGGAAGGAGTCCGCCCCCTTTCCTAGGGCGGCGCGGTGGGCGTCCTCCACCACCGGGGTTTCGGCGTAGGTTACTCGCTTTTGGGAGCGCGGTTACCGCTGGCCACCCGGCTGCCGAGGTTATCCGAGCACCGCCTGTGTGAGAAGGCCGATCGCGGAGGCGGTCACCACGCACAGCAGCCCGACCCGCAGCCTGACCGGATCGACCCAGCGGCGTGCCCGGCTGCCGAGGAGGAAGCCGAGGCCGACGAAGGGGATCAGGACGATCCCGGTGGCGGCCGTACGGCCGTCGAGCTGGCCGCCGACCGTGAGGGCGAGCAGGGAGAACGCCCCGCCGAAGAGGAAGAAGGCGGCCAGGGTGGCACGCACCCGCTCGGGGGGCTCGTGCTGGTAGAGCAGGGCCATGGGCGGGCCGCCCACCGAGGTGGAGGTGCCCGCGAAGCCGGAGAGGGCGCCCGCCGCGACCAGGGAGGCCGGGGTGATCCGTACCCGGAAGGCCCACACGGACAGGACGACGGCCACGAGCACCATCGCTCCGACGACCGCGGCCAGCGCGCGCGGCTCCAGGACGGCCACGACCCACACGCCCAGCACGGTCCCGGGGATCCGGGCCGGCAGCCCCCAGGCCATGCTGCGCCAGTCGACGTGCCGCCACTCCTGGAGGAGGGTGAGCACCGGGAGGATGATCACGGTGACCAGGAGCGCCCCGGGCATGAGCGTGGGGTCGAGGAAGGAGATGACCGGGGCGGAAACGAGGCCGAGGCCGAGGCCGACCATGCTCTGGACGGCGGCCCCGGCGAGGACCGCGGCCGCCGCGACGAGGAGGAGGACCCACGCGTCGATCTGGCCGAACAGGGCGTGGGGCGTGGGTGTGAGGAGATCAGCGAACATGAGGGGAACGACGCTATATCTCCCCGTCTCCGGTAGGGATTAGGAGATGGGGACACGGGATGATTCGGCGGCGGAGCCGCGCACCGCGTCCGCGTACTCCATCGCCCGTTCGGGGTGCAGGAACCAGTCGATGAGCCCGCCGGGATCGCCGAAGGAGTTGGCGAACCGGTCCGCGGTGGGCTGGTGCCGGTCGGCCAACCGGTACAGCTCCCACACGTGGCCGGGTCCGGACAGCATGACCCTGCTCCACGCGGTGACCTGGCGGGCGTGACGCCAGTAGGCGGCGAAGGCCGAACGCATGAAGTTCTCGTCGAAGGGGCGCGCGCCGTGGTCGACGATGGCGCGGCGGTACACGTCGGCGCAGAGCGAGGCCATGTTGGCTCCCTGGGCGGTGATGGGGTCGTTGCTGACCACGGAGTCGGCCATGCCCAGGACCGGGGTGCCGTCGGCCAGCCGCGCGACGGGCCCGCGCACCGTGGGCGTGTAGCCGCCGCGCAGGGCCGCCATGGGGTCGGCCGGCCGTGCGCGGGCGAAACGCTCGTGGTCCCAGGGGGCGTGGGCGCGCAGGACGTCGAGCAGCCCCGCCAGGACGTCCTCGGTGCTCGCCTCGCGCCCCAGGGGCCGGTTGAGGGGACCTCCCGGCACCGCCTCGACCATCACGGCCTGGCAGGCACCGGCGATGGAGAGGGTGGGCAGGGTGATCAGCTCCCCCGCCCCGGGGATCGCGGTACGCCCCAGGACACCGCCCGCGGGGTGCGGTTCGGCGCCGGTGACGTAGGCCAGCGACAGAACGCGCTGAGGCTCCGTGAAGGGGGATCTGCGCTCGTCCCGGGGAAAGAGTTCGGCCAGTTCCCCGCGCCCCGCCGCGACGATGGTCAGGTCGTGCTCCGCGCCCAGGTCCTCCAGGTCCGGTGCGCCCGCCCGGCGCCGGACGAGACGGCCGCCTCTCCGGGCGAACAGCTCCATCCAGGCGGCCAGCTTCAGGCGCTGGTCCACCGACTGGGCTGGCTCGTCCAGGTGTCCGACCCAGTCCGCCTCCGGGTCCGCTCCCCCGTACCGTCCTGCCACGCGGACCCCCACCCCGGTGATCTCCGGGGCCCGCCCGTCCCAGAGGGCCAGACCGTGGCGGCGTTCCCGGCGCAGGGCCGGGCCGAACAGGCACTGGGTGGACATCACACGTCCGGCACGGATCTCCTCCGGGCCCCGGGGTGCGATCAGGGTGACGTCGTAGTCCTCCGCAAGCAGACCGAGGGCGAGCTGGAGGCCGGACTGTCCGGCACCGACGACGAGGATCTTGCGCATGGTTCTCCTGGCGGCGCACCCGGGCACGGCGGGCCGCGGGCGCTGGGCGTGGCTTGACCCGGTGAAGCTAACAGGGCTCCGAAGGACACGGATTCCGCCCCTGACCTTGGGACCTTCGCCCCTGACGGGGCGGGACCAACGGATCTGCCGCCCGGCGGTGAGCCAGCTCACGGCGAGCGCCCGGCCCCTAGCTCGCGGTACCGCGCTCCCGGAACCCTCCGCGCAGCTCAGCACGGGGCCCCGGCCCGGGGCGGCCCGACGGGGACGGTCGCGGCCGGGTGCGGCACGGAATCGGACCGCCCGGCGGCTCCCCCGGTGAACGGCGGCCCCGGACGCGGCCGCGAGAGCGACACAACTCACAGTCCCCTCCCGGAGGACCCCGGCCCCTGGCCCCGGGCGCCGCCGACCCGTGCCGGAACCGCGCGCACGAGGGCCCGGGCCGGTGGGAGTGGAACCGGCCCGGGCCCTACGGCGGTCCGGGGTCGACCGCCGTGTTCCTCCGGGAGGGGAACGGGGAGGCGGCGGCTACGCGCCGCCCCTAGCGTGGGTCTTGCGGCCTCGGCGGGAGATCGCGTCGAGGATGACCGCGATCAGCAGGACCGCCGCCGTGATCATGAAGCGCACGGAGGTGTCCATCTGCAGCAGCAGCAGACCCGAGGTGATGGCGCCCAGCACCAGGCCGCCCAGCAGGGCGGAGTAGGCGTTGCCGCGTCCGCCGAACAGGCTGGTGCCACCGATGACCGCGGCCGCGATGGCCATCATCAGCTCGGCGCCGCCACCGGTGGAGACGCTCGCCGCGAAGTTGCGGGACACGAGCATGACGCCGCCGAGCGCCGCGAGGGTGGAGGCGATACCGAAGACGGAGATCCGGATCAGGTCCACGTTGATACCGGCCCGGCGGGCGGCCTCGGAGCTGCCGCCCACGGCGTAGACCATGCGGCCGTAACGGGTCTTGCGCAGCACCAGGTCCAGCACGACCACGAAGCCCACGAAGATCAGGAAGGCGAGCGGCACGCCCTTGTACTGGTTGAGGATCCACACACCGCCGACCAGCGGCAGGGCCAGCAGGCCGGCCCGGAAGAGGACCTCGACCAGCGACTTGTGCGGCAGGCCCGCGCCGCTCCTCCTGCGCTCGACCGTCAGCACCGACACCAGGTAGAGGGCCAGGGTCAGCAGTACCAGGGCCCAGCCCACCACCGGGACGAAGTAGGTCTGGGTGAGCATCGCGATCGGCCCGGTGGAGCTGGTGTTGATGCTCCCGTCGCTGCCCATCAGGTTCAGGTGTACGCCCTGCCAGCCGAGCAGGCCGGCGAGGGTGACCACGAAGGCCGGTACGCCCATCTTGGCGAAGATGAACCCGTGGATCAGGCCCACCAGAAGGCCGACGCCCACCGCGGCGGCGATGGCGACCCACTCGGAGGTCCCGTACCGGACCGCGAGTACCGCCACGACCCCGGCCGCCAGACCGGACACCGATCCGACGGACAGGTCGATCTCACCGAGCAGCAGGACCATGATCACGCCGGTGGTCATGAGGCCGACGGCGGCGATCTGGACGGTCAGGTTCGACAGGTTCTGCGGTGACAGGAACCGGTCGTTCATGGACTGGAAGACGAGGCCGATCAGCAGGAGGCCGACGATCACCGGCAACGGGCCCAGTTCGCCGCCCCTGATGTTGCGGCGCAGCGCCTGAAGCCATCCGCTGGGCGAGGCGACGGTGGTCAAAAGGCGCGGGTCGCGTCGGTTACCGTCCTGCGGCTGGGCCCCGTCGACGCTGTTGGGGGCGTGTGTCTGCTGGCTCATTCCTTGTCCTTCGTGGCCGTGGCCGATGAGCCGGTACGGGTGGAACGGCGGGTCACCGGGTTGTCCGCGGCACCGGTGATGGCGGCCACGATCTCCTCGTAACTGGTCTCCGCGATGGGGAAGTCCCCGGCGGTGCGGCCCAGGCGGAGCACGACCGCCCGGTCGGCGACCGCACGCACGTCGGCCATGTTGTGGCTGATCAGGACGACGCCCAGTCCCTGGTCGCGCAGCCGTTCGATGAGGTCCAGGACCTGGGCGGTCTGTGCCACGCCCAGCGCGGCGGTCGGCTCGTCGAGCATGACCACCCGGGGCTGGCCCAGCAGGGAGCGGGCGATCGCGATGATCTGGCGCTGGCCGCCGGACAGGGAGGCGACGGGGACCCGCAGGCTGGGGATGCTCACCGACAGCGAGTCGAGGAGCTCCACGGCCCGGCGCTCCATCTCGACCTCGTCGAGGGTGCCGGGGAAGTGGAGGCGCTCGTTGCCCAGGAAGAGGTTGCCGACGATGTCCAGGTTGTCGCACAGGGCGAGGTCCTGGTAGATGGTGGCGATGCCCAGGCGCTGGGCGTCGGACGGCGCTCCGATGGTGACCGGGTCACCGTCCCAGGAGATGACGCCGCCGCTGTCCGCGGGGTGGGCGCCGGCGATGACCTTGACGAGGGTCGACTTGCCCGCGCCGTTGTCACCGAGCAGGGCGACGACCTCGCCGGGGTCGACGTGGAAGTCGACCTCGCTGAGGGCCTTCACGGCCCCGAAGGTCTTGGAGATCCCGGAGAGTTCCAGGACGGGTGTGCTCATGTGCTTGTTTCTCTTTCTCGCCCCGGCGGGACGGGTCCGGTTGCTCCGTCCCAGGTGGGGCGTCGCACCCGGGCCGCCCCGACCGTGCGGGGCGGCCCGGGCACCGGACCTGGTTAGAGGGCTTCCTGGCAGAATTCGAAGTCGGCGTAGTCTTCGGTGCAGATCTCCTCGATGGTGTAGAAACCGTCGGAGACGACCGTGTCGCCGATGTTCTCCTCGGTGACCGCGACCGGGTCGAGCAGTACGGCGCTGACCGGCTCGCCGTCGGCGTCCTCGACCTCGGTGAGGGTGTGCTCACCGGCTTCGAAGTCCTCGCCGGTGGCGAGGGAGACGGCCATGGCGGCTGCGACCTGGGCCTCGGGGCGGATGGCCTTGTAGACGGTCATGTACTGCTCGCCGGAGACGATCCGCTGGATGCCGTGGAGTTCGGCGTCCTGACCGGTGACCGGGGGAAGCTCGTCCGCCGGGACACCGGCGCTGCGCAGGGCGGAGATGATGCCCGCCGCCATGCCGTCGTTGGCCGAGTACACGCCGATGATCTCGTCCAGGCCGAGGGAGGTGATGGCGCCCTCCATCTGGCTGTTGGCCTCGTCCGGCGACCAGTCGGGGGTGTCGAACTCCTGGCCGATCTCGACCTGGCCCTCGAAGATCTCGTGGGCGCCGGCCTTGAAGTCGCCGGCGTTGGGGTCGGTCGGGGAGCCGTTGATCATGACGATCTGGCCGTCGCCCGCGGTGCCCTCCTTTTCGAGGGCGGCCAGGAGCGCCTCGGCCTGGACCTGGCCGACCCGGAAGTTGTCGAAGGAGACGTACATGTCCACGCCGCCCTGGGCGAGGCGGTCGTAGGCCACGACGGGCACGCCCTGGCTGCTCGCCTCGTTGACGGTGCCGGCGGCGGCCTCGGAGTCGACCGCGCCGAGCACGAGCACGTCGACCCCGTCGGTCAGCATCGCCTGGGCCTGGGTCTGCTGCTCGTCGACGTCCTGGTCGGCGTTGGCGTAGGAGAGCTCGCAGTTGGGGCAGAGGTTCTCCAGCGCCTCCTCGAAGTAGGGGCGGTCGAAGGCCTCGTAACGGGCCGTCTGGAGTTCGGGGAGGAGGAGTCCGACGTGGAAGCCCTCCTCGAGGCTGTGCGTCTCGACCTCTTCGTCCGAACCGCTCGTGGTGAGCGAGCCGCAGGCGCTGGTGAACAGGGCCAACGCGGCGCTGGCGGCGGCGATACCGAAGACGGTTGAACGTCGGGAGTGGGGGCGTCTTGTGCTCAACGCGGGGGACCTCTCTTGCGGAACCGGTGCGGGTGGGAACTCGCGATTGATGATGTGAAGTAGAACCCCGGGGCCACCTTGCCGTCAACTCATGAACACATAACCGAAACATCACAAGTGTTAGCTTCATAACATGAAGTCATTAAAAGCGCAGGTCAGAGAGGTTTTCCGGGGGTGTGACCTACTGTCAACCACACGTGGTGCAAGCCCACGGATTCGCAGACAGGTGTCCGTCTGACGGGTGGGTACGACCTCCCGTGTCCGGCGTTCACCCCGGGTGGAGGGTGCGGGGACGGTTGACGGGCGCCACGAAGGGAGACCGGAGCTGACCGGGGCGGGCTGCCCGGGGCCGGGACGCGGCGCCGTGTTCAGCTCAGGTTGTGAGCGGCCGTGAGCAGCGCGCCACGGAGTGAGGCGTCCTCGCCCAGGGCGCTGGTCACCAGCTCGAGCTGGGCAAGGGCTCCGCCCAGGGTCCCCAGTTCCATCGCACGGCGCATGGGTTCCAGCAGCAGGTCACCGGCATCGGCCAGGTCTCCGCCCACCACCACCAGGTCCGGGTTGAACAGGTTGGCCGTGATCGCGGCGCCCTGGCCCAGGGCGGTTCCGGCCTCGGCGATGATCCGACGGCTCCCGGGATCCCCCCGCAGGGCGGAGGCGACCACCTCGTTCAGCCGGACCCGGTCCGTCCCCGGCCCCAGATCGTGGTTCCTGGGCAGCATGTTCAGCAGGTACCCGGTGCCGACGAAGGTCTCCAGGCAGCCGCGGTTACCGCAACGGCACACCTGCCCGCGTGAGTCGAGCCCGATGTGGCCGATTTCGCCGGCGGTACCGCCCGCCCCCCGGAAGAGCTGGCCGGACATGACGATGCCCGCGCCGATCCCCTCCCCCAGGACCAGCTGGATGACGTGCTCGGCCCCCTGGGCGGCGCCCAGCTTCCGTTCGGCCACCACCGCGAGATTGGCGTCGTTCTCGGCCAGCACAGGCAGGCCCAGCCTCTCCTCCAGCGCCGCGGCCGGACGGAAGTCCGACCAGCGGGGCAGACAGGAGATGGCGCCGACCGCACCGCTGCCGGGAGCGATCGGACCCGGCACCGAGGCCACCGCCGAGGCGACCGTGCCCAGGTCGATCCGGGCCCCCAGCAGCGCGGTCTCGGTCAACCAGGCGGCCCGGCGGACCGCACGGGCGGGATCGGCGGTGACCTCGTAGGCGATGGACTCGTGGGCGAGCATGTTGCCCTCGCTGTCACCGATCGCCACCCGAATCCGGTCGACGGCGAAGTCGATCGCCACCACCGTTCCCGGCGGGCGCAGGAGGGTGACGGCCCGGGCCCGGCGCCCGTTGGAGGAGGTGTTGCGGACCGACACGGTCCCGGCGGCACGCAGACCCCGCACGATGTTGGAGACGCTGGCCGCCGACAGTCCCGTGGCGCGGGCCAGTTCGGCCTGTGTCCGGGTGCCGTCGCGGCGGAGCACGTCCACGACGCGGCGCTCGTTGGCCTGCCGCAGCGCGGACTGGGATCCCGGGGTCGTGCCGGTCTCGGTCACCACACACCCCTTCGTCCTCGTTGCGCGCACTCTGGCGTTGTTTCGAGGAATGCTACAAGCAGTGAACGGAGCGCCGAACCCCGGACCCGGTACTGGGGCTAGGATCCGGAGCATGCCAAGGGACAGAACCGACCGGCGCGGGTGGGCGGACCGGGTGTCCGGGGTCGTACTGGGCACCCCTGGGCACGGGCCCCTCGTGCGGATCGTGGCGGTGGAGGGCCGTTCGGGCTCGGGGAAGAGCACGGTGGCCGAGGAGGTGCGCCGGGCCCTGGCCGACCGGGGCGAGCGGGTGGCCGTACTGACGATGGAGGACCTCTACCCCGGCTGGGACGGCCTGGCCGAGGCTCCGGTACTGCTGCGGGACCGGGTCCTGCTTCCGCTCTCCCGGGGGCGCGAGGCGTCCTGGTACCGGTACGACTGGGAGCGCGGCGGTTTCGGTACGCAGCGGGTGGGGCTGCCCGCCGACCTGGTCGGGGGCGGAGGCACCCTGATCGTGGAGGGGTGCGGTTCGGGTGCGGCGCCCGTGCGCGGCCTGGTGGACCTGTTGGTGTGGGTGGAGGCGCCCGGGCGGGTGCGGGCGGAGCGGCTCGACAGCCGCGACGACGCCGAGGCGTACGCCCCCCACCGTGCGCGCTGGGCCCGGCAGGAGGACTCCCTCTACGCCCGCGACCACCCACGGGACCGCGCCGACCTGCGCCTGGACAACTTCTGACGGACGGAACGGCCCGAGGAGGCCCGGCGGCGGAGGGCAGGCGCTCCGCGTGGTCAGTCGTGGTGCCGGGGAGGCTGGGAGCAGAGCTGCCGGGCCCCGGCCAGGTCGCGGTCCATCACCTGCAGGCCCTCCACCAGTTCGCGGCCCTGCACGGGGATGTTCCGCAGACGGGACTCCCTGGACGCCCGCAGGGCGTCGCTCCCGTGGCGCTGCGACCGCTGCACGGCCAGGACCACCCAGGCGAGGAAGGAGCCGGTGGAGGCCAGGAGGAACAGCATCCCGGCCCCGGAGCCCGGGGCTGCCGAGGCCAGGACGAAGGCGGCGACCAGGAGGGTGATCGCGGCCCGCCCCAGCACCACCTGCGCGCTCCGGTGCTCGTTCTGGGCGGCCACCGCCCCGGCGAGCATCCGGTGCTCCCGGTCCAGCACCTCCTTCTTCCGCTCCCAGACCCCGTGCTGCCGGGCGAGGGTGACGATGTGCGGAAGAGCCGCGTAGACCGCCGCCGCGTACCCGGCCCGGCGGGCACCCGAGGCGGACTCCACACGTGACCACAGGACCGAGGTCCACACCCGCACCCGGGGCAGGTCGCCGGGGTCCGGCGCCACCGCGAGTACCGGGTGCAGCAGGAAGGTCAGCACCAGGGCGGGGTCCGTCCTGCCCTCGAACCTCTGCCAGCCGACGAGGTTCTGGGCGAGCTCCCGGTGGAAGGACGCCCCCGTACGCTCCGCCGTCTCGATGTCCCGGGCCAGCTGACGCAGCTGTGCGCCGTCCCCGGCCCGGTGCTCGGCCATCTGGCGCAGCAGCCCCGGGCGGGCCAGCAGCATCAGCTCGTTGGCCTCGTGGCCGCCGGTGACGAGTGGGCGCGGGTCGCGGAACAACCGGCCCAGCCCCGCGACCGTCAGGTCGCGTCCCCGGAAACGGGGCGCCAGTTCCGGGGCGGCCTGGGCCACGAAGGAGGCCACCGCCATGTTCGCGTCCCGGACCTGCCTGCGGAACAGCGACCGGTCGACCCGGGTGTCGTTGATGTCGTTGATGACCCAGGAACCGAGCATGGCCCGCTCCGCGTGGTCCCCGAAGACCATGACCGCGTCCGACCAGTTCTCCTGCATGGCCGCGGCGAGCACCTCGATCCGGGTGAACCGGACCCCGGCGAAGTGGTACGGCGGCGCCTCCCCCGAGGGTGGCGGAGCGGCGGCGGAGGGCGTGCGGGCGCCGGGACCGGGCGGAGCGGGTTCCGGAGGCCGGTTCGGCGCGTACCCCGGCAGGTACCCCGGCGCGTGTCCCGGTTCGGGCCGGGAAGACGGGCGCGCGCCTCCCGCGACCTCGGTGCAGTGCAGCGTGGGCGGGGTTCGCGGCCCCTCCTCGACCCGGGTGGGCGCCACGGTCTCCACGGGTTCCGGCGAGGTGCCGGCCACCAGGTGGTGGAAGAGGGCCGCGGCGTCGGGGCGCCGTTTCGGATCCTTGTCCAGACAGGCGAGGACGACGTCCAGCAGCGGACCGGACAGATCACCGGTGTCGGGCTCCCCGGAGAGAACCCTGGCGATGCGCGAGGCCTGGGTGGGTCCGGGGAAGGCCTCCCGGCCGGTGGCGGCGAACACCATCACCGAAGCCCAGGAGAAGACGTCCACGGCCGAGGTCAGCCGCATCCCCTCCAACTGCTCGGGGGCCATGTACCCCACTGTCCCGACGATGCCGCTGGCCGTCACCGAGGTGGTCTCCACCGCGCGGGCGATCCCGAAGTCGATCACCCGGGGCCCGTCCTGGGCCAGCATGATGTTCTCCGGCTTCAGGTCCCGGTGCACCACCCCGGCGGCGTGGATGGCCGCCAGCGCGGTCGCGGTGGCGACCGCCAAGCGCTGGAGTTCGTCGCCCCGGCGGGGGCCGTGCTCGGCCACGGCGTGCTGGAGTGTGGGGCCGTCGATGTACTCGGTGGCGATCCACGGCTCGTCCGCCTCCGGGTCCGCGTCCAGGATCGCCGCGACGCAGAAACCGCTCACCCTCCGGGCCTGGTCCACCTCGGCGGCGAACCTGCGCCGCATGTCCTCGTCACCCGCCCAGCTGGCGTGCAGCAGCTTCACCGCGGCCCGGGTGCCGTCCCCGGACTCACCGAGGAACACCTCGCCGAAACCGCCCCGGCCCAGCGAACGCGACAGGCGGTAGGGGCCGACCGTGCGTCCGGGGGCGGCCGGGTCCGTGGTCTCGTCCACGAGCCCACCTTTCCTTGTTCTCTTGTCGGTCCGGTCCGGGAGGGGTCTGGCCGGAAGAACCCGCCGGGTCAGCCCGCGGTGATCCGCCGCGCCTGGGCCAGGTCGCCGCGGATGCGGTTCACGCCCGAGGTCAGCTGGGGCAGCTGGTGACCGGAGTTGCGCAACGCCATGACCCGCTGGCTCCTGCGCTTGGCGTCGCCGCACATCACCACGTTCGTGACGGCGCTGCCGAACGTACCGAGGAGCGCGAAGAGGCCCGCGTAGACCAGGAAGTTGCCGACGACGCTCGCCACGAGGGCCACGTCGCCCGCGTTCGCGGCCGCGTTCAGGACGAACCCGACGGGCAACGCGACGATGCCGTACCTGCACCGCCGGGTCCAGGCCGACAGGCGTTCCTGGAAGCGCACCTTCTCCTGGAGCGCCTCGTGTGTCCCGGACACCTCGGAGTAGCGCTCCTCCCAGTAACGGCGCTGCTGGGCCAGGGCCTGGACGGTGTTCATGGCCCCGTAGACCGCCGCGGCGTACCCGGCGCTGTCCGGGTGGGCGGCGTCGGTGACGCGCTGCCAGAGGATGTCCACCCACTCGGCCACCCCGGCGTCGCCTCCGCTGCCCGGCGGGGTCACGCGTTCGGGGTTAAGGAGGAAGGCGAGGACCAGTGCGGGGTTGACGTTGGGCCGGGTCGAGCGCCATCCGGCGAGTTCGCGGGAGAGGAGCTCGTGCAGGGCGGTCCCGGCGCGTTCGGCCCGGTACAGCTCCTCGGCGAGCCGCTGATGGGCGCCGGGCTCGGGGGCGTGGTGCGCGTTCACGGCGCTCAGCACCTCGGGGCGGGCCAGCAGCACGAGCTCGTTGGACATCGGTGCACCGGTGAGCAGCGGACGGGGGTCCGCGAACAGCTCCTTCAGCTCCGCCACCGACACGCCCCTGCCGCGGAAGATCGGTGGCAGGTCCGGGCGTACCTGGGCGACGAAGGAGGCCACGGCCAGGTTGGCGTCCCTGACCTCGCGTCGGAAGAGGGAGCGGTCGATCGTGGTGTCGCGCAGGTCGTCCATGATCCAGGCGCCCAGGGCCGCGCGTTCGGCGGGGTCGTTGAAGAGCTGGACGGCGGCGTTCCAGTTCTGCTGCAGGGCCTCGGCCAGGGACCCCGGGTCGACGAACCGGACCCCGGCGAAGTGGTAGGGGGGTACGCCGCCGGTGTGCCCGGGGGCAAAAGTGTGCGGCCCCGAGGCGTAGGAGCCGTAGCCGTGGTGGCCCGAACCGGACGGGTCCGGTCCGGGGGCGCCCTGTCCGTGGTGTCCGGAGGCGTGCGGCGCCGGCGTGGACGGTGCCTGCACCGGTGGGGCGAGGGGGGTCTCCTGCGGAGCGACCCGGGTGTAGGCGCGGGTGGGGTCGGCCTTGGCGGGCGGCGCGACCCGGGTGGGGTCGACGGGGACGACACCGGTGGGCGGGTGCTCGGCGACCCTGGTCCGGTCGACACCGATCCGGGTCCGGTCGTCGGCGCGGGGCTCCACCGAGGTGGCCTCGTGGTCGGGCGCGGGGGTCGTGGGCGCGTGCTCCCCGGTCCGGTTCGGTCCCCGGGTCGGCCCGCCGCCCGAGGGGGCGGCGATCAGCAGTCTCATGAGGGACTCGGCGTCGGGCCGTTCTCCGGGGTCCTTGTCCAGGCAGCCGCGGAGGGTGTCGGCGAACGGGCCCTCCAGTCCGCCCAGGTCGGGTGTGCCGCCCAGGATGCGGGCGATGCGCGAGGCCTGGGTGGGTCCGGGGAAGGCCTCCTGGCCGGTGGCGGCGAAGACCATCACCGAAGCCCAGGAGAAGACGTCCACGGCCGAGGTCAGCCGGGCGCCCTCCAGCTGCTCGGGGGCCATGTACCCGATCGTGCCGACCACACCGCTGGCGGTCACCGAGGTGGTCTCCACCGCGCGGGCGATCCCGAAGTCGATCACCCGGGGCCCGTCCTGGGCCAGCATGATGTTCTCCGGCTTCAGGTCCCGGTGCACCACACCGGCGGCGTGGATGGCCGCCAGCGCGGTCGCGGTACCCACCGCCAGGCGCTGGAGTTCCACTCCGGCGCGCGGTCCGTCCGTCTCGACGGAGGACTGGAGGGTGGGGCCGTCGATGTACTCGGTGGCGATCCACGGCCGGTCGGCGGTGGGGTCCGCGTCCAGGATCGCCGCGACGCAGAAACCGCTCACCTTGCGTGCCTGGTCCACCTCGGCGGCGAACCTGCGCCGCATGTCCTCGTCACCCGCCCAGCTGGCGTGCAGCAGCTTCACCGCGGCCCGAGTGCCGTCCCCGGACTCACCGAGGAACACCTCGCCGAAACCGCCCCGGCCCAGGGACCGCAACAGCCGGTACCCGCCGACCGTCCGGGGTTCCGCCTCCTGTTTCTGGGGGTCGTCCACAGCCCGCCCTGTCTCTAGTCCGTCGCAGTGCCCGAGCGCCCCGGACGGGGCGCCATGTCAGGGTGCCACAAGGAACTGACACCCGGTACGCGGAACCGGTTCCACCGTTTCGGGATCCGATGCCCGGCCGTTATCTCGTCCGCCCCGAGCGGTCGCCGCGCAGAACGCGCTCGACCAGGTCCTCACGCAGGGCACCGTAGCCGGTGGCCGCCCACACGCTCTCCTCGGCGGGCACCTCGAAGTAGGGCACCTCACTCCCCCGGTACCGGGCGGACAGCACGGTCGGGCGCTGCCGGTCCCGGACCGCCTTCGCGCACGGAGCGCACAGCGGCACCCTGATGTCGTTGCGCCCGCCGAACTCCCGCCACTTCGTCATCCTGGTGACGGTCCCGTGCAGCGGGTTCGCGTAGCAGTGCGAGCGCAGGGGCGCGGAGCGCTGGCGGTTGGCGGGCCGGGTCGCCCGGTCCAGGTGGTCCTCGGCCATGTCCAACAGCACCAGCACCCCGGCGATCTCCTCCAGGGCCCCGGTGTCGGGAAGCCGGTCGTAGACCCTGCGGGCCGCTGCGTGTGCGTCAAGAGCCCGGTGAAGGGCCTCCGCCGCACCGTCATCGCTGGTCGGAGCCGCCTGACTCAGCCGCTCACCGAGTTCGACCACCTCCTCACCCGCCCGGCGGGCCAGCTCCGCCCGACGCGCCCGGTTCGCGTTGTCGAACGCCGCGTGCTGGGCGAGCACGGGAACCGGCCGGGGCCTGCGCCAGCGGTAGAAGCCGAAACCGAGCCCCAGCAGGGCGAGAGCCGCCAGGACCCAGGGGAGCACCGCGAACAGCGTGTACGATCCCGGGCCGAGTGAGTACCTCCAGTCGAACGGGTCGCTCTCCTGCTGCTCCCTGGCGGTGTCGTAGATCCCCTCCGGGTCGTCGGAGAGCGCGATCTCCACTGCCCGCTCCAGGCGCTCCGCGGTCGGGGCGTCCCGGCCCAGCTCCATGGAGGCCGCCTCGTTGCCGTAGAAGGCGCGGATCGTGCGGTCGTCCCCCGTCTCGAAGTCGTGCCCGGACAGGGACCGCCCGTCCAGGACCAGGTAGTGCGCCTCGTCCGCGCCGCTCCTGTCGTGCACGGCGGAGACCATGAGGGAGGAGTCACCGTTCCAGTCGCCCCCCTCGATCATCGGGACGGCCACCACCCTCAGCGGCACCCCGGAGTCGTTGATGCTGTTCTCCACCCGCTGGACGAGGTCCTCGGGGAGGGCGCTGGCGTAGGAGGGGTCGACGTAGACGGGTGTCTCCTCCAGCGCCGCCGCCAGGCGCTCACTCGGCCCCTGGCCCTCCTCCTCGGTGTCGGCCCGGGCCACCTCCGGGGCGGCGGCGAGGAGGAGGACGGCCAGTGGTGTCACCGCGGCCGCGGCCCAACGGGTACGCGCGGTCCTGTGGTCAGTGAACATCGGATTCCTTCAGCAGATCTTCGGCCTTGAGTCGGCCCCTGGTCCCGTAGCCGGTGGTGACCCACCGCCGGTTCAGCTCCCCGTGCGGGACGCGGTCTCCCCCCGGAGCGGCGACCCGGAGTGTGCGCCGGTCGCGTTCGCTCTTCCCCAGCGCCGTGCAGGAGGCGCACAGGGACGGTCCGGGTCTCGTCCTCTGCCACACGGCCTGGCCGTGCAGGGGTCGGCCGGGGCCGGTCCCCTGCCGCACGGCCTGGCCGTGCAGGGGGTTGACCTCGCAGAGCTGAGCGTCGACCCCGGTCACGGCCTCGGGGTCGAGCCTGCGCACCGCCCGCTCCGCCAGCACGATCACCCCGACCAGGTCGAGTTCGTCCGGTTCCCCGGCCAGAACGGCCAGAGCCGTGTCGATCTCGCGCAGGGCCGCATCCCTGCCCGGGCGGTCCTGCGGTGCCGACTCCAACGCCCTGACCGCTCGGCGCACCGCACGGTCGGCGCGCGGGCGCAGAGCGCGTCCCGGCACGGCACTCAGGCGCGCCCTGACACGGAGCGCCAGCCCGGCCAGGGCGAGGAGCACCGCGGCCGTGAGCGGTCCGGCCAGGAACAGGGCCCCGGCGAACCGGCCGGAGAAGAACTCCTCCCACCGTGAGGGCTCGTAGGGCGGTTCGGTCCTCTCCTGCGCCCAGTCCGGTGTCTCCGGTTCCTGCCCTGGAGCCGCCGAGACGTCCCCGAGCCAGTCGAGCAGTTCGACCAACGCCTGGTCGACCGTCTGGTCGAACCGGTGCCCGGTCACGTCCCACAGGCCGTACGGGTCCTCGGTGAGGCCCTCGGCCTCGACACCGAACAGGGCCGCCCCCACCTTGGGAGAGTGCCCCTCGGTGTCGTGCACGACGACGAAGACGCCCTCCTCGTCCATGACGTGGTGGAGTGCGTGCGCGAGGACCTCCGGTTCCCCGCCGGACTCGTCGGTACGGCTCATCGGCAGCACCACGGTGTACACGGGGACATCGGCCCCGGCCACACGGTCCGCGGTTCCGTTCAGGTCCTGGACGCCCACCTGGGCCAGGGGGTCCACGTACAGGGGATCCTCGGCCAGTTCCTCGGCGATCCGCATGACCCGGACCGTGGAGGCGACGTAGGGGGCGACCTGCGGCGGGGTCGGCCCCCGCTGCTGTTGCTCCCAGGGCAGAGTCGCGGTGGACAGGTGGACCACGGAGGCGACCACCACGACCGCACCCGTCCCCAGGACGAGGACGCGGCCCACCCCGAGGGCCCGGTCACCGGGCAGGTCCCCGTGGTACCCCGCCTTCGCGGCGCGGCCCCGCCGACCGGCGCGGACCGCCCCCAGTAGCAGCCCCAGAGTCACCACCGTTCCGGCGACGCCCGCCGTGAGCTCGCCCAACTGGGCCGGTCCGGACCGGGTGTCCAGCCGCAGACCGCCGAGTTGGGCGTCCAGCCACCAGGTGATCGGTAGTGAGTCGCTCCAGCCCCGTTCGGCCCGTTCGGCGAGGTCGGGGGCGGTCAGGGTGTCCACGAAAACGCCCGCCATCTTGTGCAGCGGGGTGTAGCTGGTGAACGCCCGCTCCCTGGCGAGCACCCGCTGGGCCTCGGCCAGCGGCAGGTCCACCTGACGGGCCACCGCCTGGACCCGGGACTGCTGCGGCCGCAGGTGGACGTACAGGCCGGGCTCGCCCACACGGTCCTGCAACCCGGCCAGGAAGTCGTCGCTCGTGGTCGCGTAGTCCGGGACGCTGCTGGCCACGACGTAGTACGGCACGTCCAGCCGGCCGAAGGAGCCGTGCAGGCTCTGTTCCAGTTCCGACAGGCTGTAGTCCCCGGCGAGGGAGTCGTCGACGACGACCGCCGCGCCCTCGGGCTCCTCGGCGAGGAGCCCCGCGAAGTGCTCAGCGGGAGTGGGCTTGGGACTCTCGGGTTCCGCATGCGCGGGTCCGGCACCGGCGGCCGCCGAGCCGAGCAGCACCAGGGCTGCCAGCAGCGGCGCGGCCAGGTACGACGGCGCACGGCGGCCCGTTCGGGAGCGGTGACCCGCGAAGGGTCGGGAGGAGTCCATCGGAGCAACTTTCCTGGTGTTCTGTCTGGTGGCCTGACGGGGAGCGGCCGAACCGCTCAGCGGGTGCGTTCGCCCCGGTGCTCGCCGCGCAGGACGCGGTCGACCAGGTCCTCACGCAGGGCGCCGTAGCCGGTGGCCGCCCACACGCTCT
The DNA here is from genome assembly GCF_056173285.1 of Nocardiopsis sp. iso_40. Lineage (NCBI taxonomy): Bacteria > Bacillati > Actinomycetota > Actinomycetes > Streptosporangiales > Nocardiopsidaceae > Nocardiopsis > Nocardiopsis sp. iso_40. Next base: position 2,407,290 of record NZ_CM149666.1, on the reverse strand, counting down.
CCTCGGCGGGCACCTCGTAGTAGGGCACCTCACTCCCCCGGTACCGGGCGGGCAGGACCCGCGGTCGGCCACGGCCCCGGACCGTCGAGGCGCACTCGGCGCACAGCGGTACCCGGACACTGCGGGTGCCGCCGAACTCGCGCCACTCGGTCAGCTTGGTGCCGGTGCCGTGCAGCGGGTTGGCGTAGCAGTGCACCCGCGGCTTCCCCGACCCGGACCGGCTGCGCGCGATGGCGTCCTCAGCCATGTCGAGCAGGACGAGCACACCGACCGCGTCGGGCAGGGTGGGTTCGGTGGCGGCCATGCGGTCATGGACCCTGGCCGCGGCGGCACGGGCGTCCAGCGCGTGCTGGAGGAGCCGGTTGCCCTCCTCTCCCCTGGGCGCAGCGCTGAGGCGGCCCAGGCGTTCGCCCAGTTCGACCAGGTCCGTCGCGCCCCGCTCGACCAGCCGGTCCAGTTCGGCGCGGTCGGCGTTGTCGAACCCGGCGTGCTGGGTGACGGCCAGCGCGGGCAGCGAGGGAACCCGGGCACGGCGGACACGCCAGGCGAGCCCGCCGACCAGGACGAGTGCCAGGGCTGCCACGGACGGCCACAGCCAGCCGGGGACACCCCCGCCACCCGCCTCGTCCGTGCTAGCGGGGGAGGGTTCCGGGGCCGACGCCACGTCTTCCCGCTCCTCCTCGTAGGCCGCTTCGGCGGCGAGGAAGGCGCCCTCGGGGTCGTCGGACAGGGCCGTCTCCACCGAGATCTCGACCACGGTGGCCAGGTCCCCCTTGAACTGCGTGGCGTAGGAGGAGGTGAGGGAGCCGTAGTGGGCGGGGCTGTCGTGGCCGGACCCGAAGTCCTGCCCGTACATGCCGCTGTTGTCGAAGACCAGGTAGTGGCCCTCTCCGCCGCCCATGCGGTCGTGGACGAGGGTGGCCAGGGTGTCGGACTCGCCGTCCCAGGTGTCCCCGTCGACCAGGGGCACCGCGATCACGTACAGGGGCAGGTCCGAGGCCTCGATGAGGGAGACGACCCCCTGCTGGGCTTCCTCGGTGAAGGCGCTGCCGTAGGCGGGGTCCACGTGGACCGGGGACGCGGCCAGGGCGTCGGCGATCGCCTGGGAGGCGTTCTCCTCCGGCTGTGCCGCGGCGGGGGACGCCGTCAGGAAGGCCAGGGCGAGCGCCGAAGCGGCGAGGAGGGTTAGGAGGCTACGCATCGCTCTTCTCCAGGATTCCGTTGACGAGGGCGCGCCCGGTCGATCCGTAGTTGGTGTGGACCCAGACCCGGTCCAGCTCCAGGTGCGGGACCCAGGCCCCGTCGATCCGCAGTTCCAGCACACGGCTGTCCCGCTTGTCGCCTGAGAGGTCGAAACAGGCGTCGCACAGCGGCCTGCGGCCCGGGAGGCGGTGGACACGGCCGCTCCTGCGCGCCTGTCCGTGCAGGGGGTCGACCGAGCAGACCGCCCGAGTGCCGTGTTCGACGTCCCCGGCGATGGCGGCCCGGGCCCGGTGCGCCAGGACCGTGACCCCGAGGAGGTCGAGCGCGTCGACGGGGCGGCGGAGCACGACCAGGGAGGCGTCGGCGTCGCGCATCGCCGACTCGGGGATCAGCGCGTCCTGGACCTCCTCCAGCTCCCGGACCATGGACCGGGTCTCGGCCAGGGCGAGCCTGCGCAGGGTGCGTGTGCTCATCCGTGTCCGTGGGCCGCCCGTGCTCTTGCGCACCGCACGCACGACGGAGACCACGATGAGGGCGGCTCCGAAGAGGATTCCGGAGAGCAGCGGTCCCACCGCCAGGAGGCAGGGGAGGAAGCCGTCACCGAAGAACCGTTCCGTCGGCGAGCCTGGGTCGTGCACGTAGTCGTCCGTGAACGGCGGTTCGGCGTCGGGCCGACCGGGGTCGGTGGGCACCTCCGCGAGCGCGGGCAGTGCCGCTTCGATGGCCTCGGCGGGGGTGGCCTCGGAGATCTCCCAGGCCACCATGCTCAGGGCGAAGGGGTCGATGCCCAGACCGGTGGACCCGGCGGCGACCTCGACCTGCCCCCCGGTTCCGGCGGTGGCGACCAGGTAGAGGGCCTCCCCCTCGGTGAGCTCGGACAGGGCGTAGGCCAGGACCTCGGGCACACCCGCGGACTCGTCGTTCTCGTCCATGGCCACGACCACGGCGCGGACCGGGAGCTCCGACTCCTCCAGCCGTTCGGCGGTGGCCGCGAGCCCGGTCCGGTCCATCGGGACCAGGGGGCCGACGTACAGGGGGGCGGACTCCGTCTCGGCGACCAGGCGCTCGACCCGGTCGGTACCGGTGACATAGGGCGGTTCGAAGCGGGCCTCGGCGGGATCTCGCACGAGCTCGGCGCCGTCGTCCTCCGTCGCGTTCACCGTGAGGGCGTAGGGCCCGGCGATGCTCAGCCCAGCCAGGACCAGGCCCGTGACGATCACCACGGGCACCTCGAAAGGGGCGGCGCGGTCCTCGTGGAGCCGCCACCAGATCAAGAACCCGGCCGAGGCGACCAGGAACCCCCCGGCCAGCCCGGACAGGGTGCCGAGGTTCTCCGCGCCCATGGAGCTGGCGGGGTCGGTCTCGTCGAGGAATCCCTCCCAGAGGGCGGTGAGCGACCCCGGTTCGGCCTCCGAGCCCTCCGCACCCGAGCCGTCCGGATCCGCCACGGGCGCGGCGCCCTGGAGACGTTCGACGATGACGGCGGCGACCGCGTCGACGGGGGTGCGGTGCTCGATCCTGGGATCGTCGTACAGCGCGCGCACGCTGTCGTCCACGGGCAGGTCGTAACCGCGGACCTGCGCCTCCTGCGTGTACGTGCCGGGGCGCAGGTGCACGTACAGGCCGTCCTGCCCGAGCCGGTCGATGACCGGGGTCAGGACGGAGTCGGTCCCCCACTCCTCCTTGTTGTCGGGGAAGGGGCTGACGATCACGTGGTAGGGGACGTCGAGGGCCGAGAAGAGTTCGTGCAGCTCCTCTTCCAGCTCGGCCACGTCGTACTGACCGGCCATGACCTCGTCGACGACCACGGCCGCGCCCTCGGGGCGCTCGGCGAGCTCCTCCGCGTAGTACTCGGCCGGGGTCAGGGAACCCTCGTAGGCCTCGATCGCCTCGGCTCCGGGCTCCGCCCACGCGGCCGGTGCTGCCGCGAACGGGGTCGCGAACACGGCGAAGAGGGCCGCGGCACCCAGCGTCAGGGCACGTCGGCGCAGTTCAGCCAACCACAGGGAGGGGCAGGGGTCGGGGGTCAGGGGCATGCGCACGAGCATATCCGGAGCTTTCGGCCAACCCAGAACCTGGGGAGTTCCCTCAGGTACCGGCTCCACACCTGGTCAGCTCGGATCAGCCGCGGTGCTCCCCGCGCAGCACCCGCTCCACGAGGTCGCTCCGGAGGGTGCCGAACCCCGTCGCCGCCAGCAGGAGGGGGTCGCGTGCCGTCCACGGTACGGCGAGGAAGGCCCAGGCCAGGGCCGCCAGTACCAGGAGGGGGACACGGGGGAAACGGAGCACGTTCACGAACACAGCGCCGAAAAGGCACCGAAACCTGTGCGCCGCCCCGCCTTGTTCAAAGCGCAACGAGGCGGTTGAGCGGCCGTGATGTCTACACGCACCCGGCGCACGAGAAGGGCCGCCACCGTCGGGTGGACGGTGGCGGCCCGTGAACCGCGCGGCGCACCTGTTGGGTGCGGAGCGGAGCTTGTGACTACTGCTTGGCGAGCAGCTGGCGCAGGACGAACTGCAGGATGCCGCCGTTGCGGTAGTAGTCGGCCTCACCCGGGGTGTCGATCCGCACCACGGCGTCGAACTCGACACCGGTGTCGGTGGTGACCTTCACCGTGGCGGGGATGCGGCCCTCGTTGAGCTCGGTCACACCGGTGATGGAGAAGGTCTCCTCGCCGGTCAGGCCGAGCGAGTCGGCGGACTGGCCCTCCGGGAACTGCAGCGGGAGGACGCCCATGCCGATCAGGTTGGAGCGGTGGATGCGCTCGTAGGACTCGGTGATGACCGCGCGCACGCCCAGCAGGCGGGTGCCCTTGGCCGCCCAGTCACGCGAGGAACCGGAGCCGTACTCCTTGCCGCCCAGGACGACCAGCGGAGTGCCCTGCTCGGCGTAGTTCTGCGCGGCGTCGTAGATGAACGACACCGGCGCGTCCGGCTGGGTGAAGTCGCGGGTGTAGCCGCCCTCGGTGCCCGGCGCGATCTGGTTGCGCAGGCGGATGTTGGCGAACGTACCGCGGATCATCACCTCGTGGTTGCCGCGACGGGAACCGTAGGAGTTGAAGTCGCGCCGCTCCACGCCGTTGGCCTTGAGGTAGTCGGCCGCCGGGGTGCCCGGCTTGATGGCGCTGGCCGGGGAGATGTGGTCGGTGGTGACCGAGTCGCCCAGCTTGGCCAGGACGCGGGCACCGGAGATGTCGGTGACCGGGTCCGGGTTCTGGCCCATGCCGTCGAAGTACGGGGGCTTGCGGACGTAGGTCGACTCGCCCTCCCACTCGAAGGTGTTGCCGGTCGGCGTGGGCAGCTCGCGCCAGCGGTCGTCACCGGCGAACACGTCCGAGTACGCGGACTCGTACATGTCGGAGGCGATCGCGGAGTCCATGACCTCCTGGATCTCCTCGGCGGTGGGCCAGATGTCGGCCAGGTAGACGGGCTTGCCGTCGTTGCCGACGCCCAGGGGCTCGGTGGTGATGTCGACGTCCATCGACCCGGCCAGCGCGTAGGCGACCACCAGCGGCGGCGAGGCCAGGTAGTTCATCTTCACGTCCGGGTTGATCCGGCCCTCGAAGTTGCGGTTGCCGGACAGGACCGCGGAGACCGCGAGGTCGTTGTCCTGGACCGCCTTCGAGATCTCCTCGGGCAGCGGGCCCGAGTTGCCGATGCAGGTGGTGCAGCCGTAGCCGACCAGGTTGAAGCCCAGCTTGTCCAGGTACGGGGTCAGGCCGGAACGCTCGTAGTAGTCGGTGACGACCTTGGAGCCCGGGGCCATGGAGGTCTTGACCCACGGCTTGCGGGACAGGCCCTTGTCGACCGCCTTCTTGGCCAGCAGGGCGGCGCCCAGCATGACCGAGGGGTTCGAGGTGTTGGTGCACGAGGTGATCGCGGCGATCACGACGGCGCCGTGGTCGATCTCGGTCTCGGTGCCGTCGGCCATGGTGACCTGGACCGACTTGTGCGGGCGCGCGCCGTTCGCGGACTGGGCCGGGGCGTCGGAGGCCGGGAAGGACTCGTCGCCCGCCTCGTCCACCTCGTCGTCGACGTAGTTGCTGACGTCGTGGCGCCAGGTCGTCTTGGCCTCGGACAGCGCGATGCGGTCCTGCGGGCGCTTGGGGCCGGCGATGGACGGGACGACCTCGGCGAGGTCGAGCTCCAGGTACTCGGAGAACTCGGGCTCGACGGCCGGGTCGTGCCAGAAGCCGTTGGCCTTGGCGTAGGCCTCGGTCAGCGCGACCTGCTGCTCGGAGCGGCCGGTCAGACGCATGTACCGGATGGTCTCGTCGTCGACCGGGAAGATCGCGGCGGTGGAGCCGAACTCCGGGCTCATGTTGCCGATGGTGGCGCGGTTGGCCAGCGGCACCGAGGAGACGCCCTCGCCGTAGAACTCGACGAACTTGCCGACCACACCGTGCTTGCGCAGCTTCTCGGTGATGGTGAGCACGAGGTCGGTCGCGGTGGTGCCGGGCTTGAGCTGACCGGTGAGCTTGAAGCCGACCACGCGCGGGATGAGCATGGAGATCGGCTGGCCGAGCATGGCCGCCTCGGCCTCGATGCCGCCGACGCCCCAGCCCAGGATGCCCAGGCCGTTCTGCATGGTGGTGTGCGAGTCCGTGCCGACACAGGTGTCGGGGTAGGCCTGGCCCTTGCGGTCCATCGTGACCCGCGCGAGGTGCTCGATGTTGGCCTGGTGCACGATGCCGGTGCCGGGCGGGACGACCTTGAACTCGTCGAAGGCGGTCTGGCCCCAGCGCAGGAACTTGTAGCGCTCGTAGTTGCGCTCGTACTCGATCTCGACGTTGCGCTCGAAGGCGTCGGGGCTCCCGAAGAGGTCGACGACGACGGAGTGGTCGATCACCAGCTCGGCGGGGGCGAGCGGGTTGATCTGGTCCGGGTCGCCGCCCATGTCGCGGACGGCCTCGCGCATGGTGGCGAGGTCGACGACGCACGGGACGCCGGTGAAGTCCTGCATGATCACCCGCGCGGGGGTGAACTGGATCTCCTGGTTGGGCTGCGCCTTGGCGTCCCAGTTGCCCAGGGCCGTGATGTGCTCGGCGGTGACGTTCTTGCCGTCCTCGGTGCGCAGGAGGTTCTCCAGCAGCACCTTCAGGCTGTAGGGAAGACGGTTGTAGCCCTTGACGGCGTCCAACCGGAAGATCTCATACGACTCGTCGCCAACGCGCAACGTGTCACGGGCGCCGAAGCTGTTCGCGGACACGGTGTCTGCCTCCTGATATCGCCACTTTGTCCCCAGCATCCTGCCCCATGGGGTGGATGCGGGACCTACTGAGGCCGCCCTAACCGGTTCGCCGGGTCGCGGGGGGCACACGTGCGGGCCCCCGCCGCCTCAGTGAACCTTCAAGGCCGCTTTCACCTGCGACGACGCCACATCGTCACGGGTTGCGCGACCCACTGGCCGCGGACGCCCACGGGTTCTGGGTCCGACGTCGAAAAGCGGTCGACCTCACACGCCCGAACCGGGGGCGGGCCGGGGGGAAGCCCCACTTTTATCTTGACGTCAAGGTATCTAACTTGTATCTCGATATCAAGTTATCGGGTGGCTCCCCGGCGCCTGCGGGCACCCTCCGGTCCGGGCCCGGTTCAGTCGAGCTGCGGAACCACCAGCGAAGCGACCAGCTCCAGCTGGTCCAGGTCGGACATGTCCAGGACCTGCAGGTACATCCTCTCAGCACCCGCCTCCCCGAACCGGCCGACCCTGTCCACGATCTCGTCGGGGCTCCCGGCGAGACCGTTCTGACGCAGCTCCGACACCTCCCGACCGATCCGGGCGGCCCGCTTGGCCACCTCGGCCTCGTCCCTTCCTGCGCACAGGACCTGGGCCGCCGAGTACACCATCGGCGCGCCGCGGCCGGAGGCGCGCACCGCGTCGGCCGTGCGGCCGAAGGCCGCTTCGGTCTCCTCCAGGGAGGAGAACGGCACGTTGTATTCGTCGGCGAACCTGGCCGCCAGCCGCGGGGTACGCCTGGGTCCGGTACCGCCGATCAGCACCGGCGGGTGCGGCCCCTGCTCCGGTTTGGGCAGGGCCGGGCCCTCCGCCAACCGGTAGTGCCTGCCCTCGTAACGGAAGGTGTCCCCCGCCGGGGTGGCCCACAATCCCGTGATGATGTCGAGTTGTTCCTCGTAGCGGTCGAAACGCTCCCTACCGGAGTCCGGGAAGGGGATCCCGTAGACCGCGTGTTCCTGCTCGAACCAGCCGGCGCCGAAACCGAACTCGACCCGGCCGCCGCTCATCCGGTCGACCTGGGCGACGGAGACGGCCAACGGCCCGGGGTGGCGGAAGGTCGCCGCCGTCATCAGCGTGCCGAGGCGGATCCGGGAGGTGTCCCTGGCCAGGCCGGCGAGGGTGATCCAGGCGTCGGTGGGGCCGGGGAGGCCGCTGACGTGGTCGCCCATGGCGAGATAGTGGTCCGAGCGGAACAGGGCATCGAAACCCAGGTCCTCGGCGGCCCTGGCAACAGCGAGCTGGTCCTCGTAGGTGGCCCCCTGCTGGGGTTCAAGGAAGATCCTCAGGCGCATACACCCCATTTTCTCCCACGGTGCCGACCATTCAGAAACCGCCGCGCGGGTAGCGTGGAAAAGCCGTGGTCAGGACGTCGCACCCCCGGCCTCCCCGCGGCTGAACCGTTCCGCCCCCGAGCCGCGATAGCACCCCACGTGAAGTTTCTCCGCCGCGCACGACGCCGTACCCCCTCCTACGGACCCGACAGCACCGACCCGGTGCTGCTGTCAGCCGTGGCGGCCGGGGAGACCGACGCCCTGGAGATCCTGCACCGGAGGCACGCCCCCTGGCTGCGTACGCGTCTGCGCTACCGCTGTTCCGACCCCGACCAACTCGACGCCGCCCTCCAGGAGACCTTCCTGGCGGTATGGCGCAACGCCGGTTCCTTCACCCCGCGCCCGGGCGACGACGACGCCGGGGCCTGGCTGTGGACCATCGCGATCCGCCAGCTCATCTCACAGCTGCGCAAACGCGCCAACCGGTGGATCGCCGACAGTGCCCCCGAACCGTACGAGACCATCGGCGACGCGTCCGCCGAGGACACCGTGCTGCTCAACATCGAGCACGGGCCGCTGGGCGCCGCCCTGCACGAGCTCTCCCCCGAACTGCGCTCGGCGATCCAGGCCACCGTGCTCGACGGCCTGACCGTGCGGGAGGCGGCGGAGATCCTCCGAATACCGGAAGGAACCGTGAAGACACGGGTCATGCGCGCCAAGGCGCGGCTACGGGAGGCACTGACCACATGAGCTGGCACCTGACCCACGACCAACTCCACCAGTACGCGGCCCACACCGCCGACGACGTCACCGCCATGTCCGCGGAGGCCCACCTGATGAACTGTGCCCACTGCCGCGAACTGCTGCCCGTGGACGAAGCCTGGCTGGAGCGGAGCTGGGCGAGCCTGCGCGACATCGTCGACCGGCCCCGCCGCGGCCCCCTCGAACGCCTGCTGTCCGTCCTCGGCCTGCGCGAGAACACCGCCAAGCTGCTGGCGGCCACCCCCCAGCTCTACCGCGCCTGGCTGACCGCCACCGTGCTCGTACTCGCCACCGCCCTGACCGTCGCCTACGAGCTGCCCCGCGGCTCACTGCTGTTCTCCTTCACCGCACCGGTCGTCCCCCTGCTCGGCGTGGCCCTCGCCTACGGCCGGTGGGTGGATCCGGCCCACAGCCTGACCTCGGTGACCCCGTTGGCCGGCTACCGCCTCCTCTTCCTGCGGACCAGCGCCGTGCTGGTGCCGGCGCTGACCCTGTGCACCGCCGCGGCGGCCCTGATGCCCTCGACCTCGACCCTGTGGGAGGCGGTCTTCTGGCTGCTCCCCGCACTGGCCATGGTCGCCGGCTGCCTGTCGCTGAGCCGGTGGATGCCCCTGAGCCTGGCGGGCGGCCTCCTGGGAGCCGGATGGCTGCTCACCGTGGGGTTCCTCGGCGCCGCCGAGGAACTCGACCCGCTGCTGCTCTTCTCCCCCGCAGCCCAGTCGGGCTGGGCTGTGGCGCTCACCCTGCTGGCGGGCGCGATCCTGCTCCGGATGAGGACCGCATGACGGTGGACACGACGACGGCCGGGGTGAGTGTGCGCGGACTGGTCCGCAGCTACGGGACCCGCCGGGCCCTGGCCGGGATCAACCTCGACCTGGGGCCGGGGGTGACCGGGCTGCTGGGCCGCAACGGCGCGGGCAAGACCACGCTGCTGCGCTGCCTGGCCACCGACCTGGAAGCCACCGGGGGCGAGGTGCGTGTGCTGGGCCGCGACCCCGAACAGGCGGCCGACCGCACCGAGATCCGCCGACGCATGGGCTACCTGCCGCAGTCGCCCTCCTTCTACCCGCACTTCACCGTGTTCGGGCTGCTGGACTACGTCGCGGTCCTCAAGGAGCTGGGCGGTCGCCGGGAGCGCCACGACGAGGTGCGGCGCGCCATGCGCAGGGTCGACCTGTACGCCCGCAGGCACAGCAGGGTCCGCCGCCTGTCCGGGGGGATGCGCCAGCGCCTGGGCCTGGCCTCCGCCCTCCTCGGCGACCCCGACCTCCTCCTGCTCGACGAACCCACCATCGGCCTCGACCCCGAGCAGCGCATCCGGTTCCGCGACCTGGTCTCCGAGCTGGCCGCGCGCAGCACGGTGGTGCTGTCCACACACCAGATCGAGGACGTGGCGGCCCTGTGCCGCCGGGTCCTGTGCCTGGACGCGGGCCGGGTGATCTTCGACGGAACCCCGGACGAGCTGCTCAGCCGGGCCAGGGGGCGGGTCTGGGAACAGGGCTCGCGTCCCGCCGAGGGCGTGACCTCCTGGAGGTTGGCGGACGGCCGCTACCGGGTGCTCGTACCGGAGGGCGCGGAGAACCCGGACTCCACCGCCGGGGTCCCGGTGGAGCCGTCGTTGGAGGACGCCTACCTGCTGTTCACCGGCGCGGGGAGGGAGACCCGGTGAGCACGGGCTCCACGTTCGGGCGGTTGACCCTGTTCAACCTCCGGCACCTGGTGACGAGCCCGGTCTTCTTCCTCGCCATGCCCCTGGTCCTGTTCGCCCCGGTACTGACGAGACAGATGCTGACCCTGCCGACGGCGAGCGGCTTCCACCGGTACTGCGTGTACCAGGCGATGTGCGTGGCCGTGGCCATGTTCGTGGTCACGAGCTTCCCCGCGATCCGCGAGGTACGCCACTCGGCGGGGTTGGCGCTGCCCCTGTCCCCGCGTACCCGCCTGTTGTCGTTGGCCCTGGCCGCGGTGGCACTGGCCTCGGTGTGCACGGCGGTCCAGATAGCCGGGTACCTGGTACGCGTCCCGGTGCCGATAGCCGGGGTGCTGAGCCCGTACGTCGTCCCCGGTGTGATCGTGACGAGCTGGTTCGGCCCCCTGGCCGCGCTGGCCGCCGTGGTCTGGACGCGCTCCTTCGCGCCCCTGGTCACGTTCGTTCTGCTGATCCCGGCCTATCTGGTCTACACGTCCACGACCATGGGCAGGAGGGCGGACGTGATCGTCAACCGGGTGGAGACGGCCGCGCGCTCCGTGGTGGAGCCCCTGCCGGTCTCCGCCCCCGGGGTGACCGCTCTGGCGGCGCTGTACCTGTTGCTCAACGTCCTGTTGGCGGTCCTCCTCCTGACGGTCGCCATGGCCCGGAGGGACGACGGCAGGGGCGTACGGCCCGTCACGGCGGCCGTGAGCGCGCTGCTGGCGGTGGTGGTCGCGGTGACCGGAGCGCAGGCGAACCGGGCCTTCCCCTTCGACACCGAGTTCTCGGTCGACCAGCTGCACGGTACGGAGACCGCCCCGTGCCGGACCCGGGACGGGGTGGCGTACTGCCCCCTACCCGGCTACGAGTCGTGGGTGGAGCACTGGCACGCCGCCCTGGAGCCCGTCGTCGCGGCGGCGCCCGAGCGCGTACGCCCACGCGTGCTCACGGTGTGGCAGGCCGGGAACAACATCCGCAGCTCCCTGTACTCCGACCCGCCGGAGCACTCGGTCATCGTGACCGAGTACTGGGACACGGAGATGGAGTTCTCCCGCGAGGACGTGTCCGTCGACGCCGCCGTGCTGCTCGTCGGTCTGCCCAAGGACCGCGAGGAGCCGTGCTCCGCGGCCGGTCAGGCCAGGATGGCGGTGGGCGCCTGGTTGGCCTCCGCGGACGAGGAGCTCTCCCGGCGGAAGCGGGTCAGCGTGGCGGACAGCCTGCTGACCCGGTTCGACTCCGACCCGGACGGTTTCGCCCTGGCCCATGCGCTCATGGAACTGCCCCGGGAGCGCGTCGCCGCGGTCCTGGAGGAGCACTGGGACACCCTGGCCGATCCGGGCACCGGACCGGAGGAGCTCACCGAACTGCTGGGCCTGCCCGAGCCGGGGTCCGCCGAGTTCCCCGAAGCGGACTGGCAAACGAGCGTCTGGTCCGAGGAGGAGGTGCTGCGCTGGGCGGAGTTCCCCTTCCCCGCCTGCGCCTGAGCCGCCCCGGCTCCGCGTCCGGTCGCCTCGCGTTACCGTGGAGGCGTGAACTACCACTGGCACAAGGTCCTTCCGCCGCTGTGCGCCTGATCGGGCGCACCGGCTGAACCACCGGAGAACCCGCGGCCCCGCCTGCGCGCGCCCGGGCCGGGTCGTTCGTGCGCCCGCCCTCGGACCAGTTCCCGACGCACGGAGACGAGAGCAAGCACGTGCCAGAGCACACCACCTCCACTGCCGCGGACCGGCCGTCCGCCCGTTCCCGCCTCGCCCGCCTGGGCACCGGGCCGCTGCCGGTCCTCGGTGCCGCCGTCCTGTGGGGCACCACCGGAACCGCCAGCTCCTTCGCCCCCGGCGAGGCGCACCCCGCCGCGATCGGCTCGGCGGGACTCGTCCTCGGCGGGGTCCTGCTGTTCCTGTTCGGCAAGGGGTCCACCGCGCTGGTGGCCCGCTCCGACCGCGGCACCCGCCGGATGCTCCTGCTGGGAGCGGCGGCGGTGTCCGGGTACCCGCTGGCGTTCTACCCCGCGGTCGCCAACGCGGGGGTGGCCGTCGGTACCGTCATCACCCTGGGCAGCGCGCCCGTGTTCTCCGGCCTGCTGGCCTGGGGCGCGGACCGGGCCCGGCCCACCGCGCGGTGGCTGGTGGCGACCGCCGCGGCCGTACTGGGCTGTGCCGTACTCGTCCTGGGCCCGGGGTTCACCGGCACCGAGAGCGCGGTGAACGTCCTGGGCGTGCTCCTGGCCCTGGCCGCCGGGTTCTCCTACTCCCTGTACGCGGTCATCGCCGAGAAGCTGATCCGGCGCGGCCACACCTCCGGGGCGGTGATGGGCACCATGTTCGCCGGCGGCGGCCTCCTCGTGCTCCCCGTCGTGCTGGCCGCGGGCACCGCCTGGCTGGCCACGGTCAACGGGGCACTGGTCACCCTGCACCTGGCCCTGTTCACCGTGTTCCTGGCCTACTGGCTGTTCGGTCGCGGCCTGCGGCACACGTCGGCCGCGACGGCGACCACCCTCAGCCTGGCCGAACCGGCCGTGGCCGCCCTGCTGGGCGTGGCCCTGGTCGGCGAACGGCTACCGCTGGTCTCCTGGTCAGGTCTGGTCGTGCTCGCCCTGGGCCTCGCCGTCCTGAGGGTCCCGCTCCCCCGCCGCAGGGGCTGACCGCACGGGGCACGGCCCCCGGCCGCGTGGCGGCGCCACGGACGCGGAGAACGCCCGGGAGCGTACGCTTCCGGGCGTTCTCGTCGTGCTGGGACGCGGGGCCTACTCGGTCTCGGCGGCCTCGCGGTGGCGGCGGGCCAGCTTGACCGGTTCGAGGACGGCCAGGCACTCGATGTGGTGGGTCATCGGGAAGGCGTCGAAGGCGCGCAGGTCCACCAGCCGGTAGCCGGAGCGGCCGAACTCGGCGAGGTCGCGGGCCAGGGTCGCGGGGTCGCAGGAGACGTAGGCGATCCGGCGTGGCTTCATGCCCGCGATCTTGCGGACGACCTCGACACCGACGCCCGCACGCGGCGGGTCGAGTGCCACGATGTCGGCGCGCACGTCGGCCCACTCACGCATCTGCTTGACCACGTCGGCGCGCTCGACCCGGACCTGCGGCAGGTCCTTCAGGTTGTACTGGGCGTCCCGGACCGCGTGCTCACCGTTCTCGACGCCCATCACGCGCCCCTCGGCGCCCACGGCCTCGGCGAGCGCACCGGTGAACAGGCCCGCTCCGCAGTACAGGTCCAGGGCGGTCTCGCCGGGCTTGGGCTCCAAGCCCGCCAGGACGGCCGCGCTCAGGGTCTCCGGCGCCGCCGGGTGGACCTGCCAGAAGCCGCCCGCGCCGACGCGGTACTCGCGGCCGGACACGTCCTCGCGCACGCCCTTGCGGCCGCGCACCGACTGCACCCGTCCGCCCTTGAAGCGGCGCAGCACCGCGCTGGAGGCCTTGAGCTCGGGCAGGGGCCCGAGCTTGGCGGTGGTGGGGGTGACCACGACCGCGCGGTCGGCACGGGTGGCGGAGGCCACGGCCTCGACGTCCTTGACGCCCTCCCACTTGACCTCGGTCACGCCGAGTTCGGTGACGCCGGGGTGTGCGATCAGGCAGCGGTCGACCGGTTCGATGTCGTGGGAGCGGTGGCGGCGCAGACCGGCGTTGCCGTCCTCGTCCACGGCGAAACGCACCCGGGTGCGCCAGCCCAGACCGTCAGGGGTGCCGGGCAGCTCCTCCACCTCGACCTCCCGGTCGATTCCGGCGATGCGGCTGAGCTGGTCGGTGACGACTCGGCCCTTCATCCGGCGCTGCGACTCCAGGGAGGCGTGCTGCCAGTCGCAGCCGCCGCACATCCCGGGGCCGGAGAACACGCAGGGCGCCTCGACCCGGTCCGGTGAGGCGGTGAGGACCTCGACGGCCTCCCCGCGCAGGAACCGGGTGGTCTGTTCGGTGACGCGCACCCGGACCCGCTCGCCGGGCAGCGTGTGGCGGACGAAGACGACCTGGTCGCCGTGGCGGCCCACACACCACCCACCGTGTGCGACGTCGTCCACGGTCAGTTCGAATTCGTTGCCCACAAGGCTCATGGCGGCGTCCTTCGCTGGTCGGGTCGTGTGAAGGGTGACCCTGCGCGCACAGCCACCAACCAGCCCCAATCTACCGGCCCCGGAGCACCACACGTGCTGGTCCGAACACCGCGGAGCCGGGGCGGGCGCACGTGCGCGGGCGATGTGTGCCAAGGTGTAGCTGTCGGGGCATGTTCGACTACTCCGTGCCCCGGGTCGGACGGCGAGGTCGACGGGAGCGCGGTCGAGGTGCACATCGTGATCATGGGGTGCGGCCGGGTGGGTTCCACCCTGGCGCACACGTTGGTGGACCTGGGTCACTCCGTGGCGGTGATCGACCAGGACCCCGAGGCGTTCCGCAGGCTCCGTACCGCCGTGGCCAAACACTCCGTACGCGGTGTCGGACACGACCGCGAGGTGCTGCTCAGCGCCGGTATCGACCGGGCCGCGGCCTTCGCCGCCGTCAGCAACGGCGACAACTCGAACATCATCTCGGCCAGGGTGGCCCGGGAGGCGTTCGGCGTCCAGAACGTGGTGGCGCGGATCTACGACCCCCGCCGCGCGGAGGTCTACCAGCGCCTGGGCATCCCCACGGTGGCGACCGTGCGCTGGACCGCCGACGCGATCCTGCGCCGGGTCGTGCCCGGTGACGACCGGCTCGCCGCGGCACCCGAATGGCAGGACGCCTCGGGCAGCCTGAGCATGAACGAACTCACCCTGCCGGAGCGCTGGGCGGGTGAGACCGTCACCGCCCTGGAGGAGGACTCATCGCTGCGGGTGGTGTATCTGGTCCGGGAGGGCCGCATCACGCTGGCCCGGCCCCAGGAGAGACTCGCCCGGGGAGACGTGCTGCACGTGGTGGCGCACAGCCGGGAGATGGAGGGCCTGGTCGAACGGCTGGGCGGACGGCACGAGGCCGAGACGGGGCGTGGGTGAGATGCGGATCGCGATCGCGGGTGCCGGCAGCGTGGGCCGCTCCATCGCCACGGAGCTGGCGGGCAGCGGGCACGAGGTCCTGCTGATCGACCGGGACACCCGGGCGATCGGCGTCGACGACCTGCCCCAGGTGGAGTGGCTGCTCGCGGACGCCTGTGAGCTGGCCACCCTGGAGGACGCCCGGTTGGGCGACTTCGACGTGGTCGTCGCGGCCAGCAGCGACGACAAGGTGAACCTGGTCGTGTCCCTGCTCGCCAAGACCGAGTTCGGTGTGGACCGGGTTATCGCCCGGATCAACGACCCGGACAACGAGTGGCTGTTCAACGACTCCTGGGGGGTGGATCTGGCGGTCTCCCCGCCCCGGCTGATCGCGGACCTGGTCGAAGGCGTCCCCGCGGAGGAGGACTACCCGGAGGAGGGCGCTCTGCCCCCGCTGCCGGGCGCGGAGATCGCCGAGTCGGTCCTGCACGCGCAGAGCCCGTTCGTGGGCGGCTCGGAGAGCGATCTGACGGGTGCCCTGCCGGAGGGGGTGGCGCTGGTCGCGGTGGTCGGCCCGGGCGGTGTGCGCCCACCGGACCCCGGGCGGACCCTGTCGGTGGGCAACACCGTGGTGTTCCTGGCCGAACCGGACGCGTTGGGCCCCCTGGAGGAGCTGTTGGGGCCGGTGGACGGGCCCGGAGCGGACGCCGGGAGCTGAGTACTCAGCGGTCCCCGGCCTGCTCTGCGGGCCCGGTCCGGGGCTCTTCGGTGTCCTGCTGCCGCTCCAGCGGGGTGCGGCCGCGGGCCAGCACCCACACCATGCCCGCGAAGGCGGCCACCTGGAGCGGCCACCCCATGGCGACCTTGGACAGGCCCAGCAGGGCGAAGGTGTCGGCCCAGTCGTTGGTCGCGGCGAGCCAGAGCGGGTACTGGACCAGGACCCGGATGACGCACGGCAACACCAGCAGCCAGGTCAGCCGGGAGGCCAGCCTGACCACTGCGGGGTTGCCGCGCCAGGAGGTGAAGTCCTCCCTGTGTCCGATGAACGGGCCGATCATCAGGCCGATGGCGGGCCAGCGCACCAGCACCGAGATGCTCAGCACCACCGCGTAGACCGCGTTGTAGATGATGCCGGGCAGGAAGGCGTCCTCGGCGTTGCCGCTGCGCATCGCGAAGACGGCGGCGATACCGATACCGAAGAGGCTGGTGAGCACGTACTGCACCGAGGAGCGCTGCACCAGCCGGATGACGCCCAGGAGCAGGGCGGCTCCCACACCGAGCAGGATCGACGTCCGCAGTTCGGAGCTGAGGATGTAGGAGAGCGTGAAGGTGAGCGTCGGAACGGCCGCCTCTACCATGCCGCGCTTGCCGCCCAGGGACTCGGCGAGCTTGGTCCGGACCAGGGCCTCGACCGTTCCCTCGGTGACGACGGGCTCGCCCGTTCGGTCCTCGGCCTGGGCCGCCTCGTCGGAGGCCCGCTGCTGCTCAGTCATCCCGCTCCCGGTCCGGTTATCGCTGTGGGGCCCGAGGGCCGCCGCCCATGATCCACCACTCTACGTGAGTCACGGTCGGGCACGCCCGGTGTTTCACCGACTTCCCTCGGTGACACGGGGCCGCGCTCCCGCCCCTTTCCACCCCTCGGGGGCGGCGTCCGCCCGGAGGGCCGCCCTGGAGCGCGAGCACGCCCTGTGGAAGCTGGCCGACCGGAACTCGGTCCGGGCCCTGCCGACCACCGCATGGTTCCCCAACCGGGAGAACGGCTCCGCGGCCCGTCAGGGCGCCCTGTGGCTCGCCCTGAGGGCCGAGGACAACGAGGCGGTCGTGTTGGGGGCACACCGGGACGATGTCCCCGAGGTCGCCGGCTGGACCCGCGTCCCGCGCACGGACGCCACGGGCCAGGCCTGGTCGAGGGTCCACACCTGGGCGCGGGTCGAGGGGACCGGCGGCTTCGACCAGACCGTTCCCCTGCTGCCTTGACGGGATCGACTACTTCACGGCACCGGGTCGGCCGGAGTCGCTGCTCGCCCGGGTACACGGGCTGCTCCGCCCCGGAGGGGCGTCCGTGCCCGACCTGGGTACCCGTGGAACCTTCCAGGAGACGGCGGAGCTCGACCGCACCAGCGAGCGCCTTGGAGGCTTCGCCTGCCTCTGGGACACGCCTCAGCTCGAGGGCACCCCTGCTCCGACCACCAGGTCACCGGGATCGTCCGGGATGGGGACGGCCACTAAGCCCGCACGGACGAAACCCACCGGCGGCGCTGGTTCTCACGGCACGAACTGGAGGAGGCGGTCACTGACGCGGGGCTGGAGACGGTGCGCGTGTCCGGTGACCACGGGACCGGAGCGCCCGGCACCCACAACCTGCCGGAGGGATGGACGGTGCGGCGGCCCCGATGACACGGCGGTCGTGCCAGGCACGGGGCCCGACGCGACCGGGAGTGGAGCGGTGCCGCCGGTCAGTGTGCTCCGGCTTCGCTCTCCGCCTCGGTGAGGGAACGGAGTTCACGGTCGACACCGGCGATGGAGCGGTCGAAGGCCAGTACGACGGTGAGCGCACCGCAGACCAGCACCAGGACCATGGCGAAGTCGAGGGAGGTCCACTCGGCCAGCCATCCGTAGACGGTGGGCGACAGGATGAAGGCGCCGTAGGCGGGCATCATGATGGCCCCGGCGACCGCTCCGGTACGAGCCGGTGCGATGCGCGAGGCGGCGCTGATCCCGGTCGGCTGTATCCCGGCGTTGGCCAGCCCGGCCAGGGTGAAGGCCAGGACCGACGCCCACACCCCGGCGCCCAGCATCAGCACCGCGCCGGCGAGCGCCATGCCCGCCCCGGAGATCAGGAAGGATATGCGTACACCCGCCCTGGCCAGAAGCCAGGCGTTGCCCAGGCGGCCGACGAGCATGGTGAAGCTGAACATCGCGAACGCGGCGGCGCCGACCACGATCGGAACACTCATCAACTGGTCGACGTAGATCACCACCCACACCTGGACGATGCTCTCCACCGCGATGCCGAGGGCCGTCAGGGCGAACACCACCCGGAACAGACGGCTGTCGGCCATCAGGGCGCGCACCCCGAGATCGACCTCCTCGCCCTCCGGGTCGTCCGCGTCCGCTGGTGCGGGGTAGCGGACGAGGAAGGTGGCGATGAGGAACGGAAGCATCACCGCGGCACTGACGAGCAGGACCCAGCGGTAGTCCATGCCCAGGCTGAGGAGGAGACCGCAACCCAGGGTGCTGATGACAGTCCCGCCGCTGTTGACCGCGTACATCACGTTCATGACGTCGCGGCCGGTGCTGTTCCCCAGGTCCATGAAGACGCTGTTGGTGGATGTGTCGATCAGCGCGCTGGCGGCGCCGGCCAGCGCGAAGGCCAACAGCAGGCCGAGAGTGCTGTCGCTCCAGGCCAGGACCACGAGCATGCCGATCATCGACAGCTGTCCCCAGACCGCGAGATCGCGGTTGCCGTAGCGGCGGTAGAGGTACCTGGTACCCAGGAGCGTCACCAGCGCGGTGATGGGCAGCAGGAGGTGCACCGTGCCGAACACGCCCTCGGTCAGGTCAAGGGCGATGATCACCTCCGCCCACATCACGGTCATGACACCGATCGCGAGACCGAAGGCGAGGAACTGGCCTCCGGAGACCCAGGTCAGGGCTCGGGTGCTGGAGGGCGGTCGGGTGGTCCGGTCAGGCGCGTTCTGCATGGTCGGGCTCCTTGCGACTCCGAGGCTTGCATGCGGGGCGGGACGCGGCGAGGTGGTGGCGGAACGTTCATCACGTGGTAGAGCGAGGCGCACCCGCCCCGGAGGATGCGTCGGACGCAGGTCATGGCGGCCAGGGAGTCGTAGGGCCTTTCCAGCTCGGGGTCGGCGCCGACCAGGGGCATGGCCCTGTCGAAGCGGGCACGGTCGTGTAAGTAGTTGAGCTCGACGTAGAGCGACTCGTCGGGTCGGACCTCGACCGCGTCCGGTATCGCACCACAGCCGTACTTCGCTTCGGGTCCGACGAACTCGAACACGGCCCCGCCGACCGCTCCGTGCCAGGCGGAGGCATCGAACGCCTTGCGAACGAGAAAGCTATAATAATAGATATCATCCTGCAAGTATGTTCACCATTCAGCGAGAGTCACCATGACCAACAAACGTGACTACGGCCAGCTCTGCGGACTGGCCGCCGGCCTGGACATCGTGGGTGAGCGCTGGACCCTGCTCATCGTGCGCCAACTCCTCATCGGCCCCGCCCGCTTCAACGAACTCCTGCACGATCTGCCGGGACTGGCGCCGAACCTGCTGTCGGAGCGGCTGCGAACGATGAGGGCCCACGAACTGGTCGGTGTCTCTCCCGCCCCCGGAGACTCGCGCGGGAAGGTCTACCGGCTCACCGAGGAGGGGCTCGGCCTGCGCGAGCCCGTCCTCGCCCTGGCCCGGTGGGGGTTGGGCCAGATCGGCAAGAGAAAGGAAGCGGGCAGCGGTGCGGTCCGGGCCGGCTGGGGCTTCCTCGCGATCCAGGCGATGACCATCCCGGAGATGGTCCCTCAGGTCAGCGAACAGTACGAGTTCCGGATCGACGACGAGGTGTTCGGGGCCCGGGTGGGCCGGGGCCAGGCGGAGTTCGTCCGCGACCCCATGCCCCCCTCCGACCTGACGATCCACAGCTCGGCGGAGACCTTCGTGCGCGTGGGGACCGGGATGCTGACCCCGTTCGAGGCCCTGGCCACGGGCGACATGCGCGTGGAGGGTCCGGCGGAGGCCGTCCGGCGGTGCAGCCGCATGCTCGGCCTGATCAAGGCGGGGCCAAGCCGACCGGTACACGGTCAGCACACAGCGTTGAACACTCTTGATATGGATAATTATAGTTATCACGCCAACGAGCGAACACGGCACGATCCCTCCCCGGAACAGGGGCCGCCCCGGAGGCAAGCGATGACCGATCAGAAGCTCTACTCGACAGTGGCCCGGGACCTGACCTCGATGCGCCTGGTCCGGCGGTTGCCCGCGCCTCCGGAACGGGTGTGGGACGCGTGGACCCGCAATGAACTGCTCGCACTGTGGTTCAGCCCCCCGGTGAGCGGCGAACCCGGGCCCGACAAACGTTTCGTTCTGGGGGGACGCGGACAACACGGCGACACCATCACCTGCCAGGTGCTCTCCTGGAATCCGCCGCACCAGATGGAGCTCACCTGGCGCTACACCGGCGAGAACGACTCCAGGGTGCGTCTGGACCTGTCCCCCGTCGGCGAGGGCCACACCGAGTTCACCCTCGAACACCGGGGACTGGTCGACCCCGTCGACTACGCCGCCGGCTGGCACATGTACAGCGACTCGCTCGACGCCCACCTCAGCGGCCGTCCACCGCTGGTCGACTCCGACGCGCGCTACTCGGAGCTGCTTCCCGAGTACACCAGGGCCGCGCGGGGCTGATCCCGGCCCGCCTCTTCCTCCTTCTTCTCCCACACACCGGTCGCGGACGCCTCCACTCGTATCGCGGTGGGCCTGCCCCGGTCGGCACCGAGGTCTCGGTGACGGGTCCCGCCCTCGGCGCGGACGTGGGCCCCTGCGGTGGCCTCGCTGTGGGCCCCTCGGGACCGTCGTCGACGACGCGGGGGCAAGACCGTCCCACACGTGTCCGAGGACGGCCACGTGGGGATGCTCGCCCTCGTCTCGGGCCACGAGGTGGACGGCGGCACGGTCGAGGCCGTGCCGGGCACTGTCGTGGAGGGCCCCGACTGCGCCCACTGCGTGAGCGAGTTCAGTGCAGAGCAGAAGACCGGGACCGCCAGGGTCGGTTCGTCGTCCTGGAGACGGCCGCGCAGGAGCTGGAGCCGTCCGCCCGACGGGGACTTCTACGTCACCACCCGCTCCTGGAACCTGGTCGCCGAAGGCCCGGACAGCTCGTACGGATCAGCACCGGCGCCTGAGGCGCGGGTTCCGCGGTGCTTCCACGCTTCCCTGACCGGAACGCACCCGGGCCGGAGAACGGCGACCCGGGGAAGGAGAAGAAGTGCTTACTGCCCGAGTACGGACGTGATTTCCGGGGAACGGCGGCGTGGGAACGGAATCCGCTCCTCCGGCGATCCTCCCCTCCGTTCCCCGGAATTTCGAAAAAATTCTCGCTTTCTGTGGGAAATCGCCGCCAACCGTCCGGTGGACGCGGGAACGCGGACCGCCCCGGGAGCACCCGGGCGCCGGCGTCAGTCCGCGGTGCCGGCGGCCGGTACCGGGCGCAAACCGTGGAAGGCGCTGTCGTGGAACAGCAGGGCCGACCGGTCCGCGCCCGCGTCCGCGTCGAGCACGGCCGCGAGGAAGACGGAGTGGTCGCCGGCCGCCACCTCCCGGACGACCTCGCACTCCAGCCAGGCCAGGGCCCCGGTGATCAGCGGCGCACCCGTGCACGGCCCGTGACGCCATCCCAGGCGGGCGAACTGGCCCCAGCCGTGCGGACGCCGCGGGTCGGCGAACCGGCGTGCGGCCTCCTCCTGGTCCGCTGCCAGGACCGACACCGCGAAGCGGCCCCCGCCGGAGAGCGTCCCGTGCATGCGGGCCGTGCGGGAGACACAGCACAGCACCAGCGGCGGGTTGAGGGAAACCGAGGAGAAGGCGTTGGCCGTCATGCCGTTGGGGCGGTCGCCGCCCACCGTGAGCACGGTGACCCCGGTGGCGAACGCGGACATGACCCGGCGAAGGTCCACCATCGTCACACCACAGCCCCCCGCACCTCGGGGAGCGCGTAAGGGGCGAGGGCCTCGCGCAGCTCCCGGGGGACGGCGGCGGGAACGGTCGCGTTGTTCGGCCCGCGCATGCAGGCGACACGCTGGCGTCCCCGCGCCACGAGCGGCCCCTCCCCGTCCGTACCGAGGCGGACGTAGTCGAAGGCGAACTGCACCTGGGTGCGGGTCAGCTCCTCCAGGCGCATCCGGACGGAGATCTCGTCGAAGGCGGTGATCTCGGCGAGGAACTCGCAGTCCACCCGGAGCGTGAAGAGCTTGAGGTCGTCCCGCACCTGTGCCAGGACGCCCGGGGCCCGGTCCCGCAGGAACATCTCCCGGCAGCGCCCCTGCCAACTCAGGTAGTTGACGTAGTAGACGTTGCCCACGAGGTTCGTCTCCTCGAAACCGACCGTGTGCCGGAGCTCGTAGTAGTCCGCCATCACCCCTCCTCTCCGTGCAGGACCGCGAAGACCACCGGTGAGGGGTCCCCGTGCAGAGTCGTCGTCCAGGTGGCGATCCGGGCGTCCGCGCAGGTGAACACGGTCCACCCGTGCTCGCCGACCGTGCCCAGGAGCAGGGAGCGGCCCGGATCGCCGGCCTTGCGCAGGCATTCCAGGGCGCTCCACACCCGGGTGGCCGCCGTCTCGGGGGCCTCCCCCGTCTCGGCCGCCACCAGGTCCCGCAGCGGCAGGAGGTCCGTCCCGAGCAGGCCGGCCCAGTCCGCTTCGGAGCGCCGCACCACGGCCTCCACGTCACAGGCCAGGCGCTCCGGCCCGACCACGGCCAGCGTCATCCCGGCGCCGTGCGAGGCCGAGACCCGCGCGCCGTCCACCTCGGGACGGCCGTCCGGCCGGTAGCGCACCCGGACCGGGCGGTTCAGCGCGCGGCCGACGGCGAGCGCGGTGCGGTCCCTGCGGTCCCGGACCCCCGTGCCCGCCCCCGGGGGGTCGGGGTCCACGACCACCGTTCTGGTCCCTCCGAGCACGTGTTCAAGGCAGCGTTCCAGGTGCGGTCCCAGCAGCGGGGGGATCCACGGGCCGGCTCCGCCGGTCGCGCGGACCACGCGCAGCCGCAGCCCCTCCCAGCGTTCGACGACCATCCCGGAGAGGTCGCGCAGTTCCAGGTCGTAGACGTGGGAGTCACCGTCCTGGAAGCGTTCCTCAGCGCTGAGCGACAGGCGGGCGCCGCCCTCCCGGCGCGGAGCCGGGACGATGCGGTCCACGCTCTCGGGCAGCAGGATCCCGTCGGGGACGCAGACCTGGAGGGCGTGCATGGCGGCGTCGCGTGCCCCGGGGTCGGCGAGGGACCGGTCCTGGGGCATGAAGGTCCCGAACCAGTCGTCCCGGGCCTCGGCGGACAGGTCCGCGACCGCGTGGCGGGCGCCGACCCGGTGGTAGGAGAGCAGACGCTGGAACCTCTTCCCCTGGAAGAGCAGGTCACCGTAGAGCTCGGAGGGCTCGACCGGCACCCGCGGCAGGAGGGCGGGCTCCGGCGCGGTCTCCCCGGACGGTCCGGGCCGGGCCTCCTCGCCCGGCCAGCGCAGGCGCGCGCTGAAGTGGTCCGCGCCGTAACCCGTCTCCTCGCTGCGGATGACGACCTCCACGCTCTGCGCGTCCCGCACGAGTGCGGCCACCCGAACCGTGGTCGTGCCGCCGGGACGGACGGCCACCGGGCGCGGGAACCGCACCGACTCCAGTACGGGGGTCCCGGTGTGCCCGCTCACCGCGGCGGCGACCTGCGCCATCGCCTCCATCCCGATGACGGCGGGGAAGAGCAGGTCGCCGTCGAGCCGGTGGTCGTCCAGGTAGGGGTCGTCGGACGGGGAGAGCACGGCTTCGGTGACGAGCTCCACCCCGGGGTAGTGGACGAGCACCCGCTCGGTGAACCGCCCGAGGGGGATCTCGGTCCGCTCCGCGGAGAGGGTGGGCAGGGCTCCGGTCCTGCCGCCGACCACCAGGACGGGTCCCGCGCTCCGGTCGGTGAGGACCCGGTGCAGGATCCCGGTCCCCTCCTCCACCGAGATCGGGGTGACACCGTCGCGCATCAGCGTCTCGACGACGCCCATCCGCTCCCCCATGCCGGCCCCGGACCACACCGACCACTCCAGGGCCAGGACACGGGTGCGCGGGTGCGCCTCGCCGTACTCCACGACCGCCTCCGTGAGCCAGTCGTTGGCCGTCGAGTAGTGGGCCTCGCCCCGCATCCCCGCGCGCCCGATGATGCTGCCGAAGCCGACCAGCAGGCGGAGCCGCTCGGGGTCCACCGCGCCGAGGACCGTCTCCAGCCCTTCGGGCTTGGGGGCCAGGGCGTCCCGGAACACGGTTTCGGAGAGGCCGTGCAGGGCCTGCGGTTCGTTGCGGCCGGCCCCGTGGAACACGGCGGTGATCGCGCCCAACCGTTCCTGGAGGCCGTCGACCGCCGCACGGACCTCGTCCGGCCGGGTCACGTCGGCACGGGCGTAGGCGAACCGGACCCCGGCCGCGGACATCCGCTCCAGGTTGGCGGCGAGTTCGGCGTCCTCCTGCGGGGCGCGGCCCAGCAGGGCGAGCGCGGCCCCGTACTCCCCGGCCAGGGACAGGGCGCACTCCGCGGTGATCCCCTTGCCCCCGCCGGTCACCAGGACGACGTCCCCGGCGCCCAGGGGCGCCTCCCCGGGTACGGGGTTGGGCGGGAGTACGCGCAGGACGGGCACGCTGCGCCTGCGGTCGGCGTCGTACCGTACCTCGGTGAACGCCGTCGTGGCGGCGGTCTCGGCGACCACGAGGCGCACCGTTTCCGCGAGGTCGGCCGCGGAGAGGGGCTCGGGATCGCTCAGTGTGACCACGGTGGTGACCGCGCCGGGGACCTCCTGGTGCAGGGTCCGGGCCACCCCGGCGGCACCGCGGCGGCCCTGGACCACCACGAACCGTGTTCTGCCTCCGGCCGCCACGGCGGCGCGGGCCGCGTCGAGGAAGGTTCCGACGAGCCCGGGACCGCCCCTGGCCGGAAGGCAGAGCAGGATTCCGGAGCCGAGGGCGGACAGGGACCTGCGCAGGGGCTCGGCCAGGGGGTGGCCGGGCGGGGCGTAGACCCGCCACTGCCCCGCCGCGTCGTCCGGGGGCGAGGGCTCGGGGGGCGGCGCCGCGGCGACGTGGGCGACCTCGAAGGCGCGCACCCAGGGGGCGACCCCCGGCGGCTCGGGGGGTTCGGTGGCGTCCGCGGGGGTGCTGGCGAGCCGGTCGATCATCTCGGCCAGCTCGCCCAGGGTGGAGGTGGCGTATCCGCTGACGGCCTCCAGCGGCGGCAGGCCGAGGTGGCGGGTGACCTCGTTGACCAGTTGGCCGACGGTGATGGAACTCAGGTGGAGGTCGTCGAGCGGCCGGGTGTCCGCGCCGACCGTGGACGGGGGGAGTTCGACCCGCGCGGCCATCCGTGCGCGCAGCAGCTCCAGGGTGTCGGCCCCGTCGCCGTCCACCGTGCCGGTGTCGCCCACGGGTGCGTTGGCGGCGGGCTCGGTGCGCCCCAGGACGGTTTCGGGCGCCGCTTCGCAGGGGCTGGCCAGGAAGGCGAAGTCCTGCGGCGGGCGGCGGAGCAGCCGACCGGTGAAGAGCCCCCGTACGTCCACCGGGGCTCCCAGGGCGTAGGCGGCGGCGACCGTGCGCAGGAAGGGTTCCAGGGAGGGGGCGTCGGTGTCGACGGCGACCACGGGAACGGCGGGAGCGGTCCCCGCCGCCAGTCCCGCCAGCACCTGTCCGGGCCCCACCTCAACCAACAGGTCCGCGTCGCCGGACAGGCGCGAGAGCGCCTCCTGGAAGCGGACCGGCAGGACGACCTGGTCCCGGAGCAGCGCACGGAGATCGGTGTCGGGTCCGAGTTCCTGACCGGTCACCGTGGAGACGGCGCCCGGGACCGGGGGCCCGAAGGCGGTCCTGTCGAGTTCGCGGCCCAGTTCCTCGGCCGCGTCGGCCACCAGCGGTGAGTGGAAGGCGTGGGAGACGGGCAGTCTGGTGGTGCCGATCCCGGCGGCGCGGGCACGGTCCCCGACCCTGTCCACGGCGGCGGCGGGACCGGAGACCACCGTCTGCCGGGGGCCGTTGTATCCGGCGACGACCAGTTCCGGTTCTTCCTCCAGCAGGGCCGCGGCCATCTCGGGGGCGCAGGCCAGTCCGGCCATGGCCCCGTCCGGGCGTCCCGACCGCGCCATGGCCCGTCCCCGGGCCGCGGCGAGTTCCAGGGTCCTGTCCGCGCTCAGGGCTCCCGCCCAGTGCAGGGTCGTCAGTTCCCCGAGGCTGTGGCCGGTGGCTCCGTCAGCTCGGATCCCGAGGTCCGCCAGCACGCTCAGTGCGGCGAGGGAACCGGAGACGATGCGGGGCTGGGCCACCTCGGTGGCCACCTGGTCCCCGTCCTCGGGCAGGTCGGCCGCGGCGAGGATCCGGTCCGCCGCGGTGAAGCGCCTGCGGAACGCGCCGCCCCCGCCGGTGCCCGACCCCTGGCCGGGGAAGAGGTAGCGGATGGACGGCGCGGTGCCGCGGTGCGCCAGGAACAGGCCCGACTCGGGGGCGATGATCTCGGTCTCCCCCGCGTCCAGGCGTTCCAGCAGGGTGCGCGCGCCCCGGTGCGCGGCCTCGGGCGAGGCGGCGACCACCGCGGCGCGTGCCGGACGGCCTCCGGTCCGGTCCGCGAGTGAGGCCGCCAGGTCGGTGAGTTCGGCGTAGGACAGCAGCGGCAGGACCTCGACGAGGTCCGCCAGGTGCTGGCGCACCTCGTCGGGGTCGGCACCGTCCACGACGAGCAGTTCGACGTCCTGGCGCCCGGCCACCAGGGCCCGTGCGCGGGAGGTGAGGCCGGTACCCGGCCGGTCCGCGGCGGCCTCGACGGTGACGTGGGTGTTGATGCCGCCGAAGCCCATGGCCGAGACCCCGGCGCGTACCGGCCGCCCCTGCGGCCAGGGCAGGGCGCGGTCGGGTACGCGCAGTGCCGACGACTCCTCCAGCACCGGGTGGGGGTCGTGGTGCCCGGTCCCCGGCGGGATGACCCGGTGGTGCACCGACAGGACCGCCTTGATCAGGCCGGCCACTCCGGCGGCCGCCTTGGTGTGGCCGATGTTGGCCTTGAGCGAGCCCAGTGCCGCCGGTGGGGCGCCGGGGTCCGCGGCGCCGCGGGCCCCGGAGAGGGCGAGGAGTTCGGTGGCGTCGCCCAGCGCCGTACCGGTGCCGTGCCCCTCGAAGTAGTCGACCGTGCCGATCCCGTATCCGGCTCGCGCGTAGGCGCGTTCCAGGGCCAGGCGGTGCCCCTCCTCCTCCGGCCGGGTGATGCCGCCCCGGCCGTCGGAGGAGACCCCCCAGCCGGTGATCAGGGCGTAGGGGCGCCGTCCCTGGGCGATCGCGTCCTCCTCGCGGAGCAGGACCACCGCTCCCGCGCCCTCCCCCGGCCAGAACCCGTTGGAGCCCTTGTCGTAGACCCTCATCTCACCGGTGGCCAGGGCTCCGTTCCTGGCGAAGCCGACCATCTCGAAGGGGTCGATGGACAGGTCCACGCCTCCGGCGATCGCGGCGTCGAGGTCCCCCTGGGCCAGGGCGGTGGCCGCGGTGGCGACCGACAGCAGCGAGGAGGAGCAGGCGCCGTCCACCGTGTAGCCGCCGCCCGCGAGGTCGAAGTGGTTGCACACCCTTCCGGCGATGGTGTTGGAGAGTCCGCCGGCCAGGGTGTCCTCGTCGACGCGCGGGAACGGTTCCTTGTAGGACTTCTCGAGCTCGGTCAGGAAGCCGTCGACCTCCTCCTCGCCCCAGCCGTGGCCGAGCAGGGCCGCCGACACGGTCCTGCGCACGTAGGGCCAGCGCAGCCGCAGGGTGTTCGCCCGGGAGAACTCCCCGGTGAGGCTGTTGCCGATGACCACGCCCGTGGTGCGGCGCGGCAGCCCCTCCCCGGAGGGGTACCCCGCGTCCCGGAGCGCGCGGTCCACCGTCTCCAGGGCGAGCCAGTGGGTCATGTCCGTCGAGCGGAACGAGGACCCTGACACACGGTAACGGACCCGGTCGAAGGAGAAACCGCGCAGAACCGCGGCCTTGCGCGCGTAGAAACGGTCCTCCGCGGCCGGGTCCTCGGACCAGTAGTCGGCCAGGTCCATCCTTTCCGAGGGGATCTGACGAAAGGCTCTGCGCCCGGCGAGAACATTATCCCACAGATCAGAAGGAGTGCTCGCGTCCGGATAACACAGGCCCATGCCGACAACAGCGATACGAACGGCTTCCAAGACCCACCCCACACTTAATTGATCTAAAACCATCAATCATTACCAAGCATGGGATACTGGGATAAAACAGTCTTCTTTTTCCCTGCCGTCCCGTCACCGCCGGACGGCAGGCGCGTCCGCCGCCCCGGAAGGGGCACCTCACCCGGACGGTTCGGACGGTTCGGGCGGCTCAGGCGGCTCGGCCGCCGGGGCGCCGCCCCGGCGGCGCGGGCGGAGCGCGTAGCCCCCCATGCCCAGGCCGACCAGGATCATCCCGGCGGTCATGATCCACTCGTTGGAGCCCTCCGGCCCGTAGACCCGGGTGTCCGCTCCCACGTCCACGGAGGGAACGCCCTCCTCCAACGGGCAGGACTCGCGGTCCTGCCCGTAGAGGTAGACGTCGCCGCGTGCGGGGCCGCCGGTGTCGGGCGTGTATGTGCCGTAGCAGGTGCAGGACTCGTGCCCCGGATGCTGGACGCAGTCCAACCGGGTGCCGGTGAAGGTCCCGGGGGTCCCCTCCGCACGCGCCGCGCGCAGGCTCCGGTCGGCGTTCGCGGCCCCCAGATAGACGGTGAGGGCGGCCACCAGCAGCAACACCACGGTGAACACCGGGTCGCGGCGCCGACCGTAACTCATCCGGCCACCCCTTCCGGCTCCTCGGCGCACGAGCAGCCCGGCGCCTCGGTCCGGGCGCTTTCCGGCCGTGTGTGCAGGTACATCGCCACGACCATCGGAACGAAGACGACGGTGTTGTAGAGCAGGTGCAGTTCCACCCGCGGGATCAGCAGCTGGATGAGGCTGGTGGGCGCTTCGCCACCGCCGATGTTGACCCCGTTGAGCGCCTGGACCAGCAGGAGCAGGTGCTCGAAGTGGTGCCAGACCTGGACCAGCAGGGCGGCGACCCACCACGCCCTGCTCCTTCCGTGGAACCCGGGCAGGAGCAGCAGCAGCCCGACGAGCATGACGAACGCGTAGCCGTAGTGCATCCACTCGGAGGTGACCAGCCAGGGGAAGGGGATGCCGAGGACGCCCAGGGCCTCGGAGACCGGCCAGTCGAGAACGTAGATCTGGACGGCCTGGGCGATGTGTTCGGCCCAGTGCGCGATGACGACGAACAGGTAGATCCGCAGGCACCACCGGTGCCCGTCGGTGTTGAGGGCGCGCAACACGGGGTTGCGGGGGCCGATGGCGCTGGTGTTCCCGGTGCGGGGCCCGGTTCCGGTGCTCACTGTGCGCTGCTCCGTTCCGACGTGGGGGCGGGGGCTGCCTCCGTGCCGGGGGCCGCGGTCCCCGGGGCCCTGGCGAACAGGGGGGCACAGAGCAGGACGAGCCCCCTCAGGAGGCAGGTGATGATGAGGGCGAAGAACAGGCCGAACACGACCTGGTTGACGACCAGGAGGCCGTACACCGCCGCCGTGGTCAGCCCGAAGACCACCTGGTTGCGGGGCCTGGAGGGCGTCGTGCCGGGGTCGGTGATCATGTAGTTGGTGAAGAGGACGAAGGCGACGCCGGTCATCGGCAGCAGTGCCGCCAGGAGCATGTGGTCCAGGAACAGCCACCTGAGCACGGCCTGGAGGGCGAAGCCGCCCGCCCAGCCGAGGATCAGCGGCCAGCGCTTGGTCAGGTTGACGTTGAGCATGGTCCCGGCCATGAGGATGCCCAACGGGATCAGCCAGTCCAGGGTCCCGGCCGTGTTGTTCGTGAAGTGGTAGGGCGGGGCGATGCCCACCCACGGGAAGAGCAGCAGCGTCACCGCGATCCCGAAGTTGGACGGGTTGAGGAAGTGCTTCCTGCGCCCCTTGACCGGGATGCGGAACAGGTACTTGCTGCTCACCGCGATGGACACCGCGAACAGGTAGGGCCAGACGGAGGAGTTCCCCCACAGGAGCAGGGCACAGGCCAGGCCGGCGATGTGTGTGGGGAGCAGGTGGTCGACCATCCTGCCGACACCGCCCGCGTACCCGGCCTCCCTGCCGGAGGCCCGGGCGTCCAGCGTCTCCAGTGCCAGGTCGAGCGCGTATCCGAACAGGACGGCCGCCACCGGGGTGACGGGCGACTGTTCGAAGCCCAGGAGCAGGTGCCCCAGGACGGTGAACACGGTGATCGAGGTCGCGAACATGCGAAGGGCCATGACCCGGCGGTCCCGGGCGGGCGCGGCCGACTGCCCGGTGCCCCCGGGCTGGTTGCCGTCGGCCGCACCGGTGCCGAGGGGGGCTGCACCTGTGCCGGTGTCGCCGGCCTCACCGGTGAGGGATCTGGTCACGGTCATCGGGCAACCGCCGTTCCGTCGTCGTCGAGCAGGATCGTGTGGTTCCCCGGCCGCACCTCCAGGTCCGCGGTGTGCGCGGTACCGTCGGCGTCCCGCCAGGAGACGGTGACCGGCAGGGGCCCCCCGGGGGCCGCCAGGTGGACGATGGAGTCGGAGACCCCCACGTGCCCGTTGGCCGGGTAGAGCTGGTGGCGCTGCTCCGGATGGCCGGAGCCGCCCGCATGGACCGTCGCGCCGATCGCCGGGGCCCAGGCCCCGTCGACGGCCCCCGGACGCATCAGGCGCAGGACGGCGGCGGGCGCGGGGTCCGGGGCCCGGTTCAACAGGAGCCGGGAGTCCTGCCACTGGTTGGCGACCACCACGTCCAGCAGACCGTCACCGTTGACGTCACCGAGGGCGAAGGAGCGGGTGACGTCGTGTTCGGCGATGCCCAGGGGCTCACCGAGGTCGGTGTAGCGGCCGTCCTCGCCCCGGGCCCAGAAGGGGTTGGCCTCGTGCCCGGACAGGTCGTCCCCCTCGGAGAAGTTCGGCCAGGCCTGCGGGTACTTGAGGAGCTGGTCGTTGCCCATGGCGATCTCCTGGAGCTCCGGCCAGCGGTTCCTCTCACCCTGGAGGAAACCTGTGGCCTGGATGAGCTCGTCGGTCCCGTCGTTGTCGAAGTCCCCCGACTTGACGTCCCAGGCCCAGCCGCTGCGCGCTATCCCCAGTTCCTCACTGCTCTCGGTGTAGGGGACCGTTCCGTCGAGAAGCTCGGCCCCCTCCCCGTCCGGCACGAAGGCGAAGTTGCTCTCGTGGAGCGCATAGGGGCTGGTGATGTTGCTGACCACGATCGTGGGAAGCTCCGCGCCGTCGTCGTAGGTGAACGTGACGCCCATGCCCTTGAAGGAGCCGTTCCCCAGGACCTGGGACTTCGGGGTGGTCATGTCCCGGTCGCCCTTCACCGACTCCAGCCGGAGGTTCCCGGGTGTGGAGTGGTTGACGAGCAGGTTGTCGTTGCCGAAGTCATTGGCGAGGTAGACGTCGGGGACGCCGTTCCCGCTGAGGTCCTGGAAACCGATGGCCAGGGTCCAGGCGGTGGTCGCGTGTTCGGGGAGCGCCGTACCGGCGTCGGTGAACACCGGGGGTGTGTCCCTCTCCCCGGTGGGCTCGGTCAGCAGGACGCGGTTGCGCCCGGCGTTGGTGGCCAGCCCCATGCTCTGCTGCATCTCCATCCGGCTGTCGGCCTCGGCCTCGGGGTCGAGCACACGGGCGCCGTCGGGGAAGTAGTTGCCGACGAAGACGTCGAGTCCGCCGTCACCGTCGAGGTCGGCGACGTTGAGCGCGGTCGTGTTCCACACCTGCATCGGCTGGACCATCTCGTGCGCGGTGAAGTTGGCCGCCTCGGGCACCGCCCCGGGCCCGGCCGTGTTCAGGAACAGGACCGGTGAGCGCCCCCAGTAGTAGACGAGGAGGTCCAGGTCGCCGTCCTGGTCCAGGTCGGCGGGCACACACCCCATCGGCGCCATCGTGTGGTCGTAGGGCAGGCCCCGTGGTGTCAGCGTCACCACGGGGTAGTCGTCGGCACCGCTCCCGGGCGCGTTGCGCAGGGTCACGCCGTCGTCCCTGGGGTCGACCAGACACACGTCCGCGGATCTGTCCAGACCGCGCAGGTCCAGGAGGCTTCCGGCCGCCCCGACCGCGGATATCCAGCCCACGTGGTGCGCCAGCCCCGGCGCGGTCGCGCGTTCGGTCCGCGCGTCCTCGGGCGCCGAGTTGAGCGCGAGGGACTCGAAGGCGAAGGGGGCCGCCCGCTCCTGTCTTACGGTGTCACTCGTGGAGGGGCGAACGGTCAGGGCGCCCAGCGCGCCCACCAACGCCAGGGCGAGCGCCAGCGTCGCCAAACGGTACATCAGCCGCATAAAGGCTCCTAGAAAACGGTAGCGATGCCATCAGGGTTCGCAACGCTGTCCAGCGTCCAGGAGACCGGCACGGCATTTCCATATTCATTCTTGCCCTCTGCCGAAAAGCTCGACAGAGGATTCCCGCGGCACACGGAAGCCCCAGCTACCAGCACGTACTCCGAATAACACCGAAGGCGAAGAAACACCGGAAACGAAACTCGGGCACGGAGCGACTCGTCTTGGAGCGCGTTCCTTCGGCCAATACGGGCAGGGGCCCCTTCCGGGGTCACCGCCCCACTCCGTCCCGCCGGGCGAACTCCCCGGCCAACAGCACCCGCCACAATTCGTACCGCGGCCGGCCGGAACCGGTCCCCCGGGCCCCGGCTCCGGGACGCAGCTCGCGGCACAGGCGGGCGGCCTCACCGGTGTCCGTTCCGCAGAGCACACCCGTCGCGGTCTCGTTGTGCTCAACGACCAGGTCGGCGCGCACCCGCGACTCCGCGGCGAAGGCGCTCCCCTGGGCCAGGTCCCACCGGTGCGCACCGGCACCCTCCCGGAGCCGCACCAGCCCGGCCTCGTCCACGCCCCCGGCGTAGGTGGCGGCGAGTCCGATCCCCGCGTAGAGGTCGGCCCTGCGCCCCGGCGGGAGGGCCTCGACCAGGGAGACCGCCGTGTCGGGATCCGCTCCGGCCGCGAACCACAGCGCCCTGCCCACGCCCTGGTCGAAGACACGGAGCGCGTAGGCGCCGTCGGCCGTCCTGTCGGCCGCACGGTGAT
This sequence comes from Nocardiopsis sp. iso_40, assembly GCF_056173285.1. NCBI lineage: Bacteria > Bacillati > Actinomycetota > Actinomycetes > Streptosporangiales > Nocardiopsidaceae > Nocardiopsis > Nocardiopsis sp. iso_40. The sequence goes on along the minus strand of NZ_CM149666.1, from coordinate 2,374,349 downwards.
CGCGCAGCCCCCGGTGAACGTACTTCTCGGTGTGGAAGTAGGCCTGGTGGAAGCCGTAGCCGTCGTGCACCAGCCATCGCAGGACCGGGTCCAGGGAGCGGGTGTCCGGCCACAGCGGCCGCGGCAGTCGGGCCATCGCCCAGCCGATGCCGATGTAGGCCATGTAGACGTGGTCCGAGCCCGCCCCGTCGAGGAAGCGCCGCGTTCTCCCCTTGCCCGGGAGAAACCCGTCCAGGAGGGCGAAGCCCATCGCGGCGCCCTCGTAGGCGAAGCCCCGGTAGCGGCGGTCGAGCACCCGCAGACCGTGGTCCGTGCGCTCCGGTGAGGCCGTCTCCACGGCGTCCCCGAGCCCGGTGAGGAAGGAGGTGCCCACCGTCTCCAGAACCTCGCGCGCCCGGGGCCCCTGGTCGTGGAAGCCCCTGACACCGAGTTTCACCTCGGTCGCTTTCGGGGTCATGATCCGGCGCCGAAGCGAACCCATCGCACTGGACACGCCGTCCTCCCGCTCTCCCGAGTGATGTCCGTGTTCTGGCACCCATGCTCTCCGCGCCCGGAGCGGGGATCTACTCCGGGATTGCCGAGAGGGGCCGGGTTCCGGAGCCCTCTCACACCGTCTGGCGCAGCTCCCTGGCCCCGGCCAGCCTCGACGTGTCAGCGAGGGTCACGGCCACCGGCGGATCCGCCTCCTCGGGGGGTTGCAGGGACAGGCCCACGTAGGTGTTGAGCCCGGGGCCGGTACTGACGTGTCTTCGGGTGGCCGCGGTCAGCACGGGTGTGTCCACCCCTCTGACCTGGGGGGCCGCCACGGCGAAGACGTGGTGGGAACCGCCGGGGACCCCCCGGACCTCGAACTCCGTCCTGCCCCGCGCGGGGAGGACCTGGAAGGCCACGGGCGGTCTCTGCGGGGCCGCCCCGGAGAACACTCCGACCATCGCGTCCACCGTGCCCGCCGCGCGGGGGACCTCGATCGTCCCCCGGACGGTGGTCGCGTACCGATCCGGGGGGCTCGGGCTCCTGCCCGCCTCCGCCGCCAGTTCCTCCGGCTCCGGCATCCGGGAGAAGTCGGAGGAGGCAGCGATGAGCAGCCTGGAGACGACGGGGTCCCGGTACTGGGTCGGCGACATGCCCACCACCCGGGTGAACCTGCTCGTGAAGGTGCCCACGCTGTTGTATCCGACGCTGCACACGATGTCGGAGACCGTCAGGTCGGTCGTGAGAAGCAGACGTTTGGCGGCGAAAAGACGGACCGCCGTGAGATAGCGTCCCGGGGTCAGCCCGATGGCCCGCGAGAATATCCGGGAGAAGTGAAACGGACTGACGAATACCTCCGCAGCGATCTCGTTCAGGGTTATAGGATCTGAATAACGACTCCGGATGATTCCCGCAGCCCTGCGGACAGATTCTTCCACTGTTGTCTCCTCGCCGGATCCGGGGATCCATGTTGAGATACAGAAATAGAGATTTCAGCACAGCACGGGAAACAAAACAACAAGAGCGACAAGGGAAAAAGAAAACCCCCGGGACAGTGAGGGCACACTGGGGAACTCTGTTCCAAACGATCTCCCGTCATCGCTCTGCGTCAACAGCAGCTCTCTCCTCACCCAGACCCAGAAGCCCTATAGGGCAGGCACTCCGAGCACCGCTCCATGCTCACACCGCCCCCCTCGGGCTTCATCTTCCAGATTGCTACATCCGAATAAAAGGGCAACGGAAAGCATGGTGACCAATCGGGCCCGCAGACCTTGCGAAACACGGGCCCATCCCAGGGTTCACGAACATCTCACCCATTGCATGTTTGAACGGATCGCCGGGGTGGGAACAAGAATACGCACCGAACATACGGGAAGTCGGCCGCACCGGAAGAACCTCCGGTCATTTCGAACCGGCTTTCGACGGGAGTCCGCATCGCGAGGAGGAAGACTTCGACCCGCACCAGAACCGGTTCGGCGGGCTGCGGCGGCCCGGCGCTGGCGCGGCCCCGGCCCGGTTCCGTACGCTGGCGGCTCCGACCCCTTTCGCCAGGAGCCACCGTTGGACACCACCGCACGGGACGAACCGCAGGAAGAGCACACCCGCTTCGCCCTCGCCCTGGACCGGGAGTTGGCTCTCGGGGATGCCTCTCACGTGTGGTCGCCCTACTCCGTCGGGTCCGTGCTCGGCCTGCTGGCCGCGGGGGCCGGGGGCCGGACCCGGCAGGAACTGGTGGACCTGTTCGCACCGGTGCACGGTGGCCCCGGGGAGCACCTGGCCGCCCTGAACGAGGCGGTCGAGGGGCCCGCCGGGCTGGACATGGCCTCTCTCAACGGGTTGTACGTGCCCGCGGACCTGCCGCTGCGCCCGGACTTCGAGGACCGGGTGCGGTCCCGGCCCGACGCAGAGGTGGACCGGGTCGACTTCCGGGGCGACAGCGAGGGCGTACGCGGCAGGATCAACGGCCGGGTCGAGGAGGTCACCCGGGGCCTCGTCCCCGAACTGCTCTCACCCGGCACCGTCCACCCCGGCCTTCGCATGCTCCTGGTCAACGCCCTGTGGGTGAAGCTGATGTGGAGCGAGCCCTTCGAGGTGTCCCAGACCCGCGAACGCGCCTTCCACGCTCCGGGGGGCACCCGCCGGGTCCCCACCATGCGGCGCACCGGCCGCATGGACCTGGCCGAACACGCGGGCCTGCGCATGGTGACCCTGGAGGGCGCCCAGGGGCTGGCGCTGGACGTGATCGTCCCCGCCGCGCCGGGGAAACAGCGGGCTCAGGCTCCACCGTTGGACCCCGGGACCCTGCTGGGGCTGTACCGGGCGAGTCGGAACGAACAGGTGAGCCTGGCACTGCCGCGCTTCGCCGTCCAGAGCGAGACGGCGCTACTCGGTCCCCTGGCCGCCACCCCCGCCCGGGTGCGCACCCTGGCCACCGACGACGCCGACTTCGGTGGGATCAGCAGCGAGACGCTCAGGGTGGACGCCATCGTGCACCAGGCCGTGCTGCGCGTGGACGAGAAGGGGGCGGAGGGCGCCGCCGCCACCGCCGCCGTCATGGTGATGTCGGCCGCGGTCCCGCCCAGGCCCAAGGAGTTCCTGGTGGACCAGCCCTTCCGGTTCGTGCTGCGCCGCCGGGGGACCGTCCTGTTCACCGGACGGGTCACCGACCCGGTGGACCCCGGACCGGCCCGGGCCCCCAGCCCCTGAACCGGCCCGCGCGTTCCCGACCGGTCAGCGGGAGCCCGGTCAGGAAGGGACGAGGAAGGCGCCGGTGACCTCGGCCAGGGCCCGGTGCGCCTGTTCGTCGGTCAGTTCCGGTTCTCCGTCCCCGGCCTGGTGCCCGTAGGCGCCGAACTGGGCGTGGTTCATGCCCTCGATCACCTCCATGACGGCGCCCTCGGGCAGGTTGGGTCTCTGTTCGGCGATCTTCTCCGAGGTGAGCACACCGTCACGTCCCCCCGCCACCGAGAGCACCCGCAGGTCCTCACGGTCGGCGAGGTCGGCGGCGGCCACCGCGTAGGAGGCCCACAGCACCAGCCCCTCCCAGTCGGTGGCTCCGTCCCCGGTGCCCAGGTGCTGCGCGGCGAAGGCCCCGCCCATGGAGTGCCCGCCCAGGTACCAGGTCTCCACGTCGGGGGCCTCGGCCACGGCGCTCTCGGCCCGGGCGGAGTCGAGCAGGGCCAGGTTCAGGCGCAGGTCGGGCAGGACCACCGTGAGCCCCGTCTCGGCGACCACCGGTGCCCAGACGGCCGCGTAGGCGTCGGCCTCCACCCGTGCCCCGGAGTAGAAGACCACCCCGGTCCCCGACGGGTCCTCGGCGGGAGCGATCAGCAGGGCGTCCTCGCGGTGCTCCACCAGGACCGCCGGGTCGGCCTCGGCACGGGCCAGCGGCTCCGGCTCCGCCTGGTACGGGTTCAGCGCCCAGACGGCGAAGGCCGCCCCGGCGACGAGCAGCAGCGCCGTCACCGCGGCCAGTGTCCACAGCAGGACCCGGCCTGCCCTGCTCCTCCTCGCGCCCATGGCGCTCCCTCCCGCGGGGGCTCGGGCTCCGGAAGCCGGAGCTCAGGTGTCGAAGACCTCGAAGGAGGTGGCCAACGGTACGCCCGCCCACTCCCCCGAACGCAGGGCATTCTCCCGTAGAAAGGTCTTCTGGTCGAAACCGTCCAGGTTGGCCAGGTACACCTCGTGCGCGTCCAGGGAGGCGATGCCCGCCTCGAGGTCCTGCTCCCCCAGTTCCACGAAGTGGGTGGGGTCGGGGGCCGCGGCGAAGGCCACGAAGCGCACCCCCGGCCAGGGCTCCGCGCCCTCGACCAGCTGTTCGGTGAACACCCACCGGTTGGCGGCGTCGCGGACCGAGTCCAGCAGGGCGGGGCCCAGGACCCGGTGGTCGGCGTGGTTGAACCCGCTGCCGCCACCGAAGAACTCACGGAAGTTGATGGAGAGGACCACGTCGGGTCTGTGCCGCCGGATCGCCCCGGCCAGTGCCCTGCGCAGCGGCAGACCGTACTCCACGGTGCCGTCGGGGAAGTCCAGGAACTCCACCTCGGCCGCACCGACCGCAGCGGCCGAGGCGCGCTGTTCGGCCATCCTTAGGGGCCCGCAGGCCCCGGGGTCCAGGGTGTCGATCCCGGCCTCGCCCTTGGTGACCAGGAGCTCGACCACGTCCTTGCCCTGGGCCGTCCACCGGTGGATCGCCGAGGAGGCGCCGAACTCCAGGTCGTCGGGGTGGGCCACCACGGCCAGGGCCCGGTCCCAGTCCTCGGGAAGCGGCCGGGGTGCGCTGTTCTGCGTCGTCTGTGCCATGAAACACACACTACGGAACGGCGCACCCCCGGACACGGTTGTACACAGGCCGCTCCCGCGGAAACCACCGGTTTCCTCCGGGCTCCCGCTCAGGAACCGTCGGCGGGACCGCCGGCGGAACCGTTGGGCGAGCTGCCCGCGTTTCCGCTCTGGGCCGCCTGCTGGGCGGCGCGCTGTCTGGCGGCCGCCGCCATCTGCTCCTGGATCTTCTTCGGCACCGTGATCTGCAGCAGCTCGCTGGGCGGCACCGGCTGCTCACCGCGCACCACGACGATGTTGGCGAAGAGCTGCTCGACCTCGGACATCATTTCGGGCTTGCTCGCGCCCTCGCCGCGGATCACCCCGCGCAGCACCCACCGGGGGCCGTCCACCCCGATGAAGCGCACGCGCTGGCCCAGCTGTTTGCCGTCCTCGGTCTTCTTCCCCTTGATGGGGATGAGCGCCTGGAGCTCGGGGCCGAAGGTCCCGTCGTGGTCCTCGACCTTGCCGCCCTGTTTGGTCACCTGCTCGCGCAGTTCCTCGCGCATCTCCTCCCAGAGCCCGGAGGACTTGGGGGCCGCGAAGGGCTGCACCTGCAGCGCGGTCTTGCCGCGCACCAGGGTGACCCCGATGATCTTCTGCTTGTTCTGCTTGTCCTGGGCGACGTTCACCTGGATCTCGGTGCCCTGTTCCATCGGCAGCAGCATGCTGCCCAGGTCCATCCGGTTGGCCTCGGGGGCGTCCTCGGTGGAGTCCCACGGCCCGGTCCGCCGGTACTGGTCCGCGCCCTTGACGGGCTCTCCCGCAGCACGCTCCGGCTCGACCTCGTTGTCGAACGAGACCGCGCCGGCGGCGCCCTGCCGCTTCGGCCGGGCCTCCGTCCGCCCGGTTCTCTCTGTCTCTTCGTCCCGCTTCTTGCGACGGCGTCCGAACACGCCTCCACCTCTCCGCTTCTTCCGTAGGTCCCGGGATCACACCGGGGAGTCGGGGAACGTTCACCGCTGCGCGGCGTGGCCCCCGGTCGAACCGAAACCGCCCGCACCGCGCGCCGAGTCGGGGAGGGTGTCCGCCTCGACGAACTCCGCCCGCTCCACGCGCTGGATCACCATCTGGGCGATCCGGTCGCCCCGCGCGAGCTTGACCGGGGTATCGGTGTCGGTGTTGAGCAGGGTCACCCTGATCTCGCCCCGGTATCCGGCGTCCACGGTCCCCGGGGCGTTGACGACCGTGACACCGCACCGGGCGGCGAGCCCGGACCGGGGGTGCACGAAGGCCGCGTAGCCCTCGGGCAGGGCGATGGCCAGGCCGGTGGGGACGGTGGCCCTTTCTCCGGGGTCGAGGTCGACGTCGGTGGCGGCGTACAGGTCCGCACCCGCGTCACCGGGGTGGGCGTACTCGGGGAGGGGCAGGCCGGGGTCCAGGCGACGGACCGTGATCGGCACCCGCCCGCCTTCCAGGGATGAGGTACTCACATCCGCCGAGCCTATCGCTCTCCGGACGCTGCCCGGGTGCGACGACGGGGCGGGCCCGGAAGGAACCCGGACCCGCCCCGCGGGTGTCGGTGCCGGAAGGCGCCGCCGCGTGCCGCTACTCGCTCGCCTCGGTCGGCTCCGGCAGCGTCACCTCGACGGTGAGGTCACTGTCGTCGGTGGTCTCGAAATCGATCCCGGCGGCGCGGCCGGCCGCGGCGATGTCGGTGGCGGCGGCACGGGCGGACCCGGCCTGCTTGCCTCGGACCCTGACGTTGTCGACCTCGGCGCGCATGGACAGCTTGGCCTCGGACTTGGCCTTGCGGACCGCGCGCAGGACCTCCGCGGTCGCGGCCAGGACGGCCGGGTCCCCGCCGGAGGCGGCGGCACGGTACTCGGCGGCGTCGGGCCAGCTCTGGGCGTGCACCGAACCGTCCTGCCACCAGCTCCAGACCTCGTCGGTGACGAAGGGGACGAAGGGGGCGAACAGCTTGTGCAGGGCCCCCAGGGCGATGAGCAGCGCGGTACGGGCGGAGGCGCCCTCGGCGGACCCGGTGTCGTAGGCGCGGGTCTTGACGAGTTCCAGGTAGTCGTCGCAGAAGTCCCAGAAGAAGCGCTCGGTGCGCTCCAGCGCCCGGGTGTGGTCGTAGGCGGCGAACGCCGCGGTGGCCTCCTCGACCACGTCGGCCAGCGCGGCCAGCATCGCCCGGTCCAGGGGCTCGGTGACCCGGGCTGCGTCGGTGGTGGCGTTCTCGCCGGCCACGGACATGACGAACTTGCTGGCGTTGAGGATCTTGATGGACAGCCGTCGGCCGACCTTCATCTGGCCCTCGTCCATGGCGGTGTCGGTGCCCAGGCGGCCGCTGGCCGCCCAGTACCGGACCGCGTCGGAGCTGTACTTCTCCAGCAGCGCGACCGGGGTGACGACGTTGCCCTTGGACTTGGACATCTTCTTGCGGTCCGGGTCCAGGATCCAGCCGGAGATGCCCGTGGTGCTCCAGGGCAGGCTGTCGTTCTCGAAGTGGGCGCGGACCACGGTGGAGAACAGCCAGGTGCGGATGATGTCCTGGCCCTGCGGGCGGAAGTCCATCGGGAAGACCCGATCGAACAGGTCCTGGTCCCGTTCCCACCCGGAGGCGATCTGGGGGGACAGCGAGGAGGTCGCCCAGGTGTCCATGACGTCGGGGTCACCCATGAAGCCGCCGGCCTGGCCGCGCTGGTCCTCGGTGTATCCGGCGGGCGCCTGGGAGCTGGGGTCGATGGGCAGCTGGTCCTCGGTGGGCAGCAGCGGCCGGTCGTAGTCGGGGTTGCCGTCCGCGTCCAGCGGATACCAGACCGGGAACGGGACGCCGAAGAAGCGCTGGCGGCTGATCAGCCAGTCACCGTTGAGGCCCTCGACCCAGTTCTCGTAGCGCTGGCGCATGTGCTCGGGGTACCAGGTGAGCTCACGGCCGCGCTGGATGAGCTGGGCCCGGACGTCCTCGTCCCGGCCGCCGTTGCGGATGTACCACTGGCGGGTGGTGACGATCTCGAGGGGCTTGTCGCCCTTCTCGTAGAACTTCACCGGGTGGGTGATGGGCTTGGGGTCGCCGACGAGGTCGCCGCTCTCCCGGAGGAGTTCGACGGTGCGCTCACGCGCGGTGTGGACGGTGGCCCCGGCCAGCCTGGCGTAGGCCTCACGGGCGGCGTCGGACTCCACGCCCTTGGGCGGGTCGGCGATGATGCGGCCGTCCCAGCCGACGACGGGACGGGTCTCCAGCTGGAGCTCACGCCACCAGGTGACGTCGGTGGTGTCGCCGAAGGTGCAGATCATCGCGATGCCGGACCCCTTCTCGGGGTCGGCGAGGCGGTGCGCCCTGACGGGGACCTCGACGCCGAAGACCGGGGTGGTCACGGTGGTGCCGAACAGGTCCTGGTAACGCTCGTCGTCGGGGTGGGCGACCAGGGCGACGCAGGCGGCCAGCAGCTCGGGGCGGGTGGTCTCGATGTGGACCGGGGTGCCGTCGCCCTTGTGGAAGGCGACCTTGTGGTAGGCGCTGGGGCGCTCGCGGTCCTCCAGTTCGGCCTGTGCGACGGCGGTGCGGAAGGTGACGTCCCACAGGGTGGGCGCCTCCGACATGTAGGCCTCGCCCCGGGCCAGGTTGCGCAGGAAGGCGCGCTGGGCGGCGGCGCGGGAGTTGTCGTCGATGGTGGCGTAGGTGTGCCGCCAGTCCACGCTCAGCCCCAGACGGCGCCAGATGGACTCGAAGACCTTCTCGTCCTCGACCGTGAGGATGTCGCACAACTCGATGAAGTTGCGCCGGGAGATGGGGATCTGCCGCTTGGGGTCGGGCTTCTCCGGCGGCTGGAAGTCCGGGTCGTAGGGGACCGAGGGGTCGCAGCGGACACCGTAGTAGTTCTGGACGCGGCGCTCGGTGGGCAGGCCGTTGTCGTCCCAGCCCATGGGGTAGAAGACGGCCTTGCCGTTCATCCGCTGGAAGCGCGCGACGGTGTCGGTGTGCGTGTAGGAGAACACGTGGCCGATGTGCAGCGAACCCGAGACCGTGGGCGGCGGGGTGTCGATCGAGTAGACGTCCTCGCGGCTGCGGGTCCGGTCGAAGTGGTAGACGCCGGACTCATCCCATACGTCGACCCACTTCGCCTCGATACCGTCCAGCGAAGGCTTGTCGGGCATACGGAAGGAATGAGAGCGGTTGGTCATGGGGCAATGCTAATGCTCCCGAGACCCTGGTCGCTCCCGCTTTCCGGCTTCCCCGGGGCGGTGGACAGACGCCCCGACCGCGGCCTCCGATGCGCGGGCCCGGTCGGCGTGAAAGGATTCTCACGCAGACGGTGCGCCCTCGCGCGCACCATCGTACGCACAAGGGAACGGTGAACGATTCACATGGCTAAGAAGGACGGTGAGGTCGTACCGGTCGTCCTCGGACTCGTCGCGGGTTTCGCAGCGGAGTTCGTCACGCGCAAGGCCCTGACCTTCGCCTGGACGCGCGCGACCGGTGAGGAGCCGCCGACGGACCTGGAGTCCCCCGACGTCAGCCTGGGGCGCGCCCTGAGCTGGGCCGTGGTCGCCGGTGTGGGCGTCGAGGTGGCCCGTGTGCTGGCCGTGCGCGCCGCCCGCAAGCGGGTGGTCGGCTCCGGCAGTCGCGACCTGGAGGCCTGAACCGCCCCCGGGACGGACGTGTCACGACGACGGTGGGCGGCTCACCGCACAGGGGTCCCGCCCCGGGTGCGGTCGGCCGTCCACCGTCGCGTTCCCGCTGACCGGCCGTACCCCGCCTGGGGGAGGGCGCGCGATGCGCCCCCGTGGGGACGCATCGGATCGCGGCTCGGCTGCCCACCGGTCATGACCGACGGTGAAACAGGTCCTGTCCGGCACCCCGGTGTCCTCAGGACCGTGGGGAGGGCGGTGTCGGGACCCGTCGTCGTCGGTTCTAGGCGCACTCCTTGCAGACCAGCTGACCGGCGCGCTGTTCGGCGAGCTGACTGCGGTGGTGTACCAGGAAGCAGCGCGAGCAGGTGAACTCGTCGGCCTGGCGGGGAAGCACGCGGACCGCGAGCTCCTCGCCGGACAGGTCGGCACCGGGCAGTTCCATGCCCTCGGCCACCTCGTCGGGGTCGACGTCGATGGTGCCGGTGCCCTTGTCCACGCGCCGCGCCTGCAGCTCCTGGAGGCTGTCCTCGTTGATGTCCTCGTCAGTTTTGCGCGGGCTGTCGTAGTCGGTCGCCATCTCTGCTAACTCCATCCCCCTCGTTTAGTGCCTCGTCGCGCGGGTGTAACGCTTGAGAGACCTTCGTTGTGCCCGGTTCGGCCGACGAGTTTCCCGGTGTCGATGAACTGTGCCCCCTCCCGGGTCACTGTTCACAGGTCAGCAGCATCTTGACGGGATTTTGACCGGAGGCGGCCAAGGTTCAGCGGCCGCTGCGGATCGTTCCCTGCCGTACTACCCGACGCCGGGTGCCTCGTAGACCTGAAAACACATTTGCTCCCACATACCGGGCAAGCGTGGAAAACTCCCCCGGGTACGGGCGAAAATCAAGACATGCCCACGTCAGGAGGGATTCCCTCCGTGTCCACGCCCGGGGAAGCATACCCACCCCGGGTCTGCGCTCGTGACAGGGGTGGGCGTGTCTTCGGACACGTATAGATACCACGAAGCGCGGCCTTGCGCAGCTTGGGCCGTCAACGGCGTTCGGCGTCCCCGCCCCGCTGCCCCGAGGGCACGGGCAGGCAGACGGTGACGACCAGGCCGCCGCCGGCACGGGGCCAGGCGGTCACCACGCCCCGGTGCGCGCGGACCACCGAGCGCACGATGGACAGGCCCAGGCCCGAGCTGCGGCCCGAACCCACCCGGTCTCCGGAACCGCGGCGGAACGGCTCGAAGAGCCCCTCGATCTCGTAGGCCGGGATGACCTTGCCCGAGTTCTCCACCTGGACCGCGGGCATGCCCTCGTACATGCCGCTGCGTACGGTGATCTCGCCCTCCTCGACGTTGTACTTGAGGGCGTTCTCGACGAGGTTGGCGACGAGGCGCTCCAGCAGGACCGGGTCGCCGGTCACCGGCCCGGGCCTCAGGTCCCGGCGCAGCGACAGCCCCGACTCCTCGATGTCCCCGGCGAGCTGGCTGAGCACGGTCCCGGCGACCTCGCCCAGGTCGACCCTGGCCTTGGCCTCCAGTTCCCGGTCGCTCTTGGCGAGGAAGAGCAGGCCGTCGATGAGGCGTTCGTGGCGGGCGTTGGTCTCCAGCAGGGTCTGCCCGACGGTCTTGAGGTCCGGTGAGACGTCCGGGGCGCTCAGGGCCACCTCCAGGAGGGTGCGGTTGATCGCCAGCGGCGTACGCAGCTCGTGGGAGGCGTTGGCGACGAAGCGCCGCTGCCCGTCGAAGGCCCGGTCCAGGCGTTCGAGCATGCCGTCGAAGGTGTCGGCGAGCTCGCGGATCTCGTCGTCCGGACCGGACAGGGCGATGCGTTCGTGCAGGGACCGTTCGGAGAGCCTCCTGGCGATCCGGGTGATCTTCTGCAGGGGCGACAGGGCGCGACCCGCCACGGCGTACCCCAGGCCCACGGCGAGCAGGCCCACGAGGAACAGGGCGAGCAGGGAGAACCGGGTGACGTGGGTGAGGACCTGCTCGATGTGGTGGCTGTTCTCGATCAGCTCCGCCGGGCTCTCCTCGGCCAGGAGCGCGTTGAGCAGGACCGCGATGACCAGGTAGTTGACCAGCACCAGCAGGGAGCCCGCCGCGAAGAACAGCATCCCGTAGATGAGGGTGAGGCGGGCGCGCAGGCTGAGGTTGTCGGTGAGGCGGTGGACCGTGGCGTGGGCGGAGGAGCGTTCGGCCCCGTCCCCGTCGGGGGCGACGGAGTTCAGGCTGCGCCAGGTCCCGGTGTCCCCGGGACGCGTGGGCTCCACCTGCCCTGGTTCTGGGCGCTCCCCCGGTCTCACAAGCGGTACCCCGCCCCCGGAACGGTCTGGATGACCGGCGGGTCACCGAGCTTCTTGCGCAGGGTCATGACGGTGACCCTGACGACGTTGGTGAAGGGGTCGGCGTTCTCGTCCCAGGCCTTCTCCAGGAGACCCTCGGCGCTGACCACCGTCCCCCGGGCGCGCATGAGCACCTGGAGGACGGCGAACTCCTTGGGGGTCAGCGAGATCTCGCGGCCGTCGCGGTGCACCAGGTGGTTGGCCGGGTCCAGGGTGATGCCGCCCCGCTCCAGCACCGGTGGCAGCGGGGGCGCCGAACGGCGGCCCAGGGCGTACACACGGGCGATGAGTTCGGCGAAGGCGAAGGGTTTGGCCAGGTAGTCGTCGGCTCCGATGGTGAGGCCCTCAACCTTGTCCTGGACCCCGTCGGAGGCGGTGAGCATCAGGATGCGGCCGTTGTAGCTCTCGTTGACCAGGGAGCGGGCGACGTCGTCGCCGTGGACCCCGGGGAGGTCGCGGTCGAGGACGACGACGTCGTAGTCGTTGACCGCGGTGTGCTCCAGGGCGGTGTCCCCGTCGTAGACGACGTCCACCGCCATGGACTCCCGTCGCAGTCCGACCGCCACCGCGTCGGCCAGGACCCGTTCGTCTTCGACCACGAGTACGCGCAACGTTGTCCTTCTAGAGCATCGGTGTCTGGAAACAAAAAGGGGGCCGCTGCCGGCGCATCCCCCAACACACCGGCAGCGGCGTTCTTGGTCCCGGCCGCGTCAACCGTTCTTTCACAGTGGAGGTAAGGAGACGGTAAACCCGCCGGGGACTCCGGGGGGAGTCCCGCTCTCCTCGCCCCGTGTGGCACGGGCGCTGGGCCGGGAGCTTCACAGCTCCCCTGAGCGCGGGGCGGCCGTCGCCGACGAATCCCCCAACCGTCGGCGACGGCTCAACCCCGCACATCTCAAATCTGACACATCAAGAATAAGGAACGAGTAAGCAGAAGCCCCGTTCGGCAAATGTGTCTTGGGACACTTTTTCCGCCGCTTGCCGAAACCGCCCCGGGGGCACCGGCGGCGACGGCCCCCCCGGCGGGGCGCCACCCCCGCCGACGGGCCCTTTTCCATCCTACGGAAGAGGCCGTCGCGCCCGCTTACCGTCACGGAAGGATCACGCGCGGGGGGCGGGGGTTTGACGCGGATCACAGTGCGGTAGAGGTAGGAGACGCACGCGTGGAAACCGGGGTACCGTCCCGGACCGCGACGAGCATGCATGTCACAGGGTCGTGACGACTTCGGTTCGTGCCCACGCGCAGGCGTGCGCACAAGGATGCACACCGGGGCACTGACCGTGTCCCGGTGCCTACCCCTGGAAGAGGTGCAATGGGCGAGTTCATGGCGGAGATCAAGGTCCGTATCAACGAGACCTACCGGTCACTCCAGTCGGCGCAGGCCGCCGGGGACGACTTCCTTGCCGACACCCATGCGTCGGAGCTCGAGGATCTCTACCGCATCGCGGCTCGCAACGGCGTCGACGCCCACTCCTGACCGGAGCGGCCGACGCGGTTCCCGCCCCCGAGGGGTCGGGGACGCACAGCAACAGCATCGGGGCGGGCAGACAACCTCCGGGTGTCCGACCCCGCCCCTCCCCCGCCCCGGGCACCGTGTGTGCCCGGGGTTTCGTGTATCCGGGGCCGCGCGTGCGGACCCCGATCAGCCGTCGGTGTCGGCTCCGAGCGGTGCCAGGAGTGCGTCGAGCTCCTCGTAGAGGCCGGGCCGGGCTGCGATCACCAGGTCGTTGCTGGGCGGGCCCCCGCGGGGGCCGCCCACCCGGACACCGGCCTCACTGGCCACCAGCCCCGGCGCGGCCCAGTCCCAGATGTGGAGTCCGCGCTCGTAGTAGGCGTTGTAGCGCCCGGTGGCCATCCCGGTGATGTCGACCGCGGCCGAGCCGCCCCGGCGGATGTCACGGATGTGCTGGACCACCCCGGTGAGGACCCTGGCCTGCTGGAGCCGGCGTTCGGGCAGGTAGCCGAAGCCGGTGGCGACCAGGGCCCGGTCCAGTGGGACCCGGTCCGGTGCGCGCAGGGTCCGGCCGTCGAGCCGGGACCCGCCGCCCAGGACCGCGTCGAACATCTGCCCGTGGGCGGGCAGGCGGACCGCTGCGGCCACGACCGCCCCGTCGACCTCCGCACCGATGGCCACGCCCCAGTCGGGGCTCCCGTACAGGTAGTTGACGGTGCCGTCGATGGGGTCGACGATCCAGCGCACCCCGCTGGTGCCCTCGACCCCGCCGCCCTCCTCACCGAGGATCGCGTCGTGGGGGCGGGCCGCGAGCAGACGCTCCCGGATCAGGTCCTCGGTGGCCCGGTCCATCTCGGTGACGACGTCGGTGGGGCTGGACTTGGTGTCCAGGACGGTGATGCCCTCCTGCCCCTTGGCCGCGAGTTCACCGGCCTCCGCCGCCACGGCGACGGCGAGGTCCCGCAGCTTCTCCGGGTCGTGTGGGGACTGGATGGTGGTCACTGTTGCCCTCCTGGTCGTGGCCCTCCGGACGGGTGTGTCCGGATGATTCCGCCACCGAACTCTACGTGGAGCCCGCCCTCGCCCACGGAAGCAGGGCGAACGCGCCGGAGGAGGGGCCCGGCACCGCGCGTGCCGGGCCCCTCCTCAGGTGCGGGACCCTAGAGCAGCTCGGGCCTGGTCCACTCCTTGCCGTGGACGTGGTGGTCCAGGAAGGCGAAGACCGTCTCGTACCAGACCTGTGCGTTGCCGGGCGTCAGGATCCAGTGGTTCTCGTCCGGGAAGTACAGGAACTTGGCGTCGACCTCATGCAGGAGGAGGTCGCGCCACAGGCGCAGGCCCTCCCCGATCGGCACCCGGTAGTCCTTGTCGCCGTGGATGACCAGCATCGGGGTACGGATCCTGTCGGCGTGCAGGTGCGGCGAGTTCAGCTGGTAGCGCTCCGGCTGGGCCAGCGGGGTGCCGAACTCGCTCTCCCACACCGGCGGGTAGTCGGTGGTCCCGCTGAACCCGTCCAGCTGCCAGAGGGAGGCGTGCGAGATGATCGCCTTGAACCGGTCGGTGTGCCCGGCGATCCAGTTGGCCATGTAGCCGCCGAAGGAGCCGCCCATCATCGCGGTGCGCTCGGCGTCGATGTCCTCGCGGGCCTCGGCGGCGTCGGTGATCGCCATGACGTCGGCGTGCGTGCGCGGGCCCCACCGGCCCCAGGCGCGGCGGAGCATGTCCTGGCCGTAACCGGTGGACAGGGCGGGGTCCGGAAGCAGGACGGCGTAGCCGCGCGCGGCCAGCAGCCACGGGTTCCAGCGCCAGGACCACCCGTTGAAGCTCATGTAGGGGCCTCCGTGGACCCAGAGCATGAGCGGTGCGGGCGAGGCGGCGGAGGCCTCCTCGGGCAGCACCAGCCAGGACCGGATCCGGGTGCCGTCGTCGGCGGTGGTCTCGATCTCGGTGAGGGTGCCCGGCATGGTCAGCTCGGAGCCGGGGGTGCGCAGGTACTCGGGCTGGCCGTCGGTGGCGTCGGCGGCCAGGCGCACGGGTGCGGGCGGGGCGTCCCAGGCGTCGCGCAGAGCGTAGACGTGGCGGCCGTCGGGAGACGGGTTCAGCTCGCTGTAGGCACCGTGGTCCCCGGTGACCCGGGTGAGGGAGCCGGTGGCCAGGTCCAGGCGAAAGACCGGGCGTCGGCCGTTCTCGTCGGCGACGAGGAAGACCGTGCCGGAGTCGGCCGACCAGGCGTAACCGCGGGGCCAGAGTTCGTGGTCGGGGAGCAGGTCGCGGCCCTGGCCGGTGGCGAGGTCGGTGAGCCACAGCGTGGCGTTGCGGGGCTCTCCGTCGTAGCTGCCCTCGTCATCGGCGAAGACCAGGGCCCTGGTGCCGTCCGGGGAGACCAGGGGGTTGCCGAAGTCGAACCGGGCGTCGGGCCCGCCGGCGATGGTGCGGCGCTCGCCGGTGGCCGTGTCCACGGCGACGACCTCGTCCCGGCGGGCGCCGCGGGAGGTGGGCACCGACCAGGTGGTGAGCAGGGCGGACCCGTCGGGGGTCAGTTCCGGGGAGGCGCCGAGAAGGGACAGGCCCGCGTCACCGGTGAGGTCCTTGGGCTCGCCGAGGCGGGCGTCCTCGTCCTCGGGCGGGGCGGCCGTGAAGATCCGCGGGTGGTCCGGGCCGATGTCGCTGTCCCAGGAGCGCACGGGCAGGGCCTCGTGCAGGATCGCGGTGACCCCGGCCTCCTCACGGGCCTTTCTGGCCTCCGTGTCGGCCTCGGCGTCCTCGGCACCGGGGTGCACCCTCCCGGTGAAGGCGACCAGTCCGGAGTCACGGGCGACGGCGAAGGCGCCGATGCCCCCGGGGCGGGAGGCGACCTGGCGGGCCTCGCCGCCGTCCGCGGGCAGCAGCCACAGCGCGGCCTTGGGCTTGTCCTCGGCCTTGGCCTCGGGATCGACGCGTCCGGTGCTGAAGAGCACCGAGCCGTCGGGGAGGAACTCGGCGCCGGACTCGCCCTTGGTGGAGCGGGTCAGCCGCCGGGGAGCGCGCCCGCCCTCGGATTCGGTGGCGGTGTCGATCTCCCACAGGGCGCTGCGGAAGGACTTGGAGTCGGGGGCGATGTCGCTCACGGGCGCGACGAGGCGGGTGCCGTCCGGGGACAGGCGCAGCCCGTTCACGCGGCGCAGGCGGACGTACTCCGGCAGTTCATACCAGGAACGAACCAAGACAAAATCTCCTGAAACCGTCGACTTGTGGTCTGACCCGACCCTATCGGCCGCGGTGACCCGGGTCACCGCTGTATTTCTCGCACCTCAGGGGGCGTCAACAACGTTGACAAGTCTTGCACCGAAGAGCGTGTCCCGACCGGCCTCCCCCGGGGAGCGGGGCCCGGCCCGCCGTCAGCCCCGGCGACCGCGCACGGGGCCCGCACCGGTGGGACACGAGAGCGTCCCGCCAGTGCGGTTCGGCCCGGTCAGCGCTGCTTGCAGCACTGACCGCTCCCCCCGGCGCAGCGCGGCAGGGAGGTGAGCCGCTGCTCCGCGGCGCGGCCGGTGTACTCGTGCACCAGTTCGGTCACCATGGACACGAACGCGGGGTGCGTGCCCGGGCTGAGCGCGCGCTCGTAGCCGATACCGAGCTTCTCGGCGGTCTCGCGGGCCTCCACGTCGAGGTCGAACTTGACCTCCATGTGGTCGGAGACGAACCCGTGCGGAACGACCACCACGGCGGGGACGCCCTCCCCGGCGAGCTCCTCCATCCGGTCGTTGACGTCGGGCTCCAGCCAGGGCTGGCTCGGCGGCCCGCTGCGGCTCTGGTAGACGAGCTCGTAGGGGTACTCCCGGTCGAGGCGCCCGACCACCAGGCGGGCCACCTCCGCGAGCTGGGCCCCGTAGGCGCCCTCGGGGCCCAGGTCCTGGTCCGGACCGCCGCTGGCCTCGGCCATGGCGGTGGGGATGGAGTGCGCGGAGAACAGCAGGCGCACGCCCTCGCGCTGCTCCTCGGGGAGCCTGTCCAGACAGGCCTGGGCGTGCTCCGCCAGGGGCCCGACGAACCCGGGGTGGTCGTAGAAGGGGCGGATCAGGTCGACCTCGGGAGCGTCCTCGCCCAGCGCGGCACGGGCGCGCTCGATGTCCTCGCGGTAGGCGGTCCGGCTGGACCAGTTGCAGTAGGCGGAGGTGGGCAGCGCCAGCACTCGGCGGACCCCGTCCTGCCTCATCCTCGCGAGGGTGTCGGTGAGCATCGGTTCCCAGAACCGGTTGCCCCAGTAGACCGGAAGGTCGACGCCGTTGGCGTCGAAGTCGGCGGTGACCGCGGCGAGCAGGTCCCGGCACTGCTGGTTGATCGGGCTCACTCCACCGAAGAGGAAGTAGTGCTCACCGACCTCCGCCAACCTTTCGCGGGGGATGTTGCGCCCGCGGGTGACGTTCTCCAGGAACGGGATGACCTCGTCCTCGCCCTCCGGGCCACCGAAGGAGATCAGCAAAAACGCGTCGTAAGGCCTCATGGAACTCATGAAACCAGCTCTCCGGGACCGGCATGATCCGCCCCGCCCCTTGTCGTGGAACTTTCACGTCTTCCGTGACCAGGGACACTCTTCCTCTGGTCACACAAGTGACTGATCGGTAATGTCACCGCATGACTGATGTGTTGTGGCACACCTGGGCCGACACCCACCAGGCCCGCCCCCGCCGTACGGCGACCCCCAACAGCACCGGGGAGGTCGCCTCCGCGGTCTCCTCAGCCGCCGCCGAGGACCTGCGCGTACGCATGGTCGGCTCCGGCCACTCCTTCACGGACGTGGCCGTCACCGACGGCCTGCTCCTGGCTCCCACCTCCCTGACCCGTGTGCGCTCGATCGACCCCGGCGCGGGCACCGCCACGGTCGAGGCGGGTCTGCCCCTGTGCGACTTCAACGACGTGCTGGCCTCGCACGGCGTCGCGCTGGCCAACATGGGCGACATCGCGGTGCAGACCGTGTCCGGCGCGGTACAGACCGGCACCCACGGCACCGGTCGGGACGCGGGGGGCCTGGCGAGCCAGGTCGTGGGCATGGAGATGGTGCTCGCCGACGGGTCCGTGGTCGAGTGCTCGGCCGACCGGGACCCGGACCTGTTCCACGCGGCCCGGGTGGGCCTGGGCGCCTTCGGCGTGGTGACGGCGCTGACGATGGCGGTCCGCCCGGCGTTCCTCCTGCACGCCCGGGAGGAGCCCATGCCCCTGGACGAGGTCCTGGAGCGCCTCCCCGAACTGCGCGCGGAGAACGACCACTTCGAGTTCTTCTGGTTCCCGCACACCGAGAGCACCAACACCAAGCGCAACAACGTCTCCCCGGGCCCGGCCGAGCCGCTGTCGAACTTCCGGTCCTGGCTGGACGACGACTTCCTGTCCAACACGATCTTCGACCGGATCAACCGGGTGTGCCGCCGCTTCCCCTCGGTGGTCCCGGCTGTGAACCAGATCAGTTCCCGGGCGCTGTCCGCCCGGTCCTACACCGACGTCTCGCACAAGGTGTTCGCGTCGGTGCGCGACGTGCGGTTCGTGGAGATGGAGTACGCGATCCCGGCCGAGCACGTGGCGGACGTCCTGCGCCAGGCCCGGGAGATCGTGAACCGCGGCGACCACCGGGTGAGCTTCCCCGTGGAGGTGCGGTTCGCCCCGGCCGACGACGCCTGGCTGTCCACCGCCCACGAGCGGGAGACCGCCTACGTGGCGGTGCACATGTACAAGGGGACGCCCTACGAGTCCTACTTCGCCGACCTGGAGGCGGTCTTCACCTCCGTGGGCGGACGCCCGCACTGGGGCAAGATGCACACCCGCGACCGCGCCTACCTGGAGAGCGTCTACCCGCGTCTGGGCGATGCCCTGGCGGTGCGGGACCGGGTGGACCCGCACCGCCGCTTCGGCAACGCCTACCTGGACCGGGTGTTCGGCTGAGGGGCGTTCGGCCGGGCCCTCCGGGAGGGCCCGCGGTGCGGACCCGGGCGGCCGGGCACCGCACCGCGGGCGGAGGACCGCCGTGCCGGGCTCACTCCGCGGGTGCCTCCGGAACGGGCTCGGGCTGCGCACCGCCCTCGGGCGCCTCCCCCGTCCCGGGGCCGGGAACCTCCGCGTCCCCCGGTTCCTCCGGGGTGCCCTCGTCCACCGGCGGGTCGACGGGGTCGGTCGTGCCCTCGGGGGTGTCCGGCCCGGCCTCCGACGGGGACGGGGTGGGTTCGGGTTCGGGTTCGGTCGGCGCCCCGGTCTCCGGCTCCTCCGTTCCGGCGCCGTCCTCAGTGGAGGGCCGTTCGTCCCCGGTGTCCTCGGGGGTTTCCTCCTCGACCTGCGCCGTGACGGAGCTGCCGCCGAGCAGGGAGGGCGAGGTGGGTTCGTCCTGTCCCTGGGTCCACGCGGTCAGGGAGCGGCCGGTGAACAGCTCGAAGGCCAGGATCACCAGCATGACCAGGACGAACACCGCAGCGGCCGAGACGGCCGCGGTACGCCAGCCGCGCTTGGGGCGCTTCCCGCCCGGTCCCTCCCCGGGGCCGTCCGGGTCGTCGGTGTACCTGTCGTGGGCGGCGGGCATGAGCTCGGTAGCGTCGGGGGCCGCCGGGCCGCCCACGACGGCGGGGGCCTCGGGGTTGCCGAAACCGTGCGCGACGGTCTGGCCCGGCAGGTCCCGTCCCAGGACCGGCATGACCGTCGTCCGGGCCGCGTCCGGGTCCCCGAGCGGCCCGTGGAGGCCGGCGTCCGCGGCGGGGATCGCGTTGGTGTCGAACTCCGGGTCCGCGGCCCCGGGCCGGACGGGGGAGCGCGCGCCGGTGTTCCTGGCGGCCTTCTTCTCCGCCAGTTCCCTCGCCTGCTCGCTGCTGCGGGTGATCCAGTGCTGGATCACCGGCGCCGCGCTGGTGCTGAGTACGGCCATGACGGCGGTACCGATGACGGTGCCGTAGACGTTGAGGTAGGAGGCCGCGGTGGCCGCGGTCAGGGTCGCGACACCGGCACCGGCGACCTGCGCCACGCTCAGGTCGATGCGCTTCCTCCTGCCCGCGCTCTCCTCCGGTCCCTCCTCGCCCGCCTCGGGTCCGTCCCCGTGCTCGGATCTTGGCATAGCGCCGTCCCCCCTTCGTCGGCCGCGTTCGGGCGCGGCGGGGCACTTGGTCCTGGGATGGGCGTGTGGTGGGGCATATGACCCCTTAGGCCCCAGACATCACAAACCGCCCATGAGTTGAAACTTCACCATAACGGGGACTCATCGCTGATAACGACATGAGATTAGAAGGATCACTGTCTGACATCCATCGGCGTGTCGATTTGCGAACACCAGGACGCCTCATGTTCGGACCTGGTCCGAGATCAGAGTTTTCCACAGCCCTGGGGTGATTCGGGAAGCGCGGGATACCATCACCGCGGAGCCTTCGCGCGGGATCCGCGACATTCCCCCACGATCGCTCCCGGTCGCGGAAGGTTCAGCGTGTCAAGATTGGCACCGGAAGCGACCGTGAGGGCCCCGGAACCTCGGGGCAGCTCCCACCGTGGTGCCCACCACGGGCCGGGAGGCGGGCACAGTTCGGACATGCCGGGCGCGGTACTGGCCGAACAGTTGTCGGCCGACCAGACTTGGAGAACGCGGGGGACGGTCCGCCGGACCGGCTCTCGACGGGACACGAAAGGGAGGGCGATGCACGAGCTTCGCCTCGTGGCCGTGAGTGAGGACGGCACCTACCTGGTGCTGGCCAGCACCGGCCGTGGAACCCGCTTCATGCTGCCCGTCGACGACCGCCTCCGTGCCGCAGTACGCGGCCAGTTCTCCCGGCTCGGCCAGTACGAGATCGAAGTGGAGAATCCGTTGCGCCCCAAGGAAATCCAGGCCCGCATCCGGTCCGGCGAGACCGCGGAGGCCATCTCCGAGATCTCCGGGATACCCATCGAACGGGTGCGCTGGTTCGAGGGCCCCGTCCTCCAGGAGCGCGAGTACATCGCGCAGCAGGCCCAGCGCGCCACCGTGCGTTCACACGGTGACGCCGCACCGGGCCCCTCCCTGGAGGAGGTGGTCACCAGAAGAATCGGCGCCCACCAGCTGGAGACCGGTGACGCGGTGTGGGACTCGTGGAAGCGGGAGGACCGTTCCTGGCAGCTCAAGCTCGTCTTCCTGCACGGCGGCGACGAGCGCGTCGCCCACTGGCTGTACGAGCCCAGACACAACAGCGTCGTCCCCGCCGACGAGGAGGCCGACCGGTTCTCATCCAACGAGCCCCTGGACGCGCCGCCCTCCCCCGGCACGAACGTCACACCCTTCGCCCCGCGCCGCAACGAGGCCGCCACCGACCTGCCCCGCCTGGACGCACAGTCCGCCGCCGAGCGACGTCACGACCACGTCGCCCCGCGCCGCCTGTCGCCCGCGCAGGACACGCCGTTGGACGACCCGCTGCACCCCGTGGCACGGCGCCCCGAGACCGACCAGTTCGGTGTCCCGCTCCGGGAGGAGCGCCACCGCCAGGCGCCGCAACCCCAGGAACCCGCACCCCGACGTCCCCTGGAGCGCCCCAGCGAACGGTTCGCGGAACGTCCGGACGAGGCGCCGCCCGCGGCGCCCCTGCCGCAGACGCACCGGCCCGCCGCGCCCCGGCCCGAGCCGGTCCACCGGCAGTTCACCGAACCGGCCGAGGCCCCGCCCGCTCGCCCCGAACCCCGCGGGTACGGGCTGGAGGAGAGCGGGCCCGCCGCCCGCCGGGCCCCCGAGCACGCCGAACCCCGGCAGCGGACCGGGCCTGACAGCGCACCGGAGTGGTCGGACGCCCCGCCCGCACCGGCGGCCGCGCCACGGACCGACCCGGAGGAGGGCCCGGCGGCCGAGGAGCCCGCACAGCAGCGGCCGCGCCGCCGCCGCGCCACCATCGACCTCAACGACGCCGGAACTCCGCGCCGCGCCGCCGGGGAGCAGCCGCCCGCGGCGGCCGTCCCGGCCGCGGCCAACGGCTCCACCGCCGCTGGTCCCGCCAAGCGCAAGGGGCGGGGGCGCCGGGCCTCGGTGCCCTCCTGGGACGAGATCATGTTCGGTTCGAAGAAGAACGACTGACCGAACGGCGCAGGGCTCCCGGAACAGCACAGGGGCACCCCGAACGGAACAAAGGTGCCGGGGACGCACCGGCACACCCCGTGGGAGGGCGGTCGCACGAGAGCGGCCGCCCTCCTCCCCGTCCCGGCACCGCCTGCCGGGGGCACCCCCGGTGCCCCAGGCCGTGTCAGCCCGTCCCCCGCAGATCGTCCGCCCAGCCCTCCTCGTCCCCGTCCGCGGCCAGGAAGGGCCGCACCATCTCGGGGGTGACCCGGGCGGCGAAGTCCACGGACTCCGCAAGGGAGGCGTCCTGTGCGGTGTAACCGCCCGCACCCGCACCCACGGTGACCTGGAGGTCCGCCAGGCGGGACCGGCGCTGGAAGAGGGTCTGGGTCCAGGTCCACCCGATCACCGCGGACCGCTCCACCGTGGCCTGGGAACGGGACAGCGACCCCGAGCGCACACTCACCCGTTCACCGTCGTAGCCGTGCCCCAGCGAACGGTAGCGGTCGACCGCGAGGGGCACCCCCAGCAGAGCCAGGAACCCGGCGGCCACCGCCGGCCACACGGCGCCCAGGGCCAGGGCCACGGCCGCCACCGCGGCGAAGGGCAACACCGCACGGATCAGCCGCCGGTACAACGCCGCCCGGGGGTGCCGGATCAGCGACCCCCGGAACAGGGCCAGGGCCCCGCCCACGACCTCCTCCACCCGGGGCCTCGGGCCGACCGGCAACAGCACCGCGCGGGTGGCGGTGTCGCCCAGGCCGGTGACGATGGCGCGCAGACCCACCGCCCCGCGGGTGCGTTCGAGGGGGTTGTCCAGCAGTTCGTACCCGCGGATGCGCCGCTTCTCCAGGGTGACGCTGCGCCGGGTGAACAGGCCGCGCTCGGCGACCAGGGAGCCGTCCCGGTCCCTGAGTGAGAACCCCCAGTGGGTCAGGGAGTAGGAGACCACCGCGAACACCGGCATCAGCGCCACCAGCACACCCACGGACGCCGTCCCGAACACGACCAGGAAGGCGCGGTCGGTACTGGTCACCCAGTCGACGAAGAAATCGGTGGCCACCTCCCCGGCAGACTGCTGGACCGTGCCGAGCAGGGTCGCCAGGACGACGAACGGGGTCAGCAGGTAGCCCAGGCTGAGCAACCCGTACAGGTACCAGCTCCGGGGCATCGTGAAGTGGGTGACGGCGTCATCGGCGTCGCCGGTGTCATCGGCTGCCCCGTCCGCGCTCGGCGGGTCCTGCGCTCCGGAGGCGTGCCGACCGGCCTCGGAGCCGTGCGCCGACTCCCCGGACCGTTGGCCCTGCCCCGCCGCCGCGTCCCGTCCGGTGAGCACGGCCCTACGGTGCAGCAGTACCCGGCGCAACCGCTCGGCCTCGGCGGCGGAGACCGCGTCGAGTTTGCCGTCCTCGGTGGCCCCGGCCGACCCGGCCGCCGCCTCGATCCGGACCACCGCGACACCGAGCATCCGGTGCAGGAGGGTGCTGGTGACGTCCACCCCGCGGACGCGTTCCAGCGGGATCGTGCGCCGGGAACGCCGGATGAGCCCCCTGCGGATCTCGATCCGGTCCTCCTCCACCTCGTAGCGGAACGTCCGCCAGGTGACGAACCCGCCGATCAGGAGTGCGACGACGCCGGCCCCCGTGGCCGCCAGCAGCCAGGGGTTGAACCCACCGACCACCAGGCCGGCCAGGACGGGCAGGAGAAGGTTCCTGAGCTGGTTGATCGGACCGACGACCATGCTGCGCGGGCTGAGCTGGCGGGCACTGCGCGCGCCGAGGTCGGCGGGCGGCCCGCCCCCGGGCGCCTCCCCCCACCAGGAACGGGGCTGTTCGGTGGCGGAGGGCGCGTCGGCGGCGGACGCGCCGCCGGCAGGGGCCGGGTGTGCGGAACCGGGTTCGGTGGCGTCCGCCGCGCCCCGCTCCGGTTCACGCGCGGTTCCGGAAGGTGTACTGCCCGGCGCGACCCAGCCGCCCGTCGCGGGGTCGGTGGGTTCGGCGCCGTGGGGGTTCGGTTCGGGTTCGTGCCGTCGGTCCATCAGGTCGCGTCGTCCCGCAGGGTTCCGGCACGCACGGCGAGCTCCTCGCTGAGCCGGCGCGCCTCGTCGGAGTCCAGGCCCTCGATGGTCGAGGAACCGGCGTAGGAGGCGGTCTGGACCTGGAGCGTGGCCACGTCGAAGACCCGCTCCAGCCAGCCCTGGGTGTGGTCCACGGTCTGGAGCCGGTTGACCGGAACCAGCTGCCAGGTGCGGCTGATCCACCCGGCCCGGGTGTAGATGACGTCCGCGCCGACCTCCCACCGGTGCACCCGGTACCGCCAGGAGGGCACGATCGCGATCTTGGCCAGCGCGTACACCGAGTAGGCCACCGGCAGCATCCAGGCGTTCTCCGCCACCCGCCCGGGGATCCAGGCCCAGGGCGCCGAGCTCGCGCCCCAGGCGAGAAGGCTCAACACGACCAGGTTGAGGACCGCCCCGAAGAGCAGCCGCAGCGTCCACACCCCGATCGCGCGTCCGCTCACCCGCCGCGAGGGCGGGCGCAGTCGTGCGCCGACGGTCCGTTCGGGTGGCTGCGGGGGCTCTCCCCCCGGGGGAATGGCGTCATGCGGCGGGGTGTTCATCACCTGCACGAGTCTAGGCCGTGGTGTCCCGGACGGGACGTACGCCGATGGTGTCAGAGCGGGGCGAGTCAGACTGTCAGCGTTCTGTCAGTGCAGGTCGGCACACTTGGGGACAGACGTTGAAACGGAGGACCAATGACTGACGCCATCCGCGCGGAAGGGCTGGTCAAACACTTCAAGGGCAAGACCGCCCTGGACGGTGTGGACCTGACGGCCGAGTCGGGGGCCGTGCTGGGCGTCCTGGGGCCCAACGGGTCCGGGAAGACCACGACCGTGCGCATCCTCTCCACCCTGCTCAGGCCCGACGCCGGGCACGCCACCGTCGGCGGCTTCGACGTGGTCCGCGAACCACACGAGGTACGCCGCCAGATCGGCCTGACCGGGCAGTACGCGGCCGTGGACGCCGAACTGACCGGCACCCAGAACCTGGTGCTCATCGCCCGCCTGCTCGGGTTCGGCCGCGCCGACGCCCGGTCCAGGGCCGGGGAGCTCCTGGCGCGCTTCGGGCTCGCCGACGCCGCCGACCGCCCCGCCAAGACCTACTCCGGCGGGATGCGCCGGCGGCTGGACCTGGCGGCGAGCCTGGTGGGACGGCCCACCCTGCTGTACCTGGACGAACCGACCACCGGCCTGGACCCGCACAGCCGGATCGGCCTGTGGGAGGTCGTGCGCGGACTCGTGGACGACGGCGTGACCGTGCTGCTCACCACCCAGTACCTGGAGGAGGCCGACCAGCTCGCCGACGACATCATGGTCCTGGACCACGGCCGGGTGATCAGCCGGGGCACCCCCGAGGAGCTGAAGAACCAGGCGGGCGACCAGGTGCTGCAGCTGCGCACCGTCGACCCCGCGCAGCTGCCGCTGGCCACCCGGATCGTGGAGGCCGTCACCAGCACCCCGGCGACCACGGACGGAATGCTCCTCAGCGTCCCGGTCGCCGACTCCGGCGTCCTGCCCGAGACGGTGCGCCGCCTGGACGAGCAGGGAGTGTCCGTCGCCGAGCTCTCCCTGCGCAGGCCGAGCCTGGACGAGGTCTTCCTCGCCCTCACCGGGCACACCGCCGAAGACGAGACCACGGGCACACCCGCGACCGAAGGGACCCCCGCATGAGCACCGTGACGACCCCGACGCGAACGGTGTCGGGAGGCGCCCCGGTGGCGCCGCCGAACATCTCCCCGCTGACCACCGTCCAGAACGGGCTCCAGCTCACCTGGCGCAGCATCCTGAAGATCAAGGCCAACCCCGAAGAGGTCTTCGGGCTCATGCTGCAGCCGGTCATGTTCGTGACCCTGTTCGTGTTCGTCTTCGGACAGGCGATGATGGGCGACTGGCAGGCCTACCGCGACTTCCTGATGCCCGGCATCATCGCGCAGTCGGTCATCTTCGCCACGATGGGCACCGGTTTCAGCCTGAGTCAGGACGTGGAGAAGGGGATCTTCGACCGGTTCCGGTCCCTGCCCATCGCTCGTTCGGCCCCGCTGATCGGTGCGGTCCTGGGCGACCTGGTGCGCTACGCGATCACCGTGGTCATGGTGATGCTCGTGGGACTGGCCATCGGTTTCCGCCCCGAGGGCGGGGTGACCGGTGTGGTCGCCGCCAGTGCGCTGGTGCTGCTGTTCGCGTTCGCGCTGTGCTGGATGTCGGCCTTCGTGGGCATGATCGTCCGCACACCCATGGCCGTGCAGTCGTTCGCGATGATCCTGCTGTTCCCGCTGACCTTCGGCAGCTCGACCTTCGTCTCGCCGGACGACATGCCGGGCTGGCTGGCTCCGATCGCCGCGAACAACCCCGTCACCCACGTCGTGGACGCCATGCGCGGGCTGATGCTCGGCGGCGACGTCGCCGGTCCCCTGGCCTGGACCCTGGTCTGGACCGTCCTGATCACCGCGGTCTTCTTCCCGCTGGCCGTGTGGGCCTACCGCCGACGCACCTGACGCACCGCCGCGGGGCGGCACCGCGCTCCGCGGCGCCGCCCCGCGGGCTCAGCGCGCCCAGTCGCCCAGGTCGACGTCGTCCGGCACGATCGGGGCCAGCCACCGCGCCACCCGGGCGCGGATCGCCTCCGCCCCGGCGCCCTCGCCCCGGGCCGACCGCTGCCGGAGTCCGGCCTCGCCCAACCGCTCCACCAGGAGCTCACGGACCCTTAGCCCCCTCGGCGAGGCCGAGTCCGCGACACCGCGCAGGGCGGTGGCGTAACCGAGCAGGAGGGCGGCCCACTCCGGGTCCTGCTCGGCCACCATGCCCGCGAAGGCGTCCAGGACGTCGGCGCTGACCGTCCCCAACCCGTGCCGGGACAGCCACCAGGCCCGGCCCGCCTCCCGCCAGGCCCGGCCGGTGTCGCCCTCGTCCCAGGCCAGGTCCGCGGCCAGGAGCCGCCAGGCGGGTTCGAGGTAGGCCGGTGCGAAACCGCCCAGACCGGCGACGGTCGGCTCGGTCCGGTCCATCAGCCTCCGGGCCTGGTCGGTACGGCCCGCGGCGCGCAGCCACTGGACCCGGGTCTGGCTGAGCACCACCAGCTGCTCGCCCTCCGCCGAGGTCCCCGCGAGCTGCTTCAGGTCCTGCTCGGCGCCCTCCAGGTCGCCCAGGTCGACGAGGATCTGGGCCCTCCGGGTCCGGAAGACGGCCGCCATCCCCTCCAGCCCGCGCTCCCGGGCCAGATCGACGCCCTCGGCGAGCAGGAAGCGACACCGTTCGAGGTCGGTGAAGCGGGCGATGTCCACCAGTTGGATGAGCGCGTGGCACTGGCCCCACACGTCCCCGAGCCCGCGCATGGCCTCCAGCGCGGTCGAGGCGCGTTCCAGGGAGCGCTCCGCCTGCCCGAAGACCGCGTCCAGCAGCGAGAGCATCAGATACGTGGCCGCTCTGGCCCAGGCGTCCGGCTGCCCTTCCAGGGCCTCCTCCAGGCGTGCGCGGGCCGGGCTGTCCGGCCGGCCGTCCGACAGCGCGTGGTAGACCAGGCAGAGGATGAGCAGTGGGTGGTCCTCCACCCGACGCCCCACGCTCCGGAGTACCTCCTCCACCCGGGCGATCCGTGCCAGGACGACCGTGCGGCCCAACCCCGTCTCACCGGACGTGTGGAACAGGCAGCTGGCGTAGGCCACCTCGCGCCCCGCGGGCGGCCGGTCCCCGACCAGCTCCAGCGCCTGCTCCGACCAGCGGTGGACCTGCCGCCAGCCCCCGACCAGGGTCCAGTACCACTGGGAGTACTCGACCAGGTCCAGGGCCAGGGCGGCGTCCCGGCGCTCCAGCGCCCACTGGAAGGCGGCCGCGCAGTTGTCGGCCTCCCGGCCGAGCCGGTCGATCCACCTTCCCTGGTCGTGTCCGCGCAGTTCGGGGTCGGCCCGCCTCCACAGGTCACGCGCGTACCGGGCCTGGGTGTCCCGGACCCGTTCCTGCTCCCCGCTCCGCACCAGGCGCTCGGCCGCGTAGGCGCGGACCGTCTCCAACTGCCGGTAGCGGGGAGGGGCGTCCTCGCGTTCGGAGGTCTCCGCGATCAGGAGGGACTTGTCCACGAGAGCGAACAGGACGGCCCACACGTCGTGCCCGGCGACGGTCCCCGGCGCGCCCTCGGGGTCGGAACCGACCCGCTCGACCGCGTCCAGGTCGGCCCCGCCGGGGAAGACCGC
Source organism: Nocardiopsis sp. iso_40 (assembly GCF_056173285.1). Taxonomy (NCBI): domain Bacteria; kingdom Bacillati; phylum Actinomycetota; class Actinomycetes; order Streptosporangiales; family Nocardiopsidaceae; genus Nocardiopsis; species Nocardiopsis sp. iso_40. The sequence goes on along the minus strand of NZ_CM149666.1, from coordinate 2,345,934 downwards.
CAGACGGCCCAGCAGGAGGCGTTCGGGTTCGTCGAGCAGTTCCCAGCTCCAGTCGACCACGGCGCGCAGGGTGCGGTGTCGGGGCAGTGCCGAGCGGTTTCCACCGGTGAGCAGGCGGAACCTGTCACAGAGGCGGGCGGCGAGCTGGGCGGGCGACATCGCCCTGAGTCTGGCCGCGGCGAGTTCCAGGGCCAGCGGCATGCCGTCCAGCTCCCGCATGATCCGGACGACGTGGGCGACGTTGTCGGGGCCGACCGTGAACCCGGGCCGCACCGCCTCGGCGCGCTCGGTGAACAGCACCACGGAGGTGTAGGTACGGGCCTCCTCGACGTCGGCGTCCTCGGGGGGCAGGGCAAGGGAGGGCACCGGTAGGAGGCTCTCCCCGTCCACCCCCAGCGGCTCCCGCGACGTGGCGAGTACGCGCAGGTTCGGGCAGCGCGACAGCAGGGTCTGCACGATGCGGGCGGTGTCGGCCACCAGGTGCTCGCAGTTGTCCAGCACGACCAGGCCCGCACGCTCGCCCAGGAAGGCGAGGACCCTTTCCAGGGAGGGCTGGGGCGCCGTGCCGGTACGTGCCTGGAGCACCGTGTGCCCGCGCAGTTCCAGTGCGGTCGCGATCGCGTCGGGCAGGTCGTCCCCCTGTCGTACGGGGGCGAGCTCCACGAACCAGACCCCGCCGGAGACCAGTTCGGGGGTGCGTTCGACCAGGGTCGCGGCGGTCTCGACGGCGAGACGGGTCTTGCCCGAGCCGCCGGGGCCGGTGAGCGTGGCCATGCGCGCGCAGGACAGGCGGGCGACCGCGGCGGACACCTCGGCCTCACGGGGGACGAAACTGGTCAGGTGCCGGGGCAACCGGACCACTTCGGGCGGGTCCGGAGCTCCGCGCGGTCCGGGCGCCGTGGCGGCGAGCTCCCCGCGGAGCAGGCGCAGGTGGGTTTCGCGCAGGCGGGCGGAGGGGTCCAAGCCGGTCTCCTCGGCCAGCCGCTTGCGGAACTCCTCGTAGGCGGCGAGGGCGTCGGCGGTGCGACCGTTGCCCGCCAGGGCGCGCATGAGCAGTTCGACGGGGCGCTCGCGCTGCGGTTCGCGTGCGGCCAGGGCCTCCGCCTCGGGCAGGGCCTGTGCGAAGCGGCCCAGTTCGATGCGGGCGCACAGGTGGTCCTCCAGCACCGTGCGATGGGTCTCGGACAGTCGCAGCGCGATGTCGTCGGCGACTCCCCTGGCGGTGAGGTCGGGCAGGGCCGGGCCGCGCCACAGGGAGGCCGCGGCGGACAGGACGCGTTCGGCCTCCCGGGGGCGGCCGACCTGGAGCCGGTCCCCTCCGCGTCTGGCCAGGTCCTCGAACTCGTGCAGGTCGACCTGCCCGGGCACGACGTCCAACCGGTAGCCGGAGGCGTCGCCGTGCAGGCGGGTCCGCTCGCCCAGGGCGCGGCGCAGTCGGGAGGCGAGGGCCTGGAGGGCGTTGCCCGCGGCCGCGGGGACGTCCTCCCCCCAGATCGCGTCGGTGAGCTGTTCGTTGGCCACCTGTTGGCCGGGGCGGAGCAGGAGCAGGATCAGGAGGGCGCGCAGGCGCGCGCCGCCGATGGTGATGGGGTGCCCCGAGGCGTCGTGCACCTGGAGGGGGCCCAGAATGGAGAACCGCACCGACCCATGATCACCGATCGGGGCGGCGGGCGCCCGTCGGCGCCGTGCCCGCACCGGAACGGCGCGGGCACGCCGAACTCCCGGAATCCCGGGGCCGGGGCCGATCGCAGTAGGGTTCGCTCAGGACCGTTTTCCGGGACCCGTGGTGGTTCCCGTGCACGCGGTTCCACCGTGACCGCTCCGGGGCCGCCCCGGTACCGGGTCCGGTCCACAGCGAGTCTCGCCTTTTGGCCCGAAAGTCCAGCAGGAGCCCCATTTTGTTCCCGGTCTTGCCTTCCACCCGGACCACCGCCGCGCGCGGCGCAGCCCGAACGTCCCCCGGTGCCCGGGTGGGAGCCGTGGCGGCGGGGGCCGCCCTGCTCGCCTCGACCGGCTGCGGAGTGCTGTCCTCGGACCTGCGCGGTGAGATGCCGACCGACATCAACGTGAGCAGCCCGATGATGCAGGAGGGGGAACCGTTGCCGGTGGCGTACACCTGCGACGCCGAGGGCGACCCGGTCTCGCCGCCGCTGAGCTGGTCGGGGTTGCCCGACGATGTCGGCTCGATCGCGCTGGTGGTGGACGATCCGCGCGACGCCGTCGTGTTCTGGCTGGTCTACGACCTGGACCCGCAACTGGTCGAACTGCGGCAGAACACCGTTCCGGCCGACGCGAAGTTGGGTCAGAACACCGCCGGAGACACCGCCTACGGGGCGCCGTGCCCGGAGGAGGGGGACGTGCACGAGTACCGTTTCACCGTCTACGCGCTGGAGGGGACCCTGGACCTGCCCGAGGGGGCGGCTCTGGACCTGACCCTGGAGGCCATCGCGGAGCAGGCCGTGGCCCGGGGGAAGCTGGTCACCAACAGCGAGGCCGCCACCGGCGACTGAGACTGCGGTCCTGCGGACGGACGCCTCCGGGGGCGGCGTCCTCCTCCCCCGCCGGTTCCCGGGGCGGCGCGGACCGCCTTTCGGGACCTGCCGACGCCGTTCGCCCCCGTACGCGAGCGCCCCGGCTACCCCGCCCCACCAACGGTGAAACGGGCCCTACCGAGCGTTTCCGTCGGTCCGGGCCCCTGCGGTGCCGCTCCTGACGGAGGGCTCGGGGATTAACCGAGGAAGCTCGTATCGCCCTCTGCACACAGCGCACGACAGCACATACAGTAGGGCTGTGCCCCTCGCCCCTTTTCAGATGACCGATTCCCGTCCACCCGCTCCGCGGCACCCTGACCTGAGACCGCGTCGGAACACCGGCGGCCGCACCCTGCCAGGCACACGGGCTCAGCGCAACGGGGTCACGCGGGACCGGGCCGCCGCCTCTTCCCGACCGGCCCCTGCCCGGCCGGTCCCCGGCGCTCCCCGGGCGCGGCCGACCTCCCCAAGGTAGTGCGTACATCATGACCGTCACCGTCATCATCATCATCGCCGTCATCGTCGTGCTCGCCGTGCTCGTGCTCCTGCTGTTGGGTATGCGCGCGCTCAGCCTCGGCTCGCGGGAGGACGACTACGAAGACGAGTACGAGTACGACGACGTCGAGGACAGCGGTCCGGACGACCGGCCCGACCGGGGAGAGGGACCCGAGGACGAGGAGGCGGCCCCGCGAGGCCGTTCCCGCAGGTCGCGTCAGGGCGGGGGCAGGACTGAGCGACGCCCCAGGGGCAGGCGTCAGCGCGGGGTCGACTGGGAGGACGGCCCCGAGGAGCTCTCCGACAACGACTTCTGGTCCAGCCTGAGCGACGAGGCCCCCGACCGGCCCGGGGCGGGACGCCGCGGTGACGCCGGGGACGGCTACGCGGACGAGGAGTACGACGACGGTTACGACGACCGCGAAGAGACCGCGGGGCGGGAACCCTTCGAGCAGGGGCCGCCCAGCGGGCCCGACGCCCTGCCGTCCGCGTCAGGCGCCTCCGGAGCCCCCGGGACGGGCGCGGGTTCCACGGCCGACCTGGCGATGCTGGCCAGTCTGGGCCAGGGCGGTACCCCCGCCCAGCCCGAGCCCGCTCCCCGCCATGCGGAGCAGTGGCCCCCGGAACCGGCCCCCCGGGCCGGGGACACCGGAGCGCGTCCGGCCGACGCGGGCCCGGGGCAGTCGGCGCTGTCGTCCGGCCAGGGCCTGCCGCCCACGCAGGGACTCCCGCCGGTCCAGCCCGCGGCGCCCCGGGCCGCCTCTGACGACGACCCCCTGGGACCGGGCTCCTGGACGCCCCGGCCGCCTTCGACGGGTGACCCGTTCGAGGGCCGCGAGCCCCTCAGGCCCACTGAGCGGCGTGATCCGCTCGCCCCGCCCCCCCTGGAGGGTTCCTCCTCGGGCGGCACGGGCGGCAGTGGACACTCGCCCTACGAGAGCGGGTCGATGAACCGTTCCGACTACCCGTCCCTGAGCGGTACGGAGCGCTCCGTTCCCGCCGATCCGCTGGACCCGGGTTTCCGTCCGGGAACCTCGGGTGAGAGAGAACTGGGCTCCCCGATCTGGTCCAGCATGGACACCGGCGCCCACCAGCGCCCGGACCTGTCCTCGACGGGCGGCTACGGCAGCGGGCCGGACACGGGCAGCGGCGCCCCGTCCTTCCCCGGCACGGGCGCCCGACCCTCCACGGGTCAGCCGATGGGTGGCCCGAACACGCCCGGGCACCCCCTTCCCGGGGACGCCGCCTCTCGGACCGGCGGGTACCCGGCGGGTTCCTTCCGGCCGGAACCGGCCTACGGCACGGACCCCTTCGCCCGACCCGCCTACGACACCGGCACCCACCAACGCAGCCCCTACGACAGCGGCACCCACACCCGACCGGACTACCCGAGCGGCCCCCCGCACACCCCCTCCCGCCCCGAGTACGACACCGGCCAGCACACCCGACCCACCTACGACACCGACCCCTTCGCCCGACCCGCCTACGACACCGGCACCCACCAACGCAGCCCCTACGACAGCGGCACCCACACCCGACCGGACTACCCGAGCGGCCCCCCGCACACCCCCTCCCGCCCCGAGTACGACACCGGCCAGCACACCCGACCCACCTACGACACCGACCCCTTCGCCCGACCCGCCTACGACACCGGCACCCACCAACGCAATCCCTACGACAGCGGCACCCACACCCGACCGGACTACCTGTCCGGTCCCTCCGGTCCGAACGTCCCGGGCGGCGTCCCCAGTGACCAGGGCAACGACCAGTTGTGGGGAGCCCAGGACGACACCGGCGCCTTCGGTGCGGCGAGCCGCCCGACGACGCCGGGCGGGGGCCGGGCCCCCGACCCCTCCTCCCCGTTCGGCCACGGCCCCGGACCCCTCAGCCAGAACGGTCCCGGCCAGGGCGTCCCCGGGTACCCCGGTGCGCCGGGGCACCCGACCGGCGGTTACCAGTCCGGCCAGTTCAGCGGGGACCTCCCGACCGCCTACCCGGGCCACACACAGCAGAGCGACCCCTACGGCCACCCGATGAACCCCGGCGGTCGGGGGACGCCCCCCGGGGACGGCTACTCCGATGTCCTGAGTGGCGGCTTCGCCCCACAACCCCCCGAGTCCGACTACGGTTACCCGCCCCTGGAGGGCTGGCAGCCGCGCGGCGAGGAGGCCGAGGGCCCGAACGGGCCCGGCCAGCGGCACGGGAACGGCCCCTACGGTCGGCCCGCGCCCGGCCGTGACTACTACGAGGGCGGCTACGAGGACGGGCGCTTCCGCTAGGAACCGCGCCCCGGTCCGCCCCTCGGGGTCGGAACGGGACCGCGCCCCGTTCCGGACACACCACCCGGAGTGACGACCGCGCCGAGCGCTTTGGGGCCCGGCACCCACCGCTTCACACCGCCGAGGCTGCGGGAGACCCCCGCAGCCTCGGCTTTGTTATGTCCCGTTCTGCCCCGCGAACGTGTGAAGCCGGGAAAATGGTTACCGAAACCACAACAGTTCGTAACACAGGGTCACCCATATTGACTACAATCAGTGATTGACAAAGCACCCTTCGCGGTTCCGCTGTCGTCACGCGTCCAGCCGCGCCCCGTCCCGGACACCGCCCGTCCCCGTGCGCCCACGCATACACCTGCCTGGTCCAACCCGAACGGAGCAACCATGCGCAACGACGCCCAGGGAGCACCACCCGAGCAGCCGGAGGCCACCTCCTCCCCGTTGCCCGGGACCCACACGGATCGCAAGGGGGTCGCCGCCGACGTCGGTGCCTCCCTCGTGGTCTTCCTGGTCGCCGTCCCCCTGTCCCTGGGGATCGCCGTAGCCTCCGGCGCTCCCCTGATCGCCGGGATCATCGCCGCCGTCGTCGGCGGCATCGTCGTCGGGCTGATCGGCGGATCGATGGTGCAGGTCAGCGGACCCGCCGCCGGTCTGACCATCATCGTCGCCGACCTGATCATGACCTACGGGTGGCGGGTCACCTGCCTGATCACCCTGCTGGCCGGACTGGTCCAACTCACCCTGGGCGTCTTCCGCATCGCGCGGGCCGCCCTGGCCATATCCCCCGCCGTCGTCCACGGCATGCTCGCCGGTGTCGGCGTCACCATCGCCCTCGCCCAACTGCACGTGGTCCTGGGCGGGGCACCGCAGAGCTCCGCTCTGGCCAACATCACGGACCTGCCCGAGCAGATCGCGCACAACCACACCGCCGCGGTGGCGGTCGGTGTCATCACCATCGCGATCCTGTTCGGCTGGAACCGCCTGCCCGCCATCGGCCGGATCCGGCCCGGGATGGTGCCCACCGCCCTGGTCGCGGTGGGCACCGCCACGGTCATCGCCACCCTGGGACGCTGGGAGGTCGAGACCGTCGCCCTGCCCGCCTCGATCTCCGACGCCTGGAACGGGCCCATGCTGCCCGAGTCCGGCCAGTGGCACGGCATCGCCCTGGCCGTGGCCGCCGTGGCCATGGTCGCCAGCGTCGAGTCGCTGCTGGCCGCGATCGCGGTGGACCGCCTGCACAGCGGCCGCCGGGTCATGCTCAACCGCGAACTGATCGGCCAGGGCGCGGCCAACACCGTCAGCGGCGCCCTGGGCGGCCTCCCCATCGCCGGGGCGATCGTACGCAGCACCGCCAACGTGCGCGCGGGCGGCCACAGCCCGCTCTCCACGGTGCTGCACGGGATCTGGATCCTGCTGTTCGTCGTCCTGTTCGCGCACGTGGTCGAAATGATCCCGATGGCGGCCCTGGCCGCGCTCCTGGTGTTCAGCGGGGTGCAGATGGTCTCCGTCGCCCGCCTGCGCGACCTCCGTCGGCACCACGAGGCCAGCGTCTACCTGGTGACCCTGGCCGGCGTGGTGCTCATCGGGCTGCTGGAGGGGGTGTTCCTCGGGTTCGCCCTGGCCATGGTCGTCTCCCTGCGCCGGCTGACCAGGCTCACCGTGGTCACCGAGGAACGCGCCGACCGCGTGCACGTCACCGTGCACGGTTCGCTGACCTTCCTGGGCGTGCCCCGGCTCGCGCACGTGCTGCGGACCGTCCCCCAGGGCGCCGCGGTCGACCTGGACCTGCACGTGGACTTCATGGACCACGCCGCCTTCGAGGCCATCCACGCCTGGCGGGTGGACCACGAGCGCGCCGGCGGCAGCGTCGACATCGACGAGGTCCACGAGAAGTGGTACGCGCGCAGCTCCACCAGGTCGGCGCCGGCCGCCAAGACCATCCCCAAGGGCCGCTGGTGGGCGCCGTGGGAGATGCGCCGCGAGTCGGGGACCGCTCCGGAGGTGAACCCGCTGGGGCTGCTCACCGCCGGGGCCCGCGAGTACCACGCCGGGACCGCGGACCGGATGCGTTCGGTGATGAGCCGCCTCGCACACGGCCAGAGCCCGACCGCCCTGTTCGTCACCTGCGCGGACTCACGGGTGGTACCGAACCTGATCACCGCGAGCGGGCCGGGCGACCTGTTCACCCTGCGCAACGTGGGCAACCTGGTGCCGCCGCACGGCAGCGCCGACGGCTCCGCCGGGGCGGCGGTGGAGTACGCGGTGAACGTTCTGCGGGTGCCCTCGATCGTGGTCTGCGGGCACTCCCACTGCGGTGCCATGCGGGCCCTGTCGGAGAAGACCCACCAGGGCCCGGAGGAGGCGGAGACGGCGCACCTGCGCCGCTGGCTGGCCAACGGCGAGGGGAGCCTGCGGCGGGCCGGGGCGGACACAGGGGCTCTGGCGGGCCTTCCGGCCCCGGAGGCTCTGCGCCGTCTGGCCCAGGCCAACGTGGTGGAGCAGCTCGGCAACCTCATGGGGTACCCGGTCGTCCGCGAACGGGTGGAGTCGGGTGAGCTGACCCTGTCCGGGATGTACTACGACCTGGAGACCGCCAAGGTGCACCTGCTGGACGCCGAGACCGGGGAGTTCTCCCCCGTACAGGGCGTCCAGGACGTGCCCGAACCGGTGCCGTACCCCAGGGAGGGCACGGCGGGGGATCAGCCGTCGTCCTCGGGCGCGTCGTCACGCCCGTCCTGCTGAACACCTGAGGCCTGGTAGGCGGCGAGCAGGATGATCGCCACGATCGCCAGGATCGGCAGACCGAAGAGGACCACCCAGAAGCCGGTGGAGTCGAACAAGAGTCACCCATTCCCGTGAACGCGGATGCCCGCCGGACCACCGACCCCGGAAACGTCGGCCCGCGGGCGTTCGCGCTCCGGGAGGCAACCGGGGTACGGAGCGCAGGCCCAATCTACCGGTGCCACAGGGGATGTAGCCATCACCGGCAGGCTGTAACCGTGTATCCGCGGACCGCCGAAACCCCTCCGGCACCGCCGTTCCTCACCTCTGCTGCCGACCCACTACCGCCCTCAGCTCCTCGGGGGTGATCCAGTCCTTACTGCGATGGATCATTCGATGGCAGTTGGAGCACAGCAGCGCCAGGTCCTCCAGGCGGGTCCGGCTCTCTCCGATGTGGTGCAGGGGGACGACGTGGTGGCACTCGATATACCCCTGTCCCCGCTCCCCGTAGAACCTTCCGAAGTCGAACTCACACACCTCACAGGCGACCGGCAGACCCTTTTTTCGTACCTGGTCGATCCTGGCCCGACGGAGCTTCGGATCGCGCTCACGGCTCCGGTGGGCGCGGAGGAGGAGACGGCCCTCCGCCGCGCTGAACTCCTCGCCCTCTACCGAGTCGTCCACCGGCAACTGGCCCTCGAACTCCCCGGACAGCGCGCGTATGCGCGCAGCAACAGCCGTCATTCTTTCCGGCTCCTCCCAGAAAGCACGAACGATCTCCTTGTCCAGCTTGCCGCCCTTGGTCGCCGCACCCGTGTAGCCGGGGCGGCTGGTGGCCAGGTCGGTGGTCTTGCGCGAGACGCTGTGGGGGCTCCGGAACGCGTCGGACCTGGCGCTCACGGGGTGCAGCGGGAGTCGTCGCAGCAGAGCTGACAGCTCGGTCACTCCCGTGTCCCCCGAGCGGAGCTCCTTCCAGCCGTTGTCCACCACCAGGGCACAGGCGAGGATGATCTCGTCCTGTTCCCAGGCGGGATCACGCAGGAATCGGACCTGGAAATCCAGGTCACGCAGGAGACGCCCCACATGCTGTTCCCCTCCGGAGAACTCGGAGGACTCCAGAGCACGGCCCGAGACGAACTTGTGGGCGACTCCGACGACGGCCTTGGAGTCGTAGGTTCTTCCCTCGTACTCCAACAGGTACGACCTGGCCTCCTTGAAGCCGTAGCGCTGGAGGAAGTCAGTTCTCCCCAGCGTGTCGCACTCCTGGATCGCCTGCAGGACAGCGGTTCGGGTGATGTCGGACAAGCCCATGGAGGAAGCGTAGGCCACACCTCGGACATCCGGCCCCCGTGAGGGGTCAGGGGTGCGCGGAGCTTTGGAGCCGGAGTGCGCTCGTCCTGGCGCAGTGCCACGGTCGTCCTATCGGCACTGCCGGGGCCCGCCCCGCCGCGCTCGGCCACCAGGCACGAAAGCTGACAGCAGGGGCGGAAGAGAGGAGGGAGTCGGCCGGTAAGCCGGATTCTGTCGGTCCGAAGACCGGACGGTCATCCATCTGGGGCCGCCGTTGCCGACGACCTCGGTGCGGTCTACCCGCGGACTCGGGCGGGCCGCCCTCGAACATCCGCGCGGGAACCCGAAGGCTCCCTTTTTGACCTTGCTCCGGGTGGGGTTTACCTAGCCGACCGGATCGCTCCGGCCGCTGGTGGTCTCTTACACCACCGTTTCACCCTTACCACCGCAAGCGGTGGCGGTCTGTTTTCTGTGGCACTGTCCCGCGGGTCACCCCGGGTCGGTGTTACCGACCACCCTGCCCTGTGGAGTCCGGACTTTCCTCGAACCCGCGCTGGGCGCGGGGCCGCGACCGTCTGGCCGACTCCCCCTCTGTCCCTAGCCTACCGCTCCCCGGGAGGTCCGCCGATCCAGATGCGCGGTGTCGTTGAGGGAACGCACCACCTGGGGTCCGTCCGCGTAACAGTCCACCTCGGTCAGGCACGCGGTGTCCAGGTGCATCCGGTACAGCGCTCCGACCGGGGCGAGCATCGCCTGCTGCACGGCCACCTTGATCGGGGTGACGTGACTGACCACCAGGACCCGGCGGCCCCGGTGGCGTTCCAACAGGGCGTCACGGGCCCCGCCGACCCGACGGGACACCTCGGCGAAGCTCTCACCGCCGGGCGGCCCCGTTTCGGGGTCGGCCAGCCACCGGCTGACGTGCTCGGGGTCCCGTTCCCGGGCCTCGCCGAAGGTCAGCCCCTCCCAGGCCCCGAAATCGGTCTCCACGAACCCCTCGTCCACCTCCACCGCGAGGCCCAGCAGGTCCGCCGCGTACCCCGCGGTCTGCCGGGTACGCAGCAGCGGGGAGGAGACCACGGCCTCGATCCCCCACCCGGACAGGCGGCGGGCGGCCGCCTCGGCCTGGGCGTGGCCCTCGTCGGTGAGGGGGATGTCACCGCGTCCGGCGAAGCGGCGTTCCACGGACAGCGGGGTCTGGCCGTGCCTGAGCAGGACAAGGCGGGTCGGTTCGGTGTCCGGCCCGCCCCACCCCCCGCTCATTCGGCGGCGGGGGTGCCCAGCCCCGACTCCTCGGTGCGCACCAGGATGCGGCGGCAGTCCTCGCAGCGCACGACCTCGTCGGCGGGGGTCGCGCGGATCTCGTTGAGCTCCACGGTGCTCAGTGCCAGCTTGCAGCCGTTGCAGCGGCCGTAGCGCAGCGGAGCGGCCGCCACGCCGTCGTACTGGGCGCGCAGCTTGTCGTACAGCCCCAGCAGGTCGGCGGGGACGTCCTCGGCGACCCGCTGACGGTCCTGGGTGAGGCGGGTGCGGTCCCACTGGATCTCGGCGGCCGCGGTGTCCCGGCGGGCGGTGACCTCGGTGAACTTGGCCACCGCGGCCTCGCGCTCCTCGGCCAGGCGGCTGACCTCGGCGTTGAGCGCCTCGGCCTGCTCCATGACCTCCAGGACGACCTCCTCCAGCTCGGACTGGCGGCGGCCCAGGGACTCGATCTCCGACTGCAGGTTCTGCAGGTCCTTGGAGTTGGTGATCTGCCCCGACTCCAGGCGCTTGGCGTCACGCTCGGCACGGGTGCGCACCTGGTCGACGTCGCTCTCGGCCTTGCGCTGATGGCGTGCGACGTCGGAGACCCTGGTCTGCGCGGTGATCAGTTCGGCGTCGAGGGCGTCGGCGCGCTCCTTGAGCTCGGCCGCCTCGGCGATCTCGGGCAGGCTCCGGAGACGGTGGTCCAGACGGTGGAGCTGGGAGTCGAGCTCCTGGAGGTCGAGAAGTCTGGCCTGAGCGGCGGGTTCGGCTTTCACTTGGAGTCTCCTGGGAATCGCGGTTGGGAGGCCGGGGAGGCCGCCCGCGCCCTGTGCAGTTGTGGTCTTCTGGGTGGATCTCTTGGAACGGGTCCCGCACACGCTCTACACGTGCTGGAAGGTCCGTGACCAGGCGTCCGTCACGGTGGTCGACACTCGGAACTCCACGTTAGCCCCATTCTGGCCGCCCGCGCGCCCGAGCGCGTCACTCAGGTGCTCGGCGCCGTCGGCCAGCCAGGGCCACTCGCTGGCGAAGTGGGCGGTGTCGATCAGCGCGGGGCCGCCAGGCCGTTCGACGAACTCCGACGCCGGGTGGTGGCGCAGGTCGGAGGTGACGTAGGCGTCGACCCCGGCGGCGCGGGCCGCGCCGAGCAGGGAGTCGCCCGCTCCCCCGGAGACCGCGACGGTACTGACGAGGCGGTCGAGGTCGCCAGCCACGCGGACACCGCCCGCGGTGGCGGGCAGCCCGCGGGCGACCTGCTCGGCGAAGTCGCGCAGGACGAGCGGCTGGTCGAGCTCACCGATCCGGCCGATCCCGCGCCGCCCCTCCGGGTCGGTGGTGTCGGGCTCCAACGGGCGCAGCCGCCCGGTGACCCCGACCGCGCGGGCCAGGGCGTCGGACACCCCGGGTGAGGCGGTGTCGGCGTTGGTGTGCGCGGTGTACAGGGCCACTCCGGAACGGATCAGGCGGTGCACGATCCGGCCCTTGGGGGTGTCGGCCGCCACGCTGGTGACCCCGCGCAGCATCAGCGGATGGTGCGTGACGATGAGGTCGGCGCCCCAGGTCACGGCCTCGTCGACCACCGCGTCCACCGGGTCGACCGCGAACAGGATCCTGCCCACCGGCTGCGCGGGGTCACCGCAGACCAGACCGACGGCGTCCCAGGAGGCCGCCCACTGCGGCGGATAGACCTCCTCGAAGGCGGCGGTGACGTCGGACAGGGTGACTGGCTGCGCGGTCGAGGTGCTCACGGGCACGAGACTAACGGTCTGCCCGCCCGAGCGTGAAAACGCCGGTGTCGGCGGTTCCTCACCGGTCCAGAAGGCCGGCCGCCCCGCTCAGCCGGTCGGTGACCTCGGCGGGGGCGTCGAGTGCGGACCCCGAGCCGTTCGGTGAGTTCGGCCCCGCTCCACTCCCGGCGGACCTGGAGCAGGGACAGCAGGCGCAGCAGCCGCTGCGGAAGGGTGCCCCGTACCGACCCCGCGCTCTCCCGATCCATGGATTCCATGCTGCCAGTCATCGCGGCCGTGATGTGACCGCATTGCTTCCTACGGTGGCCGCATGAGTGAGACCGAACGTGAAAGCACTGAAACCACGAGGACGACCGAGGTACTGAACGCACTGCGAGCCGGGGTGTCCGGGCCGGTGCACGCACCCGGGAGCGGGGGCCACGAGAGGGGCCGTTCGGGGATGCAGCAGCTGGAGCGGCACGCACCCGACGCGGTGGTGGAGGCCGCCACCGCCGGGGACGTGCGCGCCGCGGTGGCGGTCGCCGCCGACCTGGGCCTGCCCGTGGCCGCGCAGCGCACCGGGCACGGCCACGGGAGCGGGATGCGCGGAGGTGTCCTGGTGGACACCCGACGACTGTCGGGGGTGCGGATCGACCCCGAGCAGCGCACGGCCCGCATCGGGGCCGGGGCCACCTGGCAGGACGTGGTCGACGCCGCCGCGCCACACGGGCTCGCCCCGCTCTCGGGCAGCGCTACCGGGGTGGGGGCGGTCTCGTACACCCTCGGCGGAGGGCTGAGCCTGCTGGGCCGCCGGTACGGGTACGCCGCCGACCACGTACGGAACCTGGACCTGGTCACCGCCGGGGGAGAGCACCTGCGGGTGGACGAGGGCACCGACCCGGACCTGTTCTGGGCCCTGCGCGGCGGAGGAGGCTCCTTCGGGCTGGTCACCGGGGTGGAGCTCGACCTGTTCCCGGTGGCGCGCCTGTACGGCGGCAGCCTGTACCTGGACGCGACCCGCGCCCCGCGGGCCCTGGAGGACTGGCGGCGGCGGACGGAGGGGAGCCCCGAGGAGCTGACCTCCGGGGTGTCGGCACTGGTCTACCCGGACATGGAGGGGGTCCCCGAACCCATGCGCGGGCGGCTGGTCGTCCAGGTCTCCCTGGCCTGGTCCGGCCCTGCGGAGCGGGGCCCCGCCCTGGTGGAACCGCTGCGTTCGGTCGCCCCGGTGCTCCTGGACACCCTGCGCGAACTCCCCTACACCGAGTCCGGGTCCGTGTTCGACGAGCACGACGACCGGGCCGGGTTCCGCGGCGAGGGGATCCTGGTGGACTCCCCGGAGCCCGAGGCCCTGACCGCGCTCCAGGCGCTGGTCGCCGCCGAACGCCCCTTCATGGGCGTGGTCTGGCTGCGCCACCTGGGAGGGGCCATGGCCCGGCCGCCCCGGGTCCCCGACGCGGTCGGCCACCGGGGCGCCGCCCACGCGCTGAGCACCCTCACCTTCGCCGGCCCCGAGGGCGTCGACACCGCGGCCATGGCCGAGCTGCGCGCCGGGGTCTCGGGGCTCTTTACCGAGCACACGCTGGGACGTTCGGCCAACCTGAGTTTCGGCCCGGTGGGCGAGGACGAGGTGGGTGCCATGTACGAGCCCGCGGTCCTGCGGCGTCTGTCGCGGATCCGGGACCGGATGGACCCGCACCGTCGGATCCACTCGAACCGTCCGATCCCGCCCGCGGACTGAGCCGCCGCCCCGCCCGGGTTCCGCACCGGAGCCACCGCTTCCGCTTCCCGAAATCCGGTTGCCCGCGGCCCGGACGCCGCCTAGCGTTCAGACATCGACCACGAAGGCGGGGGTGCGGGACATGCTGGACACGAAGGTCGTCCTCGACGGACGCGAGGTCGCCTACACCGACATCGGCGACCCGGACGGCACCCCCGTCCTGTTCTTCCACGGCGCGCCGATGAGCCGTAAGAACCTGGGCGACCAGGACGGGGACTTCGCGGCGGCGGGGCTACGGGTGATCTCCCCGGACCGTCCCGGGTACGGGGGCTCCTCCCCCGCGCCCGGACGCACCCTCACCGGCTGGGCCGAGGGCACGGCCGGACTCGCCGACGCCCTCGGCCTGGACCGCTTCCTGGTGGCGGCGCACTCCTCCGGTGGTCCCTACGGGGTGGTCACCGCCGCGCTGCTGCCCGGACGGGTGCGCGGTACGGCCGTCCTGGGCGGGGTCACCGACTTCTCGTGGGAACCGGCCTGGGAGGACTACGTCGAGGACGAGAAGGCCATGATGCGCCTGCCCGACGAACAGGCCGCCCTGGAGTGGGGTGAGCGCAACCTCGGAGACCGCCCCTCCGAGTGGCCCGGGCCCGACCGCGAACTGTTCGCCGAACGGCACGTCCCGCACCTGGCCGCGGCGGCCAAGGACGCCTTCGCCCAGGGGGTGGGCGGCTACACACAGGACTCATGGGTGCAGGGCCGCCCCTGGGCCTTCGACCCGGCGGACGCCGAGGCTCCGTTCCTGGTCGTGCACGGCGAACAGGACACCGTCGTCCCCATCGCGCACTCCCGGCACACCGCCGGCCTCGTACCCGGGGCGGAGCTGCGCGTGCTGCCCGGCCACGGGCACGTCACCGTGCTGTGGGAGCTGCCCGGCCTGCTCAGCGAGCTCCGCGACCGCAGCTGAGCGGCGCCCCGTCCGGGCGGGAGGCCGTTCAACCCGTGGGGCACGCCCGACCCACCCCGGACCCGCGCCTAGAGTTGGTTGGCTATGAACAACACTGAGCAACAACGGCCCCGGCCCCCGGCCGAGCGGACCCCGGTCGGAGCACACGTACCCGTGGCGGGCGGCATGGCTACCAAAGGGCTGGCCTACGCGGAGAGGATCGGCGCCGAGACGGTCCAGGTGTTCGTGTCCAACCCCCGCGGGTGGGCCACCAACGACGGTGACCCGGAGCAGGACGCGATGATGCGTGAGCGCACCGACCTGCCGAAGTTCGTGCACTCCCCCTACCTGATCAACCCCGGCACTCCCAACGAGGAGACCGCCGCCAAGTCGCTGGCCTCCCTGGAGCACGCCCTGCGCCGCGGCGCGCAGATCGGCGCCCTGGGCGTGGTCATGCACACCGGTTCGGCCGTCTCCGGTGGTCGTGGGGCCGGCCTGGAGCGCGTCCGCTCCCGGCTGCTCCCGCTCCTGGAGGGGCTCGGCGAGGACGTCCCCCCGGTGCTGTTGGAACCGATGGCCGGTCAGGGGCAGGTCCTGTGCGCCACCGTCGACGACCTCGTCCCCTACTTCGAGGCCCTGGACTGGCACCCGAACGTGGGCGTGTGCCTGGACACCGCGCACCTGTTCGCGGCCGGGCACGACATCTCCACCGTCGGGGGCATGCGCGAGGCCCTGGACCGCTTCGGCGAGGTGGTGGGAGCCGCCCGGCTCGGGCTGATTCACGGCAACGACTCCAAGGCGCCGTGTGGCAGCAACAAGGACCGGCACGAGAACATCGGCAGAGGCCACATCGGCGCCGAGCCCTTCGCGGAGCTGTTCCGGCACCCGGTGACCGCCGGGATCCCCATCACCCTGGAGACCCCGGGCCCGGAGGGCCCGCACGCCGAGGACGTGACCACCCTCAAGAAGCTGCGCGCCCAGGCCTGACGCCCGGCCCCGCCCCGCTTTCCGGTGCGGGCGGTCACCGCCCGGCCGCCTCCGTGGTGAGCCGGGCGGCGGCCTCGTCGGCCAGCCGTGCGGTCTCGGCGATGATCCTCCGCGCCAGGAAGGTGGCCAGGAGGATCACGACACCGCCCACGAGGTAGGGCAGGGCCAGGTCGGCCCGGCCGAGCAGGCCGCCGAGCAGAGCGCCGACCGGGGCCATCCCCCAGCCGATCGTCTTGCTGGCCCCGGCGATCCGGCCCCGGACCGCGTTCGGGACCACCGTCTGGAAGTAGAGTCCGGCGGCGACGTTGGACACGACCACGCAGAAACCGACCCCGGCCAGGGCGAGGAAGGCGAGGCGGGGTTCCGTGGCGAGGCCCGCCGTGATCAGGCACAGCCCCGCTCCGGCGTAACCCCTGGCCACGACCGTGCGACGGCCGACCCGTCGCAGGATGCGGGCGGCCACGAGGGAGCCGAGGACGCCGCCGACCGCGCTGGAGAGCAGGAAGAGCCCGAAGAGGGTGATCGGGACCCCCAGGGCGTTCTGGGCGTAGAGGCCCAGCAGGGACGCGGTCATGTTCATGCCGATCATCAGTCCGGCGTTGCAGAGCATGTTGCCGCGCAGGATGCGGTCGGTGAAGACCATCCGGAACCCCTCACCGAGCGAGCGGAGGAAGCTCTGCCGACCCCGGCCCTCGCTTCCGTCGGCCCCGGCGCTCGTGTCGGCCCCGGCGCTTCCATCGGCTCCGTCGGGGCCCGACAGCGGGGTGTGCCTGCGCCACACCAGCGGGATGGCGCACAGCAGCACGGCGCACAGCGCGTAGGCCCCGGCGATCCCCAGCAGGGGCGCGACGGCGCCGACGGCGAACAGGAAACCGGCGACCGGGCGGCCCAGGCAGTCCTGGGCGACCAGGCGTCCGCCCTCCAGCCGGCTGTTGGCCCGGTCCAGCAACCGGGCGGGGACCAGCTCGACGACGGCGATGCGACTGGCCGGGTCGGAGACGGTCTCACAGGCGATGACCACGAACATGGCCGCGTACAGCAGCCAGATGGAGAGGTGGCCGGTGAACATCGCTCCCGCCAGGGCGAGCATGGTCAGGGCCGCGGCCCCGTTGGCCACCGCCATGGCACGCATCCGGTTCACCCGGTCGATGAGCAGCCCGGACAGGGGGGCCAGCAGCAGCCAGGGCAGGAAGCGGGTGGCGGTCAGCCCGGAGACCAGGAGGGGGTCCTGGGTGAGGGTGGTGGCGATCAGCGGCAGGGCCACGAGGATCATGCCGTCGCCCAGGTTGGTGAGGACCCCGGCACCCCAGAAGCGGTGGAAGGTGCCGCTGAGGCGTCGGTCCCGGGGGGCGGTCCCGGCGGTGGGGGGCCGGGTGTCCGGGGGCGGGGTGTTCGGGGGTGTGGCCTCGGTGGTGTCGGCGGGTGCTGTGGGCACAGTGGTCTCCTGAAGAGGGCGGGGGCTCAGGTGGCTACTGGTCGTCGGGGGCGCCGTCGTCGCCGACCGCGGGCGCGTCCGGGACGACGGGAGCCTCCTCCGGTTCGAGGAGGTTGGGGAACAGGTCGGTCTGGAGCTCGACGGACTCGGTGTCGGGGTGGCTCCGGGCCGTGCGCCCCTGGAAGGGGAGCGACCTCTCCCGGACGAAGGCCTGGAGGTCCCTGGCGAACTCCTCGGTCTCCTCCGGGTTCATCCGCACGTGCGCGACCGAGTCCTGTGCCGCCTGGATCCAGCGGCGCACCTCCGGCTCGTCGGGCCGTTCGCCGCTGAGGGCGTGCCACTGACGGAGCCGTTCGCGGCGCCCGCCGTAGTAGCGGTCCAGGACGATCCCGGCGGCCTCCCGGGTGGCGGGGCTGCGCAGGAGTTCGGTCCCCCGCATCCGCCAGCCGCCGGGGCGGAGCCGCCACCAGCGGTCGCGTTGGCCCGGCCCCGGTTCGACCTCGACGAAGCCGTACCGGGCGAGCTGGCGCAGGTGGTAGCTGGTGGATCCGCTGCTCTCGCCGAGCCGCTTGCCGAGGATGGTCGCGGTGGCGGGCCCGTGGACGGAGAGTTCGTCCAGGATCCGGGCGCGCAGGGGGTGGGCCAGTCCGCGCAGGGCGTCGGCGCCGACCTCCATGGGGCCGGGGTCGGGCTCCGTCGTGTCCTCTTCGTCGCTCATACTCGCACCATACTACAAAGGTTTCTTTGCAAAGATAACTTTGCAGAGTTTTCTTTGTGAAACTTCCGGCGCCGCGTACCGGAGCGCCGGGAACCTCCCTCCCCGAAGAGCCGTCCCATGGGTGACAATGAACGGGGGCCGACGCGGGGCCGGACCCGGAGCAAAGGAGGGTGTTACCGCATGGAGCCGTTCTCCATGGTCATCGGGGTGGCGATCGCGATCGGCGGGTTCCTGGCCGGCCGTCACACGGCCAACCGCCGGGCCAGGCAGGAACTCCAGCAGCACCAGGACGGCCGCAGGGTCCTCTCCCGGGGCCAGCAGACGCCCCAGCCGATCTGCGGTTGCGGCCACAACCTGGTCTTCCACGACCAGGAGACCAAACGCTGCCAGACCCAGGTCGTCATCCCCGGCCGCTGGACCGGGCAGGCCACCTCCACCTACCGCCAGTGCATGTGCCAGGGCTACCGCGGTCCCGTGCCCGTCGACGAGTACTACGCCCCCGACTACCTCGACGGCACCAACTGAGCGGACCCGCCCGGCTCCGGCCCCTGCCCCACCGGCCCGCCCCGAGCGCCCCGGGTCCGAGCACGCACCGCCGTGCGGGAACCTGGGAGTGCGGACGGCGACGCGCCGGAGTGACAACGCCCGCGCGCACCGCGAGAATGTCCGCGCCGTCGTGCCTTCTGGGAAACGTGCGGACACCCACACCGGGCGTGTCCTCGTGCGGGCCAGGGGGAGCTTTGATATCACCACCGGTCATGGATGTCAGGCCGGGATCAACCACAAGCACGTGCGTCTGCTCCAGCGGGCGGACGGCTATGCCTACACCTGGAAGAAGGAGGAGGGCGTTTCCTCCCGGTTCTGAGGGACCGGGCCTGCACGCCCAAAAAACATGGTGACACCCACGATCGACCAGCGCATCGCCGAGGAGCTCGGCGTCGGCGCGCACCAGGTCAGCTCCGCCGTCGACATGCTCGACGCCGGGTCGACCGTGCCCTTCATCGCCCGGTACCGCAAGGAGGCGACCGGGGCGCTGGACGACGTCCAGCTGCGCGCCCTCGAGGAACGCCTGCGCTACCTGCGTGAACTGGCCGAACGCCGGAGCGCGATCCTGGAGTCGATCCGTTCCCAGGGCAAGTTGGACGAGGCGTTGGAGGCCCGCATCAACGCGGCCGACTCCAAGGCCCGCCTGGAGGACATCTACCTCCCCTACAAGCCCAAACGCCGTACCAAGGCGCAGACCGCCCGCGAGGCCGGCCTCGAACCGCTCGCCGAGGCCCTGTTCGGGGACCCGGACCAGGACCCGCAGGCGCTCGCCGCCTCCTACGTCGACGCCGACAGCGGCGTGGCTGACGCCAAGGCCGCCCTGGACGGCGCCCGTGCGATCCTCGTGGAGCGCTTCGCCGAGGACGCCGACCTCACCGGTCACCTGCGCGAACGCCTGTGGAAGAAGGGGCGCCTGGGTTCGGCGGTCCGCGAGGGCAAGGAGGAGCCCGGAGCCAAGTTCGCCGACTACTTCGACTTCTCCGAACCCCTGACCGCGCTCCCCTCGCACCGCGTGCTGGCCATGTACCGCGGCGAGAAGGAGGAGGTCCTCACCCTCTCCCTGGAGCCGGAGGAGGCCCCCGAGGCGGGCCCCGACGGCACCGTGCCGCGCAGCAGCTACGAGAACGCCATCGCCGCCCACTTCGGGATCGTGGACCGGGGCCGCCCCGCCGACCGCTGGCTCCAGGACACCGTGCGCTGGGCCTGGCGCACCCGCATCCTGGTCCGGCTCGACATCGACGTGCGGATGCGCCTGTGGCAGCAGGCCGAGGACGACGGCGTCAACGTCTTCGCCGCCAACCTGCGCGACCTGCTGCTGGCCGCCCCCGCGGGCAGCCGCGCCACGCTGGGCCTGGACCCGGGGCTGCGGACCGGGGTGAAGGTCGCCGTCACCGACCCGACCGGCAAGGTCGTGGCCACCGACACCGTCTTCCCGCACGCCCCGCGCCGCGACTGGGACGGGTCGATCGACCGCCTCGCCAAGCTGTGCGCCGCCCACGGTGTGGAACTGGTCGCCATCGGCAACGGCACCGCCTCCCGGGAGACGGACAAGCTCGCGGGCGACCTGATCAAACGCCACCCCGAACTCGGGCTCACCAAGGTGATGGTTTCGGAGGCGGGCGCGTCGGTGTACTCGGCGTCGGCCTACGCCACCGAGGAGCTGCCGGACCTGGACGTGTCCCTGCGCGGGGCCGCCTCCATCGCCCGGCGCCTGCAGGACCCCCTCGCGGAACTGGTCAAGATCGACCCCAAGTCCATCGGCGTGGGCCAGTACCAGCACGACCTGGCCGAGGCGAAGCTGTCCCGTTCCCTGGACGCGGTGGTCGAGGACTGTGTGAACGGTGTGGGCGTGGACGTCAACACCGCCTCCGTGCCGCTGCTGACCCGGGTCTCGGGTGTGACCTCCACCCTGGCCCGCAACATCGTCTCGCACCGCGACGCCAACGGCCCCTTCCGGACCCGTGAGGCCCTGCGTTCGGTGCCGCGGCTGGGCCCCAAGGCCTTCGAGCAGTGCGCGGGCTTCCTGCGGGTGCCGGGCGGTGACGACCCGCTGGACGCCTCCGCGGTGCACCCCGAGGCCTACCCCGTGGTCCGGCGCATCCTGGACCGGACCGGCAGCGACCTGCCGTCGCTGATCGGCAACAGCAAGGCGCTGTCCGCCGTCCGCCCGGAGGAGTTCGTCGACGACAAGTTCGGGCTGCCGACCGTCACCGACATCCTCAGCGAGCTGGACAAGCCCGGACGCGACCCGCGCCCCGCCTTCACCACCGCCACCTTCAAGGAGGGTGTGGAGAAGCTGGACGACCTGGAGCAGGGCATGGTCCTGGAGGGCGTGGTCACCAACGTGGCCGCCTTCGGCGCCTTCGTGGACGTGGGTGTGCACCAGGACGGCCTGGTGCACGTGTCGGCCCTTTCGCACAGGTTCGTGGAGGACCCGCGCGAGATCGTCAAGCCGGGCGACATCGTCAGGGTCAAGGTCCAGGACGTGGACATCCCGCGCAAGCGCATCTCGCTGACCATGCGCCTGGACGACGAGGCCCCGGCCTCCGGTGGTCAGGGAGGCGGCCGGGGTGAGCGCGGCGGCCGCGGCGGACAGGGCGACAACGGTCGCCGGGCCAACGGCGGCAGGGGCGGTGAGCAGCGCCGCGGCGGCGGCAACGGCCGCCAGAACAACGGTGGCCGCGGCAACGGCGGCCGCGGGGGCCGCGACAGCGCCCCGGCGGCCTCGGGCGCCATGGCCGACGCGCTGCGCCGCGCCGGCCTGACCAAGGGCTGACCGGGCGGCGGACGAGGAGGCGGAGGGACCACACCCCTCCGTCTCCCTCCCGGAAGACCCGGCCCCGCCCGGTTCCGGAAGGCCCGGTTCCGGAAGGCCCGTGACCGGTTCAGCCCTGGGCCGGGTCCCCCCTCTTCGCCACGGCCCCGGAACGGAGGGGGTCGGGACCGCCGATCCTGCTCAGGCAGTCCCCGAACCCTCCGACGGCCCGGGAGGCCCTGCGGGCGGAGGTCACCACCCGCAGGTCGCGGGGGCGGCTCACCCGGTGGCCCCCGGCGGTCAACGCGGCCACCAGGGCGTGGTCCTCCGCGCGGGCCAGCTCGGGGAACCCGCCGCAGGCGAGGTAGGCCGAGGCGCGCACCCCGAGGTTGGCCCCGTGCACGTGGGGGTGCCCGTCCGCACGCGCTATCGGATAGGTCCGGGCGAAGTGTTCGGCCAGCCAGGGCGGGCGCTCGGACCAGTCCCGCACCTCCACGGTCCCGACCACCGCGTCCGCGGTGCGGGCCAGGGCCAGCTGTGCGGGCAGCCAGTGCACGGGGACCAGGGTGTCGGCGTCGGTGGTGGCCAGCCACACGTCCTCCATCGCCCGGGGCCGGACCAGTTCCAACCCCCGGGTCGCGCCCGCACGCCGGGCCGCTCCCACGTTGCGGTGGGCGACCTCGACGACGTGGGCGCCCTCCCGCCGGGCCAGGGCGGCGGTCGCGTCGGTGCAGTCGTCCGCGACCACCACCGAGTGGCGACGCTCCGGGGCCACACCGCACAGGCGCAGCGAGGCGTGCACGGCGCGCAGGCACGGCACGATCGACGCGGCCTCCTCGTGTGCCGGGACCACCACGACGACGGCGCCGGTCACACCAGCCCCTCCCGTTCGGCCACCGAAAGCGGCGCGCCCCCGCCGGCGGCCTCGTACACCTCCAGTAGGAAGTCCCGCTCCTCGTGGCGCGCCGTCCGGGCCAGCCCGGCCCGGGCGGCGACCGCCCGGTGCACCTCGTCCCCGGAGCGGACGTGGTCGGCGACCGGATGGCGCCAGTGCACGACGACGAGTGTCCCCCCGCCGGCGAGCGAGTCCACGGTGCGGTCCAACAGCACGCCCAGGTCACCGTCGTCGAAGTAGTAGAGCAGTTCCGAGAGGACCACGAGGTCGAACGCGCCCCGCGGCCACCGCTCGGGGACCCTGGCCCGCGCCACCTCGACGTGGGGGGCGTCGGCCAGGTCCGCACGGGCCCGGGCGACCGCTTCCGGCGCCCCCTCCCAGGCCAGGAGCGAGTCGCACCGGTCGGCCAGGCCGCGGGTCAGGACACCGATCGAACTCCCCGGTTCGAAGGCGCGCACGTACCTCTCCCTGGGCAGGCAGGCCAGCGTCAGTGACCGTTTGCGCCGCTCGTACCACCGGGTGCGAAACCCCCACGGGTCCTCGGAGTCCGCGTACACGGCCTCGAAGTAGGCGCCTTCGACGCTCATCGGAAGACCACCTCGTAGTCGCGCGAGAAGTGGGCGAGCATGTCCGGGGTCAGGACGGCGCGGTCCTCGGGCAGCGCTCCGACCGGGGCGGTCTGGGTCGTGAAGGCGCCGACCGCCCCCTGTTTGCGGTCCTGGACATCCGGTGTGAGGTCGATCCGGTACGCCCGGGACCAGGGCACCGCCTCGTCCCCCGGACTCGCCCAGTGCCACATCCACACCGGGTAGGAGAGCAGTCGGGCGCCCTGGTCCCGGACGGCTGCGCGGGCGGCGCGACCTGTGGCCTCGTGGTCGGGGTGCAGGTCGCCCTCCCAGGGCGCCACGCACAGGTCGGCGTCGGCGCACACGGCGGCGAGGCGTTCGGTGAGCTCGTCCTCGCGCGAGGCGACGTCCCCGTCCGCAAGGCCCAGCCGGAGGAGTTCGACGCCGCGCGCACCGAGGGAGGAGAGCGCGCGCCCGCGTTCGACCGCCCGCGCGGCGACCAGTCCGGCCCTGGTCAGGACGTTGCTGCCCGGGTGGGACCCCTCCCCGTCGGTCACCGCCACGACGGTGACTGCGGTGCCCTGGTCGGCCAGCAGTGCGAGGCCTCCCCCGAACCCCAGGGTCTCGTCGTCGGGGTGGGGCGCGACGACCACCGCGTGCGCGGTTCCGCCCAGGTCCAGGCGCGGCAGCCGTTCCAGGTCGTCCCACTCCCGCCATCGGCGCTCGGGCGTGCCCTCGGCGTCGATCGGGTGCACCCGTGCGGGTGTGTCACCTTCGGAGCCCATGTGTGTCCCCCTCCTCTCCCGCGGCCTGACCGCCCAGGACGGCCAGGTCGCGATCAGCGTGGTGTTGGCGCAGGTAGACCGCTAGGTCGGCCGCGGATCGGGCGTGCCGGGCGTCGGTGGCGAGCGGTCCCGCCCCCAGCGCCTCACCGGCCCGGCGCAGGACGTCGCCGCAGACGCGGGCGACCACAGCGCGCACCCGTCGGGCCCGTAGTGCGGCCCCTCCCCCGGTGTCCCGCGGGTCGGCGTCGACCCCGTCCGCCGCCAGCTCCAGTACCGCGCCCGCGGCGTGCAGGTCACGGTCCACTGCCCCGTACGCGGTGCGGGTGTGCACGTCGGCGGAGTCCCGGGCGGCGCGGGCCGCCAGCGGCGCCGCCAGGGCCAGTGCGCCGCCGAACCAGCAGGCGGCCACCCCCGCGCCGCCGTGGTGGAAGCCGGGCCGCCGGACGTAGGCGCCCGCGGGGCCCACCGGCTCGGCGGGGACGCCGTCGAAGGCGACGGTCAGGGTGTCGCTGGCGGCCATACCCGCGCAGGCCCACGTCCCCTCGACCGGTTCGGTGCCGCCGGTGTCCACCGCGAACAGCCGTCGTTCGCCGCCGTCGACCTCGGCGCTGACCAGCGCGCGGGTGCACGTGTGCGCCCCGGAGCAGAAGGGTTTGGTGCCGTGCAGGCGCCATCCGCCGTCCGCGGGCACCGCGGTCAGCACGGCACCGGGAGGGTGCGCCGCCCACACCCCCCACACCTGTCCGGGTTCGGGCTGCCTCGCCCCGAGTTCGGCCAGGATCGCGGCGGCGTCGGTGTGGCCCTCCGCCAACCGCGCCAGGGAGAGGTCGCGTTCGGCCAGGTCCCGCAGCGCCCGCCAGCGGTTCCGGGTGTCGCCTCCGCCCGGGAACGGAAGGTCGAGTTCCCCGGCGCCGACGGCCCGGGTGAGTTCGCCGGCGACCCATGCGTGGTGGGCGTCGTCGGCCCCGCCGGGTCGTGGCGCCCTCCGGTCGGCCGCGGGCGCCCGCGAGGTCGCTCCGTTCATGTTCCCTCCTGTGCGACGCCCCGGGCGCGGGATCGCGTGCCCCGGTCGCCGTTGCGGCAGTGGTGTCGGTGGTCGTGCCTTGCGGTGGTGGCCGCTGAGCCGGTGTCCGCAGGTCAGTGCAGGAAGCGGTCCGGGGTCAGCGGGAGCTCGCGTACCCGCAGACCCGTCGCGTGGCGGGCGGCGTTGCCGATGGCGGCGGGCATCCCCACGATGCCGATCTCACCGACGCCCGCCGCGCCCATCGGATTCAGGTGCGGGTCGGTCTCGTCCAACCAGTGGGCCTGCACGTCGCCCACGTCGGCGTTGGTCGCCACGTGGTATCCGGCCAGGTCGCCGTTGACGACATGGCCGTGGCGCGGGTCCACCACGCTGTGTTCGTGCAGGGCCGCCGACAGCCCCATGACCATGCCGCCCACCAGTTGCGACCGGGCCGTGCGCGGGTTGATCACCCTGCCCACCGAGAACACGCCCAGCATCCGGGGCACCCTGACCTCCCCCGTGTCGGCGTGCACCCGCACCTCGGCGAAGTGCGCCCCGAACGAGTACATCGCGTAGCGCTCCAGGTCCGGGTTGTACGAGGCCTCGGCCCGGGTGCGCGCCCCCGGCCCGGGATCGGCCCCGTGTTCGTCGCGGAAGGCGCGGGCCGCCTCGAAGACGGCCGTCCCCCACGAGGAGGTCCCCGAGGAACCGCCCGCGACGGTGGCCCTGGGCAGGTCCGAGTCGCCGATCCGCAGCCGCACCCGCCCGAGGGGGCAGTCCAGTGCCTCGGCGGAGATCTGGGTCAGCGCCGTCCGGGCGCCCGTACCGATGTCCACGGCACCGATGGAGACCGTGTACCGGCCGTCGGCCCCGTACTCGATCTCGGCCACCGACCCCGGGTTGTTCGCACGCGGGTAGACGGCCGAGGCCACCCCGGTGCCGACCAGCCACCGCCCGTCCCGGTGCGGCCCCGGGGACGGGTCCCGCCCGTACCAGCCGAAGCGCTCGGCGCCCTCACGCAGGCACTCCACCAGACGGCGCCCCGACCACGGCAGCCCCGTCTCCGGATCGGCCCCGGGCTCGTTGCGCACCCGCAGTTCGACGGGGTCCACCCCGCACGCCTCGGCGAGCTCGTCCACGGCCGTCTCCAGCGCGAACATGCCGGGCGCCTCGCCCGGCGCGCGCATCCAGAACGGGATCGGCACGTCCAGGGCCGCCAACCGGTGGGTGGTCGCACGGGCGGGTGCGGCGTACATCATCCGTGAACACAGCCCGCTCTGCTCGACGTACTCCTTGACCCTCGAGGTCAGGCCCGTGGAGTCGTGGACCACCGCGCCCAGGCGGCCCTCGGCGTCCGCACCGAGCCGGATCCGTTGGACGGTGGGCGAGCGGTAGCCGACCAGGCTGAACATGTGCCGCCGGGTGAGCGCGAGCTTGACGGTGCGGCCGGGCACGGCACGCGCGGCGAGCCCGGCCAGGACGTTGTGCGCCTTGGCCGCGCCCTTGGCGCCGAACCCGCCCCCGACGTGGGGCGCCGTGACGCGCACGTTCTCGGGGGCCAGGCCGAACACGGCGGCCATCGTCTCCCGGACGGTGTGTACGCCCTGGGTGGAGTCGTGCAGGGTGAGCCGGTCGGGAAGGGTCTCCCACAGGGCGACCGTGGTGTGCGGCTCCATGGGGTTGTTGTCCTGCCGGGGCGTCCGGTAGACCTCGTCGACCAGGACCGCCGCACGCGCCAGTTCGGCCTCGACCTCGCCCTGACGGGTGTCGGGAGGCGCCCCCGTGTCGCTCTCCCGCGGCGTGTGCAGGTCCTGGTGGCCGGGGTCCAGCGCCACCTCGTGCGGCCGTTCCTCGTACTCCACCCGCACCAGGGCGGCAGCCTCCCGCGCGGTCTCGGGGCTGTCCGCCACGACCGCGGCCACGAACTGGCCCCGGAAGGCCACCTCGTCACTTTGCAGGACGGCGAACTCGGCGTCTTCGGTGTCGGCCAGACGCGGCGCGTTCGCACTGGTCAGAACGGCGTGAACGCCCTTGAGCAGCTCGGCCTCGGCGGTGTGCACGACGGTGGCGCGGCCGCGGGCCACGGTCGAGAGCACGGGGTGCACGTACAGCGGGTCGGCGGCCGGGTGCTCGTAGGCGTACGGTGCGGTACCGGTGACCTTGGCACGGCCCTCGATCCGGGCCGTCGGGGCGCCGACCGCCGGTGTCCGTGGTGCGGTCATCGAACCTCCTCGGTGAGTTCGCGCAGGACCGACGCGAGCGTGTTCACGGCCAGCGGCACCTTGAAGGCGTTGTCACGGCCGGGGCGCGCCCCGGCGAGTTCGGTGTCGGCCGCCACCCGGAAGGCCTCCTCGGTCACGGGCCTGCCGCGCAGTGCCTCCTCGGCACGGCGGGCCCGCCAGGGAACGTGGGCCAACCCTCCGAAGGCGATGTGCGCGTCGACGAACCGGCCGCCGCGCACCCGGACGACGGCCGCCACGGAGACCAGTGCGAAGGCGTAGGAGGCGCGTTCCCGGACCTTGCGGTAGGCGGTACGCGCGGCCTCCGGCAGGGGCGGGAGTTCGACGGCGGTGACGAGCTCGCCGTGGGACAGGACGGTGTCCCGCTCCGGGGCCGCGCCGGGCAGCCGGTGGAAGTGGTCGAGGGGGACGGTGCGCTCCCCGTCGGGGCCCAGGACCCTGACCCGGGCCTGCAGGGCGCACAGGGCCACCGCCATGTCGGAGGGGTGGGTGGCCACGCAGAACTCCGAGGCGCCCAGGACGGCGTTGTCGCGGCCGTGTCCCTCCAGCGCCGAACAGCCGGACCCGGGCTCGCGTTTGTTGCAGGGCGTGGTCACGTCCTGGAAGTACACGCACCGGGTGCGCTGCAACAGGTTGCCGCCGGTGGTGGCCATGTTGCGCAACTGCCCGGACGCCCCGGCGAGCAGGGCCGCGCTGAGTACCGGATAGCGCCGCCGGATCTCCGGGTGGGCGGCGAGGTCGCTGTTGGGAACCCCGGCACCGATCCTGACACCGCCGTCGCCCAGCGCCTCGACGGTGTCGTCGAGGGCGTCGCGCACGTCCACCAGGGCGGTGGGGGCGCTCACCCCCAGTTTGAGGTGGTCGACGAGGTTGGTGCCGCCGGCGAGGAAGCGGGCGCCGGGGTCGGCGGCCACCGCTGCGACGGCTTCGGAGGCGCGGGCGGGGCGCTCGTAGTCGAAGGGTCTCATCCGGACACCTCCCGGATCGCGGCGACGATGTTGGCGTAGGCTCCGCAGCGGCAGAGGTTGCCGCTCATCCGCTCGCGGATCTCGGCGTCGTCGAGTCCGACGGTGGCGGTCAGGTCCTCGGTGGCGTGGCTCGGCCACCCCGCCTCGGCCTCCGCCAGCATCCCCACGGCCGAGCAGACCTGGCCGGGCGTGCAGTAACCGCACTGGAGACCGTCGTGGTCGAGCACCGCCCGGGCGACCGGATGGAGCCCGCCCCCGGCGGCCAGTCCGGCAGCGGTGGTCACCCGGGCGCCGTCGTGCGCGACGGCCAGGCTCAGACAGGACAGGACGCGGCGCTCGTCCAGCAGGACGGTGCAGGCGCCGCACTGACCGTGGTCGCAGCCCTTCTTCGGCGAGGTCACTCCCAGCCGGTCGCGTAGCGCGTCCAGGAGTGTGGTTCGGGTGTCGACGGTGAGCACCCGCTCCTCGCCGTCCACGTGCAGGGTGATCGTGGTGTCCACCGGTGACGACCTTCCGCAGCGCTGCCCGGCCCTGGCGGGCCCGGTCCTGACCCTCGACTATCCGGGTGCGCGCGCACCGAAACCCGATCCCGCGCGCCGACCGGTCGGTACCGCTTCCGCCGGTGCGGCATCGACGCATGTCAGGCCGCCTGTCACTAGCGTGAGCACCGGGATCGGGGCCGCCCCGACGGTCGTCGGTCCGCCACACGAAACACGGAGGGCCCATGGGCGGGACGAGCGAGGCGAGTACCGGAACCGAGCCGCGGCCGGAGCGGGGCAACGCGCACCTGTGGTCCGCGGGCACCACGGCGGCCGGTGCCGCCTTCGTGTTCGTCCTGCTGCGCCTGATGGCCGTCACCCACTATGACTGGCGGACCGCGTTCGGGCTGGCCGACGCGATCGACTTCGGCGACGCGGTCACCGTCGTGGTGGGGACCTTCCTCGGCGCGGAGCGGATCACCCTGTGGCTGATGGCGTTCTTCGTACCGTTGACCGCGGCCGGGCACCTGCGCCACCTGCGCGAGGGCAACCGCTCCCCCGGATCCCTGCTGGTCGTCGTGGCCCTCGCGGTCGTGTTCGCGGCCGCCGTGCTCTCCTTCTCCGCGTGGCCCGCACTGGCGGCGGCTCTGGCCTGGTTCGCGTTCCTGGTCCTCGTCGACCTGCGCAGCGGCCCCGTCCGCCGGTTCTTCCACCGCCTCGTCGCCCGGGTCGGGATCCTCGCCCTGGCCGCGGTCCTCCTCGGGGCGGCCGTCGTCGACGAGGTGTGGGTACCCGCCGAACGCATCGAACTCGGGGACGACGAGGTGGTGCACGCCTACGTCGTCCAGAACGGCAGCCAGTTCCTCACCGTGCTCACCGCCGACACCCGGGAGAAACGGATCCTGCTCTCCCGCGAGGTCACCTCCCGCACCGAGGCGGACTGATCCCCGGCGCCGCGCCCGGGATCAGTCGGAGCGCTCGGAGTTGACCCGCTCGGCCAGGGCGACCAGCAGCTCGTCGGCCAGCGGCAGCTTGCGCAGTTCCTCCGGCCCCGGCAGCGGGGTCCCGGCCCGGTCCCCCTGCTCCCGGACCTCGGCGTGCAGGCGCTCCATGGTCACGTCCAGCCGGTTGGCGGTCTCGGCCGCCTCGCGGAGCTCGTCGAGCAGTTCCTGGGGTACGGACTTGGCGTACTTGTAGTAGATCTTGTGTTCCAGGCTGGCCCAGAAGTCCATCGCGATGGTGCGGATCTGGATCTCCACCGGCACGTCCAGGGTGCGGTCGGACATCCGCACGGCTGTCTCCACCAGCAGGTGCAGGCTGCGGTAACCGTTGGGTTTGGGGTTGCGGACGTAGTCGCGCTCCTCCATCACCGTGATGTCCTCGTGCCCGGCCAGCATGTCCCGGATCTCGTAGGTGTCCGAGATGAAACTGCACGTCACCCGGATCCCGGCGATGTCCAGGATGGCTTCGCGGATCTGGTTCAGGTCGTAGGGCACCCCGCGCCGGCGCGCCTTCTCCATGATGCTCGCGGGGGTCTTGAGCCGGGAGCTGACATGCTCGATCGGGTTGTGGTCGTGGGTGTAGCGGAACTCCTCGTTGAGGATGTTCACCTTCGCCATCACCGTGTCGATGGCGAACTTGTAGGACATGAGGAAGCGCGCGACGTCGTCGCGGGCGGACAGCAGCGCCTCCGGAACGTCCTCCACCATGAAACAACCCCCGTCACACCAGTAACCGACCCCGTATCCGCATGCTATCGATCCGGATACCGGTCGGGAGCCGGTGTGCGACGGGGGCTGCCGCGAGGCCTCGCGCACGCCCTCCGCGTCGGGGGCCGCGCCCTAACGGGAGGGGATCGGCACGTCCGCCCACAGGGCGCGCACCGGGGAGGCGTCACCCTCCGCCAACGAGTCCTCCGTGTCCCAGGTGCGCACCACGGTCGTGCCGGGACGGACCGCGGGCCACCCCGGGTCGCCGGTGGCCGCGAAACCGCTCCAGGCCGCCACCATGCGTTCGGACAGCGCACGCAGGCCCGCGTCCGGCTCCCCGTCGCAGAGGAACACCGCCAGGTCGCAGTCCAGGTTGCCGAACGCGAAGGGCAGGTCGAAGGCGTGGCAGGCTCCCAGGCGGCCCTCCATCACGCGGCTCTGGGCGGCGAACCGGAAGAAGTACGCGCTGCCGCCGCCCGCCGCGTGCGCCTCGGCCAGCCGGACGGAGTACTCGCAGAACAGGGCGTCGCCGCGGATCTCGTTGAAGAGGTCGCGCAGGGAGGCGTCGGGGTACACGGACCGGTAGGCCTCGACCGCGCCCTCCCCCAGGCCGAGGCGGCTCGCGGTGTGCGCGAGGGCCTCCTCACCGTCGATCTGCACCTGTTGTCCGAGTTCGGTGAAGAGCCGGTACTCCTCGGTGTTGTGTCCGACGAGCAGGTCCGTTTCGGCGACGGCGCCCCGGGCGACCGCCTCCAGCGGGGGTTCGGGGAGTTCGGGGCCGCCGATGACGGGCGCGTAGCAGGTGAACGCCTTGGTGCGCACGCCCTCGCCCTCCTGGCCGCTGCCGGACAGGACCTCGTCGGTGGCCTCCAGGATCTTCTCCGGTGCCAGGGCTGCCAGGGCCTCGGCCTCCAGCGGCACCCCGGCGGCCTTGGCCACGGCCTCGGAGACGGAACGGGCGACGTCGACGGTGACCATGTCGCCGGGGACGCTGTGCGCGACGACGCGGTGGAAGAGCCCGCGCGTCTCGGGCGAGGTCATCAGGCAGACCACGGAGCCGGCGCCCGCGGACTCCCCCGCGATGGTGACGTTGCCGGGGTCCCCGCCGAACCCGGCGATGTTGTCGCGTACCCAGCGCAGGGCGGCCGCCTGGTCGAGCAGGCCCCGGTTGTCGGGGCGGCCCGGAACGTGGCCGAAGCCCTCGAAGCCTAGGCGGTAGTTGACGCTGACCACGACCAGGCCGCTTTCGGCCAGCCGGGTGCCGTCGTAGAGGGCCTCGGAGCCGGAGCCGACGATGTAGGCGCCGCCGTGGATCCACACCAGGACCGGGGCGTCCTCCCCTGCCGTCGCCGGGGTCCAGACGTTGAGGACGAGGCAGTCCAGGGAGGTGCCCGGGTCCCAGTGGGCCGCGCCGATCATTTGGTTGCCCTGGGGCGGCGGGGGGCCGAATTCGGCGCAGTCGCGCGTTCCCTCCCAGGAGGGTGCGGGCGCGGGCGCGGCGAAGCGGTGCTCGCCGAAGGGGGCGGCGGCGTAGGGGATACCCCGGTAGACCGTGACCCGACCGTCTCGGGAGCGCGGCGAGGGGACCCCGCGGACCCGGCCGTTCACGGTCGTCACGGTGTGTTCGGCGTCCACGTGTGCCTCCTTGGGAGTCGGTAGCACACCCACCTAACACCGTTAGTTTTGGTCGCGCAAGACCTCGCCACGCCCCGGGAACGCACCCGGTCCGGTCACCAGGTGGGCCGCAGCGGCGGCGGAGGGGTCCGCGGGCGGCCCCGCGGCGCACGGCCGGGCCCGCGGCCGCGAGGGGCCAGGCCGTGCGAGCGAGATCCGATCCGACCACCAGGCCGCGCCCCAGGGCATACCACCTGGTCGGTATGATGCCTGCTGATGCCGCTCAACCAGTAGGAAGGGCCCACCATGCGTGCCATCCAGATCACCGAGTTCGGCGGACCCGAGGTCCTCACCCCCACCGAGCTGCCCGACCCGGAACCGGGCCCCGGCGAGATCCTCGTCGACGTCGCCCGCAGCGGCGTCAACTACGCGGACACCCACCAGGCCGAGAACACCTACCTGGCGCCCTCCACCCTGCCGATGGTCCCGGGCGCCGAGATCGCGGGGCGGACCGCGGACGGCCGCCGGGTCGTGGGACTGCTCACCGGAGGCGGCGGCTACGCCGAGAAGGCCTCCGCCGACCCGAACACCCTCTTCGAGATCCCTGAGGGGGTCTCCGACGAGGCCGCGCTGGCCCTGGTCGTGCAGGGGGCGACCGCCTGGGTACTGCTGCGCAAGAACGTGCGCATGGAGCCCGGTGAGTCGGTGGTGGTGCACGCCGCCGCCGGCGGTGTGGGCACGCTCGCCGTGCAGCTGGCCAAGCACTTCGGCGCGGGCCGGGTGATCGCGGTCGCCAGCAGCGAGGAGAAGCGCAAGCTGGCACTGGACCTGGGCGCGGACGCCGTAGTGGACTCCGCCGCCCCCGACATGACCGCAGCCCTGATCGAGGCCAACGAAGGCCGCCGGGTGGACGTCGTACTCGACATGGTGGGCGGACGCGTCACCGACGAGAGCGTGCGCGCGCTGGCGCCCTTCGGCCGACTGGCCTTCTACGGGATGGCCTCGCGCGAGCAGCCCAAGTCCGTGCAGCTGCCGAACCTGATGCGTTTCTCGACCACCGTGAGCGGCATGTGGCTGCCGCACGCCTGGCTGCTGCCGGGTGACGTGGTCGGCGGTGCGATGCGCGAGATGTTCGCCCTGGTCGCCGAGGGCCGCCTGCGGCCGGTCCTGGGCCAGAGCTACCCGCTGTCCGAGGCCCGTCGCGCCCACGAGGACCTGCGCGGCCGCGGGACCGTCGGCAAACTGACCCTGGACACCTCGGCCTAGAGCCGGGGTCCGCGCGCCCCCGGGGCTACGGCGAGGGCCGGTAACGGGCCCTGATGTGGAACCGTTCGCCCTGGGGGCCCAGCAGGCTCAGGAACTCGACCGGCTGTGCGCCTCCGTTGCCGAACCAGTGCGGCAGGTGGGTGTCGAACTCGGCGACCTCACCCGCGGCGAGCACGAAGTCCTGGTCGCCGAGGATCAGGCGCAGGCGCCCGTTGAGCACGTAGAGCCAGTGGTAGCCCTCGTGCGAACGGGGCTCCGCCAGGGGCTCGTCCGGCCCGGGCGGAAGGATCTGCTTGAAGGCCTGCAGCCCGCCCGGTTTGCGGGTGAGGGGGACGACGGTCATACCGTTGCGGGTGAACGGCCGGGGGAACACCCGCGGATCACCGCTGTCCGGGGCGCCGACGAGTTCGTCCAGCGGAACCTGGTAGACCTTCGCCAAGGGTAGGAGTAGCTCCAGCCCCGGCTTGCGCTGACCGGACTCCAGCCGGGACAGCGTGCTGACGGCGATACCGGTGGCCTCGGACAACCCGGCCAGGGTGCTTCCGCTCCGGCGGCGCAGCGCGCGGAGCCTCGGACCGACCGCGTCCAGCACGGTCTCGAAGTCGTCGTTCACTCTCCGACAATAGCCACGGACTTGCCGACCGCGCAAAGTCCGTTGTCGGTTTCCCAATTCCGAGGGCGAGCGTTTGCCGGTGCCGGTGCGGTGGCCTCTCAGCTTGCCGCCAGACACTGACAAGCGTCACCTTGACGACGTAGATCACATATCGGGCATTTCTCGGATCCGGCTCACGCCGGTCCCGCAGGCCCGGTCAGCTCAGGAGCCGGTCCCGGACCCGGACGAGGTCCTCCTCGGCGGCCCCCGCCTCCAGGAGGCGGTCCCGCGCGTCCAGGTCCCCGAGGACGTCGAGGACACTGCCGCGCACCGTCAGTCCGCGGTCGGCCAGCAGGGACTCGACCGCCGGCCCCTGGTCCTTGCGCCCCATCGCGGCGAACAGGGGTCCGAGCGCGGCGGTGGAGAGCGCGTAGTCCTCGGCGATCGCCTCGGCCTCGACCTCCGCCAGGGCGAGCAGCAGCAGAGCGACCAGGCCGGTGCGGTCGCGTCCGGCTCCGCAGTGGAACAGGACGCCGCCGGGCGCGGACCGTGCCAGCGCGGTGATCACCGCGGCGCACCGTTCGGCCTTGCGTTCGAGGAAGGGGCGGAAGTAGAGCGGGGTCCCGTTCAGCTGCCCGCGGTTGATCTCCCGCCAGAACTCGACGTCCTCGACGTGGTCCAGGGGCACCTCCAGACGCGTCATCCCCGGGGGGAGGGGCGCCCGGGGCGTCGTCGCGGGGAAGGGGACGGATCCTCCCCGGCCCGTCAGCCCCTCACCCGGAGCCGGCCGGATCTCGTCCGGGTTGCGCAGGTCCACGATGGTGCGCACACCGGCGGCACGGGCGGCCCGCCACCCCTGGGCGGTGACGAAACGCGGGTCAGCGGATCTGACGAAGGCCCCGGGACGGGTGGTCCGGCCGTGGCGGGTGGGGAGGCCGCCGAGGTCACGGGTGTTGAAGAAGCCTTCCCAGGTGATCTGTCTGCTGCCGCTCGTGGAAGCCAGGGCCACTCCCCCCGTAGGAACCGGACGCGGGAGCGATCGTTCCCCCTGACGGCGCGGCGACACCGCCCGGGAGGCCTTCGTGCGCTCTCACCGCGGACCTCAGCCCCGGGCCCGGCCGACGGCCTCCCGCACCGCCGGGGCGACCTCGGCGGCGAACAGCTCCACCTGCCCGGGCGAGTCCCGCGCGGGGCCCAGGACGAACGTGTCCATCCCGTACTCCACCGCGAACTCCGTCAGCTGCTCCACCCACTTGCCCACCGGGCCGTCCAGGGGGTTGTCCGAGGCGCCCGTCTCCCCGATGGTCCCCCACAGGTTGTACACCCGGCGGATCGAGGCGGGGTCGCGCCCCGCCCGGGCCGCTCCCTCGTCGATGCGCTCGTGCATCCCGGGCAGCTTCTCGGGTCCGGCGAAGGCGTAGGAGGGCACCCAGCCGTCGGCCACCCTGCCCGTCTCCCCGAGCAGGCGCGGACCCAGCACCCCCAGCCAGATCCCGATGTCGTGCACGGGCCGCGGTCCGGGCTTGACCCCGGCCAGGCGGTAGTGCTCGCCCTCGAAGCGCACCGACCGCTGGTCCGACCACAGCAGGCGGATCACCTCGACCGCCTCCAGCAGGGCGTCGGCGGCCTCGCGCGGACTGCGCCGGGGCCCGCCCATGGCCTCGATCGCCTCCCAGAAGCCGCCCGCGCCCAACCCCAGCTCGAACCGCCCTCCGGAGAGGACGTCCAGGCTCGCGGCGTTCTTGGCCATGACCGCGGGCGGGCGCAGCGGGAGGTTGGCCACGTCGGGGAAGACCCGCAGCCGTTCGGTGCGGGCCAGGACCGCGGCCATCAGGCTCCAGGTGTCCAGGTGCCGCCGCTGGTAGGGATGGTCCTGGATTCCGGCGAAGTCGAGTCCGCCGCGTTCGGCGGCGTCGACCACGGCCAGGGTGCGTTCCAGCGCGGCGGCCTCGGGTGAGGGGAAGACACCGAAGCTGATCTCGCGCCCGTAGTCGATGCTCACTCTCGGCCTCCTGCGACGGGTGACGGGTGGTCGGGGCCCGGGGCGCTCACTCGCCCGGGGAGCGGTACACCAGGTCGGCGTAGTCGCGGTGGCGTTCGATCCACCCCTTGACGAAGGGGCACAACGGGAGCACGGCCAGCTCGCGGCCGCGTACGTCGTCGAGCGCCTCGCGGACCAGGACGCTGCCCATCCCCCTGCCCTCGAAGGCGGGGTCGATCTCGGTGTGGGTGAAGGTGATGAGGTCGTCGGTGAGGATGTACTCGGCGTATCCGGCGACCTCGCCGTCGGCTCTGACCTCGTAGCGGCGCTTGTCGGGAACGTCGGTGACCTCGGTGGCCATGGCGGCACCTCCTGTGTGTCCGGTGCGGGCGCCCCTTGCCCGCGTCCGAGCCATTCTCGCCCTTGACCTGCCCGCGTACCCCTTGCGGCACGCACCTTCGCGGACATAGAGTCTCCCTGACATACCGACCAGTCGGTCTAAGGAGTACGCATGACTTCGCGGTTCGGCGGGCGCACCGCCATCATCACCGGTGCCAGCCGCGGCATCGGCCTGGCCATCGCCCAACGGCTCGTCTCCGAGGGCGCCCGCGTGTGCATCACCGCGCGCAAGCCCGAAACCCTCCAGGAGGCGGTCCAGGCCCTCGGCGGCCCCGAGCACGCCATCGGCGTCCCCGGCCGCGCCGACGACCCCGAGCACCAGGACGCGGCGATCGCCGCCACCCTGGAGGCCTTCGGTAGCGTCGACCTGTTCGTCAACAACACCGGGATCAACCCGGTCTACGGCCGCATGGTCAACCTCGACCTGGACGCCGCCCGCAAGATCTTCGAGGTCAACGCGCTCTCGGCGATCTCCTGGGTGCAGAAGGTCCACAGGGCCTGGCTGGCCGAGCACGGCGGCGCCATCGTCAACGTCTCCTCCGTGGCCGGGACCAAGCCCGCTCCGGGTATCGGCTTCTACGGGGCCACCAAGGCCATGCTCAGCCACATCACCGAGGAGCTCGCGGTGGAACTGGGCCCGGACATCCGGGTGAACGGCGTCGCCCCGGCCGTGGTCAAGACCCGCTTCGCCGAGGCCCTGTACGAGGGGCGCGAGGAGAAGGTCGCCGCCCAGTACCCGCTGGGCCGCCTGGGCCTGCCCGAGGACGTCGCGGGCGCGGTCGCGTTCCTGCTCTCCGAGGACGCCGCGTGGGTCACCGGCCGCACCCTGGTGCTGGACGGCGGCGTCACCCTCACCGGAGGGGTGTGAACGGCATGGAGCTGAACGACATCGGAGCCGTGGTCACCGGCGGCGGCAACGGGATCGGCGCGGCGGTCGCCCGCCGGCTGGCCGGGGCCGGGGCCCGCGTCGTGGTCAACGACCTGGACGCGAACGCCGCCGAGGCCGTGGCGGGCGAGATCGGCGGGATCGCCGTGCCCGGGGACGCCGCGAGCGAGGAGGGCGTCACCGCCCTGATCGCCGAGGCCGGGGCCCACCTGGGCGGGATCGACCTGTACATGGCCAACGCCGGGGTCGCCGTCAGCGGCGGCCCCGAGGCACCGGAGGCCGACTGGGACCTGTCCTGGCAGGTCAACGTGATGGCGCACGTACGCGCCTCCCGGGAACTGCTGCCGGGCTGGTTGGAGCGCGGCCGCGGCCGCCTGCTCACCACCGTGTCCGCTGCGGGTTTGCTCACCATGCTGGGCAGCGCCCCGTACTCGGTGACCAAACACGCGGCGCTGGCCTTCGGCGAGTGGATGTCGGCCACCTACGGGGACCGCGGCATCACCACGCAGTGCGTGTGCCCCCTGGGCGTGCGCACCAACATGCTCGACGACTCGGGTTCGGGAGGGCAGGCCATCCTGGCCGGGGACGCCATCACCCCCGAGGAGGTAGCCGACGCCGTGATGGCGGGGCTGGCCGACGGGCGCTTCCTCATCCTGCCCCACCCCCAGGCCGCCGACTACTACGCGGCCAGGGCCACCGACACCGACGCCTGGCTGGCCGGGATGCGCCGGCTCCAGGCCAAGGTGTTCAGCGACGAGGAGCAGGCATGAGCGACGAACTTCCCGGCCTGGACCTGGACCGGCTCCGCTCCCATCTGGACGGCGAAGCCCCCGGGCTGGTCTCGGGTCCGCTCAGCGGGGAGGTGATCGCGGGCGGCAAGTCCAACCTGACCTACGTGGTCACCGACGGCACCAGCTCCTGGGTGGTGCGCCGACCGCCGTTGGGGCACGTACTGGCCACCGCGCACGACATGCCCCGCGAGTACCGGGTCATGACCGCCCTGCACGAGACCGCCGTCCCGGTGCCGCGCACCCACCTGCTGTGCGAGGACACCGAGGTGCTGGGGGCGCCGTTCTACGTCATGGAGCACGTGCGGGGCACCCCCTTCCGCACCCGCGACGAGATCGCCCCGCTCGGGGCCGAGGGCGTGCGCAGGGTCGCCGACGGGCTGGTCACCACGCTGGGCGACCTGCACGCGGTGGACCCCGAGGAGGTGGGTCTGGGTGACTTCGGCCGCCCGGCCGGCTTCCTGGAGCGCCAGGTGCGGCGCTGGAGCAAGCAGCTGGAGGCCTCCCGCAGCCGGGACATCCCCGGGATCGACGAGCTGCGCGACCGGCTCGCCGCCTCGCTGCCCGAACAGTCCGCGCCCGCGATCGTGCACGGCGACTACCGGCTCGACAACGTGCTGGTCGACGGGGACGGACGGCTCACCGCGGTACTGGACTGGGAGATGGCCACGCTCGGCGACCCCCTCGTCGACCTGGGCCTGATGCTCGTCTACCGGGAGCAGCCGGTCACCGGCGGCGGTCTGCCCGCCACCTCGGCCGAGGGTTTCCCCCACTCCCCCGAACTGGTCCAGATGTACGCGGCCGCGACCGGTCGGGACGTGTCCCGGCTCGGCTGGTACGTGGCCTTCGGTTGCTTCAAGCTCGCGGTGATCGCCGAGGGCATCCACTACCGGCACAGCCGGGGACTCACCGTGGGAGCGGGCTTCGACGGGATCGGCGACGTCGTCGCCCCTCTGGTGGAGCGCGCCCACACCATGCTCAAGGAGGACTAGATGGACTTCGCCTACGACGCCGAGACCGAGGAACTGCGCCAGCGGCTCCTGACCTTCATGGACGAACACGTCTACCCCGCGGAACCCGTGTTCGAGGCCCAACTGGAGGAGCGCACGGACCCCTGGGCGATCCCCCCGGTCGTCGAGGACCTCAAGGCCGAGGCCCGCAAGCAGGGGCTCTGGAACCTGTTCCTGGCCGGGCACCCCGAGCACGGCGGACTCCCCAACCTCCGGTACGCGCCGCTGGCCGAGATCACCGGGCGCAGCTCCCG
Source organism: Nocardiopsis sp. iso_40 (assembly GCF_056173285.1). NCBI lineage: Bacteria > Bacillati > Actinomycetota > Actinomycetes > Streptosporangiales > Nocardiopsidaceae > Nocardiopsis > Nocardiopsis sp. iso_40. The sequence continues at coordinate 2,307,110 of NZ_CM149666.1, read as the reverse complement.
CCTGGCCCCCATGGCCCTGAACTGCGCCGCCCCCGACACCGGGAACATGGAGGTGCTGACCATGTTCGGCACCCCCGAGCAGAAGAAGCAGTGGCTGGAACCGCTCCTGGACGGCAGGATCCGTTCCGCCTTCGCCATGACCGAGCCCGACGTCGCCTCCTCCGACGCCACCAACATCACCACCCGCATCGTCCGGGACGGTGACGAGTACGTGGTCAACGGGAGCAAGTGGTTCATCAGCGGGGCGCTCAACCCGGCCTGCGAGATCCTGATCGTGATGGGCAAGACCGACCCCGAGGCCGAGCGGCACCGGCAGCAGAGCATGGTGCTGGTACCGCGCGACACCCCGGGTCTGCGGATCGGTCGCGGCATGAGCGTGTTCGGTTTCGACGACAGCGACCACGGCGGCCACGCCGAGGTGTTCTTCGACGACGTGCGCGTCCCCGCGCAGAACCTGATCGGCGGTGAGGGTGAGGGGTTCGCGATCGCGCAGGCCCGTCTGGGCCCGGGCCGCATCCACCACTGCATGCGTTCCATCGGCGTCGCAGAGCGGGCCCTGGAGCTGACCTGCAGGCGTGTGCTGGACCGGGTGGCCTTCGGGCGGCCCCTGGCCGAGCAGGGGGTGGTCCGTGAGTGGATCGCCGAGGCCCGGGTCGCGATCGAGCAGCTGCGCCTGCTGGTGCTCAAGACCGCCTACCTGATGGACACCGTGGGCAACAAGGGTGCGCACAGCGAGATCCAGGCGATCAAGATCGCCACCCCGCGCACGGTGGAGTGGATTCTGGACAAGTGCGTCCAGGCGCACGGCGCCGCCGGGGTCAGCCAGGACCTGCCGCTGGCCGCCTGGCAGGCGGGGATCCGTTCGCTGCGGCTGGCGGACGGGCCCGACGAGGTGCATCTGCGCTCGCTGGCCCGTGCGGAGCTGCGCAAGTACGCGTAGCGGCCGTCGACGGCCGGGAACGGCGCGTTCCGAAGGGCCGGGGGTGGTCGGCGCCCCCGGCCCTTCGGCTGCGCCGGGGGTCGGGCCGTTCCCCCGGGGCCGGATCCGGAGGTCAGGCCCCGGGGCGCAGGCCCGCCAGGAGCAGGTCGGCGAAGTGGCGGCCCACGTCGGTGCCGGAGAGCTCTCCCTGGCTCCGGTACCAGGTGCCCAGGTGGTGCACCGAGCCGAAGAAGTAGTCCACGACCAGTTCGGCGGGCACGTCGTCGCGGAAGACGCCCTCGTTCTGGCCCTGCCCGATCATGGCCCGGAAGAGCTCGTGGTACTTGCGGCGCTCGGCGCGGACGCTGCGCTGTTTCTCCGGGGCGAGCTGGTGCATGGACCGGAAGAAGATCTTGGTGTCGTCGAGGTTGGCGATGCTGGTGACGATGACGTCGGCGGCGGCCGCGTGGACGCGTTCGGCGACGGGCGCCTCGCGGGAGGAGATCTCGACGAGGTGGTCGGTCTGCATCCGCAGGACCCGGGCGTAGATCTCGTGGAGCAGGTCGTCCTTGGAACCGAAGTAGTGGTACATGGCGCCCTTGGTGACGCCCGCGGCGGCCACGACCTCCTGTACCGACGTGCTCTCGAACCCCTTCTCGGCGAAGAGCCGCGTGGCGGCCCCCAGCAGGCGTTCGGGCACGGTCCCGCGCTCGGCTCCGGTTTCGGCCGTCCGCTGTCCTCGTACCATGTCCCGCCTCACGTCGTGCCCCCGTTCCCTCGGTGGTGATTCGGCCACCGACCGAGCCAGCATACCGACCGGGTGGTACCCGGCGTGCGGGCACGGGCCCTCGGGAACGGGGACCGGAGGCGGTCAGTCGAGGTACTGCTCCGCGTACTCGCCGGAGGGCTCGATCGGGGTGATGACGTCCACCAGGATCCCGGCGGGGTCGGTCACGATGAAGTGCCGCTGGCCGAAGTCCTCGCTGCGCAGGGACAGCACGGGTTCGAGGCCGCCCCGGACCACGAGCCGCTCCCACTCGGCGTCCGCGTCGGCGACCTCGAAGTTGAGCAGCACGCCCCGGGCCGCGTCCCGGTGGCCCTCGGGCAGGGTCGGGTGCCCCGCCTCCAGCAGGCCGAGCTCGTAGCCGGGCGACCCGGGGTGGCGCAGGCTGACGTACCAGTCCGCCACGAAGGCGTCCTCGAAGCCGAACCACTCCCTGTAGAAGGCGTGGCTCTCCTGGAGCCGGGGTGTGCACAGGACGGGGTAGAAGCTCTTGAGCCTCATGGATCTCCTTTCACATACCAACAGTATGTCGAGTTACACTATTGACGTACCATCGGTATGTCAAGAGGAGGACCGTTGCCCAAGGACACCGGGGCCCGGGCCGAACAGCGCGCCCGGACCAGACGGACACTGCTCGCTCAGAGCCGCCGCCTGTTCACCGAACACGGGTACGGCGGGGTGGGCCTGGCCGAGATCGTGGCCGCCTCGGCGGTCACCAAGGGCGCGCTCTACCACCACTTCGACGGCAAGCCCGCGCTGTTCCGCGCCGTCCTGGAACAGGTCCAACAGGAGGTGGGCGCCGCCGTGGCCGGGGCCGCCGAGGCCCGGACCGACCCGTGGGAGCAGCTGACCGCCGGGTGCCGGGCCTTCCTCACCGCCAGCACCGCACCCGACGTACGCCGGATCATGCTGGTGGACGGCCCCGCCGTGCTGGGGTGGAACCAGTGGCGCGCACTCGACGAGTCCTCCTCCGCCCGCCACCTGGAGGAGTCGCTCACCGAGCTGGCCGAGTCGGGGATCCTGCGCCCCCAACCGGTCGCCCCCCTGGCCCGCCTGCTGTCCGGTGCCATGAACGAGGCGGCCCTGTGGCTGGCCGAGTCGGAAAACGGACAGGACCTGGAGGACGTGTGGTCGGCGCTGTCCCGCCTGCTGGAGTCCCAGCGCCGTCCGGGGACCCAGCGCCGTGACTGACACCGGAGCGCCCGGGCGGGGCGATATCGTGGCCCCCATGGCGCAGGGGGCACGACAGGAACGACCGTCGGAGGCGGATCCGGCCCGCGGGCCCGGGGACGAGGCGGACCGGTTCAGGGACGAGTTCGTCGGACGCTTCTCCGAGTACTGGAACTCCCAGGGCCGTCCCAGGACCGAGGGGCGCATCGTGGGCTACCTCCTGGTGGCCGACCGGGACGCGGTCAGCGCCGAGGAGGTCGCCGAAGGGGCCGGGGTCAGCCGGGGCTCGGTGTCGCAGTCGGTGCGCCGCCTGCGCGAGCTGGGCTTCGTGACCCTGGTCGAGGTGCCCGGCCAGCGCTCCCGGCTGATCAGCATGGACGAGGACGTGTGGGGCGGCTTCCTCCGCAACGAGCGCTCCTACCTGCGCCAGCAGCGCGATCTCGCCGCCAGCGCCCTGGAGCGCCTCCCCGGTCTGGGCGCGTCCTCCCGCACCCGGCTGCGCAACATGTACGACTACATGACCTGGCTGGACGGCTACCACGACGTCCTCCTGGAGCGCTGGGAGGAGTACAAGACGGCCCGGCCCGAGCGCGAGGAACCGGGGCCCGCTCCCCGCTGACCCCGCCCGCGGGGGCGGGGCCGCAGGACTCACCGGCTGGCGCGTTCACCCCGCAGGGCGCGCTCGTGCGGGATGACCAGCGGGGTGCCGGTCCGGGGGTCGGGGACCACGTCGCAGGCGAGCCCGAACACCGCCTCCACCCGCTCGGCCGTCACGACGTCCGCGGGTGCGCCGTCGGCGACCACCGCTCCCCCGTCCATCATCACCAGGCGGGTGGCGAAGCGGGCCGCCTGGGCCAGGTCGTGCAGGACCGCGACGACCGTGCGGCCGCGCCGATGCAGGTCGGCGAACAGCTCCAGCAGGTCGTACTGGTGGGCGATGTCCAGGTAGGTGGTGGGTTCGTCCAACAACAGGGTCTGGCTGTCCTGGGCCAGGACCATCGCCACCCAGGCGCGTTGGCGCTGACCGCCGGAGAGCGAGCCCACCGGGGCCCCGGCCAGCTCGGACAGCCCGGTGAGCTCCAGGGCGCGGGCGATGGCGGTCTCGTCCCGCGGGGTCCACTGGCGCAGCAGCGTGTGGTGGGGGAACCGGCCGCGTGCGGCAAGGGCCCGGACGGTGATGCCCTCCGGCGCGAGGGGGCTCTGCGGCAGCAGCGCCAGTCGGCGGGCGACCGCCTTGGGCCGTTGGGAGCGCATGTCGCGGCCGTGCAGGAGCACCCGGCCGGATTCGGGCCTGTTGACCCGCCCCAACGCCTTGAGCAGGGTGGACTTTCCGCAGCCGTTGGGGCCCACGATGACGGTGAACTCGCCCTCCTCGATACCCAGGTCCAACTCGCGCACGACCGGGTCGCCCCCGTAGCCGAGCGTGAGCCCCTGGGCGGACAGCACCGGTGCGGTTTCCTGACGCGCGTCCTCGCCGCTCAAAGAGTTCCCTTTCGCCATTCACGGATCAACAGGTAGCCCAGGTACACGCCGCCCAGGGCCATGGTGAAGAGGCCGACCGGCAGTCCGTCCCCGACGGGCGAGTGCTGGACGGCCAGGTCGGCGCAGACCAGCAGCAGGGCGCCCACCATCCCGGACAGGACCAGGTTGGGCCCCGGCGCGGCGCTCAGCCGACGGGCGATCTGCGGTGCGGTCAGCGAGAGGAACGCGATCGGCCCGGCGACGCTCACCGCGGCGGCCGAGAGCACCACGGAGAGGGCGACCGCCCCGGTGCGTGTGGCGGTGGCGCGGGCGCCCAGGGAGTCGGCGAGCTCGTCGCCCATCTCGTTGACGGTAATCGGCTTGGCCAGGGCCAGCACGAACGGCAGTGTCAGGGCCACCGCCAGCCAGATCGTCGCGGCGTGGTCCCAGGAGCGCGCGCCCAGGCTGCCGTTGACGTAGGCGGACAGGACGCTGGCCTGGTCACGGGCCATCACCGAGACCACGAAGTGGGTGAAGGCCGATGCCATGGCGGCCACGCCGATCCCGGCGACGATCAGCCGACCGGGGTCGCGCAGCCCGGTGCCGGTCACCAGGTACACGGTGACGATGGCCAGGACCGCACCGGCCAGTGCGCCCACGGGCACCGGGACCGCGCCCGGCAGCATCAGGGCGGCCACGGCGGCCCCCGCCCCGGCGCCCGGGGCGAGTCCGATCACGTCGGGGCTGCCCAGGGGGTTGCGGGTGACCGACTGGAAGAGGGCGCCCGCCAGGCCCAGGGCGACCCCGGTGCCCGCCGCCACGACCAGCCGGGGGCCGCGCAGGCGTTCGAGCACGAAGAGGTGGGTGGCCTCGCCCTGTCCGCCGAGCACCGCGGGCAGCTGGGCGAGGGGGACGCCGAGGCGCCCCAGGCTCAGCGTGGCGGCGGCGGCCGCGGCCAGGCCCGCCAGCACCAGCAGTGCCGCCGCGACCGAGCGCGGGTGCACCGGCAGGGCGAGGACGCGCCCGATCCGCAGCACGCGCCCGGTGGGGCGGACGTCCGAGGCCGGGAGGGGCCCGCTGCCCGGGGGGTTCGTGTCCGGGGATTCCGTATCCGGGGGTTCCGCTTCGGGAAACGGGTGCCTCGGGGTCGTCCGGCTCATGCGGCCCCCTTCGTCCTACGCAGTACGTACAGCAGTACCGGGGCGCCCACGAAGGCGGTGACCACGCCGACCATCAGCTCCATCGGCCGCACGACGGTGCGGCCGAGGACGTCGGCCGCCAACAGCAGCGTGGGGCCGGCCAGGAGCGCGAAGGGCACCTGGAGCCGGAAGTCCGCCCCCACCAGGGCACGCACCACGTGCGGGACGGCCAGGCCGACGAAGGCGATGGGGCCGGCCGCCGCGGTGGCCCCGGCGGCCAGCAGGACCCCGGCGAGCAGCCCGCCGGCACGGGTGACGGTGACGTTGGCGCCGGTGGCCACGGCCGCCTCGTCACCCAGGGCCAGCGCGTTGAGGCCGCCCATGACGGCCAGGGCGATGAGCAGGCCGGGGACGAGGACCGGCAGGACCGCCGTCACCACGTCGGTGCCGCGTCCGGCGAGGGAGCCCACCACCCAGTAGCGGTAGCTGTCGAAGACCTCGGGCATGCTCAGCGCGACGGCCTGCACGTAGGCGGTCAGGACGGCCGAGACCACCGCCCCGGCCAGGAGCAGGCGCACCATGCCGCCGTCGCCGCCCCTGGTGCCCACGGTGTGGGCGGCCAGTCCCGCCAGGAGTGCGCCGGGCAGCGCCCACCAGACCGTTCCGGCGACCGAGGTGGGGCCGAGCACGGCGGTGGCGGTGGCCACCGCGGCGGCCGCCCCGGCGTTCACGCCGAGCAGCCCGGGGTCGGCCAGCGGGTTGCGGGTGATGCCCTGCATGAGGGTCCCGGCCACCGCGAGGGCGGCCCCGGCGACCACCCCGACGAGGGTCCTGGGGATCCGGCTCTGCACCACGGTGACGGTGTAGGGGTCGGCGCCGCCGGCCAGGGCCCGCCACACCTCGGCGGGGGCCGTGGGCTTGCTGCCCGCGACCAGGCTGAGCAGGACCGCACCGGCCAGGGCCGCCGCGCCCGCGCCCAGCACGAGCACGGCGCGGGCGGGCCCGGCCTTCGGGGTCGTCGTCTTCACGTTCACCTGGGGTGGGTCAGTCGTCGAGCTGGTCGGCGGCCTCTTCGATGAGGGGCACGTAGCGGTCGATGACCCAGGGGACGGTGAGCGGGTTGATCAGCGAGGAGGCCGTGACGAAGGAGGTGTCGTCACTGGTGACCACGGCGCCCCGCTCGATCGCGGGAATGGCCGCGTACAGGTCCTGGCCCTCGATCTCGGCGCGGGTCTCGGGGTCGCTGTAGAAGGTGAAGACGAGGTCGCTGTCGGCGAGCTTGTCGGCGTTCTCCAGGCCGATGACGGCGGAGTCGGTGCCCTCGGCCTCGGGGAGGGTCTCCACGACCGGGTCCACCTCCAGGCCCAGTCTGCGGACCATGGCCACGCGCTGCTCGTCGGGCATGAAGACACCGAGGGTTCCGGGGCCGTCGGTGTAGATGTAGGAGAAGGTGAGGTCGGCGAAGTCGGGGTGGTCGGCGGCGGCCTGCTCGAAGCGCTCCTCGATCTCGGTGACCAGTTCCCCGGCCTCCTCGGGCTGGCCGAGCGCCTCGCCGATGATCTCGATCTGCTGGTCCCAGTCGGTGCTCCAGGGCAGGTCGGGGTAGGCGACCGTGGGGGCGATGTCGCTGAGGATGTCGTACTGCTCCTGTGTGACACCGGACCAGGGGGCGAGGATGACGTCGGGGGCGAGCTCGATGATCGCCTCGAAGTCGATGTCGTCGGCGCCGGCGAACTGTTCGGGGAGCTCCTCGCCGGACTCGGTGACGGCCTCGTGGATCCAGGGCAGGTAGCCGGTGTCGTCGCTGCCCCACTCGTAGCTCTCGATACCGACCGGCACGGTGCCCAGGGCGATGGCGGTCTCGGCGGAGCCCTGGCCGAGGGTGACCACGCGCTCGGGCCGGTCGGGGATCTCGGCGGTGCCCAGGGCGCTCTCGATGCTGACGGGGAAGGCGTCCCCGGCGGAGGCCGCGCCCCCGTCCGTGCTCTCGGCGCTCTCGTCGCCGTTGCCGCAGGCGGCCAGGCCGAGGGCCAGGGCCGCGGTGAGTCCGATACCGCCGACACGGCGCAGGGTGGGGTTCATGCTCACTGCTTTCTTGGTCACGGGGAGCGGCCGCGTCGTCTTCGGCGGGCCGTTTGCAGGGGGGCGCCCGGGTACGGGCAGCACAAAATCCAGGCATATCTGGGCAAATCCCCAATAGGAACATAGGTTAGTCTAACCTCACCTGAGGGGATTTCAAAAAATATGAAGCCCGAGCGCCGACTCGCCCGGTCCCGCACGCAGGACGGGCGCCCGTCCCGGTGGGAGGGGCGCCCGTCCTGCGTCGCGGTTCGGCGTCGCGGTTCAGGGACGGCGGTCGGTGAGCACATTGCTCACCCCGCCCAGATAGCCGACGTACCGGCGGGCGGCCATGGCACCGGCCCGCTCCCGGCCCAGGACGCGGGGCGCGGACAGGCGCAGGACCGCCTCCGCCCCCGAGGCCAGTAACGCCAGGGAGACGGGCCCCCTGCGGACCGATTCGTACCGGCGCAGCGCGGCGGCGGGGTCGGCGGCGGCCCCCTCCTCCGCGAGCGCCAGGCTCAGCGCCCACGCGTCCTCCAACGCCTGGTCGGCCCCCTGCGCGGCGGAGGCCGGGAAGGCGTGCGCGGCGTCGCCCAGCAGGGTCGCACCGCCCCTGCCCCAGACCCTGGGCACCCGGTGGCGGACGTGTTCGGTCAGCACGAGGTCCTCGTCCCGGACGTGTTCCAGCACCGTGCGCACGTCCGGGTCCGTCCAGTCGCCGAACAGCCTGCGCAGCACGGCCGCCGGGGACTCGGGGCGGGGGGTGCCCGGACGCCAGCGCACGTCGAACCAGCACCACACGAGCCCGTCCCCGGCCGGGGCCAACCCGCACGTGCCCTGCCTCCCCTGGACCAGGGCCGCGTCGGTGCCCGCCGCCAGGCCCACGGGCACCGGGGCGAGCGCCTGCCAGCTCGCCCACCCGGTGGGGCGGGCGGGGTCCCGGTCCCACAGGTCGCGCCGGGCCGCCGAGCGGGCCCCGTCGGCACCGACCACCACGTCACCCGTGGCGCTGCTGCCGTCACCGAAGAGCGCGCTCACGGTGCCGTCGGGGTTCACCCGTACCCGGGTGCAGGCCCGGCCGAAGCGCACCGTGCCCTCGGGCAGCCCCTCGGCGAGCAGCTCCAGGAGCGCGCTCCTGGGCACGGTCCGGCTCCCGGAGCCGTAGTGGTCGCGGGCCGCGTCCGTGTCGAGCGTATGGCGCACCCGCCCCGAGGGGTCGCGGTTGCGCACACCGTCGAGGCGCCGTCCGATCTCCCCGGCGTCCACGCCCAGGGCGCTCAGGGCGGCGGTGCCGTTCGGGTGGAGGCCGAGCCCGGCACCGTCGGAACGGAGGTCGGCCGCCCGCTCGTGGACCTCGACCGCGTGCCCCTGCCGGATGAGCCCTCGGGCCAGGGCGAGTCCGCCCGTACCGGCTCCGACGATGACGATCCTCATGAAAGCCCCAATTCCGCTCGCTCGGCTGCCAACACAGTACTCACGGCCCCGTTCCGCGAGGGGCGGCGCGGTCAGCGGGCCAGATGGATACGGGCCTCCCAGGGGCGCAGCGGGGCCAGGGCGTGTTCGGGCGCGGGGTAGTTGCCGAGCAGCAGTTCGGGTTCGGGTCCCGCCACGTCCCCGGGCAGGTCCACCCGCGCCGTCCGGTCGCTCCAGTTGGCCAGCACCAGCAGCACCTGTCCGTTGAACGTACGGGTGTAGGCGTAGACCAGGGGATCCTCCTCCAGCAGCGGGGTGAAGCTGCCGTGCGAGACGACCGGGTGCTCCTTGCGCAGCTCGATCAGGCGCCGGTAGTGGTGGAAGACCGACCCCTGGTCGGCGATCGCGGCCTCGGCGTTGATCCCGGTGTGGTTGGGGTTCACCCCGATCCACGGCGTCCCGGTGGTGAACCCGGCGTTCTCACCGGCGTCCCACTGCATCGGGGTGCGCGCGTTGTCCCGGCTCATCCGGGCGATGCCGGCCATGGCGGCGTCGGCGTCGACCTTGCCGGTCTCCACCATGGTGCGGTGGTAGTTGAGGGTCTCCAGGTCCCGGTAGTCGGCGATGTCGTCCAGGTGGGCGTTGGTCATGCCCAGTTCCTCGCCCTGGTAGACGTACGGGGTGCCCTGCATCATGTGCAGCGTGGTGGCAAGCGCGGTCGCGGACTCCACCCGGTACCGGCCGTCGTCGCCGAACCGGGAGACCGCGCGCGGCTGGTCGTGGTTGTTCCAGTACAGGCTGTTCCAGCCCCGGTCGTTCAGGCCCACCTGCCAGCGGTTGAGCGAGGCCTTCAACCGGACCAGGTCCAGCGGGCGGGGGTCGAACTTGCCGCCGGGGCCGTGGTCCAGGTCCACGTGCTCGAACTGGAACACCATGTTCAGTTCCCGGTTGACCGGGTTGGTGTGGATGCGCGCCTGCTCCACGCCCACCCCGGGCATCTCCCCCACGGTGAGCACGTCGCGCCCGGCGAAGGCCCGCTCGTGCATCTCGTGCAGGAACTCGTGCAGGCGCGGCCCGTTGACGGCGTGTTCGGCGAAGACGCCGTGGTCGCCGGCCACCGGCCCGTCCGGGAGGTCGGGGTTCTTGGACACGAAGTTGATGACGTCCAGCCGGAACCCGTCCGCTCCCCGGGCCAGCCACCACAGGGCCACCTCGTGCACGGCCGCGCGCACCCGCGGGTTCTCCCAGTTCAGGTCCGGCTGGGAGGGGCTGAACAGGTGCAGGTAGTACTCGCCGCGCTCCTCGTCGTAGGTCCAGGCGGGACCGGAGAAGACCGAGCCCCAGTTGTTGGGCGGACCCCCGTCCCGGCCCGGACGCCAGAAGTAGAAGTCGCGTTTGTCGTCGTCGCCCGCCCGGGAGGCGGTGAACCAGGGGTGCCGGTCACTGGTGTGGTTGACGACCAGGTCCATCACCAGGCGCATACCGCGCTCGTGCAGCCCGTCCCGGAGCCGGCCCCAGTCCTCCAGGGTCCCGAACCGGGGGTCGATGCCGGTGTAGTCGCTGATGTCGTAGCCGTTGTCGTGCCACGGCGAGGGGTAGACGGGTGACAGCCACACCACGTCCACACCGAGCAGTTTCAGGTAGTCCAGTTTCTCGATGACGCCGGGCAGGTCGCCGACGCCGTCGCCGTCGCTGTCGTTGAAGCTGCTCGGATAGACCTGGTAGACGACGCTGGACTTCCACCAGTCGGCGCTGGGTTCGGGCATGGGTTCCTTCTCCGCTCGTGGTCGGCTCACCATTCAATCGTTCCCGGGCCCGTGACGGCAGGGGAAACGCGTGGCGGATCCGCTTCGGTCCCCTCCTGCGCGCCGTGTGCGGCCCGGGGCAGGGCCGCGTGCCGGGGCCGGGGCGGGAGTTGACGTGCCCGGCCCGCCAGGCATAGGACCACAGGAGAGACCAGACGAAGGGGACGCCATGTGCTTGCACGGAACCGGTGAGACCGTCAGGGCCCGAGCCGAGGGCTCCGCGCCCGCCGGGCCGCCGACCCCGCCGGCCGCCCACCGCCCCTGGCCGAGGGGGTTCCGCAGGGTGGCCGACCTCAGCCACACCCTCTCCCCCGGCATGCCGTCCTGGGACGAGGACAAGCCCGTCCGGGAGACGCTCGCGCCGCCCGCGCCCGAGGGGGAGTTCGGGTTCTACGTGCAGCGGTGGAGCATGTCCGAGCACACCGGGACCCACCTGGACGCCCCCGGGCACGTGATCGGCGGCGGTCGGCTGGTGCCCGACATCGACCCGGGCGAACTCGTCGCCCCGGCCGCCGTGATCGACATCCGCGCCCGGGCCGCACAGGACCCCGACACCATGGTGACCGTGGACGACGTCCGCGCCTTCGAGCGCGCGCACGGCCGCATCCCGGCAGGGGCGGCGGTCCTGATGTGTTCGGGGTGGAGCGCCCGCTGGGCGGAGGGCGACGAGCGGGTCCGGGGCACGGCCGAGGACGGTTCGTGGCACTTCCCCGGGTTCTCCCCCGAGGCCTGCGAGTTCCTGGTCTCCCGGCGCGGCATCGCCGGAACGGGCGTGGACACGCTGAGCACCGACCCCGGGAACTCCACCGAGTTCCCCGCCCACGAGGTGGTGGGGCGCGCCGACCGGTGGGGGCTGGAGGCCCTGACCGGGCTGGAGCAGCTGCCGCCGAGCGGAGCGGTGATCACGGTGGGGGTGCTGCCCGGTCTGGACGCCTCCGGCGGCCCGAGCCGGGTGCTCGGCCTGTGGTGACCTTTCGGGGAACGGGACGGCCGGTCGGCCGGTTCGGGGGCAGCCGGTCGGCTGATTCGGCCGGTCAGTCGGCCCGCGGGCGCGGGACGCCGCGGTCGGGGGTCCACTCCAGCAGCATGATGGTGGCGTCGTCGGTGAAGCTGCCGCGCTGGTGGTCGTGGATGGCGTGGATCAGGCGCCGCAGGGTCTCGGGGGCGGGTTCGTCGGCGGAGGCGGCCCGGATGACGAAGTCGGTGAAGCGTTCCAGGCCGAAGATCTGCCCGTCGCTGTCGTGCGCCTCGGTGACGCCGTCGGTGTAGAGCAGGACCTGGTCGCCGGGTTCGAGGGCGAACTCGTGGACGGTGCGCGGGGAGACGCCGGTGCAGACCCCGTCCAGACCGAGCGGGAGTTCGGGCGTGCGGTCCATCGCCCCCTCTACCAGCTGCCTGTCGCGGATCAGCAGGGGCGCGGGGTGGGCGCAGTTGACCCAGGAGAACACCCCGGTGGACAGGTCCAGGGTGGCGAAGACCGCCGTGCAGAAGCGTTCCGGCAGCCAGGTGACCAGGGCGTGTTCCACGTTGTCGGTGAGTTCGGCCAGGTCGGCGCCGTTGCGGCGGGCGCTGCGCGCACCGGCCATGGCCACCGACGCGGTCAGCCCGGAGGCGAGGTCGTGCCCCATCGCGTCGAGGATGACGGCGTGCAGGGTGTCGCGGGTGATGGAGTGGTCGAAGGCGTCGCCGCCCAGTTCGTAGGCGGGTTCGAGGACCGCGGTGGAGACCCCGCGCCTGGCCCCCAGGGTTCGGGGCGGGAGGAAGGCGCGCAGCATCTCGGTGCGGAGCTGCACGTCGCGGCTGCGGGTACGGCGGACGTAGGTGTCGCTGTAGGCGCGTTTGGACGTGACGACCAGGGCCAGCAGCGAGGCGAGTGTGTGGCAGCGGCGGAGTATGGGTTCGTCGATCCGGGGCGTGCGGATGTGCAGGACCCCCACCCGGTCGGCACCGTCCTTGAGCGGCAGCCAGAGGCTGAGCTCGTCGGCGCCGCCCTCGGCCAGCCGCAGGGTGTCGGAGCGGTAGGCCTCCCCCGCGACACTGGAGTCGACGTCGAGGATGGGCCCGCCGGTGAGCGGGACGAGCAGGCGCTGTTGCAGGTCGACCAGGTGCACGGTGATCTTGCTGAGGCCGATCGCCGTGCCGTAGCGGCCGGCGGCCTCCAGGACCTCGATCGGCCCGCTCTCGTGTACGGACCTGACGAGCTCCTGGAACAGCAGCTCACTCCTGCTGAGCGGTGTCACTTCCGCCACTCCCGGCTCCTGCATGTCCCACCCCCGAAGGTCTCAGTGTCACACCGGCGGGAGCTCCGGCCCAGCCTTCGGCCCGCGTGTCCCTTGGCAGGTCAAACCGGATGTATCTGCCCTGGCCGGGTGGACTCTCCACCGCGGGCGCCGGCCCCACGGGCCCACGGGCCCTGTTCGCGCCGGGCCCGCTCCCCTACGCTGGCTCCGCCGGTCCAACCCACCTGGGCCGTCCCCTCGGCCCGGCCCCTGCGGGGCGCCCGGCGGGGCGGCGAGAGGAGTCGAGTTGAACGTCAAGCACCACCACGTCGAGGTGAACGGCCTTCGTCTGCACGTCGCCGAACAGGGCGAGGGCCCGCTGGTCCTGCTTCTGCACGGCTTCCCCGAGAGCTGGTACTCCTGGCGGCACCAGTTCACCGCCCTGGCCGACGCCGGGTACCGGGTGGTCGCCCCCGACCAGCGCGGTTACGCCCGCAGCGACCGGGCGGCCGGCGTCGAGGAGTACACCCTGCCGCATCTGGTCGGGGACGTCACCGCGCTGATCGGCGCGCTGGGCGCCGAGGACGCGGTGCTGGTCGGGCACGACTGGGGCGCCCCGGTCGCCTGGACCACGGCGCTGCTCCGCCCGGACCTGGTGCGCGCCGTGGCGGGGCTGAGCGTGCCGCCGCTCCCGCCCACCGGGATGCCCTCGATCGGGTCGTCCCGGCGCACCTACGGGGAGGGCTACTACCAGGTCTACTTCCAGGAGCCCGGCAGGGCCGACGCCGAACTCGCGGCGGACCCGGCCGCGACCGTGCGCCGACTGCTGGTCGGCGCCTCCGGCGACAACCCGGACGAGGACGCGCCCCGCCCCTGGATCGTCGGCGAGGGCGAGGCGCTGCTGGACGGCATGCCCGAACCGGCGGAGCTGCCGGACTGGCTGACCGCCGAGGACGTCGCCGTGTTCGCCGAGGACTACTCGGCCCCGGACGCCTTCACCGGACCGCTCAACTGGTATCGCAACATCGACCGCAACCAGGGCCTGATGTCGGCCTTCCACGGCCTGCGCATCGAGGTCCCGGCCCTGTACATGGCAGGCGACAGGGACATGGTCACCATCCTGGAGGGCGTGCCGGAGCTGCGCGAGATGCTGCCGCTGATCGCTCCGAAGCTGCACGCCGACATCACCCTGCCCGGCTGCGGCCACTGGACCCAGCAGGAGCGCCCCAAGGAGGTCAACGCCGCCCTGCTGGACTTCCTCGCCACGCTCTGACCGTTCCTCTCCCCAGCGGGATCTCCTTGGTGGTCTTGCTACCAGAAGAGACATAGGCGCCTTGGGGCCAAGTGGTTGTCGCACCGACCCGGGCACTGTGCTTCTCAGGGGTGCGCCGATCACCGTGATCCTGCGCGCGGGTGTCAATGGCCCCCGTGCACCGAAGCTGCGCCTCCCGCCGCGCTGGGGTCTCAGCCGCGATCCGCACCCGTGTTCCTCCAGCTGTCCAGCTCGGGTTCTTGGTCGATACGGACCGTCGCCCGCGTGTACAGCAGCTGATCCGGGTGTCCGTCCCACCACCGGTAACCAGCGATCCGGTCCACCAACCACGATCCGCAGATGTGGAAGACGGAGCGTGGGGCCCTCCCGTGGGTCTCCACGCTCCGGCGGCAGTTGGAGATGCGCTGGATCTGGAGCCCGTGCAGGACCGCCGTGTCCGTCACCCAACAGGGGGCGCGCTCGTTGGTCATGTCGCCGCAACACCTAGAGTGGCCGAGCGACAAGGGTTGTGGCCCTCGGGGCATCGACGTGAGGACGGTGAGACACGGGTGGTCCGTGAGTACGGCGGGGACCACGTCGACCTGAGCGGTGCCCGGGTCCAGGGTGACCTCATCGGCAAGGTGGAACACCACCATCACCACCCGCTTCCCCCGGACACGTCCCCGCTGGGCGAGCGCCTGGGCGATCTCACCCCCGCGCAGGCCCACACCTTCGAGGTGCACGAGGTCGCCGACCCCACCGGCGGCGACGACCTGCCGCCGCTGCCGCCCTACCTGTACCGCCCCGACGTCGACGACCCGCTGCGTGCGGCCGTGCGCGATGCCCGAAACAACAGCGGTCTGGTGCTGCTCGTGGGCGGTTCGTCGGTGGGCAAGACCCGCGCCTGTTGGGAGGCGGTCCACGCGGAGCTGCCCCCGCACTGGCGGCTGTGGCACCCGCTGTCACCCACCCGCCCCGAGGCCCTGGCGGAGGCTCTGCGAGCGAAAAGGGTCGCGCCCCATACCGTGGTGTGGCTCAACGAGGCCCAGCTGTACCTGCGCGAACCCGAGCTGCTGGACGCGCTCCAGGGGCTGCTCTCCGACGCCTCGCGCGGCCCCTTCCTGGTCCTGGGTTCACTGTGGCCGGAGTACTGGCGGGAGCTGCTCGACGGGACCTCAACCGGCAGGCAGGGCCGCCTCCTCCTGGACCGGGCACGGGACATCACCGTCACGGACTTCTTCACCCCGACCGAGCTCAGGGCCAACGAGCATCTGACCCGTACCGACCCGCGCCTGCTCTGGGCCCTGCAGGAAGGCGACCGGGGGCAGGTCACCCAGGCACTGTCCGGCGCTTTGGATCTCGTCCGCCGCTACCGGCACGGGACCCCCGCCGAACGCGCGGTCCTGGAGGTCGTCATGGACGCCTCCCGATTGGTCGACTACTACGGATACCCCCTCACCGCGAAATTCATCCAGGCCGCCGCCCCCGGGTACCTCTCCCCGACCGAACGTTCACGGCTCTCCGACAACTGGTTCACCGCCGTGGCCGAGAACTTGACCCGGAGGGGACCGGGAACCCCCGGGCCGCTGATCCCCCGAACGGACGGGGTTCAGAGACGGTACCTGCTCCCCGACTACCTGGAGGAGTACGGGCGCGAGCAACGTCGACCCCTGTGCCCGCCCGCCTCGTTCTGGGAGGCGCTGGGCGGGCCCTCAGGAAATAACGTCCTCTTTCTCGACCGTTTCCGGCAAGCGGCCGAGGAACGCCTGCTCCTACGGCACGCGGACGCAATCCTTCGAAACCACATCCTCGCGCCCACCCTTCCGGAGCCCAAAGGGGCGCTTGAGAACTGGGCACGGCTGCGCACGCGCGGCGGCGACTTCGCAACCGCCGAGCGGCTGGCCACCGACGCGGCCCTGTCCGGCCGCCCCGACGCTCTGCTGGAACTGGTCGACACCGCCGACCACCCTGCACTCACCCGGTCCGCCTTCGCCCTGCTCCACCAGACCGAAGGCCCTGAGCGGGTCGTCCGGGAGATCCTCCTCCGTTTCCACCCGGCCTCGAAGGAGAGAAGACAAGCCCTGGTGCGGATCCTCGACCAGGTCGTCGGAGCCGACGGACTACAGGCCATGGTCGAACTGCTCCGGCCGCTCCGCGACCGAGCCGGGATCAGGCTGTGCCTGGAACAGTTCGGCCCGGAGGAGGCCGAATCGGCCGAAGCGGAACAGTCCTCGTGGGAGGCCGGTTGGGACCAACGGATCGACCAGGCGATCGAGGCGGCGAAAGTCGGAGACCGGGATCCTCTGGACGGGCTGCTGACGGATGACCCCCCTCCCCTGCAGGAGATGGTCCTGGGTGAGATCGCTCGACGCTGTGTGTCCGCCGAGGTGCACGAGCCGGTCCTGGAACGGCTGATCCCCCTCCAAGGTCCGGCCAGTCCGCGCTCATGGGAGGGATGGCCGACTCACCCCGAACTCCTGGAGGCCCTGTCCGCGTCCGAGGATCCCCAGTGTCTGACCACCGTGGCCAAGGCAGCGGCGTCGGAGGAGGCCTGGGAGATCAGCGCCCGTTTTCTCGAACTCGCCGCCCGGGCCGGTGCCGACTGGCGGGATCTGGGCATGGAAATGGAGGCGCTGGCGCTCTCCGGCCGGACCGAACCGGTCACACGGCTCCTGGAACACTTCGACGACTTCAAGGCCACGGAGCTCGCACTCCGTCTCCGCCTGCGTCGTGGGGACTTGGAGGGGGCCGAACGTCTCGCCTTCTCTGAGAACGTCGAGTGGGAATTCGACCATCGGAGCCGACAGAGCATCCTCATCCGGCATCTGCGGCGCCGGAGTGACACGGCCACCGCCGAACGCCTGGCGCGCCGCGCCACCGAACAGGAAGAGGACCCGCAGGCCTCGTTCGACCTCGCGGAACTCCTCAACGAACGGGGCCTGCGCGCGGAGGCGGTCGCCGTCCTCTCCGCTCACCCGAATCATCAGGCGGCGTTGGAGGAGGTCATCGGTTGCCTGCTGACCGAACCGGAAGGGGTCGACGCCGCGGAGCGGATGCGGGACTCGGAGACCTCGGGGTGGGGCAGGTCATTGCTGTCCCTCCTGGCCTGGTCGGCCGAGGCTGCGGGCGACAGCGAGCGGGCCCGAGTTCTGCGGCCACACGCGGTTGAGCTCGACGACAACGAGCTCATCAGTGACCTGAAGCTCTTCGACTTCCCCAGTGGCCTGTGGGACAGGGACGAACGCACGCACGCCGAGCGCGAGGACCGGGAGCTGCTCCACCACCTGAGGCATGGGACACCCCTCACCCTGGCCCGGCACCTCGCGGAGCAGACGGCGTCCGTGCCCGGTCTGACCCCCGGGGAGATGTGGGCCGTTGACCAGCCCACGGGAGAGCACAGCCGGATGGTCCACTTTCGGACACTGGGACGGCTCCAAGGCCGTCAGCGCCTGGGGGCTCTCCTGACCTGGACCTCCCATCTGTACCGGATCCGGGGGGACCGGGCCTCGGCGGAGGAACTGGAGGAGCTTTCGCTGCGCATCAGTGGTTCGGGGGCGGTTCCCGTCCTGGTGCGGGCGCACCTCGCCTCCGGGGACCACGAGCGGGTCCGCGCCCTGCTCGGACGTCTTGGCGCGGAGGCCGCCCACTCGACCGACGCCTACGCCCGTTCCCGTCCCTCAGAGGGCGTGGAGAACTCCCTCCGGCACTCCCAAGAGCGCTCGTACTCCATGGACACGAGGCGCCACGCCCAGCGCGTCTTGGTTCACCTGGTGCGAGCGGACGCGTTGCACCTGGCCGACGGCATCGTCGAGTCCCTGACCAAGAGGCTTTACGATGACACTCGGTTCATATCTGGAAATACGTCCCCGGTGGGCCCGCTTCTGGAGTCCGCTCGCCCCGATCTGGCCGTGGTCGCGGCCCGTTGGCTGCGCGAACGCCGGTGTCACGTCGACCTGTCCACCGAGGCCGAGGAGTTGGAGCTCGAAGGGGACCGGGACAACGCCGCCCTGCTCCACGAGCTGTCCGACACCCGTGTCACCGGCCCGGAACGCTTCTCCGCCGCACGGGCCGCGGCCGATGGCGGTTCACTCGACGTCCGAGCACCGGTCGCGCTGCTGGACTCCCGCGTCCGCCTGGCGGAGGAACGGGGAGACCACGGAGAGGCCGAGCGGGAGGCCCTGGCCGTGACCGCCGCCGGTCACGGCACCGTCCTGGAGTGCCTGGCCCGCCGCCGGGTGGCGCGCGGTGAGAGCGTTGACCACTGGCGCACCGTGCTCGAACGCGGTCTGACTCCGGACGGGGAACCGGACCCGGGGTGGTGCGAGACCACGCAAGCGCGCGGACACCTGCGCCCCATGGTTGTGAACGAGCCCTCCGGGGATTTCGCGGCCGTGGAGAGGGCCGACGGGCCTCCCCAGATCGTCCCCGTTCAAGTGCCGCACACGGCCCCGTCGCGCCATTGGCTGCTCTCCGCTGCCTTCCTGATGTTCGTCCCCGCACAGGCGGAGACCTTCGTGGTCACCACCACCGCGGTGTCGCTTGTGGTTGCCCTGACGCTCCTTCCGTGGTTGACCGCGGACGCGCGTCGCCGGTGGCCGCTCCGCGCGCGACGCCTTCCCGGTCTCCTGTTGAGTGCGGTGTGCTGGGGCCCTGCGATGGTCGGGGTGCTCTCGGCGGCCGTCGCGGAACGACGGTCGGGCGCCCGCACCGTGGTGACCGTGCTGACCGCGCCCCTGTCAATAACCGCCGCGGGTGCCTTCTCGGTGTTCTCACTCTGGCTGGGCACCCTCGGCGGGGCCGTCATGAGCCTGGGCACGGTGTACGCGTTCCTGGCCCTGACCTACCGGTTCCGTCTCAGGAAACACCGGCACTATCTGGCCGGTCTGCGGTCCCCGTACTGACCGGCCGGGTGCGAAGGGTTCGTCGCACTCGGCCGGGCGGAAGAATGTCGGCGAAAGAATTCTTCCGCCCTGACCTCCCGCACCGACCCGCCTCCCATCTGAGGGGGCGGGTCGGCCCCCTTGCTCAGCATTGCTCAGCGCCCGATTGATTGCTCAGTGCCAGGCGACCGGGTGCAAAACCGGTGGACAGAAGCGCCCGTACCCGTTTCGACAAGGCCCCGCACAGCCTCGGGCCATCACTCCTTCGGTCCGCTCCAGGACAGCAGGTGCAGGGCCGCGCCGACGCTGACCGGATCGTGGGCGAGCGGGCGCGGCAGCAGCTCGTCGCAGCGGGCGAGCCGCCGGACCACGGTGTTGCGGTGGGTGTACAGGCGCTCGGCCACCCGGGCGGCGTTGCACTGCTGGTCGAGGTAGGTGCGCAGGGTCAGGTGCAGGACGGGGTCGGCGCGTGCCAGCTCGCCGAGGGTGTCCGCGACGAACTCGTCCGCCCGGCCGACGTCCTGGCTGAGCAGCGCCACCAGCTGGGCGTCCGTGTAACCGCCCGCACGGCGGGAGGTACTCAGGCGGGCCATCATGCGTTGGACGGCCGCGGCCTCCAGGTGGCTCTGCCGGAAACCGTCCAGGTCCGCCCGTGGGCGGCCGAGGGCGACCCGGACCGCGGGGACGGCGGCGAGCCCCGACTCCAGGTCCTCGGTGCGCGGTGCGGTGGAGACCGGGAGCCACAGCCACATCGACGAGCCGGTGGCCAGTACGGTGAGGCGCCGCGGTGTTCCGGCGGCGGCCAGGACCAGCTCGGCGGCCTGTTCGAGCTGGTCGCCGGTGACGTCGTTTCCCCAGATGATGGCGGCCAGGTGGCTGCCGGTCAGGTGGTAGCCCAGGCGTGGTTCGGCGCTGGAACGGGAGACCGGTGCGCCTTCGAGGATCAGGGACACGGTGGTCAGCCGTTCGGAGTGGGTGCCCTGGCCGAGTTCCCGCCGCTCCTGGCGCATGACCTCGCTGACGGCGTCGATGGTGTCGTCGATGAAGGTGTAGATCGACCGCGAGGTGAGGGCGAGCACCTCGTGCAGGACCTCGGCGTCGCAGGTGAGGCCGAAGCAGATCTCCATCCAGCGGCGCCAGGCGACGTTCTGGCCCAGCCGCCAGATGTCGAGGGCCTTCTCGTCCAGGTCACGGCGGACCATGTCCCGGACGGACTCCAGCAGCTCAGGGCTCAGGTTGGCGCTGACCCGGGCCCCCGGACGCTGGATGTTGGCGGCGGCCCAGTGCAGGAGGTTGGAGAGGTTGGCCCGGCGGGCGCCGTCCTCCAGCACCGGGTCCACGTGCGCGGGGGACGTGCCGCTGGCGTGCCGGACCGCGTCGAACAGCTCGTCGAGCCATTCCTCCTGAGGGTCCAGCGCCTGTTCGGCACCCTTGCGGATGACTTCGCGCGCCCGTGGTGAGGGTGGTTCCCAGTCGTCTTTCACCGGTGGATTTTATACCTCACAGGCCGCTCGGATGAGGCGTTTCGGCCATGATGACCCGCCCATGCCGATCAGCCCCTGCTACGACGTGAGCGCACCGCGGCGGTGAAGACGCGCTGGTAACCGGTGGGCAGGACGCGGACGAGGGCGTCGAGGAGACGGGCGTCGGCGCCGATGAGCACGCGGGGCCGGTCCCGGCGCACCCCGCGCAGGATGGCCGCGGCCGCCTTCTCCGGCGAGGTGACCAAGAGCTTCTCGAACTCCTGCCCGGCCTCCTCACCGCTCTTGCCGGTGAGTTCGCGGACGCCGTCGTCGTGGCGGGCCGTCCTGGCGATGTTGGTCCTGATCCCGCCCGGGTGCACGCAGGTCGCCGAGACCGCCGAGCCCGCCGCCTTCAGGTCCTGGCGCAGGGACTCGGTGAACCCGCGCACCGCGAACTTGCTGGCGTTGTACCCGCTCATCAGGGGCTGGGCACTCAGCCCGAAGACGCTGGAGGTGTTGACGACGTGCCCCTCCCCCGAGGCCTCCAGGTGGGGCAGGAAGGCCTTGGTCCCGTAGACCACGCCCCAGAAGTTGATGTCCATGATCCATCGGTAGCTGTCCAGGCCGATCCCGCCGACGGTTCCGGACAGGGCCACCCCGGCGTTGTTGAAGACGAGGTCGACCCGGCCGTGGTCGGCGACGACCCGGTCGGCCCAGGCGTACACGCCCGCCTCGTCGGCGACGTCGAGCACGGTGGTCGTGATGCTGGCCCCGGAGTCGGAGAGCAGGGCGGCGGTCTCCCTCAGGCCCGCCTCGTCCACGTCGGAGAGGGCGAGGTGACAGCCCTGAGCGGCGAGGGCCAGCGCGAGTCCGCGCCCGATCCCGGATCCGGCTCCGGTGACCGCGGCGACCTTGTCGGCGAGGTTCTTCATGACGGGGTTTCCTTCGACGGGGGGAAGACGGGGAAGGGGGTTGTTAGGGGGTCGTTCAGCGGCCAGCGGAGAGGTACCGCGGGCTCAGCTCTCGCGGCTCTCGCTCTTGGCCCGCTCTGTGCGGGCGAGGCCGGTGGTGAGGTCGACCAGATGGTCGAGGACCCCGGGGGCCAGATGGTGGCGCATGCCCGGGACGAGGACGTGCCGGGCCCCGGGGATCGCCCGGGCCGTGGCGCGGCCGCCGCTGGGGTGGACCATGGGGTCGGCGTCCCCGTGGACGACCAGCGTGGGCGCGGTGATCCGGCGCACCTGCGCGGTGCGGTCGCCGGACGCCTGGATGGCGCCGATCTGACGGGCCACCTCCGCGCCGCTGCGGGGACCGCCGCGGCGGTCCCAGACGGCGCGCGCCCAGGTCCGCTCCAGCTGCTCGTCGGGCGGGTACACCGCGGACCCGATGTGCGCGAGCAGGGACAGGTGCCGTTCCACCGACTCCGCGGCGGTGCGGGCCGCGGGCCTGGCCATCCGGACCAGGGTCGAGGTCGCGGGCTGGCCCACCCTGCGGTTACCCGTGGTGGAGAAGATGGAGGTCAGGGTGGCGGCACGGTCGGGGTGCCGGGCAGCGAGGGTCTGCGCGATCATGCCGCCCATGGACATGCCGACCAGGTGGACGCGGTCGACGCCGAGGTGGTCGAGGAGGCCGCGGGTGTCGGCGGCCATGTCGGTGAGGTCGTAGGCGTCCGTCCGGGGCCGGGCCAGCAGCTGGCGCAGCCGCCCCGGCGGCGGTGCGGCCATCCGGGTGGAGCGGCCCGCGTCGCGGTTGTCGAACCGGATCACCCGGAAGCCGCGGTCCGCGAACCCCTGAACCATGCGCTGGGGCCAGGAGGTCAGGTCCAGGGCCAGGCCCGCGACGAGCAGGAGCGGGGTCCCGTCCGCGGGGCCGTCGACGCGGTAACAGATCCGGATCCCGCCGGGCAGGTCCGCGAACCGGTCGCCGGACGCCTCCGCGGGCGCGAGCGCCGGGTCAGCGGCTTCGTTCTCGGTGTGCTCGGTGCTCACGGTGTGTTCGGCGCTCACCGGGTGGCCGCCGTCCCGGCGTGCGCGGCGTCGGTGCGCGCGGCCCCGGCCCGGCTGAAGTGCAGTTCCGGGTCAAGGACGCTGTCGGCGCGCAGCAGTTTGACGTCCGAGCGGTAGTCCATCGAGGTCAGCCACGGCATCCGGTCTCCTTGGCGGGGCAGCTGGTCGATCGCCCGCTTGACATAGCCCGCGTCGAAGTCGAGGAGGGGCCGGGTCGGCATCGCCGGGTCGGAGACCTCGGGTCGGGCCACGTCGTGGCCGTGGGCGTCCATGTGCGCCAGCAGGCGGCAGAAGTGCTCGCACAGCAGGCCGACCTTCAGCGTCCAGGAGCTGTTGGTGTAGCCGATCGAGAAGGCCAGGTTGGGCACCCCGGAGAGCATCATGCCCTTGTAGGCGACGGTGTCGGGCAGGCGGACCTGCTCGCCGTCCACGGTGATCCCGATCCCGCCGAACGCCTGCACGTTCAGGCCGGTGGCGGTGACGATGACGTCGGCTTCCAGCTCGCGGCCGGATTCGAGGAGCACCCCGTTCTCGGTGAACGTGCTGATCCGGTCGGTGACGACCGAGGCCCTCCCCTCCCGGATGGCCTTGAACAGGTCCCCGTCGGGCACCGCGCACAGGCGCTGGTCCCAGGGGTCGTAAGGCGGGTTGAAGTGCTCGTCGACCGGATAGCCCTCGGGCAGCTGCCTGGTGTTGGCCCAGCGAATGAACCGGCGCGCGGCCTTGGGGTAGCGCTGGCACAGGGACCAGATGAGGCGCTGCTGGGCGATGTTCTTGCGCCGGGTCAACGCGTAGGCGCGCTCCGACCCGAAGAGCCCGCGCAGGGCGTTGGCGACGGCGTCCTTCTTGGGCACCGCCATGATGTAGGAGGGGGTGCGCTGCAACATCGTCACGTGCGCGGTGGTCTCGGCCATCGCGGGCAGCAGGGTGACGGCGGTGGCGCCGCTGCCGATGACCACCACGCGCTTGCCCGCGTAGTCGAGGTCCTCGGGCCAGTGCTGCGGGTGCACGATCGTGCCGCGGAAGCGTTCCCGACCCTCGAAGTTCGGGGTGAACCCCTGGTCGTAGCGGTAGTAGCCGCCGGCCGCGAACAGCCACGAGCAGGTCAGAGTCGCCTGCTCGCCGCTGTCGGTGCGCTCGGTCAGGACGGTCCACCGCGCCTGCTCACTCGACCAGGACACCGAGACCACCTTGCGGTGGTACCGGATGTGGCGGTCCAGGCCGTTCTCGGCCACGGTCTCGCGCAGATAGTCCAGGATCCGCGGCGCTGAGGCGATGGACTCCTCGTCCCGCCACGGCTTGAACTCGTATCCGAAGGTGTGCAGGTCCGAGTCGGACCGGACACCCGGATAGCGGAACAGGTCCCAGGTGCCGCCGGAGGCCGCCCGCGCCTCCAGGATCGCGAAGGACTTCGAGGGGAGTTCGGACTTGAGGTAGCGACCGGCTCCGATCCCGGAGATCCCGGCGCCGACGATCAGGACGTCGAGGTGCTCGGCTGCGGCTGGATCCGGGGAGGACGGGGCAGAGGACATGGCGACTCCAGGCGACGGCGTGCGGACTCCACCATCGTGAAGCATGGGAGCTCAAGCGACCAGTGGCGATCTGCACCAGTTCGAGCCCCACATGGTGCGAGGTGCACTACCGGACCGGGGACGGCGAGACGCTGGTCGCCGAACTGGTGGCCGCCTTCGACGCCCTTCCCGGCCCCGTCGCCCTGAGCCCGCCGCCCCGCACCTGACCGCGGCGACCCCGCGGCCGGGCGAGGCCCGCAACCGCCCTGTCCGCACGCCCGCACAGGTCAGCGGCCTGTTCCGCCTCCGGGGCCCGGCCCGGACAGTGCCCCGGCACCGGCTCCGAGACACGGGAAGCCCCACGGGGCAGGAGTTCCAGGTGTGGCCCCAGGTGTCGGAAACCCTTGGTGTGTCACTAGACTGAGCGCCCCGTAACCTCCCCATGACAGGATGCCCGTGGCCCCCCGCTGCCCGTACGCCGAACTCCACTCCGCTGACTTCCAGACCGACCCGCACGCGGTCAACCAGCAGATGGTCCGAGACCACGGACCCGTCTTCCCCGCAGAGATCTTCCCGGGGATCAGGGCCTGGGTGGTCGCCGACTACACGCTGATCACCGCCTGGTGCCGGGACACCCGCACCTTCCGCCGCGACTCGCGCCTGTGGCTCGACTGGCGCGAGGGCCGAATACCCGACGACGCCCCGGCACTGGCGATGATGGGCCACCGCCCCAACCTCCTGTACGCCGACGGCGACGAGCACGCCCGCCTCAAGCGCGCCGTGGTCGACTCGCTGGGCCGGGTCCCCGAGAGCCGGGTCGGGGACATCACCCGCCAGCACGCCGACACCCTCATCGACGCCTTCTGCACGCGGGGCCGCGCCGAACTCGTCTCCGAGTACGCGCGCCTGCTGCCGCTGCTGGTGCTGTGCGACCTCTTCGGCTTCTCCCCCGACGTCGGCCAGCGCGTGCTGAACTCCCTCAGCGACCTGTGGGACGGCGTCGACGCCGCCAAGGCCAACAGCGAGTACGAGCGCGCCCTGTCCGACGCGATCTCCGCCAAGCACGCCGCGCCCGGGGACGACATCACCTCGTGGATGCTCCAGCACCGTGCGGGTCTGACCGACGAGGAGCTGCTGGCCCAGCTCGTCGTGACGATCGGGGCCGGGGCCGAGCCCACCGCCAACCTCATCTCCGGCACCACGCGCACGCTCCTGGTGGACGACGAGGTCCGCCAGGCGTTCCGGGGCGCCCGGGTGGGGGTCAGCGAGGCGATCGACCAGGTGCTCTGGCGCGACCCCCCGGTGAACAACTACCCCGTCCTGTACCCGGTGAAGGACGTGCGGACCAGCTCCGGGACCCTGATCAGGGCGGGTGAGCCGATCCTGCTCGGTTACGCGGCCGCGCACGCCGCCATGTCCGGGGGCGGCCCGGACCTCGAACAGGGCAACCGCGCCCACCTGGCGTTCGGGGTGGGCCCGCACCGCTGCCCGGCCCAGGGGTTCGCCTACGCCATCGCCCAGGTCGGGGTCGAGACCCTGACCAAGCGGCTCCCCGGCCTGCGGACGACCCAGGACACCCTCCAGCGGCGCCCCGCCCCCTTCGCCCTGGCACTGGCCCAGCTCCCGGTCACCTTCACCCCCGACTCCCCGAAAGGCAGCACCCCGCCATGGCAGCAGACATCCCCGTCCTCCACCCCTACGACCTCCACCGGCAGACAGCCGAACTCCGCGGCCGAGGCCCCGTCGTCGAAGTTGAAATCACTGGTGGCGTGGTTGTTCGGGCGCTGACCGGACACGACGTGATCATGGAGGCCCTCGCCCACCCCGACGTGCGCAAGGAGGCGCGCCACTGGCGCCCCTGGGCCCAGGGCGAGATCCCGATGGACTGGCCGCTCATCTCCTGGGTCGCCCCGGACAACATGCTCACCGCGGACGGGGACCGGCACCGCCGCCTGCGCACCCTGGTCTCCCAGGCGTTCACGCCCCGCCGGGTGGAGGTCCTGCGCCCGCGCGTGCAGGAGATCACCGCGGAGCTGCTGGACGCCGCCGAGGCGGCCGGGCCGGGACCGGTCGACCTCAAGGCGGCGCTGGCGCTGCCCCTGCCGATGACGGTGATCTCCGAGCTGTTCGGGGTCGCCCCCGAGCACCGCGACGCCCTGCACACGCTGATCAACCGGGTCTTCGACGCGACCACCACCCCGGAGGTGGCGGCCCAGACCAACGCCGACATGCAGACCTTCCTGGGCTCCCTGGCCGAGGAGAAGGCGAAGAACCCCGGCGACGACCTGACCAGCGCCCTGCTGGCGGCACGCGCCGAGGGCGACGAGAGGCTCTCGCAGAGCGAACTCGTGTGGACCCTCATCCTGATGATCGGCGCCGGCTACGAGACCACGATGAACCTCATCGGCAACGCCGCGCACGCCCTGCTCACCCACCCGGAGCAGCTCGCGCTGGTCCGGAGCGGCGAGGCGTCCTGGGCGGACGTGGTGGAGGAGACGCTGCGCTGGGACGCCAGTATCCAGTACCTGCCGCTGCGCTACACCGCCGAGGACCTCACCCTGGCCGGGGTGCACGTGCCCAAGGGCGAGGCCCTGCTGGTGGGCTTCGGCGCCGCCGGCCGGGACCCGGGCCAGCACGGCGCGGACGCCCACGTCTTCGACCTGAAGCGGGAGCAGAAGGGGCACCTGGCCTTCTCGCACGGACCGCACTTCTGCCTGGGCGCGGGGCTGGCCCGGCTGGAGGGCGGCACCGCCCTGGAGGCGCTGTTCTCCCGGTTCCCGGACATCCGTCTGGCCGAGGGCGAGGAGGTCGCCGAGGCGCCCTCGATCGTCGCCAGCGGCCGTTCCCGGCTGCCGGTCGTCCTCGGCTGAGCCGAGGCATGCCGCAAGGCCCGACTGCGCCGTGCCGCGAAGGTACCGCGCGGCGCAGTCGGGTACCGACTCGGAGGCCTAACAGCAACTCATATTGACTTCATTTGCATATAGTCATTAGCGGAGTCGTGACCCCGGCAGCCATCGGAGATCCGACAACACCTGCCACATTTCAAGGGAAAAGTCACCACAGCACAGGGTTCCACTCCGACCGGACTTCGTGTTAGCTATATTAAAAGCAACTTAATCAGAACACTCTGACGATAGTCCCCCGACGTGGGAGCCCTGATGATGCCGTCCTCTTCAGAGGTAGACACCCCCGACGACTCCGAGTTGCTGTTCCCCGCGCCGAGGACCTGTCCCTTCGACCCACCGGAGGCCTATACGCGGCGTCGGCGCGAACGCCCCCTCGCCCCGGTCAGGATGCTGGGCGGGAACGATGCCTGGATGGTGACCACGTACGAGGACGTACGTGCCGTCCTCGGCCACCGACACACCAGTGCGAACCGCCGGGCGCCGGGCTTTCCCCGGTTCGCCCCCGCCCGCGAGCAGGTACGCCGCGACTCCTACTTCAGAGCTCCTCTGAACTGGCAGGATCCACCGGAGCACACACGCACCCGGCGCACGCTCACCGCGGAGTTCACGATGCGCCGGGTATCACGGCTGCGACCGCGCATCCAGGAGATCACGGACACCTGTGTGGACCGTATGCTGCGCTCCGGCGGGCCCCTGGACCTGGTACGGCATCTGGCGCTGCCCGTGCCGTCGATGGTGATCTGCGAGATTCTGGGCGTCCCCTATTCCGAACACGCGTGTTTCGAACCCGCCAGCGCACTGATGATGGACCGGAGCGCCCGTGATACGGAGCGGGCCCGAGCGGCGCGCTCAGTCCGCTCGTACCTGGAGGAGGTCGTGGCGCGCAAGGAGCGCCACCCCGGCGACGACCTCCTCAGCCGCCTGCTCGCCCAGACTGCCAACCGCCCTGATACCGACGGGGTGACCAGCACCGCTTTCGTCCTGCTCGTCGCCGGGCACATCACCACCTCCAGCATGATCTCGTTGGGCACGCTGGCCCTGTTGGAGCACCCCGATCAGTTCGCCCTGCTGGCAGCCGAGCCGGAACTCCTTCCCGGGGCGGTGGAGGAACTGTTGCGCTATTGCAGCATCGTCGAGGCCGCCACGGCCCGTGTCGCCTCGGACGACCTCGATATCGCGGGGACCCGGATCGCGAACGGCGACGGCCTCGTACCAGTGATCCAGACCGCCAACCGCGACCCGGAGGTTTTCGAGCGCCCCGACGAACTCGACATCGGCCGCCGTGGACGCGGACACCTGTCCTTCGGACACGGTCGGCACCACTGCCTGGGGCAGAACCTGGCCCGCGCCGAACTCCAGATCGTCCTGGGCACCCTCGTCCGGCGTATGCCCTCACTGCGGACGGCGGCCCCCCCGAGCGAGGTCGCCTTCCGAAGCGAGTCGAACATCTACGGCCTCGAAAGACTCCCTGTGACGTGGTGAGACCCCGAATCCGACGATTCCGCGGAAGCCCCCGGCGCGGCTCCGAACAGGAAGGCAGGACACCCTTGAAGAAAGCGGACGGCAGGGACCTCCGGGTTTTCCCCCACGATTCCGAACCGGAGCTGGAGACCCGGCGCGAACTGGCCCGGCTCCTGGCCGAGACCCCGATCCCCCCGGAGGAACTGGTCGACGCCCTCCCCCTCTACCTTCGCAGGCAGCAGCTGGCCGACCTGCTCTCCATGGACGCCCTCTACCGGATGGTCCTCGACGTCCCGGGGGTCATCATGGAGTTCGGTGTGCGGCACGGTCGACACCTCGCGGCGTTCACCGCGCTGAGGAGCGTGTACGAGCCCTACAACCCCTTCCGCAGAGTGGTCGGTTTCGACACCTTCACCGGGTTCCCCGACGTCTCACCCGTGGACGAGGTGAGTCCGAGCGCCGTGGTCGGGAGGTTCGCCCTGCCCCCGGACTACCCCGACCATCTGCGAGCGGTGATCGCGGCCCACGAGGAGGCCGACCACCTCCGGCACGTCCGCGACCGCACGATCGTCGTCGAGGGCGATGTCAGGGAGACCCTGCCCCGCTATCTGGCGGACAACCCCCACACCGTGATCGCCCTCGCCTACTTCGACCTGGACGTCTACGAGCCGAGCCGGGCCGCGCTGGAGTGCGTCCGGCCCTACCTGACCCGGGGCAGCGTACTCGCCTTCGACGAGCTCGACCACCCCAAGTGGCCCGGTGAGAACCTCGCCGTCCGGGAGACGCTGGGGCTCGACCGCGGTGAGTTCCGACTCCTGCCGGGGCGCCCCGCCCCCGCCTACCTCCGCTGGCCGGGTTGACTTCTCCCCCTCCCCGGGGAGGGGCTTCCGACCATCGCTGGTCAGGTTTGCTGCTTCATCACCGACTGCCCGGTTCGGGAGGACTCCCGTTGAGGTCTCACGCCAGCTCCCGCCCCTACTGTGCGGGCTTCGCCGGAACCGCGCAGCGGGGGCCCGGCAGACGCGGCCGACCCGGCCGCCTCGATGCTGATCGCCGCGTCCGCGCCGCGGTCATGGGTGATGCCGCTCCCGCGCGTCCGGGTACGGACGTGCGGAAGCGGTCTCCCCTGGGGCGCCCCGCGCGCCGAGGACGGTTCCGAGGAGGGGAGGGGCCAGCCGGCCACGACGAGTTCACGCCAGTACCGGGCGGTCTCGTACTTCGGCACCACCGGCGGCGCGGCGGACGACCGCGCGCGGTAAACGCGGCGCCGCCGACCGTACCGGGCCTCACGTCGTATCGGCTCCGGTATGGGTGCCGAGCGCTGGCCGGTGGCCGCCGACGTCGAATCACCCTCGAGGCGACCCGTCTTCCCTTGCCCCGCTCCGCAGGAGCTTCGTTTCCTCCCGGCCTGCACGCCGGGATATCCACGAAGGAGTCCCGATGAAAGGCATCGTCCTCGCGGGAGGCAACGGCAGCAGGCTCTCCCCTCTGACCAAGTCGATCTCCAAGCACCTGCTCCCCGTCTACGACAAGCCCATGATCCACTATCCGCTCGCGACGCTCATGGAGATGGGCGTGCGTGAGATCCTGCTGGTGTCGACACCGCACGACCTGCCCCGGTACCAGCTCCTGCTCGGCGACGGGCACCGGCTCGGGATCGACATCTCCTACGCCGCGCAGGCGGAACCGAACGGGCTGGCGGAGGCGTTCACCATCGGCGCCGGCTTCGTGGGCTCGGACGACGTCGCGCTCGTTCTGGGCGACAACCTGTTCCACGGCCCCAGCCTGCCCCAGCGGCTCCGGGAGTCAGCCGAGGACCTGGACGGGTGCGTCCTCTTCGGTCACCGGGTACCGGACCCCCACCGCTACGGGGTGGCGGAGGTGGACCCCCGGGGCGTGCTCCGGTCCATCGAGGAGAAACCCGCACGCCCCCGTTCCCACCTGGCGGTCACCGGGCTCTACCTCTACGACAACGACGTCCTGGACATCGCCGCCGGGGTCAAGCCCTCCGACCGGGGGGAACTGGAGATCACCGACGTCAACCTGGCCTACCTCCAACAGGGCCGGGCACGGCTCGTGGACCTGGGCCCCGACGTGCTGTGGATGGACGCGGGGACCGAGGACTCCCTGTTGGAGGCGGCCCTGCTGGTGCGGGAGACCGCGCGCCGGGAGGGGGTACGCGTCGCCTGTCTGGAGGAGATCGCCCTCCGCGAGGGATACATCGACGTGGAAGGCTGCCTTGCCCTCGCCAGGGAGATCGGGCCGTCTCCCTACAGCGAGTACGTCGTGCGTGCCGCGGCGCGCGGCCTCGTCCACCGCTGACGGGGTGCGCGGGCCGCGCGCCGGACCCGCTGGGGCCTGTTTGGCAACTGGTGCGATCAGGGGCAAAAGCACCGATCCGGTAACACCAGGCGTGTCACCCCGCACATAGGCGAAGCCTTCGGTAGACGAGTCAACGACCAAGAAGACCAAGCCCACCGAAGGCTTCGCTGTGACCCTACCCGGCCCCGGACGCGGTGACCTCACCGACACCCAATGGGCACTGCTCGAACCACTCCTGCCCACCCCACCACCGGCCGCCCGCCCTCACGCTCCAAAAGCCGACTGATCAACGGCATCCGCTGGCGGGTACGGGTCGGCGCTCCCTGGCGAGACGTACCCGAACGCTACGGGCCCTGGCAGAGCGTCTACGGCCTCTTCCACCGCTGGAGCCGCAACGGCACCTGGACCCAGATGCTTACCGGCCTGCGCCCAAGAGCCGACCCAGCGGGACTGATCACCTGGGACATCAACGTGGACTCCACCGTGGTGCGTGCCCACCAGCACGCCGCCGGGGCCGCGAACAGAAGGGGAAGGCCAAGATCACGAAACGGTCGAGCCCGACGATCACGGGCTGGGCCGCTCGCGCGGGGGTTTGAGCACGAAGACCCATCTGGCCTGCGAACAGGGCCAAAAGCCGATGTCGGTGGTTCTCACCAGCGGGCAGCGGGGGGATGCACCGCAGTTCGAGCCGGTGGTGGAGGGTATCCGGGTGGCCGGACATCGGCGGAGCGGGCCCGCGCACACCAGGCCGGTGCGGGTGCGCGCGGACAAGACCTACAGCTCGAAGAAGATCCGTTCCTACCTGCGTAGACGCAAGATCGCGCACACGATTCCCGAGCCCGTGGACCGGATGCGTAACCGCAAGCGCAAAGGGAGGCGGGGCGGGCGCCCGCCGGCCTTCGACAAGGTCGATTACCGGGCCCGTCACGCGGTGGAGTGCGGGACCAACCGGCTCAGACGCTCCCGGGCGGTGGCCACGCGCTATGACAAGCTCGCGCTTCGCCACGAGGCCACCGTCCAGATCGCCGCCATCAACGAATGGCTCTGACTTGCCAAACAGGCCCTAGGAAACCCGTGTCACCGCGCGCAGGCAGTACGTCGTCGAGGGCAGCGTGAGGCCGTCAGCGGCAGCGTAGGCGGCCTCGGCTTCCTCGGCGACCGCCCGCCAGACCTCGGGGGCGTCCTCGGTACCGTACCTGTCGCGTACGCGCGCCATCAGCGCGGGCGGTGCCACGGAACGGGTGAACTCCGCGTAGTCCGCGCCCGTCGCCAAACGGAACGGCACCACGATCTCGGTGACCGTCACCTCGCCGAACCCCGCCTCCCGCAGTTCGGCGGCTGACCGATCCGGATCGGCCATGGTGAACGGCCCGGGAGCGCCGGGTGGGGGCGGCGGGAGTTCGAGGAGGCGGCCGATCACCCCGTAGCCGAACGACATCATCGGCGCCGACCCCGGCGGCCCCCAGACGGCGGCGGCCAGGCGTCCGCCGGGCACGAGCAGCCGGGCGAGCGCGCGCATCATGCCCACGCGGTCCACCGCGAACGACAGCCCCCACCGGCTGAGAAGCACGTCGAAGGAGGCCGGCCCGTGGTCGATGTCCTCCAGGTCCGCCACGGCGAATCCGACGTTGCTCCGGCCGGCGGCCCTGCGAGCCGCGACCTCCAGCATCTCCGGAGAGATGTCGACACCGAGAACGCTCCCGTCCGGGCCGACCGCCTCGGCGGCCGTCAACGCGGGTTCCCCCAGGCCCGTGGCAACATCAAGCACCCGCTGACCCGGCCGGACACCGCCAAGGTCCAGGAGGTGGTCCGTCACCCGGGCCGCGCCCTGTTCGAAGGTGTCGAACACGACCTCCCATCCCGGACTGATGGCGTCCCAGGTGGCACGCTGTTCGCTTTTGAGGCGGTGCGGATCGGGGTCGTGCACGGACATGTGATACCTCCTGGGGCGCAGCGGACGTTACGGGAGAACGGGGGGCGTGCGGGCCCCGGGTCAGACGGGGGCGGCGCCCACGGAGTCCCGCCACCAACGGCGGTGGGTCCGGTACCAGTCGACCGTGTCGGCCATACCGCGCGCCAGATCGACGGTCGGCCGAAAGTCCAGTTCCGAACGGATCTTGGCCCAGTCCACCGAGTAGCGGCGGTCGTGCCCCTTGCGGTCCTCCACGTGACGGACCCGTTCCCAGCCCTTCCCGCAGGCAGCGAGCAGGACGCCGACCGTCTCCCTGTTGGTCAGCTCCGTGCCGCCGACGTTGTAGACCTGCCCGCCGCGGCCACGCAGGAGGACGCGCTGCACCGCGTCGCACAGGTCGTCCACGTGGATCCACTCGCGCACGTGCGCGCCGTCGCCGTAGAGAGGCACCTCTCCGCCCTCCAGGAGGCGGGTGACGGACCGTGCGACCAGCTTCTCCGGGAACTGGTAGGGGCCGTAGGCGTTGCAGCTGCGGAGGATCCGCACGTCCAGGCCGTGTGTCCGGCTGTAGGAGAGCGCCAGCAGATCCGCCGCCGCCTTGGACGCGGCGTAGGGCGAGCTGGGGCGCAGCGGGGACTCCTCCGTGCAGGAACCCGAATCCACCGAGCCGTAGACCTCGTCGGTGGAGACCTGGACGAAGGGGCCGACTCCGTACTCGCGGCAGGCGTCGAGCAGTGTCTGGGTACCCAGGACATTGGCCTCGACGAAATCCCGTGCCGCGAGGATGGACCGGTCGACGTGCGACTCGGCCGCGAAGTGGACGATCGCGTCGTGCGAGCGGACGAGCTCCCGGACCACGACGGCGTCCGTGGTGTCACCCCGCACGAAGGTGAACCCGGGTGCGGCCTCCACCGCTTCGAGGTTGGCCGTGTTCCCGGCGTAGGTGAGCTTGTCCAGCACGGTGACCCGACTCGGCCCGGGCCATGGGTCCGGTGAGGGGGGCGCCAGCAGGCGCCGAACGTAGTTCGAACCGATGAATCCGGCCGCCCCAGTGACGAGGATCCTCATACGCCGACCCGCCTCGCCCGATCGGCTTCGCGCCGGTCCGTGATCGGGGGGAGGGCCGCTTCCCCTCCCGCTCCGGTCTCCGGCCTCCTGTTAGCCTCCACACACCTCACCCCTCAGCGTCGTGGCGCGCCCCGGTCACACCGTGGCGCGCAGTGCCGTCAACAGGTCCTCGACCAGGTCCGCGGCGTCCTCGATCCCCGCCGACACCCGGACGAGGCCGTCGGTGATCCCGAGCTCCAACCGCGTACCGCGGGGTATCCCCGCGTGCGTGGACCGCGCAGGGCACTGGATGAGCGACGCGACCCCGCCCAGACTCACCGCGCAGGAGTGGAACCTCAATCGGCTGAAGAGCCGATCCGGTTCGACCGGGCACTCGAAGGCGAGGATGGAACCGGGCCCGGACATCTGTCTCTCGGCCACCTCGTGCTGCGGGTGCTCGGGGAGTCCCGGGTACCGGACGGCCCCGGTGAGGCCCGAGTCCCGCAGTGCCTCGGCCACCGCACGCGCGTTGGACACCTGTCGGACCACCCGCAGGGAGAGCGTCTTCAGCCCCCGGTGCACCAGGTAGCAGTCGTGCGGTCCGGGAACGTTGCCGACGGCGGTCCGGTAGGAGAGCAGCCGCTCGTGCAGTTCGGCGTCCCGGTACACGAGGGCGCCGCCGAGCGCGTCACTGTGACCCGCGATCGACTTGGTCGTGCTGTACAGGCTCACATCGGCCCCCAGGTCGAGCGGTCGCTGGAGCACGGGGCTGGCAAGCGTGTTGTCCACCACGACGACCGCCCCCGCCGCGCGGGCCCGCGGGCACACCTCGGCCAGGTCGGCGATCTTCAGCAGCGGGTTGGTCGGAGCCTCGATCCACACCAGGTCCGGTCCCCGTTCCAGGGCCGTGCGCAGGGCGTCCGGATCGGTGAGGTCCACATGGTCTACGGTGATCCCCCTGCGGCCCAGGAGGGCGAACAGGGCGCGAGTGCCGCCGTAGACGTCGTCGGAGGCGACCACTCGGCCGCCCCGGGGGACGACCGAGAGCACGGCGTCCCCCGCTGCCTGCCCGGAGGAGTACACGGTGGCGAAGGGCGCCTCCTCCAGTGAGGCGAGTGTGTGTTCCAGCGCCTCCCGGGTGGGGTTCTCCCCGCGGGCGTAGAAGTAGCGCGGTGGGTCCTGGTGACGCAGGTCGTAGGTCGTGGAAACGTGGATGGGTGGCACTGTGGCCCCGGTTCCGTCGGGGTCCCGTCCGCTTTGGACCAGCCGGGTGTCGAACCGCATCTCAGAGAAACCGGCTGTCTGGGTGGTGTCTGGTCCACTCACCGGGACTGACCGTTTCCAGTGCCCGGGCGAGGAGGTCGACCTCCTCCACCGTGTTGTAGACCCCGAAGGAGACACGGACCGTGCCGAGCAGACCCAGGTCGTCGAGGAACGTGCTGGCGCAGTGCACCCCGCTGCGGACCGCGATCCCGTGTCGGTCGAGGTGTCCGCCGACGTCGTAGGGGTGGACCCCCTCGACCAGGAAGGAGACGATACCGCTGGGGTCGGCCGCCGGGTCCCCGACGACCCGTACCCGGTCGACGCCCTCCAGGGACCGAACGGCGTGGCGGACCAGTTCGGCGTCGTGTCGGCGCACGGCGTCCCAGCCGAGGCCGCTGACGAAGTCAAGAGCCGCGACGAGGCCGATCGCGCCCGCCACGTCCGGGGTTCCCGCCTCCAGAACGGACGGAGTCGGCACGTAACGGACGGGCGCGTCGTGCTCGACGCCCTTCACGGTCCCCCCGCCCACCTGGTAGGGCGGCAGCTCGGCCAGGAGCTCCCGTCTTCCGTAGAGGACCCCGGTACCCGTCGGCCCGTAGACCTTGTGCCCGGAGAAGCAGTAGAAGTCGGCGTCGAGTTCGCCCACGTCGACCGCACGGTGCGGGACGGCCTGCGCTCCGTCGACCACGATGGGAACGCCGTCCCTGTGGGCGTCGGCGATCATCTCGCGGACGGGGTTGACGGTGCCGAGCACGTTCGAGACGTGGGCGATAGCCGCCAGTCGCACGCGCGGCCCCAGGGCGGCACGGAAGTCCGCCGCCGCGACGCGGCCGTCCGGTCCGACGGGGACGACAACCAGTTCCGCGCCGCTGCGCTCGCAGAGCCTGCGCCACGGAAGCAGGTTGGAGTTGTGCTCCATAGCACTGACCAAGACCTGGTCCCCGGCGCCGACGACCTTGGCACCGAAGGTGTCGGCCAGCAGATTCGTCGCCGCTGTCGTCCCCTGGGTGAACACCACCTCGTCCGCGTGGCGGGCTCCCAGGGCGGCGCGCACGCGTTCACGGGCGCCCTCGTACAGTTCGGTCGCGTTCAGGCTGAGCCGGTAGTGACCGCGGCCGATGTTGCTGTTGTCACGGGAGTAGTAGCCGACGATCGCGTCCAGCACGGTGTCGGGCTTCTGCGTAGTGGCCGCGTTGTCCAGGTAGGTGAGGGCGGCACCGCCCGGGCGGGTGGACAGGATGGGAAACCGGCTCCGGACCGCCTGGCCCACCGTGCTCCGGGTGCCCGTGGGGACGAGTCGGCTCATCGTGCCACCTCCGCCCCGGAGGAGGTTCCGTCACCCGAGAAGAAGCCAAGGTAGTTTATATAACTATAGTTAACTTGATGCCATCCCAGGGGCCCGACGAGCACCCCCGCAGAGGAGGCGAAAACACACCCCATCGGGAGACTCGGGTCGACACCTGACCTTGCCTGGGCCTTTCGGAACGCGCCAGCCACGCCGCAGCCACCATCCTCCACGTCGACAGTCACGGGGACACTGCCAACACGATGGCATAAGAGAATCTGTTTTTAAAGCACATTGAAGAAAAAGGGACAAAGCAACCCAGGACGCCAGGTGGCGCGTCGGATACCGGGCGCCGGCGCTCAGACCGACTCGCGCACCTGTCCCCGCGGATCCTCGCTCCCGACCAGGCCGAGCAGTTCCATGACCCGCTGGACGCACTCCTGGTCGCCTTCCAACGAAAGCCGGCCACCGACCACGGCCATGATCGGGCTGAGGTTGCCGGAGCCGATCTCGACGAAGGTCCGCGCATCGGTGACCGCGAGCATGGTCGGCGACTCACAACGGCCGTGATGGGTGGTGGCCCTGCCCCCCTCCACACGGATGTGGAAGTCGGCCCCGTCCACCCGGAACTCGTAACTCTCGTCGAACGGCCCGACACGCGACTGGTCGATCATGGACTGGACCGCCAGAAAACCCCAGTGGGGCCGCACCTCTTGACCCGTGTCGGGGGGGTCGAGGTGGCTCAGGCCCCAGCGGGCGAGCTGGAGCACGGGTTCGCGCAGCAGCTCACCGTGCGCGGTGAGCTCGTAACCGCGCTCGTTGGCGCCCTCCGCCCGCCGCACCACACCGCTCTCCGTGAGGAACTTGAGCCGTTCGGCCAGGAGGTTGGTGCCGATGCCGGGCAGGGACTCCAGCAAGTCCCGGTACCGGGCGGGGCCCAGCAGGAGCTCACGCACGACGAGCAGGGTCCAGCGCTCCCCGATGACGTCCAGCGCCGAAGCCAGGCCACAGTACTGGTTGTACCTACGGCGCGTTCGAGACATCGGAGACCACCTTAAACTCATAGTGATTTCACTTTCTAATCACATACTACTTCATTCTTGCGCACCTTGGTCGGCCCGCCATACGCGCTACCTGGGGAGAGGTCCGCGATCACCTGACCGGGGCCCGGCGACCCCTCGCGCGACCTCCGGGGGATCGCTAGGTTCTGCGCTGACGGCGACACAACCCGGGAGGGGTACGTGCCAGGCTCAGTGGATCAGGAGCTTCTCCGCCTCCGCCCTCGGGAGACGGCGGATGCCGCCCTGGCGCGCGCGGCGCGACTGGGCGCCGACCACACGTCCGTACGCGTCGAGCGAACCCGCCGTTCGGCG
Organism: Nocardiopsis sp. iso_40; assembly: GCF_056173285.1. NCBI lineage: Bacteria > Bacillati > Actinomycetota > Actinomycetes > Streptosporangiales > Nocardiopsidaceae > Nocardiopsis > Nocardiopsis sp. iso_40. Next base: position 2,269,458 of record NZ_CM149666.1, on the reverse strand, counting down.
GTCTTCCTCCGTGACGGAGCACCGTCGAACAGCTCCGACTCCACGGAGACCGCGGTGGCGGTGCACGTCCTGCACGGGGGAGGGACCGGCTTCGCTTCCCGCACCGCCCCCGGCCCGCGGAACGCAGCGCTGTGCGCGGAACGCGCGATGAGCCTGGCGAAGGCGGCCGCGAGGACGGGCCGGGGCGGGGCGGACCCGGTCGACGAGCCGGTACACCGAGAGACCTGGCGCTCCCCCTACGCGGTGAACCCCTTCGACATCCCGTCCGGGGAGCGCACGGCGCTGCTGGCCGACTGGAGCCGGCGCCTGCTCTCCTCCCCCACCGTCTCCCATGTGTGGGCGATGCTCGCGATCACGGAGGAGAACAAGTTCTACACCGATTCGGCCGGGACCGAGACGATGCAGCGGCGCGTGCGGACGCATCCCATGCTCGTGGCGGTGGGAACGCATCCTCGCACGGGCCGGGCCGCCAGCCTGCGCACACTCGGGGGCCCCAGCGGACAGGGGTGGGAATACCTCTCCGGTACCGACTGGGACTGGGAGGCCGAACTCTCCGAACTGCCCGGGCACCTGCACGACAAGCTGCACCAGTCGCCGGTCGAGCCGGGCCGCTACGACCTGGTCATCGACCCCTCCAACCTCTGGCTCACCCTGCACGAGTCCGTGGGCCACGCCACCGAGCTCGACCGGATCCTCGGACATGAGGCCGGGTACGCGGGCACCTCCTTCGTCTCCCCCTCGGATCTGGGCACCCTGCGCTACGGGTCGGACCTGATGAACGTCCGGGCGGACCGTACGGCGCGCAGCGGACTGGCCACGGTCGGGTTCGACGACGAGGGTGTGGCGGCGCAGGAATGGCCCTTGGTGGAGGAAGGCGTACTGGTCGGACTCCAGCTCGACCGCAAGGGCGCACGGGCCGTCGGCCTACCGCGGTCCAACGGTTGCTCGTACGCGGAATCGGCGGCGCACTCCCCGCTTCAGCGCATGCCGAACGTCTCGCTCGGGCCCGCCCCGGAGGGCCCCTCGACCCCGGACCTGATCGCCGGAGTGGACAGCGGCATCTACGTCGTGGGGGCAGCGGGCTGGTCGATCGACATGCAGCGCCGCGACTTCCAGTTCACCGCGCAACGCTGTTACCGCGTCCGCGGCGGAAAGATCGCGGAACCGGTGGGCGACGTCGCCTACCGGGGGACCACCCAGGACTTCTGGGCTGCGCTTTCGGCCCTCGGGGGCCCGCAGACCTACAGACTCTTCGGGGCCGACCTGTGCGCCAAAGGGCAGCCGATGCAGTCGGCAGCGGTCAGCCACGGCTGCCCCAGCGCCCTGTTCGAAGGCGTGGACGTGCGGCGTTCCGTCTGACTTCGCGTGCGGTCCGCGAGTTCGAGGAGCCAGAGCACAAGGAGGAGAAGTGGCCGACCGTACCCCGCAGGAAACCGCCGAGAGGGTCTTGGCGGACTGCCGTGCTGACGCGTGCGTCGTCATAGTGGACCAGACCGGCGAGACCCACCTGCGATGGGCGGGCAACACCGTGACCGCCAGCGGAAGCGCCGAGGGAGGGCGCACGACCGTCATCGCCATGCGGGAGACCCGGGAGGGGACCGCGGCCGGGGTCGTCTCCCACAGCGGCGTACACGACGTGGACACCTCCCGGATCGCGGCGGAGGCGTGGCACGCCTGCCGACGGAATCCGGTCGTCGAGGGCGCCCCCGCCGTACCCCGCCGGCACGAGGCCCCGGCCGGGTCCGCCACCGGCTGGAGCTCCCCCGCGCCGTGCCAGCCCGAGGAGCCGCTCGGTACCGTACCCGATGAGCTGCGCTCCGCCTTCGCAAGGGCCCGTGCGCGGAAGCTCCTGCTCCACGGTTACGCCGAGCGGCACGTGCGGACGACCTACCTGGCCTCCTCCACGGGGGTACGGCTTCGGCACACACGGCCCACCGCTCTCATGGACCTCACCACACGCGGCACCGACGACCCTGCGACCTCCTGGATCGGTGACAGCGCGACCATCACCCCGGAATCACCCTTTCCCGAGGGGTGGGTCACGGCCATGGACGACCGTCTGAGCGCGCGTCCGCGCCGCGCCCGCCGCGCCGAGCTCCCACCTGGACGCTACGAGGTCATCCTGTCCCCTTCGTGTGTCGCGGACCTGATGCTGCACGTGTACGGAGAGCTGGACGCGGATGACGCGCTGCACGGCCGTACCGTCTTCGGCCGACCCGGAGGAGCAACCCGGCTCGGTGAACGGCTCACCTCCCAGCCGCTGTCCCTCAGCAGCGACCCCGGCCTGCCTGGCCTGGAGTCGGTACCCTTCGTGGTGGCCCGGGGAGCCGACGGTGCCGCGTCGGTCTTCGACAGCGGGCTCGGGCTGGGGACGACGCAGTGGCTCGCGGACGGCGTACTGAACGCCCTCGTGCACGACCGCAGGTCAGCCCTGGCGGCCGGGGTCCCGGCCACCCCGAGGATCGACAACCTGCGGCTGGAGGGTCCGGCGGACGCCCCGCCGCTGGCCCGCATGGTGGGGTCCACCCGGCGCGGCCTGCTCGTGACCAGCCTGTGGTACCTGCGCCAGGTGGACGCCGCCTCGCTGCGGCTGACCGGCCTCACCCGGGACGGGGTGTACCTGGTGGAGGACGGCGAGATCACCGGGACGGTGGGCAACTTCCGGTTCGACGAGAGTCCGGTGGGGATGTTGAAGCGGGTAACGGAGGTGGGCCGGACCACCAGAACCCTGCCGAGGGAATGGGGCGGCTGCTCCGTACGGACGGCCATGCCCGCGCTCCGGGTCGCCGACTTCCCGTTGTCGACCGCGACCGCCTCGGTCTGACCCGGGTCGGCCGTACCTCCGCGGGATCGCCTCAGCGCTGCGGGCTCCGCCGGAAAAGGGCGAGGAAGCCCCGCAGGAGCCCGGGGTCGAGCGCGACGACCTTCTGCTCCGGATAGGGGCGCTCCGACGGCGGAAGGTATCCGGTCTCGCCGATTCTCGGCAACCGTCCCCGGGCGTCGGCCAGATGGGGCCCGTAGTAGAACCAGCAGATCTGTGCCACCTGCTCGGCGAACAGCACCGGGCGCACCTGTTCCGGATACATCCGCATATGGAGGTAGGAGGCGCGGAACTCCCCTTTGGGGCCGAAGCTGTTTCCGTGCATCACGTGCCCGAAGACGTCGTGGACGGCTCGGAAGACGTCGTTGTGGGTGAACCGCACACCGTCGATCCGCACCGGTGAGAGCTCCCGCATCGGGTGGGCCCGGTGGTCCTCGCCGGGACCGTGGCCGGAGCTGGTCAGGTAGACCCGGAGTACCCCGGTGGAGAGGACGCTGCGCCGCAGGTGCCCTGATCCCTGGTAGGGCTCGTCCGAGTCCCGCAACGGCCTGACTCGGAGACCGGCGCCGGTCATCGCTCGGAACTGTGCCAGGCTCTCCCGCTGGAGGCTGCGGTAGCAGCGCAGCAGCCAGGGGGGCGGGGGCCCCACGGGAGCGCGGTGGAAGTGCTCAGCCACCCTCCGGCAGTACTCCTCGTCCCAGTCGAGCCGTGTCCGCGGAAACCCCCGCAGGTCGTTGTGGTCCCCCGGGAAGCGTCGCCGCAAATAGTTCTCAGCGACCGCTTCGAAGTCGAACCGCACCCGGAAACCTCCATCCGGCGGACATGACCGTCCCACGACCACACGACTCTTTTACTACTATAGTGTATAGCGAATTCTAGACACGTAGTTCAACTCGGGGGGCCATGCTTGCCGCAGCCGACACACGCCGGGGAAGCCTTCGGCCTCGACGCCCTCCTGACCGCCCTGCCCAAGGTGGACCTCCACCTGCACCTGCTGGGAGCCGCGACACCGGAGACCGTGGCGCGCCTGGCCGCCCGCCGTCGCGGACACGAGGTGCCCACCGACGCCGACGGTGTCCGCCAGTACTTCGCCTTCACGGGGTTCGCTCACTTCATCGAGGTCTACACAGCGGTCAACTCGCTGGTCACCAGTGCCGCTGATGTGGAGGACCTCGTCTGCGGCCTCGGCCGTTACCTGGCCGGGCACGGCGTCTGCTACGCGGAGGTGACCGTTACGCCGCTCTCCCACCTGCGCCGAGGGCTGCGGCCCGACGCGCTCGCCGGAGCCCTGAGCCGGGGCCGGGCCCTGGTCGCCGAGCGGCACCGGGTCACGGTGAACTGGATCTTCGACGTCTCCGGTGACCACGGCCCGGAAGGGGCCCTCGCCACCGTGGACTGGACGGTCCGGTACCGGCCGGAGGGAACGGTGGGCTTCGGGTTGGGCGGCCCCGAGGCCGTAGCTCCCCGCGCCGTATTCCGTGAGGCCTTCGACAGGGCCAGGGCCCACGGACTGCACAGCGTGCCGCACGCCGGGGAGACGACCACGGCCCGTGAGGTGAGGTCGGCGGTGCAGGACCTGGGCGCGGAACGGATCGGCCACGGGATCCGGGCTGCCGACGACCCCGCACTGCTGGAACTCCTCGTCGAACGGAACGTGACCCTGGAGGTGTGCCCGACCTCGAACCTGCGCACCGGGGCCGCTGACTCCCTGGACTCCCACCCACTGCCGGTGCTCCTCGACGCGGGGGTCCCGGTGACGCTGGGAAGCGACGATCCGGCCATGTTCGGTACCGACCTGGAGAACGAGTACCGGCTCTGCGCCCGGCGGTGGGACCTCTCCCCCTCCCGAATAGTGGATCTGGCCGAGACCGGAGTGCGTGCCGCGTTCTGCGGGCAGGACCAGCGGGAGCGGATGCTCGCCGACATCGCGCGGGTGCGCGCGCGCCTTGAGGGCAGGGCCGGGGTCAGCCGCCGGCCAGGGGCGGAACGATAGTGACGGTCGTGCCAGGCCGCACCTGGGCCAGGGCCCTACGGCCGCGGGGCACGAACTCGTCGCCCAGGTAGACGTTGAAGTAGCCCAACGGCTCACCGTCCCTGCCCAGCAGCCGGTGGCGGTAGCTGGGCTGGTCGGCGGCGAACTCCTTCAGGACGTCGTTCAGCACGCCCTCCCTCGCCTCGAACCTCGTCTGCCCGCCCTGGGCCCAAGCCGATGACAGCACGATCGTGACCATTGCCGCTCCCTTCCTTACGCGTCCCGGGCGCACCGGAACCCCGTCGCGAAGTTGGACCATCCGTCCGGGTCTCCGTACATCCGCTCGGCGCACCGCGCCTGATAACGGAAGTTCATCCACGAACCACCTCGAATCACGTGGTAGCGCCCCACGATCATGCGCAGTGTGGCGTCGCACTCCGCCGTCTCGTCGTAGAGGTGGGCGACAGTCGAGTTCCACTCATAGACGTTGCCGGCCATGTCCGAGCAGCCGAAGTAACTGTCGCCCACCGGTCCGAACGCTCCGACGGCCGTCGTCCGCGGTAGCGGACCGACCTCGGAACGGACCGATTCCCACCACCGCCGCCACTGTCCCGGAGAGTGGAGGCGACCGGCGTGGTACTCGGCGGTGTTGGCGTTCTCCCGACGCCAGTCGTTACCCCAGGGCCAGAGGCGGAAGTCGGGGCCCCGTGCGGCGAACTCCCACTCCGCCTCGGTCGGGAGCCGTTTCCCGGCCCAGGCCGCGTAACTGCACGCGTCCTCGAAGGAGACGTGGACGACCGGATGGGCGCCGTATCCCTCGACCCGCCCCTCGCCCGCCGGGCTGTGCCAGCAGGCCCCGACCCGTTCCTCCCAGTAGTCGGCGCCGTAGACCATGCCCCGGCCCGTGCGCTCGGCCAGGGTGCGGTAGCCGGTCTCCCGGACGAACTCCGCGAACTCGTCGACGGTCACGGGGCACCGGTCGATCCAGTAGGGCCGCAGGGTCCGCGTCAGTTGGGGCGTCTCGTCACCGAACCACTCGCTGGGGAAGGGCTGGCTCTCGCGCTCCAACCAGTCGAGGACCCACGGAGGCGAGCCCATCGGGAACGTTCCTCCCGGCACCTGCACCATCTCGCCCATTCGACCTACCCCATACCGTAGGACAACACGGAAAATTACTATAATTATATATAGCAAATGAGCTGTCCGCCACACCTCCGTCGACCCCGGACACGCTTCGGCCCCGGTCTTCGGCCCCTCGGGGCCGAAGACCGGGGCCGAAGACCCCAGACGCCGGAGGTCAGGCGTTCTTGACGGAGCGCGAAAGGGCGACCTCGACGGCCCTGGCCCAGAGGGCCCCCCGCTCGGCCGCGCGCTTCTCCAGCTCGGGAGTGAACTCGAACCACTCCGAGGTCGGGGCGTCCGGCGTCTCACCCTTGAGGTAGCCCTCCAGGAAGTCGAGCGGCATCTCCCAGCCGACTCCCACCCCCCAGTCCCCGGTCTCCGGATTGTTGACCAGGAAGGACTCGCTCACCGAGGCGTGCTCCAGCTCCAGGACCGTGCCGCCGCCCTCGGCCTCGGACAGGCGCAGCTCCACGTAGGCCGCCGGATCGTCCCCGTACTCCCAGGTGAGCGCGAGGCGTCGGGGAGCCTCGCACTTCAGGATGCTGCCACTGGCGTTGCCCTCCAAGGCGAAGTTCCCGCCGGCCCGGAGGTCGCCGGCCGGCTCCATGAACCACCTGTTGATGCGCTTGGGATCGGTACAGGCATCCCAGACGTCCTGCACGGGCGCAGCGAAGGTCCGGCGAATCAGCGCGGTGTGGGCCTCGCCCGCGGCGATCGTACGCCGACCGACCTCACGATAGGTCTCGGCGGGCGCGCTCTTGGTCTCGGTCATGGCTGTCCTCACTCCTTTCCGTCGGAGCGCCGCCTGCGACGGCGGCCTCCCCGTTGTCGGCATTGTGCATCAAGCGCTTATATAAGTCAACTCTAATCTATGCACGTCCGGGACGCCTCAGCCTCTCCCGAAGACCGTGCGTACCGGAACGTTCACCTCCTGACCCCGACGAACAGCCCGCGCCCGGTCAGCCACCCCCCGTGGTACTCGACGTCGCACCCGGACCGCGCGAACGCCGACCGGTACTCGGCTTCGGTGAACATCATCAGATGCTCGACCTCGGTGAACGTGGTGACACCCGAGGGCTCGGCAACGGTCCAGTGGGCCTCCAGACGGGTGGCCCGCCCCTCCCTGCGGGAGTGGGAGACGCGAGCGATGATCCGACCAGCCCCCCGGACGAGGTCCCCGGCGACGTGCCCCTCGAGGAAGCGCTCGGGAAACCACCAGGGCTCGACGACGAGCACACCGCCCACCACCAGGTGGTCAGCCATACGGCGAACGGCCCGGTGGAGTTCCGAGACGTCTTTGACGTAGTTCACCGAGGTGAAGAGGCAGGTGACCACGTCGAAGGATCGACCGAGCTCGAAGTCGCGCATGTCCCCGGGATGGATCGGCACCGACGGCAGCCGACGATGGGCGTACTCGCGCATGGCCGGGGAGATCTCCAACCCCTCGACCCGGTCGAACTGCCCGGCGAGCGCCTGAAGGTGCGCACCCGTGCCACAGCCGACGTCGAGCAAGGAGGAGGCACCGGGGAGGACACACCCGACCCTGCGGGCCACGTCCCGTGCCTCGGCCTCCCAGTCCTTGCCGCGGGCCCGGTACACGCGCTCGTAGACTTCGGCGTGCTCCGGCCCGAATGCCTCGACCTCTGGGGACGCGGGCATCGCTCCTCCTTCGTCCGCGCCGGGAGCGTTCCCGGGCACGGGGACGGGAGTCCGGTGGTCGTACGTGGCCCGGCAGGACCGTACCACCGGCCACAACGTCTCAACTTGCTATCGCTCTATCAAGCACATATGTGCGCTTACCGCTGCTTCCGGTTGTAGAAGAACATCGTGAGCGGCGCGAACAGCAGGATCAGGGCCGCGCAGGCGACGAACCCCCCGAGCAGCTCCCCCGGTGTCACGGAGCCGTGCATGAGGCCCCGGACCACGGTCGTCGCGTGGCTGACGGGGTTGGCCGAGACGACCGCGCCCAGCCACGAGGGCATGGTGTCCGGATCGACCAGGATGTTGCTGCCGAAGACCAGGAGGAACTGGAGCGGGAAGGTCGCGCCCTGGACCGCGGTCGGCGTGCGCATCATGACGCCGAACAGTGTCCAGACCCAGGCCAGGCTGAAGGTGAAGAGCTGGATGAAGAGCAGCGCCAGGAGCACCCCCAGCAAGCCGCCCTCGGGCCGAAAGCCAAGGAGCAGCCCCAGGAGCAGGGGGACGACCGAGGCGACGGCGTAACGGACGACGTCGCCGAGCATCGAGCCGACCAGGACCGCCGGCCTCCAGATGGGCAGTGAACGGAACCGGTCGAAGGTTCCCTTGTGGATGTCCTGGTTGAGCGTGATCCCGGTGTACATGCTCGTGAGCGCCACGGCCAGGACCACGACACCCGGCAGGAAGTACTGCAGGTACTGCGCGGGGGACCCCGACATCGCGCCGCCGAACAGGTACGTGAACAGCAGCGTGAACATGATCGGGAAGATGATCGCGTCACTGAGCTGGTCGGGAACGTGCTTGATCTTCAACAGCGCCCGCCAGCCGAAGGCCAGTGACGCGGCCAGCGGCCCCGGCCGGCTCGGGCGCTCCGAACCCACCAGCGCCCGGTGCAGGGCGGTGGACTCGCCGTCGCTGACGGGTGTGACGGGGGCGCTCATCGGACCGCCTCCTCTTCCTCTCGTTCGGTGATCGTGGCCTTGTTCCCGGTCATCGCGAGGAAAGCCTCGTCCAGGCTCGGCCGGTCGGCGGCGAACTCGCTCACCTCGACCCCCTGCTGGGAGAGCCGGGAGACGGCCTCCGCCGCGCGTTCTGGTTCGGCGATGGCCACCGACAGGCGGCCCGCCTCCGGATCCCAGGAGGACCGGGCCCCGAAGTCGCGCAGCAGGAGCTCCTCGGCATCGTCCCGGCGCTGCGGGTCGCGCAGCCCCAGGCGCAGCGTGACGTTGCCCGCGGCCTCCCTGATCTGCTTCGGCGTTCCCCGGGCCACCACCCGGCCCCGGTCGATGAGGGCGATGTTGCGCGCCAGGCAGTCGGCCTCCTCCAGGTACTGCGTGGTGAGCAGGACCGTCGTCCCCGTCTCGACCATCACGCGGATGATGTCCCACACCTGGTTGCGGCTGCGCGGGTCGAGTCCGGTGGTCGGCTCGTCCAGGAAGAGCAGGTCCGGAGTGACCACGATGCTGGCCGCGATGTCGATACGGCGCCGTTCTCCGCCGGAGTAGGTGCGCAGCAGGCGCTCCGCGGCCTCAGTCAGGTCGAACGCGTACAGGAGCTGTTCGGCTCGCTCCCGGGCGGCACCGCGCCGCAGGCCGCGCAGCAGTCCGGCCAGAACGAGGTTCTCCCGGCCGGTCAGCTCCTCGTCCACGGTGGTCGACTGCCCGGTCAGGCTGAGCCTGGAGCGCACGGTGTCGGCCTCGGCCACGACGTCGTGTCCCAGGACTCGCGCGACACCGGAGTCCGGCCTGATCAGCGTACTGAGCAGGCGAATCGTGGTGGTCTTTCCGGAGCCGTTGGGTCCTAGCAGGCCGTAGACGGAGCCGCGTGGGACGTTCAGGTCGAGTCCGTCGACGGCCCGCGTGGAAGCGAAGCCCTTCTTCAGGTCCACCGTCTCGATGGCGGGACCCGAGTCCGAAGTCATGGTCGTCCTCCTCTGGGGTGGTGGTGCGATGCGGCCGACCGCGGCACCCACGCTGAACACGCTGGTGCCGACTCACCGGGAAGCCGACCCCGCGAACGGAGCCGGGATCTCGCGCTCCGCAGCTGACGGCAATCATAGAAGCGCTTACTTATATAAGTCAATCTTGCAGCTCTGATCGCCCGAAGGCGTGCGGCACGAACCATGTACACCCCTATTAACTTCATATATTTATAGTTATCTTGAGGTGGTCCCCGCCAGACCACACCACCGCCGAGGGAAGCCATGCGACCACTTCACATCCTGTGCCTCAGCGTCCAGGGACACGGCCACGTCCATCCGACACTCGACCTGGTCAGGGAGCTGACCGACCGGGGCCACAGGATCACCTACGTGACCGGCGCGATGTTCACCGACGCCGTGGAGTCGGCCGGGGCGACGCTCGTCCCCTACCAGTCGGTCTTCGACGACCTCCACGTTCCAGACCTGGTCGAGCAGGACGACGCCGAGGCCCGGATGCACTCGCTGCACCTGCGGGAGAACCTCGCGATCCTGCGCGCCGCGGAAGCCGCGTTCGACGACGATCCCCCGGACCTGGTGGTCTACGACGTCTTTCCCTTCATCGCGGGCCGACTGCTCGCGGAGAAGTGGCGCCGACCCGCTGTGCGCCTGTCGCCGATCTTCGCCGCGAACGAGCACTACTCCATCTACGAGGCGCTGTGGCGGGTCAACGGGTTCCGCCACCCGGCGGAGGTGACCGGATTCGCACCGGAGATCCGGGAGGTCTTCGCGGAGTTCGGAGACGAGCACCGCTCGATCAGGTCGTTCTGGGACGAGGTCGAGGACCTCAACATCGTGTTCCTCCCCCGGTCGTTCCAGATCGCCGAGGAGACGTTCGACGATCGCTTCGTCTTCGTCGGCCCCTCCTCACCGCCCCTCGCGGAGACGGCCGGCTGGCGGCCGCCCGAGGACGGGGCGCCTGTCCTGCTCGTCTCCCTGGGCAACCAGTTCAACGAGCAGCCCGAGTTCTTCCGCGCGTGCGCTGAGGCCTTCGCCGACTCCGAGTGGCACGTGGTCCTGGTGATCGGCCAGTTCCTCGACCCCTCGGCACTGGGTGAGCTCCCCGAGCGCACCGAGGTTCACCCCTGGCTCCCCTTCGACGAGGTCCTGCCGCACACGACGGTCCTGCTGACCCAGGGCACGACGGGCGCGGTCATGGACTCGCTCCGCCACGGCCGCCCCCCGCTCGTGGCGCCCCACTTCGCGGCGGAGGCCCGCCCCTCAGCCGACCAGGTGGTCGACCTGGGACTCGGCCACCGCCTGGACCCGGGTGAGACGAACCCCCCAGGCATCGCCCGCGCCGTCCGTGCCCTGGCCGCCGACGCAAAGGCGGCGCACCGGGCCGCCGAGGCCCGTGCGGACATCCTCGGTGCGGGTGGCGCCCGTCGGGCGGCCGACGCCGTCGAGGAGTTCGCGACGGCGGCGGACCGCACCGCCGCCCCCGGGCCCGGGGGCGGCGGTCGGCCCCGGAAATAAAAAATCAGCTTTGACTTATATAAGCAGAACGCTAATATTGGAGTGTGCGCGCTTTCGACATACTCGGTGACCCCGTCCGCCGCCGCATTCTCGAACTTCTCGCCGACGGCGAACGAACCGCCGGCCAGGTCGGCACGGTGATCCAGGAGGAGTTCGGGATCTCCCAGCCCGCGGTCTCCCAGCACTTGAGGGTCCTGCGGGAGAACGGCCTCGTGACCGTCCTCGCCGAGGGGGCCCGGCGCCGGTACGCGGTGGACCCGTCCCCCCTCGAGGACGTCGACCTGTGGCTGGACCGCTATCGGAAGTTCTGGAACCGGCGGCTCGACTCACTGGGGTCCGAGCTGGAGCGCGGGCCGCTCGCGGGACAGGATCCCGAGGAGGAGGCCCGCGACCCACTCGACACCGAGCACATGACCCGCTCGGACCGGAACGAGACCGCCTGACCCGACCGCGGCACCTCACACCCCGTCGACGTAGGAGTTCTCCGCGTACCACCCGCCGCGCCCCGCTGGAAGCAGGTCGAGTACCTGCCAGACCGGAGAAAGCAGGTCGATGCCCCGTTCGGAGCGCGTCGGCGAGAGTTCCGGGCGCGCGCTGTAGTGGTGGCGCACCACACCCGCCTCTCGAACGAAGACCGACACCCCCGGGGCCTGCTCGCCCTCCCCGGTCTCCACCCCGAAGTCCTGGTTGAAGGTGTTCTCCAGACTGGAGAGCAGCCGCAGGCCGCCCCACCCCCGGTGCGCGCCCCAGGCCCGCAGCTCCTCCGCGCCGGCCTTGGCCACGACCGCGAACGCCGTGTGCCTCTCCAGGTGCGCGGCCACCCCCCGGAAGCCGTCGACCCACATCGAGCACATGGGACACGCCTGCCCGCTCCCCGGTTCGAACATCAGGTGGTAGACCACCAGCACCCCGTGCGCGCCGAAGGCGTCAGCCAACGTGACGTCGGCGGGGCCCTGCCGCCACGCCGGTCCTGCGGGCAGCTCCCGGAAGACGTACTCGTCCACGACCGCGCCCTCCGGCAGGGCGCGGCGCTCCGCGGCCACGCTCTCGGCGAGGTCGGAGAGTTCACGTTCCCGGCGCAGCAGGGAACGGCGCGCGGAGGCGTAGGCGGGGTCGGCAGTCGACGGCCACAGGACGAGACCGTCCTCCTCGTTCACGGAGGACCCGGTGAACTCCTGCTCCATTGCACTTCCCTTTCCAATATCGGACTATGTCCTCGTAGGGCGTCAAGGCCAACCACGAACCCGAGCCTCGAACCTCTGGCCCCTTGTTGACAAGAGGAACAAAGCGGACTCGGCTCTCCTCTTGGCCGCACAAACCCCCTCATGCTAGGGTCGATGATATATATTTTTAAACTTTTCGGGTCGGGTTTCGGGGAAATCCGCGACTCCGGCCGACGGGGCGCCCGACACCGTCCGGCGTACCGCCCCGGCGAGGTGAAGGGAGAGGGCATGAACGGTCCTCGGCGCCCGCGCGCGCCACGGCTGCTCGACGGCGGGCTGGCGACCGAGCTCGCGCGCATCGGCGAGCCCGTGGAGGCCCCGTGGTGGACCAACCGGTCCCTGTTGATCGGCTCCAGGCGCGAGCGCCTGTGGAGGGTCCACCAGGGCTTCCTCGAGGCCGGCGCGGACTTGCTCACCGCCAACACCTTCCGGTGCAACCTGCGGGCGCTGGACAGGCTGGGACTGGACCCGGGGTCGGGGAGGGCGTGGATGGTGCACGCCGCCCTGGGAACCGCCGGGAGCGCCGCGGAACGCTTTCCGGGGACGGACGTCATCGCCTCAGTCGGGCCGGTCGAGGACTGCTACCAGCCCGACGCGGTCCCCTCCGACGACGCGGTCCTGCGCGAGGAGCACCGCTGGCTGGCCACCGAACTCCGGCGCTGCGGAGTGGAGATCTTCCTGGTGGAAACGATGAATACCGTCAGGGAGGCCCGGATCGCGGTCGAGGAGGTCGTCGCTGTGGGCGGCGCTCCATGGGTGGGGTTCGTGTGCGGAGACGGCGCGACCCTGCTGTCCGGGGAGCCCCTGGCCGAGGCGGCACGGGCGGTCGTGGCGTCCGGGGCGGAGATGGTCAGCGTCAACTGCACCGCCCTGGAGCGGACCGAGGAGGCGCTGCGCGTCCTGCGTGCGTCGTACCCGGGCCCGCTCGGCGCCTATCCGAACATCGAGGACCGGCGTCCGGGCTCCTCTGCGGCGGGGCCCCTGGCGTCGTCGACGGAGCCGTCAGCCTTCGCGGAGACCATGATGCGCTGGACCGACGAGTTCGGGCTCGACCTCGTGGGCGGCTGCTGTGGGACGTCGTCCGCGCACATCGCCGCACTGGCCAGTACCCTGCGCGGGGAGTACGCCGCTGTCCCCGGCGGGACCCGGCCCTGAGGACGCCCCCGGGTCCCAGTGGTGGTCGCAGGCGCCCTGAGCGCCCCGGTCCAGACGCTGCCCGTGCACCCGCGCGAGTCGTTCCGCCGGTGCACGGCCCACTGGACCCGGGGCACGTCACTCGGGCACCGAACGGGCGCCCGCTCGCACTCGTGTGCTCGACGAGGTGTTGCGAGGCCCCTTGGGCCCGCCTTTCGGAGCGGGCCCGGTCGCGGGTCTCAGGCGGAGAAGAGCCCCTTGTTCAGCATGGGCTTGGCCGTCTCCTGGAAGTCGATCCCGGGGTGGAGCTCGCGGATCGTCCCCTCGATCACCAGGAGGGAGAGCAGGGGGAAGACGAGCTCAGCAGCGGCGTGCACCCCGTGCCTGCGTTGCAGGTCGAACATCTCGGTCGCGAAGGCGATGAGACTGAACTCCTCGGCCGAGAGTCCGTGGCTGCGGTGCACCAGGTCCGCCATGCGCACGGTGAAGTTCTCCAGGTCCGCTTCAGGACTCAGCCCGGTGGAGCTCTCGATGACGATCTCGGCGCAGCGCGTGCCGCGCCCGACGGCCATGTTCATGAAGAACTCGGCGAAGAGTCGTCGTAGCCGGTCGGAGAGCTGGACGCTGAACCCGGCGTCGAGAAGGACCACCTGCCCCGCCTCGGTGAAGTACATGTTGCCCCGGTGCAGGTCGCAGTGGACGAACCCGTCCACGAAGAGCATCCGGTAGACGGCGGTCAGACCGGACTCGGCGAACCCCTTGCGCAGCGCGGGCGAGCACGACCGGGGGGTTCGGGTGTCGAGGCCGGACACGAACTCCATCGCGATGCAACGGGGTCGGCACAGTTCCTCGTGGACCCTCGGCGCGCTCACACGCCGTACCGCGGAGAGGTTGCCGCGCAGCCGTCGGAGGGACTCCGCCTCACGCGGGAAGTCGAGTTGGCCCAGGACCGCGTCGGCGACCTGGCCCACGACCTGCACGACCGGCATCCCGTGGAGGAACGGCAGCCGAGCGGCCAGGGCGGTGCCCCGGCGTATCAGCCACAGGTCGCGTTCCATCACCTCGGGGACCCCCGGCCTGAGGACCTTGAGCGCCACCGCGCCCCGGGACTCGCTGTCGGCCCGGTAGACGCACGCGATACTGCCCCCGGCAACCGGACGGAAGTCGATCCATCGGAACAGGTCCCGCATCTCCTCACCGTAGATCTCGCGCAGGAGGCGTTCGCTGCGCGCCTCGTCCAGGGGGGCGACGTCGTCCTGCAGGCGGGAGAGCTCGTCGCACAGCCCCGGCGACAACACGTCCCTGCGGGTACCGAGCACCTGGCCGACCTTGACGAAGGCGGGTCCCAACCGCATCAGCAGTCCGGTCACACGACGGTGGAAGCGGCTGCGACCGCGGGCACGGCCGGCGACCGCGGCCACCGCCGCTCCCTCGACCGCCGCCGCGGGCAGTGCCACGGCCAGGGTGGAGACCACTCGCGCGGCCCGGCTCAGGTACTGGAGTTTTCGAGGCACAGGGCTCCCTCAGCTTCGCACTTCGTGGCCGGGCGACCTCCGGAAGCCCGGAAGTTCGACCGCCCGCAGCTGAAGCGTGTCGTCGTCGCAGTACCAGTGCAGCCTCCCGTCCCAGGTGAGAGCGCTCGGCCTCCCCCACACCGAGACGGTGAGGCGCCGGTGGTGCCCCTCTACGTCCAGAAGGGTGAGCCGCGACCTTTGGTGGTCTGCGTAGGCGACGAAGCCGTCGGAGACCGTCACGCCGGTCGGATGCCCGCCCACCTCGACCGTTTCCCACAGGGCGAGGTCGTCCAGTGAGCGAAAGTCCAGGACACCGAGATCCCCGTAGCTCAGCCAGATGCCATCACGGCCCGCTTCGAGCCCGGTGATGGAGTGGCCCGGACGGGGGTTGGGCGCCTCGTCGAGGGTGGCGCCGTTGCCGGGGTCCAGCAGCCGCAACCGGTCGTCATCCCCGACGACCTGGAGCAGCGCTCCACGCAGCGTGGTGAGGTCGGTGCTCATGTCGTCGCAGGAGATCTGGTGCACGACCTCGCCCGTATAGGGGTCGACCGCGCTGATACGCCGGGTGAAGCCCTCCGAGAACCAGAGGAACTGACCGAACCAGGTCAGACCGCAGGGGGTGAGCGCGTTCACGGGGAGGTCGCGGACGATACCCGCCAGAATGGTCATCGCGTCGGCCTCCCCCGGACGATCCGGCAGTCCATCCGCCACTCCATGACGTCGCGGACCGCGTCGGGCCGGTGCAGCCGGACCCTGAGGACATCGCCCTCGGAGACAGCGGTATGGCGCAGGGGCCAGACCCAGACACCCCAGTTACAGCCCGGGTAGGAGGGGAAGTTCGCCAGGGACAGGTCGGGGGTGAACCCCGCGGTGAAGGACCCCATGATGGCGTGGAGCCTGCCGGGGCGGACGACCCTCAGTTCGTGAACCTCCCCGAGGGTCGAGGGGCCCTTGGACCCCAGGGTGGAGGCGGCCACGGAGACGGGATCGCTCAACAGGGAGGGGTCCCGCTGAAAGAAGTGGAGCTGGGCCGCCGGTGCGGCGTGTTCCTGGACCACCGCCAGACTGTGGCCGAGGAAGCCGTCCGACCAGATGCCCCAGCCCTCGCCGTCGAACTGGATCGCCGTGAGCTCCGTGGTGAGGGTACGGGGTACGCACCGGCCCCCCTTGGCGAGGTTGGCCTCGGCGAACCTGGCGAAGGTCTCGGGCATCTCCTCCTCCGGGCCGAGGTTGCCCATGAGCTCGCCCACCACCACGTCGGCCGGTACGGGCAGGCGCACGGAGCGGGCGTCGCCCCGGACGACGGTGATCTGGTTTCGGAGTCCGTTGCTCTCGGCGATGCGCTCGGCGAGCGCTGCGGTCTCGGGGTCGCCCTCCACGGCGAACACGTGTTCCGCCCCGTGTCGGAGGGCCAGCATGCTCAGGGCGAGCGTGCCCGCGCCGAGGTCGGCGACGACGTCTCCCGGGGTGATCTCCTCGCGCAGGGCCCGGTCGTAGGCGTCCAGGCGCCTTCCGTCGGAGAGCATCACCTGGTGCATCAGCAGTGTCCGGCTGTCCACGGCGCCTCCTGTGAGCGGGCCTCTCCCGCGCGCCGTGCCGAGGCGCGCGGGAGAGGGTGGGGGTGGGTGAGGTCAGAGGTTGACGGCGGCGTGTTCGCCGACGACAGCCTCCCGCATGACGAGCCGGAGCCCGGTCAGGCGGGCCCTGGCCTCGTCCTCGGTGGTCACAAGGGCGGCGTCGGAACCGACCATGGACAGCTCCGTGCCCTCCGGGTCCAGGTCCGACAGGCGTCCGGCGACGTGGACCGGGTTCGCGGCGTACAGCACGCCGTGCGGCGTGACGACCTCGAACTCGGCGTCGAGATGCAGGTCACCCGGGTAGCGAACGCTGCTGAGGCTGTCCTCGGTACCGTCGCCCAGGGTGCCCCCGGACGGCCGCGGCCAGCTGGCCCGCAGCATGACCCTGCCACCGAGCTCCTCGCAGTGTCCCACCAGAGCGGTCCTGGCGAGCTGAGCGATGACGCCGCGGCCCTCGTCGTGCTTCTCAGGGCCGAACAGGAGGATCTCCGCACCTGCGGCCAGCTTGTGGTCACCGGTCACCTCGACGGTGACGGTGCGGCCGTTGACCTCCAGCTCCAGCTGACCCTCCATCGAGACCTGCATGATCATCGAGGGGTCGATCAGCATCGACATGCAGGCCGCGGGGCTGTCGGCGAAGAACACCGTGGGGGTGGTGCCGATCGGCTGGTTGTCGTCGGTCGACGGGTACCAGGCCTCGGGCAGGGTGGTGCCGCGGACGACACCCGGGGACTGCACCAGCTCCATGGGCTGGTCACCGCGCGGGTAACCCAGGTAGGGGCGGTTCAGGGGCTTCTGGAAGGGCGGAACCGAGTCGACGACGCCGTAGATGTCGATGACGTTACGGTGCACCAGCCGCATGCTGCTGGTCTCCAGGATGCCGAAGCGGCGGATGTGGAACTCGGCCGGGAAGTTGGTGCCCGGCGCGATCTGCCGCACGTGCCCCGTGTTGGGCAGAAGGGGGTTCGACAGGATCTGGATCCGGTCGTTCAACTCGTAGCTGAACCCCTTGATACCCACCTCGGGAGCGCTGATCAGCTCCGTGTCGAACTCGGCGTGCCCCTTGGCGTCCACCCGGTGCTCGAAGCCCGGCATGGGCCACTTGTTCATCTGGACGAAGCCGGAGAGGTTGATGGTCTCCCGCTTGCCGCCGTAGTAGTCATCGCCGTAGACGATGGTCGCGGCAGCCAGGATGTGCGGTCGGATCGGCTTGGGGGCCAGATCCAGCGATTCGTAGTTTTCCATGGCCATTGAGGACCTCCAACTCGATGCGCCGCCGATGAGCGGCAGGGAGCATCGATCTCAGAAACTATATTTTTTTAAAGTTCTCGTCAACGACTCCCGTGCAACGGAAGACAGTTCTCACCCCGAGGTGAGGGCCTTCCCAAGACAGCCCGAAACAGGCGGCCACCGCCATGGCCGCCCTCAGGACCGGACCGCCTCAGCCGACCCGGTCCGGCGTCTCCTGCATGGCGTGCAGCGTGAAGGCGGGTTGCACGCCCCGGAGCGCGTGGAGACAGGCGCTCCGTGACTCCGCCACGGCGATGGCCAGCCCGTAGCGGCCCCACACATGCCCTTCAGGCGGTGGCGCCACCCGGTCCCCGCGCTCGACGGTCGCATCGGCCACCGCTATCGGCGAGGGCAGCTCGGACCTGCTGATCTCCACCCGGTCCACCGTGAGCGCGCGGTCGGGATAGAGGAAGCGCACCCCGGCGACCCTGCGGTGGGTGATGACCGGTTCCGGAGCCAGGCCGAGGGCGATCGACGCCGCGGTCTTCGCCGCGTCGATCCCGGTGGCGGCCCTGCCGAGGAAGGGGATCAGGTCTCCCCCCAGGCGGCAGTTGACCTCGATCACCTTCCACCCGTCGGCTCCGCGGCGCAGTTCGGTGTGGGTGGTACCGGTGGTGAAGCCCAGGGCCCGGTGGGCACGCAGGAGCGCGTCGAGCAGCCCGGGGTCGGAGATCAGGGGGTCGGACCCGTCCACCACGTGCCCGACCTCCTCGAAGTACGGGGCGAAGCCGCTCTGCTTGCGGGCGACGAAAAGCGGGCGGACGTGCCCGTCACCGCAGGCCGAGTCGACGCTGACCTCCCCGCCCTCCACACACTCCTCGACGAGGACGCCGGCGTCGTAGTAGCGGGCGATGGGCACGTGGGCGGCGCGCGCGTGGGCGTAGGCGGACTCCACCTCCCGCGGGGAGTCGGCGCGCACCACACCGAGGCTGGCCCCAAGCGCCCGCGGTTTGAGCACGACGGGGAAACCGATCCGCGACGCCTCGCGCACCGCGTGCTCGGCGGACAGGACCAGTACGGACCGGGGCTGGGGCACACCCGCCGCGGCGAGGATCGTCCGGGTCCTGTGCTTGTCACGACACCGGTCGATCACGTCCGGCGGCACGCCGGGGAGACCGAGTTCGGCCGCGACGCGCGCACTGTTCTCCATCTTCAGCTCATCCCAGCACAGCACCCCCCGGACCGGGTGGCGCGCGGCCACGTCGAGGGCGGCGGCGAGCAGTGCGTCGGGGGCGGAGGTGTCGACCACGGTGCTCCCGAGGAGGTGGTCGTCCTCCCATGTGGTCTCGGACTCGGCGAGAAGCCATACGTCGGCCATCTCCGCGACGCTGCGCAGCAGGTAACCCCGGTAGTGCTCGAAGACGACGCCCACGAGGAGGAGCACCGGCCGCCCCTCCAGCCGCTCGGCGCCGCTCACGTCCCGCTCCCCTCGCGCAGGATCTCGGGAAGGATCGCGCGGAGGGCGCGGCCCGGGAAGTCGCAGTACCAGAGCAGCCGCCCGTCCCATGCCATCCCCGTGGGGTGCCCCTTGGCGGGCGCACTGAAGACCTTGCGCTCCGTGCGCACGTCGTACCCGCGGATCACCTCCTCCTCGTAGTCGCTGTAGAAGACGACGCCCCCTGCGTAGGTGAGGCCGGAGGGGTTGCCCTCGACCGGGAACTCGCGCTGGACCGTCATGGTGGCCAGGTCCCGCAGCTGCACGACAGGGGGCCTGCGCAGGCACATCCAGAGCCCCTCCGGCCCCGCCTCGGTGCCGCACAGGCGTCCGTTGGAGGGCCGGACGGCTTTGCGGCCCTCGATCCCGCCAGTGTCCGGGTCGATGAGCAGCAGCCGCTTGGGGCGCTCGCCCACCTGGGAGAGCAGGCCGTCGAAGTGGGTGAGGTCCGCGCGGGCACCGGGACAGGGGTACCGCTCCAGGACCCCGCCGTCGTCCGGGTCCAGGGCGTACAGCTCACCGGCCCGCTGGTCGGAGTGCCAGAACCGTTCACCGTCCCAGGTCAGGCCGCACAGGTAGGTACCGGGCACGGGCAGGGAGGAGACGACCGAACCGTCGTCGGTGTGCTGTGGAGTCATGGCGTCCACTCCGTTCGTGGTCGGACTCCTGGCCGCGGGACCGGGCAGGGGAGGGGCTCTCCGCGTGCCGTTCTTCGACGAACGAACCAGAAGAAGAGAACTTTATATAGGTATAGTCATTAAGCGCGTCGCCGAAGTCAACCACGAACCGGGGCGACCGCCCACACGACGGGAGAAGGATCATGGACGACCACTCCTCGGCTCTCTTCCTCTACGAAGAGGCGATGACCTACACCTACTCCGCGGCACTGCGCACGGCGGCGGCGATCGGCGTCGCGGACCACCTGGGCGACACCCCGATGGAGCTCGGGCCGCTCGCGGAGGCGACCGGGGCGCGCCCTGACGCCCTGCGGCGCGTCCTGCGGCTGCTCGCCTCCCGGGGGGTGTTCGACGAGCATTCCGGGGACCGCTTCTCCCTGGGGGAGCGGGGACGCGCGCTGCGCAGCGACTCCGCCGTCCCCGCCGCCCCCGGCGTCCTGATGTTCACCGACACGATGTTCTGGACCATGACGCACCGCCTTCCGGAGAGCGTGCTGCAGGATCGGCCCGAGTTCGCGCGGTTGTTCGGGCTCACCCTGCCCGCCTACCTCGACTCCGACCCGGCGCTGGACGAGCTGTACTACGAGGGCATGGCCACGGTGTCCGACGCGGAGAACGAACTGGTGGTGCGAGGGTGCGAGCTCCCCGCCCACGGAACCGTCGCCGACCTGGGCGGACGCAACGGCAGCCTGCTGGCCAGCGCCCTGCGCGAGCACCCGGGGCTCAAGGGCGTGCTGTTCGACCGGCCGGGCGCCGTGGACACCGGCCGCCTCCGGGCCGCCGAGGACCTGCGCGGACGCTGGCGTACGGAAGAGGGGGACTTCTTCACCGGGGTACCGACCGCAGACGTCCATCTGCTCAAACGCATCCTGCACAACTGGGACGACGAACAGAGCGTGCGCATCCTGGAGAACTGCCGCAGGGCGCTCGAGCCCGGCGGGCGGGTCCTGGTAGTGGACGCCGTCGTCCCCCAGGACAGCACCGAGCACCAGGGCAAGGCGATGGACCTCATGATGCTGGCGGCCCTGACCGGCCGGGAACGCAGCGCGGCCGAACTCGAACCGCTCTTCGAAGCGGCGGGGCTGCGCCTGTCCAGGGTGATGGGCACCTCCACCGTCATGTCCGTGGTCGAGGGCGTGCCCGCGCGATGAGGCGTCCCGACCGACCGCCCCGAGCACCTCCCTTGTGTTCATCGCCATCAAAAAGGTATATGTATTTTAAGTATTTTGTGCCGAAGTGATCGCTGCCCGCTCCGTCCGCCGGACTCGGAGGCAGCCGACCCAGCGGGAGAGCGCGTGCGGACCAATACCGAGGCGAGGGAAGCCCTGTCCGAACGGTTGGCCGTATCGGCACAGGTCAGGAGCTCCCCCCGGGGGGGTGTCGGCTCATGGTTGGCGGCCAGGCGCGACAGCGGCTCCTTCAGGGTCGAACGCGTCCCGTTCGACCGTCTCCGAGGCTGGGGGTTCGCCCCGGGTTCGGGCGACCTCGTGCACAGCAGCGGCGGATACTTCAGCGTCCGGGGCCTGGACGTGCGCGCTGAGGAAACCTCCCCGACGCACTGGCAGCAGCCGATCATCCACCAGGCCGACGTCGCCATCCTCGGGATCCTGGCCAAGGAGGTGGACGGGGTCCTGCGCTTTCTCATGCAGGCCAAGATGGAACCCGGCAACACCACCACGGTTCAACTCTCCCCCACCGTCCAGGCCACTTCGAGCAACTACCTGCGCCTTCACCGCGGTGCCCGCCCGCGCCACCTGGAGTACTTCACCGAACCCGGCCGGGCCCGCGTACTCGTGGACGTGCTCCAATCCGAGCAGGGGTCCTGGTTCCTCGGCAAACGCAACCGCAACGTGGTGGTGGAGACGACGGCGGAGGTCACCGAGGGCGAGGACTTCACCTGGCTGACGCTCGGGGACGTGCTCGACGCCCTACACCGCCCCCACCTGGTGAACATGGACACCCGGACCGTGCTGTCCTGCCTGCCCTCCTCCGCCGCCCGGGGCGAGGGCCCCCGTGGGAACACGGGGTTCGCGGGGGCGGTGGAGGGCTCCTTCAGAGCCGCTGAGCAGGAGTCCGTCCACTCCTCGGCGGGCATCAGGGCGTGGATCTCCGGGCAGAAGGCCCGCCAGTCCCTGAGCGCGCGTCCGATCCCTCTCGGCTCGGTGACCGGGTGGGAGCGCACCGACGACGAGATCCGCCACGAGTCAGGGCGGTTCTTCTCGATCCTGGGGGTGGACATCGAGGCCACCACCAGGGAGGTTTCGAGTTGGAGCCAACCGCTGCTGGCCCCTCGGGGAACCGGACTGACGGCGTTCGTCGTCCAGCGGATCGCGGGAACACTGCACCTGCTCACCCGCGCCGATCTGAGGGCCGGATACCTGGACTCAGCCGAGATCGGCCCCACGGTCCAGTGCGACCCCGCCAATCTGGCGGTACTGCCTCCCGACCGGCGCCCCGCCTTCCTCGACCTGGTCCTGGACCCGGCCAGGACACGCGTGCGCTACGACGTAGAGCAGTCCGAGGAGGGCGGGCGCTTCCACCACGCGACCACGCGCCACCTGATCGTGGAACCCACGACGCCCCTGCCCCAGGACCTCCCGCCGGGCTATGCCTGGATGACGGCACAGCAGCTCAGCGAACTCCTCCACCACACCCACCACGTCAACATCGAGGCCCGGAGCCTGCTCCTGGCCCTCAGCTCGCTGCGTCCGCGCGACTGAGTCCGGGGCGCACAGGGCCCCGGGGCCAGCACCACCCGCCGCACGGGCCGATACCACCGTGTCCCCACGATCCCAGAGGGAGAGACCTTGGTTTCCCGTACTCATCCGTCCCGGTCGGCCCCGCCCCCGAGCGCGCCACGGCCCAGTGGAGGGCTACGCACGGCGTCCTGGGACGAGATCCGCGACCTGTTCGCGCTCGACCGCGACAGCACCCACCTCAACACCGGAACCGTCGGAGCGATGCCCTACGACGTTCTGGAGGTCAACGACCGGGTGACCCGGGAGTGGACCGGCGGTCTCATGAACGTCTACCCGCCCGCCATGTACACGGAGCACCGAGCCAGCATCGGCCGTGCCTTCGGCGTGGACGAGGACGAGATGGTCATCTGCCACAACGCCACGGAGGGCGTCGCCAGGGTCATCCAGGGGCTGGACCTGAAGAGCGGGGACGAGGTCGTCACCACCAGCCACGAGTGCTATTCGGTGCTGTCCAACTTCAACCTGGTGCGGAACCGGCACGGGCTGACGATCCGTATGATCACGCCCCCCTCGGGACCCGACGTGCGCGCCGAGGAGATCGTCCGGCTCTTCGAGGAACAGATCACCCCCCGGACCAAGGTGTTGGCGTTCGCCGCGATCACCCTGTTCACCGGCACAATGATGCCGGTCCGCGCGCTGTGCGAGCTGGCCCACCGCCACGGCCTGGTCACCGTGGTCGACGGAGCGCTGGTACCGGGGATGCTCGACTGCGATCTGCGCGCCTACGGCGCCGACTTCATCTCCTGTTCCGGATCGAAGTTCCAGTGCGGCCCCCTGGGGACGGGGCTGCTCTACGTACGCAACAAGGTGCACCCCGAGCACAACCCGCTGCCCCTGCCGACCTTCTGGCCCCTCATCTCCACGTGGTACCCGATGATCGGGGCACCGCCGCCGAGGACGACGACCTCGGTGGCGAGCTACAACATGGGCGACTACCTCCAGAGCGCGGGAAGCGCCAGCATCGCCAAGGGGGCCGCTCTGGCCAGGGCCTGCGAGATGTGGGACGAGATCGGCCGGGACCGTATCGAGGAGCGGGTACGGGACCTGGCCGAACACGCTCGGGGCAGGCTGGTGGAGAGCTTCGGCTGGGACGCCCTCTACTCCCCCTCCGCCGACCCGGGCCTGCGCTCGCCCCTGATCGCCTTCAACCCGTTCCCCGCGCCCGAGGACGCCTGGAACATCAAGAAGTTCACCGCCTTCGTGGACCGGCTGGAACAGGAGCACCGGATCTGGATCAGGTGGACGGAGTTCGACGTCCCCGGCTCACCCCACCAGCACTACGCCGCACGCCTGTGCACTCACCTGTTCAACGACCACGACGAGATCGACCGGGCCGTCACGACCATGGCCGCGCTGGCGCGCGAGATCTCTTGAGGGGGAGGACGGACATGAACGACGACGCGCGAGGCGGCGGTACGCTCCGCCTGCGGGGCCCCGCCGACATCGAGCCGCTGGACGCCGCGGTCGCGGAGCGGTCCCCGGCGGACCAGCTCCGGCGCCTGTGGACGCGCCAGCTGTTCACCTACGCCCCGGTGGGAAACCGCGACCAGTGGCAGGCCGTCGAGCCCGTGCCCGACCTGGCCGCGGCGGTGCCCTCCACCTACAACGCGGGGCTGGGGGCGAGCCAGACGTCCTACGTGGTCCACCTGCGCGACGACGTCCTCTGGGACACCGAACCGGCCCGCGCGGTGACCTCGCACGACGTCATCCGCGGACTGAAGCGCCTGTGCGCGCCCGTCGCGGGCACAGCGGCGCTCAGCCACCTCACCGGCACCGTCCGGGGAATGGCCGCGTTCCGCGCGGACTACGCCGCAGCGGTCCGCGGGCCGGCCGCCGGCGCGCGGGCGTTCGCGGACTTCCAGAACACCCACGACATCCCCGGCGTGTTCGCCCTCGACGACCAGACCCTCATGATCGAACTCGTGCGCCCGGCGCTCGACCTGATCGACGTCCTGGCGATGCCCTGTGTCGCGCCCGCGCCCGCCGAGTACGACGCCTTCGTCCCCGGAAGCGGGGAACTGTCCGCGCATACTCGTTCCAACGGCCCCTACCGTGTGGCCGTCCACGAACCGGGCGCGCGACTGCGGCTGGAGCCCAACCCGGTCTGGAACGCCGAGTCGGATCCCGTACGGGCACGGAACCTGGACGCGGTGGAAGTCACCGTGGACCCTTCCGGGCCGGACGAGATAGCCGAGAGCGTCCGCAACGGCACCGCCGACCTCCCGTGGGGCGTCGAACTGGCCGGGCCTTACCCGCCCCCCGAGCCGGAGCCCGGCCACCGGCTCGGCTACTCGCTCGACCCCTACCTGGCGTTCAACCTGGCCGCGGCTGGGGACGGCCCCCTGTCCGACGTCAGGGTCAGACGGGCCTTGGGCCGCGCCATCGACCGGGAGGCACTGGCCGGGATCGCCGTCGCCTCGGGCGCCGGGAACTCCGTCCGGGTGGCGGACTCGCTCGTACCGCCGGGCAACGACGCGGCCCGGGACTCCGCGTCGGGCCCGGCCCGCGGCGGTGACCCGAGCGCCGCACGCGCCCTGCTGGCCGAGGCCGGAGTGGACGGGGACCTGGAACTGACCGTGCTCCATCCGTCGGGGCGGACCGAGACGGCCATGGCGCGCTCGTACGCCGCCGACATGGAGAAAGCGGGTGTCTCCGTCACCCTGCGCGGCCTCGCCCCCGCGGCCCTGCGGCGCGTGCTGTCGGGGGACGGGGCTGCGGAGGACCGGAGCTGGGACCTCGTCGCGCTCTCCTGGTCGCCGGCCTGGTTCCACGAGAACGCCAGGGCGTTCCTCCAGCCCCTGTGCTCCGGTGAGGTGCTGGGCGGCCCGAACCCGGGCGGGTACGCCAACCCCGAGGTGGACGCTCTCGTGGACCGGGCGCTGCGGGCGGTGGAGGACCCCGGGACCCGGAACGCGGCCTGGTCGCAGGTGGAGGAGCGCGTTCTCGAGGACCTCCCCTTCCTCCCGCTGCTCTTCCAGGCGCCCTGGGCGGCGCGCCTGCGCGGAGCGCGCGTGCGGGACGCCGTCGAGCTGCCCGCGCTCGGGTTCTCCTACGATCTCGCCACTGTGCGGCTCATCGGGGCGGACTCCCCTTGACCACGGGGCCGTCGGGGCCGGGCCCGCGGGCCCGGCCCCGCGTCCGGTATCTCGAGGAGGTCCCGGCCCCAGGCGTCGGAGCGCTCCCGTCGGGCACTGTCAGCGAACCGATCGACCGGGGCGCGGGGTTCAGCCGGGTGACGGTGCGGATCCGTCCGGGGGGTCCAGCCAGATGTGACTCGCGTCGTACCAGCGGTCCACGTGCGGGAGTGGGACCGCTCCGCGTACGCGGTCGCTCATGATGTGCGGGATGGTCGGCTCACATACCAGGATCGGCACGATGGCGGCGTCCTCGACGACCTTGCGGTCCACCCGGTGCCAGAGCTCCTCGGCCCGTTCGGGCGAAGGGGCGCGGAGCGCCTCCTCGATGAGCCGGTCCACCTCCTCGTCGCGGTAGCCGCCGTAGTTGGCCGTACCCACAGCGAAGTGCGACTGGAAGAGCGGCTGTACACACGTCCGGCCGTTGTTGCCGAACCAGTCCGGCGTCCAGGCCGGCGCGGTCAGGTCCCACTCCCCCGCCTCCGCGCGGGACGGGTCCTGGAGGATGCGGTAGTACTCGTCGGCGTGGCGGATCATCCGGAGCTCGGTGTCGATCCCCACGGCGGCGAGATCGGCGGCGAGGTGTTCCCCGATGTCCCGGTGGGGAGTCTCCTCACGGTAGAGGAGGCGCAGGGTGAACCGGCCGCGACCGGACTCCGCGAGCAGTGCGCGGGCCCGGTCGGGTGAGCCCCGGTCGTCGGGGGCCTCGTGGGGCTCGTGGGCGCGGTGCCCGATGTTGCCCGGGGGAATCGCGGTGTGGGCGGTCTGGGTGACCGTGCCCAGGTCCATGTCGTCGAACAGGCGCACCAGGGCCGCCTTGTTGATCGCGTGCGCGATGGCCCGGCGTACCAGGGGGTCGCGCAGGGCGCCCCCCGCGTTCGAGCCGCGCATGTTGAAGACCAGGTAGGGGTTCATGGCGTATCCCACGCGGCGGTCGGCGTCGGGTACCACGCGGTCGGGGTTGATCACGGGGGCGCCCCAGGAGAGGTCTGCGCGGCCCGCCCGGACCGCCCGGCGCACCTCGTCGTCGGACACCCTGCGGATGCGTACGTCGATACCGTCGACGTACTGGTGCCTGATGGGGTCGGCCTCCTGCCTCCAGGCCGGGTTGCGCTCCATCAGGAGGTGGTCCCCCCCGAGGTAGGAAGCCAGCCGGTAGGGGCCGTTGGAGCGGATCCCCGCGATGAACTCGGGGCTGTCGGGGAGAAAGGCGTCGTACTCGGCGGGGGCCGCGGAGGCGAAGGTCGTCGCCAGGATGTTGACGAGGTCGTTCGCGGGCTGACGGAGCTCGATGACCAGGGTCCTGGCGTCTACCGCGCGCAGACCGCGGATGTCGTGCCCTTCCTGGTAGCGGGCGAGCGGGGCCGCGCTGGCCGGTGCGTCGGCCACCGCCTCGCGGTACCCCTGAGCGAACTCCGCCATACCGTCGACGGTGCTGGTGAAGTAGGTGAGGGCGCCCGCCCCCGTGACGGGGTTGCAGAGTCTCTTCAGACCGCGCACGAAGTCGGCCGCCGTCACCTCCCGCGCCGGTTCGGTGTCCCAGAGCACCCCCGGGCGCAGTCGAATGGTGTACGTGAGCCCGTCCTCGCTCACGCCCCCGTTCCCCACCGTGGGCATCTCCCGTGCCACGTCGGGCGCCGGGGAGAGGGCGGACTCGTCCAGCGCCGTGGGGTAGCTGAACAACTGCCGGGCGAACAGCCGGATGATCTGGTGGGAGAAGGCGTAGTAAGCGCAGGCGGGGTCCACGTGGTCCATGCCCCCGGGCCCGAAGTAGCGCAGCGTACCGCCGCGGACCGGTGCGGCGCCCATCTAACCCACCCGCCTTTCCCCGGTCGGGGCGGACGCCGGCTCCAGGGCGATACCGCCCTCGGGCAGCCGCGACCACCACGGGTTGGCGCGCGCCCACGCGACCGTCCTGGCGACCCCCTCCTCGAAGGGGACGCTCCAGCGCCACCCCAGGATCCGCCGTGCCTCGGACACGTCCGGCACCCGGCGTCCGACGTCCTCGTAGACGGCACCGACACGGGCCCGGGTGTCGAGTACACGCGGCTCCGCGTCGCTCCCCATCGCTGCGGCGACGGCTCGGACGGCCTCGGCCATGGTCAGCTCCTGGTCGCTTCCGATGTTGAGGGTGTGCCCGTCGGCGGCCCGGCTCTCCCCGGCCAGCAGGGTCGCCTCCACGGCGTCGTCGACGTAGGTGAAACACCTGGTCTGCGCACCGCCGTCGTAGAGGATCGGCCGCAGTCCGCGCGTCAGGCGGTGCACGGT
This sequence comes from Nocardiopsis sp. iso_40, assembly GCF_056173285.1. NCBI lineage: Bacteria > Bacillati > Actinomycetota > Actinomycetes > Streptosporangiales > Nocardiopsidaceae > Nocardiopsis > Nocardiopsis sp. iso_40. The sequence continues at coordinate 2,241,380 of NZ_CM149666.1, read as the reverse complement.
CCTGCTGATCACGTAGGCGGGGCGCTGTCGGGGTCCGTAGACGTTGAAGTAGCGGACGATCGACAGGCGGGAGCCGTACCGGCGCGCGTAGGCCACGGCGAGGTGTTCGGCCACCGCCTTGCTGGAGGAGTAGCACCACCGGTCCGCGGAGGTACTGCCCAGCACCCGGTCGGCGTTCTCGTCCCAGGGGGTGGCCGGGTTCCTGCCGTAGACCTCGCTGGTGCTGGCCAGGACCAACTTGGCGCCGGCTCTCCTGGCCAGGTCGAGCGCGTTGCGGGTACCCAGGACAGAGGTGTCGATGACGTCGAGCGGGTCCGTGAGGTACTGGTCCACACCCACCACCGAGGAGAGGTGGTAGACCTCGGCGACCCCCCGGACGTCGATGCCTCGGAGGGCGTCCGCGGCGCGGACGTCGGCCCTGACGTGGCGTACGGCGGCCCTTCGGCCACCCAGATCCGGAGGTGCGGGTGCCGGGTCGACCACCACGACGTCGTCCCCCCGCCGGAGCAGCCGCTCCACCAGGTGCCCGCCGATGAAACCGAACCCGCCGGTCACCAGGGTCGTGCGCCGGCTCACCTGCCCACCCCCCGGTAGCGGAACCCGAGTTCGCGGAGCCTCGCGACCTCCTCCGCCGTGAAGTGGGAGCGCCCGTCGAAGACCAGGGCGGGAGCCGGGACCAGCTGGCCCAGCTGCTCCGGGGAGACTGCGCGGACCTGGGGGTGCCCGGCGAGGAAGGCCACCGCGTCGGTGCCGCGGACCGCCTCCTCCAGTGAGTCGGCCACCGTCCCGCCGAGTTCGGCGCGCACCTGGCGCGGGTCGGCCAGGGGGTCGTACATCCGCACCCGCGCACCCGCGCTGCGCAGGTGGTGCACCACCCCCTTGACGGGGGTGCCGCGCAGGTCGCCCGTACCGCCCTTGAAGGCGACACCGAGTACGGCGATCTCAGCCGCCGCGGGGTCCCGGCCCAGTTTGACGATCTCCTCGAGGATGGTCTCGGCGGCGTAGGCGGGCATCTCGTCGTTCACCCCTCGGGCGGTGTCGATGGTCCGCAGCCGTACGCCCCGGTCCATCGCCGCGCGCCAGGCCATCCACGGGTCCTTGGTCAGGCACGACCCGCCCACACCGATTCCGGGCTGGAGGATGTTCACGTTGCCCTGGCCCTTGGGCAGGGAGTTCGAGGCTCCGATGACGTCGGTGACGTCGATGCCGAAGGCGGCGCAGAAGCGCGCCAGTTCGTTGGCCATCGCCACGTTGGCGTCGATCCACCAGTTGGTGGCGAGTTTGACGGTCTCGGCGGCGTCACTGCTGGGCAGGATCCGTGTGGGCACCGACAGGGCGTCCTCCCAGAACCGGGCCGCGGCGGCCACGCCCTCCGGGCCTCCGCCCCCGACCACGACCGGTAGTTCGCCCAGTTGGACCAGGGCCTCGCCCTCGGCGAGCCGTTCCGGGCAGCAGACCAGGCCGAAGTCACGTTCCTGGGCGAGGCCGTCCTGTTCCAGCAGTGGTGCCACCAGGGTCCTGGTGGTTCCGGGTACCACCGTGCTCTTGACGATCACCAGCCGCCCTGGCCGGAGCCTGGGCGCGATCTGTTCGCACACGCGTTCCAGCTGTTCGGTCACGAGCGCCCCGTGCTCGTCGATGGGGGTCCCGACGGTGATCACCACCACGTCGACGTCCAAGAGGGCGTCGTAGTCGCTGGTGAAGGTCAGGTCCGGTGACCCGGCGAGCTCGGTGAAGGCGTCGATGACGCCGGGTTCGGGCACGGGGCAACGGCCCGCTCTGAGTCCGTCGACGAGCGCTGGGGAGCTCTCGATTCCCACGACGGGGATCCCGTTCCCGGCGAGAGCCACGCCGAGACAGCAACCGACGTAGCCGAATCCCACCACCGCCACCCTTGGACTACGGTATTCGGGCAAGAACCGCATGGGCCGCCTTCCGCCTCGCTCTGTTTCTGGTCAACCGGATACGTCTAGAACAAGGACTCGACGATTCTGCGCTGGACGGCCGCCGGGGTCGGCAGGGAACGGACCTCGTCCCGGACCTCGGCCGTGGCGGTGCGCAGCGAAGCGTCGTCGACGAGCTGGCGGAGCAGGCCCGGGCTGACCTCCTCGGGCGTGCTGACCAGGCCGATACCCCGGTCCCGCACCGCGTTGCAGGCGGTGTACTGCAGGCGGTCCCTGGGGTCGGGGGCCAGCAGCTGCGGGACGCCGGCGTCGATGGCGGTGAGCGTGGTGCCGCCGCCGCCGTGCTGGACGACCGCGGAGCAGTCCCGCAGGAGGGCGTGCAGGGGGGTCCACCCCACGGAGGCGACGTTGGGCGGCAGGGCTCCGAGCGCGGTGACATCGATGTCGCCGAGAGCGAGCACGAAGTCGGCCGGCACCTCCGCGGCCGCGCTGACCAGCGGCTCGAGCATGCCGAGGCCGAAGGTCTGGAGCTCGATGGTGCCCATGGTGATCGCGACACGCGGGCGCTCGGGGGCCGTCGGCAGCCGGTCGCCGAGGACACCGCCACCGCCGTAGGGGACCCAGCGCATGGGCCAGCCCTCCTCGGGCACGCCCTTGAGCATGCTCGGAGGGAAGGACTCCACGGTGATGTCGGGTCGGGGCACCCGCACGTCGTACCTGTCGCACAGGTCCGCCAGTTCAGCACCGATCGCCTCGTGCATGCCGCCGGTGCGCCAGGCGCTCTGGTTGCGCTGGACGGCCGGGACACCGCGGCGCGCGGCGGCGAGCAGGCCCACCGTCGCTCCCTGGTCGTACACCACCAGGTCGGGACGCCACTGGTCCGCGAGCGCCATGGTGCGTTCGACCATGGGCCGGTTGACCGCGGCGATCTGGATCGCCCAGTCCTCGATCGGGGCCTCGGTCCGCGCGGCCATCCGGGCAGCGAAGTCCGGATGCTCGGCGGCCACCTGTTCGAAGACCGCCACGGCGCTGTAGTCGGGGGCCACGTCGACCACCTCGAGCCCTGCGGCCGCCGCCCTCTCCGCGTGCTCCGCGATGGCCACGATCACCTCGTGGCCCTCCGCTCGGAAGGCCCAGGCCAACTGGACGAGGGGGAAGAAGTGACCGAGGCCGGGTGAGGAGGAGAAGAGCACGCGCATACAGCCGGTTCCTTTGCTCGTGGGGGAGGGTGGTGGCGCAGCGGAGGCGGGGCTCACCAGCCCGACCGGATGGTGTCCACGATGTGGTCCCGGTCCTCTTCGGTGAGCCACCAGCCGACCGGAACGTAGATGATCCGGTCGTGGACGCTCTCCAGACCGGGGAGTTCGCTCCGGTAGGGGGCCACGCAGGTGTGTTCGTCGTTGCGGCGGGAGATCAGGCTGGTCATGATCCCGCTCTCGGTCATCTTGGAGGTGAACGCGTCACGGTCGTCGACCTTGAGGGGGTAGGCCCAGAACGAGGGTTCGCGGTCGTCGGCGCGTTCGGTGAGTTCCACTCCGGGGACGCCCGCGAGTTCCTTGTCGAAGTGGGCGGCGTTCTCCCGGTGCCTGGCCAGGAGGGGGTCGACGATGTCCAGGTTGGACATACCCACCGCCGCCGCGGTGTCGTTCATGGGGAACCTGAACCCCCACTCCGGTACGTCGTAGTCCCCGCGAACGCGATCGGCGGCGCGGTCGATGCCGAACCACCGGCGGAGCACGGCGCGGCGGTGCAGCTCCTCTTCCGAGAGGACCACGAGTCCGCCGCCGCCGCAGGTGAGGAGTTTGATCGCCTGGAAGCTGTAGACGCACGTGTTCCCGTGGTTGCCCAGCGGAAGTCCGCGGTAGGTCGCGCCCCAGGCTTGGGCACAGTCCTCGATCACCGGGGGGCGGAAGCCCAGGCGCTGCTCGGCCCGGTCCACGACCCCGCGAAGCCGGTCGAGGTCCACCGGGTAGCCGAGCCAGTGCACGACCATGATCGCCCTGGTGTCGGGGGAGATCTTGCGCTCCAGGTCGTCCAGGTCCATGTTCAGCGTGTCCGGGTCGACGTCGACCCAGCGGATGCGCAGGCCGTTGGCGAGGATCGGCCAGTTCGTGCCCTCGAAGGTCAGCGGGCTGGCAAGGACCTCACCGGTGTCGTCGTGCGCGCCACCGCCGCCGCCCTGCCCGGTGACCAGGCTCAGGGCGAGGTGGAGTCCGGAGGTCCCGCAGTTCACTGCGGTGACCAGCGGGTTCCCCAGGCGTTCGGCCAGGGCGGCCTCGAACTCCGCCACGCGCGGCCCGTGTTCGAGCTGGCCGCAGCGCAGCACCTCCGCGACGCGGTCGGGAGCCTCCTCCGACATCGCGACCTTGAACAACGGAATCATCCCGGCTCCCCTCCACGGCCGTCCACACGGCGCCAGCACCTACCCAAGGATCCTAATTTCGAAATATTATTTTAAAGCTAATGGAGCGATTGCCGCAAGAGTTACTGGACATACGAGCACGGCGCTTGAATATAAGACAGCGCTATGGAATCTTGGCCTTGCTCGCAGAGCCCACACGCCCGGGCCAGGGACCACGACCCGAGGAGCACAGGGATGCCGCACCCGGACACTTCGCGCACCCGCCTAGGACGGACCGGCCTGAGGATCAGCCGCCTCTGCCTCGGCACGGTCAACTTCGGCGGCAGGGTCGAGGAGCCCGAGGCCAGAGCGCTGATGGACCACGCCCTCGCCCAAGGCGTCGACTTCATCGACACCGCCGACATGTACGGCTGGCGCCTGTACAAGGGCTCCACCGAGGAGGTGATCGGCCGCTGGCTGGGCGCAAGCCCCTCCCGCCGGGACGCGGTCGTGTTGGCCACGAAGGTTGGCAACCCCCTGGGCACGGGGCCGAACGACCGGGGCCTGTCCGCCCGCCACATCATCTCCGCCTGCGACGCCTCGCTCCGCCGCCTGCGCACCGACTGGATCGACCTCTACCAGATGCACCGGATGGACCCGGGCGTCCCCTGGGACGAGGTCTGGCAGGCGATGGAGACGCTCACCGCGCAGGGAAAGATCCGCTACGTAGGGGCGTCCAACTTCAGCGGGTGGGGCCTGGTCTCGGCCCAGGAGGCCGCGCGGCGGCGGGGTTACCTCGGCCTGGCCTCGGAGCAGTGCCTGTACAACCTCCTCGTGCGCCACCCGGAACTGGAGACGGTTCCCGCCGCGTCGGCATACGGGATCGGCGTCCTTGTCTGGTCACCGCTGCACGGCGGTCTGCTCAGCGGGGCCCTGCGCAAGAGGGCCGAGGGAACCGCGGTCAAGTCGGCCCAGGGCCGGGCCGAGGCCGCGCTGCCCTCGCACCGCGCCGCGGTCGAGGAGTTCGAGGACCTCTGCGCGGAGCTGGGGCGCGACCCCGCGGAGGTGGGGCTGGCATGGACCCTGTCAAGGCCCGGTGTGACGTCCGTGGTGATCGGTCCGCGCACGCCCGGACACGTGGACGGCGCCCTGAACGCCCTCGCCGACCCCCTGGGGGCCGACGTGCTGGAGCGGCTCGACGAACTCTTCCCCCCGGTCGGGCGCGGCGGCCCGGCCCCCGACGCCTGGCTCGAATGACCCCGATCCGCCCCTGACCGCTCCGAGAGCGAGGACCCATGAGCCACATCCTGTTTGTCAACGTCGCCGAAGACGGTCACGTCAACCCGTCCCTTCCCCTGGTCGCGGAGCTGGTGCGGCGCGGACACCGGGTCACCCACACCGGCACACCGGACTCCGCCGGGCGAATCACGGCCGCGGGCGCCGAAGTGGTGCCCTACAAGTCGCCGATCGCGTCGGTGGACACCGCCGAGGTCTTCGCCCGCGACGAGGACGGCGCCGCGGCGCACCTGTTGTACCTGGAGGAGAACCTCGCCCTGCTCACGGGTGTCGAGGCCGCCTACAGCCGGGAGCGGCCGGAGGCCGTCGTCTACGGGGACTTCCCCGTCGTCACCGGTCGGATCCTGGCGGAGCGATGGGGGGTGCCGACCGTCAGGACGAGTGCGGCCTTCGCCTCCGACGAGCGGTACTCGTTCTCGCGCGACCTGGTCGACGCGGCGGGGTTCGACGACCCGCTGACGATGCCCCGTTTCCGTGCCCGCCTGGCCGACCTGCTGTCCCAAGCGGGCACCGGCCTCTCGGTGGACGCGTGCTGGAACCGGGTGGAGGACTTCAACCTGGTGTTCCTGCCGAGGTCCTTCCAGGCCCACGGCGAGGGTTTCGACCAACGGTTCTCCTTCGTCGGCCCCTGCCTCGGCGCGGGACCGTCCACCGGAGGCTGGAGTCCTCCCGAGGGCGACCCCCCGGTCGCGCTCGTCTCCCTGGGCAGGACCTTCAACCTCGGCCCGGAGTTCTTCCGCGCGTGCGTGAGGTCGTTCGAGGGTTCTCCCTGGCACGTCGTCATCACCCTGGGGGGCCTCATGTCGCCGGAGGAGATCGGCCCGCTGCCGCACAACGTCGAGGTCCACTCCTGGGTGCCCCACTCGGCCGTTCTGGAGCACGCCCGGATCTGCGTGACCCACGGCGGGATGGGAACACTCATGGAGTCCTTTTCCCGGGGGTGCCCCGTCGTCTGCGTACCGCACTCGCCGGACGTCCTGCCGATGGTCCGGCGCGTGGACGAACTCTCGCTTGGGACGGTGCTCCCGATGGGGGGAGCCGCGGCCGGGGACGTCCGGGAACAAGCGGAACGGACCGCCGGTGACGAGGGGGTCCTCGCAAGGGTCCAAACCCTGCGCGACGAGATCCGCGCAGGCGGCCCCGCACACGCCGCCGACGAGTTGGAGGCGTTCCTTGCCGCCTCTCCGGCAGGGCGTGGGGGCGGGGCACCCGCAGGCCGCTGACCCGGGGTCAGCCCCGGACCGCGAGGAGGTGCCAGAAGCGTGCGGTGCGCTGGAAGGCCTCCTGGCCGCACAGCGCCAGCTCCAGGCGCTCCAACTCGGCCAGAAAGTCCTCGTCGTGTTTGCGCCCGTCGTCGGGCAGGAGGTCGATGACGCAGCGGACACCGAACCTCCGGGTCACCACGCACCCGTGTTCGAGCAGGGCGGACTCCGCTTCCCGTCGCTCCACCCTGCGCATGTCGCGGCCGAAGGTCTGGGAGCGTACCGTGTCGGCGCCGAGCAGGGCGAGAGCTCCGGCCGGGTCGCCGTCGCGAACCGCAGCCGCCAGGACGTCCATGGCCGGGTTGGGTGCCAGCAGGGAGACGGTCCCCCCCTTGCGCGCGGTGCGCGACACCGCGCCCATGGTGTCCGCGGTGTCGGGGGTGTACTGCACCACGTTGTGACACAGCACCAGGTCGTAGTCGGCGCCCAGCCCGGCGGGCGATGCGCCCGCGACCAGGTCGCCCAGGTCGGCGCGGATCGTCCTCACCCTGTGTTCGAGCCCCGCCGCGGCCGCTTTCCGCTCGGCCAGGGACAACAGGGCGGGGGCGTTGTCGAGGATGGTGACCTCGTGGCCGCGTGCGGCCAGGGGGAGGCTGTCGCCGCCGTCGCCGCCGCCGACGTCGAGGACGCGGCATCGGGGACCGATGCCTTCCGCCGCCGTGGCGAGCGAGTGCTCCACGAGCCGGTAGCGCAGACGCCCCCAAGGCGTCTCCTGCCACCGCAGCCAGTCCCGCGCAGCGTTGTCGAAGGGACTCCGTGCGTTCTGGTCGCGTCCGTGCCGCCGTGTGTGGGACATGTCGCCGATACTACTCGGCCGGCGTGTTCACGCGGATACGGTCGGGAAAACCTCTCATCTCCTTGATCCGTGGTTTTCCGCGCAACCCTGTGAATTATCAAACAGGACAACAACACTGATCACATAGTTAACTTGATTCACATTTTAGGCCAATCCAGGGAAGACTCAAGATCCGGGCCCGGAGCCGCATGCGCTCCGTCTGCAGAGGCACCCCGGAAAACACGCCTATCTGAGCACAGCGACAGAGAATTATATCTCCCAACCAGACGAGAGCAGGAAGGGGGAACCGCCAGAAGCCACCGTCGACCCAGATGGATCGGCGGAACGGCAAGAGCGTCTCACCGCCCACGGGGCAACTTCTGTTCCGGAGCCCCGGGGCATCGGTGTCTCCAGGAGCGAAGGTCGCGGCGATCTGTCGCATGCCCTCCGTCCGCGACCCGGGTCAGACGGAACCGCCATCGAAGGGGCGGCACCAGCGGACCGGGCCCCTCAACGGACTCCCCGGCCACACCCCCGACCAGTTCGGAGCCTCCGACGGCCCCGCGCGAGACAGCGCGGCCGTGGAACGCCGGGGAACAGGCGGCCCGGCCTGGTGCGGAGTTCCACGCCGCAGTCATGGGATCCGCCGTCCTGGGCGCGTTCGATGACGTCGAGCCACACTGGTGTCCACCTGGCCCCGGCACAGTACGAGCAGGTCCGCCTCGTCTTCGTCCGTACCGCCCGCGCAGCCGGGAGAGGTGGTCCGCTCCGTGCTTGCCGATCCCGCTCCGCGCGACACGCGAGCTCCGACTCCGCGTCGAATGCGGTAAGTCTTATATAAACAGAAAGCGATACAGTGAAGGAATGCATGCCTTCGACGTTCTCGGCGACCCGGTCAGACGGCGCCTCCTGGAGCTGATGTCATCGGGAGAGATCACCTCGGGTGAGCTGACCTCGGTGGTACGCGAGGAGTTCGGGATCAGCCAACCCGCCGTCTCCCAACACCTGCGTGTACTGAGGGAGAGCGGGCTGGCGAACGTACGCGCCGAGAGTACGCGGCGCCTGTACTCGGTGGACGTCGAATCCCTGCGCTCGGTGGACAGTTGGCTGGACCAGTTCCGCCACTTCTGGGCACCGAAGCTGGCTGCCCTGGAGACCGAGATCGCGCGAGGCAAGCGGCAACGACGCATCCAGGAGGAACAATGAGCGAGCGTACGCCCGTCGACGTGAACGGACAGGTCCGGGCCGTGTCCCGGGGGCTGAAGACCGGGGAGCGCGACGGGGAGCAGACGATGGTGTCCTCGATCAGCCAGCGCTACGACACCACGGTCGAGGACCTGTGGGAGGCGTGCACCTCGGCCGAGCGCCTGCGCCGCTGGTTCGCCCCGGTGACGGGCGACCTCCGCCTGGACGGGAAGTACCAGGTGGAGGGGAACGCCAGCGGCACGATCGAGACCTGCACGGCACCCCACTCCTTCAGTGCCACCTGGGAGTTCGACGGCGACACGAGCTGGATCACCGTCCGGGTGGACCCGGAGGGCGACGGGGCCAGGCTGACGCTGAAGCACACAGCGCCCACCGACACCGAGTCGGAGTTCTGGCGGCAGTTCGGCCCAGGCGCGACCGGGGTGGGCTGGGACCTGGCCTTCCTCGGACTGGCAGAGCACCTGAGGACCGACTCGGACCGGCCCCGGGAAACCGACGGCTGGGAGAAGACGGAGGAGGGGCGCCGGTTCATCACCGACGCCAGCGCGGCCTGGGCAGAGGCGAACGTGGAACTCGGCACCCCGCGCGCGAAGGCCGAGGCGGCCAGGGCCCGCACCACCGCCTTCTACCTGGGCGAGGAACCGCCCGCCGAGGGCTGAGCGGGGAACCGCCGGGCTCGGACACGGAGGGAGGCCGCCACGATCCCGTTGTCGTGGCGGCCTCCCGCGTGTGGGCCCGGAGACCTGCGTTCAGGGCTCTGCCCCGACTCACTCCCGCAGCATGTAGGGCCGCACCAGGGCGCCCGCCATGCGGTCGGGGTGGACCCAGTCGCTTCCCGAGCCCGCTCCCTGAGCCCTAGCGGACAGTTCCATCCGCCGAGGCACCGGGGCCAGCGCGATCCTCGGCTCGCTCCGTGTCGGGGCGCCGATCACCTGGGCGAGGGTCCAGGCCAGTGCCGAGGCGAACACCCACCACAGGCGTGCGGTCATCGATTCCCGGGGCCTGCGGTGACGGCCGCGAGTAGAGTTCTGCATGGTCAATCCCCTGTTTCCGTCAGGTGGTTGATCAGCCCGGGCCGGTGATTGGTGCACCGGCCCGGGCACACTGCTTCTTGTCCTGGTGCGCTCCACGGGGGCACCCGGGTGTCAATGGCCCCGGTGCGCGTCGTACTTGTGCGCCCCCGGGGGTGCGCTTCCCGCCGCGCCCGCTCAGTCCGCGAACCGCGCCTGGCCCTCAGCTGGCCAGGTCCAGGCCGATCTCACCCAGGTCCGGCTCCCGGTCCAGGCGGATGATCGCCCGCAGGAACAGCGGCTGGCCCCGCTGGCCCTCCCACCACCAGAAGTCCGCGATCCGGTCCACCAGCCAGAGCCCCCGCCCGCCCGGGTTCAGCTCCCCGGGCTGACGGTCCACCACCTGCGGCGTGAGCACCGGCCCGCCGAACCTGGGCCCCTGGTCCAGCACCCCCAACAGCACGGTCCGCTCCCCCAGGAACTCCAACGAGAGCCCCATCCGCCCGCACTTCTCACTACTCGCCGTGTGCCGCACCGCGTTCGTCGCGAGCTCGCTACCGACCAGCTCCACCCAGGACCCGCGCCCGCCCTGGAGCCGCCGGTCCCGCACGAACCACGCCCGAGCCCGCGCCACATCGGCGCGGGTCCCACCCAGGTAGCACCACGCCGCGGACGACCACCCCACCCCACCACCAGGCCGCCGAGGCCCAGGTATCCGACCACCACTCACAACGCCCTCCTCAAACACACCAACCACACGGCAACAGCTTGTTCTGCTGCCCTCCGCCCCAAGCATGGACCGCCAAAACTAAAACTGCAATACTGCAGAAAGAAGTCATGCTGTTTACGTAGATTGATTGTCGAATCATGCTGAGTGATACGGTTCACGAAGATCAAGGGAGGTCAGACAGCATGGCCGTACGTCTCAGCCCCACCGCCCGCCAGCGACGCCTCATGGCCGAACTGAACCGGCTGCGCGACAACTCAGGCCTCTCCAGAGCCGAGGTCGCCGAACGCATCGGGAGCACCGACAGCACGCTGTGGCGCTACGAGACCGGCATGACCCGCCCCAAGCCCGGAGACGTGGCCATCCTCCTCGACGTCTACGGCGTCCACGGGGCAGAACGCGAAGAACTCATCGAGATGGCCAAGCACGCGCGCAAACGCGGCTGGTGGCACCGGCACCGTCAGACCCTCAAGCCCGGTTTCGACAGCTACATCGGCCTGGAGGCCGCCGCCTCGGTGGTGCGCACCTTCCAGACCGCTGTGGTCCCCGGCATCCTGCAGACCGAGGCCTACGCCCGCGCCGTCATCGAACAGACCGCCATCACCTCGGCTCCGGACATGGTGGACGAGAAGGTCCTGGTCCGCCTGTCACGCCAGGAACTCCTCACCCGCGAGGACGCCCCGCTTCAGGTCGTCGCGATCCTGGACGAGGCAGTCCTGCGCCGCCAGGTCGGCGGGCCCGAAACGATGCGTGGACAGGTCCAGCACCTCATCGACCTGGCCCAGCGCCCCAACGTGACCATCCGCGTGGTGCCGTTCTCCCATGGTGCCCATCCCGGACTGGACGGACAGTTCAACCTTCTCGAGTTCCCCGAGCAGGCCGACCCGGATCTGGTCTACCTGGAACAAGCTGGTAGCGGTCTGGTTCCGGAGGACCCGGAAGAGGTACGCAGGTATACGCTGATGTTCGGGAGCCTGTTGGGCAAGGCCCTCAAGGCCGACGAAACCCTCTCCTTCATGCGCGGGCTCCTGCCAGACAACCAGTAAGCCCCCCTCGAACGATGAGGAGGCCCGGAGATGTCCGCGCCACGCACCCCCGCTCACACCTCATGGCACAAGAGCAGCTACAGCACCAACGGCGGCGACTGCGTTGAGGTGGCGGAAGGCCAAAACGTCCTGGTCCGCGACACTCAACACCGCGAGCACGGACACCTCGCCTTCCAGAGCACCGAGTGGGCCAATCTCCTGACCACCCTCCAGCGCTGACGCGAACGGGTGCCCCAACTCTCAGAGAGGGGCATCCCATCATCCAGATCTACCCCTACCTGACGGCATAACCGAAGCCGGAAACACCAAGAGCCCCTGCCCTCGCTCCCCCAGAAGTCTGCACCCCCAGAGGGCCGAATTTTCCGATGCACGACTTCAGAGCTGACCAGGAAAGCAACAAGGTCGAGAAAGTCCTTTAAGCTTACGGCCTGACAACTCTCCCATACCCGCCTCATTCTTTCCGCCAGAAATACGGCCAATCCTGTGCTTCTGGGAATTCAGAGAGGCCCTGACAAAGCATTCACTAAGGACGGCTTGGGAAGTTTGCGAGATCTGGCTCAAGTCAGTCCCACAGACAGGCAACCTCTAATTCGAGTTCGGTGATTCGCATCCTGTGTTCAATGATGCCTGGACCTACTCGGCCATTAGAGCGGCCAGCTCCTCATAGTAGGACTTAATTCGGGGCGCGAGAGATCGGGCATGGACTCATCATTCCAAGACAGGCCTGTGCCCGACAGAGAAATTGATCCGCAACGGACACATTCGGCACCCCAGCGACTCACACCACAAGAATTACAAAAATGGAAATACACACCCCAGTGGGCGCCAAAAACGTCCATCCGCCCTCAACGCCAACACACGCATCGCAAGGTTCATGAATGGAAACTATTTCAACCACTGGATTATTACCGAGCTCAAGTACTCCGCTTGCACCTTTCGAGATGAGCCCTAACACTCCCTCTTGTGGTCAGCATTTTTTCGATATGACATCCAATCTCCAATATAAATACCAGCAGCACCAATGAATGCAATTAAAGAACAAAAGAAGGCAGCCCAGACCCTGTCGGAAAGGAGGAATTCCTCCCCGAAAACCAACACCACAACCATCAGTGCAAACGTTGAAGCCGAGGCGACAAGGAACCACGGGCTAGGTTTTTTTGCAGCGACCAAGCCAACACCTCTCGCTTTATAATTCCAAGCTCTATTCATTTCTAGAACCCAGGCTTGAAATAACATTTCCATAAGATGCAGAAAGCGCATTCATGCCAGTGTCAGTAGCAGTCCCGCCGAAATCAAAAGAGCCATCCCTGTGCCTTCGAATGACAGTGTCCTTCCTCTGCCCCCAAATGCGACTCCATGAAACCCGAGTTCCCATAACTCCATTTTTTGACCCGTATCTCATGGCTCCCCCCATCCATCCACTAAACGCTCCACTCACGCCCACTCCTGCCGCTCCAGCAATATGTTCACCCCATCTAAACTCACGCCCTTCGACCCCACGACCGCCGCCAAACCAGTACTGATAGCCATCGAGAGCTACTTTACCCCCAACTACCACAGCACCCACAGCTACACACGCACCAAAAGACAAAGCGATACATGCAGCGGTTCCAATTACCGTCCCAGCCGTCGAAATATTATCCCAATTTTCGTGAATCCAGGCCCCAGACCGTTCCCAAAAACTAGGATCATTGTCCTGCTGGGACTTATTGAGGGCCTTAGTCTCTGCTGACACAGTTGCACTTGCGCCCGCAAAAGGATTTTTTGGAGCCGGGGAGGGTACGTGTGGACGTGCCCCTGAGAAGGTGGGCTTGTAGCTCCCCCCGGTGATCTGGTGAAACTTCTGGGTTGCCTTGTTCAGAGCTTCCGGGTTGTTCTGATGCACGTACTGCTGGTTCCACAACCACTTGTCATGGTGCCAGCTGGGTTGAGCAGGAGCCGGATTGGGCTTAGGGCCAGCCGGGCCCACCAGCAGCAACCCGCTGGCGTCACTGAAGCTCGCTGGGTTGTTGTTGGCGTAGGCGTATCCGTGCATCTGCTGAGCATCGGCCAGATCCATCAACGGGTCCACCGAGATAAACCGGCCCAGATCAGCGTCATAGGCACGCGCACCCAACTGGGTCAGCCCAGTGGAGGCATCGATCATGCCGTCCACGAACCCGCGCTCGCCCGGCCACGTCCCCGTGGTGCCACGCTCCTGGCCGAACACCGTCATCCGCCGTTGGGTGACCTCATCCCCCACCGCGGCGACACTCATCTGACCGGTGCCGTGGTGATCCGGCATCGTCCAATGCAGGGAACCATCGTTCTCCCGCACCGCCACCGTCTCCCCCGCGTGGGAGAAGTACCGGGTCGCTTCCTCGGTTCCCGCAGGTTCGTCCCAGGTCACCTCCATCCCGGGCAGGTACAGGGTGGTCGCACCATTGGCACGGCGCAGGAGACGTTCACCATCGGCGTCATAGACGTACTCGGTCGTGGACAGATCGCCCGTGACCTTGGTCAGCTCACCCTCAGGGCCCCACTCCAGGGTCTGATCATGCTTGCCATCGGCCCGAGAGATCATGTTCCCGGCCTGGTCGTAGTCGTAGGAATGGGTGCTGTTACCCGAGCTTCCGGACTCCGCGACCTGGGTAACGGCGTGCGCCGGGCCCTCGCCACTCTCAGGGGTGGTGTAGTCGCGGGTGATACCCCCGCCGGGTCCATGCTGGACCTCCTGGACCCGGTTGCCGACCTCGTCATAGGTGAACTCGTGCCAGTACGGGTCCGCCCCGCCCAGCTCGCTCACCTGAGGCTCAGCCGCACAGGCCTCCTCCCCCGTCGCATCGGGGGTCCAGACCTGGTTCAGACGGCGCAGGTGGTCGTAGTCGAAGCATTGCACGTCGGACGCGCGCTCGGGGTCGGTGGGCTCGTCGTTGATGGACAGCAGGTTACCCCGATCGTCGTACCCGTAGGTCTGGGTCGAGAGCGAACCCTCGCCCAACTGCGGAACGACGCTGGCCATGTCGAGCCGGTTGGTCTTCTCGTCGAAGTCGAAGCTCTGCCAGGTGCGGTTGGTACCCCGGGGACCGAACTCGCGTTGGACGAGGTTGCCGATCTTGGAGTAGACGGTCTCGGTGACGATGTGGTCCGACCCCGAGAGCGTGGTGGGGTTGCCCAGGTCGTCGTAGCCGTACACGACCGGTTCAGCCCGCAAGGCTCCGGCTGCGGGCATCTCCGTGGCTTGCACGCTGCCGTCAGGGTAGTAGAGGGTACGGAACAGGTAGTTTCCCGCGAGCTCCCCCTCACTGGAGGGGATGGAGATCTGGTGGGCGCGGGGCCGGTTGACCCGGTCGTATCCCATGACTCGGGTGGTGTAGGCCTCTCCGTCCTCGTAGCGGGTGGAGGCGGCGGGTTGGCCGATGGCCACGCTGTCGAAGGTCCATTCGGCCCGCAGGTCTCCGTCGCCGTCACGCAGCTCGACCTGACGGCCCAGTTCGTCGTAGACGGTCTGCAGGGTCTGGCCGCGGGCATCGGTGCTCTCGACGACCCGGTCCAGGTCGTCGTAGACCATCTCGCTCACCCCGGTGTCGGGGTCGGTCTCGGAGACCTTTCGACCACGCAGGTCGTAGTCGTAGGTCCAGGTGTTGCCGCCCGGGTCGGTGACCGTTTCCAGTTCGGCGCGGGCGGTGTAGGTGTAGAAGGTCGAGTCGAACTCGCCCTCGGCTGCGGGTCCGTGGTGCTTTCGCAGCTCCACGGTGTTGCCCCGGGCATCGGTGATGGCGGTGGTGCCGGTGCCGCCCTCGGGCTCGCTCACCAGGGTGCGGTCGCCCTGGTATCGGGTGCTGGTGCGGTACTGCTCCACCCCGCGGGACATCTGGATGGCCTCGGTGGCCCGGCCCGCACCGTCGTGGACGGTGCGGGTCCAGCGGAGGATCTCGTCGTGGTTGGCCACCTCGAACAGCTCCCCACCAGGGTCGCCCTCGTTGAAGTAGGGCTCGCGGGAGATGATGGCGTTGCCGCGGCTGTCGTAGAAGGTGTCGGTGAGCACACGACCGCCGCCCGGGGCCGGGGCCTGGCTCTGACGCTCGCGGAGCATCCCGTCGAGGATCTTGTGGCTGGTGGTGTAGTCACCGGAGGCGTTGAGCGCGTGGGTGACCACGACGGTGGGTTCGTCCTTGGACAGGTGGTACTCGAACCGCATCGAGGGGGAGGAGTAACGGTCGCGGGGCCGGTCGGCCAGCCACACCTCGGTCATCCGGCCCAGGGGGTCGTAGACCATCTCGCTGCGGTTGCCGTTGGCGTCGACCTCGGCCACCGGCTGGGAGCGCTCGTCGTATTCGACCGTGCTGGTGTGGCCCAGGGCGTTGGTGGTGCTCACCTCGGTGTCGGGGCCGCCGGCGACGTCGGAGGTGTGGTCGGTGACCGTGGTGTTGCCCTCGGCGTCGGTCACCTCCAGAGCGCGCCCGTAGGTGTCGAAGGTGGTCCGGGTGAGGGTCTGGTAGACGGGGTTGGCGCCGTCGTAGTCAGCGACCCGCTGGGTCTCGGTCGGCCGGGCCTTGGTCGGCGCGTCGCCGAAGGCGCCCCCGTCGAAGAGGGTGCGCTCGTCCTTGACGACGTCGCCGGGGTAGGAGGCGTCCTCCCCGCAGGCCGCGGTCACCTTCTGCTTCCGGGCCACGGGGGTGAGCAGGTGCAGGTCGGTGTTACGGGCGTAGGTGGTGGTGGTGCACCAGTCGTCACCCGCTTCGTCCACATCCCCCTGGTCGTGGACCGAGGTGACCATGCCGAACTCGTCGAAGGTGTTGACCGTGCGGGTCTGGCGGAACCCGCCGTCGGCCAGGGCGGTGTAGGCGTCCACCTGCTCGGTGTTGGTCAGGTGCGCCTCGAGGTCCCAGGCGTGGGAGGTGGAGGCGGTGCGCTTCTTCCAGGGGGTGCTGATGGTCTTGGAGACCACCTCCCCTTCGACACCGTTGCGGACGATGGTCTCGCGGACCTGCCCGTTGAAGACCGGGTCGTCGTCCACGCTGGTGCCGGTGGAGTCGGTCACGCTCGCCGTGCGGGTCCCGGAGGGCTGGTGGTCGCCGTCCATGCCCTGGTAGAACAGGTGCTCGACCTCGGTGCGCGTCTCGTCGGGGTGGCCCTTGCGCTCGATCACCCGGTCGAAGCCCCGCCACTGGGACCAGGTCCGCTTGTCCTCGTCGACGAACCCGTCCTCGTCCATGTACGCCCAGGCGCCGTCACCCACGTAGTCGTAGCTGGTGACCATATCGGGCTGTCCGCCCACCAGGTCGACCTCGACCAGGTCGGTGACCACGTACTTGGCGAACCAGTCCGTGATGTCGTCGGCGCCGGGGCGGTGGGAGCGGATGACCGGGAAGCACAGCCCGGTGTTCTCGTGCGCCTCGGGCAGGTCCTCGGGGTCACAGCCCGGGTCCGCGTAGGACACGTCCACCTGGGCACCGGTCTCGGTGTAGATGGCGGTGATGCGCCACTTGTTCATCGGCGCCAGGCCGTCGGTGGTGGAGTCGATGCGGTTGGGCATCGGAGTGCCGGCGAAGGTGATCGCCGGTTTGGTCTTGCTGTCCCCGCCGGTGTGCCCGGTGTGGGTGATGGAGTCCAACCACAACGCGGGGTCGGTGCCGTCCCCAGGGGCGGGGAAGGAGTGCTCCAGCTCCCAGGAGTCCACCGTCACGTACGCGTCGCCGTCGTGGAGCTGGGTGGTGACCTTGTCCAGTTTCTTGGTGGTCCAGAACGTCGGACTGTGCTGCCCGGCGCAGTCGTCGTCGCACTCCTGGTCCAGCGGGGTGTCAGGCCAGTACTCGGCGTTGTCCTCGCTCCGGTCGGCCGCCTCGCAGCCGAAGTCGGTGTCCACGCAGCGTTCGCCCGTGGTGTAGAGCACCTGGGCCGGGGCGGTGGCCTGGGCGTCGTCGTCGCGCAGCCCGTAGGCAGTGCGCTTGAGGTAGCCGCCACGGTCGTATTCGACCGGGTCGGACTCGAAGTTGAGGCCGTAGTTGTTGGTCTCGGCCTCGTAGTAGTGGGCCAGGGCGTTGCCCTGGACGTCGACGACGTAGTCGAGGTTCCACCGCCAAGCCTGGTCACACCAGGCGTCGTCCAGGTTGGACTCGTAGCAGGGTTCACCGGAGTCGTTGCCGAAGACCGGCACGGTCCAGGCCGAGTTGGTCTCGTCGTCTCCCGAGGAGTGGCCGGGCAGGCGGTTGAGGCCGAAGTAGTACTGGGTGCCGTCGGTGGTGGTGACCTTCCAGTGCTCACCGTCGTTGTCACCGTTGGTGGCCCCGGTCAGGCGTTCGATCTTGGCGCCGTCGTCGTTCTTCGGGGTCCACTCGCCGTCGTCGTAGACCAGCTCGGTGGCACGACCGCCCAGGTTCAACGTGGCGTTGTGGTGCGACCAGCACTGGTCGGGGATCTCGGTGTCGTCCTCCTGGCAGGTCTGGTAACGGCGTTCGATGTAGCCGGGATGGTAGTCGAAGCCCTCACCGATCCAGGAGGTCTGGTTGTTGGTGCTTGAGGTGCGCCCGTCCACCGACTGGGAGGAGTAGCCGAGGCTGACCTCGGGTTTCAGGCCACCGGCGACGTTGGGGGCCTGGACCGGGTAGTTCCAGGAGAACCCGCCGGACTGGGTGCCCACGTTCCAGGTGGAGGAGGGGCTCAAGGAGGTAGCGGTGTAGTCACCGGTGGACTCCCCCTCGCTCTCCCCCGAGGCCGCGGCGGTCAGAAGGACCCCGCCGCTGGTGGCCGGAGCCAGAGCAGACAGCGACTGGGCCTCGGTGTCGTTCTCCGAGTCCAGCTCGTGGGTGGACCAGCACCCCGAGCCTTCTTCGGCCTCGCACCCGGTGAGCGCGACCAGGTCCAGCCGTGCCCCGTAGTCGGCCCCGTAGGCGGAGGCGAACCCGGAGTAGTCGACCTCAACGCGCACCGGACCCGCCTTCTCGGCGTCGTCGGTGCGGCGCACGCGCAGGGCCAGACCGGACAGCCCCAGCTCGGCGGCCTCGGCGCGGTCCAACACCTCCACCTCGGCCGAGGTCACAGGGCCCGCCGGGGCACTGCTCTCCTGGCTCTCCTGTGGCTCCTCTTCCCGCTGTTCCTCTTCTTCGGGTTCCGGGGCGGGCTCGGGCTCGCGCTCGGGCCCGACGTCCTGGTCGGAGCCGCCCTCCGTCTGCGGATCCGACCCGGGGGCTTCAGAATCAGGATCGCCGGACTCCCCGGCATCCTCTTCGGGGACCTGTGCCTCGGAGTCCCCGGCGTCCTCGGGCTCCTCCGTCCCGGGTTCGGCCGGTGCCCTGCGTTCACTGGTCCGCCCCGCGTCGGCCTCCGGCTCAGGCGCCGCCGCTTCCTCTTCCTCCGGGATCGGTGAGACCCAGTCCTCGAACTCCTCGGCGTCAGTGCCCTCGACCCGCACGGGCTCGCCCCCGGCAGCGCCGCTGCGGGCCTGCGGTGCGAGGTCGCGCTCATCGAAGGCCACGCTGCCGGGCTCGGGCCAGGTGGCCTCCTCCAACGAGGACACCGCGGCGTCGGCCACCGCACTGTCGGCGGTGATCGCGGACTGGGTAGCGGCATGGCCGTCCACCGACTCCCCCAGATCCACCTCCGGGCGGGTGTTGTATCCCAGAGCGGAAGCGGGCAGCGCCGAGACCAGTCCGGTCACCAGCAACAGCGAGACGAAGGAGACGATCGGTTTCCGGCGACGACGGGTCGCGGGGGCCTGGGGGATGTCAGACACAGAGGGTTCCTCCCGCCCGGCAGGTGCGCGCCTGCCGGGCAGATCACAGGGCTCGGGGATGGCGGGGGTTGGTGGGGTGTCAGGACACGGGCAGGTATCCCAACCTGACGCTGATGATGTCGGCTTCGGTCAGCACGCCCTGGTAGAGGTGGACGTCGCTGATGTCGCCGGCCCACTCACCGTTGAGATTCGACTCGAACTGGGAGGCGCCGATCACCACCGGGCCGTTCGCGTGCCAGGCGTCGGGAACCTCCACGGGCTCCTGCGCCGCACCGTCCACGTAGAGGGTGGCCTCGCTCAGGGTGTGGTCGTAGGTAGCCGCCAGGTGGGTCCACCTGCCGAACTCGGGGGCGTGCTCGGACAGGGAGCGGTGCCAGCCGCTGGCCCCGGTCCGGTCCTCGGGCGGCAGCTTCATCACCCAGTTGTCCCAGTCGTAGGTGTGCTGGTAGCTGAGGTAGAAGGCGCTGTGGTCGGTGCCGTTCTGGGCCACCGCGGCCGCGTTGTGGCCGACCTCGTCCAACCGGACCCAGGAGGCGACGCTGTAGCTGCGGTCGGTGCGCACCGCCGGGGCGTCGGTGTGCAAGTGTTCCTTGTGGTCCGTGTTCAGGCTGACGCCGGGGGCGAAGGTGACCTCGTTCAGGGCCTGGTTCCAGGCAGTGAGCGGGTCGGCCTCCAAGGTGGCGTCCAGAGCGTGGTCGGAGGCGTCGGCCGCGACCGTTCCCTCGGTTTCGTCCAGGCGCCAGCGCCCCTCCAGGGCGGCGGGACGGTTGGCCAGTTCCCAGACCTCGGAGCGGGCTTCGCCCTCTTCCGCCACAGGGGTGTCGAAGATGACCCGGTCCCATACGCGGACGTCGTCGATTCCGCCGCGCCAGTGCTCGGAGTTGTTCGTGGAGGAGCGTGCGCCGCCCACCATCAGGGGGCCTTCGGCCTTCCATGGGGTGTCCAGGTGGCCGGTGGTCTGCTGTCGTACTCCGTCGACGTAGAGCACCAGTTGGCCGTCGGCCGGGTCGAAGGTGCCGAGCAGGTGGGTCCACACCCCGGTCTGGGGGGATGCGTCCGACAGGGCTCGTGACCAGCCGCCGACCCCGGTCTCGTCCGTGGGGGCCATCTTCAGCACCCACCTGTCATATCCCAGGGTCTGCTGGTAGCCGAGGTAGAAGCCGCTGTTCTCCAGGCCGGTCTGGGCCACCACGCTGCGGTTGCGGTCCTTGTCGTCCATGCGTACCCACGCCGAGACCGAGAAGGCCTGGCTGGTGTCCACCACCGGTTCCTCGGTGACCAGGCGGGAGTTGGAGCCGTCGATGTCGATCGCCGCGCCTTCCAGGCGCTGGGTGCCGCCGCTGGTGGGTCCCACACGGCCACGCACCCAGTCCACACCGTTGGTGGCCTCCAGGGTGCGATCGCCCGCGGAGTCGGTGACGGTGGTGCCCTGGCCTTCGTCCAACGGCAGATGGGAGACCGGGTCGGCCGGGGAATCCACGGTGAAGGTGTAGGCCAGACCGCACTCGGAGGAGTTGCCGTAGGCGTCCACGGTGCGGGCATGGAGCAGGTTGGGGCCGTCCCGGTTCGGAGTGATCACCACCGTCACGCTCTGTCCGGGCTCGTCGAGTTCGATCTCGGTGGAGCAGGAGGCGTCGTTGACGCTGTAGTGGTAGCTGGTGGCTTCCTCGACACCGTTGTTGGCGAAGGTGAACTCGCCCGATCGGCCCACCGATCCGTGCGCCTCGTCCCCGGCCGGGTAGTCGGTCGAGGTCACCTCGGGGCCGGAGTCGGGTTTGGTGGTGTCGATCTTGATGTAGCACCAGGACGACCACGGTCCCCAGTCGGACCGGTCGTATCCGCGGACCCGGTAGGCGAGTAGTTCCTTCTCTGGCAGGTCGGAGGCGGTGACCGGTCGGTAGCTGCCGCCCGACCACTTGCCCACGGTCACGTAGGCCGAGTCCGCTGACCCCACAGTGGTGTCGTCTTCGACGCTCTTCCACTCGAATCGGGACTTGACCTGCTGACCCACCCAGTAGGAGTCGCGGTCACGAATCTGGGCGTTCAACCTGATCTCGGTGTCGTTGACCAGCCTGGGCTGGTCGGCGTCGGTCGAGCACACCCCGCCCAGGGAGTCGGAGAGGGTGGAGGTGACCGGCTTCTGCGGAGGGTGGTTGTAGTCCACCACCAGCACCGGGGGCTTGTCCTTCACATCGAACCTGCGCCAGGCGGAGGTACCGGACTCGTTGCGCTCCTTGAGCCGCAGGTAGATGTGCGAGGCGTCGTTGTCCAGGCCCCACTTGTAGGCGTCGGTTGCGTCGAACTCCACCCCGCTGGTCGAGGGGCAGGTCGCCCAACCACCGGTGACGTTCTGGGTGTCCAGCACACCGCCCTGTGTGGAGGGCTGGTTGTTCCAGGTGGTCTTGCTGTTGAATGCGCTGACCCGCTGCAACTGGATGTAGGAGTTGCTGTTGCAGCTGTAGGCCCAGTCCACCTCGGTGCGCAACGTGGCGGAGTTGATGATCGTGTTCGGGTGCATGGTGCGACCCATCATCGTGAACTGGAAGAACGCACGGCGTGTGTAGACGCGATCCCATTCGATGCGCCCCACGCCCACGCTGTCCTCACCCGAGTCGTTGAAAGTGGGTTGATTGGGATAGGCCCGATCAACTGAGGCCCAGTTCGGGCGGCTGGCGTTCACGGACGGATCGATGTAGACCGGGAACTCAGTTGACTCATCCACCAACATGCCCTGGTCGGGTACCAACCTGAGCCGGTCGACCTCCACCGACGTGTCGAGCAACTCCATGCGGGCACCGGACGGTGCCGCTACCGTCGGGTCCTCACTCTGGCTCTGCTCTTCCTCCCCCGCTGAGTCCCACATAGCTGGGGCCCGAGCGGAGAACACGCTCTGGCCGCCAGCATCGCCCGTCGCGTCCAGGTTGCCGTGCTCGTCGACCGTCATGGTCACACCGGTGGTGTCCAACGGCAGGTCCAGCTCAGCCAACTCGGGCAGCTGGGCGGCTTCGGCGGTGTGCACGACCAGCACCTGGGTGAAGCCCTCCACCCCCGCGGTCAGTACCAGGTCCACGTCCGGCAGCACATCGGCGTAGGTGGCCTGGTCCCCGTCCAGCACCGGTTCGGGGAGCTCACCCTCCCATCCCAGGCTGACGCTGTTGGATCCGATCCCGATCCGGGCCATCGCGTCATCGCCGCCTCCGGAGAAGGCGATGTCCATGCCCGCCGCCTTGGGGCGTACCGACCCGTCCTCGGCCTTGACCAGGGTGGTGTCCACATCGACCCAGCCGTTCTCGGAGCGCACCCGCGCCGGCAGGGCCGAGATCTCCGCGGTCAACGACCCGTCCGGGTTGGCGAAGTGCTGGGTCTTCTCATCGGTCAGCCCCGGAATCTCCACCCGCTCACCGGACTGCTCCGCCAACGCCAGAGCGTCCAGCTCCTGCTGTTCCTCGGAGGTGGCCGGGTCCGGTGGTTCGGGTTCCGCAGCCGCAGGGGGCGCGAAAAGCAACGAGAGTGCCACAGCAGCAGCGGTCGAGACCGCCGTCGCGCGGGGCATGGAGCGACGCATGGGGGATGCCGTTCAGTCAGTTGTCAGGGGATGTGAGGACCATGGGTGATGACTCACACCCACGATCCGCAAGGGACCTTAACTAAAACATCCGGATCATTACAAACGGGACATAGTTCGCACAGAGCTTGTCCGCGAAGAACTGGTACTCAGACCCACTTCTGGCCTGCGAAGAAACTCTGCTGTCCACATCCGGCCACAGAGCGGTGCATCGATCCCGGGGTGCGACGTGCGCTCCTGGACAGACGGCCCTGCCCTCTCCTTGAGCATGAGAACTCGACCGGGGGCGGCCACTGTCCGGACGGTGCGTCCAGGAGTACTCACCCCCGAGAGCGAGCACCATCCAGCGCCGTGCCTGGTCATGGAGCATGGGAACACCTCAGGGCGTGCCGGGATCCTCGCACGAGGGTCGGGTGGCTCGGCTCCGACGTCACGTCGCGTAGATACGCGTGGCCCAGGCGTATTTTCTCCGGGCACCTTTGAGAGGTAGCGCGAAGACCAGTGCCCAGGGCTGCGTACAGGTCAGATCCGCCCGCGAAGGCGCGACAGAGATCGGGGACACCCAACCCCACTCTCACCGCCCCCACGCCGCCTGGGGCCACTTCCTCGACCAGGCCGCTATCGACCACACCGCCTACGGACGCCTGTGCCCCGAGTTTCTACCTGCCGAGGGATCCACCCCCACCCCGAACTCCCCCCACTCTCGCCTACACCAGGACAGAGTGGAACGCCTTCAAGCTCGGAGCCTGGGCAGGAGAGTTGCGCGACACCCGCCCCGGGGCGTCCCCGTGAACTGATAGGTCATCGGCACCCTGACTGCCTTCCACTGAGTGGCCCGAGCTCCTGCCGCAAGACTGAACCGGGTAGACAGCCGATAGCCCGAGCTTTCTGGCCCCAAGGGTGCAAATCCTCGCAACGAGCGCCTTTGAGTGCCCCCTCTACGGGAATCGATTCGATCCGGAGTGCCCGCAGGTATACGCCGATGTTCGGGAGCCTGCTCGGCAAGGCACTCAAGGCCGACGAAACCCTCTCCTTCATGCGCGGGCTCCGCTCGACAACAATCCGGCCGAGCACGAGGTGCGGATGTTCGAGACCCGCCAGAAGATATCGGGATGCCTGAGAAGCCTGGACAGGCCAGGCAGCTCTGCGCTGCGCGCTTCTATTCCGCGACCGCAGCCAAGCACGGGTCAGCATCTACGATGCCCTGTCCAGGTTGCTCGAAGGCGAGTTCTGGGCACCCAAAACCGCATGACCTCTCACCGGAAAATATGAACCGTTACGAAAAAATCAAACAGGAAAAAAACAACACCGAGTAATAAAAGAGCCCAGCAATGAGCATCAGGGACAGATCCCACCGCCTCCGCTGCCGAACCCCAGTAGAATCAAATGCAGTCAACCCGCGAGACCTCTCCTTGATTTCAGCATCCATCACCCTGGCAACACGCCTAAAATTCCTATACTGCAACGCAAGAGAAAAAAGAGAATCCGGAAAAGCAACAGACTTTACCCTAGTACCATTTTTCAACACAAGCTGCACCCCACCACTCCAACTGACGGATTTAATTAAACCGATCTCGACATCAGTCTCTGTAGAAAAATTTCTAACCGTGACCCTGTCCGAACCCACATCCACGCCAGAGAAAATGCAGAGCTTGAAAATAAACCAAATCAAAACTGACACAAACGGCAGCAGCAGGATCAATGCCACAACGCCATCCGTGAAGATTTGACTTGCATTGGCCACCGCTCCTCCAAGCCCAATGAACAGGACTCCAAAAAAAGCAGCTACGACACAGGCAAAGGCGACAGAAGACCATCGCCGAAACCGGACTACGCGGCTCTTATCCGCTCTCACTCTTGACAATCCCATCTAGTCGGCAACAACGAAAGCCACCACACAACCTCGATCTGTGCGCAGCGAAACCCTCAGATGGACCCAGGAGGCTGTCCCCACTCATGGCTTGAAATATCATTTCCGAGAACAGCACTCGAATATTCACACTGAGGAACTCATTGCCAATGCGTCGAAACGGGAAGTGGGTTCTCAGTCCTCGGCTCTTCATTCCGTACCTCATCGCATCATTGAGCCATCCGCTGCACGCGTCACCGACACCAAATCCTACAAACTTCTACTGGCCTGCCCTTAAACACCACGGCGACTCATCAAGCTGAAAAGAATGCGAAAACAGCAATCAATACATAAAACAAAAAAATGGCGAGGAACACACTGAAGGATGGCCAGAACCTCCATCTATCCCCAACCTCAACACACGCACCACAAGGACCGTGATCAGCAACCACATCTTTAATATGCGCAGCGACTCGCCCATGCCTTGCATAGCCAGAAATTGCTAAAACCAGAGAATCAGGGAAGGCAGCAGATCCGTATGAACGTCCACCCCTCACCTTGATTTTCAAGCCCCCGCGATAGGCAATCCCTTCAATAAGACAAAATGGTATCCTTGCCTCACTAAATGGGTTCACCAATACAATTTCGTCGCCCAAAATTTTGACTCTTGCAACACACCCCATTTCATAAATAAACCAAGACATAAAGACCATGCCAAACGAAAGGAAAATCCCATTCGAAAGATCACTCTCGCGACCCCGACCACTCGGGCCATAGAACGGCGCCATATTCATAGCAAAGGCAAACAAGAGAAATAATCCAACAATAATACCGCAAGTCACGCGACTTGTAGGATTATTGAACGAAATTTTTTGCACCAAGGGCTCATCCCAAAATTTATCGGAGTGCTTGGTGAGGCACTTGTAGCAGACGGGGTGCAGACAATACTGAGCACGGCCAGGGAAGTGGAGGCCCGGGGCTGAGTATCGACCGGTGGCGCCGGACCAGTCCAGCAGGGTGCGTGTACCCAGTTCACGGAGGAGGATGCAGTGGATCATGGTCCGAACCGTCTCGGTCCAGGCATTTCAACCAGCGGTGCGCGGTGGCTCGGGTGACTCCGCGCAGACCATCGGCCTTGCCCCAGGAGCACGCCGAGGCCTGGACGAACAGCACCGTGGTAAGCACAGACCTCTGGTCCACGCGAGAGCTGGCCGGTCTTGGGGGCAGGGACCGTAGCGGCTGGATAGTCTCCCAAAGCCCGTCGGGCGACACAACGCCCCCAAGGCGTGATCGTGCCGGGCGCGAATCTGGCTTGCGGGACTCTTGAGACGGCCTCTTATCCGTGGTCGTCGACTTCACGCGGAGTCGGCGGTGTCCTCGGCGGCGGACGCGGTGTCCAGTCCGTCCAACGCGCCCTCGCCGCTGCCATCGGTCTGGGCGGAGCCGTCGCTGGCCAAACCGTCCCAGTCTGCCGCCATCACCAGTTCCAGCTCCTCGCCGAATTCGGGGACCTCCTCGGTCCGTACCGTGTCGAGGGCGCCAGCGAGGGTCTGCGCCGCGGCCTCCTGGCCGGGAGCATGGTAGATGGTGCTCTGCTCCGGGTTGCGCGGCCCGGGGTTGCCGATCTCGGAGACTGTGAATCCCTGGTTCTCGAGGAGCCCCCGCACGGTCTCGGCCAAGCCGATCTGAACGGTCCCGTTGAGCACTCGCAGAGACACGTCGCCGGGTTCGACGGTGGGTTCTTCGGACTCCCCGCCCTCGCCCTCGTCCCCGCTCTCGTCCTCGGGCAGCACATCACCGGCGGCGATCGCGGCGAACAGATCGTCAGCGGCGGGCTGTTGGGGGTCCACCTTGTATTCGTGGGTCTGTGAGTCCACGACCGGCACCATCACCATGTTGATCCGGCTCAGGTCCACCTCACGCATGGCTATGGCCAGCTCCGCCATCCTGTCAACGGTGAACCCGTCGTCGGTCACCATGCTGTCGGTGACCGAGCCCAGGAAGTCGTAGATCGTCGTGGGTTTGGACAGGATCTCGCCACTGGTGACCTTGCGCAGGATGGCACCGATCAGCCGCTGCTGGCTCTTGATGCGCCCCATGTCGTTCTTGTGCTCGGTGCTCTGGCGGGAGCGGGCCAGGGCGAGTGCCTGTTCACCTTTGAGGGTCTGCGTCCCCGGGTCGAGCGACAGGTGGGCCTTGGGGTCGTCGAGCTCCTCGGGGATGCACAGTTCGACACCGCCGATGGTGTCCACGATGTTCTCGAACCCGGCGAAGTCCACCATCACCATGTGGTCCAGGTGGATGTCGGTGGTCGTCTCCACGGTGTTGCCCAGGCAGTCCAGACCGCCGTAGGTCGCGGCGTGGTTGATCTGCTGCGGTCCGCCGGACCAACCGGGGAAATCACCAACCGGGTCGCACCGGGGGATGTCCACGATCAGGTCGCGGGGCAGGTTGACCATGGTCACGGTGTCGTTGTCCACGTTGATGTTGACGACGACCAGCACGTCGGGGCGTTTGCCCGCCGACTCGTTGTCCCCGACCAGCAGCAGGATGTTGTGGATGCCCGCGACCTGTTCGGGGCGGTCGCCCCAGGCGTCGGTGTTGATCGCCTCGGTCTCGATGCTGAGGGTGTCGCGGTACCCCGCGTACACGGTCAAGCTCGCTGCAATGATCAGACCGGTCATCCCGCACGCCACCCACTGGCCGAGACTCATCCTCCCGGCCGGGGTCGGGAACACGTTTCCGGGAGCCACAAGGCACCTGCGATTCGGTATGGGACAGGGACTGATCCGGTCGTGGCGGGGTCAGGACATGCTGTACGCGCAGCGACACGGAGGTAACGAGCGGATGCTATCGGAAGGTGCGTACCGTGCCAGATCGCACTCATCCAACGGGCGCCTCAGCGGGTTCATCTACTTGGTTACTCCCCGACGGGAATCCTCCCACCGCTAAACCAAGGTCCGACTTCCAGAAGGACTGGACCATCACGGAAGCCAAAGCTGCAAGCTATTCAAGTACCAGAACAACACGAAGACGAAAGCCCAAACCCCCAAAAGGAACATCAGGTTCATACGCAGACGGACCACCGGCTCTTCAGAAACAAACCTCCCACCTGCGGCCTCCTCCCTCCTGGCCCTGTCAATCAACACAGCAGCCCGTTTCGCACTCGGACTCCCCAGGAGCATCGCCAGAAGAGATCCCTCGAATGCGGCGGAATCCAGAATACGCCCGCAGTGCAACTCCAACGCCAAAGAGCCATCACTCACCCGAACTTCCCTGATGCTGGAGATCGGCACTGAAACTCGAGTGAAGTAGTTGTTCAAAACAATCTCATGCTCACGGATCTCCACATTCCTGAGAAGCCCGATCTTCAACTGGATCCAGAAAACGGATCCGAACCCGACAGAGGCGATCAGCACCCCCGGCCACGGAAGCTCAGTGAATGTTGCGAGCATGCAACTGAAGACAAACAGTGCGAACGCAACCACCACGGCGAAGAAAGCCACGCCATAGTTTCTACACACGACACGAGAGGCCACCTGAAACACTTTCATTACGCCATCCGACAGTGTGCTCGGGCGAGCGGAGTCCCTGCTTCCCAACTCTCCTCATCAAACACGGACCGAGATCGCCAAGGCCAGGGCAGGCCGGAGGAACCTCCGGAACACAGGAGTCAGGTACGCCCGTCCAGCACATCAAGAAAACCTTTTCCATAAATGGTGGATAGCAAAAATAATTGACAAAACAACACAGATCGATCCTTTTCTGTACCAGCCGCAGGAACACCTGCTTCTCCTCAGGCCGCCGTCATACTAGGCGCGGGCTCCGGCGCACCGCGCACCCAGGTCCGACCTCTGGCGCCCCCACACGAAAAAGAACCTCCCGACGTGTCGAACGCGGGCCGGGCCGTTCGTCGAGAGGATGTAGGCGCAACCCAGCAGTGAGGAACCGAGCATGCGCACCCTGATCGTCACCGCGTTCGTGTCCGTCGACGGAGTCATGGAGGCTCCCGGCGGGGAACCCGGGTACCGGAACTCCGGCTGGACCTTCAACGCCGTCGAGATGGACGAGGCGGCCTACGAGATCAAGAGCCGCGAACAGGAGGAAGCCACCGCCCTCCTTCTGGGGCGGCGCAGCTACGAGGCCTTCTCCCCGGTGTGGCCCTCCATGGCCGAGTTCGCCGGGTACAACGCCATGCCCCGCTACGTCGTCTCCACCACGCTCATCGAGGACGACCCGCGCTGGCCCGCCACCGTCCTGCGGACCCTGGACGAGGTCGCCGAACTCAAGGAGACCGAGGGCGGCCCCATCTCCGTGCACGGCAGCGCCGCGCTCGGCCGTTCGCTGGCCGACGCCGGGCTGGTCGACCGCTACCACCTGTTGGTCTTCCCGCTGCTCCTGGGCGCGGGCAAGCGCCTGTTCAGCGACACCGACAAGGACGCCACCAAACTGGACCTGGTCGAGCACGCGGTGTACTCCAACGGCGTCCAGAAGCAGGTCTTCGACGTCGTGCACTGAATCCCGGCCGCCGGGGCGCCGCGGCCTCAGGACCGTCCGGGCCGGGCCGCCGCCCGGTCCCCGGCGGGACGCCACCAGAACCAGGTCAGCGCCGCCCCGGCCAGGGCGCCGAGGACGTTGAGGATGACGTCGTCGGTCGACGCCACCCAGCTGTCCTCGCTCAGGTACTGGAGGGCCTCGATCGTGACCGCGATCCCCGCGGACGCCAGGGCCACCCGGGAGAAGGACGCGAACACCCCGGAGAAGGCCAGGGGCAGCAGGGCCCCGAACGGGGCGAACAGCGCGATGTGCCCGCCGTTCTGGTACAGGGTGGTCGAGTTGACCCCCGTACTCCACATGTCGGCGAACGGGACCAGTTCCACGCCGTGCCGACCACCCGGGTTGACCAGGGTGAGGACGACCACCGGCACCAGGGCGAAGACCACCAGGACGTCGAACACGGCGCGGGAAAGCGCCCCGCGCCAGCCGTGTCCCAGGCCGAGACGGACCAGGAACACCACCAGGACCAGAACAGCGACCACGGGCAGCAGGGCGAGGAGGGAGAACAGTCCGGTGACCGAGGAGAAACCCATCGGGCCAACCTAACGATCCCCGCGCTCCCCTGCACACGGACGAACGGCCGGCCCCCGCAAGGGCCGGCCGTTCGTGCGTTGTCCGGCCCCCTAGCGCTTCATACCGCGCTCGATGGCCTCGATGATGCTCGGGCGCAGCTCGGCGGCGCTGATGATCGCGTCCACCGAACCCACCTCGACCGCGCGCTGGATGCTGTGCACGCTGTCGAACTCCGCGGCGACCTCGCCGAGCTTCTCCGCGCGGACCGCGGACTGCACCTCGGACAGTTCGGCGCTGAGCTCGGCCCGCTCCCCGGCCCCGGCCTCCGACACCCGGGTCTGCAGCTCGGTGACCCTCGGGTCGGTGGCGGTGCGCTTGTTCACCTCACCGGAGAACACCACCGCCGCCGCCGGGGCGCCGCCGAGCACCGAGGCGAAGGAGCCCTCCAGCGCCAGCACCGTCATGTTCGGGTTGAGCGCCTTGGAGAACACCACGAACGCGCCGCCGTGGTAGCGGGAGATCACGCAGAACACGATCGGGCCGTCGAAGTTGACGATCGCCCGGCCGATCTCCGCGCCGTACTCCAACTGCAGCTTGCGCATCGACTCCGGGGAGCCGTCGAACCCGGACAGGTTGGCCAGCACCACCAGCGGCCGGTTGCCGGAGGCCGCGTTGATCGCCCGCGCGGTCTTCTTGGACGAACGCGGGAACAGCGTGCCCGCGGTGTAGGTGTCCGGCCCGTCGGTGGGCGGGAACCCGTGCCGCTGCACCGACTTCGACTCGATACCGATCAGGCAGACCGGCCAGCCGCCGATGTGCACGTCCTGCACCGCCGAGGTGTCGGCGTCGGCCATGCCCGCCCAGCGCTCCAGCACCGGGTGGTCCTGGTCGGACAGGGCCCGCATCACCGTGCGGATGTCGAACGGCTTCTTGCGGTCCGGGTTGTGCTCCGCCGAGAAGATCTCGCCGACGGTGGTGAAGTCACTGCCCTCGATCGCGTGCGGGAAGTCGGAGACGTCCCGCTCGTCCGCGTCGCTGGTGACCGCCTTGCGCGGCGCGCCCTCGCCGGGCACGACGTAGGTGTGGTCGTAGTGCGCCATCAGCACGTCGCGGGCGGCCGGCAGGTTCGGCGCCCAGTACTGCGCCTGGCCGTTCGGGCCCATCACCCGGTCGTAGCCGCCGATACCGAAGTTGTCCTCGGCCGACACGCCGCCGGAGAAGTCCAGCGACTGCTTGCCGGTGAGCACCATGGTCGAGTCCGGCGTCATCACCAGGATGCCCTTGGTGTGCATCAGCATCGTCGCCTCGGCGTTCCAGTACGGCTGGGCGCCGACGGTGATGCCCGCGACCACGATGTTGATCTCGCCGCCGTCCTGGGTGAACTCCACGATCCGCTTGAGGGCGGCCGCCACCCAGTCCATGTTCTCGGTACCCGAGGTCATCGAGATCCGTGCGCCCGCCGAGAGCGCGAACCACTCCAGCGGCACCCGCATCCGCTCGGCCAGGTCGATCGCGGCGATCACCCGGGTGCACTCCGGCTCCGACAGCGCGCCCAGCGCCTTGGTCGGGTCGCCGAGCAGCACCACCCGGGTGACGCCCTCGGGGTGCCGTTCGGTCGGGGTCGTGACCACGCCCGCCACCATCGCGGCGGTGTTGCGGCCCCTGGGCCGGTCCACCGGGACGAGCGCGCCGTGCTCGTCGAGGTCGTGCTCGGTGAAGGTGCCCTCGGACCCGGCGAGCATGCCGGTCAGCTCGTACGGGTAGACGGTTCCGCGGCGGGCGGCGCGCAGCACCTTCTGCCGGTAGTCGTCCAGCGGCTGGACCGGTTCGGTCGAGGGCCGGTCCACGTGCACGCTCGCGCCCTTGCCCGGGTCGAGGGTGATCCGCACGGCCGTCTCGGTGAGTTCGCCCTCGTCGGTGCGCTGGCGGGCCACGAACTGGACCTCCTCCAGCCCGGCGCCGTCGGTCGTGGGCAGGATGCGTTCGACCAGCGCGTTGAGCTCGTCGATGCTCAGCTCGGCCGGCGGCCACACGTACATCAGGATCCGGTTGGTGTCGAACCGCTTGTTGTGCGGCCGCTGCGCCTGGATGTTGCGGATCGCGTCCAGGCAGGCGGCGAGCGTGCCCTCCACGGCGGGCAGCGCGACCAGTCGGCCCTCGGCGTCCCGCAGCGGCGTCAGGTCGCGGACCTGGCCCATCGCGAACAGCCGCTCGTCGGCGGGGTTGCTGCGCGCCACGGCCTTGAACAGGTAGACCTCCTCGTCCGCGGACGGCAGCCGGGTGAGGTCGAACTCCCGCAGGCGCTCCAACTGCAGCCGCTGGGCGATCTGCGGGTGCAGGCCGCGGATCAGCCGGTCCTCGGCCAGTCCCCCGTCCTTCGGGCGGAAGGTGAAGTGGTGGTGCATGACGGCGCCGCTGGTACCGGCGACGGTGGCGGTGATCCGGCGCACCCCCTCGGGCAGCACGCGCTCCGCCAGGACCTCCCCGAGCCGCACCGCCATGGCGTCGGCGTCCGGCTGGTCCTCCCAGGTGAGGTACAGGTCGGCGACCAGGCCGCCCTCGGGTGCGTCGGCGGCGAGTCCGGCGACGGCCCCCAGCGCGTCGGGCAGGGCGGCGATGTCCACGGCGGTGGTGACCACCCGGGCCGTACCCTCGGAGCCGGTGTGCTCGGCGGTGACCAGCTGGCTGCCCGCGGCCCGGAGCGCGGTGACCCCGGACAGTCCGCGGTTGCCGTAGTAGCGGCGGGTCAGTACCTCCAGCAGCGGTGCGTGGTCCTTGCCGGGGCGGCCGATGCGCTGGCCGATCAGCCGGACCAGCGGTTCGGAGCTGGCGACCATGGTCTGGATCCGCTCGGCGCGGTCCGGGGCGTCCGGGTGGCGGTCGAGGTGGCGCAGTTCGTCGCGGACCGCCGCGTAGACCCTGGCGCGGTTGCGGCGCAGCAGCGGCTGGGTGAACCAGCGGAACACCACGCCCCGGGACAGGTCGGAGACCGCGGGGAAGCGCACCTGGGTGGCCTCCACCAGGTGTTCGAGGACGAGCCCGGCGCGTTCGGCCACCGCTTCCTGGGGCGGTGCGTCGGCCAGCCACCGGCGCAGCAGCTCCGAGACGATGGTGACGCAGGCGCCCATGCGCTGCTGGGCCAGGAAGATCCGGAAGACCGCGTTCTCCAGCTCCGGGGTGCGGTCGAGGTCGGTGACGCCGTAGTGGGCGAGGACCCGGGTGAGCTTGGTCTGGAAGCCCTCGGTGACGCCCGCGCGCTCCACGTCCAGGCTCTGCAGGTAGCTGTGGAAGTACTCGCGGGGGCTGTGCACCCGGCTGTCCTGCGCGCTCTCCAGGGCGCCGCCCGGCTTGTTTCGGCTCAGTTCGGACAGGTCGGCGAACACGGTGAGCAGGTCCAGTTCGCCCTCGACCTGCCGCGAACCGAGTTCGGCGCGCGCGGCAAGGTAGTCCGAGAGCACCCGCTCGCGTTCGGCGGGTGCGTAGTCGAAGCCGAGCAGCAGGCCGCGCAGGTCCCGCAGGCCCTGTTCGGCGCGTGCGGCGGCGGAGGCGGCCGGGGGCTGTTCGGGCAGTTCGATCTCGACGGTCTCGGTGGCCGCCTGCGCGTCCTCGGCGCCCTCCTCGGCCAGCGGCTCCAGCCGCATCAGCGGTGCGCCGGTCTCGACCTGGCCGCCGACCGCCACCGGGCACTCGCGGACCCGGGCCCGGAAGGGGGCGCGCAGGACCGTCTCCATCTTCATGCTCTCCAGCACCAGGATGGGGGCGCCCGACTCGACCTCGTCGCCGACCGCCAGCGGTGTGGCGACCACCAGGGCGGGTGCGGGGGAACGGACGACGCCGCCCTCGTCGCGGCTGATCCGGTGCGTGACGCCGTCGATCTCGACCAGGTGGATCGGCCCGTGGGTGGCCGAGACCATCCGGAACCGGCGGCCGTTGACGGTGATGTTGCCGCTGTGGGTGTCGAACCGCTCCACCTCGACGTCGGCGGGGTACACGTCGCCGCCGCCGCAGACACCGACGCGGAACCGGTCGTGCCCGGTCCGGGCCACGTTCACCCGGTAGCCGACGCCGCGGAGCTTGAGGTCCAGGGGGCGGACGGTGTCGTGCTGCACCTGCGGGCGGCCGCCGTGCGCGGTGGACAGCAGCTGCTGGCGGCTGGCCTCCTCCTCGTCCTGGTAGGCCTCGATCGCGGCCGCGGCCAGGGCGATGGCGGAGTGGCGGTGGGTGACCAGGCGGCCCTCGGCGCGCACCCGGTCGATCCAGCCGGTGTCGGCGCTGCCGTCGATCACCTCGGGCTGGGCGAGCAGGTCGAGCACGAAGCTCTTGTTGGTGGCGCCGCCCTCGATGATCACCGTGGTCTCGGCCATCGCGCGGCGCAGGCGGCCCAGCGCCTGTTCGCGGTCGCGGCCGTAGGCGATGATCTTCGCGATCATCGAGTCGAAGTCGGCGGGGATGCTGTCGCCCTCGCGGACACCGGTGTCCACCCGGATGCCGGGACCGGCGGGCATGCTCAGCCGGGCGATGCGGCCCGGGGCGGGCGCGAAGTCGCGGTCGGGGTCCTCGGCGTTGAGGCGGGCCTCGACGGCGTGCCCGGACTCCTCCGGCTGGGTGCCCTCCAGCCTGCCGCCTCCGGCCACGTGCAGCTGCATGCGGACCAGGTCGGTGCCGGTGGTGAGTTCGGTGATCGGGTGTTCGACCTGGAGCCGGGTGTTGACCTCCAGGAACGCGAAGAGCCGCTCGCCGGGGTGGTAGAGGAACTCGACGGTGCAGGCGCCGCGGTAGCCGACGGCCACGGCGAGCCGCTCGGCCGAGGTCTTGAGCTCGACGGCCTGGTCGGGCTCCAGGACCGGGGAGGCGGACTCCTCGATGATCTTCTGGTTGCGCCGCTGCACCGAGCAGTCCCGCACGCCCAGCGCCCAGGCGGTGCCCTGCCCGTCGGCGATGACCTGCACCTCGACGTGCCGGGCGCCGGTGACCAGGCGTTCCAGGAAGACCACGCCGGAGCCGAAGGCGCGCAGCGCCTCCTGGCTGGTGCGCTCGTAGGCCTCGGTCAGGTCCTCGGCGGAGGCGACCATCCGGATGCCCCGGCCGCCGCCTCCCGCGGAGGCCTTGAGCATCAGCGGGTAGCCGATCTCGTCCCCGGCGCGCAGGGCGTCCTCGAGGGTGGAGACCTCGCCGCGGCTCCACGGCGCGACGGGGACGCCGACCTCCTCGGCGATCAGCTTCGAGCCGATCTTGTCACCGAGTTTGCGCATCGCCTCGGCGCTCGGGCCGACGAAGGTGACGCCGATCTTCTCGCACAGCTCGGCGAAGGCCGGGTCCTCGGCGACGAAGCCCCAGCCGACCCAGGCGGCGTCGGCCCCGGTCTCCAGCAGGGCCCGTTCCAGGACGGCGAGGTCCAGGTAGGGGCGTGCGGAGGCCGGTCCCAGGTCGTAGGAGACGTCGGCCTCGCGGACGAAGGTCGCGTTGCGATCGGCGTCGGTGTAGAGGGCGACCGTCTCGATCCGCGCCCCTGTTTCCGCCGAGAGGTCCCGGACGGCGTGGATGAGCCGCATCGCGGCTTCCCCACGGTTGACGATGGCGACACGACTGAACACCGGATGCCCCTCCCAAGTACCAACACACAGAAGGCGACGTCCGGGTCCCGGAGCGCCGCCTGGCCTGGTATCCAGCTTGCTGGATTACCTCCAGGTACACCAATGTCCCGAATTGCTCACGCCGGAGCCGCTGCTTTGTGGGATCTCCACAAAAAGTGCCCCGCACCGCACCGCCGGACCACCGTTTCGCGCGAGGTTTGCCACAATCCGCCGGATGCGGGGGGTCGGCGCGCCCCCGGTCAGGGGGTGACCGAATCCTCCCGGAGGGGGCCACCGGAGCCGGAGGCGGCGGGGGCGACCGGTTGCCGCAGGACGGTGCGGAGTTTCTCGGGTGCGGCCCGGCGGAGGTCGCCGAGGTGGACCTCGTGGTGCCTGCCGACCGTCCGCAGCCCGGTCTCCGGGATGAACCCGTCGTGCGTCCGCGCGAGTACGTCCGCCTCCTCGTCGAAGGGTCCGACGTGCAGCGTCTGCACGCAACGGCCTTCGGAAAGCGCTTCCAAGCGGATGTCGTCGAGCCGCGGCGGTCGTTTCCCCGCCCCGGCCCGTCCGCGCTCAGCCCACGAGACACGTCGCCCGGGACAGCGGTCGGGACGGCGGACACCGGAAACGGCCGGCCCGCCCGAATGCATCGGGCGGGCCGGTCGGCGTCCAGGCCGCTTCGGCGCTGTCGGCCGGATCGGTTACAGGTCGACCTCGCTGCCGCCGATGGTCACCACGAGGCGGCCGTCGGAGTCGAAGCTCCAGTCCAGGTCCCCGGAGTACTGGGAGCAGCGGGAACCGTTGGAGCCGTCCCAGAACTGGTTCGAGCCGTCGGCGTCGCCCCGGTACCGGTCGGTCGAGCCGCTGTCGCACGAGGTGTTGCCGCGGAACACCGAGTCGCCGCCGTCGAACTGGAAGTTGCGCTCCTCGTTGCCGATGCTCAGGTTGTTCGAGACCGTCACGCTGCCGGGGTTCGAGTTGTAGGTGAACCCGTGCTTGCCGTTCTCGAAGGCGATGTTGTGGTGGACGTCGTGGTCCACCGCGATGCCCGCACCGCCGAGCTTGAACCCGTTGCGGTCGCCGTCCGAGTGCTGGGAGCCGTCCGAGAGCGAGCCGTTGCCGTACACCAGCGAGTGCTCGATGGTCACCTCGCCGATCGGGCCCGTGTCCGACTTGGTGTACAGGTCATAGCCGTCGTCGATGTTGTTGTAGGCCACGGTGTGGCGGAACACGTTCCCCTCCCCGACGGTGAGCTTGGGAGCGAACCCGTCGGCGTCCTCACCGTCGGAGTCGGCGTTGTCGTGCGAGACCGAGCTGACGATCAGGTTGTTCGAGGGCCACTCCGACTCGGGGGCGCCGGCGGTGTAACGCGACAGCTGCAGTCCGGTGTCGCGGTTGAACCGGGTGGTCACCCTCTCGATGACGTTGTCGTTGCCGCCCAGCAGGATGCCGTTGTCGCCGGCGCGCTCGACGACGATGCCGTTGATGTGCCACCAGTCGCCGCCGATGGCCAGTCCCCGGTTGGCGGAGTCCTCGCTCTGGGCGGAGAAGTCCAGTACCGGGGTCTCGCCGGGGTAGGCGAACAGCTCGTTGCGGTCACCCGAGAGGCCGTCGTTGCCCGGCTCGATGCGCACCGTCTCGGAGAGGTCGTAGGTGCCGCCGCGCATGTAGATCGACCCGCCGGGCTCGATCCGGTCGATCGCCGAGGGGAGCGTGGTCGGGTCGGACTCGGTACCGTCGGCGCCGTCGCTGCCGCCCGGGGCCACGAAGAGCTCGTCGCCCGAGGGCGGCGGGGTGTCGCCGCCACCGTCCGGAGGGGTGTCCCCTCCGTCGTCCGGGGCGGAGTCGGCGTAGGTCTCGAACTCGGCGACGCGCGGCGTGCCGTCCGAGCTGGTGATCTCGAAGTTGATCTTTCGCAGCGCCGTCGGGTCGAAGGTGATGACGCCGGCTCCGCTGCCGGTGGTCAGGACGTCGCCGCTGTCGTGCTCCACGACCCGCCAGGAGCCGATGTTGCCTTCGGCCCCGGCCGCCTCGCGGATGTTGATCGCGGACACCGTGGTGTCGGAGTCCCACTTGACCGAAATACGGCCGGTCGAACCGGTCGGCGACCAGTAGCTGCTCATGTCGCCGTCGATGACGTTCCCGTAGCTGGTCCCGCTGGCCTTGCCGGATCCGTCGGCGCCGGCCCCGATGCTGAGGTTGGTCCCGTCGGGGGGATCGGTCGGTTCCGGCTCAGGCGGGTCGGTCGGGTCCGGGTCGACCGGGTCGGTGGGGTCCGGGTCGGTCGGCTCGTCCGGCTCCTCCGCCTCGCAGTTGCCGTCCGAGGTCCGGTTGCCCTTGCCCGCGCCCGCGGTCTGCTCCAGCACCTCCAGCACGCAGCCGGCGTCGTCGAGCTCGTAGGAGTACGGGATGCTCACCGAGGTGTTGGACTGCGGGTCGGGTCCGGCGGGGTAGTTCTCGTCGCCCTCGTCGGACCAGGTCACGTTGTCGAAGATGTTGCCGCTGACCTCCCAGGAGCCCTTCTCGTTGGTGTAGAAGGTGCCCAGGACGTCCT
Organism: Nocardiopsis sp. iso_40; assembly: GCF_056173285.1. Lineage (NCBI taxonomy): Bacteria > Bacillati > Actinomycetota > Actinomycetes > Streptosporangiales > Nocardiopsidaceae > Nocardiopsis > Nocardiopsis sp. iso_40. The sequence goes on along the minus strand of NZ_CM149666.1, from coordinate 2,203,488 downwards.
TCGAGTCCTTGAAGTAGTTGTTCTCCACCTTCGCGCTGGCCCCGGCCCGGGAGTTGATGCCGGACTTGTGCAGCTCCGAGTAGTGGTTGTTGTACATGTGCCCGATGCCGCCGCGCAGCAGGGGGGCGCGCGAGTCGATGTTCTCGTACAGGTTGTGGTGGTAGGTGACGTAGCCGTTCGAGCGGTCGCTCTCGCTGGACCCGACCAGGCCGCCGCGGCCGGAGTCGCGCAGGATGCTGTAGGAGAGGGTGACGTACTGGGTGTTGTTCTTCATGTCGAAGAGCGCGTCGTAGCCCTCCGACTCACCGCCCGAGGCCTCCAGGGTGACGTGGTCGACCCAGACGTTGCGGACGTCGCTCTCCATCCCGATGGCGTCACCGCCGTTGGACGTGGGTGAGCCGGACTTCTTGACGTTCCGGACGGTCACGTTCTGGATGATGATGTTGCTGGACTCGCGGATGTGGATGCCCAGCTGGTCGAACACGGCTCCGCCGCCGGTGCCGACGATCGTGACGTTGCTGATCCGCTTGAGCTCGATCACGTCGTCCGCGGTGTCGCAACCGTCGCCCGACACCTTGGAGGTGTTGCCGTGGTTGATGGTCCCCTCCACCTCGATGATGATCGGGGTGTCGGTGCTGGACCGCTCGCACAGGGCCTCGTGGATCTCGGTTCCGGTGGTGGCCCGGACCGTCTGCCCGCCCGCGCCGCCGGTGGTTCCGCCGTTCTCGCTCGCGTAACCCGTGGCGTCGCCGGTCTGCGCCGATGCCGAGGACATCGTGCCCAGACCGGCCGCCACCATGGCGGCGACGGCCAGCGTCGACAGGAGTCGACGGGTGCTTGTTCGTCTCACTGCTTACCCTTCGTAGTGGGGCATGAGCTTTGAAGTGCTTTACCTGAGAGTAGAGAAAGCGCTTTCCATGTCAAGGGGTGTTAATGCAACCGTTTGCAGGGCGATCGGACACCCCTGCGGCCCTACAAGCCCGTGTACTGCGTATTCACCGGAATCGGGCGCTGAATTCGGAACCGGGTGCCCCAAATCGTGCAACCGCTTGGACACCTCGCCGATACACGGCGGGCCGGATGCGGACGCCCGGGTAACGGGCAGGGGTCACCCGGAGCAGCGGTGGGACGGGACGACCGCGCTCTCCCGGATCGTCGGGGAAGGCGTCGTCGGCGGGTGAGTGCGCCCGGAAGGCGGAGCCCCGCAGCGAAGGCCCGGCCGCCCCCCGGAGTGGAACGACCCCCGGGCGAACCAACCGCGACCCGCCCCGGGGCCCGCCGCAGCACCAGACGAGGGCCTGCTCCTGGCCGAACCGGGAACGCCCCGGCCCGAACACCGAATCAGAGGGACAGACCAATCCCCTGATACGCCAAGGATCAATCGCGAATGCTCCGAATATTTGCTGTCCAGACGGGGGCCGGTCGGCACAGACACAGGTGATATCATCACGCCATTCGAAACCCGAGGAGATGAGTTCTGTGCACAACGACAACAAGGGCGAGAAGCGCGACCCTTCCCCCGGAAAGGTCCGACCCTTCCCGCCCGAGGGCATGGAATTGATGGAGTACCTCAACTTGAAAGAGAAAGCAAAATCCTATATCAGCATGGTGAGGTATCTCTACGCGGACCTGGCCTTCGCTGAAGAGGACCCCGAGCAGAAAGAAAAATACGAGAACGAGAGCAAGCGGAACTCGGACCTTCTGAAGTCCATGACGTGGATGGACGTGGATGTGGCAAAGCCGATTGTCACTGAATATCCGGACCTTATCCGTCGGCTTCGCGAAAAGGTCAGCGAGAGTGATGCGTGATGCACTCCGCCGGCCCCCGGGAAGCGGCTCAGATTGAGGAGCGCAAGAAAAGACGCACTGAGGATCTCGTTCCCGGCGATGTTCCCGTTCGCTCGAACGGCCAGAAACCACAGTTCGTCATCATCACGGGTCAACCGGGCGCAGGCAAGACGACAATCCAGGAAAGGGTAACCAGCACCCTCGGGCCGTCGACCGTTAATTACGACCCCGATGACAACGCCGCGATCCATCCGCGTTACACAAAGATCATGCGGGACAACGGTCGCCAGGGCCAGTCCGCCGTTGAGCGCAGGCTACCCGACGACCTCCACGAGGAGCTGATCGGGAACCTTCGCGGTGACACGGGCGGCCCGAAGTACGACGTGGTCGCCAGCTTCCCTTTCGGGCGCACGGAACATGCCGACTACTGGCTCGACGGATTCCGTGATCGAGGGTATGAGACGACTGCGGTGTTCGTCGCGACCCACGAGTCGAACAGCATGCTCGGCATCGCCCACCGCTACCAGCAGGACCGTGACAACCCCACGAAGGGGTACGGGCGGTGGGTCGAACCTCCCTTGCACGATTCGATCTACGCGAGCAACCCTCGCGTAGCACGCGAACTCGAATCCACGGGCAAGGTCGACCACATCTACGTGACCAACCGCGACGGCGAGGTCCTCTACGAAAACCACCGCAACCCGGACGGGACGATGCAGAAGGCCTCCGGTGCCCACGAGGCGATCATCGAGGAGCGCAACAGAATCCCCACCCCCCGGGAGATCGAGCGCTTCGACTCCACCGTTGCCTACATGCGCAGCACCGATCGCAAGGTGCGCACCGAACCGGTCGATGACATGGTCAGGATGACCGTCGACTACGCGGAGCGAGATCACCAGGACCTTCGGCGAGAGGGGACCGTGGTAGCGGCACGCACCGCATCCGGGCCTCACCGGACGATCGAGACGGCGCTCCAGGAGCAACGCGGGGAGGGGACTGCGGCAGCGGAACCAGCCAGGACCGCTACGGCGTCCAAAGTCGCGCGCCTCGCCCGAAGCGCACAGCCCTCATCCGACAAATCCAGACTCGCGCGCCTCGCCAAAAGCGGAACTCCCCCGTTCGGCAATCGCTCGCAGAACACCGGAAGTACACCGGACCCGAGCAGTAGCTCGCAGGGCAGCAGCCCTGACCACGACGTCGAGTTCTGAACCCCCTCGCGGTGGCTGCCCCGGCTCGGGCGGGTGGCTGCCGCGTGAGGGTTCCGATGCGGCTTCGAACGACTCCGGCCCGTGTGAAACGGGGTGTGCCTGTCCAGCTGATGGCCGTACTTCGTGCACGAGGGGCAGCCGGTCGCGGAGGCAGGAAACCGCCCGTGCTGCAGGACCGTGACGGCATGATCGGTCAACGGCCTTTTCTCCCCCGGCGCGCTGCTGAAGTGCGCGCTCGCGCCCGTGGGTGCTGGGCGAACTCGGCTCCCGCGGTGAGCTGGACCGGTGGCGGTGCTCGGTCGACTCGGTGAACATGCCTGCTCTCAAAGAGGGGGAGCTGGCAGGTCCGGATCCTGTCGACCGGGGCAAGAAGGGCGCCAAGATCCACTTGGTCACCGCTCGGGCAGGGCTGCCGGTCTCCCTGGCGATCTCGGGTGCGAACCTGCACGAAAGCCGGGCCCTGCCACCGCTGGCAGGTCGAGCGCCCCATGGCCTGGCTGGCCGGATGCCGCCGACTGCACCGCCGCTACCAGCCGAGCGCTTCCTCACGTTCGCCGGCATCGCCCGCACATTGATCTGCTTCCGCAGACTCAACAGACGAGATGAGTTCCTATCCATCTGGTGATCAGCGTCCAAGGCGGCCAGCTGCTGATCGAGGTGTGGGATGCCAGGAACGGTGCGCCTACGAGCAAGCCTGTACCCCCTGACGCCGAGAACGGTCGTGGGCTGTTCCTGGTGGAGGTGCTCAGCCAGCGGTGGGATGTGGTGCCGTCGCCGCGTGGCGGCAAGACGGTGTGGTGTGTGCTCGCCCTCGCCGCCGCGGGGTCGGCTGAGCACCAGGAGGCCGAAGCCTCTCCCCCACCGGCTCCACCCTTGCCGTTGCCGCGCCGGACGATGCCTTACGGCTACACCCCGCTGCCTTCAAGGGCTCCTCACAACACATCGCCGCTGGGCGCGAAAGACATGGAGCGCGTGCTGATAGGGCTGGCGCGGCTGTGATCGGTGCTTGACAGGCTGCACGCCCTACAGGATGGCCGTACACGCGTCGGCACAGTCGAGGGCACCGGAGATACCCCTGAACAGCGACGAAGCCCCCTCCGTGGACGGAGAGGGCTTCCTGGTGCTGTCCTCGGTGGACGAGCTTCTCGAATCCCTTGCATTGGGTAAGGGTTCCAGTAAGCCGTCCAGGGCGGACCCTGGGCAAGCCAACTACAACCCGTGGGGCGAAGCCCCGCGTTGTGAGAGAGTGCCCCGCCCACCTCACCAATCGACGCGACCCCGACCAGAGGGGGGTACCTCGGGGGGTTCGGGGGGTCTCCCCCCGGGAAACACGAAGAACGACCCCGCGAGGCGGCCGAAGGCCCCTGAGCAGGGTCGTCCTGAGTGGAGTGGGCGCGAAGGGACTCGAACCCCTGGCCTATTGCTTGTAAGGCAATTGCTCTAACCAACTGAGCTACGCGCCCCGTGTGTGCGTCGCGAGCGATCATACCGCTTCTCGGTGGTCCTCGCGCCTGATTTATCCGGCCAGCTCCCGGGCCTGGCGAAGGTACTCGGTGACGTCCCGGGGCTCACCGGCGGGGGTGTGCACGGTCCAGCGGACGGTGCCGTGGCCGTCGATCAGGAAGGTGCCCCGGCGGGCGACCCCGCGCCGCTCGTCGAAGACCCCGTAGTCCCGGGCGGCGGCGCCGTGCGGCCAGAAGTCGGACAGCAGCGCGAACGGGAAGTCCTCCCGGTCGGACCAGGTGCGCAGGGCGAAGGTGGAGTCGACGGACACCGCGAGGACGGTGACGTCCAGTTCCTTGAACTCGGCATGGTGCTCGCTGAGGTCGGCGAGCTCGCCGGAGCACACGCCGGAGAAGGCCAGCGGGTAGAAGACCACGAGCACGGGCCCGCCCCGCAGGGAGCTCAGGAGGACCTCCTGGCCGTACTGGTCCCGGAGGGCGATCTCGGGTGCGCTGGCACCCGCGGAGACGGTGTCGGTCATACTCGCGTTCGCGTTCGTCGGCGTACAGGCCGGTATCGGCGCCCGCCGTTCAGCGGGCGCCCTTCAGCGCCGCGCGTCTGTTCTGCCGGGACGCGCGGCACCGGACGTCTCACCCGGTGCGGGTGCCGACCGTCACCTCTTGGGGACGACCAGGCGGGTGCCCGACCAGTCGGCGCCGATGCTGACCGCACTGGTCTGGGACAGGCCCGAGGTGTTGGCCGCCTCGGCGACGTCGTTGGGGGACACGTGCAGATCACGTCCGGCCTTCGGGGTCAGGACCAGGATGGTCCCGCCGTCGGCGATGGTGGTCACCGTGTCCATCAGTGCGTCGGTGAGGTCGCCCTCCTCGTCGGACCGCCACCACAGCAGGGCCGCGTCGACGTCGCCGTCGTACTCCTCGTCGACCAGCGCCTCGCCCGTGAGTTCGGCGATGGATGCGCGCAGTCCCTCGTCGACGTCGTCGTCGAACCCGAATTCCTGCACCACCTGACCCGGCTTGATTCCGAGTCGGTCAGCCAAGCCGCGTTCGCTTTGTGCCTGGCCCGCGGTCGCGCTCACGAAAGTTCTCCTCCACAGATGGTTTTTCTCAATCTTGCCTGCACGAAGCAGTTGTCACAACGATGCCGGGCTTTTCGGTCGCCCGTCACGTGGGTCCGTAACCATCGCTGATGGCCTAGTTCACACGCTACTGGCATCTCCCGTCAACGCGCGGCCGAACCCGGCACGCGTCGGCTTCCGTTCATTCCGACCTCAGGTAGGACAACCGCACCCGTCGGTCCGGGTTGTCCACGTTCAGGTCGACGAACGCGATGGACTGCCACGTTCCCAACTCGAGTCTGCCGGAAAGGACGGGCACCGTGGTCTGGGGAGCGACGTACGCCGGCATCACGTGCGAACGCCCGTGTCCCTGGGAGCCGTGCTTGTGGCGCCAGCGGTCGTCGGCCGGCAGCAGGTCGTCCAGGGAGGCCAGGAGGTCGTCGTCGGACCCCGCCCCGAGTTCGATGATGGCCACACCCGCGGTCGCGTGCGGGACGAAGACGTTGAGCAGGCCGTCGCCTCCGCTACCGGCGACGAAGTCGCTGCACTGCCCGGTGATGTCGGTGATGCTCTCCGATCCGCCGGTGTGCAGCTCAAGGATCTGTGTCCGCATAGCGCCACCTTCGCGCAGCCGGGCCCCGGGTGCAACCATCCCATGTCAACCGTGCGTGGCCGCGAGCTGCGCGAAGGGTCCATACTCGTCGTCGACGTGTGTGAAACTGGTCGAAAGAAGGGAAAAGGGTGACTGTCTCGTTACGTTTGGGCCCCATGCTGCGGCATGTGGGACCCACCACCGCAACGGTGTGGGTGGAGACGGACGCACCCTGTGACGTCCGGATCCGTGTGGACGGCGGGGCGGTCCACGCCGCCCGGACCTTCACGGTCCACGGCCACCACTACGCCGTGTGCGAAATCGACGGCCTCCCCACCGGTGCGGTCCTTGCCTACGAGGTCTTCCTCGGCGAGGACCGGGTCTGGCCGGAACCCGACAGCCCCCTGCCGCCGAGCGTCCTGCGCACGCTCTCCCCGCAGGCGCCCACCCGGCTCCTGTACGGTTCCTGCCGCACCCCCACCGGGGACACCCCCGAGGGGCTGGTCCGCTACGGGCCAGACATGCTCCGCGCGAGCGCGCGCCGGCTGGCCCGGGAGGGTTTCGACTCCGCCGACGAGAACCTGGCGCTGCTGCTGATCGGCGACCAGGTCTACGCCGACGAGCTCCAGGAGCCGATGCGCGCCTTCCTCAGGCAGGTGCGCGACACCGACTCCGGGGACGGCGCCTCCGGGGACGGCGCGCCCGAGGACGAGGTGGTGCGCTACGACGAGTACGCCGAGCTCTACCGGCAGGCCTGGTCCGACCCGCAGGTGCGGTGGCTGCTGTCGACCGTCCCCACCCTGATGGTCTTCGACGACCACGACATCCGCGACGACTGGAACACCTCGGCGGCCTGGCGGCGCGAGATGGACGAGCGTCCGTGGTGGCGCACCCGGGTGACGAGCGGGCTCGGCGCCTACTGGGTGTACCAGCACGTGGGGAACCTCTCCCCCGACGCGCGGGCCAAGGACCCGCTGTGGGCCGCGGTCCGCGACCACCGGGAGCGCGGCACCGACGCCGGGGACACCCTCGACTCCTTCGCCTGGCGGGCCCACGAGGAACCGTCCTCCTACCGGTGGAGCCACCGCCACGACGTGGGCGGCGTCCGGATCCTGGTGGCCGACACCCGCTGCAACCGGGCCCTGGGCGAGGGCGACCCCTCCGACGGCTCCCGGTCCATCCTCGGCTCCGAGGGGCACGACTGGCTCGACGAGAACCTCACCGGCGGCCCGGAGCACATCGTCGTGGCCTCCACCGTCCCGGTCCTGCTGCCGCCGCCGGTGCACCACCTGGAGGCCTGGAACGAGGCGGTCTGCGGCGGCGCCTGGGGGTCGGCGGCGCGCGGCCCCGCGGAAAGGCTCCGCCAGGCCCTGGACCTGGAGCACTGGGGCGCCTTCCAGTACTCCTTCCACCGCCTCGCCGACGCGCTGCTCGACGTCGCCCGGGGCGGACGCGGCCCGGCCCCCGCCACCGTCCTCCTGCTCGGCGGGGACGTCCACTTCTCCTACCTGGCCCGCGCCCGCGCCCGCGCGGGAGGGACGACGTCCCGGGTGACCCAGTTGGTCTCCTCCGCGCTGTGCAACCAGCTCCCGCCGAACTTCCGCCGCGCCGCCGCCCTGTCCGCGGGCTGGCCCTTCCATCTGGCCGGGCTGGTCATGACGAGGCTGGCCGGGGTGCGCCGCAGCCCGCTGTCGTGGCGTCTGGCCGGGCGCCCCCACTTCGGCAACACCATCGGTGAGGTGGCCTTCGACGGCCGTGCGGCCGAGGCGCGCTGGTACCACTGCCCGCAGGGCGGCGGCGAAGCCCTGCCCGAGGTGCACCGCCGCGCCCGGGTCTGATCCCGGCCGCCCGGCCGGAACCGCTCTCCCGCCGACCGTCGCCAGCGGTTCCGGGGGCGCCCGGTCGGCAAACGACGCCCGGCGGCGTCCGGAGGGGGCGCCGCCGGAGCGGTCAGGGCTTGTTGGAGCGGGGAGGCCGACTGGTGTGGGGTCCGCGGCGCCTGCGCCGGACTCCCAGGCCGAGTGCGCCGCCCTGTTCGAGGATCTGCCGGGCGGCCCGGTTCACCGTGCCGCGGGTCCCGGTCGCCGGTGCGGGAGCACCCTCGGAAGCGGCCGGTTCGGGTTTGGGAAGGAGCGCGGTGGGCTCGTCGTCCTCGTTACCGGTCTCCTCCGGCAGCGCGTGGAGCCTGCGGGTCCGCTGGAGCCCGGTCTCCCCGGTACCGGATTCGCCGCCGGACGCCTCCGGTGCGGGGGCCGCGGTCTCGGTCGGGTTGAGCTTCTCCTCCCGCACGGCCTCCTGCCACGCCTTCTCCTGCTGCTGGTCCTGCTCCTTCTGCTGGGCCAGGCGGCGGTCCCGGTCGGCCCGCCAGGCGCGGTAGGAGCGGGCCAGCGGGGTGGCGACCGGCCAGGTGACCCTGGCCGGTCGGGACAGCGCGTGCCACAGGTAGGCCGTGGTGCCCCAGGCCTCCATGGCGCGGCGCGCCTTGGTGATGGTGAAGAAGGTGGGCACGGCCAGCAGCAGTTGGGGCCAGGCCAGGGCCAGCGCGGCGAACAGCGGGTACATGCCGCCGCCCGCGACCGCGGCGGCCGCACCGATCACCATCGGCACCAGGGCCAGCGCCACCCGCAGCTGGGTGAACTGGCGGAAGCGGTGCAGGGAACGGCGGGCCGACACCGGCGGGGCCAGGCCCTCCGGCAGCGGTGTGGGCTGTACGAGCATGGCGAGCAGCATCGTTCCCACCCCCACGCTGGCGGCGAGCAGGATCGTCCACCCGGCGGCGGAGAACGTCCCTCCCACCATGAGGTAGACCAGCCCCAGGACCGGGATCGGCGCGGGGACCCAGAACAGCACCCGTCTGCGCAGCTCGCCCTCCTGAGTGGGCTGGAGAACGAAATCGATCACCGGGCGTAGTATCCGGAACCTCTTCCTCGGTCGCTCGACCACAGCGTTGGACCCCCCAAGAACGTCGTGACGAGGCGGTGCGGGGAGCGGCGCCCGAGGATTTTCGTCGCCTCTTGGCTCCACCTGCAGCCCGCCCGTATCAAAGCTATCTCTTTCGCCTGGTCCCCGGGCGCACGCGGTCAGTTACAGGCATACCCGGCGCTGGTGAAACTTCCATAAGGCAGCCGAAATAGCAGGCAACGATAAGATTACGACGTACCGGCGGCCTCCGTCACGGTTATCCCTGATACCGGTGAGGCGAATCATCCCTCCCGGGTTTCGGACAGCCTTCCGAGGGCCACCGCGATCCGGAGCACGAACGAGCCCCGACCGTCGGAGGGGATGTGTCCGGTGAGCTCCGAGATACGGCTGAGCCGGTAGCGCACCGTGTTCGGATGCACGAAGAGCATCCGCGCGGTGGCCTCCAACGAGGAGGCGTGCTCCAGGTACACCGACAGCGTGTCCAGGAGCGGGGAGCCCGCGCTCCGCAGCGGGAGGAACACCTCGGTCACGAGCTGGCGGCGGGCCTCGGCGTCGCCCTCCAGGGCGCGTTCGGGCAGCAGGTCGTCCGCGAGCACCGGGCGCGGCGCGTCGGGCCAGGCCACGGCGGACCGGAGACCGCTCACGGCCGCGCGCAGCGAGGCCCCCGCCGCGTGCAGGTCGGGCACGGTCGGCCCCACCACCACGGGCCCGTCCCCGAAGAGCCCGGCCAGGGGTTCGGCGGCGGCGAGCGGGAGTTCGTCGACCGGGTACCGGTCGCCCACGCCGATCACCACGACCACGCGACGCCCCTGCGTGCCCGCCAGCACGTCGTAACCGAGGCGGCGGGCGGCCGAGCGCAGATCGTCGAGGACCTTGCCGCCGGCGTCCTCGCCGACGTCCCCGGCCACCGCGATCACCGGGGTGTGCGACCAGCCCAGCGCAGAACCCCAGGTCTGCAGGCCCTCCACCTGGTCGCCGTGCAGCAGTGCGTCGACGATCAGTGCCTCCAGGCGCGCGTCCCAGGCCCCCCTCGCCTCGGCCGCGCGGGCGTAGACCTTCGCGGAGCTGAAGGCCACCTCGCGGGTGTAGCGGAGCATGGCCTCGCGCAGCTGCTGTTCACCGCCGGGTGCGGCCAGCTCCTCGACCTGGCTCTCCACCACGTCGATGACCACACGGATCATGTCGACGGTCTGCTGGAGGGAGACCGAGCGGGTGAGCTCGCGCGGAGCGGTGCCGAAGACCTCAACGGTGATCGCGGGGCGGCCCCGCCCGGGGTTGCGGAACCAGTCCACGAAGGCGGCGACCCCGGACTGGGCCACCAGCCCGATCCAGGAGCGGTCCTGGGCCGACATCCTGCGGAACCAGCCGAGCCGCTCCTCCATCCGGTTGACGGCGGCGGTGCCCAGTACGCCCATGGAGCGCTCCAGGCGCCGGACGGTCTCCGCGCGGGTCTGGTCCTGTGCGGCCTCGGAGGCGGACGGCGCGGCCGCGCCGTCCTCAGTCGGTTGGGATTCGGTGTTCACCCGTCCAGGTTCGCATCCTCTCCGGTCCCGCCCCGGAGTTCACCCCCGTGTCGGCCGTCACCCTCCAGGTGAGCGGGGTCCGCGGACGGCTCCCGGAGGGGCCCGCGTAACGTCGGAAAGTGATCTCCTCCACCCGTTTCGGGCTTTCGTGCACAGCTCGGACGCCGTTTTGTGGAGTACCTACAAACGGTCTCCTCCTAACTTCGTGTCTCTCCCTATCCAACTGGTGATCTCCTACAGGGCAAGGTTGATGTCGTGCTTGTAATCGTTGCTCCCGGCCAAGGCGCCCAGGTTCCCGGTTTCCTCTCACCGTGGCTCGAACTCCCCGGCATGACCGAGAAGTTCGCCTCGTGGTCCGAGGTGACCGGCCTCGACCTGGTGCGCTACGGCACCACCGCGGACGCGGAAGAGATCCGTGACACCGCCGTCGCCCAGCCCCTGCTGGTCAGCGCCGGCCTCGCCGCGGCCTCCGCCGTGCTCGGCCCGCCGTTCGTCCCCGGAGCCCCGCTGCCCGCCGACCCCTCGCTCGTGGACGCCACGGCGGGGCACAGCGTCGGCGAGTTCACCGCCGCCGCGATCGCGGGCGTGCTCTCCCCCGAGGACGCGCTGGCGCTGGTCGCCGAACGCGGCCGGGGGATGGCCGACGCCGCCGCACAGGCCGAGACCGGCATGACCGCGGTCCTGGGCGGCAAGCGCGAGGACGTCCTGGCCGCCGTCGAGGCCGCCGGACTGACCCCGGCCAACGACAACGGCTCCGGCCAGATCGTGGCCGCGGGCACCACCGCGCAACTGGCCGCGTTGGCCGAGAACCCGCCCGAGCGGGCCCGGCTCCGCCCCCTGTCCGTCGCGGGTGCCTTCCACACCGAGCACATGGCCCCGGCCGTGGAGCGGGTCCGGGCCGCCGCCCGGGGGCTGGAGCCCGCCGACCCCGCGGTGCGGCTGCTGTCCAACGCCGACGGCGCCGTGGTGGGCAGCGGCTCCGAGTACCTGGAGCGCCTGATCGCCCAGGTCTCCTCCCCCGTCCGGTGGGACGCCTGCACACAGACGCTCGCCGACCTGGGGGTGAGCGCGCTCATCGAGCTGACGCCCGCGGGCACGCTCACCGGCCTCGCCAAGCGCGCGCTGCGCGGTGTCGAACTCCTCGCGGTGAAGACCCCCGACGACCTCGATCGCGCAGGCGCCCTCATCAAGGAGCACGCGGGAACCGCCTCCTCCGCGAGCACCCAGCAGGAAGGCTGACCATGTTCAAGTCCCCGAACGTGCCCGGCGGCGCCGCGATCCTCTCCTTCGGCGAGTACCAGCCGTCCGGCGTGGTGACCAACGCCGACCTGGAGGCCCGTGTCGAGACCACCGACGAGTGGATCCAGAGCCGGGTGGGCATCAAGGAGCGCCGCATCGCGGGCCCCGAGGACACCGTGGCGAGCATGGCTGTGGCAGCCGGGGGCAAGGCCCTGGCCGCCAGCGGACTCTCCCCCGAGGACGTCGACCTGGTGATCGTGGCCACCTGCACCGTGCAGGACCAGATCCCCAACACCGCCGCCACCGTCGCCGCCCGGCTCGGCATCACCGCCCCGGGCGCCTTCGACGTCAACGCCGCCTGCGCGGGCTTCTGTTACGCCCTGGGGCTGGCCTCGGACTCCGTCCGGGCCGCGAGCGCGCGCAACGTCCTGGTGATCGGTTCGGAGAAGCTCAGCGACTGGGTGGACTGGCAGGACCGCTCCACCTGTGTGATCTTCGCCGACGGCGCCGGGGCGGCCGTGGTCTCCGCCACCGAGGACCACGGCATCGGTCCGGTCGTGTGGGGTTCCTCCGGCGAGCGCGCCGACAAGATCTACCTGCGTGAGGGCAAGTACCTCTACCAGGAGGGCCAGGCAGTCTTCCGGTGGACCACCACCGAGCTGTACAAGGTGGCCCTGGAAGCCCTGGAGCGGGCCGGCGTGGAGCCCTCCGAGCTCACCGCCTTCGTGCCCCACCAGGCCAACCTGCGGATCGTCGAGTCCATCGCGCGCAAGCTGGGTGCGCCCCAGGCACTCGTGGCCCGCGATATCGTCACCGCTGGCAACACCTCCTCCGCCTCGATCCCTCTGGCGCTGTCGCGCATGATCGAACGCGGGGAACTGCCGTCGGGGAGCACCGTGCTCACCCTGGGATTCGGTGCGGGCTTGGTCTACGCCGCACAGGTGATCCGTATCCCCTGATCCGACCCCGGCAGCCCGGGTGCGCCCGTTCCACACGGGACCGTTTCCCGACACCACATTCGTCAAGCAAGGAGAAACAAGACATGGCCCTCAGCGAGCAGGAGATCCTGGCCGGCCTCGGCGAAATCGTCGAGGAGATCGTCGGCACCGAGCCTTCCGACGTCACGCCCGAGAAGAGCTTCGTGGACGACCTGGACATCGACTCGCTGTCCATGGTGGAGATCGCCGTCGCCGCGCAGGACAAGTTCGGCGTGGAGATCCCCGACGACCAGCTCAAGGACCTCAAGACGGTCCAGGACGTCATCAACTTCATCCAGAAGTAGCTGTGTCCGGGCCGTCGGGGCCCACCCGGTCCCGGCGGCCCACCCGTCCGCACCACGGACGCCCAGACCGAACCATCCGCCACGCCTCCCGGCGCACACGGCCGGGAACGACCCACGAGAAGGGCGATCGGATCATGTCCAAGACCGATGTCGTCGTCACCGGCCTCGGCGCCACCACCCCCCTCGGGGGTGACGTCGCGACCACATGGTCCGCGCTCCTCGACGGCCGCTCCGGGATCAGCACCCTGCCGGAGGACTGGCACGACAAGCTCCCGGTGCACTTCGCCGGGCAGATCGCGCAGGAGCCCTCCGAGAAGCTGCCGCGTCCGCGCCTGCGCCGCCTCGACCGGACCCAGCAGTTCGCGCTCATCGCCGCACAGGAGGCGTGGGACCACGCGGGCGCCCCCGAGATCGACCCCCTCCGCCTCGGAGTGGTGGTCTCCAGCGGGATCGGTGGCATCCTCACCATCCTGGAGCAGTACGACACCTTCCGTGAGAAGGGCTGGAAGCGGGTCTCCCCGTTCACCGTGCCCATGCTCATGCCCAACAGCCCGGCCGCGGCCGTGGCCCTGGAGTTCACCGCCCGTGCGGGGGCGCACGCCCCGGTCAGCGCCTGCGCCTCCAGCGCCGAGGCCATCGCCAACGGTGTGGACATGATCCGCGCCGGCCGGGCCGACGTGGTGATCGCGGGCGGCACCGAGGCCGCGATCCACCCCCTGAACATCGCCTCCTTCGCCTCGATGCGGGCCCTGTCCACGCGCAACGACGACCCGCAGGGCGCCTCCCGCCCCTGGGACGCCGACCGCGACGGCTTCGTCATGGGCGAGGGCGCGGGCATCCTGATCCTGGAGTCGGCCGAGCACGCGGCCAAGCGCGGTGCGCGGGTGTACGCCCACGCCGCGGGCGTCGGCTACACCGACGACGCCTACGACATCGTGCAGCCCGACCCGGAGGGCGCCGGCCAGGCCCGCGCCATCACCCAGGCCCTGGCCGACGCCGACCTCAAGCCCAGCGACATCGTGCACGTCAACGCGCACGCCACGTCCACCCCGGCCGGAGACGTCGGCGAGACCCGAGCGATCCGCTCGGCTCTGGGCGACTCCGCCGCCGACCGGGTCGCGGTGACCTCCACCAAGTCGATGACCGGCCACCTCCTGGGCGGCGCGGGCGCGGTGGAGTCGATCGCGACGATCCTGGCCCTGCACGAGGGCCGGATCCCGCCGACCATCAACATCGCCGAGCTCGACCCGGACGTGGCCGTGGACATCGTCCGCGACAAGCCCCGGGACATGCCCGAGGGGGACGTCGCGGCCATCAACGAGTCCTTCGGCTTCGGCGGCCACAACATCGCGGTGGCCTTCCGCCGGGCCTGACCGAGCGCACCCGCGAACGGGCCCCGTCCACCGGACGGGGCCCGTTCGGCGTACCCGGGCCCGCCCCGCACCAGCCGCCCGCGCGAAACGGCTCGTGAAGGTGTGTTGAACAGAGTCGGACAGGTCTTCAGATCGGTGCGCCCCGCCCGCCACCATGGGTCCCGTGTCCACGCTTCCCCCGCACCCAGTACGCCAGGACCCGCCCCCGGCCCCCGGCCCCGCCGCCCCGGCGCCCGGTACCCCCGAAACGGGCCCGACGAGGGCCCGTACCGCCCTGTCCTACCGCCCCGTGGTGGACCTGGACTCCGGCGCCGTCGTGGCGGTGGAGGTGGCAGCGGCCCCGCCGGGCAGACGAAGCGGTGCCGAGGTCTCCGAACGGAAGGCCGCGGCCGTGGCCGAGTGGCTGCTGTCACTGGTGCGCGAGGCCGCCGGGGCCGAGGGGCTCCTGCCCCTGGTGCTTCCGCTGCCCGCCTGGGCGCTGGCCGCCGGGGAGGACTTCGCGGTCCTCGCGGAGAACGGTCTGCGACGGGCGGGGCGGCGCCCTCGTGACGTCACGTTCATGCTGACCGCCGATCTCGCGGAGCTGCCGCGGGCCACGGTCCTGTCCGGGGTGGCCCGGCTTCGGGCCTCCGGTTTCCGCTGCGGGTTCGGTACGGCCATGGCCCGCCCGGACCTGGTGGTGGAGGCGGCGCCGTTCCTGATCCGGTTGGACCCCTCCCTCGTCTCGGGGATCGACGGCGACCACCGCAACGGGGGGATCGTGGCCGGGCTGGCCCGGATCGGGCGGAGCAGCGGCGTGTACGCGGTGGCCGCGGGGGTGACCAGTGCCGAGGAGATCGTTCGGCTGCGCGAGTGCGGGGTGCGGTTGGGCGGCGGGACGTTCTTCGCCGACCAGGAGTGGCGGCCCGGTGAGCGGGTGACCCCGGTGCCCGAGCCGGCGGCGGCCGCCCAGGGCGGCGCGGACTCCGGCCCGCGCGTCACCGAGTTCATGGTCCCGCCGGTCGGCTTCGACTCCAACTCCACCGCCGAGCAGGTCCTGGAAGCCTTCACCGACGACCCCGCCCTCAACAGTGTCGTGCTGATCGACCACCGGGAGCGTCCGCTCGGGGTGATCGACCGGACGCGTTTCCTGTTGTCGGTGACGGGACGCTACGGGCACGCCCTGCACGCCAAGCGCCCGGCCCTTCGGCTGGCCGAGGCGCCGCGAACGGTTCCGGCCTGGATGTCGGCGATCGCCGCGCTGCGGGTCGCGGGCCAGGACCGCGAGCGCGTCTACGACGACCTGATCGCGACCAACCCCTACGGTCAGTGCCTGGGGATGGTGCACGTCAGCGCTCTGATCCAGTCCCTGTCCCGGAACTGAGGCGGCGCCCGGTCAGCGCTGGGGCTCGGGGCCCTTGGTGCCGGAGGGGCTGCTGGTCGGCGGGGTGTCGTCCGCGGAGTAGTCGTTGTAGTGCGTGTCCGCCCCGGCCTCCCGGAGCTTCCGGCGGAGGAGTTCGCGGGTCTCCTCGTCGTGCAGGTAGTCCAGTTCCGGTCGCCGGGGCAGTCGGCCGTCCCCGGAGGAACGGCCCATCGCCCGGCGGCGCAGCCACGGCACGAGGTGCTGACGGGCCCAGCGGCGGCTCTCACGGCGGCGCAGGATCCGGGGGAGCTGCTGGGGCGGGGTGGACCAGGGGTCGGTCCAGGACTCGGGCGGTCCCATCGGGTGGCCGAGCAGGTCGGCGACGCGGGCCGCGACGATCTGGTGTCCCGCGCCGTTGGGGTGCAGCCGGTCGTCGCTCCAGGCGCGGGGGTCGTTGAGGGCGTTGAGCGCCCACAGGTCGACGATCTCGGTTCCGGTGCGTTCGGCCACCGCGCGCATGTGCATGCTGAACACCGCGATACGGCCGCGGTAGAGGCGCAGGACGGGGATCCATCCGGTGTCGTGCCCGGCGAGGATCACGACCCGGATCCCCGCGTCGCGCAGCTGACGCACGCCCCACTCGAAGTTCTCGGCCAGCTCGTCCAGATCGCCCCCGGGGCGCAGGACGTCGTTTCCTCCGGCGAGGACGGTGACCAGGTCCGGTTTCCAGGCGAGGGTCTGGTCGAGCTGTTCGCCGAAGATGTGCTTCATCCGGCGCCCGCGCACACCGAGGTTGGCGTAGCGGAAGTCGGGAGAGAGCGTGCCCAGGTGTTCGGCGAGGCGGTCCGCGAACCCCCGGTACTCGCCGCCGGGGCCGCTGTCGTCCTCCATCCCCTCTGTGATGCTGTCACCGATCGCCACGTAGGACCGGATCAGTTCCGGTCTGGCCACGGGCGCGGCAGCGGGGGGATTCATCTCAAGGTCTGTCACGTCAACCAATCATCCGGATCGACCGTCCCACGCCTGCCAAGCGCCGGGGTGCGCGGGAACGGAAGTCTTGGCGGGTCGCGGTGTGTCGCTGGCCCGAATGTCCGAGCACCGTCGGCCCCGGGGTCGGCCGCGCCATGGCCACCCGGCCGAGGGGCGCTCGGGCGAGGACAGTGCCCGTTCAGCATACCCGCGCCCGGCATCGGAGCGCCGGGCCTGGACAGGAGTTCTGCGGCCGGAGCGTCCCGGCCCGACGCCCCTCGGAACCCGGCTCCGACCGAGGGCGGTGCGGGCAGCGGGAGCGTCGTACGCAGAACGAAGGACGGTAACGAGAAGAGCCGAAAGTCCGACATGAGGTAGATCACATCAGTTGGCCTGTTCCTGGCGCGGATCTCTTCCGTCACGGCCATCACACAGCGTGTTCACCCCCGGGCGGAGCCGGACCGGGACGTCCCGGGGCTACCCATGTGGCCCCAGGACACGTACGATCTCGGAGAAGTGCTCACGGCACCCCTGCCCCTCGGCTGACCGTGCCCCGCGCGAAACGGCCGAGCCGGTTCCCGACCCGTCCCCCTCCGGGTCAAGGACGCGTACTGTGGTGCATCGAACCGAAGGCCCGTGCGGTTCCTCCCGAATTCACGTGCAGACACCAGGAGGTCGAGGTCCCCAGCGGATGAACGCCGTCTCTCCGATCTGCCTCGTCGACCTCGCGCCCGCCCTGCGGTGGTCGAGGTCGCCGGACGTGGCACCCCTGCTCCATCACGACCGTCTGATAGACGGCTGGTGGCACTCGCTGCCCGTCGCCCGCGTCCTGGACATCGCGGGACCGCCCTGGCTCGCCAACGGTCTGGCCCGCCTCGCCGTGGAACAGTGGGGGCACATCCCCCTCGCGGAGTTCCTGCCCAGCCTGCGCACCCAACCGGTGGACTGCTCGGACCTGGCCGAGCCCGTCCGCGGTGCCGTGACCGCCACCGCCGGGGACTGGGACCGGCTCATCTCGGCCAGCCCCGCGGAGATCCACGAGTGGCACCTCCAGAGCTGCGGAGTCCTCGACGTCGTGAGCACGGTCGTCTGGCGCGCCCTGCAGCCCTGCTGTGAGCTCCCCAGCGGCCCCACCCCCTCCCCCGCGCTCATGCTGGAGGCCGTGCGCACCATCTCGCACTGGCTCCCCGAGTCGGCCCCCGAACACGTGCGCAACGCGCTCGACTACCTCACCTCCGCCACCGGGGTGGACGGGACCACCGGTTCCGCCGAGGGCGGCGGGGACGACTCGGGCCCGCCGCAGACCCCCGCCACCCGCGCCATCCGGACCCTGCGGGCCCTGCGCGCCCAGCGGGACCAGGAGCAGGCGCCCGAGGCCCAGCAGGCCCCGGCGGACCATTACGCCCCCGAGGCCGAGGCCCAGCCCTCCGCCGTGGCCGGGGGCATGGTCAGCTCCGCCGCGATGCTGCCCGGCGCGGCCCTGGCCTCCGACGCGGGCGGCGCGCAGGAGCACAGTCCCGAGCACAGCGGTGTGGGCGACCTGCGCTCCCAGTTCCGGAGTTCGCTCCTGGGCCCCGGCCGCACCCTGCGCCGCCCCAGTTTCCGCCGGACCAAGGCACCGCTCCCGGAGCAGGCGGAGGAGCGCCCCGCCCCGCCCGCCCTGGGCCAGCACCCGCTGGTGGACCTGGTCGAGGAGATGTTCCGTTCCTGGCCGGACCTGGAGCGGACCGTGGCCGCCGAACGGCTCTTCGCCACCGACCCGATCAGCATCCGCGTCCTGTCGGAACAGATCTCGGTGGACGTGACCGACATCCGCAGCGCCCAGCGCAAGGTCGAGGAGCGCCTGCTGCACTGGCTCGGCTCCCCCGAGGGCGCCGCCATCACCAAGCACCTGCGGGAGCTCTCCGAGCAGCTCGGGGCCGCGACCACCATCGACCGGCTCATCAACGCGCACCCGGACCACCCGGTGGACGTGCCCACGCTGCACACCCCCCTGTGGCGCGTGATCATCACCCTGTTCACCGACCGGCGCATGCACAACGGCTGGCTCATCGCCGACGACCCGAACCGGCTGCGCTGGCAGACACGCGAACTGCTGGGCGACGCCCCCAGTCTGACCGAGGCGGGCATCCGGCTGGGCCGGATCGGTATCCGCCAGCAGGAGTTGCGCGCCTGGCTGCTGAGCACCCCCGGGGTGAGCCTGCGCGACGGCCACGTGTTCGTGGACGCCTCGGTTCCCATGGAGGCGCCCGGCGGCGGTCACTCACCGGAGGAGTCCGGGGTCACCACGGAGAACGGGCTACCGATCCGCCGCCGCGCCGACGGGCAGCCGACCACCGAACCCCTCAGTCCTCCCCCGCCCGGCGGGGATCAGGGCTACCAGCAAAGACCCGGATCCGACCACGGCGGTTTCCCGCCCCCGCACGCCCCCGCCCCGGCTGCGCACCCGCCGATGCCCCCCGCCCCGGCGGCGGCCCCCGCACAGGCGCCCGTCCGTCCGGGGTCGAGTGGACCGGCCATGTCGGCCCGCTGCTTCCGCGCCCCGGACGGCCGCTGGTGGCACCGCATCGACGTCACCGCCGACCACCTCAACGGTGCCCCCGTGGCGGTGCCCAACGGCTACGCGACCCTCCTGGGCCTCCAGCCCGGTCGGCTGCTGTGCCTGACCGCCCCCGGCGCGGACCTGTTGGTCCTGGTCTGGCGCGACCAGCCCGCCTTCGACTCCCTGCGTCCGCTGCTGCGGCGCCAGGCCGCACAGCCGGGTGACCGCATCTTCATCACGGTCTCCGGCGACCGCCTGGACGCCCGCAAACTGCCCGCCGGGGACCTGAGCGGGCACCCGCCGACCGCCCGGGCCCTGCACCTGATCGGCTACACGGCACCGGCCGCCCCGGAGGAAGCGCTCAGGATCCTCTCCCGGCGGATCACCGAGAACGGGGACGAGTCCCTCGCCGACCCACAGGCGCTGCTGGACGTGCTGTCCCTGCGCGGGGACGACGACATCGCGAGCGAGCTGCGCTCGGCCATGTTCGCCGCCCACTGACGCCCGAGCCCGCGAAGGGGCCCGCGGCCGGACACCTTCCGGCCGCGGGCCCCTTTTCTCCGTCCGGATGGTCCGGATCCGGACGGGTGCCGTCGTGCCCCGCCCGGTAGGGGACGCCCCGCGAACCGCCCCCTGCCGGGTTCCGAACAGACCCAAAAAGAGATAGGTTAGGCTTACCTAAAAGAATTGAGGTGGTCCTCCTGTCTCCGCACTCCCTCGCGCCCTCCCCCGCCGAGAGGGCCCGTTCCGTCCTCTCCCGGCCCAACCCGGCCACGGTCACCACCGACCGCGCCTCCCTGCACCTGACCGGGGCCGTCTGCCACACCACGGCCGAGGGCGAGGTCACCCTGCTGCTCCCCGACCAGCACCGGGTCCTGGCCGAGATCGGCGAAGGCACCCTGGAGGCCACCGTGGAGTTCACCGACACCGCCCCGGTGGACCTGCGCGACCCGACCCGCTCGCTGCTCTGGATCAGCGGGGACCTGCGCATCGCATCCCCCGCCCAGGCACGCGGCCGTGCGCTCGCCGTCCTGGCCGGGGACCCCGACGAGCGCCTGCTCGATCTGGGCCACGGCCGCACCATGGTCGTCATGGACCCCCACCTGGTCGTCCACTCCGACAACGAGGGCTGCCACCTGCTGCACCCGCAGGAGTTCACCGAAGCCGCCGCGGACCCGTTCGGCCGCTGGGAGGGGCCCTGGCTGCGCCACCTCGAGGACGACCACCCGGACGTGCTCCGGGCCCTGGTCGCCCGCTGCCCCACCCCGCTCCCCCAGGGCCGCCCCCGTCCCCTCGGGGTGGACCGGCACGGCCTGTGCCTGCGCCTGGAGGGCCCCGACGGCGACCACGACGTCCGCATCCCGTTCCGCGGGCTCGTGCGCACCCCGCACGACATCGCCCACGAGGTCCAGGAGATGGCCGGACCCGACCGGCACCGGTGCTGACCAGGACGCGGCACGCCGGTTCGGGTGCGCACACACGAACGGGCCGGGCCCCTGGGAGTCACCCAGGGCCCGGCCCGTTCGCACGTCGGATCAGATCAGACGTTGAAGCCCAGCATGCGCAGCTGGTCCCGACCGTCGTCGGTGATCTTGTCCGGACCCCACGGCGGCATCCAGACCCAGTTGATCTTGACCTCGCGCTCGAACTCGTCCAGGGCGCTGTTGGCCTGGTCCTCGATCACGTCGGTCAGCGGGCAGGCCGCGCTGGTCAGGGTCATGTCCAGGGTGATCGACTCGTCGTCGTGGTTCACCCCGTAGACCAGACCCAGGTCGACGATGTTCACGCCGAGCTCGGGGTCGATCACGTCCTTGAGCGCCTCGCCGATCTCCTCGGCCAGCGCCTCCTGCTCAGGGGAGAGCGGAGCGGCCTCGGGCTTCTCGGCGGGCTCGGTCGTCGTGGTCTCGTTGTCACTCATTCAGGCGCCTTCCTTCTCCAAGGACTGCGACACCGCGTCCTTCCAGGCCATCCATCCCAGCAGGGCACACTTGATCCGAGCCGGGTACTTGGACACGCCGACGAACGCCACGGCGTCCTCCAGCACGTCCTCGTCGGGCTCACCCTTACCCTTGGACTGCATCAACTCGGTGAACGCGTCCAGGGTCGTCATACCCTCGGCCACCGTTCTGCCGATGAGCAGGTCGGTGAGCACCGAGGTGCTGGCCTGGCTGATCGAGCAGCCCATCCCCTCATAGGAGATGTCGCTGACGACGGCCTTGTCGTCCAGCACCGAGCCGGGGGCGGGGGTCAGCGCCACCCGGAGCGTCACCTCGTCCCCACAGGTGGGGTTGATGTGATGCGCCTCGGCGTCGTGCGGATCCCGCAGCCCCTTGTTGTGCGGGTTCCGGTAGTGGTCCAGGATGATCTCCTGGTACATCGCGTCCAACTGCATGGTCAGCCAGAATCCTCGTCCTAAGCAGTGTTCTCTGTGGGCCTGAGCTGCGCTTCGGCCCGTGGTCGGCACCTTTGCGGAGGGATTCGGGTCGTAGCAGGCACAGCGATCTCGTCTACGCCTGGCTCGCCCATCCGTCGCCCGCCGCCACCATCAGAAGAACACCCCCGGTGGTTCACCGAATCGTTCCTAGGCCCTGGTCCCGAAGAACCTCTGGGCGGCCCGGATAGCCTCCACCAGCGCGTCCACGTCCTCCAACGTGTTGTAGAGGTAGAAGGACGCGCGCGTGGTCGCGACGATGCCGAGCTTGCGGTGCAGCGGCCAGGCGCAGTGGTGGCCCACCCGTACCTCGACGCCCTTGTCGTCCAGGACCTGGCCCAGGTCGTGCGGGTGGATGTCCTCCACCACGAACGACACCGCGCCGCCCCGGTCCACCGCCTCGGTCGGGCCCACGATCCGCACGCCCTCGATCGCGCCCACGTGCTTGAGGGCGTACTCGGTGAGCGTGTGCTCGTGTGCGGCGACCCGGTCCATGCCCACCTTCGACAGGTAGTCACAGGCCGCGGCCAGACCGACGGCCTGCGGGGCCATCGGCACCCCGGCCTCGAAGCGCTGCGGCGGGTCCGCCCAGGTGGAGTGGCTCATGTGCACCACGCCGATCATCGAACCGCCGCTGATGAACGGCGGCATGGCGGCGAGCAGTTCCCGGCGCCCCCAGAGCACCCCGATCCCGTTGGGACCGAGCATCTTGTGCCCGGAGAAGGCCAGGAAGTCCACGTCCAGCCCGCTGACGTCCACCGGCATGTGCGGGACCGACTGGCAGGCGTCCAGCAGCACCATCGCACCGACCTCGCGGGCCCGTGCGGTGATGGCGCCGACCGGGTTCACGGTGCCGAGCACGTTGGACTGGTGCGCGAACGCCACCAGCTTGGTGCGCTCGTTGACCAGCTCGCCCAGGTCCGAAAGGTCCAGGCGGCCCGACTCGGTGACCGGGAACCAGCGGAGCGTCGCGCCGGTGCGCTGGCACAGCTGCTGCCAGGGCACCAGGTTGGCGTGGTGCTCCATCTCGGTGACGACGATCTCGTCCCCGGGGCCCACCTGGAACCCGCGCAGGCCGTCCTCGGCCGTGGCCGCGTTGCTCATCGCGTACGCGACCAGGTTCACCGCCTCGGTGGCGTTCTTGGTGAAGACCACCTCGTCGGAGTCGGCGCCGATGAAACGGGCGATCGTCTCCCGGGCCGACTCGTAGGCGTCGGTGGCCTCCTCCGCGAGCTGGTGCGCGCCACGGTGCACCGCCGCGTTGTGGCGTTCGTAGAACCCGCGCTCGGCGTCCAGCACCTGGCGCGGTTTCTGCGAGGTCGCCCCGGAGTCGAGGTAGACCAGCGGGCGCTCGTCACGGACGGTCCGGGACAGGATCGGAAAATCCTCCCGGATCGCCTGTGTGTCGAGCAGGCCAGTGTCGGGCTGACCGGACTCGCGGAGGGCCATGGTTACGCGCCCGCCTTCGCGAACCGCTCGTAGCCCTCGGACTCGAGCACGTCGGCCAGCTCCGGACCGCCGGACTCGGCGATACGGCCCTCGGAGAAGACGTGCACGAAGTCCGGCTTCACGTAGTTGAGGATGCGGGTGTAGTGCGTGATGAGCATGACGCCGAGGTCGCTGTCGGCCTGGGCGCGGTTGATGCCCTCGGAGACGATCTTGAGCGCGTCGACGTCCAGGCCGGAGTCGGTCTCGTCCAGAACGGCGACCTTGGGCTTGAGCAGCTCCAGCTGGAGGATCTCGTGGCGCTTCTTCTCACCGCCGGAGAAGCCCTCGTTGACGCCGCGGGCGGCGAAGGCCGGGTCGATGGAGAGGTTCTTCATCGCGCCCTGGAGCTCCTTGGAGAACTGGCGGAGCTTGGGGGCCTCGCCGCGCACCGAGGTGACCGAGCTGCGCAGGAAGTTGGACATGGACACGCCCGGGACCTCGACCGGGTACTGCATGGCCAGGAACACGCCGGCGCGGGCCCGCTCGTCCACCTCCATGTCCAGGATGTTCTCACCGTCGAGGAGGACCTCGCCCTCGGTGATCTCGTAGCGCGGGTGGCCCGCGATCGCGTAGGCGAGGGTGGACTTGCCGGAGCCGTTGGGGCCCATGATGGCGTGCGTCTCGCCGGAGTTGATGGTCAGGTCAACGCCCTTGAGGATCTCCTGCCGCTCGTCCTCGCTGATGAGGACGTCGGCGCGCAGACCGCGGATTTCGAACTTCGTCATTTCAGGCCTCAGGAATTCTTCTCATCCAGCGACACGAGCACGTCGTCGCCGTCGATCTTCACGTCATAGGTGGGAACCGGCTGGGTCGCGGGCGGGTTGATCGACGCCCCCGAACGCAGGTCGAAACAGGAACCGTGCAGCCAGCACTCGATGGTGCCGTCCTCGACCTCTCCCTCGGAGAGACGGACCTCCGCGTGCGAGCACACGTCCCGCAGGGCGAAGACCTCGCCCTCGGTGCGCACCAGCGCGATGGGGGTCTCGTCGTCGGTCTCGACCGCCAGAACCCCTTCTTCGGGGATCTCGTCGAGTTCGGCGAGCTTGGTCCAGTTACCCGTCTCACTCATGTGCGGCAAGCTTTCGCTCGACCTTCTCCATGACCCGGTCCCGCAGTTCCTGGCTCTCGATGCGGTTGACGATGTCCAGGAAGTAGCCGCGGATGATCAGGCGCCGGGCCTCCTCCTCCGGGATCCCGCGCGAACGCAGGTAGAAGAGGTGGATGTCGTCCAGGCGCCCGGTGGCGCTGGCGTGCCCGGCCCCGGCGACCTCACCGGTGAAGATCTCCAGGTTCGGGACGGAGTCCACCCGGGTGTCGTCGGTGAGCTGGAGGTTCCGGTTGTTCTCGTAGGAGTCGGTACCGGTGGTGCCCTCCCCGATGATCACGTCGCCGATCCAGACCGTGTGGGCGCCGGAACCGTTCAGCGCGCCCTTGTAGTCCACCCGGGAGCGGGTGTTGGACACGTTGTGGTCGATCAGCGAGCGGTGCTCGTGGTGCTGGCCGTCGCCGGCGAAGTAGAGCCCGTAGAGCTCGGCGTTGCCACCGCGGCCCTCGTAGGACACGCGCGGCGACAGCCGCACGAGGTCCCCGCCCAGGGTGATGACGATCGACTTGAAGCTGGCGTCCTTGCCGACCCGCGCGTTGTGCTGGCTGACCTCGACCGTGTCGTGGTCCCACTCCTGGAGGCTGACCAGGGTGAGCTTGGCGCCCTCGCCGACGTGGACGTCGAGGCTGCCCGCGCGCACACCGGTACCGGTGTTGGTGATGATCACGGTGGCCTCGGCCATCGGCTTGACGTCGATGACCAGCTGCTCGAAGGCGGTGCCGCCCAGGGCCTGGCGGTCGATCGTGATCGGCTTGTCGGCGACCAGCGACTGCGGCACGGTGACGACGGTGGCCTCCTCGAAGGAGGTGTAGGCCTGCGCGATCACGCGGTTGACGGGCAGGCCCGCCTTGCCCAAGCGCTCGTCGTCACGGCCGACCGTCTCGAAGGTGACGCCCTCGGGGGCGTCGACGACGGTCTCGTCGGTGCCGTCGGCGGTCCCCTTCCAGTCGTGCAGCCCCTTGAGGCGGCGCACCGGGGTGAAGCGCCACTCCTCCTCACGCCCGTTGGGGACGGGGAAGGCGGCCACGTCGTAGGAGCCGTGCGTGTCGAGCTTGGAGACAGGGATCTGTCCCAGCCCGTGGCTGTGCGCCTTGGGCTCTGTGTTCGCGGTCGTCAACTTATCCCACCGATCCTTCCATCTGGAGCTCGATCAGACGGTTCAGCTCCAGTGCGTACTCCATCGGGAGCTCCCGTGCGATGGGCTCCACGAATCCTCGGACGACCATGGCCATGGCCTCCTCCTCGCCCATCCCCCGGCTCATCAGGTAGAAGAGCTGGTCCTCGCTGACCTTGGAGACGGTGGCCTCGTGCGCGAGCTCGGTGTCGTCCTCGCGCAGGTCGTTGTAGGGATAGGTGTCCGAACGGCTGATCGTGTCGATCAGCAGGGCGTCGCACTCGACCGAGGACTTGGCGGAGTGCGCCCCCTCCTGCACCTGGATCAGGCCGCGGTAGGAGGAGCGGCCGCCGCCGCGCGCCACCGACTTGGAGACGACCTTGGAGGAGGTGTTGGGTGCGCAGTGCACCATCTTGGCCCCGGTGTCCTGGTGCTGGCCCTCGCCCGCGAAGGCGATCGAGAGGGTCTCACCCTTGGCGTGCTCACCCATGAGGTACACGGCCGGGTACTTCATGGTGACCTGGGAGCCGATGTTGCCGTCGACCCACTCCATGGTCGCGCCCTCTTCGGCGATGGCGCGCTTGGTGACCAGGTTGAAGACGTTGTTTGACCAGTTCTGGATGGTCGTGTAACGGCAGCGGGCGTTCTTCTTGACGATGATCTCGACGACCGCGGAGTGCAGCGAGTCCGACTTGTAGATCGGCGCGGTGCAGCCCTCGACGTAGTGGACGTAGGCGCCCTCGTCGACGATGATCAGCGTCCGCTCGAACTGGCCCATGTTCTCGGTGTTGATCCGGAAGTAGGCCTGGAGCGGGATCTCCACGTGCACGTTCTTGGGCACGTAGATGAACGACCCGCCGCTCCACACGGCGGTGTTCAGCGCGGAGAACTTGTTGTCACCGGGCGGGATGACGGAGCCGAAGTACTCCTCGAAGATCTCCGGGTGCTCCTTGAGCGCCGTGTCCGTGTCCATGAAGATGACGCCCTGCTCCTCCAGGTCCTCGCGGATCTGGTGGTAGACGACCTCGGACTCGTACTGCGCGGCGACACCGGCGACCAGGCGCTGCTTCTCCGCCTCGGGGATACCCAGCTTGTCGTAGGTGTTCTTGATGTCCTCGGGCAGGTCCTCCCAGGAGGTGGCCTGCTTCTCCGTGGACCGCACGAAGTACTTGATGTTGTCGAAGTCGATCTTGGACAGGTCCGCGCCCCAGTCGGGCATGGGCTTCTTGTCGAAGAGCCGCAGCGACTTGAGTCGGAGCTTGGTCATCCACTCCGGCTCGCTCTTCTTGTCCGAGATGTCGCGGACAACCTCTTCGTTCAGGCCGCGACGGGCCGTGGCCCCGGCGTCGTCGGAGTCGGCCCAGCCGTACTCATATGTTCCGAGCCCTTCGAGCTCGGGGTGCGCGACAGAAGTCATGCGCGGACTCCTCCTGGACTCAGACGTCCGTTTGGTGAACTGAGCCGCCCGCCCGCTGGCGGATGGCCTTCTTGGACGCGGGGGTGCCGTCCTCCCCGCTCGCCCCGTCCCCCCGTGGGGTGACGTGCGTGGTGCACACACCGTCGCCGTGGGCGATGGTGGCCAACCTGCGCACCGGGGTGCCCAGAAGCCGCGCGAAGGCCTCGACTTCGGCCTCACAGAGTTGCGGGAACTCGGCGGCCACGTGCGCGACGGGGCAGTGGTGTTGGCACAACTGGTCGCCGCCTCCTGGTGCGGGTGCCTGGCCCGCGGTGGCGGCGTAGCCGTCGTTGGAGAGCGCCTCCGCCAGCAACCGGACGCGCTGTTCCTGGGGAACCGCGTCCAGCAGGGGCTTGTAGCGCCGCTCCAGGTCGGCTACCTGACTCTGGGCGAAGTCGCCGACGGCCTCGGGACCAGCGGTCCGCGCCAGGAAGCGCAGCGCGTTGGAGGCGAGGTCGTCATAGGCGTGGACGAAGGCGTCACGGCCGGCTTCGGTGATGGCGAAGACCCGGGCGGGACGGCCCCTGCGGCGGCGACCGTGTGTGGGCCGCGCGTCGCGGGCTTCGACCATGCCCTCGCTGGTCAGGTTGTCGAGGTGGCGGCGGATGGCCGCCGGGGTGAGACCGAGCCGCTCCCCCAGTGAGGAGGCGGTGATCGGTCCCTTCTCCAGGATGAGCCGGGCGACGCGGGCACGGGTCCCGTGGTCGGGCCCGTTCAGGGGGCGGGGCGCGCTCGCTGCCTCAGGCATGGTGCTCCCCTCCCGTAGTCACTCGGCTTCTGGTTTAGACAACATCAGTGTGGCCTAAATAAGTCCGCCTAGGCAAACCCGGATTCATGCACTTCATCACGAAGGTCAGGCTTGCCTAACCAGGTGCTTCGCGCGGACGAACGCGCGGAAAGAGCCGCACAGGCCCGCCTTCGCACGGGACCGACCACCCGGCCCGTCCCAGCCAATGAGACCGAAATACCGCTATTCGGCCAATGTCGCAGATGCGCCCGAGCGCGCCCGGGCACGGCGGACGGTTCCACTCGGAACGAACCGGTCCTTTCCTTTTCCAGGCACCGTGTGGCACAACCGCCCGGGCCGCACCATTCTTCCACTGCGGGGACACGGACCCGCTCTCCGGGGCACGGCCCGCCGACGTGTTCCGACCGCCCCGATCAGGCCCTTCGCCGCACCCCGGCCCACCGCCGCCCGTCACGGGGCGGGGTGGTGCGGCACGAGGCCGGGACGCACGTAAACTCAGGCCCCATGGACACAGCCGCCGTCGAGGTCGTCGACCTGGTCAAGCGCTACGGCGCCACCACGGCCGTCACCGGCCTCACGTTCACCGCGCGCCGCGGCGCGGTGACCGCCCTGCTCGGCCCCAACGGCGCGGGCAAGACCAGCACCATCGAGATCTGCGAGGGGTTCCGCCACGCCGACGGCGGGAAGGTCCGGGTACTGGGACTCGATCCGGTCTCCGACGCCACCGCGCTCAAGCCCCGCGTGGGTGTGATGCCCCAGTCCGGCGGGGTGCCCACCGGCGCCCGGACCGCCGAGTGGCTGCGGCTGATGGCCTCCTTCCACGCCAGCCCGATCGACCCCGGCGTCCTCCTGGAGCGCCTGGGCCTGACGGCCGCGGCGCAGACACCGTTCCGCCGCCTGTCCGGCGGCCAGCAGCAGCGCCTGTCCCTGGCCTGCGCCGTTATCGGCCGCCCCGAGCTGGTCTTCCTCGACGAGCCGACCGCCGGACTGGACCCGCAGGCGCGCATGGCCGCCTGGGACCTGGTCTCGGCCCTGCGCGAGGCGGGCGTGGCCGTGATCCTGACCACGCACTACATGGAGGAGGCCGAACGGCTCGCCGACCACGTGGTCATCATCGACCGCGGCGCGGTCGTCGCCGAGGGCACCCCCGCCGAGCTCACCCAGGGGCGGCGCGAGGTCCGCTTCAACACCGACGCCCCCGTGGACGCCGGGGCGCTGGAAGCAGCCCTGCCCTCAGGAAGCCGCGTGTCGGCCACCGCCGCGGGCGGACGGCACGAGTACGCCGTGGCCACCGACGAGCCCGGCGACCTCGGCCCGGAGTTCCTGGCCACCGTCACCGCGTGGTGCGCCTCCTCCGGTGTCCTGGCGGAGGACCTGCGCATGCGGCGGCGTACCCTCGAAGACGTCTTCCTCGAAACCACAGGCCGGGAACTGCGCGACACATGACCGAGCACACCTCAGGGACGGCCCGCCCGGCCGTCACCGACGCCCAGACACCCGCCCCCGACGCGAGCCTGTTCACCCCGGCGCCCGGTGCCGCCCCGATGCGGCGCATGGTCGCGGCCCAGGCCGGGATGGAACTGCGGGTCATGCTGCGGCACGGCGAGCAGTTCCTGCTGACCATGGTCATCCCCGTCCTGCTGCTGGTGGGGTTCAGCCTCGTCAACGTCCTGGACGTGGGCGAGGGGTCGCGCGTGGACGCGTTGACACCCGGGGTACTGGCACTGGCGGTCATGTCCACCTCCTTCACCGGACTGGCCATCGGCACCGGGTTCGAGCGCCGCTACGGGGTGCTCAAGCGCCTGGGCGCCACCCCGCTGTCCCGGTTCGGGCTGCTCGCCGCCAAGACCCTGGCCGTGCTGGCGGTGCAGGCCATCCAGATCGCCGTGCTGTGCGCGGTGGCCCTGCTCCTGGGCTGGTCGCCGTCGCTGGAGCCGGCCGGTGTGCTCGCCGTGCTGGGACTCCTGCTGCTGGCGACCGCGGCCTTCAGCTCACTGGCCCTGCTGATGGCGGGCACACTCCGCGCCGAGGCGACCCTGGCCGGAGCCAACCTGGTCTACGTGCTGATGCTGGGGCTGGGCGGGGTCCTGTTCCCCACCAGTAGCTTCCCCGGCCCGATGGAGCAGGCGGTGTCGGCGCTGCCGATCACCGCACTCAGTTCGGGCCTGCGCGCCGTGCTCACCGAGGGGGCCCTCCCCGGCCCGGGTGCCTTCGTGGTACTGGCCGTGTGGACCGCGGGCGCCGGCTTCCTCGCTTCGCGCCTGTTCCGCTGGGAGTAACGCTCCACCCGGACGCGGCCCCGGACCGACCGGCGCACCCCTCTAGGCTGTCGGTCATGACGATCGACATCGACGCGGTGACCGGGATCCTCCGCGAGGCCGCCGACACCGCGGTCCTGCCCCGCTTCCGAACCCTGGCCGAGCACGAGGTGTCGGAGAAGTCGCCCGGCGAGATCGTCACCGTGGCCGACCGTGAGGCGGAGGAGCAGATCAGCCGCCGCCTACGGGAGCTGCTGGACGTCCCCGTCGTGGGCGAGGAGGCCGCCTCCGCCACCCCCGAGCTGGTCAGCGCCCTGCGGCGGGAGCCGGCGGCCTGGGTGGTCGATCCGGTCGACGGCACCCGCAACTTCGCCCGGGGCAGCACCGCGTTCGCCGTCATGGCCGCCCTGGTCCGCGAGGGACGGACCGTCGCCTCCTGGATCCTGCGACCCACAGAGGACCGCTTCTACGTCGCCGAACTCGGCTCCGGTGCGTGGCGGGACGGAACCCGGCTGCACCGCGAACCCGCACCCGCCGACCCAGCGGAACTGCGCGGGGCGGTGCTGTCCCGTTTCCTGTCCCCCACGGCCCGCGAGCGCGTGGTCTCCGCGATCCCCGCGTTCGCCGAGGTGGGTCCGGGCGCCCACTGCGCGGGCGTGGACTACCCCCAGCTCGTGGAGGGCGACCTGGACTTCGTCCTGTTCCATCGGACCCTGCCCTGGGACCACGCCCCCGGCAGCCTGCTGCTGACCGAGGCGGGCGGGGTCGCCCTCAGGCCCGAGGGCGACCCCTACCGGCCCGACGACGAACGGGTCGGCCTGCTCAACGCCGCCGACGGGACGACCTGGCGGACGGTGCGCTCACTCCTGCTGGCCTGAGCCGCCCGGGGGCGGTCCGGGCTGCACGGACCGGGCGGTGCGCGCCGGGACCAGGAACACGACGGCGGACGCCGTGAGGAGCAGCGCCCCGGCCAGGAGGTAGCCCGCGCCCGGCGGAGCCGTGGTGAGGAACAGGCCCACGGCCGCGCCGCCCGCCGAGGAGCCCGCGTTGAAGGCGGTGTTCACCCAGTTCCCGGCCCGGGTCCGGTAGCCGGGGGCCACCGATTCGTCGGCGAGCAGGTAGGCGGCGGTGATCAGGGGCGCCGTGAACAGCCCGACGACGAACAACAGCGCCACCAGGGCCGACACCCCGGGCGCCAGCGCGGCCGCGGCCACACCGCCGCCCAGCCCCGCGCCCAACAGGGCCAGCCGGGTACGCGACCCGGCCCGCCAGACGAGGGCGCCGTAG
The DNA here is from genome assembly GCF_056173285.1 of Nocardiopsis sp. iso_40. Classification (NCBI taxonomy): domain Bacteria; kingdom Bacillati; phylum Actinomycetota; class Actinomycetes; order Streptosporangiales; family Nocardiopsidaceae; genus Nocardiopsis; species Nocardiopsis sp. iso_40. The sequence goes on along the minus strand of NZ_CM149666.1, from coordinate 2,172,300 downwards.
ACCAGACCGCCGACGGCACTGCCCGCGGCCTGCGCGGACTCCAGCAGCACCACGTCCCCGACGGTGCCCCGCTGTTCGGCGAAGGCGACGTTGAGCAGGGCCGACGCGCCCAGGGTGAGCCCAGCGGCCGCGGAGACCGCGACGGCGGACAGGAAGCCCCCGCGTGCGGCCGGGCCCGGGCCCCGAACCCGTCTCGTGCCCGGGTTCCGGGGCGCTGCGGCGTCCGGGAGCGGAGCGGGTTCGGGGCGGGACGCGGTTCGGTCGGCGTCCATGGAACGGGCTGCGGCCGAGGTCACCAGGCCCGCGGTCCCGGACACGATCAGGGACGCGCCCAGCACCAGCCCGGCGGAGGGCGGCCACACCCGCATCAGGGCGCCGAGGAGCAACGGCCCGGTGAGGAAGATGAGCTCCTCGGTGACGGTGTCCAGGCTGTAGGCCCGTTGGAGGAGCCCCCGATCAGTGATCAGGTGGCTCCACACGCTGCGGGTGAGGGGGCCGAGCGGGGGCGCGCAGGCCCCCGCCACCGAGGTAAGGGCGGCCAGGACTCCGAGGTGCGCTCCGGGGACCCAGGAGACGACGGCCAGACCCAGCAGGGCCGACGCGTGCAGGAGGGCCATCGGAAGCAGGGCGCGGAACGGCCCGTGGCGGTCGATGAGGTCGGCCCGTACCGGTGACAGGACGGTGACGGTGAGGCCGAACAGGCCCATGACCATACCCGCGTCGGCGTAGGAGCCGGTGGTGTGGGTGACGGCCAGCGTCAGAGCGAGCGAGACCATCCCGTAGGACAGACGGCCCAGGAGGGCGGGGACGAGGAAACGGGGGACCCCCGTGACGCGCAGGACGGCACGGTAGGTCGGCGCCCGGCGGGGCGAGGACATGGGTGTTCTCCGTCAGGAGGGCGGCGCGGGTGGTCAGCGCCGCGGGTGTGCGTGGACGCCGGAGGGCCGCGGCTGCCTGCCGCGGCGGGGGCGTCGGTCTACGCACGGGTGGAGAACACGGATGCACACTAGCAGCCCCGTGGGGCCGGGTCCCGGGGCCCGGTCGGTCCGGAGCGGGGCTCAGCCCAGCGGGACCAGCCGCCACTGCTGGTGGGCGTGGCCGCCGTCCTCGGCCTGGGTGACCAGTGTCCCGTTGTCGGGGGCGCCGCCCTGCCCCTCGAGGACCAGCCCGGTGGCGCGGTTGATCAGGCGGACCACCCCGTCCCCGGCCTCGACCACCCTCCAGTGCTGGTTCTGCCCGCCGGTCCGGGTGAGGATGGCGGCTCCGGGACCGGCCCCCTCCCCGGTGGGGACCTCCAGGAGCTTGCCGCTGCCCACACCGACGATCTCGTAGAGGTCGGCCTCCAGGTGGACGAAGCGCCACTGCTGGTTGCTCTGGTCGTGGCGGTCCCAGAGGTGGACGTGGGCCCCGTTCTGGTCGGAGGAGCCCGCGACGTCGAGGGCCCGGTCCCCGTGCACGTTCTGCAGGACGTAGGTGCGTTCGGGGTCGAGCCCCGCGGGGTGGGTCGGCTCCTCCTCTTCCTCCTCCTGCTCCTCGGGTTCGGGTTCCTCCTCCGGGGCGTCCGAGGGTTGGACGAGGATCCCCGAGACCACGGACATCTCCTCGGGCTCCGCGTCGGTGTCGGCGACGAACAGGCCCGCCACGTAGCCGGCGAGCCCCACCGCCAGGAGCAGGGCCAGCGCACCGGCGAGAATCGGCCACCTGGGCACGTGCCACTCCGGGGATACGGCACGCGGTGCTCTACGTCGGGACATGGCGGGACTCTCCTGCGGGACGGGGGCGGTCCGGTTCACTACGGGTCCGGACTATTCCACACCAAACGCCCCACTTGGCGCATATCAGGGGCCTCTCGAGCCCCGCCCGGGGCAGGCCGGGGGCGGACGGGAACGCTCGATAGGGTGTGCGCCCATGGAAGCCATCGGAGTGCCCTGGTTCATCGTCGTCCGTCACCTCGGGCCTCCCCTGTTCCTGCTCGCGGTGGGCGGAACCCTCCTGGTGTGGCGGCGCCCGGACCGCCCGGGGCTGGTGTGGGCCGCCCTGGTGGTGAACCTGCTCGCGGCGGCGCTGCCCTTTTTGTGGATCGCGGTCCAGCTCCTCACCGGGCTGGGCGAGGCGACGGTGGTCGGGCTGGTCATGACGCTGCTGCAACCGGGTGTGGCGGCCGTGGCGTGGCTGCTGCTCCTGTGGGCGGCGGTGTCCCGGAGCAGGCCGGGAGAAACGGCCCCGGACGGCGCGGGGGCCGCGGACACCGGGGACGCGAAGAGGGCAGCCGAAAACGTAGGATGACCCATCATGAGCACCCGGACCGGTTCGACCAGCACCTTCTCCCCCAGCGCGGCGCTGGGATCACTGCCCCCCGTCTGGCTGGTGATGGCCGGCATCGTCTCGGTGCAGACCGGTGCGGGCGTGGCCAAGAACCTGTTCGAGTCCCTGCCCCCGGCCGCAGTGGTGTGGCTGCGCCTGCTCACCTCGGCGGTGCTCCTGGTCCTGCTGGCCCGGCCCGCGCTGAAGGCCCGGAGCCGTGGCGACTGGCTGGTGGTGATCGGCTACGGCGTGGCCCTGGCCTCGATGAACTACCTCATCTACCAGGCCTTCGCCCGTATCCCGTTGGGTATCGCGGTGACCATCGAGTACCTGGGGCCGCTGGCGATCGCGATCATCGGCTCACGCCGCCGCGTCGACCTGCTGTGGGCGGGGCTGGCGGGGCTCGGCGTGGCGGCGCTGGGGATCGAGTTCGGTGAACTCGACCCGGTTGGCGTGCTGTTCGCGGTGCTGGCCGCCACGGCCTGGGCCGGGTACATCATGCTGAGCGCCGCCACGGGGCAGCGGTTCAGCGGGGCCTCCGGCCTGGCCGTCGCCAGTGTGGTGGGTGTGGTGGTGCTGGCTCCGGCCGGGATCGCCGAGGGCGGCGCCGCCCTGCTGGACTGGCGGCTGCTGCTGTTCGGCCTGGCGGTGGGCGTGCTCTCCTCCGTGGTGCCCTACACCCTGGAGCTGAACGCTCTGCGCCGGATGCCGCCGAGGGTGTTCGGGGTGCTGATGAGCCTCCAGCCCGCGGCGGCCGCCCTGGTGGGCCTGGTCCTGCTGGGTGAGCTGCTGACCGTGTGGCAGTGGCTTGCGGTGGCGTGTGTGATCACCGCGAGCGCGGGTTCGACCCGCACCTCGGCCAAACGCGACGCGCGTGAGGCGGCGCAGGGGGGCGACCGGTAACGACCCGGCTGGGCACCGGGCGGCGGGACCGCCACGGGACGGGGCGCGGCCGACGGGTCTGGACGGCCGGAGAGGGCGGCGGGGCCGCCGGAGGATCTCCGACGGCCCCGCGGGGTCGCTTCCGGGCGTCCGGCCGGTGGCTCAGTGGCCGCCCACCAGGGTTCCGGTCAGCTCCTTGTGCAGGTGCGCACTGGGCTTGTTCAGACCGGTGATCTCCACCTCCACGTCGTGCCTGCGGAAGTGCTCGGTGACCTGGTCCAGCGCGGCCACCGCGGAGGAGTCCCACACGTGGGCCCCCGACATGTCCACCACGACCTTGCTCAGCCCCTGCTCGGCGTAGTCGAACCGCTGCACCAGCTCACCGGTGGAGGCGAAGAAGACCTCGCCGTTGACCGAGTACACCCGGGTACCGCCGTCGGGGTCCAGCACACTGGTGACGTCGGCCTGCATGGCGGCCTTGCGCGCGAAGAGGACCATGGACACGATCACGCCCACGATCACGCCGAGCGCCAGGTTGTGGGTCCAGACCACCACGGCGACGGTGACGGCCATGACCAGGGTCTCGGTCCAGGGCATGCGCCTGACCGTGGTGGGGGCGATGCTGTGCCAGTCGAAGGTCACGATCGCCACGAAGAACATCACCGCGACCAGTGCGGCGATCGGGATCATCCCGACGATGTCGCCCAGCCCCACGCACAGGATGAGCAGGAACACACCGGCCAGGAAGGTCGAGATCCGGGTCCGGGCGCCGGACTTGACGTTGATCATCGTCTGGCCGATCATCGCGCAGCCGGCCATCCCGCCGAAGAAGCCGACCAGCACGTTGCCGATGCCCTGGCCGCGGGCCTCACGGGCGTGGTCGGAGGAGGTCTCGGTGATGTCGTCGACGACCTTGGCGGTCATCAGCGACTCCATCAGGCCCACCAGCGCCAGCGTCACCGCGTAGGGCAGGACCAGCGTGAGGGTCTCGACGTTGAACGGCACGTCCGGGATCAGCGGGATCGGAAGGGTGTCGGGCAGCTCGCCCATGTCGCCCACGGTGCGGGCGGGGATGCCCATGGCCAGGGCGCCCACCGTGAGCACGACGATGGCCACCAGCGGGGCGGGGATCGCCTTGGTGATCAGCGGCAGACCGAAGATGATGACCAGACCGACGGCGACCATCGCGTAGACGGGCACCCCGACCCCGGCCAGGTGCGGAAGCTGGGCCAGGAAGATCAGGATGGCCAGGGCGTTGATGAACCCGGTCATCACGCTGGGCGGCACGAACCGCATCAGCTTGGCCACGCCCAGCAGGCCCAGCCCGACCTGGATCAGACCGGCCAGGATGGTGGCCGCGATCAGGTAGTCGACCCCGTACTCGATGGACAGCGGGGCGACCACCAGCGCCATGGCGCCGGTGGCGGCGGAGATCATCGCCGGTCGTCCGCCCAGGAAGGCGATGGACACGGCCATGACGAAGGAGGCGTACAGGCCGACCCGGGGGTCGACCCCGGCGATCAGGGAGAACGCGATCGCCTCGGGGATCAGGGCCAGGGCGACGACCAGACCGGCCAGGACGTCGGCGCGCAACTGGGCCCCGCTGGGGATTTTGGACATCAGGGACCCTCGTCGGGTCTTCAGCAGACTCATGGAACCCATCTGGTTCGGGCAGTCCACGTCGAGGACTGCGGTGTTCACACGTCAGGTGGTGCGGCGACGGCGCGGAGGGCGCCACCCGGCCCGGTGGGACCGCGGCGGCAGACGCCTGGGGTTCTCCGGTGCGGCACCCGACGGGTGCCCCGGAGCGCGGCCTCGTCGCCGCGTGCCCGACTCCGTCCCTGGGGGCGGGTCGGGAGGTATGTGGGGTTTCCGCCTCGTGCGTGCGGAACCGACCTGCTTCAAATTTACAGTTACGTGAGGGTTCGAGTCACGCAGGGCGACTGAGACAACTGTCACAGGGGTGGAGAATGACGGATCTTCCCAGATCAAAATATGTGATCTCGATGGCAGCCGCATTTCCGGCGGGATAACCCAAAGTGATTCTTTGGGCGGAATCCCGGGATGTTCACATGCCTTGCTCAGTCGCGCCGGGAGCGCCCCCTCGACAGGGCGGTCCACCTGGGGATTCAGCCGACCTGATCGTGGTGTGACACGGGAGGGGAAAGGAAGGTCCGGGGCTTGCGCGCGAAACACACCGCGACCGCGACGACGGCGCACAGCAGGGCCAGACCCATGATTCCCGGGCGATAGGAGTCCGCCCAGCCGTGGGCCAGGGACAGCAGGATGGGCCCCACGGCGGTGGAGGCGACCGCCACGGACTGGGTCAGACCGCGCAGGGTCCCCAGACTCGCCGTACCGAAGTAGAAGGGCAGCGCGGCGCTCTCGACGGCGCGGGCTCCGGAGGCCGCCGCGCCCAGCGCGGCCCCGTAGAGCAGGGCGCCCCACCCTGGGGCCACCAGCGGCAGGGTGACCAGAGCCAGGGCGTGCATGGCCATGGCCGCGCTCATCAGTATCTTCGGGGACATCCGGTCCGCCGCCGACCCGAACAGCAGGGCCGCACCCAGACCGGCGACCGTCTGGGGAAGGAAGTTGGCGGCGGCCTGGGCGGGGGTGAGCCCCTGCTCCCCCAGGACGGAGACCTGGTGGAAGAACACGGCGGTGGAGACCAGACCGCTGCACGCGATGGCTCCTGCCATCGCCCAGAACATGGAGGTGCGGGCGATCGCGGAAAGGGGCGCCGGCGCCCCGGGGCCCGAGCCCGGGCTCTGCGGGCAGGCCTGGTCCGCCGAGGGCGCCCGGGTCGCGCCGCGCAGCCCCCACAGGGCCAGCGGCAGGACCACGACCCAGATCAGCAGCCCTTCGGCGACGAAGGTGTAGCGCCAGTCCAGGACGGCGATCGCCCGCTCGGCGAGCAGGGGGAACAGGGAGATCCCCGCCGCCCCCAGGGAACTGGTGAGGCCGAGCAGGGTACCCCGGTTACGGGTCACCGAGATCGCGACGGCGGTGGTCGCGATCATGCTCATGCCGCCCTGCCCCAGGGCGCGCACCCCGACGAAACCGGCCGTCAGCCCGACCAGTTCCTGGGCGCAGGCGAGCAGCATCAGGAAGCTCCCGAAGCCGAGCGCCACCAGGGCCAGAACCCGTTGGACCCCGAAACGGTCCACCGCACGGCCGATCCAGGGAAGTGCCAGAGCACCGGACAGGGTCCCGGCCATGTAGGCCAGGGAGACCGCGGAACGGCCGACCCCGAGGTCGGCGATGACGTGGTCGACGAAGACCGCGATACCGGCGGTCTGTCCGGGGCCGCTCAGCGCCAGGACCAGCGCGGAGGCGATGACGATCCTGGGGACGGAACGGTTGGGGGCGGAGGTTTCGGCGGCGGGCGGCGCGGAGGGCAGTGAAACTCCTCGGACGTGGCGGGTACGGGCGCTCTGTTCGGTGCTCGCACGCGGCGCGGTGCCGCGCGCTCCATGGGGGCGGGGGCAGCCGGGCCCTAGTATTCCTCGTCGACGCCGCCGGCGAGCAGCGGCTCCATCAACAACGACGGGTTGTCCCGCTCGATCACCCGCAACCGCCACTTGTTGTGCACCAGCACCAACAGCTCCCCGTCGTTGCGACGCTTGAGCACCTCCGCACCCGAGAGCGCGTGCAACACCGGAGCCGACTCCGCATCGGTACGCCGCGCCACCGAGTACTCCAACGGCGAGGCCTCGATCGGCGAGCGGAACTCCTGCTCCATCCGGTGCCGCACCACGTCGAACTGCAACGGACCCACCGCCGCCAGCACCGGAGCCTGCTCACCCCGCACATCCGAGGTCAGCACCTGCACCACACCCTCGGCGTCCAACTGCGCGATCCCGCGCTGGAACTGCTTGTACCTGCCCGCGTCCACCGCACGAGCGACGACGAAGTGCTCGGGGGCGAAGCTGGGGATGGGCGGGAACTCGACCTTGGGGCCCTCGTAGAGGGTGTCACCCACCGCCAGAGCATGCGCGTTGACCAGCGCGATCACATCACCCGGATAGGCCGTGTCGATCGTGGAGCGGTCCGAACCGAACACCGCCTGGGTGTACTTGGTCGCGAACGGCCGCCCCGTCGAGGCGTGCGTGAGCACCATCCCCCGGTCGAACCGGCCCGAGGAGACCCGCACGAACGCCATCCGGTCCCGGTGGTTGCGGTCCATGTTGGCCTGCATCTTGAACACCTGCCCCGAGAAGGGCTGACCCACCGGGCGGGACTTCCCCTCCCGGTCGGCCTTGGCCGAGGGCGCCGGCGCCGTCACGATCGCTCCTCGCACGTGTGGGTTCTCAGGTGGGGGCGTCGGCCCTGGCCCGTTGTTCGCGTAGCCGTCCGGCGAACTCCTCGGCCATGGCCAGTTGCTTCTGCAGGGCCTGGCAGCGGGCGACGATGGCCGCCTCGAAGGCGTCCAGCCTCTCGCTGAGGGCCTCCCGGTCCTGGACGGAGGTCTGCTCGGCCCCGAGCCGGTCGAGGGTCTCCAGCAGCTCCCGGGTCTCCTCCAGGCTGAACTCCAGCGGTTTCATCCGCTTGATGAGGTTCAGCCGGTCGACGTCCTCCTGGGTGTAGAGACGGAAGCCCCCACGCGAACGGGCGGACGGTTCAACGAGGCCGACCTCGCCGTAGTAGCGGATGGTCCGCAAGGACAGGCCGGTCCGTTCGGCCACCTCACCGATCTGCATGTGGCCCGGTTCAGGCATCGGGGTGCCCCTTCTTGTTAACTCTACTCTAACGTCAGGTTCGTTCGGGTGGCGTTGGCCGTCGAAGGCGCCATGTTAGTGCGCTCCCACACCAGGAGGATTTCATGCCGCGTCGGATGACCCGTCCGGACCACGTGGGGAAGGGGAGTTCCGCCGATGAGGACTCGGGCGCGGGGCCCGCGCCCGAGCGGACCAGGTGCGGGGTGGCACGGACCACGGCAGGGGTCGCGGCCGCGGCCGTGCCACCACGGGAGGGCGCGGAGCGCGAAGGAAGCAGGTCGACCCTCCACAGCAAACCCTACCCTCTCGTGAGGGTAGCTTTATCGGCGGGACTTCGCCCCGCGCACCCGTCGTGGGCAGTGGACGACACCGGACCCCGCCGGACCAATGCGGGCACGGCCCGGGACAACGGGAGGCCACGCCCCCGCCCGCTGAGCCATCGGCACGGCAGCACATCACCACAAGTCGGACAAACATCGCACGGGCCGCGTTTTCTCCCACCCGGGCCCGGCAATTGATGCCCCTGGGAAGGCCGACCCGCTCCTGATGACCCGCATTCGGAAGGGAAACCATGCGCATCGCCGCCAAGCTCGCCCTGACACTGTTCTTCACCGCCAGCCTGCTCGGACTGGGCGCCGGTGCCGCCTCAGCCGGCACGTGGGCCTACCAGCAGTGCGTCCAGGAGCAGCAGTCGCTCGGCCTGCTCAACCTCAACCTCAACCTGCTGAACCAGTGCATCGCGCAGTACGACGACTGAGGCGCCGCGGCTGACCGGCACCGAGGCCGGACAGCACCGACCGCCCGACCGGGGGTCCCGGAACGCGTTCCGGGACCCCTCGCGCGTTCCGGGGAAACCCGTCATCGCAGGTGGCGACCTGTGTCGGGGGTGCGTCGGGAACTCCGGAAGCGTGTACTACGCTTTGTCGTATGTTTGCATCCCCGGCCTCCGCGGCGACGGCCACGAACACGCTCACACCGCTCGCTGCGGACGAGATGGAGGACATCGTCCTCCTCGGCGTCCCCCTCTGGGGCTGGCAGATCGTCCTGGCCGCCGCGGGTGTCCTGACGCTGGTCCTGCTGGCCCGCAGCATCTGGGAACCCACCCCGAAGTCGCTGCGCGCCTGGGCGCTGGGGAACATCGTCGTCAACGCCGGGATCGCCGTCACCGGGGCGACCGTACGGGTCACCTCCTCCGGCCTGGGCTGCTCCGAATGGCCCAGGTGCACACCGGACAGCTTCGTACCCATCGACACCGGGCACGCGGCCCTCAACGCCGCCATCGAGTTCGGCAACCGCACGCTGACCTTCGTGGTCCTGGCGGTCGCCGTGATCACCCTCGTCGCCGTGCTGCGCACGAGCCCGCGCCGACGCGACCTCGTCCGGCTGGCCGCGATCATCCCGGTGGGCGTGCTGGGCCAGGGCGTGGTCGGCGGCATCACCGTCTGGACCGACCTGCACCCCGCCTCGGTCGCCGCCCACTTCCTGCTGTCCATGGTGATGGTCTTCATCACCGTCGCGCTGTACGTGCGCTGCCAGGAGCCCGAGGGCAGGCCCCGGATCTGCGTGGGCCCCATGCTGCACACGGTGAGCGTCGGCCTGGTCGTGGTCGGCTTCCTGCTGCTGATCGCCGGAACCGTGGTCACCGGCACCGGCCCGCACGGCGGTGACGCCGCGGCTCCGCGCTGGGACCTGGACCTGCCCGCGATCACCCGGGTGCACTCGGCCCTGGCCTGGCTCACCCTGCTGGGCAGCCTCCTCGCCACCGCGATCGCCTTCCGCGGCGGCGCCTCCCGGCCCGCGCGCAGGAGCAGTGCGGCCCTGCTCGCGATCGTGCTGCTCCAGGGCGTGCTCGGCTACACCCAGTACGCCCTGGAACTGCCCGAGGCCCTGGTGGTGCTGCACGTGCTCGGCTCCGCGCTCACCTGGGTCGCGGTCTCCCGCCTGTACTTCGCCACCACACGGCTGGTGCCGCCGGGCGAGGAGCTCACCGCGGAGGCTGCCCGTGCCGGGGAACGTAGTCCTGCTGAGCCTGCGTCTGGGCGATGACGTGCGCGAAGTCCGCTCGGCGCAGGAAACCCGAGTCGGTGGGGTTCTCCGCCCACCCCGGCTTCACCGGCTGGGGCAGCCGCCCCAGGAAGGTGTCCCGGGCCACGTGCATCAGCGCCAGGAACGAGTCACGGCGGACCTTCCAGTCCTGTCGGGGTAGGCCGAGGTCGAGTTTCTGGTGCAGCAGGGCGAGCTCGGTCGCGGCCAGCTGGTATTCCTTCATCGCGAGGCGGCCGCGGGCTCCCGCGTTGTGCGCGGCCCACTCCCGGGCCTGGCGCCGCGCCGTCATCGAACTGAGCATGGTGATGTCGGACGGGGTGACCAGGCCCGTGGAGATGTAGGGCGGCAGGTACCGGTCGATCGCCGCGACCTGGCTGCGGCGGTCGCGGGCGGCGATCACCAGGATGCCCAGGAGCACCAGGAACAGCATCAGGTAGGCCACTGCCAGCCCGGCCCAGCCGAAGGTGGTCGCCGCGTTCCACATCCCGTGCAGGAGGACCGCCGCCACCCATCCGGCGAACGGCGCCAGGAAGCGGAGGCCGCCGGTGCGCATGGCGGCGTAGGCCACGCCGAGGCCGATCATCGCGGTGTAGACCGGGTGGCCGAAGGGTGCGACGAGGCCGCGGATGGCGAAGGTCGCGACGAGCGTGCCCTCGAAGAAGGCGCTGAGGAAGTAGAGGATGTTCTCGGTGAAGGCGAACCCGGTCGCCACCATCCCGGCGTAGATCACGCCGTCGGTGAAGGTGTCGATCTCGTTTCGGCGCCGCCAGAGCAGGATGAGCAGGACCGCGCCCTTGGCGCTCTCCTCCACGACCGGGGCCACCAGCGCCGTGCTGAGGAAGTCGGCCACCCCCTCGCCGAACACCGGCACCGTGAAGTAGGTCAGCCCCCAGGTGTTGAGCAGGAGCGAGGCGACGACGGCCACGCCCCCGCCCCACACGAACGCGAAGAACAGCACCCAGCCCGGTTCCGGTTCCAGCCGGTCGAGCATGAGGATGAGCGGCACCAGGATGGTGACCGGGACGACCGCGGTCACCAGGCTGACGAGGAACCCGGTCGCACCGTCGATCCCGGCCGCCGCTCCCCCGGCCATCGCCAGCATCCACAGGTACCCGAGCATGCCGAGCATGCACACCACGCTGACGGTGGTGCCCAGGATGAGGGTCGTCGAGTAACGGGAGCGGCGTCCCTGGAGGATCGCCTTGCTGTCGAGTCGGGGCATGGGGACAGATCGTAGCGGTTGGACGCCCGCCGGGAGGAGCCGGAGGGGCCGGTCCGGGTACGGCACAATCGAACCTGTCCGACCGTCACGGAGAAAGGCCGCACCATGGACCCGAAAACGACCGCCGACCGGGCGGGCAACCCGCTCTGGCTCCTGGTACTGCGCATCGCGGTCGGTGCCAGCCTGGCCGCCCTCCTGTGGGAGTTCGCCACGGCGGGGCAGCTGGTCACCTTCAACACCGACGCGCTGCCGCTGCACTACGGCGGGGCCTTCGCCGTGCACGCGGCCACCGGCGTGCAGCTGTTGGCGGCACTCCTGGTGTGGCGGCTGCCGCGGGCCGGGTCGCCCGGCGGGCCCCGGCACGACCGCCTGGTCGCGGTGGTGAGCCTGCTGGCGTTCCTGCTCGGCTTCGGCCAGGCCGCGCTGGGCACCTACGGGCCGCTCCAGGCGCACGTGCCGCTGGCGATGCTGCTGGTGGCGCTGGTCGTGTGGTCGGCGGTCCTCGTCTGGGGACGGCGGGGACGGCGGGGCTGAGCCCCGGACCGCCCCGGGCCTTCGGGGGCGCCCCTCAGACGAGGAAGCGCGCGATCAGCGGGTCGACGGTGACCGCGGCGAACAGCAGCGCCAGGTAGGCGTTGGAGAGGTGGAAGAAACCCATCGTCTTCAGCCGGGCCCCGGTCACCCCCGCCTTCGATCGGCTGAGCAGGCGGTGCGCCTGGATGACCAGCAGGGCGCCCAGGACGAGGGCGACCGCACCGTAGAACCAGGTGGTCCCGGCCACCGGCCAGAAGATCAGCGAGACGATCGCGGTCGCCCAGCTGTACAGCACCGACTCCAGCAGGACCCGGCGGTCGCTGGCGACCACGGGCAGCATCGGGACCTTGGCGGCCGCGTAGTCCTCGCGGTAGCGCATGGCCAGCGTCCAGGTGTGCGGCGGCGTCCAGAAGAACACGACCAGGAAGAGCACGAACGGCGCCCAGTCGAGGCTGTTGGTGACGGCCGCCCAGCCGATGAGGACCGGCATGCAGCCGGCGATGCCGCCCCACACGACGTTCTGCGCGGTGCGCCGCTTGAGCAGCATCGTGTAGACGAAGATGTAGAAGGCGATCGCGAAGAGCGACAGCACGGCCGAGAGCACGTTGACGAGTGCGAGGAAGCCGACGGTGGAACCGACCGCCAGGATCAGGCCGTAGACGAGGGCGCCGCGCGGGGTCACCAGGTCCATCGCGCCCGGACGCTGGCGGGTGCGACGCATCTCACGGTCGATGTCGCGGTCGATGTAGCAGTTCATCGCGTTCGCGCTGGCCGCCGACATGGTGCCGAACAGCAGGGTGGCGACCGCGGTCCACAGCGGCGGCACACCCCCGGCGGCGACGAACATCACCGGGATGGTGGTGATGAGCAGCAGCTCGATGACGCGCGGCTTGGAGAGGGCGACGTAGGCGCGGGCGTAGGCGCCGAACGAGGCCCTGCGGGGGGCCTCCGGCGCGGGGGCGGCCGCCTCGGCGCTCTCCTGGGTCTGCGGGGAACGGTTGGTGAGCGCCATCAGTTCCGCGTCCTCACGTCCGGAAGCACTGCTGTCCCCCGGGGGGCCGGCTCGGTTTCAGACACGCGGATACCTCGACAACTCTTGGGGATTTCGACACTGCTCGCCACGCGGGGTCGAACGGCCCGACAAAGCGTCAGGATCAGCCAAAACCCCGTCAACGACAAAGTGTAGTACTTGGCTGCGGGGACCGGTGACCAACCCCCTCCGTACGGGTGGCCTCCGGCAGGGGCCCGGCGGCCTGCGCATCAGGCGCCCGCCGACCGCACGGGTGTAGAGAAGGTTCGCACAGCCCTCGCCGTGCTTCCAACGTGCCACGCGCCCGGGAGGAGGGCCGGGGTGCGCAGGAACCCGCGCACCTGCTGCGTTACCCACAACTAATAGGAGGTGTCGGGCAACGACATCCCCGGCCGCGGACGATAGGCTCAAAGTCGGCAACGTGCGGCCGAGCCACGTCCACAGCCGATGCCGATGCCGATGGCGACCCCGCCCTCCCGCGTTCCCCCCGCGACCCGCCCGACCGGCGGGCCGCCGACGGGGTGCCCGGCGACAACCTGCACGCACAACCGCACACCCGCCCCGGAACCGGGTGCACGGGTGCCCGAGAAGGAGACCAAAGGCCGTGAACGCCCACACCCCGAACACCCTGGAGTGGTCGGACCTCGACCTCCGCGCCGTCAACACGGTCCGGGCGCTGGCCATGGACGCGGTAGAGAAGTCGGGTAACGGTCACCCCGGCACCGCGATGAGCCTCGCTCCCGCCGCCTACCTCCTCTTCCAGAAGGTCATGCGGCACGACCCCGCCGCGCCCGACTGGGTGGGCCGGGACCGGTTCGTGCTGTCGATCGGCCACTCCAGCCTCACCCTGTACATCCAGCTCTACCTGGCCGGGTACGGCCTCACCATCGACGACCTCAAGGGTCTGCGCCAGTGGGACAGCCTGACCCCGGGCCACCCCGAGGTCGGCCACACCGCCGGTGTGGAGACCACCACCGGCCCGCTGGGGCAGGGCGTCGGCAACGCCGTCGGCATGGCCATGGCCGCCCGCCGCGAGCGCGGCCTGTTCAACCCCGAGGCCGGCCCGGGTGCCAGCCCCTTCGACCACCACGTCTACGCCTTCTGCTCCGACGGCGACGTCCAGGAGGGCGTGAGCCACGAGGCCAGCGCCCTGGCCGGGACGCAGAACCTCGGCAACCTCATCATGATCTGGGACGACAACCAGATCTCCATCGAGGACGACACCCGCATCGCGCACAGCGAGGACGTCGTGGCGCGCTACGCCGCCTACGGCTGGCACGTCGAGGAGGTCGACTGGACCGCCACCGGGGAGTACGTCGAGGACGTCGAGGCGCTCCACCAGGCGATCCTGCGCGGCAAGGCCGAGACCGGGCGTCCGACCTTCATCCGTCTGCGCACCGTCATCGGCTGGCCCTCGCCGAACAAGCAGAACACCGGCGCCATCCACGGCGCGGCGATGGGCGCCGACGAGATCTCCGCCACCAAGGAGATCCTCGGCCTGCCCGACGAGCCGTTCGCCGTCGAGGACGCCGTGATCGAGCACACCCGCAAGGCCCTGGACCGCGGCCGTGAGGCCCACGCCGCCTGGGACGAGGCCCTGCACGCCTGGCGCAAGGGCGCCGAGGAGCACGGCGAGCTCTTCGACCGCCTCCAGTCTGGCAAGCTCCCCGAGGGCTGGGAGAAGTCCCTGCCGTCCTTCGAGGCCAGCGAGAAGGGCATGGCCACCCGCAAGGCCAGCGGTGAGGTGCTCGGCGCCATCGCACCGCTCCTGCCCGAACTGTGGGGCGGGTCCGCCGACCTCGCCGGGTCCAACAACACCACGCCCAAGGGCGAGCCGTCCTTCCTGCCCTTCGACCGGGCCAGCAGCATGTTCCCGGGCAACCCCTACGGGCGGGTGCTGCACTTCGGTATCCGCGAGCACGGCATGGGATCGATCCTCAACGGCATCGCCCTGCACGGCCCCACCCGCCCCTACGGCGGCACCTTCCTGGTGTTCAGCGACTACATGCGCCCGGCCGTGCGCCTGGCCGCGCTGATGAAGCTGCCGGTCACCTACGTGTGGACGCACGACTCCATCGGCCTGGGCGAGGACGGCCCCACGCACCAGCCGGTCGAGCACCTGTGGGCGCTGCGCGCCATCCCCGGCCTGGACGTGATCCGTCCGGCCGACGCCAACGAGACCGCCGTCGTCTGGCGCGAGGTCCTGGCCAACGCCGACCGTCCGTCCGCGCTGGCGCTCACCCGCCAGAACGTGCCCGTCCTGGACCGGGACACCCACGCCTCCGCCGAGGGCGCCGCCCAGGGCGGCTACGTGCTGGCCGAGGCCAGCGGCGGCACCCCCGAGGCGATCGTCGTCGCCACCGGCAGCGAGGTGTACCTGGCCCTGGAGGCCCGCACCGAACTGGAGAAGGCCGGCACGCCCACCCGCGTGGTCTCCATGCCGTGCGTGGAGTGGTTCGACTCCCAGAGCGAGGAGTACCGGGAGCAGGTGCTGCCGTCCTCGGTGCGCGCCCGCGTGTCCGTCGAGGCCGGTATCGCCATGGGATGGCGCTCCTACGTCGGCGACGCCGGCGTGTCGGTGAGCCTGGAGCACTTCGGTGCCTCCGCTCCCTACCAGACGCTCTACGAGAAGTTCGGCATCACCTCCGAGGCCGTCGTCGCGGCGGTCCGCGACAGTCTGGCCAAGGCCGGAAGCTGACGACGCGGGCCCGCCGGGAGGATCCCCGGCGGGCCCGCTCCGTGTGACAGGGGCGTACGCGCCCCGTGAGGAAGGCGTGAGAGAACCATGAGCACCGCTCTGAAGGACCTGGCCGCGGCCGGCCAGTCCGTCTGGCTGGACGACATCAGCCGCAACCGGCTGCGTACCGGCAACCTGGCCGAACTGATGTCGACGCACAACGTCACCGGCGTCACCTCGAACCCCTCCATCTTCGACAAGGCGCTCGCCGAGGGCGACGCCTACGACCTGCAGGTGCACGAGTTCGGTGTGCGCGGGGTGTCGGTGGGCGAGGCCGTCCGGCTGCTGACCGCCTACGACATCCGCTGGGCGGCGGACACCCTGCGCCCGGTGTACGAGGCCACCGACCGCGTGGACGGCCGGGTCTCCCTGGAGGTGGACCCGCGTCTGGCGCGCGAGACCGAGCGCACCGTCGCCGAGGCCAAGTCGCTGTGGTGGCTGGTCGACCGGCCCAACCTGATGATCAAGATCCCGGCGACCGTCGAGGGCCTGCCCGCGATCACCCGGGTGCTCGGGCTGGGCATCAGCGTCAACGTGACCCTGATCTTCTCCCTGGAGCGCTACCGCGCGGTCATGGACGCGTTCCTGGCCGGGCTGGAGCTGGCCCGGGAGAACGGCCACGACCTGTCCCGCATCCAGTCGGTGGCGTCGTTCTTCGTCAGCCGGGTGGACGCCGAGACGGACAAGCGTCTGAAGGGGATCGGCACCCCGCGGGCCGAGGAGCTGCTCGGCCGCGCCGCCATCGCCAACGCCCGCCTGGCCTACCGCGACTACGAGGAGGTCTTCTCCTCCGAGCGCTGGAAGGCCCTGGCCGCCGGGGGCGCCACCCCGCAGCGCCCGCTGTGGGCCTCCACCGGTGTGAAGGACCCGGCCTACCCGGACACCCGGTACGTCACCGAGCTGGTGGCCCCGGGCACCGTGAACACGATGCCGCAGGCCACCCTGGACGCCACCGCCGACCACGGCGAGGTCACCGGGGACACCGTCCGTGCGGGCTACGAGGCCGCCCAGGCCGACCTGGACGCCCTGGCCGAGGTCGGCGTGGACCTGGCCGACGTGACCCGCCACCTGGAGGAGGACGGCGTGGTCAAGTTCGTGGACTCCTGGGAGAGCCTGCTCGGCCGCCTCACCATGAAGCTCGACGAGCTCGCCTGAGCCGACGGGCCCTTCGGGGCCCGGCCCGCGTCCGCGCACCCGAACCGGGGTGCGCGGACGCGGGTACCGTCAGCCACCGACCCACCGGCCACTCTCGACAGGAAGCGCGGACAAGCGTGAAAGAACCGGTGATGCCGGGAGCGGTACCCAACCCGCTCCGCAACGCCCTGGACCGAAGGCTCCCCCGTATCGCCGGGCCCAGCGTGCTGGTGCTGTTCGGCGTCACGGGCGACCTGGCCCGCAAGAAACTCCTGCCCGCCATCTACGACCTCGCCAACCGCGGCATGCTGCCGCCCGGCTTCGGCCTGGTCGGTTTCGCCCGCCGCGACTGGGAGGACCAGGACTTCGCGGCCGAGGCCCACGCCGCGGTGCGCGAACACGCCCGCACCCCGTTCCGGGAGGACGTGTGGCGCCAGCTGAGCGAGGGCGTGCGGTTCGTCCAGGGCGACCTGGACGACGACGGCGCCTTCGACAACCTGGCCCGGACCGTCCGTGAACTGGACTCCGAGCGCGGCACCGGGGGCAACTACGCCTTCTACCTCTCGCTGCCGCCCAAACTGTTCCCGACGGTGGTCACCCAGCTCAAGCGCAGCGGTCTGGCCACCCCCGAACCCGCTGGCCCGGGCGGGGCCACACCGTGGCGCCGGGTGGTGATCGAGAAGCCGTTCGGCCACGACCTGGAGAGCGCCAAGGAGCTCAACGCGGTGGTGGACGACGTGTTCCCGCCGTCGTCGGTGTTCCGCATCGACCACTACCTGGGCAAGGAGACGGTCCAGAACATCCTGGCGCTGCGCTTCGCCAACACCCTGTTCGAGCCGCTGTGGAACCGCAGCTACGTGGACCACGTGCAGATCACCATGGCCGAGGACATCGGTGTGGGCGGCCGCGCGGGCTACTACGACGGCATCGGCGCGGCACGCGACGTCATCCAGAACCACCTCCTGCAGCTGCTCGCGCTCGTCGCGATGGAGGAGCCCGTCTCCTACAGCGCCGACGCGATCCGCGCCGAGAAGGAGAAGGTCCTGTCCGCGGTGACGCTCCCCGACGACCTGGGCAAGGGGACGGCGCGCGGCCAATACGCGGCCGGGTGGCAGGGCGGGGCTTCGGTCCGCGGCTACCTGGAGGAGGAGGGCATCCCCTCCGACTCGGTGACCGAGACCTACGCGGCGCTGAAGCTGGACGTGGGCACCCGCCGCTGGTCGGGGGTCCCGTTCTACCTGCGCACCGGCAAACGGCTGGGCCGCCGGGTGACCGAGGTGGCGCTGGTGTTCCAGGCGGCACCGCAGCAGATGTTCGCCCGCAGCGACATCAGCGAGCTCGGCCAGAACGCCCTGGTGCTGCGCATCCAGCCCGACGAGGGGGTCACCCTCCGGTTCGGGTCCAAGGTGCCGGGCACCTCCATGGAGGTGCGCGACGTGAGCATGGACTTCACGTACGGGCAGTCCTTCACCGAGGCCAGCCCGGAGGCCTACGAGCGGCTCATCCTGGACGTGCTCATCGGCGACCCGCCGCTGTTCCCGCGCCAGGAGGAGGTCGAGCTGTCCTGGCGGATCCTGGACCCGGTCGAGGAGTACTGGGCCAAGGACGGCCGGCCCGAACAGTACGGCTCGGGTACCTGGGGCCCCGAGTCCGCGGAGGAACTGCTCAGCAGGGACGGCCGCCAGTGGCGCCGCCCGTGACCGCCCGCGCCCGCTTCCGGAGGGACAGATGACGCTCTATCTTCCGCGCACCACGACCTCGCAGATCACCGAGGCGCTCATGGCCGAGCGGCTCAGTGTCGGCGGGGGCGCCATGAACATGGTGCTCACCCTGGTGATCGTCACCGACGAGGCCGACCACTACGACGCCGTGCGCGCCGCCACCGAGGCGGGCCGCGAGCACCCCTCGCGGGTGGTGGCGCTGATCCGCCGCGACCCGGAGGCCGAACCGGCCATCGACGCGGAGATCCGCCGCCCCGGCACGTCGGGGCCGGGCGAGGCGGTGCTGCTGCGCCTGTACGGGCCGTTGGGCGAGCACCCCGACTCGGTGCTGACTCCGCTGCTGGTCCCGGACGCCCCGGTGGTGGTGTGGTGGCCGGGCCGGGGGCCCGCCGACCCGGCCGCCGACCCGGTGGGCCGCCTGGCCCACCGCCGGATCACCGACGCCCTGCGCGCCCCGGACCCGGTACGGGACCTGGTGGAGCGGGTAGCCCACTACCGTGCGGGTGACACCGACCTGACCTGGACTCGGCTCACCCCGTGGCGTTCGCTGCTGGCCAGCGCCATGGACCAGCCGTGCGGGTGGGTGACCTCGGCCAGGGTGACGGCCGAACGCGACTACCCGAGCGCCGAGCTGTTGGCGGCGTGGTTGTCGGAGCGGTTGGAGGTGCCGGTGGAACGCGGCACCTCGGACGGGCCCGGCCTGACCGAGGTCCGGCTGACCACCGACCAGGGGGACATCACGATCTCCCGGGTGGACGGCCGGGTGGCGACCCTGTCCCGGACCGGGCAGCCGGACCAGACGGTGGCCCTGGCCCGGCGCGGCGCGGCCCTGGCGTTGGCCGAGGAGCTGCGCCGTCTGGACGCCGACGAGACCTACGCGAGCGCGGCCCGCCACCTGGGGCCGCTGCTCGCTGGAAGCGGAGTAGAGGGATGACCGAACCGGAGATCGTCCGTACGAACGACGCGGGCCAGTTGGCGCAGAGCGCCGCGTCCCGGCTGGCGAAGCTGATCGTGAGCGCCGAGGTGGAGGAGCGCGAGTTCCACCTGGTGCTGACCGGCGGCGGGGTCGGTATCCGGACCCTCGCGGCGCTGCGGGACGAGGCCAAGGCCAGCGGGATGAAGTGGTCGCACGTCCACCTGTGGTGGGGGGACGAGCGCTTCCTGCCCGAGGGCGACCCCGAGCGCAACGAGACCCAGGCCTGCGAGGCGCTGGTCAACGACATCGACATCCCCGCGCACCAGGTGCACCCGATGCCGTCCTCGGACGGGACCGACAACCACGACGCGGTGCGGGGGGCCACGAACTACTCGGCGGCGCTGGCAGTGGCGGCGCGGGGGGACGGCCCGGTGCCCGAGTTCGACGTGTGCCTGCTGGGTCTGGGGCCGGACGCGCACGTGGCGTCGCTGTTCCCGGGGCTGCCGGGGGTGCACGAGGACGAGGCCGCCGTGGTGGCGGTGCACGACTCCCCCAAGCCGCCGCCGACGCGGATCAGCCTGACCCTGCAGGCCATCGGCGCGGCGCGGCAGGTGTGGGTGCTGGCATCGGGTGAGTCCAAGGCCGAGGCCGTACGCCTGGGGCTGTCCGGCGCGAGCGTGGACCGGGCCCCGGTGGCCGGTGCGCGCGGTAGTGAGCGGACGGTGTTCTGGGTGGACGAGGAGGCGGCCGCCAAGCTCTGAGGTCACCCGGGAGCGGTACGTACGAACGCCCCGGCCGGGAGGTTTCCGTTCAGGAGGTCCGCGGCCGGGGCGCCGTCGTGTCCGGGGCCGGGCCGGGGTTCGGGGGACGAGCGCTCAGAGCCGTTCGACGACGGTGGCGTTGGCCAGTCCCCCGGCCTCGCACATGGTCTGCAGTCCGTACCGGCCGCCGTGCTCGTGGAGCCCGTGGACGAGGGTGGTCATCAGCCGGGCACCGCTGGCACCGAGCGGGTGGCCGAGCGCGATCGCGCCGCCGTTGACGTTGACCCGGCCCAGGTCGGCGCCGGTCTCGGCGGCCCAGGCCAGCACGACGGAGGCGAAGGCCTCGTTGACCTCGAACAGGTCGATGTCGTCCATGGCCAGCCCGGCCCGGTCCAGCACCTTGCGCGTGGCGGGGACGACCGCCGTGAGCATGTACAGCGGGTCGTCGGCGGCGACGGCGAAGCTGTGCAGCCGGGCGAGCGGGCGCAGGCCGAGTTCGGCGGCGCGCTCCGCGCTCATGATGAGGACGGCCGCGCTGCCGTCGCTGAGCGGACTGGCGTTTCCCGCGGTGACGTTCCAGGTGATCTGCGGGAAGCGGGCGGCCGTGGCGTCGTCGCGGTAGGCGGGGCGCAGCGCGGCGAGCGTGTCCGGGGTGCCGCCCTCACGAATGCCCTCGTCGGCGGCCAGGCCGTTGACCGGTGCGAGCTGGCCGTCGAAGGCGCCGCGCCGCGTGGCGTCCGCCGCCCGGGCGTGGCTGGTGAGGGCGAACTCGTCCATCCGCCGCCGGGAGATGTCCCAGCGGGCGGCGATCAGCTCGGCGGACACGCCCTGGCCCACGAGTCCTTCGGGGTAGCGCTTGGCGAAGCCCGAGCCGAGCGCGTCGGCCGACCCTGCCAGGTTGGTTCCCATGGGCACGCGCCCCATCGACTCCACCCCCGCGGCGACGACGATGTCGTAGGCGCCCGCGATGACCCCCTGTGCGGCGAAGTGGACGGCCTGCTGGCTGCTGCCGCACTGGCGGTCGACGGTGGTGGCGGGCACGGACTCGGGGAATCCGGCGGCGAGGAGGGCGCGGCGGGTCATGTTGGCCGCCTGTTCTCCGTGCTGGGTGACGACGCCGCCGATGACGTCGTCCACCAGTGCGGGGTCCAGGCCGGTGCGCTCGACGAGGGCTTCGAGGCTGTGGGCGAGCAGGTCCACGGCGTTGACGCCGTGCAGGGCACCGCTCTGTCTTCCCTTGCCGATGGGCGTGCGTACGGCGTCGACGATGACGGCTTCGGGCATGTCTGTGGTCTCCTCGGTGGGGTCCCCGCGGCGGATTTCAGCGGAGACGGGGTGGGGGACGCGCGGTGTGTGGTCGAGCGCGGGCCAGGGGCCCGCGTCGGTGCCGTCCCGGGTACGGACGCGGGGGCGGGCCCCGGGGCTCAGGCGGGCAGGATCCGGCGGAGCTGGCGCCCCTGGACTGCGAGTTCACCGTGCCGGGTGTGCAGGGTGGTCTCGTCCACGCACAGGTCAGCGGAGGCCCACACCGTGCGGTGGCGCACCAGGTGCCACGGGGAGTCGTCGGGGCAGGGAGCGAAGTGCACCGACAGTTCCAGGGTCGGAACGGGCGCGGGCCGGTTCCAGACGGCGAACAGGCCGGGCGGCATCGCGTCGACGAGGATCAGGCGCCGGGACCGGGCGTCCAGGTGGTCGACGCCGGGGGCCTGCGGGGAGATCCGGATCCAGGCCTCGTACGCGGGGTCGGGTCCGGCGGCGAGCGGACGGGACGTACCGAGCGGCCGGATGTCCACGTGGGAGCCGAAGGCGACCAGGGCGCGCGGAGGTGTGAAGCGTTCCAGGGATTCGGGATCGGGACGCCGCTCCGGGGGCGAGGCGTCACCGGAACGGATCGTCGGGGGCTCCTCGGGGCCGTGGGAGTGCCGGACCAGGGCGGTGGCCAGGCCGTCGATGGTGGCGAGCGCCGCCGCGGACCGGCCGCCGCGGAGCTGGCGGACGCTGATCTCGGCGGGTCCGGGCGGCACGGCTTGGAGGAAGTGGGCGGACAGCGTCCCGGGCGTGCCACCGAGGAGGTCGGTGGCGGCCTGTTGGAGGGCGGCGGCCACCAGGCCGCCGTGGGTCCCGCCGAAACCGGCCCAGTGGTCCGTGAACACGGCGGGCCGCGTTGCTTCGCCCAGAGTCTGACTTTGGCTTTCCATAGCCAGGAAAATAGAGTGCTGACTATGGACATGTCAAGTCAGGTGTGCGTGGCTAAGCTGCTGAGCATGACCATCAAGCTTGACCGATCCCTCGCCGATCTGCGCTCCTGGCACCCGGACGCCTGCGGGATGGCGATGGCGCTGGACGTCATCGGACCCCGCTCGTCGATGCTGATCCTGCGCGAGGCCCTGCTGTACGGGACCCGGCGGTTCGAGCTCTTCGTCGAACGCGTCGGGGTCACCGAGGCGGTCGCCTCGACCCGCCTGAAGCAGCTCACCGAAGCCGGGCTGCTCACCCGGCAGCCGTACAAGGAGCCGGGAAGCCGCACCAGGTACGAGTACGTGCCCACGGCCAAGGGCCGCGACCTCACCCCCGTGGTACTGGCCCTGATGCAGTGGGGCGCCCAGCACCTCCAGCCTGAGGGCGCACCCCTGGCCGTGGTCGACGACGCCTCCGAGCAGCCCGTCCGCGTGGGCTTCGTCGGCCAGGACGGCACCGAGCGGACCAGCGACGAACTGCGGATCAGGCCCACCAGGCACGCCAGGCGGGACGCGAGGGCTTCGGACGAACGTGCCGGGGAACGTGCCGACCCCGGGGAGGGATGACCCCGCCTGCCCGGCGGGGGAACCCGACGGGCCCGGGGCCGGGCGGCCTCACCGGGGCCCGTCATCCGGACGGGGTGGAACTGCCCCGCCGACTACCCCCCTCGTAGCGGGTGGTGGCCGGGGCGACGTGGAGCGCCCGGGCCACCGTGTGGGAGTCAGCCCTTCTCGGCGACGCGCGAGGCCGGTTCGTAGATCCCGGTCAGCGGACCGGCGGACGCGGTGGAGAACTCGCGGACGGTGGTCATGTCGTCGAAGGGCAGCATCTGGTCGCCGAAGATCTGGTACGGCTCGCAGCCCTTGCCCGCGATCAGCACGACGTCGCCGGAGCGGGCCACCGACAGGGCCCGGCTGATGGCGGCCCGGCGGTCGGCGATCCGGGCGAACGGGGTCCCGGTCCGCTCCAACCCCTCCGCCACCTGGTCCATGATCGCCTCCGGGTCCTCGTGGCGCGGGTTGTCCGAGGTGATCACGCACCGGTCGGAGTGGGTGCCCGCGATCTCGCCCATCAGCGCCCGCTTGGTGGTGTCCCGGTCCCCGCCGCAGCCGAAGACGGTGATCACCCCGCCCGGGGCGAAACCGCGGATCGTGGCCAGGACCTGGTCCAGGGAGTCGGGTGAGTGGGCGTAGTCGACGATCACCGAGACCCCGTGCGGTGCGGCGAAGTGCTCGAACCGGCCCGGGATCTGCGGCATGTGCTCGAGTGCGGCCACCAGGCCTTCGAGGTCGTGCCCCTGCACGTGGCAGGCGGCCAGCGCGGCGAGCGCGTTGGAGACCGAGAAGCGCCCCGGCATCGGAATAGCCGCCGGGTACTCGCGGCCCCCGTGGTGCAGGACGAACCGGGTACCCGAGGCGTTCACGACCAGGTCGCTCGCCCGGTAGTCCGCCGGGCCCTCGACGGAGTAGGTGGTGACCGCGCCCGGCATCATCGCGGGGATGGTGGCGCCCACGGGGTCGTCCACGTTGACCACGGCCTGACGGCACAGCCCCTGGAACAGCCGGAGTTTGGCGTCCCGGTAGTCGGCCATCGTGCCGTGGTCGTCCAGGTGGTCCTGGGTCAGGTTGGTGAAGACCCCGACGTCGATGTGCGAACCGTCCACCCGGTGCTGGAGCAGCCCCATGGACGTCGCCTCCAGGACGACGCTGAGGGTGCCGCGGCTGCGCATCCGGGCCAGCAGGTACTGCAGGTCCGGGGCCTCGGGTGTGCTGAGCAGCGACCGGGGCATCGGGATCGGGTCGCCGCCGGTCCGGGCCCCGGAGGTGCCGATGACACCGACCCGTGCCCCGTTGGCGATCCGCAGCAGCGACTCGTACACGGCCGCCACCGAGGTCTTGCCGTTGGTACCGGTGACCGCGACCACGTCCATGGCGGCGCCGGGTTCGCCGTGGTGGCGCGCGGACACCAGCGCCGCGGCGATCCGGGCGTCGGCGACCTGCACCAAACAGGTGCCGGGTGGCGCGGACGGCCCGTCCGCCGGGAGGGGTTTCTCGACGATGGCGGCGACGGCGCCCCGGGCGAACGCCGTGGCGATCCCGTCCGGACCGCCCTCGGGGTGCCCGGGGAGCGCGAGGTAGAGGGAGCCCGGTGCGACCCGGTCGGTGTCGACGCAGGGCGCAGCGGTGATGGGGAGGGCCGGGTCCCCGTGGATGACCTGGTGGTCATGGCCGTTGAGCAGTGCGCTCAGTTGCAGGGGGTGTCCCTTCGGAGGCCGGCACGGCCGCTGGTGCGGTCGCCAGCCGGTGTGTCCGAACTATACGCCCACACCCAAAACCCGGGCCGCCGCGGCTGCCAGGCGGGGCGGGCGGCTGTCCCCACTCAGTCGGCGGACAGGGCGAGGCTGGCGGGGATGGCGGCGAAGGCCTCGTCGACGCGGCGCAGCAACCGCTCGCGTCCGCCCCGGACCCGGGCGGCGGTCCCGGCGTCGAGGGGGTCGGGGGTGGCGTCCATGGCCGGTCGGCCGGTCTGGCCGGGTTCGCGTCCCATCACCCACTCCTTGGCCCCGCACCGCCAGGCGCTGAGTGCGAACTCGCCGAGCAGGCGCAGCCGGACGTCGGCCTCGGAGCTGGTCCCCAGGCGCCGTTCGAGGATGCCGGTGAGCTCGGCCTGGACGTGGAACGAGGCGACGACGGTGTGGTCGCGCAGCGCCGGGGTGGGGCTGTGCGCGGCGAGCCTGCGGCAGGCGTAGAACCGCTCCTCCCACCCCCGGGGCATCCGGGCGACGGTTTCGAGCAGGGCGGTGCGAAGGGAGTCCAGCACCGTTCCGCCCAGGGGGTGTTCGGCGACCTCCGCGACGTAGCGCTCCCACAGCTGTCCCTCGGGGGCCAGCGCGACCGCCTCCTTGGACCCGTAGTAGCGGAAGAAGGTCCGCTTGGAGACCTCGGCCGCGGCGACGACCTCCTCCAGCGTGGTCGCCTCGAACCCCTGCTCGGCGAAGAGCCGTGCGGCGGCGTCGGCGAGCTCCTCCAGGGTGCGCTGCTTCTTGCGTTCGCGGAGGGAGGGGCGGGCCTGCGGGGTGTCGTTCGGAGCCATGCCCCGCATCCTAACCAGCCGCCGCGAAAAACGCCCCTGGTGTTTTTTTGCCTCTCAGTATAAAGTGCCTACAAATATCCAATGCCACTCAGTGGCAGTTTTTGATCCGAGGTCCCCCATGCCCGAACCGAAGCCCGCCCCGCCCTCGACGCCCGGACCCGGCACCGCCGCGGGAGCCGGAGCCCCCTCCGCCCCGTCGGCCTCCGGCACACGGCACCCGCACGGCGCCCTCGCGGTCCTCCTGCTGTCCTCCACCCTGGGCATCATGTCGAGCACGATCCTCATGCCGGTGCTCGAACTCCTGCGCACCGACCTGGAGATCAGCGCGGCCCGGGCCGGAACCCTGCTCACCGTCAACGGACTGACCGTCGCCCTCGTCAGTCCGTTGACCGGCTGGCTCGTGGACCGCGTGGGGGTACGCGGGCCGATGTTCGCCGGTCTCCTCGTCTACGGCCTGGCGGGCGGGGCCGGACTGGTCACCGACGACTACACCCTGCTGCTGGCCAGCCGGGTCGTGTTCGGCATCGGCGCGGCCACCGCCTTCTCGGCCACGACGGTCGCCCTCCTGAACGGTTACCGGGGAGCGGACCGCGACCGGGTGATGGGCTGGCGGACCGCGGCCACCGGCCTGGGCGGCGTGCTCTGGCCGATCCTCGGCGGCGCGCTGGGCGCGATCTCCTGGCAGGCGCCGTTCGCCGTGTACCTGGTCGGGATCCCCGTGGGCGCGGCCGCGCTGTTCCTGTTCGGTGCTTCCGGGCCCGCGCGGAGCGGACCGGGCGGCGAGCGCCCCTCGGACGCGACCACCCTGCGGGCGGCGGTGGCCGCGCAACCCGCGCTCCTGGGCGTGTTCGCCCTGTCCGGCGTGTACATGGTGCTCACCTACGGCCTGCTGGTCTTCCTTCCCCAGCGGCTGGCGGAACTCGGTGTGCACGACCCCGCGGCGGTCTCGGTGAACATCGCCGCGGTCACCGGAACCTCAGCACTGGTGGGCGTCGCGTACGCGCGGCTGCGCCGGGTCCTGGGCGTCAACGCCCTGCTGCGGACCGCAGCCGTGCTGTGGACCGCGGCCTTCCTGCTGCTGGGGCTGGTCGACGCGCACGCGGCCCTGGTGGCGGCCGCGGTCCTGGTGGGAGCCGGCGGCGGGGTGTGGCTGACCTCGCTGACCGTGCTGGTGGGCGCGCTGACGCCCGCACCGGTGATGGGGCGGGCGAGCTCGGTCTCCAGCACGATGGTCTTCGTCGGACAGTTCCTCTCGCCCCTGGCCCTCGGCCCGCTGATGGCGGCCACCTCGATCAGCACCGGCCACCTGGTGCTGGCCGTGGGTGCGGGGGCCCTGGCCCTGGTGCTGTCGTTCGTGCGGTTCCCGACCGCTCAGAGCTCCCCCGGGCAGGAGGAGCCCTCCGGGGGGACCTCGCCGTACAGGAGGTAGGCGTCCACCACCCGGTCGACGCAGGATCGTCCGCCCGCGTAGGCCGTGTGGCCCCCGCCCTCGTAGGTGAACAGGGTCGCGGAGGCCAACTGGTCGGCCAGCTCGCGCGCCCACGCGTACGGGGTGGCGGGGTCGCCCCGGGTGCCGACCACCAGGATCGGCGGCGCCATCGGGGCGCTCACCCCGGTGGGGACGACCTCGGTAACGGGCCAGTGGGCGCAGGGCAGCAACGACCACACCTGGTCGCCCCCGAAGAGCGGGGAGAGGTCCGCGGCGCGCCGGGCGCCCTCCCGGTACTCGTGGGGGTCGGTGGGGTTGGTGTGGTCGGCGCAGCGCACCGCCGTGAACGCGGACTCCTCCGGCCCCGACTCCCCGTCCCGGGACGCGAGGGCGCCCTCGAGGTAGCCCCGGACGAACTCGTCCCCGGTGTCGCCCGCCGCGAGCCGGGCGAGGAGCCGGGCCGCGTTCTCCCACCTGTGTTCGGTGTACAGGGACTCGCGGAGCAGCACGAGCAGTTCGTGGCGGCCGACACCGCCCTCCTCGAGGACGACCGGGTCGGCGGCGACCCCGGCCAGGATCGCCTCCGTCTCGGCGGTGGCCTGCTCCGTGTCGGTGAACGGGCACTCCGGAGCCCGCTCCAGGCAGTAGTCGACGAAGGTCTCCCACGCGGTCCGGACTCCGCCGCTCTGCTCCACCCCGTCCGCGACGACGTCCCGTTCGATCTGCATCGCCCCGTCCAGGACCAGGGCCCGGGTGTTCTCGGCGAACATCTCGGCGTACAGGGCCCCGATGCGGGTGCCGTAGGAGAAACCCACGTAGTTCAGGCGGCGGTCGCCGAGGGCGTCGCGGAGGATGTCGAGGTCGCGGACCACGTTGACGGTGCCCGTGTTGGCGAGGAACTCCTCGCCGACCTCCTCGACACAGCTCCGGGCGTAGGCTTCGGCGGCCTTGTCCAGCTCGCGGAGCCGCTCGTCGGTGACCTCCTGCGGTCCGAGGTTCCGGATCGCCTCCAGGGGCGCCCGCATGGCCCGCCACCGCGGGCAGGTGAACCCGGCGCTCTCCCCCACCCCGCGCGGGTCGAAGGAGACCAGGTCGAAGGAGGCGCGTGCCTGTCTGCTCAGGGGCAGGGGACCGCTCCTCATCCGTTCGACCCCGGGGACGCCGGGGCCGCCGAAGTCGAACACGAGGGAGCCGCGCCGCTGTTCGGCGGGCCCCTGGGCGGGGTGCCTGACCACCGCCATGCCGATGGTCCCGCCCTCGGGGTCGCCGTGGTTGACGGGGACGGTGACGGTGCCGCACTCCAGTCGCGAGGTCCAGTCGGGGTCGCCCTCCGCGTCCTCTGCGGCCGCGAGTTCCTCCGGGGTGAAGCACGGCTGCCAGTCGACGGTCTGGCCGTAGAAGGGGAGTTCGCCGTCCCACCGGTCGGCCGGGGCGAAACCCGCCGCCGCGACCAGCACGGTCGTCAGCCCCACGGCACCCAGGGCCCTTCCGCCAGCGCAGCGCACCCGCACGCCCACCTCCGCTCCGAACCGCGAACCGTCGAAGCCTCCATACTCCGGGTCATCGTTGGCGCCTGCGCGGTGAACATCCCGGCAGAGGGGCAAAAACTCCGTACGAGTGGCTTTCCGGTGCCTTTTACCGGAGGCACGTACCGGAGCTCGGAGCTGCCGGTCCTGTCCGCCCGGGCGGACAGGCGGACAGGACCGGGGCGGTCAGTACTCCTCGGGGGCGCAGAAGTGTCCGCTGCCGGGCACCACGCCCTCCAGGAGGTAGGTGTCGACCACGTCGTCCACGCAGTCGTTGTAGCCGAAGCCGTAGACCCCGTGGCCCGAGCCCTCGTAGGTGACCAGAGTGGCGCTCTCCAGCTGCTCGGCCAGGTCCTGGGACCAGGAGTAGGGGGTGGCGGGGTCGCCGACCGTGCCGACCACCACGATCGGCGGGGCGTCCGGGGCGGTGAACCCGTTCGGCGACGCCTCGGCCTCGACCCAGTGCGCGCAGGGCGCCGCCAGCCAGGCGGAGACACCGCTGAACAGCGGGGAGGCCTC
Organism: Nocardiopsis sp. iso_40; assembly: GCF_056173285.1. NCBI lineage: Bacteria > Bacillati > Actinomycetota > Actinomycetes > Streptosporangiales > Nocardiopsidaceae > Nocardiopsis > Nocardiopsis sp. iso_40. Next base: position 2,143,490 of record NZ_CM149666.1, on the reverse strand, counting down.
GTGGGCCCGGACCGCCAGGTCCAGGAAGCCGTCGGGGTCGGTGTCGTACGACCAGTCCGCGCACTCGACGGCGTAACGGGCGGTGAGGCCGTTGATCTCGGTGTCCTCGTCCTCGTACGCGGCGTCCGGGTGCCCGTAGACGGCCTCGTACAGAAAGAGCAGGGCGAGGTCGACCGTCTCCGCGTCACCGACCTGGAGGGCGTACAGCCCGTCGCTGAGGGCCGACCACAGCATTTCGGAGTAGAGGACGCTGGTGGTCATGTCCAGGAGGGTGTTCCCGTCGATGACGATCTCCTCCTCCGACCAGAGGGGTTCGTCGAACCGGAAGGGGTCCTCGTCCAGCCCCTCCAGGATCCGCCCCATCGTCTCGTCGGCGCTCTCGACGCCGTCGAAGGCGCAGTAGGGCATGGTGTCGACGCACTCCTGGACGAAGCCCTCCCAGGTCGCCTGGAAGCTCTCGGTCTGCTCCAGCAGCATCTCCTCGCCGGTGCGGTCGTTGGGAACGGCGCCGTCCAGCACCATCACCCGGGTGCTCTCGGGGAACGTCTCGGCGTACAGGGCCCCGATGTGGGTGCCGTAGGAGTAGCCCACGTAGTTCAGCTCCCGGTCGCCCAGGACCTCGCGGATGATGTCCAGGTCGCGGACGACGTTGACCGTGCCCATGGTGGGCAGGAGGTCGCCGCCCTCCTTCTCGCACTCCCGGGCGTACTCCCGAGCGGCGTCCACCAGAGCGGTGACCTCGTCCTCGGAGAGGTCGGCCGGGTCGGCGTCCCAGCGCTCCAGCGGCTCCCAGGGGCCGCTGTCCCCCTCGTCACCGAGGTCACCGCAGGCCACCGGTTCACTGGAGCCGATTCCGCGCGGATCGAAGGAGACCAGGTCGTACGCCTCCCGGATCGGCTCGCTGAAGCTCTCGTAGGCGAGCATGTCGTAACCAGTCACCCCGGGCCCGCCGGGGTTGAGGAGCAGCGATCCGATCCGCTCCTCGTCAGTTCCGGTGGCGGGCTGCCGGTAGAGGTGGAGGCGGACCCAGTCGCCCTCGGGGTCGGAGTGGTCGAAAGGGACCATGAGCGAACCGCACTCCAGGCCCTCCAGCCACTCCCCGTCTCCACCCCACTCCTCGGCCTCCTCGATCTCGATGGTGTTGTGGCAGGCGGTCCAGGTGACCTCCTGGTCGTGAAAACGCTCGGCGAGGAGGGCGGCGGTGTCGACCTCCGCTGCCGGGGCCGCCTCCTCGGTCTCCTGTGCCGGGTCCGGGAGCAGGGAACAGCCGGTGGCCAGGGCCATGACGAGCGCACCGGCGGCCAGGGCCGGTGTGGATCCGTACCGCACGTGGGCGGCTCCGTTCTGGGAGGGGGATGTGTCTGGGGGTGGACGGTTGCGCGCCTCGGACGGTTTGCGACCCACCAGTAACAAATAGGACAAATAGCCCATAAGTGGGTCAGTGGGGGAACGGCGGGTCAGAGCCTGCTCACGTCGGTCGTGAGCAGGTCCGGCGGGGTCTGCGGGTCCATCCCGACGACCAGCGGACGTAGCGGGTCCCCGAAGCGGATCGCCGGGGCCGACCGGTCGCCTCCGCCCTCCTCACCGGGTCCGGTCTGGGAGATCCAGGCCACCAGCTCGCCCGCCCGGGCCACGTCGCGGCCCGGGCGGGTCAGGGCCAGGACCGTCCCGGCCACGTCACAGCGCACGTTCAGGTGCAGGGTCGCAGCGAACACGCTCTGCGCCCAGGCCCCCGGGCTCACCCGGCGCAGCGGCCCGCCGGGGGTACGCCGCCGCAGGCGCGCCGGTGCGGCCAGCCCCACGGCCCGGTCCCCGAAGGTCAGCACCAGGCCGGGCCGTTCCTGCGCGGTCAGGAACCCCTCCGGGTCCGCCAGGCTGACGTCCCACCACACCTGGCACTCCCCCGACGCGGCCGCGCCGAGGGCCGCCCCCGCCGACTCCAGGAGCGCCGCGTCCACCTGGTCCCGGGCCGGGCCGGTGACCAGACCGCCCAGGGGCCCGGTCAGGGGCCGGTAACCGGACAGCACCAGTGACCAGTCGATCCCGGCCCGCCCCTCCAGCGGTCTGCGGCCGTGGGTCAGGCAGACCAGGGCCCGTTCCCGGGCCAACTGGTAGGTGGTGCAGGCCCCGTGGAACCGGGCGGCCCTGGCCAGCCCCAGGCTCATGGCCTTGGTCCCGGTGGTGATGTCCACGACCACCGGGCGGCCCTCCTGCCGTTCGCGTTCGACCCACCCCCGCGCGGCCCGATCGACCGCCTCGGTGTCGTAACCGTCCACCGGGTCGCCCGACAGCCGCACCCGGTCCCGGTAACCCTCGGCGCGCAGGGCGGCGGCGTCGGCCGGGGGCGCGCCCGGGTGCTCGGCGAAGCGCAGCGTGCCCGCCGCCGCCTCCCGGACCCCGCGCCGCAGGCTCTGTTTGGAGGACAGGACCAGGGCCCGGGCCGGGCGGTGGGCGTGCACGGCGGCCAGGGTGCCCAACCTGCTTCCGCCCAACGGGGTGACCAGGAGCGGGGCGTCCCTGGGGCCGGGATGGCGGGAGGGCGGTGGGGGCGGGCAGGGAGGGGTGGCGGCCGGATCGGTCCCGGCGGCCCCCGGCGGGGGCGGGGCTGCCGTCCCCGGGGCGGGTCTGCTCGGCGGCGCCCCGGCCAGGCTCGGGAAGAAGGCGTCGCGCAGCGCCGCGAAGGAGGTGAGGCGTTCCAGCAGGGCGTCCAGGTGCCACACGTGGACCTGGCGCGCGGTCAGGGCCGGGTTGTACTCGGTGACCTGGTCGCGCAGGTCGGCCACGGGCGGCCCGGAGTGGACGAAGAGGACGTGGGCGGCACCGCCGAAGACCCTGCGCGCCTTGGCGACGGTCCAGCCCGCACGGGCGACCACGTCCTCGGCCCGGGTCTTGGCCTCCACGCACAGCACCCGGTGGCGGTGGCGGACCAGGACGTCGAAGTCGGCGACGGAACCGCCGGGACGGAAGGGGTCGGCGACCTGCCGGGCGCCGAGGACCTCGGTGTCGGGCCGTCCGCGCAGCAGGCGGCGCAGGTGGCGGAGCAGCCGGCCCTCGGCCGCGATTCCGTTGCGCTCGCCCTCGGGCAGGTGCGGGAAGGCTTCGGCCAGGGCGCCCTCCCCGCCCCGCACGAACCGGCGCACGGGTTCGGGGTCGCGGTCCGCCAGCCAGCGGGCGCCGTGGATCCCGGCCAGGGTGCGCAGGTCGACTCCGCGGCCGGTCACCGTACGGTCGTGGCGCGCGGTGTCGGCGGTGCGGAGCAGGTCGCTGTGGGAGTCCAGGTAGTAGCGCCAGGCGCGGGCCCGGGGCGGCAGTGCGCGTTCGTGGTGCAGGGCGGCGACCACACTCATGACCTTGGTGCCGCCGGTGTAGTCGAGGTACCAGGGGCGCCCGCCGAGTGCGCTCCGGACGGTCTCCAGCAGGCCGGTGACCCGATCGGGGTCGTGCGGGTCCGGCCCCACGCTGAGCACGCGCGCCGAACGGCGCGGGGCGAGGCGTCCGACGGCCTCCGCGACCCGTCGGGCGACGGTCAGGGTCCCGTCGCTGGCGACCAGGACGAGCTGGTCGGCGGGCAGGGTCAGGCAGGAGAGCAGTGCGGGGGTCGGGTTCTGCCCCACGAGGACGACGGCGGTACGGGGTGCGTCCACGGTTTCCCCTCCCGGACGCACCGCCTTCGGGCGCCTCCAGACGACAGGAACGGAACCACAGTACTCACCCGCACCCGAAAAGGGGCGGAAGGAATCAATGGAGTACTTTCTTCCCTTCCCGGTCGCGGACCGGGGCGGAGGTGAGCACGAAGGAACGGCAGCCGGTGACCACCCCCCGGTCGTCGCGGACCAGGTCGGAGGGGACCAGCAGGTCGTCCCGCTCCGGATGGGCCGAGCTCACGACGGAGGAGACGATGAACCACACCCCCTCCACGGGTTCGGGCAGGGCCGCGCGGGTGCGCTCCTCCGCCATGAGCGGCACGCCCTCCACCTCCCGCAGGGGGATCCGGACGGCCTCGACCCTGGCGGGTTCGGGCGACTCGGGCCAACTCCGGATCACGCGCGCCTGCTCGTCGACGACCGTCACCACGTGCGGGGTCAGATTGACCACGGGCATCCGGCGACCTCCCGCTCCCTCTCGCTCCATGCCGACCGCCCGCTTCGCCCGAACAGCCGCGACGCACCCCGCTCCGAGGCCCTCACCGCACTCTCTCGGACACCGCTCGGCCCGGCCCCGAGGCCGCGGGCGGGCAGCGGCACCGCCGGGAGCGGGCCCGGACCGGTCGCGCCCCGGACACGGGACCGCCCCGGTACGGCAGGCGCCGTCCCGGGGCGGGGTGAGAGGGACCGGTTCCCGGTCAGCCGGTGAGCAGGGTCAGGTTCCACCGCTCCAGGATCGGGTTGACGGGCTGGAAGTAGGTCGTGCCGCCGCTCGTGCAGTCGCCGGAACCGCCGGAGGTCACACCCTGGGCCTCGGTGCCGGCCAGCCAGGAGCCGCCGGAGTCACCGCCCTCGGCGCAGGCGGTCGTGCGGGTCAGACCGTGGACGTGCTGGCCGCGCGGGTAGCGCACGGTCTGGTCCTTGGCCTCGATGACGCCGCAGTGCCAACCCGTGGTCCGGCCCGAGCGGCACACCGAGGCGCCCACGGGGGCCTCCTCGGAGCCGGTGACCGTCACGGCGCCGCCGTCGTAGTCGTTGACCAGCGGGGTGGCGGTGAAGCCGGGGTCGGTGATCTCGACCCACGCCATGTCGCTGCGGGGGAAGACGGATCCGGCGACCGTGCCGATCTGTTCGGTGCCCGGCGCGTCGTTCCAGGTGTCGGAGCCCTCGTCGCCGCAGTGGCCGGCCGTGACGTAGCCGCCCTCCACACCGAAGCCGACGGAGCACACGTACCAGCTGCCACCGTCCTGGAAGTAGTACGGGTTGCCGCCGACGATGTCGGCGTAGGTCCGGGGCCGCTCGGCGCTCTCCTGGACGGTGAAGGCGTCGACGCCGGCCTCGGCGGCCAGCGCCTCGGCGTCGGCGGACCGGCCCTCGTCCACCTCGATGACGACGCGGTCGCTGTCGGGGTCGGCGTACCAGCCGTGGACGCTCACCGCGGCGCTGTCCTCGACCGCGTCCAGGGCCGACACGGCGTCGCCGAGCCCCTCCTCGCCGTGGGTGACCAACTCGGGGACGGCTCCCGCGCTGCGGATCTGTCCGTAGGACGACCTGTCGGTGGTCTGGACGGTGAGCTGGCGGGTCTCGACGTCGAAGACCGCTCCACCGAAGTCGGTGCCGAGTTGCTCCCGCAGCTCGGCCTCCAGGTCGGCGGCCTGGTCCTGCGCGTCGAGAAGGTCGGCGACGCCCGAGTCGCTGAGGCCGAACGCCTCCTGCATGGCGGCGACCTGCGCGGCGGGGATCTCGGACGCCTCGGGGTCGGCGGCGGCCACTCCGGTGGCTGCCAGTGCCAGTCCGAACGCGAGGGTGGTGGTTGCGACGGCACGCCCGATGGGGGGTCGATGCAAGGTGCTGCCCTTTCGTTTTCTGGGCAGGAGCGCACTCCTGAGCCCGGGGGGTCGACAGTCCGTGAGGTGAATGGCTCTACGGACGGCCATGTGTCCATGGGGTGGTGAACACCGGGCCAACGTAAGGGAAGCGGAGGATACCGACAACGGGGCGAATACTCTCCGAATTCGCAAGGATTCCTTTCATATTCTATGAAATCCCCAAAATGCCAGGTGGGGCGCGCGCATACCTCGCCGGAAATCGGGCACCGCGAAGCCTGGGATCGCTCCCATAACCGCGCCCATAACGCATCTCAGCCCCGAGGGGAAGGGGAGTAGACATGGCCTGATCCGGCCATGTTCCGCTGACGTTCGGTGACGCACTCCGTCTCACCCGTAACCGGATCCCGGGGCACAGCCGGAGGCGTCCCGCTGCTCATCCTGGGCCGCGTGCGAACAATGACCGATTAATTGAAAATGTTCACTTTTGGTAGCTTTCAGCACCATGGTCGGCAATTGACATTCCAGTCGCAGCGGTCCTACCTTGTTGCACGACCTCCCGTTGACGCAGGAGTGTCACCGAAGGCTCACGCCTCGTTCGCGCGTTTCCCCGGAAGGGCTGGGGAAGCGTCCCAGCCCCGGAACATCCGGGGAGAAGAGTTCGTGAGCAACCACCACTGCTCCGCCGGGGAGCTGTTCGGTTCGGCCGCCTTCCTACGCTTGTTCACACGTGTCCTGGGCTGCGGACCGTGCTCGGCGGACGGAACCGCGCAGGGCTGCGCCAGCCACTCCGAGCAGTTCTGCGACTACGTCGACCTGTGCTTCGAACACTGCGCGTGCACCGGACACGGCGGCGACCCGCACGGCGTCGTGGCCGTGCGCATGGCCCGGGCCGCGCCCGGCGCCGGGGGCACCGGCGGCGTGGACCGCACCGCCGCGCACCGGCTCCGCGACGCCCTGGACGACGTCCGCCGCGACCGGTCCTACAAGAACCTGCGGCGCGTCTACCCGCAGCCCGCCCCCGACGGCAGGATCCGCTGCGCCTTCTCCGAACGCCCCCGGCGCTGGGCCCAGCGCCGCGACGTCGCCCGGATCGCCACCGACGTGGTCGAGCAGGAGGCCCTGGCCATGCTGGTACTCACCGCCGGGTGGGGGAACCCCGCCGCCGACCTGCCCGAGGACGTCCGCCCCGGCGAGTCGGTGTCGTTCACCGAGGACGGCGACGCGGTCCCCGTCGCGGACCTGCACGGGCGCCCGCTCACCGCGGTCCGGGAACCCCCGATGGTCTCCACCGCCACCGGCGACTACCTGCTGCGCAAGCTCGCCGAACTCGCCGCCGGCCGTGACGCCGACCCCGGCCGCACCCCCGACCAGCGCCGACGCCTGCTCCTGCGCCGGTTGCTGCCGGCCATGAACGGCGAGGACGTGGCGCGCAGGCTCACCGGGGTGCTGGGCCGGATGGCCGTGGACATGCCCGGCCACTTCGCACTGGTCCAACGGGCCAGGGGGCGGTCCCGCAGCGCCCCCTACGCCCCCGTTCCCGACCCGCCCGCACGGCACGGGGACGCCCCGGAGCCGATCGGTCCCCGGCGCGAGGTCCTGGCCGAAAGCGAGCGGACGTGGCTGGTCCGGCTCGCCCGGGAACTGGCCGCGCAGGCCCAGGCCCGCCGGGCGGCCTTCGACGCCGACCCCCGGGGTTCGCTCGACACCCTGCTGTGCCGCCTCCTGGAGGAGGGCCCCGAGCCCCCGGAGCTGTGGCGGGGCGCCCAGAACGAACCCGACCGACGGGCCGACCTGCTGGAGGCCCTCGCCGAGACCATAAGCGGGCACGGGTGAGCGGGGGCCAGAACCCTCGGCCGCGAGCCGCCCGGTTTCACCAGGGGTGAAGCTCCCGGGTCCGCCCGCCCGTCCCCGCCGCCCGAGGGGTCGGCAGAAGGCTGAGCGCGTCGCGGTCGGCCTGGGTGCGGGCGGTGTAGACCTCCAGGTGGTGGTCGGGGCTGTCGGGCTGGAGCCAGACCTGGTAGTCGACGTCCAGCGCACCGACGGTGGGGTGCCGGAGCCGCATGGTGCCGACGGTGCAGTCCCGGACCTCGCCCTCGGCCCACATGGCGGCGAACTCGGGGCTGCGCATGGTCAGCTCGCCGATGAGCTCGGCCAACCGCCCGTCGGCGGGGTGGCGCCCCGCGGTCAGGCGGAGGTAGGCCACGTGCACCCGGGCGAGCTCCTCCCAGTTGCGGTGCAGGTCCCGGCAGAGCGGGTCGAGGAAGAACATCCTCGGGATCGAGGGGCGGTTCTCCGGATCCTGCGTGGAGTCGAAGTCCAGGTGCTCGGCGACCAGCGCGTGCCCGGCGCGGTTCCACGCCAGAACATCCCCGCGGCGCCCCAGCAGAACCGCCGGAGCACCCTCCCCGAGTGAGGCCAGCAGTGCCAGCACCCTGGGGTGCGGCTGCTCGGGCTCCGGCCGGACCAGACGTGGCACCGACGGGCGGCGCGCGAGGTTGTGCAGGTGGACCGTCTCGGGGGCGTCCAGCCGCAGCACCCGGGCCAGGGCGTCGAGCACCTGCCGGGAAGCGGTGCCCGCCTGGTCCTGCTCCAACCGCGTGTAATACCCGGGGCTGACACCCGCGAGCTGGGCCAGCTCCTCCCGGCGGAGCCCCGGCACACGACGCTGCGCACCGTAGGCGCGCACACCGGCGTCCTCGGGGGTGAGGCGGTCGCGTCGGCTTCTGAGGTAGGCGCCCAGGCTCTCCAGTTCCATGCTCCGCATCCTAGGCACGGTCGGCGCCGCGGTGCCTGCCCCTGTCGGGGATACCCACGGCGGTGGTCTGGCTGGGGCCGGGGACGGCGGACACCGTCGGAGCCATGACAGAACAGCTCCTCTCCCGTACCCCGAACAGGCCCACGGACCGCCGCGCGTGGCTCGGCCTGCTGGTCGTGCTCGGCCCGGTCCTGCTCGTGGCGATGGACAACTCCATCCTCCACCTGGCGATGCCCCGTATCAGCGAAGCCCTCTCCCCCAGCGCGGGCCAGGCCCTGTGGATCCTCGACATCTACGGCTTCGTGGTGGGTTCGCTGCTCATCACCTTCGGCAGCGTCGGGGACCGCTACGGGCGCCTCCGGCTGATGACGGTCGGCGCCGTCGTGTTCGGCGCCGGATCGGCCGGGGCGGCGTTCTCGACCACACCGGAGGCCCTGATCGCGTTCCGCGCGCTGATGGGACTCGGCGGGGCGACCCTGCTGCCCTCCGGCCTCGCGGTGATCAGTGAGCTGTTCCGCGACCCCCGCCGGCGGGCCCAGGCGATCGGGATCTTCGCGGCGACCTTCGCCGCCGGTTTCGCGATCGGCCCCGTCACCGGCGGGACGCTGCTGAGCGCCTTCCCCTGGGGATCGGTCTTCCTGATCAACATGCCGGTCGTGGCGCTCTTCCTCGTGTTCGCCCCCGCCGTCCTGCGGGAGGTCCGCGGCACCCGGCCCGGGCGGGTGGACGTGCTGAGCGTGGCCCTGTCCTCCGCCGGTCTGCTGCTGACCGTGTACACGCTCAAGGACGCCGCGGGCCACGGGCCCTCCTGGTCCCAGACCGCCACCGGCCTCCTCGGGGCCGCGCTCGTGTGGTGGTTCCTCCGCAGGCAGCACGGGCTCGAACACCCGCTCGTGGACCTGCGCCTGTTCCGGGAGCGCGTCTTCGCCCTCGCGATCGTCACCGGGCTGCTCTCGCTCCTGGTGTGGGCCTCGGCGAGTTACCTCACCGGGATGTACCTGCAGTCGGTGCTCGGCCTCGACGTCCTCACCGCCGCGCTGCTCGCGGTCCCCGGGGCCCTGGTGCTCACGGTGACCTGCGTCGTGACGCCCCGGTTCCTCCCCCGGGTGGGCAGGCGGTCCGCCCTCGCCGCCGCGCACCTGCTCGCCGGTTCCGGCCTGGCGCTCCTGCTCCTGGCGGACACCGGTTCCGGGGTCGCCTGGTTCGTCGCCTCCACCGTGGTGGCGAGTGTCGGCTACGGCATCTCGTTCAGCGCGGTCGCCGAGACCGCCGTGTCGGCGGTGCCGCCGGAGCGGGCCGGGGCGGCCGCCGCCGTCGCCGAGACCAGCAACGAGATCGGCAACGCGCTGGGCATCTCCCTGCTCGGGTCGGTCGCGGCCCTGGTCTTCCGGCTGACGGGGCCCGAGGTCGCGGGAACCCTGAACGAGACCCTGGCGACCCCGGGGCTGTCCGCGGCGGCGGCCGACTCCGCGCGGGAGGCGTTCCTGCGCGGGCTGTACGCCGCCGTGGCCGTCGGGAGCGCGTTGTCCTTCGCCGTCGGCCTGCTCATCCTGCGGCTGCTCCCCCGAACCGTTCGGTGAGCGGGGGCAGGACCGGGTACTCGGCGAACTGGCGCAGCGACATCACCGCCGTCTCCGAGCACGGCAGGCGGCCCCGCCAGCGGCTGGCCAGGAGCACGTCCACCACCTGCTCCACCTCCCTCCAGTCCTCCGCCCCCCGGTACCCCGCCAGGGCCGCGGAGAAGGCGCCAAGGAAGGCCTCCACACGTTCCCCGGTGGCACGGGTGACCCCCGCGGCGGGGCTCAGGGAGAGGTCGGCGGCGCGGGCGCGGCGGTCGACCAGGTGGAGTTCGGGGCGCAGGTGCACGCTGCCCATGCCCAGGGACTTGCCCATACCGATCTTGTGGGCGTGCCCGGGGTCCGCGGGGTCTCCCCCGTCGGCGGGGTTGGCCAGGAGCAGGGCCCGCATCAGGGCGCCGAGTTCGGCGTCGGTGAGGTTGGTGAAGGTGATGCGGGAGCGCAGGGTGAGGCCGTCCCGGAGCGGGACGATGTCGCGCTGGGTGTCCCGGGGCGGCGCGGCCCGGGCTCCTCGGGGGAGCACCGTGATCCCGAGTTCGGTCCGGGCCCGCTCGTCGTAGCGGACCGGCGCGCCCAGGCGGGGGTCGTGCCGGTGCAGGTACGCCTTGTACCCGCCCAGGCGGATCCGCCCCTCGTGCGACCAGGTGACGATGTCGGGCCGCTCGCCCGCCGCCGCGTCGGGGCCCTGGGCGAGGTAGTTGGCGAAGCAGCCGCGCTGCGGGGAGAGCAGTTGCACCCGCAGCGCGGCGCCGTCGGGGTAGTCGGGGTCGGGGTCCGTGCTCAGGGCGTTGCCGAAGGAGACCCGGCCCCGGAGCGCTCCGGCCTCACCCGCGAAGACGTCGGTGTCGCCGAACACCGCCCGGCACACGTCGACGGTCCGCCCGGCCCGGTCGGCGCGGTCGGGGTCGCCGTGCTGGGGCCCCAGGACCCGCTCGGGGACGGCGCGGCGGATCGGGCTGTCGTCGCTGACCGCGATCCGGTAGCCGCCGGAGCGGCCGAAGGAGACCACGCGGCCGGAGGGGTCCACGTCGAACCAGACCGGTTCCAGGCCCCGTCGGGGCAGCCCGCCGCCCCCGGTCCCGGCGACGGGGGGCCGGGCCGGGTCCCCGTCCCCGGTGCCCAGGGTCGGGGGGAAGGCGGCCCGCTGGTAGCCGGTGACCTGCTCCGCCGACTCGAACAGCTCCACCATGGCGTCGGGCACCGGGCGGCGACCGGTCCGCAGGTCCGGCGGCGCGGGGAAGAGGTAGGCGTTGCGCCGTTCCTCGGCGGCTGCCCCGGTCAGCACGAGCAGGGCCGGTACCACCCCGCCGTGTCCGGGACCCGTGTGCTCGTGCCGCGCGCCGCTCCCGGCGCGTTCGGCCAGGTGGGCGCGGGCCTGCGGTTCGGTGGGGGCGACCGCGGCGACCCCGCGCCGCCCCGGCAGGTGGACCGCGTACACCCAGCGGTGCTGGAGGCGGCCGTGCTGTTCGTGCGCGGTGGGGACGTAGGTGCTGCCGCGGGGCGGGTCGGGAAAGTCGCCGACCCCGAAGTCCCAGGTGCGCAGGCTCTCCCGGAGCACCGCGAAGGGCACCTTGAGCGCCCGGCCCGGTTCGGGTTCCAGCGCGGTGGCGGGCACCTCGACGGCGTACCACGCCGTCTCACCCGGGGAGTGGTACAGGAACCCCTGCCTGGTGCGCAGCCCGGCCCGGCGCCTGCGGTAGTGGTCGTGCTGCCTGGCCGCGACGTGGCGGGCCCGGGGGGACGGGGAGCCGTCGGCGCTGTCCGGGTCCACGCGCACCGGCGCCCGGAAGAACAGCATGGGGGTGTTGACCGGACCGCTCTCGCCGCCGGTGAGCATGCGCAGGGTGTTGCGGACCAGGCCGCGCAGGGTGGAGCCGGGCACCGCGGGCAGGGACCGGTCCCCGTGCGGGAAGCGGGTGGAGTGGTGGACGCCGCCCCTGCCCGGGGTCCGGCCGACGAAGGTGGGGGTCAGGGTGGTCAGGGTCAGGTCGATCCAGCCCGAGTGCGTCCCCGGGACGGTGCGCTCGTGGGAGCGGAGCAGCGCCCTGGTGTCGTGGTCGGGGTGCAGTGCGGCGGCGGGCACGGGCGTATCGGCCAGCCGGACCAGCCCGTAGGGGGCCGTGGCCCGGTAGCGGCGCGGCTGTCCCCCGGGCCCCGGCGCGGCGGGGTTCAGCCGGGCGGCGACGTGCCGGGGGTCCGCCATCAGCGCTCCCCCGCCCGGCCCCGGACGCCCGCCGGGCCGCCGGTGCCCGTCTCGTCTCCGGTGCCCACCTCGAACTCCGGGCCGGTGGGCTTAGTCCCGGCGCACACCCCGGTGAGCCGGTGGAAGGCCACCCCGACCGCGCCCGTGACGGGATCGCACGCCCAGTACTCCCGGACCGTCAGCCAGGTCCCGGTACTCTCCAGGGCTCCGCGCCCCTGTTCCGGAAGCGTCCGCAGGCGGCCGGAGAAACCGGTCCAGGCCACCGGCAGGACCGCCTCGGCCCCGGAGGGCTCCCGGGTCACCGACAGGGGTACCGCCCCTTCCAGGGTGCGGCTGTCGGCGTCCCCGACCCAGCCCTGGAGCAGGAAGGACCTGTCGCGGGGGCGCAGCCACTCCGGGAGTTCGCCCGGGGCGTCGGCGGCGACCCACCCCGCGTCCGCCCCCTCGCCCAGGCGGATCTGCGCGTGCGGGCCGAACACCAGGACCTCCAGGACCCGCCACCGGTCGGTGCGGGGGTCGAGCGGGGGCGCGGACAGGTGCGCGGTGGGCAGGGCGTCCGACCGGTGCCACCGGCCCGAGGGGCAGGCCCCGGTGATCCGGCCGTCGCCGAGTTCGGCCAGCAGCCACTGGGGGCCGCCCCGGAACCCGGGCGGTCCCGCGGCGTCGAGCGCCCGGCAGCGCTCCCCCCGGACGAACACGTCGGTGAGGACCTCCTCGACCCGTTCGGGCGAGAGCGGTCCGACGTCCACCCCCGCCGGTGCGGGCGGTTCGTGTGCGTGCACGCTCAACGCGGTTCCCCTTCCGTGTCGGAGCCGGTGATCCGGGCGTGCAGGGCGGGCAGCCACCCCCGCACGGTCCGGGCGTCGCGGCCGTCCGGTTCGTCCAGTGCCGCCACCAGGTCCACCTCCTCGACCGGTGCCCGGCCACCCCCGCGGGTGGTCAGGACCGCCCGGGTCGCGACGAGTCTGCCCTGGCCGCTTCCGGCCCCCGCGCCGAGCGTGTCCAGGGGGACGGTGGCCAGTTCCCGGACCAGGAGGGCGAGCATCCCCCGGACGGCGTCGTCGGGTTCGGTGACGTCCACGACGACCCGGGCCGAGCCCCCGCAGTGCAGGTCTGTGGTGAACAGGTGGCCGTCCACGGCGTCACCGAACAGGGCGTCCGCGGTCAGGCGCGTGGTGGTCAGGGGCGCGCCGCCGTCGAGGGGCGGGGTGGCGCGCAGCCGGATCCGGGAGGGGGCCGGCGGGGCGCCGGGGCGGTGGCCGGTGTCGGCGCCCCACCAGTGCCCGTGCCACTGCCGCCAACGGCCGCCCTGCCCCACGAGGTGTTCGCAGGCGTCCCGCACGAGCCGACCGCCCAACCGTTTGAGCAGGGCGAACAGGGCGGTGTCGCCGAGGACGGGGCGAAGCGGCACCCGTTCGTCCCCGTGGTCGGCGACGAACGGCCGCCGCCGGTGGCCGCGGTCGGCCTCCGCCAGGCGGCCGTCCGCGGGCGCGTCCCCGACCATGAGGAGCCCGGGGCGCAGGTCCCGGGGGGCGGGCGGACGCCCCGCGGCGACCGGGTCGGGGCTTTCGGCCACGTACAGTTCCATCCGCAGTTCGGCCCGGCGCCGCCGGTCGGTGTGCGCGGACCGGGCCGCCAGGTGCGCGGCGGTCGCGGCCCGCCCTTGTTCGCGCAGCCGGATGTCGAGGAGGGCGGCCAGGTCCGGCTCCGCGGGGGCCGCCCCGGGCGGGGGCGCCTCCGGCGGACCCGTGAGCGCTTCGGCGCCCTCGCCCCAGCGGGTTGCCCAGTCGCGTGCGTGGTAGGCGAACCAGCCGTGTTCGTCGGTGAGGTCGTGTCGGCGCGCGGCCCAGCGGGCGGCCCGGACCGCTCCGTGACCCCGTCCCGAACGTCCGCCGATCCGGATCCCGGGGCCGTCGCCCCCCAGTCCGCGGACGGCCAGCACCAGCAGGGTGAGGAGCCGGGCCTCGTCTGCGGGGGCGGCCACCCGCAGCCGCAGGTGCGCGGTGAACACGGTGCCCGCGGGCAGGACCTCCCACTGCCACATCCGGCCGGGGCGCACGCTGCCGGTGGCCGGGTCCACCCGGGTTCCCACCCGCACCGACACCGCCGCGGAGTCCGGCAGGACGGCGTACGCGTCGTCGACGTCCAGGGCGCTGGGCAGCGGCGAAGGGGCCCGGGCACCATCGGCCCCGCCCGTGTCGCCCGACCCCAGCAGGGCGGCGGCGCCGTCGGGGTCGCCGGTACGCGCGAGGAGTTCGTGGCGGAGCAGCCCCGCGAGGGTGGTGGCGCGCAGCCGGGGCGCCCCGGACCGCGGGTCGCGGTCCAGGCGCAGGTTGACGTCGCTCTCCGCGGCGTGCCGGGGCGTGGCCCGGGCCGCGCCGACGTGGGTGTCGGTGAGCAGGAGCAGCCGGACCGCGAACTCCCAGAGCAGGCCGGCGGATCGGGGGTCGCGTGCGTCCTCGGGCGCGGTCACCGCGGCGCACCCCCGCCCCGGTCCCGGTCGGCGCTCCCCCGGTCCAGGTCGGCGCGCCCCCGTGCCTGTTCGGTCCGGTCCCCTTGGGTGCGCAGGACCCGGGCCGCCTCCGCCAGCCACGAGGAGACCAGCAGCAGACTCAGCCGGGCCGAGGCCCGCTCCTCCCACTGTTCGGCGCGGGCCGAGAGACCGCTCTCCCGGTCCCTGGCCGGGAGGCCGTCGGGGGAGGCCAGGTCGACGGCGGCCAAGGCGCGGGCGTAGGCGGGGTCCCGGTCGGCCCGGGGCCGGTTGTCGCGCCACCAGACCGGTGCGCCCGCCCCCGCACGGATCCCGCCCAACCACGCGTGGACCGTGACGGGTGCGGCCGGACCGGGGCGGACCAGCCGGGCCCGTTCCAGGACGCGCACCGCGCGCTCACCCGGGCCCCCGTACCCCTCCGGTCCCCGGCCGCCGCCCCCGGACGGCGACCGGGAGAGCGTGCGATCCAGTGCGGCCAACGACTCCTCGGCGCTGCGTCCGGGACGGGTCAGCACCTCCCGCAGCCGCCCCAGCAGGCTGGGGGTGACCGGGGCGAGTGTGTCCGCACAGGCGTGGGCCAGCGCGCGGGCGTGGTCGCGGACGGGCTGCGCGGCGGCGTTCCACAGCAGTTCGCCGTACAGGGCGTCCAGCTCCCCGTCCCGCCCCGCCTCCGGGAGGTCGGGGGCGGCCGGGGGCCGGCCGTCGGGCAGGGCGGCGGTGCCCCCTGCCCGGGCGGGGAGGGGCGCGGACGGCGGGGGCAGCGGTTCGGGGCCGCCCGGCGGCGCGTCGAGCAGGGCGAACTGGCCGTACCCGTCCACGAGGCGTTCCCCCAACGGGTGGGCCTCCAGGTCGCGGACGTGCGCGGCGGTCAGGTCCCGGCCCGGCCGCAACCGCACCACCGAACCGGGGGCCGCCGCCCAGCGCTGGGCCATGGGCCCCCGGTAACCCCGGTGGTAGGCGCCGACCAGGACGGGCTCGACGTGGGCCGCCGCCACCTCCACCGGTGTGCGGGGCAGCAGCCGGGCCAGGAGTTCGCGGACAGCGGGCACCAGGGCGTGCGGGCGGGCCTGCCCCTGCCCACCCACCAGCAGCGCCGGGGAGAGCAGGAGCAGGTCGACCGGGTCCCCGGCGACGCGGGTCCGGTCCGCGTCCGGGCGCTCCACCCGGTCCGGGGACAGCAACCGGTCCGGGTCGACGGGCCCCACCGCCACCCCGCCGTGCGCACGGGTCCCTCCCGATCCGAGGGTGAGCGTGCCCTCGGCCTCGGCCAGGACCGCCACGATCCGCTCCGCGAGCCCCAGGAGAAAGGCGTGGTCGGGTCCGCGCAGCTGCCACCTGGCTTCGAAGACCTGTCCCGGGTCCAGGCTCGTGGTGAAGAACGGCACGCCCCGTCCCGCTCCCCCGGACCTCGAACGCCCCAGGTAGCGCTCGGAGGTGGTGCGTACGGCGGCGCGCAGCGACCGGTCCGGGGTGAGCGGGTCCCGGAGCGCGCGGAGGGGGACGCCCGGCTGGTCGGCGCCCTCGGCGAAGACGTCGACGAGGGCGTCGCCGTCCTTGCCCGGGACGTACAGGTGAGCGGGCGGCGGATGGGCGACCACCGGTGCGCCTCCCCGGGCGTGCTGTTCCAGCCGGGGGTGGGCCGGGGCGAACCGGACCCGTTCACCGCGCGCCACCCACTCCGTCAGTTCGTCCTCCAGACCGGCCCGGCGCAGCGCCGCGGCGAGCATGCCGCGCTGCGCGCGCCCGCCCAGCACGGTTTCGGAGTCCACCCGCAGGGGGTCGAAGGCGGTACGCACGGCCAGGGAGTCGGTGAGCACGTACCGCAGCGGCAGGTAGGCGCTCACAGCCGGGGCGGAGCTCATGTCCGCGCCCCCTCCCGCCGGGCGGGGCCCGGCGGGCGTGCCGGGGGCGCTGCCAGGGACAGCGTGGTGGCCTGGGGGTCGGGGTCATCGCTCCGGGCCAGGCGCACGTCCACCCGGCCGCGCCCGCGGGTGGCCCTGAGCCCGATCTGGTCGGTGGCCAGACAGGCCCGCGCCAGGCACCGCCAGTGCTCCTCCCCCGGAGGGACCGCCCAGGTCAGGACCGCGGTCAGGGTCAGCCCGGGCAGGAGCACCCGGTTGGTGCGCAACCGCCCGGGTTCGGGCGCCCCGTACGGGCCGATCCCGACCCCCGACTCCAGGGTGGTGTGGGCGTCGGTGACGGCCCGGCGCAGCGTGGAGCGCGCGGGTTCGGCGCGTCCCGCCAGCGCCCGGGCCACGGCGGCGCGCACCCCGTCGCCGGGGACCGCGTGGCCCAGCCGCAGGATCCGGTCGGGGCCGTGCGAACGCCCGCGGCCGAACAGGAGCTCCACCGCACCGGCCAGGTCGGGGGCGACCGCCGCGGCGCTGACCGCGCCCGCGCGCAACCGGGCCGCGAGCCGGTGCCGGGGCAGGAGGGGCAGTCCGTGGGCGTCGGTGACCACGTCGGTGTCGGCGCCCGTGCCGTCCGCGCTGGCCCCGACGAACAGCGCGGGGGAGGCCAGACGCACCACGATCCGGTCCGGAGGGTCCACCGGGTCCTGGGCGTTCACCGGTCCCCGCCTCCGCCCGGAGCTGAATCCCCGACCCTCACGGGGCGCCGGGGGTCGAGCGCCTCGGCCAGCCCCGGATCCGTGTACAGGTCCATCACCCCGACCGCGTCCAGCAGTTCGCCGGGGGTCCACCCCGCGGGCAGGGCCGCGGCACGTCCGGTGACGCGTGCCCGGCGGGCCAGTTCGGGACCGGGGTCGGCCCCGGACTCCAGCAGCGGGACCAGGGCGGAGACCAGCCATCCCCGGTGGCGGCTGTCGTCGTCCGCGACCGGGCCGCCCGGGGACAGGTAGCGGTCCAGGAACCGGACGAAGGCGGTCCCGGTCATCGGCAGCGCAGTGCGCGGACACTCCGCCAGGCGGGCGTGTTCCATCCGGTCCAGGACCCGGTTGACCCCGTCGAAACGGGCCGTCCAGGCCACCGCGTGCTCCCCCGCGGCGGCCGGGTCGGAGTCGGCGGCCGCAGCCCGTCGGTCCTTGGCCAGCCGGCACAGGGCCTCGCAGAGGTCGTACCCGAGCGAGAGCGGGGCCCCCACCGGCTGCACCGCGACCCCCACCCCGACCGTGGGGACGAACGTGGTGTGCCGACGCCCGTCCGCGGCCACCACGGCGCGCCCGTCCGGGAGGCCGCCCGTCGGCGTACCCGGAGCGGACGGCCCGTCGGACCGGTCCGACGGGCCGTGCACCGCGGCGAGGGCGCGGTGCAGGGCCACCCGCGGGTCCTCGGGGTCACCGACCAGTTCCGGGTCGGCGTCCAGCCAGTCCAGGGCGTACCGCACCATGCTCAGGGCCAGCCTCGCGTCGCACAGCACGGTGAGGTCGTCCCCGGCGACCACGATCGGCCGCACCGGCAGCCGGGCCGGGCCGGGCGGTTCGTGGTCCAGGGTGATCGGACCGCCCCCGCCGGCGGCGGGGATGACCGGCCGCCGTCCGGGGCCGGTCCGGACCGTGGCGGCCACCGCGCGCACCAGGACCCGGGCCAGCCCCTCGGTGAGCCCGGCGATCCTGGTGGAGAGCGTCCGCTGGGCCAGGGCGCCGGAACCGGGGGCACCGGGGTCTCCCGCCCGCTCCCGGTAGCCGCCGAGGATCGCCCCCAGACCGTTGACGTCCAGGTGCACCACCGCGACCCGGCTCACGTCACCGCGGTCGCGGCCGAGCCGGTCCACCTCCATCGGCAGC
The DNA here is from genome assembly GCF_056173285.1 of Nocardiopsis sp. iso_40. Classification (NCBI taxonomy): domain Bacteria; kingdom Bacillati; phylum Actinomycetota; class Actinomycetes; order Streptosporangiales; family Nocardiopsidaceae; genus Nocardiopsis; species Nocardiopsis sp. iso_40. The sequence continues at coordinate 2,125,246 of NZ_CM149666.1, read as the reverse complement.
ACCAGTCCGGGTGTTCCGGCGGCGGTGTCGGCGCCCGTCAGCCAGGCGTCGCTGTGCGCGCGGTGCCAGCGGCGGCCGATCCCCCGGGCCCGGGCCACGTCGGCGGCCACCCGTTCGTACACCCCGGCCCGGCCGTCCAGGGACCTGCTGCTGTCCACCGATTCGGCCGGGGCTCCGCTGACCGAGCACACCGCCGTGATCCCGTAGCCGTGCGCTGGGGTGTGCAGCGCGGACATGTGGCGGCGGGCACGGCGCAGACGGACCGGAAGTTCGGTCAGGGCCGTGTCCACGTCGGGGAGCACGGCCTCGCCCGGGACCGGGAGGGCCCGCGGCCCGTAGGGGACGAACGCGACCACCGGGGTGAGTTCCCCGGCGCGCTCCCGCAGCCGCCGTGTGTAGCGGGCGGTGAAGTAACGGGCCGCCGCGAGGTCGGGCAGGACGACGGTCAGGGCGCCGCCCGCGTCCCGCAGGACCAGGCAGTCCTCGGGCACCAGGTGGGCCACCCCGTGGACGGGGTCGGCGGTGTCGGTGAGTTCGGCGACCAGGGCGGCCCGGCCGACGGCGTCCAGGATGCGGCGGCCGCTGTACACGTAGGCCTGGATCCCCCGCAGGTCCACCCCGACGACCACCCCGCTGTCCGGCGGGCCCGCGGGGGCGCGGGGGCCGTTCTCCGGGGGTTCGGTCGGTCGGTGCTCGGGGGCGTGGATCACCGCGGCGGACTCCTCATGGCCGGGGGCAACGGCTGGAACGGTCCGGATGCCGAACGGAATCGGATTGCCGACCTCTCTCGGACGGCGTTGCCGTCGGCACCACCGATACCAGGCGCCTCGGCCCCGCGTCATCCGGTTGACCTCTTCCGGTCACCTCGCGTGCACCGGGGCCGCCGTCTCTGTCCGAGAGAGCTGGGTACACGGACCCGTCCCGCCCCCAGGCCAGGAAGGCGCCCCATGCCGACCCCGCGCAGAAACGAACAGTTCCCCCGCTCCGAACGCGAGCACCCCGCATCCGACGGCGGGACCGGCCCCGCACTGACCCCGGAGGACCTGGTCCCGCACCTGCTCGGCCTGGCCCGGGCCCTGCGGCGGGGTGACGGGGGGACGGTCCCGGGGCCGGGGCCGGGGCAGAGCCCGGTCTGAACGCCCCGGAGACAGGTGCCGGCTCCCGCCCCGTCCACCGGGTGGGAGCCGACGGGGCGGCCGATCGGCCGCCCGGAGGGGCACCGGCCCCCGCCCGCCGTCCTCGGGCGGGAACCGGCGGTCTGCGGGTCAGTCGAACAGGGTGCCCCCGAACTCCTCGGCCTCGGCCGCCGCGTGCGCACGGGCCTCCACCGACCGGGGCGGGCTCCGGCGGACCCGGTGGGGCGCCCGGCCGGAGCGCGGAGCGGGGACAGCGGCGGCGCTCCGGCCGCGGGTGACGGTGTCCACCAGCACCGACCCGAAGCCCTGCGCGGTGTACTTGCCGACCCCGGCCAGTTCCAGGAGCTCCAGCAGGGCGGCGAAGGTGGCGGCGTCCTGGTTCCCCCCGCCGAACACCTCCAGGAGAAGGCCGCCGCGCCAGCCCAGCACCGTCCGGTTCTCCGCGTGGTGGTGTTCGCACAGTCGCACCTCCTGGCCCGGCAGGGCCGAGCGCCGGACCCGGGCCAGCCCGGCCAGCGCCTGCTCCAGCCAGGGGGCGGCCAGGGACGGCGGAGCGAAGCGGGCCACCGCACCCAGCGCGCCGCTGCCGCCGACGATCCCGCCGCCGGAACGGTGCACGGCCCCGAAGAGGCGCCGGGGGCTGGGCCAGATGTGCGGGACGCGCTCACCGGAGGTGTCCCGGGTGGTCGTCACGACGGGTGTGCGGGTGCGCACCTCGGCGGCGCGCACGGCGGCGGGGCCGCTCGGCGGGGTGAGCATCTCGGTGTAGGTGCGGTCGAAGGTCCGGGTGACCGAGAGGGGCTCGAGTACGTGGTCGCCGATGCGCTGGACCGCGCCGAGCAGCTCGCCGGGGTCCAGGGGTGCCGGGTCGGCGTCGTCCAACCAGGTCAGGGTCCAGTGGTGGAGCCGGTCGCCCAGGGGCCGGGGCCACCCGTTCATCACCCAGCGCTTGGGCGCGGTGTGCTCCGACGCCGGTTGCGGCCACCAGTGGTTGAGCAGCCCGTGACAGTCCTCCGGCCGGATCGGCCGCGCCGCGTCAGCGTGGTCCCGCAGAATCACCGTCCACCGTCTGGGCACGGACACCACCCCTTCACGTGGTCGCGCCGGCGGTGCTCCGACCGCCGTGCTCAGTTCACCGCTGACTCCTCTCGGACAGTCCCCGCCGCCGGGCCCCTCAGCCGCCCTCGGCCATCTCCAGCAGACGCAGGACCGTACGCCAGTTGCGTGCCGTGACGGTACCGGGGACCCGGTTGGCCAGCAGGTCGGGGTACCTGGCGTACCGGATCCCCCGCTCGTGCCGGGTGTAGGCCGCGTCCGGCCCCAGGGCCAGGTGTTCGTCCGGGTACCCGGCCGGGTCCACGTCGGCCAGCACCCGGGGGTCGATCGGCGAGGAACTGAACAGCACCAGGAACCGGGCGGGGTCGGGCACCTCCAGGGGATTCCCGGCCACCGTCGCGCGCAGCCGGTCCCGGGTGCGCACCACGGTCGGAACGTCCAGGCCGAGTTCGGCGGCGATCGCCGAGCGGACCCGGGACGCCACCCCGTCCGGCGCGGCAGGCCCCGCCCCGGGCGCGGTGAGGACGGCGTTGCCGCTCTGGATGTAGGTGGCGACGCCGGTGTACCCGAGTCCGGTCAGCAGGGACCTAAGGTCGGCCATGGGCACCTTGCGGTGCCCGCCGACGTTGATCCCGCGCAGCAGTACGACGTATCTGGTCACGGGGTCATCCTGCCCGACCCCTGGGACAGTCCGGGCGTGCCCGCCGCGCTTGTCCCCCCTGACCGCCAGGGACCACAATGGCCTGGCCACACCGGACCACCGACCGAAGCGGAGGGGACGCATGCCCCGCCTGAGCCACACCCTGGACCTGTCCCCCGCGGACCGGGACGACCTCGCGCGCACGGTGTCCGCGGTGTACGAGGTCCTGCGCCGCGCCCGCTTCGACGGCACCGGGGAGCTGCTCCTGCCCCGCGAGCAGGAGCGGGAACGGCTCCGGGGACGGGCCGAGGAACTGGGACTGCTCCTGTCCGCTGAGGAGCGTCGGGAAAGGGAGCGGGCGGACCGGGGGCGGCTGGCCGACGTCCCGGGGCCCGACCCCGCCGAGGCGCCGGAAAGCGACACGGAGCGGGAGCTGCGGGCCCGGGACCTCGCGGACGAGGCCGCCGTGGGCGGGGCGGCCCCCTCCCTGAGGCTGCTCGACGGGGAGCACCTGGCCCCGGGGAGCAGGTACCTGCTGACCGAGGTGGACGCCGAGGGAAGGCCCCTCCTGGACCGGGGCGGCGAGGGGTGGCTCGGTACCGACCTGACCGTCACCGCCTGGGACGGGACGGGCGTGTGTTCGGTCGACTTCGCGATGCGCGGGGACGAGGCGCCCGGTGGGTCCGACGCTCCCCCGGCCACCCGCGGAAGCGTGGTCCACGACCACGCGCGTCAGACCCTGGTGGTCAGCGCGGACCTGAGCTTTCCGGTGCAGAGCGCGCTGGCCCGCTGGGGCTCGAACCTGTTGACGGCCCGGGTCAGCGCCCGGTTGGACCTGCGCGCCTGGTTCTCGGCGGCGTCCGGGGCCGCGGCCGACCCGCCCCTGACCCTGGAGGTGGAGCACCGCCTGGTCCGCGGGCGGGCCGTGGCCGTACCCGCCCCGGCGCCGCACGGGCGGTGGTCGGTGACCGGTGAGCTGGACGTACGCGGCCGCGGGCTGTCCCGTCCGCTGGTGGCCGCGGCCGCGTGGGCCCTGCTGCGTTCGATCCGCCGGGCCGAGGGCTCCTCCGTGGCGGAACACGCCGCTGCCTTCGAGCGCGACTGGGACGAGACCGTCCGGGTACTGCCCGACCTCCCGGGGTTCCTGCACGAGGTGGCCGAGTCCGTGGCCGCGGCCGAACCCAGCGGCCGGGACTGAGACCCCTCGTCGCGCCGCTCCCGGGCCGGGAACGGACCCGGCCCGGGCGGGCACCGCCGCTCAGCTCCGGTCGGCGCCCCACCCGGTGAGGGAGCGCACCCGCAGCTCGGTGAAGCGGGCGCTGTTGCGTTCGGGCGAGAGCAGGCTCCCGAGGACGGCGCAGGCGAAGCCGACTGGCACGGCGACCAGCGCGGGGTTCTCCATCGGGAAGAGCTGGATGTCGACCCAGGCGGGCAGAACCGACAGGTTCCCACCGGTGACGGGGTCGGTCTTGCCGGACACCACCGGGGAGAACAGCATCAGCAGCAGGGTCGCGGACAGGCCGCCGTAGATCCCCCACTCCACCCCCCTGGTGTTGAAGCGGCGCCAGAACAGGGTGAGGACTATGACGGGCAGGTTGGCTGCGGCCGCGATGGCGAAGGCCAGGCCCACCAGGAAGGCGACGTTCTGTTCCTGGGCCTGCACGGCCAGGGCGATGGCGACCGCGCCGATCACGCAGGCGGAGAGACGGGCCACACTCATCTCCTGGGACTCGCGGGGGCGTCCCCACATCAGGACGTGGCCGAACAGGTCGTGCGCGATCGAGGAGGAGGAGGCCAGGGTGAGGCTGGCGATGACCGCGAGGATGGTGGCCAGGGCGACCGCGGAGATCAGCGCGAGCAGCACGGCGGCGCCCGCGGGACCTGCGGCCCGGCTGCCGAGTTCCTCGGCGAGCATGGGGACCGCGGAGTTGCCGGAGGGGTCCAGGGCCATGATGCGTTCCGAGCCCACCAGGGCCGCGGCGCCGAACCCCAGGGCGAGGGTCATCAGGTAGAAGGCGCCGACCATCACGATGGTGCGGTTGACCGAGGAGCGGGCGGCCCGGCCGTCGGTCACCGTGTAGAAGCGGATGAGGATGTGCGGCAGCGCGACGGTGCCCAGGACCAGTGCCAGGCCCAGGCTGATCAGGTCGATCTTGTTGAAGAAGGTCTGCGCCGCGTCGCCGGGGACCTCCACGCCCAGGCGCAGCCCGGGTTCGAGGAAGGCCGACCCGTGCCCGCTGGCCTCGGCCGCGCTGCCGAGCAGGGCCCTGGGGTCGAAGGAGAAGATGGCCAGCACCATCACGGTGAGCAGCCCGGTGGCGGTCAGCAGTGCCACGGCCTTGATGATCTGCAGCCAGGTGGCGGCCTTCATCCCGCCGTACATGACGTAGACGATCATCAGTACGCCCACGAGGACGATCGCGCCGGTACGGGCCTGGTCCGCGCCCAGTCCCAGGAAGGTGCCGCCGTCGTGCAGGCCGAGCAGGACTGCGACCAGGGCTCCCGCCCCGACCATCTGGGCCACCAGGTAGAACACGCACACGGTCACCGTGGAGACGGTGCAGGCCAGGCGTACCCGCATCCGACGCATCCGGAATGCGGGCAGGTCGGCCATGGTGAAGCGGCCGGTGTTGCGCATCAGCTGGGCCATCGGCAGCACCAGCAGCCAGGCCACCAGGAAGCCGATGGAGTACAGGAAGCCGTCGTAGCCCTGGAGGGCGATCATCCCGGCGATGCCGAGGAAGGAGGCGGCGGACAGGTAGTCGCCGGTGAGGGCGAGGCCGTTCTGGGTGCTGGAGAAGCCGCGGCCTCCCGCGTAGAAGTCGACGGCGCCCTTGGTCGTGCGCCGGGCCCGGACCGTGACGGCCAGGGTGACCAGGACGAACAGGGCGCACAGGCCGATGGTCCAGGCGTGCGCGACGCCGAACTGGCCGCTGAGCACACTGCCCAGGTCCGGTGCGGCCGCCGGGCGGAGGGCGGTTCCCGGGAGCGGGATCGCGGTACCCATCAGCCGATCACCCGTCCGCTGATCGTCTCCTCGTCCCGGGCCCGGTCCCGGATCTCCTCGGCCAACGGGTCGATGGAAAGCGTGGAGAAACGGCAGAACGCCCAGGCGAGGACGAAGGTGAGCAGGAACTGCCCGACGCCCAACACCAGGGCGACATTGACGGAGTCGACGATCTGCACACTCATGAAATCGCGCGCGTAGGCGGAAAGGAGGAGATAGGCCGTGTAACTGAACAGGAAGGCGCCCACCAACGCCCCCGCCTGAAGTGCGAACCTCCTACGGAGTTTCACGAAACGCGGGTCCACCGACATGCGCTCGCAGGCGTGTGCCATATCGGCCTCGGCGCGCAGCCGCGCCGATCTCCCGCCGCCGGGGCGCGTCCCCTCCCCAGCGCCGTCACCACGCCTTCTGGGCGTACCTTCCATGTACTCGACCACGACCATCCCCCTGAACACGGCAAACGCACCCCGCGCACGCGGGGCCCACTCGTACGGCACCGGATCCGCTCCCCCACGGCCTCCGGTCCTTCCCTCGGCGCGCGCCGGCAAGGGCGCTGCGGCCGGTTTCCCGGGGCGACCCGCCGACTGCGGCCGACGGCCCCTCCCCGGAGTGGCCATCACACTAACCACACCCCGGGCACCGTGTTCACCAAATGCACAAATCGGCTGGTGCGAATATTCGCGACGGGAACAGGAAAAGGGACGAAGGACATTGTCCGCCCCGGATCGAATCCCCGAACCGACGGCGACCGGGATCACAGTGCCCGCCCCGAACGGACTGCCTGGTCACCCGGGCCGCACGCGGCGCTCGGCGGCGCGGCGACCCCTCCGACTTCGCTAGGCTTCGGGGCGACCCCGACCCATCACGGAAACCCGGCTCATCACCCGTTTCCGCTTTCGTACACGTGTATGATTGCGGGGTCCGCACTGTTCACGCGATATCGAAGGGAAATCCCCGCCGTGGTCACCGAGGTCTTCACGCGCAAGTACTGCGACCCCCACGCCGTCCGCGAGGAGAAGGTCGAGGCCTCTGAGGTCATCCAGTTCGCCTGGGAGGGCGCTGTCCGCGAGGTCGACGCCTGCGAGGAGTGCTTCAAGGAGCACGAGACCCGCTACGAGCCCCTCGTCGACTACTCGCGTCCGGTGAAGAAGCGTCGCGCCACCAAGAAGGCCGCGCCCGCCGCCGAGAAGCCCCAGGGCTCCGACAGCGCCGCGGACGGCGACGACAACTAGGTTTCGCTTCCGCGGCCCCGCCCGGGGCACGGGAGAACGGCCTCATCGCGTCAACCGCGAGGCGGGGGCCGGCGGCCACCGCGGTGGCCGCCGGCCCCCGCACCCGTCCGCGCCCCGGAGAGCCGGGCCCGACCCGAACACCCCGCGAAGCGGACGGGGTCAGCCCGGCCCCGTCAGCCCCACCACCTGGCCGCCATCCCGGTTCCGGGCACCGATCCCGCCCTGGACCGCCTCAGCGACCGGCAGCCGGGCGTGCACGTACGCACCCTCCCGGGCCTGGACCGAGGCCCCGAAACGGCGCATGATCCTCAGCATCGCGGTGTTGGCGAGCGTGGTCTCGGCACGCACCTCGGCCAGCCCCCAGTCCGCGGCGACGACCGTGAGCGCACGGGTCAGCGCGGTACCCACCCCGCGCCCCTGCCAGGCGTCCTCCACCAGGAAGGCGATCTCGCCCACCCCCGGGTCCAGCGTGTACATCAGGTGGCCCAGCGCCACCGGTTCCTCCCGGCCGTGCGGGCGCACCGCGACGGTCAGACCGCGCTCCGCGTCGCAGAACACCCGCAGCATGTGCGCCCCCAGTTCGCTGACGCCCGCGAAGTAGCGGTTGCGCAGGGTCCCCGGCGAGCAGCGGCGGTGCAGGGCTCGCAGGGCCGCTGCATCGGTCTCGTGCACCTGGCCGAGGCCGAGCCCGAGACCCTCGGCGGTGCGGATGACGCGGTCGGCGGGCACCGGTCCGGCGGAGGGCATGACCGAACGCACCAGGGCGTCGGCCCGGCTGGCCTCGGTCCAGGTGAAGGGGTGCGACTCCCGGCTGACCAGGACCCCGCGCAGCGGTCCGACGGGGACCAGCATCGAGGTGCCCCGGTCCACCTCGCCGGGTGCCAGGTTGGTCCACCGGGCGGCGTCGGCGAGCAGGAGTTCGGCCAGTGCCCCGGGGAGCCGGTTCGGGTGGGAGCGCAGCCGCGCGGTGAGCAGCAGGGCCCGGGTGACGTCGTCGCCGACCTCGCGCCGCCGGGCGGCGACGGCCGTCACGGTACCGGCGGGACACTGTCCGGACAGCTCCCGGACAGCGGCGTCGGGGCTTCGCGGAAAGTCCACGACCAATTCGTCGACCACACCGCGGACGTCGGTGTGCACGGACAGGCCGACGATGTTCCCGCCGTGTTCGGCGAGAGTGTTGACGACCTCCGAAAGGCCGCCGGGGCGGTCCTCGACCGCCGTACGGACACGCCACAGGCTCACGGGCGACCTCCTCGCGCAGCGCGGGCGGCACCCTCCGCCGCTCCACGGCACTGTGCGGCGGCGGAGGTACGCGCACCGACGTGGTTCCACTGTGGCGGCCCGAGGTTTCGCGGGGGTTAGGCGCCCGTTGAGTTCGGTGTGTCGTCCGGAGAAACCGCGTTACGCCCCGTTATCGTCAACCGCCGCGGAAGAGGGTCCGGCCCGGACCACGGGCCTCCGCCGAGCAGGAGCAACGTCAGGAGCGCTCTGCCGTGTCGACGAGGCTGTCGAGCACGAAGTTCAGATAGGCCGAGGCGTCCCCGCCGGTCGGCAGTACCCCGGGGGCCGCGTGCACGAGCTGGGTGTGCCCCATCCAGGTGGTGAAGACGAGCAGTGCGTGGTGTCGGGCCGATGCCGGGGGCACGCCCAGCTCCTCGTAGAGATCGGCGACGTAGGCGATGCGCCGCTCGGTGACGCGGCCGACGGCGGGGGCCACGAGCGGGTGCGCGGCGGCGGCGAGCAGCGCGACCTCGATGCGGTTCTCGACCGCTTCGGTCTCCCCTGAGGTCACGTCGAGAAACAGACGGCGCAGCCTGGCAAGGGCGTCCGGTTCCTCCTCCACCCTGGCGATGACGGCTTCGGTGTGCTGCTGTTCCCACAGCCGCAGCGCCGCCTCCACGAGTGCGTCGCGGTTCGGGAAGTGCCAGTAGAAACTCCCCTTCGTCGCGCCCAGCCGCGCGGCGATCGGCTCGACGGCCACGGCCGCGATCCCACCGTCCCCGATCGCGGTGAGGGCCGCGCGGGCCCAGTCCCCCGCGGTGAGCCGTCTACGGGTCTTCTCGTTCGCCATCCCCGTACGGTACCGTATGGAAAAGAACCATACGGTTGCGTATGGTGAGGTCGACGGAGGTCACCATGGGACTCGTCCGCAACACCCACGAACGCGTCGTCCCCGCTTCCGCCGAAGCGGTCGGCGAGCTGCTCGCCACGCTCGGCGGCGACGGGGACCGCCTGTGGCCGAACCCGGCCTGGCCCCCGATGCGCCTGGACCGGCCGCTGTCCGTCGGTGCCGACGGCGGGCACGGGCCGATCCGCTACCGGGTGAGCGCGTACGAGCCCGGCCGCCGGGTGCGCTTCACCTTCCACCCGGGGACGGGGCTCCACGGCTTCCACGAACTCGTGGTCGAACCCCTCCCCGACGGCAGGGCCCTGCTGCGCCACCACGTCGAGGCCGCGCCCCGGGGGGCCATGCGCCTGCTGTGGCCCCTCGCGGTCCGCCCCCTGCACGACGCGGTGGTCGAGGACCTGCTCGACAACGCCGAGCGCGCCTTCGCGGCACGGCCGCCCCGACCGGCCCGCTGGTCGGCGTGGGTGCGCCTCCTGCGGATCGCCGAACGGCCGCGCACCAGACCCTGCCCGGTCCCGGAGGACGCCCGGCTCGCGCGCGGTGCGTTCGACGACCCCCACCACACCGGCGCCTTCACGGTGGAGCACCGCCCCGGTGTCAGCACCGATCCGCAGGAGTGGGCGGACGCGGTCTTCCGGGATCCGCCGCGCTGGGTCCTCGCCCTCCTGTACCTGCGCGAGGCGCTGGTGGGGCTGGTCGGCATCGAACGCGCGGGCCGGTCCGCCTTCGACACCCTCTCCTCGCGTCCGGAGGAGGTCCTGCTCGGAACCGACTCGGGCCATCTCGACTTCCGCGTCTCGCTCCTGGTCCGCGAACGGTCGGTCACGCTCACCACGGTGGTGCGGCTGAAGAACCGGCGCGGACGGATGTACTGGGCCGTGGTCCGGCAGCTGCACCCCGTCGTCGTGCGCGGTATGCTCCGCCGGGCCGCGCACCGGCTGGCCGGCCGGGCACGGGACGGCGGTGCGGCGCGCAGGGTCCGCGAGCGGGTGGAGCAAACCCCGGGCACGGGGCCGGCCCCCGCCAGGGGTAGTTCCTGACAGGGGCCCGGGAGAGCGGGGGCTAGGGTCGCCCGGATACCAGTCCCCCGTCCTTCCACACCGCGGCGACCTGGGGGACGCCGGGCCGGTAGGCCAGGTAGAGGTGGTTCGGGGCGTCGAGCATCGTGAGGTCGGCGCGTGCCCCCGGGGCCAGGTGGCCCACGTCCTCGCGGCGCAGCGCCCGGGCCCCGCCCCGGGTGGCGGCCCACACGGCCTCGTCCGGGGTCAGCCCCATGTCGCGCACCGCCACCGCGATGCAGAAGGCCAGGCTCGACGTGAAGCACGACCCGGGGTTGCAGTCACTGGCCAGGGCGACGAGCGCACCGGCGTCCACCAGTGCGCGGGCGTCGGGGTAGGGCTGGCGGGTGGAGAAGTCCACCCCGGGCAGCAGGGTGGCCACCGTGGGTTCGGGGCGCTCGGCCGCCTGGGCCAGAGCGTCGACGTCCTCGGCGCTCAGGTAGGTGCAGTGGTCGACCGAGGCCGCCCCCAGTTCCACCGCCAGCCGGACGCCGGGCCCCTCGCCCAGCTGGTTGCCGTGGACGCGGGGCAGCAGGCCCCGTTCCATGCCCGCGGTGAGCACCCGGCGCGAGGCCTGCTCGTCGAAGGCGCCGCGCTCGCAGAACACGTCGACCCAGCGGGCGTGCGGCGCGCAGGCGTCGAGCATGGGCCCGGTCACCAGGTCGACGTAGGCGGCGGGGTCGTCGGCGTACTCGGGGGCGACCACGTGCGCGCCGAGGAAGGTGACCTCGTCGGTGACGCGGGAGGCGACCTCCAGGGAGCGCCGTTCGTCGGCGACGGTGAGCCCGTAGCCCGACTTGACCTCCAGGGTGGTGGTGCCCTGACCGTGCGCCTCGCGGACGAACCTCCGGGCGCCGTCGAGGAGTTCGGCGTCGGTGGCCGCGCGGGTGGCGGCCACCGTGGTGCGGATGCCGCCCGCCGAGTAGGGCTGCCCGCTCATCCGGGCGGCGAACTCACGGCTGCGGTCCCCGGCGAAGACGATGTGGGAGTGGCTGTCGACGAAACCGGGCAGCACACAGCGCCCGGCGGCGTCCACCCGTGCGTCGGCGGCGGGCGCCCGGTCGCGGGGGCCCGCCCAGGCCACCCGGCCGTCCTCGATGACCAGGGCGGCGTCGGCGATCTCCCCGAGCGGTCCCCGCCCCAGGGCCGGATCGTTGGTGACCAGGGTGCCGATCGCGTCGACGAGGATCGTCCCGGGCCCCCCGGAGGCGGTTTCGTTCTCGGTCAAAGCAGCTCCTTGATCACGGAGTCGAGTTCACTGGCGGTGTCGGGCAGACGGGTGTGGGCCCCGTCCCGGACGGTCCACTCCCCGTCCACCATCACGTGGCGCACGTCGGCGGCCGTGGCGGCGAAGACCACGGCGTCGGTGGCGCGTTCGGGGGCGGCCCCGGCCAGACGCACGCTGTCCAGGGAGACGTTGACCAGGTCGGCGCGGGCGCCGGGGAGCAGGGCACCGGCGTCGTGCCAGCCGAGCCCGGCGTGTCCGGCGGCGGTGGCGGCCCGCAGCAGGGCACCGCTGCCCAGGGTTCCCCGGCGGTGGGTGCGCAGGCGTTCGTGCAGCTCCACCGCGCGGGCCTCCTCGAACAGGTCCGACTGGACGTGCTGGTCGGTGCCCAGGCTCAGCGGGACCCGGTGCGGGGCTGCAACGAGGTCACCGGTGCGCGGCAGGCCGTCGGCGAGGTCGCGCTCGGTGGTCGGGCACAGGCACACCGCCGACCCGTGCTCGCGGACGGTGTCCACGTCGGCGTCGGTCAGGTGGGTGGCGTGCACCAGGGTGGTGCGTTCGGTGAGCGCCCCGGCCTCGGCCAGGACCCGCACGGGGGTGAGCCCGTGGGCGGCCAGACAGGCGGCGTTCTCGGCCGGCTGTTCGGAGACGTGCACGTGCAGGGGCAGCCCCCTCCCCTCCGCGAACTCCGCCACCCGGGGCAGGTCGGCGGCGGGTACCGCGCGCACCGAGTGCGCGGCCGCACCGGTCCGGGCGTGCGCGCCCCGGGGGGTGAACGCGGCGACCCGGTCGGCCCAGGCCCCGGCGGTGCCGTCGCCGAAGCGCAGCTGGGGTCCGGACAGCGGCAGGTGCGCGCCGTCCTCGCCGAGCCCGCCGGACAGGTAGCACACGTCCAGCAGGGTGAGCCGGATCCCGGCGTCGGCCGCGGCCGCCACCAGGGCGTGGCCCATGGCGTTGGGGTCGGTGTAGCGGTGTCCGCCGGGGCCGTGGTGGAGGTAGTGGAACTCGCCCGCGCAGACCACCCCGGCCAGGGCCATCTCCGCGAAGACGGCCCGGGCCAGACGGTGGTAGGAGTCCGGGTCGAGGCGTTCGGCCACCCGGTACATCACCTCGCGCCAGGTCCAGAAGGATCCGCCACCGGCGTGGGTACGTCCGCGCAGGGCCCGGTGGAAGGCGTGCGAGTGGGCGTTGGCCATACCGGGCAGGGTCAGCCCGGTGAGGCGTTCGGCGTCGGCCGGGGGCGTGTCCACGGCCGCGACCGAGGCAAGCCGGCCCCGCGCGTCGACGGTCAGGAGCACCCCGGGCTCGGGTGCGTCGCCGCCCAGCCACGCCCACTCGCACCAGTACCGGCGTTCCCGGGAGCGTGTGTTCAAGAGGCCCCTCCCGGGACGGAGAGCAGGTCGGCCAGGACGTCGGCCAGGGCGGTGACCCCGGCGTGGCTGTCCTCGGGGCGGGCCCACTCCTGCGGCGAGTGCGAGACCCCGGTCGGGTTGCGCACGTACAGCATCGCCGTGGGCACGTGCGCGGAGAGCACCCCGGCGTCGTGCCCTGCCCCGGTGGGCAGGATCGGGACCGGCCCGGCGGACTCGGCGGCGCGGGTCCCCACGATCGCGGCCAGCCGGTCGCGCAGGTCGTGCGAGAACTCCACCAGCGGCGTGGTGGACTCGGCCGCCATGGTGTGGGCGACCCCGTGGTCGCGGGCGGCCCGCTCGGCAGCCTCGCGCACACCGTCCACCACCGCGGCGAGGGTGTCCTGGTCAGCGGCCCGGGCGTCCAGCCAGGCGCTGACCAGTGAGGGGATGGCGTTGGTTCCGTTGGGGGCGACCAGGCTCCTGGCCACGGTGGCCCGGGCGTCGTGCTTCTCGGCCATGGCGCGGGCGGCCAGGATCGTGTGCGCGAAGGGCAGCATGGGGTCGTTGCGGTCCTCCAGGCGGGTGGTGCCCGCGTGGTCGGCACGGCCGGTGAAGTCCATCCGCCACCGCCCGTGCGGCCAGATCGCACTGGCCACTCCGACCGGGTGCCCGGTCTCCTCCAGGGCCCGCCCCTGTTCCACGTGCAGTTCGACGAAGACGTCCAGCCGGGCCAGGAGTTCGGGGTCCGGTCCGATGCCCTCCGGGTCCAGTCCCGCGTCCGCCATGGCCCGCGCCCAGGTGGTGCCGGAGGCGTCGGTGAGGGTCCGGGCGCGCGCCGGGTCGACCTCCCCGGTGCTCAGGCGGCTGCCCAGGCAGGGCACACCGAACCGGCCGCCCTCCTCCTCGACGAACACGCCCAGGGCCAGCGGCCGTGCGGGGGTGAACCCCCGGGAGCGGAGTTCGTCCACGGCGGCCAGGGCGCTGGCCACCCCGAGCGGTCCGTCGAAGGCGCCGCCGTCGGGTACGGAGTCCAGGTGGGAACCGGTGGCCACGGCCCCGGGACCGGGTGCGGGCCACCAGGCCCACAGGTTGCCGTTGCGGTCGGTACGCACGTCCAGGCCGCGGGCGGCGGCCGCCTCGGTGAACCAGGCGCGGGCGTCGGTGTCGGCGCCCGCCCAGGTGTACCGGTGGTAGCCGCCGCTGTCCGCGGAGCGCCCGACGGGGGCCAGTTCGGCCCAGAGCCGGTCGAAGCTCACTCCCCCTCCTTCATGGGCACCCGGATGCCGTGGGTGCCGGCGACGCGCTCGGCCTCCTCGTACCCGGCGTCCACGTGGCGGATGACGCCCATGGCGGGGTCGTTGGTCAGGACCCGGTCGAGCTTGGCGGCGGCCAGTTCGGTGCCGTCGGCGACGCTGACCTGACCGGCGTGGATGGATCGGCCCATGCCCACGCCGCCGCCGTGGTGGATGGACACCCAGGAGGCGCCCGAGGAGGTGTTGACCAGGGCGTTGAGCAGCGGCCAGTCGGCGATGGCGTCCGAGCCGTCCTTCATGCCCTCGGTCTCGCGGTAGGGCGAGGCCACCGAACCGGTGTCCAGGTGGTCGCGGCCGATGGCCAGGGGCGCGGAGACCTCACCGGAGGCCACCAGTTCGTTGAAGCGCTGCCCGGCGGCGGCGCGCTCGCCCTGGCCCAGCCAGCAGATGCGGGCGGGCAGGCCCTGGAAGGCGACCCGGTCCTGGGCCATCCGGATCCACCGGGTCAGGTGCTCGTTGTCGGGGAACAGGTCGAGGACGGCCTGGTCGGTGCGGGCGATGTCGGCGGGGTCGCCGGAGAGCGCGGCCCAGCGGAACGGGCCCCTGCCCTCGCAGAACAGGGGCCGGATGTAGGCGGGCACGAACCCGGGGAAGTCGAAGGCCCTGGTGAACCCGCCCTCACGGGCCTCGTCGCGGATGGAGTTGCCGTAGTCGAAGACCTCGGCGCCCGCGTCCAGGAAGCCGACCATCGCCTCCACGTGCGCGGCCATGGACTCGCGGGCCCGGACGGTGAACTCCTCGGGTTTGGCCGCCGCCAGGCCCTTCCAGTCTCCGAACGGCACGCCCGCAGGCAGGTAGGCGAGCGGGTCGTGGGCCGAGGTCTGGTCGGTGACGATGTCGATCGGCGCGCCCCGGGACAGGAGTTCGGGGAAGACCTCGGCGGCGTTGCCCAGGACGCCGACGGACAGCGGCCGGCGCTCGTCGCGGGCGCGCACGGCCAGGTCGAGGGCCTCGTCCAGGCTGTCGGCGCGCACGTCCAGGTAGCGGTGCTCGATACGGCGGTCGATCCGGCTGCCGTCGCACTCGACCACGATCGCCACGCCGTCGTTCATGGTGACGGCCAGCGGCTGGGCGCCGCCCATGCCGCCGAGCCCGGCGGTGAGGGTGATGGTCCCGGCCAGCGAACCGCCGAACCTCTTCGCGGCCACGGCGGCGAAGGTCTCGTAGGTGCCCTGGAGGATGCCCTGGGTACCGATGTAGATCCACGAACCGGCGGTCATCTGCCCGTACATGGTCAGGCCCTCGGCCTCCAGGCGGCGGAACTCGGGCCAGTTGGCCCAGTCCCCCACCAGGTTGCTGTTGGCCAGCAGCACCCGGGGGGCCCACTCGTGGGTGCGCATGATCCCCACCGGACGCCCGGACTGCACCAGGAGGGTCTCGTCGCCCTCCAGGTCGCGCAGGGAGGCGGTGATCCGGTCGAAGCTGCGCCAGTCCCGTGCCGCCTTGCCGGTGCCGCCGTAGACCACCAGGTCCTCGGGGTGCTCGGCGACCTCGGGGTCGAGGTTGTTGTGGAACATGCGCAGGGCCGCCTCCTGCTGCCAGCCCTTGGCAGACAGGGTGAGGCCGCGTGCCGCGCGGACGGTGCGTGGGTTGCTCATCGGGTTCTCTCCTCCGGGGGGGTCAGGCGAGCGGGGTGACGGACTCGGCGGCCTCGACGACCGAGCCGTCGGCGACCAGGGCGGCCACGGCGGCGATCTCCGGGGCGAGGTAGCGGTCGGGGCCGGGCCCCTGGACCCGCTCGCGTACCGTGCGCAGGACGGCGCCGGTGGCGGGACCGGGCTCAAGCGGGGAGCGCAGGTCGAGGGCGCGGGCGGCGGTGAGCAGCTCCACGGCCAGCACGTTGGTGAGCCCCTCCACGGCGCGGCGCAGCTTGCGGGCGGCCGACCAGCCCATGGACACGTGGTCCTCCTGCATGGCCGAGCTGGGGATGGAGTCGACGCTGGCGGGCACGGCCAGGCGCTTGAGCTCGGAGACGATGGCGGCCTGGGTGTACTGGGCGATCATGTGGCCCGAGTCCACACCTGGGTCGTCGGCGAGGAAGGCGGGCAGCCCGTGGGAGCGGGAGACGTCGAGCATGCGGTCGGTGCGGCGCTCGGCGATCGAGGCGGTGTCGGCGACGGCCACAGCGAGGAAGTCCAGTACGTAGGCGACCGGCGCCCCGTGGAAGTTGCCGTTGGACTCCACCCGCCCGTCGTCGAGTACGACGGGGTTGTCGATGACGCTGTCCAGTTCGCGCCCGGCCACGAGCAGGGCGTGGGACAGGGTGTCGCGGGCCGCGCCGGCGACCTGCGGGGCGCAGCGCAGCGAGTAGGCGTCCTGGACGCGGTTGCAGTCCGGACCCCGGTGGGAGGCGACGATCGGCGAGCCCGCGAGCATCGCGCGCAGGTTGGCGGCGGAGGCGGCCTGCCCGGGGTGCGGGCGCAGGCGCTGGAGCTCCTCGGCGAAGACCCGGTCGGTGCCGAGCAGGGCCTCGACGCTCATGGCCGCGGTGATGTCGGCGACCTTGAGCAGGCGCTCCAGGTCCATGCAGGCCATGGCCAGCATGCCGAGCATCCCGTCGGTGCCGTTGATGAGGGCCAGCCCCTCCTTGGCGCCGAGCTCCACCGGCCGGATGCCCGCCGCGGCCAGGGCGTCCGCGGCGTCCCTGAGCTCGCCGTCGGCGTCGCGGACCCGTCCCTCGCCCATCAGGGCCAGGGCGACGTGGGACAGGGGTGCCAGGTCGCCGGAGCAGCCCAGGCTGCCGTACTCGTGGACGATCGGGGTGACACCCGCGTTGAGCAGGGCGGCGAGGGTCTCGACGGTGGACGTCTGCACGCCCGTGTTGCCTGAGGCCAGGGTCCGCAGGCGCAGGAGCATCAGGGCGCGGACGACCTCGGCCTCCACCTCGGGTCCGGCTCCGGCGGCGTGCGAGCGGATGAGCGAACGCTGGAGGTGGGCACGCAGGTCGGGGGCGATGTGCCGGGTGGCCAGGGCGCCGAACCCGGTGCTGACCCCGTAGGCGGGTACCTCGCCCCGGGCGAGCACCTCGACCCGTTCGCGGCCGTGGCGCACGGCCTTGCGGGTCTCCTCGCTGAGGGTGACGGGGGCGCCGTCGCGGGCGACGGCGAGGACCTGGGCCGGGGTGAGCGGGGCACCGCCGACGGAAACGGAAGCAACTGCTGTGGACATGCCCCCATTGCACCGCTCCCGGGGTCCTGCGGGAAGTGCCAACACGTGGGTTCTGTCCGATATCTCAGACAGCCGCCCCGGTCCCCCTACCGGATCACCCGCACCTCGCGTCTGAGCCCCGGCGCAGCCGCACCCCAGGCGTCCCCGGGGACGAGGAGAAGCAAGCGTGACCAGCAGTGGAAGGCATCCGACCGAGCGCTACAGCGGTGCAGGAACGGACTGTGGGATCATCGGGGCATGAGTCTCGTCCCGGCGGCCACGCGTGCGCTGCGGCTGCTGCGCTTCCTGGCCTCCCGGCCGGGCCCGGTGTCGGCCTCGGCGATCGCGAACGGGCTCGGGCTGCCCCGTTCCAGCGTCTACCAGCTCCTGGAGGCGATGGCCGAGGAGGGGTTCGTGACGCACCTGCCCGAGGAGCGGCGGTGGGGGCTGGGGGTGGCGGCCTTCGAGATCGGGTCGGCGTACCTGCGCCACGACGGGATCGAGCGGCTGGCCCGCCCCCTGTTGCACCAGCTCACCGAGACCACCGGGGCCACCGCCCACCTGGGGGTGCTGCACGGCTCGGACACCCTGTACCTGCTCAAGGAACAGCCCCCGCACGCGCCCACGCTCATCACCGGGGTGGGGGTGCGCCTGCCCGCGCACCTGACCGCCTCGGGGCGGGCGATGCTCGCCCGGCTGCCGCGCGCCCAGGTGCGCGCCCTGTACCCGGACAGGGCTGCCTTCACCGACCGCACCGGCCGCGGGCCCGCCGCCCCGGGGGAACTGCGCACGCTGCTCTCCGAGGAGCGCCGGCAGGGGTGGTCGATCGAAAGCGGCCAGGTCACCGAGGGGTTCGTCTCGGTGGCGGCGGCCGCGGCCGACCACAACGGGCGCCCCGCGGCGGCGATCAGTCTGACGGTTCCCAGCGCGCGGCCGGTCACCCCGCAGGCGTTGGCCGCGCGGGTCCGGGACGCGGCGGGCGAGCTCACCCGCAGGCTGAGCGGCCGGTCGGGATCACCGGCGACGTAGCGGCGGGGTCCGCTCGACGACGGCCGGCAGGGGCGCGGTGCGCTCCACCATCCTCAGGATGTGCTCCTTCCGGTTGCGCGGCACCTGTACGTAGAACTGGGTGGCGGCCTCGGGGTCGGCGTCGAGGTCGAGGCTTTCGGCCGTCTCCGCCCAGCTGGGCAGTTCGGGGTCGGTCCGGGGCGTGTCCAGCGCGAACTCGATGAAGTAGGTGAGCCTGCGGCCCCCGGTGTGCACCTCGCGGATACGGCGGATCTCCGGCCAGGCGATGAAGGTCCCCTCTCCGGGGAACCACCACTTGCGCTCCTGGAGGACGGTGATGCCGTCACTGTCGGCGCTGATGCCCTGGCGGGTGATGCGCTGGGGCAGTCCCCGCACCAGGAAGACGTTGCTCCCGGGGCCGATGAAGAACATGACCAGCCCGGCGGACGCCCACAGCGTGACGGAGCCGACCGTGGTCTCCTGGCGCAGCACGTGCCAGAACATGGACCCCACCACCACGAGGAACCCCAGGGTGAGGGCCCCGGAGAAGTAGGCGGCCGTCATCCACATGCGTGTGTTGGGGCCGCGCAGACTGACGTAGCGGCGCAGGTGGGACACGCTCGCGGGTGGTCGGGTCAGGTCCGAGGGGACCCCCCGCGCGTCAGGGGGGACGTCAGGTGGTTCGGGGGAGGCCATGTCCCCATTCTTCCAAGTCCTGCGGGTGCTCGGTGCGGTGGCTCACCCCGGTTCGTCGTCGATGCGCGGCCGTGTGCGGTCAATCCCGGTAAACGGCTGATGTCCGTCGGCGCACAGCGCTACAGTCCTGTCCCATGAGGCGCAGCACACGTGAGTACGAGACGGCGCTCCTGGTGGACGGTGAGGTCCTGGTCGTCGGGGGGATCGTCTACCGGGGGCGGACGATGCTCGACGAGGAGGGGGCGGAGCGGTTCGCGCCGTTGGAGCGCTGGGCCAAGGGTGTGGCGGAGAGTCTGGGGCGTCCGGTGACGTGGCGGGCCAGGGCCAAGAACGAACCGGAGGCGCGGGGGACCGCTCGGCCGGGCGAGGTGCTTCAGAACCGCCTGGCGCTCTGAGCTCCGCATTTGGCGCACTGGAACTTGCGGTCGTCGCCGAGGATCCAGTCGTGGTCCCCGCCGGTAGGGCACGCTGACATCGACACCAACTCCTCAGGAAGGGGGCTTCGGGGGTGTGTCGGTCATCGTATTTCCCACCAGCAACACCAGTCGCGGGAATGAGAAGATGCGCCTCTTCCTCACGTACGGCGGAGTCGCGTGTCCGGGCGGGCCCGCCCCCGCACACGCGTCGGGGCCCGACGCCAGCGACCGGGGTGACTGACGGCGGGCCCCGACGGGCAGACCGGGAAGCCTAGTTCTGGGAGGCCTTCATGTGGGCCTCGACCGCGGCGCGGTCGGCGCGGAGCTTTGCGAGGGCCTCATCGAGGATGAGCTTGCCCTCCTCCTCGCTGCGGCGCTCCTTCACGTACGCCAGGTGCGTCTTGTAGGGCTCGGTGCGCGGCGGCGACGGCGGGTTGGCCTTGTCCTTGCCCGCGGGGAACCCGCAGCGCGGGCAGTCCCACTCGTCGGGCACAGCGGCCTCGCTGGCGAAGCTGGGGATGACCTCGTGCAAGTTCGCACAGTAGAACGGAACCCGGACGCGGGGAGCGGCCTCGCCCCGCTCCGCCTCGCCCATAGGGCCGGCTCCGACTCGGCTGCCACGGATGGCACTGCCACTACCCACGAAAAACTCCTTCGGCGAACTCGCCGACTGACTCGGACGAGATTGACTTGGACGGGGGGCCTACGGCCGATCGGCGCGCTACATTCCCCGGTTGATCAACAGGCCGAGAACGACGATCGCCACGATCCACGTGACCGCGATGCCGACGGTCATCCGGTCGAGGTTGCGTTCGACAACGGAGGATCCGCCGAGCGAGGACGTGACACCACCGCCGAACATGTCGGACAGGCCACCGCCCTTGCCCTTGTGCATCAGCACGAGGAGGACCAGCAGCACACTGAGAAGCATCACGAAGATGGACAGACCGAGGATCACACGCTCACCCGTAGCTCGACCCCGCAGCGGGGGGATGGACACCTCGGCCCCCTTTCCCCACCCCTGACAGCGTCGGCATGAGGGCACCGACCTGAGAGCGGGTCGCGGAAGGAGGAGACCGGGGACGTTTTCGGATTTTACCGTGCCGTCGCCGGCACGGGAGGGGAAACCACGAGGCACGGGAATCCCCACAGCGAAGTCTAGCCCGAACAGGGCACCTGTCGGGCACCCCGCCCGTCACACTTGGACATCAGAGAGTGACGGGCGGGGTTTCGCAAGACGTTTGGTCAGCCGTTCTCACCGAAGCGGATCACCTTGGCGAACTCGTCGGCCTTCAGGCAGGCACCGCCGACCAGGGCGCCGTCGACGTCCTCCTTGGCCATGATGCCGGGGGCGTTGTCCCCCTTGACCGAACCGCCGTAGAGCACGCGGACCGCGCCGGAGACCTCGGAGGAGTACAGCTCGGCCAGGCGCCCGCGGATCGCGGCGCAGACCTCCTGCGCGTCCTCCGGGGTGGCGACCTCGCCGGTGCCGATCGCCCACACCGGCTCGTAGGCGATGACGATCCGCTCCGCCTGCTCGGCCGGGACCTCCTTGAGGGCGCCGTCCAGCTGGGCCAGGACGTGCTCGACCTGATTCCCGGCCTTGCGCACCTCCAGGCCCTCGCCCACGCACAGGAGGGGGACGATGTCGTTCTTGTAGGCGGCCTTGACCTTGGCGTTGACCAGGGCGTCGTCCTCCGCGTGGTACTCGCGGCGCTCGGAGTGGCCGACCAGGACGTAGGAGCACTCCAGCTTGGCCAGCATCGCACCGGAGACCTCGCCGGTGTAGGCGCCCTTGTCGTGGGCGGAGATGTCCTGGGCGCCGAACCTGATCCGCAGCTTGTCCCCGTCCACCAGCGTCTGCACGCTGCGGATGTCGGTGAACGGCGGCAGGACGACGACCTCCGCGGCCTCGTAGTCCTTGTCGTTCAGGGCGAAGGCCAGCTTCTGGACGAGAGCGATGGCCTCCAGGTGGTTGTTGTTCATCTTCCAGTTGCCCGCGATGAGCGGCTGGCGCTTGGTCATCCTTGACTCACTTCGTTTCGTCGGAGAGGGCGTGCTGAGCGTGGTGCCCCGGTCCCGGGAGGCGTTCCTCCCCGGGGCCCGGGGGTGTTCGAGTGCCCGGGAGGAACACGGCCCCTAGGCGAGGGCGTCGATACCGGGGAGGTCCTTGCCCTCCAGGTACTCCAGGCTGGCTCCGCCGCCGGTGGAGATGTGGCCGAAGGAGGCCTCGTCGAAGCCCAGGGCGCGGACGGCCGCGGCGGAGTCGCCGCCGCCGACCACGGTGAAGGCGTCGGAGTCGATGAGCGCCTGGGCCAGGGCGCGCGTGCCGCCGGCGTAGGGCTCCATCTCGAACACGCCCATGGGGCCGTTCCAGAACACGGTCCTGGCGTCGGCCAGCTTCTCGGCGAAGAGCACCCGGCTCCGGGGGCCGATGTCCAGGCCCATGCGGTCGGCCGGGATGGCGTCGACGCCGACCTCGGCGTGCGGGGCGTCGGCGGCGAACTTCTCGGCGGCCACGACGTCCACGGGCAGGACGATCTCCACGCCCTCGCGCTCGGCGCGCTCCAGGTAGCCGCGGACGGTGTCGAGCTGGTCGGCCTCCAGGAGGCTGGAGCCGACCTCGTAGCCCTGGGCCTTGAGGAAGGTGAACACCATGCCGCCGCCGATGAGCAGGCGGTCGGCGGTGCCGAGGAGGTTGTCGATGACACCGAGCTTGTCGGAGACCTTCGAACCGCCGAGGACCACGGCGTAGGGGCGCTGGGGGTCGGCGGTGAGCTTGCGCAGGACCTCGACCTCGGTCAGGACCAGGCCGCCGACGGCGTGCGGGAGCCTGCCGGGCAGGTCGTAGACGCTGGCGTGCCTGCGGTGCACCGCACCGAAGGCGTCGCCCACGTACAGGTCGGCGAGCTGGGCGAAGCGGTCGGCGAGCTCGCCGCGCTCGGCGTCGTCCTTGCTGGTCTCACCGGGCTCGAAGCGCACGTTCTCCAGCAGCGCGACCTCCCCGTCGGCCAGGGCCGCGGAGGTGGCTCGGGCGGACTCGCCGGCGGTGTCGGTGGCGAAGGCGACCTCGGTACCGAGCAGCTCGCCCAGGCGGGCGGCGACGGGGCGCAGGGAGTACCGGGGGTCGGGTGCGCCCTTGGGGCGGCCCAGGTGCGCGGCGACGATGACGCGGGCGCCGCGCTCACGGAGCTTGGTGATGGTGGGCAGGGCCGCGCGGATGCGACCGTCGTCGGTGATGCGGTCGCCGTCCACGGGCACGTTCAGGTCGGCCCGGACGAACACGCGCTTTCCGGAGACGTCGAGGTCCTCGATCGTCCGCATGCTGGTCTCCTCGTTGGGGTGTTGGGGTCTGGGGGTCCCGGGCGGCGGGCCGGGAAGGGTGCGCACGCGACGGCACCCCCACCGCGCGCAGGCGGAGGGGGTGCCGGGTCACGCGTTCGCGACCATGGGGTCGGCGGACCGGCTACAGGTTGGAGCCGACCAGCTTGGCCAGGTCGACCAGGCGGTTGGAGTAGCCCCACTCGTTGTCGTACCAGCCCAGGATCTTGACCTGGTTGCCGGAGACCATGGTCATCCCGGCGTCCAGGGTGCAGGAGGGCGCGGTGCCGACGATGTCGGAGGAGACGATCGGGTCCTCGGTGTAGACCAGGACGTCCTTGAGCGGGCCCTCGGCCGCGGCCTTGAACGCCGCGTTGACCTCGTCCTTGGTGACCTCGCGGTCCAGGGTGACGACCAGGTCGGTGGCGGAGCCGTCCGGGACCGGGACGCGCATGGCCATGCCGTCCAGCTTGCCCGCGAGCTCGGGGATGACCAGGGCCGTGGCCTTGGCCGCACCCGTGCTGGTCGGGATGATGTTCTGCGCGGCCGCGCGGGCGCGACGCAGGTCCTTGTGCGGGAGGTCCAGGATGACCTGGTCGTTGGTGTACGCGTGCACCGTGGTCATGAAGCCCTGCTGGACACCGAAGTTGTCCAGCAGCACCTTCGCCATCGGCGCCACGCAGTTGGTGGTGCAGGAGGCGTTGGAGATGACGTCGTGGTTGGCGGCGTCGTACTTGTCGTCGTTGACGCCCATCACGACGGTGATGTCCTCGCCCTTGGCCGGGGCGGAGATGATGACCTTCTTGGCGCCGGCGGCGATGTGCTTCTTGGCGTCCTCGGCCTTGGTGAAGATACCGGTGGACTCGACGACGACGTCGACGTTCAGCTCGCCCCAGGGCAGCTGGGCGGGGTCGCGCTGGGCCAGGACCTTGATGGTCTGGTCGCCCACGCGGATGAAGTCCTCACCGACCTCGAGGTTGCCCTCGAGGGTGCCGAGCACGGTGTCGTACTTGAGCAGGTGCGCGAGCGTCTTGGTGTCGGTGAGGTCGTTGACCGCGACGATTTCGATGTCGCTGCCGCCAGCGGCGACCGCGCGCCAGAAATTGCGGCCGATCCGACCGAAGCCGTTGACGCCTACACGGATGGTCACGGAACCAATCTCCTCATTTGTCGCACATCATTTTCACCCGGGCGTCCGGCCGCTCCGGGGATCCGGACTGGTACGGCCGGAGCCACCGGTGTTGAGCAGCGTGAACGCATAACAGGTGTTCACAGAGAGCCTAGCGGAGTGTCGGCGGGGAGCAGTTCCCACCCCGTGTCCGACAGCTCTTCGACCCCTCGCGGTTTCGCGACCATCCTGGCACCGCAAAGCGAAGAGGTCTATACCATTTTCGGAAGTTATCCCGGAGTTTTCGCAGTTAACAAAGCCGAACATCCGTGTTGCGTCCGCGTTCCGTTCCGCTCGGCCCCACCCGGGGTCAGGGAACGAGCATGTCCGGAGTGAGGTTCGCCTCTGTGCCCTCGATGCCCAGATCACTGGCCCGCTTGTCGGCCATGGCCAACAGCCTGCGGATACGCCCGGCGATGGCGTCCTTGGTCAACGGCGGAACCGACAGCTGGCCCAGTTCCTCCAGGGACGCCTGCTTGTGTGCCAGCCGCAGCTGACCGGCGGCCACCAGGTGCTTGGGGGCGTCCTCGCCCAGGATCTCCAGGGCCCGCTCCACCCGCGCGCCCGCGGCGACCGCGGCTCGGGCGCTGCGGCGCAGGTTGGCGTCGTCGAAGTTGGCGAGCCGGTTCGCGGTGGCCCGTACCTCCCGGCGCATCCGGCGCTCCTCCCAGGTCAGAACGCTCTGGTGGGCGCCCAGCAGGGTCAGCAGCGCACCGATCGAGTCACCGTCGCGCACCACCACCCGGTCCACGCCGCGCACCTCGCGCGCCTTGGCGTGCACCTTCAGCCGACGGGCGGCGCCGACCAGCGCCAGCGCCGCCTCGGGACCCGGGCAGGTGACCTCCAACGACATCGAACGGCCCGGCTCGGTCAGGGAGCCGTGCGCGATGAAGGCACCGCGCCAGGCGGACTCGGAGTCGCAGGCGCCTCCCGCGACGACGTGCCGGGGAAGGCCGCGCACCGGACGCCCGTTGTTGTCCACCAGACCGGTCTGGCGGGCCAGGGACTCCCCGTCCTTGATCACCCGCACCACGTACCGGTTGCCCTTGCGCAGCCCGCTCGGGGAGAGCACCACCACTTCGGACTCGTGCCCGAAGACCTCCGAGATGTCCTTGCGCAGCCGACGGGCGGCGGCCCCCGTGTCGAGCTCCGCCTCGATCACGATCCGCCCGCCCACCAGGTGGAGTCCTCCGGTGAAACGCAGGATGGTGGACACCTCCGCCTTGCGGCAGCATGGCTTGAGAATCGCCAGACGGCTCAACTCGTCCTTCACCACGCCGGTCATCGCCATCGCTGCGATCCTCCCCTTGAACTGGCAGAACTCCGACACCGCACACCCGGTGCCGGGGTGCCGCCACGGGGCCGGGCCACGGGCGGCTTTCTCGGTGCAGACTACGTGACGCGGGCTCTCACACCGACCCCCGCACGGCGTGTTGCCGATCCCCCTTCCCTGCTCACAGGGGGCGTGTCGGTCTTCGTGGCGTTGTGCGGTCAATTGCTCCCGGGGCCGGAGGAGGACAGAAGGGACTCCAGATGGTCCCGGAGCACGACCGCGTGGTTGTGCTCGGTGTCCTTGGCCGCGTACAGCAGGGTCACCGGCCCCGAACGCGCCGCCGAGAGAATCGGGGCGAGCACCTCGGGGTGCTCCTCCAGCTCGGCGCGGTAGCGCCCGGCGAACTCCGCGAAGCGGCCCGGGTCGTGCCCGAACCAGGTACGCAGTCCGGAACTGGGCGCGGCGTCCCTGATCCACCGGCCCTCCGCCAGCGCGCTCTTGCGCACGCCGCGGGGCCAGAGCCGGTCCACGAGGAACCGGCTCCCGGGCGGGACCTCCTCCTGCCCGGGGTGCTCCTGCGCGCGCACCTCGTCGTAGACACGTTCCAGGTGGATACGGTGAGCGTCCATGGGGCCACCTTTCCCGGACGCGGGCCACGGGGAAACCCCCGGGAGGGAAACGACGGCCCGCAGCCCCTTCAGCGGCCCTCGGGCCCCAGGATCCGCTCCAGGGCGGTGGCGAGCCGGTCGGCGTCGTGCCGGGGCGTGCCGTCGTCACGGCTCAGCTCGGCCAGCTCCAGACGGCCGCCCAGCTCACCCACCACCGACATGAGCGGGGTGACGTCCTCCACGGTTCCGGAGTCGGCCAGCACCACGTCCACCCCAAGCTTGGGCGCGTGCTCGCGCAGCACCTCCAGGTAGGTCTCGGGCCGGAAACCGTCGGTCTCCCCCCGCTGGGGCGACAGGTTCAGGGCGACCAGCCGTTTGGCCCGGGTGGTGACCAGGGCGTGCGCGAGTTCGGGCACCAGCAGGTGCGGCAGCACACTGGTGAACCAGGAACCGGGGCCGAACACCACCCAGTCGGCCTCACGCACCGCCTTGACCGCCTGCGGGCTGGCCGGAGGGTCCCCCGGGAGCAGCGAGACCGAGCGCACCCGGCCGCTGGTGCTCGCGCAGGCCACCTGGCCGCGCACCGTGGTGAGCTCCTCGGGCCGGGCCGGGTCGATCCCCGACACCTCCGCGGAGATCTCCAACGGCACCGACGACATCGGCAGGACCCTGCCGTGGGCGCCCAGGAGCTGGCCCACCCAGTCCAGCCCGGCCACCGAGTCGCCCAGGAGCTCCCAGAGCGCGACGATCAGCAGGTTGCCCACCGCGTGGCCGTGCAGGTCGCCCTCGGAGCGGAACCGGTGCTGGAGCACCTGGCTCCAGGTGTGCCCCCACTCGTCGTCCCCGCACAGCGCCGCCAGGGCCATCCTCAGGTCACCGGGCGGCAGCACGCCCAGTTCCTCCCGCAGCCGACCGCTGGAACCCCCGTCGTCAGCGACCGTCACGATCGCGGTGACGTCCGTGGTCACCCTGCGCAGCGCCGAAAGCGAGGCGTGCAGGCCGTGCCCGCCCCCCAGCGCCACCACCCGGGGCGGACGCCCGAGGTCGTCCCCGTCCGACGCGGTGCTCTTCGACATGCCTCTGGCCTGCCCCCTCCGGACCGGCACCAATAATGACCGGGCCAATGTAAGGGAAGACGCCGCTCTTGGCGATTCGGTTCACCAGCGGGCCGCCTCCGGACTATTCCCTTTCCACGTCCCGGTGGACGACGTTCACGTCCACGCCCTGTCCGCGCAGGCGCCCGGCGAACTGTTCGGCCATCGCCACGCTGCGGTGCCTTCCGCCGGTACAGCCGATCGCCAGGGTCATGTAGTGCTTGCCCTCGCGCTCGTAGCCGGCGGTGGTCAGCTTCAGGACCTCCGAGTACGCCTCCAGCATCTCCTTCGCGCCGTCCTGGGAGAGCACGTAGTCACGGACCGGCTCGTCGCGGCCGCTCATCGGCCTGAGCTCGGGAACCCAGTGCGGGTTGGGGAGGAAACGGCAGTCCAGGACCAGGTCGGCGTTGACCGGCAGCCCGTGCTTGAAACCGAAGGAGACCACGTTGGCGCGGGGGCGCACCTCGTCGCTCTCCCCGAAGAACCCGATCACCCGGGCCTTGAGCTGGTGCACGTTGAGCTGGGAGGTGTCGATGACCAGGTCGGCCTCACCCCGGACCGCGAACAGGGTCTCCCGTTCACGGGAGATACCGTCGGTCACCCTGCCGTCCCCCTGGAGGGGGTGCGGACGGCGGACGCTCTCGAACCTGCGGACCAGTGCCTCGTCGGAGGCCTCCAGGTAGAGCACCCGCGCGGTGATGTCGCGCTTGCGCAGCTCCTCGACCGTGGACAGCAGGTCCTCGGTGAAGGCGAGCGAACGCACGTCCACCACCACCGCGACCCGGGGGACCGCTCCGTGGGTGCGGCCCGCCAGCTCGATCATCGTCGGCAGCAGGCCCGGTGGCAGGTTGTCCACCACGAACCAGTCCAGGTCCTCCAGGGCCCTGGCCGCCGTGCTGCGACCCGCACCGGACATACCGGTGACGATGACCACCTCGGGCGGTAGTTCCCCGCCCAGTTCGACCGTCATGTGTCTCCTCCCCCGTCTGTGCTCTGCCTTGCCGTCGCCCCGTCGTCCCCGCCCTGCCGACCGGGGCCGCCGGACAGGTGCGCGTGCACGGCCTCGGCCATCTTGGGACCGATCCCGGGCACCGCGGCGATCTCCTCGGCGCTCGCCGAGGCCAGTCGTCTCACCGAACCGAACTCCTTGATCAGCGCCGTCCTGCGCGTCGGACCGAGACCCGGCAGCTCGTCCAGGCTGCTGCCGGTGAGCGCCTTGGCCCGTTTCTGCCGGTGGTACTGGACGGCGAAGCGGTGCGCCTCGTCGCGCACCCGCTGGAGCAGGTAGAGGCCCTCACCGGCACGCGGGAGGATCACCGGGTCCTCGTCCTCGGGCAGCCACACCTCCTCCAGGCGCTTGGCCAGACCGCACACCGCCACGTCCTCGATCCCGAGCTCCTCCAGCGCACGCCGGGCCGCCGCGGCCTGGGGCCGGGCACCGTCCACCACCACCAGGTTAGGCGGGTAGGCGAACTTGCCGGGCGCGGGCTCGGCCCCGGGGGCGGCCCCGGGGTCGGGTTCGGGCCCGGGGCCGGTCGGCCCGCCGCCCATCCGCGCCACCTCACCGGAGCGCGAACTCTCCTCCAGGTAGCGGCGGAAACGCCGTTTGACCACCTCGTACATGGCGGCGACGTCATGCTGCTCGGCTCCCCCGGCGCCGCTGCCGCGGACCGAGAAGCGCCGGTACTCGGACTTGCGGGCCAGGCCGTCCTCGAAGACCACCATCGAGGCGACGACGTGCTCGCCCTGGAGGTTGGAGATGTCGAAGCACTCGATGCGCAGCGGCGCCTCGGGCAGCTCCAGCGCCTCCTGGATCTCGTTGAGGGCGCGGCCGCGGGTGCTCAGGTCCCCGGCGCGGTGCGTCTTGTGCCGGGCCAGAGCCTCACGGGCGTTCCTGTCGACGGTCTCCATCAGGGACTTCTTGTCGCCCCGCTGGGGCACCCGCAGGTCCACCGCCGACCCGCGGTGCTCGGACAGCCAGGTGGCGACGGCCTCGCGGTCGGTCGGTTCGTGGGAGACCAGGACCTCGCGGGGCACGGAGGTACCGGTGCCCGCCGTCTCCTCCTCGCCGTCCAGGGCGCCGTAGATCTGGCGCAGGAAGGTCTGCATGAGCTCACCGGAGTCGGCGTCGGTGACCTTGTCCACCACGTAGCCGCGT
This sequence comes from Nocardiopsis sp. iso_40, assembly GCF_056173285.1. Classification (NCBI taxonomy): domain Bacteria; kingdom Bacillati; phylum Actinomycetota; class Actinomycetes; order Streptosporangiales; family Nocardiopsidaceae; genus Nocardiopsis; species Nocardiopsis sp. iso_40. The sequence goes on along the minus strand of NZ_CM149666.1, from coordinate 2,096,210 downwards.
TGGCCGCGGATCCGGCCGCCGCGCACGTGGAAGATCTGGACCGCCGCCTCCAGGGGGTCCTCGGACATGGCGATGACGTCGCAGTCAGTGGAGTCGGGCAGGACCACGGCCTGCTTCTCCAAGGCGGCGCGCAGCGCCTCGATGTCGTCACGGATCCGCGCGGCCCGCTCGTACTCCATCTCCCCGGCCGCCTCGCTCATCCGGTTCTCCAGCTCCCGGATGAAGCGCCCGGTGTCCCCGGCCAGGAAGGAGCAGAAGTCCTCCGCCAGGGCGCGGTGCTCCTGCGGCGTGGCCCTGCCCACGCACGGCGCCACGCACTTGCCGATGTAGCCGAGCAGGCAGGGACGGCCGCTGTTGCGTGCGCCCCGGAAGACCCCGGCCGAGCAGGTGCGCACCGGGAAGACCCGCAACAGCAGGTCGACGGTCTCGCGGATGGCCCAGGCGTGCGAGTAGGGGCCGAAGTAGCGCACGCCCCTGCGCTTGGCGCCGCGCATCACCTGCACCCGCGGGAACTCCTCCTGGAGGGTCACCGCGAGGTAGGGGTAGCTCTTGTCGTCGCGGTACTTGACGTTGAACCGCGGGTTGTACTGCTTGATCCACGAGTACTCCAGCTGGAGCGCCTCGACCTCGGTGCCGACGATCGTCCAGTCCACGTCGGCGGCGGTGGAGACCATCTGCTGGGTACGGGGGTGCAGCCCGGCGAAGTCCCGGAAGTAGGAGGACAGCCTCGCTCGCAGGTTCTTGGCCTTGCCCACGTAGATGACCCGGTCGGAGGCGTCCCGGAACCGGTAGACACCCGGTTCGGTCGGGATCGATCCGGGCGCGGGGCGCAGGTGAGGAGTCGCAGCCATGACCCCATTCTGGTGGGTCCGAAGGACGGACGGCCACCTGTACGGCTCACGTCCGCCGGTGGGGCAGCTCACCCCCGGATATTCGTTCAATCAAACGTCACGATTGGATATCTGCGTAGTCTAGGTTGGGCTGGTACCGCCGCAACTTCCCGGAATAAACGATAAGGGGGCTCCCCGCCGTGAGCATCACGCCCTGGATCGCGATCGGCGTCGCCGTCGCGGTCTCCATGACCCTGGTCTTCGTGGTGCACTGGCTGCTCACCCACAAGCTGGGCAAGGTGTGGCCGAACGCGCGCTACGTGGTCTCGCGCTCGGCCGTGACCGCCTACACCGCGGCCGCCGTCCTGGGCGCCAACCTGGCCCTGCCCGACCGCGAAGACGTGAGCTGGAACACCTACCAGGTCATCCAGCACGCGATGCAGATCCTGATGATCGGCACGCTGACGGCCCTGGGCATCAGCCTGGCCTACGCGGCGACCGACATGGTGCTGCAGCGGCTGTCGGCCAAGAACGGCGACGCCGACCGCCGCGCCCGCCGGCTGCAGACCCAGGTCCGCCTGCTGCGCCGGGTGATCACCTCCATCATCGTGGTCCTGGCGATCGCCGCCATCCTCTTCACCTTCGACGCCGTACGCGCGCTGGGCGCCGGGCTCCTGGCCTCCGCCGGTGTGATCGGTATCGTCGCCGGTGTTGCCGCCCAGTCGACCCTGAGCAACCTGTTCGCCGGGCTCCAGCTGGCCTTCAGCGACGCCCTGCGCATCGGCGACGTGGTCGTGGTCGAGGGCGAGTGGGGCCGGGTCGAGGAACTGAGCCTGGTCAACGTCACCATCAAGATCTGGGACGAGCGCCGCCTGGTCGTACCGGTCGTCAACTTCACCACGACCAGTTTCGAGAACTGGACGAAGTCGGGCACCAACATCACCGCCAAGGTGGTGCTCCCCCTGGACTGGGAGGTGCCCATCAGCGAGCTCCGCGAGGAGGCCGGGCACCTGATCACCGGCAGCAGGCACTGGGACGGCCGCAGCTGGTCCTGCCAGGTCGTGGACATCAGCGGAACCGGTGAGGTCCAGGTCCGCGTGGTCGCCACCGCCGCCGACACCGGCGACCAGTGGAACATCGCCTGCGAGATCCGCGAGCACCTCATCACCTGGCTGGCCACCAACTACCCGGAGTCGCTGCCGCGCAGCCGCACCGAGTTCGTCACCGGTGCCGGGAACGACGATTCCGACTACGCCGCGCAGTTCCCCACCTCGGCGTTCCGCCGGGCCGCCGCCTCGGGCACGGCCCAAGCCAGCACCAACGGGTCCGCCCGGGCGGGCAACCCGGAAGAGGTCTGAGCCCGACCGGGTCGCAGACGACGCAGACGACGGAGCCCCGCCGAGAAGTTCTCGGCGGGGCTCCGTCGTTTCCCGCTCGTGTGCTCAGTCGAGGATGATGTCGGTTCCGTCGACCGTGACGGTGAAGGACTCCAGGGGTTCCTTGGCCGGTCCGGCCAGCGGCTCCCCCGAGGCCATGTCGAACTCACTGCCGTGGCACAGGCAGCGGATCACCTCGTCCTCGACCTCCTGGACCGTGCAGCCGCCGTGGGTGCAGGCCGCGCTGAAGGCCCTGTACTCGCCCTCCTCGGGCTGGGTCACCACCAGCTTGCTGTGGCTGAACACCGCCCCGCCGCCCTCCGGCACGTCCGTGGTCTGGCCGACCACGTGCCCGCGCCGGACCTCCTGCGGGCTGGGAGGCTCTCCGCAGGCGCTCACGGCGGACACGGCGGCCGCCGCCCCCGCCGAACCGAGCAGACGCCGCCTGCTCACCCCGCACCCGCATGTCCTCTTTCCGGCCACGACCGAACGCTCCTCACCTGCGCCTGAATTCCACTACACAATGTAGTAGGCCAGGCCGGGTGCCCCGTACCGGGGTGGGTCCCGCGGAGCCCGCGCCGCGCGGACGGGGCGCGGGCTCCGCGGGCGCCGTGCGGACGGCCCCTAGAGCAGCTTGGCCAGGAACTGCCCGGTGTAGGACTCGGCGACCGCGGCGACCTCCTCGGGGGTGCCCTCGGCCACGAGCGTGCCGCCGCCGGACCCGCCCTCGGGGCCCATGTCGATGACGTGGTCGGCGGTCTTGATCACGTCGAGGTTGTGCTCGATGACGATCACCGTGTTCCCGGTGTCGGTCAGCCGGTTGAGGACGCCCAGCAGCTTGCGGATGTCCTCGAAGTGCAGGCCGGTGGTGGGCTCGTCCAGCACGTACACGGTCCGGCCGGTGGAGCGGCGCTGGAGCTCGGCGGCGAGCTTGACCCGCTGGGCCTCACCACCCGACAGCGTGGTGGCGGGCTGCCCCAGCCGCACGTACCCCAGCCCCACGTCGGCCAGGGTCTGCAGGTGGCGGCGGATCGCGTTGACCGGCTCGAAGAACTCCAGGGCCTCCGAGATGGGCATGTCGAGCACCTCGGAGATGTTCTTGCCCTTGTACTTCACCTGGAGGGTCTCCCGGTTGTACCGGGCCCCGTGGCAGACCTCGCAGGGCACGTACACGTCGGGCAGGAACTGCATCTCGATGCGGAGCGTGCCGTCACCGGAGCAGGCCTCGCAGCGGCCGCCCTTGACGTTGAAGGAGAACCGGCCCGGCTGGTAGCCGCGCGTCTTGGCGTCGGTGGTCTGCGCGAACAGCTTGCGCACGTGGTCGAAGACACCGGAGTAGGTCGCCGGGTTGGAGCGCGGAGTACGGCCGATCGGGCTCTGGTCGACGTGCACCACCTTGTCGACCTTGTTCATGCCGTTGACCCTCAGGTGGCGGCCGGGCACGCTGCGCGCGCCGTTGAGCTCCTTGGCCAGGGCCTTGTACAGGATCTCGTTGACCAGCGTGGACTTCCCCGAACCGGACACACCGGTGACCGCGGTGAACACGCCCAGCGGGAAGGACACGTCGATGCCGTGGAGGTTGTTCTCCCGCGCGCCCCGGACCACGAGCTCGTGTCCCCGGGTCAGCGGCCGCCGCTGCGGGGGCAGTTCGATGACCCGCCGCCCGGCGAGGTAGTCACCGGTCAGCGAGTCGGTCGAGGTGAGCAGCTCGTCGACGATGCCCGAGACCACGACGTGCCCGCCGTGCTCGCCGGCGCCGGGGCCGATGTCCACGACCCAGTCGGCGGCGCGGATGGTGTCCTCGTCGTGCTCGACCACGATGAGCATGTTGCCGATGTCGCGCAGCCGCTGGAGGGTCTCCAGGAGCCGGGCGTTGTCGCGCTGGTGCAGGCCGATGGAGGGCTCGTCCAGGACGTACAGGACGCCCACCAGCCCGGAGCCGATCTGGGTGGCCAGCCGGATGCGCTGGGCCTCACCGCCGGAGAGCGAGCCGGAGGACCGGGCCAGGCTGAGGTAGTCGAGCCCGACGTCCAGCAGGAAACCGAGTCGGGCGTTGATCTCCTTGAGCACCTGCGCGGCGATGACCATGTCGCGGTCGGAGAGCTTGAGGTCGGCCAGGAAGGCCGCGCTCTCGCTGAGCGCCATCGAGGCCACATCGGCGATGGACTTGCCGCCCACCGTCACCGCGAGCACGACCGGCTTGAGGCGGGTGCCGTCACAGGTCGGGCAGGGCACCGAGCGCATGTAGCCCTCGAGCCGCTCCCGGGTGTGGTCGCTCTCCACCTCGGAGTGGCGGCGCTTGACCCAGGGCACCACGCCCTCGAACTCGGTGTAGTAGGAGCGGCTGCGCCCGTACCGGTTGCGGTAGCTGACGTGGACCTGGGTGTCGTGCCCCTCCAGGATCGCCTTGCGCGCGCGGCGCGGCAGCCGCTCCCAGGGGGTGTCGGTGTCGAAGCCCACGGCCTCGCCCAGGGCCTTGAGGATGCGTTCCCAGTAGCCGCCGTTGGGCCCGCTCGACCAGGGGGCGATGGCGCCCTCGGCCAGGGTCCTCTCGGGGTCGGGGACCAGCAGTTCGGCGTCGACCTCCATCCGGGTGCCCAGACCCGAGCAGTCGTCGCAGGCGCCGTAGGGGGCGTTGAAGGAGAAGGAGCGCGGTTCGAGCTGTTCGAAGGAGAGGTCGTCGTAGGGGCAGTACAGGTGCTCGGAGAAGACCTTCTCGCGCTCGGGGTCGTCGGCCGCCAGGTCCACGAAGTCCAGGACGATGGTGCCGCCGGCGAGCTTGAGCGCGGTCTCGACCGAGTCGGTGAGCCGCCCGTGGGAGCCGGGCTTGACGCTGAGCCGGTCGACGACCACGGCGATGTCGTGCTTGTCGTAGCGGCCGAGCTTGGGCGCCTCGTCCAACCGGACCGCCCGGCCGTCCACGACGGCGCGGGTGTAGCCCTTGGACTGCAGGTCCTTGAAGAGTTCGACGTACTCGCCCTTACGGCCGCGCACGACGGGCGCGAGCACCTGGAAGCGGGTGCCCTCGGTCATCTCCATGACCCGGTCGACGATCTGCTGCGGCGTCTGCCGGGCGATCTCGCGGCGGCACTGCGGACAGTGCGGAACGCCCACGCGGGCCCAGAGCAGGCGCAGGTAGTCGTAGACCTCGGTGATGGTGCCGACCGTGGACCTGGGGTTGCGGCTGGTCGACTTCTGGTCGATGGACACCGCGGGCGAGAGCCCCTCGATGAAGTCGACCTCGGGCTTGTCCATCTGCCCGAGGAACTGGCGGGCGTACGCCGACAGGGACTCGACGTAGCGGCGCTGCCCCTCGGCGAAGATCGTGTCGAAGGCGAGCGACGACTTGCCCGAACCGGACAGGCCGGTGAACACGATCATGGAGTCGCGCGGCAGGTCCAGGGACACGTCCTTGAGGTTGTGCTCCCGTGCTCCACGGACCACGAGTTGTTCGACCATCGAGTGAGACATCCTTCGGCTCTGAAGCACAGGACGTGGACCACGTCGCGTGACGTCGGCTGACCCGTGTGCGGATTCGCGGTACGGCGGTCGCTGGCCCCCGGGGCCGCGGCGGCCCCGGAACCGGGCCGCTGAAGGGACGGGGGAGGACGACGTGCCTCCCCACCCGACAAGACTAACGATCGCCCGTGACGGTTTCTTCCACCACGCAGAAGTGGTGGTGCCCGTGGCGCTCACGCGCCAGGACACCACCACTATAGGCGAACAGACGTTCGAAGGAGGCGGGTTTCCACAATCCCCCGCGCCCGCACCGCCCGCACCGCGGGCCGGGCGGGCCGGGTTCAGGAGCGGTCGGCCGTCGCGTCCCGCTCGTCCCGGTCGCCACCGGATCCCGAGCGCCCCGGACCGACGGAACGGGACTTGGCCAGGCTGCCGATGATGGTGACGGTCATGATGCCGAGGATGACGGTCAGCGAGGCGCCGATGCCGATGTCCACGACGTGCACCCCGTTCTCGTGCAGGGCGTGCAGGATCATCTTCACGCCGATGAACACCATGATCGCCGACAGGCCCCAGCTGATGTAGGCCAGGCGGTCCATCAGGCCGGCCAGCAGGAAGTACAGCTGGCGCAGCCCCATCAGGGCGAAGGCGTTGGCGGTGAAGACGATGTAGGCGTCCTGGGTCAGGCCGAAGATGGCCGGGATGGAGTCGACGGCGAAGACCAGGTCGATGACGCCGATCGCGACGATCACCAGCAGCATCGGGGTCACGTGGCGGCGGCCGTCGAGCTTCACGGTCAGGTGGGGGCCGTGGTAGTCGTCGGTCACCGGCCAGAACCGCTTGACCATGCGCACGACCGGCGTCTGCGTGAAGTCCTTGTCCTCCTCGTCACCCTTCAGGTGGTCCCGGACGATCTTGTACCCGGTGTAGATGAGGAAGACGCCGAAGAGGTAGAAGACCTCGCTCCAGGCGTTGATGACCTGGGCGCCCAGGACGATGAAGATGCCGCGCATGACGATCGCGATGACGACGCCGACGAGCAGGACCTCGTGCTGGTACTTCTTGGGGACCGCGAAGGCGGTCATCAGGAGGTAGAACACGAAGAGGTTGTCGATGCTCAGGCTCTTCTCGGTGACGAACCCGGCGAAGTACTCGGCGCCCGAGGTCACACCGCCGAAGTACATCACCCCGAAGCCGAACAACACGGCGATGCCGATGTAGAAGACCGCCCACCAGGCGGCCTGCTTCATCCCGAACTCCTTGGGACCCTTGGTCTTACTCCACGGGTGGTCGACGATCACCAGATCCAGCGCCAGGATCAGAACCATGGCAGCGATCGTGGCAGCCCAGACCCACAGGGGAACGTTCACGGACGGACTCTCCTCCGGTTGGTGCGCGCGAGCGTTTTGCACGCACGGCAGTAGACCGGAGGTCTCTCCCGCTCACACCGGAACGGTGTGAACCGACGGAACCGGGAGAACGCCGTTGTACTCCGTGATGACGGCACCGCCGCGACAGGGATACTCCCCTCACGTGGTGAAGCAGGCGCATGAAGCGCACCAGAACAGGTTACGCCATCCGAGCCGTTCCTCAGCATGCCATCGAAGACCTCTCTGTGGAAGTCACCCGCGCGGCGGTGGCCACCGCACCGCGAGGACACGTCCCGCACACCCCCCGGACACCGTCCGACGGCCCCCCGGGCCCGCACCGGACCCGCTCACCCGCGCGCCACCGCCTTGTACACCGAGCACGCGGCCTCCACCGCGTCCTCCTCGGCGGGCAGCCCCCGGGCCGCCTCCCGTGACCGCGCCCGCAGGTCGGCGGCCAGGGCGGGGTCGTCCAGCACCCGGCCCACCTCGGCCGCGAACGCACCGGCGTCCCCGGGCGGCACCATCAGGACCGTGTCCGCGTACAGGTCGGGGATCCCGCCCACCCTGGTGGCGACCACCGGCAGCCCGGCACGGAGCGCCTCCATGATCACCAGGGAGGGCCCCTCCCACCAGCTCGTGAGGCAGAACACGTCCGCCGCGGCCAACAGGTCCGCGACGTCGCCGCGGTGCCCCAGCATCCGCACGTCCACGTCCATCTCGGCCGCGGTGTCGTGCAGCTCCCCCCACAGCGGGCCGTCCCCCGCGATCGCGACCACGGGTTCGGGGACGCGGTCGGCGATCGACGGTGCCGCCTCCAGCAGCATCCCCAGGCCCTTCTGCTCCGCGAGCCGTGCCACCGTCAGCAGCAGCGGACGGTCCGGCTCCACCGCCAGATCCGCCCGGGTGGCCTCCCTGCCCTTCAACGGCCGCCCCGTCTCCGGAGCCGCCACCACCGCCATCCGGGCGTCCCGCGCACCCGCCCGGCGCAGACGACGCACCAGGTCACCGGAGACCCCCAGGACCACCCGCGCCCGACGCGCCACGATCCGCTCCAGCACCGGGTAGACCGCGCCCATCGGCCCCGGTGCCACGGGCGGGGCGTTGTGCGCGGTCACCACCAGCGGTCCGGCACCCGCCAACGCGCACACCGCGCCGGCCCGCAACCCGTGCGCGTGCACCACGTCGGCCCCTCGCAGCAGGGCCCGCAGCCGCAGCACCGCCCCGGCGTCCCCCGCCGAGGGCGAGGAACCGATCTGCACCGGCGCGAAACGCATCCCCGCCTCCGAGAACCCGAACTCCCGCTCGGCCGAGGCCGGTCCGACCACCGCCACCTGGAAGCCCCGCCGCAGCAGCCCCTCCCCCAACGAGCGGACGTGGCGGCCCACCCCTCCGCTGACGGTCCCGACGACCAACGCGACCCTGCCGTTCACCGTGTCCCCCTCCTACGTTCACGTACGTTCCGAACCCGGTCGGCCACCGCGGCCCACGCACCGCGGTCCACCGCGACCGCGACCGCGCCGAAGACCACCAGCGCCACCGCACCCGTTCCAGCGGCCGCCAGCACCGACCCCCAGACCCCCCAGCCCCGCGCGGGATCCGCCAGCCCCGAGGCGGCCGCTCGCCCCACCGCCCAGCCGACACCACCGGCCAGGACCGCGGCGACCAGGGACCGCCCCAGCCCGGCCAGGCAGTCACGGCCGTGGGCGCGGACCACCCCCGCGCACAACAGGGCCGCGGCCAGGGTGAGCCCGACCGTGGTCGCCGTACCCAGCCCCGCGACGGCCCACCCCGCAGGCAGTACCCAGACCAGGGCGGAGGCGCACACCATCACCGCGAGCCAGCCCACGACCTGGGCGGCGGCGGCGCTCCGCCCGTGGTGGGAGGCGTACAGCGCGCGGCTCAGCAGGGCCAGCAGAGCGAAGCCCACCACCCCCGGAGCGTAGGCGAGCAGTGCCCGCTCCAACGGCAGCGGATCGAGTTGCGCGAAGACCGCGGCGAGTGGGCCCGCAGCCGCGGCCAGAGCCGTACCGACCCCGGCCGTGACCACCACGCCGGCCCGCGCGCTCACCGACAGCAACCGGGCGAACCCGGCCCGGTCCTGCTCGGCGTCGGCGACCGCCAGCGCGGTGAACGCACTGGTCGCGATGGGCACCGCGATCACCCCGTAGGGCAGGGTGAACAGTGCCCAGGCGTAGCTGTAGAGGACGGCCGCGCCCGCTCCCCCGCCCCAGTTGGCCAGGGCCACCGAGAGCAGCAGGGACACCTGCATCGCCACCAGGGGCAGCAGGGAGGCCGCGGCCAGGGACCGCACCCGCTCACCCACCCCCGGCGGGAAGGTGAACCGGGGGCGCAGCCGGATCCGCAGCCCCCGGGCGGGCCCCAGGACGGTGAGGAAGAGCGCGGCCACCCCTGCGGTGGTACCGAGGGAGAGCGTGAGCTCGGCGGACAGCGGCAGGGCGTCGATGTCCTGGCGGTGGTCGGCGCCCAGCGGCACGAACACCAGGTAGACGGTGATGACCACGAGGCTGGAGACCAGCGGCGCCAGGGCCGGTCCCAGGAACCGGCGGTGTGACTGGAGCACCCCGTACAGCACGGCCGCCAACCCGTAGAAGACGATCTGCGGGGCGAACACCACCAGCATGCGCGCGGCCAGCTCCACCAGGACCCGGCCCTGGCAGCCGGTGCCCGCGCCCAGCATCAGGGTCATCGCCGGGACCGAGACCAACGCCAGCAGGGCGGCCAGCGGCAGGGACAGCAGCAGCACCCAGGTGACCAGCGCCGAGGCGGTGTGCCGGACCTGCTCCCGGTCGCCGCGCTCGACCGCGGCGGCCAGGACCGGCACCACCATCGCGGTCAGGGCGCCGCCGATGACGATCTCGAACAGCACCGCGGGAAGCTGGTTCGCGGTGACGTAGGCGGTGCCCAGACAGGTGTCGCCGACGGTCTGCGAGAAGACGACCGTGCGGCCGAATCCGGCCAGCCGGGCGCCCACGGTGACCACCGCGATGAGCGCCGCCGCCGTGGCGACCCCCCGAGTCACCCGGGGGCCGGCTCCGGCTCGGCCCCTCCCCTGCGCCGGACCGCCCGCCGTACACGCCTCGGCCCGCCCCCGGCGGACTCCTCCGGTAGGGCCCTGCCCCACCGGTCCAGGCGGCGCAGGACGGGAACGCCGTCGATCACCCGGGAGAAGCTCGTGCGCTCACTGGCCAGGGTCAGCCCGACCACCCCGCCGAGCAGGGCCAGCCGAACGGGCCGCGGGGCCCGGGCCGCGGCAGCCGCCCCCAGGGCGGCGCCCAGCGCGTTGGCCCCGGCGTCGCCGAGCATGGAGCGTTCGGCGAGGTCGTCGGGCAGCAGGGCGAGCGCGGCCCCCAGCACGGGGCCGACCAGGGGCGCGGCCGGTGAGGCCAGGGCGGGCGCCGCGGCGAGCAGGGCGAACTTCACCGCACGCCCGGGGCGCAGGTCGAAGAGGTTCACCAGGTTGGCGCTGGCCGCGATCAGGGCCCCGTCCGCCAGCGTGTCCCACGGACCCCTGCGCAGCATGAACGCGCAGGCGAGACCCGTCGCCCCGATACCCGCCATCTTGACCGCCCCCGTGGTGACCTCGCCGCGGGACAGGGCGCCCAGGTGTCCGCGCAGCCCCCTGGCCCGCGCGGACCCGGCGAGGTCGTCGTAGGCGCCGAAGGCGGCGGAACCGGCGGCGGCCAGGACCGCGGCCGCGCGCACGCGCGGGGTCAGCCCCGGGCAGAGCGCACAGGCCGCGCACACCCCCGAGGCCAGGGCGGGCCCCTCCTGGAGGGTGACGGTACGGCCGCGGAAGTTGGTGCGCTGCCAGGTCTGCGGACGGTCGGGGTCGCCGGCGGCCCCGGAGGGCGGGGCGTCCCGGGCCCGGGTCAGCAGCCGGTAGGCGGAGCGGGCGGCCAGGGCACCGAGTGCCGCTCCGGCCAGTCCCTGGCCTGCCCGGAGCAGGGCGTGGGGCTCTCGCACCGGGTTCACTCCCCGCTCCCGGGCGCGGCCCGGCGGTCCCCGTCCCCGTCGCCGTCGCCGTCCCCGTCGCCGGACGGGTCCTGCCCCTCGCCGTCGGCCACCGAACGCTCGACGGGCGCGGGGAGCGGATCGGGGAGGTAACCGGAAACACCCTCACCGATGCCGTAGGCGGCGCCCGATCCGGTGAGGGACTCGGCCAGGGCGAGCACCACGACCAGGTCGCCGGTGGGCCGTCCGGCCACGTCCACCGTGGCGAAGGGCGGTTCCTGCGCCCGGGCCCGGGCGACGAGTCCGCCGCCCCGCCCCGAGGCGGCCTTCCCGGCCAGGACGGCGGGCCCGACCTCCTCGTGCAGGGCCGTGGTGAGGCTGATCAGGGCGGCGCCGGCTTCCTCCGCACCGTTCTCGGGGGGAGCGTCCGGGGCGACCACGACCACGGTGTCGGCCGAGCGGGCCACGGAACCCTCGACCGAGAGCAGTCCGCCCTCGGCGAAGGCGGACAGTACCGCCTCCGCGTCCTGGCCCGAGCCCCGCTGCCCGCCGCCCTCGGCGTCGTCCCCGTCCTCGGCGTCACCCCCGGCGGCCTCCTCGTCCCGGGTGTCATCGGAGCCCTCGGCGGCCTCGCTGTCCCCGTCGCCGCCGTCCCCGGCGGCCAGCGCCCGGCCCAGCACGACCCCGGCCTTGTCGTAGGGGCTGCCGGAGAGCTCCTCGGAACCGGACCAGACCTGGAGGGCGAGCTCGTCGACGAAGGCGGAGTCGGCGCGGTCCAGGAACGCCTCCTCGAACACGAGCTGCCCCACGACCCCTCCGCCCGCCTCCTCGACACGCCCGCCCAGGGCGTGCACGAGGTCCTCGTCGGTCCCGGGGACCGCGACCAGGACCACGTCCCGGCCGAGCAGCCGGTCCTCCAGGACGTCCCCGGCCACGGCGTCGGCCAGCTGGTCGGCACCGGCGTTGCGCAGTTCGGAGTCATCGCGTTCGGCACGCAGTTCCTCGCTCTGCCCGCGCAGGTCCGCGGTCTCGGACTGCAGCGTGTTGAGCAGCGGGTCCTGGAGCATCGTGGTGCCCAGGACGAGCCCGACGGTCAGCGCGAGGAACACCGCGACGATGGAAACGAGGTGATAGCGGAAGTCGATCACGTGAACAGCCCCGTCATCCAGTAGACGAACGCGTCCCAGCGCGCCGCGAGAAAGGTGAGATAGACCTGCCCGGCCGGTGAGCTGTAGGCGGCGACCAGGATGGTGAGCAGGCAGGCGGCCACCAGGCCGAGCAGCGCCCACGGAGAGATACGGGACCGGTAGAGGCGGCTCACCCCCTTGGCGTCCACCAGCTTGCCGCCGACCCGCAACCGGGTGAGGAAGGTGCTGGCCATGCCCGAGCGGCCCTTGTCGAGGAACTCCTCCAGGGTGGCGTGGGTGCCCACGGCCACGATGAGGCTGGCGCCCGAACCGTCGGCGAGCATCATCGCCACGTCCTCGCTGGTGCCGGTCGCGGGGAACACCACGGCCTCGTGGCCCAGGTCGGTCAGCCGCCGCAGCCCCGGGGCCCGGCCGTCGCGGTAGGCGTGCACCACGAGTTCGGCACCGCTGCTCAGCGCCCTGTCGGAGACCGAGTCGAAGTCGCCGACGATGATGTCGGGCCGGTATCCGGCCTCCATCACCGCGTCGGCTCCCCCGTCCACCGCGACGATGACCGGTCTGAACTCGCGGATGTAGGGCCTGAGCGCGGCGATGTCCTCCCGGTAGTGGTAGCCGCGCACCACGATGAGGACGTGGCGGCCCTCCACCGCGGTCCCGATCACCGGGATGCCGACGCCGTCCAGGAGGAGGTCGCGTTCACGCTGGAGGTAGGCCATGGTGTTGGCCGCGAAGGCCTCCAGCTGGGCGGCGAGCCCGGCACGGGCCTCGGCCATGGCGGCGCCCACCGTGTCCTTGTCCTGCCGGACACCGCGGGCCACGACCTCACCGCCCCGGTAGAGGGTGGCCCCCTGGAGCCGGAGGCGCTCCCCGTCACGGACCCGGGTGAGGACCTCGGGGTCGACGTCGTCCACCAGGGGGATGCCCGCGGCCACGATCATCTCGGGCCCCTGGTTGGGGTAGCGGCCGCTGATGCTGCGGGCGACGTTGAGGACCGCCGACACCCCGCACCCCACCAGGGCCTCGGCACTGACCCGGTCGAGGTCGACGTGGTCGATCACCGCGATGTCGCCGGGGCGCAGCCGTTTGGTCAGGTTCTTGGTGCGACGGTCCGAACGAACGGGAGCGACCAAACCGGTGGGAGCTTCCGCCCCCGAGCGGCGGAATCGCATTGTGGCTCTGAGCGCATCCGATACCTTCATCGGTGGCATAATGTCAGAACTCGATAACCCTGTGTCACAACAGGCGGGCGATCGGCGTTTTCGGGGCAAAACGCCAACGGTGCCCGCGCCGGACCGGCACGGGCACCGTCAGGAAGGGATCAGGCCGCCGGGTAGGCGCGCTCCGGATCGGCGTTGCCCAGCAGCTCCTCGGCGTGGGCCCGGCCCAGCTCGGAGTCCTCCAACCCGGCGAGCATCCGCGAGAGCTCACGGACCCGCCCGCCCCGGTCCAACCGGACGACACCGCTCTCGATGACCAGCCCCTCGGTGGACTTCTCCACCACCAGGTGCGCGTCCGCGAAGGCGGCCACCTGCGGCAGGTGCGTGACCACGATGACCTGGGCGCGCCGGGCCAGCCGGGCCAGCCGTCGCCCGATCTCCACCGCGGCCTTGCCGCCCACCCCGGCGTCCACCTCGTCGAACACGAAGGTGGGGACCGGATCGGCTCCGGCGAAGACCACCTCGATCGCCAGCATCACCCGGGAGAGCTCACCGCCCGAGGCCCCCTTGTGCAGGGCCAGCGGCGGAGAGCTCGGGTGCGGGGCCAACAACAGCTCGACCTCGTCCCGCCCGTGCTGCCCGAACTCCTCACCCGTGGTGATGCGCACACTCACCCGCGCGTGCGGCATGGCCAGCGCGGTCAGCTCCTCCGTGACCGCCGCGCCGAAACGCTCGGCCGCGGCGGAGCGGATCCGGGTCAGCTCGGTGGCGGCCTCGTCCATCCGCGCGTGCAGCTCCTCGGCCTCCGCGCGCAGGGCGTCGATCTGCTCGTCGTCGCCCTCCAGGTCGGCCAGCCGCTTGGTCGCGTTCTCCGCCCAGGCCAACACCTCGTCGGTGGTCTCACCGTACTTGCGCGAAAGCTGGGTCAGCAGGGCCCTGCGCTCCTGGACCGCGGCCAGGCGAGCCGGGTCGGCGTCCACCGACTCCGCGTAGGAGGCGAGCTCGGTGGCCGCGTCGGTGAGGATGTAGGACGCCTCGTCCAGCCGGTCCCCGATGGCCGCCAGGTCCTCGTCGTGCTCACGCACCGCCCCCACCGCCTGGCGGGCGGCCGACAACAACCCCACCACGTCGGCCTGCACCTCGGCGGCGGCCGGGTCGCCGGTGAGCGCCTCGTGCGCGGTGGTCGACGCCACCCGCAACCCGTCGGCGTGCGCCAACCGGGTCTCCTCCGCCAGAAGCTCGGCGTCCTCCCCCGGAAGCGGCTCCGCGGCGGCGATCTCCTCCACCCCGAACCGCAGCATGTCGGCCTCCTGGGTGCGCTCACGCGCCCGCTCGACCAACTCCGCCAACTCGGCGGAGACCTCCCGGTGGCGGCGGTAGGCGGAGCTGTACCGCTTCATCTCCCTGGCCAGTTCCTCGCCGGCGAAACGGTCCAGGGAGGAGCGCTGACGGTCCGCGCGCAGCAGACGCTGCTGGTCGGACTGCCCGTGCACCGCCACCAGGTCGTCGGCCAGATAGGCCAGCAGACTCACCGGGGCCGAACGGCCGCCCATGGTGGCCCGCGAACGCCCCTCCGCCGACACCGCACGGGTGAGGATGAGGACGTCGTCGTCGATGTCGCCGCCGGCCTCCAGGACCCGGTCGGCCACCCGACCGCCCCGCGGAACGGTCAGCCGCCCCTCGACCACCGCGCGGTCGGCCCCGGGACGAACCCGCTGGGGATCGGCGCGCCCACCGAAGAGCAGTCCCAGCCCGGTGACGACCATGGTCTTGCCCGCGCCGGTCTCACCGGTGACGACGGTCAGGCCCGGTGACAACTCCAACACGGCGTCGTCGATGACACCGAGGCCTTGGATACGGACTTCTTCGAGCACCGATCCCTCTCCTGATAGTTGACGACCTCTGCATGTGACGGCGTTCAGCGCCTGTCTTCGGCCCGCCCCCGCCAACCGCTGACCGGCAGACCGAACTTGGCCACCAGGCGGTCGGTGAACGGGGCGCGGTGCAACCGGGCCAGCCGGACCGGCGTATCAGCACGAGTGATCTCGATTCGTGCCCCCGCGGGCAATTCGACCATACGCCGTCCGTCACACCAGAGCACGCCCGGCGTGGTGTCCGGCAGCACCTCAAGCGCCACCGTGGCCTCGGGCCCCACCACCAGGGGGCGCGCGAACAGCGCGTGCGCGCTGATCGGCACCACCAGCAGCGCCGCCACGTCCGGCCACACCACCGGGCCGCCCGCCGAGAAGGCGTGCGCGGTCGATCCGGTGGGAGTCGCGCACACCACACCGTCACAGCCCCAACTGGACAGGGGGCGCCCGTCCACCTCCAGAACCATCTCCAGCATGCGGCGGGACTCCGCCTTCTCCAGGGTCGCCTCGTTGAGCGCCCACGAGCGCACGGGGGGCGCCCCGTCACCGCGCCCTCCGTTGAAGACCGCCACGTCGAGGGTCATGCGTTCCTCGACGACGTAGTCGCGGTCGACCACACTGCGCACCGTGGCGCCCAGGTCCTCGCGTTCGGCCTCGGCCAGGAAACCGACGTGCCCCAGGTTGACACCGAGCAGCGGAGCACCGGCCGGCCGGGCGAGTTCCGCGGCCCTGAGCAGGGTCCCGTCACCGCCGAGCACCATGACCAGCTCCACACCCTCGGCGGCCTCCGCCGCCTCGACGGCCTCGACCGGGGCCAGGGTGCAACCCACGGCGGCCAGGTCCTCGACCTCGCTCCGGAGCATGCGCACGGTCAGCCCCGCCCGACTGAGGCGGCCGTGGACCAACTCCGCGCTGCGCACCGCCGCGGGCCGGCCGGTATGGGCCAGCAGGAGAACACTGCGTCCGCTGGTCATCGCCGTCCCCTTACGTTCACTCCCCCGCGGGAAGCCTGCTGCTGACCGGGTACTCGACCGCACCCGGCCGGGTCACGTTACCGGACTCCTGCGACAGGAGGCCACGCGCTCAGGACGGCCCCTCCTGGATCGCACGCTCCAACGCGGCGGGGTCCAGGGGCGGGGCGCCGGCCCGCATCCACAGGAAGTACTCGACGTTCCCCGAGGGCCCGGGCAGGGGACTCGCGGTCACCCCCACCACACCCAGCCCCAGGGTGAGGGCGTGCGCCGCGACCTCGGAGACGGCCTCGGCCCGCAGGGCGGGTTCGCGGACCACACCACCCGCGCCGACACGCGCCTTACCGACCTCGAACTGGGGTTTGACCATCATCGCGAAGTCGGCGTCAGGGGCCGTGCAGTCGCGCAGCGCGCCGAGCACGAGTTTGAGGGAGATGAACGACAGGTCGCCGACCACCAGGTCCGGGCGGGGCTCACCGATCTGCTCCGGGGTCAGTTCCCGGACGTTGACGCGCTCCATCACCCGTACGCGCTCGTCGCTGCGCAACGCCCAGGCGAGCTGCCCGTACCCGACGTCGACCGCCGTGACGTGCGCCGCACCGCGACGCAGCAGCACGTCGGTGAAGCCCCCGGTGGAGGCCCCGGCGTCCAGCGCCCGGCGTCCCCGCACCGCCAGCCCGAAGGCGTCCAGCGCCCCGACGAGCTTGTGGGCGCCCCGGGACACGTAGGTCGGTTCCTCGGAGGGGGTGCGCACCACGATGGGCTGGTCGGTTCCGATCTGGGTCGCGGCCTTGGAGGCCACCATGCCCGCCACACGGACGAAACCGTTCTCGATGATCTCGGCCGCGTGGCCCCGGGAGCGTGCGTGACCGCGGCGGACCAGTTCCGCGTCGAGCCGACTACGTTTTGCCATGGTCACCTAGGGTACCGGCCGCTATCGAGGACTCTGGGGGCTCTGCCCCAGAGCGCCCAGAACACCGGAGAGTTCCTGGTGCAGCGTGTCGAACACCGCGACGTGCTCCGCGGTGGGCAGCGCGTCCAGGCCGGCCAGCCGTTCCCTCGTGGCGTCGAGGGTCCGCTCAGCCAGGGCCTCGGCCTGTTCGCTCCGGTCCATGGAGCCTCCTCCCTTCACTCGGCCGCCGGGACGGACCCTACTTCTTCGCGCCCTTGCCCTTGGCGGGGCGCTTGGCCGTCGAACGCGACCTGGGCGGTTTGACGGCGGTCTTCCCCTTGCCACGGGAGGCCGTCCGCTTGGCGGCGGTGCCGGACTCGGGCCCGTCCCCGGTGTCCGCGCCCGCCCCGGCGGCAGCGGCCCCGTCAGCGCCCTTCTCCTCGGCGTCCCCGGCCGGGGCGGACTCCTCCGCCTCCGGTCCGGCCCCGTCGGCGTCTCCGGCCCCCGTCGCGTCGGGGCCCTCGGCCTCGGGCCGCTCCCCGGACTCCGCGTCGCCGGCACCCTGCCGCTCACCCCCGGGCACCTCCTGCACCTGCCCGGCTTCCGGGGAGGCCGCCCCGGAAGCGCTCTCCTGCCCGGCGGGCAACACGGAGGAGGCCCCGCCCCGGGGCGCCAGCACCCGCTCCACCGCGTGCCGGGCCGCCATCCGGCGCTCCAGTTCCGCCACCCGGCGTGCCATCCGCTCGTACTCAGCGCGCGGCACCACGTCCATCTGCTCCAGGGCGCGCCCGACCTCGGCCCGGACCAGCTCGGCGACGGCCGCCCGGTTGGCCTGGCTGGTCTCGATCAGCTCCCCGGCCAGGGTCTGGATGCTCTGCCCCACCCGCGGAGGCGCCTCGCCTCCTGCGGCCGCAGGAGCGGGGGCCACCGCCCCGTCGGCCCTGAGCAGGGTCTTGGCAGCCGCGACGGCTTGCTTACGCGAGAGTTCGGTAAGGCCATTGGCGGCGTCCAGATAGGTGCGTACCGCGTCGACGACCATGATGAAGTGCTCCTTGATGGGACCGCAGGAGGAAATGACGAAGAGGGCGCGGAGCGGGAGGGGTCTCGTGCTCCAGGGGGTTCGACGCCAACGCTACCGGGGACCGGGCGCCCCTGGCACGCAAACGGCGGAGCTCGCCCCGCCGCACCTCCCGCCCGGACGGAACCGCACCCTTGGTCCGCGCCCGCCCCCTTGGCCCCGGCTCGGACAGATACCGTCGGATAGGGCATCATGTGCCCATGAGCAGCATCAACGCCTGCCTGGAGGGCATCGCCCGGGCGAACGAGCGCCTCCTCGCCCAACCGCTGGACAAACGCCGCGAACACATCCGCGAACGCACGGTGCGCGTGATCGTCCCCGACCTGGACACCGCCTTCGACATGCGGCTGACCGCCGACGGCCTCACCGACGTCACCCCGCGACCGCTGGACGCACCCGCCGCCCCCCAGGTCCGGGTGACGGTCTCCAGCGACGACCTGGTGGAACTGGCCGAGGACCGGCTGGATCCGGCCAGGGCCCTGTTCAGCCGGCGCCTGAAGGTCGACGCCAGCATCGGTGACCTGCTGCGGATGCGGCGCCTGCTCTGACCCCGCCCGACCACCGCCCGCCCCGGCCGGAACGCACCGGCACCGCCGGGCGGCGGGTACCTTGCTGGGATGCCCCGCCAACCTCTCGACCTGGCCCCCTTCCGCGGCCTGCGCTACGTGGCCCCCGACGTCGACCGCTTCATCGACGGGGGCTTCGACCTCGCACGCCTCCTGGCCCCGCCCTACGACATCCCCGACGCGGAGGAGGCACGCGAACTCCAGCGCTCCGACCCGCACAACGCGGCGAGGGTCACACTGCCCTTCGAGCTCTCCCGGCAGGCGCCCCAGGGCGGGGACACCGCCTCCCGCCGCTACCGCGCCGCCGCCGACCTGCTGCGTGACTGGATCGACGAGGGCGTGCTCGCCCTGGACGAGGCCCCCGCCCTGTACGTGTACGAGCAGACCGCGGCGGACGGCCGGGTCCAGAGGGGACTCGTGGGCGCCCTCGGACTTCCGGAACAGGGCCCCGAGGCGGGTACCCCGGCGGTACGCCCGCACGAGGACGTCGCCGACCCGCCGGTACGCGACCGCTTCCGCCTGATGGAGGTGGCCCGCGCCAACCTCGAACCGATCTTCCTCGTCTACCGCGGCGCGGGCGGGGCGGCCTCCGCCGCCACCGAGGCGACCGGCACCCGGGACACACCCCTGGTCAGCGCCCGGACCCGCGACGGCGCCCGGCACAGCCTGTGGGCGATCACCGACCCCGAACTGCAGCGGGAGGTCCGCGCCGACCTGGCCGCGCGTTCCGCGCTGATCGCCGACGGGCACCACCGCTACGCCGCCTACCTGCGCCTGCGCAGGGAGAACACCGATCCGGGCTGGAGCCACGGCCTGGCCCTGCTCGTGGACAGCGACACCCACCCGCCCCGGCTCGGGGCGATCCACCGCGTCCTGCCCGGGCTGGACACCGACCGGGCGCTGAGGGCGGCCCGGGAGGTGGCCGAGGTGGAACCGGTCCCGAACGCCGACCCCGCCGTCCTGGCCGGGGTGGACGCCCCGGCCCTGCTGCTGGTCTCCGCCGGAGGCGACGCCCACCTCATGAGCGGGTTCGACGAGGGAGCCCTGGAACGGGCGATGCCCGACCGCTCCCCCGACTGGCGCCACCTGGCCACGGCGGCACTGCACGAGGTACTCATGCCGCTGTGGGACTACCCCGAGGAGCGGGTGCGGATGGTGCACGAGGACCCCGCGGAGGCCGCGGCCGCCGCCCGCGGCGAGAAGGGCACCGCCGTCATCGTGCCGCCGCTGCGCGTGGACCAGGTCTACGCGGTCGCCGACCGCGGGGAGCTCACCCCGCGCAAGTCCACCTCCTTCGGCCCCAAACCGCGCACCGGCCTGGTCATGCGGGCCCTTCGGTGAACCGTCCTCACGCGGGCCCGGCCGGGCCCGGCGGCCCCATGTGTTCGCGCAGCTCCCCGACCAGGTTCTCGGCCCCAGCACGGTAGGGCTCCACCACGTGGTCGGCGCCGGCCTCACGGAGCTGCTCGGCCAGGGCGGGGTCGAGCGCGGTCAGCACGATCGACCCCTCGTACCCGTGCTGGCGCAGACCGTGGATGAGCACCAGGTCCGCCCGCGAGGAGGGGATCGCGCTGAGCACCATCCGGGCGCGGCCCAGGGGGAGCGTCTCCAGGAAGTCCCGGTCCTCGGCGCTCCCGAAGGCCGTGGTGACGTTGTCCTGCTCGGTGGCCGCGGACACCTTCTGCGGATCGAAGTCCACCGCGAGGACGCGGTAACCGGCCGCGGCGACCCGGGTGACGACCTCCCTGCCGAACCGCCCCAGCCCGTACACGATCACGTCGACGTCCCTGGCGGAGTGCTCGGCGCGGTGGCGCCGGTCGGGGAAGAGCCGGTCCAGGGGGTCCAGCCAGCGGCCCAGCCACCGGTAGACCTGGTGCGAGTAGAGGATCATGTAGGTGGAGCCGCCGATGGTGATCAGACCGACCACCGTGATCAGGCTGACGGTTCCGGCGTCGATGTGCCCCAGCCCCAGCCCCAGGGCCGCGAAGATCAGCGAGAACTCACTGATCTGGGCGACGGTGAGCCCCGCCAGGAAACCGACCCGGGCCGGGTAGCGCATCAGCACCATGATCACCAGCACGATGAGCGGGTTGCCCACGAGCACGAACACCGAAAGAACAGCGGCCTCGGTGATCTGGCGCCCGGCGTCCGCGAAGTTCAGGTTGGCGCCCAGCTCCAGGAAGAAGAACAGCAGCATGAAGTCGCGCAGGCTCACCAGACGGGCCCCGAGCGCGTCCCTGTACTCGGTCGAGGCCAGCGAAACCCCGGCCAGGAACGCGCCGACCTCGGCGCTGAAACCCAACGACTCGCTCAGCGCGGCCACGGACACCGCGTAGGCGACCCCGAACAGGACCAGGAGTTCCTGGGAACGCGCCACCAGGGGGACCAGGCGGGGCAGGACGTAGCGGGAGAGCAGGGCCAACCCCAGCAGCAGACCGCCGCCGGCCCACAGCACCTGCAGCATCTCGGCGGGAACCGAATCCCCGGAGGCCCGGCCGAAAGCGGTCAGCGCGATCATCACCAGGACCACGACGATGTCCTGGACGATGAGGAAACCGATGGCGATCCGCCCGTGGAGCTTGTCGAGTTCACGCTTGTCGGACAGGAGCTTGACGATGATGATCGTCGACGAGAAGGTCAGCGCCACCGCGACGTACAGGGCGGGCAGCGGGTCCATACCGAGCAGGCGGGCCAGCCCGTAGCCCACCGCAGAGGTGAACACGATCTGCCCCAGGCCGGTGGCCAACGCCACCGGACCGGTGGCCCGGATCAGGTGCAGGTCCAGCCGCAGACCCACCAGGAACAGCAGCAGGGCGATACCCACCTGGGCCAACAGCTCCAGTGTCCCCGAGGGGGAGATCCAACCGAGCCCGACCGGCCCGACGATGATCCCGACCGCGATGAAGACGACGATCAGGGGCTGGCGGAGCAGGTTGCCCACCAGGCCGAGCGCCGCCACGACAGCGAGCACCAGGGCCAGTGTCAGGAACTCGTGGGCACCCATACCGCCATGCAAGCACCTCGCGGGCCGTCCCGGAAGGACCGGTGGCGTTTTCCCCGGCGATTCCGGTCCGGGAACCGAAAACCGGGTGACCGTCCCCGGCCCCGCCCGCCATACTGACGGGCCCGACCCGCGAGAGGAGGCCCCGTGCCCGCCGCGTTCCCGAACACGCACCGCCCCCGGACCCGTCCCGACCTGGCCGAGGACCTGACCGGGCTCGGGGTGGCCCCCGGCGACACCCTCCTGGTGCACACCTCCCTGCGTTCGCTCGGCTGGGTGTGCGGCGCCGACCAGACGCAATGCTGTTCAGTTAAGGCGTTCAAGGGTCTGTCAACACCGCGATGTCCACGGTGGCCTTGTACGTGGTCCGATCCACCCCGTTGGAGCGGGCGTGGTACTTGGAGATCGCGCGTTTGACCACCCGAGGCACTGTGCGTAGACGCCGCTCGGGCAGCAGGTTCGCCAACACCTGCCGCCCGAGCAACCCCCGCACGTCGATGCGCTCGCCAGCGATGACGTTCTCGGCCCGCACCAGCAGGTCGCGGGCGCTTTCCACCGCCACCGCGAAACTCGCCCGCAGCGGGCTGTGCCCGGTAGCGGTCAGCGCGTCAGCGATCGCGCACCGCACCACCTGGTAGGTGGCCAACAGCGCCCACACCTCCTGTTCCAGCCCCTCGGGGTCCTTGGCCCGCAGCACCCGGCGCCCGAGCAGGGCCGACTTCAGCTCGCAGTAGGCGGTCTCGATCTCCCACCGCTGGTGGTAGAGCGCCACCAGACCCGTGGCCGGATACAGGTCGGGATCGGTCAGAGTGGTGGCCAGCCGGTAGGAGCCGGTGCGCTCGCCCTGGTCTGTGGCGATGGTGATCTGGGCTTGGATGAGCCGCATCCGTACCTTGCCGCGCTGCACCAGCCAGGTGCCATCGCCCAAACGACGAAGGCGGCGGGGTTTGCTCTGCGAGCCCATCCGAACCAGGAGCTGGGCCCCGCTGGTATGAAGATCTTTGAGCAGGTCGGCGGCGTCGAACCCGCGATCGGCCAGGATGAGCTGGCCCGGACCCATGGCTGGGAGCAGACGGGCGGCCATGGTGGTCTCGCCCTGGGTGACGGGTCCAAAGACCGCGCCCAGCAGTGCCCGGGATCCGGTGGCGACCAGGGCGAGCAACCGTACTTGGGGGTAGCCGGCCCCGGCCCAGCGGGTGGCTCCGCTGGAGCGGTGCACGGCCCGGTTGGCTTGTGTGGCGGGTACGTCCAGCAGGGTGCCGTCGATGGCGCACACCAGCAGCCCGTGGAAGCGGTGGGCGCTGTGGGTGGGGCCAGAGAGCAGCTCGAACAGAGCTTTGAGGGGTGCTGGGCCCAGGCGTTTGCGGGCGTAGAACAGTGCGGAGGCGGCCGGTTGGGTGCACAGGCTCACCCCGGCGGTGAGTTTGCGCCACAGGGCGGGCCAGCCGCAGTGGGTGAAGAGTCCGGCTGTGAGCAGGAGGTAGACGACCACGCGGGAGGGAAGCAGGCGTGAGCGTCGTTGGTGGCTGTTGGATTCCTCCAGGACGGAATCGACCATCTCAAAAGGCACGATCTGGGTGAGTTCTCCCAGGTGGCCGGGGGCCAGGGCGCCGGGTGCGTGGTGGGTCTGTCGGGTCGTGACACAATGGTCGGGCAAGGGGCTCCTTGGGAACAGCTGGGGTGAGATACAGCTGTCCTACCAGGGAGCCCCTTCTTCGTCTGGGTCAGGGTTGACGGACCACCACAACCCTTAACTGAACAGCATTGCGACCAGACGGTGGTCCATGCCCTCCTGGACGCCGTCGGCCCCGCCGGGACCCTGGTGGTGCCCACCCAGACCGGCGACAACAGCGATCCCTCCGGCTGGGCCGACCCGCCCGTCCCGGAGTCGTGGTGGGAGACCATCCGCGCCCGAACGCCCGCCTTCGACCCCGCGACCACCCCCAGCGTCCGCATGGGCCGCGTACCCGAGCGGATCCGCACCTGGCCGGGCGCCGTGCGCAGCGCCCACCCGCAGACCTCCTTCGCCGCGCTCGGCCCGCACGCGGCCCGCCTCATGCACCCCCACCCCCTCGAATCCGCCCTGGGCGAGGGCTCCCCGCTGGCCCGGCTGGAGGAGGAGGGCGCCCGCGTCCTGCTGCTGGGCGCCGGGTACGACTCCTGCACCGCCTTCCACCTGGCCGAGTACCGGGTACCCGACCCGCCCACCGAACCCTCCTCCTGCGCGGTCCGCACCCCCGACGGCGGCCGGGAGTGGGTCACCTACACCGGCGTCGCCCTCGACGAGTCCGACTTCCCCGCCCTGGGCACGGCCTTCGAGGCCACCGGCGCGGTGACCACCGGCCCGGTGGGGTCGGCGACCGCCCGCCTGTTCCCCCTGGCCGAGGCCGTCGCCTTCGCCACCTCCTGGCTGGCCCGGAACCGTCCGCCCCGGCCCTGGGACGGAGCCCACACCCCGCAGGACGACACGGCGCCCTAATCTGGGGAGGACCCTCTCCCGCCACACCGAATCGGACCTTCCGCCATGTCCCTGCAGGCCGCCGACCGCCCGCTCAACGAGCTCCACGACGCGATGCTCCTCGACCTGGACGGCGTGGTCTACATCGGCGCCGAGGCCGTCCCGGCCGCCCCCGAGGCGGTGGCCAAGGCCCGCGCCGCCGGAGCCCGGGTCGCCTTCGTGACCAACAACGCCGGACGCACCCCCGCCAGGATCGCCGAACACCTCACCCACCTGGGCGTACCCGCCGCCCCCGCGGACGTCGTCACCTCCGCGGAGGCCGCCGCCCGCCTGGTCGCCGCCCGGTACCCGCAGGGGTCGGACGTGCTGGTGGTCGGCGACACCGGGCTGCGCCAGGCCGTCCGCAGGATGGGGCTGCGGCCCGTCACCGTGGCCGGGGAGTCGGTGGTGGCCGTGGTCCAGGGCTACTCGCGGACGGTCTCCCGCGACCTCCTCGACCAGGGCACCCTGGCGGTCGCGGCCGGCGCGTTCTTCGTCGCCAGCAACTCCGACGCGACCGCGCCCACCGAGTGGGGGAACACCCCCGGCAACGGTTCCTTCGTGCGCGTCATCGCGTACGCCACCGGGGTGGAACCGGTGATCGCGGGCAAGCCGATGCGCCCGCTGCACGAGGAGGGGATGCTGCGCACCGGCGCGGCCGACCCGCTCATCGTGGGCGACCGCCTGGACACCGACATCGAGGGGGCCGCCACGCACGGCGCCGCGGGCCTGCTGGTCCTGTCCGGGGTCGCCACCCCGAGGGACGTACTGGCCGCCCCCGCCCACCGGCGCCCCCGCTACCTGTCGTGGGACCTGTCCGGGATGAACGAGACCCACCCCGGCCCGGTGCGCCGCACCGACGGGGACACGGCACGGACCGTGTGCGGCGACTGGACCGCCACCGTCACCGCGGGCGCCGTGCACCTGTCCGGTACCGGTGACCGGTTGGACGGTCTGCGCGCCCTGTGCACCGCGCTCTGGTCCGACGGCTCGGTCGACCCCCGGAGCGCCTCCGTGGCGGAGGCGCTGGCCGGCTTGGGCTGGTAGACCCCCAAACGGTTAGGTGACCCCCACCACACGCTGCCATGACATCCTTGTCCTAGAGTCGGGTTCGGTCCTGACCGGACCGCACCACGCGAGGAAGAGGGGTGTCTGCCGTGCACGACGATGTGGACGTCAGCGGTCTGCCCGAGGGGATCACCCCGCTGGGCGACGAGATCTATGCCATCGACACGATGCTCGCCGGGTACCCCGGGGTCGTGTCCGCCTACCTGATCCGCACCGAACGGCCCTGCATCGTCGAGGTGGGCACCGCCGGTTCGGCCCCGGTCCTGCGGGACGCCGTCGTCCGGCTCGGACTGGCGCCCGAGGACCTGGCCACCATCGTGGTCACCCACATCCACCTGGACCACGCGGGCGGCACCGGGGACATGGCGGCGCTGTTCCCCAACGCGGAGATCGTCGTGCACGAGCGCGGCGCCCGCCACCTGGCCGACCCCAGCCGTCTGATGGCCAGCGCGAAGATGGTGTGGGGCGACCGGCTGGAGACCCTGTTCGGGCACATGCACCCCACCGAGGCGGCCCGCATCCGCTCGGTGGCCGGAACCGGCGAGATCGACCTCGGCGCAGGCCGCAAACTGGTGTCCCACTACGCCCCCGGGCACGCCAAACACCACATGGGCCTGGTGGACACCGGGACCGGCGACCTGTACGTCGGTGACGCCCTGGGCGTGTACAACCCGCTCACCGGGGACCTGCGCCCGGCCACCCCGCCACCGGACTTCGACATGGACGCCTGCCTGCGCACCCTGCGCCTGTTCGGCGACATCGGCGCCCAGCGGCTGATGTTCTCCCACTTCGGCGCACACGACCTCGTCGCCGAGACCATCGACCGCGCCGAGAGCGAGCTCCGCCTGTGGGTGGAGACCGTGCGCGACTCCCGGGACACCGGAGGGGACCTGGACCACGCCATCGCGATGGTGCGCGACAAGGTGGTCTCCCGGTACAGGCCGCTCCCCCCGGACGCCTCCCCCGAGGCCGCGGCCGTCCTGGACACGCTCAGCGGCCCGGAGGCCAACGTGGGCGGGATCGTGCACTGGCTGGACAGGCTCGCCCAGGAGCAGGCGGACGCCAGAAAGGAAGCCGGGGAGCGGAGCTGACGGCAACGGAAAAACCACCTGCGCCGCCGGGGCCGCCCCCGTAGCCTCCGGACATGGCTCCCCAGATTCGTCCCCTGCACAGGAACGACATCCCCCAGGCCCACTCCCTGCTCAGAAACGCCTTCCCCGGCATGGTCCTCACCGAGGAGCTCATGCGGTGGCGGTTCGACCACCCGGTTCCCGGGGCCGACGACACACGCCTCGTCGCGGTGGAGGGCGACACCGTGGTCGGGTACGTCCTGGGCAGGCTGCGCACGGACAACGGCCGGTCCTACCTGGGGGCCATGGCGGAACGGCACCGGAGCGGGGACCTCGCCGCCCGGCTCCTGGCCGCCTCCGAGGCCGGCCTGGTCGAGAGGGGGGCGACCGTCCTGCGCACCGCCGCCGCGCAACAGGGCGTCCAGGCCGACGGCGAACTGTTCCGCGCGGCGGCCCTGGACCGGGGTTACGAGCTGGTCGAGAGCCACCACGTCCTCGGCATGGACCTGAACAGGCTCCCCGACCCCCCGAAGGCGCCCGAGGGGGTCGAACTGCGCCGGTGGTCGGGGTTCGCCGAGGACCCCCGGCCGCTCTACGAGATCGACAGGGCCGCCGACCAGGACGAGCCGGGCGAGCAGACGGAGGAGTTCATGTCCTACGGGGACTGGCTCGAGGCGGTGTGGCACAATCCGATGGCCGACCCGGAGATCAGCCTCGCCCTCCTGCTCGACGGCGTCCCCGTGGCGATCTCCCGCTACATGTCCGACCACGACACCCGCATGGAGTCGGCGATGACCGGCACCCTACGCGAGCACCGCGGGCGCGGCCTGGGCGGTTACGTGAAGGCCGTGGCGCTGCACCGTGCCAGGGAACGGGGCTTCACCCACGCCTACACCGGCAACCACGAGACCAACGAGCCGATGCTCGCCATCAACAACCGGATCGGATACAGCCTCGTCGGGACCGAGAGCACCTACGTCAAGCGGCTGGGGTCCGCCCCGGGCAGCCCGAGGGCGCGGATCAGGTAGGCGTACAGGCCGTCCGCCCAGGACAGTTCCCGGTCGGAGGGCAAACAATCGAAAGTCCGCACCTCAACGGTCTCGAACTCCCCGCTCAGGGGCTCCAGCCGACTCACCTCGGCGTGCGTGACCACGGTGGTGTGCCCGCTGGACAACACGTAGTAGCCCATGGCCCTGACCTCGCCGAGGGTGGCTCCGGCCTCCTCGTGTGCCTCGCGCCGCGCGGTGGCGTACAGGTCCTCACCGGGCTCCCGGTGCCCTCCCGGGAACTCCCAGGCCCGCCTTCGGTGACGCACCATCAGGAGGCGTCCCCCCTCATAGGTCAGGCACACCACCGAGTCGTACTCCTCGGGCAGCTCACCCAGGTACACGGCAGCGCCGCCGAGCGGCTCCGGGCCACTCGACGGCGCGTGTTCCGAGGGGGTCAGTCCCGACCCTCCCGACGGCTACGGTCCTCAGCAGCCTCGGCCGCGGCCTCGTCCGCCTCCGCCTCGACGTCGGTCCAGACGATGCCGTCCTCGACGTCGATGTCGACCAGTTCGACGCCCTCGATCGCGGCGAGGCGCTCATCGGCGTCGGTCACACCCTCGCGGTCCACCGAGGAGGCGCGCGCGAAGTACTCCCGGGCGTCCTCGGTACGGCCGAGTTCGGCCAGGACGTCGGCGTAGGCGTAGAACAGCCGGGCCACGTACGGCCGGGCCCGGCGCTCCTTCAACTCCGGTACCTGGAGCTCGGCCAGGGCCGCCTTGACATCGCCCATGTCACGACGGGCGCCGGCCGCGACGATCCGCAGCTCGATGCGTTCCTCGGCGTCCAGCTCCTTGCCCGCCGGGTCGTTGGTGATCTCCAGGGCCCTCTCGGGGCGGCCGAGGCCGCGCTCGCAGTCGGCCATGACCGGCAGGAAGGTGTCCCTTCCACTCATACGACGGGCCGCCCGCAGGTCGGCCAGGGCCTCCTGCCACTTGCCCACCGTGTAGGCGGCGATGCCGGAGGCCTCACGGACGCTGGGCAGACGGGAGGCCTTGCGACGGGCGTAGGCGGCGTGCTTGTAGGCCCGCTCCGGGTCCTCGTCCACGAACAGCCCCGCGGCCACGATGTGCTTGCCGATCAGCTCAGCCAGGGACTTGGGCAGCGAGTGCAGGTCGCGCTTGGTCTCCTTGTCCAACTGGCCGTAGGTGGCCTCGTCGGGCAACGGCGGAGCGATGTCGGCCGGGTCGCGGTCCTCACGCGGAGGACGCCGGTCACGGTCGTCCCGGCCGCGGTAACCACCACGGTCGTCGCGCTGCCCGCCACGATCATTCCGGCGGAACCCGCCCTGGCGGTCATCGCGGCCACGGAACCCACCACGGTCGTCGCGACGGTCCCCACCGGGAGCCCCTCGACGGTCGCCGCCCGGCCGGCCCTCACCACGGTTGCGGTCACCACGGAACCCGCCACGGTCACCACCCTGGCGGTCATCGCGGCCACGGAACCCACCACGGTCGTCGCGACGGTCCCCACCGGGAGCCCCTCGACGGTCGCCGCCCGGCCGGCCCTCGCCACGGTTGCGGTCACCACGGAACCCGCCACGACGGTCGTCGCTCCCACGGTGCTCGCGTCGGTCACCGCTGCCCCTGTCGTCCCGGGAGCCCCTGTAGCCAGACCGGGGACGGGATTCGTCACCGCGCCCGCGACCGCCAGGCCCACCGGAGCGGTTACCGCTGTGGTCGTTTGCTCCGGAGTCCTCGCGGTCTCCCGATCGGCTGTCCTCAGTCATCCAACCCGTCCGTCAACATTCAAAAGCGCTGCCACCTGAGCAGTAGCAGCGCGTAGAAGTACTCGTATCCTCCAGCTTACGACATGGTGTGTCCACACATCACCAAAGCCGCAACCCACCACGGTGTGCTTGTCCACAGCACAGCACCCCAGGGGGTTGTGAACCTCCGTTGGGCGCTGTTGTGACCCGCACGGCGCAAACCCCCTCAACCCCAGGGGGTCACAGAACGTGCACCTTGCTTGTCCTCCCCTGGTGGTGGGGGTTGGCCGTAGGACGGTGGGCGGCGCCCGGACACAGGGGGTTTTCGCCAGACGTGGGGACACGTGTCTCCAGAACACACCAGTAGTCCAGGGGGTTGGCGAGCTACGGGCCTCGCCCTTTTCCAGACCCAGACGTAGCAAGATCAAACACGTCCCGCGAGGTGCGTAGCGGCCTCCGAGTACGCCCCACACCAACCCCCACAGGGCCCAGCCGGACGAACACCGGGCCCAAGCACCCCAAGGGGGGTGTCCTGAACCCCCACCACCAACCGTTTGAAGGCACCACCCGGGCAGAACCCTCCACCGCAGCCAGGCGGGGAACCCGCCCCGCACCACAGCGGGCCTCCCCCACCCCCGCTTTTCACATGTTCACAAACCACCACAAAAAAGAAGGGGGCCGCCATAACAGCAACCCCCTCTTTCTTCAAGAAAAACCGTGGCAGCGACCTACTCTCCCACCCCACCACAGGGCAGTACCATCAGCGCAAGGAGACTTAACGACCGGGTTCGGAATGAGACCGAGTGTGACCCTCCTGCTACAACCACCACGGAAACCAAACACCCACAACCACCACTCAACCCCAAAAAGAGGGAACGATGACCACGAGCAAGCTTCGTGTGAATCTAGTGTGCGCGAACATCCAATTATCTGCAGCGGACAAGCCCTCGGCCTATTAGTACCGGTCAGCTCCACCCCTCACAAGGCTTCCACACCCGGCCTATCAACCCTGTCGTCTACAGGGAGCCTTACCCTCTCAAGGAGGCAGGAGACCTCATCTCGAAGCAAGCTTCCCGCTTAGATGCTTTCAGCGGTTATCTCTCCCGAACGTAGCCAACCAGCCATGCCCTTGGCAGGACAACTGGCACACCAGAGGTTCGTCCGTCCCGGTCCTCTCGTACTAGGGACAGCCCTTCTCAAGTCTCCAACGCGCACAGCGGATAGGGACCGAACTGTCTCACGACGTTCTAAACCCAGCTCGCGTGCCGCTTTAATGGGCGAACAGCCCAACCCTTGGGACCAACTCCAGCCCCAGGATGCGACGAGCCGACATCGAGGTGCCAAACCATCCCGTCGATATGGACTCTTGGGGAAGATCAGCCTGTTATCCCCGGGGTACCTTTTAGCCGTTGAGCGACACCGCTTCCACACGCCGGTGCCGGATCACTAGTCCCAGCTTTCGCTCCTGCTCGACACGTCCGTCTCACAGTCAAGCTCCCTTGTGCACTTACACTCAACACCTGATTACCAACCAGGCTGAGGGAACCTTTGGGCGCCTCCGTTACTCTTTGGGAGGCAACCGCCCCAGTTAAACTACCCACCAGACACTGTCCCCGAACCGGATCACGGTCCAAAGTTAGATGCCCGAAACAGTCAGAGTGGTATTTCACCAACGCCTCCACCGCCACTAGCGTGACGACTTCACCGGCTCCCACCTATCCTACACAAACCATCCCAAACACCAATGTCAAGCTATAGTGAAGGTCCCGGGGTCTTTCCGTCCTGCTGCGCGAAACGAGCATCTTTACTCGTAGTGCAATTTCACCGGGCCCATGGTTGAGACAGTGGGGAAGTCGTTACGCCATTCGTGCAGGTCGGAACTTACCCGACAAGGAATTTCGCTACCTTAGGATGGTTATAGTTACCACCGCCGTTTACTGGCGCTTAGATTCCTAGCTTCGCCGGGGCGAACCCCAACTAACCAGTCCTCTTAACGTTCCAGCACCGGGCAGGCGTCAGTCCGTATACAGCGTCTTACGACTTCGCACGGACCTGTGTTTTTAATAAACAGTCGCTTCCC
This sequence comes from Nocardiopsis sp. iso_40, assembly GCF_056173285.1. Lineage (NCBI taxonomy): Bacteria > Bacillati > Actinomycetota > Actinomycetes > Streptosporangiales > Nocardiopsidaceae > Nocardiopsis > Nocardiopsis sp. iso_40. The sequence continues at coordinate 2,065,050 of NZ_CM149666.1, read as the reverse complement.
CCCGCTATCTGCGACCCCACCCAGCTCAGGCCGTAAAGACCGTCACCAGACAGGGCTCCCCTTCTCCCAAAGTTACGGGGACAATTTGCCGAGTTCCTTAACCATGGTTCACCCGAACGCCTCGGTATTCTCTACCTGACCACCTGCGTCGGTTTAGGGTACTGGCCACACACGAACTCGCTAGAGGCTTTTCTCGACAGCATGGGATCACTCACTTCACCAAAAACGGCTCGGCATCACGTCTCAGCCCTGATGAGAGGCGGATTTACCTACCCCCCGGCCTACACGCTTACCCCCGGACAACCACCGCCGGGTAGAGCTACCCTCCTGCGTCACCCCATCACTTACCTACTACAAGCTCGGGTCCCAGACCAGATACAAACAATCTCCCGAAGGATTTTGCAAGATCCAGCGTGGTTAGCATCACCTGATTCAGTATTGGACGCTCGTGCACGGGTACGGGAATATCAACCCGTTATCCATCGACTACGCCTGTCGGCCTCGCCTTAGGTCCAGACTCACCCTGGGCGGATTAACCTGCCCCAGGAACCCTTAGTCAATCGGCGGCAACGTTTCTCACGTTGCTTTCGCTACTCATGCCTGCATTCTCACTCGCACACCCTCCACCACACGATCACTCGGCAGCTTCACTGGATGCACGACGCTCCCCTACCAACCCAGCCCTTGCGGGCTGAACTTCACAGCTTCGGCGGTGTACTTAAGCCCCGCTACATTATCGGCGCAGAACCACTTGACCAGTGAGCTATTACGCACTCTTTAAAGGATGGCTGCTTCTAAGCCAACCTCCTGGTTGTCTGGGCAACTCCACAACCTTTCCCACTTAGCACACGCTTAGGGGCCTTAGCTGATGATCTGGGCTGTTTCCCTCTCGACTACGAAGCTTATCCCCCGCAGTCTCACTGCCACGCTTCACTTCACCGGCATTCGGAGTTTGTCTGACGTCAGTAACCTTGTCGGGCCCATCAGCCAAACAGTAGCTCTACCTCCAGCAAGAAACACGTGACGCTGCACCTAAATGCATTTCGGGGAGAACCAGCTATCACGGAGTTTGATTGGCCTTTCACCCCTACCCACACCTCATCCCCCAGATTTTCAACTCTGGTGGGTTCGGGCCTCCACGAGGTCTTACCCCCGCTTCACCCTGGACATGGGTAGATCACTCCGCTTCGGGTCCACAGCATGCGACTCAACCGCCCTATTCAGACTCGGTTTCCCTACGGCTACCCCACCCGGGTTAACCTTGCCACACACCATGACTCGCAGGCTCATTCTTCAAAAGGCACGCCATCACCAGGAACAAGCCCCAGCTCTGACGGCTTGACAGCACACGGTTTCAGGTACTATTTCACGACCCCTCACCGGGGCACTTTTCACCTTTCCCTCACGGTACTAGTGCACTATCGGTCATCAGGACGTATTTTGGCTTAGCAGGTGGTCCTGCCAGATTCACACGGAATTTCTCGGGCTCCGCGCTACTCGGGAACACACCAACACCTAGACTCTTCCTTCACCTACGGGACTCTCACCCACTCCGGTACCGCTTCCCAACGGATTCAGCTAGAAGAACCATCAGCGCTCCAGGCCGACAGACCTGGAAAGATGCACCCCACAACCCCGCACACGCAACGACTGCCGTCTATCACACGCATACGGTTTAGCCTCTTCCCCGTTCGCTCACCACTACTAGGAGAATCACTGTTGTTTACTCTTCCTACGGGTACTGAGATGTTTCACTTCCCCGCGTCACCACCAACTACCCTATACATTCAGGTAGCGGCAACCCGACACAACTCGGGCTAGGTTTCCCCATTCGGACACCCGCGGATCAAAGCTCGGTTGACAGCTCCCCGCGGCCTATCGTGGCCTCCCACGTCCTTCATCGGCGCCTGATGCCAAGGCATCCACCGTGTGCCACTATCACTTGGCCACTACAGATAATAAGATGCTCGCGCACACTATTCACAAGTCAAAACACCAACCACAAACCCCGATACCTCAACACCAGCACCAGCTGGGAGTTCTCAGGGGTGGTCCAGGGAACCAACCAGACCACCCGCCCCCACCCATGGTGAAGACCGATGGCCACGATTGCTTCCTCAGATACCCAACAGCGCGCCCCCCGATGCTTCTAGTCACCAGGGGTTAAGTTTCATTTCCTTCAGCCACTCCCGAACACCTGCCAGCCATCAAGACCAGCACGCTCGGGTCCACTTTCGAGTCCGACCAACGATAGGAAAAAGTTGGCCTTCAAAAGACTCCTTAGAAAGGAGGTGATCCAGCCGCACCTTCCGGTACGGCTACCTTGTTACGACTTCGTCCCAATCGCCAGCCCCACCTTCACTCATTCCCTCCCCGAAGGGTTAGGCCACAAGTTTCGGGTGTTGCCGACTTTCATGACGTGACGGGCGGTGTGTACAAGGCCCGGGAACGTATTCACCGCGGCGTTGCTGATCCGCGATTACTAGCGACTCCACCTTCATGGGGTCGAGTTGCAGACCCCAATCCGAACTGAGACCGGCTTTAAGGGATTCGCTCCACCTTACGGTATCGCACGCCCATTGTACCGGCCATTGTAGCATGTTTGCAGCCCAAGACATAAGGGGCATGATGACTTGACGTCGTCCCCACCTTCCTCCGAGTTGACCCCGGCAGTCTCCCATGAGTCCCCACCATTACGTGCTGGCAACATGGAACAAGGGTTGCGCTCGTTGCGGGACTTAACCCAACATCTCACGACACGAGCTGACGACAGCCATGCACCACCTGTCACCCACCAACTAAATGACCCTGTATCTCTACAGGTCCACGGGTGATGTCAAACCTTGGTAAGGTTCTTCGCGTTGCGTCGAATTAAGCAACATGCTCCGCCGCTTGTGCGGGCCCCCGTCAATTCCTTTGAGTTTTAGCCTTGCGGCCGTACTCCCCAGGCGGGGCGCTTAATGCGTTAGCTACGGCGCGGAAACCGTGGAAAGTCCCCACACCTAGCGCCCAACGTTTACGGCATGGACTACCAGGGTATCTAATCCTGTTCGCTCCCCATGCTTTCGCTCCTCAGCGTCAGGTAAGGCCCAGAGACCCGCCTTCGCCACCGGTGTTCCTCCTGATATCTGCGCATTTCACCGCTACACCAGGAATTCCAGTCTCCCCTACCTACCTCTAGCATGCCCGTATCCACTGCAGAACCGGGGTTAAGCCCCGGTCTTTCACAGCAGACGCGACACGCCGCCTACGAGCTCTTTACGCCCAATAATTCCGGACAACGCTCGGACCCTACGTATTACCGCGGCTGCTGGCACGTAGTTAGCCGGTCCTTATTCCCCACCTACCGTCAACCCCGAGAGAACCCGGGGCCTGCGTTGGTGGTAAAAGAGGTTTACAACCCGAAGGCCGTCATCCCCCACGCGGCGTCGCTGCATCAGGCTTTCGCCCATTGTGCAATATTCCCCACTGCTGCCTCCCGCAGGAGTCTGGGCCGTGTCTCAGTCCCAGTGTGGCCGGTCGCCCTCTCAGGCCGGCTACCCGTAATCGCCTTGGTAGGCCTTTACCCCACCAACTAGCTGATAGGCCGCGAGCCCATCCCTGACCGACAAAACTTTCCACACACCACCAGGAGATGGTGTGTCATATCCGGTATTAGACGGCGTTTCCACCGCTTATCCCGGAGTCAGGGGCAGGTTGCTCACGTGTTACTCACCCGTTCGCCGCTCGTGTACCCCGAAGGGCCTTACCGCTCGACTTGCATGTGTTAAGCACGCCGCCAGCGTTCGTCCTGAGCCAGGATCAAACTCTCCATAAAGGTCAAACAACCCTACCCGGCGACCCGGGGGTCTGCCTGGGACGGGTAAACCTAGAAGAAATCCTGACCAACCAACTCGCGTTGGTTAATCAAAGGAACCCTACGCACCGTGGTGCGTCGGGGCCAAAACAAACATGGCTTAAAGAAAATCAAACACGCGCTGTTGAGTTCTCAAGAAACAATCGCTTTTCCCGTACAAGCGCCGTAACTTGCGTTGCGGCTGCTCTTCCGTGGAAGGCTTTGTCGCGGTCCGGCCGCTGTTGCGGCTTTCTCGCTGTGTTGTGTCTTTACTTTATCAGGTGTTTCGCGCCCCGCCAAATCGGCGGTTTGTGTCATTCCTTATCGGGGTAAAGCCCGTGTGCTCCGTTTGCCTTTGCGTTTCCGCCGGGCTTTTGAAGCGACTCTCCGAAGTTTACATGCCCCGAGCACCGCTCGAACCACCGTGTTTCGGAAGAGGTGTCTGTGATCGCGGCCCGGTTCCGGACTGGAACCCCGAAGTGGCTCCGCCCGCCGTCCCGCAGCGACTCGTGCAACTATAGGCAAGGCGGGGGTGGACGTCAAGTCAGGACCCGGATCGGATGCCGTCTCGGCGATCCGGGCCTCAGTCATCCCTGTTCGGGTGGCTTCTCAAGGCCCTGACGTACGCGGTCCTCACACCCGGATCGCGCTGTTACGTCGGCTGTTGTCAGACAACAGCCATCTTGCCCGCATCATTCCAGGACCAAACCAGATCTTTAGCTCCGATACCCGCGTCCGGGCGCCGACCCCTCCGGGCGAGCCCCGAGCACACCAGGTCCCTCCACGGGAGCACCGGATACAGCGAGGGCCGGCCCCCGGAAGGGGCCGGCCCGTGGTTCCGGCCGATCAGGCCAGTACACCTACCCGGTGCACTCGGCCGTTCGACCACCCCGCCGCCCGACTGTTCGGTGCGCCTAACCCTGGAGAACGACACCGCCGACGTTGCGCTTGCCCTTGCGGAGCACGACGAAGCCGCCTCCGAGTACATCGTCGGCGCTGAGCCTGGCCTCGACGTCGGTCACCTTCACGTTGTTCACGTAGGCACCGCCCTCCTGGATGGCGCGGCGCGCCGCCGACTTGCTGGGGGCCAGGCCGCTCTGGGCGAACAGGTCCACGACGAGCAGGTCGCCGACCGGTCCGGAGACCTCGGCCCTGGGCACCTCGGCCAGGGCCGCCCCCAGGGTGGGCCCGTCCAGCTCGGACAGGTCGGCCCGGCCGAAGAGCGCCAGGCTGGCCTCCTTGACCTTGCGGGTCTCCTCCGCACCGTGCACCAGAGTGGTCAGCTGCTCGGCGAGGGTGCGCTGGGCGGCACGGGCCTGGGGGCGCTCCTGAGTCTGGCGCTCCAGGTCCTCGATCTCCTCGCGGGAGAGGAAGGTGAACACCTTGAGGTAGCGGATGACGTCGCGGTCGTCGGCGTTGAACCAGAACTGGTAGAAGGCGTACGGCGAGGTCAGTTCGGGGTCGAGCCAGACCGTGCCGGACTCGGTCTTGCCGAACTTGGTGCCGTCGGCCTTGGTGAGCAGGTTCGTGGTCAGTCCGTGCGCCTGCCCGTGCGGCTCGTTGCCCTCGATCCGGCGGACCAGGTCCAGACCCGCGGTGATGTTGCCCCACTGGTCGGAACCGCCGGTCTGGAGCGTGCAGCCGTAACGCCGGTAGAGCTCGACGAAGTCGTAGGACTGCAGGAGCACGTAGCTGAACTCGGTGTAGCTCATCCCCTCACCGTCGAGGCGGCTCCTGACGGTCTCGCGGGCCAGCATCTGGTTGATGCTGAAGTGCTTGCCGACGTCACGGAGCAACTCGATCGCGTTGATCTCGCCCAGCCAGTCACCGTTGTTGGCCAGGACCGCGTCCGTGGGCCCGGCCTGTTCGCCCTCGGGGGTGAAGCGCAGGAAGGCCGAGAGCTGCCCGGCCAGGTTCCCGACCCAGCCCCGCACCGTCTCCACCGAGTTCATCTGCCGCTCGGCGTTGGGCTTGGGGTCACCGATGAGTCCCGTACCGCCGCCGACGAGGGCGATGGGGCGGTGCCCGGCCTGCTGGAAACGGGCCAGGGTGAGTGCCTGGGTGAGGTGGCCGACGTGCAGGCTTCCCGCCGTCGGGTCGAACCCGCAATAGAGGGTGATCGGACCATCGGCCAGCGCCTTGCGGAGTGCGTCAAGGTCGGTCGTCTGCGCGATCAGGCCGCGCCACTGGAGTTCGTCGATGATGTCGATCACTGTGTAGCTCTCTTGTTGTCTAGGCGGGCCCTTCGGCCCGATCTGCCTCGCAGTGTAGATCCTGTGCACCGCCGGGGCACCCGGTCGTCCCTCACACGGCCACGCTATCGGTTGGACGTCACCCCAGTTCACGCGGCCACCGGCAGCACCGGTGCCGACACTGCCGCCGGCACCGCCCCGAACACCCGGGAGGCGGGACCTTGACCAGATTGGCTAATGCCATTAGCTTTCTGGCTATAGGCATGAGCCTCTCGACTCGTGCCGCGGACCAGGGAGCACCCATGCACCACCTCCAGCGCCCCGAGGGGCGGATCGCCTACGACCTGTACGGAGCCGAGCACACCGGAACCACCGTGATCTGCGTTCCCGGCATGTTCGACCACCGGTCCTCCTTCCGGTTCGTGGGCGCCGCGCTCGCCGCCGCGGGGCACCGCGTGGCCGTTATGGACCTACGCGGTCACGGGGACAGCGACACCGCCTTCGACGACCACACCGACCACGCGGCGGCGACCGACGCGATCGCCCTGGCCGAGCAGCTGGGCGGAGGGCCGGCAGTGATGGTCGGCAACTCGTTGGGGGCCGGAGCGGTGACCATCGCCGCCCTCGACCGTCCCGACATGGTGGCGGGAATCGCCCTGCTCGCCCCCTTCCTACGGCCGCCCAGGTCCACCCGGGCGACCAGAGCCCTGCAGAGGCTCCTCCTCACCCGCCTCTGGGGTCCCCATGCACTGGCCCTCTTCTACGACAGGCTCCACACGGGGCGGACCCCGGAGGGGCACCGCGAGCAGCTGGGGAGAATCCGCCGGATGCTGCGCCCCGCGGACCGCTACCGCGCGGTCCTGGCGACCGTCAACGGCCCGAAGCGGTCGGTGGAGTGGATCGAGGGCTCCGAACATCCGAACGCCGAGGCGGTCGTGGTCATGGGAGAACGGGACCCCGACTGGAAGGATCCCCGAGCCGAGGCCCGGTGGGCGGCCTCCGTCGTCGGCGGCCGCCTCGTGATGGCGCCCGAATGCGGCCACTACCCGCAGTCGCAGCGCCCCGACGTCGTGGTGCCCGTCATCACCGAGCTCATCGAGAGGGTGGACGCCGGTGCCTAGGGCCGGTCTCACCCCCGAACTGGTCGCCGCCGAGGCCGCCGCGCTCAGTGACGAGGGAGGGTTCGAGGCCCTCTCCCTGGCCGCGGTGGCCAAACGGCTCGGAGTCGCGACCCCGAGCCTGTACAAGCACGTCGACAGCCTGGCCGGGCTGTGCCGGGAGGTGTCCCTCCTCGCCGTGGCCGAACTGAGCGGCCGTCTCCAAGCCGCCGCGGTCGGAAGGTCCGGACCCGAGGCCGTGCGCGCGCTGTTCCGGGCCTACCGGAGGTACGCGCACGAGCACCCCGGCGGCTACACCTCGATCCAGCAGGCCCCCGTCCCCTCGGAAACCGAGGCGTACGCGGCCTTCGCCGGACCCGTCGAGGTGATCGCGGCCGTACTGCGCGGGTTCGACATCCCCGAGGAACAGCTGGTCCACACGATCCGTGCACTGCGCAGCGCCGTACACGGGTTCATCGACCTGGAGGCCCGGGGCGGGTTCGGGATGCCCGAGGGCATCAACGAGAGCTACGACCTACTGGTGGAGGGCTTCGTGCGCGCCCTGGAGCACTGGCCCGGACCGGACGGACGGGCCGGACGAGAGGCGGGGAACTGATACCGGCCGGGCACCTCGGGGCGACGGCAGCCGCGCCCTGTCCGGCCTGCTCCTCCTCGGCCCGGACCTGTGGGAGACACCCGCGCTGAACGGCGGGGAATCGCCCCCCGTACCTGTTTCCCGCCGCTCCGGTGATGGGCCAAGCTTGAAGGGCCCGGACCGGACGACCCGCCCGTCGCGGGAAGCAAGACAGTGTTGGAGTTCCCTGATGGCCCAAAGTCCCTCCTCGAAGAACGGCAAACCCGTGTCCAAGCTGACCGCGATCGCCGGAAGCGTGGTCGGCGCCCTGGTGATCGCCGCCTTCGTGCTGCAACAGCTCGGTGTGATCGACCTGGAGACCGACGACTCCGCCACCGCTCCCCAGGACTCCTCCGGTACCGCCTCCTCCGACGTCGAGCAGGCCAGAGAGCAGATGGAAGAGCTCCGGATCGAGGCCGAGGAGGACCCGCCCGGATACGACCGCGCGCTCTTCCCCCACTGGGACTCCGGCGTCGAGGACAACTGCACCACCCGCCAGGTGGTCCTGCTCCGCGACGGGGAGAACGTGGAGACCGACGACGACTGCCAGCCGGTATCGGGGTCCTGGTACAGCGAGTTCGACGGGGAGACCTTCACCGAAGCGCAGGACCTCGACATCGACCACACGGTGGCCCTGAAGGAGGGGTGGCGGTCGGGCGCCCACGCGTGGTCGACCGAACAGCGGCAGAAGTTCGCCAACGACCTCGACGCGCCTCAGCTGTGGGCGGTGAGCGCGTCGAGCAACCGTTCCAAGGGCGACTCCGACCCGGCGGACTGGCTGCCCCCGCTGGAGTCCGCGCACTGCGACTACGTGGTCTCCTGGATCGAGGTCAAGCACGTGTGGGACCTGACCGTGGACCCGGACGAGGAGACCGCGCTGCGGGAGGTCCTCGAAGGCTGCTGAGCCCCGACCCGCCACCGCTCCGACTAGGCCGGGTCCTGCCGGCCGACGCCTCGGGCGGTGGCGAGCAGTTCCTCCTCCCCGAGCAGGCCGAAGGGGTCGCGGACCTCGACCGCGACCCCCTCGTCCGGGGACCAGAAGGCCTCGTTCCCGCCGTACAGGCCGGGCGTCCCGCTGTTGTCGAAGTCCTCGAGTTCCCAGGCCTCGGGGTCGCGCTCGTGGTAGCGGGCGAGGAAGGCGCGGACCGCCGAGAGGTCGGTGAGCTCCTCCCCGCGCAGAACCAGGACCTGGAGCAGTACCTGGAACCCGCCACCGTCCTTGGCCTGTTCCCAGGCCCGGGAGGTGAAGGAGACGCCCTCCCATTCGTAGTTGAAGTCCGCGGTCGAGGCCTCCGCCCCGATCCGGGCGGGCAGGTGCCCGATCGTGAATCCGTCCAAGGGTCCTCCTCGAGGGCCGACGGCGGGCGCGGCCGCCGTGAGAACGATCGCGAGCACGGTGGCGAGGGCCACCGGGGCCCACCTGGTCAGGGTCATGGTCACCTCCGCCGATGACCACGGGACCGTCCCGGACCACCGGTTCCTCCATGGTCGGCCGGGACGGCGGCCAGTACCAGGGTGTGGCCGAACCTGTGGATAACTCCGTTCCGACACACCCCGTACCGTTTCGGGCGCGGGTCAGTGCCTCCCGACGAACCCGTCGTACAGGAACTCGGCGATGGCCAGGGCCGAGGTGGCCGCGGGCGAGGGGGCGTTGCGCACGCACACGACACGGCCGCGGGTGTCGACGTGGAAGTCGTCCAGCAGGTCTCCGTCCCGGCCCAGGGCCTGGGCGCGCACCCCTGCGGGGGCGGGGCGCAGGTCCTCGGCGGTGAGCTCGGGGAGCAGGCGGCGGGCCTGGCCTGCGAACACCGCCCGGGAGGCCGACACCAGGGTCTCCCGGGCGCCCACGGCCCAGTGCCTGCGGGCGAGCCGCCAGAACCCGGGCCAGGCCAGGGTCTGCGCGAGTTCGCGGACCTGCAGGTCCCGGGCCCGGTAGCCCTCGCGTGCCGTGGCCAGGAGGGCGTTGGGTCCGGCCATCACCTCGCCGTGGACGTGCCGGGTCAGGTGCACGCCCAGGAAGGGGTACCGGGGGTCGGGGACCGGGTAGAGGAGCCCGCGTACCAGGCCCCGGCGTTCGGGGACGAGCTCGTGGTAGTGGCCGCGGAAGGGGACGATCCGCGGGTCCGCGGATCCTCCGGCCATCCGGGCGAGCCGGTCGCTCTGCAGCCCGCCGCACAGGACCAGTCGGTCGAACCGGTGGACGACCCGTTCCGCCTTCGGGTCCCCGGCGAGGACCTCCGCACCGTCGTGGTCCTGTCTCAGGTCGATGACGGGGGTGTTGAGCAGGACCCGGCCGCCGGAGCGGCGTACGTCGTCGGCGAGCTGCTCGGCGACCGCGACGAAGTCCGTGATGGCGGTGGTGGGCGAGTGCAGGGCCGCGGCCCCGGCCGCGTGGGGTTCGATCTCGCGGATCCCCTCGGGGCCCAGACGGATGACACCGGGGACGCCGTTCTCCCGGGCCCTGCGCTCGATGTCGTCCAGGCGCGCCTCCTCCTCGGCGCCCACCGCGACGAGCAGCTTGCCCGCCTCCTCGTAGGGCAGGCCGTGCTCGGCGCAGTAGTCCCTGAGCAGACCGACGCCCCGGCGGCACAGGGTGGCCTTGAGGGATCCGGGCCGGTAGTAGAGCCCGGCGTGGACGACACCGCTGTTGTGGCCGGTCTGGTGCGCGGCGACCCGGTTCTCCTTCTCGATGACGGTGACCCGGGTGCCGGGACGGTGGCGGGTGATGTGGCGGGCCAGGGCCAGCCCGACGATTCCCGCTCCGACGATGCCGATGTGTTCGGTGCTGCGCATGGGCGCACGCTAGCAACAGCCGGACGCGGCCGCCCGCGGCAGGGCCGGTTCGGGGCGCGGCAGGGACCGGGGGGTTCTCACAGGGAGCGCAGCCCGACCAGGACGGCGTGCAGGATGTCCTCCCGGCCCAGGGGGCGGGAGGGGCCGCAGCGCTGCAGGGAGCCGTCGGAGACCATCTCGGCGACCATCGCGCGGACCTGGCCGGTGGGCAGACCGACAGCCGCGGCCAGTTCGGCCACGGTCCGGGCCCTCAACGCGTGGTTGAGGATGGTCTCCCGTTCGGGGCGCAGCCATTCGTGGCGTCCGGGGGTGCGGGCCGCCATGACCAGGGTGAGCAGATCGAGGTCGGCGGACGCGGTGGTGGCCGGCCCGGGGAGTTCCGCGGCCCCGGCGTCAACGGCGTAGGGGCGCAGGAACCGCTCGGTCTGCGCGTCCTCCCCCCGGTCGGCGGGTCTGGGCTCGTACCCCTGGGGGCGGCTGTCCGTGCCGCGGTCCGTCAGGCGACGGGCGTGGCGGCCCTCAACGCTCACTGGGTCCTCCTCTTGGCGGTGTCGGGAAGGATGAGGTGTTCGGTGAGGGCGGGTCGTGGGGTCCCTGGCTGCCGGAGTGCCCGAAGGGTCCCTGCGGGCCGGGGACGCCGTTGCGGTGGCGGAGCCCGGAGTGCCCCTGCTCCCCCGGGTGCCCGAACGGGCCCTGCGGGCCCGAGGGGCCGGCCTGGTTCCAGGGCCCGGGGAGGCCGTTGGCCCCCTGGGCTCCGGACGGCACCCGGGGTCCGGAACCCGGGAACGGGCCCTGGGGGGCCGGAGGCTGCACCCGCCCCTGCGGCCCCGAACCGCCCAGGGCGCCGGGGAAGGCTGGGGCGCCCACGGGGGCGCTGGTGACCGTGAGCGGGGCGTCCGCGGGCTCCAGGAGGCTGTCCGGGATCAGGGCGGTGGCCAGGGTGCCTCCGTAGGGCGAGGGGTTGAGCCACACGCGGACACCGTGCCGTTCGGCGAGGCGGGCCACGACGAACAGCCCCAGCCGGGGGTCGTCGGGCAGTGCCATGACGTCGAACTCCGGCGGCCGGGTGAGCGTGCGCTCGGCGGCCGCGTACCCCTGTTCGGACATGCCCAGGCCGCGGTCCTCGATCTCCACCACCAGTCCGCCGCCGACGGGGCTGCACCTGACGTCGACGGGGGTGCCCGCGGGAGAGAACTGGGTGGCGTTCTCCACCAGTTCCGCGAGGAGGTGGACGATGTCCGCCACGACCTGTCCGTGCATGAGCACCCGGGGGGCGGACATCAGCCGGACCCGGTCGAAGTCCTCGGTCTCGGCGATGGCCGCGCGCAGCACGTCCACCAGGGGCCGCGGCTGACGCCAGCGCCGGGCCGACTGGCCGCCGCCCAGGATGATGAGGTTGTCGGCGTAGCGGCGGGCCCTGGTGGCCAGGTGGTCCAGGCGGAAGAGCTGGCGCAGTGCCTCGGGGTCCTGTTCGTTGTACTCGATCTCGTCGAGCAGCCTCAGTTGGCGCTGGACCAGGGTCTGGTTCCGGAAGGCGATCCCGAGGAAGGCGCGGTTGGCGCCGCGTCGGATCTCGGCCTGCCGGACCGCGGCCTCCACCGCGGTGATCTGGGCGCTGTCGAACGCCTCGGCGACCTGTCCGATCTCGTCGTCTCCCTCCTCGTCCAGGGGCGGGAGCTCGTCCACGACGTCGACCTTGCTTCCCCGTTGGGCGCGGTCGATGATGTCGGGCAGGTCGGCGTCCCGGTCCAGGATCTGTTCGCGCAGGCAGGCGAGGCGTTCGGTGAGGCGTCGCGAGGACCGGCTCACCAGGGAGATGGCGACCACACCGCCGAGCAGGGTGACGGCCGCCGCGGCCACTCCGAGGGCGACCCTGAGGAGTGCGGCGCTCCACGCCAGGTCCACGGTGCGTTCGGTCTGGGCCTGGGCGATGTCGCCCAGGGCGAGGGCGGCGGCGGGCGAGGAGGCGTCCCACTCGTCCGCCTCGACGTCGATCTCCGAGTTCCATTCCGCGAGGGGCTCCTGGCCGGGGACCGTCTCGTCGGACTCGGCGACCGGGGGCCGGGTGACGACCCTTCGGCTGAGCCCTTCGGCGGTCGTCCAGGCCTCCTCCTCCAGCAGAGCCTCGTGCTGGGCCCTGATACTCGGGTGCATCGCGTGGGTGACGGCGCCCAGGGTGGCGCGGTAGGAGGCGGTGAGGAAGGTGAAGTGCGCCGTCTCCTCGTAGGTCATGCGTCCTGCGGGGATGACCCCGGCGAGCAGGGCGTCCGCGGTCGCGTAGTCCTCCCGCGCGGCGAGGAGCTCCCTGGTGAGGACGGCGTCGGTGAGGTTCTCCCCGCCCTCGGTGGTGTGCAGCAGGGACGTGGCGGTGTCGGCGAGGGAGTCGAGGAGCCCCCCGTAGCGGAAGAGGGTCTCCTCACGGTTGGCCGAACCGTCGTCGACGGCGGTTCTCAGGGCGGCGAGCTCGTCCGGGCTCTCGGCCAGCGCGGCGGCGTTGCGGTTCACCTCGTCGTCCCGGCCGCCGCGCAGCCGCTCTGCCAGGGTCACGGCCTCACCGAGGGCTCCGTCCGTACTCTCCCGTTGCTCGTCCAGGTCGTCCTGGAGGGTCGAGGTGTCACCGCTGTCCCGGATCCCCAGATGGACCATGGACAGTCGGCGTTCGGCACGGAGCTCGGTCGCCGCCCGGGAGAGGGTCTGCGTGCCCTCCTTGGCCTGGCTGACGGCGCTCATCAGCTGTGCCGCCTGGACCGTGCCGAGTGTGGTGACGATGAGCCAGAGCGCGAGAAAGCACAGGCTCGGGATCAGCACGATGCGGGTGAGCTGCCCGCGGATCGTCCGGGTGGACGCGTGAGTTCTGCGCATGGCCCCCTCCAGCCCGTGCGGGTGCCGAGGCGTCCTGGACAGGTGCCGCGGCGGCTTTCGGTCCTGCCGAGGCTATCGAAAAACCATTGCCGTACGTTGTCAAACAATCACTACTAGTTATCCTTCTTTGCGGAAGCGTCCACCGCAGCCCGTGTTAGGGCGCGTCTCGCCCGGGGAGAGAGCAGGTCACACCAATCAACGCAACAGGGCCGCCCGGAGTCCGGGCGGCCCTGTGCAACAGGATCCTGGCGGGGCGTGTCGCGGAATCAGGACTCCGGACGGTGTCGGGAGCCCACCGGTGCGGGAAGCTCCTCCGCGGTCGGAGGCTGTTCCACGCCGAGCGAGTTCAGCACCTCGGCGTAGCGCAGCGCGGCGATCTTGCCCAGGAGACTGTCCGCGCCCAGGGGTGTGCCCGCCCGGGCGCCGAAGCGCTCGGCGAGATCGGCGAGTCGGTCCGCGGGGATCTCCGGCCCCAGCACGCTGGGCGCGATGACCGGACGCTGACAACCGCCCTGGCGGAGCTGGGAGACGACCTGCTCCAGCGCGGCCTCGTTCTCCAGGTCGGCGGGGAGCACGGTCAGACCGAGCCGGGCCGCGAGCAGGACCGCGGTCACGCCCGCGGCGCCCACTGCGCCCTCTCCGCCGACGGCACCGACGACGACTCCGTCGGCCATGGTGGTGTTCCGGGCCGTGACACTGATCAGGCGCATACGGTCGGCCCGCACGAACCCGGCCTCGGCCAGACGCAGGTGCAGCACCTCGGCGAGCATGGGGTGCGGGCCCAGCCCCTCGGTGACGCGGACGTCGGCACCGGCCTCGGCCACCGCGGCCTCCACAGCGGCACTGGTTCCCGCGTGCGGAGCCGTGACCAGCGGAACCACGACGCCGGCTAGGGGGCGGTCGCCGGATTTCTCCAGCCCGCCCAGGGCCTCGTTGAGGCTGTGTTCACGGCCCTCGGTGTGTCCGAACCTGATGGTGACCTCGGGGCGGTAGGCCCGGACGAGGTCGGCCATTCGGGCACCGATCAACTCACCTTCGGCGTCCCTGGCCTGTTCAGCCGTGCCCGGGACCGCCATGATCAGGGCGGGGGTACCGAACCAGTTGTCGAAGGACAGCGGGTTGCGGTGGCGTCCGGAACGCCGCTTGGGCAGTTCGCGTGGGGGAAGTCGGTCAGAGTTTCGCATACCAGGATTCAGACGAGAGGTGGATGGGCGCACCGCCGAAGCGGTGGTCACTGCCGCGACATTGTAGCGTTCAACACCACATTGACGGGCGTATCTCCTGAACGTATACCGGACCGACACGGTGCTGGGGTACGGGGGGCACCCGGTCAGCCGCTCAGAGCCGGGCTGCGACTGTGGATGACGTGGGTGACCAGTCGGACGAGGACCTCCTTGGCGGATTCGCGTTCCCGTGCGTCCGCCATCAGCACCGGGACCTCGGCCGGCACGTCGAGGGCCTCGCGCACCTCCTCCGCCTCGTAGGGGGTGGACCCCTCGAAGCGGTTGACCGCGACGACGAACGGGACCCCGCGCCGTTCGAAGTAGTCCACCGCGTGGAAACAGGTGTCCAGGCGCCGGGTGTCGGCCAGGACCACGGCTCCCAGGGCGCCCTCCGCCAGCTCGTCCCACATGAACCAGAAACGGTCCTGCCCGGGCGTCCCGAACAGGTACAGCACGATGTCGTCGTTGATGGTGATGCGGCCGAAGTCCAGGGCGACCGTGGTGGTGGTCTTGTTCTCCACGCCCCCCAGGTCGTCCACCCCCTGGCTCGCCTCGGTCATCACCTCCTCCGTACTCAACGGGGTGATCTCGCTGACGGAGGCCACCATGGTGGTCTTGCCCGCGCCGAACCCCCCGGCGACGATGATCTTGACTGCCTGCGGGATCGCCTCCTGTGCGCCCGGCCGGATCTCAGAGTCTGCGGATGCCATCGAGTACCGCCTGAAGTACTTTCTTCTCGGGAAGCTGGGCCACGGGCATCGCTGCCCGGGTGCGGACGTCGCCCTCGGCCACGAGGTCGCCGATGAGCACCTTGACCACCGTCAGGGGCACGTCGAGGCGCGCGGAGATCTCCGCGACCGATATGGGTCTGCGACACAGCGTCAGGATCGCCTGGAGTTCGGGGTCCCGGGGGCGGTCCGCGCGGTCGCGGGCGGCCACCACGATCGTGATCAGGTCCAGCCCGCGTCCCCCGGCACCGGGCCGGGTCCGCCCCTTGGTCATGGTGTAGGGCCGCACCAGCGGTCCTGCGGGCGCGTCGCCCGGGGTGACCCCGTTGGAGGGCCCCTCGGAGGTCGGGTGCCCCCGCCCGCGGTGCCAGACCGGGGGCTGCCTGCGGGAGGGGTCGGGCCCCTCCTCGCTCCGCACCGCCGGGGTCCCACCCGACAGCGGTGACCCGCGCTGTTCACCGAAGATACTCACGATCCTCCGCCTCCCATGGCCGTGAGCTGGCCCGGGCGCCTGGGTGCCGCGGTCAGGAACTGGCCGACCCGTTTGACCCTCAGGTTCATCTCGTAGGCGACCAGGCCCACGTCCGCGTCCTCCGTCGCCAGGACCGCCAGACAGGCCCCCGCCCCCGCCGCGGTGACGAACAGGTACGAGTGCTCCATCTCCACCACGGTCTGGCGGACGTCCCCGCCGCCGAAGTGCCGCCCCGTCCCCCGGGCCAGGCTCTGGAACGCCGAGGCCAACGCGGACAGGTGCTCGGCGTCCTCCGAGACCAACCCCCGGGAACGCCCGAGCAACAGGCCGTCGGCCGACAGCACGATCGCGTGGCTGGCCCCGACGACACGGTCGACCAGGTCGTCCAGGAGCCAGTCCAGGTTGTCCGCCGCCTTGCTCTTGCCCACCATCTCAGTCGCTCTCTCCCGTATGGTCGCCGGTGCCTGCACCGACCTGGTCATCACTGCTGTGTCCGGACCCGGTCGGACCGCTCTCCTCGGTCCGACCCCGCCGGGTCCCCGCACTGAAGGCGTCCATCATCCGGCGCGCCTGTTCGGGGCTCCGGTGGGACGCCGGCTCCGGTTCGCGCGCGGCCTCCTCCCCGTGGTCGGAACCGCCGCGAAGCTGGGGGGCGAGGTTGGTCTGCCTCCTACGTCTGGGCAGCCCGGCCCGGCCCGGCCCGGCGCCGACCCTGAGGTCGTCGGCCCCCCGTTTGGGCAGTGGCGCCAGAGCCTCCTCCGGGACCCGTTCCTCGGCTTCGTGGTCCAGGTCCGGCACCTGGCGGAGCACCGGAGCGCCCGGGGCGCGCTCGCGCGGTCCGTTCTGGGGACCGCCGTGCTCGGGGACCGACCTCAGCACGGGCCGCGCGGTCCTCGCCTCGGCGGCCAGAAGGTCCGCGGAGTCCCGGGGACCTGCTGCTTCGGGGGAGTCGGGACCGCCCGCTCCGGAACGGGCGAGCGCCGCGACCCGGGGCCGTTCCGCTCCAGGACCGCTGATGGCGGCCACCAGGGTCCCGGGGAGGAGCACCACGGCCCGGGTGCCCCCGTACGGGGAGGGGCGCAGCTGCACTCCGATGTCGTGCTTGCGGGCCAGCCTGGCCACCACGAACAGGCCGAGACGTCCGTCGGTGCCAGGGGTCATGACGTCGAACTCGGGCGCCTCGGACAGTGTGGTGTTGGCTTCGGCGAGGTCGTGCTCGGTCATTCCAAGGCCGCGGTCCTCGATCTCGACCACCACCCCCTTGGGGACGTTCTCGGCGGCGATGGTGACGTCTGTGTGGGGCGGCGAGTAGGCGGTCGCGTTCTCGACCAGCTCGGCGAGGAGATGGATGACGTCGGCGACGACCGCTCCCGCCAGCGCCAGGTCCGGGACGGAGACGAGTTCGACCCGGGCGTACTCGTCGGTCTCGGAGATGGCGCCCCGCAGGATGTCGACGAGCGGGACGGGGTGGCGCCAGCGCCGTCCGGGCTGGGCCCCGCCCAGGATGATGAGGTTCTCCGCGTGGCGGCGCCCCCGGGTCGCCAGGTGGTCGAGCTGGAAGAGGCTCTCCAGCAGGTCCGGGTCCTCCTCCTCGCGCTCGACCCGGTCCAGGAGCTGGAGCTGGCGCTGCACGAGGGACTGGTTGCGGTGCGCGATCCCCAGGAAGACCCGGCTGACCCCGGCCCGGATGTCGGCCTGTTTGACCGCCGCGCCGACCGCGGTGCGCTGCGCGGTGTTGAAGGCGTCGGCGACCTGGCCGACCTCGTCGGTGCCGTGGTCGAGCTGTTTCATCTCGGTGTCCAGGTCGACGCTCTCCCCCGCCTCCAGGCGGCGCACGATCCGCGGCAGGTCGTTGCGGGCGATACCCAGCGTCTCGGCCCTGAGCCTGGCGAGCCGGTAGGTGAGTCGGCTGGCCGAACGGGCGGCGACCCCGTAGGCGACGGTGCCGGCGAACACGGAGGTGATCCCTCCCCCGACCGCCAGGGTGAACATCCAGGAGCTGGCCGCCTCGGTGAGGTCCACGACGGCGGCCGTCTGGCCTGCGGCGGCCTCGGCCAGCCCGGCGGTGACCTCGTCCGCCGCGTCGCGCCAGCCGTCGAGTCCGGCCGGCGGCGCCGGGCTCCGGGTCTGCTCTCCGGTGAGGGGGTCGGTGTTGACCGGTGCCTCGTGGTGCGTGATGGTGTCGGCGATCCCCAGGGCCTCCCGCCAGGCGTCGCTCCCGGTGAGCGGATCCGCGGCGGGGGGTTCACCGGTCCGCGGCGCCGTCCCGCCGGCGTCCGCCTCGGCCCGCCCGCCCTCCGGGCTCCGCGAGTCGAGTCGGCGGCGCGCCTCTCCGGTCAGGGAGGCGATGTCGGCCTGCTCGGCCCTGGAGAGGCGGCGCTCGGACAGGACGGCGGTGACGAGGGCGTCGGCGTGGCCGAAGCTCTCCTGGGCCCACAGCAGGTTGCCGGCGGCGGAGGCCGCGTCCGAGGCCGGTCCGTCGTCCAAGCCCCGGACGGTCTCGGAGTAGAGGCGAATACCCTCGTGGATCGCGACGGTGTAGGTGTCCAGGACGGCCTCGGTCCGGCCGGGCTCGGTGAGGTTGTCCGTGCGCAGGTCCTCCACGTCCCCGAGGGAGCCGAAGAACGCCCGGCTGAGGGGGGCGGGCTCGTCGCCGTCCCCGTCGAGGGCCCCGCGGGCCTCCCTGACCCGGGCGAGCGCCCCGTCGGTCTCCGCCGCCGCCTCGACGAGGGCCTGGCGGCTGGCGTCACCCGGGTCGGCGAGGAACTCGACGCTCAGGCGGCGCTCGGTCTGGAGCGCGGTGAGCGCCCCGGCCAGCTCGGTGCCGGCCCTGCCGTCGACGACCGACGAGCGCAGGGACACGGCTTGGGCGAGCGTGGCCGCGCTGAGCACGACGAACAGCGCGAGAAAGGTGATGCTGGGGATCAGCACGATCCGGTTGAGCTGCGTCCTGATCCCGCGCCCCGCGCCCCCTGACTGACCCACTGCGCTCCTCCCACGGACTCGGCGCGGGCACCGGAGGCCACGCGTGGTGCGTGCCGGTTCCCGCGCGGGTCGTCACGGTACGCGCAAAGGGGAACACGTGTGGTGCCCGCAGGCTTTGGACGCTACCGCACTCCCCCGTCTCGTGAAGGGGGAATTCCACATTCCCCGCCGAACGGGTGCGCGTCCGGTGACCGGGGCGCCGGAAGTCTCCGCCGAACGCACGGGGGCGCGCGCCCCTGGGGGCACGCGCCCCGGCCCCTCCCGGTTCGGGCACCCCGGTCACGGGGGGGCGCCCGGGCTCCGGGCGGGGCGGTGCCGAGCTCGTCGGGCTACCCGGTGAAGGCCCTGCGGTGTTCGGCGGCTTCGGAGCGGAGGCGGTCGAGCTGCTCGGCGACCCGGACGGGGGCGGTGCCGCCCCTGCCCGCCCGGGAGGCCAGGGAGCCCGCCACGGCCAGGACCTCCCGGATGTGGGGGGTGAGGTGCTCGGAGATCCGCGCGAAGTCGGCGTCGGTGAGGTCGGGCAGGTCGATGCCGCGCTCCTCGCACACGCGTACGCAGCTGCCTGCGATCTCGTGGGCCTCACGGAAGGGCACGCGCTCACGGACCAGCCACTCGGCGATGTCGGTGGCCAGGGAGAAGCCCTGCGGGGCCAGCTCGGCCATCCGGTCGGTGTGGAAGGTCAGGGTGGCGACCATGCCGGTCATGGCGGGCAGCAGCAGGTGCAGGCTGTCCACGGCATCGAAGACCGGTTCCTTGTCCTCCTGCAGGTCCCGGTTGTAGGCCAGCGGGAGCCCCTTGAGGGTGGTGAGCAGACCGGTGAGGTCACCGATCAGGCGGCCCGACTTGCCCCGGGCGAGCTCGGCGACGTCGGGGTTCTTCTTCTGCGGCATGATCGAGGAGCCGGTGGAGAAGGCGTCGTCGAGGGTGATGAAGGAGAACTCCTTCGTGGCCCACAGGATGACCTCCTCCGACAGGCGGGACAGGTCCACACCGATCATGGCGGTCACGAAGGCGAACTCGGCGACCACGTCGCGGGCGGCGGTGCCGTCGATGGAGTTCTCCGAGGAGGCCGGGAAACCGAGCTCCGCGGCGACCGCCTCCGGGTCCAGCCCCAGGGAGGATCCGGCCAGGGCGCCGGAGCCGTAGGGGGAGACCGCGGCGCGGCGGTCCCAGTCGCGGAGCCGCTCCACGTCGCGCAGCAGCGGCCAGGCGTGTGCCATCAGCTGGTGGGCGAGCAGGACCGGCTGGGCGTGCTGGAGGTGGGTGCGGCCCGGCATGGCGGCGTCGGGGTGGGCGCCCGCCTGGTCGGCGAGGGCCTGTACGAGGTCGAGGAGCTGGTCAGCGAGGGACCGGGCCTCCTCACGCAGGTACATGCGGACCAGGGTGGCGATCTGGTCGTTGCGGGAGCGCCCGGCGCGCAGCCGTCCGCCGAGCTCGGGGCCGACCCGTTCGAGAAGGCCGCGCTCCAACGCGGTGTGCACGTCCTCGTCCTCCAGCACGGGGGTGAAGTCCCCCGAGGCCACGTCGGCCTCCAACCGGTCCAGGCCGGCGATCATGCTGTCGAGTTCGTCCCCGGTGAGCAGTCCGGCGCGGTGCAGGGCGCGGGCGTGGGCCCGCGATCCGGCGATGTCGTGGCGGGCGAGGCGCCAGTCGAAGTGGGTGCTCAGCGAGAGGCGGGCCAGGGCCTGGTCCGGTCCTCCCTCGAAGCGGCCGCCCCACAGGCGCAGGGCCTCGGGCTGGTCGGCCATCGTGGTCTCCTTCGTGGAAAGTTCGGGTGGTGCGGGACGGCGCGCCGGCCGTCAGGGGCTGCGGTCGGCCAGCCGCAGGAGCGCCGTGGCCAGGTCCTCGCCGCCTCGGGGGTCGCGGGAGATCACCAGGATGGTGTCGTCTCCGGCGATGGTGCCCAGGATGGCGTGGAAGTCGGTGTGGTCGATGGCCGAGGCCAGGTACTGCGCCGCTCCCGGAGGGGTGCGGACGATGACCATGTTGGCGGAGGCCTCCGCCGAGACGAGCAGGTCCTCGGCCAGCCGGGTGAGGCGGGCGCCGGAGACCTGTTCGAGGCTGAGGGTGTCGGGGCGGGTGCGCTGGAGGCGCTCCCCGCCCTCTCCCGGCAACACGTAGGCGAGGTGGCCGTCCGCGGTGCGGAGTTTGACCGCGCCCAGCTCGTCCAGGTCCCTGGAGAGCGTGGCCTGGGTGACCTGGACCCCGGCCTCGGAGAGGCGTTTGGCCAGTTCTCCCTGGGACCGGACGTCCTCGCGGGTGAGGACGTCGGTGATGCGGGCGTGCCGGGCGGCCTTGGTCATCGGGGCCGTGGCGCTGTTGTCGTTGGTCATCGCGGTCCGGGGTCGGGTGCGTCGCTGCTTTCGAGGAGGAAGGCGAGCAGGGCCTTCTGCGCGTGGCGGCGGTTCTCGGCCTCGTCCCAGACCACGCTCCGGGGGCCGTCGATGACCCCCGCGGTGATCTCCTTGCCGCGGTAGGCGGGGAGGCAGTGCAGCACGATCGCCTCGGGGTCGGCGGCGGCCATGAGCGCCTCGTCGACGGTGTAGGGGCGGAAGGGGGCCTCGCGGTCCTGCTTCTCGTCCTCCTGCCCCATGGAGACCCAGGTGTCGGTGGCCACGACGTCGGCGTCTCCGGCGGCCTCGCGGGGGTCGGTGGTGACGGTGACCGATCCGCCGGTGCTCCGGGCGATCTCGGCCGCCCGGGCGAGGACGACGGGGTCGGGGTGGTGGCTCTCCGGTGCGCCGATCCGCACGTGCATCCCGGCGGTGGCGCAGCCGAGCAGGTAGGAGTGGGACATGTTGTTGGCGCCGTCGCCCAGGTAGGCGAGGGCGAGGCCGGCCAGGGAGCCCTTGTGCTCGCGGACCGTCTGGAGGTCGGCGAGGATCTGGCACGGGTGGAACTCGTCGGTGAGCGCGTTGACCACCGGGACGTTGATGTGCCGGGCGAGGTGCTCGATGCCGGTCTGGGCGAAGGTGCGCCAGACGACGGCTGCGACCTGGCGTTCCAGGACCCTGGCGGTGTCCTCCAGGGGTTCGCCCCTGCCCATCTGGGTGCTGGTGGAGTCCAGGACCAGCGGGTTGCCGCCCAGGTCGGCCACGCCCACGGAGAACGACAGGCGGGTCCGGGTGGAGGGCTTGTCGAAGAGGAGGGCGACCGTGCGCGGTCCGGCCAGCGGCCGGTGCGCGAAGCGTTCCTTCTTCATCTCGTCGGCCAGGTCGAGGACGTGGGCCTGCTCCTGGGGCGTGAGGTCGTCGTCACGCAGGAAGTGCCGGGTCATGAGTGGTTCTCCTTCGTCGCGGCGGCCTCGGCCGCGTCCAGGACGGTCGGCAGGGCCTCGATGAACACACCGATCTGCTCGGGCGTGATGACCAGGGGCGGGGCCAGGCGGATCACGTCGGGGGCGACGGCGTTGACGAGGAACCCGCGGACGGCGGCCTGTTCCTGGACGTGCGCGGCGTGCGGCCCGGTGAGCCTCAGGGCCCGCCAGAGCCCGCTGCCGCGCTGCCCGGCGAGGAGGGGGTGGTCGATGCCGTCGATCTGTTCGGCGAGCAGGTCCCCCATCACCTCGGTGTGGGCGAGCAGGCCCTCGCTCTCGATGGTGTCGATGACGGCGAGGGCGGCGGCGCAGGCCACGGGGTTCCCGCCGAAGGTCGAGCCGTGGTCGCCCTTGTCGAAGGCGTCGGCGAACCGGCCGAAGCCGACGCAGGCTCCGATCGGCAGGCCGCCGCCCAGGCCCTTGGCGAGGGTGAGGACGTCGGGGCGGATCCCCTCCGCCTGGTGGGCGAACCACTGGCCGGTACGGCCGATGCCGCTCTGGATCTCGTCCAGGACGAAGGCGGCGCCGGTCCGGTCGCACAGGGCGCGGACCCCGGCGAGGTAGCCCTCGGGTGCGGGGACGACCCCGGCCTCGCCCTGGGTCGGTTCGACGAACACCGCGACGCAGTTGTCGTCGACCGCCTCGGTGAGGGCGTCGAGGTCGCCGTGGGGCACGAAGCGCACGTCCATGCCGAACGGGCCGAAGGGTTCGCGGATGGAGTCCTTGCCGGTCAGGGCCAGGGACCCGGCGGAGCGGCCGTGGAAGCCCTTGTCCGCGGCGACGAAGTAGTGGCGGCCGGGCCCGGCTGCGCGCTTGGCCAGTTTGAGTGCGGCCTCGTTGGCCTCGGTGCCGGAGTTGGCGAAGAAGACCTTGGCGTCGCCGCCCACCAGCTCCACGAGGCGCTCGGCCAGCTCGACCTCGCGTTCGTGCACGAAGAGGTTGCTGGTGTGGGCGAGCGTGGCCGCCTGGTGGGCGACCGCCTTGACCAGGGCGGGGTGTCCGTGTCCGAGACTGGAGACGGCGATGCCCGCGATGAGGTCGAGGTACTGGCGGCCGTCGGCGTCGTAGACCTCGCAGCCCCGTCCGAGGCTGAGGGCGATGGGCGGGACACCGTAGTTGGGCATGAGTGAGGCGGCGAAGCGCTCCCTCAGTTCGCTGCTGGTCATCGGGAGCCTCCTGTTTGTGCTGCGGTGCTGGTGTGTGCGGGGCGCCAGGGGCGCGGGTAGTGGCCGTTCCCGGCGAGGAGTTCGGCCTCCAGTTCCTCGTCGGCGACCATGGTGCCCACGCCCTGGTCGGTGAAGACCTCGAGGAGCAGGGAGTGCGGGACACGGCCGTCGATGATGTGGGCCTGGGGGACCCCGCCCTCGACCGCGTTCAGGCAGGCTTCCATCTTGGGGAGCATGCCCGCGGACAGGGAGGGCAGGAGGGCGCGCAGCTCGTCCGCGTTCAGACGGCTGATGAGTTCGGTGTTGGCCGGGTAGTCGGCGAACAGGCCCTCGACGTCGGTGAGCATGATGAGTTTGCTCGCGCCCAGGGCGACCGCGAGCGCGGACGCGGCGGTGTCGGCGTTGATGTTGTAGACGCCGCCGTCGTCGGCGCGGGCGACGCTGGAGATGACCGGGATGCGGCCGTCGGCGATGAGCGCGGAGACCGCGCCCGGGTCGACCCCGCTGACCTCGCCGACCCGTCCGATGTCGACGGTCTCGCCGTCGACCTGCACGCGCTTGCGTTCGGCGTGGAGGAGGTTGGCGTCCTCACCGGACATGCCGACCGCGAAGGGGCCGTGCTGGTTGACCAGTCCCACGATCTCGCGGTTGACCTGGCCGGTGAGGACCATCCGGACGATGTCCATGGCCTCGTCGGTGGTCACCCGCAGGCCGGCGGTGAAGGTCGACTCCACTCCGGAGCGGTCCAGCATGGCGCTGATCTGCGGTCCGCCGCCGTGGACGACGACGGGGCGCAGGCCCGCGTAGTGGAGGAAGACGATCGACTCCGCGAAGCGGACCCGCAGTTCCTCGCTGACCATGGCGTTGCCGCCGTACTTGACGACGACCGTGCGGCCGTGGAAACGGGAGAGCCAGGGCAGCGCCTCGATGAGGTTGGCCGCCTTGCCCATGGCCTGGGCCTGGTCCTGGGTGGGATCGTCGGGGAGACGGGAGTTCATGAAGTTGCCTGCTTGTCCTCGGGTGGCCTCTGGTCTTCGGGGGCGGGGACGCCCTCCGTCTCGGGGGTGTCCGCCTCCAGTTGGGCGGCGAGTTCCTCGCACACCCGGGCGAGCAGGTCGGCGACGGCCTCCTCGTCCGGGGCGGCCCCCTCCCCCCGGTCGGCCTGGGCCGCGCCGCTGGCCATGAGAAGGACGGTGTCGTTGGTGCCGGTCAGCGGAGCGAAGGTCCTGGCGGCCGCGTCCGCGACCAGGCGCTGGCACTGTTCGCTGCTCAGGGCGGCGTCGGTGGTCAGGACGCACAGGAGTGCGCCGAGGGAGGCGTCCGGGCCCTTGGCCATGCCGCCGACGGTGACGTCCTCGCCGCGCCGGAAGGCGAACTTGGCGACGGTGTCCCCGGTCCGGATGGCGTCGGCGGCGGGGAGCCCGCCGCCCCGGCCCGCCTCGGCGAGCGCGGCGCTCACCCCGGTGTTCAGTGCGTCCGTCGGCAGGTTCGCGCCGACGGGGCCGGCGGAGCACAGCACGATCTCGGCCGCGGAGTCGGCCAGCAGGTCGGCCGCGTGTTCGGCCTCGGCGTGGGCCGCCTGGAAGCCGAGTGGTCCGGTGCCCGCGTTGGCGCAGCCGGAGTTGAGGACGGCCGCGCGTACGCGTCCGCCCGAGACGACCTGTTGGGACCACAGGACCGGTGCGGCCCGGTCGGGGTGGTCGGTGAAGACCGCTCCGGCCGTGCGGAGGGGGCCGTCGTTGACGACGACGGCCACGTCTCGGGCGCGGTCGGCCCTGATTCCGGCACTCACGCCCGCGGCGCGGAACCCTTGTGGTGCGGTGACACTCACGTCGGAGCCTCTCCCCTGTCAGCTTTCTCTAGGGCGCGACCGCGGCGAGCGGGAGGCCGGTGTCCTCGGGCAGGCCCAGGGCGATGTTGGTGCTCTGGATCGCGCCGCCCGCGGTGCCCTTGGTGAGGTTGTCCAAGGCGGCGACGGCGACCATGCGACCCGCGTCGGCGTCCACGGTGACCTGCACGAGGGTGGTGTTGGCGGCGACCGTCATGGCGGTGCTGGGCCAGGTGCGCTCGGGGAGGAGGTGGACGAAGGGTTCGTCGGCGTAGGCGGTCTCGTAGGCCGCGCGGACCTGGTCGGCGCTGGTCCCCGGTTTGAGGGGTGCGGTGCAGGTGGCGAGGATACCGCGGGGCAGGGGGGCCAGGACCGGGGTGAAGGAGAGCCGGACCGGTTCACCGGTGACGGCGGTGAGGTTCTGGACGATCTCCGGGTTGTGCCGGTGCGCTCCGCCGACCCCGTAGGGGCTGAGCGCGCCCATGACCTCGCTGCCGACCAGGTTCGGTTTGGGGGCCTTGCCCGCGCCGGAGGTCCCGGTGACGGCGACCACGGTGAGGTCGGTCTCGACGAGCTGCTGGGCCAGTCCGGGGAGGAGGCCGAGGGTGGCGACGGTGACGTGGCAGCCGGGGACGGCGATCCGGCGGGCGCCGGCGAGGCGCTCCCGTTGCCCGGGGAGTTCGGGGAGGCCGTAGGGCCAGGTCCCGGCGTGGGGTGTGCCGTAGAAGCGTTCCCAGGCGGCGGCGTCGTTGAGCCGGAAGTCGGCGCCGCAGTCGACGACGAGGACGTCCTCGCCCAGCTGCTGGGCGATGTCGGCGGACTGTCCGTGCGGAAGGGCGAGGAAGACGACGTCGTGTCCGCGGAGTTCCTCGACGTCGGTGGGGGCGAGGATCCGGTCGGCCAGCGGCAGCAGGTGCGGCTGGTGCTGGATGAGGGGCGTCCCCGCGTTGCCTCCGGCGGTGACGGCGCCGATCTCGATCTCCGGGTGCCCGATGAGCAGGCGCAGCAGCTCGCCTCCGGCGTAGCCGCTGGCTCCGGCGATGGCCGCTGTGTATCCCATGGTGAGATCCTCTCTTCCCGCTTGGACTGAACCATCATGCATGGCTCTGCAAGTTTATGCAAGCAGGAGCGACCGATCCCACGGTCCGAACGGCGACGCCCGGGTACGGCGGCGGGCGCCCACGGGGTGGTCGACCGGAGCACGGCGGGAAGCGGAGGAAGCGCCCGCCGGTGTCAGTTGCCCGGCATCCGGGTGGCCAGGTCGGCCAGGCGGGAGGTGTGCCCCTTGCCCTCGGTCCTGGACTCGCGGCGGTCGGCCGTGCGGTAGAGGCCGCGCACGACCTGCGTGCCCATCCAGCGCAGCGGTTCGGGCTCCCAGCCGCGCACCTCGTGCCCGACCCACGGCAACCGGGTCAGGTCGGTACTGCGGCCCAGGACGAGGTCGCGCAGGGTGCGCCCGGCCAGGTTGCTGGTGGCGACCCCGCTGCCGGCGTAACCGCCGGCCCAGCCCAGGCCGGACTCGGTGTCCAGGTTCACGGTCGGGGACCAGTCCCTGGGGACCCCGAGCACCCCGGACCAGGCGTGCTCGATCGGCACGTCCACGAGGTCGGGGAACATCCGGGTCAGGGACCGCCAGAGTTCGGCGATGGCCTGGGGCTGGGTGGCGCCCTCGTTGTCCTCGGAGAAGCCGATGCGCTGGGGTCCGCTCCGGCCGCCGATGGCGATGCGGTCGTCCGCGGTGCGCTGGGCGTAGATGTAGGAGTGCGCGGTGTCGCCCAGGACCTCGCGCCCCTCCCAGCCGATGCCCTCCCACAGTTCGGCGGAGATCGGCTCGGTGACGATCATCGAGGAGTACATGGGGCGCCACCGGCGGCGCTGGCCGCGCAGGGTAGAGGTGAAGCCCTCGGTGGCCCGGACCACGTGGTCGGCGTGGACCGTGCCGTGTTCGGTGACCACGGCCGGGCGTTCGGAGCCCGACCGGGGCCGGATCTCGGTCACGGCGGTGTCCTCGAAGATCTCCACACCCATCGCCTCGACCACCCCGGCCAGGCCGGTGACCAGTTTGGCCGGGTGGACGCGCGCGGCGTGCGGCGAGTACCCGGAGGCCACGGCCCCGTTCACGGAGAGCCGGGGCTCGTGGTCGGGGCCCACCATGTGGATGTCGTCGGGCCAGTACCCCCACTCCTGGAGGTACTCGATCTGCCGTTCGAGCCGCTCGTGCTGGGCTGCGTTCGCGGCGACCAGGCGCATACCGCCCTTGACGATGTCGGCGTCGATCCCCTCGGCCCCGGCCACCGTGACCACCTCGTCCACGGTGGCCATCAGCGCGCGCTGCAGGGCGACCATGGCCGCCTTGCCGTGTGACCGTGCGTAGTCCTCCCGGGAGCCCGAGAAGTCAGCCGACAACCACCCTCCGTTACGACCGGAGGCGCCGAAGCCGGCGAACTCCCGCTCGAGGACGGCCACCCTCAGGTCCGGCTGGTCCTTCTTGAGGTAGTAGGCGGTCCAGAGGCCGGTGTAACCGGCGCCGACGACACAGACGTCGTAGTCGGCACCCCCGGGAAGGGGAGCTCTGCGCTCGGGGAGGCCTCCCTCGCGGAACCAGAAGGAGACCCCGCCGTTGGCGAAACGCGAGGATCGGGGAATCGGCCTCATCTGGGCAGCAGTGGTGAACAGCCTCATCATTCCCCCCGGAACCTCATGCTCCGACCCACCCCGCGTTGGGCCCTCGAACTCTGGCCAACCTACATGGGAACGAAGGCACGTGGGATGTTTTCTACGCATTCGCGAGGATCATCGCCCCCGGGAGGTAGGGATTCGACTACGCACAGTTCCATCCTGGAGCTCCGGTCAGCCGCGAGAGCTGTCACGGAGCGTACGCGCGATGGTGGCGAGTTGTCGAACCCCTCCCTCTCCGAGAGGGGCGAGAACGTGCTCTCGCAGCCGTTCGACGTGTCGGTCCCGGGCCGTGCCGATGAAATCGATCCCCTTCTCGGTGAGGGTGGCGTAGACGACGCGGCGGTCGTTGGCACAGTTGTGCCGCTCCAGGTAGCCCTCCTTCTCCAGGCGGTCCGCCAGCTTGGTGAACCCTCCCGTGCTGAGGCTGACCTCCCGGGCCAGGCGGCTCATCGGCAGCTGGTGGTCCGGGGTGCGCTGGAGGCGGATGAGGACCTCGAACCAGGGGCCCGCCATGTCCTTGCCGTCGGGGGTGATCCCGTACAGGAGCCGGGGCTGTATCTCGTTCATCGCCTCGTGCACCAGGCCCCAGGCCGTGATCAGGTCGTCGTCGCTGGGCCCGGAGCCCTCGTCTGAGCGCTCGTCGGTCCCGCCCGGCCGTGTGGTCATACCCTGCCCCCTGTCGTGCCCTCGGGGGAGGCATCCCACCCCCGAAGAAATATCTTCCCAGTAAATATTACTCTAAGGTAGCGATTTTTGACAGAGGTTTCCCCGGGGAACGAAAAAACCCACCGCCGCACACGGCAACGGTGGGACCCACAAGGGTTTCTCGGACGGGGAGCCCGGACGGCTTCCGGGCTCCCGGTCCTCAGTGACGGGCCATCACGGCGTCCAGGGCCGCCGACAGGGTGGACACCAGATGGTCGATCTGCTCCCAGGTGACGATCAGGGGCGGCGAGACCAGCAGGGCCTTGGGAACGGGCCGGACGATGACCCCGCGCGTCCGGGCCTCCGCGAAGACCTCGGCCGTGGCGATCCCCCGTTCCGTGAGGGCCTCCTCGGTGAGCTCCACCGCACCCATCACCCCCACCCCGGAACGGACCTCGGCGACCAGCGGGTGGCCGGCCAGGCCCTGCAGCGCCGAGTCCAGGTGGGTCTCCACCTCGCGGGAAACGGTGAACAGGTCCTCGCGCTCCAGGATGTCCAGGTTGGCCATGGCCGCCGCACAGGCCGTCGGGTGTCCCGCGTAGGTTGTCCCGTGCAGGAACGGGTTGCCCGCCTCGTTCCAGAACGGGTCGGCCACCCGGCCGCTGACCACGACGCCGCCCAGCGGCAGGTATCCGCTGGAAACGCCCTTGGCGAAGACGATCATGTCCGGGTTCACCCCGAACCGCTCGATCCCGAACCAGTTCCCCATCCGGGCGAAACCGCAGATCACACTGTCCACGATGAACAGCACGCCGTACTTCTGACAGATGCGCGCCACGTCCGTGAAGTAGTTCTCCGGCGGAAGGAACACGCCGCCCGCACCGATCACCGGCTCGGCGAAGAAGGCGGCGACCCGGTCCGCGCCGACCCGCAGGATCTCCGCCTCCAGCGCGGCGGCGGAGTCGTGCGGCACCACGGAAGTGTCCTCGATGAGCTTGCCGTAGCCGGTACGGAAGCGCTCCATCCCGATGATGCTGGTCCCGAACCCGTTGAGGCCGTGGTAGCCCCCGGTCCGGCTGATCAGGTGCTGGCGCCCGGGCTGCCCCTGGGTGACCCAGTAGCTGCGGGCGAGCTTGGCGGCCGTGTCGATCGACTCGCCGCCCCCGCAGGTGAGGATGACACGCGGGTCCTGGACCGGCGCGTGCGCGGCCAGGCGCTCGCTGAGCTCCATGGCGGGTACGTTCGCGAAGTCCCCGTAGACGGTGTAGGCGTCCAGGGTGCTCATCTGACGGTGGACCGCGTCCGCGATCTCGGCGCGGCCGTGGCCGACGTTGCAGTACCAGAGGCTGGCCGTGCCGTCGAGGTAGCGGTCACCGAACTGGTCCCAGAGCCACGCGCCCTCGGCGCGGGCCACCACGAACTCCGGGCCCTTGGCCACGGTGTTCATATCGCAGAAGGTATGCCAAAGACGGCTGGGCTCCCGGTGTTCCTTGGGAGTGAGCGCGGACGAGACAACCGTTTCGGTCATATGGCGACCTCCGAGCCGTGACATGCGCGAGAGCGCGCAGCGGAAAACGGATCTGACCCTCACCCGGGCGCCCAGGTTGTGGCAGCTAACTGCAGGCTAAGTTCTAGGGACGCTCCGCAGCAAGAGCCAAAACGAGCTTTCATGCCCCGAAACCCAAACTTCATTCCGGCTACCCTCGGCCCTTCGCACCAAAACCCCTGCTGCGCTGGAAAGACAGCCCGATAATTTTCTTGGAATCCGGGGCCAGAGACCAGCTGTTTCGCAACACACCGGGCTCTGCGGAGGCTTCCGAGCCGGTGTGGGCGGCTGCCGGGACATCCTCCCGACACACGGGGCGGGGCGGGCCTGCCCCTGAAGGAGAAACCCGCCCCGCCACCGTGTGAACGGTGTGTTTCCCGGGACTAGCCGCGCAGGACCGCGCCCGTCCGTTCGGTGGCCAGGGCCACGGCGGCGTCACGGGCGGCACCGGCCTCCTCCGCCATCAGGGTCCGGTCGGCGGCGCGGAACCGCAGGGCGAAGGCGACGGACTTGCGTCCCTCCCCGACCTGCTCGCCGGTGTAGACGTCGAACAGCCGCACGCTCTCCAGCAGCTCGCCCGCGCCCTCGGCCAGGGCCGCGCTGACCTCGCCGACCGGAACCGAGGCGTCGACGACCAGGGCCACGTCCTGGGTGGCCACCGGGTAGGCGGACACCTCGGGGGCGGTGACCTTGGTGCGTGCCCGCTCGACCAGGTCGAGGTCGAACTCCGCGGCGGCGCTGCGCTCGGGCAGCCCGAAGGCCTTGACCGTGCGCGGGTGCAGTTCGCCGGCGTGCCCGACCAGGACGCGCTCGCCCTCCACCCGCACGAACAGCGCCGCGCAGCGGCCCGGATGCCAGGGGGCGTACTGGGCGGCCTCGACCTCCAGGTCCACCCCGGCCACCCGGGCGACGTCGCGGACGGCCTGGATCGCGTCGGCCCACCCGGCCTCCCGGCCCGGGCCCCACCAGCCCGCGTGCTCGGCGGCACCGGAGAGCACCACGCCCACACGGCGCGGCTGCTGCGGCAGGGCGGCGTCGACCAGCTCCAGTTCCTCGGCGCTGGGGCCGCGGTCCACCGGCAGCAGCGGGGCACGACCGGCCCCGGCCCCGGGCAGGTAGACCAGCCCCATCTCGAAGAGGGCGACGTCGTTGAGGCCGCGGCCGACGTTGCGCGCCAGGGCCTGGAACATCCCCGGCAGCAGCGTGGTGCGCAGCAGCGGCTCCTCGTCGTTGAGCGGGTTGGCCAGGCGCATGCTGACCCGGCGCGGGTCGTCGGCCGCCAACTGGAGCCCGTCGAGGTCGCGCTCACCGAGGAAGGGGTAGGTGAGCACCTCGTTGTGGCCGCTCGCGGCCAGGGCCCGGCCCACGGCCCGGCGCAGGCGCTGGCTCCCGGTCAGGCCGCGGCCGAAGCCCTTGAACCCGATCGAGGGGATGTTCTCGTACCCCTCCAGCCGGATGACCTCCTCGGCGAGGTCGTTGGGGTCGGTCAGGTCCGGCCGCCAGGACGGCGGGGTCACCGTCAGAACGTCGCCCTCGGCCTCGAAGGAGCAGCCGACGGCGCGCAGCCACCGCTCGGTGGTGCCCTCGGGGTAGTCGACCCCGGCGACGGCACCGGCGTGGCCGGTGCGGATCGTGATCCTGGTC
Source organism: Nocardiopsis sp. iso_40 (assembly GCF_056173285.1). Lineage (NCBI taxonomy): Bacteria > Bacillati > Actinomycetota > Actinomycetes > Streptosporangiales > Nocardiopsidaceae > Nocardiopsis > Nocardiopsis sp. iso_40. The sequence goes on along the minus strand of NZ_CM149666.1, from coordinate 2,033,405 downwards.
GGCTCCACCGGAAGGCTGACGTCGGTGTAGGCCGTCTCGACGTCCGCCCCGCCCAGTTCGGCGAGCAGCTCCACCGCGCGGGTGGCGGCCGCCAACTGCACCCGGGAGTCGATCCCCCGCTCGAAACGGCGGGAGGCCTCCGAGGAGAGCTGGTGGCGGCGCGAGGCCCGGGCGATGTGCCGGGGATCGAAGTGCGCCGCCTCCACCAGCACCGCGTTGGAGGACAGGCCGATCTCGGTGTCCAGGCCGCCCATCACACCGGCGACCGCCTGGGATCCGGTCCCGTCGGCGATGACGATGTCGTCGGGGTCCAGGGAGCGCTGGACGTGGTCCAGGGTCTCCAGCTTCTCGCCCGCCTCGGCGGCGCGCACGGTGAGGGTTCCGGTGAGGCGGTCGCGGTCCCAGGCGTGCAGCGGCTGGCCGAGTTCGAGCATCACGTAGTTGGTGACGTCGACGGCCAGGGAGACGGGGCGCACCCCGCTCTGGTGCAGGCGGCGCTTCATCCACAGCGGGGTGGGCGCCTCGGGGTCGAACCCGGTGGCGCCGCGCAGCACGATCCGGTCCGCCAGGGCGGGGTCGGCGATGGCGGCGGGGTGGCCGGGGCCGGCCGGTTCGGCGACGTCGACCTCGGCGGGGTCGCGGAAGTCGACCTGGTACAGGGCAGCGGTGTCTCGGGCCACACCGCGCATGGACAGCGCGTAGCCGCGGTCGGGGGTGACCGCGATGTCGAGCACGTCCTCGCGCAGGCCGAGCGCCCCGATCGCGTCCGCGCCGACCTCACCGAAGCCCTCGGGCAGGACGACGATGCCGGTGTGGTCCTCCCACAGGCCGAGCTCGGTGGCCGAGCAGATCATGCCGGCCGACATCCTGCCGTAGGTCTTGCGGGCGCCGATCCGGAACCCGCCGGGCAGTTCGGCCCCGGGCAGGGAGACGACGACCAGGTCGCCCTCGGCGAAGTTGCGGGCTCCGCAGACGATCTCCTGCGGTTCGCCGGTGCCGTTGGCCTGTCCGACGTCGACCCTGCAGTAGCGGATGGGCTTCTTGAACCCCGTGAGCTCCTCGATCTCCAGCACACGGCCGAAGACGACGGGCCCGGTCAGGTCGGCGCCGAGCTCGTCGACGGTCTCGACCTCCAGGCCCGCCAGGGTCAGTCGGGAGGCCAGTTCGCGGGCGGTGACGTCGGCGGGGAGCTCGACGTACTCGCGCAGCCAGGTCATGGGAACACGCATCAGATCTCACTCCCGAAGGCCGAGGTGAAGCGCACGTCACCCTCGACCATGTCGCGCATGTCGCGCACGCCGTGCGCGAACATCAGTGTTCGTTCGATTCCCAGGCCGAAGGCCCAGCCGCTGTAGACCTCGGTGTCCACGCCCGCGGCGGTCAGCACGCGCGGGTTGACCACACCGCAGCCGCCGATCTCGATCCAGCCCTCGCTGGAGCAGGTGCGGCACGGCTCGTCGGGGTTGCCCACCGACCTGCCGTGGCACACGAAGCACTCCATGTCCACCTCGGCGGAGGGCTCGGTGAACGGGAAGTAGGAGGCCCGGAACCGGGTCCGCAGGGCCTCGCCGAAGAAGGACTCGACGAAGGTGTCGATGGCGCCGCGCAGGTGGGCCATGGTGATGCCCCTGTCCACGACCAGGCCCTCCAGCTGGTGGAAGACCGGGGTGTGGGTGGCGTCGAGCTCGTCGGTGCGGAAGGTCTTGCCGGGCGCGACCACGTACACCGGGAGCTCCCGCGAGAGCAGTGCGCGGACCTGCACCGGAGAGGTGTGGGTACGCATGACCAGGCCGGACTCCCCGCCCTCGGGGCCCTCCACGAAGAAGGTGTCCTGCATGGTGCGGGCCGGGTGGTCGGGCTGGAAGTTGAGCGCGTCGAAGTTGAACCACTCCGCCTCGACCTCGGGGCCCTCCGCCACCTCGAATCCCATCCCGACGAACACGTCGGCCATGCGTTCGGCGATCGTGGTCAGGGGGTGGCGGGCGCCGCGGGGAGCGCGGTCCCAGGGGAGGGTGACGTCGACGCGCTCCTCCACCAGGACGCGCTCGTCGCGCTCGGCCTCCAGGACCGCCTGGCGGGCCTTGAGCGCCTGCCCGACGTCGCGCCGGGCGCCGCCGACACGCTTGCCGGCGTCGGCCTTGGCGGCCGGGGGCAGCGCGCCGATCTCCCGGTTGGCCAGGGCCAGCGGGGAGCGGTCCGAGGCGTGCGCGAGCCGGACCTCCTTGAGTTCGGCGAGGTCGGCGGCGGCCTCGATGGCAGCCAGCGCCTCCTCGCGCATGCGGGCGACCTCGTCGGGGTGCAGGGGGGTCACCTCGACCGGATCGAAGGAATTGTTCGGTGCAGACATGGTTGGTTGCCTCGCCGCCACCACTCCCCGGTCAGGGGCGCGGGACGGCAGTCACGGTCCGCCACAGGGCGGACGAAGCCGACAGGAAAAGCACAGGCGGTTTTCGGGCAGCCCGGGAAGGGTCCGTCGCGGGGTCCGGGACATGCCGCGTGCAGCCCGCCGGGGAGGCCGAGGGTTCTGAGGGCTCAGACGAACTCGGGGGTCCCGGCGGGCATGGTAAATCGGAACTCGGCGCCGCCGTTGGGGGCGCGTCCGACGGTGATCGTGCCGCCGTGGGCCTCGACGAGGCCCTTGACGATGAACAGTCCGAGGCCGGTTCCGCCACGGCGCTTGCTGCGCCAGAACTGGCGGAAGACGCGCGGAATGGTCTCGGGTGCTATGCCCTGGCCTTCGTCGCGCACCGACACCGCTGCTCCTCCCTCACACGGCTCGATCACGATACTGACAGTACCAGCGCCGTGCCGCACCCCGTTTTCCACGAGGTTGGCGAGGATCTGTTCGAGTTTGTCGGCGTCCAGCCACATCTGGGGGAGTTCGCCGTGGGCTTCGACCCGGAAGCGCTCCTCGGCCTCGCCGGAGGCGACGCGGCTGGCGACGACGCGGCGCACCATGGCGGGCAGGTCGACGACCTGGCGGCGCACCTCCAGCCGCCCGGACTCGATACGGGAGACGTCCAGCAGGTCGTGGATGAGCCGGGTGACGCGGTCGGCGTCGGCGTTGACCGTCTCCAGCATGAACAGCTTCTGCTTGTCGGTGAGCCGTTCCCACTTGTTGAGCAGGGTGGAGGTGAAGCCCTTCACACTGGTCAGCGGGGAGCGCAGCTCGTGGGCGACCTCGGAGACGAGGTCGGCCCTGGAGCGCTCGGCCCGTGCGGAGGCGTCCCTGAGGGTGACGACGAGACGGACGAGCGCGCCTCCGGGCCGGGCCCGCACGTAGCGGGCGGCGACGAGGATCTCGCGTTCGTCCGGCAGGCAGAGCACACGTTCGGGCTGGCGGGTGCGGTCCCGGTCGCCGCCGTAGGGGTCGCTGGACTCCCACCAGTCGTTGCCGTCGAGTCCGTTGAGGGGCAGGACAGCACGGTAGTCGCGGCCGAGCGCCGCCTCGGCCGGGACCCCGGTGAGCTGGGCGGCCTGGACGTTGAAGAGGACGACCCGGCCCCTGGCGTCCGCGACGACCACCCCGTCGGGCAGGTCGTCGGCGTGCAGGGAGGGGCCGACCGCCCCGGCGAGGGCGGAGTCGACGTCCCAGAGGGCGGGTGCGGGGCCGCGCTGGTCCCCGGACCGGCTCTCCGGTTCCGTGGTCCCGTCCCGTCCGGCGGAGTCGTCGGCGGTGGGTTCGACCTCGGGAACGGGGGTTCGTGAGGGTTGCGCCGCCGCACCGTCGGAGTCCTCCGCCGGTTGGCCCACCTGCCGGCCGCTGCCCACGCCTCTCCCCGCTCCCCTCCGAAGGTCCGCGACCACAGGACTCCTGGGTCGGGATCGCTGACCGGTGGTGTCCGTCGTACCTCTCCCCCGAACACCACCGCAGACCTACCCTGCACTCCCACCTGGTACGCCTGATGACCCGGGATACGGCGGCGCGGGCGGAGCCGGGCTGACCGGCACCACCGCACCGTCATCGGACCGAAGGCGCCGCCCCGGTATGCCCGCGTCCGGTACGGGAGCACCGTGTGCTCACACCCTGTCGCCGAGTCTGCCGGGGCACCACGGCCGTACGCACCGCCCTACCCGTGACACGGGTCGGGGAGGGCGCCCACGCCGGATCCGCATGAACCGCGGTGGTACGGGTCCGACCCTATCGACACTCGAAGCCCGTGCACGTGCATTTCGGATGGTTAAGACAACCTGTTACCGAGCGTGCACATCCCACCACCGCCCGACCTGGACCGAGAGCAAAATAATCACTGAGAGTGATCGCCTCCAGGGTGCCCACGACATGCGGAAACGGCCTCGGACGGGCTCAGGGGCGGCGCTGCTGCCTCGCGGTCGTGTACAGGCAGACCGCGGCGGCCGTGGCCAGATTCAGGCTTTCGGCCCCGCCGTAGATCGGAACGCTGACCGCGCCGTCGGTCAGCCGCACGATCTCCTCGGGCAGGCCCCAGGCCTCGTTGCCGAAGACCCAGCCCACCGGACCGTCCAGGTCGCCGTCGTCGGCGAGCTGGTGGAGGTCCCGGTCCCCGCCCCCGTCGGCGGCCCAGGCCCGGGCCCCGGTGCCGCGCAGGAAGTCGACCGCGCGGGCCGCCGGCACCCCCACCACGACGGGCAGGTGGAACAGGCTCCCGGCGGAGGCCCGTACACACTTGCCGTTGTAGGGGTCGACCGAGGCGTCGGTGAAGATGACGACGTCGGCTCCGGCCGCGTCGGCGGTGCGCAGGACCGTTCCGGCGTTGCCGGGGTCGCGCACGTGGGAGAGGACGACGGCGAGCCGCACGTCGGTGACGCTCTCCAGGGGCACGTCGACGAACTCGCAGACCGCGATGACCCCCTGCGGGGTGATGGTCTGCGCCAGTTCGGACATGACGTCGAGACTGACCCGGTGGGTGGGCACGCCCGCGGTGTGGGCGGCGTCCATGAGGTCGATGTGGCGCCGCATGGCCTCCGCCGTGGCGTAGACCTCGACGACACCGTGGGCGGCCCCACCGTAGGGGGACCGCCCGTCGCCGCCGTTGACGGCGGCCAGTGCCTCCCGTACAGCCTGCGGGCCCTCCGCGAGGAAGCGCCGCTCACGCTGGCGGAAGGTGCGCTTGGCGAGCCGCCGAACCCCCTTGATCCTGGGTGACCGGACACTCGTGAACTCGTGGCTCGCCATCGCTACCTGTCTGCTTCTGTGCCCGCTAGGCCGCGGCGGAGGTGGGGAGGGCCTGCTTGGCCTTCTCCACGAGCGCGGCGAAGGCGGCCTCGTCGTTGACGGCCAGCTCGGCCAGCATGCGACGGTCGACCTCGATCTCGGCCAGCTTCAGACCCTGGATGAGACGGTTGTAGGTCAGGCCGTGGGCGCGGGAGGCGGCGTTGATCCGCTGGATCCACAGACGACGGAACTGCCCCTTGCGGTCCTTGCGGTCCCGGTAGGAGTAGGTCATCGAGTGGAGCATCTGCTCCTTGGCCTTGCGGTACAGACGCGAGCGCTGCCCGCGGTAACCACTGGCCCGGTCGAGAACGACCTTGCGCTTCTTCTTGGCGTTGAGAGCCCGCTTCACGCGTGCCACAGTGACTCCCTCATTGGTTCTTCCGGCGCGCACGGCGCGCCGACCGGTCCGGCCAGGACGGGCCCGGCGGCCGTGTTCGCTTCAGGTGGTCGTCCTCCGAGCGCCTGGCGCGCGCCGACCTGGTCGGACGCACGGGCAACTGCCGAGGAGGACGGGAGGTTCTCCGGTGTTTACTTGCCCAGGAGCTTCTTGATGCCCTTGGTGTCAGCCGGGGAGAGCACGGCCTCGTTGCCCAGCTTGCGCTTGCGCTTGGAGGTCTTGTGCTCAAGGATGTGGTTCTTGTTGGCACGGCGGCGCATGATCTTGCCGGATCCGGTGACCTTGAAACGGTCCTTGGCTCCGCTGTGGGACTTGTTCTTCGGCATGTCGCCGTCGTCTCCTACTCCGTCGGCGCGCCCCCGTCTCGGCTGACGGGTGACGCGGTTGTTCCGCTGCTACGGCGGGATCTGCGTCGCACACCGGTGCATCACAGGCTGTTCGCGCACAGCCCACCCCACCGCCCGGTTACGCGTTCGCGACGGCCGGGCGGTGGGGGACTTCCCCTGGCGCCTACGCCTGGTCGCGCTCTTCGCGGCGGGTCTTGTCCCCCGCCGCGGCACGGGCCTCGGCCTTGTGCTCGGAACGCCGCTTGTGCGGACCGATCACCATGACCATGTTGCGGCCGTCCTGCTTGGGCTGGGACTCGACCGTGCCAAGATCCTGGACGTCCTGGGCCAACCGCGCCAGCAGCCTGCGCCCGAGCTCGGGACGGGACTGCTCACGACCACGGAACATGATCGTCACCTTGACCTTGTCCCCGCTCTTGAGGAACCGGACGACGTGACCCTTCTTGGTCTCGTAGTCGTGCGGATCGATCTTCGGGCGGAGCTTGATCTCCTTGATGATCGTGTTCGACTGGTTCTTGCGCGACTCACGGGCCTTGACCGCGGACTCGTACTTGAACTTGCCGTAGTCCATCAGCTTCGCGACCGGCGGGCGCGCGGTCGGCGCGACCTCGACGAGGTCGAGGTCCGACTCCTGGGCGAGACGCAGGGCGTCCTGCACGGAGACGATTCCGACCTGCTCACCGTTGGGTCCGACAAGTCGGACCTCGGGCACCCGGATACGGTCATTGATGCGGGGCTCTGTGCTGATGAGACCCCTCCCTAGCTTTCTCGGATTACCTGGGACCGGCCGTCCACCGTGTGGTGGTCGGCCTGTTCGACCGGGTCGCCCGTGCTTGTTCAGGCCACCCGCCCGCGTTGGGATCTCACCAAAAAGCGAAAACCCCGCCAGCGTGTGCAAGCGGGGTGATCCGACCGGATGTTCACGACGGAGACCCCGCACGTTCCGCGGACACCCCTGCAGGGGAGGCCGGCGAACACGGCGCGGTACGCCCATCGTCTGACCGGGACCCACACGGGCGGGGCCCGGTAGGTGGGAGGATCATCTCCGCTTGCGGCTGCCGGTGTGCGGAGCACACCGGACCAAGTCGATTACGTCCAATATAGCAGGGCCCGGCGACCGGCTGACCACCGAGCCCTCCGGGTCAGGAACCAGCCGGCGCGGAGCGCCGGGCCAACTCCGCCTCGCCTGCGGCCCGCATCGCCCCGACCGGGACGTCCTCGGTCCCGGTCATCAGCCTCACCTGGGCGACGGCCTGGTGCAGCAGCATCGGGAAACCGCCGACAACGCGTCCGCCGCGGGCCGCCACCGCCCCGGCGGCCACGGTGGGCCAGGGGTCGTAGATCACATCGAACAGGTCGGCCCGGGAGGCCGCGAGCTGCTCGGCGTGCGCGTCCGCCGCCCCCGAGGGCAGGGTGGAGAGTACGAGGTCCACGTCCAGGTGCCGGGCGATCTCCGCCAGCGGCGCCACCCGTACCGGACGGCCCAGGCGCTCGGCCGCCGCGGTGACCTCGCCGGTGCGCGCGGTGTCGCGGGCCAGGACTGTGACCGGTCCGGGTGTGCCCAGTTCCCGCAGAGCCGCGAGGGCGGAGGCCGCGGTGGCTCCCGCGCCCAGGACGACCGCGTCGCGCGGGGTGCCGGCCCCGGCCTCGGCCAGGGCCTCGGCGATCCCCGCCACGTCCGTGTTACGGGCCGCCCAGCCCGTGCCCCGCCGGACGAGGGTGTTGGCCCCGCCGACCGCCGCGGCCAGGTCCTCGACCTCGGCGGCCAGCTCCATGGCCCGGCGCTTGAGCGGCATGGTCAGGGAGAGCCCGGCCCACTCGGCCGGGTCCAGCCCGTCGAGGAAGGGCGCCAGCCCCTTCTCGTCGCATTCGAACAACCCGTAGGACCAGTCCCGCAGCCCCATGGCCGCGTAGGCCGCGGAGTGCAGGACAGGTGAGAGGGAGTGGGCCACCGGCGAGCCCAGGACCGCGGCGCGCATCAGTCCCCGCCACCGCCCCAGGTCTCCTCGAAGCGCTCCTTGAGGACCTCGAACTCCTCGTGGGTCTCGGCGAACTCGGTGACGCCGTTCTCCGGGTCGGTGGCCACGAAGTACAGCCACTCGCCCTCGGCCGGCTCCAGGGCCGCCTCGATGGCGTCCTGCCCCGGGGCCACGAACGGCCCAGGGATGAGACCGGGCTTGTGATAGGTGTCGAACCCGCTGGTGTCGGCCTCACAGGCGGCCAGCTGCTCGCTGTTGAGCGCGATGCCGTACTCCCCGATCGCGTAGAAGCACGTGCTGTCCATCTGGAGCGCCATGTCGATGTCCAGGCGGTTGTGGACCACCCGGGAGATCTTGGGCATGTCCTCGGTTCCGCCGCTCTCGGCCTGGACGATGGAGGCGATCGCCATGATCTCGTTGGCGTCGTAGCCGAGCGCGGCGGCCCTGCCCTCCAGCTCGACCTCCGCTGCCACCTGCCGGTGCTGGGTGACCATGGTGCGCAGCATCGACAGGGCCTCGGTTCCGGGCTCGAACTCGTACGTGGCCGGGAACAGGTAGCCCTCGGGGCCCTCCGTCGCGTACTCGGGCAGGCCGAGCTCGTCCGTCTGGGCGTAGGCCTCCTGGAGTTCGTCCAGGGTCAGGCCCGTGTTGTCGGCCAGGTGCTCCAGAACCTGTTCGGAGCGCAGGCCCTCCCGGATGGTGATCCCTCCGCCGAGCCTGTTCGCCGGGTCGAGCAGGGCCGTCACCGCGCTCTGGCCGCTCATGTTCTCGGCCAGGGAGTAGGTGCCGGGCACCAGGCCGTCACCCAGCTCCTCCTCGGGCATCGCGTCGAGCGCGTTGGTGAAGGCCCGCACGCTGGCGACGACGTCCTGGTCCACCAGGCGCTGGGCGATGGCGGTGCCGCTCTCGCCCTCCTCGATGGTGAAGACGACCTCGCCCTCGCCCTCGCCCGAGTGGTCGGCCGGGAACACGTAGGTGCGCATGACCCCGTAGCCGCCGCCGGCCACCACGAGCAGCAGGACCAGGGCGAGCAGGATCATCAGGCCCTTGCTCCTGCGCCTGCGGGGTCTGCCCGCGGCGCGCCGGGCCGCCTGTGCGGCCTTGGCCCTCCTGGCTCGTTTGCGATTGGCGCGGCTGTTCCCGTAGGCGGCCGCGATGTCCTCCAGCCGCTCCTCCTCGTAGAGGTCCTCCTCGTCCTCGGCCTCGTCCTCCACCGGGGGCCCGGGGTCGGGTGCGCCGCGGCGGGAACGGCGGGCGCGGCGGCGGCCGCCGCGCCGACCGGCGGGTTCCTCCTCCGGCGGGGCCTCGAAGGAACCGGTGTCGCGCGCGGGCTCCTCCTCGGGCTCGGGCGGGTCCGCGGGGGCCTCGGCGAATGAGCCGGTGTCGGCGGGTTCCTCGGCGGCCGCGCGGCGGGCACGGCGACGGCCACCGCGCCGACCGGCGGGTTCCTCCTCCGGCGGAGGCGAGGCGCGGAACGCGCCGGTGTCGGCGGGTTCCTCGGCGGCCGCGCGGCGGGCACGGCGACGGCCGCCGCGCCGACCGGCGGGTTCCTCCTCCGGCGGGGCCTCGAAGGAACCGGTGTCGCGCGCGGGCTCCTCCTCGGCCCCCCTGGCCCGTTTGCGACGAGCGCGGCGGCCCCGGGGCTCCTCCTCGGGCTCGTCGGCCAGGAAGGCGGGGACCGGTTCGTCGGGGTCGTCGTCCCAGAGGGACGAGCGCGGCTCGGCCGGTTCCTCGGCGCGGGCGCGCCGGGCCCTGCGGGGCGGTTCCTCGTGGGAGGGCTCCCCGGCCTGGCCGTACCCGCGCTCGCCGGGACCGCCTGCGCCGCCGAAGGCCGCGGGGTCACCAGGGTCGCCGGGGGCAGTGGGGGTGCTGGGGGCGCCGCCCAGGTTGGCCAGGGCGGCGAGCGCCTCCTGGGTCGGGTCGCCGCCCGGGCGCTGATGGCTACCGGTGTCCGAGGGGGAAGCCGCCCCGGACCGCTGGGGGTCCTGTCCCCCGCCGCGGGCGGCGCGGCTGCCCCGTAGCGCTTCGGCCGCGCCCGACCTCCGGGGCGGCGCCGTCGGCCGCTCGCCGGTCCACGGCGCCTCGTCCACGGGCGGTTCGGCCCTGCGGCGGCGCCCGGGCCGACCCTGCGGGTCGAACTCCCCGGAGGGCGGGGAGGCGTACCGGGGGGTGCGGAACTCCCCGGTTGAGGGTCCGGTGTGTCCGAACTCACCGGGGCCCGGCTGCTCCGGCCAGGGGGCGGACGGAGGTTCCGGGCGTGCGCGGCGCCCGCGCGGCGGCGGCTGCGCGGGCAGCGGGTCGGACAGCGGGTCGTAGTCGTAACCGCCTTCGCGGTCGGCACGCCCACGATAGGGATTGTCGGGGTAGTCATCCCTGTCGTTCATGAGTCTCCCTGGCTGGAGCGGACGATCTCGCCCGGGGGATGGCCTGTTGACCGTTCCTGGTCCAAAGCGCTCTGGAGGAGGACCGTGGCGGCTGCCTGGTCGATGACCGAGCGGCGGGCCCTGCCGCCCTTGGCGCCCTTCTTGCCGAAGGAGGCACCGGAGAGGAGCTGGCCCTGGGCGGTCACGGTGGTGAGTCGTTCGTCTACCAACCGGACGGGCACGGGGTGCAGGAGCTTGGCGAGCGTACCGGCGAACTCCCGGGCGGACCTGGCGGCCGGCCCCTCGCCGCCGGACAGCGAGGCGGGGTAGCCCACGACGACCTCGCGCGCCTCGCGCTCCAGGACCAGCAGGGCGATCCGCTGGATGTCGCCCCTGCCGCGCGGGACGGTCTCCACCGGGCTGGCGAGCATACCGCCGGGGTCGCTCGCCGCGACCCCGATGCGGGCGTTGCCTGGGTCGACGGCCAGGCGCACACCGTTCCTCAAGAGGACGTCTCCCCCGGACCGGGGACGGTTCGCGGGCGGGCTGTGCCAGTACGGGCACGGCACCGCGGCTGGGAAATCCTCAACACGGTGGTCCTGTTCATCAGCGTGGATCGCGGGCTGGGCCGTGCAGAGAGCCGTGTGCTCGGCCGTGACGCGCCACAGTATGCCCGATTCGATGACGGTGCGCAGAATCGCTGTCCGTCACCTGCGTGGGTGTGCTCCGCCGGGGGCCGCGGCGCTCCGTGTCGGGCGGGCCGCGACGGGGCCCGGATCTGGGCACGTACCGTCAGAGTGTAGGCCACTCCGGTGGGACGTTGGGGCACCCCCGGGCGCCGTGGCACGGCTCCGCCCGGTACGGCGGGCCGCGGCACGGCCCCGATCCGGCCGGAACCGGCCCCCGCGGCGCGGCGACGGGCCGCGGTTGGGCCGACGACAGCGGGTGTGGAGCCTCGCGGCCCCACACCCGTCACCGTCGTCTCACCGGCCGCCCCGAGGGGTCGACCCCGCTGCTAGGCCGAGGCGACGCGCGCCTCCACGGCGCGCAGGGCCTCGTCCACCTTGCTCGCGTCACTGCCGCCGCCCTGGGCGATGTCCGGCTTGCCGCCGCCACCGCCGCCGAGGGCGCGGGCCGCGATCCCCACGAGCTCGCCCGCCTTGATCCCGGCCTTCTGCGCGGCCTTGTTCGCGGCGATCACCACGACGGGGCGGTCCTTGGGCACCGCCGTCATCGCCACGACCACGGGCTCGTCCTCCCCGAGGCGGCCGCGTACGTCGAGCACCAGCTTGCGCAGGTCGTCGCCGCTGGCGCCCTCCGGCGCCCCGGTGGCCACCACCAGGGCCGAACCGTGGCGGCGCGCGCCCGCCGCGATCTCGCCGGCGGCCTGGAGCACCTGCGCGGCGCGCAGCTTCTCGATCTCCTTCTCCGCGGTGCGCAGTCGGGAGACCATCGAGTCGATCCGCTCGGGCAGCTCCTCACGCGGCGTCTTGAGCTGCTCGGAGAGCTGGCCGACCAGAGCCGACTCCTTGGACAGGCGCTTGAACGCGTCCACGCCCACGGCCGCCTCGACGCGGCGCACACCCGAGCCGATGGAGGACTCCCCCAGCAGTTTGACGATGCCCAGCCTGCTGGTGGACCCGACGTGCGTGCCACCGCAGAGCTCGACCGAGTAGTCGCTCATCTCCACGACCCGCACCCGGTCGCCGTACTTCTCGCCGAACATGGCCAGGGCGCCCATCTTCAGCGCCTCGTCCAGGCCCTTTTCCTCGGTCCGGACCTCGATGTCGCCGGCGAGGACGGTGTTGACCTCCTCCTCGACCTCGGCCAGGCGCTCCCCGCCCAGCGCGTTGTCGGCGGTGAAGTCGAACCGCAGCTGGCCGGGCCGGTTCTCCGAACCCGCCTGTCCGGCCGAGGGGCCGAGCGTGTTGCGCAGCGCCGAGTGGATGAGGTGGGTGGCCGAGTGGGACCGCTCGATCGCGTGGCGGCGCCCGGTGTCGATCTCCGCGTGCACGGTGTCGTCCAGGACGATCTCGCCCGAACGGACGGTGCCCCGGTGCACGAACAGGCCCGGGAGCGGCTTCTGGACGTCCTCGACCTCCACCGTGCCGCGCCCGTCCACCGACAGGGTGCCGGTGTCGGCGAGCTGACCGCCGCTCTCGGCGTAGAACGGGGTGCGGTCCAGGACGATTTCGACCCTGTCGCCGGTGCGCGCGGCCGGGACCCCGACCCCGTCCACGACGATGCCCTTGACGTGCGACTCGCTCTCGGAGTCGGTGTAGCCGAGGAAGTCGGTGTTCCCGGCCTTCTCGTGCATCTGGGCGTACAGGGAGATGTCCGCGTTGCCGAGCTTCTTGGCCTTGGCGTCGGCCTTGGCCGTGTCCTTCTGGCGCTGCATGAGCTCGCGGAAGGACCCCTCGTCCACGCTCAGTCCCTGTTCGGCGGCCATCTCCAGGGTGAGGTTGATGGGGAAGCCGTAGGTGTCGTGGAGCTGGAAGGCGTCCGCGCCGGAGAAGACGGTGCCGCCCGCGGCGCGGGTGCGCTCCGCGGCGCGCCCGAAGAGCGTGGTGCCCGCGCGCAGGGTGTCCGCGAAGTTGCGCTCCTCGTTGTCGATGACCCCGTGGATGACCTCGGCCTTGTCCAGCAGGTCGGGGTAGATGTCCTTCATCGCGTCGATGCTGACCTCGGTCAGCTCGTGCAGGAAGAAGGACTCGGTGCCCGAGAGCAGGCGCAGGTTGCGGATGGAGCGGCGCAGGATGCGGCGCAGGACGTACCCGGCCTTCTCGTTGCCGGGCTTGACGCCGTCGCCGACGAGCATGACGGCGCTGCGCACGTGGTCGGCGACCACGCGGAGCATCACGTCGTGCTCGTTGTTGTCGCCGTAGGAGGTGCCGGTCAGCTCCGCGGCCCGGTTGAGCACCCGGCCCATGATGTCGGTCTCGTAGATGTTGTCGACGCCCTGCAGGACCGCCGCCAGACGCTCCAGGCCCAGACCGGTGTCGATGTTCTTCTTGGGCAGGTCGCCGAGGATCGGGTAGTCCTTGCCACTGCCCTCACCCCGCTCGTACTGCATGAAGACGAGGTTCCAGATCTCGATGTAGCGGTTCTCGTCCGCCTCCGGGCCGCCCTCGACGCCGTACTCGGGGCCGCGGTCGTAGAAGATCTCGGAGCAGGGGCCGCAGGGGCCGGGCACGCCCATGTCCCAGTAGTTCTCGTCCATGCCCATGCGCTGGATGCGCTCGGGGCGGACACCGACCTCGTCGCGCCAGATCCGGGCGGCCTCGTCGTCGTCGAGGTAGACGGTCACCCACAGCTTCTCCGGGTCGATCCCGAAACCGCCCTGGTCGACCGGGCTGGTGACGAGCTCCCACGCCAGCGGGATCGCCTTCTCCTTGAAGTAGTCGCCGAAGGAGAAGTTGCCCAGCATCTGGAAGAAGGTGGCGTGCCGGGAGGTCTTGCCGACCTCCTCGATGTCCTTGGTGCGGATGCACTTCTGGACGCTGGTGGCGGTGCTGTAGGAGGGCGTGCGCTGACCCAGGAAGTAGGGCTTGAAGGGGACCATGCCTGCCGGAACCAGCAGCAGGGTGGGATCCTCGGCGATCAGGCTTGCCGAGGGCACCACGGTGTGTCCGTTCTTCTCGAAGAAACTGAGGAAGCGGCGCGCGATCTCTGCCGTCTCCATTGATGCCCTCCTGTGCTTGGCTCCGCCGACTGGCGGCGGGGTTGTCCCTGGGTGGGACCGTGGTCACGCGTGGTCGATAGGGGCCCATCGTAGAGGGAACCGCCACGCCTGCGCGCATGGTTTGCTGTGGCCGCCGGGACCCGCACCGTTTAGGACAACGGCGGTGGTCCGGCCATTCCAAGGCTATCGCCGCCGACTACCGGCGGATCCGCGCGGAGGCCGCTGCGGCCGGGGCCCGGGCGAACGCGGGCCCCGGCGCGGGAACGCCGAAGGGCCCGGCGTGAGCGCCGGGCCCTGGCTGCCGGTACCGCGCTCGCCGCCGGGCCGACGGGAGCCGCGGGCCGTTCTAGGCGGTGGCGTAGTAGGCACGCACCTGCTGAACGAACATGAGGCCGATCATCGTGCCGTGGAAGAGGAGCGGAATGATCATCAGGAAGCCCCCCGTGATGATCAGGAACACCAGGATCAGGGCAGCGACGATGTTGAAGGCGACGACACCCCAGTAGAGCCCGGTCTTGCGGCGGCCCATCATGGCCGCGAGCGTAATCGAGGCGATGCCGTAAACGAGCGGGATCAGGGCGAAGAGGAACCCGAGTGCGGCGAAGACGCTGCTGAGGCCCGCGCTCTGGAGCTCCATCACGAGCTCGTCGCCCGCGACCAGGAAGGCGAAGCCGATGAGCAGACCGAAGATGACGCCGAATGGGCCGCCGATGAACATCAGGACCCGGACCGCAATGGCGGCGCCCGGGAGCGAGGTGGGCGTGCCCGGAGCCGCGCCGTACTGGGGCGGGGGCGGGACCGGGCCGCCCGGAGCGCCGTAGGGCTGACCGGCCGCGGGTCCCTGGGGGTAGCCGTAGCCGCCCTGCTGGGGGTACTGCGGCTGCTGGCCCTGGCCGGGGGGCTGGTGGGGGTCGGGGGAAGACGAGGGATGCACTGTGGTCCTCTCTGAGGAGACTGGGGGACGGCGGAGAAATCCTACCGATGCGGGCAGGTGCTGGCCGGGACGTGGCGAAACCCGCTGTCGGCGGCCCGGCCCCGCTCGTGGGGCCGGGCCGCCCCGGAGCGCCGGGGGCTCAGGTCGGCCCGCCGGCACCCGGGCCCGTCAGTACCCGGTGTAGGGGTTGACGGGCCGGGGGCCGTAGTAGGCGCGGGTGACGGGGAGCACCATCAGGACGATCATGCCGACCGCGAAGAGCAGCGGGAGGACCCCCAGGAAGCCGCCGGTGGCGACGCCGAAAACCAGCGAGAGGGCGGCCAGTGCCTGGAAGACGACGGTCATCCACAGGATCACCGGGCTGCGCCGGCCCAGGAACGAGGCCAGGGCGGTGGACACGAACCCGTACAGGAACATGATGCCGCCCATGATCGCCATCACGATGGCGACCTCCCCGGGGCTGACGTAGGTGCCCGATGTCTGGACGCCCTCGGCGAAGCCCTGGGAGAACTCGTTGTCACCACCGGCCAGGAGCGCCACCGCCAGGAGGAGCCCGCCGAAGATCAGGCCGGTGACACCCCCGATGAACATGAGCACCCGGACGGTGATGGCGGTCCCGGGCATCTTGTCGGACTGCTGCGGCGCACCGGGGAACCCGGGCGGGCCCTGCTGGTAGGGGCCCTGGCCACCGGGGACTGGGCCGTAGGGCTGTTCGGGCGGGTACATGGCTTTTCCTCCATCATTGACTGGTTCGTCAACCGTACAGACGCACGCTGGAGGAAACCGGTTCGCCCTGGTGACGTCACAGTTTTGACCAGCCCTGTTGCGTCCCGCAGCCGTGGCGTTCAGCGGCTACCCGTGTCCGGGGAGTTCCCCCGGTGAGGCGTCGGCGGAGCGAAGGGGCCGGTTCCCGGGCGCGTAGCGGCGCAGCATCTCGGCCTCTTCCCGGCGCACCGCCTCGGCGAGGTCCTCGTTGAGCTCCTGGAGGGCTCCCCGGTACTCGCTGACCCGTCCCTCGACCCTGTCCGCGATACCGCCGGGGGTCAGGGCGTTGCGGGCCCGGTTGACGCGGTGGACCACGTAGCCGCCGAGCGCGGCGCCCGCGGCGAGGTAGAACAGTCTGCCGATCACCGGTTCTCCCTCCGCCTGCGGCCGCGCATCACGGCCAGGGCCTTGCGGCGCCCCAGGACCTGGCGGACCGCGTAGGAGAACGAGGCGACCCTCACCAGCGGGCCGGTGAACACCGACCGGGTCAGCGCGGTCATGGTGGAGACGTCCTCCGAGGAGGCCTGCACGTTGGCGGTGATCTCCTCGACCCGCTCCAGCGAGGTGTTGGTGCGTTCCACCGTGGAGGCCACGTCGTCCAGCAGCGGCGGGGTGCGGTCCCCCAGTTCCGAGACGACCTTCGTGGTCTCGTTGATGAGCTTGATCAGTTTGACGAGCGCCACGCACATGAACGTGGCCAGCACCGCCCAGACCACCGCGGCGACGAGCGCGGCGACCTCTCCTCCGGTCAGCATGAAGGCTCCGTAGGGCAGATAGAGGGTTGCTTCGAGGGTGTGTGAACGGTCGCGGCACGCGCGGGGCGCGCACCGGCACCGCGGGGCGGGTACGGGGGGCCAGCGACTGCGCCGGGTCGGGTCTCCCGAGCCGTGTCCGCCGCCCCCGCCGGCGGGGCCGAGGCAGTCGGTTTCGGCTGACCCTATCGCGTCCTCCCCACGGACGTGCGGGCACGCCACGGTACGGCCTGCCGGTGAGCCCGGTCACGTGCAGGGCGCGCTCGGGCACTCCCTGGCCGGTGGGGACCTCGGGGATCGACGGAAGCAGGCGTCTTCCGGGAGAATCACTACAGAGCGGGAACTTCACTACGATGTCCGGACACCTCAGCCGCTCATTGGCCTCAGAAGCACCGACAGGACACGCATGAGCCCTCGTTCTCCCCGAGAGATCTCCGTACTGGTACCACCGGACCTGGCCCCCCTCTACCCCGACGATCCGGCACGGATCGGCCCCTACCTCGCCCTGGGACGCCTGGGGCAGGGCACCACCGGTACCGTCTACGCCGCGGTGGACACCTCCTCCACCACCGCGGGTGACCGACTGGTCGCCGTGAAGGTACTCCGGTCCCCCGAACTGGAGTCACCCGACGTCTACCCCGCCCTCGCCCAGAGGCTGCGCAACCTGTCCTCCGTCGACCCCCAGCGGGTGGTCGCCCCCCTGAACTTCGACGCGGACGCCAACCCGCCGTGGCTGGCCATGCCCTACCTCGCCGGCCAACGGCTCTCCCACTACGTGACCAGACGGGGCGGCCTCGGCACCGGGAAGCTGATCGCTCTGGCCATCGGGCTGGCGGAGGGGTTGTCGGCCCTGCACGCACGCGGAGTGGCGCACGGTTCGCTGCGGCCCAGCGAGGTCCTCCTGGAGTCGCACGGTCCGCACATCATGGAGTGCGCCGTCGCCGCGGACTCCGAGCGGCTGCGCGGTTCGGGGGCCACGTGGCTGAGCCCCGAGCGCTATCGGGGCGGTGTGGCGACCCCGGCCGCGGACGTCTTCGCCTGGGGCGCCGTCGTGGCGTTCGCCGGGACCGGGCGGCTGCCCTTCGGCACCGGCGAGCCAGAGGAGATCTCCCAGCGGGCGGCCTCCGGCTCCTTCTCCCTGGACGGCCTGGCCAAGGGCCTGCGTCCGGTGGTGGGCCGGGCCCTGGACCCGAACCCGGACCAGCGGCCCAGCCTGCGGGAGGTCATCGGCGCGGTCATCGCGGTCTGGCAGGCCGAGAACACCGAGGAGGGGGCGGTCCCCGCACCCGGGGACCGCGAGGAGATCGGACGGATCCTCGAACGCGAGTGGCACGCCGTGGAGCCCGCCCCGCGCGTCCCCGAGGTGATCCGTTTGGAGGGGCGGATGTCCAACCACCGTCCCTCCCGAGCCCTCTTCCTGACGGGTGTGGTGGCGGTGGCCGGCGTGCTCATCGGCGGCGGCTCCTGGGGGATCGCCCAGGTGGTCGGCGGCGGCGCCGAGGCCGGTCCGGTGGCGGAGGAGGTCCCGGAGGAGCCGGAGGAGACCGCCTCGGAGGAAGAGGAGGACCCGCGCACCCTGGTCGTCCGCTTCGACCCCGCCGAACAGGAGGAGCCGGAGGACGGGGACGGGGAACGGGTGTGGGTGTACACCCCGGTCACCCGGGACGACGAGATCCCGCGCAACCAGGGGATTCCGAGCCACGAGGCCTGGGCCGAACAGTGGGAGGAGGCCGGGGAACCGGGTCAGGCCGTCATCCGGACCGACGCCGAGGTGCTGTGCGCCAGGTTCTGTGCCGCGCCCGAGCACGTCTTCCTCGACGAGGAGGCGCGCGGTACCTGGGAGCTGAGCGGGAGCGACTTCATCGACTACCTCTCCTGGGGACCGGTGATGATCGTGGAGATCACCTTCGCCGAGGACCAGGGGGGTGAGGGGCCCCGCGAGGTGGTGGAGGTCGTCGAGCTGTTCTCCGACTGAACCGCGGCCCGGAGCGCGGCCCGCCGGGGCCCCGGCGGGCCGCGCGTGTTCCCCCGGCCCCGGGGCGCCCGCCGGTCCCCTAACCGCCGCCCTTGAGGACGCTCCTGATCCGCTGGAGGACCTCGGTGAACCGCCGTTCGGTCCCGTGCTGGGTGGGGCGGTAGTACTCGCGCTCGGTGAGCCCCTCGGGGGCGTGCTGCTGCGGAGCGACCCCGCCCGGGTAGTCGTGGGCGTAGCGGTAGCCCTTGCCGTGTCCGAGATCGGCGGCGCCCTTGTAGTGGCCGTCGCGCAGGTGCGGCGGGACCGGACCGGCCCGTCCCGCGCGCACGTCCGCCATCGCCTCGTCGATGGCGGTGATGACCGCGTTGGACTTGGGGGCCAGGCTGATGTGGATGACCGCCTGCGCCAGGTTGATGCGTGCCTCGGGCATGCCGATGAGCTCCACCGCCTGGGCCGCCGCGACCGCGGTCTGCAGGGCCGTGGGGTCGGCCATCCCCACGTCCTCGCTGGCGTGCACGACCAGGCGCCGGGCGATGAAGCGGGGGTCCTCTCCCGCCTCGACCATGCGTGCCAGGTAGTGCAGGGCGGCGTCGGGGTCGGATCCGCGCATGCTCTTGATGAAGGCGCTGATGACGTCGTAGTGCTGGTCGCCGGAGCGGTCGTAGCGCACGGCGTGGCGGTCGACGGCACGTTCGACGTGGTCGGCGGTGATCTCCACGGGTTCGGCGCCCACCGGGCCGGAGACCAGCGCGGCGGCCTCCAGGTAGGTCAGGGAACGGCGCCCGTCTCCCCCGGCCAGGCGGATGAGGTGGTCGCCGCCCTCCTCCGTGAGGGTGTAGCGGCCGTCCAGCCCGCGCTCGTCGGCCAGCGCCCGCTCGACCAGGGCCCGGACGTCGGAGTCGTCGAGGGACTCCAGGGACAGCAGCAGGGAGCGGGAGAGCAGTGGGCTGACCACGGAGAAGAAGGGGTTCTCGGTGGTGGCGCCGATGAAGCTGACCCAGCGGTTCTCCACCGCGGGCAGCAGGGCGTCCTGTTGGGTCTTGTTGAAGCGGTGCACCTCGTCGACGAAGAGCAGGGTGCGGGTGCCGTGCATACCCATGCGGCGTTTCGCCTCGTCGACCACGGCCCGCACGTCCCTGACCCCGGCGTTGACCGCGGAGAGCTCCACGAACCGGCGCTGGGTGACCCGGCTGACCACGCTGGCCAGGGTGGTCTTCCCGGTCCCCGGCGGCCCCCACAGGAACACGGACATGGGCGCGTCGTCCTCGACCAGGCGGCGCAGCGGGCTGCCCTCGCCCAGGAGGTGGCGTTGGCCCACGACCTCGTCGAGGGAGCGCGGCCGCATGCGTACGGCCAGCGGTTCCTGGCCCTTGGCGGCCTCGGCCCCGGCATCGTCGAACAGTGTTTCGGACACCCACCCAGGGTAGGTGAGGCCGGGGACGCTCCCGGCCGCTTCGGGTGTTCCTCAGCCCGCGTTGACGGGCAGGTTCTCCGGGCTCTCCGCCTGCTCGGGGGGCGGTGTGGCGCGCGGGATCATCCGGGTGACCAGGAGCGCGATGTCGTCGCCCCGGCCCGCGGGCGCCATCTCGGCCAGGACCTGGGCCGCGGCCCTGGGGTTCTCCCCGTGTTCGGCGAGCGCCTCCCCGACCTGGGCCAGCCCGTCCTGCATGGTGACCTCGGAGCTCTCCACGAGCCCGTCGGAGCACAGCAGCAGTGTGGTGCCCGGGGCCAGGACCCGGGTGGTCACGGTGTACTCGGTGTCCGCGAGCACGCCCAGGGGCGGGCCGGTCTCGGGGGACCACAGCTCGTAGGTCCCCCTGGACGCGAGCACGGCGGGGGGCTGGCCCGCCCAGGCCGCCTGCATGACACCGCTCCCCCGGTCCACCACGAGGTAGCCGCAGGTGGCGAAGACGATCTCACCCGTCTCGGTGAGCAGCCGGTTGGTTTCGCCCAGGACCACGCCGGGGTCGGACTGGTTGGTCGCGTAGGCGCGGAAGGCCACGCGGATCTGGCCCATGGCCGCGGCCGCCTCCACCCCGTGGCCCTGCACGTCCCCGACGAGGAGCCCCACCTTGTTGTCGGGGAGCTCGATGACGTCGTAGAAGTCGCCGCAGATCCGCCACTCCGCACGGGAGGGCAGGTACTTGGTGGCGATGTCCATGTCGGGAAAGCTCGCCACCTGTCGGGGCAGCATCCGGCGCTGGACGGCATCGGCCAGTTCGAGCTCGGCCTGCTGGGCCTTGATCCGCTGGAGCGCCTGACCGGCCAGGCCGGCGAAGGTGAGCATGAGTGCGCGTTCGTCGCGGCTGGCGTGGTGGGGCCGGTCCCAGACCATCTGCCACACCCCGAGGGCGATCTTGCCGTCCCCGAAGATCGGCACGGTGGCCCAGGCCTGGCCGCGGACCGAGCGCATCAGTTCGACCGCGGCGGGGAACCGGCTGACGATCTCGGCCCGGCTCTCGAAGAAGCGGGGCTGGCGGTCCTGGATGACCGCGCCCATCGGGAAGTCGGTGTCGTCGGCGCGACGGCCGTCGATGTGCTCCACGTAGCCGCGCTCGCGGGCGCTGGGCGAGGTGCGCAGCAGCCCCTCCTCGACGTAGAGGGCCGCGGCGCCGGTACCGCCGAAGATCGGCAGGAACTCCTCACTGAGCAGGTCCATGACCTTGTCGACGGTGGTGGCCGAGACGAGTTTGGAGGACAGTTCGGTGACCAGGCGCCCGTGTTCGGCCTCGGTGCGGCGGCGGTCGGCGAGCCTGCGCACCAACTGGACGTGCTCGGTGACGTCGTCGACGATCCCCACGAGACGGTCGGGTTGTCCGGGTACGTACCGGGCGCGCACGTGCAGGGAGCGTTCGTCGCCGAGGCGGTCGAAGATCCGGAAGCGCTGCTCGTAGTCGCGTCCGGAGAAGGAGACCGCGATGGCGTCGCGCACGCGGGCCGTGTCGTCCGGGTGGACGCGTTCGAGGATGTGTTCGAGCTCGCGGTCGTCCCCGGCCAGGAGGCCGCCCAGCGGGGTCGGGCCGAAGAGTTCCCGGAGACGGCCGTTGCTGAGGTCCAGGCTCCACAGGACGGAGTCGGAGTTGTCGGTGCGCAGGTCCCCGACCACGCGCAGGTCGGCCTCCTCGGTGGACAGCGTGTGGAAGAGCACGACCGCGCCGGAGGCGGACCCGTGGCCGTCGGTGAGGAGGCGCAGCCCGATCTCCGCCATCCGGGAGGACTTGTCGGTGACCGCCAGGCGCAGGCGGGAGCGGCGGCCCCAGTTACCGGAGAGCGCCTCCCGGTGTGTCCGCGCCCCGTGCTCGACGTCATGGGGTTCCAGGAGCTCGAACCAGGGCCTGCCGGTGAGTTCCGCCTCGTCTGCGCCGAACAGTGCGGTGAGCGCGTGGTTGGCGTGCTGGATCGCGCCGTCGGCCCCGGTGACCGCCATGGGCTCGGGTGCGTGGCGGAACGCCTCCGCGAGAGCGTTCTCGGAGCCACCGCCTGAAGCGCGTTTTCCGTTCACGTATGACTCATCCTCATGTCGGCTCGGACGTCACACCCGCGCTCCGGCGCGGTCACCCCTGGAACGTACCGATTCGGCTCATTGTAGTGTCCGGCGGCGGCCCCGGCCCGGGTGGGAACCGGGGCGGGCGCATCGGCGCCCCGCCCGTCGGCTGCACCGCCTCGTCGGGCACGGACCCTCATGGTCCATCAACGTGACGGGGTAACGGCTGCTTCCGCTCCGGTGGCCGCACCCTACCGACCCCGAGGCGTGAATCGTTACGCTCGTGTGACTCGGCGGCGCAGAAATGCACTCCGCTCCCACATCGCCCCGAATGGGGGCGGTCCCGCTGGTGCACCGTGTTCACTCCAGAACACGTGCGATTCGCGGCGTGGGAGGGTGATTCGCCCCCAACGGTAGGGGATGACGGGCCCGACCGCATCCGAGTGCCATCGACTTCCCCTTTACGGGCGGACTATTTGACCTGTTAATCACCTTTTCTTCGCATTCTGACCGAATGTGGCAAGTTCGAAGTGCGGTTATTACGGGCACCGAACTGTTCAGCCGAGAACTCGTCCGACACCCCCGAGGACTCACCATGCACCCTGCACGCGCCCGCTCCGTGACGGGACGGCTCCTTCACGGCACCACGTGGAACTGGACCTGTCGGCTCTGCACCCACAGCAACCCCGACGACGAGGACATCTGCTGCCAACAGTGCGGAGCGACCAAGCGCTGAACCCCGCCCCGGAACGACGGCGGGGCGGCACCCGGCAGAGCCGTGTGCCGCCCCGTGGAGAACGCTCCCGGCGCAGGGGGGCGGGGTGCCGGGTTCCCGGGCGGACCCGGACCCCGACGCCCCGCCCTCGCGCGTCTACTTCTTCTGCTCCTTCGGCGGAACCACCGGGCGGATGTGCACGTCCTTCAACTGCTGGTCGGAGACGGCCGCGGGGGCACCCATCATCAGGTCCTGCGCGTTCTGGTTGAGCGGGAAGGCGATGGTCTCCCGGATGTTGGGCTCGTCGGCGAGGAGCATCACGATCCGGTCGATGCCGGGGGCGATGCCGCCGTGCGGCGGGGCGCCGAACTTCAGCGCCCTGAGCATGCCGCCGAACTCGGCCTCGACCGCCTCCTTGTCGTAACCCGCGATGTCGAAGGCCCGGTACATGATCTCGGGCGAGTGGTTCCGGATCGCCCCGGAGGACAGTTCCACACCGTTGCAGACGATGTCGTACTGCCAGGCGAGGATGTCCAGCGGGTCCTTGTTCTCGAGCGCGTCCATTCCGCCCTGGGGCATGGAGAACGGGTTGTGGCTGAACTCGATGTGGCCCTCGTCGGAGCGCTCGAACATCGGGAAGTCCACGATCCAGCAGAAACGGTAGACCTTCTCCTCGAAGAGGCCGGCGCGCTTGCTCGCCTCCACACGGACCGGGGCCATGATCCGGTTGATCTCGGCGTCGTCCTCGCTGGCGCAGAAGAACAGGCCGTACCCGGGGCCGGCACCGAGGGTCTGGAGCAGCTCGTCGGTGATCTCGGTGACGAACTTGGCGATGGGGCCGGTCAGCTCGCCGTTCTCGCCGACCTTCAGCCAGGCCAGGCCCTTGGCACCGTTCTCGACCGCGAAGTCGCCGATGCCGTCGAAGAACTTGCGGGGCTTGTCGCCCACCTGGGGCACGGCCAGGGCACGGACCCTCTTGCCCTCGAAGGCGCGGAAGTCGGTCTTGCCGAAGAGCTCGGTGACGTCGAGCATCTTCATCGGCGCACGCAGGTCGGGCTTGTCGGTGCCGTACCACTCAAGGGCGTCGCGGTAGGCGATGCGCGGATAGGGGGAGGTGATCTCCCAGTCCGTGGAGAACTCCCGGAAGACCTCGGTCATGACCTTCTCGATGACCTCGAAGACGTCCTCCTGCTCGACGAAGCTCATCTCCACGTCGAGCTGGTAGAACTCGCCGGGTGAGCGGTCGGCGCGGCTGTCCTCGTCACGGAAGCAGGGGGCGATCTGGAAGTAGCGGTCGAACCCGGCGATCATCAGGAGCTGCTTGAACTGCTGCGGCGCCTGGGGCAGGGCGAAGAACTCCCCCGGGTGCAGGCGCGAGGGCACGAGGAAGTCGCGGGCGCCCTCGGGGCTGGAGCTGGTCAGGATCGGGGTCTGGAACTCGTTGAAGCCCAGTTCCGTCATCTTCTGGCGGATGTAGGCCACCACCTGCGAGCGCAGCATGACGTTGCGGTGCATCCGCTCCCGGCGCAGGTCCAGGAAGCGGTAGGTGAGGCGGCGCTCCTCGGAGGTGTTGTCCTCGGGGAAGACCGTCAGGGGGAGCTCCTCGGTGGTGCCGAGGACCTCCACCTGCGCCGCCTCGATCTCGATCTCACCGGTGGGCAGGTTCGGGTTGACGTTCTCGGCGCTGCGTGCGCTGACCAGCCCCGTGACCTGGATCACCGACTCCTTGGAGATCCGGCTGAGCTCCTCGAACACCGGGGACTCGGGGCGGGCCATGAGCTGCGTGACGCCGTAGTGGTCGCGCAGGTCGACGAAGAGCAGGCCGCCGAGGTCGCGGCGGTTGTGCACCCAGCCAGAGAGGCGCGCTTGCTGCCCGACGTGCTCCTTACGGAGCTGACCACACGAATGAGTCCTGTAACGATGCATGAGTTACCAAGTCCACTAACTACACGGCTGAGCGAGGATGCCGGGAAGCCCGTGACCGGGCCCGGCTGAAGGCATGGCCTGAAGGCATGGCATTGCCCCTTGAACATCTGGAATCCTACCGCCAACGGCACCACCTGGCCTCCTGGTCGAAACGGCGGGGGCGGGCCGGGAGGTCAGCCCGCGACGCCGCGCAGGTACGGGTTGGTGGCGCGCTCACGCCCCACCGTGGTGGCGGGACCGTGCCCGGGCAGGACCTGGGTGTCGTCGCGGCGGGCCAGGACCGCCCTGGCGAGGCTGTCCGTCATTGCGGCGCCGTCACCGCCCGGGAAGTCCGTGCGGCCGACGGACCCGGCGAAGACCAGGTCGCCGGCGAACATCACCGGCACCCCGTCCTCGGTGTACGTGACGTAGACGACCGAACCCGGGGTGTGCCCCGGGGTGTGCTCGACGGTGAACTCCATCCCCGCCAGGGTGAGCACCGCACCGTCCCCGACCTCGACCAGGTGGGTCGGCTCTGGGTGGGGGCCGGGGCCCAGGAGCATCTGCAGTTGGGCGGCGAAACCCGCATCGACTCCGGCGGCGGGCTCGGTGAGCAGACCGCGGTCCGCACCGTGCAGGTGCACCGGGATGCCATGGCGGTCACCGAGTTCGGCGGCCGACCAGACGTGGTCGAAGTGTCCGTGGGTCAGCAGGACGGCGGTCGGGGTGAGCCCGTGTTCGGCCAGGGCCCCGGCCACCTGGGGGGCGGCGTCCTGGCCCGGGTCCACGATGACGCAGTCGCCGCCCGGGGCCGGTGCGAGCACGTAGCAGTTCGCGGAGAGGGGCCCGGTGGGAAGTGCGGCGATGAGCACGGCGGAGGTCATCCTGTCCTGGTGGTTTTCACTGGCCACGGGGGGCGCCCGAAGACGGCCGGGCCACGTGCCCCCGGCCGCAGAGCCTACCGAGCCGGATCGGGACGGGCGAACCGGTGGCTTCTCGGCGAACGCGTTTGATCACCATTCGATCACCGCGCGCGCCCGGGCTCTTTGCCAAAGCGCGTGGTAGTGCCATATTGGTCACCGTCGTCGTGTACACCGAGGTCTTCGACCTGTGCCTCCCTTTTCGGGGCGGGTGCCGAACCCGGCCGACGGCACGACAGCGGGAGCAGACCTCTCGATCTGCGTTGATGTGAGACACGGCGCGTCGTTGTCCGCCGAAACGTATGGATATCGTGCTGGTGCACGGTGGTTCCCATCACGAACAGGCACGGATGCCGCCGCGACGACCCGAACCCGACCCCGACCGGCCGGGTTCATGACAGCAGGAGGACACGGTGACCACGGACCCTTGGGGCCGCGTAGACGAAGACGGCACGGTCTATGTGCGCACAGGCGAAGGCGAACGGGTCGTCGGATCCTGGCAGGCGGGCGCACCAGAGGAGGCCCTGGCCTTCTTCCGACGCAAGTACGACTCCCTGGTCACCGAGGTGGAGTTGCTGGAGAAACGGCTCCGCAGCACGGACCTGTCCGCCACCGCGGCGATGGCCAACATCGACAAGCTGCGCACGGCGGTCAAGGACGCGAACGCGGTGGGTGACCTGGACTCACTGTCCCGGCGACTGGACAAGCTGGCCGACCGCGCCGAGGAGCGCAAGGTCGAGCAGAAGCAGGCCCAGGAGCAGGCCCGCAGCCAGGCCCGTGAGATCAAGGAGCGGATCGTCGCCGAGGCCGAACGCGTCGCGGTGGAGACCACGCACTGGAAGTCCGGCGGCGAGCGCATGCTCCAGCTCATCGAGGAGTGGAAGAAGGCCCCCCGGGCCGACCGCCCCACCGAGCAGGCCCTGTGGAAGCGCATGTCCGCGGCCCGCAACTCCTTCTCCAAGCGGCGCAAGACCTACTTCGCCAATCTGGACCAGCAGCGCGAGGGCGTGCGCGCCGAGAAGGAGCGCATCGTCTCCGAGGCCGAGGCCCTCTCGAACTCCACGGACTGGGGGCCCACCGCCCGGGCCTACCGGGACCTGATGCAGCGGTGGAAGGCCAGCGGCCGCGCCGACCGGAGCAGCGAGGACAAGCTGTGGGCCCGTTTCAAGGCCGCCCAGGACGTCTTCTTCGACGCGCGCAACGCGACCTTCGCCGAACGCGACGCCGAACTGCGGGTCAACGCCGAGGCCAAGGAGCGCATCCTGGCGGAGGCCAGGGACGAGATCCCGGGTATCTCCGACCCGCGCCGTGCCCGCGCCCGCCTGCGTGACTTCCAGGAGGCCTGGGAGGAGGCCGGTGAGCTGCCCCGGGACGTACGGGACCAGCTGGAGGGCGCGTTCCGGCAGATCGAGGACGGTGTGCGCCGGGCGGAGGACGCGGAGTGGGAGCGCACCAGCCCCGAGGCACGTGCCCGTGCCAAGGACACCGTCGACCAGCTGTCGACGGCGATCGCCGGGCTGGAGGCCAAGCTGGAGAAGGCCAGGGCCGCCGACGACGCCCGCCGGATCAAGGAGCATGAGGCCGCTCTGGAGGCCCGCCGCTCCTGGTTGGCCGAGGCGGAGAAGGCTCTTGACGAGATGAGCTGACGCTCCGCAGGAAAGGCCGAGGGCCGCACCCCCGAGCAGGGGTGCGGCCCTTTCGCGCTCTCGGGCCGGTCGTGGCCGGGGGCGCTAGCTGTCGTCCTCCTCCGTGGCGGGACGGCGGCGACCGATCACCATGGCGCCGATACCGGTCAGGGCCGCCAGGAGGCCGCTCACCGCCGGGACCGCGGCGGACGCACCGGTCTGCGCGAGGACGGGCTCGGCATCGTGTTCGGGGGCCTCGTGCTTGGGGTGCTCGGGCCGGTCATGGTCGTGGCCGTCGTGGCCGTCGTGGCCGTCGTGACCGTCGTGACCGTCGTGGCCATCGTGGCCGTCCTTGCCGTCCTTGCCGTCCTTGCCGTCCTTGCCGTCCTTGCCGTCCTTGCCGTCCTTGCCGTCCTTGCCGTCCTTGCCGTCCTTGCCGTCCTTGCCGTCCTTGCCGTCCTTCCCGTCCTTCCCGTCCTTCCCGTCCTTCCCGTCCTTCCCGTCCTTCCCGTCCTTCCCGTCCTTGCCGTCGTGGCCATCGTGACCGTCGTGACCGTCGTGACCGTCGTGACCGTCGTCGCCGTCGTGACCGTCGTCGCCGTCGTACCCATAGGACTTGCCGGGCTTGTCCCCGCCGAGCTTGCCGGGCTCGCTCTCAGCCGAGACCCCGGTGCTCTCGGCGAGATCCTCCGCAGGGGCCGGAGCGGGCTCCTGGGGAACCTCAACGGGCTCCACCGGGCGCGTCGGCTGCTCCGGCATCGTGTTCTCGACGACCTGGGGAAGCTCGACCTGCACCGGGCCAGCAGGGGCCGTGTCCGCCGGGACGACCGGCTGGGTGACCGACTCGACGGCCTGCTCGGCACGGAGGGTGTCGTCGGCGAGTGCCGGGGCCATCCCCCACAGGAACGGGGCCACGATCGCGGCGCTTGCGGAGACAGCGGCCATGCGGATCAGGCTGCGGGCGCTGACGGTGGATTCGGGTGCCTTGGGCGTGTACTTGGAGCAATAGTTCATACGAGGATTGTGCACAGATCACTACTCAAAGTGACTAAGCAGCGTCAGCAAGTCCCGGAAAAAAGTAGTAAACCGCCGATACACGCCGATGGGCCGCATCCTCTCGAATGCGGCCCATCGGCCCGGCCTAGCGGTGCGCGTCCAGATGATAGACGGGTGCCCGCTCCGACAGAGCCCCGACATCGACCACGGGATCCGGACCGGGACCACCGGGCGCCTCCGCCACCGGACGCGGCTTTCTCGTGCCCCGGTAGCGCAGAAAACCGCCGACGGCGACCGCGGCGGAGAGGACGAGGAGCAGCACAGCCGCAACCCAGGCGAACGGCAGTACGCGATGGACCCGGTGCACGGAGGAGGCGCAGGAGGCGAGTTCGGCCCCGGCCCCCGGACGCAGACACACGGTGGTGACCGGCTGTCGGCCCCGCTCGGGCGCCTCGGTGATCTCGGCAGCCACCGAGAGAACGGCGCGCTCACCCGGCTCCAGGGGCTGGTCCCACTCCGCCCGCCCCGCCTCGACCCCCTCGGGGGCGCCCGAGACGTAGCGCATCGAGGGCGGCAGGTACTGCACGACCCGGGCCCCGGGCACGGCCTCGTACCCGGCGTTGCGCACCCTGATCGTGTACTCCACCCGGTCACCGGCACGGAGCGGTTCCTCCGCCCGCTCCTGGACGGTGACGTACAGGTTTCCGGCTCCAGGAACCGGCCCCTCGTCCTCCTGCACCGGCTGCCCGGGCGCCGCGATCAACGCGGCCAAACCAACTGCCGACACCACCGCTGACACGGCCATGGTGCTCCCCCTCCGCACGGCGGCACAACTAATGACTTTCTGTATTTATTTAATAACAAAAAGTAGTCATACTGGGCGCGTGCCATGCGGAGTCCCCGAACACACCGAAGGCGGGCGGCCGCGCACGGCCACCCGCCCCGGACGGATTCGTCCCCGGTCAGAGCCCCACGAACGACCGCAGCGCAGCGGCGCGGTCGGTGCGCTCCCAGGTGAACTCCGGCAGCTCACGGCCGAAGTGGCCGTAGGCGGCCGTCTTGGAGTAGATCGGGCGCAACAGGTCGAGGTCGCGCACGATGGCGGCGGGACGCAGGTCGAAGACCTCCTTGACCGCCTTCTCGATCAGCTCCGGAGCCACCTTCTCGGTGCCGAAGGTCTCGATGAACACACCCACCGGGTGCGCCTTGCCGATCGCGTAGGCCACCTGGACCTCGGCACGCTCGGCCAACTCCGCGGCGACGATGTTCTTCGCGACCCATCGGGTGGCGTAGGCCGCGGAGCGGTCCACCTTCGACGGGTCCTTGCCGGAGAAGGCGCCGCCGCCGTGGCGGGCGTAACCGCCGTAGGTGTCGACGATGATCTTGCGGCCGGTCAGACCGGCGTCGCCCATCGGACCGCCGATCTCGAAGCGACCGGTCGGGTTGACCAGGAGTCGGTAGTCGTCCGACTCCAGACCGTAGGCGGCCACGACCGGCTCGATGACGTGCTCCCGGATGTCCGGGGTCAGCATCTCCTCGAGGTGGATGTCCGCGGAGTGCTGACTGGAGACCACGACGGTGTCCAGGCGGACCGGGGTCTGGCCCTCGTACTCGACGGTGACCTGGGTCTTGCCGTCGGGCCGCAGGTAGGGAACCGTGCCGTTGCGGCGCACCTCGGAGAGCCGCTCGGAGAGCGCGTGCGCCAGCTTGATCGGCAGCGGCATGAGCTCGGGGGTCTCACGGTTGGCGTAGCCGAACATCAGACCCTGGTCACCAGCGCCCTGCCGGTCGAGGACGTCCTCCTCGTGCTCGACACGCGCCTCGTAGGCGGTGTCGACGCCCTGGGCGATGTCCGGGGACTGTGCGTCGATGGAGACGTTGACCCCGCAGGAGTCACCGTCGAACCCCTTGGCGGAGGAGTCGTATCCGATCTCGAGGATCTTCTCGCGCACGATGGCGGGGATGTCGACATAGGTCTGAGTGGTGACCTCACCCGCGATGTGGACCTGACCGGTGGTGATCAGCGTCTCGACCGCGACCCGACTGCTGGGGTCGCTGGTGAGCATCGCGTCGAGGATCGCGTCACTGATCTGGTCGGCCATCTTGTCGGGATGGCCTTCGGTGACCGACTCGGAGGTGAAAAGGCGGCGGGACACGTTGCGTGACTCCTTGCAGCGGCTGCTGGCTGACATGTGTCGGGCGGTTTCGCTCCTCCACGGCTCCTGCCGGGGCGGCAATACCGACCGACGCGGTTGGTTATTCGTCCACTGTAACCGGACTGGTGGGGGTGGGCGCCCACTGCTCGGCCTCGTCAGCCGTGCGCGGACACCCGAAGGAAGTGTGTCGTACTCAGCGGTAGGAATCCAGCGTGGCGAGCAGGAGATTTACCTCCCCTCCGCCTCAGGCCGACCGTGGGCCGTGTACCCGCCGCACTGGCCCGGTCCGGGCGGGCCGTCGGCCGGTGCTCAGTCCGGGAGCCGTTCGGCCACCAGGTCCCACACCCGGTCGGCGAGGTCCTCCTTGGGGCCCGTGGGGACGTCCACGACGGTTCCGTCGGCGCCCAGGACGGTCGCCTGGTTGTCGTCGGTACCGAAGGCCCTCCCCCCACCGACCTGGTTGACCACGAGCAGGTCACAGCCCTTCCGGGCCAGTTTGGCCCGGCCGTTGGAGATCACGTCGTCGGTCTCCGCGGCGAAGCCCACGATGGTCTGGGCGAGCCCCTCCCTCTCCCGGGAGGCGACCAGCCCGGCCAGGATGTCGGGGTTCTCCGCCAGTTCGATGGGGGCCGGCGCCGCACCGGACTTCTTGATCTTGGAGGCGACGCTGTTCACCGGGCGGAAGTCGGCGACCGCGGCGGTCATCACCACCGCGTCGGCACCGGTCCGCTCGGCCTCCACCGCCTCGGCCAACTCCACCGCCGACCCCACTCTCACCAGGCGTACGCCTGCGGGGTCGGGCAGGCTGACGTTGGCGGCGACCACGGTCACGTCGGCGCCACGGGCGGCGGCGGTCCGTGCCAGGGCGTACCCCTGCCGCCCCGAGGAGTGGTTGCCGATGAAGCGGACCGGGTCGATGGCCTCGCGGGTGCCCCCGGCGGAGATCAGCACGCGCTTACCGGTGAGGTCGGGTTCCACGGACCCGCGGCGGAGCACGAGACGGGCGGCCTCGAACAGGGCCGCGGCCTCCGGCAGCCGCCCGCGCCCGCTGTCGGCACCGGTGAGGCGGCCCACGGCCGGATCCAGGACCAGGGCTCCGCGCGAGCGCAGCGTCGCCACGTTGGCCCGGGTCGCCGGGTGCTCCCACATCTCGGTGTGCATCGCCGGGGCGAACACGACCGGGCAGCGGGCGGTGAGGAGGGTGTTGGTCAGGAGGTCGTCGGCCAGACCGGCGGCCGCCTTGGCCAGGATGTTGGCGGTGGCGGGCGCGACGAACACGAGGTCGGCCGACTGGCCGATGCGCACGTGCGGAACCTCGTGGACCTGGTCCCACACGCCGGTGTCGACGGGTTGGCCGGACAGGGCGGCCCAGGTGGGCTCACCGACGAAGCGCAGGGCGTCGGCGGTGGGCACGACCCGGACACGGTGGCCCGACTCGGTCAGCCGGCGGAGCAGCTCGCACACCTTGTAGGCGGCGATGCCCCCGCCGACTCCGAGGACCACCTGGGGAACGGATTCTGTGTCACTCACACAAGGAGTTCTACCAGGCCCCCGGCCCGGCGCCTCCCGGGGACCGCCCCCGGGGACGACGGTGCCCCCCGCACGCCCCTGACGGGCGCCGCGGAGGGCACGCGGTGTACCGGAGAGGGATCAGGCGCCCTCGTACGGCTCCGCGGTGAGCAGACCGGACTTGACCTCGCGCAGGGCGATGGACAGGGACTTCTCCTGGACCTGGGTCTCCACCAGCGGGCCGACGTACTCCAGCAGGCCCTCGCCGAGCTGGGCGTAGTAGGCGTTGATCTGGCGGGCCCGCTTGGAGGCCATGGTGACCAGGCTGTACTTGCTGTCGACGCACTCCAGCAGGTCGTCGATCGGCGGGTTGGTGATGCCTTCGGCGACGGGCTCGGTACCAGCCACTTTGTTACCCCCAGGGACGGTCTCCGGCTCGTCGAAAGCCGTGACGTTGGTTGGATGGAACGGTTCTCGGGGCCCGAGGCGGGGCGCCGCAGCCGGGGCCGGCGCGGCCGCTATCACACCTTGGGCGCGGTCATCAACGCTAGCAGCTCGTCGCACACTTCCTGTACGGACGTGTTGACCAGGGTCGTGTCGAATTCCTTCTCCGCGGCCAGCTCGACCTTGGCGACCTCCAGCCTGCGCTGGACGACCTCGTCGGACTCGGTGCCGCGGCCGGTCAGCCTGCGTACCAGCTCCTCCCAGGAGGGCGGTGCGAGGAAGACGTGCAGGGCGTCGTCCATGGAATCGCGCACCTGGCGCGCACCCTGGAGCTCGATCTCCAACAGTACGGGCACCCCTCGGGCGAGCCGTTCCTCGACGGGGCCGCGCGGGGTCCCGTAGCGGTTGCCGGCGAACTGGGCCCACTCCAGGAGCTGGTTCTCGGCGACGAGACGGTCGAACTCCTCGTCGGTGACGAAGTAGTACTGGACCCCGTCCTGCTCACCCGGCCTGGGCTTGCGGGTGGTCACCGACACCGACAGCCACACGTCGGGGGTGACCTGGCGCAGGTGTGCGACGACCGTGCTCTTCCCCACGCCGGAGGGGCCGGAGAGGACGGTCAGCCGCTTCTCGGCCGGTCGGGACTGGTCTGCGGTCTGCGCAGGCATGTGAGATCAGGCTTCCATTCGGCTCTCCGCCGCGCGGTGGGCCGCGGGCGGGCCTGGTGTGCGCTGCCTGGGGCCGGGCTCGCGGTCCGACGCGTCACCGCGCGGGCGGCTCGTGCTGGCGTTGTGGTGCGCAGCGTACGGTCGCGGGAAGCTCCCTTTATACCACCGGGCCACGGTGCGGCGGACGGAGTGTGACCTGGGGCCCATCCGTCCGCCGACCGCGGCGCCGGGTACTGCTCACCGCCTGCCGCCGCCTTGGCTGCGACGGCTCCGCGCGACTGTGGGGGACGCGACGGGTGCGGTGTCGGCCGGTACCAACGGACCGGTGTTACTTGGTGAGGTCGCCGAACTCGCTCTCCAGGGCGGCGCGCTGGTTGGTACCCAGGCCCCGGACACGGCGCGACTCAGCGATGTTGAGCCGCTCCATGATCTGTTTGGCGCGCACCTTGCCGACACCGGGGAGGGATTCCAGCAGAGCCGAAACCTTCATCTTGCCGATGACGTCGTCCTTGAGGCCGTTGGAGAGCACCTCGGACAGCGAGATGCCGCCGTTCTTCAGCTTGTTCTTGACCTCCGCACGCTCTTTTCTGGCCTTGGCGGCCTTCTCGAGAGCCGCGCTGCGCTGCTCGGGTGTGAGGGGAGGAAGGGCCACGCCGGGTCACCTCGGATTTCTACTCGTTTGTAGAGGGCGGACGCCTGCGCAAGTTAGTAGGTCTGACCCCTGTTAGGCAACGTAAAGTGCCCTTTCAAGGGCTATTTCATCGAAGGAACTACACAGAGTTACAGGCCCATTGCTTTAAGAGACGAAAAACAGGACTTTGGTCCCGGTTGATGACCAGGGAAAGCGTGTCACCAGCGCAGGTCACCCAGCGGTGACGCGGGTCACCCTTTGCCATGGTTTTCTAGTTTCGGACAGACCCAATTAGTAACCGTCCGTGACCCACAACTGTGAGTGATGGGGCGGGTGCGCCAAGAACGCCCGCCCCCTCCTCTCCCCCGCCGGAACGGCGCAGCCCACGGGCCCGCGGAACCGGCCGGAGGATCAGACACGGACCCCGGCACGCCGTACGGCCGCCGCGATGGAGGCCGCCGCCGCGCCGGGGTCCGCGGCACGGGTGATCGGACGACCGATGACCAGAAGGTCCGCCCCTGCCTCGATCGCCTCCTCCGGGGTGGCCACCCGGGACTGGTCGCCCGCGTCCGCCCCGGCCGGACGTACGCCCGGGGTGATCAGGGTGACGTCCGGGCCCACCTCGGCACGCACGAGCGCGACCTCCTGCGGCGAGCACACCAGTGCGCGCGCACCCGCGCCCACCGCGAGCACCGCCAGGCGTCGCACCGCGTCCCGTGCCGGACCGAGCAGCCCCACCTGCTCCAGGTCCGTCTCGTTCATGGAGGTGAGCACCGTCACCGCCGCGATCTTGGTGTCCGGCGCCGCCTCCACCGCGGCCCGGACCATGTCCGCTCCCCCACCCGCGTGAACCGTCAGGATCGAGGGCCGCAGGCCCGCCACGCTGCGCGCCGCACCGGCGACGGTGGCGGGGATGTCGTGCAGCTTCAGGTCCAGGAAGACGCCGACACGGTTGGCGCCGCGCACGGCGCTGATCACCTCGGGGCCGTACCGCAGGTACAGCTCCAGGCCCACCTTCACCGTGCTCACGTGCGGTGCGACCGAGGAGGCCCAGGTGGCCGCGGTCTCGATCTCGTTGGCGTCGATCGCGACGGCGATGGGCGCGGAGGGCGCGGTCATGTCGGTATCTCCAATCGTGTGCCGCCGGCGGTCGGAGCCGGCGCCTGAAGCATCCGCCAGTATTTACGTCTGCGATTACAGACGCACCGGCCGATGCACGTCCACTGTCATGTGCACACCATCAGGTGTGCGATTCCCCGGATGGGGCGCTTCATGCACCCATCCCGTGTCACTTCCCCGTAACGTCCGCTGAAACGACCCTGGGGACACTTTCCCAACGAACCCACCCCCTGTGTCCCGAATGCACCCGTTCGGCCACACAGAGCCATCTCAGCGCCGTTCAGGCCGGTCAGGGCGCTGTCGGCCCGTGAAGCCGTCGTCACACACCGGTTCCCGGCCGGTGCGCGGCCCCCACCACGTCCGAGGCCCTGGAAACCCCTCTGGCGTCCAGTGCCTCGGTGAACTCCCTCAGCACCCGCGCACAGGCCGAGGGGTCGGCGAAGTTGACCGTCCCCACCGCCACGGCGCTCGCCCCCGCAGCCATGAACTCCAGGACGTCGGTCCCGGTACGCACCCCGCCCGTCCCGATGATCGGCACCTCGGGGAAGGCCTCGTGGACCCGGTAGACGCACCCCACCGCCAGGGGGCGGATCGCCGGGCCGGAGAGCCCGCCCATCCCCCCGGCCACCGCCGGGCGCAGGGTCCGGGTGTCCACACTCATCCCCCGCAGGGTGTTGATCATGGTCAGCCCGTCGGCACGGGCCGCGACGCAGGCCCCGGCGAGCTCGACGACGTCGGGGACGTCCGCGGCGAGCTTGGCCAGGACCGGCACGTCGGAGCGGGCGTGCGAGCGCACCGTCTGCACCACCGCCGCGGCCTGGGCCGCGTCGTCGGCGAAGTGGCGCCCCGACGGGTCGGCCGGGTTCGGGCAGGAGAGGTTGACCTCGATGGCGCCCACCCCCTCAGCCTCGGAGACCCGTCTGGCCAGCTCCCCGAACTCGCCCGCGCCCGAACCCGCGAGGGAGACGATCGCCCTCCCCCCTCGGGAGAGCAGCCACGGCAGATCGCGTTGGAGGAACACGTCGATCCCCGGCCCCTGCATGCCCGTGGCACTGAGCATCCCGCTGGGGGTCTCCGCCATACGCGGCGCGGGTCGGCCCGCACGCGGCTCCAGCATCAACGACTTGGTGGTGACGGCGCCGATCTCCGCGATGTCGAAGAACTGCGCCAGCTCGCGCCCCGACCCCGCGCACCCGGCGGCGGTCACCACCGGGTTCGGGAGTCGCAGGGAGCCCAGTCTGGTCCTGAGGTCTGCGTTCAATTGCCTTCGCTCACTCGTGGCCGGTCGGCACGGTCCTGATGTGGTCTCCACGGCGCTGGGATCAGGCGATGTCGCGGGCCGACTCGGCGGCGCGGGCCGCGCTGGACCCCTTCCAGCCGGGCGCGCCCAGGGCGTCGAAGGGGATCGTGCCGACGTCGTCGAAGCGCACGTGTTCGCCCCGGAAGACCGGGCCGTCCACGCAGGAGCGCACCATCCGGGTGATGCCGTCCTCTCCCACCACCGGGATCACGCAGCTCATACAGATACCGACACCGCACGCCATGGTCTCCTCCACCGCGACCTGCACGGGGAGCCCGTGGCTGCCCGCCACGGCCGTGACCGCGCGCAGCATCGGCATCGGCCCGCAGGCGTAGACCGCGTCGGACCTGGCCTCCTCGATCACCCGGCCCAGCACGTCACAGACCCGGCCCCGCGTGCCGAAGGAACCGTCGTCGGTCGTGAAGGCGGCGGTTTCGGCGATACGGCGGGCGGTGATGGCGCTGAACACACGGTCGGCGGAGGCCGCGCCCAGCACGAAGTCCACCCGGCAGCCCCGACGGCGCAGCGACTGCGCGAGCGGGAACAGGGGCGCGCTCCCGGAGCCCCCGCCCACCAGCACGCAGTTGACCGGGTCCCGGGGCAGCGGGAAGGGGCGGCCGAGAGGGCCGACCACGTCGAGCAGATCGCGCGATCTTCGTTCGGCCAGCCAGGCGGTCCCGCTGCCGCGCACCGCGAACAGGAACTCGACGGTGCCGCCGTAGTCGGGCTTGACGTCGTGCACGGCGAAGGGGCGGCGCAACAGGGTGCTGGAGTGGTCGCCGCCGACCGCAACCGACACGAACTGTCCCGAGCGGAACCGTTCGGCGATACCCGGAGCGACGACGGTGATGGCGTAGTAGGCGTCCACCCTGCGCACGTTCAGCACAGGGCACCTGGTCTGCACCGGTCCGTTGTCGCTCATGTGTCCTGGCGGCCTCTCTAGAACTCGGCTGTGCGGTCCGGGCGCCGCGGGGTCCCCGCGGCGCCCGGGCCGTACCTGCTGTGGGCCCGTGTTCCACTTCGGCCCGGGCTGGCTACAGCCTAGGAGCTCCGGCGACTCGCCGTGAGCGTCCGGGCGTGCTCCTGGAGGGAGCGCACCCCGACGTCGCCGCGCACACGGGCCTCGATCGCCTGCACCGCGGCGGCCAGACCCTGCACGGTGGTGACGCTGGGCACCCCCCGCACGATGGCGGCGGTCCGGATCTCGTACCCGTCCAGGCGGGGACCGGCCTGGCCCGCGCTGCCGAACGGGGTGTTGACGATCAGGTCGACGTCACCGTCGTGGATGAGCTGCACGATGGTGGGCTCGCCCTGGGGACCGACACCCGTGCTGTGCTTGCGCACCACGGTGGCGCGGACGCCGTTGCGGCGCAGCACCACGGCGGTGCCCTCGGTGGCCAGGATCTCGAAGCCGAGGTCGGCCAGCCGCTTGACCGGGAAGATCATCGAGCGCTTGTCGCGGTTGGCGACCGAGACGAACACCTTGCCCCGGGTGGGTACCGTGCCGTTGACCGCCAGCTGGGACTTGGCGTAGGCGGATCCGAACTCGGTGTCCAGGCCCATGACCTCACCGGTGGAGCGCATCTCCGGGCCCAGGACGGTGTCGACGCCCTCGCCCTCCTTGTTGATGAACCGGTTGAAGGGAAGCACCGCCTCCTTGACCGAGACCGGGGCGTCGGCGGGCAGGTCGCCGCCGTCGCCCCGGGCGGGCAGCATGCCCTCGGCGCGGAGCTCGGCGATGCTGCTCCCGGCCATGACGCGGGCGGCGGCCTTGGCCAGCGGCACCGCGGTGGCCTTGGAGACGAACGGCACGGTGCGGGAGGCGCGCGGGTTGGCCTCCAGGACGTTGAGGACGCCGGAGGCCAGCGCGTACTGGACGTTGAGCAGGCCCCGTACCCCGGTACCGCGCGCGATGGCCTCGGTGGAGTAGCGGATGCGCTCGATGTCCTCGCTGCCCAGGGTGATCGAGGGCAGGGTGCACGCCGAGTCGCCGGAGTGGATCCCGGCCTCCTCGATGTGCTCCATGACGCCGCCCAGGTACAGGTCCTTGCCGTCGTAGATGGCGTCGACGTCGATCTCGATGGCGTCGTCGAGGAAGCGGTCGATCAGGACCGGGTGCTCGGGGCTGACCTCGGCGTTGCGCTCGATGTAGTCGGCGAGCATCTTCTCGCTGTAGACGATCTCCATGCCCCGGCCGCCCAGCACGTAGGACGGGCGGACCATGACCGGGTAGCCGATCTCGTCCGCGGCGGCCTTGGCCTCGGCGAAGGAGTAGGCCATGCCGTACTTGGGCGCGGGCAGCCCGGCGTCGGCCAGGACCCTGCCGAAGGCGCCTCGGTCCTCGGCCAGGTCGATGGCCTCGGGGCTGGTGCCGATGATGGGCACCCCGGCGGCCTTGAGGCGGCGGGCCAGGCCCAGCGGGGTCTGTCCGCCGAGCTGAACGATGACCCCGACGACCGGTCCGGCGGC
Organism: Nocardiopsis sp. iso_40; assembly: GCF_056173285.1. Classification (NCBI taxonomy): domain Bacteria; kingdom Bacillati; phylum Actinomycetota; class Actinomycetes; order Streptosporangiales; family Nocardiopsidaceae; genus Nocardiopsis; species Nocardiopsis sp. iso_40. The sequence goes on along the minus strand of NZ_CM149666.1, from coordinate 1,995,076 downwards.
CTGCTCGGCGCGCACGACCTCCAGCACGTCCTCCAGGGTGAGCGGCTCGAAGTAGAGCCGGTCGCTGGTGTCGTAGTCGGTGGAGACGGTCTCGGGGTTGCAGTTGACCATGACGGTCTCGAACCCGGCGTCGGAGAGCGCGAAGCAGGCGTGGACGCAGGAGTAGTCGAACTCCACGCCCTGGCCGATGCGGTTGGGCCCCGAGCCCAGGATGATGATCTTGGGCTTGTCCCCGGCGGGGACCTCGGTCTCCTCGTCGTAGCTGGAGTACAGGTACGGCGTCTGGGCCTCGAACTCGGCGGCGCAGGTGTCCACGGTCAGGTAGACGGGGTGGATGCCCAGGGCGTGCCGGAGCTCGCGGACCACGTCCTCCGACTTGCCGGTGATCTCACCGATCTGGACGTCGGAGAAACCGAGGCCCTTGGCCTCGCGGAGCAGGTCCGCGTCGAGCTTGCCCGCTCCGGCCAGGACGCGGGCCGTCTCCTCCAGGCGCAGCATCTGGTCCAGGAACCAGGGGTCGATCTTCGTGGACTCGTGCAGTTCCTCCACCGTGGCTCCGGCGCGCAGGGCCTGCTGGACCTGGCGGAGCCGGTGCTCGGTGGGCTGTGCGGCGCGGCGCAGCAGCTCGTCCTTGTCACCGGGGTCGCCCGCCCAGGTCAGGCCGACACCCGCCTTCTCCAGGGAGCGCATGGCCTTCTGCAGGGCCTCGGGGAAGGACCGGCCGATGGCCATGGCCTCGCCCACCGACTTCATGGTGGTGGTGAGGGTGGGGTCGGCGCCGGGGAACTTCTCGAAGGCGAAACGGGGGACCTTCACGACCACGTAGTCGAGCGTGGGCTCGAAGCTGGCCGGGGTCTCCCTGGTGATGTCGTTGGGGATCTCGTCCAGCGTGTAGCCGACGGCCAGCTTGGCGGCGATCTTGGCGATCGGGAAGCCGGTGGCCTTGGAGGCCAGCGCCGAGGAGCGGGACACCCGGGGGTTCATCTCGATGACGATGATCCGGCCGGTTGTGGGGTGGACGGCGAACTGGATGTTGCAGCCGCCGGTGTCCACCCCGACCTCGCGGATGACCGCGATACCGATGTCGCGCAGCTTCTGGTACTCGCGGTCGGTGAGGGTCATGGCCGGGGCCACGGTGATGGAGTCGCCGGTGTGCACGCCCATGGGGTCGAGGTTCTCGATGGAGCACACGACCACGACGTTGTCGTTGGTGTCGCGCATCAGCTCCAGCTCGTACTCCTTCCAACCGAGGATGGACTCCTCCAGGAGCACCTCGGTGGTCGGGGAGAGCGCGAGGCCCTGGCTGGCCATACGGCGCAGCTCGCCCTCGTTGTGGGCGAAGCCCGAACCGGCGCCGCCCATGGTGAAGGACGGGCGGACCACGACCGGGTAGTCCAGCTCCTCGGCGGCGTCCAGGCACTCCTGGAGGGTGTGGCAGATACGCGAGCGGGCGGACTCGCCGCCGATGCGCTCGACGATCCGTTTGAAGCTCTCGCGGTCCTCGCCGGACTGGATGGCCTCGATGTTGGCGCCGATGAGCTCGACGTCGTACTTGGCCAGGATCCCGGCCTCGTCCAGGTCGACGGCGGCGTTGAGCGCGGTCTGCCCGCCCAGGGTGGGCAGGAGCGCGTCGGGGCGCTCCTTGGCGATGATCTTCTCGATCATCTCGGGGGTGATCGGCTCGACGTAGGTGGCGTCGGCGATCTCCGGGTCGGTCATGATCGTGGCCGGGTTGGAGTTGACCAGGATGACCCGCAGGCCCTCGGCCCGCAGGACACGGCAGGCCTGGGTACCCGAGTAGTCGAACTCGGCCGCCTGCCCGATCACGATCGGACCGGAGCCGACCACGAGGACGGATGAAAGGTCACTACGGCGCGGCATGCTCTGTTCCTCTTACTGCTTGGCAGCCGGTGCGGGCTGGTCGGACATCAGGTCGACGAACTCGTCGAAGAGCTCGGCGGCGTCGTGGGGGCCCGCGGCGGCCTCCGGGTGGAACTGGACGCTGAAGACGGGGCGGTCCAGCAGCCGCAGACCCTCGACGACCTGGTCGTTGAGGCCGATGTGGCTGACCTCGGCCCGGCCGTAGGGGGTGTCGAAGGGGGCGTCGAGCGGGGCGTCGACGGCGAAGCCGTGGTTCTGGCTGGTGATCGCGACCCTCTTGGTGCGGGTGTCGATGACCGGCTGGTTGACGCCCCGGTGGCCGAAGGGCAGCTTGTAGGTGCCCAGGCCCAGGGAGCGGCCCAGGATCTGGTTGCCGAAGCAGATACCGAAGAGCGGCTTCCCGGAGTCCAGGACGCCGCGCATGGCCTCGACCGGGTGGTCCGCGGTGGCGGGGTCCCCGGGGCCGTTGCTGAAGAAGACGCCGTCCGGGTCGAGCGCGAGGATCTCCTCGGCGGTGGCGGAGGCGGGCAGCACGGTGACCCGGCAGCCGCGCTCGGCCAGCCGCTGGGGCGTCATCGCCTTGATGCCGAGGTCGACGGCGGCGACGTGGAAGCGGGTCGCCACCCCCTCGGGCGGCAGGATCTCGTAGGCGCCGTCGGTGCTGACCTCGGCGGCCAGGTCGGAACCGGCCATGCGGGGCTGCTCCAGGATGCGGGCGAGCAGCGCCTCGGGGTCGGTCTCGACGGTGCTGACCGCCGCGCGCATGGCGCCGCGGTCCCGCAGGTGCCGGGTGAGGGCCCGGGTCCCGGTGAGGGCGATGCCGACCACGTTCTGGCGGCGCAGTTCCTCGTCGAGCGTGCGCTGGGCGCGCCAGTTGGAGGGGATGCGCGCGGGCTCGCGGACGACGTATCCCGCCACCCAGATCCGGCCGGACTCGGGGTCGTCGTCGTTGACCCCGGTGTTGCCGATGTGCGGCGCGGTCATCGCCACGATCTGGCGGTGGTAGGAGGGGTCCGTGAGGGTCTCCTGGTAGCCGGTCATCCCGGTGTTGAAGACGGCCTCGCCGAAGGTCTCGCCTGTGGCACCGAAGGATCGGCCGCGGAACACGCGCCCGTCCTCGAGTACCAGAATCGCCGGCCCGCCGGTCTCCTCGGACACGTTTCCCCCCTCTGTGCCACCAGGGCTGGCCTGGGTGCCTGTGTTCACTGTGCTCAATTGATCTTCCCCTCCAGGACGGTGGGCGCGCCGCGCAGGAACGTGGCGCGGACCCGGCCGGGCAGGGTCATCCCCCGGAACGGGGTGTTGCTGCTCTTGGTGGCCATGGCCGCCCCGTCGACGTCGACGGGCGCCTCGGGGTCGTACAGGACGACGTTGGCGGGTTCACCGACCGCCAGGCCGCGGCCGTGGCCGCTCACCCGGCCGATGCGGGCCGGAGCGGCGGACATGCGGTCGGCGACCTGGGCCCAGGTGAGCAGGCCGGTGTCGACCATCGTCCGCTGCACGACCGGCAACGCGGTCTCCAGGCCGACCATTCCCATGGCGGCCGTGGACCACTCGGTCTCCTTGGCCTCCACGGGGTGGGGGGCGTGGTCCGTGGCGACGATGTCGATCGTTCCGTCGGCCAGGCCCTCGCGCAGCGCCTGGACGTCCTCGGCGGTGCGCAGGGGCGGGTTGACCTTGTAGACGGGATCGTAGCTCTCCACCAGGTCGTCGGTGAGGAGCAGGTGGTGCGGGGTGACCTCAGCGGTGACGTCGCAGCCGCGCTCCTTGGCCCAGCGGATGATGTCCACCGAGCCCTTGGTGGAGACGTGGCACACGTGCAGGCGCGAGCCGACGTGCTGGGCGAGCAGGCAGTCGCGGGCGATGATCGCCTCCTCGGCGACCGCGGGCCAGCCGGGCAGGCCGAGCCGGTCGGAGACGCAGCCCTCGTTCATCTGGGCGCCCTCGGTGAGGCGGGGCTCCTGGGCGTGCTGGGCGATGACGCCGTCGAAGGCCTTGACGTACTCCAGGGCCCGGCGCATCAGCAGGGCGTCCCAGACACAGATGCCGTCGTCGGAGAAGACCCTGACCTGGGCGGCGGAGTCGGCCATCGCGCCGATCTCGGAGAGCTGCTCGCCCGCCAGGCCGACGGTGACGGCGCCGACGGGGCGCACGTCGCAGTATCCGGCCTCGCGGCCCAGGCGCCAGACCTGTTCGACCACGCCGGCGGTGTCGGCGACGGGGTCCGTGTTGGCCATGGCGTGTACGGAGGTGTAGCCGCCCATCGCGGCGGAACGGGATCCGGAGGCGACGGTCTCGGCGTCCTCGCGGCCGGGTTCGCGCAGGTGGGTGTGCAGGTCCACGAGGCCGGGCAGGGCGATCAGGCCGGTGGCGTCCACGATCTGGGCGCCCTCGGGGGCCTGCAGGCCGGAGCCGGTCTCGGCGATCAGGCCGTCGACGAACAGCAGGTCGACGGGGTCGCCGCCGAGCGGGCGGGCTCCGCGGACCAGGTGCGGTCCCTTGGTGTGGGGCATCGGGGTGTCGGCTTTCTCGTGTTCGGTGGAGATGAGGTTCGTGGGCGTCCGGGCTGCGGCAAGCTCACCGGGCGCGGGCGCCGGGGCGTTCGGACGTCGGGTTCCCCGTTCGGACGCCGGCAGGGTTTTGGAGGTGCCGGAGGTGTGGTGGCGAGGAACGAGCCATCACACCGCAGGTGCCGAAAGTTCCTGCCCTTTCAGGCGGCCGAAGACGGATCGAAGCGGAGCGGAGGTCCAAGGCAAACACGGCTAGGAGCCGCCGAGCAGCAGGTAGAGCACGGCCATGCGCAGGCTGACACCGTTGGCGACCTGCTCGGTGACGGTACAGCGGGGCGAGTCGGCGACCTCCGCGGAGATCTCCATGCCGCGGACCATCGGGCCGGGGTGCATGACGATGGCCTCGGCGGGCATCCGGTTCAGGCGCTCTCCGTCGAGCCCGTAGTTGCGGCTGTACTCGCGGACCGAGGGGAAGAAGGAGTCGCGCATGCGCTCGGCCTGGACGCGCAGCATCATGACCACGTCGGACTTGGGCAGCACCTCGTCGAGGTCGTAGGAGACCTCGCACGGCCAGGTGTGCACCGAGACCGGGAGCAGGGTCGGCGGCGCGACCAGGGTGACGTGTGCGCCCAGGGTGGTGAGCAGCAGCACGTTGGAGCGGGCGACCCGGCTGTGCAGGATGTCGCCGACGACGGCCACGCGCAGGCCCTCGAGGCGCCCCAGGCGGTCGCGCATGGTGTAGGCGTCCAGCAGGGCCTGGGTGGGGTGTTCGTGGGTGCCGTCGCCCGCGTTGAGGACGGACCCGTCCACCCAGTTGGCCAGGCGGTGGGCGGCCCCGGAGGCGCTGTGCCGGATGACGACGGCGTCCGCCCCCATCGCCTGCAGGGTGAGCGCCGTGTCCTTGAGGCTCTCGCCCTTGGAGACGCTGGACCCCTTGGCGGAGAAGTTGATGACGTCGGCGGACAGGCGCTTGGCCGCCAGCTCGAAGGAGGTCCGGGTGCGGGTGGAGTCCTCGTAGAAGAGGTTGACCACGGTGCGGCCGCGCAGGGTGGGGAGCTTCTTGACGGAGCGGTCCCCGACCTGGGCGAGCTCGGCGGCGGTGTCCAGGACGAGGGTGGCCTCGTCGCGGCCGAGGTCTCCGGCGGACAGCAGGTGGCGCATCAGTCGTCCCCTTCGGTGGTGGCGGGCGACGTGTCGGGGGAACCGGGCCGCGGACCGCCCTTGAGGCCGCCGAGGGTGGTGGCGGGCGAGGGGCGGGAGGGTCCGAGGAGGACCGCGTCGTGGCCGTCGGTCTCGTCCAGGCGGACGGTGACGCTCTCCCGCAGGGAGGTCGGCAGGTTCTTGCCCACGTAGTCGGCGCGGATGGGCAGTTCGCGGTGGCCCCGGTCGACGAGGACGGCGAGTTGGACCGAGCGCGGGCGGCCGAGGTCGCCCAGCGCGTCGAGGGCGGCGCGGACGGTGCGGCCGGAGAAGAGGACGTCGTCGACGAGGACGACGACGCGGTCGTCGAGTCCGCCGGCCGGGATCTCGGTTCTGCCGAGAGCGCGGGCGGGGGCCAACCGCAGGTCGTCGCGGTACATCGTGATGTCGAGGGAGCCGGTGGGGACGCTGAGGTCCTCGACCCGTTCGATGCGGCTGGCCAGGCGCCGGGCGAGCGGTACACCGCGTGAGGGGATGCCCAGGAGGGTGACGTCCTGGCCGCCCTTGGTGCGTTCGAGCACCTCGTGGGCGATACGGGTCAGTGCCCGGTTGAGCTCGTTGCCGTCGAGGACGGCTCTGGTGCCTTCGGGCACCTCGGGTGCGTCGGGATCCGGTGCGGAACCAGCGGAACCCGCATCACCTTTTGTTGGTTTTTGCGCACGCAAAGTAATGACCCCTTCCCTGCCTCACAGAACAGGTCGTTAAAGGATGTCGATCGGGCCCACGCTACCAGCGCGGACGGAGGGACCCTCAGGCGCGTTCCACAAGCCGAGACCACAGATGTGATGCTAGTCACATCCCATGCCATCGTTTGTCCAGCCAAGGGTATTCGTTTCATGACACTACGGATTCGCAACCCACGGGGAGGAAACACGAAATTCCCTGCAGGAGCGGGCTTTCCGCCCGCCAGACGTGCCCTACTCGCCCCAACTGGTCCACAAATGAGAGGCGTCTCACCTACGCACGGTTTGGCCACTGATTAGTCGCGTTTCACACCAACGGCTTGACCTGGACACCAGCCCCCCTCTACCGTCACTGTCTGTAACCACTACCGGGTGGGGTTGCACCCCGTGACCATCCGCTGGACCGCCCAGGCGGCCCGCCGAGTACGAGCGGACGTCTCCCCACTCACGCCAGCCACCGTCACGGCCGGGAGCGACAAGAAAATGCCATCCGAATACGCCAAGTCCCTCGGTGCGCGACTGCGTGCCATCCGCACCCAGCAGGGCCTGTCCCTGCACGGGGTGGAGGAGAAGTCCCACGGACGCTGGAAGGCCGTCGTGGTGGGCTCCTACGAGCGCGGCGACCGCGCCGTCACCGTGCAGAAGCTGGCCGAGCTGGCCGACTTCTACGGGGTGCCGATGTCGGAGCTGCTGCCCGGCGGCGCCGCACCCACACCTCTGGGTCCGACACCCAAGCTGGTCATCGACCTGGAGCGCATGCAGCAGCTCCCGCAGGAGAAGGCGGGACCGCTCTCCCGCTACGTCGCCACCATCCAGAGCCAGCGGGGCGACTACAACGGGCGAGTGCTCTCCATCCGCCAGGAGGACCTGCGTTCACTCGCGGTCATCTACGACAAGTCCCCCGGGGACCTGACCGAGGAGCTCATCAACTGGGGCGTCCTCGACCCGGAGGCACGTCGCGCCGTCGACGCCTTCTAGGAGCGCCGACCGCACACACGCGGACCACGAAAGCCGGGTGGCCCCTCAGCCGGGGCACCCGGCTTTCGCGCGTCCGGACCCCGGGGCACCCGTGTCGGCGCCGGACACCGGAGCGCAGCGCGGCCGGGCGGGGGCTTCCCCTCCCCTGCCCGGCCGCGCCGAACCCCGCCGGCGAACCGGCGGGATTGTCGAACTCATGTTCGACACACACCAGTTAACACTCCTCCGGCTCGGGGCGTCAAGGAGACCCGCGGGGTCCGCGGGGACCGCGGCCCGGCCGCCGGAACCACCAGCGGCGGCGGAGCCCGAGGTCTAGTCTGGGGGCGTGGCAGCCGACACCGAGTTGCGCGAACTCGCGCCCCCAGCGTTCACGCACGCCGTCCCGGCGCTCCTGGAGATCTACGGGGCCGCCATGCGCCCGCCGTCCGCACAGCTCCCGGGGCGGGCCGCCGTCATGGCCGAGCACGCCCGCCACCCCGGGTTCAGGTCGGTGGTGGCGCTGCACGACGAGCACCCGGTGGGCTTCGCCTACGCCTTCCACGGCCGCGCGGGGCAGTGGTGGCACGACGTCGTCACCGAGGGGCTGCACGCCCACGGGCGTTCACGGTACGTCCGCCGCTACCTCGCCGACCCCCTGGAGATCGCCGAGGTGCACGTCCACCCCGAGGCACAGAACCGCGGCATCGGCCGTTCGCTCCTGCACGCCCTGTGTTCGGGGCGCACGGAGCGCACCGCGGTGCTGTCCACCCGTACGGGCCCCTCCGCGGCGCGCCACCTCTACCGTTCGTGCGGGTTCGTCGAGCTCCTGGGGTCCTTCTCGTTCCCCGGCTCGCCCGACCAGCCCTTCGTGATCATGGCCGCCCGGCTTCCGCTCGACGGACCCGGGGACCGGCGACCTCCCGGTAGATCTGCCTGGTGGCCGTGGACTGGTTCGAGGTGATGAAGTGGATGCCCGGCGCGCCCTCGGCGAGCAACCGCTCGCACATGCGCTGGGCGTACTCGATACCGAAGGCCCTCACCGCCTCGGTGTCGTCCCCGAAGCTCTCGAACTTCGCCGCCAGGGCGCGCGGGAACGGGGCCCCCGACAGTTTCTCCGAACGCGGGATGAACGACGTGCGCACCACGGGGAAGACCTCGGGGATGAGGGGGACCTCGCAGCCGCGGGCCGCCACCCGGTCGCGCAGGCGCAGGTAGTCCTCGGGGTCGAAGAACATCTGGGTGATGGCGTAGTCGGCACCGGCCTCGCACTTGCGCACGAAGTAGTCGGTGTCGGTCTCCACGTCGGCGGAGCGGGGGTGCTTGTAGGGGAAGGCGGCCACGCCCACGCAGAAGTCGCCGCTCTCCTTGAGCAGCCGCACGAGCTCCTCGGCGTAGGTGAGCCCCTCCGGGTGACTGACCCACTCGCCGTCCGGGTCCCCGGGCGGGTCGCCCCGCACGGCCAGCATGTTGGACACCCCGGCGTCGGCCAACCGTCCGATGAGGTGGCGCAGTTCGGCCACGGAGTGGTCCACCAGCGTCATGTGCGCGACCGGCAGCAGGGTGGTGTCGGTAGCGATGCGCTCGGTGGTCTCCACCGTCATACCCCTGGTGCTGCCGCCCGCGCCGTAGGTGACCGAGACGAAGGAGGGGCCCAGGGCCTCGATCTCGCGGATCGCCCGCCACAGGCGCTCGTTGGCCCCGGGGGTCCGGGGCGGGAAGAACTCGAAGGAGAACATCGGCTCACCCGAGTCGAGGAGCTCACGGATATGACGCGGCTTCGAGGCCGGGGTTCGGGGCGCCACGGGGTGGGTCGGTGCAGCCAACATGCCACCAATCCTAGGCGAGCCCCCTCCGGTGGCCGGACACCGAGTCCCACTTGCTGAGACCGGAGAGGCCGAAACCGTCTCTTTCCCAGAATGTGAGCAGGTTTCAGCACCTTCGCCGAAAAACCTTCCAGATAAAGAGACGCCACCGTCTCGGGGGCGGCTTCGGGCGTCCTGTCCGAGGCGGGACGCGCTGAACGCCGCGGGAGCGCCCGTCCCGTCGCGGACAGCCGATAATGTGCAGGGTATGGCCGTCTCCTCCGCTTTCTCAGCCGCCTCCGTCATCCGTTCCGACGTGGACCGTGAACTCTCCTCCTTCTGCGCCTCGCACCGCGGGCAGCTGTTGGAGGTGGGAGAGGAGCTGGCCCCGGCGATGGACTCCCTGGAGGCCATGGTCTCCGGAGGCAAGCGCCTGCGCCCCACCTTCGCCCACTGGGGGTGGCGCGGAGCCGGCGGCGCCGCCGGTGACGAGCGGATGGTCCGCGCCGCCGCATCCCTGGAGTTCCTCCAGGCCTGTGCGCTGGTCCACGACGACGTGATCGACAACAGCGACACCCGGCGGGGACGGCCCGCCACACACAAGCGCATGGCCGGACTGCACGCCGACCGCGGCTGGAACGGTGACAGCGAGGAGTTCGGCCGGGGAGCCGCGATCCTCATCGGCGACCTGTGCCTGGCGTGGTCGGACGAGATGTACCAGGCGAGCGGCTTCGCACCGGAGACCCTCCGCGAGGGCAGGGTCCCCTTCGACGCGATGCGCACCGAGGTGATGGCCGGTCAGTACCTGGACACCCTGGAGCAGGTCCGGGGCACGGCCAGCCGTGAGGCCGCCCTGCGGGTGATGCGCTACAAGACGGCCAAGTACACGGTGGAGCGGCCCCTGCACCTGGGCGCCGCCCTGGCCGGGCGCCGCGAGGAGTTGGCCGGGGTCTACACCGCCTACGGCATCCCCCTGGGTATCGCCTTCCAACTGCGCGACGACGTGCTCGGGGTGTTCGGCGACCCGTCCACCACGGGCAAGCCCGCCGGGGACGACCTGCGCGAGGGCAAGCGCACCCTGGTCGTGGCCGAGACCCTGTCCCGGTCCGGTTCCGCCGACGCCGAACGCTTCCGGAGCCTGTTGGGCGCCCCCGACCTGGCGGTGGAGTCGGTGGAGTGGATGTGCGGCCTGATCGAGTCCTCCGGGGCGCTGGCCGCCTGCGAGTCGATGATCTCGGAGTACACCGGGAAGGCCCTCGACGCCCTGGAGAGCCCCGAGCTGGACGAGTCCGCCCGCGGTCCGCTGGGCGAGCTGGTCGTGGCCGCGACCCGGCGCTCGCACTGATCCGTCGCCCCTGGGCCCCGGAGCCCGGAGGCCCAGGGGAAAACCCTGAGGATTCGAGGGATTTCTCAGGCTTTTTCCGGTTGTGCCCGCTGTCCGGTTCCGGCTTGAATCGGAGCCCGAGACAGATCCCGGAACCGGAGCCCTCCCATGTCCAGAAACACCGCCGCGCTCGGACCGACCAGCGCGTCCGAACGGGCGCTCGCGCCGGACCTCGCACGCGGTTTCATGCTGCTGTTCATCGCCCTGGCCAACACTGTCTGGTACCTGTGGGCCGCGCCGCGCGGCGGCGCCACCATGCACCCCGAGCCCGAGGGCGTCCTGGACACGGCGGCGCAGTTCTTCACGGTCGTGGCCGTGGACATGCGCAGCTACCCGATGTTCGCCTTCCTGTTCGGCTACGGCATGGTGCAGCTGGCCGCGCGCCAGGAGGCGGCGGGCACCGCCGTCCGGGAGGTCAACGCACTGCTGCGCCGCCGCAACCTGTGGCTGATCGTCTTCGGCTTCCTCCACGCCCTCCTGCTCTGGATGGGCGACGTGCTCGGCGCCTACGGCCTGGCCGGGCTGCTCCTGGGATGGCTGTTCTTCCGACGCAGGGACGTGACGCTGCTCGTGTGGGGTGCGGTGCTGACCGCCCTGATCACGCTGCTGGCCGCGTTCAGTCTGCTGGCCCTGCCGTTCGTCGACGAGGCCGCCACGGGCGGCGGGGGCGGTTTCGACCTGAGCGCCTCGGCCGCCAACATCGGCAACGCGTCCCCCCTCGCCGCCGCACTGGAGCGCGTGGCGTTCTGGCCCCTGGTCAGTGTCGGCCAGGGGTTGCTGGGCCTGGCCGTGCCCGCCGCGATCCTGTTCGGCTACTGGGCGGCGCGCCGCCGGGTCCTGGAGGAGCCGGGGCGCCACCTCGTCCTCCTGCGCTGGGCCGCGGCCGTGGGCGTCACCGTCGGCTGGCTCGGCGGCCTCCCCCTGGCGCTGGCCCAGACCGGTGCCTGGGAGCTGTCCCCGGCCCAGGGGCAGATGCTGACCATGCCGCACATGCTGACCGGCCTGTTCTGCGGGGTCGGCTACGTCGCGCTGATCGCCCTGGTCGCGCACCGGATCCAGGGGCGCGGCCGGACCCCGGGGGTCGTCGTGACCGCGCTGGGCGCCACCGGCAAGCGCTCCCTCAGCTCCTATCTGGCCCAGTCGGTGCTGTGCGCCCCGATCCTGGCCGCCTGGGGTCTGGGACTGGCCGCGCACATGTCCTCGTGGACGATGTTCCTGTACGCGACCGGGGTGTGGCTGGTGACGGTGGCGGCCGCCCACGCGATGGAGCGCGCGGGGCGGCGCGGACCGGCCGAGGCCCTGTTGCGCAGGCTGTCCTACCGGCGCCCGGCCGGAGCGGCCGGTACGTCCTCCGGGGGCGGCCCGGCGGGTGATCACCAAGAGCGCACCACCCCCTGACCGGCGGGCGCAAAAAGGGGCGTGCCGATGAGCGCTGGGCAGCCGCTCGTACCCCAGGATGGGTTTCCATGGGCGACGATCACATGACAAACCACACCATAGGGGTGACCGGGGCCACGGGTGCGCTGGGCGGGCGTGTGGCCGCCCGGATCGCGAGGCTCGGCCTGGCGCAGCGTCTCATCGTGCGCGACATCAACCGGGCACCCGAGTACCCGGAGAGCAGCGCGGCGATGGCGGCCTACGAGGACACCGCGGACTTCGAGCGGGCCTGCCGCGGCGTGGACACGCTCTTCCTGGTCTCGGCGACCGAGTCCGAGGACCGGGTGCGCACGCACCTGAGCGCGGTGGACGGAGCGGTCCGGGCCGGGGTGTCCCGGATCGTGTACCTGTCGTTCCTCGGCGCGGGCCCCGCCTCCACGTTCACGTTCGCCCGTACGCACTTCTACACCGAGGCCCATATCCGGTCGACCGGTGTGTCGCACACGTTCCTCAGACCCAGCCTGTACCTGGACCTGCTGCCCGGCTGGGTGGACGACGAGGGGGTGGTGCGCGGGCCGGCCGGGGACGGCAGGGCCGCGTGGGTCTCCCGTGACGACGTGGCGGACGTGGCCACGGCCGTACTGACCGACCCCGTGGCGGTGGCCGCCTCCGAGGGGGCGACCTACGACGTGACCGGCCCGGAGGCCCTGTCGGTGGGCGCCACCGTGGCCAAGCTGAGCCGGCTGACCGGCCGCAACATCCGGTACGTGCCCCAGACCTGGGAGGAGGCGCTGGAGTCGCGCCGCCGGAGCGGGGCCGCCGAGTGGGAGATCGAGGGCTGGGCCTCCTCGTACGCGGCGATCGCCGCCGGGGAGATGGACGCGGTCTCGACCACCGTCCCGGACCTGACCGGGCATCCGGCGCAGTCCATGGAGGGCTTCCTGCGCCGCCACCCGAGCGCCCTCTCCCACGTCGCGGTCTGACCGCGCCCTTCTCCGCCACCGCCGTGCCCCGTGCTCGGCGGTTTCGTTCTTTCCGGAGCCGCCAGTTGACCTCAACATTAGTTGAGGAAGAAGACTGTGGGCAGCGGGAACAACCCCGCCGAGAAGGCGAGAAGGAGTGCGGTGCAGATGCGCGCAGTACGGGTGGACGAGTTCGGCGGACCCGAGGTCCTGGTGGCCCGGGAGGTCCCCGACCCGAGGCCGGGGCCCGGCCAGGTCCTGGTGGAGGTGACCGGCGCCAACGTGATGTACCTGGACACCCTCATCCGGTCGGGCCGGGGCACGGACCACTTCCCGGTGGCACCGCCCTACGTGCCCGGAGGGGGCGTGTCGGGCAGGGTCGTCGAGACCGGTCCGGAGACGGACCCGGCGTGGCTGGGCACGGAGGTCGTCGGTGAGACGGGCCCGACGAACGGGGACGGGGAGGCGTCAGTACCGGTCAACGGCTACGCCGAGCGGGCGGTGCTGCGTCAGGACTCGCTCATCGGGGTGCCCGGGGGCATGGACGCCCACGAGGCGCTCGCGCTGATGACCGACGGTGCCACCGCCCTGCTCCTGGAGCGGGCGGCCCGGTTCACCCCGGACTCCTGGGTGCTGGTGCTGGCCGCCACCGGCGGAGCGGGCAGCCTGACCGTCCAGCTGGCGCGCCTCGCGGGGGCACGGGTGATCGGTGCTGCCAGGGGCCCGGAGAAACTGGCCCTGGCCCGCGAGCTGGGCGCCGAGGAGGTCGTGGACTACTCCGGACCCGACTGGTTGGAACGGGTCGGGAAGATCACCGGAGGCGGGGCGGACGTGGTGGTCGACGGTGCGGGCGGCGCCCTGGGCACCGCCGCGTTCGCCGCCACCGCCGACGGCGGCCGCTTCGTGAGCTACGGAACGCCCAGCGGTGAGTTCGCCGAGGTCGACGACGCGGAGGCCGGGCGCCGCGGGATCACCGCCCTGGGCCTGTTCGACCTCGAACCGGCGGACGGAACAGGCAAGCGGGACCTGACCAGGCTGATCCTGGAGGAGGCCCGGGCCGGTCGGATCCGACCGCACGTGGGGCTGACCCTGCCCTTGGAGCGCGCAGCCGAGGCGCACAGCGCACTGGAGGGCCGCAGGGTCCTGGGCAAGGCGATCCTGGTGCCCTGACGGGCACCGCCCCAGCGCTCCCGGCCAGGCGGCCGGGCGGCAGTCAGGTGTTGTCGGCGCGAGCGGCCAGCCGTGCCTTCAGCGCGCTGGCTGCCGCGCGGGGGTCCTCCGCCTCGGTGACGGCGCGCACCACGACCACCCGGGTGGCACCGGCGCCGAGCACCTGGTCGATGTTGCCGAGGTCGATACCGCCGATCGCGAACCACGGCCGGTCGGTGCCCAGTGCCGCGGCGCGCTCCACCAGTTCCAGACCGGCGGCCGCACGCCCCGGTTTGGTGGGCGTCGCCCAGGTCGGGCCCACGCAGAAGTAGTCGCTCCCGGGCTCCTCCGCGGAGAGCTCGGCGGCCTCGGCGTCGTTGTTGGAGCGGCCGATGATCGGATCGGCGCCGATGATGTCGCGGGCCATGGGCACCGGCAGGTCGCGCTGGCCCAGGTGCAGGACGTCGGCGCGCACCGCCCGGGCGATGTCGGCCCGGTCGTTGACGGCGAGCAGCGCCCCGTGGCGCTCGCACGCCTCCCGCAGGACCTCGAGCGCCGCCATCTCCTGGCGCGCCTCCAGGTCCTTGTCCCGGAGCTGGATGATGTCCACGCCCCCTGCCAGGGCGGCGTCCGCGAACTCCGCGAGATCGCCGCGCCCGGTCCGGGCGTCGGTGCACAGGTACAGAAGGGATGCGTCCAGGCGCTTGCGCAGGCTGGTTCCGTGGCTGGTCCTCACACCGACCACACTAGGCCCTGACGCCCCGGCGGCCCAAGGGGCGCGGCCGGGACGGCGTGCCCGGCGGGCCGCGCCCGGGACTAGAAGGCCATCCCCTGGGCCCGGCGGCGGACCTCGGTGCCCCGGTTCTCCCGCATGGCCTGGATCGGGGTGCCCGGAAGGCTCTCGTCCGGGGTGAACAGCCAGCGCAGGGCCTCCTCGGTGGAGAAACCCGCGTCGGTGAGCAGCACGATGGTGCCCGGCAGCCCCTTGACGAGGTCCTCGCCGTCCAGGAAGGCGGCGGGGATGGAGAGCTCGCCACCGCGGACCACGCCCATCAGGCGGTTCTCGCGGATGAGCGTCTTGATCCGATTGGGGCTCACACCCAGCGGCACGGCCGCCTCACGCAGGGTCAGCCAGTCGCCGACGAGTTCGTCGATTTCACGGTCGCTTTGTGTCACCCCACCAATCTGCCACACCCGACCGGCCCCCGGGGACCATCCGTCCGGGCGGGGCGCACCCCCGCCCGGAGATCCCCGCCACTGCCGGAGCCGGACGCCCTGCCCTAGGATGGGGTCGAACAGACACGTCCCGCGGGAGCCGGGTGGACCCGG
The DNA here is from genome assembly GCF_056173285.1 of Nocardiopsis sp. iso_40. Classification (NCBI taxonomy): domain Bacteria; kingdom Bacillati; phylum Actinomycetota; class Actinomycetes; order Streptosporangiales; family Nocardiopsidaceae; genus Nocardiopsis; species Nocardiopsis sp. iso_40. The sequence continues at coordinate 1,979,842 of NZ_CM149666.1, read as the reverse complement.
CTGAGAGGGAGGCTCACCGCCTCCGACCGCACGAACCTGATCCGGATCATGCCGGCGAAGGGAGTGGAACACGGCGCCGTGCGTACCTTCGACGCTCCCCCTCACGAGAAGATTCGTCCTACCAATACCGCGGTCGTGGTCGGCGGCGGGGTCATCGGCCGGGTCACCGCCTGGCGGGCCGCCCAGCGCGGCCTGTCCGTCACCCTCGTCGAACCCGACCCCGTCACCGAACCCTCCTCCGCCCGCGCCGCCTCGACCGTCGCCGCGGGGATGCTCACCCCCGCCACCGAGGCGGTCTTCGGCGAGGAGGAGCTGATGGAGTTCGGCGTGCGCTCGGCGGGCCTGTACGCCGACTTCGTCACCGAGCTCCAGGCCGTGAGCGGTGTGGACGTCGGCCACCGGCGCACGGGGACGCTCCTGGTCGCCTTCGACCGCGACGACCTCGCCGTCCTCACCCGCCTGCACGAGCTGCACGGGCGCCTGGGCGTGCCGACCGAACGGCTGACCAGCCGCGAGTGCCGCCGCCTCGAACCCGCGCTCGCCCCGGGTGTGCGCGGCGGGGTGCTGGCCCCCGAGGACCACTCCGTGGACCCCCGCAGACTGCTCCTGGCCCTGGCCCTGGCCGGTGAGCGGGAAGGCGTGCGCGAGGTCCGCGGACACGCCGAGGAGATCACCTCCCCCGGCCCCGGCGGCGCCCGTCTGGGCGTGCGCCTGACCGACGGCTCCGTCCTGCCGGCCGACCAGGCCGTCCTGGCGGCGGGGTGCTGGGGCGACCGCGTCCGGGTACCCGAACCCGTGGTGCCCCCGCTGCGCCCCGTCAAGGGACAGCTGCTGCGCGCCCGGGTCCCCGCCGGCGAACCCCCTCTGGTCAACCGCACCGTGCGCGGCCTGGTCAGGGGCTTCCCGGTCTACCTCGTACCCAGGGAGGGGGGCGAGGTCGTCGTGGGCGCGACCCAGGAGGAACTGGGCCACGACACCGCCCTCACCGCCGGCGGACTCTGGCAGGTCCTGCGGGACGCGCGCGAACTCGTCCCCGGGGTGAGCGAACTGGAGGTCACCGAGACCTGTGTCGGGCTGCGCCCCGGCTCCCCCGACAACGAACCCCTCCTCGGACCCACGCGGGTCCCCGGCCTGCACCTGGCCGCCGGACACTTCCGGCACGGGGTGCTGCTGGCCCCCGCGACCGGCGACGCCGTGGCCGAGGCCCTCACCCGGGGCGCACTGCCCGCGTACGCGCGCCGGTTCGCCGCCGACCGGTTCACCGCCGGACAGGGGCCGCCCGGACCCGGCGGTGCCGACGACACGCTCCGGGAGCGCGCGGAAGGGACCGCGCGGGAACAGCAGGGAGAAGAGCAGTGGAACTGATCATCAACGGCCGGAGCCGCGAGAGCGCGGCCGAGACGGTGGCGGCGGTCGTACGCGACCTCACGTCGTCCGGGAACGGCGAGATCCCCGGCGGGATCGCGGTGGCGGTCAACGACGAGGTGGTGCGGCGCTCCGCGTGGGCCGGCACCGCGCTGTCCGCGGGAGACCGCGTGGACGTACTCACCGCAGTACAGGGAGGCTGAACCATGTCCGAGACGACCGCGCCCCGAACGGTCCCCTCCGGGGCCGCCCCGTCCGGGCGGACCCCGGACCGCGCCCCCGGCGACCCCCTCGTCATCGCGGGCACCCCCTTCGGGTCCCGCCTGATCACCGGCACCGGCGGAGCCCCCTCACTGGAGGTCCTGGAGGAGGCCCTCCTGGCCTCGGGAACCGAGTTGACCACCGTGGCCATGCGCCGGATCGCCCCCGGCACCCAGGGGTCGGTGTGGGACGTGCTGAAGCGCAACGGGATCCGGCCCCTGCCCAACACCGCCGGGTGCTTCACCGCCGCCGACGCCGTGCGCACCGCCCGGCTCGGCCGCGAGGCCCTGGACACCGACTGGGTGAAGCTGGAGGTGATCGCCGACGAACACACCCTGCTCCCCGACCCCGTGGAGCTGCTGGACGCCGCCGAGGCGCTCGTCGACGACGGTTTCACGGTCCTGCCCTACACCAACGACGACCCCGTGCTGGCACGCCGCCTGGAACAGCTGGGCTGCGCGGCGGTCATGCCGCTGGCCGCGCCGATCGGTTCGGGACTGGGCATCCGCAACCCGCACAACCTGGAACTGATCGTCGAGCAGGCCGACGTCCCGGTGATCGTGGACGCGGGGATCGGAACCGCCAGCGACGCCGCCCTGGCGATGGAGCTGGGGTGCGACGCGGTGCTGTTGGCCACGGCCGTGACCCGCGCCCAGGACCCGGTGCGCATGGCCACGGCGATGCGCGACGCCGTCCGGGCGGGCCGCGGTGCCCGGCTGGCCGGGCGCATCCCGGTCCGACGGCATGCCCGGGCGTCCAGCCCCGACGTGGTCTGAGCCGGAGCGGGGTTCCCGCCGCGGCGGGAGCCGGGCGGGCCCGGCTCTCCCGGGCGGGTCGCGGGCCAGCGCGGCACCGCGGCGGGTTTGCCGACGTCCCTTACCGTGGGAGGGGTGTGCGGGCCGCTCGGCGGTACCCACACCGACAGACCACCCAGGCGCGAACGCCCCGCACCGACCCCGCGTCGGCTGCCACACCGGTGGGTACGGGGGCACCGCGACCGTGAACCGCGGGGCAAGACCTGGCGCCGGCTTCCGCTATCGTGTCGGTTCGACACCAGGTGTCGGGTACGCGCCACCGGCCGCGACCGCCCGCGCTCCCCGCAGCAAGGACACACATCCGCCGTGGACATGAGGACTTCCGACCCGCTTGTAGGCGCGACGCTGGACCGTCGCTACTTCGTCGAGTCAAGGATCGCCGGTGGCGGTATGGCGACGGTCTACGTCGCCCACGACCTTCGCCTGGACCGACGGCTGGCCCTGAAGGTGATGCACCCCTCCCTGGCCCAGGACCCCTCCTTCGTCCAGCGCTTCATCAACGAGGCACACTCGGTCGCCAAGCTCTCCCACCCCAACGTCGTGCAGGTCTTCGACCAGGGTGAGGACCAGGGACACGTGTTCCTGGCCATGGAGTACGTCCCCGGCCAGACCCTGCGCGACCTGCTCAAGGCACGCGGCCGGCTGGCCCCCAGGGACGCCCTGAACGTGACGGCCTCGGCGCTGGCCGCGCTGGGGGCCGCCCACCAGGCGGGCATGGTGCACCGCGACGTCAAACCCGAGAACGTCCTGATCAGCAAGGACGGCCGGGTGAAGGTGGCCGACTTCGGTCTGGCCCGCGCCGTGGAGCAGTCCAACCAGGGGCTGACCCGCACCGGAACTCTGATGGGCACGGCCGCCTACCTGGCGCCCGAGCAGATCGAGCGGGGCGTGGCCGACGCCCGCAGCGACGTCTACGCCGCGGGCATCATGCTCTACGAACTGCTCACCGGCGGCCAGCCGCACACCGGCGAGACCCCGATCGCGATCGCCTACCAGCACGTGAACGAGGACGTCCCCCGCCCCTCGCACTTCCTGCCCGGGCTGCCGCCCGAGGTGGACGCCCTGGTCACCAAGGCGACCGAGCGCGACCCCAGGTACCGGCCGAGCAACGCGGGCCAGTACCTGGCGAAGGTCCTGGAGGTCCTGGGGACCCTCCCCGAGACCCCTGCGGAGTCCCCGGGGCGCATGCCCCCGGTGGCCGCCCCGGCGCCCGCGGCGGCCACCGTGACCGCGCCCCAGCTGATCGCCGGGGGCGCCGGTCCGGGTACCGAGAACGCGACCATGGTCGTCGACATGAACGGCGTCGACCTGGGCGGCGATGACTACGACGACGATGACGACTACCCCGGCCGGGACCGCCCGCGGTCCTCGCGCAGGCTCCTCATGGTGGTCGGCGCGGCCGCCCTGGCCCTGGTCGTGGGCGTGGCGGGGTGGTGGTTCCTCGTCGGCCGGTTCGAACCCGTCCCCGACGTGGTGGGGATGAGCCCCGAGGCCGCCAGCGAACAGATCCGCGGGGCGGGCCTGGTCTTCGACCTGTCCGAGGAGGACGTCTACAGCGACGAGGTGGCGGCGGGAGAGGTCAGCGGCACCGAGCCGGAGGTCGGCGAGCGGCTGTCCCCCGGCGACGAGGTGGCCGTGTTCCTGTCCAAGGGGCCGCAGACGGTGACCATGCCCGAACTGGTGGGCGAGGACGTCGCCAACGCGCTCAAGGAGCTGGAGGACCTCGGCTTCGAGCCGGACAACATCGTCCAGGAGGAGCAGGACTCCCCGGACCACGAGCAGGGCGAGGTGATGGCGACCGTGCCCGAGGCGGGGTCCGAGGCCGACCGGGAGGAGACGGTGACGGTCACCTTCTCCAGCGGCATCCCCGTTCCGGGCCTGGCCGGCGAGGAGCTGGAGGAGGCCGAGAGGATCCTGACCGAGCTGGGCCTGACGGTCGAGGTCGTCGAGGAGGCGAGCGAGAGCATCGACGAGGGCAAGGTGATCACGCAGGATCCCGACACCGGCACCAGCGTCGGGCCCGGGGCCACCGTCACCCTGACCGTCTCCAGCGGACCGCCCGAGATCGAGATCCCGGACGTGACCGGCGAGTCCGTCAAGGACGCCCGCAAGGCACTGAAGGACGCCGGGTTCAAGGTGGAGGTCGAGCGCATCCTGGGCGGCCGGGAGGTCGTGCACCAGTCGCACACCGGCACCGCGCCCAAGGACACCACGATCACGATCACCGCCACCCCCGGCGGGATCGACCTGGGCGACTTCGACGAGGACGACGAGGACTGATCCGGCCCGCCCTGGTGCGGGTTCGGGCGGCGGCGCTATGGTCGGCGGCATGAACTGCGACGACATCCGGGTACTGGTGGTGGACGACCACCCCATGTGGCGCGAGGCGGTGGCCCGCGACCTGACCGAGGCGGGCCTGCGGGTGGTGGGGACCGCGGGCGACGGGGCCAAGGCACTGCGTATCGCGCCCGCGGCCCGGCCCACCCTGGCCGTGGTGGACCTGCACCTGCCGGACACCGGCGGGGTGGAGCTGACCGCGGCCCTGGTGGGGCTGCCCGAACCTCCCCGGGTGCTGGTCCTGTCGGCCAGCGGGGAGAGCGAGGACGTCCTGTCCGCGGTCAAGGCCGGGGCCACCGGCTACCTGGTGAAGTCGGCCGGGCGCGAGGAGCTCCTCGACGCCGTCCGGCGGGTCCACGCCGGCGAGGCCGTCTACACCCCGGGGCTGGCCGGTCTGGTGCTCGGTGAGTACCGGCGGCTCTCGGCCGGCGGCGACCGCTCGCCGGACGGGCCGGGGCGGGTGCCCGCCCTGACCCCCCGCGAGACCGAGGTGCTGAGGTTCGTCGCCAAGGGGCTGGCCTACAAACAGATCGCCCGCCGCCTGGGCATCTCCCACCGCACGGTACAGAACCACGTACAGAACACCCTGACCAAGCTGCACCTGCACAACCGGGTGGAGCTGGTGCGCTACGCCATCGACCAGGGTCTGGACGAATAACCTCCCCGCGCCGCCCCTGCGGTACTTTTTCGGTCACGCTCCCAGTCCGCCCCCGGAGTTTCGGAGGGCGATTGCCGACCGGGGTTGGCCCGGGCTCCCCCCGCGCACTATGGTCTAGACCATATGGCGCCATGCGCCGTGGACAACCACAACGTCGAGGAGAAGTCGCATGCGAGTCGGTGTGCTGACCGGTGGCGGAGACTGCCCGGGTCTGAACGCGGTCATCCGGGCCGTGGTCCGCAAGGGCATCAAGGACTACGGCTACGAGTTCATCGGCTTCCGGGACGGCTGGCGCGGGCCCCTGGAGGGCGACACCATGCCGCTGGACATCAGCGCCGTGCGCGGCATCCTTCCGCGCGGCGGAACGATCCTGGGTTCCTCCCGCACCAACCTGATGAAGATCGAGGGCGGTGTCGAGCGGGTCAAGGACAACATGGCCGGGCTGGGCGTGGACGCCCTGGTCGCCATCGGCGGTGAGGACACCCTGGGCGTGGCCCGCCAACTGCACGACCGCGGGGTCAATGTCGTGGGCGTGCCCAAGACCATCGACAACGACCTCAACGCGACGGACTACACGTTCGGGTTCGACACGGCCGTCAACATCTCCATGGAGGCGATCGACCGCCTGCACACCACCGCGGAGTCGCACCACCGCGCCCTCGTGGTGGAGGTCATGGGACGCCACGCCGGCTGGATCGCCCTGCACTCGGGCATGGCCGCCGGGGCCAACGTCATCCTCATCCCCGAGCGCCCGTTCGACATGGACGAGGTCATCAAGCACGTCGAGAGCCGCTTCGAGACGCAGTACGCCCCCATCCTCGTGGTCGCCGAGGGCGCCCACGCCAAGGAGGGGCAGCTGGAGCTGGCCACCGGCGAGAAGGACGCCTTCGGCCACGTGCGCCTGGGCGGCATCGGTCAGACGCTGGCCGAGGAGATCGAGAAGCGCACCGGCAAGGAGGCCCGTTCGGTCGTGCTGGGCCACGTCCAGCGCGGCGGTACCCCCTCCGCCTTCGACCGGGTGCTCGCCACCCGCCTGGGCGTGAACGCCATCGAGGCCGTGCACGACAAGTCCTTCGGCAAGATGGTCGGGCTCCAGGGCACCGACATCGTGCGCGTGGACCTGGCCGAGGCCACCGACACCCTCAAGACCGTCCCCGCGGAGCGGTACGAGGAGGCCGAGGTCTTCTTCGGCTAGGGCGGCCCCCGCGCACCGGCACGCGGCCCCTCCCCGCCCGGGGAGGGGCCGCTCCGTGTCCGGGATCTCACCGGGCGGCGGACGAAGGCGGGAATGGACCGAGCGGTCCGGGGATTGTTCGATACTGGGAGGAGCCGGGTCCCCACCCGGCTCCGTCACCACGACTCCGCCCCGCCGGGGCGCGAAGCACCATCTTCCGGAGGTAGCACCATGTCCGCGTCGCTGGAGTCCGCGCCGCTCCCCGCAACCGAGGTCGGAGCCGACGCCGGGCTCGGCGAGCTCTGCGTGCTCATGAAGCTCGGCGAGATCGTTCTCAAGGGCTCCAACCGCAAGCTGTTCGAGCGCCGCCTGCACAACAACATCCGCTCCTCCGTCCGCGACCTGGGCGAGATCCGGCTCTCCCAGCGGGGCGCCGGTGTGATCATCGTGCGCAAGCCGGGCGCCTCCGACCTGGAGATCGCCGAGATCGCCGACCGGATGGCCAACGTCATGGGCGTGGTCTGGGTACACCTGGTGCGCCGCGTGGCCAAGGACCTGGAGACCATCACCGACGTCGCCGTGCGCTCGATGGCCGACCGGGAGGGCACCTTCGCGGTGCGCGCCCGCCGCCGCGACAAGCGCTTCGAGATGAACTCCGGTGAGCTCGCCGGGTTCCTCGGATCCAGGATCATCGAGGCCCACGGCTACGGGGTGAACCTCAAGCGCCCCGACAACACCCTGTACGTCGAGATCGACAAGGACGAGGCCTTCGTCTTCACCGACGGCATCCCCGGCCAGGGCGGCCTGCCCGCCGGGATGAGCGGGCGCGGCCTGGTCCTGATGTCAGGCGGCATCGACTCCCCCGTCGCCGCCCACCGGATGATCCGGCGCGGTCTGAAGGTCGACTTCCTGCACTTCTCCGGAATGCCCTTCACCGGCCCCGAGTCCATCTACAAGGCCTACAGCCTGGTCCGCCAGCTGGACCGCTACCAGGTGGGCTCGCGCCTGTTCGTGGTGCCCTTCGGCAAGGCGCAGCAGCAGCTCAAGAGCTCCGGTATCGAGCGGCTACAGATCGTCGCCCAGCGGCGCCTGATGCTCAAGACCGCAGAGGCCCTGGCCGACGACCTGAACGCGGAGTGCCTGATCACCGGCGACGCCCTGGGCCAGGTCTCCAGCCAGACGATGACCAACATCACCGCCCTGGACGACGCGGTCGACCTGCCGATCCTGCGGCCGCTCATCGGTATGGACAAGACCGAGATCATGGACCAGGCCCGCCGGATCGGCACCCTGGCCATCTCGGAGCTGCCCGACGAGGACTGCTGCACGATGCTGACCCCGCGCCAGGTGGAGACGGCCGCCAAGATCGGCGACCTGCGCCAGATCGAGAAGCGCCTGGACGCCGAGGAGCTGGCCGAGCAGCTGGTCACCACCGCCCAGATGCACAAGCCCAGCTTCCTGGGCGAGGCGGCGCCCCAGCGGGTCACGCCCAGCGCCGCCACCGCCGGGTAGCGGGGCCGGCACGGACACGAAGGTGCCCCGGACGCTCCTGCCGCGAGCGTCCGGGGCACCTCTGCCTCACAGTGCGGCGAGCTCGCGCCCGGGCGCCGGGGTGAGGGTACGGCCGCTCAGGGTGGCCAGGGTGCCCGCCAGGTCGCGGAGCTCGTCCAGGTCCTCCTCGAGCAGTGCCTGGGGGCCGTCGCACAGCGCGGTCTCCGGGCTCGGGTGCACGTCCACGATCACGCCGTCGGCGCCGATCGCGATGGCCGCCCGCGAGAGCGGCAGGACCAGTTCGCGCTTGCCGCCGGAGTGCGAGGGGTCCACGATCACCGGCAGGTGGGTGAGGTTCTGCGCCACCGGGACCGCACTGATGTCCAGGGTGTTGCGGGTGGCCTTCTCGAAGGTGCGGATGCCCCGCTCGCACAGGACGATGTCGAGGTTGCCGCGCTGGGCGATGTACTCGGCGGCCATCAACCACTCCTCGATGGTGGCGCTCATGCCGCGCTTGAGCAGGACCGGCTTCCCGGCGTCGCCGACCGCCTGGAGCAGGGCGAAGTTCTGCATGTTGCGGGTGCCGACCTGGAGCATGTCCGCGTAGGAGGCGACCAGTTCCACGTCGGCGGCGTCCACGACCTCGGTGACGATGGGCATGCCGGTCTTCTCACGCACGTCGGCGAGGATCTTCAGGCCCTCCTCGCCCAGTCCCTGGAAGGCGTACGGGGAGGTGCGGGGCTTGTAGGCGCCGCCTCGGAGCAGGGCGGCACCGGCGGCCCTGGCCATGCGGGCGGCTTCGAGGGTCTGCTCGGGGGTCTCGACCGCGCAGGGGCCTGCGATGACGGTCATGTTGTCGCCGCCGATCGGGACGCCGCGCACGCTGACCACGGTGCGGCTGTCGTGGTTCTCCCGGCTGACGAGCTTGTACGGGGCCGAGATGCGCAGTACGTCGCTGACCCCGGGCTTGGCGGCCAGGCCCAGGTCCTGGAACCGTTCGACGTTGCCGACCAGACCGATGATCGTGCGGCTCACACCGCGGGTCACGTAGGCCTCGCCCCCGGCGGAGGTGACCAGTTCGACGAGCGCGTCGATGTTGTCGGCGGTGGCGTCCGGCGCCATAACGATGACCATGTGGGTTGTCCCTGTTCGTCGGTTGTTGGCTGAGCCGCGCGGTAGCGCGCCTGACCGGGAGTCGAGACAGACCCGGTGGTGAAAAGCAAAGGAGCCCCGGGCCTGTACCGGCCCGGGGCTCCTTGGAGGTCGTCTGTGTCAGCGCAGCGCTTTACAGGCGACCGGGGAGTGGGGCCGGTAGCCATAAAAGCGCCAAAAGTTTCGCTGCATGGCTGTGACTATAGCGCACAGTCAGCGTTGCATCGCACAGCAGGGGGGAGTGATCTGGCTCTCTCCGCCGCCTGGCAGGATGACAGGAATCCGTCGTCTCCCCCGTGCGGGGGGACGTGCAGGGGCCGCGGGGCCGCAACGACAGGATCAGGGGGACGGGGTGTCCGAGGGTACGGAGGCCGGTGGCGAAGGCGGCGGAGAGCGGGGCCGACTGCCTCCCGGCCAGGCGGTCCGGTACGAGCACAAGCCCCTGCACTACGGACGGGTCCCCTCCTTCCGCCCCGAGCGGTGGGACTTTCGCGTGTTCGGCGCCACCGAGTCCCTGGGCACCTACCGGTGGACCTGGGAGGAGTTCGGCGGCCTCCCCCGCGCGGGCGTGGTGCGCGACTTCCACTGCGTGATGCGGTTCAGCGTCCCCGACGTCCCCTGGGGCGGCGTCCGTGCCGCCGACCTCGTCCGGTTGGCCCCGCCCTCCCCCGAGACCACCCATGTGATGGCCTGGGGCGAGTACGGCTACAGCGCGAACATGCGCCTCGACGACTTCCTCGACGAGGGCGTCCTGCTCGCCACCCACCGGGACGGCGCTCCGCTCGCCCCCGAGCACGGTTTCCCCGTGCGCCTGGTGGTGCCGCACCTGTACGGGTGGAAGAGCGTGAAGTGGCTCCGGTCGGTGGAGTACATGGTCGGCGACCGGCGCGGGTTCTGGGAGGAGCGCGGCTACCACAACCGGGCCGACCCCTGGAACGAGGAGCGCTTCTCCCACCAGGAGGACACCGGCGCGGGGCCGCCGCCGTGACCCTCAGCCCCGGGGGACGCTCATCTCGATCTCGGTGCCCTCACCCGGCTCGGAGTGGATCTCGGTGCTACCCCCCAGGTCGCGTACCCGGCCCAGGACGGACTGGGCCACTCCGAGGCGACCGTCGGCCCGGGCCCGGGCCAGGCGGCCGTGCGGCACACCCGGCCCGTCGTCCCGCACGGTCACGGTGACGGCGTGCTCCTCGTCCTCGACCAGAACCCACACCCGGGTTCCCGGCGGGCAGTGCCGCTCCACGTTGTCCAGCGCCGCGGCCACCGCCGCGGTGAGTTCGGCGACCGCGTGCCCGGGCAGGAGCACCGGGGTGGCGGGGGCGGACACCGAGACCCGGACGTTCTCCAGGCGGCGCAGCGGGTCCCTCAGGTCCGTCGGGGCCTCCTCGGCGGCCGGGGGGCCGGACACCGCCGCCCCCAGGCCTTCGGAGACCAGGGAGCGCAGCCGCACCTCCTGTTCGCCGGCCATCCGGCCCAGCTCCGCGGCCTCTCCCCCGATCTCGTCCCCGCGTCGGCGTACCAGGGCGAGCACCTGGAGCACGGAGTCGTGGATGGACCGGGCGAGCTGTTCCCGTTCGCGGATACGCGCTTCGAGGGCCACCGCACGGGCGAAGCGCTCCTCGGCCTGCTCGGCCACCCGGGCCATGTAGCCCACGGCCAGGCAGGCCAGCAGGAGCAGCACCACCCCCCGAACGGTGGCGGCGGTGATGTCGGCCGCCATGAGCACGCGCAGGGTGATGTCGGCGAACCCGTAGGCGAGGGCGACCGTGGCGGCCCCGCGCCGGCCCCAGATGACGCTGGCCGACAGAGCGGCCCCGGCGAACCAGTAGGAGCTCAGCGGTGGCGCCTGGGTGAGGAAGTAGGGGCTGGCGGCCAGCCCGGTGGCGAACAGGCAGCCGAAGGCCACGGCGAGGTCGGCGGTGAGCAGCCGCCAGGTGCGCCGGGCCGGGCGCGCGTAGGCGTAGGCCGTCACCAGGGTCCACACGGACATGACGACGAGCACGGCCCAGGCCGCCCAGGGCCGGACCAGGTGCTCGTGGTGCTGGACGACCGACACGAAGGCGTAGATCAGGGCGACGGCGCGGAAGAGGGAGAAGGCGCGCCAGAGGGGGACGTCGAAGCCCAGGGCTCAGACCACCGCCCCGTTGTCCGGTCCGCCGTCACCGGGCGGCCGGGAGTCGGTCATCCGCAGGATGAGCACGACGAAACTGGTCAGGAAGGCCGCGACGGCCAGGAACATGATCCAGTTCGGCAGCGAGACACCCAGGAAGGCGGCTCCGAACAGCAGCACCGGGCCGCCGAGGAGACCGAACCAGGCCGCGATGCCGACCCGGTCCCCCTGGAGCAGGGGCGGCGGGGGCGGGGGTTCGTAGTGGCCTTCGAGCTCCGCCTCGGCCCTGCGCCGCTCCTCCCCGCGGGTGCGGTCCTCGTCCTGGTCCTCGCCCCGGTCCCGGGGCAGGTTGGCGAGGATGTCGCCGATCCGCGTCCGGCCCTCGTCGGGAGCGTCGAGGTTCTCCGCGTCCGGCCAGGCGACGCGGTCGCGCCGTTCGCCGGAGGTCTCGGTGTCGTCGTAGAAGCGGGCGACCAGGTCGTTCCAGACGTCGTCCTCGTCGTCGTCGCGAGCCGGGGCGGCCTCGGGGGCCGCGTCGGCCGGAGGGCCGTCCAGCAGGTCGCCGCCTACCGGGGGTTCGCCGCCCTCGTGCGCCGCCGGGGTCTGCGGGCCGTGCTCCCCGCCCTCGGTCTCCGATCGGGCCTCACCGCGCGGAGCGAGCAGGTCGGGGCCGTCCTCCGGGTCGCCCAGGTCCGGCAGTTCGGAGCCGAGCACCCGTTCGGCCGCCGTACGCTCCTCTGCGTCGACGTAGAGGTGGTCGGTGGGCGGGTCGTCATCCGCCTGGCTGCCGGTGGGTTCCAGGACGTCCTCCTCCAGGGGGACGGCGTAGGCCGCGATCCCGCTGGCCCGGAGCGCCTCCAGCATGCGGTCGGCGTGTGAGGGCGCGAGCAGGATCAGGGGAACGTAGGCGTCGGCGAGCAGGCCGTTGCCCCGACGTTGTGTCATCGGGCGGCTCCTTTCCCGCTTCTACTGCGCTCGTGCACGAACGCGAGGCTTCCTTCGAAGATGGTGGCGGCGTCGCGGTCGAGGGTCGCCACGTGGTAGCTGTCGTGAAGCAGGTGGATCGTCAACCGGGCGTTGACCGCCCTCCTGGCGAGGATACGCAGACTGTCCGGCCCCACGACGTGGTCCTGGGTGCTCCGGTAGGCCAGAACCGGCGCCCACAAACCGGACATGCCGTCCTGAACTGCGCGCCACAGCTTCGGGAGTGTCGCGGCCGCCGCGGTGGGGACCCGGTCGTAGCCGCCTTCGGTGGCGGTGTCCAGGGAGATGTCGCTGGCCAGCCCGGGTGTGGAGGGCAGGATGCGCGCGGCGAGGCGGCGGAAGGGAGCGATGATCGGGAGCCTGGGGTCCTCCACGGCCAGGGAGGGGTTGACCAGGACGACGCCCCTGACGGTCTCGGGGTGCTCCTGGGCCAGGCGCAGGGTGAGGGCGCCTCCCATGGACAGGCCCATGACGAACACCTCGTCACACCGGCGTGCGAGGGCGAGCAGCGCCCCCTCCACCTCGGCGTACCAGTCGTCGCTGGTGGTGAGGGCCATGTCCTGCCAGGTGGTGCCGTGCCCGGGCAGTCGGGGCACCTCGACGCTCAGCCCCGACCTGGCCAGGTGCTCGGCCCAGGGACGCATCGAGTGGGGCGAACCGGTGAAGCCGTGGCAGAGCAGGACCCCGACGCCGGACCCGATGTGGCTGAACGGCTCCGCCCCCGGGGCGAGGGGGATGGCGTTGGTCGGTCTCACAGGTCTGCTCCCGGGATCGTGCGGCGGAGGGCTCCGGTGGCGGGCTGCCCCCAGGCGTGAGGCTAGCCGTTCGGACGGGCGTTTGCCATCGGGGGCGTGTCAGCGCTCCCCATGCCCGAACCGCGGGCGGGCCCGGCGTGTTCCCCGGTCCCGGAGGCGGGTCAGCCGCGATGCGCCCCGCCGCCGGTGAGTATCCTCGACTGAGCCCCCGCGGTGCGGCTCCTGTGGGCCCCTCTTCACACGTGACGGACCAGACGGTCCGTTTCGGGCGCTTTGGCGGTTACCCGCACGTGGTGGGAAGATGACGCTTGTCAGCCTCCCCCGCACCCGCGGTGGGAGTGTTCCGAACGATATCGGCCGAGCGGGACAGTGAGACGTGGCAGACCCTGCCCAGTGCTCCCCGCGTGTGCAGGGGTGATCTGAAGCGATGTTCTACTGGGTGGTCAAGGCAATCCTGGGGCCGGTTCTGGCCGTTTTGTGGCAACCGCGCGCGGAGGGCGTGGAGAACGTGCCCAGGCGCGGTCCGGCCATCATGGTCAGCAACCACCTGTCGTTCTCGGACCACTTCTTCGGTCCGCTGCCGCTGCCGCGCAAGATCACGTTCCTCGCCAAGGCCGAGTACTTCACCGGCACCGGTGTGAAGGGGTTCGTCAGCCGGGCCTTCTTCACCGGGGTGGGGCAGATCCCGATCGACCGGTCCGGGGGCAGGGCCAGTGAGGCGGCGCTGCGCACCGGTCTGCGCGTTCTCAAGCGCGGCGACCTGCTGGGCATCTACCCGGAGGGCACCCGCTCCCCCGACGGCAAGCTGTACCGGGGGCGTACCGGTGTGGCCCGGCTGGCGCTGGAGGCCAAGGCCCCGGTGGTGCCGATGGCGATGATCAACCTGGAGAAGATCATGCCCCCCGGCCGTACCGTCCCCAAGCTGGGGGTGCGCCCCAAGGTGGTCTTCGGCAAGCCGCTCGACTTCTCCCGCTACTACGGCATGGAGAAGGACCAGCGGGTCCTGCGCGCCATCACCGACGAGATCATGTACGCCCTGATGGAGCTCTCCGGCCAGGAGTACGTGGACCGCTACGCGCAGGCGGTCAAGGCCGAGATCGAGGCCGAGGAGAAGGAGGCCCGGCGCGAGCAGCAGGCCAGCGCGAAGGACGAGCGCCGGACCCGGCGCGCCGAGCGCAGAACCGAGCGCAGGGCCGAGCGCAGGGCCCGCAAGGAGGCCAGGCGCGCCGGGAAGAAGGCCGCGAAGGAGTCCGCCGAGAGCGACGACGCCCAGGGCTAGGTCGGCGCGGGGCGTCCGCTGCCGACGGCGAGGGGCGGCCACCGGTTCTTCCGGTGGCCGCCCCTCGTGCTGTGCCGGTCGGTGCGGGGCCGGTCAGCGCCGGGCGAGGTCGCCCGCGCCGACGATGCCCGCCTCGCCGCCGAGTTCGGCCACGCGGACCTGCGCCAGTCGGCGGCCCGGGCGCCCGGAGACGTGCCGCGCGAAGGAGGCCCGGACCGGGTCGAGGATGACCTCGCCCGCGTCGGAGACCCCGCCGCCCAGGACGAAGCACTCGGGGTCCAGGATCGCCGCCAGGTCGGCCAGGCCGAGCCCGGCCCACTCCCCCACGATCCGGAAGCACTCCAGAGCCGCGGCGTCGCCCTCCAGGGCCGCCTGCGTGATGCACTCCCCGCCGATCTGCTCGACCACGCCGCCGGCGATCTTGAGCATCCTCTCGGCCCGCTCGGGATCGGTGCGGGCCAGGTCCTGCCCCTCGGCCACCAGGGCGCGCCCGCTGGCGTACTGCTCCCAGCAGCCGTGGTTGCCGCAGGCGCAGCGGCGGCCGTGGGGCACCATGCGGTAGTGGCCGACCTCGGCGGCCACCCCGAAGCGCCCCCGGTGCAGCTCACCGCCGAGCACCAGGCCGCCGCCGATCCCGGTGCCCAGGGTGACGCAGACGATGTGGTCGCTGCCGCGCCCGGCGCCGAAGCGGGCCTCGGCCCAGGCCGCGGCGTTGGCGTCGTTCTCGATCACCACGGGCAGCTCCACGCGCTGCTGCACGCGCTCCTTGAGGGGCTCCTCGCGCAGACCCAGGTTGACCGCGACCTGGACGGTGGCCCGGTCCTCGTCGACGAACCCGGCCACGCCCACGCCCACCGCGCCGACCTCCTGCGGCCTGCGTGAGCGGAGTTCCTCCACCGCCTTGGCCACGACTTCGGCCAGTTGCCGGGGGTCGTTGGCGGGGGTGGGGTACTTGACCTTGTCCAGGATCTGCCCTTCGTGGTCGACGACGCCGGCGGCCACCTTGGTTCCGCCGATGTCTACGCCGATGGTCAGCATGGGGGCAGCTCCTTCTACTTACGCCCGAACTCTGACATAAGTCTCAAGGTTCATGTCAGAGATTTTTCAAATGGTGTAAACCACTCGATTAAACCAGGCATGGACAGCCGAGAACACCCCGAGGGCCGATACCTCTCACTTATCCCTACTCACCCGCCTTGACCTGCTCGTCCACATCCTCCTGAGCGCCGCTCCCGCCGTCCGCTCCGGCACCGGAGGGGGATTCGCGACCGACCCGCGCGTCGCGCTCCCGGTCAGCGCGCTCACGCTCCTCCCGGTCCGCACGCGCCCGGGCGGCCTCCTCCCGCCCCTGCTCTAAGGAGCGCTCCACCACCCCCCAGGTCCGCCCCACCGCGTCGGCGAGGGACAGCCCGGCCCGCCCCAGGTGCCCGGCGACCTCGGGGGCGCTTTTGCGCACGATCTCGACGAACTCCTCCAGCGGGGGGCGCTCCTGCCTGGTCTCCATGCGGATCGCCTCCTCCCACACGTCGTCCTTGGGCGGAGGGCTGGTGACCGCGCTGACACCGCGCTTGACCCCGGCCACCAGAAGCTTGCGCTGCAGGCTGCCGACCAGGCGCAGGGCGTCGTCGACGAGGTCGGGGCCGTCCGGGCGGCCGCTGTTCGGCCGCCCCGGTCCCACACCGTTGTTGTCGGTCATGTTCGAGCCTCCTGTGGTGCGTCCTGTGGCATCACGTTAACCGCCCGAACCGGGCACCGGCAGGTGTCTCAGGGCAGGTTCAGGGGGGAACCAGGGAAGAAGGGGGGACGAGGGCGGGGATGACCCGGGGACCCGTCCGCGTTGGGAGGGGCGGGGACGGGACCCGCCGAGGGGAGGGAACGCTCCGCTTGGGCGGAAACGACACGGATCCGACCGGATGTGCACACGGCCCCGGCAGGCGATAGTCTCGGCTCCGCGCGAGAAGTAACCGGAATCACCCGCCTGACCTGCATCTTCCCGGGCAGGTCGACGGAGGCCGACCAGCCCGTCGGCGGACCCGGTCACGCGCACAACACCACACGGGGAGGACCCGGACCAGCCGCGCGCAGCAGCCGGTGCAAACGCGACCGAACAGCGCGTTCACCCTCACTCACGCGTCAAGCTCCGATCACCGTTGAATACCGAACGGCAACCTGTCCTACTCACGAGTAGGGTTGTGTTGTTACGGTCGTCACGTCCCCACCACCAAGAATCCGTACATGTCCAGGAGCACCACGTGCGCGAATACAGCTCTCCCGCGAAGGCCGAGATCTCCGATGACGCGCGACTGACCGACACGCTCTTTGCGCGCGCGGCCAGCGAGCCGAACGCCGTCGCAGCCCGCCGCCAGGAGGAAACCGGGTCCGGCCAGTGGCGCGACGTGACCGTCGAGCAGCTGCACGGCGACATCGTCGGATACGCCAAGGCCCTGATCAACGCGGGCATCGAGCAGGGCGACCGGGTCGCCATCATGTCGCGCACCCGCTACGAGTGGACCGTCGCCGACTACGCGATCTGGGCGATCGGCGCCGTCACCGTACCGATCTACGAGACCTCCTCCGCCGAGCAGATCGAGTGGATCCTCTCCAACTCCGGGGCCAAGGCCGCCTTCGTCGAGACCGAAGCCCACGCCGAGCGCGTCGGTACCATCCGGGACAACACCCCCGAACTGGCCAACCTCTGGAAGTTCGACGGCGGCGACCTGGAAGCCCTGCGCGCCACCGGTGCCGACGTCTCCGACGAGGACCTCGAAAGCCGCCGCACCGCGGTCCGGGCCGACGACCTGGCCACCCTCATCTACACCTCCGGCACCACCGGCCGCCCGAAGGGGTGCCAGCTCACCCACCGCAACTTCCTCTTCATCGCCCACTCGGCGCTGGAGGGTCCGGCCAAGCCGATCATCCTGGAGCACGAGGGCACCCCCTCCACCCTGCTCTTCCTGCCCCTGGCACACGTTTTCGCGCGTTTCGTCCAGGTCATGGTCGTCGAGGGCAAAGCCGTCCTGGGCCACTTCCCCAGCACTGGCCCGGACCTGATCGACCAGTTCTCGGTCTTCAAGCCCACCTTCCTCCTCGCGGTCCCCCGCGTGTTCGAGAAGGTCTTCACCAAGGCCCAGCAGAAGGCCGAGGGCGAGGGCAAGGGCAAGGTCTTCAACGCCGCCGCCGAGACCGCCATCGAGTACAGCAAGGCCCTGAGCAGGGGGAACGTCCCGTTCACCCTCAAGCTCAAGCACGGCCTGTTCAAGAAGCTGGTCTACGGGAAGATCATGGCCCGCCTCGGCGGCGAAGCCAGGCACGCGGTCTCCGGCGGCTCCGCCCTGGGCAGCCGCCTCGGCCACTTCTTCCGCGGCGCCGGCCTGACCATCGTCGAGGGCTACGGCCTCACCGAGACCACCGCTCCGACCTCGGTCAACAGCCCCGGGTTCAACAAGATCGGCACCGTCGGCCAGCCCATGCCGGGCACCACCGTACGCATCGCGGACGACGGCGAGATCCTGCTCAGGGGCGACCACATCATGAGCGGCTACTGGCAGAACGAGAAGGCCACCGAGGAGGCCTTCGAGGACGGCTTCTACCGCACCGGCGACCTCGGCTCGCTGGACGAGGACGGCTTCCTCAGCATCACCGGCCGCAAGAAGGAGATCATCGTGACCGCGGGCGGCAAGAACGTCGCCCCGGCCGTCCTGGAGGACCGGATCCGCGCCCACGCCCTGGTCAGCCAGTGCATGGTCGTCGGTGACAACCGCAAGTTCATCGCGGCGCTGGTCACGATCGACCCCGATTCGTTCGAGCTCTGGAAGGAGTCGAACAACAAGACCGGTGAGATCGCCGACCTGACCGGGGACGCCGACCTGAACGCGGCCATCCAGGACGCCGTTGACGACGCCAACAAGGCCGTCTCCAAGGCCGAGGGCATCAAGAAGTTCAAGATCCTGCCGCACGACTTCACCGAGGAGGGCGGCCAGATGACCGCCTCCCTGAAGGTCAAGCGCCACGTCGTCAGCAAGCAGTGGAGCAAGGAGATCGACGACATCTACACGGGCTGAGCCCGAAGCTCCCGCTGAACCGAGGGGGCCGGTCGCCGACGGGCGGCCGGCCCCTTCCGCGTACCCGGGGGGCTTCTGCGCGTCCCCGGGGGTGTCCTGGGCGGGTTCCGGCCTCTCCGTGTCCGGGCGGGGGTACGCCCGGACGGGGAGCAGCGCGAGGAGCACCGGGGCTCCCCGCCCCTGAGCCGTACGCTGCGGGCCCGTACCGGCCCCGGCCGCCCACGGGGTCGGGCCCGAGGGGTCCGGGGTCGGCTCCGGCGACGGGGCCGCCCCGCAGACGGGGCCCGGGCGCACCCGCGGGTCGCAGCGGCGACAGCCGCGCCGCCCCGGAGAAACACGACGGACCCGGCCGCGCGGTGCGGCCGGGTCCGTCGTCACTTCGGAGCCCTGGTGGGTCGAACCCTAGTGGGCCCCGTCGTCTCCGTCTGCGGAGTGGTGCAGGTGGTGGCCGCTGTGGGCCGCCACGCCCTCGAAGGACACGTTGTCCTTCGTGTACCAGTGCGCCAGAGCCCTGCGGAGCTTGCCCTTCGGCTTGCGCGCCTCGGGATTCTCCACGCCCCTGTCGTCGGTCTCGTCCTCTTCCAGAGCGGTCGAGGTGATGACCGGCTTGCTCTCCAGCACGTGGGTGGTCTCGTCCGAGCTCTCCTTGTGGACCTCGATGAACTCACCGCTGGGCAGCTGCTGGATGACGCCGCTCTCGTAACCGTGCTCCAGGGTCTCCCGGTCACGGCGCTGCAGACCCAGGCAGATCCGCTTGGCGACGATGAAGCCCACGATCGGACCGGCGATGGCCAGTACACGGAAGATGTACGTGGTCAGGTACAGGTCGATCGAGAACGTCTCCGACAGGATGTCGTTCGAGCCGGCGAGCCAGAGCACGCCGTAGAAGACGATCCCGGCGACGCCCAGACCGGTGCGGACCGGGGCGTTGCGCGGACGGTCGGCGACGTTGTGGGCGCGCTTGTCACCGGTGATCCACTGCTCGATGAACGGCCACGCGCCCAGCGCGCCGAAGATCAGGCCCGGGACGACCAGACCCGGCACGAGGACCGCGGTCATGATCGGGTACCCGTCACCGATCGGGATCGTGAAGTCCAGGTAGTTCGGGAAGATGCGCAGCGAACCCTCCATGAAGCCCATGTACCAGTCCGGCTGGAGACCGGAGGTGATGGACGTCGGAGTGAAGGGGCCGAACAGGTGGATCGGGTTGACCTGGACGAACGCGCTCAGACCGGCGATGACGGCGAAGGTGAAGAAGAAGAAGCCGCCCGCCTTGACCGCGAACGCCGGGAACATGGGTGTTCCGACGACGGTCTTGTCCGTCCGCCCCTGCCCCGGATACTGCGTGTGCTTCTGGTGCCACAGGATCATGAAGTGCGCGACGATGAGCCCCAGCAGGAGTGCCGGGATCAACAGCACGTGCAGCATGTACAGGCGGGTGATGATGTCCTCGCCGGGGAACTCCCCGCCGAACAGGAACATCGAGATGTAGGAACCCACCAGCGGGATCGCCAGCATCACGCCCTGGAGGATCCGCACGCCCATGCCCGAGGGCAGGTCGTCCGGCAGCGAGTAGCCGAAGAGGCCCTCGACCATGGCCAGGGTGAAGATGGCGACACCGATGAGCCAGTTGATCTCACGCGGCTTGCGGAACGCACCGGTGAAGAACACCCGGAGCATGTGCACCACCAGCGAGGCGACGAAGATCAGCGCCGCCCAGTGGTGGATCTGACGCATGAGGAACCCGCCCCGGACATCGAAGTCGATGTGCAGGGTCGAGGCGAACGCCTCACTCATGGGAACGCCCTGGAGGCGCTCGTAGGAGCCGTCGTAGACGATCTCCGCCATGCTCGGCTTGAACCACAGCGTGAGGAACACGCCGGTGACGAGCAGGATGATGAACGAGTAGAGCGCGATTTCGCCCAGCATGAAGGACCAGTGGTTCGGGAAGACCTTGCGAAGGTTCTTCTCACCGGTCTTGGCCAGGTGGAAGCGGTCGTCGATGAAGTTTCCGACGCCGCGCAGCGCCTTGGGTGCTTGCGTGGTCTTACTCATCGACTAGTCCTCCGCGTATTCCCAGAACGTCGGCCCGGTCGGCTGGTTGAAGTCACCCCGGGCGACGAGGTAGCCCTCGTCGTCGACGCCGATCGGAAGCTGCGGCAGCGGCCGGTGGGCCGGGCCGAAGACGACCTCAGCGGCGTTGGCCGCGTCGAACGTGGACTGGTGGCACGGGCACAGGATGCGGTGCGTGGTGCGCTCGTAGAGCGCGGCCGGGCAGCCGACGTGCGTGCAGATCTTCGAGTACGCCACGATGCCCTGGTGGGTCCAGTTCAGGTGGGTGTCCTCGCTGTCCTCGCTGACCTTCTCCTTCATCCCGGACTCCCAGTCCTCCTCCGGGATCTTGATCAGCAGGATGACGGACTTGGCCTGGTCGGTGAGGCTCATCCCGTGCGGGTAGCCCTCGTCGTCCAGCGCGGGAAGGGCGGAGATCATCCCGTACGGGTCGTTCTCCACGTCCTCGGCCCGGAGGTAGCGGTGGGTGCCCTCGACATACATGCGCATGCCGTCGGTCCACCGGGTCTCCTTCATCCTGTCCCCGGGAACGGGGCCGGTGTCGCGCAGCAGGACGATCGGGGCGATACCCAGCGGCAGCATGGCCGCGATGAGGGTGCGACGCATCAGAGGCCGCTTGGTGAAGCCGCTCTCGTCCGCGCTCTTCATGAAGAACTCGCTGAAGGAGCCCTTCTCCTCGTCCTTGGAGGGCAGTTCGTCGTAGGGCGAGGCCACCTCGTAGTGCGGCATGATGTTGCGCGCCCAGACCGTCATACCGGCACCGATACCGAACATGGCGAGAGTGAGCGTGCCACCGAGCAGCATGTTCGAGTACTGGGCGATCTGCGGGTCCCCGATCGCGGGCTCCCCCGCCGCGTTCGGCGGGAAGAGGAAGTACGAGACCAGGAACCCCATACCGCTCAGGAAAGCGATGACGAACCACAGCGAGGCGATCTTCTCGCCCCGCCGCTGCTGCTCCTCCGGGTGCTTGTGCGTCTCGGAGGCCAGGTACGGCCCGTCGTGCTCGTCCTGCGGCTCGGGGGAGGTCTCGGACACCACGTCCGGGGTGTCCGTCGGGGTGCCGACCACGCGCTCGTTGGCGTCGTCCCCGGCGTTGTTGTCGTTGTTGTTCTCAGTCATGGGCACGCTGCTTCGCGGTGATCCAGATCGCGCAGGCGATGATCAGGGAGAGACCGACGGTCCACCCGATGAAACCCTCCGCCACCTGGCCGACTCGGTCCAGGTCGAAGATCCCGCCGGCGTTCGGTTCGGCCTGGAGGGTCTTCACGTAGGAGATGAGCTCCTGCTTCTCCTCCGGGGTGATGACGCCGTCGCTGAACATCGGCATGGCGCCGGGGCCGCTGACCATGGCCTCGTAGATCTGGCGCGGGGTCGCGTCGTGGATCTCGGGGGCCCAACGGCCGTCGGTCAGGGCACCGCCGCCACCGGACCAGCTGTGGCAGTGCGCACAGTTGGTCAGGTAGAGCTTCATGCCCATGTCGGTGTTGTCCGCGCCCTCGATGTAGGCGTCGTACTCGGCCTCGTATTCGGCGAGGGCCTCCTCGTAGGACTCCTCGTCCTCGAAGTCCGCACGTTCCGGAGCCTCGCCGGGCACCTCGTAGGGAATGTCGGCGCCGGCACCGTCGGTCCTGATCTGATCGTTGTAGTAGGCGATCAGGTTGTCGAGTTCCTCCTCGGACATGGCCATCGGCTTGCGCGGCATCTGGGTGTCCGGGTCCATCGACGGCATACGACCGGTGCTGACCTGGAAGTCGACCGCGGCCGATCCGACCTCGCGCAGGTCGGGACCGTTCGTGACGTTCCCGTCCTCGTCGTAGGTGCCGCTTCCGTCGTAGTTGTGGCAGCTCGCACAGGTCTGGTCGAAGATGGCCTTGCCCTCGGCGATGTCCACCTCGTCGGCGGACGGGGCCTCAGCGGCAAGGGTCTGCGCCTGCGCCTGGTCGGAGGTGGGGGCCAGTGCGGCGTACCCCACCCCGAACAGGGCTAGCGCGAGGATGACGACGACGTACCCCGCCAGGGGATGCCGTCGCCGCGCGGTAATCCATTTCACGGTTTCCCCGTTTCGGGTTACTGGATGAAGTAGATGGTTACGAACAAAGCGACCCAGACGACGTCGACGAAGTGCCAGTAGTAGGACACGACGATCGCACTAGTCGCCTGTTGGTGGGTGAAGCGCTTCGCGGCGTACGTGCGTCCCAGCATGATGAGGAACGCGATCAAACCACCGATGACGTGGAGTCCGTGGAAGCCCGTGGTCAAGAAGAACATCGACCCGTAGGCGCTCGACTGCAGAGTCAGGCCCTCGTGGAGGATGAGCTCGTAGTACTCATACGCCTGTCCAAGGATGAAGAACAGGCCCATGAAGAACGTGATGAAGAACCACATGCGCAGCTTCTTGACGTCGCCGCGCTCCGCGGCCCAGACGCCGAACTGCGCGGTGAAGCTGGAAGCCACCAGGACAACGGTGATCGTGGACGCCCACGGCACGTTGAGGTGGACGTCCGCCCACTCGCCGAGCTCGGGGTTCCCGTTGGTCACCGATCGGATGGTGAAGTACATCGCGAACAGCGCAGCGAAGAACATGAGCTCGTTGGCAAGCCACACGATGGTGCCAACGCTCACCAGGTCAGGACGCTTTGCCGCACCATGCGCTGATGCGGTTGCTGTTTTTGGGTTCGCGGTTGCTGTCGCCACGGGAGCATTATTACGGCTTCTCGCGAAGGTCCGTACTCGACCCCCCGTAAGGAGGCGGATCGGTCCCGGTATCGACCGCCGTCAGGGCCCGGAGCAGCTCCGTCGCTGTGACTCAGGCGTTACTGTAACCGCTCGTGCGCCGTCCGTCGGCACCTGACGCGCTCACATGGGCGGAAAAGCTCGATCCTGGGCGGCTGAGGCGATCCGTACCCGCCGGGGAGACGCCTGAACCCCGCCCGTCCAACGCTGAGGTATCGAAACGGTCACCGTTGGGCAACGCCGCTCCCGGGGTTGGTTAGCGAAGCTCCCCGGGGGCCTGGCATCCTGTGGTGTCGAAGGTCTCAACCCCTTCGCCGGTTCCCCGGCCCTTCTGGGCCGGGTGACCTCGAGGCAATACAGTCATAGGCATACAGCCAACGAACGCCACGGCCGCACCCCCCACGGCGGCGGCCGCGGACAGACGCGATGGGACGGTTGCGCGATGGTGGTCAGCGGTACGGACACGGGTGCCAGGATGCGCGTGCTGGTCTACAGCGACAAGGCGGACACCCGTGAGCAGGTGCGGTTGGCGATCGGTCGCCGCCCCGCCGCCGATGTTCCCAGGGTCGAGTTCGTCGAGTGCGCGACCGCACCCGGTGTCCTGCGCAAGCTGGAGTCCAAGGACCCGGCCGAGCGCATCGACGTGGCCGTCTTCGACGGCGAGGCCGCGCCCACCGGCGGGATGGGCCTGTGCCGCCAGATCAAGGACGAGATCTTCCGCTGCCCGCCGGTGCTCCTGCTGGTGGGACGGCGCGACGACGGCTGGCTGGCGACCTGGTCGCAGGCCGACCAGGTGGTGAGCCACCCGATCGACCCCGTCGCGCTCGCGGAGTCGCTGGCCGAACTCATGCGCCAGCGCACCGCGGCGCTCAGCGGGTGAACCGGTGGGGCGTGACGAACCCGGTCAGGCGATGACCGAGCGAGAGAACGGCGACAGGGACATGGATTCTCAGCCACGCAGCAGACGGTGCCCCGAATCATGGGGCCGAGGGCGATGGCGCGGCCGCGCCCTGTCTCTCTCCCTTCCCCGGAGCCGTTGAGGGCGGGCGGTCCGCTTCCGCCCGCCCCGCGACGGCCGTCTCGCCAGTCCGCCCCTCCGTCACCCGTGGAGTCAACGCCATGAACGTCCCCGAAGCCTCAGCCCCCGAACAGCACCGGCCCGAACAGGAGCGGCCCGACTCCGCCGTCGAGGAGCGGACCTGGGCCAACCTGATCACCGCCCTGCTGGGCGGGGTCTCCCTCAGCACCGCCGACACCGAGTGGGCGATGAACGAGATCATGTCGGAGTCGGCGACCGACGCCCAGATCGCCGGTTTCGCGATCGCCCTGCGCGCCAAGGGCGAGAGCGTGTCCGAGGTGAGCGGTCTGGCCCAGGGCATGCTCGACAACGCGGTCCGGATCAGCGTGGACGGCCCGACCCTGGACATCGTCGGAACCGGCGGCGACCGGGCCCACACCGTGAACGTGTCCACGATGGCCGCCGTCGTCGCCTCGGCCGCGGGTGCCCGTGTGGTCAAGCACGGCAACCGCGCGGCGTCCTCCTCCTGCGGTACCGCCGACGTACTGGAGCGCCTCGGCGTGGTCCTGGACCTGCCGCCGGAGCTGACCGTACGGGTGGCCCGGGAGGCGGGCATCACCTTCTGCTTCGCCCCGCTGTTCCACCCCTCGCTGCGGTTCGCCGCCAAGCCGCGCCGCGAGCTGGCGGTGCCGACCGTGTTCAACTTCCTCGGTCCGCTGACCAACCCCGCCCAGCCCACCGCCTCGGCGATCGGCGTGTTCGACGAGCGCATGTGCGAGGTGATCGCCGGGGTGTTCGCCCGGCGCGGTTCCCGCGCCCTGGTCTTCCGGGGCGACGACGGCCTGGACGAACTGACCACGGCCACCTCGTCCACGGTCTGGGTGGTCTCCGACGGCCGGGCCCGGCGCGAACGGCTGGACCCGGCCGACCTGGGCATCGAACGGTCCGCCCCGGACGCCCTGCGCGGCGGCGACGTGGAGTTCAACGCCCAGGCCGTGCGCGACCTGGTCGGGGGGCGCCGGGGCCCGGTGCGCGACGCCGTGCTGCTCAACGCCGGCGCCGCCCTGGCCGCCGTGGACGGGGTCGAGGGCTCGCTGACCGAGGCGGTGCGCTCGGGTTACGAGCGGGCCGCCGCGGCGGTGGACAGCGGCGCCGCGCAGCGCCTCCTCGCCTCCTGGGTGGAGACCAGCCAGGGCCTGGCCAAGGGCCTCTAGCCGCACGGACGCGGCCGGGACCGCCGGGACGCACGCCGGGGGCGTGGTGGACGCAGGCCGTTCACCGCGCCCCCGACCGGGTCCGCGGGCTCTGCGGTTCGCGGGCCTCGGCGTCCGGGTACGGCTACCAGCCCAGGGCGAAGGCCGACTCCAGGTCGTGCTTGGAGTAGGTCTGGAAGGAGATGTGGGTGTCCGAGGAGGTCACACCGGGCACCTTGTTGACCCGGCCCGGAATCACCTCGGCGAGGTCCTCGTGGCGGCGCACCCGCACCATGGCGATGAGGTCGACCCCGCCGGTAACGGAGTAGACCTCGCTGACCCCGTCGATCTCGGCGATCGCCTCGGCGACCTCGGGGATGCGGTGAACGTCGGCCTTGATCATGACGATCGCGGTGATCACTGTGCCTCCTGGGCGGTTCGGTGCGGGACGGGCGCCGGCCCGGCGGGGCACTAGTAGACGTCGGAGAGCCGCGTCCCGGAGCGCCATCGCAGCCGGTACACCACGAGTCCCGCGATCACCCCTGCGACGAACCCGTAGACGTGCGCCGCGTAGGCCACGTTGGATCCGGCGCCCGGAGCGGTCGAGGATGTGACGTAGAGAAGATACTGAAGCGCGAAGTAGCTGCCCACCACGGCCCACCCGGGCAGACGCATCGGGATGAGTCCGAACACCAGCGTGGTGACCCGGCTGCGGAACTGCACCACCAGGTACGCGCCGAGCACCCCGGAGATCGCCCCCGAGGCGCCGATCATGGGCACGGTTCCGTCCGCGTCGGCCAGCGCGAAGCCGTAGGCGGCGACGATCCCGGTGACCAGGTACAGGACCAGGAAGCGGAACTTGCCGATCCGGTCCTCGACGACCGGCCCGAACACGAACAGGTAGACCATGTTCCCCAGCAGGTGCGCGGGCCCCGCGTGCAGGAACATCGAGCTGAGCACCGAGAACCAGACGGACTTGCCCCCGATGCCGCCGCACTCGGGGGTCAGCGGGGCGGCCAGGTCGGTCCGGCCCAGCATCTCGTCGGGGATCGCGCCCCAGCGCATGAAGTAGTCGTCGATCGCGCAGAAGCGCCCCACCATGTCCACCGGGTACCAGACGGCGGTGGTCGCCTGCGGTGACAGCAGGTAGACGAGGACGTTGACCGCGATCAGCCCGAAGGCGACGACGGGTGCGCGACGGACGGGGTAGTCGTCATTGAGCGGAAGCGCGGCCATGGGCCCAGTGTGTCATCTCGGCGTGCGCTTGGGCGCTCCGCAGCGGGCATGTCCACTCTCCCTCGATCTCGACCAGGCGGGTGCCCGGGCCGGTGAGCCAGTCCAGGACCAGTTCGGTCTCCCCCGCCGTGGCGTTGGGGACCGGACCGTACCCGGCGGGTACCCGCTCGGCGGTGGCGGTGAGGGAGCCCAGGAACGCGGCGGGGTCGGTGCCGGGCGCGAGGACGGCGCTGGCCGCCAGGCGGCCGTGGCGGACCACGACGGTCTCCCACCCGGTGGCCCCGGGCCGGGAGGCGACCAGGTGCGGCACCGCGGCGATCGCGGTGAGCCGCTGGGCCCGCCGGGCGCCGCGCAGGAAGGCGGTGAGCCGGTCGCGCAGACTCGCCGCCTCCTCGTAGCGCAGTTCGGCCGCGAGTTCGCGGATGCGGCCGGTGAGGGAGTCCACGACGACGGCGGGGTCCCCGGTCATGGCGGTGCGCGCGGCGTCGGCGTGCACGGTGTAGGCGGCCGGTGTCTCCGAGCCGTCGCAGGGGGCGCCGCAACGTCCCAGTTGGGCGAGTACGCACCGGGCCACCGGCCGGTCCGGGCCGAAGGTGTGCGTGCACTGGCGCAGCGGAAGGGCGTGCAGGATCGCCTCCCTGGCGGCCTCCGCCTCCCTCGGTGAGTTGTAGGGGCCCAGGTAGGGCGCTCCGTCGTCCTTGATCACGCGCACCACGGACAGGCGCGGGTAGGCGTCCGTGGTGAGCTTGACCCAGGCGGCGCGTTCGGGGTTGCGCGAGCGGCGGTTGAACGGCGGTTTGCGTTCGGCGATGATGCGGAGCTCGCGGACCGAGGCCTCCAGGTCGGTGGTGCACACGATGGGGGTGACCCCCTCGACCAGCCCGGCCATCTCCCTGATCCGTCTGCGGGACTCGGCCGCGGTGAAGTACGAGGCGACCCGGCGGCGCAGGTTGTTGCTCTTGCCGACGTACAGGCTCCGGCCCCGGGCGTCGGTGAACACGTACACGCCGGGGCGTTCGGGCAGGCCCTCGGCCAGGTGCCGCTTCTCGCGCTGGGCGCGGGTGGGGGGCTTGCTGACGGCCCGCAGCTCCTCCAGGCTGGTCACCCCCAGGGGCGCGAGCCGGGCGAGCAGCCCGTTGAGCACGTCGACGGTGGCGCGGGCGTCGTCCAGGGCCCGGTGGTTGGGGGTGGTGGGCGCGCCGAAGTAGGCGGCCAGGGTGCCCAGGCGGTGGTTGCGGACCTCGGGCCGGGGCAGCACGGCCCGGGCCAGGCGCAGGGTGTCCACGACCGGGGGCGCGGGCCACTCGACGGCCTCGCGTTCACAGGCCGCCCGGAGGAAACCGGTGTCGAAGGGGGCGTTGTGCGCGACCAGCACCGTGTTCGGGTCCGCGGCCAGGAAGGCGAGCAGGTCCGGCAGGACCTCCCCGACCGGCGGGGCGGTGGCCACCATCGACTGGGTGATCCCGGTCAGCAGGGTGACGTCGGCGGGGATGGGGGTGCCCGGATCGACCAGGGTGGCGAACTCGTCCACGACCCGCCCGCCGCGCACGCGGACCGCGCCGATCTCGGTGATCCGGGACTTCGAGGCGCTGGTGCCGGTGGTCTCCAGGTCGACGACGACGAAGGAGACCTCAGGCAGCGGCGTGCCCAGGTCTTCGAGGCTGGTTTGGACGCCCGCGGGCGCCGCTGACTGTCGAAGCACCCGGTCAGGGTAGTCGGGGCCCACGACCAAACACCGCCGGGCTACGGTCCGCCCCGCCCGACATGGAAAGATGTGGATGACGGGGCGGCACCGACCGCCGCCCCGCGAGGAGCACGACGCAAGGAGGAACCGTGGGGATCGCGATGCCGGGTGACAGTGAGCGTTGGCGATGCACCGGGTGCGGCAATCTCACGCGGTTCGACGTGACCCGGACCGTGCGCTCCCAGGACTTCGTACACCAGGAGTTGTCCGGTGCCGGCGAGGTCGAGGAGCGCACCGTGCTCTCCGAAACGGTCGAGCGGGTCAGGTGCCGGTGGTGCGGCGCCACCGACAGCGTGGAGATCGTCCCCCGTCCCGACGCCGACAGCCCGGTCTCCGGCTCCTCGTCGGAGAGCCCGACGGGTCGGTCATGAGCGCCCGCCCGGAGGCGGGCGGCGAGGCCGACGGCGCCGACCCGGACGACGGGAACGGCGCGGCCGGGACCACGGACGGTGAGGACGGCGGGGAGCTGCTCCGGCGCCCCCTGCCAGAGGCGGTGCGTGCCCGGGTGGTCGAGTACGGCTCCGACGTGCTCGGCGGAATGCGTCCGTCCGACCTCCCCCCGCTGCTGCGCAGGGTCGCCAGGTTCGAACCGCGCCGCCGGGCCAGGCTGGCCGGTCCGCAGATCGCCGCCCAGTTGGAGAACGACGCCGGTTTCCGGGGGATGGTCGCCGCCCGGGTGGAGCAGGTGTGGCCCGAACTCGCCGAGGGCATGCGCGCCGGGGTGGTCCCGCCCGCGGCCGACCCGGTGGCGGTGGCCGCCAGCGCCTACCTGCTGCGGCCCCGGGGCTGGCCCGGGATCATCGAGGACGTCCACGCCGAGCTGGACCGGCAGACCAGCGCCAAGGAGGTGGACGAGGCCGCGGAGGCCCTCGAGGACGTTCGCAGACGCCTGGAGGAGGCCCAGCGCGGGCACCAGGCGGAGCTGGAGCGGCTCCGCGGGCAGATCGGCGACCAGCGCGCGGAGATCGCCGAGTTGCGCCGCAAGGTGCACACCGAGCGGCAGCGCGCGAGGAGGGCCACCGCCGAGGCGGACCGGGCCCTGGCCGAGACCGCCGACCGGCGCCACGAGAGCGAGAGCCAGGTCAGCGCGCTGGAGGTGGAGAACCGCCGGCTGCGGTCCCGGCTCGCGGACGCCGAGGCCCAGGTGGAGAACGCCCGCCGGGCGGTGCGCACCGGCCGCAACGCCGACGAGGCGCGCCTGCGCGTGCTGTTGGACGTCCTGGTGGACGCCTCGCACGGTCTGCGGCGTGAACTGGCGCTGCCCACCGCGCTGGACAGCCCGGCCGACCTGCTCGCCGAGGCGCAGGAGGAGCAGCGCCGGGTGTCGCTGGGCGGTCTGCCAGACGACGACCCGGGGCTGCTGGAGCACCTGCTGACGGTCCCCCGGGTACACCTGCTGGTCGACGGCTACAACGTCACCAAGACCGGGTACGGGACCCTGCCCCTGGCCGACCAGCGCAACCGGTTGCTCACCTCGTTGGAGGGGCTCGCCAGCCGCACCAAGGCGGAGATCACCTGCGTGTTCGACGGGGCGGACGTGGAGGCCCCTCCGGTGGTGCCCAGCCGCCGGGTCCGTCTGCTGTTCAGCGCCCCCGGTGAGACCGCGGACGAGCTGATCGTCCGCCTCGTGCGGGCCGAGCCTCCCGGTCGGCCGATCGCCGTGGTGACCTCCGACAAGGAGATCGTGACGGCGGTACGGCGGGCGGGTGCGCGCGCGGTGCCCTCCCCGATCTTCCTGCGCCGCCTGGACTCGCACGGTTGAACCGGGTTCCCGCAGCCGGGGCGCCCGTACCCGGACCGGCCCCGGGTGCGGACGCCCCGGCTGGGAGCGAACCCGCGCGCGGGTGCCGGCCTGGCCCGGCGCACCCCCGTTCCACTGCCCGAACGCCCGGACCGGGGCGACCGGAGCCGCCGTTACGGGCGAAGTCCGTTCCGCGCCGTGGTTGAGAGGCACGGGCCGGTCCGCTAGGTTCTTCCCGGAGCGTGAGTGCTTCGTCGGATAGAAGGCCGCCCCTGTGCCCTCTCCTCACCGGCGACAGGCCCGCACACTCACACGAGGCCCGTGCCCGCGTACGGGACCCCCGACTCTCCGTCTCCCGAATACCCCATGCGGACTTCCCAATTCCAAGGAGCGTGGACCGCCATGAAGAACCCCGGTGGTCGGCGTACGGCTCGCCGAATCGCTACGACCGGTCTCGGCGTGGTCGCCGCCGGTACCTTCATCGCCCCTGGTGTCGCACACGCGGAGCCGACCCAGGACGAGGTCGAGGACCGCATCGAGGAGCTGAACCAGGAGGCCTCCACCGCGGTCGAGGAGTACAACCAGGCCGAGGAGGACTACGACGCCGCCAAGGCCGCCTACGACGAACTCGACGAGCAGGTCGGCGGCGAGCAGGAGCGCTACGACGAGCTGCGGGAACAGGTCCAGCAGTTCGCCAACGCCACCTACCAGGGCGGTGACCTCAACTCCACCGCCAACGTGCTGACCTCCGACGGCCCCGAGACGCTGCTCGAGCAGAACGCCGACCTGAACTACCTGTCGGAGAGCCAGCAGAGCCAGCTCGACGACTTCGGCGAGTCCTCCGAGCGCCTGTTCGCGCTCAAGGACGAGGCGGAGAAGGCCCTGGAGGACGCGGAGGAGTCCAAGGACGAGGCCGAGGAGGCCAAGGAGGAGGTCGAGGCGGCCATCGAGGAGCAGCAGGACCTCCTGGCCCAGTTCCCCGACTCCGACCCCTCGGCGGAGGGCGCCGACGACAGCGCCGGCCAGACCCACGCGGGCAGCGGCAACGCCGGGGCCGCGCTGGACTTCGCCATCTCCAAGGTGGGGCTGCCCTACGTGTGGGGCGGCACCGGCCCGAACGGCTACGACTGCTCCGGCCTGGTCCAGGCCTCCTGGCGCCACGCCGGCGTCAACCTGCCGCGCACCACCTACTCGCAGGCCGGCATGGGCACGCGGATCAACGACTACGGCTCGCTCCAGCCGGGCGACATCATGTTCTTCTCCGGCCAGGGCCACAACGGCCTCTACGCCGGCAACGGCCAGATGGTGCACGCCCCGAGCAGCGGCCGCAACATCGAGGTCGTCGACCTGGCCGCCTACTGGGCCGGCCAGTTCGAGTTCGCGGTGCGCGTTTAGGCCGTAGGGCCACCTGTCCGTGAGGCCGCCGTCCCGATCCGGGGTGGCGGCCTCACGTGCGGGGCAGGGGTCCGGAGGGCGCGCCGGGCCGAGGAAGCGTATTTCGGACAGTCCACGTCTTGCGCTGGAACGTCACGAAACAGTTGAGAGCGCCCCAAGAGATGCACTAGTGTTCATCGCCGAGCGTGGTTGCTCCTCTTCACCACCCCCCCGGTGGTGACAGCCGCGACCGGGTCGGGCACACCCCCACACCGTTTCGGCCACCCACTCCGGCCCCAGGGCCCCACCCGGTGCAGTCCCTTGTTCCCCCAGGTCTGGAACAGGGGGAGAAAGGTGTTTCCCTGTGTCTGCATCCCGTGGCGACCGCCGGCGCCAGACCGCGGTCATCGCCTCCTTCGCCCTCGGCGCCCTCCTCCTCCCCGCCGCCGTGGCCCACGCCGAGCCGACGGCCGACGAGGTCCGCGAGGAGATCGAGGGCCTCGAAGAGGAGTTCATCGAACTCAACGCGACCTACAACGAGGCCAAGGAGACCTACGAGGCGGCCGAGGAGAAGCTGGAGAGCGTCCTCGGGGACATCGAGACCGCCGAGGAACGGGTCGAGGAACTCAGCGGTGGTGTGCGCACCCTGGCCAACACCGCCTACACCGGCGTGGACCTGACCTCCCCCACCCAGCTGATCGGCGCCACCGGCCCCGAGGAGGCCCTGGAGCACCAGGCCGACCTGGCCTACCTCTCGGAACAGCACCAGGAGAGCCTCTCCCAGTACGTGGAGGAGCTGGAACACCTGGAGAGCCTGCGCGCCGAGGCGGAGGAGACCGAGTCGTCGGCCGCGGAGGCGCTGGAGGAGGCGGAGACCGCCACCGAGGACTCCGAGGAGGCCATCGCCGAGCAGGAGGAGATCCTCGCCGACCTGACCGCCGAGGAGCAGGCGGCGGCCACCGAGAACGTCAGCACCGACAGCGGCGGTGGCGGCGGGGGCGGGGGAGCCACCTACACCGGACCGGCCTCGGGCAACGCCCAGACCGTGCTGAACTTCGCCTACGCCCAGGTCGGCAAGCCCTACGTCTGGGGCGGCACCGGCCCGAACGGCTACGACTGCTCGGGCCTCACCCAGGCCGCCTGGGCCCAGGTCGGCGTGAACCTGCCGCGCACCACCTACGACCAGGTCAACGCGGGCCAGCGGGTGTCCTGGGAGAACAAGCAGCCCGGTGACCTGCTCTTCTTCTACGGTTCCAGCCCGAGCCACGTGGGCCTGTACGCCGGCGACGGCGTGATGGTCCACGCCTCCACGTCCTCCCGACCGATCGGCACGGTCCAGCTGAGCGACTACTACCGCTCCAACTTCGTCGCCGCCGTGCGCCCCTAGGCCCGCGCCGCTCCCGGACGTCCGCGCCCCAGGGCCCTAGAATCCTGGGGTGTCACGAACCCTCATCATCACCAACGACTTCCCTCCGCGCGCGGGCGGCATCGAGTCCTTCGTGCACGAGCTGGCCCGGCGCCGCCCCGAGGGGTCGGTGCTGGTCTACTGCTCCTCCCCCGAGGACGCGGACCGGACCGCCGACCCGCACTTCGACCTGCGCCAGCCGTTCCCCGTCGTACGGGACGCGGCCAGGGTGCTGCTGCCCACGCCCAGCGTGGCCCGCCGGGCCCGGGCCATCGCCGAACTGGAGGGGTGCGACTCGGTGCTCTACGGGGCCGCCGCTCCCCTGGGCCTGCTCGCCGCCGGCCTGCGTCCGCTGGTACGGCGCCAGGTGGCGCTCACCCACGGGCACGAGACCGGCTGGACCGTGGTTCCCGGGGGGAGTTCGGTACTCAGGCGCATCGGGCAGAGCGTCGACACCGTCACCTACCTGGGCGAGTACACCCGGCGACGGCTGACCCGCTCGCTCTCCCCCGCGGCCGCGTCCCGGATGCGGCGCCTGGCCCCCGGTGTGGACACCGAACGCTTCCGTCCCGGGGTCGGCGGGGACGAGGTCCGCCAGCGCCTCGGACTGGGCAGGCGGCCCGTGGTCGTGTGCGTGTCCCGCATGGTGCCCCGCAAGGGCCAGGACACCCTGATCCGGGCCTGGCCCCGGGTACTGGCCGAGGTCCCGGACGCCGTCCTGCTGTTCGTCGGCGACGGTCCCTACGCCCCCCGGCTCCGCTCGGCGGCACGGGGCACGGACTCCGTACGGTTCACCGGCCCGGTCCCCGCCGACGAGCTGCCCGCGCACTACGACGCGGGCGACGTCTTCGCGATGCCCTGCCGGACCAGGCGGAGCGGCCTGGACGTCGAGGGCCTGGGCATGGTCTACCTGGAGGCCTCCGCCACCGGGCTCCCGGTGGTCGCCGGGGCCTCGGGGGGCGCCCCGGACGCCGTGCTGGAGGACCGGACGGGGCACGTGGTCGACGGTTCGGTTCCCGGGCCGACCGCCCGCGCGCTCATCCGGCTCCTGAAGGACCCCGGCCGCGCCGCCCAGATGGGCGCACACGGCCGGGAGTGGGTGTCCGGGGAATGGACCTGGGACCGCACCCTCGAACGCCTCGACGGCCTTCTGGGGGGCGCGGGGACGGCTCCCTAGAGGCCTTCCCCGTGCACGGAGCCCGGAGTGCCGGAGCCGTCGGTGCTCTGGGGGCGGCCGGTCGCGCTGTGGGAGAGCCACTCCTCCCAGGAGCGCTGGTAGTAGCCCCAGCCGTTGTCCCACTCCAGCTGCCGGTCGGTTCCGGTGGTCTCCAGGACGTCCCCCATCAGCGACTGGTCGTGGAACCAGCGTGCGTCCTCCACGGACATGTTGGTGCAGCCGTTGGAGGTGTTGGCGCTGCCGATCCTGCCGTTCCAGGGGGCGGCGTGGGTGAACTCGCCGCTGTTGGAGGTGCGGACCGCCCAGTCCACGTCCAACCGGTAGTAGCCGGGCGAGCCCTCGGGGATGCCCACGGTCGCGGAGTCCATGACCAGCGTCCGGTACTTCTCCATGGTGAGGTGGATCCCGGAGGTGGTGGTGTTGAACCGCTCCTGGGCCGCACCGTTGCTGACCGGGATGGTGCGGACGTTCTCGCCGTCGATCGCCACGTTCATCTCGTGGTCGGGCACGTGCATGGTGGAGACCAGTTCGCGGCCGACCTCGAACTCGATCCGGTGGTCCTCGACGCCGTAGACGCCGTCCGCGGCCTCCACTCCGGACAGGCGCAGGTCGACGGCGACCTCCTGGTAGGGATCCCAGTACTCCTTGGGCCGGAAGACCGCCGTCTCGTCGGTGATCCAGTTCCAGGCGCCCTCCGTCTCCTGTTCGGCCGTGACCTCGATGGAGTTCTCCACCTGCTCCCTGTTCGTGACGGGCAGGTCGAAGGTGACGACGACCGGCATGCCCACCCCGACGACGTCACCGCTGTTGGGAAAGTTGGCGGCCAGTTCGAGGCGCTGCCCGGGCGTGGCCTCCAGGGTGGTGAACTCCGAGACGACCTCGGTCTCCTCACCCGAGGCGTCCGCGGCGGTGGCGGTGACGGTGACCGCGGCCCCGGGCCGCAGGTTCCAGTCGCTCACCCAGGTGTCGCCGCCCTCGTTGAGGGTGCCGGTCACCTCGAAGGCGCTCCCGCCCTCCTCCGGGTCCTCGGAACCGCCCGAGGCGATCTCGTCCGGGGTGGCCTGTTCGATCCGGACGTCGGTGACGGTTCCGTCCGCGGCCCTCACCCGGACCGGGCTGTTGGGCGGGACCGCGGTGGCTCCGGGCTCGGGGGTGATCTCCACCTCCGGCCCCGCGGAGTCCTCCCCCGGGACCGCGGTGCCCTCGGGTTCGGGCCCGCCCGGGGAGGTACAGGCCGCCGTGAGGAACACGAGAGCGGCGGCGGCCGTCACGGCCGGTCGCGGGTGGGAGATTCGTCGCTTCACACCAAGGACCTCCAGCGTCTGTCTCGACGGGCCCGGGCGTGTGCGGAGCGGGTGCGCGCCGGTGTGACGCCGTCGGGGCCTGAATGCACCGCGGCCCGGGAAGAGGCCGCGGAGGTCACCGGAAAAGAGCGCCCCGGTGCCCGGGGGCCGTCCTGGGACGACCGTCCGGCCACCGGGGCGGTGACTCTCGCATCCTACCCTGAGTAGCCAATCCCTCTCAAAGAGTAATCGCCACGTGGGGTGCGCACGTCAGTGCTGGAACTCCTTGCGGTAGTACTCGAAGATCCAGCCGATCGCGGTGAGGATGATCGCGAAGAAGCCGGTGATGACCATCCACCAGCCGATCGCGACGCCGACCGCCGTGAAGGCGACCGCCAGCGCGACGAACATCGGCCACCAGCTGTGCGGGCTGAAGAAGCCGTACTCGCCGGAGTTCTCGGCGATCTCACCGTCGAGGCGCTCCTCGGGCGGGAGCCCGTGGAAGTGCTCGCTGCGGCGGGCCGCCTGCCAGAGCCAGAAGCCGACCATCCAGCCGAAGCCGATGGCCACGACCAGGGCGGTGGTACCAGCCCACTCGATCTGGCCGGTGTCCTGGATGGACCAGTAGATGTACAGGGCAGCAGCAAGACCGAAGAAGGTCGAGATGCCCATGAACAGATAGGCCTGCATCTTCATGGCATGCTCACCCTGTTCCTCTCGGGATCGGTCGCGCCTGGGGCCGCGGCGTGCGGGTGGTTGAGGTCGAAGGCCGGACGCTCGGACCGGATCCGCGGCAGCGACGTGAAGTTGTGCCGCGGCGGCGGGCAGGAGGTCGCCCACTCCAGGGAGCAGCCGTAGCCCCACGGGTCGTCCACGGTCACCAGCGGCGCCCTCTTCGCGGTGATGTACACGTTCCAGAAGAAGATGAGCGTCGAGGCCGCGAGCACGAACGAGGACACCGAGGAGATCTGGTTCAGCTCGGTGAACCCGTCACCGGGCAGGTAGTCCGCGTAACGGCGCGGGAAGCCCATCGCGCCCAGCCAGTGCTGCACCAGGAAGGTGCCGTGGAAACCCAGGAACAGCAGCCAGAAGTGGAACTTGCCCAGCTTCTCGTTGAGCATCCTGCCGGTGAACTTGGGCCACCAGAAGTAGAAGCCTGCGAACATCGCGAACACCACGGTGCCGAAGACCACGTAGTGGAAGTGCGCCACCACGAAGTAGGAGTCGGTGACGTGGAAGTCGATGGGCGGAGAGGCCAGCAGCACACCGGTCAGACCACCGAAGAGGAAGGTGACCAGGAAGCCGACCGTGAAGAGCATCGGCGTCTCGAAGGTGAGCTGGCCGCGCCACATCGTCCCGATCCAGTTGAAGAACTTCACCCCGGTGGGAACCGCGATGAGGAACGTCATGAACGAGAAGAACGGCAGCAGCACGGCGCCGGTCGGGAACATGTGGTGGGCCCACACGGTCACGGACAGGCCGGCGATGGCGATGGTGGCCGCCACCAGGCTCTTGTAGCCGAAGATGGGCTTGCGGCTGAACACCGGGAGGATCTCGGTCGCGATACCGAAGAACGGCAGCGCGATGATGTAGACCTCCGGGTGCCCGAAGAACCAGAACAGGTGCTGCCAGAGGATGGCGCCGCCGTGTTCGGCGTTGAAGACCTGGGTACCGATCATCCGGTCCGCGCCCAGGGCGATCAGGGCCGCGGTCAGCACCGGGAACGCGATGAGCACCAGGACGCTGGTGAGCAGGGTGTTCCAGGTGAAGATCGGCATCCGGAACATCGTCATGCCGGGCGCGCGCATGCACAGGCCGGTGGTGATGAAGTTGACCGCGCCCAGGATGGTGCCCAGACCGGACACGGCCAGGCCCAGGATCCACAGGTCGCCGCCCAGGCCCGGCGAGCGGACCGCGTCCGACAGCGGCGTGTAGGCGAACCAGCCGAAGCTGGCCGCGCCGCCCGGGGTCAGGAACCCGCCGACGGCGATGAGGCTGCCGAACAGGTACAGGTAGTAGCCGAACAGGTTGATCCTGGGGAAGGCCACGTCCGGGGCGCCGATCTGCAGCGGCATGAGGATGTTCGAGAACCCGACGAACAGCGGGGTCGCGAACATCAGCAGCATGATCGTGCCGTGCATCGTGAACATCTGGTTGAACTGCTCGTTGGACATGACCTGCATGCCCGGCAGGAACAGCTCCAGACGCATCATGAGCGCCAGCACGCCGCCCAGGAGGAAGAAGGCGAAGGAGGTGATCAGGTACATGTACCCGATGACCTTGTGGTCGGTCGACGTCATCCAGTTGACGATGATCGACCCTTTGCGTGACGGTGTCTGCCCGTCGTGGGGTTCGGTTGCCATTTACTCGTCATTCTCCTCGGACTCGGTCGCCTCGGCGCCCGTGCCCTCAGCGTCAGTGCCGTCGGCACCCGTGCCCTCGGCGAGGTCGGTCTCGGCGCCGGGCCCCTCGGCCTGCTCGGCCTCGGACGCCTCGGCCTCCTGCTCGGCGGCCCAGGCGTCGTACTCGTCCTGCGGGAGAACCTCGACGTTGAAGAGCATGCGGGTGTGGTCCACACCGCACAGCTCGGCGCAGCGTCCGACGTAGTCGCCCGCGGTGCCCTCGTTGATGTTCGCCTGGAAGGCGTTGTCACGGCCCGGAACGACGTCCATCTTGAAGCCGAACGCCGGAATCCAGAACGAGTGGATGACGTCGGGCGAGTGGAGGTCGAAGTGGACGACGGCGTCCTCGGGGAGCACCAGGGTGGTCTGGGTGTCGCGGTTGGCGGTGCCGTCCGGGTTGGGGACACCGGTCTCGGAGAAGAGCACCTCCCCGCCGTTCTCCTTGGTGTCGTCCATGTAGTTGAACTGCCAGGCCCATTGGAAGGCCACGACCTCTACATGGACGTCCGCGGGCTCTTCGGTGTCGAGCAGGTAGGCCTGGTCTCGCGCGGTGAAGAAGAAGAGCACCGAGATGATGACGATCGGCAGGACGGTGTACAGCGCTTCGATGGGCATGTTGTACCGCACCTGCGGCGGCAGCTGCTCAGAGCGCTTGCGGTGGAAGAGGATCGTCCAGATGAACAGTCCCCACACGAGAATGCCGACCGCGAAAGCCGCCAACCACGAGCCCTGCCAGAGCGAGAGAACACGCTCGGCCTGCTCGGTGATCGGCTCCGGCATGCCCAAACGAGTGAGCTCGTTCGACGCGCAG
This sequence comes from Nocardiopsis sp. iso_40, assembly GCF_056173285.1. NCBI lineage: Bacteria > Bacillati > Actinomycetota > Actinomycetes > Streptosporangiales > Nocardiopsidaceae > Nocardiopsis > Nocardiopsis sp. iso_40. The sequence continues at coordinate 1,941,210 of NZ_CM149666.1, read as the reverse complement.
CCGGTCGCGGCCAGCCCCAGCACGGCGAGCGCGGCGCCGCGTGGTGCCCATCGGCGCAGAGTTGAGCGCCGATTTTCTTGGCGGGTCGGACTCACGGATTGCCTTCCCAGCGGTGAAGCCCGTGGATCCTCCACGGGCGGCCTAAGTATCCAAAGCTTGTCAGGGGGAAACATTATCGCGAACCGCCCAGCGTGCCGTTCATGGGCTTGCCTGGTCAGCGTGTTGCCAGACACGCCCCCCGGAACGCCCGGTGGTCTCGCGGAGCCGGGCCAGGTCGCCCCCGAGGGACTTCCTCCCGGCTGGCTACGAGGCGCGGCCCGGCGTTCCCCCGAGCCCTCGGCCGCGATCGTGTACATCGCCGCCCGCGGCGGTGGTGTACGCGTTCACGGCGCGAGACTAAGGCGAGCGTATCGCTGGGTTTACGACACCCTTAACCGGGTGCGCCTTTTTGCGCGGCCCGGATCAAGATTGGGCCACAGGACGACAACCGAAAGGGGTGGACGTGCCCGAACGACCGCGGCCTCTGGTCACCGTGGAGGCGCTGGGCCGCAAGTGCCCGATCCCGATCATCATGCTCGCCGCCCGACTGCACGAAGTGCCCATCGGAGCGGTCATCGCGGTCACCGCGGACGATCCCGCGGCGAGCGCGGACATACCTGCCTGGTGCCGGATGAAGATGCACGAGTTCGTCGTCGAGCAGCCGTTGGCGCGGGGTAGCGCGTTTCACATCCGCCGGATGTACTGACCGCCCCGCGAGGGCCCCGCGAGGGCCCCGGAACCGGGTCGGAGGTTCCGGTTCCGTTGCGATAACGATTCGCGCCAGCCCGTTTTTCGGAGGCGGCACGGCGCGTCCGCGCCCCCGTCCGGCGCGCGGTGGGGGCGCCGGGCAAGGCGAAGGCCGCGCGGACACGTGGTCCGCGCGGCCTTTCCCGCGCTGCGGGTCCGCCCTGGAGGAGGGTGGGCCCGCGACTGCGGGAGGTCCCTAGCGGGCGTAGAACTCGACGACGAGCTGCTCGTCGAAGGGAACCGGGATCTGCTCACGCTTGGGGCGGTCGATGACCGCGATGCGCAGGTCCTTGTGGCTCACGGCGAGGAAGCCGGCGATCTTGTCGTCGGCGTGGATGCCCTCGGCGGCCTCGACGAACGGGACCATCGAGCGGGACTTCTCCCGAACGCTGATGATCTGGCCCGGCTTGACCTGGTACGACGGGATGTCGACCTTCTTGCCGTCCACGGTGATGTGGCCGTGGTTGATGAACTGGCGCGCGGCGTAGATCGACGCGGCCAGACCGGCGCGCAGGACGACCGTGGCCAGACGCAGCTCCAGCTCGGCGAGCATCTCCTCACCGGTACGGCCGGAACGCTTCTTGGAGTTCTCGTAGATCCTGAGAAGCTGCTTCTCGGTCAGGTCGTAGTACCAGCGCACCTTCTGCTTCTCCGCCTGACGGACGGCGAAGTCAGAGCTGTTGCGACGGACGCGGCGGCCGTGCTCGCCGGGCGGGTACGGGCGCTTCTCGAAGTAGCTGACCGCCTTACGGGTCAGCGGGGTGCCGGCGCGCCGGGACAACCGCACCTTCGGTCCGGTGTAGCGCATGCAGAGTCCTTTCAGGGTGAATCAGGGAATCCCAGGTAAGGCTGGCCTAGATCTGGGAGGCGCTCCTGGCGCCCGAGCCCCGGGTCCCGCGGTGCGGGTCGGAAGCGGGTTCCCCACCGTCGCGCGTGACCCGGCGCGAACGGCTTGGGCGAATGACCCGGCACGCGTTTCAACGCACCGGGGGAGCACGGGGGTCCCGTGCGGGTCACGACCATCCACTTTACGGGCTTGTGGACACCACCCCGACCAGAACGCGCGTTTTCCGGCCGCAGGCGGCGCGGTTCAGACGAAGGGGCGGACCTCCTCGGCGGCCCCGGCTCCGTAGGAGCGCTCCAGGCGCTCCAGCAGGGAGGCACCGGTGAGCACGTACTCCTGCGGGCCGTCGGCCTCCAGGCAGTGGACGGCGGTGGCGTTGCCGACCTGGGCGGCGCGCTCCAGGGGCAGGCCCCAGGAGTGGGCCGCCAGGAACCCGGCGCGGAAGGCGTCGCCCATACCGGTGGGGTCGACGAGCTGGTCGACGGCGGCGGAGGGCACGTGGATGCTCGGTTCGCCCTGCCGGTCGATACGGGCGCCCTTGGCGCCGAGCGTGGTGACCCGGGTGCCGACCTTGGCGAGGATCTCGGCGTCGGACCAGCCGGTCTTCTGCTCGGCCAGGGCCTTCTCGTACTCGTTGGTGAACAGGAACGCGGCGCCCTCGATGAGCGTGCGCACCTGCGGCCCCTCCATCCGGGCGAGCTGCTGGGAGGGGTCCGCGGCGAAGAGGATGGAGCGGGTACGGCACTCCTCGCTGTGGCGGACCATGGCCGCCGGGTCGTCGGCGCCGATCAGGACGAGGTCGAGACCGCCGACGCGGTCGGCGATCGGCTGGAGCTCGATGTTGCGGGCCTCGGCCATGGCACCGGCGTAGAAGGAGGCGATCTGGTTCTGGTCCTTGTCCGTGGTGCAGACGAACCGGGCGGTGTGCCGCAGCTCGGAGATGTGCACCGCGGAGGTGTCGACCCCGTGGCGGTCGAGCCAGGAGCGGTACTCCTCGAAGTCGGCCCCGGCGGCGCCGACCAGAACCGGGTTGAGGCCGAACCCGCCCATGCCGAAACAGATGTTGGCCGCGACGCCGCCGCGGCGCACGTCCAGCTCGTCGATGAGGAAGGAGAGGGACAACTGCTGGATCTGCTCGGGGATGATCTGCTCGGCGAACCGACCCTCGAAGGTCATCAGGTGGTCGGTGGCGATGGATCCGGCAACCGCGATACGCACGGGACGTGGGCTCCTTGGTAGGGAAGGTTTCGCTCGGGGACGAGCTGAGCGAGCTGGTTCGGGCACGCCGGGGGCGGCCCGTTCGGACCTGCACAGGGTATCCAGGTCGACACGCCTTCAGGCGGACGGGCACGACGAGGGGGAGGGCGGACGCTCGAACGCGTCCGACCTCCCCCCGGCACCGTCCCCGGCCCCGCCGGGTCCGGTCACGCCCCGCTGATGCGCCGGGGCGCCCGGATGCTCCTAGTTGAAGGAGTCACCGCAGGCGCAGGAGCCGGTGGCGTTGGGGTTGTCGATGGTGAACCCCTGCTTCTCGATCGTGTCCACGAAGTCGATGGTCGCGCCGATGAGGTAGGCGGAGCTGCGGCGGTCGGTGACGACCTCGACGCCGTCGAAGTCGGCGATGACGTCACCGTCCAGGTCGCGCTCGTCGAAGTAGAGCTGGTAACGCAGCCCCGAGCAACCACCGGGCTGGACGCCCACACGCAGGCGCAGGTCGTCCCGGCCCTCCTGGTCAAGGAGCGCCCGAACCTTGTCGGCCGCGCCGTCGGTGAGGATGACTCCCTGCGTGGTGGCCTCGCTCTGAACCGTCATGTTGTAAAGCTCCTCTTGAAAGGGGTTGCGGCCGTCTGGCGACCCCGGTCGCTTACCGGATCGGCCCGCCTGGGCGGGTCCAGTCCTCTTCAACGGGTCCCAACGCCGGGAGCCCGTGTGGCATTCCGCCGTGTGGCCGCTGTGTTCGCCCTGCCGCCGCGGTCACACGGTGTCCGTGCGGTCGTGGCGGCGCACGGGTGTGCCCGTGGGTCCAAGGGTAATTTGTCCCGGCCCCGGATGCCATCTTCCGCGGGTCCGGATGCGGACCGCGCGGCTGGCACGGGACGGTCCGACCAGCTCGGCGGGGCTCGGCGGCCCCTGCCCCGGCCCGGTCAGAGGCCGGGCGCCCCGTAGACCGGGAACCAGCGGGACCGGTCCTCCTCCATCGGCAGGTCGCCGGAGACCGCCGACTCGACCTGGAGCTCCAGCGCGTTGTCGCGGCGCTGTCCGCCCAGGGGCGCGAACGGGTAGAAGGTGCCCCGCTTGTACAGGTAGACCAGGCCCACCGAGCGGCCCCCGCCGTCGGTGAACCCCACGAGGGAACACAGCAGGGAGGGGCCGTAACCGTTGGCCTCCAGGGTCGAGTTGACCGCGTGCAGGTCGGTGACCAGGCCGGTGATGTCGGTGTCCACCAGCTCCCCGCCGCCGGGCTCCCCTCCCCCGGCGCGCAGGACCAGCCAGGTGTAGCCGTAGTCGTCGTCGGTCTGCTCGACCGGGGGTCCGTCACCGGTGTTGAGCAGCTCGGTCACGTCGCGCTCGACGTCCGCGAAGGCGGCGCCCTCGGAGGCGCGGAAGGCCACCGACCCGGTCCCGGTCGGGGTCAGGCCCGCTCCGGCCCGCAGGGTGAGGGCGGCCGAGGGCAGGCCGAAGAGCGCGTCGAGGTCGGGCTTGACCGGTTTGGAACGGCCGAGCAGGGCGCGCCAGAAACTCATGTGGTGGGTTCCCCTCGTGGGTGGTTCGGTGGCGGGGCCCGGGGCGGCGGGGCTCAGGCTCCGCGTCCGAGCTGGCGGGAGATGTCGGAGAGCTGGGCCAGACGCTGCTCGACCGGCGGGTGGGTGGCGATCAGCTGGTTCATGCTGAAGCCCTTCCTCGCGAAGGCCGGGGCGAAGAAGAAGGCGTTGAACGGCTCGGCCTGGCGCAGGTCCCGGGTGGGGATGCGCGCCATGTCACCGGTGATCTTGGACAGGGCGCTGCCCAGCACGGACGGGCGGCCGGTCAGGTAGGCGGCGGCCCGGTCCGCGGCGAGCTCGCGGTAGCGGGACAGGGCCCGGGTGAGCAGGAAGCTGAGGACCCAGGCGAGGGCGCTGACCACGACGACCAGGAGTGCGACGACCGCCGGGGCGGGCCCGTTGTTGTTGCTGCGCCCGCCGCTGGCGCCGGCGAACATGGCGAAGCGCAGCCCGGCCTGGGTGAGGAAACCCGCGACGATGCCGAGGAACCCGGCGATGGTCATGACCATGACGTCGCGGTGGGCGATGTGGGAGAGCTCGTGCGCGACGACCGCCTCCAGCTCCGGTCCGTCCAGGCGGCGCATCAGCCCGGTGGTCACACAGATGACCGCGGACTTCTCGCTGTGGCCGGTGGCGAAGGCGTTGGGCACGTCGGTGTCGGCGATCCCCACGCGCGGTTTGGCCATGTCGGCCATGGCGCACAGGCGGTCGACCATGGCGTGCAGGTCGGGGGCCTGTTGGGGGGTGACCTCCTTGGCCCCCATGGCGAACATGGCGATCCGGTCGGAGGAGAAGTAGGAGAACAGCGCGAAGGCCGCGACCAGGACCAGCACCAGCCAGATGTTGAGTCCGGCGAGGACCAGCCCGAACACGAAGGCGACATAGACCAGGAACAGCAGGACCATGGTCATGACCATCCGGGCCGTCAGCCCCCGGTCCGGACGGAACTTCGAACCTGCCACGCCGATTCCTTCCCTCTGGATGGTTCGGAGTGTAGTTCGCGCAGGTGAGAAACGGGTTAAAGCGGGACGCCGCGTGTTCCTGCGACGCGTTCTCCCAGCCGTCCCGCGGGGCCCGCCCGCCGGACGCACCGCGGCCGCCGTGACGTGGTCACGGCGGCCGCGGTGGAAACAAGGCCTGTGGGGACACCGAGTGCGACCCGGGCCGGGGCGGAACGGCCGACGGGGTCGCCTGTCCTGGGGACCCGCCCGGACGGTGGTGGCGGGTCCTCGGCGGACACGCCCCTAGCCCGGGATGAGTCCGTCGTCCTGCAGCATCTCGCGCACCTCGGCCATGGTGGCGTCGGCGGGCGGGAGGATGAACTGCGAGGGCTCCAGGGAGTCGGGCGGCAGCGGCTTGCTGTCCTGGCGCACCTTCTCCAGGAGGTCGTGCAGGGCCTTGCGGAACTCGGCCTCGTCACCCGACTCGATCGCCGCCTCCAGGGCGGAGTCGAAGTCGTTGAGCAGGTCGATGTCGGCGTCGGTCAGGTCCATCTGACCCTCGCCCATGATGCGGACGATCATGCGCCCTCCCTGTTCCCGGCCGAGCCGTTGCCACCCTCGATCTGCTGGGGAGCGCCGCTGCTGCCGCCGCCCAGTTCGAGCTTCATCCGCTCGAGTTCGGCGTCGACACCGGACGTGCTCGCCATCTGGTCGAGTTCGTTCTGGATGTCGTCCCTGGGGCCGGTGCCCGTGACGTCGTCCAGCGCGCCGGAGGCGAGGAGCTCGTCCACCGCGCCGGCCCGGGCCTGCATGTCGGCGGTCTTGTCCTCCGCGCGCTGCACGGCCATGCCCACGTCGCCCATCTCCTCGGAGATGCCGGAGAAGGCCTCGCTGATCTGCGTCTGGGCCTGGGCGGCGGTGTAGGTCGCCTTGATGGTCTCCTTGCGCGTGCGGAAGGCGTCCACCTTCGACTGCAGGCGCTGGGCGGCCATCGTGAGCTTCTGCTCCTCGCCCTGGAGGTTGGCGTGCTGCTCGCGCAGGCCCTCGATCTGGCTGGTCAGCCCGGACCGGCGGGTGAGGGCCTCGCGGGCGAGGTCCTCACGGCCCTGGGTCAGGGCGGCCCGGCTCTGGTTCTCCAGCTTGCCGGACTGCTGTTCGAGCTGCTGGATCTGGAGCTCGACCCGCTTGCGGGAGGTCGCAACGTCGGCGACACCGCGACGGACCTTCTGCAGGAGTTCGAGCTGTTTCTGGTACGAGTAGTCGAGGGTTTCCCTGGGGTCCTCGACAGAGTCCAGGGCCTTGTTGGCCTTGGACTTGAAGATCATCGAAAGTCGCTGAAACACGCTCATTGGCGTGGCCGTCCCCTTCTCGGTGCGTACATCGGCTGTTCCCAGCGGGCGCTTTGCCCAACCCTACGCGGTCTGGCCCGCGGTCGCCATAAAGCTATGACCGGCTACCCTGAGGGTGTGTTCCGACGTCGCTCCGCTTCCGCAGCCCCGGATTCGAACTCTGCCGAATCCGCCAGCCCTGAGGCCACTGAGTCCACCCAACCTAAGGGATACACCCCGAAGAAGGGTGTGCCCACCCCCAAGCGCAGGGAATCCGAAAGCACCCCGCGCCGACCGGTGAAGGCTCCCGAGACCCGTAAGGAGGCATACCGCGCCTACCGGGACCGTCTTGAACGTCAACGCGGCAAGGGCGCGCAGCGTTCCGGCGCCCCCAAGGGCGACGAGAAGTACTTCCGCCAGCAGGACATGGGCAGGGCCCGCGCCTTCGCCCGCGACTTCATCGACTCGCGCCGCAGCGCCAGTGAGTTCTTCCTGCCGTTCTCGATCCTGATCATCGCGCTGCTGTTCATCAACAACCCCGCCTTCCAGGTGGGTGTGGCCTACGTCCTGTGGCCGCTGATGATGGTCACGCTCATCGCGGAGGGCCTGTTGGTCGGCCGCACGGTGAAGCGGCGTGCCGCCGAGTACTTCCCCGACGACTCCGGAATCAAGGGCATCGGCCTGTACGCCGCGATGCGCCAGCTCCAGTTCCGGCGCCTGCGCCTGCCCAAACCCCGCGTCAAGGTCGGCGAGGACCCCGCTCCGAGCAGCACGCGCTGAACGGCCCGCCCGTCCGTATCCCCGTCATCCCCATCCCGTCCGACGTGAGTGAGCAGGGCCGGTGTCCGCACCGGCCCTTCACTTCCACCCCTGATGGGAGCGTTCCCAAAAAAGACCGCGGGCGCTCTCCGCCATCCCGCTCCCCCGGCTAGAGTGCTTCCCATGGACTTTCGGCATCTAGGCAACAGCGGTCTGGTCATCAGCGAGATCGCCTACGGGAACTGGATCACCCACGGCTCCCAGGTCGAGGAGGACACCGCCGCCTCCTGTGTCCGCGCCGCGCTCGACGCGGGCGTCACCACCTTCGACACGGCGGACGTCTACGCCCAGGGCAGGGCCGAGGAGGTGCTCGGCCGCGCGCTGAAGGGCGAGCGCCGCGACGGCCTGGAGATCTTCTCCAAGGTCTTCTGGCCCATGGGCGAGGGCAAGAACGACAAGGGCCTGTCCCGCAAGCACATCATCCGCGGCGCTGAGGACTCCCTGCGCCGTCTGGGCACCGACTACCTGGACCTCTACCAGGCGCACCGGTTCGACTACACCACCCCGCTGGAAGAGACGATGCGGGCCTTCGAGGACCTGGTCCGCCAGGGCAAGGCCCTCTACATCGGCGTCTCCGAGTGGCGCGCCGAGGAGATCGAGCGGGCCCTCAAGATCGCCGACGAGATGGGCTTCGACCGGATCGTCTCCAGCCAGCCGCAGTACAACATGCTCTGGCGGGTCATCGAGTCCGAGGTCGTCCCGCTGTCCGAGCGCGAGGGGATCGGTCAGATCGTGTGGTCGCCGATCGCCGGCGGGATCCTGACCGGCAAGTACCGCCCCGGGCAGGAGTTGCCCGCGGGTTCGCGCGCCGCCGACCCCAAGAGCGAGAAGTTCCTCGCGGACAAGGTCTCCGACCAGGCTCTGCTGGAGCGGGTGCAGCACCTGGAGCCCCTGGCGGCGGAGGCCGGGCTGACCCTGTCCCAGCTCGCGGTGGCCTGGGTCCTGCAGAACCCCAACGTTTCGGCCGCGATCATCGGCGCCTCCCGCCCCGAGCAGGTCGAGAGCAACGTCAAGGCGGCCGGGGTCAAGCTCGACACCGGGCTGATGGCCCGGATCGACGAGGTCCTCGGCGACAGCATCGAGCGCGACCCCGCGCTCACCAGGAGCCCGGAGAACATCCGCGGCTGACGTCCGTGTGACCGGTGAGGGCCCCGGCCCCGCCCGGGTCCGTTCGGCCCCGGCGCCCTGACGGCGCCGGGGCCTTCGCGTGCCTGCGGATCGGGGCTACTCGGCGGCCAGGGGCATCGTGTAGACCTCCCGGTCCTCCTCCAGGAGAGCGACGCTGCCCACGCCGCCCTCCGCGAGCTCCGCCCAGTTCTCACCCAGCCAGCTCTCGGCGTCGCCACGCGACGTGAACGACTCGGCCGGCAGCTCCTCCGCCCTCATCTGGGCACCGTCCGCCTCGTGGTACCGCCACGTCCACGCCATGTTCGACCGCCCTTCGTCGCCGGTTCCGCGGTGGGTACACCGCGATCCTGTGCCGAGCTTAACCAAGGCTTGGCACTTCATGCTGTTTACTCTGCTGGGTGCGTATCCGATTTCTGGGGACGGCGGGTCACTCGGGCTGGCCAGCCCCGCAGTGCACCTGCTCGTCCTGCAACAAGGCCCACGCGGAACGCCGTCTGCCGCTGAGGGTGACCGTCGACGACCGCTTCCGCATCCGCGAGGCCGGGGTCGTCGGCCCGGTCCCACCGGAGTACACGGTCACCCCCACCCCGGACGGCGTCCGTGTCGAGGGCGCCGACGGCGGCCGTCTGCTGTACGCCCGCTCCACCCAGGGCCCGCTGCCCGGCGGGCCGCCCGCCGGAGCCCGGCCCGCGGGTTCGTCCGTGTACTCCTCCGCGCCCGAGCAACAGGTGGACATGGTCATCGTGGACGCCGTGCAGCGCCCCGAGGTCATCGGGGAGCTGCGCCGGTCCGGGGTGATCGGGGTGACCACGGCGGTGGTCGCGGTCGGCGGCGACCACCGGGTCCGCTCACCGCAGGAGTTCGCCAGGCGCGCCCGCCTGTGGGGCGCCCTGGTCCCGGGGGACGGCACCGTCATCCCGTGCCCGCCCGCGGTGTGGCCGGAGTCCCGACCGCGCGGGCCGCACCGGACCCTGGTCACCGGGGGCGCGCGTTCGGGCAAGTCCCGCGAGGCCGAGCTGCGCCTGCTGGCCGAGCCGAAGGTGGTGTACGCGGCCACCGGCCCGGTTCCCGACGCGGAGGCGGACCCGGAGTGGGCCGAGCGCGTCGCCCTGCACGTACGGCGCCGCCCCTGGTGGTGGCGGACCGAACAGACCACCGACCTCGCGGTACTGCTCCGGCGGACACGGGGCGCGGTCCTGGTCGACTGCCTGGGGACCTGGCTGACCTGGGTCATGGGCGAGTGCGGCCTGTGGGAGGAGGACCCGCCCCGGGACGCCGAGGAGCGGATGGAGGCCGCCGTGCACGACCTCCTGGACGCCTGGCGCTCGACCCAGGCCTACGTCGTGGCGGTCACCAACGAGGCGGGGTCGGGTGTGGTCCCGGCGACCCGGTCGGGACGGCTCTTCCGCGACCACCTGGGGCTGCTGAACCAGTGGGTGGGCGCGGAGTCCGAGGACGTGGTGCTGGCCACGGCCGGGCGCGTGGTGGAGCTTCCGTGAGCCGCTCCGACACCGTGGACGGGGCCCGCATGGCCGTGGGCACCTTCACCGTCTGGCCGGTGCGGGTGGAACGGGTGGACCGCCCCGTGGCCGGGTGGGCGATGCGGTGGGCCCCGGCGCTGGGCGCCCTCCTGGGCGCGGTCACCGCCTCCCTCGCGACGGCCGGGGTGTGGTGGGGCTGGTCGGCTCCGCTGGCGGCGCTGCTCGCGACCGGTCTGGGCGCCGTGCTCACCCGGGGGTTGCACCTGGACGGGCTGGCCGACCTGGCCGACGGCCTGGGCAGCGGCCGCCCGGCCGAGGGCGCGCTGGAGGTGATGCGGCGCTCCGACATCGGCCCGTTCGGGGTGATCACCCTGCTGGTGGCGGTCGGCGCCCAGGTCCTGGCGCTGGGCCAGCTCGTCGGGGCCTCCCCCTGGGCCGCTCTGGCCGGCGCGGTGACGGCGGGCGCGACCGGTCGCCTGGCGGTCACCCTGGCGTGCACTCCCCGGGTCCCCTCCGCCCGGCCCGAGGGGCTGGGCGCGTTCGTGGCGGGGACGGTGCGCCCCCGGTCCGCGGCCGTGTGCGCGGCCGGGGTGCTGGCACTGTGCGCGCTCGGGCTGACGCACTCCCCCGGGTTCGCCGCGGCCTGCGCCGCGGGGGCGGTGTGCGGGTTGGCGGCGGCGGGCGCCCTGCTGCGCCGTGCGGTGCGCCGCCTGGGCGGTATCACCGGGGACGTGCTGGGCGCCCTGGTGGAGACGGCCGCGACGACCTCCCTGCTGGTGACGGCGGCTGCGCTCGCCTGGGTCTGAGGGGTTTCCGGCCCCGGGCCCCGGGTGCGCCGTCCGCCGTGGCCGGGGTCCGGGGCGGCTCCCACCAGGCGGTTCTTACTGACCAGTAGCCCTTACGCGCACCCCAATGTCGGCATGATCACATTTTTTCACACGGAGTTTCACCCGATCACCCCACGGGCAGGCGCGGGCCCGCACCGGCAACCGCCTGCGAGACCCCCCGCGAGGGGCCAGAGCCCCCGCACGCCGCGGACGGGCGCGGACCCGCCCGGGGAGCGCTCCGCTTCGCCCGACGGCGCGGAGCGCCGCGTCAGAGCCCACGGGGCGCGGGGCGCCGCGTCGCCGCGGGGGGCACGGGAGGACTAGCATCGGGGACGTGAGCACGACGTTGTCAGTAAACACGGAGTCCCCCAGTTCGCTCGACGCCGACGCGGTTGTCGTCGGTTACCACTCCGGAGGCGACGCCCCGGAGCCCGCATCGGGCGCTCATTCCGTCGACGCCGCCTTCGCGGGCGGCCTCGGCTCGACCCTGTCGCTCCTGGGAGCGAGCGGCGCACCCGAGGAGGTGCACACCATTGCCTCCCTCGGAGCCGTCAAGGCCCCGGTCGTCGTCGCGGTCGGTCTCGGCCCGGCACCCACCGACGGCCCCGTCGACTCCGATGTCCTGTCCCGTGCGGCCGGTACCGCCCTGCGGTCGCTGGGCTCGCGCCCCGAGGGCGCGGGCCGTGTCGTCCTGGCGCTGCCCGCGACCACCGCCGAGCAGGCGGGTGCCGTGGCCCTGGGCGCCGAACTCGGCAACTACAGCTTCGACCGGTACCGCACCGGCGAGAAGGCCGAGAAGAAGGCGGCCAAGGCCGCCGAGACCAAGCTGACCGTGGTCAGCGAGGCCGCCGGCGCAGGCGACGCCGTGGAGCGCGCCGCCGTCCTGGCCGAGGCCGTCTCCTTCACCCGCGACCTCGTCAACACCGCCCCGGCCGACCTGGTCCCCGAGGACCTGGCCGCCGCGGCACAGGAGATCGCCCGGCAGGCCAGCCTGGAGATCGAGGTCCTGGACGAGCGCGCCCTGTCCGAGGGCGGCTACGGGGGCCTGACCGGTGTCGGCCAGGGTTCGGCGAACCCGCCCCGCCTGGTGCGGCTGGCCCACAGCCACCCGGAGGCCACGAAGACGGTCGCCTTCGTCGGCAAGGGCATCACGTTCGACTCCGGCGGCCTGTCCCTGAAGCCCTCGGGCGGCATGGAGTGGATGAAGTCCGACATGAGCGGTGCCGCCTCCGTGCTCGCCGCCATGCGCGCCATCTCCACCCTGGGCCTGAAGGTCAACGTCGTCGGTTACCTGACCGTGGCCGAGAACATGCCCAGCGGCACCGCCCAGCGCCCCTCCGACGTCCTGAGCATCTACGGCGGCAAGACCGTCGAGGTCCTCAACACCGACGCCGAGGGCCGCCTGGTCATGGCCGACGGGCTGGTCCGCGCGCACGAGGACGAGCCGGACCTGATCGTGGACATCGCCACGCTCACCGGCGCCCAGCTGGTCGCCCTGGGCACCCGCGTGTTCGCGGTCATGTCCAACGACGACACCGTGCGCGAGGAGATCGTCACCGCCGCGGGCGCCGAGGGCGAGGCCTCCTGGCCGATGCCGCTCCCGGACGAGCTGCGCGCCGGCCTCAACTCCTCGGTCGCCGACATCGCCAACGTCGCGGGCGAGCGCTGGGGCGGGATGCTCTCCGCGGGCATCTTCCTCCGGGAGTTCATCGAGGAGGGCACCAAGTGGGCCCACCTCGACATCGCCGGGCCCTCCTTCAACCAGGGCGGCCCGCACGGTTACACCCCCAAGGGCGGGACGGGTGCGGGTACCCGCACCCTCGTCCGCATCGCCGAGGACTACGCCCGCAAGCAGTAGTCCTGCGAGGCCGGGGCGGCAGTCCTGTGAGCCGGACTGCCGCCCCCTCCCCGGCAGCCGCGATCCGCCCCCGGCGGCGTACCGCGGTCTTCCACCACCCATCACCAGCCACCACAACTAGGAGTTCGTTCCCGTGAGTGAGAGCGGCGGCACCTTCGACCTCGTCGTCCTTGGCGGCGGCAGCGGCGGCTACGCGGCGGCACTGCGCGCCGCCGAGCTGGACCTGAGCGTCGTCCTGATCGAGAAAGACAAGCTCGGCGGCACCTGCCTGCACCGCGGCTGCATCCCCACCAAGGCCCTCCTGCACTCGGCCGAGGTCGCCGACTCCGCCAAGGAGAGCGAGAACTTCGGTGTCCGGGCCACCTTCGAGGGCATCGACATCGAGGCCGTGCACAAGTACAAGGACAAGGTGATCAGCGGCCTCCACAAGGGCCTGAGCGGGCTGGTCAAGTCCCGCAAGATCACCGTCGTCGAGGGTGAGGGCAAGCTCACCGGCAAGGACGAGGTCACGGTCGACGGCAAGGTCTACAAGGGGAGGAACATCCTCCTGGCGACCGGTTCCAAGCCCAAGACCCTGGGCCTGGAGATCGACGGCGAGAAGGTCATGACCAGTGACCAGGCCATGGAACTGAACCGTGTCCCCGAGTCCGTCATCGTCCTGGGCGGCGGCGTGATCGGCGTGGAGTTCGCCAGCGTGTGGCGTTCCTACGGCGCCGAGGTCACCGTCGTCGAGGCCCTCAAGCACCTGGTCCCCGTCGAGGAGGAGTCCAGCTCCAAGCTGCTGGAGCGCGCCTTCCGCAAGCGGAAGATCAAGGCCGAGCTGGGCACCCCGTTCGAGTCGGTCAAGACCACCGACTCCGGTGTGGTCGTCACCCTCCAGGGCGGCAAGACCCTCGAGGCCGAGGTCCTGCTGGTCGCCATCGGCCGCGGCCCGGTCTCCGAGGGCCTGGGCTACGAGGAGCAGGGCCTCACCCTCGACCGCGGCTTCGTCCAGGTCGACGAGAACCTGCACACCGGTGTCGGCAACGTCTACGCGGTCGGCGACCTCATCCCGACCCTCCAGCTCGCCCACGTCGGTTTCGCCGAGGGCATCTTCGTCGCCGAGCACATCGCCGGGCAGAACCCGCCCGCGATCGACTACGACGGTGTCCCCCGCGTCACGTACTGTGAGCCCGAGGTCGCGTCCGTGGGTCTGACCACCAAGGTGGCCAAGGAGCGCGGTCACGACGTCGTCGAGATGAACTACAACCTGGCGGGCAACGGCAAGAGCCAGATCCTCCAGACGCAGGGCGCGGTCAAGGTCATCGCCGAGAAGGACGGCCCCGTGCTGGGCGTCCACATGGTCGGCAGCCGTGTCGGCGAGCTGATCGCCGAGGGCCAGCTGATCTACAACTGGGAGGCGCTGCCCTCCGAGGTGGCCCAGCTGATCCACCCGCACCCGAGCCAGTCGGAGGCGCTGGGCGAGGCGCACCTCGCGCTGGCTGGCAAGCCGCTGCACGTCCACGACTGACCGCTTCACCCGGGGGCGGGCCCCACGGGCCCGCCCCCGCACACATCCGCGCTGCCCATCAAGGCCTTGGGCAGGTACCGCGTCCAGATCCAACGAGGAACCCATGCCGACTTCCGTTTCCATGCCCGCCCTGGGTGAGAGCGTCACCGAGGGGACCGTCACCCAGTGGCTGAAGAACGTGGGCGACACCGTCGAGGTAGACGAGCCGCTCCTTGAGGTCTCCACCGACAAGGTGGACACCGAGATCCCGTCCCCGGTGGCCGGTGTACTCACCAAGATCCTCGTCGACGAGGACGAGACCGTGGAGATCGGCGCGGAGATCGCGGTCATCGGCGGCGACGGTGAGGACGCCGACGACGAGGCGTCCTCCGCGTCCGCCGAGCCCGAGCAGGCCGCTGAACCCGAACAGGCCGCCGAGCCGGAGCCCGCACCGGCCGCGGAGGAGCCCGCGGAAGAGCCCGCCGCCGAGCCCGAGCCCGCCGCCCCGGCCTCCGGTGACGACGCCTCCGACGGCTCCGGCACCCCCGTGACCATCCCCGCCCTGGGTGAGAGCGTCACCGAGGGAACCATCACCCAGTGGCTGAAGAGCGTCGGCGACACCGTCGAGGAGGACGAGCCGCTCCTCGAGGTCTCCACCGACAAGGTGGACACCGAGATCCCGTCCCCGGTGGCCGGTGTACTCACCAGGATCCTCGTCGACGAGGACGAGACGGTCGAGATCGGGACCGAGATCGCGATCGTCGGCGGCTCCGGTCCGGCCCCCGCGGCCTCCGCCCCGGCGGAGCCCGAGCCGAAGCCCGAACCCAAGTCCGAGCCGAAGCCCGAGCCCGCCCCGGCAGCCCAGTCCGCGCCTGCTCCCGCCGCACGAGAGCAGGACGGTGGCAGCCCGTCGGTGGACGTGGAAACGCTCAGCGGTACCGGCCGGGCCACCGGCACCGACGCCGTGACCGAGGCGTACGTGACGCCGCTGGTCCGCAAGCTGGCCAACGAGCACCGGGTCGACCTGAGCCGGGTCTCCGGCACCGGCGTGGGCGGTCGTATCCGCAAGCAGGACGTGCTCAAGGCCGCCGAGGCCCGGCGCGAAGCCGCCGCCGCGCCCGCCGCCCCGGCCGCCCAGCACAAGGTCGCCCCGGACCCGTCGCTGCGCGGCCGCACCGAGAAGCTGTCCCGGCTGCGCATGTCCATCGCGGACCGCATGGTCGAGTCGCTGCACGTTTCCGCCACGACGACGCAGGTCATCGAAGTGGACGTCAGCAAGATCGCGCGCCTGCGCGACCAGGCCCGCGACTCCTTCGCCCAGCGCGAGGGCGTGGAACTGGACTTCTTCCCGTTCTTCGCGCTGGCCGCCGTTGAGGCCCTCAAGACCCACCCGAAGGTCAACGCCGTGATCAACGGCACCGACCGGACGGTGACCTACCACGAGGTAGAGAACCTCGGTGTGTCGGTGGACACCGAGCGCGGTCTGCTCGCGCCCGTGGTCAAGGACGCCGGTTCGCTGAACCTGGGCGGTCTGGCCCGAAGCATCACGGACCTGACCGAGCGCGCCCACACCGGCAAGCTCGGCCCGGACGAGCTGGGCGGCGGCACGTTCACGGTCACCGACACCGGGCACACCGGTGCGCTGTTCGGCACCCCGATCATCAACCAGCCGCAGGTGGCGATCCTGGGCGCCGGCGCGGTCGTCAAGCGTCCCGTCGTCGTCGAGGACGAGGCGATGGGCGGCGAGGTCATCGCGGTCCGCTGGATGGTCTACCTGTCGATGGCGCACGACCACCGCCTGATCGACAGCGCCGACGCGGGCCGTTTCCTGCAGACCGTGAAGGAGCGACTGGAGGAGGGGTCCTTCGAGGACGACCTGGGCCTGAGCTGACCCCGCGCCCCCGTCCGGGGATGTTCGTCCCGGCCCGGGCCGGGCACCGTACACCGGTGCCCGGCCCGGGCCGCTTCCGTGTGCGGCCGGGCCAGGACCCCGAATTGACCTCAACCTAACTTGACGTCCTAACGTGGGTAGGACCCCCCGAGCCCCGCCCCCGAGTCCTGCCAGCCGAAGACGAGGAACCACATGCAGCAAGAGAACCTTCGGATCGCGGTCATCCTGGGCGGCAACGTCAGCGGCCGCACCGGCCCCGTGGTCTCCGGCTGGTTCCTCGACCTGGCCGCGTCCCGCCCGGGGGTCGACATCGACGCGCTGGACGTGGCCGGGTTCGACCTCGGCGACGGGCACGGGACACCGCTGGGTGCGTTCTCGTCCCGGATCGAGGCGGCGGACGGTTTCGTCGTGGTGACCCCGGAGTACAACCACGGCTACCCGGGGCCGCTGAAGAGCGCCATCGACTCCGCGCGCAAGGAGTGGTTCGCCAAGCCGGTCGCCTTCGTCTCCTACGGGGGCATGTCCGGCGGCCTGCGGGCCGTGGAGCAGCTGCGCGCGGTCTTCGCCGAGTTGCACGCCACGACGGTGCGCACCTCCGTCAGCCTGCACAACGCGCAGCGCGTGTTCGGCACGCAGGGGACCGCTCCGGAGGTCCTGCGGGACGCGGAGGACGCGGTCGGGGAGATGCTGGACCAGTTGGCGTGGTGGGCGCTGTCGTTGCGCGAAGCCCGTGCACGCCGCCCCTACCCGGGCTGAGCCGACACGGCCCGCCCCGACGGCGAACGGGGCGGCGCCTGAACGGCACCGCCCCGTCTTTCTACCCCACCAATCACCATCCCCTGATGATCCCCATCATCAAAGGTCTGCGGGAGTGCGAGCCTGCCAGCCCGACAGGGGATCGCTCACGGTAGCCCCGCGCTGACGCGGAGTTCCATGTCCCACACTCAAACTAGAAGACCCGGGCGCTCCCCGCAGTCCTTTCGCCGAAAAAGCCGAAGAAATCTTTTCCGCCACCGCCCCGGCCCGCCGGCCGGCTCGGGCCACGGGGAACCCGCCCGCGGTCCGAACCGGACAGAGCGGGTAGAACCACGTCATGAGAGTGGCGATCACGGGAGCGGGCGGACTGATCGGCGGAGCGCTGACGGCGTCCCTGCTCGAGGACGGCCACTCCGTGGTGCACCTGGTCCGGCGGCCGCCCCGCTCCGGCCCGGACCCGCGCCTGGCGGAGGCTGAGTGGCGGGCCGAACAGGGGCGGGTGGACACCGCGGCCCTCCACGGGACCGACGCCGTGGTCCACCTGGCGGGCGCACCGATCGGCCCCGCCCTGTGGACCAGGCACCGCAGAGCCGTCATCCGCCGCAGCAGGGTGTGCGGCACCCGGACCCTCTGCGGGGCCCTGGCCCGGATGCCGTCTCCCCCGCCCCACCTGCTCAGCGCCTCCGGGATGCACTACTACGGGGACACCGGCGGGACGGTGGCCACCGAGGAGAGCCCTCCGGGCAAGGGCTTCCTCGCCCGGGTCTGCCGGGACTGGGAGGCGGCCACCCGGCCCGCCGAGGAGGCCGGCCTGTCCGTGGCCCACATGCGCACGGCCGTGGTGCTGGCCCGTTCCGGCGGGATGCTCAGAACGCTTCTGCCGCTGTACCGGGCCGGCCTGGGCGGCCGTCTGGGTTCGGGAGCCCAGTACATGACCTGGATATCGCTGACGGACGAGGTCGGTGCGATCCGCTTCCTGCTGGACCGGCCCGAGCTGACCGGGCCGGTGAACATGTGCGCGCCCGAACCGGTCAGCAACGCCGCCTTCACCGAGGCGCTGGGCCGGGCCCTGGGACGTCCGACGATCCTGCCGCTCCCGGCGACGGCGATGCGCGCGACCCTGGGGGACTTCGCGGAGGAGACCGCGCTGATCGACCTGAGGGCGCGGCCCCAACGGCTGGAGGAGGCGGGGTATTCCTTCGTCCTGCCCACCGTCGACAGTGCGCTATCCGACATCCTGGTCAGACCCGCCCCTCCCGCCGGGGCGTAAGGTGGTGGTGTGAGTGATCTCGTTTACGCATGGCTGGGCGACACCCCCGTCCCGTTCCACCAGGGCTGGGACCTCCAGAAGCGGCTCCACCGGAGCCGCGTCGCCGATGAGGTGCCGGACACGGTCCTCTTCCTGGAGCACGAGCCCGTGTACACGGCGGGCAAACGCACCGGGAGGTGGGATCGTCCCATCACCGACCCCGGTGCTCCCGTGGTGGACATCGACCGGGGCGGCAAGATCACCTGGCACGGTCCCGGGCAGCTCACGGTGTACCCCATCGTCCGACTGCCGGACCCGATCGACGTGATCGCCTACGTCCGCATGCTCGAGGAGGCCGTCATCCGCACCCTCGCGGACTACGACCTGACCGGCAGGCGGGTCGAGAGCCGCACCGGGGTCTGGCTGGACGCCGACCCGGAACGCGGGTTGAGCGAACGCAAGATCGCCGCGATCGGCTGCCGCATCGCGCGCGGGGTCGGTATGCACGGCCTCGCCCTGAACTGCGACAATGACATGTCGTGGTTCGACCGGATCGTCCCCTGCGGGATCTCCGACGCGGGGGTCACCTCGCTCACCGAAGAACTGGGGCGCGCCGTCACCGTCGCCGACGTGCGTCCGCGCCTCGAACGGCATCTGGCCGACGTCCTCGGTGCGGCCGAGTACAGCCACACCGACGGCACCGGAATGCTCTCCGGCGCCACCGCCCGAGGATGACAGAGCACACCATGAGCCAGTCCCCACCGGGACGTGCAGCCCCCACAAGGGGCGCGAGGGTCCCCGCCAAGGGGTACAGAAGGGAACGGGTTCGCGTTGACCATCGCTCCTGAGGGCCGCAAGCTGCTGCGCGTGGAGGCGCGCAACAGCGAGACCCCGATCGAGAGAAAGCCGCCGTGGATCAAGATCAAGGCGCACATGGGGCCGGAGTACACCGAGCTCCAGTCCCTGGTCAAGGGTGAGGGCCTGCACACGGTCTGCCAGGAGGCGGGCTGCCCCAACATCTACGAGTGCTGGGAGGACCGCGAGGCCACCTTCCTCATCGGTGGCGACCAGTGCACCCGGCGCTGCGACTTCTGCCAGATCGCCACGGGCAAGCCCAGCCCCCTGGACAGGATGGAGCCGACCAAGGTCGCCACCTCCGTCCAGAAGATGGAGCTGCGCTACGCCACCGTCACCGGTGTGGCCCGCGACGACCTGGAGGACGGCGGCGCCTGGCTCTACGCCGAGACGGTCCGCAAGATCCACGAGCTCAACCCGGGCACCGGCGTCGAGCTGCTGATCCCGGACTTCAACGCCGACCCCGAACAGCTGGCCGAGGTCTTCGGCTCGCGCCCCGAGGTCCTGGCGCACAACGTGGAGACCGTGCCGCGGATCTTCAGGCGGATCCGTCCGGGCTTCCGCTACGAGCGCTCCCTGGAGGTCATCACCAGGGCCCGCGAGGACGGCCTGGTCACCAAGTCGAACCTGATCCTGGGCATGGGCGAGACCCGCGAGGAGATCAGCGAGGCCATGCGCGACCTGCACGAGGCCGGCTGTGACCTGCTGACCATCACCCAGTACCTGCGCCCCTCCAAGCTGCACCACCCGATCGACCGCTGGGTGAAGCCGCAGGAGTTCGCGGACCTGGGCAAGGAGGCCGAGGAGATCGGCTTCGCCGGGGTCATGTCCGGACCGCTCGTACGCTCGTCCTACCGGGCCGGGACCCTGTACAAGCAGGCCCGCGAGAAGCGTGACGCCGAGGCCGCCGAGACCACGAGCAACGCATAACGACCGAATCACCCGAGTCGTGACCAAGCTGGAACGGTGGCCCGCGGGCCACCGTTCCGCATCTCGGGGTCGGACACATATCCTGGTGGTCCCAGGCGCCCAGCTCGTGGCGCCGGAAGGCGCCACACCGTAGGTCGACCGCGAAGAGGAGGCAAGGCAGCACAGGGAAGCTCCTTCCCCGCCGATCCGCTCGGTGTGCGCTGCCTGAAAGCACGATGGCGAAGAAGTCCGAGAACACGACCGCCGGTAAGGGTGGCGAGAAGCAGCCGGGCCGGTTGAAGCAGATCGGCATGGTCGCCAAGGTCGTGCACCAGCAGAGCCCGCGCACGATCCCGATCGCGATCACCATCGCCGTCCTGATCTTCGCCGCCTTCGTCGGCATCGGCATCTGGACCGGCTCCTGGATCATCTGGCCGCTGACCGGCCTGCCGATCGCTTTCCTGGTCGGTTTCATCATGTTCACCCGTGCCGCCCAGCGGGTCCAGTACAAGATGCTGGACGGGCGGCTGGGCGCGGGCATGGCGATCCTGGAGAACATGCGCGGCAACTGGGTGGTGGAGCCCGGCGTGGCCGCCAACAAGCAGATGGACGTCGTCCACCGCGTGGTGGGCCGCCCCGGTGTCGTCCTGGTCGGCGAGGGCGACCCCGGCCGCCTGAAGGGGCTGATCGCCGGGGAGAAGAAGCGCGTGGCGCGCGTCTCCCTGGACACCCCCATCTACGACTTCAAGGTCGGCAACGGCGAGGGCCAGGTCCCGGTCTCCAAGCTGCAGCGGACGCTGGTCAAGCTTCCCCGCAACCTGGACAAGTCCGACACCGCCGAGCTGAACTACCGGCTCAAGGCGCTGCCCGCCGCGACGCAGATGCCCAAGGGCCCCATGCCCAAGGGCGCCAAGCTGCCCAAGGGCATGCGCGGCAACAAGGCCGGAGGCTGAGCCTCCCCCTCGATTCCCCGACGGGGCCGTCGCACCGGGTGTGACGGCCCCGTTCGCGTGCGCGGCCCCCTTCAGGGATCCCCCGGTCCGTCCCGGTGGCTGATGAGGTCGCCCGGCTGACAGTCCAGTTCGCGGCAGAGCGCGGCCAGGGTGGAGAAGCGGATCGCCTTGGCCCTGCCGTTCTTGAGCACGGACAGGTTGACCACCGTGACCCCCACCCGTTCGGAGAGCTCGGTGAGGGTCATCCCCCGTTCGGCCAGGAGCCCGTCCAGGTGGACCCGGATCCCGGTGGCCTCCTCCGGCGGCATCAGACCAGGCCCTCGACGTCGTCGCGCATCCGGGTGCCGCGCCGGAAGACCTCGGCGAGCGCGGCGAGGACAAGTCCGACGAGGACACCGTTGAGCGGGCCCGAACCCAACCCCAGGGTGAAGGTGAACAGGGCCACCTCGTTCGGGCTGACCACGGGGTCCTGGAGCGCAACGGCGCAGACCGCCTCGATCATCGGCAGGAGCAGGGAACCGAAGAGCACCAGGAAGGCGACGGTGTAGACGCGGCGGACGTTGGCGGGCACGAAGGGGTCGCCCTCACCGAGGCTGCGCAGGACCGCGAACACCAAGAGGACGACCGCCAGCGCGAGTGCGTTCCAGAGCAGGGCCGGGGCCGCGAGCAGGAGCCGCTGGTCGAACCGGGGGTCCTCGAAGACGAGCGCCGCCTCGGTGGTGCCCCGGATCTCGGCGCCCTCGGCTAGCACGGTCACCTGAGGTGCCGCCGTGGGGACCTCGGCCGTGTGGTGGATGGTGATCTGGTTCATCCCGCCCGGCAGACCGGAGGGTACCGCGAACAGGGCCCAGGTGAGGGTGACGAGCAGGGAGACCGAGAGCAGGAGCACCACCAGCATCAGGACACACCGCATCGCCACCGAGTCCGCGCGTGTCCAGCGAAGCCGGGCCTTGAATGGCAGGGAAACCTTCGACTTATCGTTCATCGATAATAACGATAAACGATATGCCTCGTACTGTCACCCCGTCGGACCGCGAACGCGAACGGGGCGGCGGCCCGTGTCGGACCGCCGCCCCGGAAGGGCCCTCGGCTCAGTCGCAGCTGACCCTGTCCTCCTCGGCCGAGGTGGCGCCGACCTCCTCCAGCAGGGCCTCCCCGTCCTCCGCGTCCAGGGGCTCGTCGTCGGCCAGGCCCTCCCAGTCGGCCGAGCCCATGACCAGTTCGAGTTCCTCGCCCAGTGAGGGCTCCTCGGCGACCTGGGCGTTGTCCAGGGCCGAGGCGAGGAGCTCGGCGTGCTCGGCCCGGTCGGGGCCGTGGTAGACGGTGGTGGCGGCGGGGGCGCGGGCTCCGGGGTTGCCGATCTCGGTGACGACGAAGCCCTCGGCCTCCAGCAGCGGCCCGACCTGGGCCCCCAACCCGTTCGTGGCGGTGTTGTTGAGCAGCCGCAGGGACACCTCGGAGGGTTCGACGCTCTCCTCCGCCTCCTCCTCGGCCTCCTCGTCCCCGGTCAGCTCACCCGCGGAGACCGCGGCGAAGAACTCCCCCGCGTCGGGCTCGTTGAACTGGACCTTGTCGGTGTTGGGCGGGTACTCCACGACCGGGACGGTGACCATGTTCATCCGGCCCAGGTCGACCTCGCGCATGGCGATGGCCAGCTCGCCCATCTTCTCCGTGGAGAAGTTGCTGTCGGTCACCAGGCTGTCGCTGACCGCCTCCAGGAAATCGTAGAGGGTGCTGGGACTGGACAGGGTCTCGCCTTCGGTGACCTCGCGCAGGATGGCGCCCATCATGCGCTGCTGGTTCTTGATCCGCTCCAGGTCGCTGCCGTTCTCCGTGCTGGCCCTGGACCGGGCCAGCCCCAGGGCCTGCTCGCCGTTGAGCGTCTGCTCGCCGGCGTCCAGCTTCAGGTCGGCCTTGGGGTCGTCGATCGGCTCCGGAACACACAGCTCGATGCCGCCGAGGGTGTTGACGATGTTCTGGAAGCCCGCGAAGTCGACCATGACGATGTGGTCCAGGTGGATGTCGGTGATCGCCTCCACCGTCTTGCCCTGGCAGTCCATACCGCCGTAGGCCATCGCGTGGTTGAGCTGGTCCACCCCGCCGCTCCAGCCCGCGCTGTCCTCGACGGCCTCGCACGGCGGGATGTCGACCATGGTGTCGCGGGGCAGGTTGACCATCGTCACGCCGCCCCCGTCGGCGTCGATGCTGGCCAGGATCAGCACGTCCGGGCGGATGCCGTTGGCCTCGCTGTAGGAGGCGTTCTCCTCGGTGCGCTCGTCGGTTCCCAGGAGCAGGATGTTGTGCAGCCCCTCGACCTGGGCCGGACGGTCGCCCCAGCTGTCCGGATCGACCTCGGCGGTCTCGATTCCGAGGATGTCCTGGTAACCGGCGTAGGCGACCAGGCTCGCGGCGATGACCACACCGGTCATGCCGCACGCCACCCACTTGCCGAGGGTCATCCTGACGGCGTCGACGGCCGTAGACACGTTTCTTGGGGCCAAGAGGGCACCTGCGATCCGATCCGGGGCACGAGAGGGGTGTCCGCCCGTGAGGGGAGCACCGCCGCGGGAGGGGGACCACCGCGCGGATACTAGGACGTAACCCCCCGGATGCTACCGGAACGGTCACGACGTGTCAGACGACGACCGACGGCCGCGCTCACGCGGCGGGAGCAGGGCGCCCCGGCATCCGGCCCGGGCAGAACGTCGCAACCCTGTTCGGGGAGCCCGAGTACGACCGGTGTCCGAAACACGGACAGGAGGACCCGGCAGCTCGGAGTTTCCTTCGTCACCTGAGCCGGAGCCGCTCCACGACGGGAAGCCCGAGAATTCCCCGGGTTCCCTCGGAGCACGAAGTGGTGGAAAGACAGCCCGGGGCCGACGCTGCCAGGATTCGGCAAAGGAGGAACCGAGATCGCGCACGCGCTCCTCCACGAGGATCCCGTGGGCGTCGCGGAGCGTGGTCCCCTCCACGGCGGTGAACATGTAGGCGTGGACCGGTAGCTCTAAGAGCTCGTCCATCTCCTCGTCAGCGCCCGGCACCGGGGGGTGCGTGTCCTCCCGCAGCTCGGCTTCGGCACCGGCGGGCCCCCGGGGACCCGCCGGGACGTCCGGCGGACCGAAACGGTCCGCCGGACGTGCCCCTAGCAGGCGCTCTTCTCCTCGGGCTCGGCGGTGACGCCGCCGAGGTCCTCGGTGATGGACAGGTCGGACTCGGCAGGGTCGCCGCCGAACCCGTTCCAGTCGGACCCGGCGACCAGTTCGAGGGTCTGTTCCAGGCCCTGGACCTCCTCGGTCCGGGCGTTGGTGAGGGAACCGGCGAGCAGTTCGGCCGCGGCCGCGTCGTCCGGCCCGTGGTAGACCGTGGTGGCGTCGGGGGCGCGCAGTTCCGGGTTGCCGACCCCGGTGACCACGTAGCCCTCCTGGACGAGGACCGCCTGGATCTCCAGGGCGAGGCCGTCGATACCGGTGTTGTTCAGCACCTCGACCGAGACGTCGGAGGGCTCGACCGAGCTCTCCTCGGCGCTGTCGGCGTCCTCGTCCTCGTCGGAGCCGGGAGCCAGGTCCGCGCCCGTGTTGATCGCCTCGAACAGCTCCGAGGCGGCGGGCTGGCTCATCACGATGCGGTTGTTGTCGTCGGGGTGGGCGCCGTTGGGGACCGTGACGAACTGGACCCGCTCCAGGTCGACCTCGCGCATGGAGATGGCGATGTCCGTCATGGTCTCGACGGTCAGGTCGTCGTCGGTGCTGATCGAGTCGGTGACCGCCCCGAGGAAGTTCGTGACGGTGACGGGGCTGGTCATGACCTCGCTGCTGAGGACCTCGCGCAGCATGGCCCCCATGAACTCCTGCTGGCGGTCGATCCGGGACAGGTCGCTGCCGTCGCCCTGGGCGTAACGGGAGCGCACGAAGCCCAGCGAGTCCTCACCGTCCAGGGTCTGGAGTCCGGCGTCCAGCTCCAGGTGCGCCTTGGGGTCGTCGATCGGCTCGGGAACGCACATCTGCACGCCGCCGATGGCGTCGACCATGTCCTTGAAGCCGGTGAAGTCCATCATGACGAAGTGGTCCAGGTGCACACCGGTGACCTGCTCGACCGCGTTCCACTGGCAGCCCACGCCGCCGAAGGTCATCGCGGAGTTGATCATGCCTTGGTGGGGGCTCATGCCCTGGTAGCCCTCCGCCGCCTCGCAGCCGGGCAGGTCGACCACGAGGTCGCGGGGCAGGTTCACCAGGGTGGCCGCGCCGTCGTCCACGTCGATGCTCGCGATGAGCATCGTGTCGGGCCGCGCCCCTTCGGCCTCCCCGTACTCGGCGTTCTCACCGGAGCGGACGTCGGAGCCGATGATGAGGAGGTTCATGACCCCCTCGACGCTGGTCGGCCGGTCCCAGGCGTCGGTGTCGACCTGGGTCGTGGTGATGTTGCCGACCAGGCCCTGGTACCAGCCGTAGCTGCCGAGGCTCGCGATGATGGCCAGCGCGGTCACCACACAGGCGATCCACTGCCCGGCGGACAGTCGGGCGACGCTGAGGACGCCGGAGGTGTGGGGGGCGGAGCGTTTTCCAGCCATGCGAACCTTCGGAGGGTGCGGTGAGACCTTGGGTGGCGGGGTCAGGGCGGCCGAGGCGTGTTCCGTGTGTGCTCTCACCCGTCGGGGAGGGAACACCGCCTGCGAGAGTCGCGGTCCCCTGCACAATGCCGTGAACGGATGCTAACAGCAGCCTGCGCGGGGTGCGCACGCGCGTGGCGCGCGCGGAGGCGGCGACCGAACCTTCGGTGGGCGCTCAGTAGCGGGACGCCACGGTGCCCGCGGCCCGGTCGTGCAGGCCGCGGGTGTCGCGGTCGTAGACCACCGCCGGGATCACCAGGCACAACAGGAGGGTGCGCACGGTCATCGACACGAACCAGGGCCAGGAGCGCTCTCCCGTGGCCGCGATCCCCACGCCGACGATCCGCCGTCCGATCGTTGTACCGAACAGTGTCAGCAGCAGGATGTTCATCGCCGCGAAGACCACCAGGGTGGACAGGGCGGTGAAGTTGGTCAGGGCGAGGGCCTCCTCGTCGCCGCCCGCGGCCGCGGCCGCGGCCAGTTCCTGCCCGATCAGGCCGAGGCTGACGGCGACCCACACCAGCATCGCGGCGATAGCCCAGTCCAGGGCGAGGCCGACCAGGCGCCGGATGACCCCGGGGACCGAACCGGTACCGCTCTCGGGCAGGCCGAGCCGGTTGCCCCGGTAGCGGAAGTCGTCCTCGGGGGCCGCGGAGGCACCGCTCCGGCTCTCGTCGCTCATGCTTTTCACGGTATCGGCCCGGAACGACCCCCCGCGCGCGGGTGCGTGGGAGCACTGTGACCTGGGCCGGGAGCCTGCGTGTCGACGGTCACCCCGAAGGCCGGATGCGCCCCGGTTTGCCCCTCAAACAGGCGGAATCACCGGGTCAGCAGCATTGGTCTGCGAAAACACCCAGCTCCGTAACATGCAGGAAACAATCGAGACATGGCGTGGAAATCACGCGCTCCTAGCTTCGATAGCGAAGCCGGGAGACGGCGTGTGGTTCGACATGTCCGCGACGGAGCGGATCACGAGCCCACCGTCTCAGCCACCTGCACGGAGGTTCCGTTTTGTTCAGCAGCGTCGACGAGGTTCTCGCCTACATCCGAGACGAGGACGTCAAGTTCCTCGACGTCCGGTTCACGGACCTGTTCGGAGGCGTGAACCACGTTACCCTCCCGGTCCAGAACGTGGACGAGTCCACGTTCACCAACGGCCAGATGTTCGACGGCTCGTCGATCCGCGGCTTCCAGGCCATCCACGAGTCGGACATGCTGCTGCTCCCCGACCTGAGCACCGGTGTCCTGGACCCGTTCCGCAAGCACAAGACGCTGAACATGACGTTCTTCGTCCACGACCCGCTCACGCTGGAGTCCTACAGCCGCGACCCGCGTAACGTCGCCCGCAAGGCCGAGGCCTACCTCAAGGGCTCGGGCGTGGCCGACACCGCCTTCTTCGGCCCCGAGGCCGAGTTCTACATCTTCGACGACGTCAAGTTCGAGACGCGTGCGAACACCGGCTACTACGAGATCGACTCCATCGAGGGCGCCTGGAACACCGGCTCCGCGATCGAGGGCGGCAACCGCGGCTACCGTCCGCGCTTCAAGGGCGGCTACTTCCCGGTCGAGCCGGTCGACCACTACAGCGACCTGCGCTCCGACATGGTGCAGACCCTCATGGACTCCGGCATCGAGGTCGAGCTCCAGCACCACGAGGTCGGTACCGCCGGCCAGGCCGAGATCGGCATCAAGTTCGGCACGCTGCTCCAGCAGGCCGACAAGGTGCAGCTGTACAAGTACATCGTCAAGAACGTCGCCAACGAGGCGGGCAAGACCGCCACGTTCATGCCCAAGCCGCTCTTCGGCGACAACGGCTCCGGCATGCACTGCCACCAGAGCCTGTGGAAGGACGGCGCGCCGCTGTTCTTCGACGAGTCCGGTTACGGCCAGCTCTCCGACACGGCCCGCCACTACATCGGCGGCCTGCTCAAGCACGCCTCGGCGCTGCTGGCCTTCACCAACCCGACGGTGAACTCCTTCCACCGCCTGGTGCCGGGCTACGAGGCCCCGATCAACCTGGTCTACAGCCAGCGGAACCGTTCGGCCTGCATCCGCCTGCCGCTCACCGGTTCCAACCCCAAGGCCAAGCGCATCGAGTTCCGCGTGCCGGACCCGTCGGCCAACCCCTACCTGGCCTTCTCCGCCATGCTGATGGCGGGCCTGGACGGCATCAAGAACAAGATCGAGCCGCCGGAGCCGGTCGACAAGGACCTCTACGAGCTGCCCCCGGCCGAGGCCGCGGCCATCGAGACGGTTCCCGCGTCCCTGGACGAGGCCCTGCTGGCCCTGGAGGCCGACCACGAGTTCCTGCTCGAGGGCGGTGTCTTCACCAAGGACCTGATCGAGACCTACATCGACTTCAAGCGCACCGAGGAGATCGACTCCCTGCGCCTGCGCCCGCACCCGCGCGAGTTCGAGCTCTACTACGACATCTAGCAGCACCCCTCGGGGCCGGTATCCAGTTCGGGTACCGGCCCCGAGTCGGTTCCGGGGCCGTTCGGCGGCGCCCGGACCCAGGGCCGGGCCGTGCGGTCCGTGCGCGGGCCGCCCGGCTACCGTTGACGCGTGGCAAGGGACGGAATAACCAACATGACAGCAGGCGCGCTCGCCAGGCTCGGTTTCAGCGACAGCGCCCGGGCCCTGCGGCTGGTGACCGAGGCCGGCCTGGACGCCCGGGCCGACACCGAGATCATCGGCGCACTCGCGGCGGCCGCCGACCCCGACCAGGCCCTGCTGGGTCTGCTCCGGCTGCTGGAGGCCGCGCCCGACCCGGAGGAGGTACTCCTCGCGCTGCGGGAGGAACGGGAACTGCGGACCCGGCTGTGCCGGATCCTCGGCGCCAGCACGGCCCTGACCGACCACCTGGTCCGCCACCCCGGTGACTGGCGTGAGCTGCGCGGGGCCGACGCCGCGCGCACCCCCGAACCGGAGGAGCTGCGCCGGGGACTCATGCACACCGTGGGCGCCCACCCCGACGACACCGCCCCCGTCGCCGACCTCTCCCTGGGCGAGGGGTCCGAGGCGGAGCCCTCGGCCGTGCTGCGGCACACTCTGCGGGTGGCCTACCGTCGGCGGGTCCTGAGGCTGACCGGGCGGGACCTGACCGGGGTGAACACCGTGGACGAGGTCGCCGCCGAGCTGGCCGACCTGGCCGCCGCGACCCTGGACGCGGCGTTGGCGGTGGCCCGGGCCGAGGCGCCCGAGGACGCGGAGCTGTGCCGGCTGAGCGTGATCGGCATGGGCAAGTGCGGCGGCCGGGAACTGAACTACGTCAGCGACGTGGACGTGGTGTTCGTGGCCGAACCCGCCGTGGACGCGGGCGAGGCGGCCGGGGACGAGCAGGGGGCCCAGCGGGCGGCCACCCGGCTGGCCACGGCGATGATGCGGATCCTGTCGGAGACCGACGCCGAGGGCACCCTGTGGGAGGTCGATCCGGCCCTGCGCCCCGAGGGCAAGAACGGTCCGCTGGTGCGTCCGCTGGCCGGGCACCTGGCGTACTACGAGCGCTGGGCGAAGACCTGGGAGTTCCAGGCGCTGCTCAAGGCCCGTCCGATCGCCGGTGACGCGGAGCTGGGCCGGGCGTACTCGGAGGCGATCTCCCCGATGGTGTGGGAGGCCGCCGGGCGCAAGGACTTCGTGGAGGACGTCCAGGCGATGCGCCGCCGGGTGGTGGCGCACATCCCCGCGGGCCAGGCCGAGCGGGAACTGAAACTGGGCCCGGGCGGCCTGCGCGACATCGAGTTCTCCGTGCAGCTGCTCCAACTGGTGCACGGGCGCTCCGACGACCGGCTGCGTTCGGGCAACACCCTCCGGGCCCTGACCGCCCTGTCGGAGTACGGCTACGTGGGCCGCAAGGACGCGGCCGGGCTGGCCGAGGCCTACCGGTTCCTGCGCCGGGTGGAGCACCTGTTGCAGCTGGAGCGGTTGCGGCGCACCCATCTGCTGCCCGACCCCCAGTCCCCGGACGGCCCCGCACAGCTGCGCCAGCTGGGCCGGGCCCTGGGGTTCACCGCCGATCCGGTACGGGAGCTGACCGAGGCCCGCAAGCGGGTGTCGGCCGAGGTGCGCCGCCTGCACGAGAAGCTCTTCTACCGTCCGCTGCTGAACGCGGTGGCCAAACTCCCCGAGGACGAGGCCCGGCTCTCCCCCGAGCAGGCGGTGGAACGGCTGGGCGCCCTGGGCTTCGTGGACCCGCGCGGGGCCCTGCGCCACCTGAAGTCGCTGACGTCGGGGCTGTCCCGGCGTGCGGCCATCCAGCGCACGCTGCTGCCGGTGATGCTGGGCTGGTTCGCCGACTCCCCCGACCCGGACGCGGGCCTGCTCGGTTTCCGCCAGGTCAGCGACTCCCTGGGCACCACCCCCTGGTACCTGCGGCTGCTGCGCGACGACGTGCGGGTGGCCGAGCGGATGGCCTGGCTGCTGGGGACGAGCCGTTACGCCACCGAACTGCTGCTGCGTGCCCCGGAGGCCGTGGCGACCCTGGCCGACGACGCCGACCTGCGGCGCCGCCAGACCAGGACCCTGATGGCCGAGGCCGACGCGGCGCTGCGCCGCTACGACACCCCGGAGGAGGCGGTGTCGGCGGTGCGGGCCCTGCGCCGCCGGGAGCTGCTGCGCACGGCCGCCGCGGACCTGCTGGGCGTGTCCTCGGTGGAGGAGGTCGGCACCGCGCTGACCGACATCGCGGCGGTGACCATCGACGCGGCCCTGCGCGCGGCCTACGCCAAGGCGGTGGCCGATTCCGGCGGCGAGAGGCTCACCCGGGTGTGCGTGGTGGCCATGGGGCGGTTCGGCGGCGGTGAGCTGACCTACGCCAGCGACGCCGACGTGATGTACGTGCACGACCCGCTGCCCGGTGTGGACACGGGCTCGGCCACCAGGCAGGCCCTGGCGACCGTGCGGGAGCTGGCCCGGCTCCTGGAGATGCCGCAGGCCGAGCCGCCGCTCAAGATCGACACCGACCTGCGGCCGGAGGGCAAGAGCGGGCCGGTGGTGCGCACGCTGGACTCCTACGCCGCCTACTACGGCCGCTGGTCGCAGGTGTGGGAGAGCCAGGCGCTGTTGCGGGCGCGGCCGATCGCGGGCGACGAGGGGCTGTGTTCGGCCTTCACCGCCCTGATCGACCCCCTGCGCTACCCGGACGGGGGCATCGACGGGTCCGCGGTGTTGGAGATCCGTAAGCTCAAGGCCCGGATGGAGGCCGAACGGCTGCCGCGCGGGGCCGACCCGACCCTGCACACGAAGCTGGGCCGGGGCGGGCTCTCGGACGTGGAGTGGGTGGCCCAGCTGGTGCAGTTGCGCCACGCCCACGAGCACCCGGACCTGCGCACGACCGGGACGCTGGAGGCCCTGGGGGTCGCGGTGGCGCACGGTCTGCTGGCGGCCGACGACGGTGTGGTGCTGGAGGAGGCCTGGCGTCTGGCCTCCCGGGTGCGCGGGATGGTCATGCTGGTGCGCGGACGGGGCGGCGACTCGATCCCGAACGACCTGCGGGTGCGTGCCGCGCTGGCCCAGGCCATGGGTTACGGCGAGGACGACGGGGACGACGACGGCGACGGGGACGGCGACGACGGCCTGGAGCCGGAGGGCCCCGCGGAGCAGTTGACCGACGCCTACCTGCGCGCCACCCGCCGGGCCCGCGCGGTCATGGAGAGGACCTTCTACGACGACTGAGGCCGCGGCGCGGACGGGGCCGCGGTCGGTTTCACGGGGGGATCCGACGGGGGAGGCAGTGTGACCGTGACGGTCAGCCCTCCCCCTTCCCGTGCCTGGCGCGGCCACAGCTCCAGGGTGCCGCCGTGGACGTCGACGACCCGGGCCACCAGGGCCAGGCCCAGGCCGTGCCCCTGACCGGTGCTGACCCGGCCCTGCCCGCGGAGGAAGGGTTCGTGCAGGCGTGCGACGGTCTGCGGCGTGTACACGGGGCCGGTGTTCTCGACCCGCAGGAGGGCGCCGCCGGTGCGGGGGTCGCGGCCGGTGGTGACGGAGGCCGTGCCCTCGTCGGCCGTGTCGGCCCGGGTGTTGTGGCGCAGGGAGTTGTGCACCAGGTTCTCGGTGAGCTGGGTGAGCAGGGTGATGTCACCGACCGTCGGGGCCGGGGGCAGCGTGTGTCGCAACCGGACACCGGCCCGTTTCGCCTCGTCCGCGTGTCGTGCGACCACACCGCGTGCGACCTCGGCGAGGTCGGTCGGCGCGGCGGCCGCGGTGACGGCGTTGGCGTCGGCCAGCCGCAGCAGCGCCTCGGTGAGTTCGATCGCACGGGCGTTGGTGATGTCGAGCCGTTCGAGCAGGCGGGGGTGGTCCTGTCCCTCCGGGTCGCGGCGGGCCACGTCCAACAGGGTCGCGTTGACGGCCAGCGGGGTGCGCAGTTCGTGTGCGGCGTTGGCGGCGAAGCGCTCCTGCGCCTCGAAGGCGTCCTGGAGGCGGTCGAGCATGTGGTCGAAGGCGTCAGCGAGCTGGCGGAACTCGTCGTTGCGCCCCGAGAGCGCGATCCGGTGCTCCAGCCGCCCCGTCGCGGCGGTCAGGACCGCGTCGTTGATCCGCCGCAGGGGACGCAGCACCCAGCCGGCCAGGAACCAGCCGCCGACCAGCCCGAGCACGGCCAGCACCAGCAGGACCGCCCCCGAGACGTTGACGAGCGCGCTCAGGATCTCCGAGCGGGCCGGAATCACCAGGTGGGCATCGCTCGGATTGGCCGCGGTGAGCGGATAGTTGGGGACGTACCGCAGAACCACGTAGATCCCGGCCAGGACGGCCAGCCCCGCGATGACCAGGAAACCGGCGTAGCCGAGGGTCAGGCGCAGACGTGCGCTGACCCTCGGTCCGGGCGGCGCCGCGTCCCTCTCGCGGCCGTTCACCGGCCCTCGCCGGGAGCGACGAGACGGTAGCCCGCGCCGGGCACGGTGACGATGGGGTCCGGGTCGCCCAGGGCCCTGCGCAGCTGGGACACCGTGACCCGGGGCGCGCTGGTGAAGGGGTCGGCGTGTTCGTCCCAGACCTTCTCCAGGAGGGTTTCCGCGCTGACCACTCCCCCGTCGGCGCGCATGAGCAGTTCGAGGACGGCGAACTGCTTGCGGGGCAGCCGCAGGTAGCGGCCTGCCCGGTAGACCTCCCTGCGGTAGGGGTCCAGGCGCAGGCCGGCCTGTTCCAACACCGGTTGGACGGTGGCGGAGGGCCGCCGGGCGAGCGCGCGCAGGCGCACGACCAGCTCCTCCACCGCGAACGGTTTGGTGAGGTAGTCGTCAGCGCCCAGGGCGAACCCGTCCACCTTGTCCCTGAGCCGGGTCGCGGCGGTGAGCATCAGGACCCGGGTGCCGGGGTGGTCGCGGGCGAGGACCGCGCACACCTGGTCGCCGTGGA
Organism: Nocardiopsis sp. iso_40; assembly: GCF_056173285.1. NCBI lineage: Bacteria > Bacillati > Actinomycetota > Actinomycetes > Streptosporangiales > Nocardiopsidaceae > Nocardiopsis > Nocardiopsis sp. iso_40. The sequence goes on along the minus strand of NZ_CM149666.1, from coordinate 1,908,369 downwards.
CACCGGGGATGTCCCGGTCGAGGACGACCACGTCGTAGTCGTTGACCCCGATCCGTTCCAGCGCGGCGTCGCCGTCCAGCGCGACGTCAGCGGCGATGGCTTCGTGCCGCAGCCCCGACTGGAGGGCCTCGGCCATGAAGACCTCGTCCTCGACGACCAGCACGCGCATGTGGTTCCCCCTGTTCGGCGGACCCGCTTCTCCGGGTTCGGGCAGCTCACAGACCACGGAGAGGGGCTGAGGCAACTCAGTGTAGGCAGGGGCCGTGTTGCGAAAACGTTGGGTCGCCGGCCTACATCCGCGCAACAACCTCCCTGGTGCTGTGGTCCCTTCGGTGCCGGGCACGGGGCCCGGCCTTGACGAAGGGACGTCTCATGCGCTGGTTGCGGTTCCGACCGGCTGTTCTCACCACCGCGGCCGTGGTGTCCGTGCTGGCACTGGGTGGCTGTGCGGCGTCGGGCGCGGACGACGGCACGGACAGCGGTGGCGGCCCCGACCGTGGTGAGGTGTCCGGGGAGAGCCCCGACCGGTCGCGGTCGGAGGACCTCCCGGTAACCCGGTCCACCCCCTTGGACGAGGACGACGGCTTCGTCCCCGAGGGCGGGGCCCTGGACCCCTCCGAGGACGTGCCCGCCCTGACCGGACTCGACACCGAGCTGCTGGCGGCGGTGCACGATGCCGCCGACGCGGCTCTGGCGGAGGACGGAATCGAGGTACTGGTGACGAGCGGGTGGCGCAGCGAGCGTTACCAGCGGTTCCTGCTGGATTCGGCGGTCGGGGTGTACGGCAGCGAGGAGGAGGCGGCCAGATGGGTCGCCGGGCCCGAGGAGTCCTCGCACGTGACCGGCGAGGCCGTGGACATCGGCCGCACCGACGCGGCGTACTGGTTCGCCGAGCACGGCCCGCGGTTCGGGCTCTGCCAGACCTACGCCAACGAGATCTGGCACTACGAGCTCACCGTGGAACCCGGCGGCACCTGCCCCGAGCCCGTGACGGACGCGTCCGCGGACTGAGGCCGTCGGAGCGGGGGCGCCCCGGCGCCGGAGGAGTGTGGCGCCGGGGTGCCCGGGGCGGGCCGGGGAGTAACGGCCCTGGTCGTGCGGTCAGCGCTGGATGGTCAGTCGCGCCAGGTGACGGAGGCGGCCGGGCCGACCCGGTTGGCGCCGCTCTCCCATTCGACGCCGCCGTCCGGGGAGACCTTGACGAGCTTCCACTCGTCGTCGGCACCGATGGTGACCTGTCCGGTCCACTGCGGGTAGCTGCTCCCGTCGGTGGCCAGCTTCGCCCCTGCGGTGGGGTTCCAGGAGCCGAGGGCGTCGGTGTTGCCGACGACGTACACCTCCTGGCCCCAGTTGGTGTAGGCGGTGGCGGAAAGCTCGAAGGTGTCGTCGCCGCCGTCGCCGTCGCCGTCGCACTCGTCGGGATCGCAGACGCCGTCGACGTGGATGGCGACGGCGCCCTCGGACGGGACGTCCACGGTGACCTGGCCGCCGGAGACGGTGGCCGAGCCGGTACCCGCCGCGTTCTCGTAGATGCCGTCGGGCATGGACGTGGTGGCGGTCACCTTCCAGGTGCCGCCGCCGGCGTTGAAGGCCGCGAAGCCGCGGTCACCGCGGTCGAAGGCGACCCGTGCGCTGCCGTCGGTGGCGCGCTGGGTGATTCCGGTGCCGTCGGTGGAGTTGCGGAAGGCGGCCATCCCCGCGACGGTGTCGTCGCGGTGCTCGCAGACCCAGTCGGCGTCTGCGCAGTCGCTGTCCTCGGTGATCCAGCCCGCTGGGTTGCCGTCGACCTCGCCGACGCTGGGCGGGCCCTCGGTCTGGTTGTCGCCGAAGTCGTAGCTCGACATCACCACGGGGGTGCCGTAGGGGTGGGCGAGCATGAAGGCGGTGGCGAGGTGGTAGCGGTCGCCGTCCTTGTAGGTGAGGGTCGGCGTGTAGCGCTGGGTGTCGTGGTTGTCGACGAAGACCACGGCCTCGTCGGTGGTCAGGCCGCCGTAGTCGGGCATGTCGACCAGCCCGGCCAGGTCTCCGCCCGCGAACTTCCCGGCGAAGTCGTTCTTGTAGTCGAAGTTGGTGACCTTGCCGTACGGGGTGTAGGCGGTGTAGGGCACCGTCTGGTCGCCGTAGACCTCGTGGTAGACGTCGGGCTGTCCGCCGAAGCCGGGGACCTCGTTCAGTCCGTTGAAGAGCGCCTCGACGTCGGCCTCGGGAACGTGCTTGGAGGCGTCCACGCGGAATCCGCCCACGCCCATGTCCACGAGTCCGTTGAGGTAGCGCCGCAACTGCTCGCGCACGTGCGGGGTGGCGGTGTTCAGGTTCGAGAGCTCCAGGAGCTCACAGTTCTGGACCTCCCACTTGTCGTTCCAGTCGCTGATGGTCTCGAAGCAGGGGCCGAAGTCGTCGCCTCCGTAGGCGGCGCTGCCGTCGCCGAACAGGTCCGGGTAGGCGTACTTCTCCCACTCGGTGCCGTTGCTGCCGGTGCCGGAACCGGGGCCGGTCATGTGGTTGATGATGACGTCGGCGTAGATCCGGACGCCGTTCTCGCGGCACGTGGCGACCATGGCCTCGAACTCCTCGGCCGTGCCGCGCCGGGTGTTGTCGATCTGGTAGGAGACCGGCTGGTAGTCCTGCCACCAGGGGTAGTTGCCGCCTTCGGCGGAGGGGATGACCACGTGCTCCTGGGGCGGGGAGACCTGGACGCCGCCGAACCCGTTCGGGCCGAGGAAGTCGGCGCACTCGGCGGCCACGGAATCCCAGTTCCACTGGAACAGGTGGACGATGGTGTCGCCTCCCTCCTGGAGGGGGGCGGGGCTGTTCGCGGAGGCCGCGACGGCCTCCTGGGGGCCGACCGGGCCGGGAACCGCTAGCAGGCCGGTTCCCAGCAGCACGGCGCCGATAAGGGCGCCGGGGCGGGGTGTTCTCATGTGCGCTCCTTGGGGGAGGGAGTTGCACGGTGGGGCCGCACTGCCACACCGCCATCCTCTTGCAGTCTTTGCAAGAGTTTGCGCAAGCGTGACGAAGGTAACAGATGAACTCTCGGTTGTGAACAACGGATTTCCGGCATCTTTCCGCTGTCCGAACGCGCAAGCTCGGTGAATACCGACGAAAGAAGCTGCAAAAATTTCAACGACGGGTGCGTAGAGAGCCCTCTGGAGGGCCCCGGGAGGGCACGAAAAAGCCGGTGGCGGACCAGACCTCTCGGCCTGGCCCGCCACCGGCTGACCCCGTGCGGGCGGGAGCGGGCGGCGCCCCGCGGCGGGCGCCGCCCGGGGGGCGTTACCAGAAGACCGCGACACCGATGTTGACGATGGCGAGGACCCCGGCGATGATCGCGAGGTTCCTGGCGGGCTTGCGCAGGTTCAGCACACCCAGGACCACGACGGCCAGGGCGACGAGGAGCTTGACCGCGATCTTGACGTGGTCGAGCTCGGTCAGGTCCGCCATCTCGGCGACGCCGACCAGCAGCAGCCCCGTGACGAACTGGAGCAGGGCGCTGTGCAGCAGGACCTTGGTCGCCTTGACGTTGTCGGTCATCAGCTGCATCAGGAACCCGGCGATGATGCCGGCCAGGCCGATCATGTGCAGGAACACGAGCGCGGAGTAGAGAAAGTCCATGCCGACAGACTACTACGCGCTGTAGTTGAAGAGCCCGTCTTGCTGACGCCCTGACGTAACAAATCAGACAACCCGTTACTTCGTTCACCTCCGCCCGGCTGGCCCCCACTGCCGCCACAACAACCAGACCAGCACGGCCAGCACCCCCGCACCCGCCGTACGCACCAGGGCGTCGCGGTCCACCATCTCCCCCACCCGCGAGAGCACCGTCCGGTCGGCGACCAGGAGCGTGTCGCTCGCGCACGCCGAGGGTTCGGCGTCCCGGTCCAACAGCAGGCAGGCCGTACTCACCACGCGGTCCCCCGCCTCCGCGTCCTCGGGCACCCGGACCCGGACCGTGTACACGGCCTCCCCGCCCTCCGGTACGTCGACCCGCCAGTTGGCGACGCCCTCCTCGACCACGCCGGACCGGTCGATCCCGACCACCTCCAGGGGTTCGGGGACGTGCTGGGCGAGCAGACCCCCCTCGACGGCCGCCGCACCGCCGTTGGCCACGGTCGCCCGGTAGCGGACCTCCTCGCCCGGCAGCGGGGACTGCTCCGCACCCGTCAGGGTCAGGCCCACCAGTTCGGAGTCGGCGAGGCCGTCGCCGCCGTCGGCGAGCGCGCCGGGCTGCGCCCGCCCTCCCCCCTGACCGTCTGCTGCGGCGGGGGCCGCGCACAGCACGGCGGCGGTCAGCCCCGCGAGGACCCAGCCGGACCTCGGGCCGAGCCCGCTCCCGGCTGCTCCTGGCCCGTCCGTCCCCTCTCGGCACGGCCCTTCCCGGCCCGTGCCCCGCCGACCGGTCCCGCAAGCGACCCGAGTCATCCCACGCCTCCTTGAGGTTCACCCTGTGACACCTCAAGACAACTACGCGCGATCATCTCCGAACGCTCGGTGACACGCCCCCGACCAGCACAACCTCCGACGGAAACCGCTCCGGTCCGCCTCCGGGCCCGAGCGCTTAGGACGCATCTCACCCGCCTTAGGACGCTTGGCCCACCGACCCGCCACTTGCTGCGGAAAACCGGTCATTCCTTCCGATGTGCGGCGGCACCCCTTAGCCGGATCGTGGAGGGCACGGGGGCGGAACACGGGTTCCGCCGCACCACGGAAAGGACCACCGTGTTCCACCTCGAACCACCACGCGACAGCCGCACCCTCTCCCGGACCGCCGCCCGCGAGAGCGAACACCTCCGGGCGGCGACGAGGGCACGGGCCGAGGCACGCGCCCGCCGCAGGGCCGAACGCGCGAGGCGACGGGCCAAGGGGACCTGACCCGGCCCGCACCTGCCCGACCCGCCCCGGCGCCCGCCGAGGGGCGCCCCAGCACCAGGAGGAAGACCATGACCTACAACGACCTGCGTTCCGTCACCGCCACCGCGCTGCGGGACGAGCGCCTGCGCCAGGCCGAGCTCGGCCGCCGCGCCCGTCGGCTGCGCGCCGAGGCACGGGCCCGCCGGGAAAACCAGGAGCGGATTCAGCCACGGAGAGCATAATGGGCGATATGCCCCTGATTTCCGATACCAGTCCCCTCTTCGTCGGCCGCCGGGACCAGCTGCGGCTCCTGACCGACCAGGCCCACCGCGTACGCACCGGGCCGCCGGAGACGTTGCTGGTCGGCGGGGACGCGGGGGTCGGCAAGAGCCGTCTGGTCACCGAGTTCGCCGCCACCCGGCCCGCCGGGACGGTGTTCGTCGGGGCTTGCCTGCAACTGGGCGTGGACGGTCTGTCCTACGCGCCCTTCACCGCGGTGCTCCGCCAGATCCTGCGCGAGCGGGGCCGGGCCCCGTTCGAGGCTGCCGCACCGGGCGGGGTCGGCGAGTTCGCCCGGCTCCTGCCGGAGCTGGGCGAGCCCCCCGCGGACCGGCGGGAGAACCGGGGCATCCTCTTCGAGCAGGTGCTGCGCCTGTTCGAGCAGGTGGCCGGGGACGACGGGATCACCGTGGTACTGGAGGACCTGCACTGGTCCGACGGAGCGACCCGGGACCTGCTGGTCTTCCTGAGCCGCAACCTGGACCGGCCCGGAACCCAGATCGTCGTCACCTACCGCAGCGACGACCTGCACCGCACGCACCCGCTGCGCCGTCTGCTGCCCGAACTCGAACGCCTGCCCGGGGTGGGCCGGATCGTGCTGGAGCCGTTCACCCGCGACGAGGTGGGCCGCCAGGCCGCGGCCATCCGGGGCGAGGAGCTGGGGCACGACGCCCTGAACACGCTCTACCGGCGCAGCGAGGGCGTGCCGCTGTTCGTGGAGGCGCTGGCCGCCGCCGAGACCTGTCCGGACGAGGAGGACCCCGAGCTGCCCGACCACTTCCGCGACCTCCTGCTGGAACCGGTCCGCCGCTTCGACGGCACCGCCCTGACCGTGCTGCGGGCGGCCGCGGTGGGCGCCGTGGCGGACAGCATCGAACACGAGGTGCTCTACCACGCGGCCGGGTTGCCCGAACACGAACTGGAGGCGGCGCTGCACACGTTGGTGGACGCCAACGTGCTCCGTCCCGGGCGCACCGACTACCGGTTCCGGCACGCGCTGCTGCGCGACGCCGTGCACGAGGAGATCCTGCCCGGCCCGCACTCACGACTGCACCTGCGCTTCGCCCAGCTCATCGCCGAGTACCCCGACGCGGTGCCCGCCGACCGCCGCGCGGCCGAGCAGGCACACCACTACCAGGCCGCGCAGGACCTGCCCCGGGCCATGGAGGCCGCCTGGTGGGCGGCCGTGCAGGCCGAGAAGACGCTCGCCTTCGACGAGCGGCTGGGCATGTTGGAACGGGTCCTGGCCCTGTGGGACCGGGTGCCCGACCCCAGCAGCCGGGTGGAGGGGCTCGGCTGGGCCGAGGTGGTCAGCCGGGCGGCGAACACGGCGATCTCGGCGAACCGCAACCGGCGGGCGCTGGAGCTGGTCGACGAGGCGCTGGCGACCCTGCCCGAGCACCCCGACGACGACGCCACCCGCGCCCTGCGGGCGGTCCTGCTGCGCCAGCGCGGCCAGGCCCGCGCCTACCACGTACGCGACGGGGGGCTCAGCGACCTGGTCCGGGCCCTGGAACTGCATCCGCCGCACATGCCCGGGTACAGCCAGCTCCTGGCCATCCTGGCCCGGGAGTGCGCCCTGCTGCGCGAGGACCGGGAGGAGACCCCCGAGCAGAAGCTCCTGCTGGAACTGGCCCGCAGCGGCCACGGGCCCCGCGACCTGGCCAGGCTGGCGATCGAGGCGGCCGACACCGACGGACCCTCCGACCTGTGCGCGGCCGCCGACGCCCGCATCACCCTCGGCGGGGTCTTCATGCAGGACGGCGACCTCGAACGCGGGCGCCCGCTGATGGAGGAGGGCCTGCGCCGGGCCGAGGAGCTGCGCCAGCCCCACATGGAGGCGCGCGGGGCCGGGAACCTGGGCCACTTCCTGCGCGAACTGGGCCACCACCAGGAGGGGCTCCGCGTGCTGGAGGCGTCCCTGGCCCGGCACGAGTCGCTGGGCTGGGCCCCGGCGCGCAAGTCCTTCAACCACCAGAACCGGGCCGAGATCCTGCTGGAACTGGGCGACCTGCGCGGGACCCGGGAGATCTTCCGGCGGTACCTCAGCCGGGACCAACGGGACGGCAAGCACCTGCACTACATCCAGGCGGTGGAGGCGCGCGCCGCCGCGGCGATGGGGGACACGGCCGCGGCACGGGCCGAGGCGGGGCCGGTGGGCGACCGCTCCATGCTGGACGCGCACCGGATGAACATGGTCCAGCTGCGGACCATGGGCCTGTTGGACGCGGCCCTGGCCGAGGGCGACGTCGCCGAGGCCCTGTCCCTGTCCCGGGACGTGCTGGAACGGGTGGTCCTGGAGTGCTCGCCCGGTTACACGTGGCCGTTGCTGGAGCAGATGGCCGGGGCCGCCCGGCTGGGGGTGGAGCGGGGCCGCGAGGCGGAGACGGCCGGGGCGGCCCTGCGGGTGCGCGAACTGGTCGGCGGGGTCGCGGCCGAGCTGCCGCTCACCGGCCTGGTCCGTCCGGCGTACGCGGCCACGGTCAGCGCCCTGGTCGCCGAGGTGGACCGGGCCCGCGGCGAGGGGCCCGGACCCGCCGCGCTGGCCGGGCTGTGGGCCGCGGCGGTGGCGGCGTGGGAGGGCACCCCTCTGCGGCTGTACCGGGCCCGGGCCCGGCTCCGCGAGGCCGAGGCCCTGGTCGCCACCGGTGACCGGGCCCTGGCCGTGCGGCGGACCCGCCAGGTACACCGGGCCGCCGCGGAGTGCGGAGCGGCGCCCCTGGCCCGGGCCGCCGAGGACCTGGCCCGCAGGCTCGGCGCGGGGCTGTCCGAGGAGTCCGTGCCCCCGCCCGCACCCGCCGGGCTGACCGCCCGGGAGGCCGAGGTCCTGCGGCTGCTCGCCTCGGGTGCGACCAACGCCCAGATCGCCGGGGAGCTGTTCATCTCCCCCAAGACCGCCAGCGTGCACGTGTCCAACATCCTCGCCAAGCTGGACGTGCCCAACCGCGCCACCGCCGGGGCGCGGGCCCGCGGGCTCGGCCTGACCCGGTAGCGGACCCGCCCGGGGCCGGGGGCTCAGTGCTCGGGGACGACGTGTTCCACCACCTTGGCGACCAGCTCGTCCAGGGACCCCTCCACGGCGAGGACGCCGGGGAGGGTGAGGTGGTCGGCGACCAACCGGTTCAGGGCCAGGTAGAGCACCAGGACGGTGTCGCGGTCGCCGGGCATGGCCGCCTCCTCGTGGGAGGCGATGTTGGCGTCCAGGTCGGCACGGACGCGTTCGGTGATGTTCCGGCGCAGTTCGGGGCGGCGGGTGGCCTCCAGCTGGAGTTCCAGGGTGGCCAGGTAGACGTTCGGGTCGGCGGCCAGGCGGGTGACCGTGGCGCGCATGAGCTCCACGAGCTTGGCGCGGTCGCGGGGGCCGGTGAACACGTCGTCCCACTCGGCCTGGTCGGGCGTGAAGCGTTCGTAGGTACGCACGCTCGCCTGGGCGAGCAGTTCCTCGCGGTTGGCGAAGTAGTTGGAGGCGGTGCCCGCGGGCACCCCCGCCCGGGTGTCGACCGCGCGGAAGGTGAGCCCGCGGGCGCCCTCCTCGGCGAGCACGTCGATGGCGGCGTCCAGCAGCGCGGCGCGGCGCTCCGGGTTCCTGACCATGGTCCTCTCCTGTTCTCCGAAAAACCCTTGGCAAACCACTATGCCTGGAGTACTTTATCCGTAGTACTTCAAACATAGTGGTCAACAGGCGGTGGGAGTACCCCGCCAAGGAGATGCATGCGAAACCTCACCTACTTCGTCGCCGTCTCGCTCGACGGCTACGTCTGCGCGCCCGACGGCTCCTTCGACTTCCTCACCCCGGGCGAGGACGGCGGGGAACTCGGGGAGACCGGCGAGTTCCACGCGAACGAGTACCCGGAACTGCTGCCCAGCCACGTCCGCGCCCACCTGGGGCTGGATGCGCCCAACAGGCACTACGACACCATGCTCCAGGGTCGGGGCTCCTACCAGGTCGCCCTGGACCTGGGCATCACGAGCCCCTACGCGCACATGCGCGAGTACGTGTTCTCCCGCAGCCTGCCCGCCGACACCGACCCGAACGTGACGGTCGTGGCCACCGACCCCCTGGAGACCGTCCGCGAACTCAAGGGGGAGGACGGCCCCCTGGGCGTCTGCATGGTCGGCGGACCGGCCATCGCCGGGTACCTGCTGCCGGAGATCGACGAACTCATGATCAAGCGCTACCCGGTGGTGGCCGGGTCCGGGAGGACCTTCTTCGAGGGAGCGGAGTTCGACCCGGCCGCCTTCGAACGGGTGCAGGGCACCGTCTTCAGGGGCGGAGCGGACTACACGCTGTTCCGGCGCAGCAAGGCCTGTGCGACGTGAGCGGACCGGCCGGAGCCGCCCCTCGCACCCGCCCCCGGCGGCCGACCGGACCACACACGGCCGGTCGGACCGCCCAGCGGCCGGTCGGACCGTCCAGCGGTTGGTCAGACCGTCCAGCGGTTGGTGATGGGCACCCGGCGGTCCCGGCTGAGGTTGCGGGAGCTGATCTTGGTGCCGGGCGCGGACTGGCGGCGCTTGAACTCGGCCCGGTCCACCAGGCGGATCACCCGGCGCACGAGGTCGGGGTCGTAGCCGGCGAACACGAGTTCCGCCTCGCCGCGGTCGGTGCCCACGTAGGCCGCCAGGACCGAGTCCAGGAGCGCGTAGTCGGGCAGGGAGTCCGCGTCGGTCTGGTCGGGGCTCAGTTCGGCGCTGGGCGGTTTGCTGATCGAGTTCTCCGGGATCGGCGGGGTCTGGCCCAGCCGCTCCGCCTCGGCGTTGCGCCACAGCGACAACTCCCACACCAGGGTCTTCCAGCAGTCCTTGATCGGGGCGAAGCCGCCCACGGAGTCGCCGTAGAGGGTGGAGTAGCCGGTGGCCGCCTCGCTCTTGTTCCCGGTGGCCAGTACCAGGTGCCCCTCCTGGTTGGACAGCGCCATGAGCAGCGTGCCGCGCACCCGGGCCTGCAGGTTCTCCGCCGCCAGCCCGCTCAGGGCGGCGTCCGCGGAGGCGGCGGCCTGCTCGAAGGCCTTGACCGCGGGGACGATCGGGACCGTGCGGGCGGCGAACCCCTGCCGCTGGGCGAGGTCCTCGGCGTCGGCCACCGAGTGCGCGCTGGAGTACTCGCCGGGCAGCAGGACGCCGTGTACCCGGTCGGGGCCCAGCGCGTCCACCGCGATGGTCGCGACCAGCGCCGAGTCGATCCCCCCGGAGATCCCCAGGACCACCGAGGCGAAACCGTTCTTGGCCGCGTAGTCGCGCAGCCCCACGACCAGGGCCCGGTAGACCTCCCCGGTGTCGGACAGCGGGTCCGGGCGCGGCGTGACGGTGTTGGCCCCGGGCTCGTAGGCGGGCACCGGGTCGGCGGACAGCGTGCGCCGGACGATCCGTATCCCGTCGACCACGTCCCCGTCCCGGGCGCCCCGCTCTCCGTCCGCCGCGGCCGGGTCCAGGTCGGCGAGGAGCAGGTCCTCCTCGAACTGCGGCGCGCGGGCCACCAGCTCGCCCTCGGAGTCCACCACCAGGGAGTCGCCCTCGAAGACCAGCTCGTCCTGCCCGCCGACCATGTTCACGTACGCCAGGGCGGCACCGATCTCGCGGGCGCGGCGCGAGCACAGTTCGAGGCGCACGTCGTCCTTGTGCCGCTCGTACGGCGACCCGTTCAGGGTGACGAGCAGGCCGACCCGGGCGGCGCGGGCCGCGGTGACCGGACCGCCGTCCTGCCACAGGTCCTCGCAGATAGCCAGGGCCACGTCGACGCCGCGCACCCGGATCACCGGCAGGGTGTCGCCGGGCACGAAGTTGCGGTACTCGTCGAAGACCCCGTAGTTGGGCAGGTGGTGTTTGGCGGAGGTGAGCTCGACCCCGCCCCGGAGCAGCACGGCGACCGCGTTCTGCGGCGCCCCGGAGGGCTGGCCGTACCGCTCCCCCGGCCCCTCCCTGCGGGAGAGGAACCCCACCACGACGGGCAGGTCGCCCAGCCCCTCGGCGTCGAGGTCGGCGGCCAGGGCGCGGGTGGCCCGGACCGACGCCGACACGAAGGAGTCCCGCAGGGCCAGGTCCTCGACCGGGTACCCGGTGACGGCCATCTCCGGGAGCACCACCAGGTGCGCGCCCTTCTCCGCGGCCCGGCGGGCCGCGCCGACCACGGTTCGCCGGTTTCCCTCCAGGTCACCCACGGTGGGGTTGACCTGGGCCAGTGCGATTCTCAGCTGTGCCACGGGACCGAGCCTAACGGCCGGATGTTTCCGGCCCGGGTCGCGCCCGGCCGTGCCCGGTGGATCCGGACCGTTCCTTGCGGCGGGGACGGCCCCGAGCCCCCGCGGCTGAGGCCATAATGCGTGTAGGGGGAGAGGACCGGGCAGGCTGGCTGGCGTGTGCGGAAATACCCTGGAAATATCCGCACGGCAGACTGGTCCCGGGACAACGTGTCCGGCTTGGCCCCGCAGAGCGCGGACCGGGACCGGGACCGACCGGCATCGAGGAAGGTTGATCGTGAATCGACAGCAGGAATTCGTGCTCCGCACGTTGGAGGAGCGCGACATCCGGTTCGTGCGGCTGTGGTTCACCGACGTGCTCGGGTACCTCAAGTCCGTGGCGGTGGCACCCGCCGAACTGGAGGCGGCCTTCTCCGAGGGCATCGGGTTCGACGGTTCGGCCATCGAGGGGTTCGCCCGGGTCTACGAGGCCGACATGCTCGCCCAGCCCGACCCCTCCACCTTCCAGGTGCTGCCCTGGCGCAACGAGCCGCACGGCACCGCGCGGATGTACTGCGACATCCTGATGCCCGACGGCTCCCCCTCCCCCGCGGACCCCCGGCACGTGCTCAAGCGGCAGCTCAGCCGTGCCTCCGACCTCGGGTTCACGTTCTACACGCACCCCGAGATCGAGTTCTACCTGCTGAAGAAGTTCCCCGAGCACGGCGAGTTCCCCGAGCCGAACGACTCGGGCGGCTACTTCGACCACACCCCGCACAACAGTGCGCACGACTTCCGGCGCAACGCGATCAACATGCTCGAGGCCATGGGCATCTCGGTGGAGTTCAGCCACCACGAGGGCGGCCCCGGCCAGCAGGAGATCGACCTGCGCTACGCGGACGCGCTCACCACCGCCGACAACATCATGACCTTCCGGCTCGTGATGAAGGAGGTGGCGATGGAGCAGAACGTGTACGCGACGTTCATGCCCAAGCCCTTCACCCAGTACCCCGGGTCGGGCATGCACACCCACCTGTCGCTGTTCGAGGGCGACCGCAACGCCTTCTACGAGCCCGGAGCCGAGTACCAGCTGTCCAAGGTGGGGCGCGGGTTCATCGCGGGCCTGCTGCGGCACGCCGACGAGATCGCCGCCGTCACCAACCAGTGGGTGAACTCCTACAAGCGCATCTGGGACGACCCGGCCGCCTCGGCGGGCATGGGCGGTGAGGCCCCCGCCTACATCTGCTGGGGCCACAACAACCGGTCCGCGCTGGTCCGGGTGCCGATGTACAAGCCCGGCAAGTCGAACTCCAGCCGGATCGAGATCCGTTCGCTGGACAGCGCCGCCAACCCTTACCTGGCCTACGCGGTGATCCTGGCCGCCGGCCTCAAGGGCATCGAGGAGGGCTACGAGCTGCCCCCGGGCGCCGAGGACGACGTGTGGGCGCTGACCGACGCCGAGCGGCGCGCGCTGGGCATCAAGCCGCTGCCGCAGAGCCTGGACGAGGCCCTGCGCCTGATGGAGAACAGCGAGCTGGTCGCCGAGACCCTGGGCGAGCACGTGTTCGACTTCTTCCTGCGCAACAAGAAGGCGGAGTGGAACTCCTACCGCCGCCAGGTCACCCCCTACGAGCTGCAGCGTTACCTGCCCACGCTCTGATCCGGAGCGACACCCAGCTCTCTTCGCCCCGCCGGGCCCCTGCCCGGCGGGGCGAAGTGCTGTGGCCCCGGGGCTCCGAATTCCCCGACAGCTTCCCCGCCGGGGGCGGCCCCGGCCCGTTCCAGGCTTTCGGGGTATTCCCGTTTCCGCTGACCAGCACGTCACACACCCTCCGGGGTAGTATCCCCACCAGAGTGGTCGACTACCCCGTCCCACCCGCCCCTCCGCCCTTACCCGACTCCCCTTCAGGAGCCAGAAGCACATGAGCAGGTCCGTCGACGCAGCGACCGTACGCACCCGGGTCGACAGCAACTCCGCCCCGCTCCTGGTGGACGTGCGCACCCCCGCGGAGTTCGAGGGTTCGCACATCCCCGGCGCGGTCAACCTGCCCCTGGGGCAGCTCGACCGGCACGCCGGGCGCGTGGTCCGGGACGCCTCCGAACAGATCGTGCTCGTCTGCCAGTCCGGCCCGCGCGCCGAACAGGCCCAGAACAGGCTGGCCGCCGCGGGCCTGGCCGACACCGTGGTGATGACCGGTGGCATGGACGCCTGGGCCGCCGTCGACGGCCCGGCCGTGCACGGCCGGGAACGGTGGGCCCTGGAGCGCCAGGTGCGCCTGATCGCCGGTTCGATCGTGCTGGTCACAGCGCTGTTGAGCCTGTGGTGGACGCCCGCCGTGTTCGTCGCCGCGTTCATCGGTGCCGGTCTCACCTTCGCCGGGCTGACCAACACCTGCGGCATGGCCCTCATACTCGCCAAGCTCCCCTACAACCAGCCGGCCGGCCGGGTGGACGTCGAATCCTCGCTGGCCCGGATCAGCAGGGCCGGTTCACGGGCGTGACCGGGGAGCCCGTCGGGCCGGGGCTACACCAGCCCGAGCTCGCGGGCCCTGGCGACGGCGGCGGTCCGGTTGCCGACCCCGAGCTTGCCCATCAGGTTGCTCAGGTGCACGCTCACCGTCTTCGCGGAGATGAACAGCGCCTGGCCCACCTCCCGGTTGGACAGGCCCTCGGCCACCTCGGTGAGGACCTCCAGTTCGCGCCGGGTCAGTCCGGCGGGCAGCACGGCAGTGGCCTTCGGCGCCGGCTCGGCGGGTAGCACCTCACGCATCCGTGCCACCTCCTGGCGGACGACGTGGACGTCGAGCTCGGTGAGCAGTGCCTCGGCCTGGTCCAGCAGCGCGCGGGCGCGCTCCGCCTCACCCGCCCCGTGGGCGGCCCAGAAGGCCCCGTAGAGGCACCCGCTCCGAACGGTGCCCCTGGCCCGGGCCGCCAGCGGCAGTGCCCGGTCCCAGTGGGCCAGGGCCCGGGCGGGGTCCTCCTCCAGGAAGCCCCTGCCGGCGTGGCGCGCCAGCTCCCCCATCGGGGAGACCGGCCAGTCCTCGCGCGCCAGCAGCCCCAGCAGGACCCCGGCCAGTTCCTCGGCGAGCTCGCGGTCCCCGGGGGCGGCCCGCCGCCGCAGCCGCCAGGCCACCCTCGCCATGGTGGGTAGTCCGCTGGCGCTGAACCGGACCTGGGAGAGCATACCGATGTCGGCCTCCCCCGCGAGCACCAGCCGGGCCGCCTCGGCCAGCCGGTCGCCCGGTCCGTGCAGCAGCAGAAGGATCCGCGTGTGGTACTCCGGCATGTACTCCACCGAGGACGTGGTGTCCCGGGGCAGCAGCCGGGCGAACTCCTCCAGAGCGCGCCGACTGGCCTCCCAGTCGCCTCCCAGGACGGCCAGTTGGGCGAGCAGGGCCTGTCGGCGCCCGCCGACGAGGTCCTGCGCGGCGGGGGCCGCGAGCAGTTTCGACCGGGCCTGGTCGAACCGGCCCAGGCTGTTGAGGGCGCTGGCCATCCCGTTGACGTACCCGGCGCCCTGGGTACGCAGCAGTCCGAGTTCGGCGCAGCGGTCCAGTGCCTCCTGCGCGCAGGCCAGCCACTCCTCGGACTCGAACCGGCTGGCGTGGTTGCTGCCCAGGTTGTTGAGTCCGCGCATCTCCACCTGGACCTCGCCCAGCTCCCGGGCGATCCGGATGCCCTCGCGCAGCATCTCCAGGGGCTCCTCGGAGCCGGTGACGTCCAGCAGGCTGCCCAGGGTGATGAGCGCGTCGGCCTCGCTGGCCCGGTCGCCGCAGGCACGGGCCTCCTCGATGGCGGCGCGGGAGACCTGCTCCGCCTCGGCGTCACGGCCCCGCAGCATGAGTACCGAACCGGTGGTGGCGCTCACCGCGGCCCGTTCGGGGTGGCCCTCGGGCAGGAGTCCGGCGGCGGTGCGCAGATCGTCCAGCGCGGAGAGGCGGCCCAGGTCCTTGTAGGCCAGGGCGCGGGCGACCAGCAGACGGGCGGTCAGCTCGGGTTCGGCCTCCGGGTCGAGGTCGGTCAGGGCCTCCGTGGCGTGCTCGACCGACCGGCGCAGACCGCCCGCGATCTGCGCGGCCAGGCTGACCCGCAACAGGAGTTCGCCGTGGGAGAGCCCCAGCCGGTCGGCGGCGTCGGGCACCAGTTCCCACAGCTCCAGCACCCGTTCGAGCAGCTCCAGGTGCTCGGGGTGCGCCGCGGTGGCGGCGGCGTGCCCGGCCGCCTCCCAGGCGGCGGTGAGCGCGCGCGGGTGGTCGTGCGCGGCGTAGGCGTGGTGGGCGAGCCGGGCGACGGCCCCGGCACGGGGCAGGCCCGGGATCCCGGCGTCCAGGGCCTCGGCGTAGCGGCGGTGGGCGCGTACCCGTTGTCCGGGCAGCAGGTCGCCCTTGACGGCCTCGGCGAGCAGGGCGTGCCGGAACACGTATCCGGTGTCGGTGGCGCGCAGCACCTGGGCGTCGACGGCTTCGCGGAGTGCCTCGTCCAGGTCGTCCTCGCCGATCCCCGAGGCCTCGGCCACCTCGGCGAGCAGGCCGTGGTCGACGCGGTCCCCGGCCACCGCGGCCAGTCCCAGGACCTTGCGGGCGGTGACGGTGAGGGGGTCGACGCGGCGCATGAGGAGTTCGCGCGGGCCGTCGGGCACCGTGCCGCCGTCCGGCACGGTGAGGAAGGACTCGACGAACAGCGGGTTGCCGCCGCTGCGTTCGACGAGCAGGTCCAGGGCGGCCGGGTCCAGGGCGGTGCCGCGCAGAGCGGCGGCCTGTTCGGCGACGGCCTCCCTGGAGAGCGGTTCGAGGTCGAGGCGCGTCACCCGGGACAGCCGTTCCAGCTCCGGG
The DNA here is from genome assembly GCF_056173285.1 of Nocardiopsis sp. iso_40. NCBI lineage: Bacteria > Bacillati > Actinomycetota > Actinomycetes > Streptosporangiales > Nocardiopsidaceae > Nocardiopsis > Nocardiopsis sp. iso_40. Next base: position 1,892,234 of record NZ_CM149666.1, on the reverse strand, counting down.
AGCAGGGGCCGCAGCGGGTGGGTGCGGTGCAGGTCGTCGGTGCGCACCGAGAGCACCAGGTGGACCGGGGCGGCGCCGAGGTTGCGCAGCAGGAAGACCAGGAGGTCGCGGGTGGAGGCGTCCGACCAGTGCAGGTCCTCGACGACCAGGCTGAGCCCGCCGGGGGCGGCCCGTTCCTCCAGGAAGGTCAGGACCGCCTCGAACAGGCGGGCCCGGCCGTTGTCGTCGGTTCCCGGGGCCGGGGCGGATTCCCGTCCGGGACCGGGGAGGAGGCGGGCGAGTTCACCGCCGGGCTCCGCGGCGCCGCCGTCCGCGCGGGCGAGCTGGCGCAGGAGCGCGGTGAAGGGGGCGAAGGCGATGCCCTCGGTGCCCAGTTCCAGGCAGCCGCCCAGGGCCGCCTGCCGCAGTGGTGTGCGGTCCAGGTACTCCTCCAGGAGCCGGGACTTGCCGATCCCGGCGTCGCCGCAGAGCAGGACCGCCCTGGATTCGCCCGTGCGCGCCCGGGCGGCGTCGGTGAGGAGGCGGTCGAGGTGCTGCTGGCGACCGACGAGGGCGGGGAGAGGATCGTGGACCTGCATACGGCCAAGTATGTCCGGCTGATCCCGGTCCGGCAGCCGGATTTCGGGCCGGAACCGGCCGGTTCGCCGGGTCTGCGACAGCCCTCGCCGCCCTGGGCCGGGTGGCCGGTGGTCCCCCTGCTCGCCTGTCCTCACATCACCCGGGCCGGGACAGGAGAAAGGGCCCACCGGACAGAGGTGGACCCTCGAAGGGGAGCCGGGAGTCAGCCGATCAGGTTGGAGAGCAGGCGCTCGGCATCGAACTCACCGTCCTTGGCTCCGGCGACGAAGGCGTCCCACTCAGCACGAGTGAAGACCAACGGGGCAGCATCAGGGTTCTTGGAATCACGAACCACGAAGGCCACGTCCCCTGCCTCCTTGTTCGCCACAACCACCTCGTGACCGGGAACGACAGCGACCTCCACGCACTGCCCCCCGTTCTGGGAGTACGTCGACCTGTGCCAGTCACTCATCACTGATCTCCTTCAGTCTGCGAAGGGTGTCGTCTACGGGGAGGGACGCCAAAAGCCTATTTGGCGAAGGCTGAATCCAAGAAGTCAGACGTTCGGGGTCGGCTGACCAGGGCGGAGAGCAGGCGTTCGGCGTCGAACTCACCGTCCTTGGCTCCGGCGACGAAGGCGTCCCACTCTGCGCGAGTGAAGACCAACGGAGCGGCATCAGGGTTCTTCGAGTCACGGACCACGAAGGCCACGTCCCCTGCCTCCTTGTTCGCCACAACCGCCTCCTGACCCGAGACGGCCGCTACCTCAACGCAGTTGGACCCAGATGTGCTGTAGCTGGACTTGTACCACCCGGAGAGGTTGATGCTCATGCAAACTTCCTAAGCGTGTCCGGCGAAAGAGCCCACCGGGCAGAGGTGGACCCTCGAAGGGGACCGAAGGTCAGCTGACCAGGGTGGAGAGCAAGCGCTCGGCGTCGAACTCACCGTCCTTGACACCCTCAACGAAGGCATCCCACTCAGCACGAGTGAAGACCAACGGGGCAGCATCAGGGTTTTTCGAGTCACGGACGACGAAGACCTCGCCATCAGCGCTCTTGTTCTCCACAACCACCTCGTGACCCGAGACGGCCGCCACCTCAACACAGTTCGCGCCGTTGGCGCTGTAGCTTGATTTGTGCCATCCGGAGGGGTTGGTGCTCATGCAAACTTCCTAAGTGTGTCCAGCGAAAGGGCCTCCGGGAGCGATGCCGCCAGGGCTGCGGTGGCCTCACCGGTGAGCCGATCGTAGTGGGGCTCTTCGTGTATCACGTTACCGTCCGCGTGGTCGCTGACCACTGCGATGTCTCCAGTACGCAGCCTGAAGATCATCAGTGGCGCGGCGGGTACGAGCAACCCGCTCCCTTCCGGAACCAGATGCAGGACCACACGTCCCGTGTCGGCCCATTTCAGGAGATAAAGAACCTGCGCGCGGCGGAGGACTTCGGGAAGGCATGACAGAGCCGAGGCGAGGAAGACAGCTGTGACATTCAGGTCCGGCAGCGCTTCCAAACGCCCCGTGCGTAGAGCGACAAGGTGCGCCACATCATCCGCAGAGGCTCCGAGCATGCCCGCCTGAAAGATCGCCCGCGCCAACTCCGGGCACTGAAGATAGCCAGGGACCATCGCTGGCGTGACAGTGGTTACGTGCCGTGCGCTGTTCTCTATGGACTCCAGGTCACGGGCCCATTCAGGAAGGCCCGTGCCCTCCACCGTCCTCCGGAGCGCAGCGGCAAGCGTCGTGCGTGCGTCCTGAACTCCGGCATCCTCTAACGCTTTTCCCAAAAGTTCCACATTGTCCCGTTTTGGCACTCCCTTGCCAAGCTCCCAACGGTTCACACTGGAATGGGATGCACCGCTTCGATTCGCCAGCTGACGTTGGGTGAGGCCAGAAAGATCCCGGAGCTTGATGAGGCAATCCTGAAAAATACTGGAGACCATATGGCGAACTGTATCAACGGAGTAGGAAAAAGAATCAGGTAATCCCAAGATCGAACAACTTGCTTTGAGACAGGTCCGACCTCGGCTCAGCATGTGGTCATGGACGTTTTCGGACAGCGGCAGACGCAGACCACCCGGACCACTCAGAGCCAGAACACCGACCCCCGGGCGGAGGCCCTGCACGCCTTCCGTGAGATGCGGGGCTGACCTTCACCGTGGAGTGGCGGCGCTTCCCCTGGACCCGGGGCGCTGACCTCGAACGCGCGCTGGTCGGCCCCGCCTATCTGGGCAATGTCGCCCTGGGGCTGAAGGACCGCAGCCACTGGGCCTACCAGTCCCGGGACGGCCGTACCTGGCGCTACATCCCCCGGGCCCAGGTCCGCCGCCTGGTGCACGAGGTGGTCGAGGAGTTCGCCGGGTTCGTCCCGCCCCTGCCCCGCAGGCCGTGACCTCTGCCTGGAACACCCCGCTGATCCGGGAACACCCCCGGACAGCCCCTCGCCCCCGGCAACGCGAGGCCCGCCCCGCACAGACGTGCAGGGGCCTGACAACCGAAGCGGCCCGGCGGTGCTACCAACACCCCGGGCCCGGACAAGTGAAGGAACCACTTGCCATGACGTACGTTACCGCCGCTTTGTGCACCCTGGTGCGTCTTTTGCGCCCCTGTGGCGGGCTGCACGCCGACCCCTCCGGCTACCTGCGCACCCTGGCCGCCGAGTACCGGCGCCGCTCCCGCCGGGTCCGCCGCTACACCCTGCCCGAACACACCCCCAGCCGCCCCGACAGCACCGTGCCGCGCACCAACCCCGCCCAGGGCGCGAGCACCACGAGCAACACCGGCCCCAAGCCGACCACCGCGCAGATCCCGGACCAGGTCGGCCCGTTCATCCCCCGCCCCCGCCGCCCCGTCGACGTCCAGCGCCCGACCCCGTTCCCGGCCGATTCCCGGACCACGCACCCGACCCCGGACACGCCCCGGGCGCTGTTGCCGACCTTCCGCGTCTCCCACGGCCACACGCACGCGCCGGAGCCCTCCGCCACCGCTGACCAAGTCGACCTCGTGCGCACCTACTACCGCGCCTACGAACAGCACACCCGCGCCACCCGAACCCGTACCGGCCACGCCGTCTGACCTCTCCCGCCCCGGCCCGGGTCCCCGGCCCGCGCTCAGACCAGGCCCAGCTCACGTCCCTTGGCCGCGGCGGCGGTGCGGTTGCCGACCCCGAGCTTGCCCATCAGGTTGCTCAGGTGCACGCTCACCGTCTTCGCGGAGATGAACAGGACCTGGCCGACCTCCCGGTTGCTCAACCCCTTGGCCACCTGTGCCAGCACCTCCAACTCCCGCCGGGTCAGCCCCATCGGCAGGGGGCTCCCGACGGGGGCGTCCCGCTTCGGGGATCTTCCGGAGGTGAGCGCGACCCGGTCTGGCCCGGCGTGCGCGGCGGCGGGCTCGTCCGGGTCGGGCAGGCCGTGGCGGATCCGCAGGAAACCGGCCTCCCGCGCGAACAGGGCCAGGCCGTACCGGACCGCCAGACGATGCAGGTCCGCCAGGTGCCGGGCGGCGCGTTCCCGCTCGTCCGCGCGCACCGCTGCCCGGACCGCCTCCAGGCAGTACTCGGCACGCAGAACGACGTGTCCGGTCGGGCCGGTCCCGGCCAGCGCCGCCTCGAACAGGGCCAGGGCCTGCCCGGGGTCCGGGGTCCTCCAGGCGCGGGCGGCCAGCCCCGCCGGGTCCTGCTCGTAGGCCCCGGCCCCGGCGGGGAGTTCGGCCAACAACCGGTGGAGCTCCTCCGCCAGGCCCCGGGCCTCCTCCCCCGGTTCCTCCGCCAGCCGGTCGGCGATCGAGGCGTGCCAGGCCAGGCTGGACCGGTACATGCCGTGGACCGTCGAAGCCAGCGCACCGTCCCCGACCGCCCTGGCCAGCATGTCCCGGGCCATCCTCCCCGCGTCCAGCGGTCGCCCCTCGTGCAGGGCCAGCCGTTGGAGGAGCAGGTGGACCGGCAGGTGCTCCACCGGGGAGCTCTCCCGCTCCGGCAGGATCCGGCGGAACTCCTCGATGGTCGCGCGCACCGCCTCGGGCCGCCACCGGTACAGGTCCAGGTGCATGCGCAGGACGAGCGCCCGCGCCCGGGTCACCCCGTGGTCCCGGATCCCGGACAGCAGCTCCTCGCTCTCCGCGAACCGGCCCTGGTTGAAGCGGGTGGTCGCCAGTCCGTAGGCGAACGCGCCGCCCTGGGTCCGGGCCAGGCCGAGTTCGCGGCAGCGGCGCATCCCCTCCAGGGACGCCTGCGCGCTCTCCTCCAGGCGGTTCAGGTTCTTGAGCTGACCGCTGAGATTGATCAGGCCCCGGATCTCGGCCGGGACGTGGTTGACCTCCCTCGCGAGGCGGATGCCCGCACCGAGCAGTTTCAGCCCCTCTTCCCGGCCTCCCGGGGGGTCGAGGGAACCGAGGGTGATGAGGGCGTCGGCCTCGCTGCGCCGGTCGCCGAGCTCACGGGCGCGGTTGAGGGTGCGGCGGGCGGCCGTGGCAGCCTGGCCGTGGTGGCCGCGCACCATGAAGGTGGCGGCCAGGGTCGCACCGACCGCCGGGGCCTCGGGGTGGTTGAAGGTCAGCAGGACGGAGGCGTCGGCCAGGTCCTCCAGCGCGCCGTCGCGGCCCATCTCCTTGAGCGCCCGGGCGCGGGCGTGCCGCAGCCGGGAGATACGGACCGCGTGTTCGGGAGGGTGGTCCGGGTCGTGGAAACCGGTGACGCCGAGTTCGTCCAGGCCGTCGGTGGCGTAGCCGACCGCGCGGCGCAGCGAACCGGCGACCAGACAGACCTCGCTGGCCCGGACCAGGACCTGGTCCCGGGGCATCCCGAGGCGTTCGGCGGCGTCGGGCACCTGGTCCCACAGCTCCAGCACCCGTTCGACCAGGGCCAGGCGCTCGGGGTAGGCGTCGACGGCGGCGGCGTACTCGGCGGCCCGCCAGGCGGCGGTGAGGGCGAGGGGCTGGTCGTGCGCGCGGTGGGCATGGTGGGCGAGCTGTGCGGCCCGCTCGCCCTCGGGCATCCGGTCGACCCCGCTCCGGAGGGTCTCGGCGTAGCGGCGGTGGGCGCGCACGCGCTCCCCCGGCATGAGGTCGGCGCGGACGGCCTCGGCGAGCAGGGCGTGCCGGAACACGTAGCCGTGTTCGGTGGTGTGCAGGACCCGGGCGTCGATGGCCGGGCGCAGGGCGGAGTCCAGTGCGTCCTCGGTGATCCCGGCCCGGCTGGCGACACCGGACAGGAGGGTGTGCCGCACCCGGGTTCCGGCGGTGGCGACCAGGCCGAGGACGCGGCGGGTGGGTTCGGGGAGGGGTTCGACGGCGGCGAGGAGGAGGTCGCGCGGCCCGTCCGGGATGGGCGCCCCGGCGGGGTCGTGGCCGACCGCCAGGAACGACTCCACGAAGAGCGGGTTGCCGCCGCTGCGCTCGTGCAGCAGGTCCAGGTCGGCGGGGTCGAGTTCGTTACCGCGCAGAGCCCTGGCCTGGGCGGCGACCTCGTCCCGGGAGAGCGGGGCCAGGTCCATCCGGGTCAGCCGGGGCAGCCGTTCCAGTTCCGGCAGCAGGCGGCGCAGCGGGTGGGCGCGGTGCAGGTCGTCGGTGCGCACGCTGATCAGGAGGTGGACGGGTGCGGGGCCGAGGTTGCGCAGCAGGAAGACGAGCAGGTCCCGGGTGGAGGCGTCGGCCCAGTGCAGGTCCTCGACGACCAGGGTGAGGCAGTCGGGGGCGGCCCGCCCCTCCAGGTAGGTGAGGACGGACTCGAAGAGGCGCGCCCTGCCCTCGTCTGCGGCCCCGGAGGCTCCGCCGAGTTCGGGCAGGAGACGCCCCAGGTCGCCGGTGGGGTCGGCGGCGGGCCCGCCGGAGCGGACGAGTTCGCGCAGCAGAGCGGTGAAGGGCGCGAAGGGAACGCCCTCCGCGCCCAGCTCCAGGCAACCGCCCAGCGCGACGGCGTCTTCCGGGACGCGCCTGAGGTGCTCTGCCAGCAGGCGGGACTTGCCGACCCCCGCCCCTCCGCAGACCAGCACGGCCCGGGCGCCCTCGGTCCTGGTTCTGTCCGCGTCCGCGGCCAGGAGGGAAAGTTGGGTGTGGCGGCCGACGAAGACGGCGGAGGGATTGTGGACCTGCATGCTGTCCAGTATGTCCGGAGCAACCGCCTGTGGCAGCAGGCCTTCGGGCCGGAACCGGCCGGTTCGCCGAGCGGCGGACAGCCCCCGGAAGGGCGGCCGTCCCCGGAGAACGGCCGGTTCCCGTCGAACCCTCCCCGGTGAACGCGGTCAGTCGTCGGCGCCGAGCCACAGGTCGGGGCCGAAGACCTCGTAGCGGACCGAGCGGGCGGGCACGCCCGCGCGCAGGAACTGGGTCCGGACGTCGCGCATGAACGGCAGCGGGCCGCACAGGTACACCTCGGCGCCCTCGGGCACCTCGACCCGGTCCAGGTCCATCGTCCCGGGGTGGTGGTCGCCGCCGGTGCCGTCCCCGGGGCACCCCGCCTGGCAGTTCTCGTACCAGGTGTGAGCCGTGGCGCCGGGGAGCCGGTCGACCAGGGCGGCGACCTCCTCGCGGTGGGCGTGGTCCTCGGGGCCGCGGTCGGCGTGCAGCACCAGGACCGGGCGGGTGCTGCCCTGTTCGGCCAGGTGCTGGAGCATGGCGACCATCGGGGTGCAGCCGATCCCGGCCGAGGCCAGGACGAGCGGGTGGTCGCCGTCGGCCGGGGTGACGTCGCCCGCGGGGGTGGACACCATGAGGGTGTCGCCGGGGGCGGCGGTGTCGTGCAGGAAGGTGGAGACCTCGCCGGCCGGGTTCTCACCCGCGCGCAGCCGCTTGACGGTGATCCGGCGGCGGCTGCCGTCCCAACCGGAGAGCGAGTACTGGCGGGCCTGGTGGAGGCCGTCGGGTAGTTGGACCCGCACGCTCACGTACTGGCCGGGCCGGAAGCCGGGTGCCGGTTCGTCGTCCTGGGGCTCCAGGGTGAGGGAGACGGTGTCGGGGGTCTGCGCGGAGCGGTCGGCCACCCGCCAGGGGCGCCACACGTCGCGGCCGGTGGTCCCGGACTCCTGGTAGAGGCGGGCCTCCATGGCGATGAGGCTTCCGGCCATCAGCCAGTAGACCTCGTCCCAGGCCGCGACGACGTCGGGGGTGGCGGCCTCGCCCAGGGTGTCGGCGATCGCGGCGAACAGGTACTTGTGCACGATCACGTACTGGTCCTCGGTGATGCCGAGGGAGACGTGCTTGTGCGCGATGCGCGACAGCAGGGCGTCGGGGCGCTCGTCCGGGTGCTCCAGGAGGGCGGTGGCGAAGCCTGCGATGGACCCGGCCAGGGCTCTGCGCTGTTCGCCGCTGGCCTGGTTGCCCCGGTTGAACAGGCCGTCGAGAAGCTCGGGGTGCTCGCCGAGCATCGTGTCGTAGAACCGGGCGGTGATGGTGTCCAGCGCACCCGCGACGGCGGGGATGGTGGCGCGGATCGTGGCTGCGGACTCGGTGGAGAGCACGCGTCCTCCTTCGTCGGGGCGGGGCCCCGCGTCAGATAATTGGTATCTGAAATGCATATTAAAACCGACGCCCGAGACCCCCGCACCGGGGTGGGTCCAAACGCGAAAGTGCAGGTCAGAGGAGCATTCAGGGAGCCTGAGGGGGTACCCCTCCTCCCCTGCCAGGTCGGGCACTCCGGCAGTCAGGCGCGGTCAGGCCGGAGGGGCGTCCTCACCGAGCACGATGAGGGTCTGCCGCGCGGGCGGGGACACCAGGGACTCCACACTCACCCCGTCCAGGGACACGTAGAAGGCCTCCCGGGCCTGGGCCAGCGCACCGCGCAGCCGGCAGGCCGCGCGCAGCGGGCAGGGCGGGTCGTCCTCGCACCCGGCCAGGTCCCCGGCCCCCTCCAGTTCACGGACGATCGCCCCCACCGAGGAGCGCCGTCCCGCCTCGGTCAGCAGCAGTCCGCCGCCGCGGCCCCGCCGCGCCTCCACCAGACCCATCTCCGCCAGCCGCGCCACGGCCTTGGCCATGTGGGTGTAGGGCACGGCGAGCATACCGGCGGCGGTACGGGTGGTGAGGAGTTCGCCCTCCCCCGCCACCGCGAGCCGCATGACCAGGCGCAGGGAGACGTCGGTGAAGGCGGTCAGGCGCATGGACCCATGGTAGGTCCTGCGCCCGCCCCCTGCCCGAACACAGAAGGCGCCTAGGCCGTGGGGCGCTCCGACCCGCTCCCCTCGGCCTCGCGGCTCCCCCGGTCCGGCCGGTGGACGGCGGCGTCCCGGGGCATCCACACCAGCACCACGACCAGCCCGACCACTCCGAAGCACAGCGAGACCAGCGCTGCCAGGTGCAGCCCCGCCAGGAACGCCTCCTTGGCCGGGGCGACCAGGGCCTCTCCCTCCGCACCGAGCCTCCGGGCCAGCGCCATGGTGCCCTCGATCGACTCACCGGCCGAGCGCAGATCACCCGGGTCCACGTCCTCGGACTCCTCCGCCGCGGTGCGCAGGGCGGGCGCGATCCCCGCCCGGTAGTGGAAGGAGATCACCGCCCCCAGGACCGCCACGCCCATGGCGGTGGCGATCTGGCGGACCGTGTTCTGGACCGCCGAGGCGGCTCCGGCCTTGCCCGACGGAACCGACGACATGATCGCGTCGGTGGCCGGGGTGAGCACCACCGCCATCGCCGAGGCCTGGAGGAAGAAGAACCCGATGATGAGCGGCAGCGGGGTGTCCACCGCGATCTGCGTGTAGAAGACGAAGCTGCAGCAGACGGCGACGACCCCCGCCGCAGCGAGCGTGCGCGGGCCGAGCAGGCGCACCAGGGTGGGGCTGAGCGGGGCGAAGATCATCTGCCCCAGCGCGGCGGGCAGGACCAGCAGGCCCGCGAGGAACGGGGAGAACTCGCGCACGCTCTGCCAGTAGAAGCTGAGGAAGAAGATGATCCCGGCCATGCTGAAGAACAGCACCATGATCGTGGCGATGGAGACGCTGAACCGCGGGTCGCGGAAGAAGCGCACGTCCAGCGAGGGGTTCGGGGTGCGCGACTCGTGGACCAGGAACAGCACGAGCACCGCCACCCCCAGCAGCAGCGAGCCGAACACGTCCCAGTCGGACAGCGAGGCCCGCTCCCCCGCCGTGATGATCCCGTAGATGATCAGGACCAGCCCCGGGATGGAGAGCAGGACGCCGACCACGTCGGGGCGCCCGGCGTCCTCGTCCCTGGACTCGGGGATGAGGAGGTACATCAGCGCCAGGCCGACGATCACGAAGGGCACGTTGACCAGGAAGATCGAACCCCACCAGAAGTTCTCCAGCAGCAGCCCGCCCGCGGACGGGCCGATCGCCATCGCCAGGCCGACCGCGCCGGCCCACAGCCCGATCGCCCGCCCGCGTTCCTCCGGCGGGAACACGTTGGTGATCACCGACAGGGTCTGCGGCATCACCATGGAGGCGCCGAAACCCATCACGGCACGCGCCCAGACGAGCTGTTCGGGGCTCTGCGAGTAGGCCGACAGCGCCGAGGCCGCGCCGAACACCACCAACCCGGCCACGAGCAGCCGGCGCCTGCCCCACCGGTCGCCGAGCACACCGAAGGTGAACAGCAGCCCCGCGAAGACCAGCGTGTAGGAGTTGATCGCCCATGCGAGCTGCGACTGGCTGGCGCCCAGGCCGAGGACCGGATCGGAGAGGGTGCGCAGCGCGACGTTGAGGATGGTGTTGTCGGCCACGATCACCAACAGGCAGATGACGAGCACCGCCAACCCGCCCCACCTGCGCCGATAAGCTGTCTGCTGGTCCACGGGAACACCTTCCGGTCCACGGCGCTCGGCCCGCGCGCCGGCCACACACCCGCGCGGCTGCCCTGGTTCTGCTGTCGGGGGCCGGTGCCGGTGTCATGCTAACCACCTGTCCGCCGCTCCGCGGCAGGCAGCCGCCCCGGGCGGGCTCCGGGGAACAGACGGGGGCCCGGCGGCGTTGACGGACGGTTCCGCTCCGCCGCGGGAGGACCTCACGGCCCCTGCCGCACACCCCCGACCCGCCCTTACCGCAGGTGGCGCGTGCGGTGCCCGTGCCGGTGCGAACGAGTCCGTCCCCAGGGGCAGACGCCGGGACGGCAGCGTGCGATGATGCTTGCGTGCGGCCCCCGCACACCTGTTCCTCCCGCACCGGTGCCGCCGGGCGACCCGGAACCGGACACGGGGAACAACCCGCACGGCGACACCGTTCCCTCCGGGGAACCCGCGTGCGAGAGCACGTACGACAACTGTTTTCGTCCACAGGTCCGGGGACACCCCCAGCGGGTGCTTCGAGACAACGGAGGAAGAAACATCATGAACACCACCGCGAAGACCCCCTCCGCCGGGAACGCCCTGTACGGCGGGGTCACCAACCGGCGGGTCACCATCCGCGACCTGGCCCTGGCCAAGCAGCGCGGCGAGCGCTGGCCGATGCTGACCGCCTACGACGCCCTCACCTCGCGGATCTTCGACGAGGCGGGCATCCCCGTCCTCCTCGTCGGCGACTCCGCCGCCAACGTCGTCTACGGCTACGACTCCACCGTCCCGGTGACGATGGACGAGCTGGTTCCGCTGACCGCGGCCGTCTCCCGCTCCACCACGCGGGCGCTGGTCGTGGCCGACCTGCCCTTCGGCTCCTACCAGGGCTCCCCCCAGCAGGCGCTGGAGGCCGCCTCCCGGTTCATGAAGGAGGGCAACGCCCAAGCCGTGAAGCTGGAGGGCGGCCACACGGTGGCTCCCCAGGTGGAGATGCTGGTATCGGCGGGGATCCCGGTCATGGGCCACGTCGGCCTGACCCCGCAGTCGGTGAACACCCTGGGCGGTTACCGGGTGCAGGGCCGTGGCGAGGCCGCCGCCGGCCTGCTCAAGGACGCCAAGGAACTGGAGCGCGCGGGCGCGTTCTCGGTGGTGCTCGAAGCGGTCCCGGCCGACCTGGCCGCCGAGGTCACCGAGCAGCTGTCCGTCCCGACCATCGGTATCGGCGCGGGCCCGTCCACCGACGCCCAGGTACTGGTGTGGCAGGACATGGCCGGGCTGAGCCCGCGGGTGGCCAAGTTCGTCAAGACCTACGCCGACCTGGCCGGAACCCTGCGCGACGCCGCGGCCGACTACGCGGACGAGGTCGTCAGGGGCAGCTTCCCGGCCGAGGAGCACACCTACTCCAGCTGATCCGCCGCCTGGCGGGCGAACCGTCGGACGCGGCCCCGTGCCGCGGCCGACGGTTCGCCGCGTCTGGGGAAGCGGTCTCGGAGAGGGGCCCGGAACAGGTGAGCCAGACAACAAACCGAACTGGACTCGGTAGTACAGTGACGGCACACCGAGCACCTACGCGGGCCGGGAGTCCGGCCCACCGGGAGGACAGCACATGCGCATCTCGATGCCGCTCCAGTACTCGGGCGAGCCCAAGGCCGCCGTCGACCAGGTCGTCGAACTGGAGAAGGCCGGGTTGGACACCGTGTGGGTCGCCGAGGCCTACGGTTACGACAGCCCCACCCTGATGGGCTACCTCGCCGCCCGCACCGAGCGGGTGGCCATCGGTTCGGCCATCCTCCCGATGTACAGCCGGACCCCCACCCTGATCGCGATGACCGCCGCCGGGCTGGACTACCTGTCCGACGGACGCGCCATCCTCGGCCTGGGCGCCAGCGGCCCGCAGGTCATCGAGGGCTTCCACGGCATCCCGTACACCAAGCCGCTCGGCCGCACCCGCGAGACCATCGAGATCTGCCGCAAGATCTGGGCCCGCGAGGAGCGCCTGACCCACGACGGCAAGGTGTTCCAGCTGCCGCTGCCGCCGGAGAAGGGCACCGGCCTGGGCAAGCCGCTCAAGATCATCAACCACCCGGTCCGGCCCGCGATCCCGATCTTCGTCGCCTCCCTGGGCGAGAAGAACGTCGAGATGACCGCCGAGACCGCCGACGGGTGGCTGCCGCACCTGTTCATCCCGGAGAAGGCCGAGACCGTGTGGGGCGAGTCCCTCGCCAGGGGCAAGGCCAAACGCGACCCGGGCCTGGGCGCGCTGGAGATCTCCGCTGGCGGCCTGCTCGCCATCGGCGAGGGCGAGGAGACCAGGAAGCTGATGGAGTTCACCCGCCCGATGATCGCCCTGTACGTGGGCGGCATGGGCGCCAAGGGCAAGAACTTCTACAACACGGTCGCCCAGCGGTACGGCTACGAGGAGGCCGCCGAGAAGATCCAGGACCTGTACCTGGACGGCAAGAAGGACGAGGCCGCCGCGGCGGTCCCGGACGAGTTCGTGGAACTGACCAACCTGGTCGGCCCCGAGTCCTACGTACGCGAGCGCGTGGAGGCCTTCCGGGCCGCCGGAGTCACCCAGCTCAACGTGACACCCGTGGGCGGCAACCCCGCCAAGCTCATCGAGAAGGTCAAGGAGTGGGCCTCCTGAGCCACCCGTAACACCAGGTCGCGTGCCCCGCGCTCCCGCGGGGCACGCGGTTCCCCAAGAAACGGGGGACTTCTTTTCCACACGAAGGCGCAGCGCACCCCGCATTCGCTACCCTTGGTAACCGAAACCCCACTTATTGCCCTGTTAACATGCGTTAAGTAACGTCCCGCCCCCGGACGAAACCGGAGAACGCATGCCCCCCGTACCCCGCAGACTCGGCGTGAGCGCCCTCCTGGCCGCGGCCGCCCTCGGCTCGGTCCTCGCCTCCCCCCTGCCCGCGGCCGCGGCCCCCGCACAACACTGCGTCGGCGACGTCGACGGCAGCGGTCAGGAGTGCTTCGACACCTACGCCCAGGCGATCGACGCGGCCCAGGACCGCGTCGGACACACCCTGGCCGAACAGGAACGCGTCCTCGCCGAACAGGAGCACGCCCCCTCCGGGTCCCGGATCAGCGCCCTCGCCGCCGCGAGCGACTTCAACGTGATCATCGGCACCTACTTCGAACACGGGAACTACGGCGGCGTCACGTTCACCCTCTACGGGGACAACACCTGCCAGGGCGGCGACGACATCGAGTTCTGGTTCACCTTCCCCCCGGAGTGGCAGAACATCATCTCCTCGGCCCAGCCCTGGGCACGGTGCTCGCTGTGGCTGCACGCGGGGCCGGACGGTACCGGCGACCGCGACGGCCCCTACCGCGAGAACACCCCCGACATCGGCGGCTACATGAACGACCGCACCGTCTCCACCACCCTGGGCTGACGTCCGACTCCCCCACCCCCGCTCGATGGGAGAACCGACATGAGACGCACGTACGCCGTGCTCGCCGCCGCCGCGGTCGCCGTGGCGACCGCGGTCACCACGGCACCGACCCCGGCCTACGCCGACCACGAGGGCACGCCCACGGTGCGCCAGCTGCTGGAGCTGTGCAACGTGTCCACGGACCTGTGCGAGTTCCACCCCGGCGGAGAGCCCGAGCTGTTCTCCGCCCACGGCCGCGTCGTGGGATCGGAGGTGTTCAACTGCACCTCGGGCCGGCAGAACATGGCCGTGCGGTGGGCCGACACCACGTCCCAGAGCAACAGCGTCGGCCTGGCCCTGACCACCGAGGCCGGATTCGGAGAGGTCTTCTCGGTGTCCTACGAACAGTCCTTCCAGCACACCTGGACGACCTCGCACACCGAGGCGCAGACCACCTTCGTCAACACCGGCCCCGGTGAGGTGGGCTGGGTCGAGCGCAGACCGCGGATGCAGCGCGTGCACGGCACCTACGAGCTGCACTTCGGCAGCCGCCAGTGGGGCCACTACATCTGGTACGCGCCCTTCACCGCCGAAGGACCCGTGCCCGGCTCACCGGACGAGATCGTCACGCAGAACGTGCGACCGATGACCGACGCGGAGGAGGCGGCGTGCCCGTGACCCCCCGCCCCGGGAGGGGCACAGCGATGAGGACCCTCGCGGCCGGCGCCGCGGCGAGCGCGGTGGCGGCCCTGGTGCTGTCCCCCGCACCGGCCGCGGCCGACCACGAGGGCACCCCGACCGTCCGGGAACTGCTGGAGAGGTGCGGTGAGAGCACCGACCTGTGCGAGTTCCACCCCTCGGGCGCCCCGGAGTACTTCCAGAACACCGCCGAACAGGTCGGCGCACCGGTCTACAACTGCACCGACCACGAGCAGCTCTCCCAGGTGTCCTGGTCCAAGACCACGGGCGAGTCCAACAGCGTGAACCTGTCGATGACGGCCACGTTCGGTGCGATCTTCAAACAGAGCTTCACCGTCTCCTACGGCCACGAGTGGAGCTCGGAGCACACGCAGACCCAGCGGACGCAGATCACCGCCCAGCCGGGCGAGGTGGCCACCGTGTACTACGGACCCAGGATGCAGCGCGTGCACGGCACCTACGAGCTGCACTTCGGCAGCCGCCAGTGGGGCCACTACATCTGGTACGCGCCCTTCACCGCCGAAGGACCCGCGGACGACCAGGGCAGCACCGTCACCCAGTCCACGAGGCAGATGACGGACGGGGAGCGCGCCGCCTTCTGCGGCTGACCCGCGACTCCTGCCCACGGAGCTCCCGGCCGTGCCGCGCCCCCGGTTCCCCGACCGGCACGGCACGGCCCGGGGCTCACAGACCCGTGATGCGAATCCCCGCGTGGGTCTTGTAACGGCGGTTGACCGCGATGAGGTTGGCGGTGAGCGCCTCCACCTGGTGGGCGTTGCGCAGCCGCCCGCCGAACACGCCCCGGACGCCGGGGATCCGCTCCGCCAGGGCGCGCACGACGTCGGTGGCCTCCCGGTCCTCGCCCAGCACCAGGACGTCCAGGTCGATCTCCTCGACCTCGGGGTCGAGCAGGAGCACGGCGGACACGTGGTGGAAGGCCGCGGTGACACGGCTGCCCGGCAGGACCTCTGCGGCCTGCTGGGCGGCGCTGCCCTCGGCGACGTCCAGGGCGAAGGGCCCCTTCTTGTCGAAGCCGAGCGGGTTGACGCAGTCCACCACGATCTTGCCGGCGAGCCTGTCGGCCAGGGACACCAGCAGCTCGCGGTGGCCGTCCCACGGTACGGCGACGATGACCACGTCCCCCTGGACGGCCGCTTCCACGTTGTCCAGCCCCTGCACCCGGATGGCGGTCGACTCGGCCTCGACCAGCTCACCCGCGGCCTTGGCGGCGCGCTCGGCGCTTCGGGAACCGATGTAGACGGTGTGCCCGGCCAGGGCGAACCTGCGGGCCAGACCGCGTCCCTGGTCACCCGTTCCGCCCAGGACGGCGATGGTCAGCCCGGAGATGTCCGCGCCCTGTGTCGCGTTCTGTTCACTCATGCGCCGATCCTGTCAGAACGGGGTTCGGTGCCGAACGCACAGGGCCGGTCTTGGCCGGATCAACCCCTTCCGCCGCTGTTCAGGGCCGCTCCCGGGCGGGGCGGAGCGGCCGCCCGGCCCGGCGGCCGCACCGTCAGCGGTCTCCCCCGTTCTCCTCCTGTTCCTCCCAGGCCTCGTTTCGCTCGGCCGCGATGCCCAGGGCGCGTGCCGCCGTGGCCTCGTCGGGGTAGGGCCCGAGCCGCTGGCTGTTGGGGCAGCCCGCGCCGTGCTCGACCCTGCTGTGTTTGAGGCAGTACCACCAGCCGTCGTCCTGTGCGTCGCCCACTACCGAACCACCTCTCTCGTTTCGGACACGTGGGGCACCTACCCGAACCTGGGGCGCTCCTCACACCCGCCCCGGACGCGCCGCGGCCCGGCCGGGAGGGTGCACCCACGAACTACAATCAGTGTCCATGACTACTCCGCTGGTTCCTGGGCGCATCTCGCCACAACGTTCGGTTCCCCCGCACATCGTCCGACCGGAATACGTGGGCAAGAAGCACCCGGTGGAGGGTGTTCTGGGAGACGTCCAGACCCCGGAGACCATCGAGCGGATCCGGGTCGCGGGCCGGATCGCGGCCCAGGCCCTCGAAGAGGTCGGCAGGAACGTCCAGCCCGGTGTGACCACGGACGAGCTGGACCGGATCGGCCACGAGTTCCTGCTGGACCACGGCGCCTACCCGAGCACCCTCGGGTACAAGGGCTACCCGAAGTCCCTGTGCTCCTCCCTCAACGAGGTCATCTGCCACGGCATCCCGGACGACACGGTGGTCCGGGACGGCGACATCGTCAACATCGACATCACCGCGTACAAGGACGGCGTGCACGGCGACACCAACGCCACGTTCCTGTCCGGCGAGGTCTCCGAGGAGCACCGCCTGCTCGTGGAGCGCACCCACGAGGCGACGATGCGCGCGATCAAGGCGTGCCGGCCCGGCCGCCAGATCAACGTGATCGGCCGCGTGATCGAGTCGTACGCCAAGCGGTTCGGCTACGGCGTCGTCCGTGACTTCACCGGCCACGGGGTGGGGCCCGAGTTCCACTCCGGGCTGGTCGTCCCGCACTACGACGACCCGCGCGCCACCACCGTGATGGAGCCGGGCATGACCTTCACGATCGAACCCATGATCACCCTGGGCGGCGTGGACTACGACATGTGGGACGACGGTTGGACCGCCGTCACGGCCGACCGCCGGTGGACCGCGCAGTTCGAGCACACGCTGGTCGTCACCGACTCCGGAGCGGAGATCCTCACCCTGCCGTAACCGGGCGTGCCCGTCCCCCAGCCGCCCGAGGCCCGGCCGCCGCACCTTCGTTCCCCGAAGGCGCCGCCGGGCCCCGGCCGCCGCGCCGGTGTCGAGAACCCTGTACGAGCCCGGCCGCTGCGCCGGTGACCACGTCCGACCGACACACGGGGACCCTGCCATGGCGATGTTCGTCCACCTGACCCCCCGCGCCAACATCACCCGCGTCCGGCGGTCCGGCCTGCGCACGACCACCGGGTTCGGGGACGCGCGCGGAGTGTTCTGCTTCCCGGTCCTGCCGTCGTACACGGTGACCCACCAGTGGTTGCGGGAGCTGTCCCGCCACCACGGGCCTCGTGGCCTGGTCGGGGTGTACGTACGGCTGCCCGACGGTGAAACGGTCACGGTCGGCCGCCACGACGACCGGCGGGGACCGCGGAGGGTGACCGCCGCGGAGGCGGTGCGCGTGATCGCCGCGCTGGAGGACCCGCGCGGCTGGGAGGTGGTCGTGCCCCGCCCGGTGCCCCGGAGCGAGGTGCACCGTATCCGGGAGGTCCGGCAGGTGACCGGATGGCGCTACTTCCCCGACTCCCACGGCCCCGCCCCCTGCGCCTGCGCGGACTGTGCGGTACGCGGCGGGTACGGCGCCAGGCGGTTGCGCCAGCGCCGCCCGCACCCCCTGGACGGCCCGGTCCCCCCGCCCCGGGTGCTGGTGGGGCGGATCTCCGAAGCACGGACCCGGGGGGACGCCGCGGCGCTGCGCGAGGCGCTGGGTTGGTTCAGCCGGCGCCGCCGCGGTCCCGTGGAGGAGTTGGCCCCGCTGGCCGACCATCCGCATCCGCTGGTGCGGGCCTCCCTGGCCGAGGCCGTCGCGGCCTGGTCGACCCCGGGCGTGGACGCCCTCCTCACCCGGCTGGCCGCCGACCCCGATCTCCAGGTCCGCGAGGAGGCGGTGGTGGCTCTCGCCGCCCGCACCGACCGGCGCCCGCACCTCGCCCGCACCCCGTCCGGGCAACCGCAGCCGCACGGACGCTGAGCCGTCCCCCGGTGCGTCCGGTTCCCGGCGACAGCGGGCACCCTCGGAGCAGGATCGAGGACCGCGCCGGGGGGCGCCGAAGGGGCGGCGGGGACCGGTCCGCGTTCGTCCGGTGCCGCCCACGGCCCCGGGTCCCGGGGAGTCCGCACGTACACACGCCTCGGCGTGTTCAGGGGGCGAGCCAGGAGAGCCGAAGAACCACGACACGTCGCTGGTCGTCCAGAACCAGGTAGATGACGTCGCACTCGCCGCCCACGCCGATCGTGTGGACACGCATATTCGCGTCGGGTCTCTCCTTGTTGTAGGGAAACCCGCTCCACGGCTACAACTCCAGCAATGAGGAGAAAAGCCGACTCGGAGAGCAGATGTTCGGGGAGAGCTTGGATCTGTTCCTGGGCGATCTCTTCTCCGTCGACTTGGTACAACTACAAACCCAACCGAGCCTTGAGTTCTGACCACGGCACCGTGGAGACGGTCTCATCTCTCTCCGCCTTGGCCGCTGTGTCCAGCATCCGACGATGGGCTTCAGGGTCACGGGAGGACATGGCTACATGCCACCAGTGATCCAGGCACTCGTTCGCCGGAGCGATGTCCAAACTCTCCCGTGCCTCGACTCTCCCGTGCCTCGTTCATCACCCGCCGATACTCCCGGTCGAAGTCACCCGCCTCCTCCGGAAGGAGCGCGGACCGGATCGCTCTGGGATTCCTGTTGATCCGCTCGTCCGGGCTCTGCTCTGGGCTGCCCCGGGCTCGCCGGGAACGTGCTGGCACGTGTGTCCCCCTCACTCCGACCTCCAGATTACGGCGACGGAGGCCGCCACGGCGGTCGTCCACAGGGGGAATTCGGGTGAGCGCCTCAACGGTCCCTCCGGTCGGAGAGCACCCGCCCGCCGCGCCCGGTGTGAACTCAGCCCCCGGGGTCGGGCTCGGGAAGCGGGTGGGAACCGTGGCTGCGCCGGACCCCGGGCCGCCCCTGCGAGCCTGCCCAGCTGGCGTAGCCGCCTCCGGCGGGTCACGGTTCAGCGTGTGCCCGGCGAGCCCCCTCCGTGCCGCGCACGGCCAGGACCAGGGCGAAGGCCGCGCAGGTGACGGCTCCCAACAGGCTCGCCGCGCCCAGCTCTCCCCGCACCGCGTAGGAGGAGGCCGAGGTGGTCAGGACCCCCGCGCCCAGGCCGAAGGCGAAGAGCAGGCCTGCTCGGGCCCGCCTCGCCGGTAACAGTGCGGCCGCGGCCAGAGCCGCGCAGAGGACCAGGTCGGGGACCAGGAAGAGGTTCTCGGCGTGCCAGGAGTCGTGGTGGAACAGGTACACGAAGGTCACGAGGCCGATCGCCGCGGCGGCCGTGCGCGCCAGGAGGAGCAGGGTCACGGGGGGGTCCTTCCGAAGACTGATTGTCAGCACTACTGACAATCAGCTTAGAGGAATATCAGCGTACTTCCAATCGGCCCCTACACTCTCCCCATGACCAGCAGCGCACGGATCGAGATCGCCGACTTCACCGGGTACCTGCTCCACCGCCTGGGTAACGACACGACCCGGGTGATCGAGCGGGCCCTGCAACCGACCGGACTGCGGGCCCGGGAGGTCCGGGTGCTGGGCTTGCTGTCCGGGGACCCCCTCTCGCAGAGCGCCCTGTGCGGGATCAGCGGGCTGGACCGCACGACGATGGTGGCGGTGGTCGACCGACTGGAGGAACGCGGTCTGGCCGAACGCCGCCGCGACCCCGCCGACCGGCGCCGACAGGCGGTCACGCGCACGCCCGACGGCGAGCGGGCCTTCGGGGAGGCCGCCGCCCTGCTCCTGCGCGCCGAGGACGACTACCTCGCACCGTTGGACGCCACCGAGCGGGAGACCCTGCGCCTGCTGCTGCGCAGGCTCCACCTGTCGCGCACGCCGGACTGCTAGCGGGGACCGGGCGCCCCCGTGACCCGCGGGATCGCGATTCGCCCTCCGACGCCGCCCCAGGGCCTTCGGACCGTGGATAACCGACCCTCCCGGGCCTAGGCTCTGCCGGATGAAGATCCTCATCTCCGCGGACATGGAGGGCGCCACCGGCGTCACCTGGCCCGCCGACTGCGAACCCGGGACCGAACAGTGGCAGCGCTGCCGCTCCATGTTCACCAGCGACGTCAACGCCGCGATCGACGGGCTCCTGCGGGGCGGCGCCACCGAAGTCCTGGTCAACGAGGCCCACTCCACCATGCGCAACCTCCTCCTGGAGGAGCTGGACGAGCGGGCCACCATGATCACCGGGCGCCACAAGGAGCTCTCCATGGTCGAGGGCGTCCAGACCGGCGACGTCGACGGCGTCGTCTTCCTCGGATACCACTGCGGGGCCGGGGAGGACGGCGTGCTCGCACACACCTACCTGCCCAACGCCGTCACCGGGGTGTGGCTCGACGGTCAGTCAGCCAGCGAGGGCTACCTCAACGCCGCCGTTGTCGCGGAGTACGGCACCCCCGTCATCCTGGTGACCGGCGACGACCGGGCCTGCGAGGACGCGGGGTCCTACGCGCCCGACGCCCGCACCGTGGCGGTCAAGGACCACGTCAGCCGTTACGCCGCCCGCTGCCGCCCGCCCGCGCGCACCGCCGCCGACATCCGCGCGGAGGCGGAGCGGGCCGTGGCGCTCGCCGGACGCCTGGCCCCGGCCGGACCCGCCCCCAAGGCCGTGGAGATCGAGGTCGACTCCGCCCAGCTCGCCCAGGCCGCGGCCGTCGTCCCCGGCGTCACACGCACCGGAGCGCGGCGGGTACGGTACACCTCACCGGACGCCTACGAGATGATCCGAGCGTTCAAGGCGGTCTGCACCCTGATCTCCAACGCGATGGAGAAGGACTACGGCTGACCGCTGACCCCGCCCCCGCTCCACCGGCACCGAGCGCCCGTCCGGGTTCCGCCCGCGGCTGACCCCGCGACCGGGGTGTTTTCACCGGTTCCGGCCGAACGTGCGGGCGCCGCCCCGCGCGAACCGGTAGAACAATGGCGGGTACCAGCACCGAACCGCACGGGACGCCCGTGTGTCCGAAGTGACCGAAAACCCCGAACGTGCTGTACAAACCCTGCTGAGAGCGAGGCCGAGCCCGTGGGCCACACCAACACCTCCCTGCCCGACAGCGTCCGTGAGGACGCCCTGGTCGAAGCCGGCGAGGACGCCGTCCACCTCACCCGCGAGCTGATCCGGCGGGACTCCACCAACCACGGCAGAGGCGAGGGGGACGAGCGCGCCGCCGCCGAGTTCATCGCCGAGGCGCTCGGCTCCACGGGCCTGTCCCCCGTGGTTCTGGAGTCCGCCGACCGACGGGCCAACGTGGTCGTGCGTATCCCGGGCACGGACCCGGACGCCGACGCCCTCCTGGTCCACGGCCACCTGGACGTGGTGCCCGCCGACGCCCACGACTGGACCTTCCCGCCCTTCGGCGGGGAGGTGGCCGACTGCCCGGTCACCGGGGTGCCCTCACTGTGGGGACGCGGCGCCGTCGACATGAAGAACACCGTCGGCATGGTCACCGCCGTGGTCCGGTACTGGTCCGAACTGGGTCTGCGCCCCCGGCGCGACATCGTGCTGGCGTTCGTCGCCGACGAGGAGGACAGCGCCGCCTACGGGGCCGACTACCTCGTGCGCGGCCACCCCGACCTGTTCGAGGGCTGCACCGTGGCCATCGGCGAGGGCGGCGGCCACACCGTGCACGCCCGGGACTCCTCCGGCTCCCCCGTCCGCCTGTACCCGATCGGGTCGGCCGAGCGCGGCAGCGCCTGGCTGACCCTGCGCTCGCAGGGAACCGCCGGGCACGGCTCCCGGCCTCCCCGCGACAACGCGGTCGGCGCTCTGGCCGCCGCAGTGGCCCGGATCGACGGGCACCGCTGGCCGCTGCACCTGACCCCGGTCACCCGCGCCGCCATCGACTCCATCGCCCGGTCCCTGGGGATCGAACGCGCCCCCGGCGACACCGACACCAACGAGGCCGTGGACGCCCTGGTGGCCCGGTTCGGTACCGCCGCCCCGCTGGTCGGCCCCACGGTGCGCAACAGCGCCGCGCCCACGATGCTCTCCGCCGGCTACAAGGTGAACGTGGTACCGGGCGAGGCGACGGCCGGGGTGGACGGCCGTGTCCTGCCCGGCGGCCAGGACCAGTTCACCGAGACCATGGACGCGCTGACCGGCGACCACGTGGAATGGGAGTACGCGCACGGTTCGCCGCCGGTGGCCGCACCGGTGGACTCGGCCGCCTTCGAAGCGCTGCGCTCGGCGATCCTCGCCCACGACCCCGGGGGCCTGGTGGTCCCGGTGTGCCTGGGCGGCGGTACGGACGCCAAGGTGTTCTCCCGGCTGGGGATCGACTGCTACGGCTTCTCCCCCATGCGGATGCCCGCGGGCATCGACTACCCGAGCCTGCTGCACGGGGTGGACGAACGGGTGCCGCTGGAAGGGCTGCGGTTCGGGGTAAGGGTGCTGGACAGCTTCCTGCGCGGCTGAGGCCCGCGCAACCGGGGCCCCGCCGCGGCGCCGCGCACACGGTGCGTCGCGGCGGGGCGGGTGAAGGACAGGACGACAGGTATGGGGGACCAACGTGGGTGAGTCGGTGGCCGAGGCGCTTGACGGCCAAGGCGGTGCGCAGGAACCGGCCGGGGGCCGCCGACCGGGCGTCGGAGGGGACCCGAGCCCGCGGACGGTGCGGGCGCTGACCCGCCCGCCGAGGCTGCGGGAGGGCGACCGGGTGCGTCTGGTGGCCCCGTGCAGCCCGGTTCCGGCGCCGCAGCTGGACGCGGCGGCGGAGGTCCTGCGGGGCTGGGGTCTGGAGGTCGAGCTGGCCCCGCACGTGCGTGACCGCCACCCGCTCCTGCCCTACCTCGCCGGGGCCGACCGGGACCGGGCCGCGGACCTCCAGGAGGCCTGGTGCGACCCGGACGTACGCGCGGTGTTCTGCGCGCGCGGCGGCGACGGGGCGCACCGGATGCTGGACCTGCTGGACTTCGACGCGATGCGCCGGGCCGCCCCCAGGGCCCTGGTCGGGTTCAGCGACATCACCGCCCTGCACGAGGCGTTCGCGGTCGAGCTCGGCACGGCGACCGTGCACGGGCCGGTGG
Organism: Nocardiopsis sp. iso_40; assembly: GCF_056173285.1. NCBI lineage: Bacteria > Bacillati > Actinomycetota > Actinomycetes > Streptosporangiales > Nocardiopsidaceae > Nocardiopsis > Nocardiopsis sp. iso_40. The sequence goes on along the minus strand of NZ_CM149666.1, from coordinate 1,869,093 downwards.
TGGGGACCCGCTACTTCGTGGGCGACGCGGCGGCCCAGTACGAACTGCACACCACCCTCTTCACGCCCGAACGGCGCACCGTGCTCACCTCACCGGGGGCGCACGCCCTGGTGCCGGGCCGGGCCGAGGGGGTGACCTTCGGCGGGAACCTGAGCCTGCTCAACGACGGGCTCGCCACACCGCACAGCCGGCTCTCAGCGGCGGGCGGCATCCTGGTCCTGGAGGACGTCAACGAGGACGCGGCCCGCATCGACCGGATGCTGACCCACCTGCTGCGCACCGGGTGGATGGACGGCGTGGCCGGCATCGCCCTCGGCACGTGGACCGACTGTCCCCCTGGCCCGGAGGCCGTGTCCGACCTGATGCGGGACCGTCTCGCCCCCCTCGGGGTGCCGGTACTGGCGGGCCTGGACTTCGGCCACTGCGCCGCGCAGCTCACCCTCCCGCTGGGGGTACCGGCCGCGCTGGACACCGGGGAGGGCACTCTCACGCTGGCCGTCCCCGGACTGGAGTGACGGCGGGCGGGACCGGGACCGCGGTCGCCTCACCGCAGGCTCACCCGGTGTCCCACCGGTGGGCCGGGGGGCGGGTGTGCGACCAGCGGTGCAGGTTTTCGAGGAAGACACGGCAGCGGCACACCGCCCGTTCGGCCTCGGAGCGCTCCCGGTGCTGGTCGCCTTCGCCGAGGCGTTCGGACAGCATGTGCTCCACCCGTCGCACGGCCTGCCGGTCCTCGTCGGTGGGCCGCGGGTCCGCCAACCGCCGCGCCACGTTCCTGCCCAGGTAGGTTCCGGCGACGGTCCCCTGCAGGCGGGCCAGTGCGGAGTCCAGCGTCCGAGCCGCCGACAGGAGCGCCGGGTCGCGTCGGCCCGCGAGCAGCGCGGCCACCGTGCTCTCCCCCAGGTGGCGCAGTGCGGTCTCGGGGTCGTACTCCTCCCTCCTCGAGCGGTAGGTGAAGGCCACCAGCGGGTAGCGGTGCACCATCTCCTCGACCTCGCGCACGTGTTCGGCCCAGCGCCGGCACTGCGCGCGCGTCTCGGACACTCCGTCCTCGGCCAGCGAGGCGACGAGGACGGTGACCCCGTCCCGGTCGCGGACGTCGTCGTAAACGGCGAGGGAGAACCGGTTGCGGGCGGCGACCCCGCTGACGACCTCGATGGCGTAGGTGGCCATGCCGGTGAACAGGGTGAAGCCGACGGCCGCCCCCGTCACCGAGACCAGCTGGCCGAGAGTGGAGAGCGGGGTGAGCTCCCCGTAGCCGAGCACCGTGATCGTGCCCGCCGCGAAGTAGAGGGCGTCGAGGAAGGTGAGCGGGCCGAGGTCGGCCCCGACCTGGAACTCCTCCGGCAGCATCGGCCACACGGCCAGCGCGAGGGCGAGCGCCAGCGAGGTCAGCCAGACCAGGAAGGTCGTGACCAGGATCAACGGTCCGGCGAGGCCGAGGAGGTGCTGGCCCGGGCCGGGGAGGCGCGTGCTCAGCCACGCGGTGGGGTGCCACACCGCCCGGCGGACGAGCACGGCGGCCACCCCTTCGGCGTCCGGGTGCAGCACGGTGACCGCGGCGTCGCAGGCGACCAGCACGGCCAGGATGATTCCGACGATCGAGATGACGGCCATACCCGCCCTGCTACCCGTCCCGGGCCCCGGGAAGCATGCGGACGGCAGCGGCGGGTGCCGGCGGGGTCGGAGCGAACGCCGGGCGCGGTTCGCTAGGGCAGGGTGAGCGCCACCGGACCGTCCTCGGTGACGGCGACCGTGTGCTCGCAGTGGGCGGCCCTGGTGCCGTCGTCGCTGAGGACCGTCCACCCGTCGTCGCCGTGGGCGTAGCCGTCGGAGCCGCCGCGCACGAGCTGGGGTTCGATGGCGATGACCAGACCGGGGCGGAGCTTGAACCCTCTTCCGGGGCGGCCGTCGTTGGGCACGTCGGGGGCCTCGTGCATGGTGCGGCCGATGCCGTGCCCGCAGTGGTCGGCGGTGAGCCCGTACCCGGCGGCGCGGGCCCCGGTGGCGATGGCGTGCCCGATGTCACCCACACGGTTCTCCGGGCGGGCGGCCTCCACGCCTCGGGCCAGCGCGGCCTCGGTGTCGGCGATCAGGGCGAGGTCGGCCGGGTCGGCCGCGCCCACCACGAAGCTGATAGCGGCGTCGCCGGACCAGCCGCGCAGTCGTGCGCCGCAGTCGACGCTGACCAGGTCGCCGTCGGCCAGGACCCGTTCCCCCGGGACCCCGTGCACGATCTCGTCGTTGACGCTGATGCAGGTCACGCCGGGGAAGGGCATCGGCGCCCAGGCGGGATGGTAGCCGAGGAAGAGGGGTTCGGCGCCCGCCTCGGCGATGGTCCCGGCCGCGACGCGGTCCAGCTCGGCGGTGGTCCGACCGGGTTCGGCGGCCTCGCGGGCCGCGGCGAGCGCGTGTGCGACGACGCGGCCCGCCTCACGCATGAGGGCGATCTCGGCGGGGGTCTTGATCTCGACCACTGAGGTTCCTTTCCGGAGCTGCGTTCAGCTTCCCGTTTCAATAGCTATACCGGTATTACTATACGCTCTTTGGCGGTGCGGGATACACTCGCCGCATGGTTCGTGAACCGCTGACCGAAGAGCAGATCGAACGCGGCCGTGCCCTCGGCGCGCTCCTGCGCCAGGCCCGAGCCGACCGCACGATGGTGGACGTCGCCCGCTGCTCCGGTATCTCCGTGGAGACCCTGCGCAAGATCGAGGGCGGCCGCATCCCCACCCCGGCCTTCTTCACCGTCGCGGCCGTCGCCGCCACCCTGGGCCTGTCCCTGGACACCCTCCTGGACCGGGTCGGCTCCGCGACCGAACCCGCCGCCGTCGGACCCGCCCCCCTGCACCCGCACGGCATCGCTGTCTGAGCACGGGCCGGGTGCCGGAGAACACGCCACCGCCCGGCACCCGGGAACCGCTCCGAGGACCGACACCCGGGCAACGCCTAGGTTGGGACTCACACCCGCGGCCCGGGCGTGTTCACAGCCGCCCGCCCGCGTGCGGTGGTAACCACGTGAAGGTCGCGTCAACGCCGACCACAGGGGGAACATCATGAGTGAACAGGCACCGCTGAAGCTGGACGAGGCCGAACTACGCGGACTGCTCGACGGCCGATGGGCCAACGTGCGCGAACGCGCCCGCGACGTCATCCGGGGCGAGGAGTTCGCCCCGGTCTACGGGCTGTCCGTGGAGGAGCACCGCGCCCGCACCCTCAAGCAGCTCATGGCGCTGAACGGGACCGGCATGCCCTCGTACGGCTTTCCCGAGTCGGTGGGCGGCGCGGACGACGTCGGCGCCTCGGTGGTGGCCTTCGAGATGCTCGTCGCGGACATGTCGCTCATGGTCAAGATGGGTGTGCAGTTCGGGCTGTTCGGCGGCGCCGTCAAGGCCCTGGGCACCGACGAGCACCACCAGCGGTACCTCCCGGACATCATGAGCGTGGAACTGCCCGGCTGCTTCGCGATGACCGAGACCGGCCACGGGTCGGACGTGCAGAGCCTGGGCACCACCGCCACCTACGACCCGGACACCGAGGAGTTCGTGGTCCGTACCCCCGACGAGCACGCGCGCAAGGACTACATCGGCAACGCCGCCCGCGACGGCCGCATGGCGGTGGTCTTCGCCCAACTGCGCACGCCCGACGGCGACGGCGGACTCGTCGAGCACGGCGTGCACGCGCTGATGGTGCCCATCCGGGACGGAGAGGGCAGGCCGATGCCCGGGGTGACCATCGAGGACTGCGGCCCCAAGGCCGGGCTCAACGGGGTCGACAACGGCCGCCTGTGGTTCGACGGCGTGCGGGTGCCCCGCACCGACCTGCTCAACCGGTACGGCGACGTGGCCGCGGACGGGACCTACTCCAGTCCCGTCGAGAACCCCAACCGGCGCTTCTTCACCATGCTGGGCACCCTCATCCGCGGCCGTATCAGCGTGGCCGGAGGTGCGGGCAGCGCCACCAAGGCCGCACTGGCCATCGCGGTCCGCTACGCCGACACCCGCCGCCAGTTCACCCGTCCGGCCACCGACTCCCAGCCCGAGCAGGAGGTGCGGATCCTGGACTACCTCGCCCACCAGCGCAAGCTCCTGCCCGCGCTGGCCCGCACCTACGGGCTGCACTTCGCCCAGGAGGAGCTGGTCACCCGCCTGCACGAGCTGTCCCGCTCCGAGGAGCGCGACGAGCACGCCCAGCGCGAACTGGAGTCGCGCGCCGCCGGGCTCAAGGCGGTCGCGACCTGGCACGCCACCGAGACCATCCAGACCTGCCGCGAGGCCTGCGGCGGCGCGGGCTACCTCTCGGAGAACCGGATCCCGCAGCTCAAGGCCGACTCGGACATCTTCACCACGTTCGAGGGTGACAACACCGTCCTGTTGCAGCAGCTCACCAAGGGTCTGCTCACCAACTTCAAGGACTCCTTCGGTGACCTGGACCAACTGGGCCTGGCCAAGTTCATGGCGGGCAAGGTGTTCGAGACCGTCATCGAGCGCACCGCCGCGATCCCGCTCATCGACCGGCTGATCGACGCCTCCCCCGGCAGGGGCGAGGAGGCAAACCTGTACAACCGCGGCTGGCAGCTGGAGCTGCTGGAGGACCGTGAGAAGCACATCATCGAGGGCCTGGCGGGGCGTCTTCGCCGCTCCAGGAAGGATGGCAGCGACGCCTTCGACGTGTTCAACCAGGCCCAGGACCACGTGCTCTCGGCGGGCCGCGCGCACATGGACCGAGTGGTGCTGGAGGCCTTCGTCGCGGGCATCGACCGCTGCGGCGACAAACCGACGGCCAAACTGCTCAACCGCCTGTGCGACCTGTACGTGCTGTCGGTGATCGAGGATGACCGGGCCTGGTTCCTGGAGCACGAGCGGCTCTCCACCGCCCGGGCCAAGGCGGTCACCCAGGCCGTGAACGACCTCTGTCAGGGGCTGCGCCCGTACGCGGTCCAGCTGGTCGACGCCTTCGGCCTGCGCGACGAGTGGCTAGCCGCGCCCATCGCCCTGGGGGCCGAGCGGCGGCGCCAGGGGGAGTAACCCGGCGGACACGCTCCGGGTGACCGCCCCCGGCCCGGCCGGGGCCCGCCACGGGCCCCGGCCGGGCCGGGCACGCACCCGTTCCCCCCTCTTCCCCCGGAAGCGGGGCTCCGCCTAACATGAGTGACCTTCATGTTAGGTAGGTCACCCCGTGCGCACACCCCCGGCGCCACCGCCCCCGGCCCCCCTCCCCCCGGCCCTGGCCGAACCCACCCGCAACGTCCGCGCCCTGTGGGTGGCCGGGATCAGCCTGGCCAACCTCGGTATGTGGATGGCCTTCTTCGGTCCCCTCCAGGTACTGCTCCCCGAACAGGTCGGCCGGGCCTCCCCCGCCGACAAGGAGACGGTGCTGGCCTGGGTCACCGGGATCGGCGCGGCCATGGCCATGGTCGCCACCCCGCTGGCCGGTGCGCTCTCGGACCGCACCACCGGACCGCTGGGGCGCCGCAGGCCCTGGGTCCTGGCCGGGGCGGTGCTCGGCGGTGCCGGGCTGGTGGTCCTCGGCGCCCAGGAGAGCGTCGCCGGGATCCTGCTCGGCTGGTCGTTCGTGCAGACCTCGCTGTCCTGCCTGAACGCGACCCTGCTCGCCGCCGTCCCCGACCACGTGCCGCGGAGCCAGCGCGGGGCGGTCTCGGGCTGGGTCGGCATCCCGCAGTCGGCCGGGGTGGTGGCGGCGGTCGTACTGGTCACCGTCGTCGTCACCGAGACCGCACCGGGCTACACCCTGATCGGCGTCCTCACCGTCGCCTGTGTGCTGCCCTTCGCCCTGCTCTCCCCCGACCCGCCGCTGCCCCGCGGGGCCCGGCCGCCCTGGCGCGACTTCGCCCGGGGGCTGTGGGTCTCGCCCCGCCGCCATCCGGACTTCGCCTGGGCCTTCCTCACCCGGTTCCTCATCGGTACCGGGAACGCGATGTTCATCCTGTACCTGCTGTACTTCCTGCGCGACGAGGTGGGCTACGAGGACCTCTTCCCCGGTTCCTCCGCCACGGACGGGCTGCTCACCCTGATCCTGGTGTACACGGCGGCGGTCGTGGCCACCACCGTGGTGGCGGGCGCGGTCTCGGACCGGCTCGGGAAACGGCGCGGCATGGTCTCCTTCGCCGGGGTGGTGATAGGCCTGCCCGCGTTCATGGTGGCCCTCTCCCCCACCTGGACGTCGGTGCTGGTCTGCGCGGTGGTGCTGGGTGTGGGGTTCGGTGTCTTCCTGTCCGTGGACAACGCCCTGGTCACCGAGGTGCTGCCGACCGCCGAGGGACGCGCCAAGGACCTGGGGATCGTCAACATCGCCAGTTCGGGCCCGCAGGTGATCGCCCCCGCCCTGGCCGGGCCCATCGTGGTCCACCTGGGCGGCTACCCGGTGCTGTACACGGCCTGCGGGGTGATCTCGCTGCTCGGCGCGGCGGTGGTCTGGCGGATCAGGGGCGTGGCCTGAAGCCGGATCCGTGCTCGCCCGTGTGGCCTGCGGCGTCCCGCGCCCGACCGGGGCGAACATGGCGGCATGGATGCTCGGGAGTGGTGGGACCGGCTGGTCGGCGAGCTGACCGAGGGCACGGAGGTGACCGTCTACCCGGGGGGCGCCGGTCCTCCGGTCACCTACCGGGCCACCAGCCGGGCGGAGGTCCTGCCGGGCGAGCACGCCATCCGGATCAGCTGTTTCATGGGGCGGGAACTGGAGCAGCCGATGACCCTGCACCTGGATCCGGCCACCCTGGCCGCCCGGCTGCGGGAGCTGGCCGAGGGGGCGGTGGAGGCGTTCGGTACCCGGCGGCGCGGGGGCCTGGAGGAGGCCTACGCGCTGCTCATGCTCCACCTGGAGGAGACCGTCGGGACCGCCAGGCCCGGGGAGACCCACCTGGTCCCGAGCCGGGGCGGTTTCGACTCCCTGCGCGAGCCCCCCGTGTGAAGCCCCCGGCCGCACGGCCCTGCAACCGGGGCACCCGGTCAGTCGGTGACCGGGTCCAGGGTTCCGCTGTCGGTACGGGTGTGGCCGGGGGCCTCCTCGCCGCGCTGGCGGGCCGGTTCCCACCACCACCAGTGCGTTTCGGGCACCCAGGCGGGCACCGCCTCGACGGTGGCCGGGCTGGCGTCCCCGGCCACGGCCTCCAGGGCGTCGTCGATGCGCGGGATGGCGTCCAGGTCCACCGGGCGCAGGAAGTCCCGCAGGGGGACGAACTCGTCGCCGAGGAGCTGGAGCATGGAGCGCCGCCAGCAGGCGGGGCGGTAGCCCTCGTGCCGACCGTTCTCGGCCGCGGTCTGGCTGCGCACCACGTACAGGCTGAGCCGGTCGGGGTTGTTGCCGCTCACCAGCAGTCCGGCGAGGGTCGCGTTGAAGTTCCGCCCCGCGGGGGAGCTCCGCTCGGCCCGCGTGGTCGCCCGGTAGAGGTCGAAGAGCCGCGCGAAGGCGGTGTCCATGAGGGCGTCGCGGTCCCTGCCCCGCTCGGAGCTCTCCGCGAACGCGTCCAACGCCCGTTGGGCCAGGCCGGGGATGTCCCTGCCCGAATCCGCACTCACCGACACACCGCCTTGTCCGACCCTCTCGACCGGCCCGAAGGCCTGTCGCACGAAAACTGTTGTGGAACGACCGCTGCGGTCGGGACTTTGCCCAACCTTTTCGATCATAAGCGCCCGCCGCGCGAATGCGGTAGGCGGTCCGGGGCCCGGCGCCCCCGCAGCCGCGGACGGACCGGCCCGCGCGCCCGGGGGCGGTGGTTCAGCCGACGGCTCCCAGCGCCTGGTCGAGCATCCGGGCCCACTGGCGGACGATACGGCGCCTGCGGGCCCGGTCGTCGGTGAGGAGGTTGGCCAGGCCCAGCCCCCGGGCGAGGTCGAGGGTGGCCTGAACGGCCTCGCGGGTGCCGGGGACCGACTCGTCGGCGCCCAGCAGCTCCACCACCGCCCGGTGCACCTGGCGGCCCACCTGTTCCTCCAGCGGGATGACCCTCTCGCGCAGGACCGGGTCGCTCGCGGCCCCGGCCCACAACTGGAGCGCGGCGTTGAAGCCGGTCCCGCTGAAGGCGTCCACCACCATCTGCACCACGGCCTCGGTGCGGTCGGGCCCCTCGGGGACCGCCTCGGCCCGGCGGCGCAGGTCGGCGCCGCGGTTGTCCACCATGTGCCGCAGCGCCGCCAGCAGCAGGTCCTCACGGGTCGGGAAGTGGTGTTGCGCGGCGCCCCGGGACACCCCGGCGCGCTCGGCGACCGCGCCCACCGTGGCCCCCGCCGCCCCGCGTTCGGACAGACACCCCACCGCCGCGTCCAGCAGCCGGGCCCGGGTGGCCCGGCTGCGCTCCTGCCTCGGCTCCCGGTCGGATGCCGTCTCCACTGCGCGCCTCTTCTCCGCTGTGGTCTGCCCGTGGTCAGTACGACTTGGGCAGGCCGAGGGACTGCTGTGCCACGTAGTTGAGGACCATCTCCCGGCTCACCGGGGCGATCCGGGCCAGGCGGGAGGCGGCGATCGCCGCCCCCAGTCCGTACTCGCTGGCCAGGCCGTTGCCGCCGAGGGTCTGCACAGCCTGGTCGACCGACCGTACACACGCCTCCGCGGCGGCGTACTTGGCCATGTTGGCCGCCTCGCCCGCACCCGCGTCGTCGCCGGAATCGTAGCGGAGCGCGGCGTACTGGGTCATCAGGCGGGCCTGCTCCATCTCGATCTTCACCTGGGCCAACGGGTGTGCCAGCCCCTGGTGGGTACCGATGGGCCGGTCCCGCCACACCGTGCGCTCCCTGGCGTAGGCGACCGCCTTGTCCAGGGCGTGCCGGGCGCTGCCGGTGGCCAGGGACGCGGCCATGATGCGTTCGGGGTTGAGTCCGGCGAAGAGCTGGAGGAGGCCGGCGTCGGGGTCGCCGACCAGGGCGTCGCCGGGCAGGCGGACGTCGTCCATGAACAGCTGGAACTGGTGGTCCGGGCTGACGATGTCCATCTCGATCCGGCGGGCCTCGAACCCGGGGGTGTCGGTGGGGACCGCGAACAGGGCGGCGGACAGGCGCCCGGTGTCCTCGTCCTCGACGCGGCCGACCACGAGGACGGCGTCGGCGACGTCCACCCCGGAGATGAAGGTCTTGCAGCCGTTGAGCACCCAGCCGCCGCCGTCCCGGCGGGCGGTGGTGGTGATGCGGTGGGCGTTGGAGCCGGCGTCGGGCTCGGTGATGGCGAAGGCCATGACGGACTCGCCGGTGGCCAGGCCGGGCAGCCAGCGCCGGCGCTGCTCGGGGGTGCCGAAGCGGGCCAGGACGGTGCCGCAGATGGCCGGTGAGACCACCATCATCAGGGTGGGGCACCCGGCGGCGCTGAGCTCCTCCAGGACGGCGGCCAGGTCCGCGATGCCGCCGCCACCGCCGCCGTACTCCTCGGGGATGTTGACGCCCAGGTAGCCGAGCCCGCCCGCCTCGCGCCACAGTTCGGTGAGGTAGGCGTCCTCCCTGGCCCTGGCCCTGTAGTACTCCGAGCCGTACTTGGCGGCGAGGTCCGCCGCCGCGGCCCGCAGCTCCACGCGCTCGGGGGGTTCGTTGAAGGTCATGGCACCGGTCACTGTTCGAGCCCTTCGTCGTGGGGGGCGGCCTCCGCGTGGTGGCCGTCGGAGGCGGGGGCGGGGCCGCTGTCGGGTTCGGGGTCGGGGTCGGTGTAGTCGAGTACGGCCAGGGGAGCCCCGGCGGGGACCCGCTCCCCCGCGGCGACCGGGAGTTCCCGGACGGTCCCGGCGGCGGGGGCGGTGATGCGGTGCTCCATCTTCATGGCTTCCATCCGCAGCAGGGTCTGCCCCTCCCGGACCTCCTCCCCCGCGGCGACGTCCACCGCGGTGACCGTGCCCGGCATGGGCGCGGGCAGCGCACCCGGGTCGACGGTCGCCTCGGGTTCGGGGAGCGGGTCGAGCACCCTCAGGGCGACCGGTCCGAGTGCGGACTCGACGAACACCTCCGGCCCCTCGGCCCCCTGCGGTCCCCGGCGGTCCGGCCCGGTCCGGTACACGTCGAAGGCCCGGCGCAGCCCGTCCACCTCCAGGACCGCCCGGTCGGGGGCGGCGGACAGCACCCGTACGCCCTCCTGCTCGGGCAGGTGTGCGCCGCGCACCGACCGGAAGGCGGTGGTGATCTCGCGCCCGTCGGGGGTGGTGTGGCGCCGCAGGTGGGGGGCCGAGGGCAGGTTGCGCCAGCCCGCGGGGATCCCGGCCGGGAGGGTGCCGCCGCTCCGGGAGGCCTCGAACGAGGCCAGGGAGGCGGCGAGCGCCGCCAGCCGTTCGGTGTCGCCGTCGGCGAGGGGCCGGGCCAGTTCGGTGAGGCGGTCGCCGGTCAGGAAGCCGGTGTGCAGCCCTTCGGGACGGTGGTGCGCCCGGGCGAAGTCGGGGTGGCGCAGGGCCCGTACGAGCAGGTCGCGGTTGGTGCCCACGCCGTGCAGCCGGGCTCCGGCCAGGGCCGCGGACAGGCGCCGCAGGGCGTCGCGGCGGTCACGGCCGTAGGCGATGACCTTGGCGAGCATGGGGTCGAAGTCGGTTCCGACGGTGTCGCCCGTGCGCACACCGTGGTCCAGGCGCACCCCGGGCCCGGTCAGGGGGGTGAAGCTGGCGGTGGCCGCGGGCACGTCGAAGGTGTGCAGCAGCCCGGTCCGGGGCCGCCAGTCCTCGCGCGGGTCCTCGGCGTACAGGCGGGCCTCGACGGCGTGGCCGCGCGGCGCGGGCGGGCCGTCGGCGGGCAGGGGCTCGCCCTCGGCGATGCGCAGCTGCCACTCCACCAGGTCCAGGCCGGTGACGCACTCGGTGACGGGGTGTTCGACCTGGAGGCGGGTGTTCATCTCCAGGAAGACGGGCTCGCCCAGGCCGTCGTCGGTGACGGGGACGAGGAACTCGGCGGTCCCGGCACCGGTGTAGCCGATGGCCGAGGCCAGGTCGCGGGCGGCGCGGTGCAGCCGCCGCCGGATCCGGTCCGGCAGCCCCGGCGCGGGTGCCTCCTCCAGCACCTTCTGGTGGCGGCGCTGCGCCGAGCAGTCGCGTTCTCCCAGCGCCCAGACGTTCCCGTGCCGGTCGGCGAGGACCTGGACCTCCACGTGGCGGCCGCGTTCCACGTAGGGCTCGCAGAACACGGCGGGGTCGCCGAAGGCGGAGGCGGCCTCGGCGCGGGCGGCCTCGGCCCCGGCGGCGAGCCCGGCGAGGTCGCGGACCACGCGCATGCCGCGCCCGCCGCCCCCGGACACCGCCTTGACCAGCACGGGGAGGTGTTCGGCCCGGACGTCGGCGGGGTCGAGGGCGTCGGCGACGGGCACCCCGGCGTCGCGGGCGACCTTCTTGGCGAGGGTCTTGGACCCCATCTGCTCGACCGCCTCGGCGGAGGGCCCCACCCAGGTCAGTCCGGCGTCGGTGACGGCGCGGGCGAAGGCGGCGTTCTCCGACAGGAAGCCGTATCCGGGGTGGACGGCGTCGGCGCCGGACGCCCGCGCGGCGGCCACGAGGGCGTGCGGGTCGAGGTAGGCGTCCACGGGGCCGCGCCCCTCGGGGACGGTCAGGCACAGGGCGGTGTCGGCCTCGTGCACGTGCGCGGCGTTCTCCTCGCCGGGCGCGTGCACGGCGACGGTGGCCACGCCCAGGGTCCGGCAGGTGCGGATGATCCGGCGGGCGATCTCGCCGCGGTTGGCGACCAGCAGTGTGGTGATGGGGTCGGCGGGGGCGGTGAGGGGTGTGTGGGTCATGGTCCTCCCCTTCTCACATTCGGAAGACGCCGAAGCGGTCGGTGCCGCGTACGGGTGCGTTGCTGGCGAAGGACAGGCACAGCCCGAGGACGGTGCGGGTGTCGCGGGGGTCGATGACGCCGTCGTCGTAGACCCTGCCGGACAGGAACATCGGAAGGGACTCGGCCTCGATCTGGTTCTCGACCAGTTCGCGCATGGCGGCGTCCTGGTCGTCGTCGTAGGGCTGGCCCTTCTTGGCGGCCGAGGCGCGCGAGACGATCGAGATGACCTCGGCGAGCTGTTTGGGGCCCATGACGGCGGAGCGGGCGCTGGGCCAGGAGAAGAGGAACCGGGGGTCGTAGGCGCGGCCGCACATGCCGTAGTGCCCGGCCCCGTAGGAGGCGCCGATGAGCACGGACAGGTGCGGAACGGTGCTGTTGGAGACGGCGTTGATCATCATCGAGCCGTGTTTGATGATGCCGCCCTGCTCGTACTCGGCGCCGACCATGTAGCCGGTGGTGTTGTGCAGGAAGACCAGCGGGGTGTGCGAGCGGTTGGCGAGCTGGATGAACTGGGCGGCCTTCTGCGCTTCGGCGCTGAACAGCACCCCGTGGTCGTTGGCGAGGACGCCGACGGGGTACCCGTGCAGGGTGGCCCAGCCGGTGACCAGGCCGGGCCCGTAGGAGGGCTTGAACTCGTCGAACTCCGATCCGTCCACCACGCGCGCGATGACCTCGCGCGGGTCCACCGGGACCTTGAGGTCGGGCGGCATGATCCCGAGGAGCTCCTCGGCTGGCAGGAGGGGTTCGCGGACCGCGGCGGCCGGGGGCGGCCCGGCCTTGGTGTGGTTGAGCCGGGCGACGATGCGGCGGCCGATGCGGATGGCGTCGTGCTCGTCCTCGGCGAGGTGGTCGGCGAGGCCGGAGACCTCGGCGTGCATCCGTGCGCCGCCCAGGGACTCGTCGTCGCTCTCCTCCCCTGTGGCCGCCTTGACCAGCGGCGGGCCGCCGAGGAAGACCTTGGAGCGGCCCCGGACCATCACCACGTGGTCGCTCATCCCGGGGACGTAGGCTCCGCCCGCGGTGGAGTTGCCGAAGACCAGGGCGATGGTGGGGATCCCGGCGGCCGACAGCTGGGTGAGGTGGCGGAAGGTGCCCCCGCCGGGGATGAAGATCTCCTTCTGGGTGGGCAGGTCGGCGCCGCCCGACTCCACCAGGCTGATCATCGGCATCCGGTTGCGTTCGGCGATCTCGCCGGCGCGCTGGGACTTCTTCAGCGACCAGGGGTTGCTGGACCCGCCGCGCACGGTGGGGTCGTTGGCGACGACCACGCACTCCACGCCCGAGACCACCCCCACGCCGGTGACGACGCTCGCGCCCACGTGGAAGTCGCTGCCCCAGGCGGCCAGGGGGGAGAGTTCGAGGAAGGGGCTGCCCTCGTCCAGCAGGAGCTCGATGCGCTCCCTGGCCAGCAGCCCGCCCCGGGAGCGGTGCCGTTCGACGTAGCGCTCCCCGCCCCCGGCGAGGGCCTTGGCGTGCTCGGTGTCCAGCTCGGCCAGTTTGGCGAGCATGGTGTCCCTGGCCTCGGCGTAGGCCGGGCCTCGGGTGTCGAGTCTGGAGGTCAGGACGCTCACGGTGACTCCTCGCTCTGCGGGTTCGGGGGTTCGGCCGGGTCGGAGGGGGTCTGGGGCGCGGCCGCCCGGGTCGGCGCGGGGCGCTCCGCCAGCAGGGACTCGGGGATCGGGGCGCGGCGGGCCCGCAGCCACTCGCCGAGCCCCTTGGCCTGGGGGTCCTGGCCCTCCCGGCGGGCGGTGCCGGGGGCGAGGATCCCCTCGATCCAGAAGTTGGCGGCGCGCAGGCGGGGCAGCAGGTGGCGGGTGACCTTGAGGTCGGCGGTCTCCGGGAGGATGTCGCGCAGCGCCTCGACGGTGAGGGTGTGTGCCAGCCATCGCCAGGCCTCGTCCGAGGCCGCCCACACGCCCACGTTGGCGTCGGCGCCCTTGTCGCCGCTGCGCGCGCCCAGGACCAGGCCCAGGGGGGCGAGCCGGGTGGGGCCCGCGGGCGGCGGCTCGGGCAGCGGGGGTTCGGGGACCTCCGTGAGCTCCCGGGTGTGCTCGGGGTGGGCGACGTTCTCGCGGACGCCCTCGGGAGTGATCACGGTGTGCCCTACCGCGGCCGCGGGCACGAGGGCGTGGGTGACGGCGACCCCGTCGGGGCGGGCGTCGCGCGGCGGTGAGGTGAGGTGGAATCCGGCGTAGCTGCCCAGGGCCAGCTCCACGGCGGCGGCTCCGAAGCGGCGGCCGATGGCGGCGGGGTCGTGGTCGCGGACGACCACTCTCAGCCTGGCGGTGGCCTCGTCCTGGGTGTCGCCGTGCGGGTCGCGGGCCGGGACGAACTCGAAGCCCAGCTCCGCGGGCGGGCTGTCGGCCAGGGCGGCGCGCATCTGGCGTTCGGCCAGTTCCGCCTTGGCCCGGGCGTCCAAGCCGGTGATGAGGAACTCGACGTCGTTGCGAAAGCCCGAGATCCCGGTCAGGCCGACCTTGAGGTCCGGCGGCGGTGCCTCGCCGACCGCCCCGCTGATCCGCACCCGGTCGTCGGCCTCCTGGGTGAGCCGGACGGTGTCCAGCCGGGTGGTGACGTCGGGGCCGGGGTAGCGGGCGCCCGCGACCTCGTAGACGAGCTGGGCGGTGACGGTGCCGACGGTGACCGCGCCCTGGGTCCGGGCGTGCTTGGTGATGACCGAGGAGCCGTCCGCGGCGATCTCGGCGATCGGGAAGCCCGGGTGGTCCAGGTTCCGTCCGGCGAGTTCGTGCGCCAGCGCGTAGTTGCCGCCGGTGGCCTGGGTTCCGCACTCGATGACGTGTCCGGCGACGGTCGCCCCGGCGAGGGCGTCGAGGTCGTCGCGGGTCCAGCCGAAGTGGGAGATGGCGGGGCCGACCGCGAGGGAGGCGTCGGTGACGCGGCCGGTGACGACGATGTCGGCCCCGGCGTCCAGGCAGCGGGCGATGCCGAAGGCGCCCAGGTAGGCGTTGGCGGTCAGGGGGCCGCCGAGGTTGAGCTCCTCCGCGCGGTCGAGCAGGTCGTCTCCGGTGACGCAGGCGATGCGTGGTTCGAAGCCGAGGCCGTCGGCGAGCTCGGTGAGTTTGTCGGCCAGGCCGCGGGGGTTGAGGCCGCCGGCGTTGGTGACCACGCGGACGCGGCGTTCCATGATGATCGCCAGACACTCGCGCATCTGTCGCAGGAAGGTTCTGGCGTAGCCCCGGCCGGGGTCGGCCAGCTGGTCGCGGCCGAGGATGGCCATGGTGAGTTCGGCCAGGTAGTCGCCGGTGAGGACGTCCACGGCGCCTTCGGTGAGCATCTCGTGGACGGCTCCGAGGCGGTCACCGTAGAAACCGGAGGCGTTCCCGACCCACAGGGCGGGGGCTGGTGTAGCGGTCATGGCAAAGAGAGTGACACCGGACACAGAAAAAAACAAGCACTCATGATTGTTTTTACCCCGTTGGGCACCCGTGGGCGATATGGCCGGAAGTGGCCGCGCCCAACCCGTTACGGGGCCCGTGTTCGGGAGAGCCGGGCGGTATTTTGGCGCGGGTGAGTACCTCCTCAGAAGACACTCCCCCCACCACCGTCCCCTCCGATACCGACGGCGCCCCGGAAAACCCCGGCTCCGCGGGCCCCGCCGCCTCCGCCGCCGGCGAGGCCTTCCTCGCCGGGCGGAGCGCCCAGCCCCGGAGCGGCCTGTTCGGCCCCGAGACCTTCAGCGTCACCGGGCTCCTCTTCCTGGCCACGACGCTGCTCTCCACCCAGCTGGTCAGGATCTTCAACCAGCAGACCCTGACCGGGGCCGAGGGCTCCCTCACCTACGAGGTGCAGGGTGAGCTGACCGGTGCCGGACTGTTCTCCGCGCTGGCCGTGGTCTGCGCCGCCGTGGCCCTGCTCCGTGCCGGTCCCGGCACCCGTGCCTGGGCCCGCCACCTGGCCGCGGCGACCGTACTGGTGGGCGTGGTGCTGGTGGTGCTGACCGTGTTGTCGTACGTGTTGCTCACCGGCGCCTGACCATCAGCGCCCCGTGACGGATTCGGGGCGCTTTCATGGTCTGATCAGGCGATTCTTAGGCCCCTCTTATACAGACCCCCGGGTACGTTGGCCGCGTGAGTACCGAACCGGAAGACAACGCCAGGGCCGAGAACACCGACAGACCCGCGGAGGGCGCTCCCCAACCGAAATTCGAACCGGGGGTCGCCGCGGAGGCGCCCGCCGGAACCGGGGCCCCGGGGACCGCCGAAGCCCCGGAGACCGAGGAGAACCAGTACGGGACCGCTCCCGATGCGGAGTTCGGGGCCGTTCCGGCCGAGCCCCGGGCCGGGGGCGCCTTCTCCACCGAGACCCTGAGCATCGTCAGCGTGGTACTGCTCGCCGTGACGATCCTGTCCGGGCAACTGCTGGAGATCCTCACCAGCATGCTCCTGGCAGGCGGCCAGACCGTGGACCCCGGGCAGATCAAGTACATCGAGACACAGATCTGGATGGGCGGCGGGGTGGCCCTGCTCACCGTGCTCACCTCGACCCTGGCGCTCGCCCTGCACAACTGGGGGACCCGCCCCTGGGCGAAGTGGACCGCCACCGCGACGACCATCGTGGGCTTCCTGTTCGTGATCGTCGCCGCGGCGGCCTTCCTGCTGATGCCCGAGGCCTCCCCGCAGCAGATGATGCCGCCCATCATGGACTAGTTCGGCGGCCTTCGGGCACACGCGGGAGGGGCTGGCGACCAGTGTGTCGGCCAGCCCCTCCGCATCTACGCGCCCCCGCGGCCGCGCCCCGGACCCCCGGCTCCGCCGTAGCCGGGCGGACGGCGCGGGCGACCCGCCCGGAACACGGCGGGATCAGCTGATCCGGTCGATGACCAGCGGTCGCGTCCGCCACTCGGCCGCGTCACCGATGTCGAAGGCCCCCTCCAGGGCCTGGGCGGCCCGGTCGAAGCGCTCGGGCTCGTCGGCGTGCAGGGTGAACAGCGGTTCCCCGGCCTGGACCTCCTCACCCGGTTTGGCGTGCAGGGTCACGCCCGCCCCGAAGGACACCGCGTCCTCCTTGCGGGCCCGGCCCGCGCCCAGCCGCCAGGCGGCCAGGCCCACCTGGTAGGCATCCAGCCGGGTGAGGACGCCGCTGGACGGGGACAGCACCACCCGGCGCTCGGCCGCCTCGGGCAGCGGCGCGTCCGGGTCGCCGCCCTGGGCCCGGACCAGGTCCTTCCAGGCTTCGAGGGCGCTGCCGTCGCGCAGGGCTTGGGCCGGGTCCTTGACGCCGTTCTCGCCCGGGGTCAGACCGGCCGCCGTCAGCATCTCCCGCGCCAGCGCCACGGTGAGCTCCACGACGTCGTCGGGGCCGCCCCCGGAGAGCACCTCGACGGCCTCGGCGACCTCCAGTGCGTTACCGACCTGACGGCCCAGGGGCGTGGCCATGTCAGTGAGCAGGGCGACCGTGCGCACGCCGTGGTCGTTGCCGATGTCCACCATGGTGCGGGCCAGCTCCCGGGCGGACCCGGCGTCCTTCATGAACGCGCCCGACCCCACCTTGACGTCCAGGACCAGGGCCCCGGTGCCCTCCGCGAGCTTCTTGCTCATGATGGACGCGGAGATGAGCGGGATCGACTCCACGGTGCCGGTGACGTCGCGCAGTGCGTAGAGCTTGCGGTCGGCCGGAGCCAGCCCGGTGCCCGCCGCGCAGATCACACCGCCGGTCTCGGTGATGACCCGCCGCATCTCCTCGGTGGACAGCGACGCGCGCCAGCCGGGGATCGACTCCAGCTTGTCCAGGGTCCCGCCGGTGTGGCCGAGCCCGCGCCCGGACAGCTGCGGTACCGCGGCCCCGCAGGCGGCGACGGTGGGCGTGAGCGGCAGCGTGATCTTGTCGCCCACCCCGCCCGTGGAGTGCTTGTCGGTGGTGGGCCGGGCCAGGTCGGAGAAGTCGAGCCGGTCCCCCGACGACAGCATCGCCTCGGTCCAGCGGCCCACCTCCGCCCGGCCCATGCCGCGCAGGAAGATCGCCATCGCCAGCGCCGACATCTGCTCCTCGGCCACCTCACCACGGGTGTAGGCGCCGATCACCCAGTCGATCTGCTCCGGGGTGAGCTCTCCCCCGTCGCGTTTGGCTCGGATGACCTCGATGACGTCCATGTCGTGTTCCTCTCCGTGGCTGGAAAAAACGACTCCCCGGCCGCCGTGGGTCGGCGGCCGGGGAGGCACCCGATCGTGCTTCGCCCCTCAGGCGAGGTTGTGCGGCCCGAAGGCCTGCGGCAGCACCCGCTCCATGGGAAGGATCCCCTCGGGCGTGTCCACCAGCAGGTCCGGCCCGCCGTGTTCGTACAGCAGTTGGCGGCAGCGGCCGCACGGCATCAGGGTCTCGCCCCGGCCGTCCACGCAGCTGAACGCGACCAGGCGCCCGCCGCCGGAGGCGTGCAGCGCGCTGACCAGACCGCACTCGGCGCACAGGCCCACCCCGTAGGAGGCGTTCTCCACGTTGCAGCCGCTCACGGTCCGGCCGTCGGAGACCAGGGCCGCCGCGCCCACCGGGTACTTCGAGTAGGGCGCGTACGCGCGGCCCATGGCCTCCCGGGCGGCCTCCCGCAGGGCCGCCCAGTCCACGCCGGTGTGTTCGGTCATGAGCGTCCCGCCCTCCACTGCTGGCCGATCCCGGCGGGCGGCCTCAGGCTCTGCGAGGCCAGTGAGAGCACCAGCAGGGTGGCGATGTGCGGGCTGTAGGTGGCCAGCTCGCGCGGCAGCGAGTCGGTGCCGAAGTACCAGAACAGCAGCAGCGAGGCCACTCCGACGGCCAGGGCCGCCATCGCCGTGGCGCGTTTCCTGGTCTTCCACATCGCCGCGGACGCCGCCGCGATACCCAGCAGGGTCAGTACGACGTACGCGGTGGTCAGGGCCGCGCCGGCGAGGAGGAAGGAACTCGTCCAGTAGGCCAGCGCACCGGCCGCCAGCAGCCCGACCGCGACCACGGCCAGCGGGGGTGTCTGCGCGTCCCGGCTGCTCCACAGGGCCAGGAGCAGGCCGGCCAGCAGCAGGAGCGCCGCCGCCGGGTAGAGCAGTCCGGAGTGGGCGGCCAGCGGGCCGGCCGCGGTGAACGCGTAGAGCAGCGCACCGAGCACGGTCGCCGCGGAACCGATCCGGCCGAGCAGGGCCGCGCGCGAACGCCACAGCGTCCAGGCCAGCAGTGCCGCCACGAACAGCAGGAGCAGCGCGTGGATGGCCTCGCCGCCGCCGCGCAGCTGGAGGGCGTCGGTGTAGCCGAACAGTCCGGCTCCCATCGCCAGGCCGCCGGGACGCCAGTTACCGAAGATCATCGCGGCCAGACCGATGTAGCCGCGGCCGCCGGTCTGCCCCTCCTGGTAGATGTTCGAGGCCACCATGGCCAGGAACGCGCCGCCCATACCGGCCAGACCGCCGGAGACGACGACCGCCGCGTACTTGAGGCGGTACACCGCCACGCCGAGCGACTCGGCGGCGTCGGGGTTCTCACCGACCGAGCGCAGGCGCAGGCCGAAGGTCGTCCGCCACAGCACCAGGTAGGTCAGCGGGATCATCAGGAGGGCGACGAGGGTGAGCGCCGACATGCGGGTGGTCAGACCGATCACCAGCGAGGCCAGGTCGCTGACCAGGAAGGTTCCGGCGGCCTCCACCGGCCGCAGCAGCTCCGGCAGGACCGGCAGGTTCAGTGTCGGGAACTCGGGTGTGGTCGGCGACTGGGCGGCACCCGCGCCGGGCACGTCCGAGTACACCAGGATCGACAGGTAGCGCATCGCGCCGAGCATGAGGATGTTGATCGCCACACCGGACACGATGTGGTCCACCGCGAAGGTCACCGTGGCGACCGCGTGCAGCAGGCCGCCGGCCATCCCGGCGAGGACGCCCGCGAGCAGGCCCATCCACGGGTTGTCGGTGCTCCAGGCGAAGTAGGCACCGAACCAGGTGCCCAGGATCATCATGCCTTCCAGGCCGATGTTGATGATGCCCGCGCGCTCGGCCCACAGTCCGCCGAGGGCGGCCAGTCCGATGGGTACCGCGAAGGTCAGGGTGGTGCGGATGGTGCCCGAGTCGGTGAGCATGTCCTGGCCGGTGATGACGCGCAGCCCGGCCAGGGAGACGAGCACCGCGGCGAACAGGGTCAGGACACGCCACCGCGCCCACCCCCTGGGCCGCCACGGCGACTCCGCCGCTTCCTTCACGTTCAGTTCCTGGCTCACTGTGCCTCCCCGCTGGACTCGACGGCCCTGCCGAGCTGCTTGCCGATCTGCTGCTGCTGGTAGCGGCGGCCCCAGCGGTGCACGACCTCGTAGACCACGACGACCGTGAGGACGATGGTGGCCTGCGCGATGACCGCGATCTCCTGCGGGATCCCGTCGAAGGGCAGGATCCCCGCCGCCTGGTCGAGGAAGGCCCACAGCAGTGCCGCGAAGACGATGCCCACCGGGTGGTTCCGGCCCAGCAGGGCGATCGCGATACCGATGAAGCCGATACCCGCCGGGAAGTCCAGCGCGTAGTAGTGCGAGTGCCCCAGGAGCTGGGGCAGGCCCACGAGCCCCGCGACCATGCCGGAGAAGAGCATGGACAGGAAGACCATCCTCTTGACGTTCACACCGCTGGCCTCGGCCGCGGTCTGCGACTGGCCGGTGGCCCGCAGCTCGAACCCGAAGCGGGTGCGGTTGAGCATCATCCAGTAGAGGAAGCCGACCGCGACGGCGAGCAGGACCAGGCCGTAGATCTCCCGGTCGGAGCCGAGGAAGCCCGCGGGGATGCCGGGCACCCACGCCGACTCGGGCATGGGCGGCGTGCCGATGTTGTTGGTGCTGATCTCCACCGCGAGGCGGTCGGTGCTCAGCAGGTAGGCGGTGATGCCGGTGGCGATCGCGTTGAGCATGATCGTGGAGATCACCTCGGACACGCCCCGCGCCACCTTGAGGTATCCGGCGATCCCGGCCCACACGCCGCCGACCGTGATGGCGGTGGCGATGATGACGACCTGGCTGATCACCGGCGGCAGCACGAGGTAGCCGCCCACGGCAGCGGCCAGCAGCGCCGCGAGCCGGTACTGGCCGTCCACACCGATGTTGAACAGCTTCATCTTGAAGCCGATCGCCACGGCCACGGCGGCCAGGTAGTAGGTGATGCTGCTGTTGATGATCTGTACCAGGCTGTCGGGCCGGGTACCGAACTCGGCCATCCGCCCGAAGGTCTGGAACGGTGCGATTCCGCTGAGGAGCAGCACGGCGGCGGTGACGCCGACCGCGAGCACACCGGCGGCCAGGACCGCGGCGAAGGACAGCGCCATCATCGCCGCCAGGCGGTGGAACAGCACGAACGCCAGAGCCGAGCCGACGAGCGCGCCGAGCGCGGCCGCGACGGGTTCGATCAGCTGCAGGTCCAGGGTCCAGGCGCAGACCAGACCGCCCGCGACCGCCAGGATCAGCGACATCGGGACGACCAGGACGTTGTGCAGGGGCGTGCCCTCCTCCCTGGTCCCGTCGGCGCCGATCCGGCTCTCGTCCGGGGTGAACGGCGCCAGCGCCGCCACCAGCCCGAAGGCGAGCGTGACGCCGATGATGAGCGCGGCCCACCACAGCAGGAACAGGTCCAGGGCGAAGGTCGCCGCGACACCCAGGAGTACGGCCAGGCCGAACACGATCGGTGCCGCGATGGTGCGGCGTCCGGGGTTACTCATTCGCCGCCCTCGCTCTCGTTTCCGTTGGTGCCCTCAGCACCGCTGCCACCTTCTGTGTGCGCGTCATCGCCGCCCAGCCCGGCGCCGGTCATGGCGGAACCGAGCTGTTCGGGGGTGACGCTGTTCGGGTCGGCCTCCGTGACCAGGCGGCCGCGCAGGATGACGTGGAGTGTGTCGGACATGCCGATGAGCTCGTCGAGGTCGGCGGAGACCAGCAGGACGGCCAGCCCGGCCGCGCGCGCCTCGCGCAGCTGCTCCCAGATGGCCGACTGGGCGCCCACGTCCACGCCTCGGGTGGGGTGGGCGGCGACCAGGAAGTGCGGTTGCGCGCTCATCTCCCGGCCGATGATGAACTTCTGCTGGTTGCCCCCGGACAGCGCGTCGGCGATGACGTCGATGTTGGGGGTGCGCACGTCGTACTCGGTGACGATGCGCTCGGAGTCGGCGCGCGCCCCGGCCCGGTTGATCCAGGGGCCGCGGACACTGGGCTCCCGGGTCTGGTGTCCCAGGATCCGGTTCTCCCACAGCGGGGAGTCCAGCAGCATGCCGTGCCGGTGCCGGTCCTCGGGGATGTAGCCGACCCCGGCCTCGCGGATGCGCAGCGTGGGCCAGTCGGTGATGTCCTGGCCCTCCAGGGCGATGCTGCCGGAGGCGGCCCGGCGCATGCCCATGATCGCCTCGATCAGCTCGGACTGGCCGTTGCCCTCGACCCCGGCGATACCGACGATCTCGCCCCTGCGGATGTCGAGGGTGACGTCGTCGACGACGGGCCGGCCCTCCGGCGAGCGCACGGTCACCCCGTTCAGGGACAGGATGACGTGGTCGGTGACGGTGGACTCGCGCAGCTCCGGTACGGGCAGTTCGCCGCCGACCATGAGGGTGGCCAGCTCCCGCGCGGTGGTGGTGCGCGGGTCGGCGGTGGCCACCGTGGTGCCGCGGCGGATCACGGTGATCTCGTCGGCGACGGACAGGACCTCGTCGAGCTTGTGCGAGATGAAGATGACCGTGAGGCCCTCGCGCTTGAGCTCGCGCAGGTTGTCGAAGAGCTCGTCGACCTCCTGCGGGACCAGGACGGCGGTGGGCTCGTCCAGGATGATCGTCTCGGCGCCGCGGTAGAGCACCTTGAGGATCTCCACGCGCTGGCGGTCCCCGACACCCAGTTCCTCCATGAGGCGGTCCGGGTCGACGCCGAGCCCGTACTGGGCGGACAGCTCCTGGATGCGGGCCCTGGCCCTGCGGCCGATGCCGTGCCTGCGCTCCGCGCCCAGGACCACGTTCTCCAGCACGGTGAGGTTGTCGGCGAGCATGAAGTGCTGGTGCACCATGCCGATGCCGTGTCTGATGGCGTCGGAGGGCGAGTGGAAGCGCACCTCCTCGCCGCGGATACGGATATGGCCCTCGTCCGGCCGGTGCATGCCGTACAGGGTCTTCATCAGCGTGGACTTGCCCGCGCCGTTCTCGCCGACGATGGCGTGCACGGTACCGGGAGCCACGGTGATGTCGATGTCGTGGTTGGCCACGACGCCGGGAAAACGTTTGGTGATCCCGCGCAGCTCAACGGCGAAGGGCCCCGAGGCCTCTTCGCCCGATGGCGTGCTGCTCATCTTTCTCCTCGTGGAAACAGCAACGTGGCGCACGGGCCCCGAAGGGTTCGTGTCCGGACGCCATCGTCGCGGAAAACGGCAACCGGGGCGGCACCGGAGGGGGACTGCTCCCCCTGTCACCGGCGCCGCCCTGGGGCACTGTCACCGCGGGCCGTACCCGCGGTGGGGCGAACCGTGTGGACCCGGCCTGCTAGGGCTGGGTCGGAACCTCGATCTCGCCGTCGATGATCTCCTGCTTGAGCGCGTCGAGCTCCTCCTGGATCGGCTCGATGGCCTCCTCGTTGGACAGGGTGTAGTCCACACCGCCGTCGGCGAGCTCGAAGCGCTGGATGCCGGTCTGCGGGTCGCCCTCGACCACGGACTTGATCATCTCGAAGACGGCGACGTCGACCTGCTTGATGGCGGAGGTCAGCACGTACGGCTTCTGCTGCTCCTCGGCGTTCTCGTACTGGTCGCTGTCGACGCCGATGAAGGTGAACTCGTTGTCGACGGCGGCCTGGAGGACGCCGTTGCCGGAGGCGCCGGCGGCGTGGTAGATCACGTCGGCGCCGCGGTCGTACTGGGCCTGGGCGGCCTCACGGCCCTGCGCAGGGTCGCTGAAGCCGCTCATGTCCGGCGGCTGGCTGAGGTAGTCGACCTCGACGTTGATGTCCTCGTTGACGTGCTCGACACCGGCGACGTACCCGGCCTCGAACTTGTGGATCAGCGGGGTCTCGACACCGCCGACGAAGCCGACGTGGTCCTCCTCGGTGGTCAGCGCCGCGGCGGCACCGGCCAGGAAGGAGGCCTGCTCCTCGGCGAAGACGAGGCTGGTGATGTTGTCGTGGCCCTCGACCTCGGAGTCGACGATCGCGAAGTTGGTGTCCGGGTAGTTCTCGGCGACGGCCTCCATCGGCTCCTGGTAGGCGAAGCCGACACCGATGACGACGTCGAAGCCCTCCTCGGCCATGTTGGCGAGGCGGTCCTGCTTGTCGGAGTCGGCCTCCCCGTCGGCCGGCTCGAAGTCGGCGGTCTCGACGCCGAGCTCGTCGGCGGCCTGCTGCAGGCCCCGGTAGGCGGAGTCGTTGAACGAGCGGTCGCCGCGACCGCCCACGTCGAAGGCAAGGCCGACGCGGATCTCGGAAGCCTCTTCGCCGCCGCCGTTTCCGCTGTCGCCGGTGTCTTCGGCCGCGTTGTCACACGCGGTGAGTGCCAACACGCCCGCCGCGGCGACCGCGGCGAACTTGGCTGCGTTGCTGCGCTTCACTTGAGTAACTCTCCCCTTCGCCCTCTCAGCGGCCCGCATTCAGCGCGGATCCGACCTGAGTTCTGTTGCCGGACGATATCCGCTGGTCGAAAGTACACCTAACCAACGGACGGAGTTGTTATGAAGGCGAGAGCAGAGCGACACGGCACCTTACCTGGAAGTTACCAAGAGCACACCGAACCGTGGCAACCAACGGCCTATTCGCCGTTTTTGACCTCCCGTTCCTCCGGAGGGACCGCCCGCACGACCGGTTGTACCGTGACCTTCACCGGTGGTCACAGCCGCATATTCGCGCCAACCGGTCTAGACCGGACTAACCCCCTGATCCGGCCCCCGGGCGCCGAGGAAGTCCGCCACGGCCTGCTTGAAGACCCTGGAGGAGACAGCGTTGGCGTGGTCCCGGCCGGGGATCTCCACGTACGAGCCGCCGCAGCGCTCGGCGAACGCCGCGGCGCCCTCGGCGACCGTGTCCTTGGCCCCGGCGGCCACGAGCAGGGGGACGCCCTCGGGTCGCGGCTCCTCCCGGAAGGGTCGTGCGGCCTGACCGCGGACACAGGCGGCGAGCGCCTCCGCGTCGTTGCCCGCCAGAGCGGCGACGGTGCGGTAGACGTGGTCGAAGGGGCTGTCACCCTCCCCCGGGCGGGCCGTGTCCAGGCCGGCCAGGGCATTGACCGGACCGAAGCCGCCCAGGACGAGGCTGCGGACCCGTTCCGGCGCGGTCAGGGCGAGCTCCCAGGCCAGCCGGGACCCCATGGAGTAACCGACGGCGTCCACGGCCCGGACGTCCAGCTCGTCGAGCATCGCCAGGATGTCGGTGACGAAGTGTTCGGGCAGGTAGAGCCGGTGGTCCGTGGGCTTGTCGCTGGCTCCGTGGCCGCGCAGGTCCGGGCCGAGCACCCGGCGCCCGGCCTCCTCGAGCACGCGCGGCCACCCCGTGGCGCGCCAATTCATGTCGAAGTCGGTGCCGAAACCGTGCAGCAGGAGCACCGGCACGTCGTCGGCCGGATCCTGTGAAGGCAAATCCGCATAGCGCATTGTCACGTCTCCGACGGGATTCACGGTCATGAATCCTTCCTTCTTATGTCCGGGGCGGGATTTGGTCGGGAGAACGGGGGCCCATTCAGATGTTTGCATAAACGACCACCCCGTATTGGGTGCGCCACTTGTGTTGACATCCGAACGGGCCCCCGCCAGAGATGGGACCTTTGACGCGTCAGTCCGTCGGAGGCTTCAGCCTCACTCTGCGTTTCGGTTTGGCGTCCTCCTCGGGGACCCGACCGACGATGCCGGCCTGGGGGGCGCTCTCCTCGACCTCGACGGCGAAGGTCACCAGGGGCTCCCCGACCGGGACGACCTCCTCCTCCCGGGCGTGCAGCTCGACCACCCGGCCGGCCTTGGGCGAGGGGATGACCACGGCCGACTTGGTCGTCTCCACCTCGACCAGCGGATCGTTGCGGCCGACGGTGTCCCCGACCGCGACCTGCCACTCCAGCACGGTCGCCTCGACGAGCCCTTCGCCCAGGTCGGGGAGGGTGAAGGTGATGTTCTCTTCTGCCATGTCGGCTAGTACTCCAGGGTTCGCTGGACCGCGAGCAGGACGCGGTCGATCGTCGGCAGGTACTGCGGTTCCAGGGGCCCGGCCGGGTAGGGTACGTCGAACCCGGTGACCCGCTGGACCGGGGCGGCCAGCTCACGGAAGCAGTTCTCGGTGATCAGCGTGGCCACCTCGGCGCCGAGTCCGGCGGTGAGCGGGGCCTCGTGGACGACCACGGCCCGCTTGGTGCGGGCGACGGAGGCGGCGAGCCCGGCGGCGTCGATGGGTTTGAGCCAGCGCAGGTCCAGTACCTCCAGCTCGACGCCGTCCTCCGCGGCCAGCTCAGCCACCTGGACGCACCTGTGCACCATCGCGCCCCAGGCGACGAGGGTGGCGTGGCGTCCGGGGCGGACGATTCGGCTGGTGCCGATCGGGTCGGTGGATTCGCTCAGCCGGACCGGCAGGCGGTCCCAGTAGCGGGCCTTGGGCTCCATGTAGACGACCGGGTCGTCGGAACGCACCGACTGCAACAGCAGGCTGTAGGCCTCGGCGGGGTCGGAGGGTGCGACGACCTTCAGTCCGGGGGTGTGCGCGAAGAGGGCCTCGAGGCTCTCCCCGTGGTGCTCGGGGGCCTGGATACCGCCGAAGGAGGGTAGGCGCAGGGTGATCGGCATGGGGGCGGCGCCGCGGGTGCGGTAGTTCATGCGTGCCACCTGGTTGACGATCTGGTCGACGGCCGGGTAGGCGAAGCCGTCGAACTGGAGCTCGGGGACGGGCCGCCAGCCGTTCATGGCCAGTCCGACCGCCATGCCCATGATGGCGGACTCGGCGAGCGGGGTGTCGAAGACCCGCTGGTCGCCGAACTCCTTCTGGAGCCCGTCGGTGACCCGGAAGACCCCGCCGAGGGCACCGACGTCCTCACCGAAGACGAGGACGTCGGGGTCCTCGGTGAGCAGGACGCGCAGGGCCCGGTTGATGGCCTGCTGCATGGACAGCTCCACCACTGCGGACTCCACCGTCGTGTCGGCGCGTTCGATCAGCTCGGTCACAGCTCGACCTCTTCCTGCCAGGTGCGGTGCTGCCGGGTCAGCTCCTCGGTGGTCTCCCGGAAGACGTGGGTGAACAGTTCGGAGCCGTCGGGTTCGGGGGCGTCGGCGACTCCGTCCCGGACCTGTTCGGCCCGCCGCGCGGCCTCGGCGTCGACGGCGGCGAAGTGCTCGGGGTCGGCGTGCCCGGCCTCGAGCATGGCGGCGCGCAGCAGGGCGACGGGGTCCCGCCGCCGCCAGTGCTCGGTGTCGGCCTCGTCCCGGTAGCGGCCGGGGTCGTCGGAGGTGGAGTGGGGTTCGATGCGGTAGGTGAGCGCCTCGATGACGGTGGGGCCGCCGCCGTTGCGGGCGCGTTCGACCGCTTCGGCGGTGGCGGTGTGCACCGCGCCGGCGTCGTTGCCGTCGACGAGGACCCCGGGCATGCCGTAGCCCTCGGCGCGCGCGGCGACGGATCCGCCGGCGACCTGGCGCTCGTTGGGTACCGACAGGGCCCACTGGTTGTTCTGGCAGAAGAAGATGACGGGCGCCGCGAGGACACCGGCGAAGTTCATGGCCTCGTGGACGTCTCCCTCGGAGCTGGCCCCGTCCCCGAAGTAGGCCATGGCGACGCCGTCGTCACCGCGGAGCCGCTCACCGAGCGCCCACCCCACGGCGTGCGGGACGGGGCCGCCGACGACCGCGTTGATGGCGCCGAAGCGCGAGTCCATGACGTCGTAGAGGCCGCCGTGCCACAGGGCGCGGTGGGTGGCCATGTAGCCGACCATCTCGACGCCGTAGGCGAGGGCCGAGGCCATTTCCCGGTAGGTGGGGAAGACGAAGTCCCGGGCGGGGTCGAGCGCGGTGGCGCTGCCGACCTGTGCCGCTTCCTGGCCGCGGACGGAGACGTAGGCGGGGAAGACGCCCTGGCGCTGGAGGGCGATGGCCTCCGTGTCCAGGTCGCGCGCGGTGCGCATGTCGCGGTAGAGCCGGCGGGTGAGTTCGGGCGGCAGGTGCTCCACGGTGATGGCGCCCTGGCCCTTCGACTCTTGGGGTGGCATGTCGAGAGGCTCCCAACGTGGCCCTGCGCGCGTGGTGGCGCGACCGGGGCTCGGGGTGGTCACGGTCTGCTCTTGATTCTCCGGACAACTGGACAGTTACGCTAGATATGGCCGAATAGTCGATACATCTGCGAACGAGAGCCCCAGAAATATTCTTAAACGTCTAAGATCCAGCACTGCCAGCACGGGAAAACGACACACCGCGCCAAACATCACGAATCACCATCGACGCCCCACGCCGGGGAGAGGCGCGCCCGCCCCCGCGGGAACCCCCGCGCGGGGCGCCCCGACTCGGACCGATGAAAACCGAGGGCTCCTACGCAAACACGAAGCGTGCTCATCCCAGAGATACGTCCGCCCCCGGAGCCGCACCCAACGAGTTGTTGTCTGCACTTACAGATACGACAAATATGGCCGAAATGGGTCCATAGGTAAGAATTTCTGGCCGATTCCAGCCGGTTCGTTGTGGTTACTGGCCAGTCGGGGAAACCCTCGCCCCACTCCGTGCGTCAACCATGAGTACAGTCGGACTTCCCCGTCAGGCCCCCGCTTGGCGGTTCGCACAAGAGGTCGCCGCGCGAACCCCCGATCCCCCGCCCCCGACTCCGCCGCCCGGACGCGCGCCGTATCTCGCCGGCTGAGATTTCTATGGACGAAAACAACGTTTACCTGGTATTTCCTTAGCTCCCTGTCAACGATGACAGCAAGGAGTTGAGCACTGCGACAAGAGCACACGAGGAGCACGCACATGGCCATGGGCGACCAGCGTAGGAACGGCCGGCGGCCGGACACGACCGACCAGACCATCCTGAGTGCGCTCGCCAAGGACGCTCGAACCGGCATCACGGAGATCGCCGCACTGGCCAACGTCTCCCGGGCCACGGCCTACAACCGGATCAAGCGGCTCACCGACGAGGGCGTCATCCGCGGCTACTCCGTGGTGACCGACCACTCCAAGATGGGGCTGGGCGTGACCGCGCTCGTACTCATCTCGGGGAGCCAACCCGACTGGCGGGCCAACCGGGAGATCCTCTCCTCCTACCCCGAGATCGAGTACTGCTGGTACGTGGTGGGGTCGGCGGACATCGTCCTGCTGGTCCGCGTCGCCAACACCAACCAGCTGCGCGACCTGATCCTGAGCCGTCTCCAATCGCTTCCCGGCGTGACGTCCACCCAGACGCTCACCGTCATCGACGAGGTCGTACACCGGCCCGTCGTGGAGCCGAACGAGGAAAGCGGGTGAACCCGCCCCACCCCCGGATCATCCCCTGACCACCTCGGCGACCGAGGCCATCAGCTCGGCCAGCAGCTCCGAGCCCCGCGCGCGGGCGGCCGCGACGTCGCCGTCGACCCCCGACACCACCTCGGCGTAGGCCTTCAGCTTGGGCTCGGTCCCCGAGGGGCGCAGCGTCACGCGCCCCCGCGTCCCACCCGTCAGTTCGAAGCGCAGTGCGTCGGTCGGCGGCAGACCCTCGTGCCCGCCGACGAAGTCGACGACCTCCGACACCTTCAGGGGGCCGAACGCGGCGGGCGGTTCGGCGCGCAACCGCCGCATCGCCGCGGAGATCTCCGCAAGGTCCTCCACCCGTACCGACAGCTGGTCGCTGAGGTGCAGGCCGTACTTCCTCGCCTGGTCATCGAGGAGGTCGACCAGGGTGCGCCCGGTCCGCTTCGCGGCCGCGGCCAGGGAGAGCGCCATCAGCGCCGCGCTGATCCCGTCCTTGTCCGCCACCGGCCGCCCCCCGTCACCGCCGACGCAGTACCCCAGGGCCTCCTCGTAGGAGAACACCCTGCGCTGCCCGGGCGCGCCCGCGCGGGCCAGCCACTTGAACCCCGTCAGAGTCTCCTCGTAGTGCACACCCCGGTCCCGGGCGATCCTGCCGAGCAGGCCGGAGGAGACGATCGAGGTGGCGACCACCCGGTCCGCACCGCTCGTGCGGTCGAGCACGTACTCGGCGAGCAGCCCGCCCACCTCGTTCCCGGTGAGCAGCCCGTGCCCGGGGACCGCGAGCGCCAACCGGTCGGCGTCCGGGTCGTTGGCCACCACCAGGTCGGCCCCGAGGGCCTCCCCCGCCGCGACGGCCAGGTCCATCGCCCCGGGTTCCTCCGGGTTGGGGAAGTCCACCGTGGGGAAGTCGGGGTCGGGGTCGAACTGTTCGGCGACCACCGCCGGACGGGCGAACCCGGCCCGCTCCACCGCCTCGACCAGTACCCGGCCGCCCACCCCGTGCATGGGGGTGTAGACCACCGACAGGTCCCGGTCCGCCGCCAACGGCAGCGCGGTGACGGCGGCCAGGTACCGCTCCACCGCCTCCTCGCCGAGCACGGTCCAGCCCTCACCCGAGGCGAGCTCCCCGACCGGGCCCACCGCGTCGATCGCGGCGGAGATCTCGGCGTCCACCGGGGAGACGATCTGGGTGCCCGCGTCGTCACCGGAACCGCCGACGTACACCTTGTAGCCGTTGTCCTGGGGCGGGTTGTGGCTGGCGGTCACCACGATCCCGGCGTCCGCGCCCAGGTCGCGCAGGGTGTACGCCAGGACCGGGGTGGGCAGGGGGCCGGGCAGCAGGGACACCCGGTGTCCGGCTCCGGTGAGGACGGCGGCGCTGTCCCGGGCGAAGTCGGCGGAGCGGTGCCGGGCGTCGTACCCGATGACCACGTGCTTGCCGCCCGCCCCGAGCCACGCACCGATCCCCGCGGCCGCGCGCATGACCACGACCCGGTTCATCCGGTTGGGCCCGGCGCCCAGGGCTCCGCGCAGACCGGCCGTACCGAACTCCAGGCCGGTGGCGAACCTGTCGGTGAGGTCGGCCAGGGCGGCCGCCTCCCCGGCCTCCGCGCGGGCCAGCAGCGCACCCAGCTCTTCCCGCGTCACGGGATCGGGGTCCTGGTCGAGCCAGGCCCGCGCACGGGTGAGGAGTTCGGTGTCGGTCATGCGGATCTCTCCTGTCTGGATGACTAACCACAGGGGGTGCGTCGGCCCCCCTCCCACTCACCTCAGCCGGAGGGGTGGCCCTGATCGCCTACCTTCGCCCCAGGGGGTGTTCTGGCCCCTACGCGCCTACCTCCGCCCCAGGGGGTGTTCTTTCGTTCGAGCGCCGGGGAGGGGTCTGCAAGACGAGGCAAGCCGCCAGCGAGGAACGAGCGTCAGGCGTAGCCGAGGATGAAGAATCCCTCCGCAAAGGCGCCGCACACGGGCCGAAGCGAAGCGGAGGACCCAAGCAAACACCGCGGAGGCCCCAAGCAAGCAGGAACACGGTCCGAAGCGAAGCGGAGGACCCAGGCAAACACAGCGGAGGCCCCAGGCAAGCGCTAAAACCGCCTGACGATGTCCGCGAGCAGGCGGCCCACGGCGGCCGCGGAGTCGCGGCCGGTGGCGAGGACGTCCTCGTGGTCGAGGTTGGCGTCCTGGAGGCCCGCGGCGACGTTGGTGACCAGGGACATGCCCAGGACGCGCGCTCCGGCCGCGCGGGCGGCGATGGCCTCCAGCACGGTGGACATGCCGACGAGGTCGGCGCCCATGGCGCGGAGCATGCGGATCTCGGCGGGGGTCTCGAAGTGCGGTCCGGGCATCGCCGCGTAGACGCCTTCGCGCAGGCCGGGGTCGACCTCGCGGGCGATCGCGCGCAGCTCGGGACTGTAGGTCTCGGTGAGGTCCACGAAGGTCGCCCCGGTCAGCGGCGACTTCGCGGTCATGTTGATGTGGTCGGCGATGAGCACGGGCGAGCCCACCGCGTAGTCGGCGTTGATGCCGCCCGCGGCGTTGGTGAGCACGACGGTCCGCGCTCCCGCGGCGACGGCGGTGCGCACGCCGTGTACGACCGCGTCGGTGCCGTGCCCCTCGTACAGGTGGGTGCGGCCGAGGAAGGCGAGCACGTTCCGGTCGCCGTCGGCGATGCTGCGGACGGTGCCGCTGTGGCCCTCCACCGCGGGGGGCAGGAAGCCGGGCAGTTCGGCCGAGGCCAGTTCGTGCTTGGCGTCGCCGATCAGGTCGGCGGCGGGCGCCCAGCCCGAACCCATCACCAGGGCGACGTCATAGCTGTCCACACCGGTGCGCGAGCGCAGTTCGGTTGCGGCCTCCTCGGCGGCGGCCTGGGGTGTGCGAGTCACTGCGAGTTCTCCGTTCGTCGGTACCGCGGGTGCGGTTCGGGGTGGATCCCGGTGTACAGGTGACGTGACATGACGTCCTGGGGGCCCGCGTCCCCGGGAACGGTGTTCCCGGTGAAGCCGAAGCCGGCGGCCCGGTAGACGCGCTGCGCCGGGAGGTTGGACTGGTTGACGCAGAGCACGATCTCCTCGGCGTGCGGCGCGACCTCCGCGGCCAGGCGGTCCAGCAGGGGCGGGGAGCAGGAGGCCCGGCCGACCCCCCGGCCCTGCCATTGTGGCGTGACGTAGTAGGCGCGCAGCAGCACCGCGCGCTCCGGCGCGTCGACCAGCTGGGAGCGCACGGCCCGGTCCAGGACCCCGAAGCCGGCGCAGGCGGCCCGGGCCGCGGCCGGGTCGGTCAGCGGCCCGGCCAGGGCCACGACCGCGTACGGGAACCGTTCGGGGTCCGAGTCCGCGTCCGGGAGGGTCTGAGCGGGCAGACCGGTGAAGCGCAGCTGCTCGGGCGGCAGGCCGTGTTCGGGCAGGACCCGCCTGAGCAGGGCACCCTCGCCGGTCTCCTGGTCCAGTCGGACCAGGCGCACCTGCGCGGTGTCCCAGCTCGCGGCGGCCCGCCTGCCCGAGCCTCGCCATCGGGTCATCGGGTCCCCGGCAATCGCGGGACGGGGCGGGACCCGGTGTCCACCGGGCGCGTGAAGACGCTCTGCATACCGTGTTCTCCCGCGTCGTACCTGCGGCCGGTGGGGACGAATCCGGCGGAGCGGTAGGTGCGCTCCCCCGCGTCGTTGCCGTCGTTGACGCACAGCACGATCTCGGCGGCCCCGGGTGCGATCGCCGCGACCAGCAGGTCGAGCAGCGGCGCGGAGCAGGCGGCACGGCCGATCCCCCGGCCCTGGTGTTCGGGGGTGACGTAGAAGGCACGCAGCAGCACGGCGTGTTCGGGGTCCTCGACCAGGTCGCGCAGCGGGCCGACCCGGTCGATGATCCCGAAGCCGAGGCAGGCTTCGAGTACGGCCGCACGGTCCGTCAGCGGGACGTCGTTGCGGACGACGGCGTAGGGGAAGCGGTGCGGGTCGTCGTCGGCACGCGGCAGGGTGTGCACCGCCTCGTCGACGAACCGGCGCTGTCCGGGGGCGACGCGCTGGCGGGGAAGGACCTCACGCAGCAGGGCCACCTCGGGGGTGGTGCGGTCCAGGCGCACGAGGCGCAGGCTGGGGACGCGCCGCTGTTCGGACGCGCGGGGTTCCGGGATCCGGGGTTCGGCCTGTTCGGGGGTGTTCGCTGGCACCGTTCCTCCACTCGGCTGTCGGACCGGGCCGCCCCGGGGGGTGGGACGGACCGGTCCGCCAGTCTTACACCCCGACCGGGTGCCAGACCGTCTTGGTCTCCAGGAAAGGGGTCATCCGGGAGGTGCCGGGGTCGGTGTCGAGCCAGGCTTCCTCCCCGTCCCCGTTCCCGGGCCCGGGGCGCAGTACCCGGGTGAGGGTGGTCGCCGCGGCCCTCTCGAACTCGGCCGCCAGCTCACCGGCGCCGGCCAGGTCCAGGGCGTTGACGTCGGCGTGCGACGCCAGGTGCGGTCCGACCTCCTCGGCCCTGCCGGTGAGCAGGTTGACCACGCCTGGCGGCAGGTCGGAGGTGGCGAGCACCTCGGCGAGGTCGATCGCGGCCAGGGGCGCCCGCTCGGAGGCGACCACCACGGCGGTGTTACCGGTCGCGATGACCGGGGCGATCACCGAGGTGAGCCCGA
The DNA here is from genome assembly GCF_056173285.1 of Nocardiopsis sp. iso_40. Lineage (NCBI taxonomy): Bacteria > Bacillati > Actinomycetota > Actinomycetes > Streptosporangiales > Nocardiopsidaceae > Nocardiopsis > Nocardiopsis sp. iso_40. The sequence goes on along the minus strand of NZ_CM149666.1, from coordinate 1,835,371 downwards.
GCAGCGGGGCGTCCTGGGGCGCGAACACCGCGACCACCCCGGTGGGTTCGGGCGCGGAGTGGTTGTAGAACGGCCCGGAGACGGGGTTGGCCCCGCCCAGGACCTGGGCGAACTTGTCGGTCCATCCGGCGTAGTACACCCAGCGGTCCACGGCGGCGGACACGATCCGGTCGGCCTGGGACCGGGTCAGCCCCTGGGCGTCCACGACCTGGGCGGCGAACTGCTCGCGGCGCCCCTCCATGACCTCGGCGACCCGGTACAGGATCTGGCCGCGGTTGTAGGCGGTGCGCCCGGACCAGCCGCCGAAGGCCTTGCGGGCCGCGGTGACGGCGTCGCGCGCGTCCTTGCGGGAGGCGAGCGAGGCGTTGGCCAGGTGGGTGCCGTCCGCTGAGGCCACGGGGTAACTCCTGCCCGATTCCGAACGCGGGAAGGCCCCGCCCAGGTAGAGCTTGTAGGTCTTGCGGACCGCCAGCCGGGCGGGGGGCCGGGGTTCGGCGGTGCCGCCCCGGGCCGTGCCCCCGTCGGTGCCCTCCGCTGCGACCCCGTCGGTGGTGTCCGTGTTCTTCCTGCTCTTCTTGCTGCCGCGCCGCTCAGCCAAGGTAGGCCTCCAAACCGTGTCGCCCGCCCTCGCGGCCGTATCCCGACTCCTTGTAGCCGCCGAAGGGGCTCGTCGGATCGAACTTGTTGAACGTGTTGGACCAGATCACGCCGGCGCGCAGGCGCTCGGCGGTCCACAGCATGCGGGAGCCCTTCTCGGTCCACACGCCGGCGGACAGCCCGTAGGGGGTGTTGTTGGCCTTGGCGACGGCCTCCTCCGGGGTACGGAAGGTCAGGACCGAGAGCACGGGGCCGAAGATCTCCTCCCGGGCCACCCGGTGCGCCTGGCTGACACCGGTGAGCACGGTGGGTGCGAACCAGTAGCCGTGCTCGGGCAGCTCGCAGGCGGGCGACCAGCGCTCCACGTTCTCCTCGTCGGCGGTGGCGGTGAGCTCGCGGATGCGCTCCAGCTGGGCCGCGGAGTTGATCGCGCCGATGTCGGTGTTCTTGTCCAGCGGGTCGCCCAGGCGCAGCTTGGCGATGCGCTCCTTGAGCCGGGGCAGGAACTCCTCGGCGACGGACTCCTGGACGAGCAGCCGCGAACCGGCGCAGCAGACGTGGCCCTGGTTGAAGAAGATGCCCGAGACCACGCCCTCGACGGCCTGGTCGATCGCGGCGTCGTCGTAGACGATGTTGGCGCCCTTGCCGCCCAGCTCCAGGGTGAGGCGTTTGTCGGTCCCCGCGACCGCGCGGGCGATCTGGCGGCCGACCTCGGTGGAGCCGGTGAAGGCGACCTTGTCGGTGCCCGGGTGCCCGACCAGGGCCCGACCGGTCTCCCCCGCGCCGGTGAGGATGTTGACCACGCCCGGGGGCAGGTCGGCCTCCTGGCAGATCTGCGCGAAGACCAGCGCGGTCAGCGGTGTGGTCTCGGCGGGTTTGAGCACGACGGTGTTGCCGGTGGCCAGGGCAGGGGCGATCTTCCACGCGAGCATGAGCAGCGGGAAGTTCCACGGGATGACCTGGGCGGCCACGCCGAGCGGCCTCGGGTCGGGGCCGAGCCCGGCGTGGGCGAGCTTGTCGGCCCAGCCCGCGTAGTAGAAGAAGTGCGCGGCGACCAGCGGCAGGTCGACGTCGCGGGTCTCCTTGACGGGTTTGCCGTTGTCCATCGACTCCAGGACGGCCAGTTCGCGGGAGCGCTCCTGGATGATCCGGGCGATGCGGAACAGGTACTTGCCGCGTTCGGCACCGCTCATGCGGCTCCACACGGTGTCGTAGGCGCGGCGGGCTGCGGTGACGGCGCGGTCGACGTCGGCCTCTCCGGCCACGGCCACCCGGGCGAGTTCGGTCTCGTCGGCCGGGTTGAGCACGGTGAGGCTGTCACCGCTCCGGGCCGGGGTGAACTCGCCGTCGATGAAGAGGTCGTAGGTCTCGCGCAGGCTGACGACGGAGCGGGACTCCGGTGCGGGCGCGTACTCGAAGATCACGGCTCAGTCCTGCGTGTAGTAGTCGGGGCCCGGGTAGGTGCCGGTGGACAGCCTGGTGCGCTGCATGAGCAGGTCGTTCAGGAGGCTGGAGGCACCGATCCGGAACAGGTCGGGGGTCAGCCAGTCGGGGCCGGCCGTCTCGTTGACCAGGACCAGGTTGCGGACGGCGTCCTTGGTGGTGCGGATGCCCCCGGCGGGTTTGACGCCCACGTGGCGGCCGGTGGCGGCGTGGTGGTCGCGCACCGCCTCCAGCATGACCAGGGTGACCGGCAGCGTGGCGGCCGGGGAGACCTTGCCGGTGGAGGTCTTGACGAAGTCCCCGCCGGCCTGGATAGCCAGGTGGGAGGCGCGGCGCACGTTGTCGTACGTGACGAGCTCGCCGGTCTCCAGGATGACTTTCAGGTGTGCGTCGCCGCAGGCCTCCTTGACCGCGACGATCTCGTCGAAGACCTTGCGGTAGTCCCCGGACAGGAAGGCGCCCCGGTCGATGACCATGTCGATCTCGCTGGCCCCGTCGGCCACTGCGCGCCTGGTGTCGGCCAGCTTGACCTCCATCGGCGCGCGCCCGGACGGGAAGGCGGTGGCGACCGAGGCGACTCCGATCCCGGTGCCGTGCAGCGCCTCGACGGCGGTGGCGACCATGTCGGGGTAGACGCACACGGCGCCCACGCGGGGCACGGTGCGGTCGGTCGGGTCGGGCAGGGCGGCCTTGGCGCACAGGGACCGGACCTTGCCGGGTGTGTCGGCGCCCTCCAGTGTGGTCAGGTCCACCATGGAGATGGCCAGGTCGATGGCGTTCGCCTTGGCGGTGGTCTTGATCGACCGGGTGGCCAGGTCCTGGGCACGGGCCCGGGCTCCGACCTCGTCGACCCCGGGAAGGCCGTGCAGGTAGGCCCGGAGCGCGTGGTTGGTCCTCGCCTCGGGCTCGAATGCGGTGTGGGGCACGGGCACCTACAGCTCGTCGGTTCAACTGGACCGTCCGCTGCGGCCAGCGGAAACGGCGTGTCCTGGGCTCGGCGCGGGTGGATGCCCCCGCCGTCAGGCAGTCACCATAACCCCGGGCCGGGCCGACGTCAGTCCCCCGCGGGTTCGTGCCACCCAAGGTTGGAGAAGACTCCAAGGCCGGAGCGGCCGAAGTGTCGTCCTTTCATCCAATCAGGGGGCGGGAAGGCCGGAAAAACACGGTTCTCCCCCGGCGGTTCGGCCCCACGGGGACGTGTGCGGTCTAGACCGGACTCGGCCTCTGCGGAGGTCGTCCCCCGGCCGTGCGGAGGTCGGCCCCAGCCCCGCGCCACCGTCCGGGGGCCGTAATCTGGACCCATGGCGGAGTTCCGGATCAGTAGTGACGACAGGCAGGTCGACCTGCGCAGACTGGCCACGGCCCTGGCCGAGTCACAGGGGTGGGCGCGCGATGACGTGAGCATCTGGGACAACCGGCAGGGCGAGGTGATCGTGACGATCGACGACGCCCTGCTGCGCAGACCCGACGCCGACCCGCTGCACCGGCCGCGGCACACCCCGCACGCGGTGCACGAGGCCTGCGAACTGCTGCGCCGGGAGGACACGTCGCTGCGCGGGGTGGACTTCGCCTACCTCAAGGACGAGGGCGCCCGGTTCTTCTCCGCCGGGTGGACCCTGGCCGACCTCCAGCACGCGCTGGGCCACCGCCCGGACGGGGTGGCCTGGGAGCAGGGCCCCGAGTACCGGGGCAGCGGATGGCTCGCCCACCGGCTGTCGGCGTGGAAGACCCCCGACGGCGACATCCGCCCCTCCCAGTCCCAGGAGTCGGCGCAGCTACGGGTGATCGGCAGGGCCGGGCTGCCCATGCACATCGGCCTGCCCCAGGACGCCGAGCTGTCCGAGCGCCCGGTGGCCAGCCCCGCGGTGGCGCGCTCGGCCGCCGACGACGCCCGGCGCCTCATCCGGCAGAACACGCGCACCACCACGGACACGCTGGCGCACCGGGACCGCACCTCGGCGCACATCACCCGGCCCGACGAACGCCCCGACCGCCCCTGAACCGGCCCCGTGTCAGTCCGCGGCGCGCTCCCGGTCCTGCCGGGGCGCCCCGACCAGGGCGACCACGCCGTCGGCGAAGGCCCCCAGCCCGGTCTCGAACGGCCCCCGGCCCACCCCGAAGCGCCACAGGCTCGCGAAGACCAGTGCCCCCAGGATGAACAGCTCCAGGTACCAGGGGCCGCCCGCTGCGTTCTCCGGGTGCAGGGCGACGATCACCGCCAGGACCAGGATGTGCCCGGAGTAGACGGTCAGGGGCATCCGGCCCACCGAGGTCAGCGGGTACGTCAGGCGCGGCAGCCGTTCGGCGAGCAGCATGCACACCACCAGCACCAGGAGCGCCTGGCCCACCGCCTCGAGGATCTCGAAGGTGGTGCCCGTGTGCGGCGTGTTCACCGCCAGCCACCACCAGGAGTCCGTGGGCACCTGGCCGCTGATGCTGTGCGCGGCGTCCGTCGTGTTGTAGCGCAACTCCTCGGCGGTCCGGGCGTCGACCGAGCTCAGCGGAGCACCGTCGAGGAAGGTGCTGTGCGCCTCGGTCAGCCGGTCCAGCCCGCCCAGGGGGTTGAGCAGCACCCAGGACCCCAGGTAGCCGGCCGCGGCCATGAGCGCCCCGGCGACCGCCGTCCGGATCCGTACCGCGACGGCGGTCAGGTCGGTCCGACCGACCGCCATACCCGCGAACACGAACGCCATGAACGTGATCGCCGGGTAGTAGCCCGTCAGGAAGAACTCGGTGAACGAGGAGAGGGCGCTGGTCCGCACGCCTCCCGGGAACAGGTCCTGGCGCAGTAGGAAGGACACGGCCGGACCCACGAGGGCCAGCGTCCCCGCGGCCGTCCACAGCAGGGCGGCACGGGCCCGGAGCAGTGGCAGGGCCAGGACGAAGAAACCGGCGTAGTAGGTGAGGATGATCGCGACCGGGACGGCGAAGGCGTCCAGGACGAAACCCAGCAGCCCGATCAGGAACGAACGGGCCAGGATGCGGACGGCGGCCCTGCGCAGGGAGTCGCCCCGGAGGGGTCGGGTGCGTCCGGTCATCAGCGACAGGGACACTCCGGCGAGGAAGGCGAAGAGGGCCGAGGAGTTGCCGCGTACCAGGCTGTGCAGCTCCCAGCCCTGTTCCTCGGGCAGCAGCCCGAAGGAGACCACCCCGAGGTGGACGGCGAACATCCCGAACACCGCGAGCGCACGCGCGGCGTCGACACCGTCGATCCGGTGTTCGGCGGGAGCGGCCCCGGGGGCGGAGGGCGTGTGGTCGGATCGGTTCTGTGGCACGTTGTCAGGCTACGCCCGGCTCTGTGCGCGGGCGAGCCGCGGCCGTGCCCGGCCGCCCGCCGACCGGGCCCGCCCCCGGCGGGGTCAGGGGGGCGGGCCCGGAGGGTCCGAGCGGGTCAGGAACCGTCGCCGGCCAGGTCGCTGAAGTAGTCCAGTGCCTCCGGGTTGGCGAGGGAGTCGCGGCTGGCCACCTTCTGCGGGCTCTCCCCCATGAGGATGCGCTTGACCGGGACCTCCAGCACCTTGCCGGACAGGGTGCGGGGCACGGCCCGGATGGCGCGGACCCGGTCGGGGACGTGCCGGGGCGAGCAGTCGGTGCGGATCCGGCGGGCGATCTCCTTGGGCAGGTCGCCCTCCAGGTCGGAGCCCTCGCGCAGCACGGTGAAGAGTTCGATCTTCGAGGATCCGTCGCCCTGGGGGACGTCCACGACCAGGGCGTCGACGACCTCGTCCAGGGCCAGGACCGCGCGGTAGATCTCGCTGGTGCCCATGCGCACGCCGCCGCGGTTGATGGTGGAGTCCGAGCGGCCGTAGATGATCGCGGTGCCGCGGTCGGTGATCTCGATCCAGTCGCCGTGCCGCCAGATCCCCGGGTAGACGGAGAAGTAGCTGTCGCGCAGGCGCTCGCCGTCGGTGTCGCCCCACAGGAACACCGGCATGGACGGGGCCGGTTCGGTGACGACGAGTTCACCGACCTCACCGACGAGTTCCCTGCCTTCGGGGTCCCATGCGGCCACGGCCATGCCCAGGCCGCGGGACTGGATCTCGCCCTCGTACACCGGCAGGGTGGGGGTGCCGCCGACCAGGCAACTGCAGATGTCGGTGCCGCCGCTGGTGGAGAACAGCCACAGGTCGGATCCGAACTCCTCGTACACCCACGCGAACGCCTCGGGGCTGAGCGGGGAGCCGGTGGAGCCGATGGCCTTGAGCGCGGACAGGTCCCGTCCCTCGCGCGGGTGGACGCCCTCCTTCATGCAGGAGGACAGGTACCCGGCGCTGGTGCCGAAGACGGTGACCCCGGCCTCGGCGGCCAGGTCCCACAGGGACCCGAGGTCCGGCGCGGGGGGCTCCGCGTCCGGGGACCGGTAGGCGGCGGTGGAGGGCGAGGGGTGGGCGGGGCTTCCGTCGTACAGCACGATGGAGGCCTTGGTCAGCAGGACGCTGACCAGGAAGTTCCACATCATCCAGCCGGTGGTGGTGAACCACAGGACCCGGTCGTGCGCCTGGGCGTCCAGGTGCAGGTTCAGGTTCTTGAGCTGTTCGAGGAGGATGCCGCCGTGGCCCTGGACGATCGCCTTGGGCAGGCCGGTGGTGCCCGAGGAGTAGAGCACCCACAGGGGGTGGTCGAAGGGCACGGGGGTGAAGGCGAGTTCCGCCCCCGAGCCGGAGGCGACGAACTCGTCCCAGGGCAGGGTGCCGTCGAGGGCGGCGCCGGGGGCGAGGTAGTCGAGGAGGACCGTGTGCTCGACGGTGGGCAGCGCGGCGCGCAGCTCCTCCACCACCGGACGGCGGTCGAAGTCCTTGCCGGCGTAGCGGTAGCCGTCGACGGCGAGGAGGACCTTGGGTTCGATCTGCGCGAAGCGGTCGATCACGCTGCGCACGCCGAAGTCGGGAGAGCAGGAGGACCAGATCGCACCGAGGGAGGCGACGGCGTAGAAGGCGGCCGCGGTCTCGGGGAGGTTGGGCAGGTACGCGGCGACCCGGTCGCCCTCGCCCACCCCGAGCCCGCGTAGGGCCGCGGCGATCTCGGCCGTACGCCGGCGCAGGTCGCCCCAGGTCCAGGCGCCGAGCTCGCGGAGCTCGGTGGCGTGCCGGATGGCCACCTCGTCGGCGTCACGGCCCTCGAACACGTGCTCGGCGTAGTTGAGGGTCGCTCCGGGGAACCACCGGGCGCCCGGCATGCTCCGGTCGGCGAGGACCTGCTCGTAGGGGGTCCGGGCCCGGACCCCGTAGTACTCCCAGACCGACGCCCAGAAGCCGTCGACGTCGGTTACCGACCAGCGCCACAGGGCGTCGTAGTCGAAGTCCGCGGCGGCGGTGGAGCCGCTTCCGCCGAAGGCCTCCACCCCCTTGTTCCGTGCGGCCCATCGGGCGAACGCGACGATGTTGGAGGACTCGATCCGTGCTTCGTCGGGCTCCCAGAGCACACGGGGCACGCTGCTCTCCGTCATTGGCCCGCCTTCCCAATCGCGTGGCTGTGTGTGGCTGTGCGACCCATCTAACAACACCGCATGACCGGGCCCACGGTCCGGTCCGGCGTAACGGCGCGCGGAGTCGGATGGGAAGTGCGCAGGTCACCGCGGGGCCGCGCGTACGCGGAAAACCCGCCCCGGTCCGGGCCCTCGGGGCGGGTGCGCGGCGCTGACCGCGACGGAGCGCCATGGCCCATCTCGGACAGGTGGGATCAGCCCCCGTCGGTGGTCCGACAGGTATCCGACGGTCGGTCGGCGGGCTCGGCGGCCGACCGGGCGGACCGGCTCTCAGCCCAGCCGACGGACGGCGTCGACCGCCGCCACCGGTGAGTCCACGACCGGGGCGCCGGTGGCCTCCAGGCGCTCGCGGGCCATCAGGCCGCTGGTGACCAGAACGGCCCGGGCCCCGGCCTGGCGTGCCGCGCGCGCGTCGTCGTCGATGTCGCCGATGAGCACGACGCGGGAGGGGTCCAGCCCCTGGTTCTCCAGGTGGTGGACCAGGTGCTCGGCCTTGGAGTCGTGCTCGGTGTCGAACCTGCGGCCGTCGATCCGGGTGAAGTGCGCCTGCAGGCCGCGCCCGGAGACGAGGGGCACCAGGTGGTCGTGCGAGGCCATGGACAGCAGCGACTGCGTGCCTCCCGCTCCGGCCCACTCGTGCAGCACGTCGGGGACCCCCGAAGCCAGTTCGCAGCTGGGCAGGTGCTCCAGGTAGCTGGTGTCGTAGAGCTTCTCGGCGTGCTCCCACTCGCCTTCGGCGAAGGCCCGGCCGAGGAGCTCCTCGTAGCAGGGGACCAGGGGGCGGCGGAAGACGGAGCGCCAGTACTCCATACCGACCGGCTCGCGGCCGAACCGGGCACACACCGCGTTGACCGCGGCGAGGTTGGCGTGGTTGTCGTCGAGGAGGGTGCCGTTCCAGTCCCAGACGATGTGGTGGGTGTCGGTTCTCGGGGAAGTCATCTCAGCCATTGGGAGCACTTTACGACGCCTCGGACCGGTTCCGGTATGCGTTTCCCGCCACCTCACCACGGTCCGCGGCGGCTCCGTCCCCGGCCGGGTCCCGGCCCGGGGACCGGCCCCGGCCCCGGTACGCCGCCCGGGCCGAGACGGCGGGCACGGCGCTGCGCCCGCGCCCTGCGGCCCCTGCGCACGGCCCACACCCCGGCAGCGACCATCAGCGGGAACACGATGAGGACGAGCAGGGGCAGCAGCACGGCGATCACCGAGGCGACGAAGCTGACCACGTCCTCAGCGAAGGAGGCCACGGGAGCACCGACACCGAACGTGAGGGTGTTGACCACCAGCCGGGCCAGCGCCTTGGCCAGATGGAAGAAGAGGGCGACGACCGTCCCCACGATCACCGACCCCCAGGCGATCCCGCCCGTGGCCGCGGCCGCGCCGGAGGCTTCGCCGGTGATCTCGGTGAGTCCGACCGCGGAGGTCCCCGCGGCGAAGGTGATCCCGCCCGAGGTGGGCCTGACGAGGGTCTGGAGGAGGTCGTTGACGCTGTCGAGCGCGGGCACCTTGTCGGCCACGAACTCCACGACGAGCAGCACACCGAGACTGACAAGGGTGGCGGGGTGTTCGAGCCACGCCCAGGCCGGCCCCAGCGGGACGAGGTCGGTGTAACGGGCCACGAGCCCGACCACGAGGAGGGGGACGTAGGCGTTGAGCCCCGCGGCCGAGGCCAGGCCGAGACCGGTGAGGGAGGCGAGCATGGGGGGTCCTTCGTCGGCGCCGGGCAGGGGGTGGGTGCCGGGCCGGGCGCGCGGCCGGACACCGGTCCCCTGGTATTGACGCCCGTGAAGGGCGGTTGGTTCGCCCGCGCGGCGTTCTCAGCGCGGTCGGCGGGTCACTGCCGGTAGTTCTCGACCTCGGAGACGGGGCGGACCCTGGCCTCCTCCGGATCCTGGCCGAACTCCCTGCGGGCCCTGCGCTGGCGGAGGAGGTCCCAGCACTGGTCCAGTGCCTCCTCGACCTCCTTCATCCGGCCGCGCTCCCCCGGTTCCAGCCCTCCCGGGGCGGAGCGGAGCGCGTGCTCCTCGTCCATCAGGCCGCGGATGGTCGTCATGATGTCCTGTTCGGCGCTGTCGCTCATACCGCCATGGTCGGTGCGGTGCCCGACCGGGACAAGGCCCCGGCCCCGGGATTGCCCGGTCCGGACCGAACGTTTACGCGGGGCGCGGGCGCAGCGGTCGCCGCACCACGCCCGTGGCACGCCCCGGCGGCGCGGACGGGGCGACCGCTCCCGGCCGTCTGGGAAACTTCTCTTAACGCCGGGTTGGTGACGAATCGTTCGCGTAGCGAGGGCCGGAAGGGCGGAATAGGCCTCGAAGCTCCGCACTTGAATACCTTGAGGGGGTATTGTTATGGCAGCTGAGCAGGAACAACACGGAAACGGTGGCATGGCCGCGACCCACGGTTACAGCAACGACAAACAGAGCCACATCAACCGGCTCCGACGTGTCGAGGGGCAGATCAGGGGCCTGCAGCGGATGGTCGAGGACGACCAGTACTGCATCGACATCCTCACCCAGACCTCGGCGGTGAACAAGGCGCTGCGTTCCTTCGCGTTGTCCATGCTCGACGAGCACCTCAAGCACTGCGTGGCGAACGCCGTCGCCAACGGCGGCGACGAGGCGGACGAGAAGGTGCGCGAGGCCTCGGAGGCGATCGCCCGGCTGGTGCGGTCCTGACGGCCGTCGCCCCGTTCCGCAGTCCCACCGGCTCCGGCCGCCCCACGGCCCGGCCGCCGCACACCGGCTAACGTACCGGCATGCCCCCCGAAGCGAACAGCCGCGCCCGCGCCCTGGAAGCCCGTCTGGCCCTGCCCGTCCTGGTCAGCGCGATCGTCTCCGTCCCGGCGGTCTTCCTCGACCTGTGGGGGCAGGGCCGGTGGGCCGAGACCGGCCGCTGGGTCAACTGGGCCGCGGGGCTGGTCCTGTGGACCGAGTGGATCCTGCTCATCGCCCTGGCCGAGAACAAACTCGACTGGCTGCGAGCGCACCGGTGGAGCACGTTCGTCGCCGCGGCGACCCTGCCCGCCGTCGTCCTCGCCCTCGGGCCCGCCCAGGTCCTGCGCCTGGTCCGGGCCGCCGGAACCCTGCGGCTGGTCCGCGTGAGCAGGATCGTCGAGGCGGGCGGTGTCCTGCGCCGCCGGATGGGGCTGACCGGAACGCGCGGAGCGGTGGTGGCCGCGGCCACCACCGCCCTGTCCGTCGTGTTCGCCGGCGTGATCCTGCTCGACCCGGACTCGCCCAGCCGACGCTTCCTCGCCGACCTTCCGGAGAGCTTCGGGACCCGGCAGGTGCTGCTGTCCCTGGCGTTGGCCGCCGCCGCGACCGCCCTCATCCTGTACCTGCGCCGACGCGGCGCGGACGGGGAGGCCGCCGCCCTCCCCGAGCGCTCCGGAGGCGAAGGGGCCGGAGCGGATCAGTCCTCGCCGTAACGCTCCCGTTCGTTGTCGAGCAGTCGCGCGCCCTGCGACCGCGAGGCGTCCGGGTCCAGGTAGTCCACCGACTCGTTGGCCACGAACGAGGACGGCCGTCCGTCGTCGGCGAACCCCAGCCGGGAGATCTCGCCCCCGGTGAAGGCGCGGATGCCCCAGTTGGCGAGGATCCGGGCCCGCGCCGTCGAGGAGGGCACCGACGCCATGTGGTAACCGCGGGTGGCCGCCAGCGCCGGGAGGCCGCTCAGCTCGAACTGGAGGATTCTGGCCAGGGCGTCCTTTCCGCTCAGGTCCACCACCAGCCCCATGTCCTTGTGTTTGAACTCGCGCAACGGCCTGCCGAGCACCGAGTTGACCACGTTGTGGGCGGCGGTGGCCGCCTGCCTGCTGGCGTACTGGGCCGTGGGCGGGCAGTAGTCGCTCTCGGGGTGCGAGAGGTTGGGCACGGCCGCGGCGTCCCCGAGCGCGAACACGTCCGGCAGCCCCGGCACGGACAGGTCCGCGCCGACCTCCAGGCGGCCGCGCTGGGTCGGTTTGCCGAGGGTCTCCATCAACGGGCTGGGCGTGACGCCCGCGGTCCAGATGAGGGTGCGGCAGGGCAGGGCCCGCCCGTCGGTGAGCACCACCTTGTCGGCGGTCACCTCCCGCACGCTGACCTTCAGTTTCACCTCGATGCCCAGGTTGCGGAGCAGGTCGAGGGCCTTGCGGCCGAGCCGGTCGCCGAGTTCGGGCAGGACCTTCGGCGCGATGTCGACGAGGTGCCAGCGGATGACGGAACGGAGTTCGGGGTAGCGGCGGGCGGCCTCCTCGCAGAGCCTCATCAGCGAGGCCGCCGTCTCCACGCCGGTGTAGCCGCCGCCGACCACGATGAACCGGCAGCGCTCCTCCCGTTCGACCGGGTCGCGCGAGTCGTTGGCCAACTCCAGCTGGGCCAGCACGTGGTCGCGCAACAGCACCGCCTCCGCCAGGGTCTTGGCACCGTAGGCGTGTTCGGTGAGTCCCGGGATGTCGAAGCCCCGCGTCAGGCCGCCGGGCGCCAGGACGAGCCGGTCGTATCGGCAGGGCGCGAGTTCGCCGGTGGGTCGCCGTACGACGACCGTGCGGTCCCGGGTGTCCACACCGACCGCGTGGCCGGGGACGAGCTGGGTCTTGCGGGTGAGCCGGTGCACCGACATGGCGACCGACTGCGGGGTGAGCAGCCCCGAGGCCACCTGGGGCAGCAACGGGCTGTAGAGCATGTAGTCGTGTGGTGCCACGAGGGCGAGGTCCGCCGCACCGTTGGGAATGCGCCGTTCCAGGTGACGCAGGGTGTGGAGGCCACCGAAACCCGCGCCGACCACTACGATCCGAGGCCGAGACATAAGTACACCGCTCCTTCTCCGTGTCGGGGGGAGGGACGTCCTTCGCGTCTGTTGGGCCGTCGGACGCGGGCGTACCCACTTCACCGGTGCCGAATGTACGGGGGAGGCATCGATTTCGGCGGTTCCCACACCAGCCGCCCCGAGGCCTTTGTCCGTTGTTGGCCCTCGCGGGGAAAGGCATGCGGGTTCTTCAGGAGGAGGAGACCCGCCTTTGGCGCCCCAGAAGCGACACTTGATCACTGTGTGTGGTCATGCACAAACGGAAAGTGCTGACCCGTGTTTCGGAGAGGGGCAAGGAACGAGTATGCGTGCGTTCACCAGGATCGCCGCCACCACCGTGTTGGCCGCCGGAGTGACCGTGTCCGGTGCGGGGGCCGCCTTCGCGGACCCGCCGGAGGAGGTCACCGAGCCCGTGGACGGGGTCACCGACACGGTGCAGGAACCCTCACCCGAAGCGGCGGCCCTGCTCGAGGACCCGCAGGTCCAGGAGATCCTTGCCGACGAGGAAGCGGTGGAGTTGCTCAGCGACCCCGAGGCGCTGGAACTGCTCCGGGGACTGCTGGAGTTCGAGGACCCGATGGGCGCCCTCGAGGAGCTCGACCTTCCCGTCAGCACCGACGACGTGCCGGTGGAGAGCGACGACGTGACCGGCGAGCTTCCGGTCGACGGCACCGACACCGGTGACGTCACCCAGCCGGTGGACGACGTGGCCGGCGGCGTCGGCCTGCCGTAGGGCACCGGGCGCGAGGGGCGGGCGGCCGGGGCCGCCCGCCCCTTCTTCCGCGCGTTCGCGCCCCCGATCCGGCTCTCGGGCCGCGCGCCGGACCGGTTAACGGGCCGATCCACCCCTGGAGTCCCCCGGGCCCGCCCCTCAGGTCCCGGTCCACACCCGGACGGTTCCGCTCCCCCCGAGATCCAGCCACAGGCTGTCGGAGGTGCGCACCAACCGCAGGACCAGGGTCCGGCAGCTCGGACAGCTCGCGACCAGACCCGGGCCGTCCGCCACCACGTGCAGTTCGGCGAAGGCCCCTTCGGCCCCGCACACGGCGCAGTGCCGTTCGGCCGCGGTCAGGTCCACGCACAGGACCTCCGACAACGGTCCGGCGAGGACATTGGCGTCCAGATGCCCCGGCTCACTCATCACGCACCTCCACCCGGGCCGAACCTCTCGGTCCGCACCCGCCTCGGATCATGGCCCAACGCCACCAGGGCGTCAGCCACCGTCTCCACGAACCCGGTCGGCCCGCACACGAAGCACATCGGCGCGAACTCCGCGGGAAGCCCGTGGATGTTCAGCTCCGCGACGCCCAGACGGGCCGGGGTCCGCACCGAACCCTCCGGCGCGCGCCGGGTGTAGGCGACGAACAGGTCCAAGCCCCCGTCCGCCGGTGACCCCAGGTCGCCCCGGTAGAGGCGGTCCTCGGGCGTGCGCACCGAGTACAGGACGCGGAACAGCGCCTGGCTGCCCGCCCTGCGCCGCTCACGCACCATCGACATCAGGGGCGCGATGCCGGAGCCGCCGCCCACCAGCACCACCGGATCGGGGGACTTCGCGTCCCACACGAACCAGCCGCCCAGGGGGCCGCGCACCTCCACCCGGTCGCCCTCCGCGAACTCGTCCACCAGGTAGGGGGAGACCTCCCCGCCCGCCACCCGCTGCACGGTCAGCTCGATCCGCTGTCCCCCGGAAGCCGAGGAGACCGAGTAGGAGCGCTCCGCGGTGTAACCGTCCTCGGCCCTCAGTCGCACGTCCACGTGCTGGCCCGCACGGTGTCCGGGCCAGCCCGGGACCTCCAGCACCAGCGTGCGGGCGCTGCCGCTCTCCCAGCGGTCGTCCACCAGCACGGCTGGCCGCCACACGGCCATCAGTCGCCCCGGTAGCGCTGCTCGCGCCAGGGGTCGCCGTAGTCGTGATACCCGGCCTGTTCCCAGAACCCGGGCTCGTCCTGGTGGAGCAGGCTGATGTCGCTCACCCACTTGGCCGATTTCCAGAAGTACAGGTGCGGGACGATCAGCCGGGCGGGCCCGCCGTGCTCCGGGGCGAGCGGCTCACCTTCGAAGGCGTGCACCACCCATGCCTGGCCGTCGGTCAGGTCCTGGAGCGGAATGTTGGTGGTGTAGCCGCCGAAGCCGGACACCAGGACGTGCTCCGCCGTGGTCTCCGCCTCCGCCAACAGCACGTCCAGGCTGACCCCGGTCCAGTCGGTGTCGAGCTTGGACCACCGTGTGACGCAGTGGATGTCCACGTGCGGCTGCTCCTGGGGCAGGGCCAGGAACTCCTCCCAGGTCCAGCTCAGGGTTCGTCCGGTCTCCTCGGTGACGGTGAGGGTCCAGTCGTCGGTGTCCACCCGCGGGGTGGGTCCCGCCGACAGGACCGGAAAGTCGTGGGTCTGGTACTGGCCCGGTGGGATCCGGGCGGGGTCACCGCCTCTGCGGCCGCGGAATCCCCTGGTCACCGTGTTCACATCGTCCCCCTCACGCTGTTGGCCGAGGCCGCGGGGCCGCCCCCGCGTGCCCCTCGGACAGGCGGGCACCGGCACGTCTCCCCGATGAGGCGGACGCCGCGCGGAAGAAGGGGCCTGCCTCGGAGACGGACGCGCACCTCCCGGGCCCGAGACCCGGGAGACTAGTGCGCGGCCTACCCGTGAGCCGGCAAAGCCACGTTCAGCGGCGGTCCATCTCGACATGGGCCGGGGGTTCCCCGGCGAGCAGGGCCGCGGAGCCCATCCGGAGCAGCAGGGCGGCCATCTCGTCACGGGACAGCGCGCCCCGGCTGTGCGGGGTGGAGTTGAGCAGACCGAAGGCGGCGTGCACCGAGGCGCGCAGGGCGGCGGGCCGGCTCGCCGGGCGCAGTTCGGCGAGGACGCCGACCCACTCCTCCACGTAGCCGCGCTGGAGGCGCCGGACCCGGCCGCGGTCCTCCTCGGTGAGGTTGCCCAGTTCCCGGTCGTGCACGGTGATCAGGTCGGGCTCGTCCAGGGAGAACTCGATGTGTCCGCGCAGCAGCGCCTCCAGGGCCTCCCCGGGGCTCCCGGCCCCGGCCACGAGTTCGCTCCCCCGCCGGGAGAGGCGGTCGCTGATGTCCACGAGGACCTCACCGAGCAGCGCCTCCTTGCCGGGGAAGTGCCGGTAGAACGCGGGCCCGGTGGTGCCGACCGCCCGCCCGAGGTCGTCGATGGTCACCCCGCGGTAGCCCCGAGCCGCGAAGAGGCGCGCGGCCGCGCCCAGGATCGCCGTCCTGCGCTCACCCGTCGGCCGCTGCCCCGTCTGTCTGTGCCCCGCCGGCCCCTGTCCCGCGTCCATCCGTCCACCTCTCGTCGAGCCGATCCGGTGATCCGGGCCGCTCCCGGCCCTGGACACCCATGTTAGTAGTTACTAACATCACTGTTGTTAGTGAGCATTAACATCCCTCCACGAGAGGACACCATGAGCAGGGCACCTGTGCTCGGTTCGGCGGTGGACACCGCCGGTCCCGCGTTCGCCGCCAACGACGCCGCGAACCGCGCGCTCGCACTGGAGCTGCGGGAGCGGATCGCCACCGCGGCCCTCGGCGGCCCCGAGAAGACCCGAGCGCGCCACGTCGAGCGCGGCAAACTCCTCCCCCGCGACCGCGTCGACCTCCTCCTCGACCCCGGTTCACCGTTCCTGGAGATCGCCCCGCTGGCCGCCTACGGCCTCTACGGCAGGGACGGCCAGGACGCGCCCGGAGCCGGGATGATCGCCGGGGTCGGCCGCGTGGCCGGACGGCCGACGGTCGTGGTCGCCAACGACGCCACGGTCAAGGGCGGCAGCTACTACCCGATGACGGTCAAGAAGCACCTGCGCGCCCAGGAGGTGGCACTGCACAACCGCCTCCCCTGCGTGTACCTGGCCGACTCCGGCGGCGCCTTCCTGCCCATGCAGGACGACGTCTTCCCCGACCGGGAGCACTTCGGCCGCATCTTCTACAACCAGGCCACCATGTCCCGGGCGGGCATCCCGCAGATCGCGGCGGTCCTGGGATCCTGCACCGCCGGCGGCGCCTACGTTCCGGCGATGAGCGACGAGGCGGTCATCGTCCGCGAACAGGGCACGGTCTTCCTCGGCGGTCCGCCCCTGGTCAAGGCCGCCACCGGCGAGGTCGTCACCGCCGAGGAACTGGGCGGCGGCGACCTGCACTCACGGATCTCCGGGGTCACCGACCACCTCGCCGACGACGACGCCGACGCCCTCACCAGGGTCAGGCGGATCGCCGACACCCTCGGGCCGCTCGACCCGCCCGCCTGGGAGGTCCGCGAACCGCGCCCGCCCGAGCTCGACCCCGGGGAGCTCTACGGGGTGGTGCCCGCCGACACCCGGACCCCCTACGACGTGCGCGAGGTCATCGGCCGGGTGGTCGACGGCAGCGAGTTCACCGAGTTCAAGTCCGAGTACGGCACCACCCTGGTCACCGGGTTCGCGCACATCCAGGGCCACCCGGTCGGGATCATCGCCAACAACGGCATCCTGTTCGCCGAGTCCGCGCTCAAGGGCGCGCACTTCATCGAACTGTGCGACCGCCGGTCCATCCCCCTGGTGTTCCTGCAGAACATCTCGGGGTTCATGGTCGGCCGCGACTACGAGGCGGGCGGCATCGCCAAGCACGGGGCCAAGATGGTCACCGCGGTGGCCTGCGCCCGCGTCCCCAAGTTCACCGTGGTCATCGGCGGTTCCTTCGGGGCGGGCAACTACTCGATGTGCGGCCGCGCCTACTCGCCCCGCTTCCTGTGGATGTGGCCGAACGCCCGCATCTCCGTGATGGGCGGTGAACAGGCCGCCTCCGTGCTGTCCACCGTCCGCCGGGACCAGAAGGAGGCCCGGGGCGAGGAGTGGTCGGCCGAGGACGAGGAGGCCTTCAAGGCGCCCATCCGCGACCAGTACGAGGAACAGGGCAGCCCGTACTACTCCACCGCCCGCCTGTGGGACGACGGCGTCATCGACCCCGCCGACACCCGGGACGTGCTCGCCATGGCCCTGTCCGCCGCCCGCCACGCGCCCCTGGACCCGGTGGGCTACGGCGTCTTCCGGATGTGAGGAACCCTTGACCACGACGCCAGACACAACACCCGACAGCACCGGACCGGCCACCGTGCTGGTCGCCAACCGGGGTGAGATCGCGCTCCGCGTCATGCGCACCCTGCGTCGGACGGGACTGCGCTCGGTCGCGGTGTACACCGACGCCGACGCCGGATCACCGCACACCCTGGCCGCCGACGAGGCGTTCAGGGTGGACCGCTACCTCGACGCCGAGGGCATCGTCGCGGCTGCCGCCGCGAGCGGCGCCACCATGGTCCACCCCGGGTACGGCTTCCTGTCCGAGAACGCCGGCTTCGCACGGGCCTGCGCCGAGGCCGGCCTGGTCTTCGTCGGCCCGCCCGCCTCCGCGATCGAGGCCATGGGCGACAAGATCCGCGCCAAGGACACGGTGGCCCGAGCCGGAGTACCCGTCCTGGGCGGGTTCACCGAGAAACCCGGACAGCCCCTGTCCGACGACGAACTCCTGCACGCCGCCTCCGAGACCGGCTACCCGCTGCTGATCAAGCCCTCCGCCGGCGGCGGCGGCAAGGGCATGCGGGCCGTCCACTCCCCCGACACCCTGCTCGCCGACGCCGCGGCCGCCCGCCGCGAGGCACTGGCCTCCTTCGGGGACTCCACCCTGCTCGTCGAGAAGCTGGTCCAACGGCCGCGCCACATCGAGGTGCAGGTCCTGGCCGACACCCACGGCAACGTCCTGCACCTGGGAGAGCGCGAGTGCAGCCTGCAGCGCCGCCACCAGAAGGTGGTGGAGGAGGCACCGTCGCCGCTGCTCGGCTCCGCGCAGCGCGCCGCCATGGGTGAGGCCGCGGTGGCGGCCGCCCGCTCCTGCGGGTACGTGGGCGCCGGCACGGTCGAGTTCATCGCCGAGACCGGGCCCGGCGGCGAACTGTCCTTCTCCTTCCTGGAGATGAACACCCGGCTGCAGGTGGAGCACCCGGTCACCGAGGAGGTCGTGGCCGTCCGCGGCGAGCGCGGCGTGGACCTGGTGGAACTCCAACTCCGGGTCGCGAACGGGGAACCGCTGCCCTTCACCCAGGAGGAGGTGTCCTGGGTCGGGCACGCGGTGGAGTCCCGTGTCTACGCCGAGGACGCCGACCGGGGTTTCCTGCCCTCGGGCGGGCCGGTCCTGGCGCTGCGGGAGCCCTCCGGGCCGGGGGTGCGGGTGGACTCGGGTATCGCCGAGGGCGGGTCGGTGACCTCCGACTTCGACCCCATGCTGGCCAAGGTCGTCACCTGGGGGGCGGACCGGTCCGAGGCGCTGGCCCGGATGGACGCCGCGCTCGGCTCCTACCTGTTGCTGGGCTGCGTCACCAACACCGCGTACCTGCGGCGGCTGCTGCGCCACCCTCGGGTGGCGGCCGGTGACCTGAGCACCGACCTGATCGCCGCCGATCCCCCCGCCGCCGCACCCGAGGGGGTACCCGCCGAGGTGTACGCGGCCGCCGCCCTGGACCACCAACTGGACCTGGAGGGCCCGCCGAGCGCGGACCGCTTCGCCGTACCCGACGGATGGCGGATGGGCGGCCCGGCCTGGACCCCGTGGCGGCTGCGGTCGCCCGGGCACGACGCCGTCGTGGTCCGCGTCCGCCGGGACGGGGGCGCCGGCCGGTACCTGGTGAGCGTGGCCGGGGACGGGGCCGAAAGGGTCGCCGGAGCAGCCGGGGAGACCGGGGCCGTGGCGGTCCGCGCCCGGCGCTCCGCGGACGGTTCCCGGCTCACCGTCACCACCCCCGACCGGACCCGCACCTACCTCCGCGCCGACGACCCGGCCACCGCGCACCGGTGGTTGGGGCTCGACGGCGCCGCCTGGACCCTGCACGAGGAGCCGGTGGCCGCCGCTCTGCGCGCGGACGAGGCGGCCGCCGACGGGACGGTGCGCAGCCCCATGCCGGGCACGGTGCTCGACGTACCGGTCCGGGTGGGCCAGGAGGTCACCGCCGGAACCGCCCTGGCGGTGGTCGAGGCGATGAAGATGGAGCACTCCGTGCCCTCGCCCGTCGACGGCACCGTCACCGAGGTGGCGGTCCGCCCGGGTGCCCCGGTGCCCATGGACGCGGTCCTGGTGACCGTCGAACCGTTCCCCGTGTCGGCCGAGAACCCGGCCGGCACCCCTTCCACCCCCGCCACCAGCGAGGAGCAGCAGTGATGAAGCGTCACGAACTCTCGACCGAGCACGCCGACCTGCGGGCCGCCGTGGAGACCTTCGCCCGGACCGAGGTCGCCCCGGTCATCGGGGACTTCTACGAGCGGGGCGCCTTCCCCTACGACATCATCGCCAAGATGGGTCAGATGGGCCTGTTCGGGCTGCCGTTCCCCGAGGAGCACGGCGGCATGGGCGGCGACTACTTCGCCCTGTGCCTGGCCCTGGAGGAGCTGGCCCGGGTGGACTCGTCGGTGGCCATCACCCTGGAGGCGGGGGTGTCGCTGGGTGCGATGCCGATCCACCGCTTCGGCACCGAGGAGCAGAAGAAGACCTACCTGCCCGGGCTGACCTCCGGCGAGGCGCTGGGGGCGTTCGGCCTGACCGAGCCGGACGGCGGTTCGGACGCGGGCTCGCCCAGGACCACGGCGCGCCTGGAGGACGGCGAGTGGGTGATCAACGGGACCAAGTCGTTCATCACCAACTCGGGCACCGACATCACCGCCCTGGTCACCGTGACCGCCGTGACCGGTACGCGGGAGGACGGGCGTCCGGAGATCTCCTCGATCCTGGTCCCCAGGGACACCCCGGGGTTCTCCCTCGGACAGAAGTACTCGAAGGTGGGATGGAACGCCTCGGACACCAACGAGCTGGTCTTCGAGGACTGCCGGGTCCCCGAGGCCAACCTCGTGGGCGAGCGCGGCCGCGGCTACGCCCAGTTCCTGCGCATCCTCGACGAGGGGCGGATCGCCATCGCGGCGCTGTCGGTGGGCCTGGCCCAGGGATGCGTGGACGAGAGCGTGCGCTACGCCCACGAACGGCAGGCCTTCGGCAACAGCATCGGCCGGTACCAGGCCATCCAGTTCAAGATCGCCGAGATGGAGGCCCGCACGTACAGCGCCCGCCTGGCCTACTACGACGCGGCCTCGCGGATGCTGGCGGGCGAGCCCTTCAAGAAGGAGGCGGCCATCGCCAAGCTCATCGCCTCCAACGCGGCGATGGACAACGCCCGCGACGCCACCCAGGTCTTCGGCGGCTACGGGTTCATGAACGACTACCCGGTGGGGCGCTTCTACCGGGACGCCAAAATCCTGGAGATCGGCGAGGGCACGAGCGAGGTCCAGAAGATGCTCATCGCCAGGGAGCTCGGACTGCCCGCCTGATCCCCACGGTTACGCGGCCCCGAGGACAACGGAGTCCCCGGGGCCGCGTTCTCCTACCTGAACCTTCGACAATACGTAGCACGGCGAGACACGCAGAGCTACGTTCGATTCATGAAGACGATCACGCGGAGAGAGTTCCGCAACAAGGCCGCCGCCGTCATGGATGCCGTGGAAGCCGGGGAGGCCTTCCACGTCACGCGCAACGGAGTCGATGTGGCCGAGGTACGGCCCCTGGCACGCAGGCGCAGGCTCAGTGCCGGGGAACTCGTGGAGCGTCACCGACGCCTGCCTCGAATCGACCATGCCGCCATGAGGAAGGAAGCCGACGAGTTCTTCGGCGACGAGGACCGGATCAGCGAGGGCGAGGATGGTTGAGAGCCACGAAACCGGGGTGCTCGACACCTGCACGTTCATTGATCTACCTGATCTCGATCCCGCACTCCTGCCCCACTTTCCCGAGATAACCTCCCGATGGCCGAACTGCACCAGGGGGTCGCCATGGCGAAGGACCCTGTGGCCAGGGCCTCCCGCACGGAGAGACTCCAGGCCGCGGCCGTGGACTTCGTCCCCCTTCCGTTCGGCGGAGAGGCCGCTGCCCGCTACGGCACCCTCGTGGCGTTGACCATCGCCGCGAACCGTAGCCCCAAGCCACGCAGGATGGACCTGATGATCGCCGCCGTCGCCTCGGTGCACGGGCTCCCGCTCTATACCCGGAACGCGGATGATTTCCAGGGGCTGGAGAGCGCGCTGGACGTTATCGAGGTCTGAGAGCCCCGTAACGGGGCCGGGTAAGAAGAGCTCCGGAAACTCTGTCGGAGAACACCGCCGGCGCTCCCGAAACCCTTCTGTCCGCGGAATTCCCACGACGTTACCCGGGAGCTGCGGCGTTCCCGGGCAGTGGCGGAAGGGCGGGCGCGCACCCGCGTGCCGAATCCCCGGTCGAGGGGCGGGGCGCGCCTCGGCCGAACTTTCCCGGGTCCTGGGGCGTCCACCGTGCTGGGGCCATCCGGTGACGGGCCCGTCACCGGTGGGTCCCGCCTCCGCGCCCCCTACCCCCACGAGGTTTCGCCACCGTGCTCCTCTCCCGCCCCGTGCCCGCGCCCTTCCCGCCCCGTCTCCCGCACGGCGTCCGCCCGCCGACGCGCACCGCCCACACGACCGAGGAGCGGTATGGCTCGCCTGAGGCGTGATCGGGGGAAGACCGACAGCCCGCCGATAAGACCCCTGGGCGCGCACGACCCGGTCCGGTTGGGCCCGCACCGCCTGCTCGGGCGGCTCGGCTCCGGTGGCATGGGCACCGTCTACCTGGGCCGGTCACGGTTCGGGAGGCTGGTGGCGGTCAAGGCCGTGCACCCGGAACTGGCCGACGAACCGGAGTTCCGCGCCCGCTTCGCCTGGGAGGTCGGGGCCCTGCGCCGGGTGCGCGGCCCCTTCGTGCCCCGCTTCGTCGGCGCCGACCCGCAGGCGGAGATGCCATGGCTGGCCACCGCGTACGTGCCCGGACCGACCCTGCGCGGGCAGGTCAAGGGCGTGGGCCGACTGCTCGGCGGTGCCCTGACCGGGGTGGCCGCGGGGGTGGCCGCCGCCCTCGCCGACATCCACCGGGCCGGGGTCGCGCACAGCGACCTCAAACCGAGCAACGTCGTCCTCTCCCCCGACGGCCCGCGCATCCTGGACTTCGGGATCGCCCGCACCCTGGACGGCACCGTGCACACCAGGACCGGCGGGGTGATGGGCACCCCCGGCTGGATCGCCCCCGAACGCCTCCGGGGGGCGCCCGCCACCGCGGCCTCGGACGTGTTCGCCTGGGGCCAGCTGACCGCCTACGCCGCTACCGGACGCAACCCCTTCGGCCGCGGGAGCCCCGAGGCGCTGACCCAACGGGTCCTGCGCGGTGAGGCCGACCTGACCGGGGTGCCCGGGGAGCTGGTCGTCCCGGTCCGGGCGGCACTGATCGAACCGCCCGGATACCGGCCCTCCCCGGCGCAGATCCTGCATCTGCTGCGGGCGGTCGGGGGGACGACGGGCACCGGCGGGGCGACCGTCCCCGCGGCGCGTGCCAGCTGGTCGGCGGAGCGCGACCCCGGACACCTGCCGTGGCTCGGACGCTGAAAGCGCCTGTCCGCTTCCGGACAGGCGCTTGCCGGTTCCGCCTCCATTCGCGGGGTCTACTCCTCCCTGTGCCACCGCAGGGCGCCCCTGAGGGGTGACAAGCACCACCAATCGGCACAGAATGGACTGACAAGGCCAGTGCGGGCCCCCTGATTTCCGGGTCCGCGGAGACCCGGCCCGCCTCGGCGGGCCCGTACCGGGTCCCTGGCTCCTCACGTTCCCCACCCGAGGAGACACCGGATGGAAGGCGCCCTGTCCCTGCTCGCCCTGGTCACCGTGGTGGTGTCGGCCGGGGTGATCACGGTCGCCGCGCACTTTCGCAAGGAGCGGGCCGCCGAACTCCAGGCATGGGCCCGAGAACACGGTTGGCACTACACCGAGCACCACCCGAGCCCCTTGGAGGACGCGGTCCTGCCCCGGACCGTCCAGGGACCCGGCACACGTGCCCGCCACGTGCTCACCGGACGCCGGGGCACGCACCTGACGACCATGTTCGAGGTCACCCGCAGCGCCTCCCCCGTCTCGCGGCGAGGCGCCGGGCAGGAGCGGCAGACCTACCGGGTCGTCGCGGTGCGGACCCCGGGGCCCGGCGCGGACCTGGAGATCCACCGTCGTGACCTGGCCCGTATCGTGTCCCTCGACGGCCGGGGCGGTCCGGAGGAAGTCGGCCGGGCCTTCTCCGAAGCCTTTCGCACCGTCGGCACCGATGACGACTTCACCCGCGCCGTCCTGGGCCAGGACACCGTCTCCTGGCTGCTGTCGGACTGCCGGTCACGCTCCCTGCCGGTACGCTTCACCGGCTCCCATGTCCTGACCTGGGCTGCCATGCACCTGGATCCGGACCGCGCCCTGACCGCCGCCGACTATCTGATCGACCTGGTGGACCGGGTCCCGGCCCAGGCGTGGGAACGCGATACCACCGAGTGCTGATCCGTGGCCCCGAGTACCCGCTGCCCCGCGCGGGAGCAGGGGCGGGGGCGGGAACATGCGGCCCCCGTGCCGAGGACGGATAAAATCCGGCTTACCCCAACGCACAAGGAGTGGAACCCCCATGAGTGACCCCAATGCCACACACCGCATCTCGCGCGAGGACCTGTTCCGCGATGACGAGGAGGAGACCACGGCGGACCCCAACGCCACCGCGAAGATCTCCCGCGAGGACCTGTTCAAGGACGACAAGGAGCCCAAGGGCCAGAGTGAGCGCGGCTGACCCGGCCCCTCCGGGAGAAGACGGAGCGCCCGCCCCAGAAAGGGGACGGGCGCTCTCCGCGTCCGTGGGACGGCTTCGGGACGGGCTCCGTGCCGAAGCCGTCGGCGGGGAGTTCGTCAGCGGCGCTCACGGACCGCGGTGACGATCTCGGCGACCGCCTCCTCCACGGGGACTCCGTTGTTCTGTGAACCGTCGCGGTAACGGAAGGACACCGCGTTCTTGCTGATGTCCTCGTCACCGGCCAGCAGCATGAAGGGCACCTTCTGCTTCTGGGCGTTGCGGATCTTCTTCTGCATCCGGTCGTCTCCGGCGTCGACCTCGACCCGGATCCCCTCCGCGCGCAGCTTGGCGGCGACCTCCTGCAGGTAGGGGACGTGCTCGTCGGCGATGGGGATGCCCACCGCCTGGACCGGGGCGAGCCACGCCGGGAAGGCGCCCGCGTAGTGCTCCAGCAGCACGGCGAAGAACCGCTCGATGGAACCGAAGAGGGCGCGGTGGATCATCACCGGGCGCTGGCGGGTGCCGTCCGCGGCGGTGTACTCCAGGTCGAAGCGCTCGGGCAGGTTGAAGTCCAGCTGGATGGTGGACATCTGCCAGGTACGGCCGATGGCATCCTTGGCCTGCACGGAGATCTTGGGACCGTAGAAGGCGGCGCCGCCCGGGTCCAGGACCAGTTCCAGCCCCTGCTTCTCGGCGGCCCGGCGGAGGGTGTCGGTGGCCTCGTCCCAGCTGGCGTCGTCACCGACGTACTTCTCCGGGTCCTTGGTGGACAGCTCCAGGTAGAAGTCGTCCAGACCGTAGTCGCGCAGCAGGTCCAGCACGAAGGTCAGCAGCGAGTCGAGCTCGTCCGCCATCTGCTCGCGGGTGCAGTAGATGTGCGCGTCGTCCTGGGTGAAGCCCCGGGCGCGGGTCAGGCCGTGCACCACACCGGACTTCTCGTACCGGTACACGGTGCCGAACTCGAACATGCGCAGCGGCAGCTCACGGTAGGAGCGCCCGCGCGCGTCGAAGATCAGGTTGTGCATCGGGCAGTTCATCGGCTTCAGGTAGTAGTCCTGACCGCCGTCGAGCTGCATGGGGGGGTACATGCCGTCCGCGTACCAGTCGAGGTGCCCCGACTTCTCGAACAGGGCGCCCTTGGTGGCGTGCGGGGAGTAGACGAACTCGTAGCCGCCCTCCTCGTGCCGCTTGCGGGAGTAGTCCTCCATGACCCGGCGGATGATGCCGCCCTTGGGATGGAAGACCGCCAGGCCGGAACCGATCTCGTCCGGGATGGAGAACAGGTCGAGTTCGGAGCCGAGCTTGCGGTGGTCGCGCTTCTCGGCCTCCTCCAGGAAGGCCAGGTACTCCTTGAGCCTGTCCTTGTTCTCCCAGGCGGTGCCGTAGACCCGCTGGAGCTGCGGGTTGGTCTCCTTGCCCCGCCAGTAGGCGGCGGCGGTGCGCATGAGCTTGAAGGCCGGGACCACCTTGGTGGTGGGGACGTGCGGGCCCCGGCACAGATCCTTCCAGCACTGCTCGCCGGTGCGCGGGTGGATGTTGTCGTAGATGGTGAGCTCACCGGTGCCGACCTCGGCGGAAGCACCGTCGGCCGCCTCGGCGGCACCGCCCTTGAGACCGATCAGCTCCAGCTTGTAGGGCTCGGTGGCCAGCTCGGCGCGGGCCTCGTCATCGGAGACGACACGGCGGTCGAAGCGCTGCCCCTGCTTGATGATCTGCTGCATCTTCTTCTCGATGCTCTTGAGATCGGCGGGGGTGAAGGGCTCGGCCACGTCGAAGTCGTAGTAGAAACCGTTCTCGACGGGCGGGCCGATACCCAGCTTGGCCTCGGGGAAGAGCTCCTGGACGGCCTGGGCGAGGACGTGCGCGGTGGAGTGGCGCAGGATCGCCCGTCCCTGCTCCGAGTCGATCGCGATCGGCTCGACGGTGTCTCCGTCGGAGAGCTCCCAGGCCAGGTCGCGGGGTTCCCCGTTGACCAGGGCGGCGATCACGGTCCTGCCGTCCGCCTCCAGTGCCTGCCCCGCGGTAGTCGTGGCCGCCACCGCACGCGGGGTTCCGGCGAGGGTGATGTGCAGCTCAGACGCGGCGGACACGGTGACTCCTAGGGATACGTCGATGTCGTGGACGCGAACCGGCCGCCGGACACGGCGGCCAGGGTTTTCGCACCCCGATGCTATCGGCTCCGGGGTGGGACCGCTTCTGGTTGTCCACAGGTCCGGCGGCCGGCGGCCGCGGGCACGCCCGCCCCCCGTTCCGGCCGGGGTCCGGGCCGAAGTAGGGAATCATCCCGATTCGGTCCGGGGATTCGGCCTGTTCCGCCGCAGTGCGGCGACCTCCACAGCCGATCGCCGGGCGACCCCTGAGGCGGACTCCGGCGGGGATGAACCTGCCGACATCAGAGTTTTCTGTCAGCAATCGTCATGTTTTCGGTGGTTCAACGCCACTGCTGAAGGAACCATTGATCCGGTCAACGAGATCGGTGACAATCAGCAGACATCCGACCTCGTGTATCGCCTCCGTCCCGAACACACCCGTCGTATCGACCGAATACTGTGAGCGCATGTCACCGAGCCCACCAAACGGGCCTTCCGCCCGGGAGACATCCCCCACTCACCACGCCCGAATCCGCCGCTGGAGGCGCCTGCGCGCACGGCTGCGCCTCTTCCGCAGACGCATGCACACCCACCCGGCCCTGCACCTTCCGTGGCGCATCCTGGTCGGCACGGTGGGCACCGTCGTCATTCTGGCCGGGGTCGTCATGATGATCGTCCCCGGGCCGGGGATCGCCTCGGTTCTCCTCGGCATGCTCATACTCAGCAGCGAGTTCCGCTGGGCCCACCGGCTGTTGAGGCCCGCCCGGGTGTGGTCCCGAAGGGGTGAGAGGTGGGCGATGCGGATGAGGAGCGAGTTGTTGTCGCGCCTGCGCTCGCGCAGAGCCGCCAGGGCCGCACTCCGGGGCCGCGACTCCCCGCGCGGCGTACCCGAGGAATAGGCGGGGACCTTTCCCGCACCGGGCAACCTCCGAAAACCGGCCTGCGGACGCATACGCGCACGTTGCCCGGGCCTTGCAGGGCCAAAACCAAAAAAAGAGGGCCCACTCCGCGCGATACGGAGTGGGCCCTCCCGGCTGTGGGCGATACTGGACTCGAACCAGTGACCTCATCGGTGTGAACGATGCGCTCTAGCCAACTGAGCTAATCGCCCTGGGGGCTGTGCCCCGTCCGCCCTCTCGGCCGGACAAGAAAAACTCTAGCGCATGTTCGGGGGTGGTTGATGCACCCCCGGCCGCCCACGGGGCCACACAGGTGTGACTGAGGTCACATATCATGGCTGACGGAGTCCCACAGGATTCCTTTGCCAGCCGCGATCCCCGCAGTGAGTAGGAGTTCCCGCCTCCGTGGACCCTCCCGAGACGACCGCGGATTGACCTCCGCGTGACACGGGCCACTCATCATGGGGAAATCTTTGGTTTCCCCTGGTCATTACAGTGACGAAGGATCGTGGTGCCGCCCCGCGGCGCGCTGGCCCCGCTGGGCGGGCAGCGAGACCTCCGGTCCCATCGACCAAGAAAAGTCTCCGTACTCACGTCATGGTCCGCGGGTACCCGCGTTGGAGCGAGTGAGACGGCAACCGGCTCGCGCCCCAGGACGCCTGGGCCGGACGAGAAAAGGTTTGGCGAACATGAACAGTAGCGACACCACTGCCACCGCCGAGCTGGGCCTGCGACTCGTGGTCCCGGAGCGCACCGCGGTTCCACTGGTAGCACGACTCGACTACAGCTCTGAGGACCCGTACGCGATTCGCGTCGCCTTCCACACCGGCGAGGACAACCCCGTCGAGTGGATCTTCGCGCGCGAACTCCTCACCGTGGGCATCGTGCGCCCGGTCGGCGAGGGAGACGTCCGGGTGTGGCCCTCCAAGGACGACAGCGGGGACCGTTCGGTCAGCATCGCGCTCTCCTCGCCCTTCGGGCAGGCCGAGTTCGACACCCAGGTCGCCCCCCTCGCGGAGTTCCTCCACCGCACCTACGAGATCGTCCCGGCCGGGCAGGAAGCCCAGTTCGTCGACCTCGACGAGGAGATCCAGCAGCACCTCCACTCCTGAGGCGAAGGTCCGGCGGCACCTCCGCGCCCGTGGGGGTCCCGCATGTCGGCGGGGCGGCGGGAAGGACCGACGAAGGGGCGGGGACGGCGCCCGGGCGCCGTCCCCGCCCCTTCGTGCCGCCTCCGGCGGGCCCGGAGGGGCCCGTCACGGGTCGAGGTCAGCCGCGGAACGCTCGGCGAACACGGCCCTGGCCTTCGCGGTGACCGGGCCCGCCTCGGCGGACACCCGCTGGTCACCGATGTTCAGGATCGGCTGTACGTCGCGGCCGGTGGAGGTCAGAAAGGCCTCGGTGACCTCCGGGAGCCGCTCCATCGGAACGTCCTCCTCCGCACCGCCGAACCACTCCAGGACCAGTTCCCGGGTGATGCCCGCGAGCGGACCGGCCGAGAGCGGAGGGGTGAGGAGCCGGCCGTCGAGCACCACGAAGACGTTGCTGCCGGTGCCCTCGCAGAGGTTCCCGCTGATGTTGCGGAAGACCGCCTCGCTGGCCCCGCGTTCACGCGCGTAGGCGAGGGCGCGCACGTTGTCCGCGTAGGAGGTCGTCTTGAGGCCCGCAAGCGCGCCGAACTCGTTACGCGGCCAGGGCGCCAGGGCCACGTCGGTGGCGGGGGCGATGCCCGGGAAGGGGCCAAGGGCCACGATGGCGGTCTGCTCCCCCCGGCCCCGGTCCGAGCCCAGGGGGCCGGTCCCGTCCGTGACGGTGATGCGCACCCGGGCGTCCGGCAGCTCCGGGTTCGCGGCCACCGCCCGGGCCACGCCGTCCGCGATCAGCTCCAGGTCGGGCTCGGCCATGCCCAGTCCTCGGGCGGACCGCGACAGCCGCCTCAGGTGGCGGGTGAGCGCGAACGGCCTGCCGCCCTGTGAGCGGACCGTCTCGAAGACCCCGTCCCCCACGGTGATCCCGTGGTCGGTCACGGGGATACGCGCGTCCTCGTCCTCCAGCACGGCGCCGCGGCCGTAACCGGCGCCGGCGATCCACACCCTCATTCCAACCCCCGAGTTCTCAAGGCCCTGGTCGGGCCGGTCTCTTCCCGAATCCTCCCACCTGCGGCACCCGCCGTGCCCGGAGAATCCGCCGTACCCGCCCGTACCCGCCGGGTCCGCGCCTTGGCAAGTCCTCTGTCCGGCACCGGCCGCCGGTCCGGTTCCCGCGTTCCTTACGGGGGCGTCTCCACTGGTCACGGAGTCGGCCCTCCGATGCGGCCCACCCGGAACCGACGGCTGCAGCCGGACAGATAAGTTACGAATGACTATCATCTGGGCAACGCTTATGCGGGACCGGTGGCGCCCGCCCCCGCCGCCTCTCCGACCGGTGTACGTGAAGCGTTCCGCAGCGCGCGTGCCCCTGTCACTCGCGACCACACCAGACACAGCAAAGAGAGACATGACCCCACCGAGCACCGCCCGCGGCGAACTCAGCTGGCTGCTGGACGACCTCCTCACCCGCGCCTCGGGCACACAGCACGCGATCGTCCTGTCCACCGACGGACTCCTGATGGCCACTTCCAGCGGCCTCGACCGCCCCGCCGCCGAGCACCTCTCGGCCATCGCCTCCGGTCTGCACAGTCTCGCGGGAGGAGCCAGCAAGCAGTTCTCCGCCGGGACCATCCGGCAGAGCATCATCGAGATGGACCGCGCCTTCCTGTTCGTGGCCGCCGCGGGAGAGGGCGCGTGCATGGCCCTGATGTCGGACGCCGACAGCGACGTGGGGCTCATCGCCTACGAGATGAACAAGGTGATCGAGCGGGTCGGCCAGTACCTGTCCGCCCCGCCCCGGCCCGACATGCCCTCCTCCCCCGCCCACGTGGAGAAGTAGCCAATGCCGCCGCGGCGGGCCGGCCGGGCCTGCCACGGCAGGGCGCAGGAGCCCTCCGGCGGAAGTCGATTTCGCACTTGCCCCAACTTCCGCTAGAGTTCCTAACGCAGCGAGGGACGCGGCACCGGCGGAGACCGGAGCCGAACCGAGAACTCGCCGTGCGGACGTGGCTCAGCTGGTAGAGCATCACCTTGCCAAGGTGAGGGTCGCGGGTTCGAATCCCGTCGTCCGCTCGAACGATTCGCATAGCGCCGCCCCAGGTGGCACAATCGGATCAGGCCCGGGAGAACATCCCAGGCCGCACGCGGACGTGGCTCAGCTGGTAGAGCATCACCTTGCCAAGGTGAGGGTCGCGGGTTCGAATCCCGTCGTCCGCTCGGAGAAGAGGCACGCATGGGTGCCGCTCGGCACCCTCGTGCTTCCTGTAAGCCGGAGTGGCCGAGTGGTTGAGGCAAGGGACTGCAAATCCCTGCACACGGGTTCGATTCCCGTCTCCGGCTCCATGCGAACCTCATTCCCATGAGGGCGATTAGCTCAGTTGGCTAGAGCACTACCTCGACACGGTAGGGGTCACAGGTTCGAGTCCTGTATCGCCCACAAGCAGCACGAGAGGCCGGATCTTCGGATCTGGCCTCTCGTCGTTTCCGGGGCTGCCGAGCCCCTGGCCCGGGCCGCCCCAGAAGAGGGGGCGCGGGTCGGGCCCTGTCCGTCCGGCGGCCGCCCGGGCAGTGAGAGGGGCGGCACAGGGTTCCGGGGCCGGAGTGGCGGCACCCGCTCCCACATGCGAGTACGCTCGTTCGGAGGCTCCGCCGGTTCCTCGGCCCGACCCGGCTCGGCCGGTCCCGCGGCATCCCTGTCCGGGGGCCGACACGCGACCGTTTCCCGGTCGGCCCGTCAGTCGGAACCGTGTGCGCAGGCCCCTGAGCCAGCGCGCGGCCGTGCTGTCGAACGCGGCGCGCCGACCCGGACGGGGGCCTGCCGCCGATGTCACGGGGTCCTCCTCGCCGCCACCGGTATCCCCTCGGGGTCCCGCGCGCTCGCCTCGACCCCGATCCGTCCTGATTCTCCGCTCGGCACGCCCCGCACACCGCGGAGGGGCTCCCGGGGTCTCGATCATCCACCGACGAACAGGCGGCCCGTTTCCGTGCAACCCGCCCTTGGCCCCAGACCAGACGAACGCGACGGCCCACAGCCGTGCGAACCCTCGTGCCGTGTGTCACCACCGAAGGTGGCCGACGTCGCGAGAGAGGAGTCGACCCATGAATGACACCACCGAACGAGGAACCGTCGGGGTGGTCTTCTGGGCCTCCCTCTCCATCTCGGCGCTGTTCGTGGTCTGGGGCGTGGCCGCCCCGGAGCACCAGACGGCCACCATGAGCTCCGCGCTGAACCGGATCACCAGCAGCTTCGGCTGGGCGTACCTGCTGCTCCCCCTCCTGCTCCTGGCGCTCCTGACCGGGCTGGCCTGCAGCCGGTACGGGCGCATCCGGCTGGGTTCGGACGAGGACCGCCCCGAGTTCGCCACCCACACCTGGATCGCCATGATCCTGTGCACGGTGATGGGCATCGGCCTGGTCTCCTACGGGATCGCCGAGCCGATCTCGCACTTCACCACCCCTCCCCACGGCCTGGCCGAGGCGGGGACCCCGGGGGCGGCGGTTCTGGCCCTGCAGTACTCCTTCTACGACTGGGGACTGCACGCCTGGGCGATCTTCGCGATCTTCGGTCTGGCCCTGGCCTACTCGATGCACCGCAGGAAGCGCCCCGGACTGGTCAGCGCCCTGTTCCGGCCGCTGATGGGGCGGCACGCCGACGGTCCCCTCGGCAAGGCCATCGACGTCTTCACGGTCTTCGCCACCCTGTTCGGCACCACCACCTCCCTCGGCCTGGGAGCCCTGCAGATCGACAACGGGCTGAACCGGCTCCTGGGCACCCCCACCGGGATCACCACCCAGGTCGTCATCGTGGTCGTGGTCACGGCGCTGTTCAGCCTCTCCGCGGCCTCCGGGATCAAGCGCGGCATCCGCTACATCAGCGAGATCAACCTCTCGGTCGCCGCGGTGCTCTTCCTGTTCGTGCTCCTCCTCGGCCCGACCGCGTTCCTGATCTCGCTCTTCCTGGAGTCCTTCGGCCAGTACGGCGGCGACTTCCTGTTGATGAGCCTGCGGGGCCCGGCCTTCGGCGACGCGGAGTGGCTCCAGGGCTGGACGTACTTCATGATGGCCTGGTGGGTGTCCTGGGGCGCCTTCGTCGGCCTGTTCCTCGCCCGCATCTCGCGCGGCCGCACGATCCGCCAGTTCGTCCTGGTCGTCCTCGGCATGCCCAGCCTGGCCTTCTTCGCCTGGTTCTCCGTCTTCGGCGGTTCGGCCATCGACCTGGACCTGAACCACGGCACGGACATCGCCGGAGCCACCGCGGCCGACCTCAACAGCGCCTTCTTCGCCACCCTGGCCGAGTTCCCGGTCCCCTCGGTCACGACGGCTCTGGTGGTGATCCTGGCGGTGCTCTTCTTCGTCTCGGGAGCCGACGCCAACACCTACGTACTGGGCATGCTCACCACACGCGGTTCCATCCGGCCCCGGACGCCGATCCTGCTGCTGTGGGGGGCGATGACCGGAGCCCTGGCGATCATCCTGCTGTTCTCGGGCGGGCTCAACGCGCTGCAACAGACCGTCATCGTGGCCTCGGCGCCCTTCCTGGTCATCATCGTGGGCGTGGTCGTCAGCTTCTGCCGCGACCTGAGAAGCGAGGAGCGGGCGGAGCCGGTCGGCGCGCCGACCGCGCACCCCGCACCGGCGGAGGACGAACCCGCGGCGGAGGCGAGCGAGCCGATCCGGTCCAACTGACCGCCGGGGCGGGCCCGGCCCCGGGAAGTGGCGGACACGTCCCGACCTCCACCTCTGGGATCGTTCCCGTGGAAACCACGAGGACCTCAGGAGCAGGCGATGCCCACCGGAACCGAGCCCGTCCTGGACGAGCGGGCGCTCAACCGCGCCACGCTGGCCAGGCAGGCGCTGCTCGCCCCGACCGACACGTCGGCCCTGGAGACCGTGGCCCACCTCGGCGGCCTCCAGGCGCAGGAGCCGCAGGAGCCGTTCGTGGGGCTCTGGTCGCGGCTGCGCTCCTTCGACCCGTCGGAACTGTCGGAACTGCTGACCGAACGCCGCGTGGTGCGGGTCCACCTCATGCGGCGCACCGTGCACCTGGTCACCGCCGAGGACGCCCTCGCCTGGCGGAGCCGGTTCGACGCCATGCTGCGCCAGAAGGTCATGGGCGTCTACCGGAACGAACTCCGGGAGGTGGACCTGGCGGAGCTCGCCGGGGCGGGCCGAGCGGTGATGTCCGACGGTGAGCCCCGCACCATGGGCGAACTCGTGGCGGCGCTCGCCCACCGCTGGCCCGAACCGGGCCGACGGCCACTGGGCGAGATGCTGGTCTCGGCGCTGCTCCCCGTCGTGCAGGCCCCGCCGCGCGGCCTGTGGCGGGCCAGGGGCGGGGTACGCAACGTCCTGCTCTCCTCCTGGCTCGGGAGAGAGCCCGCCCCGCCCGCCCCGGAGGGCACCGACCCCGTCGGCCGGGCCCTCGTCCGGCGCTACCTCGCCGCCTACGGACCCGCGACCTCCACCGACCTGCGTTCCTGGTGCGGGCTGGCCGGGCTGCCCGCTGCGGTGGCCGCCACACGCGAGGAGCTGGTCTCCTTCCGCGACGAACGCGGCCGGGAACTGCTGGACCTGCCCGACGCCCCGCGCCCGGACCCCGCCACAAAAGCCCCGGTGCGGTTCCTGCCCGCGTTCGACAACGCGGTCCTCGGCTACCACCACCGCGGGCGGATCATCGACGACCGGCACCGGGGCCTGTCGGTCGCCGGTGAGCGCGTGGTGCTGGTGGACGGCCGCGTCGCCGCGACCTGGCGGTCCGAGGACGGCGCCGTGGCCGTCACCCCGTTGCGAGCGCTGACCGGGGCCGAGCGGACGGAGGTCGGTGAACGGGCCGAGCTGCTGGCCCTGTTCCTCTCCGACGGCGGGACCGACCGGGTACGGATCGACGTCCCGGTCGGCTGAACGGGTCGGACGGGGCCGGACCGCGGTGCGCGGCGCGACCACCGCGGCCGACGGGAGGACCCTGACGGCGACGGTGGAGGTCCCGCTGTCAGGCACCGGGCATACTGGTGACCGTGTCAGAACAGGTGAGGAAACCCCGGCTGGAAATCGAGTACTGCACGCGCTGCAGGTGGCTGCCGCGCGCGACGTGGATGGCGCAGGAACTACTCACCACCTTCGAGGCCGAACTCGGCGAGGTCGCCCTGGTGCCCGGCACCGGAGGCGTCTTCGAGATCCGTGTCGACGGCGAGGCCGTCTGGTCCCGCAGCAGCGACGCCGCCTTCACCGACGCGGCCGACGTCAAGAGGCTGGTCCGGGACCGGGTCGCCCCCGAGCGGCCTCTGGGCCACTCCGAGCGGCAGACCTGAGAGCCCTGGACGAACCCGGGTGACCCGGGCGGTCGGGAGACCGCCCGCGGCCCCGGCCTCCGGCGGCCACGCGCCCCGCCGACGCCGCCACCGGGGCGGGTCACCGTTCCTCCCGGAGGATGCCCCGGTCTTCAGGCCGGGGAGGAATCCGGGACAGCCCGCCTGCGCTCTGCTGTTTTGCCTTACACATGCCCCTCCTTGGTGCATGCTTTGTTGTATGCGGACGGCGTACAAGTGCCGGGCCTACCCGGACCCCGAACAAGCGGCCCAGTTGGGCCGCACGTTCGGATGCGTGCGCCTGGTGTGGAACAAGACCCTCGCTGAGCGCCACACGGCATACCACCAGCGCGGCGAGAAAACCTCGTACAAGCAGACCGACCAGGCGCTGACCGGGTGGAAGCGCGGCCAAGACCTGGCGTTCCTGGCCGATGTGTCCTCGGTCCCGCTCCAGCAGGCCCTGCGGCACCAGCACACCGCGTTCGCGAACTTCTTCGCCAAACGCGCCAAGTACCCCCGGTTCAAGAGCAGGACCGGTCGCCAGTCGGCGCACTACACCCGCAGCGCGTTCCGCATCCGCAACGGGCAGGTGTTCCTGGCCAAGCAGACCCGGCCCTTGGCGGTGGCGTGGTCCTGGCCGCAGGTGGATCTCACAGCGCTGAACCCGACCATGGTGGTCCTCTCCCGTGAGCCGGACGGCCGCTACTACGCGACCTTCGCTGTACAGGCGGCTGATCCCGAGCGCGCACCCGAGTGCAACTCCGAGGTCGGTATCGACCTGGGGGTCAAGGACTTCGCCACCTTGTCCACCGGGGAGAAGATTCCCAACCCCCGGCACCTGGAGCGTAAGGCGAAGAATCTGGCCCGGTACCAGCGGCGGATGGCCCGCACACAGCGCGGTTCCAACAACCGCCGCAAGGCCAAGCGCAAGGTCGCGATCGCGCACCGCAAGGTCCGCCACGCACGGCAAGATTTCCTGCACAAGACCACGACCCGTCTGGTGCGCGAGCACGACCTGGTCGCTATCGAAGACCTCAACGTGTCCGGGATGACCCGCTCCTGCCGGGGTACCGTCGACGCCCCCGGCAAGCAGGTCGCCCAGAAGTCCGGGCTGAACCGTTCGGTGTTGGACGCCGCCCTGGGCGAGTTCCGCCGCCATCTGGAGTACAAGGCCCACCGGGCCGGACGCACCATCGCGGTGGTCGACCGGTGGTTCCCCAGCAGCAAGACCTGCTCGGACTGCGGGCACCTGCTCGCCAAGCTTTCCCTGGGCACGAGGCACTGGACGTGCCCGGCCTGCCGCACACGGCACGACCGTGATGTCAACGCGGCCAAGAACATCCTTGCGGCTGGTCGAGTCGCAGCCCGAGAAGCAGTCTCGGGTGATGCCTGGGGAGCTGGTGTCAGTCGGCAAGGGTCCTCCCTTCCGCAGTCGGCAACGAAGCAGGAAACCGGGCCTGTGAGGGCCGGGCCTTAGGGCCCATACGCGCGCAAGCGCGTATCGGAATCCCCTCCCTTCAGGGAGGGGAGGAAGTCAATCCCCGGTGAAGGTCGCACTGGTGCGGTCGAGGGAGGCGGCGACCCCGGCCTCGTTGTCCTCGGTGCCGAGCAGTTTGGTCTGTTCGACGACCTCCCGGTGCAGCGCTGCGGGCAGCGCTGCGAGCAGGTCGGCCCGCATGGTGGCCTTCATCGAACGCACCGCCAGCGGCGCGGAGGCGGCGATCCGGTGCGCGTACTCCAGCGCGCCCTCACGGACGGCGCCGTCGGCGACCAGCTGGTCGGCCAGTCCGATGGTGTGCGCCTCGTGGCCGTGGACCCGGCGGGCGGTGTAGAGCATGTCGGCGGCCCGCTGCTCCCCCACGATGCGGGGCAGGGAGACGGTCAGCCCGAAGCCCTGGTGCAGGCCGAGCAGTCCGAAGTTGGCGTGGAAACGGGTGGAGGGCGCGGCCACCCGGAAGTCCGCCGCGCACGCCAGGCCGAGCCCGCCGCCCACGGCCGCACCCTGGACGGCGGCGATCACGGGCACCGGCAGCGAGAACAGGCGCAGCCCCTGGCCGTAGATGGCGTCGAGGGTCCGGACGGGGGTGTCGCCGACCCCGCCGGAGGCGAAGTCCACCCCGGCACAGAAGTTCCTGCCCTCCGAGCACAGCACGAGGGCACGGCAGCCGCCGGGGGCGCTGAGCTCCTCGGCGGTGTCCGCGAGCTCCGTGAGGACGTCGAGGTCGAAGTGGTTGTTCGGGGGGCGGTGGATCTCCAGGACGCCGACGTGACCGTCGACGCGCACGGACAGCTCCTCGCTCATGGGAGTGCCTTCCAGGTTGTTCGGGGCGACGGCGACGAGGTTATCGGCCGCCCCGCTCGGCCCGGCACCCCGGGCGCCGGTGCGCGGCCCGGGCGTGGTTCACCCTCCCTGCCCGCCGCGGCGGGTAGCGTGGCGCCATGAGCAACGGGATCGACCCGGCCGTTCCGCCCAGCGGCGACGGCTGCCAGGAGTGTCTCGCCGGCGACGGGTGGTGGGTGCACCTGCGCCGCTGCGCGGAGTGCGGGCACGTCGGCTGCTGCGACAGTTCACCCGCCCGGCACGGCACCCGCCACTTCGAGGCCACCGGCCACCCGATCGTGCAGAGCTTCGAACCGGGCGAGGAGTGGTTCTACGACTTCCGTACCCGCGAGGTCGGCCGGGGTCCGGAACTGGCTGCGCCGACCTCGCGCCCGCGGGACCAGCCGGTGCCCGCTCCCGCCGACCGGGTTCCGGCCGACTGGCGGGAACTCGTCCGCTGAGGTCGGGAGCCGTGACGGCCCCCGACCGGGACGGTCGTGGTGTCCGGGCGCGGAGCCGCGGGCAGCGGAGGACGCGGGCCCGGCGCCCTTTTCGCCCGGGCACCGGGTTCACGGCGCGGGCATCGGGGGCAGGGATGGACTGTGACCGGGCACCCGCCCACCGCGGACGCCTCCCCCTGCCACCCCGTGACCTGGAGCGTGATCGTGTGACCACCGCCCACGGCATCCCGGACCTGCTCTCCCCCGAGTTCCTCGCCGACCCCTACCCCGCCTACTCCCTGCTGCGCGAGCGCTCCCCGCTCCTGTGGCACGAGCCCACCTCCAGCTACGTCCTCTCCCGTTACGACGACGTGCGGCGCGTCTTCCAGGACCGGGAGGGAGACTTCTGCACGGACAACTACGGCTGGCAGCTGGAACCGGTCCACGGGCGGACCATCCTCCAGCTCGACGGGCGCGAGCACTCGGTGCGCCGGGCCCTGGTCGTGCCCGCCTTCCGCGGCCGGGACCTGCGCGAGCGGTTCCTCCCGGTGATCGAGCGCAACAGCCGCGCGCTCATCGACGGCTTCCGCGCCGCCGGCCGCGTCGACCTCGTCTCCCAGTACGCGACCAGGTTCCCGATCAACGTCATCGTGGACATGCTCGGTCTGGACCAGGCCGACCACGACCGCTTCCACGACTGGTACACCTCGATCATCGCCTTCCTCGGCAACCTCTCCCAGGACCCCGGGGTGGCCGAGGCCGGGCTGCGGACCCGGGAGGAGTTCGCGGAGTACATGCTCCCGATCATCGCCGAACGCCGGGAGAACCCCGGCGACGACCTGCTCTCCCGGCTCTGCCTGGCCGAGGTGGACGGCGCCCGGATGTCCGACGAGGAGGTCAAGGCCTTCTGCAGCCTCCTGCTGGCAGCCGGCGGGGAGACCACGGACAAGGCCCTGGCCAGCCTGTTCGCCAACCTGATCGCGTCCCCCGACCAGCTCGCGGCCGTGCGCGAGGACCGTTCCCTGATCCCCCGCGCCTTCGCCGAGTCGCTGCGGTTCACCCCGCCCGTGCAGATGATCATGCGCCAGGCCGTGCGGGACGTACGGATCGGCGGCGGCACGGTACCCGCGGGGGCCACCGTCACCTGCCTGATCGGGGCGGCCAACCGGGACCCCGACCGCTTCGCAGCCCCCGACACCTTCGACCTGTTCCGCACGGAACTGGCGGAGGCCACCTCATTCTCCGCCGCGGCCGAACACCTCTCCTTCGCCCTGGGCCGGCACTTCTGCGTGGGCGCCCTGTTGGCCGAGGCCGAGGTCCGGGTGGGGGTGAACGACCTGCTCGACGCCATGCCGGACGTGCGGCTGGCCAAGGGAGCCGAACTGGTCGAGCAGGGCCTGTTCACCCGGGGCCTGCGCGAACTCCCGCTGGAGTTCTCACCGGTGCCCCGCCCCCGTCCCACCCGCTGAGGGCGCCTGGCCGCTGGCGGGGGCACGACGCGCGGGGCAGGGTCCTCAGCCGGTGATCGGGCTGAACCTCGCGGGCAGTTCGAACAGACCGCGCATCCACACCGAGGGCCGCCAGCGCAGTTGCTCGGGACGCACGGCCATCCGCACGTCCGGCAGCCGGTCCAGCAGGGTCTCCACCGCGGTGCGGGCGATCACCTCCGCCGCTTCGGGCGCGGGGAACGGGCAGCCGTGTTCCCCGTGCCCGAACGACATCTGCGCCCGGTTGGTTCCGTGGATACCCAGGTCCCCGGTGTTGAGCCGGGGGTCGCAGTTGGCCGCGGCCAGTCCCAGCACCAACAGGTCGCCCCGGTTGATCCGGCGCCCGCCCAGCTCACAGGTCTGCACCGCCCAGCGGCCGATGAAGTTCTGGGTGGGGGTGTTCTTCCACAGCACCTCGTTGAGCGCCTCGCCCGCGCTGCTGCGCCCGCCCTGGAGGGTCAGGGAGAAGTCGTCGTCGAGCAGCATGAGCCGCAGTGTGTTGCCGATCCAGTTCCCCGTGGGCGCCTGGGCCGCCGACATGATCACGAGCAGGTCGATGACCACCTCCTCGTCGGTGAGCCCCGCCGGGTGCAGGAGCAGCCGGGAGGGGACGTCGTCGCGCGGGTGGGCCCGACGCTCGCCGACGATCCGCCGCATCCGCTCCTGTACCCGCTGGTGGGCCCGGGTGGCGTCGGCCGTGACGTCCAGGGAGAGGAGGATGTCCCGGACCGTTCCGGGGACCTCCGGTTCGGGGAGGCCGTACAACCGGGCGACCACCGCTGCCGGGATCCGGTGGGCGTACTGGCTGACCAGGTCGGCCTCACCGTCACCGGCGAACTGGTCGATGAGCCGGTCGGAGATCTGACGGCACAGAGCGTGCAGGTCGGCGCGGTCCGTGGCGTCGAGGGCGTCACCGATCGCCCCGGCCCTGCGCTGGTGTTCGGCGCCCTCGGTGAACATCACCGACGGGGTCCACATCACGTACGGCAGGAGGGGCCAGCTGTCGTGGACGTGGTCCCACAGGTTCCAGCGGCGGCAGTCCCTGGCGAACCACTCGGGCCTGCCGGTGACGTGGTGCAGCTCCCGGTAGCCGAGGACGAACCACGCGGGGATGTCGCCGTCGAGGAGGATGGGGGCGACCGGGCCGAAGCGTCTGCGCATCTCCTCGTACAGCGGTACCGGGTCCCGGGCGATGTCGGGCCCGTAGAACCGCATGGCGTTCTCGTGATCGGGTGACAGGGGCGCCGGACCCCGCCCCGGCGGGCGGACGGCGGTTCCCGGTGTTCCCGCGGTGTTGTTCATGACGACCCCTCCGAAATGGACGCGTGCCCGGCCTCGGACGTGGTCGGACGGTGTCTGGCCAGGTGGTGGACGAGAGCGATGAGGACGTCGCGGCTGGACTCGCGGCGGCGCGCGTCGCACTCCAGCAGCGGGACGTCGTCGGACAGGTCCAGGGCGGTGCGCACGTCGGCCAGGCTCGGGCCCGGGCCGAAGCGGTTGACCGCGACGACGAACGGCGTCCGGTGGTGTTCGAGGCGGTCGATGGCGTACCAGGACTCCTCCACCCGGTCGGTGTCGACGAGGACGACCGCGCCGAGGCTGCCGACGAAGAGCTGCTCCCACAGGAACCAGAAGCGTTTCTGGCCGGGGGCGCCGAAGAGGTAGAGGACCCGGGTGGCGTCGACCGTGATCCGGCCGAAGTCGAACGCGGCCGTGGTGGTGCGTTTGTCGCGGACGGCGCTGAGGTCGTCGACCCCGGTGCTGGCCCGCGTCATGATCTCCTCGGTGCTCAGCGGGCGCATCTCACTGACCGCACCGACCATGCTCGTCTTCCCCACGCCGAACCCGCCCACGATGACGATCTTGAGGGCGTTGCTCGCCGTGCTGGCGAGGGGCAGCCGTCCCGTGGCCGTCGTCCCCCGGTCGGCTGCCGTGGCCGTCCCGGTCGTCCGTTCAGAGGCGTTGGAGGGCAAGGAGCACCTGCTTCAGGGTGTCGGGGTCGTGCCGCGGCCCCTCCTGCGGGGTGGAGGGGACGGGGTGCCGGGCCACCACCGCCCCGGTGTCCAACAGGTCGACGAGGAGGATCCGCACGACGCTCACCGGGAGCCCGAGTTCGGCGGAGATCTCGACCACGGCGGTGGGACGTGTGCACAACCGGAGGATGTCGGCGTGCTCGGACTGCATGTGCGGCGCGGGTTCGGACTCGGCCACGAGGAGGGTGACGGAGTCGAGGGCGGGGACGCCGGGGTCTGCGGGGTCGCCGCGCCCTCCGGTGACCGTGTACAGCCGGTCCGGTGCCTCACTGTCGAGATGGTCCGTGTTCATCGGGGCGAGGCCGCCTCGTGGGGCCTGCGGCGGGGTTCGGCCGGCAGGTGGACGGCGATCCGTTCGACGAGTTCGTTCATGTGGCGGGCGACCGCGCCGACGTCCGCCTCGTAACCGGCGACGACGGCCAGGTGGGCGCCCTCGCCGGCGCCGACGACGAGCAGGAGCCCGCCGCCGTACTCCAGCATGGCCTGGCCCGCACCGGTCGCGTCGCCGAACTCGGCGGAGGCGCTGAGGGACAGGCTCTGGATCCCGGCGCAGATCGCGGCGAGCTGGTCGGCCCGGTCCGTGTCCAGTTCCCGGCTGTGGCACATCCTGAGCCCGTCCCTGGACAGCACCAGGACGTGTCGGATGCCCGGTGTCCGGTGCCTCAGGTTCTCCAGCAGCCAGTTGAGGCTGGCATCCGTGGTCGTCATCGGGTTCTTGGGGCGGTGGTCCGGACCCGGTACGGCCCGGTGCCCCTCCCTCCGTTCCTCTTCGGTCGGTTTCGGTTGGTACGCGGCGGGGACCGTGTTCATCGGCCGCCCTCCCGGGTGTTGTCCCGGCCGTTCTCCTCGGGCGGGGCACCGGCGTCCCGGAAGGCGGCGAACCGGGTGGGGATCCCGTTGCGCGCCTGGGGGTCGAGGTGCCTGCGCGCGGTGGGCAGGAGCTGCTCGGGGTTCTCCCGGACCGCTTCGGCCAGGGTGTGGCCGCGTTGGCGCCGGGGCAGGTTGACGGGCCCGGTCGGCTGTCCGGGGCCGGTGTGGGACGGTTCCGGGCCCGCGGGACCGGAGCGGGCGTCGCGCCGGGGCAGGGGCGGGCGGTCCGCGGCGCCCCCTGCCGGGGGCGGCGGACCGGCCGGCGTCCCGGCTGCCGGCGTCCCTGCCACTGGAATCCCGGCGGCGGGAGTGCCTGCCGGGGGCACTGCGGCTGGCGGCGTACCGGCCCCGGGGGCGTCGGCCCCGGGGACGCTGACCACGGGGGTACCGGCGGTGGCCGCACGCGGTCGCCGCACCCGGGCACGGGGTTCGGTGATGAGGTTGGGCGGAATGAGGACGACCACCCCGACGCCGCCCCTGGCCGAGGGCCGGAAACTCACCTTCAGGCCGTACTTGTCCGCCAGGCAGCCCACGACCGCCAGCCCGGTCCGAATACCGGGGAGGGTGGCCAGGGTCCGGGGCTCGGCGATGAGGTTCTCGGCGACGCGGCGTTCGCGTTGGCGCATCCCCATCCCGCTGTCCTCGACGGTGACGGTGACCCCGGTGTCCTCCTCCTGGACGTAGACGTGGACGTCGGTACCGTGCGCGGAGAAGTTGGCGGCGTTGTCCATGAGTTCGGCGAGTGCCTGCATGACACCCTCCGCCGCGTAACCGACCACCGCGACCCTGCTGGTGTAGTGCAGGCGGACCCGCCGGTAGGCGGTGATGCGGCCCATGGCCCCGCGGAGGATGCTCTCCATCACGATGGGCCGGGTCCAGCGGCGCCCGGAGCGTCCCTGGGCCAGGACCACGAACGCGTCCGCGAGGCGGCCGGTGCGGGAGACGTTGTGATCGACCCTCAGGAGGTCGGAGAAGATGTCGGCTCGGTCGCCGTAACGGTCCTCCAGGTCACGGAGCTGGGCGAGCAGGGTGGTGAGGTGGGCCTGGA
Source organism: Nocardiopsis sp. iso_40 (assembly GCF_056173285.1). Taxonomy (NCBI): domain Bacteria; kingdom Bacillati; phylum Actinomycetota; class Actinomycetes; order Streptosporangiales; family Nocardiopsidaceae; genus Nocardiopsis; species Nocardiopsis sp. iso_40. Next base: position 1,792,798 of record NZ_CM149666.1, on the reverse strand, counting down.
TGCGCGCACCGGAGTTGGCGGCCGAGACCAGCGCCGTGGCGGAACGGCGTTCGGCGGCCAGGATCTCGTCCAGCACGCGGCGGCGCAGCCTCGCGACGGGTTCGTGGACGTCCTGGAACTCCTGGGCGAGGGTCTCGGCGGCTGTGGTGCGGTCCTCGTGGACCCGGTGGACGATCAGCGGCAGGACGGAGTCGGCCAGGTCGGCGACCTCGTCCTCGATCTCCGCGCGGGCGTCCCGGTCCTGGGCGGAGCGGTGTTCGGCGCTGGCGACCTGGGTGGTGACGGCGTGGGCGAGCCGGTCGATCGTGGGGTGGCCGGGGCGGGGGTGCCGGGCGAGCACGCTCTGGGCCGAGCGCCCCTCCCGGGCGGCCTGGGAGACGGCGGGCAGGAGCGCGTCGACGACCCAAGCCGCCTCCTCCTCCAGAATCCGCGCGCCACCGCTGACCCTGGTGCTGTGGGCTCGGGCGATGCGTGCGGCCGCCGCCTGGTGGGCCGCGGTGGCCACGGCCGCGCACAGCAGGACCCCGACCGCGCCGCCGACCAGGGCGATGAGGGTGCGGGTCGGCGCCGGGCTCTCGAACACCGCCCAGGACCAGGCCGGGGCGGTCAGTGCGGATGCGGCCAGGAGAGCGACGAGTGCCTGTTGGCCGGGGCGCGGAAGGGGGCGTTTCCGGTCGGACAGGTGTACTGCCATGAATGGATTCCTCACGGCGTTCGTGCGGCTGGCGGAGTCTTTTTCGTTCCACGGGCCCGTAATAAGAGCAGGGGTCCCACCGCCCCGGAACCGAGTTCTTCCGGGGGGTGGATTTCACGTTAGTCCACCGCCGGAAGGAACGTGGACTTTCCGCCGATCAGGCCCGACAGCCAGCACAGAAAAAATTATCGGCACCACACGGAACAGCAACAAAAGGGAGATGACCGGTTTTTCTCTTTTGTCAATAAAGAGAGGATGCGTGGGCTCCAGGAGGCCGAAACGCCTTCACGGTGAACAGTGCGGGGAACGGGTGCGGGGACGGGGGTTTCCCCGGAAGGGACCGGAAGGGATCAGCCCCTGGCCGCGGCGAGGATCACCATGAGGGGGACCAGCCGTTCCGGTGGGATGACGTAGTGGCCCCGCCTGCGGGTGGTGAGCCAGCCCGCCGCGGCCAACAGGTTGACGTGGTGGTAGATCTGGCCGCTGGTGCCGAACTCCGCGCGTTCCTTGAGTTCGGCGACGGTGCCGACTCCGGACCAGACGGCGTGGAGGAGGCTGAGCCGAACGGGGTTTCCCAGGGCGTCGAGACCGCCCGCCAACTGGGACCAGTCGAGGCCTTCGAGCCGGTCGACCGGGATTCCGCTCTGCCACTCGACCGGCTGCCCCCCGACCGGCACGACGCCCGCGAAGACCACGGCTCCCTCTTCGGGAGCACGTTCCCTGAGCGCCTCCAAGGCGAAGAAGCGCTCCGCGTAGTCCGGATCGGCGCGCTGGGCCCCCCGCGCCCGGCCCCGCTGCTCCAGTTCGGCGACCCGGGCCTCCAGCTCGGCGAGGCGTTCCTGCGTGGTTCGTTCTGGCACGGCCCCACGGTACAGGATTATACGTTGTTACGTAAAAGCAAATAAAAGACCGCGGGTCCGGACCGGAACCAGGCCCCGCCGTCCGCGGACACGCCCCCGCTCCGCCGGACGCCACGCCCCTCCCCGCCTCCCCGGGAGCGGGCCGCAAAGGCGCACCCGGGCTTTGCCGGATCCGGGCGAACCGGTTCCCTCCCCCTTACACCGCGTGGCTGATGATGAAGGTGCGGCGTACGAACCGCCTCCTCGTCACACCCGAGGGGTCGGCTCCGGCGGACCGTCCGGCCCGCGGATCGACCGGCAAAGGAGCACCTATGCGGACACAGGCCAACGGTTGGCAGTACTTCGTCTCGACGCTGCTCATCGTCACCGGCGCGATCAACATCATCCAGGGCTTGGCGGCGTTCTTCACCCCGGGCTTCTACGTGGCCGCCGAGTCACAGATGCTGGTCCTGGAGTACGAGGCCTGGGGCCTCCTGCTCGGCCTGTGGGGTGCGGTACTGGTCGTGGCGGGTCTGGCGGTCCTCTCCGGCAGCACCTGGGCCCGGGCCTTCGGCATCGTCCTGGCCTCCCTGAACGCCATCGCCCAACTGGCCTTCCTGGTCGCCATGCCGTTGTGGTCGGTGGTGGTCATCGCCGTCGACCTCCTGGTCGTCTACGGCCTGACCGCCGGCTGGCCCGCCGCGATCCGCGGCGAGGAGGGCGAGGCGTCCGAGGACTCCCGCGAGTCCGGCTACCGCGCCGGATACCGGGCCGCCCACGAACGTCCCGCTTCGACGCCCCACCCCGCCCGCTCCCCCGAACAGGGCCAGGAGCAGGGGCCGGGCCAGCGTCAGCAGCACACCGGCTGACCCGGCGCGGCCGAGCGCCGCTGCCGCCCCGTCCCGCGGTTCCGGGGCGGGGCGGCCTTCGTGCGCGCCCCGTCCCGGAACGTCCGTCGGCCCCGGACGGCCGAGGGCCGGTCAGTGCTCCCTGGGATGCAACCGGCTGGTGACGGCGAGCCGGTTGTAGAGGTTGATCATGGCGATGGCGGACATCAGCGCGGCGAGCTCCGTCTCGTCGAAGTGCTCGGCGGCCTCTTCGTAGACCTCGTCGGACACGCCGTGGCCGCCCAGCTCGGTCATCTCGTCGGTCAGGGCGAGGGCGGCGCGCTCCCGTTCGGTGAAACGGTCCCCGGCCTCGTACCAGGTGGACACGAGGAAGAGGCGCTGCTGGGACTCGCCCTCGCCGAGGGCCTTCCGGGTGTGCAGGTCCACGCAGAACGCGCAGCCGTTGAGCACGGAGGAGCGGAGTTTGACCAGTTCCAGCAGCCGGACATCCAGGTGCTCGGCGATCACCAGGTCGACCTCGTCGAGCTTCTTGTAGACCTGCGGCAGTTTCTTCGCCCAGACCACGCGCTTCTCAGCCATGAGTACCGTCTTCTCCTCGTCGAACACCGTGTCGAAGCAGATGCTACGTTCCCCCCGCTCCGGGAAACGCGCAGCGCCGGGATGTCCTTCCCCGCATGTCGGGTCGCCCTCCCGCGCATGCCACCGGGGGTACGCGTGCCGCCTCCGCGGGCCCCGGGGGACGTCCCGGATCCGGGGCACGGTCCTTGACCTGGAGCGCGCTCCAGCTCCTAGCGTGAGCCGCATGAGCACACAACAGAGCAGAATCGGCTCCGGCCACGGTATGCGCAGCACCGCGGCCGAGGTCCTCGACGGCATCGACCTGACCGGGAAGGTCGCCCTGGTGACCGGGGGCCACTCGGGGATCGGACTGGAGACCACACGGGCCCTCGCGGGGGCGGGCGCCCGCGTGGTCGTCCCGGCACGCAGGCCCGGCCAGGCGGAGGAGGCTCTCGCGCGGATCCCGGGCACGGAGGTCGGCGAGCTGGACCTGGCCGACCTGCGGAGCGTTCGCGCGTTCGCGGACGCCTTCCCGCACGAGCGGATCGACCTGGTGGTCAACAGCGCGGGGATCATGGGCTGCCCGCACACCGTGGTCGGCCCCGGCTGGGAGGCCCAGTTCGCCGTCAACCACCTGGGGCACTTCGCACTGGTCAACCGGTTGTGGCCGAGGATCGCGAACGGCGGCGGGCGGGTGGTCTCGGTTGCCTCCTCCGGACACCACGCCTCCGGTGTCCGCTGGGACGACCCGTGGTTCGCGCGGGGCTACGACCGCTGGACGGCCTACGCCCAGGCCAAGACCGCGAACGTCCTCTTCGCCGTGCACCTGGACCGGCTCGGCAGCGGCCACGGGGTCCGGGCCTTCTCCCTGCACCCCGGCGCGATCCTCACCCGGTTGCAGCGGCACATGACCACCGGGGAGATGGTCGAACGCGGGTGGATCGACGAGCAGGGCAACACGGTCAACCCGACCTTCAAGACCCCCGAACAGGGCGCAGCCACCCAGGTGTGGGCGGCCACCTCCGCCCGGCTAGCGGGGATGGGCGGCCTGTACTGCGAGAACGCCGACATCGCCGAACTCCCGGAGCGGGCGGACCCGGAGCGGGGCGAGCGAGGGGTCGCCGCCCACGCCACCGACCCCGAACAGGCCGAACGGCTGTGGGCCTGGTCGGCCGAGCTGACCGGCGAGGACTTCGCCCGCGGCTGAGCCCGCCCGGGGCGCCCCTGCCCGGCTCCGTCACTCCTCCGGGAGCCCCAGCAGGCGGAGGTACATCGCGGTCAGTTCCCGGGCGGCCCGGTCGCGGTCGCCCGGGGAGGAGGCGAGGCCGCCGGCGAAGGCCGCGACCATGCCTCCGGCCGCCCGGGCGACCGCCTCCGGGGAGGCCGCCGGGTCCGCCGCCCCCCGCTCCACCAGGCGCCGGGTGTAGCGGGCGGAGCGGCGGCGGGGCAGGCCGTGGATCTCCTCCCACAGCTCCCCCATCGCCGGGTCGGACAGCGACTGGTGCTGGAGCACGGTGACGAACGCGAGGTTCTCCGTGTAGGCGTCCAGGAAGGCGGTGACGGTCGCCCGGACCACCGCGTACGGGTCGTCGGCGTCGATCCCGTCGAGTTCCTGGCTGGCCAGGAACCGGTCCCGCACCCCCTCGGCCAGAACCGCGAACACCTCCTCCTTGGAGGCGAAGTACACGTAGAAGGTGGCCCGGCCGACCCCGGCCCCGGCGGTGATCCCCGCGACGGTCGTGCGCGCGTAGCCGTTGCGTTCGAACACCCTCCGCGCCGCCGTGAGCAGGGCCGCGCGGGTGGCGCTGTCGGCTCGGTCGTACTTGGCGCGGGTCGCCCACTCCTTCTTCTCCATGGGGGCGAGTATCCCAGAACCACAATCGTTGACATCAATGTCAACGGGGGTGCAGACTCGGTTCGCCCACCGGCCGAGGAAGGGGACCCCCCGTGTCCGAACCCACCCGCCTGCTCGTCGCCAACCGGGGTGAGATCGCCGTGCGCGTGCTCCGGGCCGCAGCCTCCCTGGGGATCGGCACCGTCGCCGTGTACGCGGCGGAGGACTCCGGGGCCGCCCACGTCCGTCTCGCCGACCAGGCCCGCCCGCTCGGCGCCGCGGGCCCCTCCGCCTACCTGGACGGCGAACGGCTGGTCGCCGTGGCCCGCGAGACGGGTTGCCGACTCGTCCATCCGGGCTACGGCTTCCTCAGCGAGAACGCCGGCTTCGCCGAACTGTGCGCCGCCTCCGGCCTGGCCTTCGTGGGCCCCTCCCCCGAGACGCTCTCCCTGTTCGGCGACAAGGCACGCGCGCGGGCCCTGGCCGAGAGCCTCGGGGTCCCCGTCCTGCCCGGCACCTTCGGCGCGACCTCCCTGGAGGAGGCCGAGGCCTTCCTGAGACGGCTCGGCCCCGGCGGGGCGGTGATGGTCAAGGCCCTGGCGGGCGGCGGCGGGCGCGGTATCCGCGCGGTCGCCGACCCGGCGGACCTGGCCTTCGCCTACGAGCGCTGCCGTTCGGAGGCCGAACACGCCCTCGGGCACGGCGACCTCTACGTGGAACGGCTGCTGCGACGCGCCCGGCACGTCGAGGTCCAGGTGCTCGGGGACGGCACCGGTGCCGTGACCCACCTGTGGGAGCGCGAGTGCAGCATCCAGCGCCGCCACCAGAAACTGGTCGAGACCGCCCCCGCCCCGGGCCTGCCCGAAGAACTCCGCCGACGGCTGCTCGACGCCGCCCTCACCCTCGCCCGCGAGGTCTCCTACTCCGGCCTGGGCACCTTCGAGTTCCTCGTCGGGGCTCCCGGGGCCGCCGAGGACTCAGGCGCCCCCGCCTTCCACTTCGTCGAGGCCAACCCGCGCCTGCAGGTCGAGCACACCGTCACCGAGGAGGTCACCGGGGTCGACCTGGTCACCGCCCAGATCGAGGTGGCGCTGGGCCGCACCCTGGCCGAACAGGGCCTCGGGCAGGAGGACGTCCCCGCCCCGCGCGGCTACGCCGTCCAGGCCCGGGTCAACCTGGAGACCACCGGCGCGGACGGGGCGGCGCTCCCCTCCTCCGGGACGCTGACCGCCTTCGCCCCGCCCACCGGACCGGGTGTACGGGTGGACACCCACGGAGCGGTCGGGCACACCGCCGGGGACGGCTTCGACCCGTTGCTGGCGAAGGTGGTCGCGCACGCCCCGCGCGGCGGGCTGACCGCCGCCGCCGACCGGGCCGAGCGGGCCCTGGCCGAGTTCACCGTGGCCGGGGCCGACACCGACATCGCCTTCCTGCGGGCGGTGCTGCGCCACCCCGTTTTCCGTTCCGGAACCGCCACCACCGCCTTCGTCGGCGAGCACCTCGCCGAACTCATCGCCGCGGCCGGGACCGCCACCGCCGAAACACCGAACGGGGGCTCCGCCACCGGCCTCACCGCGCCCTTCGCCGCGACGGTCGTCTCGGTCGAGGCCGAACCCGGCGACCGGGTCCGGGCCGGGGCTCCCCTGGTGGTGCTCCAGGCGATGAAGCTGGAGCACGTGCTGGCCGCGCCCGCCTCCGGGACGGTCGGCGAGGTCCGAGCCGTGGTCGGGGCCGCCGTCGGCGAGGGCGAGGACCTGCTCGGGTTCGCCCCGGACGGCGCCGAGGAGGAGGCGGGGCCGGCCGAGGACGGCGTCGACCCCGACCGCATCCGCCCCGACCTGGCCGAGGTGCTCGAACGCCACGCGATGGGCACCGACGAGCGCCGCCCCGAGGCGGTGGTCAAACGGCACCGCCTGGGCCGGCGCACCGCCCGGGAGAACATCGCCGACCTGTGCGGGGACGGCGGATTCACCGAGTACGGTGCGCTGGCCGTCGCCGCACAGCGCGGCCGCCGCTCCGACGAGGACCTGGCCGCCAACACCCCCGCCGACGGCATGGTCACCGGGATCGGCCGGGTCAACGCCGACCGGTACGGCGACGGGACGGGGGCCGGAACCGGTGCGCAGCGCGGCGCCCGGTCCGCGGACGGACCGGACTACGGCACCGACTGCGTGGTCATGTCGTACGACTACACCGTCATGGCCGGGACCCAGGGCGTGATCAACCACCGCAAGACCGACCGCATGCTGGAGCTCGCCCACCGGCGCCGGCTCCCGGTCGTGCTCTTCGCGGAGGGCGGCGGCGGCCGTCCCGGGGACATCGATCCCAACACCGCGTCCGCCCTGGGCGTCACCACGTTCTCCGCCATGGGCCGCCTCAGCGGCCGGGTCCCCACCGTGGGGGTGGCCTCGGGCCGCTGCTTCGCGGGCAACGCCGCCCTGCTGGGCTGCTGCGACGTGGTCATCGCCACCCGCGATGCCACGATCGGCATGGGCGGGCCGGCGATGATCGAGGGCGGCGGGCTGGGCGTCCACCGCCCCGAGGAGGTCGGCCCGGTCGGGGTCCAGGAGCCCAACGGGGTGATCGACCTGCTCGTGGAGGACGATGCGGCGGCCGTGCGCGCGGCCCGCGACTACCTGTCCTACTTCCAGGGCCCCGTCGGCGGCTGGGAGACCGCCGACCAGCGGCTGCTGCGCCACGTCGTCCCGGAGAACCGGCTGCGCGCCTACGACGTCCGCCGCGCGGTCCACACCCTGGCCGACACCGGCTCCGTGCTGGAGCTGCGCCGCCGCTTCGGGCCGGGTGTGGTCACCGCCCTGGTGCGGATCGAGGGGCGGCCGATGGGCCTGATCGCCAACGACCCGGGCCATCTGGGCGGCGCCATCGACGCCGAGGGCGCGGACAAGGCCGCCCGGTTCCTGCAGCTGTGCGACGCCCACGGGCTCGCCGTGCTCTCCTTGTGCGACACCCCGGGGTTCATGGTCGGCCCGGACGCCGAACGCACCGCCACCGTCCGGCACTTCTCCCGGTTGTTCCTGATCGGTTCCCAACTGCGCGTTCCGATGGTGACCGTGGTGCTGCGCAAGGCCTACGGCCTGGGCGCCCAGGCCATGGCCGGCGGCCACCTGCGCGCCCCCGTCGCCAGCCTGGCCTGGCCCAGCGGGGAGCTCGGCCCGATGGGGTTGGAGGGAGCGGTCCGGTTGGGGTTCCGCAAGGAGCTGGCGGCCGTCGAGGACCCCCGGGAGCGGGAGGCCGCCTTCGACGCCCTGCTCGCCGCGGCCTACGAGCGCGGCAGGGCGACCAGCGCGGCCTCGGTGTTCGAGCTGGACGACGTGATCGACCCCGCCCAGACCCGGGCCCGGGTCACCGCGGCCCTGGCCGGGGCCCCGGCGACGGACGGTCCCGGTGAGCGGTCCGGCCGCTACGTCGACGCCTGGTGACCAGCAGCGCCAGGGCCATGCCGGACGCGGCGGTCAGGGCCGCGGCCACCGGCACCGCCCCTGCGCCGACGGCCACGGCGGCCCCGCCGACCGACCCGCCGAGGGCGGCACCCGCGTACACCGCGCTGCTGAGCACCGCCATCACCGGGGTCGCGCCCCGTTGCCCCGCCCGGGCCAGGGTGAGCGCCTGCACCGCGGTCGGCACCGCCCAGGCCGCCGTGGACCAGCACACCAGCAGTACCGCGGCCACCCCGGCCGGGACCGGGGCGAACACCCACAGGAGCGCGAAGGCGGCCATGGTCAGGCAGAAGGCGGTACAGGCCAGCCCGAACGCCCTGCGCGCGCCGACCCGGTCCACCATCCTTCCCACGTACCGGGTCCCGACCACACCACCGATCCCGGCAGCGATCAGCAGCACGGCCAGTTGGCGGGGGCCCGTTCCGGACAGCCCGGCGAGGAAGGGCGCCAGATAGGTCTGAAAGGCCAGGTTGCCCGCGACCACCAGGACGGTGGCCGCCAGCAGACCCGTGACGGCGCGGTCGAGCAGCGGCCGCAGGGACGCCGCCTGTCCGGCGCGGACCGCTGTCGCCGTGCCCGGACCCGTTCCCCGCCGCGGTGGCGCCTCCGAGCCCGGTAGCGACCGTGCCACCAGGACCAGGGCGAGCGCGCCGAGCAGCCCGCAGAACACGAACGCGGCCCGCCAGCCCAAGGCGGCACCGACCCACGTCCCGACCGGTACCCCCAGCAGGACGGCACCGGTGAGGCCGGTCATCACCGTGGCCAGGTACCGCCCCCTGCGCCCCTCGGGCGCCCGTTCCGCCGCCTCGGCGAGCGCGGCGGGCAGCACCACGGCGGCGGCCAGCGCCGCGAGCGCCCTCAGCGCCATCAGCACCGGGTAGTCGTCGGCCCACAGCACCACCAGGTTGGCTGGGGTGAACACGGCCAGGGCGGCCAGCAGGACCCGCCGCAGCGGCAGCCCGGCGAGCAGGACCGCCCAGAGCGGCGCGGCGAGGGCGTAGACCAGGGAGTAGACGGTGACCAGTTGGCCCGCGGCAGTCTCGGAGGTCCCGGTGTCCGAGGCGATGGCGGGCAGGACCCCGACGACGATGAAGTCGTCGGTCTGCACGGTGAAGGCGGCCAGGGAGAGGGCGGACAGCCAGAGTGGAGGGCAGCGCATGAAATGAGGGTAACAAGTGTTACCTGAATCCGTGTGCCAGAGTTGGCCCAGGAGGTAGACATGGCCCGGAAAGCTGACCCCGCAAGGCGCCGCGAGGTTCTGGACGCCGTCATCGAACAGCTCGCGCACACCGGGATCACCGGATTCACCCTGCGCGGCCTCGCCCAGGGCCTGGGCCAGAGCACACGCGTGTTGACCCACCACTTCGCCGACCGCGAGGAGCTGCTCTCCGCGGTCCTGGCCCGCCTGGACGAGCGCCAGCACCGGGCACTGCTCGCCACGAAGGGCTGGGAGGACCCGGCGGTCCCGGTCAGCGGCATCGTCCGGGACGCCTGGCGGCGGGGGCTCGGCGAGGAACTGCCCATGACCCGGCTCATCCGGGAGATCGAGGGGCTCGCCGCCTCGGGCCGCCTGCCCGCGGCCAGCGCGGGGTTCGTGCGCGGGCGCGCGGAGTTCGTCGCCTCCTGCCTGACCCTGCGCGGGGTCCCCGGGGACCGGGCGCTCAGCCTGGCCACCCTGCTGAACTCGGCGTTCTCCGGGTTGGAGACCGACTACCTCGTCACCGGCGACCGGGGACGCGGTGAGGCCGGACTCGACCTGCTCTGCGCGTGGATCGACTCGATGGCCCCCGCTCCCTGACCCGGGGCTCGGCCCCGGACGGGCCCGACCGGTGGCTCAGTGCCCGGCGCCGTCCCCGACCGAGCTCCGGACCCGGTCGTAGACGGGGACCAGGCCGTCGAGGAAGGCCGTCAGCGCCAGTTCGAAGCTGTCCTCGTCGATCTCCGCGGCGACCTCGGGCAGCCGGTGGGCCTGCGACAGGTTGGGGTACCGGTCCTGGTAGATCCGGACGTCGTCGTCGAACCCGCGCGCGAAGGAGTTGGTCGCGGCACCCACCACCAGGTACTTGGTGGAGGCCCCGATCATCGTGGCGTAGCGGGGCGGCCAGCCCGCGCTCACGAGCCCCCCGTGCACGGCGTCGGCGCGACGCAGCGCCTCCTCCCTGCGGCCGGGCCCGGCGGCGATCACCGGGAGCAGGTTCGGGTGTTCGGCCAGGGCCCTCCGGTAGGAGCGGGCCCATCCGGCCAGGCCCCCGCGCCAGTCGCCGCCCTCGAAACCGGACACGTCGATGTGCGTGGTGACCACCTCGGCGACCTCGCTGAGCAGCTCCTCCTTGGTGCGGTAGTGACTGTAGAGCGAGGCGGCCTGGACGGCCAGCTCCTGGGCGAGCTTGCGCATGGACAGCTGCTCCAGCCCGTCCCGGTCGATGAGCGTGAGCGCGGCCCCGCGGATCGCCGGTTTGCTCAGCATCGGTGTCTTCGGTCGGGCCACGGAAAGGCTCTCCTTCTGCACTGCGCCGTCGGGCCGGTCCGTCCGGCATCCGCGCCGATCATCGCACGGCGTGCTCCGTATTCTGCCGCTCGGCGGCCCCCACCGCGGCCCGCGCACCCCTCCACCGCGGCCCGCCTTCCCGCCGAGGACCGGCCGGAAGCGGCCCGGGACCCCGCGGGACCTGCCGGAACGGTCCGCTCCCCGGGGGGATCAGTGGTTCCACCTGCCACCTCACACCGTTCGGTTCCACCCTTGCGCGGACAAGGGGGCACAACGTACCCTCAAATAACCGAACAGCGTTAGGTTACTTGGGAGCAGCCGTGATCGATTTCTCACTGAGCGAAGAGCAGCGCGCCGTCCAGAGCTGGGTGCGAACCTTCGTCGAGCGGGAGCTGATGCCGCTGGAGAACGAGGTGCTGCGCCGCGAGCGCGAGGGCCACCCGCCCGGTCTGACCCGCGAGGAGAACAACCGGCTGCGCGCACTGGCCCGCAAGTCGGACTTCTGGGGGGTCGCCACCCCGGAGGAGTACGGCGGCATGGGGCTGGACGCGATCAGCGAGGCCCTCATCGAGATCGAGCTCGGCCGGACCTTCCTCACCTTCAAATTCGGCGGTGAGGCCGACAACATCCTCTACTACGCCAACGAGGAGCAGAAGCGCCGCTACCTGCTGCCCACCATCGAGGGCGAGCGCAAGTCCTGCTTCGCCATCACCGAGCCGAACGCGGGCTCCGACGCCAAGGCCATCCGCGCCAAGGCCGTCCGCGACGGCGACGAGTGGGTGATCAACGGTGAGAAGACCTTCATCACCGGCGGCAACGAGGCCGACTTCGCCATGGTCTTCGCGGTCACCGACCCCGAGAAGGGCGCCAACGGCGGGGTGACCTGTTTCCTCGTCGACCGCGACATGGGCTGGACCTCCGAGCCCATCGACACCATGGGCGAGCGCCGCCCGGCCGCCCTGATCTTCCAGGACGTACGCGTCCCGCACGAGAACATCCTCGGCGAGGAGGGGTACGGCTTCGCCCTCGCCATGAAGTGGATCGGCAAGGGCCGCTACCTGCTGCCCGCCCGCGCGCTGGGCGGTTGCGAGCGCCTGCTCGACATGGCCGTCGACTACTCCAAGACCCGCGAGACCTTCGGCGCGCCCATCGCGGACCGGCAGGCCATCCAGTGGATGATCGCCGACTCCCAGACCGAGATCGAGGCGCTGCGCCTGCTGGTGCTGCACGCCGCCTGGCAGGTCTCCCAGGGCAAGGACTCGCGGCACGCCCAGTCGATCGCCAAGCTGTTCGGCGGCGTGAAGGCCAACGAGATCGTCGACCGCGTCATGCAGATCCACGGCGGCATGGGTTACACCCGCGAGCTGCCCATCGAGCGCTTCTACCGGGACGTCCGGCTGCTGCGCATCTTCGAGGGCACCGACGAGATCCAGCGCCGCACGATCGCCCGCGACCTGCTCAAGGGCCACGTGAAGGTGGGCGCAACCCTTGGGTAGCTAGCGGGAACGAGGGAGGGCCCGTGCCGCGTGCGCCAGCGCGGCACGGGCCCTTGTGCTCGGAGGCCTAGTTGACGTCGACCAGGTCGACGACGAACACCAGGGTCTCACCCGGCTTGATGACGCCGCCGGCGCCGCGGTCGCCGTAAGCCAGGTGCGGCGGGATGACCAGCTGACGGCGGCCGCCGACACGCATGCCCATGACGCCCTGGTCCCAGCCGGAGATGACCTGACCGGAGCCCAGACGGAAGCGCAGGGGCTCGCCGCGGTTCCAGCTGGCGTCGAACTCCTCGCCGGAGGAGTGCGCGACGCCGACGTAGTGCACGCTGACGGTGCTGCCGTGCCCGGCCTGGTCGCCCTCGCCGACCGTGATGTCGGTGATCTCCAGGTCCGCGGGCGGCGGGCCCTCGATGAAGTCGATCTCGGGACGCTCGAGCGCCATGGTGGGGTCCCCCTCTTGGAAACACGTGGACAGAAGGGCCCAGGCTATCGGTGGTGCCCGGTGTTCTCTGCCAGTCCCGCCGGGTGCCCCGCCCCGGCCCTCAGTGCTCCCCGACGGTGGCGGCGACGACGTGGCCGTGGCCCTCGACCTTGATGGGTCCGCTGTCGGCCTGGACGAACACGGACTCCCCGCGGCGCAGGGTGACCCCCTCGCCGACCTCGGCGACCAGGTCCACGTTGCCGTGCAGCGCCAGGACCACGGTGGGGCCGTCGCCGGGCAGGTGGGCGGCGATCCGGCCGGGGCCGATCTCGTGCAGGGCGAACTCGGGGGCGGACGGGCGGAACTCGCGGCGGCCGTCCAGGAAACCGGGCTGGGCGTACGGGATCGGCAGTACGGAGAAGTCCACCACGTCGAGCAGTTCCGGGGCGTCGACGTGCTTGGCGGTCAGACCGGCGCGGAGCACGTTGTCGGAGCTGGCCATCACCTCGACCGCGGTGCCCTGGAGGTAGGCGTGCAGGTTGCCCGCGGGGAGGAAGAGGGCCTGCCCGGGCCACAGGGTGACCCGGTTCAGCAGGAGCGCGGCGACCGCGCCGGGGTCGCCGGGGTAGCGGTCGGCCAGGTCCACGACGATCTCGGCGTGGGCGCCGCGTCTGCCCCTGCCGGACCACTCCCGGACGAAGTCGCCGATCAGTCGGCCGCGGTCGGTGTCGGGGAGCGTCAGCAGGCGGGTGAGGGCGGCTCGGAGCGCGCCGTGGGTGTCGGCGGCGGACAGGTCCCGGCGCAGCAGGTCGGCCAGTTCGTTGTCCAGGCCGATGAGGTCGGCGACGGTGGCGGCGGGCTCACGGAAGCCGCACAGCGCCTCGAAGGGCTCCAGGGCGAGGAGCAGTTCGGGTTTGTGGTGGGGGTCGCGGTAGTTGCGGTGGGGTGCGTCGACCGGGATCCCGGCGCGTTCCTCGGCCTCGTAGCCGGAGCGGGCCCGGGCAGCGTCGGGGTGCACCTGGAGGGAGAGCGGCGCCTCGGCGGCCAGGTACTTGAGGAGGTAGGGCAGGCGGGCGCCGAAGCGCTCGGCCGTGCCGGGGCCGAGCACGCGGCGGGGGTCCTCCGCGATCAGGCCGGGCAGGGGCCGGGGGCCGCCGTCGCAGTGGGCGGTACTGGGGGCGCCGTGGTGGGCGCCCAGCCACAGCTCCGCCTGCGGCGTGCCGTCGGGCTCGGTTCCCAGCAGGCGCGGGATGGCGGTGCGCGCTCCCCAGGCGTACGGCCGTACCTGGTTGGTGAGCCTGTGCATCCGCTCCCCGCTCTCCCGTGTGCGTGTCCTCACCCCGTGGACGCTCCGGCGGGGTGTGAACAGTCTTGCCAAGGGAATCCTCCCGTTCGACACGGCACGCCCCGCATATCCAGGTAGTGCACACCTCACCTCGCCAGTTCGGCGGGCTTCCGAGGTGCCCGGAGCCCGGTAGCGGCAACGAAGTTACTGGGAAGTAAACCACGTTCCGGGACACGTGAACAGCACCACACCGTCACCTTCCGGAGACAGCCCCGGCACCTGTCGGCAAGGGCCTTCGACACCGCCCGAGGCCGACGCCCGGCGCTCGTGCCCGCGCAATACCCGCCCCCGGGCGGCGGAAAACGGAATGCCCCGCCGAGGCCGGGACCACCGCGGGGTGCACCGACCACGATGATCCCAGAAGCAGCGGGGAGGACGGCCCGTGCGGCTGCGCCGAGGCGGCCCGGAGGACGCCCCCGGAACCTCCGGGGATGTCCGGCGAGGCCGTCGCGTGACCGACCGGGCGGGGTCGGGTCCGGGTACCGCATGACCGGCTCCGACCGGGCCCGCTCAACGTTTGCGGCGCACCCGGTCCGACTCCTCGACCAGCCGGTCGATCATCCTCCGGGTGAGCTCGGGGTCGGGCCTGGGCAGCCCGGCGATCTCGGCCATGTACAGGCCGTCGCCGGCGCGGAGGATGGTCTCCGCCAGGACCGGGTCGGTCAGTTCCTCGTGCAGCAGCTCGCCCCAGTGGGTGAACAGGTACTGCACGTAGCGGACCGACTCCTCCCCCAGGTCCTCGTGGCTGCGCAGGGCGGCGATGACCGACCAGTACAGCTCCCTCTCCTCGGTGCTCTGCGGCGTCGAGGTGCGCAGGAAGATCCGGACCACCCCCTCCTCGCTCTCCCTGGCCTCGGCGAACTCGGCCTCGGCCAGTTCACCGAGGCGTTTGACCAGCCCGTCCATCAGGTCCGCCTTGGACGGGAAGTGGTAGAGCAGGCCGCCCTTGGACACCTCGGCCGCCCTGGCGACGGCCTCCAGGGTCACCGAGGAGTAGCCGTCGCTGATCAGGATGTCCTGCAGGGCGTCGAGGATGCGCTCGCGTGTGTTCGATGTGCTCACGATTGACACTGTACCGGCTGGACGGTACTGTACCGGCTGGACGGTTGAAGAGTCCCGAGCCGTGTCCTCACCCTCGGTCGACCAGACTTCCCGCCCCGCCCGGACGGCAACGACACCCCTCCGGGCCCCGCACGCCCCTCGCTCCGAGCGGCGCGACACCCACCGACCGAGAGGGAAAGATGAGTTCCGCCGAGGCCGGCAACGGCACCACCCGCGCGCACGGGAACCACGGGGGCCCGCCCGCGCTCGCGGGACCGCGCGAGTGGGCGGCACTCGCCGTCCTGGTCCTGCCCGTCGTCCTGATCTCGGTCGACATGACCGTGCTCGGGTTCGCCGTGCCCGCCCTGAGCGAGGCACTGAAACCCACCTCGGGCCAACTGCTGTGGATCATCGACATCTACGGCTTCGTCCTGGCCGGGCTGCTGATCACCATGGGGTCGCTCGGCGACCGGATCGGACGGCGCCGCCTGCTCATGGCCGGGTCGGCCGCCTTCGGCACGGCCTCCCTGCTGGCCGCCTTCTCCCCCAACGCCGAGACCCTGATCCTCGCCCGGGCCCTGCTCGGCGTCGCGGGGGCCTCGCTGATGCCCTCGACCCTGTCCCTGCTGCGCAACATCTTCCTGAACCCGCGCCAGCGGCTGCTGGCCATCGCGATCTGGGCGTCCGGGTTCTCCGGCGGCGCCGCCCTCGGCCCGATCCTGGGCGGCTGGCTCCTGGAGCACTTCTTCTGGGGCTCGGTCTTCCTGATCAACCTGCCCGTGATGGCGCTGATCCTGGGCTTGGTGCCGCTGCTGGTGCGCGAGTCCCGCAACCCCGACTCCAGCCGGATCGACCTGCTCAGCGTCGTGCTCTCGCTCGGCGCCATGCTGCCCGCCGTCTACGGCGTCAAGAAACTGGCCACCGAGGGCCCCGAACTCCTGCCGGTCCTGTCCCTGGTGTTCGGCCTGGCCCTGGGCTACCTGTTCGTCCGGCGGCAGCGCGGGCTCAGGGACCCGCTGATCGACGTGGACCTGTTCCGGTCCCGCGTGTTCAGCGTGGCTGTGCTCACCAACCTGATGATCGTGTTCTCCATGGTGGGGTCGCTGTTCTTCCTGACCCAGTACCTGCAGCTGGTGCTCGGCGTCTCACCGATGCGCGCGGGCGTCGTGCTGCTGCCGGGACTGGTCCTGTCGGTCGTGGCCAGCCTGATCGCCGCCCGGGTGGCGCGGCACCTGAGCCTGGCCACCGTGATCGGGGCCTCCCTGCTCGTGACGGCGGCCGGGTTCGCCACCCTGGTGCTCACCCCCGCCGACGACGTCAGCCGCGGCATCGGCCTCGTGGTCACGGCCTTCCTGCTGATCGCCCTGGGTGCCGGTTTCGCCGAGACGCTCACCAACGGGGCGATCATGTCGGCTGCCCCGCCCAAGCGGGCGGGCGCCGCCTCCGCGATCTCCGAGACCGCCTACGAGCTGGGCGGGGCCCTGGGCGTCGCGGTGCTGGGCAGCGTCCTGACCGCGTTCTACCGCAACCACCTCACCGAGGTGGACGGGGTTCCCGCCGACGCCACCGACGCGGCGCGGGAGACCCTGGGCGGGGCCGCCGACACCGCCGCCGACCTGGGCGGCACCAGCGGGGCGGCGCTGATGGACTCGGCGCGGCTGGCGTTCACCGAAGGTATGCACCTGACCTCGGTCATCGCCGTGGTGATCGTGCTGGCGGCGGCGTTCCAGGCCTGGTTCCTGCTGCGCGGACGCGGCAACCCGGCGGTGGAGGCCCAGGAGCCCGAGGTGGTGCAGCACGGGCGACCCGAGGTCAGCGAGGCCGGGTACGCCTCCGCGGACGGGGGCGACGGGACCCGGGCGAACCCCGCGGACACGGGCTCCTCCGAGTCCGCGAGGTAGCCGCCGCCCGCCTCAGGCCGCCGCCCGCAGACGTACGGCGGGCCCGTCATGGGACGAACCGTTCGGCCCCCGGGAGACCCCCCGGGGGCCGATCCGTGTCCGGGGACGACCGGCCCCCGGGAACGGCGTCCGACACGGGGACGGACGGCGGAACGGTTCAGGGCAGCCGCAGCAGTTCCACCTCCGCGCCCGCCCAGCCGGGGGGCACCACCGCGTACGCCTCGGCCAGGGCCGCGCCGCGCAGGCTGCCCGGCCGGTCGTGGCCGACCGGTTCGGCCCGGCCCTCCCGGAGCCGTACCGCGACCAGCCGGGTGTCCTCGGGCCTCGAACGCACCTCACCGGAGAGCGGGGCCGTCCCCGCCCTCGTCGGGTCGGTGCGTCCGGACATCGCGCACAGCAGCGGCACCAGCAGCGTGAGGGAGGCCACCAGGGCGGCGTTCGGGTTGCCGGGCAGCCCCACGAACGCGGTGTTTCCGGCGCGGGCGAGCAGCTGCGGATGCCCCGGACGGCAGGCCACACCGTCCACGACCGGCTGCGCACCCGCCTCCCGCAGCACCCCGCGCAGGTGGTCGGCGGGGCCCTTCGAGGAGGACCCGCACACCACGACCACGTCGGTTCCGCCCGCGGTCAGGGCCTCGCCCAGGTCCCGGTAACCGTCGCCCAGGACCCGGAAGCCCTCCAGGTGCCCGCCGGCCCAGGCGACCAGGCCGGGCATCAGCGGGCCGATCGCGTCCCGCACCACACCCTCGCCGGGCAGCCCGCCCGTGGCGATCTCGTCCCCGGTGACCAGCACCGACACCGTCGGCAGACGCACCGGAAGGCTGTCGTGGCCCAGGCTCGCGGCCAGCCCCAGCACCGCCGGAGCCACCTCGGTGCCCGCCGCCAGCACCGTCTCGCCCGGGGCAGTCTCCTCACCCGCCCAGCGCACGTGCCTGCCCCGGTGGGCATCGCCCCGCACCCGGCCGCCGGCCGTCTCGGCCAGTTCGTAGGGCAGGACCGCCTCGGTCCCCTTCGGCACCCGGGCGCCCGTGGCGATCTCCACGGCCTCGCCCTCCGCCAGGCAGAGCCCGGCCACGGGGGTTCCGGCCAACTGGGTCCCCACCAGGGTCCACGGCCCCTCCCCCGCCACCGCGAACCCGTCCATCGCCGAGGCGTCGAAGGCGGGCGACCCCACCAGCGCCCTCAGGTCAGCGGCGAGCACACCGCCCAGGGCCCGTTCCAGCGGGAGGTCGCGCACCGGGGAGCGCAGCTCCTCCCCCAGCCGCCGGGCCACCTCGCGCGCCCGCGCCCACGAGGTGGCGCCGCGGTGACCACCGCACGCCGAACCTTCCGCCACGGGGATGTCCATGCCGCTCCGTCCGCTCCGCCCTCCGAGGGGGTGTCCCCTGTCTACCCGGGCCACACGAGGCGGACGCTACCGCCTGTGCGCACCCTCCGAGGTGACCGCCGCACCGCCCTCGACGAGCTCCGATTTGCCGTCTGTCGAATCTCCGCTAAAGTCTTTATCAGCAGCAAGGCGGGACCCGCGCAAGCGGGGCCGGGCCGAGCAGCAAGCGGACGTGGCTCAGCTGGTAGAGCATCACCTTGCCAAGGTGAGGGTCGCGGGTTCGAATCCCGTCGTCCGCTCGGAGGAGACGCTGGGGCGGGAAACCGCCCCACGGATACTCGGTGGAGTGGCCGAGAGGCGAGGCAGCGGCCTGCAAAGCCGTCTACACGGGTTCAAATCCCGTCTCCACCTCCCAGTTTCACTGGGGCGATTAGCTCAGTTGGCTAGAGCACTACCTCGACACGGTAGGGGTCACAGGTTCGAGTCCTGTATCGCCCACACGCAACGCGAGAGGCCAGATCTTCGGATCTGGCCTCTCGCGTTTCCCGGGGACGACACCCCGGGCGCGCACGGGCGGTTCAACGGGGTGAGGGGCGCTCTCCTGCTTAGGGTGGGCCGAATGAGCGAACTACCGCACAGCTGTGACGTCGTGGTCGTGGGCGCCGGAGCGGCCGGCCTGGTGGCGGCGGCCGACCTCGTCGCCGCGGGGCTGGACGTGACCGTGCTGGAGGCCGGGGACGAGGTGGGCGGCCGGGTCCGCAGCAGCGTGGTGGACGGCTACGTCCTCGACCGCGGTTTCCAGGTCCTCAACACCGCCTATCCGGCCGTGCGCCGCCGACTCGACCTCGACGCCCTGAACCTTCGCGCCTTTCCCAAGGGCATGGCGGTGCGCACCGACCGGGGGCTGGTCCGGCTGGTGGCCTCCCCGTCCGGCGCCCTCTCGTCCCTGTCCCTGCTCTCCGGCAGCGTCGTCCGGCCCTCGGACCTGTTCCGGCTCCTGGGGATGCTCGCCGAGAACACCCTGCTGCCCGCCGAGCGCCTCAAGGCGCGGCCCGAGACGGACACCATCACCGAACTGCGCCGACGCGGCCTTGGCAAACGCGCCGTGGACACCCTGGTGCGCCCCTTCCTGACGGGTGTCTTCCTCGACGAGAGCCTCGCGACCTCCAGCCGGGTCAACGACCTGGTCTGGCGCTCCTTCGCCCGGGGGAGCCTCACCGTCCCGGCCGCCGGGATGCGGGCCGTCCCGGAGCAGCTGGCCGAGCACGCCCGCGGAGCGTCCATCGTGTTGGGGACCCCGGTGCGGGAAGTGGCGCCCGGGCGGGTCGACACCGAGGCCGGAAAGGTGCGGGCCCGCGCCGTCCTGGTGGCCGCGGGGCCCGCGCAGGCCCCGCGGCTGCTCCCCGCGCTCGACTCACCCCGCACCAACGCGACCACCACCTACTTCCACACGCGGCCGGTCCTCGCGGACGAGGACCCGCTCCTACACGTCGACGGCCGTTCCGACCGGGGGCGCACCCGCCTGTCCGGTGTCATGGTGATGACGGCCACCGCGCCCTCCTACGCGCCGCCCGGGCGGTCGCTCATCGCCTCGTCCGTGGTGGGTGCCCAACAGCCCGCCGAGGCCGACGTGCGCGCCGAGGCGGCCCGGGTCCTGGGCACCCACCCCGGGAACTGGGAGCACCTGCGCACCGTGCACGTACCGGACGCCCTGCCCGCCGCTCCCCCGCCCAGGGGCGACCTGCGGCTCCCCGTGCGGTTGGGCGACGGGCTCTACGTGGCCGGGGACCACCGCGACACACCCTCGCTCCAGGGTGCGCTGGTCAGCGGGGAGCGGGCCGCCGCGGCGGTGCTGGCGGACCTCGCCGGCGGTGCGTAGCGGCGCGGCGGCTCCGTCCGAACGCCCCGTCAGTGGGCCGTGGCGTCCAGGTAGCGCAGGACCGCCGCCACCCGCCGGTCGGAGCGGTCGTCCGGGGCCAGCCCGAGCTTGCCGAAGATGCTGCGGATGTGCTTGTGCACCGCCCCGTCCGTCACGGTCATCCGCTCGGCGATCGCCCCGTTCCCCAGCCCCTCGGCCATCAGGGCGAGCACGTCGCGCTCGCGGGGGCTGAGCCGGGACAGCACGTCGTCGGCGCTCCTGCGGGCGAACAGTTGGGCGACGACCTCCGGGTCGATGGCGGTCTGCCCGTCCGCGACCCTGCGCAGGGTGTCGAGGAACTGCTCGACCCGGCCCACCCGCTCCTTGAGCAGGTAGCCGATCCCGGAGGTGCCGGTCCTCATCAGCTCCGTGGCGAACGAGCGCTCGACGTAGGCGGACAGCACCAGGACCGGCAGGTCCGCGCGGACCCGGCGGGCGCGCGCCGCCGCCCGGATGCCCTCGTCGGTGTGGGTCGGGGGCATCCGCACGTCGATGACGGCGAGGTCGGGACGGTGTTCGGCCACGGCCTCGACCAGGGCGTCGGCCTCGCCGACGGCCGCGACGATCTCGAAGCCCTCGTCCCGCAGCAGCGCGGCCATCCCCTCCCGCAGCAGGGCGTCGTCCTCGGCGATCACGATGCGCACGGCAGCTCCACCCGGACGTCGGTCGGCCCGCCCTCGGGGCTGTGGACCGTGAGGACGCCGTCGTGCGCCTCCACCCGGCGCCGGATGCCGGACAGGCCGGTCCCGGCGTGTTCGGCGGCGCCGCCCCGCCCGTCGTCGTGGATGTGGACGTACAAGGTGTCCCCTTCTCTGTTGATCCGGATCCCGGCGCGTGTGGCCCCGCTGTGCCGGGTGATGTTGGTGACCGCCTCGGCGACGGTGAAGTAGGCCGTCGCCTCGGTGGAGGAGGCGAGGGGGCCGAGGTCCCCGGCCTCGACCGTGCAGGGGGCCGAGCAGCCGGCGGCGAGCGCGCCCAGGGCCCCCTCCAAGCCGTGGGTCTCCAGCACCGGGGGGAGGATGCCGCGCACCAGCCCGCGCAGTTCGGACAGCGCGTCCTCGGCCGCGGTCTGTGCGCGTTCCAGCGCGTCCTCGGCCCGCTCCGGGTGTGTTCTCAGCGCCCGCCGAGCGGACCCCAGCTGGATGATGACGGAGACCAGGCGGCTCTGCGCACCGTCGTGCAGGGAGCGCTCGATCCGGCGCAGTTCACGGGTGTGCGACTGCAGGGCGGCGGCTCTGGTGACGGTGAGTTCGGTGATGCGTTCGTTGAGGACGGTCCGGGAGTGCGGACCCAGCAGCCGTCGGCCCGGCAACGACTGGAGCCGGGCCAGGGCCGGTTCGAACCCGAACATGATCGCTCCCCAGGCCACCCCCGACAGGCCGACGGCCAGGGCGGCGTACCAGTCGTGCACGGGGAAGCCGATGGAGGCCCCCGCCGTGTCCGGGGACAGCAGCCACCACCACAGGGGAAAGGTGCCGTCCCGGACCGCGAGCACCGGCAGCAGCACCCCGAGGAGCCCCGTCCCGAGTCCCAGGGTGGCGTGGCAGGCCAGCCAGGCGAGGTCGCGCCGGACCTGGGCGTCCCCGACCAGGGCGGTGAGCGCCCCGGCCACGGTGCCGGGTCCGTGGGCGGCGGTCGGCGGCGGTACCGGCGGCCCCCACCGGCTGAGGCGGTGGCGCTCCCGGTCGGCGACCGCCCGGAGCACGCGCAGGGCCGCGGGGAGGAGCAGCAGGCCGACACCGAGGAGGCAGGCGAGGAGGACCGCGGTGAGGGCGCCGAGGGCGAACAGCGCCATCAGGGCGGTGACCAGGCCGCCGGAGAGGCGTTCCAGGCTCAGGAAGACGTTGTTGAAGCCGGTCGCCGCCAGTTCCCGGAACGGTCTGGTGTCGTTGTCCTTGGGGGGCATGTCCACTTCGTCCTTGGGGGCGCGTCCGCTTCCCGACCGGGTCGGGACCGGCGAAACCCTACCCGCACGGGGTACCCCGGAGCAGGGACCACCGGAAAGGGTGCGGCCCGCGGTACCCGGTGTCGTGCGGTGCGCGGCACCGGCCCGCCGGAGCCGTTCAGCCCCGGCGGGCCCGTTCGGCGTCCAGCACCGCGGCGAGCAGCCCGGGGAAGCGCCCTTCCAGGTCCGCCGTGCGCAGGCTGCTCTTGCGGGCGGTCCCCTCGTAGTACTGGCGGATGACCCCGGCCTCGCGCAGCACCCGGAAGTGGTGGGTGGAGGTGGACTTGCTCACCGGAAGCGCGAAGGAGACGCAGGCCATGTCCTCGTGGCCCTCGTCCAGGGCGAGCACGATGCTCAGCCGTACCGGGTCGGCCAGCGCGCTCAGCACGGCCTCCAGGCGTATCCGCGAGGTCTCGGGATGGTCCAGCCGGCGCCCGGACACGGTTCCGGAATCGGACTTGGGCATGCTGTGGCCTCCGTTGGTCCTGTTCACACCCCAAAGTACGAAAACCCTCGTAGTTTGACAACCATCGTAGTACGACGAGTAACGTACTAAGGTCGCCGCAGCCGCCGCGGCCAGTCGACGCGAAGGAATCCACCGTGAGCCAGTTGTTCGCCCCGCTGACCCTGCGTTCGCTGACCATCCCCAACCGGGTGTGGATGGCCCCGATGTGCATGTACTCCGCCCCCGACGAGGGGCCGCGGACCGGAGCGCCCACCGACTTCCACCTCACCCACCTGGCATCCCGGGCCGCCGGCGGCGCGGGCCTGGTGATGGCCGAGGCCACCGGGGTGCGCCCCGACGGCCGGATCAGCCCCTGGGACCTGGGCCTGTGGAACGACCGGCAGCAGGCCGCCTTCGCCCGTGTCACCGCCGCCGTCCGCGCCCACGGGGCCGTCCCCGCCATCCAGCTCGCCCACGCCGGACGCAAGGCCGCCACCGACCGCCCCTGGCTGGGCGGCCGCGGACTGTCCGGGGCCGAGGGCGGCTGGACCCCGGTCGCCCCCAGCGCCTGGGCCTTCGAGGGCCTGCCCGTGCCGCACGAGCTCACCACGGCCGAGATCGACCGGCTGGTGGCCGACTTCGCCGCCTCGGCCGAACGCGCCATGGCCGCGGGGTTCCAGGTCGTCGAGGTACACGGTGCCCACGGCTACCTGCTGAACTCGTTCCTCTCCCCCGCGGGCAACCGGCGCACCGACTCCTACGGCGGCGACCTCACCGGCCGCATGCGCTTCCCGCTCCGGGTGGTCGAGGCCGTACGCGAGGTGTGGCCCGATGACCTGCCCGTGTTCTTCCGGGTCTCGGCCACCGACTGGATCGAGGAGAACCCCGAGGACAACCGCGCTGGCTGGACCCCTGAGGAGACCGTGCTCCTGGCCAAGGAACTCCAGGCCCGCGGGGTGGACCTGATGGACGTGTCCACCGGCGGCATGGTGCACGACGCCCGCATCCCGGCCGCACCCGGCTTCCAGACGCCCTTCGCCACGCGGGTGCGTGAGGAGACCGGACTGCCCACGGCGGCGGTCGGGCTCATCACCGACCCCCGCCAGGCCGAGGAGATCATCTCCTCCGGTGCCGCCGACGCCGCCATGCTCGGCCGCGAACTGCTGCGCGACCCCTACTGGGCGCACCACGCCGCCACCGAACTGGACGCGCGGTCGAACTGGCCGGTGCAGTACGGCTACGCGGTCGGCCGCGGCTGACCGGGCCGCGTGGGCCCCGAACGGCCGGCCCGGGAGACGGCCCGGGGAGGAAAGACAGGTTCGGGGACGGCCCGGAAGGAAACGGCGGGTCCGGTGCCGGCGGGCGGCCGGAGAGGGTCTGGAGGGCGGAGACGGCGCGGAGGGCGTTCGGTCCGGGTTCAGCCCCGGCCGTCCACCCGGTGCGCCGCCCGCCGCAGCAGCAGCCACACCGCCACCGCCGTCACCAGAGCGCCCCCGACCAGGCAGGCCCACGGGGGCAGCGGACCGGCGTCGTAGCCGGGCACGGCCAGCACCGCCCACGAGGGCGGCGACACGAGCAGGGCCGCTACCCTGTCCCGGGACCACGCCATGATCACCGCCGTGACCAGGGCGGCCTGCGCCGCGGCCAGCAGCAGCGCGACCGTCGTCCCCCAGGGCCGACCGGGTGTCACGAAGCCGCTCAACGGCAGGGCCGCGGCCAACCCGAGGAGGGGCAGAACCGTTCGATAGGCCAGATAGGCCCTCAGTGACAGCGGCGAGACCCGCAGGGCCGGAAGGATCCCCTCGTCGCCGTCCTCCACCGCGCGCAGACCGCTCACCATCCCCAGCATCATCGGGACGTGCAACACCACCAGGGTCGCCAGCAGCACCGGGGTCAGCGGGACCGGGTCGAAGCCTTGACGTCCTCCCCGGGGTGAACCCCCGGGGATTCCCACAGCCTCGCGGCTGTAGGCGCGGTGCGCCTCACGGCGTCCGCTGGTTCCTGTTTCGCTGGCCGGCGCCCCACCCGTAAGGGCAATGGTCTTACCCAACCTCCCGCCCCTACTGTGCGTTGCCTCGCAAGCTCGGCATGATCGCACAGCGGGGGCCCGGCGTTTCAGCTCTCCGCTTCCCGCTCTCTGGCGAGTTTCCGTCCAGCGGCGAGCACCACCCGAGACGCGTTCACATCCCGGTCATGGACCATCGCGCACCCAGAACACGTCCAGGTACGCACATGGAGAGGTTTGGGGCCATCGACCACCCAGCACACCGAGCAGGTCTGCGACGACGGCAGGAACCGGCCCACCTTGACAAAGGTGCGCCCGTACCGTTGCGCCTTGTACCCCAGCATGCCCACGAACGCCGACCACCCGGCGTCGTGCACACTCTTGGCCAACCGGGTGCGCCCGAGCCCCTTCACACACAGCTCCTCCACGAACACCGCTTGATTCTCGCGGACGATGCGTGTGGACAGCTGATGGTGGAACTCACGGCGGGCATCGGCCACCCCCGCATGGGCGCGGGCGACCTTCACCCGTGCCCTGGCACGGTTGTTCGACCCTTCCCGTTTACGGGACAGGTCCTTCTGGGCCTTCCTCAGCTTCTTCTCGGCACGGCGCAGGAACCTCGGGTTGGACACCTTGGTGCCGTCAGAGAGCACCGCGAAGTGGCCCAACCCCAGATCGATCCCCACATCATCCGCACTCTCCCGGAGCGGTGTGTCATCGGTCTCGACCACGAACGAGGCGAAGTAGCGCCCGGCGGCGTCCTTGACCACCGTGACCGTGGACGGGGCCGAGGGCAGGGCCCGTGACCACTTCACCTTCACCTCACCCACCTTGGGCAACCACAGCTTGCCCTGATCGGTGATCTTCCAGCGGGCGTTGGCGGTGAACCGGATCGACTGCCGGTGGTCCTTGCGGGACTTGAACCGGGGCCGACCCACCTTGGGACCCTTGCGCTTACCTTTCAGGGAGGCGAAGAAGTTGCGGTACGCGGTATCCAGGTCGCGCAACGACTGCTGGAGGATCACCGAGCAGACCTCGCCCAGCCAGGACCGTTCCTCGGTTCCCTTGGCCTGGGTGATCAACCGCGTGGACAACTCCCCCGTCTTGGGGAAGGCTCCACCCTGCGCCCGCGCGGTCTCACGCGCCCGCAGGGCGTCGTTGTAGACCACACGGGAGCACCCGAACGCGCGGGCCAGATCTGTGCACTGATCGGCGTTCGGGTACACACGGAAGTTGTACCGCAACTGCATACCTTTGACAGTAGAGGCGGGCTACGACAGAACGTGACCGACCAAGGACACACGGGAGGCTTTTCAGAGCCGATTCACCTCCGGCCCGAAGGCCGGAGCACTCTCGGATCAAAACCGGTAGCGGACCCGCAGACCTTCGACGGTGATGGCGGAGTGCTCGTCCACGGATGCCTTCCGGTACGGCGCTGGGGCGGGTTCCGGGGCCGGGGTGCGGCCCCGGCCCCATCCTTGCCGGAGTCGTCGGCCGCCACAAGCCGGAAGCGGGTGACGCGCGCGGCGGGGCGGCGGGGCCGCCCGGGGGTGTCGTGGACGTGACCGCGGTTACCGCCCCCGCGCCCGGCTGCGGCGGGGACCGCGCGACGGCCGGGTCGCGGCGCCCCGGCGCCGACCGGATGGAAGACTTCAGGGGAGGACCGCGTCGCTCGCGGTGTTCACTGAAGGAGGTTGTCATGGTTGAGGACGGAACGGTCACGCCGAAGGTGATGGTGGGGGTGGACGGGTCGCCGACCGCGTCCGCTGCACTGGCCTGGGCGGCGGCCGATGCCGACCGCCGGGGCTGGCCGCTGCACGTGGTGTGCGCGCTGGCGATGCCGCTGGTGGCGTCGATGTACGCGGGCCCCACCCGCTTCCCTCCCTCGGAGGAGATCACCGCGCAGGGCCACCGGTTGCTGGGCGAGGCGTCCGAGCGCGCGCGTGAACTGCGGCCCGGGGTGCAGGTGGAGGAGGTCCTGGCCCTGGAGGACCCCGCGACGGCGCTGCTGCGCAGGAGCGGCCCGGAGGACCTCCTGGTCGTGGGCTCCCGCGGCCTGGGCGCCGCCCGCTCGGCCCTGGACTCCTCCGTGAGCGTGCGACTGGCGGCACGGGCCGAGTGCCCGGTGATCGTGGTGCCCGCCTCCGGGGCGGCGGAACCGACGGAACCGCACCGGATCGTGGTGGGTGTGGACGGCTCCGACTACTCGCGGCGGGCGCTGGACTTCGCGCTGCGCGAGGCCGCTCGCGTCGAGGGCGGTTCGGTCGTGGTCGTGCACAGCTGGTGGGTCCAGCTGCCGTTCGACCCCGGGTCCCTGGTCGGGGGCGGCTGGGCTCCCCCGGGTGAGGAGTTGGACGAGCGCTCCCGGAAGATGGTGGCGGAAATGCTGGAGCAGTCCTCGGTCGAGACCGAGGGCGTGGAGGTCTCCGTCGTGCGCAGCGAGCGGCCCCCGGCGGAGGCCGTCGTCGAGGCGGCTGACGACGCGGACCTGATCGTGGTCGGATCGCGGGGCCGGGGCAGCGTGCGGGGCCTGCTGCTGGGTTCGGTGAGCCAGGGCGTGCTGCACTCGGCGACGGTGCCGGTCGCGGTGCTGCCGAAGCACCCCCGCCCGCGGGGCTGACCCGCGGGGCCGAGCGGACGTGCCCGGCCCCGGGGCCCGATGGGGCCGCGGGGCCGGGCACGGGCCCGCGGTGGCGGGCTCCGGGTCGGGCGGGCCCCGGTCAGACCGCGGACCAGCCGCCGTCCACCGGGAGCAGTACGCCGTTGACGTTGCTCGCGGCGTCCGAGGCCAGGAAGACGATGGCGGCGGCGAGTTCGTCGGCTCGGGCCACCTCGCCCATGTTGCCCGTGTAGCGGCCGAGGACGGCGGGGCCGGTTGCCCGGGTGTCCGCGTCGACCCTGATTCCGGTGGCCGTGCCGCCCGGGGCGACCGCGTTGACCCGGATCCCCTGGTCCCGGTACATGACCGCGGTCGACTTGACGAGCCCCACCACCCCGTGCTTGGCGGCGGTGTAGGCGGCCCCGGCGGCGCTGCCGCGCAGGGAGGCCTCGGAGGCGGTGAAGACGACGGAGCCCCGGCCGTGCTCGACCATGTGCGGCAGGACCGCCCGGGTGAGCAGGAAGGGGGCGGTCAGGTTGACCCGGATGAGCCGCTCCCACAGGGCGTCGGTGACGTCGGCGGTCGCGGACATGTCGTCCATGATCCCGGCGTTGTTGACCAGGACGTCGATGCCGCCCAGGCGGTCGAGGGCGGTGGCGACGACCTCGTCCACGACCTCCTGACGGCTGAGGTCGCCCGCGACGCTCTCCGCCGTCCCCCCTGCGTCGCGGATCTCCCGGACGGCGCTGTCGGCGGAGGCGCCGTCCAGATCGGCCACCAGAACCCTGGCGCCCTCCCCGGCCAAACGCAGCGCGCTCGCCCGCCCGATTCCGGAGCCGCCCCCGGTGACGACGGCGTTCTTCCCGGTCAGACCCGATGCGGTCATGACTCCCTCTGTTCTCCCCTGCGGGGTTCTGCGCACGGATTCCCGCGGTGCGCGGGGTCCGGACGGTCACTGCGACCAATATTGTCACTATAAGACTTTTTGTCGCTTTAAGACAATTATTCTGTGCTGGGACCCCAGGTCAGTAGAGTTGGCCGGACCGTCGAGGAGCCACCCGGAGGAGGGCACGTGCCCCGTACCCCGAACCCCTCCCCCGCACCACCGGCCCGGGGGAGGCCGCCCATGAGCAGGCGACGCCGGGAGATCATGCGTATGCAGATCGCCCGCGCCGCCGTGGAGCTGTTCACCGCCAAGGGGGTGACCGCGACCACGGGGGACGACATCGCCCGCGAACTCGGGATCTCCACCCGCACCCTGTGGCGGTACTTCCCGAGCAAGGAGAGCTGTGTGCGCCCGCTGCTCACCAGCGGACTCGACCTCATGGCCGACCAACTGCGCTCGTGGCCCGCCGACCTCTCACTCACCGAGCACCTGGAGCGTTCGGGCGCCCTGGACGAGGACGACCGGACAGCGCTGGGCGCCCCGACGGTCGACCTCATCCGGATGACCCGTACCGAACCGGGGCTGATGGCCGTGTGGCTGACGGTCCACCAGACCGCCGAGGGCGTCTTCGCCGAGGCCGTCGCGGAACGCGCCGGGGCCGCACCCGACACCCTGTCCGTACGGGTCCAGGCCGCCGCGATCAACGTGGCGCTGAGGGTGGCCGCGGAACAGTTCGCCGCCGACGAGGGGCACGGTGCGAGCATGACCGCCCTGGTCCGAAAAGCCCTCACCACCGTCGGCGACGGCCTGGGACCGCTCCCCCGGGGAACCGGGACCGGAGAGCCCGGACCCCGCCTCCGCGACGCCCCGGACCGCCACCCGGGCTGAAGGGCTCCGGACGGCCCCGGCGACGCCTCCGCCCCTCCCACCGGCGGCTCGGCGGTCCCCCTCCGGCCCGACCTCCCCAAACGCCTGGACACACCGCGAACCGGCGCCGGGGCAACCCCACCCGCACACGCCGCCGACCTTTCTCGTTAGGGTTCCTCCGGGCCCCACCGGGGCACCGCTTCCACGGAGCGGTACCCCGGCGCGGCCACCGGCAACGGAGCCGGACCATGCCAGCACCGCACCACGGAGTCCAGGAGGCATCCGGCATGTTCGAGAAGATACTGGTGGCCAACCGCGGTGAGATCGCGATCCGCGCACTGCGCGCGGGACACGAGCTGGGGGCGCGGACCGTCGCGGTCTTCCCCCACGAGGACCGCCACTCGCTGCACCGGCTCAAGGCCGACGAGGCCTACCAGATCGGTGAGCCCGGTCACCCCGTCCGGGCGTACCTGTCGGTCGACGAGATCGTCCGCGCCGCGCGGGAGGCGGGCGCCGACGCCGTCTACCCCGGGTACGGGTTCCTCTCCGAGAACCCCGACCTGGCCCGGGCCTGCGCGGAGGCGGGCATCACCTTCGTCGGCCCGCCCGCCGAGGTCCTGGAGCTGACCGGGAACAAGGCGACCGCCATCGCCGCCGCCAAGCGCGCGGGCGTCCCGGTCCTGGACTCCACCGAGCCCTCCACCGACGTGGACGGGCTGCTCACCGCCGCCGAACAGATCGGCTTCCCCATCTTCGTCAAGGCCGTGGCGGGCGGCGGCGGCCGGGGGATGCGCCGCGTGGACACGGCCGGAGCGCTCCGGGAGTCCATCGAGGCGGCCATGCGCGAGGCCGAGACCGCCTTCGGCGACCCCACGGTGTTCCTGGAGCGCGCCGTGGTGGACCCGCGCCACATCGAGGTGCAGATCCTCTCCGACGGCGAGGACGTCATCCACCTGTACGAGCGCGACTGCTCGGTGCAGCGGCGGCACCAGAAGGTCGTGGAGCTGGCCCCGGCGCCCAACCTCGACCCGGAGCTGCGCGACCGCATGTGCGCCGACGCGGTGCGCCTGGCCCGGGAGCTGGGCTACCGCAACGCGGGCACGGTCGAGTTCCTGGTGGGCCGGGACGGCCAGCACGTGTTCATCGAGCTCAACCCGCGCATCCAGGTGGAGCACACGGTGACCGAGGAGGTCACCGACGTCGACCTCGTGCAGTCGCAGATCCGGATCGCCTCCGGTGCGACCCTCGCCGACCTGGGCCTGTCCCAGGACGCGATCGTGCTGCACGGCGCTGCCCTGCAGTGCCGCATCACCACCGAGGACCCGGCCAACGGGTTCCGGCCCGACACCGGAACGATCAGCGCCTACCGCTCCCCCGGCGGTTCGGGGATCCGCCTGGACGGCGGGACCGCGGCGGCCGGTTCGGAGGTCAGCGCCTACTTCGACTCCCTGCTGGTCAAGCTCACCTGCCGGGGCCGCGACTTCGCCACGGCGGTGAGCCGGGCCCAGCGCGCGGTCGCCGAGTTCCGTATCCGCGGGATCTCCACCAACATCCCCTTCCTCCAGGCGGTACTGGAGGACGAGGACTTCCGGCAGGGCCGGGCCACCACCTCGTTCATCGAGGAGCGCCCCCAGCTGCTGACCGCGCGCCCCTCCGCGGACCGGGGCACCCGCCTGCTCACCTACCTGGCCGACGTGACGGTGAACAAGCCGCACGGGGAGCGCCCGCAGCTGATCGACCCGGTCGCCAAGCTGCCCGCCGTGCCCGAGGGCGCTCCGCCCGCCGGGTCCAGGCAGCGCCTGGCCGAACTGGGCCCCGAGGGGTTCGCGCGGTGGCTGCGCTCCTCCGACACCCTGGGGGTCACCGACACCACCTTCCGGGACGCCCACCAGTCTCTGCTGGCCACCCGGGTGCGCACCCAGGACCTGCTCGCGGCGGCTCCCGCCGTGGCGCACACCCTGCCCGAGCTCCTCTCCCTGGAGTGCTGGGGCGGCGCGACCTACGACGTGGCGCTGCGGTTCCTCGCCGAGGACCCGTGGGAGCGGCTCGCGGCGCTGCGGGAGGCCGTGCCCAACGTGGCCCTGCAGATGCTGCTGCGCGGCCGCAACACGGTCGGGTACACGCCCTACCCCACCGAGGTCACCAACGCGTTCGTGCGTGAGGCCGCCGCGACCGGCGTGGACGTCTTCCGGATCTTCGACGCCCTCAACGACGTCGAGCAGATGCGCCCGGCGATCGACGCGGTCCGCGAGACCGGCACCGGGGTGGCCGAGGTGGCGCTGTGCTACACCGCCGACCTGTCGGACCCGTCGGAGAAGCTGTACACGCTGGACTACTACCTGAAGCTGGCGGAGCGGATCGTGGAGTCCGGCGCGCACGTGCTCGCCATCAAGGACATGGCCGGGCTGCTGCGCGCCCCGGCCGCCTCCCGCCTGGTCAGCGCACTGCGGAGCGAGTTCGACCTGCCGGTCCACGTGCACACGCACGACACCGCGGGCGGCCAGCTCGCCACCTACCTGGCGGCGGTCAACGCGGGCGCGGACGCCGTGGACGGCGCAGTGGCGTCGATGGCGGGCACCACCTCGCAGCCGTCGCTGTCGGCGATCGTGGCCGCCTTCGACCACTCCGACACCCCCACCGGGCTGTCCCTGGACGCGGTCAACGAGCTGGAGCCGTACTGGGAGGCGGTGCGCCGGGTGTACGCGCCGTTCGAGGCGGGTCTGGCCTCCCCGACCGGCCGGGTCTACCACCACGAGATCCCCGGCGGCCAGCTGTCCAACCTGCGCACGCAGGCCATCGCGCTGGGGCTGGGCGACCGGTTCGAGGACATCGAGGCGATGTACGCCGCCGCCGACCGGATGCTGGGCCGCCTGGTGAAGGTGACCCCCTCCTCCAAGGTGGTGGGCGATTTGGCCCTGCACCTGGTGGGCGCCGGGGTCTCCCCCGAGGAGTTCGAGAAGGACCCGGACCGGTTCGACGTGCCCGACTCGGTGGTGGGCTTCCTCCGCGGCGAGCTGGGGGTCCCCCCGGGCGAGTGGCCCGAGCCGTTCCGCACCAAGGCGCTGCGCGGGCGCGGCGAGGCCCGCGAGACCACCCCGCTCACCGAGGCGGACCGGGCCGGTCTGGCCGAGGAGCCGCGCGCCACGCTGAACCGGCTGCTGTTCGCGGGTCCGACGAAGGAGTTCGAGTCGCACCGCGCCGCCTACGGCGACACGAGCGTGCTGGACAGCAAGGACTTCTTCTACGGTCTGCGCGAGGGCGAGGAGCACGTCGTGGACCTGGAGCCGGGTGTGCGGCTGCTCATCGGGCTCCAGGCGGTGAGCGAGGCGGACGAGCGCGGCATGCGCACCGTCATGACCACCCTCAACGACCAGCTGAGGCCGCTGCACATCCGGGACCGGTCGCTGGCCTCGGACGTGCCCGAGGCGGAGAAGGCCGACCGGAACGACCCCTCGCAGGTGGCGGCGCCCTTCGCGGGTGTGGTCACCCCGGTCGTGGCCGTGGGCGACGAGGTCAAGGCCGGTGACACGGTCGCCACCATCGAGGCGATGAAGATGGAGGCCTCGATCACCGCATCGCAGGACGGTGTGGTCTCCCGGTTGGCCGTCGACGGCGTCCGCCGGGTGGAGGGCGGCGACCTGATCGTCCAGCTGGGCTGAGGCAGGCGCTCCCCGGCCCCGGCCGGTCCGTCCCCGTGCGGGTCGGGCCGGCCGGGGCCGTCCGCGTCCGTGCGGGAAACGGGCGCGAGCCCATGGAGGCCGGGCCCGGCCCTGTCCGGAAGCGGACAGGGCGGAGGACCCGGAGGAAAACGGGAAGCGCCGCGGGGAGGCGGTTCGTACGATGGGGGCGACCCCGAAAACGCGGGAGAG
Source organism: Nocardiopsis sp. iso_40 (assembly GCF_056173285.1). Lineage (NCBI taxonomy): Bacteria > Bacillati > Actinomycetota > Actinomycetes > Streptosporangiales > Nocardiopsidaceae > Nocardiopsis > Nocardiopsis sp. iso_40. The sequence continues at coordinate 1,760,014 of NZ_CM149666.1, read as the reverse complement.
CCCGCAGCGAAAGGAGCCCCGGTGCCTGACGTGCCCGAACGCGCACTGGTCGTGATGGCCCACCCCGACGACGCCGACTTCGCCTGTGCGGGGACCGTGGCCCTGTGGACCGACGCCGGGACCGAGGTGGTCTATCTGATGGTCACCGACGGCGAGGCCGGCGGGGACGAGATCACCCTGGACAGCTCGGAGATCGCGGCGATGCGCCGGGAGGAGCAGCGCCGGGCCGCGGCCGAGGTCGGGGTCAAGGACGTGCGTTTCCTCGGCTACCCGGACGGTCGGGTGGTCGCCTCGCTCGGTCTGCGCCGCGACGTCTCACGCGTCATCCGGCAGGTGCGGCCCCAGCGTGTGGTCATCCCCAGCCCCGAGCGGGACTGGGACAGCATCGCCGCCAGCCACCCCGACCACATGGCCACCGGGGAGGCGGCGCTCAACGCGGTCTACCCGGACGCGCGCAACCCGCACGCGCACCGCGAGCTCCTCGCCGAGGAGGGGCTGGCCCCGTGGACCGTCCCCGAGGTGTGGGTCGCCGGAGGCCCCAAGACCAACCACCGCTCCGACATCACCGGGGTCTTCGACCGCAAGATGGCGGCGCTGGCCTCGCACGAGAGCCAGATCGGCGACATCACCGAACTCGAACCGGTGCTGCGCCAGTGGATGGCGGCCAACGCAGCCGAGGCGGGTATGCCCGAGGGCACTCTGGCCGAGGTCTTCCAGATCGTCCACACCGCCTGACCAGGAACGGGTGCGGGGCCACGGGCGGAGCGGCCCGTGGCCGGCACCGGCACTGGTGGGCGCGCCGTCCCGGGGGCTCAGGCCCCGCGGCGTGCGGCCGCCGCTCCGAAGTTCTGCTCGGGGGCCGCTGCTGTACCGGCCGAGAAAGGGTCACGATGTCCGGGCACCGGATCGGACGAGGTGCGGAGACGGCTCCATGAGGACGTCGTTCTACCTGGTTCTCCTGTTCCTTTCCCTGTTCCTCCTCGCCTTGGGGCTGATGGAGGAGGACTGGGCGTACTGGAACGGGACTTATTTCGACGAGTACGTGCGACTCACGGAGTACGAACTGGCGCACGTCCTCGTGTCGTTCTCGCTCGTGCTCCAGCTTCTCGCTTTTCGCCTCATGTGGCGCCACCGGGCTCCACTGGTCATCTGCGCGTCCTTCTCGGCCGTCTGCTTCGGATTCCTCCTGGGGGTGACCTGACGTGGAGAGGTCAAGGGTTCCCGCGACCTGGGTCTACCTCCTGGTGTCCCTGTCCCTGCTCGTCATCGGCGCCTCCTTCAGCCCGCTGGACTCCGCGGAGGCCGCCCGGGCCAGCAGGCAGGACGTGGAGCTCACCAGGAGCGGGCTCCAGAACTTCACCTTCCTCACCGCGACGGTGGCGGCTCTCCTCCTCGCCTCCATGAGGACCGGTGTGTTCTACGTCTGCCTCGGGGCCGTCCTCACCGCCGCCTCCCTGTTCCTCCTTTTCGCCCTCTGAGCCCGGTTCCGCAAGGGAGTGGACCTGTACCGGGCCCGTATCGCACAGGCTGACCCTGATTCGCTGTCGGGGTTCACCGTCATCGGGCCCGGCACTTTCCCCGGTTTTCCAGGACGGGAGGAAACGGCCCTCCCGTGCACCGGGGAACGCGCCCTCCCTCAGCCGCCGTCGGCCACCCGCCCGCTGACCCGCCAGAAGGCACCGGAGGCGGAAGAGGTCGGCCGCGACGACATACCCTCGAAGGGTGACGAACACGCTCCACGTCCGCGGTCCCGGTGAGGCCGCCGCCCGGATGCGCGAGGTCCTCGGCAGGGGGCCCGTGGTCGCGCTGACCGGCGCGGGGATGTCGACGGACTCGGGCATCCCCGACTACCGGGGCCCGGACTCACCGCCGCGCAAACCCATGACCTACCAGGAGTTCGTCGGCGACGCCGCGTTCCGGCGCCACTACTGGGCCCGCAACCACGTCGGCTGGCGCCACGTCGAGCACACCCGCCCCAACGACGGCCACCGCGCCCTCGCCGACCTCGAACGCGCGGGGGTGGTGTCCGGGGTCATCACCCAGAACGTCGACACCCTGCACGGGGTCGCGGGCAGCCGCCGGGTCATCGACCTGCACGGCCGCTACGACCGGGTGATCTGCCTGGGCTGCCGTACGGTGACCGGCCGCGAGGAGCTGGCGGAGCGCCTCACCGAACTCAACCCCGGCTTCGCCGAGCGGGTGGCCGACATCGAGGTGGCCCCGGACGCCGACGCCGTGCTGGCCTCCACCGAGGGCTTCCGGGTGGCCGACTGCTCATCCTGCGGCGGCGTCCTCAAACCGGACATCGTGTACTTCGGCGAGAACGTGCCCAAACCCCGGGTCCTGGAGGCCTACGCCCTGGTGGACCGGGCGTCCGGGCTGCTGGTCGCGGGCTCCTCGCTGACGGTCTTCTCCGGCCGGAGGTTCGTCAAGCACGCCCTCAGCCAGGGCAAACCCGTGGTGATCCTCAACCGGGGCGCGACCCGGATGGACGACGCCGCGACCCTGACGGTCGAGGACGGCTGTTCCGAGGTGCTGCGCGCGCTCGCGGACGGCTACGACCCCCGGGACTGAACACGCCCCGGTCCCGGGCTGGCCCGGCACGTCCCCCTCTCCGTGGTCTCCCCGCCCTCCGGTCTCGGGGACCGCGCGCGTGCGTTACGATAATGGTTATCGTTTTCAGCACTGGGAGGGTCTTCCCCGATGAAAGAAGTGACCGCACCCCTGCGCGTGGTCGTGGCCTCCGGGCTGCACCGGCTCGCACGCCGCAGCACCGTGGACGACCTCATCACCGCCGTCCCCGGGTCCATCGCCGTCCACCACGACCTCGACGGCATCGCCGAGGGCATCGTCCACCGCGTCACCCGGGACCGGTGGGGCGTCCTCGACCACGGCCCGGTCGACCTGGACCACCTGTGCGCCTCCTGCACCCTGCGCGAGGACCTGATCCCCACCCTGCTGGAACTGGCCGAACGCGGTGAGCACACCCTGTGCGTGGTGGAGGCCTGGGACGGGGTCGAGCCGCGCTCGGTGGCCGAGGCGGTCGCCTCACAGGAGGAACTGCGCCTGGCCGCCGTCGTCACCGCGGTGGACTCCGAACGCCTGCTGCCCGACCTGTCCGGCCACGACGACCTGGCCGACCGGTCCCTGGACATCGCCGTGGAGGACGAACGGACCGTCGCGGAGGTCCTCGCCCACCAGATCGAGTACCCCACGGTGCTCACCCTGCACGGCTCCCGCCACCGCGACGAGGCCCGCGCGATCATCGAACACCTCAACCCGGCCGCCGTGGTGGTCCCTCCCGGCGGCGGGCTGGTCGCCCTCACCGAGGGCCGCTTCGACCCCGAGAGCGCCGCGAACCGGCTCAACCCGGCCTGGGCCCAGTACTCCGACATGTCCGACGGCCGGGTCAGCACCCTCGTGTGGACCCGCAAGCGCCCCCTGCACCCGGTCCGCCTGCACGAGGCGCTGGAACGGATCGTGGCTTCGGGGATGCGCGGGCGCGGCCGGATCTGGCTGGCCAGCAGGCCCGACACCCTCCTGGTCTGGGACGCCTACAACGACGCCCTGATCCTGGAGAGCGGCGGGCCCTGGCTGGGAGCCCTGCCCGAGGCCGCCGCCGAGATGGTCTCCGAGACCCGCCGGGCCTCCGCGCTCCTGGACTGGGACCCGGTCGTCGGCGACCGCCGCCAGCACCTGGCGTTCACCGGGATCGACCTGGACGCCGACCGGCTGGTCGAACTGCTCGACTCCTGCCTGCTCACCGACGGGGAGTCGGGGCGCCCCCTGGCCGAGGACCCCTTCGCCGACGCGATCTGAGCAGCCCGGCCCCCGGAAGGGGACCAAAAACCGCAAGAGAAGGTGAGGAACACCCATGCCGCCCAAGGCCCGCCGCTCCACGGGACGCGGTGCCCCGCGTAAGTTCGCCAACCCGCTGGGCGAGGCCGACCACGTCGACTACAAGGACACCGTCCTGCTCCGCAAGTTCATCTCGGAGAAGGGCAAGATCCGCAGCCGCCGGGTCACCCGCGTCACCGCACGCCAGCAGCGCCTGATCGCCGCCGCGGTCAAGAACGCCCGGGAGATGGCCCTGCTGCCCTACCCGTCCTCGACCAGGCAGAACTGACCGGGGCCACCGACCGGACCAGAACGGGCCGGCCGCGGAGCCCGACCAAGCAACAGAGCAACCACAGAGAAGGAGGGAAACCCCGTGTCCCGTGTCTGCCAGGTGACCGGAAAGGCGCCCGGTTTCGGCAATGCCGTCTCCCACTCCCACCGGCGCACCAAGCGCCGCTTCGACCCCAACATCCAGAACAAGCGGTACTGGCTGCCCAGCGAGCAGCGCTTCGTGAGGCTCCGGCTGAGCACCAAGGGGATGAAGGTGATCGACGCCCGCGGCATCGAACGCGTGGTCGCCGACATCCGTGCCCGAGGGGAGAGGGTCTGATGGCCAAGAAGAGCAAGATCGCCCGCAACGAACAGCGCAGGGAGGTCGTCGCCCGCTACGCCGAGCGGCGCGCCGAACTGAAGCGGCTGATCAAAAGCCCGCACACCGGCGAGGAGGAGCGCGCGGCCGCCGTCGCCGAACTGCGGCGCCAGCCCCGTGACGCCAGCGCCACCCGGGTCCGCAACCGCGACGCCGTCGACGGTCGCCCCCGCGCGCACCTGAGGAAGTTCGGGCTGTCGCGCATCCGGTTCCGGGAGATGGCCCACCGGGGCGAACTGCCCGGGGTCACCAAGTCCAGCTGGTAACCGGGCCGCCTTCGGACCCGCCCGGACCGGGCCCGAAGGCGGTCCGGGCACAGACCGGGCCGACCGTTCGCGATCCGGTCGGCCCGAGGGTTCGGCGGGGCGCGCCCCCGCCTCCTCCCCGCCCCGTCGAACCCGCCTCGCGGTGCCGGTACCCCCGGGGCCCGTGCCACCAGACCCCCTCTGCCTCCGGGGCCCGGGCACCCGAGGGACCCGAGGAGCCGCCCCGGGCGCCCCGGCGGACTCACCCCTTGGGCGGGGCCGTACTGTCGCGCTCGACCAGGCGGGTGGCCAGCTCCACCCGGGTGGTCTCGGGTTCGTTGCCGTTGACCAGGTCGAACAGCATCCGGGTGGCCATCTGCGCCATGTCGCGCAGCGGTTGGCGGACGGTGGTCAGCGGCGGGGTCGCCCACCGGGCCTCGGGCAGGTCGTCGAACCCCACCACCGAGACGTCGTCGGGTACGCTCAGGCCCCGCTTGTACAGGACCTCGTAGGCGCCGCGGGCCATCTGGTCGGAGCCCGCGAAGATCGCCGTGGGCGGTTCGGGCAGGTCCAACAGCTCCTCGGTGAGCTGTTTGCCGGTCCCGGCCATGAAGTCACCGTGGCGCACGTAGCCCTCCGGGACGGGCAGCCCGGCGTCGCGCATGGCGCTGCGGTACCCGTCCACGCGGGCCCGGCTGCACATGACGTCCGGCGGCCCGCTGAGCATGGCGACGCGCCGGTGCCCCAGGCCGATGAGGTGTTCGGTGGCGGTGAGCCCCCCGTCCCAGTTGGCGGCGCCCACCGCCGGGACCTCGCGGGCGGGGTCGCCGACGGGGTCCACGATCACCACGGGGATCCCGAGGGCGTCGAGCTGGGCCTGCTGCTGGGAGGAGAGTTCGGACAGCACCAGGACCACCCCGTCGGAGCGCCGGGCCTGGAGGTTGTCCAGCCACTTGCGCCCGGGCCTGCTGCGTTTGCGGTCGTGCACGGCGGAGACCACGACCCCGGACCCGGCGTCGTGCGTGACCTCCTCGACGCCGGTGAGGATCTCCATCGCCCAGGGGCTGCCCAGGTCGTGGAAGACGAGGTCGATCAGGCCGACGGGGCGCCGCCCCCGGTGGCGGCGCGGCTGGTACCGGTGCTGCTCCAGGAGCCGTTCCACCTGGCGCCGGGTGTCGGCCGCGACGTCGAGGTGACCGTTGATCACCTTGGAGACGGTCGAGACGGAGACCCCCGCTTCACCAGCGATCTCGGCCAGGGTGGGGCGTCGCTTCGCCATGTGCCTCCTCGTCGTCGGGGGAACGGGCTCCCCTGGATTCTCTGCGAGGGATTCTATCCCGAAACTTTTCGACCCCGAGCACCGCAACATCCTCGCAACCAGAGGGCCTCTTGACGGAAAACCGCGGACGGCCTAGCGTCAGCCTTCTCGAAAGCTATCGGAAACATTTCGAAAGCTTTCGGTTCCCCCCAGACCGACGGAAGAACGGTTCCACGCCATGAGTCGCACCCATCGGACACGTGTGATCGGCAGCACCTCCCTGGCCCTGTCCCTCCTCCTCGCCACCGGCTGCGGCACCTCCGGCCCCGGTTCCGGGGACGCCGTGCAGGTCTGGGCGCTGGAGGACGCCGCGGTCAACGAGATCGTCGAACAGGGCATCGAGGCCTACAACGGCTCGCACGAGACCCCCGCCGAACTCGTCACCTTCGTCAACGACGCCTACAAACAGCGCCTCCAGGTCGCTCTCGGCTCCCCCAACGCCCCCGACGTGTTCTTCAACTGGGGCGGCGGCAACCTCGCCCAGTACACCTCGCAGGGCCAGGTGTACGACCTCACCCAGACCCTGGAGGACAACCCCGGGTTCCGGGACTCCTTCCTGCCCAGCGTCCTCGACGTCGCCGCCGTGGACGGCTCCTACTACGGGGTCCCGCTCCTCGGGGTCCAACCCGTCGTCATGTACTACAACAGGGACGTCCTGGACGGGGCCGGACTCGAACCGCCCAGGACCATCGACGACCTGTACGAGGCGATCGACGTCCTCCAGGAGGAGGGCGTCACCCCGATCACCCTCCCCGGCGCCCAGGGCTGGACCCAGCTGATGTGGTTCTCCTACCTGGTGGACCGGGTCGGCGGACCCGACGTGTTCCAGGCCATCTCCGACGGGGAGGAGGGCGCCTGGGAGCAGCCCGCCGTCCTCGAGGCCATGGAGATGTGCCAGGACCTGGTCGAACGGGGCGCCTTCGGCAACAACTTCAGCTCCATCGACTACGACAACGGCAGCGCCTCGGCGCTCCTGGCCACCGGCGAGTCCGCGATGTTCCTGATGGGCAGCTGGGACCTCGCCCAGCAGATGGAGAACAACCCCGAGTTCGTCGAGAGCGGCGCCCTCGGCTTCACCTCCTTCCCCGCACTGGAGGGCGGCGCGGGCGAACCCGGCGCGATCGTCGGCAACCCCAGCAACTACTTCTCGGTCAACAGCGACAGCGAACACACCGAGGCGGCGGTCGACTTCCTCGTCGAGACCATGGCCTCCGACGAGTACGTGGACGAGCTCATCGCGGCCGGACAGGTCCCCGCCGTCGAGGGCATCGAGGGCCGGCTCCAGGAGAGCGACCACGCCGAGTTCGCCACCTTCACCCACGAACTGGTCTCCGAGGCACCGACCTTCACCCAGTCCTGGGACCAGGCCCTGGCCCCGGACGCGGCCGAGGCGATGCTGACCAACCTCCAACTGCTCTTCCTGGGTGACCTCACCCCGGAGGAGTTCGCACAGGACATGGAGAGCCTCCGGTGAGAGCGTCCGCCACGGAGCGGCCCGGATTCGTCTGGGTCGCTCCGGCCCTGCTGTTCTTCGGCCTCTTCGGCCTGGGGCCCGTCGCCGTCGTGGCCTACCTGAGCTTCACCTCCTGGAGCGGTATCGGCTCCCCCGAGTGGACCGGCCTGGACAACTGGTCGGCCCTGGCCGGGGACGCCCAGGTCGGCGGGGGTCTGCGCATCACGCTGATCCTCACCGTGCTGTGCTGGGCCACCCAGACCCCGCTGGCCCTGGCCTTCGGCGTGTGGGCCGCCGGACACCAGCGCGTGCGCGCGGTGGTGAGCGCGGTCTTCTTCCTGCCGCTGCTGCTGTCCACGGCGGCGATCGCCCTGGTGTGGAAGGCCCTGCTCGACCCGAGCTTCGGCGTCCCGGCCCAGGTCCGCGACGCCTTCGGGCTGACCCACAGCAACGTGCTCGGCAACTCCTCGCTGGCGCTGTACGCGATCGTGTTCATCCTGCTGTGGCAGTTCCTGCCCTTCCACATGCTGCTGTACCAGGCGGCCGCGCGGCAGGTGCCGCAGTCCCTGTACGAGGCGGCCGAACTCGACGGGGCCTCCGGCCCGCAGCGCTTCCTGCGCATCACCGTGCCGCAGCTCAGGCACACCGTCATCGCCTCTTCGGTGCTGATGGTGGTCGGCTCGATGACCTACTTCGAGACCGTCCTGCTGCTCACCAACGGCGGCCCGGGAAACGCGACCCGCATCCTGCCGCTGCACATGTACAACCAGGGCTTCGCGGCCTTCCAGATGGGGTACGCGAGCGCGATCGCCGTGCTCCTGGTGGTTCTGGGGGCCGGGCTGTCCCTGCTGGTCGTGCGGGTCACCGGCTACTCCCGGATGACCAGCCAGAGGGAGGGGATGTGACATGGCCGCCCGAACACGGCCGATGACCGGCCCGGGCAGGAGGCCCGCCTACGGCGCCGGGATCGGGGCAGCACTCTGGCTGGTCCTCGTGGCCGTCCCGCTGTACTACCTGGTCGCCACCAGCCTGCGCGGCCCGGGCGACTACATGTCCCAGGGTCCGCTGTCCCTCCCCGGGTCCCTCACCCTGGACAACTACCGCAACGTGTTCGAGGTCGGGTTCCTCGGGTTCCTGGCCAACAGCCTGATCGTGGCCCTGGGTTCGATCGCCCTGGTGCTGGCGGTGGCGGTGCCCGCCGCCTTCGCGATCGTGCGCAGCCGCAGCCGGGCAGTCCGGGTGAGCTTCACCCTGTTCCTGCTGGGGCTGGCGGTGCCCGCGCAGGCGGTGATCATCCCGATCTACCTGATCATCACCCGGCTGAACCTGTACGACAGCCTGCCCGCGATCATCCTCCCCACCTCGGCGTTCGCCCTGCCGATCTCCATCGTGGTGCTCACCAGCTCGCTGCGTGACGTGCCCGGCGAGCTCTACGAGGCGATGGCCCTGGACGGCGCGCCCACCTGGCAGGTGTTCGTCCGCCTGGTGCTGCCGCTGTCCCGCCCCGGGGTCATGACGGTGGCGATCTTCGTGGGCCTCAACGCGTGGAACAACTTCATCTTCCCCCTGGTGCTCACCCAGAGCGAGTCCAACCGGGTGCTGCCCCTGGGGTTGTGGGCGTTCCAGACCCAGTACGGAACCGACGTGCCCGGGCTGATGGCGGCGGTGGTGCTGTCCTCGCTGCCGATCCTGGCCCTGTACCTGTTCGGCCGCAGGCAACTGCTGAGCGGCCTGGCCGCCGGTTTCGGCAAGTAGCCCCGGCACGGGCGCCGTGTCCCCCTGCCCCGGGCACGCCCGTGCCGTCCCTGCCGCGCCCGGCTCCTTCCCGCCCGAGTCCGTCCCCGACACCCCGAGTCCGTCCCTGACGAAAGGCCGAGATGACGACCTCCTCCGCCGCCGGTGCCCGCGCCGGCACCATCACCAACCCGGTGCTGCCCGGCTTCCACCCCGACCCGTCGGTCCTGCGGGTCGGCGAGGACTACTACCTGGCGACGTCGACCTTCGAGTGGAGCCCGGGGGTGCTGCTGCACCACTCCCGCGACCTGGTCCACTGGCGTCCCCTCGGCGGGATTCTGGACCGGGACCGCCTCCTCGACCTGACCGGGCACCGGGACGGCGCGGGCGTGTGGGCGCCCTGCCTGTCCCACCGGGACGGGGTGTTCCATCTGATCTTCACCGACGTGGAGAACTACGCCGGAGGTTTCTGGGACACCCCCAACTACGTGACCACGGCCCGTTCGGTGGAGGGGCCGTGGAGCGACCCGGTCCCGATCCACTCGATGGGGTTCGACCCGTCCCTGTTCCACGACTCGGACGGCCGGAGCTGGGTGCTGACCAACGTGATGGACTGGCGGCCCGGCCGCGAGGCTTTCGCCGGGATCGTGCTCCAGGAACTGGATCCCGAGCGGATGCGGCTGCTGGGCCGGCCCCGGATGGTCTTCGAGGGCACGTCCGCCCGGGTGACCGAGGCGCCGCACCTGTACCGCGAGAACGGCTGGTACTACCTGGTGACCGCCGAGGGCGGGACGCAGTGGGACCACCAGGTGACGGTGGCCCGGTCCCGGGAGATCACCGGGCCGTACGAGGTGGACCCGGCCGGGCCGATGCTGTCCTCGCGCGAGCACCCGTCCCTGGGCCTGCAGAAGGCCGGGCACGGGAGCCTGGTCGCCACCCCGGACGGCGAGTGGTTCCTGGCCCACCTGGCCTCACGTCCGCTCACCGAGCGCGGCCGGTGCGTGCGCGGGCGGGAGACGGCGCTGCAACGGGTGGAGTGGGCCGAGGGGTGGCCGAGGATTGCGGGCGGGGTTCCCCGCGTGGAGGTCGAGGGACCCGCGTTGGCGCCGCACCCCTGGCCGGAGGCGCCCGCCCGGGACGACTTCGACGCTCCGGTGCTGCGCCCGGAGTGGAGCACGCTGCGGCGCCACGCGGACGAGGGGTGGGTGTCGTTGGCCGAACGTCCGGGGCACCTGCGTGTCCGGGGCGGGGAGTCGCCGTCCGGGACGCGTCGGCCGAGCCTGGTGGCCCGGCGGGTGCAGCACGAGCGGTGCGTGCTGGAGACCGTGATGGAGTTCTCCACCGACACCTTCCAGCGGATGGCCGGGCTGACCGCGTACTACAACATGCGGCAGTGGCACTACCTGCACGTGGGGTTCGACGAGCGGGAGGGGATGTTCGCCGGGGTGCTCAGTTCCGACCGCGGCCTGGTGCGCGAGGTCGGTGGCCGGGTGGACGTGCGGGGGTGGGAGAGGTTCCACCTGCGCGCCGAGATCGACGGGGCGGAGCTGCGCTTCTCGCTCTCCCGGGACGGCCGGGAGTGGATCGGGGTGGGCGGGGTGTTGGACGCCAGCATCCTGTCCGACGACTACGCGGCGGAGAAGGCGGCCGACGGTGAGACCGCCACCGTCTGGGGTTTCACCGGGGCCTTCCTGGGGTTGTGGGTGCACGACCTGACCGGGACGGGCTGCCATGCCGACTTCGACCACGCCGCCTACCGGGAGCTCGATGGCTGAGAGGCGGTGGGGAGCGCTCCTGTGGGATTGCCGATCCGCGGAGAGCGCTCTCTTCCGGCTCGGATTCCGGAAAGGGATAGTGGAGCCAGGTGACCTGGGGCAGACCGGGAGCCTGGCTCAGCGCATGTTCCGCCCGTGTCCGAGCCATCCGTGGAAAAGTCCACCAAGCCTTTACTACGTAGATTCTTAGTAGTTTCAGGCTTCTGGAACCCTGCGCAGCGACCCGGGAACTCGCTTCCGTCGTGCTGGGCTGGCAGCCGGAGGCCGCACTCGTGGGAGCCACCAGCAGGACCTTCGCCAACTCCGGGATTCCCAGGCTGGCGCCGATCGAGAGTTCCGAGGCGTTCCTGACGACCTACCAGGAGATTCGGGGCCGGAAGTTCACCACCGAGGGGCAGGAGGTCACCTGGGCGGCCAGCTTGTGGCCAGTCGCGCACAACGCCAGGTGGGAAGCGCTGCACAGCACCGCCCCGCTGTCCATCAGCACACTCGGCGCGTAGGCGGACGAACGTCTTCGCAGAGGGAACGCCCGGTCCTTGCAATGAAAGCAGAGCCAGATGGCCGGGACAGACCGGGCGCCTGGTTCGGTTCTGGCGTGGACCCCAGTGGGCCAGGGTCAGGGAAGAAGGCCTTCCTCGTACGCCCAGGAGAACAGGCTCCCGCCCGAGGGGACTGGCAGGAACATGCCGGTGGACAGCAGGTCGTCCACCACACGAGCGGCCAGAGCACGGTCCCTCTGGTAAAGCTCCTTGTACGCCTCGACCACGATCCACAACGTGTCATGCGTGGGCACGCGAAACCGCCTTGCCTGCGCGACCGCGGCGCGTTCATCCAGGATCGCGACCATGCCCCGGTGCCTGGCACAGGCGATGACAGCACACTCGCCGATATGACTGGTGGGGTCTCCGCCCATCTGGGCCTTGACCTCGATCTGCGTCCAGACCTCTTCCTCTGACAGAATGGCTATCTCGGCCCAGCTGACGGAGGAAACGGACGGAATATCCTGATAGGCCTCCCTCCCCCGTTCGATCTCGGTGTTCACCTCACTGGGTACGAGTACGACACCGAGGGGCGCGAGTTTCTCGATGATGTCCGCGTGGCCAGCGCGACAAAGGTGCGTATAGGTGCTTGTATCCATCACCCACCTGCGTGGATCAGTCATCGTGCCCCGCAAACGAGACGCGGAGGTCGTCCAGGGATAGGGGGTCCTGATGTGGCAGTTCTTCGGCGGCGAGTGTCCCCCGCATCAGTTCGACCGTCCGGTCGGCCGTCAGACGGCCCGATGTGTAGCCGTTCACGCAAGCCGCCGCGAAGCCTGGCGAGACGTAGGGACTGGAGAGTTCGTTGTCCCAGGACAGACCGAGGCGCATGTAGTCTCCGGCTCGCGGATCCTCCTGGTTCATGGATCCGTGCTCGTCGTAACTGATGAGCCCGAGGTTTCTGAGTTGTCCGAGGGCGGCGGACCAGCTCAGTCTGAACGACGCTCCGATCGCGAGAGCCCTCTCCCGAACAGTCCAGCTCGCGTGCTGTTTCCAAACCGCACTGACGCCAGCGCGCGGAGCAAGAAAGTGGATTGCGAACGAGTTGATCATCTTTTCGCTGCCTGAGGACACTCGCGCGTCGTACGCGTCGCCGCAGAGCCAGTGGCCGAGTTCGTGCGCCAGAGTCATGCGACGACGCCCAGCAGGAGCGTCACCGTTGATCACCGCAGCCCCGAGAGTCTCCGAGCCGTCGGTGACCTCAACACAGCCACCGTCGGGGCCGTTCCCGCCCAGTGGTGAGGAGAACGTGTACAGCCCGAGGCGCTGGCAGACCGCACCGAGATCCCGTACAGGTTTGTCAGCCATGTCGAGGCGCCGCCGGACCAGCCCGGCCATGCGCTCCGCGGATTCGTGAGTCTTCGGAGTGCACGCATCCTTGGGGCGCGCCATCGGCGTGAGCAGGCCCATCTCCAGGCACAGCCGGACGTCCGCCGCGAACTGTTCGAGTTCTGAGTCTAGGGCCCATGTGGTCTCGTGGGCCTGCACGGTGTCGCTTCGCCGACTCACCGCCGCGGGCACCGGCTCGGTGACGAAGTAGGCGAGAGGGCGGTCGAGCTGGTTCGCGACAGCGACGAGTTCAGGGACGCTCAGCTTTCGCTCGCCCTTCTCAAGCCTGCTGACCGCGCTCCGGTCGAGCCCTACCGCAAGGCCGATCTCCTCCTGGGTCATGCCCGCGTCTTCGCGGGCCTGAGCAATGCGCTTCCCAAGGGCCAACTTGTCCATGTGTGTGATTTTCACACATCAAGTGGACCGTTGTCGAAGGAACTCCGGATCGCTTCACGTCCCGCCCCGAAAGCAACATCTCCCCGGAACCGTTCCCGAGTGCACGGGGAGCAGAGCGAGCCATAGGCCTCAGCTCCCGAGCGCCAGCCGGACGCCGAGGGTGAGCATGAGAACCGCGATGGCCCCGTCGAGCACCCGCCAGGCTGCCGGGCGGGCGAACACCGGACGAAGCAGCCCGGCCCCGAAACCCAGGGAGAAGAACCACACGAAGCTCCCGGTCACGGCCCCGGCCGCCCACCACCAGCGGGCGTCCCCGGCCTGCTGGTTGGCGACCGAACCGAGGAAGAGCACGGTGTCCAGGTACACGTGCGGGTTGAGCCAGGTCAGAGCGAAAGCGGTGACGAGCGCGGCCCTGGTGCCGGTGCGTTTCCGGGTACTCGTGCGCTCGCGGGTGGCGGCCCGGACCGCCGAAGCGCTCTCCGCTGGCCTCGGTTCGGCCCCGGGAACGTCCTCCGTGGGCACCAGGGCCTCGGCCCGCCCGGGCCGAAGGGCCCTCCAGGCGGCGAGCAGGCCGTACACCACGAGGAAGCCGGCGCCGAGCAGCCGGATGACCACCATCGCCGTGGGCAGGGCCTCGACCAGCCCGCCGATGCCCACGACACCGGCGGTAATGAGCAGCGCGTCCGACACCGCGCAGAGCAGCACCACCGCCAGGACCGTGTCGGACCGGCCCTCGATGCCGAGCCGGAGCAGGTACGCGTTCTGGGCACCGATGGCGACGATGAGCGCCAGGCCGGTGCCCATGCCCGTCAGTGCGGGGAGAAGGGTTTCGTTCACGGGAGAAGCCTCCCCCACCTGCGTCATACAGTAAAGCTAAACTTTCTCAGAACACCTAAGCACTCCTTATGACCGCACGTCAGGAGCCCGTGGATGCCCTTCCAGTTCGACCACCTGCGCACACTGACCGCCCTCGTCGACGAGGGCACCTTCGAGTCGGCCGCCCGCCGCCTGCACGTGACCTCCTCCGCGGTCTCGCAGCGGGTCCGGACCATGGAGCAGACCGCGGGCCAGGTCCTGGTACAGCGGACCAACCCGGTGGTGCCCACCGAGGCGGGCGACGCCGTACTGCGCTACGCCCGCCAGGTGCTGCTGCTGGACCAGGACGTGCTGTCCGAACTGCGCCACGGCGGGGAGGGGAACCGCAACCACGTACCCCTGGCCGTGAACGCCGACAGCCTGTCCACCTGGTTCCTGGAGGCGCTCTCCGAACTCCCCCCGGAACTGGGCGCCGTCTTCGAGATCCACCGCGAGGACGAGGAGCACACCACCGGGCTGCTGCGCTCGGGTTCGGTGATGGCCGCGGTGACCTCCACGCCGGAGGCGGTGCAGGGGTGTTCCGTGGAGGGTCTGGGGGTGCTGCGCTACCAGGCGGTGTGCAGCCCGGGGTTCGCCGAGCGCCACGGGGTGCGCGGGGTCGAGGGGCTCAACAGGGCGCCGGTGGTGAACTTCGACCGCAAGGACGATCTGCAGGACCGCTTCCTGCGCGACCTGACCGGGGAGGGCTCACGCGGGCCGCGCCACTACATCCCGGCGTCGGAGGACTTCGCGCGCACGGTACTGCTGGGCTTCGGGTGGGGCGCGGTCCCCGAGCACCAGTGCGCGCGGGACCTGGAGAGCGGCAGGCTGGTGGCGCTGGCCCCGGAGCGCCCGGTGGAGGTCCGGCTGTTCTGGCAGCGCTGGAACCTGCGCTCGCCGCTGCTCGACGAGGTCACCCGGTGCGTGCGCGAAGGGGCCGCGGCCCGCCTGCACCCGATGTGATCCGCCCCGGCCGGTGCCGTACGGCTACCGCGAACCCTGGGGGTCGGGGAGCACGGACAGGTCCCCGTCGGTGACCAGGCCGAAGTGGAGCGCCTTCTCCGTGAGCACGTCCACCCGCCAGTCCTGCCCCTGGCGGGCCTCCCCCGGTTCCACCTGGAACTTGTTCCTGAGCAGGTAGTCGATGTGGGAGTTGACCGCCGCCTTGGACAGGCCGAGCCGTTCGGCCACCTGGACCTGGGTGGGCGTGTACCGGGTGCCGGGGTCGCGCAGCCGGGGTTCGCAGAAGGCCACGAGGACCCGGTAGTAGGTGTGCAGGCGGTCGATCCGGAAGCTGCGGACGTCGGTGTGCTCGGCGGCGGTGTCGTCGGGGTCCTGGGCGACGAACGGGTCCTCGCCCGCACCGGGAACCAGAATACTGCTGCAGGCCGCGGGCGCCATCACCAGGAAACCGTGTTCGCCCCGGCCCCCGGGGACGAGGACCCGGGAGGTCTCGAAGGGGACCAGCATCCCCTGGGTGTGCGGTGGGACCTTGAGGAAACCGGCGAGGCGTTCGGTGTTCTCCACGACGTAGGACTTGGTCGGGCTCAGGTTGCTGATCCGCCAGTGGTCGCCGCGCGCGATGATCTCCCCGGCCACCCGGGACACCGCCCGGTCCTCGTCGGCCAGCCGGATGTCGACCCGGCGGTTGCGTCCGCCGCGGCCGAAGGTGCGGACCTGGCCCGCTTCCAGGTGGTGGGTGTCCAGGTGGGTGTCGCTGTCGTAGTCCTGCTGGACCGTGACGACCTGGTCGGGGTCCTCACTCGGGGGGAACGCGCGCATGTGCCGTCTCCAGGGGGCGGGGGGAGCCGCACGGGGCCGGGCCTGTGCGTTGAAGGATACTGCGTGCCGCGCGGGGCGGGCGGCGGATCTGCGAACCACGGCACCGGGGGCGACCTGCGCCGCATCCGAACGGGACCGGACACGGGGCGAGGCGGTCGTCGTGCCGTCCGCCCCGCCGCCGTAGTTTGGTGAGGGCACCGATCCGAGGACAGCGAGCGCATCGAGGAGAACCCATGGGCCTGGACGCGACACCGGTGGCACTGGGCAGGCACGGTGTGTGGCTGCCGCACCAGTACGTCGACGAGGACGTGGCCGCCGAGGTGGAGCGCCTGGACTACGGCACCCTGTGGGTGGGCGGTTCGCCCACCTCCGAACTGGAGCCGGTGGCGACCGCGTTGGCGGCCACGTCCCGGCTGGCGGTGGCCACCGGGATCGTCAACATCTGGTCCGCGCCCGCCGAGGAGGTCGCCGACGCCTACCGGCGGTTGGAGGCCGCGTACCCGGGCCGGTTCCTGCTGGGGATCGGGGCGGGGCACCGGGAGACCGACGGTGGTGAGGCGGTCCGGCCCCTGCACGGGATGCGGGAGTACCTGGACGTGCTGGACGCGGAAGGGGTCCCGGGGAACCGCAGGGTGTTGGCGGCGTTGGGGCCGAGGATGCTGGGGCTGAGCGCCGAACGCGCGGCCGGGTCCCACCCCTACCTGGTCACCCCGGAGCACACCCGCACCGCCCGGGAGGTACTGGGCGAAGGGCCGTTGCTGGCCGTCGAGCACAAGGCGGTGCTGGGCGGGGACCCGGCCGGAACCCGGCGGGCCGCACGCGAGGGCATGTCCTTCTACCTGGGGATACGTAATTACGCAGCCAACCTGGAGCGGCTGGGGTTCACCAGCGGGGACCTGGCCGACGGCGGCAGCGACGCCCTGATCGACGCCCTCGTGGCCCAGGGGTCGGCCCGGGAGGCGGCCACCGCGCTGGACGCGCACCTGGCGGCCGGTGCCGACCACGTCGTGGTCCAGCCGCTGCCCGGCGAGTGCGACCGGCTGGGCACCCTGGCCCGGTTGGCCCCCCTGCTCTCCTCCTGAGGACCGACCGGCCCGCTGGGCCCCACTCCCTCGCGCGGGGGCGCTCAGGCTGCGGAGCGCCCCCGCGCCGCGTCAGTCGGCTCGTCAGGAGCAGCTGATGCCGTGGTCGGCCACCCAGAAGCCATTGCGTTGGAAGTTCCTGGCGGCACCGGTCTACGGTGTGGCCATGACAGACGCTGACTCCCCGGATGGCCGGGTCCCCCTGCTGGGTCAACTTGCCGGTGAGGGCTGGTTCATGGGCATGGGCGAGGTCGCGGCGACCAAATCGCTGACCTGGCTGGCGTCCGACCCGGAGCTACGCGCTGCGATACTCGCGTACCTGGGGGCACGGGCCAACATAGACCTCACCAGCGTGGACCAGTTCGTTCCCGAGTCAGTGCACGATGACAGGTCCCGACCCGACATCGAGATGCTCGACACGGACGGACACACCATCGCCCTGGTCGAGGCCAAGTTCGGCGCGGATCTGACCGACGGGCAGGTAGCTGCCTATCTCGAGGTCCTCAACCGGCGTTCCGGCCCCCACCACGGTGCTTTGTTCGTGCTCGTTCCGCCAAGCAGAGTGGACGAGGTGCAGCGGACCCTCGAGCGGGCGGTCGACGCTCGGTCCGAAGCGGTGGCGCACGCTGTCGTCACCTGGGGTGAGTGGCTCAACGTGTGGGCTGCCGTCGCCGAGGAATCCAGTGATGCCGGGCTTGCCAGCGACCTGCGTCAGCTGAGGGCCATGTGCCGGACGCTGGGCGCAGGCGTGATACCGCCTCTGGCTGGAACCGCCACCGGCCGGGACTGGCAGGAGCGGGCGGGCGACCTCGTCAGGATCGTGAACGTCCTCACGGCGCGGTTTCTGGGGTCTTCGCGGCCCCGTGACCTACCGATGCAAGGGGACCTGGTCTCGAAGCCATGGACATACCGGTACCTGCCGGAGATCAGCCAGGAGACCTGGGTGCAGGTCGGGGTCTGGGGCAGCTTCGCGGACGAGGGGCTGACCCCGTTCTGGCTGATGCTCCACAAGGACGACAGGGGATCCGGCGGATTCCAGGCGGCACTCCAGCGACTCCTGGCTTCGGAACTGTCCCGCGAGGTCCGACGCGATGATGGACAGGCGTGGGTGCCCCTGGAAGTGCCCGGAGACGCCAGTGGACCGGAGCTGGTCGATGCCCTGGAGGCGAAGGTGGGCGCCGTGCTAAGGATCCTGAAACCGTAGTGGGGGCTCCCCCGGTGCGCCCTGCTGATCGGCGCGAGCACAGCCGGAACCGTGTGCGCCCTGCACCTGACCGCTGTGGGCGTCCACCACTGACCGCCTCCGCCCCTGGCGGCCCTGTAGCCCTGCACCCACAGGACTACAAGGCCCGATCCCGTCCGGGTTCCTGGCACCCCGAACCGAGGGGATGCTGTCGTCGCTGGTGACGCTCTCCCCTCGTTCGCTATCAGTCCTGGTAGAGGGCGTTCAACTGGTCGGCGTAGCGGTCCGCCACCACGCGGCGGCGGAGTTTGAGGGAGGGGGTCAGTTCACCGGTGTCCGGCCCCCACTCCCCGGTCAGCACCCGGTACCGCTTGACCTGTTCGGCCCGGCTGAGGCGGGCGTTGGCGGCCTGGACGGCGCGGTCCACCTCGGCGAGGACCTCCGGATGCCCGGCCAGTTCCTCCCCCTGCGCCCCGATGCCCTGGGACGCGGCCCACAGCGGGGTCAGTTCGGGGTCGAGCACGAGGAGCGCCACCAGGTAGGGCCGGTGGTCGCCGTGCGCGAAGGCCTGCCCGACCAGCGGGTGCTCCTTGAGGGTGTTCTCCACCAGGGCCGGTGAGACGTTCTTGCCGCCGGAGGTGACGATGAGTTCCTTCTTGCGGTCGGTGATCCACAGAAAGCCGTCCTCGTCGACCCGGCCGACGTCGCCGGTGGCGAACCAGCCCTCGCCGTCTGTGTCGGGGCGCACCGACCCGTCCGGCTGGAGGTAGCCGTCGAAGAGGGTGTCGCCGCGCAGGAACACCTCGCCGTCCTCACCCAACCGCATCTGGACTCCCTCGATGGGGCGGCCCACCGATCCGAGCCGGAAGCTCCCGGTTCCGGGCACGTTCATGGTGGCCACGCCCACGGACTCGGTGAGGCCCCAGGCGTCCATGACGACGATGCCGAGGGAGGCCCAGAAGCGGACCACGTCCAGGGGCATGGGTGCCGAGGCGCTGGAGGGCAGGACCACGCGGTCCAGGCCCAGTTTGGCGAGGAGGGGTTCGAGAACGGCGGAGCGGGCGTCCTGGTAGCGCCGTTCGAGGTCGGCGGGGACCTCGCCGTCGCGTTCGAGGTGTTCGACGTAGGCGGTGGCGACCGCCCGGGCCCGGTCGACGGCCTGGCGCTGTTCCTCGGGCAGGCCGGCCAGGACCGCCTGGACCGCCCCGGCGAACTTCTCCCACACCCGGGGCACGCCGAGGAAGTGCGGGGGACGCACGTGCGGCAGGACCCCGGCCACCGCGGTGGGGTCGGCGCACATCCACACGTGGGAGACGCGCACCAGCGGCATGTACAGGCCCAGCAGCCGTTCGGCGATGTGGGCCAGGGGCAGGTAGCAGACGTGGGCGGGGTTCTCGGGTACCTCGATGGCCCGGTCCAGGGCGTTGGCCTGGGCGAGGACGCTGCGGTGGGAGATCGCCACGCCCTTGGGGTTCCCGGTGGTGCCGGAGGTGTAGACGACGGTGGCGAGGGAGTCGGGGGTGAGGTCGCGCCACCGGTCGGCCGCGCCCGCGGGGACGGTTGCGGCGAGGGCGGTGTAGGGGGTGTGGCCGCGGTCGGGGTCGGCTCCCTCGACCACGACGAGGTGTTCCAGGGGTGTGTCCGGGTCCTTGAGGAGGGTCTCCCAGTGGGCGGCGGTCTCGGCGCTCTCGACCACGGCCAGGCGGGCGCGGCTGTGCCGGGCGATGTGGGTGACCTGCTCGGGCGCGGAGGTGGAGTAGACGGTGCTGGGGACGGCGCCGGCGTGCACCAGGGCCAGGTCGGAGAGCCAGTGTTCGGGCCGGTTGCCCATCATGATGAGAGCGTGGTCGCCGGGGCGGACGCCGAGGGCGGCGTACCCCTCGGTGAGGGCGGTGACGGCGTCGTGGACCCGGGCCCAGGTGAGGGTGGTCCATTCGGCGGCCCCGGGTTCACGCCAGGACAGGGCCGGTCGGTCGGGGTGCTCCCGGGCGTTGCGCAGGAGGAGTTCGGGAAGGGTGCGGTGCGTGGGGGCGTCCGCGGTGCCGGGTACGGAGGTCATGGGTTCTCCTGAACGGCTTCCTCGAAGCTGTGATCTAGGACACACGAGAGCCTAGCCATTCGGGGCCCCCGGGAAAAGCGTTCGCGTTTTCCAGATCACCGAAAAAGAACCCTTGAGCCCCATCAGCCCCACAAGGAATAAACGGGGCGAGAAATCATCGGGGGCGGCCTCCCCGGTCGCCCCAATATCCCCGGCCGCGCAGAAGATTTCCCGGGCGAGCGTCGAGACGCGGCGCCCGACCCGGGAGGAGCCCGACCCGGGCACGGAATCCACGGGACCGGAGACGGGCTCCCGGCTCGTCCGGCACGGGGCTCCGGGTTCGAGCGAGAACGCTTTCCCCTGGCGGATCAGGGGAAAGAATGCGACAACACCCCTTTCCCCGCGCGGAACCACCGGATTCCCCCGCTGCCGCGTCACCCTCGCACGCGAAGGCCCCCGACACCTGGACAGCTCGGAAACCGGAGTGCTACCCATGGGTAACACCTGCGCGTAACCGCCGGTAACACCCCAGCCCGAACTGCCAAGGAGCCACCCCCATGCCCGACTTCTCCCTCCAGTTGCCCGAAGAGATCAGCGACGTCCGGGACTGGACGCACGGGTTCGCCAAGGACGTCATCCGCCCCGCCGGGGCCGAGTGGGACGAGCGCGAGGAGACCCCCTGGCCGATCATCCAGGAGGCCGCCAAGATCGGGCTGTACTCGCTCGACTTCTTCGCCACCCAGGCGTTCGAGGAGAGCGGCCTGGGCATGTCGGTGGCCATCGAGGAACTGTTCTGGGGCGACTCCGGCATCGGCCTGTCCATCATGGGCACCGGCCTGGCCGCCGCGTCACTGAGCAAGACCGGCACCCCCGAGCAGGTCGGTGAGTGGGCGCCGCAGATGTTCGGCACCGCCGACGACGTCAAGCTCGCCGCGTTCTGCGCCTCCGAGCCCAACGCCGGCTCCGACGTCTCCGCGATCAGGACCCGCGCCGTCTACGACCAGGCCAAGGACGAGTGGGTCCTCAACGGCGTCAAGACCTGGGCCACCAACGGCGGCATCGCCAACGTCCACGTGGTCATCGCCGCGGTCGAACCGGAACTGGGTTCACGCGGACAGGCCTCGTTCGTCATCCCGCCGAACACCCCGGGGCTGTCCCAGGGGCAGAAGTTCGCCAAACACGGCATCCGCGCCTCGCACACCGCCGAGGTCGTCCTGGACGACGTCCGAATCCCCGGCTCCTGCCTGCTGGGCGGCAAGGACAAACTCGACGAACGCCTCGCCCGCGCCCGCGAGGGCAAACGCTCCAAGGGCCAGGCCGCCATGAAGACCTTCGAGGCGACCCGGCCCACGGTCGGCGCGATGGCGGTCGGCTGCGCCCGGGCCGCCTACGAGTACGCCCGTGACTACTCCACCCAGCGCGAGCAGTTCGGCAAGCCCATCGGCGACAACCAGGGCGTGGCCTTCCTGCTCGCCGACATGGCCACCCGCATCGACGCCGCCCGCCTGCTCGTGTGGCGCGCCGCCTGGATGGCCCGCAACGGCAAGGACTTCGCCAACGCCGAGGGCTCCATGAGCAAACTGTTCGCCTCCGAGACCGCCACCTTCGTCACCCAGAACGCCCTGCGCATCCTCGGCGGCAACGGCTACACCCGCGAGTACCCCGTCGAGCGCTGGCACCGCGACGCCACCATCTTCACCATCTTCGAGGGCGCCAGCGAGATCCAGAAACTCATCATCGGCCGCACCGTCACCGGCCTGCCCGTCCGGTAACACCCTGCCGCGACGCCCGGGACTGTCTCCGGCCCGGCCCCCTCGGGCCCTGCCCCGCCCCACGGAGGCGGGGCAGGGCCTCCCCGCGCCCGCCGCGATGGGTGAGGGCGCGGGTGAGCGGGTAGGCGCGGAGCAAGGAGGTGAGGCCGGTGTTCGAGCTGCCCGCGTTCGGCCCGCTGATCGCCGTGGCCGTACCCGTCGCCGTCATCTTCCTGGTGCTGGGGATCTTCTGGGTCGTCCAACGCCAGGCGGAGAAGGCCGTCCGTTCACCCGACTACTGGGACGAGGTACCCGACGGGAAGAGGTACCCGACCGGTTGGGGCGAGGAGCCCGCCCCGACGGAGCCCGCCCCCGACGAACCCGACGACGGCTCCGAGCGCAAGCCCCGGGAGGGGCGCGCCCCGGGGGACGAGAGGGACGAGGGGGACGCCTCCGAACGGTAGGGGCCGGGGCCGTCCAGACGGCGCGCCCACGAGGCGCGTGCCCGAACCGGGGAACGGAGAAGGCGGGGGAACGCGCTCAGGACCGGGAGGACATCACAGGGCGCTCCCGCACACTGCTGAGGAACGGTCAGTCCTTGGAGGCGGTGGCGCCCCACCAGATGTTGAGGTCGGAGTCGACCGCCCACCGGTCGATCTCACGCAGCTCCTCGTCGGAGAACCCCGCCGAGTCCGCCGCCCCCAGGTTCTGTTCCAGCTGCTCCACGCTGGACGCCCCGATCAGCGCGGTGGTGACGGTGCGCGGCCCCTGGTCGCGCAACACCCAGGAGATCGCCATCTGCGCCAGGGTCTGGCCGCGTTCGGCCGCGATCCGGTCGAGCGCTCGGGCCCGCCCCAGCACCTCGTCGGTGAGCATGTTCCCGCGCCAGCTGGGCCGCCCCACCCCGGCACGGGAGTCCGCGGGCACCGACCCGTCCAGGTAGCGGGAGGTCAGCAGTCCCTGTGCCAGGGGCGAGAACGCGACCACGCCCATGCCCTCGTCCGCGGCCGCGTCCAGCAGACCGTCCTCCACCCAGCGGTTGAGCATCGAGTACGAGGGCTGGTGCACGACCAGGGGCGTGCCCAGGTCGCGCATGATCGCCGCCGCCCTGCGGGTCAGCGACGGCCCGTAGGAGGAGATGCCCGCGTACACGGCCCTCCCGGACACCACCGCGTGGTGGAGGGCCGTCATGGTCTCCTCCAACGGGGTGTCCGGGTCGGGCCGGTGACTGTAGAAGACGTCGACGTGGTCGAGGCCCATCCGTTCCAGGGAGCGGTCGAGCGAGGACAGCAGGTACTTGCGCGAACCGCCCTGCTGGTGCGGCCCCGGTCCCATCACCCAGCCGGCCTTGGTGGTGATCACCAGCTCGTCCCGGTAGGGGCCGAAGTCGCGCGCCAGGATCCGGCCGAGGTTCTCCTCCGCGCTGCCCGGCGGCGGACCGTAGTTGTTGGCCAGGTCGAAGTGGAAGACACCCAGGTCGAAGGCGCGGCGCAGGATCCGGCGCTGCCCCTCCAGGTCCCGGTCGCCGCCGAAGTTCTGCCACAGGCCCAACGACAGCCTCGGCAACCTCAACCCGCTCCTGCCGCAGCTCCGGTACTCCAACGAGTCGTACCGCGCCTCGTCCGCCACGTACGTGCCCAACGTCCGCTCCCCTTCCCAGCCGTGCCGCTACTCGTCGACGGTGAGTTCGCCCATGCGGTCCCAGCCCTCGCCCTCGACCACCCGGCTGACGATCAGCGGGGTCTCCTTCAGCAGCGGCTTCATGGACGCCAGACCGGCCCTGAAGTGGTCGCTGTTGACGTGGGCCTCACCGGCACCGTCCCTGAACGCCTCGACGAGCACGAACTCGTCGTCGCGCTCGACGCTGCGGGACCACTCGAACCACAGGTTCCCGGGTTCCGCGCGGGTCGCCGCGGTGAAGTCGGCGACCTCGTCGAGGAAGCTGTCCACGGCCTCGGGCTTCACCCGGTACTTGACGACGATCAGGATCATCCCGGATCTCCTTCGTGTTGTGCCACGGGGCACGCGGTCGTGCCGTGCCCCACGGACCACCACTCTTGCAGAGCGCGCACGCCCGGAAGCCCGACGGAGCCGACGGCGGGGTGTTCCGTCGCTCACGCAGGGGCCGGTCAGGCCCCGCCGAGGGCGGCGCCGGGCACGCGGGTGGCGCGCCACTGCCCGTCCTCGCCCTCCCGTACCTCCAGGACACCGGGGTCCTCCTCGGGATGGAGCAGTTCGACGCTGGCGATGAGGGTCTCGCCGTCCAGGTCGGTGCTGACGGTGACCTCGCCGACCTCGAAGCCCTCCGCGTCCTCCGAGCCGGGCAGTTCGGCGAGGTAGTCGGGGAAGGCGGACGCACAGTCCCGGGCGTCCTCGCTCTGGCCGGTGATCGCGGACTGGGCGCCCTCGTCGGTGAAGGCACAGCCCGCCTCGCCGTCTCCGGCCACGAGGGCCGCCACGAACCCCTCCGCCACGGTCCGTGCCGACTCGGCGGCCTCGGCCTCGGCCTCGGCGGACACGTCCGGCCCTTCCGCGGCCGACCCGCCGGCGGTGTCGTCTGCGGGCGTCTCCTCCCCGCCCTGGCAGGCGGTGAGGGCGAGGGTCAGGAGCAGGGAACACAGGAGGGTGCGTCGCATGGGGCTGCCTTCCGGGAGCGGGTGGGGTCGATCAGCGGCGGACGTCCGCACCGCACTATTGTTACCGCATTCACCCGATTGATGACCATGAGTACCCGCATCTGGAACGTGCACACAGCCCTGACCAGGCAGGGACGGCCAGCCGGAACGGCGGCACGGGCGCGTGGGGGCCGGTCCGCGGACCCCGGCCCCCTCACCGGGGCCGGGGCTTGTCCGCGGGGGCGACCTCTGATGTCATGGATGCGGGTGACCGGCATCACGGCATCCATGGCGCACAGAGCACGCGCGGGCGTGCTTGGGGAAATTCGGTGCACGCGTAGACGTGGCCGAGCGGTTCCGCTGTGCGTCCGCGCCGGAGGTGACATGTCGTACCGACTTCGGGCCGAACCCCGGGGCGCCCCCGCCACCGTCCTGCCCCCGGCGCTGGGGGCCCGGCTCCGCCCCCTGGTCCCGCACCTGACCGAGGAGGCCCTGGACGGGATCCGCCGACGGGCCGAGGCCCACTCCCACCCCCTGGACCCGGCGCACACCGAGACGATCAGGCAGGCGATCGGCACCGCCGTGCACGCCTTCCTGGACCGGCTCGGGGACGGCCCCGCCTCGGAGCGCTCCGACACCGTCACGGAGACCTTCCGCGCGTTCGGGGCGGGCGAGGCCCGGCAGGGGCGCACCCTGGAGTGCCTGCACACGGGTATGCGCACGTCGGTGGCGGCGGCGTGGCGGCGGCTGGCGCGGGCCGAGTCGATCGACCGGGACCAGATGGCCGCCCTGGGCGAGGCGATCTTCGCGTTCCAGGAGGAGATCTCGACGGCGGCCGCCGAGGGCCACGCCCAGGTGCGCGGCGCCGGGGTGGAGGCCCTGCGGCGCAGGCGGTCCCGTTTGCTGGAGGTGCTGCTGGCCGAGTCCGGGACGGAGCCGGACCCGCGGGCGCTGTCCACCCTGGCCCGTGCGGCCCGGTGGCGGGTGCCCGAACGGGTGGCGGTGGCCCTGCTGCCACGGGAGGACTCCGCGGAGGGGGCAGCACCGGTGCTGCCCTCCGACGTGTTGGCGGACCTGGACCGGTTGGAACCGTGTGCCCTGGTACCCGACCCGGAGGGGCCCGGTCGGCTGCGCTCCCTGGAGCGCTCGCTGCGGGGGTCCGCTGCGGTACTGGGTCCGACGGTGCCGCTGGAGCGGGCCCCGGTGTCGCTGTCCCGGGCCCGGGAGCTGGCGGAACTGGTACGCGCCGGGGTGGTGTCGGGCCGGGGGGTGCTGCGGTGGAACGACCACCTGCCGGAGCTGCTGCTGTCCCGGGACACGGAGCTGGTGGCGGAGATGGCCCGGTCCCGGCTGGCCCCGTTGGAGGGCGTGCGGGCACCGCAGCGGGAGCGGATGGCCGACACCCTCCTGGCCTGGCTGGCGTCGGGTTCCAACGCCAACGAGGCGGCCGAGCGGCTGCGGATCCACCCGCAGACCGTGCGGTACCGGATGCGGCAGCTCGAAGAGCTGTTCGGGGCTCGTCTGCGGGAGCCGGGGGCGCGGTTCGAGCTGGAACTGGTGCTGCGGGCGCGCAGGCTCCTCGGACCCTCGCTGGACGAATGACATACCGAACGGTCGGGATGTTCCCCGCACACCGGTGCGCGGGGAACATCCACGGCCTCCGGGTCAGCCCCGGGGCGCCAGCGCGCGGATCACCGCGGCCGGGTCCTGACCGGGCGGGCCGATCGGGGCGATCATCGGGGTACTCACCCCCGCCTGCGCGTAGGCCTCGATCCGCTCCCGGCAGTACTCCGCGGGTCCGTGCACGATGAGGTCGTCCACGACGGAGTCCGGGATCGCGGCCAGCGCGCCCTTGCGGTCGCCGTCGTCCCACGCCTTCCACATGGGACCGAGCTCCTCCCTGCCCAGCCACTCGTGGAAGGCCCGGTAGACGGGCACGTTCAGGTAGGCCGAGATCGCCCACCGGCCGATCTCCCGGGCGGTGTCGGCGTCGGTGTCGGGGATGGCGAAGATCCGCGCGACGATCTCCTTGTCCTCGCCGAACTCGCGCACGATCGGGGCGACCGTGCGCACGTCCTCCGAGGACAGCCAGTTGATGATCGCGCCGTCGCCCTCGCGCCCGGCGAGGCGCAGCATGCCCTGGCGCAGCGCGGCCACCAGGATGGGCGGCTGCTGTTCGGGCGCCGAGCCCAGGGTGAACCCCTTCACGGAGAAGGTGTCGTAGTCGGCCTTGACCTTCTGCCCGGTCAGCGCCTCGCGAAGGAAGCGCACGGTGTCGCGGACCTTCTTGTAGGGCTCCTCGAAGGGGATGGAGTTCCAACGCTCGACGATGACGTTGGAGGAGGTGCCCACGCCCAGCGCGAAACGGCCCGGCGCGGCGGCGGCCATCGTGGCGGCGCTCATCGCCAGGGTCGCGGGGCCGCGTGTGTAGGCGGGCACGATCGCGGTGCCCAGGCGCAGCCGCGGCGCCCACACGCTGGCCAGGGCCAGCGGCGTGAACGCGTCGGTGCTGTTGGCCTCGGCGGACCAGGCGTCGGTGTAGCCGAGGTCGGGCAGTGCCTCGAAGAGAGGACGCTGGTCGGCCAGGGGGATGCCCTCGAAGGGAACGGTGATGCCCCAGCGGTCGGTCATGGCGACTCCTGTCAGTGGACCGGTCTTACAAACCGAACCCGGTTCGCGTTCGGTATGGGCACGACGGTACCCGCCGCCGGTGTCACCGCAGAAGACCGAGTCCGCCCTACGCCGCCCCGCGCGCTCCCGGAGCGATGTGTGCTGCACCCGACGCACGGGTCCCATGGGGCGTATGTTCGTAGGTATCCGGCCGTCCCGGCCGGTACGGACATCCACGAGAACGAAGGAGGCCATCGCCGTGGCCAAGCCACCCTCCCCCTACGACTTCCTGCCCGAGGTCGACGCGTTCACCGTCACCAGCGACGACGTGGTGGACGGACAGACCCTGCCCAAGGCACAGGTCAGCGGAATCATGGGAGCCGGGGGCGAGGACGCCTCACCGCATCTGGCCTGGAGCGGGTTCCCCGAGGGGACCCGGAGCTTCGCCGTCACCTGCTTCGACCCGGACGCCCCGACCGCGAGCGGTTTCTGGCACTGGGCGGTCTGCGACATCCCCGTGGAGGTCACCGAGCTGGCGACCGACGCGGGCAACGGTTCCGGACTGCCGGAACAGGCCGTCACCCTGCGCAACGACGCCGGAAGCCACCGCTACATCGGTGCCGCGCCGCCCGCCGGGCACGGCCCGCACCGGTACTTCTTCGTGGTGCACGCGGTGGACGTGGCGAGCCTGGGCGTGGACTCCTCCGCGAGCCCCGCCTTTCTCGGCTTCAACCTGTTCTCGCACACGCTCGGCCGGGCGATCATCACGCCCACGTACGAGCAGCGGTAACAACCCGGGCCGACCGCGGGGGCGGGCGGTGCGCTCGGCGCGCCGTCCGCCCTCCGCCCTTTTCCGCCCGGGCCGAGGGGACACGCGCCAGGGACCGTCCGGTTCACCGGGCAACCGCATTCGGCCATTCACAAGCCCCGGGGACCCGCCCCCGTCTAGGCTCGGTCCATTCACTCGGAACACGCCTGGAAGGGTTCGACCGGTGCCACAGCAGCCTTCGAGGAAACCGACCGTCGTGGTCACGACAGCGGGTTCCGCTCCGACGCCCGGAACCATCCTGCACCTACGTGAGCACGGTTTCCGGGTGGTGGCCACCGACGTGGACCCCGCCGCCCCGGGCCTCTACCTGGCTGACCGCGGTTACCTGGTGCCCCCGGGCGACAGCGATGCCTTCCTGCCCCGGATGCGCGCCCTGTGCGCCCGGGAGGGGGCCGTGGCCGTGGTTCCGCTGGTGGACGAGGAACTCGTCCCGGTGGGCGAACTCGCCGGGGACGGGGTGGCCGTACTGCTGCCCCGCCCGGACTTCGTCGTCGGCTGCCTGGACAAGTACGCCCTCATGCGGCGGCTGGACGGGGCCGGGATCGGGGTGCCCCGCACCTGGCTCGCCTCGGAGTGGCCGACCGGCGCCACCGACCCCCCTTCCGGCGGTTTCGTCGTCAAACCCCGCAGCGGACGGGGCAGTCGCGGTGTCGTGACCGTCGGGTCCGCACGCGACGTGGCCCGCGCGGTCGCCGAGAGCGGATACGCCGCCGACGAACTGATCGTGCAGGAACGCGTCACCGGCCCCGAGTACACGGTGTCGGTCGTGGTCTGGCGCGACGGCGGGGTGCAGGCGGTGGTGCCCAAGGAGGTCGTGCTCAAACAGGGGGTCACCAGGTACGCCGTCACCAGGCGCGACCACGGGGTCGTCCGCGCCTGCCGGTCGGTGCAGAGCGCCCTGCGCGCGGACGGGCCGTTCAACGTCCAGCTGTGCCTGGACGGACTGGGACGCCCCAGGATCTTCGAGATCAACCCCCGCTTCTCCTCCACTGCGGCGCTCACCGCGGCCGCCGGGGTTGACGAGGTCACCGGTCTGCTGCGGCAGGCCGTGTGCGGCGGGCCCCGGCTGGACGACGGGTGGCGGGAGGGCGTGGCGATGGTGCGCCGGTGGACGGACGAGTTCCTGAGCGAGGAGCAGTTCACCTCGCACGGGATCTCCCCCGCCCCGGTCCCCGCTCCCGACGGCGGGGAATCCGCACCGCCGGGCGCGGCGGCCGACGGCGGACGGTCCCCGATCGTCCCGGTGCGTGCGCGGTGAACGGCCCGCACCCCCTCGCCTCGGCGGTGGCCGCTGCGGTCGTGGAGGTCGGCGGGCTGCTGCGCGAGTGGCGCCGGGACCCGGGGGCCCGCAGCGGCGTGTGGGAGGGCAGCCAGTTCAAGGCCGAGGCCGACGCGATGGCCCACCGGGCGCTCTCCCGGCGGCTGAGCGCGATCGACGGCCGAATCCCGGTGGTGAGCGAGGAGGACCCCGCGTCGCTGAGCCGCCAGCGCCCGCCCCGGTACTGGCTGATCGACCCGATCGACGGAACCGCCAGCTACGTGCACGGGTTCGACGGGTACGTCACCCAGGCCGCCCTGGTCATCGGTGAGCATCCCGAGGTGGCGGCGGTCTTCGCACCCGAGAGCGAGGTCCTGTACACGGCCGTGCGCGGCCGGGGCGCCCGCCGGGACGGCCGCCCCCTGCCCGTACACCCGCCCACCCCGCCGGGGCACGGGGTGCTCACCGACAACACCCCCGAGCCCACGGGGATCGCCCGGCGCGTCTACGAGCGCTTCGGTTACGGCGAGTACCTGGAGAGCGGCAGCATCTCGTTGAAGCTGTGCAGGATCGCCGAGGGCCACGCCCACCTGTTCGTCAAGGACGTCCCGGTGCGTGACTGGGACGTGGCCGCGCCCGGTCTGGTCCTGGCGGAGACGGGTGGTCTGGTGACGCGTCTGGACGGTACCGGCTTCAGCTACCGGGGGACCTTCGAGCACACCGGTCTGGTGGGTGCCGCCGATCCGTCGACGTGTCGCGCCGTGGCCCGGTGGGCAACGCCCTGACCTGCGATGACAGTGCGCCTCGATGAGCTGGGAGCAGGCCGTTCGAACTGCCTTCGCGGTTCCCTTTCGCGCGCCGGGCACGGCGCGTATCGTGTGGTCACCAACTCGCGCCTTCGGGGGGTGGGAAGTGGAGACCCGACGTCTGCCGGTGGACCGGATGCGAGCCTCGGACACCGATCGGGACCTGACGGTGGACCGCCTCGCGGTGGCCTTCTCCGAGGGCCGTCTGGACCACGAGGAGTACGAGCGCCGAGTGGGTACGGCGCTGAGCGCGGTCCTGGTCGGCGAGCTCCGCTCACTGACCGCCGACCTCCCGGGGGCCCGGGTGCCGGTCCCGGTCCCACAGCCGAGGCCCCACCGCGAGCACCGCACCGGACCCGCGCCGGAGGGCCCGCTCGTGCCGTGGGAGGAGTGGGGCGAGGAGTGGCGGTGGTGGCTGGGCGTGGCCGGGCTGCTGACCGGGGTATGGGCCGGCGCCAGCCTTCTGGGCGGTGAGTGGGTGCCGTACTGGCCGCTGGTCCCCCTGGGGATCTGGGCGGCCGTACTGTTGGCCTCGGCCATCTGGCCCAGCGGGGAGGAACCGCCCTGAGCGGGGCGCGGCCGGAACCGCTCCCCGCTCAGCCCACCGCGTGCAGCCAGCGCACGGGGGCGCCGTCACCCGCGTAGCGGAAGGGTTCGAGTTCCTCGTCCCAGGCACGCCCGGTGAGCCGGTCGAGTTCGTCGGCCAGGTCGCGGCCGTCGGCGGCCGCGGCCATGGCGGCGCGCAGTCTGCCCTCGGGTACGAGGACCTCACCGGCGGCACTGGTGATGGCGGTGAACACACCGAGGGTGGGCGTGTAGCTGTAACGCGTACCGTCACAGCCGGGCGACCCCTCCTCGGTCACCTCGAAGCGCAGGCGCTGCCACGCGTTCAACGCGGAGGCCACCGCCCCCGCGGTCCCCGGCTTCCCCTGCCAGTTGAGCTCGGCACGGTGGTGGCCGGGTGCCGCCGGTTGGGCGACCCAGTCTAGTTTCACGGGTACTCCAACAACACCCGCGACCGCCCACTCGACGTGTGGGCACAGCGCCGCGGGCGCGGAGTGGACGTACAAGACGCCACGTGCGGACACCGAACCTCCTGATACGAACGAGTGCGCTTCCCCGACGCCCTCGTACCACGAGAAGGTTGCATACCCGCCTGAATGCCTTTTGCCCCATTGTGCCCCAAGGGCACCCTGGGAACCATCTCGCACGCTGGTATTTTCCAGCGTTCCCACCGCGCCCGGAGCGCCCAGAGATTAGCGTGTGCCACAGGCGGCGACAGGGAGTTCGATCATAGTGGGGGCGGATGTGCCAGACCAGTCGCACGGAGACATCCACCCCCCGGAACCAACATCAGAAAACACCCATTCGCGCACTTCAGGATATGTTTCCACCACTTTCTTGTCGGTTCCGGCCACAACCGGCCCCGAGCACGCCCCGCGCTCCGACGCCGAACTGGTGCTGAGCGCCTGCCACGGGGACGCGGACGCGTGGGAGGCCATCGTCGACCGCCACCTGGGCATGGTGAACCGGATCGCCCGTTCCTACGGGCTCCCCCGGCAGGACCACGAGGACGCCGTCCAGACGGTCTGGCTCCGCCTCAACCAGAACCTACCCCGGCTCCACTCCCCGCACCTGCTCGCCGCCTGGCTGAGCCGGGCGGCGCACACGGCCTGCGGCCGACAGCGGCAGCACCGGCGGCGCTTCCTCCCGGTAGACCCCCTGGCCCTGGCCGATCACCTCCACCACCGGACCGACCCCGAACACGAGTACCTGCTCAAGGAGAGGCACGCCGAACTGCACCGGGCCATCGGAGAACTCACCGACCCGGTAGACCGCCGGGTCGCACGGCACTACCTCGACGACTCACCCGACGCCCGACCGATCTCCCACCGGACCACCCCGAACCAGCGGCGACACCTGCTCCGCCAGCTCCGCCGCTCCCTCAGAGCGACCAGAGAACCGAACGAAAGGCGTGCGTGAACCGTGTGGAACGATCCGGACCCCACCGAGGACCGGAGCGGGCGGGCCGCCGCACTGGCCGCCTTCGACCGCTCCCTTGACCGTGCCCGCCAGGCCAGGACCATCAGCGACACGGCCCTGGCCCCCGGGCCGGCGGTCCACCGCGACCACCGCGGCGCCGCCCCGACCACCCTCCTGTTCGACCTGGGGGGCGTCCACCTGGACCTGCGGATCCACCAGCGCGGGGCCCACCACTCGCTCTCCGGCCTGGTCGGCGGCGAGTTCGACCACGTGGACGTGCACGTTCGCCGCTCCGGGAGCACGCTGCGCCTGTTCGTGGGGGTCGACGGCCGGTTCGAGGCCCACGACCTGGCGCCCGGCCCGCTGAGCCTGGCCGTGGAGATCCCCGGCCGCCCGCTCGCCGTCACCGACTGGTTCACCCTGTCGACCGCCGACGGGGGCCGCTGAACCGACCGCGGGAAACGGATACGGCCCGAATCCGGTTAGGTGCGCGCGCCAACCCCGGACCGATCACCCGCCTTCGCCCCGGTTCGCCCCGGTTCACGGCCAACGGGTTGTGCACAGGCCGGGGCTGGCCACTCCCGCCGGACGGCGACCGCTGCTATCACTGGAGTCGACCGGCCCCACTGGCGAAAGGCAGCCGGACGTGCTCCCCAGCGCAGCGCCCGACCCCACGCCCGCGAACACCCTCCCGGACACCCCGGACCCGAGCACGGGACAGATCCTGCTGTCCCGGGTCACCCAGGGCGTCCGGCTGGCCCGGAACGGCCTCTTCGAGGAAACCGTCGCCCTCCTCTACGACACCCGGAAACGGCTGCACGGTCATCCCATCGCCGAGCTCGCCCCCGTCCTGCCGGGCCTCCTGGCCGACCTCGGGCTGGCCCAGACCCTGTGCGGCCGTTTCGGTCAGGCCGAGGAACACCTCAACGAGGCCCGCTCCCTGGCCGACGCACGCCGTCTCCCCCTGCTGGGTCTGGTGGCCGAGCACAACCTCGGCTGCCTGGACCTGCACCGGGGCGAGACCGCCACCGCCATCACCACCTTCCACGAACTCGTGCACCGGATGCCCGCGGACCGGCAGGAGGCCCTGCGCGTCGACCTGGCCGAGGCCCTGCTCTGCGAAGGGCTCGTGGAGGAGGCCGGGCGCACCCTCGCCGAGGCCCCGTGGCACGCGGCCCGGGGCGGGGTCGCCCGCACCCTCGTGGAGGCCAAGCTGCGGCTCCTGGACGGCGACCACCGGGGCTCGCTCCACCTCACCCGGCAGGTCCGCGCGAGCGAGGGTCCGGGTTCCCTGTGGCACGGCATCACCACGCGGTTGGAGCGGGCCGCCCTCGGCGTCACCGACGACGGCTCCCCGGTTCTGCGCGCACAGGACACCCTGGCGTTGCGCGCCCCCTCCCTGCCGCGACCGTCCCGGGGACACGCGTCCGCGGGCCCCAGGGACGGGGGCCGGCACCAGGAGGGGCTGTCGGGCGCGTACCGGGCCCTGGCCCGGCTCTCCAGGCTGGGAGCCCCGCCGCCCGGCCCCTGGCTCGGGAGCGCCGGCCGCGACCCCCACGTGGTGCGGGCCGGACTGGAGAGCGCCCTGGCCACCGGGGACGCCGAGACCGCGCTCGAATGGGCGGAGCTGGGACGCACCTGGGCGGTCGGGCTGGTGCCGGGGCCGGGCACCGTCGGCGGCTCCGCGCTCAGGGAGCTGACCGGACGCTACCGCCGTGCGCTGTGCCGGGGCGGCGGCCCCGAGGCCGGCGCCTACGCCCGGCGGTGGGAGGCCGCCCGCTGGCGGGCACTGCACCCGGGGCGCCGGAACCCGTGGGCGGAGCCCCGGGGCCAGGCCCCGGGCCCGGTACTGGAACCGCTCCTGGCCGCACTGGAGGGCCGGGCGTTCATCCACTACACCGCGGCGGGCGGGGAGGCCGTGGCGCTGCTCGCGGTGGACGGCCGGGTGCACGCCAGGCACCTCGGCCCCCTTCTGACGGTCCGCCGCGCCCTGGCCCGGTTCGCACACGAGAGGTCGGCGCCGTCGACAGGCGCGCCCGCGGAGCCGCACCGCTCGACCGCCGCGCACGCCTCCGACGCCCTGTTCCGGCCGTTGCTGCCCCTGGTCGGGGAACGCGCTGTGGTGGTGACCGGTGACCCCTACCTGAGCGACCTGCCGTGGGGCCTGCTCCCGGCACTGCGGGGCCGTCCGGTGCGGCTGGTGCCCACGGCCCGGTCCTGGGCGCAGCGGCCGCCCGAACGGCGCGGCTGGGAGAGGGTTCTGCTGGCCTGCGGTCCCGAACCCGAACAGGCCCGCCTGGAGGTGGCCGCGCTGGCCGCGATCCACCCGGGGGCACGGCTCCTGGAGCGGGCGCACCGGGACCGGGTCCTGGCCGAACTGGCCCGATCGGACCTGGCCCACCTGGCCGGGCACGGACAGGTGGGCGACCGCACGCCCATGCTCTCCCGGCTGGAGCTGCACGACGAGCCGTTGCTCGCCTGCGACCTGGCTTCCCTGCCCTCGGCGCCCGACCTGGTCACCCTGTCCTCCTGCTGGGGCGGCCGCGGCTTCGGCGGGGCGGCCGGGCAGCCGCTCGGGTTCGTGGGCGCCCTGTTGGCCCGGGGCACCCGCACGGTGGTGGCCAGCCCGGTCCCGGTCGAGGACGCACGGACCGGAGCGGCCATGCTCGCCTTCCACCGGGCGATCACCACGGGCACCGACGTGTCCGAGGCGGTGTCCGACCACCTCGGGCACGTCGGTTTCTGCTGTTACGGCGCCTGAGGAAGGGGTGACCGCAGCGGGCGGTCACCCCCGGCGCGCTACCAGCCGCGCTCGCGCCATTCGGCCAGGCGGGGGCGCTCCGCGCCCAGGGTGGTGTCCTTGCCGTGCCCGGGGTAGACCCAGGTGTCGTCGGCCAGGGCACCGAAGACCCGCTCCGAGACGTCACCGAACAGGGTCCGGAAGTCCCCGTCGGACCAGGTCTTGCCGACCCCGCCCGGGAAGAGGCTGTCCCCGGTGAACAGGTGGGTCCGGCCCCCGGGGTCGTCGTAGCGCAGGGCGATCGACCCGGGTGTGTGGCCGCGCAGGTGGATGACGGTGAGTACGCAGTCCCCGACCGGGACGGTGCCGCCGTGGGTGACGGGCTCGTCCACCGAGACCGGCAGCTCCTCGGCGTCCTCGGGGTGGGCGACCGTACGGGCACCGGTCTGGCCGACGACCTCGGCCAGGGCCTGCCAGTGGTCCTGGTGGCGGTGGGTGGTGACCACACGGGCCAGACCCTCCTCGCCGATCAGCTCCAGGATCCGGTCGGGTTCGGCCGCCGCGTCGATGAGGACCGCCTCACCCGTCCCCCGGCAACGGAGGAGGTAGGCGTTGTTGTCCATCGGGCCCACGGCCAGCTTGGTGATCGTCAGGTTCGATAGTTGGCGCAGGTCGGCCGGACCGCCGACCCTGGTATCTCCGGAGTAGCTCACCCGACCATTGTGGCCTGTCGGAGGGAGCGCACGAACCGGGGCCGCGCACCCGGTGGTGCGGGTGCGCGGCCTCCGCGCCGGTGCGGCCCGCCGGAGGGGCCGCACCGGCCCGCGGGTTCAGCGTGTCGGTGTCACCGGATCACCGGGCCCAACGAGGAGGCCTCTTCTCGAAGAAGGCCGCACGCCCCTCCGCCGCGTCCTGGCCGGCGAAGAACTCGGCGGACAGCTCGCCCATCCGGGTGAACGCCTCGGTACGCCGGTCCGGGGCGGCCTGGGCGCCGCCCGCGAGCTCGCCCAGGAGCTCCTTGGTGCGGGACAGAGCGCTCGGCGCCGAGCCCCGCAGGCCCTGGAGCACCGCGTCCACCGCGTGGTCCATCTCCCGGTCGGGGACGGCCTGGGTGAGGAGCCCGGCCTTGGCGGCGGCGGAGGCGTCGAAGAGCTCACCGGTGAGGAAGTAGCGGCTGAGCTGCCGGGAGTGCATCCGGGCCGAGACCGGAACGGAGATGATCGCCGGGACCACGCCGATACGTACCTCGGTGAACGCGAAGGTGGCGCTCTTGGGTGCCAGGGCGATGTCGGCGGCGGCCACCAGACCGATCCCGCCCGCGCGTGCGGCGCCGTTGAGCACGGCGATCACCGGCTTGGGCGCACCCATGATCTGCTCGAAGATCTCCGGGAGCTCCGGTGCGGGTGCCACCGGGGCGCCCTGGAGGGCCGCACCGATCTCTTTGAGGTCGGCCCCGGCGCAGAACACCGGGCCGTTGCCGGTGAGGACGACCCCGCGGACGTCCTCGTCGGCCATCGCGTCGGTCAGGGCCCGGGAGAGTTCGGTGCGCAGCCGCGCGGAGAGCGCGTTGCGGTTGTGCGGTGAGTCGAGGGTGATCGTGGCGATGGCACGGTCAACGCTCGACCGTACGAGGGGAGCGTCGTCCGAGGGGGTCGGGGACGTCGGGTGCTGCGTCATCGCAGACTGACCTTTCTCCGTTGAACGCGCGCGGATCCGGTCACGGCGCGCGGTACGCGAACGGCTTGTGGCCGTGTGCGTCTCGCTGGTGGCGGTGGGAACGCATCCGCCCCGAACAGTAGACAGGCCGGTTGTTTCGGCACGGCGTCCACCGCAGCCGGACCGGTTAAGTCCGTGTCACGCGTGACAGCGCTTGTGTTACGTGGACCACACGCTAGCGTTCGCGCCCGCCGCGACCTCCGCCCGCCCCACCGGTCCCGGCCCCGGGCGCCGGTTCCCCGCGGCCCGCTCCGGGGCCCTGACCGGGAACACGGACGGGGCCGGGGCGGGGGCCGTTCCCGGACCCCGCCCCGACCCCGGAAGGCATCACGCCGTCCTTTCGGGCTCCCCGGTCTCAGCGGCGGGTGGTGGCCGCGGACAGGGCGTCGGCGAAGTGCATCATGGTGGTGACGGCGTCGGTGCCGTCGGCCGCCTCGCTCACCCTCAGGGTGAGGGGTTCGGCGGTGATGGCACCGGTGTACCCGTGGTCGAGTTCACAGCTCTCGTCGGCGCAGGAGGCCGGTTCGAGGTCGATGTGGGCGACGGCGCCCCAGTTCACCGACAGGTTCACGCTGAGCACCAGTTCACTGGGCAGGCTGCCCGGCTTGTACTGGGCGGGGTTGGGCACGACCCGGGTCAGCGCCACCGACTGGACGTTGCCCAGCTGGATGCTGTCGGTCGTGGTGGAGGCGTGCGAGGTCCCACCGGGTTCGGTGGGCGGGTGCTCATCCGTGTGGCAGACGACGAGCCGGGTCGCGGTCAGCAGCATCACGGTGATGTGCCGCCGCATCTCCATCGCCGGATCGAAGGTCGCCTCATGGTGCACGATGAACGCCTCGGCGTCCTCCTCGCCCAGGGTGGTCGCGACGGCGTCGATGACCAGGGCGGGGTAGTACCCGCTCCGCTCGATCTCCAGGCGCCAGTCCGTGGGCACGGCACGTGTTTTCCTCATACCCCTATCCTGCCTCCTTCCGGTGACACTTCGCGACCGTCCACCGAAACGGGAGGCCCATTCCCTGATCAGAACGTCACCCCGCGCAGTCGGCGCGGGCCGGCGTCCGGCCGCACGTCGGGGGCCTCGCGCAGCCACATGCGGGCGCCCAGGACATGGGCCCCGGTGGCGTTGACCAGTACGGGGTCCAGGTCCACGTAACCGATCTCGGGGAAGGCCTCCACCAGGCGGGACACCCGGATGAGCAGTTCCTCCAGCGCCTCCACGTTGGGTTGTTCGGCCAGCGAGGTCGCCCCCGCGGGCAGGCCGAACAGCAGCGGGGCGGCCCGGACCGCGTGGATGAGGTCGGCGGCGTCCATGTCGGTCAGCGGTGCCAGCCGGAACGACCGGTCGTCGAGGAGTTCGGCGGTGACGTCCGCCAGCCCGAAGGAGACCACCGACCCGAAGGACCGGTTGTCGCCCGCGCGCACCACCGTGGGCACGCCGGGCGCCGCCATCCGCTGGACGACCAGCTCCGCCTCGCCGCCGAAGCGGTCGAGCAGGGAGAGGTAGGCGCTGCGCACGTCCTCGGGGGTGCGCAGGTCGGCCCGGACGAACGTGCCGCCCGCACGTACCCGCAGGTCGGGCGCGTCGGCCTTGACCACGGCGGGATAGCCGAGCTCACCCGCGGCGACGACGGCCTCGTCCGCGGAGCTGACCCTGATGTCCGGGTAGGCGGCGATCCCGTAGCAGCCCAGCAGGTCGCGGGCGTCCTCGGCGGAGATCGCGGTCTCCTCGTCGTACCGCCGCTCGCCGCCGAACCAGGCGACGTCCTCCATCGCCGGGGTCGCCTTCCTGAGGGCGCGGGTGATGGTGGCCCGCGCCCGTGCGCGGTCGATGTCGGGCAGCTCGGGGTGGCGTCCGGGCTTGCGGTTGCGCCACTGGGCGTACCGGGTGGAGTGGGCGAGGGCGCGCACGGCGTCCTCCGGCGAGGGGTAGGAGGGCACCGAACCGTGCAGGGTCTGGTTCCGCTCCCCGACGTGCCTCAGTTCCTCGGGGATGCCCTGGCGGGCCAGGTAGGTGGTGACGATGGGCTTGTCCGAGTCCAGGGAGCGGGCGCGCAGCACACGGGCCACGTCGTCCCCGATGGGGTGCAGGGCGGGCACGAAGACCACCACGACCGAGTGCACGTCCTCGGCGGCCAGCGCGGCCCGGATCGCGGTGTCGAAGTCCTCGGCGGTGGCCTGCGGCCCCAGGTTGACCGGATCGTGCGGTTTGAGGCCCTGACGGACGGCGGCATCCTTGACCAGCAGCTCCAGGGAGTCGGAGTTGCCGATGATGCCCACCCGGGGGCCCTGGGGCAGCGGCTGGTAGGCGAACACCTGGGCGGCGTCGAACATCTGGGTGATGTCGTCCACCCGCACCACACCGGCCTGCTGGAACAGGGAGGTGACGGCGTAGTCGGGCAGGGCGAGACCGCCCGCGGCGTGCCCGGTGGGCGTGGTCTGCGCGGAACCGCCGCTGCGCACCGCCACGACCGGCTTCTGCTTGGCCAGGCGCCGTGCCAGCCGGGTGAACTTGCGCGGGTTGCCCAGGGACTCCAGGTACTGGAGCACCACCTGGGTGGCGGGGTCCTCCTGCCAGTACTGCATGAGGTCGTTGCCGGACACGTCCGCGCGGTTGCCCGCGGACACGAAGGTGGACAGGCCCATTCCGCGTTCGGCGACCCGCTGGAGGATGGCCCGGCCCAGGGCTCCGGACTGGGAGAAGAACCCGATGGGCCCCTGGGAGGGCAGGTCCGGGGACAGGGTGGCGTTGAGGGAGACCGAGGGGTCGCTGTTGGCGATGCCCAGGCAGTTGGGGCCGACCACGCGCATACCGGCGGCGCGGGCGGTGCGCACCAGCTCGTCCTGGCGGGCCCGGCCCTCGGCCCCGACCTCTCCGAAACCGGAGCTGACCACGATCAGGCCGTGTACGCCCTTCTCGGCGCACTGCTCGACCACGTCGACGACCATGTCGGCGCGCACCGCCACCACGGCCAGGTCGACCTGGTCCGGGATCTCCAGGACGGAGGGGTAGGCGCGTACGCCCACCACGGCCCTGGCCTCGGGGTGGACGGGGTAGACCGGCCCCTGGAACTCCCCGCCGAGCAGGTTGCGCAGGGCGGTCTGGCCGATGGTGTGCGCGGTGCGGCTGGCTCCGATGACCGCGACGGACTCGGGGAAGAGCAGCCGGGCGATGGAACGCGACTCGGCGCGCTGTTCCCGGGCCTGCATGACCTCCCTGGAGTCGTCGGTGGGCTGCAGGTCCAGGGTGAGCCGGATGACGCCCTCGTCGAAGGTCTGCTGGGCGGTGTACCCGGCCTCACGGAAGACGTTGATCATGCGCCGGTTCTCGGGCAGCACGTCGGCGATGAAGCGGCGCATCCCCCGCTCGCGGGCGGCCGCCCCGATGTGTTCCAGGAGCACCGAGGCCAGGCCCCGTCCCTGGTGGCCGTCCTCCACGACGAAGGCCACCTCGGCCTCCTCCGGGGCGACCTTGTCGTAACGCACCACGGCGACGAGTGAGTCGGAGATCGTGGCCACGAGGGCCACACGGTCCTCGTAGTCGACCGTGGTGAAGCGTTTGACGTCACGGTCGGAGAGTTTCGGGTAGGGCGCGAAGAACCGGTAGTAGATCGTCTCCGGCGAGAGCCGGGCGTGGAACTCGCGCAGCAGGTCGGCGTCGTCAGGGGTGATGGGGCGCAGATGCGCGGTGCCTCCGTCGGTCAGGACGACGTCGGCTTCCCAGTGGTTCGGGTAGGACTGCACGACTGCGAGACTAGACGACAATCGGTCCAATCCGGGGAAAGTCCATGCGGGCTCCCCGAAATCCCCGCCGCGGCCTCCCCCGCCCGGCGGCCTCGGGGACCGTCCGCGACGGGGTCCGCATACTCTGGTCCGGTGGGTCCGAGGACCCTCGACAGCCCCTGTGTGACAGCGTGTCCGGGGCGCTGTCAGTTCGTTACCCGACACTGGTCGTTAAGCTGTTAACGTCGTGCGGGCACAGATTCTCAAACCCTCGGTGGTGGCTGGCGAAATGACTCGAGTGGTCGTGATCGGTGACCTGATGACCGACGCCGTCGCGCGCGCGTTCTACCCGTTGGCCCGCGGTAGCGACACCCCCGCGTCGGTGGTCATGTACGGCGGGGGGTCCGGGGCGAACATAGCCTCCTGGCTGTCCGTCGAGGGCACCGACACCACGTTCGTTGGCCGCCGCGGCTCCGACATCACCGGGCGCACCCGCGAGATGGAGCTCATGGGCTACGGCCTGGACTCGCGCATGGTGATGGACCCCGAACGCCCCACCGGCACCTGCGTGGTGATGATCACCCACCGGGGCGACCGGACGATGCTCAGCGACCCCGGCGCCAACGCCCGCCTCCAGCCCGAGGACCTGCCCCGCGACGTCTTCGGCGCCGACGGCCACCTGCACGTGTCCGGCTACACGCTGATCAACTCCGACTCCCGCCGCGCGGCCCGGGTGGCCCTGCGGATGGCGCGGGAGAGCGGAATGTCGATCTCGGTGGACGGCGGTTCGCACGCGCCGCTGGAGCGGGCGGGCGCGGAGAACTTCCTGGACTGGACCCAGGGCGCCCGGCTGCTGTTCGTCAACCTCGCCCAAGCCCGGGTGCTCACCGGGCGGGACGACGCGGAGGCCGCGGCGAAGGTCCTGACCGCCTGGTTCCCCAACGTGGTGATCAAGCTCGGTGAGGAGGGCGGGCTGTGGGCCTCCAAGACGCGCGAGGACTGCGTGAAGGCCCCCGCCGAGCCGGTGGAGCCCTCCCCCGGTTCGGTGGGCGCCGGTGACGCCTTCATCGCCGGTTTCCTGCCCTCGTGGCTTGCCGGACGCCACCCCAAAGAGGCGCTGGGCCGGGCCAGCCACCTGGCCGCCCGTGCGCTGCACCAGCCGGGTGCCCGTCCGGACCTGGGTGAGGGCCAGCCCGTCCGCCGGGGCGCGCCCCGCGGACAGCGCATCCGCTAGTAGGAGCTTCGGGAGGGGCCCGTGGTCAGGACGACCACGGGCCCCTTCACGTGTCTGCCGGGGCGTTGTGGGCCTGCCGGGGCGTGCGGGTGCCGCTCAGCCCCCGGAGGTCGCCAGGGTCAGGGGCAGGACCTCCGGGGCTCCGGCCCTGCGCAGCAGCGCGGCGCCGACGGTGAGAGTCCACCCGGTGTCGGAGTGGTCGTCCACCAGCAGGACCGGACCCGGGGTCCGGTCCTGGAGCTCGGTGAGGCGCGCGGTGAGCGCCTCGTCCGCCACCAGCTCGGAGTACACCTGTTCCAGGCGCATGGCGCTGTTGTGGCGCCGGGCGCCCGGACCGCCCCGGCGGTAGGACAGCGAGCCGAGCGGGGCCAGCCGCCCCAGTTCGGCGATGCGGGCTGCGAGGTCGGCGACCAGGACCGGGCGGGTGGCCGAGGGCATCGCGACCACACCGACGGGGCGGTTCTGCCAGCCCCAGGCGGCGAGTACCCGCACCACCCCCTGCAGGACCCGCTCGTCCACGGGGGCGTCGGGGGCGTCCTCGGCGAGGATCCGGCGCAGTTCGGTGCCCCAGCCGATATCGGTGAGGCGTCCCAGGGCGCGCCCCTCCCCCGCTCTCAGCTCTTCGGGGATCTTGCCGGACAGGCGTACCCCGAGGGTGTCCATGCCGGTCGGCCACTGGCGGCGCGGGCTGATCGGCGTGCCGGGCCGGTCCAGGTGGTCGGCGGCGGCCTTGCGCCGCCCGGAGTCGACCTCGGTGGGCCAGTACTGACCGGTGCACACGTCGCAGCGGCCACAGACGACCGCCTCGGGGTCGTCCAGCTGGCGGCGGAGGAACTCCATCCGGCAGGTGTCGGCGGCGATGTAGTCGAGCATGGCCCGCTGTTCGCGTTCACGGGCGGCGCTGACGGCGGCGTAGCGGTCCGCGTCGTAGGTCCAGGGCTGGCCGGTGGCGGTCCAGCCGCCCCGTACCCGGCGCACCGCCCCGTCCACGTCCAGCACCTTGAGCATCTGCTCCAGGCGGGTGCGGCGCAGGTCCACCCGGGTCTCCAGGTGGGCGACGGACAGGGGCCCGTCGGCCTCGGCCAGCACCTGGAGGGTCTGGCGGACGGTCTCCTCGGGCGGGAAGGACAGCCCGGCGAAGTACTCCCAGATCTGGACGTCCTCACGGCCCGGCAGGAGCACGACCTCGGCCCGCTGGACGCCGCGGCCCGCACGGCCGACCTGCTGGTAGTAGGAGATCGGCGACTGCGGGGCGCCCAGATGGACGACGAAGCCCAGGTCCGGCTTGTCGAAGCCCATGCCGAGGGCGCTGGTGGCCACGAGCGCCTTGACCCGGTTGTCCAGCAGGGCGTCCTCGGCCCGTTTGCGCTCCTCGGGGTCGGTCTGCCCGGTGTA
The DNA here is from genome assembly GCF_056173285.1 of Nocardiopsis sp. iso_40. NCBI lineage: Bacteria > Bacillati > Actinomycetota > Actinomycetes > Streptosporangiales > Nocardiopsidaceae > Nocardiopsis > Nocardiopsis sp. iso_40. The sequence goes on along the minus strand of NZ_CM149666.1, from coordinate 1,717,142 downwards.
GGGCAGCACCTCCATCCCCTGTTCGGCGAGGAAGCGGGCGGTCTCCACGGCGGCGCTGACGGTGAGCGTGTAGACGATTCCCGAACCGGGAATCCGGGGCAGGTGTTCGGCGAGCCAGCTGAGCCGGGCGGTGGGGTCGGGCAGCTCGGCCACGGCCAGGCTCAGGCTCTCCCGTTCCAGGCTGCCGCGCAGGACCAGGGTGTCGGCGCGGTCGGCGCCGGCCTGGAGCTGTTCGGCGACGTCGTGGGTGACGCGCTCGTTGGCGGTGGCGGTGGTGGCCAGGACCGGCACCCCGTCGGGCAGGTCGTGCAGCAGGGAGCGGATCCGCCGGTAGTCGGGGCGGAAGTCGTGGCCCCAGTCGGAGACGCAGTGCGCCTCGTCGATGACGACCAGGCCCGCCCCGGCGGCGAGTTCGGGCAGGACCCGGTCGCGGAACTCCGGGTTGTTGAGCCGTTCGGGGCTGACCAGGAGCACGTCCACCCGCCCCTGGGCGACCTCGGCGTAGGTGGCCTCCCAGGCGGTGGTGTTGGAGCTGTTGATGGTGCGGGCGTGGATACCGGCCCGCTCCGCGGCGGCGATCTGGTTGCGCATCAGCGCCAGCAGCGGAGAGACGATGACGGTGGGGCCCGCGCCCTCGGCCCGGCGCAGGGCGGTGGCCACGAAGTACACCGCCGACTTGCCCCAGCCGGTGCGCTGCACGACCAGTGCGCGCCGCCGGTCCTCGACCAGGGCGCGGATGGCGGTCCACTGGTCCTCGCGCAGGCGGGCGGAGTCCCCGGCGAGGGCGCGCAGGTGTTCCTCGGCGCGTTCGCGCAGGGCGCCGCCGGGACGGTGGTCCGCGGGGTCGGTGACGGGTTCTGTGTCCGGGACGGGAGCGCCGGGCGGGGTGGGAGTGGCCATGACTTCCTTGGTACCAGAGGCGGCGGGGGTCGGTGTGGTTGTCCACAGGCTCCCGGGCCCGTGCTGGCGCAAGGCCGTCTCCACCGGGGCCCGGGGCTCGACAAGCAGCGGCGCCCCGGCCCGTACGGATTCAGGGCGGGGCGCCGGAAGCCGGAGGAGCGGTCAGCCGCGGGCGGTGGAGAGGAAGGCGGTCCACTCGGCGGCGGGGAAGGGGAAGTGACCCTTGGCGGGGTTCTTCGAGTCCCGGACAGCGGCACCGCAGGGGAGGTCGGCGACCTCGACGCAGTTCGGCTCTTGTCCGCTGTAGCTGCTCTTCCGGAAGCTGCTGGGGAAGTGGGCGACCTCGACGCAGTTGTTATTAACACCGCTGTAGCTGCTCTTGCGCCACATCATCTGGTCGGTCACTGTGCTCACTCTTCTAGTTCTTGAACCCGATGGTTGAGGAAGTCCAGACTCTGCGCTGGGGTCATGGAACAACTCTGTGTGCTGCCGAACATGTCGTTGTACAGCCTGATCTGCTCGTCTTCCTCAAGAAACATGGTAGTGGTGGGGCTCTCGAGATAGACGACGCTCGCATCCCTCGGGTCTGGGAAGTCCATGATGAGGTAGTTTCCCTCAGTCGAAGTGTGAGCGCCCGCAGTGAACGGCAGTACGTAGACGTCGATGTTGCCTCGCGCAGCCATGTGACTCAGGTGGCGTAGCTGTTCACACATCACGCTTGCTGAACCGACCATGCGGCGGATGGCTGCTTCGTCGATGATCGCAAGGTAGGTGGGCGGGTTGGGGCGGTTCAGGATGCTTTGCCGTGCCATACGGGCGGTCACTCTTTGGGCGATCTCGCTGTCATCCCGTACGCGGTTCGCTCGGAAGATGGCATCCGCATACGCCGGAGTCTGAAGTAGTCCGGGGATTACCTGGGCCTCATAGGTACGGATGGCGCAAGCTTCAGCTTCGAAGTCGACGAGGGTCTGAGGCATGAGGTCCTTGTACAAGGACCACCAGCCCTTCAAACCAGCCAGCTTGGATAGTTCGTGCATGGCTGCACGCACGGAAGGGTCGTCGACTTTGTAGAGGTCCAAGAGCTTGTTCAAGGTCGGGACAGGGACCGTCTTGGACTCAGCCTGTTCGATCTTGCTCAGATTGGCTCTACTGATGCCGGTGTGCTTCGCGACCTCGTTGAGAGTCATCCCAGTTTCCGTGCGAAGCCGCTTGAGCTCTGCTGAAAGACGTCGCCGTCGGACGCTGGGGCTGTAAGGAGCGGCCATGGGAGGAGCCTAGCCCAAGTTGTCGTAGTTAGTAGAATCCACTTGACGGAGTGGATTCTACTGTCTAGCGTTGTGTGTAGTCGGTGATCGGAGCCTTACCTAGAGTCTCTGCTGATCAGACTACTTTGTGCCCCTTTCCCTGCACGGGGAAAACGTGAAGGTCATCAACCCAGCGGGCACTCCCCCGAACCATCTACTGCTTCCGCCTGCGTAAGGAGCTCTGTTCGTCATGCCCGCACTCGCCCCCGTACCCCCGATGGCCGAAGTGACCATCGCCCTCCACGAGCTGGTGCCGCACGCCTACCGCCACTACTTCAACGGCCGCCCCGACCGCCCCTACTACTCCTCCCGCCGCTACGACTTCGGTGCCTCCCCGCTCCTCCTCCCACTCGTGCGGGCCTTTCTGGACACCTGCGCGGCCGAGCAGAGCACCGACTACCGCTACCTGTTCACCCTCATCGGCTCCGAACTCGCCAGCAACGCGCTCACACACTCACGGTCGGGACTCCCCGGGCGCAGCTACACCCTGCTCTGCGAGCGCAAGCGCGACGGACTCCGCCTCACCTGCCGCGACGACGGCATCGCCAACGACCCCACCAGCGTGCACGACCGCCACTACCTGACCGTGGACCCCGGTGGGCTGGACCCCAGTGCCGAGGCCGGGCGCGGGTTGGCCATGGTGGACGCCCTGGCCACCGGCTGGGGGGACAACGGCCGCCCCGCACACCGCGCGGTCTGGTTCTTCCTCGCCTACGACCTGAAGGACAGCGCCTGGCCCGAACCGGCCCGCTAGCAGCACTCCGAAACGAAAGGAGGGCCCAGGAAAGCGCTGCAACGCTTCCCGGGCCCCAACAACCCCGAATTCCAGACCTCTCAAAGCCAGAAAGCAGGATCGATGACGCATCCTATCCCCGCACCCCGACCTTCCAGCGACCCGCTGTACCGCACCCGCCCGGCACTGCCCCGCCGCACCCCGCTCATCGGCCCGGCCTGCCTCTCGTGCTCGCACCCCTCCTGCCGCCGACGCCGCGCCGAACGGCTGCCCCGCCTGGGCGGCCACCTGGCCGAGTACCGCAACGAGCACACCCTCGCCGCCGCCGTGCAGGCCCGCGACCCGCGCTACATCGTCTGGTACGGGGAACGAACGGGCTCCTACTGGGTCGCCTCCTCCACCGGCCTGGCGGAAGTCCCCGACGCCGCGACCCTGGACCGCCTCTTCCCACCGGTGCTCGAACTCTGGTGATACCGGCGGACCGGCCCGGACCGTCAGGCGGTTCGGGCCAGGGTGACGGTGTTCGCCTCGTGGTCCAGCCAGATCTGTTGGTGGTCGGCGGACACGGTCAGGCCGAAGCGGGTGTGCTCGGGCCGACCGCTCCGCTGCCACCACCCATAGGCTGCCTCCAGTTCGGTGAACAGGGCACGGGGACCGTGCTGGCGGACCTCGTGGTCGGAGGCCCCCGGGGTCTGGTCGATGTGCCAGGACGCCCAGGAGGCGCTACCGGGATCGACCAGGAACACCGTGAACCGCTGCTCGTCCTCGTCGGGGAACTCGACCCGGTTCAGCACGGTGGGCATACGCAACCCGATGGCGAAGCTCGCCTCGAAGTCCCCGACCGGCTCATAGGGGTGCAGCTTCGTTCGGGCGGTGGTGAACTCCTGTTCCCGGGGGCGGACGTGGGTTTCGACCACCCGCCTGGGCACGCGCTGGTCGCGCACCCACATGAAGGCCGCGTCACCACCGAAGCGCCCCTGCGCGGTGCCGTGCGGCCCGACCTGGAGGTCGGCCAGGACCCCGTTGTGGAAGGCGTTGCCCCAGGGGGTGAGGATCCTGCCGCCGGGCCGGGTCTGGGCGATCCAGTGGTAGGGAACCCGCTGCACGGCGGCGGTACTGATCACCCGGTCGAAGGGGGCTCGGGCAGGCCAGCCCTGGGTGCCGTCCCCGGTGACCACCAGGGGCGCGAACCCGGCCGACATCAAGCTGACCCGGGCCTGCTCAGCCAGCTCCGGGTCCACCTCGATGCTGGTCACGGAGTCGTCACCGAGCAGGTGCGACAACAGCGCCGCGTTGTACCCGGTCCCGGTGCCGACCTCCAGGGCCCGCATCCCGGGGAACACGTCCAGACGGCGGAGCATGTCCGCGACGATCGAGGGTTGGGAGGCGGAGCTGGTCGGGTACCCGGAACCGCCCCCGGTGCCGTCGTCGAGTTGGGTGACGACCGGGATGTCGTCGTAGGCCAGGGTGAGCCAGCGGTCCGCCTCACGGATCCGGTCGACGGTGGCCCCGTCAGGGTCGGTGATCTGGTCGGGGAGGAAGCGGTGCCGTTCCACCTGCTCGAACGCGGCCCGCCAGTGCTGGGGCAGGTCGCCCGCCTGCACGAGGCGGGCGACCAGCTTCTCGTGGGACGGAATCACTACTTGCCGTCCCTCTCGTGCTTGCCCCCGCCGGAACCTCCGTCGTCGGGGGTGGGCGGAGGGACGGGCCGGTCGGGTTTGTGTCCGTCTGCGGTGGAGTTGTCGTCGTGTTTGCCGTACAGGGTGGCGGTGATGAACACGGGCCGCTCCAGAGGTGGGAGGTGATCGCTTGTGTTCGCAGAGCCAGATTAGGGAGCGGCCAGGAGGAGTGAAAGCGGAATGCGCAGCTATGCGGCAGGGGACGGTGCCTGGTGGACGGGGATGAATAGACGTGAATACGCCTGCCTATTCTCCGTTCAGGGCGTCGATCGCACGCAGGATCAGGGAGCGGGCCTCCTGCCCGTACCTGGCCGCCCGCGCGCACAGGTCGAAGGCCCGGACGTACTGCTCGACCTCACTGGAGTGGGTGAGGCGCAGCTCCGCCGACAGGGTCTCGACGGTGACGAGCCGGTCATCGTGAATCCAGAAGCCGTGCCCCGGGTCGAAGACCACGCGTTGGTCGAACGGGATGATGCCCAGGGAGACATTGGAGAGTGCTGAAACCGAGGTGAGCCGGTCGAGCTGCTCCACCATGGCGTCACGGTCGGTGTAGCGGGTGTGGAGCACACCTTCGGTGAGGAGAAAGCGGAACCGTTTGCGCCTGCTGTAGAGAGTCTCCTGGCGTTGGAGGCGTTTGCGGACCGCTTCGTCCACACCGATGGACACACCACTGAATCCTGCGAACTGGGTGAGTACCGCCCGCGCGAAAAATTCTGTCTGGAGGATGCCCGGCACGACGGTGCACTCATAGATGCGAAGCAACGAGGCCCGCTGTTCCTGGCGGTGCGCCTCAGCCTGCGGTCCTTGCATGCCTGCACGTGTCTGAATCCGCCACTCGACGTACATCGACTCCAGGACGCGGAGCCGGTCCACGATCTCCTCGGCAGCCCTTTCCCGGCCGCACGCGCCAGCCCATGCCTGTACTTCCGCGCTGGTGGGAGTCTGGCGACCGGTCTCCAACCGGGAGACCTTCGGCTGGCTCCAGCCCACCAACTCCGCGAGCTGCGCACCGGTCAGGCCCGCACCGGTGCGCAGCTCGCGCAGACTTCGCCCGATCTCGTGGCGGGCACGTTCGAGGGAGTAGGACACCTACGCAGTAAACCGCTTCCTGGACACGGGGTCGTAGTCACGGTGGGGGACGGCGTAGTGCCAGGCGATGTCACGCCACTGGCAGTGCTGGGCGACGGTTGCCGGGTCGTCGATGACCTCGTACTCGTAGGGGACGTCGTCCTCGTCGAAGTGCAGGACGCAGATCCAACGGCTGTCGAAGAGCCAGAAGTCGCGCTGCGGCAGCCGCTCGACCGACGGATGGTGGCGGGGAAGCCAGCGGATGTCCTCCCCGGCCTCCTGGTTGAACTGGGTGGCGGCGTGCTCCCAACGGATGTAGTCGCTCAGCGGTTCGCTGACCACGCGGACCCGCTGCCAGAGCTTCCCGGCCTCACGGGCCCGGCGAACGTTGCGGTGCCAGGTGGAGGTTCGGGCGTACTTCTCTTCGAGGGAGGTGTCGCCGGTGCGCAACCAGTAGTCGAACTCTTCCTGTTCGCCGGAGACGTTGTACCGGTCCCGGACTTCCAGCTTCCAGGTGGTGTGCTCGAAGTCGAGGAACTGCTGCGCGAACTCCTCGTCAGTGATGAGCCTCGTCACGCCTACCTACTCCTCGTTCTTGCTTTTTGCGAAGCGGAGGAGCTTCTCGGGGATCTCCACCACGGTCTCGTCCTCGGCCAGGTCACGCAGGTCGGCGAGGGCTTCGGGGTCGGTGACCCTGTACCCCTGAACCACGATGGTGCCTCGGTCGGTCCGGTAGAGGGTCGGGCACTTACCTACTCGGCTGTCAGTACCCAGGAACTCCAGACGCATGGCATCAAGCCTCTCGGCTAGTCACGGATATTCATGATGAATCCATGTTTGACGACAGAGCGCATCAAGGCAACTGCCATTCGTGTCCGAAGCTGGCCAGGGCGGCCAACGGCCCAGACCGCAGAGCCCAAAAGCGACACATAACGGAACCCGGTTCCATATTCGCCCACAAGTTCACCCTAGTAACAGAATAGAAACTTTCCAGTTAGGTGCCATTGCGCTTCGGCGAAGCCGCCCCAACACTCAGCGTCAGGGCTCATGTCCTATGGGAGCGCTCCCGTCGGGTTCGCGTCCCATCGAGAAGCACGAAAGGCAGACGATGGCACACCCCCGCTACCGCCACCCCGCACGCCCGGGGCCGCGCGGCAGGCTCGGCCTGCTCGCCACCGCCTCGGCGCTCGTGGTCGGCGGCGCCACCCTTGCCGTCACCGGCGCCGGAACCGGCGGCGCCGCACCCGTCTCGGCCGAGACGGCCCAGGTACCCGTCGGCTCGGGCAGTTACACGACCGCCCTCCCCGAGGGGGCCTCGGGCCCCTCCGACCTCAACGGCAACCCGGTCGCCCCCAAGGTGACCGACGACTTCGAGGGCCCGGCCCCCACCAACGAGTGGTGGTCCTCCCTGATCTTCCAGCGCTACCCCGACAACCCCCACGGCGAGAACCTGTTCGCCCACCCGTTGAGTTACCTCCCCCACGAGGGCGGCCTCAACATGGGCTACCCGGACTCCCACCGGCTCGTGGGCGAGGGCCTCAAGTACGAGTACACCGCCGTCGCCGACCTCTCGCTCGGCGTCGCCGGGCTGGAGTCGCCCGACACCCGCACCGCCGACAGCGGCGACTGGACCGTCACCGCGCACTGGGAGGGCGGCGGCTCGACCCTGCGCGTCACCATCGGCCAGGGCCTGCCCTTCGCCTACGCCGAGACCGGGGGCGGCGACGCCGAGGTGACCTTCACCGGCACCCCCGAGGTCTGGCACCAGGACGGATCCACCGTCGGCGCCACCGTGAACGGCAGGCACTACGCCCTGTTCGCCCCCTCCGACGCCCCCTGGTCGCTGTCCGGCGACACCCTCACCGCCGACACCGGGGACGCGGGGTACTACTCGGTGGCCGTCCTGCCCTCGCCCGAGGACCTGGACGCCTTCGCCCCCTACGCGCACTCCTTCGTCACCGACTCCCTCGTGGAGTACGACTACGACGAGTCCGCGGCCACCCTCACCAGCACCTACCGGTTGGAGACCGAGGCCAGGGAGGGCTCGGAGACGGGCACGCTCACCGCGCTCTACCCGCACCAGTGGGAACACGTCACCGGTGACCTCACCGACCTGTCCTACGCCTCCCCCCGGGGAGAGATGAGGGTTTCCGAGGGCGCCTCCTTCACCACCGAGCTCACCACCCAGGGCATCATGCCCAGCCTGCCCACCGTCGACAGCGCCGACCACGACCGGCTGGCCGCCCTGATCGACGAGGTGCTGGCCGAGGAGGAACTCTTCCCCGAGCCCGGCGACACCTACTGGGACGGCAAGGCCATGGGCCGCCTGGCCCAGCTCGTGCCCATCGCCGACTCGATCGGGCACACCGAGGCGCGCGACGAACTCCTCGCCCTGGTCAAGGGGCGGCTGGAGGACTGGCTGACCGCGGACGGGACCCGCCGCTTCCACCACGACCAGACCTGGGGCACGATGCTCGGCTTCCCCGACAGCTTCGGGGCCGCCACCGAGATCAACGACCACGACTTCCACTACGGGTACTTCGTCTCCGCCGCCGCCGTGGTCGCCCGCTACGACCGCGACTGGGCCGACGACGACGCCTGGGGCGGCATGATCCGCCTGCTCATCGACGACGTGGCCGGGACCGACCCCGACAGCGACATGTTCCCCCGCCTGCGCTCCTTCTCCCCCTACGCCGGGCACGGCTGGGCCTCCGGCCACGCCGGGTTCGCCGCGGGCAACAACCAGGAGTCCTCCTCCGAGGGCATGCACTTCGCCGCCGCCACCGCGACCTTCGGGGCCCTGACCGGTGACGAGGAACTGCGCGACCTGGGCGTCTACCTGCACACCACGCAGGCCTCCACCATCGCCCGCTACTGGCAGAACCAGGGCGGCGACACCTTCCCCGAGGACTTCGACGAGGACGTCGTCGGCATGGTGTGGGGCGACGGCGGCGACTACCGCATCTGGTGGGACGGCGGCCACGAGGAGCACTACGGCATCAACTACCTGCCCATCACCGCGGGCTCGCTGTACCTGGGGCACGACCCCGAGCACGCCGGCGCCGTCCACGAGTCGCTCCTGGACAAGCTCGGCCGCGAACCCGAGATCTGGCGGGACATCCACTGGGCGCACCGCGCGCTCTCCGACGGCGAGGACGCCCTGAGGATGTTCGAGGAGCAGTGGCGGACCTACGAACCCGAGGCGGGCGAGTCCAAGCCGCACACCTACCAGTGGGTGTCCACGCTCGCCGAGGTCGGCAACGTGGACGTCTCTGTCACCGCGGACACCGCCCACTACGCCGTGTTCGACAACGGGGCCGAACGCGCCTACACGGCCTTCAACCCGGGCTCCGACCCGCTGACCGTGACCTTCTCCGACGGCACCACGCTCCAGGTCGCACCGGGCGCACTCGGTTCCACCGTGGGCGAGGGGGGCGGGGGCGACCCCGGCGACGGCGACGACGGCGACCCCGGCCCGGGGCCGGGCGAGGGCAACGTGGGAGAGGGCACCCTGCACCTGGGCTCCACCGCGCTCGCCACCGAACCGGACGGCACGGAGGGCGCGGTCACCGTGTCCAGCGCCGACGGCCGGAACCAGGACGGCACCCCGCCCCCGGACGCCGTGGTGCTCGAACTGGAGGGCCTGAACGGCTCCTTCACCGGCGAGGGCACCACCTTCGCCCTGCCGGTGGACTCCGGCGACGGCGTCGGCAACGCCGTGCAGGTGCGCGTCTCCTACGACTTCGACGGCGACGGCAGCCACGACCGGGAGGAGACCCACCACTATTTCGCCACCAACGACCTGCCCGGTTGGGAGGTCTACACCGAGAGCCGGGGACTGAGCTCCGTTGACGGCGAGTTCGCCGACCTGGCGGGCGGATCGGTGCGCCTGGAGGTCTGGAGCGCCCTCGGCGGCCAGGACTCCGAGATCCGCATCGGCGGCGGCCAGGGCGCCACCCTGGGCATCCCCTTCACCGACTGACCGCGGGCGCCGTACCGGCGCCGAACGCCCGCGGCGGGGGCGGACCGCTCCACGACGGTCCGTCCCCGCCAGGAGTTCCCCCTCCCGGCCCCGCCTTCCGGGGCGGAAAACCCACCCGTGAACGGGCGAAACCCCCCTAGTCGCACGACTCACACACGCCCGAACCCCCGCCCCCGTACGTTTCAGTCCCCGGAACAGGCCAGAATTACGGACATGGCCCGTACTACTTCCCGTCCCCCCGAGGATCTCGCCGAAAAGATCATCGACATCGACGTCTCCGAGGAGATGCGCGGCAGCTTCCTGGAGTACGCGTACTCGGTGATCTACCAACGCGCTCTGCCCGACGCGCGCGACGGTATGAAACCGGTCCAACGGCGCATCCTGTACCAGATGAACGAAATGGGCCTTCGGCCCGACCGCGGGCACGTCAAGTGCGCCCGTGTCGTCGGGGAGGTGATGGGTCGGCTCCACCCCCACGGCGACTCCGCCATCTACGACGCCCTGGTGCGCCTCAGCCAGTCCTTCGCCATGCGTGTGCCCCTGGTCGACGGCCACGGCAACTTCGGTTCGCTGGGCGGCGACGACGCCCCCGCGGCCATGCGCTACACCGAGGCCCGGCTGGACAGCGCCGCCGAACTGCTGGTCTCCTCCATCGACGAGGACGTCGTCGACTTCAGGCCGAACTACGACGGCCAGGAGACCGAGCCGGAGGTCCTGCCCGCGTCCTTCCCCAACCTCCTGGTCAACGGCGCCTCAGGCATCGCCGTGGGCATGGCCACCAACATGGCCCCGCACAACCTGGGCGAGGTCATCGCGGCGGCCCGCCACCTGATCGCCCACCCCGACGCCACCCTGGAGGAGCTCACCGAGTTCGTCCCCGGCCCCGACCTGCCCACCGGCGGCACCATCGTCGGTCTGGACGGGGTCCGCGACGCCTACCGCAAGGGCCGCGGCACCTTCAAGACCCGCGCCACCGTCTCCATCGAGAAGGTGTCCGCGCGCCGCACCGGCCTGGTCGTCACCGAGCTGCCCTACAGCGTCGGCCCGGAGAAGGTCGTCAGCCGGATCAAGGAGCTGGTGCAGTCCAAGAAGCTCCAGGGCATCTCGGACCTGAAGGACCTGACCGACCGCAACCAGGGCCTGCGCCTGGTCATCGAGCTCAAGAACGGCTTCAACCCCGAGGCGGTGCTGGAGGAGCTCTACCGGCTCACGCCGATGGAGGAGTCCTTCGGCATCAACAACGTGGCGCTGGTCAACGGCCAGCCCCAGACGCTGGGGCTGCGCGAGCTGCTGGAGGTCTACGTCGACCACCGGCTCGACGTGGTCCGCCGCCGCAGCGAGCACCGCCGCAAGAAGCGCCAGGAGCGCCTGCACCTGGTCGGCGGCCTGCTCGTCGCCCTGCTCGACATCGACCGGGTGATCGCGCTCATCCGCGAGGCCGACGACACCGCGGCGGCCCGTGAGTCCCTCATGGGCGCCTACGACCTGTCCGAGATCCAGGCGCGCTACATCCTCGACACCCCGCTGCGCCGGCTCACCCGGTTCGACCGGCTGGAGCTGGAGACCGAGCGGGACAGGCTCAACCAGGAGATCGAGGAGCTCACCTCGATCCTGGAGTCGGACAAGAAGCTGCGCCGCGTCGTCTCCAAGGAGCTGAACGACGTCTCGAAGAAGTTCGCGACCCCGCGCCGCACCCAGCTGCGCGAGAGCGACGGCGCGGCCCGCGCCGCGGTGATCCCGTTGGAGATGGCCGACCAGCCCTGCCACGTGCTGCTCGGTGTGGACGGCCACATCGCGCGGACCAAGGGTGCGGCGCCGCCGCGCGTGTACGAGGGTCTGCGGACTCCGCACGACGCGATCGAGGTTTCGGTCCCGACCACGTCCCGGTCCGACATCGGCTTCGTCACCGACCTGGGACGGATGATCCGCGTCCCCGTCGTGGAACTGCCAGAACTCCCCGAGCAGGGCGAGGGCGAACCGGAGCGCCCGCCCCTGGCAGCCGGTCTGGACGTCGGCGAGTTCGTGCAGCTCGACGAGGGCGAGCGGGTCGTGTCGGTGGTGTCGATGAACAACTCCGGCCCCGGCTTCGCCGTGGGCACCGTCGGCGGTGTGGTCAAGCGCGTCGCGCCGGACTTCCCGCCCAACAAGGACGACTTCGAGATCATCACGCTCAAGGACGACGACCGCGTCGTCGGCCTCACCCAGCTTTCCACCGGTGAGGAGGACCTCGTCTTCATCACCTCCGAGGCGCAACTGCTGCGCTTCTCGGCGGCCACCGCCCGTCCGCAGGGCCGGCAGGCCGGGGGCGTGGCCGGCGTCCGCCTGTCCGAGGAGGCCCGCGTCCTGTGGTTCGGCGCGGTGCCCAGCCCGGAGGACTCGGTCGTGGTGACCGTCTCCGGCAGCAGCAACGCCCTGGAGGGCACCCAGCCCGGATCCGCCAAGGTCACCCCCTTCGAGGCCTACCCCTCGAAGGGCCGGGCGACCGGCGGTGTACGCTGCCATCGCTACCTGAAGGGCGAGGACACCCTGCTGTTCGCATGGGTGGGACGCGCCCCGGCCCGGGCCTCCCGGGCCGACGGCAAGCCGGTCCGGCTGCCGGACCTGACCGAGCGCAGGGACGGTTCCGGCGAGGCTCTGCCGCGTGCCATCACCACGGTCGGTAGCGGCCAGACCGACTCCGGGATCACCGCGCCCGGAGCGAACACCTGAGCTTGACGCGGGGTGCCGTGCACACGGGTGTGCTTACCTGTGTGCACGGCACCGGCGTGCACCGATGACGCATAGGGAGTGACACCAAGTGAGTGAAAACCAGGACACCACCCCTGCCCCGGGGACGTTCGACGATGTCTTCGGCGCCAACGCCGCCTACGCCGAGGAGTTCTCACTCGCCGGGCTCAAACCGCTGGCGGCCCGCGGTCTGGCTCTGGTGACCTGCATGGACTCCAGGATCGAACCGCTCGACATGCTGGGTCTGCAGCCCGGTGACGCGAAGATCCTGCGCAACGCGGGCGCCCGGGTCACCGACGACACCCTGCGGACCCTCGTCCTGGCGGTGTACCTGCTGGGGGTGGACCGGGTGCTGGTCCTGCCGCACACCCGCTGCAAGATGGCCTCGGTGGCCAGCGACGACGCCGTGCACGACCTCATCCTGGAGGAGCACGGGGTGGACACCCGCAGCCTGGAGTTCCACACCGACAACGACCAGTTGGGCGCGCTCCGGCACGACCTGGAGCGGATCCGGCACCACCCGCTGCTCCCCCAGGGGCTCCCGGTGGCCGGTGCGCTCTACGACGTGGACACCGGGAGGGTGAAGCCGGTCGACCTCTGAGGCGGGAATGCGCTCGCTCCGGCGGCCGTTGTCATCCGCGACGGCAGGCGGCCGCCGAGAGGAGCACCGTGGAAGAGAGCACCTACGACACCTTCAACCGGGCCCGCATGTTCCTGGAACTGGGCGACCCGATCTACGCCGCCCGGACCCTCGAACCCGCGGTGGAGGACGAACCGGACAGCCGTTCCCTCCTGGAGCTGCTGGGCCGCGCCTACTTCCGCTCCGCCCAGCTCAACAAGGCCGAGTCGGCCTTCCGCAGGCTGATCGAACTGGACCCGGTGGACAACTGGGCGCACATCGCGCTCGCGCGCACGCTGGAGAGGCAGAGCCGCCACGGGGAGGCGGCCACCTACCGGCGTATGCACGCGGTGATGTCCGGCGGTTCGCTGGACTGAACCGGGTGTGCGGCACCGGCGGGACCGGACCCGGCTAGCCTGCTGAGCATGGCTTCCACACCTGACAGACAGGACCCGGGCCAGGCCTGGGTCGACCGATGTTCGGACAGCGCCCGTTCCTGGGCCGACGAGGCCGTGCGCAAGGTGGTCGCGGACGACACGCGTTCGGCCGACACCCACCTGCACGTGTTCCCGCTGCCCCCGGAGTGGGGCATCGACCTGTACCTGAAGGACGAGTCGGTGCACCCCACCGGCAGTCTCAAGCACAGGTTGGCCCGGTCGCTGTTCCTCTACGGCCTGGCCAACGGGTGGATCACCGAGGGCACCACGATCGTGGAGGCCAGTTCCGGCTCCACCGCTGTCTCGGAGGCCTACTTCGCGCAGCTGGTCGGGCTGGACTTCATCACCGTGGTGCCGCGCAGGACCAGTCCGGAGAAGATCGCCCTGATCGAGCGGTACGGCGGCCGCTGCCACTTCGTGGACAACCCCCCGGAGATGTACAGCGAGGCCGAGCGCCTGGCCGCCGAGACCGGCGGCCACTACATGGACCAGTTCACCTACGCCGAGCGGGCCACGGACTGGCGGGGCAACAACAACATCGCCGAGTCGATCTTCGAGCAGCTCGCGATGGAGCGCCACCCATGCCCGGACTGGATCGTGGTGGGCGCGGGAACGGGCGGCACCTCGGCGACCATCGGGCGCTACCTGCGCTACCGACGCCTGCACACGCGCCTGGCCGTGGTGGATCCGGAGAACTCCGCGTTCTTCCCCGGCTGGGTGACCGGTGCCCCGGACTACGCGACCGGCATGCCGTCCCGGATCGAGGGCATCGGCCGTCCGCGGATGGAGCCGAGTTTCGTCCCCTCGGTGATCGACCTGATGATGCCGGTCCCCGACGCCGCGAGCATCGCCGCGATGCGCCACCTGCACGACCTCACCGGCCGGTCCGCGGGCGGCTCGACCGGCACCAACCTGTGGGGGGTGTGGCACCTGGTCGCCAGGATGCTCCGTGAGGGGCGCAGGGGCAGTGTGGTCACCCTGATCTGTGACGGCGGCGAACGCTACCAGCACAGCTACTACAACGACTCCTGGGTCTCGGAGCGGGGCCTGGACCCCGCTCCGTACCGGGCCGCCATCGACCGGTTCTTCGCCGACGGCGTCTGGGAGCCGCCGCAGGCGCCCTGAGCGGGCCGGGGCCCGGAAGGACGACGGGGGCCGCACCGTCCAACGGCGCGGCCCCCGTGTTCCCGGGTCAGGCGTCGATGCGTTCCAGGTCGAGCTCCTGTGCGCCCTCCTGGATGAACCTGCGACGCGGGGCCACCTCGTTGCCCATCAGCAGGTTGAACACGGAGGCGGCCTCCTCCGCCTGCTCCACCCGGATGCGGCGCAGGGTGCGGTGGCGCGGGTCCATGGTGGTCTCGGCGAGCTGGTCGGCGTCCATCTCGCCCAGACCCTTGTACCGCTGCACCGGCTCCTTCCAGGAGATCTTGCGCTTCTCCAGGTCCAGCAGGGTGCGCGAGAGCTCGGCGTCGGAGTAGGTGTAGATGTAGCGGTCCTCCGGCTTGGCACCGCGCTTGCGCCGGACGTTGGTCAGCTCGATGCGGTGCAGCGGCGGGACGGCCGCGTACACGCGCCCGGCCTCCAGCATCGGCCGCATGTACCGGTAGATGAGGGTGAGCAGCAGGCAGCGGATGTGCGCGCCGTCGACGTCGGCGTCGGCCATCAGGATGACACGGCCGTAGCGGGCGGCGTCCAGGTCGAAGGTCCGGCCCGAGCCGGCCCCGATGACCTGGAGGATCGCCGCGCACTCGGCGTTCTTGAGCATGTCCGCGACCGAGGACTTCTGCACGTTGAGGATCTTGCCCCGGATGGGTAGGAGGGCCTGGAACTCGGAGTCGCGGGCGAGCTTGGCGGTGCCCAGCGCGGAGTCGCCCTCCACGATGAAGAGTTCGCTGTGCTCGAGTCCCTCGCTGCGGCAGTCCACCAGCTTGGCGGGCAGGGCCGAGCTCTCCAGGGCGTTCTTGCGGCGCTGGGTCTCGCGCTGCTGGCGGGCGGCCAGACGGGCCTTGGCCGCACCCACGACCTTCTCCATGACGCTGCGCGCCCTGGCCTTCTCCGCCTTCTTCGTGGAGGCGAGGAACTCGCGCAGTTCCCTGCCCACCACCTGGGAGACGATACGGGAGGCCGCGGAGGTACCGAGGATCTCCTTGGTCTGCCCCTCGAACTGCGGCTCGGGCAGGCGCACGGTGACGACCGCGGTCAGCCCCTCCTGGGTGTCGTCCTTGGTGACCGGGTCGTCGTTGTTCCTGAGCAGCTTGGTGGCGCGCAACTGGTCGTTGACGACCCGGACCAGGGCGCGCTCGAAGCCGTTGATGTGGGTGCCGCCCTTGGGGGTGGCGATCACGTTGACGAAGGAGCGCACGGTGGTGTCGTAGCCGGTGCCCCAGCGCAGGGCCACGTCGACGTCCAGGCGTCGGTCGACGTCGGCGGGGACCATGTGGCCGGACTCGTCCAGGACCGGGACGGTCTCGGTGAAGTTGCCCGAGCCCTGGATCCGCAGGACGTCGCTGATCGCCTCGTCCGGGGCCAGGAAGGTGCAGAACTCGCTGATCCCGCCGTCGAAGCGGAACTCCTCAGTGTAGGCGGGCTCGCCCTCGGCGCGCTCGTCGCGCACCGCGATGGTCAGCCCGGGGATGAGGAAGGCGGTCTGGCGGGCCCGGTCGAGGAGGTTCTCCCGGGTGATATCGGCGTCCTTGAGGAAGATCTGCCGGTCCGGCCAGAAGCGGATCCGGGTGCCGGTGATCTTCTTGGCGATCTTGCGGGTCTGCTCAAGCCCGGAGACCGGGGTGAACTCGGCGTCGGGCCCGGCTCCGGCGAAGCGCCCGGCGATGCCGCGCCGGAAGCTCAGCGCGTGGGTGCTGCCCTGGCGGTCGACCTCGACGTCGACCCGGGCGGACAGGGCGTTGACGACGGAGGCGCCGACGCCGTGGAGACCACCGGAGGCGGTGTAGGACCCGGAGCCGAACTTGCCGCCCGCGTGGAGCTTGGTCATGACCAGCTCGACACCGGACAGGCCGGACTTGGGCTCTGTGTCGACGGGGATACCGCGGCCATCGTCGCTGACGGCGACGGAGCCGTCGCTGTGCAGGGTCACGTCGATGCGCCCGCAGTGGCCGCCGAGGGCCTCGTCCACGGAGTTGTCGATGATCTCCCACATGCAGTGGGTGAGGCCGCGACTGTCGGTGGAGCCGATGTACATGCCCGGCCGTTTGCGCACCGCCTCGAGGCCCTCGAGGACCGACAGGTGCCGGGCGGAGTAATCCTCGGGATCGTGGACGGCTGCGGTCAAGGCGGTCACTCGGACATCTCCTGCGTCTTGAGGGGCAATCGGGGCGCTGTGCGGTGCGTGCCCTTCGTACCGCGCCGCACCGACTGTTGAGGGGGCCAGGCTACGACGAGCCGGGGGCTCCGTGGTGGCACGGCCGTGTGTGGGCGGAGCCGTGTCCCCCGGATCCGGGGCGCCGGCTTCGTCGCCGGGGCCGCTGTGACGGGCTCCACGGGCCGACGCGGGGTCGGACGGGCCTGCCCCGCGCGAGACTACCACCTCCGGTGGATGCGACCTGGATACTCCCGTTTTCCGGGGATAGCCGTGCCTCACCCGGGGGTACAACAAGGAGCAGAGACGGTCTCCGACAAGAAAGGTGCCATAGCGCTACACCCAGGCATGAATCGGTCGGATTCCGCTGTCGGCGTACACGGGGTCCGGTTGGGAACGTCTGGGTCGGGTTAGATGTTGTCAGAGGTGACTAACGCCGAGTATTGAGGATGGCGAAGTGACTGGAACCCTTGCCCCCACTCAGCCGCTGACGGCTGCTGACCGCTGCGACCGCTGTGGTGCACCGGCGTACGTCCGAGTGTTGTTCAACTCCGGCGGCGAACTCCTGTTCTGCGCACACCACATGCGCAAGCATGACGACTCAATCCGCAAGATCGCCTCGGACATCCAGGACGAGACGGACAAGCTCAACGAGAGCAAGTAGCGCGCGGTAGAGCGTTAGCCACAACGACCACGAAACGTCGGCGGCGGCCCCCGGAGAACGGGGGCCGCCGCCCTCGTTGTCGGGACCCGCGGTCGGCGGGCTCCCCCGGTCCCGCGACCGGGCCGTAAGGCGGGTCTCAGTCGGCCAGCACCCGGTTGTGGTAGCGCGAGACCTCCGCGAACCCCGCGCCCCGGTACAGCCGCAGAGCGGGTTCGTTGTCGGCGACCACACACAGGTAGGCCCGGCGGGCGCCCTCGTCGTGCGCCCGGGCCAGCAGGTCGGCCAGGACCGCCCCGGCCACACCGCGCCCGCGGGCGCGGTGTGCGGTGACCATGGCGCAGATCGCCACCGACTCCCCGTCCAGCACCGCGCAGCCCCGGCCGTCCCCGTCCCCGTGGACCCCGTAGACGGCGTTCACCCGGCTCAGGATGCGCACGACGCCCTCGGCGTGGTCCGCGCCCGCGCCCGTCTGGGAGGAGAGCTCCCTCCAGCGCTCCGTGGGGGTGTCCGAGATCCCGGTCGCCCCCGGCCCCCGGGGGCGTTCCCGCAGCTCTCTGGCCAGTACCAGGGTCGGTTCCACCACCGCGTAACCGTGCTCGGCCAACCGCGCGTCCACCTCCTCCTCCCCCGGCCACACCTGCGCGCAGGGCCGCAGCCCGCGCGCACGGTAGAACCGGGTGACCTCCTCGACGTCGGCTCCCGGGTCCCGCACCAGGGCACAGTTGGCCCGCTTGGTGATCCCGTCGGCCAGGCCGAAGCGCCAGCCGCCCCGCGTGCGGGTGTGGAACGCGGGCCAGTCCCGTGACACCCGCTCCGCCCATGCGTGCATGTTCGTTCCCTCGCTGTCCTACGGTCGGAGGCCGCAGATCCTATCCGTCCGGGCCGGCACCGGGTCTCCTCCACGGCGCCCGCCCGGCACCCGCGCCCCGGGAGGCGTCCGGCAGGAGCACGCCCGATCGAGCGACGGCCTAGCATGGGCTCGGCCCCGCACCACGCACGACCTGGAGAATCCTCAGATGTTCATCCTGCTCCCGCCCTCCGAGGGCAAGGCCACCTCCGGTGACGGGCCCCGCCTGGACCAGGGCGCGCTGACCCTGCCCGAGCTGGCCCCGGCACGGGAGCGGGTCACGGCCGCGCTGGCCGAACTCTGCTCGGGCCCCGAGGACGCCGCGCGCGAGGTCCTCGGCCTGTCGGCGTCCCAGAGCGAGGCCCTCAAACGCAACCTGGACGTGGCCACCGCGCCCACGCTGCGCGCCGCCGACCTCTACACGGGCGTGCTCTACGACCGTCTCGGCCTGTCCGGGCTGCTCGACGGGGACGAGGCGCTCGTCCGGGACCGGATCCTGGTGTTCTCCGGCCTGTGGGGCGTGGTGGGCCCCGCCGACCGGCTGCCGCCCTACCGGCTGGCCATGGGCGTGAAACTGCCGCCGCTGGGCGGCCTGGGCGCGTACTGGCGCAGGGCGCTGGCCGGGCCGCTCGGCGAGCTCACGGAGGGGCGCCTGCTCGTGGACTGCCGCTCGGCGGCCTACGCAGCGGCCTTCAAGCCCGCCGGAGAGGCGGCCGAGCGGACCGTGGCGGTACGTGTGCTGCGCGAGCGCGAGGTGGACGGAGTGACCAGGCGTTCCGTGGTCAGCCACATGGCCAAGGCCACCCGGGGCGACGTCGCCCGTGCCCTGGTCAGCGAGAACGTCCGGGCCCGCACGCCACAGGAGCTGGTCTCGGCGCTGCGGGACCTCGGGCACACCGTGGAGCTGCCGCCCGCGACCAGGCCGGGGACCGCGCGCACGATGGACGTGATCGTCCGCGACTGACCGCGTGAGGCGTCCCCTGGCGCCTCCCCGACCCCGCCGACCGGCGAAGGCGCCCGTCGCCGGGCGCGCCCCCGGACGGTGTGAGCCGCGCAGGAAACCGGATCAGGGCGACTTTATGCCACACCTACAGGGCGTGCGGCAGCATGGGCGGCATCGGATGGAGATCGGACTCCGTGCGGGGACAGTGAAGTGCCTGAAGTCATGCGAGGGACACGCGGGGGTCGCCACGCCCGTGAGCGGACCAGGGCACCGAACACGACAGGCGCGCCTTCCCGGAGCCCGGGAGAGCGCGCCTGTTCGCTTTCGTCGTCTCAGCCTGAAACGTGGGTCCTCACCCGGACCGGCTGACTAGTCCAGGTAGTCGCGGAGCACCTGCGAGCGCGAGGGGTGACGGAGCTTCGACATCGTCTTGCTCTCGATCTGCCGGATGCGCTCTCGGGTGACCCCGTAGACCTTGCCGATCTCGTCTAAAGTCTTCGGCTGACCGTCGGTCAGACCGAAGCGCATCGAGACGACGCCGGCCTCGCGCTCGGACAGGGTGTCGAGCACCGAGTGCAGCTGCTCCTGGAGCAGGGTGAAGCTGACCGCCTCGCCCGGCTGGATCGCCTCGGAGTCCTCGATGAGGTCACCGAACTCGCTGTCGCCGTCCTCGCCCAGCGGAGTGTGCAGGGAGATCGGCTCGCGGCCGTACTTCTGCACCTCGACGACCTTCTCCGGGGTCATGTCGAGTTCCTTGGCCAGCTCCTCCGGGGTGGGCTCACGGCCCAGGTCCTGGAGCATCTGGCGCTGGACGCGGGCCAGCTTGTTGATGACCTCGACCATGTGCACCGGGATACGGATGGTGCGGGCCTGGTCGGCCATCGCCCTGGTGATCGCCTGGCGGATCCACCACGTGGCGTACGTGGAGAACTTGAAGCCCTTGGTGTAGTCGAACTTCTCCACCGCGCGGATCAGACCGAGGTTGCCCTCCTGGATCAGGTCCAGGAACAGCATGCCGCGGCCGGTGTAGCGCTTGGCCAGGGACACGACCAGGCGCAGGTTGGCCTCGAGCAGGTGCTTCTTGGCGCGGCCGCCGTCCTCGGCGATCCACTCCAGTTCGTCGCGGAGCTCGAAGGTGAGGACCTCGCCCTCCTCGGAGAGCTTCTCCTCGGCGAACAGGCCGGCCTCGATCCGCTTGGCGAGCTCGACCTCCTGCTCGGCGTTGAGGAGCGGCACCTTGCCGATCTGCTTCAGGTAGTCCTTGACCGGGTCCGCGGTGGCACCGGCCGCGACCACCTGCGCGGCGGGGGCGTCGTCGTCATCGTCGTACAGGACGAAGGAGTCGTCGTCCTTGCTCGGCTTGACCGGGGCACCGACGGTCTCGGGCTTGGCGGGCTTGGCCGGGGCGTCGGTGTCCTCGACCAGTTCCAGCTCGGCACCGGTGTGCTCGAGGTCGTCGTCCAGCCCCTCCTCGACGAACTCGCCCGAACCCGAACCCGAAGCGAGTTCGAGGTCCTTCTTCGCCGACTTCTTGGCCGTCGCCTTCTTGGCCGGGGCCTTGGCGGTGGTCTTGGCCGCCGCGGTCTTCTTGGGGGCGGCCGCCTTCTTCGCGGTCGCCGTCTTCTTGGCCGCGGGCTTCTTGGCGGCGGTGCCCTCGGAGGAGTCGACGACGGCGGTGACCGTCTCCGGCTGCTCCTGGGCGGCCGCCGCACGGGCGGGCTTGGCGGCCCGGCTCGTGGTCGAGCGGGTCGTGGTGCTGGACCGAGGAGCGGCCGTCTTGCGCCGTGTGGTCTTGCGCCGCGAGGAGGCCGACTCCGGAACGAGTACGGTCACGCCCTCCTTGGCGAGGCTTCGGAGCACGGACTGCGCCTGCGACATCGGGATTTCGGCCTCTTCGAAGGCACGGCGCACGTCCTCGGGCTCAAGAAAGCCCTGGGACCGCCCACGCTCGATCAGCTGCTGAATGACGGGCTCTTGCAGTGACTCGGACTGCTTCGAGCGAGTCGAACTGGCAGATGACACAAACACCTCTCGAACGGACGTGTGGCGAGATTGTCGGACCCGTGGGCCCGCTGACGCGGGACCGGGCACTGCACCCTCTCCCACCTGCGGCCTGGGATCGTCCCCACTGGGCGGGGAAGCCGGGGTCACCCCCGTCTTCGCGGGGCACGGCGGCTTCTTCACTGTAGGCAAGGCAATGGACTTGTTCGTACGGTCTACCGCTCCGACCCGGAATCGATCACCGGAAGCTGAACGGCGAGCAGAGTGACGTCATCGTCCTGCTCATACCCTTCGAGCATGCTCTCCACAAGGTACTCCAGCATCTGCTGTGGATCGCCCACCACTTCGGGCTGGGCCTGGGACGCTCTCCGGAGCAACTCGTCGAGACCTGCGTCGACCGAACGTTTGCGGTTCTCAACCAGTCCATCGGAGTAGAGAGCGACAGTGTTACCGGGTTGTACGAAGAATTTGTGGTGACCTCTCGTGGAGCTGACCCCGAGCGGTGTGTCCGGTTCGGTGTCGAGCAGCGAGGGCCCCGCGTTGCCGGCGACCACCAGCGGCGGGAGGTGGCCCGCGTTGCTGAGGTCGAGTTGTCCGGTGACGGGGTCCAGGACGAAGTAGACCAGCGTTGTTACCTGGTCCATTCCCTCCGTGGCCGTGAACATGCGGTCGAGTCCGGTCAACACGTCGGCCGGTTCGGGCATGGAGAACGCCAGTGCCCGCAACGCGTTGCGGATCCGACTCATTCCCGCCGCCGCCGGGATGCCCTTGCCCATGACGTCGCCGAGCACCCCGGCGACGCGGCCGTCGGGCAGCGGGAAGGCGTCGTACCAGTCCCCGCCGACCTGCACGTGCTGGGAGCCCGACCGGTAGTAGGCGGCCAGGCGCACCCCGCGCACCTCGGGCAGTTCCTCGGGCAGCAGGCTGCGCTGGAGCTCCTCGGCGGTTCCGTGTTCGCGTTCGTAGACGATGGCCCGGCCGATGGCCAGGGCGCACTGCCCGGCGAGCGCCTCCAGGAAAACCCGCTCCTCGTCGGTGACCTCCCGCTGGGCGTCGAAGGAGAAGCGCAGGGCACCGATCGGGCGGCCCGCCGCCATCATCGGCAGCGCCACCCAGGCGCGTTCCCCGGTCCGCTCGACCAGGCTCTCCACCTCGGGCGCGTGCTCCATGAGTTCGCCCAGCTCGGCCGGGCTGGCCGCCAGCCGCGGCGCCCGGTCGGCCACGGCCCTGGCCGCGACGTCGGGGTAGTCCAACGCGAACCCGCGTTCGGGCAGGCCCGCGCAGCCGTCCGCGGAGAGCATCCGCAGGCGCAGCCGGTCCCGGTCCAGGAGGGCGACGGAGGTGTGGTCGGCGCCCACACCGGAACGCCCGATCTCGGACATGGCCTGGACGACCTCGTCCGCGGTGAGGGCCTCGGCCAGGTCCGAGGTGGCCTTCTGCAGGCGGGCGGTACGCATCGCCGCCTCGCTGAGCTGCTGGTTGAGGCGCTGACGCAGTTCGTCCGCCTCGCGCTCGGTGGTGATGTCGGCCAGGGTGCCGACCCACTCGGCGGTCTCGGCGCCGTCCATGACCGGGTTCGCCCGGGCCCGGTAGTGGACGTAGCCGCCCGCACGGGTGCGCACACGGAACATCGTGTCGAAGGGGGTGACGTCCAGGACGGCGTCGTCCCAGGCGCGTTCCACCCGGCTGCGGTCGTCGGGGTGGAGGGCGTCGAACCAGCCCCGGCCCAGGTAGTCGTCCGGGCTCTGACCGGTCACGGCCCGCCACTGGGGGCAGTCCTCGCGGACGTCGCCGCCCGGGCCCGCGGACCAGACGATCTGGTTGCCCGTCTGGAGCAGGGCGCGCAGGCGCTGCTCCTGGCGCCGGGAGTCGGCGTCCTCGTGGTCCCGGGCGGCGATGAGGGCGATGTGCTCGTCGCCGTTGGCGGGGTCGTTGACCGGAAACCAGGTGAGGTCCCAGGCGTGCCCGGAGGACGCGCGGTGGCGGTCGCGCACCGCGTGCCCGGTCTCGCGCACCCGGACCACGGAGGCTCCTTGGGCACGGGCCCCCGCCTCGTCGCCGGCCTCGGCCAGGGCCTGGGCGGGCGTGCGGCCCAGGCAGCGGGCGGGGGTGCTGCCGAAGACCGTGGCCAGCCGGGGGTTGATCGAAACGAAGACGTCGTCGGGCCCCAGCAGCGCGAATCCGATGGGCGCGTCGGTGAGAAGGGATTTCACCGCGTCAGGCAGTTCCGCCACGCTGATCCGGGGTGGGGGAATGGACGTCTCGGCGCTCAACTGCTCGACACCTCCGGAACCGTCGGATTCCCCAGCCGTGTTTTCGTTGGGGTTGTTCGTGGACCGCGCGGGGGTCCGTCCCTGCCACCGTGCCCGCCACCCGTTCGCGGCGGCACTGTGGCGCGGGGTGCGCGGGCGCCGATTCCGGTCGGGGGCTCCGCGGCCCCGGGAGTCACGCTCCATGACTCCTCTCGGCCGCTGTCACGGCTCAAGCATAAGACACACCCGTCCACACGCAACGGCGGCCGTGGAGGGGGAGCCGCTGCGGACACGGAAGGTAAATGCTAGGCCACCGAACCCTCCCCCCACAGCCGACCGGGGGTTTTGCGGGCGTGTTTTCCCATAATTACCAGCGATGAGCCGGGTCGGACGGTTTGCAGAGAACTCTTCGAAACAGGACCGTTATATGCCCGAAACGTCCTTTTCGCCTCGCTGACCTGCGACGACAAAGCAACCAGGGTAAACGGCACCTCCCCCATGTTTTATCAACAGCGTGCCGCGGGAGGGGTTGACAGTCCAGCCAGAACAAGTGAAATGGGTGGAGGTCACCGTCCAGGCCATCTTCAGCTAGGGGTGTGAGCAAGAATGCTCCAGACCTTCCCGGTCCAGGATCTCAGGCAGATCTCGGCGAGACTTCACGACGAGTTCAGCGGTCTGTCCCACCGCTGCGTCGAGCGCTGTGTCAGCGATACCTGGAACTGCGTCGAACACCTGGGCATCACGGTCACTCCACACCTCGTAGAGCGGGTCGCCCGCGAACACCTCGAGGCCATGGTGAACTCCGTGCCGCCCTCACAAGCCGTCAGGAAGGCCGCACGCCACCCTGGCACCACACTGTTCACCGGTCACCGCGCGGTTCCCGAACCGCGCTGACCCGGTGGCGGCGAAGCCGGGCACGGGCCCCGTAGGCGCCGTGCCCGGCTTCGGGCTGCCCGGGGCCGCGGGGCTCCACCGTGCACAGGCGGGATCACAGCCGGTTCCAACTGGCATACGCTCGGACCGTGCCCTCCCCTTCGCCCTCACCCACAGGCCCCGACGTCCCCGCCGCCGCCTTCGAGGAGATGCTGCGCGCGGCCAGAGCCCTGCTCGCCATGCGACACCCGCTCGACGCCGAACTGGCCTTCAGTGAACTCCTCGGCTCCTGGTGGGGCGAACGGCTGCCCGGGGTCGACGTCGAACGTCTGCTCGGCGAAGGGCTCATCACGCACGCCACCGCCTCCGGCAAACCCGCGGGGCTGGGCGTGCTGGCCGCGATCACCGCCCTGGGCACCTCGGCCTCCCAGCGGGAACTGGCCGAACAGGGGATGATCGCCCTGCGGGAGCGAGGGCTGCAGGCCCCGGCCTGGGCGTCCCAGCTGGGCGCGGTGACCCCCGTGTCCGTGTACGTCAACGGGGACCGGTTCGGCGACACCGACGACGTGGTGTGCGTGTTCAGCCGGGACGCCCCCGACAGCACCGGCGCCCTGCCGCCCGAGCACGCGCTCATCCTGGTCGTGGACCACAACAGCGGCGGGCTGCTGCGCGACGCCTGGGTGACCACCAAGGTCGACCTGCTCCTGGAGCAGTGCCGGGAACAGGCCCGCGCCGACGGCTTCGCCCGCTTCGAGCAACTGGAGCTGAGCGACGCCCGGTCCCTGCTCGCCCGCGCCCTGGAGCGGACCGAACGCGTGGTCACCGGGGCCGCGGCCGACCCCTCCGCCGGACCCACGGTGGAACCGGTGGGCATCGCCGCGGCCGACCTGACCGGCGGTTCGCTGGCCGCGCACTTCGCGTTGGCCGCGTCCCGGGTCCAGCGGCTCCCCCGCCCGCCCCGGGGCGTCCCGGACTCCCCCGTCCCCGTCTGGCGGCGCGACCGGCGCGCGGTGCTGGCCGCCCGGTTCCTCGCCTCGGACCAGGCCGCCGAGCTGTCGGACTCCTACGCGGCGAGCCGGTGCGCGGACCACATCATCACGCACGGCTGCGACGTGGACAGCGGGCGCCCGATGCGGGTCAGTCCGCGCAAGGTGGAGTCGTTCCTGCTGCACTGGCTGCCCGGCCGGGTGGTGCTGCTGCCCGAGGAGCAGGAGGCCATGCCGCACGTCCTCGCCGCGTGGGTGCGCTGGGCCGGGGCCCGGACCCGGCTTCCCGATGTCGCGGTGGGGGCGACGCTCGACGCCCTGTGGGAGGCCACCTCGGCCTTCGCCAGGACCTACCGCGACCCGGCACGCCCCCTCGGCCTGCGGCAGGACGCGGTGCGGCGGCTGCTGCCGGACGGCGACTTCGCGTCGCTGGCCCGGAGGATGTTCGCCTTTCCGCTCCTGGCCAGCGAGCTCGTGACGGGGGCGCCGGAGGAGTTCGACCCGGCCACGTCCAGGGGGCGGCGGGCCCTGCTGCGGCTGGACCACTACGGCGAGTACGAGGCGGCCACCCCGCACAGCGGTCGGCACCACTCGACCGGCCAGGACCGCTGGTACCGGCCGGTGACCGGAAGGGACCCGGAGCGGGAGGAGGAGCTGGACCGCCACGAGCGCCTGGCCAAACGCCTGTGGGACGGGCGCCCCGCGAACCTGTGGGCGGCGGCCCGGAGGATGCTCGACCGGGGCGCGGACCGCCCCACGGTGCTGTCCGCCCTGGTCGAAACGCTGTACTCCGCCTCCAGCGAGAGCGACCTGCGCCGGAGGCTGGACGCGCTGTAGGCGGGGGTCACACGAGCAGTCGCTCGCGGAGGCTCTCCAGGGTCCCGCCGGAGAGCTTCAGGCCGTCGACCACGTAGTTGTCGAACGATCCGTACACCTGGTCCACGTGACCGAAGGCGCTGTCGAGGTACTCGGCGCGGACCCGGGTCATCGGCTCGACGTCCTCCCAGGGCAGACCGCTGTGCCGGGACAGCTGGCGCATCCAGTGGTCGGTGTTGGCCTGGCGCTCGTTGCTGGTGAGGTAGTCCGTGGTGACGGCCTCGCGCTCCACACCGAGCAGGGTGAGCAACAGCGCCGCGCCCCAGCCGGTGCGGTCCTTGCCCGCGCTGCAGTGGAAGACCAGGGCGGTCGGGCCCTTGGCGGCGCGTTCGACCAGGTCGCGGTAGCCGTCCAGGGCCTCGTCCTCGGTGACCAGGTCACGGTAGACACCGAACATGAAGCGCTCGGCGGCGCCGTTTCCGAACGCCTTGCGGGCCCGCTCCCGGTCGGTGAGCAGATCGACGAAGTTGGCCCCGGGCGCCTCGGCGTTCTGCACCCCGACGGCGGCGTACTCCGCGCCCTCGGGGACCAGGTCGGGGAGGCGGTCCCGTTCGTGGTGGGTGCGCAGGTCGATCAGCTGGCGGATACCGAAGCCGTCGTAGGCGGCCCGGTCCTGCTCGGAGATGCTGTGCAGGGCGTCGGACCGGTAGAGGAGGCCGTCGCGCACGGTGCGGCCTTCCCTCGTGCGGTGACCGCCGAGGTCGCGGAAGTTGGGGGCACTGGGGAGGAGGAAGCCGTCATTCGTCACGACGGCGACGATACCCACCGCCCCGGTACCCCGTCATCACCCGGTCCCGCCTCCGGGTGAACACTCAGCCGGACTTCTCCCGGAGGGCCTCGATCTCGGCTCCCGCCTCCTTGACGTCCTTGGCGGTGTCGACGCCGCGCCAGAACCCCTCGATGCGGTAGGCGGACAGCTTCCCCTCCTTGGCCAGCTCGGGGAAGGTCGAGGACTCGTGGTCGCCCTTGACCGGCAGGAGCGGGGTCAGGCCCGGCTCGAACAGGTAGACGCCCGCGTTGATCCACACCGGCAGCAGGGGGCTCTGCGTGAAGCCCTCGATCCGGTCGTCGCCGTCGACGTCGACGATGCCCCAGGTGGTGCGGAACTGGGACAGGGCCAGGGTGCCGAGGCCGCCCTTGGCCCGGTGGTGCTCGGTCAGCTCCTTCAGGGAGAACCAGGTGAGGACGTCGCCGTTGAGCGCGAAGTAGGGGGCTCGGGGGTCGCGCAGCCCGGTGGCGGCGTAGCGCAGGGCACCGCCGCGGCCCAGCGGTTCGTCCTCGACCAGCAGCGTGATCTCGGGGCCGACCCGCCGCGCTTCGATGTGTTCGCGCAGTACCTCGGCCTTGTAACCGCAGGAGACGACGACCTGCTCGACTCCGTGCGAGGCCAGCCACTCCAGCTGGTAGTCGATGATGGGCCGCCCGGCCACCTCCACCATCGCCTTGGGGCGGGTGTCGGTGTAGGGCCGCAACCGGGTGGCCTGTCCACCAGCGAGGATCAGCGCCTGCGTGACGGGGGACTCGTTGGATGAGGGTGAAGCGGTCATATACCGGACAGTAGCAGTACGGGTGGCGGGGGACCCTAGCTCTGCTGGGTGGCGTCGGCGTACGCCTTTCGCACGTCCTCGCTGGTGATGACGGTCAGCTCGGTGGCGGTGGCCGCCTCCCCCACCTCCTGGGAGACCCTCAGGTCGCGGTGGGAGCAGGCACCCTCGTAGAGGGAGCGGGCGAAGCGGCCGTTGCCCAGCTCGTCGATCCACCCGGTCACGCACACGTGGGTGAAGATGCTGTGCAGGTCCTGGCGCGCGGTGTCGTCGAAGGCGTCCCCGGTGCGGGCCGCCACGGTGTCCGCGATCTCGGACAGCTCGCCCGGGCTGTAGGAGGGGAACCGCACCCGCACGTTGAAACGGGAGGAGAGCCCGGCGTTCGAGGCCAGGAAGCGGTCCATCTCGTCGGTGTAGCCCGCCAGGACCACCACGAGCCTGTCCCGGTCGTCCTCGGCCCGTTTGAGCAGGGTCTGGATGGCCTCGGCGCCGAACGCGTCGCCGCCGCTGTACCCCGGGTTGACCAGGGAGTAGGCCTCGTCGACGAACAACACCCCGCCCAGGGCGCGGTTGACCAGCCGGTTGGTCTTGACGGCGGTGGCACCGAGGTGCTCGCCGACCAGGTCGGCGCGCTGGGCCTCGACCACCTCGGCGCGGCCCAGCATGCCCAGGGCGGAGAAGACCCGCCCGAGCACGCGGGCGACCGTGGTCTTGCCGGTGCCGGGCGGGCCCGTGAAGACGAAGTGGCGCATCGGCGGCTGGTGCGGCAGCCCCTGCTCCTCGCGCAACCGGGCCACCCGCAGTTGGGCGACCAGGGAGCGCACCTGTTCCTTGACGGGTTCCAGGCCGATCATGCCGTCGAGTTCGGCCATCGCCTCCTCCAGGCCCGGCGACTCCCCGAAACCGGGCAGGCGGGAGGTGAGTTCGGTGTAGGCGGTCTCGACGTCGGCGGCGCGTACCGTGACGAGGTCGTCCGCGCTGGGCCGGGGCGCCGGTTCGTCCCCGCCCGCCCCGGAGGTGACCACACGGACGTCGCGGGCCTGGGAGGCCTTCTCGACCATGGATCGGGCGAAACGGCCGTTGCCGAGTTCGTCCACGGCCTCGCGCTGGACGGTCTGGTCGAACCTGCGCCGGAGGGTGCGTGCCGCGTCCGGGTCGAGGACGTCCCCGCGCTGGGCGACGAGCGTCTCGGCGATCCGGAACAGCTCGGCGGAGGAGTAGCTGGGGAAGCTGATACGGGTGGCGAAACGGGATGCCAGCCCGGGGTTGGAGGCCAGGAAGGAGTCCATCTCCTTCTCGTATCCGGCCAGCACGACCACCAGCTGGCCGCGGTCGTCCTCGGCCCGTTTGAGCAGGGTCTGGACCGCCTCGTTGCCGAACCGGTCGGCCTGGCCGTCGCCCTCGTTGACCAGCGAGTACGCCTCGTCGACGAACAGCACACCGCCCAGGGCTCCGTCGATGAGCTCGTTGGTCTTGATGGCGGTGGCGCCCAGGTACTCGCCGACCAGGTCGGCGCGCTGGGCCTCCACCACCCGGGACGTGGGCAGGAGGCCGAAGGAGTGGAAGATCGTGGCGAGCGTGCGGGCGACACTGGTCTTGCCGGTTCCGGGCGGCCCGGAGAAGACCAGGTGGCGCAGGGGGCGTTCGACGGAGAGGCCGGCGTCCGCGCGCAGCCGGGCGGCTTCGATGGAGGCGGCGATCCCGCGGACCTGTTGTTTGACCGGGTCAAGTCCGATCATGTTCTCCAGCTCGGCCAGTGCCTGGTCGACGGGGACGGGCTCCTCCCCGTCACCCGTACCGCCCCCGGCCGCCTCGCCCCGGCGGGGCACCCGGGAGGCACGGCCGCGCTGGGGGCGGGGCCCGCCCTCCTGCCCGGGGCCGCCCTTCCCCTCCGGGGCCTCCTTCCTCCCGGGACGGGAGCCGGACGTGCTGTTCCGCCTCTTCTCGTCGTTGTCCCTGCTCTCCTTGGCCACCTGGCCGGAGGCGGCCAGACGCCACAGCAGGCAGGCGCCCGCGGCGACGTAGAGGGCCGCGATCCCGGCCCCGGCCGGAACGGGCTCGACGACCATCCCGAGCAGGGCGACGGAGAAGCCGGCGACGAGTCCCGCGGTCAGCGAGAGCAGGGCGGTGTGCCAGGCGGGGAACTCCCGGGCCCGGCTCGCCGCCAGCACCACGAGCAGGGGCAGGGGCAGGACCAGCAGGACGACCGGCTCCCCGAGCAGGGGGATCTGGAAGAGGGGGACGGCGATGAGCAGCCACACGACCGACACCAGCACGGTGAGGAGGGCGTCGAGCGAACGCATCAGCGCCGAGAAGGCCGCCAGCAGCAGGAGGGTGCCGACCAGCACGGTGAGCACCGGAAGGCTCAGCACGAGGGCGACGACGGCGACCACCGTGAGCACGACCAGGGCAGCCACCAGACGCCTGCCGAGGGGGACCCCGCGGTAGACGGCGCGCAGGCGGTCCACCCCCGAGGCGCGTTCCGGCTGCGCGGCGGCGGTGGAACGCATCTCGCGCGTCATCCATGCACCTTCCTGCGTGGGGGTCACGTGGTCGGCCCGGGGCCGGAGGAGGTCGGGCGGGGCCGGAGGGGACCGGGACCCGGGACACGGCCGTGGACAAGGAACAGCCTTGCCCCAAGCGGGGCCGGATGTCCAGTGCGGGGCGGCGTGTCGCGGGCCGCCCCGGTTCACAGCAGCGGGATCTGGCCTCCGGGTGCGGGGCGGACCCTGCGCAGATGCCTCCACCGGGGCAGGTCGTCGAGGTAGGCCCAGCTCATCCGGTGCTGCGGGGTGGGCCCGGCCTCGGCCAGGGTGGCGCGGTGCGTCGGCGAGGGGTAGCCCGCGGCCCTCTCGAACCCGTAGCCGGGGTGCGCCTCGGCGAGCTCGGCCATGAGGGCGTCGCGGCGCACCTTGGCCAGGATCGCCGCCGCGGCCACGCTCACACAGGTCAGGTCACCCTTGACCTGGGTGCGCACGCTCCAGGGGCGGCCGATGAAGTCGTGTCGGCCGTCGAGGATGACCGCCTCCGGACGGGGATCCAACGCGTCCAGGGCCCGGCGGGCGGCCCGGTGCAGGGCCTCGGTCATACCGACCTCGTCGATCTCGGCCGCCTCGGACCAGCCGAAGGCGTGGTCGGCGACCCAGGGTTCGATCAGCACGGCGAGCTCGCGGCGCCGTTTGGGGGTCAGCCGCTTGGAGTCGGTGAGCCCGGCAGGCGGTGCGCCCCGGCCGGGAATCGCGGCGCAGACCAGGAGTGGCCCGGCCCAGGCGCCCCGGCCCACCTCGTCCACCCCGGCGACCACGCGTGCGCCCGCCGCCCGGAGTTCGTCCTCGACCTCGAAGGTCGGTGCGGGCTGCGGTCCGCTCCCGCGGGCGGGGCCGTTCTTCGATGGGATCGTCTGTGAAGTCGTCGTCGGCACATACCAACCCTAGGACTGTCCGGTGACCCCCCGGGCCCGCTCTGAGGGGTCGACCCCGAGGGCACCGGAGCCGATCCGGTGGGTTTTGTGCGACTCACCGACAGTGACAAGCAGTCATGACCCATGACTTTCGGTAGTTTCCGCTTGTCGGAACCGCCGTGCCTGGCCGCCCGGGAGGAATGGACATGCAGCGCACCACGCCGAGGACACGGCCGCGCACCCCAACACGGCGCCCGCCGCGCCACCGGCCCGAGCCGGGAGCGAAACCGCGCGTACCGCGCGGCCGCCTCTACGACGTCGTCTCCGCCGCCACCCGCGTGGGTGTGGGCTGGGTGTTCGCGGAGTACGGCCTGGCCCTGCGCGGCAGGGAGGACCTGGTGGCCGGGCACCTGTCCGAGGCGGGCATGCCGGTCGCCGCACTCGCGGCACCCCTCGTACCGGCCCTGCTCGTCGCGCTCTCGGTCTCCTTCGCAGTGGGTCTGCTCACATGGCTGACCGGGCCGCTGCTGGCGCTGGCCGCCGTGGCCGGCAGCCTCACCGCCGGAGCACCGCACCTGACCCCGTTCGACTCCTGGGGGGCGACCGCGCTGGTCACAGCGGTCTGCGTGCTCATGGCGGTGGGCGGCGGACGGTGGTCGTGGGACTACCTGATCGTCTCGCCCCGGCCCCGGACGCCCCGGCCCGTCCGCCACCGGACAACATCCGCGGAACAGGAGAAAGCTCCCGGTATTTCCCCCCGGCGCCCCGAACACGCCCCGCCACTGCTCTATCCTGTGGGGCAGGCCGCACCACGACGGCCGTATCGACTGTGACGCGGCCCGTTCGAGCCCCCGGCTGCCCCGGGAACCGCGTCGCCACGACCAGGATTCGGTGGGGGGAACGCCATGTCCGCCTCAGCTTCCGGCCCGACCCCCGACGGGTCCGTGGCCAAGCTGATCGAGATCGCGGAGAAGCCGACGCTGGGCCAACGGCTGATCAGCTGGGCCTCGCGCCCGCCCGGTCGGCTCTACATCCCCGCATGCTCGGTGATCGGTCTCGTCCTGCTCTTCGAGGACAGCGTGCCCGCCGGGCACCTGCCCACGTTCTTCGTCGGCCTAGGCGCCGGACTGCTCCTGGCCGGCATGGGCGCGCTGCGCCTGGGCATCGCGCTCGCCGTCGCCCGTCCGATGATCCGCCACTACTGGCTGCGCTGGATCAGTGCCCCGCTCATCGCCTTCGCCGCCCTGGGACTGGCCGTCGCCGACGTGCCCCTCCAGCTTCGGGTGCAGGCCTCCGCCGAACAACTCCTCGAACTGCGCGAGGAGGTGGCCGACCCCACGACCATCCCGCGCAACGGGGAGTGGACCGGCCTGTACTCGCTGCGCAGCGTCTCGGAGACCGACGGGGTCACCCACTACGAGGTGGCGGACGCCGGGCTGTTCCAGCCCGCCGGGCTGGCGTACAGCTCCGAGGAGATCCCCGTGGGCGTCTTCGTCCCCGGTCAGGACTCCCGGATCTACGAACACGTGTCCGGCGACTGGTACGTCTGGGTGGACCACTGACCGCCCCCGCGCCCCGGCCACGGACTCTTACCCGGCTCTTTGCCGGGCGCTGTCCCGCTCCAACGTGACTCTCACCCTCGACGTGTAGAGATGGTGGCGATCCCCCGGGAGACACCCCTCGAGGTTCTCCCCCAAGGCAGCGTCGCCCACCCGAGGAGAAGCCCCATGCGCGAGTTCGTGCTCACCCTCCACCTACGCCTCCACGATTCGATCACCGCGCTGCGCCGCGCACACGCCGTCGGTGACGACGACCTCGCCACCGCCCAGGCCGGGGAGGTCGAGGACCTGGTGGAGATCGCGGCCCGGCACGGAATCGACATCGCCGGTTACGCGGCCCTGTCCCCCACCGGCTGACCCCCGGAAGGGCCGACCACCACCCGCGGCCTCCCCCACACGCACAGGGGCCCCTGCGGTCCGCACCAGGCGGACCGCAGGGGCCCCTGTCGTCCGCAGCCCTTCCGGCGACCGGCCGCGGTCGGACTCGGCCGCGGTCAGCGGCGCCTGCCCTGCCCGCCGCCGTAGCCCTCACCGCGCTCGAACTGCTGGCGCATCGCGGTGTCCTGCTGGCTCTGGTACTCCTCGGCCATCTGCTGCTGGCGGGCGGCGGCCGCGGCCACCGACCCCTGGGCGTTCTCGAAGGCCTCCTGAGCCGCCGAGGCTCCCAGCGAACGGCCGGAGGAGTTGCCCCCGCCGTTCATGACCTGCGGCAGCAGCTGCGCGGTCAACAGCGTGGACAGCGCCGAACCGTCCCCGGAACCGCCCTCGGTCTGCACCACGACCGGACGCGGCGCGTGCTCGGCCAGCACCGCGCCCACGTCCAGGCGGCGACGGGCCAGCTCGTACTCCAGCACCGCCCGGTTGTCGCGGTAGGCGGTGGCCAGGCGCCGCTGGGCCTTGGCCTCGTTCTCGGCCGCGACCAGGTCGGCCCGGCCGCGCGTCTCGATCTCGTACCGCACCCGCTGGGCCTCGGTCTCCTGCTCCTCCAGCATCTGCGCGACGTCCTTGCGCGCCTTGTTCAGGGAGGCGTTGACCTCGACGATCTTGGCGTCGCGGGTCTTCTTGGAGCGCTCGATGTCCATCAGCAGGGTGTCGATGCGGCGCTTGCGCGTGAGCTCCCACTCCTGCTCGTAGGCGACCAGCTCCTTGGCGACCCGCTCCCGGGTGGCCAGGTGCTGCTGGTACTGGCTGGGCAGCTGCACGTCCGGGATGTTGCAGCCGGTGATGGTCACGCCGTACTTGTGCAGCTGGGCGTTGAGCAGGCTGCGCATGTCCTCGACGTTCGAGCCGCGCAGGTCGTAGGCGGACTCGGTGTTGACCATGCGGCTGCGCTGGCGGATGGCGTCCTGCACCGCGCTGGAGAGCACCAGGTCGAAGTTGCTCGCACCGATGACGGTGACGAACCGGTACGGCTCCTCGATCCGGAACTTCAGGAAGAACTCGATCGACTTCAGCGGCACGTTCTCACGCGTGGGGCAGGCCAGGACCGGCGCGGTGTAGGGGATCTCCGTGCGGGTGTCCACCACGAAGTCCACACGCGACCACGGGTGCCACAGGTAGTGGCGGCCCGGGCCGATGCTCTTGGCGAAGGCGCCGTACTTGGTGAGGATGCCGGTGGTGCCCTCCTCGATCTCCACGATCGAACCGCGCCACCACCACAGGCCGGCGGCCAGCACGCTGAGCACACCGACCATCAGGGTCGGCACCGCCAGGACCCCGTAGGCCACGCCGGCCAGGGCGCCGCCGAACGCGACGTTGAGCGACATCATCAGCGCGGAGGTGATCGCGAACAGGCCGAACCAGACCAGGACGGTCCAGCGCAGGCCGCGGTTGTCGCGCGGGATGACGACCGGGACGATGGCGCCCTGGTCGCCGCCGCGCAGCAGACCGGCGAGGTCGCTCCACGAGGCGAGGGACTCCTTGATGTTGGAGCCGCCGCCGGGGTTGAAGGACTCACTCATCTACTGACCTCCCGGGTTCTGGCCCTCGGCGCCGCCCTGCGACCACGGGGGCGGCGGCGGGCCCTGCGGGGCCTGCGGTTGCTGGTACGGGGCCCCGGAGGGCGGCGGTGCGTCGGCCGGGGCGGACTCCCGGGGCTCGTCCTCCGGAGAGGCGTCGGAGATGCGCTCGTCGATGGAGTCGTCGCTCACCGACTGGCGGATCTCCTCCACCAGGTCCTCGCCCGGGTCCTCCGCGGAGGGGCGGCGACGCTCCTCGGCCTCGTCCTCGACGAGGGCGTTGATCTCCTGCTCCCTCTCCGAGATACGGGCGTTGATCTCACCCAGGCGCTCCCGGATCGCGGACATGTCCTCGTCGGAGAACAGGGCGGCGTCGGTCTGGCCGATGATCTCCTGGGCGATGCGCAGGTAGTCGACGCTGGCGCCGTCGCCCGAGCCGATCCGCAGCACCTGGGGAAGGCTGTCGGCGACCGCCTCCAGCTTGTCCAGGAGGTTCTCCCGGAAGCGGTAGTTGAGGATCTCCGGGGCCTCGGCGGCGCTGACCGCGCGGATGTCCAGGGCCTGGGCCTGGAGGAGCGCGGCGTTGGCGTTGGCCTCGGACTCGGCCTCCACGAAGCGCTGGCGGGCGGTGGCGCGTGCCCGGTTGGTCTCGCGCTCCAGGGCGGTGTCCATCTGCGCCTGGTACTGGGCGATGTCGGCCTGGATCGCGGAGAGCGTCTCGTTGAGGGTGGCGAGTTCCTTGTTCAGGTCGCCCTCGTTCTGTTCCTTGCGCAGTTGGAGCTCGTACTCGAAGGTGTAGGCGTCCTTGGCCACCCGCACCATCTCCGGCGCCGCCAGGTCCATCCGGTACTCCTGGCTGGAGGGCTCGGCGTGGGTGATGTTGGCGCTGGTGAGGACGACGATACCGCCGAACTGCCGGTTGAGCTGGTCGAGGAGGGCCTGGGTGCTCTCGCCGACCATGTCGTAGATCGCCGAGGCCTCCTGCTCGTAGATGAGGCTTCGGGTGGTCTCGCTGATGGCGTTGTTGAGCTTCTCCTGGAAGCCCGGGACGCCGCCCAGGGTGTAGACGAAGTCCGTGGCGTTCTCGATCTTGAACTGCACGAACAGGTCGACCGAGGCCTGGACACCGCTCTTGGTGGGGGCGGAGCGGATCGGCGCGTTGAAGGGGTACTCGCGCGTGGTGTTGACGATGTAGGAAACGCGCTTCCAGGGGTTGAACAGGGTGACCCTGCCCGGCTGGAAGAGGTTCTCCATCTTGCCGAAGCGGGTGACGATGGCCTGGCAGCCCTCGGGGACCATGACCATGCCCTGGCGCCACCACATGAAGGCGCTGACGCCGGCGGTGATGACCCAGTAGTGGACGCCGAAGAACGGGTTCAGCAGCGGGTTCGCACCGGTGGCCATGGCCGTGGCCGACACGGCCGAGAACCCGACGACACCGATGACCGCCAGGGCGATCGCCGGGAGCATGGTGACGAAGGTACGGCCCCGGGGGATGACCATCGGGCAGATGACGTGGACGGGGCCGCCGCTGCCGCGCTCGTAGTAGCTGCTGTTGAGGGCCTCGCCCGCGTTGCTGAGCGAGGTGGTCTTCTGCTCGATGCGGGTGTCGACGGAGGCGCCCTGCTCGCGTGCCGCGACGAAGTCCCGCGGATCGAGACCGCCCTCCGAACTCTGACCGGACCGCTGGCCGGACCCCTGGTCGGTGACCTGGCCAGCGGCCTGCTGGACTGCGTCGGACACGGCCTGGCGCGGATCGCCCCCCTGGGCTACCGCACCGGCCGCGCCGCGCACGGTCTGCGCGAACGACATAGGCATGCACTCCTTGCGACGGAAGATCGGAACTACGGGCTTCGACGTCGCGTACTGTGTGCCGGTTCCGGTCCGGAACAGGAACGACGCACGAAAAAGCAGTAGTGGTCTGCGTCTAGCCTGTCACGGTCCCCGACCGAAACCCAGGGGCCGTTTCCCGAGCGTGACGCGGAGTCGGCCGCCCGGTGACCGCGGCCCCGACCGGCTCCCGGCGCGGATCACGCGTGCCGGATGGCGCCCCGCCCGGGGCGGGGCTAACGTCGGACGCACCGAACCACACCGAACGGGGAGTTCTCCATGCCCGCAGTACCCAGTGCCGTGCTGACCACGGCCGGTCTGATCGGCGGTTACTCGGTGGCCCGCGCCACCGGGAACCGGCCCCTGGGCGGCGCGGTCCTGGCCGGGTTCGGCGCCGCGGCCTTCGAGACCGCGCGCCGCCGCTCCGGGCTGGGGGCGGCGACCGCGCTGACCGGTGTGTACGTGGCCGCCTTCGGCCTGTCGCACCCGCTGGCCAAGAAGGTCGGTTCCTGGCCCGCCGTCCTCGGAGTGACCGCGGCGACTGCCGCCGTGGCCGTCGCCTCGCAGGACCGTTCGCGGAGCTGACGGCGGGGCGGGACCGGCGGCGCGCCCGGCACGGCGCCGCCGGTCCGGGTGCGGCCTCAGCGGCCGTGGATGTAGGCCTCCAGCTGGGCGCGGTCGTCCTCCAGGACCCGCAGGCGGCTCTTGACGAGGTCGCCGATGCTGACGATCCCCGCCAGCCGCCCCTCGGAGACCACGGGTACGTGCCGGAAACGGCGCGTCGTCATGCGTTCGCTGACCTCCTCGACGGAGTCCTCCGCGGTACAGGTGACCACGTCGGAGGTCATGATGTCGGAGACGGGGGCGGTCAGGAGCTCCGGGCCCCTGCGCTCCAGGTGGCGGACGACGTCGCGCTCAGAGACGATGCCGGCGAGGCTTCCGTCCCCGGCCGCGACGACGATGGCGCCGATGTTGTGGCGGGCGAGTTCGGTGAGCAGTTGAGCGACGGTCGCCTCCGGGGCGACGCTCACCACCTCCGGGCCCTTGGCCCGGAGGATCGCGGCTATCAGCATGGGACCACCTTCCGCTGGCTGGCGCCGGGTGCCGAAGGATTACCCGCTTCCCTCCCCCGCCAACCACAGGTGTGGACCACAGCGGTCTCCCCGGGGCGGCGCACCGCCCCGGGGACGCCTCAGCTGCAGCCGCTGGTGGCGCCGCAGCCCTCGCAGGCGTAGCAGCTGCCGGCGGGCCGCATCCTGGTGCCGCAGGTGGTGCACAGCGGGGCGTCGGCCATGAAGCCCTCGGCCCGCGGCGCCTCGGCGGCGGGTTCGCTCCGCTCCCGGCGCGGGGCGGCGTCCGGAGCCGGTTCGGCGGAGACCGCGGACTGTGCGTACGACTCGACCTGGGCGGCGAGCTGGGCCGGGTCCTCCCCGTTCAGCCTGGCCTCGCGCTCGGAGGCGGACAGCACCCCCAGAGCGGCCCGCTCCTCGTAGGGCAGGTGGTCCAGGGCCAGTCGGCGGAAGATGTAGTCGACCACGGACTGGGCCATCCGGATGTCCGGGTCGTCGGTCATCCCCGCCGGGTCGAAGCGCATGTTGGTGAACTTCTCCACGTAGGTCTCCAGCGGCACCCCGTACTGGAGGGCGATGGAGATCGCGATGGAGAAGGCGTCCATGACCCCGGCCAGGGTCGAACCCTGCTTGCCGAGCTTCAGGAAGACCTCGCCGAGGCCGTCGTCCGGGTAGGACCCTGCGGTGATGTAGCCCTCGGCGCCGCCCACGGAGAACGAGGTGGTCTCGCTCGGGCGCTTCTTGGGCAGGCGGCGCCGGACCGGACGGGCCGCCTGGGCGGCCGCGGGCGCCTCCTCGGCCGCGCTCTCGGTCCTGCCGGTGGACAGCGGCTGGCCGACCTTGCAGTTGTCGCGGTAGACGGCCAGGGCCTTGAGGCCCAGGCGCCAGCCCTCGTGGTAGATGTGCTCGAAGTCGGCGACCGTGGCCTCCTCGGGCACGTTCACCGTCTTGGAGATGGCCCCGGACAGGAAGGGCTGCACGGCGGCCATCATGCGCACGTGGCCCATGGGCTGGATGTAGCGGCGCCCCATCGCGCAGTCGAACACCTCGTAGTGTTCGGGCCGCAGGGTCGGTGCGTCCTCGACGTGCCCGTTCTCCGCGACGTACTCGACGATCGCCTCGATCTGCTCGTCCTGGTAGCCCAGGTTGCCCAGTGCCCGCGGGATGGCCCGGTTGACGATCTGCATGGATCCGCCGCCGACCAGCTTCTTGTACTTGACCAGCGAGAAGTCCGGTTCGATCCCGGTGGTGTCGCAGTCGAGCATGAAGCCGATCGTCCCCGTGGGCGCGAGGAGGCTGGCCTGGGCGTTGCGCCAGCCGTGGCGCTCACCGGCCTTGAGGCACTCGGCCCACTCGACGGTGGCGGCGGCGTGGATCGGCTTCTCCAGGGCGCCGACGGTACGCAGGTCGTCGTTGGCCGCGGCGTGCTTGCGCATCACGCGCTTGTGGGCCTTCTCGTTGCGCCCGTACCCCTCGTAGGGACCGACGACCCCGGCCAGTTCGGCGCTGCGGCGGTAGGCGGTACCGGTCATCAGCGAGGTGACCGCGGCGGCGACCGCACGGCCCCCGTCGGAGTCGTAGGCGTGGCCGGTGGCCATGAGCAGGGCGCCCAGGTTCGCGTAGCCGATACCCAGCTGGCGGTAGGCGCGGGTGGTCTCGCCGATGCTCTCGGTCGGGAAGTCGGCGAAGGTGATGGAGATGTCCATCGCCGTGATGACCAGCTCGGTGAGCCTGGTGAAGTTCTCGACGTCGAAGGTGTCGTCCTCGCGCAGGAACTTCAGCAGGTTGATCGAGGCGAGGTTGCAGGAGGAGTCGTCCAGGGACAGATATTCACTGCATGGGTTACTTGCGCTGATTCGTCCGGTTTCGGGGTTGGTGTGCCAGTCCTGGATGGCACCGTCGTACTGGATGCCCGGGTCCGCGCACTCCCAGGCGGCCCTGGCCATGCGGTGGAAGAGGTCCTTGGCGTCGACGGTGGCGATGACCTCGCCGGTGGTGCGGGAGGTCAGGCCGAACTCGGAGCCGGTCTCGACGGCGCGCATGAAGGCGTCGGAGACCCGGACGGAGTTGTTGGCGTTCTGGTACTGGACGCTGAACATGTCGTCGCCGCCGAGGTCCACGTCGAAACCGGCGTCGCGCAGGGCACGGATCTTGTGCTCCTCACGGGACTTGGTCTCGACGAAGTCCTCGATGTCGGGGTGGTCGACGTCCAGCACGACCATCTTGGCCGCCCGGCGGGTGGCGCCGCCGGACTTGATGGTCCCGGCCGAGGCGTCGGCTCCGCGCATGAAGGAGACGGGCCCGGAGGCGTTGCCGCCGGAGGAGAGCAGCTCCTTGGAGGAGCGGATGCGGGACAGGTTCACACCCGCGCCGGAGCCACCCTTGAAGATGAGCCCCTCCTCCTTGTACCAGTCGAGGATCGACTCCATGCTGTCGTCGACGGAGAGGATGAAACACGCGCTGACCTGGGCCCTGGCCGAGGTTCC
This sequence comes from Nocardiopsis sp. iso_40, assembly GCF_056173285.1. Taxonomy (NCBI): domain Bacteria; kingdom Bacillati; phylum Actinomycetota; class Actinomycetes; order Streptosporangiales; family Nocardiopsidaceae; genus Nocardiopsis; species Nocardiopsis sp. iso_40. The sequence goes on along the minus strand of NZ_CM149666.1, from coordinate 1,677,088 downwards.
GACGTTGAACCAGACCGGTGAGTTGAAGCTGAAGAACTGGTGGGCCAGGGCGTACTTCAGTTCGTGGTCGAAGACCTCGGCGTCCTCCTCGGAGGCGAAGTAGCCGTGGGCGCGACCGGTCTCGGTGTAGACGCCGACGACGCGGTCGATGAGCTGCTTGAGGCTCCACTCGCGCTCGGGGGTGCCGACGGCGCCGCGGAAGTACTTGCTGGCCACGATCTGGGTGGCGTTCACCGACCAGGAGGCGGGGAACTCGACACCGCGCTGCTCGAAGTTGACGGTGCCGTCACGCCAGTTGGTCATGACGACGTCGCGGCGTTCCCATTCGAGGGTGTCGTAGGGGTGCGTGTCCGCGGTCGTGAAGACCCGCTTCAGCTTCAGGCCCTTGCGCGGGCCCTTTCCCTTGCGTCCCGCGGGACCGCTCGTGGTTTGCGTCATGGCGGCGACTCCCCGAAGTGCTGTTCGTGCGCGGACCTGTGGTGACCGCGCGGGTGTCCTTGCTGTCGCTGCGGTCCCGGAGGGTTCGGTGAACGTCCGGTCCGTCAGGGGGCGGTGTCGGCCGTGGGCCTGGCCGCCCGCGAGTCGTCCTCGTCCTCGCGGTCCCTGCGCAGGCTCGCGATCTCGGCCTCGAAGTCGGCCAGGCTCTCGAAGCCACGGTAGACGCTGGCGAAGTGCAGGTAGGCGACCTCGTCCAGGTCCCGCATCGGCCCGAGGATGGCCAGGCCGATCTCGTGGGCCGGAACCTCGGCCACCCCTCTGCCGCGGATCTCCTCCTCGACCTGCTGGCCGAGTTTGGCGAGGGCGTCCTCGGAGACGGGACGGCCCTGGCAGGCCCGGCGCACCCCGGCGATGATCTTGGTGCGGCTGAAGGGTTCGGTCACCCCGGAACGCTTGGCCACCATCAGCAGGACGGTCTCCTGGGTGGTGAATCGGCGTTCGCAGACGGGGCAGGACCGGCGGCGGCGGATGGCCGCACCGTCATCGGTGGACCTGCTGTCGATCACCCGGGTGTCCGGATGGCGACAGAACGGACAGTGCATCCCGGTTCACCTGGCTTCCCTCTACCCGACCAACAACCCTCAAGGTCTACTTAACCACAATTTCTGGACCACGGCCCCCTGGGCGACACCAGATGTTGTGGTCGAACGTAGAGGCCTGCCGGAATGCCCGCAACCTTGGCGACGGCGTGTCCGGCAAAGGGGCCGCTTCCGGACGGCGGGGCGGCCCACGGGTTCCCGGCGCGGGCGGGGCGGAAGGGGCGGCACTGGGCGCAGACCCCAAGGATAGGGGCGTCGGAGCAGGAGGTTCCCCGACGCCACGCCCCGGTGCGGCACGGGCTCCCCCGGCACCGGTCCCACCTGGTGTCGGGGGTGGATGCCGCCGCGGACACGAGACGAACCCCATACCCGGAGCGGCCCGCCCGGACCGGTTCCGCGAACCTCTTCCAGCATTCGGGGGACAACGACGGGTGAACACGTGTACACACATAAGCGAAGGCCATCAGAAACGGGTCGTGAAAACACAATGAGATATCCACACGTCCTCGAACGCTTGTTTGATATCACCGTGTGCAACGACTAATGTTGACCTTGATTTCACGCCGGTTTCGCCGTCACGTGGACCACCAGGTCGGCGCGGTCGCGGGCCGGTACTGGCCAGACGATCAGGCCCTGACCGAACCGAACGCCGAGGAGGCCCGGCCGTGCCGGAGGAGAATCCCGGAGCCGTGGGCTCCGGACCCACCACCGTTCTTTCACCTGTGGGTGACACGGGTACTGCCACGCCCGAAGCCCCCAAACTCACCGCACGCCAGCAGAGTGTCCTGCACTGCATCCAGCGGTACGTCCGGGACCACGGTTACCCGCCCTCCATCCGGGAGATCGGCGACTCGGTCGGCCTGTCCAGCCCGTCCAGCGTGGCGCACCAGCTCAAGGTGCTCCAGCGCAAGGGCTACCTGTACCGCGACCAGAACCGACCGCGCGCGGTGGAGCTGCGCACGCCGGGCCGTGATTCCGCGCAGACCGTGCCTGCGGAGGAGCTCACCGCCGGCCCAGCCCGGGCCGCCTCGGTCCCGCTGGTCGGACGGATCGCCGCCGGCGGCCCGATCCTGGCGGAGGAGGCGGTCGAGGACATCCTCGCCCTGCCCCGCCAACTGGTCGGCGAGGGCCAGCTGTTCATGCTCACCGTGGTCGGCGACTCGATGATCGACGCCGCCATCACCGACGGCGACCTGGTGGTGATCCGGCAACAGCAGGACGCCGAGAACGGGGACATCGTCGCGGCGCTGCTGGACGACGAGGCGACCGTGAAGGTGCTGCACCGCGAACCGGACGGGCACGTCTGGCTGATGCCGCGCAACGACGCCTACGAGCCCATCAGGGGCGACGAGGCCACCGTCCTCGGCAAGGTCGTCACGGTCATGCGCCGGGTCTGATCCCTCCCGGCTCCCGGCCACGTCGGGGGCGGCCAGCGGGCCGATACGCTGAGGGCGTGTCGACACCTGCTTCCGCCCCCGCACTCTCCCGGCGCACCGGCCGCCCCCGCACCGCGATGACCGCGGTTCTGGTCACCGGTGCCCTGATCGCCACCTCCTGCACCCCCGCCGACGACGCCGGTCCGGCCCTGCCCGGCGCGGTCGGGCACGAGCGGGAGGTCTCCTTCCACGGGGGCGGGTTCACCGTGCCCGGCACCTTCACCGCTCCCGCCCACACCGGTGACGAGGCCGTCCCCGGTGTGCTCCTCATCTCCGGCAGCGGCCCCACCGACCGGGACGGCAACAGTCAGACCCGTCCCGAAGCCGACACCAACCTCAACCTCGCCCGGGTGCTGAGCGGAGCGGGCGCGGCCTCCCTGCGCTACGACAAGTTCGGCAGCGGAGACCCCGCCGACATGGACGAGGCGGAGCTGGAGGCCCTGGAACGCCCGGTGGACCCGCTGGTCTACGACCAGCAGATGGCGGCTGCCTACGAGGAACTGCTCGCCCAGCCCGAGGTGGACCCCGAGCGCACCGTCGTCCTGGGCCACAGCGAGGGCGCCCTGTTCGCCCTGCGCGCCCACGAGGTCCTCGACGCCGAACCCGCCCTCGTGCTGGCCGCCCCGCCCGGCACCCGCATGCTCGACCTCATCGACCGGCAGCTGACCGAACAAGTCCGTACCGGTGAGGCCCGTGGCGCGGTGGGCACGGCGGGGGCCGTCCAGATGCTCTCCGACACCCGGGCGGCCCGGGCGGCGATCCGCGGCGGCCGGGAACTGCCCCCGGGGGACGCCACAGGTCTGTTCAGCCCGGAGAACGAGGGCTACCTCGCCTGGATCGACTCCTTCGACCCGGTGGAGCTGGCCTCGGACCTGCCGTCCCGGACTCCGGTCCTGGTTCTGTGGGGTGAGGAGGACGCCCAGGTGGCCGGTGAGGAGGTGGACCGGCTCATGACCGGTCTGAGCGACGCCGAGCGGGTGGACCTGCCCGGGGTCGACCACGTCCTGCGCGAGTACGACGACTCGCCGGGGGCCGCGGCGCCCGACGCCGACCGGCCCTTCTCATCCGAGGTCGCCCCGGTGGTCGAGGAGTTCCTCAACGGTCTGTAGACCGCTCCCCTCCGTCGGGGGACCGCGCCGGACGCGGTCGGCCGTGCCCGGCGGGAGCCCGCCCCGGAGGGCGGGCGCGCCTCATTCGGGTTCGGGCAGTTGGTCGACGACGGCGCGCGCGAGGCGTTCGGCCTCCTCCGCGGCGAGGTCGCCGTCGACCGAGTCGACGGCGTCGTAGTCGGTGGCGGCCGTGTAGCAGGACTCCAGGTACAGGTTGGAGACCCGCACCGCCACGCATCCGACCTCGAAGGCGCCCTCCTCGACCCAGGTGAGGGCCTCGTCGCCCAGGCCCTGGACCGGCTGGGGACCGCTGCGCTCCGCGGTGGCGCTCATGGTCTCCGAGGCGGTCTCCTCGCCGCCCTCGACCGGTGCGGCGATCAGGACGAGGGTGGCGGCGGCCGGAACGGACTCCCCCGCCCCCTCGGGTGTGGCCCACCGGCACTGCCAGCCCGTCCCGAAGGAGTCCTGGACGGTGCCGACGGTCTCCTCGATCTCGGTCTCGTAGCCGGGCACGAGTTCAGCCAGGACCTCCGTCTCCCCGATCTCGCACTCGGGTGCCGCCTCGAAGTCGCCTTCCTCCACACCGTTGTGCAGGAGGTACCAGCCGAGCCAGCCGGCGAGGCCCAGCACGGCCAGGACGAGGACGGCGAGGAGCGCGATGGCCAGGCCCCGGCTCTGCGGCGGGACGGCCCCGGGGTCCTCGGGGGCGGGGCCGCCGGGAAGGGCCGCGCTCACAGCGCCTCCCCGAGCAGGTCGGCGAAGGCCACGGTGGTCTCGCGTGCCTCCTCGAAGGGGACGGGGTCACCGTCGCCGACCCCGCTGTAGGAGACGCGGACGAGGAGGTTGTCGGTGCGGAAGGCGAGTTCGGCGGTGCCCGGGACCTGTCCGCGCCACACCTGGCCCTCGGTCCCGGCTCCCAGGACGACCTCTTCGCCGCGCGGGGGGACCGCGGCCGCCTGCGCACGGGAGGCCGACTCCTCGCCGGTGACGACGGGTTCGGCGGAGGCGTCGGTGAAGCGGGCGGACAGGTTGACGCGCAGGACGCCCTGCCCCCCGTCGGTCCGCCCGGCCGAGGTCCACACGCACACCGTGCTCTCGCCGCCCGGCAGGGGACCGTTTCCGGCCGACTCCAGGACGGCCTCGGGAAGGGCCCGGGCGACCGCTTCCTCGGGGACCGCACCGCACTCGGGCGCCGCGGTGTGGGCGTCGCCGCCCCGTGGCCGGTCGGGGTCGTCCCCGGCGAACCGGAGTCCTCCCGCCACCGCGGCGGCGGAGACCGCCGCCGCGCCCGTACCGATGATCACAGCCCGCACCCAGGGTCGGAGTCCACCCGTCGCAGAGCCCACCCGGCCACCGCCTCCCAGTCAGTTGTCACGCCAACGGTAGGGGGCGGCGGCCGCTGTCGCGACCACCGCCCCGCGAGAGGTGTCAGCCGACGACGATGTTCACCAGCTTGGGCGCCCGGACGACGACCTTGCGGACCGTCTTGTCCCCGATGAAGCTCTGGGCCTTCTCCGAGGCCAGGGCAAGGCGCTCCAGCTCGGCGGGGTCGATGTCGGGGGCCACGGACAGCTTGTCGCGGACCTTGCTCTGGACCTGGACCACGCAGGTCACGGACTCCTGGACCAGCAGCGCGGGGTCGGCCTGGGGCCAGTTCCCGACGGCGACGCTGCCGGTGTGGCCCAGCTTCTCCCAGCCCTCCTCCGCCACGTAGGGCGCGAACAGCGACAGGGCGACGGCCACGAACTCGGCGGCCTCGCGGACGGCCGGGTCGGCGGCGCCGGGACCGGAGTCGATGGCCTTGCGCACGGCCGAGACCAACTCCATGCAGCGGGCGATGGCGACGTTGAAGCGCTTGTCCTCGACCAGAGCGGTGATCTGCTCGATGCTGCGGTGGGTGACGCGGCGCAGTTCGGTGTCCCCGGCGGCCGGGTCGGCGCCGGGGGCGCTGGCCGCACCGGCCTCGTTCATCACCCGGTAGGCGCGGTTGAGGAACTTCTGCGCGGCGACCACGGACACGTCCGCCCAGTCGACGTCCTCCTCCGGCGGGGAGGCGAACAGCATGGTCAGGCGGACCGCGTCGACGCCGTAGAGGTCGATCTCCCGGCCCAGGTCGACGCCGTTGCCCAGGGACTTGGACATCGCCCGGCCCTCGTTGATGACCTGGCCCTGGTTGGTCAGGCGGCGGAAGGGCTCGGTGAAGTTCAGCATGCCCATGTCGTACAGGACCTTGGTGAAGAAGCGCGCGTACAGCAGGTGCAGGGTCGCGTGCTCCTTTCCGCCGATGTAGTGGTCGACGGGGCCCCACTTGTTGACCTCTTCGGTGTCGAAGGGGGCGGTGTCCAGGTGGGCGGAGACGTAGCGCAGGAAGTACCAGGACGAGTCCACGAAGGTGTCCATGGTGTCGGTGTCGCGTTCGGCCGGCCCGCCGCAGGAGGGGCAGTCGACGCGGACCCAGTCCTCGGCCGCGGCCAGCGGCGAGATGCCCTTGGGCGCCAGTTCGGCGCCCTTGAGGTCGGGCAGGGTGACCGGCAGCTGGTCGTCGGGGACGGGCACCTCGCCGCAGGAGGGGCAGTGGATGATCGGGATCGGGGTGCCCCAGTAGCGCTGGCGGGACAGCAGCCAGTCGCGCAGGCGGTAGTTGACCGTGGCCTCACCGGTACCGCGCTCACCCAGGATGCCGATGATGCGTTCGATGGCCTCGGTCTTGGACAGGCCGTCCAGCGGGCCGGAGTCGCGCAGGGTGCCCTCGCCCGCGGTGGCGACGCCGGTCTCGGCGGGGTCGGGCTCGCCGGTCTCCACCACGACCCGGACCGGAAGGTCGAAGGCCAGGGCGAAGTCCAGGTCGCGCTGGTCGTGGGCGGGCACCGCCATGATGGCGCCGTGGCCGTACCCGGCCAGGACGTAGTCGGCGGCCCAGACGGGCATGCGCTCGCCGTTGACGGGGTTGACCGCGTACCGGCCCAGGAACACGCCGGTCTTGGGGCGCTCGGTGGTCTGGCGCTCGATGTCGGACAGCTTGGCGACGTCGGTGCGGTAGGCCTCGAAGGCCTCGCGCTGTTCGGGCGCGCACAGCTCGTCGGCCAGGTCCGCGTCGGCGGCCACCACGAAGAAGGTGGCCCCGTACAGGGTGTCGGGGCGTGTCGTGTAGACGGTGACCGGGCGGTCGCGGCCCTCGATCTCGAAGTGCACGTCCGCACCGGTGGAGCGGCCGATCCAGTTGCGCTGCATGGCCAGGATCTCGTCCGGCCAGCGGCCGCCGTCCAGCTGGTCCATGTCGTCCAGCAGGCGCTGGGCGTAGTCGGTGATCTTGAAGTACCACTGGTTCAGGGCGCGGCGCTCGACGTCCGCGCCGCAGCGCTCACACCTGCCCTGCACGACCTGTTCGTTGGCCAGCACGGTCTGGTCCTGGGGGCACCAGTTGACCAGGCCGTCCTTGCGGTAGGCCAGTCCGCGCTCGAAGAAGCGGGTGAACAGCCACTGGTTCCACCTGTAGTACTCGGGGTCGCTGGTGTGCAGGCGGTGCGACCAGTCCAGGGCCAGGCCGTAGCGGCGCATCGAGGCGGCCTGCGTCTCGATGTTGGCGTAGGTCCACGCGTGCGGGTGCGTGTCGTTCTTGATGGCCGCGTTCTCGGCGGGCAGCCCGAAGGAGTCCCAGCCGACCGGGTGCAGGACGTTGTCACCGCGCTGGAAGCGGTAGCGGCCGATCACGTCCCCGATGGCGTAGGCCTCGGCGTGGCCCATGTGCAGGTCGCCGGAGGGGTAGGAGAACATGTCGACGATGTAGGAACGGGGCCGGTCGTCCGCCGGGTCCTCGTTGGCCTCGAACGGGAGTTCGGCGGCCCAGCGCGCCTGCCACTTGTCCTGGAGGGCGTGGGCGTCGTAGGTGTCGCCCGTCGTCTGGTCGCCGTCTACCGCTGTCATCGCTGAAATTTCCTTAGCCGGGTCTGGGTGTGTCGCCTTCAGGTTAGCGGCTGCGACACCCGGTGGAGGACCGCTTTTCCACGGGCCGGAGCCGACTCCTGTCACGGAGGGTGACGAAAATGCCGGTGATTTTACGGGCCCCTTGCCTCTGCACACCGACCGCCTGGTTTGTTACTCTGCCGTAAAAGTGGCGCAGAACACGCGGCCCAGGTCACACCTGGTTCGTTTCGCCTGTCTGGATTCACTTGCCTGCGGGAGGCCCCCATGTTCAACCTGTCCGTGCTTCTCGAAGACGGCGCCCGATCCGTACCCGAGAAGGAGTGCCTGGTCTTCGGCGAGACCCGGCTCAACTACGCGATCACCGACATGATCGCCAACCAGGTCGCGAACCTGCTGGTCTCCAGGGGTATCCGGCCCGGCGACCGGGTCGCCCTGGCCAGCCCCAACCTGCCGTACTTCCCGTTCGTGTACTTCGGCGCGCTCAAGGCGGGCGCCGTGGTCGTTCCGCTGAACGTGCTGCTGACCCCGCGCGAGATCGCCTACCACCTGGAGGACTCCGGCGCGAAGGCCCTCTTCGCCTTCACCGGCAGCCCCGAACTCCCGCTGGGGCAGCGCGCCTACGAGGCCTTCAACCAGGTGGACACCTGTGAGACCTTCGTGGACATGCCCGCCACGGCCGGGGCCACCGAGTCCACGATCGAGGGCGCCCAGACCCTGTGGGCCGCCCTCGACGGCCAGCCGGGCACCTTCGAGACCGTGCAGTCGAGCGCCGACGACACCGCGGTCATCATCTACACCAGCGGCACGACCGGTAAGCCCAAGGGCGCCGAGCTGAGCCACAACAACCTGATGATGAACGCCGTCGTGGCCTCCAGCCTGGTCAACCCGCACCCGAGCGGCCGTGACGTCGCGCTGACCGTCCTGCCGCTGTTCCACATCTTCGGCCAGACGGTGATGCTCAACGCCGCCCTGTACCGCCACGCCACCATGGTCCTCATGCCGCGCTTCGACGGCGACCAGGCCCTGGAACTCATGCAGAAGGAGGGCGTCACCGGCTTCGCGGGCGTGCCCACCATGTACTGGGGCCTGCTCAACGCCGCCCAGAACGCCGAGCCCGGCAAGTACGACCTGGAGAGCATCGCGGGCAACGTCGTCGACGCCGTCTCCGGCGGTTCGGCCCTGCCCGGCCAGCTCGCCGAGGACTTCACCAAGCTCTTCGGCGTGGGCATCAAGGAGGGCTACGGCCTGTCCGAGACCTCTCCCGTCGCCTCCTTCAACAACCCCGCCACCGGAGCCAAGACCGGCTCCATCGGCCGCCCGGTCTGGGGGGTCGAGATGAAGCTGATCGACCCGGAGTGGAACGAGGTCGTCAAGGAGGGCGACGGGGACCCCGTCGGCGAGATCGCGATCCGCGGCCACCTGATCATGAAGGGCTACCACAACCGCCCCGAGGTCAACGCCGAGGTCCTCAAGGACGGCTGGTTCCGCACCGGCGACATCGCCCGCCGCGACGACGACGGCTTCTACTTCATCATCGACCGCTCCAAGGACATGATCATCCGCGGCGGCTACAACGTCTACCCGCGTGAGGTCGAGGAGGTCCTGATGACCCACGAGGCGGTCAGCCTGGCCGCCGTTGTGGGCGTCCCCCACGACACCCACGGCGAGGAGATCAAGGCGTTCGTGATCCTCAAGGACGGCGTCGAGGCCACCGCCGAGGACATCAGCTCGTTCGCCCGGGAGCGGCTGGCGGCGTACAAGTACCCGCGTGAGATCGAGTTCCGCACCGAGCTGCCGATGACCTCCACCGGAAAGATCCTCAAGCGCGAGCTGCGCAACTCCTAGGCCCCGGTCCGGACCCGGGCGCGCCCCGGGCCCGGACGGTCCCGGCCGGGCAGGAGGTGGCCGACCCGCGGGTCGGCCACCTCCGCCGCGCCGCCGGGGCTAACCCTTGACCGCGCCCTGGGAGAGCCCGGCCACCAGCCAGCGCTGGACCAGGACGAAGAACACCATCACGGGGATGGTGATGATCGTGGAGGCCGCCATGACGTGGCCCCAGTCGTTGGCGTACTGGCCGAAGAACTGGCGCAGGCCCACCGCGACCGTGTAGTTCTCGCTCTGGGTCATGAAGGTCAGCGCCAGCACGAACTCGTTCCACGCCACGATGAACGAGAAGATCGCCGTGGCCACCAGGCCCGGGGCCACCAGCGGGAACAGCACCCTCCAGAACATCTGCGGCCAGGAGGCGCCGTCGATGTAGGCGGCCTCCTCCACCTCCCTGGGGACCGCCGCCACGAAGCCGCGCATCATCCAGATCGCCAACGGCAGGGACAGCGCCACGTAGACGATGCTCAGGCCCAGCACGGTGTTGAGCAGCTGGAGGTCGCGCACCTGGATGAACAGCGGGATGACCAGCGCCTCCAGGGGCACCATCTGCACGACGAGGATCATCACCAGCACCGCGGTGCGGAACCTGAAGCGGAAGCGCGCCACCGCCACGGCCGCCAGCATCGACAGCACGCACGCGAAGGCCACCGTGATCCCGGCGACCGTCAGCGAGTTGCGCAGGTACAGCCCGAAGTTGCCCTCGGTCATGACGTACACGAAGTTGTCGAGGGTGGGCGCGGTCGGCAGCAGCGCCCCGCCACCGGAGGTCGTGCTGGACGAGAAGGCGCTGACCAGCATGAAGTAGACCGGGAAGAGGGTGAAGAACAGGATCGCGCCGACCCCGGCGGCCTTGCCCAGGAGGCGGCCCGCCCGGAGCCTGCCGCCCCGGCGCCGGGAGGCGCGAAGCCGTGCCCGCCACTCGGCCCCGGTCAGGTCGGGGGCCCTCTCAGCGGTGTGCGTGTCCAACGGACCTCCTCGTGGGCGAAGGGGCTGCCCCCGGGGCCGTGCGGGGCTCCCCGGCGGCCGTCGGGACCCGGTTCGGGAGAGCGGCCCCGCCGCCGCCGGAGCAGCGGGCGGCGGGGCGCGCCCCCACCGGACATGCCCTAAAATCCTCCTCGATCGGACGGGTGCGGAACGGGAACGGGCGGTGGAGAGCGTGAACGACCCTGCCGCGCCCTCCCCCACCGAGGTCATCACCGCCTGGATCCCGCACGACGCCCGGTTCCGCGACAGCGCGGTCCGGCACGCCCTGCGGGACGCCAGCGGCCGACGGCTCCACGTGTACGTCGACAGCCTGGTCAACCGGGACAACGACGACGGGAGGCCGCTGAGCGACTACGACCTGCGCACCATGGCCGCGGTCCGCGAGGACCTGGACCGCCGTTCGCTCACCTCGGTGGACTGGCGGGCGGTGCGGGAGAAGCTGGTCCCCGACCCGGGCTGAGTACGGCCCCCGGAGCGGGGGGAACGCCGGTGTACCGACGGCCGGCGTGCTGCGGAGCTGGTGCGGCGCGGTCATCTCAGCTCGTCCTCCCGGAACATCGCGCGCAGGTACAGGACGGTCACTCCCAGGAGCAGCAGTGTGAGCATGGCCGCGATGGCCGAGCCCGTACCGAAGTCGTTCTGGCCGAAGGACCGCACGTAGGCCCACACGCCCAGGTTGAGCATCTGGGACCCCGCGACGTCACCGCCGGGCATCAGGTAGATCTGCGCGAACACCTTGAAGTCCCAGATGGTCGACAGCACCGTCACGACCGCGAAGACCGGGCGCAGCGTGGGAAAGGTGACGTGCCAGAAGCGCTTCCAGGCGCCCGCGCCGTCGATCCGCGCCGCCTCGTGCAGCTCCCCGGGCACGGTGAGCAGTCCGGCCAGGACCGTGACGGCCACGAACGGGAATCCGCTGTGCACGATGTTGAGCGTGACGATCGCGTAGAACCAGAACCGGTCGGCGAACCAGTTGTAGCCCGCGGGTTCGATCACGCCCAGGGCCTTGAGGGCCTGGGCCACGACCCCCTGGTCGACGTCGAAGATCCAGATCCACACGTAGGTACCGCTGACCGCGGGCATCGCCCAGGCCACCATGATGCAGGAGACCACGACGACCCTGGTGACGGGTTTGAGGTTGGCCAGCAGCAGGGCGACGAGCGTCCCCAGGACCACCGTGGCGAGCACCGCGACCACGGCGAACACGACGGTGTTGACCAGGACGACCCGCCACAGGTACGGGTCGGTCAGGAGCGCGGCGTAGTTGTCGAGGCCGATGAAGTCCGACTCGCCGGAGACCAGGTTGCGGAGCTTGAAGTCCCGGAAGGACAGCCACCCGATCCGGAAGATGGGGAACAGCAGCAGGAGGCCGATGACCCCGAGCGGGGGGACGAGCAGGGCCCAGGGCAGGAGGGCGCGCCGCCTGCGCATGCCCAGGACCGGCGCCCGCCTCCCGCCTTCGGCCGGTCGGACCGGGGCGGTGAGGGGCAACTAACTGCCCTCGTTGAGGATGCGCTCGATGGCCTCGGCCGCGCTGTCGGTGGCCTCCTCGACGGTGGCGTTGCCGTTCAGGATGTCCTGGTGCATGCCGACGATGACGCCCTCGGCCTCGACCCGGGACCAGGCGGGGACGGCCGGGGTGCTGCGCCCGGCTTCCAGGAGCTGGGTCGCGAACGGCCGCACCAGCGGGTCGTCGGAGTCCGCGTACGCCTCGATCTCCGCGACGCCCGCGGGGAAGAAACCGCTCTCCTGGCCCCAGCGCTCGAAGTACTCGCCGCTGGTGAGGAGGTCGACGTACTGCCAGCCGGCCTCCTCGTTGCCGGTGCCCTCGAACACCGACAGCAGTGACCCGCCGGCGAAGGAGTCGGTGTAGCCGCTCTCCTGGCCGGGCAGCACGAAGACGCCGAGCTTGTCCTCCAGGTCCGGGTTGGACTCGATGATGGCCTTGGGGTTGGAACTGTTGGAGATCGCCATGACGGCCTGCTCGTCGGCGAGGGACTCCATGACGTCGATCTCGTTCCAGTTGACCGCGCCCGTGGTGGACAGGCCGTCCTCCAGGGCCAGGCCGGTGAAGAACTCCACCCCGGCACGCCCCTCCTCGGAGTTGATGGTGGAGGTCCAGGTTCCGTCGTCCTGCTGGACCGCGACCTCCCCGCCACCGCCCCAGATCCACGGCATGACCGAGTACTGGGCCGATCCGGGCACCGGGAAGGCGATCATGTCCTCCTCCGCCTCGGCGAGGTCGAGCGCGGTCCGACGCAGCTCGGCCCAGTTCTCCGGCTCCTGGTGCCCGTGCTCGTCGAAGATGTCCTTGCGGTAGATGATGGAGCGGATGGAGGCGTACCAGGGCACACCGTAGGCGGCGTCGCCGATGACGCCCATCTCGTACATCTCCTGCTGGAACCGGGAGGGGTCGTCGATGTAGCCGGACAGGTCGTGCAGGGCGCCGGCGTCGGCGAACTCCGGGGTGAAGGTGGTACCGAGCTCGATGACGTCCGGCGTGGTACCGCCCGCGATCGCCGTGGAGATCTTGTCCTGGGCGTCGGCCCACGGCACGAACTCGACGTCGACCTCGATGCCGGTCTGTCCGGTGAAGGTCTCGTTGACCGCGTCGAAGAAGGCCGTGGCGTCCGGGTTGGTGCCCTCCATGATCCACACCTGGAGGCTGTCGGCGGACGCGTCGCCGCCCCCGCCGCCGCATGCGGTCGCCGCGAGCACCAGTGCCAGTGCGGCTGCGGGGAGGGGGACGTACTTGTGTGCTCGTCTGCGGGCCATCGGCTCGCCTCCCGTTCCTTTCGAGGGTCCCCTGAGGGTTGGTAGGAAACCTACGTAATGAACGGCGTCTTGTGAAGTAAACCACTGCGACTTGTGGCTGAGCCGTTAGGGCGTGTCCGGTGGGGGCCGTTCCTCAGCCGCTCAGGCCGGACACCTGGCGCAGGGTGGAGACGAGTTCGGCGCGCTTGTAGACGGCCAGCCCGATGGCGGCGCAGAAGGCGGCGAGCATGTGCACGAACACCATGGGGTCGCCCTGGGCGAAGCGCTCCGCGGCCTCCTCCTCACCGACCGAGTGGGCCTCCCATGCGGTGGAGACCGCGAACTCCAGCTCCGGCGGGAGCATCTCCGCGACGGTGCGGGCCACCGCTTCGCGGGAGTCGGCGGGTTTCCACACGACACCGGTCCCCTGGACCCGACGGCCGAGGAAGGCCGCGATCACCTTGAGCTCGGAGTGGACGTCGTCGACGTCGTCCGCCGCCCGGGGGACGACCCGGTCCAGTTCCTCCCGGTTGTGGTCCGCGTAGGCGCTCACCAGAGCGATCGCGGTCTCCTTGACGTGGTCCGGCAGGTCGTTCCCGGGTGTCTGCTCGCCCCGGGGCGCGTTGTCGTCGGAGGACACTGTGGGGTCCCTTCACGGTGCTGGGTGCGGACTCCCGGGCCCAGGGCCCGGGCGGTTCGTGCGGCGGTTCGGTGCGAGGGATCGCGTCGTGGGACGCGTCGGCACCATGATGCCGTCTCGGGGCCGCCGTGTGGTGCAGGCCGGGGCGTGCGGGCGGGGGTGTCCGCGTCGCGCGAACACCCCCGTGCGGTCGCCGTGCCGGTCCGGGAGGCGGCGGTCAGAAATCCGGACGCAGGGGCATACGGGCGTCGGTGCCGTCGAGCTTGGCCCCCAGGATCTGGTGGAGCTGCACGACGTCGCGCTCGAAGCCCAGGACGCACCCGGCCATGTAGAGCCGCCACACGCGCGCGGTGCCCTCCCCGACCTCCGCGACGGCCTCGTCCCAGTTGCGTTCCAGGTTGGCCCCCCAGTGGCGCAGCGTCAGGGCGTAGTGCTCGCGCAGGTTCTCCTGGTGGCGGATCTCGAACCCGGCGTCGTTCATCGCGGTCTGGATCTGCCCGGGTCCCTCCAACTCGCCGTCGGGGAACACGTACCGGTTGATGACGCCCTTGGCGTTCATGGGCTTCAGGTCGTTGCGGGGCCGGGTGATGCAGTGGTTGAGCAGCCGTCCGCCCGGCACCAGCTTGTCGTTGAGCGAGGCGAAGTAGGCGCCCAGGTTCCTCGCCCCGATGTGCTCGGTGAGTCCGATCGAGCTGATCCGGTCGAAGCTGCCGTCGGGCACGTCCCGGTAGTCCATGTACCGGATCTCGGCCAGGTCGGTCAGACCCTCCTGCGCGATCCGCTTGGCGCCCCACTCGGCCTGCTCCTTGGAGAGGGTCACCCCCACCGCCTTGACGCCGTACTCCCGGGCGGCGTGGCGCACCATCCCGCCCCACCCGCAGCCCACGTCGAGCAGGCGCATGCCCTCCGCCAGGCCCAGCTTGCGGGATACCAGGTCGTACTTGCGGAACTGCGCGGACTCCAGGGCCCCGTCGAAGGCGTCCACCCGGTCCAGGGAGCCGTCCTCCTCGTCGAAGACCGCACAGGTGTAGGTCATCGACGGCCCGAGGACCATCTCGTAGAACTCGTTGGACACGTCGTAGTGGTGGTGGATGACCTCGGCGTCGCGCTCCTTGGAGTGCCGCATCCCCCGGCCGAGCAGGGTGCCGGGCCGCATCTCCTGGGGCGGCGGCGCCACCCTGTTCACGAACTTGACCCAGCCGACCGAGCGGACGATCTCGAGGACGTCGCGGGCGGAGACGTCGACGCCCTTGGTGAAGACGAAGTCCGCCATCCGTCTGAGGGCGGTGTACATGTCGCCCTCCAGCTCCAGGTGGCCGGAGACGTAGGCGCGGGTCAGGCCGACGGCGTTGGGCGACTGGGCCAGGTAGTTGACGGCGACCGGGGTCCGCACGTTCAGCGTGACCTCGCTGTTCGGGTCACCGGCGGTGCTGCCGTCGTAGGCGGTGAAACGGATCGGTGCGCCAGGGCCGACGACGCGCTCGAAGATCTCTGCAAGCCGCATGCTCTTGTTCCTTTCCCCTCTCGGATGCGGCCCGTGGCCATGGGTCGCCTCCCGGTGGTGGTGTCCGACTGTTCAGCGGTGGTGTCCGCCGGCCAGCGACGCCTACTGGAGCCGGTGTCGACTGTTCAGCGGTTGCGTACGCACTTGGCGTACAGGTCCAGGAGCCGACCGTCCGGGTCGTAGGCCTCCTTGAGGTGGTCGTAGGCGGTGCCGTTGTAGAGCTCCCAGAACTCGTCCTCGGTGTAGAAGGCGTCCGAGTACAGGGACTTGTGCCCGCCGAGCCGGGACACCTCCTCCTCCACACGGCGGTTGTGGTGGGCCCGGCGCTGGCCGGGTTTCATGTCGACCATTCCCCAGAACCCGAAGTTCACGTAGAGGCGGTCGTTCTCCAACGGGTACAGCGGCCAGACGTGTCCGTCCTCGGCCAGGCCCGGGCGGCGGGGTTCGCGCAGCCGCAGCGGGCACATCCACACCGGGGTCATGCCGACCTCCGCGTGGTAGAAGTCCAGGAACTCCGCCCCGCGCTCGATCCCCACCTCGACGTCCTGGATGAGCGGCTCCTGCGGCGGGCGGCCCCGGTAGTGGTTCAGCAGACGGGAGAAGTCGGTGCGCCGGTCCCAGGCGACCAGCCTGCGGTAGACGTCGGAGCGTTTGAGGGAGCGCGGCCACAGCGGGCGCACCAGCGGGTTCTGGGTGCCGAAGGCGCGGGAGCACCAGAACCAGTCGGTGTCCCAGCGCCACAGGTAGTCATGGGTGGTGAGGTAGTCGCCGGGCCCGGCCGTCGACCCGGACTCCGCGTAGCGGGGGATGGAGCGGTAGTAGACGTCGTTCCCGGTGTAGTCGCTGGTCCAGGGCGCCCGGTCGGTGAAGCGGGCCAGGGACAGGTAGAGCTCGCCGGGGCCGAAGGCGACCCCGTCCACGAAGTCGACGGGCTGCCCCTCGTGGGCCGCGTCGGCACAGATCCGGCCGAGGGCGTCCATCGCCTCGTCCGCGTCGTGGAACCTGAGGTGTCGCAGGTGTACGTAGGGGGAGACGGGTTCGAGTTCGATACGCAGGCGGAGGCTGTAGCCGAGCGTCCCGTATGAGTTGGGGAAACCGTGGAACAGGTCCCGGTGCTCGTTGTCCCGGCTGGCGGTGACGACCTCGCCCGAACCGGTGAGGATCTGCATCTCCTGCACCGACTCGTGCGGCAGCCCGTTGCGGAACGAGGAGGACTCGATGCCCAGACCGGTGACCGCCCCGCCCAGGGTGATGGTACGCAGTTGCGGTACGACCATGGGCATGAGGCCGTGGGGAAGGGTCTCGGCGACGAGCTCCTCGTAGGTGGTCATGCCGCCGACGTCGGCCAGGCGCTCCACCGGGTCGATGGAGATGACCCCGGAGAAGGCCGACACGTCCAGGGCGGGGGCCGAGGAGGGTTCGCGGAAACGGAAGAGGTTGGAGGTCGGCTTGGCCAACCGGACCGGGGCTCCCTCCGGGAGCTCCCGGTACTGCCTGCGCAACCGCTGGACCGCCGTGATGTGCTCGGCGAGCCCTGACCCGGGGTTCGCCTGCTGCCCCGAAGTCGTACCGGGCTGTTTCGGAGTCATGTCGGATCCCCTGACTTTCTCACGAGCTACGACGCACAGCGCGGGTCGGCCGGGACCGGGACGGCGTTCCGCGGCAGGCCGATCCCCTCAGTTCTACCTATCGGTAACGGTCCTCGGCCACCCCATTTCGGTACGTGTCTTGCCCTTCGGGGCGCCCGGCGGAACCGACGGCAGGAGCCAGAAGCCCTCACCTGCGGTGTTGTTATGGCCACGCCCTGATCCGCGTAGGATTCCGTTCCGTGCGCATCGCTCTCGTTGACTCCGGTATCGGCATGCTGTCCACCGCCGCCGCCCTGCACGCGGCCCGGCCAGACGCGGACCTGTTCCTGTCCATGGACCCGGACCACATGCCCTGGGGTCTGCATACCCCGGAACAGATCATCGCCCGGGCCCTGGCCGGAGCCCGGGCGGCCCTGGACGCCGCGGGCTCCCTGGACGCCGTGGTCGTGCCCTGCAACACGGCGTCGGTGCACGGCCTGAACGAGTTGCGCGCCGAGTTCGAGCCCGGGGTCCCGGTGATCGGCACGGTCCCCGCCATCAAGCCGGCGGCCGCCCCGGGGACCCCGATCGCGGTGTGGTCCACCGAGGCCACCACCTACAGCGCCTACCAGCGCCGTCTGGTGGAGACCTTCGCGCGGGACGTGTCGGTGGCCCCGGTGGCCTGTAAGGGCCTGGCCGAGGCGGTGGAGTCCGCCGACCCCGGTCTGGTCGCCGACGCCGTGGCCTACGCCGCCGCTCTCACCCCCGCCGACGTCCGCGGGGTGGTGCTGGGCTGCACGCACTACGACCTGGTGGGCGAGGAGATCTCCGAGGCCCTGTCCGGTCGTGCCGAACTGTTCACCGCGGCCCGGGCGGTGGCCGCCCAGGCCCTGCGCAGGATCGGCGCGGACCGGGCGGCGACCCGCGGGACGGGAAGGGTGACCGTCCTGGCCAGCGGTCGCCCCGCGGCCCTGCCGGAGGCCGCCCTGAGCTACCCGGCAGGGCGCTCGCTGGTGACGGGGGCCGGCCCGCGCGGCTGAGGACGGTGACCGGCCTCGGCCGCGCGACCTCAGCGACTCGTGCTGAACTGCGCGGCCCCGGTGCTGAGGACCCCGCCGCCCTCCGGCTGGAGGGCCCCGGCGGCGAGCGTGCTGACCAGGTTCCGCACCCCCGCGGTGTCGTTGTCGTGCAGCAGCGTCTCCAGCAGCGACAGGGCGGCGCGCTGGTCGCCCGGCTGCGCCCGGACGTGGCGCCACTGGGGCTCGGTGGCGGCGTCGGACAGCATCAGGGTCCGGCCGACCTGGCCCAGGGCGCTCAGCAGCGCCGTGTCGTGCGGCTGCTCCGCGAGCGCCACGTTGACCTGTTCCGCCTGCTCCTCGGGGTTGACGTCCTCGGTCCGCTGCGCCCGGAGGAACTCCAGGATGTTCTGCGCCGGAGCCATCGGCTGGATCGGCTTCATGCTCCGCACCATCGACCGGACCTCCGCGAGGTCACCGATGATCTCCTCGGCACCGCCGAGTTCGCGGATGAGGCGTTCGGCCCGCTGCGCGGAGCACTCGGCCACCCAGCGCGCGCCCCGGCCGCTGGCCAGGCGGGTGGCGGCCAGGGCGAGCTCCGCCCCGCGCCGCGGCGCGCCCACCCGCTCGAAGTAGCGGGACCAGCTCGTCACCCGTACGCCGAGCCGCCAGTCGTTGCGGACACTGCCCTGGCACACCAGGTTCTCCACCGCCTCCACCCAGGCCGGGCGCAGCCTCGGGTAGGTCTCGGCCTCCTCCACCGTGGGCAGCAGCCCGATCGCCCTGTGGGCGTCGCACAGGCCGAGGCGGGCCAGCCAGGACAGGAGCCGGGCGCGCTCGAAGCGGATCACCCGGCGCAGCGCCGTGCGCCGCGGGTTGCCGGCGGGGTCGCCGGTGTCGCCGAGGCCGAGTTCGGCCTCCATCCGGTCCAGGGCGTCCAGGGCGTCGGTGTGCCTGTCCTGGTGGCGCAGGGCCCGGACCATGGAGAACACCCCGTCGGCGCCGAGGAGCGCCGGACCGGTGGCGGTGTGTTCGTAACGGCGCAGCTCCGCCTCGGCACGGTCGGCCCGGCCCTCGTCGATGAGCAGGTGCACCCGTGCCAGCGTGAACGCGGGCCAGGCCGGGGTGCTCTCCCAGCCGGACAGGCGCTGGGCGCTGAGCAGTTCACGGCGCTGTTCCGTGGTGCCCTGGGCGTCGACGTTGGCGTGGCAGCGAACGAGTGTCTCCAGCGCGGAGACCGGCAGCGGCCCGTGCGCGTGCGGAGCGGGCTCGTCCTCCGCGGCCGCCCGTGCCTGCTCCAGCGCCCTGCGGCCCTCGGCGAGCGCTCCCACGCGCACGGCGAGCGGCCAGTGCGCGAGGAAGAACAGTGTCGGCGGACCGAACACCCCCGGTACCGCGGCCTCGGTGTTGCCCGCTTCGGCGACCAGGCGCCTGGCGGTACGCATCGCCGACCTGGCCAGCGCCTCCACCTTGACCGCGTCGCCCGCCTCGCTGAGCTGAGGCAGGCCGGTGACGGCCTCGGCCAGTTCGTCCTGCCCCGCGGCACGTAGTTGGCGTCCTGCCTCCCCCGCCCATGTCCACATCGTCATACTCTCCCCCTGACTGAGTCACGCGTGGACAGAACGTAGCAGCGCGGTGACAGAGCTGTCCGGAAAACGCTGGAAACCGGTGCAGCCTGGGCGTTCGGAGCCCGGCTGTGACCGATTCCGGGCCGATACACTCGGCGGTGCGCATGGACGACAGTCACGAACAGGCATTAAGGGGACATGAGCACCCATGGGATGGCGAGACCGCTTCGGGCTCCGTAAGGCCAACCGCAAGGGCAAGGCCCGCTTCGACCGCGTCTCCGAGGATTCGGACGTCAAGGCGCTGATCGAGTTCGCCAAGAGCCGGGTGGGAGTGGAGTTCTTCGTCGAGCCCGAAACCTTCGCCACCCGGACCACCGCCGTGGCGGTCGCCACCGACGGCGAGTGGATCCGTCGGCGCTGCGGTTCCCCGGAGGTCATCCGCAAGGTCGCGAGCAAGCTCGCGGTGCCCGCCTACGACGTGCAGATCGTCGGCTACCCCCAGCGGATGCGCGACTGGACCGCCCGCAACAAGCGCGGTCTCAGCATGGACGAGTGACACCGCCCCGGTTTCGCACCGCCCCGGGCCCCGCTGGGACAGCCCTTCCCGGGCCCCGGCGGGAGCCCCCGCCGAAGGGCTCCGAGGAACTCCGCCCGGGGTGAGGTCGGCCACGCCGACGCCCCCTCTGAGCACGTCCGAAACCCGTCGCCCGGTCATTTTGGGCATTGATGACGAGTCCTTGCCGCGACTTCCTCTCCGAACGGGTTCCCTAACGGCCCCCATCCGTCGCATACTCACCTGGGAGGGGGGACTCCGATGAAGCAGGATCTCACTGCCTTGTGCTGCGAATGCGGCATGGTTCGCGAGGTGAGCGACCACCAGAGCGTCGGCGAGGCGCAGTCCGCCTACGGACTGGCCCGCTGCGTGGTCTGGCGCAAGTGCCGCACCTGCGGTTACCGCACCTACCACGCCTACCTGCGGACCGACGAGGAACGCGACGAGCTGGAGGACGCCCTCCGGCTCGACGGCGCGCTGGCCGCGGAAGCACTCGACGAGGAGGTGGAGCAGCTCCGGTTGTGCGGGGTCGAGGTCGGCCACGCCCCCGTCCCGGCCATCTGGGACGGCCAGTCCGTGGGGATGGTGACCCAACGGCTCACCGACCACGCCTACTCGATCGTGCTGGACCCCGAGTCCTCGGTGGTGTCCCGGCTCAAGCTCATCGACATGATGTGGAACGAGCTGCTGGTAGGCGAACACGACGACCGCTGGCAGATCCAGGAACCGGAGGACAACTCCCCCGGCTACGCGGTCCGCCTCTTCGGGTACCGCACCAAGGGCTGAGCCGGCACGGGTGCGGAGCAGCACCCCGGAACAACAGGAGAACCGCACGGGTACGGGGCGCGGGGCCGCGGCCCGGACGGAACGACGGCAGCGGCCGGACACCCCCACGGGTGGCCGGCCGCCGTCGTGCCGGGATCGGGCCCCGGATCAGGCCGCGGTCTCTCCCCGGTCCGCCCCGGCCTTCTCGGCCAGGCGGCGCAGGGCGGAACGGGCGACCTCCGGGTCGGCGGTACCCCAGTACGGGGGCAGGGAGGCCCTGAGGAAACCGCCGTAACCAGCGGTGGCCAGGCGCGGGTCCAGGACCGCGATCACCCCGCGGTCCTCGGTGGAGCGCAGCAGGCGTCCGGTGCCCTGGGCGAGCAGCAGCGCGGCGTGGGTGGCCGACACCGCCAGGAAGCCGTTGCCGCCGTGGGCGGAGACCGCGCGTTGGCGGGCCGAGGCCAGCGGGTCGTCGGGGCGCGGGAACGGGATGCGGTCGACGATGACCAGTTGGAGCGAGGGGCCGGGCACGTCGACGCCCTGCCACAGGGACAGGGTGCCGAACAGGCAGGACCGTTCCTCCTCCGCGAAGCGGCGGACCAGCTGGCCGGTGGAGTCCTCGCCCTGGCACAGGATCGGCTGGTCCAGGCGTTCACGGAGTTCGTCGGCGGCCTGCTGGGCGGCCCGCATCGAGGAGAACAGGCCGAGGGCGCGGCCGTCGGAGGCCTCGATGAGCCCGGCGATCTCGGCGAGGTACTCCTCGGAGAGCCCGTCACGGCCGGGCTTGGGCAGGTGCCGGGCGACGTAGAGGATGCCGCTGCGGCCGTGGTCGAAGGGGGATCCGACGTCCAGTCCGCGCCAGCGCGGTTCCCCGGCGGCACGGTGCGGGCCGTCATCGTCGCCGTCCGACGGGCCCTCTCCCGCAGTCTGCGCCGCGTCCCCGGTGCCCTCGGCTGCCGGTGCGGGTTCGGGGCCGGTGTCCGGCACGTCGGCGCGGGCGGCCCGGTCCGCGGCTTCCTGGGCGGCCTCGCGGCCCAGCCCCCACTGCCGGGCGAGGGCGGTGAAGTCGCCGCCCAGGGTGAGGGTGGCCGAGGTGAGCACGACGGTGCGGTCACCGAAGAGCTTCTCCCGCAGCAGCCCGCCCACCCCGAGCGGGGCGACGTTGAGCGCCGGCGGTCTGGACATGCCCTTGGTGAGCCAGACGATCTCGGTGCGGTCGCGGAGCGGGGGCTCGTAGGACTCCAGGACCCGTTCGGCGGCCTCCCGGACCTCGCCGAGCGCGGCCAGGGCCAGGCGGCGGTCGGAGGCGGTGTCCGGGTCGAGTTCGCCCGGGGAGGGACCGATGGCGGCGACGCAGGCGGCCGCGGCGTCCCTGGTCGCGGCCACCGCGCCCGCCAGGCCGTCGTCGA
This sequence comes from Nocardiopsis sp. iso_40, assembly GCF_056173285.1. Lineage (NCBI taxonomy): Bacteria > Bacillati > Actinomycetota > Actinomycetes > Streptosporangiales > Nocardiopsidaceae > Nocardiopsis > Nocardiopsis sp. iso_40. The sequence goes on along the minus strand of NZ_CM149666.1, from coordinate 1,654,934 downwards.
TCTGGTCGAGGCGGCCCTCCGGAACCTCGGTGAACATCAGGGACAGACCGTCGGCGCACTCGCTGAGCCGTTCGCTGACACCCGGTTCGACCAGGCGTGCGGCACGTTTGGCGGCGGCGGTGACGGCGCGCTCGGTGAGGGTTCCGGTGGCCACCGAGGTGGCCCGGTCGACGAGTTCGTGGGCCTCGTCGATCATGATCGTGTTGTGCTCGGGCAGGATGTGGTAGCCCTGCGACATGTCGATGGAGAGCATCGCGTGGTTGGTGACCACCACGTCCACGCCGGTGGTGGCCTCCCGGGCGAACTCGGCGAAGCACTCCTGGCCGAAGGAGCACACGCGGGCGCCCATGCACTCGTTCCCGCCCACGGAGACCTGGCGCCAGGCCAGGTCGCTGACGCCGGGGACGAGTTCGTCGCGGTCGCCGGTGAGGGTGTCCTCGGCCCATTCGTGCACGCGCGCGACCTGGCGGCCGAGGGAGGAGAGTTGGCGGGCGTCGAAGAGTTCGGTGCCTTCCGCCTCCTCGTCCGACGCGGTCTGCATCCGGTTGCGGCACAGGTAGTTGCGCCGTCCCTTGAGGACCGCGAACGTGGGCTCGCGGGGCAGCAGCGGGGCGAGCGCGGCGGCCAGACGCGGCAGGTCGCGGTCGATGAGCTGGTTCTGCAGCGCGATGGTGGCCGTGGAGACCACCACGGGTGTCCTGGTCGCCATCGCGTGTCTGATCGCGGGCACCAGGTACGCCAGGGACTTACCGGTGCCGGTACCGGCCTGGACCACCAGGTGTTCGCGTTGTTCGACCGCCGAGGAGACGGCGTCGGCCATGGTCTGCTGGCCCTCTCGGCTGCTGCCGCCCAGGGCCTTGACGGCCGCGCCGAGCAGGGTGGGAACGTCGGGGAGATCTGCCACGGGTCGACAGTACCGGGCCGCGACGACAGGTTCGGTGTCGTCCACAGGCGGTTCTCCGGTCCGGAAGGCGCGGTCCGGACCGGAGGCGACCGGGGTCAGCGCAGGGAGCGCAGGACCTCGTCGAGCTTGTCGAGGGACTGCGCGAGCCCCGACTCCATACCGGAGGCGACCATGCCGTCCCGGTCCTCGACGGACTGGAAGAGCGCCACGACGCGGTACTCGGTGCGGCCGTCGGCCTCCTCCAGGGTGAGGGTCTCCAGCGAGACGTGGCCGGGGTAACCCTCGAACTCGAAGGTGCGCACCATCCGCTCCGGGGCCCGGACGTCGTGGTGGACCCCGTGGAAGGCGTACACCTCGCCGTCCCGGGTCCTCTCCGAGGTCCGCCACGGGGTGCCGGTGCGGACCTCGGTCGGGTCGACCTCGGTGGCGGTCTCGTCCAGCCCGAACCAGCGGGCCACGAGCTCGGGCTCGGTCAGCGCGCGCCAGACCGTCTCGCGCGGCGCGTCGAAGGTGCGGGTGATGAGGATGTCCTGGCGGCCGGGTTCGGCGACGACCTGGAGGTCACTCATGGTTCTTCTCTCCCTCGGTGCTGTTCTGGATCCTGCGCAGTTCCCGGTCGAGGCGGCCGAAGCGCTCCTCCCACCGGTCCCGGTAGCGGTCCACCCACTGGTCGACCTCCTCCAGGGGGGCGGCCTCCAGGCGGCAGGGCCGCCACTGGGCGTCGCGCCCCCGGGTGATGAGTCCGGCCCGCTCCAGGACCTTCAGGTGTTTGGAGATCGCCTGGAGGCTCATGTCGAACGGTTCCGCCAGGGTGTTGACGGTCGCCTCGCCCTCGGCCAGCCGGGCGAGGATCTCCCGGCGGGTCGGGTCCGCCAGTGCGGCGAACGTGAGGCTGAGCGGGTCGTTCGCCATCAGTGAATTCAACCTCCCAGTTGATAAACCGTTAGGTTGATTATGCGCCCGGAGGACCCCCGGGTCAAGGGGAGCGGGAGGCTTTCCGCGGCGGTCAGGCCCGGCGTACGCCGCGGGGGTCGCTGACCGTGGCGTCGACCCCGGCGTCGGCGAGCTCGGTGAGTTCGGCCGCCAGCAGCGACCGGGCCGCGTCGCTGAGCCCGGAGACGCGTTCGAGGGCGACGCTGACGGAGGTGACCCGTGCGTCGTCGATCGCCTCCGCCAGCCGGGAGACCACCTGCTCGGCGGCGAGGAAGTCGATCTCGCCGCGCAGGCGGACGTCGAGCGTGCCCCCGGCCCGGGTCACGCTGTGCATCGGGGACGGGGGCTCCGAGGGGGTCCGGAGCATGTGCAGGTCGTAGTCGTCGGAGAGCCGTTCCAGGGCGGCCACCCCGCGCACGCTGTTGCCCGCCTCGTCCAGCGGCGGGCTGAACACGCCGAGCCCGAACGCCCCCGGCGCCGAGGCGAGGATGCCGCCGCTGACACCGCTCTTGGCGGGGATCCCGACGCGCAGCCCCCACTCCCCCGCCCGGTCGTACATGCCGCAGCTGGCCATGACCGACAGGGCGTGCCGGGCGGTCCGCTGGGACACGACCCGGCGCCCGGTCACCGGGTTGACGCCGCCGACCGACAGGGTGGCCGCCATGACGGCCAGGTCGCGCACGGTGACGCTGAGGGCGCACTGGCGGAAGTAGTCCTGGACGGCCTCCTCGACGGGCCCGACGAGGACCCCTCCGGCCAGGCTCAGGTAGCCCAGGGCCCGGTTGCGGTGCCCGGTCTCCGCCTCCGAGCGGTACACGTCCTCGTCGACCGACAGCCGGCGGCCGGCGAAGTCGGAGAGCACGGAGCGGATGTGCTCGAACCGCCCTTCCGCCCCTCCGACCAGGGAGGTGGTCACGATGGCGCCCGCGTTGATCATCGGGTTCTCCGGGCGGCCGCGCTCGTCGAGGCTGATCGCGTTGAACGGCTCCCCGCTGGGCTCGGCGCCGACGTGTCCGTGGACGGCGTCGAGACCGAGTTCCTCCACCGCGACCGCGTAGACGAACGGTTTGGAGATCGACTGCAGCGTGAAGGCGTGCTCGGCGTCGCCGACGCAGTAGGAGCGGCCGTGGGCGCTGACCGCGGCGATGCCGAACGCGTCCGGGTCCGCGTGCGCGAGTTCGGGGATGTAGTCCGCCACCCGACCGCCGGTCAGAGCGGCGACCTCCTCGCGGATCCCCTCCAGGACCCGGCTGACGGGACTGCCCTCGTCAGCCTCCCGGACCTCGTCCGGTTCGGGCCCGTCGGTCGGCTGTCCGTTCGCGGCGTGGTCCATACGCCCAGTCTAGGAAGGGAGTGCCCGGCTCCGGCACTGGCCACGCGGCGCCGGACGGTCTTCAAGGCCGGGAGGAGGAGCTCGGGGACGGCATCGCGGACTACATCGGGTGGCGGCCCAGGAAGGAGGCGACGGCGGCCCCGACCGCACCCGGGCGCGTGCAGACCATCGCGTGGTCGGAGTCCGGGATCACGACGTCCTCGGCCTCGGGGAACCAGCGGCGCACGACCTCGCGCACCTCCGCGAAGTAGGGTCCGCTTTCCGCTCCGCCGACGTGCAGGACCGGGCAGCGGACGCGGCGGGCGTCGTCGGCGCCGAAACGCCAGTCGAGCAGCGCGGGCAGGTCCGTGCCGAAGAAGGTGCCCGCGTCCTGTTCCATCTGCCGGGAGGACCCCGGGCCCAGGGGGTCCTGCGAGTCCGGGTCCCATCCGAAGGAGCTGAGGAACTCCGGCAGCACGGCGGAGGGCCCGCGCTCCTCGCTGGCCCGGATCAGTCGCTCGACGAGGACGCGGAACTCCGGGGCCCGGGAGGTGATCGTCGGCGGGGGTTCCAGCAGGACGAGGCTGTGCACGCGTTCGGGCGCGTCGACCGCCAGGCGCAGGGCGACCGCACCGGCGTAGGACCCGCCCAGGACGTGGGCCCGTTCGATTCCCAGGGACTCCATCAGGGCGGCGCAGTCCCGGGCGTCCCGCTCGACCGAGCCGGCCCCCCGCGCCGGGGCGCTGCCCGCGTACCCGCGCCGGTGGTAGAGGACCTTGCGGTAGCCGTCACGCAGCGCGGCGTCCTCGGCCAACGGCCTGAACTCGTCGGCCGAGAGTGCGGTCTGCACGAACACGACGGGTTCTCCCGAACCCCAGCAGGCCGCCTCCAGTTCGGTCCCGCCCGCGCGAACACGCCTGAAATCCGCCATGTGTCTCGGCCCTCTCCCCCGGAACCAGGGCATCCGACGCTAACAGCGCTCTGGCGGAAACCGCAGGTGGGACACGGGTCGGGCCCCGGCCTGAGGGCCCGCAGCAGGCTGGGCGTCCTCCGTCGGGGCGGCGGGGAGCACCAGCGCCGACGGGTGCGCGGAGGGCTCCCCCAGCAGAAACGACGAACGACCCTGCCGAGCGGAGAAATCCGTCGGGCAGGGTCGTCCTGAGCGAGCAGGGGCGCCCCGAGTCCGTGGAGCTTGGGGGACGTGACCACGACCCGCGAGGCGCGGCCTCGCGTTGCAGGGAAGTGCCTTATCTGCCCCACCGACCGGCGCGACCCGGGCCACAGGGGGTTACCTCGGGGGGCGGGGGGTCTTCCCCCGGGAAACACGAAGGACGACCCGGCGAGCGCGGTTACGCGCGAGCAGGGTCGTCCTGAGTCCGTGGAGCTATGGGGATTCGAACCCCAGACCTCCTCCATGCCATGGAGGCGCGCTACCAACTGCGCCATAGCCCCGTGAAGCTGTGGCACCAGTCTAGCGGAGGTGAGGAGTGGGTTGTACAGGATCGGAGGGTGTTTCAGCCCACCCCCGCCTGGAGGGGGTAGGCGTGGCCGAGGGCGAAGGAGGCGGCGACGAGTAGGAGCGTCACCGCGATGAGGAGCACGTCCCGGTGGTCGGCGCGCAGGTGGGCGAGGCGGATACGGCGGCCGTCGGGGTGTTCGGCGGCGTAGGTGAACCCCTTGGTCTCCAGGGCCTCGACGGTGGTACGGGTGCGTTTGGCGGTGTTGAGCATGAGCGGGTAGAAGGCCTGGACCAGGGTCGTGGCGGTGCGGACGACGACGCGCCAGCCGAGGAACCCCCTGGCGGCCAGGGGCGCGGAGCGCAGCCGGTGGCCGTCGACGACGGTGTGGAACTCCTCCATCAGGACGGGCAGCATCCGGTAGCCGTAGCTCACGCCGAAGCTGAGCATGGCGGGGGCGTGCATGCTGAGAAGGCCGTCGGAGAGCTTCTCGGGGTCCAGGGACACGAAGGCCGCCATGCTGGCGAGGCTGACGGTGGCGAGTTTGAGGGTGAGGACGACCAGGGCGAGGACGGTACTCATGTCGCCGCCGAAGAGCCAGGCGGCGAACAGGACGTACAGGCTCTCCAGGACGAACCCGATGACGAACAGGCCGAGGACGAGCGGGCCGACCCGGCTGAGGAAGACGGCGGCGGCGCAGACGGTGAACAGCGCGGCCAGCACGGTGATGTTGTGGGTGAACCAGGGCACGACCGCGAAGATCAGGTACCAGCCGATCACGAACCGCGGGTCGCGGGCGGCCAGCAGCCCGCCCCGGGTGGCGTAGGCGGTACGGAGCAGTTCGAGCTTGACCCACTCCACGGATATTCCGTCTCGTTCCTTACGCACGGATCCTCCCGGTGGTCCGGTGCCGGTCGAGCATCTCCCCGACCGACAGGGGTGGCGGGTTCAGTCCCAGACTCAGCCCGAGGCGGGTGATCTGGGGTGCGACCAGGCCGACGGAGGCCATCAGCGCCTGGTCGGCGAAGAGTGCGGCGGGTGTCGTGTCGGCGATGATCCGCCCGTGGTCGAGGACGAGGACGCGGTGGGCCCACTCGGCGACCAGGTGCATGTCGTGGGTGGCGACCACGGTGCAGCGGATGGTGTCGGCGAGGGCGTCGAGCATGGCGATGACGGCGTCGCGGCTGGCGGTGTCCAGGCTCGAGGTGGGTTCGTCGAGCAGGAGCAGCGCGGGGCGCATGGCCAGACCGATGGCGAGGGTGGCCCGGCGCTGCTGGCCGCCGGAGAGGAGCCGGCCGTCGCGGTCGGCGAGGGCGGTGAGATCGACCCGGTCCAGGACGTCGGCGACCAGGGCGTCGGTGTCGGAACGGCCCCTGCCCCGGGGGAACATGGCGACGTCCTCGCGCACGTTGTCCTTGAGGAACATCTGTTCGGGGCGCTGGTAGAGGTAGCAGACCCGGTCGGCGAGGGCCGCCGGCCGCACCGTCCGGGTGTCGGTGCCGCCCACCCTGACGGTGCCCTCGCGGGGCACCTTGAGGCCGGTGAACAGGCGCATCAGCGTGGACTTGCCCGCACCGTTGCCACCCACGAGGGCGACGCGCTCGCCGTCGCGCAGGGTCAGGTCCAGCCCGTGCAGGACGACGGCGAGTCCGCCGCCGACCTCCCGGTAGCCGTGCCGGACCCCGACCATCTCGGCGACCGGTTCCCCGGGGGTCCGACGGGGTCCGGGAGGGCCCGACGCTCCGGGCGGGGCGGCGGGCGGCGGGGGCCCGGGGGCTGCGCCCGGGTCCGGGGACGCGGAGCCGCCGGGGTCGGAGAAGTGCTCGCGCAGGTGCCCGGCGGCCTCCTCCACGGTGAGCGGGACCGGCGCCCACGGCGCCAGGCTCCGGGTGGCCCGGACGACCTGGGGCGCGGGGATACCGTGCCGTTCGAGTTCGGCGACGCGTTCCATCGCCTCCCGGGCCGGCAGGTGCCACACGGGCGCCCCGTCGGCCATCAGCACGACGGAGCGGGCGTGGCGGGCGACGTACTCGGCGTGGTGCTCGATGACGACGACCGTGGTCCCGAGCCGGGCGTTGAGGTCGGCGAGGGCCTCGTAGATCCCGTCCGCGTGGGCGGGGTCGAGTTCGGCCACGGGCTCGTCCACGACCACCACGTCGGGGCGCAGGGCCATGATCGCGGCGAGGGCGACCAGGTGCTGCTGGCCGCCGGACAGCTGCCAGGTGAACCGGTCGGCGAGGTGGGCGACGCCGAGCAGCTCCAGGGCCTCCTCCGTGCGTTCGCGGTGGTCGGCCAGGCCGAAGTTGACCGGGGCGAAGGAGACCTCGTCCCGGGCGGTGGGGCGCACCAGCTGGTTGCCGAAATCCTGGTAGACGTATCCGACCAGGTGGGACAGGGCACCCACGGACAGGTCGCGGGTGTCGTGTCCCATCACGCGGACGGCCCCGTCGAAGGTCCCCGACCAGTAGTGCGGGACCAGCCCGTTGAAGGTCTTGCACAGGGTGGTCTTGCCGGAGCCGTTGCCGCCGACCACGGCGGTGAAGTCGCCACGTTCGATCCGCAGGTCCACCCCGGTGAGCGAGTCGCGGTCGGCGCCCGGATAGCGGAAGGAGAGCCCCGACACCTCGATCGCCGGGGTGTTGTCGTTACCGGTCACCGCCGCTCCCCCGTGTTCTGCACGTCCGGGCTGTCCGACCCCTGCGCGGCCCGGGCCCGCCGCGAGGCGAGCACGAACCGGACGGCGACGGCCAGGGCGACGAGCACGATGAGCGCCGCCGACACCCCGATCCACAGGAAGCGGTCGCCGTACTGCTCGATGAAGTCCGGCTCCCACACCCCGAAGTTGTCGAAGATCTCCGAGGTGAACGCGGCGATCATCGACACGAAGGAGAGGAAGAGGGCGAGCAGCATGAAGGCGGCGGTGCCGCGCTGGGCGAGCGGCATCGGGTGGCCGGGGTCGCGCGGTGCCAGGCCGAGGAGGGGCTCGATCTTGCCGTACAGGCGCGGGGCGAGGGCCATCGCGGGGAGGGCGCCGAAGAGGATTCCGCTGACCAGCAGGGCGACCACGAGGTCGACGCCCTCCAGCAGCAGGATGGACTGGGGCAGGCCCGGAACGAACTCGGCGTCGTCCACGCCCACCGACACCTTGGCGATGTCGACGATGGCGGAGAGCATCTTGTCGACGATGACGACGACCGCGCCCGCCGCGAAGAGCTGGCGCGGGCTGCGCGGGTCGCGGACCAGGCAGCCCGCGATGTACAGGCCCAGGAACATCTGGAGGTAGCCCTCCAGTTCACCGATGCCGGAGAAGTCGCCCATCAGCAGGTCGACGAAGACGATCTCGCCGAGCGGGGCGCCCAGGGCCGCGTAGAGCGGGTTGAACAGGGCGACCATGATGACCGGGACGAAGGCCAGGTAGGAGACCCCCACCTCGACCGGTCCGACCCGGACTTCGGGGATGACCTCGGTGACGATGTTCGCGAGGCCGAAGAGGGTCATCGACAGGACGAAGACCATGAGCTTCTGGCCGGAGTTGAGTTCGGGTGGACCGGGGCGCCGGAGCGCGCCGGAGCGGGCGGGCGGGGCGGTGGGGCGGGAGGACTCGGCCATGGGGGTGCCTTTCGCCGTGACGGGGAAGGGTGAGGTCGGGGAACGGTTGCGGGGAGCGGGCGGAGCCGGCGCGGTGGCCGGGTCGGCCGGGTTCAGGTGCCGGAGGGCACGGGGGCTTCGGTCCACAGGCCGAGAAGTTCGCCCATCTCGTCGATGACGTGGGCGGGTCGCAGCTCGGCGGGGCCGTCCTGGGCGGAGCTGATCTGGTCGTCGGCGGCGGAACCGCCGCGGACGATCACCGGGACCCCGACCCCGGCGCGGCGGGCAGCGGCCGTGTCCCGCCAGGGTTTGTCCCCGACGAACCAGCAGTCCGCGGCGGCCACGCCCAGGGCGGTGGTGGCGGCGCGGACCGTGGCGGGGTCGGGTTTGCGCAGTCCCAGTTCGTCGGAGTACACGTGCGCGCTGACCAGGTGCAGGATGCCGAAACGGTCGAGTTCCTCCCGGACGGCCCGTCCGCACACGGTGTTGGACACGATCCCGACGGGGATGCCGCGTTCGGCGCAGAACTCCAGGACCTCGCGCACCCCGGAGCGCATGACGGCGTGGCTCTTGGAGCGGGCGTACTCCAGGGTGAGTTCGGACGACTCGGCGAGCAGGAAGGAACGGGCGCGGGAGGGCAGGTCGCGGCCGACCATGTCGGACCAGAACCGGCGCGGGGTGATCTCGGGGATCGGGCCGCCGGAGGGGTGGGCGGCCTTCCAGGCACGGTAGCGGTCGCGGCCGGCCAGGACGAGGGAGAGGACGGTGTCGGTGGTGGCCGCGTACCCGACGCGGTCCAGGCGGGCCGCCAGGCTCCGGGCGAAGTCGCGCTGGGTGTCGGGGGTGACGGTGGAGTGCGCGATCACGCCGCCCTGGTCGAGGAGGAGCGCCCCGGGCACCCGGCGGGTGGCCGCGGGCCCCGGCCCGGCGGGGTCGCCGGAGGGCGGAGCGGCGGACTCCCCGGTTTCCGGTTCCTGCCGGGCGACCTGGGCGGGTGCGGTGCCCGCGGCATCACCCCGGCGCACGGGCTCGTCGGGGAGGCTGTGCAACAGCGGGGCGACCAGGCCCTCGGGGGTGTCCAGGACCGCGTCGGCGTGTTCGCGGACGGGGTAGGGCGGGTGGTCGGTGTGGTGGTGGCGGGTGAGGACCACGGCGCCGGCACCGGCCCGGCGCCCGGCGACGACGTCCCGGTCCTGGGTGTCGCCCACGTACCAGCAGCGGGCGGGCACGGTGCCGAGCGCGCGGGCCGCGAGGGCGATCATCTCGGGGTGCGGCTTGCGGATACCGACCTCGTCGGAGTAGACCTGCACGCCGAACCGGTGCTCCAGCCCGGCCTCGCGGAGGATGCGGCGGTGGGAGCGCCCCGAGTGGGCGTTGGAGACGATGCCGACGTGCACGCCGAGGGTCTGCGCGGCGGCCAGGAGGTCGCGGACGCCGGGGCGGACCTCGTGCTCGGAGATCAGTGGTGACATGTCGGCCAGGAGGTCCGCGGCACTGCCGGCGAGGAGCTCCCGGGCGCGGTCGTCCAGGTCGGAGGCGAGGAAGTCCGTCCAGATGGTGCGGTGGTCGAGTTCGGTCGGGGTGCGGCGGCGGCCAGCGGCGTTCTTCCAGTCCTTCAGCGCGGCCAGGCCGGCGTCCAGGGAGCCGCGCAGCAGGGCGGGGTCGACGCGGTGGCCGGCGCGGGCCAGGAACTCGTGCAGGTGGCGGGTGACGTCCGAGCGCCCCTCGGGGCGTTTGCGGGTCTGGAAGACGACGCCGCCGAAGTCCAGGAGGAGGGCGTCGGGGCGGTGCCGGAGCGGGTCCGTGTCCAAGGAGTGTCTCCTACCGGTGGGATCTGTGTTCACCAGTGACGTTAGAGACGGGCCCCGGACTCCGGGCGACCCCCGGGTGGATCTTCGGGAAACGCGTCTGGAACGTTCCAGATCCGGATGTGCCCCGCTGCCCGGACCGGGCCAGAATGTACCTGTGACAAAAGGAGAGGAACGGCGCGCACCGCGCCCGACGATCGTGGACGTGGCGGCCGCCGCCGGGGTGTCCAAGTCCCTGGTGTCGTTGGCCCTGCGCGGCGAACACGGGGTGAGCGAGGCGACCAGCGCGCGGATCCTCGCCGCCGCCGAGCGGCTCGGCTACCGGTCCAACATGCTGGCGCGCGGGCTCGTGCAGGGCCGCACCATGCTGTTGGGGGTGCTCCTGACCGACCTGGCCAACCCGTACCACACCGAGGTCGTGTCGGGGGTGGAGGAATCGGCCGAGGAGCGCGGGTTCACGGTGCTGCTGGCGCACGGGCGCCGCGACCGCTCCCGGCTGACCCGCCAGCTGGACGCCCTGCTCCAGTTGAACGTGGACGGGGTGGTGGTGGTCAGTTCCTGGCCGGACCCGGAGGTGCTGGCCGCCGCCGCGCGGCGGGTGCCGGTGGTGATGGTGGGGCGCCCGGAGGCCTTCGCACCGGGGGTGGACACCGTCGCCAACGACGACCGGGCCGGGGCCGAGGCGGCCGTGCGGCACCTGGCGGAGCTGGGGCACGAACGGATCGCACACCTGGCGGGGACCGGGCGTCCGGCCTCGCGGGCCCGCGAGGCCGGGTACCGGGAGACCATGCGTGCCCTGGGTCTGGCCGGGCGGACGGCCGTGCACGGGGGCGGGGACCCCGCCCGGGGCCGGGAACGGGCCGCCGCCGCACTGCTCGGCGAGGGGCACACGGCGGTGTTCGCCGTCAACGACCTCGCCGCCCTGGCCGTGCTGGACCGGGCGCACGAGGCGGGGCGGGCCGCCCCGGAGGGGGTTTCGGTGGTGGGCTACGACAACACGTCACTGGCGGAGACCGTGCGGCCCCGGCTGACCAGCGTGGACCAGCCGCGCCTGGTGATGGGACGGCTGGCCACCGGGCTTCTGCTGGAGCGGATGGGCGGGCGCACCGGGGAACGCCACGAGGTGCTCACCCCGAGCCTGGTGGTCCGCGGCTCCACGGCCGCGCCGCCCCGCGGGACGACGGGCTGAGGAGGGGGCGCCTCGCGCGCCGGACCCCTCCGGGCTCACCGGGCCTGTTCACCGCCCCTTAAACCGTGCTCCTCACAGGTTGGGGACGCCCGTTTCCGGGGTACCGGATGGTGGTTGACCATCCATCCCCCGTAACGAGAGGCCCTCCCCCGGATGCGTGTCCGTTTCCTGATCCCGACGGTCCTCACCGCCCTCCTGCTGGCGCTGGGCGCCCACCCCGTGTCCGCCGCCCCGCAGGGCACCCTGTCCCTGACCGACGGCGAGGAGTTCACCTTCGCCTACTCCACACCCGACCCGCACCCCGCCAACTGGGTCGGCCTGTACCGCGCCTCCGGGGGCGGCCCCGTGGACGAGGAGTACGTCGCCCCCTCCCTGGTCTGGGAGTACGCGCCCGAGGCGGAGGGGACCGTGCGGCTGTCCGCCGACTCCCTGGAGCCCGGCTCCTACACCGCCTTCTACCTGGCCCGTGACGGCTACGGGTGGCTGGCCGAGCCCATCGGGGTGGAACTGTTCTCGCAGGGCCCGGTCTCCTTCCCCGTCTCGGAGGCCACCCTGCACAACGCCCGCCAGGGCCAGCCCTACGAGGCGGACCTGGGCGGCCTGGTCACGGGCGGCGGCCCGGGGACGGAGTTCGGCAAGGTCGACGGGGACGACTGGGTCCAGGTGTCGTCGGACGGCACCCTCTCGGGTACTCCGCGGGCCTCGGCCCAGCGTGAGACCCCGCCCGGGGTGTCCCGCCCCGACCACTCCTCGGCCCGGGTGACGGTCGAGGCCGCCGGGGCGGACGGGTCCACGGCACGCCTGGACGTGACCGTCCCGGTACGCCGTTACGACCAGCCGCTCGTCGACGAGCTCGGCGTGATGAGCCTCAACACCTGGCACGGCGGCACCCAGGTCGACGGCCACCACGAGAAGCAGGTCCGGTTCCTGCTGGAGAGCGGGGCCGACGTCGTCGGCCTCCAGGAGACGCAGGGCGTGCACGCCGCCCGGCTGGCCGAGGCCCTGGGCTGGTACCACTGGCAGGGTTCCAACAGCCTCGGAGTGATCAGCCGTTACCCGATCGTGGAGGAGTACGGGGAGGTCAACGCCTCGGGCGGGGTGCGGATCGCGCTCGACGGCGAGGAGTCACAGGTCAACCTGTGGAACGTGCACCTGGGCTACACCCCGTACGGGCCCTATGACTTCTGCTTCGACGGGATGGGGGTGGAGGAGGTCCTGGCGCGGGAGGCCCAGTCGGGCCGCACCCCCCAGATCACCGACGCCCTCGACGCGATGTCCGACCATCTGGACGCGGCCGGGGAGGTCCCGGTCCTGCTCCTGGGCGACTTCAACGCCCCCTCGCACCTGGACTGGACCGAGGGGACGCGGGAAAGGAACTGCGGGTACGCCGACGTGCCCTGGCCGACCTCGGTGCTGCCGGCCGAGGCCGGACTGACGGACTCCTACCGGGTGGCCCACCCCGACCCGGTGGCCGACCCGGGCACCACCTGGTCGCCGCTGTACCCGTTCCACGGGGGTTCGACCGGCCGTGCGGAACCGCAGGACCGGATCGACTTCGTCTACCACGCGGGCGACCTCGGAGTCCTGGACTCGCAGGACCTGGTCGTCGGGGACCCCGCCCCGGTCCCGGAGCACGCGGACAACGAGTGGACCACCGACCACGCGGCGGTGCTGACCTCCTACTCGCTCCCGTCCTGAGCCGTCGGCCCCCTCCGGGACCCGGAGGGGGCCGACGCCCTCCCCTACCCTGGGCGTCCCGGACGGAGGGAGGCTGCTGTGGGCACGTCCGAGGAGAACCCGCCGAACCCGCACGTCGCCGCCCTGTCGCGTTGGGAGGAGTACGGAGCGCCGTGGCGGGTGGTGGTGCGCACGGACACCGCGGTGACGGTGTCGATGCTCACCTGTGACGGCGGCACCGAGGTGGAGCGGTTGACCTCCGAGGACCCGGAACTGCTGGCCTTCGTCGACGGCCGGTCCGGCCCGGAACGGTCGGGCTGAGGGGACCCGGACCGCGCCACGGCCCGCGATCCGGGACGGATCGGGGATTGCCGCGGTCGGCCCGACCGGCCTAGGGTCGTCGCATGCGGACAGCGGATGACGCGGACCTCCCCCTGTGACGGCGCTGTTGTGGGCGGGCGCGGCCGGGGCCCTGCTGTTCAACGCAGTCTTCCTGGTGGACGGCCTCACCCGGCCCGGATACGACCCGGTGCGGCAACCGGTCAGTGCCCTGGCGCTCGGCTCCCGCGGGTGGGTGCAGACCACGAACTTCATCGTGTGCGGGCTGCTGGTCACGGCGGGCGCGGGCGCCGTCCCCGCCGTGTTCGAAAGCCTGTTGCTCGCCGGCGCGGTCGGGGCTCTCGGCCTCGCGCTGGTGGCGTCGGGGGTGTTCGCCATGGACCCGATGCGGGGCTACCCGCCCGGCGCCCCTGAGCGAACCCCCGAGGAGCCGTCCCGCGCCCACCGGATCCACGACGCGGCCGGGGCGGTCGTCTTCACACTGCTGCCCGGGACGGCGCTGGTCGCCACGTTCGTACTGACGGACCCGGCCTGGAAGTGGGCTTCGGGGATCGTCTGCGCGGCGGCCGCCGTGGGCACCGGTGTCTTCGGGCAGGCCTGGGAGAACGACTCCCGGCACGCCGGCCTGGTGCAGCGCGCGACGATCCTCCTCGGCCTGGTCTGGCTCGGGGCGCTGTTCACGCACGGCGCCGTCCGGTGACGAGCCGGGCCGGTGAGCGCGCCGACAGACGCGCACCAGAGCGGGGCCCCTGGACAGCGGTCGGGCCCGCACGAAAGGCCGCGAAGCGGCTGACCGTACGGGCCTGCTCGTGGCCCCTGGACGAACCGGCCGCCACCCGCGAGACGCGGTCTCGCGTTGTGGATCCGCGCGAACCCGACCACAGGGGGTCGCGTCGGGGGTCCCCCGGGAAGAACGAAGGACGACCCGGCAAGCGCGGCCACGCGCGAGCAGAGTCGTCCTGAGTCCGTGGACCTGACGGGACGTCACTCGAACCCTCGGGGCGAAGCCCCGCATCGGGGGTCTGGGGGTCGCCCCCAGAGGAAACGACGAGACGACCCGGTGAGCGCGGTCACGCGCGAACAGGGTCGTCTCGGAGTCGAGTGGAGCTATGGGGATTCGAACCCCAGACCTCCTCCATGCCATGGAGGCGCGCTACCAACTGCGCCATAGCCCCTGGTGGGCCGGGCGGTTTCCCCGCTCGGCACGTGAATACTCTACAGGAAGTCAAGGCTGGGTCGAACCAGGGTGAAACCACGGGTGACCCCCGGACGGCGTCGAGGGGGCTTACTGCGCGCCCCGGGGGCGTGGAACCGAGGCCGGCCGGGGCCGAATATCCTGGGTTGGTGCCCGAAACCAAGCTTGAAATCCAGATGCTCCACGACCGCCTGTTGGTGAAGGCGGTCCCGGACAAGAGTGAACGGCGCAGCAGCGCGGGTCTGGTCATCCCGGACACGGTGAAGTTGGCGACCCGGCTGGCGTGGGGTGAGGTCTGCGGCGCCGGGACCGGTGCCCGGCACGTGAAGACCGGTGACCGCGTGCTCTTCGACCCCGAGGAGCAGGGCGAGGTCGAGTTGAACGGCGAGCGGTACGTGATCCTGCGGGAGCGGGACGTGCACGCGATCGCGAACGAGGCGCCGGAGCGGGGCACGGGCCTGTACCTGTGAGACCTGCCCCCGCCGGGGTCGGCACAGGCCCGACCGGAGCCCGGGCCTCCCCAGCCCGGCCCGTTTCCGGGTCCCGGCGGCCCGGGAGGTCGCCGTTCAGCCCCTGCGGTCCCGGGCCAGGGCTTTGACCAGCGACATCAGGCACATGTTGTGGGCCTCGAAGGCGGGGACCCTGGCGACGTTCACGTAGAGCCATCCCGCGTAGAGCGAGGACCACAGGAGCTGTTGGGCCCACAGCGGGGTGATCCTGGGGTCGATGGTGCCGTCCTCGTGTCCGCGTTCGACGAGTTCGTAGAGGGCGAGGTCGCTGGGCCCGCACGCCTCCTCGTCGTACTCCTGCGCCTGGTCCTCGCCGCCGAGGGCGATCATGGCGATCCTGCGCAGCTCGAAGTACTCGGACACCAGGCGGGAGAAGGCGTCGATGGCGGGGCCCTCGGTGGTGCGGGCCCGTTCGGTGGCCTCCTGGGCCAGTTCGTCGGAGTACTCGCCCAGCGCCGTGATGAGGTCGGCGCGTTCGGGGAAGTAGCGCTGCAGTGTACTGCGGGCCACCCCGGCGTGCGCGGCCACCTGGGACAGCGGCGCCGCCCGGTTCTCGGCAAGCACGTCCACCGCCGCGTCGAGGATCGCTCGGCGGGTCCGTGCGCGGGTCCTCGTCTCTTCCTCCGAGGAAGCACTCTTCACCATGCCCTCATCCTAGAGGCGTGGGTACTTCATTGACAATAATCGGTCACCTGTGACCTAATTTGGAGCATGGATGAACATTCAAAAGTAGATAATGCTTCGCTCATGCCACCGGGAGAAACCGGGACGAGCACACCGGAGCCGCGCTTCGCCCAACTGAGGGTGCTCTGGGCCTTCGTCCGCCCGCACCGGCGCAAACTCCTGCTGGGCCTGGTCCTGGCCCTGTTCGGCTCCGCACTGGAGCTGGCCAACCCGATGGTGGTCAAGCTCGTACTGGACACCGTCTCCGAGGCGGGCGGCCTCGCCATGCCGATCGCTGTCCTGCTCTGCCTCTTCGGCGTGGGCATGGTGACCGGCCTGTGGCACTGGATCGTGCTCGGCACCGTCGCGGAGAGGGTCGTCCTGGACGCGCGCACCTCCCTCGTGCGCCGCTACTTCCGGGCGGCCCTGATCCCGCTCTCCCAACGGCACTCCGGGGAACTCGTCACCAGGGCCACCTCCGACACCGTGCTGCTGCGCGAGGCGGCTTCCAGCAGCGTCATCAGCCTGGTCAACGGCGGCGTCCTGCTGGTCGGAACACTGGTCATGATGGGCGTCCTGGACCTGGTTCTGCTGGGCGTGACGGCCAGCGCGGTGATCGTCGTCACGGTCCTGTTCCTCACCCTGATGCCCGCCATCGCCAGGGCCCAGGAGAAGGCGCAGAACTCCCTCGGGCTCATGGGCGGGGTGCTCGACGGTTCCCTGCGCGCGATCCGCACGGTCAAGGTCAGCCGGGCCGAGGAGCGCCTGGGTTCGCAGATCCTCACACACGCGCGGGAGTCGGCCCGGCACGGCATCCGCTCAGTGCGCCGCGAGGCCGTGGCCTGGACGGTCGCCTTCGGCGGAATCCAATTGGCGATCATCGCCATCCTCGGCGTGGGAGCGGTCCGGGTCTCCTCGGGTGAGATCGCGGTCTCCACCCTGGTGGCGTTCCTGCTGTACGCGTTCACCCTGATGACCCCGGTCATGGAGCTCTCCCAGAGTGTGACCACCCTCCAGTCTGGCATCGCCGCCGCCAGGCGCATCCGCGAGGTGGAGGCGATTCCGCTCGAACCCACGGCCCAGACCCCGGAGAGCGGGCCGGACACCACTGGCGCTTCCGCCGACGGAGGCGGCGGCGGAGAGGGGAGCCCGCTGCTGGAGCTGCGCGGGGTCACCGCCCGGTACGCGCCGGGCGCCGCCGCGGCCCTGGACAACGTGGACCTGGTCATTCCCAGACGCGGTCACACCGCGATCGTGGGCCCCTCCGGCGCGGGCAAGACCACCGTGTTCTCCCTGCTCCTGCGTTTCCTGGAGCCCGAGCACGGCCGGATCACCCTCGACGGGACACCCTACCGGGAGCTGTCTCCGCAGCAGGTGCGGTCGCACTTCTGCTACGTCGAGCAGGACACCCCGGTGGTGCCCGGGACCATCCGCGAGAACCTGCTGTTCACCAGGCCCGGGGCCGGGGAGGAGGAGGTCCGGCGGGTGCTGGAGGAGGTACTCCTGGCCGAGAAGGTCGACTCCTTGGCGGAGGGGCTGGACACACCCCTGGACGCCACCTCGTTCTCCGGCGGCCAGCGGCAGCGCATCGCCCTGGCACGCGCCCTGCTCGGCTCCCCGGACGTGCTGCTGCTCGACGAGGCCACCTCGCAGGTGGACGCGATCACCGAGGCCGCCGTCACCCGGAGCGTGCGCCGACAGGCCGAGCGGGCCGCCGTGGTGACCATCGCGCACCGCCTGTCCACGGTCATCCACGCGGACCGCATCCTGCTGATGGAGGACGGCGGGATCCGTGCCCGGGGCACACACGAGGAGCTCCTGGAGCAGGACGCCCTGTACCGGAACCTCGTCGCGGCGCTGCACATCTCCGAGACCGGGAGCCGGGGCGAGGAGGTGCCCGCCGGAGCCTGACCGACCCCGCCGGTGTTTCCACGGGGCGGCCGACCGGGCCGCCCGACGGGCCCGGGCCGGGACAGCACAGGTTCAGGGCGCGGGGTCCTCCGTCCCCGGGACCTCCCCGTCAGGCAGGGCGGCAGCACGCCTCCTGGCCTGGTCCCGGAGGGCTCCGGCGAGTTCGGGCGGGACGCTGACCGGCGGTGAAGCAAACATTGCCCGAGGTGATCATCCAGACCAGCCGGTAGGGGCTCTCCGTGCCCGGGCCGAACGGGACCACGACGTGGTGCGGTGGACCGGGCTCGGCGAGGGCGGCCACTTCCTGGCCGTGGAGAGGCCCGCCCCGCTGGTCGGTGACGTGTGCGCGTTCTTCCGCGGCCTCCGGCAGGGCCGTCTCCCCCGGGAAACACGAAGGACGACCCGGCAAGCGCGGTGACGCGCAAGCAGGGTCGTCCTGAGTTTGTGGAGCTATGGGGATTCGAACCCCAGACCTCCTCCATGCCATGGAGGCGCGCTACCAACTGCGCCATAGCCCCTTGCGGGAGTCGTCCGGGCGCGTGCCCTTCCGACTCCCTGAACCTTAGCGGAAAGTTGGCGGTCCGTCGAAACGGATTCAGGCGTCGTCGCTGAGCACCACGGGCTCGGGGAGGCTGGCGGCGTTGTGTTCCATGAGCCGCCAGGCGTCCCCGCGGGCCTGGAGGACGGACCAGCAGCAGTTGCTGAGCGGCCCGAGGAGCTCGCGGCGTTCGTCGGGGATACCGAGCATGCGGGAGATCCCCATCCTGAGGGCGGCTCCGTGGCTGACGACGACGAGGAGGCCGCCGGGCGGGGTCCTGGCCAGGCCCCGGTCGACGGCGGCGCGCATCCGGTCCCCGACCTCGGCGACGTCCTCTCCGTCGGGGATGCTCATGGTGGGGTGTTCGGCGGGCCAGCGTTCGGCGAGCTGGGCCGCGGTGAAGCCCTCCCAGGAGCCGCCGAAGCGTTCGCGGAGCGCCTTGTCGTACTCCACCGGGACCCCGGAGGCGCGACTGAGGTACCCGGCGGTGTCGGCCGCGCGTTTGAGGTCGGACGCGACGATGACGTCGGGATTCAGGGTGGCGAGGAGCCGACCGGCCCGTTCGGCCTGGGCGTGGCCGACCGGGTCGAGGTCGATGTCGGTCTGTCCCTGGAAGCGCTTCTCGACGTTCCAGGCGGTGCGTCCGTGCCGCCAGAACAGCACACGAGGGGTCTCACTCACGCGGTGTGTCTCTCTTGTTCTGCGACCTGGACGGCCGCGCGGAGGTTACTGCTCGTCCAGCGGGGTGCGTTCGGCACCGCGGGCGCCTTCGGGGAGCTCGATCTCCGGGCAGTCCTTCCAGAGGCGTTCGAGGCCGTAGTAGCCCCGCTCCTCCTCGTGCTGGATGTGGACGACGATGTCGGCGTAGTCCAGGAGGACCCAGCGGCCGTCGCGTTCGCCCTCGCGGCGGACGGGCTTGGCACCGGACTTGATGCGCAGCTGGTCCTCGACCTCGTCGACGATGGCGCGGACCTGGCGGTCGTTGGGCGCCGAGCACAGCACGAAGGCCTCGGTGATGACGAGCTGGTCGCTGACGTCGTAGGCGATGATCTCCTGGGCGAGCTTGTCGGAGGCGGCCTCTGCGGCGACCTTGACGAGTTCCACGGCCCTGTCGGTGGCTGTCACGTTGTGCTTGCTGCCTTACTTGTTCGGTGTTCGGCTGGTGCCGCGCGGACCGGGTGGTGCGCGGCGCGGTTCAGGACTCCAGGTAGAGCCCGGTCTTGTTGATGTAGCGGACGATACCGTCGGGCACGAGGTACCAGATGGGTTCGCCCTTGCGGACGCGTTCGCGGCACTCGGATGAGGAGATGGCGAGCGCGGGGACCTCCACCAGGGAGACCTTGCCTTCGGGCAGGCCGGTGTCGCTGAGGTGGTGGCCGGGCCGGTTACAGCCTACGAAATGTGCGAGGTCGAAGAGTTCGTCAACGTTGTGCCAGCTCAGAATGGCGCCGAGGGCGTCGGCTCCGGTGATGAAGTACAGGTCCACCTCGGGGCCGTAGGTGGCGCGCATCTGGCGGAGGGTGTCGAGGGTGTAGGTGGGCCCGGAGCGGTCGATCTCGATGCGGTCGACCCTGAACTGGGGGTTCTCGGCGGTGGCGATGACCGTCATGAGGTAGCGGTCCTCCGAGGGGGTGACCTTGTCGAGGTCCTTCTGCCAGGGCTGGCCGGTGGGGACGAAGACGACCTCGTCGAGACCGAAGAGGTGTGCGACCTCACTGGCGGCGACGAGGTGTCCGTGGTGGACGGGGTCGAAGGTGCCGCCCATGATGCCGACCTTGGTCGGCGCGGAACCGTCTCGTCGCGCGGGGGAACTCCCCCCGTGGGAGACGCCGGTGGCCTGCTGTGTCACTGTGCGCTCCGTTTCGCAGTGGCGCTGCCGTGTTGCCGGTTTCGGCCAACCGAGGGTAGCCGACCCCGGGCACCGTCGGCGGTGCGCGGGTCCGCCCGCCGCGGGGCCGCGGGCGTGTCACTCCCTGGAACTGGTCAAACAAGGACCGTGTCGCGTTGCTTCCCCCGGTGCTTCGTGAAACACCGGCGAATCACGTCATATCTCGTTCGCCGCAAACCGTGGCCAAGCGGCAACGCGGCGCATAGCATGCCGATATGGCCAACTCACCAGACCGCGTACGTGTCCGGCTCACAGACATCTCCCCTCGTGCCTACGAGCACCCCGCGGACCGTGGCGCCCTGGTGGCGCTGCGTTCGCTGACGGGGTTCGACACCCTCGTCAAGTCCCTGTTCGGTCGGATCAACGAGCGCTCGCTGCGCCTGATGTTCCTCTCCAGCGCCGTGCGGGTGAGCCCCACGCAGTTCCCGGAGCTGCACGACTACCTCCGCGACGCCGCCTACGTCCTGGACCTGGACGAGGTGCCCGAGCTCTACGTCAAGATGGACCCCCAGCCCAACGCCATGGCGATCGGCCGCAAGAAGCCGTTCATCGTCATGACGACCGGCCTGTTCGACCTGTTCAACGCCGAGGAGAAGCGTTTCGTCATCGGCCACGAGGTCGGTCACGTGCTGAGCGGCCACGCTGTGTACCGCACCATTCTCCTCCTGCTGGTGTGGCTGTCCACCAAGATCATGTGGATCCCGCTCGGGGCCATAGCCATCCAGGCGATCCTCGCGGGGCTGCGCGAGTGGCAGCGCAAGTCGGAGCTCTCCAGCGACCGCGCCGGTCTGCTTACCTGTCAGAACCCCGAGGCCGCCAAGCGCGCCCTGATGAAGCTGGCCGGTGGCTCGAACCTGTCCCAGATGAACCCCGACGCGTTCATGGAACAGGCCCGGGAGTACGAGAGCGGCGGTGACGCCGTGGACAGCGTCCTCAAGCTGATGACCACCGTTCCGCAGAGCCACCCGTTCGCGGTGGTCCGGGTGGCCGAGCTGCACCGGTGGGTCGAGAGCGGCGACTACCGGCGGATCGTCGACGGCGAGTACCCGCGCCGTGCCACGGACGGGGACGCCAGTGTCTCCGAGGAGACCGCCAACGCGGCCAGGTCCTACCGGGAGGGGTGGAACCGCAGCTCGGATCCGCTGGTCAAGACCCTCCGGGACGTGGCGGGCGGCGCCGGGCGCGCCGGGGGCCAGTTCTTCGACACGGTGGCCGACCGTTGGCGGGGAGGCCAGGGCGGCGGCACCGCAAGCGACCGGAACGGCGAAGGCGGCGACGGCAGCGGTGGCGGCAACAGCAACTGACCCGCCCGGCCCGGCACGGGAGCAGGACCGGGGCTGAGGGAAACGATTCCGGTCGGATCTTCGGGGGCGGTGTACGGACGGCCGGTCCGTCCCCGGTTCCGCCGGGTCAGCCCCAGCCGGTCGCGAGTGTCTCGCGCACCGCGCGCCAGGCGGTGTGTGCGGGGTCGATGACGGCGAAGTGGTCGGCCCCGGGGACCTCCCGGTACTGGACGGGGTCGCCCGCGACCCGGGCGGCGGCCGCGTAGTCGCGGCTGTGCCCGACCGGGACGCGCTGGTCGTCGGCGCCGTGCACCAGCAGTTGGGGCACACCGAACGGCAGCCGGTGCAGCGGAGAGGACTCGGCGTACAGCTCCGGTGAGGGGTCGGGGCCCAGGAACGGGCCGACCGCCCCCTCCCCCAGCCCGGCCTCGGCACAGCGGCGCAGGTCGGTGATGGGGGCGAGCGGGACCACGGAGGTGACCGGGGAGTGCGCGGCGGTCAGCAGGGCGAGGTGGCCTCCGGCGGAGTGGCCGACCGAGACCACGCGCGAGGTGTCGAGGCGTTCGTCCCGGGCCGCGGTGGCGGTGAGCAGGTCCAGGGCGCGGGCGACGTCGTCGCGGGTCTGCGGCCAACCCCCACCGTCCGCCCCGGTCCGCCGGTACTCGACGTTCCACACAGCCCAGCCGGCGGCGGACAGGTCACGGGCGAGCGGGTCCATCAGGCGGGCGTCGTGCAGGTCCCGCCACCAGCCGCCGTGCAGGAGGACGGCGACGGGGGCGGGGGCGTCGGCCCCCTGCGGCGCCCAGCGGTGGACGATCTGGCTGGGGTGCTCACCGTAGGCGGTTGCCACCGTGCTCTCCCTGGGTCGGGGTGGGTCGGGACGCCGCCGGTGCCGGGCGGCGTCTGTCTCGCTGGAGGAAACCGGCGGCCCCGGAGTTCGGGGCGTTGAGCCGGCAGTTCCGGGGCCGCGGCGACCGCACCGGCCTCCCGGTACGGGGCGAAACGGCGCCGCTGTCCGGTCGGGTGCGGGCACGCCCGGGTCGGGCTCACCGCTGGGTACCGCCTCCGTCGATGGTCAGGGACTGTCCGTTGACCGCTCGGGCCAGGGGGCTGGCCAGGTAGGAGATCGCGGCGGCCACCTCCTCGGGCTCGATGAGTCGGCCCAGCGGGCTGGTCCTGGCCAGTGCGGCCTCGGCCTGTTCGGGCCCGCGACCGGTGCGTTGGGCGATACGCGACACCGACCGCTCCGTCAGGGGGGTGCGGACGAACGCGGGACACACGGTGTTGCTGGTGACGCCGGTGCCCACGACCTCGGCGGCCACGGAGCGGGCCAGGCCGAGCATCGCGTGTTTGGACGCGGTGTAGGCGGCGGTGTAACGGAAGCCGGTGTGCGCGGCGGTGGAGGCGACGAAGACCACGCGCCCCTCGTCGCGTTCGAGCATGCCCGGCAGGAGGGCCCTGGTCAGCAGGAACGCGGATGTGGTGTTGGTGCTCAGGTGGCGTTCCCACAGTTCGAGGCTGGTGCCGGCCAGGGGCGCGCTCTGCGCCGTCCCCGCGTTGTTGACCAGTACCGAGATCTCGCCCAGCTCGTCCGCCAGTGCCTGGACCGCACTCTCGTCGGTGAGGTCGCAGACCCGGGAGGTGACGTTGAGCCCGTGGGCGCGGGCTCTGCGTTCCAGGGCGGCGAGCCGCCCGGAGTCCCTCCCGAGGGCGATCACCTCGTCCCCCTCCTTCGCCAGGGTGAACACGGTGGCCCTGCCGATACCGCTGGAACCACCGGAGACCACGACACGCCGTTCGGAGTCAGCCATGCCCGGAACGTATCACCGGTCCATGACCGTCGTCACCGCCACGACGTACGTACGGGGCGGACGGGGCGAGCGGGGTTCACGTGGAGGTTCGGAATTTCCGCGGGTCTTCCGGGCGCCCACACGCACAGCGCCGACGGCGCGGGGCCGTCGGCGCTGTGTGGTGCCGGGAGGGCGGCCGTCCCCTGCCGGGTCGTGCCGCTCGACCGTGAGGGGCCCTAGAAGGCGGGGCCGGCCTCCATGGCCTCCTCGACCGTCTCGGAGCGCATCTCCTCGACCGTCTCCTCCAGCTCGGCCTCGTGCTCCTCGAACTCGGCGGTCACCTCGGCGGCCATCGTGCGCATGGCCACCTCCTCGGTGATGATGCCGCCGCGGACGCGGTTGTTGTCCCCGACCTGCGCGGTCGGGCTGTTCTGGGCGGTGGTCAGGTCGCCGCCGACGATGTTGTTGTCGATGTAGACGCCGCCGGAGACACCGGTGGCGGACAGGTCGCCGTCGACGTAGTTGACGGAGGAGCAGAAGCCGTCCTGCTCACCCGCGCCGACCGCGACCGGGCCGCTGGTGTCGGCGTAGGTCGCGTTGCCCAGGACCTCGCTGTCGCACAGGATGGCGCCGGAGGAGGTGCCGGAGACCGACAGGTCGCCGCGTACCACGCTGTCGAAGACGTCGGCGTACTCCGTGCCGTCGGCGGACACACCGCCGAGGCGGGCGCCGGAGACGTAGAGTTCGCCCACCTGGGCGTCGATGGAGGAGGCGGAGGCGTCGACCACGAAGACGAAGCCGTCGTTGGCGGCCCCCTCGGCGGCCGTGGCGCTCAGGCCGGCGACCGAGGTGCCCTCCTCCAGGTAGGTCCCGTAGGAGCCGGAGTTGACCACGTCGCCCTCGACGGAGGTGTCGGAGGCGTCGAAGTAACCGTTGCTGGAGACGGTGACCTCTCCGTCGATCTGGCCACCGAGAACGTGCAGGTTGGCGTCGCCCTCGACGGTGACGTCCCCCTGGATGACGGTGCCGTCCAGGAAACAGCTCGCGCCGGCCGGGACCTTCAGGTCCGTGGGCAGGGTGACCGCGCCGCCGTGTCCGGAGCACACGGTGACCAGATCTGCCTGGGCGGGTGCGGCCATGAGGGTGACGCCGCCGATGGCCAGGGCAGCTGTGGCGGTGGACGCCGCGATCTTACTCCCGAGCTTCATGCGGGGGATTTCCTTTCGTCGTGACCGGTGGGGGGCCGACGCTCTGGTGGGGGTGCGGTGAGAGCGCCTTGTGACACCACAGTGAAAGTACCGAGAGGCGAGCGCTTTGGGAATACTTGTCCGGAGAAGATTCGCTTCTGTCCAGGTTTCCAGAAGGAAAACGGTCGTTGTGGCACAAGCTACCCCTGGGGCACGGGATCACCTCCGGGGTGGGCGGAAACGACAACGGCCGCCCGGTTCTCCGGGCGGCCGTTCAAGGCCGAAGCAACGGCGGTTGATTACCTCAGGTGACCGTCCCCGGTGACCACGTACTTGGTGGACGTCATTTCGGTGAGCCCCATCGGCCCTCTGGCGTGCAGCTTCTGGGTGGAAATACCGATTTCCGCACCGAAACCGAACTCGCCACCATCGGTGAAACGGGTGGAGGCGTTCACCATCACCGCCGCCGAGTCCACCCGGGAGACGAAGTACCGGGAGGTGCTGAGCGAGTCGGTGATGATCGCCTCGGTGTGCTGGGTGGAGTACTTCCTGATGTGCGCGAGTGCGGCGTCCACGTCCGGCACCACCCGCACGGCCAGGTCCATGGACAGGTACTCGGTCGCCCAGTCCTCCTCGGTGGCCTCGACCACGGTGGCACCACTCGGGTGCGCGGCGGCGGCCTCCAGGACGCGGGGATCGCCGTGCACGGTCACCCCGGCCTCGGCGAGGGAGGACAGCACCCGGGGCAGGAAGGCCTCGGCCACGGCCTCGTGCACCAGGAGGGTCTCGGCGGAGTTGCACACCGAGCAGCGCTGGGCCTTGGCGTTGGTCGCGATGGCCACGGCCTTGTCCAGGTCGGCGTCGGCGTCCACGTACACGTGGCACAGGCCCTCGCCGGTCTCGATGACCGGGACGGTGGAGTCGCGGACCACGGCCTGGATGAGCGAGCCGCCGCCGCGCGGGATGAGCACGTCCACGAGTCCGCGGGCCCGCATCAGCGCGTTGGAGGACTCCCGGGTGCGCCCCGGGACCATCTGGACGGCGTCGACCGGGACCCCGGTTCCGGCCAGGGCGTCGCGGAGCACCCCGATGATGGCGGTGTTGGAGCTGTAGGCCGAGGAGGAGCCGCGCAGCAGGGCGGCGTTGCCGCTCTTGAGGCACAGGGCCGCGGCGTCCGCGGTGACGTTGGGACGGCCCTCGTAGATGATGCCGACGACCCCGAGCGGGACCCGGATCTGGCGCAGGTCGAGGCCGTTGGGCAGGATTCCGCCGCGCACGGACTCACCGACCGGGTCCGGAAGCTCGACGATCTCGCGCACGGCGTCGGCGATGGCCTCGATCCGCTGCGGGTCGAGGGTGAGCCGGTCGACCATGGCCGGGCCGGTACCGGCCTCCCGGGCCCGCCGGACGTCCTCGGCGTTGGCGGCGGTGATCTCGTCCGCCCGCTTGACCAGGGCGTCCGCCATGGCCAGCAGGGCCTCGTCCTTCACCGCACGGCTGAGCGGGGCGAGGTCGGCCGCCGCGTCCCTGGCACGTTCGGCTACCGCGTGGACCTCGCGCTCGATGTCACTCATGGGGTTCTTCCTTACTCGGAGGCCGCCCGACCCGGTGGGCCCTGCCGCGTCGAAGGGCGCCGGGTCAGGTGGGTCACCCACAGCGTATAGCGCGCCGCCGCCGGACACACGGAGTTATCCACAGTGTGGGACGCCCGGCCCCTTCCGGGCCCGCCCCGGGCCGTGGCCGGTCAGCCGGACTCGGCCCGGAGCTTGGCCAACGCCCGGTCGGACCCGCTCCCCGGATCGGCGGTGTGGAAGACCAGGACCTGATCGGGGTCGTCGGGCAGGCGCAGGGTCTCGTAGGCGAGGTCGAGGTCCCCGACCGCGGGGTGGCGCAGCCGGTAGCGGCCACGGGTCTTGTCGCGCACCCCGTGGGCGCCCCAGTGGCGCCGGAACTCGGGGCTGCGCTCGGCCAGCTCGGCGAGGAGGGCCTCCGTCACCGGGTCGCCCGGATGGCGCCCGGCGTCCAGGCGCAGGTAGGCCACCAGGTCCTCGGCCTTGCGGTTCCGGTCCCGGTAGACCCTCCCGTAGTCCTCGTCGAGGAACAGCAGGCGAGCCAGGTTGCGGTGGTTCGAAGGCAACGCGTCGAAGTCCGTGAACAGGGCACCGGCGAGGCGGTTCCAGGCCAGAACGTCGGTGCGGCGGCCCACCACGTAGGCGGGCACCCCCTCGGCGGCCGCCAACAGCCGGACCAGGCCCGGGCGGACCTGCTGTCCCGCGCCCCCACCACGGCCGGCCTCCGGGACGGCGAGGTTGTACAGGTGCTCGCGTTCGCTCGGGTCGAGGCGGAGAACACGGGCGACCGCGTCGAGCACCTCCGGGGAGAAACGCAGGGAACGGCCCTGTTCGAGGCGCACGTAGTGGTCGACGCTGAGGCCCGCGACCTGGGCGAGTTCCTCCCGGCGCAGGCCGGGGACCCTCCTTCGGCCCCCGTAGTCGCGCAGGCCCACGTCCTCCGGGCTCAGGCGGGCCCGGCGGGAGCGCAGGAAGTCGGAGAGTTCGGATCGTCTGTCCACGTTCCCAGTATCACGGGCCGGGCCCGGCCCGTGGTGGTCGCCGCGCGACCAGGATCGGCCCGCACTGGCACCGGCCCCCGGCCGGAACGAACCTGGACTCAGTCGACAAGGACGGAGCGTTCGATGACGCTGGCCACACGCACCCTCGCCGGGCTGGAGATCTCCACCGTGGGATTCGGCGCCTGGGCGATCAGCGGCACCGGGTGGAAGTTCGCCTGGGGGCCGCAGGACGACCTGGAGTCGATCGCCGCCATTCGGCACGCGGTCGAGTCCGGGGTGAACTGGATCGACACCGCGCCGGTCTACGGCCTGGGCCACTCCGAGGAGGTCGTGGGCGCCGCTCTGCGCGCCCTCCCCGAGGCCGACCGGCCCTTCGTGTTCACCAAGGCCGGGCTGGTCTGGGACGACGCGGACCCCCTCGCCCCGCCACGCAAGATCCTCAGCCCCGAGAGCGTCCGCCGCGAGCTGGAGGACTCGCTGCGCCGCCTCGGGGTGGAGCGAATCGACCTGTACCAGGCGCACTGGCCCGGCGACGGCCTCCCCCTCGACTTCGAGACACCGCCGGGCACACCCTCACCGGACGCCGTACCGCTGGCCGAGTACTGGGCGACCTTCGCCGAACTGCGGCAGGAGGGCAAGGTCGGCGCGATAGCGCTGTCCAACCACGGCGCTGACCGGTTGGCCGAGGCCGACACGATCGCGCACGTGGACGCGATCCAACCCCAGTTCTCCCTGCTGTCCCGCGGGGCCGCCCCCGACCTGGCCTGGGCGGCGCGCAACGGCAGTGGAGCGATCGTTTACCAGCCCATGCACTCGGGCCTGCTCAGCGGGGAGTTCTCCGCCGACCGGGTGGCCGCCCTGCCGGACACCGACTGGCGCAGGACCGCCCCGGACTTCACCACCGGCCTGGAGAGGAACCTGTCCGTGGCACGCGCCCTCGAACCCGTGGCCGAGCGGCACGGGGTGCCGGTCGCCGCCGTCGCCGTGGCCTGGACCCTGGCCTGGAAGGGTGTGACCGGGGCGATCGTGGGTGCGCGTCGGCCCGAGCAGGTCGACGGGTGGCTGCCCGCCGCCTCCCTGGAACTCACCGGGGAGGACCTGGACGAGATCGCCGCGGCCCTCACCCGTACGGGGGCGGGTGAGGGCCCGGTGCATCCGCGGGGTCAGCGCCAGCCGTAGCGCTCACGCAGGACCGCGGCGATCCTCCAGAACAGCTCCTCGTCCATGACCGCGGCCTCGCGTCGGACGGCCGACTCGTCGAGCTCGAAGAGCCGGTCCACCCGAACGTAGGAGTCGCGGCCCTCCCGGTCCCAGGCGCCCGCGCCGATCGGCAGCCAGTCCTGGTGCTCGTGTTCGCCGGGGGTCCGCGAGGAGAGCATGAGGCCGTGCAGGCGGTCGCCCCTGCGGCCCACCACCAGGAGGGGGCGGTCCTTGCCCCGGGCGGCGTCCTCCTCGTAGGGCACCCAGGTCCACACGATCTCGCCCGCGTCGGCGAGCCCGTCCCGCTCCGGCGCGTACACGAGTTCCGTGGCGTTGCGCCCGGTGGGGACCTCGCGGACCGCGCCCTCGTGGGGGTGGTGCTGGCCGGGGTTGCTGTGCTGCGTCGTCTGTTGGCTCACGAGCGCATCCTAGAACGCTCCGCGTCCCCGCGGGGGCGACTCCCCGGGACCGGCCCGGGGTCAGCCGAGGTCGAGCAGTGCCCTCAGGGCCCGGACGCAGTGGTCCGCCTCCGCCGCCGGGTCCGTGGCCCGCTCCGCGGCGGGGACGGCCGTCCACTGGAGGGCGCGCGCCTCCACGTAGGCGGTCCAGGCGCGGGCGACCGGGCCCGAGGACCCGGTGAGGCCGAGCAGGGCGCACACACGGGTACCCATGGAATCCCGCAGGTCCTCCACCAGCCCGCCGTCCAGGGTCACCGGCCCCCCGCCGAACACCAGAGCCAGGTAGGACTCCCGCCGCCGGTCCACCTGCTCGTGGTAGCGCTCGACGAACTGGGCGACCGCGTCCCAGCCGGTCAGCCCCTCGTCGGGGGCGGTGTTGCGCACCACCCGGCGCCCGGCGGCCGCCACGACCGCCTCGTGGAAGGCGGTCTTGTTCGGGAAGTAGTGGAACAGCAGCCCCCGGGAGATCCCGGCCTCCCGGGCGACCTCGTCGACCGCCACTTCCTGGATGGGCCGTTCCACCAGCATTCTCAGGCCGATCCCGACCAGTTGGCGCCTGCGTTCGTCCTGGGTCATCCGCGTCCGGCGCGGCGCTCCTCCACTCACACTATTGAGCATTGCTCAATAAGGACGTAGTGTCAACGGCATGGACTTCGCACCATCTCCCCGCGCCGCCGACCTGATCGAGCGGGTCCGCGCCTTCATGGAGACCGAGATCGACCCCGTCGAGGAGGCCTACCACCGCGACCTGGCCGCCCTCAGGGCCGACGGCGACCCCTGGCAGCCCCTCCCCGTCATCGAGGAGCTCCGCACCAGGGCCCGCGCCCAGGGCCTGTGGAACCTCTTCCTGCCCGCCGGGCACGAGGGCCCCTACGCCGAACGCTTCGGCACCCTCGGCGGGGCCGGGCTCAGCAACACCGACTACGCCCCCGTCGCCGAGCTCACCGGCCGCTCACACCTGGCCCCGGCGGTGTTCAACTGCGACGCCCCCGACACCGGCAACATGGAGGTGCTCCTGCGCTACGGCTCCGAACAGCAGAAGGAGCAGTGGCTGGAGCCGCTCCTGGACGCGCGCGTGCGCAGCGCGTTCTGCATGACCGAACCCGGCGTCGCCTCCTCCGACGCCACCAACATGGAGCTGCGCGCCGAGGTCGTGGGCGAGGAGGTCGTGGTCAACGGCCGCAAGTGGTGGGCAACCGGCATCGGCCACCCCGACTGCGAGATGCTCATCGTGATGGGCCTCACCGACCCCGGGGCCGACCGCCACCACCGGCACACCATGGTCATCGTCCCCCGCAGCGCCCCCGGTGTGCGGGTCGAACGCCAACTGGACACCATGGGCTTCCAGGACGAGCCCGGCGGCCACGGCGAGGTCACCTTCACCGACGTCCGGGTGCCCCTGGCCAACGTCATCGCCGGCCCCGGCCGCGCCTTCGAGATCGCCCAGGGCCGTCTGGGCCCGGGCCGCGTCCACCACTGCATGCGCCTGATCGGCCTGGCCGAGAGGGCCCTCGAACTGGCCTGCCAGCGCGGCCTGTCCCGGACCGCCTTCGGCAAGCCGATCGCCAACCTCGGCGGCAACCGCGAGCGGATCGCCGACGCCCGCATCGCCATCGACTCCACACGCCTGCTGGTACTCAACGCGGCCTGGAAACTCGACCAGGGCGGCCCCGGCAACGCCCTCAGCGAGGTCAGCCAGATCAAGGTGGCCGTACCGAACATGGCCCAGCAGGTCATCGACTTCGCCATCCAGCTGCACGGCGGGGCGGGTATGTCCAACGACTTCCCGCTCGCCGGAGCCTGGACCAGCGCTCGGGCCCTGCGCCTGGCCGACGGGCCCGACGAGGTCCACCGCGGGGTCGTCGCCCGGCTCGAACTCATGAAGCACGGAGCCAGGAGATGACCCGCCCCAGCGGCACCGGCCGCCGCGTCCTGGTCACCGGCGGCGCCTCCGGCCTGGGCGCCGCCCTCGTCCGGGCCCTCGCCGCACGCGGTGACCGGGTGATCGCCACCGACCTGGCCGAACACGCCCCCGGCACCCTCCCCGAGGGCGTCGGGTACCTGCGCCTGGACGTGACCCGTGACGAGGACTGGGCCACCGCACTCGACCGCGTCGAACACACCTGGGGCGGCCTGGACGTCCTGGTCAACAACGCCGGGGTGGCGGCGGGCGGACGGATCGACGTCCTCACCGTCGAGGACTGGCGCTGGATCACCGAGATCAACCTGTTCGGCGTGGTCCGCGGCTGCCGCACCTTCACCCCGCTGTTCAAACGGCAGGGCTCGGGGCACATCGTCAACACGGCCTCGGCCGCCGGGCTCGTCCATCCTCCGGTGATGAGCTCCTACAACGCGGTCAAGGCCGCGGTGGTGGCGCTCAGCGAAACCCTCACCCACGAACTGGGCCCCTACGGCATCACCACCTCGGTGGTGTGCCCGACGTTCTTCCGCACCAACCTCGCCTCCTCCCTCAGCGGTCGGGACCCCGAGGTGGAGGCCTTCGCCGCACGGCTGATCAACAGGTCGAAGCTGACCGCGGACGACATCGCCGCCGAGGTGCTGAAGGGCGTCGACCGGGGCAGGCCGGTCGTCCTCACCGACCGGGCGGGACGCCTCGCGCTGCGCACCAAGCGCCTGATGCGCCCCCTGTACGACCGCACGATGCGCCGGATGGCCGAAGGCGTCCGCCGCCGTGTCGAGCGGGACCAGAAGAACACCACGGAGAAGCAGTCATGAGCAAGGGAACGATCATCGTCACCGGGGCCTCCGCGGGCCTGGGGGCCGAGATGGCACGGCAGTTCGCCGCCCTCGGCTACGACCTGGGCCTGTGCGCCCGGCGCACGGAGAGGATGGCCGCGCTGAAGGACGAGATCAGCGCCGCCCACCCCGAGCGCCGGGTGGTGCTCAGGGCCCTGGACGTCACCGACGACGAGGCCGTCTTCCGGGTCTTCGGGGAGCTCGCCGCCGAGTTCGGCTCCGTGGACCGGGTCGTCGTCAACGCGGGGCTGGGCAAGGGCGCCGCACTCGGCAAGGGCCGTTTCGACGCCAACCGGCAGACCGCCATGACCAACTTCGTGGGCGCCCTCGCCCAGTCCGAGGCGGCCATGGAGATCTTCCGCGAGCAGGGCCGCGGCCACCTGGTGATGGTCTCCTCGATGTCGGCCCTGCGCGGCATGCGCAAGGCCATGACCGTCTACGCCGCGACCAAGGCGGGGGTGGCCGCCATCGCCGAGGGGCTGCGCTCCGAACGCGTCCCCGGCCTGGACGTGTCCGTGATCTACCCGGGCTACATCCGCTCGGAGATGAACGAGCACGTCGCCCAGAAGACCCGGTTCATGGTGGACACCGAGACCGGCGTGCGCGCCATGGTCGCCGCCATCGAGAAGCGCCGGGTGAGGGCCTACGTCCCGGCCTGGCCCTGGGCGCCGATCGGCTTCCTGATGAAGCGCCTGCCGCTGTCCGTGGTCAGGAAGCTGGCATGAGCGGATCCCCCGGCACCGGTTCCCCCGACGGCCGTGTCGCGGGCGCGCGCGAGGTGCGTGCGGAGGACGCCTTCGACGCAGCCGCCGTGGCCGACTGGCTGCGCGGGCAGGCCGAGGACACCGCCGGGCTGGAGGGCGTCCCCGAGGTACGCCAGTTCTCCGGCGGCGCCTCCAACCTCACCTACCTGCTGCGCTACCCGGAGCACGACCTCATCCTGCGCCGCCCGCCCGCCGGGAGGAAGGCCAGGAGCGCCCACGACATGGAGCGCGAGTACCGGGTCCAGTCCCGGCTGGCCCCGGTCTTCCCGTACGTCCCGGAGATGGTGGCGTTCTGCGGGGACGAGTCGGTGATCGGCTCGGAGTTCTACGTGATGGAGCGCCTCACCGGGCCGATCCCCCGCAAGGAGCTCCCCCGCGGGGTCGACCTGTCCCCTGAGGAGGTCCGGAAGCTGTGCGTGAACGTGCTGGACCTGCTCGTGGACCTGCACGCGGTGGACACCGGGGCCGCGGGCCTGGACGGGTTCGGCCGCGGTGAGGGATACGTGGCACGCCAGGTGGCCGGATGGACCAGGCGGTACCGGGCCGCCAGGACCTGGAACGTGGGGTCGTTCGGGAGGGTGACGGACTGGCTGGACGCCAACCAGCCCCCGGACCGCCGGACCTGCCTCATTCACAACGACTTCCGGTTCGACAACGTCGTCCTGGACGCCGGGGACCCCACCCGCCCGGTCGGTCTGCTGGACTGGGAGATGGCCACCCTGGGCGACCCGCTGATGGACCTGGGAGGGGCGTTGGCGTACTGGGTGGAGGCCGATGACGACCCGCTGTTCCGGCTGTTCCGCCGCCAGCCCACCCACCTGGACGGGATGCTGACCAGAGCCGAGGCCCTGGCGTACTACCTGAGGCGCTCGGGGATCTCGCTCACCGACCGGGAGTGGGCGTTCTACGAGGTGTTCGGGCTGTTCCGGCTCGCGGTGATCTGCCAGCAGATCTACTACCGGTACCACCACCGGCAGACCACCAACCCGGCCTTCCGGTTCTTCTGGCTGGCCTGCCGGCTGTTGGAGCGGCGCTGCGGGAAGATCATCCGCGCCGTCGAACGCTGACTCCGCCTCCCCGGGCGCGGCCGGTGCCCGGGGGGCTCACAGCTCCTGGACGGTCCGCAGGATCTCGGCGCGCGCCCGGCTGCCCTCGGGGACGGGGACCAGGGGGTAGACGTGGAAGGCGCCCTCCTCCTCGCTCAGGTTCACCGCGCCCCCGACCTCGGCCACCAGGTCCCGCAGGCGTCGGGTGTCGGGCAGGAAGACGTCGTGCGTACCGATGTAGAGGTCCATCGGCGGCAGGCCCGCCAGCTCCCCGTTGACCGGGCTCAGTCTGGGCAGGGACAGGTCGTCGCCGCCCGCCCAGGAGCGTGCGGCCTCCAGCAGGCCCACCGGGCTCAGCCAGGGGTCGACCGGGTCGACCTGTGAGATGTCGGGGTTGGACATGGTCAGGTCCACCCAGGGGGAGACCAGGACGAGCCGTGCGGGCCCGGGCAGGCCCGCCCCGGGCAGGGTCTGCGCCAGGGCGAGGGCGAGCCCGGCCCCGGCCGAGTCACCGGCGAACACGGTCCGCCCCGGGTCGACGCGCCCCAGCAGCTCCCGGTACACGGCCTGCAGGAAACCGAAGGCCTCCCGGTAGGTGTGCTCGGGCGCCAGCCCGTAGAGCGGCACCTCCACTCGGCACCCCGTGTCGGCCATCCGGGAGATCAGCACCCAGTGCCAGGGCGAGATCTCGCTGACGTAGGTCCCGCCGTGCACGTACAGCACGGCCCTGTCGCAGGCGCCGCCCCGGGGCTCGACCGTGTACACGCCGAACCCCCCGGTCCTGCGCTCGGTGACCTCGTGGCGCAGCGCCACCCACCTGGGCGGGGCCGGATCGTCCTTGGGCTCGTAGAGCCACTCCCGGGCGCCCTCCACGGACGCCATGGGACGTTTGCGCACCACCCGGAGGGCCAGGGAGAGCACTCGCGCCACCAGACTCGTCACACCATCGCCCCCTCGTCCGGAAGTCCTCCCACGGACCCTTTCACGGACCGACGACAGCCCGCCGTGGAGAGCCGGTGTGGCGCGGGGTGTTTCAGCCCCGCGGAAGCGAAGCGGCACGGGCGAAGGCGACCCACTCGGCCGCGCCGACCGGCAGGTAACCGGCGTCGGGGTTCTGCGAATCGCGAACGGCCGCCCCGGTGGGCAGGTCGGCCACCTCCACGCAGTTGTCACCACCGGACGAGTACGAGGACTTACGGAACTCCAGCAGCATGGTCAGGCCTTCTTGTCGTGCTCGGCGGTAATGGAACCGATGAGGTCGAGGGAACCCTGCGGATCCAGCGCCAGGTTCTGTACGGCGTCGAAGACCAGCGTATGCCTATCGAAATAGGCCGGGTCCTCCACGTAGAGGGCTTCCACGACGGTGGGGATGGAGACGATGCCCGGTTCCGGGCGAGGGAAGTCGAACAGCGTGAAGGCACCGTCAACGGCGGGGTGGGCTCCGGCCTCATCGGGCAGTACCAGCACGGTCACCGTGTAGTGCGCGGCCATCCCGACCAGAAAGCGCAACTGCTCGGCCATCACCGCGTGCGAACCGACGGCCTTCCGCAGTGCGGGCTCGTCGATGACCGCGGTCAGCAGTGGCCCGTTCGGGGCGTCGAGCACCCCTCGTCGCGCCATACGAGAAGCGACCTTGCGCTCGATCTGCTCGGGAGGGATCACCCGCCCGGCCCTGAAGATGGCCTCGGCGTAGTCCGGCGTCTGCAGTACCCCAGGAATGAGGACCGTCTCATACGTCCTGATCCGAACGGCTTCCGCCTCCAGGTCAGGTAGGGGTCCGGTGAAAAGATCGGCGTATTCGTGCCAGTCGCTACGCCCGCACGCCTCCTCCTCATGACACCCCGGGCATGAGCACGCGGCTTCAGAGATATCGCTTATAGCGACGTCATTCACGTGGAGAAGACCCTGAACGAGCATGTGGGAGACCTGCGTTTTCTTCCGCACCTCGTTCTCCACGAAGCCGAGGCATGGGTTCTCGCCTGCCCTGAGGCTTTGGAAATCGTTACCGGGAAATCCGGCCTGGCAGCAGACGTGAACAACCTGACGCGCACGGCGGGCGGACCGGAACAGGTCAACGACGGCTACGACACGGCGCCTGCCAGACGCTTGGCAAAACTCTACCCGGGTTATCGCAAAACCACGGACGGCCCGGAGGCCATCCATCTGACTGGTCTCGACGAAATCCGTCGTCAGCGCCCGCACGCGGACGCGTGGTTCCGGACCCTGGAGGAGCACCTCGGAACCGGGCGGACCCGCTGAGGACAGGGGTCACAGCACCACGAGGTCGTCGCGGTGGACCAGTTCCCGTTCGTAGGAGGGCCCCATCTCGCGGGCCAGCCAGCGGGTGGAACGCCCCATCAGGTCGGGGACCTCGGCGGCGTCGTAGTTGACCAGGCCCCGGGCGACCACCACGCCCTCCTCGTCACGCAGGTCCACCGGATCCCCCGCGCTGAACTCGCCCCGCACCCTGATCACCCCGGCGGGCAGCAGCGACGCCTTCTCGGTGACCACCGCGTTGACCGCGCCCGGGTCCAGGACGAGGCTGCCCCGCCCCGCGGTGGCGTGCGCCAGCCACAGCTGGCGGGCGGAGGGGCGGCGGCCGTCGGCGGGGGCGAAGAACGTGCCCACCCGGTCCCCGGCCAGCGCGGCGCGGGCGTTGGCGGCCGAGGTCAGCACGGTGTGCACGCCCGCCTCGGTGGCGATGCGCGCCGAGTCCACCTTGGTGACCATGCCCCCGGTCCCCACACCGCGTTTGCCCGTGCTGCCGATGTCGATGCCGTCCAGGTCGGTCCGGCCGCGCACCAGGTGCACCACCGAGGTGCCCGGATCGGCCGGGTTGCCGTCGTAGAGGGCGTCCACGTCCGAGAGCAGCACGAGGGCGTCGGCGCGCATCAGGTGCGCCACCAGCGCGGCCAGGCGGTCGTTGTCACCGAACCGGATCTCGTGGGTGGCGACGGTGTCGTTCTCGTTGACGATCGGCAGGGCGCCGATGTCCAACAGGCGGCGCAGGGTGCGCTGGGCGTTGCGGTGCTGCACCCGGCGCATCATGTCCTCGACGGTGAGCAGGACCTGGGCGGCGGTCAGCCCGTGCCCGGCCAGTTCGGCCGCGTAGGAGGACACCAGCAGCCCCTGGCCGACGCTGGCCGCGGCCTGCTGGGAGGCGAGGTCGTGCGGGCGGCGTGTCATCCCCAGCGGCGACATCCCGGCGGCCACCGCGCCGGAGGAGACCAGGATCACCTCCTGGCCGACGGCTCGGCGGGCGGCCAGCACCTCGACCAGGTCGCGGATCCGGCCCGAGTCGATCAGACCGTCCGGGGTCGTCAGTGAGGAGGACCCCACCTTGACCACGACCCTGCGGGCCTCGGCGACCGCCGCGCGACCGGCCAGCTCCAGGGGGTCGATGTGCTGCTTCTCAATGTCTGCGCTGTGCACCACGAGGGGCTTTCCATCCGTGGCACGGCGCCCGCTCGGGGCGCCGTGCGCGTACCTGTGTGGGTCCGGCTGGTGTGGAGCTGCGGGTCCCCGCGCGGGTCAGCCCAGCCGGGCGTCGGTTCCGCGCGGGCCGGACGGGACGGCCTCGGCGTCCATGGAGTTGTCCCAGTCGAAGACCACCGAGTCCTCCTCGGTGCCGATGTGCACCTCGGCGCCCTGGGTGGCACCGGCCTTGGCCAGTGCCTCCTCGATGCCGAGGCGGTTCAGGCGCTCGGCGAGGTAGCCGACGGCCTCGTCGTTGGAGAAGTCGGTCTGGCGGACCCAACGGGCGGGCTTGTCGCCGCGCACCTGGAAGGCGTTGTCGCCGAGCGGCACGACCTCGAAGGGGGTGTCCCCGATCATCTTGGGCCGGATCACGATACGGGTGGGCTCGGCGGCCGGGGCGGCCGCGCGGGCGGCGGAGACCTGCTCGCCCAGGGCGAAGGAGAGTTCGCGCAGGCCCTCGCGGGAGGCAGCGGAGACCTCCATCACCCGGTAGCCGCGCTCCTGGAGCATGGGGGTGACCATGTCGGCGAGCTCGCGGGCGTCGGGCACGTCCACCTTGTTCAGGGCGACGATGCGCGGACGGTCGGACAGGTCGACCCCGGCCTGTTCCCCGTAGGCGGCCAGTTCGGCCTCCAGGGCGTCCAGGTCGCTGACCGGGTCGCGGCCCGGTTCGTAGGTGGCGCAGTCCAGCACGTGCAGGAGGGTGGAGCAGCGCTCGATGTGGCGCAGGAACTCCAGCCCCAGACCCTTGCCCGCGCTCGCGCCCGGGATCAGGCCGGGGACGTCGGCGATGACGTACTGGGTGGCGCCCGCCTCCACCACTCCCAGGTTCGGGACCAGGGTGGTGAACGGGTAGTCGGCGATCTTGGGCCGGGCCGCGGACATCGCGGCGATCAGCGACGACTTTCCGGCGCTGGGGAAACCCACCAGGCCGACGTCGGCGATGGTCTTCATCTCCAGGCGCACGTCGAAGGCCTCGCCCTCCTCGCCCTTGAGGGCGAAGCCGGGGGCCTTGCGTTTCTTGGAGGCCAGTGCGGCGTTGCCCAGGCCGCCGCTGCCGCCCTGGGCCAGCACCAGGCGGGTTCCGTGGCCGACCAGGTCGGCGATGACCTCACCGTCGTCCCTGGTGACCACGGTGCCGTCGGGCACGGTCAGCACCAGGTCCCGGCCGTTGGCCCCGGCCCGGTGGCCGCCCTGCCCGGGGGTGCCGTTCGGGGCGTTGCGGTGCGGGCGCCGCTGGTAGTCGAGCAGCGTCGCGGACTGGGTGTCGACCTCCAGGACGACGTCGCCGCCGCGGCCGCCGTTGCCGCCGTCCGGCCCGCCCAGCGGTTTGAACTTCTCCCGGTGCACGGAGGCGCAACCATGCCCGCCGTTCCCGGCCTTGACGTGCAAGACCGCCTCGTCGACGAAGTCAGGCATAGTTCTCCCCGTTGCTCAAGGCCCCCACCGCGCGGCGGGGACCGGTACTGCACGCGTGTCACCTGTGACAACGCGAGGGGCGGGCCAGTGTTCCCTGGCCCGCCCCCGAAAAACGCTGTTACGGCGCAGCCTACTCGGCGGCGACCGGAACGATGTTGACGGCCTTGCGGCCGCGGAAGCTGCCGAACTTGACCTCGCCCTCGACCAGCGCGAACAGCGTGTCGTCGCCACCACGGCCGACGTTGGCGCCGGGGTGGAACTTGGTGCCGCGCTGACGGATCAGGATCTCACCGGCCGAAACGGACTGACCGCCGAAACGCTTCACGCCGAGGCGCTTGGCGTTCGAGTCACGACCGTTACGGCTGGACGAAGCGCCCTTCTTATGTGCCATTTCTCCAGGCCTCCTACTTCGCCGCGATACCGGTGACGCGCACCTGGGTGTGCTTCTGGCGGTGCCCCTGGCGCTTCTTGTAACCGGTCTTGTTCTTGTACTTCATGATGTTGATCTTGGGGCCCTTGGTCTCGCCGAGGACCTCGGCGGTGACCGTGTAGCCGCTCAGCTTGCTGGCCTCGCTGATGACGTTGTCACCGTCGACCACAAGGATGGGCTGCCACGTGAGGGTGGCGCCGGTCTCGTCGGAGACCCTGTCGATGTTCAGGACGTCATCGACAGACACCTTCTCCTGTCGGCCGCCCGCTCGCACGATCGCGTACACCGGGGAACTCTCTTCCTGCTCGCTCAACGAATAATGCGCTCACTCATGACCGTGATGCCACGATCCACGAATCGCCTGTAGCGGGGCGCGGGGATCTGAGGGAAACAAACCCACCTTGGTGGAGAGCACTGCGGTCTCGGGGCGCGCGAACATTTGGGGCGCGCCGACGCACCGTCCATCAGATTACCATCGACCCGACACAGGACCGCACACATGCCCCGGTCCGGACCCGTTCGTTACGGGGTCCGGACCGGGCTGCTGTCCCGCCTCTACCGCCGGTCAGCCGGCGTCGACAGCGGTGGAACCACCGGTCGGTGAGGTCACCGCCGTCTTGGTCCGCCGCGTACGGCGGCGCTTGGGCCGCTCGGTGGCGCCGTCGGCGTCACCGTCGGCGGGTGCCTCTGCGGCGTCGGTGTCCGAGGCCTGCTCGGCACCGCTCGCCTGCGCCTGCACACCCTCACCGCTGTCGGCCGTCGCGGCCTTGCGGGTGCTGGTGCGCCTGCGGGTCCTCTTGGCCGGGGCGGGCTCCTCGGCCGCAGGGGCCTCGGGCTGCTCCGGGGTCTGCTCCTCCTGCCGCGGCGCGGACTCCTCCGCCTCCGGGGCGGGCTCGGCGGCCTTCTTCGCGCGGGAGGAGCGCTTGCGCGTCTTCTTCACGGGAGCGGCCTGCTCCGCCTCGGGGGCCCCGGCGGGCTCGCTCCCCGCCGTGTCGGCCTCAGCGGGCTCGGACTCGGCGGCGGGCTCGGGGGCCGCCGCGGCCTTGCGGCTGCGGCTCTTCCTGGTGCCCTTCTCCGGCTTGTCGGCCCTGCCCGCCCTGTCGGCGGTCCGCTCGCCCTGGTCGGCGCTCTCGTCGCCGTCCACGGGCTTGTCCGCGGCCTCCTTCTCCTTCTTCTCGGCCTTCTCCTGCTTGTCGGCCCTGTCACCGGAGGGCTCGGCGTCGGCCTTGCCCTTCTTCTTCTTGCGACCGCCGTTGCCGCCACCCTTGCCCTCCGCCGGGTCGACGGAGAGGATCAGGCCGCGGCCGCTGCAGTGGTCGCAGGTGTGCGAGAAGGCTTCGAGCAGGCCCTGACCGACCCGCTTGCGGGTCATCTGGACCAGGCCGAGCGAGGTGACCTCGGCCACCTGGTGCTTGGTCCGGTCCCGGGAGAGGCATTCGAGCATCCGGCGCAGCACCAGGTCCCGGTTGGACTCCAGCACCATGTCGATGAAGTCGATGACGATGATGCCGCCGATGTCGCGCAGGCGGAGCTGGCGGACGATCTCCTCGGCCGCCTCGAGGTTGTTCTTGGTGACCGTCTCCTCGAGGTTGCCGCCCTGTCCGGTGAACTTGCCGGTGTTGACGTCGACCACGGTCATGGCCTCGGTGCGGTCGATGACCAGCGAACCGCCGCTGGGCAGCCACACCTTGCGCTCGAGGGCCTTGTTGATCTGCTCGTCGATCCGGTAGGCGGAGAAGACGTCGCGGTCCTCGTCCCAGTGCGAGAGCCGCTCGGCGAGGTTGGGAGCCACGTAGTCCACGTACTCGTGGACGGTGGTCCAGGCCTCGTCACCGGAGACCACCAGACTGGAGAAGTCCTCGTTGAAGACGTCGCGCACGACGCGCACCGTCAGGTCGGGCTCGCTGTTGAGCAGGGCGGGGGCGTTGGCCGACTTCGACTTGCGCTTGATCGAGTCCCACTGCTTGGCCAGACGCATGATGTCGCGCTCCAGCTCCTCCTCGCTGGCCCCCTCGGCGGCCGTGCGCACGATCACACCGGCGCCGGAGGGCATCACCTTCTTGAGGATCTGCTTGAGGCGCGCGCGCTCCTTGTCGGGGAGCTTGCGGCTGATACCGGTCATCGAACCGGCGGGCACGTACACCAGGTAACGGCCGGGCAGGCTGATCTGGCTGGTCAGACGGGCACCCTTGTGCCCGACCGGGTCCTTGGTGACCTGCACCAGGACCGACTGGCCGGACTTGAGCACCGACTCGATGCGCTTGGGCTGGCCGTCCAGGCCGAAGGAGTCCCAGTTGACCTCGCCCGCGTACAGCACGGCGTTGCGGCCCTTGCCGATGTCGACGAAGGCCGCCTCCATCGACGGCAGCACGTTCTGCACCCGGCCCAGGTACACGTTGCCCACGTAGGAGCGGTGCGTGGCCCGGTCGACGTAGTGCTCGACCAGGACGTCGTCCTCCAGGACGGCGATCTGGGTGCGGTCTCCGGTCCGGCGGACGACCAGGTCGCGCTTGACCGCCTCGCGGCGGGCCAGGAACTCCGACTCGGTAACGATGGGCGCCCGGCGGCGGCCCTGCTCGCGCCCCTCGCGGCGGCGCTGCTTCTTGGCCTCCAGACGCGTGGATCCGCGGACCGCCTGGACCTCGTCCTCGATGGGCCGTTCCTGGCGCGGCTCGCGCACCTTGACC
The DNA here is from genome assembly GCF_056173285.1 of Nocardiopsis sp. iso_40. Taxonomy (NCBI): domain Bacteria; kingdom Bacillati; phylum Actinomycetota; class Actinomycetes; order Streptosporangiales; family Nocardiopsidaceae; genus Nocardiopsis; species Nocardiopsis sp. iso_40. Next base: position 1,613,953 of record NZ_CM149666.1, on the reverse strand, counting down.
ACGGTGTTGGGCGGGTCGTCGTTGGTGGTGTCGCCACCCGAGCCCGACCGGCGGCGGCGACGGCGGCGACGGCGGCTGCCGCGCTCGTCGTCGGCGGAGTCGTCGCCGGACTCGCCTCCCGCGGAGCCGTGCTCCTCGGCGGCGGGCCGGTCGTCCTGCCTCCGCTCCTTGTCCTTGGCACTGGTCTGTGCGGGGGCGGGGTCGCTCTGGCCGTTCTCGTTCTCGTCGTCCTCGGCACCGCGGGAGCGTCCGCGGCCGCGTCCGCCGCGGCGGCGGCGACGACGGCTGGGGCGCTCGTCCGAACCCGTCTCCTCGGCGGGGCTCTCGGCGGTCTCCTCCTCCGCCTCGTCCGGGGTCTCGGCCTCGGACTCGACCTGCTGGTCCTTCCTGGACCGGGTCGGGGCGGGGGCGCTGGCGACCGGGGGCTGGAAGAGCATGCCGCCGGGCGGCTGGAAGACGCTGCCGCCGGACTCGGAGCCCTCCTCGTCCTCCCCGGCCTCCTGCTCGGTCACCGGAGCGGGCGCCTGGGGCGCCTTGGCGGCGCGGGTGCGCGTCCTGCCGCGGGCACGGCTCCTGGTTCCGGTGCCCTCCTCGGGTCCGTCACCGGGCTCCTCGGCCCCTGCCGGTTCGGTGGTGGCCCCCTCCGTTTCCCGCACGGTTTCCTGCGCGGCGGCCCGGGTGCGGCTGCGGCGCGGAGGGGCCGCGGGCGCGTCTTCGGGACGGCCGGCGGCTCGGACCGTGCGCCTGCGCGAGCTGGCGGTGGACACCGAGGTCTTGACCGTGCCGCCCTCACCGGAGCCGGCCAGGGTGGTGACCGGCATGGTGGGAGCGGAGAAGACGTCGTCGGGCTCGGGGGGTGGCCCTGCCGCGCGGCGAGCGCCCTTGGCGGGCGCGGGTGTGGTCACCCGTACCCCGCCGTCCCCCGGAGGGGGCGTCGCCGCCCTGTTCTCGGTTGTTTCGGTTGTACCCTCGGTGCCTTCTTCGGCACCGCTGTTGGGCTCGTTGTCGAGCATCCGGGCGGTCTCCCGTCAAAGCCCTCGGGCGCGCCGCGACCTCTCGGTCGGCGGCGCGGCTCACGAAAGCTGTCGTCGCTGTGTCGGCGCCGGAGACACCGAGGTGCCTCCGGGGCAAAGTCCTGTGGTTTCGCCCATGTTCCCCGCGTTGGGGCCGCTCATTGCGACGGCCCCGTCATGGGCGATGACGGCCGTGGTGCGCGGGTGCGTCGATCGTTCGTCTGGTCGTGCGCGGAACCGTTGCTCCCTGTGGCGGGAACTCCGGTTCGGTCCGCGTCGAACGGATCGGCGATCGCACCTGTCGCCTCGTCCAGTGGCCCCTGCGCCAGCCTGGTCATCTTCGGTGATGACGGCGGCGCGAGGTCGGCCAGTTGGCGAAGGCCGGTCAGCACGTCGTCTGGTCGTACAGCAGGTGTCGTGTGCCGTATGACCATTTGAAGTATGGCATATGTCGCGTGTCGGTCCTCTGGGGCGCGCCCGTGGGAACCGCTACACACTTCGATGCCGAGGACAGCCGGGCGGGTGTCGAAGCGGCGTCGGCCCTTCTTCGTCATCCGTTCCACCTCGACACTCTCGGCGGCCAGATAGGTGGCCACCGCCTCGGCGGCGTCGTCGGGGTCGACGTCCGCCATCTCCACCCGCCATAGGGAGGCCTGGAGCCGGTCGGCCAGGCCCTGGGTGCGGGCCTCGACGACCTCGACCACGTCGACGCCGTCGGGCATGGCCGCGTCGATCGCGTCCCTGACCTGTTCGGGCCTGCGGTCCTGGGCCAGGGTGAGCTCAAGATACTCCGCCTCGCTGGCGACCCCGGTCGGGGCCGCACCGGTGTAGGAGATCTTGGGGTGTGGTGAGAAGCCAGCGGAGAACGCCACGGGTACCGAGGCCCTACGCAGGGCTCTCTCCAGTGCCCGGGCGATGTCGCGATGGCTCGCGAAGCGCATGCGTCCGCGCTTGGCATAGCGGACGCGGAGCCGTTGGCCGGGTTTGGCGGTGGAGGGTGAGGTGGTGCCCTCGTGTGCGGGGGGCAGCTCAACTCCTTTCCTCAGTGCCCCCTGGGTCCGGGCCGGTCGTGGCGGCCCGCAGGGGCTGTTCCTCGTCCTGTTCAGCGTACGGTGCGCCGCGGTGCACATGCGCCAACAGGACCACGCATACCGGTATCTCCCCCGATGACCTGCGATCGAAAAGTCCCGCCCGGATCCGGGCGGATACCGAACCGGCATTCACCACCAGAACACGGGGTTCCGGAAAAAAAATCCAAAGAAAATCCCGAATCCATGGCAACCCCCCGCGCACCCCGCGAGTCTTACTTCACGTACGGCCCGGCGCGAGCGGGGCGCCGGGCCGTACACCTTCCTCTCCGTAGGACACCGCGCCCCCACTCCCCCACTGAGGGTCGAGGCAGGCGCCGCAGAGCGTCCGGCGCGCGAATCCTACTCCCCTCCAGGACACACTGTTTGCCCGGTTTCACCGTGCGCGTTCGCGGACCGGCCCGTGCGCACGGAGATCCTCTGGTCCGCACCGCCTCCGTCGTCCCCGCCCCGCACGCGAACGGGCGCGCGGGCCGAAGCCCCGCGCGCCCGTCGGCGCCGCCAGGGTCCCTCAGAGCACCGTCAGCGGCAGCATCGGCCGTCCCTGCGCCTGGTCGTCGTTGATCTGGATCTCCGTGCCCATGGAGGGGCACACACCGCAGTCGTAACAGGGGTTCCAACGGCAGTCGTCGACTTCCAGGGACTCCTCACCGTGCAGGGAGTCCTGCCAGTCCTGCCATAGCCAGGAGCGGTCCAGCCCGGCGTCCAGGTGGTCCCAGGGCAGGACCTCGTCCTCGTCGCGCTCGCGTGTGGTGAACCAGTCCACGTCCACTCCGGTTCCGGCCAGGCCGGCCTCGGCCGCCGCCATCCAGCGGTCGTAGGAGAAGTGCTCGCTCCAGCCGTCGAACCGGCCCCCCGCACGCCACATCTCCTCCACGATCCGGCCGACCCGCCGGTCACCGCGGGACAGCAGTCCCTCCACGATGGAGGGACGGCCCTCGTGGTAGCGCAGGCCGATGGACTTGCCGTACCTGCGGTCGCCGCGGAGCCGGTCGCGCAGCTTGCGCAGGCGGGCGTCCACGTCCTCGTGCGAGGTCTGCGCCGCCCACTGGAAGGGGGTCTGCGGTTTGGGGACGAAACCGCCGATGGAGACCGTGCAGCGGATGTCCTTGCGGCCGGTCACCTCGCGGCCGGTCCGGATCACCTCGGTGGCCAGGTCGGCGATGGCCAGGACGTCCTCGTCCTCCTCGGTGGGCAGACCGCACATGAAGTACAGCTTCACCTGGCGCCAACCCGCCGCGTAGGCGGCGGTGACGGTGCGGATGAGGTCCTCCTCGGTGACCATCTTGTTGATCACCCGGCGCATCCGCTCGCTGCCGCCCTCGGGGGCGAAGGTCAGACCCGAACGACGGCCGTTACGGGTCAGTTCGTTGGCCAGGTCGATGTTGAAGGCGTCCACCCGGGTGGAGGGCAGGGACAGGCCGGTGTTGGTGCCCTCGTAGTGGTCGGCGAGGTTCTTGGCGATACCGCCGATCTCGCTGTGGTCGGCGCTGGACAGCGAGAGCAGGCCCACCTCCTGGAAACCGGAGGCCTTCACCCCCTCCTCCACCATCTTCTGGACGGTCTGCTGGTTGCGCTCGCGCACCGGCCGGGTGATCATCCCGGCCTGGCAGAACCGGCAGCCGCGGGTGCAGCCCCGGAAGATCTCCACGCTGTAGCGCTCGTGCACGGACTCGGCCGTGGGCACGATCGGCTTCTTCGGGTACGGCCACTGGTCCAGGTCCATCACGGTGTGCTTGAGCACCGTGTTCGGCACCCCCGGACGGTTCGGCGTGTACGCGGCGATCCTGCCGTCCTCGTGGTAGCTCACGTCGTAGAAGCGGGGCACGTACACACCGCCGGTGGCGGCCAGACGCAGCAGCAGGCCGTCGCGCCCTCCGGGCTCCCCCTCCTCCTTGAACTCGCGGATGATCTCGGTGATGGCGAGGGTGATCTCCTCACCGTCACCGAGGACCACGGCGTCCAGGAAGTCGGCGATGGGCTCCGGGTTGAAGGCCGAGTGCCCGCCGGCGAGGACGATCGGGTCCTGGCCGGTCCGGTCGGCGGAGCGGCGCGGGATCCCGGCCAGGTCCAGCGCGGTGAGCATGTTGGTGTAGCCCATCTCGCTGGCGAAGCTCAGCCCGAGCACGTCGAAGGCGCGGACCGGCCGGTGGGAGTCGACGGTGAAGTGCGGGAGGCCGTGCTCGCGCATCAGCTTCTCCATGTCCGGCCAGACCGCGTAGGCGCGTTCGGCCAGGACCCCCTCGCGTTCGTTGAGGACCTCGTAGAGGATCTGCACACCCTGGTTGGGCACGCCCACCTCGTAGGCGTCCGGGTACATGAGCGCCCAGCGCACCTGCGTTTCGTCCCAGTCCTTGACCACGGAGTTGAGCTCACCGCCCACGTACTGGATCGGCTTGCTCACCTGGGAAAGCAGGGCTTCGAGGCGCGGGAAGAGGCTTTCGACGGACATGGTGCGGGCCTTCGATCGGCGGACATCGTGTCTGGCTGGATCCTGTGCCCCCGAAGGGGCGTGCGGTCCGGGCGGTGCTGTGGGAGCCACCGGGCCCGGTGTTCCACCAGGCTACCGGCGTCAGCCGGGCACCGCCCGACCGTCCACAGCCCCGATCCGGTCCGGTCTGCTCCCGACGCGCCAGGTCCGGCGTCAGAACTCGAAGCCCCGGTCCCGGGAGTTGACGCCCAGGACCAGGCCGACGGCGAGCATGTTGGCGAGGATGGCGGTGCCGCCGTAGGACACGAACGGGAGCGGCAGCCCGGTCACCGGCAGCATCCCCAGGCCCATCCCGATGTTGACGAAGGTCTGGAAGCCGAACCAGGAGGCCACACCCACGCACAGCAGCCGCGGGTACGGCTGGTCGCACCCCTGGGCGATGCGCAGGATCCGCCAGAGCACCACGGTGAACAGGGCGATGACCGAGACGGCCCCGACGAACCCGAGCTCCTCCCCCGCGACGGTGAAGATGAAGTCGGTGTGCTGCTCGGGCACGAAGCGGCCGTGGGTCTGTTCCCCGTGGAAGAGCCCGGTGCCGTCGAAGCCGCCCGATCCCACGGCGATCAGTGCCTGTGCGGAGTTGTAGCCCGCGCCCTGGGGGTCGGCCGCCGGGTCCACGAGGGTGGCGATCCGGTCCACCTGGTAGGGCTCCAACAGGTCGAACCACCACACGCAGAACACGCCGGCGGCCCCGACCAGCGCCATGCCCGCCACCCACACGAAAGGGGCGCCGGACAGGGTGAGCATGCCGAGGAAGATCACGCACAGGATCAGGCCGGTGCCGAGGTCGGGCTGGAACATCACGAGTCCGAGCGGGACCGCCGTCACCAGCAGGCAGAACAGGACGTCCCTGGTCATCGGCCTGGTCTCGCCGTCCCGGGGTTCGCCGAGCAGCGTCGCCAGCACCAGGATCAGGCCGACCTTGGCCAGCTCGCTGGGCTGGAACTGGAAGCCGCCGAGCACGATCCACCCGCGCGAGCCGTTGATCACCGCGCCCAGCGGGGTGAGCACCAGGATCAGCGCGACGAGGGTGGCCACGTAGGCGATCGGTGCGTAGGCGCGCACCGTCCGGTAGTCCAGGGCGGCCACCAGCAGGCACACCGTCCAGGCCACACCGAGGTGCGCCAGGTGCCGGAGCAGGTGGTCGACGGACTCCAGGGGGTCGCCCCCGTCACCCGGCAGCGTCGCCGACCAGACCAGCAGGGACCCGATCGCCCCGAGCGCCAGCACGGAGGAGATCAGCACCCAGTCGAGGCGGCGGGCTCCCCCCGCCGCCGTGGTGAGGGCCCGTCCGAGGTCGTGCCGCCGTCGCGGCGGTCCCCCCATGTTCGTGATCATCAGGGCTCCAGCGTCTCGATGGAACCGTCCGGGCGTACGACCGGAAGTTCGCTGTACGGTCTGCCGTCGGGCAGCAGCGGCTCCCCCTGCTCGACGTCCTCGGCGTTCCCGGAGGAGGAGAACCCGTAGATGCCCTCGTAGATCTCGCGGGCGATGGGCGCGGAGGTCGCACCGCCGGTACCGCCCTGGGAGACCAGGACGACGATGGCGTACTGCGGGTCGTCGGCCGGGGCGTAGGAGGCGAACCAGGACGAGACCTGGCGCCCCTGCGCGTCGGCGCTGCCGGTCTTGCCCGCGATGGACACCCTGTCCTGCGGGAAGCCGCCGAAGGCACCGCCTGCGGTACCGGTCTTGGGCACCTCGGTCAGGGCCTCCTGGAGGTAGCTGATGGTCTCGTCGCTGACCGGCAGTTCCCCCTTGACCGAGGGCTCGACGGGCTCCACCCGGGAGCCGTCGGCGGAGACCATCGCCTTGGCCACGCGGGGCTCGTACAGTGTGCCGCCGTTGGCGATGGCCGCGTAGGCGCTGGCCAACTGCAACGGGCTCACCAGGACGTCCCCCTGGCCGATGGCGAAGCTGACGGCCTCGTTGGCCCGCCACTCGAAGCCCTGCACACAGTGCTCGTGGGCGAGCCGCTTGAGGTAGGCCGCCCGGGACGGGTCCGTCTCGGCGACCTCCGGGTAGCCCTTCTCCGCCCGCGAGCAGTTGGTCTCCCGGGTCTCCTCCCAGAAGGTGCGCTTCCACTCGCGGTCGGGGATGCGGCCGCCGGTCTCGTAGGGCAGGTCCACGCCGGTGGGCGAGCCGAAGCCGTAGCCGCGGGCCATCTCGGCCATCGCCTCCTCCGGTTCGCCGTCGGGGTGGAGCCCGCCGTCCTGTTTCCACATCTGGTAGCCGAAGTTGTAGAACACGGTGTTGCAGGAGGCGATGATGGCCTGCTTCAGGGTGATGCTGCCCTGCCCCGCGCCCGCGTAGTTCTCGTAGCTCTGGCCGGCCAGGGAGACCGACCCCGGGCAGGCGTAGGTGCTGCGCAGCGAGTACCCGTTCTCGACCGCGGCGGACAGCGACGACACCTTGAAGGTGGAGCCGGGCGGGTAGGTGCCCTGGACGGCCCGGGAGAGCAGGGGTTCGCCCGCCTCCTCGCTGAGCATGGAGTCGAAGGTCTCCTGGTCGATCCCGCCCTCCCAGATGGCGGGGTCGTAGGTGGGCAGGCTCGCCATGGCCACGACCCCGCCGTTGGTGACGTCCAGGACGACGGCGGCGCCGGAGTCGGCCCGGTACCGGGGCCGGGCCCTCTCCATGCCCTTGGCCAGGGCCCGCTCGGCGACCTTCTGGACGTTCATGTCCATGTGGGTGACCAGGTGCATCCCCGCCTCGGGCAGGCGCTCGGAGATGACGTCCATGATCTCGCCGTGGTTGTTCACGCCCAGGGTCCGCAGTCCCGCCCTGCCGCGCAGTTCCTTGTCGTAGACGGCTTCGAGGCCGTCCCGGCCCACCTGGTCGATCCCGGTGAACTGGGTGCGCAGTTCCTCCCGTGCCTCCAACTCCTCCTGGGTGACGGGCTGGAGGTAGCCGAGCATCTGGCCGGCGTGCTCCCCGTAGGGGTACTCGCGTACGGCCTGGGCCTGCGCGGTGATGCCCGGGAACTCGTCCGCGCGCTCCATGACCTGGAGGGCGACCGGCCCCGCAACGTCCTCGGCGAGCGTGACGGGCTGGTAGGGCGAGCCGGGCCAGCAGGGTCGCCGTACCTCGGGGCCGCAGAGCCGCATGCGCTGCTGGAGCTCCTCCAGGGGGACGTCGATGACCTCGGAGAGGTCGCTCAGGACCGCCTCTCCCCCGTCCGGCATGCCCTGGAGCTCGTGGTAGTCGGCGGAGACCATCAGCTCGGTCTTGTTGCTGACCACTGTGCGGCCGCTGGCGTCGAGGATCTGTCCCCGGGTGGCGGGGACCACCAGTTCCTGGTGGTGGTTGGAGACGGCGAGCTCACGGTAGTGCTCGGCCATGGGTACCTGGAGGTACCAGAGGCGGGCGGCCAGGGCCGCGAACAGGACCAGGACCATGAACTGGGCGAGGAAGAGGCCGAACCGGCCGAGCCTGCGCCCCGGCAGCGCGGGGTCCACGGGAGGCTTGTGCACCGCTCACCACCCCCCAGGCGAGGTCGGGCCCTGGATGGTGGCGAAGTCGCTCTCGGTGAGTAGTGACCGCACCCACAGGACCGGCAGGGTGACCGGCACGGCGGCCAGGGTGGTGAGCAGGACGCCGACCCCGGTGTGCAGGGCGACCGCGGCCGGGGTGATGCCGGCGTCGCCCATCACGAAACCGACGAACGCGTACCCCAGGCCCACGCCCGCCGCCGTGACGGCGGTGGCACCGACCGCGGCCCAGGCCGAGACGCCGGAACTCGTCGAGCCGCCGAAACCGGTGTTGGTGCGCAGCAGGGCGAGCACGTAGGCGGCCAGGCACAGCACCAGGGCGTAGCGGCCCATCGGGTGTTCGGCCGGGGGGAGCACGTCCACGGCCAGCCCCGCCGCGAACCCGCAGCCTGCGGCCGCGGCCGGGCTGGTGGTCAGGGCGACGGCGACGACCGCCGCGAGCACGAGGTCGGGTCCAGGCCCCCACTCGAAGGGCAGGCGGTTGACGACGGTGGCCTGGGCGAGCACCGCGACGGTCACCATGAGCAGGGTCACTGCGGCCCTCATCGGTCCCCCTCCGGTTCGGGTTTGGGCGGAAGCACGGAGTCGCGCGGGTCCTCGTCGGGGCCTCCGACGACCACGCCCACCACGTCCAGGGACGAGAAGTCCACGGCCGGAGTGATGCGGGCGATCCGGCTGAGCGCGCCGGGCGCGACCTGGACCTCGTCGACGGTGCCGACGGGGACGCCGGGTACGAAGGGAGCCCCGTCGTGCGAGCCGAGCGTGACCACGCGGTCCCCCGACTCGATGGGCGCCTCCATGTCGAACAGTTCCAGGGTCATGTCGGCCTCGGGGCCGCCCGGGACGGTGCCCCCGGTGACGGCGCCGATCTTGCGGGTCTGCTCCAGTCGGGCGCCCACCGTGGAGTTGACGTCGGTGGCGAGCCTGACCGTGGCGGTGCGGGGCCCGGCCTCGATGACCCGGCCGACCAGACCCGAACCGTTGACGACGGTCATGTCGGGGCGGATCCCGGAGCCGGTGCCCGCGTCGATCGTGACCGTGTGCGCGTACCCCCGAGCGGTGGTCCGGGTGACGGCCTGTGCCGGAACGACCTCGTAGGAGCCGAGGCCGGACAGGTGCAGGAGTTCGTCGAGCTGGTCCGCGCGGCCGTCGTCGAGGCGGGCCGCCGCGAGCTGCGACTCCAGCTCGGCGTTGGCCTCCTCCAGTTCGGCGATGCGGTCGGCGGCCTTCGGCCCCTGGCGCACGGCCTCGTAGAGCTCGGCCGCGGGCCCGGTGACCAGACCGACCCCGGCCGCGGCGGGCACGAAGACGAGTTCGCCGCCGCCGCGGGCGAGTGCGGTCACCGGGTTGCTGCCGGGGCGCGCGTCCACGGCGATCAGAACCACGGCCGCGACGACGAGCACGGCGAGGAACAGCCGGGACTGCGGGGAGTCGCGGAACATGTCAGCGCCGCCGTTCCGGGACGAGGACCTGGTGCAGTCGCTCGTAGTTCTCCACGCAGGTGCCGGAGCCGACGGCGACCGAGTCGAGCGCGTTCTCGGCGATGTGGATGGGCATCCCGGTCTCGTGCAGAAGGCGGTCGTCGAGGCCGCGCAGCAGGGCCCCGCCGCCGGTGACCGCGACCCCCCGGTCCATGATGTCGCCGGACAGTTCGGGCGGGCACTTGTCGAGGCTGGTGCGGACCGCGTCGATGATGGCGGTGACCGGCTCCTCGATGGCCTGGCGCACGTCCGACTCGGACATGACGATGGTCTTGGGCAGGCCGCTGATGAGGTCGCGGCCGCGCACCTCCGCCTGGAGCTCCTCGGTGCCCGTCGGGTAGGCGGAGCCGATGGCCAGCTTGAGCTCCTCGGCGGTGCGCTCACCGACCATCAGGGAGTACTCCTTCTTGACGAAGGTCATGATGGCCTGGTCGATCTCGTCGCCGCCCACCCGGATGGACTGGGAGGTGACGATGCCGCCCATGGAGATGACGGCCACCTCGGTGGTGCCGCCGCCGATGTCGACCACCATGTTGCCGGTGGGCTCGTGGACGGGCAGCCCGGCGCCGATGGCGGCGGCCATGGGCTCCTCGATGATGTACACCCGGCGCGCCCCCGCCTGGTAGCCCGCCTCCTTGACCGCGCGGTGCTCGACCGAGGTGATACCGCTGGGGACAGCGACGATGATGCGGGGTTTGGCGAAGTGGCGGCGGCGGTGGATCTTCTGGATGAAGTACCGCAGCATCCGCTCGGTGACCTCGAAGTCGGCGATGACGCCGTCCTTGAGGGGGCGGATGGCGGTGATGTTGGTCGGCGTGCGGCCGATCATCTGCTTGGCCTCGATACCGACCGCCACGATCTTGCCGGTCGAGGTGTTGAGCGCGACCACCGACGGCTCGTTCAGGACGATGCCGCGTCCGCGTACGTAGACGAGTGTGTTGGCGGTACCAAGGTCTACGGCCATGTCCCGGCCGAGAAATGCAAGGTTGTTCGGCATGTAACGTCCTCAGAGGCGCCGTGTCGGGCGTGGAGATTCGGCACGACCACGCGTAGTCACTCCAACACGTTAGGTGTCTAGTCCTCCGCATCGTAACGGTCGGCACTTGGATAGTTACGCAAACACACCGAATTGTTGCCTCGTCACCGGACGAATGGTGAGAAAAGTACGGTGCCCCGGGGCAGACGCCCCGGGGCACCGGTGGTAGGGCGCTCGGGCCCGAATCCCCTACAGGTCGGGGAAGAACAGCTTGATCTCGCGCTCGGCGGAGTAGGTGGAGTCCGAACCGTGCACGATGTTCTGCTGGACCTCCAGCGCGAGGTCGCCGCGGATCGTGCCGGGAGCGGCGGTGACCGGGTCGGTGGCACCGGCCAGGGCGCGGAAGGCCTCGATGGCGCGCTCTCCCTCGACCACCATGGCGACCAGCGGTCCGCCGGTGATGAACTCCACCAGCGAGCCGAAGAACGGACGCGAGGCGTGCTCCTCGTAGTGCGTCTTGGCGGTGTCGGCGTCGAGCGTGCGCAACTCCATCGCGACCAGGTTCAGGCCCTTGCGCTCGATGCGCGAGATGACCTCGCCGACGATGCTGCGGCGGACGCCGTCGGGCTTGATGAGAACGAGAGTGCGCTCCACGTGCGTTTCAACTCCTCACTGGGACCCCCCGCGCGGCGCGCGCGGACCTGCGCCCGCGGTGGCGGTCGCACGCGGTGGGGTGTACGGGTGTGCGCCCGGGGGTCGGAGGCGAGGGAAGGGGTGTGGTCCGCCATCCGCGGGACCGGCCGTTCGCCTGCCCGGACGTGCGTCACACTATCGCGTTTGGCGCCGGAGCGCGGTGGGCACGGCGTTCTCGCCGGTACCGACCGCTCGGCTCAGGACCGCCCGGCGCCTCCGGCGGCCCCGGCGGTCTCCGCGGCCCCGGCCGCCCCCCGGGTTCCGGTCTCCTCCCCCGCGTCGGCCCGCGAGGCGTGCATCGCACGGACCTCGTCGACCCTGCGGCCCAGGATCACCCCGGTGATCCACAGGGACACGAAAACGACCGCGACCAGGAGCGCCCCGGTGACCATGAAGGAGCTGAACAGGAACGCGGCCTGCAGGCCCCAGGCGGCGTAGTGCGCCCAGGTGTGCTTCTGGAGCCCGGAGAGCACCAGCGCGGCCAGGGCCATCCCGCCCCAGACGCCCCCGGCCAGGGCCGGGTCGGCGCCCTCCAGGTTGATGGCGATGGGGATCGCAAGACCGATCACGATGACCTCGAACACGAGGACTACGGCACAGAGTGTGCGCACGGCGGTTTCCCTTCGTAGGTGGCTCGTCTGTCCCGCTACTCCCCGGAGCCCCGCAGCAGGTGGACGGCGTCACCCGAGGTGACGACCGATCCGGTGACCAGCACACCGACCCCGCCGAACTCGCCGCCCTCCTCGGCCAGGCCCACGGCCCGGTCGATGGCGTCGTCGAGTCTGGGGGCCACGTGTACGCGGTCCTCGCCGAAGATCTGCTGGGCGAGGACGGACAGCTGCTCCGGATCGAGGGAGCGCGGTGAGGAGTTGCGGGTGACGACGATCTCGTCGAGCAGCGGCTCCAGGGGGTCCAGGATCCCCTCGACGTCCTTGTCGGCCATGACGGCTACCACGCCGACCAGCCGCGAGAAGGAGAAGGCCTCCTGCACGGCGGCGACGGTGGCGGTCATCCCCGCCGGGTTGTGTGCGGCGTCGGCGATGACGGTCGGGCTGGTCCGCACGACCTCCATCCGCCCCGGGGACTCCAGTCCCGTCAGGGCCTCACCGACGATCTCGGGGTCGAGTCCGGCGGCGTCCTCGGCCGCGGAGAAGGCCTCCACCGCGGCCACGGCGACCGCGGCGTTGCTGGCCTGGTGCTCGCCGAACAGGGGGAGGAACAGGTTCTCGTAGTTCCCGGTGAGGCCCTTGACGGCGATCTGCTGACCGCCGACCGCCACCTCACGGGAGGTCACCCCGAACTCCAGACCCTCCCGGGCCACCGTGGACCCGACCTCGGCGGCGTGCCGGACCAGGACCTCCGCGGCGGGCAGCGGCTGCTGCGCCATGACCGTGACGGAGTGGGGTTTGATGATGCCCGCCTTCTCCTCGGCGATGCCGTCGAGGGTGTCGGGCAGGTACTCGGTGTGGTCGATGCCGACGGGCGTGATGACCGCGACGTCGCCGTCGACGACGTTGGTGGCGTCCCACCTGCCGCCCATGCCGACCTCCACCACGGCGACGTCCACGGGGGCGTCGGCGAAGACGGCGTAGGCCATGACGGTGAGGATCTCGAAGAACGACAACCGCACGTCGCTCATCGTGTCGGCCATCTCCAGGTACGGCCGGATGTCGTCGTAGGCCTCGACGAACTGTTCCTGGGAGACCGGCTCACCGTCGACGACGATGCGCTCGCGCACCGTTCGCAGGTGGGGGCTGGTGTATCGGCCCACGCGCAGGCCGCGGCCGCGCATGAGCGCGTCGATCATTCGGGCTGTGGACGTTTTGCCGTTGGTCCCGGTGACATGGATGACCCGGAAGTTGCGGTGCGGGTCGCCCAGGAGGTCGAGGACCGTGCGGACACGGTCCAGACGAGGGTCGATGTCGGACTCGGGTGCGCGGGAGAGGATCTCCGCGGTGACCGCGGCGTAGCGCTCGTCGGCGCTCACGCCGCTCACGGCGTCTCGGTGGTCGGGGTGTACACCCGCGCCAGTGTACGCGGCCTCACCTGGACACCGGTGCCGGTCCGGGTGTGCAAAGCGCGATATCACCCGGACCATACTGTGGGTATGCCCAGCCTTGACCCTGATCTCGTCCCCTTCTTCTCCGAGTGGACGCACCGCCGTCCCGGCCAGGTGCGGAGCCTGGACCGCGCGGCCGCACTGCTCCACGGGCTCGGCCTGGACTCCGCGCGGGCGCCGGTTCTGGGGGTGGTCGGCTCCAAGGGCAAGGGGAGCACGGCCACGTACGCGGCCGCGGCGCTGTCCGCGGCCGGGCTGCGGACCGTCCTGGTGACGGGTCCGAGCTTCCGGAACTACCGGGAGCGGGTCCGGGTGGACGGAGTGTCCGTGAGCGACGGGGAACTCCGTCGGCTGGGCGGGCAGGTCGAGTCCGCCCGGCGGGAGCTCGTGCCCGCGGAGCGGGAGGGCGGATACCTGGCGCCGAGCGGCCTGTTCCTGGTGACCGGGCTGCTGCACGCCCGGGCGGTGGGCGCCGACGTGTGCGTCCTGGAGGCCGGGATGGGCGGCCACCGCGACGAGTTGCGGCTGCTCGGCCCGGAGGTCGTGGCCCTTGGCATGGTCTTTGCCGAGCATGTCGGTGTCCTTGGTGACACCGTGACCGAGATCGCCCGGGAGAAGACCCGGGTGGTGAGCGCCGAACGGACCCGGGCCCTGGTGACGCTGCCGCAGACCACCGAGGTGGCCCCCGTGGTGGAGCAGGCCCTGGCCGAGGCGACCGGGGGCCGGTTGGCCCCTGAGGTGGTGGACCCCGCCGACGAGGGCGCCGAGCCCCCGGTGGAGCTGCGCCCGGCGGGGCTGTCAGCGGCTTCGGGGGTGCTGGGGACGGCCGCCGCCGCACGCGCACTGGAACTGCTCGGGCACCCGGCGGCGCCCCCGGAACGCCTCCACTCCGTCCTGGAGACCGTCACCCTGCCCGCCCGGCTGTCCCGGCACACCGTGCCCGGCTCGACCACCGAGGTGGTGGTGGACTCAGCCATCGACCGCGTCGGTGTGACCGCCGCCCTGTCCCACGCCAGAAGTCTGTGGGGCGGTGTGGACCACGTCCTGCTGTGCCTGCCCGACCACAAGGACGTGTCCGGGGCGGTGGCCGCCCTGGCGGACCTGCCGGTGACTGCGGTCCGGCTGCCCGAGGCCCACCTGCGCTTCGACCACGGTCTGCCCGCCCACTGGGGCCGGATGGAGGCCGAGGAGCTCTCACCCGCTGCCGTCGCCGCCCTGGGCGCACGGGTGCTCGCCCTGGGCACGGTCTACTTCACCGGCCGCGTGCTGGAGGTCCTGGACGCCCCCACCGACCGGTTGTTCAACGCCGATCGAGCATAGGCTTCACACCCCGCGACCCGTAGTCCGCAAAAGGCCCGCGCGGCTGGGGACGAGTCGGCATGACCACGCTTGGTCGTCCCCTCGGCGGCTGAACACCCGCGTCGATACGTGCGTTCGGCCGTCCCCGAGCTCCAAGGAACCGCATGCCCACACGCGAGCACGAGATCCCGCTGCGGCTCGTCCAGAACCAACCCGCCATGGCCCCGGCATTGGTCAGCTTCTCGGCCCTGAAGGACCGAGCTTGCGGTTGAACACCTGACTGGCTGCCAGGAACGTCCACCGCGTCTTACCCCGATCCTAGAATCCGGGTGGGACGTGTGACTTCCGCCCCGCGTTCCATACAACCCCACCACGGTAGGCGATGTTGCGGGAAGCGTTCCGGTCGGCGTGCGCAACGACGCCGCACGACCGGCAGACAAAGGAGTCCTGACTGATGCGGTTGCCCTTCTCGCGGTACTCGCACCAGCTACACGTCTGGGACGTGTACGCCGGATCCACGAACACCACGGGCACACCCGCCCGCCTGGCCTTGTAGACGATAAAGCTCCCGAGCTGGGCGAACGCCCAGGAGTGCAACGTGACCCGTTGGGGCTTGCGAAGCCGTACCCTCTGCCGGATGCCCGAAAGATCTTCCAGGGCGATCCCGCGCGAGGTGCGTTCAGCCTCGGCCACGATGCGTTTGGAGATGCAGTGGTTGGCGTCCTTGGCAACGCGTGATTCCCTGCATCGCTGCCGCTTCAACACACGTTTGGCGGACGTGGTGCCCTTGGCCTGCAACTTCTGGCGTAGACGCTGCTGCCGCCTGCGGTACCGGTTGAGCTTGCGCCCGGCCATGACACGGCCATCACTGGTGGTGGCGATGTTGACGATCCCCAGATCCACACCCAGGAATCCCTCCGGGTCATACTCCTCGTCGTCGGGCACGGTGAGCGTGACGGACAGGAACCACACGCCGTCCCGATACAGCAAATCGGACTCTCCACGCTTGTGCTCGCCCAAGGCCTTGGCCGCATCAGGTGAGCAAGCGAAGGGCACGTCCTTCAACCGTCCCCGGACAGTCCACAACGAGATCGTGCGGGCGTCCACACAGAAGGAAAGGTTCCTCTGGTCGTAGGGCTGTGCGGCGTCCGACCGGAAGACGATCGGTTTTTCCTCGACGCGCTTGCGCCGCTTCGACCCGGGTTTTCCATAGTTCCCGGCCTTCAGGTTGGCCTTGAACGTCGTGTAGGCGTCGGCGACCTTCTTGACGACGTGCTGCGCTGCTTGGGATCCGACACCGGCCGCGCGCACGTCGGCGTAGACGAGCTTGCGCAGCGCGTAGTTGCGGTGGGCACCTTCGCTGTGGGCGATCCGGGAAACACGGTTGGCCTGCTCGTTGACCGTGTGCAGGGTTGCCTCAAGCGCCGCCGCCTGTCCGGGCGAAGACGTGAGCTTGAGCTGCACCACGATCGTGGACACCACCGCATCGCAGCATTGATCTATGTCACCGCGATGGGAACAAGAACCCGATGTACGCAGGGGAAGAAGCGTCGTCTACAACCTCCACGCGCACTTGGTCTTCACACCGAAGGACCGCCGGGGTGTGTTCGACGACGCCCTGCTCACCCGATGCGAGGAGATCATGCGCGAGGTGTGTGCCGACTTCGGGGCGCAACTGCGCGAGTTCAACGGCGAGATTGACCACGTCCACCTGCTGGTGCACTACCCGCCCAAGGTCGCGTTGTCTCGCCTGGTCGGCTCGCTCAAGGGTGTGTCCGCTCGCAGGCTTCGTCAGGAGTTCACCGGACGGGTCAACCGTGCCAGCACGCACGGACACTTCTGGTCGCCGTCCTATTTCGTCGGCTCGTGTGGTGGGGCGCCGATGTCGATCGTGCGGGAGTACATCGAGAACCAGAAACGTCCCGGTCCCGGTGCTCCAGGGATCGAGCGGCGCTCTACCTAGTCTTGGGGGCGATTCCTCCCGGGGCTGAAGCCCCGGGATTCCTCGCTAAGACACGCTGAACTCCCTCGGTTGTGATGTGCCCCGACACACCGAGGTACTCAACACCAGTTCGGCACTGACCAACTGCGATCCCAAGGAGTTCAACAGCGACGGTGCCGTCGTGCTGCGCGACGGCACCGAGAACGTGATGGCGGTGGTGGTCGAACGCCAAAACGGCCATGACAGGGACAAACGGCGCAGTTGGCCCGCCTACCTGATCACCCTCCATGTCCGGCTGGAGTGCCCGACGGTGCTGCTGGTCCTGTGCCCGAGCGATGCCATGGCCCGCTGGTGCGCCCAACCGATCCGGACCGGCCACCCGGGGTTCGATCTGGTTCCGCTCACCATCGGGCCGACCCGGATGCCGGTCATCGCGCAGAAGGAACAAGCCCGCGCTCTCCCCGAGCTGGCGGTGCTGTCGGCCCACGCCCACGGAAACACCGACCACCGCACTCTGGACGCGGTGATCGAGGCCCTGGATTCCACGCCCGAGGCGAACAGGGCGTTTTATTATGACTATGTGCTGTCCGGCCTCAACGAGGCCGCTCGGAAGGAGCTGGAGAGCTTGATGGCTGTGGAGACCTACGAGTGGCAGAGCGACTTCGCCCGCAAGTACGTCGGAATCGGCCGAGAGGAAGGGCGTGAAGAAGGGCGAGAGGAAGGGCGAGCTCTCGCGGTACGGAGTGTGATCTCGGTTCTGGAGGCGCGGGGTTTCGACGTCTCCGGCAAGGTTCGTGAGCGGATCGAGGACTGCACGGACCTGGAGACCCTGGCGAAATGGGTTCCCGCTGCCGTGACGGTGGAACGCCCCGAGGACCTCTTCACCTGATCCGTGCGGGGGCCGCCCCCGGACGGACGCTGGGCGGTCCTCGAACCCGCGCTTGTCACGGGGGCCGGATGACGGTCGCCTCCGGCCCCCGCGGCGCTTCGGCGGGCTCGTCCCCTACCGGTTGCCGGGCCGGTAGCTGGTCTGGGTCTGCGGGTTGAACTCGTCGTAGGTGACACGCTCGGCCACGCGCATCCGCGGGTCGGTCAGCTTCAGCACGTCCAGCCCCCGCACGATGTCGGAGGAGTACACGTAGCCGTTGTAGTAGTACGTCGACCAGGTGTCGTTGTCCTGGACTCCCGGGTCGACCCGGGAGTCGGCGTCGAAGTAGCCGATCTCGCGGGGGTTCTCCGGGTCGTTGAAGTCGATCACCGAGATACCGCCCTGGTACCAGGACTGCACGAAGTAGTTCCGGCCCGGGACCGGGATCAGCGAACCGTTGTGCGCCACGCACACCTGGTCGCCCTGGTGCCGGTCGATCTTGAAGTAGCTGGCGAACTCCAGGTTGTGGCCGTCAGCGGTTTCCTCAAGCGTGTAGACGGCGTTGGCGCCGCGCTCGGGGCCGATCTCCTCGGTACAGGTGGGGGCACCACCGCCGCCGAGCTCGTCGGTGAACAGGACGGTCCCGGCGTCGTTGGTGAAGGTCGCCGAGTGCCAGAAGGCGAAGTTCTCGTCCCGGACCACCTCGGTCACGACCGGAGCCGCCGGGTCGGAGATGTCCATCATGATGCCGTCGCCCATGCAGGCGCCCGCGGCGATGTCCTTCTCCGGGTAGGCGGTGATGTCGTGGCACCCGCTGGTGCCGCGGTTCCCGCCCTCGGGGAAGAGCACCGGTGCGTCGACGACCTCGGCGGAGGCCGGGTCGTCCAACGGGACCTCGATGACGGAGATCTTGTCGTGCGGCGGCTGGCAGTTCGGGAACCGCGACGAGGGCGAGTACGAGGACACGTACACGTAGTCGTGCACGCCGTCCTTGCCCGGTACCGGGGTCAGTGTGTGGGAACCGCAGTCGGTGCGCACGGCGGCGACGTACTGCGGGTTGGCCTTGTCCGAGATGTCGAAGACCCGGATGCCCTCGAACCCGTCGGGATCGGTGCTGGAGGTGGCGGGCGCGCCGCACTCGTCGCCCGCCCGGGGGTAGTCCACCGCGAAGTACAGCAGGTCCCCGCTGACCGAGACGTCGCCCTGGCCGCCGGGGCACAGCACCTCGGAGACGATCCGGGGGTCCTCGGGTTCGGAGATGTCGTAGACGACGAAACCGTCGTAGTTGCCGCCGATCGCGTAGTCACCCGTGAACGCAAGGTCCGAGTTGGTGTTGCTGATCGCCTCGGGCTTGGGGACGTTCGCGACGTGCTCGACGTTGTCGCTGCTGACACTGTCGGCGGGGGGCGTGTCGGCGTGGGCCGCCGCCGAGCCGAGGAGCCCGGCGAGCAGGGTGGCCGACGCGGTCAGCGCGACCGTGGTCGCTCCGCGCAGGCGGCGTCCGGCCCGTGTCGGGGGAGCTTCGGGCATGGTCTCTCCTGATCGTGTTCGGGGGGCGAGGGGGTCCGGGGGTGATGGGCGGCGGGGCCGCGGCCGTGTGGCCGCGGCCCCGGTCCCTCCCGTTTGCCCTGACTCCCCAGGAGGAGCCACCGGGAGGGATTCGTGGTCAGCGTCCGTGCCCGTTTCCGGGGCGGTAGCTGGGCTGGGACTGCGGGTTGAACTCGTCGTAGGTGACTCGCTCCGCCACGCGCATCCGCGGGTCGGTCAGCTTCAGCACGTCCAGGCCGCGGCTGATGTCGGAGGAGTAGACGTGGCCGTTGTAGTAGTAGGCCGACCAGGATCCGCCGAGCACCAGCCTGTCCTCGTTGATCGGGGCCCGGTCGAAGTAACCGATCTCGCGGGGGTTCTCCGGGTCGTTGAAGTCGATCACCGAGACGCCGCCCTGGTACCAGGACTGCACGAAGTAGTTCCGGCCCGGGACCGGGATCAGCGAACCGTTGTGCGCCACGCAGTTCTCGGTCTCGCTCTGCGGGCGCGGGATCTTGTAGTAGCTCTCGAAGGCGAGCCCGGGGTCGTCCTTGGAACCGTCGACGCTGTAGAGGGCGTTGGCGCCGCGCTCGGGGCCGTACTCCTCGGTGCAGATAGCGCCGCCACCGCCGCCGAGCTCGTCGGTGAAGATGACCGTGTCGGCGTCGTTGGTGAAGGTGGCGGAGTGCCAGAAGGCGAAGTTCTCGTCCCGGACCACGTCGGTGACGACGGGGTGCGCGGGGTCGGAGATGTCCATCATGATGCCGTCGCCCATGCAGGCGCCCGCGGCGATGTCCTTCTCCGGGTAGGCGGTGATGTCGTGGCACCCGCTGGTGCTCCGGTTCCCGCCCTCGGGGAACAGGACCGGATCGTTGACCAGGGCCGCCTCGGCGGGGTTGTCGACGGGGATCTCGATGACGGAGATCTTGTCGTGCGGCGGCTGGCAGTTCGGGAACCGCGACGAGGGCGAGTACGAGGACACGTACACGTAGTCGTACTCGCCGTCCTTGCCGGGCACCAGGGTGTTGGTGTGGGAACCGCAGTCGGTGCGCACGGCGGCGACGTACTGCGGGTTGGCCTTGTCCGAGATGTCGAAGACCCGGATGCCCTCGAACCCGTCGGGGTCGGTGGTGGGCACGGAGGGCGCGCCGCACTCGTCACCGGCCCGGGGGTAGTCCACGGAGAAGTAGAGCAGGTCCCCGCTGACCGAGACGTCGCCCTGGCCGCCGGGGCACAGCACCTCGGAGACGATCCGGGGGTCCTCGGGTTCGGAGATGTCGTAGACGACGAAGCCGTTGTAGTTGCCGCCGATCGCGTAGTCACCCGTGAAGGCCAGGTCCGAGTTGAAGGCGTCCATGGCCTCGGACTTCGGGACGTTGGTCACATGGGTGACGTTGTCGCTGGTGTCGGCGTCGCTCTCGAAGGGGGCCTGGTCCGCCGAGGCTGTGGCCGGACCGAGGAGTCCCGTGGTCAGGACGGTGGCGAAGGCGAGGGCGAGGCCGGCTGGACCGCGTCGGTACGAGGGGCGTCTGGGGACGGGACGGACGGGGGATGACGCCATGTGTACTCCTGATTCCGAATGGAGCGAAACAGGAAGAACGTACACAGTTCAACATCAATATGTATAGAGGGAAACAAAAGAAAGATGGCTGTTAACACGGTGTAGAGCTGACCCGATCTGACTACGCACAGTGCCTAGGGTTCGTCCGGCATCGCGCTCCGAGCGCTTCGTCGGCCGCGGACCGCGGCGCCGGTCACTGCTCCTCCGTCCGGAGCACCGGCTGTGACTGCGGGTTGAACTCGTCCAGGACCGGCTCCCCGGCCCCCTCGAACCGGGGACCGGTGAGTTCGAGCACGTCCAGCCCCCGCTCGATGTCGGAGGAGTAGACGTGGCCGTTGTAGTAGTAGGCCGACCAGGATCCGGCCGTGCGCAGGCCGTCCGGGTCGACCGGGCCCCGGTCGAAGTGGCCGACCTCCGCGGGCCGGTCGGGGTCGGTGAGGTCGATGACCGAGACGCCGCCCTGGTACCAGGACTGCACGAAGAGGTCCTCCCCGGGGACGGGGATCAGCGAACCGTTGTGCGCCACACAGTTCTCTGTTTCGGACTGATGACGTGGCAATTTGTAGTAGCTCCGAAATTGCAGCTCGTGGCTGTCCCCGGAAAGGTCCAGCGAGTACACCGCGTCGGCGCCCCGCTCCGGGCCGGTCTCCTCGTTACAGGTGGCCGCGCTCCCGCCACCGAGCTCGTCGGTGAAGAGCACGTGGGCCGCGTCGTTGGTGAACGTGGCGGAGTGCCAGAAGGCGAAGTTCCCGTCCCGGACGCGTTCGACGACCACCGGGGCGAGCGGGTCGGAGATGTCGAGCAGCACCCCGTCACCCAGACAGGCCGCGGCGGCCAGCCCCCGCTCCGGGTAGGCGGTGATGTCGTGGCATCCGGTGGTCGTGGCGTGGCCGCCGTCCGGGAACAGGACCGGCTCGCCGACCACGGCGGCGGAGGCCGGGTCCTCGTGCGGCACCTCGATGACGGAGATCCCGTCGTGCGGCGGCTGGCAGTTCGGGAAGTCCGGCGAGGGCGAGTAGGAGGACACGTAGACCACGTCGCTGCTGCCGTCCGCGCCGGGCACCAGGGTGTTGGTGTGGGAACCGCAGTCGGTGCGCACGGCGGCGACGTACTGCGGGTTGGCCTTGTCCGAGATGTCGAAGATCCGGATGCCCTCGAACCCGTCGGGATCGGTGGTGGGCACGGCGGGTGCCCCGCACTCGTCGCCCGCCCGGGGGTAGTCCACGGAGAAGTAGAGCAGGTCCCCGCTGACCGAGACGTCGCCCTGACCGCCGGGGCACAGCACCGTGGCCGCCACGACCGGAGAAGCTGGTTCGGAGATGTCGTAGACGACGAAGCCGTCGTAGTTGCCGCCGATCGCGTAGTCACCCGTGAAGGCCAGGTCCGAGTTGAAGGCCGAGGTCAGGACCTGGGGCTTGGGGACGTTGGCCAGGTGTACCACTCCCCCGCCCGTGCTCGCCCCGTCATCGGCCGCGCCCGGCACCGCCAGCCCCACCGCCGCGAGCAGCGCGGAGAGCGCCGTGACACCGCGGCGTCCATGCCCCCGCCCCGCTCCCGAAGCCATGCCCCACCCCCGAGAACCACTCGAAGAAGCCAGTCGACTACTTTGGGTTATACACGCATCACTCTTCACAGAACAGACGAAACACCGAGATCAGACATCTCACCCTGAAACCACCCTTCACCGGGCACCCCGGCGCGCCCGAGGAACCGACGCAGCGCGACCGACACGGGCCCGACACTGGACAAAACACCCACCGAGTGAGTAGAAAACCCGCAGGATGTCGCGTTCACCCTGGCGCGCCCTCCGTCACCGTCGGGCACCCGGCCCGCCGAACCCCCACCCCTGGAGGAGACCTCGTGCGTCGCCTGGCACTCGCAGCCGGAACCGCCCTCGTGCTGCTCGGAGCCTCGGCCTGTACCGGCGGGGACGGCGGGCAGGACTCCGCCAACGTCATCGCCCCCGGAGCCCCCGGAGAGTCCTCCACCCCCGCCACCCCCGACCAGATCGCCGCCCTCGCCGAGGAACAGGGGCACAACGAGGCGGACGTCACCTACCTCGTGAAGATGATCGAACACCACGCCCAGGCCCTGGAGATGACCGACCTGGTCGAGGAGCGCCACGAACGCGACGGCGTCGAGCGGATCGCCGACCGGATCTCCGCGGCCCAAGGCCCCGAGATCACCGCGATGGAGAGCTGGCTGGAGGAGAACGTCTTCGGCCCCGCCCGGGAGAACCCGGCCCACCAGAACTTCTGCGGGCTGGAGGGCGACGGCAGCCACCACTCCGAGGACGGGGAGGTGGTCGAGTGCGATCTCCAGGTCGACCACGAGGACATGGAGGGCATGGCCTCCGCCGAGGAGATGGAACGCCTCGCCGAGGCCGAGGGCGACGACTTCGACCGGCTCTTCGTCGAACTCATGACCGTCCACCACCAGGGCGCGGTCACCATGGCCGAGGAGGTCATGGCACAGGGCAAGGACCAGACGATCCTGCGGATGGCCAACGACCTCATCGCGGAACAGAACACCGAGATCTCCCGCATGGAGCAGGTCCTGTCCGAGGACTAGGACTCCGTCACGGACCCGCACGCCGCCCCCGGCGGCGCGGTGCGGGGCCCGGACGCGCCTCGGGGCGCCCTCCCTGGTAGAAGAGCGCCCCGAGGGCTCGCGTCCGCCTCCCGCGCGTTCTCAGCGGGCCGGCGGGATCAGGCCGACTTCTCCTGGCGACCGTCGCCCGAGTCCAGCTGGCTCCGCGGCACGATCGTCGGGTTCACGTGCTGCTCGACGGACTCGCGGGTGATGATCACCTGGGCGACGTCCTCACGGCTGGGCACCTCGTACATCACCGAGAGCAGAACCTCCTCGATGATGGCGCGCAGACCGCGGGCCCCGGTCCCCCGGATGATGCCCTGCTCCGCGATGGCCTCCAGGGCGTCCGGGGTGAACTCCAGCTCCACGTTGTCCAGGTCGAACAACCGCTGGTACTGCTTGACCAGGGCGTTGCGCGGCTCGGTGAGGATCTGGATCAGCGCGGCCTTGTCCAGGTTGTGCACGCTGGTGATCACCGGAAGACGGCCGATGAACTCCGGGATCATCCCGAACTTGAGCAGGTCCTCCGGCATGACCTCGCCGAACAGCGCGGTCTCGCCCTTCTCGCTCTTGGGCCGCAGCACGGCGTTGAAGCCCATGCCCTGCTGGCCGGTGCGGGACTCGATGAGCTGCTCCAGGCCCGCGAAGGCCCCACCGCAGATGAACAGCACGTTGGTGGTGTCGATCTGGATGAACTCCTGGTGCGGGTGCTTGCGTCCGCCCTGCGGGGGGACGCTCGCCGTGGTGCCCTCCAGGATCTTCAGCAGCGCCTGCTGGACACCCTCGCCGGACACGTCGCGCGTGATCGAGGGGTTCTCGCTCTTGCGGGCGACCTTGTCGACCTCGTCGATGTAGATGATGCCGGTCTCGGCCTTCTTGACGTCGTAGTCAGCGGCCTGGATCAGCTTCAGGAGAATGTTCTCGACGTCCTCGCCCACGTAGCCCGCCTCGGTCAGCGCCGTGGCGTCCGCGATGGCGAAGGGGACGTTCAGGATCTTCGCGAGGGTCTGGGCCAGCAGGGTCTTGCCCGACCCGGTCGGCCCCAGCAGGAGAATGTTCGACTTGGCGATCTCGACGTCCTCGTCACCGGGACGGTCGGTCTCCGAACGGACCCTCTTGTAGTGGTTGTACACCGCCACCGAGAGGGACTTCTTCGCCTGCTCCTGACCGATCACGTACGAGTCGAGGAACTCGTAGATCTCGCGGGGCTTGGGAAGGGAGTCCCACGTGAGCTCCGTGGCGTCGGCGAGTTCCTCTTCGATGATCTCGTTGCACAGATCGATGCACTCATCGCAGATGTACACGCCGGGGCCGGCGATGAGCTTCTTCACCTGCTTCTGGCTCTTGCCGCAGAATGAGCACTTCAGCAGATCCCCGCCGTCACCGATGCGTGCCACCCAGCCACTCCTCAAAACTAAGGCCGCCCCGTTCCCGGCGCACCCGGCGCCGAACGGACGGAAAGCTCAAGTTCCCGTGATCCGTTCACGACCGGCCAGCCACGAACGGGGCGATCTGTGTGTCGCTCTCCGCCAGACTAAGCGAAAAACCGGACCGGCTTCACCACCGGGCTGTCCCAGGCGGGTCAGAAACCGGTCCGGCAGGTACTTCCCGATGGCCGGACTCCTCTGGCCGGGAACGCCTCCGCATGCGCGGAAAGTCCCGGCCAGAGGCCGACGGCCGGTGTCGCCCTACTTCAGGGAAGCCTTGCGGTAGGGCAGCACGAAGTCGATGAGACCGTATTCGACGGCCTCCTCCGAGGTGAGGATCTTGTCCCGCTCGATGTCCTTCGAGATCTGCTCCGCGGACCGCCCGGTGTGCTTGGCCAGAGTGGTCTCCAGCTGCTGGCGGATCCGGGTGATCTCGTTGGCCTGGATCTCGATGTCACTGGCCTGACCGTGCATACCCTCGGTCGCGGGCTGGTGAATCATCATCCGGGCGTTGGGCAGCGCACCGCGCTTGCCCTTGGTGCCGCCCGTCAACAGGATCGCGGCGGCCGACGCGGCCTGTCCGATGCACACCGTCTGGATGTCGGGGCGCACGAACTGCATGGTGTCGTAGATCGCCATGAGCGAGGTGAAGGACCCGCCCGGCGAGTTGATGTACATCTGGATGTCCCGCTCGGAGTCGAGCTGCTCAAGCGTGATGAGCTGGGCCATCAGGTCGTTGGCCGAAACGTCGTCGATCTGGACGCCGACGAAGATGATCCGCTCCTCGAAGAGCTTGTTGTACGGATTCATCTCCTTGACGCCGTACGACGTACGCTCCACGTAGGACGGCAGGACGTAGCGGCTCTGGGGAGCCATCGAGGCCGCGCCGCCGATGGGACTGGGATTGAACTCGGTCATTTCACGCCTTCCACGCACTGCGCCGATTCATGGGCTGGGCCAGGTCAGCTGGTCACGTCGAGGGTGCCCTCGAGCACCTCGTCGATGAAGCCGTACTCCAGTGACTCCCGGGCCGTGAACCAGCGGTCACGATCGGCGTCCTTCTCGATCTGCTCGACCGTCTGCCCGGTGTGCTCGGAGATCTTCTCGATGAACATCTTCTTCACGTAGAGCAGCTGGTCAGCCAGGATCCGGATGTCGGAGGCGGTGCCCCCGATGCCACCGGAGGGCTGGTGCATCATGACGCGGGTGTGCGGCAGCGCGTAACGCTTGCCGGGAGCACCGGCGCACAGG
Source organism: Nocardiopsis sp. iso_40 (assembly GCF_056173285.1). Classification (NCBI taxonomy): domain Bacteria; kingdom Bacillati; phylum Actinomycetota; class Actinomycetes; order Streptosporangiales; family Nocardiopsidaceae; genus Nocardiopsis; species Nocardiopsis sp. iso_40. The sequence continues at coordinate 1,588,197 of NZ_CM149666.1, read as the reverse complement.
AGCATCTGGCCCATGGAAGCGGCCATACCGATACCCACGGTGCGCACGTCGTTGGGGATGTACTGCATGACGTCGTAGATCGCCATGCCCGCCGTTACGGAACCACCCGGCGAGTTGATGTACATGGTGATGTCCCGCTGGCGGTCCTCGGCGGACAGCAGCAGGAGTTCACCAACCAGGCGGTTGGCGATGTCATCGTCGACCTGCTGGCCGAGGAATACGATTCGCTGGCGCAACAGGCGCTGAGGCGTCTGCTCAATAAAAGGGGAAAGCTGCGGATCCGACGTACGAGCGTCGAATCGCGGGGACTCATCAAAGGTCGGCGGCACTCTCGTCACCTGCTCCGGAATCGAAACGGTTGCGATACAGCGACACTAACGCCGACAGACGCCAGGCTCGTCCGGATACCGTCCCTGTTCGCTTTGAGCGCAGGGTGCGTCGGGCCCCGAACGCGCCTTCTCTCCTGGCGGCGAACAAACACGACGGGCCCCGACCGACCCGGTGCGGGTCGGTCGGGGCCCGTACGAGGGCTGTGCGGCCGAAGGACTACTTGGAGTCGGCCTCGGCGGCCGCCTCGTCGTCCTTCGTCTCCTCGACGGCCTCGTCAGCCTCGGCGACCGCAGCGGCGGCGGCCTTGGCGGCCTCCTCCACGGCGTCCTCGTCCGAGGCCTCGACGATCTCCTGCTCGACGACGTTGCCGTCCTCGTCGGTCACCTTGGCGGCGGCCAGGACCAGGTCCATGGCCTTGCCGCGGACGACCTCGGTGAAGGCGACGCGGATCTGGTTCGACTCGACCAGGTGCTGGGCCAGCTGGTCCGGGCTCACACCCATGCGCTGGGCCTGCTCGAACACGTACTGGCTGAGCTCGCCCTGGTCGGCGCTGAGGTCCTCCTGGAGGGCCAGCTGGTCGAGGATGAAACCAGCCTTGACCGCCGAGTTGGCGCCGGTCTTCAGCTCCTCCTCGAACTCCTCCTCCGTCTTCTCCTGCGACTCGAGGTAGGCCTCCTTGGTCAGGCCGCTCTGCCCCAGCTGCTGCTCCAGGCTCTGCCGACGACGGGTGATCTCCTCGTCGACGACCGCGTCGGGCAGCGGGATCTCGACGGAGTCGATCAGCTTCTCCAGCGCCTTGTCACGGGCGGCGGAGAGCTGCTGCATCCGACGGACGTCGGCCATGCGCTTGCGCACGTCCTCACGCAGCTCGTCGATGGTGTCGAACTCCGAGGCGAGCTGGGCGAACTCGTCGTCCAGCTCGGGCAGCTCCTTCACCTTCACCGAGTGCACGGTGACGGTGACGTCCGCCTCCTCGCCCTCGTGCTCGCCACCGACGAGGGTGGTCTTGAAGGTGGCCTCGCCACCGGCCTCCATGCCGCGCAGGGTCTCGTCGAGGCCCTCCAGCATGGTGTTGGTGCCGACCTCGTAGGAGTAGCCGCTGACGGCGACGTCCTCGAGCTTCTCACCGTCGATGGCGGCGGCCAGGTCGATGGAGAGGTGGTCGCCGTCCTCGACGGGACGGTCGGCACCGACAAGGGTGGAGAAGCGCTCGCGCAGGGTGCCGATCTGCTCGTCGACCTGCTCGTCGGTGACGGTCGCGTTGTCGACGGTCACCTCGATGCCCTTGTAGTCCTTCACCTCGAACTTGGGTCGGATGTCGACCTCGGCGGTGAAGGCGAGCTCGTCGTTGTCCTCCAGCTTGGTGACCTCCACGTCGGGCTGGCCGAGCGCGAAGATCTCCTCCTTCTGGATGGCTTCGTTGTAGAGCTCCGGAACGGCGTGGTTGACAGCTTCGCTGATCACCGCGCCACGGCCGACGTAGCGGTCGATCAGCCGCGCCGGCGCCTTGCCCGGGCGGAAGCCCTTGATCCGAACCTGCTTCGCGAGCGACTTGTAGGTCTCGTCGAAAGCGTGCTCGAGCTCCTCGAAGGGCACCTCGATGGTCAGCTTGACCCGGGTCGGGCTGAGCTCCTCGACATCGGTCTTCACGGGGCGGTACTCCTAGGTTTGCCGGCTGGTGTCCGCGTCGGCCCGCAGGCGCACCACACAAACGGCGAATGCACGCGCGCACCCCGGGCCAGTGATGACCACGTTCTACTGGGGTGCCCTGCGACGGGCTGGGACTTACAGTTTCCTGCTGATCGCACCAAGTCTAGGGCAGATACACAGGGGGCCACGGCGCACGGCCCGAAGGCAGCGCAACCAGTGGGTGGTTTCGTCGGGGTGGCGGGATTCGAACCCGCGGCCTCATGCTCCCAAAGCATGCGCGCTAACCAAGCTGCGCTACACCCCGTTGCCCGGCGCGGACACACGTTCCCGAAATCGGGTGTGCGACCACCGCCCCGGAGACTGTACTCTTGTCTCCGTCGGCTCCACGAGTCTAGAGGAAACTCAAGGGCTCCGATGCCACGCGGGCGTAGTTCAATGGTAGAACCCCAGCCTTCCAAGCTGGTCATGCGAGTTCGATTCTCGTCGCCCGCTCCACCCGGAGCGAGCTGGTGTGCACGGCACACACGGCTCGCTCCGTTTCTTTGCCCGGGAGCACCCCGGGTCGCCCGCGCCGTGCGGCGCGGGCGACCCGGCGCCCCGAAGGGTCAGAGCCGTTCGGCGACGTTCACCCGGAAGTGGAACTCGGTCGTGGCGCCGACCAGGTTGACGAGGTAGGAGTCCTCGGAGATCCGGTAGACCGTGCGCTCACGCTCGGCCCAGGGGTGCTTCGGGGTGAAGCTCCCGGTCAGCTCCAGTGCCGCCGCCCTGGCCTGTTCCCGTTCGGGGTACTCGCCCCTGATCAGCCCCATCCCCCAGCGCACGTTCTGCCCGTAGCTGATGTTCTCCTCGACCAGCACCGACCACGCCATCAGCTGAATCCACCCTTCTTCGCGAACCCTTTCGGTGATGGGACTCACCGTCGACCCGGAAGGTTCCGGGTGAGGGGACTCACACATTCGGACGAACACGGTTCGGTTCAGGCGTCCCCGGAGGCGGAATACCCGCCTCGAACGGGTACGTTGACCTTTCGGGCGGCCCCGTCGGCTCGATCAGGTGCGGGCGCCCCTCGGGTTCGGCGAAACGGGGGCCAGATGACGGACACGGACGGGACTCACGAGATGGCGGAGCCGCTCAGCGCGCTCTGGTTCCAGCGGCCGGAGCCGCTGGAGCGCCCAGCCGTGGTCACCGGTGTCTTCGACGTCCTGCACGTCGGGCACGTGCGCTTCCTGCGCTCCATCGCAGAACGCGGACTCCCCCTGGTCGTGGGCATAGAGTCCGACGAGCGCGTGCGGGCGTGGAAGGGCCCCGGACGCCCGGTCAACCCCGACGCGGAACGGGCCGAGACCATCGCCGCCCTCTCCTGTGTGACCGGCTCCTTCATCATCGAGGGCCCGCCCTCGGTCGCCGACTGGGCGGCCTACGCGGACCTGCTCCGCCCCCTCGCACCGGCCGCCCTGGCCTTCACCGCCGGAGACCGCTACACCCAGGCCAAGATCCGCGGGGCCGACGCCCTCGACGCCCAGGCCTGGGAGCTTCCCTTCACCCCCGGCCGCTCCACGACCGCGGCGCTCGGCCGTCTCGCGCACTCCCTCTGACCCCGGGTGCCGCGCCCCACATCCGGCGCTCCCGGTCCGGCCGCCGTCCCCGGGCGGGAAGCGGTGCGCGCACACCGGCGTTGACGCATGCGTGGCGAACCGAGGTACGAAACGAGGCTGCCGATGATGTCAGGGAGGCCCTCCTACAGGGCACTGGTCAACGACGGAAGCGCACGCGGGCAGGAACTGCCCCCGGGGATCACCGGGCGCGTCCTGTCCTACGCGACACCGCACTGGCGATCCATCGTGCTCTTCCTCATGGTGACCGCGGTGGGCGCGGCCATCGTCGTGGCCAACCCGCTGCTGCTGCGGGCCATCATCGACCGGGGCATCATTCCGGGGAACACCTCGCTGGTCGTCTGGCTGGCGGTCGCCGCGGCGGTGCTGGCGCTCCTGGAGGGCGTCATCACCCTGACCGGCCGGTGGCTGTCCTCCCGGATCGGTGAGGGCGTCATCTACCTGCTGCGCACCCAGGTGTTCACCCACGTGCAGCGGATGCCGATCTCCTTCTTCACCCGCACCCAGACCGGTTCGCTGATCAGCCGCCTGAACACGGACGTGGTCGGCGCCCAGCGCGCCATCACCTCGGTACTGCAGTCCGTGGTGTCCAACCTGATCAGTGTGGTGGCGGTGGTCGTCACGATGCTGGCGCTGTCCTGGCAGGTGACCCTGCTGGCGCTGGCCCTGGTACCGCTGTTCATCATCCCCGCGAAGCTGCTGGGCCGCAGGCTCGCCAACATCTCCCGCGACGCCATGGACAACAACGCCGCGATGAGCTCACTGATGACCGAGCGGTTCAACGTCGGCGGGGCCATGCTGGTCAAGCTGTACGGGCGCCCCGACGAGGAGTCGCGGGGGTTCGCCGGCAGGGCGGCGCGCGTGCGCGACCTGGGGGTCCGCCAGTCCGTGATCGGCGGCCTGCTGTTCACGATGCTGGCCACCATCACGGCGCTGGCCATGGCGATGGTCTACGGCGTGGGCGGTGTGCTGGCCGCCGGCGGCGCCTTCGAGGTCGGCACGCTGGTCGCCCTGACCACCCTGCTGGCACGGCTCTACGGGCCGGTGACCACCCTGTCCAACGTGCACGTGGAGATCATGACCGCGCTGGTCTCCTTCGACCGGGTCTTCGAGGTGCTGGACCTGGAACCGCAGATCAAGGAGAGCCCGGACGCGAAGCCGCTGCCGGGGGGCCCGCTGAGCGTGGAGTTCGACCGGGTGTCCTTCCGCTACCCCGGCTCCGCGGAGACCTCGGTGGCCTCCCTGGAGCTGACGCCCCAGGCCGAGGGCGTCGAGGACACCCAGGTGCTGAGCGAGGTCTCCTTCCGGGCCGAGCCCGGTCAGATGGTGGCACTGGTGGGTCCGTCTGGCGCGGGCAAGACCACCCTCACCCATCTGGTGTCCCGGCTGTACGACCCGACCGAGGGGGCGGTGCGGATCGGCGGGCTGGACCTGCGCGGGGCCACCGGCGACTCGCTGCGCGAGGCCGTGGGCGTGGTGACGCAGGACGCGCAGCTCTTCCACGACACCGTGGGCGCCAACCTGCGCTACGCCAAGCCGGGCGCGACCGACGAGGAGTTGGCGCAGGTGCTGCGGATGGCGCGCCTGGGGCCGCTCCTGGAGCAGCTCCCGAACGGGCTCGACACGATGGTCGGTGACCGCGGGTACCGCCTCTCCGGCGGTGAGAAGCAGCGTCTGGCGATCGCGCGGCTGCTGCTGAAGGCGCCGTCGATCGTGGTTCTGGACGAGGCCACGGCACACCTGGACTCCGGGTCCGAGGCGGCGGTGCAGGAGGCCCTGGCGGTCGCCCTGCAGGGCCGGACCTCACTGGTGATCGCGCACCGGCTGGCCACGGTCCGCGAGGCCGACCAGATCCTGGTCCTGGAGGACGGCCGGATCCTGGAGCGCGGTACGCACGAGCAGCTGCTGGACGCGGAGGGCCTGTACACGGCTCTGTACCGCACCCAGTTCGCGCCGCAGTCCCGCTAGCGCGCGGCGGGCGGGGCGGGGCCCAACGGGTTCCGGGCCCCGCCCCGGGCTCCCCCGCCGCCCCCTAACCCGCGTCCTTCTTGCCCTTGCCCTTCTTGGACTTCTTGCCCTTCTTCTTGGCGCCGTCCTTCTCGGCCTTCCCGCCACCGTCCTTCGTGGCGCCGCCTCCGGCCGACTCCGCCCCGGCGGCCTTCTTGGCCTTCTTGGCCTTCTTGGCCTTCTTGGCCTTCTTGGCCTTCTTGGCCAGCTTCTCCTCGGCCTTCCTGCGTTCCTTCTTCGCGGACTTGGAGTGCTTGGGCTTCTTGCGCTTCTTCGGCTTCTTGGCGTCCTTGGAGGTCACGTGGCCCTCCAGGACGGCGGGAAGCGGAGCGATCCCGGGCCCTCCCTCGAAGATCCAGTCGTCCACCGCTTCCAGGAGCCCGTCCTCGGTCATCCGGCCCAGCCAGACGGGGCGCGCTCCCGCGGCCCGGCCCTCCTGGGAGGGTTGGACCACGACGACGTTGGCCTGGAAGCAGATGCCCAGGCACTTGCTGGTGCGGACCGGGACGCGGCGAGCGGAGTGGTCCTCGATCGCACTGAGCCGGGCGAGCTGGGCCTTGTGGTCCACCCCGGGCACCTTCTTCTTCGTCCCGCAGCAGCAGCCCCGGCAGACCGTGAGTTTGCAGGGCGCACCGTCGACCGCGTTCACCACTCCGCACCCCCGTTAGGTTCGCCTTACCTGACTGTCAGGTTAGTCTCCCGCTGAACCGCTCTGATCAGCGGGTACGGCGTAGGGGCCGGTGACCTCCACCGGACGCCAGGTCTCCGGCAGGCCCTCGGAGCCCTCGGAGTCCGGAGTCCCCGCCTTCCAGCCGCTCCCCCAGACCACGGGCAGCCCGGCGGCGAAGAGCGGGTGCGGCAGATCCATCAGCTGTATCCGGACCTGCGGCTCGGTGCAGGCCCCGGAACTTCCGCATCGGGCGATCGGCTGGCCGGCCACCACCCGGTCCCCGGGGGCCACCGCGGCCGACCCGCGGCGCAGGTGGCCCAGGAGTACGTGGGCGCCGCCGATGTCGATGACCACGTGGTTGCCCATCAGCCCCGAGGGGCCCCGGAACTCGCGCAGGGTGTTCTCCACGACCGTGCCGAACAGCCAGAGCCAGGAGTTGCGGCTGCGGTGGTCGCGTTGGCGGTCGTGCACCCGGACCACGGTCCCGTCCGCCGGTGCGTACACGGGGGCGCCGAAGGCCGGAAAGTCCTCCGGGGGACGGCTGAGCGGGCGCCAGGCGATGTCGGGGCGGGTACCGTCCTCGGCGACCAGTCCGAGCGCGTACGTCTGCCCGTAGGCGTGGGTGCCCTGGCTCGGAACGCTGTCCACGGGGCTGGTCAACGCCATCCATCGGCCGCGCACCGGCGGCGCCAGGACTCGCGGGGCGCAGCGCGGGGTGCCCAGACGCAGGTGCACGGCCAGGGCCACCAGCAACAACACACCGCCGACCCACCAGGGCAGGCCGAGGTACCCGGCCAGGAGAGCGGCCATGGCCAGCCACATCAGGGGCATACGGAGCCTGGCGAGAAGGACGGGAAGGGGACGCGGAGCGGAGGAGCGCATCCACCATTGTGGACACGGCCCGACCGCCCCGCGTCCCCGGCTGCCGTCCCGGCTAGGACTCCTTGTCGTCCCGGTCGTTCTCCCGGGCGCGTTTGCGCAGGTAGTCCGTGGCCGCGCCGGCCCCCTTGTCGATCTTGTCGTCGTGTGCGCCGCCGGTGGCCTTCTTCGCGGCCCTGGCAGCCTTTCCGACCACGCCCTCGGCCTTGTCGGCGTTGTCGGTGACGGCCTTCTTCAGCCGGTCGAACGCACCTCCGCTAGCGGACATGGAATCCCCCCTGTAGATCCGTCCTGCTTCCTGACGCAATACCCGCTCCAACCGGGGTTCATGCGGCGTGTCACCGGTCGGGAACCTCGCGTACGGGCACGGAACCGGTCAGAGGCCCCGTATCCGCCGATCCGGGTCCGGTCAGAGGCCGAGGACCGTCTGGGCCACGGAGAAGTAGATGAGCAGGCCGGTGGCGTCCACGAGGGTCGCGACCATCGGTGAGGAGACCACCGCCGGGTCCACCCCCGCCTTGCGGGCCAGCAGGGGCATCGACGAGCCGATGACGGCCGCCCAGGTGCAGATCGCGATCACCGACAGGGCGACCACCATCGCGATGTCGAACCCGACCAGCAGGGAACCGATGGCCAGGGCGATCCCGGCGAGCATCACACCCAGGAGCAGGCCGACCCGGCTCTCCTTCCAGATCACCGAGGGCAGGTCGCGCACCCGGACCTCACCGACCGCGAGGGCGCGCACGATCGCCGTGGCCGACTGGGCGCCGACGTTCCCGCCGGTGCCGATGAGCATCGGGACGAACATCGCCAACGCCGTGACCTGCTCGAGCGTGGCCTCGTAGACCTGCATGACGTTGACGGTGAGGGTCGCCGCGACGATGAGCAGCATGAGCCACACCGAACGGGCACCGACCAGGCGCAGCACGCCGACGGACACGTAGTGCTCGCCGACCGGGCTGGCACCGGACTGGCGGGCCATGTCCTCGGAGTCGGCCGCCTCGATGACCTCCAGGGCGTCGTCGAAGGTGAACAGCCCGACGAATCGGTCCTCGGAGTCCACCACCGGGAGGGAGACCAGGTTGGCCTCCTGGATCAGTCGGGCGGCGTCCTCGACCGGCTCGCTGGCACCCACCCGCGGCGCGAACACGTCCACCAGGTCCTTGAGGAGGCGGTCGTCGTCGCTGACCACGAGGTCGCTCAGGGTGATGGTGCCGACCAGGCGACGGCCGTCGCTGACCACCGGCAGGGTGTAGATCGTCTCGGCGTCGGCTCCCTTGGCGCGCACCACCTCCAGGGCGCGGCCGACGGTCAGGTCCCGGTGCAGGATGACCGTCTCGGGGGTCATGTACCTGCCGACCGAGTCCTCCGGGTAGCCCAGGAGCGCGGCGGTCATCTTGCGCTCGGCGGGGCTCAGCCCGGCCAGGGCACGGGTGGCGATCTTGGCCGGCGCCTCCCCGATGAGGCGGGCCCGGTCGTCCGGGTCCATCTCCTCGAGGATCTCGTGGAAGTCGGTGCCGCGCAGGCCGAGGAGGATGGCCTGCTGCTGACCGGGGTCGAGCTCCTCGAAGACCTCCAGCTCGCGGTCCTTGTCCAGGAGCCGGAACGGGATGATCGCCTCGCGGCCGACCATGCGGGAGAGTTCGTCCGCTATCTCGTGGGGCCTGTGTTCGGCCAACCAGAGCCTGATCCCGGTCAGGTCGTTGTTCTCGACCAGATCTGTGAGTTCTTCAGCGCGCTCGCCGTCCATGCGAAGCACCCCCTTGCGTCTCCATCGCCCGGCGGGCACGCCCGCGGGGCCGCGAAATCTGGGAAGTCCGGGTCCTGTCCCGGGGCTCGGGTCCGGCCCCTCGTCACTGGTGTGGTGGGCCGTGCGGCGCCGGCGCCCGGGGGCGTGGAGGGGCGGGCACGGCGATCCGGGGACGGGTACGAAGACCTCGTACCGGGGTCGGGGAACACGTCGACCCTACCGCCAGGAGCGGCGGGGGCGGCTCATCCCCGCGGGGGCGGAGCGGGTCCGGGTCAGGTGCGCCAGAGGACCACGAGGGCGCAGTCGTCGTTCTTGTCCTTGCTGAGCGTGTCCACGACCTCGTCCGCACCGGTGGCGAAACCCTGGGTGACCAGGATGTCGGCGGTTCCGAGAAGACGGTCGATGCCCGCGTCCAGGTCCTCCCCCGGCGTCTCGATGAGACCGTCGGTGCACAGCATGATCGCGTCTCCGGGACGGAGCTTGCCCTCGACTGAGGTGTAGGTCATCTCGGGGATGACGCCCAGGACCACGCCCTTGGCCTCGGTGGTGCTCCACATCCCGCCGCCGCTGTCGTAGTGCAGCGCGGGCGGGTGTCCGGCGGAGGCGACCTGGTAGGCGCCGGTGTCGGTGTCCACGCTCAGGTGCACGGCGGTCACGAAGCCCTCACCGCCGCTGTTGCGCATCAGGTAGTCGTTGCAGTGGGCGAGGAAGTCGCCGGCGGGCACCGCCCCGATCAGCCCGCTGAAGGCCCCGGAGAGCATCAGGGCCCGGGTCCCGGCGTCCACGCCCTTGCCGGAGACGTCGACGACGGCGACGTCGAGCCGGTTCTCCCTGCGGATGGAGACCACGAAATCACCGCCGAAGGAGGAGCCGCCCGCCTGGCGCAGGACAGCGGTTCGGCCCCACCCCTCGGGGAGCTCGGGCAGGTTTCCCTGGTCGCGGAGGCGGTCACGCAGGTCCAGCAGCATCATCTCGCCGCTCAGCCCCTGCACGCCGAGGCGTTCGCGCACCCCGGACAGCAGGTAGGACAGCACCCCGGTGACACCGATGGTGACGAGCAGGCCGGGGCCCACCTGGCCGAAGTCGAGCATGAAGGCCACGAACAGCAGGACCGCCGCGACCACGCCGAGCAGGAAGGCGAGGCTCTTGCGCTTGAGCAGCAGTCCTCCGGCGAGGACGGTCAGGATGGTGGAGCTGGGCGGGAACCAGCCCGCGGGTCCCCAGACCGCGCCCACACCGATCCCCACCGCGATGGCGACGAGGGTGATCAGGACGAGCCGGTAGCGGAACAACACCTTGCGCCGGAGCACCGCGATGAGCCGCTGCGCGGTGGAGCGCAGCAGCCGGGTGGTCTTGGCGGTCGGTGTGGAGTTCATCGGTCCTCTCGGCCCGCTCGCCCGCGGGGGTCACTCCTGGTGGTCGTACGGCACACCGGTGCGGTCCGGGGGTCGGTTCGTGTCGGCGGGCCGTGGCTCTGTGGGGGCACGCCCGATCGTGGTGGCTGGTTCCGTTCAGGGGGCGGAAACCGTTGGGTCGCGGACGACGTCAGCCCGCCGCCGTGCACGAACTGTAGCGGTTGGCATGCGGCTGTGGCACGTGCAACCAGCGATGTTCCGCCCCTTAACCCCGGTTTTGGGTTCCGCCTAAACCCGGGTGTACGGGGGCGGGGCCAGAGTACGGGTTCGCCCCCGCGCGCCGGGCACACGGGGGCGGACGATCGGCCCCGCGCCCGTGCGGGACCACGGACGGGGTTACGGAAGCGGGGGGAGCTCGCCGGTCTGCTCGTAGTCGCCGAGCATGGCGATGCGGCGGGTGTGCCGCTCCTCGTCGCTGTACGGGGTGGCGAGGAAGAGTTCGACGAACCGGGTGGACTCCTCCAGGGAGTGCATCCGACCGCCGACGGAGAGCACGTTGGCGTCGTTGTGTTCCCGCGCCAGCCTGGCGGTGTCCTCGCTCCAGGCCAGAGCGGCACGGACGCCCCGGACCTTGTTGGCGGCGATCTGTTCGCCGTTGCCGGAACCGCCGATCACCACCCCCAGGGAACCCGGGTCCCCGGCGACGCCCTCGGCGGCGCGCAGGACGAAGGGCGGGTAGTCGTCGACCGCGTCGTAGACGTCCGGACCGGCGTCGACGACCTCGTGGCCGTGCTCCTTCAGCCAGGAGACGAGGTGTTCTTTGAGCTCGAAGCCCGCATGATCTGATCCAAGGTAAACACGCACGTCACCAGTGTGACAGCTCCCTGGTACGGACGACGCCGCGCCCCCGCCGGTCGGTGGACCGGCGGGGGCGCGGCGTTCTCCGTGCGGGTCAGGCACCGGCCGCGGCGGCCGCGACGCTCAGACCGAGCGCGGCGAAGCCGACCATCGACAGGATCGCCACCAGGTTGTACACGAACATCGACTTGAGGTCCTTACTGAGGGGACCTGCCTTGGAGACCGCGGGCTTGCTGCTCAACTCACACCTCGTTTGGGTTCGGACCAGGGGATGACCAGTCGGAATTTTTCCACACCCCACAACGCGCGCGTCACCGGGGCCGATTCCGGACGAACGCGCGCGAGGGCCGTGAGTCCGGCCACAGTGGTCAGGTCTGCACGGCCTTGACCTCGCAGAACTCGACCAGGCCGGGCAGACCCCACTCACGGCCGTTGCCGGAGCGCTTGTAGCCGCCGAAGGGCGCCCGCGGGTTCATGGCCCCGCCGTTGAGCTCGATCTGGCCGGCACGCAGGCGGCGGGCGACCGCCAGGCCCTCCTCCTGGTCGCCCGACCACACCGCGGCGTTGAGGCCGTAGACGGTGTCGTTGGCGATCTCGACCGCCTCCTCCACCGTGTCGTAGGGGATGAGGACGAGTACCGGGCCGAAGATCTCCTCCTGGGCGATGCGCATGTCGTTGCGCACGTCGGCGAAGACGGTCGGGCGGACGTAGAAGCCCTTCTCCAGCCCCTCGACCGGCTCGGAGCCACCGGTGACCAGGCGGGCGCCCTCCGAGACGCCGAGGTCCAGGTAGGAGCGGACCTTGTCGAACTGGGCGGCGGAGACCAGCGGGCCCATCCGGGTGCCCTCGTCCCCGGGGTCGCCCGGAGCGTACTTGGCGGCGGAGGCCGCGGCCAGCTCCACGGCCTCCGCGTAGGAGTCGCGGTGCACCAGCATCCGGGTGAGCGCGTTGCAGCTCTGGCCGGTGTTGCGCATGACGTCGGCGACACCGCGCTTGACGGCCTTGGTCAGGTCGGCGCCCGGCAGGATGAGGTTGGGCGACTTGCCGCCCAGCTCCAGGGCGACCTTCTTGACCGTTTCGGCCGCGACCTGGGACACCCGGGTGCCGGCGCGGGTGGAACCGGTGAAGGAGACCATGTCGATCCCGGGATGGGCGGCGATCGCCTCGCCCACCACCGGCCCGGTGCCGGAGACCAGGTTGAACACGCCCGCGGGCAGGCCGGCCCCGTCGAAGACCTCCGCCAGCGCGTAGGCGCTCAGCGGGGCGACCTCGCTGGGCTTGAGGACCACGGTGTTGCCCGCGAGGAGCGCGGGGACGACCTTGAGGACGATCTGGTGCAGCGGGTAGTTCCACGGGGTGATCGCGCCGACCACGCCGATCGGCTCGTGCACCACCAGGGAGTTGCCGACCTTCTCCCCGGTGAAGTAGCGCTCCCCGTGCTCCTCGACCAGGTCGATGTAGGTCCGGAACATGAGCGAGGGCAGCCCGGCCTGCACCTTGGCGGCGAAGGTGGCGGGAGCGCCCATGTCCCGGGTGAGTTCGGCGGCGATGTCACCGATACGGGCGTTGAACAGTTCCAGGGCCTTGGTCAGGTGGGTGACGCGCTGGCCCGGGGTGAGCGCCGACCAGGCGGGGAGGGCGGCGGCCGCGGCCTCGACCGCGGCGTCGACGTCAGCGGTGGCACCCGCCGGAACGGTGTCGATGACCTGCTCGGTAGCCGGGTTGACCACGTCAAGGGCCTCGTCGGAGGCGGAGTCGCGCCAGGCGCCGTCGATGTAGAGGGATCGCATGGTCCCATTTTCGCAGAACGGGATTCTGGTTGGCCAGGGCGGGGAGGTGCGAAGGCGCGGCCGGGGCGGGGACCCGTGGTTCCACGGATACCCGCCCCGGAGCGCCTCCGGAGTCCGGTCCGGCCGCCCGTGCGGATCAGTCCCAGTGCGGGGGGCGGTCGGCGATCAGCCGCGCGGTGGAGTCCTCGTCGCCGTCGCCCCAGCCCTCGGAGCGTTCGTCGCTCGTGGTGTCGGGCAGCAGGTCGAGGTCGTCGAGGAAGTTGGGGCGGCGGTCACCGTCAGGCCCGGGCATGGGTCCTCCGTGGTCGTGGAGCTACGTGTCCGCAGGGGCTGCGGGGTTGCGGGTCCCGCGGGGCAGGGCCCCGCGGAGCGGATCAGTCGAAGACGGGGTTGCGGGTGCGGGTGCGCTTGAGCTCGAAGAACCCGTCGGTCCCGGCGACCAGGCGCACACCGTCCCAGAGCTTGCCGGCGTCCTCGCCCCGCGGGATCGGGGTGAGCACCGGGCCGAAGAACGAGATGCCCTCCACCTGGACGACCGGCGTGCCGACGTCCTCGCCGACCAGCTTCATCGCCTCGCCGTGCGAGGCGCGCAGGGCCTCATCGTATTCGGTGGAGTCCGCGGCGTCGGCCAGGTCGGCGGGCAGGCCGGCGTCGGCCAGCGCCGCGCGGACCGTGTCCGCGGTGCGCGGTTCGCCGTTGTTGTGGAAGCGGGTGCCCAGGGCGGTGTAGAGGTCGCCGAGAACGTCCGGCCCGAAACGCTGCTCGGCGGCCACGCACACGCGCACCGCACCCCAGGACCGGTCGATCGAGTCCCGGTACTCCCGGGGCAGGTCGCGGCCCTCGTTGAGCACCCCGAGGCTCATCACCCGCCAGCGCACACGCACCGGCCGGACCTGCTCCACCTCCAGCAGCCACCGGGAGGTGATCCACGCCCACGGGCAGGCGGGGTCGAACCACATGTCCGCGTGGATGGTCTCCTGGTCGCCCGTCTGTTCGGGGGACTGGGTCATCGCTGCTCCTCGTCTGGGACGGTCGAAGCCCCGGGGCCGGACCCGGGACGGCCGAGAACTTCTCGCCGTAGGTCACCAACCACGCCCATCGGTTGCACATTCCGCTCGTGTGCGTGGCAGGATCGATCCCGGATGACAACGACCTCCGGCCCGACGACGCCCACCCCAGGCGGCAGGCTCGCCGCGGTCGGCAACGATTTCCGGCCGGCGATGACGGCGGCCGTGGAGGGAGCGTGGCGTGGCAGGGAACCTGACACGGGACGAGGCTCGGGAGAGGGCGCGCATTCTCAGCGTCGACTCCTACGCCGTGGAGCTGGACCTGACCACCGGGGACGAGACCTTCCGGTCCACCACCGTGGTGCGTTTCTCCAGCACTGAGCCGGGCGCACGGACCTTCGTCGACCTGGCCGCGCCGAGGATCCGGAGCGCCGTGCTGAACGGGCGCGAGCTGGACGCGGCGGAGCTGTTCGACGGTGAGCGGCTCACCCTGCCGGACCTGGCGGCCGAGAACGAGCTGACGGTGGTCGCCGATGCCGCCTACATGCGCACCGGTGAGGGCCTGCACCGGTTCGTGGACCCGGTCGACGGATCGGTGTACCTGTACAGCCAGTTCGAGACGGCCGACGCGCACCGCATGTTCACGTGCTTCGACCAGCCCGACCTGAAGTCCGTCTTCGAACTGACCGTGTACGCGCCCCCGACGTGGGAGGTGGTCTCCAACAACGCCCCCGACGTGGAGCGCGAGGCCGCGGGCGAGGAGCGGGTGCGCTGGCACTTCCCCGCCACCCAGGTGATGTCGACCTACATCACCGCGCTGATCGCCGGGCCGTACCACGTGGTCCGCGACGAGCACGACGGCATCCCGCTGGGCCTGTACTGCCGGGCCTCGCTCGCCGAGCACCTGGACTCCGAGGCCCTGTTCGAGGTCACCAAGCAGGGCTTCGACTTCTTCCACGGCCTGTTCGACCTGCGCTACCCGTTCGGCAAGTACGACCAGCTCTTCGTGCCGGAGTTCAACGCGGGCGCGATGGAGAACGCCGGCGCCGTGACGTTCCTGGAGGACTACGTCTTCCGGTCCCGTGTCACCGACGCCCGCTACGAGCGCCGCGCCGAGACCATCCTGCACGAGATGGCGCACATGTGGTTCGGCGACCTGGTCACCATGCGCTGGTGGGACGACCTGTGGCTGAACGAGTCGTTCGCGACCTACGCCAGCGTCTACTGCCAGGTCAACGCCACCAAGTGGTCCGACGCCTGGACGACGTTCGCCAACGTGGAGAAGGCCTGGGCGCTGCGCCAGGACCAGCTGCCCTCCACGCACCCGATCGCCGCCGACATGGTCGACATCCAGGCGGTCGAGGTCAACTTCGACGGCATCACCTACGCCAAGGGCGCCTCGGTGCTCAAGCAGTTGGCCGCGTACGTGGGCGTGGACGCGTTCTTCGCGGGCGTGCGCGCCTACTTCAAGGAGAACGCGTTCGGCAACACCGAGCTGAAGGACCTGCTCAAGCATCTGGAGGCCGCCTCCGGGCGCGACCTGTCCGGCTGGTCGCGCGAGTGGCTGGAGACCACCGGCGTCAACACCATGCGGCCGGACTTCGAGGTCGATGCGGACGGGAACCTCACGTCCTTCGCGGTCCTGCAGGAGGCCGCCCCGGAACACCCGACGCTGCGCTCGCACCGTCTGGCCGTGGGCCTGTACGACCGCACCGCGGACGGCATCGTGCGCCGCGAGCGCGTGGAGCTGGACGTCAGCGGTGAGCGCACCGAGGTCCCCGAGCTGGTCGGCAGGGCCCGGCCGGACCTGGTGCTCATCAACGACGACGACCTCACCTTCACCAAGATCCGCCTGGACGAGCGCTCCCTGCGCACCGTGGTGGAGGGCGCCGGTGAGATCCGCGAGTCCCTGCCCCGCGCACTGGCCTTCGGCGCCGCCTGGGACATGACCCGGGACGGCGAGATGGCCGCCCGTGACTACGTCGCCCTGGTGATCTCCGGGATCGGCGGGGTGAACGACGTCACGGTCGCCCAGACCCTGCTCCGCCAGGCCTCGGGGGCGCTGTACAACTACGCCGACCCGGCGTGGCGCCCGTTCGGGTTCGAGCTGCTGGCCGACCGCCTGCGCGAGCTGCTCTCCGCAGCCGAGCCCGGCAGCGACCTCCAGCTGGCCTACGTCAACGCGCTGGCGGACGCCGCCGTGAGCGACGCGCACCTGTCGCTGCTGCGCGGGCTGCTGGACGGCGCCATCACCGTGGACGGCCTGACGGTCGACACCGACCTGCGCTGGACCCTGCTGCGCCGTCTGGTGGCCGCGGGTGAGGCGGGCGAGGCGGAGATCGCCGCCGAGCTGGAGTCCGACCCGACCGCCACCGGCCAGCGCAACGCCGCGGGCGCCAGGGCCGCCATCCCCACGGCCGAGGCCAAGGAGTCCGCCTGGGAGCGGATCGTGGGCGGGGACCTGGCCAACGCCGAGTTCCGCGCCACCCTGCTGGGCTTCACCGAGCCGCGCCAGGCCGAGCTGTACCGCCCCTACGTGGAGCGGTACTTCGACCAGCTCGCCCCGGCCTGGGAGAAGTGGACCGGTGAGTTCGCGCAGACCTTCGCCGAGGTGGTCTACCCGAGCCAGCTGGTCGAGGAGGCGACGCTGGAGCGCACCGACTCCTACATCGCCGACAACGCCCCCGCCCCGGCGCTGCACCGCCTGCTGATCGAGGGCCGGGCCGGGGTCGAGCGCGCCCTGCGCGCCCGCGCCACCGACATCGCCGCCGGCCGGAAGGGCTGAGGCGGGCGACTGACGGTACCGGTCCGCCGCGGCCCCGGGGAGTCCTCCCCGGGGCCGCCGTGCACCCGGCCTAGAGTTCCCGGTAGTGGTTGCCGAGCGGGCCCAGGGTGCGGCGGATCCGGGCGACCATCCGCGGGTCGGCCAGTAGTTCGTCCACCAGGACCGGCTCGCCCTCGCTGCTGGTGAGCGGGATCCGCCAGTTCGGGTACTCGGTGCTGGTCCCCGGCTGGTTCTGCATACGCCGCTCCCCCACCACGTCGGTGAGAGCCACCCCGAGCATCCGGGCCGGTGTCGCCGCGAGGTAGGCGTGCATCGCCGCGACCACGGCGGCCGGATCGCCGACCGGGTCGGCGTCCTCCTCGAGGAACCCCAGGTGCACCAGCAGCGCGCACCACTGGTCCACCCGGGCCTCGGCGTCCGCCAGTTCCTCCGCGGCGGGCCGGTCGAGCAGCCCCAGGCGGTCACGCAGTTCGACGTGCTCGGCGGACAGGTAGGAGGCGACCGGCGGGAGGTCGTGCGTGGCCACGGTGGCCAGGCAGTCCCGGCGCCACCGGCCGGGTTCGCGCGGCCTCCCCTCCTCGTCTTTCTCGAACCACAGCACGGAAGTACCGAGGATGCCCCGGTCCGCCAGGTGGTCGCGGACCCACGGCTCGACGGTCCCCAGGTCCTCCCCGATGACCACCGCGTCGGCCCGGTGGGCCGCCAGCGCCAGGGTGCCGACCATGCCCTCGTGGTCGAAGCGCAGGTAGGTCCCCTGGTCGGCGGAGGCGCCCTCGGGTACGCACCACAGCCGGAACATGCCCATGACGTGGTCCATCCGCAGGCCGCCCGCGTGGCGCAGGCTCTGGGAGAGGATCTGGTGGAAGGGCCCATACCCGAGCCGGGCCAGACGGGTCGGGTTCCAGGGCGGCTGCCCCCAGTCCTGGCCGAGCTGGTTGAACTCGTCCGGCGGGGCTCCCACGTGCAGTCCGGGGACGAGCGCGTCGCCGTACATCCACGCGTCCGCGCCGCCCGCCTGCACACCGATCGCGAGGTCGTGCACGATCCCGAGTCGCATCCCGCTGTCGAGGGCGCTCTCCTGTGCCTGGGCGAGCTGTTCGTCGAGGATCCACTGGAGCCAGCGGTGGAACTCCACCCGCGGCCACAGCCTCAGGGCCTCCCGGCCCACCGCGAGCGAACCGACGTCGCGCAGGTGCGCGGGCCAGGCGCGGAAGTCGGACCCGTGCTCCTCCGCCAGCGCCGACCACGTCGCGAACTCGACCAGGGGCTGGCCCTCGCGTTCCTGGTAGCGGCGGAGCGCCTCCTCCCGGCCCGGGGCGCGGGGCACCTGGAAGAGGATCTCCAGTGCGGTGCGCTTGGCCTCCCAGACGGCGTCCCGGTCGAGCAGGTCGGCGGTGCGGCCGCGTTCTCGCAGCGGCCGTGCCAGGCGCTGTACCCCCTCGCGCTGCGCGGGGTCGAGGCGTGCGTACTCGGGAACGTCCTCCACCCGGATGTAGAGCGGGCTCGCGTAGCGGCGGCTGACCGGCAGGTAGGGGGAGGGTTCGACGGGCACCAGCGGTTCGGTGGCGTGTACCGGGTTGACGAGGGTGAAGTCCGCTCCGAGGTCGCGGGCGCTCCAGTCGGCGAGCTCGGAGAGGTCGCGCAGGTCGCCGGTCCCCCAGGAGGCACGGGAGCGCACGCTGTAGACCTGTGCCATCAGACCCCACAGGCGCGGGTTCTCCCGCAGCGCGGTGGGGTCGATCCGGTCGGGGACCACCAGGAGCGGGGCGTCGTGTTCGGCACCGTTGCCGGTCACCCGCAGGGTGTGCGTCCCCAGCGGCAGCCCCGGGTCGAACGGCAGCAGGGAGCCGTCGGCGGTCTCCACGGTGCTGCGGGCCCCCTCCGGCAGCACCAGGTCGGGCGCCTTGCCCTCGCGAACCACCACCGCGGGCGGCAGCGGACCGCGTCCCGGTCCCTGGCCGGGGTCCCGGGGATCCACCCCCAGAGCGGACAGGACATGGCGGATCGTGTCCGGACTGACGGGCACCTGCCGTCCCCGCCAGTCCTCGTACGTGGTCGCGACCCCGTGCTGCTCGGCCACCCGGGCCAGCTGAACGTCCCTCACAGGAACCGATCATGCCCCACAGGGGCCCGTGTACACCGGAGGACGGCCCGGTGTGGGGGCAGAAGATCCCCTCGGCCCCGTTTCTGTGTTCCCCATGGACCTCCCCTTTCCCACGACTTTTCGTTACCGTCCCGCGTTCGGGCAGTACGGGGCGCTCATCCCGTCGCGGATGTCGTGCACGAACTGCATAATCGGTGGCGTGCTCGCGAACTACCGGCGGCTCTTCGCCGTTCCCCACGTCCTGTCCCTGTTGAGCTGGTCCCTGGCGGCCCGGTTCTACACTCCGGGGCTGATGATCGCGGTCACCTTCCTGGTGCAGGGCTGGACGGACTCCTACACGCTGGCCGGTCTGGTCGCCGGTGCCTTCACCCTGGGCATAGCCCTGGTCGGGCCGCTGCGCGGGCGGATGGCGGACCGCGGCAACAGCGACCGGCTGGTACTGGTGTGCGGGGTGGTCTTCACCGTCGGCCTGACGACCCTGGCGCTGCTGCCCGCGTCCGTGTGGTGGCTGTCGGTCCCCCTGGCCCTGGGCACCGGGCTCTTCGGCACCCCGGCCAACCAGATCGTGCGCGCGCTGTGGCCGCGGCTGACCAGCGGCCCGGAACGGCAGGCCGTCTACGCGGCCGAGGCCACCACCCAGGAGCTGCTGTTCGTCTTCTCCCCGATCCTGACCGCCGGCGTCGTGGCGATGGCGGGAGCGCGCTGGGCCCTGTTGCTCTTGGGTGTTCTGGGGCTGATGGGCGCGGTGGGGTTCGCGTTGTCACTGCGTCGGGCGGGGGTGACCGGTCCGGCCCCGCGGGAGGCCGGGGGGGACGGCGGTCCCACCGACGGGGGCCGGGGCGCCGGCGCCCGTCCCGGCCGCAGCCTGCTGCTCCACCCGGCGCTGTGCCTGGTGTTCGTGATGTGCATGCTCATCGTCTCCGGCGTGGTCAACATGGACCTGGTGATCGTCGCCTGGGCCAACGAGCTGGACGCGCCCCAGTACGTGATGGCGCTGGCCTCGGTGTGGGCCCTGGGCTCCCTGGTCGGAGGGGCGGTCGCCGGGACGGTGAAGGGCGCCCCGAGGCTCCGGCTGCGGGCCTTCGCGGCGGCGCTGGGGATCGCGGTGCTGGTCCCGTTCGTCCCACCGGTCACCCACCTGTCCACGCCCCTGCTGATCACCCCGCTGCTCTTCGTGTCGGGGCTGGCGATAGCGCCCACCCTGGCCGCCGTGATGGGACGGCTGGGCGAGACCGCGCCCTCCCACCGGCGGGCGGAGGCGTTCGGGTGGATGGCCACGGCGATGGGGGCCGGGAGCGGGCTCGCCGGTCCGGTAGCCGGAGCCCTGGTGGACACCCACGGGATCGCGGGCGGGGTACTGGGCGCGACCGGACTGATCCTGCTGGCCGCCGTACTGAGCCTGTTCCTGCCCCGCCCGGCCGCGCCGGCTCCGGTCAGTGCCACCCCTCGGGAACCCGGTGCGCCCATGGACGGGCCCGCTCCAGCTGGGCCGACAGGGACAACAGGGTCCCCTCCCCGCCCCTCGGGGCGGTGAGCATCACACCGATCGGCAACCCGCTGCGCGACCAGTGCAGCGGGACGTTCACCGAGGGCTGCCCGGACACGTTGTAGAGCGAGGTGAACGGGGTGAACTCGGTCATCAGCCGGAACTCGTCCGCGGGGCCGCCCGAGGTGAAGTGTCCGACCGGCACCGGGGGGCGGGCCAGGGTGGGGGTGAGCACGGCGTCGAAGCGCGCCGTGGCCGTCAGCATCGCGCGTGTGCCGTGCAGGAGACGGGCGCTGGCCGCGAGGTACTCGGGGAGCGGGGTGGCGCGGGCGCTTTCGCGGAGCCACCGGTAGATCGGGGTCAGTTCGCCCTCGCGTGCGGGGGCGACGGGGGTGACCGAGGCGGTGGCCGCCCACAGGTACCGGAAGTCCTCGGCGAAGGTCCCGCCGAAGGCGGTGTCGGCGGGGTTCTCCATCTCCTCGACCTCGTGGCCCAGGTCCAGGAGCGTTCGGGTGGCCTCCTCGTGGGCGGCGAGCACGTCGGGGTGTACGGGGATACCGGCGGATCCGGTGTCGGCGTAGCGTCCGATGCGCAGTCTTCCCGGTTCGCGGCGGGCGTGGTCGGCGAAGGTCCGGCCGGGCGGCAGCGGCGGGGCGGTGTAGGGGTCGCCGGGCAGGTTGACCGCCATGACGTCCAGGAGGAGGGCCGCGTCCAGGACCGTCCGGGTGAGGGGGCCCGCCGTGGACAGGCCCGTCAGGTCGACCTGGGCGGGGCCGCCGGAGATGCGGCCCCGGGTGGGTTTGAGTCCGAACAGGCCGCAGGCGCTGGCGGGGATGCGGATGGACCCGCCGCCGTCGCTGGCCTGGGCCGCGGGCGCGAGCCCGGCAGCCACCGCCGCGGCGGCGCCACCGCTGGACCCGCCCGGGGAGAGGCCGGTGTCCCAGGGGTTGCGGCTGGGCGGCGCGACCTCGTTCTCGGTGTAGCAGGTCGCGCCGAACTCGGGGGTGTTGGTCTTGCCGAGGAAGACCGCGCCGGCGGCGCGCAGTTGGGCGACCACGGCGGAGTCGGCGGGGGCCGGGAGGCCGGGTACGGCACGTGAGCCGAAGGTGGTGCGGACACCGGCGAGGGTGTCCAGGTCCTTGACGGGCAGGGGGACGCCGAGAAGGGGCGGCAGCGCGTCCGGCGTGTCGCTCAACACCCACTTTTCCGCATTCCGGGCCTGTTCCAAGGCCAATTCCTCAGTGACCGTAACGTAGGCACCGTAACGTTCGCCAAGCCGCCGAATTCGTTCCAGATAGTGCTCAGCGATCTCAACAGGCGACAGTTCACGACTGCGGACCAAGGCCGCGAGCCGGTGCACGGGAAGGTCGTGGATTCGGGTCATGGCACCCGAGATTAACCGGGTAGGCCAACGGGCACCACGGCGGTGAGGCGGAACTTCTCCAGAGAGGTGGCCAAGGATCAATCCTTCCCCGCCCCGACGTCCACGACACGTAGGGACACCGGGGCACAGGGGAAGAAAAGTGTGAGAAGTAATGCACTAGGACTCGGATATGGATGGAACTAACCTGTCCGTCGTGGAATCGGCAACCAGAGTGAACGGTCGCAGCCCATCGTCCGAAGGGTCGAAGCCCGAACGACCCGAATCCCTCTTCTTCCCCAACCAGCGCAAGGAATCCGGGACCTCGAACCCCAGGGCCCTCTACGGGGCCCTGAAGTCCAACGAGGCCGCGCGCAAGTGGATCGTCAGGAGCCTGGTCGCGGCGGCGGCCGCGGGCGCCTTCGGCATGCTCACCGGCGACTGGAGGATCGGCTTCACCTTCGGACTCCTCACCCTGGTCTCCGTCATGGTGTGGAGCGCCCGGCGTGAGTCCGAGATCCCCCGCTGGCGCAAGCCCTCGGCGGCGCAGCGCCGCACCGAGGCCCAGCTCAAGCTCATGAAGCAGCTCGGTTACCGCGTGCTTCACGCACGCGCCGTACCCGGTGGCAACGGCCAGATCGACCACTTCATCGTGGGTCGGCGCGGCGCGTTCGCCATCGACTCGGAGTCCTGGGACAAGCGTCTCCCGCTGCGCAACAAGCTGGAGAAGCTCTACCACGGCCGGTTCAGCAAGAACGAACGGATCGACGAGGCCCTGGAGGAGGCCAAGCGCGCGGAGGAGCTCATCAGCAAGGAGCTCGGCCGCGACATCTCGGTGCGCGCCTCCCTGGCCATCTACGGTCCGGGCATGCCCTGGGACAGCCACCGGCTGCGGGGCGTGGACATCATCACCGGAACCAAGGTCCGCAAGTGGTTGCGCAGCGGGCGCGACCGCCTGAGCGAAACGGAGATCGAGGAGATCTACCAGGCCGCGAAGAAAGCCCTGCCGCCCCGCCACTGACGCCCGGGCCCGGGAGGCCACACCGCCGTGGCCTCCCGGGCCCCAGCCGTGCGCGGGCCCCGCCAGGGCCGGCCGCACCGGGTCCCACCAGCACCGAAACGGGCGCCCCGAACCAGCCCATCTCAACATGCGGAACACCCGTCTTTCGGGGCGAGACCGAAGCTGTTCCCCGAGGGGACTACCATCGAGGGGAAACACCCGTAACGATGGGAGCTAGCCCCATGCCCGCCCTACGCTCACGCACGGTCACCCACGGCAGGAACATGGCAGGCGCGCGCGCCCTCATGCGCGCCACCGGCGTGGAGCGGGAGGACTTCGGCAAGCCCATCGTGGCCGTGGCCAACAGCTTCACCGAGTTCGTGCCCGGACACGTGCACCTGCGCGAGGTCGCCGAGGTCGTCGCGAACGCCATCCGCGAGGCCGGCGGAGTCCCCCGCGAGTTCAACTCCATCGCCGTCGACGACGGCATCGCGATGGGCCACGGGGGCATGCTGTACTCGCTGCCCAGCCGCGAGCTCATCGCCGACTCCCTCGAGTACATGGTCAACGCGCACTGCGCCGACGCCCTGGTGTGCGTGTCCAACTGCGACAAGATCACCCCGGGCATGCTGCTCGCGGCCATGCGCCTCAACATCCCCACCGTGTTCGTCTCCGGCGGCCCCATGGAGGCCGGGAAGGTCACGGTGGTCGACGGCACCGCCACCACGGTCCGCAAGCTCGACCTGATCAACCCGATGATCGCCGCGGCCGACGAGAGCGTCTCCCAGGCCGAACTGGACGAGATGGAGGAGAACGCCTGCCCGACCTGCGGTTCCTGCTCGGGCATGTTCACCGCCAACTCGATGAACTGCCTCACCGAGGCCATGGGCCTGGCCCTGCCCGGCAACGGCACGGTCCTGGCCACGCACACCGCCCGCAGGGCCCTGTACGAGGACGCCGGACGCCGGGTCGTGGAGGCCGCCAAGCGCTACTACGAGGACGACGACTCCTCGGTGCTGCCGCTGTCCATCGCCACCCCGGCCGCCTTCGGCAACGCCATGGCCCTGGACGTGGCCATGGGCGGTTCCACCAACACGATCCTGCACCTGCTGGCCACAGCCACCGAGGCCGGGGTGGACTTCGGGCTCCCCGAGATCGACGAGGTCTCGCGGCGCGTCCCCTGCCTGTGCAAGGTCGCGCCGAACACCGAGAAGTACCACATCGAGGACGTGCACCGGGCCGGCGGCATCCCCGCCATCCTGGGCGAACTGGCCCGCGGCGGCCTGCTCGACACCTCGCTGCCGACCGTGCACGGCAAGACCATCGGAGAGTTCATCGGCGAGTGGGACATCGTCTCGGACACCGTGCTGCCCGAGGCCGTGGAGCTCTTCCACGCCGCCCCCGGCGGCAGGCGCACCACCAAGGCCTACTCGCAGAGCGTCCGCTGGGACACGCTGGACGAGGACCGGGAGAAGGGCTGCATCCGCTCGGTGGAGCACGCCTACACCAGGGACGGCGGCCTGGCCGTCCTGTTCGGCAACCTCGCCCCGGACGGCGCCATCGTCAAGACCGCCGGTGTGGAGGAGGAGCTGTGGACCTTCTCCGGGCCCGCCAAGGTGTTCGAGTCGCAGGAGGACGCCGTCGACGGCATCCTCAACAAGCAGATCGAACCCGGTGACGTGGTCGTCATCCGCTACGAGGGCCCCAAGGGCGGCCCCGGTATGCAGGAGATGCTGTACCCGACGAGCTTCCTCAAGGGCCGCGGACTCGGCAAGGCGTGCGCGCTGATCACCGACGGGCGCTTCTCCGGCGGCACCTCGGGGCTCTCCATCGGCCACGCCTCGCCCGAGGCGGCCGCGGGCGGCGACATCGCCCTGGTCGAGGACGGCGACACCGTCAGCATCGACATCCCGAACCGGGGGCTCGTGCTGGAGGTCCCCGCGGACGAGCTGGACGCCCGCCGGGAGCGCCTGCTCAAGGAACTGGGCCGGTTCCGGCCGCGCGACCGCCAGCGACCGGTGACCGCCGCGCTGCGCGCCTACGCGGCGATGGCCACCTCGGCCTCGACCGGCGCGGCGCGCGACGTCAGCCAGATCGAGAAGTAGGGCCGACAGCCTCAGGAACAGCAGCCGCCCCCGCAGCAGCCTCCGCCACCGGAGGGCGCGGGGGCGGCGGCGCGTCTGCCCACGGCCACGGTGGACAGCAGCCGGACGGTGTCACCGTGGCCCCGGGGGCAGTCCGCGGGGGCGTCGGAGTCCGCCATGGGGCGGGAGAGCTCGAAGGTGTCGCCGCACTCGCGGCAGCGGAAGTCGTATCTGGGCATGGGCCAAGGATAGGTCCCCGCTCCGATCCCGGACAGGGGGGCGCCCCCGAGAGCCGCCGAGAGGGGTCCGGCGCTTTCGAGGGCGCTGTCTGGGCCGGGTGGGACGCCCGGTTCCGACCCTTGCGGCCGCTATGCGGCCAGATGTGCCATGTACGGCTCCCACTGGGGGTCGCCGTGCAGGTCACCGTTGATCAACCGCCAGTGGGGGCCCTTGGGCACCTTGGGGGTGATGTGCAGCTCCCAGCCGATCTCGTCCAGGAACTTGTCCGCCTTCCGGTGGTTGCACGGCTTGCAGGCCGCGACCACGTTCTCCCACACGTGGGCACCGCCGCGGCTGCGCGGGACGACGTGGTCGATCGTCTCGGCCTTCCTCCCGCAGTAACCGCAGGTGTGCCTGTCCCGCCGCATGAGCGCCACCCGGGTGAGGGGCACCCTCCGGCTGTACGGGACGCTGATGTAGCGCCTGAGCCTGATCACCGACGGCACGTCGTAGGAACGTGTCGCCGAGTGCAGTACCGCCCCCGCTCCGTCATCGTGGACGACTTCCGCCTTCTCGCGCAGGACAAGCAGAATCGCCCTGCGCAGGGGCAGCGTCGTGAGCGGTTCAAAACTGGCGTTGAGCAGCAGCACGTGACGGCGGGCGGTACCTGGTGGACCACCCTCCCGGCTGCGTCGGGCGCTCACAGCGTCGCCCCAACGGCCGTGTCCGACCGCCGTGTCTCCTCCCCGGCCAGCCGTTCGGCCAGCCAGGAAACCTCCCTGTGCACCGATCCGATGATCGGTGTCCTCTTACGCCTTGCCACACGGACCTCCCGGTGGTTCCCGCCGAGTTGCGTCCCGCATTCAGTTTGCTTGGTCGGACCACTCGGGCGCCACCCCAATTTGGTCCGGGCCACCCGGAAAACGCGCGTTGTCGCTTTCCGAGACCCATTGTGCGTCCGACAAACCCGGATTCACGTTGTCGCCGCGCCGAACACACACAGTGAGATAACGGTGGATAGGGTGCGAAGCATGCGTGAACTCCGCTATCCCCCGGCCACCCGGCTGGACATCGACGAAACCCTGCACGGCCACACGGTCCGTGACCCCTACCGGTGGCTGGAGGACGCCGACTCCACCGAGACCAAGGAGTGGTCCGCCGCCCAGGACACCCTGTACAACCAACTCTCCAGCGCTTACGAGACCCGCGACTGGTTCGCCGACCAGGTGCGTTCGCTGATGGGCGCCGGGCACGTCGGGGTACCCCTCTGGCGCGGCGAGCGCCGCTTCCTCAGCCGCCGCAACCCCGGCCAGGAGCACGCGGTGCTCCACGTCCGGGACGGCGGGGGCCCCGAACGCGCCCTGATCGACCCCGGGGCGCTCGACCCCTCCGGCCTGACCACCCTGGACGCCTGGCGTCCCTCACCGGACGGCCGGCTGCTCGCCTACCAGCTCTCCGAGGGCGGCGACGAGGAATCACTCCTGCGCGTCATCGACGTGGACTCCGGCGAGCTCGTCGACGACCCCGTCGACCGCACCCGCTACAGCCCCGTGGCGTGGCTGCCCGACGGCTCGGCCTTCTACTACGTGCGCCGCCTGCCCGAGGACGAGGTGCCCGAGGACGAGACCTCCTACCACCGCAGGGTCTACCTGCACCGCCTGGGCACCCCCGCGGACCAAGACGCCCTGGTCTTCGGTGCGGGCAGGGACAAGACCGAGTACTTCGGGGTCTCCGTGAGCAGGGACGGGCGCTGGCTCCTGCTCACCTCCGTCAAGGGGACCTCCTCGGCCACCAACGCCTGGATCGCCGACCTGTCGGCGGGGCCGCTGGAGAGCCCCCGCCTGGTGACCATCCAGGAGGACGTGGACCACGACCTGCGCCCCGAGGTGGGTCTCGACGGCCGCCTGTACCTGTTCACGGACCGCGACGCCCCCCGCGGACGCCTGTGCGTCACCGACCCGGCCGCCCCCGGCTACGAGAACTGGAACACCCTGGTCGCGGAGGACCCCGAAGCGGTTCTGGAGGGCCACGCCCTGCTCGACGGGGAGGGACTCGACTCCCCCGAGCTGCTCGTGGCCTGGAGCCGGCACGCGATCAGCGAGATCAGCAGGCACGACGCGGGTTCCGGCGAGCGCCTGGGCACACTCGCGATGCCCGGCCTGGGCAGTCTCAACGGGCTCAGCACCCGCCCCGAGGGCGGGCACGAGGCGTGGTTCGGTTACACCGACAACACCCACCCCTCGTCCGTGTACCACTACGACGCCCGGACCGGAGAGGTGACGCGGTGGGCCGACCCGCCGGGCGAGATCGACCTGCCCGGGGTAAGCACCGAACAGGTCGCCTTCAGCTCGAAGGACGGCACCACCGTACGCATGCTGGTGGTGTCCCCGGCCGAACCCGCGGACGGTCCGCTCCCGACCGTTCTCTACGGTTACGGCGGTTTCCAGATCTCCCTCACCCCGGGATACTCCGCCGCGATCCTGGCCTGGGTGCGCGCCGGGGGCGTGTACGCCGTCGCCAACCTGCGCGGCGGGCTGGAGGAGGGGGAGGAGTGGCACCGGGGCGGCATGCTCGGCAACAAGCAGAACGTCTTCGACGACTGCGCCGCGGCGGCCGAACACCTGATCTCCAGCGGGACCACCAGCGCGGAACGGCTCGCGGTCATGGGCGGCAGCAACGGCGGACTGCTGGTGGGCGCCATGGTCACCCAGCGACCGGACCTGTTCGCCGCCGCGGTGTGCTCCGCGCCCCTGCTCGACATGGTGCGGTACGAGCGGTTCGGCCTGGGCCAGCTGTGGAACGTGGAGTACGGCAGCGCCGAGGACCCCGAACAGCTGGGCTGGCTGCTGGGCTACTCCCCCTACCACAACGTGCGTTCGGGGACCCGTTACCCGGCCACCCTGTTCACCGTGTTCGACAACGACACCCGGGTCGACCCGATGCACGCCCGCAAGCTGTGCGCCTGGATGCAGCACGCCACCTCGGCGCCGATCGGAGAACACCCGGTGCTCATCCGCAGGGAGGCCGAGGTCGGACACAGCTCCCGCTCGGTGAGCCGGAGCGTCGCCCTGACCTCCGAGCAACTCGCCTTCCTCGCCCACCACCTGGGCCTTTCGGTCCCCTGACCAGGACCTCGGACTCCTGCCGGAGAGAGCAAGGACACAGGAACCGGACATCCCCTGCCGGGGTTCCCGCGAGGTGTCTTTGGGACAATCGAAGGAGACCACAGGCGTGTCCCGTGCGTCACGACGAGCGTGTGAGGCACGGGACACGCCCGACCCGGGGAGGACCATCCGGGAGAACATCGGGAGAGGACCCAGGACGTGACACAGATCGAGGCCGAGAGCCCCACCAGCGCCGAGCCCCAGCGGTACGTACACCTGGCCCAGGTGCGCTACGCCGACCTTGACCCGCAGCAGCACGTCAACAACGTCCGGATGCTCACCTACCTGGAGGACGCCCGCGTCGGCTTCCTGAACTTCGGGGTCGGCGGCCACGACCCCGAGGCGTTCGGCGCCACGGTCGTGGCCCGCCAGGAGGCCGACTACGTCGCCCCGCTGCTGCCCCGCACCGACCCGGTGCGCGTGGAGCTGTGGGTGACCGAGGTGCGCAACGCCAGTTTCAGCATGGCCTACGAGATCCTCGACGACGAGCGGGTCTACCTGCGCGCCAGGACGGTCCTGGTCGGCTTCGACGTGGCGACGCAGAGCGCCCGACGCCTCAACGACGCCGAGCGCGCGCTCCTGAACAAGTACTCCTGACGGCCCGCGGACACCCCGGACGGCGCCTGGGAGGGTTCACCTCTTCAGGGAGATGGTGACGGCCTCGCCGTCGTCATCGTCTCCCGCGTCCCCGCTGTCGCGGCGCACCCTGCCGTCGCCGCCCACCCGCAGTGAGGTCGGGTCGGCCACCTCCGGGGGCGTGGCCTCCTCGGCGACGTTCACCATGCTGTGCGCGGCCATGACCATGTACTCCCAGAGCTGGCGCTCGAGGGCCCCGTGCAGGCCGAGGGAGTCCACGGCGGCGCGCATGTGCTCGAGCCACAGGTCGCGCTCGGTCGCGCCGATCCGGAACGGGACGTGCCGCATCCGCAGACGCGGGTGGCCGCGCTGCTCGTTGTAGGTACGCGGGCCGCCCCAGTACTGGATGAGGAACAGGCGCAGGCGCTCCTCGGCGGGTCCCAGGTCCTCCTCGGGGTACATGGGCCGCAGCACGGGGTCGTCGGCGACACCCTCGTAGAAACGGCGGACCAGACGGGTGAAGGTCTGCTCACCGCCCACGGCCTCGTAGAACGTCATCTGTACGGGCTCTTCGCCCGCACCCTGGTGGTCATCACGCGCGGAAGTCATCGCGTCCAGGGTATGCCACGTTCGCGGGCTCCTCCGTGGGCCGTCCGTCCCGGAACGGTTCCGCACCGTCCGGTGCCCGGGGCGTGTTCGGCGGACCGGTACCGGGGGCGGCGGCGCCCTCAGGCCGAGGCTTCCAGGAGCGCGGTGAGCAGGCGGGCCCGGACCCCTCCGTCACCGTCCGACTCCTCGTCGGGCGCCCAGGTGCACCCGACGCTCAGCGCGGTGACCCGGCCGGTTTCCAGGACCGCGCGGACGGCGGTGAGGACCTCGTCGGTCCGCGGACCGCCCGGTGTGGGGAAGAGCAGACCGGGCACTTCGGAGGCGTCGACGACGTCCAGGTCCACGTGGAGCAGGAGGGGGCCCTCCGGGAGCGCCGTCGGGTCGGTGCCGGCGACCGTGCTCCGCGGCCCCGCGCCCGGCGCGGCGGAGGCCCGCTCCCCGGTTCCGGGCACGACCTGCTCCGCTGGCGCTGCCCGCGCCCCGGGCGAACGAAGGCCCCGCCGTCCGGACGGATCCGGACGGCGGGGCCCGTGTGCCCGAGCGGTGCGGTTAGTCGCGGGTGAGCTTGCGGTGGGTGACCGCGTGCGGGCGTGCGGCCTCCGGGCCCAGGCGCTCGACCTTGTTCTTCTCGTAGGACTCGAAGTTGCCCTCGAACCAGTACCAGGAGGAGCCTCCCTCCCACGCGAGGATGTGCGTGGCGACGCGGTCCAGGAACCAGCGGTCGTGGGAGGTGATCACGGCGCAGCCCGGGAAGTCCAGGATGGCGTTCTCCAGCGAACCGAGGGTCTCGACGTCCAGGTCGTTGGTGGGCTCGTCCAGGAGCAGCAGGTTGCCGCCCTGCTTGAGGGTGAGCGCCAGGTTGACGCGGTTGCGCTCACCACCGGAGAGCACACCGGCGGACTTCTGCTGGTCCGAGCCCTTGAAGCCGAAGGCGGCGACGTAGGCGCGGCTGGGGATCTCGACCTTGCCGACCGTGATGAAGGACTCGCCGTCGGAGATGGTCTCCCAGACGTTCTTGGAGTCGTCGATACGGCCCCGGTACTGGTCCACGTAGGAGATGTCGACGGTGTCGCCGACCCTGATCTTGCCCTCGTCGGGGGTCTCCTCACCGACGATCATCTTGAACAGGGTCGTCTTGCCGACACCGTTCGGACCGATGATGCCGACGATGCCGTTGGGCGGCAGCGAGAAGCTGAGGTCCTCGATGAGCAGCCGGTCCCCGAAGCCCTTGCTGAGGTTGCTGACCTCGACCACGGTGTTGCCCAGACGCGGACCCGGCGGGATCTGGATCTCCTCGAAGTCCAGCTTGCGGGTCTTGTCGGCCTCGGCGGCCATCTCCTCGTAGCGGGCCAGACGGGACTTGCTCTTGGTCTGGCGGGCCTTGGCGTTGGAGCGGACCCACTCCAGCTCGTCCTTGAGGCGCTTGGCCTTCTTGACGTCCTTCTGCCCCTCGACCTTCAGGCGGGCCTGCTTGGTCTCCAGGTAGGTGCTGTAGTTGCCCTCGTAGGGGTAGAACTGGCCGCGGTCCAGCTCCAGGATCCAGGTGGCGACGTGGTCCAGGAAGTACCTGTCGTGTGTGATCGCGATGACGGTGCCCGCGTACTTGGCCAGGTGCTGCTCCAGCCAGTTCACGCTCTCCGCGTCGAGGTGGTTGGTGGGCTCGTCGAGCAGCAGGAGGTCGGGGGCCTCCAGCAGGAGCTTGCAGAGCGCGACGCGGCGCTTCTCACCACCGGACAGCTGGGTGACGGAGGCGTCGCCGGGGGGGCAGCGCAGGGCGTCCATGGCCTGTGCCAGCTGGCTGTCGAGGTCCCAGGCGTTGCGGTGGTCGAGCTGCTCCTGGAGCTTGCCCATCTCTTCGAGAAGGTCGTCGGAGTAGTCCGTCGCCATCTTCTCGGCGATCTCGTTGAAGCGGTTCAGCATCGCCTTGGTATCGGCGACGCCGTCCTCGACGTTCTCCAGGACCGACTTGTTCTCGTCGAGTCGGGGTTCCTGGGCGAGCAGGCCCACGGTGAACCCGGGCATGAGCCGCGCCTCACCGTTGGACGGCTGCTCGATGCCGGCCATGATCTTCAGCAGCGTCGACTTACCCGAGCCGTTGGGGCCCACGACACCGATCTTGGCTCCGGGCAGGAACGACCCCGAAACGTTGTCAAGGACGACCTTGTCGCCGTGCGCCTTGCGCACGTTTTGCATGGTGTAGATGTACTCCGGCATACCTCCAAGCCTAGGGCGTCGGAAACGGTGCCCCCGCCATCACCGGGGCCCGCGTGCGGACCCCGGTGCCCGGGAGTGCCGACGCGTACCGAAGCGCGTCGGCACGCCCCCTGCGCGGGGTCGATACGGTCCGGGCGAGGCGGCCCGGCCCCGGGCCGGAACCGCCGGGGAACCGGCGGTCCGGTATCCCGGGCCGGTTCACCCCTGGTCGGGGGACTCCCCGTCCCCCGGTTCCTCCCCGCCGTCGAGGCGCGTGGCCACGAAGTCCCGCCAGCGTTCGGCGGGCAGCCCCCACCTGAGGGCCCGGGCCATGAGCACCGCCATCGCGTACCCGGGGTCAGCGGCCAGGGCCACGTCCAGGGCCGCCCGGGCCAACCGCTGGTCGTCGTGCTGCCAGGCGGCCACCGCGAGCAGCGCGGCAGGGGCCGGGCGGTGGCGTTCGGGGACGTGGCGGACGACCCGGGACCACAGGCGGACGTGGGTTTCGGCGGTCCGGGGGGTGATGCGGGTCCACACGGCGTCGCGCACCCCGAGTTCGGTGAGGTGGACGCCCAGCCGGGCCAGGGCCGCCGGTTCGGTCACCCTCCGGTGGCCCTCCCGGCGCAGCGCGGCGAGCACCTCGGGCAGCCGCCGGCCCCTCAGGTCCTCCTCCGTGTCCTCGTGGCGGACCCGCTCCTCCTCCGCCTGCGCTGCCTCTGCGGCCTCCGCCCGCGGGGCACCGAGCACCGGCTCCAGCAGGAACCGGGTACGGGCGCTCCCTCCCCCGTCGCCCGGCACCAGGCCGCGCAGGACCGCCTCGGCCGGCACCGGGGAGGCGTCGGGGTCGAAGGGCACGCCCCCGGGCGGACAGCAGCCGGGATCGCGGCAGACGTAGGACCAGTAGCGGTTCCCGGTCACCCTGAGGGCCTCCGGGACCGCCAGCCCCCGGTCCCGGGCCCGGGTCAGGAGCGCGTCCACGTGCGGGGTGACGCGTTCGGGACGGCCGAAACCGGCAACGAGCATGCCGGTGCCGCCTGCGGCCAGCGCCGCGTCGACGGCCGCCGTGCCGCTCCGGGCCGGGGTGAGGACGTGGTCCAGGTGGTCGAGTTCGCCGTACAGGACACCCAGGACGCTCCCCCGCGCGAGCACGAGGGAGACCACCGCGTCGGTCAGGGGGTGGGGCACCAGGTAGGGCAGGGCGGCGAGGAGGTCGGCCGGGTTGCGCAACCGGAGGGGGACGGCTGCGGGGTCGGGGGTGGGGGGCGGGTCTTCGAAGGGATCAGTGGAGGGTTCATGCTGATCACAGGGCATACCCTCACGTTCGGTCACCGGGCGCGGACC
Organism: Nocardiopsis sp. iso_40; assembly: GCF_056173285.1. Lineage (NCBI taxonomy): Bacteria > Bacillati > Actinomycetota > Actinomycetes > Streptosporangiales > Nocardiopsidaceae > Nocardiopsis > Nocardiopsis sp. iso_40. Next base: position 1,555,367 of record NZ_CM149666.1, on the reverse strand, counting down.
CGCAAGCGGCCCCGCGCGAACCTGTGGAAAACCCGCCCCACCTCCGCCTTATCCGCAGGTCAGGAAGGTTCTCCCGGGCTGCCCGCCGAATCGGGGATCTCACCGCCGCGGGGGCCCGGGATCTTCCCGCTCACCTCCGGCCGTCCGGCAGGCAGGCACACGCGGTCGCGACCGGTCTCCTTCGCCCGGTAGAGCGCGAGGTCGGCCGCGGTCAGCAGTTCGACGAGGTCGTTGCCGTGGTCGCCGACGACGGCGACACCGACCGAGATGGTGATCGACACCTGGACGCCGTCCACCGCGATCTCCATCCGCCCGACCTGGGAGCGCAGTCGCTCCGCCGCCTGCCAGGCCTCCGTGGTGTCGGTCCCGGGCAGCATGACCACGAACTCCTCGCCGCCGAACCTGCCGAGCAGGTCGGACTGGCGCAACTGCTGGGCTATGGTCGTCGCGACGCCGAGGAGGACCTGGTCGCCGAACAGGTGGCCGTGGTTGTCGTTGACCCGTTTGAAGTGGTCGATGTCGACGATGAGCACGGCCGCGCGTCCCCGGGCGGCACGGGTCCTGGCGATCTCCGCGGCCGCCTCCTGCTCCCAGGTGGGCGCGTTGAGCAGACCGGTCTTGGGGTCGGTCCGGGCCGCGGCCTGCAACTGCTGGTAGACCAGGCTGCGCTGGAGCAGGAGCACCGGCGGAACCGCGATGACCAGGAGGAACAGGGAGATCTGCGCGAGGATGGCGACGGTGGCCCCGACACATAATTCGACGGAGTCCACGAGGAAAGCCTCTCGGTCCCACATGCTGCGGATACCGCCCGACCCCCCGCTCAGTCCGGCGCCCATGAACACCAGGAACGTGTTCACCAGGGTGAACCCGGCACAGCAGGCCAACGCGATGAACACGCCGTTGACGGTGGTCAGGACCTGGTGTGCGGCCGGGGAGCCGCCGATCCCGGCGAGCAGCCCCACCTCGGTACCGTGCCAGACCACCGAGGCGAGGAACCCCGAGACCCCCACGGAGGCCGCGTTGAACACCCGGCGGTGCGGCAGCGTGCGTCGGCTCCGGCGCTGGAGCAACAGGTACACGGGGACCGGGATGAGGAGCGAGTACACCGGCGGCAGGAGAAGCATCGCGGGGAACCACCAGGCTCCCAGCAGGTCGCGGGTCAGGCCGGCCGGCATGTCGATGCGGCGGATGGCCTCCACACACACCACCGCGGAGACCACGAGGGCGAAGAAGAGCGTGAGGTCCGGGACGGTCAGGGCCGTCTGCGCGGCGGCCACCCCGAACAGGAACAACGCGACGAAGACCAACAGGAGCAGGTAGACGACCAGCCCGAGGGGCTGTTGGAAGATCGGCCAGGTCCGGCGGTCGCCGGGGCGGCGTTCCTCCGCCGCCATCGGCTTCTCCGAGATGCTCACCGCTCCATCCTCCCTCCCTGTGTCACCCTCTGCCTCCGGAGCCCTACACCTGTCTCTGATGTGCCCACCGCCTCCCACGGTTCTCCTTTCGACGAACCGGATTCGCCCCGCGTTCCGCTGCGGTGCCACTCGGTGACCAGGGCGGCCCCACATCCTCCCTGGTGGGCCTCTGGCAAGCACACCCTCCCCACTTTACATTACTTTGGGTAATAACTTAATTGCCGATTGTATGTGCCTTGCAGGCCGAGGCTACCGCAGCCATCACCCTCTGTTCCAGAGGGGGTTGGTTGGCGTCACGATTTAGGGCATCCTGCCAGAGGGCGCCGACGGTTTCGGCCAGAAATCTGGTCCGGTTCGTCCGTCCGTCTGTCGTACCGGCCGCTCGACGCCCGTCAGCACTCAGCACTCGAACCAAGGAGCAACACATGGCCAAGAAGGTCCTTCACTGGCTGTAGTCCCCTCTTCCTGACACGAGCGGGGACGGGCCACCGACAGGCGGCCCGTCCCCGGTCCGGGCCGGCCGGGTCTCGACCCGGCCGGCCTTCGCTGTGTTCGTGTACTCCTGTGGTTCGTACGCTCCCGTGGGCGTCCCGTGAGTGCGGCCCGCTCCGGCGGCGGTTCCGTCAGTCCCGGATCCGCGCCACCTCGTAGGCGGCCCGGAAGGCCCGGTAGCGCGCCAGTTCCTCCTCCATCGGAGCGACCACCCGCAGGACCGCGATCTCCCGAACGCGCTCCTGAGCGGCGCGCTCCACGCTCTCCCGGCGCTGGACGGCGGCGACCTCCACGAGGTTTCCGCAGCCCACCCCGGTCAGCCAGCCCACCAGGAGGCCGGCGCCGACCACGGCACCCGAGTAGGCGATGAAGATCGGGTCGTCGAACATCCGCAGGCCGGTGATACCGCCCCCGAGCCAGCTCAACAGGGACAGCAGCGCCCAGGCGAACCCCGCCCCGGCCACGGCCAGCAGCGAGTACTGCACCGTCCGGGCCAACCGCCACCACGACGGGCTGCGGTCCGGGTCACCGACCGCACCGGCGACCGCCTCACCCAGTTCGGCGGGGAGTTCGGCGGCACCGCTGCGAGCCGCCGCCCGCATCCGGCGGCGCCACGGGCCGGGCATCCCCTCGGACACCTCGTCCGCGGCCTCTCCCAGGGACGTCTCCAGCTCGGCCTCGTGCGCGTCGACCCGGCCGCCGACACCCGGTTCGTCACGGCGCAGGAAGTCCAACTGCACGGTGGCGAGGGGATCCTTGCGGAGTTTGGCGACGTAGCGGGCCACCGGCCAGCCGACGCGTCGCTTGCCCCTGCGTACGTCGTTGGTCTCCACCACGTCGGCGACGGCGGTGACGCCGGCCGCGTTGGCCAGCCCCTCCCGGACCCGGGACCGTGTCTGCACGGACACCGTCTCGGGGACCTCCCTGTCGCCGTAGAACTCCTCGAACGGCACGATGACCTGGTCGAGGTCGGCGACGAGCCGGTCCACCAGGGCGTGCCGCTCGGTGACCGTCTCGCTCAGGAAGTCGCGCACGTCGCGAACGCCCTGGCCGGTCACGGTGGAGGTGGTGATCACCCGCGGGTGCACGCCCGACTCCGACTCCAGGAGGCGGCGCAGGTCGGTGAGGAGCTCCTCGAGCTCGTCCGACGCGACCTTGTCGACCTGGTTGAGGACGGCGACGGTGACCGCGCCGTGCCCGGCCATCTTGGCCAGGTAGCGGTGGTGCACGGCCGCGTCGGCGTACTTCTGCGGGTCGAGCACCCACACGAGCAGGTCCACGGAACCGATGAGACGGTCGGCCTCGGCGGTGTGCATGCTGCGGACCGAGTCGTGGTCGGGGAGGTCGAGCAGGACCAGGCCGGTCAGCTCGGAGTTGCCCGAGTCCAGGACGCTGGTGCGCGAGTGGCGGTACCGGGTGGGCACCCCCAGCCAGCTGAGGAGCGCGTCGGCGCCCTCGTGCCCCCACACACAGGCGTGTGCCTTGGAGGTGGTGGGGCGGGTGACTCCGGTCTGCGAGAGTTCGAGCCCGCACAGGGCGTTGAACAGGGAGGACTTTCCGCTTCCGGTGCCTCCGGCCAGGGCCACGACCGTGTGTTCGCCGGACAGGCGCAGACGCGCCCCGGCGTGGTCGAGCAACTGCCCGGCCCGGCCCAGGACCTCCTCGGGCAGGTCCTCCCGGCCGAGTTCGACGAGGGTGCTCAGGGCGTCCAACCGCTCGATGAGCTCGGCCCGGCTGGTGGTGCTGGTGGGCTGCCAGTGGTCGTGGGTGGTGGGGCGGTACTCCTCCTCGGGTTCCTCCGAGGCGGTGTCCTCCCGTTCGTACGCGGACCGGGCGTCCCGCTCGGGGGCGGCTCCGGGTTCCGTACCGGGCGCGGTTTCCGTCCCGGGCGCGGGGGTCTCGGCGCCGACCGCCCGGAAGGACCCCGAGACCGCGGAGGGTCCGGGGATCCTGCGGGGCAGGGGCGGCGGGTCCTCGTCCGTGCCGCCGTGCGGTCCCCCGGCACCGGTCTCCGCGACCGGGCCCGCCGGGCCGGCTGCCTCGGTGCGCTCGGGCTCCGAGGCCGCCCCGGGAGCGTGTCCCCCGTCCTCCCCCCCGTCCCGCTCGTCCTGTTCCGGGCTGGGCACCCAGGTGGCGGTGGCCGGTGTACGCGTGGCGCCGGGCGCCGGGCGCCGGGTGTGGCGCCGGGGCGCCTCCTCGGCCTCGGGGCCTTCCGGAGCGCTCCGGTCGGGCTGTTCCGCCGCCGGGTCGGCCGCCCGATCCGCGGGGCGCTCGGTCTCCGGGGTGACCACCGGGAAGCTGCCGGTGCTGCGACCGGCGATGCGGGTGTCGTCAGCGGCCTCGGTAAGGCTGCCGACCCACCCCGCGAGGCCGTCGGGGTCGTCCTCCCGCTCGGTGTGCCCCTGGCGGCGCCGCTCCCCCTCGGCGTCCGCCCAGGCGCGGGCGTGGCGTCCGAAACGCCGCTGCCGGGCCTTGGCGGCCTCCGCCGACTCCGGATGGGGTTCCGGCCGGGTGGAGGCGTCCGTGACGGTTTCCGGGGCCTGCTGGGGGGCGTTCTGCGCCGCCCCGGCTCCGGAGGGGTCCGGGTACCCGGCGATCCCGTCGTAGGCCGGGGGCTCGTGGGCGGGCGGTTCCTCCGCGGCCCGTTCACGCTCCTCGGCGTGCTCGGGATGCTCCGGCACCGGCATGGTGTAGCCGCGCCAGGGGCTGCTCTCGTAGGAGGCTGGGCCCCCGGACGGAGCGGGGGAGGCGGCCCCCCGGCCGGGTTCGTCGTTCCAGGGTCCGGACGCGGCGGGTCCGCTCTCGCGCTCCTCGCCCTCGGCCCGGGGCTCCCCGTGGTCGGCGTCCCCCGCGCGGGGGGAGTTCCACTGAGTCGTCATCGTGCAATCTCAAGGTTGTACGTGGCCTGATAGAGCTGGACGGCGCTGTCCTCGGACGGGATGCCCGCCGCGGCCAGGGCGTGGTCGAAGGGCGTGCGCTCGTGGGAGAGCAGCCCGAGGACACGCTGGCGCAGGTTCTCCCGTGCGCTCCCGCCGATGCTGCGCAACGACTGGGCGCCGAACAACCCCTTGAGCAGGCGCTGCGGGGACGGACCGGAGGCGTCGGCCGCGTGGGCGCCGCCTCCGGAGTTGGATCGTTCGTAACCGAGCAGGTCGATGATCATGACCAGGGCGACGATGTCGTGGTCGAAGGTGACGAAGCGGGCCACCGACCGCTTGGTGGCGCCGTTGGCCGCGGTCATCTCCGCGACCTCCCGCTGCCACTCGGTGATCTCCTGGCGGAGCTGCTTGGCGAGCGTGCCCGATCCGGGCTGGTCGAGGGCCCTGTCGGCCAGTGCGGCACCGCCGGGCACCTCCCGCCAGCGCTGTTCGACCTGTTCCGAGGCCCGCTCCTCGGCGGAGACCACCAGGGCCTCCAGAGCGTCGCGGACGGCCCGTTCCAGGGCGCTGACCCGCTGTCCGCGCTCGGCCTGTTCGGCACGGCCCTTGCGGGCGCGCCTGCCGCGCAGGCGCAGGCTCTTGGCGAGCTCACCGCTGGCCGCGACCTCCTGCCAGCGGGCCAGGAGGGAGCCGCGCAGCAGGGTGCCGTCGCCCAGGGCGGTGTCGATACGCGCGGCCGCTCCCGCGTACGCGTCGTCCACGACGGCGCCCAGGGAACGCCCGGTCTCGATCTGCGCCTCGACCTGGCGGACGAGTTCGGGGACACGGGTGCGGAAGCTGTCGATGACACCGATGAAGGTGCGCCGGGAGACCCGGTCGCGCTGTCCGGCCTCCCCGGCCACGTCCGCCAGGTACTCGCGGATGTGGTCGGCGACGTTGGAGGTGAAGCGTTCGCCCTCGATCTGGTCGGTCTCGGGGATCGCGAAGCGGGCGGCGTTGCCCAGGCCGTTGGCCTCCAGCATCGCGCCGAAGTGGTCCAGGAGCTGGCGGCGGCCCTTGCGGGGGACCCGGGACAGCACGACGGCCAGCGAGGTGTCCCGGTCCCGGGCCACCTGGAGGAACTCCCACACGCGCGCGTCCGCGTACCGGCCGCTGGTGGTGACGAACACCCACAGGTCGGCGGCGTCCAGGAACTTGGCGGCGAACTCGTGGTGGGCGGCCACGGCGGAGTCGACGTCGGGGGTGTCCAGGAGCGCCACACCCGGGGGCATGGCCTCGGTGGCGGCGAGCACCAGCATGCCGTCCTTGCCCGGCATGGCCAGGCCCTGCTGGCGCACCCGGGGCAGGGAGGGGATGAAGGAGGCCTCGCTGAACCAGTCCACGTCGGCGGGGTTGCAGGCCAGCACAGGGCTGTTGGTGGTGGGCCGACGCACGCCGGTGGTGGTGACCTGCTCACCGACCAGGCTGTTGACCAGGGTGGACTTGCCCGCGCCGGTGGAACCGGCGACGGCGATGAGCAGGGGGATGTCGGGGCGGCGCACACGGGGCAGGACGTAGTCGGAGAGCTGGGCCAGGACGTCCTCCTGAAGCGCCCTGCCCTCCTCGGCCCCGGCCAGCCCCTCGGCGAAGGCGAGGTCGCGGATCTGCCTGCGCAGGGACTCCAGGACCTGTTCGAAGCGGTCGTCCTCGTTCGTGGGGGCCCGGTGCTTGGCCGGTCCGGCGGACACGGGGACCGTGGGCCCCCGGCGTCCGCCTTCGGTCCCGCCGGGTCGGGGCGCGGCTTGGGCGCCCGCGGCGGCGGGCTGGGCGGAGGTGGCGTCCGGTCCGGTTCCGAACCGGTCCGAGGCACCGGCGCCCGAGGCGTCCGGTGCGGCCGACGGCCGGGTCATGATCGGTATGCCCTCCTCATCGAGTGTCTGGGGCGGATACCCCTCCGCCGGGAGGGGCCCGTTACCGGTACTGAGGTTCCCCCGTCGGCCCCTGGCGTGCGCCGCCGCCGGAGGTCCTAGTGGAGATCGCGCCCGGTCGCCATTCGATCGATCTCGACCTGGGCTCCCGTGTGCAGTATGTCAAGATCCCGCGCTGTTTTGACCACTTCTCCGATGATCACCACGGCGGGGGGCCGGACTTGGGCCGCTCGGACCGAGTCGGCGATGTCCGCCAGCGTACCCGTCACCGTCCGCTGACCCGGCAGAGTCGCCTCCTGGACCACCGCGACGGGGGTCTGCGGGGACCGGCCGTGCTCGATCAGGGCGTCGGTGATGGCCTCGATCCGCTGCACGCCCATGAGGGCGACCACGGTGCCGTCGGCCCGGGCCAGCCCGGCCCAGTCGACCGTGGAGCGGCCGTCACCCGGGGCGACGTGCGCGGAGACGATGTGCACGTCCTGGGAGACGCCCCGGTGCGTGGCGGGGATGCCGGCGCTGGCGGGTGCGGCCAGGGCGCTGGTGACACCGGGGACGGCGGTCACGGGGATCCCGGCGGCCGCGCAGGCCGCGGCCTCCTCACCGCCCCGGCCGAAGAGGAAGGAGTCGCCGCCCTTGAGGCGGACCACGAACTTGCCCTCCCTGGCGCGCTCGACGAGGACGGAGTTGATCTCCTCCTGCGCCATGGAGCGGCCGTAGGGGATCTTCGAGGCGTCCACGATCTCGACGTCCGCGGGAAGGCGGTCCAGGAGGGAGGTCGGCGCGAGGCGGTCCACGACCACCACGTCGGCCTGGGACAGCAGCTGCTGGCCCCGGACCGTGATGAGGCCTGGGTCGCCGGGGCCGCCGCCGACCAGGGCGACGCCGCGCAGGCGTTCACGGCCGCGCCGGGCGTCCAGGGTGCCGTCGGCCAGTCCGTCGATGACGGCGTCGCGCAGACCGGCGGAGCGGCGCGGGTCGCCCGAGGCGACCACGCCGACCGTGATGCCGTTGGCGGAGCCGCTGGCGGGGGTCCACGCGGAGGAGGCGTGCCGGTCGTCCGCGCGCACGCACCAGATCCGGGCCTGCTCGGACTCCTCGGCGACGGCCGCGTTGACCTCCGGGGAGTCCGTGGCCGCGTGCACGAGCCAGAAGAGGGGAGCCTCGGGGCCGCGGACGTCACCCGGCTCCCAGGGGCGGCGGAGCCAGGTCAGGTGCCCGGCGTCGGCGAGGTCCTCGAGCGCGGCGGACACCTGCGGAGAGATGAGGGTGACGCGGGCGCCGGCCCCGAGCAGGACGGGGACCCGGCGTTGGGCCACCCTTCCGCCTCCGACGACGAGGACGTCACGGTCCCGCATACGCAAGCCAAGGAGATAGGTCACGGATCGCACCCCTTCGGTCGTCCGCACCGGCCCCCGGCTTCGACGGCGGGGTGCACGCGTGGGGGACAGGCCCCTGCGCGCCGCCGGCGATATTCGGCGATTGCTCCAAATTACCTTGTCAAAGCGGTGTTACATCGCGGTAAAGGGGCGAGCCCCGAAGGGCGTGACCCAGGACGCATCCACCCCCGGGCCCCGACCGCGGCGGTCGGGGCCCGTCGTTCGTCCCCTTCGGGGCCGTGCCCCTACCGGGCGGTGGACACACCGGCCGTGTCGAAGGTGGCCACGTTGCGCAGCGCCCGCGCCGAGCCCTGCAGCAGCGGCAGCGCCAGCAGCGCCCCCGAACCCTCCCCGAGGCGCATCGACAGGTCCACCAGCGGGGTCAGGCCCAGGTGCTCCAGCGCCACCCCGTGGCCGGGTTCGGCGGAACGGTGCCCGGCGAAGCAGGCGCTCACCGACTCCGGGGAGACCGCGGCGGCGACCAGCGCGGCCGAACCGGCGATCACCCCGTCCAGCAGCACCGGCACCCGCAGCGCCGCACCGCCGAGGATGAACCCGGCCAGCGCGGCGTGCTCCAGTCCGCCGAGCGCGGCGAGCGTACCGATGGGGTCCTCCGGGTCCACCGGGTTGGCCTCCAGCGCCCGGCGCACCACCTTCACCTTGTTCTCGTAGGTGGCGTCGTCCACCCCGGTCCCGCGCCCGGTCGCCACGGACGGGTCCGCCCCGGTGAAGGCGCAGACCAGAGCCGCGGCGGGGGTGGTGTTCCCGATCCCCATGTCTCCGGTTACCAGGCAGCGGTTGCCCGCCGAGACCAGGTCCCGGGCGACCTCGACACCGCCCTCCAGTGCCTGGAGCGCCTGGTCGCGGGTCATCGCCGGTCCCTGCGTGAAGTCCGCGGTCCCCCGGGCGACCTTGCGGGGCAGCAGTCCGGCCGCCCCGGGCAGGTCGCCGACCACGCCGACGTCCACCACGGTCACCTCGGCGCCCACCTGCTCGGCGAAGGCGTTGACCACGGCCCCGCCGTCGAGGAAGTTCTGCACCATCTGCGCGGTGACCTCCTGCGGCCAGGAGGTCACCCCCTGGGCGTACACCCCGTGGTCACCGGCGAAGACCGCCACGGCGGCGGGTTCGGGCACCGGCGGCGGGCACTCCCCCGCCAGCCCGGCCAGCCGGACCGAAACCTCTTCGAGAAGCCCGAGGGAGCCCTGGGGCTTGGTCATCCGGGCCTGCCGGTCTCTCGCCTCCTCCACGGCTCGGGCGTTGAGCGCTCCGATGGCGGCGATGGTCTCCTCCAGCAGGGTGGTCGGCTCGTGGCCGGGCAGACCGCGGCGACCGTAGCGGTCGCGGTGCACCGCCCAGGACAGGGGGCGTCCCTTCGCCCAGCCGCCGAGGCCGAGCTCGGGTTCGGTGGGGAACTCCTCGACGTAGCCGACGCACAGGTAGGCGACGACTTCGAGGTGGGAGGGGAGTTCGAGGGCTCCGGCGACCTCGCGCTCGTCGGCGACGGCGACCCAGCCGACCCCGAGCCCCTCCGCCCTGGCGGCCAGCCACAGGTTCTCGACGGCGAGCGCGGCGGAGTAGGAGGCGGGCCGGGAGTGCCGGCCCGCGCCGTGCGCGCCCCTGCTCGGGTCGACGGTGACGGCGATGTTGAGCGGGCTCTCCAGGACGGCCTCGACCTTGAGGCCGGAGAAGGCGTGTGCGCGGGGGCCGGGGCGGGCCCGGGAGCGGGTGTCGCGCTCGTCGCGGGCGAGGTCGCGCACCCGCGAACGCAGTTCCCGGTCCTCCACCACCAGGAAGTCCCACGGCTGTGTGTGCCCGACGCTGGGCGCCTGGTGGGCGGCTTCCAGGACTCGGGTGAGCACGTCGGCGGGGACCGGGTCGGGCCGGAAGCCCGCGCGGACGTCGCGGCGTTCGCGGATGGCGCGGTAGACGGCGGCGCGCTCGGCGTCGTCGAAGGCGTGGCCGCCGAGGCCCCAGGCGTCGTCGGCGGGTGCCGGGGCGGCCTGGACAGGCCGGGGCCGGTCCTCCTCGGGCGGCCGGGTCTCCTCCGGTTCGGCCCGCTGCTGCGGTCCGGTGTGCTGCGGCTCCGGGAGGGGCGCCGCTGCTTCGTGTGCGTGCACGGTCTCGCTCTGCTTCGGTTCGGTGGTGATGGGGTTCTCGTCCGCGTGGGCGGGGTCGGCGGGCGCGGACTCGCGGGTCCCGGCCGGGTGGGTCGGCCCGGCCTGGGGTTCGGGCTGTTGGGGTTCGGGCTGCTGGGCCGCGGTGTCCCGGGGACCCCCTCGGAAGGGGATGACGTTGAGCCGGGGTTCGTTCACGGGGGCCGCCGGGGCGGAGGTCCGCGCGAAGGGGGCCGGGGGCTGCTCCCCCGGCTGTTCGGGCTGCGCGGGAGTCTCGGCCCCGGCCTCGGGGCGCGGCGGCTCGGGCGGAGCGGGCGGTGTCTCCGGCTCGTGGAGGGGGCGTCGGAAGGGGTTGCCCGGAGCAGCGGCCCTCGGCTCCTGCTCCTGACCCGTCCGGGTTCCCCTACCGCTCTCCGGCAGTCCGTCCAGGAGGCCGCCCAGTCCCGGGCCCAGGCCGGGCGCGGGACGGTTTCCACGCCATCGCGCACCCTCCTGGTCGCCGCGGCGGGCGTCCTCGCGGTCATCGTCGGTCATGATCGCTCCCGAAGGTTCAAGAGGCCTGTGGGCTGCCCGTTTCCACCTGGTCCGGCATGGATCCGGCCCAGCGTAGTCCGCGGTGTCCGCACCGCTCACACGGGTCCCCCGGCCCGGGGCGCAGCCTGCCCCGGTACGAACACCGGGGTCCTCAAGTCAGGACCAACTGTGCCAGAGTCCGCACGGCCGCGCGCTGGCCACCGGGGTCGGCTCCGGCGCCGCCTCGTCGGCGCGGACCGTGCCGCGCGCCCCTGGGGAACTCGTGTCCCGAGAGGTTGTCGTGGCTCAGGAGACCACTGTGACCAGCGGGTTTTCGGACGGGAGCCAAAGCGCACTACGGCACCACGACCCCCACACGGGGAGTGCTTTGGGTCACACCCCTGTGGCACTCTGTTCCGGTGCCCGCACCCCCTGTCCCGGGAAACACCCCAGAACGGAACGGATCACCCATGCGTCGGCGTACCTTCCTGACCAGTGCCACCGCGGCGGCGGGCCTGAGCGCGCTCGCTCCCGCCCCGGCCGCCCCGGCCGCGGCCTCGGACACCCGCACCGCCCCCAGGGTCCTGGCCGAGCGGGCCACCGCCACCGGCGCGGTCGTGCGCCCCGAGCACCGCTTCGACCTCGTCTCCGTCGCCCACCGCCCCGAGGGCCTCGCCCGGGGCTCCGAGGCCGCCGCCGTGCGCTTCGAGACCGCCGACGGGGTTCTGGGCGGCTGGCAGGACCTGCACCCGCACACCGGCGGCCCCGAGCACCTGCCGCCGTCGGCCTCCGCGCTGGTGCGGGCACCCGAGGGAGCGGTCGGCTACCAGGTGCGCGGCGCGGACGGCGCCGACCTGGCCGCCGTGAACGTGCGCGACGGCGAGGAGCTGCGGTTCGGCGGCCGGGAGCGGGTGTCGCTCTCGGCACGGGACCAGGGGGTCTCGACGCTCTCCGGGGGTTCGGCGCTGCGTGTTCGCACCCGGGCGGGGTGGGGCGCCGACGAGTCACTGCGTTTCGACGAGGAGGGCAACGACCTGTGGCCCGCCGAGTTCCACCGGGTCCAGGCGCTGACCGTGCACCACACGGCGATGGCGACCACCGGCGACCACGCCGCGGACGTACGGGCGGTGTACCACCTGCACGCGGCCGAACAGGGCTGGGGCGACATCGGCTACCACCTGTTGGTCGACCCCCGGGGCACGGTGTACGAGGGGCGCCACTCCGGCGGCGGCCTGCCGGTCTTCGACGGGCTGCCGCTGCCCGGTCTGGCGAGGTCGGTGACGGCCGGGCACGCGTTCGGGTTCAACCACGCCAACATCGGGGTGTGTCTGCTCGGCGACTTCACCGGGGAGCTCCCCACCCGGGCGGCCCGGGACTCGCTCGTGGACGTTCTGCGGGTGCTGTGCGCGCTGACGGGCGTGGACCCGGCCGAACGGATCGAGTACGTGAACCCGGTCACCGGGTCGGTGACCCCGCAGGAGGCGGTGGCGCGGCACCGGGACTGGCTGGACACCGAGTGCCCGGGCAACGCCTTCGCGGAGGCGTTCGACACGGTGATCCGGCAACGGGTCGTCGACGGCTGGCTCTGAGCCGGGGCGCCGACACCCCCGTGCCGCGGACGGTACGGGGGAGGCGCGGTGACGGACCGCGGCGCGGGCGCTCCCGCAGGGCCCCGCTGCGGCTTCGGCGCGGAGGGCCCCGGCGGCCGCGCACACCGGCGGGGCGCGTATCGTGATCGCACCCCAGCGCGATGCCCGCAGTCCGAAGCACAGAGGGAACACCCGTCATGGCCACCGTCCAGAGCGCTCCGATCATGCCCGCGGTCATCCTGGAGACCGATCGGCTGCGCCTGCGTTCCCTGCTCGAACGCGACATCGAAGACGTGTACACCTCGTGTGTGGACCCCGAGTTGCAGAGGTGGATCCCGCTCCCCGCCCCGGGGCGGGAGTACACCCGGGAGACGGCCGAACACTTCTGCCTGAACGTCGCCCCGGCCATCCGCACCGGCGGTGACGGCCAGCACTGGGCGATGGTGGACCGGGAGAGCGGCAGGTTCACCGGTTCGGTGGCGCTGATGCGCACGCAGTGGCCCGCCATGGTGACCGAGATCGGCTACTGGGTCTCGCCGTGGGGCCGGGGCCGCGGGTACGCCGCCGAGGCCGTGGTCGCCGTCTCCCGGTGGGCCCTGGACCAGGGGTTCCAGCGGGTGGAGCTCAAGGCCGCCACGGCCAACACCGGATCGTGCCGGGTGGCGGAGTCGGCCGGGTTCGTCCGGGAGGGCACCGAACGCAACGCGATGCCGCTGCACGAGGGCCGTTCCGACCTCGCGGTGTTCGGCCTCGTCCCCTCGGACGTGCGGCCCCAGGACCCGTCGGCTGCCCGGGTGTGACGGGCCGCCGGCCGTACCCGGCCCCGTGTGGTCCCCGGGCGGCCCCGTCGGAGGTTCAACCCCACACCCGGGAGAGCAGCCACCCGCCCGTCGCGGTGTCGTGGCGCAGTTCGTACACGCCCTGCGCGTAGGCCGAACCGGCCTCCACCCGCCAGTGCCTGTGCTCGGGCACCTGGGAGCCCGAGCCCGGGGTCCAGCCGCCGCGCAGGGTCACCCAGTGGTCGATGATCCTGCGTATCCCGTACACCCTGCCGTTCCAGGTGAACCGGCTGGGCCGCCCGTCAGCCTCGACGACCGTGACCTCCGCCCCGTAGTACCGCCCCACGACAGCTCTCCCCAGCATCGACCGTTCCCTGTGTCTGGCGTCCGGACGCGTGCGCGGGCACACCACCGGCTGGCCTGCCCGTGGGGAAGTACGGCCAGGCTTTCGAACGTGCATTCGAATACTAGCGAAGGCAGGGGGCCCGTGGAACTGTTTCCGCGCTTTCGGCATCACCACCAGTGACAGCGGTAGCGGCCCCGCCTGCCCGGAGCCGGCAGGGCCACCGGCCCCGGGCCCCGCCCCGGACTCGGTATTCTGGCCGCCACCCCGCAGCCGTCCCATCGCCCCACCTCCCGGGCCCCGCACACCCCTCGACCCCCATGAGGACCCCATGTCGAACGGGCACGACAACCCCGCCCCACAGCATCCGGACGACCCGCGCGAACTGGGCGGGTACCGGATCCTGCGCCGCCTCGGACGCGGCGGTATGGGCACCGTCCACCTGGCGCAGGCACCCTCCGGTGCTCAGGTCGCCCTGAAGGTCATCCACCCGGACCTGGCCGAGGACGAGTCCTTCCGGCTGCGCTTCGCCCGCGAGGTCGCCTCCGCCCGCCGGGTCGCCCGCTTCTCCACCGCCGGGGTCATCGACGCCCGCCTGGAGGGCGAACCCCTCTTCGTGGTCTCGGAGTACATCCAGGGCCCCGACCTGGCCCGGGCGGTACGCCGGCAGGGCCCGATGAGCGGCGGCACGCTGGAGAGCGTGGCGGTGGGCGTGGCCGCCGCGCTGGCCGCCATCCACGGGTCGGGGATCGTGCACCGCGACCTCAAGCCCGCCAACGTGCTGCTCTCCCCCGTGGGTCCCAAGGTGATCGACTTCGGGATCGCCCGCGCCCTGGAGGGGAGCGACGACCTCACCCGGTCCAGCCAGCTCATGGGCACCCCCTCCTACATGGCCCCCGAACTGCTGCACGGCGAGCGGGCGACCCCGGCGGCCGACGTCTTCGCCTGGGGCTGCCTGGTGGCCTTCGCCGGAACCGGCCGCGCACCCTTCGACGCGGCCACCGTCCCCGCGGTCCTGCACAACATCTCCACCGCCGCGCCCCGGTTGACGGGGCTCGACCCGAAACTCCTCCCCCTGGTGACCGCGGCCCTGGACAAGGAACCCGCGCGGCGGCCCACCTCCCAACAGATCCTCGACCGGCTCGTCGGCCACCGTGAAGTGGCCGACAGCGGCCATCCGGCACCCGGCGACCGGACGCCTCCCCCGCCGGAAACCCCTCCCGCCCCCACGGACCCCGTCCCGACCGGTGACCAGTCCCCGCCCGCGCCCGGAAACCAGTCTCCGCCCGCGGGCCCGCGGCCCTCCCGCCGCAGGGCGCTGATCGGCGCGGGTGCGGGTGTGGCCGCCCTGGGCCTGGCCGCCGCGCTCCTGTACGCCCTGCTGCCGGGCGACGAGGAACCGCCGCAGAACCTGCGCAACCTCTACCGCAGCGACTTCGCCACCAACCCCGACTGGGGAGACAACGTCCACGACGAGCAGGAGGACCCCTACACCTCCGGTTACCTACCGGGAGAGGGCCTCATGATGGCCATGGAGCCCGCACAGGAGTCCGACCCCTCGAGCGGCCGCAACTGGCGGGCCCCCGCGGTGGCGGGGGTCCACTCCGCCGACCGCCTGCTCATCAGCACAGGGGTCCGTGTCGAGGAGGGGTACGACTACCTCAGCTTCGGGGTGCGCTGTGTCCGGTACCTGTACCCGGCCGACGCCGACCTGTCGGACGAGGACGCCTATCCCGACTACCCGGACCACGAGTACGTGCTCTCCTACCGGGCCTGGCTGCGCGCGGACGGCGCCCAGGCCACCATCTCCAAGTGGTCGAGCGACGAGGAGACCCACGACCTGGCCAGCGGGAACGTGGCCGAGTTCGACCCCTATCCCGTGCTCACCCAGGAGGCGGGCGATGGCGGAAGGGACACCGAGGAGGCCGAACCGGTCAGCAACTCCGTCAGGTTCGCCTGTGAGTTCTCCGAGCAGGACGGCGGGGCCCCCGTCGCCGAGCTGCGCCTGTGGGTCAACGACCGGCTCGCGGTCAGCGCGACGGACGAGGAGCCCTACCCGGACGAGTACGCGGATCTCCAGGTCGTCCAGCGCCAGGCCGTCCACTACGACCGCGGGCAGAGCAACAAGCCGCTCCGTGTCCTCTTCGAGGGCTTCAGGCTCGACGAGATCGTCGGGGAGTGACCGCCCGCACGGCCCCGCCCGTGCGTCCCTCGACCCGACCGCGCACCCAGCCGTTACCACCGCGGCGGCCGAACCGCATCCCGGCCGGAAACGACCGGGAACCACCGGAGCACGTGGGCGTATCGACATCGGTACGCTGTTAGCCGCGAAGCACACGATCCATACGAGGGACCCCCAACTGTGACGTCCAACGGGCACGAAAGCGGCAAACCCCTGCGCGCGGGGGACCCGCGCGAACTCGACGGTTACCGCATCGTCAGTCGCCTGGGACGCGGCGGCATGGGCACCGTCTACCTCGCCAAGGACGCCGCCGAACGGTCCGTGGCCGTCAAACTGATCCACCCCGACCTGGCCGACGACGAGTCCTTCCGGATGCGCTTCGCCCGCGAGGTCGCCTCCGCGCGCCGGGTCGCCCGCTTCTCCACCGCCGGGGTCATCGACGCCCGCCTGGAGGGCGAACCGCTGTTCATCGTCTCCGAGTACGTGCCCGGCCCGAACCTGGACGAGGCGGTCCGCAGCGGCGAGCCGATGCACGGCGGAACCCTGGAGGGCCTCGCCATGGGTGTGGCGGCCGCCCTCACCGCCATCCACGGGTCGGGGATCGTGCACCGCGACCTCAAGCCCGCCAACGTGCTGCTCTCCCCCGTGGGCCCAAAGGTGATCGACTTCGGGATCGCCCGCGCCCTGGACGGCTCCGGCGGCGCGGTCACCCGGTCCAGCCAGCTCATGGGCACCCCCTCCTACATGGCCCCCGAACTGATCCTGGGCGAGCAGGCCACGGCCGCGGCCGACATCTTCGCCTGGGGCTGCCTGGTGGCCTTCGCCGGAACCGGCCGCGCACCCTTCGACGCGGCCACCGTCCCCGCGGTCCTGCACAACATCTCCTCGGCCCCGCCCAGGCTCGACGGTCTCGACCC
Organism: Nocardiopsis sp. iso_40; assembly: GCF_056173285.1. Lineage (NCBI taxonomy): Bacteria > Bacillati > Actinomycetota > Actinomycetes > Streptosporangiales > Nocardiopsidaceae > Nocardiopsis > Nocardiopsis sp. iso_40. The sequence continues at coordinate 1,538,858 of NZ_CM149666.1, read as the reverse complement.
GAGCCTGCTGGACCTGGTCGGATCCGCTCTCGACAAGAACCCCGGGAACCGGCCCACCTCCCAGCAGCTGCTGGCCCGGCTGACCGGCCAGCAGGATCCCGAGGAGGCGGAGATCCGGCACACCATCACCACGTCGTGGGCGCCGCCGAGCAGTTCCCCGGTGCCCGGGCAACCGCCGGAAGCCGCCGGGCAGGAGCCGCGGGGGCAGACCGCCGAGGGCCCGGCCACGCCGGAGAACCCACCCGCGCAGGTGCCGCCCACCCAGGCGCTCACCCAGGCCGAGCCGGTGCCCCCGACCCGGCAGATGCAGCCGCAGGTGCCGACCGTCCAGCAGGGACAGCCGTTCCCCCAGGGGCAGTACCCCCGTCCGAACGCCCCGCAGTCCGGCCCCCAGCAGGGTGTGCCGCAGGGCCCGGTCGGCCACGGGGGGCCGAGTGGCGGCCACCCGTCCGTCCCGCCGTACCAGCAGCCGGGCCAGCCCCAGTACGGGCAGGCACAGTACGGCCAGGCCCCGTACGGGCAGGCGGCCCGGCACGGCCAGGCCCCGTACGGTCAGTCGCCGCCCCACGGCCAACCCGCCCACGCCGCCCACAGCGGGCCCGGCGGGCCCAGCGGCCCGCAGCAGCCCCCGACCGCCCGGAACGGCGGCAGGGAGCCGGGCGGCCGCCGCAGGGCGCTGCTCGTCGGCGGAGCCGCGGCCGCGGTCCTGCTGGTCGTCGGTGTGGGCGCCACCGTTCTGCTCTCCGGCTCGGAGGACCCCCCGGAGAACACCACGAGCATCTACGTCACCGACTTCGCCACCGAACCCGACTGGTCCGACAGCCGCGTCTTCGATCCCGAGGCCCCCGAGGACTCGGACGGCTACTGGAACGAGCAGAACGCCATGGTGTTCCAACTCGACCCCACCCGCTACGAATCCCGCGGCACGGTGGCCCCCTACGACCGGCAGACCCCGGACCGCGTCCTGATCAGCACCAACCTCGCGCCTCTGGAGGGCCCCGGCGAGAGCAACTTCGGGGTGCGCTGCTGGGACCAGGACGGCGAGGACGAGCGCACCATGTACGAGGCCCTGCTCCGCTTCGACGGCCAGGAGGCGCAGATCCGCAGGGTGACCGAGGAGAGCGGCAACAGCGCGATCGCCGAGACCACGGACGTCAGGGGCTTCCGGACCTACGACCTCTTCGACGAGGACTCCGTGGTGGAGGGCCTGCCCTACGACGTGCGAACCGACGACCTGGTCACCAACAACCTCAAGTTCTCCTGCGAGTACGTGGCCGAGGACGGCGAGGAGCCGTTCATGGGCCTGCGCATGTGGGTCAACGACGAACTCGTGCTCTCCGCCACGGACGAGCCGCCGCTCCCCGACGACAGCGGCCTGGACGACGAGGACCGGCGCCGGGTCGGCATCGTGATGCGCCCCGGCGCGGGCACGGAACCGATCGCCTCCCTGTACACGGACTTCGCCCTGTACAGGATCAACGTCGAGGGCTGAACACCCGCCGGCCCCGGGCGCCGTCTCCGCCCCGCACCGAACCCGCACCGAGAACCACACACCGGACCGGTACCGGTCCCGGAACCAGCCACCAACTGAGGAGAACCATGCGTGCGATCGTGATCGAGGAGTACGGCGGCCCCGAGGTCCTGCGGCTGACCGAGACCGAGGCTCCCGAACCGGGGCCGGGCGAGGTCCTCGTGGACGTCGAGGCCCGGGGCGTCAACTTCATCGACCTCTACCAGCGCAGCGGCGCCTACCAGGTACCCCTCCCCTACGTCCCCGGCATGGAGGCCGCCGGTGTGGTCGCGGCCCTGGGCGAGGGCGTCACCGACCTGCGGGTGGGCCAGCGGGTGGGCTGGGCGATGGCCCCGGGCGGGTACGCCGACCGGGCCGTGGTGAAGGCGTCCCTGCTCGTGCCGGTGCCCGACGCGGTCTCCGCGGACCAGGCCGCCGCGCTGCTGCTACAGGGCATGACCGCCCACTACCTCACCCACTCGGTGCACCCGGTGGCCGAGGGCGAGACCGTGCTGGTGCACGCCGCGGCCGGCGGGACCGGGCTGCTCCTGACCCAGCTGGCCAAGGCACGCGGCGCCCGGGTCATCGGCACCGTCTCCACCGACGCCAAGGAGCGGATCGCCCGGGATGCGGGGGCCGACGAGATCATCCGCTACACCCGGGACCCGGTCGCCCCGGCCGTGCGCGAGCTCACCGGGGGCGAGGGCGTCGCGGCGGTCTACGACGGGGTCGGCCGGGACACCTTCGACGCCAGCCTGGACTCCCTGCGCCCGCGCGGTGTGCTGGCCCTGTTCGGGCAGTCCAGCGGACCGGTCGAGCCCGTGGACCCGCAGCGGCTCAACAAGGCCGGAGCGGTGTACCTGACCCGGCCCTCGCTCGCCTACTTCGTGGCCGACCGCCAGGAGCTGCTGGGACGCGCCGACGACCTGTTCGGTCTGGTGGAACAGGGCCGCCTGGACGTGCGGATCGGCGGCCGGTACGAGCTCGGCGAGGCCGGCCGGGCGCAGAGCGACCTCGCCTCCCGGGGCACCACCGGCAAGCTGCTGCTGGTCTGAACCGACCGGCCCGGGCGGAGGACCCGCGGCAGGGTGTGACACGAAACGGCGGTGGCGGCCCCTCCTCGGGGCGGCCACCGCCGTTCCCGTCCGTCCCGCCCGACCGCACCCGCGGGGGCGCGCCGGAACGGGCGTGCACTCACTCGCTCTGACGCGGCTCCGGGGTGCTCCCCATCCGGGCGCCGGCCCGGCGGACGTCGTCGCGCGCGTCGGCGACCGCGCGTTCCGCGGCCTCGGCGGCCTCCGCCGCCGCCTGCGCCGAAGCGGAGCTCTGCGCCGGGTCGGGCCCGGTGATCTGCGCCGGCCCCTCGGCGTCCTCCCCGGACTGCTCCTTGGTGGTGGAGGGGGCGCTGCTGGCGGCCTCGCCGGCGAAGGCGTGGCTGACGTTCTTGACCGCCTCGGTCAGCTCACCCGGGATCACCCAGAAGGTGTTGCCCTCGCCCTCGGCCAGGCTCGGCAGCGTCTCCAGGTACTTGTAGGCGAGCAGCTTGGCGTCGGCGTTGTTGGCGTGCACCGCCTGGAAGACCCGCTCGATCGCCTTGGCCTCACCGTCGGCGCGCAGGATCGCCGCCTGCTGGTCGCCCTGGGCCTCCAGGATGGCCTGCTGGCGGGCGCCCTCGGCCTTGAGGATGCGGGACTGGCGCTCACCCTCGGCGTGCAGGATGGCCGCGCGCTTGTCGCGGTCGGCCCGCATCTGCTTCTCCATCGCCTCCTTGATGGTGGGCGGCGGGTCGATCGCCTTGATCTCGACCCGGTTGATGCGGATGCCCCACTTGCCGGTGGTCTCGTCCAGGACCCCGCGCAGCCGGGTGTTGATCTCCTCCCGGGAGGTGAGGGTCTTCTCCAGGTCCATGGAACCTATGACGTTGCGCAGCGTGGTGACGGTGAGCTGGTCTATGGCCTGGATGTAGTTGGCGACCTCGTAGGCGGCGGCCCTGGGCTGGGTGATCTGGTAGTAGAGCACCGTGTCTATGTTGACCACGAGGTTGTCCTCTGTGATCACCGGCTGCGGACGCGAGCTGAAGACCTGCTCGCGCAGGTCGAACTTGGTGTTGACCCGGTCCACCCCCGGGATGATGAAGTTCAGTCCCGGGTCGAGGGTGCGGATGTAGCGGCCGAAGCGCTCGATGTTGTACGCCCGCGCCTGCGGGACGATACGGATCGCCGACAACGCCACGGCGACCAGGAGGACGGCGAGGATGATGAAGGGTATGGCAGATTCCATGTTCTGCACCTGTGCCTAGGTCCGGGAAAGCAACTGTGTTCCGGCTCAGTTCTGTTCCGGTCGGTTCTGTTCGGGCAGTTCGGGCAGCGCCTCACGCGGGTAGACCACGGCCGTGGCGCCGTCGATCTCCATGACGTCGACGTGCGCGCCCACCGGGATCACGAGGTCCTCGTCGATACAGCGTGCTGACCACTCCTCTCCCTGCAGTTTGATCCTGCCGTCGTCGGCGCCGACCTCCTGGAGGACCACGCCGGAGCGGCCCACCAGGGCGGCCGTGCCGGAACGGGCGTCCGGCCCCCGGGTGAGCTGGCGGTCCATGATGGGTTTGACCAGGACGATCCCGGCAGCGGCAGCGGCGGCGAAACCGATGACCTGCACGACCACGGGGAGTCCGACGGCACCAAGGAGCGCGGCGACGAGTGCGGCCGCCGCCAGTAGGCCCAGGACGAAGGTCAGGGTGAAGAACTCGGCGGCCCCGAGCGCGGCCGCGAGGATGATCCAGATCAGCCAGGCAGGCATTTCCTGTGGCCCTCCCGCTGTGGTTTCGGGTAGTCCTAAGCTACCCACACAGACCCGGCACACCACAAGATCCCGAGAAGGGATACACGATCGCGGCCCGCGGCGCCCCCGTCGCCGGGGCACCGCGGGCCGCGTCCTCCCGGGGCCGTCCCCGGGTCCGGGCTACCTTCCGCCGGAGAACTGGTAGACGAGCTGGTAGGTGGGCCGGTTCTGCCAGGCGATCGGCCACATGTTGATGCCGCCCACCGCCTGGTGGGCCACGGAGTCCGCGCAGACCTGGTCGCCCGCCGAGCAGACGCCGTCCCCGGGGTAGACCTCGCCCGCGGGGACCGCCGCCGCCTCGGCGAGGCTGTCCAGCAGGACCGTGCGGCAGGACCCGGTGTCGCCCCCGCCGCAGTAGGCCCCGTCGCCGAGCGCGCCCTCCACGTCCCGGTCCAGGACCGTGCGCAGGTCCTTGTGCACGTAGGACCACCAGCCGTACTGGAAGGCCGAGCCCACGTGCCCGACACCGGACGGGGACTCGTCGACCGGGGCGGCGCGGGTCAGCTCCGTGTACAGGTCCTCGCCCAGTTCCGGTTCGAACTGGGCCCGGACCAGCCGCGGCCACCAGGCGTCCAGGACCCGGGCGGCGTCCGCGTGCTCGTAGTATCCGGCGTCGCGGTGGGGCTCGCGGCGCAGGGAACCGGACTCGGTCCAGGCGCGCAGGGCCTCCACCGTCCCGGCGAGTTCGGGGTCCTGCACCGCCTCGGTGTCGATGACCTCCAACAGCAGCGGGAGGACCTGTTCGGCCCGTAGGTCGGCGACCCCGGCCTCCATCATCGTGGCGGTGAGCGAGGCGGGGGTGAACCGGTGCCCCTGCCCGATCAGCCCGGAGACCCGGGCGTCCAACAGGTCGCCCCGGTGCACGGGACCGGTGGCCCAGGGCGAGGTGTACCCCTGGGCGGGCTTGTTGTTCCAGTTGACGATGTAGTCCGGGTTGATCTGCTGCGGGTGGTCCTCCTGCGGGTGGTAGTCGGCCTCGTTGGTGGCGGGGTCCCAGCCGGACCAGCCGGACGCGGAGTAGGCGTCGATGGGCAGGGTCGGGTTGGTGCCCTCGACCCGGACCGGGTTGGTGCCGGAGTTGATGAAGGCGATGTCCTCGTCGTCCACGTAGTGCCAGTTGAAGGCGTACCCGACGTCCCCGGCCGCCTCGGTGAAGGTCTCGGCGGAGGTGATCTCCCCGGGGTCGTTGAACCGCTGGAAGCCGAGGATGGAGTCGACCTCGCGCATGTAGGTGGACCGCAGTTCGGTGAAGGCGACCGGGGCGCCGTCGACGGTGGCGAACGACCGCACCAGGCCGAACTCGGACCGCAGGGAGGTCAGGGTGTAACCGCCCTCCGGGGTCCCGTCGGCGACGCTGGGCGACCAGTCGTTGCTGACGCTCAACTCCTCGAAGTCCGTGCACTCCCCGGCCGTGTCGACGTAGGAGCGCGAGGAGGTGGAGGGTTCGGAGCCGTCGGTTTCGCACAGCTCGACCGCGAAGGTGTCGGTGATGTCCTGACCCGCCGAGGTGGCGCTCCAGGCGTAGTCGACGCCGCGGCCCATCTGGACGTAGAAGCTCACCCCCGCGAAGGAGGCGCCCCGGGCGCTGATCCCGGGCCCCTGGAGTTCCTGGAGCATGAGGAGCTGCGGGGAGAAGTAGCCGGTCTGGGGGCCCATCACCGCGACGGGGTTGCCGCTCTCGGTGTGCTCCCCGGAGACGAGCAGGGCGTTGGACATGCCGCGGGGGTCGAGGAAGTCCTCCGGCAGGACGCCCTCGTCGAAGACGCCCTCGGCCGCGGACAGGTCGCCCTCCTCGACCATCTCCTCGATTTCGGCCCGCTGGTCCCCGGGAAGCTCCTCCACCGTGGACGCCTCACCCTCGGGCGCCTCCTCCTGTGCGTGCTCGGCCAGGGGTGCGGCCACGGCCGCGTCGGAGGCGGCGGAGCCGTACTCGTCGTGGACGATGTCGTAGGGCTCGACGGAGCCGGGGTCGGGCACCGCCTCGCCGACCGGGTTCTCGGGGGTCTGTGCGTAGGGGAACTCGCCGTCGACGCTGACCAGCGCCTCGGGGTCGTTTTCCATCCGCCAGTCCCGCCAGAGCTCGGCGCCCTCCTGCGCGCCGTAGCGGTCCTGGAAGTTGGCGAGCACGATCGCGGCCTGGACCTCGCCGCCGCCACCGCCGCCGAAGATGCCGCCGACCATCGCGGCGATCCCGACGACGTCGGTGGGCGTGAAGTGTTCGATCTCCCCGGCGTTGGTGATGGCGTCCTTGTGCCCGGTCAGGACGTACTCGCCCGGGAAGTAGCGGCCGCTGTCGGCCGCGTCGATGTAGCTGTTGACGCCGTCGAGGTAGGCGTCGACGTCGGCGAGGGCCCGGGCTCCGCGTTCACCGCTGGCCGCGACCCGGTCGATCTGGGCCTGCTTGTCCTCCTCGGTGTAGGGCGCGGTGTTCCACAGGTCCTGTTCGAGGCCGCGGTTGCCCGGGGCGCCCCCGGCGAAGGGGGTGAGCTCGCCCCGGCCGACCCGGCGCAGGACGTCCATGAGGAAGAGGCGGTCCTCGCCCGCGGCGTACCCGGCGCCGAACATGGTGCCCTCGCGGGTGGTGCCCTGGATGTGCGGGATGCCGTGCTGGGAGTCGCGGGTGATCGTGACGTCCTCGCGCGGCCGGTACTCGCGGCCGACCTCGTCATCACCGACCCCGAAGGTGGCGTCGTTGAAGAAGGCGTCGAGGCCGTCGTCGGTGAGCCCGTCGTAGTGGTGCACGAGGTTGTCGTACATGTCGAGCTGGCTGGAGGAGTGCTCGGGCCGGGTGCCGAAGGCCTGGTGACCGAGGATCTCGACCAGGGTGGCGCTGCCGTTCTGGCCGGGCGGGAGGACGTCGAGGCAGCCGGAGGGCGCGCAGTAGTCCTCGAAGGCGGGTTCGGCCAGGACCGGCGCGGCCGGCAGTGCGGCCGCCGTGGACGCCGCGACCGCGAGGGCCGCGCCCGCGGCGCCGGTGCGGATCCTCAGTCGGAGGGAGGGGGGCATGTGCTGTCACCACCTGGGGGGAGCGGGCGATGGATCTGCCGCATGCTACGTACGGGTGGGGAAATCGCGAAAGACTTTCATGTTTCTTGTCCCGTGCTGGTTCCCGGTGCCCGGAATCCCGTGGTTTACGGTGACCCACACCACACCAGGGCAAATCCGCGCGTGCTCCCCGTGTCGACCCCGACACCCACCGTCGGAACTGGCCACATCCGGCCACAACCGGTTTTCGTTCAGGGCCGAGGAGCGGAGTTCACGTCGGCCTTTGAGACAATCGCTGCCATGAACCAGTACCCCGACCCCCACCAGGGTGAGCCCTGGCAGCAGCCCAGCGGTGGAAATCCCGGCTGGGGCATGCCCCCCGAACCGCACACCGGCGGCCAGCTCGAGCCCTACGGCAACCCCACCGGCGGCTACCAGCCCGCCGGTACGGGTGGGATGCCCGAGCACGCCGAGCCCACCCTCGACACCATCGGCGACATCGCGATCACGCAGAACACCGTGATCACACCGTCCGGACGCTTCCCCATCAAGGGCACCGTGTGGACGACGACCGACATGAGCCGCACCGAGCAGTCCACCCCCGTCTGGGCGATCATCGTGGCCATCCTCATCTTCTGGTGGACCTGCCTGCTCGGCCTGCTCCTGCTCCTGGTCAAGGAGACCAAGACGACCGGGCACATCCAGGTCACCGTCCAGGGCGGCGGCCACTACCACGCGACCCAGATCATGGTGAGCAACAGCGCCTACGTGCAGCACGTCCAGCAGCAGGTCAACTACGCGCGCAGCCTCGCGGCCTGACCCCGGCCCGCCAGGGGCACCGGGCCCCGGCGGGATGAACGGCATCCCGCCGGGGCCGCCGCTCAGCGGACGACCGCGGCGACCAGGGCCCCCAGGTTGACGGCACGGGCCAGCCGGACCGCCCGCCGGATGTCCGCGACGTCCACGGCGGGCCCCTCCCCCATCAGCGGCCGGCGCTCCGCACGGTCCCCGTAGGTGTTGGTGCCGCCCAGGGTCCGGCCGAGCGCACCGGCGAACGCGGCCTCGCACTGACCGGCGTTGGGGCTCGGGTGGGCGGCTCGGTCCCGCCGCCACACCCGCCACGCCTGACGGGCGGACCCGCCCACCACCGGAGCCGCCGCCACGGCGAGCAGCGCGGTCAACCGCGAGGGCGCCCACCCGGCCACGTCGTCGAGGCGCGCGGAGGCCTTCCCGAAACGCTCGTACCTGGGGCTGCGGTGCCCGACCATGGCGTCCAGGGTGTTCACCGCCCGGAAGCCCGCCAGACCGCCGACCCCGCAGAGCGAACCCCACACCAGTGGCCCCACCACGGCGTCCGAGGTGTTCTCCGCCACCGACTCCACCACGGCGCGGGCGATACCGGCCTCGTCCAGGAACTCCGGATCGCGCCCGCACAGCCCGCGCACCAGGGCCCGTGCCCGCTCCAGGTCGCCCTGCTCCAGGGCGTCGGCGACCCGCTCGGCCTCACGCCCCAACATGCTGCCGCCCAGCACCGCCCAGGCGGACAGGGCGACCAGGGCCGGGTGGCGCACCCTCGATCCCGCGAGAACGACCGGCAGGACAGCGGCGCCCGCGAAGACCGCTCCGGCCCCCACCGAGTCCCGGTGCAGCCGACGCTCCAGGTGCGCGGCCGCGGTGCCGAAGAGCGCCACCGGGTGGCCCCGCTGCGGATCCCGCACGATCCCGTCCAGCAGGAACCCGGCGATCAGCCCCTGGCGCAGCCCCCTCCGTCCTGCCGACCGAAAACCCCTGCCCAGTACCTTCTTCAGCCGCGCAGTCAACGGCACCCCCAGTCATCCCCAAACCGCGGCAAACCAGCGTTTGCCACGCAATGTATTCGCCCATACACGTAGAGCACCCTTACAGTCGACCCAGAGAGGGGGCGGCTCATGCTGTTCGCGCTGGTGTCACTGCTGATCCTGGCAGGTCAGTGGTGGCTCTTCTGACCGGCCAGGCCGCCCCGGGCCCGGGGCGGCCCCGGAGTTCACGAAACGCCAGCAGCACAGCAGCGCACCAGGGGTTAATCACCGGTAACGTGGGGCGCGAGGCCCATAGCGACCGGTTTGGTGGAACGCGCGTGATAACGAGACGCAACTACGAATCACCGTAGTTGGTGAGGCTTTGCCCTCCCTTGGGCGACATCCGAGGAATACCCTAGAATGTCTGCCCGGGACCACGGCACGCCCCCACCCGGCCGTAGGATCACCACCCCGGCCCCACAACCGGCGACAGCCGGTCGCGCCCTGCCACAGAGGGCCACAATTGAATCAGGCACCCGTAGCTCAGTGGATAGAGCACCGGACTTCTAATCCGATGGCCGCAGGTTCGAATCCTGCCGGGTGCGCCACAAAACCCCAGGTCAGACTGGGTGCACGAGGGCCTCGAACGAGGTCCTCGCGGCGTTTCGGGGCCATGTGTGCTCCTCGTGTGCTCCCCAGTCGGAGCACAGTCACAGCAGCACCCGTGAGAACCCCATCGGACTTGGCCACCTCGCAGCCACGCCACCCCTCGGATTCTCGGCTGAGTCCTCCCCACCAAATCTCCTGGGGCAGCCCCACCCGCCTCATGACTGCCCACAGGAAGGCCTTCTGGCAGGATTTGAGGCGCTTTGAGAGCGCCTCGTTCCCTCCAGCACCCTTCACTCCCCCTCCGCTGACCCAACGACGAGCGCGTGTTGAGGTAGTGCTGACGAAGCAAGTGCGAGAACCTATCGGACCGTAAATCCGACGCAGCGTTTTCCCTGGACGAAGCCGACAGTTGGGACTTGTCTACCCCGACCAGCCGACCTGGTCGGCCACCCGCTCAAGAGCGCGGAACGGCATCTCGGCGGCTCATCACCGGTCGACCCGTGTGCCTCGAGAGCGCACGGAGCCGCTCGGGCCTCGCGGAGTCAGAGCTTCGAGGTAGCCACTTCCAGGAGGAGCATCCACTGCTCGCCGGGAAACTCCAGGTGACCCGACCCCCGGTTCTGCGAATCCCGAACGAGAACGGAACCCGCATCCCGCCGCGCTTCCACGCAGTGGCCCTGGTTGCCGCTGTAGCTCGACGTCCGCCAGGTCGTGTCCACGGTTGTTCTCCTCACAGTGATGCGATGAAGTGCAGGCTTTCGTCCGGAGAGAGCGCGAGGCTCCTCAGGTGCCCGTACTGCTGCTGGCAGTTTCCCACGGTCACCTGGTCGGTAATCACCTGGCCCGATCCGGGCGTCTCCGCGTACACGAGCGACTCCGCATGGTCCATGTCGAGGATGACCAGGGGACCGTTCATCGCGCTGTGCGCACCACGACCGAACGGGAGGACCTGGATCTGCACAGCGGGGTTCGACGTTCGCCGCAGCAACGTCTGGAACTGCCTCTTCATCACCTCCGCTCCCCCGACCTGCCTCCGCAGGGCGCCCTCATCGATCACGAACAGGGTGAGCGGCGCCGGGTCCCGGTCGAGGATCTCCTGACGGCCCAGCCTGGCTTCGAGTTCACGTTGAACCGCCAGTGTGGGCAGGGGCGGGAAGCTCGCACCCACCACCGCTCGTGCGTAGTCCTCGGTCTGCAACAGCCCCGGGATCGCCTGCGGCTGGAATTCATAGATGACCTGCGCTTTCGCCTCCAGTTCCACGAACTCCTCCAGCCACCTGGGCTGAGCCTTCCTGGCTCCGGGCCACAGATTCTGTAGTCGTCCGTGGGCACCCAGTGCTTCGTCCGCGAGCTTGGCGAAGAGCTTGGACGGTCGGCGGATACCACGCTCTACCGCCCCTACCTGCTGTTTCGACGTTCCAGAGAGTTTTCCCAGAGTCGATTGCGACATATCGGCCAACTCCCGCAACCGCCTTAGTTCCTGACCGAAAAGTGTGGTTGCCGCACGTTCCGCAGGGGTCATCTTGGGAGGCATGAAACCAGGAAACCACAAGAGACCACGGATGAATAGCGAAAGCACTAGTTCGAATTCAGTATCCGACCACATGTGGAGTATTCACTGTCCGGTCAGGCATGGTCGTCCCACGCACAGCGGTTCCGTTGATCAGAATCCGCGCCGTTGTTCGTGAACAGCACCCCGGCGGTGAGCGCCACCCCTGAGGCTGAACCGCCAAGACGCCCGTGAGGTGAGAAAATGCCGCACCCACCCCTGTCGGAAGGACCTCCACCAGGTCTGCTCCGGCTGGCCCGCAGCATCGCCATGCAGCACCCCGGATGGTCGGTTCGTGTCAACACCGACGCGATCGCCTCTCGACGATGGAGCGCAGACGCCCAGGTTCCGCTGACCCGACAGGAGATCACCCTGGGATTCCAGGGCAGCCTGCACGCCGGCACCAGCGAACAGCTCCTCGACGTACTCGACTGGGAGACCTCCTACCGGAACAGGAGGCTCGTGTGATCGCCACATCTGACGCCCTGCACGCCCGCCACTCCTGGCCCGGTACCCCGCACTCCGTGGGCCGGGCCCGCGACTGGACCGCGCTCACCCTCAACGAGTGGGGCGTGCACGTTACCGATGCCGCCCTCCTGGTCGTGTCCGAACTCGCGACCAACGCCTGCCGCCACACACTCAGCTCCGCCCCGAACGGACAGTTCACCGTGCGTCTGAGCCTGTACAACGACCACATTCGCGTTGGTGTCAGGGACGCGGGCCCCAGGACCGGACGCACCCCCACTCGAAGGACCCCACGCCTGGACTCTGTACACGGCCGCGGCCTGGCACTGGTCGACTCCCTCTCCCTTCACTGGGGACCGCTGAAGGTCGGCACCGGAGTGTTCGCAGAACTCCCCCGATGAACGAGGGTCCCCGCGAAGGTGTCCCTCTCCGAGGTGGATTTTATTCATGGGCGTGAATACTCCCAGGAATCTTGACCACCACCTCTGAAATCTCTACCGTGAATTCCGCATTGTGCTGAACGGAAAGGCTATTTCGTGGCACTTCAGAAGCTTTCTGGTGACTGCAACCGCAACGACTGCCCCGGGGTCTACACGAGCGGAGACGGATCCGTCATCGTTCAGGGACCGCTGCTGACCGCCACCGAAGGGCTGACCTTCTCCGAAGGAGAGGTGGCCGTGCGCATCCCCGCCCATCTGATCGAGGAGGCCGCCCGTGCGCTTGGAGGGTGAGGCCTGGCAGGAGTTCTTCCACTCCTTCCAACGAGAGGCGTTCAGGCTCGAAACTCTGCCCGGTTACACGGTGCCCGAAGAGGAGGACGAACTACGCCAGTTCCTGGCCGGGGTAACCCGCCCAGCTCAGGAGCTGCACACCGACACCTACCTGATCAAGGTCCGTGAACACGTCGAGGCGGGCCGCAGGATGCGCCGGGTCCACACCCTCACCAGCCCGCTCAACGACCACCTGAGGTTCCAGTTCGAGTGGGGCTACGCCTTCAGTGTCGCGGCGGGCGAGGAGGTCAACATCCTCGACTTCGCGACCACCCCTGACCCCGGGCTGCCCCAACAGGATTTCTGGCTCTTCGACGACGAGCACGTGGTGCTGATGCACTACGCTGCCGACGGCACCCAGACCGGTCGGGAACTCCTGGAGGGCGCGGATCCCGCCCCCTATGTCCGGTACAAGGACCTGGCGCTGAAACACGCAACACCCTTCACCGAGTACTACAAGGCCGCACCGCTTGACCCTTGAGCCCGAACACGCTGACCGGCAGCGCGGCGAGCTGGCCGACGCCCTGCGTCGCCTGCGCCGCGCTGCCGGTCTGACCGGTGCCAGCCTGGCCACCCGTACCGGGATGAGCCAGGCCAAGGTCAGCAAGATCGAGAACAACCGCATCCGCCCCTCGGTGGTGGATGTCGAGCGCATCCTCACCGCGCTCGGGGTATCCACCACCGGCGAGGACGGTGCCCGCCTGCTGGAGTTGGCCCGGGTCGCTAACTCCGATTACCAGGGGTTCCGTACCGCCCTGCAAAGGGGACTGGGCGAGCTCCAGCGGGACCTGTCCGCGATCGAGACCGCTGCCTCCACGGTGCGCTTCTTCCTTCCGTGCATGATCACCGGGCTGCTCCAGACCCCCGAGTACGCGCGCCAGACTCTGACCCATCCGCTGGTGAACCGCGGTGCGGAGTGGCAGTCAGCCCTGGCACGGCGCCTGGAACGCCAGCAGATCCTCTACCGCCCCGGCAAACGGTTCGTGTTCGTACTGACCGAGGCCGCGTTGCGCTGGCCGCTGTGTCCGCCCGCGGTCATGGCCCTGCAGATGGACCGGATCGCTTCCCTCAGCGAACTCGCGGGGGTCGATATTCGCGTCGTCCCGGCCCACCCTCCGGTGCCCAGCGGCCCGCTCAACGGCTTCACGCTCTACGACGACCGCCTGGTCACCATCGAGGTGTTCACCGGGGAACTCGCCCTGCGCGATCCCAAGGACATCTCCTACAGCCGTGAGATCTTCGACTTCTTCCACGAGCACGCCCTTTCAGGTGAAAAGAGTCGCTCTTTCCTCGATGAACTCGCCCGAGAGTTCCGCTTCAGAGCAAAAGCGGACATTCCGTAGGGCGAATTTATTCGCACCCGAGAAAGCCCTTCATCTGACCTATCAGGGTCCCTAGTGTTTCCCGTGCACCAACCCCCTTACGACAAAGGAGCCCACGTTGCAGGCTGCACAGGAAACCCGACAGGAGACCTCTTCCCCCTTCGCTCTGGACATCCGCCTGATCGAGAACAGCGACACGACACCGCTGATCAACCTCACCGATGACGGGTGCGGATCCAGCTGCCCCAGCGCCTGCGCCACCAGCACGGCGGACTGACCGGTCTTTGTTGCAGGCGGGCGGGTCCGGTCTCGGCCTGCCCGCCGTTCGAGGAAAGCGGGAATCATGACTGCGACGACACCGGGCTGGCAGGTGATGGGCCAACCTCACGTGCGTACGTGTGTTCTCAGCTTCGCGGACCCTGGTATCCCGGACCTGACCGGTACGGATACCGCCACCTGGAGGCGATGGGCGCGCCAGGTGTGGGCCGTGCCCGCGGTGACCGAAGCGATCACGCACGCTTCCCCCACCCTGGCTGAAGGTGTCGAATCGCTGTGCGCCCGCACACCAGCGGACGTCCCCATCAAGCGTGCCCGTAAGACAACGGCGGCCCTGCTGCGGTACGTACTCCGCATCAGCCACCGGGCCACACCCTTCGGGCTCTTCGCCGGGGTGGCGCCGGCCGAGTTCACCGAGTCTGCCTCCGCCGCGTTCGGAACCGACCATCAGCGCCTCGCCCGCGTCAGTAGAGGCTGGATGGCGCAGGTCGTCGGGGAGCTGGTATCGCTGCCCCAGGTGCGTGAACGCCTACTTCTGGCAGCGGACAACACCGTCACCGAGCAGGACGGTGAGTTCACGGTGGCGCAGTTCGCCCGTTCGGGGCCTGGCACCGGCCCCGGAGAGGTGCGGATCGGCGCGTCCCCTCCAGTCCGGCTCGTTTTAGACAAAGCCCGTTCTCCGAGGAGCTGGGATGCCCTGGTACAGGCCCTCATCAGCAGCCACCCCAGCGGATCGCCCGACCAAGCCGGAGACATGCTTGTCCGTCTGCTGAGCGTGCGGGCCCTGCACCCCCACTTGTGTGCTCCTTTGACGGTCGAGGACCCGATCGAACACCTGTTGCGTGCCCTCACCCGGCTGGGCGGCCACACCCTGCCCCAGGCCCGCCCCTCGGTCTCTCAGCTCGAGCAGGTGCACTCCTTGGTCCGTGCGCACAACCGGTGCGGAGCCGATCCGGATCTGCTGCGCAAAGCACAGGAGGCCGTTGACGAGCTCTCACCGGCGCACCCCTTGGGGGTGGACGTGCGCGTGGACGCCCGAATCACACTCCCTTCCTCGGTGGCGCGCTCGGCCGAACAGGCCGCGCACCTGCTCGGTGTGCTCTCACCCCACCCGGAAGGCCTTCCGGCCTGGCGCGGTTACCGGGAACGCTTCGCTGACCGCTACGGGGACCGGCTCGTGCCCTTGGCCGAAATCATCGACCCCCAAGGGCTGGGGCTGCCTCCCGCTCACAGCGCCCCCGGTCAGGCCGCAGGCGGGGAGCGGGTGGGGCAGCGCGATCGGTGGTTGCTCAAACGAGCCCAGGTGGCAGCGCTGGAGGGTGAGCGCGAGGTCCTCGTGGACGAGCTCATGCAGGAGCTGGCCACCTCACGCGAGCTGCGCCCACCAGAGCACACCGAGCTGAACCTGCGTATCGAATCACCGTCGACCAGAGCGTTGGAGAGCGGCCGCTTCCGTCTGGCGGTTCTGGGCGCCTCGCGTGCCATGGCCACCATGGCCGGGCGTTTCACCGCCCTGACCGGCACCACCTCGGGCTGGGCGACCCTGTTCTCGCACAGCATGGGCGCTGTACCGGTGCAGTTGTCCTTTCCCCCGGTACGGGCTGCGAGCGCTCATGTGGCCCACGCCCCGCAGCTGGTGGAACACGTCTTGCACATCGGTGAATACCCAGGGAGCAAGCATGGCTCCCCGGCTGTGGACGACCTTGCGGTCGGCGACGACGGCCGCGAGCTGTTCCTGTGGTCCCACGCCCTGGACGCTCGTGTTGAGCCCTTCGTTCCCCATGCGCTGAACCTGCGCTACGCCCCGCCTTTGGCCCGGTTCCTGGCCGAGCTTCCCCGGGCCAACAGGACCGTGCTCACCGGTTTCGACTGGGGCGCCGCCTCCGTGCTGCCGTTCCTGCCCCGCCTGCGCTTCGGCAACCTCGTCCTCACCGACGCCCGCTGGCGCATCACTGCCGCCGAACTCCCTCCTGCCGGTGCTAGCTGGCCGCACTGGCGCCAGGCCTGGAACTCCTGGGCACGGCGGCGTCGCCTTCCCGAGGCGGTTGAGCTGGGGGCGGGTGATCAAAGGCTCCGCCTGGACTTGTCCGAGCCGGGGTGCCTGTTCCTGTTACGCAGCCACCTGAACAAGGAAGGCAGCGCCGTGCTCACCCAAGCCCCCTCCCCCACCGCCTCGGGGTGGTGCCGCGGCCGGCCGGTCGAAGTGGTCCTGCAACTGCGCCGCGGAAGGTCAGTATGAGAGCGGCGTGCACCACCAGCAGGGCGAGTGCTGTGGCCGCCCGGGTCGCCGACCTGCTCGCCACACCCGAACAGGCGCGCGCCTGGGCCGGAGAGCGTTGGTGGCCCCAGTCCCTGGCCCAGGGCGCGGCCGGAGTCGCGCTGTTGCACATCGAGCGCGCCCGCACCGGAGAGGGTTCGTGGGAGCGGGCCCAGGCGTGGTTGGAGTGCGCGGTAGCCCAGGGAGTGGACGCCTCCCCCGCGGCGCACCTGTTCTACGGGGCGCCCGCGCTCGCCCACGTCCTGAACCGGGCGCAGAGCGTCCGCCCGGAGTTCGGGCCCCAGCTCGCCCGACTCGATGCGGCCGTGGACCGGATCGTCACCGACCGGCTGGAGCGCGCACGGGCACGCCTGGCGGCCGGGGCAGGTCCGGTGCTGGCGGAGTTCGACACCATCCGAGGTCTGGCCGGGCTCGGCGCCCTGCTCCTGGCCCGCGACGAACACCACCCGCTCCTACCAGGCGTGGTCTCCTACCTGGCGGCGCTGACCGAACCACTCACGGTGGACGGCGTGGACGTGCCCGGTTGGTGGGCCCGCGTTGGGCCCGATGGAAAAGAGGATCCACGCTTCCCGGCAGGGCACGCCAACACCGGCATGGCGCACGGCATCTGCGGACCGCTCGCGCTCCTCGCCCTTGCGCTGCAACGCGGTATCGCGGCCCAGGAGTGCTCCGAGGCGATGGGCCGCATCCTGGAGTGGCTCGATGCCTGGCAGCAGGGCGACGCAGACCAGGCGTGGTGGCCTTACTGGGTCACCCGCGCCCAGCGCTCCGGGGCGGAGAAAGTGGTGGGCCCTCAGCGGCCGTCCTGGTGTTACGGGGCGGCCGGGGTCGCCCACGCTCAGCTGCTCGCTGCCAGGGCGTTGGGGGACGCGGCAAGGGCCGATCTGTGCCGAGCTGTGCTCAACCGGATGTTCACGACCGCTGCGGTCTCGCTGGGGGTCAACGATGCCTCGCTGTGCCATGGATATGCGGGCTTGGCGCTGCTGGCTCACACCACCGGCACAGGCCGCCCGGAAGACCTGCTGGTCCCGGTAGTGGGCGGCGGCGACGCGCACACGGTCGCGACAGAGCTGATCTCCACCGGCGGCATCGGCCTCTTGGAAGGCGCGGCCGGAACCGCCCTGGCCCTGCACACCCTGACCGGTCCTGCCCCTGAGTCCGGGTGGGCAGGGTTCTTGCTGTGCGCCCCAACAGGAGGCGCCCGTGGTTGAACAGCAGGCGCAGGTCTTGATCACCTGGTCGGACGGGGAGAGCGCCGAACCGTCAGCGGTGCGCCTGTACCGGGCGTTGGAGGGCTCTGCGGCGCTGGGCCCGTGGTGGTTCATCCGCAAGCGCCCGCACTGGCGGCTGCGCTATAGCGCGGGGCCCGGGGCCGTCGCTCTTCTCGATGCCGAGCTCGCAAGGCTCCGCTCTGGCGGTGCCGTATCCGAGTGGGTGCACTCGGTCTACGAACCGGAGGTTCACGCCTTCGGAGGCCGGAGGAGCATGGAGCTGGCCCACCACCTGTTCCAGGCCGACAGCCGCCACACCCTGGTCTACCTGGACCGCCTCCACGCGGCCCCTGAACGGGAGTTGGGGCGGCGTGAACTCTCCCTGCTGCTGGGGTCCGCTCTGCTGCGCGGGGCGGGCCTGGACTGGTTCGAGCAGGGGGACGTGTGGGCACGTGTGGCTGATCTGCGCCCCTCCACCGCACTCTTCACTTCCGACGACCGGCTCCGCGCCCAGGTGCACACCCTCATGCGCACCGCTCCCAAGGGTTTGGGCACGACAGAACCACTGGGAGTGCTCGCCCCGTGGACGGATGCTTTCACCACGACCGGCCGAGCGCTGGCGGACCTGTCAACCCGCGGGCTCCTGGCTCGAGGGCTCAGGGCCGTGCTCGCCCACCACCTGATCTTCGCCTTCAACCGGTGGGGCCTGCCCTACCGCGACCAGCACATCTTGACCACAACCGCGAAAGAAGTCGTCATGACCGACACCACCCACGCCACCGCTTCCTCGGCCGATACCGATCGGCTCCGAGAAGAACTCGTCGACCAACTGCGCCAGAGCGGCCAAATCCGAAGCGAAGCGGTAGCTGACGCGTTCGGATCAATCCCCCGGCACGCCTTCGTCCCCAACGCCAGCTTGGAAGAGGCCTACGCCAACGCGCCCGTGCACATCAAGCACAACGAGAACGGCGCCTCGATCAGCTGCGGCTCCCAGCCCGGGGTGGTTGCGATGATGCTCGAACAGGCCGCCTTGGAACCCGGCATGCGTGTCCTCGAACTCGGTGCCGGCACCGGGTTCAACGCCGCCCTCCTGGGCCACCTGGTCGGACCAGCCGGATCGGTGACCACCATCGACGTCGACACCGACCTGGTCGAGGGAGCCCGGGCCAGGTTGAAGGAGAACGGCATCACCAACGTGCAGGTCCTCATGGGAGACGGAGCACTCGGCCACCCCGAGGGCGGGCCCTTCGACCGGATCATCGCCACGGTCGGCTCACACGACGTACCCCGTGTCTGGGTGGACCAGCTCGCCCCGGGTGGAAGGCTCATCGCCCCGGTGCGCATCGCCGGGGACGTTTCCCGCTCCATCGTCTTCGAAGCCGACGGCGACCACTGGTCGAGCACCGACAGTCAGCTGTGCACGTTCATGCCGCTGCGCGGCGGTGGGATCGGTGACGACCCCCGCACCGTCCTGGCCCTGGATGCGGACGCCACCGTGCTGCTCCAGGCCAACCAGGACCAGGCCATCGAACGCGCCCAGGTCCACGAGGTGCTGGCCGAACAGCCCCGCACCGTGTGGTCGGGGGTGACGTTCGGCAAGGGGCAGCCGTTGGACCCGATGTGGTTGTGGCTGGCCACCCACCTGCCCAACCGCCTCTCGCGCATGCCCGTCACCCGACCTGCCGTGGACAGCGGCCTGGTCTCACCCGGTCTGCCCTGGGGCGACATGGCCGGAGTGCCCGTGGTCGAGCGCGGCCTGGCCTACCTCACCCTGCGCTCGGTGGAGAACCAGCCGGGCCGTCACGAGCTCGGCGTCATCGGACACGCCAAAGCCGGACACGTGCTCGCGGAGCAGGTGGCCGAACAGGTCGCCGTTTGGGAGGCACACCGGAACGACCCGTTGCACTTCGCGCTGACCTACAGCTCGGTGTCTGCTGAGGAGACCGAGACGCGGCGCGTCATGGCGAGGGGCGGCTCCTCGCTGGTGGTCGCCTGGGGCGACCCTGTATGAACCTCGAGCGATGGTTTCCTCTCGTTCCGCGGCCCCGTCCACCCGGCCACCGGCTCACCGACCGGGTCGACATGATCACCCAGGACGCTGTTCTGGCCCGCGAGGGGACCGGGCAAGAGGCGCTGGACGCAGCCTCGCGTGTCTACAACGGGGCCGCTCTGATCGCCTCCGACACCGGACAGCAGGAGTTGGCCCGCACCTGGTGTTGGGAGCATGCCGAGCACTACCTCGCCCGCCTTCCGTTGAACGCAACGATGGCCCAACGTGCCCTGGAGCCCGTGGTGAACCTGGCCCGGCTGCGTATCCGCGCGGACGAGGGTGGACAGGCCTTCACGATGCTCACTGCTCTTCACGAAGGAGTGCGCACAGGGCAGGCGATCGTGCTCGACGGTCGAACACTGCCCCTGGACCGCATCACCGCCACCGCGGACGACCGCGAGGAACTCCACCAGTGGGTGTGGACGGTCCTGCTCGGTGACGGGCTCCGCGCCCTGACTTCAGCAGGCCGGTGGGACGAAGCCGCCGAGCAGGCTCAGCGGCACGGCGGGGCCGGGGATCGGCTCTTCGATGGGCGCCAGACCCTGATCATCGCCCATCTGTTGTCAGGCCGAACCGAGCACGCCCTGGCCCTCGTGGAGGGCTCGACCGTACAAGAGCCGTGGGACCAGGCGCTCCGAGCGGTCCTGAACCTGTGGTGTCGAACGGAACTCTCGGATCAGACCTCGCTCGAAGTTGACGATCTTCACGGGAGTGTCAGTCAGGCATTCGATGTGAGCCGACCTCTGTTCTCCACACGGCTCGGGCTGGCAGCACTGCACCTGCTTCACCGTGTGGGAGCCGAAACAACAGATCTCACCAAAACGGTGACGGCAATCGTCCTACGTGCCGAGGACGGGTACGCTGCCCGAGAGCTGCTCAGCTCGTGGAAGGGCACAGCTGATCAGAACAGGGATTTAGTGAGAGTGCTTGACGCGTCTGGTCTCGCCGGGGGTGATCTCCCCATACACCTACACGATCGATTGACGAACGCGGTCATGACGGCGTCCGACAGACTCGACGCAGCCTTCCCTTCAACTACCCCCGTGGCCCTCAGCTCCGAGTAGTCCAAGAGTTTCTTCCCAAAGATCGGCCTCTACAGCCAGTGCCGGTTGTAGAGGCCGAACACTCGTGAACACGGATGCTCTACGATCCAGACCCGAGTACGTCGAGGGAGCGACGGGCAGCGATCCGAGCACGCACCGCTCTCCACCAAACTCGGCACGAAATACTTACGTGTCAGCTCTGACAGAGCCCGAGACATCAGACGGTCAGCCCAGGTCTTGGCGAAGGCGGCGAAGGTAGGCGTCGATCTGCCCCAAGCCGGGCCAGTCGCTTCCCCGGAGGCGGAATGTCTCCGATCGCAGCCGGTCGCCCACGTGCAGTGCCTGTGGGAGCCTTTCCGCCGCGGCATGCAGACTCATCAATCGTGCAAGGGCGTCCAAGTAGCGGTAGACGGCGTCCTCGTCGCCAGGCTCAGGCGTGCTCTCGCTAACTCGGTTGAATGCTTGGGTGGCGGCGGTGGCCTCGCCGAGTTCCATCCGGCACTGCGCGGCGTAGTACCAGCACAGCTGAGCTTGCTCATCGCCGTCGCCGTAACGGTCGGTGTAATGGTGGGCGAGCGGCTCAAAGAGCGCTAGGGCCTCGCGGTGGCTTCCGGCCAGGAACTTCACCTGGGCGAGGCTGAACTGCATGCCCTCTCGTAGCTCAGGGTCAGCGGCTCTCGCGATGGCCTCGGCGAGTGCGTCGGCGGCCTGAGTAAACTGGCCATCCTGAGCCAGCTGCGCTGCCCGGTCGGAGACCGCGTCCGCCTCCTGCTCGGTCAGTGCGGCAGGGCCTGTCTCCGGCCCCTGCGGCGCGGCTGCCGGTGAGGGCGCGAGCGGCGAGGGAACGATGACTGTGGGGGTGTTCGAGGCGGCGACACTGGGACTGGGCATCCGGCCACCGAAGGGTCGCAGGAACGGCAGACGGGGGTCGAGGATGTCCTCGTCAGTCATGGCGGGGGTGCCCGTGGAAGCGTGGACGAAAGGTAGGAGGGCGTCATAGACCTCCATCGCGTCCATGCGCTGCTCGGACTCCTTGGTAAGCATCCCCAACAGGAGCTTCTCGATATCGGCCGGCACATCCGGGCGCAGGACACGGATGGGCGGGGGCAGGGTGTGGACGTGGTGCCACATGTGGGAGCGGCTGTCATCGGGGGTGAACGGCGGTTTGCCGGTGAGGAGTTCGTGGAGCAGGCAGGCGAGGGCGTAGACGTCTGCTGCGGGGCCCACCGCGTTGGCCAGGCTCTGTTCGGGGGACATGTAGGGCGGGGTGCCTACGGTCATGCCGACCTGAGTGAGGCGGGGCAGGGTACCGACTCCTCGCAGGGCAGCGACACCGAAGTCAAGGACCTTGACCACGCCTCCGGGGGTGAGCATCAGGTTGGACGGTTTGATATCGCGGTGAACGACGTCGTGATGGTGCACGGTGTCAAGGACGGAGGCGATCTGGGCACCGACGGCCGCGGCCCAAGAGACGGGGACCGTCTCGCTTTCGTAGTCGGTCTCGTCGATGAACGTCTGCAGTTCGCGTCCCTGTAGGAGCTGCATAACGACGAACAGCCGTCCGCTGGCCGCGTCGGCTCCGGTGTCGTAGACGGCCGGTACACCCAGGTGCTCGATGCCAGCGGTGATCTGGACCTCGCGCAGGAATCGGGCTCGGCGAGTCAGCAGAGTCTCCGCGAAGGCCGCGCCCTGGACCCCGGGCGGGACCGGGCTATCGGCCAGCATCATCTTGACCGCGACCCGGCGGTCCAGTCGCTCGTCGTACGCCTGCCAGACCTCGCCCATGCCGCCCGCGCCGATGGGTGTGTGCAGCCGGTACCGGCCCGCGATCACGCGAGCCGGTACGCCAGCGTCGAAGCTCGGCATGCCGCCCTGCACCATGGGAGGTCCCTCTCTGTGTGGTCGGAGCGTGACCACCCCGTTCGGCCTCTTGCGTGACGTGCTGCAGAGCACAGGCTATGCGGTCGGCGGTTCCGCCCGACGGCTTCCGGACGACTTGAGTTCGGCGGCCCGCTGTTGGGTGGCCCGGCGTTCGGCCTCGCGTCGGACCGGCCTCCGGATGAGCTGGTACGCCTGCTGGGTTGCGACCTGCTTGAACAGGCGGTTGACGTCGGTGTCGTCGAAGTAGCGGACCATCAAGGCGTCGTTAGACGCCGCCTGGTCGATGACGATCCGGTCGAGGTCCTTCTCCAGTTCTCCGCCGAAGACGTCCTGGTCCTGGTGCAGGGCGATAGCCCGGAGTTCGGGGTCCTCGCTGACGGCGACCACGAGCTGGCTTAGCAGGATCTGGTCGGCGCTGGAGAGCCCGGTCCCGTACTCGTTGTTGACGGATCGGATCACTTCGGCCAGCGACATCTCCTCCGACTCGGCCGCCGCTCCGGCAGCCTCGGGTACAAGGCCAGACAGTACCTGTGCGCCCGCTGCCTCCAGGCGCAGCTCCGGGGTGCCCGTTTGGGCGATGCGCATGTGGCTCGGGGCTGCCGCCCCTATGTCGGCGCTGGCGCTGCGAGCGGGCGCTGGCAGGCGGCGTAGTAGGAAACGTCCATATTGGTAGAGCCGTTCCAGTTCGAGGTTCTCAAATCCGATCACGTGGGAGAGCCAGCCGTATGCCTTGGTGTAGGAGTCCAGGGCGTGGCGGAACTCGGCAGCGGTGTCCGGTTCGGTGGCGTTGAGGGCGTTGAAGCGGTCCAGAGCGGGCTGCAGGTAGCCGTAGAGGCGGGCGTGGGCCTTCATGACGGTGGTGTCGGTGACTGAGCCGCCCTGGAAGGCTGCGAAGTACGCGGTGACGAAGGCGTCCATCTCGGCTTCGACCAGGAGCTGGTAGGCCATCACCTCGCGCTCGCGGTCGAACAGCAAGTTGGGGTCGGTGGGCTCACTGACCGACGCCTCGTAGTACTGCTGGAAAGCCTGCTCGATGTCTTCGGGCCGGTTGGCGAAGTCGAGGATGAACAAGTCCTCAGTGGTCTTGAGCCGGTGGGGCCGGTTGAGCCGGGAAAGCGTCTGCACCGCGGCCAGCTTCACCAGGATCTTGTCCACGTACATGGTGGTCAGCAGCGGCTGGTCGAAGCCGGTCTGGTACTTCTCGGCGACGACGAGGATGCGGTGCTCGGGTTTGGGGACGGAAGGCGGGTTCGGGTCGTCCGCGCGGGTGTAGCCAAAACGTGCCGGCAGTTCGCGTTCGGGGAAGCCGTTGAGCTTGGCCTCGGTGTACTCGATCCCGTCGAGGGTCAGTGCTCCGGAGAAGGCGACCAGGGTGCCGCAATCGGTGAAGCCCCGCTGGTCGATGTAGGCCCGCATGGCCTGGTACAGCCGAACGGCGTGGTCACGGCCAGAGGTGACCACCATCGCCTTGGCCCGGCCTCCGAGGCGCGGGCTGGAGTGTGAGCGGAAGTGGTCGACGATGATCTTCGCTCGGGAGGCCATCGAGGCTTCCGACATCAGCGCGGCCCGCACCAGCTTCGAGCGGGCCTTGCGCGGGTCCACCTGCTGCTCCGCCTCTTCGGCGGCAGCTTCCTGGAGCTTGAAGTACGTGGCGTAGGTGATGTAGTTGCCGAGCACGTCGAGGATGAAGCCCTCCTCGATGGCCTGCCGCATCGAGTAGGTGTGGAACGGCCCCTTCTCCTGCTCCCCTGAGCCGGGATTGCCGTAAGGGGTACCGAACAAGTTGATCGTCTTCGCCTTGGGAGTGGCCGTGAACGCGAAGAAGGACAGGTTCGGCTGCTTTCCTCGTGCCAGGGCCGCGGCTGTCAACGGGTCGCCGTCCTCGTCCACCGCGTCCGAGCCCAGACGTCCCAGCGCCTTCTTCAAAGCCGCCGCGCTCTCTCCACCCTGTGAGGAGTGCGCCTCGTCGATGATCACCGCATAGCGTTGGCCGCCCAACCCCGCGACCTTGTCCAGGACGAAGGGGAACTTCTGCACCGTGGTGATCACGATCCGGGCCGTCGGCCCTGTCAGCGCGTCCGCGAGCTGCTGGGAGTTCTCGTCGATCCGCACGACCACGCCAGCTTTGTGGTCGAACTGGTAGATGGTGTCCTGGAGCTGCTTGTCCAGTACCCGACGGTCGGTGATGACGATGACCTTGTCGAAGACCAGCTTGTTCGCCCCCAGGCCGGAGGCGAGTGCAGCGGGCGCGATCTGGCCAGGATCGTGAGAGGTGTGCAAGCTGGATAGGTGGTGCGCGAGCCAGGCGATGGTGTTGGACTTGCCCGAGCCAGCCGAGTGCTGGATCAGGTAGTTCTCGCCCGCCCCGTGGCGGGCCGCGTGCGCGATGAGCTTGCGCACCGCATCCCACTGATGGAACCGCGGGAAGATCAACGGCTG
This sequence comes from Nocardiopsis sp. iso_40, assembly GCF_056173285.1. Taxonomy (NCBI): domain Bacteria; kingdom Bacillati; phylum Actinomycetota; class Actinomycetes; order Streptosporangiales; family Nocardiopsidaceae; genus Nocardiopsis; species Nocardiopsis sp. iso_40. The sequence continues at coordinate 1,513,851 of NZ_CM149666.1, read as the reverse complement.
CGTGTGCGCGCTGCCCGGCTTGTGCGACGGTGCCCGACCGGCCTTCGCAGCGGCATCCTCCACATGCAGGAACCGCTGAAGCAGTTCCAGCCAGTTGTCCCGGGCCCACACCTGGTCGAAGAGGTAGGAGGTGGGGTACTTCCCATCAGTCGGGGCCGGGATGTTGCCCGCTCCGCCGATTTGGCCAGGGCCACCGGAGCCGGTGTTGAAGGGGAGAAAGCGAGTGGCGTCGCCAGCCAGGCGGGTCGTCAGAAAAGCCAGCGTCGGATCGACCGCGAAGTGGACCAGGCTGCGCTTGGCGAAGAACAGCTCCTTCGGGTCCCGATCGCGGCGGTACTGCCGCTTGGCATCCTCGATGGTCTGGCCGGTAAGTCCGTTCTTCAACTCCACCGAGGCGACAGGAAGTCCATTAAGGAAGAACGCCATGTCGAGGCTGTCGGTCGGCCGCGATGACGAGTAGTGGAACTGGCGCACGAAGGTGAGCCGGTTGGCGTTGTACTCAGCCAAGGCGTCGGCGGCGAGGGTGTGCGCAGGACGGAAGTACGCAAGCTGGATCTTCACGTTGCGGTCATTCACACCCCGACGCAGCACGTCCAGCAGGCCGCGCGAGTCGATCTCCCGGGCTACGCGCTTCGCGAATCGGCCGATGGCTTGCTCTTCGTCCTCGCCGTAGGCGTCCCGGAGCGCCAACCACGCGTCGTTCTGCGACGCGCCGAGGAACGCGGCCAGCTCGGAGGTGTCGATGCCGAGCGTGAGGTTGTAGGTGTTCGATAGCCCGCGCTGCCAGCCGCTGCGCAGTAGCGCCGCTTCCACGGCGTTTTCGAATGCCTTCTCGGTGTACACGCGGGCGTCGTTCATCTGGGTCCCCCTCAGAGGCCGTGGTCGTGCATGGGGCGGGCTGTGGTGACGTCTAGCTGACCGGTGACGGCAGCGGTGATTAGCGCTTGGCGGCGTTCACTGAGGAGTGCAATCTGCCACTGAACGGCATCAGCCAGTCGGTCAATCCCCTGGTTCTGCTTGCGGATCTCTTGCACGATGTTGCGTTGCTCTTCCAGGCCAGGAAGAGGAATGCGCAGCATCTGAAGATCAGGGACGTAAATAGTTTTGTGAGTGGACCCCATGGCAAGACGCCCGAGGAGGTCTTGCCGCATGGCACGCAAGCACCACAAGAGGTAATACGGATCCAGAAGCGGCCCGCAATTCCATGTGACAAAGTCCTGGCTAGTGGCCATTTCTCTTCCCATTACGGCCGAATATCCCGCAGATGCAGTTCGACAGAGAACCACGGTTCCCGCAGGGCACAGTTCAGCCGAACTGTTTTGCAGGCCAAGCTCACTAATCTTTTCGCGGGTTTCAGTGATCTCTTCGAGTCGATCGTCGCGAACCTGGCTGACTTCACCTGTAGTGATCCACGGAATGATGCAGTCCACCCACCACTCAGGATGAGATCTACTTGGAGTGTGTCCGCTACCCATGCGAGCCACCAGACCTACCCGAACTTCACTCCAGTGAGCCGGTAGGGTCCTTGACCACGCGAGCGCAGAAGCCCGCTGCTCGGAATGACGTGCTCCGGTGACTGCGGCGATGGCTCCAGCGATCCTACGCTCAGCCAACCTGTCAGAAACTCGCTGCTGAGCTTCCATCAGGCGGTCGATCCGGCCAGTCTCAGCATCAAGGAAGTCGGAGATGCGGCACTGCTCAGTCAACCCAGGCAAAGGAATCCTGAAATCTAGGATTTTACTACTGTTCGTAGATGCCAAATTGGTTGTCTTAGTGCCCGTACTCTCAAAATACCTTCTACCATAGGCGGATTGTGTAACCCAAGCTAGATATCGGGCATCGAGTCGCTCGGGATCTGCTCGAAGTGCGAATACGTGATTCTGATGCAGGCAGCCATCCAATTCTCCCCGCCAAACGGTCCCCCGCCCAAGCTTATCGAGATCACCACCTTCAGTCATCAGGACATCACCTGGGCGAAGTTCGCTTCGTTGTGCCATCTTACGCGGGACAGTGATTTGCGAAACAGAACCAAGGCTCAGATGGCCAGCTTGGACATTCGCAACTCTCAGATACGGCCGCGTCACCACATCGCCATCAAGATCTCGGGATCCGTCAACTGTCAAACCGGTCTGCAAACGGCACAGGTAACCGAGGCGTACGAGTTGGCTCTTTCCGCTTTTAAGCTTCTCATCCATTAGTTACCTCGCCCAGCAGCTCCTGGATTTCAGCCTCAAGCGACTTCAGTTCCTCGTCGATCTCCGCGAGCGGCCTTGGCGGCGTGTAGACGTAGAAGTGACGAGTGAAGGGAATCTCGTACCCCAGCTTGAACCGCTCCATCTCCTTGGTCTTCGGGTTGCGGGTCTCGGCGATCCAGGCATCGGGGACGTGCGGCAGTACCTCACGGGCAAGGTACTGATCGATGTCTTCCCCCAGCGATACGTTCTCGTTGTCGCGCAGGCCCGGGTCAGGCTCGGGTTTGCCCTTAACGAGCTGAACCTCGCCTTCTGGATCAATCACGCCCACCGCATCGCGCAGGGCCTTTTGGAACGGCGCGGCGGAGGGCCACAGCACGCCACCAGCCACCATCGCCGTCCGCATGGCGTCCCATGCCTCAGCTTTGGTGGCCCACTGCGATCCGAGCAGCGGCTTGAACGCGGCCAGCAACGACTCGACCGCTGCTTCGCCCCCGACCGCCTTCTTCACGGCGGCCGATGCACCAAGCTGAGCGAGGCTATCCTCGGTCAGCTCGAAGCGGAGCTTGAGCGGCCGGTCCACAGTGATGCGTCGGTAGCCGAAGTCTCGGTTGGCGAAGATTTTCACCCGCCCGTGATCCGGATGGGCTTCGTCGCTAGCGATGCTCAGTGCATCGCGATAGATCGCGCAGATATTTTCGATTTGCGCCCGTGTAATTTCCTTCCGCTTCTCGCCAAGGGACTTACGCATCTTGGTCCACTGGTCGCGGGCGTCGAGCAGGATCACGCGGCCCTTGCGGTCGGCGGGCTTGCGGTTGGTGACGATCCAGAAGTACGTTGAGATGCCGGTGTTGTAAAAGAGCTGGTCCGGGAGGGCGACGATCGCTTCTAGGTAGTCATGCTCGATGATCCACCGGCGGATCTCCGACTCGCCCGACCCTGCCCCACCGGTGAACAGAGGGGAACCGTTGAATACGATGGCCAGGCGTGTGCCGCCGACCTCGTCGCCGGCCGAGTCCTTCTTGAGCGGCTGCATCTTGCTCATCATGTGCTGAAGGAAAAGCAGCGATCCGTCGTTGATCCGGGGTAGGCCAGCACCGAAGCGGCCGTCGTACCCGCGGTCCTCGTGCTCCTGGCGGACGGCCTTCTCGACCTTTTTCCACTCCACGCCGAAGGGTGGGTTAGCGAGCATATAGTCGAAGGTCTCTCCGTCGTGGCCATCCTGGCTGAAGGAGTTACCGAAGCGGATGTTCTTGGCAGTATGACCCTTCAGCAGCATGTCGGACCGGCAGATAGCGTACGACTCGGCGTTCAGCTCCTGTCCGAACAGGTTCACGCGCACGCGCGGATTCAGCTTGCGGATATGTTCCTCGGACGCTGAGAGCATGCCGCCAGTGCCGCAGGCCGGGTCGAGGATCTTGACGACCTGGCCCTCCCCCGTCAGCCGGTCGTCGTCCGGGGCGAGCAGCAGTTCGACCATCAGCTCGATGACCTCGCGCGGGGTAAAGTGCTCACCGGCGGTCTCGTTGGAGGCATCGGCGAACTTGCGAATCAGCTCCTCGAAGACATAGCCCATGTCGTGGTTGTCCACGGCTTCGAAGCTCAGGTCCAGGCCAGCGAACTTCCGCACCACCTGGTAGAGCAGGTCGGCGTTGTCCAGGCGGTCGATTTGGAGGTGGAACTCATAGCGGTTGATGATCTCGGTGGCCTCCAAGGAAAATCCCCGAATGTAGTCCTTGAGGTTCTTCGCCACATTGGCCGCGTCGCTACTGATGGTGTCGAAGGTCTGCTCGGAGAGGTTGTAGAACTTCAGCTTGGAAGCTGCTAGCAGTAGGCCGTCCTTGTTCTCACCGGTGTAGGAGGCCGCCCGGTCCCACACCGCCTGCCGGGTCGGGGCCATGACGCAGTCCAGCCTGCGCAGCACCGTCAGCGGCAAGATGACCTTTCCGTACTCTGAGCGCTTGTAGTCACCGCGCAGCAGATCGGCCACCGACCAGATGAAGTCAGCCAGTTCCTGGTTCTTGCTCAAAGCGTCCTGTCCTCTCGCCCTACTGCGGCGTCTCCGTCATTTGTCGTGCTTTGGTGTTCAGCGTTGGCGCCGTCAAAGGCTGGCAACGGATCGAGTGCACCTTCGGTGAGACCGTCACGGGCGAGCCTCGCAGCCCGGTCGCCGATGCTGGCAAGTTCGGCGAGTTCTCGCTCGAACGCGCCCAACAAGCGAAAGGCGTCGCCGTAGCGGTGCTGTCGCTCAACGTCCATGCGGGGTAGGCGTGCCGCCTGCACGTCCGCTCGGAACGTACCCGAGGAGGACGTGCTACGACGGGCGTTCGCCGCGCTATTGGCGAATCCGCGTACGTAGTCGGGATCCAACTGGTCGCTGGCGGAGATGAGCTCGTCACCGTCCAAGCTGACCAGGCCAGCGGCCAGCAGGTCACTCATCGCGATCGGGACGCCATCGTCCAGGGCGTCGGCCCGGCCACGTGGTGGCAGCTCAGGAAGTAGCGCCCGCAGACGGCTCAGGCGAGTGTCGAGGTCCTCGCGCAGCTTGGCGTACTCCACCGCGTAGTCAGGTTCTGGCTCACGTACGTAGCGGCTGGGCGTGAGATCCACCTCGTTGTCCAGCAGATCAATCAGCGGCACCTCCGCAACCTGGTGCGCCTGAGGTTCCCACGGTCCGTCCGGGTTGTTGGTGCTGAGATCCACCATGCGTACAGTCCCCGCTGCCCGCCCGGGGCCAGAGGGACGACTCAGCAGCCATAGGTGTAGCGGAAGTGCGTGGCTGGCAGCGAGGCCCGGTGGTAGAGCCACCACTGCGGCGACACAGCCGCGACGCACCAACTCCGCCCGGATTCTGCGACCAGAGCGGCGATGGGCGACCGATGCCGGCAGAACCACTACGGCTCGCCCGCCGGGTGCCATGTGGTGGTAGCAATGCTGAAGCCAGGCAAGTTCGCTCTCCCCTCGCGAGGGCACACCCGCCTCCCAACGCGGATCGACGAGCAACTGCTCGCGACCCCAGTCAGCCACGGCGGTCGGCGGCTCGCACACGACCACGTCCGCGCGGAGATCGGGGAACGCATCGGCCCGCAACGAGTCGCCCGCCACGATCTGAACCGGTGCCGTCGCCCCGGTAGCGGCCAGGGCCGCGCGTACCCGGGCCACGCGCGTCGCGTCTATGTGAGTGTCTTGCCCCAGCCTGCCACTGACCGCACCACCGCCCACTGCAACAAGAAGGGAGCCGATGCCACACGCCGGGTCGAAGACGGTCCCAGAGGTCTCACCGGCGAACTCTCGGACAGCGCGAGCCAGCCGCAATGTCGAGGCCCCGTCCAACGCGGCGCGTGCGGTGGACTTCAGCAACCGGGCGACCAGGCCGTCCATGACCTCGGTGGGCATCCGGTCGGCGATCAGCCCGTCCACCGCCTCGCGGGCGGTCTGGTCGGTCAGCTCGTCCACATCCCCTCGGAGATGTTCTCCTACAGCAGCCAGCGCCTTGACCATTTCCTCGCCGTAAGTGCCACGCAGCGCCTGCCAGAGCCGGACCTCCCCACTGACCTCTCGCCCTTCGCGCTGCCCTTCCAGCCATTGCTGTACCTCGGCGAGCGAGAACAGGGGACTCACCGAGGTGCCACCGACGGGCGCGGGAAAGTCCGAGCGGCGCCTGCGCCAGTTGGACACTGCAGCGCGCGTAACGCCTGCCAACCGTGCGATCTCCGCAGCGGTCACCGCAGCATCGGATACCTGGTTTCCTCTGGCCATGGCATGAGCGTACACAAGTAGCACTCAGGTCGCCAAGTTACATTCTGTTGACAACGCCAACGACTTCAAATCCGACGACCACAGGTTCGAACCCTGCCGAGTGCGCCACAAAACCCCAGCTAAGACGAGGTACAGCGGCCTCTCTCGCGCCGTGCTCTCCTACTGATGGGGCCAAAGTGGGGCCGAGGTGGAACCAGATCTTCCGCCTGTGCCTTTTCCAGAGCCGCGCCAGAAAGCTCTGTCGGCACCCGCGGCGTCAGTCACGAACGCCAGTCAGTCATCTCCTGTGCAGTCAGCAACGAGACACCACGCGACTGGGCACCTGATCCACCGGGACCCCGCCCTCGTGAGCGGCGGGAGGTGGTCCCCGCACACACCACAGCCCCCCACAACAGGAGGCACAAAACACAAGAAATTTCGCAGACCAGGTTAGCGTGAATGGTCCGGCTCAAGCAGTGGTGAGCCCTGCACAGGCTTTGTTGCTGCCGACAGCATGCGCTTCAAATCACCCGGGCAGTCCTGTTGCTTCAGCTCGCAGAGCACAATGAAAAATATCAGAGCAAGGTGACGGGCACTTTACCTCAACCGTCGCTGAACTCGTCGATCCTGCGTTCGATCACGGCAATCGCCGTCTCCAAAGCATCCGATCCGAGGCGCTCGTCCAACAGCTGGTGGCGGTGAGGTCCGTACCGAGGAGTCTCCTCCGGATTGACGTTCAGCTGAGAGAGGTCAGCGGAAAGGTCTTCCACGTCCGGTGACTTCCACGCCTGTTGGATCAGGCCGAGGTCTCGGAGCATTGCACATCCGTCCTCGTAGGCGTCCCGTTTCAGGAAGAACTCCTTCTCCCTTCTGTCCGCGAACAGGAACACACCGGATTCCCTATGCTCACCCGGGTACTGCCACCGCAAGAAGCGCAGGGTCAACCACGTAGCAATCTCCGACGGGTAGAGGACATGGATCCACCCCTGGAGGAAGAAGTCGGCAGGGATGCCGACTACCGGCTCCTTATTGGGGTCAGGCGTGGTGTATCGACGCGGGGTAGGGCGATCACCACGCCCTGCTTCGGCCATGAGCGCGAAGCGCTTGAAATCTCGGTGACCACGTGCGTTCTTGCGGGGCACCTCAGCGAGCCCACACTTCTCCAACGTCGTCAACGCACCCTGGACCTGACGGATCTTCGCCACGGTGGAGTCGCGGCGTTGCTTGACGTCCGTGCGCTCATAGCTGTCGGACTCCGAGCTGTAGAGAGCATCGACCGCAATCAGGTCGGTCCATCCGTCCCTGCTGCCTTCGCCATCGAGAGGCAGGACGTTCGTGAGGGGCGCCCCAGGGACGAGGCGACACTGGGCTTCGAAGAGGCTGAGCAGGTAAAAGCGTAGAGCGATGCCACGGGGGTGCAACAAGCGGGTGGCCACCGGTCGACGCGGTTCCCCGTCTTCCGTATACGTCTGAATGAAAGGCAGGCGAACGAACACGTACGCGGGTGATCTGCGCGGGGTATCCCACGTGCGCCAGAGGACTCGCTTGACGAGCTCGTACTGCCCGTTCCCGGAACCCAAGGACCGCAGCCTCCGCAGCCGCGTATCGAGCGCGTCAAGATTCTTGCCCACTCTTACTCCGCCTTGATCTCAACGCTTTGATCCGCACTAAAGCATTTATCTCATGTCGGTCTTAAAGGTACTGGGAATGTCCTCTAGTGCGGATCAAGCCGGAGCTGTCATTACGCACCACCCTACTCGAGATCGGAGCAAACTGGGCTCGTCGGCAAGCGAACCTACGGATTGAGGGCCGGAGGAACCTCGCTTGTGACTGTGCTGTACGGACGGCCCCGGATGCCGCCGGGGCCGTCCCATTCCAACCGTCCCGAAGTATTTTGGAGGCAGAATGCCTGATCAGACTACTCCTACCCCCCACCTCACCCCCTCCGGACCGAGCGAACCGCCCCGACTGCCGCTGCGTTGGGGGGTCATCTTGGCCGTCACGTTGGGAACCGCCGCAGTCGTGTTCCTTGCCGAGGGACCCGTTGCCGCCATCACGCTCGCGGTAGCCACCAGTGGTGCGCTCCACATGATTCTGGACTGACATAGGCAGGGCCCGAGGCGCCGGTTCCGGTGTCTCGGGCCCGCGCTGGCCGGGCTGGAGGGCTATAAGGCGATGACACACCGATCTTGAGGCGCTGGCCGGCGCCGTGGATGAGGCTGTCATGGGTTTGGCTCGGTCCTCATTCCGGTGGTAAAGGTCGGTGACCTTACGGCAGGAGGATGCGGTGGCGGAGCAACGGGAACCCGGCCCGCACGTACATCTGGCGTTAGAGCAGCTTCGACCTGATGAAGGCACTTCAGTTCGGTAAACACCCGTGAGCTGTGTTTTTACGCAGCCCGCGACAGCTCGCCAAGCTTGCCCTGGGTAGCTCTGCTGTGGCGACGTTCATACTCGGCAGGGCTGAGCTGGCCGTTCGCGGAATGACGCCGCCAGGGGTTGTAGAACCCCTCGATGCAGGAGAACACCTCCCACTCGGCGTCCACCCGGGTGACGAAGCGGGTGCGGTCGGTCAGCCCGGCCTCCAACAACGCGAAGAAGCTCTCGTTGACAGCGTTGTCGTAGCACGCCCCTGCCCGCCCGGCCGAATAGCTGGTCCCCGCTTCCTCGCACCGCCGACCGAACGCCAGACTCGTGTACTGGGCAGGTTCAACCAATCGTTGCAACCCCTACTTCAACGCCAACAAACGATCACTCCATCCAGACGTTTACACATATATTTATAATAAGTTCCTTGTGCGCTTTGTGGGGATAGTTCCATCTGCGACACCTCGAATCACCCAAAGTTTCCACGCGCACCACGAAGAAGTGCTAGCTTCTTCGGGCACAGACAACTCTGTCGTGATCACTATGTGAAGTGAGATGGGGGTCTATTCATGCTGCCCACAGAGGAACGCCTGCTACGCAGGGACAAACTCGTCACCGCAGCCATCCGAGCCGGATACGCCTGGACGGCGTTCGACGCAGAAAAGGACGCCTGGCTGGAGCTCGCGCGCATGGCAGGCGTGGTCATGAACGCCTGCGGACCGGGGCAGGGACCGAATACCTCGAGCGCACTGGTTCGCGCACTATCCCGACCACTCCGCCAAATGGCTCCCGCGATCTTCGAGGACGACCCTGTTGGCGATCTGACCATTTGCCACGGCGACGGCCGGGACAAGGAAGTTCAGCTCAGCGACAACGTCTACGAGTATGGCTGTGAGCACATCGTTGACCTCCTGGAAGGGGAAAACGAGACCGGTCGTCAGGGGTGGATGCCGACGTGGGCATGGACACGCGCCGAACTCATCGAGCGTCAGGCGTTCGCAGCTATCCAGGAGGACAGCAGCGATCGGGAGTACACAGCGCACCGGCGGTGCATCGTCGAGAACCCTGCCGGTATACGGCAGCAGATCGTCGACAAGCTCTCTGATGTCAGGGGAGATCGGCGGCAGGTGCGCTATGCCCTGCTCCCGCCTGAACGCCGGTTCGAAGGGGATTTCTGGTGGCCTTGTCCTGTGTGCCGATGGCCGATGCGCGTCCAGGATACCGAGGTCCGTTGCCAGTACTCGCCGCATAACGCTGTCTATTATGTGCGCACGAAGCGTGAGCGTGGAAAGCCCATGCTGCAGCCGCGTGATGGGGACGTGCCTCGCCAGCCGAGAACGCGACGTTTTCACGCCGATGGCCCTGACCGGACAGTGTGCGTCGAGCAGGCGGTATGGCGCTATATCGTCGTGCCCGGTATCAGCGAGCTTGACCTCTTCAACCAGTTGGAGCGACTACGACCTCGAGGTGTGAAGGTGGACTTGTGGCCGGGCAAGGACACCTACGACATCACCGTTCGTATCCCCGCTCTGCAGTGGACCAAGCATTTGGACCTCAAGGATGTCACTCATGCCGCGCACCTGGCTGAGCGCATCATAGCCAAGCCTCCGGCAGCGCCGACCATCGTGCTTCCGGATCACCGCGGCACGGCCCAGCGCGACGAACTCGACGACTTGTTGAACCCGCGTTATCGCTTCGAAGTCGTTCTGGCCCGCGATGTCGTCAAGGACGTCAAGCGGCAGTTGCGGAAGGTACAGAGCGCATGACCGATTCTCTGCTTGAAGAGAGCTCCGGCGACCACCGCATCGTGCCACGGGTCCTGGCCGCAGCGTGTGCCCTCGCCGAGGCCTACTTTCCCATACCAACGGTCGAGGCAGCACATTTTCTGATCAGTGGTGAGCTGCACGCTTGGGACCGTTACCCCGATCTTCCCGAGGAGGATCTGCGCCGATTGGGACGGTTGCTCCGTCATCGATCCAACCCTCTCAGCAACGAAGAATTGTTCAAGGGTGAACTACAGCGTTTCATCGAGGGCGACGGGAGTCTGTGCCAGTACACGCTCGGGGAGAGTGGGCTTCTCCTTCCTCGGCATGGGATGGCCCCCCGTGCTTGCGCTGACGAACTTCTCGACGAGATCGACCGGATTCGAGCAGGATCGACTACCGACCGCCCAGTTGCTCAACCCGGGCACTATGTCGCTACCGTCCGAGTGCCTCAAATCGGTGACCGGGTGCCCTCCGTTGTCACCGCGCACCTCACGCTCGAAGACCATCACACCACCGCCATCACTGCCCCGACCCGCGTCGCCACGGCGGTAGCTCGGGAGGACATCGACATCAAGCTTGGTGAGGTCCAAGAGCTGGCAGCCCTGCATGATCATGCTTCCAAGGGGACACACCGGGCCTCGGTCCTGTCCGAGTTGTTCAAACGCCTTCGCGGCCGGGGGAATCGGTCTCCCGTCGATGTACTGCGGGTGCCGTCGGGTCAGGTGTCTGTGCTCAACGCTCCGACTGGGTTCGGAAAGAGCGTGAAGATGCGGGTGCTCGGTTCCTGGGCCGTCCAGGAGGACGTCACCATCGCTCTCATCGCGCCTCGTAACAGCGATGTGATTAAGCTGGCGCACGGGATCGAGGAGGATTTGCGCAGCCAGGGAATCGATCCCCGGGGTCTGGTCGTCCCACTGATGTCGCCCAATGCGCAGATGCGAGAACTCCAGCGCGTCATGGAGCAGGAACCCGATCCGGACGTACGCCTGTGGGCTCAGGAGAAGTTCGGCTACGGTTGCGCGCTTCCGTCAGCCACCTCGACCGAGCATGAGGTCGATACCTGGGACGCGGGCAACGAGCCCTGCGTGAAACTTGCTCCAGAGGAGTCCGGTCAAGCTTTCGTGCGCCGACGCAAGAGTCCGCCCCGTGCGCAGACCTGTCCTTTCCAGTCCACGTGCGGAAAGTTCGAGCAACAGCGGCAGGCTTGTACCGCGAGGGTTATCGTGACGACGCACGCCAACTTCTACCAGGGGCGCGTGCACATCCCGGTCCTACTGGACGATGGGGCGCTCGTGGACCGGCTGCCGGTCGAGGAACTGGTGATGCGCCGCTGCCAGTTGATCGTCATCGACGAGATCGATGACTTCCAATCTCACGTGCTCAGCAGTGAAGGCCGCGGTCTGACCCTGGCGTGGGGCAACCACCGAGAGGACCGTCCGCTGCTGGATGCGGACACTGAGCACATCGACGCATTCGGTCGCCTTCCCGCCCGGCTCTCCCAGGGGCTGCGTAATACGATCGCCAGCACCCGTTGGCTGGCGGAGACCTACATCAACGCACTGGCCGACGGCACTCTCGGCCCTTCTCAGAGGCAGAGGTCCCGTCTTAAGCGGCATCGGCCCGCCGAGAAGCGGTGGATTCTCCCCCGGCGGTGGGACACCTGGCTCGTAACCCAGCTTCGGGCTTACATGGCAGACAACCCCGAACTCATCGTCGGAGGGGAGCAGGAAAGCGATTCTCAATCACCCCATCGCTCCCTGTTCGACGACCTTACGGACGAGCGTGTCGCTGTCGACAAACTCCCTGAGCACGTGCGCCCACTGGGCCGACTTTTGCGGGAGGTCGTCCACCCGCGTCAGCCTTCGGGTGACACTCACCAGATCCGTCGCCTGATCGATGATCTCCTGCACGGCTGGGTTCCTGAGCAGCGCCTGCGCGGTGACGTCACTGATCGGCTGCTGCGACGTGCCTTCTTGGAGCCTCTTCGGCTCCTGATGTACCAGTTCGTGCACGGGGCTCCAGCGTTTACCCAGGCCGGTATGGAATCCGTACGGGACATCGCTGATGTCCTTGGGCCTTACAGTGCGTGGAGGGCTATCCCGCATGGTCCCCTCGGCCGGTTGATGTTTGCCTTCACCGAGGACATCCGCCATGGCCGGTCCGGGGACACCAAGCTCAGTGTGGCCGCCTTCGGTGGCGACCCTCACTCCTACGTTGCCACCCTGGGCGATATCACCTCCTATGCACGATGTGGTCATAGCCGGGCCGTGTTGGGGCTTTCGGCGACCGCATACGCGCCAGGAGCACACCGTCACCACGTGCATGTCGAGCCGACCTGGTGGGTTCCTGACCAAAAGCCAGGAGCTGTGGATATCGAATCGGTCGCGGTGCGCGGGCCCGACCGAGAGAATGTCCGTGTCTCGGGCCGGTCCGGGAAGAAGCGTGTTGAGGCGACTCGCCTCATGGGCGAGCGGCTGTGGCCGTTGCTTCGCAACGAGCTGGACGCCCTTGAACAATCCGGGGCTCGTGGTGTACAGGATCGGATTTTGCTCGCCTCGACGTCCTACGACAGTTGCCGCTACCTCGCCGAAGGACTGGTCTACGGAGGTGCCCAACCCAATTCGTTGGTTGTCGCAGGCCGTCCGGGTGAGTACACCTCAACTGGGAGCGCCTCGGTCGCACCTCCTGAGGGGGTCTGCCAGGAGCTTCCCGGCGACCGTTTGGAAGACTTCCCGCGTCTGTCGGGCGCCAGGATCCTGATCGCCCCGTTGGGGCGAGCCGAGCGTGGGCTCAACATCCTCGCGCCGGAGACCCATGTTTCCGCGATCGGTTCTATTTGGGTGGTAATCCGCCCGATTCCGCTTGTTGACGATCCGGATGAGCTTCTCGCCTTTCTTGGCTCTCACTGCCTGGCCAAAGCACGTAGCAGCGCCGAGCCCTGGGTGGAGATGCAGCGTCGCCGGAAGGTGGCTGGGCACTACTTCGAGGAGTTGGTCACCAACGAGCGCTATTTCCGATCATTGCCTGATGTGACGAAGAGGGCCATTGCGGCCGAACTCGTCATCTCCCTCATCCAGCTCGTCGGCCGGGCTCGCCGAGGAGGGACTCCTGGTCGGATCAAGCTCGTCGACCATGCCTTCATCGATCCCTCCGGTCGCTCCGATCTGCCTTCACTTATCCGGCACCTTCGTGCCGACTGGGACTGCAACGGTGCTCTACCGCTCATGCGGGAGCTCTATGGCACCACGCTCGATGCCTTCTTTGACTTCGCCGACAACCACTGAGAGCCGTTTCGATGATCACCACGTTGGCCTATCTCTTCCCCCATACCGGTCTGGGGGCCGTGACCGCCTACCCTCTTAGCCGAGACTTTTCCGCCGCGTGGCAGCGGCTCCCTGGCTACAGTGACTCCGACAACGGAGCCAAGAAACGTTTCAAACGGCCGCCCTATGCTGGTCTAGCCTCAGCGCTGAGCGCGGTCACCGGTCAACCGGTGGTGCTGATGCCCGACACTTATCACCACGTTGACACGGACGAGATCACCCCGATGGTCGCGATCACCACTGACCCCATCGACTCTCGGTTGATGGCCAGTGCGGTCCGTACCTGGGAACGCTTGGTGCGTAAAGGAGATGACGCCAACACGTTGGCTCCTCTCTTGGGCGAAGCCGCCATCGAGCGCTACGAACTCGCGTCCTTCGTCCGGGGGTCGAAGGAAGGCAGGCCCGTTGCCCCCGGGTGGTTCTACCACGTCGCCACTTGGTCTTTCGCTCAACGCCTCGCTCGAAAACCTCTCACCCTCAGCACAGAGGGGAAGGCGGTTAACGTCGCCTGGAGGATGGACACCCAAGGCAGCCTGTGGTCATGGGATCTGCCGACACATAACGAAACCTTGCGCCCCAAACGCGTGGGCTTCGCAATGCACAAGCTGGACTTTCGCATCATCACGCTGCCAGGGGAGCCACTCTTCGCCGTCCACGTCATTCCGACGTTCACCCGGCTGGCCACCCACTGGGCCCGTACCCGCACCGTCGTGCTCGACCGGGGTAAGCAGGCCTTGCTACGACTCCCTGTGGGCCATCGCCCCCTCAAGGCTCCAGACGGGGAAGGCAAACCGCACTGGGAGGCGTATCCACGCAACTTCGCCGCCGAGATCGTCCAGGAGTGCGGGCTGGAACTGATCGGCCTTCCCACCAACGAGGAACTTGCGGTCCTAGGCGGTTCAGGTCGCGTGCTCCTACCCGGACCTCAGGAATATCCCATCGGCAAGGGAGTGGGGACGCGCTTCATCAAGACGCTTTCCGAGCACATCACCGACACCGTCAAGCGTCCACGTATCACGCCCGTGGTCTTCACCGCCGCCTCGAAGAAGAAGCTCGTCCGCCCCTTGACTGGGCAGCTACGTCCAGAGGACATCAAGCACGCGATCCGAGCCACAGGCCACGAGAAGATCCGCATCCTCGTGCTCTACAGCGAGGGTTTCACGCGAAAGCGCGTCAGCACGGCACTCACCGCCTACACCCCAACACCCGACCGACCAGTAGAGTGCGCTGATCGCACCGACCACGAGCTCTCGGAAAACCTCTACGTCCACTTCCGCCGCGTACCAGCGATCGACTCTCCCAAGCCGGTCGTATGGAACAACGAGTTGGCCCCTCTCCACGAGCTCTTCCGCGACGACATGCTCACCGGGGCCCTGGTCGAGACGGTGTGGACGCCCAAGCCCACCAAGAAGCAGCGCGAGGACAAGACCACCCCCCACGACCACAAGCGAGACCTGCGACGCAGCCTCTACAGCGCGGGCGTCGTCTCCCAGTTCCTCGCCCGCAAAGACCCTCCCAAGCCCAAGCAGGAGGAGCCCACCGAAACCACCGGCGCTGAATCAAACACCGACACCTCTGAGACCACCAGTAATCGCGAGAAAACGGATCACCCCGCGATCAACGCACCACGTGACCTGCTCTTTCGCCTAGGCGCCATCGACCACCGCCTGTCCGAGGCGGTTCGGTTGGACGACAACGCAATCCTGGTCGGTATCCACCTGCGCCAACAGCGCAAGAGCTCCCGTACCCCGCGGGGAGCCAATCAGACACAGATGGTCGAGGTCCTCACCGCTGTGCACACCAGCCCGGATCCAGAGATCCCCTGGCGAACAACGACATATGACCCGAACACCAACGATTGGCTGCCCCAGGCCAAAGCTGAGGCTGTCTTCGGGCAAGGGCCCATCGGCCAGGATGGCCACGCGCGCCATGAGGAAGGTGCCAAGAAAGTAAGCGACCAAGTCGAGGCGGCGCTGCGCACCCTACCGACGAACCGCCCTCTGATCATCTTTGTCGACGCCGAGGCATGCCGAACTATCTGGCCTGGATTGCAACATCAATCTCTCAAACAGGGGGCTCTCCCCGGTGACCCTCTGCGTAGGAACGGAAGGTCGATCTCGGTGGTTTCGGTCAACACCTCCTACGGCGAGGTGCCTGACCCAGTTGAGAACACCGCTCGCAGCCGAGAGAACCTCAGGCGGCCGGCGAACCCTCAGGACTACCTCTACCACCGCACATCCAGTACCGGTGTCACGACCTGGTACATCGCCCAAGCCTCACGCACCTACCAGGGGTTCGGTGCTGACGGCCGTGCTGGCGGTGTCTACACCCGCTTCACCCTCCCCGACGAGGACCGTCGCGCTCACCTGAAGAAGGACTGGCACGGCTTCACCGCGGTTCAGTTCCTCGTCGCCAACAGCGGAGGGCGTTCGGAAGAGGAACTGGCGACCCTCGCAGCACAGCTATGCCACCAGTCAGCGGCCTGGGATTGGCGTACCCGCCATCCGTACCCCCTCCACGTCGCTGGAGCAGTCGACCGAGTTCATCCTGAGTACCGAGGGCCATCCCTAAACGACGCCAAACCGCAGGATGAGAAATCACCGTGACTCGCCCGGTCACGCCCCCTATGAGGCGACCTGACATTCTCTCAGCTCCGCGCTCGCCGTTCACCTCGGCGATCGCGGAGCACTGGTCGCCCAGAGAAAGTGGAGCTGAGCGGCTTTGAGGCGACACCCTCATCTTGCCGCCGTTGTGGCCCTGAGGGGTCGAAATACAGCGGCAGCCCTACGGTGGAAGGAAATCACTCACTCGACAATCCCCTACGCAGAGGGCTCCTTCCTGTCACCGACAGATGGCAGCATCGGTGTCCGAACCCCACCGTGCACGAAAGGGAACGACCGGTGAGCCGCTACGCATTCGACCCCCACCACAACGCGCTGATCGTGTCCTGGCCCACAGGCTCAGGAGACGTCGCCGCAACCCTCGCGCCCCTGCCTCCAACCACCGTTCCCGGCCAAGCCCAAGCACTGGCACGGAAACTCACCGACCTCTCCCACATACTGTGGCGCACCTACACCTATCCCCCCGCGGCGGCCCACAGCACCGAACCCAACGGCGAAGGCTGGCGACGCCAACACGAACGCGACAACCTCGCCTCCGTTCCCAGCGCCATCACTGACCCGAACCTGCCCTCCAACGGAAGGATCATCCAGTCCTACGTCCCCTCGCAGGAACAAGCCCACCGTGTCGGCCGGGCCCTGCACACCATCAACGACCCCAGCCTGACCGCTGCGATCTCCACCGAGGTCAAAGCCGAGCTAACCGCTATCGAACAAGCCGAACGCGGTGACCTGTCCGGCCGCGCCATCCAAGCAATCGCGCTGAGCCGAGCCGGGGCCTCCCCCGTGCAGGTCGAGGCAGCCGACCGACTCCTACACACCCATCCCCTCGGGGGCGAAAAACTATTCACCGAAGTGGACCCCGCCGCTGCCGCGGTAGCCGCAGCGCACTGGCTCCAGGCAGCCGCCGACATAACCTCCGAAGTGTGCGACCTGCCCGCGGCCGACATCGTCGTGGAGTCCGACAACATCCATGCGCTCCCCCACCAAACCCCCACCCATGTACTAACCATGATGGAAGCCGGGCTCCGCCCCTATGAGATCGTCACGAGCCTCATCGGCGAGGCAATGATGGCGGCCGAAGGCACAATTCCCGATCCTGACGAGCTCAGGGAACGTTTCACCGAGGCCGAGGAGATGGCGCAGCAGCACAGCGACGACCCCAATCTGCGGCATGCGCTACTGGCTTCGGTCCGCACCACCCCGCTAGATCCAATCCGGCCCGCTCCGGACCTTTTGGAGGACCTCCTCGCCGGGATCGAAGGATGCGCAACGCTCTTCCACGAATACGCAGACCAGCTCGACGAGGCTTTCGGTGGGCCGATCGACCTCCCCGAGAGTGGCCCGGACGATGATGAAGTCGACCAAGAGGAGTGGGAGGCCTACACCCAGGAGATCCACAAGAGGTTCGTCGCCCTGGTCCGTGTCGAAGCCGAGAGCAACCGGGACCGGTTCCTCTAACACGAGAGTAGTGCTCGCGCGGCGACCTCGCGAGGTGCCATCGGACGCCACCAACCACTCATGTGTGCTCCGTTCGTGCTCCGCAGTTTTGGACCGGGACGCCACAGGGCGGCACGACGCAGCACAGAACGCCATCCGAATTCGGATGGCGCGGGACACAGCAGTACGAAGTGACACGTGGCGATACCCGGGCACCGGACTTCTAATCCGATGGCCGCAGGTTCGAATCCTGCCGGGTGCGCCACAAAACCCCAGGTCAGACGGGGTGCGCGAGGACCTCGAACGAGGTCCTCGCCGCGTATGGGTGCCATGTGTGCTCCTGGTGTGCTCCCCAGTACAAGGTGGGTGCAGGTAGGGGTCGACCTCCCGGAGCACTTTGCCGAACCGTGACCCTACGGCCCGCGCCGGGGCGGCCCGTGTCCGCCCATCAGCGCCCCACACCCGCCCCAGGACGGGCGGCGCCGCCCTCAGGACCCTCTCACCGTCCACGGCCGGACACGGCCGTTCCCCAAAACATGTCTGCCCAACGTCTGACCTCCCGGTTCAATCGCTCCAGAGGATTGGTCGACAGATCCCCTTCCAGCTCCCGCTGCCTCAGTCAGCATCTGTTCCACCTGGGGGAACTGATGCCCGAGCATGGACGCGACCGTGTCCAGATGAGTGCGCACTGCCTCACGGTCCAGCGGCCGTTCGGCGAAGGCCTCAACCACCTCGTCCAGTTCGGCGCAGATCAGCGAAATTCCGGACTTCAAGATCCCCCATCGGCTCTCAACGCTTTGACCAGGTCCTCCACTGCGCAGTGGAGACGCTGTGCACGTAGGGAGTTACATCACCCCAAGGGACATGACTGCCAAAAACTCCTTTACGCAAGCCGGGGAATACTCGACAGATTCAGGCTTCTTGGACTCTTGAGCCGAACCAAATTTGAGAGCGCTTGACCGGGAGTCGTCCGGCGCCGATCCTTGAAGGAGACACGAGAACAGTAGTTGCTGTCATTGAGACTGAATCAGGCGCGGCAGCAATCAACCAGCTAATCAGGTTCGCTCCGATTCAGTGGACCATCCTCGAACAGCAGGAAGTCACAGAATGATCCAATTCATTAAGGAATACCATGCGGGCATCGGTCTCGTCGTATTGTTCCTGGGAATTGTCATCGTACTGTATCTGGCCTACGGGCATGACTGGATGCCTAACGAGGAAAAATCATTGCGCGAAAATTTCAACAGCCTGAGCGATTCGGAACAATACGACCTGTGCATGTACTTCGGGACGACTCCCTCTGACCAGGTTGTTGCGGATGCTTCCTCGCAAGGCTGGGGTTACCGTGATGCAAACGAGATCCTCATCCCCACGATGGATGATCTTTGTGGGTTCGACTTCGACAGGTGATGGGGGGCGGACTCCAACTATCTGCTATCAGCCGTGTAGCGGAGCTCTTGGCTACGGAAGTTCATGAAGGGCGGAATCAGTGTGTGATTCGTATCCTCCAAAGCCTGGGAATCTGCTCCAGAATCTAGACCTCCCTGAGCCGACGATCTCTGCGCACTGCGCCCACAATCGAGCCTCCGTAGACGATCTTGTGGAGGCAAATTTGATTGGTACTGCTTGGGAGTACTTTGATACAGTAGAAAATCGTATTGCCAGATACTTCCAGCAACACTTATGCCCGGTCGTATCCGTAGATACGACCCGCACGAGAAAGACACCCGACTGCGTCCTCAGTAGCCACCACGTGACTGCTGAGTTCAAGACACTGGAGCAAGGAACCGTAAGCACCGTCAGGCAAGCGATCCGCAAGGGGTGTAAGCAGTCCAGCAGGATCGTGATCGATGCCCGAGCCGTCATACTGTCACCAGAAGACGCTGAGGCAGGTTTAGCCAGGGCCTTGAGAGGAAATCAGTATCGTCCCTGCATCGAGGGCATCCTCCTGTTAGGTAACGACTACTCTTTGCACTGGCCTTAGAGGGGGAAGGATGGCGTACTCCGTCTCCATCATGCTGGCCACCTCCGAAGACCTTGATGCCGTAGCACACCATCTTTCGTCGTGGCTGGACACCAAGCCTGCGCGCTTCGACGGCGTCACATACGAGATGACGCTGCTCGACGGACGAATCGTTGATCTCGAGCAAGCAGACGAGTATCCCGGTTACAACTACGCGATCGACGTCTATGGCGACAGCCGAAGGGATGCGCACAAAGCGGCCAGAGCTATCTTCCATCAGCTAGCCGATGTACTGGACTGGCCTCTTGGCATGGACTTCGACAGCTCAGACAGGCCAGCGCTAGCGCACCCCTAAACAAACTGAGTGATCCCATAAAGGGAACCAGGGGACCTTTGATCCGATTGGCTTCCCGCTGTGGAATTTGGGAGCCCAGGGAAGCTGGTAGGCGTGGGGCCGCGCGGAGTGTTTTGCCATCGCATGACCCTCCACGCGTGATCCGGAGCTCATGTCTACCTGCCAAGCCCTTGCCGTCACTTCACGGTGGCCCTGCCGAGAGGCTGCCACTATCCAGGACCGCGGCCGTATACGGCCGTTTCCCCCCTAAGAACTCATCTCATTTGGTGAGTCTGCGGAAGCAAATCAACGTGCGGGCGATGCCGGAGAACGCGAGGAAGTGCTCAGCCTTGCGCTCATAACGGCGGTGCAGCCGGCGGCATCCGGCTAGCCAGGCCACATGGTGCGCTCGACCTGCCAACGGTGCCGCCCCAACCGCTTCGAGGACTCCACGCCCTTGCGGGCCAGGCGATGGACGATCCCGCGTTCACGCAGCCATCGGCGCAGGTGGTTGTAGTCGTAACCCTTGTCGCCGTGGAGCTTGCCGGGTTTGCGCCGCCTGCGGCCTCGCCTGGACCTGATAGGCGGTATCGCGCGAATCAGCTGTCGCAGCGCTTGGCTGTCATGCAGGTTCGCACCCGAGATCGCCATGGAAATCGGAAGCCCGGCCCGATCGGTGATCAAGTGGATCTTGGCACCCATCTTGCCCCGATCGACAGGATTGGGACCTGTCAGGTCCCCCTTTGAGAGCACGCATGTTCACCGAGTCGACCGCACACCGCGACCAGTCCAGCTCACCACGGGAGCCGAGTTCGTCCAGGACCAGGCGGTGCAGCTTCGCCCACACACGGGCCCGACTCCACTCGGCGAAACGCCAGTGCGCGGTAGGCCCGGAGGGGCCGAAGACCGGTGGGAACTGAGCCCAAGTGCAGCCGGTGGTCGACACAAAGATGACCACGGCCAACACCTCACGGTCTCCGTGTCTGCGCCGCCCACCACCTTGAGGCCGGGTGGGCGCCTCGGGCGCCACCCGCTGAAACAGCTCCCACAGTCCGTCCGGCACCAAACGCTCAACCATCGACACCGGTCCAGGCTATCGAGAATCCAAATGAGATGAGCTCTTAGCGTCCCGGTAGTGGGATTCGGTGAAGGCACCGTTCCTCAGGGCTGCCTTGAGTTCCGCTTCGCTGGTGGGCCTCCACATCGGAGGCAGGGGAGTGGTCATGGACGACTCGTCGCGGTGCCGTTGTTCTTCGTCGGGTTCGCCCTGGACTACCTTGCTTCGTAGTCGGCTACTCGTGGCAGTGTCAGCAGGGAGTGCGGTCGCTGTGGCCGGACGTTCAGTTTTTTGGCTTCCTGCGCCAAATCGCTTTAGCCGCTTCTAGTCGTTCATTCGCTCGTTGGCTGCGTTCCTTGCTCTTCTGCTGCATCCTTGCTATGCGCTCTTGCGTTTTGCGCTCGCTTTCTTCTGAAGCCTTGGAGGGGCGCCCTTCCATCATCCGAATTTGACTATCAGGTAAATAGTCAGGATAGAACTTCTCCCCAGTTACCTCTTCTCGCCACTCGGTGACCTTGCCCATCCTGTTGCGGTACGTTTTGAGATCCGCTTTCTCACACTCGGCGAGATACAGAATGTCGTAGTCGCCACCCTCGACCTTTTGGGCGGTCTTCTTCATTCCACGGGAAAGATATCTCGCTACATCAGCTTGCTTCTTAGTACGCGCGGTTTCTCGGTGCTCGCACCAAGCCCCCTCGTCGTAGCACCCCGCTTCAGCGTACTGATTCCACTTTTCGAGATGTTCGATCTTCTTGCGTCTCCACATGGCCCTCCACCCCCGAGTTGGTCCCTACCTAGTAAGACGTCGGTACCGCAGCAGCGGTTGTGTGGAGGTGGCCGAATCTCTGCTCGCCCTGGACAACCATGCAAAACCCCCGGCTGCCGAGGGAAGGCCCGCCCCGGCAAACTCACCTGTCCCGACTGCCGAACCCGATCCAACCGCGACCTGAGACAACGCCGTGGCCACTCCACAGCGCAGGGGTACGGGCACGCCCACCGGACACGGTTGGCCCGGCGTGCTCAAGCGTGATCGCCAGTTCCGCATCTGCAAGAAGGCCGAGGCCGAGGAAGCCGACCACTGGCCGCTGGACCGTAAGACGTTGATCGCCATGGGGTTGGACCCCAACGACCCCTCATACGGTCGCGGTCTCTGCCACACCTGTCACTCCTCGGAGACCGCCCGGTTCCAGCCGGGGGCCAAGGAGTCCGGGTTGGTGCCCTCGATGGGCTCGATCGGGAACTGTTACGACAACGCGGTCATCGAGTCGTTCTGGTCGCGCACGCAGGTCGAACTCTTGGATCGGCTCAGGTGGCGGACCCGGATGGAGTTGGCCAACGCGATCTTTGAGTACCTGGAGAGCTTCCACAACCGCCAACGCCGGCACTCGGCGATCGGCTGGCTGACACCCGTAGAGTTTGAGAACAAGAAATCGAGCACCGCGGCCTGAGAATCCAGAAACACGGCTCCACCAAACTCAGGACATGCCAGAGCCTCCATCACACCCGGCACGAAACATGTTGTCTCCTGGGGGTAGGGCGAGAACTTGCGTGCGTTCCTCGTGAAGAGCATTCAGGCTGTCCGCGGCTGCCCGCAACAGTTGGGCGATCGCGGGGCCGATGGAGCCCGGCAGCAACCGGTCAACGGTCGCCTGCGGGGGATGGTGAGGTGGCCGTCCCCGAGGGTGTACGTGCCGATGTAGGTGTCGAGGGTGAGGCGGCCGTCCATGGTGACGGTGTCGGTGCGGGTGGGCTCCTCGGGGTAGTGCCGAACAGGTCGTCAGCCCACGCCCTGGCCAACACGACGTCCAGGGGCAGCGGGTCCAGGACGGTCGGCAGTTGGGCGGTGCCGCTGTCCGGGTTGTATTCGAGCTGGGTCGGGTTGATAATGCCGTACCGGGGTTCCCGGCCGGGCAGGTCGAGTCGAAGCCGGTGTTCCCGTGAAGGTGCGAGGGCCAGTGCCTGGGGAAGCGCGGCCAGGCGACACGAGCCAAAGTGCTGGGCCGGATCTCCGACTCCCA
This sequence comes from Nocardiopsis sp. iso_40, assembly GCF_056173285.1. NCBI lineage: Bacteria > Bacillati > Actinomycetota > Actinomycetes > Streptosporangiales > Nocardiopsidaceae > Nocardiopsis > Nocardiopsis sp. iso_40. Next base: position 1,491,035 of record NZ_CM149666.1, on the reverse strand, counting down.
GTTCGGGGGAGGTCCTGCCTGCGGGTGCTGTTCACCCGTCCGCTGGCCATCAGATGGAACCAACCGGAGTGCTTGTGGCCCGTGCGGCCAGTACCGTTGCGAGGAGTCGTCGCCTACAGCCACAGGTGCCCCCTCCAGGCGGGTGTGGCAGGAACACGAGGAGCACGTGCAGTACCACCCCCAGCCCCGCAGCCCTCGCAGGGGTACCAGCAACAGGCCCCGGCCGCACCCACACTCGTCCGCACTCACGCGGCCCCGCAGGGCTGGGAGTATTTGGTGTTGGAGAAGATCCACAACCCGCAGCACAAACTCAACGAGTTGGGTGGGCAGGGGTGGGAGTTGGTGGGAATCGACTCATCGCCCAACGCGAGGATCGGGTCTCGGTATGTGTTGAAGCGTCCCCGGCAAGGGTGAGAGTGCCCCGACCAGCTCAACGCGTCGCCCCTCGACCCCCTGTCAGATCGATCTTCTTTCCTCCCTGGTGCGTGACCAAGCAGGTGTGCTCGGGCCCGAGCACCCCGATGCGAAGGTCAGCGAGCAGCTCCTACAACACTGGCTAAACGAACTGCCTGAAGAGTGACTCAGCCATCGGACCTTTGATCCGATGGTCCACCGGCCCCGGGCGCGAGGAAACCCCAGGCCAGAACGGGTGAACCCGCATCCCCACTTGAGGTCAGCGGCCCTGTGGTGCTCCTGGTGTGCTCCCCTGAACCGGCTACCGCACCGGGGCCAGGTTGCTCACCTCAACCGGAGCCGCCACACCGCGTAACAGCGCGGCAGTGACCCCAGCCTCCGTCGTCGTCGCATGCGGAAAACACGCTCTGGCAGGTGTGCTGTGTGAAGTACGTGATGAGGCGGCCCAACCCGCCCGAGGCCACCTGCACAGCCGAGCCCGCGGCCAACACCTTCCAGGCAAGCCCACACAGCGCGAGGACCCAACACCCACACTCGAACTCGCCCTGACGCTCAAGCGCCTTGACCAACACCCCCACCGGGCCTTTCCACCCCCGCACCACCCGATACGGGCGTTATGCCCTTTTCGCTGGCCGTGGCCACCACCGGCCCCGCGGGGGCGCTGGCCGCAGGGACGGCCCTGATGCCGGGGCCGGGGTGTTCGGGGCGACAGCGGGGCACTGGTGGCCCCACACCGCCCCACGATCCGAACAGGACGGGAACCACCCAGCCCGGCACCCCACCCCAACCCCGAGCCCGGCGACCACGACCCCGGACACGAAGCGCCACCCACGTCCCGTACTCACCCCTCACCCCGAGCACCCGTACGCACTCTTAAGTTCTTCTCCCGTATCGAGAACCGCTCCCGCCCCAGGACTTCGACACCTCGACCCGCACACGTCGGAGAGGACACGCCAGCAGAACGACACCAGCGGCCCCAGCAGACCTCGAACGGCGAGGCTCCCAGCAAGCTCGAACACCTGCTCTGCTAACGCCACGACCTTCCCGACCAGACTCGTACCACCACGCATCGGATCCGTCTGCGACTCCTCAGCCATGGCCCACCTCCACCACTGCTGCCCGCGCACCTCACAACAGCGCACCAGACCATGCGGCTACGGCGCTGGCATGCCCGGCGCTCACCCGAGCGATCACACCGCTGAAGAACCCATGAATCTCGAACGGTCCACGAGATCCCAGAACAATAGCATTAATAAGATCAGTGAATAACTTTTTTATAAGTGAAGATGAATGGAGAGGAGTGGGAGATGATGGTCAGGTCAGAGCGAAAGAACGGGGGCGGGTCAGCCGGTGGGCCGATCCGCCAGTAGGCCGGGGCCGCCGCCCCCTACGTGAAGTTGAGTACCCACTGGGTATAAGTCTGGCCCCGTGAGTCACGCTCAAACATGCCCTGACCTGCAAGGATGAGAGTTTTCAGCCCGATCGTGCCACTGGGGGCGCTGGCGTAGGCACAGGCATAGTCACAGGCGTAGTCATAGGTAGGGCGATGGGCGTAGTCACAGGCGTAGTCACAGGAGCCCCTGTTTTCACCCCCTCCCCACCCCCAGGAGAGAGGGAAGGCACAGGAATGGCTTCCTCTGATTCACCGATCATTCCTTTATCCCTCGCTCGATCCACCGCACCATACCGGAGTCGAACAGCACGCCTTCGCGCACACGCACCGCACCGCACCGCACCAGGAGAATCCGAGGCCTCACACTCGCTCCGCGCCGCGATTCCTCACACCTGAGAACATATCTTTGTCCATATAATGCTTTTCAGAGAATCGAATGCAAACAACGATGAACCAGTCAGGCCCCGCTTAGACCACAACCGCCTCGGTCGAAGACCCCGACAGACCCCATACCCCTACCAGCCCGGTGCAGGCGAACCAGGGCATTGAAACAGGGCCACCCCTGGAAGGGAACAGCCCTGGATCCTTCTGTGCGAGGTCAGGCCACGGGTTGCCGCAGTGCCTGCCACTGACGCACCACTGCGGCCAGGTCGCTCATGTCCAAGGGCGCCTCACCACCGCCCGCCCCCATGGGCTCGGGAGCTGAGCCCTCTTGGCGAGGTGTGGGTGGCACCGCCTTCGTACGACGCCGGGCGTGCTGGTTCTTCTCGTGCACGGACAGGTACAGGCGCACCCCGCGCACTCCGTCATCGTCCTCGCACCACCCACGCCGTCCCGTGTACAACTCCCGCTGGTGGGGCGGCGGCCCGGCTAGGTGCGTGCCCGTGCGTGCTTCCCCAGCACGGGGCCAAGGAACCTTCACCCCTACCTGGCCCGCACGCCGCCCCAGGCCAGGTTCACAGCCTGGGGTCGGACGCCGTGCCGGCAGCGGTTGACGCACCTCAATCGCCGGTCGAGTGCTCTGCCCGGTCGGACTGCAGAACACGGCGGCGAGCACCACCCCCAGCACCCAACGCAGGTGCTCGCCCCAGCCTTGTCGGCGCTTGCGATGCTGCCCGCTATGCTTTTCCACGATCTCCTCCTGCTGATTCCAGGTGGGGATTAGGCCCCGGCTCGGTGTTGGTAGCACCGTGTCGGGGCGCCTCCACTTTCTTTTTCGTTCTCCATCAAGGTGTGGCCTGGTCGGGTGTCAATGGCCCCGGGGTTGTACGCCGCCCGGAACTGCGCTTCCCGCCCACACCACACAAAGGGCACAAAAGCCCCTAAAGCCCGCAAGGAATGAGCTGTTCCCTTAGGGCTGGTTGATGTTCGCTTGGGTGAGCGAGGTTCTTCAACCCCATACGAAAAGAGGAGGCGGAATCTCTCAGAAAAGCGCCGATACCGCCCGACCGTCAGAGGACAGTCCCTTTTCAGCGCGGGCTTTGTTCACGCGGGCCCTGATGAGGTCCGCGTTGACGCTGAGTTCCCGGGCCAGAGAGGCGTAGGTCTCCCCTCCCTCGAAGCGGGCCAGGAGCTCGCTGTTGGGCACCCCCAACTCCTTGGGCGGGCGATGCCCCTGGAGGGGCACCGTGCCTGCGGCCTTGCGTTTCAGGGCGCGCTGCTTGCGGAGCCTCACCAGGTACATCACGTTCTGGTGGCGCGCCCCGGGGCCGGTCATAGCCCCACATCTTCGAGGGGGTTTCTCCCTCGTGCCACAGGGCGAAGAACGCCCGTCTGGCTCGGCCCAAGGTCCGGGTGAAAGCCGCCGTGTCCATGTTCACCGCGCGCTCGGCTCGGCGGCGGTCGTCGTGTTCGGCCAGCGCGGTCAGCACTTGGCGGTGGGCCGGAGTGAGGGCTGCCCAGATCTGGGCCAGGGCGATGCGGTCCACGAGCAGGTCCTCGTGGGAGTGAGCGGGTGCTGAGGCGCTGGTCCAGTAGCGCAGGAACGCCCTGGAGACCAGGGCCTTGTCCTTACCGCCCAGCCCGTGGGCTTTGAGGTCCTGGTAGTGCTGGGCCTTCATTGCCTTCCACCCGATGGCGATCAGCTCGGTCTCCTGCGGACGGGCCGCGACCAGGTGCAGGTGCTCGGTGATCGCTTCCCAGGCGGTCTCGGCTCGGTGGACCATGTCCATGCCGTTCACCCACCGACACTCCCGCGCCACCCACACCGCCAACCGCACCACCTGGAAGGCCGTGTAGCCGTGCCCGACCACGTCATCGGCCCTGGGCTGGGGCAACAACGGCCCGAACTCGTTCGAGCCGCGCGGAGATCTCACAGCGCCCCTGGCAAGGTTGTGGTCGCCCGCTTCGGAGGAATCGGGTTCTGTCCTCGAAAGCGGCGGTGAATCACAGTGTCCGCCGGGGTCGGTACTGGGTGCGGGCCCGCTGCGGGTGCGGTGTGGGCTCCTCGCCACCACTGGGCCGGTCTCGGACGTTGTCGCTGGGGTCATAGGGCCACTGTCCGGAGAAACCGCTGACATCCCCATGACGGTGCGGGCATGGTGGTCATGACAAGCCGGTCATGGTGGAGCTGGAGCTGGCGCCCGTAGTCTTCTGTGCCACCTACCCGCCCCGAGGTTTCTAGTGGAAGGCACCCCCGTGTTCTGCGGAAACTGTGGTCGTTGCCGAGACAGTGGCGACTGCTCCTGTGTTCCCGCGCGGTTCTGGCGCAACCCCCAGGTGCGGCGGGCCGCAGCCGAAGGGGACGCCAACGCGCTGATCCGCCTCTTGCTCCGGCACACCGACCTGGCCCAGGACGCCATCGCGCGGATGTGCGACCTGTCCCAGACGATGGTCTCCCGGGTCCTGAGCGGCCAGCAGGAGCTACGGAAGCATGAGACCGTCCGACGGGTGATCGAGGGCATCACGCACGGGTACGAGATTCCCTCCCCCGTGATGGAGCGCGTCCCACCGGAGCTGGGCCTTGCCCTGAACGGCTCCCCGCAGAAGACCGCCGAAGTCCTGGGACAGGTGGCCGGTGTGGACGTGGAGGACATCCCGGGGGTGAAGGAGCAGCCACCGGCCTCGGCGGTCAGTTCCGCGGTGCTTTCCTGGTTGGTGTCAGGGCCCGCCTCCGGTGGGGCCGAGGCTCACCTGGCAGAGGGTCCGGTCGCGGCGATCCGCAGCGCGTCAGCGACGTTCTCCGCATTGGACAACCGCTTCGGCGGTGACAACGCGTGAGCGGCGGCGGTGCACTACCTCAACGGCACGGTGGTTCCGCTGCTTCGGAAGTCCCATGCGGAGAAGGCCGGCCGGACTATGTTCGCGGTGTCCGCGGAGTTCGTGCTCTCGCTGGCGTGGATGTCCTACGACGCCCAGCGCAACGGTGCCGCCCGCCGCTACTTTGTTCAGGCTCTGGACCTGGCCGCGCATGCGGGCGACCGGCTGCTCGGGGCAAGCGTGCTCTCGGCGATGAGTCACCAGGCCAATTACGTCGGTGCGCACGCCGAGGCGCGGGATCTGGCCCGGGCGGCGTTGGCCGGTGCCGGGGAGCGGGCGACACAGACCATGCGGGCGCAGTTCCTGATGATGGAGGCGCGTGCCCACGCCTTCGGACAGGACAAGTCCGCGTGTTTCCAGGCGATGAGCGAGGCAGAGCGGGCTTTCGGTCGACGTGACCCGGGGTCCGATCCGGAGTGGATCGGCTACTTCGACCATGCGGAGTACTCCGACGAGGTCGCCCACTGCCATCGCGATCTGGGCCATGCCCATGTGGCGCGGCGGTTGGCGGAGCAGAGCCTGGCGTCCTCGGTCGGGGAGGAGTACTCGCGCAGCCGGGTCTTCACCCGTCTGGTGTTGGCGGCTGCCGTGCTGGGGCAGGGCGAGGTCGAGGAGGCCTGCCATCTGGGCTCCGTGGTGCTGCCACAGGTGCGGGCGACGTCCTCGGCCCGGTGCGTGGGCTACCTCGACGCGTTCGCCCGGAGTGTGCGGCCCTACCGTGGGCAGCCGATGGCGGACCGGTTCCTGAACCAGGCTCGGGCCGTGGTGTCGGCTGCTCAGTAGGGGTTCCACTCCCGTGGGCGTCGCGGGTCGGCCAGGTCGCTGATGCGCCGGTCGATCTCGGCGTCGATCTCGGGACTCTCTCCGCGTTTTTGGGCAAGCCAGGTGGTCATGCGCAGTTCCCGGGTCTGCTTGTAGAGGGGGTAGCCCTCCCAGGCGGTGACGTCGAACCCGTAGGCCTCGCAGAAGTCGGCGTACTCGGCTTCGCTGTGCCAGCCCAGGTCCCGGTAGAGGGCGGTCAGGACCAGGTCCCACTCTGGTGGGCCCCAGCAGATGCCGTCCAGGTCGAAGAGCACGACCCCGTTCGGGGTGGCCAGGACGTTGCCGATGTTGGCGTCGCCGTGGATGACGTGGATGCCCAGTACCGGCTTGGTGGTCGGGATCAGAGTAGCCAGGTCGCGATGGGTCTGACGTAGTTGGTCGCGTTGGGTGGGGCTGAGCCCGGGGGCGGTGTCGATGCGTTCGGCCACACGGTCGAAGGGTTCCAGGTCGGGGAGATCGAGTTCGGGCGGCGGGATGAGGCCGTGCAGCGCGTGTAGGAGCTTGGCCAACTCCCGGGGGACGGTCCACTCCCCTTGGCCCCCCTCCCAGAGCGTGACGGCGGTGTCTTCGGCCAGAACGGGTTGTTCGCCGGGCAGGGGGAGGCTCACCGGCAGGCCCTTTGCGGCCAGCCATCGGGCGGCCCGCACCTCCCGGTCGGCCTCCGCCCATCTGGCCTCGGAGCGTTCGACCCGGGCGATGACGGCTCCGTCGCGCAGGCGGAACACCGCGCGCTCCCCCATGCGGATCAGTTCGGGCCCATCGTGAGCCGACGTCTCGGGGGCGCCCAGGGCCTGGGCGGCGGTGTGGACGGCTCGTAGGGCGCGCTCGGTGAAGTCCTCGGTGTGGGCCACGGGCCCCAGCCTATGCCGGGGCCGCGCGCCCGCCCCGTGTTCGAGCGGAGCATCCCGTGGTGAGGGGGCGAGACGGGTCACCTGGTGCTGAGGGCCGTGCTCATGCGGTGGACCCGGTCGGTCTGGGGGAAGGTGAGCCAGTCCCACTCCCCTTCTTCGGCGCCCATCCAGGTGGCCAGGCAGCGGCGGAAGAACTGGGAGGGCGCTCCGGTGGCGGTGCCGATCCAGTCCTGGCCGGGTGTGCCCAGGGCGAGGTAGGAGCGTTGTTCCTCCTCGACCAGGCGGCGGGAGGCGCTGATCCAGTCCGTGCAGGGTCGCATGGTGACGGGTGTCGGGATGTGGTCGAGGAAGCGCCGGTGGTCGTGGTCGGTGGCCACGACGTGGATGTGGGTGTGGTCGTAGCAGGCACCGCCTTTGTCGCGGAAGTCGAGGCTGCCGTGTTCGAAGACGAGGCTGTCCAGGCCGCTGCGCTCTCGGATGAGGCTGGTGACCTGTGGGATGAGGGTGCGCAGGTCGGTGTGTTCGTCCTCGTCCAGCCAGCCCACGGAGAGGGTGTGGCGCTTGGAGACGATGAGCAGGTACCAGTCGGTGAGTGCGCCGATGAAGGGCATGACGACGAAGTGTTCGCTCTCCATGAGCACGTAGTCGGTGCGGGTCCGGGCCAGGCCCAGGTCGTAGAAGAGGTTGGAGTCGTCGCCGCCTTCCACCTCGCAGCAGAAGGTACAGATCTCGCTCAGGGTGCTCTCGTGCACGGGGTCCTCCGGGTCAGAACAGGGTGGGCGCGCCGGTGGGAGCGTCCTCGGCGGTGGCCGGGGCGAGGGATCGGCCGATGAGCCTGCTCAGGTCGGCGCAGTGGCGGGGCGCGTCGGGTCCCGGTTCGGGTTCGGTGGAGAACACGGCGACGGGGCCGGCGGCCCCGGTGATGTGCAGCCGGTGGGTGCCCTGGGTGAGGTCGTCGGGGTGGGCGAGCACGGGGGCGGATTCGAAGACGGCGGTGGAGCAGGCGGGCCGTATCCAGGGTTCGGGGGCGGCGAGCACTTCGGTGCCGGGCTGTTCGTCGCCGATCTTATTCAGGTAGGGGGTGACCTGGGATGCGAGGTCGGTCAGCTTCGTGATGAGGGCGGTGGTGTCGATGCTGTTCTGCAGGCCCAGGACCTTACGGCGGGTTTGGACTTGTTGGGGCAGCGCGAAGTGCTGGGAGACGGCGGACTCCAGGGTGCGGACCGTGGCCCCGTCCTCGGTACGGGCCAGGTAGAGGGCAGCGACGGGTCCCTGCTCGGCCAGTCGGCTGCGGCGGCGTGAGTCGGCGGCGGTGCCGACCTTGGTCGTGCCGTTGGCGAAGACGTCGAGGTAGAGCCAGTGCGGCTGCCGGAGGTAGTCGCGGATGTTCTCGGGCAGCGCGTCGGGGGTGCGGTGGGCCTGGTGGGCGGCGATGAACCCCTCCTTGTACTGGCAGCGTCGGCACTGTTTGCCCCGGGTGACGACCTCGTCGGTGCGGCAGCGCACGTGCCTGCCCTCGGCTCCGGTGAGGTCGAACCAGCCGATGCAGCGCCGTTGCTCGCCGTCGACGCGGAAGGCGTGCTCGCCCAGGAGGGGGTGGAGCAGGCTGCTTTCGGGGTGGTCGGGGTCGGTGGTGCGCAGGCGCGGGGTGTCGGGGTCGCTCCAGTCCAGGCCGAGAAGGGTGACGGGTGCGGTCGGGTTCATGCCAGGCTCCGGTGCAGGATCGTTTCGATGTGGTGCAGGCAGCGGCGGCGCCGGGTGGCGACCGGGGTACTGCGTTCGGCGTACAGTCCGTGGTCGTGGGTGCCGTTGAGGTTGTCGGTGACGATGTGCAGGTAGTCGAAGGGCACCTGGGCGGTGGTGGCGGCGAGGGCCATGTGGCCGATCTCGGGGTCCACCACGTCGAAGTGTGCACGGTGTTGCTCGAGCCAGGTGCGGGTTTCGTCCAGGACGCTGGGGACCGTGATGTGCCGGGCCCGGTCGCGCAGCCCGGGCAGTGCGGGGTCGAGGTCCAGAGCGCTCCTCCAGGAGAGAGGGCGGCCCTCCACCTGGGTGGTGGTGCCGGTGACGATGACGGTGTTGGGTTCCATGTCGGGCTGGAGGCCGCCGAGTTTGCCGACGTAGAGCACGCCCGAGGTGTGGCCGCGGGTGATCAGGGCGGTGACCAGGTCACCGGCGAGGTCACCCCAGAAGCTGAACTCGCATCCCAGCAGGAGTGCGGTGGAGTGGCCGATGCGCGCGGTGCGCCAGCCGAAGCCGGGGCGGTGGTCCCAGCCGGTGCTGGAGGCGGGTGGCCGGGTGAGGAGGGGTTCGACGTAGCCGAGGATCGCCAGGTCGTGTGCGGGCAGGTTTCGTGGGAGCCAGTGGTCGACGAACGCCAGCCCCTGTCCGGGGACGGGCTGCTCGATGGTGATCTCGGCCGGTAGGTCCGTCATGGCGCAGGCCGCGCGTAGAAGCTCCGCGTAGTGGTGGGTGTAGTCCTGGCCGGGAGGGACCACACAGTGCAGGACCCCGTCGGCGAGGGTGAAGTAGGGGCGGCGCCAGTTGAAGCGTTTGCCCACGCGTTTGTCGCCGCCGACGAGGAAGCTCAGGGAGCGGTTGGGGTAGACCCATGCCCGGCCACGGGCGGCGGTGAGCAGGTCCAGGGGGATCTTGGGGAGGACATACTCCGGGAGGCGATCGCCCATGGTGTGTTCGCTGGCCAGGACGGGGCTGGTCGCGGTGGTGTTCACGCGTTGACCTCTCCGTGCAGGAGGGGCAGGAGGTCCGTTTCGTCGGCGGTGCTCGGCAGGGTGTGCACGGGTGCCGGGTGTGCGTCGAGCAGTTCCTCCAGGGCGCGGGCGGTACGGGTCTGGTAGTCGGTGAAGTCAGCCAAAGAGGTCGTGGCTCGCTTGGTGGTGAAGGCGCCGTGTTCGGAAGGTTTGGAGGTTCTGGCCCTACGGGTGGTGGCCACCTCCGCCGGGGTGGTGAGCAGGACGATCCGGTCGGGCTGTGGCAGGGCGGAGAACACGGCTTGGGCCTGGGACACAAGGCGTTCGTCGCCGGAGAGGGTCATGCGGGCCTGGTGTTTGAAGTACCAGCCGTCGACCACCACCGGCCGGTCCCGGTCGAGTGCGGGTGCCACGTGGGTGTGGTGGAAGAGCGTGTACCAGGCCGCGAGGGAGTGCAGCCAGTAGTGCGCCGGGTAGTCCCAGACCGGTTCGGCGTGGTCGTAACCCCAGGTGAGGTCGTGCATGAGGGCAAGGCGCCGGTCCAGCCATGTGTTCCCGGTGTGGGGCGGATCGTCCTTGCTCAGGGCGGTGACCTGGGAGGTGGCGGTGGTCAGGCGGGACAGTAGGTGGCTCTTGCCCGCTCCGTCGATGCCCTCGATGGTCCAGAACTCAGTCATGGGCGCTCCTGACGGTGATTCCGGCTTCGCGAAGGTTGATGGCCAGGTGCGAGAGCAGCCCTGAGCGCAGGTACACCTCTCGGGTTCCGGTCTGGTGGAGTCGGTCGATGAACGCGGCCAGGCGGGTGTGCTCCTCACGGGCGACGGACACGTCGAGCAGAACGGGGCCCTCAGGTAGGGGTGCCTCGGTTGAGGAGAGCGGGGCCGTGTTGATCGGAGGTGCGGGGGTGTCCCGTTGCCAGGTGTCGGGTTCGGGCACACTGCTGCGGATGTTCTGGGCGGAGAGTCCGTAGCGGCTGGAGTGGTGCAGCTTGAGACCGAACGGCTGGCCCAGATCGTCGAAAAGGGCTGTCAGGTGGCGGCGGTGTTCACGAACCCACGCCACGAGGGTGGCGATCTGCCAGTCATCAACGCGGGCCGGTCGTTGTCGGGTTCCGTGGCGGGGGTCGTGGAAGCGAGCCGCCTGGAGATGGGTGTCCGGGATGGTGAGTTCGAGGCCATCGTCCTTCACCACCAGGACGGCGGGGGTCAGGCGGCTGTCCAGCTCCCAGATTCCGGGAACGATCTCGGCCACCACCACTGACTCGTAGACCGCGAGTTCAACGGAGAAGAGCACCTGCTCATAGGGCTGCACCAGTACAGACAGCCCCGGAGCGAGATCAATGATCCACTTCGCCGCGGCTGCGGGTGTGGCTCCGACCAGGCGAGGCAGGTTCCGTTCCTCGGAGGTGGCCGCGGTGCGCAGCACCAGGAGTCGGTGCTCGCTGAAGCTGTCGCGCAGGGCCCGAGTACTCATCTGGTGCGGTCGCCGCACGACACGGATCGGTACACGCAGCAGCCCGTGGGCTTCGAGGGCGTTGACGGCCTCGATCTTGTCCCAGTCGCTCATGAGGCCCACTCCAGGGCAGCACGCGTGATCGGGCGTACCTGGAGCACCAGGACGGTCGCGCCGTTCCAGGCCCACTCCACGTCGACGTCGAACCCGAAGTGGGCGCTGAGCTGTTGGCACAGGGGGTGGAGCTGCGCGGTGAGAGCGAGGCTCGGGATCTGCTCGGGGCCGGTCGATGCCCTGAACCGGCGGGCGTCACGCCGAGCTCGCATACGCAACGGCATCCCGGCGGTGGCTCCGTCCGGGTACGGGGATGCTTCGACCAGCAGGCGGTCCTGGCTGAGGAAGGCCACACCGTACAGGGAAGCTTCAGCCTGTTCCTGGACCAGAACGCACCCGCTCGGGACGGCCTCCAGCTCCTCCTGTGAGAGGAGATCTTGGTCGATGACCCGGGCCAGCGCGGAGGCGTCGGGTGGACAGTTGAGCAGCGACACCGATCGCCCAGCATGTGCGCGCTCCAGCCCGTCCTCCAGGGTCGAGCTGGTGCGCACCACGACTCGGCGGGGCCGGTAGAGCTCCAACCACGTGCGGAGTGAGGCGATCGCTTCGCTGGTTCCGTGCGCCAGAGCAGCAGCACTGAGGCAGAGCCCCGGCGGCACGGGGAGCCCGAGGTCAGCGACCTGGCTCAGCCGCGCCGCCTTGTGACCCCACATGTCGGGGTCCAACCGCTGAGAGAGCAGGTCAGCCACCAAGGCGCCACCTGCTCTCAACGCGGATCGTCAGGCTGAAGACCGCTTCGATGAATCCGTCCATGCCCCCACTCTGGCCAGCCCAGAGGGGCCATCCCATGACCAGTCAGTCATGGATTCACCGACGTGGGTCAGCGGCTCCATCGTGAGTGACGGGAGGCGATCCCGGCACACACCGCAGTGGCACGTCCCACGTACTTCGCACCTGGCACGAGACACGATGGCGAGGGCTTGGGCGAACACGCTGGTAGGTCGATACTGATCAAGACCCGCCGGGTGGGTGGACAGCCTCTTCCGTCCTCGATCCGATCTGCGGCGGGACCCGTGTCCACACACGGTTGCTGCGGAATCTCAACCTAGGGTTACGCACAGAACTTCTGGACAGACGGTTTACAGCCGAGGGTAAAAGCCCGGTGTCTGCACCGGTCGGCTCTGAAACCCGCGCTTTGGGCGTGGAGGCCGTGGTTGATCATCGTCATCGTGGTTGCCGCCCGTGCCTGCACTCCTTGTCACTTTGTTAGCTTCGTTCCCGTTCGTCCTACTTGAGTCGGGCACAGGGGGAATCGCCGACCATGGGAGCTCTCATGACCGTTCGCCCGCACGCCGTTGCTTTCGATGTTCTCGAAACCCTGCTGAACCTGGATCCGCTCCGCACACGGCTGGAGGAGATCGGCCAACCGGCAAGGCTGCTGGAGCCGTGGTTCATGCGTTTCCAGCGCGACGCGATGGCACTGACCCTCGCCGGGGACTTCGCCTCGTTCGAGTCGGTGGCACGGCAAGCGTTGCGCACCGACACCGGCCACACCGCCGCTGAGGAGGACATCAACCACGTACTGGAGGGGTTCGGCCACCTGCCCGCCTATCCCGACGCGGAACCGGCGCTGCGCCGACTGTCCGAAGCCGGAGTGAGGGTCGGCTGCCTGACCGTCGGCAGCGCCGAGAACACAGTTCGCTTCCTGGAACGAGCGGGCTTGGCGCGCTACGTGGACCGGGTGATCACCGCGGAAAGGGCCGGTATCTGGAAACCCGCTCCGTCCATCTACCGGGTGGCAGCCAGCGAACTCGGAACGTCACCGGGCGACATGGCGCTGGTCGCGGTGCACGCCTGGGACTGCCATGGAGCCAAGCGCGCTGGCTGTATCGCCGGTTGGTGTGAGCGATTGGAAGGCCGCTACGGCGACGTCTTCACAGCACCCGACGTGAGTGGCACCGATCTTGTCCAGGTTGTCGAACGCTTGCTGCAACTCTCCTCCGGCTGAGTTCCACACAGTGGTTTCGTTTCGGATGTGCTGGAGCTCTGGCGTGTGTCATGTCAGGGGCGAACACGAACAGTGCCTGTCCCGCCCGGTTTCTTTTCCAGAGCTGTCAGGTAGCCACGCCCTGCTCTCCGCCGACCGCACCACGGGCAGTCACAACCCCGCACAGGCAGTCGAAGTCAGCGGCTGTCCGCACCTCGGGGACCGATTCCGTGCCGGTTGCCGGTTGATCGGTGGAGGCGACCGCCTCCGGCGGTGGAGGCGCCCCATGTCAGACAGGGTGCATGAGGACCTCGAACTAGAGCCTCGCGGTGTTTCGGGGCCATGTGTACTCCATATGTGCTCTTCAGTACGACCTCAGCCGAAGCACTCCCATCGGGCCGGGAAAACCCACCTCAAACCCTATTCGCCCCCGCCAACAAGGGCGGGGGCGAACCCGGCCCCACACCGCCGCGCCCGCTCCGGGCACCCCGGGGGCCCGCCGGGCCGCCCACGCGCCCACCGGCCCCGTCACGGGCACAGCCCCGCGCGACGGCACAACGGCGGCTTCGTCCACTGGCTCGGCCACGTCCGGGAACACCGCCTGTCAGTCGTCCTGGGTGAAAGAGTCCGACTCAGACAGGACCGCCCTCACCTGCGCACCCACAACCCCTTCGGGCCACGTTCTCCCGGTCGAACGCCACCACCTCAGACCCCGCTGGCACCGGACACACCCTCCAGGCGGATCGCCAATAAGTCATCATGTGCACATCTGCGCACTCATATGTACTCTGAATCCTCCACATAGCTCGTTCGAGTGGAAGGTGCAGGTGTGCTCGAAGTCCTCCGTAACCGTGCCTACCGAAGACTGTTCTCGGCACAGGTGATCGCCCTGGTGGGAACCGGCCTGGCCACGGTCGCGCTGTCCCTGCTCGCCTACGACCTGGCCGGGCCCAGCGCCGGTTCGGTCCTGGGCACCGCTTTGACCATCAAGATGGTCGCCTATGTCAGCGTGGGCCCGATGGTCGGAGCCCTGGCCTCCCGCCTGCCTCGCCGAGCGTTCCTGGTGGGCTCGGACCTGGTACGCGCCGGCGCCGCACTGTGTCTGCCCTTCGTCGACGCCATCTGGCAGGTCTACGCGCTCATCCTGATCCTGCAGTGCGCGTCCGCCGCTTTCACCCCCGTCTTCCAGGCCACCATCCCCGATGTGTTGCCTGGCGAGCGCGAGTACACCCGGGCGCTGTCGCTGTCCCGGCTCGCCTATGACCTGGAGAACCTGTTCAGCCCCGCGCTCGCGGCCGCGCTACTGGTGGCGACCACCTACCAGGGCCTGTTCACCGGGACTGTCATCGGGTTTTGCGCCTCGGCCTTGCTGGTGCTCTCGACCACTCTGCCCCGGCCTTCCGCGCAGCGAAGCAAGGAGGGTTTCTGGCGTGCCACCACACTGGGGACACGCATCTTCGCCGGGACTCCTCGTCTGCGGGCCCTGCTGGCGCTGGACATGGCGGTGGCCGCGGCCACGGCTGTCGTCTTGGTGAACACGATCGTGATCGTGCGCGAGACCCTGGGCCGGGGAGAGCAGGAGGTGGCCATCGCTCTGGGCTTCTTCGGAGGCGGATCGATGATCATCGCCCTGGTTCTGCCGCGAGTGCTGGACCGGGTGAGCGATCGCACGGTGATGCTGCCCGCCGGTTTCGTCCTGGCCGCGGCACTGGGCGGCACCGCAACAGCAACCGCCCTGGCACCTGAAGGGCTGCTGTGGCCGCTGCTGTTGACCTCCTGGGTGCTGCTCGGAGCGGGCACCTCCTTGGTGCTGACCCCCGCAGCACGTCTGTTGCGCCGCTCCTGCGCACGAGGAGATCGGCCTGCGCTGTTCGCCGCGCACTTCTCGCTCTCACACGCCTGCTTCCTGCTCACCTACCCCGCGGCCGGTTGGCTGGGCGTCTTTGTCGGGGTCCCCACCACGCTGTTGGTCTTCTCGATGTTGGCCCTGGCCGCCTCGGTCGTCGCGGTCCACCTGTGGCGGACGGGCGAGCCGGGCCCGCTCACCCACGTGCACACCGAGCCTGGACCGGACCATCCGCACCTGGCGGACGCCGAGCAGGTGGGGTCCGGCTACCGCCACCGGCACGAATTCGTCGTCGACGAGCTGCATCCGCGTTGGCCCCGCGCCCGAGACATCAGTGACAGCTCGTGACGCCTCGACGCCTAGGATGTGGGGGTGAGCAGCAATGACAGGGACCTGGACCAGAGCCTCTTCCACAGAGACGCTCCCAAGGGTGAACAGCTCTCCGTGGCCGCTTCGGTCTTTCAGATGCTGGCCGAGCCCACCCGGCTCCACCTGTTGTGGACCCTGGCCCAAGGCGACGCCGACGTCACCACTCTGAGTCAGAACACCGACGCCTCACGCACTTCGGTCAGTCAGCACCTGGCCAAACTCCGCTTGGCCGGTCTGGTGGTCTCCCGGCGCCAGAGCCGCCACATCGTCTACTCCATGCCCGACGGCCACCTGCGGCGCCTGGTTCTGGAGGCGTTGAACTTCGCCGACCACCAGGTCACGGGCGAGCCCCCGCATTCTTGAACCGTGAGCAAGGTGACGACGGCCCCGGCCGGGGCCAGGTCGTGCAGAAACGGGTGAAAGTGGCGGTTCCCGTTGGTCTTGGAACCGGCCTCGGCCTGGGCCAAGATGACGGGGGGCGTGGTTGGTCAGCGCTGAGGGCAAGTGGCGGCACTTGTGACTCGGGCGGGCCGAACCTTCCCATGACCAGCCAGCCATAGATTCACCGGTGTAGCGCGTCGTCCTGCCGTGAGTGACGGAAGGCGATCCCGGCACACACCAAGAGCCTCCAGCGACCCCGGTGCGGGGCAGCGCCGACCAAGTCCACTGACCTGAGTAAGAACACCACGCGGACCAGAGCTGGCTGCCGCATAAGCGCTATGGGATGATACGGGGCATGTTCATCGACAGAAAGGCCCATGCCGCGTAGGCGGCCGGGACTCCTGCGCGCAGAGAACCACCCCCGAGCGCGCAGAGGACAAAGAAAAGCACCAGCGCTCAAAGGCCTGTCGTCCAAGACGATGGCCGAGATCCGACGAGCCGAACACCGCCACCCGCAGCTGTGGCCAGGGATCATCAACGAGGCGCTCCCCAGATGGGAGCAATACGCCCGTGACCCCAGGCGCCCCCCGTGGGACGACCACCTCTATCCTCGCTGGTGGTACTGCTGCTGGGAATGCTGCGGCAGCCCACTGATGGCCAAGGATTTTCTCAACATACTGGTCCACACCATGCGGGGCAGTTCAGCGCGTGAAATACGTGTCCGCCTCAGACAACTCGACGAAATCCACGGCCTCCCGTTCCCATGACGCACGAGGCCCAGGGGGTCCGGGCTCCTTGGGCCCAGGCTGAGCGCCCGTCATAGCCCCACTCTTGACGACTCACCCACTGCGGTGATCCCAGCGAGTTTCATTCCAGGCGCCCGTGTTCGAAGTGCGTGAGGACAAGGGCGGCTTTGGCGATATCCCCGATCTTGCTGGGGCTGGCGGTGATGTGCTGGAGCAGCCGCCACCGCTGGGTGAGCAGTGCGAGCCCGCGCTCGCCCAGACAGCGCGAACCCCGTTGGAGCTTGTTGAGGGTGCGGTCGTCCAAAGCCAGTGGTGGCCCCTGGCTCGGCTGCTTGACGGGGGTGAGGACGACGATTCCGGCACCCTCGTACCCCAGATCAGCCAGCGTGGACAGACCTTTGGCCGCGAAGGCGTAGAGCGCGCCGAGCACGTGGGAGCGGGCCGCGGGCAGGTCGTTCACTGATCCGGGCTCGACATCGCTGAGGAAGAGGGGGAACCCGTCCGGTTCCATGATGCCTTGGACGTTGCCTCCGTGGTGTCGGGCCTTTCCCGAGTACCACAGGTCGATGCTCTTTCCTTTGACGCTCATCGTCTTGGCCAGGCAGCGGTCGGTGCCGATCACTTTCCCGTCGAGTACCAGGTGGGGCACGCCCGCCTGGTGAGCCTGCTGGAGGGTGTGGTGCAGGTCCGGGGCCTGGTCGGCCAGGACATCGGTGGCTTCGTCGATGTAGCGGTAGCCGGTGGATCGGCCGATGCCGTGGTCGCGGGCCAAAGTGGCGGGGTCGGTCCCCTCGCGGAAGTGGCGCAGGACCATGATCGCCTGGTGGTAGCAGGTCAGGGCACGGGTGCCCTTGCGGGTGCCGCGCAGTGTGCGTTCGGCGGCCAGGAGGCGGGCCAGGAAGAGAACGGCTTCCCTGGGGACGTCGAGGATGGCACGATAGGTGACCACGTGGAGCCTTTCACGGTAGCCCGGCAAGATTCGACACCTCGCCTTCTACCTGGGGCTCCACGTCTATGTCTGCTGAACGGCCATTCCTCCTCCAGGGTCCGGATTGCCGTTTTCCTCCCACCTCAAACTCGCTGGGATCACCTCACTGGCCGGCCCCGAGAGCGAACCCGTGATCAACAGAACCGTAACAGCGGGGGACACGGAAAGGCAGCCAAGAGAAGGGGGAATTAAATTACACACAGACCGAAAACAAGACCGGGACGCCAGCAACGAGAATCAACAGAAAACTTCAGCACCAAGAAACGCTAAACACGAACACAAGGGAAGTAGTGGACATGTGTTTCCATTCGCCCTGTCACGTGTTGGTTTTCGGGAGCGGCGGCGCGAAGCCGCCCCCTGGAACCAGGGGGCGATGTGACGCGTGGAGCAAAGACGGAAGACGGCGCGGCCTACGGGATGGGCTCGGCGGAAGCGCAGGAGTTCGCGTCTTTTTGATTATTGAAATTTAAATAAAAAAGGCGGGTCTTACGTGGCTTCCGAAACCATGATGATTCCGCCTCCTGCCTGGCAGGAGGCGGAATCATCATGGTTCGGATCCCTACGGGACGGCCTCGGATGACACCGTGCGGGGCGAGGAACTCGTCCCGTTCGGTGACGGCGAGAGGCGCTTCGCGGGTGCCCGGTCACGCACACCCGGGCGCCAGGACGCACGGACCAGCGCACGGGCCCCGTGGCTGTGGCAGGACGAGCGGCCGCAGGCCTGACCCGTCAGTCCCTCCGGCCGCTCACCGGCCCCCGCCGGCACCGCCCGCCCACCGGTCCGCTACCGCGGGCCGGCCCCGGGAGACGAGCCCCCGGCCTCCTCCTGCCACGGCGCGGTCGGACGCGGAAACGGCCTCACGTCCCGTCCTCGGCCTGGACGTCGGCCGTACCGGGCCCGTGGTCGGGCATGGCCGAGCGGGCCTGCGCCTCCCGGTGCAGGCGCAGGAACTCCAGGTGCCGCTCGTACTCGTCGAGGATGTTCCCGATGAGCTGCTCCTTGGTGTAGCCCATCACGTCGTAGCCCTGGCTGCCCTCGGTGAGGTAGACCTCGAAGCGCACGTAGTTGTCGTGCTCGGCGAGCGAGCGCATGGCGAACGCCGGGGTGGGGACCACGATCGGCCACACCCGGTAGGTGAACTCCTCCTCGGAACCCATCGGCACCCGCAGGTCCAGGTGCGGGATCCCGACCTCCTTGTCGACCCCCTCGGTCACCGACGCCTCCGCGCCCTGTTCGCGCAACCCTTCGGCGACGTCCTCGAAGGCGGGGCGGCACACCTCCCGGACGAACCTGGTGGCCGCACGCTTGCCGGGGAAGTTCACCGCCCTCGCGATCCGCTGGCGCCAGTTGCGCTCCGCACCCCGGCGGTCGACCGCGGTCCGGTCCGACAGCGAGGACGACAGGGTCGTCCGGAACGCGTCCTGCCGGAACCTCTCGACCCTCAGCGCCTTGTACAGGCCCCAGATGATCAGGAGCATCACGAACGAGAACGGCAGCCCCATGATGATGGTCGCGCTGGTCAGCGCGTCCAACCCGCCGACCAGGAGCATGGCGAGGGTGAGCAGGCCGGTCGCCGCCGACCAGAAGACGCGCAGCCACGCCGGTGCGTCGGTGGTCGGTGTCGGCAGGTAGGAGCTGAGGTTGCCCATCACCAGCGCACCGGAGTCGGCCGAGGTGACGTAGAGGAGCAGTCCGACGACCGTCGCGAGTCCGGCGCTGAACAGCACGCCCGGGTACTGCGTGAGCAGTGTGTAGAAACCCCGTTCGGGTTCGTTCATGGCGAGCTCTCCGAACGCCGCGTTGCCCTGGCGCACGACACTCAGGGCGCTGTTGCCGAAGACCGACAGGAACGTCAGCGTGTACAGCAGCGGGACCACCAGGGTCGCCGTCACGAACTGCCGGATGGTGCGACCGCGCGAGATCCTGGCCAGGAAGAGCCCGACGAAGGGCGCCCAGGCGACCCACCAGGCCCAGAAGAACAGCGTCCAGTCGTTGAGCCAGTCGACCGGCGGATCGTAGGCGAAGGTGTTCAGCGTCATCGAGGGGAACCGGCTGACGTAGTCGCCGATGTTCAGCACGAGGGCGTTGAGCAGCTGGACGGGGTTCTCGAAGACCAGCACGTAGAGCATCAGGACGATGGCGAGCACGACGTTGAGCTCCGACAGCCGCCGGATACCCCGGTCGACACCCGCCACGGCCGACACCGTGGCCACCAGCACGGCGACGACGATCAGGCCGATCTGCGCCGCCGTTCCCTCGGGGATGCCGAAGAGGAAGTTCAGCCCGTAGTTGAGCTGGACGACGCCGATGCCCAGCGACACGGAGATGCCGAAGATCGTGCCGATGATGGCCGCCAGGTCGACCGCGTCACCGATGCGGCCGTGGATGCGCCTGCCGATCAACGGGTACAGGGCCGAGCGGATGGCCAGGGGGAGGTGGTAGCGGAACGAGAAGTAGCCGAGGGCCATGCCCATCAGCGCGTACATCGCCCACCCGGTGATGCCGTAGTGGAAGAGCGTCCACACCACGCCCTGCCGAGCCGCCTCGACGGTCTGCGCGTCGCCCTCGGGAGGGGCCAGGTAGTGGGTGACCGGCCCGGCCACGGAGAAGAACATCAGATCGATGCCGATCCCCGCCGCGAACAGCATGGCGGCCCACGCGAACACCCCGTAGTCCGGCCGGGAGTGCTGGGGACCGAGCTTGATGGTGCCGTACCGGGAGACCGCGACGAACACCACGAACCCCAGGTACAGGGTGGCGGCGAGGAAGTAGTACCAACCGAACACCCGGCTGATCCAGCCCACGACGGTGCCGATGACGTACTCGGCTCCCGTCGGAGTGATGATCGCCCAGATCGAGAGCGCGAGGATCAGGATCGCGGAGCCGAAGAACACGGCCGGTTTGAGCTGGCTCCGCCCGGGCTCCTCCCTCTCCAGGTCCGCCGGCATCTCCGGATTCGCCGCGCCGTCCTGGCGATCCCGTCCTCCGTCATCGGTGGCCACCGATCTCACCTCTCGTTCCTGCGGTGCCGGTAGTGGCTTCCCGCGGGCGGCGGTGCCGAGGAGGGGGCCGGGGGCCTTCCGCGACCGCGGCCGGGCACCGCGCTCGGGGGCACGCGGCCTCGACGCGGACCGCACGGCCCTGTCCGGCGCCCGCCCAGGTGCCGTTCCTGCGCCGCGAGGCCGACGGGAAGCGAACCATGGGACTCAGGTAGTCCACGGCGCCATCCTCACCGATCGTCCGTCACCGGGCCCGTAACCCACGCGCGGCGGCGTGGCGCGTCGTCCCTGGTCATGCGACTAGGCGACACGTGCCGCGCCGAGGCCGGGCGGGCCCCGCCGGGTCCCGGCCGACCTCACCCCGCGTGCCGGGAGGCAGGGTCCGGGACCCGCGGAACGGCCAGCCAGGACGGTCGGCACGGGGGCAGCCCTCCTCGGCACGCCGGACGCGGGGATCGGGTTCGCGGACCGGTAACCGGACCGGGTCACCAGCTCCGGGGCCGCCGCCCCATCGGAGCGCTGGTCATCCCGCGGCCCCGGACAACACACCTCTTGTCCGAGTTCGCGACAGCCGTGCGCGAAGGCGTGCGCGGAGATGCGCCCCCGCGGGGAAATATGAGCGAACGAAGACCCGATTCAGGATTGCGCTTTTTGGGATAAATAAAGCTTGTGTTCACGTTGGCGAGTATTTATCCTATCGCAGGTTCATTCCCCGAGCCTCAGGCCGACCGTGCACAAACCCCTGCGACGTCATCCGCTTTCCCCTGGGCGCGGTGGCACCGGTGTTCCGGAGTCGTGTCCTGAGCGCAGACGTGGGGGTGAACCCCTGCTCCGACCTTCCCGATCCGGGGATTCGGAGGAACTCCGAAGACCCGCTCGGACCGAAGCGTGGACCGAAAGGACACTGTGCAGAAAAACGGAGAAACCTCATCGAGACGTGCCCTGGCGATCATCTTTTCGCTCGTGCTCGCCGGATCCCTGGGAGCGGCGGGTGTGGCCTGGGCCGCGGTGACCGACAACATGTTCCCCACCGCGAACACCTCCAGCTCCTGCTACAACCAGTCGCCGGGCGTCAACCATTTTCCGTGTCAGACGGACAACCGAAACGTCTACTACTACATGGACAGCAACGGCGAGTACGAGTTGGAATCCCCGGACCGGAACAATGTCCGATCCGTGATGAACAACGAGTACGCACCCACTGACCTGCGCATCTACTACGACTCGTCGCCGGTGTTCTCAGGAAGCGGCGAGACGGACGTCGTCTACCAGGAGGGTTCCACGGGTATTCCCTCCAGTTCTGACGGCATGACCTGGTGCAACGACGCGGTGAACGACGACCCCGTGGCGTGCGACCAGCAGTACATCCGTATTCGCGGCAACGGGTACTACACCTACGGTCTCACCTGCCACGAGACCGGGCACGCCGTCGGCCTGCAGCACGGGGACGTCTCCTCTCCCCAGCTGAGCCGAACCGATTCCCGGCTGGGCTGCATGGTCGTCCCCGTGGGCCGCGGAACGGGACTCGGGAGCAACAACACCGACAACATCAACGCCACGTACTGAGGGAGGCCTTCGTGAGGAAACGCGCGTTCAAGACACTCGCGTCCGCGGTGGCCGCCGCGGGCGTGGCCGCCGTCGCCGTCGGTGTGAGCCTCGGGGCCGGGGCACCGGCGGAACAGGCAGAGCAGGCGGAGCAGGAGGTCGTCCTGGTGCACGGCGTCGACCACCTGCCCAGCGAGACGGCTTCGGACTGGGTCACCTACGCCGACCACGTCGTCGTGGTCTCCGTGGCCGCGGAGGAGGAGATCCCGCCCACCGAACAGGAGGTCGCACGGGGCGAGGGACTCATCGGCAGGGAACTCGCCCTCGACGTGGAGAGTGTGCTGTGGTCGCGGGACGGCGCCCCTCCCGCCCCGGACACCTGGACCTACTCCGCGCTCGGGTACGTGTTCAGCGACGGGGACGTCGACAACCGCACGGCGATGGCGATGGCCGACCGCCCCCGTGTCGAGTCGGGCCACCGGTACGTCATGGCGATGGTGTGGGAGGAGGCCCGGTGCTCTCCCGGTGACGCGCCCTCCCCCGCGGGATGGCGTGGACTCGGTGAGGGGTCCGAGGTTCCCTTCGACGACGGGGTGATCGGTCGGGGCGAGCTGGAGGGGCGGGTCCACGACAGTGCGGAGACCCAGCGCTCCTCCGCCGCCGCACACGGTTCCGCGGACTCGCTGGAAGACCGGTTGGCGGGGCAGGGCGGTGACGCCCTGGTCCGGGCGCTGGACTCGGCCTCGCCCCAGGCCACAGCGTTCGCGGCCGAAGCGGTGCCGGACCAGCCGTGTGACTGACCGGAGACGGTGGGCGGGCAGGGCCGGGCGGCCCTGCCCGCCTTCGTGTCCGCCGACGCGATGAACGTTCCGAGAGCCGGTTCCGTCATAGCAGGAGAAGAGAGGACCAGGATATGGCGGGATTCCGTGGAGCACGGAGAACCGAGGACGTCGCGGCGGGCGAGGAGGGCACGGCCAGGATCCGTGCCGTACTCGCTCTGGGAGGGGTGCCCTGGAACGACCTGGACGACGGGGTCCAGGAGGTCCGTCTGAAACTCCTCCAGCACGGTGCCCGTTCGGACACAGCCCCGATCCGTCGGCCGTTGGCCTGGCTGGCCGTCGTGGCCTCCCGGGTCGCCGCGGACTGGCACCGGGGCAGGACCCGGGAGGACGGCCTCCGCGAACGTCTGGCCACGCGCTGGTCCAGACACCCCACGACGACCGGTGGCGAGGAGGAGCGCGTTCTCGCCCTGACCGTGGCCGACTGCCTGGACGAGTTGCCCGCGGCGCAACGGCAGATCCTGGCGCTGCGCTTCTACGCCGACCTGACGGTGCGCGACATCGCGGCCGTCCTGGAGATCCCCGAAGGCACCGTCAAGAGCAGGCTGCACACGGCTGTGGGCGCGATGCGCTCGAAGCTGGGCGACACGGAGGTGGAGTGACCATGGCCGATTCCCGCGAAGGGCCGGAGGAGCAGCGGTTGCGCCGGGCCCTCAAGCTGATAGGTGACGAGGCGGGCCGCGACCCGGGCCGCGGCGGCGCCCGTGCCGTCGCGACTGCCAGGAGGCGCCCTCGCCGACCGCTCGTGGCCGCCGCTCTCGTGGCGGTGGCCGCCGTGGCCACCGGTGTGGTGGCCGTCAACGTGTCGGAGGACGCGGAGACCGCGGCCCCCGGAGGGCGGGAAACCGGCGGTGCGGGCCAGGGGCAGACCCTGCCGGAGGCCGTCTCCTGCGCGCGGATGATCGTCGAGGGTGAGATCACCTCCGTCGAGGAGGGCGAGGAGCCGAACAGCGTCACGTTGACGCTCGACGTCCAGGGGTGGATCAAGCCCGAATCCGGGGAGTCGACGGTGCGGACGACCGTCCTGGACCCCGCCCACGTCGACCCGGAGGACGCGCTCACGTCCGGCACGGACGTCCTGATCGTGGTTCCGCAGCTCGTCTCACGTCCGGCCGAGATCTACGAGGGCGACCGGATCGCCGAGGAGAGGGCCCTGATCGTGGAGAGCCTGCCCGAGGCCGAGCGGACCGAGTGCCCTCCGGAGTGGCGCGACACCGACGACACCGGCGGGTGAGGGCGGAGGTGCTCCAGGGAGGCCACGGGCAGCGGGTCCACGCGATGACGCTCTGACCGCCGTAGTGCTCACGGACCGGCTCCGGGGTCGACAGGACCGGACCGACCCGCGCATCGGCCGCCCCTCCGATGCATGGCCGGGCAGCCGTGGCGAGGACCGTCCGCACCGCCTGGACCGACCGGCAGGGGCGCGCCACGGAGACGAACCGCCGCTTCTCCATGACGGAGCCGGGGCCGGGTGGGGGAAGGCGGTGCCGAGACGCTCCGGAGCCCAGCCCGAACCCGCCACGAAACAAGGCGGCAGCAGGGCATGAGTTCGACCAAACCAGGCAATTCTGGGAAGCCACGCATTCTGGTCTGCCGCAAATCACGTTCATGGGAGCACCCAAGATCCGAAACCATGATCCGCCCTGACGAAATACGCGATAATGGCGCACACCTTTCTTGATGGTAAACATTTGCCAAACTCCGACACTGCGCAAATGATCAACCATTGAACGAAATTGACCAATGTGGTTGTCTGCCGACAGGTCCAAAGCGTGGGGGCGGACACGAAGCCTCCCGGGCACTGCCGTCACCGTTTCGCTTCCAGGAGACGTGTCGGCAGGGCCTGCCACAGGGGACACTCGGACCGTCGGAGAAAAAATGAAGATCATCAAGGGCCTGTCCGTCGCCGGGGCTGCCGGGGCACTCGTGCTGTCCGGGTTCTTCGGCGGAGGATCCGCATTCGCCAGCACTTCCTCGGAGACCTCGGTGGAGACGGCTGCGGTGGAGAGAAAGTCCTTCTCCTGCGAGTGGGATTCGGGCAACCTCAACTTCTCCTGGGAAAACGGAAACACCAGCACCCGGATTTACTACAACAACCACTGCAGCGACGTGCGGTACGTCACCGTTCAGATTTACCAGGTCAACGGGGGAGAGCGCACTGTCTGCTGGCGTGTACCCACGGGGAAGGGCAGCAAGCTGTTCTCCAAGGGGCTAGGCGAATCCGTCCACACCATCACCAGGCACTGCTAGTTTCCCGGCGACGCAGGGATCCGCCGGACAGCCAGAAGTCCTTCCCGTCCGGCTTCCCGCTGCCCGCGGACACGAGCCCCGTTTCACATGGTGACTGGTGGAACGGGGCACCTTCGTCCTTGTGGAATTCCGGGGTTCGACGCTGTCCGGGGCGCGTACGCCTGCGTCGACGGTAGGCCCTGTGGTCCTCGCGTCCGGGGAACGTACACCTTCAGTCCGACGTCGTCCTCCTGCGGGTCCACCGCGCGGATACGGGCCCGGGCGGACCGGGAAACACGGTTGCGCGTAAGGACGCGCCGAACCCAGGATGGTCCGGTGCAGACCCGAGAGATCAGACTGGACCTGGGACGCGACACCTTGGCCGCGCTGGACTTCGGCGGCACCGGCGCCCCGGTCCTCCTCGTCCACGGCAGCGGGCACAACGCGGCCGCGTGGGCCGACGTGGCGGCTCACCTGACCGACCACTGCCGAGTCGTCGCCGTCGACCTGCGGGGGCACGGTCGGACCGAAGCCGAGTCCCACAGCGCGGAACAGTACTGGCGGGATCTCGCCGGTGTCTCCCGGGCCCTGGGCTGGGAGCGTCCCGTCCTGGTCGGGCACTCCCTGGGGGGTTACGCCGTCACCGCCGCGGCCGCCAGCGGCCTGGTCCGGCCCGCCGCGGTGTGCGTCGTCGACGGACTCGTCCTGAACACCCGTGACGAGGCCGTGCGGGAACAGGAACGGTGGACCACGCCCGAGGCGCGGGAACAGATCCGTACCCAGTTCCGCTACGGCTGGTCCGCCGCCCCCGACCAGGCCCGCGAGTACGTCGAGCAGTGCGTGCGGGACGCCCCGGACGACTGGCTCAACCGGGACTGCCGCCCCGGCCTGGTGCGCAGCGTGCTGGAACGCTCCTTCACCAGGGAGCACCACAGGTGGCTGCGGCGTCCCACCCCCGAACAGATCACCGTGATCAGCGCGCCCGCCCCGGACGCCGCCGTCTACCCCAGCATCGACGTCTACGAACGCCTCACCTGTCCGCTCACGATCGTGCTCCCCGACCAGGGGTTCTATGCCGCGCGCCGGGACGAGGTGCGAGCCCTCACCGCCGCGCGCCCGGAACGGGCGCTCGTGGAGATGCACACCCACCACAACGTGCCCATGGCCAGACCTGGGGAACTCGCCCGCATCATCCTGGATCTCGTGCCCGCCCGACCCGGGGCATGACCGGAGAACACCGATGACCCGCCGTCCCCGGCGGTCTTCCGGGTACGTGTACCCGCTGACTGTCCAGGGGTCCGGACCCTACGGCATCAGGTGGGGGCGGGAGTGTCCCCGTCCGGGGGTGTGGAGCACCTCCGGACGCCGGCGAGGACGCTTTCGAGCACTCCCGCCCCGATGGTGCACGGGCTGGCGTTCGCACCGGAGTCCTCTCCCGCCCGGGCAGGCGCGACCGCGTTGGCGCGCAGGGCGGGCGTGGGCCGGTAGGCACCCGCGCCGCGACAGACGTGCCGTCCCTGGCAGGCGCCCTCCCGGCGACAGGCCGAGCGGGACGGGTCCCCCACGCAGCCGGGGAGGGAGTCCGCGCCTCACTACCAGAGTCCTGTTCCCCCGCTCAATTCATTTTTATTTCTCCCACTCCCCCTTGCAGCCAGGAATGACATCGTCCAACCAGAAGCCCGATAACGACCCTGGAACCTGGCCAGGTTCGGCCAATCAACCTCCTTGACCAATGGAGAAGAGAACGAAAAACTCTTCCAGTCAACGACAAAGGGGGAATTCAATGAAGGTTCGATTCGGCCGTACTCTGGCGACCCTTGGTGCCGTGTGCATGGCTGCGACTCTCCTGCAGGCTCCCGCGGCCTACGCCACCACGGAGGCCTCCGCCCCCGGGCAGCAGGCGGCCCGGACCCAGGGGCCGGTGGAGGTCCAGCTGGACGAGGAGCAGTGGGGCGCCCTGACCGAGGCGGTGGAAGCGAGCTCCTCCTGCTCGGGCCCCAGGAAGCCCTACAAGTCGGGCACGAGCGTCAAGGCCTCCTACTCCGGCTGCTCCCACGGGTCCCAGTGGGTCTTCGCCCTCCAGCGCCACCAGTGGTACGGGTGGAACACCAGGTCGAGCGCCCAGATGAGCTCGACCAGCCGCACCCTTTCGACCAACTGCGGCGGCACCGGAAACCACAACTACCGTTCCGTCTTCCGTCTCAGCAACAAGATCACCGCCGTCAGCCCCAGTTACCGGGTGACGTGCTGACACTGGACCCGGACCAGGGC
Source organism: Nocardiopsis sp. iso_40 (assembly GCF_056173285.1). NCBI lineage: Bacteria > Bacillati > Actinomycetota > Actinomycetes > Streptosporangiales > Nocardiopsidaceae > Nocardiopsis > Nocardiopsis sp. iso_40. The sequence continues at coordinate 1,463,879 of NZ_CM149666.1, read as the reverse complement.
ACCTCCTCCCGAACCTCGATTCGGATCAGTAGTGCAAAGTTGAACTAGCACTGCAAAAACATTTCTCCGCAACGCGGTGACACGCGGTCCGAATACTGCTCCGGACGCGTGTCACCGCCACCCGGTACGGCACTGCATTCGGCCCCGGCCGAGGCCCGGGCCTCGGCCGGGGCCGTCCCCTGGCCTACGCTCCGACTCATGGAGACGACGATGTGGAACGGTGTCCGTGAGCGAGTCGAGGCCCTGGCCCGTACCGACCGGACCCGGGACGTCCTCGGGGCCTGGGACCGGTACGGAGGGACGGGCCACCACTTCCGGCTCGCCGCTCCGCTGTCGGAACCGGAGGTCGCCGAGGCGGAGAAGCAGTGGGGCGTCTCGCTGCCCGAGGACTACCGCGGCTTCCTTCTCGAGGTCGGCGCCGGCGGTGCCGGGCCGGGGTACGGGCTCAGCACCCTGCACCGAACAGGTACGGGGTGGGAGTGGACCGACGTGGGCGGCGAGACGCGGCACGAGGCCCTGACGGTCGCCTTTCCCACCTCCGAGGAACGGGCGCGGCGCCTGGCCGAGCACGAGGACCGGGAGCCGACGCGGTCCGGCTTCGCGACCCGGGAGGCGTTCGAGGCCGCGTACCGCGTGTGGCGGGACGCCGACGACGAACTCTTCGAGGCGTCTTCCGACGGAGCGGTGTGCCTGAGCCACGAGGGCTGCGGCCACTGCCTCTGGCTCGTCGTGACGGGCCCCGAACGCGGCGGCGTGTGGGTCGACGGCTTCTCGGCCGACGGCGGCTACCGCCCCCTCGGCACGCCGCACGCGAGAGTCGGATTCGCGGACTGGTACCTCGAATGGGTCATCAGGTGCGAGACCGCCGACTGAGGGTGCCCGGCCGTGCGGGCGACACGTCCTGAAGCCGGGTTCTCCGAAGTCACCGCTGTTCGACGAAGGAACGGTAACCGTCGAGCACCTCGGGGGCGAAGAGCGCACGGGGCCAGAGGACGGCGGTCAGCAGGCCCAGGGAGGCGGACCCCTCCACCGCCGGGCGGGCCATCGAATGGGCGGCGTCGAAGCGTTCGACACGGACGTGTGGGCCGAGGATCCGGGTGTAGACGCGTGTGGTCTCGTCCACGTCGACGTTGAGGTCGTGGTCACCGACCATGAGGAGGACGGGGACCCTCTTGGCGGACACGGCCTCCAGGTCAGCGGTCGCGTCGGCACGGAAGTTGCGGAGTGCGAAACCCCAGCGCGCCGGCTCCATGGGCCGCGGGTCGGTCGTGCCCGCACGGTAGGTCTCGTACTCGGCTCCGGCCGCCAGGAGTTCTCTGGTCCGGTCGCTGTCCGCTATGGCTCTCTCCCGTTCGGCCCGGTCCGCACCGGAGCGGCCGAGTTCGGACAGAAGGTGGTGGCGGCCCTGACGCAGCCAGTTGACGGCCGGGGAGACCGCTACGACGAAGTCGACGTCCTCGCGCTCCGCGACGACCTTCGGCACGACCCATCCGGCCTGGCTGGCCCCCCAGAGCCCGATGCGCCCGGGCTCCGGCTGCGGCTGTTCGAGGAGCCAGTCGATCACCGCCGATACCTCGGCGGCGCGGTCGTCCATGTCCTGGTCCAGCCAGTTACCGGTGGAGCCCCCGATGCCCGGTTTGCTCCAGGAGACCGTGGCGTAACCGGCTTCGGCGGCCGCCTCCCACCACGGCCGGTAGAGGCCGCCGTGGGTGGCGTCGACGGGGCCGTCTCCGTGCACGAACACCACCGTCCCCCGAACCGCTCCGGAGTCCGGTGACGCGATGACCGCCTCGACCTCCCCGCCGGGCACCGGAACGCCCACCGTTCTCTCGTCGAGCCGGTAGTGGTTGCCCACGACGGCCGTGCACGCGCTGACCAGGAGAAGCACGAGGAGCAGGAGGGCCGGTACGCCCAGGAGACGACGCAACCCCGGAAAATATTTCTTTCTGTTCACGATCGTAGATTACATGATACTTTTGGTCCATGGACATGGAGATCGTCATACGCCCGGGATTCGACGAGGACGAGCGCGCACGCGTGGGCGGGTTGTACTGGGAGGCGTTCCAGCGGAAACTGAAACCCGCGTTCGCCGACGACGGGGCGGGCAGGGGGTTCGTCACCGCCGCTATGCGCCCTGACCGCGTGATCACGGCGAGGAGCGGCGGCACGGTGATCGGCGTGTGCGGCCTCCGACACGGCGGGCGGGGCGCGTTCGACCCCGCGTGGCCCGCGACGGGAAAGCGACTCGGCCCGTGGGCCGCCGCACGGGCGCTCCTCGCCCTCGGACTGCTGGAGCACCGTGCGGAGGAAGGGGCACTCGTGCTCGACGGGATCTGTGTCTCCCACGAGCACCGGGGGCTGGGAATCGGTTCACGTCTGCTGGAGGCCGTCGACGCGTACGCCCCGCGGCACGGCCTCCACACCGTCGAACTGTCGGTGGTGGACACCAACCCCCGCGCGGAGGCCCTGTACCGACGCGTCGGGTTCGAGCCCGTGGCCACGGGAGCGCTGGGGCTCCTGAGCGGTTTCTACGGGTTCGGCGCCTACACCACCCTGCGGCGCCGGATCAGCGGAGGGGGTCCGGTATGAGTGACGTCCTCGCACCGCGCACCGTCATCGAGGCCTGCCTGCCCATGACGGGCGAGGTGGGGCTCGACGTCGTCCTGGACACCGCGAACACGGCAGCGTTGGCCGACCAACCGGTACGACTGGCCCTGCGCCGGATGGTCGGCGCGGGCGAGGTCCTCCAGAGCGGGCGGGGGCGGCGCGGAACCGTGCGGCTCACCGAGAGCGGGCGGGCCCGGCTGGAGCGGGACCGGGCGGCTCTCGTACTCGCCGAGCAGCAGGACACCGGCCGGGACCCCTGGGACGGGATATGGCGATTGACAGCGGTCAGCCTGCCGGAGTCGGAGCGTGCACAGCGCGACGCTCTGCGGCGCCGCCTCACCGAACTGGGCGCCGCCCCCGTGTCCACGGGGCTTTACCTGAGTCCTCACGACCTCCTGGCGATGCTCGACGACGGCGCCGCGAACCACCTCGTCCACGCCGAAGCCGGGCGGGTGGAGGTACGCGGCGTCACCGACCCCCTCGAAGTGACCGAACTGCTGTGGCCCGCGGCCCCCGTCATCGACGGCTACCGGCCCCTGGAGGAACTGATCGACCGTGTCGCCACGGCCTCACGTGAGGCGGAGGCCACCCGGGCCAGGGTGCTGCAACTGCGGCTCGCGGACGCTCTGGAGAAGGCGATGAGGCAGGATCCCCTCATCCCTCCCGGATTGCGCCCGGCCCCCTGGCCCCCCGCCCGGATCAGGCAGAGGTGGCGCTCCGTGTGGCGGACGCTCGTGTCCCGAACCCCCGACGGAGGGGTCTACCAGGGGTGGCCGGGCTTCCAGGGGGAGGACTAGGACACCGGAAGGCCCTCTGCCCGGTTCGGTCGCACAGTGTCGGTGGCACAGCGCGGGCGGGGTGACAGGGGGCGGTCGCCGCGTGAGGCCGCCAGGGCACCCGGGGGCGCTACCCCGCGCGCCCGCCGTGGCCGCGGGAGCGCCGGGGAAACCGTTTCATAGTTGATGCCGACAAAACGCCCACCGTGCACCCCGAACCGCTAGAAAAACACCATGGTGCTCACCAAACTCATCTACATGCACGAACAACGCGTCGTCAGAAAGGCGGGTGTCACCACGGGACGCGCCTGGCGGGACCAGGACCTGGCGGCGAAGCTCCCCGTCGTCCGCTCGGGTGACCTGGAGACAGCGGTCATGCTGCTCAAGACCCCGGACCCGGACCTGCGCGCCCTGCGCGTCGATGTCCTGGGGATGGAGTGCATACCCTTCCTGAACAGGCTCGAGGACGGACTGGGCAAGAGCGAGGAGCCCGATCCCGACCTCGCCCTCCTGACCGGGTTGACGCGGATCCGCGCGGCGTGGGAGGTCCGGACCGGAGCCTGGGCCAAGGACGTGGGCCGGGAGCGCTTCGAGGAGTTCCACGCCATGCTCCCCCCGGCCTACGAGTACCTGGTGTACGCGGCCAACGCGGCCCCGGAGCAGCCGGACGCGGTGAACCACCTGCAGTGGTTCGGCCTGGGAATCGGGATGCCCCGGGAGGACCTCGACGTCCTGTGGGACCGGATCGTCGAGCGCGATCCGTGGCACTTCGCGAGCCACCAGTCCCGTCTCCAGATCCTGTGCCACAAATGGGAGGGCTCCCACGAGGAGATGTTCGCCTTCGCCCGGCAGGCCGCCGCGCACGCCCGCAAGGGCGACCCGCTGCTGGAGATGGTGCCGCGGGCGCACGTGGAACGGTTCATGATGCTGCAGCGGGAGCGGGAGGACGACGTGGTGACCGTCGGCGACCTCAACTCCCTGCGCCAGGAGTACCTCACCGACCACGGGGTGCGGTCGGAGATCACCGACGCCGCGGACCTGTGGCTGTCCGGGGACAACGACCACCCCACCAGGCAGGAGACCGCGCACGAGTTCGGCTCCGCGCTCTACTTCGCGGGCGAGACGGAACTCGCGGCCCGTGCCCTGCGGTTGGCCGGGACGACCATCCAGAATTTCTCGGCCTGGGTCCAGTGGGAGTTGAGCTCGGAGTACGAGTACGTCCGCGCCTGCCGGAAGCTGGAGATCCCGCTCTCCGCCCAGACCGGGGCGTAGTCGGCTTCCGGTAGTCGCATCCGGCACGCCCCGCCCCCTCTTCGCCCCACCGACCCCCTGGAGGGCACCTTGCGAAGATTCGCGCCGAGGATCGCGCTCACTCTCGTGATCCTCTTCGTCGTCCTCGTCCTGGTCGCCAGACACCTGCTCGTACCGGCGAACCGGTCCTTCGAGTACGGCGACGGGATCAGGCTCCAACTCCTGGGCATCTCCCACGAGGAGGTCGACGGACAGGAGAGGGTCACGTGGGGGGTGGAGGTCGTCAACGGGACGGACGGGCCGCTGGACCTGAGCCTGTCCTCGGCCTGCCGCCACGCCGTGCCGCCCCTGGAGTCCGGCCCCTCCGCCCTGGCCGGGCGGAACGGGGAGGAGGTCTCACTGCCGGCGGGGCTGGCCACGGGCGTCGCGGACTCCTGTCCGTCGCCGGGGTCGGGCCGGTGGTGGGTCTACACCCTCACCCTGGAGGACGAAACAGGCGGCGCCGGCTCCCGCACCGTCACCTTCGCGGGCCGGACCCACTGACCCCGGCCGCACCGGCCGGCCGTTGGCGGGGACGGCCCCGGTGTCACCGCTCGGCCGCATCCGCGGCGTCGTCCGCGAGCGCGCGTATCTGCGCGGCGACGGTGCGCCACACCGGTTCGGGGATGTGGTGGGGGTTCCGGTGGTGCGGTGACGGGCCGGGCGGACGCCGTGTGCGTAGGGTGGCCGAAGGTATCGCCCCGCGAGGGCGTGGTCCGGACCGGCGAGGCCAGGAGGGCGACCGTTGTTGTGGGACGTGGCAGCGATCTCGGCCGCGGCGCTGACCCTCGTCATCGGCGGCGGCCCGTTCACCCGGCTGGTCGACCGGCTCGCCGACCGCACCGGCATGGGCGAGACCCTGGCGGGCATCGTCCTGGTCGGCGCGGTGACCTCACTGCCCGGCCTGATCACCAGCCTCGTCGGGGCCGCCCACGGCGACGCCTCCTTCGCCATGAACAACGCCCTGGGCGGGATCGCCGCCCAGACGGTGTTCATCGCGTTGGCGGACATGTTCTACCGGCGCGCGAACCTGGAGCACGCCGCCGCATCCCTGCCCAACCTCCTCGCCCCGATCGGGCTCTCCATCATGTTCGGCGTGGTGCTGGTGGCCGGGATGGGGCCGCAGTTCAGCCTCCTGGGCATCCACCCCGCATCACTGGTCCTCGTGGCCTGTTACCTGTACTGGCTGTGGCTCTCCCAGAAGGTCCGCTCCAAACCCATGTGGCAGGTGGAGCACACCCGTTACACACAGGCCGACGAACCGGACCCGGCCTCCCTCGACAGCGACGAGTCGCTCGGGGGGATGTGGGCGAAGTTCGCGGCGCTCGCCTGCCTGGTGGCCGTCACCGGCTACGTCGTGGGCGAGGCCGGACTGTCGCTGGCCGAGCGGACGGGGATGTCGAGCGGCCTGGTCGGAGCGCTGATCACCAGCGTGGTCACCTCCCTGCCCGAGCTGGTGACGGTGCTGTACGCCATCCGCATCCGCGCGCTGCACCTGGCGCTCGGGGACATCATCGGCGGCAACGGCTTCGACATGCTCTTCCTGTCCGCCTCCGACGTCGCCTACCGGGAGGGGTCCCTCTACAGCGCGATGGACGCCCGGGTGGTGCTGCTCATCGGCCTGGGCATCGTGCTCAACCTGCTGGTCGCGGCGGGGCTGATACGCCGACAGGAGTCCGGCATCGGGTTCGAGGGCATCGCCCTGCTCGGCTTCTACGCGGTCGGGGTGGCCGTGCTGGTCTCCCTCGGGTGAACGCGCGGGCCGCGCCACGGGACGGTCAGGCCTCGTCGGGGTGGGCGCGGCGGGCGTAGGCGCGCGCGGCACGGGCCCGGTCTCCGCAGCGGGTGGAACACCAGTGACGGCGGCCGTGGCGCAGCAGGTAACGGTTGCAGGGGGCGGAGCCGCAGGCGGTCAGGCGCCCGGCGTCGGGACCGGCCAACAGGTCGGCGGCATCGGCGGCGAGGCTTGCCAGGGCGTGGTCGACGATCTCACCGGTGGGGTGGGGCGTCGCGCGGTAGGGGCCGTTGCGCTCGTCCCACTGCAGCAGGGGGGCGGTGGGCACCCTGGTGAGCGCGTCGTTGACGGCCGTCAGGGCGGTGGGGCGGGCGGGGAGTCCGGCGACGTGTGAGGCGAACAGGGATCTGAGGTGTTCGCGCAGCACGTGCAGTTGTGCAGCGCACATCTCCTGCATTCCGGCGTCCACCGGGGCCAGACCGCGCTCGGTCATCCACCGGTTGGTCTCGGCGGGGGTCGCGAGGAGGTCCACGAGACGTCCGCCGGGCAGTGCGACGACGCTGTTGGCGAGGGCGAGGGAGGGGTACTGCTCCGCGCCCGGCGCAGGCGGCAGGTCTAGTTCTTCGGTCACGGTCTCGTCCATGCATCTCATGGTACAACTTGCGCCATCCGTGAGAGACAGCTACCGTTCATCACGGTTGATTTACTTCCATCCGTGAGGTGTATGCATGTCCGTCGCAACCGAACAGTTCCCCGTCCGCGTCTTCGGCGGCCCCACCGCCCTCTTCGAGTACGGCGGGCTGCGTTTCCTGACCGACCCGACCTTCGACGGCCCGGGAGACTACGAGACGCCTGGCGGCCCGACACTGACCAAGACCGCGCCCTCGGCCGGCGCACCAGCCGACCTCGGTCGCGTCGACGTGGTCCTGCTCTCCCACGACGAGCACGCCGACAACCTCGACAACGCCGGGCGCGCCCTGCTCCCCGAGGTCCCCCTCACCCTGACGACCACCGGTGGCGGGCGGCGCCTCGGCGGGGGCGCCAGAGGACTGGCCGACTGGGAGGCCGTCGAGTTGGAGCGGCCCGGCGGCGGTACGGTCACCGTCACCGCGGTCCCGGCCCTGCACGGGCCCGGCGCGCGCGAGGACGTCGAACCGTTCACCGGCCAGGTCGTGGGCTTCGTCCTGACCGGTGAGGGCCTTCCCACGGTCTACGTCAGCGGCGACAACGCCTCGCTCGAACTGGTCGAGCAGGTCGCCGAGCGCTTCGCCCCGGTGGACACGGCCCTGTTGTTCGCGGGAGCCCCGCGGTTCCCCGCCCTCTTCGGAGGCCAGCCCCTCGTCCTCGACAGCGCCCAGGCCGCCGAGGCCGCCCGGATCCTGGGAGCCCGCCGCGTGGTCCCCGTCCACCACGACAGCTGGACCCACTTCACCGAGGGCACCGGGGAACTGACCACCGCCTTCACCGCAGCTGGCCTGGCCGACCTTCTGGACTGGGGACAGCACGGCTGACCAGCAGTGATCCCCTACCCCGCCCTCCCGGCACCGCGCCCCGGACACGGGCGGGGCACCCCAGGGGCCGCCCCGCCCGTGTCCGGCGACTATGACGGCCGGTCGCCCTCCGCACCGGGCCGGGAGTGCGCCCACCCCCCGTCGGGGCGCAGTGCGTCGAGGATCAGGGTGAGCCCGGACCCGAACTCCCCGTCGTAGTCGTACCCCTGCCCGAAGGCGTGCTCGCTGATGACCGCGGCCAGGTGCGGATAGGTGTCGGCAGGCAGGCCGCCCAGGATGCCGTCCGCGAGCTCGTTCGGCCCCTCCTGCTCGGTGAAGGGCAGGCTCAGCTCCTGCAGGACGAACCCGTAGAGGTAGCTGTCGATCACCGAGACGGCCCGGGCCGCCGCGGCGGCGGAGAAGCCTCCGGACCTCAGGGCTCCCAGGACGGCGTCGTGGTGGCGCAGGGTCGCCGGACCGGGTTTCTTGCGGGAGTCCATCAGGCCGACCGCCCAGGGGTGGCGGCGAAGGGCCGTGCGCGCCGAGACGGCACGGTCGCGCATGTCCTGCCTCCAGTCCGCCCCCGGCGCCGGCAGGTCGATCTCGGCGAACACCGCGTCGACCATCCCGTCCAGGAGGTCCCCCCGGTCGGCCACGTGGTTGTAGAGCGACATCGCCTCGACGCCCAACCGGGCGGCGACCGCCCGCATCGTGACCCCCGGCTCTCCTTTCCCGTCCGCCAGTTCCATCGCGGCGCGAATCACGCGTGCTCTGCTCAGGGGCTCCCGACCTGCCCGCGTGCGCCGTCCGGTACCGCGCCCGCCCATGATTCGTCCTCCTCCGGCACTTGTCTTACTTACAAGGTAAGTCTATCGTTACTTACACCGTAAGTTCAGCAGGGCGAGAAGGAGGGCCGGAACATGGGTACGACACCGGTGCGAAGGATCTGCGTCATCGGGGCCTCGGGCAAACTCGGGCGGTACATGGTGCGCCACGCACTCGACCGGGGGCTGGAGGTCGTCGGCGTCTGCCGCGAACGCAGCGTCCCCAAACTCTCCGAGTTCGCCGACCGGATCACCGTCGTCCCCGGCCCCACCAACGATCCTGAGGTGATCCGGCGGGCCGTGGCCGGATGCGACGGGGTGCTGACCGTGCTCGTGCCCTGGGGGGTGCAGCAGTACTCGTCCGGTACCGCCCAGGCGGTACTCGACCACGCCGAGCCCGACGCTCGCCTGGTCTTCTCCTGCGGCTGGCACATCAGCCGGGACGGCGGGGACCGGTACTCCTGGAAGCTCAGGCTGGCGATGCGGATCATCACCCCGCTGGCCCGTCTGGTGCGCGCTGTCGACGTGAACGACCAGGTGGAGGCGTGCCGACGGATCTTCGCCAGCGACCGGCGGTGGACCGTCGTCCGGGGCAGCGACCTCGAGGAGGGCGAGAGCCAGGGGCTGCCCGTGTGGAGCCGCCACGTCGGGGACCCGGTCCTGGCCAGCAACCTGACCCGGCGGGTGGACTTCGCGCTGTTCATGGTCGAGGCGCTCACCGACGACACACTCGTGCACGAGGCGCCGGCGATCGTCGGCCGCCGCTCCCCCAGTGCCCTGGCCCACGCCACCGAAGCGGAGCGGGGAGCGACCGGACCATGACCGGCCACGACCACTCCCCCCTGCCGGGGGAACGCGCCCTCGCGCCCGACCTCGCCCGCGGGATCATGCTCCTGTTCATCGCGTTGGCCAACGTGTCCTGGTACCTCTACGGCGCGCCGACCTCAGCGGTCTCCGCCCACCGTGCCGACGCCACGGGGCCCGACGCCCTCTGGCAGAGCGTCTCGATCGTCGCCGTGGACGGGCGGAGCTACCCGCTGTTCGCCTTCCTCTTCGGCTACGGCATCTGGCAGGCCTACACCAGACGGCGCACGGTCGGCCGGGACGAGGCGGACGCACGCCGGTCCCTCCAGTCGCGGCACCTGTGGCTGCTCGCCTTCGGCGCGGTGCACGCCGCGCTGCTGTGGCACGGGGACGTACTCGGCGCCTACGGGCTGATCGGTCTCGTCGTGGTCGGGCTGTTCCTGCGCCGGTCGAACCGGACCCTGGCCGTGTGGGCCCTGGTGCTCGGTGGTCTGCTCGGGCTCCTCTCCGTGCTCGCACTGGCCGCCGGGGCGGCCGCCCCGGCGACGGGTGCCGCGGTGTCCGAGGGGGCGGTGCCGCAGTTCGCAGCCCTCACCCCCTACACCGACTCGGTCCTGCCCCGGCTCCGGATGTGGCTGCTCCTGACGGTCGGCCAGGGCGTGCTGGGGCTCGTCGTACCGGTGGCCGTCCTCACCGCGATCCTCTGCGCCCGGCACCGGATCCTGGAGTCCCCCGAGCGGCACCGGCCGTTGCTGACGGTCGTGGCGGTCACCGGCGTCACCGCGGGGTGGCTCGGCGCGGTCCCCTCCGTGCTCGTGCAGCACGGAGCATGGGACGTCCCGGTGTGGACGCCGCTCATGTTCAACGGCCTCACCGGGCTGTTCGCGGCGTTCGGCTACGTGGCGCTGATCGCCCTCCTCGCGGCGCGCCTGTCGGCGGCGCGGACCCACCGGGGCCCCGTGCGGGCCCTCAGCGCCCTGGGCAGGCGGTCCCTGTCCGGCTACCTGCTGCAGTCGGTGCTCTTCGCGCCGCTGCTGTGCGCGTGGGGACTCGGGCTCGGCGGTGCCCTGGCGCAGTGGCAGGCCGTACTCGTGGCGGTGGCCGTGTGGCTGTTCACCCTGGTCCTCGCGGCAGTCCTGGACCACGCGGGCAGGCCCGGCCCCGCGGAACGGCTGCTGCGCGCCCTCGTCCACCGCGACAGGCGCCCCCGCGGGGCTCCCGTCGCCTCCTGAGAACGGGCGGCCCCGGCCGAGGAGCCGTTACCGGGTGGAAGGAGACGAGGGCACCGTGCGGGCCGCCTTCTCTCCTGCCGACGGCCCGTGCCACCACGCACGGATACGGGTAGGAGTGCGGGTGGGGACAGTACGGGGGGCGGAATCCCCTCCTGACCAGGAAGGGAGGCGTTCCGTGGGACGCGATGGCGGTGTCGGGCACGGAGGAAGCGACCTCGGACGCAGGGCCGCGGCGCGCAGGAAGGAACTCGGGCTGACCCGGGAGGAGGTCGCGGATTCGGCCGACATGGATCCGGGATACGTGGCCTATCTGGAGGAGCACGCGCCACGGATGCCCAGGGAGTCGCTGTACCGGCTCGCCCGTGCGCTGAACACCAGCCAGGGCTACCTGCTGGGCACGGACACCGACCTGCCTCCGGGTGCGGCGACCACGGCGGCGCCGCTCCCGGAGACGCACGCGCTCTCCCCCGGCAGGTGCATGGAACTCATCGGCCCGGGAGGTGTAGGGCGGATCGGCTTCGTCCCCGAGGGCGAATCGGCGCCGACCATCCTCCCGGTGAACTACCTCGTCCGGGACGGTGCCGTGGTGTTTCGCACCGGGGACCACGGGAAGATCGCCGAGCACCTCCCGGGGGAGGCCGCCTTCGAGGTCGACCGGGTCGACGGCGCGACGAGTGAGGGGTGGAGCGTCCTCCTGGCCGGTCGTGCCGAAGCGGTCACCGACGAGGCCGAGGCGGCCGCGCTCCGCTCCGGCGCCCGTGTCCGGCCGTGGGCGGGAGGCGACCGCGACCTCTTCGTCCGGGTCGTCCCGGACAGGGTCAGCGGGCGCGAGGTGAGCGGCCGGACCTCCGGGTGACCGGGTGACGGGCGCGTGGTCGCAGGTCAGAGTTCCTGCGCCGGTGGCGCGTGGCGGACCGTCAGCGGGTATGAGCACGGAAGGGGCCCGGTCCAGTGGAGGTCTGCCGGGGCCGGTACCGCGCACCCGTGGCGTCCGCTCCCGGAGCACGTACCCGGGCCCTTACACAGGTGACACACGGGTGAGAACAACCGGTGGGGAGAAACCATGGACCAGAAGACGACCGCACCAGTCGTGGTGGCGGTCAACGGATCACCGGAGAGCGGACGGGCTCTCGACTGGGCTGCGGAGGACGCTCGGAGGCGGGGGCTGCGGCTGCGCGTCGTGTACGCCTTCGACTGGCCGAACTACCACTCCGTCCCGCGCGGCCTGCCCGGGTTCGACGTGCAAGAATTCGCGCGGCGCGTGGTGGACGAGGCGCGCGAACGGGCGCTGGAACGGGTTCCGGGGCTGTCAGTCGAAGCGGTGCACGTCACGGCGGACCCCGAACCGGTTCTGCTGAGCGAGAGCCAGAAGGCGCACACCCTGGTCCTCGGTGCCCACCGCATGACCGCGATGGACGCGGTCCTTCCGGATTCCACGGCCCTGGAACTGCTCGTCTCGGCCTCGTGTCCCGTGGTCGTCGTTCCCGACCGGGAACCGGGCCCCGCCAACGGCCGGGTCATCGTCGGTGCCGACGGGTCGGCTACCGCGAGGACCGCCGCCGAGTGGGCGTTCTCCGAGGCCGAACTGCGCGGAGCGGCGCTGCGCGCGGTGACGGTGCGCAGGGAGGCCCCCTGGTGGCGTTTCGGGGCACTCGAGGAGCCGACCTGGACCAGGCCCGACGATGACGGGGAGACAGAGGAGTCCGCGGCCGAGGGCTCCGCCCGCCAGGCGCTGGCGGAGTCGGTCGCGGACGCGCGCGCCCGGCACCCGCAGGTACGGGTGGAGGAGGTGGTGAGGGTCGGCCATCCGGTGGAGGTCCTGTGCGCCGAGGCCCGGGACTGCGACCTGATGGTCGTGGGGTCCCACGGGCGGGGCGGTTTCGCCGGAATGCTGCTGGGTTCGGTGAGCCGGAACGTGATCTCGCACAGCCCGTGCCCGGTCGTGGTGGTACGCGCGCCCCGCAGCTGACCGGGGAACGTCCGCAGGCGCCCGGAGGCGGGCCGAGGTGAGCGCCCCGGGCCCGCCCGCCGTTCCAAGGGTGGTTCGGGAAAACGGAAGCGGCCGTTCTGAACGCAGGTGGTAAAGGTGTTTCTCGCCGGTCGGGTATTTCCTTCCGCCGAGCCCGGTTCCGCCGGGGCGGGGCGACCGTGGTGTCCGAACGGCCCGGCCCGGTCCGGCGGAACCGCTGTCCCTCCGGCGGTCCAGCCCGATAAAGTCAGGTAATGGATTTTGCGCAGAATTCCGAAGAATCCGGCTCGGGAGAACCGCCCCTCTCCCTCACCGCCACGGTCATGGCGCATCCCTCCCGCTCCTCCGAGGCCGAACGCGTCCTGGCCGGACTCTCCCTCCCCGGGGCCGAGGCGGTCTTCGACCCCCGCCCCGACGCGCCGCCGAGTTCGCTGCGGACCGCGGCCGCCGCGCTCTCCCGCGCCACCCCGGACCGCAGCACCCACCACCTCCTCCTCCAGGACGACGTCCTGCCGGCCAAGGACCTTCCCGCCTCCGCGCTGGAGTGCTGTCGCCTGCACCCGGACACGGCCCTGTCCTTCTTCGTCGAATGGGGCTCGCGCACCGCCGTTCTCGCCCGGATGGCGGTCTTCTCCGGAATCAGCGCGGTACCGGTGATCAACCCCTACATGCCCTCACTGGCCCTGGCGATGCCCAGCGCCCTGACCGCGGAAATCGCCCAACAGATGGGCCCAGGAAACAACGGCGGAGCCGACCCGGGGGAACCCGACGACCGGGCGCTGCTGCGCCTGCTGCGCGAACGCGGCGTGCGCACCCTGACGATGGTCCCCAACCTGGTCGAACACGACGACCTGCCGAGCCTGACCGGCAACACCGGCCAGGGGGCACGGCGCTCGGCCTGCTTCACCGCCGAGCCGGGGACGCCCTTCGACGCCTCCGTGCTCGACCTGCCCCGCCTGCTGCCCTTCTACGCCTGGAACACCGGCGACGCGGTCGTCATCGACACCGCCGAGGACGTGTCCGCCGCGCACCGGCCCACCGGAGAGGTCCTGGCCGCCTGGGGTCTGGACCAGGACACCGCCCGGCGGGCCCTGGCCGCCACCTCCGGCGCGGCAGCCCTGGCCGAAGCCGTACGCCCCGACCTGCTGCTGGACGCGTGGAACACGGCGGTGGCCCTCGGGGCGGTGCAGGAGCACACCGACCCGGGCAGCGTCGCCACCCTCCGGGACCGGGCGGGCCTGCCACTGGTACGGCGGGCCCTGTACACCCACGTCCCCGGGGCGCTGCGCGTCTTCGTGGACGCCGCATCCCTGGAACCGTTGGAGGAGGAACTGGTCGAGCTGACCCTGGCCGCAGTCGAACTGGGCGCCGGGCTGGACGTGCCCCGGGGCGAGCTCTGACGTCCACCACCCGGTTCACCGTGTCCAGGCGCGTTCGCGTAGCAGCCGGAGGCCGTTGAGGGCGACGACGACGGTGGACCCCTCGTGTCCGGCCACGGCCAGCGCCAGTGGCAGTGTTCCCACCAGGTCCCAGGTCACCAGCACCACGATGAAGGTGCCCGCGATGCACAGGTTCGCGACCACGAACCGGCGGGCCCGGCGGGACAGGCTGATCAGCCGGGGCAGGGTCGACAGGTCGTCGCGCACCACGACGGCGTCGGCGGTGTCCAGCGCCAGGTCGGAGCCGCGACGGCCCATGGCCACGCCGGTGGTGGCCGCGGCCATAGCGGGGGCGTCGTTGACGCCGTCACCCACCAGGAGCACCCGGGTACCCGCGTCCTCCTTCTCCCTGACCAGCGCGGCCTTGTCCTGGGGGAGGAGATCGGCGTGCACGCGGTCGACACCGGCGGCCCGGGCCACGTGTGCGGCGGTGGCGGCGTTGTCCCCGGTGAGCAGGTGTACCGGCTGGGCGGTGAGCGCGCCCACCTCGGCCGCCGTCCGGGCGGCCTCGGGGCGCAGGGCGTCGGCCAGGGTGATCCGGCCCCGCGCACGCCCGTCGACCCAGACGAGGACCCGGGTGCTCGCCGGGCCCTCGGCGTCGGCGGGGGCGCGTTCGACCCGGACCCGGAAGCCGTCCACCGTCGCGCTCACCCCGGTGCCCGGCAGGGACTCGAAGTCCTCCACCCGGGACGGCACGGCGACCCCCTGGTGTTCGGCGTGGGCCCGGATGGCGCGGGCCAGGGGGTGTTCGCTGTCGCGCTCGGCTGCCGCGGCCGGGGCCAGGACCTGGTCGGCTGTGTGCCCCGGTTCGGGTTCCACCCCGGTGACCCGGGGTTCGCCCCGGGTGAGTGTGCCGGTCTTGTCGAAGGCCACCAGGTCGACGCGGCCGATCTGTTCCATGACGGTGGCGGACTTGACCAGGACGCCGTGGCGTCCGGCGTTGGCGATCGAGGCCAGCAGCGGCGGCATCGTGGACAGCACCACCGCGCACGGGGAGGCCACGATCATGAAAACGATCGCGCGGAGCAGCGCGGCCTCGAAGTCGTGCCCCAGGAACAGCAGGGGGATACCGAGCACCAGCAGGGTGGCCGCCACCACCAGGGCGGAGTAGCGCTGCTCGATCCTCTCGATGAACAGCTGGGTGCGGGCCTTGGTGGCCGAGGCCTCCTCGACCAGGGTCACGATCCGGGCGATGACCGACTCCCCCGCCGGCCGGTCCACACGGACGCGCAGGGCTCCGGTGCCGTTGATCGTGCCCGAGAGCACCCCCTCGCCGACACGGCGCGGAACGGGCACCGACTCACCGGTGATCGCCTGCTGGTCGACCTCGCTGAAGCCCTCGGTGACGGTGCCGTCGGCGCCCACGCGTTCGCCCGGGCGGACCAGGACGGTGTCGCCGACCCGGAGCCGGGAGGTCTCCACGACCTCCTCGTGTTCACCGTCCGGGGTCCGGTGGAGTCGTACGGCGCGTTCCGGGGCCAGGTTCAGCAGGGCGTTCACGGAGTCGGCCGTGCGTTGGGCGACCACGGCCTCCAGGGCGCCGGAGGTGGCGAAGATGACGATGAGCAGGGCCCCGTCGAAGACCTGGCCGATGGAGGCGGCGGCGACGGCGGCGACGATCATCAGCAGGTCCACGTCCAGGGTGCGTTGCCTGAGGGCGCGCAGACCGGACAGGGCCGACTCCCATCCGCCGGTGGCGTAGCAGGTCAGGTACAGGCCCCACCACAGCCAGGCGGGGGCGTCCAGGAGTTGGGCGGCCCAGCCGGCCAGGAACAGGGCCAGTGCGGCGGCGGCCCAGCGCACCTCGGCGAGCCGGACGCCGGTGGCCAGCAGCGAGGGCGGCCGGGCCAGGTGGTCCCGGGTCCGGGCGGCGGGCGCGGTCGGGGTCGTGGTCACGGGTGGCCGCCCTGGGCCCGGCCGGCGCGCTCCGGGTCCGCGGCCCGGGCCCGGTGGTGGGCGGGCTCGACCTCCAGGGCGTGTTCGGCCTGGAAGACGGCGTCGGCGACCAGCTTGCGGGCGTGTTCGTTGGCCAGGCTGTAGTACATCCGGTTGCCCTCGCGGCGGTAGGACACGACACGGCCCATACGGAGCTTGGCCAGGTGCTGGGAGATCGCTGGGCCGGGCCTGTCCAGGCGTTCGGCCAGCTCGTTCACCGACAGCTCGCCCCCGCGCAGGGCCAGGATGATCCGCACCCGGGTGGCGTCGGCCAGCAGGGTGAGGATCTCCACGGCGTACTCGACGTAGGGGCTGTTCTCATCAAGACTGCATTCATGCGTACCTGCGCTCATACGCAGATACTAAGTTCACCTGCGGCCGGCTGCCAACCCCGAGGTGGACGCCGCCCGTTAGGCGCACACCCTGTCGGCCGCGCTCGGGGTAAGGCCGACAGGCACCGGAAGCCGCACATCCGCTACCCTCCCCTTGAATCCCCTCGTAAGCGGAAACGGCCCATGAAACCCCTGCACCCCGACGATCCCCGCGAGCTCGGGCCCTACCGGCTGCTGCGCCGGATCGGCTCGGGCGGTATGGGCGTGGTCTTCCTCGCGGTCGCCGTCGACCGCACCGACGGGGACGGGGACGACCTGGCCGCGGTCAAGGCCATCCGGACCGAGTACGCCGAGGACCGGGAGTTCCGCGCCCGGTTCACCGGCGAGGCCGACCTCGCCCGACGGGTGCGCGGCCCCTACACCGCCCGGGTCCTGGCCGCCGACACCGACGGCCCGCGCCCGTGGCTGGCCACCGAGTACGTCCCCGGACCGGCCCTGCACGAAGCGGTACGCGAGAGCGGACCCTTCCCCGAGCACTCGCTGCGCGCCCTGGCCGCCGGCCTGGCCGAGGCACTGACGGCCATCCACTCGGTGGGGCTGGTCCACCGCGACCTCAAACCCGCCAACGTCCTGCTCTCCCCGCGCGGACCCCAGGTCATCGACTTCGGCATCGCCCGCGCCACCGACGCCACAGCCCTGACCCGCACCGGGCAGACCCTGGGCACCCCCGCCTACATGTCACCCGAACAGGCCACCGGAGCCCACCTGGGCCCGAGCAGCGACCTGTTCGCCCTCGGCGGCGTGCTGCTGTTCGCCGCCACCGGCCGCCAGCCCTTCGGCACCGGAAGCGCCCCCGCCCTGCTCTACCGGGTCGTCAACGAGGAACCCGACCTGGACGGGGTACCGGAGGAGATCCGACCCCTGGTCACCGCCTGCCTGGCCAAGGACCCCGGCAACCGCCCCGCACCGGGAACGGTACTGACCGAACTGGCCGGCACCGCACTGCCCCGAGGCGACGACGACCCCACCGAATGGCTGCCCCAAGCCGTCGCCACCAGGGTCCTGCACACGGTCACAGCGACCCGGATGCTGCCCACGCGGGTCCTCGCGGAGGAGGACGCCTCGGAGGAACCGGAGCCCCGGGCTCCCGGAGCTGCGGAAGAACCTGCCCAGGACGGGAGACCCACCGGGACCGATGGCCCTGAGGGGTCGCACGGAGCCGCGAGTCCCCGGGAGAAGGAGGGGTCCCGGAGGGACGGGGGAACCCCCGGAGCCGAGGAGCCCCGGGGAAGCGAGGACTCCCCCGCAGCCGCGAAGCCCACAGGGGCCCGGCGAGGTGAGAGCGGCGAACAGCCCGAACTCCCCGCCTGGGCCAGGCGGACCGGAGGATCCGGCGGGTCCCGGAGGTCTGGGGGAACCGAGGAGACGGGAGGGCGCCGCTCCCCCGGGGGGACCGCGAAACCGTCCGCGGGGCACCCGGAACCCGAACGGTCCGACACGGGCGAAGGACACCGCGGCCGGCGGGGAACCGACGGCCCGCAGGCGGCCGAACGATCGGCCCCGTCGGCGACCGCAGGGCGGGGCGCCCCGGCTCCGGCCCGTAACGCCCCCTCGGCGGTGCCCGACGCCCACCGTGTGGTGAAACGGGCCCCGGAACCGCGCCGTTCCTCCGCCGGGGCGGCCTGGGGCGCCGCGATCTCCGTACTGTCCCTGCTGGTGGCTCTGGTCGTCGTGCTGAACCTGGGGGACGCCGAGGACGCGCCCGGCGCCACCGGGGCCGACGGGCGGGGAACCGAGGAGGAGTCACCGGCACCCGCCCGCGACCCGGGCACCTCAACGGCCCCCGAGCCGGCCGAGCCCGCCGAGATCCAGGAGGTCGCCTTCCTGGACGGGGACCGCTTCGCCGTCCTGTCCAGTGCGGGTGTGCACCTGTACGAGACGGACGAGTCCGGACCGACCGAGCAGTTGGTCGACGCGGACTCCCGTTCCCTGGGCCGTTCGAAGCTCGTGACGGACCGGGGCGGAACCGCGCTGGCCGTCCAGGACGGAGGCCACTCCTCCGGCTCCGAGTCCACGGTCGTGGTCTGGGACCTCGAGGAGGACGAGGAGCACCACGTCAGGCTTCCCGAGGCGTTCCGCAGCGGCGCTCCCCTGGCGCTCTCCCCCGACGCGGAGACGCTGTTCGTGGGGACCGGCCTGGTGTCCGGGCCGGGGAGGCACCGGGTGACCGCCTACGAGACGCGTACCGGGGAGCAGCTCTACAGCAGGGAGGTCCCGGAGGACGGGGAGGGCCTCCAGGGGAGCGTGCAGAACCTGGGCACCTCACCGGACGGGGAGTTGCTGATCGCGGCGCTGACCTCCGGGCTCGCGGTGTGGAGCGCGGCCACGGGGGAGCCCGTGCCCGGTGTCCCCGAACTACGGGAGTGGTCGGGCAGCCTCTCCGGACCGATGGCGGTCACCGACGGTCTCGTCGCCACCGCCTCCTACGAGCACCTCCTGCTGTGGGAACCCTGGTCGCAGGCGGGGCCGGAGAGCTTCGAGGTGACGTTCGACAACTCCGGGGGCCACCCCGAGCTGGACCCGGAGGTGAACCCGTGGATCACGTCGCTGTCCGTCGCCGACGACGGCGACACGATCGTCGCCGCGGGCCACGTGAGCCGGTTCCACGGCTTCCTGCGCAGGTGGGACCGGAACGGGGAGACGCTGGACGAGCAGTGGACCGACACGGTCCAGTACCGGGCCGCACAGACACCGCCCTCCGGCGGGGGCGTCCTGGTCGCGGCGCACCCGCTCGCCGGAGGGGGCCCGGACTCGCTCACCCTCCTGGACGGGGACCTGGAGACCGCCACCGGGTTCGCGCTCCCGACCGACCAGTCCTGAGACCGCCTGAGCCGCCCGGCTCTGCGCCGCCGACAGGACGAGGGGAACGACACCACCGCCCTGACCGCCTGCGCGCACAGTTCACCGGACCGGAGCGGTGGGTGCGTGTCGACTGGCGGCCGCGGCACCGGACACAGCAGAACCGGCCCGACCTGTGCAGGTCGGGCCGGTTCCGGATGACGGGAAACCGGGGGTCGACGCCCTGGGAGCTCCGGGAGCCCGGGGCGGGACCCGGTCCGTGAACTAGACCAGGTCGAACCGGTCGGCGTTCATGACCTTGTTCCACGCGGCGACGAAGTCCTGGACGAACTTCTCCTTGGCGTCGTCGCAGGCGTACACCTCGGCCACGGCGCGCAGCTCGGAGTTGGAGCCGAACACCAGGTCGACGCGGCTGCCGGTCCACTTGACCGCGCCGGAGTCGTCCTTGGCGACGAAGGTCTCCGAGGTCTCGGAGGTCTCACCGGTCGGGAACCAGTTGGTGCCCAGGTCGAGCAGGTTGACGAAGAAGTCGTTCGTCAGCGCGCCCGGCTTGTCGGTGAAGACACCCAGGTCCGAGTTGTCGAAGTTGGCGCCCAGCACGCGCAGGCCGCCCACCAGGACGGTGGTCTCCGGGGCGCTGAGGCCGATCAGGTTCGCGCGGTCCAGCAGCAGGTACTCGGCGGGAAGGCGGTTGTCCTTGCCGTAGTAGTTGCGGAAACCGTCCGCGACCGGCTCCAGGTAGGCGAACTGGTCGACGTCGGTGTGCTCCTCGGCGGCGTCCACGCGGCCCGGGGTGAACGGGACGGTGACGTCCTGGCCGGCGGCCTTGGCCGCCTGCTCCACACCGACACCGCCGGCGAGGACGATCAGGTCGGCGAGGGAGACCTTCTTCTCCGAGGAGGCGTTGAACTCCTTGGCGATGCCCTCCAGCTCGGCGAGCACGCCGCGCAGCTCGGCCGGGTTGTTGACCTCCCAGTCGATCTGCGGGGCGAGGCGGATGCGCGCGCCGTTGGCGCCGCCGCGCTTGTCGCTGTCGCGGTAGGTCGAGGCCGAGGCCCAGGCGGTGGACACCAGCTGGGCGACGGACAGGTCGGACCCGGCGATCCGCGCCTTCAGGGCGGCGATCTCCGCGTCACCGATGACCTCGCCCTCCCGGGCGGGCAGCGGGTCCTGCCAGATGAGGTCCTCGGCCGGGACCTCGGAGCCGAGGTAGCGGACCTTCGGGCCCATGTCGCGGTGGGTCAGCTTGAACCAGGCGCGGGCGAAGGCGTCCTTGAAGGCCTGGTGGTCCTCGTAGAAGCGGCGCGAGATCTGCTCGTAGACCGGGTCGACGCGCAGCGACAGGTCGGTGGTGAGCATGGTCGGCTTGTGCTTCTTGCCGGGGACGTGGGCGTCGGGGATGATCTCCTCGGCGTCCTTGGCGACCCACTGGTTGGCGCCGGCCGGGCTCTTGGTGAGCTCGTACTCGAACTCGAAGAGGTTCTTGAAGAAGCCCTCGCTCCACTGGGCGGGAGTGGTGGTCCAGGTGACCTCCAGGCCGGAGGTGATGGTGTCGCCGGCCTTGCCGGTGCCGTGGTTGTTCTTCCAGCCCAGGCCCTGCATCTCCAGGCCGGCGCGCTCGGGCTCGGCCTCGACGTTGCTGTCCGGGGCGGCACCGTGGGTCTTGCCGAAGGTGTGGCCGCCGGCGATGAGCGCGACGGTCTCCTCGTCGTTCATGCCCATGCGGCCGAACGTCTCACGGATGTCGCGGGCGGCGGCCAGCGGGTCCGGGTTGCCGTTGGGGCCCTCCGGGTTGACGTAGATGAGGCCCATCTGGACGGCGGCCAGCGGCTTCTCGAGGTCACGGTCCCCGCTGTAGCGCTGGTCGTCGAGCCAGGTGGTCTCGGGGCCCCAGTAGACGTCGGCCTCCGGCTCCCAGACGTCCTCACGGCCGCCGCCGAAGCCGAAGGTCTCGAAGCCCATCGACTCGAGGGCGACGTTGCCGGTGAGGATGAACAGGTCCGCCCAGGAGATGTTCTGGCCGTACTTCTTCTTCACGGGCCAGAGCAGACGGCGGGCCTTGTCCAGGTTGCCGTTGTCGGGCCAGCTGTTCAGCGGGGCGAAGCGCTGCTGACCGGCGCTGCCGCCGCCGCGGCCGTCGTGCGAGCGGTAGGTGCCGGCGCTGTGCCAGGCCATGCGGATCATGAGCGGGCCGTAGTGCCCGAAGTCCGCCGGCCACCAGTCCTGGGAGTCCGTCAGGAGAGCGGCGATGTCCGCCTTCACCGCGTCCAGGTCCAGCGCCTCGAAGGCCTTCGCGTAGTCGAAGCCCTCACCGAGCGGGTTCGACACGGGCGTGTTCTTGGCAAGGATCTTCAGGTTGAGCTGGTTGGGCCACCAGGCTCGGTTGCCGTCGCCCAGGGTGGGGTGCGGGGTCTGGTCGCCGTGTGCGACCGGGCAGCCGCCGGCCTGCGGCGGGGTGGGTGCAACGACCTCGTTGTTCTCAGACATCGACTTCCTTAACAGGGAAGGGGTGAACCTTGCGGTTCCGGGGCTGTGTGGTTCAGGAGGTATGTGGTTCAGGAGCTGTGGCTGCCGGAGCAGTCGGCGCACAGGCCCCAGTAGACGACCTCGGCCTCGTCGATCGCGAAACCGTGGTCGGTGGACGCGGTCAGGCACGGTGCGTGGCCGACGGCGCAGTCGACGTCCGCTATGGCACCGCAGGACCGGCACACGACGTGGTGATGGTTGTCTCCGACCCGCGTTTCGTAGCGGGCCACCGAGCCCTGCGGTTGGATGCGCCGTACCAGCCCGGCGCCGGTCAGCGCCTTGAGTACGTCGTACACGGCCTGGACGGACACCGCGCCCAACTCCCCGCGCACGAGGTCGATGATCGACTCCGTGTCCGCGTGTGGGTTCCTGTGCACAACGGAGAGCACAGCCAACCGAGGGCTCGTCACCCTCAGAGCGGACTCGCGCAGCATTTGCTCGAAATCCGAAGAGGTTGCCATGCTCAGCAGTCTGCCCTGTTTTCTGGAATGAGTCAAATTATGGAGTCGGTCAGATGTATCCCGGGAGTGGTGTCGACCCCGTCCGGGTCAGGCGCTGAGCCGTCCGCGGGCGCGGACGGCCGCGCGGACGCGGTCCGCCTCGGCCGCGACCCGTGCCGGATCGACCTCCAGGACGCCGTTCTCCGTCATCAGCGCGTGGAACTGCTGCTGCTCGTAGGGGACTCCGGGCGGCAGAGCCGCGATGTGCCAGTGCAGGTGGGAGTTTCCCTGCTGGCTGCCGAGGGAGAGCAGGTAGGTGCGCTCGGCCCCGAAGACCTCCTCGACTGCGAGCGCCACCTCCCGGACCACAAGCATGGTCCGGGTGTAGGCGGCCTCGTCCAGGTCCCGGACGACGTGTTCCACGTGGGACTTGGGGGCCACCAAGGCGCGCCCGGGGAGCGTGGGGTAGCGGTCGAAGAAGGCGACGTGGTCGTCGTCCTCGAACAACACCTCGTGGTCGAAGCCGGGTTCACCGGAGAGGAGGGCGCAGACGAAACACGGCCCGTTGCGGGTCCGCTCGGTGTAGGCCCCGATGTCCATGGGACGCCGTTTCACACAGGCCCTCCTGTCCTCGCGTGCACGGTTCCGCGGGTGCACGGCGGTCGGGGACACAGGTTAGTCAGTAGGAGCCGACCCCTACCAAGGTCGCTGGTCCCGGGGCCGGGCGCGCGCCAGACTCGGCGCCGACCGCACCGGGGAGGGCCCGCGTGGAGAACACGAGCCCGCAGGCCTTCGACGACCAGTTCCGGGCCCAGCACGAAAACCCGTTGCTCAGGGACCTGTGGGCGAAGGCCTGGGGGGAGCCAGTACCCCGCCGAGGTGGCGCCCTCCAGCGGCTGCCCGTGGCGCCTGCTCGGCCTCATCGTCGCGGCCTTGCGACCCGCACCCGGAGCCACGCCGGTCGACCTGGGCTGCGGCCTGTCGGCCGTCTGCTGTTCACGGCGACCGAACCGGCCGAGGGCCTGGGGACGGACGGCGGGTCGGCCAGGGCGGAGCCGCTGCGCGCGGCCGGTCTCGTTCCCGGGGCACGTCACGACCTCCCGGACGGGGGCGAGGCGTGGGGGCTGCTCTACGCCTCCGTCCGCGAGCACCACCAGGAGCTGCGCGAGCAGATGGGCGACCCGGCCACCGAGACCCTGCTGGCCGAGGCCGCGATGGTCGAACCGTACCTGGACGAGCTTTCCTGGGGCGCGATCGAGGCCACCGCTCCCGCCTGAACGGGCGCCCTCGGACACGCGTCCGCCCCGCCCTGGCGGACCAGGGCGGGGCGGATACGGTTCGGCGGCGCGGGGCCGCGGCGGAGGTCGGCGCCTAGTCGGTGCCGGACTCGATGGCGGCGTAGTCGAGCAGGTCGTCCTCGGAGCCCTGACCGCGGGAGGCGATCGTCTCGGCGCCGCCCTCGGGCATCGCGCCGATCAGGCCGGTCGAGGCCGCCTGGGCCGCACCGATGGTCGTCGGGTGCGTGTCGCCGACCATGCCCAGGGCGGAGTACTCCTCCAGCTTGGCTCGGGAGTCGGCGATGTCCAGGTTGCGCATGGTGAGCTGGCCGATCCGGTCGCTGGGGCCGAAGGCGGAGTCCTCGGTGCGCTCCATGGACAGCTTGTCCGGGTGGTAGCTGAACGCCGGGCCGGTGGTGTCCATGATCGAGTAGTCGTCACCGCGCCGCAGCCGCAGGGTCACCTCGCCGGTGACCGCGGTGCCCACCCAGCGCTGCAGGGCCTCGCGCTGCATGAGGGCCTGGGGCTCCAGCCAGCGGCCCTCGTACATCAGGCGGCCCAGGCGACGGCCCTCGTTGTGGTAGGTGGCCAGGGTGTCCTCGTTGTGGATGGCGTTGACCAGCCGCTCGTAGGCGGCGAACAGCAGCGCCATGCCGGGGGCCTCGTAGATGCCGCGGCTCTTGGCCTCGATGACCCGGTTCTCGATCTGGTCGGACATGCCCATGCCGTGGCGGCCGCCGATGGCGTTCGCCGCCAGGACCAGCTCGACGGAGTTGGCGAAGGACTTGCCGTTGAGGGTGACCGGGCGGCCCTTCTCGAAACCGATCGTCACGTCCTCGGCGGCGATCTCGACCTCGGGGTCCCAGAACCGCACGCCCATGATCGGGTCGACGATCTCGATGCCGGTGTCGAGGTGTTCGAGGGCCTTGGCCTCGTGGGTGGCACCCCAGATGTTGGCGTCGGTGGAGTAGGCCTTCTCGGTGCTGTCGCGGTAGGGCAGGTCCCGGTTCTGCAGCCACTCCGACATCTCCTTGCGGCCGCCGAGCTCGGTGACGAAGTCGGCGTCGAGCCACGGCTTGTAGATGCGCAGGGAGGGGTTGGCGAGCAGCCCGTAGCGGTAGAACCGCTCGATGTCGTTGCCCTTGTAGGTGGAGCCGTCGCCCCAGATCTGGACGCCGTCCTCGAGCATGGCCCGGACCAGCAGGGTACCGGTGACGGCACGGCCGATCGGGGTGGTGTTGAAGTAGACGCGACCGCCGGAGCGGATGTGGAACGCCCCGCAGGCGAGGGCGGCGAGCCCCTCCTCCACCAGGGCCTCGCGGCAGTCGACCAGGCGCCCGAACTCCGCGCCGTAGTCGGTGGCACGGCCCGGCACCGAGGCGATGTCGGGTTCGTCGTACTGGCCGATGTCGGCGGTGTAGGCGCAGGGGACAGCGCCCTTCTCGCGCATCCACGCGACCGCTACGGACGTGTCGAGGCCTCCGGAGAAGGCGATTCCGACACGTTCACCGACAGGCAGGGAAGTGAGCACCTTGGACATGCAAAAAGTATGCACGTAAATGTATGAACATGCAAACTGGTGCTCCGGCCAGGGGCCCTGGCCGCCCGGGAGCCCCCGCCCGGGCGACCGCCCCGGCATCCGGCCGGAGAGAGGGCGTTCGGGGGATTGACGCGGCCGTGACGACCGGTATACCGCTGATACACGGTGAGTCCCCTGACGTAGGAGCCCCATGATCGTCATCGGCCTGTCCTCCGGGACCTCGGCGGACGGGATCGACGTCGCCGCCGCCCGCCTCCGCCAGGAGGGTGACGCGGTCCGGCTGGCCCCGCTGGGGCACCTCACCCGCCCCTACCCCGCCGAGCTGCGGGAACAGATCCGCTCGGCGCTGCCCCCGGCTCCGACCACCCTGGAGGCCGTCTGCCGGCTGGACACCCGGATCGGCCAGGAGTTCGCCGCGGCGGCGCGCAACGGGATCGAGGAGTTCACCGGCGGGCGGGCCGACCTGGTCGCCTCCCACGGCCAGACCCTCTTCCACTGGGCTGAGGGCGGCACCGTGCACGGGACCCTCCAGCTCGGCCAACCCGCCTGGATCACCGAGGCCACCGGCCTCCCCGTGCTGTCGGACCTGCGGTCGGCCGACGTGGCCGCCGGCGGCCGGGGCGCCCCGCTGGCGAGCACCCTGGACCTGCTGCTGCTCGGCGACCGCACGGAGCCGACCGCGGCACTGAACCTCGGCGGGATCGCGAACGTGACGGTGGTGCGGAGCGGAGAGCCGCCGAGCGCGTTCGACACCGGACCCGCCAACGCCCTGATCGACGCCGCCGTGCGCCTGGTGACCGGCGGGAGGGCGGACCTCGACGCGGACGGCGCCCTCGCCCGCACCGGCCGCCCCGACCCCGCGCTCCTGGAGCGCCTGCTCGCCGAGCCCTACTACCGGCTGCCCCCGCCCAAGACCACCGGGTTGGAACTGTTCGGCGCCGAGTACCTGCGGGCGGCCCTGGGCCCCGGGGAAAGGCCCCCGGACGGGGACCTGCTCGCCACCCTCGTGGAGCTCACCGCCGTGACCGTCGCCGACGCCCTGCGCCCCTTCGGGGTGGCAGAGGTGGTCGCCTCCGGCGGGGGCGTCCGCAACCCCGTACTGATGGAACGGCTCGCCGCCCGGCTCGCCCCCGCCCGGGTCGGTTCCTCCGAGCGGCTCGGCCTGGACGGCGACGCCAAGGAGGCCTACCTGTTCGCACTGATCGGCTTCCTCGGCTGGCACGGGCTCGCCGGGTCCGTCCCGGACTGCACCGGTGCCCGCAGAGCCCCGGTCGCCGGGCGCATCACCCCGGGCACCGCGCCGCTGCGCCTACCCGAACCCGCCTCCGCCGTCCCCCGGCGCCTGTACGTGGACGACCCGGGTTCCTGACCGTCCCGCCCGGACCACCGGCCGCCTCCGCCGCCGGAGCCCCGGGCACCAGCCCCCGATCCCCCCACCCGCCGACCAGCCCCGGGAGTCGCGCACGTGCAGACCATCGACCTCGTCGTCATCGCGGTGTACCTGGCGGCCTCGGCCTGGCTGGGCCTGAGGCTGTCCGGCCGCCAGCGCAACGTCAGGGACTACTTCCTCGGCAGCAGACAACTCCCCTGGTGGGCGGTGTGCCTCTCGGTGGTGGCCACCGAGACCAGCGCCCTGACCGTGATCAGCGTCCCCGGAGTGGCCTACCTGGGGGACATCACCTTCCTCCAGGTGGCGATCGGCTACCTGATCGGGCGCGTGGCCGTGGCCTTCCTGCTCCTGCCCCGCTACTACCGGGGCGAGATGACCACCGCCTACACCTACCTGGGTCTGCGCTTCGGCCGGGGTATGCAGAGCACCGCCTCGGTCACCTTCCTGTTCACCCGGGTACTGGCCGACGGGGTGCGGCTGTTCGCGGCGGCCGTCCCGATGAAGATCATCCTCGACTCGCTCGGGGCTGGGGTCTCCTACTTCGCGATCGTCGCGGTCATGGGCGCCGTCACGATCGTCTACACCCTGGCCGGCGGGATCCGGGCCGTGGTCTGGGTGGACGTGCTGCAGATGGGCCTGTACTGCGTCGGCGGCGCGGTCGCGCTGACCGTGATCGCCGGCAGCCTCGACGTGAACTTCCTGGCGGTCGCCGCGGACGCCGGGAAGACCCGGTTCCTCGACTTCACCTCTAACCCGGTCTCGGCCCCCTACGCCACGGTCACCGCCGTCCTGGGCGGCGCCCTGCTCTCCACCGCCTCGCACGGCGCCGACCAGATCGTCGTGCAGCGGCTGCTGAGCTGCCGGAGCCTGCGCGACGCCCAGAAGGCGGTCGTCGTCAGCGGTCTCGTGGTGTTCCTCCAGTTCGCCCTGTTCCTCACCCTGGGCCTGGCGCTGTACTCGTACTTCCAGGGAGCCACGGTCGACCAGTTGGGCCTGAACAACTCCGACGAACTCTTCCCGGTGTTCGTGGTGGAGGCGATGCCCCCGGGCCTGGCGGGGCTCCTGCTCGCCGGGGTCATCGCGGCGGCGATGAGCACCCTGTCCTCGTCCCTGTCCGCGCTGTCCTCCTCGACCATGGCCGACCTGTACGAACAGTTCTCCCGCCGCAGGCTCTCCGACGCGCAGGCGCTGCGGCTGAGCCGACTGTTCACCCTCGGCTGGGGGCTGGTGTTCATCGCCGCGGCGGCGCTGTTCACCGGTACGGACAGCCCGGTGGTGGAACTGGGCCTGTCCGTGGCCAGCCTGACCTACGGTGGTCTGCTCGGCGCGTTCCTGCTGGGGCTGTGGGTACGCAGGGCACGACAGGCGGACGCGATCGCCGCCTTCACCGTCGCGGTGGCGACCATGTCCTGGCTGTTCCTGTTCCAGCCGGGGCTGATCGGGTTCACCTGGTACACGGCGATCGGCACCGGCATCGTGCTCGGACTGGGCTACCTGCTGTCCCGCCGCCACCCCGAGGACTCCCCCGCGGCGGACGCCGCTACGCCCGAGGACGTCGGCGCCCCCGACCGCGAACCCGACCGGAGCGGTGAGGAGACCTAGGCGTACTGACCGGGGCGTCCCGTCCCCCCGGAGAGGTTCCGCGGGACCACAACGCCTTTTCCCACGGCCCTCAGGGGAAGCGCTGACCGCCCTCGCCGTCACCCTGACCCTGCGCCCGGTCCGGGGAGCCGGGGAGGAAGGGGGCTTCGGCCGGAGCGGGTGAGGGTTCGGGCAAGGGCTCCGGGAGCGGAGAACCCCGCCCGGCCCCGGAGCGGATCCGGGGCCGGGTGAGGGTTCGGGCGTCGGGCAGTGGTGGTTGCGGACCCGGGGTCAGTCGGCGGCGAAGGCCTCCAGCTCAACGAGCAGTTCGGGGCGGCCGAGCCGGGTGATCTCGGCGCAGACCCCCGGCGGGCGGACGTCGAAGGCCTCCAGGCGCTCCGCCATCATCTCCCCCGCCTCGGCGAAGAAGGACTCCACGTCGGTGACGTAGGTGTTCATCCGCACGATGTTCCCGAGGCCCATCCCCGCCTGGCGGAGTACCGCCTCGACGTTGTCCAGCGCCTTCGCCGTCTGGGCGCGCAGGTCACCCGGGTACAGGGACTCCCCCGTCTCCGAGACCGAGCACTGCCCGCTGACGAAGAGCAGGCGCTGGTGTCCTTCGATGAGGATCCCCTGGTCCATGCCCTCCGGGTAGGTCCAGGGGTTGACCGTGGTGCGTCGCATGGCCGGTCCTTCCGGTGCTGGTCACTGGGCGGACCCCACCGTAAAACCTCAACTTCGCTTGAGGTCAAGGACGGCGGCCGGGACCAGGCCCCCCGGAAGCGGTTCCGGGGGCCTGGCGGGCACCGGGACCGGTCAGAAGGGCCGGTCGCCGACGATCGCGACGCGCTCGGCCACCCGCGGGTGCGGGTGGTAGTCGTTCACCGCGTAGTGCTGGGTGGCGCGGTTGTCCCAGAACGCGACCGAGTCCCGCTCCCACCGGAAACGCACCTGGAACTCGGGGGTGTGCGCCTGCTGGAAGAGGAAGCGCAGCAGTTCGTCGCTCTCCGCCTCGTCCATGCCGACGATCCGGGTGGTGAAGGAGACGTTGACGAACAGCGTCCTGCGGCCGGTCTCGGGATGGGTCCGCACGACGGGGTGCTCGACCGGCGGGAACCGGTCCTGCCACTCCAGCAGCCGCTCCTCGTCCAGGAAGCGGGAGAAGCCGGGGATCACGTCGTGTACGGCGGTGCGCCCCTCGATGCGCTCCTTGACGTCCTCGGGCAGGTTGTCGTAGGCGGCGGCCATGTCCGCCCACATGGTGTCGCCGCCGACCGGCGGGACCTCCACCAGGCGCAGGACGGCGCCGAGGGCGGGCGCCTCCCGCCAGGTGACGTCGGTGTGCCAGACGTTCTCGTAGCTGGGCGGCGCCTCGCCCTTGGCGAACCGGGCGATGTGGGCGTCGTCGCCCTGGTCGATGAAGGGGTTGGTCTCCAGCTCGCCCCACAGCCGGGCGATCTCCTGCTGGCGCGCGGAGTCGATGGGCTGGTCGCGGAAGAAGATCACCTTGAACTCCAGCAGTGCGCGGTTGAGCTCGGCGCGCAGCTCCTCGTCGATCTCCTCCCGCAGGTCGATCCCGTGGATCTCCGCCCCGATGAGGGAGCCCAGCGGACGGACCTCGAACAGCTCGTAGGGGCGGGGCTCCTCGCCCTCGGGGAGCCTGCGCAGCGTGCGCGGCCCCTCGACCAGGGCGGTGTCGACGGCGGCGCTCCCCCGGAGGGCGGGGTTCGCGGGCCGGGTGGCCTCGGCGGCCCCGGAGGCGGCTCTCGGGCTCAGGGTCGGGTTCATGTTCTCTGTCCTTCGGGTCGGAAGCGGCGGCAAAGGGTTCGGTGGTCCAGGGACACGGGTTCCGGGCTCGCGAAACCGGGTCCGGGAGCGGACGGGACGGCCGGGGCCGAACGGGATCGGGCGCTGAGGGCCCGGGAGACCGTGCGAGCGCTGCGCGAGCCGAGCGTCCCGGTGACGGGGCGGGCCGCAGGAGGGGGCGCGGACGACGAGGTGCGTCGGGCTGCCGACGGTCACACCGGAGCCGGACTCGGGTGTGGAGAGCAGGCGTGGATAGCACTGGTCGTCGCCTGGCGGCGGAGGCGGAGCGACGCATCGGAGGTGAGGGCCCCAGCGCCGGGAGCACGGCTCAGGAGGGGGTCCGGCGCATCGCCGGTACCCGCCGGCGGCTCAGCGGCGAGGCGGAGAACCCAGGCGGCCGCGGCGCAGGATGAGGCCCGGCGTCCCGCGGCGTGCCCTGTCGACCGAGGCGGACCGGCGAGCGGTCGAGCGGTTCAACAAGGGGGTTCTCATACCTGCGAGCGTGGGGTACCCGGGCGCTGTCTGTCAACCGTCCGGGCTCCGGAAGCCGGTCCGGCAGGGGGTCTCCCGCCCGGTGGGGCCTGCCGGTCCCCCGGGGGGCCGAACGGCAGGAGGAGGGCGGTGACGTTGTCGTGTCCGCCCTGGTCCAGGGCGTATCCGACCAGGGCGCGGGCCGCGGGCAGGAGACCGTCGCGGAGCGGCGGGGCGGGCGCCGCGGTCCGGGGGTCCTGGGCGCCGGTCAGGTAGCGGGTCAGGCCGTCGGTGCACAGCAGCAGCGCCCCCGGCCCCGGGGGCCGCAGGGAACGCACACCCGGGGCGGTCGGCTCCGCGTCGGCGCCCAGCCACTCCGAGATCGCACCGGCCCCGCCCGTGTGGTCCTCCGTCAGCGGCAGGCCCGGACCCCGGTCCGGCAGCCAGTAGGCGCGGCTGTCCCCGACCCAGGCGACCCAGAGCCCCTCCGGCCCGACGGCGCCGGCCACGTAGGTGCAGGCGGGGGCGGTGGGTTCGGCTCCGGCCAGCGCCTCGACGGCCCGGCGGGCGCGTGCGGCGGAACGGCCCAGCGCGGTTTCGGGGAGATCCCCGGCGGCCAACCGCTCGGCCAGGGCGCTCCCGCCGACCTCGGCCGCGAGCTGTGCGGCGCGTTCGGCCCGCGGCGACATCGACACCCCGTCGCAGACCACCCCGACCGTCCACTCACCCGTGCCGGTGAGAGCCATGGCATCAGCGTTGACCCCGCGCCGCGATCCGCGGTCGCTGACCCCCGCGGCACCGTTCACCCCGGTGGCCTCCGTGCGCAGCCGGAAGTCCGGTTGGTCCGCACCGCAGTCCCAGCAGTGGCCGTCGGGGGCGACCGTCCCCTCGCACGCGACACAACTCGGGATCCGGCTCATCTGCGGGATTCTTCCAGAACGCCCCGCGGCGGGGAAGGACATGGTCCCCGGGCCATGCGCTCCGCGTACTGCTCGGCACACCCGTACCCGGAGCGCCCGCAGCCGGGGGCCGGGGGTGTGGCCCGCGAGGCGAGCGTTAATATAGGCGTGCCTAACCTTAGTTGAACGGAGTCCCATGTCCCCCGGTTCCGCCCCGCGTGCACTCGCCTGCGCCGTACTCCTCCTCCTGCCGCTCACCGCCTGCGGCACCGCGGACGGCGACCCGTCCGGGGCCTCCTCGGCACCGCAGGCGGAGGAGGGCGCCTTCCCCGTGACGATCGAGCACGAGTTCGGCAGCACGACCGTCGAGGAGGAGCCCGAGCGCGTCGTCACCCTCGGGGTGACCGACGCCGACCCGGTCCTGGCCCTGGGGGTCGTCCCGGTCGGCAACACCGGCTACGTCTTCTACGAGTCCGGCCTCGGCCCGTGGACCGACGAGTTGGTGAAGGACGCCGAGCTGACCCGGATCGACTCGGACTCCGAACCCAACATCGAGCAGATCGCCAGCCTCGCCCCCGACCTCATCATCGGGATCTCCGCCGGTTTCGACGAGAAGGTCTACGAGAACCTCTCCCAGATCGCCCCCGTGATCGCCCGCCCGGCCGGGTCCGCCGCCTACACCGTTCCCCGGCAGGAGGCGACGGAGGTGATCGCCGCCGCGCTCGGCCGCCCGGAGGAGGGCGCCGAACTCAACGAGGCCACCGACGAACTCCTGGAGCGGACGCGCGCCGAGTACCCGGGCTTCGCCGGGCTGACCGGGACCGCCGTACTCCCCTACGACGGCAGGTACGGCGCCTACCTGCCCGGCGACGCCCGGGGCCGGTTCCTCCTCTCGCTCGGCTTCGAGGTCCCCGAGGCGATCGCCGAGCGGGACGACGGGGACGACTTCTTCGTGGAACTGTCGACGGAGCGGGTGGACCTGCTCGACGGCGACCTCCTCCTGGTGATGAGCGAGGACGAGGACTTCGACATCACCGAGGGCGCCAGCGTGTTCGACACCCTCGACGTGGTGCGTGAGGACGCCGTGGTCACGACCACCCTGGACGAGCGCGGCGCGGTCACCTACAACTCCGTGCTGTCCGTTCCCTACGCGCTGGACCACCTGGTGCCCCGGATCGACGACGCCCTGTCCCAGGGGTAGGACCCGGGGCGGCGCTGAGGGGGCTGAACAGGGGTCCGCCCCCCCGTACAGTGAGAAGCCCACCACGGCTCCGGGCACCCCGGTGATCCGTGCCAGCACACCTTCCCCGCCCCGGCGGGACGACCCAGATCGGACCTCCTTGTACCTGTCCCGCGTCAAACTCGACCCCAAGCGCAGCGCCGGCATGGAGCAGTGGGCCGTCATGGGGCGGGCCGTGCGCAGGGCCCTCGACCCCGACCCCGACTCCGACGCCCGTGTGCTGTGGACGCGCACCTCCCCGACCACCCTGGTGATCAGCTCCGACACCGCTCCGGCCTGGGGCAAGATCCCCGGTGCGGTCTCGGCCGCGATCCTGCCGATGCCCCGGCACCCGGAGGGCGAGACCATCCGCTGGGAGCTCGTCACGGCGCCCACCGGGCAGCGCGAGGCGGAACCCGCCGCCGAGGGGGAACGCCCGCGCGGCAAGAAGAAGACCGCCCTGCCCGAGTCCGAGTTCGAGGCGTGGCTGGACACCAAGCTGGCGGAGGCCGTGCACGTCACCTCGGCGAAGTGGAAGCGCCTGGGCGGTCGGCCCGCCCGCTACCACTTCATCGGCGAGGCGGTCGTCCAGGACAGTGAGGCGCTCCAGGAGATCTCGCTGCGCGGCATCGGAGCGGGGACCGCGACCGGGGCCGGGCTGCTGCTCACCTCTCCTCTGGACGACGCCGCGGAGGAATGGTAGAAGGCACTCTCGAAAATCCACAACAAAAGGGATTTTGATTAAAAGGGCTCCCATTTCACCCATCTGGCTCAACCTCGGGTAGGAGTGTTGCGTTCAGCGGGTAAATCATGAAGGTTCTCTGCTAAGCCCGAGCTGACCGTCGTATCCGGGCCTCGGGAGGAGCGCCCCGGCGCCTTCCCGGTCCCTTCACCGGCGACGCAAGCCTGAAGGAGCAACCTTGGCGTACCCGCACCGGCCACGATCCGAGCCCCCGGCCCCGTTCCCCCGCACCGCCCGCGAACCCGTCTCCCGCACCGCCCTGTTCGGCGGAACCCTGTTCGGCGGGGCCCTGGCCGCCGCGCTGACCGCGGCCCTGCTCCACGCGCCGCAGGCCGCGGCGGAACCCGCGCCGGAGGGCCGCGCCCCCTGCGAGACCGACGCCCAGGCCCCGCCCAAGCACCAGATGCGGGCGCAGTGGATCGCCGGGGTGTACAACATCGACTGGCCCACCGAACAGGGTCAGAGCCCCGAGGAGCAGCAGGCCGATCTGGCCGACCTGTACGACGAGGCCGTCGCCAACGGCCTCAACGCCGTGTTCGTGCAGATCAGGCCGACCGCCGACGCCTTCTGGCCGTCACCGCACGAACCCTGGTCCGAGTGGCTCACCGGTGAACAGGGCGGCGACCCCGGGTACGACCCGCTGGAGTTCGCGGTCGAGGAGGCCCACGCCCGGAACCTGGAGTTCCACGCCTGGTACAACCCGTACCGGGTGGCCATGCACGACGACCCCGGCGCCCTGGTCGAGGACCACCCCGCCCGGCAGAACCCCGACTGGGTGTTCGAGTACGGCGGCAAGCTCTACTACGACCCGGGGATCCCCGAGGCCCGCGAGTTCGTGATCGAGGCGATGATGCACTCGGTCGAGAACTACGACCTGGACGGGGTGCACTTCGACGACTACTTCTACCCGTATCCGGTGGCGGGCGTCGAGCTCCCGGACCAGGACACCTACGCCGAGCACGGGGACGAGTTCGACGACGTCGGGGACTGGCGGCGCAACAACGTCGACCTCATGGTGCGGGAGATGAGCGAGGCGGTAAAGGCCGCCAAACCGCACGTGAAGTTCGGCATCAGCCCGTTCGGGATCTGGCGCAACTCCAGCACCGACCCCGAGGGCTCCGACACCAACGGCTCGCAGTCCTACGACAACCAGTACGCCGACAGCCGCAGGTGGGTGCGGGAGGGCTGGCTCGACTACATCAACCCGCAGGTCTACTGGGAGATCGGTCTGCCCGTCGCGGACTACTCGGTCCTGGTCCCCTGGTGGGCGGAGGTGGTCGCGGGCACCGGCACGCACCTGTACATCGGGCAGGCCGCCTACAAGGTCGGCAACGAGGGCGCCTGGTCCGACCCGAAGGAGCTCTCCCGCCACCTGGACCTCAACCGCGACCACCCCGGGGTCCTGGGCGACGTCTACTTCAGCGCGACCTCGCTGCGCACCAACGCGCGGGAGGCCATGGGGGTCCTGGTCGAGGACCACTACTCCAGCCCCGCTCTCGTACCGGTTAAGGAGGACCTGGGCGGAACCGTGCCCGCACCGCCGCGGGTGAGCGCCCGGAGCGGCGCGGAGGGCACCGAACTGGACATCGCCCCCGGGCCCGGAGAGGCGCCCGCCTACTACGCGGTGTACGCCTTCGACGGCCGGCCCGACCGGGACGACGCCAGGTGCGGCATCGAGGACCCCCGCGCCATGCTCGGCACCGTGCGCGCCGACGGCGACGGCTCCGCGACCTTCACCGCGCCCGACGGCGGCGACACCACGTACTACGTGACCGCGCTGCACCGGCTCCACCACGAGAGCCGGGCCAGCCGACCGGTCCACCGGCCCTGACGCACGGGGCCCTTCCGCCGGTACCGCTACGCTGAGCAGCGGTGACGGACCATGTCCCGTCACCGCTGCTCCCGCTGCCGGGCCTCCTCGGCGTCCTCCGGCGGGACCGGATCGGTACCCCTTCGGGGTAGGGGTACCCTGGCTGCATGTCACCGTCCCGGCCGCACCGCAGCCGCACGGGATCCGCCTGGGCGCGCATCCTGCTGCTCACCGCGCTGCTGCTCGGGTTCGGCGCCATGCACACCCTGGGCCACCTCCAACACGAGGCCCACGCCTCGGTCGGCGCGTACGGCGGGCTCGCCGAACCCACGGCGGCGCCGCACGCGCCGCCTGCTTCCGGTCACGGCGGCCACGGGGCGGGCTCCGCCGAAACGCACGCGTCCGGTCACGCCCCGGAGGCCGCCCGCGCTCCCGCGGCCGACCACACGGCCCCGGCCGGGGCGCACTCCGCGGTGTGGGAGGACCGGGTCCAGCTCCCCGAACTGGACCCGACCTCCGCGTGCCTGGCCCTGGCCGCCTTCACCGCCGTACTGCTGGGGGTCGGCGCCGTCGCCTTCACCCGCTGGCCCGTCGTCCCCGTGGACCCGGCGGACCCGGCCCTGCGCTCCGTGCGGTCCCCTCTCCCCGGGCCGGCCAAGCCCTCCCTGGCCCGCCTGCAGGTGCTGCGCGTCTAGATGCCCGCGCGGGCCGACTACCCGTCGGCTCCGCGCCCGCGCACCGCCAGTACCGCGCCGGAGCCGGACTCCGCGCGGCAAGGAGTCCAGAGAGGAAACACGGTCGCCATGACCTCAACCGAACATGCCCCGAACAGGCGGATCCTGACCGCGATCGCGGCCGCCGTCGCCACCGCCCTGTTCGCGGCGGCCTGCGGAAACGACGGCGGGGACGCCCCGACCACCACGTCCGACGGCGAGGAGCGGACCGCCGGGTTCAACGAGGCGGACGTGGAGTTCGCGCGGATGATGATCCCCCACCACGAGCAGGCCGTGACGATGGCCGACCTCGCCGGGTCCCGGGCGGGCGAGGAGGTCCTTGCCCTGTCGGAGGAGATCCGCGACGCCCAGGGCCCGGAGATCGAGCAGATGGAGGCACTGCTCGACGCGTGGGGCGCCGGGACGGGGGACGGCACGGACCACTCCGGGATGGCCGGGATGCTCTCCGAGGAGCAGATGTCCGAACTGGAGACCGCCGAGGGGGAGGGCTTCGACACCCTGTTCCTGGAGTACATGGTCCTGCACCACGAGGGCGCGGTGGACATGGCCCGCACCGAGCTCGACGAGGGGGTCGACCCCGAGGCGCTCGCACTGGCCGAGGAGATCATCGCCGCCCAGGAGAGCGAGATCGAGCTGATGAACGGGATGCTCGGCGCCGGGGAGCCGGGAGGGGACCCGGCCTCCGCGACCCCCGAAGCCGGGGAGTCGGACGGCGGCACCGCCGAGAACGGACACTCGGAGCACTGAGGCCCGGGGGCGGCGCCCGTGTACCGCGGGCGCCGGCCCCGCCACCTGTGGAACCGGAGTGGAAACCGAGAGGCCGGAGAAGATCCATGCGCAACGGAGAACGAACACACACCCGAACCCTCACCGCGCTGACCGCGGCGGGGCTGCTCGCCGTCACCACGGCGTGCGCGGAACCGGAGGCAGGTGTGCAGGCACAGGCCGGAGCCCGGGGCGGGGACGGTGCGCCGAACAGCCTGGGGGTCGCCCTGCCCGAGGAGACCGGGCACGTGCACGGGGTCGGTGTCGACCCCGGCTCCGGGGAGGTCCTGGTGGCCTCGCACTCGGGCCTGTACACGGTCCCCGCCCCCGAGCGGCGAACCCGGGAGGCGACGGTACCGGCCCGGGTGGGCCCCATGATCGACCTCATGGGCTTCACCGTGCGGGGCCCCGGCCACTACCTGGCCAGCGGCCACCCCGGGGGCGACACCGACATGCCAGACCCGGTCGGGCTGATCGAGACCCGTGACGGCGGCCGGAACTGGGAGGCCCTGTCACTCGCGGGCGAGTCCGACTTCCACGCGCTGGCCTCCGGGGACGACCTGGTGGTCGGCTTCGACGGCACGCTCCGCGCCACCGGGGACGGCACCACCTGGACGGACCTGGACCCGGAGGTGGCGGCCTTCGACCTGGCGGTGTCCGACGACGGCGGGACCGTCGTGGCCGTCACCGACCGGGGCCCGGTGCGCTCGACCGACGGCGGGGCCGGTTTCGAGGCGGTGGCGCAGGCTCCCCCGCTGGCGCTGGTCGACTGGGTGCCCGGGGGCGAGACGGTGTTCGGGGTCGCGGTGGACGGCGGTGTGCACCGGAGCGAGAACGCCGGCGCCACCTGGGAGCGCACCGGAGAACTTCCCGGCAGCCCGGAGGCGCTGCACGCCGACGAGGACCAGGTGATCGTGGTCGCCGACCGGCACGTGGCCCGCTCCACCGACCTGGGGGCGACCTTCGACGCCTGGTGAGGGCGGCCCGCGGGGCCCTCCGGAGGGCCCCGCGGGAGTCCCGCTGAAGGGGTGCTGGCGGGTCGGCCCGGGGCGGCCGGGGCTCTGCGAGACTCGGGGGATGGGAGAGTTCGTCACCGTCCGGGAGCACCCCGACGTCAGCCTGTTCTGCTCGTCCCTCGGGCCGCCCGACGGTACGCCGCTGCTCGTGGTGCACGGCGGCCCCGACTGGGACCACAGCTACCTGCGCCAGCCCCTGGACCGGTTGGGGCGCCCGGTCCTCCTCCCGGACCTGCGGGGCTGCGGCCGGTCGACGCGGGGTCTGGGCCCCGACGGCTACTCCTTCGAAGCCGCCGCCGCGGACCTGGTCGTCCTCGCCGACCGGCTCGGCCTGGACCGCTTCGACCTGCTCGGGTTCTCCACCGGAGGGCAGATCGCCCAGCGCGTCCTGCTGGCGGCGCCCGAACGGGTGCGCCGGACCGTGGTCGCGTCGAGCAGCCTGTGGCCGGTCACCGACGCCGACTTCGGGCCGTGGCCCGAACGCACCGCCCTGCGCGCCGCCGAGGCCGGAGTGTGGTCCGGCTCCCACCTGACCGGCCCCGCACTGGTCCGGGAGGCCGCCGTCGCCGGCGCTCCGGCCAACGTCCACACACCGGAGCGGGTCCCCGGCTACCTGGCCCTGCTGGACCGCGTCTCCTGGTCGGGCGAGTGGCTGGAGGCGTTCCGAGCGGGTTCCCTGGACTCGCCCCGGCCGCCGGAGGGGCCCGAACGGCTGCGCGGGCTCGCCGCTCCCCTGCTGTTCCTGCACGGCCGCCAGGACATGGTCTTCCCGGCCTCCTTCGCCGAACGCGCGGCCGGGTTCCTGCCGGGAGCCCGGGCGGTGGTCCTGGAGGGCGCGGGGCACATGGCGCACCTGGACCGGGGCGAGGCGTGGCTCGATGCCCTGGACGCCTTCCTCTCCGAGCCCTGAGCGCGGCGCGTCCGCTTCCGCAGCCGCGAAGCCCTGCCGGGCAAGGCTTGTAAGCGGCACAGAAGCCACCTAACATCCTGCAATGCGCACCCCCTCACCCCTTCCCGACCGCCTGTCCGGCTGCCTGTTGGGCGGCGCCATCGGCGACGCGCTCGGAGCCCCCGTCGAAGGGCTCGGGCTCGACCAGATCCACGAACGGTACGGCGGGAGGGGCCTCACCGAGTACGCCGAGGGCTCCTACGGGGTCGGGGCGATCACCGACGAGACCCAACTGACCCTGCTCACCTCCGACGCCCTGGTGCGGGCCTCGGTCCGGGCCCGGGACAAGGGCATCGGCGGGGCCGCCGTGGGCATGGTCCAGATGGCCTACCTGGGGTGGGCGCGGATCCACGGGAGCGGCCCCGACACCGCCCCGGCACCGTCCGGGCCGTCCCCCGCGGACCCGGCGGCTCCGGCGGGCCCGCGGAACGGTCCCGGCCCGCTGCACACCCCGCGCGGTTACGGGGCCGCCACCGTGGCCGCCCTGCGCAAGGCCGCCGCCCGGAACGAGCCCGGGCTGCCCCTGGGCACCGTGGCGGAGCCGGTCAACAACTCGAAGGGGTGCGCCGCCGTGGTCCGGACGGCCCCGTGCGGGTTCGGGACGGTTAGCGCCGAGTACGCCTTCGAACTGGCGGAGCAGGTGGCCGCGCTGACGCACGGGCACCGCACGGCCCAACTCGCCGCGGGAGTGTTCGCCGCCACGGTATGGGGTCTGGTCCGCGGTGGGGAGATGCCCGGGTCCCTGGCCCGGGCCCGAGGCCTGCTGGAGGACAGGCGGGGCCACGGGGAGGTCTCACGGGCGCTGGACTCGGCAGCCTCGGTGGCCGCCCGGGGCGTCCCGGACGCCTGGGACCTGGCCGGACTCGGTGACGGGTGGACCTCGGAGGAGGCCCTGGCGGTGGCGGTGTGCGTGGCACTGCGCGCCGAGGACCTCACCGTCCCGGACACCACCCCGGGCTCCCGGGGGCTCCCCGAGGCCGGGCGGTACGGCCTGCGGCTGGCGGTCAACCACTCCGGGGACAGCGACACCATCGGGGCCCTGTGCGGGAACCTGATCGGCGCCCGGTACGGGGTGCACGCCTTCCCCGGGCACTGGCAGTCCCAGTTGGAGGTGCGGGACCGGGTGCTCGGGCTGGCCGCCGACGCCGCGCTGGAGTACGGCCCGTGTCCCCCCGCCGCTCTGGACCACGGCGGGGTGCACGAGTCCTGGGCTCCGTCCTGTTCCGGTTGAGCCCGGGGCCGGGGCGGAGGTCCGCAACGAGTCCCGGTGGGACGGCCAGGTGCGGGAGGAGGACGCCGGTCGGGTCGGCTCCCGCGATCCCTCCCGTGTGTTGCACTCCCACCCGTGCCGACGGACACCTGCGCCCCGTCCCTTCCGCCCGCGTGTGGGATCCTCGTGTATTCCCGGAATCCCTTACACGGCGCTTACCCCGCCTGGGTAGGGAGTCCCCGTCAACCCAGGCGCGTCAACCCAGGCGCAGTGCGCCCACGGAAGGAACGAAACGCGATGATCAGCGAAATAATCGATTGGTTCAAGGGCCTGTTCGGCGATACCGCGGAGCAGGTGTCGGACGGGGTGAGCGGCACCCTGGACCAGGTGGGCGGCGGGGCGGAGTCGGCTTTCAACGGCCTTGAGGGGGCGGGCCAGGACCTCGGGGCGCAGGGCCAGGCCTTCGCCGAGGAGGGTCTGGGCGGTGCGACCGAAGCGGCGCAGGGGTTCCAGGAGCAGGCACAGGACCTCGGCGGCATCGCGGAGGACCCTATGGGAGCCGCCACGGACGAGGTCCGCGACCGCCTCGGTGGACAGGGCTGAGCCCGGTGGGTGCCACCGTGTGCTGACGGCGTGACCGGACCGGAGTCGGACCGGTCCGGGAGCGGCCGGCGGGAAAACCAGCTGCCCCCGCCGGTGCGGGCAGTCAGGCGGGGGCCGCTACCGCCGGTTCCGCGCCGCGCTCCACGGCCCTCCCGCGCACCCGAGAACCCCGTGGGCCGACTAACCCGTCCACAGGTCCTCGACGATGCGGGCGACCGCGTCCTCGGCGGTGCGGCCCGCACCGACCAGCGTGTCGGACGCGGCCCCGGTCCAGTCCCCGTAACCGATCAGGTGCAGCCGCGGCTCCCGGACGCTGCGGTTCCCGTCGACCGGGATCCGGCCGTCCGCGTCGAACGGCTCCAGCGGGGCCAGGTGGTCCAGGGCCGGACGGAACCCGGTACACCACAGGACCGCGTCGGTCTCCATTTCGCTGCCGTCGGCCCAGGCCACGCCGGTCCGGGTGAGCCGCTCGAACATCGGCAGCGCCGTGAGGACTCCCCTGTCCCGCGCCCGGCGCACACTGGGCACCATGACGATGTCGCCCAGGGACGCGGCGCCCCGGCCCGCTCTCCCGCCCAGGGCGCGTTGTGTGTCCGCGTCGAACAGCACGCGGCCGTCCACGTCGTCGGGCATGAACCTGACCGGGCGCCGGGCGACCCACGTGGTGCGGGCGACCTCCGAGAGGTCCGCGAGGAGCTGGGCCGCGGAGTTGCCGCCGCCCACGACCGTCACCCGCTGCCCGGCGAACTCCTCCGGGCCGCGGTAGTCGGCCGTGTGCAGCTGTCGGCCCTCGAAGAGGTGCCGTCCGGGGTGGTCGGGAGTGTACGGGCGGCGCCAGGTCCCGGTCGCGCTGACCACGTGCCGGGCGCGCCACGTGCCCGTGGAGCCGACCACCTCCAGCGCCCCGTCTGCGCGGCGCACCCCGGTCACGGTCACCGGGCGGCGCACCGGCAGCTCGTAGCGGCTCTCGTACGCGGCCAGGTAGTCGGCGACGTGCCGCGCCGAGGGGAGCTCCTGCCCCGGCTCGCCCGGCATCCGCCAGCCCGGCAGGGAGCTGTGCTCGGCGGGGGAGATCAACCGCAGGGAGTCCCAGTAGTTGCTCCAGGCCCGGTCCCAGAAGCCGCCCGGCGCCCCCTGCCCGTCGAGGATGACGTAGTCGGCCTGCGCGCGTGCCAGGTGGTAGCCGGTGGCCAGCCCCGCCGGGCCGCCTCCGATCACGACGACGTCGGTCTCGGCGTCAGCGGATGCGACCACGTGTTCCCTCCGGGGTGTAGGAGTCGGCCGACGGCTGCGTGACTGGTGCGGCGTCGGGGTCGGCTTCCCAGTGTCGACGACGTGCCGTCCCCAGCGACCGGGGGGCCGGGCGAGAGCGGACACCGGCAGGTCGTGACGGACCCAACAGACAAACTGTGAGTAGCATTCTGAACACCCATAGCTACAGTCCGTTGTCGATCCGCCTTGGAGTCCGTATGAAGCCGCCCTTCAGACCGCACCAGCTGGCCCTGCGCATCGCCACCGGCGCCTCCATCCTCAACTCGGGACTGGACAAGCGGGGCGCCGACGAGGACACCGCGATGGGACTGCACGGGATGGCGGTCGGTACGTACCCGTTCCTGGACAAGGTCGACCCGGCCACCTTCACCAGGCTCCTGTCCGCCGGGGAGATCGCCCTGGGCACCGCTCTGCTGGTGCCGCTCGTGCCGAGCAGGCTCGCCGGTGCGGGGCTGAGCGCCTTCGCCGCCGGCCTGCTCGGCCTCTACCTGCGCACACCCGGGATGCACAAGCCCCGGAGCCTGGCCCCCACCCCGGACGGCCTGCCCCTGTCCAAGGACCTGTGGCTGCTCGGCGCCGGGCTCTCCCTGGTCCTGGAGGGCTGCGAGCGGGACTGACGCACGCTCCCTCGCGCCCGGGCGGGGCCGGTGCCGGTGCGGGGTTCCCGGAGCGGTCCTGTTGAACGGTGGTCAACTAGTGTGGTGCGCGCCTCGCCCCCTCCGACCCGAAGGGTTCCCCGTGCCCCCTGCCACCCCCTCGTCCCCCTCCCGTCGTACGGCGCTCGTCACCGGTGCCTCCTCCGGCATCGGGGCGGCGGTGGCCGCGGCACTGGTCGGCCGCGGCTACCGCGTGTTCGGAACCAGCCGCGACCCCGCGACGGTCGCCGAGCCGGTCCCGGGGGTCGAGTACCTGCCCCTGGACCTGACCGACTACGAGTCCGTGGAGGCGTGCGCCAGAGCCGCCGGCGAGGTGGACGTCCTGGTCAACAACGCGGGCGAGAGCCAGAACGGCCCGATCGAGGAACTGCCGATGGCGGCGGTGGAGCGGCTGTTCCGGCTCAACGTGTTCGGCGCGGTCCGCCTCACCCAGCTGGTCCTGCCGGGGATGCGCTCGCGCGGGTACGGGCGCGTGGTCATGGTGGGCTCGATGCTGGCGAGTTTCCCGCTGGCGTACCGCTCCTCGTACGTGGCCGCCAAGGCGGCGATGAAGGGGTTCGCGGACGCCGCGCGGCGCGAGGTGTCGCCGTTCGGGGTGGGCGTGACGACGGTGGAGCCGGGTTCGATCAACACCGGGATCAGTGAGCGCCGCACCCAGTACGTGGGTGAGGACTCCCCGTTCCGGGAGGAGTACCGGACCATGGTGAACGCGCTCAACGCCAACGAGGCCAGGGGGATCTCGGCGGAGCGGGTGGCCGCGACCGTGGTCGGGGCGATCGGGGCGAGGCGGCCGCGGCCGCTGTACGCCGTGGGCAGCAACGCCCCGCTCGTGTTCGCGCTGCGCCGTCTGCTGCCCCGCGCCGCGATGCTGCGGATCGTGGCCCGCAAGCACGGCCTGGGATGACGCGGGAATGACCCCAGGGCACAATCAGTGACACGGCGGGCTTCCCGCACCCCTGAGCCCGCAGCCCCGTCATCCATTCCCGGGAGAGCGATGTTCACCTTCGACAGCA
Organism: Nocardiopsis sp. iso_40; assembly: GCF_056173285.1. Taxonomy (NCBI): domain Bacteria; kingdom Bacillati; phylum Actinomycetota; class Actinomycetes; order Streptosporangiales; family Nocardiopsidaceae; genus Nocardiopsis; species Nocardiopsis sp. iso_40. The sequence goes on along the minus strand of NZ_CM149666.1, from coordinate 1,420,668 downwards.
GCGACGGCCTCACCGTGCACGTCCACGAGTGGCAGCCCGACGGCCCGCCGCGCGCAATCGTGCAACTGGCACACGGCATGGGCGAGCACGCCCTGCGTTACGCTCCCCTGGCCCGGGCACTCAACGAGCGCGGGTACGCGGTGTACGCCAACGACCACCGGGGCCACGGAGCCACCATGCACGCCGCGCCCGGCCACCTGGGCGCGGACGGCTGGAACCTGCTGGTCGCCGACATGGCCGCGCTCTCCCGGATCCTGCGCGAGCGCCACCCCGGCCTGCCCCTGGTACTGATCGGGCACAGCCTGGGTTCCTTCGCCACCCAGCAGTACCTGCTCGAACACGCCGACCTGCTCACCGGGGCGGCGCTCAGCGGCACCACCGCCGCGGACCTGTTCCTGGGCTCGGTCCCGCCGGGCACCACCGACCTCGACGAGGTGTTCAACGCCCCCTTCCAGCCGGTCCGGACCAGAGCGGACTGGATCAGCCGCGACGAGGAGCAGGTCGACCTGTACGTCGCCGATCCCCTGTGCGGGTTCGCGCTGGACGAGGACGGGCTGACGGGGTTGGCCGCCGCGGCCTTCGGCCCGCTCACGGACCCCTCGGGGCTGCGGGGCGACCTGCCCGTGTACGTCCTGGTCGGGGACCACGACCCGCTCAACCACCGGTTGGAGTTCAGCGACGCGCTGGTCGAGCGCTATCGCGAAGCGGGCGTCACCGACCTCGTGTACCGCACCTACCCGGGCGCGCGGCACGAGGTGCTCAACGAGACCAACCGAGCGGAGGTCGTCGGTGAGCTGGTCGAGTGGGTGGATCGGGTGACCGGCGCCTGAGCTGGTCCCTTAGGTTGGCCTCAGCAAGGCATCCGACCGACCGGAGGTACACGCGTGACCAGTGTCGTCAAGTTCAACGTCCTGACCGTCCCCGAGGGCGAGGGGTCCACGCTGGAGGAGCGTTTCGCCAAGCGCGCGGGACTGGTGGAGGACCAGGAGGGGTTCGAGGAGTTCCAGCTCCTGCGCCCCGTCGAGGGCACCGACAAGTACCTGGTGTACACCCGCTGGCGGTCCGAGGAGGACTTCCAGAACTGGGTGAACGGCCGGGCCTTCCAGAAGGGCCACGCCCAGGCCGCGGCCGACGCGAAGAAGGACGGCCACGCCTCCGGCGGGCACGGCGGTCCGGCGGCGAGCAACAGCGAGATCTGGGGCTTCGAGGTCGTCCAGCACGTCACCGCCCGGAGCTGAACCCGGTCGCCCTCCCCTCCCGGCCGGTACGTGTGACCGGCCGGGAGGGCGGGCGGCGGGCGCGGGCCCGGAGCCACCGGTTTTCGCCCCCGTGCCCGGTGGCCCCACCCGGTTGCCGGAGCTCGGTGGTGGGACGACAGGATGGTTCGTTATGAGAACGCTCGCCCGGCGTGCGCGGCACGCCTTTCCCCTGTCGGCCGTGACCGCCGGGCTCATCGCCGTCCTGGTCGGGGTGACGAGCTCGGCCGCGATCGTGTTCACCGCCGCCGAGGCCGCCGGAGCCTCCCCCGGGGAGATCGCCTCGTGGATGCTCGCGCTGGGCGTGGGCATGGCCGTGACCTGCGTGGGCCTGTCCCTGCGTTACCGGGCCCCGGTGGTGACCGCCTGGTCCACGCCGGGGGCCGCCCTGCTGGCGGTCGGGCTGGACGGGGTGACCATGGCCCAGGCCGTGGGCGCCTTCCTGTTCTCGGCCGCGCTCATCACGCTGAGCGGGGTGACGGGGTGGTTCGAGCGGGTGATGGACCGCATCCCGGTACCGCTGGCCGCGGGGTTGCTGGCGGGGGTGCTGCTGCAGTTCGGGATCGGGCTGTTCACCAGCATGGAGGGCGACTTCGCGGTGGTGTTCGCGATGTTCACGGTGTACCTGCTGTGTCGTCGGTGGCTCCCCCGGTACGCGGTCCTGCTCTCCCTGCTCGCCGGCGGCCTGGTGGCGGCCGCACAGGGCTCCCTGCGGTTGGGGTCGGTGGAACCCGCCCTGGCCGCGCCCGTGTTCGTCGTCCCCGAGTTCTCCCTGCCGGTACTGGTCAGTGTCGGCCTGCCGCTGTTCGTGGTGACGATGGCCTCGCAGAACCTGCCGGGGGTGGCGGTACTGCGCGGCGACGGCTACCGGGTGCCGATCTCCCCGGTGATCGGGTGGACCGGGGCGACCAACCTGGTCCTGGCCCCGTTCGGCTGCTACGGGATGAACCTGGCCGCGATCACCGCGGCGATCTGCACCGGCCCGCAGGCCCACCCGGACCGGGAGCGCCGCTACCTCGCCGGGGTCTGGGCGGGTGTCTTCTACCTGTGCGTGGGGTTGTTCGGCGCGACCGTGGCGTCGCTGCTGGCCACACTGCCGTCGACGCTGGTGCTGGCGATCGCCGGGCTGGGGCTGCTGGGCACGATCGGCGGTTCGCTGGCCTCGGCGGTCTCCGAGGAGGGATCCCGGGAGGCCGCGGTGGTGACGTTCCTGGCGACGGCCTCCGGGTTCACCCTGTTCGGGGTGGGGTCGGCCTTCTGGGGCCTGCTCGCCGGGACCCTCACCCTGCTGGTGACCCGCCCGCGCCGTGCCGAGGACGGAGACGGCCGGGGGTGAGGGGCCGTCGCGTCACCCGTGCACTCCGCGCCCCCTCGGCTCCACGGCTCCGCGCTCCGAACGACCCAAACCAAACGCTTGGCCGACTCATCCCACCCCGTAGAGCGAACCATCCCTCAAGGAGTCGGAAGTGCACCTGTCGCCCGCCCCTGAACCAGCCCCCTCCGGAAACCGCACCGCACGGTCCGGCCCGGGTACCGCCGCGCGCCAGCGCCCCCTCGGCGTGATCGCGGCGGCCGCGGCCCTGAGCCTGACGACGGCCTGCGGTCTGTTCGGTACCGACGACGGTGGAGGCGACCCGCCGGACGAGGAGACCTCCGACGGACAGGCGGAGGAGGCCGCCGCGGCCCTCGGACCGGTGACCACCCGCGCCGTGGACACCTGGGTCCTTCCGGAGGGCACGGCCGAGGTCTCCCTGCACCGGGTCGACGAGGAGCACATGGTGGCCCGGATGGAGGTGACCAACCTCGGCGACGACTACGAGCAGATCCAGGCCCACCTGCCCAACGGCCACGGTGAGCTGGGATACGAAGCCGGGGAGTACCCGCCCGGGCACTTCAGCGGGATCTCCTGGCTCGACCCGTCCGGGCACAGCCTGCACAAGCCCTACCACCTGCCCGACCGCAGCTGCCTGTGCAGCAACGAGGACGACATCGAGAGCCCCGCCCTCGACGTCGGCGAGACGTGGTCGCTGTACGCGGTGCTGGCCGCGCCCCCGGAGGACGTCGACGCGCTGACCGTCGTCACGCACCTGAGCCTGCCGTTCCTCGACGTGCCGGTCCAGGACGGGGCCCCCGCCGGACTGGACTACATGACGCCGGACGCCCACCCGGAGGCCGAGCCGGAGTCGGCGCCGCTGGAGACCGTGATCGACTCCCCCGAGGAGTCCGTGGTCGACGACGGCGAGCGGACCGAGACGCACCTGTCCGCGGACGTGCTCTTCGAGCTCAACGAATCCGCACTCACCGAGGAGGCCAACACCGTCCTGGAGCGCGCGGCCTCCACCATCGACGCCGCCGACCCGGGCGAGGTGACCGTGGTGGGGCACACCGACTCCAGCGGCGACGACAGCATCAACGACCCCCTCTCCGAGGAGCGGGCCGAGAGCGTCCGCGACGCGCTCACCGACCTGGTGGAGGTGGACGTGGACCTGCGGACCGAGGGCCGGGGCGCGGACGAGCCCATCGCGAGCAACGACTCCGAGGAGGGCCGGTCCCGCAACCGGCGGGTCACGCTGACCATGCCGGTCTCCCTGCCTTCGGGAACCTCGGAGGGCTCGGGCGGCGAGGAGAGCGGGGAGCCCGAAGGGGAACCGGTCGAAGGAGAGCCGGCCTCCTCCTTCTCCGGGATCTCGCCCGATCAGGACTACGAGGTCGCGCTGACCGAACTGCGCCGGGTGGCGGACGGCGTGGCGATGATCAGCTACGAGGCGTCCGCCTTCGAGAACGGCGAGGGTGAGAGCGAGGAGACCGATTTTCCGATGCTGAGCGCCATCGACAACTGGACCGAGTACCGCTACCGCGCGGCTTTCGGGGTCTGGCTGACCGACCCGGCGAGCGAGCGCACGGCGTCTCCGCTGCGTGTCGAGTCCGTGAACGGCACGGGTAAGCCGTGGTGCGCGTGCAGTCCGTCCGCCGGCAGGACCTCCCGGTCCGACGACCTGGAACCGGGCCGACCCCGCGAGTACTACGCCCTGGTCCCCTTGCCGGGCGACGGTGCGGTCGACGTGAACATCACCGACCTGCCGACGATGGAGGGTGTGGCGGTCACCGGCTGACGCAGGGCGGTCATCCGACGGCTGCCGGCCCCTGGGCGGTCGGCACCCGTCGGCCCGGCGGGGCGCCCGGGCGGCCCGCTGTCTCCAGATCCCCCGCGGTAAAGGGCTTGCGGGAACGGACGCCCCGGCGCTATAAATGCTGGGGCCGCGTCCGACCCCCGGCGCGGCGGAGACCAGAGAGGAGGCACATCCGATGTTCCCCGTGATCACCGCGTCCGTGTCCTCCCGGGTCAGCGACCACCGCTGACCCCGGCGACGGCGGGCGCACACACCGAAGGTGCTGCCTTGACCGTTCTTCCGAACGCCCTGACCGTCCGTCCCCTCACCGGCCCCGAAGAGCTGGAGCTCTTCAACCGGCTGCCCTACGTGCAGAACCCCGAGTTCGCCGACGACCTCGCCAAGGGTCGCCGCCGCCCCTCCTGGATGTGGGTGGCCCTCGACGGCGACCGGCTCCTGGCCCGCCTGTCCTGGTGGTGCCGCGACCAGGACGACGCCCCCTTCCTGCTGGACGTCCTCGACGTGGACGACAGCGCCCGCGACGTGGACCGTGTCGGCGTGGCCGAACACCTGCTGCGCACAGCGAACGAGGACCTCTTCCCGGAGGGCGCCCCGGTCCCCCAGGGCACTCCCCCGCCCGAGTACCTGCGTTTCGTCCCCGCCGACTGGCGCGAGGACGAGGCGGCCCGGCGCACGGTGGAGGACCGTGTGCACGCGGTCGAGCGGGTGGGCGGCGTCCCGCTCGTCGAGCGCCTGCGCTACGAGTGGTTCGCCGGGTACCCGGTCCCCCGGCCGAGCGGGCGCCTGCGATTCCGCGGGATCGAGGGCACCGAGGACATCCTCGGCCTCATGGCCCGCGCCCTGGAGGGGACCCTGGACGCCCACGACCGCGCCGACCTCGACGGCAAGTCCGCCGAGGAGGTCGCCGCGGCCAACTTCGCCGACGAGTTCGCCAACTACACGACGCCCCGGTCCTGGTGGCGGGTGGCGACGCTCCCCGACGGCGAGCCGGTGGGCTTCGTCATCCCCGCCCGCAACGCCTACCACCCGATCATCGCCTACATCGCGGTGCTGCCCGAGCACCGCGGCAACGGCTACATCGACGACCTGCTCGCCGAGGGCACCCGGGTACTGGCCGAAGAGGGTGTCGCCAACGTCCGGGCCACCACGGACGTCGGCAACGTACCGATGGCCGAGGCGTTCACCCGGGCGGGCTACGACACCGTCAGCGCCGTGATGAACATGACCTGGACGAAGTAGCGGCGCACGCGCGGGCGGGGGCGCAGGGACGCCCCCGCCCGCGGGTGGGCTCGGCAGTGCCGTCGGCTCCGTAGAGGCACCGTTCGGCGCTACCGGGCCCCGGCGATGATCCGCCCGGTCTCGGCGACCGCGGCGAGGAGGTCCTGGGGGTCGGCGGTCATCCCGGCGACCGCGAGGTCCACCTCCTCCAGACCGGCCCTGGCGAGCAGGGTCCTGTCGCTGGTCGCCCACTCGCCGCGGGCGGCCAGTACGGCGTGCGCGGTCTGCGAGGCTGCCTGGGCGAGCAGCCCCGCGCACTGGGCCACCCGTCCGTACGGCGCGTGGTCGTGTTCGGCGCAGGCGAGGTTGGCCGAGGCGAGCCCGCGCCAGAGGGGCGGGGCGCTCCGGCGGAGCGCGTCCGGGTAGCCGGGCCGGGGAAGGTCACCGGCCAGGACCCGGCCGACGGCGAGTTCGGCGACGACCAGGTAGGTGGGGACGCCCACCAGGTGGAACATGAGCGGTTCGATCCGGAACCGGCCCAGTTCGGCCTCGGCCAGTTCGTGTTCGACCGCGTCGAGGTCGCGGTAGTGGACGTCCACGGCCCGGCCGTCGATCCGCAGCCGGGCGCCGCCGTCGAACACGCCCTCGTTCCGGCCGCCGGTCTCCGGGACCCCGCCCTCCCGTCCGGTCTCCCGCAGCGCCCGGGGGTCGAACCCGCCCGCGGTGCCCCGGTGGTAGAGGACGAAATCCCAGTCGCTGTCCGGCCGGTGGGTGCCCTGGGCCCGCGAACCGCCGAGGGAGACCGCCTCGACCCCGGGGAGGGCTGCGAGCCGGTCGGCGGTGGCGGAGAGGAAGCGTTCGTCGGAGTCGGCACGGCCGTCGGTGTGGGTCATGCCTCCATGGTGCCCCCGCCCGGTTCCCCCTCCGCCCCGTGCCTCCTCAGTGCCGGTTCCAGGACCGCGGTCAGGCGGGACCTCCGCTCCCCCGGCTACCGCCCCCGTTGGTGCCGCCCTCGGCGCCGTTCGAACCGCCTCCGCTCTCGCGCTGCTGGTCGCGCCGCATCTTCCGGGACCGCGCAGCCAGGGGCGCCCTGCGCTGCCGTTGGACACCGGAACCCTCGGCGAACTCCGCCTGGAGGGACTTCACCAGCGCGGCCATCATGAAGAAGCCGATCACGAAGAACGGCAGTCCGAACACGATGATCGTCTGTTGCAGCGCGTCGAGGCCCCCCTCGCCGGACGCCGTGAGGACCGTGGCGGCGACCACCCCCTCGGTGATGCCCCAGAACACCCGCTGGCGGGTCGGGGAGTCCGCCGTGCCGGAGCAGAGCATGTCCACCACCAGGGACGCCGAGTCCGAGGAGGTGGTGAAGAAGACGACCACGATGACGATGGCTATCACCGAGAGCAGGGTCGTCAGCGGGTAGTGGGTCAGGAAGGCGAAGAGCGCTCCGGGGATGTCCCCCTGCTCCACGACCTCCTCGACCAGGCCGCCGCCCTGGTTCATCTCGATGTCGAAGGAGGAGAGCCCGAACACGCTGAACCAGACGATGCTGAACGCGGTCGGCAGCCCCAGCACCCCCACGACGAACTCCCGGATGGTGCGCCCCTTGGAGATGCGGGCGATGAAGATCCCCACGAACGGCGACCAGGTGATGGTCCACGCCCAGTAGAAGACCGTCCAGGTGCCCTGCCACCCCGTGTTCCCGAACGTGTCGTTCCAGAACGCGAGCGGGACCAGCCACTCCAGGTAGATACCGGTGGTCTCGATGACGCCGTTGAGCAGGAACAGGGAGGACCCGGCGAAGAACACGAAGAGGAGCAGTCCGACCGCCATCACGATGTTGATCGAGGAGAGCCACTTGATCCCGGTGTCCAGCCCGGTGACCACGGAGATCACCGCGATCAGGGTGATGACGGAGATGAGGATGATCTGGGTGAGGCGGCTCTCCTCGATCCCGAACAGCGTGTTGAGCCCGCTGTTGATCTGCATGGTGCCCAGTCCGATGGTCACCGCCACACCGAACAGGGTGCCCAGCACCGCGAAGATGTCGATGAGCCGGCCGAAGGGGCTGTTGATCCGCTCCCCGAGAAAGGGGAAGAAGATCGAGCTGACCCGGAAGGGCAGGCCCTTGCGGTAGACGAAGTAGGCGAAGGCCAGGGCCGGCAGGCAGAAGATCGTCCAGGTGTGCAGCCCGAAGTGGTAGAGCGTGAACCCCATGGCCTGTTCCGCGGCCTGGACCGACCCGGGTTCGACGTTGCCCTGCGGCGGTTCGGCGAAGTGGCTGATCGGTTCGGCCACGCCCCAGAACATGAGGATGCTGCCGATACCGGCCGCGAACAGCATGCAGAACCAGGTGAAGTTGCTGTACTCGGGTTTGCTGCCCGGTGGACCGAGGCGGACGTGCCCGAACCTGCTGAGCGAGATCCAGATCAGGAAGATGAGGAAGGTCGTCACGCCGAGGATGTAGAGCCAGCCCAGTCGGGACAGGATCCAGCCCGAGGTGGCGCCGAAGACCAGGTCCACCGTGCCGGTGAAGGCGATGGCGCACACGACGAAAAGGACGGTCAGTGCGGCCGATATGAAGAAGATCGCCGGATTGGTTTCCAATCCCAACTTGTGTGCCAGCTTTGCGAACATGCCGACTACTTTCTGGTTTACCGGTTTTGTCCGACAACGTGGGCCGACCCTTCCACCCCGCTGCCTGCCTCGGGCAAGGATACGCACCGGAAAGGGCTTTTCCCCCTCCCCCTTGCCGTTGCACGGACACCAGAACCATTTTCTCCGGACATTAGACAGAAAAATGAAAAAGCATCCCGAAACCACTCAAAGACCAAAGAGCATGATAAAAAGCACGCGCGTTCGGAGCGCCCCTCCGGGCACGGGGGTTCGTGACGGATGTGCGGGGAAGGAGCCCATTCGCACCCCGACCGAAGACCGCCGTTCGACCCCCGGGAGCCCTTCTTGGACGCTGTGCTGTTCGACATGTTCGGTGTGGTCGCCATGGACCAGTCACCGACGGTCCGCGAGGCGATGGTGGAGTACTCCGGACACGGCCGCGACGCCTTCTGGACCGCCTACTGGGCGCCGCGCCGGGACTACGACCGAGGCGACCTGGACGGGCCCGCCTACTGGAGGGCGGTGGGCGAACTGCTCGGCACCGCCTTGTCGCCGGAGCAGGTCGAGCGGCTCGTCTCCCTGGACCTGGAGAGCTGGTCACGGGTGAACGAGGACTCGGTGGAGCTGGTTTCGGAGCTCGCCGACGCGGAGGTCCCGCTCGGGCTGCTCTCGAACATCCCCCCGGAACTGGCCGCCCGCTTCGAGGAGCGCCACGCGCGGGTACTGGAGCTGTTTCCGGTGCTGGGGCTCTCCTGCCGGATCGGGCACGCCAAACCGGAGGCGGACGCCTACCGGTGGTGCCTGGAGCGCATGGGCGCCCCGGCCGGGGACGTGCTGTTCGTGGACGACAACCGGTCCAACGTCGAGGCCGCCCGGGCGCTCGGACTCCGGGGGCACGTGTTCACCTCGGTGCCGGAGCTGCGCCGGGCGCTGGGCCGCCCCTGAGGATCCGCTCCCGCGGGCACCGGGACCACGGGCGTCCGGTCCCCGGTCCCTCGGAACACGGAGGACCGGCCCCTGCCGAACGCGGTCCGGTGACGGCCGTTGGGCCGTCACCGGTGGCTGCTCGTCCGGCGGCCCGGGCGGGCCGGGCAGGACTCAGGCGTCGAGCTCGCGGAGGAGTTCGGCCACCTTCTCGGGCTGCTCGTACAGGGACAGGTGCCCGGCCCCTTCGATGGTGTGCACACCCGTGTCGAGGAACCGGCGGGCCGGGCCGTGCAGACGGGCGGGTGAGAAGAACGGGTCGTGTGAACCGGTGGCCACCCGGACCGGGGTTCCGGCCCAGGCCAGGAAGGACTCCGCCTGCAGCGGGGTCGGCGTCGAGTGGGTGCGGCAGTGGCGCGAGACCAGGGTCAGCCACTCCGCCTCGGACCGGTGCTCCGCGCAGCCGGTGTCCGTGGACGGTCCGCTGAGGAACTCTATGAGCCGGTTGCTGGTCTGCTCGTTGGGGTGGAGCATCCACGGCAGGGTGACGCGCATCGACTCCGAGCTGACTCCGGCCGCGGTCAACCCGGCGGGGTTGAGCAGCAGCATCCCGGCGACGAGCGGGTTCGGGGTCGAGGACAGCGCGATCGCCGCGCCCCGGGAGTGGCCCAGGACGATGACCGGCTCGTCGGTGATCCGGGGCAGCAGTTCGTCGAGCCACTCACCGTAGGCCCCGATCCGGGAACCGGAGGTCCGCTGGCTACAGCTCAGTCCCGGCTGCCCCGGAGGGTCGACCAGCAGCACCGGCCGCTCCGCGGCGAGCGCGCGGGCCGCGGGAACCGTGGTGGCGGCGTTGAAGTTGGTGCCCGACAGGACCAGGACCGGGGTGCCGGTCCCGCCCGAGGCGCGGAAGGCCTGTGTGGGGCCCAGCCGGGTCTGCACGGGAGGAAGGGGCCCGAGTTCGGGCCACTGGCTGAGGGCTCTGTGACACCAGGCGTGCACGGACCGCTCGGCTGTTTCGGAGCGGTAGACACGCGCGGCGCGGAGGGGGACGACGGTCATGGATCTGATTTCGCCTAGAGAGAGATGTGGTGTCCGCCGCGTGAACTTCCCCGGCGCACCAGAGAGGACTGTACGCCTCTGTCCGACCTCTCGCCACCCCGGGACCGGGGTCCCCGTCCTGGTGTCGCCGACCAGCCGCGTACGACGGGTTCCTACCCTCCGTCCGAGGCCCCCCTGTTGCGCGTGTTCTCCCCGGGGTGGGAGTTGATGATCCCGACCGGAAGCGGCCATTCGCCCCAGCGGGGTTTACCCCGACCGGATCCGGCCTCAGGCGTGTTCGCGCAGCCGAAGGGCCCGCCGAGCAGTGCTCGACGGGCCCGGAGACGAAGGACCGCCTGGCGGGCCGCCGCCGCGCCGCCCGGCCGCCCCGTGCGAGGACTAGTTGAGCGTGTCGGGGTCCGGGCCGATGCGGCCGCCGCGGTCCAGCGAGCCGATCCGCTCCATGTCCTCGGCGGTGAGCTCGAAGTCGAACACGTCGAAGTTCTCCCGGATCCGCGACGGGGTCACGGACTTGGGGATGACGACGTTGCCGAGCTGCAGGTGCCAGCGCAGCACGACCTGGGCGGCGGACTTGCCGTGCTTGGTGCCGAGTTCGGCCAGCACGGGGTCCTCCAGCAGGCCCTTGCCCTGGCCCAGCGGGCTCCAGGCCTCGGTCAGCACGCCCTCGGCGCTGTCGGCCGCGCGCATCCCGCTCTGCGCGAAGTAGGGGTGCAGCTCGATCTGGTTGATCGCGGGCACGACCTCGGTCTCGGCGACCAGGCGCTTCAGGGTGCCGGCGGTGAAGTTGGACACGCCGATGGCCCTGGCCCGGCCCTCCGCGTGGATGCGCTCCAGCGCCTTCCAGGTGTCGACGTAGGTGTCGCGCTCGGGGGTCGGCCAGTGGATCAGGTACAGGTCCACGTAGTCGGTGCCCAGGCGCTCCAGGCTGGCGTCGAAGGCCTTCAGGGCCCTGTCGTAGCCCTGGTCGTCGTTCCACAGCTTGGTGGTGAGGAAGATGTCCTCACGGGCCACGCCGGACTCGGCGATGGCACGGCCGGTGCCCTTCTCGTTGTCGTAGATCCGGGCGGTGTCGATGCTGCGGTAGCCGACCTCGAGGGCGGTCGTGACGGCGCTGTGGGCCTCGTCGTCGGGGACCTGCCAGACACCGAAACCGAGCTGCGGCATGGTGAGGCCGTTGTTCAGCGTGACGTGCTGCAAAAGGGGTGCCTTTCGAAGGTTGCGGGTGCGCCGCGGCCGTGGCTGTGGCCGTGCCTCGGCGGTGGCCGTGCCGCGGCGGGTGTGCCGGGGCCGTTCCGGACCCCATGATGACGACCTGGAGTGCACTCCAGGCAAACCGGGAGAACCGCGGAGGAGCCCGGGTCGGGTGCCGTGACGGGCTCCGGGCGCCCTGGCGGGCCGCGGGGGGCTCCGGGTGGTCACGGAGCCCCCCGCGGGACCGGGCCCTCAGGCGGGCAGGCGCACCAGCATCTTGCCGGTGTTGGCGCCGCGCATCATGCCGAGGAACGCGTCGACCGCGTTGTCGATCCCCTCGACCACGGTCTCCTCGGTGCGCAGGCTGCCCTCGGCCAGCCACCGGGCGGCGTTCTTCTGGTACTCGGGGGCCAGGTCGCCGTGGTCTCCCACGAGGAAGCCCTGGAGCTTGACGCGCTTGCCGACCAGCAGCCCGAGGTTGTCCGGGCCGGGCGCGGGCTCGGTGTCGTTGTAGGACGAGATGGCCCCGCACAGCGCGGCGCGGCCGTGGACGCGCATGCCCTGGATGGCGGCGCGCAGGTGGTCCCCGCCGACGTTGTCGAAGTAGACGTCGATGCCCTCGGGGGCGGCCTCGGCGAGCTGGCCCTCGAGGTCGCCCTCGCGGTAGTCGATGGCGGCGTCGTAGCCGAACTCCTCCACCAGGCGGCGCTTCTTCTCGGGGCCGCCGGCGGAGCCGACCACCTTCGAGGCGCCGAGCTGCTTGGCGATCTGGCCCGCGAGGCTGCCGACCGCGCCCGCGGCGCCGGAGACGAACACCACGTCGCCCTCCTTGAGCCCGGCGACGGCGGTCAGGCCCGCGTAGGCGGTGAGGCCGACCATGCCGAGCGCACCGAGGTAGGCCTGGGCGGGCGCGGCGTCGGTGTCGACGACCTTGGCCCGCTCCGCGTCCATGAGCGCGTACTGGCGCCAGCCCTGGAAGTGCAGGACGCTGGCGCCGACGGGGACCTCGGGGCTCTCGGAGGCGACGACGGTGCCGACCGCGCCGCCCTCCATGACCTCGCCGAGTTCGAAGGGCGGTACGTAGGACTTCACGTCGTTCATGCGGCCGCGCATGTAGGGGTCGACCGACATCCAGTCGTTGCGGACCAGGATCTGGCCCGGGCCGGGGTCGGCGACGGTGGTCTCTACCACGGAGAAGTCCTCGGGCCTGGGCTCTCCGACGGGCCGGGCGACGAGGTGGACTTCCTTGGAAACGGGCATGGTTGGAGCACTCCCCCTGAAAGCGATTTCGTGGGACCGGGTCCGGTACGACCACGCGTTCACGACACTAGACCCGGATGACATACGACGACCAATAGAATCGGCGAGGTGACCTATAAGATTTCCAATAGTTCGGTCTCCTCCGAGGCGGCGCCCGCGGCGGACGGTCCCCTGGACCTCCAGCTGCTCCGCACCTTCCTGGCCGTGCACCGTTCCGGTTCCTTCACGGCCGCGGCCCAGTTGTTGCGCCTCTCACAGCCCACTGTGACCACCCAGATCCGTGCGCTGGAGCGCCGTCTGGGGCACGAGCTCTTCGAGCGCCTCCCCCGCGGTGTGGCGCCGACCGCCGACGCGAACGACCTCGCCGCCCGGGTTTCGGGGCCACTCGACGACCTGGAGCGGGTGGCGATCCACAACGCCCCCGGCTCCTCCGCCCTGCCGCCCGCACCGCTGCGGTTGGCGGGCCCGGCCGAACTGCTCGGCGAGCGTGTCCTGCCCGCCCTGTCCCCGATGGTCGCCGACCAGGACCTGCGGCTGCGCGTACACACGGGGCTGGCCGACGAACTGTTGGAGGGGCTGCGGGCGGGGCGGCACGACCTGGTGCTGTCCACGGTCCGCCCCCGGGGCCGGACGGTGCTCGCCGAACCGCTGATGGACGAGGAGTTCGTCCTGGTCACGGGGCCCTCCTGGGCGGAGCGGGTCGGGCTCGACCGGGTCCGGCGCCAGGGCTGCGCCGCCCTGTGCGGGGTCCCCCTGGTGGCCTACGCCGACGACCTGCCCATCGCCCGCCGTTACTGGCGGCACGTGTTCGGGGTGCGGCTGACCGTCGCCCCGGCGCTCACCGTTCCCGACCTGCGCTCGGTGATGGCCGCCGTGGCGGGTGGGGCGGGTGCGACCGTGCTGCCGCGCTACCTGTGCCAGGAGGCCCTGCTCGACGGGAGCCTGGTCGCCCTGCTGGAACCGGAGGACCCGCCGTTCAACACGGTGTACCTGGCCCGGCGCCCCGGGGTGGACGAGAACCCGCACCTGGAGCAGGTCCGTTCCTTGCTGACCCGGGCCGCCCGCCACTGGTGACCCGGAGGCCGAACCGGGCCGCGCCCGGGCGTCCGTCTCGCTAGGTTGAACGCATGCTCATCATCGAACGCGCGCTGAGGACGGACGTGGCGGCGATCGTCGCCCTGCTGGCCGACGACCCCCTCGGCGCCCAGCGGGAGACCCCCGACGACCTGTCCCGTTACCTGGAGGCCTTCGAGGCCATCGACGCCGACCCCCACCAGTACCTGGCCGTGGCCCGCCGCGACGGCAGGGTGGTCGGCACCCTCCAGCTCACCCTCGTCCCGGGCCTGTCCCGCCGGGGCGCCGCCCGCGCACAGGTGGAGGGGGTCCGGGTGCACGCCGACGAGCGCGGAGGCGGGCTGGGCAGCGAACTGTTGGAGTGGGCCGAACGCGAGGCCGGGAAACGCGGCTGCGTGATGATCCAGCTGACCTCGGACGCCAAGCGCAAGGACGCGCACCGCTTCTACGAACGGCTGGGCTACGAGGCCAGCCACGTCGGCTTCAAGAAGAGGCTGGGCTGAGCGGCCGCGGGCGCCGGTCCCGGGGTCGGCGCCCGCCCGGCACCGTGACCGGATCCGTCCGGTCGGGGCCGGGATCGTGCCTGGTACGGGGCGCGGCCCGCTGGGAGGGTTCGGAGTATGAGAACTGATTCCGGCACCGGCAGGGCACTCCTGGTCGTCGACGCACAACGGTCCTTCCTCCAGCGCGAGAGCTGGCGGGCCGCCTCCGACCCCGGGGTCGCCGGGCCGATCGGCCGCCTGGTCGACCACTTCCGCGACCGGGGCGACCGCCTCGTGTGGGTGCTGCACACCGAGCCCGGCAGCGGCACGGTGTTCGACCCCGAGCGCGGGTTCGTGGAGCCGATGCCCGGGCTGTCCCCCGTGGACGGCGAGCCGGTGCTGACCAAGACAGCGCACAGCGCCTTCACCGGCACCGACCTGCAGCGCCTGCTCACGGGGTGGGGGATCGGGGAGGTCACCGTCTGCGGGGTACGCACCGAACAGTGCTGCGAGACCACCACCCGTATGGGGTCGGAGCTGGGGTTCGCCATGGTGTTCGCGGTGGACGCGACCGCCACCGAACCCCTTGAGGCGCCGGGGTCGCCGCCCGGCCGACCGCTCCAGGAGGTCCTCGACGACCCCGGCACCCTCCTGCCCCGGGACGTCGTCACCCGCACCGTCTACGCCCTGTCCGGCCGCTTCGCGACCGTGCGCACGGTGGACGCGATCGTCGCGGGGACCACTTGAGCGGGGCGGGCCGACCGGCGCGCTCCCCCGACCGGCCCGGACGTCCGGGCTAGACTGACCGGATCGTGCGCAAGATCGTCTTTCTGCTGTTGCCCGGGCTGCACCTGCTGGACCTGGCCGGTCCGGCGCAGGTGTTCTCCACCCTGTCCGGTCTGGGCCGTCCGGTGGAGCTCCACCACGTCGCGGACCTGCCCGAGGTTCCCACCGCCCAGGGGATCAGCCTGCGGGCCGCCGCGGAGTGGCCCCGGCTGGGCCCGGACGACCTGGTCCTGGTCCCCGGGTGGCGGACCGACGGCCCCGCCCCGCCCGTCAGCCCGGGACAGGCCGGGGCGCTGGCCGCCCACCACGCGGCCGGGGGCACGGTGGCGAGCGTGTGCTCGGGGGCCTTCGCCCTGGCGCTGGCCGGGCTGTTGGACGGGCGCCGGTGCACCACCCACCACTCCCTCCAGGACGAGCTGGCCCGCCGGTACCCGCGGGCCCGGGTCGTGCCGGACGTGCTGCACGTGTCCGACGACCGGGTGGTGACCTCCGCGGGTATCGCCAGCGGTATCGACCTGGCCCTGCACCTGGTCACCCGGTGGCACGGCCCGTCCGTGGCGGCGTCGGCGGCCCGGGAGATGGTGGTCTACGCCCGCCGCAACGGCGACGAGCCCCAGGCCAGCGCCATGCTGCGGTACCGGAGCCATCCCGTGGACGTGGTGCACCGGGTGCAGGACACCATCGACGCCCGGTTCGCCGAACCGCTGCGCCTGTCCGAACTCGCCGCCTCGGCGGGGGTCAGCGAGCGCACCCTCACCCGGGCGTTCACCTCGGCCACCGGGCTGACCCCGCTGCGGTACCAGCAGCGGTTGCGGGTGGAGCGCGCCGAACAGCTGATCGGTGCGGGGTGGACGGTGGAGTCCGCGGCCCGGGCCGCGGGTTTCCAGGACGCCCGTATGCTCCGCCGCCTGCGCACCCGGAGCTGACGCCCGCGCACCGGCCCCGGCCCGGAGCCCGCCACGTCCCGCGGGGCGGCGGTCAGGGGGTCACGACGTCGAAGGTCGGGTCGGGCCGGTCCACCAGGTCGAGCAGCCGGTCCAGCAGCGCCCGGTCGCCCGCGAACCCCATCCCCTCGGTGCCCTTGCCCGCCAGCAGCCGCAGCAGCCGGAACTTGTTCAGGGTGATGGTCAACTGGGGTTCGCCCCGGCGCGGCTTCTCCCTGGTGGTGAGCGCCCCGTTGGACAGCGTCGTCCGGTAGGTGGTGTCCAGGTCGGCGAACACCCAGTCGATGACGAAGCACTCCTCCCACGCCTTGGGGCCGTTGATCCGGATCGCCACGGACTCGAAGAGCTGCCCCACCGACAGCGCCGCCGCCACCCCCGAGCCCAGGTCGGACGGCAGGTCCGGTTTGCCGCGCCGCAACTCCGCGGCGCCCTGGAGGTAGGAGTTGCGCCAGGTGCCGTTCTCCGCGCCGAACCCCAACCGCTCGTACACCCCGGCCAGGGCCGCCCTGGCCCGGCCGTGCTCCGGCTCCGCGAACACCGCGTGGTTGAGCAGCGTGGCCGCGAACCGCAGGTCACCGTGGCCGCGGTACTCGTCCGCCCTGCGCACCACCTCGTCGACGCCGCCCATGCAGTCGACGTACCTGCGGGCCGCCTCCTGCGGGGGGTGTTCCCACAGATGGGCCGGGTTGCCGTCGAACCAGCCCATGTAACGCTGGTAGATCGCCTTGACGTTGTGGCTGACCGAACCGTGGTAGCCGTGGGTGTGCCACTCCCCCGCCAGCCCGGGCGGTATCTGGAGGTGTTCGGCGATCTCCGCCGCCACCAGCCCCTGGTTGATCAGGCGCAGGGTCTGGTCGTGCAGGTAGGCGTAGAGGTCCCGCTGCTGGCGCAGGTAGGCGACGAGGTTCTGGGTCCCCCAGGTCGGCCAGTGGTGGGAGGCGAACAGCACGTCGGACTCGTGCGCGAAGAGCTCCACGGCCTCGTCGAGGTAGCGCGACCACATCCGGGCGTCCCGGACCGGGGCCCCGCGCAGGGTGAGCAGGTTGTGCAGGTTGTGGGTGGCGTTCTCCGCCATGCACAGGGCGCGGTGCTCGGGGAAGTAGAAGTTCGTCTCGGTGGGCGCCTCGGTCCCCGGGGTCATCTGGAAGACGATCCGCACCCCGTCCACCACCTCCTCCTGGCCGGTGCGGGTGATGTCGCGGTTGGGGGCGATCAGGGTGACCGTCCCGGTGGAGCTGGTCTGGCCCAGCCCCACACCGATCTGCCCCCGCGGCCCGGGCTCCAGGTGGGAACCGGTGTGGAACAGGCTGCGGCGGGCCATCGCGGGACCGGCGTGCACGTTCTCCGCGACCGCGTGCTCCATGAACCCGGCCGGGGCGAGGATCGGCACCATGCCGTCGGTGACACCGCCGACCCCGCCGAAGTGGTCGACGTGCGAGTGCGAGTAGACCACCCCGGTGACCGGGCGGTCGCCCCGGTGCTCCCGGTACAGCTCCAGCCCCGCGCGCGCGGGTTCGGCCGAGACCAGCGGGTCGATGACCAGGACCCCCTGGTCACCCTCCACCAGGGTCATGTTCGACAGGTCCAGGCCCCTGATCTGGTAGATCCCCTCGGTGACCTCGAACAGCCCCTGCCTGGCGCACAGCCGGGACTGCCGCCACAGGCTCGGGTTGGCGGTGTCGGGGCACTCTTGGTCGAGGAATCCGTAGGCGTCCGCGTCCCACACCACCCGGCCGTTCTCGTCCCTGATCTGGCCGGGTTCGAGTCGGGCGATCAGACCGCGGTCCGCGTTGGCGAAGTCGGTGCTGTCGGTGCTTTCGGAGCTGCCGGAGTGTTCTGCTCCGTTACCGGTCATCACTTCTCCTCGTCGAGTCGACGCTGGCCGGCGGGCCGGGTCCGAGCGCACGTCCCATGATCACGGCGGAGGGTTCAGCGGGGTGCAACGCCCGGACCAGTTGTTCGCCAAGGCGGACGGCGCCACCCGCCCCGGGAAACGCGGAGCCGCCGGTGCGGGTGGCCGCACCGGCGGCGTGTGAGGGCTCGGAACCCGGGTCTCAGGCCCGCAGGGCCTCGACGAGTTCCCGCTCGTTGTCCTTGGAGAGGTTGGTCTGGATGACCGTGGGCTCCAGCGGCCTGAAGGCGTCGACGACACGGTCGATGGTGGCGTCGTCCGCGAGCAGGAAGACCGCGGCCCGGTCCTGCTGGAGTTCGGCGCCGATCTTCCTGATCATGTCGTCGTCGATACCGACGTCGCTGAGCCTGCCCGCGATCGCGCCCGCACCCGCGCCGACGGCCAGGCCCAGGAGCGGGTTCAGGAACAGCAGACCGATGAGCGTGCCCCACAGGGCGCCGCCCGCGGCGCCGTAACCGGCGAGGTTGACGGTCTGGTGGATGCGGGGACGCCCCTTGTCGTCCTTGTAGGCGTAGGCGGCGTCCTCCAGCTGGAGGAGCTCCTGTTTGCTCAGGTCTGCGGCGATGTCGAGAGCCTTCTCGGCGGTGTCGCGGTCGGCCACCCCGAGTACGATCAGCTGCGCCATGGGTGTGTGTTCCCCCGTCGTCGTTTCCTGCCCGGCCCGCCGAGCGCGGGGCCGCTCCGCGGAAGCCTTCCCGGGAGCGGTTACGGCGAAGGCCACTGCGGGGCACTGATCACGCAAAATCCCCGGGCGCGGTCTCAGCGGGGCCGCCTTACCAGTCGCGGAGCGGACCGCCGGGCCTCGGGTCGGAGTCGGGCCCGTCGGGGTCCTGTTCGCGGCGCCTCTGGCGGCGGACCAGCCGGTACAGGACGTACCCCCAGGCCAGGACGGCAGACGCGACCACCAGGTGGGCGAGCGGTCCGAGTTCCACGCGGGCCTCCCGGGTTCGCGGATCACGGGTGCACGAGTGCACGGGTCTCGGCTTCCCTCCGGTTCCTACCCGGGGGTGTGCCTCACACGCGCCGGGCCAGCACCAGCTGGGTGGTGTAGGGGATCTCGACCCGCCCGTCGGGGAAGTGGCGGTCGGCGATGGCCCGGAGTTCCGCGCGGGTGCGGTCCTGCCCGATCTCCCGGGCGGCGGCCGCCGTCCTGCTGGAGGACATCGCCATGCCCAGGTACTCGTCGGTGGTGAGCGCCCGGACCCAGGGCAGGGAGTGCTCCTCGGCACCGGTCAGGCCCCGGACGGCGGACAGCTCACCGACCAGGTCGTAGGTGCGGTAGTAGCGGTCGTAACCGGGGCTGTACCGCTCCAGGAAGCTCTCGTGCTCGTCGATGAACGCGCTCCCGGCGAGGTCGCGGTTGTTGTTGAGCACGGCGAGTGTGCCGCCCGGGGCCAGGAGGCGGACGGACTCGGCGTAGAAGGCGGGCCGGTCGAACCAGTGGACGGCCTGGGCGGTGAGGACGAGGGCCGCGCCGGCGTCCGGGAAGGGGACGCCCTCGGCCCGGGCGTCCACGTACTCGACCCCGTCGGCGCCGTCCGCACCGGTCTCGTCGGTGTCGGCGGTGTCGCGCATGTCGTGCCCGGGTTCGACGCCGACCACACGGGGGCCGGGGCCGAAGGCCGCGCGCAGGGCACGGGTGGAGATGCCGGTTCCGGCGCCGACGTCGAGCAGGAGCCAGGGCTCGGGCCAGGCATCGGTGGCGCCGTCCCGGACGTGGCCGCGCAGGGTCTCCAGGATCTGCTCGGGGTATCCGGGGCGGAAGGCACGGTAGTTGTCGGTGAGGCCGGTGAAGGCCTGGGTGCGGTCGCTCAACGGGGTCCTCTCCGCGGTGGGGTGGACAGGATACGCACCCTCAACCCCGGGCCGCGGGCACGGGGGGCGGGGGCGCCGGGACCGGCGGCGAGGGGGCCCGGGTCGCGGGGACCGGCGGACCGAGGCCCGGGCCGCCCCCTCCCCTGGTCCTGCGGTACTCGGAGGGGCTCGTGCCCGCGTGTTTCTTGAAGGCGGTGCTGAACGCGAACGCGCTCCCGTACCCCACCCGCGCGGCCAGCCGTTCCAGGCCCAGGGACGGTTCGTCGACGAGCAGGTCGCAGGCGAGCGTCAGCCGCCAGGTGCGCAGGTAGGTCATGGGCGGGCTGCCCACCGCCGGTTGGAAGCGGGCGGCCAGGGTGGCCCGGGAGACCGCGCACTCCCGGGCCAGGGACTCCAGGGTCCAGGGGCGGTCGGGGTGTTCGTGCACCAGGTCCAGGGCGCGTGCGACGACCGGGTCGTTGCGCGCGCTCAGCCAGTTCGGTGCGGTGTCGGGGTGCGACTCCAGCCAGGCGCGGACCGCCATGACCAGGAGGCAGTCGAGGAGGCGGTCGTTGAGGGAGCTCTGCGCCACCCGTTCGCTGGTCACCTCCCTGGTCAGCAGGGAGACGAGTGCCGGGTCGACGGCTCCGGCGCGCAGCACCGCCAGCGGGGGCAGCGCGGCCAGGGCCAGACGGCCGACCTCACCGGTGTCCCCGTAGGAGCCGATGATGGCGCTGTCGGTGCCGTCGGGGTCGTTTCCCCAGGTCCCGACCCCGTGGCACATGCTGACGTGGAGTTCTTGGCCGTCCTCGGACACGCAGCGCTGCCCGGGTTCGATGGTGATGGCGGGGGTCCTGCCGGGACGGTCGGAGAGCACGTAGGGTTCCGGGCCGCGGACCAGGACCACGTCGCCGGGCCCGGCCTCGACCGTCTCGGCCCCGGTGGTCAGCCACAGGGAACCGGAGGCCGCCACCAGCATGTCCAGGGCCGCCCCCTCGCGGACGTCGATCGACCAGGGCGGACTCATCACCGTGCGCAGGGTGAAGGCGCCCCGGGCCCGGGGGCCGTCGAGGAGGCGAACCAGAGGATCCATGTCCCCAGCCTACTTTCAGACGTTCTCTTATGGAATCCAGCAGATGAACCATGTCCCGTCCAGCCGTTCCCCGCTGTACTTGAGGCATGGATACGAACAGCAGCACACAACGAGTCCTCGTCACCGGCGGCACCGGCCTGACCGGCGGCCGCGTCACCCGACTGCTGGCGGAGCGGGGGGTCGACCACCGGGTCGGCTCCCGGTCGGGCCACTTGGAGACGGGCACCCCGCGCTTCGACTGGCACTCGCCCGACACCTGGGACGGCGTCCTGGCGGGGGCCGACTCCGTCTACCTCTGCTACCACCCCGACCTGGCCTTCCCCGGGGCCGCGGACACCGTCGCGGCGTTCGCGGCACGGGCCGCCGCGAACGGGGTGCGCCGGATGGCGCTGCTGTCCGGGCGCGGGGAGCCGGAGGCCCAGCGCGCGGAGGCTCAGGTCCGGTCGGTCTTCCCGGACCTGACCGTGCTGCGCTGCTCCTTCTTCGCGCAGAACTACTCCGAGGGCTTCTTCCTGGGCGCGGTCCGCGCGGGCGCCCTGGCCCTGCCCGTGGAGGACGTGCCCGAGCCGTTCGTGGACCTGGACGACGTGGCCGAGATCGCCGTCCGGGTGCTCACCGAGGAGGGGCACGCCGGTGAGCTGTACGAGCTGACCGGGCCGCGGGCGCTGACCTTCACCGAGGCCGGGAGGGTGCTGGGCGAGGCGGCCGGCCGCACCGTGGGGTTCGTGCGGGTGGCGCCGGAGGAGTTCGTCGCCGGGGCCGTGGCCGAGGGCGCACCCGAGGAGCTGGCCCGGGGGCTGGTGGCGCTGTGCGAGGAGATCCTCGACGGGCGCAACGTCAAGCCCGCCGACGGGGTCCCGCGGGCCCTGGGCCGCCCGGCGACCGCGTTCGAGGAGTACGCGGCACGGGCCGCCGGGACGGGGGTGTGGGCGCACGGTTGACCGACACCCCGTGCGGGTGCCCCGGTCCGGCCGGGCCGGGACGCCTGCGGATCTCCGGAAAACCCCCACATGGCGGTGGAGGACACGACATGATCCCCCTGTGCCCCTCCCCCGCGTGACCTGGACGAACCGGGTCGCCGCCGGGAACCGAACACATCACGAGGAAACCCCTGTGCCCGGTCGAGAACACGAGATCCCGCTCAGGCTGGTGCAGAACCAGCCCGCCGTGGCCCCCGCCCTGTTGGAATCCCTGGGTTTCGACGTCCCGCACCACACCGAGGCGGTCAACACCAGCTCGGTGCTGACCAACTGTGATCCCAGGGAGCTCAACAGCGACGGCGCCGTCCTGCTTCGCGACGGCCCCCAGCAGGTTCTGGCGATCGTGGTCGAGCGCCAAAACGGATACGACCAGGAAAAGCGGCTGACCTGGCCCGCCTACCTGTCCATCCTGCGTCTCAGGCTGGAATGCCCCACCGTATTGGTGGTGCTGTGTCCGTCCGAGGCACTCGCACGCTGGTGCGCCACACCGATCCGGACCGGACACCCGGGGTTCGATCTGGCTCCGCTGACCATCGGACCCGCCAAGATGCCACTGATCGTGGACCACGGACAGGCGCGGGCACTCCCCGAGCTGGCGGTGCTGTCAGCACGCGCGCACGGCGACGCCGACACTCGCACCCTGGAAGCCGTGTTGGAAGCCCTGGATGCCACGGCGAGCAAGAACAGGGCGTTCTATTATGACTACGTACTGGCCGGTCTCAACGAGGCCGCCCGGAAGGAGCTGGAGGGCATGATGGCCGTGGAAACCTACCAGTGGCAGAGCGACTTCGCCCGCGAGTACGTCGGTATCGGTGAGGAGAAGGGCCGCGAAGAAGGCCGGATCACCGAAGCCACCCGGAACGTGGTCTCGATCCTCCAGGCGCGCGGATTCTCCCTCTCTGAGGCGACCCGTGAGCGCATCGAGTCCTGCACAGACCTGGAAACGCTGGAGAAGTGGATCCCGATGGCCGTCACGGCCGACCGTCCGGAAGACCTCTTCGACTGACGCCCGGATACCGGTGCGGCGCCGCGCAGAAGCTCCGCACCCGCTGACCGGGGGCCGGGACGGCCTTCGGCAAAGCATGTCCGGCAGACGGCCCCGCTCCTGACGTTGACAGGAGCGGGGCCGGTTTCAGTCGGAGACCGGTCGTCGGCTCTGGTGGGCCCGGGCGGCCAGGGCGTCGATCAGGGCTTCCCGGGTGGGGGCGCGGAGGCGTTCGTGCGGGTTGCCCTCACCCACCCAGCCGACCGGGCGGTAGGCCACGTACTCCTGTGCGGCGGGTTCGCCCTCGATGCTGAGGATCCAGCGGCCGGCCACGAGCTCGTCGAGGACGCGGTCGGCCGTGGCCCAGGGGTCTTCTGGAGCTCGTTCCAGCGGGGAGCGCCAACCGGGGGTCCTGCCCGGGGGTTCTGTGGCCGGACCACGGGCGACGCGGGTGGTCGGGCCCCGGGTGGCGCCGTAGACCTTCCGGCCGTGGACGTCCCTGCCCAGGAGGCGGACCGGGGTCCCGTGGGCGTCGGCCCAGCCGCGGAGCGCTTCGGGGGTGGGGAGCTCCCTGATGTCGCAGAAGCGGGTCATCCGGGGCTCGGGGCGGCTCCTCACCGGTCGCCCCTCGCTGAGTCGTTCCAGGGAGCTGACCGCGCCGTCCATGTCCAGGTCGCCTGCGCGGAGTCGCCGGATCACCTCCCTGACCCCGGCGGTGCGCAGTTCGATGAGCTTCATGAGCTCCGAACGCCGGTCCGGATCGGTGGAGTCGGCAGGGGCGGTGGGGCCTGCGGAATCGGGAGGGGCGGGGAAGGCGAGGGCGTCATCGAGGGTGTCGAGGAAGTCCTCGGTCCGGATGTCGATCATCAGAACGCCTCCAGCCGGTAGAGGCCTTCGAGGACCCGCCCCAGGACAGCCATGGTGCTGGGGGCCACCCGGGGGTGGTGGTCCAGGGGCCGCCGGGGGCGGGGGATCGGGGGGATCAAGACGGGTGCGTAGGAGCGGACCCGCCGCGCGCGACGAGGGCGCCGGAAGCGCACCGCCTCGGCGGCGAGGTGGTGGACGGCCACCAGAGCGGACGGGTGCAGGTATCGCGCCATAGCGGTCTCCTGGTGCTCAGATGCCGGATGGGAGGTCCGGCTTGGGAATGAGTAAGCTCAGAAAACCATGAAATCCTCAGGGTTTCAATAGATGCAAGTTTTCAGAAGAGACAGAGCATGAGGATTTCATGCTGTCTGTATCCGGATGCCCGAATCGCCGACCAGCCGTAACATCCTGAGAGACACCATCCGAGAGAGAGCTCATGCCTGACACACCACGCCTCAGCGTCCGCAGACGTCGGCTCTCGGAAGAGCTGCGCCGTCTCCGGCTGGCTGCTCGTATGACCTTGGACGATGCCGCCTCCGCTACCGAATGGAGCGTCGGCAAGGTCTCGAACATCGAGACCGGCGTCAGGCTCCGGCCCAGCGTGGTCGAGGTACGGGCGCTGCTCGACGTCTACGGCCTGACCGACAACCAGCGCCGTGAGGCCCTGTTCGCGATCACCCGCCAAGCGGGCAAGAAGGGCTGGTGGACGAAGTACAGCGATGTCTTCCCGGACGAGTTCCCCGTCCTGGAGTCTGAGGCCACGGCGATCAGCACATACGAGCCGATGATCATTCCAGGCCTTCTGCAGACCCCGGGGTACGTGGAGCTGTTGACCAGGTCAGCGAACCTTGTCCGCGACCCCATCGACATCCAGCGGGTGGTCGACGCCCGGCTACGCCGCCAGGAGATCCTCACCGGCCAGAACAGCCCTGAGCTCTGGGCGGTGATCGACGCCGGTGCCATCGAGCGGCTGAGAGCCAACCCCGATGTGTGTCGTGAACAGGCCTCACACCTGGCCGACATGGCGGACAACGGTGACGGCGTCACGATCCAGGTGGTCCCGTTCAGTGCGGGCATCCACGCTGGCGCGAAGGGCAGCTTCGTGCTGATGGACTTCGCCGCGGCCGACCCCGTGGTGTACCTCGAAATGGACCAGGACGGGCTTTTCCTGGAGGAATCAGACGAAGTAATCCGCTACCGGAACCTTTTCAACCACCTCGTGAGCAGGTCCCTCGACGTCGATGCGAGCGTCGCCTACCTGCGCGAGACAGCCAAAGCGCCTTGAAAGAGCAACCGTGAACCTCATTCCCAGCTTCGACGCCCTCGAATTCCGCACGTCCAGCTACAGCGACCGAAGCAACTGTGTAGCCGTAGCCGACGCTCCCGGGGGCGCTGTGGTCCGCGACTCCAAACACCCCGAACGCGGTCACCTGCCGTTCCCCGGGCCGGAATGGGTCGCACTGCTGCGCACCG
Source organism: Nocardiopsis sp. iso_40 (assembly GCF_056173285.1). Taxonomy (NCBI): domain Bacteria; kingdom Bacillati; phylum Actinomycetota; class Actinomycetes; order Streptosporangiales; family Nocardiopsidaceae; genus Nocardiopsis; species Nocardiopsis sp. iso_40. The sequence goes on along the minus strand of NZ_CM149666.1, from coordinate 1,395,617 downwards.
CGCGATCGTAGGCACACAGGAAAGGAGCCCCCGCGCCAGCGAGGGCTCCCTCCTACTCATTCCCACGAGCACTGTACCCGGGCGTGTGCGGGGCGGGAAGTGCCGTGCTCAGCTCCGAACCGGCGCGGCACGTGACAGCTCCTGGCCAGTGGCGGCCGTCCCGAAGACGGTTCGTCGGCTCCCTTCGCGTGTACACCACCAGGTGGACCCACTCCCGGCGAAGGACGGCCCACATGCGAACCCACACACCTGACCTGAAGTTCCGCAAGAGCAGTTACTCCGGGGCGCGTACTGAGAACTGTGTCGAGGTCTCCGACCTCCCCCGGGGCGCCGCTGTCCGGGACAGCCAGAACCAGCAGGCCGGACACCTCGCCTTCCCCGGAACCGAGTGGATCTCGCTCCTTCGGGCCGCTACCCGCTGACACCGGGCAGCACGAAGCGGACGGAAACCGAACTCCCCCGATATCGAGTCAACCGTGCCCGCACCTGAGCCGCCACCCCCACGCCCTGACCTGTGGACAACTCCCCTGGGCGCTCCCTCTGGTCAGCTCCGGTTCAGGTGGCGGGACGGAAATGGTTGGCGAACCCGAGTGCCTCCCACAGCGACTCGTGGCCGTTCAAGCGTGCGCGGTGGTCCGCCCACCCGGTCCGCTGCTGGGTCCAGGCCTTCTCCGCCACCCCGGGCAACCGCGGCAGCAGCAGGAACGCCAGGTCACCGAAACCGGTGACGGTCTCCCCCCAGACCGCCGCCTCCACCCCGGCGATCACCGTGCCGGGGGCCGCCTCCCGCGCGGCCTCCGCGGGGTCCCAGGCAAAACTCTCCTGGACGGTGATCGGCGGGTAGGCGGTCAGCCCCAACCGGTCCCGGTCGCCCTCCTGGGCGGGGTCGGCGCACCCGTCGGCGTAGGGCCGGTCCAGGTAGAGGCGGGAGTTGGGCGACAGCAGCACCGGCACGCCCTTCTCGGCGGCGGCCGGAACGTCGCCGGGTGAGATCCGGAAGGTCTCGGCGGCCTGCTCCACCAGCGGGTGGAACTCCTCGGGGACCGTCCGCTTGACCGCCTCGGGGTCGAACTCGTCGGGAGCACCGATCCAGTACTGGAGGACGTCGTCCGCGCCCAGGGCCCCGGCGCGGGCGGTCTCCTGCCAGCCCACCGCGCGTTTGCCCTGTTCGCGAACCCACTGGTGGGTGAGGCGGACGAACTCCACGTAGTCCTCGTGGCCCATCCCGAACGGCTCGTCGCCGCCCAGGTGCAGGAACGGCCCCGGCGCGGCCTCGGCGAACTCGGCGATGACGTCCCCGGCGAACCGGCGTGCGACCTCGGAGCCCGGGTGCAGGTACCGCAGCCGGGGGTGCGGGTACTCGACCCCGCCCGCCAACTCGGGGTAGGCGTCGAAGGCCCACCGGATGTGCCCCGGCAGGTCCACCTCCGGCACCACCGTGACGTGGCAGCGGGCGGCGTGGGCGACGAGACCGGCGAACTCCTCCCGGGTGTAGTACTCGCGGACGCCGTCCGGGCCGGGCCTGGTCAGTTCCGGCCAGGCCCGTGACTCCAGCCGCCAGCCCTCGCTGTCGGTCAGGTGCAGGTGCAGGGCGTTGAACTTGTACAGCGCCATCAGGTCGATGACCCGCCGCACCTCCTCCGGGGTGAAGTAGTGGCGGACCACGTCCAGGGACAGGCTCCGCCAGGCGTACCGGGGCCCGTCGACGACCACGCCCCGCGGCGCCCACACGTTCCCCTCGCCGTCCACGCTGAGCGTCTGGACGAGGCTGGTCAGGCCGCGGAAGGCCCCCTCGGCACCGGCCGAGGAGACCAGGACCCGGCCCTGGGCGACCTCCAACCGGTGGCGTTCGTCGGCCCCCGGTTCGGGACGCGGGTCCACCCCGGTGGCCGGAGCGACCGAGGCGAACTCCGAGAGATCGGCCTCCGTGCAGACCGCCACGTCCGCCTCCCCGTGGACGGGCTCCACCCGCAGGCCGTGCAGGCGCCCGGCCGCCCAGGCGAACCAGTCGGCGGCGTCGGGGACGGCACCGGACAGGGTCAGCCGCCCGCCGGTCCCGATCCGGACCGCCGCGCCGGTCTCGGCCAGGGCGGCCGCGGGCACCAGGCCCCGCTCAGTGTGCTCGGGCATGGAAACGCCTCTCGTACTCGGCGCGGCGCTCGCTCTGGCGGCCCGGGTCGGCGACCGGGGCGGACAGCAGCAGCCGCTGGGTGTAGGGGTGTTCGGGGTCGGTGGTGACCCGGTCGGCGCCGCCGTACTCGACGATCCGTCCCTGGTGGATGACCGCGACCCGGTGGCTGAGCGCCCGCACCACCGACAGGTCGTGCGAGACGAACAGGTAGGCCGTCCCGGTCCGCTCCTGGATGTCCAGCAGCAGGTCCATGACGGTGCGCTGGGTGGTCAGGTCCAGGGCGGAGACGGGTTCGTCGCACACGATCAGCCGGGGCGCGATCGCCAGTGCCCGGGCGATGGCCACCCGCTGGCGCTGGCCGCCGGAGAACTCGCGGGGCAGCCGGTGCACGGCGTCACGGGGCAGGGCCACCCGGTCGAGCAGGTCGGCCACCCGGGTGCGGGCCTCGGCGGCGGGCACCCCGTGGGCGAGGAGGGGTTCGGCGAGGGTGTCGCCGACGAGCAGGGACGGGTTGAGGGAGGTGTAGGGGTCCTGGAAGACCACCTGGATGTGCCGGCTGAGCTCGCGCCGTCGGCGCCGGGACGCCCCGTCGACGCGTTCGCCGTCGAAGCTGATGCTGCCGCCGGAGGCGGGCACCAGGCCGAGGACGGCGCGGCCGATGGTGGACTTGCCCGAACCGGACTCCCCCACCAGGCCGAGGGTCTCGCCGGGGCGGATGTCCAGGGACACGCCCCTGAGCACCTCGGTGCGGGGTGCCCGCCACCCCTTTCCGGGGAAGGAGACCCGCAGGTCGCGCACGTCCAGGAGCGGTTTCGGTCCGGTGCCGCCGGTGCCGCCGGTCCCGCCGGTGCCGCCGTGCCCTCCGGCCGCGGTGCCCGGGTCGTGGTCGGGTTCGGGGTCGTGGGCGGGGCCGTTGGCGTGGCCGAGGCCGGAACCGTGGGCGGGGTTCGGGTCGCGCGGGCTGTTCGGATCGGTCACTGGGCCGCCTCCCGGGGCTGCCACGGCGCTCGGGCCGGGGTGTCGTCGAGTACCGCGTCGAGCAGCCCCCGGGTGTAGTCCTCCCTGGGGTCGCTCAGGATCTGCTCGGTGGTGCCGGTCTCCACGATCCGGCCGTCGCGCATCACCGCGACCCGGTCGCACAGGTCGGCGACCACGCCGAGGTTGTGCGTCACCAGCAGCACACCCATGCCGCGTTCGGCCTGGAGGCGGCGCAGCAGGGCCAGCACCTCGGCCTGCACCGTGACGTCCAGGGCGGTGGTGGGTTCGTCGGCGACGAGCAGGTCGGGGTCGCAGGAGACCGCTCCGGCGATGAGCACCCGCTGCGCCATGCCGCCGGAGATCTGGTGCGGGTGGCTGCGGAAGGTGCGTTCGGGGTCGGGGATCTCCACCTGCCGGAGCAGGTCCAGGGCGCGTTCGCGGGCCTGGGCGCGGGAGAGTCCGAGCTTGACCCGCAGCGGTTCGGTGAGGTGGTCGCCGATGGTGAAGGCGGGGTCCAGGTTGCTCATGGGTTCCTGGGGGACGTAGGCGACGGTGTCCCCGCGCAGGTTCCGCAGGGCCCTGTCCGTCGAACCCACCACCTCGGTGCCGTCGAGCAGGACGCTGCCCCTGGACACGCGGCCGCCCTCGGGCAGGAGGCCGAGCACGGAGAAGGCGGTCTGCGTCTTGCCCGAACCGGACTCCCCCACCAGGCCCAGGACCTCGCCCCGGCGCACGTCCAGGTCGACGCCGTGCACGACCTCCCGGGAGCCGCCGTCGGCGAGGGTGTAGGTGACCGCGAGGTCGCGGACGGACAGCAGGTCGGCGCGTTCGCCAGCGCTGTCCAGGGTGGTGGGGGCGTCGGCGCCGCCTCTGCGGGCCCTGCGCCCGGTGGCGGGTGCGGTGCCCCGGTCCTCCAGGACGTCGCGCAGGGAGGCGGCGAGCAGGACCAGGGCGGCGCTGGTCAGGCCCAGCGCGAGTCCGGGCCACAGCATGAACAGGGGCGCGCGCTGGATGTTGGTGAAGGCCTCGTTGAGCATGGCGCCCCAGGTGGGCAGGTCGCCGCTGCCGATGCCGAGGAACTCCAGCCCGGCTTGGAGGCCGATGGCCATTCCGGCGACCAGGGCGCCCTGGATGATGACGGGGGCGCGCACGACGACGAGGACGTGGCGGGCGATGATCCGCGAGTCGCGCAGGCCGAACACCCGCGCCGCGTCCACGTACAGTTCGCCGCGCATCGCGGCGACGGCGCCGCGCACCAGCCGGTAGAAGGCGGGGGCGACCAGGACGCCGAGCACGATCATGAGCACCCACACGTCGGTGCCCAGGACGGCGCGGGTGGCCAGCAGGACGACCATGGCGGGCAGCGCCATGACCAGGTTGACCCACCAGTTGGACAGGGAGTCGAACCAGCCGCCGTAGTACCCGGCGGCCAGTCCGCTCGGCACGCCCACGGCCAGGGCCACGGCCACCGCGAGGAGGGCGCCGCCCAGGGTGTTGCGGCCGCCGTACAGCAGCCTGGACCACACGTCGCGCCCGGAGGAGTCGAAGCCGAGCAGGTGGCCGCCGCCGGGCGGTCCGAAGGCGTCCTCGAGGTCGGCGGTGGTCGGGGCGTGCGCCGTGAACAGCGGGGCGAACACGACCAGGGTGACGACGGCGGCCAGGACCAGGGAGGAGCCCAGTGCCTGGGGGCTGGTGAGGAAGCGCCGGACCGTAGCCGACCGGCGTCCCGGACCCGGAGGCACGGCCGCCTCCGGCCGGTGCTCCGGCTGCGCGGCGGCCCTGTCGGCCGCGTCTGGTGTGACGGGGGAGCTCACAAGACCCTCGCTTTCGGGTTGAGCCAGCCGACGAGGACGTCCACGAGCAGGTTGGTGAGGATGACCCCGACGACGGTCACCATGACCACGCCCATGATCACGGGGATGTCCCCTCGGGTCGTGTACTGGACGGTCATCGCGCCGATGCCGGGGAGGCCGAAGATCTGCTCCACGATCACCGCGCCGCCGAGCAGGCCGACGAACTGCATGCCGAGGACGGTCAGGCCCGGGGTGGCCGCGCTGCGCAGCACGTGGCGGAAGACCACGCGGGAGGGGGGCAGCCCCCGGGAGCGCAGGGTGCGCACGTAGTCGCGGCCCATCACCTCGATGACGGAGCTGCGCACCTGCTGGGAGACGCCGGCGACACCGGCGACGGACAGCGACAGGACCGGCAGGGTGACGGTGGCGAGCCAGCCGCCCGGGGACTGGCTCAGGGGCGTGTAGCCGACGGCGGGGAACCAGCCGAGCCGGACCGCGAACACCAGCACGAGGACCAGGGTGACGAGGAAGCCGGGCAGGGCGTAGCCGAGCACGCCGACCGTCTGCACCACCCGGTCCACGGCGCCCCGGCGCACCCCCGCCCACACGCCGAGGACGAAGGAGGCCGCCGCGGTGACGAGGGTGACCCCGACCATCAGGCTGACCGTGACCGGGAGCCGGTTGGCCAGGGCACGGGAGACGTCCTCGCTGGTGAACCAGGACCGGCCCAGGTCGCCCTGGAGAGCGGAGGTGAGCCAGTCGAGGTAGCGCACGGCGACCGGCCGGTCGAGTCCGAGCTCCGCGTTGTGCGCGTCGACGGCCTGCTGCGGGGCTGCGGGGCCCAGGACGTGGCGGCCCACGTCGGTGCCGGGCAGGGACAGCAGGAGGTAGGCGAGGGCGGAGATGACGACCAGGAGCAGCAGCCCCGACCCCAGCCTCCGCAGGATGAACGAGAGCATGGTCCCTACTCGGCGGGGGCGTAGTTGTACAGGGCGGGGACGGCCATGCCGGACTGGGGTTCGACGTCGACGGTGCCGTCGCTGACGTGCAGGAACGTCATCCGGTAGAAGGGCACGAACCAGCCCTGTTCGACCAGGTGCCGGTTGAGTTCGCGCGCCTGGTCGGCGGCCTCGCCCTCGGGGGAGGTCTGGATGGCGCGGGTGAGTTCCTGGACGGTCTCGTCGGTGGTGCCGAAGAAGTTGAAGGTACCGGGCAGGACCAGTTCGACCGTGGTCACCCAGTCCTCGGCGGGCTGGGCGTTGTTCATGACCATGCCCGGGTAGGCCTGCTCGGTGAAGATGCTGTTCAGGGCGCTGCCCGAGTCGAGGTTGTCCCAGGTCAGGTCGATCCCGACGTCGGCGAGGTCGCTCTGCAGGCTGGTGGCCAGCGGGTCGGAGACGATCTCGCTCATCCGGGGCAGGGTGAGGGCGAAGCCGTCGGGGTACCCGGCGTCGGCGAGGAGTTCGCGGGCGCGTTCGGGGTCGTGGTCGTAGTAGGAGTCCAGCTCGGGGTCGTAGGCGTCGGTCTGGGGGCCGAAGATCTGGTTGGTGGTCTCGCCCTGGCCGTTGCGGAGCTGTTCGAGCATGGTCTCGCGGTCCACGGCGTGGTTGATGGCCTGGCGGACCCCGGGTTCGGCGAGTTCGGGGGAGATGTGCCCGTCCCGGTCGAACAGGATGATGCCCTGGTAGTCGATGTCCTGGGGCTGGGTCCGCACCTTCGGGTCGGATTCGGCGACCGCCTGCTGGTCGACGTCCTGGAGCAGGGCGGCGTTGATCTGCCCGGTGCGCACGCCGTTGACGATCGCGTTCTCGTTGTCGAAGAGGTTGATGGCGACCTCGTCGTAGGGCAGTTCCTCGCCCCAGTAGCCGTCGGCGCGGGTGTACACCCAGGTGGTGCCGACGGCGGTGCGGCCGGAGTCCAGTTCGTAGGGTCCGGTGCCGTCCGGGTCGGTGGTGAGGGAGTCGCCGTCGAAGGCGGCCGGGTTGGCCATGAGGCCCGCGGCGTCGCTGAGGTAGAAGACCATCGCCGGATTGGGCTGTTCCAGGTGCAGGACGGCGGTGGTGGCGTCGACGACCTCGACCTCCTCCAACAGGGCCATGGTCTGGGCCTGGCCGCCGCCACCGTCGCGGAAGCGCTCCAGGTTGGCCCTGACCGCCTCGGCGTCGAACGGGGTGCCGTCGTCGAAGGTGACGTCGTCGCGCAGGGTGAGCGTGAGTTCGGTGAGGGACTCGTCGTAGGTCCACTCGGTGGCCAGCATGGGCGTGTAGCCGCCGTCGGGCTCCCGCTTGACGAGCGTGTCGTAGACCGCCTGGAAGTAGGGCATGGCACTGCCCATCGCCTCGGCCGGGTCCAGGCTCTGCGGGACGGTCATGGTCCCGATCGTCAGGGACGAGGAGTCCGTGTCGGCGCTGGAACCGGCGCAGCCGGTCAGCATGAGCGCGAGCGCGCCCGCGGCGGCCACACCTGTGTTGATGCGGGTCTTGGTCTGCATGTCCCACTCCGGTGAGCAAGGCCCGAAGGAAACTCCGGGGGATTGGTCAGTGTGTCTGGCACCACAAATTAACCACATGGTAAGTTTCGTGTCGGTCACCGTACAACACCGAAACCGATCCAGGAAGAGCGGGAGAACGGGCGGCCGGGACCGTAATCTCGGAGCCACCACGGCCTGCACGGCCGCCGGGAGACCCGAGAACCCGTGGCACGAACACGCGACAACCCGCTAGGAGACCGTCCCGTGACGGACAGAGAGCGCGCCCGGCAGCGCCTGAACCAGGGCAACCGCATGAGCAAGGGGGAACGCACCCGGCAGCGCATCATCGACTCCGCCACGGAGCTGTTCTCCCGCTCCGGCTACCGGGCGGTGTCCCTGCGCGACATCGCCGCGCACGCCCGGCTCACCCACGCCGGGGTGCTCCACCACTTCCCCAACAAGGAGGCGACCCTCATACACGTGTTGAGCAGGCGCGACGCGGTCGACGCCCCCCTGGTCCTCGACGAGGGCCTCACCCCCCGGGAACTCGTCGACAACGTCGTGGGGATCGTCGAACGCAACACGGGCACACCGGGCCTGGTCTCGCTCTACGTCAACCTGTCGGCCGAGGCCACCGATCCCGCCCACCCCGCGCACGAGTACTTCTTCGGCCGCTACCAGATCCTGCGCGGTCTGCTCGTGCCCGCGTTCGCCGCCCTGCTCGACGAGCGGACCGAACCCGCCCCCGCGCCCTCCCCCGAGCTGGCAGCACAGCAGTTCCTCGCCCTCCTGGACGGGCTCCAGGTCCAGTGGCTGCTGGACCCGGACGCCGTCGACATGCGGGCCGCGGTCGTCTCCTTCCTGCGCAACCTCGGGATCCCCGCCCCGGACCGGGGCCCGGGGGAACGGCCCGCGCCCGACCCAGACGACCCCACGACCGGTGCCGCCGACACCACCAGCAGCACCGGCCCAGCCGACCCCGCGAGCACCACCGCCCCCACCCAAGAAAGGTCCAGATGAGCACCCACCCCCGCCTCGACCTGGCCGTGAAGGCCTCGGTCACCTCCGGCTCCGACACCTGGCACAGCACCGGGGTGGAGGGCGAACTGCGCCCCCTCCACCTGGCCGACGGCCCGCACGGCCTGCGGCAGCAACCCGACGAGGGCGACCACCTCGGCATCGGCGGCAGCGTCCCCTCCACCTGCTTCCCGCCCGCCGTCGGGCTCGGCTCCACCTGGAACCCGGACCTGGTGCGCAGGGTCGGCGAGGCCCTGGGCGGCGAGGCCAGCGCGCTGGGGGTGGACGTCGTCCTCGGCCCCGGCATGAACATCAAGCGTTCGCCCCTGTGCGGCCGCAACTTCGAGTACGTCTCCGAGGACCCCCACGTCACCGCGCGGATCGCCGCCGCGCTGGTGGAGGGCATCCAGTCCCAGGGCGTCGGCGCCTGCGTCAAGCACTTCGCCGCCAACAACCAGGAGACCGACCGGCACCGCGTCAGCGCCGAGGTGGACGAGCGCACCCTGCGCGAGATCTACCTCCCCGCCTTCGAGGAGGTCGTCCGCACCACCGGGCCCGCCATGGTGATGAGCTCCTACAACCGGCTCAACGGGGTCTACACCAGCCAGAACCCGTGGCTGCTGACCGACCTGCTGCGCGGCGAGTGGGGGTTCGAGGGCGTGGTGGTCTCCGACTGGGGCGCCGTCTTCGACCGGGTCGCCGCGGTACGCGCCGGGCTCGATCTGGAGATGCCGCCCAGCGGCACCGACCAGCTCGTCGCGGACGCCGTGCGCAGGGGCGAACTGGACGAGTCCGTGCTGGACACGGTGGTGGAGCGGCTGAAACGGCTCCAGGACCGGGTGCGGACCGACACCACCCGCTCCCCGGAGCACGAGGCGCACGACGCCCTGGCCCGCGAGGCCGCCCGTGAGGCGCTGGTGCTGCTGAAGAACGACGGCGGCGTGCTGCCGCTGGCCGCCGACCGGTCCGTGGCCGTGGTCGGCGAGTTCGCCCGCACCCCCCGCTACCAGGGCGGCGGCTCCTCCCACGTGGTGCCGACCAAGGTGCACAGCGCCCTGGACTCCTTCGAGGCCGCCGTCTCCGGGGGCGCCCTCGCGGGTGTGCGGTTCGCCGCCGGGTTCACCCTGGACGGGACCGAGGAGCCCGCGCTGGCCGAGGAGGCCGTCGAGGCCGCCCGCGAGGCGGACACCGCCGTGCTGTTCCTGGGGCTGCCCGAGTCCGCCGAGTCCGAGGGCTACGACCGGACCACGCTCGGCCTGCCCGCGCCCCAGCTCGAACTGCTCGCCAGGGTGCGCGAGGTCAGCGAGCGGGTCGTGGTCGTGCTCTCCAACGGCGGTGTGGTCTCGGTGGCCGAGTGGCAGGACCGGGCCGACGCCGTCCTGGAGGGCTGGCTGCTCGGCCAGGCCGGCGGGGCCGCCGTCGTGGACGTGCTGACCGGGACAGCCGCACCGTCCGGGCGCCTCACCGAGACCATCCCGGTGCGGCTGAGCGACCACGCCACGTACCTGAACTTCCCCGGTGAGCACGGCAGGGTCCGCCACGGCGAGGGCGTGTTCGTCGGCTACCGCCACTTCGACACCCTGGACGTGCCGGTCGCCTACCCCTTCGGGTTCGGGCTCACCTACACGAGCTTCGCGTACTCGGAGCTGGAGGTGGCCCCGGACGGGGAGAACGCGTGGACGGTGTCGTTCACCGTCACCAACACCGGCGACCGCGCGGGGAGCGAGGTGGCCCAGCTCTACACCGGCGTCGAGCAGGACCACCCGACCCGGCCCCGACGCGAGCTGCGCGGCTTCGCGAAGGCGGCGCTGGAGCCGGGTGAGAGCACCCGGGTCGAGCTCCCGCTGACCGGACGCGACCTGTCCGTCTGGGACCCCCGGGACCAGCGCTGGTCCCTGGCCGCGGGCACCTACACCGTCTCGGTCGGCGCCTCCTCCCGGGACGTCCGGCTCACCGGCGGGATCACCACCGAGGGCGACCGGTACGTACGGAAGCTGACCAAGTACTGCACGGTGAGCGAGTGGCGCGCCCACCGCGTCGGGGGGCCGGTGATGCGGGAGCTGATGTCCTCGTTCCCCGGGCTCTCGGACGTGCCCGAGGACCTGCTCCGGATGGCGGACTCCCTGCCGCTGATCACGCTGCGGACCTTCGGCCTCGGGGTCACCGAGGAGATGCTCGACCTCCTCGTGGACGACGTGGAGGCCAAACGCCGGGCGGCCGTCGAACGCGGCGAGATCACCGGTTGAGGAGGGGACCGACACGATGACGAACCTTCCCGAGGGGTTCCTCTGGGGCGCGGCCACCGCCGGGCACCAGGTCGAGGGCAACAACACCAACAGCGACATCTGGGCGCTGGAGAACGCCGAGGGGTCGATCCTGCCCGAGCGCAGCGGCGACGCCTGCGACAGCTACCACCGGTGGCGCGAGGACCTGGACATCGTCCGGGACCTGGGGCTGAACAGCTACCGGTTCGGGATCGAGTGGGCCCGGATCGAACCCGAGCCGGGGCGCTTCTCCCTGGCCGAGCTGGCGCACTACCGGCGGATCGTCGAGGGGTGCCTGGAACGCGGACTCACCCCCGTGGTGACCCTGCACCACTTCACCTCGCCCGCCTGGTTCCGTGCGGCGGGCGGCTGGACCGGCCCGGACGGCGTCGGCCTGTTCCGCCGGTACGTGCGCCAGGCCAAGGCGGTCCTGGACGGCGTGCCGTGGGTGTGCACCGTCAACGAGCCGAACATGCTCGCGATGATGGCCAACATGTTCCGTCAGGGTGAGCGCAAAGAGGCCGTGGCCGGGGCGATGCCGCCGCCGGACCAGGAGACCGCCGAGGCGCTGGTGGCGGCGCACCACGCCGCCAGCGAGGAGCTGTCCGACCTGCCGGGTGCGGCCACCGGGTGGACCGTGGCCAACCAGAACTTCCAGGCGGTGGACGGCGCCGACGCCCTCGCCGAGGAGTGGGCGTACACCCGGGAGGACCAGTTCCTGGACGCCGCGAAGGACGACGCCTTCGTGGGGGTGCAGGCCTACACCCGGGTCGTGGTCGGGCCGGAGGGGCCGAGGGAGCCGGAACCGGGCGTCCGTCGCACCATCACCGGCTGGGAGTTCCACCCGGGGGCCCTCGAAGGGGCCGTCCGGCACACCGCCGAACGCACCGGCGGGGTCCCCGTCCTCGTGACGGAGAACGGCATCGCCACCTCCTCCGACGAGGAGCGGATCGAGTACACCACCGGCGCCCTGGCCGGGCTGGGCCGGGCGATGGCCGACGGGGTGGAGGTGCGCGGCTACCTGCACTGGTCGCTGCTGGACAACTACGAGTGGGGCAGCTGGGCGCCCACGTTCGGGCTGGTCGGGGTGGACCGGGAGACCTTCGCGCGCACCGTGAAACCGAGCGGCCGCTGGTACGGGGAGCTCGCCCGCGGGGGTGAGCTGCCGGGCTGAGCCCCGGGCGGCCCCGGAGGGCCCCGGGCGGTGGTTGTCCACAGGCCCGGGGCCGCCCCTGGCGTACCCCCGCCGGTTCGGGGTTGACTCGATATCAGGGGGATCTCCGTCCCCGCCGGCTTCGTGCTGCCCGCCCCGTTGCCCGGCCCCGGCGAAGACCCCCGTTCCGGCACTGCGACAGGCCCGTTCCCACTCCGCCGTGCCCGCGATGCGCGAACTCAGGCCCCGCCGCGTCTGTTCCCAACCTGCCCCGGGCCCGGCGAAGCCCCCGGAGAGCGTCCCGGCGACCACCGTCGAATAGCGTGGGCGGGCGTTCGACCGTCGTCCGAGAAACCGCGGGAAGCCACAGCGTGTCCACGTCAGAGAAGTTCCAGAGCGTGTTCGTGGCGCTGGCCGCCGTGCTCGGGCTGGGGTCCGGGCTGCTGTGGCCGCTGGGCGCGACCGCGGGACACCTGGTGCTCCCCCTGCTGGTGGTGATGCTGGCTGCCGTGTTCGCGCAGGTGGACGCCGGGCAGGCACGCCAGGCGCGCGACGCCCGGAAGGTGGTCGCCGCCAGTCTGGTGCTGAACTTCGTCTTCACCCCCCTCTTCGCCTGGGCCCTGGGGGCCGGGCTGCTGGGCGGCTCCCCCGACCTGCGCATCGGGCTCCTCCTGCTGCTGGTCACCCCGTGCACCGACTGGTACCTGGTGTTCACCGGGCTGGCGCGCGGGCACATGGGGGCAGCGGCGGCGGTACTGCCGGTGAACCTGGTCCTGCAGTTGCTGCTGTTGCCGGTGTACGTGCTGCTGCTCGGCGGCGAGGCCGCGATGGTCGACACCAGCACCCTGGCGGAGGCGGTCCTGCTGGTGTTGGTGGTGCCCGTGGTTCTCGCCGTGCTGCTGCGTCGGGGCGCCCGGCGCTGGCGGGGCGCGCGGTGGCGGGACCGGAGGGTCCTACCGGTGGTGGCCGCCTCGGTCCTGCCGCTGCTGTACGCGGCGGTCTTCGCGATGTTCGCCTGGCAGGCCCGCACGGTGGTGGGGCACCTGGGCGAGCTGGTGGTGCTGTTGCTCCCGCTGGCACTGTTCTTCCTGGTCATGCCGCTGGTGGCGGCGGGCACGGGCCGACTGCTCCAACTCCCCGCCGACCAGCGGGTCACCCTCACCATGACCTCGGTGGCCCGCAACTCGCCGGTGGCGCTGGCGGTCGCCGTGGCCGCGTTCCCGGACCGCCCGCTCATCGCCCTCGCTCTGGTGGCGGGGCCGCTACTGGAACTGCCGCTGCTCGCGGCCCTGAGCCAGATCGTGCGGGTACGCGATACCGGGTCCGGCACGGACCCGCGTTCCTGACCCCGCCCCTCCGGCCGCTTCCTGCGGGCCCGTCTTCCTGCGGGCCCGGGGTCGACCACCCGCGCTGTCGGGTGGAGGCGTGCTTCCGGGACCCGGACGAGGACAGTGCCCCGGAGCCGACGGCACCCGGAAGGCGATCGCGAGAACGCCGCAGGTCAGGACCGTGACCCGCTTCTACCCGGCACCGGACGGACTCCACAGGGCCAACATCAGCGGCGGCACCCACGACGTCCTCCTGCCCGACGCCTCGGCGGATCCGGTCCTACCCGGCGTCCGGGGCCCCCGGGGACACCCGGCCGGGGGAACGCTCTACCTGCTGGGAGACCGCCGATCAGCCGCTGATCTGCTCCGCGAGGGCGCCCCGGTTGCGTTGGAGCTCGTCGATGCGCGCGTCCAGTTCGGCCAGTTCACGGCGGATGGTGGCGAGCAGGCTCGGGCACATCTCCAGGTCCAGCGGCTCACCCTCCGCCCCGAGCGCGCACGGCAGGACCGAGGCGATGGTCCGGGTGGCCAGTCCCATGTCCAGGAGGGCGCGGATGTGCCGGACGGTGCGCGGGGCGTCCTCCGCGTAGACCCGGTAGCCGTTGGCGGACCGGTCGGACTCCAACAGCCCCTGTTCCTCGTAGTAGCGCAGCAGCCTGCGGCTCACGCCGGTGCGCTCCGAAAGCTCCCCGATCAGCATGTGGTGACCCACCTCACTCTTGACCTTCACACCGGTGTCACGGCCTACCTTCGCCGCATGGTTGAACACTTCTCCCACACGGTCAAGGGCTCCGGCCCCGGTCTCCTGCTCGCCCACGGCGGCGGTGGCGGGGCCGAGGCCAACTTCGGTCCGCTCATGGCCGACCTGTCCGCCACCCACACCGTAGTCGCCCCGGACCTTCCCGGTTCGGGGGCCACCCCGCGCAGCACCGTCCCGCTGGACCTGGACACGGTCGCCGACACCCTGGTCGCCACCGCCGTCGGCGCGGGCGTGGAACGGTTCACCGTCCTCGGCTACTCGCTGGGGACGGCTCTCGCGGTACGGGCCGCGACCCGGCACCCCGAGCGGGTCACCGGACTGGTCCTCACCGCCGGGTTCGCCAGGCCGGACAACCGGATGCGCCTGGCGGTCCGGATCTGGCGGGAACTGCTGGACGGCGACCGGGAACTGCTCGCCCGGTTCCTCACCCTGGTGGCCGCGGGCGACCCGGCGCTGGAGGCGATGTCCCCGGCCGAACTGGAGGACTCGGTGGCCTGGCTCGCGGACTTCGTCCCCGAGGGCGCCCCCGAACAGGTGGACCTGGTGGCCGCCTCGGACACCACGGGGGAGCTGGCCGGCATCGCCGTGCCCACCCTGGTGGTGGCCGCGTCCCTGGACCGGCTGGCCTCCCCGGCGCTCTCGCGGGAACTGGCCGAGGGCATCCCCGGCGCGGAACTGGTGGAGGTGGAGTCCGGGCACCTGATCACGGCCGAGGCCCCGCAGGCGTGGCTGGCGGCGGTCCGCTCCTTCCTGGACCAGCACGGCTGAGCCACCGCCCCTGACCGTCCACCACCGAGCCCGCTGTGCGGCGTCGGCCCCGCGGGGTCGGCGCCGCTCCCCGAAGCCCCCGCGGGGTTGGCCCGGGGCGGGTGCCGCCGGGCGGAAACGGGTAACGGGCAAGGGTGGGCATCACCCCCCAGCCCCCTCACCCCCGGGAGCCCCCGTGAAGCTGTACGCCGACACCCCGGTCCGCGCCTGCCTCCAACTCGTCTGCGACCTCGCCGCGCTCGTCTGGGCGTTCGTGTGGATCCACGCGGCCCTGGCCCTGCGCGAGACCCTCCTGTCCCTGAACCGTCCGGGCGAGCTCATGTCCAGTACCGGGGCGGGACTGACCGAGCACATGGACACCGCCGCCGAGAACGTCCAGCAGGTCCCCCTCGCCGGGGAGGCCCTGGCCGCCCCCTTCACCGGCCTCAGCGGGACCGGCGAGTCCCTCAGCGCCGCGGGGGACTCCTTCCAGGACTCCGTGGGCACGCTCGCCCTCACCCTGCCGCTGCTCGTGGCCGCCCTTCCGCTGTTCCTGCTCGCCGCCACCTGGCTGCCCGCCCGCGCCCGCTGGATCGTCCGCGCCACCGCAACGGTGCGGCTCCGCGCGCTGTCCCCCGAGGCGCGTACCCGGCTGCTGGCGCTGCGCGCCCTGTCCGGCGCCCCCACCGCCGGCTTGGCGGCGGTGCACGAGGACCCCGCCGGGGCCTGGCAGGAGAACGACCCGACGGCGGTGGCGGAACTGGCCGCGCTGGAGCTGCGGCGCCTGGGGCTGCGCCCGAAGGCCCGGAACGGAAGGCCGGTGTTCACTCGACGCGGATGAGGCCGCGTTGCAGGGCCGTGGTGATGGCCGCGGTGCGGTTGTCCACACCGAGCTTGTCGAACACGTGCACCAGGTGGGTCTTGACCGTGGCCTCGCTGATGAACAGCTCGCGGGAGATCGCCCGGTTGGACAGCCCCCTGGCCAGCAGGCCGAGGATCTCCAGTTCGCGTCCGCTCAGCGCCGGGTGCGGCGAACGGAGCCGGGCCATGAGCCGGTTCGCGACGTCGGGGGCGAGCGCGGTCTGCCCGCGCGCGGCCGCGTGCACCGCCTCGCACAGCTGGTCCGGCGGTGCGTCCTTGAGCATGTAGCCGGTGGCGCCCGCCTCGACCGCGGCGAGGATGTCGGCGTCGGTGTCGTAGGTGGTCAGGACCAGGACCGGCGGCGGGGAGTCGAGTTCGGTGATGCGCCGGATCGCGGTGACCCCGTCCATGCCGGCGCCCATCCGCAGGTCCATCAGCACGACGTCGACCTCCGTCCGGCCGCCGCCCGGTCCCCCGGAGCCCGACCCCCCGGCACCGGTGAGCACGTCCAGTGCGGCCCGGCCGTCGGCGGCCTCCGCCACCACGTCCATGTCCGGCTGTTCGGCGAACATCGCCTTGAGTCCGTGGCGCACCACGGGGTGGTCGTCCACCAGCAGGATGCGCAGGGGGCTGTCGGTCACCGGGACTCCTCCGGGGTCAGGGGCAGTCGGACGGCCACCGCGGTGCCCTCGCCCGGCGCGGACTCCACCTGCAGGTCCCCGCCCAGGGCGGCCACGCGCTCGCGCAGTGAGGCGATCCCGTAACCGGTGCCGTCCTCGCGCGGGCGGAGCCGTTCGGGCACGAAGCCCTCCCCGTCGTCGTACACGTCCAGGGTGACCTCCTCCCCCAGGTAGCCGAGGGTGACCACGGCGGTGGTGGCGCGGGCGTGCGCGGTGACGTTGGCGAGGCTGGCCTGGGCGGCGCGCAGCAGCGCGACCTCGTAGCCGGAGGGGAGTTCGGTCGGGGTCCCGTCGGTACGGAACCGGCAGTCGAGGTCCCCGGTGCGGCCCACCCGTTCGCACAGCCGCCGCAGGGCGTCGGGCAGGTTGGCCCCGGTCAGCGAGGGCGGGGCCAGGTCCCGGACGAACCTGCGCGCCTCGGCGAGGTTGGCGGAGGCGCTCTCCCTGGCCTCGGCGACACGGGTGGCCGCGAGAGCGGGGTCCTGCGGCAGGGCGCTCTCCGCGGTGCGCAACAGCAGCACGATGCTGGACAGGCCCTGGGCGAGGGTGTCGTGGATCTCCCGGGCCAGGCGTTCGCGTTCGTCGAGCACTCCCGTGCGGCGCTGGGCGGCGGCGAGTTCGTCGCGGGTCCGGGTGAGGGTGTCGATGAGTTCCCGGCTCCGTTCGCTCTCCCGGTCCAGCGCCGTGTAACCGGCGGCGATGGCCACCGCGAACACCGCCCCGAGCACCGGCCCGAGGACCATTCCCGCGGTGAGGGCGCCGCCGTGCAGGACCTGGCCCAGGACCGCGGCGGCGGTGATGACCACGACCGCGACCACCGAGTGGAGCCCGCGCAGCAGGTGCAGGTGCAGGAAGTACAGCGGGAAGGCCAGCCACACGAAGTCCGGGGCCGCCCAGGACAGGAGGGCCCACAGCAGGGTGACCGCGGCGAGCCACACCAGGGAGCGGGTCCGGTGCACGTCGTGCCGGGCGGCCAGCGCCCCGGCGCAGTAGACCGCGCCGAGCAGCACGGCCCCGCAGCCGACCGCCCAGTGCGTCCACTGCGGGTGGGCGGCTGCCGGGCCGGTGAGCGCGTACCGGGCGGTGCCGACCCCGAGCAGGAACAGGAAGCAGGCGTGCAGGAGCAGACGCAGCACCCGCAGCACCGTCACCACACCGGGCAGTTCGGGCGCCCACCCCCTGCTGTACCGCATCAGTGCAGCTTATGACGGTGCGGGTGACCGGGTCATCAACCGTTCGATGGAGTCCGCTCTCCACCCAGCCGCGGCCGGGAACGCTCCGTTCGCCCGATGACGCCGGTCCCGGACCGGACGAGGCTGGAGGCACGCATCCACCGAGTGTCCACCGAAAGGAGGGCCGCCGTGTTCGTCGCCCTTCGTGACATCCGCTTCGCCAAGGGGCGGTTCGCGCTGATGGGCTCCGTCGTCGCCCTCATCACCCTGCTCATCGTGCTGCTGTCCGGACTGACGGCGGGGTTGGCCGACCAGTCCACGTCAGCGGTCGAGAACCTGCCCGCCAGCCACATCGCCTTCGGCACGTCCGGTGACGGCGACCCCGAGGAGTCCTACGCCGACAGCACCGTCACCCGGGCCCAGCTCGACACCTGGTCCGCCACCGAGGGGGTGGAGTGGGCCGAACCGGTCGGCGTCACCCGGAGCCGGATCGAACTCGACGGCGGCGAGGGGGCCGCGGTCGCGCTGTTCGGGGTGGTCCCCGGCGGCCGCCTGGCGCCCGGGGGTCTGGGTGCCGACGGCGGTCTGGTCGTCAGCGAGGAGATCGCCGAGGACTTCGGCGTCACCGAGGGCGACACGGTGACCGTCGCCGGTACCGAGCTGACCGTCGACGCCCTCGCCCCCACCGAGCACTACAGCCACACCCCGGCGGTGTGGACCGGCATCGGAACCTGGCAGGAGGTCGACCCCCGGGTGCGGCACGCCGAGGGCGAGGACGCGCCGATCGCCAACGTGGTCGCCTCCTCCGTCGGGCCGGACGAGGCGGCCGGTGCCGCGGACGAGGCGGCGGGCACCGTCTCCACCACCCTGTCCGGCAGCCTCCGGGCGATCGGTTCGTTCTCCTCGGAGAACAGTTCCCTGGTCGCCATGCAGGGTTTCCTCTACGCGATCTCCGCCCTGGTCATCGGGGCGTTCCTGACCGTGTGGACGATCCAGCGCAGCGGGGACGTCGCGATCCTCAAGGCGCTCGGCGGCTCCACCCGCTACCTGCTGCGCGACGCCCTCGCCCAGGCACTGATCGTGCTGCTCCTGGGCACCGCCGCGGGCGGCGCCGCGGGCGTGGGGCTGGGCGCCCTGGCCGGTTCCGCCCTGCCGTTCTCGCTGACCGCGGCCACCACCCTGGGCCCGGTCGCCGCCATGGTCGTGCTGGGCATGCTCGGCGCGGTCCTGGCCGTGCGCCGCATCACCTCCGTTGACCCGCTGACCGCCCTGGGAGGCGTCCGATGAGCCTGGAACTGAGCAACGTGACCCTGACCTACCCCGACGGCGACGGGGTGGTGACCGCCCTGGACCGCGTGTCGGTGCGGGTGGCCCCCGGGGAGGTGACGGCCGTGGTCGGCCCGTCCGGGTCGGGCAAGTCGAGCCTGCTGGCGGTGGCCGCGACCCTCATCCGGCCGGACTCGGGCACGGTGCGCGTCGGCGGTACGGACACGCTGGGGCTGCGCCCCCGGGAAACGGCGCGGCTGCGGTTGGCCGAGGTGGGCATCGTCTTCCAGCAGCCGAACCTGATCAGCTCGCTGACCGCGGTGGAGCAGCTGGTGGTCACCGGGCACATGCGGTCCCGTCCGGTGCGCGAGGCGCGGGCCTCGGCGATGGAGACCCTGGCCGCGGTGGGGCTCTCCGGGAAGGAGCACCGGCGCCCGCACCAGCTGTCCGGGGGCGAGCGCCAGCGGGTGAACATCGCCCGGGCGCTGGCGGGGCGGCCGAGCGCCCTGTTGGTGGACGAGCCGACGGCGGCGCTGGACCACGACCGGGGCGCGCGGATCATGGAGCTGATCGGGGAGGCGACACAAACGTTCGGTGTGGCGACGCTGCTGGTCACGCACGACACCGAGCACCTCGGCGCGGCCGGGCGGGTGCTGGAGATGCGCGACGGCCGCCTGGGCGCCGCGGCGCCCGCCTGAGGCCGGTTCCGGGCTCGTCCCCCCTGGCTCACACCGGCAACGTTTCCGGGCAGCCCGCTAGGCTGGGAGGCAGCCCAGACCCTTGGAGCGCCCCATGTGCCAGGCAGCGCGGCCGGAGTCCGACCTCCCCGCCCGTGACACCTCCGGTTCCGACTCCGCGCGCCCGTCGCCCGGGCGGGAACCGGCCGGGGCCGCGGAAACCCGGGACGGCCGGGGAGCACGCCTGCGGGGCGGGCGGAACCGCTCCGACCAGTCCTTCCCCGACCCCGGGGCCCCGCGCGGCGCGGACCGCTGAACAGCGCCCCGGCTCAGGTACCCGGGTCGCCCCTGCTCAGAGCACGAAGCGGATCCGGGTCCCCGGGCGGGCCTGGGCGGCCCGGGGCAGGTCGGCGGAGCAGACCACCGCGATGACCGGGTAGCCGCCGGTGACCGGGTGGTCGGCGAGGAACAGCACCGGTTCGCCGTCCGGGGGGACCTGGAGCGACCCGGCGACCATGCCCTCGCTGGGGAGTTCGCCCTCGCGGGCCCGTTCCAGGGCCGGTCCGGCCAGGCGGGCGCCCACCCGGTCGCTGCGCGGGGTCACCTCGTAGTCCCCGGACAGCAGGGCGGTGCGGGCCCGTTCGGTGAACCAGTCCTCGCGGGGGCCGAGTGCGACCCGCAGCTCCACCCGGTCTCCGCCGACCGGCCCGACCGGGGCGTGGTCCAGGTTCGGGAAGGCGGCGGGGGCCGGTCCGACCGGCAGCACGGCCCCGGCCCCGGGGAGCGCGGGGCCGAGTCCGGCGAGCACGTCGGTGCTGCGCGATCCCAGCACGGGCGGTGCGTCCACTCCCCCGCGTACGCCCAGGTAGGAACGGAGCCCCCGGTCGGGGACGCCCAGGGTGAGTTCGGCTCCGTCGGGCAGGTGCAGGACCTCGTTAACCGCCGCGCCGCGCCCGTCCACCCGGACCGACGCCCGGGCTCCGGTCACCGTGACGGTGACCGTGCCGTGTGTCCGGACCCGCAGTCCGCCGAGCGTCACCTCCAGGGCCGCGGCGCCCGGGGGGTTGGCCAGGAGCCGGTTGGCGAGGGCGTAGGAGTCGGGGTCGGCCGCACCGGAGCGGCCCACGCCGAGGGCGGCGTGGCCGAACCGGCCCGCGTCCTGGACTGTGGTCAGCGGCCCGGTCGCCAGGACCTCCAGCGCGCTCCCGGCCGTGCCGCTCACGCGACCTCCTCGAAGCGCACCCGGACGCCGGGCCGCAGGAGGCCGGGCGGGTCCCGGTCCAGGTCCCAGGTCACGGTGTCGGTGCGGCCGAGCAGCTGCCACCCGCCGGGGGAGCTGCGCGGGTACACGCCGGTGAACTCCCCCGCCAGCGCAACGGACCCCCGGGGGACCCGGGTGCGGGCCTCGCCCCGGCGGGGTACCCGCAGGCTGGGGTCGTCGCCGACCAGGTAGCCGAAGCCGGGGGCGAACCCGCAGAACGCGACCGTCCAGGTCGCCGCGGTGTGGGCGCGGACGACCCCGCGCGGGCTGAGTCCGGTGAGTTCGGCGACGTCGGCGAGGTCCTCGCCGTCGTAGTGGACGCCGATGGTGACGGTGTCCCCGCTCCTGCGGTGGGTCCGGCCGGTCAGCGGGAGTCCGGTGACGGCCTCGGCGACCCCGGCCGGGTCGGCTCCGGGTTCCAGCCGCAGCAGGACGGTGCGGGCGGCCGGGACGACGTCCGCGACGCCCGGCAGCGGGTCCGCTTCCAGGGCGGCGCCCAGGGCGATGACCTGGTCCAGGTCGGCGACCTCCAGCAGTATCCCGGTGTCTGCGCACTTCAGGACGCGCACGTACGGCTCCAGATCGGGTCGGCTTCGGTCAGGCGGAGGCGGGCGGTGCGGTGGCGGACGCGCCGGTGAAGGGGGCGATGGTGACGCCCTCGGCGCGTAGCCGCTCGGAAACGGCGCGGGCGATCTCCACGGCGCCGGGGCTGTCCCCGTGGACGCACAGGGAGTCGGCCCCGATCAGGATCCGGGTACCGTCCACGGCCTCGACGGGCTCGCCCCGGGCGATGCGCAGGCAGCGCTCGGCGACGGTCTCGGGGTCGTGCAGGACCGCACCGGGTTCGCGGCGCGGGACGAGGGTGCCCTGCGGGGTGTAGGCGCGGTCGGCGAAGGCCTCGCGGTAGGCGGCAAGACCCGCCTTCTCGGCCAGGGCCAGGAAGCGCGATCCGGGCAGGCCGAGGACGGGCAGGCTCGGATCGAAGGCGCGGACGGCCTCGACGACCGCGGCGGCCTGCTCCTCGTGGTGGACGATCGCGTTGTACAGGGCGCCGTGCGGTTTGACGTAGCGGACGCGGTCGCCGGCCATCGAGGTGAAGGCGGACAGCGCGCCGAGCTGGTAGATCACCTCGTCGGTGAGTTCGGCGGGCGGCACGTCCACGAATCGGCGGCCGAACCCGGCGAGGTCGCGGTAGGAGACGTGGCCGCCGACGGAGACCCCGCGGTCGGCCGCCTCCGCGGTGGTGCGGCGCAGCACCGAGGGGTCGCCCGCGTGGAAGCCGCAGGCGACGTTGGCGCTGGTCACGACGGACAGCAGGGCGCTGTCGTCGCCGAGCTCCCAGCGGCCGACATTCTCACCGAGGTCGGAGTTGAGGTCGATACGCAACGTGGTGCTCCCCTTTCCTGGTCGTCCTACCCGGCCGGGCGGCCGTTACCTCCGCCGGCGTGCCGGATGCCTCCATGATCCCGCCCGGCCGAGCATGGCCGGACACGGCCGGGCCGGGACCCCGGACCGCCCCCTGCCGCAGGTCCCGAAGTGCCAGAATGGTGCCCGTAATGGAACTGAACGGACGCCCCGTCAGCACGGGAGAACTCGCTGGCCTCGCCCTGTACGGCTACGGGCACTTCACGACCATGCTCGTCACGGACCTGCGGGTGCGCGGCCTGGACCTGCACGTGGAACGCCTCAGCCGGGACTGCGCGACCCTCTTCGGCACCGAACTCGACATCGTGCGCGTGCGCGAGCTCGCCCGCCGCTCCGCCCGCGCGCACCCCTCGCCCTCCGTGGTCCGGGTGACCGTCTACGACCCCGGCCTGGACCTGGGCCGCCCCTCCTCGCGCCCCCTGCCCCAGATCCTGGTGTCCACGCGGGCGGCCCCGGGCTCCGCGCCGCCGCCGGTCCACCTCGGCACCCGCCTGTTCAACCGGGACGCCCCGACGGTCAAGGGGACGGGGCTGTTCGGTGTGATCCGGCAGCGGCGCGCGGCCCAGCTGGACGGGTTCGACGACGCGCTGTTCATGGGTGTGGACGGCCGTGTCTCGGAGGGGCCCACCTGGAACATCGGCTTCCTGGAGGGGTCCGGGCTGGTCTGGCCGCAGGCCCCCTGTCTGCCCGGGGTGACGATGCGCCTGGTCAGCCAGGTCGCCGAGCGGCTCGGGGTCCCGGTCTCCACGCGCCCGCTGGCGGCCGTGGCGGCCACCAGGGTGGCGGGCGCCTTCGTCACCAACGCCGCCACCGGGGTCCGCCCGGTGGCGTCGGTGGACGGGGTCCACCTGCCCCGCCCCGAACTGCTCGACGAGCTCAGCCGGGCCTACCGGGAGCTTCCCGGCGAGCTGCTGTGAGGTTTCACGGCCCCGTGCCGGAGCCCGCGTCCGCACCGGTTTCCGGGCCCGGGTGCGCGTTCCGGCCCGCGCGTCCGGGCCACCACAGCCGGGGCCCCGCGTCCAGGGCGAGCGCCGGGATGAGCAGGGTGCGCACCACGAGTGCGTCGAGCAGTACTCCGAAGGCCACCAGGAAGGCCAACTGGAGCAGGAACAGCAGCGGGATGACCGCGAGCGCCGCGAAGGTCGCCGCCAGCACCACCCCGGCGGAGGTGATCACCCCGCCGGTGACGGTGAGGGCCCGCAGGACGCCCTCCCGGTGGCCGTGCCGGAGGGTCTCCTCGCGGGCCCGCGACATCAGGAAGATGCTGTAGTCGATGCCCAGGGCCACCAGGAACACGAACGCGAACAGCGGCACCACCGGGTCGGCCCCGGGCAGGTCCAGGACGTGGTCGAACACCAGGGTGCCCACCCCGAGGGCGGCGGCGAACGAGAGCACGTTGGCCGCCATGAGCAGCAGCGGCGCCACCAGGGAGCGCAGCAGCGGGATCAGCACCAGGAACACGACGACCAGGACCAGGGGGACCACGACCGCGAAGTCGCGCTGGGCGGTCTCCCGGGTGTCGAGGTCGGTGGCGCTGACCCCGCCGACCAGGGCGTCGGCGCCCGGCACGGCGCGCACGTTCTCGCGCAGCCCGCGGACGGTGTCGACGGCCTCGGTGCTCTCCGGGTCGGCGGTCAGGCCGACCTCGACCAGGACGCGGCCGTCCACCACCAGGGCGGGGCTCCGGGTTCCGGGCGGTGCGGGCTCGGTCACGGCTGCCGCGCCGTCCGTCCCCGGGGTCGCCTCCGCGGCCTCGACGACCTCGTCCAGGTGGTCGGCGTCGGCGGCCACCAGGGCGGGGGCCGCGCCCGAGTCCGAGCCGAACCCGCGTTCGAGGGTGCGCTGGCCGTCGACCGCCTCGACCTCGGTGCGGAAGACGTCGGCCTGCCCGGTGCCCTCGGCACTGAACTGGGGCGCGAACACGGCGGCGACCAGCAGCAGGGCGGCGGTGCCCAGCCAGAGGGCGCGCGGGCGGCGGGCGACGGCGCGGGCGATCCGCCCCCAGAAGGGGTGCTGTTGGAGGACCCCGTCGGTGGTCCGCCCCTCCTGCTGGCGGGGGCCGTGCGGGGCGGCGGGCCAGAAGGCCGCGCGCCCGCACAGGGCCAGGGCGGCGGGCAGGAAGGTCATCGCGGCGAGCATGGCGGCCACCACGCCGATGGCCACCACGGGGCCGAGGCTGCTGGTGGAGTTGAGGTCGGCGGCCAACAGGCAGAGCAGGCCGAGGATGACGGTGCCGCCGGAGGCCAGGACGGGACCGGTGACCCCGCGTACGGCCGCGAGGACGGCGTCGGGCACCCGGTCGCGGGCGGCGAGCTCCTCGCGGTAACGGGCCACGAGCAGCAGCGCGTAGTCGGTGCAGGCGCCCACGACGAGGATGAACAGGATCCCCTGGCTCTGGCCGTTGAGGCTGACCAGTCCGGTGTCGGCCGCGGCGTAGACCAGGGCGCCGGACAGGCCGAGGGCGAGCAGGGAGGCGACGATGACCAGGACCGGCAGCAGCGGTGAGCGGTAGACGGCGACGAGGATGACCAGGACCGCGGCCACGGCCACCAGCAGGAGGGTGGAGTCGATGCCGCCGAAGGCCGCGGAGAGGTCGGCGGCGTATCCGGCGGGGCCGGTGACCTGTGCCCGGAGGCCGTCGACGGGGTCGGCGGCGAGCAGGTCGCGCAACTCGGCCACGGACTCGCCCGTGTCGTAGCCGCTGTCCACCGGGACCACGAGCTGGGCGACGGAGGGGTCCTCGGTACCGGGGACGGGGCCGACCACCTGGCCGGAGACCCAGGGTTGTTCACCGATCCGCTCGGCGAGGGAGGCGGCGTCGGCGAGCCGGGCGTCGGCGAGGTCCTCGTCGCCGGAGAGGACGACGACGGCGGGGACGCTGTCGGCGCGGTCGAAGTCCTCGGCGATCCGGTCGACCTCGGTGGACTCGGCGCCGTCCGGGAGGAAGGCGGCGGGGTCGTTGGTCTGGACCTCGCCGAGCCTACCGAGGAAGGCTCCGAGGGGGCCCGCGCCCAGGATCCACACGAGGGCGACCAGGAGGGCGGCCCCCACCCACCAGCGTGACCGCCGGACCGGGGGTTCGAGTCGTGTACTCACCGTCGGGTGTCCTTCCGAGTTCACTGAGACATAGCTAGAAATGCGAGCTTCTTGGAATCCTAGCTAATCCTGAGAGTGCACCGTCCCCTCCCCCCTCACCCGCCCCATCGGTTCGGGGCGGGTGAGGGGGAGCTTCCCCCGGGGCGGACCCGCGGCTAGTCCCGGTCCCGCGGGTCCTCCGCGGCGCCCTGCTCGGCCCGGGCGGCGATGTTGGCGGCCATCGACCCGAACACCACCCCGTGGAAGGGCGTCACCGCCTTCCAGTACAGGTGGCCCAACAGCCCGCGCGGGTGGAAAAGCGCCCGCTGGTGGTACACGGTGCGCCCCCGGACCTCACCCACCCCCAGCTCCAACCAGGCCGGTCCGGGCAGCCGCATCTCCGCACGCAACCGCAGCAGCCGCCCCGGCACGATCTCCTCCACCCGCCAGAAGTCCAGCGAGTCCCCCACCCGCAGGCGTTCGGGATCGCGTCGGCCGCGGCGCGGCCCCACCCCGCCCATGGCCAGGTCGATCCAGCCCCGGGCGGCCCAGGCCAGCGGCCAGGAGTACCAGCCCCGCTCCCCGCCGATCCCCTCGATCACCCGCCACAGCCGTGCGGCGGGCGCGTCCACCACACGGGCGCGGCGGTCGGTGTACAGGCTGCCCCCGGACCAGTCGGGGTCGGTGGGCAGGGGGTCCGAAGGGGCACTGGGCCAGGCCGCGGACGACCAGCGGGTGTCCACCCGGTCCTCGTCGATGCGGCGCAGCGCCAGCGCCACCGCCCGGTCGAACCCGATCCGCTCGTGGTCGTCCAACAGCTCGGCCAGGTCGTCCTCCCCGGCCACCGCGTCATGGCGCAGCGACTCCACCAGCGGACGCGCCACCGCGGGCGGGACCGGTGTGATGAGGCCGACCCACAGGCTGGACAGCCCCGGCGACAGCACGGGCACCGGCAGGATGAGCCTGCGGGCCAGACCCGCCTCGGAGGCGAAGCGCTGGACCATCTCCGCGTAGGTGAGGGTCTCGGGCCCGCCGATGTCGAAGGCGCGGTTGGTGTCGGCCGGCAGGGTGTCGGCCTCCACCAGCAGGCGCAGCACGTCACGTACGGCGATGGGCTGTACCCGGCTGCGCACCCACCGCGGCGTGGTCATGGCGGGCAGGCGTTCGGTGAGGTGCCGCAGCATCTCGAAGGACGCCGAACCCGAACCGAGGATCACCGCCGCGCGCAGCACCACGGTGGGCACCGGACCGTCCAGCAGGAGGTCGGCGACCTCCTTGCGGGAGGCCATGTGCGCCGAGAGCGCCTCCCCCTCCGGGGCGAGCCCGCCCAGGTAGACCACCCGGCCGACGTCGGCCTCCCCGGCGGCGCGGGCGAAGGTACTGGCGCCCTTGGCGTCGTTGCTCCCGAAGTCGCCGCCCCCGCCCATCGAGTGCACCAGGTAGTAGGCCACGTCCACCCCGGCCAGGGCCTCGGCCAGGCCCTCGCCGGAGACCACGTCGCCGCGCGCCACCTCCACCCGGTCCCGCCAGGGGTGGTCGCGGAGCTTGTCCGGGGTCCGGGCCAGGCAGCGGACCCGGTACCCGGCGGCGAGCAGTTCGGGGACCAGACGGCCGCCGATGTACCCGCTGGCTCCGGTGACCAGTGCCAGGCGCCCCCGGCGGGGCGCGCCGCTCACTCCGCCGCCCCGTCGGCGCGGTGGCGGCCGCGCACGCGCGGTGCGCCCCCGTCAGCGGCGGCGTCCCGGGCTCCGGCCTGCTGTTCCACCCGGTGGTCGGGTTCCCCGGCGGTGTCCCGGAGGCGTTCGTCGGTGCTCCCGTGACCGACGGACCCGCCGACGCCCTCGGCGCGCGGTGCCGGGACCCGGCCCCGGTGCCGGGACTCCCGGTGCTGGCGGAAGGGGTTGTCCTCGGCGAGGCCGCCGGTGAAGCGGCCGTACATACCGAAGGTCATCACCATCAGGCCCACGACGAAACTGAAGATGACGTTGGGCATGGAGAAGGCCAGGATGTTGAAGTCGGTGCTCATCAGGTAGAGGTTGACCAGCCCGCTGGCCACGAAGGCCGCGCCGACCGCCACGCACACGGTGGAGGCGAAGGTCCCGCCCAGCACCATCGCGCCCACAAGCAGCGATCCGATGGCGATCGACAGGAAGCTCAGCGCCCCGTTGGTGGAAAGTCCCGCGATCACCTCGCCCTGGGTGTCGAACAGCGGGAGTCTGATCATCAGCCCCGCGATACCGAAACCGATCAGGACCAGCCCGGTGAGACCGGCGCCGATCCGGTAGACGATGTCGAGCCGCCGGTCCGCCCGGCGCTTGGTGTCCAGATCCATGTTGTCGCCCCTTTCGGTGCTCTCCCGACTAGAGTCGGAGGTCAGCGACGCGCGCCACAAGTCGCACCGCTTTCGCAACGTGTTGGGGTGCCATGAACGACGCACTCTCCCCGGGTGCCGCGGCCCGCCTGTTGGGGGTCACGCCGACCACGCTGCGCAGTTGGGACCGGCGTTACGGGATCGGCCCCGGGGAGCGCAGCCCCGGCGGCCACCGCAGGTACTCACCGGCCGATATGGACCGGTTGCGGGAACTGTGCCGCCTGGTCGGTGAGGGCGTGCCCCCCGCCGCGGCCGCACAGCGGATCCTGGACCGGACCCCGGCGGCTCGGCCGGTCCTTCGCGCGTCCGCCGCCGTGTACCAGAAGGATTCCCCGGATACGCCCGGGCGAACCGGACAAGAGCACGCCCACGCCCCGGCAGACCCGCACGGCACCCCGTCAACACCACCCGGGAGCCCGACCCTGCGCGCCTCCGGACAGCCGGGGCGGACGGGGCGGCCCGGCGGGGACACCCTGCCGCTCGGCTCCGCCTCCCCCTCCCTGCAGGGGATCGCCCGCGCCGCCATGCGCATGGACTCCGACCTGGTAGAACACCTGCTGCAGAGGGCACTGGCCGCACACGGCACCGTCGAGGTCTGGGAGAACCTGGCGATGCCGCTGCTGTACGGGATGGGCCGCAAGTGGGAGGACACCCGCCGCTACGTGGAGGTGGAGCACCTGCTTTCCTGGTCGGTCTCCTCGGCGCTGCGCCGGGTACCCCCGGGGCGGCCGGCCCCGGCCGCGGGCCCGGGCCGCGCGCCCGGATCCGGCCGACCGGTGGTCCTGGCCTGCGCCCCGCACGAGATGCACAGCCTGCCGGTGGAGGCCCTGGCCGCGGCGTTGCGGGAGGCCGGGCGGGCCCACCGGGTCCTGGGGCCCTGCACCCCCGCCGAGGCGGTCGTGCACACCGTCCGGCGGACCGGGCCGAGCGCCGTGGTGCTGTGGTGCCACACCCGTGGCGAACAGGGCGCCGGGGCGCTGCTGGCCGCCGCCGGGGCCGCCGACGCCGCCAGGGAACACGTCGGCCTGTACACGGCGGGCCCGGGTTGGCGCGGTGTGCGGGCGGCCCGGCGGTTCGCCGGCGGCCACCTGGGCTCCCTCACCGAGGCGATGGCCGCCCTGGCGCCCTGAACCGGCCCGGGGCCCCGCCCGCGCGGGTGCGCAGGCTGTACCACAGGTGGTCGAGGGTGGTCCGGGACATCGCCCCGAGGGGGGTGGTCAGCCCCATCGCGAGCTCCCCCGGCAGGCGGGAGGTGCCGTCCAGGAAGGCCAGGACGTCGCCGAGCCGGTTGGCGGCGAAGAGCCGCGTGAAGAAGTCGGCGCCCGCCACCCGCCCGCTGTCCAGAGCCCGGAGCATGATGGCGTCCATGGCCAGGTGCCTGGCCCGGTAGGGCACCGGAGGCACCGGGGTCCGGTCCTCGGCCAGGGCCCGGGCCACCGCGGCCGTCTGGCGGGCCACCCCGCTGAAGGTGTAGCCGGTGGAGGGCCGGGTGGCCCCGCCCGCGGTGCCGATGCGGAACAGGCGCCGACCGGTACGGGTGGGGAAGGGCGCGTCGGTCATCGGGATCACCCCCTGTTCCGCGGCGGTGACCTCGACGTCCCCCAGCCCGACCCGGTCGCAGTAGTCGGTGAGCGCCCCGTCGTACTCGGCCGTGGTCAGGGCGCTGCGCCCGAACTCGGTGTACTCCACCAGCGCCTCCCGGGCGGACAGCGGGAGCACGTACCCGAAGGCCACCCCGGTGCGGGGCTGGGGCGGACGCAGGTCCATCAGGACGGCGGCCCCGGGGTCGAAGGCGTCGCGGGGGGCGCGCACGAACCAGCCCCGGAAGTGCTGGAGCAGGGTGGTGCGCCCGTCCCGCGGCACGGGCGGCGGACGCGAGTCGAAGACCCACCGGGCCCTCAGCCGGACCGCGGCGCCGTCGGGGGCGGTGGCGTGCACCGTGGCGTGGTCGGGGCCGTCGACCAGGGCGGTCACGTACAGCTCCCGCTGGTCCAGGTGCTCGTCGGCGCGGTCGCGGACGTGCGCGGCCACGTCGGTGGAGCGCAGCATCTTGTACAGGTAGGGGTCTGCCGGGGAACGGTACTCGGCGCCGTCGGGCCCCAGCACGGTCAGGTCGCGCCACCGTGCGGCCAGGAGCGGGTCCCAGAGTCCGCCCTCCGCCTCCCAGAAGCACCAGGTGCGCGGGGGCGGCGTGTGCGGCCCGGGAGGCGGTTCCAGCAGGGCGGTGCGCAGGGGCCGTCCGCGTCGTTCGTTGACCCCGCCCATGCGATGGGCCAGGGTGAGCCCTGCGGCTCCCCCACCGATGATCACCACTTCGTAGTCGGCCATACCACCAGCATGCCGGGGCGCGGGGCGTCCGGCGGGTGGACACGGGAGGAACATGACCACCACGACGGGCCGGATGAAGACCGGAGCCATCACCCACGAGTTCGACCACGCGGCCGACGCCTACGACCGGCTGGTCGGCGCCAACCCCGGATACCACCGCGACCTGCGCACCTCCGTGCGGCGGCTACGGCTGCCGGACCGGGGCGAGGGCCTGCGCCTGCTGGACCTGGGGTGCGGGACCGGAGCGTCCACTGCGGCCCTGGCGGAGGCGGCGCCGCGGGCCCGGATCGTGGCGGTGGACGCCTCGCGGGGCATGCTCGACGCCGCGCGGTCCAAGGTCTGGCCGCACGGTGTGGAGTTCCACCGGGCGCGGGCCGAGGCGCTGACCCCGGAGTGGGTGGCCGAGCGCCTGGGCGGCCCGGCCGACGCGGTGTTCGCCGCGTACCTGATCCGCAACGTCCCCGACCCCGACGCCCTGCTGTCCGCGGTCTCGGCGGTGCTGCGGCCCGGTGGGCGCGTTGCCCTGCACGAGTACTCCGTGGCGGACTCGGTGGCGGCCCGGGCGGTGTGGACCGCGGTGTGCTGGGGGGCGGTCATCCCCTCCGGGCGGGCCCTGACCGGCCGCGCGGACCTGTTCCGCTACCTGTGGCGCAGCGTGGTGGAGTTCGACGGCGCCCGCGCCCTGCTGGCGCGGATGCGCGCCGCCGGGCTGGAGTCGGTGGCCGGGGCCCCGCTGCCGGGCTGGCAGTACGGGATCACCCACACCTTCGTCGGCGCCCGGCCCGGGGGCCGCTGGTGAACGCGGACGTACACGACCCGGCCGCGGAGGCGGTCCCGGCGCCCCCGCCGGTGGGACCGCCTCCGCGGCGCACCCCGCGGGTGGCGGTGGTGGGCGGGGGCATCGCCGGGCTGTCGGCCGCCCGCGCCCTGTCCGAGCGCGGTGTCCGGGTGCGGGTCCTGGAACGCGAGGAGGGGCTGGGCGGCCGGCTGCGCGGCTGGGACACCGAACTGGCGGACGGCTCCACCGCGACGATGAGCAGGGGCTTCCACGCCTTCTTCCGGCAGTACTACAACCTGCGCGAACTGCTGCGCCACGCCGACCCGGAACTGTCCGGTCTGGTGCCGTTGCCGGACTACCCGCTGGTGCACTCCTCCGGGCTGGCCGACCGGTTCTCCGGCCTCCCCCCGGCCCCGCCGTGGAACGCCCTCGCCCTGGCGGCCGCCAGCCGGAGTTTCCCGTTCCGTGAGCTGGCCGGGGTGAACCTGCCCGCCGCGCTGCAACTGCTGGACGTGGACGTGCCGGGTGTGTACGAACGCCTGGACCACCTGAGCGCCCAAGAGCTGCTGGACCTGGTCCGCTTCCCGCGCAGCGCCCGCCACCTGGCCTTCGAGGTCTTCAGCCGGAGTTTCTTCGCCGCGCCCGAGCACCTGTCCGCGGCGGAGATGGCCGTGATGTTCCACATCTACTTCCTCGGTTCCGCCGAGGGGCTGGTGTTCGACGTGCCCCGCTCACCCTTCCCGCGGGCGCTGTGGGATCCGCTGGCCGAGCGCCTGCGCCGGTCGGGGGTCCGTTTCCACCAGGGGGCCCGGGTGGACCGGATCACCCCGTCGGGGGCCGACGAGGCCTCCGTGGCCTGGTCCGACACCGACGGGGAGCACGGCTCGTCCTTCGACGGGGTGGTGCTGGCCGCGGATCCGCCCGGGCTGCGCCGCCTGGTGGCGGACTCCCCCGGCCTGGGCACCAGCGCCTGGCGGGCCCGGGTGGCCGCGCTGCCGTCCGCACCGCCGTTCCTGGTCTCCCGTTACTGGCTGGACCGACCGGTGCGCCCCCACCGGCAGGCCTTCCTGGGCACCGCCGGGTACCCCACCCTGGACAACATCAGCGTCCTGGAACGCTACGAGGACCAGGCGTCGGCCTGGGCGCGGCGCACGGGCGGTTCGGTCGTGGAGCTGCACGCCTACGCACTGCCGCAGGGGTGCGACCCGGCGGCCGAGCAGGCCTCGCTGTGGAAACAGGCCCTGGCCGCCTACCCCGAACTGCGCGCGGCGCGGGTGGTGGACGCCCGGCACGAGGTGCGGCAGGACTGCCCGCTGTTCCCGCCGGGCGGGTACGCGCGGCGTTGCACGGTGACCACACCGCTCCCCTGGCTGACGGTGGCCGGCGACCACGTGCGGGTGGACCTGCCGGTGGCGTTGATGGAGCGCGCGGCCACCAGCGGTGTCCTGGCCGCCAACGCCCTGCTCGCCCGGTGGGGGCTGCCGGGCCACACCGTGTGGAGCGTGCCCCGCCGGGGCAGGTTCGCTCCGCTGCGCGCCGCGGCCCGGTCCCTGCGTCAGCCGGGCCAGCAGCCGCGGGCGCGGAGCAGGTAGCGGCGTTCGGCGTAGGCGAGGTCGTCGCGCCACAGGCGGCGGGCGGCCATCCGCATCAGCGGGCGGACCGCCCCCGCGGCCCTGCGGGCCAGCGCGAAGCCGGTGCGTTCGGAGGCGGCGACGGTCGCCTCGATGACGGCTGTGCGGGGCACGCCGCGCTCGTCCACGCCCAACGGGGTGGCGTGGGTCTCCACCACGCTCCCCTCCCCCTCGCCCTCGATGATGCGCATGACCACGGTCCGGGGCTCGGGACAGGTGAACTCGGCGCGCACCGGCACGCCCCACCGGCCGGCCACCCTGAAGCCGACGTCCACCACCATCCGGTCCGGGTCGGGGTCGGGGCCGCTCGGCACTTCGGTCACCCGGAGCCCGACGAACGAGTAGGGGTGGAACCAGGAGCCGTGCCAGGGGTCGAGCCGGTTGGCGACCACGTCCTCGGGTTCGCACCGGCCCGCCATGCTCTCCACCGCCGCGACGCGCAGGGCGGCCGCGGGGCGTTCGGGGACGACGGGTGCGTCCAGGGGCTCCTCGCCGCCCGCGCGGTCCAGGCGCACCCACACGAGCACGCCGTCGTCGTGGGCCGGGTAGGGGCTCCAGCCGGGGAAGCCCTCGGCTCCCAGGGAGAGCCCGTGCCAGCGGCACACCAGGCGCCCCCGGTCCACCGCTCCCCGGCACAGCGGTGCGCCCAGGTGGGGGCAGGCCCCCGGGCCCGCGTGCACGGCCCCGTCGGGGGTGCGCCAGGCGACCAGTTCGGTGCCGGCCACCACCCGGCCGAAGGGGCGGTCGGTCCGCACCTCGTCGGCGGCGGCCAGGACGTACCAGTTGCCCGAGGGGCGGGCCAGGGCGCGTTTGAGGGCCGCCCCGATCACCCCCGGGGCCGCCTCCCGCCAGGTGGGTTCCTGGCGGGCCCAGGTGCCCCTGGGCATCCGGCGCAGGGGGATCCGTCGCGGTTCGGGGTCGGGCAGGGACATCTGTGCTCTCCTCAGGGGGTGGAGCTGCGGGGTCGCGGGACGGCCCGCGCCCACAGGGAGCGGGCGAGGGCGGGCATGGCCGCCGCCATCTTGCGGGTGTCGGACACCCGGTGGCGGACGCTCCACACGTCGAAGTCCGCCGCGGCGATCTCGTCCAGGATGGCCCGGTAGAGCCGCAGGGCGGTGGCGACACACGGCCGGGCCACCGGTTCGAGCATCGCCACCCCGGGTTCGGCCAGCCGGTAGAGGCCCCGGTTGACCTGCACCAGTTCGGCGACGGCCCGCCGCACCCGGGGGTCCGGGGCCCGGGTGCCGGCGCAGTGCTCCAGCAGGGCCCGGTCGACGCCGTGCCGGGCCAGGGCGTCGGCGGGCAGGTAGACGCGCCCGCGGCCGAGGTCCTCCGCCACGTCGCGCAGGAAGTTGGTGAGCTGGAAGGCCTCGCCCAGGGCGGCGGCGTGCGGCGCGGCCTCCTCGCGGGGCGCGACGGTGCCCAGGACGGGCAGGACCTGGAGTCCGATCACCGCGGCCGAGCCGTACATGTACTCGCGCAGGTGGTCGAGGTCGCGGTACCCGGTCTCCGTCAGGTCCATCCGCATGGAGGCCATGAAGGCGGTGAAGTACTCGGAGGGCAGCGCGTAGTGGCGCACGGTGTGCGCCAGGGCGCGCAGGACCGGTTCCGCCGGTTCGGCCCCGGACAGGGCCGCGGCGAGGTCGGCGTCGATGCGGTCCAGGCGGGACCTGCGGTCCTCGACCGTGGTCCCGGGGGCCGGTTCGTCGACGATGTCGTCCACCCAGCGGGCGAACCCGTAGAGCGCGTGGATGCCGGGGCGGCGTTCGGGGGGCAGTACCCGGGTGGCCGTGTAGTAGGTGCGGCCGTGGTGGGCGTGCAGCCCGCGACAGCGCAGGTAGTCCTCGCGCAGGCGCCGGGCGGTGATGCCCGCGGCGTCCAGTTCGGCGGTGGCGGTACTCATCGGCGTCCCCGTCGTTTCGATGCGGCCAGAAGGCGCGCGGCGGCCAGTTTCCCCGAGAGCAGCACGGTGGGCAGCCCCACTCCCGGTGTGGTGCCGCAACCCGCGAGGACGGCGTTGGCGGTGCCGGGCACGGTGTTGCGGGGTCGGAAGGGGCCCGTCTGGGCGAAGGTGTGCGCCAACGAGAACGGGGTCCCCCGGGCCAGGCCCTGGCGGGCCCAGTCGGCCGGGGTGACCAGCCGTTCGGCGCGTACCGAGGCGTCCAGTCCGGTGAGGCCGCGCTCCTCAAGGGTCCGGACGACGGCGTCGCGGTAGCGCGGGCCCTCCCGGTCCCAGTCGGTGTCGCCCGCGGCGAGGTTGGGGGCGGGGGCCAGGACGTAGAGCAGGTGGTGGCCGTCCGGGGCCAGCGAGGGGTCGGTGAGCGTGGGCTGGGTGACCAGCAGCGAGGGGTCGCTCATCGGGCGCCCCTGGTCGATGATCTCGGTGAAGGTGCGCTCCCACTGCCCTCCGAAGGAGATGGTGTGGTGGGCCAGGTGGTCCCAGGTGCGGTCGGTGCCCAGGTGCAGGACCACCGCCGAGGGCGAGAACCGGTGCGGCACCGGGCGCCGCGGACGGTGGCCCAGGAGGCGGTGGGCGGCGGGCAGGTCGACGGTGAGCACGACCTGGTCGCAGGCGATGCGTTCGCCCTGGTCGGTCAGTACCGCCGTGACCCGGTCGCCGGACCGTTCCAGCCGGGTGACGCCGCACCCGTAACGCAGCCGTGCGCCCGCCTTGGCGGCGGCTCCCGCCAGGGCGTCGGCGATGGCGCGCATCCCGCCGCGCGGGAAGTACACGCCCGCGACGGTGTCCATGTAGGCGATGACGGCGTAGGCGGCCAGCGCCCGTTCGGGCGCCACCCCGGCGTACAGCGACTGGAAGGAGAAGATCCTGCGCAGGCGCTCGTCCCCGAGGTGGCGGCCGACCGCGGGGGCCAGTCGGCCGAAGCCGCCCATCGCCGCCAGCCGCGCCAGGTCCGGGCCGAGCAGGTCCAGGGGCGAGTCGAACCGGGCGTCGATGAACGAGCGCATCTCCACCTCGTACAGGCGGGTGAGCCACTCGCGCAGGCGCAGGTAACCGACCGCCTCCCGGATCCCGGTGACCCGGGCGACCTCGGCGGTCATCCGGCGCCGGTCGGTGTGCACGTCGATGACGGAACCGTCGGCGAAGGAGGCGCGGTAGGCCGGGGCCAGCGGCAGGAGGTCGAGGCGGTCCCGGAGGCTCTCGCCGACCGCCGCGAAGGCCTGTTCCAGGATTTCGGGCATGGTCAGGACCGTGGGCCCGGTGTCGACGCGGAAGCCGTCCATGTCCAGGCGGCCGGCACGACCGCCCGGGTGCTCCTGGCGTTCGACGAGGACCACGTCGCGTCCGGCGCCGAGCAGGTGCAGGGCACAGGACAGGCCGGACAGCCCGGCTCCCACGACGACCACGGGGTCCCGGCCGGTACGGGGACGCCCGGACTGCCGGGGGTGCCCGGTGGCTGGCTGCGGTGTCTGGACAGGGTTCACGGGATCTCTTCCGTTCGCGGGTGGGGTTCGTGGGCGGGGCCGGTCAGATGCGTGCCGCGGTGTCGGCGAAGCCGACCAACCCCTCCCGAAGGGCCGGGTCGAGGCCGAGGTCGGCGAGACGGGCCGTACCCCGCCTGGCCAGGGCGCGGCAGCGTCCGCGGACCAGGGCCCGGGCGCCCACGCGGTCGAGCGCGGCGGCGGCCTCGGCCGGGTCCACGGGGTCGGCCCCCACCCCCTCCAACAGGGCCAGGGCGGCGAGGTCGCCGCGCTCACGGGCCAGCTCGATCCCCGCCGCGAGGAGCATGGTGTTCTTGCCCTCGCGCAGGTCCTCCCCCGGTTCCTTCCCGGTTCGGGCCGGGTCCCCGTAGAGGTCCAGGAGGTCGTCGCGGAGCTGGAAGGCCACCCCCACGTCACGGCCGTAGCCGCGCAGCGACTCCTCGGTCGCGGCGGGGGCTCCGGCCATGACCGCTCCCAGTTGCAGGGGGCGTTCGACGGTGTAGGAGGCCGTCTTGAGCCGGTCGGTCCGCAGGGCGGTGCGCACCGAGCGCTCGGCGCGCGCCTGGGAGCGCAGGTCCATGAACTGCCCGACCATCACCTCGGTGCGCATGTCGCTCCACACGCGGTACGCCCGGGCCCGGGTGACGAGGTCGGCGAGTGCCCCGTACAGCAGGTCGTCCGCCCAGGCCAGGGCGAGGTCGCCGGTCAGGACCGCCATGGACTCGCCGTAGCGCGCGGACTCACCGCGGTAGCGGCGCCCCCTGTGCGCCGCGGCGTGGGCGGCGTGCACGGAGGGCTCCCCCCGCCGGGTGGGTGCCGCGTCCATGACGTCGTCGTGGACCAGCGCGAAGGTCTGGAGCATCTCGATGGCGGCCCCGGCGGACAGCGCCGCCCGGGCCGGGCCGCCCCGGGCGTCGCCCCCGCCGGCGAGCCACCCCCACCAGAGCAGGACCGACCTGAGCCGTTTCCCGCCCAGGGTGAAGGAGACGATGCGTTCGGCCAGTTCACGGCCGCACCCGGGGTCGAGCAGATCCACTTCGCGCACCCGTGCGCCCAGGTGTTCGTGCAGGACCCCGCCCACGGCCGCCCGGACCCCGTCGACGTCCCCGGCCGGGGCTCGCCCGGGTACGGCGGGTGCTTCCCTACCGGTTTCGGTGATGACAACCTCCTCAACGGAAGGCACAACGAACCAAATGTCTCGTTTTCCATGATTCTTCTATTCCGAACTATTACACATCGCGCTCTTCCCGGGCCACCCAACACTTCGAGGTCCCCCTAAACTCGTTCCCGGTGACCGGAGGGCCCGGTCACCGCGACGTTGGGAGACCCATGGACAGCGCGCCCAGAACCCGGCCCGCCGTGCCCGAGGGGTCGACCGCGTCCGGGGCGGAGGCGTCGGCGGCGAACGCGTCCGCACCGAAGCCGGACGAACCACACGTATCCGGAGCGAAGGGACCGCGCTCCCGCACGGACCTGTACATGGCGCTGCAGACCGACGGTCAGCAGTTGGCGGTGGGGCTGGTGCGGCTGCTGCACCGGATGTCGGAGCGTTCGGGCATGAACCCGACCGACTTCCAGTGCTACACACTGCTGCGGGTGGCCGGAACCATGACCCCGGGGGAGATCGCGGACAGCCTGTGCCTGTCCACGGGTTCGGTGACCGGGGTGATCGACCGGATGGAGGCACACGGCCTGGTCGAACGCACACCCCACCCGCTGGACCGGCGCAAGGTCGCGGTGCGCCTGGTGGAGGGGGCCGAGACGATGGCCGCCGGCACCGCGCCGGGGATGCGCGACGTCATGACCTCGCTGCACGAGGACTACTCGCTGGAGGAGCTGGAGGTGATCACGGGCTGGCTGGACCGGGTGAACACCGCCCTGGACACGCTCGTCGCCCAGCGGACGCCCCGCCGCCACTGAACGCTCCGCCCGGCAGCTTCCGGCGGACCGCCACCCCCGGGAACCGGCGCCCGGGAACCGGCGCCCGGGAACCGGCGCTTCACCCCTGGATCCGGGTGCGCCCTCGAAGACCGACATGGCACACTTTGTCGGAACTCTCCGTGAGCGAACGCTCGCTTTACTGCCAGGGACCAAAGCCTCTACCATCCCACGGGACATGTCCGTGGCCGGTGCAGGAACCGGCGCTCCAACCCCCGTACACCCAGCGGGGCTGGGAAGGAGCCACCATCTCATCCCTGCGCGAGTACGTTCGCGAACACACCAACCCACCCGTCTTCGTCGTCTCAGGCGCAGTCATCATCGCCTTCGTCGTGCTGGGGATCGTTCTCACCGATCCCCTGCTGGCCGGGGCCTCGGCCGCCCGTGACTGGATCGGCTCCCAGCTGGGCTGGTTCTACGTGCTGGCGACCACCTCCTTCCTCGGCGTGGCCGTCTTCCTGATGCTGAGCAGGTTCGGGAAGATCCGGCTCGGACCCGACGACTCCAGGCCCGAGTTCGGCACGATCGCCTGGTTCGCGATGCTGTTCACCACGGGTATGGGCATCGGCCTCGTCTTCTGGGGCGTCGCCGAGCCGGTCACCCACCTGCACTCACCGCGTTCCAGCGAACTGGCCCCGGTTGCCCCCGAGCCCGGCGCGGACCCAGTGCCCCAGGCCGAAGCAGCCGGGGAGGCCCTGGGGCTGAGCTTCTTCCACTGGAGCTTCCACCCCTGGGCGATCTACATCGCCCTCGGGCTGTCCCTGGGCTACTTCGCCTTCCGCAAGGGGCTGCCGCTGCGCCCCGCGTCGGCGCTCTACCCGCTGCTCGGCGACAGGGCCTTCGGCTGGCCGGGCAACCTGGTGGACATCCTGGCGGTGTTCGGCACCATCTTCGGCCTGGCGACCTCGCTCGGTCTGGGCACCCTGCAGATCAACGGCGGCCTGTCCGAGGTCTTCGGTCTGCCGAACAACTCGTGGTCCCAGTCGGCCATCATCATCGTCATCACCGGCATCGCCCTGTTCAGCGTCCTGTCCGGGATCGACAAGGGCATCCGCCGCCTGTCGGTGATCAACCTGTGGCTGGCGTTCATCCTGCTGGCGTTCATCTTCGCGGTGGGGCCCAAGCTGTGGATCATCAGCTCCACGCTCACCGGAGCGGGCGAGTACCTGGGCAACCTGGTCCCCTGGAGCCTGTCCTTCCCGAGCCCGCTCGCCGACGAGACCGCAGCGACCTTCACCACCGACTGGAGCGTCTTCTACTGGGGCTGGTGGATCTCCTGGGCGCCCTTCGTCGGCGTCTTCCTGGCCCGCATCTCCTACGGCCGCACCATCCGCGAGTTCGTCCTCGGCGCCCTGTTCGCCCCGGTCGTGGTATCCGTGCTGTGGTTCGGGGTGTTCGGCGGTTCCGGCCTGTACTACGAACTGTTCGGTGAGGGCGGGTTCAACGACGGCGACGAGGCCCAGGCCGCCTACCACCTGTTGGACGCCCTGCCCCTGGCCCCGGCGGTCGCGGTGATCGCCTCCGTCCTGCTGATCCTGGTGGTGACCATCTTCTTCGTCACCTCCTCCGACTCCGGATCACTGGTGGTGGACACCCTCACCAACGGCGGGGACACCAGGCCGCTCCGGCTCCAGCGGGCCTTCTGGGCGGTCAGCGAGGGCGGTGTGACGCTCATCCTGCTGGTGCTGGGCGGCGAAAGCGCCCTCGACGCACTCCAGGCGGCCTCCGTGGTCACGGGCCTGCCCTTCGCGGTCATCCTCGTGTTCATGCTGTGGGGGCTGTTCAAGGGGCTGGGCGACGAGCCCAAGCCCGGTAGGGCCAAACGGCTGCGGGCGGAGGACCGGCCGCCGCCGACCCGGACGGGGAGCGTCCGGGTGGAGCGCAGGGGCGAGAGCGGCAATCCAGAGGAGGCAGAGGGCACATGACACCCAAGAGGTTCAGCAACCCCTTCCACGGGGTCGTCGACATGATCACCGAGATGAACCGCATCTCCGACACCATGTCCTCGATAGAGGGCGGTCAGGCCGGCGAACGCGAGCGCGGCTTCGCCGACGCCTGGAGCCCGCCCACCGACATCCTCGCCAAGGGGAGCGACCTGGTGATCCGCTGCGAGGTGCCGGGGGTGTACGAGGAGGACGTGGCGATCAGCCTCAACCACGGCGTCCTGACCATCAGCGGGGAGCGCCAGCGCGACGGGGAGGACGTCGTCTACTACTCCTCGGAACGGTTCATGGGCACGTTCCGCCGCGAGATCAGCCTGCCCGACGGGGTCGAGGAGGAGGACATCACAGCCAGCTACGGTGAGGGGCTCCTGGAGGTCGTCGTGCACGAGGCCGCCAACCAGCGGGGCCCCAAGCGCATCGCCGTCACGCGGCGCAAGCGCCGCTGACCCCGCCCCGAGGCACCCGGCCCCGTCGGAGGACACCCTCCGGCGGGGCTTTTCCGTGTCCGCGGGAACCACGACCGCCCTACGACCGACTCTCCTAACGAACGGCCGCGTCCGACGGCCCGTCCGAGGAGAACCCATGGCCCACGCCCGAACCCTGTCCCTGGCGCCGCTGTCCCTCAGCCTGCTCCTGGCCCTGGCCGCCTGCGGCGGCACCGACACCGACGAGGCGCCCGACACCGCCGGAGCCGACGACACCTCCGCGGAGGGCGGCGAAACCGGAACCGCGGCCGACGGCTTCTCCGTCACCGACCCCTGGATCAAGGCGGCCACCGAGGACGACGGCATGACCGCGGTCTTCGGTGAGATCGCCAACGGTACCGACGCCGACGTCACCGTCGTCGCCGCCGCACACGAGGGTTCCGAGACCGCGGAGCTGCACGAGGTGGTGGGCGAGGGCACCGAGGGGACCATGCGGGAGAAGGAGGACGGCTTCCTCGTCCCCGCCGGCGGAACCCTCCCGCTGACCCCGGGCGGGGACCACATCATGCTGATGGGCCTGACCGGGGACCTGGAGCCCGGGTCGGAGACCGGGGTCACCGTCGAGTTCGCCGACGGCTCCACCGCCGAGTTCAGCGCGCCGGTGAAGGAACACGCAGGCGCCAACGAGGAGTACCAGGGCGACGACGAGCACGGCGACCACGAGGACGGCGACGGCCACGGCGACCACGAAGGCGGGGACGGGGAGCACGAGGGCGACGACGAGCACGGGGACCACTGATGGGCGCCGCCGGGCACCAGGACAAAGGGCCGCCACGCGGCCGGTTGAGCCGCCGCAACCTGTTCCTGGGCGGGGCCGCGGCCGGAGCGGGCGCGCTCGGCGCCACCCTCACCCACCGGGTGCTGCCCGCCGACGAACCCGAACCGGCGGCCCCTCCCCCGCCACACGGTGAACAGACCGTCGCCTTCCACGGGACCCGCCAGGCCGGGGTACAGACCGCGCCCCAGGCGCACGCCACCCTCCTCGGCATCGATCTGGAGCCGGAGGTGGCCGCGGAGGGCGTCCGCCGACTGCTGTTCCTGCTCAGTGACGACGCCGCACGCCTGACCCGGGGCGAACCGGCGCTGGCCGACACCGAGCCCGAACTCGCCCGGGTGCCCGCCCGCCTGACCGTGACCTTCGGTTTCGGCCCGGGCCTGGTGGAACGGGTGGACCCCGACGCGGTCCCGGACTGGCTCACCGACCTGCCCGACTTCGAACACGACGACCTCGACCCCGCCTGGGGCCAGACCGACCTGTTGCTCCAGGTGTGCGCCGACGACCCGGTCACCGTCTCGCACGCCGCCAGGATCCTGCTGAAGGACTCCCGGGCGTTCGGCCGGCTGCGCTGGAGCCAGGACGGCTTCCGCCGCGCCCACGGGTCCCAACCCGACGGGACCACCATGCGCAACCTCATGGGCCAGGTGGACGGCACCGTCAACCCCGCACCCGGCACCGAGGACTTCGAGCGCCTGGTGTGGGGCGGGTCCGGGCCGGACTGGCTGTCCGGGGGCACCTCCCTGGTCCTGCGCCGGATCGCCACCCACCTGGACACCTGGGACGAACTGGACCGCCCCGCCCGCGAGGCGGTGATCGGCCGCAGGCTGTCCGACGGCGCACCGCTGACCGGGGACAGCGAACACGACGAACCCGACTTCGAGGCCAAGGGGGACGGCGGACTCCCGGTGATCGCCGACTTCGCACACGTGCGCCGCGCCCGCACCGGGGACCCCGACGAACGGATGTTCCGCCGCGGCTACAACTACGACGACCGGGCCAGGGGGGAGGCGGGGCTGCTGTTCGTCTCCTTCCAGGCCGACCCGGTACGCCAGTTCCTGCCCGTCCAGCGCCGCCTGGACGAACTGGACCTGCTCAACCAGTGGGTGACGGCGGTGGGGTCGGCCGTGTACGCGGTCCCGCCCGGCTGCCCAGAGGGAGGGTTCGTCGGCCAGGGCCTGGTGGAGGGCTGACCGGCCCGCGGAGCCCGGGAAACGGGACCGGGCCCGCCCCGCGGCGTGCGGAGCGGGCCCGGAACGGACCGGGACACGGGAGCCTAGAACTCGCGGTCGGCCTCGTAGGGGCCGATCACGGCCAGCGCGCGCGGGCGGGCCAGCAGCTCGGCCGCGGCCTCGGCCACGTCGTCGCGGGTGACGGCGTCGTACCGGGCCAGGTCCTCGTCGATGGAGGAGTGCCGCGGCCGGGTCAGCTCGTGTGAGAGCAGGCGGCCCATCCGGGCGCTGGTGCCCTCGCTGCCCAGCACCATGGCCCCCTGGATCTGGCCCTTGGCCCGGCTCAGCTCCTCCGAGGTGATACCTGAGGCGGCCACCTTGGCCAGCTCGTCGCGGCAGACCCCGATGACCTCGTCGGCCTTCTCCGGCAGGCAGCCC
This sequence comes from Nocardiopsis sp. iso_40, assembly GCF_056173285.1. Taxonomy (NCBI): domain Bacteria; kingdom Bacillati; phylum Actinomycetota; class Actinomycetes; order Streptosporangiales; family Nocardiopsidaceae; genus Nocardiopsis; species Nocardiopsis sp. iso_40. The sequence goes on along the minus strand of NZ_CM149666.1, from coordinate 1,353,259 downwards.
GCGTAGATCTGGAAGGTGCCGGTGTCGGCGTAGGCCGTGTGGTAGGCCTGCACCGCGTAGGCCAGGCCGCGCTTCTCCCGCACCTCCTGGAACAGGCGGGACGACATACCGCCGCCCAGGGCCGCGCTGAGCAGGCGCAGGGCGTGCCAGCGCGGGTCGGCGCGGGTCAAGCCCTCAGAGCCCAGGATGATGTGGGCCTGTTCGGTCTCCCGCGGCTGCACGACCGTGCCGCCGTACGTGCGCACCGGCTCACCGGGCCCGCGCGGACGGGACGGGCGGGCGTCGCCCGCGGCAGCCAACTGGTCGGCGAACATCGCCTGGACCTGCTCGACGACCTTGTCGTGCTCCAGGCTGCCCGCCGCCGTGACGATGAGCTCCGAGGGCACGTAGGCGTCCCGGTACTGCTCGGCGATGCGGTCTCGGGCCAGCGCCCCGATGCTGTCGGTGGTGCCCAGGATGGGGCGGCCCAGCGGGGTGTCACCGAAGAAGTGCTCAGCGAAGACGTCGTCCACCAGGTCGGCGGGCTCGTCCTCGTACATGGCGATCTCCTCCAGGATCACGCCGCGCTCGGTCTCCACCTCGCCCTCGTCGAGCACGGAGTTGGCGACCATGTCGCCGACCACGTCCACCGCCAGCGGCAGGTCCCGGTCCAGGACCTTCGCGTAGTAGCAGGTGTGCTCCTTGGTGGTGTAGGCGTTGTGGTCGGCGCCCACCCCGTCCAGCAGCGCAGAGATCTCCAGCGCCGACCGGGTCCTGGTCCCCTTGAACAGCAGGTGCTCCAGGAAGTGCGCCGACCCCGCGTGCGCGGAGTCCTCGTCGCGGGAACCGGTGGCCGCGGAGATCCCGAAGGCCGCGGACCGGCCCCCGGGGATGTTCTCGGTGACCACGCGCAGTCCGCCGGGCAGCACCGTCCGACGCACCAGACCGGAACCGCCGTCGGGCTCCAGCAGTGTCACGGTCGTGCCCGGATCCTGCTCGGCGGCGATGGGGACAGAACTCATAAATCCTTCTTCTACGCGTCGGAACATCCAGCAGAGCATACGTGTCGAACGACGGCGGGGCGGCCGCATCGTGAAAGACGCGACCGCCCCGTACCGGGTCGGATGGGATCAGGTGTTCTCGGAACGCCCGCCCGAGCTACGGCGCCGACGACGGCGCGGGGCGCCCTCGCCCTTGTCGTCGCCCTTGTCGGAACCCTCGTCCGCGGCTTCGGCCTCGTCGGGCTTCTCGGCCTTGGGGGCCGGTGCGGCCTCGGACTCGACGACCTCGACCGGGACCAGGGAGAGCTTCCCGCGGTCGTCGATCTCGCGGATCTCGACCTGGATCTTCTCGCCGATGCTGATCACGTCGTCGAGGTTCTCGATCCGCTGGCCGCCGTGCAGCTTGCGGATCTGCGAGATGTGCAGCAGACCGTCCTTGCCGGGCAGCAGCGAGACGAACGCGCCGAAGGCGGTCGTCTTGACGACGGTGCCCAGGTAGCGGTCGCCCACCTCGGGCATGGTCGGGTTCGCGATCTGGTTGATCGTGTCCCGGGCGGCCTCCGCGGAGGGGCCGTCGGTGGCACCGATGTAGATGGTGCCGTCGTCCTCGATCGAGATGTCCGCGCCGGTGTCGTCCTGGATCGAGTTGATCATCTTGCCCTTGGGGCCGATGACCTCGCCGATCTTCTCGACGGGGACCCTGACGGTCAGGATGCGCGGAGCGTTCGGGCTCATCTCGGCCGGACGCTCGATGGCCTCCTGCATGACGTCGAGGATCGCCAGACGGGCGCCGCGGGCCTGCTGCAGGGCCAGGGCCAGCTGCTCGGCGGGGATGCCGTCGAGCTTGGTGTCCAGCTGCAGGGCCGTGATCAGCTCACGGGTACCGGCGACCTTGAAGTCCATGTCGCCGAAGGCGTCCTCGGCACCGAGGATGTCGGTCAGCGTGACGAACTCGTCGCCCTGGCTGATCAGACCCATGGCGATACCGGAGACCATCTCCTTGAGCGGCACGCCGGCCGCCATCAGGGACATGGTGGAGGCGCAGACCGAACCCATCGAGGTGGAGCCGTTGGACCCCAGGGCCTCGGACACCTGGCGGATGGCGTACGGGAACTCCTCGCGGGCGGGCAGAACCGGCAGCAGGGCCCGCTCGGCCAGGGCGCCGTGCCCGATCTCGCGCCGCTTGGGCGAGCCCACCCGACCGGTCTCACCGGTGGAGTAGGGCGGGAAGTTGTAGTTGTGCATGTAGCGCTTGGTCTTGTCCGGGTTGAGCGTGTCAACCGTCTGCTCCATGCGCAGCATGTTCAGCGTGGTGACACCCATGATCTGGGTCTCACCGCGCTCGAAGAGGGCCGAACCGTGCACCCGCGGCAGAATGCCGACCTCGGCGCTCAGCTGGCGGATGTCCTTGGGGCCGCGGCCGTCGATGCGGACCTTCTCGCGCAGGACGCGCTCGCGCATGAGCTGCTTGCTCAGGCTGCGGAAGGCAGCGCTGACCTCCTTCTCCCGACCCTCGAAGTCCTCGGCGAGCCTCTCGGCGGCCTCGGCCTTGATCTTGTCGAGCTGGGCCTCGCGGTCCTGCTTGTCGGCGATGGTGAGCGCCTTGGCCAGGTCCTCGCGCACGGCGCCCTCGACGGCGGCGTAGGCGTCGTCCTCGTAGTCGAGGAAGATGGGGAACTCGGCCTGCTCGCGGCTGCTCTGCTCGGCGACGGCCTGCTGGGCCTTGCACAGCACCTTGATGAAGGGCTTGGCCGCCTCCAGGCCCTCGGCGACGGTCTGCTCGTTGGGGCCGACGGCCCCTTCGGCGACCAGCTTCAGGGTCTGGGTGGTGGACTCCGCCTCGACCATCATGATCGCGACGTCGCCGTCCTCCAGGACACGGCCGGCGACGACCATGTCGAAGGTGGCGTTCTCCAGCTCACCGTGGGTGGGGAAGCCCACCCACTGGCCGTCGATCAGGGCGACGCGGACACCGCCGATGGGGCCGGAGAAGGGGATTCCGGAGATCTGCGTGGACATCGAGGCCGCGTTGATGGCGACGACGTCGTACAGGTGCTCGGGGTGCAGCGCCAGGATCGTCTCGACGACCTGGATCTCGTTGCGCAGGCCCTTCTTGAAGGAGGGGCGCAGCGGACGGTCGATCAGGCGGCAGGTGAGGATGGCGTCCTCGGAAGGACGGCCCTCACGCCGGAAGAAGGAGCCGGGGATGCGGCCCGCGGCGTACATCCGCTCCTCGACGTCCACCGTGAGCGGGAAGAAGTCGAGGTTCTCCTTGGGGCGCTTCGAGGCGGTGGTCGCCGACAGGACGACGGTCTCGTCGTCCAGGTAGACCGTGGCCGCGCCAGCGGCCTGACGGGCCAGACGGCCGGTCTCGAAGCGGATGGTACGGGTGCCGAACTTGCCGTTGTCAATGACGGCTTCGGCCGAGTAAGCGCCCTCCATGGGCGACCTCCTACTACACGTTGGACCGCGTCGCGTCCGGCTGGGCCGGAGGGCGCGACGCCGCTTTCTCGCCCGCGTCGTGCCCCGGAGGTGATGACGGCCGGTCATCGATCGAAGTCCACGGCGCCGCAGCTGGTGCGGTGTTGCCGGAGACCACTACCGAGGACCGACCCATATGGACCGGGGAAACGGCACGGGTGTGGCTTACCGTGCGGCGACCGTGTCGGCCGCCACTACGGTTACACCTTACTAACAAAGAGGGAGCGGCCGAAGCCACTCCCTCCGGATTCACCTAGCGGCGCAGACCCAGACGCTCGATCAGCGAGCGGTAGCGGGTGATGTCCTGCTTGGCGACGTACTTGAGCAGCCGACGACGGCGGCCGACCATCAGGAGCAGGCCGCGGCGGCTGTGGTGGTCGTGCTTGTGGTCCTTGAGGTGCTCGGTGAGCTCGGTGATGCGGTGCGTGAGCAGCGCGACCTGGACCTCGGGCGAACCGGTGTCGCCTTCCTTGGTGCCGTACTCGGCGATGATCTTTTCCTTGGTGGCGGTGTCGATCGACACAACGCTCCTTCTCTGATGAATCGGTACGCAGGGCGAACCCCGGCACGTGACAGGGGTCAGACGCGGTGACCGCGCGTACGAACAGTCACCGTCGCGTGTGGTGTGCGCGGACCGACGCCGACGGCGTGGGTGCACCGCGCCCCGCCGGCTCCGCCACCCCTGGGGTGGCCCGGCCGCGGGCACACGTGGACTCATCCACCCTACCGCAGTCCAGGCACCGGGGACCCCGCCCCGGCGGTGACCCCGGACTCGTCCCGGCGACGCCCGCTCAGGCGCTGTCGCCGGCCTCCGCGGCCAGCACGTCCCGGCAGCGGTCGACGTCGCGGTGCATCGCCGCGATCAGCTCGTCGACACTGTCGAACCTCTCCTGGCCGCGGATGCGCGCGGTGAAGTCGACCGCCATGCGCAGCCCGTACAGCTCCAGGTCGTCCCGGTCCAGCGCGTAGGCCTCCACCGTGCGCTCGGCCCCGTTGAACGTGGGGTTGGTGCCCACCGAGACCGCCGCGGGCCAGCGGCCCTCCTCCTGTCCGCCGACCGGTTCCAGGCGGCTCAGCCACCCGGCGTAGACCCCGTCGCCGGGCACGGCCGTGTCCGGGGGCAGGTCCGCGTTGGCGGTGGGGAAACCGAGCAGTTCACGGCCGCGGGCCGCCCCGTGCACGATCCTCCCGCTCACCCGGTGGGGGCGGCCCAACAGGTCCGCCGCGGCGGCCACGTCGCCCTCGTCCAGCAGGGAACGGATCCGGGTGGAGGTGATGGTCTCGCCCTCGGCGACCAGGCGCACCCCGTCGGCGGTGAAGTCGTAACTCTCACCCAGTTCGGCCAGCACGGCGACGTTCCCGGCCGCGCGGTGCCCGAACCGGAAGTCCTCCCCCACCACCACCGCGGCGGCGGCGAGCCGGTCGACCAGCACCCGCTGGACGAACCCCTCGGCGCTGAGAGCGGACAGCTCCTCGCTGAACGGCAGGACGCACACCGCGTCGACCCCGAAGGGCTCCATGAGCTCGACGCGGCGCCCGACGGGGGTCAGCACGGGCGGGGTGACCCCGCGCAGCACCCGCTGGGGGTGGGGGTCGAAGGTCACCACGACCACCGGGAGTCCGAGCTCGCGCCCGTGGGCGCGCGCGGAGGCCAGGATCGCCTGGTGGCCGCGGTGCACCCCGTCGAAGACACCGACCGCCACCACGGACCGCCCCCAGTCGGAGGGAATGCCCTCCAGCCCGTCCCATCGCCGCACGTCCGGTCCCCTTGTCCGTCGTCAGAGTTCGTTCGCCCCAAGCCTGCCACGGCGGCGGCCCTGTTTCCGACACTGCCCCGGTGCGGCCCGCCGCGCTCCGGCACGGCACGACCGCGGCTCTGCCGTGGGCAGAGGCGGGTTGGCACGCCCGCGGAGCGAGGTTTAGCGTGCCTGGATGGCGACGATCGACACCGGTACGACACGTTTGGCCTACGACGAGGCCGGGTCCGGTCCCCCGGTCGTCCTCGTGCACGCTGGGGTGGCCGACCGGCGGATGTGGGACCACCAGTTCGCGGAGCTCGCCGGGCGGCACCGGGTGGTGCGCTACGACTGGCGCGGCTACGGGGGCTCGGCCTCCCACGAGGGGCCGGTACGGCACCACGAGGACCTGCTGGCCCTGATGGACGCCCTGGGGATCGGGGAGGCCGCACTGGTCGGTGCGTCCTTCGGCGGCGCCTACGCGGTGGACGCGGCCCTGGCCGCCCCGGAGCGGGTCAGCGCGCTCGCCCTGGTCTGCCCCGGGATGTCGGGTCACGTGTGGCCGGAGGTGTTCGTCCGGACCGGGCAGCAGATGGCGCTGTCCGCGGTGCCCCGTGAACGGCTGTCCGCCTACCGGGCGGGCGACGCCGATCCGGATCCCGCCGACGTGGCCGCGATGGCCGAGGCGCAGGCGAGGTTCATGGTGCTGGGTCCGGGGCGCTCACCCGAGGAGGTGCCCACCGAGGCCTGGGAGCTGTCACTGCTGATGCTGCGGGAGGTGTTCGCCCGGCTCTGGTCGAGCCCCGCCAACCACGCGGAGTGGCCCGAGCGCCCGGCGGTGGACCGCCTGCACGAGATCGGCGTACCGACCCTGGTGGTCAAGGGCCTGTCGGAGGTCCCCCAGGTCCAGGCGGTCGCCGACCTGTACGCCAAGGGGGTTCGCGGCGCCCGGCTGCTGGAACTGCCCGAGACCGGCCACCTGCCCTCCGTCGAACGCCCCGGGGAGCTGACAGCCGCCCTCACCAGGTTTCTGGGCGGCTGACCCATGCCACGGGAGCATTCTTGGTAGCATAAGTAGCATGAGCAGCCTCACCCAGAAGTACTCCATCACCATGCCCAGAGACATCGCCGAACAGGCGCGCTCCCGAAGCGGACCGTCCGGCCTGTCCTCCTATGTCGCCGCCGCTGTGACCAGGCAGCTCGAACGGGACAACCTCGATGACCTCATCGAGGCGCTGGAATCCCACCACGGTCCCGTCACCGACGAGGAACTCCAGCGGACACGCGAGGAACTGCACCGGGCTCGCGAAGAACAGGGCGCACCGGGACCGGTGGAGTAGATGAGTCCGAGCCCCCACCGCCCGAACGGCACCCTCGTCCTGGACAGCGAGGGGTTGGCCAAGGCCGTCCTCCAGGACCGGGAGATCACCCGCTGGCTCGTCCTCGCACGCGCCGATGACAGCCGCGTGATCACGAGTTCCGCGACACTCGTGGAAGTCATCCATCCGCGGATCAACCGCGCGGCGTTGGAATGGCAACTGTCCCGGCTGACAATCGAACCGGTGACTGAGCACATCGCCAGGGAAGCCACACGGTTGTTGAGCGCTGCGAGCCTGCACGGTCATCGGCACGCCATCGACGCGATGCTGTGTGCCACCGCGCTCGCGGCTCCCGGGCCGGTCACCGTCCTCACCTCCGACCCCGACGACCTGCGAATGCTCTGTGGCAACAAAGCGACGGTCATCAAGATCTGATCAGGCCGGGGAGAAGACCACGACCGGCTTCATGTGCCCGGGGCGGTTCTCGCCCAGGGCGATGACGGTGCCGTCGGGTGCGAACAGGCCCACGGGTCCCTCGCCCAGGGAGCTCGGGCCGATGCGGTTGCCGTGCCGGATGGCGCGGGTCTCGGCCTCGTCCATGGTGCGCACCGGGAAGGTCGCGGCCACCACCTGTGCCAGCGGGATCTGGGTGTACTCCTCGGCGAGCTGGTCCAGGGTGCGGGCCTGCGACAGGTCGTAGGGGCCCACCCGGGTGCGGCGCAGCGCGGTCAGGTGCCCGCCCACCGCGAGGTCCGCGCCCATGTCGCGGGCGAGCGAGCGGATGTAGGTACCGCTGGAACAGGTGATGACCGCGTCCACGTCGACGAAGGCGCCCTCGGGGTCCGGGACGCGGCGGATACCGGTGACGTCGAACTGGGAGATCGTCGCCGTGCGGGCCTTGAGCGCGACCTCCTTGCCCTCACGGGCCGACTTGTAGGCCCGCTTGCCGTCCACCTTGATCGCGCTGACCTGCGGCGGCACCTGTTCGATCGGGCCGGTGAGCTTCGCGACGGCCGCGTGCACGTCCGCCTCCGAGACCCCGGAGGCGTCCGCCCGCGCTCCGGGCTCGCCCTCGGCGTCGTCGGTGTTGGTCACCAGGCCGAGCCGGATCGTGGCCTCGTAGGTCTTCTCCGTCAGGGTCAGGTGGCCGAGCAGCTTGGTGCCCTTCTCGATCCCCAGGACCAGGACCCCGGTGGCCATCGGGTCCAGGGTGCCCGCGTGGCCCACGCGCCGGGTCCGCGCCAGCCCCCTGGTCTTGGCGACCACGTCGTGTGACGTCCAGTCGGCGGGCTTGTCGACCACCACGACACCGCTCTCGGCCATGGGACTCCTCAGGGATGTGGGAAGGGAAGGGGTGGCGGCGCGGGCCGCGCCGCCACCCGGAAGGGTGTTACTCGTCGTCCTCGTCCTCGCGGGGGACCTTGTACGGGTCCGCCTCACCCGCGGGCTTGGCACCGGTGGCCCGCTGGGCCACCTCCTCGTCAGCCTTACGCGCCTCGACCAGCAGCTTCTCGATGTGCTGGGCGTTCTCCTGGACCTCGTCGACGACGAAGGTCAGGCTGGGCGTGTGCCGGATACCGGTCTGCCGGCCGACCTCGCTGCGGATCACGCCCTTGGCGCTCTCCAGAGCGGCGGAGCTGGCCGACTTCTCCTCCGGGGTTCCGAACACCGTGTAGTACACCGTGGCGTCCCGCAGGTCGGCGGTGATCCGGGCGTCGGTCACGGTGACGAATCCCAGGCGCGGGTCCTTGATCCGCCGGTCCAGCATCTCGGCGACGATGCGCTGGATACGGTCGGCGATCTTGCGCGCACGTGCGGCGTCAACCATCGTCAGTCTTCCTCTTCGTTGAAGAGCCGCTGCCTGGCGGAGAGCAGCTCCAGTTCGGGACGGCCCGCGACGAAACGCTCGCAGGTGTCCATCTGGTCCCGGGCGTGGGCGGCGGTCGGTGCGACCACCGCGACACCGATCTTCGCCCGACGGTAGAGGTCGTGCTCGCCGACCTCCGAGACCGACACCGAGAACTTCCGGCGCAGTTCGGCGACGACAGGCCTCACCATCGAACGCTTCTGTTTGAGCGAGTGGACGTCTCCGAGGAGGACGTCCAGGGTCAGCGCCCCAACGTACAAGTGATCACCTGTGGTGTTGTGTGAGCCGTCAAAGGCGGGGCCCCGGACACGGTCGTCCGGGGCCCCAGGTGGATCAGTCCTCGCGACTAGTCGCGGGGCTTCTCCTGCATCTCGTAGGTCTCGATGACGTCCTCGACCCGGAGGTCGTTGTAGCCGACACCGATACCGCACTCGAAGCCCTCGCGGACCTCGGTGGCGTCGTCCTTGAAGCGACGCAGCGACTCGACGTTGAGGTTCTCCGAGATGACCCGGCCCTCGCGGATGAGACGTGCCTTGCTGTTACGGCGGATGATGCCGTCGCGGACGATGGAACCGGCGATGTTGCCGATCTTCGGCACCTTGAAGACCTCGCGGATCTCGGCGCTGCCGAGCTGGACCTCCTCGTAGATGGGCTTGAGGAGACCCTTGACGGCGGCTTCGACCTCGTCGATGGCCTGGTAGATGACCGAGTAGTACCGGATGTCGACGCCCATGCGGTCGGCCAGCTGGCTGTTCTTGCCCTCGGGCCGAACGTTGAAGCCGACGATGATCGCGTCAGCGGACGACGCCAGGTTGATGTCGTTCTGCGTGATCGCACCGACACCGCGACCGATGATCCGGATGCTGACCTCGTCGCCACCGGCGTCGATCTTGAGCAGCGACTCCTCGAGCGCCTCGACCGAACCGGACATGTCGCCCTTGATGAGGAGGAGCAGCTCGGAGCGCTCGCCCTCCTTGATGGCGGACTGCCAGTTGTCGAGGGTGACCCGGCGGGCCGACTTCGCCTGCTGGGCGAAGCGCTCGCGCGCCTCGCGCTGCTGGGCGATCTGACGGGCCACGCGGTCGTCCTTGACGACCAGGAAGCTGTCACCGGCGCTGGGAACGTTGGTCAGACCCAGCACCTGCACCGGACGGGACGGCTCAGCCGACTGGACGTTCTCACCGTGCTCGTCGAGCATGGCGCGAACGCGGCCGTAGGCGTCGCCGCAGACGATGGAGTCACCGACGTTGAGCGTGCCGCGCTGGACCAGCACCGTGGCCATGGAACCGCGACCGCGGTCCAGGTAGGCCTCGATCGCCAGACCCTGCGCCGACATGTCCGGGTTGGCCTGGAGGTCCAGGGCCGCGTCGGAGGTCAGGACGATCGACTCGAGCAGGGCGTCGATGTTGTCGCCCTTGAGCGCGGAGATGTCCACGAACTGGACGTCGCCGCCGAACTCCTCGGCCACGAGGCCGTACTCGGTCATCTGGGCACGCACCCGCTGCGGGTCGGCGCCCTCGACGTCGATCTTGTTGACCGCGACCACGATCGGCACCTCGGCCGCCTTGGCGTGGTCGATGGCCTCGGCCGTCTGCGGCTTGACGCCGTCGTCGGCCGCCACGACCAGAACCGCGACGTCGGTGACCTTCGCACCACGGGCACGCATGGCGGTGAACGCCTCGTGACCAGGGGTGTCGATGAAGGTGATCCTGCGCTCTTCGTCGTCCACCTCGGTCGCGACCTGGTAGGCACCGATGTGCTGGGTGATTCCGCCGGCCTCGCCGCTGACGACGTTGGTCTTGCGGATGGTGTCCAGCAGTCGGGTCTTACCGTGGTCGACGTGACCCATGACGGTGACCACCGGCGGGCGCGGACGGAGGTCGGCGTCGCCGCCCTCGTTCTCGCCGAACTCGATGGAGAAGGACTCCAGCAGCTCGCGGTCCTCGTCCTCGGGACTGACGACCTCGATGCGGTACTTGAGTTCCTCGCCGAGCAGCTGCAGGGTCTCGTCGGGCAGCGACTGGGTCGCCGTGACCATCTCACCCAGGTGCATCATGACCTGGACGAGCGACGCCGGGTTGACGTCGATCTTGTCACCGAAGTCCGACAGCGAGGCACCGCGCGACAGACGGATCGTCTGGTTGTTGCCGCTCGGGATCTTGACGCCGCCGAAGGACGGGGCCGAGAGCTCGTGGAACTCCTGACGCCGCTGCTTCTTGGACTTGCGGGCACGCCCGGGACGACCGCCCGGACGACCGAACGCACCGGCCGTTCCGCCGCCGCGACCACGACCGCCGCCGGGACGACCGCCGAAACCGCCGGGACGACCGCCGCCGCCACCGGGACGCGGACCCGCACCCGCGGGAGCGCCGCCGCGGCCGCGGCCACCGCCGCCGCCGGGACGACCGCCGCCGCCACCGCGACCGCCGCCAGCGGGCGCGGCCGGACGGGACGAGGGCATGTTCATCGGGCTGGGACGCGGGCCGCCGGGACGGGGACCCGGACGCGGGCCACCGGCACCGCCCGGACGCGGAGCGCCGGCGGCGCCACCGGGACGCGGAGCGCGCTGGTCACCCTGCTGCGGGCCACCGGGACGGGGACCCGGACGCGGGCCACCGGCACCGCCGGGGCGCGGAGCGCCGCCGCCGGGGCGCGGGGTGCGCTGGTCACCCTGCTGCGGACCGGCAGGACGCGGGCCCGGACGCGGAGCACCGCCGCCGGGACGCGGAGCGGCCGGCTTGGAGCCCATGCCGGACGCGTTGGACGCGAACGGGTTGTTGCCGGGACGCGGGCCCGGACGGGGACCGCCCGGACGCGGACCGCGGCCACCCTCGCGACCGCCGGAACGCTCCGGACGGTCACCGCGCTGGGGACGGTCGCCGCGCTCGCCGCGGCCACCGGCCGCACCGGGCTTGGGGCCGCCGGGGCGCGGCGCGCTCTCGCCGCGGGCCGGCTTCGGGCCCGGCTTGGGGCCGGGCTTCGGAGCAGGCTCCGCGGGCTTCTCGAAATGCGGAACCGCGGGCTTGTCGACCGGCGCGGCAGGCTTGGCGGCCTTCGGCTCGGCCGGCTTCTCGGCCTTGGGCTCGGCGGGCTTGGCCGCAGGACCCGGCTTCGGGCCCGGCTTGGGAGCGGGCCCCGGCTTGGGGGCCGCGGGACGCTCGGAGGAACCGGCGGCGGGCTTGGAGGCGGGGCCCGGCTTGGGAGCCGCGCCACCCTTCTTGCCGTTTCCGTCGGAACCGTTGTTGAAAGCTTCCTGTAGGCGTCGCACGACGGGGGCCTCTATCGTCGAGGACGCCGAACGAACGAATTCGCCCATCTCGTTGAGCTTGGCCAGCACGGCCTTGCTCTCTACACCGAACTCCTTCGCGAGTTCGTACACCCGGACCTTCGCCACTCTTCTCCTTCAGCTTCGGTCCGGGACATGGGCTTGTGCCGGACCGTCGTTAGCTCGAGTTACTCATCGCTGCGTACTCATCAGGCGCTCATCGCAATCTCGACCTGCTTCCTCATCGCTACACAACAATGGGCCAGCCCTTACGCGCCGACACAGCACTGCACGCCGACCTCGGTCTCTACAACCCTGAGGCCAGCCCAGACATTCCAACCCTATCCGGATCGGTGAAGCGCTCACTCACGCGGGGCGTCACCGAGTAGGGACGCCACAAGTGAGGCGTCCCACCCGGTGGTGCCTCCACCGTTCCGTTTCCGGAAGGCGCGGGGCCACACTCTGCGACGTTCGGCGAGCTCGAGGCATCGCCGGTCGTGATGCAGATAGGCGCCACGCCCCGGACGTCGACCCCGGGTGTCGGGCGTGATGACCGTGCCCTCGGCCACCAGCCGCACGAGGTCGGACTGGACTGTCCGCGACCGGCACCCCACGCACGTACGCACGGGACGGTCAGGACCGTCTCCGGCCACCATATCGTGTCGGGACATGGGTGCGATCCGATTAACCGGCCGGAGGGGCATCATAATCGCCCTGGACGGGCTCGTCGACACCCTCCGCGACGGTCTTGGCGGGCTCGGCGTCGGAGCGGATGTCGATCCGCCAACCGGTGAGACGGGCTGCCAGACGGGCGTTCTGGCCCTCCTTGCCGATCGCCAGTGACTGCTGGTAATCGGGCACGACCACGCGGGCGACGCGGGCCGCCATGTCGAGGATCTCCACCGAGTTCACCCGGGCCGGGGACAGCGCGTTGGCGACGAAGACGGCTGGGTCCTCGGAGTGGTCGACGATGTCGATCTTCTCCCCGTGGAGCTCGGCCATCACGTTGCGGACACGGCTGCCGAGCGGGCCGATGCAGGCACCCTTGGCGTTGACGCCGCCCCGGTTGGAACGGACCGCCATCTTGGTGCGGTGACCGGCCTCACGGGCGATCGCCGCGATGTCGACGGTACCGTCGGCGATCTCGGGGACCTCCAGCTCGAAGAGCTTGCGCACCAGGTTGGGGTGGGTGCGCGACAGGGTCACCGAGGGGCCGCGGTGGCCCTTGCGGACCTGCACCACGTAGGCGCGCAGGCGCTCGCCGTGGGTGTAGTCCTCCGTGGGGACCTGCTCCTGCGGGGGCAGGACGGCCTCGATCTTGCCGAGGTCGACCAGGACGTTGCGCGGGTCCTTGCCCTGCTGGATGATGCCGGAGACGATGTCGTGCTCACGGCCGGCGAACTCGCCCAGGGTCAGCTCGTCCTCGGCGTCGCGCAGACGCTGGAGGATGACCTGCTTGGCGGTGGAGGTCGCGATGCGGCCGAACCCGGTGGGGGTGCCGTCGAACTCGCCGACGACCCCGCCCTCCTCGTCGGTCTCCGCGACCCAGACGACCACGTGGCCGGTGGAGCGGTTCAGCTCGACGCGAGCCTTCTTCTCGGGGCCCTCCTCGCGGTGGTAGGCGATCAGCAGCGCGTCCTCGATGGCCTTGGCGACCAGCTCGACGGCGATGTCCTTCTCGCGCTCCAGGCTGCGCAGGACGCTCATGTCAATATCCACGGGGCTCCCCCTCTAGTCCGCCGCGTCGGCGTCGGCTGCGCGACGGAATTCCACCTGGACCCTGGCCTTGGCGATCGAGTCGTAGGCCAGGGTGCGGGGCCGTCCCTTGACGTCCAGGGTCACGCCCTGGTCGTCGGAGCCGGTGACGCGACCGGTGACGTCCGCCCCCTCGACGGGGGAGACCTTCACCAGTCGGCCCTGGGAGCGCCGCCAGTGGCGCGGCAGGGTCAGTAGACGGTCCACCCCGGGCGAGGTCACCTCCAGGACGTAGGGCTGCTCGCCCATGACGTCGGAGGCGTCCAGGGCCTCGTTGACGGCCTGGCTGACCTCACCGACCGTGTCGAGGTCGACCCCGTTGTCGGAGTCGACGACCACGCGCAGCACCCGGCGCTTGCCCGCGGGTGTCAGTTCGACGCCCTCCAGGTCCAGTCCGGCTTCGGCCAGTACCGGCTCCAGCAGCTCGGCGATGCGCTCGTTGCGCGCCTGCGCTCCCATGCGTGTTAGCCCCTCAAACGGCGAAATCCCGCCCGCTCGGCCGTGGGCCGTCAACGGGGCGGTCCAGCTCTGTACGTAGTGTCTGCGACGAATTCGCTCCGCGTCCCGGGAGGGACGCGAAAAGCGCCGCGCGTCGCGTGCGACGGCGGTTGTGCTGTAAGGGTATCCACACCTGAGTGCCCCCAGGGTCGGTCCGAGCGGGCGGGGCGCGTCGCCGGCACCGGCCCCGGCGCCCGCAACACCGCCCTGGTAGGGGGTGTCGGCGCGGCCCGGGCCCGCCGCCGCCCGTGGAAAGATGGGGGCTGACCGCCGTCGGCGGCGGTCCTGTCGACGCCGCGCCGAGTCGCGGGGCACGGGAGGAGAACGCGTGGACCAGGGGAGCGTCAGCCGTCGCACGGTGCTCGGGGCCGCGGTGAGGGGCCTGGCGGTGACGAGTGTCGCGTCCGGGATCGCGGTGACCGGTGCCGTGGGGCTGAGCGGTTGCGGCAGGGCCGACTGGTACCCGTTCGACGTGACACCCGACGTCTCCGTCCTGCGCTCGCTCATCCTGGAGAAGGAGCGGATGGTGGTGCGGTACGAAGCCGCCCTGGAGGCCGGCACGGGGCCAGCCGAACTCCTGGAACGGCTGTTGGAGCAGCACGTCACCCATCTGGACTCGCTCGTCGACGCCCTTCCGGAGGGGGTCGGGGCGAGCGAGGAGCCCTCGGCGGGACCGGAGGGCGAACCGTCGCCCCCGCCCGAGGACCCCGCGTTGGACGCCGTGCTCGACCCGGCGGGGCTGCGGGCCCTGACGGCCGCGGCGACCAGCGCCAGGCTCGACCAGGCGGCCGCGGTCACCGACCCGGCCCTGGCCCAGCTCATCAGCGGGATCGGTGCGTGCGAGGCCGGGCACGCCCACCTGCTCGCCCGGGCCTGAGCGCCCGCCCCGAAACCCCGGAAGCGACCGAAAGGCAGTCAGGTGAGCGACAGCCCCACACCCGTGGATAGCTCCTCGGAGAGCGCGGGCCCGGACGGGGTCGGCGATCCCGCGTCGGCGGCGTTGGCGGAGGCTCTGAGCGCCGAGCACGCCGCCGTGTACGGCTTCGAGTTCGTCGGCGGGGCCGCCGGAGACGAGACCCGGCGCAAGCGCGCCTCGGCGGCGACGTACAAGCACAGGGCGCTGCGGGACGAACTGCGCACGGCCGCGACCGAACGCGGCGTGGAACCCCCGCCCGCGCGGACGTCCTACTCGCTGCCAGAGGGGCGCAGCGGTGCCGACATGGACTCCTTCGCGGTGGGTCTGGAACAGACGACGATGGACGCCTACCTGTGGTTGAGCGCCGCCGAGGACACCGACCTGAGGATGACCGCGGCGCGCGTCCTCCAGGAGGCCACCGTGCGCTCACTGGAGTGGGGCGCCGAACTGGACGCGCTCCCCGGTTTCGGCGACGGGTGAGACCGTGCGTTCCGCCCGGGCGCGGGTCGGACGGCGGACACCGGGGGGCTCCCGCGCGCGTGCGGGAGCCCCCTCGGTGTCCGGCGGAGCGGCCGTGCCCTACTCGGCGCAGGCGGCCACGGTGCGCTCGACGATCTCCCCGACCGGCACGTCCGAGCGCTCACCGCTGCGGCGGTCGCGCAACTCGACGAGGCCGTCCTTGAGGCCGCGGCCGACGATGACGGTGGTCGGCACACCCAGCAGTTCGGCGTCGTTGAACTTCACGCCGGGGGCCGCCTTGCGGTCGTCGACCAGCACGCGCAGGCCCCGGGCCTCCAGTTCGCGGCCGATCCGCAGGGCCTCCTCGACCTCGCCGCCCTTGCCGGTGCCGACCACGTGCACGTCGGCGGGCGCGATCTCGCGCGGCCAGATGATGCCCTTGTCGTCGTGCGACTGCTCGACGACGGAGGCGACGGCGCGGGAGACGCCGATGCCGTAGGAGCCCATGGTGACGCGCTTGGGCTTGCCGTCCTTGCCGAGGGCGTCCAGCTTGAAGGCGTCGGTGTACTTGCGGCCGAGCTGGAAGATGTGCCCGATCTCGATGCCGCGCGCGGTGTACAGGGTGCCCCGGCCGTCGGGCGAGGCGTCGCCGTCGCGCACCTCGGCCACGTCGATGGTGCCGTCCGGGGTGAAGTCGCGCCCGGCCACCAGGTCGACCACGTGGTGGTCGGCCTTGTCCGCGCCGGTCACCCAGGCGGTGCCGGTGACCACGCGCGGGTCGACGAGGTAGCGGACCTCGTTGTCCAGCAGGGCCTTCGGTCCGATGTACCCCTTGACCAGGAAGGGGTTGGCCGCGAAGTCGGACTCCTCCAGGAGCGAGACCTCGGTGGGCTCCAGGGCCGCCTCCAGGCGCTTGAAGTCGACCTCCCGGTCGCCGGGCAGGCCGACGGCGAGGAGCTCCCACTCCGCGGAGCCGGGGGCACGGGTCTTGACCAGGACGTTCTTGAGGGTGTCGGCCTCGGTGAAGTCGCGGCCCAGTCCGGCGCCGTTGAGGAAGTCCACCAGGGTCTGGATGGTGGCGGTGTCCGGGGTGTGGTGGATCCGCGCCTCGGGCAGCCCCTCGACGGGCAGCTCCGCGGGTGCCGGGGTCCGGACGGCCTCGACGTTGGCGGCGTAGTCGGACTCCGTGCTGCGCACGAAGGTGTCCTCACCGGTGGGGGCGACGGCCAGGAACTCCTCGGAGGCGGAGCCGCCCATGGCGCCGGAGGTCGCGGCGACGATGACGTAGTCCAGGCCGAGCCGGTCGAAGATCCGGACGTAGGCGGCCCGGTGCTTGTCGTAGGACTCCTGGAGGCCCTCGTCGTCGATGTCGAAGGAGTAGGCGTCCTTCATGTGGAACTCACGGCCGCGCAGGATCCCGGCGCGGGGGCGGGCCTCGTCGCGGAACTTCTCCTGGATCTGGTAGAGCACGACCGGGAAGTCCTTGTAGGACGAGTACTCGCCCTTGACGAGGAGGGTGAAGAGCTCCTCGTGGGTGGGGCCGAGCAGGTAGTCGGCGCCCTTGCGGTCCTTGAGCCGGAACAGGGTGTCGCCGTACTCCTCCCACCGTCCGGAGGCCTCGTAGTACTCCTTGGGGAGCAGGGCGGGCAGGAGGACCTCCTGGCCGCCCATCGCGTTCATCTCCTCGCGCACCACCCGTGCCACGTTCTCCAGGACGAGCTTGCCCAGGGGCAGCCAGGTGTAGACGCCGGGTGCGGCTCGGCGGACGTAGCCGCCGCGGACGAGCAGCTTGTGGCTCGGCACCTCGGCGTCCGCCGGGTCCTCACGCAGGGTGCGCAGGAACAGGGTCGACATCCGCAGTAGCACGGCCACTCCTAGGTGATCACGCCCCGGGGGGCGCAGGTTGGAAGATCTGGGGAAACCCAGGCTAGCGCCACCGCAGGGGGGTTCGCGCGCCGGTTCCCGACAGGGCGGAGGTGCGCCTAGGGTGTGAACGGTTTTCGAGGAGCGAAGGCGGGGGCATGGGCAGACGTGTGCGTGACAGGGTGGAGCCCGAGGAGGAGTTCTCGGCGGTGCCCGGAGTGGACCTGCTCGCCGACGCGGACCGGCCCAATTCGTGGTTCCTGCTGGTGGAGGGCACCCCGCAGTCGCACGTGGACCTGTCCGACCCCGGTTACCTGGACTTCTCGTACGTGCGGCGGATCGCGCACGCGGTCGACCTGGCGGCGCCGGAGGGTGAGCCGGTCGAGGCGATGCACCTGGGGGCGGGCGCGCTGACGGTGGCCCGCTACGTGGCGCACAGCCGTCCGGGGTCGCGTCAGCGCGCGGTGGACGTGGACGCGGCGCTGGTGGAGATGGTCCGGCGGCGGCTTCCGTGGGACCGCAGGGCGCAGCTGCGGGTGGGGGTCGGCGACGCCCGGGACTGGATCGCCGCGCGGCACGGGTCCAGTGCCGACCTGATCGTGTCCGACGTCTTCGCGGGGGCGCGGACCCCGGCCCGGCTGACCTCCGCCGAGTTCTACACCGAAGCCGCACGGGTACTGCGGCCGGGCGGCTTCCTGGTGGTCAACGTGGGGGACGGTTACGCCCTGAAGCACACCCGCGCCCAGGTGGCCACGGCCCGCTCGGTGCTGCCGCACGTGGTGATGACCGCCGAGCCGGGCGTCCTGCGCGGCCGCCGCTTCGGCAACCTCGTCCTGGTGGCGGGGCACCGGCCGCTCCCGGTGGAGGAACTGGGGCGGCTGGCGCACCGGGACCCGGAGATGGCGCGGTTGGTGGAGGGCGACGACCTGGACCGGTTCGTCTCCGGCCACTCCCCCGTGCGCGACGCCGACGCCGTGGACTCGCCCGCCCCGCCGACCGACATCTTCTGAGGCCGGTCCGCCACGGGTCCGGGATCCGCGGGCGGACGGTACTCCCCGGGGAGTGGACCCGCCCCACGAGTGTCCCCCTCGGGGGGACGGCGCCCCCGGCGCGGGGACCGTACTGTCGGACTCGTGGCAGCACTACTCTCCCGCTTCCAGCGCCCGGCCCGCACCGACCTCTGGCTCACGGTCGCGCTCCTGGCCCTGTCGGTGTCCAGCACCGCGGCGGTGGAGGTGATCGATCCCGTACCCGAGGACACCGGCCCCTGGCCGTGGGGGTACGCGCTCATCCTGGCCGCCGGTCTGCCGGTCCTGTGGCGGTCCGCCCTCCCGCGGACGGCCGCGGTGGTCTCCGTCATCACGGCGTCCGCCTACTATCCGCTGGGTTTCCCGGACGGGATGGTGATGCTCTGTGCCGCCGTGATGCTCTACACCGTGGTGCGCCGGGGTTACCGGGTCTTCGGGTGGGCGCTCGGCATCGGCCAGTTCGTGGCGGTCAACGGCTACGAACTCCTGGTCATGGGCGACTACCGGCCGGAGGCACTCGGCATCGTGGCCTGGGTCCTGGTCCTGCTGTGCTCCGCCGAGGTGGTGCGCTGGCGCCAGGAGTACCTGCACGCGGACCGGGAGCGCGAGGCGGAGGTGACCAGGAGCCGGGAGGAGGAGCTGCTGCGCAGAGCCTCCGACGAGAGGCTGAGGCTGGCGCGCGACGTGCACGACACGGTCGCCCACAACATCTCGTTGATCAACGTGCAGGCCGGGACCGCGCTGTACCTGGTGGAGAGCCAGCCGGAACGGGCCGCCGAGGCGCTGGCCACCATCAAACAGACCAGCAAGGACACGCTGTCGGAGCTGCGGGCCATCCTCGGGGTGCTGCGGGTGGTCGACGAGGACGGGCCGGCGCCGCGGTCGCCGGTCCGGGGCCTGGACCGGGTCCGGGATGTGGTGGCGGGCGCCCGCCGAGCGGGGTTGGCCGTGGACGTGCGGGTCACCGGCGAGGAGCGGCGGCTGGCCGTGGGGGTGGACGGTGTGGCCTACCGGACCGTACAGGAGGCGCTCACCAACGTGGTCCGGCACGCGGACGCGGACCGGGTGTGGGTACGCATCGACTACGGGCCCTCGGAGCTGTCCGTGGAGGTCACCGACGACGGTCGCGGAACGGTGGGCCCGCCGACCGCGGGCAACGGCATCACCGGGATGCGGGAGCGGGCCGCCCTCGTCGGGGGTTCGGTGGACGCGGGCCCCGCGGACGGGGGAGGATTCCGGGTACGGGCGAGGCTGCCGGTCGACGGCGGCCCCGCGGAGGGACAGGGAGAACAGGTTGATCCGGGTACTGCTCGCCGATGACCAGGCACTGGTCCGAGCGGGGTTCCGTGCCCTGTTGGACAGCGCGCCCGACATCGAGGTGGTCGCGGAGGCGTCCGACGGCGAGGACGCGGTCCGCCTCGCACGCACCGAACGGCCCGACGTGGTGCTGATGGACATCCGGATGCCGGGGGTGGACGGTCTGGCCGCCACAGAGCGGATCCTGGCCGCACCCTCCCTGGAGCGGACGCGGGTCGTCATCCTCACCACGTTCGACCTGGACGAGTACATCTTCGACGCGCTGCGCGGCGGCGCCAGCGGGTTCCTGGTCAAGGACACCGAACCGCGCGACCTGCTTCAGGCGGTGCGGGTCGTCCACGGGGGCGAGGCCCTGCTCTCCCCCGGCATCACCCGGCGGCTGATCGCCGACTTCGCCCGCCGCCCGCCCCGCGGCCCCGAACCGTCGGCGCGGTTGAACGGGCTCACCGACCGCGAGCGCGAGGTCCTCGCACTGGTCGGCCACGGACTGTCCAACGAGGAGATCGCCCGGAAGCTGGTGCTCAGCCCGGCCACGGCCAAGACCCACGTCAGCCGCACCATGGTGAAGCTGGGGATACGCGACCGGGCCCAGCTGGTGGTGCTCGCCTACGAGACCGCCCTGGTGACCCCGGGCTGGTCCCGGGACGACCGGTGACCGGTCTACGCGCTGCCCCGTGCCTCCGCCGGACCCGCCCTGCGCGGCCCGCAGCGGCCCGGGTGAGGTCCTGACAGGAGGCGGACCCCGTCGAGGGTGGCCAGCGCTCCCCTCACCGCTGTGTTCGCCGCGCTGTCGGTGCTCTCCTCGGTGGTGCCGTGGCGTGCCGGGGGCGGTGTCCGAGGCCACGTACAGGGCGCACGGTCCGCTTTCCGGGAACCCCGGGCGGACGCCGGGGCCGTCCCCTACGCCTCGGGGAGTAGGCCCCCGGCCGGGCTACCTCCCCCGGTGTGCCCCACGTGCCGCCCCGGGGACGATGCGGCACCCCTGACCGTCGGCGGATGCTGTTCGGCGTCCCCACCGCCGACCGCAGAGGCCAGCCGATGTTCGAAGACCCGCTCGTCCTGGCACGGCTCCAGTTCGCGCTGACCGCCGCCACGCACTACATGTTCGTCGCGCTCACCCTCGGACTGGCCCCCTACATCCTCGGCACCCAGTTCCTCGCGGTCCTGTGCGGCGACCGCGCACGGATGGCCTCCGTCCGGTTCTGGGGCGGCCTGTACCTGGTCAACTACGGGATGGGGATCCTGTCCGGCCTCGTGATGGAACTCCAGCTCGCCCTGAACTGGAGCGGGCTGCACGAGATGTTCGGGTACACCTTCGCGGCGCCACTGGCCCTGGAGACGATGACCGCCTTCTTCGTCGAGTCCACGTTCCTGGGCCTGTGGATCTTCGGCTGGGACCGGATGGGCCGGTGGGCCCACCTGTTCTGCTTCGCGGTGGTGACCGCGACGGCGTACGGGTCGGCGTGGTGGGTGCTGGTCTCCAACGGCTTCATGCGCCGCCCGGTGGGCTTCGAGATGGTGGACGGGACCGCGCACATGACCGACCCGGTCGCCCTGATGACCAACCCCGCGGCACTCGTGGCCTTCCTGCACGTGGTCACCGGAGCGATGCTGGTGGGCGCCCTCGTCGTCGCGGCAGCCAGCGCCCACCACCTGCTGCGCGGCAACGACCCGCACGGGGTCTTCCGGCGCGGGATGGGCTACTCCGCCGTGACGATGTGCGTGATGCCGTTCCTCGTCGTGACCTTCGGCGGTATGCAGTTCCAGATCTTCGGCGAGGACCCGCCCACCAGCGGGCTGACCTACACAGCCGGGGAGATCGAGGCGGTCGAGGCCGCCGGGCGGAGCGCGTTCGTGACCACCGCCAACGTGACCGGTGACGCCGTGATGATGACCGCCTGGGGCATCATGTTCTTCCTCGGACCGGCCATGCTGCTGCCCCGGATCCTCGCCCTGCTCGACCCCCGGCGGTGGTTTCCGAACCGGTTCGCCTACCGGAGGCGCCCCGGCGTCCTGTCCCCGGCCTGGTTCAGGCCGCGCCGGTGGGGCCTGGCAGTCCTGCTGTTCTCCCCCCTCCTCCCCTACCTGGCGAGTGTGGGCGGCTGGGTCTATCGGGAGACCAACCGCCAGCCCTGGGTGGTGGTGCACCACCTGACGACCGCCGACGCCGTGACACCCATGTCCACGGGTGCGGCCCTGGTGTCCTTCACCCTGTTCACCGTCGCCTTCGCCGCGCTGGCCGCCGTGACGTACTGGCTGCTGGTCCGCCTCGCCCGCCGCGGCCCGGAGGGAGGCCCCCTGGCCGAGCACCGCGAGGAGGCCCCCGAGAAGACCGACGCCCCCGTCCACGCGTTCTGAGAGCCAGAGGGAGACAACCATGGCCGTCCTCGCCGAAACAACGCCCTCCGCGGTACTCCTCGCACTGTTCGTGGTGGGCTACCTGGTCCTGGCCGGGGCCGACACCGGTCTGGGCATGCTGATGCCGCACGTGGCGCACACCCCGGAGGAGCGCCGTCGCGTGGTGTCCGCCATCGCCCCCTACTTCCTGGCCTCCGAGGTGTGGCTGGTCGCCGCGGTCGGGGTGCTGGCCGGGCTCTTCCCCGGCCTGGAGCACCAGGTGGTCGGTGACCAGTGGCCGGTGATCGTCGTCCTGCTGGCCGGATGGCTGTTCCGGGACGCGGGACTGTGGTTCCGCGCCCGGGTGGACGGCCGGCGGTGGCGGTCCGTCTGCGACACCGCGCTCGTGACGGGCAGCTGGGCCCTGGCCGTCGCCTGGGGACTGGTGCTGGCCGGCCTGCTCGGCGGCGGCCTGTCCGCGGACCCCTTCACCGTCACGTGCACGGCGGCGGTCACTGCCCTGTTCGCGCTGCGCGGCGCGGCCTTCGGTGCGCAGCGGCTGGTCGGCCCGGTCCCCGGGGAGAGCGCTGACACCGCGGCCAGGGCGACGCGGACCCTGGCCCGGGCGGCGCTGGGCTCCGTCGCGGTGACGGTGGTCGCCGCGGCGGGCTTCGGCGGACCGGTACTGGTGCGCCCCGGGGTCGCGGTGGTGCTGGTCGCGGTACTGGTGGCGGCCCTGGCCGCCACCAGCGGCCTGAGCGGTCCGATGCTGTCCCGGCACACCTCCGCCCTGGCGATCGCGGTCCCGGGGCTGCTGGTGGCGTCGTCCGCGCAACTTCCGCCGGCGGACATCCCCCAGGTGACCGCCGTGTTCGTGTGGTCGATGCTGGCGCCCGCAGTTCCGGTCATGCTCCTCGGCCAGGTTTGGCTCTACCGAATGACCCGCCGCCCCGCGGCCCCTCCCAGCTTCTTCGCCTGATCACCCCAAAGAAGCCACTGGTCAGCGCGGTGCCGGTCGAGAGGTACCGGTTTCGCTCCCCCGGGCCAAGGCAGGGTCAACTCCCCGTCTCGGGTTGGGAAAGCCGGGGGACGGGCACTTCCTGTTGCGGGAAACGTACCCGTGACGCCCCTCCCGTTCCCGGGAGGATCCGGCGTGATCGCACACGGGCGCGGTGTCGAGCCCTGAGGAGGGACTGTGACCTACCCCCTGACCAGACCACCGAGTCAGAGCGGCTGCAACTGCGGCTCCGGATGCGGCTGCGGCTGCCAGAGCGGTGGTTCGTGCGGCTGCGGCGGCAACTGCGGCTGACCGCCCGACCGGGGCACCCGTCCAGTTGACCGGTGCCCCACCCCTTCCTGCGGGCCGTCCCTCCCCTCGGGGGCGGCCCGCGTCCTTTGCCCGGCGGCCCCACCCCCACATCGCGACAATCCGCAACGATATGTGTACTCTAAGTCACAGCGCTTTTCCCCTGGGGATGAGCCGCTGCGTATCCACCCGTTGGGGGAGATCAGCGATGCCGCCGTTCACGAGACCAGCGACGCGGAGGGAACGACGCCTCTCCGACCACGCGAGGCTGCTCCAGTGCGTGCAGCAGATCCTGGAGCGCTCGGCTCGGGCCGTGCCCTGGGAACCGGAGACCGTCGGACTCCCCGACGCCCGCTCCGACAGCGCACTGGCCCGGATCAACGACGTCGCCTTCTACGCGAACGCGCGCAACGAGGTAGCCACCCTGGCGGGCGTCTGCGTGGACCTCCTCCTGCTGCACAGCCCCGACGGCTCGGAGCAGCCCGACCAGGCCGCCGGGCGCCGCTGTCGGAGCTGCCGCCTGGCCTGGCCGTGCCCGACCTTCGGTGAGATCTCACGGCTCCTCGGCTGAGCGCCCGCCCCCGCGGACGGGAACCCGCACAACGGACGTCGCCCGCCGAAGTCGGGGCGCGATCCGACTTCGACGGGCGACGGTTTTCGGTTCGCCTGCCGCCAGCGACACCCCACGACCGAACTGCGGGATGCCCTCACCGGGCGAGGCTTACCCAGAGGCTAATACTGGAACGAGTTCTACCGCAAGACCAGAGCGCCACTCGGTTTGCCGAAAAACCCCTGATTGCAAAGAAGAAGCGACAGAGGAAGGGTCAAAAGCTTCCCTGAAACAGGATCTACTTACCCGGGATCGAGTACTGGATCGCAGCCCGGTCGCTCAACAGCGGGCCGATGACCGCGAGGGCTGACCGGTGCTCGGGGTGGTCCCGGTAGGCGACGAAACCGGCCTCGTCCGCGACCACGGCGACCACGGCGAAGTCGTAGGCACCCTCGCTGATCCCGAGGTCCGGGCCGAAGGTGTAGGAATCAAGCTCGGGGATCGCGTCGGGAAGCGCGCCCAACAGCCTCTCGACCTGGGCGACCTGCTCGGGGGTGACGCCGTCCTGCCAGCGGAAGAGCGCGATGTGTCGAAGTGCCATACCCGAGAACCTACCCGGGTCCGGGCGGAAGGGGAGGACGACCAGGCCCAGGGGCGGGGGACAGCCCCTGGGACCGGCGGCGGCAGGACGCCACGACCCTCACCCCGGGGACGAAGAACCCTCCCGCGAACACCGGGGCGCGCCATGCCCGACTGACGTTAACGAGGCACCGGTAACGCGAACACCCCCCTTCGGATAACCGGAACGTCTCGATTCCCACCACCCGAAGCACACACAACCCCCTGACCTGCGATGACGAACTGTCCGCAAGGCACTGCGCACAGTCCGCACATCTGGCGCGGCCAACACCGGGACCGCAGGTCGGGCCCGGACCGGACTCCGGACTCGGCCGGGCGGGCCCGAACGGCCTGGCCAGCGCGGGCGGGCCGGCGCAGCCGGACCCGCGCGGCCGAAGGAAACAGCGAAGCCCCCGCCGGAAAACCGGAACAGGAACGTTCCGCAGCAACCAGGGAAAAGGTTGCAATGGGTTGCAATTCCAGCGGAGGCACAGACAAAGAGGATCCCGGATCGTCCCGGGGAAGTGGTTCAGCTAATCCTGGTAGCTATCAGATACGCACTCGGCGAATCGGCGTCAATAATTTCCGTGATCCTCCACACCTGGCCGCCGACACTGAACACATCACCCACCCGGACATCGATCATGGGCGTGGGCCGCCACTCTTTCGGGCCGCCGATCTTGGCCACCGGCTGACCGTCTTCGTCGGTCCAGAAGCTCCCTCCGCCAACGGGTCCGCCAGTGAAGCGGTCGTTGCGCCCGTAACTGATCTTCTCCTGCGCGCCGATCTCGTGGACCACCGTGGACTCAGTCCCAACCGTCTCGGATTCCATTGAAAACGCATCCATATTAACCCGGTCCGATCAATGACACAGGGAACCAGCAGACCGGATCAGCGTTTCAGCAGAATAACCGACAAAAGTAATGCGCGGGCCAGGACTTTAGTCCCGACCCGCGCATGCGGTGGTGAAGCTAATTCGTACCGTTCGACGAACCCCGACCGCCCTTGAGCCGGCCCACGAGCGTTTCCAGCGCCGAGCTGAACGGGTGGTCGTGCACCATGTAGGTCCAGGTCATCGTCGGGCGTTTGACCCCGACGGAGCTCACGTCGAGCTCCCCGTCGACCACCTCCAGCTCCTCGAAGCTGGCTGCGGCCCGCGCCCGGGCCTCGTCCAGGAAGCCCTTGAAGACCGGGACGGCCTCGCGGTTGAACTCGTCGAGGGGATCCCGGCGGCCGAGGAAGCGCAGGTGGATGCCCTCCCGCAGCTCCGCCAGGAACGCGTTGTGGTCGGTCCAGCCCCGGTCCAGGTGGTAGAGGGTGATCAACCGGGCGGCCCTGGCGACCTTCTCGGCGTCCAGCTCCTCCACCAGCTCCTCGTGACGCTCCTTGCGGTCCGCCCTGATGTGCCGGTCGCCCTCGTCCCCGGACAGGACCAGCTCCCGGTGTTCCAGGACCACCTCACGCTGCACGTCGATGAGCTTGTTGTACCGCCAGGTGTTGCGGTGCACCTCCAGCAGCTGCCCCTCGGAGACCCGCTGGGCGTGGTCGACCATGCCCAGCCAGGCCTCGTCGGTGATCTCGCCCTCGGCCGTGGTCTGGAAGCCCGTGGTCTCGGGCGCGTGGTTCACCAGCAGGTCGTCGTCCATGCTGACGAAGAAGATGGAGTCACCGGGGTCGCCCTGACGTCCGGCGCGCCCGCGCAACTGTCCGTCCAGGCGGCTGCTGGGGTAGCGGCCGAAGCCCATGACGAACAGGCCTCCGGCCTCCACGACCCGGTCGCGGTCGGCCATGTCGCTGCCGCCGAGCCGGATGTCGGTACCGCGACCGGCCATCTGGGTGGAGACGGTGATCGCGCCGTGGGTGCCCGCCTCCGCGATGATGGAGGCCTCGTCCGCGTCGTTCTTGGCGTTGAGGACCACGCTCTCCAGCCCGGCCTCGCGCAACCGGTCGGCCAGGAGCTCGGACTCCGCCACGTCCTGGGTACCGATGAGGATGGGACGGCCCGTCGTGTGGACCTCCTTCACCCGGGCGACGAGGGCGTCCTCCTTCTCCTCGCGCGTGGCGTACAGGCGGGTGCCGTGGTCCTCCCGGATGTTCGGCTTGTTGGAGGGGATGACCGCGACCTCGCGCTCGTAGAACTCACGAAGCTGCTCGGCGACGGCCATCGCGGTACCGGTCATGCCCGCGAGCGTCGGATAGCGCATGACCAGGGCCTGCACGGTGATGGAGTCCAGGACCTCGCCGGTCTCGCTGACCGCGACCTTCTCCTTGGCCTCGACCGCGGCCTGGAGGCCGTCCGGCCAGCGCTGGAGCAGGGCGATACGGCCGCGCGACTCGTTGATCAGCCGCACCTCGCCGTCGCGCACCACGTAGTGGACGTCGCGCTGGAGCAGCACGTGCGCGTGCAGGGCCAGGTTGACCTGTGGGAGGACCGAGGTGTCCTCCTCGGAGTACAGGTCGACCCCGTCCAGGGCCTTCTCGACCGCGTCGATCCCGGCGTCGGTGAGCTGGACGTTGCGCCCCTCGCTGTCGACCTCGTAGTGCAGGCGCGGCTTGAGGGTGCGGACGACGTCGGCCATCTCCACGTCGGCGGGCACGCTCTCCGCCGCGCCGGCCAGGACCAGGGGCACCCGGGCCTCGTCGACGAGCACGGAGTCCGCCTCGTCGACGATCGCCACGTGGGGTTCGGGGACCACCCTGTCGTCGGCGTCGGTCACCATGCGGTCGCGCAGCACGTCGAAACCGAGTTCGCTGACGGCCGCGTAGGTGACGTCGCAGGCGTAGGCGTCCTTGCGCTCGGCGACGGTGGACTCCTCGCTGACGAAGCCCACGGTCACCCCGAGCATCTTGTAGAGGGGCCGCATCCACTCGGCGTCGCGCCTGGCGAGGTAGTCGTTGACGCTGAGCACGTGGACACGTTTGCCGCGCAGGGCGAACCCCGCAGCGGCGAGGGTTCCGGCGAGGGTCTTGCCCTCACCGGTGGCCATCTCGGCGACGTGGCCGTCGAGCAGGGCCATGACACCGAGCAACTGCACGTCGAAGGGGCGCTCGTCGAGGGTGCGCCGGGCGGCCTCACGGCCGACCGCACACAGGTTGACGAGGTCACCCGGGGAGTAGGGGAGCTCGGCGTAGCCGAGGTCGATGGCCTTCTCCGTCAGCTCTGTGTCGCTGAGTTCTCGCAGACCCTCCTCTTCGGCCTCGATCGCCGGCAGGAGCTTGGTATAGGGCCGCAGGTCCACCGCACCGGGCTTGCCCAGTAGGCGGCGGACGCTTTCCGCCATTCGTCCGAACACCACGCCAGGGTAACGCTGGACACAACCGATTGGTTCCCCCCGTACGCTCGCTTGACCGAACCAACGGGGACAAACCACCACATAAGTCCGACATCGAGGGGTGCGGAGGTTCAGTTGACGAGCTGACGCTGGGTCCGCTGTCGCGCCTCCACCGCCATCGCGTGCTTGACCAGAGTGACCAGGACCCGCACCACGGACCTGCGGTCGCGCGCATCGCAGTAGACGACGGGGACGTCCGGGGTCAGGTCCAGGGCGTCACGCAACTCATCCGCGCTGTAGGCCGCCTCGGGGTCGAACTCGTTGACGGCGACGACGAAGGGCAGACGGTACTGCCGTTCGAAGTAGTCCAGGGCCTGGAAGGTGTCCTCCAGCCGCCGGGTGTCAGCGAGGATCACCGCGCCCAGAGCACCCCGGACCAGGTCGTCCCACATGAACCAGAAACGCTGCTGACCGGGCGTGCCGAACAGGAACAGGGTGAGGTCGGTGTCCAGGGAGATCCGGCCGAAGTCCATCGCCACCGTGGTGCTGGTCTTGTCCGGGGTGTGCGAGAGGTCGTCCACACCCGCGCTGGCCGCGGTCACCGCGGCCTCGGTGCGAACCGGGGGAATCTCCGACACAGCCCCGACGAACGTGGTCTTTCCGACTCCGAAGCCCCCGGCGATGATGATCTTGGTGGACAGTTCGGTGGGTACGTGGACGTTGTTCGTGCTGTTAGCTGAGTGGGTCACAGTTTGTCCTAGCGAGAGTGCCGGGCCTGCACGGACGGTTGGCTCACACGACCCGGTCTGGAGGGGGCGCGGCGCTCCCGGGTCCGAACTTCCACAGGAACGACCGCATCTGGAACCTAACACCGGACGGCGCTGGAATCCGGGGTTTCCGCACAGTGGGGAGCGAGGTCACAACCCCGGCCGTTGCGCCCTTTCCGGCCACCAGGCACCCCGAGAGACCCCAAGGTCGAATGTCCACCTCGTGGCGGGGAGTCCGCCTTGGCCGACGGACCGTAGTCAGACAAGCACACTCCCGTACCCCGGACGGTCGACTTTACGACATTGTGAGAGGCCGTTTTCGGCCGCTTTCGGCCGCGCCAATCCCTGTCCGGCGCCGCCCACGCCATCTACGGTGGAGAACAGGGCACCACCCAAGCGCGGTCGCACGAATCTCCTGGCACGAGGCGCGGCCACCACGGGGCCCCGGCGGCGCCCCGGGACACGACCACCGCCGACGTCTCGCTCTTCGACGTCGGAGCGGCCGTACCCCCCACAGGACGCCCCCACAACCGTCACCGGCCCACAACCGTCCACGTGGGCCGGTGACGTGTTTGCGGTGTTTGCTTTGGGCCTCCGCGGTGTTTGCTTTGGGCCTCCGCTTCGCTTCGGCCCGTGTTCGGCGCCTTTGCGGAGGGATTCGGGTTTTAGCAGGCACAGCATCCTCGGCGGCGCCTTGCTCGTTCCTCGCTGGCGGCTTGCCTCGTCTTGCACTGTGTTTGCTGAAACCCAGACTCCCGCGCCCGAACGAAAGAACACCCCCTGGAGTGATCGTGAGCAGGCAGGGGCACCCCCTCTGGCTAAGGTGAGTGGTCGGAGTCTCCCCCTGGGGCCAGGTGGTCTAACCGGCCCTGCTCCTACGGCTGAGGTGAGTAGGAGGGTGCTCCTGCTGTGGTTGAGGTGGGAAGGCACGCCCCCTGGGGCTGAGCTTCTGCCCCGGATCTTGGCACACCCATGGGGCCGAGATGAGCGGGAAGCACTCCCCCTGTGGCGGAGGTGGCTGGACAGGAGCGGAGGTAGGCGCTCGGGGTGCTCCTGTGGCCGAGGTTGACCACTGGCCGGGACCCTCCGCTCTTCCTGCCGGGCGGATTCGGGCCCCTCCTGAGCCGTGGTCCTGCCACCGGGGGCGGTTTCGGCGCCGAACTGCAAGATCGCGGCGGGTTGGCGCACATCGCACGAGTGGGGGCTGTGGACGGGAGCGTCCCGGCGGCGGGGATGCGTAGGATGGGCGGGCACCCTCCCCGGACGGCGCCCGCCGCGGTGCGACGCGTGCGCGCGCGAACGGGTCGAGGGCCGATTTCCCGAACAGGCCGAACACTCCGGAGCCGAGAACCCCACATGTCCGATCAGCGCGTCGTCCGCCCCACTCCCATCAGCGGTTTCCCCGAGTGGACCCCCCAGGTCCGGGCCGTGGAGCAGCGTTGGCTGGACCATATCCGCAGCGGATTCGAGTCCTTCGGCTTCGCCTCCGTGGAGACGCCCTCCGTGGAGAACCTGGACGTGCTGATGGCCAAGGGCGAGACCTCCCAGGAGGTCTACACCCTGCACCGGCTCCAGGCCGACGGCTCCGACGACTCCGACGCCAAGCTCGGTCTGCACTTCGACCTGACCGTGCCCTTCGCCCGGTACGTCGCACAGCACTTCAACGAGCTGACCTTCCCGTTCAAGCGCTACCAGATGCAGCGCGTCTGGCGCGGCGAGCGCCCGCAGGAGGGCCGGTTCCGCGAGTTCACCCAGTGCGACATCGACGTCATCAACGTGGACTCGGTGCCCCTGCACTTCGACGCCGAACTCCCCCGCATCGTGCACCGGGTGCTCAGCGGGCTCGACATCCCCGCCTGGACCCTCAACGTCAACAACCGCAAAGTGCTCCAGGGCTTCTACGAGGGCCTGGGCATCAAGGACCCGATCGCGGTCATCCGCGCCGTGGACAAGCTCCACAAGATCGGGGACGACGGCGTGCGCGCGATCCTGGAGGGCGAGGGGCTGTCCGCCGAGCAGATCGACCCCTGTCTGGCCCTGGCCCGGGTGAAGGGCACCGGCGTCGAGGTGGTCGAGAGCGTCCGGGCGCTCGGGGTGGTCTCGGATCTGCTGGAGGAGGGCCTGGAGGAGCTCGCCTTCGTCCTGAACGACCTCGCCGACCTGCCCGAGGGCAGTGTGGTCGCCGACCTGTCCATCGCGCGCGGCCTGGACTACTACACCGGGACCGTCTACGAGGCCTCCTTCGACGACGACCCCGGCTACGGCAGCATCTGCGCGGGCGGCCGGTACGAGAACCTCGCCGGACAGTTCATCCGCAGGCGGCTGCCGGGCGTGGGCATCTCCATCGGCCTCACCCGGATCTTCGCCAAGCTGGTGGCCGAGGGCAGGATCGAGGGGGGCCGGGTCTGCCCCACCGACGTGATGGTCGTGGTCCCGGGCGCCGACCAGCGCGCCGAGGCACTGCGCACCGGCGAACTGCTGCGCGGGCGCGGCTTCAACACCGAGGTGTTCCACTCCACCGCCAAGGTCGGCAAGCAGATCCAGTACGCCTCGAAGAAGGGCATCCCCTTCGTGTGGTTCCCGCCCTTCGAACAGGGCGGGGAGCACGAGGTCAAGGACATGGCCGGGGGCGGGCAGGGCCCGGCCGACCCGACCGCGTGGACCCCCGGGGGGTAGCCCCGCGCCTGCGCCCCCACTTAGCAGTTATCGGCCCGGCACGGGTGGTTTTCGACCTCCCGTGCCGGAACCGGCCATTCCCGAGACAGCTCCGGGAACCGGGTGCCAGACTGGGACAGGCTGTACTCCGTGCCGTACCGCGCGTACGACGCGGGCCGATTCGGTGTCCTAGTAATCGAGGCCATGTCTCCTCCCCGCCACAACCTGCCCCTGTCCGCCGGCGAGTTCATCAGATTCGTCGGACGTGAACGCGACATCGTCGACCTGAGCCGCCTGCTGGGCACGGCCAGGATGATCACGCTGACCGGTACCGGCGGGATCGGCAAGACCAGGCTCGCGCTCCACCTCGCCGAGCGCGTACTGCGCCGTTTCCCCGACGGGGTGCGGTTCATCGACCTGAGCGAGGCCTCCACCCGCGAACAGGCTCTGCGCACGGTCGCGACGGGGCTGCACGCCGTCACCGGCGACGCCCGGACCCTGATGGACGGCATCATCACGGCGTTGCGCACCCAGCACCTCCTCCTGCTGCTGGACACCTGCGAGCACGCCGTGGGCCCGGTGGCCGAACTCTGCCAGGCGGTGCTGCGCGACTGCCCCCGGGTGCGGATCCTGGTGACCAGCCGCCAGCCCCTGCACATGCCGGAGGAGAACATCTGGCGGGTCCCGCCGCTCTCCCTGCCCGCGCGCCCCACCCCCACCGACCCCTACGCGCCGGTGCCGGCCCCCATCCCCCGGCGCGACGCCCAGCGCTACGAGTCCGTGCGCCTGTTCCTCACCCGCGCGCACGCGGCCCGCTCCGGGTTCGAGATGACCCGGGAGAACTCGGGCTACGTGGCGGAGATCTGCCGGATGCTCGACGGCATGCCGCTCGCCATCGAGCTGGCCGCCGCCCGGGTCCGGGTGCTCTCGGTCCAGCAGATCCTGCGCCGCCTCGACGACCGTTTCCAACTCCTGACCAGTGACGGGACCGGCAACCTGCCCGCGCGCCAGCGCACCCTGCGCGCCGTGCTGGAGTGGAGCCACGGCATGCTCACCGACGCCGAGCGCCTGCTCCTGCACCGCCTGTCGGTGTTCTCCACCTGGTACCTGGAGGCCGCGGAGGACGTGTGCTCGGGCGCGGGGGTCGCTCCCGCCGACATCCTGCCCCTGCACTTCTCGCTGCTGGACAAGTCGCTGGTGGTGATGGACTCCGAGATCAACGGCACCGCCCACTACCGGCTGACCGAGACGGTACGCGTCTACGCCGCCGAACGCCTGGGCGCCGACGGCGACGAGCGCTGGGAACGCTACCTGCGGTTCTGCGTCGCCCGTCTGGAGGAGGAGGCCAAGGAGGGCGCCTGCCCGCAGACCTGGGAGGAGCGCCTGGGGCGGCTGCGGATGCACGACCACCACCGGGACAACCACGCCCGGGTGGTGGCGTGGGCCCTGTCCAGGGGGCGGGTGGACGAGGCCCTGCGGATCTGCGTGGCCCTACGCCCCTACTGGCTGGTGCGGGACCTGTCCGCCGAGGGCAGTCGGCTCCTGGAACAGGTGCTGGCCTGTGAACCCGACGAGCAGTCGCCCCCGCTGCGGGCCCGCGCCCTGGCCCTGCACGCGGAGCTGCGCCTGGGTACGGACTCCGCGCCGCGGGTCGACACCCTGGCCGCGTGTGCCCTGGAGGCGGCACGGGCCTGCCGTGAACCCGTCGCGGCGGCCTCCGCCCTGGCGACGATGGCGGCCCTCTCCCTGCGCAGCGGCGCTCTGGAGGAGGGCGGACGGCAGGCCGAACGCGCCCTGGAGTGGCTCGGCCGGGCCGCGGACCCGATGACCGAGGGCACCGCGCGGGACGTGCTGTCCCAGCTGGCCCGGCGGCGGGGCGCCACCGAGGAGGCCGTCGCCCACCTGGAGGAGAGCGCCGGCCTGGCACGGGAGCTGGGCGACCGGTGGGGCGAGGCGCGCTGCCTGCACGGGCTGGGTTCCATCGCGGCGGAGGCCGGTGACCACGACCGGGCCAGTGCGCTGCTGTCCGAGGCCCTGGAGGTCTTCGGCGAACTGCCCTCGGCCCCCTACGCCGCCCAGTGCGCCGCCGACCTGGGCCGGCTCCACCTGGCCGCGCGCGACACCCTGGCCGCCCGCGAACCGCTCGACCGGTGTCTGCGGGTGAGCTTCACGTCCGGTCGGCGGATCGCGGTGGCCCACGCCCTGGAGGCCCTGGCGGAGCTGGCCCTGGCCGAGGAGGAGCCCACCCGTGCCGCGGCCCTGGCCGGGGTGGCCGCGGACCTGAGGACCGCGCTGGACCGGCCGTCCGCGGAGACCGTCCGGCTGCGTTCGGCGGTGGAGCGGCGGGTGGGGGCCGGGCGGGCCACCGAGGCGTGGAACGCCTGGCGTTCACTGCCCCTGGAACAGGTGCGCGACCGGGCCCTGGCCTTTCCCCGACCCCCGGAGTCCCGGGCGAGCGGCCCCGGCTCCCTTACGCCCCGGGAGCGCGAGATCGCCACACTGGCCGGGCAGGGCCTGTCCAACAGGGAGATCGCCGGAGTGCTCACGATCAGCCAGGCCACCGCCGCACGCCATATCGCGAACATCTTCAGAAAACTCTCGATTTCCTCCAGAACGCAGTTGACCGGCTGGGCCGCCCCGCAGGAGTCCGGCTGAACGGCTGCGTCCGCCCGGCAGCACTTGCACAGTGCGCGTGCACCCGCTAAACCAGAAAGCCCAAGCCCCAGTGCCCACCTCATGACGTCCGCCCCCTGGTCCCTCCCCGGCGGGACCACCCCCGACAGCCCCTACTTGTGAAGGCCATGGCACCTTTGACCGCGCCCGCGCGGCACAATCTCCCCCGGCCGGGTACCAGCTTCGTGGGCCGGGAGCGAGATCTGAGCGATCTGCTCCGCCTGCTCGGCTCCAGCCGGTCGGTAACCCTGTGCGGTGCCGACGGAATCGGCAAGACGCGGCTGGCTCTGCGCGTGGCCGAGCAGTCCACCGTGTCCTTCCCCGACGGTGTGTGGATGGCCGACCTGACCGACGTGCGCACGACCCTGGAGGTCCACGCGCGGATCGCCCACGCCGTGGGCGTGGTCGAGGAGCCCGGACTCCCCCTCGCGGACACGGTGACCGAGGCTCTGCGCGACCGCCGGCTGCTGCTCGTGCTGGACTCCTGCGAGCACATCGCGGACGAGGTGACCGAGGTCGGTGAGGCCCTGCTCGCGGAGTGCCCCGCGGTGTCGGTCCTGTTGACCAGCGAGCTGCCGGTGCGCCTCGCGGGCGGGACGGTGTGGCGGGTGCCCCCGATGGCGCTGCCGGTGGCCGCGCGCAACGCTCCGCCGCCCGATCCGGCCGACGCCGAGTCGGTGCGGCTGTTCCTGGACCGGGCCCGCGCCCGGGACCCCCGGTTCACCGCCTCGGAGGCGGAACTGGAGACCGTGGCGACCCTGTGCGACCTGGCCGGCGGTGTCCCGCTGGGGATCGAGGTGCTGGGCGCACGGGCCCCGGAGGAGGGCATCGGGGCGCTCACCGAGGGACTGCGCTCCCACCTGGCCTCCCCCGCGCTCCAGCCCGGGCCGGGGCAGGCCGTGTCGCGCAGTCAGGTGCTGCCGCTGGTACTGGACTTCGTCTACCGGTCCCTGCCCGGCCCAGAACAGGTGCTGCTGCGCCGCCTCTCGGTGTTCCGGGGCTGGGACCTGGAGCTGGCCGAGCAGGTGTGCGCGGACGAGGACCTGCCGGAGTCGAACGTCCTCGACCTGCTCACCTGCCTGCTGGACCGGGCCCTGATCACGGTGACCGGTGAGTTCGAGGGCCGGGTGCGCTACCGGCTCCCCGAGGCGGTGCGCCAGTTCGCGCAGGAGCGCCTGACGGCCGCGGGCGAGGGCGAGGCCTTCCAGGACCGGCTGCTGGTGCGCATGCTGCACCTGGTGGAGGATCTGGGGCAGAAGCTGGAGTCGAGCCGGTCGATGCCGTGGTCCGAACGCGACTCCGGACGTCAGCGGGTCATCGCCGAGTACGACACGCTCAGGTCGCTGCTGCGCTGGTCCCACCAGCGCGGTGCGGCCGAACCCGGGCTCCGGCTGTGCGTGAGCCTGGTGGCGCACTGGGTGAGCCACAACGGTTACTCCGAGGGCGCCCACTGGATGGACCGGCTGCTGGCCCTGGAGGAGACCGCCAAGGCGCCCTCCCGGGCGAGGGCGCTCGTCGCCCGGGCCCAGTTGGCACGTGTCCGGCGGGACCACGCCCTGGCCCGCTCCACGGGTGAGGAGGGGCTCCGGCTGTGCCGGGAGGCCGGCGACGACGTGTTCGTCCGCACCTGTCTGAACCTGTTGGCGCTGGTGGAGGTGCGCGACCGCAGGCCGGACCTGGCCTCGGTCCGGGTCGAGGAGGCCCTTCGGCTGTGCCGGGAGGCCGGCGACCTGTGGGGGGAGGCCATCGCCCTGGGGACCAGGGCCGCGCTGGTGGCCCAGCAGGGCGACTACCCCGCCGCCGACCACCACTACAACGCCGCCCTGACCCTGCTGCGGGGGATCGACCACCGCTGGGGGGTGGGGGTGGTCCTGATCGGTCAGGCCCGGGCCGCGGAGGCCAACGGCGACCTGATGACCGCCGACCGCTGCTACCGGGAGGCGCTGGACACCCAGCGGCTGATCAGCGCGACCTCGGAGGAGGCGCGCTGTCTGGCCGGGATCGGCCGGGTCGCGCACGCCCAGGGCTCCGTCGGTCAGGCCTACGACTACCTGAGCGAGGGCCTGCTGCTCAGCCACGGGAGCGGACAGCGCGCCGAAGCGGCCCGGACCCTGCTCTCCCTGGCCCGGGCGGCGTTCGGTTCGGGGCTGCGCGAGCCCGCCTGCCGCCTGGCCGGAGCGGCCATGGCGGCGCGGGCCCAGGTCGGCCTGCCCGTGCACGGGGCCCCGTGGCCGTTCCTGGACGTGGAGCGGGTCCGTCGGCGGCGTCGGCACCTGGTGGGCTGGTGGGAGCAGGGGTACGTCCTCGGCCTGTCCGAAGCGGTCCGGGAGGCGGAACGGCTGGCCGAGGAGGGCCGCCGCCCCTCCTCCCCGCCTAGCCCCCGGTCCGGTTCGCGGCGGGGACGCAGGGACGGGGGCCGCGCCGGGCGGACCGCCGGGCCCTGTCCCGAGTCGACGGATCCCCGGCAGCTCCTCACCCGCCGGGAGCTGGAGATCGCCCAGCTGGTGAGTACGGGCAGGAGCAACCCCGAGATCGCCCGGGACCTGTTCATCACACCGTCCACGGCGGCCAGGCACGTCGCCAACATCAACCGGAAGATGGGGTTCCACTCGCGGACGCAGATCACCGCGTGGATCGAGCGGCACCGGACGGCCTGACCCCCGACGGCACGCCGCGCCCGAACGTGCGCTCCAGCCGCACGAGGGTTGTGTAGTTTCCCCCTGCCATGAATCTACATATGCATCTGCATAGCAAGATGCATGTGCATATGGCTGTGAACACGCTAGGCTTCAAGCCATGGGACATCAGGCTCTCGGCACTGCGCGAACAGGGCCCTGCCGGTCCCAGAAACGGCCGCCGGATCCCGGGCTGAACACCGGGACCCCGTCGCGCCGTCGGTTCCGGAGCCGGTTCCGGAACCGGTGGGCAACCGTGCCGGCGCGAGGGAGAACCTGGGGAGGGCCCTCGCGGCGAACGCCCGGCACGGCGCTTCCGGGCTCGTCACGTGGAGGGGGCGTGACGAGCCCGGGTAGCGGTCCCGCCAGAACGCTGTTCGAAGGGGAGAACGCATGGGGGTAGGGCTGACTTCTGGAACCGGACGACCCGGCCGTCACCTGCCGCGTCGGGACGACCCGATCGGCTCACTCACCGGAGGCCTGTGCGAGCGTCTGAGACTGCGGCCCGGCCGCGGTGGGACGATCCGGGGGAGCTCCGGCCGGACCGACGCGCTGACCTTCGCCGCGACGGTCGAACAGGCCGCCGCGGGGTTGAGCCGCCGCGGTATGTGCCTCGGGGACGTCGTCGGCGTACTCGCCCCCGTCTCCCCCGACCGCTTCCTGGCCTCGTACACGGTGATGGCCGTCGGCGGGCGGGCCCTGACCGTCTCGCCCGAGTCCGACCTGCGCACCCAGTACCGGGCCCTGGCGGAGACCGACGCACGGCTGCTCCTGGTCAGCGCCGACCTGGCCGGACGGGCCCTGGAGCTGGCGGAGCGGTCGAGGATCCGGCAGATCATCACGTTCGGCACCGCCCTGGGCACGACGCCCTTCGCCGACCTGCTGCTGCCCAGTCCCGACGGCAACGGCTACAGCCCCGCACGCGGGCTGTTCGACAACGGGCTCCTGGGTTACGAGACCGTCGGCGACGACATCCTCACCACCCTGCACACCCACCACGATCTCCTGGCCCGCTTCGCGGAACTGCGCGCGGGGCTGGCCCTGACCGCCGACGACGTGGTCGCGGTGGGCGAGCGGGGGGACGAGGCCACCCGGCTCGCCCTGGTGGCACTGGCGCTGTGGACCGGGGCCTGCGTGGTCGCGGGCGACGACTGCCCGCCCCCGGAGGGCCGCCGGGTGACGGTCGCGTGCGACCCCGCGCCCACCCGGATCAGCCTCCCCCACCCGGACGGCGTGCGCTAGGCGTACTGGTCGCCGGGGTCAGGACGCCCGCGCGGGGCCGTTGACGCGGGCCCGCACCGGTCCGCTCAGGCGGGCTCGGCGACGGCGACCTCGTCGTCGATCTCGAACCAGGCCACGTGCGTCGCCTCGCTGCGGTACTCGCCGCTGCGCGTGGCGCAGCTGTCGACGATGAGCTTGCCGCGCCCGTAGTCGCCGCCGTCCTCCCGGAGGCCGCCGCCCTCGGAGTCGGCCGGGTCGCGTTCGCCCTGATCGGCGACGGCCACCCGGAGCCGTCCCGCGTCGGAGCGGATGAACAGGGTCATCACCCCGCCGCTCTGCCCCGAACGCGAGTGCAGCAGGGCGTTGGTGGCCAGCTCGCTGACGGCCAGCTCGGCGTCGTCCATAGCCCCCTCGCTGTGCCCGGTCCTGGTGAGGAACTCACGGACCCGGGCGCGGATGGAACGCACCGCGGTCAGGTTCCCCGCACAGCTCCACACGGTGTGGTCGGTGACCCCACCCGTGAGGTCGCCGACCTCGATCGTCGGTGCGGTCGACGTCGCGGCGTCTGGGGCATCCGCGGGCACGTGGTCCCGGAGTTGCCTCGCCTCAGCCATCCGGTCACTCCAATCACCCGCGACGGGCGCGCGGGTTGCGCCGCCTGCACTCACCTTAGACAAGGGTGTACCTGCTCCAGAACAGCACACCCGCGTTCCCAACGCTGGGGATTGGCCACAAAACCCCGTCCTGTGTCCTCCCCGATGAGGACAAAGGAAACTGCCCGCGGTCCAGTACCGGCCATGTGAGGTGTAACACGTTGGCAATACCCGGCGGTGACCTGACCGCGGCCCGACCCGCGCACACCCCGGAACGGGAGCCGCCGCTTCGGGAACGGGCCCGGAACCGATCCCCGGCCGGACAGGCCTCACCCTGGGTAGCCGACCCCCCGGAAAACACGAAAAAGCAGCGACTAAACGCCACGTTTTCGCTACCCGGCGACAACGATGAGGACACAACGGGAAGCGATGGAAGCGCGCCCATGAGCGCTGGCACGGCTCGGTCGGCATGCGCACACGAGCGCTCGCGACTTCCGCTCATACCACCTGAAACCCCCAGGCCACAGCGTGTTTCAACAGACTTCGAAACACCACTCCGGACATACGGCAGGAAATCTCCTGGACACCCCCGTCCCGCTCACACCGTCGTTTGACGCTTCCTGTAGTGCGAACAAGGATCATTGGGGGCCGATACCGACAAAAACCCCAGGGGTACCTCCAGCCCCACCGTGTCACCACGGTGTCGGCCGACCGAAGTTCCCCGTCCCACATGAGGTGTCCCGTGCCTGCCCTGCCCGAAGACTCCACCCCCGCCGCGAACCGCTTCACCTCCCGCCGGACCCTGCTCAAGGCCTCCGCCGCCGGCGCGGCCGTCGCACCGGTCCTGGCCGCCTGCGGCAGTGACTCCGAGTCCGGCGGCGCCGACGGCGGCGGCGAGCCCCAGTACGGCGGCCGCCTGAAGGTCGGCATCGCCGGCGGCGGCGCCAACGACACGCTGGACGCGCACAACCCCACCGACAACGTCGACATCGCGCGCAACTACGCCCTCTACACCTCGCTCATGCACTTCGCCAACGACGGCACGCTCGAGCCGTACCTGGCCGAGTCGATGGAGCCCAACGACGACGCCACCGAGTGGACCGTGGTGCTGCGGGAGGGGTTGCTCTTCCACGACGACTCCCCGGTCACCGCCGAGGCGGTCCTCTTCTCCCTGGAGCGCATCCTCGACCCCGAGAACCCCATGCGGGGCGCGGGCGACCTGGAGGGCGTCGACCTGGACAAGACCGAGATCGTCGACGACCGCACGGTGGTCATCCGTACCAACGAGCCCTTCGTGACCCTGAACGAGGCACTCGCCGAGTACTACAACTGCGTCGTCCCGGTGGGTTACGACCCCAAGAACCCGATCGGTTCCGGTCCCTTCAAGTACTCCGAGTTCAAGGTCGGCGAGTACAGCGTCTTCGAGCGCCACGAGGGCTACCACGTCGAGGGCCAGCCCTACGTGGACGAGCTGGAGATCGTGGACTTCCCCGAGGACGACGCCCGCGTCAACGCGCTCAGCAGCGGCACCGTCGACGTGATCAGCCAGGTCCCGCACGCCCAGGTCGCCATCATCGAGGGCGACCCCAGCGTGAACATCCTGGAGTCCGAGACCGGCATGTGGCTGCCGTTCACGATGAACCTCGAGAAGGAGCCCTTCGACGACGTCCGCGTCCGCCAGGCCTTCCGGCTCATCGTCGACCGCCAGGAGATGATCAACCAGGCACTGGCCGGATACGGCCAGATCGGCAACGACATGTACGCGCGGATGGACCCCTCCTACCCCGAGGACTTCGAGCAGCGCGACCAGGACATCGACGAGGCCAAGCGCCTGCTGGCCGAGGCCGGCCACGAGGACGGGCTGGAGGTCGAGCTGGTCACCTCCGACATCAACGCCGGAGTGGTCGCCGCCGCCGAGGTCTTCCAGGAGCAGGCCCGCGAGGCCGGGGTCACCGTCAACCTGCGCCGGGTCAACCCCAGCGACTACTGGAGCCCGGAGGAGGGCTTCCCCTACGCCTTCGGCCAGGACTTCTGGAGCGCCCGCAACTACATCACCCAGACCGCCCAGGGCTCGATCGTGGGCGCGCCCTACAACGAGACCATGTGGGGCGAGCACGAGGAGTGGCTCGGCTACCTGGAGGAGGCGCGCCGGACCGCCGATGAGGACGAGCGCAACGAGCTGATCCGCAAGGCGCAGGAGATCGAGTACGAGGAGGGCGGCTACATCGTGTGGGGCTTCGTGAACCTGCTCGACGCCCACGCCGCCTCCGTGCACGGCCTGGAGCCGGCGGTCTCGGGGCACCCGCTCGGCTCCTACGCCTTCCACACCATGTGGAAGGAGCAGTCCTAGCGGACGCCCGGTTCCCGAGCCCACCCCGCTGACGAAAGCTCACCATGACCCGACTCATCGTCGTCCGCCTCCTCTTCGGCGCACTGACGCTCTGGGCGGTGTCCCTCGTGGTCTTCGCGGCCACGCAGGCACTGCCCGGCGACGCGGCCCAGCTGATCCTGGGCCGCGACGCCACCCCGGAGCGGTTGGAGGCGCTGCGCGACCAGCTCAACCTGCACGAGCCCGTGGCCGTGCAGTACATGCAGTGGCTCCAGGGGATCGTCCAGGGCGACCTGGGCACCTCCTTCTCCAACGGGCTGCCCGTCGCCGAGTACCTCCTGAGCCCCGTCCAGAGCTCGCTGACCCTGATGGGACTGGCCGCCCTGGTCGCCACCCCCGTCTCCCTGTTCATCGGCGCGTTCAGCGCCCTGCGGCGGGACCGCACCTTCGACCACGCCTCCTCTATGGGCACCCTGGTCGTGGCGTCCATCCCCGAGTTCGTGGTCGGCATCCTGCTGATCCTGATGCTCGGCCCGGGCGGCCTGGGGCTGTTCCCGTCCGTCTACGCCCGTGAGGGCGGCCCCGAGCAGTGGGTCCTTCCGGTGCTGACACTGGCGCTGGCGGTCGCCCCGCCGATCGTCCGCATGATGCGGGCGACGATGATCGAGGTCCTGGAGAGCGAGTACGTGCAACAGGCCCGGCTCAAGGGCATGAGCGAGCGCACGGTGCTGTGGCGGCACGCCGCGCCCAACGCGATCGGGCCGGTGGCCCAGGTGGTCGCCCTCCAGCTGGCCTGGCTGGCCGGCGGTGTGGTGGCCATCGAGTTCCTGTTCAACTTCCCCGGTGTCGGCAAGGTCCTCATGGACGCCATCGAGAACCGCGACGTGCCGCTGATCCAGGCCGTGGTTCTGCTCATCGCGGGGATCTACATCCTGGTCAACCTGATCGCGGACGTGATCGGGCTGGCGGCCAACCCGAAGGTGAGGGTCGCGAACCGATGAGTGGATCTTCGACGAGTACCGCCCCCGCGGCGCCGGCCCGGCGCCGCCCGGGGCTCTTCCGGACCGCGTGGCGGTTCGGCCGCACCAAGGTCGGTGTGGCCCTGACCGCCCTCATCGTCCTGATCGCCGTGCTGGGCCCGTTCGTGGCCCCGTACACCCCGACCGAGTTCGTGGCCAAACCGTACGAGACGGGCGTCGACGGCGCCCTGTTCGGCGGGGACAACCGCGGCCGCGACGTGCTGACCCGCTTCATGTGGGGCGGCTGGACGCTGCTCCTGCTGGCCGGTTCGGCCGCCGCCGTCGGCGTGGCCGCCGGAACGGTCGTCGGCATCATCGCCGGTTACCGCCGCGGCTGGGTGGACGACGTCCTCATGCGGGCCAACGACGTGCTGCTGGCCTTCCCGCAGCTGATCGCCGCACTGCTGGTGATGTCGATCATCGGCCCGAAGGTGTGGCTGATCGTGGCGGTCATCGCCGTCTCGCACATGCCGCGGGTCGCCCGGGTCATCCGCGAGGCCACCCGCAAGGTGATCGAGCAGGACTACGTGAAGGCCGCCGAGGCGATCGGGCTGCCGCGCTGGCGGATCATGACGGTGGAGATCCTGCCGAACGTGACCAGCCCGCTGCTGGTGGAGCTGGGTCTGCGCCTGACCTACTCCATCGGCGTGGTGGCCGTGCTCGGCTTCCTCGGCATGGGCCTGCAGCCGCCCACAGCGGACTGGGGCCTGATGATCAACGAGAACCGCCAGGGCATGGCCGTGCAGCCGTGGGCGGTGGCACTGCCCGTGACCGCGATCGCGGTGCTGACCGTCGGCGCCAACCTCATCACCGACGGGCTCTCCCGTGCGGCGATCGGTATCGACCGGGGGGTCGAGAAGTGACGGAGAACGAGCACACGGAGAACACGGACACGGGGTCCGGGGCCGCCGGCGGCGCGGCCCGCGACGGCGAGGCCGTGCTGGTGGTCGACGGTCTGACCGTGATCGGTCGCCCCTCGGACGTCGAGATCATCAGCGGCGTCTCGATCACCGTGAAGCGGGGCGAGATCCTCGGCCTGGTCGGGGAGTCCGGTTCGGGCAAGACCACGCTGGGGCTGTCGCTGCTGGCGCACTGCAAGCGCGCCACGGAGATCACCGGCGGCCAGGTGCGTGTCGGCGGCCAGGACCTGGCCGGGCTGGACGAGAAGGGGGTCCGGCGGCTGCGCGGCCGCGCGGTGGCCTACATCCCCCAGTCGCCCGCCTCCGCGCTCAACCCGGCCCTGCGCCTGGGTGTACAGCTGCGGGAGGCACTGCACGACGACTCGCTGTCGGAGCAGGAGGTCGTCGGGCGGGTCCGCGAGGTCCTGCGCGAGGTGGCGCTGCCCGACGACGACGCCTTCCTGCGCCGTTACCCGCACCAGCTGTCCGGCGGCCAGCAGCAGCGGGTGGCGATCGCGATGGCGTTCGTGGGCCGTCCGGAGGTGATCGTGCTCGACGAGCCGACCACCGGACTGGACGTGACCACGCAGGCGCACGTGCTGGAGACCATCCGGGCGATGACCCGTGACTACGGGACCGCCGGTGTGTACATCAGCCACGACATGGCCGTGGTGGCCGACCTGGCCGACGACATCGCGGTCATGTACCGGGGCGAGGTCGTCGAGCGCGGACGCGCCGCCGAGGTGCTCTCCGACCCCCGGCACGCGTACACCCGGCAACTGCTGCTGGCGGTGCCGCTGCTGCGGACGTCGGGGCACGAGGAGGCCGAGCCGGAGGAGGAACCGCTGCTGCGGGTCTCCGGTCTGACCGCCGGGTACGGGCGCACGAAGGTGCTGGAGGGGATCGACGTCTCGGTCTCCCGCGGCGAGTGCGTGGCCCTGCTGGGCGAGTCGGGTTCGGGCAAGACGACCCTGTCGCGTTCGGTGGCGGGCCTGCACCACCAGTTCACCGGTGAGGTCCTCTTCGACGGCGATCGGCTCGCGACCAGCAGCTACCGCCGTACGGCCGCGCAGCGCCGCCGGGTGCAGTACGTGTTCCAGAACCCGTACGAGGCGCTGAACCCGCGCAAGCGGGTGCGGGAGCAGATCCTGGGCCCGTACCGGCACCTGGTGGGCCGCCCGGAGGACCCGGACGCCGTGGTGGCCGAGTCCCTGGAGCGGGCCGCGCTGCCCGCCTCCTACGCGGACCGCTTCCCCGAGCAGCTCAGCGGCGGCGAGCGCCAGCGCGTGTGTATCGCGCGTGCGGTGGCGACCGACCCGGCCCTGCTGGTGTGCGACGAGATCACCTCGGCGCTGGACGTGTCGGTGCAGGCGGAGATCGTGAAACTGCTGCGCGG
Organism: Nocardiopsis sp. iso_40; assembly: GCF_056173285.1. NCBI lineage: Bacteria > Bacillati > Actinomycetota > Actinomycetes > Streptosporangiales > Nocardiopsidaceae > Nocardiopsis > Nocardiopsis sp. iso_40. Next base: position 1,309,465 of record NZ_CM149666.1, on the reverse strand, counting down.
CCTCCAGGACCAGGGCATGGCGCTGCTGTTCGTCACGCACAACATCGCGCTGGTGTCCAACATCGCGGACCGGGTCGCCATCCTCAACAAGGGCGAGATCGTCGAGTACGGTCCGGTCGGTCAGGTCATGTCGGCGCCGCAGCACGAGTACACGCGCGCGCTGATCGCCGACACCCCGGACTTCGAGCTGTCCTTCCCGGGCGCCCAGGAGCGTCTGGGCCTGGCGGAGGAGGAGCGGGCCGTGGAGGGCTGAGCCCCCCCGACGGTGCTACGGGCCCGCGGAGGCCGAACGCGGAGGCGGGGTGTGCGGTGCGCGCCCCGCCTCCGCGTTCACCGGGGGCGGTCGCGGCCGACGTCCGCGCCCCGGAGGGCTCACTCCCCCGGTGCCGGGGCGCCGGTGTGCGGGTCGGGCTCTCCGGCCCTGGTCGGCGGGCGGGTCATGGTGGCCATGACCAGCAGCCCCAGGGCCGAGGTGCCGAACAGGAGCAGCCCCATCGGGACCGCCGTGGTCTCGTCCAGGCCGACCAGGGGGGCGACCGCGGCACCGATCAGCATGGGCAGGGCGCCCAGGAGTGAGCTGGCGCTCCCGGCCCGGTTCTCCTGGCCCTCCATCGCCAGGGCGAACGAGCCGGTGAGGACCACGCCCATGCAGGTCATGTAGGCGAAGATGGGCACGACCAGGAGCACCAGCGGGCCCTGGAGGAGCGCGGTGGCGAGCACCACCGACGTCGCCGCCACCGCGGTGGCCACGGCCAGGCGCAGCAGGGAGCGTTCACCGAACCTCTCGCTGAGCCGGCCCACGGCGGTGCTGCCCAGGATGATCGCGATTCCGTTGACCCCGAAGAGCACCCCGAAGACCTGCGGGGACACCCCGTACAGGTCCTGGTAGACGAACGGGGTCCCGGCGACGTAGGCGAAGCTGCCGCCGTGCAGCAGCCCGACCACCAGGGTGTATCCCAGGTACCGGCGGTCGCGCAGCAGGGCGCCCATCGTGCGCAGACTGCCGCCCGGGGTGCCGGGGATGCGGCGCTCCCTCGGAAGGGTCTCCGGCAGGCGCAGGGCGACGACCAGCACGATCACGGCGCCGAGCAGGGCCAGCGTCCAGAAGACGCTCCGCCAGTCGGTGAAGGGCAACCACAGGACCCCGCCGCCGAGAACGGGCGCCACCATCGGGGCCACCGCGACCACGGCCATGATCAGGGCGAAGAAGCGGGTCAGCGCCGCGCCGTCGAAGACGTCGCGCACCACCGCCCGGGAGAGCACCACGCCCGCACTGGCCGTGAACCCCTGGAGGAAGCGGCCGAGCACCAGCACCGCCGTGTCGGGGGCGAGGGCGCACAGGGCCGAGGCCAGGACGAACAGGGCGAGGCAGACCAGGAGCGGGCCCCTGCGGCCCCGGGCGTCGCTGAGCGGCCCGATCACCACCTGACCGACGGCGAGTCCGACCAGGCAGGAGGTCAGGCTCAACTGCACCTGTGAGGCATTGGCCCCGAGGTCGGCGGAGATCTCCGGAAAGGCCGGAAGGTACATGTCGATGTTGAGCGGGCCCAACACCGTGAGCAGGGCGAGCAGGAGGGCCAGGCCCAGGCGGGCGCGCCCGGTCGGGTTGCGGAGCATCAGGCCTCTCTCGGGCACCGGGGGACGTGGGCGGGGCGGCCCGTCCACGGTACCGAGCCGTCGCGCCGGCGCCCCCGTGCCCGGGCCCAACCTGACGGGGACCGGTCAGGAACGGGGTCCGGGCGGGCACGGCCATCGGACGGGCGCGGTCAGAAGAGGACCGACATGACCTCTCCGACCTGCCGGAAGCCGACCCGCTGGTAGGTGGCGCGGGCCGGGGTGTTGAAGTCGTTGACGTACAGCGTCACCCGGGGCGCGATCTCGGCCAGCGCGTAGTTGACCACCGCGGCCATACCCGCGCTGGAGTGGCCCCGGCCGCGCAGGTCGGGATGCACCCACACGCCCTGGACCTGGCAGGCGTGCCGGGTGACGGCGCCTATCTCGGCCTTGAAGACCACGCGGCCGTCCTCGATCCGCGCGAAGGCGCGGCCGGTGCGGACCAGTTCCTCGACGCGGGCGCGGTAGAGCGCGCCGCCGTCGCCGGAGTCCGGCGGTACCCCGACCTCCTCGGTGAACATGGCGACGCAGGCGGGCACCAGGGTGTTGATCTCGTGGATCCGGACGCGTCGCACCAGCGGGTCGGGGGCGACCTCGGGCGGCCCGTCGATCTCCAGGACCGGCTGGCTGGCCCGGATCACGCGGGCCGGGCCCCAGGCCGGGGTGACCTGTTGCCAGAAGTCGTTGACCGCCTCCACCGGGCCGACGATCGAGGAGCAGCGGCGGCCCCGCCAGCGGGCGTGGTCGGCGAAGCTGCGCACGGCGGCCGGTCCGGCGTTGACCGGGACGAGGTTTGCGCCCGAGTAGCACAGGGCGGTGAGCCTGCCGCGTTCGGTGTGGCCCCAGACCTCGGCGCCGCCGCCCCCGGAGATACCGGTGGTCATCAGGCGTGAGGCGACGAAGACGTTGCCTACGGGGTCGGTGTCCAGGAGCGCGCTGACGGCCTCCCGGTCTCGTTCTCCAAGGATCCGAACCGCCGAGGTTCGCAGCATCGCATCTCCCCCATCTACCCGGTCACCGTGTCCGGCGGGATGCCGGAGCGGCTCGCGGGCCCACGACGAATTCGCGCCGATTCCAGACTATTCGACCACCTGCCCGGACTCACCTGGATGTTTCGAGTCCGAACGGGCCGAGTCGGTCCACCGGGGTGCGGGGGGTGCTCTGGGCGCTGCGCGGCTGCGGTTCGGGCCGGGCATCGCAGGTCAGGTCCGGTCCCTGGTCTCGGCGCCGCGGCAGGTCCCCCGTCCGGAGGTAGGCGACGACGGCCTCGTCGACGCAGGTGTTGCCCGTGAGCGAGACGCCGTGTGTGACACCGCCCTCCTCGATGACCAGGGAGGAGCCGGGCAGGCGGTCGCGCAGGGCGTGCGCCCCCTCCACGGGGGTGGCGCCGTCCTCGGTGGCGTGGACGAGGAGGGCGTCGCCGTCGTAGGCGGGGTGGTCGTAGGGGCCGTCTCCGACCTGGAACCAGAGGTCGGGTTCGCCCTCCCAGAAGAGGCAGGGGGCGTTGTACCAGATGTTGTGCCACCCCATGAAGGGTGCGTCCCGGTGGACCTCCCGGGCGTCCGAGCGCCAGGTGTCCCAGTCCCGGGGCCACAGGGCGTCGGTGCACTGGACCGCGAGGTAGCCGCCGTAGCCGGGGTCGCTGTCCGCGTCGTCGCCGTAGGCCTCGTGCAGGGCGAGGAGCGGATCGGGGTCGTCCTCGTTGATCCGGGCGGCCAGGGCGCCCGCGACGGCGGGCCAGGTCTTCCCGCTGTAGGCGACGACGATGACGGCGCCCTCCAGCTCGGTGGGGCCGACCGTGTCCAGGTCCGGGGCCTCCCGCAGTTCGGCGCGCAGGTCGTAGTAGGCCCCGGCGACGGTCTCCCCGTCGGTGCCCAGGCCGTAGGTGTCGTCGTGGCGGGCGACCCAGTCGAAGAAGTTTCCGGCGGACCGGTCCAGGGCGCGGCTCTGCACGAGGTTGCTCTCGTACCAGGGGTTGTCCGGGTTGACGACGCTGTCCAGGACCAGGGCGCGCACGCTGCGGGGGTAGAGCGAGGCGTAGACGGTGCCGAGGTAGCTGCCGTAGGAGTAGCCCAGGTAGTCGATCTGTTCCAGGCCGAGGGCGACCCGGATGTCGTCCATGTCGTGCGCGGTGTCCTCGGTGCGCATGTGGTCCAGGAGCGGCCCGGCGTCCTCGGCGCAGGCTGCGGCGTAGGCCTCGGCGTCGGCGAGCAGGGCCCGTTCCGCCACGGCGTCGGCGGGGACGGTGTCCTTGCGGACCGGGGCGAAGAAGCCGGGGTCGCAGTTGACGGCGGGGGTGGAGGCTCCCATGCCGCGCGGGTCGAAGGCGACCACGTCGTGGTTCCGGCGGAGTTCCTCGGGCATCCGGTTGTGGGTGTGCGCGGCCCACGTGCGGCCCGCGCTGCCCGGTCCGCCGGGGTTGACCAGTACGGTGTGCTCCGCGGTGCCGGTGGCGGGGACGCGGGAGAGGGCGATCTCCACGGTCTCGGCGAGGTCGTCGACGCGTTCGCCGCCGGCGGTCCGGGCCAGCGGGACGGTGATGGCGGCGCACTCCAGGCTCGTGCCGCCGACCGGTTCGAGGTCCTCGCAGGGCTGCCAGTCGAGCGCCTTCTGGTCGATCCGGGTGGCGGGCGCGGCCGCCGCCTCGCCGGGGGCGGCGTGCGCCGCAGGTGCGGCCAGCAGGGAGGCCAGCAGGGCCCCGGCGGAGATGGCTGCCCACTGCGTGCCCGTCGATCGCACTCGTCTACCCCCGATGCCGACCATATTGTCCTTGTGCATTGTCTCTGTTACTGAGGGTGACATTGGGAAGCGACACGGGGCCCAGGTGGACACTCTCCCGGTAACATGTGCCCTGGTCAGATCAGACGTGGACAAAAGGGGCACAATGCGGCTTGATCGTGTCGATGAGCGGATCATCGCGATACTCGGTGCGGACGCGCGGATGAGCTTCGCCGAGATCGGCGGCGAGGTCGGCCTCAGCCCCTCCGCCGTGAAGCGCCGGGTGGACCGCCTGATCGAGTCCGGCGCCGTGCGCGGCTTCACCGTGGTCGTCGAGCCCCAGGCGATCGGCTGGACCACCGAGGCCTTCATCGAGCTCTACTGCCGGGCGCGCACCTCCCCGGGCGAGATCCGCGTCGGCCTCGCGGGCTACCCGGAGATCACCTCGGCGTGCACCGTCACCGGTGAGGCCGACGCCATAGTCCAGGTCCGCGCCCGCGACACCCACCACCTGGAAGAGGTCATCGAGCGCATCGGCGCCGAACCCTTCGTGGTGCGCACCAAGAGCACCCTGGTGCTGTCCCGTCTGGTCGACCAGCCCGTCCTCGCCGGAGCCGCCGGCCTGGACTAGTGGGCTGACCGGGAGCGCTGTCCGGTGTGGACCAGGGGCCTGCGCGCCGAGGAAAGGACGAGCCCGGTAGAGCCCTGCGGTCACCGCACTAGTAGGTCTGCGCGAAGACGGCCCGCATGAACAGGCAGAAGACCAGCGCGAGACCGAGGTAGGCCGGAACCGGCCACCAACTGCGGTCCAGGGTCACCGGGCCGCAGCGCCGGGGGCGGGCCGCACGCGCCGCCTGGCGGATCGCGGCGGCCGCCCGCTCCGCCTGCCTGCTGAGCGGAAACGGAAACTTCGGGCCACGCTGATGGGAGGTGGCCTTCACCACCTGACCGTTCAGGAGAACGATCCTGATCCCGCCCCACTCATCCACCGTGACCTTCCGGATGTCGGACAGGTCCAGCCGAGTCGTGGACAGGACGCCGTTCACCCGGATGCGCCGGGGACCGATCCACACGTGGCGCCCGAACACGGTGGCGAGGATCAGCCAGATCAGGCCCGTTACCACGAAGAACACCGGAACAGCGTCGACCGGGCCTATGCGTGGGTCCGCGGACACGTACAGCATGCCCAGAGGCATGAAGAGCAGGAGGCACAGAGCGAGCGGCGCCGGAGACCAGAGCACCTGACGAAGCGAGACCCTCGTGTGGGATGGCATGGGGGATGTGCCTTCACGGTTCTGGGACAGAGAACCGGAACAAAGTACCAGGTAGGCGCAGGAAAGGACCCCGGGCGCGCTGTCGGGGAGCGCGTCCGGGGTCCCGGGAGGCCCGGCAGGGGCCTCGTTCCGTGGGCCAGCGCGTGGGTCAGTCCTCGGGGAGGGCGACCGGGGCCAGCTCGTCGAACAGGTCGCCCGGGCCGGGGTTGGCGGGGTCGGTCCGACCACCGAAGTGGTGCATGACGCCCCACACGGCGTTCAGGGCCGTCTGCACCGCGCCCTCGGCCCAGCCGGCGGTCCAGGACACGTCGTCGCCGGCCAGGAACAGCCCCCGGTGGCGCTCGGCCAGGTCGTCCTGGTGGAAGTGGGTGAACAGGCGCCGCTGGTACCGGTAGTGGCCGGGCAGGTTGGCCTTGAACGCGCCCATGAAGTAGGGCTCGTCCTCCCAGGAGACGGTCACCGGGTCGCCGGTGATGTGCGAGCGGATGTCCACGTCCGGGTAGACCTTGCCGAGGGAGGCGAGCATGACCTCCATGCGCTCGTTGGCCGACAGCGGCAGCCACTTCAGCGAGTCGTCGCACCAGGTGTAGGACATGCAGATCGCCGCGGGGGCCTCGGGGTCCTCGCCCTCCAGCAGGTAGGTGCCCCGGGTCATCCGGTCGGTGAGCGTCATGCTCATGACGTCCCTACCGGTCTCGGGGTCCTTGTCCCGCCAGAACGCGCGGTCCACCGGCACGAACAGCTTCGAGGACTCCATGTAGTGGGTCCGCTCGATCGCCGTCCAGTGGTCGATCGGCAGCAGGTCGTCGTCGCAGTCGATCTTGGACAGCATCATCCAGGACTGCGCAGTGAACACCGCCGACGCGTAGGTGCGGGTGGAGCCGGAGGAGTCCGTGACCGTGATGTTGCCCGCCGGGGAGCCCTTGGCCGCGGTACGGCGCAGCGCCGTCACGGCCGGCCGCGGCTCGCCCCCGTGCAGCGAGGCCAGGGAGGTGCCCTGCGCCCAGTGCACGAGCTTGTCCGGGGCGTCCTCCCACAGGCGCAGCGGAAGCTGGTCGACGCCGCCCACGATGCCCATGTGGTCGTCGTCGGCACCGGTGTAGGTGACCCGCAGGATCTCCAGGATGGAGTTGGGGAAGTCGGTGTCCCAACCGCCGGTGCCGAAGCCCACCTGGCCGAAGACCTCGCGGTTGCGGAAGGAGGAGAAGCCCGGGGACTCGCACAGGAAACCGTAGAAGGTCTGGTTGTCCAGCTTCTCGACCAGCCGGTTCCAGATCTCCTTCTGGGTGGCCGTGTCGCGTTCCCGGATCGCCTTCTGCATCCGGGTGTGCTCGACGCTCTCCAGGGTCCGGTCCCAGGCCTGCGCCACGTCCCGGTACACCTGCGGCAGGTCGTCCAGGTGCGTCGCGTAGTGCGACTCGCCCTTGAGGTCGACGACGGTACTCGGGGTGGACGCCGCGAGCGGGTTGGGGAAGGGGCTGGTCCGCAGGCCCATCCGGTCCGCGTAGTGCCAGAAGGAGGTGGACGACGGCGGGAAGCGCATGGCGCCCATCTCGGCGACCACGTCGTCGGGGCAGCCGGGGAGGCGCTCGGTGCGCAGGCGGCCGCCGATCCGGTCGGCCTCGTACACGACCGGCTTCAGGCCCATCTTCATGAGCTCGTAGGCGGTGACGATGCCCGAGAGGCCGCCGCCGATGACCGCGACCTCGGTGCCGTGGTGCTCGGCGGGAACCTGGCCCAGCCCGGCGGGGTGCTCCAGGAAGGAGTCGTAGGCGAACGGGAAGTCGGGCCCGGACATGGTCAGCGGCCGTTCATCCGCCGGGGCGGTGGCGGGTGCGGTACCTGCGGCCGTGGGCACGGCAGACGTCATGAGGCCCTCCTTACGCTGGGGCTGGGTGTACGGGTTTCGGGATGCGGGTTCGGGTTTCAGCGCTCGAGCGCCGAGTACAGGGCCGGCAGGCGGTCGCCCAGGTAGGACAGTTCCGCCCGGGCGGCCTCGGTGGCGGCCGGGTCGACGTCACCGACCAGCAGGGCCTCCGTGGGGCCGGCCCGCAGCAGTTCGGTGCCGTCGGGGCCCACGAGGGTGCTCAGCCCGACGTAGTCGAGCTCCCCCTCGGTGTCGCAGCGGTTCACGTAGGCCAGGTGGATCTGGTTCTCCATCGCCCGGGCGGGGACGAGGAGGGTGGCCACCGAGGTGTCCGGCCCCATCAGGGCGGTGGGCACGACGAGGACGGTGGTCCCGGCCAGCGCGTGCGCCCGCACGGCCTCGGGGAACTCCACGTCGTAGCAGACCAGCAGGCCGACACGGTGGCCGCCGAGGTCGACCTGGACGACCAGTTCGCCGCCGGGGGCGAAGAGGTTCCGGTCCAGGTCGCCGAACAGGTGCGTCTTGCGGTAGAGCGCGCGGGAGGCCCCCGTGGCGTCCACGAACCGCACCGCGTTGTACACGTTCCCGTCCGCCCGCTCGGGGAAGCCGTAGACGATCGCGACCCCGGTGTCGGCGGCGATCCGGGAGACCGCCCGGAAGAGGGGCCCGTCGGCGGGCTCGGCCAGCCGTTCGACCCCTGCCCCGATGTTGTAGCCGGTCATCGACATCTCCGGGGTGACCAGCAGGGCCGCGCCGTCGGCCGCGGCCGCCCGGGCCCGCTCCCGGAGCCGGTCCAGGGAGGATGCGGGGTCGCCGCTGCGTCCCGTGCCCTGGTCGAGGGCCACTCGCAGTGTTTCGGGCATCGCCTGCCACCTCCCGGTGTTTCGTCGCTGGTCGGCCGCGTCCACTCTAGGCGTGCGGGGGCGTGGGAACCGTGTGTCGGACAGGCACTCTGTTGCGAGTTATCGCCGACATGACCCGTTTCGTTGCGCTGATGCGCACATACGCGCCGGATCGTTCAGCACCGCCGCTGACGGAGAACACGGGGGCGGGACCGGGGATTCCCCGGTCCCGCCCCCGGTCGGGTCACACCGCGCCCGGCTCGGAGCGCGGCCCGTGCGCGTCTCAGGCGCGGACCTCGGTGGCCGGTTCGGTCTCCAGCGCGGAACGGCGCATGCCGTAGCCGAAGTAGACCGCCAGGCCGACCACGAGCCAGGCGCCGAAGGCGATCCACACGCTCATCGGCATGCTGATCATCAGGTAGGCGCAGGCCAGGACGCCGAGGACCGGCGTGACCGGGGCTCCGGGCATCCGGAAGGCGCGCTTGAGGTCGGGACGGTTCCTGCGCAGCACCAGGACGGCCACGTTGACCAGGGCGAAGGCGAACAGGGTACCGATCGCGGTGGCGTCGGCGAGCGGACCGAGCGGGATGAGCGCCGCCAGGACGGCGATGGACACCGAGGTGATGACGGTGTTCGCGCGCGGGGTGCCCTTGGCGTCGACCTCGGAGAAGGCCTTGGGGATGAGCCCGTCGCGGGACATCGCGAAGAGGATGCGGGTCTGGCTGTAGAGCACGACCAGGACGACGCTGGCCAGGGCCAGGACGGCGCCGGCGGCGAAGATGACCGCCCAGATCGGGGTTCCGGTGACCGCGGTCAGGATCCCGGCCAGGGAGGTGCGTCCCGCGGCGAACTCGGTCCAGTTGAGGGCGCCGATCGCGCTGAAGGCCACCAGGCAGTAGATCGCGGTGACCACGATCATGGAGAACATGATGGCGCGCGGCAGGTCGCGCTGGGGGTTCTTGGCCTCCTCGCTGGCGGTGGAGGCCGAGTCGAAGCCGATGTAGGAGAAGAACAGGGTGGCGCCGGCGGCGGAGACACCGGCCATGCCCATCGGCATGAACGGGGCGAAGTTGCCGTCCTGGACGGCGGTGATCGCGATGGCCACGAACATCACCAGGACGGCGATCTTGATGGCGACCATGACGGCGTTGGCGCGGGTGCTCTCACGGACCCCGGCGAGCAGGGCGAACATGGACAGCAGGACCACGATGGCGGCGGGCAGGTTGACCAGGCCGCCCTCCAGGGGCCCGGCCAGGAAGGCGCCGGGCAGCGCCAGACCCGTGGTCAGTTCGAGGAGCTCGTTGATGTACTGGCCCCAGCCGACGCCGACCGCGGCGACGGAGACGCCGTAGGTGAGCATCAGACACCAGCCGCACACCCAGGCCATGAACTCGCCCATGGTGGCGTAGCTGTAGGAGTAGGCCGAGCCGGAGGCGGGGATCATCCCGGCCATCTCGGCGTAGGCGAGCGCGGAGAACAGCGCGGTGACACCGGCCAGGACGAACGCCAGGATGACGGCGGGCCCGGCGACCGGGACGGCCTCACCCAGGACGACGAAGATGCCGGTGCCCAGGGTGGCACCGATGCCGATCATGGACAGCTGCCAGAAACCCATGGTTCGGCGCAGCCCGGTGCCGCTCTCGGTCTCCGCCACCAGCTTCTCCACCGGCTTGCGCCGGCTCAGGCGCTGCCCGAGCGTGGGCACGGCCGTGCCCATCGGCGCGGGGGTCTTCTGGTCCACCACGAAATGACTCCTCGACGTTCTGCGGGACGGGCACACCGGAATCGGCGCCGCTCATCGAACCAACGGCGCCCCAAATGTGCCCTAGGCAACGGTAATGGTGTTGCCTGAGTAACATGACCCACATTCATTGCATTTGTCTGGCTTAAACGCTGCAATCGTGCGTATCCGGACAAGAAAACGCACGCGGGCGTGATGCAGGTCATATAAAATTACGCTCCGTGACTGAAATCGTCTGACCTGCGACGACGTCGGTGGAGCGCACCGGTAGGTGTAACGCCCGCAGCCCCGTGCTGTTCCATCCCGGCCGGGAGCGGAGGCCGGACCAACCGCCACCGACCGGGCCGCACGGCGACCCCGGACACGCGAAAGGGGAGCACGGCGGCTGCCGTGCTCCCCTTTCGGGAACCGTGGTGCGGGTCAGCCCGCCACGGAGACGCTGGGCTCGCCCTCGGCCCCGGCCTCGCCCATCTCCTCGGCGATGCGCATGGCCTCCTCGATGAGGGTCTCCACGATCTTGGACTCGGGAACGGTCTTGATGACCTCGCCCTTGACGAAGATCTGCCCCTTGCCGTTGCCCGAGGCCACACCCAGGTCGGCGTCGCGCGCCTCACCCGGGCCGTTGACGACACAGCCCATGACGGCCACCCGCAGCGGCACCTCCATGCCCTCCAGCCCGGCGGTGACCTCCTCGGCGAGCGTGTACACGTCCACCTGGGCACGGCCGCAGCTCGGGCAGGAGACGATCTCCAGGCCGCGCTCACGCAGGCCCAGCGACTCCAGGATCTGCGCGCCGACCTTGACCTCCTCGGCGGGCGGGGCGGACAGGGAGACGCGGATGGTGTCGCCGATCCCCTCCGAGAGCAGCGCACCGAAGGCCACCGAGGACTTGATGGTGCCCTGGAAGGCCGGACCGGCCTCGGTCACACCCAGGTGCAGCGGGTAGTCGCAGGCCTGCGACAGCAACCGGTAGGCGTTGACCATCACCACCGGGTCGTTGTGCTTGACCGAGATCTTGATGTCCCGGAAGCCGTGCTCCTCGAACAGCGAGCACTCCCACAGCGCCGATTCCACCAGCGCCTCGGGTGTGGCCCTGCCGTACTTGGCGAGCAGGCGCTTGTCGAGAGAGCCGGCGTTGACCCCGATCCGGATCGGGGTACCGGCCTCGCCGGCCGCCTTGGCGATCTCGGCGACCTTGTCGTCGAACTTCTTGATGTTGCCGGGGTTCACGCGGACCGCGGCGCAGCCCGCCTCGATCGCCGCGAACACGTACTTGGGCTGGAAGTGGATGTCGGCGATCACCGGAATCTGCGACTTCCTGGCGATGATCGGCAGCGCGTCGGCGTCCTCGTTGGTGGGGACGGCCACGCGGACGATCTGGCAGCCGGAAGCGGTCAGCTCGGCGATCTGCTGGAGGGTCGCGTTGACGTCGGAGGTGCGGGTGGTCGTCATCGACTGCACGGACACCGGGGCGTCCCCGCCGACAGGAACGTTCCCGACCATGATCTGCCGGGTCTTGCGCCGGGTCGCCAGCGGGCGCGGCGGTGTGGCGGGAATACCGAGATCGATGGTCACGCTTGATTCACCTCGTCTGCCGCCGAGAGGGAGAGCGGCACTTGATGTCGTCCGGTTCGTGGGAAAGGGCACACGGAGCACAGCGCCCGAAACCGCGTCCGGGATTCCGTCCGGGCGGCCTGGGCCGCGGCGTCGTTCCCGGAACGCGACCCCAAGGTTACCCGCCCCCGGGCGAACGCTCGGCACGTCGTGGCCCTGCTCACACCGGTTCGGACAGAGTTCACCCGCGGTTCCCGCGTCGGGGTCAGCCGAACAGCCGGACCGGGTTGATCAGGTCGGCCACGAGCAGGATGACGCTGAACACGAGGAAACAGGCCACGACCACGTAGGCCACCGGGGTCAGCAGCGCCACGTCCACCGGCCCCGGGTCCGGGCGCCGGAACAGCCGGGCCGTCCACCTCTTGACGGACTCCCAGATCGCCCCCGCCATGTGCCCGCCGTCCAGCGGCAGGATCGGCAGCATGTTGAAGGCGAACAGGAAGAGGTTCACGCTGGCGAGGATGCTGAGCATGATGGCGACGGTGTCGATCAGCGGCAGGCCCTGGGACATGATCTCGCCGCCGATGCGGGAGATACCGACGATGCCCACGGGGGAGTCCTCGGTGCGCTGCTCGCCCAGGAAGGCGGCGCCGAACACCTCCGGGACCCGGCTGGGCAGCGCGATGATGGCCTCGCCGACGCCGACCAGCATGGAACCCACCTCGGAGGCCGACTCCGCGACGGTGAGGGGCTGGCGCTCCTGCATGAACAGCACGCCCAGGAAGCCGACCGTCTCGGTGGCCACGACCCGGCGCCCCTGTTCGTCGTAGACGAGGTCGCCCTCGGCGTCGGTCTCGTAGACGGGGTCGCCGTCGGCGTTCCGGGCGGCCAGCTCGTTCTCGACGATGTCGACGGTGGTGGTGAACTGCTCGCCGTCACGCTCGATGACGAACTCGGTGGGGCCGAGCGAGGCACGGATCGCCCGGTTGACGGTGGCCCCGTCGGGGGTGGGCTCGCCGTCGATCGAGACGATGGTGTCACCGGGCTCCAGCCCGGCCTCGTGGGCCGGGGTGGGGGCGAACTCGTCGGTGCACTCGGTGGCGGTCACCTGGGCGGGGACCACGCACTCACGGACCGCGCCGAGCTGGGGGACGTCCTTGGGGACGCCGATGCCCATGAAGAGCACGCCCAGCAGGACCACCGCGAGGACGAGGTTCATCGCCGGTCCGGCGAACATGACGATCAGGCGTTTCCAGGGGGCCCGCTGGTAGAACTGCCGGTCCTGGTCCTCGGGGGCCAGCTCCACGTAGGAGGCCTCCCGGGCGTCCTCGGCCATCGCCCGCCAACGGGAGATCTTCCGGGCGCCGGCATCCTCCCGGACCCGGGCGGGCGGCAGCATGCCGACCATGCGCACGAACCCGCCCAGCGGCACGGCCTTGATCCCGTACTCGGTCTCGCCCCTGCGCACCGACCACAGTGTCCTGCCGAAGCCCACCATGAACTCGGTGCACTTGATGCCGAACATCTTCGCGGTGGACATGTGGCCGAGCTCGTGCCAGGCGATCGAAAACAGCAGTCCCAGCACGAACAGGACGATCCCGACCACGGTCAGCAGCACGACCATGCATCTCTCCTCAAGCCGACGTCGGTCCTCAGCCGCGGGTGAGCAGCTCGCGCGCGCGGGTTCGGGCCCAGTTGTCAGCGGCGTACACCTCGTCCAGGGTCAGGGGCAGGGTCGAAGCCCCCGGACGGTCCACCCGCTGGTGTTCAGAGACTACCCGGGAGACGGTGTCCATGATGGCCCAGAACGCGAGGTTTCCCTTGAGGAAGGCGTCGACCGCCTCCTCGTTGGCCGCGTTGTAGACGGCGGGGGCCGTCCCGCCCGCGGCGCCGACCTCCGCGGCCAGCCGCACGGCGGGGAAGGCCTCGTGGTCCAGCGGCTCGAAGGTCCAGCTCTGCGCCCTGGTCCAGTCCATGCCCGGTGCGGCGTCGGGGACCCGTTCGGGGGCGCCGATCCCGTAGGCGATCGGAATCATCATGCTGGGCGGGCTGGCCTTGGCCAGGGTGGTGCCGTCCACGTACTCGACCATGGAGTGCACGATCGACTGCGGGTGGACGACCACGTCGATCCGCTCGAAGGGCACGTCGAACAGCAGGTTGGCCTCGATCACCTCCAGCCCCTTGTTGACCAGGGTCGCGGAGTTGACCGTGATGACCGGCCCCATGCTCCAGGTGGGGTGGTCGAGCGCCTCGGCCGGGGTGACGTCGGCGAGTTCGTGCGCGCGGCGGCCGCGGAAGGGGCCGCCGCTGGCGGTGACGACCAGTCGGCGCACATCGCCGCGCCGGGCGTGCACCAGCCCCTGGGCCGGGCTGGCCAGCTCTCCCTCGGGCAGGTACGGGAAGCACTGGGCGATGGCGTAGTGCTCGGAGTCGACCGGGACGATCTGCCCCGGTGCGGCCAGGTCGCGCACGAGCGGACCGCCGATGATCAGGGACTCCTTGTTGGCCAGGGCCAGGGTGGTCCCGGCGCGCAGCGCGGCGAGGGTGGACTCCAGGCCCAGGGCGCCGGTGATCCCGTTGAGGACGACGTCGCAGGGGGTCGCGGCCAGTTCGGCCACGCCCTCGGCGCCGACCAGGACCTCGGCGGCCGCGCCCTGCTCGCCGAGGAGGCGGGTGAGCTCCCCGGCGCGCGCCGGGTCGGCCACGGCCACCCGGTCGACCCCGAGCTGGACCGCCTGTTTGGCCAGCAGGTCAACCCGGCCGCCCCCGGCCGCCAGGCCCACCACCCGGAAGCGCTCGGGGTTGCGCTGGACGATGTCGATGGCCTGGGTCCCGATGGAGCCGGTGGAACCGAGGATCACTACTGTTCGCTGCTGTTCTTCTCGCACCGCTCCATTGTCGCGCACCCCGCGCCCGCCTGCCGAGGGGTTGTGGACGGGGCCCGCGGCCGGTCGGCGGTTCCGGGCACCGGAGGACACGGGAGGTTTACAGGGGCGCCGGGATCGTTTAACTTGACCCGTGAGTAAGTTACCTCACAGTAAAGAGAGATGCCGATCACCGCCGGTGCGACCGAACACCGGCCCGCCCCGATGGCGACGGCGCGAGTGTCCATCGGAGCCTCCCCGCCTCCCCCACCCCCGAGGTTCCCGACATGTTCACCACCAGAGCGCGCCCCGCCCGGGGCGCGCGCACCCGAACCCTCTCCTGGGTCGTCGCGGCCGTGGTCGCCGCCGCCACCCTGTCCCCCGCAACCGCCGCCGCGGCGGCCACCGGCTCCAGCATCAGCTACGAGACGATCGTCAGCCACGACGGCACCGAACTGAAGGCCAAGGTCATCACCCCCACCGGCGCCGAGGGCCCGCGCCCGCTGCTGGTGATGCCCTCCGCCTGGGGCACCCCGCACATCCTCTACGTCGGGGCGGCCAAGAAGCTGGCCGAGGAGTCCGGCTACCAGGTCGTCGCCTACACCTCGCGCGGCTTCTGGGACTCCGGCGGCGGGATCGAGGTCGCCGGGCCCGACGACCGGGCCGACGCCAGCGCCGTCATCGACTGGGCCCTGGAGAACACCGAGGCCGACGCCGACCGCATCGGCATGGCCGGCATCTCCTACGGCGGCGGCATCAGCCTGCTCACCGCGGCCGAGGACGAACGGGTCCGGGCGGTCGGCTCCATGAGCGGCTGGGCCGACCTGCAGGCCTCCCTCTACCCCAACGAGACCATCGACGTGCAGTCCGCCGAACTCCTGCTCCTGGCGGGCAACCTGCTCGGCACCCCCGGGGAGGCGCTCCGCGAGATGGAGCGCGAGTACCGGAGGGGCAACGTCGACCCCATCCTCGAACTGGCCCCGGACCGCTCCGCCGCCACCAAGGTGGACGCGATCAACGCCAACGGCACCGCGGTCATGATCGCGCACGGGTGGAACGACGGGATGTTCCCCGTCGGGCACCTCGCCGACTTCTACGAGGAGCTCTCCGGCCCCAAACGGCTGATGCTGGCCCCCGGCGACCACGCCACCCAGGAAGCGTTCGGCGCGGTGGGCCTGCCCAACGAGGTGTGGGAGGACCTGGCCCGCTGGTTCGACCACCACCTCAAGGGCGAGGACAACGGCATCGACACCGAAAAGCCGGTGCGCCTGAGGCCCAACAACGGGAACGGGGACTGGACCTCGCACCCGGACTGGGCCTCGGTGAGCACCGGGAGCGACCAGTACTTCCTCGACAGGCCCAGCACCAGCTGGGGCCGCTGGCAGAGCAGCGGAACCATGGAGCCCGATCCCTCGACCGGATGGGGCTACGACTTCCGCACCGGTATCGGCACGACGGCGCGCAGCGGCACCGTGATCCTGTCCGGGGCGCTCCAGCAGTTCTTCGACGTGCCCACCGGGGTCTCGCTGCCCCTCGTGGACCGGTACCGGGCGGCGGTGTGGACCAGCCCCGCCTACCCGGACGGGGCACGGGTGGCCGGAACCCCCGAGGCGACGTTCACCTTCACCCCGACCGCCGAGGACCAGTCGGTGTTCGTGTACCTGTACGCGATCGACAGCCGGGGCACCGGTTCGCTGCTGAGCCACGCGCCCGTCACCCTGCGCGACTCCGTCCCGGGCGAGCCGGTGACGGTGGAGACCGAGCTCTCCTCGGTGGTGTGGGACGTTCCGGCCGGGCACCGGCTGGCGGTGGTGGTGGACAGCAAGGACGCCCGCTACCTCGCTGAGAGCGATCTCGGGGACCGCGTCGAGGTGACCTCCCCCGAGGAGAACCCGACCCGGGTGACCATTCCGCTCGGCTGACCCCTCCGGCCGTTCGTCGGCCGACGGAGCCGGCGGCCGGTCGGCCCGAACTCCCGCGGGGCGGGCCGGCCGCCTCCCCGGCCCGGCCCCCGGCGTGCAGGCGCCGGGGGCCGGTGCCTGTTTCCCGAGAAAGCCACGACACAAACCTAAAGTAGTCAATAGACTACTCCAAGTATGCAAAGATCGTGGCCATGACCTCGTCCACCACACAGAAGATCCTCGCCCCGCTGGCCGCCGCCGCGGTCGCCCTCGGGGGTCTTGCCCTCATCGACAGACTTCCCGCCCCGGCAGCGGCGGTGACCCGGGCCATCCAAGCCCCGGCCGTACTCCCGGCCGCCCAGGCCCCCGAAGAGCCGGCCCGGCGGAGCCAGGCCTCCCTCTCCCGAACGGACGGGGTCGTCCACCAGACCGGAGCGGTCACCGACGAGCAGCACGACGCCGTCCTCGACTACTGGACCAGCGAGCGGATGGCCGCGGCCCAGCCCATCTCCAGCCTGGTCGACTCCGCTCTCGGACTCGCCGGGCCCCGCGGCGGCGCCGCCGCGACCGAGCCCCAGGCCGCCCGCCCCGACAGCGACGGCGAACTCTGGGGCGACGGGGGCCTGGTCGCCAGGACCACCGGCAAGGTGTACCTGACCATGGACGGCCGCGACTTCACCTGTTCGGCCTCGGTCGTGGACTCCGCCAACAGCAGCACCCTGGTGACCGCGGGGCACTGCGCCAAGGACGGCCGGGGCTCCTGGGCCCGCAACTGGACCTTCGTCCCCGGCCACGACGACGGCGCCGACCCCTACGGCAGGTTCACCGCCCGCGACCTGATGGTCTCCCCGAAGTGGGCCCGCGAGGCCGACGACAGCTACGACTTCGCGATGGTGGTGCTCAACAGCGACGACGGCACCCCGGTACAGGACCGGGTCGGCGCCCAGCGCCTGGCCTTCGACACCTGGACCCGGGAGCGGGTCCGCGAGGGCGTACAGGTGTACACCTTCGGCTACCCGTCGGCCTCGCCCTACAACGGCCGCGACCTGCACTACTGCTCCGGTCGGACCGTCCCGGACACCGGCGGCACCACCGCCAACGGGGTCCGCTGCACCATGACCCAGGGCTCCAGCGGCGGCCCCTGGTTCAGCGACTTCGACACCGACACCGGCAGGGGGACCGTCTCCTCGGTCGTCAGCTTCAAGTACGCCGACGACCGCAACACCCAGTACGGGCCGCGTCTGGGCGCGGAGGCCGAGCGCCTCTTCGAGCACGCCGCCAAACTGTAGGACCACCGGGAACCGCGGACCCGCCAGGAACACGGGAACGGCGGGGCGGTGGCGGCCCCGACCGGCCGCCGCCGCCCCGCCGCGCACCCGGCCCTCGTCCCGTACCGGTAGGGGACGACGCCTCGGGACTAGAGGCAATGCTGTTCAGTTAAGGGTTGTGGTGGTCCGTCAACCCTGACCCAGACGAAGAAGGGGCTCCCTGGTAGGACAGCTGTATCTCACCCCAGCTGTTCCCAAGGAGCCCCTTGCCCGACCATTGTGTCACGACCCGACAGACCCACCACGCACCCGGCGCCCTGGCCCCCGGCCACCTGGGAGAACTCACCCAGATCGTGCCTTTTGAGATGGTCGATTCCGTCCTGGAGGAATCCAACAGCCACCAACGACGCTCACGCCTGCTTCCCTCCCGCGTGGTCGTCTACCTCCTGCTCACAGCCGGACTCTTCACCCACTGCGGCTGGCCCGCCCTGTGGCGCAAACTCACCGCCGGGGTGAGCCTGTGCACCCAACCGGCCGCCTCCGCACTGTTCTACGCCCGCAAACGCCTGGGCCCAGCACCCCTCAAAGCTCTGTTCGAGCTGCTCTCTGGCCCCACCCACAGCGCCCACCGCTTCCACGGGCTGCTGGTGTGCGCCATCGACGGCACCCTGCTGGACGTACCCGCCACACAAGCCAACCGGGCCGTGCACCGCTCCAGCGGAGCCACCCGCTGGGCCGGGGCCGGCTACCCCCAAGTACGGTTGCTCGCCCTGGTCGCCACCGGATCCCGGGCACTGCTGGGCGCGGTCTTTGGACCCGTCACCCAGGGCGAGACCACCATGGCCGCCCGTCTGCTCCCAGCCATGGGTCCGGGCCAGCTCATCCTGGCCGATCGCGGGTTCGACGCCGCCGACCTGCTCAAAGATCTTCATGCCAGCGGGGCCCAGCTCCTGGTTCGGATGGGCTCGCAGAGCAAACCCCGCCGCCTTCGTCGTTTGGGCGATGGCACCTGGCTGGTGCAGCGCGGCAAGGTACGGATGCGGCTCATCCAAGCCCAGATCACCATCGCCACAGACCAGGGCGAGCGCACCGGCTCCTACCGGCTGGCCACCACTCTGACCGATCCCGACCTGTATCCGGCCACGGGTCTGGTGGCGCTCTACCACCAGCGGTGGGAGATCGAGACCGCCTACTGCGAGCTGAAGTCGGCCCTGCTCGGGCGCCGGGTGCTGCGGGCCAAGGACCCCGAGGGGCTGGAACAGGAGGTGTGGGCGCTGTTGGCCACCTACCAGGTGGTGCGGTGCGCGATCGCTGACGCGCTGACCGCTACCGGGCACAGCCCGCTGCGGGCGAGTTTCGCGGTGGCGGTGGAAAGCGCCCGCGACCTGCTGGTGCGGGCCGAGAACGTCATCGCTGGCGAGCGCATCGACGTGCGGGGGTTGCTCGGGCGGCAGGTGTTGGCGAACCTGCTGCCCGAGCGGCGTCTACGCACAGTGCCTCGGGTGGTCAAACGCGCGATCTCCAAGTACCACGCCCGCTCCAACGGGGTGGATCGGACCACGTACAAGGCCACCGTGGACATCGCGGTGTTGACAGACCCTTGAACGCCTTAACTGAACAGCATTGGGACTAGAGGTCGATGCCGGTGAGCACCAGGACGCGCTCGTGGGTGAGGTCGGTCATGGCCGCGCGCAGCCCCTCCTTGCCCACGCCCGAGCGCTTGACGCCGCCGTAGGGCATCTGGTCGGCGCGGAAGGTGGGCACGTCACCGATGACCACACCGCCGACCTCCAGTTCCCGGTGGGCCCGGAAGGCGGTGGGCAGGTCCCGGGTGAAGACCCCGGTCTGCAGGCCGAAGTCGCTGTCGTTGACCGCGGCGAAGGCCGCGTCGGTGTCGGCGACCCGCTGCACGACCAGCACCGGGCCGAACACCTCCTCGCGCACCACCCTGGCGT
Source organism: Nocardiopsis sp. iso_40 (assembly GCF_056173285.1). Taxonomy (NCBI): domain Bacteria; kingdom Bacillati; phylum Actinomycetota; class Actinomycetes; order Streptosporangiales; family Nocardiopsidaceae; genus Nocardiopsis; species Nocardiopsis sp. iso_40. The sequence continues at coordinate 1,289,867 of NZ_CM149666.1, read as the reverse complement.
CGGAGGGCACGTCGGCCAGGACGGTCGGCGCCATGGTGACGCCGTCACGGTGTCCGCCGGTCAGGAGCCTGGCTCCGGCGGCGACCGCCTCCTCGACCCAGGCCGCCACCCGCTCGGCCGCGGCCTCGTCGACCAGCGGACCGACGTCGGTCCCCGGGTCGGCCGGATCGCCGGTGCCCAGAGCCTCGACCCGGTCGACCAGGCGCGGGAGGAAGTCGTCGTGGACGGCGTCGGTGACCACGACCCGCTGGACCCCGATGCACACCTGCCCGGCCTGGTTGTTGCCGAACAGCGCCACCCGCTGGGCGGCCCAGTCCAGGTCGGCGTCGTCCAGCACCACGGCCGCGGCGTTGCCGCCGAGCTCCAGGGTGACGTGCTTGTGCGGGGCCCTCCGCTGGATCTCCCAGCCGAACGGGCCGCCGGTGAAGGAGACGACGGGCAGCCGCTCGTCGGTGATCAGCGGCGCCGCGAGCTCGTTGGGCATGGGCAGCACCGAGAACATGCCCTCGGGAAGCCCGGTCTCGGCGAGGATCTCACCGAGGATGAGGGCGGTCATCGGGGTGGCCGGGGCGGGCTTGAGGACCACCGGAGCGCCGACGGCGATGGCCGGGGCGACCTTGTGGGCGACCAGGTTGAGCGGGAAGTTGAACGGGGAGATGCCCAGGACCGGTCCCTTGGGGACCCGGCGGACCAGGGCCATCCGCCCGGTGCCGCCGGGGTCGGTGTCCAGGCGCTGGAGCTCGCCGCTGTCCCGGCGGGCCTCCTCCGCAGCCCAGCGGAACACCGAGACGGCGCGCCCGGCCTCGGCACGGGCCCACTTGATCGGCTTTCCGCTCTCGGCGGTGATGACCTGGGCGATCTCCTCCGCGCGTTCGGCGATCCGCCGGGAGACGTGGTCGAGGGCCCCGGCCCGCACGTGCGCGGGCAGGGCGGCGGCCTCGGCGGCCACCGCGTGCGCGGCGGCGACGGCGGCCTCCACCTGGGCCGCGGTCGGTACGGCGACGACGCCGGCCGCCCCGCCGGTGTAGGGGTTGAGAACGGTCATCTCGGTGTCGCCGGTCGCAGCGGTGCCGGCCAGCCAGAACGGGTGCGTGGTCATGTCCGTGACGCTAGACCCCCGAGGACACCGACCGCCTTGTCCACAGTTGCCAATCCGGAAGCTCGGATTGGCCACTGTGGCGCATTGACGGCACCGGAACCCCGTGTGGTCGGCAGGCCGCGGCGCCCGCAGGACGACGATCCCGGCGGTGGATCTTCGGTCAACCGGCTGGCGTCCGCGCGCTCCTTGATACACAGTGGTGGGAGAGGGCTCTGCCAGCACGTTCGGCCAGACCCTCGGGTCCACCGCCGCCGACGGGAACCCGGGAGTGCCCATTGCCGCTCGTCTACCGCACGCTCGTCGCCGTCCCCGACGACGAGGGGGACCTCGTCGCCGTCGCCTCGGCCGTACTCTCCCGCTGGCTGAGCAAACGCGGCAACTCGGGCGCGCGGGTGGACTTCGGCTCCTCCGGCCGCCATGAGCTCAGCAACCGCTCCCGTGCGCTGGTCGCGCGGCACGACAACGCCGACGAGGGCCTCACCTTCCTCCGCCTGACCACGGAGTCCGAGAAGCCGGACGGGGTGTGGCGGACCCTCGCCACCGTCGTCGTCGACCCCGAGCTCTCCCCGTGGAACCACCTGTGGATCGACATGACCGTCGACGCCGCGACCGCCGGCGCGGCCCCGGACTCCCCCCGGCTGGACGTGATGCCGCCCGAGGCCGCGCGGATGCTGCTGGAGTCGGTGGGCGCCTACGACGGCGCGCACCCGCTGCGCCCCTGCCCCAGGATCGTGCGCGGCCGCGAGGAGGCCGACGTGTCCGCCCTGCTCTCGACCGTCCGCGACCCCCTCAGACGGATGGCGGTCGTCGCCACCGGTGCGCCCGGGGGCGTGACCGTCGCCGACTGGCGCAACACGATGGCGGGCGTCCTGTCCCGCTGCATGGGCATGTGCGCCGGGTACGTGCTGGACGGGGCCGCGCTGGAACGGGTGGGCCGCCTGCTGCCCCGGGAGCTGGACGTCCCCGCCGGCGGGGTGCGCACGTTCTTACCCGGGGTGGACCTCACCGACACGGAGAACGCCCAGCGCCATCCCCGGATGAGCCCGGCCACACTCGACACCGCCCGCGACGGCGCGCGCGTGCGCAACTGGGTGGGCGCCGCCCTCTCCCGCAGGGTCCGCGACAACGCCCTCGGGCTCACCCTGCCCGGGCCGCTCAGAGCGATCAACGCCCTCCTGGCGGAGGAGACCGAGGACCTGCGCCGGGGCCCGTACACTTCCGTTCCGCTCCCCGCGCGGACCACACCGACCGGATCGGGGAACGCCATCGCCCACCAGTCCGAGCAGGATTCGGTCACCCTGGCGGAACTCGCCGCCACCCAGGCCCAGGAGGAGCAGACACGGCGCCTGAGGGAGGAGGTGCGCCGACTGAGCACGCGGATCGGAGAGCTGTCGGAGGAACGCCAGGCCCTGCTCGCGGAGACCGCGGACCTGACCGAGGAACTGGACACCGCCCGGGAGGAACGGCGTGCCGCCCGTCACGAGGCCCGGTGGCTGCGTGACCAGGTGCGGGAGGCGGGCCTGTTCCGGTTGGCCGCGGCCCAGGCACCACGCGACCCCGAGCAGCGCCCCCCGTCCAGCGTGTCGGAGCTGTTGGAGCGGATCACCGACGGGACGGCGCTGCCCCACCTGTTCTTCACCATCGAGGACCGGACGGTGTACGAGCTGTCCGAGAGCCGCAAGGAGACGCTCTGGGTGACCCGGGCCTGGGAGGCCCTGCTGGCCCTGAACGACTACGCCCGCTACCAGTTCGACAACCCCGGCAGCGGTCTGGGGTTCCACTCCTACCTGCGCGAGCCCCCGGACGGTTACCGGGTGATCCCGGTCAAGAGGCTGGCCTCGCAGGAGTCGGACTACGTGCGCAACCGGGGAAAGCTCAACGAGAAGCGGGTGTTCCGGGTCCCGGCCGAGGTGGACCCGGCGGGCCGGGTACCGATGTACGCGCACATCAAACTGGACATCGAGTACGGCATCTGTCCGCGCCTGTACTTCTTCCCGCACCTGGGCCCGGACACCACCAACCGGGTGTACGTGGGCTACCTGGGCCGCCACCTGCCCGTCCAGCAGTCCAACTGAGCCGACGGGCCCGGGCGCGCGCTCAGAGCACCCGGTGCCCGAAACTCCGGGAGAGCGGTGCCAGGTCCGGTTCGCCGTGGGACTCCACCATCTCCTTGAACCGGATCTCCTTGTCCGCGCCGAACCGCCGGACCTTGGCGGCGTAGCTCTGCGCGGAGTGGAAGACCGGCGGGTCGGTCTTGCTGTGGAACTTGTCGGCGTACATCACCAGTTCCTCCTCGGGGGACTCGGCGAGGTAGTCGGCGACCGGGAGGGGCAGGCCCTGCTCACGAACGTCTTCGCTGGTCACCCCGACACCGGTGTGGTGTGAGCAGAACCGGCACAGGACCTCGGGCAGCCCCTCCTCCGCGAGGAGCCCGTGGCCGAGCACCCCGTGGCTGACGTAGCGGGCGTGGTCGATGCGCCCGGAGCCGTCGATCAACCGGTAGACGCCGATGTCGTGCAGCAGGCACCCCGCGCGGACCAGGTCGGCGTTCACCCCGGGGGCCGCGCGGTCGAGGAGTTGTTCGGCCACGGCGCACACCGCCCGGCAGTGCGTGTACACGCGCTCGAAGGCCTCGGGGGTGGGCGCGTGCCGCTCGTGGAGGGCGCGGATCTGTTCGTCGGTGGGAATCAGCACATCCGCACACTAACCGCAGGCCCCGCCCCGTCTGCGCATACCCTGGGGCCCGTGACGGGAACGAGCACCGAGGCCGTGACGGGCCTGGCGGAGAAGGAGTGGCGCGAGCGCGCCGAGCGGCACGAGAAGCGCGTGGACGCGCTGGTCGGCGACCACCTGCGGCGCCGACGCGCGGGTGAGCGGCACCCGGTCGAGGACTTCCTGTTCACCTACTACAACCTCAAACCCGCGCAGCTGCGGCGCTGGCACCCCGGTGTCGGGTCGGTGCTGCTGGGCGGGGGCGCCCGGGACCGGCTCCAGGAGCGGTTCTACACCGAACTCCCCGGCGGGGCGGGTCTGGACGTGCCCGCGTTCCTGGCCGCCCGCCCGGTGCTGGACTTCGTGGAGCGCCTGCTGTCCTCGGTGGCGGGTCGCCCCGCGCACCTGGGCTGTTTCGGCCTGCACGAGTGGGCGATGGTGTACCGGACCGAGGAGGTCAGGCACGGCCAGGTCCCGCTGCGGTTGGGCCACGAGGGCACCGACCGGGTCGTGGAGTCGCACCGCGTCCAGTGCTCGCACTTCGACGCCTTCCGGTTCTTCACCGGCCCCGCGCGTCCGCTCAACACCCTGCAGCCCACCCGGGAGGCGCAGGCGGAACTGGACCAGCCGGGCTGTCTGCACGCCAACATGGACCTTTACAAGTGGGCGTACAAGCTCACCCCGGCGGTGCCGTCGGAACTGGTGGCGGACTGTTTCGAGCTCTCCAGGGAGATCCGCGTACTGGACATGCGCGCCTCGCCGTACGACCTCCGGGACTGGGGGTACCAGCCGGTGCGGATCGAGACCGCAGAGGGCAAGGCCGCCTACATGGAGTACCAGCGGGACTTCGCCGAACGCGGCGCGGTCCTGCGCGAGCGGCTCCTGGCCGTGTGCCGGGACCTGCGCGCGGCGGCCTGAGGGGGCCGCGGGGGCGGGGGCGCCTCAGGGCAGGTCGGCCCGGCCCTCCTCGCGGGCCAGGCGTTCCCGGGCGAGGTGGTGGCCCCGCCACGCGCCCACGATCAGCAGCAGCATGCCCGCGGCCACCGGGCCCAGGACCGCGGCGACCTGGCCGTTCGGGTCGGAGACCAGCGGGGTGAGGACCACGGCCGGCAGGAAGGCCAGTCCGGCCAGGACCGACCAGCGGGCGGCGGCCTCGTGCACCGCGTACCAGGCGGCGTCACTGGACCGGGTGTAACTGGTGCGGATTCCGACGAGTTCGTTGGGTGCGAGCCGCCGTCGCGCCCCCAGGACGCCTACCGCCACCAGGGCCGCGGCCGCGCCGGACAGGCTCAGCATCACCAGGACCAGCGGGGCGAGGGGGATGGTCTGCTCGGCGGGCTGGGCGATCAGGGTCACTACCGGTCCTCCGTCGTTCTGCGTGCGGGGGCGTCCTCCGGGGGCAGGGAGCAGGCGGCGGTCCCGCCCGGGAGCCGGTGCCGGTTGGCGGCCACGACCCGGTAGGCGGCACGGCTGAGCAGGCGTACCCCGGGCAGCAGCATGAGGCGGCCCAGGACCCTGGCGGGGAGCCCCGCCGCCAGCAGGACCCCGGCGACCGCGTCGCCCCCGGCGAGCAGCCGCCCGTCCGGGTAGACGACCCAGGCCCGCTCGTCGGCCTGCTCCGGGGTGAGTCCCGCGGCGGCCAGGTCGACGTCCTGCCAGGCCGCGAAGGCGGTCCGGGTGCGCAGGCGGTCCCGGGCGAAGCCGACCGCCCGCTGGCAGAAACCGCAGTCCCGGTCGTACAGGAAGAGCCCGGCACCGGGAAACGCGCTCGCGTCCGTTCCTCGTCCCATACCCCCATTCTGCCGCAGTTCCGCGCGCCGTGACAGTCACGGATGTCACGGTCCGCCGCACGTCGCGCCGTGCCTGCTGCCATGACCGCGCCCCGGCCTCCTCCGCCCGGACACGGCGAGGGGCGGGACCCGTGCGGATCCCGCCCCGGTGACGCGCCCGGCGGAGCCGGTGCGCCGCGCTCCGCCTACACCTCGGTGTCGGCGCCTTCGCCGCGGCGCTTACGGCTCATGTACAGGGCCGCGCCGCCGCCGGCCGCCGCGAGGGCGCCCGCGGCCACCAGGCCGGCCAGGGCCGAACCGGTCACCGCGAGGTCGTCCCCGTCGTCCCCGGGGGTCTGGCCCGGCTCGGTGACGGGGGTGGTGGGCTCGGGCTCCCCGGTGGTCCCGTCCCCGGGCTGCTCGCTCTCCCCGCCGGGGGTCTTGCCGTCGTCCGGGACCTCGGGGGTCTCCGGGTTCTCGGGGTCCTCGGGGGTCTCCGGGTTCTCGGGGTCCTCGGGGGTCTCCGTCTCCGGCTCGTCGGTCGGGGCGGGGGTCGGCGTCGGGGTCGGGTCGGTCTCGCCTTCCTCCTCCTCGTCGGCGCACTCGACCTTGAAGACCTTGTGCTTGGCCCTGCCCTTCTGCCCCTCGAAGGTCCACTCCAGCTTGTAGTGGCCGTCGTCGAGGGTGAGGAGCTCGGTGCTGCCGGCGCCCTCGTCGTCGAGGACGAGCTCGCCGTCCAGCTTCACCGTGCCCGCATCGCTCGACCCGCCGTGGGCCAGGATCTCCCAGGACACCTCCTGGACGGAGTCGAAGCCGAAGGCGACGACCTGGAAGTCGCAGACCTTCGGTTCGTTGCGGTTGTCCTCCTCCGGGGTCTCGGGGTTGTGGATCTTCACCGTTCCGTTGTCACCGGGGGCGCCGGGGGCCGCGGCGGCGAAGGCACCGCTGCCGAGGACGAGGCCGACGGTGAGGGCCACGCCGGTGATGAGTCGGGTGCTGAGCGCACCGGTGCCGGGGGAAGGGAACACGGGGGACTCCTGTGTGGTCGATGCGGTCCACCGGGGCGGGAGTGGACAGAAGTTGCGAAAGGTACACAAGAAACTTACTGCTGTTCCCCGTGGCACGCCTGACAAACCCGTAACCGAAAAATCACGATCAAGAAACTTGGCTCGGAATACCGGGATTGGCTCAACCGCGAAGGGTGACCGGGGTTCCGCCTGTTCAGGGCCCCGCCCGGGCCGGACCACCCCCTCCGGCGGGGCAGGGACCGCGCGCGTCCTCCGCGGGACCGGTCGCCCTGCGGGACGGCGCCGTGGTGGGCCTGCTCGACGCCCGGGTGTACGTGCGCCGCCACCCCGGCTCAGCCCGCTCCGCGCACGATCCGTTCCGCCTGGTCCGCGCTCGGCCGGAGCTGCCCGGACAGGATCTGCTCGGCGTAGTGGCAGGCCACCCGGTGGGTACCGCTGCCCTGCGCACCGTGCAGGGGGCGCAGCTCGGGGCGCTCGGTGTCGCAGCGCTCCTCCTGCCGCCACGGGCACCGGGTGTGGAAACGGCAGCCCGGGGGCGGGTCCGCGGGCGAGGGCAGGTCACCGGCGAGCAGGATGCGCTCCCGGGTGTCCTCCACCGTCGGGTCCGGTACCGGCACCGCCGACATCAGCGACCGGGTGTAGGGGTGCGCCGGAGAGCCGTACATCTCGTCGCCGGTGGCCTCCTCCACCAACGACCCCAGGTACATCACCCCCACGACGTCGCTGACGTGCCGCACCACCGCGAGGTCGTGCGCGATCACCAGGTAGGTCAGCCCCAGCTCGTCCTGGAGCTCCTCCAGGAGGTTGAGTACCTGCGCCTGGATGGACACGTCCAGCGCGGAGACGGGCTCGTCGCAGATGATCAGGTCGGGTTCCAGGACCAGGGCGCGGGCGATGCCGATGCGCTGGCGCTGGCCGCCGGAGAACTCGTGCGGGTAACGCTGGAGCGCCCTGGCGGACAGGCCCACCCGTTCCAGCGCAGCCACCACCCGGCGGCGCTGGTCCTGCGCGGTCCGTGCGCGCCGCTGTCTCCGGGTGAGCCCCCTGGCCTCCTCGTCGGAGGGACCGCCGATCCCGTGGGTCTGCAGGCCCTCCAGGAGGATGGACCCGATGTTCTGCCTCGGGTTGAGGCTGCCCAGCGGGTCCTGGAAGACCATCTGGAGGTTGGCGCGCTCACGGCGCATCGACTCCGGGTCGAGCCCGGCCAGGTCGCGCCCGTCGAACCAGACCTCGCCGTGGGTGATCTCGTTCAACCGCAGGACCGCGCGGCCCAGGGTGGTCTTGCCGCAGCCGGACTCGCCGACCAGACCGTAGGTCCGGCCGCGCTCGATACCCAGCGACACCCCGTCCACGGCGCGCACGTGACCGATGGTGCGGTCGACGACCACCCCGCGTCTGATCGGGAAGTGGACCTTGAGGTCCCTGATCTCCAGCAGGCTCATCCCCGCTCCTCCTCACTCGCCGCGGCCGGGGTCTCCGGTTCGGGTCGGTCCGGGCCGGCGCGGCCGACGGGGTTCACGCACCGGTGGATGTGGCCGGGGTCCTCCTCCCGGCCGGGCGCCCCGACGAGCGGGGGCGCCCCCTGGAGGCACTCCATCGTGTAGTGGTCGCAGCGGGGGGCGAACGCGCACCCGTCCGCCCAGGCGATGTTGTCGTTGACCGAACCGCGCACCGGGGTGAGCGGATCGCCGCGCGGCGCGTCCAGACGGGGGATGGAGCCGAGCAGGCCCACCGTGTAGGGGTGGGCGGGGTCGGCGAACAGCGGGCCGCGCGGGGCGGTCTCCACGGCCTTGCCCGCGTACAGGACGTTGATCTCGTCGCACAGCCCGGCCACCACCCCCAGGTCGTGGGTGATCATGAGCAGGGCGGTGCCCTCCTCGGTGACCAGGTCCCTGAGCAGTTCCAGGATCTGGGCCTGGATGGTGACGTCCAGGGCGGTGGTGGGTTCGTCCGCGATCATCAGCCGCGGCCGGCAGGCCACCGCCATCGCGATGAGCGCGCGCTGGCGCATACCGCCGGACAGCTGGTGCGGGTACTCGCCCAGGCGCCGGGTCGGGTCGGGGATGCCCACCCGGTGCAGCAGGTCCGCCGCCTCCCGGCGGGCCGCGGCGCCGCGCATGCCACGGTGCCTCCTGAGGATCTCGGTGACCTGGACGCCGATGGGGACCACCGGGTTGAGCGAGCTGAGCGGGTCCTGGAAGATCATCGCCAGCTGGGACCCGCGCAGGTCGCGCATCCGCCGCTGGGAGACCTTCAACAGGTCGTGCTCTCCGTCGGGCAGGCGCATGAGGGCGCTCCCGCCGACCTTCACCCCCCGGTCCGGCAGCAGCCCCATCAGGGCCAGGGAGGTGACGCTCTTGCCGCAGCCGGACTCGCCGACCAGGCCGGTGACCCGGCCCTCCTCCAGGGCGAAGGAGACCCCGTCGACGGCGCGCGTCTCGCCCTGCCCCTTCCGGTGGAACGCCACGGACAGCTCGTCCACCGCCAGCAGCGGTGTGCTGGTAGTCATGGTCACTTCCTCAACTTCGGGTCGAGCGCTTCCCGCAGCGCCTCACCCAGCAGGGTGAAGCCGAGCGCGGTGATGATGATGCCCAGGGCCGGATAGACGGCCAGGGACGGTGCGCTGGACAGGAACCGCTGGGCCTCCGAGAGCATCGTCCCCCACTCGGGGGAGGAGGCGTCCGGGTTTCCCAGGCCCAGGTAGGACAGTGCGGCCGCGTCGATGATGGCGGTCGCCAGGGTGAGCGTGGACTGCACGATCACCGGGCCCATGGAGTTGGGCAGGATGTGGGTGAGGGCGATCCTGTGCCTGCGCACGCCCAGCGCCTCGGCGGCCAGAACGTACTCGCGGCTGCCCTGCGAGATCATCGCCCCGCGCAGCAGGCGGGCGAAGATCGGGATCTGGGCGACGCCGACCGCGAGCATGACCGTGGTGAGGCTGGGTCCGACCAGGGCGGCGACGGTGACGGCCAGCAGTAGGGTCGGCATGGCCAGCATCATGTCGATGACGCGCATGACGACGTTGTCGACCTGGCGCCCCCACCGGCCGCCCAGGACCGAGCAGGCGCCGGCGGCACCGCCGAGGAGCGCGCCGAACAGGAATCCGACCAGGGTGGCGACCACGCCGACCAGGAGGGTCTGGCGGGCGCCGATCACCATCCGGGAGAACATGTCCCGGCCCAGGTGGTCCAGGCCCAGCCAGTTCTCGGCCCGCGGGCCGACGAACTCGTTGCGGTTGGGGAAGACCTCGCCGCCCCAGGTCTGGGAGGTGGCGTCGTACGGGGCGATGAACTCCGAGAGCAGCGCCACGACGACGAACAGCGCGACGATGGCCGCTCCGGTGATCGCCATCGGGCTGCGGCGCATCCGTTGGAGGGCCTCTCGCCAGATCCCGGCGCCGTGGCCCTCGTCGCCGCGCTCGCCCATGAGTTCGGCGAGCCGGTCGGCCTTGGCAGCCCTGCGCTGGTGGAACGGGACCTGGGACGGGTCGGTGCTCGGTGTCGTAGGCATCACTGGGCCCGCACTCTCGGGTCGAGGAGGCTGTACGAGATGTCGACCAGGAGGTTGATGAACACGTACATGGTGGCGATGAGCAGGATGAACCCGGTGAGCACCGGGTAGTCGCGGTTCTGCGTGGCCTCGTAGACGAACGATCCGATGCCCGGGAAGGCGAAGACGCTCTCGGTGAGGACCGCTCCGGCGAAGAGGCTTCCGGCCAGCAGGCCGACGGCGGTGACCACCGGCAGCAGGGCGTTGCGGAGCACGTGGCGGGTGCGCACGGTCGTGCGTTGCAGGCCCTTGGCGTTGGCGGTGCGGACGTAGTCCTCGCCCATCACCTCCAGGACGCTGGCCCGGGTCATCCGGGTGATGACGGCGAGCGGGATGGAGGCCAGCGCGAGCCCGGGCAGCACCAGGTGGGCGAGGGCGTCCGTGACGACGTCCCATTCCCGGGTCATCAGGCCGTCGAGGACGACGAACCCGGTGATGTCGGTGCGGCTGAGCCCCGGGGAGAGCCGGAAGGCCGACGGGAAGACGCCGAGCCGCTCGGCGAAGATCACCTTGAGGATGAAGGCCAGGAAGAACACCGGTGTGCAGATGCCCAGGAGGGAGCCGCCGACGGCGGCGAAGTCCAGCACCGTGCCGCGTCGGCGCGCGGCGAGGTAGCCCAGCGGCAGACCGGCCGTGACGGCGATGAGCATCGCGGTCACGGCGAGTTCGAACGTGGCGGGGAACCGGAGGAGGAACTCCTCCAGCACGGGGCGCCCGGTCTGGATGGAGGTTCCCAGGTCGCCCTGGGTGATGCGGCGGAGGAAGGCCAGGTACTGAACCGCGACGGGTTCTTCCAGGCCGAGCGAACGCCGTAGCGCGGCGCGCTGTTCGGCGGTCGCGTCGTCGGGGAGGAGGGCGTACTCCGGACCGCCCGGCAACCGTTGGAGCCAGACGAACAGCAGGATCGACAGGCCGCCCAGGGTGGGGATCAGCTGTAGGAGTCGCCTGACGATGAATCGCAGCACCTTCGCCGCCTTTCGCCAGTGGTGGGAACGATGGACGCGAAGCGTCCCCGCCGGGGTGTGGCGGGATGTACGTGTGGGTCCCGGGGTGCCGGGGAGGGGGGTCCTGCGAGGCGGGCCCGGCCGGTCTGGGCCGGCCGGGCCCGGTGCGTGCCTCTCCCGGGGCGGGGAGAGGGGGTCCGGCTACTTCCAGGAACCCTCGGCGAAGTTCTCCTGGGTCAGCGGGCTGACGTTCGGCGGGTTGACGTCCCCGGAGAACGCGATGGAGGGCGGCGAGCTGGAGATGGGCAGGCCCGGCAGGACGTCCATCACCATCTCGTTGAGCTCCTGGTAGCCGGCGACGCGCTCCTCGGCGTCCGGGTTGGAGCTCACCTCGGCCATCCGGTCGAACAGCTCCTGGTCATCCAGGCCCCAGGCACTGCTGGGGCCGGCGAACCAGGTGCCGATGAAGTTGTAGGCGTCGTTGTAGTCACCGGTCCAGCCGAGCAGGTAGAGCGGGCAGTTACCGCTGTCGGTCTGGTTGATGTACTCGGCCCACTCGTAGGAGGTGGCCTCGACCGTGACACCGACCTCCTGGAGGTCCTCGGTGACGACGTCGAAGATGTCCTTGGGGGCGGGCATGTAGGGACGGGTGACCTCGGTGGGGTAGCAGAACTCGACCTCCAGCTCCCCCTCCCCGTAACCGGCGTCGGCCAGCATCTCCCGGGCAAGGCCCGGGTCGTACTCGAACTCGCGCACGTCCTCGGACCATCCGTCGAGGGTGTCCGGGTGGAACTGGGTGGCGACCTCGCCGCCCTCGGGGAGGATGGTGTCCACGATGCGCTGGCGGTTCACCGCGTGCGAGAGGGCCTCACGGACCTCCAGGTCGGCCAGGGCCTCGTGGTCCTGCTGGTAGGCCAGGTAGAGGACGTTGAACACGTCGCGGGTGGGCACCTCGAAGCCCGCCTCCTGGAGCGGGGCGACGTCCGCCGGAGCGACCAGGTCGTAGCCGTGGATGTCGCCGGCCTCCAGCGCCTGGCGGCGGGCGTTCTCGTCCGGGATGGCCCGGATGATCATCGTCTCGAAGCCCGCCGGGTCGCCCCAGTAGCCGTCGAAGCGGTTGAGGGTGATCTCGCCCTGGTCCTGGTTCCACTCCTGGACCGTGAACGGACCGGTACCGGCGACCGTCCCCGGGACCTGGCTGTACTCGGGCAGGGTCGGGTTGCCCTCCTCACCACCGATCTCCTGGCCCTCCATGGCCTCCAGGCTGCTGGGGCTCATGATGCCGAAGGCCGCGAGGCTGAAACCACCCGGGTAGAGGGAGGAGTACTCGCTGACCTCGATGACGACGGTGAGCTCGTCCTCGGCGTCGCAGGAGACGAAACGCGGCTCCGGCGGAGCGTGGTCCTCTTCGTTCTCGGCGAAACCGCCGAAGATCTTCTGCCAGTAGTACGAGTTGTTGGAGCTCTGGTAGGCACCGGTCAGATTGAACCAGCGGTCGAAGTTGGCGCAGACCGCTTCGGCGTTCAGTTCGTCTCCGTCGTGGAACTCCACGCCGTCACGGAGGCCGAAGGTCCAGACGGTTCCGTCCTCGGACTGGTCCCAGGTCTCGGCCAGTCCACCGACGATTTCGGAACCGCCGGATTCGTGCTGCAGAAGGGTGTCGAAGACCTGGCGGCTGTAACGGAAGGTTTCTCCGTCGGTCGCGAGGAAGGGATCGAGCGATGCGATGTCGCCGGCGGACGCGAAGACGAACGGCTGTTCTCCGCCGTCAGAGGCGTCTCGGTCGCTTTCCGCGCAGGCCGTCGCCACGAGCGTGAGCGACGCCGCGGCGGCCAGGAGGCCGAGCGGATTTCGGGAAGACTTCGTGAACATGGTCCACCTCAGTGTGGGGCCGGGGGGTCGGGTCCCTGAACGATGAGTCGGACCCTAAACCGCACCATGACCGCCTGGGAAGGTAGACGGCTTGGTATTAATACAACCGTTTCAGATCTGTGCCGTGATCCATAGGTCGGTTTTTGGCCCACAGGTGTTCAACTGACGTCCGTCTCCGCGGGCTCTCCGGGGTTTGCTCCGGCAACCCCCGGCCATTCGCCCGGCCACCATTGCCAATTCCTTTATCCGACCATGGGACGAATAACCTTTTCGACGCGGTGTCCGTTTCCCGGGCCCGACCCGGGGCCGCGCGGGGGCGCCGTGCGTCCTATGATCTGCGGATGAACACTCCCCTTGACGACGCGGACCTCACCGCGTTCCTCGAAGGCCAGGACAGCGCCTGGCTGGCCGAGCAGCTGATGCTCGTCGCCGACGAGGACCCCATCACACGCATCCGCCTGAGCGCCGCGGCCGGAGCGGAGAGCGCGGTGGAGGAGGCCCGGGCCGTCGTGCTGTCCCGGACCACGGAGCACTCCTCCGCGGCTTCGGCCCAGGACCCCGACGACGGGGATCCGCTGCACCGGGCGCTCGACCTGCTGGACGACCTCCTCGACTACGGCTTCGAGGACGAGGTCGGCGACATCGCCGACGAGGCGCGCGAGCTCTACACGGCCCGGCACGGCCAGGACGACAGCGAGCACCTGGCCCGCCTGCACGTCCTGGCCGACGGCGAGGAGGACTGATCCGACCGGGGCGGCCCCGGGCCGGCCGCCGCACGTCCCCCGCACGGTGAGGGGCCCGGTGGGGCGGGAGTGCTCCCGCCCCACCGGGCCCCTGGTGTACCGGCCCTCCGCGGGCCTACAGGCCGCACCAGCGGCGCACGCTGGTGCTCCACAGCGCGATGTTCACGATGATCGCGAAGAGGGTCGCCAGCAGCCCGACACCCAGCATCGGGGTGTCCGCCAGCTTTGCGGCCGTGTACAGCGCGGACACGGCCGTGCCGAGCGCGACCAGCGCCCCGAACTGGGCCGAGCGCCACAGCACGTGGCCCGCACGGCGCACGGGCAGCGCCAGCACCGCCATCCCCAGGGCGACCAGCCCGGCCAGGACCAGCAGGAACCGCAGATCGCCCACGACCGGGCCGGGAGCGCCCGCGTCCAGCATCGTCCAGGACTGGTAGGCCAGCAGGGCGTACCCGGCGGCGGCGGCGAACATCAGGACACAGGTCTGCCGAACGTCCTGCGGGGGTCGCACGCCCGGGTGGCGTGCGGCGAGAATGCTCTGCCGGGGCGCCGGAACCACGCTGAAGGGCCGGGAGGCGGAGGAGACGGGGGACGTTTGGGTGTCTTGCATGACGAACAGGGTCGCGTGCCGGGACGCACTACACAAGTGGAGCACGATCTCCCGGACACACGGTTGCCATATCGTCACATATCCACACGAAAACCTCTGCTCAGTCCCGGGTGGCGCGCAGCCGCCCCGACACGTACTCCAGGGCCTGGGCGACGAGCGGGTCCAGGTCACCGCACAGGTCCAGCTCCACGCCCGCCTCGTCCGGGCCGAGCCTTTGCAGCGTCTCCGTCTGGGAGCGGAGGAGGGCGGGCGGCATGAAGTGGTCCTCCCTGGCTCCGATCCGCTCCCAGATCACCTCGGAGGGCCCGTGCAGGTGGAGGAAGCCCACCCCGGGGGCCCCGGTCCGCAACACGTCCCGGTAGGTGCGCTTGAGCGCGGAGCAGGCCATGACCGTGGCCTCGCCCCGCTCCTCGTGCCCGGCGATCCACCCGGCCAGCTCGCGCAGCCAGGGCCACCGGTCGCGGTCGGTCAGCGGCGTCCCGGAGGACATCTTGGTGATGTTGGCCTCGGGGTGGAAGTGGTCGGCCTCCGCGAAGGGCAGCCCGAGCTGCTCGGCGACCCGTTCGGCGACACTGGTCTTACCGCTGCCGGATACGCCCATGAAGACAAAGTGCATGATCTCTCCGTGTCCTGGCCCGCCGCACGGCCGCGACGCCGCCACCAATAGTGATATCAATCAATCCGGCTAGGCTTCAGCCTGAGACCCCGGCCGGGCCCGGCCGGGGCGGACGAAACCTGGGAAGCAACGGGGAACGACGATGGCGACCGAGCACCGAACGCTGCACAACCGGGTGCTGGCGGTCCTCGGCCCCGCGATCGCCGGCGGTGAGTACGTGTCCGGGCACGCCTTCACCCTCCAGGGACTGGAGCAGGAGTTCGGGGTGTCCCGGACGGTCGCCCGCGAGGCGGTCCGCGTCCTGGAATCGATGGGGCTGGTGGTCAGCCGGCCCAGGACCGGCATCCGGGTCAGGCCCCAGCGGGACTGGAGCGTCTTCGACCCGCAGCTGATCCGCTGGCGCCTGACCGGTTCGGGCCGGATGGAGCAGCTGCGCTCGCTCAACGAACTGCGCGCCGCGGTGGAACCGGGCGCCGCCGCCCTGGCCGCCGAACGCGGCCCCGCCGACGAGCGGGCCCAGCTCGTGGTGGTGGCCGAGCAGATGTCCCGGACCGGCCGGGCCGGCGAGCTGGAGACCTTCCTCGAACTCGACGTGGTCTTCCACCGCCGCATCCTGGAGCTGTCCGGCAACGAGATGCTGTCCGGCCTGGCCGAGGTGGTGACCGAGGTACTGGTCGGCCGTACCTCCTACGACCTGATGCCGCACAACCCCCGCCCGGAGGCCCTGCGCCTGCACACGGCGGTGGCACAGGCCATCCGGGACGGGTTGCCCGACGTGGCCGAGGCGGCGATGCGGTCGATCGTCACCGAGGTCGCGGAGGCCCTCAGGGGTGACGGCCCGCCTTCGCCCTGAGCCGCAGCCCGCCCGCGCCCCGGGTCACAGGATCAGGTGGAGGCCGAAGGCGAACCCGAAGCCGATGAAGCCGATCAGGGTCTCCATCACGGTCCAGGTCCTGAGCGTGGTCCTGACGTCCATCCCCAGGAAGCGCCCGACCAGCCAGAACCCGGAGTCGTTGACGTGCGAGAGCGCGGTGGCGCCGGAGGCGATGGCGATCACGATCAGGGCCAGGTCGATCGAGCTGAGTCCGGAGGTGTTCTGCACGGCCGGGGCGACCAGCCCGGCGGCCGTGGTGAGGGCGACCGTGGCCGACCCCTGGGCGACGCGCAGCGCGAGGGCGATGACGAACGCCGCGACGATGACCGGCATCCCGGTGGACTCCAGGCTGCCCGCGAGTGCGTCACCGATCCCGCTGGTGCGCAGGACGCCGCCGAACATGCCGCCGGCGCCGGTGATGAGGATGATGCCGCAGACGGGGCCGAGCGCGCCGCCGACGATCTCCTCGACCCGCTGCCGGGTGAAGCGGCCCCTGCTGAGCACGGCCATCGCGTAGAGGACGGTGATGAGCAGCGCGATGGGCGTCTGGCCGAGCAGCAGCAGTGACTGGACCCAGGCGGCGCCCTCGGACAGGGCCCCGGTGGCGACGAGGGTTCCGGTGCCGGTGTTGGCGAAGATGAGCAGCATCGGCAGCAGCAGGATGCTGAGGACGGTGGCCAGACGCGGCGGGTTCTCGTGGTTGACCTCGCCGTCGGCCGTGACGTCGTCGGGGGCGGGGAGTTGGAAGCGCCTGCCCGCCCAGAGGCCGTAGAGGTAGCTGGCCAGGTACCAGGTGGGGATGGCCAGGACCGCGCCCACCAGCAGGGTGAGGCCCATGTCCGCGCCGACCTCGACGGCGGCGGTGACCGGCCCGGGGTGCGGCGGCACGAAGGCGTGCATGACCGCGAAGGCGCCCGCCGTGGGCAGGGCGTAGGTGAGCACGGAGCCGCCGAGCCGGCGGGCCACGCTGAAGACGATCGGCAGCATGACCACGAGGCCGACGTCGAAGAAGATCGGGAAGCCGAAGAGCAGCGAGGCCGCGCCGAGCGCCAGGGGCGCGCGCTTCTCACCGAACAGCTTGATGAGCGCCCCGGCGAGGACGGCGGCGCCACCGGTGACCTCCAGCATGCGGCCGATCATCACGCCCAGCCCCACGAGCAGGGCCACGTTGGCGAGCGTGCCGCCGAACCCGTCGAGGAGGGTGGGCACCACCCCGTCGACCGGGATTCCCGCCGCGAGGGCGGTGAGCACGCTGACCAGGACCAGCGCGATGAACGCGTGCAGCTTGAAGCGGATGATCAGGAGCAGCAGGAGCGCGATGGCCCCCGCCGCGATCCCGAGGAGGGGACCCGTGCCGTAGACGGGTGCGAAGTTCTCCACGACGGAGCCTTCCAGTGGACGGGACGGTGGTGCTTGGCCGTGCCGGAACACGCCCTTGACCTGCTCTTGGACCAGGCCCCGAGAATGGTAATACCATTTGTGATCCCATGTGAACTCCAGGTTTCGATTTTGTGATGGAGACGCAGGTCACAGGCCTGGAATCCGTGGGAGACACCCCGGCGCGGCCGTCCAGCCGCCGGTCCGGAGCGGCCCCGCGGCCCGGCGCCCCCGCCCGTGGGGTACGACCGCCTCGGGCCCGTGCACCGCCCGGGTCAGAACGGTTTTTTCATGGCACCGGCGAATAAAACCGGAGCCGCTCGCAGCGGCCCCCGGGGACCCGGTTTCCGAAAATTGACACCCCGGCGCCCCTGCCTCCAACCTCGTGCCATGAACGCTGAGCCCCGCACCCCCCTCCACCTGGCTGTCTACGACCAGATGGCCGACTGGCAGTACGGCCACGCGGTCGCCCACGCGCGGGCGGGCATCGGCCCGCAGGGCACCGGGAGCCGCCGGGTCCTCACGGTGGGGCTCACCGGGGCGCCGGTCACGACGGCGGGCGGGCTCACCGTTCTGCCGGACCTCGCGCTGCCGCAGCTCAAGCCCTCGGCCAGCGCGATGCTGGTGTTGCCGGGCGCTCCCGAGTGGGACTCCTCCCCCGAGGTGATGGCCCCGCTGGCCTCGGCGGCGGGCATCTTCCTCGACGCCGGAATCCCGGTGGCCGCGATCGGTGACGCCACCGCGGGGCTGGCCCGGGAGGGCCTGCTCGACCACCGGGACCACACCGGCACCCGGGAGAAACTGCTGGCGACGGGGTACGCGGGCGCGCACCGGTACCGGTCGGAACTGGCGGTCACCGACATCGACCTCGTCACCGCCGGACCCACCGCCGCCGTGGAGTTCGCCCGCGAGGTCCTCGCCAGGCTCGACGCCCACACCTGGCGCACCCTGGACGCCTGGTACCGGCTGCACGCCCTGCACGAGGGGAGCGCCCGCCTGAGCCTGGCGGACGAGGGCTGATCCGCACCTGGCGGAATCCGGTCACCACCCGCCCCAGTATCGTCAGGGCAGTACCGCGTACTCGCGACGGCACCGCACCACACCGGGGGGACCCTTGATCGACCTGCGCTCGGACACCCTGACCCGTCCGACCCCCGACATGCGCCGGGCCATGGCCGAGGCCGAGGTGGGCGACGACGTGTGGGGTGAAGACCCGACGGTGCGCGCCCTGGAGGAGGAGACCGCCGCCCTCCTGGGCCGCGAGGCCGCCCTCTACGTGCCCTCCGGCCACATGGCCAACCAGCTCGGGCTGTACGTGTCCACCCGCAGCGGCGAGGAGGTGTGGGCACACGAGCACCACCACCTCATCGGGGACGAACAGGGTGCCGCGGTGGTGCTCTCCCGGGTCCTGCCCCGCCTGTACTCGGGCGACCCCTTCCCCCCGCAGGAACTGCTGGAGTCATGGATCTCCGGGCTCGGCGACGTCCACCGGGCCGACCCCGCCCTGCTCTGGTTGGAGAACACCTTCACCGGCCGGGTGGTGCCGTTGGCCGAGCAGCGGCGGGTGACGGACTTCGCGCACGCGCACGGGCTGCGCGCCCACCTGGACGGGGCCCGCCTGTGGAACGCCGCCGCACACCTGGGGGCCTCCCCCGAGGAGGTGGCCCGGGGGTTCGACACGGTGTCGGTCTGCTTCTCCAAGGGGTTGGGCGCCCCGGTGGGCTCCGCGCTGGCGGGTGACGCGGACACGATCCGGCGGGCCAGACGGGGCCGCAAACTGCTGGGCGCGGGCATGCGCCAGGCGGGGATCATCGCCGCGGGCGCCCTGTACGCGCTGCGCCACCACCGGGAACGGGTGGTGCTGGACCACGAGCGTGCGGCCCGGTTGGCCGCACGGGTGGACGGCCTGCCGGGGATCTCCGCTGTCGCCCGGACCAACATGGTGCTGGTCTCGACCCCCGAGGGGGAGGCGGCCCGGTACGCGGAGGCGTTCGCCGAGCAGGGGGTCCGCGGGCTGGGCGGGGGCTCCCGGATCCGGTTGGTGCTGAGCCTGGAGATCACCGACGGCGACGTCGAGGAGGCGGCCGGGGCGATCGCGAAAGCCGTCGCGGCGCTCTGAGGGTGCTCGCCCGGTGTGACCGAATCGGCGCCTCCGAAAAGCTCGCAGGTCAGCACGGTGGCCCGTCGGTACACTTGGCCGGTCCCGCGCGAACACGAGGCACCGGGAGGTGTTGCGCATCACATCGCGTAGTAGCATCGAGCGTATGACATTGTCGTACTAGAGAGTGGTAGCACCGCAATGCCGGGAAGAATCCAGTCCATCGAACGCGCCGCCGCGATCCTCCGGCTCCTGGCCAGTGGCGCCCGCGGACTGAGCCTGGCGGAGGTCTCCCGCTCCCTCGAACTGCCGAAGGGCACCGCCCTGGGCATCCTGCGCACGCTCCAGCACGTGGGCTTCGTGGAGCAGGACCCGGAGTCCGGCCGCTACCGGCTGGGCGGCGGGATGCTGAGCCTGGGCACCCGCTACCTGGACGGCAACGAACTGCGCACCCGGGCGCTGAACTGGGCCGACACCCTAGCCTCGCGCAGCGGCGAGAGCGTGCGCATCGGCACCTTGCACAAGCACCAGGTCCTGGTGGTGCACCACGTCTTCCGCCCGGACTCCACCCGGCAGACCCTGGACGTGGGAACCCTGCTGCCACTGCACGCGACCGCCCTGGGCAAGGTGCTGATGGCCTTCGACCCCCTGGCGGTCCCCGAGGAGGTCGCCTCGGTGGAGCCCGACTCCCCGGTGGAGCTGACCGCCTTCACCAGGCACACCGTCACGTCCATGGCCTCGCTGGAGGGGCGGCTGACCGGGATCCGGGACAGCGGCTGGGGCTGGGAGGCCGAGGAGCTGGTCGACGGCGAGGTCTCCATCGCCGCGCCCATCCGCGACCGGCGCGGAGTCACCGTCGGCGCCATCGGGGTGCGCGGCGCCGTCGAGCGGCTGCGCGGCGACGACGGCAAGCCCGACATGGAGCAGGTCTCCTACGTGCGCGACGCCGCCCGGGCCATCTCCCGCGAACTGGGCGCCACACCCTACTGAGCGCCGGGCGCGGCGGGCCCCGCCGCCGAAGGGCCGCCCGACCGCACCGCGGGACTCCCCGGTGCGGTGCTTCCGCGACCCCGCTCTCCCTGAGACAGTAACCATCCGAACACGTGATCCACGCGACACGATTGCGTCACGCTGCCTTGACACAGGCAGGAAAGTCGGATGAAACTTACGCCTAATCATACGTCAATGTCGTACATCGTGCGGGGTCAACCGCTACTTGCGCACCGACCGAGAACCAACCGAGTCCGCACCCAGAGCCGTTCTCCTGAAGGCGAGCACCGATGAGTCAGCAGTACGTCGCCGCGATCGACCAGGGCACCACGTCGAGCCGCTGCATCCTCTTCGACCGGGACGGGCGCATCGTCTCGGTCGACCAACGAGAGCACCGTCAGATCTTCCCGCAGCCGGGGTGGGTGGAACACGACGCCATGGAGATCTGGACCAACGTCGAGGCGGTGGTCCAGGAGTCCCTCCAGAAGAGCGACATCAGCCCGGACCAGGTCGCCGCGATCGGCATCACCAACCAGCGTGAGACCACCCTGCTGTGGGACCGCGAGACCGGCGAACCCGTCCACAACGCCATCGTCTGGCAGGACACCCGGACCGACGACCTCGCGCGCGAGCTCGGTGCCGAGGAGGGCCAGGACCGCTTCCGCCCCAAGTGCGGCCTGCCCCTGGCCACCTACTTCTCCGGCCCCAAGATCCGCTGGCTCCTCGACAACGTCGAGGGGGTGCGCGAGCGGGCCGAGCGCGGCGAGCTGCTGTTCGGCACCATGGACACCTGGCTCATCTGGAAGCTGACCGGCCGCCACGTCACCGACGTGACCAACGCCAGCCGCACCATGCTGATGAACCTGGCCACCCTGGAGTGGGACCCCGAGATCCTGGAGGCCATGCAGATCCCGTCCAGCCTGCTGCCGGAGATCCGCTCCTCCTCCGAGGTCTACGGCGAGGCCCGGGGCTACCTGGCCGGCACGCCCGTGGCCGCATCGCTGGGTGACCAGCACGCCGCCCTGTTCGGCCAGACCTGTTTCGACAAGGGCGACGTCAAGGGGACCTACGGCACCGGCACCTTCCTGGTGATGAACACCGGAAACGAGCCCGTGACCTCCACCAACGGCCTGCTCACCACGCTGGGCTACAAGATCGGCGACGCGCCGGCCGTGTACGCCCTGGAAGGCTCCATCGCGGTCACCGGCTCCCTGGTCCAGTGGCTCCGCGACAACCTGGGACTGATCTCCACCGCGCCCGAGATCGAAACGCTCGCGCTCTCGGTGGAGGACAACGGCGGCTGCTACGTCGTCCCCGCCTTCTCCGGACTGTTCGCCCCGCACTGGCGCGGCGACGCCCGGGGCGTGATCGCCGGGCTGACCGGTTACGTCAACAAGGGCCACATCGCCCGTGCCGTCCTGGAGGCCTCGGCCTGGCAGACCCGTGAGGTCGTCGACGCCATGAACGCCGACTCCCAGCTCGACCTGACCACGCTGAAGGTCGACGGCGGAATGACCGCGGACAACCTGCTCATGCAGATCCTGTCCGACGTGCTGGACGCCGAGGTCGTCCGGCCGATGGTCGCCGAGACCACCTGCCTGGGCGCGGCGTACGCGGCGGGGCTCGCCGTGGGCTACTGGCCCGACGTGGAGACCCTGCGCGCCAACTGGCACAAGGCCGCCGAGTGGAACCCGAAGATGGACCCCGAGGTCCGCGAGCGCGAGTACCACAACTGGAACAAGGCCGTGCAGCGCACCCTGGGCTGGGTCGAGCACAACGACGACAGGTAACGGGGCGGACGATTCCCGCCCCACACACACGACCGCGCCCCAGGGACGCTAGCGCCAACTGGAACCCCTGGGACGCGGTTCGGGGTCACCTGCCCGGTGCCCCTCCCCCATCAACTCGTGACGGGTGAGTCCGATTATGCCTGTGGTGGAACGGTTCCGTTCCCCGGGCAGGACACTCCCGTGACTCGGCTGCCCCGCACGGGGCGGAGGTCCCCATGGTCTATCTGGCAGAGTTCGTCGGTACGGCGATCCTGATCCTTCTCGGCGGCGGTGTCGTCGCCGGCGTCTCGCTCGCTCGGTCCAAGGCCCTCAACGGGGGCTGGATCGTGGTGACGTTCGGCTGGGGTATGGCGGTCGCGATGGCCGTCTACGTGGTCGGCACCACCAGCGGCGCCCACATCAACCCCGCGGTCACCGTCGGCCTCGCCAGCATCGGCGAGTTCGACTGGGCCCTGGTACCCGGCTACCTCGGCGCCCAGGTCGCCGGCGCCTTCTTCGGCGCCTGCCTGGTCTACCTGGCCTACCTGGCGCACTGGGAGCCCACCGAGGACGCCGACGCCAAGCTCGGCGTCTTCAGCACCTCGCCCGGGGTGCGCCGTCCGGTCGCCAACCTCGTCACCGAGGTCATCGGTACCGCGATGCTGGTGCTGGGCATCCTCGGCATCGGAGCCAACGAGGGTTCGGTGACCCGGGGGGACGCCGACCTGTCCGCCCTGTTCGCCCACGGCCTGTCCCCGCTGCTGGTCGGCCTGTTGGTGTTCGCGATCGGCCTGTCCCTCGGCGGCCCCACCGGGTACGCCATCAACCCGGCCCGCGACCTGGGCCCGCGCATCGCGCACGCGCTGCTGCCGATCCCGGGCAAGGGTTCCTCCGACTGGGGTTACGCCTGGATCCCGGTGGTCGGCCCGCTGCTGGGCGGTGTGATCGGCGCCTGGATCTGGAACCTGACCGGTTTCGGGGGCTGATCGGACCCTCCTCCGCCCTCCCGGGGGCGCCCGGCTCGGGCCGGGCGCCCCCGACGTGTCCGGTGCGGCCGGTCCCCCTACGGGCTCAGGTGGACCTCCTCCAGGTAGTCGAGGGTCTCCCCCGGCCTGAGGGCGACCAGCCTGAGGTGGTTGACCAGGTTCTGGTACCGGGCCACGTCGTCGGGCTCCTCCAGGTAGATGCCGTCGGTCGCGGTCTCCAGGAAGACGACGGTGGGGTCGATGGTGTCGGGGAACTCCAGGATCACGCAGGAGCCCCCGCACCCGGGGTTGAGCTTTGCCGCCCTGGTCATCTGCACGGTGACGTTGGGGCGCTGGGCCATCTCCAGGATGTGCTTGACCTGGGTGCGCCGGACCTCGGGGTGATCGGTCAGACGCAGCAGGGAGCCCTCGTCGAAGATCGCCCACAGCTCCGGCGGGTCCTGGTCCTGGAGGATCCGCTGCCGGGTCATCCGGGCGTCGACGGCCCGGCGGATCTCCTGGGGGTTGGCCAGACAGGACTGCGCGGTGGCCGTCATGTACTCCGGGACCTGCAGGAGTCCGGGGATCATCAGTGGCTGCCAGGTCGTGATGGACCGGGCCTCGGTCTCGAAGCCGACGAACCTGGCCGCGAGGACGTCCCGGTACCGCGTCCACCAGCCGCGTTCGAGCGACTGGCGGCACAGGTCCAGGATCTCGTCGAACTCTCTGCCCCGCGGCACCTCGCACGCGTCCAGGATCGATCTGACCTCCTGGAGGCTGGGGCGCTTCTTCACCCCGGACTCGATGTTGGAGTACGTGGACTTGGACAGGCCCGCGTCCGCCGCGGCCTCTTCGCTGGTCTTGCGGACGGCGAGCCGGACGCGCCTGAGTTCGGCGGAGAGCCGGCGCCGCCGGATCGTGGGTGAGTACCTAGTGGCCATGATGTCGTTCATCGTAGGACCGGAGATGTCCCCAAGTGGGGCAATCCGGGGAACTCGGAGTCCAGGCCTCACCTCGGTCCGCAAAACCGGGACACCGTCTTCTCAGGACCCGGATTCCAGCTTCATTCCGAGGGGCCCCGCCCCGCGCCGCGGGGCGACCCCTCCGGACGGGAACCCGTCCGATCACCCGCTCAGACCATGCGTTCGACAATGCCGAACTTCAGACACAGCAAGCGACACCACGAGCCCCTTGGGTGACAACTGCCCTTGCCTGCACCACCCAGAACCGGACAGCACCAGGGAGCTCGCGCCAATGGCGGTGCCCATCTTCACCAACGTTCGGCATTGTCGTATCATGCATACGACGCCCACCTGAATCGTGGAGCCCGTTCAGGTACGTGCGGTAACCGCCCCCCTTCCCAACGGACGGAGCACCAGCCATGACCGCCAGCACCCACCGAAGCGACGCCCCCACCATCCGCGCGCACACGCGCGAGGAACTCACCCGGGGTACCTTCGACCTCCTCGTCATCGGCGGCGGGATCCTCGGCACCTCCGTCGCCTGGACCGCCACCCAGGCGGGCCTGCGGGTGGCCATGGTCGACGCCGGCGACTTCGCCGGGGCCACCTCCAGCGCCTCCTCCAAGCTCGTACACGGCGGCCTGCGCTACCTCCAGAGCGGCCAAGTGCGCCTGGTCGCGGAGAACCACAAGGAACGGCGCTCCCTCGCCTCCGACGTGGCCCCCCACCTGGTCAACCACCGCCCCTTCCTGGTCCCGATCTACTCCGGCGGCCCGCACGGGGCCGCCAAGATGGGCGCGGGCGTCTTCCTCTACTCGGCGCTGTCCGCCTTCGGGGACGGCATGGGCCGCCTGCTCTCCCCGCTCCAGGCCAAGCGCCTCGCCCCCGGGCTGCGCACCGAGGGCCTGAAGTCCGTGGCCGCCTACAGCGACCACCAGATGAACGACAGCCGGATGGCGGTCATGACGGTACGCGCCGCCGTGGACGCCGGGGCCGTGGTGCTCAACCACGCCGAGGTCCGGGGGCTGCGCACCACCCGGGGCCGGGTGACAGGGGCCGACCTGCGCGACCGGGTGGACGGGAGCGAGTTCGGGATCGACGCACGGCTGGTCCTCAACGCGACCGGCCCCTGGGTGGACCACCTGCGCCGGCTGGAGGACCCGAACGCCGCGCCCAGTGTCCGGCTGTCCAAGGGCGCCCACCTGGTGCTGCGCACCCCGGACCCGTGGCGGGCCGCGCTCACCATCCCGGTGGACAAGTACCGGGTCTCCTTCGCCATCCCCTGGGAGGGGCACCTGCTCCTGGGCACCACGGACGAGGCCTACGAGGGCGACCCCGCCGACGTGGGGGTGGTGCCCTCGGACGTGGACCAGATCCTGGGCGAGGCGGCCCTGGGCATCGACGCCCCCTACCTCGACCGCGACCGCATGACCTACTCGTTCGCCGGGCTGCGCGTCCTGCCGGGCGGCCCGGGCGAGACCAGTTCGGCCAAGCGGGAGACAGTGGTCACCCAGGGGCGGGGCGGGATGCTCTCCGTGGCCGGCGGCAAGTGGACGACCTACCGGCACATCGGCCGGACCGTCCTGGAGGAGCTGCGCAAGGTGGCGACGGTCCCGCTGGCCGAGGACATGGCGGACCCGCTGCGGACCGTGCCGCTGCCCGGGCTGGCCAGTCCGGACGCGGTCACCCAGCGCCTCATCATCGACCGCGAGCCGGGCACCCGCCTGGACCCGCTGGTCGCCCGGCACCTGGCCTCGCACTACGGGAGCCTGGCCATGGACATCGCCGGCCTGGTGCGCGCCGACCCCGGCCTGGGCGAGCGGATCCACCCCGACGGCCCGGACGTGTGGGCCCAGGTGGTGTTCGCCCGCGACCGCGAGTGGGCGGTGACCGTCGACGACGTGCTGCGGCGCCGGACCACCGTCACCGTGCGGGGCCTGGACACCACCGAGGTCCGCGAACGCACCCGGGCCCTGCTGGAGGCCTGACCCCCGCACGCACAGGACCCCGGAGCCGTCAGTGACGGTTCCGGGGTCCGGTGCTGTCCGAGGCGGGGCCCCGGACGCGCGAACGCCCCCGGAGAGTGGATACCCTCCGGGGGCGTTCAGCGACGTCTACGCCTGCAAGGGGTGACGACGCTACGTCTTTGCGGTCTTAGATACCGACGACGTTCTCGGCCTGCGGGCCGCGGGTGCCGGCGACAACCTCGAACTCCACGCGCTGGTTCTCCTCCAGGTTACGGAAGCCCGTGCCCTGGATGGCGCTGTAGTGAACGAAGGCGTCGGGGCCACCGTCGTCGGGGGAGATGAAGCCGAAGCCCTTCTCGCCGTTGAACCACTTCACAGTTCCCTGAGCCATGTTTTCTCCTTCAGCTCGGTGTACACGGACGCATACTCACACGCCCGAAAATTGCCGCGAGCCGACTCCAAGAGAAACCGCCCGCCGGTCACAAACTCCGCGGGCAAGACACCAACTGCGAAATTCAACGACTAACAATCTCTAACGAACGTACCACAGCCTGAGCGGCTGTCGAGGGTTTCCGGTGTGGCAACTCGCACGGCCCGCCGGGGAATACCGGCGGGCCGGGCGGGAGACGCGTGTGAGCCGAGTGAAGATCACCGGCGTGTCACGCAGATGTCACCGAGGGTTCACGAGGGCATCGTTGACGCACTTCAGCACAGGTGGCGCCGTCACGGCCCCCGGGTCGAGATCCGCGCCGCCGAACACCGTGAACGTGTGCGACTCGCCGGGCAACAGCGTCACCAGCGCGCTGTCCGCACTCGCCCCGGGGTCGAGTCTGTCGACGTTCAGCACCAGATCCCGCAACAGCACACGGGCTTGTACGTTCACCCGCAAATCGGAACCTTCCACCCGTGTTTCGACTTCGAATTCAGGTTTTCGGTAGTCCAGGTCGAGATCCCGGGAGAAGAACCACCAGGCCCGCTCTCCCGCACCGTCGACGGTCAGCACCTCGCGGGGGGCCGCACCCGCCCCCGCGACCTCCGGGGGCACCGGAATCCGCAGCGCCCCGCGGGGCGCCACCCGGACCGGGTGCGCGGAGGCGGCCAACTCGGCTCCCGTCACGGTGTCGCGACGTGCCACCGTCACCTCGGCGACCCACTCCTGACCGGTGTCGTTGCCCAGGACCACCTGCAGCCCGCCTCCGGGGGCGGGCTGCACCGTGGCCACCCGGTCGGCGTACACACGGCGCAGCGCGTACCACAGCGGCTTGTGCCGCCCCTGCCCGTCGACCGCCGCCCACGAGGTGACCGGCCAGCAGTCGTTGAGCTGCCACATCACCGTGCCCGTGCAGTACGGCCAGGTGGCACGGAAGTGCTCGATCCCCAGGGTCAGGGCCCGCGCCTGGTTGACCTGCGTGAGGTAGTGCCAGTCCTCGAACCCCCACTCGCGGTCGCCGAAGTGCGCGGCGAGCCCGCGGGCGAGCTTGCCGTTGCCGTCGATCGCCTTCTGGTGGTGCATCACCCCGGGCGAGGTCGGGGTGAGCGGGTCGTCGGACACCGAACCGCGCAGCGTGGCGTAGGTCGGCGGCGCCTGGTACCCGAACTCCGCGGCGAACCGGGGGCGGTGCTCCCGGTAGACGGTGTAGTCGAGTTCGTTCCACACGTCCCACAGGTGCATGGTCCCGTGCGAGGGCTCGTTGGGGTGGACACCCTCGGCCTCGGAGTAGGGACTGCCCGCCCAGTAGGGGCGGGTCGGGTCGAGCTCGGAGACCGCCCGGGGCAACACGTCCAGGTAGTACCCGGCGCCCCAGGCCCGACCGTCGAGCTCCTCCTTCCACCCCCAGTCCTCGTGACCCCAGATGTTCTCGTTGTTGCCGCACCACACCGCCAGGCTGGGGTGCGGCGCCAGCCGCGCGACCGCCTCACGGGCCTCGGCCTCGACCTCCGAGGCCAGCGGTTCGTCCTCGGGGTAGGCGGCACAGGCGAAGAGGAAGTCCTGCCACACGAGGATGCCGCGCTCGGAGCAGAGCTCGTAGAAGTCCTCGGACTCGTAGATCCCGCCGCCCCACACGCGCAGCAGGTTCATCCCGGCGTCCCGGGCCTGCTCGATCCGCTCCCGGTAGCGGTCCCGGCCGACCCGGTGCGGGAAGGCGTCGTCGGGGATCCAGTTGGCCCCCCGGACCAGGATGTCGCGGTCGTTGACCCGGACCGCGAAGGCGGACCCGTCCGCGTCGGGCCCGCTGCGCACCGCCACGTTGCGGAAGCCGATCCGGCGCTCCCAGCCGTCGAGGGCCTCCCCGTTCGCGGAGAGCTCCACCCCCAGGCCGTACAGCGGTTGGCCGCCGTGGCCGCGCGGCCACCACAGCTCCGGTTCGGCGACCACGAGTTCCAGGGCCGCCTCCGTCTCCCCGGCCGCCACCACCGCGGTGGCCTCCGCGCCCGCGACCGAGGCGGTCAGCGTCAGGTCCGTGTCCCGCCCGGGCCCGCTGCGCTCCACCTCCACCCGCACGCCGACCCGCCCCAGTGATCCGTCAGCGGAGACCGACACCAGCGGCCGGACCGAGGCCAGCCGCGCCGTGGACCAGGCGTGCAACCGGATCGGCCGCCAGATCCCGGAGGTGACCACGGTCGGCCCCCAGTCCCAGCCGAAGTTGCAGGCCATCTTGCGGATGTACTGGTAGGGCTCGTCATAGGCGGCGGGAAGCGCGCCCATCCGCTCCCGGTTGGCCTCCGCGTACCGGTAGGGCGAGGCGAACTCCACCTCCAGGGAGGGGTCGGCCTCCCCGCCCGCCAGCGCATCGGTGACGTCGAAGCGGTACGAACGGTGCATGTTGGCCGTCCGTCCCGCCTCCCGGCCGCCGACCCGGACGGTGGCGACGGTGTCCAGGCCCTCGCAGACCAGGTCGACGCGCTCCGCGTCCGGGGCGCCCCGGTCCGCGCCGCCCAGGGCCCGGACCTCCGCGGCCAGGGAACGCGTGTACCTCCAGTCGGTCCGGCCGATCCAGCCCAGCCGGTCCTCGTTGTCGTCCAGGTAGGGGTCGGCGATCAGGCCGTGGTCGAGCAGGTCCGTGTGGACGCAGCCCGGCACGGTGGCGCCGACCTCGCCGACCTCGGCGGCCGGTTCCGGCAGGGCGCCCTCGTGGGGCACCGCCGTCAGTTTCCAGCCGTCGTGCAGGTCGAACCACGCGGTCATGCGTGTTCCTCTTTTCCCGTGGTGTGTGGCGGTCGCGGCGCGGCTCAGTGCTGGTCGATCCCGACGAAGTGCCCCTTCTCGACCTCGGTGAGGGGAGCGGAGTCGTCGTCCTCACCGACCGTGGGCAGGACGACGTCCTCCGGCGGGTTGGCCGCCAGCTCCTCGTCCACCTCGGCCCAGGTGCGGTGCAGCTGGGGCACGCACGAGAGCAGGTGCCGGCTGTAGGGGTGCATCGGGTTCTCGAACACGGCCCTGGTGGGCCCCATCTCGGCGATGGCGCCCTTGCGCAGGATCACGGACCTGTCGCTGACGTAGTTGCCCAGGGACAGGTCGTGGGTGACGAACAGGATGCCCAGGCCGCGCTCCTTGAGGTCGGCGAGCAGGTTGAGCACGTCGATGCGGGTGGAGGCGTCCAGCATGCTGATGATCTCGTCGGCCACCAGCAGCTTGATGTCCAGCAGCAGCGCACGCGCGATGAGCAGCCGCTGGAGCTGCCCGCCGCTGAGCTGGTGCGGGTACTTGTCGAGGACGTTGCCGGGGTCCAGCCGCACCGTGCCGATCGCGTCCAGGACCTTCTGTCTCCAGTCCGCGTCCGAGGTCGCGGGGAAGTAGGAGGAGCGGATCATCTCGAAGACGCGGTCGGCCTTGAAGATGGGGTTGAAGGAGCTGAAGGGGTCCTGGAAGACGCCCTGCACCCTCCGGTAGTACTCCTTCTTCGCGGAGAACCCGCGGATCCGGGAGACGTCCTCGCCCTCGAAGAGGATCTGGCCGGAGCTGATCTTGGTCAGGCCCAGCACCATCTTCCCGATCGTGCTCTTTCCGCTGCCGCTCTCACCGATCAGCGACACCACCTCGCCGGGTTCCACCGTCAGGTTGACGTCGCGGACCGCGCGCAGCCTGGCGCCGCCGAAGGCGCCCACCCGGTACACCTTGTGCACGTGGCTCAGTTCCAGCACGGTTCTACCTCCCCGTCTTCCAGCAGGCGGCCCAGTGGCCGGGTTCGATCTCCACCAGGGGCGGAGTCTGCGAGCACTCCTCGGAGGCGATCGGGCAGCGGTCCTTGAACCGGCAGCCGGTCGGCGGGTGCAGCAGGCCGGGCGGGGTGCCCGGGATGCCCTCCAGACGGGTGTCCTCCGTGGTCGTACCGACCTCCGGCAGCGCACCGATGAGCATCTTGGTGTACGGGTGCTGGGGGTCGTTGATGATCGTGGACGCCGGGGCCTTCTCCGCGATCCGGCCCGCGTACATCACCATGACCGTGTCGGCCATCTGGTAGACGAGCGAGATGTCGTGGGTCACGAAGATCATGCTCTTGACGTAACCGCGGTCGCGGAACTCCACCATGGACTCGACCACCGACCGCTGGGTCGACACGTCCAGGGCCGAGGTCGCCTCGTCCGCGATCAGCAGCGAGGGGTTGAGCAGGGTGGCCATGACCATGACCACGCGCTGCTTCATCCCGCCGGACAGCTCGATCGGGAACCGTCCGAGCACGGCCGGGTCCAGGCCGACCAGCTCCAGGCGGCGGTCCAGCTCCTCCGCGACGTCGCCCGGACGCACGCCGCGTGAACGCAGCAGCTCGTTGATCATCCGGCCGATCTTGCGGGTGGGGTTGAGCGCGCTCATCGCGTACTGCGGGATGAGCGAGATCTCGTGGTAGCGGAACCTGTTCATCGCGCGGTCGTCGGCGATGGGCACGTTCTCGCCGTCCAGCTCGATCGTGCCGTCCACGTGCCGCATCCGGCCGTCCAGCCGGATCAGGCTCTTGCCGAGGGTGCTCTTGCCGCAGCCGGACTCCCCGGCCAGGCCCATGATCTCCCCGTCGGCGAGGTCGAAGTTCACCCCGTCGAGGGCGTGGACGTCCCCGCGCAGGGTCTGGTAGTAGACCTTCAGGTCGTTGACGCGCAGGGTCATTACAGCTCCCGCAGCTTGGGGTTGAAGACCTCGTCCAACCCGACGTTGAGGATGTACATCGAACCGACCAGGAGGGTGATCCCGGCACCCGGTGGAATGAACCACCACCACATGCCGAGTTGGAGGGCGCTCCAGGCGACGGCGCTCTCCAGCATGAGGCCGAGGGAGACGCCGTTCGCGGGTCCGAGGCCGATGAAGTCGAGTCCGGCGGCGATGAGGATGGCCCCGCCGAAGAGCAGGATGAACGACATCACCAGGTAGGAACTCATGTTCGGAGCGATCTCGGTGGTGATGATCCGCCAGGTGCGGCGGCCGCTCAGCCGGGCCAGGTCCACGTAGTCGCGGGTGGCCAGGGACAGCGCCTGGGAGCGGACCGCGCGCGCCGCCCACGGCCAGGAGGTCAGTCCGATGAACAGCGCCTGGACGACCACACCGCGCACGTCCAGGTAGGCGACGGCGACGATGAGCACCACCAGGGTGGGCAGGACCAGCACCACGTTGGTCAACATGTTGAGCAGCTCGTCGACGAGTCCGCCCTTGAAGCCGGCGACGAACCCGACCGCGGTGCCCACGATGAAGGCGATGCCTCCGCCCAGGGCCCCGACCAGGAAGGTCGAACGCAGCCCGTAGACGAACTGGGCCCAGATGTCCTGGCCGAAGGAGGTGGTGCCCATCCAGTACTCGGAGCTGGGCGGCTGGCTCTTGGGACCGACGTAGACGTTGGGCCCGTGGTCGATGAACAGGGGGCCGATCAGGCCGGTGAACAGGAGCGCGAGCACGATCGCCGTGCCGATGAGGAGCTTGGGGTTGCGCCGGGCGAAGTGCAGGCCCTCGGAGAACTTGCGTTCGCCGGCCGGTTCCGGTGCCGTACCGGAGTCAGCCGCTCCAGGGGTCGCGGGGACGTCGGTCATGATCCGCCTCCCGTCATCTGGACTCGCGTGCGCGGGTCGACCAGGACGTAGATGATGTCGATGATGAAGTTGGCGATCAGCACCCCGACGACCACGAACAGGAAGATCCCCTGCAGCAGGAAGAAGTCGTTGTTGTTCAGGGAGTTGAGTACCAGGGTCCCCAGGCCGGGGTAGTTGAAGACGATCTCGGTGAGCAGCGCGCCCGCGATGATGGTGCCGAGCTGCACGGCCAGGCCGGTGATCTGCGGCAGCATCGCGTTGCGGAAGGCGTAGCGGCGGATCAGCCGGCGCGGGGCCCCCAGCGCCTGGAGGTAGTTCGAGTAGTCCGCCTCCAGCTCGTAGATGATCATGTTGCGCATACCGATCGCCCAACCGCCGAGGGCCACCAGGAACATGGACAGGAACGGCAGGAACCAGTGGGTGAGCAGGTTCGAGATGAACAGCCACGACCACGAGGGCGTGAGCGCGAAGCTGTAGCCTCCCGCGGTCGGGAAGAAGCCGCCCACCACGCCGAGCGCCCAGGCCAGCAGCAGGGCGAGCCACATGTAGGGGGTCGCGGTCAGGATGTAGCCGACCGGCAGCACGGTGTTGTCGAGGATCTTGCTGCGGGCGGCGAACGCGCCGAAGCGGTTGCCGACGATCCAGCTCAGGATGATGGCGGGGAGCAGCAGGCCCAGGGTGAACGGGATGTGCCGCAGGATGATGTCGGTGACGGGCTCGGGGTAGAGCCACACGCTGATGCCCAGGTCACCGCGCAGGAGGCCGGCCCAGAAGCTGAGGTACTGCTGGTAGAGCGGGGTGTCGAGGCCGAAGACCTCGTTGTAGTAGTTGGTCATTCGCTCCAGGGCCTCCGGGTCGGAGACCGAGGCCCTGTTGAGCATGCTGCTGACGGGGTCGCCGGGCATGAACCGCGGGATCATCCAGTTGATGGTGACCGCGACGACGAAGGTGATGCCGTAGATCCCGAGTTTGCGGCCCATGTAACGCCACACGGGTGTCCTCCAGGTGCGGGGGCACGGGTGTGGAGCGCGCCCCGCACCGGGGGCGCGCTCCACACGTGCTATTCGGCCAGTTCGATCTCGGCGAAGGTGCGGATGGCTCCGAGTTCGAACCATCCGTCCCACATGGTCGCGTAACCAGGGCTGCCCTGGTCACTGGGCCAGTTGGTCCAGGTGGTGTTGGTCTGCTGCGACCAGAGGCCGTTGTACCAGAGCGGGATGGCCGGCAGCTCCTCCAGCTGGATCTCCTGGATCTGCGAGGTGATCTCCGCGGCGGCCTCCACGTCGTCGGCCGGGATCGCGGCGAGCTCCTCCACCAGGGCCCAGGCCTCCTCGTTCTCGTAGCGGCCGAAGTTGACCGTGCTCTGCTGCTCGCGGACCGGCAGCTGGAAGAGGTAGTCGTAGTACGTCCACGGGGTGTTGCTCAGCTGGCGCTCGTTGTTGACCACCATGTCGAACTCGCCCTTGTTGCGCTCCTCGACCAGCAGGTCGTGGTCGGGGAACTCCGCCACGACGTTAATCCCGACCTCCTGGGCGTTCTCCGCGATGACCCGGGCGGCCTCCATCCAGTCGGTCCAGCCGGAGGGCACCTGCAGGGTCAGTTCGATGGGCTCGCCGTCAGGGGTGTCGACGAAGCCGTCCCCGTCCTGGTCGGTGTAGCCGGCGTCCTCCAGGAGGGCGACCGACTCGTCCGCGTTGTGGGTGTAGCCCTTCTCCGCGACCAGCTCGTGGTCGATGTAGTCGTCCCACTGGGGGAGCAGACCGGTCGGGTTGGCGGCCTCGACGAGGTTGGAGTAGGGACCGTCGATGATCGCGTTCATGTCGATGGAGTGCGCCAGCGCCTTGCGGAACTCGGCGTCGTTCATCGGCTCACGGTCGTGGTTGAGCACCAGCCACGCGGTGTTGGCGGACTGCATGTAGGGCGGGCCGTCGTAGTAGCTGGTGATGGCCTGGCCGTCGATCATCTGGTCGATCCCGGGCAGGAAGTTGTTCGACAGGTCGACCTCGTTGTTGCTGAGCATGTTCATCGTCACCTCGTTGGAGGCGTTGACGATGTCCACGATGTAGGTCGGCTGCATCTCCAGGCCGAGCGCCTCGGTGCCCCACCAGTCGTCGTTGCGGCTCCAGACCATGCGGTCGTCGGCGTGCGCCTCGTAGACGTAGGGACCGCTGCCGACCGGGTCCTTGTTGGGGTCGTCGGTGAGCTTCTGCTGGTCCTTGTCGGCCCAGATGTGGTCCGGGACGATGGGGTGGCTGTAGGCCCAGTTCATCCACTCCTGGGGGCGGGCCTCGGAGAAGGTCACGGTGACCTCGCGGTCCCCGGTGGCCTCGACGCCCTCGATGAAGTTCCAGATGTTGCTGTAGGAGACGTCCTTCTGGCCGAGCTCGATGGTGGTCACCACGTCCTGGGGCACGATCGGTTCGCCGTCGCTCCAGGTCATCCCCTCGCGGAGGGTGATGACGTGGGTGGTCTCGTCGGTCCACTCGTCGCTCTCGGCGAGCCAGTGGACGTACTCGTTCTCCTCCGGGTCGAAGTGGAAGAGCGGCTCGTAGGCCAGACCGAAGGTGCCCACGGCGTACTGGCCGCGCATGATCGGGTTCCAGTTGACCGGCGGACCCCAGGCGGTGCCGGTGGTGTACAGCGTCTCGTCCCGGGGGTAACCCTCCGAACCGTTGCTGTCTCCGCCCTCGCTCGAGCAGGCGGTGGCAATGAGCGCCGCCGCCGCCAGAACGGCGGGAAGCCTCAGAAATCTCATCTCGACTCCTCCTTCCACCCGGTCGGCCCTCCACATGGGGGGAAGCCGATTCCTGTCTCGGAAGGCTGGGAGCGCTCCCAATCGGGAGCGCAAAGGACCGTTGCTGAACCGGGTAAGTGACGTTAACAACAACACGGACCGACGAACCCCGTCAATCCCCGACACTTTGCTGTTATTCGCTTGTAACAGCAGATACGTGGGAAACCGCCAGTGGACCCGTGCTCCCGCGGGGGTACAGCTCACCGGCCGAGGACTCCTGACTCGCAACCGGCTCACCCGCCAGGACGCGGCCGAGCATCCTTGCGACCTGGCGTCCGTGACCGACCACGTCCCGACTGATCGCGGTCAGTGAGGGCCGAACCAGGCGGCAGAGCGCGGAGTCGTCCCAGGCCACGATGGATAACTGGGAGGGCACGTCCACCCCCATCTCCGCCGCGACCCCGAGGCCGGCCACCGCCATCAGATCGTTGTCGTACACCAGCGCGGTGGGTCGCTCGGCCGCGGCGAGCAGCCGCCGCGTGGCCCTGGCGCCCGCCTCCCCCGTGTAGTCGGAGTGCACCGAGTACGCCTCCGCCAGACCCGCCCGGTCCGCCGCCTCCCGGAAGGCCTCGCCCCGGTCCGCGGTGTGCACGAACTCCTCCGGTCCACAGACCTGGACGACGTGCCGGTGGCCGAGCGCCGCCAGGTAGTGGACCACCTCGCGCACCGAGGAGGCGTCGTCGGTGTACAGGCACGGGAGGTCGCCCGCCCCGCCGGGGCCGCCGAGGAGCACGGCGGGCAGGTCCAGGCCGCGGACCGCGGCCGGACGGGGGTCGTCGACCCGAAGGTCGACCATGACCACCCCGTCGACGCGGCGCTCCGACGCCCAGCGCCGGTAGACCGCCAGCTCCGCGTCCACGTCCTCGGTGACCTGGAGTAACAGGTCGACTCCGGTGGCGGCCAACTCTGTCTCGATACCGGAGACCAGTTGCATGAAGAACGGTTCGATCCCGAGCGATCGGGCCGGTCGGTCCACCACCAGTCCGACCGCGCCCACCCTGCCGCCGGCCGACAGCGCCCGGGCCGGGTTGCTGGGAGCCCACCCCAGGTCACGGGCGATGTCGAGGATCCGTTTGCGGGTCCCCTCGGAGACCCCCGGGCGCCCGTTGAGCGCGTACGAGACCGCCCCCTTGGACACCCCCGCGGCCTTGGCGATGTCCATGATGGTCGGCCGTCGCATCAGAGCCCCCACAGTGTTCCCCCCAGCACAGGTTCCTCCCCGACGCACCTCGCGGAGCCCGGTTCGGCTGAACCGGTTAAGCGATCGGAGGGGATTTTACACACGGGGATCCCGGCCCCCCAGGGGGTTTCTCGTCCGGAGCGCGGCGGCGGGGCCGTTCGGGCTAGGCCTGGCAGCCCGGGCACCAGTACAGGGTCCTCCCCGACAGTTCGGCGGCGGCGACCGGCGAGGAGCACACCCGGCAGGGCTCACCGGTCCGGTAGCAGACGTAGAGGGTGTCGGGCCGGGGCACCGGGTACGCCTCCGGATCCGGGCGGTCCCGCGGGCGCGTGGTGATGATGTAGCCGTCCCGGACGCCGTCCCGCAGCAGACCGGTGAGGTCCGCCCACAGGGCGTCCCAACGCTCCCTGGTGAGCTCCCGGCCGGGGGTCCTCGGATCGATCCCGGCGCGGAAGAGGGACTCGGCACGGTAGATGTTGCCGATACCCGCGATCACGTCCTGGCGCATGAGGAGCACCGCGAGGCTGCTGCGGGAACGGCTCACCGCGCGCCAGGCCCGCTCGGGGTCGGCGTCGGGGCGCAGCGGGTCCGGGCCGAGGCGGTCCTGGACGGCGCGCTTGTCGTCGGCGGTGACGACCTCGCAGGCGGAGGCGCCGCGCAGGTCGGCCCAGCCGGAGGAGTTGACCAGCCGGACCCGGACCGCGCCCACCGGACCGGGCGGGACGACGAAGCCGTCGGGGCCGTGTTCCAGCTCGCTCCGGCCGGCTCCCGCGGTCCTGGGCGCGCCCAGGTGGCGTTCGCCGTCGGCGTCGCCGAAGGTCCAGGCGCCGTAGAGGCCCAGGTGCACGCGGAGCCACTCCCCGGAGTCGAAGCCGAGGAAGAGGTGCTTGCCGTGCGCCTCGCTCTCGGTGAGGACCCGCCCGTCGAGGCGGGCCGCTCCCCCGGTGAAGCGCCCCTGGGGGCTGCTGGCCCGTACGGCCGTGCCGCCGAAGGTCTTGTCGAAGTGCGCCGCCAACCGGTGCAGCGTATGGCCCTCAGGCACCCGTGCTCCCCTCCCCGCCCCTCACACCGCCCGGGTATCCGGGCGGACCAGGTCCTTTCGGGCATGTGCTCGTCGCCCACAGGATAGTGCGCGCCCGGCGGTCAACAGGCGGACAGGATCTCCTCCACCAGAGTCCGGGGGTCGGCCAGGCACCGCCAGGCGGGGACCACCACCACGAGGTCCTCGGTGGCCTGGTTGAGGGCCTCGCCCCTGGCCAGCAGGCGCCGCAGGGAGGGTCCGTCCGGTTCCCGGTCGAGCAACAGGAGTACGCGCCGGGCCCCGTAGCTGACCACCAGGTCCGCGGTCCGGCCGTGGACGCCCTCACCCACGGCCACGTCCGTGCCCGCCGCGCGCAGGGCGTCCACCAGGGCGGCGCCCACCGGGTCGGCTCCGGGCCGGGGGTGCCCGGTGAGCAGTTCGCCCAACGGTCCCCGGTCGCCGGACCAGTACGCGCGGTCGCCCACCGCCACGAGCCGTCTCCGGGTACGGGTGAGCACCGACGACCACAGGTGGGTCATCCCGCGCACCCGGCGTTCGGCGATGGCCGGAGCACCGGCTGCCAGCATCGGCGAGAGCACGGTGACGTCGACGGCCGCGGTGTCGCGGTCCAGCGTCGCGGGCCCGCCGACCCGCACCGGGCGGCTCAGCGTGCGCTGGCGCAGCAACCTGCGGACCAGCGCCACCTGCGGCTGCATCGGAGCCACCACTGCCAGGCCGTGCCCCTCGGGCAGCTCCCGGTCGAGCTCGGCCACGACCACGGCCACCCGGTAGGCCTCCTCCCGGTTGACGTAGGAGGAGCCCGGAGCCGCCTCGCACTCCCCGCTGACGTCGCGCCAGTCGAGGACGGGCGCACCGGCGGGGCCGGGGCGGCCCGGCCCCCGGACCCGCCCGCCGTAACAGTGCCGGGACGCGGCGCCGGCCAGGGCCTCGGGCGCTCCCTCGTGTTCGTCCAACCACAGCACCGGCGGTCCGGCCTCCCGCGCCGCGTGCAGCGCCGAACCCGTACCGTGCCGCAACGCGCGGTCGTCCAACTGGTCGGCGGCGAGTCCGGCGGCGGCCAGGGCCCGGCGCTCCTCCCCCGGCTCCAGCACGGTCCCCGGTCCGGGATGGGCGGGGTCGCCCGCCACCACGGCACGGTTGGCCCGGTAGAGCGCAGGCAGCAGCTCGCTGACCCGGGTCTGTTCGGCGCCCACCACGACGACCAGGTCGAACAGGCCGGCCTGCGGCGGCAGGGAGCGGACCTGGTCGGTACGGCACACCCAGACGGGCAGGGTGTCGAGGAGGTTGGCTAGCCCGGGCCAGCCCTCTCCGTGG
The DNA here is from genome assembly GCF_056173285.1 of Nocardiopsis sp. iso_40. Taxonomy (NCBI): domain Bacteria; kingdom Bacillati; phylum Actinomycetota; class Actinomycetes; order Streptosporangiales; family Nocardiopsidaceae; genus Nocardiopsis; species Nocardiopsis sp. iso_40. Next base: position 1,251,581 of record NZ_CM149666.1, on the reverse strand, counting down.
TTCCAGTTGAGCGTTTCGAGGCGGTTCTCGACCGCCGTGCGGCCGCGCCGGAGGCGGGGACCGGTGACGGCGGCCAGGCAGTCGGAGCCGGCTCGCCGGTGATCGGCCAGAGCATCGGCAAGTTCTCCGGTCAGTTCGTTCAGGGGCGCGCACCGCGTTCTGCGGTCCACCGCCTCGCGCCACTCGCTCTCCAGGCGGGCCACCGAGCCCAGCTGGCTCAGCCCTTCGGGGTCGGTGGCCACCCCCAGCTCCCGGCGGACGGCGGCCCGGTGGCGCAGCCCGCCCAGACCGCCCGCGGCCGCGCGTTCGGCGCGGTACAGCCAGTACTCGGGGCCACCGCGTTCGGGGGTGAAAAGGCTGTCGGGGTCCCAGCCGCGGGCGATGCTGCGACTGCGCTCCCCGGCCAGGCGGGCGAGGACGTGCCCGCCGGAGGCCATCGTGTCCATGGCCGCCCAGACCTGCAGGACCCTGTTCCAGGACGCGGCCAGCTCAGTCCGGTGGGAGGTGCCCTCCTCCCCGGGGCCCGGCGGGCTCGCGACGGGCGGGACGTCGGCGTCCCGGGCGAGCAGCCCGGTGAGGAGGCGGTGCTCCGCGGCGCGGGGTCCGGGCCCGCCCGCTCGGACCGCGGGGTGGCCTGGCGCGGTGTCGGCCCGGGCCAGGACCTCGTCGAGGTCGGCCTCGGTGCGGCCGCACACCAGGATCCGCTGGCCGTGGGTGACGGCGGTGCGGGCCAGGGCGTCGACCAGGTCGTGGAGCCCGCTCCCGGGCGGTGCGGCGACCACGGTGAGCTGCTCGCGCATGGCGGAGCGCAGGACCGTGTACTGGGCCTGGCTGAGGAAGGTGGTCGAGACGGGCACCGGTGCCGGGTTGTGGTCATCGGCTCCGGCCGCACGACGTTGGGACCGGGCGCTCCTGCGCAGGAGGCCGGGGGCCGTCCGCGGTTCGGCGCCCCGGTCGCGCGGGACTCCGCGGAGCAGGGGCTCCAGAGCGGTGCCCGGGACGGCGTCCGGGTCGAGCCCGTCGCGGTCCGCGGGGTCCAGGTCGGCGAGAACGCCCTCGGCACCGCCCCGCTCCTGCGCGCCGTCCGGCCCGCCGGGCCCGGCGCGGAAGAGCACGGCGGTGTTGTGGGCCCCCTCGGCAAGCGTACGGGGGCGGCCCCGGGTGCCGAGCGGGGCGATGTCGTCGACCCGTTCGATCTCCAGCCGGGTGAGCAGGGTGCGCACCTTGGCCGCCAGGTCGGCGACGGCGGCGGGGCGCCGGGAGGTGTCGGGGGCCCCGGCGCGGAGTCGGGCGCGCAGTTCGAAGAGGTCCTCGGGGTCGGTGATGCCGAGCCGGCCGAGGAGGGCCGCGTTGATGTCGGGCGGTCCCACGGCGCGGACCGGCGGGGCGGCGCCGCCCGCACGGCCGCCGTGCTCCTCGGCCCCGTCCGCGGCCCGCACGTCCACGGTGAGCAGCGGCAGGACCACGCGCTCCGGTCCCCGCCCCAGGACCACGAGGGGGTAGCCGTAGCGCAGGGTCTGACCGTGGCGTCCGGCCAGGCGCAGGACCCGTGCGCCCTCCGGGTGCAGGGGAAGCGTGTCGCGGGCCCCGCTGAACAGCAGTTCGGGGCCGGCGGGCAGGCAGGCGCAGGCGTCGGAGCCCAGGTGCTCGGCCCGCACCGTGTGGGTGTGCACGGCCTCCCTGCGCAGGCAGGCCCTGAGGTAGGCCAGGAAGGCGCGGACCCCGCCCCGGTCCACCGGGGGGTTCCAGAGCAGGGAGGCGGCGCCGATCCCGGTCCTGCCGGTCTGGCCGTATCCACCGGGAGCGTGTCCGCCGGGCGGCGGATACGGTCCGGTTCCGGTGATCTGTTCGTCGTCCCGCAGTGACCTCACGAGCCCCCCTGACCGTCCGACCTTTGGTGATCAGACGACTACTCCCCGCTATCAGGGTTCATTGTGGTGCATTTTCCGCGGGGCTGCCCGGGGAACGCCGGAACCCGTCACCGCTTCGGCCCCGACCGCGGGGACTGGTCAGGACCGGGCCTCGCGCAGACGCAGGGCGATCCACAGTTCCGTGCGGTGGTCGGGGTCGTCCAGGTCCCCGGGGAGCAGGTCCCGGATACGCCTCATCCGGTAGCGCAGGGTGTGCCGGTGCACGCCCAACCGTTCGGCGGCCGCGTCCCAGCGCCCCGAGGCGGCCAGGTAGGCGCGCAGCGAGGCGAGGAGTTCGGGGGCGCCGCGCTGGTCGTCGATCGGAGCGAGCAGGTCGTCGGCCAGCCTGGCGCCCTCGGGGGTGTCCAGCAGGCCGAGGAGGCCGCCCGGCAGCAGGTCGAAGCGCTGGAGGGCGCTGCCGTCCTCCACCGCGGCCGTGCGGGCGCGCTCGGCCTGGGCCCGGGCGGCGGCCAGGTCCGGGTAGCCGACCGGGGCGCTCAACCCCGCGGGACCGTCCAGGACCTCGGCGAACACGCTCTCCTCCGTGTCCGCGGCCGCCAACAGCACCGTGCGCCCCTCGTGCTCCGTCACCAGGGCGCCCTCGGGCAGGGGTCCCTCGGGTTGCGCCCCCTCCGCGACGGCCAGCACCACGGGTTCGGCGGGCAGGACCGCGCGCAGCCCGGAGGCGCCCGGGTGCAGCGGGTCGAGGGCTCCGTCGAGCAGGGCCGAGAGCACGCCCGCGCGCAGCAGGCCGACCCGGCCCGGGGACGAGCGTTCGAGTTCGAGGGAGAGCAGCGACACCGCCGCGTTCACCAGGGTGCGGTCCTCGGAGCCGGACACCCGCACCCCGCCGACCGCCAGGAACCCGCGGGCCCGGCGCCCCGTGGACAGGGGCTGGACGGAGACCCGGTCGTCCCGGGAGGCCACCGAGACGCTGGATCTGGGGCCCGCGCCGCGCAACCGGGAGAGTTCCGCGGCCAGCCCGGGGGCGCGGTCGGCCGCGGCGGCGGGGGCCGCGTGCCGGACGGAGCCGTCGGGTGCCAGCAGCAGGACCCACCCGCCCAGTTCCCGGGCGAGCCGGTCCACGACGGCGGACGCCCCGGTGAGTGCCGCCCGGGTGAGCTCGCGCTGGGCGTTGAAGGCACGGTTCAGCCCCTCGTACTCCTCCTTGGCCAGCAGCCGTGAGACCTCCTTGCCGACCGCGATGAAGGGCGTTCGGCGGTCGACCTCGAGCAGGGCGACGCCGAACTCCTCGGCTGCGGCGCGCAACTCCCCGGGTGTCTCCTCGAAGTTGACCGCGGCGCCGAAGCCGAGCCCGGCGACATCGCGTTCCGCCAGGCGGCGCACGTAGGCGCGTAGGTCGGGCAGGCGCTCGACCCACCGCACGCCGGTGGTGAGCACCAGCTCTCCCCCGGCGAGGTAGGGGGTGGGGTCGCCGAGCTCGCTGACCGCCACCCACTCCACCTGACGGTGCACCCGGTCCTGCCCGGCGAGCAGCCGCAGGCGCAGGTGGGGCGTGCGCAGCAGGGCCCCCAGTGTCGGCGGCATCCGCCTCTCCCCCCGTAGCTCTGCCCGTGGTCCGCCACGCCCTGACGCAATGGCGCAGGACGCTCATTCGATTATCCACTGTGTCCATGGGTGTCCGGTTCGACGCGGCCTAGTGTCTTGCGAGTCCGCACCCGTACCACCACTCCACAGGGAGGCAGCCGTATGGCCCCGACCGAGGTCGCCCAGTCCCGCCGGATCGTCACCGAGATCCCCGGCCCCAAGTCCCGCGCGATCCAGCAGCGCCGCTCCTCCGCCGTCGCCCAGGGCGTGGGCAGTGTGCTGCCCGTGTACGTGGAGCGCGCGGGCGGCGGCATCGTCGAGGACGTCGACGGCAACGCCCTGATCGACTTCGGTTCCGGCATCGCCGTGACCAACGTCGGCAACGCGAACCCCCGCGTGGTGGAGCGCGCCGCCGAACAGCTCGGCCGCTTCACGCACACCTGCTTCATGGTCAACCCGTACGAGGCGTACGTGGAGGTCTGCGAGGCGCTCAACCGGATCACCCCGGGCGACCACGAGAAGCGTTCGGTCCTGCTGAGCTCGGGCGCGGAGGCGGTGGAGAACGCCGTCAAGGTCGCCCGCAGCGCCACCGGGCGCCAGGCCGTCGTGGTGTTCGACCACGCCTACCACGGCCGTACCAACCTCACCATGGGCCTGACCTCGAAGAACATGCCCTACAAGCAGGGGTTCGGTCCGTTCGCGGGCGAGATCTACCGGATGCCCATGGCCTACCCCTACCGCTGGCCCACGGGCCCGGAGAACTGCGGCCCCGAGGCGGCGGCCGCGGCGATCGACCAGATCGCCAAGCAGGTCGGCGCCGAGAACGTGGCCGCGCTGGTCATCGAGCCGATCCAGGGCGAGGGCGGCTTCATCGAACCCGCCCCCGGTTTCCTGCCCGCGCTGGCGGAGTTCTGCCGCGCCAACGGGATCGTGTTCGTCGCCGACGAGGTGCAGACCGGCTTCGCGCGCACCGGCGACATGTTCGCCTGTGACCACGAGGGTGTGGTGCCGGACCTGATCGCCACCGCCAAGGGCATCGCGGGCGGCCTGCCCCTGGCCGCGGTGACCGGCCGCGCCGAGCTCATGGACGCAGTGCACGGCGGCGGTCTGGGCGGTACCTACGGCGGCAACCCGGCCGCCTGCGCGGCGGCGCTGGCCTCACTCGACGTCATCGAGTCCGAGGACCTGACCGGCCGCGCCCGGGAGATCGGCGAGCTCATGCTGGACCGTCTGCGCTCCTTCGCCGACAGGTTCGACGTGGTCGGCGACGTGCGCGGCCGCGGCGCGATGATCGCGATCGAGCTGGTCTCCGACGGCAGGACGCCCAACCCCGAGGCCGTGGCGCAGGTGCTCGGGCACTGCCACTCCCGCGGTCTGGTCCTGCTGAGCGCGGGTACCTACGGCAACGTGATCCGTATGCTTCCGCCGCTGGTCATCAGCGACGAGCTGCTCAACGAGGGCCTGAACATCCTGGAGGAGGCCCTGGCCGGGCTGTAGCCCGCCGGAGCGACGGGCCGCGCCCCGGCGGGCGCGGCTCCGCCCGGGGCCCGGCGGGCCCCGGGCCGCCGTCGGGTGAAGGGACCCGGATCCCTTCGCCCGCAGGGATCCCGCCCCCGCGGAAGCTGGAAACCGGAAGGGGGCGCCGTTAGTATGCCTTCGTTGGGAGCGCTTCCAAACGATCTCTGGAGGTCGTATGGAACTGGAGTTCAGACTCCTCGGCCCGGTACGGGTCCTGCACCGCGGGGTCGAACTCCCGCTCGGCGCGCCCAAACAGCGCAGCCTGCTCACAGCGCTCCTCCTGCACCCCAACCGGGTGGTCCCCCTGGACCGGCTGACCGCGGCGCTGTGGGAGGACGCGCCACCGCCGTCCGCCCTGGCGAACCTGCGCACCTACGCCAACCGGTTACGGGGGCGGATCGCCCCGTCCGCGGGGGGCCGCGATCGTCTCGTGACCCACCGGCCCGGTTACCTGGTGCGTGTCCGCCCCGGCGAACTCGACGCCTCCGCCTTCACCGAGCACCAGCGCCGCGGGCACACGGCCCTCCGGAAGGGCGACGCGGAGACGGCCGTGGCGGAACTGGAGCGCGCACTGGACCTGTGGCGGGGGCCCGCCGCCGAGGGGACGCCCCGGACGATGGAGCTGGCGCCGCGGCTGGAGGCCCTCGACGAACAGCACCACACCGCGGTCGAGGACCTCATGCGGGCCCGGCTCGCCCTGGGCACCGACGCCGAACTCGTCCCCGATTTACGCACCCTGGCCGCGGAGGCCCCGACCCGGGAGGGCCTCTGGCGCAGCCTGATGCTGGCGCTGTACCGCTCGGGCGACACCACCGCCGCGCTCAACGCCTACCGGGCCGCGTGTCACGCCCTGGACCGACACCTCGGTGTCGGACCCGGCGCCGAACTGGTCCTCCTGCACAAACGAATCCTGGACCGCGACCCCGCCCTGGACAGGACCGAACCGGCCCCCGGGGGAAGCACCGCGCGCGACCGCGCCCCCCGCACGCTCCCGCCCGAACCCGACACGCTCGTCGGGAGGCAGGACGAGCTCGCCGACCTGGAACGGGCCCTGCGCCCCGGTGCGCGCCCCGCCGTTGTCGCGGTCCACGGCTGCGCGGGAAGCGGCAAGTCGTTCCTGGCCGCCAAGGCGGCCGCCGCCCTGGCCGACCACTACCCCGACGGAGGGCTGCACGTGGACCTGAGGGGTCCGGCAGGAGCCCTCGCGCGCAGCCGCGCCGACGTGCTGGGCGCCCTGCTGCGCGGGCTCGGGGCGGACGTGTCCGCACGCGCTTTTGACCCCGAAGAGCTCCTGAGCCTGTTCCGGGAGTTCGTGTCGGAGCGCCGCATGCTCCTGTTCCTGGACAACGCCGTGGACGAGGCCCAGGTCCGCCCGCTGCTCACGACCGCGGCGGGCTCGGCCACCCTGATCACCTGCCGGAGCCCGCTCAGCGCGCTGGAGGGGGTCCGGCATGTCGGCCTCGGCCCCATGCCGCTTACCGAGGCCCTCGACCTGCTCTCCGCGCGGTGCGGCGCGGAACGGGTCCGGGCGGATCCCGGGGCCTCGGAACGCGTCGCGGAACTGTGCGACCGCCAGCCGTTCCCCCTGTGGATCTCGGGCAGCCGGTTGTCCGCACGCCGCGAGTGGTCGATGGCCGTGTTCGCCCGCCTGCTCTCCGACGAACAGCACCGGCTGGACGCACTGTGCTGCGGGGACCGCTCGTTCCGCGCCGCCCTGGACCTGGGCTACCGGCAGCTTCGCGAGGGCCGGGGCCCCGTCGACCGGCAGGCCGCCGTGCTCTTCCGCAGGCTCGGCCCGACACGGATCGAGACCTTCGGGGTGGACCTGGCGTCGGCCCTGCTGGCCCGCGACGCCGCCGTCGCGACCACCGCGCTGGGCCGCCTGGCGGACCTACGGCTGATCGAACCGGTGTGCCCCGGCGGTTACCGGATGACGGGGTTGCTCCGCGCCTACGCGACGGAGCGGGCCGAGGCCGAGGAACCGAGTCCGCGCAGCACCACCCCGAGCAGGCGCTCCGCCGGAACACAGCCCCAGTAGCGGGAGTCGACGCTGCAGTCCGGGTTGTCCCCCAGGACCAGCAGGTGCCCCGGCGGGACCGGAGCGCCCGGGACCGCTCCCGGCGCGCCGCGGAAGGCCTCGGGCACGGAGTCCCCGGGCAGCACGGCCGCCCGTTTGATCACCCAGGCGCCCCGGGACACCGGCACCCGACGCGGGCCGGACCACACACCCGGCCCGTCCGGCTCCTCGACCACGACCACGTCCCCGGCGCGAACGTGCTCCAACGACCGTCTGCGCACCAGGACGCGGTCCCCCGGAGCGAGGCGGGGCAACATGCTCTCCCCCACGATCTCGACCACCGTCAGGGTTCGCCGCAGCCACAGCAGCGCTCCGCCCGCCAGGGCCAGCACCGGCAGCACCGCCGCCGTCAGGGCGAGCACGGTCACGCCCCCTCCCCGGTGCCGGTGCGCTGGTATCCCCTGGCCTGGAGTCCGAACAGACGGGCGTAGGCGCCCTGCTCAGCGATCAGCGACTCGTGGTCGCCCGACTCCACCACCCGGCCCTCCGCCAGCACCACGAGCCGGTCGGCGTCACGCACCGCACCCAGGCGGTGCGAGATGAGCAGACTGGTGCGTCCGCGGCGGTGCTCCCGCAGACCGGTGTGCACCTCGTGCTCGGCCTCCGCGTCCAGTCCCGAGCTGGGCTCGTCCAGGATCAACAGGTCGCGCTCTCCGCGCAGGTAGGCGCGGGCCAGTGCGACCCGCTGCCACTGGCCGCCGGAGAGTGTGACCCCCGCCCTCGGGTCCGACTCCAGGTCGCCGTCGGGAAACATCCTGGTCAGCAGCGTTTCGTAGCCGCGCGGCAGTGCGGCCACCGTCTCGTGCACACCCGCGCGTTCGGCGGCGGAGCGGATCCTGCCCTCCCCCTGCGAGCGCAGGACGTCCACGTCACCGAGGCCGATGTTCTCCCTCGCCTTCAGGTCGTACTCCATGTAGTCCTGGAAGACGGCGCCGATACGGCGGCGCAGTTCCCGGGGGTCCATCTCACGCAGGTCCACGCCGTCCCACAGCACCGCGCCGTGGTCGGGGTCGTACATCCGGCACAGCAGTTTGACCAGGGTGCTCTTGCCCGCCCCGTTGCGGCCCACGAGGGCCACCGACCGGCCGTGGGGCAGCACGAGGTCGACGCCGCGCAGCGCCCACGGATGGTCCTCCGAGTAGCGGAACCACACGTCGCGGAACTCGATACCGCGCCGCAGGGCGGGCACCGGACCGGGCCGCTCCGCGACCGGCAGGTCGGGGCCGGCACCCACGACCCGGAGGTAGTGGTCGAACATGAGCAGCTCGTGGTGCGCCATGGCGACCTCGCGCACCAGACCGACCAGAGCGCCCTGCACCCCGGCCACGGCCGCGACGAACAGCGAGACGTCGCCGACCGTGATTCGCCCCTGTGCCGCGGCGAGCACCACCCACACCAGGCCCCCGCCGGCGACAGCCGCCGTGAGCAGGCCGAACACGATCTGGGTGGCCAGCTCGCGCCGGTCCATGGCGCGGCGCTCGGTGTTGGAGGCGCGCCGCTCACGGCCCATCCGCTTCCTCAGGTACCCGGACGTGTCGAACAGCCGCAGTTCCTTGGCGGCGCGAACGTCGGAGAGCAGTTCCCGGAAGAAGAACTCCCGGCGCTCGACCGGGCCGATCCGCCACATCATCGCGGCCCGCCGCCGCGAGAGCCGGAGCTCGGCGACGAGTGCCGGCACGGCGGCCGTGAGGACGGCGAAGGCCATCCAGGGACTGATCACCACGAGGGCGCTGAGGAACCCGAGGATGGTGACCACGCCGCTGCCCACCGCGAAGACCCCGGCCACCACCATGCCCGGCGTCTGACCGCCGGACTGTTGGGCCAGGCGCAGCCGGTCGAGGAAGGCCGGATCCTCGAACCTGGCCAGGCCGGTCAGCCTCTCGACCGCGCCGAAGAGACGGTCCTGGGAGAGCAGGCCGACCCTGCGCTGCAGCTCGCCGCTCAGGTACTGGATGACGTGGGGCAGCAGGGCCCCGACCGCCCCGGCCAGGGCGAGGGCGAGTGCGATCGGCAGGAGCTGTTCGACCCCCGCCCCGGGCGCCGCGATCACGTCCAGGGCCAGTTTCGTCAGCCACGCCGCCGCCACGGGCACGGCGGCCCGGACCAGGCTGAGGGCGCCGTAGGCGATCGCCAGGTACCGGCCCGCGTACCAGCAGAGCGCGAGGGCCGCTCCGACCCCGCGCAGGCTCGTCCGCACCCGGTCGGCGGTCGGCTCCGCGGCCGGGTCAGGCGTCAACGCGGGTCTCGAGGTCGCCCGCCAGGAATCCGCTGGCGAGTACGCGGCCGGAACCGTCCAGCCGGGCGAACGAGGGGAAACCGCGGACCCCCAGGGCGGTGGCCACGGCCCCGCCGTCCTCCTCCACCACCAGCCGGGCGACCGGCGCGAGCAGTTCTCCGTGCGACGCGGCCTCTCCGGGGGGTCCCACGACGACGGCCAGGACGTTGTCCCTCCCCCCGGGGAAGGTCCGGGCCAGCTCCAGGAAGTGGGGCAGCTGCTCGGAGCACGCCGGGCAGTCCGGCGACAGGACCGCCACCAGGGTCTCCCCGGCCAGACCGTCCCGGCTGACCTCGTCCCCGTCCTCGGTCCCGGCGGTGAACGGCCCCACCGTGTCCCCGGGCCGGACCATGACCCCCTCCGGGCGCCACGGCCCGGAGATCCGCTGGATCAGCTCGGTGTGCTCCCGCAGGCGACGGATCACGCCGACGGTGAGGATCAGGTTCAACACGCACAGCGCGCCGACCAGGAGGGCGACGACGAACAGTAGAGGGGTCATGGTGCGGGCAGGCTCCTGGGCTTGGCGGGGAGGAACAGGTCGAGGAGGTCGTCGAGGAGCAGGACGAGGAGGGCCGCGAACCCGCCGAGGGCGAGGGCGGCGGCGGTGTCGGCCGGGGCCGGAAGGGTGTCCGGGGCGGAGGGGGCCAGCGCGAGACCGGCCACGGCGACCGCGGTGAGCACCAGGTTGCGCGCGGCGTGCGCCGGTCGCAGGTCCCGGTCGGCACGGCCGAAACAACGGCAGGGGACGCGGTCGCCACGGCGCAGGACCGCGACGACGGCAACCGTGAACGCGGCGAGCAGGAGGGCGGCGGCCGTGAACCCGAGGACGCCCCTCGCGGGGAGGAACAGGAGCGGGGGGACCACGGCCTCGGCGGACACGAGGACGAGGGCGAGCACTCGGGCCCGGTGCGGGGGGCCGGGGCCCCGCCGCGCACCGACCGCCCACCGCGGCGCCAGCCGCGACACGGCGGACACGTACCCACCGAAGGCCCGGCGGCTCCGCAGCTTGCCGAAGGCGGAGGCCGCGAACACCAGGGCCAGGAGACACTGGCAGGCGGTCAGCGCGTGGAGCATCAGCGGTCGACCCCGTCAGGGCTCAGCAGTACGAGTAGCCGGTGCAGCTCGGCGGACCGGGGTGGCCCGACCGGGCACAGCAGTACCGGCGCTGGCAGGGCGGCCTGACCGGGTTGTACTCGTACCAGCACTGCGTCGCCGAGGCCCGGGCCCGGGGCACGAGGAGGGACAGGATGTGGTCGCTCAGCGCACCGATCCTTTCCACCATTGCGTGGGTCCTTTCTGTTGCGGCCGACCCGGCTCCTCCGGTCGGCTCGACGCAACTGTAGGGCGGCCCTCGATAGCCCTCCTACACACCGGATACACCGCGTGCGGGCCCCACCGGTCCCCGGGCGGGTCCTTCCTCAGCGCTCGTTGCGGACCGAGTCCAGCGACAGCAGCGCCACGTGCAGCGACAGGCACGTCTCCACCGACTCCAGGTCCGCGTCGAGCACGTTGGAGATCCGGCGCAGCCGTTCGTAGAAGGCCGGCCGGGACAGGTGCGCGCGGCTCGCGGCCAGCGCCTTGTTGCGTCCCGCGCCGAGGTAGTGGCGCAGCATGTCGGCGAGGTCCCCGCCGTGCCTGGCGTCGTGGTCCAGGAGCGGGCCGAGTTCGCGCTCCACGTAGGTCTGGAGGCGCTCGTCGTCGCGGAACAGGTGCAGCAGCCCGCGCAGGTGCAGGTCGGGCAGCCGGTAGAAGGGGCGCCGGTCGCTCTGCTTGATGGCCACGTCACCGACCTGGCGGGCCTCCAGGAAGGACCGGCGCACCTCACGGATGCCGTCGGCGGTGGAACCCACCGCCAGTACGGCCGCGTCCCCGACCGCCCCCCGGAGGCGGTCCGCGAGCAGGTGCAGTGCGGCGTCCAGGCCCTGACGGTTCGGCAGGGCCAGCAGGATGCCCACGCGCAGGTCGTCCAGGGAACCCACCAGGGCGGGCAGGCGGAGTTCACGGCAGGCCCTGGCCGCGCCCTCGGCCGTGTCGGACAGGCGGGCCTGGGCGGCCAGACCCGTCCCGCCCTCGCGCAGGCGCAGGACGAGTCCGACCAGTTCACGGCCGTTGAGGGGCACCCCGACCGCACGGGCCCGGACCAGGGCCTCCTCGGGGTCGGAGTAGGCGCGGTCGATGATGCCCGCGATGATCGTGCGGTGGGTCTGGCGCTCCAGGCTCTCCTGGTGGCGTTCCAGCAGGCGCCCCAGGGCGAGGGTGGTGGCCGCCCGCTCGATGAGCATGGTCTGGCGGGCGGTGGGCGTGGCTCCGGCGATGAGGATCAGGCGGCCCCAGTCCTGCCCCCGGGCGCCGACCGGGGTGACCAGCCACCCGGTGGCGGGCGCGTGCACGGTACGGGTTCCGGTGCGGATCGCGCGTGAGCGGCTCTCCCATGAGGTCAGCAGGGTCCCGGGGTCCTCGCCGTTGAGGTCGCAGGCCAGGACCTGGTGGGTGAGGTTCTCCAGGACGATCGGGCAGCCGGAGAGCTGGGCGGCCTCGTGCAGGATCTGTCCGGTGTCGGCCCCCTCGACGGAGAGCTGGGTGAAGACCGAGTGGAGCTTCTCGGACTCGCGCAGCTCCTCCAGCTGTTCGTTGACCACCCGGATGTGCACGGCCTCGGTGATCTCGACGAAGCGCGCCTCCCGGTCGAGCAGGATGACGGGGATCCGGGCGTCGCGGGCGGCGTCGAGGAAGGCCCCGGGGAGTTCCGCGTGGTACTTGCGGCCGAGCTCGACCGCGATGCCGCTGACCCCGGCGTCGGCGATGTCCTCGATGTAGCGGCGCAGGGCGTCGGGGTCGTCGGGCATGGCGATGCCCGTGCTGAGCACCAGCTCCCCGCCGCGCAACAGGTGGGCGAGGTCGGTGACCTCGGCGATGTGCACCCAGCGAACGGCCACGTCCAGGTACTCGGAACCGGCCACCACACGGGGCCGGGCCCGCTGCAGGGCGGGGAGTCGGAGGACCTCGGCAAGGGTGGGAAGCACCCTGACAGTCTAGGACGTTCTGTCAGCCAGGAGGGCATTTCGCTTTACATCGTGCACTCGTGGACAGGGCTGTGAGCTCCGCTTCCATAGTCCGGCGGGCACTTTACAGACCGTAAACGCGCCCAGCATGTTGTCAACATGCTGATCCTGGCCATGCCCTCCGCTCCCGGGGAGACTGAGGGCATGTCGGAACTGCTCTCCCGCCACCGCGCGGTCATGCCCTCCTGGTTGCCCCTGTACTACGAGTCCCCGCTGGAGGTCGTCAGCGGCAGGGGAGCCCGTGTCACGGACGCCGAGGGACGCACCTACCTGGACTTCTTCACCGGCATCGTGACCAACATGCTCGGTTACGACGTCGCCGAGGTGCGCGAGGCGGTGGAACGCCAGATCGCCAAGGGGGTCGTGCACACCTCCACCCTGTACCTCATCCGCTCCCAGGTGGAGCTGGCGGAGAAGATCGCCCGCCTGTCCGGGATCCCCGACGCCAAGGTGTTCTTCACCAACTCCGGCACCGAGGCCAACGAGACCGCCCTGCTCCTGGCCACGCACGCGCGCGGCAGCGACGAGGTGCTGGCCATGCGCGGCAGCTACCACGGACGCTCCTTCGGCACCGTGGCGGTGACCGGCAACAAGGCTTGGAAGAACTCCTCGCTGTCGCCGCTCAACGTGCACTACCTGCACGGCACCGACCACGCCTCCCCCGCCTTCCGCGGGCTGTCCGAACGCGAGTACGTCGACGTGTGCGTGACCGACCTGCGCGAGGTCCTCGACACCGCCGCTCCCGACGTGGCCTGCCTGATCGCCGAGCCGGTCCAGGGCGTCAGCGGGTTCGCGATGCCGCCGGACGGCCTGTACGCCGCCTACAAGGAGGTCCTCGACGAACACGGCATCCTGTTCGTCTCCGACGAGGTGCAGACCGCCTGGGGACGGACCGGGACCAGCTTCTTCGGGATCGGCAACCACGGGGTGACCCCGGACGCCATGACCTTCGCCAAGGGGCTCGGCAACGGCTTCGCCGTGGGCGGCGTCGTGGCCCGCGGTGACCTGATGGACGGGCTCACGGCGCTGGGCGTGGCCACCTTCGGCGGCAACCCGGTGTCCATGGCCGCGGCCGGGGCCACCCTCGACTACGTCCTGGAGCACGACCTCCAGGGCAACGCGCTGCGCCAGGGCGCCACGATCGTCCAGGGCCTGCGCGAGCTGCGCGAACTGCCGTGCGTGAAGGACGTCCGGAGCAAGGGCCTGATGTTCGCGGTCGAGATGGTCGACCCGGAGACCGGCGCCCCCTCCGCACCGCTGGCGGGGAGGGTCCTGGAGGCCACCCGGGAGCGCGGCCTGCTGGTGGGCAAGGGCGGCGTGCACGGCAACGTGCTGCGCATGGCCCCGCCGCTGACCCTGTCGGCCGAGGAGGCCGCCGAGGGCCGGGACATCCTGCTGGACGCCGTCCACGCGGTCGCCGACCGGGCATGAGGCCCCGTGACGAGGAGGAAGGGGAGACCATGAGCGAGCACGTCACCCACTGGATCGGCGGTAGGGCGCACGAGGGGCCCGCCGAACGCACCGGGGACATCTACAACCCGGCTTCCGGCCAGGTCACCGGCACGGTGGACCTCGCCGGCCCCGGCGAGGTCGGAGCCGCCGTGGCCGCGGCCGCAGCGGCCTTCCCGGGGTGGCGGGACACGTCGTTGTCCAGGCGCGTGCAGACGCTGTTCCGGTTCCGGGAGCTGCTGCGCGCCAACAGCGACCGGCTGGCCGCCCTGGTCAGCGCCGAACACGGCAAGGTCGTCTCCGACGCCCGGGGCGAGGTGGCCCGGGGCCTGGAGGTCGTCGACTTCGCCTGCGGCATCCCGCACCTGCTCAAGGGCGGCTACTCCGAGAACGTGTCCACCGGGGTGGACTCCTACTCGATCCTGCAGCCGCTCGGCGTGGTCAGCGGGATCACCCCGTTCAACTTCCCGGCGATGGTCCCGATGTGGATGTTCCCGGTGGCGATCGCCTGCGGCAACACCTTCGTGCTCAAGCCCAGCGAGAAGGACCCCTCCGCGTCGCTGCTGCTGGCCGAGCTTTGGGCCGAGGCCGGACTGCCCGACGGGGTCTTCAACGTGGTCCACGGCGACAAGGTCGCGGTGGACGCGATCCTGGAGCACCCGGACGTGGCCGCGGTCAGCTTCGTGGGGTCGACCCCGATCGCGCGGTACGTCTACCGGACCGCCGCCGAGCACGGCAAGCGGGTGCAGGCGCTGGGCGGAGCCAAGAACCACATGGTCGTGCTGCCCGACGCCGACCTGGACCTGGCGGCGGACTCCGCGGTCTCGGCCGGGTTCGGCTCCGCAGGCGAGCGGTGCATGGCCGTCTCCGCGGTCGCGGTGGTGGAGTCGGTCGCCGACGACCTCCTGGAGCGGATCAGGGAGCGCGTCGCACGGCTGCGCGTGGGCCCCGGCGACGACGACCGCAGCGAGATGGGCCCGCTCGTCACCCGTGAACACCGGGACAGGGTCGCCTCCTACCTGGAGTCGGGGGTCCGCGAGGGCGCGACCCTGGCCGTCGACGGACGGGTCCACCCGGTCCTGGGCGGCGCCCCGGAGGGGTTCTGGCTGGGCCCCTCCGTCCTGGACCACGTCGGTCCGCGGATGTCCTGCTACCGGGAGGAGATCTTCGGCCCGGTGCTGAGCATGGTCCGGGTCGGCGACTACGACGAGGCCGTCAGGCTGGTCAACGACAACCCCTACGGCAACGGGACCGCGGTCTTCACCAACGACGGCGGCGCCGCACGGCGCTTCCAGAACGAGATCGAGGTGGGCATGGTGGGCATCAACGTGCCCGTCCCGGTACCCATGGCCTACTACTCCTTCGGCGGCTGGAAGCAGTCGCTGTTCGGTGACTCGCACGCGCACGGCACGGAGGGTGTTCACTTCTACACCCGCACGAAGACGGTCACGGCCCGCTGGACCGACCCGGGCAAACGGCCCGAAGGCGGCGTCAACCTGGGCTTCCCGACCAACGGCTAACCGGAGTTCACCGAAATAACGGTCGGATGTCTCTCACTGACGGTCTACGGAGGGCGACACGGAGTATCGTTGTGCACCGACGCCCCTCACGGGGCGTGGCCGTGGGCCACGTACGTCACGAGAGACCATCCTGGATGGACACGCTCATTTCCCCTCCTCCCCATGGAAGCGGGCGTGTCAGCGGAAGCGCTCCGGGTCCGCACGACTCCCCCCGGACCCGGAGCGCGACCGTCTCCTCCTCTTCGCTTCCCCTCTTCGCCGACCGCCCGCGGCCGCCACCCGTGTCAGCGGGCCGCGACCAGCGGTTCGCCCGCGGAGACCGGCTGGTAGCCGATGATCCCCGCGCACTCGTCACATCCGTACACGTGACTCCCGTCCGGCTGTTCACCCAGGACCCGGCGGGGCCGTGGCCACTTGGTGTGGCAGACGGCGCAGGCATCCCCCATGCGCTGCGCCCTGCTCAGCCAGCTCGGGTCGTAGACGTAGCTTTCGGATGCGGTGTCAGGCGTCGTGTCTGGTTTGCACATAGTGCTCGTTCCGCGCAATGTCCTTGCTCCCCCCGTGGTTTAGGACAGCCTGGCGGGCCGATAGTTACCGGCTCTTAATTGAATCAGAAGCTCTCGGCGCCTGGAAGGGCCCGGACCGATCTAAATCACTCCGTGCACGGCGATCATAACCCTAAGTAACGGACCCTGGGAAGACCCCAGAACACAGTCGGTTTTTCATACGAAGCGCCAGAAATGTACGGACGGAGGGGGACCTGGGGCTCAGTCCTCGTCCTGCGGGGTGACCCCGAAACGGCGCAGCGACAGCGCCGGATTAGTGACACGCACCGCCTCCACACGCGCGGCCGAAACCCGGGCGGAGGCGACCTCGAAGGCCTGTTCCCCCAGTGCCGCGAGCGCGGTCCCCATCGGATCGATCACCATGCTGTTGCCCGCCCCGGTGGGCGCCGCCTGCCCCGCCGCGGCCACGTAGACCGTGTTCTCGATGGCGCGGGCCCGGGCCAGCGTGCGCCAGTGGTCCTCCTTCAGCGGACCGGGCACCCACTGGGCGGCCAACAGCACCACGTGCGCGCCGGCGTCGGCGATCCGCCGCGTCACCTCGGGAAAGCGCAGGTCGTAACAGGTCTGGAGGCCGAAGACCACGTCGTCCACGGTGAAGGTCTCCGGTGCCTCGATCGGCCCCGGGGCCACCACGTCCGACTCCTTCACCCCGAAGGCGTCGTAGAGGTGGATCTTGCGGTAGAGCGCGATCCGCTCGCCCTCGGGGGAGAGCGCGACGAGCGTGTTGGTGAAGCGGGTGGCGCCCTCCCCCTCGGACTCGTTCACCCCCAGCACGAGGTAGACGCCCTCACGGCGGGCGGTGTCCGCGGCGTCCGCGAGGAAGGGGCCGTCCAGGGGCTCCGCGGCCCCGACGTAGCGGTGGTCGGTGCGCGGCGCGGTGAACATCGTGTACTCGGGAAACAGCACGACCCGCGCCCCGTCGGCGGCCGCACGGGCGGTCAGCTCCGCCACCGAACGCCGGTTCTCGGCCTTGTCCTGACCCGGCGCGAACTGGGCGACCGCGACCTGCACCATCGAACTTCCCCCTCGTGGCCTGGACGCGACCCCTCCGGCCGCGCCGAACGTGCCCCGAGTGTACGTCCCCGGCCCAGGCGGCCCCTTGCGTCATGACTGAACAGACGTTTAATCTATTGAACATGGGTTCAAGGAAGAAAACTCCTCCCGACGAGGACCTCAGCACCCGTGCGCGCATCCGCGACGCGGCCGTCGCCTGTTTCGGCGAACGGGGGTTCGGCGTCACCGTGCGCGCCATCGCGGAACGGGCGGGGGTCTCACCCGGGCTGGTCATCCACCACTTCGGCAGCAAGGCAGAGTTGCGGGAGGCCTGTGACGAGCACGTCAGGCGGGTCGTCTACGAGACCAAGAAGGAGTCGGTGAGCCGCCCCAGCGCGGACGGGATGGCCCGCTCACTCC
This sequence comes from Nocardiopsis sp. iso_40, assembly GCF_056173285.1. Lineage (NCBI taxonomy): Bacteria > Bacillati > Actinomycetota > Actinomycetes > Streptosporangiales > Nocardiopsidaceae > Nocardiopsis > Nocardiopsis sp. iso_40. The sequence goes on along the minus strand of NZ_CM149666.1, from coordinate 1,234,243 downwards.
AGGAGATCGACAGGTACTCCGGGCTGCTGGCCTACCTCTTCCGCTCCATGCAGACGGGCGGGGACCTCGGCCGCCACCTGTACGAGGCGATGGTGGCCGACGTGGAGAGCTACCTGGAACTGGGCGTGCGGGAGGGCACCGTACGGCCCAGCCGCGACCCGGCCAAGCGGGCCCGCTGGCTCGCCGCCAACGGTTTCGGGTCGCTCCTGGTGCTCGCCACCCTGTACCAGGACCAGGAGAACCCCGACTTCGGCCGGGTCCTGCGCGACTGGCAGGAGCAGTACGTCCTCCCGGCCCTGGAGGTGTACACCGAGGGCCTGCTGGTGGACCGCACCATGCTGGACGGCTACCTGCTCTACGTCAGCGATCCCCCCGAGAAGGAACGCTGACCTCCCCCAGAACAGAGGATCCCCACCGGACCAGGAGTCGCACCACCATGACCGCACCCGTCATCGACGCCCGCGGCGTCGACAAGTACTTCGGACGCTTCCAGGCGCTCGACAAGCTCGATCTCACCGTGGAAGCCGGCCAGGTCGCCGGGTTCCTCGGCCCGAACGGCTCGGGCAAGTCCACCGCCATCCGCGTCCTGCTCGGCCTGCTCCGCGCCGACTCCGGCAGCGTCCGGCTCCTGGGCGGCGACCCGTGGAAGGAGGCCGTCGCCCTGCACCGGCGCCTGGCCTACGTGCCCGGGGACGTCTCACTGTGGTCGAACCTCACCGGGGGCCAGGCCATCGACCTGCTGGGCCGCCTGCGCGGCGGGCTCGACACCCGGCGCAGGAAGGACTTCCTGGAGCGCTTCGAACTCGACCCCAGCAAGAAGGCCCGGACCTACTCCAAGGGCAACCGGCAGAAGGTCGCCCTGGTGGCGGCGCTGGCCTCCGACGCCGAACTGCTCATCCTCGACGAACCCACCTCCGGCCTGGACCCGCTGATGGAGGCGGTGTTCACCGAGTGCGTACGCGAGGTCAAGGAGGAGGGGCGCACGGTCCTGCTCTCCAGCCACATCCTGTCCGAGGTCGAGAAGCTCTGCGACACCGTGACCATCATCCGGCAGGGACGCGCCGTGGAGTCGGGGACCCTGGACGACCTGCGCCACCTGACCCGCTCCACCGTGCACGCGGAGGTCGGGGGCGACCCAGCCCCCCTCTCCGCCCTGCCCGGGGTACACGACCCGGAGATCGACGGCCGCCGGATCTCGTTCTCGGTGGACCACGAGCACCTGGGACCGGTCCTGAGCGAGGTCACCTCCCTGGGGGTGCGCTCCCTGGTGAGCAACCCGCCCTCGCTGGAGGAACTGTTCATGCGCCACTACGGCGACGAGACGGCCGCGCCCGACGGCGGCGCCGAGGGAGGTGAGCGCAGGTGAGCGGCTTCACCGGCACCGGAACGCTGACCCGGTTCATCCTGCGGCGCGACAGGATCCGCCTGTCGGTGTGGACCCTGGCACTGGCCGGGACCACAGCCGCCACCGTCCCCGTCCTGGACGACATGTTCTCCACCGAGGAGGAGCGCCAGGGCCGCGCCGCCCTGATGGACACGCCGACCGGCATCGTCTTCGGCGGCCCCGGGTACGGGCTGGACGACTACACCCTCGGTCCGATGATGGTCAACGAGATGACCATGACCCTGCTCATCGCCATGGCGGTGATGAGCATCCTGCACGTCATCCGGCACACCCGGGCCGAGGAGGAGAGCGGGCGCGCCGAACTGCTGCGCGCCAACGTCCTGGGCGGCGGAGCGCCGATGGCCTCGGCCCTGCTGACGATCACGCTGGTCAACCTGCTCATCGGCGGGACCATCGCGCTCACGCTGATCGGTTTCGACCTGGCTGCCGCGGACTCGCTCGCCTACGGCCTCGGCCTGGCGCTGGGCGGGATCACCTTCGGCTCGATCGCCGCCGTGTGCGCCCAGGTCTCCGGGCACGCACGCACCGCCTCGGGGCTGGCCTTCCTGGCCGCGGGCGTCCTCTTCATGCTCCGCGTGGTGGGGGACATGGCCGAGTCCGGCGGCAACCTGCTCTCCTGGCTCTCCCCGTTCGCCTGGGGGCAGCAGGCCCAGCCCTTCCACGATCTGCGCTGGGCCCCGATCGCCCTGTACGGCCTGGTCATCGTGGCCCTGGTGGTCGCCGCCCACCTGCTGTCCGGCCGCCGTGACCTGGGCGCCGGCCTGGTCGCGGCCCGCCCCGGCCCGGAGGGGGCCGGTCGGCTGCTGCGCGGTGTGACCACCCTCCAACTGCACCAGCAGCGCGGCTCGATCATCGTCTGGACGCTGGCGGTCCTGCTGTTCGCGGTCTCCTTCGGCACCCTCGCCGCCGAGGTCGAGGGGATGTTCGAGACCAACCCGGACCTGCAGGCGGTCTTCGGCACCGGCGTCGACGACGTGATCGGCGGGTTCCTGTCCTTCGTCACCAGCTACGTGATCATGGGCGCCGCGGCCTTCGGCGCCCTGTCCGTGCTGCGGCTGCGCGCGGAGGAGGACTCCGGCCGCACCGAACTGGTCCTGGCCACCGCGGTGGGCCGGGTGGCCTGGCTCGGTTCCGCACTGGCGGTGGCCGCCCTGTCGACCCTGTTCGTCGTGGTGGCGGGCGGCCTCGGGCTCGGCCTGGGCGCCGCCGCCGTCCTGGAGGACGGGGCGTGGGTCGGCCGACTGCTGGAGGCGGTCCTGGCCCAGCTTCCGGCGGCACTGGTGTTCGGCGCCCTGGCGGCCCTGCTGCTGGGGGCCGCCCCGAGGCTGACCGGCCTGCTCTGGCTGTGGCTGGGGTACAGCATCCTGGCCACCGTGATGGGCGGTCTGCTGGAGTTCCCGGAGTGGGCGATGAACCTCAGCGCCTTCGAGATCCTGCCGCGGCTGCCGGTGGAGGACTTCGAGCCCCTGCACTACGTCCTGTACGCGGGCGCGGTCCTCCTCCTCGGTGCGCTGTCGCTGGTCGGGTTCCGCAACCGAGACCTGGCCACGGCCTGACACCGCCGGACCGCCACCGGGGGTCACTCCCCGGGGGCGGTCCAGTCGCGTGCGGCGTCACGCAGCCGGGTCAGCCGGTCCCAGTACTCGGCGACGGTGTCACGCCCGGCCGGGGTGAGGCTGATCGTCGTGCGCGGGCGCCCCTCGGAGGTCTTGAGGATCTCCACGATTCCGCCCGCCTCCAGCTTGGACAGGTGGCTGGACAGGTTGCCCTTGGACAGTCCGGTGATCCGCTGCAGGAAGAGGAAGTCCGCGCTCGCACAGGAGAGCAGGGCGCTGGTGATCGCCAGCCGCGAGGGTTCGTGCACCAGGCGGTCGATCTCCGCCATGTCCTCGAAGGGCGTGCCCATGGTCAGTCGGTCTCGCTCTCTGCCACCGGTCGAAGGGTGCGCACCAGCGTACGGTGGTCGAGCAGCCCGTTCACCACGAACAGGACCGCCACGGTCACCTGGGCCAGGTTGGGGTACTCCCACTCGAAGGGGTGCGCCCCGGAGGGGGTGAGCGTCCCGAGGGGAGCCAGGAACAGCACGGCCAGGAGCGCGGCGCTGACCAGGTAGTGGATCCGCTTCCGCCAGGGGCTCCCGACCATCATGAGGAAGACACCGACCATGAAGGCGGTGAAGAGCCACACCCCGTTCACCCCGAGGTTGTTGGCGACGGCGATCGCGGTGAAGAAGGCCACGAGGACCAGGGCGGGCAGGAACGTGCGCGCGGCGATCCGTTGTGGTGTCTGCAACGGCCGGACGTCACCGAAACGCCGTCGGTAGTACGCCCTGACCAGCAGGCCCAGGACAACGAACACGGGCAGCCCCAGGATCAGGGGGCCCAGGTTCCCGTTCCGAACGAGGAACGCCATCGTGCCCAGGAAGAGGCCGATGATGACCAGGTAGAGACCCTTGAAGTCGGTGTAGTTGGCGGTGACCGCTCGGGCGTTCTCCAGACGGTCGATCTCGTGGGGGGTGGGCATCCGAGCCTCCGGTTTGTAGTGCAAACCTTTTCTTCACCATAGGCGGCCTCCTCTTTGGTTTGCAATGCAAACCTGGATGCTTCCGCTCGCCATCGGGTAACCCGCACCGCAGGAACACCGAAAACCCGTTGAAGGGAACCATCGTGAACAGCGCCAACACCCGCTCCCCCGGGCGCCGGGGAAGGCGCATCCTGATCGTGGCCGCGGTGGTGGCGCTTGTACTGGTGGTGCTGTTGGGACTCCTGTGGGCTGTGCAGAGATCGGTCGTCTACGTGCCCCTGGGCGGGGAGCCCCCGTCCGCCGCCGAGGTGATCGAGGGCGCCGAGGACGTGCGCCTGCGCACCGGGGACGGACTCGAACTCGGCGGCTGGTTCGTTCCCGCCCGGGACGCGGACCGGGAGACCGCCGTGCTGGTGGCCAACGGCAACGCGGGGAACCGGGAGAGCCGGGCGCCCCTGGCCCGCGCCCTGGCCGCCGAGGGGTTCTCCGTGCTGCTGTTCGACTACCGGGGCTACGGCGGCAATCCCGGAGGCCCCTCCGAGGAGGGGCTGGCCGCCGACGTCCGCGCCGCCGCCTCCCTCCTGGAGGAGCGGGGCTTCGGCCCCGCAGACACGATCTACTTCGGGGAGAGCCTGGGCGCCGCGGTGGTCGCGGGCCTGGCCGCCGAACGGCCGCCCGCCGCGCTGTTCCTGCGCTCGCCGTTCAGTTCCCTGGCCGACATGGGCGCCCACCACTACCCGTTCCTGCCGGTGCGCCTGCTGCTGCGGGACCGCTACCCGGTGACGGAACGGGTCGCGGGGATCGACCGGCCCACCAGCGTGCTCGTCGGCGACGCCGACCGCGTCGTGCCCCCGGAGCAGAGCCGTGAGGTCGCCGGGGCCAGCGCGAACCTGTTCGAGGAGGTCGTACTGCCCGGAGCCGGCCACAACGACCCCGAGACCGTCCACGGCCCCGAGGTGGTGCGGGCGTTCGTCCGCCTGGCCGACGAGGCGTCCTAGCACCCGCGCCTCTTCGCCCGCACCGCTCCCGGCGAGCACAGCGGGAACCGGCATCTTCAGGAGCACTGCGGACTCTGTTATAAACAGAGCACTCGGTCTATTAAATCGCGAGCCCCTGGAGGGTCGATGGGCGAAACGGACGGCAGGACGGAGAAACACCCCCGGCGCCCCGGGAAGAGCACCCGGAGGCGGTTCCTGCGCGGGCTGCTGGTGCTGGGCGGACTGGGGATCCTCGCCGGAGCCGGAGGCGTGGGCCACTACCTCGCCACCCTGTACCGCCCGCGGGAGGGCCCGCACCGGGGCCGCCTCGCCCTGACCGGCGCCACGGTACTCACCGGGGAGGGCCTGGAACCGCGTGCGGGCACCACGGTGCTGGTCTCCGACGGCGTCATCACCGAGATCGCCGACGACGGCGCCCTGACGCTTCCAGCGGGCACCGTGTCCGTGGACCTGAGCGGCCACACGCTCCTGCCCGGTCTCATCGACCTCCACGTGCACATGGGCTTCCCGCAGCAGGAACCCGGGGAGGGGTTGGGACCGGCCGACATGCCGGGGCTGGTCTACGAGGCGGTGCGCCACGCGCCCACCGCGCGCCGGGCCCTGCTCGAACACGGCGTGACGACGGTGCGCTGCCTGGGCGACGAGCACGCCTGGATCGTGGAGATGCGGGAGCTGCTCCGCGCCGGAGAACTGGAGGGGCCCCGCCTGTACACCTCGGGCCCCCTGTTCACCACCCGCGGCGGCCACCCCGTCGTCACCTTCGGGGTGGCGGCCGGCTCCGACACCGTCCGCCTGCCCGCCACCGCCGAGGAGGCCCGCCGTGCCGTGCGCGAGCTCGCCACCGGCAGCGCTCCGGTGGACCTCGTCAAGGTGGTGCAGGAGCGGGGGGACCCCGCCCGCATGGAGATGGACCCCCTTCCCGCCGGGGTGCTCGGCGCCATCGTGGCCGAGGCGCACGGACACGGGCTCTCCGTCACCGCGCACTGGGGCTCCGAGCAGGACCTGGCCGACGTCCTGGCCGCCGGGGTGGACGGGGTCGAGCACCTGGAGGCCCGGGGCGTCCTCGACGGCTGGCCCGAGGACCTGTTGGCCGAGCTGGTCGAGCGCGACGTCGCTCTCACGCCGACGCTGGCCGTCACCGAGGTGAACACCGACCCGGACCAGCACCGTCTGCTCAGGGACCGGCTGGAGGAGTTGCACGCCGCCGGCGGCCGGATCGTGGCCGGAAGCGACGCGGCCGTGCCCGGGGTCCCCTTCGGCGCCGGCCTGCACCGGGAGCTGGAACTGCTGGCCGGCAGCGGGCTGGGCCCGCAGGCGGCGCTGAGGGCGGCGACCAGCGAGGCCGCCCGGGTGCTGGGAACCGACCTGGTCGGCGCGATCGAGGTGGGCCGCGCCGCCGACCTGGTGGCCGTCACCGGCGACCCGCTGGCCGACATCGCCGCGATCCGCGACGTGGCCGCGGTCTACCGTGACGGCCGCCCGGTGGTAGAAAGGTGAGTCGTGCGCAAGGTCGACCCCGCCCAGTACCGGGCCAAACGCCGCAACGTCATGAACGCGGCCGCCCCGTTGTTCGCCGCCCGGGGCCTGGACGGGACCTCGACCACCGAGATCCGCCGGGCCGCCGGGATCAGTTCGGGTGCGCTGTTCCACTACTTCCCGAACAAGCGCGCGATCTTCGTCGCCCTCCTGACCGACGAGGGGGGTGGCAGCGCCGAGCGGATCGCCGCCGCACGCGCCCACGACGATCCGTGGACGGCCCTCCTGGAACTGGTGGAGCACCTCGCCGCGCCGTCGGCGAGCCCCGTGGCCGCGGGACTGGTGATGGAGGGGCTACGGCAGGCCCAGCGGGATCCCGAACTGGCCGAGGTGCTGGAGGCCGACAGCAGCTGCGAACTCGAAACCCTCACCCACCTGGTGTCCCGGGCCGCCCGGGAGGGCCGGGCCGATCCGGTCCTGAGCCCGGAGGCCACCGCGACCTGGATCCAGACGCTTGTCGGCGCGCTCTTCCTGCGCGCCGCCACCGAACCCGGGTTCGACGCCGCGGCGCACATCCGCGATCTGCGGTCGCTGTTGGTCCGGTTGGTGGGCGGCACCGAAGTCCGGCCCGCCCGGTCCGACGGGTAGGGCTCAGAGGGGCAGGACGTCCATCGCCCAGCCGGGGGCCAGGACCAGGACGAGGAAGCGCGCGGTGCGGGTGACGAAGGTGACCGCGCAGAACAGCACGATGTTCATCCGCAGGACCCCCGCCAGGACGGCCACCACCATGAACGGCGGCACGCTCGCGAAGGAGCTGAGGGCGAGCAGGCCCGCGCCCCAGGCGGGGCGCTCCTCGGCCTTCGCCCGCCAGCGGGCGGTCCGCTCGGCCCACCTGCCCGGGGTGGCGGCCTTCCGCCTGAGCCAGGGCGCGGTGATCGTCCCGTACCCCACGTAGTAGTAGGGGATCTTGCCGAGCGTCTGCCCCGCAGCCGCGGCCACGGCCATCGCCACGAGGGCGCCGTCACCGTTGAGGGCGGCGGCGCCCAGCAGGTAGACCTCGATGTTGATGAGCGGGACCAGCCCTGCCGCGGTGGCCACCACGAAGGCCAGGGCGGTCTCGACCACCTCGGACTACTTCTCGGCGGCGGCGAGCTGTCCGCAGGCGCCGTCGATCTCCTGGCCGCGGGTGTCGCGGACGGTCACCGACACACCGTGGGACTGGAGCCGCCGCACGAACTCGCGCTCGTCCTCCGGACGCGAGGCCGTCCACTTCGACCCCGGGGTGGGGTTGAGCGGGATGAGGTTGACGTGCACCAGGTGGCCCTTGAGGAGCTTGCCCAGCAGGTCGGCCCGCCAGGCCTGGTCGTTGATGTCCTTGATCAGCGCGTACTCGATGGAGACGCGGCGGCCGGTGGTCCCGGCGTAGCGCCAGGCGGCGTCCAGGACCTCCTGGACCTTCCACCGGGTGTTGATCGGCACCAGCTCGTCCCGGAGCTCGTCGTCCGGGGCGTGCAGCGAGATCGCGAGGCGGACCTGCATCCTCTCGTCGATGAGTTTGTTGATCGCCGGGACCAGGCCGACCGTGGAGACGGTCACGCCGCGCTGGGAGATGCCCATGCCGCCCGGGACCGGGTCGGTGATCTGGCGGACGGTCTGCAGCACCCGCTTGTAGTTGGCCATGGGCTCGCCCATGCCCATGAACACGATGTTGCTGATCCGGCCCGGGCCGCCGGCGACCTCGCCGCGGTCGAGGTCGCGGGCGCTGGCGACCACCTGCTCGACGATCTCGCCGGTGGACAGGTTGCGGGTCAGGCCCGCCTGGCCGGTGGCGCAGAACGGGCAGTTCATGCCGCATCCGGCCTGGGAGGAGATGCACAGGGTGACGCGGTCCGGGTAGCGCATCAGCACCGACTCGAACATGACCCCGTCGAAGGCCTTCCAGAGGGTCTTGCGGGTCATCCCATTGTCACAGGTGATGTGCCGGACCGGGGTGAGCAGGGTGGGCAGCAGCGCCTCGCCGAGCTTCTCCCTGGAGGCCTCCGGGAGGTCGGTCATCTTGGCGGTGTCCGACTCCAGCCCGCCGTAGTAGTGCTTGGCGATCTGCTTGGCCCGGAAGGGTTTCTCGCCCAGCTCCCTGACGACCTCCTGCCGCTCTTCGGGGCTGAGGTCGGCCAGGTGCCGGGGCGGCTTGGCGCGACGGGGTGCGACGAATGTGAGCTCGGCGGGCATAAGAATCCGTAAGGAGTGGAGTCGGTGGACTGCGCCCGGTGCGGGAGGGATGTGGTGTCGCGGGTCGTTATACGACCTATACGCGACCGCGGTGCTGCTCCGCCTGTCAGGGCACTAGCGTCGATTCTACTTAATGTGGGGACAGCCCGGGCAGGTCCGCCCCGGCGGCAGCCACGACAACACGAGAGCCCGTCGGTGCCTGGGAGGGCCGGTGACCGAGATCGACGTCCTGCTCGACGAGATCAGTCCTTATCAGAGCCGTCGTGTCGTCGTCGAGTGCGACTCCCACACCACGGCCGCCTACCTGCTGGACGCCCGTGAGCGCATCCGGGTCCCGGTGTGGCTGGCCAACCACGAGATCGCACCCCTGGAGAGCGATTCGAGCGGTCTCTACCAGGGCCGGGCACCGCTGATGCCGGAGGCCTACACCAAGCACCCGCAGGGGCGCCCCCGCTTCGACCCGGCCACGCTGCGCGCGGTGTGGTTCGAGGAGGGCGACGGGGTGGCCCTCGTGGACGAGGAGGGCCTGCTCGCGGTTATACCGGGCTGGGCGGAGGCCGACAGCGGCCTGCCGGGGTACGCCCGGGAGGCGATCGGACGCAGTGCCTACGCCTGGGAACTGGACTCGGTGCGGAACCAGCTGTGGCCGCGGGTGGTGCACGCCGAGGCGTACTGGGACTGGCGGCGGGCCTCGGGCGCCTGGCGCAGCGTGCAGCGGACGGTTCTGAGCCATCTGAACCGCCGGGTGGGCGAGGCCGGACACTACTGGGACGTCTCGGACGGGCACCCGCCGCTGCTGCGGGTCTCGGAGCGCCCGCCCTCGCAGGAGCGGCCGTTCACCGTCCTGTCCACGGTGGGCATGTGCGGGCAGCGGATGCCCACCCTGGACCGGTACATGGCCGACACCTCGGGGTACGCCCGGGTGGAGCTGGCTCTGGCCACCACGCTGCCCGCGCACCACGCCGCGCGGATCTTCCGGTGGATCGGGGCGTTTCCGTGGCGGGCGGTCACCTGGTTCGGGGCCGGGCACACGGTCAAGTGGCTGGACAACCCCGAGGACCGGGCGATGCGCCGGGGCGCGGGCGCGGTCCTGCTGCTGGAGGACCCCGGGGCCCTGGTGGACGACCCCTCCCGGACACCGCCGGACACCTCCGGACTGACCTTCCAGGGCGACCCGGTGCGGTGGCTGTGGATCGTGCCGATCAGCCGCCCCGAGCACCTGTTCGCCAAGGAGCACGACAGCGCCACCCTGGTGGAGAAGCTGGCCGCGGAGGGCCGCAGCTGGGTCCTGGGTTAAAAGCACCTCCCAGCGCTGGGTCCTGGGGTAAAAGCACTCCCCCGGCGCCGGGTCCCGGACTGACGGCGCGGCCCGGCGCCGGGTCGCGCGGCGCCCCGGAAAAGGGATTGCCCCCGCCTCCGCGTTCGGAGACAGTGCTCCGGTCGGCAGGCTGACCGCGGGGACGGATCCGAGATGACACAGACGAGGGGCTCCGGCCCCGGTATCACCGCGCCACTGGCGTACCGGCCCTTCCGGGCCCTGGTCGCGGGCCGGGTCCTGATGCTCTTCGGCAACGGTATGGCTTCGGTGGCCCTGGCCTTCGCGGTACTGGACGTGACCGGATCCCTGGCCCAGGTGGGGCTGGTGGTGGGCGCGCGCTCGGCCGCCAACGTGTCCCTCCTGCTGCTGGGCGGGGTCCTCGCCGACCGGCTGCCGCGCACCCTGGTGATCCGGGGAGCCTGCATGCTCGCGGCGCTCTCCCAGGGGCTGCTGGCTCTGTCCCTGCTCACCGGTACGGCCTCGTTGGCGCTGATGGTCGCGCTGAGTCTGCTGAACGGGGCCGCGGCCGCCGCCAACCTGCCCGCCGTGACGGCGCTGACCCCGCAGACCGTGCCGCACGCCCTGCTGCGCCAGGCCAACGCCCTGGCGGGGATCGCCAAACAACTGGGGATGTTCGCCGGGATGTCGGCGGGCGGCGTGGCCGTGGGGCTCCTGGGGCCGGGGTGGGCGATCGGCGCGGACGCGGTGATGTTCGCCGCGGCCGGGGCGGCCTTCCTCTTCCTGCGGGTGCCGTCCACGGCGGTGCCGGGCGGCAACGGCGTGCTGCGCGACCTGCTGGAGGGGTGGAGCGAGTTCGTGGCGCGGCCGTGGGTGTGGATCATCGTGTTGCAGTTCATGGTGGTCAACGCCGGATGGTCGGCGGCCACCTCGGTGCTGGGCCCGGGGATCGCCGACGCCGCGTTCGGGCGGACCGTCTGGGGGCTGCTGATGGCGACCAACAGCGTGGGGCTGCTGGCGGGCGGTGTGCTGGCGGCCCGGTGGCAACCGCAGCGGGCGCTGTTCTACGGCACGGCGCTGGTCACCGTGCAGACATTGCCGTTCTTCGTGCTGGCCGACCCCTCCCCGGTGGTGCCGCTGCTGTTCGCGGCGATGTTCGTCGCCGGGGCGGCGGTGGAGCAGTTCAGTGTGGCGTGGGAGGTCTCGGTACAGGAGAACGTCCCGCCGGAACGGCTCTCGCGGGTGTACTCCTACGACGCGTTGGGCTCGTTCGTGGCGATGCCGGTGGGGCAGGTGGCGATCGGGCCGGTCGCGGAGGCGATCGGGCCCGGCCGGTCGCTGCTGGTCGTGGCGGCGCTGACGCTGACGGCGACGCTGGCCGCGGTCTGCGCGCGGAGCGTGCGTTCGCTACGCCGTCGGTGAGGTGCGGGGGCGGCCGGCGCCGCGGCGGTCTCGGACCTGGCGGAAAACGTGGTGGAGCCGGGCCATCTCCTCGTCGCTGAAGCGTTCGACGAAGCGGAGCAGGGTCGCGCCGGGGTCGGGACCGGTTTCGAGGACCTCGCCCATCACCCGGGCCGTGTACTCGGCGTGGCTCTCCCTGGGCCAGTAGACCCAGGCGCGACCGTGTTTCTCCCGGTCCAGCAGTCCCTTGTGGAAGAGGATGTTCGCGACCGTCATGACGGTGGTGTAGGCGATGTCCCGGTCGTAGACCATGCTCTCCCGGACCCCGCGTACGGACAGCGGCCCCTCCGAGCGCCACAGGGCACCCATGATGGCCGCCTCCAGTTCCCCGAGCCCCCTCATGCGCCTCCCCCACCCGGTGTGTCGGTGTTTGCACAGGCGATCGTAGGTACCGGCGGGGTCGCGGTGTGGGAGAACCGGGGAGAGCACACAGATCCGGGCACCTCCGCCGCCGATCACCGGCGTTTCACCGCCGGACGGCCCGCGGGCACCGTCGGTTGCTGTCCCGGGGCCCCGCTCCGGCTTCCGCGGGCGGCGCCCCCGCCCCGCCCGGAAACGTGTGACGCGCCACATCGGAGGCGGCCGGAGCCGGACACGCACAAGCACGCCAAAAAACCCGTCAAACATGAGCAAACGCGACACGATGGCCACGCAAGGCAAAGACACGGACACGCAGCGACAAGGTTCGTGTGAAAGATTGTTAGCTATCTCCCAGTTTCAACAACACCGAAGTTCCCGTCAGGGAGGCCGGTACAAGTAGCCTGGTATCCGACGAGTGCTGGCCAGGGCAGATTCTCCCCCTGTGCGGGGAGCGACCACATGCTTCTTTGAGCCCGCCTTGCCAGCAGCCACCCGTCTTTCCTACACATTCACAAGCGAGCTGCGGAAGTGGGCGATCTCCGCCGTGTCGTCTGAGGCGTCTCAACCCCTGACAGATTTCGGCCCGAACGAGTGGTTGGTCGAGGAGCTTTACCAGAAGTACCTCACCGACCCGAATTCGGTTGACAAGGCTTGGTGGAACTTCTTCGCGGACTACAAGCCCGCGGACTCGGCCAACGGGAAGGGTGGGGGCACTGCGGCCGCGAAGGCGCAGACCGAGAAGGCCCCTGCCGCACCCGCGCCGAAGAAGAAGGCCGCGGCCCCCGCCGCTGCCGCCAAGGACAACAAGAGCACCGATGATGCACTCCAGGTCAAGGAGGAGCGGCTGCGTGGCGCAACCGCTCGCACCGCGACCAACATGGAGTCGAGCCTGACCCTGCCGACCGCGACGAGCGTGCGCGCGGTGCCGGTCAAGCTGCTGTTCGACAACCGCATCGTCATCAACAACCATCTCCGGCGCGGTCGCGGTGGGAAGGTCTCCTTCACCCACCTCATCGGCTACGCCATGGTCAAGGCCCTCAAGGCCATGCCGGAGATGAACCACTCCTACACGGAGCTGGACGGCAAGCCCGGCGTCGCCAAGCCCGAACACGTGAACTTCGGTCTGGCGATCGACCTGCAGAAGCCCGACGGCTCCCGTCAGCTGGTCGTGCCCTCCATCAAGAAGTCCGACGAGATGGACTTCAACGAGTTCTGGGGCGGCTACGAGGACCTGGTCCGCAAGGCCCGCAACAACAAGCTGGGCGTTCCGGACTTCCAGGGCACCACGATCAGCCTGACCAACCCCGGCGGCATCGGCACCGTGCACTCCGTGCCGCGCCTGATGCCCGGGCAGGGCACCATCCTCGGTGTCGGCGCCATGGAGTACCCGGCCGAGTTCCAGGGCGCGTCCCAGGACACCCTGAGCGAGCTCGGCATCAGCAAGGTCATGACGCTCACCTCGACGTATGACCACCGGATCATCCAGGGTGCCCAGTCGGGCGAGTTCCTGCGCCGGATCCACCAGCTGCTTCTGGGCGACGACGGTTTCTACGACGAGATCTTCAACTCGCTGCGGATCCCGTACGAGCCGGTCCGCTGGGTGCAGGACATCCACGTCAACAAGGCGACCCAGCTCGACAAGACCACCCGGGTCCAGGAGCTCATCCACGCCTACCGCGTGCGCGGCCACCTCATGGCCGACACCAACCCGCTCGACCACGAGCAGCGCAAGCACCCGGACCTGGACGTGCTGGAGCACGGCCTGACCCTCTGGGACCTGGACCGCGAGTTCCCCACCGGGGGCTTCGGCGGCAAGCAGGTCATGAAGCTTCGCGACGTTCTGGGCGTGCTGCGCGACACCTACTGCCGCACGGTGGGTATCGAGTACATGCACATCCAGAGCCCGGAGGAGCGGGAGTGGATCCAGGCGCACGTCGAGCGCGAGCACGAGAAGCTCGACCGCGACGAGCAGCTGCACATCCTGCGCCGACTCAACAGCGCGGAGGCCTTCGAGACCTTCCTGCAGACCAAGTACGTGGGTCAGAAGCGCTTCTCCCTGGAGGGCGGCGAGTCGCTGATCCCGCTGCTGGACGGGGTGATCTCCAAGGCCGCCAGGGCCGAGCTGGACGAGGCCGTCATCGGCATGGCCCACCGCGGCCGCCTGAACGTGCTGGCCAACATCTGCGGCAAGTCCTACGGGCAGATCTTCGGTGAGTTCGAGGGCAACCTCGACCCGCGCAGCGCGCACGGCTCCGGTGACGTCAAGTACCACCTGGGCACCGAGGGCACGTTCCAGACCGCCGACGGCGACAAGATCCAGATCACGCTGGCGGCCAACCCGTCCCACCTGGAGACGGTGGACCCGGTGGCCGAGGGCATCGTCCGCGCCAAGCAGGACGTCCTGGACAAGGGCCCGCAGGGGTTCACGGTCCTGCCCATCCTGATCCACGGCGACGCCGCGTTCGCCGGTCAGGGCGTGGTCGCCGAGACCCTGAACCTTTCGCAGCTGCGCGGCTACCGGACCGGCGGCACGGTGCACGTCATCGTGAACAACCAGGTGGGCTTCACCACCTCGCCGACCGACAGCCGCTCCAGCGTGTACGCCACGGACGTCGCACGGATGGTGCAGGCGCCGATCTTCCACGTCAACGGGGACGACCCCGAGGCCGTGGTCCGGGTCGCGCACCTGGCCTTCGCCTACCGTCAGACCTTCAACAAGGACGTCGTCATCGACCTCGTCTGCTACCGGCGCCGCGGGCACAACGAGGGCGACAACCCCGCGTTCACCCAGCCGCTGATGTACGACGTCATCGACGCCAAGCGCTCCACCCGCAAGCTGTTCACCGAGTCCCTCATCGGCCGCGGTGACATCACGGTGGAGGAGGCGGAGTCGGCGCTGCGCGACTACCAGACCGAGCTCGAACGCGCCTTCACCGAGACCCGCGAGGTCGAGCGGAAGCCGGTCGAGGCGGGCGCCGTGGTCAAGCCCGAGGTCTTCACCGAGTCCCGGCTGGACCACTCCAAGGTCGAGACGGCGGTCAGCACCGAGACGGTCAAGCGGATCATCGACACCCAGGTGTCGCTGCCCGAGGGCTTCACGCCGCACCCGCGGCTGGCGCCCCAGCTCTCCCGCCGCGCGTCGATGGTCGAGAACGACACCGTCGACTGGGCCACCGGTGAGCTGCTGGCCTTCGGTTCGCTGCTGATGGACGGCCACCCGGTCCGCCTGATCGGTCAGGACAGCCGCCGCGGCACCTTCGGCCAGCGGCACGCCACGCTCATGGACCGCGAGACCGGTGAGAACCACACGCCGCTCAAGCAGTTCGACAACGGCACCACCAAGTTCCACGTGCACGACTCGCTGCTCAGCGAGTACGCGGCGCTGGGCTTCGAGTACGGCTACTCGCTGACCCGGCCGGACGCCCTGGTGATGTGGGAGGCGCAGTTCGGCGACTTCGTCAACGGCGCCCAGACCATCATCGACGAGTACATCAGCGCCGGCGAGCAGAAGTGGGGCCAGCGCTCCAGCGTGACCATGCTGCTGCCGCACGGCTACGAGGGCCAGGGGCCGGACCACTCCTCGGCCCGTATCGAGCGGTTCCTGCAGCAGTGCGCTCAGGAGAACATGACCGTCGCGATGCCGAGCACCCCGGCGAGCTACTTCCACCTCCTGCGGTGGCAGGCCAAGTCGCCGTTCGAGCGTCCGCTCGTGGTGTTCACGCCGAAGTCGCTGCTGCGGCTGAAGGCCGCGACCTCGGCCGCCGAGGACTTCACCTCGGGCCACTTCCAGCCGCTGGTCGGGGACGACTCGCTCGCGCCGGAGAAGGTCCGCCGCGTGGTCATCTGCTCGGGCAAGATCTACTACGACCTGGACGCGGCCCGCCGCAAGAGCGGTGACAAGCACACCGCGATCATCCGGGCGGAGCGGCTCTACCCGCTGCCGATCGAGGAGATCCGGGAGCAGCTCAAGGCCTTCCCGAACGCGGGTGAGGTCCTGTGGGTCCAGGAGGAGCCGGCGAACATGGGGCCGTGGCCCTTCGTCGCGCTGGTCTTCTCCGAGCAGCTCGACCGCCCGTTCACCCGGATCTCGCGTCCGGCCTCCTCCGCGCCCGCGGCCGGTTCGGCCAAGCGGCACGAGGCCGAGCAGCGGGCCCTGGTGGACACGGTGTTCCCGCCCGCCGAGTAGGACTGGGAAGCGAAGGGCGTGCCAGGGTTCTGCAAGACGAGTCAAGCCGCTAGCGAGGAACGAGCGTCAGGCGCCGACGAGGATGAAGAACCCCTGGCCTCCCAAACGCCCTGAGCCCCGGCCGAACTTGTGAGGCCGTAGAAGGAACAGCATGTACTACACCGATCGCGGAATCGAGGAGTTGGAGAACCGCCGCGGCGACGAGGAGGTCAGCTTCGCCTGGCTCGCCGAGCAGCTGCGGGTGTTCACCGACATCAACCCCGAGTTCGAGACACCGGTCGAACGACTGGCCACCTGGTTGGCCCGGTTGGACGACGAGGACGAGGAGTAGTCGCACGGAGCCGCGCTGAGCGGTGCTTCCGGCCGGAGGGGCCCGGGTCGATCCGACCCGGGCCCCTCGCGTGTGTCCGGGGCCTCAGACGGCGGTCGCGCGGAACCACTCCCGGCTGGACCTGGCGAGCAGCAGGAGGAGGAAGAGTCCGGGCAGAATGAGCGCGCCCAGGATCGCGGCCCAGAGGAAGGGCTCCGTGCCCCCGTTCAGGACCGCGTCGGCCAGCACGAGGGCCGTGTCGCAGCCGATCGCCGCGAGGGCCCAGCGCCGTCCGGTCCGCCCGCCCCGGCCGAGCAGGACGGCGGCGGTGCCGTACAGGACCGCCCACAGGGCGCTGAGGGCGACGGTGCCCACCTCCTCCGCCGGGGTCAGGGCCGGCTCGCCGAAGGCCTCGGGTTGCGTGAACAGCGCGTACACGCCCAGCCCGGCGAAGAGGAAGTTCAGGGCGGAGAGGGTCGCCGTGAGGCTGAACAGGACGCGGAGGAACCGCAGGGCGCGCGGCATGGGCGGGCTCTCGGGCAGGGACGCCTTCTCGGCGGGGGCCTGTGGGGGATGCACGGTGGGGTACTCCTCGCTGTTTTGTGCGTATTCGCAGGTTGGGTCCCCATTCAAGCGCAGGCCCGCGCCCCCGGCGGCCGGGGGAAGCCCCTAGGTACCCCTGAGCCGACCCTGAAATCCGCGACATATCTTGAGTTCGGCAGACACGAGACATATCGTGAAGTCATCGAGAGCGAGCGGAAAGGGTTCACGATGGCACGATGGACCATCGACAGTCCGATGACCCACACCCTGGACGGCATCGTCGCCCTGAAGGTGCGGATCGTCGGCGGCCAGGTCAACATCATCCCCACGGATGACCCGGTCACCTTCGAGATCACCGACATCGAGGGCGAGCCCCTGGAAGTCACCCAGGAGGCGGGCATCCTCACCGTCCACTACCGGGACCTCACCGGCCAGGGCCTGTTGGACCGGCTCAAGCCCATCCAGCTGAGCGGGTACAGGAACATCGCCTCGCGACGGGCCACGGTCAACCTGCGGGTTCCGCGCGCCTGTCCGGTCGAGGTGACCACTGCCAGCGCCCCCGTGGTGGTGGCCGGCCTGACCTCCCGCACCCGGGTGCGCACCGCCACCGGCGAGATCACCCTGGACGGCGTCTCCGGCGAGACCGAGCTCAACACCGCCTCGGGCAACGCCTCGGTGCGCGCCCCCGGCGGCGCCCTGGGCTTCAACAGCGCCAGCGGCCAGCTGGCGGTGGCCGGCGGCCGCCTGTCCGAACTGCGCGCCAAGTCCGCCTCCGGCCACGTGCTGGTCGACACGGACCTGGCGCCCTCCGCCCGGGTCCGGGTGAACACGGTCTCCGGCGAGGTGGCCCTGCGGGTCCCCTCGGAGAGCTCCGCCACCGTGGAGTTGCGCACCGTCACCGGGAAGGTGGACTCCGACTTCGGCCTGGACCGGCGCAGCGCTCCGGCCCGCAGCGCCCTGAGCGGCAAGATCGGCGTGGGCGTCGACCCCGCCTCCATCAGTGTCAACACCGTGTCCGGCCGGACCGCACTGCTGCGACGCGCGCCCGAGGCTCCGGCCGCGATCCCCGAGGGGGCCTGAATGAGTACCATCTTCGGCCACGGCAGGCTGCGCCTCTACCTGCTCAAGCTGCTGGACGAGAGCCCGCGGCACGGTTACGAGATCATCAGCCTGCTCCGCGACCGTTTCCTCGGCGTGTACTCGCCCTCCCCCGGCACCATCTACCCCCGGCTCGCGCGGCTGGAGGAGGAGGGCCTGGTCACGCACACCGAGGAGGGCGGCCGCAAGGTCTACAGCCTCACCGACAAGGGGCGTGCGGAACTGCGCGCCCGCAGCGGCGACCTGGACGACCTGGAGCAGGAGATCACCGACTCGGTGCGCGACATCGCCCGGGCGGTCAAGCAGGACGTGCGGGCCACCATCAGCTCCCTGCGCGACGAACTCAAGTTCACCGCGGGCGGGAGCCGCCGCGACCCGGCCGGCGAGGCCGCAGGAGAGCAGCGCTCCGAGGAGCGGGAGCCGGACGGGCGCGCCGACGACGACCGGGGCCGTGAGCGGCAGCGGGACCGCGACTGCGGGGACAGCGGCATGTGGGCCCGCGAGTGGGAGCGGTTCGCCCAGGGCCTCGGCTCCTTCGGGGCCGCCTGGGGCCGCAACGAATCCGAACGGGGCGAGCACACCGGCGAGGAGTCCGGGGAAGGGGCGGGCAAGGACGACCGCCCGGACCTGGAGCACGCCCTGCGTGACTTCTCGGTGCGGGTGCGCGACATGGTCCGCGGCGCCGGGCAGGTGGGCGGGTCCGCCGCACACGACCTGCGCCGCATCCTCGACGACACCGTCGAGGTGATCCGCCGCGACATGAGTCGCTGGGGCCCGCCCGAGAAGGACGACGGGGAGGACCGCGAGGGCCCGGAGGGCGCGGACGAGGGGCCCCGGGGGCCGCAGGGCGCGGACGAGGGGCCGTCGGACGAGGAGCCCGGGTCGCGCCGGGACGCCCGTCCGATGCCGCCCACCGGAGGCGACCCCTGGTCCGCCGCCACCGGCGAGGACGACCGGAAGAGGGACTGACCGGCAGCAGGGGCCCGGAGGACCGCGCGGGGGCGTGGTCCTCCGGGCCCCTCGGTCGCATCATCCGAAGGAGAAGGAAGAACCCGTGCTGGTCCCGTACACGATCGAGGAGGACGAGAGCGGCCGCTGGCGTGCCCGCGCCCTGCTGCGCCCCGGCACCGGCGCCCACGGCGAGGGGGACACCCCGGACGCCGCACTCGCCGACCTGCGCGCGGCCCTGGCGCTCCTGACCGAGGAGTTCGGCACCCCCGCAGAGCTGATGTGAGGGCCCGGTCCGTACGGTCGCGGACCGGGCCCCTCGTGTCGTGCCCGGGCCTGTGGCTCCCGGGGCCCGTGCCTAACGGCGGGCGACGCCGTCCTGGCGGGCCTGTGCGGCGACCGCTGCGGAGACCGCCGGGACCACCCGCTCGTCGAAGGAGCTGGGGATGACGTAGTCGGCGCTCAGGTCGTCACCGACGAGCTCGGCCAGCGCCTTGGCAGCGGCCAGCTTCATGTTCTCGGTGATGTCGGTGGCCTGGACGTCGAAGGCGCCCCGGAAGACGCCGGGGAAGGCCAGCACGTTGTTGATCTGGTTCGGGAAGTCGCTGCGCCCGGTGGCGACGACGCTCGCGTACCTGCGGGCGACGTCCGGGTGCACCTCCGGGTTGGGGTTGGCCATGGCGAAGATGATCGCGTCGTCGGCCATGGTGGCCACGACCGATTCGGGGACCTCGCCCGCGGAGAGCCCGACGAACACGTCGGCGCCGTTGAGGGCGCTCTCGATGGAGCCCTGGATCCCGGCCTTGTTGCTGATCGAGGCCAGCTCCTGCTTGACCGGGGTCAGGCCCTCGCGGCCGTCGTAGATCATGCCCTTGGAGTCGGCCACGGCGATGTCGCCGATACCGCCGTCGACGAGCATCTTGGTGACGGCGACGCCCGCGGCGCCCGCTCCGGAGACGACGACGCGCAGATCGGCCAGGGTGCGGCCGGTGAGGCGGGCGGCGTTGTGCAGCGCGGCGACGGTCACGATGGCGGTGCCGTGCTGGTCGTCGTGGAAGACCGGGATGTCCAGGCGCTCACGCAGCTTGGCCTCGATCTCGAAGCAGCGCGGGGCCGCGATGTCCTCCAGGTTGATGCCGCCGAAGGAGGGCGACATCCGCACGACGGTCTCGACGATCTCGTCGACGCCGGTGCAGTTGAGCGCGATCGGCACGGAGTCGACGTCGCCGAACTGCTTGAAGAGCAGCGACTTGCCCTCCATGACCGGCAGGGAGGCCTCCGGGCCGATGTTGCCCAGGCCGAGCACGGCGGTGCCGTCGGTGACGACGGCGACCAGGTTGCTCTTCCAGGTGTAGGTCTCGACGAGGTCGGGGGTCTCGGCGATGGCGTCGCAGACGCGGGCGACGCCGGGGGTGTAGGCGAGGGACAGGCCCTCGTGGTCACTGACGTCCACGGAGGAGGTCACGTGCAGCTTGCCGCCGCGGTGCATGGCGAAAGCCGGGTCCTCGTCCAGCTTGGACGTGTTCTGGGTACGCGAAGAAAAGGTGGTCACTACTCAAACCCCTCGGTCTGCTGTTCGTCCACGTCGGCCATGACGGGGACGGTCGGCGTTAGCCACGGACCGCGCGCGAAGACGTAAGGGTGCTAGGGGAGCTCTCCGCGGCGCCGGTCGGCCATGACCGGTTGTGTCGCCGGGGGAGACAAGTCTTCGCCGGACTCCTATGCGAGTACTGCGCGTCCGCCTCTCACGGGGATGACCCGTTACGCAATCCTCTCACAACGGTGACCAGAGGAAAATCGCGGGTCGACACGATGGAACGTTACCGACGCATCACTTCATGAAGCATAATGTCCTGAATGTCGCCACCGGCAGGCCGCGTCCAACGCTGAACCCGGCTCTGAACAGGCACTCCGTGCTCCCAGAAGGAGACCCCACATGGCACTGCGCAAGCCCCTGTCCGAGCCCCGGACCTACCTCACCGCCCTCACCGCGGCCGGTGTCCTGGCCCTGACGGCCTGCGGCGGCGGAGAGGACGCCACCGACGACACGGCGGCGCCCGAGGCGCCCGAGGTGGCGGTCGACGAGGAGCTCGCCGCGCTCGTCCCCGAGGACATCGCCGAGGCCGGCTCCGTCACCATCGGCGTCGAGGCCTCCTACCCGCCCGGTGAGTACCTGGACGAGGACGGCGAGACCGTCCTCGGCTTCAACGTCGACCTGCTGGAGGCCGCCCTCGGCAAGCTCGGCCTGGAGGCAGACTGGGAGCCGACCACCTTCGACTCGATCATCATCGGGGTCGACACCGGCACCTACGACCTCGGCTCCTCCTCCTTCACCGTCACCGAGGACCGGATGGAGGCCGTGAACATGGTCAGCTACTTCTCCTCCGGCACCCAGTGGTTCGGCCCGGCGGGCAACCCCGAGGGCGTGGACCCCGACAGCGCCTGCGGCCTGCGCATCGCCGTGCAGTCGAACACCACCCACGACGCGGACATCGAGGCCCGCAGCCAGGAGTGCGTCGACGCCGGCGAGGAGGCCATCACCATCGAGAAGTTCCAGACCCAGCCGCAGGCCACCGAGACCGTCGTCTCCGGCCTGAACGACGCCTCCCTGGCGGACCTGCCGACCTCGCTGTACGCCCTGCAGCAGACCGGCGAACAGCTGGAGTTCATCGGCGACCAGTACGACGCCGCCCCCTACGGCATCCTCACCCACCAGGACGACGAGGAGCTCGCGGAGGCCGTCGCCGCCGCCTTCAACGCCATGATCGAGGACGGCACCTACGAGGAGGTCCTCGGCGAGTGGGGTATCGAGGTCGGCGCCATGGAGGCCGCTGAGGTGAACCCCTCCGTCGAGGGGTAGCTCCTCCGACCGCTCCCGCCCGACACCAAGCGAAAGTCTGAACGTGACCTCACCGAGCGAACCGGTGGGCGGCCCGGGGCCGAAGGAACCGACCCCGGGCCGTTCGGCCGCACCGATCACAGCCGTCCCCGTCCGGTACCCCGAACGGTGGGTGGCAGCGGGGATCATCCTCGTCCTCGCCGCGATGTTCGTGCACATGCTGTTCACGAACCCCGCGTTCAACTGGCCGTTCATGCTCGACAACATGTTCTCGGAACCGGTGGTCCGGGGCGTGTGGGTGACATTGAGCGCGACCGTGCTGTCGATGGTCATCGGCGTCGTCCTGGGCATCGTCCTCGCGGTGATGCGCCTGTCCGGGAACCCCGTCCTGGTCACGGTCTCCTGGACGTACACGTGGTTCTTCCGCGGCGTGCCCCGGCTCGTGCTGGCGGTGCTCTTCGGCAACCTCGCCATCCTGTACTCGACCATCCACATCGGCCTGCCGTTCGACAACTACTGGATGCCGTGGCTCGGCCTCGAGGGCGACGCCCGCTTCTTCGAGATCGACGCGCGCACCCTGCTCACCGGCTACACCGCGGGTCTGCTGGCCCTGTCCCTGTCCGAGGGCGCCTACATGGCGGAGATCATCCGCGCCGGCCTGCAGTCGGTCGACAAGGGGCAGACCGAGGCGTCCCAGGCCCTGGGCATGAGCAAGAGCAAGATCATGCGGCGGATCACCCTGCCGCAGGCGATGCGGGTCGTCATCCCCCCGACGGGCAACGAGACCATCGCCATGCTCAAGGACACGGCGCTGCTCGCCTACGTACCGGTGACCATCGAGCTGTTCTACCAGCTCCAGGCCATCGGCACCCGGAGCTACCAGATCTTCCCGATGCTGGTGGCGGCGTGCCTGTGGTACCTGGCGATCACCAGTGTCCTGATGACCGGTCAGTACTTCATCGAACGCAGGTTCAACCGGAGCGGGCGCGGCACGGCCCGGGAGAGCATCGCCGGAGGGGCGCACTGATGGCTGAGAAGACCAGGGACCACGGGGAGCAGGCCGCACCCGAAACCGCGGCGGGCGCGCCCGGGGACGCCCTCGTGGTGGCCGAGAACGTGCACAAGAGCTTCGGGCGCCTGGAGGTGCTCAAGGGCATCGACCTGCAGGTCCGGCGAGGCGAGGTCATGTGCGTCGTCGGCCCCTCGGGGTCGGGGAAGTCCACCTTCCTGCGCTGTATCAACCACCTGGAGAAGCTCACCGCGGGCCGCCTGTGGGTCAACGGCGAGCTGATGGGGTACCGCCAGAAGCGCGGGCGCCTGTACGAGCTGCGCGACAGCGAGATCGCCGCCCAGCGCAGCGACATCGGAATGGTCTTCCAACGCTTCAACCTGTTCCCCCACCTGACCGTGCTCGGCAACATCATCGAGGCTCCGGTCCAGGTCAAGCGGGTTCCCAGGGCCCGAGCCACCGAGCGTGCCATGGAAATGCTGGAGCGGGTCGGGCTGCCGGACAAGGCGAACGCCTACCCCGAACAGCTCTCCGGCGGCCAACAGCAGCGCGTGGCGATCGCCCGCGCACTGGCCATGGAGCCGTCGCTCATGCTGTTCGACGAGCCCACCAGCGCCCTGGACCCGGAACTGGTCGGTGAGGTCCTGGACGTCATGCAGGACCTGGCCAGGGGCGGCATGACCATGGTCGTGGTCACCCACGAGATGGGCTTCGCCCGCGAGGTCGGCGACTCGCTGGTCTTCATGGACGACGGCGTCGTGGTGGAGTCGGGGGCGCCCGCCGAGGTGCTCTCCAACCCCCGGCACGAGCGCACCCAGGCGTTCCTCTCCAAGGTCCTCTGACACCGGGTCCACCCGGTCGGACCGTCCCGGGCCCCGCGTTCCTCCGCGAGCGCGGGGCCGGGCCCCGCCCGTGCCCCGACACGGCGACGCCCGCCGAGCCGGGGCCCGATGCCCTTGACCGGAGGGCCTCCCAACGCCAGAGTCATTTCCCAGGGGCACCCAGACGGTCTGGAGTGATCCGTGAATCAGGGCCTGGACCCCGGGGAGAGGCATGGACGCGCGTACGGAGAAGGCACGTCGGCTCTGGGAGCACCGGGCGGGCGGCTACGACACCGGGGTCCGTTACGAGCCGCCGGCGATCCTGCGGACCCGCGCTCTGCTCTGCGGCGGCGCCAGGGGGCGCACCCTGGAGGTGGCCGTGGGAACGGGACGGAACCTGGAGTACTACCCGCCCCAGGTGAAGCTGACCGGCCTGGACCTGAGCCCCGCCATGCTGGCCGGAGCCCGGGACAGGGCCGAGGAACAGGGCCGTCCGGTCTCCCTGGTGGAGGGCGACGCCCAACAGATGTCCTTCTCCGACCGCTCCTTCGACACCGTGGTGTGCGTGCTCGCCCTGTGCGCCATCCCCGACCAGGAGCGCGCGCTGGCGGAGATGCACCGGGTACTGGTACCCGGGGGGCGGCTGCTGCTGGTCGACCACATCGAGTACACCCGGTTCCCGTTCCGGCTGCGTGAACGCCTGCGCAAGCACCCGCGCAGACTGCCCCGGGCCGTGGCCGAGGAGGTCGGCTTCGAGGTGGGCCACCACGACCGCCTGCTCCTCGGACTGGTGGAGCGGTTGGTCGCGCACCGGCCGCGCTGAGCGGACCGGCGGGACGGCTCCCGCGGGACGACCGCCACGCGGGTCCCCGGTCCCCGCGAACCCCGCCCGTCCAGCACATACCCTGGAAACGACCGCAGCTTTGACCCGCGACCGAGGTGGACCGATGATCCGTCCCGCACGCCCCGACGACGTTCCCGAGATCCATCAGATGATCCGGGAACTCGCGGAGTACGAGAAGGAGCCCGAAGCGGTCGTCTCGACCGAGGAGGATCTGCACACCGCGCTGTTCGGACCGGACGCCTCCGTCTACGCGCACGTGGCGGAACACGCGGGCGGCAACGGCCCGCCCGCCCCCGCGGGGTTCGCCCTGTGGTTCCGCAACTACTCCACCTGGACCGGTCGGCACGGCATCCACCTGGAGGACCTGTACGTCCGCCCCGAACTACGCGGAAACGGCTACGGCCTGGCCCTGCTGAGGAACCTCGCCCGACTCTGCGTGGAACGCGGGTACACCCGGCTGGAGTGGTCGGTACTGGACTGGAACATGCCCGCGATCGAGTTCTACAAGTCCCTGGGTTCGACGTCCCTGGACGAGTGGACGGTCCGTCGCCTGGACGGCGACGCGCTGGCCGACCTGGGCTCCACAAAGGGCTGAGCCGGGCCGTTCGTCTCGTGTCCGCGCCTTGACGGACGGACACGATCCACCCTCCCTGCGTCAGTGGCAGGGTGAAACGAGATACATTGCTCTCAAGCGGCAACCTCGCCCCCCGAAGGAGGGACGTGACCGAAGAAACCGCTGTGCCCACGGCCGACGCCACCGGTGTACGCGACGCTGTCACCGTCAACATGCCCGCCGACAGCGCTTATCTGTCTGTCCTGCGCACGGCGACGGCAGGGCTGGCAGCACGGCTCGACTTCACCCTCGACGAGATCGAGGACCTGAGGATCGGGGTCGACGAGGCGTGCGCGATGCTCCTCTCCCAGGCGCTGCCGGGCACAGATCTGACCACGGAATTCGAACTCACCCCCGATGGGATGCGCATCTCCGTCTCGGTGCTGACCGCGGACGGACGCCTCCCCGCCCGGGACACCTTCGCCTGGACCGTCCTGTCCGCTCTCGCGGGGGATGTCGACGCGGGGGTCGGCCCGGACGATCGCGTCTACATCGTCCTGTACAAACGCCGCGGCACCCTGGAGCCGGCGTGAGCGAAAGGGGGCCCGCTCTGACAGCGAAGACCGAGCACGCGGTGCCCGACCGGGCGCGCGCGAGAGAGTTGTTCGAGCGCCTTAACGAACTCGACGCGGATTCGGCCGAGCGCCGGAGGATCCGGGACGAGCTGGTGGAACTCCACCTGCCCTTGGTGGAGTACCTGGCCCGGCGCTTCCGCAACCGCGGTGAGTGGCTGGACGATCTCACCCAGGTGGCCACGATCGGGCTCATCAAGTCCATCGACCGGTTCGACCTGGAGCGCGGGGTGGAGTTCTCCACCTACGCGACCCCGACGATCGTCGGTGAGATCAAGCGTCACTTCCGGGACAAGGGCTGGGCGGTACGGGTTCCCCGCCGCCTCCAGGAGCTGAAGCTCTCGCTGACCAAGGCCGTCAGCGACCTCTCGCAGCGGGAGGGGCGCTCCCCCACCGTGGCGGAACTGGCCCAGCACCTCCAGATGACCGAGGAGGAGGTGTTGGAGGGCCTGGAGTCCGCCAACGCCTACTCGACGGTTTCGTTGGACGCTCCCGACAGCGGTGACGAGGACGCCCCCGCGGTGGCCGACTCCCTGGGGATCGTCGACGAGTCGCTGGAGGGCGTCGAGTACCGCGAGTCGCTGAAACCTCTCCTGGAACAGCTACCGCCCCGGGAGAAGCGCATCCTGCTGCTGCGCTTCTTCGGGAACATGACCCAGTCGCAGATCGCCCAGGAGCTGGGGATCTCCCAGATGCACGTGTCGCGTCTGCTGGCGCGCACCCTGGCACAGTTGCGGCAGGCCCTCACCACGGACGACTGACCTGTTCCGTGGCCTTCGGCCGCGGTGCTGGCTACCGGCGACCCTCTTCGGGCCCGGGGAACAGCACCGCGGTCGTCGGCGGGGCCAGGACCGCGGCCGCGGCGACGACGGCCGTGCCGAGCATGAGGGCGCCGAACAGGTACTGCTCCCCCGTGAACATGTAGTACGCCACCACGGCCATGAAGAGCTGGGTGACCACCACCGGGGTGCGGGCCCAGTCGCGCAACTGCCACAGCCCGCGCGCGACGAAGACCAGCAACGCGCCGACCCCGACGCCGATCAGGGTGAGCGGGACGGCGGAGGTGACCGGGTCGCCGGCCCGGCCGGTGACCGCGGTGTAGAGGCTGTAGAGGCCGCCGGCCGCCGCGGCCAGCCCGACCAGGGCCTCCAGTGCGGCGGCGACGACGAGGGTGATGGGACGCGAGGACACCCGAAGAGCCTATACGCGCCCCGGGGCTCCCCCCTCCCCGCCCCCGCCCCGCTCCGGACCGCGGAGATCCGCTACACCCCCCGCGAGGTGCCCACCGCCTAGACTGGCCGGGTGCGAGCCCTATTCATCGTGAACCCCCATGCGACCACGACCACCTCGCGCACCCGCGAGGTGATCCTGGGCGCCCTGGCGTCCGAGCTGGACGTCACCGCCGTCGAGACCGCCTACCGCGACCACGCCCGTGAACTGGCCGCGACGGCCGCGGCCGAAGGCTACGGACTCGTGTTGAGCCTGGGCGGCGACGGCACCGTCAACGAGGTCGTCAACGGCCTCCTCGCCACCCCGCAGGAGCTGACCCGCCCCCGCTACGCCGTGATCCCCGGGGGCAGCGCCAACGTGTTCATCCGTGCTCTGGGCGTCCCCGGCGACCCGATCGAGGCCACCGGCGCGGTGCTGGAGGCGATCCGGGCGGGGCGCGAGAAGGAGATCGGGCTGGGCCGGATCACCGGCGACCAGGACGACCGGTACTTCACGTTCTGTGCCGGATTCGGTTGGGACGCCGACGTGGTGCAACAGGTGGAACACGAACGCGGCAACGGCAGGAAGGCCACTCCGGCCCTCTACGCGGAAGCCGCGGTAAAGCTGTTCTTCCAAGGGGATATACGCGATCCGTCACTCAGCGTGTCCGGTGGTGGAAGGTCCCTGGACCATGTCTATTTCGCACTGGTCACGAACACCACTCCGTGGACGTACGCGGGAGCGCTACCGCTTCAACCGACCCCGGACTCCCGTTTCGAGCTCGGCCTGGACGCTTTCGCGCTGACCCAGTCCTCACACGCGCTGACTGGTTGGGTTCTTTCCCAGATGTTCTTCCCCAAGGGTCTTCCCGCACGCGGGGACGGCTACGTGACCTGGCACGACCAGCCGGAGCTCCGGATCTCGTCAAGCCATCCGAGAGCCTTCCAAATCGA
This sequence comes from Nocardiopsis sp. iso_40, assembly GCF_056173285.1. NCBI lineage: Bacteria > Bacillati > Actinomycetota > Actinomycetes > Streptosporangiales > Nocardiopsidaceae > Nocardiopsis > Nocardiopsis sp. iso_40. The sequence goes on along the minus strand of NZ_CM149666.1, from coordinate 1,206,570 downwards.
CGGTGAATACCTGGGAGAGCGCAAACAGGTCAACTTCCACTCGGTACCGAAGGCATTACGAATCTTCTGTTAATTACCGGGAAAGCAGCCATTCACGACCACTGTGACGCACCCGACACGCCGAACAGGACCTTCGGCCTCGGGAGCTCTTGCATGGCCCCCGCGATCCTGTCACGCTCAAGTTATCGCCGCGAGTTACGGGCGAGTTAATTTGGGCGCTTCCCACGTGGCCGTGGGGTGAAACCTCAACTACCTCGGCCTGGACGCCCCCCGGTGGTCCCCATCCACCGGGCGCCCTTGCACATTCCGATCGTGAAAAGCTTCACAAATGATCGCCTCACTGTGAGGAGTGGACCGCATGGACTGGCGCCATGACGCAGCCTGCCGTGACGAAGACCCCGAACTCTTCTTCCCCATCGGCAACTACGGCCCCGCACTGATCCAGATCGAGGAGGCCAAGGCAGTCTGCCAGCGCTGCCCGGTCAGTTCCGCCTGCCTGAAGTGGGCGCTGGAAAGCGGCCAGGACGGCGGGGTCTGGGGAGGGACCTCCGAGGAGGAGCGGCGTCGCATCAAGCGCCGCGGCTCCGCACTGCGGCCCATGGTCCGCAGCTGATCCTCCCGCTCCGTCGCCGACGGACACCACGCGAGAACCGTCCCGGTACGCCCCGGAGCGCAACGGTGCCTCCGGGCACCGCGTGGCGGTGATGCCCACCGACCCCCCGCTTGGCGCGGCGGGGGCCGGCACACGGCCGTGCGGGCGCGGTCCCGCCGCCGTGCGGACGCGGTCGGCTAGGGAGCCTCCCTCTCCTCGTGTTCCAGAGGCAGGCTGATCGCCACCTCCGTACCGCCGCTCTCCTTTGGCTTGATCGCCAGAGTCCCCCCGAGCTCGCCCACGATCAGGGTTCGCACGATCTGCAGACCCAGGCTCGTGGTCCCCTCCAGGTCGAAGTCCTCCGGGAGGCCGCCCCCGTCGTCGGAGACGGCCAGTTCCAGGCTGCTCGTGCCCGGGAAGCCCGGACCCGCGTCGAACCGGTGCACCCTCACCTCGATCAGCCCCGGCCCCTGCCCCAGCCCGTGCTCCACCGCGTTCTGCACCAGTTCGGCCAGAACCATCGACAGCGGTGTGGCCACCAACGCGTTCAACAGCCCGAAGTGCCCGTCGCGCCGGGGCACCACCGTGCTGCCCGTGGACGACACCTCCGCCGCCATCTGCATGACCCGGTCGGCGATGTCGTCGAAGTCCACGACCTCGTCCGGGGTGTGCGAGAGCATCTCGTGCACGATCGCGATCGAACCCACCCGGCCGACCGCCTCGTCCAGGGCCGCCCGCGCCTCGGGGATGTCCAGGCGCCGCGACTGCAGGCGCAGCAGCGCCGCCACCGTCTGGAGGTTGTTCTTCACCCGGTGGTGGATCTCCCGGATGGTCGCGTCCTTGGTCATGAGCTCGCGCTCGCGCCGCCGGAGCTCGGTGACGTCGCGGACCATCACCAGGGCGCCGATCCGTACACCGTCGATGACCAGGGGTATGGACCTCAGCTGGACGGTGACCCCGCGTGCCTCGACCTCGGCCTCCTGCGGGGCGCGCCCGCTCGCGGTGTAGGTCAGGTTCTCGTCGCGGGCCTCGCCCTGGACGGCCAGCTCCAGCGTGGTCCGGTCCAGGCGCGCGCCGACCAGGTCCGCGGTCAGCCCCAGGCGCCGGTAGGCGGAGAGGGCGTTCGGGCTGGCGTAGACCACCTCGCCGTTCTGGTCCAGCCGGAGCAGACCGTCGCCCACCCTCGGGGAGCGGACCATGAGCGGCCCCTGGTCGCTGAACGGGAAGGCGCCCTCGGCGATCATCTGGGCGAGGTCGCCCGCGCTCTGGAGGTAGGTGAGCTCCAGACGGCTCGGTGTGCGCGCCGAGCTCAGGTTGGTGCTCCGCTGGATGACGGCGATGAGGTTGCCCGCACGGCGGACCGGAATGGTCTCCTCCCGCACCGGTACGCCGCCCGACCAGTCGGGGTCGCCGTCCCGGCAGATCCGGCCCTCGGTCCAGGCCCGGTCTATGAGTGCGCGGCGGCCGACCACCCTGGGGCCGGAACGGGACGTGACATCGGTCATGTCGTCCCTGAGCACCGTCTCGACCAGGTCGTCCTGGAACGCGGTGGGTCCGGTGGTGGGACGCATCTGCGCGATGGCGACCCAGCCGTCGTCCCCGCGTAGGCGCACCCACAGCACGAGGTCCGCGAAGGAGAGGTCGGCCAGGAGCTGCCAGTCGGAGACCAGGGAGTGGATCCACTCCAGGTCCGCCTGCTTGAGTGACGTGTGACGGCGAATGAGGTCGCTGAGGTGAGGCACTCACAAATCATCCCATGGAGCCGTGCATACTCAAGAGACACGCACTCGACCAGTGGTCCACACCAATCGGCGGCCGAAGGGCAGCCGGACCGGCCACTTCCGGGCGGGGTGTGGGACAAGCGCGGGACGCGGCGGAGGAGACTGATGACTGGGCAGCGCACACTGGACGGCAACCCCCGGGTGCCGAAGTACTACCAGGTCAAGAAGCAGCTGCTGGAGCTGATCGAGGCGATGCCGGCCGGGAACCCGGTCCCGCCGGAGCGTGCTCTGGCCACCCAGTTCGGCACCTCGCGCACCACGGTGCGCCAGGCCCTGACCGAGATGGTCGTGGAGGGGCGGCTGCTGCGCATCCAGGGCAAGGGGACGTTCGTCGCCAAGCCGAAGGTCGCCCAGGTCCTCCAGCTGACCAGTTACACGCAGGAGATGCGGGCGCACGGCCTGCACCCTGCCACGCGCATCCTGGACGTCAGCTACATCAACGCCGACGACCAGCTCGCCGAGCTGCTGGCGATCCGTTCCGGCGGCCGCGTGCTGCGGATCGAGCGGCTCCGCCTCGCCAACGGCGAACCCATGGCCGTGGAAACGGCCCACCTGGCCGCGAGGCGCTTCCCCGGACTCCGTAGGCAGCTCGACCGCTACGCGTCGCTCTACGAGGCTCTGGCGAGCGCCTACGACGTCTCCCTCGCGGAGGCGGAGGCTTCGATCGAGACGGTGCTGGCCACCCCGAACGAGGCGCGGCTGCTGGGGGTGGACGTGGGACTGCCCCTGGTCCTGCACTGCCAGCACAGCTTCGACGGCGACGGCCACCCGGTGGAGTGGGTCCGCTCGCTCTACCGCGGCGACAGGTACAAGTTCGTCACCCGCCTGCGCCCGCCCCGGGACTGACCCCCGGCCGCTCCCCCGGGCGGCGTCCCGGTCAGCGGGCGAGCACGCTGGCCAGGGCGTCCACCACGCGGGGGTCGTACTCGCTGTCGGTGTCCATGCGCAGGCGCTCGACGACGGCGGCCCTGCGTTCGGCGTCGCCGTTCTCGCCGACCAGATCGTCGAAGGCGTTGGCGACCTTGATGATCCGGCTGCCCAGCGGGGGCACCCCCTCGTCGCCGTCCCCCGCCAGGGGCTCGCACTGGCGGCGGACCATCTCCGCGACGTTGTCCAGCACCCCGGTCTCCCGGATGATCGCCGATCCCAGTTCCGCTATCCGGCGCTGTTCCCTGGGCGAGGCCAGTACGGTCGCCCCGCCCGCGATGGGCTCGCGGAGCGAGAGCTGGCCGATGTCGTGCATCAGGGCCGCGTACTCCAGTTCCAGCAGCTCCGCCTCGGCCAGGCCCAGTTCGCAGGCGATCCCGTGCGAGAGCTGGCTGACCCGGCGCGAGTGCCCGTTCTCCACGTAACCGCCCACCTCGGTGACGCGGGACAGCGCCCGGACCGTCTCCAGATAGGTGCGGCGGACCTCGGAGTGCCTGCGGAAGGCCACCTGGGAGACCAGGAGCGGGGCGGTGAACACCAACAGGCCCACCAGGCCCGTCACCGTACAGGCCAGCGCGATGAGCACGCCGCTGGAAGCGATGGCCCCGCCCGTGGCGACCTGCGCCAGGGTCTCGTCGCGCATCGCCACCCGCAGCCGGGTGCGGAGCCGCTCGGCACGCAGCACCGCGGAGACCGCCACGTCCAGCACCCAGGCCGCCGCGACCAGAGCCGTCATGAGCAGGGCGACGGTGACCGAGGGTCCGGTCAACGACAGCGACTCCACCAGCGGCCGGAACGCCGCGGCGAGCAGGAGTGCCGTGAGCACCCTGCGCGCGACGTCCTCCAGCCGGGGGCTGCGCCCCACCGCCACGTGCGGCAGTTCGCCCAGGGCCACCCCCAGGGCGACCACCGCCGTCACCTGCCAGGCGGTGTGCTGTACCGGCTCCCCGCCCAGGCTGGGCAGGAACGCGTAGGCGATCGCCCCGGCCAGGGCGATCGGGGCGGACTCCCGGTGACCGGGCAGCGTGATCCTGGCCAGCTCGCCGCCGGCGATCACCAGGCAGAAGGCCAGCGCCACGAAGGGGTCGGCGAACCCGGTGGCGGCCGTGGACACCAGTGCCGCCAGGGCGGCAGCGCCCACCCCGCCGACCAGGACGGCCCGGAAGGGCCGCGGGGTGCGCCAGAGCGGCTCACCCGAACGCTGGTGGCTGAGCGCGCCGCCCTCCGGTCCACCGGATCCGGGACCGGCCGGGACCGGGCTGTCCGGCTGCTTCTGCGTCATCACCGGTCCTGACCACCCGTCACCGCTCCGGCCGATGTGGACTCCGCCACCGGCACCGTCCTCCCCGGCTCCGCGGGGGCGGGCACCGGAGCGCTCGGACCGCCGGGCTCGGGGTCCTTGGTCGCACAGTAACGCCCGCCGGGCGGCTCGGCGATGTCCGGGGTCTGCCATCCCTCGCGGGAGACGGCCCGGACCAGGGCCTCGACCATCCTCGGGTCGAACTGGCTTCCCGCGCAGCGCCGGAGTTCGGCGATGGCGGCCTCGACCGACCAGGCCCTGCGGTAGGACCGTGTGGAGGTCAGGCAGTCGAAGACGTCGGCCACGCTGATGATCCGGGCCGACTCGGGGATCTCCATTCCGAGCAGCCCCATCGGGTAACCGCGTCCGTCGAGGCGTTCGTGGTGGTGCCGGATCCCCGCCAGCGCCTCGTCGAGGAAGCTGATCTCACGAACGATCTCGTAACCGCGCGTGGGGTGCAGCTTGATCGCGGCGTACTCGTCGTCGGTGAGCTTCCCGTTCTTCTGCAGAACCTTGGTGGGCACACCGAGTTTGCCGATGTCGTGCAGCATGCCCGCGTACCGGATCTTCTGCACCCGTTCGGCGGGCATCCCCAGCTCCGCGGCGATCATTGCGGAGCCCTCGGCCACCCGCATGCAGTGGCCCCGGGTGTAGTAGTCCTTGGTCTCCACCGCCTGGCACAGGGTGGCCAGGGTGGCCTCGTGCGCCCGGGCCTCGGCGGTCTGCTGGCCGAAGACCCACCTGGCGATGAACAGCGGTATCAGGACCAGGAGCGGAGCGATGATCCCCACCGCCCCCCAGATCGCCGCGATCGCCAGGCCGAGCATCTGGTAGCCGACGGAGGTGACCTCCAGGACGATCAGCGGACGCCAGCGCACGGGCCCGGGCCCGGCGGGCCGGGTGACGCCCAGGCACCACATCAGAGCGCCGATGAGCACCGAGTTGAGCAGTGTGTGCGTCAGGACCGCGGCGACGTACGGGAGCACGATGCCGGGGAAGTCCGACTGACCCGGCACTCCGACGGTGCCACCGAGCAGGAGATAGACGTGTCCGGCCGTGTAGGCCGCCAGTGCGAACTGTGCTCCGTTGAAGGCCCGTTTGACCGGGCCCTGTCTGCGTACCGCCAGACAGGAGGAGAAACCGACCACCGCGGCGCCGACCGGCCCCACCAGGACGACGGCGGCGAGAGACACCGCCGAACTCGGTGAGATTCCGGCTTCCTTGACGTCGACGACGACGTGCGTGCTTATCGACTCCGCGACGACGAAGAGAACCGCGATGAGCACCAGGGTCCCCAGATCGATACCCGTGTAAGGACCGATGAGCACGATGGCGACAGCACTGACAACGATGATTCCGACGTAGACACGCGCGCCCCAAGGAAGAGCCCGCACCCCCGTTCACCCCCCGCCGACGACGACCGGACTGTCATGGTTTCACCGGTTCTGTTCTACCACCAAGACCACCCGGTAAAAGTGGAAGCCATCAAAACAGCAGCCATCATGGCACCGAACATGCTGACGAACATCGTTGTCCCCTTCTCCCCACGGCGGCGGCCCCCTCATCCACCGAGCACGCCGCGCAAATTACCTCATTCGTTGGATAAGGAGTCCAGTTTAACGGGCCATGGCACCTTCCTGATTACCCCCAACCCGAACCGGGGCCACCCCGGACACCCACAGGGGGACCAAGTTCCGAAGCGTGGAATTACTAATTCAATTAGCAATTGAACACCACTACTGAGAGTTACAAGACCCTACAAAGCACCCCCCGGAAATCCCCCTCCCTTCGGGCGATCTCGCAACACCTCACCCTGACAGCCATCAGTCATGACTACTGTTAGTTACCAATCGAAACGGGCGCAGCGCAGGACGAGGAAATTTATTCCGACTCGGTCACGGCCGAAAACCGATTCCCGCGACCGGGCGTGTCGAACCCGCAGAGAACCACCCACGGGGCACCCCGATGACCAAAACCCCCGTAACGAAGGAGAGCAACCGCTCCCTTTGCACAAAACCACACAAATAGACTATAAGACAGCAGATCAGAACAACATTCCCCGAGCACGCAAAAAGTGGCGAGAGCTGGAATGCCAGCTCCCGCCACCCTGTTTCGACCCGCCCCGGCGGCCCGCCTCTCAGCCGGAGCTCAGGCGGGCGTCCCGGGGGACTGGGCCCTGGCCTCACGGGCCAACTGCTCGTTACGCGCCTCAGCCAGGCGCCCGAGGACCTTGTCGCGCAGGTCCAACGGGACCGGATCGCAACCGCAGTGCTTGGCGACGAGCTTCTTCACGGCCTCCTCCAGGCCGTACTCGTCCAGGCACGGGCTGCATCCGTCCAGGTGCTCCCTGACCTCCGCGCAGTTGCCCTCCTCAAGCTCACCGTCGATGTAGGTGTAGAGCTTGCCGAGCACCTCGCTGCACGGGGTGTCCGTCTCCGCGTTGTCGTGGCCGCCGCTCATCGCAGATCTCCTCGATCCGACCCACTCACCTGTGCCCGGCCTCCGGCCGGGGTTGCCGAAGCGACGGCCCCGGCGGTCTCGGCCGCTCTCTCCGCGGGGAGGAAACCGCGGTCCACCGCGTACTCCTCCAGGTGGGAACGCAGCTGGCGCCGGCCCCGGTGGAGGCGGGACATCACCGTTCCGATCGGGGTGCCCATGATCTCGGCGACCTCCTTGTACGCGAAGCCCTCGACGTCGGCGAGGTACACCGCGATCCGGAAGTCCTCGGGCAACTCCTGCAGGGCACGCTTGACGTCGCTGTCGGGGAGGTGTTCGAGCGCCTCCGCCTCGGCCGACTTCAGGCCCGCCGCGGTGTGCGAGGCGGCCTGCGCCAACTGCCAGTCCTCGACGTCCTCGGTCCCGGCCTGCTTCGGCTCCCGCTGTTTCTTGCGGTAGGAGTTGATGAAGGTGTTCGTGAGGATGCGGTACAACCACGCCTTGAGGTTGGTCCCCGCCTTGAACTGGTGGAAGGAACCGAACGCCTTGGCGAAGGTCTCCTGGACCAGATCCTCGGCGTCGGCGGGGTTGCGGGTCATACGCAGTGCCGCCGAGTAGAGCTGGTCGAGGAAGGGGAGCACGTCCCTCTCGAACCGCTCGTCCCGTTCCTCGGCTGTCTCCTGGCTCTGATCCAAGCCCTTCGGCCTCCTCGCGCTGGTCCCTGGTGGGGCGTCCATATCCCAACGATACGGCCCCACGGCCAGGACCTGCGCACCGGTGTCGCGTGGCGTCGACACCGCTTCCCCGCGCTCAAGGCACGCTCCGGCGGTCGGCATGCTCCGAACCCAGCCCCTTCCCTGTCCTCGTGTCGCGAACACCCTCCGGGCATCTGCTCCTCGGACGGTGCTGGTGACAACAACGTCCTCCCCGAGCTGATTCCGCCCGCACCGGGGACCAAAGCCCCCTCCGCGGCCGAACTTTGTCGTTTGGCCCGGTCGGTGAAGGTGAGGCATGGCAGAGTGCGGGTAGAAACCTTTGAAGGATGGGAGAGGAGTGCACGTGCGACCGTCCCCGACTCCGGCCTCCGACCGCCCCCGATCGCCCGCGGCGCAGTTCGCCACCACCGACCGACTCTCGGACTACTGGCGGTTCTACTGGGCGGTCGCGGAGGCGCAGATCAGCCGGTGGCTCCCGGCCTCGCCCTCCCGCCTGCTCGACCTGTCCAGCCCCGACTTCCACGGGACGCCCCGCGCCGTGGCCGCCGGACACGACGTCGTCACCCTGCTGCCCTCCGCGGACATGGCGATGCGCCCCCTCACCCTGGTGAACGGGCGGGCCACGGTCCCGCCTCCCGCCAGCAGGGGGAGGCTGCGCCACGTCGTCGGCGACTCCGCCTTCCTGCGCAGCTTCGCGCCCGGCTCCTTCGACGGGGTGATCGCCGACAACCGGGTGTTCTCCCGCCAGCTGGCGACCGAGTCGTCGATGGCCGAGGTAGCGCGGGTCCTGCGTCCGGGCGGCCGGATCCTGGTCTGCGTGGACTCGGTGGTGCTGGGCATGGCGCTGCTGGCGGAACAGGACTACTGGCCCGAACTGAGCCACGCCCCCAGCGCGGACGTGCTCCTCGTCCCCTGGCCGGACGGCTCCATCACCCGTTGCTTCACCGCCGAACAGCTCACCGAGATGGTCACCGAGGCCGGGCTCGAACTGGAGTGGATCAAGCCGCGTACGGTGCTGTCGGCCTCCACCGTGGAGATGATGCTGGCCCGCGACCCCCGCTCGATGGCGCGGCTGGTGGAGATGGAACTGCACGCGGCCGACTCCGACGACTACGTCGGGGTCCACCTGGTGGCCAGCGCCCACAAGCCGCGCTGAACCCCGCCCCCCCCGCCTGCGCGCGGTGGAGGACGACGGCACCGCGGCCAGGGGTGGCGGGGGCCTCTGTTCACATCCCGGCGCGGAGGAGGGCCGCGGCGGCGGGCAGGGCGGCCAGCAGCAGGACGGGGCCCGCACCCGTGCCGGTGGTGAAGCTGGGAGCCAGGTCCTGGCGGTGGGCCCAGCGAACCGCGAGGAAGGGCCACACGGTCAGCCACGCGCCCAGTACGTACAGCACCGGGTTGGCCAGCACGGGGGCCAGCGGGAAGAAGTGCACCCCCACCACGAGGCAGACCCACGGGGCGAAGTAGTCGCTGCGGCCCAGGGCCAGCAGCACGAGCACACCGAGCAGCGCCAGGCCGAACTCGACCCCGAGGATGATCAGGTACAGGTTCACGTCCGGGTCCCCGGCCAGGACCGAACCGCCGTTCCAGTGCTGCCAGGCCAGCAGTCCGCCGGCCACGGCGACCAGGGTTCCCAGTGACGAGCCCGCGCCCAGCAACCACCTGGCGGCGCCCGCCGGCGGGCGTTCCTGGGCCCAGCCGAACCACGCGGCGGAAAAGAAACCGAAGACGGCCAGGGTCATGGCGGCGTCACGGAGGAGGAAATCCATACGGACCTCTCTTGAGGGGGAAACCCACCCTGGCACGGGTCCCGGGGGATCCGGCACCCGGGGGACCGGTGCCCGCGGGCCCGCGGGCACCGGTCCCCCCTCCGATCAGTCAGCCAGGGGCAGGTAGACGCGGTTTCCGCCCTCGGCGAACTCCGCGGACTTGTCGGCCATGCCCTTCTCGATCGCCTCGACGGTGTCCAGGCCGTTCTCCTCGGCGTACCTGCGCACGTCCTGGGAGATCTTCATCGAGCAGAACTTGGGCCCGCACATGGAGCAGAAGTGCGCGGTCTTGGCGGGTTCGGCGGGGAGGGTCTCGTCGTGGAAGGACTGGGCGGTCTCGGGGTCCAACGACAGGTGGAACTGGTCCTGCCAGCGGAACTCGAAGCGCGCCTTGGACAGCTCGTCGTCCCAGGCCTGCGCCCCGGGGTGCCCCTTGGCGACGTCGGCGGCGTGGGCGGCGAGCTTGTAGGTGATGACGCCGGTCTTGACGTCGTCCCGGTTGGGCAGGCCCAGGTGCTCCTTGGGGGTGACGTAGCAGAGCATCGCGGTGCCGTACCAGCCGATCTGGGCGGCACCGATCGCGGAGGTGATGTGGTCGTACCCGGGGGCGACGTCCGTGGCCAGGGGGCCGAGCGTGTAGAACGGCGCCTCGCCGCACAGTTCCTCCTCCAGGCGCACGTTCTCCTTGATCTTGTCCATCGGCACGTGGCCGGGGCCCTCGATCATCACCTGTACGTCGTGGGAGCGGGCGATGTGCGTGAGCTCCCCCAGGGTGCGCAGTTCGGCGAACTGGGCCTCGTCGTTGGCGTCGGCGATGGAACCGGGCCGCAGGCCGTCCCCGAGGGAGAAGGTGATGTCGTACCGGCGGAAGATCTCGCAGAGTTCCTCGTAGTGGGTGTAGAGGAAGCTCTCCCGGTGGTGGGCCAGGCACCAGGCGGCCATGATGGAACCGCCGCGCGAGACGATCCCGGTGACGCGGCGGGCGGCCAGCGGCACGTACCGCAGCAGGACGCCCGCGTGGACGGTCATGTAGTCCACGCCCTGTTCGGCCTGTTCGATGATGGTCTCGCGGTAGATCTCCCAGCTGAGCCGGGTGGGGTCGCCGTCGACCTTCTCCAGTGCCTGGTAGATGGGGACCGTGCCGATGGGCACCGGGGAGTTGCGGATGATGCGTTCGCGGGTCTCGTGGATGCGCTTGCCGGTGGACAGGTCCATCACGGTGTCGCCGCCCCAGCGGGTGGCCCACACCATCTTCTCGACCTCCTCGGGCACCGAGGAGGTGACCGCGGAGTTGCCGATGTTGGCGTTGATCTTGACCAGGAAGTTCTTGCCGATGATGGTCGGTTCGGACTCGGGGTGGTTGCGGTTGACCGGGATGACCGCGCGGCCGATCGCCACCTCCTCGCGGACGAACTCGGGGTCCACGCCCTCGCGGGCGGCCACGAAACGCATCTCCGGAGTGGTGATCCCGGCCTTGGCGTAGGCCAGCTGGCTGACCGATCCGTTCACGGGGTCCAGGGCCCAGGCCTCACGGGTCCTGGGCAGGCCCCGGTGGACGTCGATGTCCGCGGTGTCGTCGGTGTACGGGCCAGAGGTGTCGTACAGATCGAAGTGGCTGCCGTTGCTGAGTTCCACCCGGCGTGCGGGGACGCGAAGCGTGAGACCTTCGGGGGTGTCGATCTCCCGGTGGACCTTCCGTGATCCCATGATGGGACCAGTGGTCACCCGGTGCTCGTCGGCGGTGGAAACCTCACGACCGTCAAGAGCCGTCATGGCATGCCTCCCTACGTCGGAATTACCCGAACAGGTTCTGCGGTCGGCGGCACCCTTGAGCCGCCCTCTCAGCCCGCCATGGCGCGAGCTCCCGCGTTGCGTATTCACATGTGTGCACGTCGAATGTGCCGGGACACCTCGATCACGGTGTCCCCAGCCCGGGGAAGCACTCCCCTGTGGCCTCGCACACCATACACAGGGCGTCCCCGGGCCTGTCCAGCCTCCGCCGGGGTCAGAAAAGTGTCTCCGGCTGGTCCGGCCCGGTGTCCTCGACGGGTTCCAGCAGGTCAGGACGGTTGTTCTTGATGCTGTTGACGTCGGTGGAGACCTCGTCGACCTCGAACCTGTCCACCGGGGTCTCCCCCAGCAGGTGGGCGAGGTCGTCGGGGCCCGAGCCCGGGTCGAGCCAGGCGGACCAGCCCTCGGCGGGCACCACGACGGGCATGCGTTCGTGGATGTGGGCGAGTTCGGGAGCGGCCTCGGTGGTGATGACCGCGCAGGACCACAACCAGGCGGCGGGATCGCTCTCGTCCTGGACCTCGGGGTCGCGCCAGCGCTCGAAGATCCCGGCCAGGGCGAGGGGCTGCGCGTCGGAGTAGTGGATGGAGAAGGGCTTCTTGGCCGCCTTGGCCTTGCGCCTGCGGTGCTCGGGGTCGGTGACGGGCGAGGTACTGGCCTGGGCGGTGCCGTCCCTGTTGAGCAACTGCCACTCGTAGTAGGCGTCGGCGGGAAGCAGGCAGCGGCGGCGGCGGTAGGCCGTGCGGAAGGCGGGCTTGTCCGCGACCGTCTCGCTCCGGGCGTTGATCATCCGGTAGCCGATGTTGCGGTCCTTGGCCCAGGAGGGCACGAGCCCCCAGCGCATCGTGTGCAGGGAGCGCGGGCCCGCAGGACCCCCGTCAGCGCCCTGCGGCGGCGGTCCGAGCACGGCGTAGACGGGTCTTCCCGGCGAGATGTTGTAGTCGGGCTCCAGGTCCTCCAGCGGCGGCCAGGACCGCGGGTCCTCTTCCTCCCCGACCGCCTGTTCCGGCAGGCCGAAGGCGAGCTGCAACTGGTGCACGTTCCTGGACTGGGCATATCGACCGCACATGTGTCCGATTCTACGGTGCGGAAGCCCGCTGCTCCCGGTTTTCCACAGTCTCCTCCCCGGCCCGGGCCGCGCGCTCCGCGGTCCGGGCCGGTCCTGCGACCACCGCGGGCCCTGTGGTCCGGGGGCGGGACCGCCATGCCTGGAACAGCCCGGCGAACACGGCGAGCGCGCCGAGCGGGCCCAGGACCCGGGGGGCCCAGGTGTCCAGGGCGCGGAGCAGCAGCGAGCGCACCCGGGCCTGCTCCGCGTAGGCGGAGACCTGCCCGTCGGCCAGGGCGAGTTCGGCGTCGAGCAGGGCCGCCTCACCGGAACCGTTCTGCGGACGCAGGGTCTCGGACCGGTCCTCCTCCATGTTCACCACCATGCCGGTGACCGGTTCGACCCAGAACGTCCTCCGTACCTCCAGCCATCGGGTCGCGGTCACCGTGCCCTCCGCGCCGGGGTCGAAGAGGGCGGCGGGGACCTCCCGCGCGGACTCCGGGACCTGGGTCGCGTCGAGGTCCTGGGTGTAGCGGCGCACCGCCACACCGGCGGCCTCGTCGTCCTCCTCGAACTCGACCGCGGGGGCCGAACGCACCTCGGCGTCGTAGAAGGAGTGTCCGCTCTCGGCCGCCCCGGGCGGCCAGTACAGGATCAGCCCGGCCTGGCGTACCGCGTGGTCACCGTCGACGTGCTCACCACAGCAGTTGACCGCGCGGCCGGTCTCCCGGTGCACGATGACGCGGCGGCTCCGGTAGTCGATGACCCGGTCGGCGGCGGAGGTGTTCACCGTCATCTCCCAGGCGGACCAGTCGCCGGTGTGCGCGGAGGCCTCCACCTGGGTGACCTGTTCGACTCGGACGTCCTGCGTCCGGGTCCAGGTGGCGGTGTCCAGGTAGCTGGCCTGGTTGTCGACCATGCGCAGGTCGAAGGAGGCCTCCGCGGGGAGCGGGGCGACCCGGTCGTGGACGTAGAACGGCAGCAGCAGCGACAGGGTCAGCAGGAAGGCGCCCGCCGCCACCGGGAGGGTGCCCCCGGGCAGGCCGGGCCCCGGGCGGGTGCCCCCGGGGCCGGGGGCGGGCGCCGCGCCCGCGTTCGAGGACGTGCTCACCGGTGGGCCTCCTCTGCTCCGTGCCCGGCCACGACCCGGCCGGGTTCACCGTCCGGCCCGGGGCCGGGTCCGCCGTGCCCGTTGGCGCCGGTCGGGCCCGCCCGGCCCGCGTCCCCGTCGGCCGTACCGGTGCGCGCCCGGGCCGGAGGCCGCACGGCGGCCGGCGGCCCGTGCTCCGGTCCGGGCTGTCCAAGGGCGAGGACGAGGCGGGCCATCGCGGGCAGGCACAGCACCTGCGGGACCCAGCCGCGCAGAGCCGTCCCCAGGGTCTGTGTGATGTCGTGGAAGGGCATGTGCAGGGCCAGGTACGTCCCCGAGGCCGCCGCCAGCCCGGCCAGGGACAGGGACGCGGCGACCACCCACGGCCCGGCCAGGTGGGGCAGTATCCGGCCGCCCATGGCGGGTCTCCCCGGCTTGGCGTGGCGCAGCCTGCTGGGCGCCCGGCGCGCCAGCCACCACAGGGACAGCAGGAGCACGCCGACCACGGCGGCCCCGGCCCAGCCCGCGATCCACACGCCGTAGCCCAGGCCCAGCGGCAGTACCGCCCAGCGGGGCAGCCAGCCGGGGCCCGCACCGGGCAGGGCGCGCGAACCCGTCGGAGGCCCGGTACGGAGCCGGCGCCCGGCGGGCAGCCAGCGGCGCGGCCACAGCGCCAGGACCACGAGCAGCGCGGCGAGCGCCCCGCCCGCCGCCAGGACGCGGTGGTAGACGGCGTCGGGGGTGTAGGTGAGGGTGACGGTCCCGGCGCTGCCCTCGGGCAGCAGCCAGGCCTGCTTCCAACCCTCCAGCCGAACCGGTTCCAGCGGCCCGTCGCGGCCCTCGATCCGGGCCTCCCAGCCCTCGTTGAAGTTCTCGTTCACCACGAGCAGGCTGTCCTCGTCGGCGGCCACGTCGAAACGGCGCTCGCCCGGCCCCCAGGAGTGCAGGGTTCCGACCTCGGCCATCCGGACCTCCGGACGATCGGCGACGCTCTCCCCGGCGGACTCCACCAGGGCCGACCGCACCTGGTACCGGTTCCCGGGATCGACGACGACCCGGTTCCCGCCCTCGGTCAGGTCCAGGTCGGTGCAGGTCTCGTAGTGCAGCGGGCCACCGGTGAGCTGGTCCGCGAGGGTCCCGTCGCTGATCCGGGTCTCCACCCGCTGACCGTTGACCCGCAGGGTGGGACCGAGTCCGCAGGCGGTGGCGGCGTCACCTTCGGGCGCGGCGTCCACCGCGGGGACACCGGGGAGTTCGATGGTCCCGATCTCCAGGGCCTGGCCCTCGGGGCGTTCGAAGGTCAGCCGCAGGGAGGAGGCGGTCAGCGGTGCGAAGTCGACCCGGCCGCTGCCGTCGAGCCATCCCTCGCGGACGGTTCCGCCGCCCTCGACCGTGACCTTGATCGGCCGCATCACGCTGTCGGCACGGGGGAAGTCGACCTTCATGTGGTCCACGGTCGTCGGGTCGCCCAACTCGATGTCGAGCCAGGGGCTCTTCTCCTCCGGGTCCGGGTACCAGACGGTGCCCTCCTCGTCGTCGAGCGCGCCCCGGCCCATGGCCGCGGGGTGCTGGACGGCGGTCGAGGAGCCGCTCACGTGCGGGAGGCCGCCGGACCGGTTGGCGGCGTTCTCCGCCTCCCGGGGGTCGGTGAGGACCACCTCCCCGGAGATCCGGTGGGCCGCGGCGGCCGCCCCGGCGGAGAGCTCGAAGGTGCGGTCGAGCCTGTTGGCGTCCTCGCCGGTCACCTCCAGCGCGGGGTTGCACACCCACACGTGCGAACCCTCCATACAGCCGGGGGCGGTGCCGGTCGACCCGGTGAAGAGCAGGGTGCCGGCGTCGGCCGGCCCGGGAACGTCGAGGGTGCGGGAGGCCTCCAGCCCGGGGACGGAGATCGAGGAGACGCCCACCCGGGTGCCGAAGCGGAACTCCGGTTCCCAGGCGAGCTCGTCGATCCGGATCCGCAGTCTGGTGGTCCGCCCCGGCGGGACGGTGAGCTCCTGCGGTTCGTCGGTGGCGGCGACGGCCGCCTCGGAGCGTCCGTTGTCGGTGATGAGGGTGACACGCGAGGGCGGCGGCTCGTCGGGCAGCTGCTCGAAGGCCACGCTCAGCCCGGTGAGGTCCCGGGGCTCGGTGAACTCGACCTCGATCCACTGGCGCAGGGCCCCGGCGAAACCGCTGGAGCGCCAGGCGGTCCCGAGGTCGTCGTCCAGGACCGCGTAGGGGGCGTGTCCCGGATCCCGGTTGGCGGCGTGGGCCTCGACCCCCGCCTCGGAGGTGGACGCGGTGACCCCGGCGACGCCGAGGTCCTCGGCGTGCGCGACGTACTCCTCCCAGGCGGGGTCCAGGATGTCGGGGGCGGGGACGTCGCGTTCGAGCTCCTGGTCCCGTGTCATGGTGGCCGACACGTTGCGGCGCACGTCGGAGTAGACGACCTCGCGGCGGCGGGCGGTGTCGGTGACGATCGTGTCCCCGGCGGCGATCTCCCCGGCACCGGGGTCGTCACCGAGGAGGATCGGCCGGTCGTCGTTGACCAGCCCCTGTTCGGCCAGGCTCAGGACGGACTCGGGTCCTCCGGTGACCCGCAGCGCCTCCCCCGCGGGCACGGTGCCGACCCGGGGGGCCGCCCCCTCGACCTCGTAGACGGTCAGTGCAGGGTAGGGCTGGTCGAACCACTGGGAGGCGGACTGGTGGTCCAGGGAACCGAGCACCGGCCCGAACTCGGCGGCCTCGGTGATGCCCGGCGAGTTCTGGAGGGACTGGTGGACGCGGGCGGGCCAGCCTCCGTTGTTGTCCACGCGCTGGAGGTCGTTGCGGACGATCAGGTGGGTGACGCCCAGGCGCGCGAAGGTGTCCGCGAGCCCCGCGGAGCCGCGCCCGGAGGAGACCCGCTGGTCTATCTCGTGGTTGATCCGGGAGATGCCGGAGGAGCCCCACGGGATGATCTGGTGGTTGGCCCAGGCACCGGAGAACAGGGGCTGCAGGGGTTCGTCCAGGGGGCGGCCCCACTGGTACTCCCCGCGGGCCGAACCGGGCAGCGCCATGGTCATGTCGCGTTCGTCGCTCCGCTCCTCCAACCAGTCCACCGCCTCGTACCAGTAGTCGGGGATCTCCACGAAACCGCCCTTGGGCGCGATACCGACGGTGGCGATGGGAACCAGCGTGACCAGGAAGACGGCTGCGCCGGCCCCGGCGACGGCCCTCCTGACCCTGGTGGACGGGGACGGGCCGACACGGTCGGCCCGGTCCCGGGCGACCACGAGGGGCAGGTGCGCCAGGCCGAGGACGATCGGCAGCCGGATGAGCGCGTCGAACTTGTGGACGTTGCGGAAGGGTGCGAGGGCGCCGTCGAACAGCTCGCGCATGTGGGGCGCGAAGGGCCCGGTGAGGGCTCCGGTGAAGCCCGCGACGATGATCGCGGTTCCCACGAGGAGGCTGCTGATGAGGAAGAGGCGTTCGGGGGTGCGCCGGTTGATGAGCCCGGCCAGGCCGAGCCCCGCGACCAGCGCGGTGACCGCGACCAGCCAGGGGGTGAGGGAGAGTTCGGCCCCCGAGGGCAGGGCGGTGTTGCCCATGTCGGGCAGGAAGCCCATCCAGTTGGAGGTACCGCGCAGGGAGTTGAACAGGGAGGTGATCCCGGTGGTGACCGCGGCGTCCTCGGTGTAGGGCATGAACGAGTACACGTACCGCGACATGATGAGCAGCGGGGCGATGTACCAGAACGAGGCGAGGACGAGCGCGCCCGACCACCACAGGATGAGCCGCCACTTGCGCGGGCCGTTCGCCCGGGTGAGCAGGTAGAGGCCGGGGACGACGAGGACGGCGAGCTCGGAGGCGGCGTTGGTACCGCCGCACAGGAGGAAGGCCAGACCCGACAGCAGGGCCGCCCGTGCCGGGGAGTACCCCCGCCTGGTCCCCAGCACCAGGGGGAGCAGGATCCACGGCATCAGCAGCATGGGCTGGAGCTCGGCCGAGTTGTAGGAGAGCAGGGTGAGCACGCGCGGGGCGAGCGCGTAGGCGACGCCGGCGAGGATCCGGGTGTTGACGGTGCCCAGCCCCAGGGCCCCGGCGACCTTGTAGACGCCCACGAAGGCCGCGATGAGCAGGACCGCCATCCACAGGCGCTGGATGAGCCACTCTGGCATGCCGAGCACGTCGAACAGCAGGTGGAAGGGGCCGTTGGGGAAGAAGTACCCGTAGGCCTGGTTCTGGAGCTGGCCGAAGTAGGAGGCGTCCCAGAGGTGGAGGGCCCGCTCCATGAACCCCAGGGGGTTGACCGTCAGGTCGATCTTGGTGTCGCTGACGATCCTGCCGGGGTCGATGCTCGCTGCCAGTGCTCCCAGGAGCAGACACACCGCGAGGACCTTGAGCCGCGCCAGCAGCTTCTCGTCCACTCCGCCGGGGGCGGTCGGTGTTCTGGAATCCTCCGGTTCGCGCCTGGCGGTGGATTCCGCCGAAGTCACATCTTCGCTTTCTTGCCTGCTGTGGGGTCGGTGGTGCCGGGGGGCGTGCAGGTGGATCCGCCGGTGCCGAGTTCGGCGGCGACGAGGCGGGTCATCCGGGCGCCGCTGGCATCCCAGGTGAAGTGGGCCGCCCAGGCGCGACAGGCGCGCCGGACCTCCTCGGCCCTGCGGGGGTCGGACAGTTCCTTGAGGGCCCCGGAGACGACGTCCTGGAGGGTCTCGCCCTCGCGGACGAGCCATCCGGTTTCGCCGTCGCGGACCGAATCACGAAGTCCGTCCACATCGTAGGCCACGGTGGGCACACCGAGCCGGGCGGCCTCGATGACGGTGAGGCCCCATCCCTCGAACTCGGAGGCGGTGACGTGCAGGTGGCAGGAGGCCAGTACGGAGTTCTTGTCCTCCTCCGACAGGAAGCCGTGCAGGTCCACCCGTTCCCGGAGGCCGTCCCGACCGACCTGTTCGGCGAGGTGCTCGCCCTCGGGGCCTCGGCCGATGATGTGGACCCGCAGGCCGGGATGGTCGTCGCTGAGCGTGCGGGCGAGGTCGACGACCCGGGACACGCGCTTCTGCACGACGAGCCGGCCGAGGCTGACCAGCGCGGGGGCGGTGCCCGGAGCGGGGGCGGCGGGGACCTCGCCCGGGTTCTGCGGGGCGACGCCCCCGTTGTGGACGATCTCTATGGGTGCCCGCCAGCCGAGCTTGTCGCGCATGGCGGCGCGGGAGGACTCGGAGACGGTGACGGTGGTGCAGTTCCGGTAGACCCGGGAGGCCACGGCCGACTCCACGAACCGGCCGAACCAGGCCAGCGGCGCGCAGAAGTAGGCGTTGAACTGCAGGTCGTGGACGTGGTGGACGACGCTGACCACCCTGGTGCGACGGCGCAGGACGAGCCTGGAGAAGAAGGGGATGCCGTTCATGCAGTCGAAGGCGAGGTGGAACTCGCGTCTCCACAGGGCGAGCCAGGCCATCACCCGCGGGTAGACGGTGAACTTGCCGCCCATCCGGCGGATGACGATGCCGTCCTTGGTCTCGACTCGGGCCTGGTGGGGTTCGCGGCTGGTCAGGAAGGTGACGATGGCACCGCGTTCGGCCAGGTGGCGGCTGATCCGCCAGGCGTACTCCTCGGCGCCGCCCGCGGCGGACTGCCACGGGTCGCGCCAGTTGACCATGACGATCCGGACGCCGTCGAGGCGGGGGCCGAGGTCGGTCCGGGGCGGGACCGTGACGGGTTCGGGTGCTGCGGACTCGCCGGCCTCCGCCCGGGCGGGGGCGGGGATGGCGGCCGGGGCGGGGGCTACCGGGTGGTGCCCGGGCTCCACCCGGGTCGGGACCTTCTGGAAGACCACACGCACTCCTTCCGCGCGGTGTCCGGCTCGACGCCTGGGCCTGACCACGAAGGGAAATTGACCAGGAACCGTGCGTAACTGCTTCGGGGTGTGCCGAGAGCACGCCGAGCAGACCCGTCGACCGGACGTCATTGGGGGTGGGCGGCCGCGTGGGGTGCGGTCGCGAGGGGTGTGCGGGGCCGGGCGCCCCGCTGGCGGCGGGGCGCCCGCCCTCCGCAGAAAACGGCGCTCTAGCGGTCGCCGTAGTTGTAGAGGGTTTCGTTCACCGGTTCCGCGGTCGCGGTGGACTCGGTGGCGAGGCTGGTGGCCACCACGGTGGCACCTCCCGCCAGAGCCGCACCGATCACACAGGCGGCGATTACCTTGATCACTTGGGGATCTCCTTCCGCGCGCCCCGGCCCGTTCGTGGTTGGGGGCGCTGGAACCCGAGACTAGAACCTGATCTAGCTATAGACCAGATGATTGCCCCAACTGTAACTAACCCCCCGGTAACTTCCAACCCTGAGATGTCCTCTTTATCCGCCTTGATGTGCTGGTCCGACACTTCCAACAAGGTCATGTCGGATTCTTCGACCACCGGCGACAAAGTTTCGGCACCAGACCAGAACCGGTTATCGACTGGCGCCGACACGACCACGTAGCGCACCCCGAGACCACCCAGGAGCTCCGCCAGCGCATCGGGGTCGCGCGACCGGCCGGTCCCGGGCAGAGCGGTCTCGGGATCGGGTGCGAGCAGGCGGGCCGCCTCCCGTGCCCGGGCGTCCTCACCGGTCACCACGACGGTCCCGCCGTCCCCGGTGCCCACCCTCAGGTCGTCGTTCCAGATCGCGCGGCGGTCGAACAGCTTGGTCGCCGGGTCGAGCACCACCACCGGTTCACCGGACCACTCCAGCCCCCGGTACGCGCTCCACGGCAGCACCAGGACGGCACCGGGACGGTCGTCGGCGGCCACCGCGTTCTGCGCCGCCAGCCACGAATCCGGATACTGCACCGGGACCAACCGGCCCCCCGCCCCCCACAGCAACCCGGGCAGCACCACCACGGGCAGGCACACCGTGAACACCACGGCCCCCACCCGCCACAGAGGCAAACCGCTCCGATCCCTCTCCCCCGACGAACCCGTTCCGCCCGTGTCCGCAGCAGGTCCCGCGCCTCCCCGGACCGGCGGCGCCCGCAACAGCCACAGCACAACCGCTGCCAGCCCGAGTGCCTGCACCAGGGCGAGCGGCGCCAGGTACAGCTGACCGTCGCGCAGGGGCCCGAACCCCGGCCACAGGCCGATCAGCGCGGCCAGGAACTGCCTCCCCGGAGCGAACACCCCCAGGAGCGCGACCCCGAACCCCGCCGCGGCCGAAACCGAGAGCCCGATCCCCACCGCCGGCGGGGACCTGTACAGCCACCAGCCCCACCCGGCCAGGGAAGCCGCACAGAGCATGAGTCGCGCCAGCGCCGTCACCGGTTCGCCGTAGCCCGGCGGCACCGCGCCCGAGTTCCACACCCCGCCGAGCGCCAACAGGGACCCCAGCACCCCGAACGGGGTGTCCGCCCGGGCCGCGAAGGCCTCCACCCCGGCCGGGTCCGTGGCCGCGCCGCTGGACAGCGACGGCACCAGCCACGGCAGGGACACCAGTACCAACGCGAACAGGAACAGGCCCGCGACCCGTGGGCGACGCGGTCCCGCCAGAGCCTGCGGGCCGGCGGTGAGCGCGCTCAGCACCACCGAGGAGAAACCCCCGACCGCAGCCGGAACCAGCGAGCACACCAGGCCGGCCAGGCCCGCCGCCGGCCGTGCCGACGCCGTCCGGACCACCGCCCACACCACCCACGGCAGCCCGGCGTAACCGAGCAGGACCGCCCACTGGCCCAACAGCAGGCGTTCGGCCACGAACGGGTTCCAGACGTAGGCCGTCCCGGCCGCCGCACCTGCCGCCAACACGGGCCCCGGGACCCGCCCGGCACCGCACACCAGCCGGGCCAGCAGCCGGAAGGCGCCCGCCCCGCCCAGGGTGAACACCGCCAGCAGGGCGAGGGCCTGCACCACGTCACCCGGCAGGACCAGGGACAGGGCCGCCACCACGGCGTCGCTCGGGATCGCCCGCGGAAAACCGTCCGCTCCGGCCAGCACCGTGGGAAGCGAGAGCCGGGGGACGAAGAGCATGTCGTACCGGAGCACGTACCCGGGCCCCAGCGCGGGTCCCAGCGCGAGCACCGCCGCGACCAGGCCCACCGCCCAGGGCAGCACGCGCGCGGGGGCTCCCATCAGTCCTCCAGGACGACGCTGTCGGAGTAGCCGCCCTCCACGTAGTCCCGGTAGGAGCGGATCACGATCTCGTAGGGCCCGGAGACCGTCGCCTCCCAGCGCGGCCGCTCACCGGCCGAGCCGAGCGTGCGCCAGCCCTCGCCGTCCTCGGGCCCCCGTCCGTCCCGGGGCTCACAGGACGTGCCGCCCGAGGGTTCCGGAGCGGGGGGCGGGGAGGGCCGGGGGGCCGGTTCGGGTTCGGGCCGCGGTGTCTGCGGCGACGAGGGGGACGGTCTCGGCTCCGCCTCCCCGGGTTCCCTGCCGCCGGTGCCGTCCTGCCCGTCGGTGCCCGGGTCCTCCGCTTGGACGTCACCGGGCGCACGCCGGTCGTCGGGCGCCGGGCGGTCGTCGGGGACGCACTCCAACTGCCGGACCCAGACCTCGTAGTGTCCGGCCTCAGCCACGTCCTCCCAGGTCACCACCGAACCCTCCGCCTGGACCCGCACCCAGGAGGGCCCGGGCGGCGGATCGTCGTCCCACACCAGCTGGATCGGCTCGGACTCCACACCCTCGTCACGGCCCTTGAGGGTGCGTACGGTGAACTCGTAACGGGCGCCGCTGAAGAGCGACTCGACGCGGACGGAACGCTCGTCCCCCTCGCCGCCGACCTCCGCGGGGAGCACCGACGCCTCGTCCGGGGAGGGGCTCACCCTGCGCTGCAGGACCCGGTAGTCGGTGGCGCCCGGGACAGCCGCCCAGGTGAGCAGGAGCCCGTCGTCGGTCTCCTCGTGGTCGGGTTCGGGGGCGATCCGAGGGCCGGTGGAGAGCTCCGGCAGCGGCCGGGGGAAAGCGGCCCCCACGCCCAGCGGTTCGGCGAGCGCGTCGGCGAAGGCCGCGGCGATCCTGAGTTCGCCCCGCACGTTGGGGTTGCTCGCGTCCCAGTTGTCGTTGGCCGGGGAGTAGTCCTTCGCGACCTGGGCGACGACCACGGGCGAGGACGCGGAGGACATCTGTCCGGCGAGGTCGACCAGACCCATGTTGAACCGGGCGATCTCGTCGTTGACCCGCCCGTCGTCGTCGGTGCCGTGCACGCCGGGGAGCTCGCCGACCACGAACCGGGCCTCGTCGAGCACCACCCGCACCGTGGAGACGGTCTCGGCGATGCCGTCGAGGGCGTGGTCGGCGCCGCCCCCGGCCAGGATGTCCTCGGTCCCGGCGAGGAGGAGCAGGTACTGGGGTTCGTACTCGTCGGCGACCCGGGCGACGTCGGAGGACAGGTCCTGGGCGGTGGCGCCCCAGCGGGCGGCGTGGTCGGTGTCGAAGTCCGGTTCGGCGTAGGTGCGGTCGCCGGGTTCCCCCTCGTCGAGGGAGTACATGTCGTCGCTGGGGCCGACGAAGTCGAAGTCGACGCCCTGGTCGGACAGGTGTGACCACAGGTGGTAGCGCCAGGTGTGGTCGCCGCTGCTGCCCTGGGTCGCGGAGTCGCCCACCATCATCATGCGCAGCCGCCCGTCGGGCGGCCCCGGAACGGGGACTGGTCCGTCGGCGAGCTCGTCCCGGCCTCCGCCCAGTCCGCCGGAGCCGGTCTGCAGGAGCAGCAGGGTGACGGCCATGGCGGCGAGCATGACGCCGAGCAGACCCAGGGGGCCGGGTTCGAAGCGGGATCCGGCCCGCTGCCGGGCCGCGAGATCGCGCCAGGTCAGACCGCGCCAGTGCTCGGCGGTCAGCCAGTGGGGCACACGCGGGGACCAGCGGCTCCGTCGGGCGCCGTGTTCCGGGGATTCCTCGTCGGGGGTGGCGTCGTCCTCGCCCGGGTCCTGCACCGTGCCCCATCTCCCGCCGCCGCGCTTCGCGGATAGTTACAGGTTCCTGTCCGACATCAGAGCACCATCACCCCCGGTCGGACGACCTGGGGGCATAAGCTCGCCAGACCAGACTAGAACTGGTTATATGGAGCCCGTCAACCCGCTGGCCCAGCCGGACCCCACCACACCGAGCCGAAAGGTGCCCGCCGTGATCGGACTCCTGGTCGCGCTGCTCTCCGCAGTGGTCTACACGGTCGGCCTGACCGTCGAACAGCGCGCCCTGCACGGCTGCGAGTCGATCTCGATCAACCGCCCCCTGCATCTGGCCAGGGTACTGCTGGGTAACCCGCGCTGGGTGTTCGGCTGCGCCTTCGCCGCCCTGGGCAGTGTGGGCCTGATCGTCTCCCTCGGCCTGGCCCCGGTGTCCGTGGCCCAACCGGCCTTCGCGGCGGGCGTGGCCACCATGCTGCTGGTCGTCACGCTGGTGATGGGCGAGCGGATCACCCGGGGCGAGTACGTGGCACTGGGCGTCATGCCGGTGGCCCTGGCCCTGCTCAGCCTGTCCACCGCCGACGGCGCCGAGACCGGCACGACCGCGAGCGCCCCGCTGCTGATCACGGTCAGTGTGGTCACGGTCGTGGCGTGCGTGGCCGCCATGGGCCTCGCGGGCGGCCGGGGCAGGTACGTCTCGGCCGCCGCGATGGGCGCCGCCGCCGGACTCGCCCAGGGCAGCGCGGGGCTCCAGGGCAAGGGCCTGGGCGGCCTGCTCGCCGACAACGGTCTGCTGGCGGCGATCGTCCCCGCCCTGCTCTCGCCCTACCCCTACCTGTACGCGCTGGGCTGGGCGGTGGGCATCGTGCTCTTCCAGACCTCGCTCCAGCGCTCCCGCGCCTCCATCACGGCTCCGGTGTCCAACGTGGTCGGCAACGTGTTCGTGGTGGTGGCCGGCACGGTCCTGTTCGGCGAAGAACTGCCCCAGGACCCGCTGACGCTGGCGCTGCGGATCGGTGGTTTCGCGCTGACCCTGGTCGTGGTGGTCCTGGTCCGCGGCAACGTGGCCACGGCGGAGGCCGACACCAGCAGGCTGCGCGGGCAGGACTCCCCCGCACGGGCCGAGTAGTCCCGGGCGGCCGGACCGCCGGCGGTCCCCGCACGGCAGGCCCGCGGCGGCCGGGGCCGCCCGGACCCGGCCGGGGCCCGCGCTAGGCGGCGACGGAGACGGCCTCGCGCAGACCGGGGGCGGCCACGTCTGCCCAGGCGCGCACGACGCTCTCCGGCTGGTGGGTCTCGTCGGTGGCCAGGATCAGGCCGGGCTCGGCGACCCAGGCGCCCAGGTCGGCGAGGAGGATCCGCAGGTCCTCCTCGATGCCGCGGCTGTTGCGCAGGTCCTCCACGACGGCCAGCGGGACCGCGACCGTGTGGCCCAGGCCGAGCTCGGGCAGCCGGTCCAGGAAGACCTTGAGCAGCCCGGTGTAGGTGCCGTGCACCTGCGGGGAGGCCACCAGCAGCACGTCGCTGCGCTGGATCCGGTCCAGGGCCTCGGCCACGGCGTCCGAGGACTCGCTGAGCAGGTCCGGACCCATCTCGGCCAGGTCGATGAGTTCGGGGCGGGAGGTCACGCCGGCCCGGGTGGCGACCTCCGCCGCGGCGCGCAGTGCGGCCGTGTGCACGGAGGAGTGGGGCTGGGGTGCGGCGACGAGCACGGTGAAACGGGTCATGGCGGAGAACTCCTGGGTTCGGTCAGAGCGAGCCGGGATCGACCGGAAGGAACGCGGGGGGCGGTGATCGGAATCGTTGACACCGGAGGAGGACCGTTGTTCCTCATGAACCGAAGCGGAGCGGGACCTCGTCGTCCGGGGCTCGTGTGCGTCGGCTCGGGCGGGGTGCTCAATCGGACCGGTGGAAGAGGTCCGGGACCCAGTTGGGAGAGATGAGCGTCCGGTGTCTGCGTAAGGGCACAGGGGCACGGGTCAGAACCGTGGCGCGGGGCGCGAGCCCCGCAAGGCGCTAGCTACGACAGAGCGCGCTCGCCTGCTGTCTCAGATCGACATGCAGGCGCTGGACAAGCAGCTCACCGGCGGACATGCCTCCATCATGGGGCGCCCCGGCCGCTATCGTCAATGCGTGCCGCCTCCCCTCCTTCGGGGCTGGCGGGCTCCGCGCGGCCCGGTCCACCTCGCGGACAACCGTCCCAGGGAGCGGGATCACCCTGTTCCGCTGGGAATACGCGACCCGGCTGAGGTGCGCACGGCCTCCGCCGAACCGCTCGGTCACCCGGATGTAATTTACGACACACAGGAATCGGCGCCCGCTCAACAGCGGACCCCCAGACGCAGGGAGAGCCCGAAACATGGTCCAGACACCCCTCATCCTGACCGGCGCGCGCGCCGTGACGGCCGACGGAACCCGTGAAACCTGGGTCCGGATCGAGAACGGCAGGGTGGCCGGGCTCGGCACCGGCGACCCCGGCCCGGGCGAGCGGCACGACGTCGGCGGACGGCTGGTCGCACCGGGGCTGGTCGACACCCACATCCACGGCGGCACGGGGCACGCCTTCCCCGACGCCGACCCAGAGGGGGTTAGGGAGATCGTGGCCTTCAACCGCCGGGCCGGGGTGACCTCCCTGGTCGGCGGCCTGGTCGCGGCCAGCCCCCGGAACACGCTCCGCCAGGTCGAAGCACTGGCCGAACTGTGCGACGCGGGCGAACTGGCCGGAATCTACCTCGAAGGGCCGTTCATCGCACGGTCCAAATGCGGCGCCCACGACCCCGACCTGCTACGCGACCCCGACACCGCCGAGTTCGACGCCTGGCTCAGGGCCGGGCGCGGACACGTCCGGATGATCACGGTGGCCCCGGAGCTGCCCGGAGCCCTGGACCTGATCAGGGCGGCGCACTCCTCCGGCGTCGTGGCGGCGGTCGGGCACACCGAGGCCAGCTACGAGCAGACCGTCGCCGCGATCGACGCCGGGGCGAGGGTGGCCACCCACGTGTACAACGCGATGCGCCCGCTGAACCACCGCGACCCGGGGCCGATCGCCGCGGTACTGGGCGACGAACGCGTGACCGTGGAGCTGATCCTGGACAACGTGCACGTCCACCCGGGGGCCGCGCGGCTGGTGTTCGACGCGGCCGGCCCGGGCCGGGTCTCGCTGGTGACCGACGCGATGTCGGCGACGGGCCTGGGGGACGGCGAGTACACGCTCGGCGAGCTGCGCGTGCGCGTGACGGACGGCAGAGCACACGTGGTGGAGACCGGCGCGATCGCCTCCAGCACGATCGTGCTGCCCCAGGCGGTGCGCAACGCGGTCGCCGCGGGCGTTCCCACGGCGGAGGCGATCCGGTCGGCGTCCTCGGTCCCGTCCGCGGCGCTGGGGCTGTCCGGCGTCGGGAGCGTCGAGGTCGGGGGCCACGCCGACCTCGTGGTGCTCAATGAGGACCTTTCGGTCGACTCCGTGATGTATCGGGGCAGTTGGGTAGCGTAACGGCGTGTCGTGCGCACGGTACGGATTAGTAACTTGCCCCTGAGCAACAATTATGGACAGGGCGTCGAGGAAAGCACCGTGCTTGACACGAAAGGATTCGCCATGGCCAAGTCGAGACAGGCCGACGAGCAGCAGCCGACCCGGGTGCCCTCCGAGGAACACGAACACCTCGGCAAACTCGCCAGCGAACTGTCCCGCTACGAGGTCCGGGCGGAGGTGGTCGACGAACCCGCGCTCTGTCTCCGGGTGCGCAACCCGTCCTCCGCGCACGCGGTCGAGGACGTGATCTGCGAGCGCCGTGAACACGACTTCGCGTTCATCGCCTCGTTCGGGGTTCATCTGGGCAACAGCGGGAGCGTGCCGCTCACCGCCCACAAGGTCGCATGGCTCGTCGGGGCCACCAAGGAATAGGAAGCCGTACGCCAGGGGGCGGTGCCGACCGGCACCGCCCCCTCTCCGTGCCACCGCGGGAGTTGGTACCTTCACCGGAGGCGCCCCCGGACGAACAGGACCCCTCGTGACCACCTTCCGCTACGCCCTCGACCCCGTCGACGAGACCTTCTTCGACACCGCGCCCATGCGCTGGCGCGTGGGGCTCGAACTGGCAGCCTCCCCTGACGAGGTCTGGGCCGGGCTCACCTCTCCCCTACCGCTGTCCTGGTGCCGGGCGCTGCCCGACGTGCGCTACACCTCCGAGGCGCCCTTCGGCGTGGGCACCACCCGCGAGGCGAGTGTTCTGGGGGCGTACCGGATGCGCGAGCGCTTCTTCCGCTGGGACGAGGCCGAACGCCGCAAGTCCTTCCACGCCACCGAGGGCACCCTCCCCGTGTTCGGCGCCTTCGCCGAGGACTACCACGTGCTCCCCTTCGACGGAGGAAGCAAGCTCGTGTGGTCGTTCGCCTTCACCCCGTGGAAGGGTCTGGACAGCGCTCTCCAGCTGGGTAGGCCCCTGGCCGAGAGCCTGCTCGCCTCCCTGGTCAAGGACACCCGAAACCACTTCGGCCCACTGACCGAAGTGCGCTGACCCCGGCAGGAGCCCCGGTCGCTGACCCCGGCAGGAGCGGCCGGGGTCAGCGGTTCCGGTCCCTGGCGGACAGCTTGGGGCGGAGTCGGAGCACGAGGGTCATGGCGGCCCCCGCACCCGGGCCCGGACACGGGAAAGCGCCCTCCCCGGTCCGGGGACCGAGGAGCGCGAGGGGTTCTGAGGCGGTTCCCCAACGGGAACGACAAAACGGCCCTGTTCGCATGCGAATGCGCGAACAGGGCCGTCTCGTTGTCAGGTGGAGGTGGCGGGAATCGAACCCGCGTCCTTCAGCACCGAGCCAGGGCTTCTCCGGGTGCAGTCTGCGGTGTCGTTCTACTCGGCCCCAGCGCTTGCACAGACACATCGCTGACGGGCCCAGCCACGAAAATGTCCCACTCAGGCCCCGTGGCCTGATCTGAGCGGTGAGTCATCTGAATGGTGCCGGATCCCGAGCCGATGACGAGCCCGGGCCGACAGAGTCACAATCGCTTAGGCAGCGAGAGCGAACTCAGTGCGCTTAGAATTGGCACTTGAATTTATGCGAATGCAGGATTAACGAGGTCACAGACGCAACCCTCGACCCGCTTCCCCTGGAACGACTACCGAAGTCGAAACCGATCACCCCCTGTGAAGTTGTCAAGACCACCCGTCACCCGTGGGTTCGGAGCGGCCGACATGCGAGCGTGCGAGCACTCTCGTGTTCGTCACTCTACCTGTTGAACAGTGTGGGAACCAAGCTGATTCCCGGTGCGGGCAAAGATCCCGGTTCGGGCCGGAGCGGTCCCCCTGCGCCCTCCAGAACAGGGAGAAACCCCCGTGAGGCGGACGCAAGATCTGGTCTACGCAGCTCACGGGGGCGGTCGGCAGGGTCGGGCCGACCTGTGGAACCGGCAGGGCCTCCCCCGAGACGAGGTCCTGCCCTCTGCGACTGGCCGCTACCCCCTGTCGCGATCCCAGTCATAGGAGAAGACGCCGCCGAAGCACCCGCGGGTTGCTCGGCGGCGCCCTTCTTTTCTCCGCGTCCTCCGGTCAGGTCCCGTTGGGGTCGGTCTCCGTCCCCGGACCGGCCTCCGTCCCCGGACCGGCCTCGGTCCCCGGACCGGTCTGGGTGCCGGGAGCGTCCGCCGGCGGGGCCGGGTCCCCGACCGGGGGCACCTGGCCCTCGGGCACGGTCCCGTTGGCCATCCCGTTGAGGAAACTCACCGCCGCGGTGACGGCGTGCTGCTGCAGCAGGCTCACCTCGGGCTGGACCTCGGCCAGTACCGCGAAGGCGACGTCCCCCTGGTAGCCGACGAACCAGTGCAGGGCGGTGTCGTCCTGTTCGGTGCGGGCGGCCTGGCCGGACACCGCCTCCCCGCCGAGGTTCAGCTCGGGCATCCGGTTGACGACCGCGTTCCGCAGCCCCTCCCGGACCACCTCCAGGTGCGCCTCGTCGAGGGCGTTCTCCCCCGAGCGGGTCGGCCCCTCCTCCCGGACGAGGGTGGGCTCGTGCCAGGACCCGTCGGCGACGGCGCCGGCGGCCAGGGCCATGGCCAGCGGGCTCGTCCGGACACCGTGCTCGCCGACCATCGCGGAGGCCACGTCGGCCTCGCCGCCGTCGATCTCGACGGTGCCGGAGGAGACGGGCAGCGGGAGCTGCCAGTCTGCGCCCAGGCCGAGCCGGGCGGCGGTCTCGGTGAGCGCCTCGGGGCCGACCTCGGAGGAGATGTCCGCGAAGCCTACGGTGCACATGTAGGCCAGGTTGCGGGCCAGCGTGGGGTCGGCGGAGAGGAACCCGCCGCTGGGGTTGGTGAAGACCTGGTCACCGATCTCGGACTGGAAGCCGCAGGGCATCGGGCTCTGCGCGGTGACCGCGCCCGAGTCCAGGGCGGCCAGGGACGACACCAGGGTGAAGGCACCGCCCGGGGCGTAGGAACCGGTGAAGGCGCCGTCGTCGGCCGTGCTGCCCGAGGCGTTCGCCGCGGCCAGGACCTCACCGTTGGTGGAGTCGACGGCGACGATGTACCCGTTGCCGGGCAGCGCCTCCAGCGCGCTCTCCGCGGCGCTCTGCGTGGCCAGGTCGAGGGTGGTCTCGACGCCGCCGCTGCGGACGCCCTCCCACGACTCCAGGACGTCGGTCTGCTCACCGTCCCCGCCGAGGGTCACCACCTGGGTGGTGGCCGAGCCGGCGAGTTCGTGCTGGAAGATGTTCTGCAGGCCGCTCAGGCCGACGGTGTCGCCGGCCTGGTAGGAGCCGGAGACCCGGGCGGAGACCCGGTGCTCGGCGGTACCCGCGACCTCACCGAGGAGGAAGGGCGCGACCCGGGGGGACAGGTTGATCTTGACTTCCTGCGTGTCGACACCGGAGATCTTCCCGGCCTCGCTCAGGAGGGCTCCGTCCAGCTCCGCGTCGCGCATGAGGACCAGCGGCTGGAACTGCTCCGGTGGGGCGGAACGCACCCGGTTGAGCAGCGGTTCGGGTTCCTCGTCGAGGAGTTCGGCGAGCTCGGTGACGCCCGCTTCCTTGTCCTCCATGTCGGCGGGCAGCACACCGAAGGCGGTGACGCTGTCCGCGGAGACCAGGGGTTCGCCCTCGCGGTCGAGGATCTGACCGCGGTCCTCGATCTCGTAGCTGACCGCGAGGCGTTCACCCTCGCCCAGGTCGGGGTGGATGACCCCGGACGACCAGCTGATCCGCCAGCCCGCGGGGCCGTCCTCCAGGGGCATCCGCCCGGTGTAGCTCCACACCGGGTCCCCGATGCCGAGGTCCGCGGTGACCTCGAACTCGGCGGTCGCGGACTCGTCCCGCAGGGACATCTGGCCGAGGTCGAAACGGATCGAGGCGAGGTCGAGCTGGTCGTGGACGTCGGCCAGGGCCCGCTCGACCTCCTCGGGGTCACCGTCGGTGTGGCGGGCCGCCTCGGCGTAGTTCCCGTCCTGCCAGGCCAGGAGGAAGGACCTGACCGCCACCTCCGGGCTGGGGTGGGTTGTACACGCCGCAAGGCTCAGAGCGACGATCAGGCCACTGCTGGCGGCCGCGATCCTGCGGCCGAGGGGACGGGGGGACACCTTGTGTGTTCCTTTCAGGCGCCTCGTGGGACGGCTCAACGGCGTCGGCGAAGCGCGCGTTCCATGTCACGCTTGGCTTCACGTTCGGCGATGGCGTGGCGCTTGTCGTACTCACGCTTACCGCGGGCCAGAGCGATCTCCACCTTGGCCCGACCGTCGCTGAAGTACAGCGACAGCGGGACCAGCGTGCGCCCGGGCTCACGGGTCTTGCCGATCAGCCGGGAGATCTGCTCGCGGTGCAGGAGTAGCTTACGTGATCTGCGGGCCGAGTGGTTGGTCCAGGTCCCCTGGGTGTACTCCGGGATGTGCACGCCCTCCAGCCACACCTCACCGTCATGGATGTGGGCGAAGCCGTCCACGAGTGAGGCCCGCCCCTGCCGGAGGGACTTGACCTCGGTTCCGGTCAGGACCAGACCCGCCTCGTAGGTTTCGTCGATGTGGTAGTCGTGCCGGGCCCGCCGGTTCTGGGCGATCTTCTTCTGCCCGGTTTCCTTGGCCACGGTTGTATCCCTTCATGCGTCCGGGGGGCCACTGTGTGACCCCCCGGTACCCGGCCCGCCCGTGTCCGGCGGTGACCCGTCAGACCTTCAGGTAGCGGCGCAGGGTGAGGAACGAGGTAACGGTGCACAGGAGCACACCGAGGATCATCGACACACCGATGACGTAGAGCAGGGCACCCGTACCGAGTGCCACGTCGAACTGGAACCACTCCTCGATCTGGGTGAGCAGCGTGTACCTGGTGGCCACGATGAACCCGGACGCGATGACACCACCGATGAAACCGGCGATGGCGCCCTCCAGGAGGAAGGGCAGCTGGATGTAGAAGTTCGACGCACCGACCAGCCGCATGATGCCGGTCTCCCGGCGGCGGCTGTAGGCCGACAGGCGGATGGTGTTGCCGATCAGCAGCGCGGCGGCGGCCAGCTGGACGCCGGCGACCACGAGGGCGGCCCACTTGAGCCCGTCGAGCAGCCCGAAGAACTGTTCCAGGATCCGCTGGTCGTTGGAGACCGAGTCGACGCCGGACGCGCCGTCGACCGCCGCGCGGACCGTGTCGTAGTGGTCGGGGTCGGTGAGCTGGACCCGGTAGTTCTCCGGGATGTCACCTTCCTCCGCGGCCTCAGCGAGCGCCTCGTTGGAGGAGCCGATGCGCTCCTGGAAGTCGGCCCACGCCTCGGCGGCGGTGAGGTAGCGGAAGTCCTCGACCTCGGACAGCGACCTGAGCTGCTCCTCCAGCGCCTCCCGGTCCTCCGGGGTCGCGGCGCCGTTCTCCTCGCAGGTCGCGCTCGGGGAGATGTCGTTGCACATGTAGACGGTCAGCGTGATCCGCTGGTCCCAGTAGTTGCGCATCTCGGAAACCTGCTGGTTGACCAGCAGACCGGCACCGAACAAGGCGAGGGAGATGGCCACCGTCGTGATGACGGCGATGGTCATCGTCAGGTTGCGACGTAGGCCGATCCACGTCTCGGAGAGAACGAATTGTGCTCGCATGATCTGTTAAAGGTCCATCCTTCGGGGCTTCGCCGTGCCGGTTGTCTCGCGGTCGCCGACCGACCGCGCGGCGACGAGCGTGCCAGAGGTCAGTACGCCTGGCCGTAGACGCCTCGCGTCTGGTCGCGCACCACCAAGCCCTCTTCAAGCTCGATCACGCGCTTGCGCATCGAGTCGACGATGGCGGCGTCGTGCGTCGCCATGACGACGGTGGTTCCCGTGCGGTTGATTCGGTCCAGGACCTTCATGATGCCGATGGAGGTCGCCGGGTCGATGTTTCCGGTGGGCTCGTCGGCCAGCAGGATCTGCGGGCGGTTGACGAAGGCGCGGGCGATGGCCACGCGCTGCTGCTCACCACCGGAGAGCTCCCCGGGCATCCGCCCGGCCTTGCCCTCGAGTCCGACGAGTTCGACGACCTCGGGCACGACCTTCTTGATGAACCGCCGGGGCTTGCCGATGACCTCCAGGGCGAAGGCGACGTTCTCGAAGACGTTCTTGTTCGGCAGCAGGCGGAAGTCCTGGAAGACGCAGCCGATGCGGCGGCGCAGGTGCGGGACCTTCCAGTTGGACAGGCGCGCGAGGTCCTTGCCCGCGACGTGCACGCGACCCTCGTTGGGCTTCTCCTCTTTCAGCACCAAGCGCAGGAAGGTCGACTTGCCCGAGCCGGACGGGCCGACCAGGAAGACGAACTCGCCCTTGTCCACGTCGATGGAAACACCGTCGAGCGCGGGGCGCTTCTGGGTCAGGTACTGCTTGGTGACGTTATCGAAGTGGATCACAGGCGCATCACAAGGCTCTCGAAGGTATGGGCACCCGACGGAGAGAGCTCCGCTCGGGATCGTACCGGCCGCATGGCCACCGACAGTTTAGAGGGGGCCGCGGCCCGGATTGTCCAGGTCCCGTCACACCCGCGAGATCTGTGGAGATCAGAGCACTATCGGACAACAGCCACGAGCATATCGGAGGTGTCAACCGATGATAACGTTCACATATAGTAGTTTCGGTAAAACTACGGAGACGCGGGCGTCACCATCTGGATACAAGGCCGCTCGCCACACGCATTCACTCACTCTGGGTGGGAATACCGCGACCGGGCGTGTCCCCGCCTTCGGGGCGGGGACACCGCGGTTCACAGGGCCCGGCGGGTCAGTTCTGTTCGTTCTTCTCCCTACTGCGCATCCACCGGATCTCGGCGTCGATGAAACCGTCGATCTCACCGTCCAGGACACCCGAGGTGTTACCGGTCTCCGCGCCGGTCCGCACGTCCTTGACGCTCTGGTAGGGGTGCAGCACGTAGTTGCGCATCTGGGTCCCCCAACTGCTCACCGAGTCGCCGCGGATCTCGTCCAGGGCGGCCTGCTCCTCCTCGCGTTTGCGGGCCAGGAGCTTGGCCTGGAGCATCGACATCGCGGTGGCCTTGTTCTGCAGCTGCGAACGCTCGTTCTGGCAGGAGACCACGATGCCCGTCGGCAGGTGGGTGATGCGCACCGCGGAGTCCGTGGTGTTGACGCCCTGACCGCCGGGACCGCTGGAACGGTACACGTCCACCCGCAGCTCGGTCTCGTCGATCTCGATGTGGTCGCTCTGTTCGACCACCGGCACGACGTCCACGCCGGCGAACGAGGTCTGACGCCGGTTCTGGTTGTCGAAGGGCGAGATGCGCACCAGCCGGTGGGTGCCGTGCTCCCCCCTCAGCGTGCCGTAGGCGAAGGGCGCCTTGACCACGAACGAGGTGGACTTGATGCCCGCCTCCTCCGCGTAGGAGGTCTCGTAGACGTCCGTGGGGTATCCGTGCCGTTCCGCCCAGCGCAGGTACATGCGCTGGAGCATCTGCGCCCAGTCGGCGGCGTCGACGCCGCCGGCCTGGGAGTTGATGGTGACGATGGCCTCGTTCTCGTCGTGCGGCCCGTTGAGGAGCGTACGCACCTCCAGCTCACCGATGTCCTTGCGGAGCTGCTCGAGCTCACGGTCCGCCTCGGCCTTGGTGTCCGGGTCGTCCTCGGTCTCGGCGAGCTCGTAGAGCACCCCGAGGTCGTCGAGGCGCTGCCTGATACCACCGACCTTGCTGACCATGGACTCCAGAACGGAGAGCTGGCGCGTCACCTTCTGCGCGTTGCCCTGGTCGGACCACAGGTCGGGGTCCGCGGACTGCTCGCGCAGCTCGGCGATCTGGGTCTGCATCGCCTCCAGGTCCAACACGGCGGTCACACTCGCCAGGGTCGCCGCGAGTTCCTTGATCTTCTCTGCTGGGTCCAGTTCTGCCACGGGACCCAGTGTAGGACCCAGTACAGGGGCCGTTCCCCCATCCGCGCTTCCCGTCAAGGCGCGAAAGGGGCGCGCGGTCGCCCGCACGCCCCTCGTGTGCCCGTCTCCCGGTCGTCCTAGTCGACCAGGGAACGGATCGACCGCAGGGCCACCGACAGGGTGGCCAGGTCGAAGCGCTCGTTCTCCTGGATCTCCGAGAGGGTGATCCCGGCGCGCTCCACCGCGGTCTCGTTCTGCTCGGCCCAGCCGGCGATCAGTTCGGCGTTGGACTCCGCCGTCCCCGACTCCAGGACCCGGCCGGTCAGGTCGGCGTGGGCCGTGTACAGGTCGTCGCGCAGCGCCGAACGGGCCATCGTGGCCCAGCGGTCGTCCCGCGACAGGTCGATGATCCGCTCACGCCACCAGCTGATGTTGAACCGGTCGGCCAGTTCGAAGTACAGGCTGGCCACCCGGCCGACCGGGTGGCCGGTGCGGTGCGCGATCTCCACCAGGTCCAGGGTGGAGTAGGCGGGCACCATGGCGGCGACCTGCCCGGCCAGGCCGGTGGGGACCCCCATCGAGGTGTACCGGTCGCGGCGCTCCTCGAAGGCCTCCCGGTCGCGGCCGCGCAACAGGTCCTCCAGTTGGGGCAGGACCTCGCCCACTCCCTCGGCGAAGAAACCGATCTCACTGCTCAGGTCGAACGGGAAGGTCCGCTTGCGCAGCAGCCACCGGGCGGAGCGCTCGGCGAGCTTGCGGGTCTCCAGCAGCAGCGCCAGCTGGCTGTCCACGGAGATCCGGTGGTCCAGCCCCTCGATCTCGCCCCAGAACCTGCGCAGCTGGAGGACGTCCTGGACCACCAGGTAGGCGCGGGCGATGTCCGCGGCGCTGGAGCCCAGCTCCTCGTTGAGGCGGAACGCGTAGGTGATCCCCGACCGGTTGACCATCTGGTTGGTCACCTGGTTGACGATGATCTCCTTGCGCAGCGGGTGGGACTCCACACCCGCTGTGAAGCGGTCCGAGCGCAGCGGCGTCGGGAAGTAGTTCGTCAGGGTCGAGGCCAGGTAGGGGTCCTCGGCCAGGTCGGAGAGCTCGATCTGGTCCTTGAGGCTGATCTTGGTGTAGGAGAGCAGCGTCGCGAACTCCGGGCCGGTCAACCCCTTGCCCTGGGCCCGCCGCTCGGCGATCGCCTTGTCCGAGGGCAGGTCCTCCTGCTTGCGCTTGAGGACCTTGGCGCGCTCCAGCTGGCGCATGTAGCGGCCGTGCACGTGCAGCATCTCGTGGGCCTGCTTGCGCGCGGCGGCCAGCACCGTGTTCTGGGCGTAGTTGTTGTCCAGGACCAGCGAGGCGACCTCGTCGGTCATGTCGATGAACAGCTGGTCGCGGTCGTCCTTGGCGAGTTCGCCGGCCTGCACCTCGCGGTCCAGCATGATCTTGATGTTGACCTCGTGGTCGGAGGTGTCCACACCGGCGGAGTTGTCGATGAAGTCACTGTTGACCCGGCCGCCCTCCCGGGCGAACTCGATCCGGGCGGGCTGGGTCAGGCCCAGGTTGCCGCCCTCCCCGACCACCTTCACGCGCAGCGCGGAGGCGTCGACGCGTACCTGGTCGTTGGCCTTGTCACCGACGTCGGCGTCGGTCTCGTTGCCGGCCTTGACGTAGGTGCCGATACCGCCGTTCCACAGCAGGTCCACCGGCGAGGTGAGCACGTACCGGATGAGCTCGTCCGGGGTGAGCGCCGTGACGTCCCCGTCGATGCCGAGGACCTCGCGTACCTGCGGGGTGAGGGTGATCGACTTGGCGGTGCGCGGGTACACGCCCCCGCCCTCGGAGATCAGCTCGGGGTCGTAGTCCTCCCAGGTGCTGCGCGGGAGGCGGAACAACCGCTCGCGTTCGGCCCAGGAGGTCGCGGGGTCCGGGTCCGGGTCGAGGAAGACGTGGCGGTGGTCGAAGGCGGCCACCAGCTTGATCTGCTTGGACAGCAGCATCCCGTTGCCGAACACGTCACCGGACATGTCACCGATCCCGACCACGGTGAACGGCTGTTGCTGGACGTCGACGCCCATCTCGCGGAAGTGGTAACGCACCGACTCCCAGGCGCCGCGGGCGGTGATGCCCATGGCCTTGTGGTCGTAACCGACCGAGCCGCCGCTGGCGAAGGCGTCGCCCAGCCAGAAGCCGCGCTCGATGGAGATCGCGTTGGCGGTGTCCGAGAAGGTGGCGGTGCCCTTGTCGGCGGCGACCACCAGGTAGGAGTCGTCGGCGTCGTGCCGGACCGTGCGCTCGGGGTGCACGACGCGGCCGTCGACGAGGTTGTCGGTGACGTCGAGCAGGCCGCTGATGAACTGCTTGTAGCAGGAGACGACCTCGGCCGAGACCTCCTCACGGCTGCCGCCGACGGGCAGCCGCTTGCAGACGAACCCGCCCTTGGCGCCACTGGGCACGATGACGGAGTTCTTCACCATCTGGGCCTTGACCAGGCCGAGGATCTCGGTGCGGAAGTCCTCGAACCGGTCCGACCAGCGCAGGCCGCCTCGGGCCACGGAGCCGAAGCGCAGGTGGACGCCCTCGACGCGCGGCGAGTAGACGTACATCTCGAACCGGGGCCGCGGGTTGGGCAGGTCCGGGATCTCCTGCGGGTCGAGCTTGAGCACCAGGTAGGGGTGGCGTTCGCCTCCGCCCTGGTAGTGGTTGGTGCGCAGGGTGGCCTGGATGACCGCCAGGAACGAGCGCAGGATGCGGTCGTGGTCCAGGCTGGCCACGCCCTCCAGCTCGCTCCTGATCTTGCCGGCGATCACCTCGCAGCGCTCGTCCCTGCCCTCGTCGTCCCGGTCGGGATCGAAGCGGTTCTCGAAGAGGTCCACCAGCAGGTTGGCGATCCCCACGTTGGCGACCAGGACGTCGGCCAGGTAGTCCGGACTGAAGGTGGACCCGGTCTGCCTCAGGTACTTGGCGTAGGCGCGCAGGACGGTGAGCTGGCGCCAGTCGAGCCCGGCGCGCACGACCAGGGCGTTGAACCGGTCGGACTCGCTGAGGTCGCGCCAGGAGGCGTCGAAGGCGTCCTCGAAGAGCGCCTTGAGGCGGGCGGGCGAGAGGTCGGAGGACTCCAGCGGGCCGAGTCCGAAGTCGTAGATCCAGACCTTGTCGAGGCCCTCGACGTGCAGGTCGTAGGGGCGCTCGTCGACCACCTCGACGCCGAGGTGCTCCAGCACGGGCAGCACGCGGGACAGTGAGATGGGTTCGCCGATCCGGGCCAGGCGGAACCGCCAGGTCGAGGGGTCGGCCCCCTCGGGCTGGTAGAGGCCGGCCGAGAACTCGCCCTGGCGGGAGCCCGGGGTGGTCCGCTTGAGCAGGCCCTCGACGCGGGCGATGTCCCTGGCGGCGAAGGCCGGGCTGTTGTCGACCTTGTACGCCTCGGTGAGCCCGGAGGCGTAGCGCTCCTTGAGCGTGGTGGCGCGGGTCGGGCCGAACTCGTCGATGAGGGCGTCGTCGAAGTCGGCGTCCCAGGAGCGGGCCGCCCGGCGGACCTTCTCCTCCAGGGCGACCTGGTCGATGTCGGCGAGGGTGTGTCCGGGCCGGGCGCGGGCCACCAGGTAGAGGCGGGCCAGCGGGGCGGCGCCGATCATCACGTTGTGGTCCATGGTGGCGCCCTGGAAGGCGTCGGCGAGGACCTTCTGGATCTCCAGCCGCACCCGGGTGCTGTACTCGTCGCGCGGCATGTACACGAAGCAGGAGATGTACCGGCCGCCGTAGGGGTCGCGGCGCATGAACAGCTTGGTACCGCGGCGGTCGCGCAGGCGCAGGACGCCGCGGACGATGTTGTAGAGCTCGCCCACCGGGATCTGGAGCAGCTCCTCGCGGGGGAAGGTCTCCAGGAGCTCGATCAGGTCCTTGCCGTCGTAGCTCTCGGCCTCGAACCCGGCCAGGGAGAGGACCTCGGCCTGCTTGCGGCGCAGGATCGGGATCTGGGCGATGCTGCTGGTGTTGGCCTGGGAGGTGAACAGGCCGAGGAAGCGGCGTTCGCCGACGATGTTGCCCTGGGCGTCGAACTTCTTGACCCCGATGTAGTCCAGGTACTTGGGCCGGTAGACGGTGGCGCGGGAGTTGGCCTTGGTGAGCACCAGGACGTAGGGCTCACGGGCCTTGGCGCGGATCTCCGGGGGCAGGACCGCGAAGCTGGTGGAGGCGGGCGAGTCCATCCGCAGGATGCCCAGGCCGGTGCCGGGCTCGGGGCGCAGCGAGTCGTCGCCGTTCTCGTCGGTGACGAGGGAGTACTCGCGGTAGCCCATGAAGGTGAAGTGGCGGCCGGCCATCCAGCGCAGGAAGTCGACGCTCTCACCGATCTCGCGCTGGTCGACGCCGCCCGAGACCAGGCGGTCCGGGTAGGCGGCCAGCTCGTCGGCGATCCGGATGACCCGGTCGCTCATCTTGGCGGAGTCCTCGTCCACGCAGCGGACGTCGTTGAGGACGCGCTCCAGCCTGGTGGTGATCTCCTTGACCCGGTCGGGATCGCTCTGGCGGTCGATCTCGATGTGCATCCACGACTCGTCGGTGGGCAGCAGGCCGTCGCCGCCGATCTCCGGATCGACCTCCAGGAGGCGTCCGGACAGGTCACGGCCGACGGTCATCTGGGGGTGGATGATCAGCCGCACCCCGGTGCCCAGGTCCCGAAGGGCCATGGTGACGGAGGAGACGAGGAAGGGCGCGTTGTCGGTGACGATCTCGACGATGCTGGTCTGCTGCTCCCAGCCGTCCCGGTCGAGGTCCGGGGTGTAGACCCGGACCTTGGCCCGTCCCTGGGCACGTTCGGCGCCGAAGGAACGGTGGGCCTCGGCGGTCCCGCAGATCTGCTCGGGGCTGCGCCCGCTGATCTCCTCGGGGTCCGTGTGCCGGTAGTAGAAGGACAGGAAGCGGCGGACCGCGTCGGCGGACTCGGGGCTCAGCCGGTCCCCGGGATTCCACCGGGAGGCCGCGTCGCTGAGCAGCTTCTGGAGGATGACGTCGGATTGCCCGGACATAGGGATCTCTCACTCCTTTGTGAGCAACGTCGCACAAGCGCATGAGGGAACACCCGGTCATGTGACGTGTGTGGCTCGTCAGTTGACCCGTGAACTTCTGTGCTGGGTTGTGACTTTTCGTGAGCGCCTCGGGTCGCAGTGAACCCCTGAAGGCGGTGGTCGGCTTGGTACCTGTGCGCACAGGTCGCGTCAAACGGGGCGGTGGAACATCGTTGTCCCTGCCCCTGCGCGGTCCCCACGACGTGGGGACCGTGAACAGGCTACTGCTTTTCGCGCCCGAAGACAGGACCAACACCGTTACACGGTGGTTACCTACTGTAAGAAACGGATTGCGGAGATCATCGGGGCTCCTGGCGGCACCGTCCCCGACGCGGCTGACGGGGGTGCGCACGGAGCCGCGACCCGCCCGTCGACGGCGTCACGGCCGTTATCGGGACGTCGCCCGGTGGACGGCGGTCATCACGGCCCTGGGGTCGCTGAGGTCGGGGAGCACGATCTGTGCTCCGGCCTCCCGCAACTGGCCCTCGGTCGCGGTGCCGTTGAGCACCGCGAGCGGGGTCGCTCCGCCGATCAGGGCGGCGCGCACGTCCGGGGCCGAACCGGTGACGAAGACCGTCTCCTCCTCGGTGTAGGCCCGGCCGCCCTCGCCCGTGGCGTGCAGCCGGATGGACTGGATGAGGCTGGACTTGGGGTAGTTCACCGAACCGAACCCGCCCACGGCCAGGTTGAGGTGGGTGTCCAGGCCGAAGGCCACCAGTTTGGCGGTGGCGTTGGCCCGGGTGCTTCCGCTGACCACGGTCTGGACGGTGTCCGGTATGGAGGCGACGGCGGCCAGGGAGGCCGCGGCTCCCGGCATGACCCTGCCCTTGGCCAGGAGCTGCTCGTGGCGGGCGCCGAACGCCGTCTCGAGAGCGGCCAGGAAGTCGGCCAGGGCGTCGGTGTCGGGTTCGAGGTCGACGTAGTTCCGGGCGCAGAACTCGAAGAACATCTCCGAGTCGGTGCGTCCCGCCGACGAGGTCAGGTAGACCAGCGGTTCACCCGTGACCTTCTCGAAGGCCTCGGCGTAGGCGGCCCGCATCACCTGCCCCACGTCGAGGAGGGTGAGGTCGATGTTCCATAGCACCAGGCGGCTGATGGCTGACTCCTCGGCGGTCGGGGTTCGGGGACGCAACCATTGTGCCGGACGGGCGATTCGGGGAGGAAACGACGTCCGAATCCGGCCATCAGCCGCCCGAAGTGCTAGCTGTGCGAGGGGTGCGTGGCGATCAACCGGGCGAAGGCGGTCCACTCGGAGGCGCCCAGGGGCAGGAAGCCGTGGTCGGGGTTCTTGGAGTCACGGATGGCGGCACCGGTGGGCAGGTCGGCCACCTCCACGCAGTTGTCCTGGGAGGTGGAGTAGGAGGACTTGCGGAACGTCAGGATGGGCGCGACCTCCACACAATCTTCCTGCGCGGAGGAGTAGGAGGACTTACGGAACTCCAGCAGCATGGTCAGGCTCGCTTGTCGTGCTCGGCGGCGATGGACTCGATCAGGGCGAGTGACTTCTTCGGGTCCAGGGCCAGGTTGTGAACAGCGTCGAAGATCAGCGTATGCCGATCGACGTAGGCTCCATCCTCCACGTACAGGGACTCCACACCCGTGGAGATACTGACGATGCCGGGCTCTGGGCTCGGGAACTCCAGCAAGGAAAAGGCACCGTCCATCGCAGTGTGCGCACCGGCACCGAACGGCACGACCAGCAGAGTCACCTTGTAATGCGCAGCCATCCCCATGAGGAAGTGAAGCTGCTCAGCCATCACCCTGTGAGAACCCACCACACGACGCAACACAGCCTCGTCGATGATGGCGATCAAACGGGGACCGTTGGGCAAATCAAGTACGGCCCGTCGAGCCATGCGGGACTTGACCTTGCGCTGGGTGTCCTCAGGAGGCACGATCTGACTGGCCTCGAAGATGGCGGTCGCGTAGTCCGGTGTCTGGAGCAAACCGGGGACCAGCAATGCCTGGTAGGTCCGAATCCGGACGGCCTCAGCCTCCAGATCAGGGAGCGATCCAGGAAAAAGGTCAGCGTATTGGTGCCAGTCGCTGCGCCCGCGAGCTTCCTGGGTCAGACTGAGAAGGTGCTCCCTCTCCTCGCCCAGCACCTCGTAGATGTCGAGCAGCCCGGTGACCTCGTCCCGTTTGGGGAACTTCCACTCGTTGCGCTCGATCCGAGTCAGTCTCGCCCCAGCAGTCCAACCCATCCGCTTCGCGACTTCGCCAGACGTCAACCCTGACTCGGCGCGCAAGCGCCGAAGGGCTGCGGCCAGCCGACGCCGACGCACCCCAGGCGACCGGTTCGCCGTCACGTGGACCCCCACATCTCTCTCCAGCTCTGACCAACGATCGTAGTACCCCCTCGGCGACAAAAATCCTTGCAGGCAAAATAATACTATTGAAATCCTTGTGCGCAAGAATTACACTGGAGCCAGCGGCGCACCCCCTACCGGGTGTCGCCTCCTCCGAGTAAGGAGCTGACTCCATGGCGTCAATGACCGTGCCCGGCGCGGACATGTACACCGAAGTGGTCCAGGTGATCCGGGGAGGTGAGCCCGACGACGATGGCATCTCCCTCGCGGGCCGCATCTCTCCCATCGCCCCCACCTACAACACCCACACGTGCGCGTGCTCCTGCGCGCCGCTGCCGCACAGCCTCTGGGAGTTCCTGGACCGGCTGGACCCCTACGCCAGCGGCAGCGACATCTGGCTGCGCGTCCTGGATGAGGACGACGAGGATTCCGCCCTTCCCGAGGGCGCCACGCTCATCGAGACCCGGCGGGTGAGCTACCACGTCACGTGAGCGGATCCGTGTCCCTGCTGTTGGGCGGCGCCGCCCTCCTGCCGTGGCGCCGCCCAACGGCACGGCCACTCCTACTGACGCGAGAGAGACAACCCCCACGTTCAGGAGAACGCACATGGAAACCAGGACACCGAGGAGGAGCACCGCACCGGTACTCCACACCAGCGATCCCCGCGCGGGCGACTGCTCGAACTGCGGCGGTTCCGGGAAGGTCTGGCTCGAAAGCGACGGAGGCGGCCCCTGGAAGGGTAAGCAACTGGTTGACTGCCCGATATGCGGGGGAAGTGGTACGGCGTGAACCTGAAAGAGCTGCACACCCGCCTCGTCGAACGGTTGGAGACCACCGCCGCGATTCGGGCGGCCTTCGCCGACCACCCTCGGCACCGCTACATTCCCGACCTGGTGTGGCCCGACATCCAGGGCCTGCCACTCATTCGCTCGGCCGACCCAGCACGGTGGGTCGCCTACGTCTATGACGACGACGCGGTGGTCACCCAGGCCAACGACGGCGGCAGCGGCGCGGTCAACACCCCGTCCTCGTCCTCGTCAGCGCCTCAGGTGATGGCCGACATGATCCAGGCAGCCGGGGTGGGTCCGGGAACGCGAGTGCTGGAAATCGGCACAGGTACCGGCTGGAACGCCGCCATCCTCTCCTCCCTGGTCGGCCCCACGGGTTCTGTCACCTCGTTGGAGATCGACCCGAAGGTGGCCGAACGGGCACGCGAACGCCTGGCCGGAGCCGGGGTACGTGTCCTCACCGACGTGACGCCACCCGAGGGGACCTACGACGCGGTCATCGCTACGTGTTCGGCACACCGCGTCCCCGATGACTGGACACGTCACCTCACAGCCGAGGGCAAGCTCATCCTTCCCTGGGCACCGTACGAGGCGGGCGGGCCAACTCCCATCGGCGCGTTGACCGGGGGGACAAAGGGGCGTTTCGTACGGGACGGGTCGTTCATGCGCGACCGGGGACAGCGTGTGCCCTCCCAACGTTTCCCCGGCATGGGGAAGGAGACCGAACGGAAGGGAGCTTTCCCCCTTGGTTCCCGGGACCTGCTGGACCGGGATCTCCTGACCCGCCTGGTACTGGCCGCCCCCGGCATCGGAATCAACGTTGGCGTACGTCCCTGGGAGAACAACGAGACCGCCCCGATCATCGCGCTCGGAACCGGTACCGGTGACTCCTGGGCCTACGTGTGGCCTGACGGCTCGACAACCGGAGGCGGATCTCGCGACCTGGTCGAGGAACTGGCGGAGGTCCACACCCTGTTGGAGAACGCGGGCTGGCCCGAGCTGAGCGAGTTCTCGCTGGAGGTCGAAACCGAAGGCAGTGTGTACCGGGTTCGCGCGGGCACACTCGGCCCCTGGGAACACCAGGTGTAGGAACGCTGCTCTTCGTCCGGTTCTCACCGGATGGAGAGCAGCGTGACTCCTGGACAACCGGGCTCGTTGACCCGGGTTCCATGAGCGCGCTGCTCAGGCTTCCTGAACCAGGTAGCGCAGCTCCTGCACCGCGAACCACATGAGTTCGTGCTCGTCGGCGGCGTCGGAGGAGGGGTCCGCCGCGGCCCTGGCGATGTCCTCGGCCGCGTCCGCGTCGTCCACGTGCGCGGACCTGAGCTTCTTGTAGGGCACACCGGACCGGACGCTGACGCGGGCGACGCCGTCGGCGTGGCGGGCCTCGTGTTCGACGACGTTGTCGGGCATCTCCGCGGCGAGCACCACACGGCGGCGGGGCGCCTCGGGGTCCTGTGCCAGAAGTCCGAGCGAGGCGTCGGCGGCCGCGTACATGGCGTCGTACCCGGCCTCCTCCAGGTCACCGTCCGGTCCGGGCTCGGCGGTGAAGGCGGTGAGTTCCGCACCCTCCAGGCGGCCCGCGTCGAGCAGGGCCGCCAGAGCGGGGACGGTGCTGGGAAGGAAGACGTACATGGGAGCTCCAGGGCGTGGTCGGGTCCCTACGAGTTTCCCAAAGAACCCGTGGTGACCGGACCGGCACCCCGCCGCGGACCGTTCCGCGGTCAGACCCGCTGGCGTTCGGGTTCGCCCTCGGGGGCCAGGAAGCGGGACAGCTTCTGGCGGGTGCTGGCCACGTCGGTGTGCAGGATGCCGGTCATCCCGAGCGACTCGGCGGTCGCCACGTTGTGCTCCAGGTCGTCGATGAACACGCAGTCCTGGGGGCTGAGTCCCATCTGCTCGCAGGTGTGCAGGTAGATGCGCTCCTCGGGCTTGCGCATACCCACCTCGCCCGAGATGACCACGGTGTCGAAGGTGTCCGCGAAGTGTTCGCGCGGGTACCCGTTGCCCCAGGAGTTGGACAGC
The DNA here is from genome assembly GCF_056173285.1 of Nocardiopsis sp. iso_40. Taxonomy (NCBI): domain Bacteria; kingdom Bacillati; phylum Actinomycetota; class Actinomycetes; order Streptosporangiales; family Nocardiopsidaceae; genus Nocardiopsis; species Nocardiopsis sp. iso_40. The sequence continues at coordinate 1,161,800 of NZ_CM149666.1, read as the reverse complement.
AGCGCGGTACTGGCACCGCTGCCCCGCACCGAGCGGATGGTCTCGTACATGTCGTGGACCGGGTCGAAGTTCGAGAACATGCGGTGGATCAGCCCCTCCGCCACCACGGGGCCGCCGTGCGTGGAGCGCAGCAGGGCGGCGAGGTCGCGCTCGAACTCACCCGTGTCGATCTCGCCCCGCTCCAGTGCGTGCACGGGGTTTTCGGGCAGGCTTCCGTCGAAGTACGGCCGCATGACCTCGTAGTAGTGCTCGGCATCGATCCGGTCCGCCTGGAGCCAGGCCCGGATGCCGTCGAGCAGGGGCGGTGTGAGGACACCGCCCCAGTCGGAGATGACCCCGCGTCGGGCGCCGTTCATCCGATCCCCTCCCTTCCTGGACGTCTCCCGCCCGGAGGGGTCCGGGCGGGGAACGGTTCTTCCCGTTCCCCGCCCCGTTCAACCACGCGGTCCGGTCAGTAGCCGAGCCCGGTCCCGGCGCTCACATCGGCACCGGGGATGGCCACCGGCAGCGTTCCGGACGGGTCGAGCTCCCCCGCGATCGCCTTCGCCGCGGCCACCCGGGAGACCTCCACCGCCGAGTACAGGGCGAGGAAGGCGTCCACCTCGGGGAACGCCTCAAGGTCGTAGGGGCCGCCCTGGGAGACCACGACGACCGGTGTGCCCGCGGCCTCGCCCGCGGAGACCAGGCCCTGCTGTTCCTGGGACCCCCGGGCGCCGTCGGTGCCCACCACGAGCACCTCCTCGCCGCTGTCCACGACCTCCAGGCCGGCGTCCGTCAGGGCCGGGGAGAGCCGGTCGGCGCCCACGCCCCGCACCCGCACCCGCGTGCCCTCTGCGAGCGGCAGCAGGGAGGCCTCGTTGCGGACGAGGGTTACCGAGGCGTCGGCCACCCGCTGGGCGGCCTCGGCGTGCTCGGGATCCTCCAGGGCCTGGGCAGCCCCGGCCGGATCCGCGGATCCGCCCTCGAGGATCCCGCGCCTCTCCTTGAGGCTGAGGATCCGCAGGACGGACCGGTCGATGCGCTCCTCGGTGATCCGCCCGCTCCCGACGGCCTCGCGCAGCGCGGAGACCGCCGCCGCGGGGTCCGGCGGCATGAGGAGCTGGTCCACACCGGCCTCCACCACCCGGACGGCCACCTCGCCGTCGTCGTGGCGTTGGCGCACGCCCTCCATGTTGAGGGCGTCGGTGGTGACCACTCCGTCGTATCCGAGTTCCTCGCGCAGGATGCCGTCGATGATCGACGGGGACAGCGTGGCCGGGTCCGGGTCCTCCTCTGCGTCCAGTTGCGGCATCAGCACGTGGGCGGTCATGATCGCGTCCACCTCCGCGTCCACGGCCGCCCGGAACGGCGGGAGGTGCTCGGCCTCCCACTGGTCCCGGGGCATGTCGATGACGGGCAGCCCGGTGTGGCTGTCCACGTCGGTGTCCCCGTGGCCCGGGAAGTGCTTGACCACCGGGACCACACCGTGCTCGGCGTAGGCGTCGGCCTCGGCGAGCACCATCTCGGACACCGGTTCCGGGTCGGAGCCGAAGGACCGGATTCCGATGACCGGGTTGTCGGGGTTGGTGTTGACGTCGGCGTCGGGTGCGTAGTTCATGTTGACGCCGACGGCGGTGAGCTCCTCGGCGGTGGTGGCGGCGCGCAGGGCGGCCAGTTCGGTGTCCCCGGTGGCGCCGACCGCCATGGCGTCGGGGAACCGGGTGCCCACGGGCATCCGGGCCACCAGGCCCTGTTCCTGGTCGATACCGATCAGCAGGGGGACGCCCTGCCCCTGTTCGGCGGCCAGGTCCTGGACACCCGCCGACATCCGGGCGATCTGCTCGGCGTCGTCCAGGTTGGCGTCGAAGTAGATGAGGCCGCCGGGGCGGTACTCCTCGATCTGGGCGGCGTTGTCGGCGGCCGCGGTGCCCTGCGCGGTGAGCACCAGGAGTTGGCCGATCTTGTCGTCCAGGTCCATGTCCGCGAGCAGCTGCGGGGCCAGGACCGGCTCGAAGGGTTCGGCCGAGGCTCCGGGGCTCCGGTCATCGCTCCCGGGCGAGGTGTCCACCTCCTCTGGTGTGGAGCAGGCTGTGCTGATCAGGGTGAGGGCCACGCAGGCCGGGGCCAGGGCGGGTGGAACGGACGGTCTCATGGCGGGGCTTCATTCTCCGGCGGGTCGCTGCTTGCCGCCGGAGACTACCCGGTCGCGGGGCAGGGGAGGGAGCACCCCGCCGTGGCGCGGCCGGGTTCGGGGGCCTCACTCCCAGCGGAAGAGGACCTCTCCCGGTTCGACGGCTCCTTCCGCCTGTTCGGAGAGGGCCTCCGGCCGGGCGTCCAGGGCCACCACCGGAACGACCGAGGGTCTGCCCAGGGCCGCCACCGTCCCGGGCGACCAGCGGATCACCGGGTCGCCCGCCGCCACCTCCGCTCCCTCCCGGGCGAGGAGGACGAACCCCTCGCCGGCGAGCTGCACGGTGTCGATGCCCAGGTGGACGAGGACCCCGCGCCCGCCGCCGGGTGCCATGACCACGTAGGCGTGCGGGTGGAGCTTGACCAGGGTCCCGGCGATCGGGGCGACCGCCTCGTGCTGGGACTCCTGGCCGCCCTCCTGTCCTGGTTCGGGGTGGACCGCCACCCCGGGGCCGACCATGCTCTGGGAGAACACCGGGTCCGGCACTGTCTCCAGGGACATCGCCGTTCCGGTCACGGGGGAGAGTACGCGCAGCGCACCGTTCACGTCTGACATGGAGGAGATCTTCCCCAGGGACAGAACTTAACCCGCGAACCGGCCACCCGAAAGGCCAGAGTCCTGCTTTCGGGCGCCGTTCCGCCAGGATTAGTCCAGAAGGTCCCGGATGTCGTCGGTGAGGGAGTCCGCCTCCGGGCCGACCACCACCTGGACGACGTTTCCGGAGACGAGGACGCCGTGCGCGCCCGCCGCCTTCAGGTCGTTCTCCCGGACCAGTCCGGGGTCGGCGACCTCGGTACGCAGCCGGGTGATGCAGGCCTCGATGTCCTCGATGTTGGCCGCGCCGCCCAACCCGGCGACGATCGCCGCTGCCTTGTCCGCCATGTGCCCTCCGTGCTCTACCCGGGATCGCGTGCCCCGGGGCCTGGACCGAGCTTAGGGGTGACTTCGCCCACTTGCCAGGGCGGGCGCGGTAGCCGGTCGTCACCGGGTCGGCGCGGCCCTCAGCCGGAACGCCCGGCGTCCCCGTCGGCCGGGCCCTCCGGCCCGGTTTCGGAGGTGCCCTCCGCGGTGGCCGGGGCCGTGTGCGGGGCGGCGGTCTCGTCGGGATCCGGCTCGCGTCCCGGGGTGGGGATGTTGAACCTGGTGATGAGCAGGTAGAAGATCCCGAAGTAGACCAGGAAGTAGAACGCCCCGAACAGGAGCAGGATCCCCAGCCCCTGGGTGTTGTCCTTCGTCGCGTTCAGCAGCAGGTCGATCAGTCCGGCGGAGAAGCCGAAGCCCAACTGGACGTCGAGGAGGTTCATCAGCGCCATCGAGACGCCGGTCAGCACGATGTGCACGGCGAAGAGGACCGGTGCGACGAAGATGAACGCGAACTCCACGGGTTCGGTGATACCCGTGACGAACGCGGTCAGCGCCGCGGGGATCATGATCGAGCCGATCTGCGCGCGCCTGGCCCTGGACGCGGTCAGCCACATAGCGAGCGCGGCCCCGGGGAGGCCGAACATGAGCACGGGGAAGAACCCGGACAGCATGCCGCCCGCGTCCGGGTCCCCGGCGAAGTACCGGGTGATCTCACCGTGGGAGACCGTGCCGTCCTCGGCGGTGTGGGTGCCGGAGACGAACCAGATGAACGAGTTCACCACGTGGTGCAGGCCCATGGGGAGCAGAACGCGGTTGATGACTCCGTAGAGGCCGGCACCGAGCGCACCCGCACCGATGATCGCCTCGCCGAGGTTCTGGATCCACATGCCGACGAGCGGCCAGACCAGGCCCAGCACCACACCCATGAGCAGGGCGGCCAGGGCCGTGACGATGGGCACGAAGCGGCGGCCGCCGAAGAAGCCCAGCCAGGTGGGCAGTTTGATCCGGTGGTAGCGCTGCCACAGCAGCGCCGCCACCAGGCCCACCGCGATTCCGCCGAGCACGTCGGTGGGGTTCTTGACCGCGTGGTTGATCATCGGGGCGACGGCGTTGACCGCCTCCGGGTCGGTGAGCGGCTCCCTGGTCACCGGATCGACGGCGAGGGGATAGCTGACCAGCCGTGAGCCGATGTCGCCGGTGGCGCCGTCGAAGGTCACCATCGTCCAGGTGGCCACCCGGTCGAACACCAGGTAGCCGACCACGGCGGCGAGGGCGGTCGAACCGTCTGCGCGCCTGGCGAAGCCGATGGCCACACCGATGGCGAACAGCAGCGGGAGGGCCTCGAAGATCGCTTCGCCCGCGGTGCCGACGGCACCCGAGACGGGGTCCATCCAGCCCATTCCGCTGAGCCCGGCCAGACCGTCGGCGCCGAGCAGGTCGGGTTGTCCCAGGCGGAGCAGGATCGCGGCGGCGGGCAGGACCGCGATCGGCATCATGAGGCTGCGGCCGAGCCGCTGGAGTACGGCCAGCGCCGAGGAGCCGCGTTTGGTTCCGCGTTCGGCGCCGCGTTGGGCGCCCGGGGAAACGGGGGTCGGGTCCGACATGGTGGGGGGTACCTCCCTCTCGAACGCGCGCCCTGCGGGCGCGGTGCGTCAGTCGCCGTGCTGCCTCGGGTCGAGGCGGGAGTGCAGCTGGTAGCGGTCAGCACGGTAGGTGGACAGCGCGAGTTCGACGCACTGTCCCTTGGCGAAGCTTCGGCGCTGCATGATCAGCACCGGGCTTCCAGCGGGTAGGCCGAGGAGGCGGGAGTCGGCCGAGTCGCAGATCCCGGCCTCGATGGTCTGTTCCCCGGAATCCAACAGGATGTCGAACTCGTTTTCCAGGACCTCGTAGAGGGATCGTTCCGCGAGGTCGTAGTCCTCCAGCCCCGGCACCATGTCCGCGGGGATGTTGGAACGCTCCACCGCCATGGGTTCGTCGTCGGCGGTACGCATGCGTTCGATGTGGTGGACGAGGGTCCCCGGGGCGATGTCGAGCATGCGGGCGGTGTGGCCGCTGGCCGGGATGACCTGACGGATCAGTTCGCGGGCGCCGGGTTCGTAGCCGCGGGCCCGCATGTCCTCGCTGAAGGACGCCAGGACGAGGGACATCTCGATCTTGGGCCGGGCGACGAAGGTGCCCTTGCCCGGAACCCGGTAGAGGCGCCCCTCCGCCACCAGCAGGTCGATGGTCTGTCGCACGGTCATCCGGGAGAGGCCGTAGGTGGTGCTGAGCTCGCGCTCGGAGGGCACCATGTCGTCCACGCCCAGCCCGGCCTCGGTGATCCAGTCCAGGAGCAGGTCACGGAGTTGGACGTACTTGGGCAGCGGGTTGCTGGCGTCGATCGGCATGGGGCGGGCGGCCTTCTCGGTCGGCGGTCGGGTTGGCGTTAGACCCTAGGGCATATCCACCGAACACGCCCTGACACGGGGCCTGCTCCGGCACCTGACTCGTACCGGCGCATACCGGATATCAACTGGTATAGTCCGGACTAGACCATAGCGCGACCCGCGTGTCAATCCACCTTGTGGTACGCGGAGCGAACCAGCATCGTGACTGGCCGCGGGCGTTGCCCCGGCCCGTCCACGAGCGACCAGCGCGGCCCCCGGCGCATGTCCAGGCCCGCCCGTCCACCCCGGAGGGTTCTCCATGACCAGCACGACGAGCCTGATGAGCTCCGAGATCGCCGAACAGCCCGAGGCACTGCGCCGCACCTTCGCCGACCTGCTGCCCCTGCGCGCGGAGATCGAGGCGCTCGGCCGCAGCACCAAGCACGTCCTGTTCATCGCCCGCGGCTCCTCCGACAACGCCGCGGTCTACGGCAGTTACCTCCTGCAGGCGCACACCGGCCGTCTGGCCACCCTGGGCTCCCCCTCCATCGCGACCGCCTACGGCGCCAGGATCGACCTCTCGGACGTCCTCGCCGTGGCCATCTCCCAGTCCGGTAAGACGGAGGAGATCGTCGAGACCATGCGCTGGGCCGCCGACTGCGGGGCCCGGACCGTCGGCGTCACCAACGGCGCGGACTCCCCGCTCGCGGCCGAGGCCGACGTCGCCCTGGTCACCCGGGCCGGGAACGAGGTCGCGGTCCCGGCCACCAAGACCTACAACACCCAGTTGGCCGCTCTCGCGGTCCTCGCCCTGGGCCTGGGCGCGGACCTCGACGCCGGTGAACTGGACCTGGTACCGGAGGGCATCGAGCAGACCCTCGCGGCGCCCACGGACGCCCTGGAGGAGATCGTCGAGCGGATGGTGGCCGTCCAGGGGGCGGTGATCTCCGGACGCGGCATGGCCTTCTCCACGGCGCTGGAGGCGGCCCTGAAGCTCAAGGAGGCCTGCTACCTGCACGCGATGGGCCTGTCCTACGCCGACCTGCTGCACGGCCCGATCGCGGTCGTGGACCCGCGCACCCCGGCACTGCTGGTGGCCGCGCCCGACGGCCCCACCCTGCAGGGCACGGTCGCCCTCGCGGAGCGGGCCCGGTCCGCCGGCGCACCGGTGTTCGGCTTCGGCGGCGGCGCCGCCCTGGCCGCGGCGAGCGATCTGTCCGTACCGGTGCCGGACGTGCCCGAGTGGGTGTCCCCGATGAACCTCATCGTCCCCGCCCAGCTGCTCACCGAGCACCTCGCCCGCCGTCTGGGCTACGACCCCGACGTCCCGCGCGGCCTCAACAAGGTCACCCAGACCTCCTGAGCCCGGCCTCCGGACCGAGGCCCCGGCGCCCGACCCGGTGCTGCCGGGGCCCGTCTCCGGGGCCCGCATCCAACAGCGCGTGGGCGCGACCCCCAGGGGGTCGCGCCCACGCGCGTGTCCGTGGCTTCCTCAGCGGCTACTTGGCCGTGGGGTCACCGTGGCACTTCTTGTACTTCCTGCCCGAACCGCAGGGGCAGGGCGAGTTGCGAGCGGTGCCCGCGTACTCGTGGTCCACCGTCTCGCTGTGCCGCTCGACGCCGCCGTCCTCGCTGGGCGCGGAGTACTGGAGGCGGTCCGGCTGGCCCTCGCCGAAACCGGGGACCACCACGTCCTCGGCGGGCTCCGACTCCTCGGCGGGAGCGTCGGCCCCGACGGCCTCCTCGTCCTCCTCCACCGCGGTGGCGACGGCGGCCGCCCCGGTGGAGCCGCCGCCCACGGCCGCGGCGGTCTGCGCCGCGGCGGAGGCGGTGATGGTCGGCTCCTCCTTCTTGCGGACCTGGACCTCGACGTTGAAGAGGTAGCCGACCGACTCCTCCTTGATCGCCTCCAGCATCTGCTGGAACATGTCGAAGCCCTCGCGCTGGAACTCGATCAGCGGGTTGCGCTGGGCCATCGCACGGAGGCCGATGCCCTCCTGGAGGTAGTCCATCTCGTAGAGGTGCTCACGCCACTTGCGGTCCATCACCTGCAGGATGACCCGGCGCTCGACCTCACGCATGGCCTCCTCGCCCAGCTCGGCCTCGCGGGCGTCGTAGGCGGCGCCGGCGTCCTCGATCACCTGGGTGGCGATGAGGTCACCGGTCAGGGTGTGCAGGTCGCCGTTCTGCTCGATGAACTCGTCGACGGTGAAGCTGATCGGGTAGACCTGCTTGAACGCCCGCCAGAGCTTGTCGAGGTCCCAGTCCTCCGGGTCGCCCTGGGCGGTCTCCTCCACGACGTAGCCGCGGAGCACCTCCTGGAGCATTTCCACGACCTGGTCGCGCAGGTTCTGGCCTTCGAGCACCTTGCGGCGCTCGGCGTAGATGACCTTGCGCTGGCGGTTGAGGACCTCGTCGTACTTGAGGACGTTCTTGCGGATCTCGAAGTTCTGCGTCTCAACCTGCCCCTGGGCGGAGGCGATCGCCTTGCTCACCATGCCGGACTCGATCGGCTGGTCGTCCGGGATGTTCAGCTGGTTCATGAACGCCTCCAGACGACTGGAGTTGAACAGACGCAGCAGGTCGTCCTGGAGGGACAGGTAGAAGCGGGAGATACCCGGGTCGCCCTGACGGCCGGAGCGGCCGCGGAGCTGGTTGTCGATCCGGCGCGACTCGTGGCGCTCGGTACCGAGCACGTACAGACCGCCGGCCTCGACGACCTTCTCGTGCTCCGCCTCGAACTCGGCCTTGGCCTTCTCCAGCGCCTCCGGCCAGGCGGCCTCGTACTCCTCCGGGGTCTCCAGCGGGCTCAGGCCGCGGCTCTGGAGCTCCTCGTCGGCGAGGAAGTCGGGGTTGCCGCCCAGCATGATGTCGGTACCGCGGCCGGCCATGTTGGTGGCCACGGTGACCCCGCCGAGCTTGCCCGCACGCGCGATGATCGAGGCCTCACGGGCGTGGTTCTTCGCGTTGAGGACCTCGTGCGGGACGCCCTCGCGCTTGAGCATCCGGGAGAGGAGTTCGGACTTCTCGACGCTGGTCGTACCGACCAGGACCGGCTGCCCCTCCTCGTGGCGCTCGGCGATGTCCTCGGCCACGGCCTGGAACTTCGCGTCCTCGTGCTTGTAGACGACGTCCTTGACGTCCTCACGGATCATCGGCTTGTTGGTCGGGATGGGGACCACGCCGACGCCGTAGGTCTGGGTGAACTCCGCCGCCTCGGTCTGGGCGGTACCGGTCATACCGGCGAGCTTCTCGTAGAGGCGGAAGTAGTTCTGGAGCGTGACCTTGGCGAGAGTCTGGTTCTCGTCCTTGATCCTGACGCGCTCCTTGGCCTCGATGGCCTGGTGCATGCCCTCGTTGTAGCGGCGGCCGGCCAGGACGCGCCCGGTGAACTCGTCGACGATGAGGACCTCACCGTCCTTGACGATGTACTCCTTGTCCTTGCGGTACAGCTCCTTGGCCTTGAGGGAGTTGTTGAGGAAGCTGATCAGCGGGGTGTTGACCGCCTCGTAGAGGTTGTCGATCCCGAGCCAGTCCTCGACCTTGGCCACACCGGACTCGGTGATGCCGACGGTGCGCTTCTTCTCGTCGACGTCGTAGTCGACGTCCCTCTTCAGGCGGGGCGCGATCTTCGCGAACTCGGAGTACCAGCGCGAGTTCTGCTCGGAGGGGCCGCTGATGATCAGCGGGGTGCGCGCCTCGTCGATGAGGATGGAGTCGACCTCGTCGACCAGGGCGAAGAAGTGCTCGCGCTGGACCGTGTCCTTGAGCGAGAGCGCCATGTTGTCGCGCAGGTAGTCGAACCCGAACTCGTTGTTCGTACCGTAGGTGATGTCGGCCTGGTAGGCCTTGCGACGGGCCTCCGCGGTCATCTGGGGGCCGACCACGCCGACCTCGAGCCCGAGGAAGTGGAAGATGCGGCCCAGGTTCTGGGCGTCGCGCCGGGCGAGGTAGTCGTTGGTCGTGATGACGTGCGCACCCTTGCCCGCGAGAGCGTTCAGGTACACCGCGAGGCTTCCGGTCAGGGTCTTGCCCTCACCGGTCTTCATCTCGGCGATGTTGCCCAGGTGCAGAGCCGCCGCGCCCATGACCTGGACGTCGAAGGGGCGCTGTCCCAGGGTGCGCTTGGCCGCCTCGCGGACGGTCGCGAAGGCCTCGGGGAGGAGGTCGTCCAGGGACTCCCCGTCCTCGTAGCGCTCCTTGTACTCCCGGGTGAGGTCGCGCAGTTCCTCGTCGGTGAGGTCGACGTAGTCGCCCTCAAGCGCGTTGACCTGGTCCTTCAGCTTGTTGAGCCGGCGCAGGATCTTTCCTTCACCCGCGCGCAGGAGCTTGTCGAGTATGCCTGGCACTTCCTATGCGCTCCTCGCAGATCGCGGTTGGCTCCACCGTGGGCGGAGAGTCAGATCTAGGCCCGCTGACCGCTTTTCGCGGCCACGGAGATCAGGGGACCCCTGGTCCTCGGGCCTACATCCTAGAGGACCCGGAACCGCTTCCCGTCCTCCCAGCAAACGAGCGGAACGGGTATGGATGTTCCCGCCTTTTTCATGATGTTTGTGCAGACTCGCGCATTTCTTCGGGTAGTGCAATGGGTGCAGGGGCGGTTCCGAACGGTTGTGCGCGCAATCGTGTGACCGCGGATCCGCCGACGCGAACGTGCTCCCGGGAGGGGTCACCATGCGAGCGAACAGAGGCACCGAACGGGCCCGGAGGGCTAGACGAACGTTCTCTCCGAGGACACCGGCCGAGGTGATCGAGACGGTCGTGGAGGGGGCCCGGCGGACGTCCGTCCGTCCCGCCGCGGCGTACGACCCGGCTCTGGCGTGGGAGCAGTACCACCCGACGGCCGACGAGGAACGGGAGAAGGGACGTATCCGGGGGTTCCAGCGCCAGGGCGGCACCCTGGCCCCGAGCAACGGCCACCGCGGGAGCCTGGCCTCCTGGGTCTGCGTCGCCCTCGCCGTGGCCGGATTCTCCCTCGGCGGACTGGCGATCGCCCTGGGCGGCGCCCCGCTGCTGCTGGTCCTGGGCGGGGTCCTGCTGGTCGCCGCGGTCGCGGTGGCGGTCTTCTGCGACATCCTCGGCGACGTGGTGCTCGACCCGCCGCGATACGAGCCCGAGGAACCGCACCAGACCCCGCTGCACCACATCAAACGGGGCCGGAAGGCGTGACGCACGACCGCGGCGGGCCGTTCGGGCCCGCCGCGGTGCGTGTTCAGCTCGGCTCTCCACCTCCCGTGCGGAGGAGTTCGGAGACGGGGTTCCTAGTCCACAAGCCTCAGTACGCCGTAGTTGAAGCCCTTGCGGCGGTAGACGACGCTCGGGGCGTCCTTGACCTCGTCGTGGAAGAGGTAGAAGTCGTGGCCGACGAGTTCCATCTCCATCAGCGCCTGGTCGATGCTCATCGGCTTGGCCCGGTGGTACTTCTCCCGCACGATCACGGGAGTCTCCCCCTGGGTGTCGAGTTCGACGAACTCGTCGGAGAAGCGGCCGTCGAGCTCGACGCCGTTGATCTCCTCGTCCCCGCTGCGCTGGGCCGGGGGTGCCTCGGCTGTTGTCGGGGTGGATGAGGGCAGGTCTCCGGGGAGGTCGGCGGTCGCGGCCGCCACGGAGACGGGAGTGTGGTTTCCCCGGTGGACCTTGCGGCGGTCCGCGGACTTGCGGAGGCGGGCCTCGATCTTGTCGACCGCGAGGTCGAGCGCACCGTGGCGGTCCGCGGACGCGGCTTCGCTCCTGATGACAGGGCCATCGGAGTGGATGGTCAGTTCAACCCGCTCGCGGACGTCGGCGAGCTTGGGGTTGCGCTCCTGGGACACCTCCACATCGACGCTCATGCCCTTGCGCTCCCACTTGGAGAGCCTGTCGAGCTTGTTCTCGACGTGCTGTCGGAACTTGTCACTCACACTGGTGCGTCGACCTTTGACGATGATGTCCATAGGACCCCCTTCATCGCGTGACCGCCGTGAAGGCGACGGCCAGGCTGGCTCTGCTCCCCTCCCTCGCCGGGGAGGGTGTGACGCGCTAGCCCCCTTCCGTCTGTGAACCGGTCGGATCCGGGTCACGACTCGGTTGGAAGTGCGTATACCCATCAGAAGCAGGGTCATCACGCGCCCCACGGGCACGATTGATCACGACCTCTGAACTGACGAGAAGGACCTTGGGTCCATTCGGCACCGAACACCCGGCGGGTAGGAGGACGGGGAAACGGGCCGGGTCGGCGTGGAGGGGACGGTAGGGGGCCCGCGGCCCCGGAGCATGCGCTCCGGGACCGGCGAACCCCCGCGCGTCGGTATGCCACCCGTCCGGCCGACCTGGTCTTCGTCCCCACATCCGCCTGCTGAGAGTGTCGCCGCTCTTATCCGCGACTACTGCTCTTCTCCCTGTCATGAGGGACATCGGGACCCTCCGCGGGGCAGGGCTTACCTCTAAGGCGCACCGTGATCGGTCGACGAAAAGTCGCCTTACGTGGGCCGTTTCGCCTGCGCCTGGCATCGGCTTGCCGGAGTCGCTCCCCGGTGTTCCCGGGAGCTTCAAAAATCCGACGCAACCACGGACCCGGACGGGTGCCATACCTGGACCGTAACCTGTCCCGGCGCGGATGTCAGGTAGCGGACGGGCGCCCAACTGCCCGAGAAGCGTCGCAAACCCTTGTGAACATGCATCTTTCGCCTGTTCAGGGGGGTTCGTAAAACCTTCGTTCCGACCTCGCTCCCGTGACCGGAGACAGTCGGTTCCGGAACCCGGACCGTTCGGCCAGCACCAGGGCGCCCACCACCCTGGCCCCTTCCTCGCGCAGCGCACGGGTCGCCTCAGCGACCGTGGCGCCGGTGGTGAGCACGTCGTCCACGACGACCACCCTGCGACCGCGCAGGCCCCGCCGGGCCGCCCCCGGGCCGCCGCCCTGACCGTTCCCGTCCGGGTCCGGGGGCAACCGGACGACGGTGAAGGACCCCGCCCGGTTGGCCAGACGCTCCGCGCGCCCCAACCCGACCTGTCGGCGCGTCCCGCGCCGGTAGCCCAGCAGCGGAACCACCCCGCCCGTCGACTCGACGCCCGCCCGGTGCGCGCAGGACAGCGCCAGACGGGTGACCGGGCTGCGCCGGGACGAGGACCCCCCGCGCCCCGGGACCGGTACCAGCAGCGTGTCCGGACCCGCCCACCCGGAGGCGTGGTAGGCGGCGGCCAAACGCTCCCCCAGGTGGTCCGCCAAGCGCCCGTCCCCGTGTGCCTTGTAGGCGAGCAGGACCCTGCGGTCGTGCCCGGCGTAGGGGCCGGCGGCCCAGGTCGGCGGGCAGCGCTCACGCGGGGCGCACGGGTGCGGCCTGCGCTCCAGAACCGTCCGGCAACGGGCGCACAGCGGCCCCTCCGGGCCCGCGCACCCCGCACAGGCGTGCGGCAGCAGCAGTTCGAGGAGGGGGTCGAGCAGGCCGGTCAGGAAGCGTCGCACCAGGGAGAGCACACCGTGTGGCCGTCGGCGCAGAGCACCGGTCCGTTGGTCCATGGTTCCAGGATCGACCGCCGCGACCGCCCCCGCCAGTGCCGCCGCACCGCCTGTGGAAAACCCGGCGTGCCCTCCCCGCCCCTCCGGGGAGGGCACGCGGAGGGCACGCCGGGCCCGGGGTCAGCCCGGGTAGGTGGGCGAGCTGCCCTCAACCACGACCTGCCAGTTCAGGGGGTCGTTGGACGCCCAGATGTTGCCGTCGTCGGAGCCGGCGAGCAGGGGTTGTCCGGGGGCTCCGGTGATGGTGACCGTACCCGCGCCCGGAGCTCCGGCGCTGGCTGCGGGCGTACCTCCGTCCAGGGCGACGAACAGCGCCTGCTGGGTGCCGCCGTCACGGCTGCCCAGGACGACCAGTTGGTCGCTCGAACGCCAGGCGATACCGGTGACGTCGTCCAGTTCCTGCTGTGCCAGGGGGATGAAGCCGCCCACCGAGACCTGTCCGTCCTCGTCCTCCACGACCCGGCCGACCTGGAGTGCGCGCTCCCCGTCCCGTTCGGTGACCACGGCGGCCCGGGAACCGTCCCGGGAGATCCTGAAGTGCACCAGGGTGTGCCCCCGCAGCCCCGTCACCTGGGCCTCGACCACCTCGTCCCCGTCGCGTAGCAACCACAGCGCGGTGTCCTCCGGGGCGGGCGGGCGCGTGCCCCCGGCCCCGTCGGGCTGGACGGCGTCCGGCTCCGTGGCCCCCTCGTCCTCGGAGTCCTCCTCCGGGTCCGGGCCCTCGATCTCCTCGACCACCCAGAGGTTGCCGTTCACGTCCCAGGACAGCTCGGTGAACACCCCGTCGGCGAGGACCTCCCTGGTCTCCGCCCCGGGGCTGGTGAAACTGGTGACGACCTCCCCGCCGCCCAGCGTGACACCGGCGACGGTGCTCTCGTCGAGCGAGACCGCGAACCGGTCCAGCTGGACGTCTCCGGCTCCGAGGGGGCCCGGGACCCGCTCGGCGTCCTCGAAGGTGTCCGGCTCCCAGTCGGAGGCGGACCACAGCTGGCCCTCGTGCGTGAAGTAGGCGTGCACGTCCGGGGCCATGGCGCCGGGGCTCACCCGGTCCCAGAAGTCGCTGCCCGGGCGCGGCCGGTCGGAGCTCTCCCCGTCCGCCTGGGGGAAACCGACCTCCTCGCCGTTGATCCGGAGGGTGAACTCCTGGATCTCGGGAAGCTGCCGCAGCGTCCAGGCGATCTGCGCGCCCATGCTGTACTCGTCCGCCTCGGTCGGGCCCCTGACGCTGATCACGACCCTTTCGGCGTCGACCTCGACCTTGGGCACGACCCCCTCGGGGAAGGAGGACGTCACCGCCGGGTCCAACCAGTCGGTGGGCCCAAAGGCGAGTTTGCGCAGGAGGCGGTCGGCGAGCTGGTCGGGACTCACCGGCAGGTAGACCGGGTCCGGGACCAGGGCCGTCCCGTCCGGGTTGAAGTAGTAGAGGTTGAACGGGCGGTAGGTGCGCTCGACGTCCAACTGGCTGAGGATGATCTCCTCGGGCAGGTCCTGGATCCGCCACTCGCCTTCGGGATCACCCCCCTCACGGGCCAGGGTGAAGGTCTCCTCGAGCACGGTTCCGGTGTCGGCCGGGAGGTACTTGCCGCTCTCGTCGATACTGGCGACCTCGTTGCTGAGCAGCCGCACCGTCGCGGTGAGGCCGTCGGCGGAGACCTCGGACTCGAGGTTCACCGCGTCCAGGTCGGCGAAGACCTGGACGGAGCCGTCCGGGGACCAGTTCTCGCGCATCTCGGGGAGCATGTAGCTGCGGGCGGCCTTGTGGTCGTCCTCGAAACTGCCCATGTCCTGGAGGAAGCCGTTGATCAGGCCCTCGGGCTCCACCCCGGGCTGGGGTCCGGCGGGCAGGAGCCGTACGTAGCTGCCGTAGGGGTCACCCGAGGTGTCCCCGCCCTCGCCGGGGACGACGGGGCCGGTCATGGGAACGCTCGCGCAGGCCCCCAGGGACACGCAGGCGAGTGCGCCCGCGGCCATGGTGCTCGCCGCCCGCTTCCATCGTCCCGGGCTCGCCACGTCGCTCACAGGGCCTCCTCCTCGTCGGCTCCGGGCCGTTCCCTCTCCGGGCTCCGGGTCTCCGGCGCACCGTTCCCGCCGTTCGCGCCGTCCTTGTCGCCGAGAGACGTGAAGTTGCGCCCCAGGGCGATCTCCGGAGGAACCAGCGGCAGGGGGGACCCCCGCAGCTCGGCCCCGGAGCGCCGCGGCAGGGACAGGCGGAACTGTGATCCCTGACCGGGCATCCCCCAGGCCTGGAGCCAGCCCCCGTGCAGGGCGGCGTCCTCCTTGGCGATGGACAGGCCCAGGCCGGTGCCGCCGGTGGTGCGCACCCGGGAGTAGTCGGCCCGCCAGAAGCGGTCGAAGCACAGGTGCTCCTCCCCCTCCTTGAGCCCCACCCCGTAGTCGCGCACCGCCACGGCGATCGCGTCGCGGTCGCCGGCCGCCGCGACCACCACGTCGCGCCCCTCGCTGTGTTCGATGGCGTTCACCACCAGGTTGCGCAGGATGCGGTTGATCCGCCGGGTGTCGAACTCGGCGACGCAGGGCTCCGCGGGCAGGCGCAGGATCACCTTGATGCCGCGCCGCTCCGCGATCTGTTCGGCGTCGCCGACGGCCTTCATCACCGAGTCCCGGATGTCCGTGGGCTCGGTGCCCAGGGTGGCGGCCCCCGCGTCGTGGCGGCTGATCTCCAGCAGGTCGGACAGCAGCTCCTCGAAGCGTTCGACCTGGCTCTGGAGCAGTTCGACGGAGCGCCGGTGCGAGGTGTCGAGCTCCTCGCGGTCGTCGAAGAGCAGGTCCCCGGCCATCCGGATGGTGGTGAGCGGGGTACGGAGCTCGTGCGAGACGTCGGAGACGAACTGGCGCTGGAGCTTGGACAGCTCCTCCAGTTCCTGGATCTTCTCCTGCAGGTTGCCCGCCATGTCGTTGAAGGACATGGCGAGCCGGGCGAGGTCGTCCTCGCCGTGCACTGTCATGCGTTCGGTGAGATCGCCCGAGGACAGGCGTTCGGCCGACTGCGCGGCGGAACGCACGGGGGTGACCACCAGGCGGGTGATCATGAACGCGATGAGCCCGAGCAGGATGACCAGCAGGATCGCGACCAGGGCGACCGTGCCTTGGACCAGGTCCAGGATCTCCTGCTCGTGCTGGAGCGGGAAGATGTAGTAGAGCTCGTAGGCGTGGGTGAGCTGGGCGCCCACGACCAGGGCCGGCTCGACCGAACCGTCGTCCATGTCGATGTGCATGTACGTGTGGTACTGCTGATCGAGCACCTCGGACTGGCGGACCTGCTCCACGAGCCTGGGCGGAACGTCGCCCTCACCGGTGGCCCAGCCGAGTTCGTCGCTCACCGACGGCAGGATGAACACGCTGTAGAGCCCGGTGTCGCCGCTGCGGCTGGTCAGCTCGCTCGCGATGTTGTTCAGGAGCCTGTTGCGGTCGCCGATCTCGTTCTTACGCAGTTCGAGGAGCGCGTAGTTGAGGCCGGCGCGGTGGTCGTTGACCGCGGCCTCGGTCTTGGCCTCCAACAGGCCCCCGCGCACCTCGGAGATCAGCACGTACCCCAGCCCGGCCATCACCAGCAGGGACAGGACCAGGGTCGTGCTGATGACCCGCAGGTGCAGGGAGCGGCGCCAGTTGGTGTGCACCACGCGTACCAGGGCCCGGGCCGCCCGTTGGGCGAGCAGGTAGGCGCGGGTCAGACCGGTGTTGTTGTCCCGCCAGCCGCCCCCGGTCTCGGGCAGGCCGGAGGGAGGGGCGGACCGCTCCCCCTCGGGTTCGGCCCTGCGCCCCTCCTCGGGTTCGGACGCGGTCATGTGGGTCCCGGCCAGGTCAGGCGGTACCGGCCTTGTAGCCGACACCGCGGACGGTCACGACGACCTCGGGGTGCTCCGGGTCCTTCTCGATCTTGGCGCGCAGGCGCTGCACGTGCACGTTGACCAGGCGCGTGTCAGCGGCGTGACGGTAGCCCCAGACCTGCTCCAGCAGGACCTCACGGGTGAAGACCTGGCGCGGCTTGCGGGCCAGGGCGACCAGGAGGTCGAACTCCAGCGGGGTGAGGCTGATCTGTTCGCCGTCGCGGCGCACCGCGTGTCCGGCGACGTCGATGGTGATGTCACCGATCTGGAGGACCTCGGGCGCGGGCTCCTCGGTACGGCGCAGCCGTACGCGCACGCGGGCCACGAGCTCCTTGGGCTTGAAGGGCTTGACGATGTAGTCGTCGGCCCCCGACTCCAGACCGAGGACGACGTCGACGGTGTCGCTCTTGGCGGTGAGCATGACGATGGGAACCCCGGACTCGGCGCGGATCTGACGGCACACGTCGATCCCGTCGGCCCCGGGCAGCATCAGGTCGAGGAGGACCAGGTCGGGTTTGGTCTCGTGGAAGGCCTCCAGAGCCTTGTCCCCGTCGTGGACGAACGAGGGCTCGAACCCTTCACCCCGCAGCACGATGCCCAGCATCTCGGCGAGGGCGAGGTCGTCATCGACAACCAGTACACGTCCCTTCATCGGTGTGTCCGGCACCGGGTTGTCCACCGCCCAGGGGGCGGGGATCCGCGGCGCCTACTCCTCTCTCCTGGAACACTCAAACGGCGTCAGTGGTCGGTGCCCGTGTCCCCGGCGCGGGGAACTGCGTCCGGCCTCCCCCAACCTTGCCAGCTTCGGACGCGGTTGGAAGAGCGGTCCGCGGTGTTGGGCCCTTTTGGACCGTTTTCGGTCGCCGGCGGTGTCGTCCCTGGCCAGGAAGGCCCAGAAAGCTTCGTGACTTGGCCGGTTGGTAACAGAAAGCATACAAAAGGAATGAAGTGCGTCGGTTGTCGTGGGACACACTCCAACACCGCCGAGGCGCGGTGGAACCGGCCGGTAGGTTGGTTCCCGACAGGTCAGAATTGGCGCGAAAACGATCGCGCGGAGTAACCGAATCCCACGGAGGGCGGGGCAGATGAGCCAGGAGGACGGCCACCGGGAGACTCCGGAGGGCGGCCCGGAGGGCCAGGGGTCACCCGAGTCCGGAGGCGCTCCCGGAGTCGGCGGCTGGGCCGCACCCGGCCAGGGGGCCTCCGCCGAACCGCCTCGGGAGGGCCACGCGACCCCGCCCTCCGGCCACGGACCGCCCCCCGGGTACGGCGCACCCGGCCAGGGCGCGCCCCCCGGTCCCGGGCCGCAGCAGGGGTACGGACCGCCTCCCGGATACGGCGCCCCGGGCCAGGCGGCCCCCGGCTATCCGACCCCCGGTCAGGGCATCCCTCCGGGTTACGGTCCCCAGCAGGGGTACGGGCCCCAGTCCGGCTACGGGCCCCAGCAGGGGTACGGACCGCCTCCCGGATACGGGCCGCAGCCCGGCTACGGGCCGCCGCAGGGGTACGGCCCGCGACCGCAGGCCGTCAAACCCGGTGTGGTCGCGCTCCGGCCGATGACGCTCGGCGACATCTTCAACGGCGCGTTCAGCTACGTCCGCAACAACCCGAGGACCACCGTCGGGCTGGCCCTGCTCGTCATGGCGATCGCGTCCGTGCTCAGCACCGTCTCCACGACCTGGCTGACGAACGACTACGTCACGAGCATCGACGAGATCATGGCGGACCCGTACGCGGTCGACCCCGAGGACCCGCTCTTCAACACCTCCCCGCTGGTCACCCTGCTCGGATTCGTCGGGGACCTGCTCCTCCTCGTCGGCGGGGCCGTGCTGCTCGGCCTGCTCGCCGCGGTCGTCGGCATGTCGGTGCTCGGCTACCGGCTCACCATGGGGCAGGCCTGGCAGGCCGTACGCGGACGGGTCGGCGCGATCATCGGCCTGGCCTTCATCAAACTCGGCATCCAGGTGGCCATCGGCGTCATCGCCTTCGTCGTCCTGTTCATCGCGCTCATCGCCGGCTTCGCCATCGCCTTCGGAGCCGACGAACCGGGGGTGGGCGTGGCCGTCGGCCTCCTGGTCATGCTGGTCGGCTGTGCCCTCGTCGGGATCCCGGCCCTGTGGATCTGGATCCGGCTCTACTACGCCATGCCCCTGGTCGTACTCGAACGGCTCGGTCCGGGCCGGGCCATGGCCAGGTCCTGGCGGCTCTCCCAGCAGAACTGGTGGCGGACGCTGGGCTACTGGCTGCTGGCCCTGCTGATCGTGCTGGTGGTGAACCTGATCCTGGCCATGCCGTTCGGCTTCCTCGCCGGTGTCATCAGCACCCTCGGCGGGGGCGCGGTGTGGGCGCCGGTCCTGGCGGGCGTGATCACCTACGTGGTCACCGTCCTGATCTACGCCATCACCCAGCCCTTCCTCGCCGGGGTGAACACCCTGCTCTACATCGACCTGCGCATGCGCCGCGAGGGCCTGGACCTCAAGCTGCACCAGGCCGCGCAGCGGGGCGAGGCGGCCGGCCCCGAGATCTACCTTCCGGAGTACCGCACGTGAGCCCCCCGCACTCGGCTCCCCTGGAAGTCACCCGGGAGGAGGGACGGCGGCGCGCGATCGAGGAGTTGTCCGACCCGCTCTACGGGGACCACGAGCCGTCCCTGATCGACCGGTTCCTCAACTGGCTGGGTGGGCTGCTGGACCGGCTGGTCGTCGCGGGTGAGGGGGTCGTCCCGGGCGGCTGGCTCCTCGCCGGCGTCCTGCTGGTGGTTCTGGCCCTGGTGGTCGGCCTGATCTTCTACCTGCGCCCCTCCCGGAACCGCCGGGCCGAGGTGTCGGTGCACCAGGACGAGGCCCGGTCCGCCACCGACCACCGCGCGGCGGCGGACCGGAGCGAGGCCGCGGGCGACTTCGCCGCGGCGGTGACCGAGCGCCTGCGCGCGATCAGCGTGGACCTGGAGGAACGGGCCGTCATCGGCCCCCGGGCCGGACGGACCGCCACCGAACTCGCCGCCGAAGCGGCCCGGACCCTTCCGGACGAGGCGGTCGGCCTGCACAAGGGGGCCGAGATCTTCAACGACGTGGCCTACGGCGACCGGGTCGCGACCGCGGAATCCGCCCGCACCCTGCGTGAGCTGGACGTGCGGCTGGCCGCGGCACGCCCGGTCGTACCCGGGCCCCCGACCCATGACGAAGGGCG
Organism: Nocardiopsis sp. iso_40; assembly: GCF_056173285.1. Classification (NCBI taxonomy): domain Bacteria; kingdom Bacillati; phylum Actinomycetota; class Actinomycetes; order Streptosporangiales; family Nocardiopsidaceae; genus Nocardiopsis; species Nocardiopsis sp. iso_40. The sequence goes on along the minus strand of NZ_CM149666.1, from coordinate 1,141,862 downwards.
ACGATGACGACCACCGCGCCGCCCGAACACCCCCCGACCGGCTCAGCTCCGGGATCCGCCGCCGGACGCCTGTGGCGGGCCGGCCGGGCGCCCGCCGCCGTGATCGGCCTGCTGGTCGCGGTGTCGGTCCTGCTGTCGCTGGGCAGCGAACAGTTCCCCTCCGGCCACCTGGAACCCGGGAGCCCCGAACCCGACGGGGCACGGGCGCTGGTACGGCTCCTCGACGAGGATTCCGACGTCACCGTCGCCCGTACCTCCGAGGCTGCGGCGCGGGCCGTGGAACGGTCGGGGGAGGACACCGTGCTGGTGGTCCTGCTGGACCACCGGCTGCTCCCCGAGGAGCTGGACGCCCTGGCCGACCTGGGGTCCGACACCGTCCTGGTGCGGCCCTCCCTGCGCTCCCTCACGGCTTTCGCACCCGGGGCGGACATGACCGGCCGGGTCGACGACGAACGCACCCTCGAACCCGGGTGCGCGCTGCCCGCCGCGACCGCGGCGGGGGACGCCGGTGTCACCGGGGAGCTCTACACGGCCGGGGACGGGGCCGAGGCCCTGGGCTGTTATCCGGCCGCTGACGGCTCCGGTCTGCTCCAGGTGACCGCACCCGACGGATCCACCACGACGGTGCTGGGCACCGGGGACCCGCTCACCAACCGCGAGCTGGACTCCGCGGGCAACGCCGCCCTGGCGCTGAACCTGCTCTCCGCCGAGGACGTGGTGTGGCTGCGCCCGGACGCGCCCGAGGAGGTCGGGAGCGCCACCCTGTGGGAGCTCGTGCCCGCGGGCCTGCGCTGGTCCCTGGCCCCCCTGGCGCTGACCCTGCTGCTGTTCGCCCTCTGGCGCGGGCGGCGGATGGGCGCCCTGGTCCCGGAGTCGCTCCCCGCCCTGGTCCGGGCCTCGGAGACCACCGAGGGCCGTGCCGGCCTGTACCAGTCCCGCAAGGCGCGCGACCGCGCGGCCTCGGCGCTGCGTAACGGGTTCCTGGAGCGTTCGGTGCCCAAGCTGGGTCTGCGCGCCGATTCCGGTCCGGATTCGGTGGTGGCCGCGGCCGCCGCCCGGAGCGGGGACGACCCCCAGGACCTGTGGCGGATCCTGTACCCGCCCCAGCCGGACCCGTACACGGCGGACGACGAGGCGATGCTGCGGCTCGCCGACGAACTCGACCGGCTCGCCGGGAGGCTGCGGTGAGCCCGGAGGCCGGGGCGGGGCCGGAGACGGACGCGGCGCCGCTCCCCGGCCGCGCCCCCCGCAGACGAGAACCGACCACTGAGGTATCGAGAGAGGTAGACGGCACGTGAGCGCCTTCACACCCGAGGCACTGCCATCCGCCGACGAGGCCCGGGCGGCGCTGACCGCCCTGCGCCGCGAGGTGGCCAAGGCGGTCGTGGGCCAGGACGAGACGGTGACCGGCCTGGTCGTGGCACTGCTGTGCCGTGGCCACGTGCTGATGGAGGGCGTGCCCGGTGTCGCCAAGACACTGCTCGTGCGCACGGTCTCGCAGGCCCTGTCACTGGACCACAAACGGGTGCAGTTCACCCCAGACCTGATGCCGGGTGACGTGACGGGTTCGCTCGTCTACGACCAGAACACGGCGAAGTTCGAGTTCATGAAGGGCCCGGTCTTCACCAACCTGCTGCTGGCCGACGAGATCAACCGGACCCCGCCCAAGACCCAGGCCTCGCTGCTGGAGGCCATGGAGGAACGGCAGGTCACCGTGGAGGGGCGCCCGGTCGCCCTCCCGGACCCGTTCATGGTCGCGGCCACCCAGAACCCGGTCGAGTACGAGGGCACCTACCCGCTGCCCGAGGCCCAGCTGGACCGGTTCCTGCTGAAGGTGACGGTCCCGTTGCCCGAACGCGCCGCCGAGGTGGACATGCTGGGCCGCCACGCCGCCGGCTTCGACCCGGGCGACCTGGCGGCCGCCGGTGTGGGAGCGGTGGCGGGCGCCGCCGAGTTGAAGGCGGCCCGGGACGCGGTGGCGCAGGTGCGGATCGCACCCGAGGTCCTCGGCTACATCGTGGACCTGTGCCGGGCCACCCGCCAGTCGCCCTCCCTCCAGTTGGGCGCCTCACCCCGCGGTGCGACGGCGCTGCTGCGCACGAGCCGGGCGTGGGCGTGGCTGTCCGGCCGCGACTACGTGACGCCCGACGACGTGAAGGCCCTGGCCAAGGGCACCCTGCGGCACCGGATCGGGCTGCGCCCGGAGGCCGAGTTGGAGGGGGCCACCACCGACGGGATCCTGGACGGTGTGCTGGCCTCCGTCCAGGTGCCGCGCTGATGGTGGTCACCGGCCGGGCCGCGCTGCTCGCGCTCCTCGCGACGGGCGCGGTGGCGATCTCCGGTCAGATCGGCGCGACCGTCGCCTACGTCTGCGTGGGCCTGGTGGTGCTGCTGGTCGCGTTGGACGTGTTCCTGGCGACCGGGCCGAAGCGGATGCGCCTGTCCCGGGAGGGCGACACCTCGCTGCGGCTGGGCGAGAGCGCCGAGGTGTACGTGACGGTGGCCAACCCGACCGGGCGCCGGCTGCGCGGCTCGGTACGGGACGCCTGGCCGCCGAGTGCGCACGCCGCCCCCGGGTCCCAACCCCTGCGGGTGGGACCCGGTGAGCGCCGCCGGGTCAGGACCGTGCTCACCCCGACGCGGCGCGGCGACGCCCGCTCCGCGGGGGTGACGGTGCGCAGTATCGGCCCGCTGGGGCTGGCCGGACGGCAGCGCACGCTCACCGCCCCGTGGACCGTACGGACGCTGCCGCCGTTCCACAGCCGCAGGCACCTGCCGGGCAAGCTGTCGCGGCTGCGTGAGCTGGAAGGTCAGCACACGGCGATGGTGCGCGGTCAGGGCAGTGAGTTCGACTCCCTGCGCGACTACGTGCCCGGCGACGACGTGCGCTCCATCGACTGGCGCGCGACCGCACGCAACGGCGGCGTGGTGGTGCGGACCTGGCGGCCCGAGCGGGACCGGCGGATCCTCGTCGTGCTGGACACCGGCCGGACCTCGGCCGGGCGGGTGGGGGACACCCCGCGCCTGGACCACGCCATGGACGCCGCGCTGCTGTTGACGGCGCTGGCGGGCCGGGCGGGCGACCGGGTGGACTTCATGGCCTACGACCGGAGGGTGCGCGCCCAGGTGAGGGCCTCGGGCAGGGGAAGCCAGGTACACCGCGTGGTGGAGGCCATGGCTCCGCTGGAGGCCGAACTGGTGGAGTCGGACCCGGCGGGGCTGGTGAGCTCGGTGATGGCCCAGGGGCGGGCCCGCAAGCTCGTGGTGCTGCTGACCGACCTCAACGCGACCTCCCTGGAGGAGGGGTTGCTGCCGAGGCTTCCGGTGCTGTCCTCGCGCCACCTGCTGATGGTGGCGGCGGTCAAGGACCCGAAGGTGGAGGAGATGGCGGCGGAGCGGGGCAGCACCGAGGCGCTGTACCGGGCCGCCTCCGCCGAGCGCACGCTCAGCGAACGGCACCGGATCAGCGCCGAACTGCGCCGCATGGGCGCGGAGGTGGTGGACGCGGCCCCGGACCGCATCGCCCCGGCCCTGGCCGACGCCTACATCAACCTCAAGGCCCAGGGCCGGTTGTAGCACCGGTTTCCCGAAGGGGGCGACCTCCGCCGGGGGGCGCCCCCTTCGGGCACTATGGGGGCATGGCCTCTCCCCCCGACGCCCGGTCCCACACCGCGAACGACGCCCGGGGCGCCGTGTACGGGCAACTGCTCCAGGTACACGACATCCACGGCGGCGTCACCGTGAACGCGCCCTCCCCGGAACCCGACCAGGTCGCTGACGTGTCCCTGGACCCGCCCCGACCGGCGACCGCGGTGCGCGGCCGCGAGGAGCTGCTGGCGGAGCTGCGGTCGGCGATGGTGCGCGGGGCGCCGGTTCCGCACGTGCTCACCGGGCCGGGCGGGTTCGGCAAGACCACCGTGGCGGCGGCTCTGGCCGAACACGCGCGTTCGGAGGGGTGGACGGTGTTCTGGGTGCGCCCGGACGCGATCCTGCCGAGCATGCTGGAGGTGGCGGTCGAGCTGGGCGGCTCCCGGCAGGAGGCCGACCGGTTCAAGGCCGCTCCCCGGCAGGCGGCCCGCTGGGTCTGGCGGCACCTGGACACCGCGCCCCGTCCCTGGCTGCTGGTGATCGACAACGCCGACCGACCCGAGGAACTGGACCCCGAGCACCGGCCGGGCGAGCAGCGGGGCTGGATGCGGTCGAGTCCGGGCGGGTTCGTGCTGGTCACCAGCCGGGTGGACGATCCCGCGCTGTGGGCGCCCGCGAACGTGTACCGGGTCGGGGTTCTGGAGGACGCGGACGCGGCCGTCGTCCTGGCCGACCACGCGGGCCTGGGCGGGCTCCCCGGGACCGTCGAACTCGCCGAACGCCTGGGCGGGGTGCCGCTGGCGCTGTCCCTGGCCGGACGGATCCTGGCCACCCACCGGGTGCTCTTCCCCGATGCGCGCTCCCTGCTGGAGCACCTCGGCGAGGACGTCGCCCGACTCGACGCGCTGGCCTCGCCCTTCCTCACCGGCAACGACACCGAGCGGGGCCTGCTGTCCGGTGTCTGGGACCTGTCCCTGCGGCTGGTGGCCGAGCGGGAACCGGACTCGGCACCGCTCCTGCAGATCCTGTCGGTGCTGGGCGGCAACGCCACAGCCGTGCCCCTGTACAGGCTTCCGCTGTTCGCGTTGGCAGAGGGGGCCTTGGACACCACCGACGAGGCGGACCTGGCGCGCGCGGTCAACGCGCTCGTCGTCCACGGGCTGGTCACCGTCGGGCAGCGGTCCGGGGAGACCTCCCTGCGCCTGCACCCGCTGGTCTCCGAGACCGTCCGTGCGAACCTGGGCTCCGGGTCCCTCCCCGTACTCGAGACAGTGGAGCGGCTGCTGGAGTGCCGCGCCGACCACGACCCCGCCCTGGAGTCGGGGGCCTACTCGGCCCTGCACACCGTGCTGCTGCGGGTCCACGGCCGCGCCCACCCGGACCCGGTCAGGGCGAACACCATGTGTCAGCGGGCCGTCATGCAACTCGGGCACGCCGAGAAGGCGATGCGCAGCCTGCGGGGCATCGTCGACCAGAGCCGGGCCGACCTGGGCGAGGACCACCCGGAGAGCCTGCGGGCGCAGCACTCGCTGGCCGACGCCCTTCGCGACCTCGACAGGATCGAGGAGGCCGAGGAGATCTTCCGTACGGTGTTCCGCAGGCGCGAGTCGGTGTTGGGGCCCACGCATCCGGAGACGCTGAGCAGCCGTCACCAGGTCGCGCTGATGTCCGGGTTGCGCGGCGATCTGGCCACCGCCGAGCGGGAGTTCCGCTCCCTCTGGGAGGAGCACGTGGAGCTCTCCCGGGAGGAGGAGCGGATCGCGTTGCAGGCCCTGGACAACCTGTCCTTCGTCCTGATGTACCAGGGGGAGCACGACGCCGCCGAGGAGGGGTTCCGCAGGGTCCGGCAGGTGCGCTCCCGCGTCCTCGGACGGCGGCACCCGCGCACGGTCGAGACCGGGTACAACCTGGCCAGGGTGGCCTTCGAACGGGGAGACCACCGGGCGGCGGCCGAGGGGTTCGCGCGGACCCTGGAACTCCGCGAGGAGATCCTGGGCGAGGACCACCCCCTCACCTCGATGACCCGGGAGTGGTTCGAGAAGACGAGGCGGCTCACCGGGGGCTGATCACCTGCGGCGGCCGGAGATCAGGCGGACGGTCCCGGCCCATTCCCGCGCCTGGACGGCCAACACCGCGGCATCGCGGTTCTGCGTGTCCCGGAGCAGGACCGTGACGGATCCCGTGAAGGCCGCCTCGACGCACCCGTTGTTCTCCATGCTGCTGTGGCTGCTCTTGAACCACTCGGGCTCGGCCAGTACGGCCGCCTCCACGCATGCGCCCTCCATGCTGCTGTGGCTGCTCCTGAACCACTCGGGCTCGGCCAGTACGGCCGCCTCCACGCAGTTGGAGGCGAAACCGCTGTGGCTGCTCTTGAACCAGTGGGGGGTGTCCTCGCTCATGGGCCCATGCTGGCACGCGAGGGCCCCGCCCGCAGGGGTTCTCGTCTGTTCGTGTGCGGGGTTCAGGCGACCGGGACGGCAGCGGGGGCGTTCTCGATGTCGCCGGTCTCGCCCTCCTGGTGGGCCTTCCTGCCCACGGTGAACACGTAGGCGAAGAACAGGGCCTCGGCGACCACGCCGATGCCGATCGCCAGCCAGGTGTTGGTGATCCACCCGGTGACAAGGCCCTCGATGAGGCCCGAGACGAACAGCACCACCACCAGGCCCAGCGCCACGGCGACGGCCGCGCGGGCCTCCTCGCCCAGGGCGCGCAGACGGGTCCGCCGCCCCGGGGAGACCAGCGTCCAGCCGAGCTTCAGCCCCACTCCCCCGGCCACGAACACGGCGGTCAGCTCCAGCAGGCCGTGCGGGAGGATCAGCGCGAAGAACACGTCTCCGCGGCCGAGCGAGAACATCATCCCCCCGGCCACCCCCAGGTTGACCGCGTTGAGGAACAGCACACCGAGCGTCGGCAGGCCGAATGCCACCCCGAAGATGATCGCCTGCGCCGCCACCCAGGCGTTGTTGGTCCACACCTGGGCCGCGAACGACCCCGGAGGGTTCTCGACGTAGTAGTTGGCGAAGTCGTGCTCGACGTAGCGCGCGATGGACTCCGGGGTGCCCAGTGCGGCCAGGACGTCGGGGTTGGTGGCGATCCACACCCCGGTCACCGTCGACACCGTGAGGGTTCCCACCGTGACGCCGATCCACCACCAGCGCAGCCGGTACAGCACCGCCGGGAACACCCTGGTGAAGAACCCCGCGAAGTCGGCCCACGAGGAGGCGTGCGAGCCGGTGACCGCGGACCGGGCGCGGGCCACCTGGGAGGACAGCCGCCCCGCCAGAGCCGGGTCCTGCCCCGAGGTACGGACCACCGACAGGTGGGTCGACACCCGCTGGTAGAGCTCGACGAGTTCGTCGACCTCCTCACCTGTGAGCGAACGGCGCCTGCGCACCAGTTCGTCCAGCCGTTCCCACTCCCGGGCGTGCGCCGCGGCGAACACGTCGATATCCACGCACTGGACACTACTGGATCCGGGCCCCGGAGCCGTGACGGGTGCGAACGCACTCCTCCTCTGGCAGGTAGTGTCAAAGCGACGGTTTCAGACACCCGGTAAGGGAGCGTGCGCTGGTGTCCTATCCCGGTGGCGGCCAGGCCCGTGACGACGTGTACGGTGTGACGCCGCTGGTGACGGGGGACGCGGTGGTCCTCGAACTGCGCCCGGCCGGGTTCGCCACACGCACGGCCTCGATCGCCATCGACTTCCTGGCGCAGGTCATCGCCCTGATCGCCATGGCCGTCGTCGTCTCCTGGATCGGGGTGAGCGTCGACCCCGCCGCGACCGCCGCGATCTCGCTCACCGGTTCGATCCTGATCATGGTCGGCTACCCCGCCGCGTTCGAGTCCGTCTCGCGTGGACGCTCCCTGGGCAAGCTGGCCCTGGGGCTGCGGGTGGTCGGAACCGACGGCTCGCCCGAACGCTTCCGCCAGGCGCTGGGGCGGGCGCTCGCCGGGTTCGTGGAGCTCTGGTTGACCTTCGGCGTGGTCGCCCTGGTCACCTCGATGCTCAACCGGGACGGTCGGCGGATCGGGGACTTCGTGGCCGGGACCATGGTGGTGGAGGAGCGTTCCGGCGGACGCCGGGACCCGGTCGTCCCGATGCCGCCGCACCTGGCCGCCTGGGCGGCGGGCACCGAACTCTCGCGCCTGTCCCCGGAGACCGCGAACGCCGCCCGCCAGTACGTGCTGCGCTACGGCGAGCTCGCCGAGCACACCCGGCACGAGATGGGGGTCCAACTGGCCGACGCGGTGGCCGCGCAGGTCAGCCCGCCCCCGCCGGCCGGCACCACCCCGCCGTACTTCCTCGCCGCCGTGCTCGCCGAGCGCCGCCGCCGCAGCATGGAGGCCATGGGGCAGGGCCCGGGACAGGCTCAGGACCGCGCACAGGCCCAGGGGCTCCACCCTTACCAGGCTCCGCGGTGGAACGACCCGTACCGGGGCCCGGCCCGCTGACCGGGCCCGCTCAGGGGCGCCAGGAGTTCAGGTAGGCCTCCTGGCCCGGGGTGAGGACGTCGATCCCCACCCCCAGGGAGTCGAGTTCCAGCCGGGCGACCTCGTTGTCGGTCTCCTCCGGAACGTCCACCACCCCCGGCGCGAGCGCGCCGTGTTCGCGGGCCAGCCACTCGGTGGTGAGCGCCTGCACGGCGAACGACATGTCCATCACGGCCGCCGGGTGGCCCTCCGCGGCGCCCAGGTTCACCAGGCGCCCCTCGGACAGCAGCAGGAGCCTGCGCCCGTCGGCGAAGACGTACTCGTCGGCCTGTTCGCGTACGCCGCGGTCGACCGCGACGGACAGCGAGTCCAGGGCGTTGAGGTCGATCTCCAGGTCGAAGTGGCCCGAGTTGGCCAGGATCGCGCCGTCCCGCATCACCGCCAGGTGCTCGCGGCGGATGACGTCACGGTTGCCGGTGGCGGTGACGAACACGTCCCCGACCGCTGCCGCGGTGTCCATCGTCGCGACGGTGTACCCCTGCATCACGGCGTCCAGCGCCTTGACCGGGTCCACCTCGGTGACGACCACGTTCGAGCCCATGCCCCGGAACCGTTCCGCCAGGCCGCGCCCGCAGTAGCCGAACCCGGCCACGACGACCGTCCGGCCGGCGAGCAGTGTGTTCGTGGCGCGCAGGATCCCGTCCACGGTCGACTGCCCGGTGCCGTAGCGGTTATCGAACATCCGCTTGGTGCGGGTGTCGTTGACCGCCACCATCGGCAGCCGGAGTTCGCCCTCCGCGCTCATCCTGCGCAGCCGGATCACCCCCGTGGTGGTCTGCTCACAACCGCCCAGAACGCCCTCCAGCAGTTCGGGGCGGTCCGCGTGGGCCGTGTTGACCAGGTCGCAGCCGTCGTCCAGCAGCAGGTGCGGACGCGCCTCCAGAACGGTGACCAGGTTGCGGTCGTAGGCGGCGGTGTCCATCCCCGCCCAGGCGTGCACGGCCACCCCGTACTCGGCGACCAGCGCCGCGGCGGTGTCGTCCTGGGTGGAGAGCGGGTTGGAGGCGGCCAGCCACACCCGGGCCCCGCCGGCGCGCAGGACGCGGAGCAGGTTGGCGGTCTCGGCGGTCACGTGCAGGCAGGCGGCCACCCGGAGGCCGGCCAGCGGCCGCTCCCGGGCGAACCTCCCGCGGACGCTGCGCAGCACGGGCATGGAGCGTTCGGCCCATGCCACCCGGCGGACCCCGGCCCCGGCCAGGCCGAGGTCCGCCACCTCATGCGAGGGGAGTGTCATCTGTGAACGGACTCGCCCCTAGTAGCGGTAGTGGTCGGGCTTGTACGGCCCGGCCACGTCCACGCCGATGTAGGCGGCCTGCTCCTTGGTGAGCTCGGTCAGCCTGGCGCCGAGCGCGTCCAGGTGCAGACGCGCGACCTTCTCGTCGAGGATCTTCGGCAGCGTGTACACGTCGGTCGGGTACTCGTCGGGCTTGGTGAACAGCTCGATCTGCGCGATGACCTGGTTGGTGAAGCTGTTGGACATCACGAAGCTGGGGTGGCCGGTGGCGTTGCCCAGGTTGAGCAGGCGGCCCTCGGAGAGCACCAGGACGGACTTGCCGTTCTCCTGGGTCCACTCGTGGACCTGCGGCTTGATCTCCTTCTTCCTGATCCCGGGGACCTTCGCCAGGCCGGCCATGTCGATCTCGTTGTCGAAGTGGCCGACGTTGCCGACGATCGCCTGGTGCTTCATCCGCAGGATCTGGTCGGCCATGATCACGTTGAAGTTACCGGTGGTGGTGATGAAGATGTCACCGGTCTCCAGCACGTCCTCCAGGGTGGCGACCTGGAAGCCGTCCATGGCCGCCTGGAGGGCGTTGATCGGGTCGATCTCGGTCACGATGACGCGGGCGCCCTGGCCGCGCAGCGCCTCGGCCGAACCCTTGCCGACGTCGCCGTAACCGCAGACCACGGCGACCTTGCCGCCGATGAGGACGTCGGTGGCGCGCATGATGCCGTCCGGCAGCGAGTGGCGGATGCCGTACTTGTTGTCGAACTTGCTCTTGGTGACCGAGTCGTTGACGTTGATCGCCGGGAAGGACAGGCTGCCGTCACGCTGCATCTCGTACAGGCGGAGCACACCGGTGGTGGTCTCCTCGGTGACGCCCTGGATGCCCTGGGCGATCTTCGTCCACTTGCCGGAGTCCTTCCCCAGGCTCTCCTGGAGCAGGCTCAGGACGACCGAGAACTCCTCGCTGTCAGCGGTGGAGGGGTCCGGCACGGCGCCGGCCCTCTCGAACTCGGCGCCCTTGTGGACGAGCATGGTGGCGTCGCCGCCGTCGTCGAGGATCATGTTGGGGCCCTCGGCGCCCGGCCAGGTCAGCGCCTGCTCGGTGCACCACCAGTACTCCTCCAGCGTCTCGCCCTTCCAGGCGAAGACCGGGACGCCCCGGGGGTCGTCCGCGGTGCCGTCGGGGCCGACCACGACGGCGGCCGCGGCGTGGTCCTGGGTGGAGAAGATGTTGCAGCTCACCCAGCGGACCTCGGCGCCCAGCGCGACGAGGGTCTCGATGAGGACGGCGGTCTGCACGGTCATGTGCAGCGAACCCATGATGCGGGCGCCCGCGAGGGGCTTGCTGTCGCCGAACTCGGCGCGGGTGGCCATGAGGCCGGGCATCTCGTGCTCGGCGAGGCGGATCTCGTCGCGGCCGAACTCGGCCAGGGAGAGATCTGCGACCTTGAAGTCGAATGCCATGCGTTCCTCACTCGTCAAGTCGTGGTTGCGACCCGATTCTAGGCCCGCACCCGCCCCTGGGGCACAAAGCTCACACGCGGATGTCAGGTTTGCTCGGTATGGCGCCGGGCGTGGGTTAGGGTCCGTGCATGGCCGCCCTCGACGACGACCCCACAGCGCCCGGACCCGACCCTTCCCCGGTCCCCATCTCCGTGGCCGCAGAACGGGTCGGCAGCACCGCTCGCATGCTGCGCTACCGCGAGGGCCTGGGCCTCCTCCCCCGCACCCAGGAACAGCCCACCGGCCGCGGACACCGGCACCGCCGCTTCACCGGGGAGGACCTGGAGACGATCGCGGGCGGGCTGGAGCTGGAACGCGAGTTCGACATCCCGCCCGCCGCGCTGGCCTTCGCCCTGCGCGTGCTCGCCGAACCCGAGGTGCTGGCCCGGGTGCGCGCGCACGGTGAACGCCTGGGCAGACTGGCCGCGGCCCCCGCCCGGGCCCTGGACTTCGAGAAGGAGAAGGCGATGCGGTTGCTGCACTCACGTCGCCCCGGCCGCTCCGGCGACAGGACGCGCACCGACCGTTCCGGTTGACCCGGGACCGCGGCCGCCACCGGACACCCAGACCAACCGTTCGGCATGTTTTGGCAAACAGCCCACGGGCTACGGAGAGACCGTGGACAGCCAACTCGGCGACACGGTCCGGGAGTCCCTTCCCGGGCGCGTGCGCGAAGACCTCAGGGACGTCGACCGCCTGCGGGAGGTCTGGGCGGAGCAACGCCACAACCAGCCCCCGGACGCGCGCCGGGCCGCGCGGCGGGCGCTGACGCACGCCCGTGTCCTGGAGTGGGGATGCGGCAGCGCCCTCACCGACCTGCTGCTGACCGGCGCGGACGTGTCCGGGGATCCGATGACCGGGCCCCGCGTCGCCGCGCTGGCGGAGCGGGTCGCCGAACTCCCCGAGGGCTACGCGCTGCGACCGCTCCGGACCACCCTGTCCGACGGGTACGCCCTCGAACTGTCCCGGTCCGCCGCGGCCCCGGCCCACCCCGTGGTCCGAGCCGCGCACACCTACGCCGAGTGCGTGCGGGTCCTGGCCGAGGCCACCGGGGAGGACCCCGACGAGGCCGGTCCGCCCTGGGTGCTGCCTTGGGTCCTGGCCTCACACGTGCTCCAACGCGCCGACCTCCCACCGCTGCTCCTCGATCCGCGCACACCTCCGCCCGGGGCGGATGCCGGCCAGGATCCGGCGGAGCGGCTCGCGGCCCTGACCGCCCACTTCGCGCGGCTGGTCACCGGGGCCCTGCGCGGTGAGCTCGGCTGGCACCCGGGTGCGGTGCCCACGGCGAGGACACCGGTTCCTCCGCTGGCCGCCGTGACACGCCGCCGCGTCCTGGAGTACGTGCGGTCCCGGCGGGACCCGGTGGCGCTCATCCTCCGCGCCCTGGACCCCCGGGCGAGCGCCACGGTGTCCTCGGGGGACGGGGGCGGCCCGATGGGCGCACGCGGGTCGCGCGCGACCGACCACCTGCTGTTCACCCCGGGCGCCGCCCACTGGTGGACGTGTCTGGAGCTGGTGGCGGGTGAGGCGTCACTGGCCCTGTACGTGGTGGTGCAGGACGTGGGCAGCCCGCCCTCGGGTGTGCTGGCGGTGACCGCGAACGCGCGTCTGGTGACCTCGGAGGGGGTCCGGGAGACGCTGGAGATGTCCGGGACCGACAGCGTCACCGTGATGCCCACGGACTGCGTGGACGACCGCTGGCCCCAGGTGCGCGACCTGGTGGACGAGGCGGTGTCCCGCTCGATGAACGAACTCACCCGCGTCTGACCTCCCGGGCCGGGCGCGGGCCCCGGTCATCGGCTGAGGAACAGGATCAGCAGGAGCAGCAGCAGGATGATGATGGTGATCAGCACCGCCGGGATCACCCAGCCCTGCTGGAGGACCGCGTCCTGTCCGCCCGTCCGCGGGTAACGGGCGGCGTGCGGGGCGTAGGTCTGGTTGGGGTTCACCGCGCCCGTCATCATCGGGTTGGCGCCCTGGTGCACGGCGTGCGGCTGCTGCGGGTGGCCCGGCATCCCGGGCCGGGGGTTGGACGTGCCCGGCTGCGCGCCGAACCCGCCGTGCCGCGGGTCCGAGCTCCCCGGGTGACCCATCTGGCCGGGGCGGGGGTTGGACACCCCCGGGTTGGCCATCGGGTTGGGGTTGGACGCCCCGGGTCCGCCGTAGGGGTTGGGCACCCCGGGGCCCTGGCCCAGGCGCGGGTCGGAGACGCCCGGCGGGTAGCCCATCCCCGGCTGGCCCCCGGTGGGCGGGTACTGCGGCCCCTGCGGCTGCACGGGCGGCAGTTGGTTGCCGTTGAGCAGCCCGGTCTGGGCGACCCGCTCGCCCTGCTCGAACGGGTCGGCGGACTCCGGGGACCCGACCGGGCCGTCGTGGCCGAGCAGCCGCATCAGCAGCGTCTGGGCGTTGGGGCGCTTCTCCGGGTCCTTGTCCAGGCAGGCCTCGACGACCGGCCGCAGCGCCTCGTCGATCTCCTCCAGGTCCGGCGGTGCGCTGACCACGCGGTGCACCACGGCCGGGACGGTGTCCGAGCCGAAGGGCGCGCGCCCGGTGGAGGCGAACGCGATCACGCAACCCCAGGCGAAGATGTCGCACTTGTCGGTGATCCCGCGCCCCTCGATCTGCTCGGGCGCCATGTAGGAGGGCGTTCCGACGATCGAGTTGGTCATGGTGGCCGTGCCGTCGTCGACCCGGGCGATGCCGAAGTCGATCACGCGCGGCCCGTCCGGGCCGATCAGGACGTTGCCGGGTTTGAAGTCTCGGTGGACGATCCCCGCCCGGTGGATGGCGACGAGCGCGGTGGCGGTGGAGACGGCCAGCCTCTGGAGGGCGGAGCCGCGCACCACCCGGCCCTTGGCGACGGTCTCCTGCAGGTCCTTGCCCGGGACGAACTCGCTGACCACGTAGGGCGGGTCGCTGTCGAGCTGGGCCTCGATGATCGCGGCGGTACAGAAGGAGGCGACCTTCTGGGCCGCGCGGACCTCCTTCTCGAACCGTCTGCGCAGGTCGGCGTCGGCCGACCACTGGTCGTTGAGGACCTTGACCGCGTACTCGTCGCCGGCGGAGTCCTCGGCGAGGTAGACGACCCCCTGGCCGCCCTTGCCCAGACGTCCGGTCACGCTGTAGTCACCGAACGATGAGGGGTCGCTCGGCAGTAGCGATTCGGGACCGGGCATCGGTGTCCTCCAGGGAGGTCGTCATGGGCGGGGAGCGCAGGATCAGGGTACGGGCAGGCGACGCCGGGTACGGTCGCGCGCGACCCGGCCCCCGGAGGGCGCCGTCGACCCGGGCGTACCCCCTCTGACTACCGCGACGGGGAGAACGTTCCACCCCCCGCCCCACCTTTTTCCGTCCTCAGGAGATTTTCCGCGCCTCGTCGACCAGCAGGACCGGAATCCCGTCGCGGATCGGGTAGGCCAGACCGCTCTCGTCACAGACCAGTTCGTCGGTCTCCGGGTCGTGTCGCAGCGGGGCCTGGCTCTGCGGGCAGGCCAGGATCTCCAGCAGCCAGCCGTCGATCTTCGTGCTCATGCTTCTCGTTCCTCGTGTGATGGCCGGGTCGGGCGCGGACCCGGGTTAGCTTCGGACGATGGCCAGGACCTCGTCGCGCAGGCGCGCCACGGCCGTGTCGTCCGGGGCCTCCACGTTGAGTCGCAGCAGCGGTTCGGTGTTGGAGGCGCGCAGGTTGAACCACGCCCCGCCGGGCAGGGAGACGCTGAGACCGTCGAGTTCGTCGACGGTGACCCCGTCCCTGTCGGCGAACTGGGCGCGCACCGCGGCCATGCGCCCGGGGGCGTCCGCGACCTTGGAGTTGATCTCGCCCGAGGCCGCGTACCGGGAGTACTCCTCCGTGATCTCCGAGAGCGGACGGTCGTCCGCCCCCAGGACCCGCAGGACGTGCATGGCCGCGAGCATACCCGTGTCGGCCTTCCAGAAGTCCCGGAAGTAATAGTGGGCGGAGTGCTCCCCGCCGAAGATCGCGCCGGTCTCGGCCATGGTCGCCTTGATGTAGGAGTGGCCGACCCGGGTGCGCACGGGCTTCCCGCCCCGTTCGGCCACGATCTCGGGGACCGCGGCGGAGGTGATGAGGTTGTGGATGACCGTGCCGCCGGGTTCGCGCTTGAGCTCCTGTGCGGCGACCAGCGCGGTGACGGCGGACGGGGAGACGGGCTCGCCCCGCTCGTCGATGACGAAGCAGCGGTCGGCGTCGCCGTCGAAGGCCAGGCCGATGTCGGCACCGCTCTGCCGGACCTTCGCCTGGAGGTCGACCAGGTTGTCCGGGTCCAGGGGGTTGGCCGGGTGGTTGGGGAAGGTGCCGTCGAGTTCGAAGTAGAGGGGGACGACCTCCAGGGGCAGCCCCTGCTCCAGGACGGCGGGGACGGTGTGGCCGCCCATGCCGTTGCCCGCGTCCACGACGACCTTGAGCGGGCGGGAGCCGGACAGGTCGACGAGGTCGCGCAGGTAGTCGGCGTACCCGGGCAGCAGGTCCTGCTCCGTGAGGGTGCCGCGCGCGCCCCGGCCGCCGTCGGACGCCTCCGGGTCGGTCAGGTTCCGCTCCGCCAGTTCGCGGACCTCGTCCAGTCCGGTCTCGGCGCTGATCGGCGCGGCCCCCGCACGGCACATCTTGATGCCGTTGTACTCGGCCGGGTTGTGGCTGGCGGTGAACATGGCGCCGGGCAGGTCGAGGGAGCCCGAACCGTAGTACAGCAGGTCGGTGGAGCCGAGCCCGGCGAACACCACGTCCACGCCACGGGAGAGGACACCGTCGGCGAAGGCGCGGGCGAGCTCCGGGGAGGAGGGCCGCATGTCGTGCGAGACCACGACGGCGGGACCGCCGACCACCTGGGCGAAGGCGGAGCCGACCGCCCGGGCGATGTCGGCGTTGAAGGTGTCCGGAATCACACCGCGTACGTCGTATGCCTTGAAGATGCTTCCGAGATCAGCCACGTCTGCTCCGGCCAGGTCGGTTCTGCGACGAATTCGGTCCAGCGCCCTGTGAATCGAGCGCCGTACAAAACTAGCAAGAGCCCGCCGGGCCGCCCCTCGGGCACCGGCCGGGCGCACACCCGCCTGGTCGGGCCGGGGCCGTCAGCCCTCGGGGTGCGGTGGCCGCTGCTCACCGCGGTCGGACTTGACCACACGCAGGTGCCCGCGGCGCAGCGTCTCCTGGCCTTCACCCACGGGCTCCCCGGGGGACGGCTCTGGGCGCGTCGGCGGCCTCGCCGCCTCACGTACGGCGTCGGCGAGGGCCTCCAGGTCATCACTGCCTGGACCACCCCCCGACGTCTCGACCGGAAGCCGGACGACCTCCCAGCCCCGCGGCGCGGTCAGCCGTTCGGCGTGTATGGCGCACAGGTCGTAACAGTGCGGTTCCACGTAGGCGGCGAGCGGACCGAGTACGGCCGTGGAGTCGGCGTAGACGTACGTGAGCGTGAATACGGCGGGCTGCCTGCACGCGGTGCGGGAACAGCGTCGAACATGGCTCACAGCTTTTGACTGTATGCCTTTACCGAGGGACACGCCAGCATCGTCCCATGACCTGCACAGTTTTTGGGCGACTGTTCTTGACCCGGGCAGGTCGTGCGGCGCCGTGGAGGGCCGACGCGCCCCCGTCCGGGGCCGGCCCTGACGCCGGTTGGCCGCCAGGGCTACGCTGCGGGCCCGTGATGGCTTAGTCTCAAGGTGTGCGACGAGTGCGCCTTTCCAGTGGCCAACCAGACCGAGTGCGGCGCCGGGACCGCCGCGGCCGAGGCATCCGCGGTCCTCTCGTGCCCTCTGACCTACCTGTTTCCCGTAGCCGGGCGCAGGCCTTCGACGATCTTGTCCTGGACGCGGTCGAACGCCTCGAACGGTTGTGGGCCCGCGAGCTCGCGAACGTCGACTTCCTCGTGGAGGACGTTCCCCCGATCCCGCCCCGCGGTGAGCTGTCCGAGACGATCCCCTTCTCCCGCCTGGAGACCGACCCCGCCGGGCGGGCGCGGATCATCGTCTACCGGCGCCCCGTGGAGATCCGGACGAAGGATCCCGAGGAGATGGCCCTCCTGGTCCACGAGACCGTGGTCGAGGAGGTCGCCAACCTGCTCGGGGTGGAACCCGAGTCGGTCGACCCGGAGAGCTGACCTCCGCGGGTCGCGCGGGGCCCGGACGAACGCGGGCCTAGGGAACCACACCGGTCATGCTGTTGCGCACGACCGGCAGTTCGACGTACACGGGTGCGGGGCGTACCGGCAGCACGCTGATCCCCCCGCCCGCGCGCAGGACCCGGGCGATGTACACCGGCCCGGAGTCCTCCAGCAGTTCCAGCCGCACCGCGTGTCCGTCCTCGGGGTCGGTCCCGGCCGGAGCTCCCCAGCCCTCGGTGTCGGTTCCGAAGACGTGGGTGGTCCCCGCGGCCACCTCGGCGCGCACGGAGTCGCCCATGCTGCCGTCGGCGGCGATCGGGGTCGCCACGACCCTGGCGTCGCCCTCCAGGGCACCCAGGACCACCTCGACGTCAGTCCCCTCGGGCATGTCCGGGATGACGGCCGTGGTGTCCAGCGGCCCCTGCAGCGGGTCCACGGACGCCGCGTACGCGGTCTCCACGACCCGCAGGTCGTCATCCACGGCTTCGGAGTCCTCGGCGATCACCCCGGCGACCACGGGGGCGTCCGCCTCCACCACGACCGTCCCCGGCCGCCCGTCGAGCACGCTCTGCAGGGTCAGCCAGGCCGAGGCCGCCGGTGGCACGTGCAGGACCAGCGGGTCACCGGCGGTTCCGGAGGCGTCGCCCTCTCCGGCCTCCTCCCCGTCCGACTCCGTCTCCTCCTGGGCGGCCACCACGTGCACGCGCACCTCGACCGGTGCGTCGCCGGGGGCCGCCACGATCAGGCGGCGGGTCCCCTTGCCTCCGGGGACCCCGGGAACGACCTGCCGCTCGTCCGGTGCCCGGGTGGGCGGGACCCAGTCGCTGTGGCCGGCCGAGTGTTCGGCGAGCAGTGCGGCGGAGACACGGCCCGTGCTGGTGCGCACGTGGACACCGATCGAGCTGGTGCTCTGGATGAGCTCGGTGACGTCGAGCCGGGTGGACTCCCCCGGGCCCAGGTGGATGCCGCGGCTCTCCGACGAGTAGGAGGGGCCCTCCATGGTGTAGATGTCCACGCTGACGGTGGCCCGGAAGGTTTCCGGGTTGGCCAGGTGCACGGTGAGGGCGTCCAGGTCCACGCCTTCGGGGTCCGCGGCGCCGGGCAGGGCGAACCAGGTGCCGATGGCCGGCTCGGCGCAGCGGACCTCGGTGACACCGTCGGAGGAGACCGTGGTCTGCGCGGCGTCCAGGCCGGAGGCGAGGGAGCCCTCGGCGTGCAGGGCGGTGGGCACGGCCGCGTCGCCGGTGTCGGTGCGCCAGACGCGACCGGGTTCGGTCTGTTCCTCGCCCAGGAGTTCGCCCCGCTCGTCCGCCGCAGCGCCGGGGGCCGGGTCCTCCTCGTCCGCCGCCTCGCCGGACTCCTCCTCGTCCTGCGCGTCCCCGGCTCCCTCTTCGTCCTCCTCCGGGACCCCGGACAGGGGGACGGCCCACAGCGAGCCCTCGTCGTCCCGGCTGACCCGGGGCGCGAAAGCGGCCACGGAGCTCTCCGCACCGTCGTCGTCCGACTCGTGCGGGGCCGGGCACACCCGGGCGGCCAGCTCCGGCCGGACGGTCCCCGGCTCGGTGACGCCGAGTTCCGCGTCGATCGGCCGGATCACGAACGCGACCCCGAACAGCGCGAGTAGGGCCAGTGCGACCAGCCCGAACAGCGCGAACCGGTTCTCCACGATCAGTCGCACGACCTACTCCTCCCACTCGTCGGTGCCGGTGCCGTCCGATGCGTCCCGGGGCTGGCGGGGCGAGCCCGCACGGCGTCGGCCTCCGGCCCGGCCCCCGCCCTCGTCCGCCTTGGGGCGGCGCCTGCGGCCCGGTTCCTGCCTGCTGCGGCTCCCGGCCCGCCGGGTGCCCCGGCCGGAACGGCGCCTGCCGCCCACCACGGGGATGGATCCGGTCGTGGTCGGCTCCGGAGCGCTCTGCCGGGCCCGCGGACCGCTCTCGGGTCCGTCCTCGGGGCCGTCGGGCCCCCCGGGGGCCTCTCCCCGGCCGGGGTCCGGGGCGCCCCTGTTCACCCCGCTCCGGCGCCCGGGCCCCGAGGAGCGGGCCAGCGGCCCCCGGCGGGGGCGCCGCGGCGACGGCATCGGGGTGGCCTCGATGAGCCTTCGCTCCTCCTCCGTGCGCACGCCCGGGGCGGCGAGTACCGCAACGATCAGGAGCAGGGCGCCCTGAGTGGCCATCCAGGCGGTGTGCACCAGGTCCGTGTGCCAGACGCGCAGTTCACCGCCGTGCACCGGCAGGGCCCAGGCCTGGGTTCCGTTCTCGGTGCTCACCGGGGACAGTTCGGTTCCGTCGAGGGTGGCGCGCCAACCGCCGTCCGCCGGAGCGGCCAGGGCCAGCCGGCGACCGGTGCGCCCCTCGCCCGCCTCGGCGGTGAGTTCGTCCGAGGGGCCCGTGACCTGGAGTGCCTCGGCCTCCAGTCCGTCCTCGGAGACCACCCGGAGGGCCCCGGTGGGTTCGGCGAGCCGCCAGAGCCCGTAGTGGTCGGACAGGGACTGCCGGGTCAGCCCCGGGGTGCCGTCGAGGGTGTCGACCATGGTGGCGTCGACGGAGCCGCCGAGCTCCGGGCGCGGGTAGACCACGTACTGGACACCGTGGTCGAGCAGGGTGACGAGCTGTTCGCCGCCCTGGCCCGCGGCGAGCTCGGCGACGGCCCGGTCCAAGGCGGCCCGGGCCCCGGGGCCGGGCAGGACCCGTTCCTCCCCCAGCCGCGGTTCACGGCCGCGGACCACGACGTAGTGGGCACCGCCGTCCTCGGCCGGGGTGACGATGAGCGCCCGGGGCCCGGTGCCGTCGGAGCTGACGCTCTCCAGCGCCCCGGGGACCGAGCGGGGGGCGTTCGCGGTGATCGGCCCGTCGGCGCCCTCCCACATCCACAGGGCCGCCGCGGAGACGGGGGTGGCCAGGGCCAGGGCGGCCACACCCAGCGCGAAGTACCTCCGCAGGCTCCGGCCCACCCGTCGCCCTCCGCCACCCTCAACGGACGCCTGCGGCGCGGTCTTTCCCCTGATCATGTCCCCGAAGGCTCGGGCCGCCGTCGCCGCCGTCAGCAGCACGGCGGTCGCGGCGAAGGCCAGGGCGACGCCGGGCCAGACCTGGGCGGGAGGGCCGCCGAAGTGGGGTTCGATGACGATCCGGCTGGTCAGGACGGCGATGAGCATCCCGAAGAGGGCCAGGCACCAGCCCGCCGCGACCAGCATCCGGTTGCGGAGCAGGAGCAGGGAGCACAGGGCGGCCGCGATGAACCCCGCGGTCACCCAGTACGGGGGCGTGCCGGGGCCGCCCGGCGAGAGCATGAGCAGCTCGACGGGGGTCGCCCCGGGGTCGGACAGCTCGGGCCGGTGCAGCCCGGCCTCCAGCAGCCACAGGCTCGGGTGCAGCAGCAGCTCCAGCGACCAGGGCATCAGCAGGACCACCGGCACGGACAGGCTGATCGCGACGCTGACGTAGATCCGGCGCCCCAGGTGGCCGAAGGCGACCGCGACCAGGACCCCTGTTACCAGGCACAGGAGCCAGACGAGGGGGACGAAGGCGGTGCTGGCGGTGAGTGTCAGACCCAGCCCCCAGGCGGCCCGTCGGGAGGGTTTGGGCGGCATCGAGACCAGGCGGACCAGCAGCAGTCCGAGGACGGGCAGCAGGGCGTGGACGAGGGCGGTGCCCAACCGGCCCTGCGCCACCGCACCGGTGGCCATGGGGAGCAGGGCGTAGGCTCCGGCCATCCACACGCGGGCCGGGCGGAAGCGCAGCACCTCCCTGGCGAGCAGGTAGGCGGTGAGTCCGGCCAGTGGGACGCAGCCCAGCAGGATGACCATCACAGCAAGCCACGGCTGGCCCAGGGCCAGGGTGGACAGCAGTGCGAGGAACCCGACGTAGGGCGGGGCCGGTCCCCCCGCCCCCGCCCCGCTGTCGGGCTGGCCGGACAGGTACAGGTTCCACAGGTCCATGGCGTTGCCGGTGACCGGCGGCAGGGCGCCGCCGGCGAGCATGTCGCCGAACAGCAGCCGGCGTTCGGCGATGATCGTGACGACGGTCAGGCCGATGACCAGGAGGACCCCGGGTTGGAGGACCACCCTCCGGAAGAACGACGTCGAGTCGTCGGCCAGCCCGTCGTCGTCCTCCCCGGGCGGCACGGTGACCGCCTGGTGGCGTCCGGCGGTGTCGCCGACCCTTTCACCGGTCAGGACGCCGGTGACCGCGTCGGCGAACTGCCGCATGGCCACGCCCCTGGCGAGGAACGGCCGGATGGCGCTGTAGGTGCGGCGGCGGTCGCGGCGGCGCCGGAACCGGGCCCGGGCCAGGCGGAACGGACGGCCGTAGACGAGGGTGATGGCGGCGGCCTCGTCCAGGGCGTTGGCCGGCTGTTTGATGAGCAGGTACATCATCACGCGGAGCAGTGAGCCCACGGAGTTGCGCAGCAGCGCGAACACCATGCCGCCGAAGGGGAGGTTGGCCAGCAGCACGAACACCGCGTGCCTGCGGTCCACCCGGCGGGGGTGGTTGCGGGTGGCGGTGATCCTCCTGCGGCGGCGGGCCGAGGCTTCGGCGTGGTAGGCGACGGCCTCGGTGACGAGGCGAACCCTCAGCCCGGCTCCGCCCACCCGCCAGCAGAAGTCGATGTCGTCCCGGAAGAGGGGCAGTGCCGGGTCGAAGCCGCCGAGGCGCTCCCACACGTCACGGCGCACCAGCATGCCCGCGCTGGAGACGGCCAGGACCTGCCTGGTGCCGTCGTGCTGCCCGTGGTCGAACTCCCGCTGCTCCAGCCCGGTCTCCCTGCGGCCCGCGCCGTCGATGGTGACACCGGCCTCCACGAGGAGGCGGCGGTCGAACCAGTCACGGAGCTTGGGGCCCAGGACGGCGGTGCGCGGATCCTCGTCAGCGGCGGCGAGGAGCTGTTCGAGGGTGTCCTTCTCCGGGGTGAGGTCGTCGTGGATGAGCCAGATCCACTCCGTGGCGTCATCGTCGAAGCCGTGCACCTCGGTGTCGGCCCGCGGCAGTTCGAGGGCGGCCCTGACCGCGTCGCCGTAGCCGGTCGAGGCGGGGAGGCCGAGGACGGCGTCGGAGGGGAGGTGGTCCGCGAGGACGTCGGTGCTGTCGTCGGAGCTCGCGGTGTCGGCGGCCACGACCCGTTGCACGGGTCTGGTCTGGGCGCGGAGCGCGGACAGGGTTTCCGGCAGCCATCGCGCACCGTCGTGGGACACGATGACCGCGGTGACGACATGGCGGGCGGAATCCAGGTCAAGCACGGCTGTGGTGGGTTCTCTCCGGGAGAAGGGACGGGCCCGCGTGCGGGTCCGGGTTCTGCTGGCCGGGGCGGCCGGTGGGCGTCGGGGTGCGCCGGGCGCGACTCGCGGGCGCGGGACATCACGATACGCCACCCCGAACCATTAGGGGCCTATTAGGTCGGGTCTGCCCGGGGCGACCATATCGGAACATTCAGCCCTCAGAAGGCATGAGTCACCAATCATGCCCAAGGGCACGAAGGGTACTCAAGTACACCGAACATGAAAAAAGCGCGCCCGGGCTCGTGGCCCGGGCGCGCTGTGACGCGCACTCCTACAGCATGTCCGCCAGGAAATCGAAATCTCCCCCGGCGGCCTTCTTCAGCCTTCGGCGCTCGCGCTCGGAGAGTCCCCCCCAGATGCCGAAGCGCTCGTCGTGCTCCAGCGCGTATTCCAGGCACTCCGCACGGACCTCGCACGACTGGCAGACCTTCTTGGCCTCCCGGGTCGAGCCGCCCTTCTCGGGGAAGAACGCCTCCGGGTCCGTCTGCGCGCACAGGGCACGTTCCTGCCAGCCCAGATCTTCGTCCGAGCCGTGCGCCAGCGGGATGACCTCGCTCATGCGCACCTCCTGTAGCCCCCCGATAGATGTCCCCGACCCTTTTCGTCCCCCGGGTCGGGTGGAAATCCCACATTGGAATTACACGCGTGCGCCTCACTGTGAGTCAAGCGCCCTGCGTGGTAATCCACTGAATATCATGTAACGAACCGTGAACGGCAGGCCCGCGATGTCCGTTCTGTGGATTACCACGCAATTCACGTACCTTCCCAAGGTGCGGAGAGCGCGGTGGCCCGAGCCGGTTCAGCGCTGGCCGTCGCTGCCGTACCAGTTCTGCTGGTTGTCGGTACCGCCCTGTCCCTGCTGGTCAGAGCCGTAGCCGGGGCCGGAACCGTACTGGCTTCCGTACGTCCCACCACTCTGGTCGGACGACTCACCACCAGTGTTCTCACCGGAGTTAAAGAATGGTTCAACTCCGGGCTCGGCGGGTGCGTCCTGGCCCTGCTGGGCCTGGTCCTGGTACCAACCGTGCTGGATGGCGTCCTGGGCCTGCTGGTCGGCCCCGGCCTGCGGCGCGTACTGGGACGGGTCGTAGGCCTGGCCGTACTCGTTGACCTGCTGCGCGGCCGCGTCCTGGCCGTACTGCGGCTGCACCTGGCCGTAGGCGTCCTGGCCGTAGGCCTGCTGGGCGCCGGTGCCGTAGGCGGCCTGCTGCGCGCCCGTGCCGTAGGCCTGCGCCTGCTGCGCCGGGTCGTAACCGTAGGCCTGCTGGGCGGCCGCGTCCTGCCCGTAGGCCTGCTGGGCGCCGGTGCCGTAGGCGGCCTGCTGCGCGCCGGTCCCGTAGGCCTGCGCCTGCTGCGCCGGGTCGTAACCATAGGCCTGCTGGGCACCGGTGCCGTAGGCCTGCGCCTGCTGCGCCTGCTGGGCGGCGTCGTAGCCGTAGGCCTGCTGCGCGGCCGCGTCCTGCCCGTACTGCGGCTGCGCCTGGCCGTAGGCGTCCTGACCGTAGGCGGCCTGCTGCTGGGCGTCGTAGCCGTAGGCCTGCTGGGCGGGGTCCGCCGCAGGATAGCCGGGCTGGGCGAACGACTGCTGGGCACCGGTCGCGGGCGGGAACGGCTGCTGGTTGTACATCTGCTGCTGCGGCTGCGCCCGCGGGACCACGGTGGGGTCGTTGAAGATCTTGATCAGGTAGAACCCGAAGAAACCGAGCACCGCGCCCTGGGCGGCGGTGGAGAGGAAGCCGGCGAAGGCCAAGCCGCCGTCGTTCACGTCCACGAAACCGCTGATCGCGCTGATGAGGCAGAACAGCAACCCGATACCGACCATGATCATCGAGGTCAGGACCACGGGGAAGGCCGAGGCCCTGGCCCGCTCGCTGGTGAGCACCAGGGCGACCGCGCCGATGATCAGGAGCGTGGTGGTGGTTCCGTAGAAACTGCCGCCGCTACTGGTCATCGCCAGGGGAAAGCTCGAGTACTGGTCGTTGGACCGGATGATCATCGAGATGAGTCCGGCGAGCATCTGGACGCCCACGGCGCCCAGCAGGACCCAGGCCCCGGGCAGGCGCAGGCGTTCTAGTGTTTCGTTGTTCAAGAGAGGTTCCCCTCTGCTGCTTCGCCGTCGCGTCGGAGGAAGCTTGGCATATCGTCGGGCTGTCGGGTGAATCGACCCAAGCGCGCCCGGGAAGGAACAACGGGGACACCGAACGCAGGGCCGATGAGATGGGATGGCGACCGCCGCCCGAAGGTTCACGCACCGTCGGTACCGAATCGGTCACGCCGGATCGTATCCACTGCGGGGCAGACGACCCATACACGCCCCCAGCCTGCCAGACTTGGGCGCATGCGGATAGTCGTACCGGCCGGCGGTATCGGCGGCGCACGTTTCCTCCGCGGCCTCAAGGCCGCCCTCGGAACGGACGCGGCCACCGAATCGAACCAGGCCACAGAGAACCAGATCACCGTCATCGGCAACACCGGTGACGACATCACCCTCTTCGGTCTCCGGATCTGTCCCGACCTGGACACCGTGATGTACACCCTCGGCGGCGGGATCAACGAGGAACAGGGCTGGGGCAGGGCCGACGAGAGCTTCACCGTCAAGGAGGAGCTCGCCGCCTACGGGATGAAACCCACCTGGTTCGGGTTGGGCGACCGGGACACCGCCACCCATATCGTCCGAGCGCAGATGATCGCTGCCGGATACCCCCTCTCCGCGATCACCACCGCGCTGTGCGACCGCTGGCAGCCCGGCGTGCGGCTGATGCCGATGACCGACGACCAGGTCGAGACGCACGTGGTCGTCAACGACGGGGACGGCCGCCGGGCCATCCACTTCCAGGAGTGGTGGATCAGACACCGCGCCGCGCTGCCCGCCGAGGAGATCATCAGCCTGGGCGCGGAGAAGGCCAAGCCCGCCCCCGGTGTGATCCGCGCCATCCGCAACGCCGACGCCGTCATCATCCCGCCGTCCAACCCGGTGGTGAGCGTGGGCTCCATCCTCAACATCGAGGGCATCCGGGAAGCCATGGTCGACAAGACGGTGGTGGGCGTCTCACCGATCATCGGAGACGCCCCCGTGCGCGGGATGGCGGACGCCTGCCTGGACGCGATCGGTGTGCGGACCAGCGCCGGCGCGGTCGCCGAACACCTCGGCTCGGACCTGCTGGACGGCTGGCTGGTCGACGAGGCCGACGCCGGCACCGAGGTGGACGGGATCGAGGTGCGCTCGCGTCCGCTGTACATGAGCGGCCCCGAGGCCACCGAGGCACTCGCCCGGGCCGCCGTGGACCTGGCCGTGGAGTTGTCCGAGCACCGGACCGGCCAGCGGTGAGCGCCGGGGTGCGGGTACGCGGACTCGCCGGGATGCCCGAGGTGGGCCCGGGTGACGACATCGCCGCGCTGATCGCCGACGCCGTGGCCGCCTCGGGTGAGCCGCTGCTCGACGGCGACGTCCTGGTCGTCACCTCCAAGATCGTCAGCAAGGCCGAGGGGCGCTCCGTGCGCGGGGACCGCGACGAGGCCGTCGACGCCGAGACCGAGCGCGTGGTCGCGCGGATGGGCCGGACCCGGATCGTGCAGACCCGCCAGGGGCTGGTCATGGCCGCGGCGGGGGTGGACGCCTCCAACGTCGAGCAGGGCACCGTGCTCCTGCTGCCGGAGGACTCCGACGCCTCGGCCCGCGGTCTGCGCGCGGGCCTGCGGGCGCGCCTGGGCGTGCGCGTGGGGGTGATCGTCTCGGACACGTTCGGCCGTCCGTGGCGGGTGGGCCAGACCGACGTGGCCATCGGTGCGGCCGGGTTGCGCGCCGTGCAGGACCTGCGCGGCACCGTCGACACCCACGGCAACCTGATGGAGGCGACGGTCAACGCTGTCGCCGACGAGATCGCGGGCGCGGGGGAGCTGGTCAAGGGCAAGACCTCGGGTGTTCCGGTCGCGGTGGTCTCGGGCCTGGGCGACCTGGTCACCGAGGAGGACGGCCCCGGCGCCGCGGAGCTGGTGCGCCCGGCCGACGCCGACATGTTCCGGTACGGGTCGCGGGACGTGGTCCCGGCCCGACGGACCGTGCGTTCCTTCACCGACCGGCCGGTCAACCCGGCCCTGGTGCGCCGGGCGGTGGCCACCGCCGTGACCGCGCCCGCCCCGCACCACACCACGCCGTGGCGGTTCGTGCTGGTGGAGTCGGCGGACACGCGTAAGCGGCTGCTCGACTCGATGCTCCAGGCCTGGGTGGCCGACCTGCGCGGCGACGGCTTCACCGAGGAGCAGATCGCCAGGCGGACCAGGCGCGGCGACGTCCTGCGCGGCGCGCCCTACCTGGTGGTCCCGTTCCTGGTCGCCGACGGCGCACACCCCTACCCGGACGAGCGCCGGGCCGGGGCCGAGCAGTCGATGTTCCTGGTGGCCATGGGCGCCGGGGTGCAGAGCCTGTTGGTGGGCCTGGCCATGGAGGGCCTGGGATCGGCGTGGATCTCCTCCACGATGTTCTGCGCGGACGTGGTGCGCGAGGTGCTGGACGTGCCCGACGACTGGCGTCCGATGGGCGCGGTGGCAGTGGGTTACGCGGCCGAGGCGCCCAGGGACCGGCCGCCGCGCGACCCGGACGACTTCGTCGAGGTCCGCTGACCGGGAGCGTGTGCTGACGGCGGGCGTGCGCTGACGGGAACCGCGCCGACCGCCCGGCCCCGTGCGGCGCCCCCCTGCCTGGTGCCCCGACGCACCGTGCCCCCGTCCCGGTGCGCCGGGGCGGGGGCACGGTCGCGGGAGCGGACCGCGAACGCCCGTGCGGGGGCGTTGCGGGCTCCGAACAGAGCAGACCCGGTTGTGGAGCGGGCTCGTGCGGGCTCGGCGGCTCCCGTGTGTGCGGAGTGCGGGGTCACGGGTGGTACCGGGTGCCCAAGAAAACTGCAAACTTTCCTTACCGTTTCCGTTGACGCCCCGCCCCGGCAACTTTAAAGTTTCCTAACAATTAGCCCGGCTCACGACCCGGCTCCCAGAGAGCCACCTCTTCGTCTTCCGCACGACGAAAGGAACACCCCCGCATGCCCACCCCCCGCAAGACCCGGCTGACCCTTCTCGGGGGCCTCGCCGCGGCCGCGACCGCCCTCGTCGCCGCCTGCGGTCAGGCCACGCTCACGGAGATCGAGACCGTGTCCGACACCACCGAGGTCCAGCAGACGGACCAGTGGCTCACCGGTTACTGGCACAACTTCGACAACGGCTCCACGGTGATGCCGCTCTCCGAGATCCCCAGCGAGTACAACCTGGTGGCGGTGGCCTTCGCCGACAACCACCCCGAACTCGACGGCGGCATCACCTTCAACCTGGCCAGCAGCGAGCTGAACGGCTACACCGAGGAGCAGTTCCGCGAGGACATCGCGGGTATCCAGGCCGAGGGCCGCAAGGTGATCATCTCCGTCGGCGGCGAACTCGGACACGTCGACGTCACCAACCCCACCCAGGCCCGGAACTTCGCGGACACCACACGCCAGCTCATGCAGGACTACGGGTTCGACGGCGTGGACATCGACCTGGAGCACGGCATCAACGCCGAGCACATGTCCAACGCCCTGCACGACCTCAGCGGCCAGGTCGGTGACGACCTGATCATCACGATGGCCCCGCAGACCATCGACTTCCAGAGCACCAGCGCCGGCTACTACCAGCTGGCCGGGAACATCTCCGACATCCTCACCATCGTGAACATGCAGTACTACAACTCCGGCTCCATGCTGGGGTGTGACAACGGCGTCTACCACCAGGGCACCAGCGACTTCGTCGCCGCCCAGGCCTGCATCCAGCTGGAGATGGGCCTGGACCCGAGCCAGGTCGGACTGGGGCTGCCCGCGGTCCCCTCCGCGGCGGGCGGCGGGCACATGCCCCCGAGCGACATCATCGCGGCCCTGGACTGCCTGGAAGCCGGCACCAACTGCGGCTCCTTCTCCCCCGCCACCCCGTACGGCCCGATCGGCGGCGTGATGACCTGGTCGATCAACTGGGACGCCACCAACGGCTACGACTTCGCCGACACCATCTCCGCCCGGCTGGGCAGCGGCCCCGGCGACCCCGGCCCGGACCCCACGCCCACCCCCTCCCCGACCGACGAGCCGACCGACCCCGGCTGCGACGCCCCCGCCTGGAGCTCCGGCAGCGTGTACACGCAGGGCGACTCGGTCTCCCACGGCGGTTCGGTCTACACCGCCCGCTGGTGGACCCGGGGCGAGGAGCCCGGCACCACCGGCGAGTGGGGCGTCTGGGACCGCGTCGGCACCTGCTGACCTCCTCCCCCCGATGAGCGGTCCGGGGCCACTCCCTCCCCGGGCCGCTCCCCTGCCTCACCCGTTTCCCCCGCCCGACCACCTCCCGTCCGTCCTGTCTGCCTTCTCCTCCCCCGAAGGAACCCCCGATGACAGCCACACCCTCCCCCCGCTGGGCGCGCGCCCTGGGCGCCGCTGCCGCGGGCCTGGGCGTCACAGCGAGCCTGCTGTTCGCCACGCCTCCCGCCGCCGCCCTCCCCGCACCGGTCCCGAGCGAGCCCGCTCCGGCCTCGTCGGCTCCGAGCGAGCCCGCCCCGGCCTCCGCCGGGCAGGACTGCCGCCCCGACGGGCTCCACCAGACCCCCGGGCTGGACGTCCCCTACTGCGACGTCTACGACGCCGAGGGGCGTGAGCTCCTGCCCAACGGCCTCGACCGCAGAGTGATCGGCTACTTCACCAGCTGGCGCAACGGCGCCAACGGGCAGCCCGCCTACCTGGCCGACGACATCCCCTGGGACAAGATCTCCCACATCAACTACGCGTTCGGACACGTCGACGAGAACAACCGCCTGTCCGTCGGCCCCGACACCCCCGACAACCCCGCCACCGGGATGACCTGGGACCGGCCCGGTCTGGAGCCCGACCCCGAGTTCGGCTACGACGGCCACTTCAACCTGCTGAACAAGTTCAAGAAGGAGAACCCGGGGGTGAAGACCCTGGTCGCCGTCGGCGGCTGGGCCGAGACCGGCGGGTTCTTCGGTCCCGACGGCGAGCGGGTGGACAGCGGCGGCTTCTACTCGACGACCACCACCGAGACCGGGGTCAACCACGCCGGGATCGAGACCTTCGCCGACTCCGCAGTGGAGTTCGTTCGCGAGTACGGGTTCGACGGCCTCGACATCGACTACGAGTACGCGACCTCGATGCAGGGCGCGGGCAGCCCGGACGACTACTGGATCTCCGACGCCCGGCGCGACCTGCTCTGGGAGGGCTACGAGGAACTGATGCGCGTCCTGCGCGAGAAGCTCGACGAGGCCTCCGCCCAGGACGGCACCTACTACCAGCTGACCGTCGCGGCGCCCTCCTCCGGCTGGCTGCTGCGCGGCCAGGAGGTGCACCAGATCGTCCAGTACCTGGACTTCGTCAACATGATGTCCTACGACCTGCACGGCACCTGGAACCACTTCGTGGGCCACAACGCCGCGCTCTACGACAGCGGCCAGGACCCCGAGCTGAGCGACGTCTACGGCGCCTTCGACGGCATCGGCTACCTGAACGCGGACTGGGCGCACCACTACTTCCGGGGCGCCATGCAGGCGGGCCGGATCAACCTGGGCGTGCCCTTCTACACCCGTGGCTGGCAGGACGTGCAGGGCGGTGAGAACGGCCTGTGGGGCACCGCGGCACTGCCCGACCAGAACCAGTGCCAACCGGGCACCGGTATCAACGTCCCCTGCGGGCACGGCGCCGAGGGCGTCGACAACCTGTGGTACGACAGCGACCCGGTGACCGGCGACGCGATCGGTGCGGGCGTGAACCCGATCTGGCACGTCCTCAACCTGGAGAACGGGGTCGTCGGGGACTACGCGGCCGACTACGGCGTCACCGACGGGCTCGAAGGCACCTACACACGCCACTGGGACGACGTGACCAAGAACGAGTGGTGGTGGAACGCGGACACCCGGACGTTCCTGTCGGGCGACGCCGACCAGGCCATCGGCGCCAAGGCCGACTACGTGGCCGACACCGGCCTGGGCGGCGTGATGATCTGGGAGATGGCGGGCGACTACTCCTACGACTCCGCCAAGGGCCAGTACGAGATGGGCGACACGCTCGTCACCTCGCTGCACCAGACGCTGAGCAACGCGGGCCCCTACGGCGCGCTCAAGGCGGAGACCGCCGCGCCCGCCGAGGTCCTCGACGTCGACGTGGACTTCCACGGGTTCTCCCTCGGAGACAACAACTACCCGATCACCCCGGACGTGACCGTCACGAACAACTCGGCGGGAGAGATCCCCGGCGGCTCGACGATCACGTTCGACTACGGCACCTCCGCCCCGGCCAACATGAGCGACCAGTCCGGCATGGGGCTGACCCACGTGCAGACGGGGCACAGCCGCGGGGACAACGTCGGCGGCCTGGACGGCGACTTCCACCGGGTGGAGCTGACGGTCCCCGGCTGGCAGAGCATCCCGGCCGGAGGTTCGCTGGACTTCACCCTCAGCTACCAGCTCCCGATCTCACAGCCCTCCAACTTCCGCGTCACGGTCGGCTCCAACGAGTACGCGATCACCTACGACCACCCGAGGGAGGGCACACTGGTCGACGCACCCGCGGGCGGTGACGGCGGCGGCGGCGAACCGCCCGCCGACTGCACCGCACCGGCGTGGACCGCCGGGACCTACACCAAGGGCGACACCGTGACGCACAACGGCACGGCGTACAGGGCCCGGTGGTGGACCCAGGGCGAACCCGGCACCACCGGCGAGTGGGGCGCGTGGGAGGTACTCGGCACCTGCTGACCCGCACCGCGGGGCCCCACCCCCGCGGCCGGCGGCCCCTCACCCCGGGCCCATCCCCGACGGGCCGCGCGGTGACGAGGGGCGGGACGCCATCACTGGCGCCCCGCCCCTCCTCGCATGCCCGGGCGAAGTGCATGTGATGCAGAACACATAAGTCCCGCGTCTCCTTTCGGGGCCCCCGGCACCACTGTCCCGTAGCGGAGGGATGGGTGTCCGACCCGACCTCGTGACGAAGGGGGTACGCATGCTGTGCAGCCGCGCGATCCATGCGGGCGGAAAACTCTGACACCGGGCAGGACAAGCAGCACTGGTGGAGCTGGCGCTCCTCTGCTCGGTGTGGGAGTTCATGGCTGGTTTTTCGGGCCCCTCATGCCCTGATCAGGGCGAACGACCCGTGAGACCACGCCGGAACCGGATGCCAGTGGACACGAGGACCTTCCTTGTGCCCCGGGACAGAGGAGAGCAGCCACCCCTATGGATCGTGACACCGCACAGCGGGACCACACCGTCTCCGACACGCACCACACCCTGGAAGAACTCGTCGAGACCGCGGCCCTGTTGGCCCGCGAATTCACCGGACGCATCGGGATGTCCGACGCCGACATCGATGACGCGACCGCTCACGCTGTCAACGAGGCCCGTAGGGCGCTCGCCAAGGGCACCGTGATCAAGCACCCGCGTGCCTGGATGCGGACCGTCGCCGAACGCTTCCACGCCAGGCAGGTCGAGAAGCGCGAGATGGAGTCGCTCACCGACGACGTCGACCGCTCCTCGGTACTCGCACACGACCCCCGCCAACTGCCCGAGGGGATGCTCGACCTCAGGGAGGGCACCAGGCTCGCCCTGGCCCTGCTGGCGGAGCTGCCTCCGCTCCAGCGCGAAGCGATGACGATGCACGCCCTGGGCGGTCTGCGGGTCGTGGACGTGGCCCAGCGGCTGGGCGTCCCCGCCCGCACCGCACAGAAGCGTGTCGACCGTGCCCGTGCAAAGCTGCTCGCCATGGGCCGGGAGCGACTGAGTGTCGCCCTGGGTCTGAACGACGAGATCCCGCACGCGAACACCGACCGCAGGACCCACCAGAGCAGGACCCGCCGGGAAGGAGGCAGGCCATGAACGACGACGCAACGCGGTTCGCTCAGGCCCCCGCGCTCGACCGTCTGTTCAACGAGGCCGCCGACGACCTGGAGCTGGCGTGGAAGCGCCGCCTGGTCGCCCGGCTGATGAGGGACGCCGACACCGTGGACGAGGAACTGTTCGCGCTGGCGCACACCGTGGACAGCCAGGAAAACGCTTCGTAGCACCCGACCGACCCAGCACGGGAGGCCGGTCTCGAACGGGACCGGCCCCCGCTGCCCTGTCCTGCCCTGGAAGACGACACCGGAGGTAACACCGCCTTGGCCAGGAGTCAGAAGTCACCCTCAGCCGAGACCGACAGCCAGAGCGCCCATGTCAGCGTGAAGGTCGCCCTCCTCGCCCTCATCGCCCTGCTCTGCGGCACGGCCACCGTTCTGCTCAGTCTGAGCGCGGCCGTTCCTCCCGGGCTCGCCCTGATCGCGGGTGCGGGAGCGGCGGCCGGAGCGTGGAAGTTCGGTGACGGCGTCATTTGCTGACCGACGGGCCGCGCGGTGACGAGGGGCGGGACGCCATCACTGGCGCCCCGCCCCTCGTTTGCTGTTCCGGGGTCAGACCACGGGCAGGCCGGGGCGCAGGATGCTCGGGGCCACGCCGTCGCTGGCCTCCGCGACGCGCTGCCGCTCCTCGGAGACCGGACCGTAGGTCGTGGTGCGCTGGCGCACCGGACGGCCCGTGGGTTCGACGAGCGCCCTGATGTCGCTGATCGTCTTGAACGAACCCTGACCGGAGCCGGCCATCCGGCTGATGGTCTCCTCCATCAGCGTGCCCCCGACATCGTTGACGCCGCCGTTGAGGAGCTGGCGGAAGGTGCCCTCGTTGAGCTTCACCCAGGAGCCCTGGATGTTGTCGATGTGTCCGTGCAGGAGCAGGCGGGCCAGGGCGTGCACCGCACGGTTCTCGCGTACGGTCGGTCCCGTGCGGGCCAGCCCGGCGAGGTAGATCGGCGCGTTGGTGTGCACGAACGGCAACAGCACGAACTCGGTGAAACCGCGCCTGCCGTTGCGTTCCACCGCCCTCTCCTGGAGCGAGCGCAGCAGCTTGATGTGCGCCACCCAGTGGTGCGGTGAGTCCACGTGTCCGTACATCATCGTGGACGTGGTGGGGATGCCCAGGTCGTGCGCGGTCGTGACGACGTCGATCCACTCGCTGGTGGGCAGTTTGCCCTTGGTGAGGATCCACCGGACCTCGTCGTCGAGGATCTCCGCGGCCGTCCCCGGGATCGAGCCGAGTCCGGCGTCGCGGGCACGGGTCAGCCACTCGCGGACCGGCAGGTTGGTGCGGGCCGCGCCGTTCACCACCTCCATCGGGCTGAACGCGTGGACGTGCATGTCCGGAACCCGCTCGCGGACGGCGGCGGCGATGTCGAAGTACGCGGTGCCGGGCAGGTCCGGGTGGATGCCGCCCTGCATGCACACCTCGGTGGCCCCCGCCTTCCAGGCCTCCTCCGCCCGGTCGGCGACCTGGTCCAGGGAGAGGGTGTAGGCGTCGGCGTCGGTGCGGCGCTGCGCGAAGGCGCAGAACCGGCAGCCGGTGTAGCAGACGTTGGTGAAGTTGATGTTCCTGGTCACGACGTAGGTGACGTCGTCGCCGACGGCGTCCCGGCGGAGCCGGTCGGCCAGTCCGGTGAGGGCCTCCAGGGCGTCGCCTTCGGCGTGCAGCAGCGCCAGCGCCTCGGAGTCGCTCAGCCCCGCCGGGTCGCGTTCGGCACTGCGCAGCGCGGCGGAGATCTCGGGGTCCAGGCGCCTGGGCTCGGCGCCCCTGCGGTCCACCCCCGGGGTGAGTTCGTCCCAGTCCCCGTAGACCGCGTCGAAGTCGCCGCGCCGGTCCGAGGTGCGCCCCTCGGCGTCGATCCCGGTGTGCAGGTCGGTGCGGCCGGAGGAGACCAGGACCGCCTCGGGCTCCTGCCAGGGGCGCCCCACCAGCGGGGCGTCCTCCCGGGCCAGGCCGGTCTCCGGGTCCACGAGCGCCTCGATGTGCGCGCTCAGGCGCGGGTCGACCCAGGGTTCGCCCGCCCGGATGTACTCCGGGTAGACGGTGAGGCGTTCGCGCAGCCTGAACCCCTGGGCGGCGGTCCGGGCGGCGAGGTCGTCGATCTGGGGCCAGGGGCGTTCGGGGTTGACGTGGTCCGCGGTGAGCGGGGACACCCCGCCCCAGTCGTCGATGCCCGCACGGACCATCAGCTCGTACTCGTCGACGCCGCCCCGCTCGGCCGCGATGAGGTTGGGCGGTGCCTGGATGTGCGCCTTGGACCCCATGACCAGGCGTGTCACGGCGATGGTCGCGGCCATCATGTCGCGTTCCGCGTCGGGGCGGTGCATCATCGCGGTGTCCGGCTTGGCCCGGAAGTTCTGCACGATGACCTCCTGGATGCCGCCGTAGCGGCGGGAGACCCCGCGCATCGCGAAGATCGACTCGGCCCGGTCCCTGACCGTCTCACCGATCCCGAGCAGGATGCCCGTGGTGAAGGGGACGCTGGAGCGCCCGGCGTCCTCCATCGCCCGCAGCCGTACGGCGGGGTCCTTGTCGGGGCTGCCGTAGTGGGGCTGGCCCTTCTCCTCGAACAGGCGCCTGGAGGTGGTCTCCAGCATCATGCCCATGGACGGGGCCACCGGCTTGAGGCGTTGCAGGTCCGACCAGGTCAGCACCCCGGGGTTGAGGTGCGGCAGCAGCCCGGTCTCCTCCAGGACCATGATCGCCATGGCGCGGACGTAGGACAGGGTGTCGTCGTAGCCGCGCGAGTTCAGCCATTCGGCGGCCTGCTTCCACCGGTCCTCGGGCCGGTCCCCCAGGGTGATGAGGACCTCCTTGCAGCCCGTCTCCGCTCCCCTGCGGGCGATGTCCAGGACCTCGTCCGGGGACAGGAAGGGGGCGTCCAGGCGGCCGGGGACGGTCGCGAACGTGCAGTAGTGGCAGCGGTCGCGGCACAGGCGGGTCAACGGCACGAAGACCTTGCGGCTGTAGGTGATGACGTCGGGGCGCCCGGCCGCTTCCAGGCCCGCGTCCCGGACCCTCCCCGCGTGTTCCAGGAGCTGGTCGAGGGCCTCGCCGCGGGCGTGCAGGAGTACCTCGGCCTCGGTGACGTCGAGGGTCTTGCCGTCCCGGGCTCGGGCCAGCGCCCTGCGCATCGCCGAGGCCGTGGGTGTGGGGATTGGGGCAGGGTCGTTCGCACCACTCATAACGGCCCACCCTACGCTCCTGGTACTTCCCGGTCTCGGCCGCCACCCTTCCTGGGCGCCCCGGAGAAGGGAGCACGCCCTCGCACCGCACTAGGGTGGCGGGGTGCTGACTCGGCTCCGACGCAACATGTGGGTGCGCCTGTCCCTGCTCGCGCTGGTGTGCGCGTGCGCGGGCGCGGCCCTGTACGCCAACTGGACGCAGGCCCGCGACGCCGTGTCCGGGCTCCCGCTGTGGGTGCTGCCCGCCGCCGCCCTGGCCGGGATGGCGGGGCTGGCCGCGCAGATGCTGGCGTGGCGGTCGCTGCTCGCCGGCCTGGGTTCCGCGCTGCCGCGCACGGCGGCCGCCCGGGTGATGTTCGTCGGGCAGCTCGGCAAGTACCTGCCCGGTTCGGTGTGGGCGTTCGTGGCCCAGGTGGAGCTGGCCCGGGACTGGCGGGTGCCGCGCTCGCGCGGGGCGGCCGCGACCCTGTTGGCGATCGCGGTGACGGTGGCGGTGAGCCTGGCGGTGGCCGCCGTGGCGCTGCCCCTGTCCTCGGCGGAGGCCGCCCGCCGCTGGTGGTGGGCGCTGGCCGCCGCTCCGCTGCTGCTGGCCTGCCTGCACCCGCGTGTGCTGGGCTGGGGTGTGCGGTCGGCGGCGCGCCCCTTCTCCCGGTTCCGGGAGGTGGCCGAGGCGGGGCCGCTGAGGGTCGAGGGGGGTTCGGTCGCCGCGTCCGTGGGCTGGACCCTGGTGGCCTGGGCGCCCCTGGGGCTGCACGTGTGGTTGCTGACCTGGGCGGTGGGCGGCGACGCGCTGCGCTCGGTCGGCCCGGCGGTGGGCGCCTACGCGCTGGCCTGGATCCTGGGACTGCTGGTGGTGTTCGCCCCCGCCGGACTGGGCGTGCGCGAGGCGGTGCTGGTGGTGGCGTTGGCCCCGGTGGTGGACGCGGGTGCGGCGTTGGTCGTGGCGGTGCTCTCACGGCTGGTGATGACGGTGGCGGACGTGGGGTGGGCCGGGTTGGCGGTGCTGCTGACCAGGGCTCCGGGCCCCGGCGGGGAGGACGGGCCGGAGCCCGCTGACGGCACGGCGTCCGATCCGGCGACCGGCCCCGCCTGAACGCGGTCCCCCTCGGGCCCGGGCCCCTTCGGAGCATGTCCGCGGAAAACAGGAAAGAAACCTTTCATTTATGGTCGGCGCGGCCTATGCTCATGCCGTATGAACCGGGCCCCCCGCTCCCCACGTGTCCTGTCCGCCCTCGCCCTGTCGCTGGCCCCGGTAGCGGCCCTGCTCGGCGCCGCCACTCCGGCGACCGCCACCGGCCCGACGCCCGAAGGCCCCTCGCACGCCCACGTCCAACCCGCCGAGGTCGAGTGCGACCGGGGCGCGGGCACCGTCACCGTGGTCGGGCAGGTCTTCCCCGTCCTGAGCCGGTCCGCCGAGGGACGGTCGGAGCTCTCCCTGGACCTGGCGGCCGAACTCGCCCGGGACACCGAGGTCGCAGAGGACGCTGGGACCGCCGGTGGCGCCGAGGCGGTGACCGAACTCGAACTCGCCCTGGCACCGCACGCACGTCCCCTCCCCGGGGTCACCCCCGAGGAGATGACCGAGGCAGCCGATCGTGCCGGGCCGCTGACCGCCACCCTCTCCGGTGCCGACGGCCGGCTCCTGTCCGGGGACGGTTCGCCCGCACTGGCCTGGCAGGACTGGGAACCCCCGGTGGGCTTCTACGAGGTCCGCGTCGCCACCGAGACCTTCTCCCTGCCCGGCTTCGGCGACTGCGCGGTGGTCGGCGGCGGCCCGCTCGCCAGCGTCCAGGTCGGCACCGAGGAGGAGCAGGACCAGCAGCGCGAGGCCGGAGCGGACGAGGCCACCGACCCCTCCGGCTGGCGGGGCCACCTGCCCTGGGCCGTCCTGGCCATGGGCGTGCTCGGCGCGCTCTGCCTGCTGGTGCCTGCCGTCCTGCACCTGAGGGGCAGGGCCGCGCGGTAGGCCCTGCGCCCCGGGCCGGAGACCGGCTCAGGCCCCGAGGAGCCGGTCGGCGTAGGCCCGCCAGTACGGTTCGGCGTCGACCGGGCGGACCCCCGCCCGGAGTCTGGCCGGTTCACCGGGACGGTAGAACCCGGCCAGCGCCCGGGCCAGGTCCGAGACGTCTCCGGGCTCGCAGAGCAGGCCGTCCGACCCGTCCCGGACGTGGTCGGCGAGGGTGCCCGCCCGGGTGGCGATGACCGGGAGCCCGTGTTCGTGGGCCAGCCACACGTTCTGGGTGGCGGTGGCGGAACGGTAGGGCAGCACGAGGGCGTCGGCCCCGGCGAGGAGGCCGGGGAGTTCCTCGGCGGGCACGTAGCCCTCCCGGAACCGGACCCGGTCGGCCAGCCCCAGTTCCCCCGCCAGGGCGGCCAGGTCCGCCGAGCCGCCCCAGAACTCGCCCGCGACGGTGAGGGTGACGTCCTCGGGCGCGCCCTCGCCGAGGGCGCGCAGCAGTACGTCCACACCCTTGTAGGGCCGGACGATCCCGAAGAACAACAGGTGCCGGTGTTCGCCCCGCTGCTCCCCCGGACGCGCTCCCCCGGTCTCGGGCAGGTGCGGGGGCATCTCCGCGACCACGGGGGCCGGTCGCCCTGGCACGAGGAGCCCCTCGGCGAGGCGGCCCTGCTCGGACGAGTGGGTGAGGACCCCGTCGACCCGGCGCAGCAGCGCCCGGACCAGGGAGACGTCGATCGCGCGGCGCTCGTGCGGCAGGACGTTGTGGCACAGCGCCACCACCCTGGGACCGGTACCGGTCCGGCTCCGGGACCTGATCCCGGCGAGGAGGCCCAGGTAGGCGGGCACCTGCACCGGCGAGAACAGGGTCAGCACCACCAGGTCGGCGTCCCGGGCCAGCCGCCGCCCGGTCCGCCACCAGCCGTCCGGGCGGTACCAGGCCAGGTCGTGCCGGGTGTCGGGGAACGGCTCCCCCTCGGGGTCGGTGATGGTCTGCCGTCCCGGGTACAGCGCCGCCGGGTACTGCGCCCGCCACGACTCGATCCGCACCGCGTGGCCGAGGCCGCGCAGCCGGTGCGCGAGCTCGGTGGTGTGCCGGGCCCCGCCGCCCTTGTAGGGGTGGGCGGGGCCGACGAGGACGATGCTCCGCGCCGCGGGGGCCCCCGGGCCGCCCCCGGTCCGGTCCGGTCCAGTCACGGGTGCTCCCTGGAACGCACGATGAGGTCGGCCAGGAGCGCGATCGCCGCGATGATCAGCCCGGTCATCAGGATCATGACGGTGTTGTTGGGCATGTAGAGCGGGTTGCGGACCTGGTCGTAGACGAACTTGGCCGCGCCGATCCCCAGCAGCCACAGAGCGGGCGGCATCAGGACCTTGAGCGGGTTGAAGTACATGACCATGCGCAACACCTGGAGGATGTACCGGTAGGCGTCGCGCACGAAGTGGAACTTGGACGTGCCCGCGCGCTTGGCGTACTCGATGGGCACGTACTTCACGGGGTGCTGGTTGGAGAGGAACGCCAGCGTGATGGTGGTGACGCAGGAGAAACCGGGCGGCAGCAGGCGCAGGTAGGGGCGGGCGACGTCGCGGCGGAACACGCGCAGGCCCGAGTTGAGGTCGGGGATGCGGGTGTTGGTGAGGCGTTCGGCGATCTTGCGGATCAGCCACTTGGCGGGGACCCGGAGCGCCTTGTGCGTGCCCATCTCCTGGGTGCGGGCGCCCACGACCTGGTCCGTCTCGGGGTCGGCGTCGAGCATGGCGACGAACTCGGGGATGCGCTCGTTGGGGTAGCTCATGTCCGCGTCGGTCCACACCACGTACTCGCCGCGGGCCCGCTGGCTGCCGATCCGCCGCACGGTGCCCGACCCGCCGTTGTGCCCGAAGGCCACCACGCGCATGTGCGGGAAGAGTCCGGCGGCCTCGCGCAGCCGGGTGAGGGTGCCGTCGGTGGAGGCGTCGTCGACCGCGAGAAGCTCGTACCCGTACCCGGAGGCGTCCATCGCCGAGCAGATCCGCTTGATCTCGTCGACGACGTGCTCCTCCTCGTTGTAGCAGGGGAGGACGACGGTGACCCGCACGGGCGGGTCCTGCTCGGGGCCTTCGGGGCGGTTCGGGTCTGCTGGTCTCATCCGGTTCTTCTCAGCTTGTGCTGGTGACTGGGTCTGGGCACGAGGCCGTCGGAGGGCACTCGGGTGCGGGCAGGACGGAGGTCCACACGCTCCCGTTGAAGGTCCAGTGCCCGGTCGGGGGCTCCATGAGGGTACTCGGGTCCATCTCGGCGACCACGTGGAAGTGCCGTTCGGGCTCCACCGAGGGGCCGGTGAGCTCGACCAGCAGGTCCCACTCCGGCGCGGCGAGCACGGCGTCCCGGCCGCGCTCGTGCACGGCGGAGACGACGCGTTCGACCGACTCCGGCGTGGGGTCGTCCAGGGCGGCGGTGGGCACACCGCACACGTTGCGCAGCAGCGGCATGTACCCCCCGGCCATCCCGGAGTCGACCACGATGACCGAGGCGTGCGCCGGCAGCGACTCGCAGAGCCGTTCGGTCTGCGCGACCGTCCCCACGTCCTGCCGGTACCCCATGATCCCCCAGGCGGAGGTCACGGCCGCGGGCACGAGCAGGGACACGGCGGCGCCGGCGGCGAGCACGGACGGCAGCGACCTGGCGAGCGGCCCGCCCCGGGTGTTGTCGACGGCCCTCTCGCAGTAGCGGGTCAACCAGGCCAGGAACCACACCGCGAACAGGATGAACGCGGGGATCACCAGCACGATCAGGCGTCTGCTGGCCCAGGGGTGGTCCGGGGTGATGGCGGGGCGCAGCAGGGTCGTGCCGACCGTCCACACGAGCAGCATGGCGGGCAGGAGCCAGTACGGGTCGCGGCGCAGGGTCAGCCTGCGCAGGACGAGGGCCACACCCAGGGAGGCGAACAGCACGGTGCCCAGCCCCACGTACCAGCCCACCCAGTACAGGCTCATGTCGTAGTAGGTGCGGCTGCCCTCGATCGGCAGGCCCTCGACCCCCTGCACGTAGGCGACCCACTGGTCGGTGAAGTCGCTGCCGTGCCCGTAGTCCGGCCACAGCAGCGGGCGGACCGCGAAACCGGCCATGACCAGCAGCGCGAACAGCGCCATCGCGTCGGGCAGCCAGCGCACCCGTTCGGTGTGCGGAAGCCCGTGCCGCCACAGGGCCGCGGTGAGCACGACGGTGGCGAAGACGACCCCGGCGCTGATCAGCAGGAGCGGGTTCAGCGAGTCCGACAGGTACTCCAGGTAGGGGTAGGAGTAGCCGTACCCCGCGACCAGTCCGTAGGCCAGGCCCACGCAGAGCCCGGCGAGCAGCGGCAGCGCCTGTCCGCGCCGGGCGACCAGCAGGAGCCCGACGAAGCCCACCACCGGCAGGAGGTCGCGGATGGCGTCGATGCGCACCAGCACCCCCAGGCCGAACACCACTCCGGCGACGGCCGCCAGCGTCTGCGGGGACTGCCAGCGGTCGGTGAGGTGGCGGCGCCGGGCCAGGGCGTCGAAGGCGAGGACCAGGCCGCCCAGGAGCAGGACCTGGGCGAGGGGTTCGCTGTAGGTGAACCGGCTGACCCACTGCTGGGGGAGGCAGACCGCCAGGACCAGGGCGGCCAGCGGGGCCCAGCGGGCACCGACGAGGCGGGCGGTGAGCCCGGCGAAGGTGAGGACGCCCAGGGCCCCCAGGACCGGTGCGGTCACGAGCATGCCGTCGAGCCCGCCCAGCCAGTAGCCGGCGGCCAGCACCAGGGGCGCCCCGGCCATGAACTGCGGCCAGATGACGCCGTCGCGCTGGTAGTGGGCGAGGCTCTGGTAGCTGAGCCCCGGGTCGTCGCCAGCGATGAGTTCGCGCTGCTGCGGGATGGGCAGGTAGCCGTTCTCCGCGATCCAGGACGTGTACATCGCGTAGGAGGCCGGGTCGCGCCGGATCACCAGTGCCTCGGCGTGGAAGGCGATCTGGACGGCTGCGAAGGCCACCGTGATGCCCAGGACCGCGATCACCGGCCACCAGGGCACGTCCTCGTCGACCGGCGGGTCCGGGACGAGGCGGGGCAGGAGGGCGCAGGCCGCGACCACGGCGGGGAGCCCCAGGGCGGCTCCGGTCAGCGGGTTGAACTGGCCGAGGATCAGGAGGGGGAAGGCCACGAGCAGCCAGGCCGACAGGGCGATCGCGGGGAGCGCGGTCACACGGGCGAGGCACCGTCCGGGAAGCAGGCGCATGGGGGCAACTCTGGCACTTGTCGGCACGGTACGCACACCGCGCCCCCGTGTCGGGGCCGTTGCGCCGCCGGGGCGGGGCGCTCGGCCGCGAGCTCGGTGGGAGACGTGCCGGGCGACGCGCGGCAGGGCGGACGCCCGCCGAACACGCCCTAACATGGGCGCCATGTCCGACTCTCCCGCGCGGCTCTGGCGCGACCTCGTCTCCACCGATCCCTCCCGGCCGTTCGTGACCTCCTACGACGAACTCGGCGACCGGATCGAGCTGTCCCGGGCCACCCTCGACAACTGGGTGTCCAAGACCTCCAACATGCTCGTGGACGGTTTCGGTACGCAGCCGGGGGACCGGATCGCGCTCGCCCTGCCGCCGCACTGGCAGTCGTTGGCGTGGCTGCTGTCCTGCTGGTCGGTGGGGGCCGCGGCGGTGTTGTCCGAGGACGGGGTCGCCCCGGGCGCCGAGGTCGCGGTGGCCGCCCCGGACCACCTGGAGGACGCCCTGGACAGCGGCGCCGAGGAGGTCGTGGGCACTTCCCTGGACCCGCTGGGCCTGCCGCTGCGCGAGGTTCCGCCCATGGTCACCGACTACACCGTGGAGGTGCGCGGGCACGGCGACCACTTCCCCGCGTACCCGGTGGACCCGGCGGAACCCGCCCTGGAGTCCGCCGGGCGCACCCTCACCGGCTCCGAGGTGGTGGCCGCCGGACGGTCCCTGGCCCGGGAGTGGGAGCTGGACGCGCAGGACCGGCTCGCCGTGGTCGTCGCCCCGGACGCCCCGCTCACCGCCCTGGGCGGGGAGCTGGCGGTGCTCACCGCGGCGGTCGTCGCCGGGGTCCCCCTGGTGCTGACCCCCGCCCCGGCCGAGGACGGCCTCCAGCGGTTCCTGGACCGGATGGGGACGGAACGGGTGAGCGCCCTGTACGGCACCGAACCCGCGGGCGACCTGCCCTTCCGCCGGGTGGGCTGAGCCCGGTCCGGGCGGGCCCGGACGAGGCCGACCCTCTGTACGTGATGTCGGTTTGGTAGAACACCCCGGTGAACGACGACACCCTCATCACGCTGCTCCTGCTCGCGGTCGCCGCGGGCGTGGC
Organism: Nocardiopsis sp. iso_40; assembly: GCF_056173285.1. Lineage (NCBI taxonomy): Bacteria > Bacillati > Actinomycetota > Actinomycetes > Streptosporangiales > Nocardiopsidaceae > Nocardiopsis > Nocardiopsis sp. iso_40. The sequence continues at coordinate 1,099,294 of NZ_CM149666.1, read as the reverse complement.
CCTCTACACGGGCGGCCGCCGGACCCTCTCCGCCCTCGCACGCCGCCGACGCGACCTGGAACTGACCGGGTCCGGGGTCCGAGCCCACGGGGTGGTCTCCGCCGTCCACCCCATGGACCGCGCCTCGGGCCGGCACTCGGTGGCCGTCCGGGTGCACGACGGCCAGGGGCGCTCCTGGGACACCGCCGACGGCTCGGGGACGGGCGGTTACCTCCTGCGGGAGGGCACCCCGGTCACGGTGCTGTACGCCCCCGGGAACCCCTCGAACGCCCGGGTGGAGCGCGCGGCCTTCCCGGAGCCCTCCATGGGCGACTACCCGCTGTACCGCGACGGGATCCCCGAGCCGCCCACCCTCGTGGCGGCGGTCTCCCCCCTCGCGGGAGGCCTGGTCGTCCTCGGGGCCGCGGCCCTGGCCGTCCTGAACATGAACGGCACGGTGCTGCTTCTCTTCCCGCCCCTCTTCGCGCTGGTGGGCCTGGGCCTGCTGGTGCGCACGGTGTACCGCATGCTCACCGGGAAGGTCGTCCGCCGGGAGCACAGCGCCTCCGCCACCGGCGTGGTCACCGACTGCTGGACCGAGGTCAGGTGGAAGCGCGACGGGAACAGGCGCAGGAAGGTGCGTCTGCACCCGTTCACGGTCCGCTTCCGGGCCGCCGACGGACGCGAGGTCCACCTGCGCCACCCCGTCGCCCGCAGCAACTTCGCGCCCGAGCCCGGGGAGCGCCTGCGCGTCGACTACGACCCCGCCCACCCGCCGCACTACGCCCTGGCCGACCACCCGAACCCGGGCGCCCTGCCGGTCCTGCTGCCGCTCCTCGTGGGCGTGGTGTTCACCCTCGTCGGGTCGGTGCTGACGTTCGTGTTCTGGGTTCTCGCCCCCTTCTGAGGGCCGGTCCGTTCACACCGCCGGGTTCGGGCGGCCCGCCGCGCGCGGGCCGCGGCCCCGTTGGCGCTCCTGCCGGCGCCGTTCCCGCACGGCCTTGCGGACCGCGCGCTCCTCGCGGGCGGCGCGCTCCTCGCGGGCGGCGCGTTCGGCCTCGGCTCGGTAGGCGTCGGCGGCCTGGGCGGCGAGTTCCGGGTGCATGGTGTCCCCTTCGGTGAGTCCGTGTCCGCCGGATTCCCTCTCTCCGGCTGACTTCAGACTCCCGGTAAGGCCCCCGCCGCCACATCGGGAGAGTGCACCGGAAACCGGCGCCGTGCTCCGCCTCAGTGGTGCGGGGCACGGCGCCGGAGGTGTCTGAGGTACCTCAGAGGACACCGGTCGGGACTCCCGGCGCCTCAGACGGCGGGACGGGTTCAGGCTTCCCGGTAGTAGGGGTCGGCGGCCACGCCCTCACGCCTGGCCTCGTCGTAGGTGTACACCTCGCGGCCGCCCACGAACACGCGCTGGGCGCGGCTCATGATGTCGAGCGGGTCGCCGGACCAGACCACGACGTCGGCGTCCATCCCCGGCCTGAGGGCTCCCACCCGGTCGTCCAGCCCCATGATCTCGGCGGGGTTGAGCGTCAGGGCGCGGATCGCGGAGTCGCGGTCCATGCCCTCCTTGACGCACAGGATGGCCTGGTAGACGAGGAACTCGATCGGGATGACCGGGGCGTCGGTGGTGAGGGCGACCTTGACGCCCGCGCGGTCCAGGATGCCGGGGTTGGCGAGGGTTCTGTTGCCGACCTCGACCTTGGACCGGCTGGTCATCAGCGGCCCGGTGATGACCGGGATGCCGCGTTCGGCGATCTCGTCGGCCAGCAGGTGGCCCTCGGTGCAGTGGTTGATGATGAGCCGGTAGCCGAACTCGTCGGCCAGCCGCATCGCGGTGTGCATGTCGTCGGCGCGGTGCACGTGCTGGCACCAGGGCACCTCCCCGTCCAGTACCCGGACGAGGGTCTCCAGGGTGTTGTCGCGGTCGAAGGGCGTGCCCTCCCGCTCGGCGTGGTCCCGCTTGGCCTTGTAGTCCTGGGCCTTGGTGAAGGCGTCGCGGATGACCGCGGCCACACCCTGGCGGGTGGAGGGGAGCGTGTCCTTGTTGCCGTAGACCCGCTTGGGGTTCTCGCCCAGGGCGCTCTTGACGCTGGCGGGCTCCTTGATCAGCCGGTCCTCCACGCTGCGGCCCCACATCTTGACGGCCACGGTGCGGCCGCCGATGGGGTTGCCCGATCCGGGCTTGATCACGGAGCTGGTGACACCGCCGGACAGGGCGTCGGTGAACCCCTGGTCGGCGGGGTTGATGGCGTCGAGCGCCCGCATACGGGCACCGTTGGGGTCGGTCATCTCGTTGGTGTCGTCACCGGCCCAGCCGATGGTCTCCTCGTGGATGCCGACATGTCCGTGGGCCTCGACGAAGCCGGGCAGGACCCACTTGCCCGCGGCGTCCACGATCTCGGCGCCGTCGGGAACGGCGACGTCGGCTGCCGCGCCGACGGCGGCGATCCTGCCGTCGGTGATGAGGACCGTGCCGCCGTCGATGGGGTCTCCGTCGACGGGGACGACGTATCCGGAAGTGATAGCGATATCCATGGCGGGCAACCTAGCCCATGGACGGTCACGTTCCCAAGGCTCTTTCGCAACCGATCATCCCACGACCGGCCGTGCACGCCCCTCGGTGCCCGCGGGGTGCGCCCGGTGCCGTCCACCGGCCGTGCCCGCCGACCCGTTCGCGCGGAACCGGGCGGTGGGCCCGTCCGTGCCCTGCGGCCGGTCAGTCGGCCGGCCAGCGCGCGGTGAGGAGTTCGGACTCGGGGCTCAGGTCGACGCTGACCTCCTCGATGGAGTCGCGCACCATCCGGCAGTGGCCGACGTCCTCGCTGTCCCCGGTGAGTTCGCCGCCCTGGGCGGCGAAGGCGTAGACCATGCTGGGGCGGTCGGCGAACTCCATGATCCGGAAGGCCCCGCCGAGCCCCGGGTGGTTCGGCGTCTTCTCGGGGATGATCCCGAGGTCGACGATGCCCGCCTTGATGAGGTCGGCGAGGAAGTCGCGCTGGCCGTTGAGCACGTCGGCGCCGCCCTGGGGCCGCTGGAGCACGGACTCGTTGAGGACCACGCGCAGGACCGGACCGCCCGGTCCGGTCATCGCCGCCCGGTCGGCCATCTCCCCGTCCACCATGGCCTCGATCTCCGCGGGCTCCAGGTTGGGGTGGCCGGGTTCGAGGACCGCCCGCGAGTACTCGCGGGTGCGCAGGAAGACGGGGACCGTCATCGGCTGGTGCTCCCAAAGGCGGGCGGCGTGCGTGCCGAGTTCGCTCATGTCGCCGAACTCGGTGGGGAACGCCTCCGCCTGGATGGTGATCGCCCAGGCGTCGACCAGCTGGTGTTCGGTGCCCAGGACGGTGTCGACCCGTTCGACCAGGGAGCGGGCCGGTCGGCAGTGCGCGTCCTCGACCTCGCGGAGCTTGTCGTCGGTCACTCCCACGTTCTCGGCGAGCTCGGCGCGCGAGAGGCCCCGGTCGGAGCGGGCACGCAGTACCCGAGCCCCGAAGGGGAGCCACATCGCCGACGGCAACACGGTGTTCACACCCATAACCTCTCCCGTCCTCGCCCGAGGTTTGCGGGCCTGTGGTGACGTACCCTCGGTTCGACGCCCCAGCCCCTCTGTTCGAACCTTCTCCCGCGCCGGGGCGGCTGGTCAAGCGACCGGGCGGGAGCGGCCATCCGTGATAAGTCAGCACAAAGTCGACGATGTCGCCCCTCTCTGTCGAGTGTTTCCCCCGATTGGAAGGTCCGTTGGTCCACCTCGCCCTCCTCCTCGCGCTGATGTCGCTCGCGTTCTGGGTGTACGTGCTGTTCGACGTCATCGGGTCGGACACCGAGCGGATCAGGCTCCTGCCGAAGCCGGTGTGGGCGGTGATCGTCCTCCTGTTGCCCAAACTCGGTGCCGCGCTGTGGTTCCTGCTGGGACGCCCGCCGCGGGAGCCCGCGCTGCCCGGCGGCCCGGTCGGCCCCGCGCCGCCCTTCCCCGAGTACGAGCACCCCGGACGCGCCCGGGCCGCCTCCCCGGAGGAGGACGAGGCCTTCCTGCGGCGCTGCCGCGAACGCGCCGAGGAACAGCGCCGCCGGGCCAGGGAGATGCAGGAACGGCAGGCCCGGGAGGCCGGCGGCGGCCCCGGGGCGGAAACCGGCGACGGCCCGGAGACCGGGGGGCCGCGAGGTCGCGACGGGGACGAGGACCCGGCGGGCCCCGCCTCCTGACCCGGCCGCCGAGTTTCGGTCAGGCACCGCCCCGGGATTTGGTGTGCACTTGTGCGCAGTACTCTGTGTGCCGCCCGCTGCGCACCTGATCTCGGAAGTGAACCATGAACCGTTTGACCCTGCCGGTATCGATCCTCGCCTGCACCGCCCTGTTCGCCACCTCGGCGTGCCAGGAGGAGGAGAAGCCCACCTCGGACGCGGGAGGCGCCACGCTCCACACCAGTGCGGGCGACATCAGGGTGGAACTGCTGGCCTCCGAGTCACCACTGACCGTCACCAACTTCGTCGATCTCGCCGAGGGCAACGGCCCGGCCAACCCGGAGACGGGCCGGGACGAGTTCTACGACGGCACGGTCTTCCACCGCGTGATCGAGGACTTCATGATCCAGGGCGGCGACCCGCAGGGCACCGGCCGCGGCGGCCCCGGCTACCAGTTCGAGGACGAGTTCGACTCGGACCTGACCTTCGACGAGCCGGGCGTACTGGCGATGGCCAACTCGGGTCCGGACACCAACGGGTCCCAGTTCTTCATCACGGTGGAGCCGACCCCGTCGCTGGAAGGCAAGCACACCATCTTCGGCAGGGTGGCCGACGAGGAGTCGATGGCGGTCGTGGAGGCGATCTCGATGGTCGAGACGGACGCCAACGACCGTCCCCTCAGCGACGTCGTCCTGGAGTCGGTGACCATCAACCACGCGGACGGTTAACGGCCATTCCCACGGGGTTCCCGGGCCGACGGCCGCGGCCCGGGGATCAGGCCACGCCCAGCAGCCGTGCGGCGCCGGGCCAGACCTCGTCCAACAGTGCGGGATCGTTGCGCACCCGGGCGAGCAGCACCATGCCCTCGATCTGCGCGACCGTCGACCTGGCCAGGGCGTCGGCTCCGGCCGTCGATCCGACCAGTCCCGCCTGCTGCGCCTCGCCGATCAGGCGGGCGACCATGCCGACCTGCTCGTCGAACACCTCGGACAGCCGCTGGCGCACCTGCGGTTCCTGTCCGCTCAGCTCCAGGGCGAGGTTGCCGTAGAGGCACCCGTGGATCACCCCCGACTCGCTGTGGTCGGTGCGCTGGGTACCGAGCAGGCACTCGACCAGGGCGCGGAGCCTGCCCAGGGGCCCTCCGGCGGCCTCGGCCAGGGCTGCCTCCAGCGCGCGGCGCTCCTGGGCCCACTGCTCGTCGACCGCCTCCGCGGTCAGCGCCTGCTTGGAGTCGAAGAAGTGGTAGAAACTGCCCTTCTTCACCCCGGCGTCGGCGCAGATGTCCGCGATCCCGAGGGCCGTGTAGCCCCGCGCGCGCATGAGTCTGCGCGAGGAGTCCAGGATGCGTTCCCTCGCGTCGCTCGTCCGTCCCATGGACCAAGAGTATACGTCCGGTCAACTATCAGTGTTGAGTCACAGGATCCCGGCATTGCCAAATAGTTGACCGGTCGTCTATGTTTGTCCCAACGCGGGCCGACGGGCCCACCCCACGGAGGAAGAGAGTCCCCCATGCACGACGTCCGAGTCGCCGTCGCCTTCCACAGCGGCTACGGCCACACCGCCCGGCAGGCCGAGGCGGTCGCCCGAGGGGCCGCGAGCACGAGCGGCGCCCGGTCCTCACTGCACGACGTCACCGCCCCCGACGACGTCCTGTGGGCCGCACTCGACAGCGCCGACGCGATCGTGTTCGGCACCCCCACCTACATGGGCGGCAGCTCCGCCGTCTTCCAGGGCTTCGCCGAGGCCACCGCCCCCGTCTGGCAGGAACGGCGTTGGCAGGGCAAACTCGCGGCCGGGTTCACCAACTCCGCCGGAACCAACGGCAACAAGGACACCGCCCTCAGCGCACTCGCGGTGTTCGCCGCACAGCACGGAATGATCTGGGTACCGCTCGGCCTGGCCCCGGGCGGCGAGTACTCCAGCCGGGGCAGCCGCGCGGACCTCAACCGCCTCGCGGGCTTCACCGGCGCCATGGCCCAGTCCCCGGCCGACCTGGGCCCCGACCAGGCCCCCGGGGACGGCGACCTGCGCACGGCCGAGCACCTGGGCGCCCAGGTCGCACGGGCCGCGGTGCGTTTCGAGCACGGGCGCGCGGCGGTGGCCGCGTGAACCCCGGCCAGCTAACCGGCGCCGCCCTCACCTCGGTTCTGGGCATCCGCCACCCCGTGGTCCAGGGGCCGTTCGGCGGCGGACTGTCCACGGTCGACCTGACCGCGGCGGTCTCCGAGGCGGGCGGTCTGGGATCCTACGGCGTGCACGCCATGGCCCCCGAACGGATCGGCCCCCTGGTGGAGCGGATCCGCGCGGCCGTCTCGGCACCGTTCGCCGTCAACCTGTGGATACCGCGCGCCGAGGAGGAGCGGCCCGTACCGGACACGGAGGCACTGGCGGCGCACACCGACCGGCTCACCGCCTACTACGCCGAGTTCGGGCTCGCCCCGCCCGAGCTGGACACCGTCAACACCCGGGTGGACTTCGAGGCCCAGCTGGACGCGGTCCTGGCGGCCCGGCCCCCGGTGATCAGCGTCGTGATGGGCCCGCCTCCCCAGCGGTTGGTCGAGGGGGCCCGGCGGATCGGAGCGCCGCTCATCGGCACGGCCACCACGGTCGCCGAGGCCCGGGCGCTCCAGGAGGCCGGATGCGACGTGGTCGTGGCCTCCGGTGGCGACGCGGGCGGACACCGCGGCTCGTTCCTGGCGCCCGTGCGCGAGTCGCTCGTCGGAACGTTCTCCCTGGTCCCCCAGGTGAGTGACGCCGTGACCGTCCCGGTCGTCGCAGCGGGCGGAATCGCCGACGGGCGCGGCGTCGCCGCCGCCCTGACCCTGGGCGCTGACGGCGTCCAGGTGGGGACCGGCTTCCTCCGGACCCGGGAGTCGGGTGCGAGCCCGGCCCACCGGAGGGCGCTCGGCTCCGAAGAGGCGCGGACCACCGTACTCACCCGGCTCTTCTCCGGGCGCCCGGCCAGGGGGATCGCCAACGACCTGGTGCGGGGGATGGCCGACGCCGAGGACCGGGTCCCGCCCTACCCGGCACAGAACAACCTCATGCTGCCGATCCGGGCCAGGGCCGCGGAGCTCGAACGGCCCGACCGGCTCAACCTGTGGTCCGGACAGGCCGCCCTGCTGGCCCCCGGCGGCACCGCCGGGGACTACCTGGCCGCGCTGGTGGCCGATGCCGGCAAGGTGCTCGGCCTCCAGTTGTAGGCGCCACGGCCGGGGCCGCCCAGGTCCGGCCCCGGGGGCCGTTCCCGAGAGGTCAGCGCCGCCGCTTGGCCATGGCCGCACGGGCTCGCTCGACCGCCGGGCCGATCTCGCCGACCAGCCGGTCCACGTCCTCGGCGGTCGAGGTCCGGCCCAGCGACAGGCGCAGGCTGCTCAGGGCCGCCTCGGGCCCGGCACCGGCGGCCAGCAGCACGTGGCTGGGCTGGGCCACCCCCGCCGAACAGGCCGAACCGGTGGAGCAGGAAATCCCCCTGGCGTCCAGCAGCATCAGCAGGGCGTCGCCCTCACAGCCCGGGAACGACAGGTGGGCGATCCCCGGCAGGCGCAGCTCCGGGTCGCCGTTGACCACCACGTCGGGGACGACCCCGCGGACCCGGGACTCCAGTTCGTCCCGGAGCGCGGACAGGTGCTTGGCGTGCTCCTCGCGTCCCTCGACGGCCAGGTGGACGGCGGTCGCCAGCCCCCGCGCGAGCGGGGCCGACAGGGTCCCGGAGCGGATGTCGCGCTCCTGTCCGCCGCCGTGCAGGACCGGCACCGGGGCGACGCCCCGCGCCACCACGAGCGCCCCGCTGCCCACCGGACCGCCGAGTTTGTGGCCGCTCAGCGTCAGGGCGCTCACCCCGCTGGACGCGAACCCGACCTCCTGCGCCCCCACAGCCTGGACCGCGTCCGTGTGGAAGGGGACGCCGTACTCGGCGGCGACCGCGGCCAGCTCGCGCACCGGCTGCACCGTGCCGATCTCGTTGTTGGCCCACATCACCGACACCAGGGCGACCGAGGCGGGGTCGCGTTCGATCGCCGCGCGCAGGGCCCGGGGGTCGACCCGGCCCAGGGCGTCCACGGGCAGCTCCTCGCAGGAGGCGCCCTGGTGGTCGGCCATCCAGCGGGCGGGGTCGAGCACGGCGTGGTGCTCCACGGCGCTGACCAGGATCCGCACCCGCGCCGGGTCCTCGGCGTTGCGGGCCCAGTACAGGCCCTTGAGCGCGATGTTGTTCGACTCGGTCCCCCCCGCGGTGAAGACCACCTCGTGCGGGGTCGCCCCCACCGCCTCGGCGACGCGTTCGCGCGCCTCCTCGACGGTTCGCCGGGCGGCCCGTCCGTGGCCGTGCAGGGACGAGGGGTTGCCGAGGGCACCGAGCTCCGCCGCCACATCGGCGATCACCTCGGGGCGGACCTCGGTCGTGGCTGCGTGATCCAGATACACCATGGCGCATGCCAGGATACGTCCGACCAACCTCCCTTCCGGCCCCGGGGACCCGCGGCCCGGTTGTCCACAGGCCGGAATCGACCACCGTGCGACCGCGCCCGGCCCGATAACCTTGGGGCATGCCTGACTCCGCGTCCACGCAGCCCGACCAGACCGCAGCCGCCCCCGCCGGGGAGCACTGGCCCGCGCCCACCGCCCGCCAGCCGGTGCGCGCCCGGATCTCCCTTCCCGGTTCCAAGTCCGTCACCAACCGGGCCCTGATCCTCGCGGCGCTCTCCGAAACGCCGTGCACGGTGCGCGGCCCCCTGGTCAGCCGGGACAGCGAGCTCATGGTGGGCGCCCTGCGCGCGCTCGGAACCCGGATCGAGGAGCTGCCCGCACCGTCCCCGGGCGCCGTCCCCGACCTGTCCGTCACCCCGGCGCCCCCGCGCGGACCGGCCGCCGTGGACGTCGGCAACGCCGGCACCGTCATGCGCTTCGTGCCGCCGCTGGCCGCCCTGGCCGACGGTGACGTGCACTTCGACGGCGACCCCCGGGCCCGTGAGCGGCCCGTGGACGAGCTCCTCCGCGCGCTGCGCGCCCTGGGCGCCGACATCGACGACGGGGGGCGCGGCGCCCTGCCGCTCACCATCCACGGGACCGGTGCCGTGCGCGGCGGCGAGGTCACCCTGGACGCCTCGGGGTCCTCCCAGTTCGTCTCGGCCCTGCTGCTCAGCGGCGCCCGCTTCACCGAAGGGGTGCACGTGCGCCACGAGGGGCCGCCGGTCCCCTCCCAGCCGCACCTGGACATGACCGTCGAGATGCTGCGTGCGGTCGGCGTCGACGTCACCACCGCCGAGAACTCGTGGAAGGTCGGTCCGGGGCCGGTCCGGGCCACCGAGATCACCGTCGAACCGGACCTGTCCAACGCCGCCCCCTTCCTCGCCGCCGCGCTGGTCAGCAAGGGCGAGGTGACCGTCCAGGGGTGGCCGACGCACACCACCCAGCCCGGTGACGCCCTGCGCGGGCTGTTCACCCGGATGGGCGGCGAGGTCTCCCGCTCCGGCGCCGACGGCACGGACCTGACCCTGCGCGGCACCGGCGGGATCCACGGCATCACCGCGGACCTGCGCGACGTCGGCGAGCTCACCCCGACCATCGCCGCCGTGGCCGCCCTGGCCGACTCCCCCTCCCGGCTGACCGGCATCGCCCACCTGCGCCGCCACGAGACCGACCGCATCGCCGCCCTGGCCGCCGAGATCAACCGGCTGGGCGGAGACGCCGAGGAGCTGCCCGACGGTCTGGTCATCCGCCCCAGGTCGCTGCACGGCGGGGTGTTCCACTCCTACGACGACCACCGGATGGCAACGTCCGGCGCGGTCATCGGGCTCGCGGTGCCCGGAGTGGAGGTGGAGAACATCGCCACGACGCGCAAGACCCTGCCCGACTTCCCGGGCCTGTGGTCGGAGGTCCTGGCATGAGCCGCACGCGGGGCGGGGGACGCCACCTGGACGAGGACGACATCCGCGTACGCGCCCGGGGCGGTTCCAAACCGCGCACCCGTAAGCGGCCCAAGCACGAGGACGCCGTGGAGGGCCTGGTCACCGCCGTCGACCGGGGCCGGTACCGCTGCCTGGTCGACGGCGTCCCCGTGGTCGCCATGAAGGCCCGCGAGCTCGGCCGGGGCTCCATCGTGGTCGGCGACCGGGTGGACGTGGTCGGCGACCTGTCCGGCCGGCCCGACACCCTGGCGCGGGTGGTCCGGGTCCGTGAGCGCGACTCGGTGCTCAGACGAACCGCCGACGACACCGACCCCGTGGAGCGGGTGATCGTCGCCAACGCCGACCAGCTCGCCATCGTCTGCGCCCTCGCCGACCCCGCACCCCAGCCGCGCTTCGTGGACCGGTGCCTGGTGGCCGCCTACGACGCCGGGCTGGAGCCGCTGCTCTGCCTCACCAAGGCGGACCTGGCCTCCCCCGACGAGATGCTGGGCGCCTACAGGCCGTTGGGGCTCCCGTACGAGGTGCTCAGCCCGGAGGGCCGCCTCGACGGGCTGCGCGCCCGCCTGGCCGACAGGACCACGGTGTTCGTGGGCTCCTCCGGCGTGGGCAAGTCGACCCTGGTCAACCGGCTGGTCCCGGGGACCGACCGGGCCGTGGGCCACGTCAACGCGGTCACCGGCCGCGGCCGCCACACCTCCACCTCGGCGCTCGCCCTGCGGTTCGGGGGCGGTTGGCTGATCGACACCCCGGGTGTGCGCAGCTTCGGTCTGGCGCACGTCTCACCCGAGGAGATCGTCGCCGGTTTCCACGACCTCGCGGAGATCGCCGAGGACTGCCCGCCCGACTGCACCCACCAGCCCGAGGCCCCGGAGTGCGCGATCGGGGCGGCCCTGGACCGGGGGGAGGCCGACCCCGAACGGGTGGCCTCGCTCAGGCGCCTGCTCAGCAGCCGTGAGGGCGACGAGGAGTCCGAGGCCGCGGAGCCCCCGCCCGGCCCGCACGCCTGAACGCTCCGGCCCTCCCGCGCCCTCCGCGGCTGCCCCAGGCCGCGCGGGGCCTCCGGGCATGCTCCGCGCGGCCGTCGCATCCCGCGGAACCCGTGCTACTCCCCGACCCGGTAAACCCCGTGGCTCCGCCCGGCTTCCGCGGGCTCAGGGCCTCGGCCGACCCCGTCGACCGGTGCCTGCGCCAGCACGTGTTCGCGGCCCCAGAGCCCCAGCGGTTCCAGGGCCCGGTTCAGGCTCCGCCCCAGGTCCGTCAGCGAGTACTCCACGCGCGGCGGAACCTCGACGAAGGCCTCCCGGTGCACGATCCCGTCGCCCTCCAGTTCACGCAGGTGCGAGGCGAGGACCTTCTCCGTGACGCCTGACAACTCCCTGCGCAGCTCGCCGAACCTGCGCGGGTGCTCGTCGAGGGCCCACAGGATGAGCACCTTCCACTTACCGCCCACCACGTCCATCGCCGCGTCGATACCGCAGTGGTACGCGTTCTCCGCCCGCCTGGTGACCAACGTGACCGCTCCGTTCCGTCTCGCCCAACTGGATGCTTACCCACAGGTGCGCGCCCACTTCGAAGTGCGTACTTGTCCGCTCTCCGGGCCCGGCCCGAACCTGAACGCATGACACACGACACCGCACAGTCAACCAAGCCCCGCGTGGTCCTGCTCGGCCTCGGCGCGATGGGTACCGCGCTCGGCAGGGCCTGGCTCGCCGCCGGGTACCCGGTAACCGTCTGGAACCGAACCGCCGCCCGTGCCGAACCGCTCCGCGCGCTCGGCGCCGACGTGGCCGGCACCGCCGCCGAGGCCGTGGCCGCCGGACCTCTGGTGGTGACCTGCCTGTTGGATGACGCCTCGGTCGAGGAGGCCCTGGCCGGAACCGACCTCCACGGCAGGGACCTGGTCGACATGACCACCGGAACCCCGGGCCAGGCGGACGCCCGCGCCGCGTGGGCCCAGGACCGGGGCGCCCGCTTCCTCAGCGGCGGAGTGATGGCGGTCCCGCCCATGGTCGGCGTTCCCGAAGCCGGAGGCTACGTGTTCTACGGCGGCTCGCGGGCGGTCTTCGACCGGCACCGGCCCGCTCTCGCGGCGCCCCTGGGCGTCCGCTTCGCTGGGGCCCGGCCGGGAGCGGCCGCCCTGTACGACATCGCCCTGCTCAGCGCGATGAACGGCATGCTGGCCGGGATCACCCACGCCTTCGCCCTGGTCCGCGGTGAGGAGATGCCGCTGAAGGGGTTCGCCGAGCTCCTCACCTCGTGGCTCACCGCGATGGCGTCCGCAGCGGACACGATGGCCGAGCAGATCGACAGCGGCGACTACACCAGGGACGTGGTCTCCAACCTGGCCATGCAGGTCTCCGGTAACCGCACCCTGGCCGCGGCGGCCCGGGAGCGGGGAGTGGACTTCCGGCTCCTGGCGCCCTACTCCGAACTACTGGCGGAGCGCCTGGCACAGGGCTTCGCACACGAGGACGGCACCGGGGCCCTGGAACTGCTCGTCGAGCGTTCCTAGAGTCCACCGTCCCGGGACCGCCGAGGGGTGTCCGGCGTGCGGCGCACGCCGGACACCCCCTACAGGTCGACGGTGCCGCCGCACCGCCAGTAGCGGGTCCGGTCGTGCTCCATGAAGCCCTCGTCGGTGAGACTGCGGCGCAGGACCACCAGGTCGGCGGTGAACCGGCGCAGGACCGCGTTGACCTCCTCCTCGGTGTACCGGACGCCCGGCTCGAAGGCACGGGCGACCTGGTCGAGCAGGACGAGGCGGTCCGTGCGGCGGACCGGCAGGGACGTGATCCGTCCCCGGGGCATGTGGGTCCGCAGCACCTCGCGGCGCTCGGGTTCGCTCGGTCCCGGCCCTTCCAGCACCACGGTCTCCTCAGCGGTCCACGGGCAGCATGCCGTGCACGACCATCTCCACCCTGTGGGCGGCCCGGTCCGGGTCGACGGGCTGGAGGGAGTACGACACGATCAGCCTCAGGGTCACGTCCGCGACCGCCTCGGTGACGGCGGGGTCCGCCTCCGGGCAGTGCTCCCGCAGCGTCCACACGATGCGCTCCCCCAGGGCGTCCAGGAGCGGCGCGGACCTGGTGGTGAGGACGGGCAGGAGCTCGTCGTCACCGGTGACCACCGCGCGCAGCAGCGGGTTGTCCCGGGCCGCGAGCAGGACCATCCTGGTCGTGCGGCTCACCGCGTGCGCGGGGTCGCGCCCGTCGGACTCCAGGACCCCCACCACGGTGTCGAGCAGCGCGTTGACCTCACGCACCACCACCGCTTGGAGCAACCCCTCCTTGCTGCCGAAGACGTTGTAGAGGGTCTGCCTGGACACCTGGGCGGCCGCGGCGATGTCGGCCATCCGCCGCTCCCCCCACTCCCCCGCCAGCACCTCGGCGTAGGCGGCGTCCATCAGGCGTTCACGCGCCCCGGTGCCCTCCCGGGGCCGCCTGTCTCCGCTCACGCTTGCCATTCCCCCATCCTCGCATCCGGCCTCGCCTCCCGTCGTGCTCCGGCCCCGGACCCGCTCCCGCACCGGCGCACCCCTGGCTCCCCCGGCGCCCCGTGCTCCCCCTAACACTCTGATCACGCGGGGGTGCTGCCTTGGGCGTGTTCGTGCCGGGGAGGGTAGCGTTGTCGGCCATGGCGTCCTTTGACGATGATCTGCGGCTGGCCCACGTGCTCGCCGACGCTGCCGACGACATCGCGGTGAAGCGCTTCCGCGCGCTTGACCTGGTTGTCGACACCAAACCGGACCTCACTCCGGTGACCGAAGCCGACCGCATGGTCGAGGAGACCCTGCGCAGCGTGCTCTCCCGCGCCCGCCCCCGCGACGCGGTGGTCGGCGAGGAGTACGGCAGGACCGGCAACAGCAACCGGGTGTGGGTCATCGACCCCATCGACGGCACGAAGAACTACGTGCGCGGCGTCCCGGTGTGGGCGACGCTCATCGCCCTGCTGGAGGGCGACCGCCCCGTGGTGGGCGTGGTGTCGGCTCCGGCGCTGCACCGGCGCTGGTGGGCGTCCAAGGGCGGCGGGACCTGGACGGGCAGGAGCCTGTCCAAGGCCTCGCGCTGCCACGTCTCCAAGGTGACGGAGCTGTCGGACGCCTCACTGAGCTTCTCGTCACTGACCGGCTGGGAGGAGCAGGGGCGGCTGGAGTCGTTCCTGGGACTGACCCGCTCGGTGTGGCGGACCCGGGCCTACGGCGATTTCTGGTCGCACGTGATGGTGGCGGAGGGGACCGTGGACATCTCGGCCGAACCCGAGCTCTCGCTCTGGGACGCGGCCCCGCTGCCGATCATCCTGGAGGAGGCGGGCGGCCGCGCCACCAACCTGCGCGGTGACGGTTTCGAGGACGGCGGGCCGCTGGTGTGCACCAACGGGGCCATCCACGACCAGGTACTGACCTGGCTCAACGGCGGACCCACCCCGCTGCGCCGCCCCGAGTGAGTGCTCTGAGGGGGTGCTCCCGGCGCGGTCTCCCGGGCTGACCCGCCCCCGTAAACCACAAAGAGCACCCACTTCAGCACGCAGGGTAGTAATGTGCGCTGTGTGCTGACCACCCGAACCCACCTGCGGCGCACGGTCGCGCTCTGCGGGGCGGTCCTGCTCCTGGCCACCGCCTGCGGCGAGGGCCACGGCCACAGCCCCCGGCAGCTCAGCGAGATGATCGCCGAGACCGTGCGCGAGAGCGCCGCCCCCGGTCCGCTCGGGCTCGGCACGCCCGACACCCTGTTCGACCCGGCCCGCTACGCCTGCACCCCGGCCGTGGACCCCGAACTCCCCGGCGGCTGGCGCAGCGAGGCACCGCGCACCGTGGTCGGGGGCGGCGAACCGGTCGGACTCGGCCTCACCGACTCCGAGGCGGAGCACTCCGGCCCCGTCCTCGCCTCCGTGACCGGACCCGACGGGGAGGCCGCCGCAGCCGAGGCCGACCTGGCCGGGGACGCGTGGGCGCGTCTGGACTACCCCGAGGACTTCGGCGCCGGGGAGACCGTGCCCGGCGTGTACACGGTGGTGTGGTCCGACAGTCGAAGCGGTGCACCCCTCACCTGCGACGGCTTCGAGGTCGAGTAGGTCCGCGGCGCCGGGGCCGCGGCCCGGAGCGGACCGCCTCCCCCGCCGCCGCGCCCGGGTCCCCGGCCGTGACGACGCGTGTCCGGGTTCGGCCACGAGAAAACCCGGTTCCCAGTGAACCGAAACCCCCCACACCCGCGATGGTTCTGTTGACACCCCGCCCGACGCGGGGCGCCCCGGCGCCGCCCGACGCCGCGCCGGGCCCTACAGACAGACGGGAAAGGGCTTCATGCTGCGTTCCCTCACCGCCGGGGTCGTACTGGCATTCGCCGGTTCCCGGGCCAACGTGGCCAGGACCATCCTGTCCTGCGCGGGCATCGTCGTCGGTGTCGGTGCCCTGATCATGGTGGTCACCGCCGGCGAGCTCGGACAGCGCTACGCCACCGCCTACAGCGAGGCCAACGCCGGACGCGCGGCGACCATGGAAGTCAGTGTCTTCGAGCAGGTCACCGACCTCGACGCGTTCGAGGAGGACCTCGGCCGGGCTGGTGCCCTGGAGATCTCCGTCCACAACCGGATGGAGGACTCGCCCCCGCTTCGCAAGGGCGACCAGGTCATCCGGGACATCAGCATCGTCGGTGTGGACGTCGCGCTCGGGGACATCCGCCGGATCAACATGGCCGAGGGCCGGTGGTTCACCGAGGCTGACCTCGAGTCACACGCGCCCGTGATGGTGGTCAACGAGGCCCTGGCCGCCGAGCTCGGCGACTACACCGACGTCCAGATCGGCACAGACCGCTGGTCCGACGTCCGGATCGTCGGTGTCTCACAGAGCTCCGTGTTCGAGGGCGGCTGGCACAGCGCCTACCTGCTGCGCGCGCCCTCCTCCGGGGAGATCGTCTTCGGCCCCTCCTGGAACCCCGGGGACAACTCCGCCGCACAGGTCAGCTACCTCGCCCGGATCGACCCCTCCGACACCGCAGCCGAGGAAGCGGACTTCGGCGAGGAGTTCACCGACCGCCTCGTCTCAGCCAGCTGGCGGTGGGGGGTCGACAGCCGGGAGAGCCTCATGGCCTACCGCACCGACTACTCGGAGATGACCAACGAGATCATCGGCTACCTGTCCCTGGGACTGATCGGCATCGCGGTGATCACCCTCACCACGGGTCTGCTCGGCGTCCTCAACGTCGGCCTGGTCACCGTGCGGGAACGGCGCCGCGAGCTCGCCACCTACCGGGCGCTCGGAGCAAGCAGGTTCACCCTGTTCGTGGCCGTGGTCATGGAGGCGGTGGTGGTCGCGTTCGTCGCCGGGCTGATCGCCCTGGCCCTGTCCTGGGCCCTGGTCGCCGCGGGCGGGGCCCTCATCGGCCGCTTCGTGTGGCTGCCGCCCGACATCAGCATGGCGGTTCCGCCCTCGGCCGCGCTGGTCGGCCTGGGCAGCGCGGCCTTCGTCGGCCTCTTGGCCGGGATCATCCCCGCGATCAGGGCGCTGCGCGCGTCCGTCGTCGCCGGGCTGCGGGAATAGGAGACAACACGTGAAGAAGTGGATCATCATCGGCGCGGCCCTCATTCTGGTTCTGGGCCTGTTCGGTTCGGGCTACCTCCTGCTGTCCCGCACGGGAGGCGCCGACCCGGCGGCGGAGGAGCTCCTCCAGCAGTCCGCGGCGGACGCGGACGGCGGGCCGGTGGAGGTGGAACTGGGCACGGTCAGTTCCCTGCTCGTGCTCGACGCGACCGTCCGACCGGAGCCGGGCAAGTCGCTCAAGACACGCCAGGGCGGCACCGTCACGCACCTGTGGCTGGACAACGGCGCCGCGGTGGAAAACGGTGCCCCGATCCTCAACGTGTCGGTGCCCGCGGAGGGCGCCGCGGGTGCGGCCGGGGCGGACGAGGACGATGGGCCCGCGACCACCGAGGTCACCCTGTACGCGCCCGCCTCCGGGACGATCAGGGGCATGGACGACGTCCAGGTCGGCGACGTCCTGGAACCGGGTGCGGCGGTGGCCACCGTCGCACCGGACGAGTTCCGCGCCGTGGCCACGGTCCCCGCCAACGACCTGTACCGGCTCTACGAGGACCCGAGCGACATCATGCTCAAGATCGACAAGGGGCCGCCGTCCGCCGAGTGCGAGTTCATCTCCCTGGGCTCGGCGGAGGAGGGTTCGGCTCCCGCCCCCGAACCGGAGGAGTTCGACCCGTTCGCCGGTGAGTCCGAAGGCGGCGGCCCCGGGGCCGAGCTGTCCTGCCGGGTCCCCTCGGACCTGCAGGTGTTCGACGGGGTCCGGGGGAAGCTGTCGGTGAGCACGGGCGAGGCCGAGGACGTCGTGGTCGTCCCGGTGACCGCCGTGCGCGGCACCGCCGAGGAGGGCGAGGTGACCGTGATCGGCGACGACGGCACCGAGGAGGCCCGCGAGGTCTCCCTGGGGCTGTCCGACGGGCAGCTCGTCGAGGTCACCGAGGGGCTGAGCGTCGGCGAGACGGTCATGGACCCGGTCCCGCTGGACCCGCGTTTCGACGTCCCCGGCGAGGCCGACGAGGAGATGGACGACATGTACGGGACGGACGGCTAGATGACGGTCGACACTCCCCGTCCGGTGGCCGCGACCGGACGGCGGACCACTCCCCCGCTACTCCGCGTGGAGGGCCTGACCAGGCACTTCATGGTTTCCGGCACTCGGATCGACGTGTTGCACGACTGCACCTTCGATGTCAGCCGCGGCGAGGTCGTGGCCATCGTGGGCCAGTCGGGATCGGGCAAGTCCACCCTGCTGAACGTGTTGGGCCTGCTGGACGAACCCAGCAGCGGTGCCTACACCTTCGACGGGGTCGACACCACGTCTCTGCGGGAGGGCCGCAGGTCGCGGCTGCGCGGGGACGGGATCGGCTTCGTGTTCCAGCAGTTCCACCTGTTGGAGCGACGCTCCGCCCTGGCCAACGTGGGTGTTCCGATGGTGCTGGGCGGGGTCCCCCTGTTGCGCCGCCGAACGCGTGCCAGGGAGTTGTTGGAGGCGGTGGGTCTGGGGCACCGGCTACACTCCCAGCCGCACCAGCTGTCCGGCGGTGAGCAGCAGCGTGTGGCCCTGGCGCGCGCCCTGAGCCGGGAACCCGCCCTGGTGCTGGCCGACGAGCCCACGGGCGCCCTGGACGCCGCCAGCAGCACCATGATCATGGACCAGCTGATCGACCAGTCCCGGGTGCGCGACGCCGCCGTGGTCGTGGTGACCCACGACCCGAAGGTGGCCGAGCGGGCCGACCGGGTCGTGGAGCTGGTGGAGGGCCGCACCCGCTGAGCCGTGCCCGGCAACGTCCTCCGGGGCGGTGCCGGGCACAATCCCGTCGGATACGGGGTCCGCGCACACGAAAAAGCGCCGGGTGGATTTCTCCACCCGGCGCTTTCTTGGTAGCGGGGACAGGATTTGAACCTGCGACCTCTGGGTTATGAGCCCAGCGAGCTACCGAACTGCTCCACCCCGCGTCGTTGTGATCTCTACTTTAGGGCCTTTGACCCTGGGTGGCAAATCGGCTTGTTTTGCTTTAAACCGATCGGAGATCCACCTGTTTGTCCTGGTCGGCTGGCCGACCTGGCCTTTGGCTACTCTACCAGGCTTTCCTCGTGGTCAGCACCGGCATTTTCGCCGCGCACGCGCACCGTCGCCGATACACGCTCCCGATTCCCCGCCGAGGCGGAAAAACCGGGAAAAGCACCGGACCCGGGATTTCTCCCGGGTCCGATCTTGGTAGCGGGGACAGGATTTGAACCTGCGACCTCTGGGTTATGAGCCCAGCGAGCTACCGAACTGCTCCACCCCGCGTCGTTGTGTTCTCAGATTAGCGCGCCCCGCCTGGAAAGCCAAATCAGGCGACGGAGACGTGGCGCACCCTGTCCCCGGGCCGCCGCCGAACACCCCGGGGAGCCTCCCGTACGCCTTCGTGCGGGGCCTGCACGAAGGCGTACGGGCCGGGGGAAGCCGAACGGGGCGGGACCCCGGAAGGATCCCGCCCCGTCCTGCGAAGCGCTCTCAGGAGCGTCCGGCACCCCCGCTGCCGCAGTCACCGCGGGGGGCGGTGCGGACCTAGTTCTCCGCGGCCTCCTCCAAAGCCTCCAGGGCCTCGCGCAGGCGCTCGTCGGCCTCCTCGCTCGACTCCTGTGCCTCCTCCCAGGCCTCGACGGCCTCGTTGAGGGCCTCGGTCAGGTCGGTGTCGGCGCCCTCGTCACCGGATCCGGCCTCGGACGACTCCTCGTCCTCGGTGCCCTCCTCGGCGTCCGCGCCCTCCTCGGGCAGCGGGCCCTCTCCGCCCTCGAACAGGTTGTTCAGGGCCTCCTGGAGGTTGCTGCCGATGGCGACCTCCTCACCGAAGCCGACCATGACCTGCTGGAGCAGCGGGAAGGACGCGGCTCCGCCGCCACCGGCCTGCACGTAGAGGGGCTCCACGTAGAGCAGACCGCCCGCGAACGGCAGGGTCAGCAGGTTGCCCCGGGTCACCTCGGCGTTGGACTGCTCCAGCGGGAGCAGCACCTCACGCACGTCCGCGTCCGCGTCGAACGCGTTCTGCACCTGCCCGGGACCGAAGATCACCGTGCTCCGAGGCAGCTGCAGCAGCTTCAACTGCCCGTAGTCCTCGGACTGGGGATCACTGTCCACTGCCATGAACGCGGCCAGGTTCTCACGACCCCGCGGCACGAAGGTGCTGGTCAGCGAGAAGCTGGCCCCCTCGGTGCCGGGGTAGTTGATGGTCTGGCGGTAGGGCGGCTCGGGCAGGTCCCCCTCGGTGGTCGGGTCGTTGGGCACCGACCAGAAGTCCTGACCGCCGTAGTAGGAGGCGGCGTCGGTCACGTGGTACTCGCGCATGATCTCGCGCTGCACCTTGAACAGGTCGTCCGGGTAGCGCAGGTGCTGGACGAGCTCCTCGCTCATGTCGTCCTTGCCGACCACCGCACCCGGGAAGGCGCCCTTCCAGGTCTGGAGGACGGGGTCCTCCTCGTCCCAGCCGTAGAGGGTGACGCTGCCGTCGTAGGCGTCGACGGTGGCCTTCACCGAGTTCCGGATGTAGTTGACCTCGTTGCCAGGCAGCGCGCCGACCTGCTGCGCCGAACCGTCGGTGAAGGTGTCGGTCACCGCCTGGGTGAAGTCGATCCGGTTGGCGTACGGGTAGCCGTCGGAGGTGGTGTACCCGTCGACGATCCACACGATCCTGCCCTCGACCACCGCCGGGTAGGGGCGGCTGTCCACGGTCAGGAACGGTGCGACCTTCTCGACCCGGTCCAGCGGGTCCCGCTCATAGATGATCCGCGAGTCACCGGTGATCGCGCTGTTGAGCAGGATGCTCGTTTCCTGGTACTTGATCGCGTACAGGATGCGGTCGAAGAAGCTGTTGAGCTCGACGCCGCCGTCGCCCTCGTACCTGTTGTACTGCTGGGACCCCTCGCCGTCGGCACCGCCCTCGTCGGCGCCCTCCTCGGTGGCCGGCTCCTCCTCGGCAGCCGGCTCCTCGTCCGCGGCCGCGTCCTCCTCGGCGGAGTCGGCGGGGACGCGGGCCTCGTCGGCCTCGGGGCTGGGGCTGGGCTCCGCCGCGTCCTCCAGGGTCGGGACGTCCCCCTCGCTCTCCTGCGAGTCGAGCGGGTAGTCGTACTCCTGCTCGGCCTGGACGATGACGTAGTCGGCGCCCTCGCGGCCGTAGTAGATCCGGGGCTCGTACTCGCCCGTGACGTCGCTCAGCTCACCGCGCGGCGGGATGTTGTACTCGGTGAAGACCGGGCGGCCCTCGTCGTCGATCAGGTTGCCCGCGGCCGCGACCATGCCGAAGCCGTGGGTGTAGATCAGGTGCCGGTTCAACCAGTTGTCCTGGTCGGCGGGCGGGCCGTCGAGCTCTCGGACGGCGACGATCGTGTCGATCAGGTTGCCCTCGGAGTCCGGGTAGCGGTCGACCTCCAGCACGTCCGGGAACTGGTAGAACCCGCGGACCTGCTGCATCTGCTGGAAGGTCTGCGAGACCACCGCCGGGTCGGCCAGACGGACGCTGGGGATGGTGTCGGCCTCGGCCGCCAGCTCCTGCGGAGTGAGCTCCGTGGTGGCGTCGTAGGTCTCGACCTCCGCGTCCGCGATGCCGTACGCCTCACGGGTGCTCTCGATGTTGCGCTCGATGTAGGGGCTCTCCAGGCGCTGCTCGTTCGGGTCGACCTGGAAACGCTGCACGATCTCGGGGTAGGCCACACCGACGACCACGCCGGACAGCACCAGCAGGCCGAGGGAGGCCACCGGGATCAGCGTGTTCTTGAAGACGATGTTGGCGAAGAAGAGGACCGCGCAGATCACCGAGATGACGGTGAGGATGGTGAGTGCGGTCTTGACCGCGTTCACGTCCGTGTACGAGGCACCGAAGGTGTAACCGCGGTCCGAGAACACCAGCCCGTAGCGGTCCAACCAGTAGGACCCGGCGCGCAGCAGCACGAAGAGGCCCAGCAGGACCGACAGGTGCACGCGGGCGGCTGGGGTCGCGCGCTGGCCGGAGTCGTTCTGCAGACGGACGCCGCCGTACAGGTAGTGCACGACCACCGCGGCGATGAACGCCAGGATGACGGCCGCGTACAGGTAGCCGAGCAGCACCCGGATGAACGGGTAGGTGAAGGCGAAGAACGAGATGTCCATACCGAACTCGGGGTCGTTCACCCCGAATTCGACACCGTTCATGAACTGCAGGTAGGAGCGCCAGTCACCGCTGGCGGCCGCACCGGCCAACAGGGCCAGGGCACCCACCGCGATCCAGAAGAAGAGCTTGCGGTGGGGGTCGATGGACTGCCGGTAGCGGTCCAGGCCCTGCTGTTCCAGGCTCATCGGCCGGACGCCGGGCCTGGCCCGGTAGGCGAAGAAGATGCTCGCGCCGACGATGACCGCCATCACGAGCCCCGCCACCGCGAACAGCAGGACTCGGGTCCACAGCTCGGTCAGGAAGACCGAGGTGTAGCCGACGGAACTGAACCACTTGTAGTCGGTCCAGAAGTTCGCGGCGATCATCAACGCCGCGATGATGACGACCACGGTCGCCGCGACTGGCGCGAGCAACCTTGATCGGCGAGGCATACGCGCAGGTGGTGCGCCGGGCGATCGAAAGCTCACGCCTCCCCCTCGTTCTGACTTGGTAGGTGCGTTCGGTGCGCGTGTGGCGCCTTATTACTAAAAACTTAATCGGTGGCCGTCGGGTTCCCGAAATCACCCATCAGCGGGTGACAAGGCTGCATCGTTGGGGTATCGGAGTCGCAACCGCACGGCACCTTTGCGACCCTACTGCCGCCGAACGGGCTCGGCGAGGCTCCCACATCGGCCACCATGGAAACGTGTCGAACATTCGCGAAGCCGTCATGGACCTGGAACGCCACGCCGCCGAACAGGGGTGGGACCGCCCGCTGGGGCTGTACGCCCTGGTCCCCACCTCGGAGCTGTTGGCCGCGGAACCCGCCCTCGCCGGGATGCTGGGGATCGAATCCCCCGTGAGCCCCGACGAGCTGACCCCCGTCGAGCAGGAGGCGCTGCCCGGAGACGTCCCGTTGGAGGAGGCCCTGGGCCGCATCCTGTGGCCCGAGGGGGTGGCCGGCTGCGCGCTGGTCATGGAACGCCTGGTGGTGAAGGGCTCGGACGAGACCCTGGCCGCGGGCGAGGACCCCGCCGGCTCGGACAAGGAGACCGAGGAGATCCGTATGGTCGCCGGCGTGCTGCGCGACGGTTCGCGGCACTGCGCTATGCGGATGCGCAGCCACGACAGCGAGACCGAGGTGCTCAACGGCCCGGACCTAATCCCCGCCCTGACCTCGGCCCTGGCCCTCACCCTGGACCTGGAGGAGGGCTGAGTTTGCTTTGGTCCTCCGTTGTGTTTGCTTTGGTCCTCCGCTTCGCTTCGGCCCGTGTTCGGGCGCCTCAGGGGAGCGTTCTTCATCCTCGTCCACGCCTTGCTCGCCCACCCGTCGCCCGCCACCACCCTCAACGGACGCCTACGGCGCGGTACCCGTCCCTGCTGGCGGCTTGACTCCTCCTGCAGAACCCTCCCCGGCGCTCGAACGAAAGAACACCCCCTGGGGTGACCGTGAGCACGCAGGGGTACCCCCTGGGGCGAAGGTGAGCAGGCAGGGGCACCCCCTGCGGCTGAGGTGTGTGGGAGGCACTCCCCCTGTGGCTGAGGCGGAAGAGCGGGCACATCCCCTGGGGCGAAGGCAGGCTAACCGGATCTACTCCTCAGGGGCTGATGCGGGCGGAAGGATGCTCCTCCCGCGGCTGAGCTGAGCGGGCATGGCCGAGACGAAGGGACCCCCGGGCCGCACGGCCCGGGGGTCCCTTCGTCGTATGTCCCTCTTACTCGCAGCGGGGCAGGTCGTCGCCGCCCTCACGGATGGTCTCCAGCGCGTCCACGGCGTCGGTGAGCGTCTCGACGCGCACCACCTCGAGTTCGCCGTAGGCGGCCGACTGGGCGACCTGGGAGCAGCTGTCGGCGGCCACGAGGAAGTACTCCGCGCCGTCGCGCTGGGCGCTGACCATCTTCTGCGGGACACCGCTGATCCCGCCGACCCGGCCGTCGGTGGAGATGGTTCCGGAACCGGCGACGCTGGCCCCGCCGGTGATGCCCTCCTCGCTGAGCCGGTCGATGATCCCGAGGGCGAACATCATGCCCGCGCTGGGGCCGCCGATCTCACCGACGGTGATGTCGATGTCCACGGGGAAGTCCATGTCGTCGGTGATGAGCACACCGACCGCGGCGGAACCGTCGTCGCTGCTGACCGTCTCGACCTCGACCTCGACCTCCTCGCCGTCGCGCTCCAGGGTGAGGGCGACCGGTTCCCCGGCCTCGCGCGCGCTGACCCGGTCCACGACGTAGGCGCTGCCCAGGGGCTCTTCGGGGGACGCGCCGTCGGTGCTGGTGGGCACGGGGTCACCGTCGACGGCGACGATGACGTCGTCCGGTTCGACGATTCCCTCGGCCGGCATGCCCTCGACGGTTTCGGCGACCCGGGGGACAGCCTCGTAGTCGATGTCGAGCTGGTCGAGGGCCGCGGCGGTGGCCTTGGTCTGCGAGTCGTTCATCTGGACGGTCTGCCGCTCGCTGACCTCCTGCTGGGAGCGCCCGGCCGGGAAGAGGAGCTCCTCCGGCAGGACCGCCTGGCTCGGGGAGATCCAGGCCGTCACCAGGGTGAAGAGGTTGAGTCGGTGCTGGGGGCCGCCCGCGTACTGGACGGTCACCATGGAGAGCGACCCGTCGTGCTCGTAGTCCTCGGCCCCCTCGATGCCGATGATGGGCTGGCCGTCCTCCTGCTCCCCGATGGTGTCCAGGGTGACACCGGGTGCGGCCACCAGGTAGGGCATGGGCAGCAGGAGACTGCCGTATCCGAGCCCGGCAAGCAGGACGAGTGCGGCGACAAGGGTCATGACACGACGAACCATGCTGACACCTTAGAGCCCCCGGGGACCCTCCGGTGCTCAGGCGTCCCCGGTGGCCGTCACCGGTCGCGGGGGCGCCTGTCGGAGCTCAGCGAAGGGTCGGGGGCCGCCCGGTCAGGGGGAGCCGACCCACTCGGCCCCGCCGTCCTCGAAGGCCTGGTTCTTCCAGATGGGCACCTGGGCCTTGAGGTCGTCGATGAGCCTGCGGCAGGCCGCGAAGGCCTCCTCGCGGTGTTCGGCCGAGACGGCGACGACCACGGCGGTGTCGCCGATCCTCAGGTCGCCGACCCGGTGGGTGGCGGCCATCCGCACGAGGGGGCGCCCGGGGACGGAGGTGTCGCTCAGCACCTTCTCCATGACGACGCGCAGCTGCGCCTCGACGCTCGGGTGGGC
The DNA here is from genome assembly GCF_056173285.1 of Nocardiopsis sp. iso_40. Lineage (NCBI taxonomy): Bacteria > Bacillati > Actinomycetota > Actinomycetes > Streptosporangiales > Nocardiopsidaceae > Nocardiopsis > Nocardiopsis sp. iso_40. The sequence goes on along the minus strand of NZ_CM149666.1, from coordinate 1,074,402 downwards.
CGAGTAGGCCAGGGCGGACACGTCCCGACCGTGGTCGTGGTCGCGGACGGTACCGATGAAGACCGCGGTGCCGCCGGCTCTGGGGTCGGCCACCGCCGCCAGGACCTCGTCGACGGACAGGGGCGTGTCGCGTACGGCCGCGAGAGTGATCTGTTCCACGTGGAAACCGTATCAAGACGCCCGGCGAACGACGCTCGCGCACGTGCCCTCCGCACGTGCGGCTTCCCGTGCTCCGGGTTTCCCCCGCAGGTCAGGCCTTTCCGCGCTTGCGCATGTGGCGGATGGCGGCGGCGGTTCCGATGGCGGCGGCCGCCGCGCCCGCGGCGCCGGCCGCGGTGATGGTGACCTCCTTGCGGCCGAGGCTGCGTCCGGCGATCGCGTGCTTGCCGCTCTTGGCGTCCAGGAGCGCCTCCAGCGCCGACTCGTTGTCGTGGCCGGGCCTCCAGCCCGCCTCGCGCAGGGCCGAGCAGTCCACCACACACGGGTAGACCAGGAACTTGATCTCACCCGCGGCGGCCGGGGTGATGCGGACCTGGTGCAGGCGGCGGACCGCGCCGAAGGCCAGGTTGGCGGGGACCTCGAAGTGCTTCATGCCCGCGATCGCCTCAACCTCACCCTGGGTCAGGGAGCCCTCGCAGGCCACGGCCACCACACCGGCCTCACCGGTCACCCCGTGCAGGGCACAGTGGGCCAGGGCCGAGGCGAGGTCGTCCTCGTGGCAGAACTGCCAGTGCTGTTCGTGGCCCTTGACGGTGAGCAGCCGGGGCGCGGAGAAGTGCCGGCTCAGCAGGGTGTCCAGTTCCGGCCCCACGAGCGGTGCGGGCCGCACCACGGTGACGGTCAGGCCGGGGTGGGCCCGGCGGGCGCGTTCGGCCAACTCCTCGATCTCGGCGAAGTCGCCCATGAGGCCCTCGCTGTTGTCGGAGACGCGGGCGGCGTTCTCGTCCAGCGGGACCGGGTTGTCGGGGGCCGCGCCGTAGACCATGGTGCTGGTGACGAGGATGACCCGGGGGACCCCGGAGGCCGCCGCGGCGGTCAGGACCGTCTGGGCCGCCCGGATGTTGTCCGCCCGGCGCAGCGAGGGCTTGGTGTCCAGGGAGCGGTCGACGGCGGTGTGCACGAGTACGTCGATGCCGCCCAGCCGCGAGACGAGGCCGGGGTCCCGGACGTCGGCGATCCGCCAGGTGACTCCGCGCAGGTCAGCGAATTCCTCGTCGATCGCGACGACCTCGCGTGCGGCGATGGAACCTTCTGGCGCGGCCAGGCGTTGCACGAGGAGTCGGCCCACTCCGGAGGCGGCACCGGTGACCGCCACGACCATGCCCGCCGGGTCCGGAGGGCTGTGCTCTGGGCGAACCTGGTTGCTTTCGGTATTCACTCCGGGCGACTCCCAGCTAACGTGACAGTGGAGACCAAACCTAATCCTGCCTGAGGTCTGATTGTGAGCGACCTGCCTTTCGGTTTCAGCATGCCGAACGATCCCGATGACGAGTCCGGACGCCGTTCTGGCGACTCCGGCTCGGGTGCCGGCAGCGGCCGCCCGGGCGGGGGGGACTCCGGAATGCCGGACGGTTTCCCGTTCGGCGATCCGCAACAGATGGCCAACATGCTCCGCCAGTTCGCGGACATGATGTCGTCCCAGCCCACCCCCGGCGCGCCCGAGGCGGAGAAGACGTCCTCGACGTCCGGCATCAACTGGGACATGGCCAAGAACATCGCGCGGCACGCGGTGTCCCAGCAAGGGGACCCGAGTGTGCCGCCCGCCGACTACGCACGGGTGGAGGAGGCGCTGCGCCTCGCCGACCTGTGGCTCGACCAGGCTACCGACCTGCCGTCGGGGCTCCAGACGGCCCAGGCGTGGAGCCGGTCGGAGTGGATCGAGAAGACGATGAACTCGTGGGCGCAGCTGTGCGACCCGCTGACCGCAAAGACCGTACAGGCCATGGGGCAGAACCTGCCCGAGGAGATGGCCTCCGTCGCCGGTCCGCTGCTGGGCATGATCCAGCAGATGGGCGGCATGATGGTCGGCCAGCAGGCCGGTCAGGCCATCGGCGAGCTCGCCCAGGAAGTGATCGGCACCACCGACATCGGCCTGCCGCTCGCGGGTGAGGGCAACGCCGCCCTGCTGCCCTCGGGGGTGGCCCGCTTCGGTGAGGGCCTGGAGATCCCCGAGGACGAGGTCCGCCTGTACCTGGCCGCCCGGGAGGCGGCCGTGCACCGCCTCTACTCGCACGTTCCGTGGCTGCGTTCGCACGTGTCCCGTCTGGTCGAGGAGTACGCGGCCGGAATGTCGTTCGACGTCAGCGGCCTTGAGGACAAACTCGGCGAGATCGACCTCACCAACCCCGAGGCGCTGCAGGAGGCGATGTCCGGCGGCATGGGCCCCGAGGGCCTGCTCCAGCCGGAGGACACCCCGCAGCAGAAGGCCGCGCTGACGCGGCTGGAGACCACCCTCGCCCTGATCGAGGGCTGGGTGGCGACCGTGGTGTCCTCGGCCGTCGCCGACCGGCTCCCGCAGTCCGGGGCCCTGGCCGAGACGACCCGTCGGCGCCGTGCCACCGGCGGCCCCGCCGAACACACCTTCGCCGCCCTGGTCGGTCTGGAGCTGCGCCCGCGCCGTCTGCGCGAGGCCGGAGCCCTGTGGACCGCGCTGGAGGAGGCCCGGGGCGTGGAGGGCCGCGACGCCGTCTGGCAGCACCCGGACCTGATGCCCACCGGCGACGACCTGACCGACCCGGACGCCTTCGTGCACGGGCGGAGCGAGTTCGAGGGTCCGGACTTCGACATCTCGTCGCTGACCGAACCCGACGGCTCGGAGAAGCCCAAGCCCGGCGAGGGGTCCGGCGGGGACGAGGACGACAGGGACGGCGAGTAGGTGACACTGCACGCGGACGCCCGATCGGTGCTGGGCGGCTGGGACGCGCCCGACGACGGGCAGGAGGAGCTTCGCCGCTCCTACGTGGAGCACCTGGACGCCCACCCGGACGGTATGTGGCGCACCTGCCTGCCCGGGCACCTGACCGCGTCGGCGGCGATCATCTCCTCGGACGGTTCCAGGGTGGCCCTGGTGCTGCACCGCATCCACCGGATGTGGTTGCAGACCGGCGGCCACTGCGAGGCCGGGGACCGGACCCTGGGCGGCGCCGCGTTGCGCGAGGCCGTCGAGGAGTCCGGGATCACGGGCCTGACCCTGCTGCCACGGCCGGTGCGGCTGGACCGCCACTCGGTGCCGTGCGGCGGCGGCAGTTTCCACCTGGACGTGCAGTACGCGGCCCTGGCCCCCGCCGAGGCGGTCCTGGTCCGGGACCCCGACGAGTCCGAGGGCCTGGGCTGGTTCCCCGTCGGGGAGCTGCCCGAGCCCACTGACGACTCGGTGCGGGACCTGGTCGGGGCGGCCGCCGCGGCGGTCCGGTCCCGGCTTCCCCGGGGGGCGGCGCAGTGTCCCTGATCACCGTCGCCGGCATGTTCGGCGGACTGTTCATCGTGCTGGCCGCCCGTCGTGGCAGGAAGGCCCTCGACAGGCTGCTCGCCGACGAGCGCGCGGGTCTGGCGTCCCCCCGCGAGGTGGCCCTGGCCCGCGTGCGGCAGAAGGAGCGTTCCCTGCGCCTGGGCCAGGTCATCTGCGCGTTCCTGGCCGTGCTGCTGGTCGCGGTGCTGGGGCGCGCGGGCGTGTCCGGTGAGTGGGGCGGGATGACCGCCTACTACGCGGCCGTGTTCGGGATCCTGCTGGTGGTGAGCGCGCTGGCTCTGCGCCGGGTCGCCGCCGATCTCGCCGGGGCCCGTGCCGGGCTGGGCGATCCGGACCGCCCCCGGGGCCGCTGACCGGCCCGGATCCGAGGAAGGACACACCCCCATGGGTCCTGCCCGCACCGTTGCCGTCCTGGCCCTCGTCGCCGCCGCCTTCATGGCGCTGCTGTACGTGGTGACCGGTGCCCCGAGCCGGGTCGGCCAGGGCCCGGAGCCGGAGTACGGCTGGCAGACGGTCGGCCCGGACGACCCCGGCAACCCGTTCCTACCCCAGCCGCCGCCGGTCACCGGGTTCGGCGACTGACCGCGCCCGGGTGTACAACTTTCTGTACAATGGCTCCTGGTGCACATCGCGCTGGCAACCCAGGAGGAACAGTGACCAAGACGATCACCTACTCCGAGTCCCGCGCCAACTACGCGGCCACCATGGACGCGGTCGTGAACGACCGTGAGGAGGTCATCATCACCAGAGCGGGACACGAGCCCGTGGTGATGATGGCTCTGTCCGAGTACGAATCCCTCAGAGAGACCGCCTACCTTCTCCGCAGCCCGGCGAACGCCCGGCGCCTGGTCGACGCTATCGAGCAGCTGGAGTCCGGACACGGGATAGAGCGGGGCCTGGCCGAATGAAGCTGGTCTGGGCGGAGAACGCCTGGGGGGACTACGTCTGGTGGCAGGGACAGGACCTCAAGGTCCTGAAGCGCGTCAACACCCTGATCAAGGACATCGATCGGCACGGCAACGACGGCATGGGCAAGCCCGAACCGCTGCGCCACGGCTTCCATGGCTACTGGTCGCGCCGGATCACCGACGAGCACCGCTTGGTCTACCGAATCCACGAGGACGAGATCCGCATCGTGGCCTGCCTTTACCACTACGGCAAGTAGGACGCGCTCCGACTCACTCCTCGAAGGCGACCTCGTCGGCTTCGAGGTCCTCGTCCTCCTCGGCGTGGGCGCAGCCCTCGGATCGGCTGCCCGCACTGAACCCCTCCAGGTATCCGCGGGCCCGGTCGGCCTTGGGGTAGCGGCGCACCAGGTCCCAGAAGTCCCGGCCGTGGTGCGGGATGTGCAGGTGCGCGAGTTCGTGGACGAGGACGTAGTCCACCACCCAGGCGGGCATCCCGGCGACGCGGCGGGAGATGCGGATCGTACCGGTGTCGGGGGTGCACGAGCCCCAGCGGGAGTTCTGGTTGTCGACCCAGCGGACGCTGTCGGGCAGCCTGGTTCCGCCCAGGTAGCGTTCGGCGAGTTCGACCGCGCGGGCGTGGAGCTCTCGGTCCCCGGGGCGCCTGCGGCCCTCGCGTGCGTCGAGCTTCTGCAGCATCTGGTCCACCCAGCGCTTTTCCTCTGCGCGGGAGAACGTCGCGGGCACGAGGACGACAGTGGTGTCCCCGTCCCGGTAGGCCGACACTGTGCGCCGGCGACGAGGACTGCGTCGTACCTCGATTTTGGTGTTCGAGGGCACGAAGTTTACGGTAGCCCAGCGAAGCGCTCCCGAACAGGTGTGCCTTGTACCGAAATGTCATTTGTCTGACACGATGTCCGTCCACGCCCGTCCACCGGCTCCGTACCGAAAAACGGCCCCGGGTACCGGGTTCCGCTCTGACCAGGGCGATTTTTGGCCGGTGACGGAGACCATATCGGGGCCCGATTCGGCGCCTTCCGGCACTTTTGGTTATACAAACGAGACCGAACGGCGCACCCCCGCCGAGGGTGCGACCGTCCGGCCCCGTCGTCCTCCGGTCCCGCACGGATGACCGCGCCGAGCGCTGAGCGGCGCCGCCCCGGCCCCGGTCCACCAGGGCCTTCGGCACCGCTCAGCGGGCCCCGGTCAACATAGCCGTGACCACGCGATTTCCATGATCGTCTGCTCCGCACGGCGCTCCTCGCGCTGGCGGGCGCGCAGTTGTCGGGCACCGAGCCTTCTGATCTGGTGCTCGCGCGGCTCCTCGTCGGAACGCTCCACCATCTGCATGAGTTCCTGCATCATCGTCAAGTCCTTCGGTTGTCAGTGGTCTTTCGGGGAGGCCGGGATCACCCGAGCGGTCAGGCGGCGACCGGCGCGGGGTTCTTCCGGGGGCGGCCGCGCGGGCGCTTGCGCGCCACGACCTGGCCGGAGACGAGCAGCTGCCCGCCCCAGACACCCCAGGGTTCACGCCGTTCGAGGGCGTCCGCCAGGCACTGCTCCCTGATCGGGCAGGCTCCGCAGATCGCCTTGGCCTGCTCGACCTCGGCGGGGGACTCCGCGAAGAACAGGTCCGGCTCGTTGCGGCAGGGGATGTCGACCTCGCCCAGCGCGGGCGTTTCCAGGACCGACGCAAGCATCGGTGCCCTCCAAGATCTTTGATCGTTCGTACAACGCGGTCGGTGTTCAGTCACCGGAACAGGTCCGGTGCGGGACCTGGACTTGCGATGCCGCCGTCTTCTCCCTCGTCCCTGGGGGACGGGAAACCTACGGAGATACAAAGAAAGCCGCGGCCCCTGTATCGGGGTCCGCGGCCACGGTCGAAACTCTCGGCCCGTGTTGCTCTAGGCCGGAATCTTCCGTGGACACTCCCCCGATGCGCCGTACAGGCGCGGGGTTTCGTGCGATGCGTCTTCGAAGCCGCCGGTGAACTCGCCTCGATCAAGGGCGAGCTCGGACTCGTGGCGCAGGCCGCCGACGGCACCGCCAGCGGGCACACCGGTCCGCTCGGACACGAGACCGGCTCCGAGGAGCTGGGCCATGCCGATGGCGGCGGTGCCACTTTCGGTGTTCGTACGGCTGCCCATGGTGGCGACCATGGTGGTGCTACCGCCCAGGCTGGCGCCCGAGGCGACGCGCGACGAGAACAGCTGCCAAGCAGCAGCGAAACCGGGGTTCATCGTGTTCTTCGTGGTCATGAGATCGGGCACCTCCTTCAGAGTCGGGCGCAGGGTCTTGCACCTGCGCCGAGAGCGGTCATTGCGACGGTGTACACACTACGGTCAGCCCAGCAAACAAGGCAACCTATTTTTGACCTGCGAAAACGTCCGCATCCGGCCAGAACTTCACGGGAATGGGAGAGGGCCTGGGAGCGTTGACCACCGCACTCCGGGCCCGGGCCGCACCCCTCCGGCAGGGCAGGGGCCGTACGGGGTGGCGGGGACGGGGCGGACACGCCCCGCCGACGGGGGTCCTCAGCCCCAGCCCTCCGCGTCGACCACGCGGATCATCCCCTCCTGCACCACGGAGCAGACGAGCTGTCCGTCCCGGGTGTAGACGAGGCCGCGGGCCAGTCCCCGCGCGCCCTGCGCGGTCGGGGTCTCCTGCGCGTAGAGCAGCCACTCGTCGGCGCGGAACGGGCGGTGGAACCACATGGCGTGGTCGAGGCTGGCCATCGCGATGCCGGCGAAGGACCGGCCGTGCCGGAGCAGCACCGTGTCCAGCAGGGTCATGTCCGAGGCGTAGGTCATCAGGCACACCTGGGTGAGGCGGTCGTCGGGGAGTTCGCCGTCGACCTTGAACCACACCGGGTTGGTGGCGGTGCGCAGCTGCGGGTCGCGTTCGGCCTCGAACGACATGGCGCCCACCGGACGCGTCTCGATCGGGTGCCACTGCACGAAGTTCGGCACCTTCCCGAACGCCTCGCGCAGCCGCTCGCGGGTACTGAGCAGGTCCTCGGGCGGCGGCACGTCCGGCATCGGGATCTGGTGGTCCAGCCCCGGCTCCTCCTTGTGGAAGGAGGCCGACAGGGTGAAGATCGCCTTGCCGTGCTGGATCGCCACGACCCGGCGGGTGGTGAACGAACGCCCGTCGCGGACCCGGTCGACCTCGTAGACGATCGGCACCGCCGGATCGCCCGGTCTTATGAAGTAGGCGTGCAGGGAGTGCACGTACCGTCCTGCGGGCACGGTCCGGCCCGCCGCGACCAGCGCCTGCCCGGCGACCAGTCCGCCGAAGACCCGCTGGGGCCCCTCGTCCGGGCTGATCCCGCGGAAGATGTTGACCTCGATCTGCTCCAGGTCCAGGACCCTCAGCAGATCGGCCAGGGACTGCCGGGTGTGCCCCGCACCTTGTTCACTCATCCGGTTCTTCCTCCTCGTCACCGGCGTCCGCATCCGCCGGTTCCCTCCCCGCGACCAGCGCGAGTACCGCTTCACCGTAACGGTCCAGTTTTGTCGGGCCCACACCGGACACGGCCGTCAACTGGGAGACGCTGGAGGGCTCCTGTTCGGCGATGGCCTGGAGGGTGGCGTCGGTGAAGATCACGTAGGCGGGCACCTTCTGCTCCTGCGCGCTCTGCCTGCGCCACTCGCGCAGGCGTTCCAGCAGGGCCTCGTCGTAGGTGGACGGGCAGTCCAGGCAGCGGCCGAGTTTGCGCTCGGTGGAGTCGGACAGCGGGCCCCCGCACACCCGGCAGCGCACGACCCCGCCCTTGCGCCGGTCCCGGCGGTTGGCGGTGGAGGGCGAGGCGGGGCGCAGGCCGTCGAGGAAACGGGAGGGTTTGCGGGTCCTCCTGCCGCCGGGCGAGCGCGCCAGCGACCAGGACATCGCGAGGCTGGAGCGGGCCCGGGTGACCCCCACGTAGAAGAGCCGGCGCTCCTCCTCCACCTGCTCGTCGGTCTCGGCGTAGATGATCGGCACCATGCCCTCGGTCAGGCCGACCAGGAACACCGCGTCCCACTCCAGCCCCTTGGCGGAGTGCAGTGAGGCAATGGTCACCCCCTCGAACCCGGGCGCGTGCTCGGTGGCCATCCGCGTTTCGAGCTCGTCCACGAAGCCCGCCATGGTGACGGGGCGGCCGTCGGGTCCGGGCCTGGCGGCCATGTCCTCGGCGAGCTGGACCAGCGCCGAGAGCGACTCCCAGCGCTCCCTGGCCTGGCGCCCCTCGGGGGCGGTCTCCGCCAGCCCCATCTGGGAGAGCAGTTGGCGCACGGTCGGGACGAGGGGTTCGGCCTCCTCGCCCGCCGCGCCGTGCCGGGCGCCGCGCAGGGTGTGCACGGCCTGTTTGATCTCGGGGCGCTCGAAGAAGCGTGCGGTGCCGCGCACGGTGAAGGGGACGCCCTCGTCGGCCAGGGCCTGCTCGTAGGCGGCCGACTGGGAGTTGGTGCGCAGCAGCACCGCGATCTCGCTCGCGGGGACCCCGTCGGACAGCAGGACGCTGATCTTGCGCGCGACGCCGGTGGCCTCGGCGGGCTCGTCGTCGTACTCCTGGTAGAGCGGGTCGGGCCCGTCGGGGCGCTGCGCCCGGAGGGTGAGGTGGTTCGCGGAGGTCGCGCCCCTGGCCTGCGCGATGACGTGGTTGGCCACCCGCACCACCTGGGGGGTGGAGCGGTAGTCGCGGACCAGCCGGACGACGGTGGCGTGCGGGTAGCGGTTGGCGAACCCGGTCAGGTACTCCGGGCTGGCCCCGGCGAAGGAGTAGATGGTCTGGCTGGGGTCGCCGACCACGCACAGGTCGTCGCGGTCGCCGAGCCAGGCGTCCAGGAGGAGTTTCTGGAGCGGGTTGACGTCCTGGAACTCGTCCACGACGAAGTACCGGTACTGGTCGCGCACCCGCTGGGCGACCGCGGGGTACTCGGTGATCATCCCCGCGGTGAGTTCGAGCATCGACTCGAAGTCGAGGAGGTTGTGCTCGCGGCGCAGGTCCTCGTATGCCTCGAAGACGCGGGCGACCTCGCCGGTGGACATGGGCGCCTCGCGCCCGGCCTTGGCCACGGCCTTGTCGTAGTCGCTGGGCCGCACCTGGGTGACCTTGGCCCACTCGATCTCGCTGGCGAGGTCGCGCAGCCCGGTCCGGTCCGGTTGCAGGCCGACCGAGCGGGCGGCCCGCGCCACCGCCTGGATCTTGCTGTCGATCAGGGTGGGCTTCTCGCCGCCGACCACTTGTGGCCAGAAGAATCCGAGCTGGCGCAGGGCGGCCGCGTGGAAGGTCCGGGCCTGGACCCTGGGGGCGCCGAGGGAGCGCAGGCGTCCGCGCATCTCCCCCGCGGCCCGGGCGGTGAAGGTGACCGCGAGGATCTGCTGTTCGGAGACGATCCCGCTGGCCACGGCGTGCGCGATCCGGTGGGTGATAGCCCTGGTCTTCCCCGTTCCGGCACCGGCCAGAATGCACACGGGGCCGCGCAGGGCGCGCGCCGCCTCGGTCTGTTCCGGGTCCAGTCCCTCCAGGACGCGGTCGGGGTCCATGGTGCTCCTGCATCTGGTTGGGGCGGTTGTCCTACCGTGGGCGCACAGTCTCTCAAGTATCGGCTGTCGTCGGGAGCGGATCCGCCTGTGCCGGCGGCGGGGTCGGTGAACGAGCCGATCGACACATTCCAGAACCAGTCGGGCCTGTGAGGCGTCCCACGTTGTGTCGTGCGGTCATGGGAAGCGGTGGGAGCCCCCTGGTGTTGGGATGGGGGGACCGATCCCCGAACATGACCTTCGACCGGAGAAGACGTGAGTGAGATGACGAGTACGGGCACCGAACGATTCACGATGTACAGCACCCCCTGGTGCGGGTACTGCAAGCGGCTCAAGAGCCAGCTGTCCCGCGAGGGGATCGCCCTGCGCGAGGTGAACATCGAGGAGAATCCGGAGGCCGCGGAGTTCGTGATGAAGGTGAACGGCGGGAACCAGACGGTCCCCACCGTGGTCTTCGAGGACGAGACCGCGATGACCAACCCGTCGCTCGCTCAGGTGAAGAAGAAGCTGGCCGAACTGTCCTGAGGACGGACGGCGCGGGCCGCAGGACGCGGCCCGCGCGGCGGGACCCCTCCCCCAGGGGCGGACACCCCCGTTCCGAGGGACGGCTCGGCCGAGACCGTAGCTCGGACCATGATGACGGGGAGTGTTGAGTTGGGGGACGATGTGAGGCCTCATGACATAGCGGGCACCGACACGGTGGACGTCGAGGTGGTGCACCGCACCCCGCACGGGTGGCGTGTGGGCACCGGCCAGAGCGGGCACGAGACGCCGGACCTGGTCAGCGCGATGGTCCTGGCGGACCTGCTCACCTCCGAGGCGGGTGCCGACCGTCCTCGGACGCAGGCGCCCGGCCGGGCCCCCGAGGGGGCTTCGGAGGTGGAGCGCCTGCGGCACACGATCACGCAGCTGGAGCACGCGCTGCACTCCCGTGTCGTGGTGGAGCAGGCGATCGGGGTCCTCGCCGAACGGCACACGATGCCGCCGCGCGAGGCGTTCGAGAAGCTGCGCTCCTCGGCCCGTTCCCGTGGCCGCAAGGTCGCGGAACTGGCCCGGGACGTGGTGGAGAGCAGCACCAGCCCGCTGACCGTCCTGCCGGAGGAGCTCTCCACCTGAACCGGCCGGCCGGGACCGGTTGACCGGAGCCGGCACGGACACGGGGCGTCCGCTTCCGGGGGGACGGACGTCCCGCCGCCGGTGCGCGCACCGCCACAGTCGGCGTGCGCTGCCGCCGGGACGTGCCCGGGGCCGCGGGATCACCAGCCGCCGGGGAGCTCCGAGCCGTACCAGTGCTCGATGAGGGTGCGTGCGATGGAGACCCGCCCCGGAAGGACGACCTCCTCGCTGTGCACGGCCTCGGCCAGCTCGGGGCGGGTGAACCAGCGGGTCTCGGCGATCTCGTCGTCGGTGCGCTCGGTCTGGCCCACCGCGCGGGCGGTGTAGCCCACCATCAGGCTGCGCGGGAACGGCCAGGGCTGCGAGGCCACGTAGCGGGGCTGGTCGACGACCACGCCCGCCTCCTCCGCGACCTCGCGGACCACGGCCTGTTCGAGGGACTCCCCCGCGTCGACGAACCCGGCCAGCACGGAGAAGCGGTGCGCGTCCCAGTTCGGGTTGTTGCCCAGCAGCGCCTCCTCGCGGCCGTCGCGCTCGCGGTGCACCAGCATGATCACCGCCGGGTCCATCCGGGGGAACTGTTCGGTGCCCTCCTGCTCGCAGACGCGCACGTGGCCCGCCTTCTCGATCCGGGTCCCGGCGCCGCAGCGCGGACAGAAGCCGTGACTGGCGTTCCAGTTGGCGAGGGCGATCGCCCGGGTGAACAGGCCGGTGTCGTGGTCGTTGAGGACCGCCCCGACCTCGCGCAGGGACGCCGGTTCGGCCACCGGGTTGGCGGCCAGCTCCGCGGTGGAGCGGACCGCGAAGTAGGCGCGCTCCCCGTCGCTGCCCAGCAGGTAGCGCTCGCCCTCGGGGGCGTGCTGCGGGTCGGTGAGGACGAGCTCCCGGGTGCGGCCGGTGGTGACCAGGGCACGGGACTGTTTGGCCATGAGCGCCTTCCAGCCGTAGCTGCCGGGCTCACCGCCCTCCAGGACCAGGACCCTGGTGGCCGGGTCCGCCCAGGCGGCGGCCAGCCAGTCGTCGTCACCGCGCCGGTGTCCGACGGGGTCGACGGTGGAACGGGCGAGCAGGGGTGCGGCTTCGGATTCCATGCGGCCTTCCGGGTTCGTGGTTCTCCTCAAGGTTTAACGCCTCCGGGCCCCGTGCGCACCCCCGCCCGGCGAACCGGCGGCAGGGCGGGGGGCGCCCCGGGGCGCGCCCCGGGCGGACTCAGGCCTCCTCGGCGGCGCCCAGCTCCTCCCACAGGTAGGCGGCGCTCTCGGCACCCTTGAGCAGGAGGGGTGTCTCGACCTTCTCGTTGGGGGCGTGGATACGGTCCTCGTTGAGGCCCACGGCCAGGAAGACCAGCGGGGTTCGGAGGATGTCGGCGATGTCGGCCTCGGGGCCGCTGCCGCCCTCGCGGGTGAACAGGACCTCCTTGCCGAAGGCGCGCCCCATCGCGGAGCGGGCGGCCTTCAGCGCGGTGGAGGACAGGTCGGAGGCGCAGGCGCGCACGCCCGGGCCGCCGAACTCCAGTTCGGCGCGGACACCGTCGGGGACGCCCGCCTCCACGTACGCGCGCACGCGGTCCTGGACGTGCAGCGGTTCCTGGCCGGGGACCAGGCGGAAGCTGACCTTGGCGTGCGCGGAGCGGGGGACGATGGTCTTGCCGCCCGCGCCGGTGTGGCCGCCCCACATGCCGTTGATCTCGGCGGTGGGCCGCAGCCAGACGCGCTCCAGGGTGCTGTAGCCCTTCTCGCCGCGGGCCGCGGTGGAGCCCGCGGTGGCCAGCCACGCCGCCTCGTCGAAGGGCAGCCGGGCGATGAGTTCGCGCTCCTGCTCGCTGGCCTCGACGACGCCGTCGTAGAAGCCGGGGACCGCGACGCGGCCGTCGGCGTCGTGCAGACCGGACAGCAGGTCGCTCATGACCTTGAGCGGGTTGGGGACGGCGCCGCCGAAGGAGCCGCTGTGCAGGTCCCGCTCGGGGCCGTACAGGCTGATCTCGACGTCGGTGACGCCGCGCATGCCCACGCACATGGAGGGGGTGTCGGCCGCCCACATGGTGGTGTCGGAGATGACGGCGACGTCGCAGGCCAGGCGTTCCCGGTTGGTCTTCATCAGCTCGGCGAAGTGCACCGAGCCGGACTCCTCCTCGCCCTCGACCAGGAGCTTGATCGTGACGGGCGGGGCCTCGGCTCCGGAGGCCGCCAGGGCCGCGCGCACGCCCAGGGCGTGGAAGAGGACCTGGCCCTTGTCGTCGGAGGCGCCCCGCGCGTACAGGGAGGTGCCGCGTTCGGTGGGGGTGAAGGGTTCGGTCTCCCACTCGTCGAGGGGGTCGACGGGCTGCACGTCGTGGTGGCCGTAGACGAGCACGGTGGGCGCGTCGGGGTCGGCGGCGGGCCATTCGGCGAACACGGCGGGCAGCCCGGGGGTCTCCCAAAGCTCGACCGTGGGGAAGCCGGTCCCGGTAAGGTGGTCGGCCAGCCAGCGGGCCGAGCGGCGCACGTCCTCGTGGTGCTCGGGGTCGGCGGAGATCGAGGGGATCGCCAGCCACTCCCTGAGCGAGGTGAGGAACTCGTCCCGGTGCGCCTCGATGTAGGCACGTGCGTCCATCAGCCGTCCTTGTCCTAGACATCCTTGTCAGGATCGACCTTAGGACCTGGACGAACGGCCCGAGAACGGCGGTGGGTGCACAACGCATGGAACCGTTCGGGGCCCGCATCACTCACAGGAGACGGGACGGAAGGCGTCCCGGACCGACAGGAGGAAGACTTGAGCACCAACCCCCGGATCGCAGCCAGGTTCAGCGATCTCTTCGATGTCCTGGACACCGACGGCGACAAGTCCGTGACCTGGGACGACTACCAGAGGCTGGTGGACCGGTACGTGTCCGGGTACGGCCTGGAGGCGCAGGCGCCCCGCGCCCTGGCCATCCGGGAGGCGTACGAGGTGATGTGGCACAAGCTGGCCGGGCACGAGGAGGCCGGGGACGGCCGTCTGGACCGGGAGGCGTTCGTGGCGGCCATGCAGGCGGCCTCGGAGGACCGGAACCGGTCCAACGCCGCCGAGGCCGTGGCGGAGGCGGTGTTCGACCTGTTGGACGCCGACGAGGACGGCCGGATCAGCGAGGAGGAGTTCCTGGTCTACGCCAAGGCCCTGGGCGCGGAGGAGCCGAGCGCCCGGAAGAGGTTCGCACACGTGGACACGGACGGGGACGCCTTCATCAGCCGGGAGGAGTTCGTGCTGTCCGCCCGGCGGTACCTGTTCGGGGACGACATCGACTCCCCGGGCGGGTTCGTCTTCGGGGTGGTCTGAGCAGAGGCGGGCGGCGGAGGACGGGGATCTCCGCCGCCCGGCACGGGTCTCCTTCGGGGACCGGCGCCCCGTTGCCGGAGCGCGCCCGGGCGGCTTCGGAGGGCGTCCGTCCGTGACCCAGGGTTTCCCCGCGTGGACAGCCGGTTCACAAAACGGCCTCCGAGACCACGAACCGGTATCGGAACCCTCGGATTCGGAACCTTCCCGCCGGACCCGGCGTCCGTTCAGGTGGCATGTCACCACAGATCTAGGAGGCCGCGATGCGGCAGGTCCCCCGTCACCGAATCATCGCCGGAGCAGCGCTGGGAGCGCTTCCCCTGTTCCTGTCCACCGGCTGCTCGTTCGACTTCAGCATCGGCGGCCCCGGCTCCGTCTCCGCCGAGGAGGTCGCCGAGAAGTCCAGCGAGATGCTGGCCGAGCAGACCGGTGAGGCCCCGGACGAGTTCACCTGCTCCGAGGACCTGCCCGCGGAGGTGGGCGCCGAGATCCGCTGCGAGCTCACCAACGGCGGCGAGACCGGCGGCGTGACCATCACCACGACCTCGGTGGACGGCGACCGGGCCGAGTGGGACATCAAGGTCGACGATGCTCCGGCCGAGGAAACCGCCGCCGAGGACGAGGGCGCGGCCGAGGACGGGGCCGCCGAGGAGACCGGCGACGACAACAGCTCCGCCGCGAGCAGCGGCCAGGTCACCAACACCGAGGTCATCAACCAGACGACCACCGCGCTGGAGGCGGAGGGCCACGCGCCCGAGAACTTCGTCTGCAGCGACACCCACCTCGTCGCGGAGGTGGGGGCCGAGCTGGACTGCCAGTTCTCGGAGAACGGCGCCACCCGCCACATCACCGTCACGGTGACCTCCGTCGAGGGCGACAACGTCCTGTGGGACATCCGCTTCAACGAATCCCAGTAGCGTCGGCGCACCGCCCGGGCGGGTGCACGGGCCCGGCACGAACGGTGGTCGGGCCGCGCACCCGCCCGGCGGTGTCTCCGTGAAAAAAGGGGCCCGAACCCACCGGGCAGACATCGCCCGCCCTGGGACAGCCGACAGCGTCCTCCGGGTAGGAACCTGTCGGCGGCCGGGCGGGCGTCACCCGGGGAGTCGCTAGTGGTGCGGTCGGCGGAGCTGGTCGCGGGCCCACAGGTGGGCGATCAGGTCGTCCCAGGTCCCGGCCTCGTACAGGCCGGCGCGGGAGGCGACCCAGTAGGACTGGGTGGCTTCCCCGAAGTAGATGATCAGGTGGCGGTACCGAGCCTGGAGCAGCGCGGCTCGGGTGTGCTCGGCGTGGAACTCCGCCCGGTGACCGCCCAGGCGGGGCAGGCTCTGTGCCCGGCAGATCCGGCAGGAGCGGTGCTCACAGGTGGGGCAGGTCGCACCGATCACCCGGTTCTCCCGCGAGGACCGGGGCATGGGGATAGGATTCATCGTTGATCCTGCTTTCTTACATTTCGCAGTGTGGATTTCAGGGTTTGTGTTGGGGCTCAGAGGACGTTGGCGCGTCTTCTGGGCCCTTTTCTCGTTCCTGAGCTCAGGTCAGAGAGTGTTCCAGCGGCTCTCGCTGAGGTCGTTGGCCAGGAAGAACCAGACGTTGCGGAACTCCGGGTTGGCGTTGTCGCCCCAGTTGTCAACGAATAACTGAGAATCGGAGAAGGACTTGCTAGGTTGCCCCTTATGTACCGGACTTACAGCCCCACGATCCGACGCAGACGACTGGGCTTCGAGTTGCGCCGCCTCCGCGAAGAGCACGGCCTGACCTTGGACGCAGCCGCTAAAGGTTCAGGAGTCCCAAGAGCCACAGTCGGCAAGATCGAGACTGCCGAGTCCCGCCGCACGCGCGCACGAGACTTGGACGCCCTGGCTGACCTCTATGGCATTGACCAGGAGACTCGCGAAGCACTCCATCGCCCATCCCGAGAATCGAAGGAAAAGGGGTGGTGGTCCAGATACAAGGACATATTCAGCGACCAAGCGCTTCCTGACTTCGAGGGAGAAGCCTCTTCTATACGGACATTTCAGTCACAGGTTGTTCCTGGGCTTTTTCAAACCCCGCGCTACGCGGAGGAGGTCTTCAAAGGGGGCCGAGCCACCGAGGATGCGAATATTCTCCGCCAGGTCGAAGCTCGCATGACCCGGCAAAACATCCTCTCCAGGGTTGGAGCTCCTCATATGACTGCGGTAGTCGACGAAGCCGTCCTGCGGCGCGTCGTGGGCAGCCGGAGCATCATGCTGGAGCAGCTTGGGCATCTGGAACATCTGGCAGTGCGCCATAACATCGACATCCAGGTGCTTCCGTTTACCAGCGGCGCCCACCTGGGCATGGCGGGCGCCTTCACTATCTTGGACTTCCCCGAGCCCAGGGATCCGTCGATCGTCTATGTGAGCACAGCAGCCGACGGCCTGTACCTGGAACAGCCCACTGACATCGAGCGGTACAACGTAGCCTTCAGCAACGTACAGGGCGTAGCGCTATCGTCGACTGCATCTGTGCGGTTCATCGCCAGCGTCAAGGCATCGATAGAAAGCGAAAACGAATGATCCTGGAGTTCCGGAAGAGCACCTACAGTGCACAGGATCAGGACTGCGTGGAGGTCGCTCAGATCCCCACCAGCTTCCGGAAGAGCAGCTACAGCGGCCGGGGCCAGGACTGCGTCGAGGTGGGCTCGCTGCCCTGTGGTGCGGCGATGCGGGACTCCAAACACCCGGGCGCCGGGCACCTGCCCTTCCCCGCCGCCGAGTGGACCTCCTTCCTCACCACCGCCCTCGGGTAACCGCCCCCAACCCCCAGCCCCCCTTCAACAGGACCAGAGCCCGGCCGTGACCGATCACAGGTCACGACCGGGGCCCTCGGCTGCGGAATCCGCGCCCCGCACCCCGAGAACCCCGGGGCTCACTCCGGTTCCGGGACACCGGCGATCAGCGCGGCCAGACCCTCGGCGTCCAGCAGGTCGGTGGGGCGCACGGTCTCCCCCGCCCGCACGTAGTGGAACGCCGCCCGGACCTCCTTCAACCCCACCCCGGCCAGGTCGGCCCAGGCCAGACGGTAGGCGGCGAGCTGCACGCCCACGGCCCGCTGCTCGGCCCCGTTCCCGGGCGGGCGGCCGGTCTTCCAGTCCACCACGTCGTAGCGGCCGGTGAGGGTGTCGTAGAAGACCGCGTCCATCCGGCCGCGGATCAACCGGTCACCGATGACCGTCTCGAACGGCACCTCCACCTCGACCGGCACCCGCGGACCCCACTCGCTCTCCTCGAACTTCCTCTGCAGCTCGGCCAGGTCCTCGTCCTCCCCCGCCGTCTCGTCAGCGGCACCGGGGAGCTCGTCGAGCAGGGTGGCGTGCTGCCCGAAGCGCTGCTCCAACCAGGCGTGGAAGGCCGTGCCCCTACGCGTGTGCGGCGCGGGCGGCCGGGGCAGCGGCCTGCGGATCTGCCGGGCCAGGGCGGAGGGGTCGCGGGCCAGCCAGACCATGGAGGACACCGACAGATGGTCCGGGAGCTCCACCTGGACGGTCCCGTCGCCGGGGCCCGCCCTCTCGGTCTCCCGGTGGGCGAGCAGCAGTTCGGTGTCGCGCTCCCACCCCTGGAGGCGGCGGCGCAGCCCCTCGGGGGTCTTCTGAGGACCGGCGGGCCTGCCCGCGCGGAGCCGGGCGCGGGCACGTTCGACCAGGTCGGCCCCGGCCAGGATCTGGGCGCGGCGGCTGTCCGCCGCAGGCGCGGCCACCGGGGCGGAACCGGTCTCGAACCCGGGCTCCGGCTCGAACACGGGCTCGGGGCCCGGGTCGTACGGGGGCGGGGGTCCGCCGTCGTACTCGGGGTCGTACTCCGGCTCGTACTCGTGCTCCGGCTCCGGGCCGGGAACGAAGTCGGCACCGGGGTCCGGGTCCACCACGGGCGCGGCCTCGGCCGGGGCCACGGCGGCCCCGCCCCCCACCGCGGGCACCTCGGCGGGCGGCCACACGGCGGAGGACTCCTCGTCGTCGTGCGGGTTGGTGTCCTCGGGGTCGGGCGGCGGAGCCCAGTGCACGACGCTCCCGGCGCCCCGCTCGCACGCCTCGCGGACCTCCTCCAGGAACTCCGAGGGGCCGCGCGGGCTGCTGCCGGTCCGGCCCCACCAGTGCCCGGTGCACACCAGGGCGTAGGAGGCGCGGGTGACCGCCACGTAGGCCAGGCGCCGCTCCTCCATCAGGTGGCGGGCGTCCTCGGCCTCCTTGAAGGCGGCGATGGACTCCTTGTCCACCCCCTGCAGGACGGGCAGGCTCTGGCGGTCGCCGCGCAGCGGGTACGGCAGCAGGTGCTCGGCCCTCACCCAGGCCAGCGAGTCGCGCGCCTTGGCCGGGAACAGCGGCGCGCGCTTGCCCGCGCTCACCCCCGGCACGATCACCACCGGCCACTCCAGGCCCTTGGCGCCGTGCATGGTCATGAGTTTGACGCTGTCCGAACCGCCGACCCGCTCCCCGGGGCTGAGCGCGCTCTCGTTCTCCTCGGCGGCGTTGAGGTAGCCCAGGAAACTGCCGAGGGTGGGGTCCTCGGTGTTGCCCACGAAGCGGACGGCGTGGTCGACGAAGGCGTCGAGGTCGGCCCGGGCCGACAGCGGGTCCCGGTGGGTTCGGGCGCCCACCTCGATGTCCAGGCCGAGCATGCGCTCGACCTCGGTGATGAGGTCGGGCAGGGGCTGGCCGACGAGTTTGCGCAGGGAGCGCAGTTCCTCGGCGAGGCGGCCCAGGCGTTCGTAGGCGGCCTCGGAGTAGTTCCCGGCGGGGCCGGGGTCGTCGACGGCGTCCACCAGGCTGCCGCTCTCCGCGGTCAGGTCCAGGACGGTGCGGCGCAGCAGGTCCTCGCCGTCCTCGCCCTCCGGGCCCTCCTCGGCGGCGGCCCCGGTCAGGTCGCGGCGGGTGTGCCGGGCGAGTTCGGCGGCCCGGGAGCCGAGGGCGGCCAGGTCGCGGGGGCCCATCCGCCAGCGCGGGCCGGTGAGCAGGCGGGCCAGTTCGTTCCCGGCGGAGGCGTCGTGGACCACGCGCAGGGTGGCGATGATGTCGCGGACCTCGGGCACCAGCATGAGCCCGCCCAGGCCCACGACCTCCACCGGGACGCCGTGCGCCTCCAGGGCCTCGCGCAGCGGCGGGAACTGGGAGCGCTTGCGGCACAGGATCGCGATGTCGCCGGGGCTGACCGCCCCGTCGGAGGCACCGCCGGTCTCGCCCTCGGGCCAGGCCCGGCCGTCGGGGGCGAACACCGGGCCGCCGGGGTCCTCGGCGGTGGCCCTGACCAGGCGGCGCACCTGGTCGGCGATCCACGCGGCCTCCCCGGTCTCGGTGGTGAACAGGGCGGTCAGGGCGGTGCCCCGGTCGCGGCGGGCGGGCCCGGGGTGCAGGACGGGCACGTCGGC
This sequence comes from Nocardiopsis sp. iso_40, assembly GCF_056173285.1. Classification (NCBI taxonomy): domain Bacteria; kingdom Bacillati; phylum Actinomycetota; class Actinomycetes; order Streptosporangiales; family Nocardiopsidaceae; genus Nocardiopsis; species Nocardiopsis sp. iso_40. Next base: position 1,054,713 of record NZ_CM149666.1, on the reverse strand, counting down.
GGCCTCGGCCCGCAGCGGCTCGGAGATGCGTTCGGCGACGTCGAGGACGCGCTGGCCGTTGCGGAAGCTGACGGACAGGCGGCGCACGGAGGCGGGCCGTCCGGGCGCGGCCGGGAAGTCCGTGGGGAAGCTGGTCAGGTTGGCGGCGATCGCCCCGCGCCAGCCGTAGATGGACTGGCAGGGGTCGCCGACGGCGGTCACCGCGTGCCCGTCGCCGAACAGGGCGCGCAACAGCACGAGCTGGGCGTGGCTGGTGTCCTGGTACTCGTCCAGGAGCACCACCCGGAACCGGCCCCGCTCGATGAGGCCGACCTCGGTGTGGTTCCGGGCGATGCGGGCGGCCAGCGCCATCTGGTCGCCGAAGTCCATCGCCTCACGGGCGTGTTTGGCGTGGTTGTACCGGTCGACCAGCGGGAGGAGTTCCTCGCGGCGGCGCTGGGTGTCCACCAGGTCCCGGGTCTCCTTGGTGGGCTTGCGGGTCATCCGGTCCAGCTCGGCCTGGATCCACCGGCCGACGCCGCGCACCTGGTCGGTGCCGGTGAGGTGGTCGGCGATCTGCCCGGACAGGTCCAGGACCCGGCGGGTGACGGTGTCGGCGCCGACGTCGACGTGGTCCATCGGCCCGTCGTACTCCCCGACGATCCGGGCGGCCAGCTGCCAGGACTGGCCCTCGCTGAGCAGCCGGGAGGTGGGTTCGACCGCCTCGCGCAGGGCGTGGTCGGCCACGATGCGCCCGGCGTAGGCGTTGTAGGTGGAGACCGTGGGTTCGCCGTCCAGCAGCTCCTCGGGGAACTGTTCGGTGGCGCGCAGCTGCTCCAGGCGTCTGCGCACCCGTTCGGCCAGCTCGGCGGTGGCCTTGCGGGTGAAGGTCAGCCCGAGGACCTGCTCGGGGCGCACGTGCCCGTTGGCGACCAGCCAGACCACCCGGGAGGCCATGGTCTCGCTCTTGCCGGACCCCGCCCCGGCGATGACCACCCCGGGTTCCAGCGGCGCGGAGATGACCCGGGCCTGCTCGGAGGTGGGTTCGGGGCGCCCGAGGAGACGGGCGAGCTCTGCCGGGGTGAAACTCGGTCCGGGGGATCCGGGGGCGGGGGCTGGGAGGGGGTCGGGGGTGGGGGTGCTGGGTTCAGACATGTCTGCCCTCGTCCTGGACCGGACAACAGGCGCGCACGGCGCACGAGTTGCATCCGGTGTTGCGGGTGGCGGCGAAACGGGACCCGCCCATGCCGGTGGCGACCTCGCGCACGAGGGTCTGCGCCCATCCGGGGTCGGGGTCCTCGCCCAGCGGGGGCTGGGCCTGTTCGCGCGCCTTCTTGCTGAATGCGGCCCCGCCGACGTGCACCAGTGCGGCGCCACCGGGTTCGGCCAGGCCGAGCTTGGCGAAGGCGCCCCTGAGCACGGCCATCTGGTAGACGCCCAACTGGGGGTGGCGGGCCAGGTCGTCGGCCTTGTTGCGGCCGGTCTTGATGTCGACCACCACGGCGCGGCCCCGCTCGTCGCGTTCGAGGCGGTCGACGCGGCCGGTGATCTCGATACCGCCGACGTCCACCCGGAACCCCTCCTCGGTGACGACCAGTTCGCGCTCGTTTCCGGCGTCCCAGCTGAGGAGTTTGCGGACCATCTCGTCGGCGCGGTCGCGCTGCTTGTCGGCCTGCCAGGGCCCGCCGAAGTCCAGGTCGGCCCAGATCTCGTCCATCCGGGCGCCCACCTCCTCGGCGCTGCTGCCCTGGGCGACCAGGACGGCCACGGCGTGCACCACGGTGCCGAGCGCGGAGGCGGAGTCGCCGGAGGAGGCCCCGGCGGCGCGTTCGAGCAGCCAGCGCAGCTGGCAGTTGGTGAAGCTCTCCACCTGGGAGGGCGACACCCGGATGGTGTCCTCCTCCTCGGCGAGGGGGCGGTCGTCGGTGAAGGGGGTGAGCGCGTACCACTCGGCCGGGTCGGCCCCCCGGACGCCCTCCTCGGCCAGGCGGGCCAGGTGCGCGGCGGCGGCCTCGACCAGCGGTCCGGGCGCGTCGGGGTCGGTGACCACCGAGCGCAGGTCGGCGACGAGCGCGGGCAGGGAGAGCCAGCGGCGGCCGGTGCTGACCTGTTCGGGCTCGCCCAGGCCCATCTCGTTGATGAAGCGGGAGGGGCGTTCGTCGGTGTCCTCGCCGCCCACGCAGGTGACGTGGAGGGTGCGCCGGGCGCGGGTGAGCGCCACGTAGAAGAGGCGGCGCTCCTCGTGCAGGAGTTTGGAGGCCAGGGCCGCGCCGAAGGAGTCCGCGGCGTGGCTCCGGGCGTCGACGAGTTCCTCCACGCCGAGCAGGGAGCCGCGCAGGCGCAGGTCGGGCCACTCCCCCTCCTGGGCCCCGGCGACCACGACCAGCCCCCACTCCAGGCCCTTGGAGCGGTGCGCGGTGAGGATGCGCACCGCCTCGCCGTCGGGGGCGCGCTCGGCGAGGCTGTCACCGGGGATCTCCTGGGCGGCCAGGTCCTCCAGGAAGCCGTCGGGGGTACCGGGCGGCAGGCGGTCGCAGTAGCGGGCGGCGCTCTCGAACAGGGCCACCACGGCGTCCAGGTCGCGGTCGGCCGCGGCCCCCCGGCGGCCGCCCGCGAGGCTGGCGCGGAGCAGCCGGTCGGCGAGGCCGCTCTCGCGCCACAGCTCCCACAGGACCTGTTCGGCGTCGGCGCCCTCGGCGGCCAGGTCGCGCACGGTGCGCAACGCCTTGGCCACCCGGGTGGCGGGGGCGGCGACAGCGGGGTCCACCAGGGTGAGTTCGCGCGGGTCGCGCAGGGCGTCCACGAGCAGGCGGGCGGAGGGCCGGTACCCGGGGTCCTCGCCGTCCCCGGCCTCCCGGGCCCGGTCCAGGTCCAGGCGGCGCAGGGCGCGCACCAGGCGGCGCAGGCGGACGGTGTCGGCCTCGCCGAACGGGCTCATCAGGAGTTCGCGGGCGGACTCCTCGTCCAGCTCCTCCGGGCGCAGGCCGTGGCGGATCAGCCCGAGCAGGGGCCGGACGAGGGGTTCGGCGGCCACCGGCAGGTCGTCGGGGCCCACGACCACCGGCACCGAGGCTGCGGCCAGGGCCCGGCGGAGCACGGGGAGCTGGCGGCTGGAGGACCTGACCAGGACCGCCATGTCCGACCACGGGACCCCGTCCACCAGGTGGGCCCGGCGCAGGGTGTCGGCGATGACCGCGGCCTCCTGGGTGGCGCTGTCGGCCATCATCAGGTGCACCTCGCCGTCGGGGACGCCCGCGGCCGGGGTGAGGTCGCGGTGGGCGTTGACCCGGCCGTGCGCGGCGGCGACGGCGGGCAGGCGGCGGGTGAGGCCGCGCGAGGCCGCGAGCAGGGCGGAGCCGCTGCGGCGGCAGGTGCGCAGCGCCACGACCGGCGCGTCGGTGCGCTGGAGCGTGCGGAAGCGGCCGGGGAATTCGAGGATGTTGTCCACCTCGGCGCCGCGGAAGCCGTAGATGGACTGGTCGGGGTCGCCGACCGCCACGAGGTCGCGGCCGTCCCCGGCCAGGGCGCGCAGGAGCTCCTCCTGGGCGGGGTCGGTGTCCTGGTACTCGTCGACGAACACCACCTCGTGGGCGGCGCGCTCGCGCTCCTGCACCTCGGGGTCGGAGAGCATGTTGGCGGCCACCCGCACCAGCTCGGCGTAGTTGAGCGTGGGCACGGGCGCGATGTCGAATCGGCCGTTCATCCGGGACAGGAACCCGGCGGCGGCGGTCCAGTCGTCGCGCTCGCGTTCGGCGGCCAGCTCCGCGAGCTCGCCGGGCCCCAGCCCGCGCTCCTGGGCGCGCATCAGGAAGTCGCGCAGCTCCTCCGCGAAACCGCGGGTCTCCAGGGCGGGGCGCAGGCGCTCCGGCCAGCCGGGGGCGCCGTCCTGGAACTCCCAGGACAGGAGTTCGCGGACCTCCATGAGCTGTTCGGGGCCGGACAGCAGCCGGGGCGGCAGGTCGCCCATCCGCTGGAACTCGCGCCGGATCAGGGAGTAGGCGTAGCTGTGGAAGGTCAGCGCCAGGGGTTCGCGGGTGGTGCGGCGCAGCCGTCCGGTGATGCGCTCGCGCAGTTCCTGGGCGGCCTTGCGGCTGAACGTGAGCACCAGGACGCGGGAGGGGTCCACGCCCCGGTTGTCGATGCGGTCCACCACGGCCTCGACGACGGTGGTGGTCTTGCCTGTTCCGGGGCCGGCCAGGACGAGCAGGGGTCCGCCCGGGTGGTCGACGACGCGCTGCTGGTTCTCGTCCAGCACCGGCGGCGGCTGCACCTGGTGGGCGCGCCGCACGAGACGGTACGGGGATGTGTTCACGCCCCCAGTTCACCAGAGTCGGATGACCATCCCGGACGGGCGGCCAGGGGTGCGGGCGGGCCGTCAGCCTCCGCAGTCCCCGTCCCACCGGGCCCGGCGCATGTCCACACGGTCGCTCCGGGGGCGCATCGGGGTCCCCTCGGCGGCGTAGTGGGATCGGGCACGTACCAGGTGCCCCTCGGCGGGGCGCCCGTCCGCCCGCACCACCCGCCACCAGGGCACTCCCCCGCCCCACTGGGACATGACGGCCCCCACCTGCCGGGGGCCGCCCCGGCCGACGTACTCGGCGATGTCTCCGTAGCTCAGCACCCGGCCCGGCGGGATGCGCTCGACCACCGAGAGGACCTCCTCGGTGTAGTCGTCGAGGGCCTCCTCCGGTGCCTCGTCGCCGGGGGTGCGGGTTCGGGGTTCCTCGGGCATGGTGCGAAGCCTAGCCACCCCCGCCGACAGCCGCGGCGGGCCTGGGGCATTCTGGATCCATGACCGACACCGACGGCCGGGGCCTCGCGGCACTGGCCGCACTCCTCGCCGACCCCACCCGCGCCGCGATGTGCCTGGCCCTGTTGGACGGGCGGGCCTGGACCTCGGGCGAACTGGCCCGGCACACGGGGGTGGCCGCCTCCACCGCCAGCGAGCACCTGACCAGGCTCGTCGAGGGCCGCCTGCTGGCCGAGGAGCGCCAGGGCCGCCACCGCTACGTGCGCCTGGCCGACCCGGGTTCCGCCCGTCTGGTGGAGGGCATGGCGGCCCACGCGGCCCCCGACACCCGGCCGGTCGGCTCGCTGGGGCAGGACCGCCGGCGCCGTGCGCTCGCCCGGGCCCGCACCTGCTATGACCACCTCGCCGGGGCCCTGGGGGTGTCGGTCGCCCGGGCCATGGCCGAGCGCGGGCTGCTGACCCAGGACACCGGATGGGCGATCACCCCCACCGGACTGTCCTGGTTCGCCGACCTCGGGATCGACCTGCCCCGGGGCGGGAAACGGCCGCTGGCCAGGTCCTGCCTGGACTGGACCGAACGCCGCCCCCACCTGGCCGGGGCCGCCGGGGCCGCGCTCGCCTCCCACACCCTGGCCGCGGGGTGGTGCGAACGGATCCGCGGCGGCCGGGCGCTCCTGGTGACCGAACGCGGCGCGCACGCCCTGGAATCCCTGCTGGGCCTGGAGGCCGCGACGTTTCGGTGAGCGCCGAAACAACCGGCTCCTAGGCTCGGCGCATGACCGGACAGAACCCATCCCGGGCCGCGCTGGCAGCGGCCGCCACCACGGTGCTGCTGTGGGCCTCCGCCTTCGTCGCCATCCGCACCGCAGGGGAGCACTACTCCCCCGGTGCCCTGGCCCTGGGCCGCCTGGCCACGGCCAGCCTGATCCTGCTCCTGCTGGTCCTGCTCACCCGGCGCGGCCTGCCCCCTCGGGCCGCCTGGCCCGGCATCGTCTGTTCCGGGCTGCTCTGGTTCGGCGTGTACATGGTCGCGCTCAACTGGGGCGAACAGGAGGTGGACGCGGGCACCGCGGCCCTGGTGGTCAACCTCGGCCCCGTGCTCATAGCCCTGCTCAGCGCCCGGCTGCTGGGCGAGGGACTGCCCCGCCCGCTGGTCGCGGGCACGGTCCTGGCCTTCACCGGTGCCGCCGTGATCGGCCTGTCCACGACGGACCACGACGGCTCCTCCGTCCTCGGGGTGCTCCTGTGCCTGGTGGCCGCGGTGGGCTACGCCGTCGGGGTGGTCAGCCAGAAACCCGCCCTGCGCCACGCCGACGCGCTTCAGGTGACCGCCTTCGCCTGCCTGGTCGGCACCCTGGCCTGCCTGCCCTTCACCGGGGTCCTGGTCTCCGAGTCCGCGGCGGCCCCCTGGCAGGCCACGGCGACCGTCGTCTACCTCGGGGTGTTCCCCACCGCGCTGGCCTTCACCACCTGGGCCTTCGCCCTCTCCCGGATGCCCGCCGGGCGTCTCGGCGCCACCACCTATCTGGTCCCCGCCCTGGTGGTGGCCCTCTCCTGGGCTCTCCTGGGCGAGACACCGGTGCCGGGCGCGCTGCTGGGCGGGGCGCTGTGCCTGGCCGGGGTGGCCGTCTCCCGGCGAGGACAGGGCGCCGCGGCACGGCCCCCGGAGTCCGTGAAGCCGCCGGAGAACGCCGAGCCCTCCGAGACGGAGCGGAGCCGCCCGCGCTGACCGGACGGCTCCGGGGCCGGGCGACTACTCCGGCACGGTGTTGCTGTGGCCGCCCCAGGCCAGTTCGGGGTCGCGCCTGCGCGCCGCCCCGGCCATGACCAGCCCGACGGCGCCCAGCACGGCGATGGCCCCGCCGCCGATCCATGCGGTCAGGGCGGCCCCGAGGATGTGGGTGAAGCCCAGGACCCACGGCAGCGCGAAGATCAGGGCCCCGACGGCGAGCACCCCGACCTCGCTCGACACCGCTCCCGGCCGGGTCAGCGACACGGCCGCGGCGAGGACGACCGCCAGCCCCAGTACGAAGAACAGCCCGCCGGAGAACCCGTACATCCCGTGCCAGATCCAGCTCAGGCCCACCGCGACACCGAGGACGACCGAAACCCAGTCCGCCCAGCGTCCCTTCACACGCATAACGCCACCTCCCTGCGGCGGGGGCGCGCGCCGGTGGTCGGCGCGGCACCCCGTGTGGGACCTGTACCCACTCGGGAGGCCCCCAGGACCGGGCGGCACCGGAAAACGACGGACGGCGCCGGGGAACCCCGGCGCCGTCCTGGCGGCCCCGCGCCCGCAACGGGCGTGTCGGCCGGGCGGTCCTAGTAGGTGGGCAGGCTCGGGTCGACCTGGTTGACCCAGGCCAGGACGCCGCCGCCCACGTGCACGGCGTCGGAGAACCCGGCGGCCTTGACCGCGGCCAGGGCCTCCGCCGAACGCACACCCGACTTGCAGTGCAGGATGACGCGCTTGTCCTGCGGCAGCTGCTCGAAGGCCTTGCCGTTCAGGAACTGGCCCTTGGGGATGAGCGTCGCACCCGGGATGCTGACGATCTCGTACTCGTTCTTCTCCCGGACGTCGACGAGGAAGACGTCGTCGGCCTTGTTGTCCAGGAGCTCCTTGAGCTCGGGGGCGGTGATGGTCGAGTCCGCGGCGGCCTCGGTGGCCTCCTCGGACACGGCCCCGCAGAAGGCCTCGTAGTCGATGAGCTCGGTGACCGGCTCGGTGTCCGGGTCCTTGCGGACCTTGACCTCGCGCCAACTCATCTCCAGGGCGTCGAAGATGAGCAGACGGCCGACCAGCGGGTCACCGATGCCGGTGATCAGCTTGATCGCCTCGTTGACCATCACCGAGCCGATGGAGGCGCACAGCACGCCCAGGACGCCGCCCTCCGCGCAGGAGGGGACCATTCCGGGCGGCGGGGGCTCGGGGTACAGGTCGCGGTACTGCGGCCCGTACTCGTTCCAGAAGACGCTGACCTGGCCGTCGAAACGGTAGATCGAGCCCCACACGTAGGGCTTGTTCAGGATGACGGCGGCGTCGTTGACCAGGTAACGGGTGGCGAAGTTGTCGGTGCCGTCCAGGATCAGGTCGTAGTCGGCGAGGACCTCCAACGCGTTGTCCGACTCCAGGCGCTCCTGGTGCAGGACGACCTCGACGTTGGGGTTCACCTCCTTGACGCTGTCCCGGGCGGACTCGGCCTTGGGCAGGCCGACGTCACTCTGGCCGTGGATGATCTGACGCTGGAGGTTGGACTCGTCGACGACGTCGAAGTCGATGATGCCGAGCGTGCCCACCCCCGCGGCGGCGAGGTAGAGCAGGGCCGGGGAACCCAGGCCGCCCGCGCCGACGACCAGCACCTTCGCGTTCTTCAGACGCTTCTGGCCGTCCATGCCCACGTCGGGGATGATCAGGTGACGCGAGTAGCGGCGCACCTCGTCCACGGTCAGCTCTGCGGCTGGTTCCACCAGCGGCGGCAGCGACACGGTGACTCCTCATGTCTGTTCGGGTCGCTTCGCATCCACCCGTGCCGAGGGGCCCACGGGAACATGGGGCGGTGCGCGAAGCTGCTTGCACTCATACCCAACCTAACGGGTGGGGTTTTCCATTCCCACCCCGGGGAGGCGTGGCCCTCGTCGCCCCCGGGGCGGTGCCCTGACCTCCCCAACCACGGCGGCCCGGGAGTTCATCCCGCGCGGATCCCCCTCCCGGCGGCGGCCCGGAGGTAGTGTCGCTCGTACGCTCCGCGACGACGTTGGGAGGATCCCGTGACATCTTCCGATCCCAGGGGGAACAGAGGGCGCACCGCCCCCGCAGGAGAGGACCCGGCGGCGGCCGTACCCGAGGCCGACGCGGCCGAACAGCGCGCCCCGGCCGGGGACGAGGACCGGGGCGACTGGGTCGAGGAACCCCCGGAGGGGGCCTTCGACCAGGCCGACGAGGCGGACGTGATCGAACAGGCGCGTGAGGTGGGCCCGGACGAGGAGGAACACCGCTGAGGCGGATCCCGCGCCCCGCACGCCGCCGGGGCGGGGGCGGCCCGTTCGCCCGCCCGGCGGGCGTTTGGCGGCCCTCCCCACCTGCGACGCGGGCTTTCGGCCCGGTCCGTGCGGGAAAGCCGTCGCTCCGTGCCGCCCACACCGAACTTACGCAGCAGTAAGATGAGGGAAAAGCTGCGGGCCGCGTCACAGCGCCGACGCCGGGTCCGACAGCGTCAGCCACGCAGATGTCCAATGAATGGCGTGCATCTGCCATGCCGAGTTCGGAGGGTGTGGGTGTGACAGCTCCTTCAGACGCCCGCGCCCGGGGCACCCGCTTGCCCCGGGTCAGGCGCCGCCGCCAACTCCTGGCCGCAGCTCAGGAGGTCTTCGTCGCCCGTGGTTACCACGCGGCGGCGATGGACGAGATCGCGGACCGCGCGGGTGTCAGCAAACCGGTCCTCTACCAGCACTTCCCCGGGAAGCTGGAGCTCTACCTGGCCCTTCTGGAGGAACACTCCGAGGCCCTGGTCGAGAAGCAGCGGGAGGCTCTGGAGAGCACCGACGACAACCGCCAGCGCGTCACCGCCAGTTTCCAGGCCTACTTCGACTTCGTCGCGGGCGACGGAGAGGCCTTCCGGTTGGTCTTCGAGTCCGACCTGCGCAACCTCCCCGCGGTCAGGGAGAAGAGCGAAGAGACGTTCCAGCGCTGCGCCGAGCTGATCGGCAAGGTGATCCGGCAGGACACCAGCATCTCCGACGAGGAGGCGCACCTGCTGAGCATCGCCCTGGTCGGCATGGCCGAGACCAGCGCCCGGTACTGGCTGAACAACCACGGTTCGGTCCCCCAGAACGCCGCCGAGCAGCTGGTCGCCCGGCTGGCCTGGCGCGGGATCAGCGGCTGGGACCTCGCCAGGTCCGGCGAGGAGGGCGAGGCCGGGGACTGACCCCCGGCCCGACGAAGCCACCGCCCCCGGCGCGCGAACGCGCGCCGGGGGCTCTCCTTTGTCCGCACAATCCTCTTCACACAACAGAGAACCGGGCATTCTCCCACCGCCCGAAAAACAAAAGAACAAAGAATTAACCATTGCCTGGAAAAGGACTGGCAATCACCCTGACGCTCGCCCGACAAGCGGTTCGATTCCCGTTCTCCGGGTATCGCGGAACTGAGGAGTACCGCGCTTCTCTTCGCCGTATCCGCCGGACACCGGCCAACCGGTGCCCTGAGTGGAACTAGCGATTCGGAGGTGAAGACGTATGGACATCGGTCAGGGCCTGACGGACGCCTGGCAGACGATTGTGGGTTTCGTGCCCATGCTGCTGGGCTTCCTGGTGATCCTGGTACTGGGCTGGATCATCGCCTGGTTCGTGGGCAAGGCCGTCGCCAAGGGCCTGCACAGCGTCGGACTGGACCGCGCGCTGCACCGCGGAGGTGTGGGCGAGTACTTCGAGCGCAGCCGCTGGACCGCCAGTGAGCTGTGCGGGAAGATCATCTACTACGTCGGGCTGCTGTTCGTGCTGACGATGGCGTTCAACGTCTTCGGACCGAACCCGGTGAGCACACTGCTCAGCGACGTCATCGCGTGGATTCCGAACGGCCTCGTGGCCCTCGTGATCGTCGTGGTCACGGCCATGATCGCCAAGGCCGTCCGGGACCTGGTCACCGGCGCCCTGGGCGGGCTCTCCTACGGACGCCTCCTGGCCAACGTGGCCGCCGTGGCCATCCTGGCCCTCGGTGTCATCGCCGCGCTGAACCAGATGGGCGTGGCCGTGTCCGTCACCCTGCCGGTGCTGATCGCGGTGCTGGCCACTGTGGGCGGCATCCTGATCGTGGGCGTCGGCGGCGGCATGATCAAGCCGATGCAGTCCCGCTGGGCGCGCTGGCTGGAGGCCGCCGAGCGCGAGACCGGGCAGCTCACCGGCGAGGACAGCTACCAGGCCGGGCGTGAGGCGGCGATGAACCGTCCGAGCGCCGAGGCCGGGAAGAGCACCGAGTCCAAGAGGGAGGCCACCAGCATGCCGGGGCAGCGCGGCACGGGCGGTGAGCCCACCGTGTGACCGCACGGACCCGGGTCACCCGCGGGGGCGGCCCGGGCAGCGAAGGAGGGCGGGGCCGTGCGGCCTCGCCCTCGTCGTGTGCCGCCGTCGCGGCCCCGGTTCACAGGAACTCGGAGTCGCGCAGCTCCAGTCGGGCGAGGTGTTCGATACGCCGAAAGGCCAGGACGCCGGTGGCGATCAACGGAAGGAACGCCAACCAGAAGACAACGCTCCCGGGTCCGGTGAAAACCATCGACGCGAGTGCGACGACGAAGATCAGTGCGAAAAGCGCGAAGTCGACGCGATCCTGCTGGATCAGGACGCCGACCGGTGGGCGCGCCGCCCCATGCCGACCGCTCCTCATTCGCATTCCTTTCTCGCGGCTCTTCGGGCCGCTCCGCCAGTCACGGCGCCCGAGATCCACCTGGACCCTGATAACACCGTGAATCCCACGTTGCATTCCGCAGGACACTGGTCATACCGGGGTGAACCGGCCCCGGGTCGGCCACTGTGGGTTCACCGGTACGTTTCAGCGTACGCTCGGCAACGGCTTTTCGCCGGAGAACCCGTGGGGCGGTGACCGCGATACATCTCGCGTCGTAGGTCACACCCGGCTGCGGATGCCACCAACCTAGCGGACGAAACCGCGCTCCCTCGCCAGCCGGCAGATCGCGAGAATGCGGAGGGTCTCCCAGTCGTAGTCGGCGCCCTCGGAGTCCCAGCCGCGTTCGAGGCAGCCGTCGAGGAAACCGTGGAGGTAGGTTCCGAGGGTGTTCGCGGTGAGTTCGGCACCGCCGGAGACGATGCCCTCGCACACCTGTGCGGCGTGCTGATCCAGCTCAGCGCTCATCCAGGGTTCTACCGGCCCGTCCAGGGGGCCGATCTTGTGGAAGTCACGGGTGAGTCCGGCCAGCGGATGGCGCACGGAGGTCCCACGGGGCATGGAAGTACCTACTCGTGTGGTCAGGGGACGGGAAACTCCATCGACTCTATGCGCGTCGGACCAATGGATCGTAACGAATGTGTTGGAAATTACCCGCCCTTGACCAAGTCGCGCCAAGTCCTGGTCAAACATGGCAAAAGAACCAGAACCGGTGTCATACCGGCGATTCGGTGCCCTAATCGGCCAATCCCATGGCGTTCAGTCGCGCGGCATGACCCTCGGTGAGGGAGGCGAACATCCGGCTGACCGCGGCGAGGTCGTCCAGCCCCGAGTCGCCCGGGTCCTGCCCGCGCCGCCCCTTGCCCGCCAGGAGCGCGGCGAGCTCCGGGCGGTCCACGGCCACGGCCTGCGCCTGGCTCAGAGCCTCGCCGACCAGGCGGCGGGCCCACAGGGACAGGCGGCCGGCCAGCTTCGGGTTCTCCACCAGCGCGGAACGCACCTGGGCGGCGAGGAACTCCGCGCGCTCGGTCTCGGCGAGCACGTCCTCGACGAGCGCCCGGGTGTCCGCGTCGGCCAGTTCGGCGACCTTGCGGTAGAAGTCACCCGCGATGCCGTCGCCGACGTAGGTCTTGACCAGGCTCTCCAGCCAGCTCTGCGGCTCGGTGCGCTCGTGCCACAGGTCCAGCGGCCCGACGAAGGGCTCCATGGCCTCCTCCGGGTCCACCCCGAGCTCCACCAGTCGCTCGCGCAGCGCCTGGTAGTGGTTCTGCTCGGTCGCGGCCAGACCGGCGAGCTGGCCCCTGGTCCGCAGCGAGGGCGCCAGTCCGGCGTCGTCGGCGAGGCGGAAGAAGGAACCGAGCTCGGCGTAGGCGAGCAGTCCGAGCAGATCGATCACGCCGGGGTCGGCGGAGGGGCCTTTGGTCATGCCCGCCAGGGTATCGCCCGTCCCCCAGGCCCCCCAATCGGGGACTAAACGCTGCTCGGAAACGGTTGCACCACCTGGGAGCGGGTACGGTCACAGCCGTCCACAGCCCGGCGAACTGGTATGTGCACCGGGCGAACCAGCAGCTAGACTCAGCGTGATGACCGGCGTGCACGATCACGGCGCCGCGTCCCGCACCCCCGCGACGCGGGCCCTCCCGCGAGTACGTTTCGGCGCCGCGGACGCGGGCGCCCGGTGACGTGTCAGCCGGACACCACAACGTGTCCTCACGAGCAGTGCGGCGTGAGGGAGCAACGGCCCACGCGCCCAGCTACGCACCGCACACGACAACCAGCGGATGGAACCGAGAGACAGCGGCCAGGGTCACCCCCCGGGCCGCGCGGGTCCAGTCGGCAGCGCCACCACGGATCCCTCGCCGAAGCGGGAACCCGGTGAGCCGCGCCCTCCGCGGCGGCCAGAAGCCGCCCGCGACCGCACCCCGCCGCGGCCACGAACAACGCTGTGGCCCGCCTAGATGGAGGCCTGAGCCCTGAGTAGTACAGAGACGACCACGAAACCCAGCACCACCTTCCGAGACCTGGGCGTCAGCCCCGAGCTCGCCGACGCCCTGGAGGCGGAGGGGATCATCGAACCCTTCCCGATCCAGGAACTGGCCCTGCCGATCGCGCTGCACGGAAGCGACATCATCGGACAGGCGCGTACCGGAACCGGTAAGACCCTCGCCTTCGGCCTGCCCCTGCTCCAGCGGGCGCAGGAGAAGCCGGGTTCGGCCAAGCGGCCGCGCGCCCTGGTCGTGGTTCCCACCCGTGAGCTGGCCATCCAGGTGGCCGCCGACCTGACCACCGCGAGCAAGCGCAGCAGCGGCCGCATCCTGACCGTCTACGGCGGCCGCTCCTACGAGCCGCAGATCAACGGCCTCAAGGAGGGCGTCGACGTCGTCGTCGGCACCCCCGGCCGCCTGCTGGACCTGGAGAACCAGAAGCACCTGCGGCTGGACGAGGTCTCGGCGGTGGTCCTGGACGAGGCGGACAAGATGCTCGACCTGGGCTTCCTCCCCGACATCGAGCGCATCCTCACCAAGATCCCCACCGAGCGCCAGGTGATGCTCTTCTCGGCGACCATGCCGAGCGAGATCGTCACCCTCTCGCGCAACTACCTGCGCCAGCCCACCCACGTGCGGGCCGGTGACGACAACGAGATCGACGGCTCGACCATCCCCAGCCGGATCGCCCAGCACGCGTTCCGGACCCACCAGATGGACAAGCCGGAGATGCTCGCCCGCCTCCTGCAGTCCGAGGACCACGGTCAGAGCATGGTGTTCTGCCAGACCAAGCGGGCCTGCGACCGGGTCGCCGGCGACCTCAAGACCCGCGGCTTCGCCGCCGCGGCCGTCCACGGCGACCTGGGCCAGAGCCAGCGCGAGCGCGCCCTGCGCGCCTTCCGCAACGGCAAGATCAACATCCTGGTCGCCACCGACGTGGCCGCCCGCGGTCTGGACGTCGACGACGTGACCCACGTGGTCAACTACGAGACGCCCGACGACGAGAAGACCTACACGCACCGGATCGGCCGGACCGGCCGCGCGGGGCGCACCGGTACCGCGGTCACCTTCGTGGACTGGCAGGAGATGCCGCGCTGGAAGCTGATCAACGGCGCGCTCGGCCTGGACTTCCACGAGCCGGAGGAGACCTACTCCACCTCGCCGGGCTTCTTCGAGGCGCTCAACATCCCCGAGGGGACCAAGGGCAAGCTGGCCGTCGACAGGCGCGGCGAGCACGCCGGCCTGGAGGCCGAGGAGGTCGAGGACATCGGCGACACCGGCCAGCCCCGCGGCGGCGACCGCGGCGGCCGACGGGGCCGCGGCGACCGCAAGGAGGGACGTGAGCAGGGCGGTCGGCGCGGCGGCGCTGGCTCAGGCGGCTCAGGCGGCCGCAACCGTTCCCGCAAGCGGACCCGGGGCGGCGACAACGCCACCGGGGCCGAGGGCTCGGCGGGCAGGACCGCGGTGAGGTCCGAGAGCCCCGCGAACAGCTCCGAGAAGTCCTCCGACGGGGAGGGCGCCCGCAAGGTCCGCCGTCGTCGCCGCACCCGCGGCGGCGTGCGCCGGGACCCCGAGAACACCTGATCACCGTCGGGTACTCCCGGGCCGGTCCGCCGATCGTCTAGGGTTGCCCGACGTGAGTACACCTGAGTTCCTCGATCTGCCGCCGGGTGTGCGGCACACGGACCTGCGACTTTCGTACGGTCCGGTGGCCGCACTCCGGGCTCTGCCCACGTCCGGCGGCACAGAGTTGGCCCCTGCTGTCCTGGTGCACGGTTTCACCGGCAGCAAGGAGGATTTCATCGCCCTCCTCCAGAGCCTGGCCCAGGCCGGGCGGGAGGTGGTGGCGGTCGACCTGCCCGGGAGCCACCGGTCTCCGGGCCTGGAGACCCTCACCCCGCCTCCGGGGGTCGAACTCCCCGACTACCGGCTCTCCTCGCTGGGACGGGTGGTCACCGAGGTCATGGACCAGGTCGGCGACGGCGGCCCCGTCCACCTGGTGGGGCACTCCTTCGGCGGTCTGGTCTCCCGTGAGGCGGCGCTGACCGAACTCTCCCCGCTGGCCTCCCTCACCCTGATGTGCTCCGGTCCCGGACCGTTGAGCGGCCAGGGCGCGGCCCGGACCCGCAACCTCATCGCCGCGCTCTCGATGGCCCCCACCGCCGAACGCCTCCGCGAACTGTGGGACGAACGCTTCGAGCTCGAGGCCCGTTCCCGGGAGGTCGGCCCCGAGATGCTCGCGTTCCTGCGCGACCGGTTCGTCAACAGCAGTGCGCTGGCTCTCGTCCGTATGGCCGAGGACCTGCTGGGCGCCCCGGACCGGGTCGACGAGCTGGCCGAGGTGGACGTGCCCAAGCTGGTGATCTACGGCGAGAACGACGACGCCTGGCCGCTGGCCGAGCAGGACGGGATGGCCGAGCGGCTGGGTGCTCGGCGCCTGGTGGTCCCCGGCGCGGGGCACTCCCCCAACGTCGAGGCCCCCGAGACCACGTCCAGCGCGCTGACGTCCTTCTGGAACGAGACGGAGTCCGTCGGCCGCCGCTGACCCGCAACGCCGTGGAACCGCCGTGCCGCCGTCCCGGGAGGGGACGGCGGCACGGCGGTTCGTCCTGGTGGCACAGGGGCCTCGGAATCAGACCCAGGAGTCGAAGTTGCGGCTCTCGGCCTCGACGGTGGTGGAGGGGCCGCGGTCCGGGAGGATCCGGGTGTCCGGCGGCAGCGACAGCAGGTTCTCGCCGATGGAGGCGAGCTGCGTCGTGTAGTCGATGTAGGTGTTGCCGACCATGCCGGGCTCGCCCTTGCGCAGGGTGTCACCGCTGAACACGGCGCCGAGCTGGCTCACGTAGAAACCGACGGTGCCGCTGGCGGTGCCGGGCAGGGCCAGGACGTCGATGTGCAGGTCGCCGATGTCCAGGGCGCCCTCGCCCTCCACGTCGATCTCGGGACGGTGCTCCGCGCCGTGGATGCGGCGCCAGGCACGCATCTCACGGGGGTGCAGGGCGATGTCCGCCTCGGTCTCCTCCGCGATGGCCAGCGCGGCCCCGATGTGCGGGCTGTAGGCGTTGGTGCAGGCCACCAGGTAGACCTCGCGGTCACCGACGGCCTTCATGATCGCCTCGGCGTCGTGGGCGGGGTCGATGACCACGACCCCCTCCTTGTCCGCCTCGATGATCCAGGTGTTGCTGATGACGTCGAACTTCTCGCCGTCGAACTCGAAGGTTCCGGCGGTACGCACACGGGTGATGCCGTCGGTGTCGGGGCCGGTCACACCGACCTCCTCGACCTCCTCGACCTCTTCCTCCTCGGTGCCGTCCTCGGACCCGGCGGCGGTCTCCGAGTCGTCGTCCGCCTCCGCGTCGTCGGCCCCGTCGCTCTCCCCGGTTTCCTCGGCGCTGTCGTCCTCGACGTCCTCGGCCGCGGTGTCCTTGACCGACCCGGCCTTGTCGTCCTCGGACCCGGCGCCCTTGTCCTCGGGCTCGGCGCCGGTCGCGGCCGCCTCGTCCCCGGTCTCCTCGGTGGTGTCCTCCGCGACCTCCGCAGCGGAATCGGTGGCCTCCTGGCCGTCCTGCTTCTTCGACTTCCGCTTCCAGAACACGGCGTCAGACCTTTCGTCCGGTATGGGTAGTAAAACGCTGCGACTATTGTCGCGCTCCCGCGCAGTGGTCCGTACCGTACCGAACCCCGGGGAGCGGCGGCCTCTCAGCCCTTGATCAGAGGCACCCCGGTGGCCGGGGCGATGAGCTCGTCGAACGCCTCCGGAGAGGTCGTCCTGCAGCCCATCCGGTGGCCGGTGAGGGCCCCGTGGTCGTCGCTGGAGCCGGTGACCACCACCCCGAGGTCGGCGGCGACCCCCCGCCAGAACTTCGTCTGCGGCCGGTTGTGCGAGGGGTGGTCGGCCTCGATGCCGCCCAACCCGGCCTCGGCCATCCGTTCGGCCAGTTCCACCGGGACCGCCCCGTTGGTGGCCCCCTCCGCGCGGGCGGGGTGCGCCAGTGTGCACACCCCGCCGGCCTGGCGGACCAGCTCCACCGCACGGACCGGGTCGATCGCGTACCGCGATGCGTACGCGGGGCCGCCGGACCCGATCCAGCGGTCGAAGGCGTCCTGCACGTTCCTGGCGGCCCCCGCCTCCACCACGGCGCGCGCCAGGTGCGGCCTGCCGATGGTGTTGGCGTCGGCGTACTCGTCCTGTCCGGCCCCGGCGATCTCCAGGACCCGCTCCCAGGTCACCTCCACACCGTGCGCCTGAAGCTTGTACACCATCTCCTCCGCGCGGGAGGCCCGGTCGGAGCGGACCCGGCGCAGCTCGGCGTCGAGCCCCGGGGAGTCCGGGTCGAACAGGTAGGAGACCAGGTGGACGCTGGACCCCTCGTAGGCGCAGGACAACTCCATCCCCGGGACCAGGGTGAAGTCGGGGGGCAGGTGTCTGGCGGCCTCCTCGATCCCGCCGACCGTGTCGTGGTCGGTCAGGGCGAGTACGTCGAGTCCGGCGGCGACCGCGTACGCGATGACCTCGGCTGGGGTGTCGGTCCCGTCGGAGACCGAACTGTGGGAGTGCAGGTCGATACGTGTCACCGGGCGATTGTACGTAAGTCGAGGCGCTCGCGCTCGGGCCGGGCCGCCCGAGCGGTGGGATCACTCCGGCTCCTCCCGCGGTGCCAGGATCCGGCTCAGGAAGGGGCTGGGCGCCCCGTACGGCGGTTCCAGTGCCACACCCCCGTCCTGCATGTCACGCAGGTCCCGCAACGCTTTGACCTCGCACATCAGCATGCCGGTGTCAGCGGAGGCGAAGACCAGCCACAGCCAGTCGGCGAGCGCCTCACCGGCGTAGACGGCCCGGTCCCGGCCCACGTCCAGGTTCCACAGGGCCATCTCGTGGCCGTCGAACCGCACCTTGGCGTCGGGTGGTCCGGAATCGAACCCGTTGCCGGGATCGGGCCCCTCCAACCCCGCGATGCGGGCTCCGAGGCCGATGCCGGGGTCCTCCGCGACGATGACGGCCTCGCCGACTCCGCCGAGCGGGTTCGGCCCGGACAGGGCCACGGCCACGGCCAGCGAACCGCTGCGTTCGTCCCCGGCCTCGGCGAACCCGGTGACCACCCATCCCGCCGGCAGCGGCCAGGGGATCCACACCGGGACCCGGACCTGCGGAAGGAGGGTCTCAAGCGCGGCACTGCCCGGGGCGCGTATTCCCTGGAGGGGCGCCACCGGTCCGTGGGCGTCGCACTGCCAGGCGCTGGTCCACAACCCCGGGGGTTGTACGGTGCGCCCGCAACGCGGACACGAGGGCTCGGGTCTCATGTTCTACGGGTCTACCCGAGTCGGGACCAGCGAAAACGCGGAGCGGGCGGGGTGCCGTTCGCACTCCGCCCGCTCCGGGACCGGGAGGGCGCTCGGCCCTCCGGGGTGTCCTACTGCTGCTGACGCTTCTTGTTCGCGGTGATCCGGCCGCGCTCCTTCTGGTCCAGGATGACCTTGCGGATGCGGACGTTCTCGGGGGTCACCTCGACGCACTCGTCCTCGCGGCAGAACTCCAGTGCCTGTTCGAGGGAGAGCTTGCGCGGCGGCACCAGGCGGACGAGCTCGTCGCCGGTGGCCGAACGCATGTTGGTGAGCTTCTTCTCCTTGGTGATGTTGACGTCCATGTCGTCGGAGCGGGAGTTCTCCCCGACGATCATGCCCTCGTACACCTCGGTGGTGGGCTCGACGAACAGCGTGCCGCGCTCCTGGAGGTTGAACATCGCGAACGCCACGGCCACACCCGCGCGGTCGGCCACCAGGGAGCCGTTCGGGCGGGTCCGCAGGTCACCGAACCAGGGCTCGAACTTCTCGAAGACGTGGTGGGCGATGCCGGTGCCGCGGGTCTCGGTGAGGAACTCGGTACGGAAGCCGATGAGGCCGCGGGAGGGGACCAGCCAGTCCATCCGCACCCAGCCGGTGCCGTGGTTGACCATGTTCTCCATCCGGCCCTTGCGGACGCTGAGCAGCTGGGTGATGGCGCCCAGGTAGTCCTCGGGGGCGTCCACCGTCAGCCGCTCGACCGGCTCGTGCACCTTGCCGTCGATGGTGCGGGAGACCACCTGCGGCTTGCCGACGGTCAGCTCGTAGCCCTCGCGGCGCATCTGCTCGACCAGGATGGCCAGCGCCAGCTCGCCGCGGCCCTGCACCTCCCAGGTGTCGGGGCGCTCGGTGGGCAGGACCCGCAGGGAGACGTTGCCGATGAGCTCCTTCTCCAGGCGGTCCTTGACCAGGCGCGCGGTGACCTTGGCGCCCTTGACCTTGCCGACAAGCGGCGAGGTGTTGGTACCGATGGTCATGGAGATGGCGGGCTCGTCCACCGTGATGAGCGGCAGCGGAACCGGGTTCTCCAGGTCGGCGAGGGTCTCGCCGATCATGATGTCCTCGATACCGGCGATGGCCGCGATGTCACCGGGGCCGGCCATCTCGGCGGGCTTGCGCTCCAGGCCGTCGGTCATCAGGAGCTCGGTGATCTTGACCTGCTGGACGGTGCCGTCGGTGCGGATCCACGCGACCTGCTGGCCCTTGCGGAGCTCGCCCTCCTGGACCCGGACCAGGGCCAGACGGCCGAGGAAGGGGGAGGCGTCCAGGTTGGTGACGTGGGCCTGCAGCGGCGCGCCGGGGGTGTACTCGGGGGTCGGGATGGTGTCCAGGATGGTGCTGAACAGGGGGACGAGGTTGTCGTTCTCGGGCACCTCGCCGTTGCCGGGGCGCTCCAGGGAGGCCTTGCCGTCACGGGCGCAGGTGTAGACGATCGGGAACTCGATCTGCGACTCGTCGGCGTCCAGGTCCATGAACAGCTCGTAGGTGTCGTCCACGACCTCGGCGATCCGGCTGTCGGGCCGGTCGACCTTGTTGATGACGAGGATGACGGGGAGCTTGGCCGCCAGCGCCTTGCGGAGCACGAAGCGGGTCTGCGGGAGCGGGCCCTCACTGGCGTCGACGAGCAGGACGACACCGTCGACCATCGACAGCCCTCGCTCGACCTCGCCGCCGAAGTCGGCGTGGCCGGGGGTGTCGATGATGTTGATGACCACGTCATCGCCCTCGGGCGTGGTGTAGTGCACCGCCGTGTTCTTCGCGAGAATGGTGATGCCCTTCTCGCGCTCCAGGTCGTTGGAGTCCATCACACGGTCGTCGACGTCCTGGTTCTCCCGGAAGACACCGGACTGCCAGAGCATGGCGTCAACGAGGGTCGTCTTGCCGTGGTCGACGTGAGCCACGATGGCGACGTTGCGCAGGTCACTGCGGCGGGCGGAGCCCTCGACGGGCGTAGCGCTGGACATGCTTAAGTCTCGATCTCCTGTACTGGGTAGAGACCGCAGAGTGCCACGGCCCGTTGCCAGTTTATGCGGTCATAGTGGTCTGGTTGGGAAACGTACAGGTCACCCCGGTTAGTTTGGTCACCCCGGAGCCCGCCCCGGCAGGGCGTCGCACGTCTCCCGAAAGCCGCCTCAGACGGGGCTCTCCTGTGCTCGGAGCAGCGGGGTGAGCGGCCCCAGGAAGGGGACGTCGGCGGGCATCCAGTCGAGTCCGTGCAGGCCACCGGAGGCGACCCAGCGGAGTGCCAGGTGTTCCAGGGCCTGCGGTTCCCCGACCCGGAGGTCGGCCCGCAGCAGCCGCAGGACGGCCGGACGGGAGTGCCGTTCGGCCAGTTCGGGCAGGGGGACGTCGTCCCCGACCCGTTCGAGGGGTCGGACGGTCACGCCCAGTTCCTCCCGGCACTCCCGGACGAGCGCCTCGGCGGGACTCTCCCCGGGTTCGGCCTTGCCGCCGGGGAACTCCCACCGTCCGCGTACGGCCCGGGGTTCGGCGCGTTGGGCGGCGAGGACGTGTCCGTCCCGGATGATGGCCGCGCCCACCACGATCAGTGTCTGTCGCACGAGACACCAGCCTAGGGGCTGCGGGGGGAACCGCGGGCCAGCGGTTCCGGACCATCAGCCGAACGGTCGGCCCTCCTCCGCGGGGGCGCGGCGCAGCCGGTGGGCGAGAGCGGTGTGCCTGCGCCCCGAGGAGGCGTTGCGGACCGCCTGGGCCAGCGCCCGGCGGGAGCCGACCAGGACCACCAGCTTCCTGGCCCTGGTGATGGCGGTGTAGAGCAGGTTGCGCTGCAGCATCATCCAGGCGGACGTGGTGACGGGGACGACCACGGCCGGGTACTCGCTGCCCTGGGAGCGGTGCACGGTGATGGCGTAGGCGTGGGTGAGCTCGTCGAGTTCGGCGAAGTCGTAGCTGATCTCCTCATCCTCGTCGGTGCGCACCGACACCTCCTGGGCGAGAGGATCGATACCGGTGACCACCCCGAGGGTGCCGTTGAAGACCCCGTTCTCCCCCTTCTCGTAGTTGTTGCGGATCTGGGTGACCTTGTCGCCGACCCGGAAGACCCGGCCGCCGAACCGGCGCTCCGGCACCCGTTCCCCGGGCGGGGTCACCGCCGCCTGGAGTTCCGAGTTGAGGTTGGCGGCCCCGGCCGGTCCGCCCTTCATCGGGGTGAGGACCTGGACGTCGCGGCGCGGGTCGAGGCCGAAGCGGCGGGGGATGCGCCGGGCGACCACGTCGACGGTCATCGCCGCGGCGTCCTCGGTCTCCTCACAGGGGAAGAGGAAGAAGTCGGACATCCCCTGGAACCGGGGCGGCTCCCCCTGGTTGACGCGGTGCGCGTTGGTGACCACGCCGGACTGCTGGGCCTGGCGGAACACGTGGGTCAGACGCACGTTGGGGACCGGGGAGTCCTCGTCCAGCAGGTCGCGCAGGACCTGTCCGGCGCCCACGGACGGCAGTTGGTCGACGTCGCCGACGAACAGCAGGTGCGCCCCGGGCGGAACCGCCTTGACCAGCTTGTTGGCCAGGATCAGGTCGAGCATGGACGCCTCGTCGACCACCAGGAGGTCGCAGTCGAGCGGGTTGTCCCGGTCGTGTGAGGCCTCGCCGCCGGGCCGCAGGGCGAGGAGCCGGTGCACGGTGGATGCCTCGAAGCCGGTGAGCTCGGTGAGGCGTTTGGCCGCGCGCCCGGTCGGGGCGGCCAGGATGATCTTCGCGTCCTTGACCATGGCCATGGTGACGATGGAGGCGACCGTGAAGGACTTGCCGCAGCCGGGACCCCCGGTGAGCACGCAGACCTTCCGGGAGAGGGCCTCACGGACCGCGAGCCGCTGGGCCTCGGCGAGCGAGGAGCCGGTACGCCGGTCGAGCCACTCCAGGGCCGCGGGCCAGTCGACGTCGGCGAAGGCGGGCATGCGTTCCTCGGGCGTGCGGAGCAGGGCGCGCAGCCCGGAGGCCAGCCCCGTCTCGGCCCGGTGGAAGGGCAGCAGGTAGACGGCGCGGACCGGTTCCCCCTCGGGCCCCGGAACGGTCTCGCGGACGATGCCCTCGGCGGCCACGAGTTCGGCCACGCACTCGATGACCAGGCCCGCCTCCACCTGGAGGATCTTCACGGCGGCGGAGATGAGCCGTTCCTCGGGCAGGTAGCAGTGCCCGTCGTTGCCGGACTCGGAGAGGGTGAACTGGATCCCCGCCATGACCCGCTGGGGACTGTCGTGGGGGATGCCGACCGCCTGGGCGATGGTGTCGGCGGTCTTGAAGCCGATCCCCCACACGTCCGAGGCCAGCCGGTAGGGCTCCTTCTGGACCACCTCGACGGAGGCGTCGCCGTACTTCTTGTAGATGCGCACCGCCAGGGAGGTGGTGACCTGGACGCCCTGGAGGAAGACCATGACCTCCTTGATGGCCTTCTGCTCCTCCCACGCGGCGGCGATGAGCGCGGTGCGCTTGGGGCCCAGCCCGGGGACCTCGATGAGGCGTTCGGGCTCCTCCTCAATGACGTCGAGGGCGTCGGTGCCGAAGTGCCCGACGATCCGCTCGGCCATCTTCGGCCCGATCCCCTTGATCAGCCCGGAGCCGAGGTAGCGGCGGATGCCCTGGACCGTGGCGGGCAGCACGGTGGTGTAGTCGTCCACGTGGAACTGGCGGCCGTACTGGGGGTGCGAGCCCCAGCGGCCGCGCAGGCGCAGCGCCTCGCCCGGCTGGACCCCCAGCAGGGAGCCGACGACGGTGAGCAGGTCGTTGCCGCCGCGCCCGGTGTCCACCTTGGCGACGGTGTAGCCGGTCTCCTCGTTGGCGTAGGTGATCCGCTCCAGGACCCCCTGGACCACCGCCGACCGGGGAGCGGCGGGATCGGGTGCGGCTGGCACTGTGTACCTTCGTCCTCTCTCAGCTCCGGGCGCCGGTCTCGGGGGCCTCGTCCCCCAGGACCGCCAGCACCCGGTCCCGGTCCGCCCGGCGCAGGCTGCGGGCGACCAGGACGTAGGAGTGCCCGAGCATCTCCACGAGTTCGTCGTCGGGCACGGTGCCGTCCAGCAGCACCGAGTTCCAGTGTCGCTTGTTCATGTGCCATCCGGGGGTGACGGCCGGGTACCGTCCGCGCAGCTCCAGGGCGAGTTCGGGGTCGCACTTGAGGTTCACCGTGGCGGGCTCCCCGTCGGATCCCCCGGTGAGCAGGGCGAACATCTTCTGTCGCGCCACCTTGTACACGAGGGGCCCCGGGCCGAAGGGCTCGCTCTCCTCGGACTCGGGGAACCACAGTGCCGCGTCGATGAACTGTTCCGGTGTCACGTTCTTCTCCCCCTGTCGCCGTCCCCTCCGAGACTGCCAGAGGGCACCGACCTTCGGCAGCACGTCCACCGACCTGTGGACGGCCCTCCCGCGCGGGCCCCTCAGGCCGGCGCCGCCTCCAGCTCCCGGACCCGCTCCTCGGCACGGGCCAGATCGGCCAGCAGGTGGATGAGGCCCAGAACGTGCTCGTCCGGGTCGGTCAGCCCCTCGAGCTCGGCCCGGCGGAGGCTGTACCCGGCCAGCTCCCGGGCCAGCTCCCACTCCTGTCCGGCCAGCGCCGCCGGGTCCGCGGCGCCGTCGACCACCCGCTGGACCCGCAGCAGGAGCCCGCGGGCGACCGGGTCGAGCGCGGCTGGGGCGAGGCAGCGCTTCGCGTGCCTGCGCAGGACCTCGCCGGGGGCGCGGGCCTGCCTGGCGCGCCGGTAACGGTGGATCGCGCCCACGGCCGCCCACTCCATGACGAGTATGAGCACGATCAGGGTGATGGCCAGGGGCAGGCCGAACACGTCCAGATACCAGTCGACGAGGAAGGCGCCCGCGGGCGGCAGGAGGAGACCGGCGCCGACGGCGTACCTGACCGGGGCGGGCAGCGGTTCACCGCGCCGGAACGCCCGGGCTCCCGCCCGCAGCCGTGCCTCCGCCTCCCGTACCCGGGCCAGTTCCTCCGGGGTCAGCTCGGGTGAGCAGGTGAGCCTCCCGCCCTCCGTTTCCCGGTCCGCGGAACCGGGAGCGGAGGCGGTGGCCAACCGGTGGAGTTCCAGACCGTGCCCGGTGAGTATGAAGTCGCCGTTCCCGTCGTGTGCGGCCGCCCCCTCCCGGATCAGCATCTCGCGGGCCGAGGGGTCGGCCTCGTACGGGGCCAGCCGCCCCTCGTCGCCGGGCAGGGGGAAGGCGCCGAGCACCGCCTGCAGTAGCCAGGGGGTCAGCTGAACGATGTGGCCGTCGGGGAACGTGAGCTTCATGGGGGTCCTCGTTGTCGATTTCGACAGGGACTTCCTACCACTCCACCGTCCGGCCCCGGAATCGAACGGGCCCGGAGAAGGCGGACACCGGTACGGAAGAGGAGTGAACGGGGAGAATCCGGGGATAGGACCCGGCAGACCCCTCCCCACGGCCGGTTGGAGTACCCATGAAGGCGCGCGGTGTACGCAGACTCGCCCCGCTCGAACCGGGGGACCCCCGCGAGATCGGCGGGCACCGGATGCGGGGGCGTGTGGGTTCGGGCGGCATGGGCACGGTCTACGCCGCCGACTCCCCCGGGGTGAACGGCTACCTCGCGGTGAAGGTCGTCCACCCGGAACAGGCCCGCGACCAGCGGTTCCGGGAGCGGTTCGCGCACGAGGCCCGACTGCTGTCGAGGGTCAACAGCCCGGCGGTGGCGCGGTTCGTCAGCGCCGACGTGGGAGCCGAACCGCCGTGGATGATCACCGAGTACGTACCGGGCCCCACCTTGCGGCACCACGTGGAGAGGTTCGGGCGGCTGCGCGGCGGCATGCTCCTCGGGGTGGCCGTCGGGGTGGCCGAGGCCCTGCGCGCGATCCACTCGGCGGGGGTCGTGCACCGCGACCTCAAACCGAGCAACGTGGTGCTGTCCGGGCAGGGCCCCAAACTGCTGGACTTCGGGATCGCGCACCCCGTCGAGGACCCCGACCCCACGAAGTGGATCCGGCTGCGCCGGATGCGGCGGGCCTACCGGGACCTCAGACTGCCCTCGCCGGAGGCCCTGGCCGACGAGCGCCCCGCCCGGCAGCGCGACAACCTGGGCACCCCCGGGTGGATGAGCCCCGAGCAGTACCAGCACCAGCCCACGACGCAGCGGTCCGACGTGTTCCTGTGGGGGGCGACGGTCGCCTTCGCCTCGGTGGCGCACGACCCGTTCGGGAGGGCGGCGCCGAAGGAGATGGCCCGCAGGGTCATGTTCGAGGAACCGGACCTGCAGCACCTGCCGCGCGGGCTGGAGAGGCTGGTGGTGGCGGCCATGAGCAAGGACCCCGGGGACCGGCCCGACTCCGGGGAACTACTCCGTGCCGCCCTGGCCCTGGAGGGCCCCGGGGGCGGGGTGCGGGCGCCCTCCGGCACGGACGGCGGGGCAGCAGCCGGGACCGGCGCCGGGGCGGTGCGCGGCCTGCTGGACCGCCAGTGGACCGGGGTCGCGGTGCGGGCGCCGCTGCCGCCGCGGGAGGGCGGTCTCTTCGGCCGCGCGGGCGGAGCGGTTCAGAGCAGCCCGTAGTAGGCGCGGCTCTCCTTGGCCCACATGAAGCCGATCATGGTGACGGCGAAACCGAGCGGCACGATCGAGAGCACGTCTCCGGCGAGCAGGCTCCACAGCAGGATGAGCCCCGCCAGGCCCTGGAACAGCACGACGCCCCAGAAGACCCCCACGGTGCGGTTGCGCAGCCGACTGGCGAGGAAGGCGGACAGGGCCCCGTACGCCCCGGTCACCAGCGCCATGACGACCATGAGGGAACGCATCAGGTCGGCGTCCATGGACCAGGCCACGCCCTGCTCCGCGGCGAGGGCGGCCTGTTCGTCCAGGGCCTCGTTCATCGCCTCGGTCGGTGCGGCCAGGCCCGTCACGCAGAGCAGGGCGAGCAGGATCCCGCAGACACCGCCGATGAACATCAGGGTGCGGACCGTGGACACCCGCCCGGGCATCGGCGCGTCGGGGCGGAGCGCCTCCAGGTGGGGTTCGATGCCGGGCATCCCCCGCTGTGAGGGGATCCCGCCCTGTCCCGCGTCGGGGTCATACGGGTCCTGGCCAGAGGGAAACACGGACGTCCTCCGAGGGGAATCGAGCCGACGGTTCCCTCCATGGTAGGGCGTGCGGTCGTGGCGGCGCGGGCCCGGAACACCATACGTCGGGAGTGAGGCCCGAAAAAGATCACACCGCGCAACCGGAGATCTCCCAGGGTGACGCCGGACGACACGCCGGAGGCAGGGAACCTTCGAGCGCACAGGAGATTCTGCGAATCGTAACCCTGCGGCCCGTGCCCCAGCACCCGTCCCCCTCTAGGGTGAACGAACTCCGCCCCCACCCTCCCCAGGGCGGCTTTCCCGCACGATCCCCCAAAGGAGTCACAGCAGACATGTCCAGACTCGTGCGCGCATCCGGCGCACTGCTCCTGACGGGCGCTCTGGTGGTGCCCTTCGCCCCGGCGGCCGGCGCGTCCGCGCCCATGGACACCCCCGGCGACGCGGCCTTCACCCTCACGGTCCTGCACGGGAACGACCCCGAGTCAGCCCTCCTGCACGCTTCCGGCGAACCGGACTTCGGCGGGGCCGCGCGCTACACGACGCTGCTCCACCAGCTCCGGGACAGCGAGAACGCCGGCACCGGCGCGGGGGCCGACGAGGCCGAGGACCGCGGCGTGGTCACCGTCAACTCCGGCGACCTGTACCTTCCCGGACCCGAGTTCGCCGCCTCCCAGGAGGAGGGCGCCCCCTTCTACGACGCGGTCGCCGCCTCCCACGCCGGGTACGACGCGGTCGCCATGGGCAACCACGAGTTCGACTTCGGCCCCGACCTGTACGCCGAGTTCATCGGTGAGCTCGGCGAGGACACCACGGTGGTCGCCGCGAACGTGGACGTGTCCGGCGAACCGGCACTGGCCGCGCACGAGGCCTCGGGCCGGATCGCCCCCAGTACCGTCGTCCGGGTGCAGGACGAGCAGGTCGGCGTCGTCGGAGCGCTCTACCCACAGCTCTCCTCCATCTCCAGCCCGCGCGACGTGGTGGTGAACGAGGTCGTCGGCCCGGTCCAGGCCGAGGTCGACCGGCTGACCGAGGAGGGCGTCGACAAGATCATCCTCATCTCCCACCTGCAGAACATCACCTACGAGGAGCGGGTCGCCCAGGAGCTGACCGGCGTCGACGCCGTGGTCTCCGGCGGCGGCCACGAGGTGATGGCGGACGAGGACGAGGCCCTGGTCCCCGGCGACGAGGTCACCGTCCACCCGGACACCGGCGACCCCCTCTCCTACCCGCTGCTCACCGAGGACGCGGGGGGCGACGAGGTCCCGATCGTGACCGCGGGCTCCGACTACAAGTACGTCGGCCGCCTGGTGATCAACTTCGACGCCGAGGGCGGCCTGGTCTCCGTCAGCGACCGTTCCGGACCGGTCGTGGTCGACGACTCCGTCGAGCCGCACCCCGAGGTCGACGCCCAGGTGACCAAGCCGGTGGCCGACCACGTCGCAGCGCTCTCCGAGACCGAGGTTGCGCAGAGCGAGGTGGCCCTGGACGGGACCCGGGACCCGGGCGTGCGCACCCAGGAGACCAACCTGGGCAACCTGATGGCGGACTCGCTGCTGGACACCGGTGTGCGCAACGCCGAGGAGTACGGCGTCCCCGAGCCGCAGATCGGCATCCAGAACGGCGGCGGCATCCGCAACTCCTCGGTGATCCCGGCAGGTCCGGTGACCGCGCTCGACACCTACTCGATCGCCGCCTTCGCCAACCAGGTCGCGGTGGTCCCGGAGATCCCCCGGACGCAGGTCAAGGAGCTGTTGGAGCACGGAGTCTCCGCGGCGCCCGCCGCCGACGGCCGGTTCATGCAGGTCGCCGGGGTGAACTTCGCCTACGACCCCGACGGCACCGCCCAGGAGGTCGACGGCGACGGGGAGGTGCGCACCCCCGGTGAGCGCGTGCGCAGCGCGGTCCTGCACGACGGCACGGTGCTCGTCGAGGACGGCGAGGTCGTGGACGGTCCGGGCATCACGATCGCGACCATCGACTTCTCCGCCTCCGGCGGCGACATGTACCCCTTCCGCGGCGCCGACTTCACCGT
Organism: Nocardiopsis sp. iso_40; assembly: GCF_056173285.1. Taxonomy (NCBI): domain Bacteria; kingdom Bacillati; phylum Actinomycetota; class Actinomycetes; order Streptosporangiales; family Nocardiopsidaceae; genus Nocardiopsis; species Nocardiopsis sp. iso_40. The sequence continues at coordinate 1,026,187 of NZ_CM149666.1, read as the reverse complement.
GGTGGGCTCGACCTACCAGGGCGCCCTGGAGCGCTACCTCACCGAGACCCTCGACGGTACCGTGACCGCGGCGGACTACCCCGAGGGCGGTTCCGGCCGCATCGTGGTCGGCGAGCAGGCGACCGAGCCCCCCGGTGACGGGAACGGTTGGCCCACGGACCCGCCGGAGTCGCCGGAGCCGACGGACGGCCCCACCGACGGCCCCACCGACGGACCGACCGACCCCGACGAGCACAAGCCCGGTCGTCCCGACGACGAGGACGGCGACAAGGGTTCCCTGCCGGTGACCGGCAGCGCCCTGACCGGTCTGGTCCTGGTCGCCGCGATCGCCGTTGCCGCCGGTGGCAGCGCCATCTACCTGAGCCGTAGGCGCAGGACGGCGGCGGACACCGGGGAGGGTGACGCCTGATCCGGCCGTCCGGTCACCGGTAGGTCCGGGACGGGACGACGAACGCGGGCCCGTCCGAGCAGCCGCTCGGGCGGGCCCGCGCCGTGTCCGGGGACGCCTCAGCAGCGGGGGAGGCCCTCGATCGGCTGCCAGGGCTCGTTGTCCCGGAAGGCCGTGGCGCTGACGAAGACGTCCCGGTTGCCGGTGTCGTCGTCGGTCAGCGCCCACCAGGTCGAGTAGCCCTCGCCGTCGGTGTGCGGCTCGCCCTCGACCTGGCAGAAGAAGTAGTGCCGCCCCGCCCACAGCCAACCGCTCGTGGGGTAGCGGCTCCCCTGTGACCAGTAGGTCCGGGCGTCGCGCCAGGTGGAGTAGTAGTGGCGGTGGGAGAGGGTCTGGGACCGGGCGTTCGGGCCGGCGGGGGCCGCCCCTTCCGCCTCCCGTGCCCCGGCCGCACCGGACTCGACCGCACCGGACTCGACGGCGCCGGGGTCGGCGCCCTCCGCTGCGGCCGGTGCCGCGAAGGCGACCGGAAGCACCAGGGCCAGGGCGAGGGCGGTCAGCAGGCCCGGACCGCGCCCGCCACGCGCTCCGGACCCTCCCGCCCGTCCCGTGCCCCGGCGGGCCCGCGGTTCCGCTCGCCTTACCGTCGTCATGCCTTCCGCCGTACTGATGCTGCGCGCCATCGCTGCTCCTCGCGTGCCCCGCCCGGACCGGCTCAGGTGTCCGAGATGAGTGGACAGGTCCGGTGAGGGTCCGGGTCCCGGGGCCCGCCAACCGTCACCAACACCCCATTATTACCCATTGTGATCAATTGGGCACGCATCGACCCGGGGTGTGGCGGGAGCGGGCGTCAGCACCCGGCGAACTCCTCGGTGGCGTCGGCCATGTCGTCCCGTGCGGACTGCTCCATGCTGCCGCCCTCGAACCAGATGAACACGATGTGGCAGGCGTTCTGCGCGTCGACCATGTCGTTGTCGTCCTCCGCGATCTGGGCCGTCAGGCCCGTGATGACGACCGAGGCCACCAGGACGTCCTCGAAGGCGATGACCCGGACGAGGTCGGTGTCCACGGCGCTCGTGCAGACGAAGGCGGCCTCCTCGTCCCCGCACAGTTCACCGGTGATGTCGACGCCCGCCCGGAGCTCGTAGTCCCCGCTCAGCTCCGCGACCACGTCCTCGGCCGAGACCTTCTCCGGCGGCCCCTCCTCGGGAGGCCCACTCGGCTCCCCGGTGGGCTCCGGAGGCGGGAGGGGGGTCCGGGTCGGGCTCGGGGACTCCTCCGGCGGGGGCGCGGCCGACGGGGAGGCGGAGGGCTCTGCGGCCCCCTCACTCCGGCCGGCCGCGATCCGCTCGGTGAGCGCCCCGGTGAGCGCGAGTCCGCCGCCGAGGAAGGACGCCCCGGCCAGCACCGCGATCACGGAGAGCACCGCGAGCAGCCCGGTCCCGTACCTGCCCGAAGGCGGAGGGGCCGGGGGTCCGGCGGGCGGGTGGTTCTGGGGCGGCCCCGGCGGAGAACCCTGCGGCGGGAGTCCGAATTCTCCTCCGCCGGGCGGCGGGTTGGGGTTCACGTGGGGGGCTCCTCCGTGTCCGGGAAACGTCTCTCGGGGCGCATGGGAACACCCTCTCGATCCAGCTTCCCAGTTTCACCAAGAACGCGCAAAGAAAAGGCCCATGGTGGACAATTGTACTATTTGACCGATATGTGATTAGCGTATTTTCGGCCAACCTTGGGGCATCCGGCGCGCATAATAGGGAAATGCGCCACCCTGGACCTACGATCGGCTCCATGACCTGCGTTTTGCTGGCCGAAGACGATGTCTCGATCTCCGAGCCTCTCGCGCGCGCACTCCGACGCGAGGGTTACACGGTAGACGTGACCGTCAACGGCATTGAGACACTCGACCGCGCCCGTGCGGGAGACATCGACCTCATGGTCCTGGATCTCGGGCTACCCGAAATGGACGGCCTCGAGGTGGCACGTCGGCTCCGCGCCGAGGGTCACGGAACGCCGATCCTCATCCTGACAGCCCGCGCGGACGAGGTCGACACCGTCGTCGGCCTCGACGCCGGAGCCGACGACTACGTGACCAAACCCTTCAGACTCGCCGAACTCCTGGCCCGTGTCCGCGCGCTCCTGCGCCGGGGCGGGGCCGAGGTCCCGGTGGTCCACGGGGTCCGGATCGACAACGACTCGCGCCGCGCCTGGCTGGGCGAACGCGAACTGCAACTAACCACCAAGGAGTTCGACCTGCTGCGCGTACTCGTACGCGATGCTGGCAAGGTGGTCACCAGGGAACAGATCATGCGGGAGGTGTGGGACACCAACTGGTGGGGATCGACCAAGACCCTGGACATGCACATCTCCTGGCTGCGCCGCAAACTCGGTGACGACGCCAACCAGCCGTCGTACATCACGACCGTCCGGGGTGTGGGTTTCCGGTTCGAACGAGACTGACCCGGCCTCGGGTTCGACACACTTGCCGGTCGACCGCCCCGGGGTCGGACGGACGTGAGGTGACATGCGCAGGCGGATGGTTTTCTCCACCCTGGTGGTGACCGTCATAGCCGTCATGCTGCTCGGCCTGCCCCTGGGTGCGCTCACCTACAAGCTGGTGCACGACGAGAGCAGCAGGCAGCTTGAGAGCGAGGCCGAGCTGATCGGGGCCGAGAGCGACAACATGCTCGGGCTCCGCGGCGAACTGGACCCGACGCGGTTCAGCCGGGAGCACCCGGACCGGTTCATCCGGATCACACCCGCGGACGCGCCCACGGCCGTGACCGCGGGCGACCCGTCGTTGAACCCGGAGGCCGCGGACTCTCCGCACCTGATCAAAGCCACCGTCACCACCAGTCGCGAGACCCGGGTCGAGGTGTGGGCCAGCAGCGAGGACGTGCAGGAGAGCGTGGTCCGGGCCTGGCTCGGGATCGCCTCCCTGTCCCTGCTGGCCATCGGGGTCGCCGTGGGCCTGTCCATGTTCCAGGCCCGCAGGCTCACCCTGCCCCTGGTCGACCTGGCCGCCACCGCCGAACGGCTCGGCTCCGGGGTGACCACGCCGTGGGGCCACCGCTACGGCATCCCGGAGGCCGACCGCGTCGCCGAGGTGCTCGACCGCAGCGCCGAACGCATCGCCGGGCTCATCGCCACCGAACGCCACTTCGCCACCGACGCCTCACACCAACTGCGCACCCCGCTGACCGCTCTGACCATGCGGTTGGAGGAGATCATCGCCGAGTCGGACAACCCCGAGGTGGTCCGGGAGGAGGGGGAAGCGGCCCTCGCCCAGACCGAACGGCTCGTGGAAACCGTCGAAAGCCTGCTCGGCCGCGCCCGCAAGAGCCAGAACCCCGAGGTCGAACCGGTGGAACTCGACCCCGTCCTCAACCACCTGCAGGCCGAATGGTCGCCCGTCCTCCAACAGGAGCAGCGCAGGCTCCTAGTCACCGGGGACCCCGGGCTGACCGCCATGACCGTCCCCACCGACCTCGCCCAGATCCTGGCGACCCTGGTGGAGAACGCCTACAAACACGGCGCGGGGACGGTGACCATCCGCCGCCTCGACACCGGCCAGTCCGTCCGCGTGGAGGTCAGCGACGAGGGCGAGGGGGTCCCCGACCACCTGTCCGGAAGGATCTTCGAGCGCGAGGTGAGCGGAGGCGGCGGCACCGGCCTCGGCCTGGCCCTGGCCCGTCACATCGCCGAGTCCGAGGGGGCCCGCGTCGAACTGGTGCAGACCAGGCCGACCACCTTCGCGCTCTTCCTGCCCGCCGGAGCCGGCGGGCTGTCGAAGATGACCGGCCCCGTCTGAAGTAGGGCCGCCCGGGGCCCGGTCAGTTCCCCGTGCCCGCGTGGGCGGCCGAGTCCAGCGGTTTCGGAACCTCACCGCGGACCACCAGGTCGCTCCAGAGGGAGCGCACCCTCTCCAGGGCGTACACCGAGTTCACCTCCGCGCGGGCGCGCTCGCTCTCCTCGCCGAACCGGCCCTCGGAGACCGTCGCGTGGATGGCCTCGGCCATCGCCACCGGGTCGTCGTGGATCCAGTGCGGATCGTAGATGGTGTCCGCTCCCGGCCAGGGCAGCAGCGCGGGGACGCCACCGGAGGCCGCGCACTCGGCGGGCGCCAGGTGGAAGGACTCGTCGTCGCTGGTGGAGAGTACGAACCCCACTCTGCGCAACCAGGTCGCCACGTCCGGGCCGAAGGGGTCGAAGACCACCCCCGACGCGAGCGTGCCGTCACGCTGGATCCGGCGGTAGACGCGCTCGAAGTAGGTGCGCTCCTCCGGCCGGTTCCAGATCCACCAGTACTCCCACGGCTGTTTGGTCTTGACCGAGAGCGTGTAGCGGGGGTCCATGCGGCGCAGCTCCGCGAGAACGTCCAGCCCCCGGTCCAGGCGCTTGCGTGAGGGCGCGATCCCGATCATGCCGAGCGAGTACTCGGCCCCGGCGAGTTTGGGCCGGTCGAGCTGGCGGTCGTCCACCCAGTTGGGCAGGACGACGACCTTGTCGGCGGGCCAGCCGGTGAGCTCCCGGGTGAGGTCGGCGTAGTGCGGGCTCACGCACACCACCGCGTCCACCTTCCCGACGTCCAGGCGGCGCGGCCACTCCGCGTACAGCTCGAAGCGGTGCAGGCGGACGATCAACCGCTGGTCGGGGCGCTTCCACTTGGCGTAGAACAGGGCGTTGGGCCCGCACCACTCGCAGATGACGACGTCGGCCCAGGCGGCGAGCTCCCGTGAACGGTACTGGTCGTGGGTGCTCAGCCCCTCCCACTCGTCGATGCGAACGTCGAGCCCCGGCAGCGAGTCCAGGTACTCCGCGAGGCGGGTGAAGAACTTCAGGTCGTGACCGGCGATGACGACCTTGAGCGGCAGTTCGGGGTCGGCCCCCCGCGGGGCGGACGGGAGGGCCTCGGCCAGGTAGCCGCGCAACCTCTCGGCGGCCCGTTCCAGGGTGTGCTCGGCCGCCGCCGCCCGGCAGCGCTCGGCGGCCTCCGCGTACACGGCGCGGTCGTGGTAGGCGCGGGCGACCACCGCGGCCACCGAGGAGGCGTCCTCACCGGCGAAGAGCGGGTAGTCCCTGCCGAGCAGGGTCTCGTGCATCGGGGTGCGGTTGAGCACCACCGGCAGGCCCAGCGCCCCCAGCTCCAGGACCTTGGTGGACAGTTCGAGGCTGGCGTCCATGGACGGGTCCCGCCACGAGATCCCGAAGTCGCAGGTGGCGGATTCGCGAAGCGCGTCGGCCCGCGCCATGCCGCCGCGCCAGTCCACGTGCGGCGTGCTCTCCAGCGCCCTGCGCATGCGCTTGGCCCAGTCGGCGGGCTCCGCGTGGATCTTGTCGCCGATCATCACCAGTTCGGAATCCACCCCCAGGCGGGCGAGCTCCTCGGGGAGCCCGGTCATCTCCAGGGTGTTCCAGGCGGGTGCGAACTTGCCCGTGTAGGCCAGCCGGGTACGGGCGTGCGCCTCGCCGTCCGCGGCCACCCCCGGGGGGACCACCGCGACCGGCGGGAAGAGCACCGAACGACTGCAGGCGGCGGGCACCGTCGACTCCAGGAACGCCCGCAGCTCCTCGGTCTGGCAGAGGACGAAACGCGAGGCGAGCGCGATCTCGGTGAGCTCCGCGGTGGCCGTCGCGGTCAGTTCGCCGACGCTGTGCGGAAAGTCGGTGAGGTAGGTCCACAGGCGACCCGTCAGGGCCTCCTCCTGGGCGGCCAGCCCGGCGAGGCGACGGCCCCGCACGACCACCAGGTCGAAGGGTTTGCGGGCGTGCAGCCCGCCCATCAGCTCCACGGCCTGCTCGGGTGTGAGGCCGCGCGGCCCGAGGTCGGGGAGCATGCGGTCCTCATAGGGGCGCACCACCCGGACCCCCGGGGTCTGCGTGAGCGGCGCCGTGAGCCGGTCGGTCCGCACCTGCGCCTTCAACAACAGGGTGACCTCGCATCCGGCCGCGGCCAGGGCCTGCGCCATCGACTGGGCCCAGATGGCCGAGCCGTCGATGATGTTGAGGTCCACGTCCCCGTACAAGAGTGCGCGCGGAGGAGGTGTGCTCACGTTCTTCCCTTCGGATACTGGTGGGCCGCCCGTGCGGGGGCGACCGGAAAGTCAATCAGAACTGCGGCGGTCGGGCTGCGCCGTGGGCGTCCGTAGCGGGCGAAGGGCGGCGGAGCGGGCGCGGCGGGTCACCCGAGGGCTCCGGTCGAGGCGTCGGCGTGCGTGGGGTCCTCGCTGTCGCCGTCGGTGCCGGATCCGTGGTCGGGCCCCAGGGCGAGGAGCCTGGTACCGCGTCGGTTCCACTCCGTCGGGCGCCAGCCGCGCCGCAGCAGCCCGGTGCGGGCCAGCTCCGGGGTGATCGAGGTGACGAAGACGTACTGCCGGCTCCCCGTCTCGCGGTCGAAGAAGCCCCGCTCCCCCGCTCCGGACGGTTCCCGGCCGTCCGGCACCGCGGTGTCCGGGGTTCCCACGGCGTCGGCCCCGGAGCACTCGGCGGCGCAGACCAGGTCGGCCAGCCGGTGTCTGCCGACCGGGCCGGTCCACAGGTGCGCCCACGGCGAGGTGGCGCGTTCGGCGAGGGACGCCCAGTGGGCCGGGGCGGGCCCGCCGGCATCCGCCGGGGCCACGTCCCGGGTGAGTTCCTCCGGGGTGTCGGGGGCGGTGGAGCGAACCGTGTGCACGGTAACGCCCTCGGCGCGCAGGCGCTGGACGCCGGACATCCGGGCGGCGGTGTCGGGTACGACCAGTTCGGCGGGGCGCAGCCGGGAGCCCAGGAGGTCCTCGGCGAGGCGGTCCGCCTCGGCCGCCGAGGCCGGATCGGCCAGGACCGCGACGCCGCGGCCGCTCAGCGGGAGTTCGGTCCCGGGGGTCCCCGCCCCGAAGACCAGGCCGTCCAGGAGCGCGGCCAACCGGACCGGCGCCGCCTCGTCGAGGAAGACCTGCCGGAGCATGGCACGCACCTCGCGGGGGGTGGGCCCGTCCGCGCGCAGGCGGGGCACGGTGACCGCCAGGTCCTCGGCATCGGGCACGGGGACGGCCGGGTGCGGGATCACCCGGGTGCCGCAGGCCCAGGCGCGTCGGCGCAGGCGCAGGTCGCCGTGGCCGGTCTCCGGGATGACGGCGACGTTGGCGGCGCGCAGGGCGTCGGGCAGCTCCGGGGAGTCGGCGTCGACCACACCCACGCCCAGGTCGAGGAGGACGTCGGGGACCGGCAGGTCCGGGGCGGTGCGGACGAAGACGGCCTCGGGGCCGGAGACGAGTTCGGCCGCGACCGGGTTGAACAGGTGCAGCGGCACCCCCGCGTCACCCTTGTGCACGCGGTCGAAACCGAGCTGGCGCAGGGCGGGCGGTGCGGGCGCGTCGTCGAGCAGGACCGTGGGGATGCCGCGCGCCGCCGCGGACTCCAGCACCCAGTGCAGGGCCCTGGTCCGGTCCACCGCCGCGGGGTCCCCCACGTGCGCCCAGGGGGACCCGGGCGCGGCCGCGGAGGCGGACACCAGGAGCAGGTTGACGTCCACCCCGTCCATGACGATCTGGGCGTCGTGCGGACGCAGGGGCACCGAACGCAGGTAGGGGTCCACGGCCGCCTGGACGGCCGGGCCGAGGACGGTGGCGACGACCAGCAGGTCCTCGCGTCCGCCGCTGAGCCCGGTGAGGAGGCGGGCCTCCTGGCGTTCGGCGTCGAAGGAGCGGACGGGTTCGACCCGGCGGCGCTCGGCGTGGTTGGTGCTGCCGCTGCGGCGCCAGAGCCGGTAGAGGTCGCGCGGGAGTTTGACCAGGGAGCGGCCGGGGCGTTTGGCGGCCGCCGTGAGCGCACGGCCCACCTGGAGCGAGGTGGACCCCTCGACCGCGGCGAGGCGGGCCTGCGCCTCCTGGAGCTGGGCCTCGCGTTCGGCCAGGGCTTGCCGAAGCTGTTCGGTCTGGCTCTGTTCACGCCGTTTCACGGTCTGCCACCTTGTGCTCGGGTCGAAAGACCCCGGGTCGGGGCCCCGGGCTGTCCGTCTGTCGGGTGGGGGCGGGTGCCGCCCCGGGGAGGAGGTTCATGGGGTCACCTGGTCCACTGGGCGAGGACGGTGGCGATGCGCTCCCCCGACCGGCCGTCCCACAGCGGCGGCACGTCGCCGATCCGTTCGCCGGTCCGTCCGTCCAGGGCCTTGCGCAGGGCCGGCAGGAGATCGGCCTCGGTGACCAGCTGGTTGGTGCCGTGGGTGATGGTGATCGGGCGTTCGGTGTTGGGGCGCAGGGTCAGGCAGGGGACGCCGAGGACGGTGGTCTCCTCCTGGACGCCGCCGGAGTCGGTGACCACGGCCGCGGCGCCTCGGGTGAGCGCGACGAAGTCGAGGTAGCCGAGCGGTTCGAGCAGGTGCACGCGCGGGTGGTCGCCGAGCCCGGCCCGGTCGAAGGCCGCCTTACCCCGCGGGTGCACGGGCATGACGACGTCGGTGAGGTCGGCGATCTCGTGCAGGCGCTCGGTGAGCCGGGCGACGTTGGCGGGGTCGTCGACGTTGGCGGGCCGGTGCAGGGTGGCCGCCACATAGCGTTCGGGCAGGTCGAGGCGGTCCCGCAGGGCATCGGCGTCGAAGCGGTCGAGGTTGCCCAGGAGCGTGTTGATCATCGGGTTGCCGACGAGGTGGACGCGGTTCGGGGACACCCCCTCCGCCGCCAGGTGGCCGACCGCCTCCGGGCTGGTCGCGAAGCACAGGTCGCTGAGCTGGTCGGTGACCCGGCGGTTGACCTCCTCCGGCATGGTGTTGTCGAAGGAGCGCAGGCCCGCCTCGACGTGCGCGACGGGGATGCCGAGCTTGGCGGCGACCAGGGCGGCGGCCAGGGTGGAGTTGACGTCGCCGTAGACCACGACCATGCCGGGGGTGGTCCGGGTGAACTCCTTCTCCAGGCCGACCATGAGGGCGGCGGTCTGGGCGGCGTGCGAACCCGAGCCGACGCCTAGGTCGACGTCGGGGGTGGGCAGGCCGAGGTCGCGGAAGAAGACGGCCGACATGCGGTCGTCGTAGTGCTGGCCGGTGTGCAGGACCGTCTGGTGCGCGCCCCGGCCGCGCAGGGCCGAAACCACCGGCGCGGCCTTCACGAAGTTGGGGCGGGCCCCGACCACGTGCACGATCCCGGTGTCCTGACTGCCAAGAGGGGCACTCGTTGTCACGGCTGCTTCCTTCTTCTTCCGGTGGGGGTGTCTGCTGTTCTGGCGCGGGTCCCGGGCGGACCGGTGACCGCGGCGGCTCGGCGGGCCGGGCGGCGCGGAGGCCGGTCGGGGAGTTCTTTGCCCCAGCCGTTCCACCGGAGTCGCCGTGTTGTCACCATCCGGCCACGTCCACGTGGTTGTGTGACTGACCGTGCATGACTCCCAGACTTCCGAACCCCGCGTTCCGCGTCCGCGTGCCCGATGGCCGAGGGCGGTGACGTTCACCGCGTCCCTGGCCTGGCACCATCTGCGTTCCGAACCCGCTCGGCTGCCCCTGTTGGCTCCCCGGCTGATGCCCGGCCCCGTACGGACCACGGCACGCGCCGTGGCGTCCCGATCGGGTGCCCTGCCGCGCGCCTACGCCCTGTGGGACCAGGGGCGACGCCAGGAGGCACGCGAGGTGCTGCTGTCCACCGCCCGGGGCTCCTCGCCCCGCCGGGTGGGGCGCCTGGTCGCGGCCGCCCTCGCCGCCGGGGACGCGGACACCGCGCGTGAACTGGTCGAACGAATCCCGCCCGGGCCGCACCGGACCACGGCGCAGTACCGGACGGCGCTGGCCACGGGGCGCGCCGTCCCCGCCTCCCCGTCCGTTTCGCCTGACCTTCACGGGATCACGTTAACCCGCGGTGCGCCAACGCGGCCTGACGACACGGTGAACGCTCAGCGACCGGCGGTGGCGGGATCGGGGCACCGGTGTACGGGCCCTGACCCGGAGCGGCCGGGAGCGGGCGTCCGGGTCCTGCATCTGGTCACCAACGCGTTGCCGCACACCAACGCTGGTTACACCCAGCGCACGCACCGCATCGCCCTCGCCCAGCGGGAGGCCGGGATGGACGTGCACGTGGCCACCAGGGCCGGGTACCCGCTGACCAAGGGCGTGCTGGATCCGCGCACGCTGGTGCGGGTGGACGGGGTCCCCTACCACCGCCTCCTCCCCTGGACCGCACCCGCCGACCGCGCCGAGGAGCTCGACTCGGGGCTGCGGCTGGCCTCGGAGCTGGTGGAGGCGGTGCGCCCGGACGTGCTGCACGCGGCGAGCAACCACCACAACGCGCGGCTGGCCCTGGAACTGGGGCGCAGGTACGGGCTGCCCGTGGTCTACGAGGTCCGCGGCTTCCTGGAGGAGTCCTGGCTGTCCCGGGACCCCTCCCGGGGGGTCGACGACGCCTTCTACCGGGCCGAACGCGCCAGCGAGACGGAGTGCATGCTCGCCGCCGACCTGGTGGTGACCCTCGGCGAGGCGATGCGTGCCGACATCGAGGCCCGCGGGGTGCCCGCGGAGCGGATACTGGTCGTCCCCAACGCCGTGGACGCCTCCTTCCTGGAGCCGCTGCCGCCGGGTGAGGCGGTCCGCGAGGGGCTGGGGATCGGCCGGGAGGAGTTCGTGGCGGGCACCACCACGAGCTGTTTCGGCTACGAGGGGCTGGACGTGCTCCTGGACGCGGTGGCGCTGCTGCGGGAGCGGGGCGAGCCCGCACACGCCCTGATCGTCGGGGACGGGCCCGAACTCGCCGCGCTGCGCGCGCGGGCGGAGCGGCTCGGGCTGTCCGGGGCGGCGCACTTCCCGGGGCGGGTCCCGGCCGACCGGGTCCGGCACCACCACGCCGCCCTGGACGTGTTCGCGGTGCCCAGGCTCGACGAACGGGTGTGTCGGCTGGTGACCCCCCTGAAACCGGTGGAGGCTATGGCGGGAGGGCTGCCCGTCGTCGCGAGCGACCTCCCCGCCCTGCGGGAGATCGTGGAACCCGGGGTGACCGGAGAGTTAATTCCGGCGGGCGAATCGGCACGTCTAGCTGATGTGCTCACAAAACTCGCCTACAGTCGTGAAAAGCGGACGTCCTACGGCCAAGCAGGACAGAAACGCGTCGGTGCGAACCGCACGTGGACCGAGGCCGTATACCGCTACAACCAGGCGTATCGGGTTCTCATCGGGAAAGTGTCCGGACCAGGACAGATCCCGTAACCAAGGGCAATGCCTGTCTACACTCGGGTCTCCAGAACTCCGAATGGCAGTCCTCGATATATGCGCCCGTTCACGAAACGAATGCGAGTGTGACCACGAAGTGGATGCCGCAGCCTCCAACCCAGCCACTGTCCCCGAGCAGCGCTCCGGTTCGGCCAGCGACCTCGTCGTCCTCGGCCTCGGCTACGTCGGTCTGCCCCTGGCGGCCGAAGCCGTGTCAGCCGGGCTGAAGGTGACCGGTTTCGACGTCAGCGCCCGTGTGGTCGACGGCCTCAACAAGGCCGATTCACACATCGACGACCTGTCGTCGGAAGACGTGAACACGATGCTGGACAAGGGGTTCAGCGCGACCACGGACCCTGCGTGCCTGGCGACGGCGCGCACCATCGTCATCTGTGTCCCCACCCCGCTCTCACCCGAGGGCGGGCCGGACCTGGGGGCGGTCACCTCCGCCTCCAAGGCCGTCGCCGCGCACATGTCCCCCGGGACCCTGGTGATCCTGGAGTCCACCACCTACCCGGGCACCACCGAGGAGGTAGTACGGCCCCTGTTGGAGGAGTCCGGCCTGGTCGCCGGATCCGACTTCCGGCTGGCCTTCTCCCCCGAGCGGATCGACCCGGGCAACCAGACCTTCGGCGTGGCCAACACGCCCAAGGTGGTCGGCGGGCTCACCGAGGAGTGCGGGGAGGCGGCCGCCGCCTTCTACGAGAACTTCGTGAACACCGTGGTCCGGACCCGGGGCACCCGCGAGGCCGAGATGGCCAAGCTGCTGGAGAACACCTACCGGCACGTCAACATCGCCCTGGTCAACGAGATGGCCGTCTTCTGCCAGGAGCTGGGCGTCGACCTGTGGGACTCGATCGCAGCGGCGGCCACCAAGCCGTTCGGCTTCCAGGCGTTCTACCCGGGCCCGGGCGTGGGCGGACACTGCATCCCGATCGACCCGAACTACCTCTCCTACAAGGTCAAGACCCTCGGCTACCCGTTCCGGTTCGTCGAGCTGGCCCAGGAGATCAACGGGCGGATGCCGTCCTACGTGACCCAGCGCGCCCAGGAGCTGCTCAACGACTCCGGGCTCGCGCTCTCCCGGTCCAAGGTCCTGCTGCTCGGCGTGACCTACAAGGCCGACATCGCCGACCAGCGCGAGTCTCCGGCCCGCCCGGTGGCCCGCAAGCTCGCCGCCAAGGGCGCCACGCTCACCTACCACGACCCGCACGTGGAGTCCTGGGAGGTGGACGGGGTGGACGTGCCTCGCTCCACCGACCTGGAGCAGGCCCTGGCCGAGGCCGACCTGACCGTTCTGCTGACCGACCACAGCGAGTACCGGCCCAAGCTGCTCAACGAGTACGCGCGGCTGCTCCTGGACACCCGGGGCGTCCTTCGCCGCCCCGACCCGGACGAGGCCGCCGAGGTCCCGGCGCAGTTCCGGCGCCGCGCCGACCGGGAGGGCATCCAGGTCCTGTAGGGGCCGCGGGGGCCCGCACGAGGCACGTCGACCCGGACGCCAGACGGCGTTCGGCGGCGTGCCTCGGCGCGTTCACCGTCCGCCCACCGAAGGTTCACCGGAACCACCCCGCTTGTCCACTCGGCTTTCCTCAGTGTGTTTCCGCAGGTGAATACCGTGTCGTGCAGCTGATCCCGCACCCTCACAGCGGATCATCGAACACGGACCAGTCGGACCAAAACGGTGACACACGTAGGTGATCTCGATGCACGCGCTTGTGGCCACGATTGTGCACCACCCCGAGGACGCACGAATCCTGCACCGCCAGATACGGGCCCTGGTGGACGCCGGACACACGGTGACGTACGTGGCGCCCTTCCGGGAGTGCGGGGTGACCCCCTGGGACCGGGTGCGTTCGGTGGACGTTCCCCGTGCCTCCGGCCGTGACCGGCTCTCCTCGATCCGGGCGGCCCGGACCGTTCTGGCCCGGTTGGCTCCCGAGGCCGACCTCCTGCTCTTCCACGACCCCGAACTGCTGCTGGCCCTGCCCGCCAAGAGACCGGTGACGGTGTGGGACGTGCACGAGGACACCCCGGCGGCCCTGCGCACCAAGCCGTGGGTCCCGCAGCCGCTGCGCCGACCGCTCGGCGGTGTGGTGCGCGGTTTCGAGCGGTACGCCGAGCGGCGGATGCACCTGCTGCTGGCCGAGGAGGGCTACCGGCCCCGGTTCCGGCTCGACCACCCGGTGGTGCCCAACACCACCGACGTGCCCGAGGCGCCGCTCCGCGCGCCCGGCGAGGACCGGGTCGTCTACCTGGGGCACCTGTCCAGGGCCCGGGGCGCCCACGACATGATCGAGATGGGGCGCCGGCTGCGTGACCACGGGGTGCGCCTGGAGGTGATCGGCGGCGCCGACCACGGGATCCGGCAGCTGCTGCGCGACGCCCACCAGGAGAACGCCCTGCACTGGTACGGCTTCGTGCCCAACGACCGCGCCCTGCGCATCGCGGCCGGCGCCCTGGCCGGGATCAGCCTGCTGCACGACACCGACAACTACCGGCACTCCCTGCCCACCAAGGTCGTGGAGTACATGGCCCACGGGCTGCCGGTGGTCACCACCCCCAACCCGATGGCCGAGGCCCTGGTGACCAAGCGCCCGGAGGGCCCGGCCGGGACCGTCGTGCCGTTCGAGGACCCGGAGGCGGCAGCGCGGGCCGTGCTGGAGCTGCGCCGGGACGAGGAGAGGCGCCACGAGTACGCTCGCACCGGCCACCGGATCGCACAGCGCTCCTTCCACTGGCCGGTACAGGCACGACTGTTCGTGAAACGGCTGGAGGAGTGGGTCTGTGAGGCCAACGCCCCGGCCCCTGCGATCCCCCGGCCCCGTGCGCCCCGGCAGAGCGGACGCCCGCGCACGGCGTTCAGCGAATAGACCGCTCACCTGGTACTCGTGAGTGAATGAGCTCACACATCGTTCCGTGGTGAAATATCTTCCTAGTCAACTAGGTTGTGCTGCGTGCCGTCCCCGGACGGCACCACCACCCACGAGCACGGCCGAGGTTTCGATATGACTGACACACTGGTCCTGAACAAGGACGCACAGGACCTGCTGTTCCGTAGCGCCCGCACCGCCAACACCTTCACCGACGAGCCGGTGACCGAGGAACAGCTGCGCACGATCTACGGCCTGGTCAAGTACGGCCCCACGGCCATGAACAACCAGCCCCTGCGCGTCACCGCGGTCCGCTCCCCCGAGGCTCGCGAGCGACTCGTGAAGCACATGGCGGGCAACAACGCCCCCAAGACCTCGACGGCCCCGCTCACGCTCGTCCTGTCCGCTGACAGCGCCTTCCACGAGCACTTCCCGAAGACCTTCCCGGTCGTGCCGGAGGCCCGGGAGAACTTCTCCGGCATGCCGGTCGAGGCCCGCGAGTCCATGGCCCTGCAGAACGCGCTCCTCCAGGTCGCCTACCTGATCGTCGGCGTTCGCGCCGCCGGCCTGGCCGCGGGCCCGATGACCGGCTTCGACGCCGAGGGCGTCCGCAAGGAGTTCTTCGGCGAGGACTCCACCCAGACCCCCCTGGTGGTCATGAACATCGGCAAGCCCGGCCCCGACGCCTGGTTCGACCGCCTGCCGCGGCTGGACTACGAAGAGGCCGTCACCGAGATCTGATCCCGAACAGCGGTGAAGGGGGCGGGCGCCGTGCGGCGCCCGCCCCCTCGTACACACTGGTCACGGATTTTCCCGAACCTTGCACCTCGGGCTTCCCGACGCCGTACCGTCTGACCTACGCTTGGGCTGTCCCAGTCCAGGCGTCGACATCCGGACACGCCGAGCAGCTGGGATACCGCATGGTCCGACCACGCCACCCCGACAAGGACCTGGAATCGGTACTGAAGGGTGCGGAGGCCAGAGGATGGCGTGTCGAACGCAGGAAGAAGTACTACAAGATGTACTGCCCCTGCCAGGACAAGCACTTTAAAACCGTTAAGCTCTCGCCTTCGGGAGCGAACTACCTGAAGGATCTCCTCGGGCAGCTCCGACGAGCCACTTGCTGGGAGGAACAGGACCGGTGACCATCCACCACCTGGCAGTCGACCTGTCGTTCGAAAGCCGCAACGGCACGACCACCGACAGTGACTTCGACGCCTTCACCGACCGTTTCATCAACGAGCTCGACAGCCTCCAGGAGTGTGACCCGGGCATCATCGACCCCGACGTGGTCGGCAGCCTGGCTCAGCGGACCCTCAGCGTGACGATGGGCGTACGCGCCGACAGCCTGGAGGACGCCATCCGGTTGTTCTCCGCGAACGTTCGCGCCACGCTCCACGCCGCCGAATGCGAAACTCCCACCTGGCCGCACTTCGTGCCGACCACCCGGACCCATGAGGTCCGCCCAGTGGATGCCGCCACCGGCTGAGGGATCCGCTGTCAAGAAGCTGGAGGGGCGGGCGCCGTGCGGCGCCCGCCCCTTTTTCACCGCTGCGGGTACTCGGGTCCCTGCGGGCCGGACCCCGGCCCGGGCTGCGGCTGTCGGCCGTAGGGTGCCCGGCCCCGGGGAGGGTTCGCCTGCTTCCGTGCCGACACGACGACGAGCGTCACCACCAGGGCGATGACGGCGACGACGAGAAGCAGGAATCCGATGACGAGAGGGCTGACGACGGCCAAGTCCGCCTCCTGGGGGTCGCGGGTGTACTCAGATGACCGGGGGGCGTCCGGCCCTGGTCATCCGCCAGGCGGTGCGCCAGCTGATCGGGGTGCGTCGGCCCGCGTCCTCGCGCCAGCCCTCCCGGAAACCGGAGAACCACGACCTCAGCGCGGCCCGGTCGCGTTCGCGCAGCACGGTCAGCCCCACCCAGGTGCCCAGGTAGGCGACGGCCAGCGGCCACGGCAGGTTGCGCCGGGCCAGCCACACCCTGTTGCGGGCGTTGAGCCGGTAGAAGTTCTCGTGCCGGGTCGGCGCGACGGCCGGGTGGTACATCACGGCGTCGGCGTCGTACTCGATGGTGTACCCGGCGTCCATGATCCGCCAGGCCAGGTCGGTCTCCTCGTGGGCGTAGAAGAACTCGCCCGGGAGCCCGCCGCCCTCGTCGAAGGCGGTGCGGCGGATGGCGCAGGCCCCGCCCAGGAACGTGGTGACCGCACTCGACCGCCGGGAGTCGCCCACCCGCAGCCGGGGCACGTGGCGGCGCTGGTCCGGGCCGCCGTCGGGGTCGGCGATGCGGAACGAGAGCGCACCGAGACCGGGGTCCGCGGCGAAGCGTTCGCGCACGTGGCGGGCGAGGTCCATGGAGCGGTACCAGCCGTCGTCGTCCAGGAACAGGATGACGTCGCCCTGCGTCGCCCGCACACCCTCGTTGCGCCCCTCGGGGATGCCCACGTTCTCCGGCAGGCGCACCGTGGTGACGCCCTCGGGGAGCTTGGGCAGGTCGGCCCCGTTGCCGACGACGACGACCTCGACGTCGGCCTCCTCCTGCTCGAACACGCTGGTGATCGCACGCCTGAGCTCGGCAGGGCGGTTGCCCATGGTGAGCAGGACACAGGACAGGGTGGGCTTACCGGTACCGGGCACCTGGGAGCTGCTCCGTTCGGCTCTGGGCGCTCGGAGGTCCCCCGTCGTGGACGTGCCGGAGCCTTGCGAGGGCGGGATCACGGGTGTGGCCATGGTTGCGACCGTTCAGTGGACGACGTGCGGCTGACAGGTGGACACATGTCAACGTTCGCAGAAACAGACTAACGAAAGGATAAAAGCGAAGTGTACGGAGCCGTGGACGGGGTATCGTCCACGGCTCCACAAGTGACGCCGTAACGTCACCGCCGCGTTACTCCAGGCGGCGGGAGGCGAGCACGCTCACGAAGTGCGCGAAGCTCATCAGCACCGCGACGGCGGCACAGGCCGCGACCAGGACCCGGGTGGCCGCCAGCTCTCCGAGGAAGAGGTCGGCCACGGCCGCCACCACCACGATCAGGGAGAGTTCGACCGCCTGGATGAGGCGGTGCACCTTGAGCATCGAGGCCAGGCGGCGGGCCAGGCTCAGCCCCGAGGACTTCGGCCTCATGGCCTCCTCGGAGATTCCCTCCGGCAGACCGGCCTTGGCCCGGGCCACCACCACGTTGTCGGTCTCGGCCTTGATCAGCACGACACCGAGCGCGGCGGCCATGCCCAGGACGACCCAGCCGCCCGGCTCGAACCCGCCCTGGGCGCGGATGCCCAGGCCGACCAGCAGGGCGACCTCGGAGACGTAGTGGCCGATGCGGTCCAGGTAGATGCCGGCCACACTGGTGCGGCCCGTGTACCGGGCCACCTCGCCGTCGGAACAGTCCAGCAGAAGGTAGATCTGCACGAACACGGCGGCGAGGACGGCCGACCACAGACCGCCGAAGGCCACGATCACCCCGGCGAGCACGCCGAACACCATCATCAGGTAGGTGATGGGGTTCGGCGGCACGCGCAGGCGCACGAAGAGGGTCGTCAGGTACGGGGAGATGTCCCGCATGTAGAGACGGCCCGCCCAGTGCTCCTCGTTGACGCGCTCCTTGATCCCCGCGGGCTGGCCGCCCGCGCGGACCTCAGCGACCGACGGCTTCGACATAGTCCGCGACACTCCGCCCGATCTCGTCCTCGGAGAGGTTCAGGTGTTCAAGGATGGTGAACCGGCCCGGGCGGGTGCCCGGGGCGTGGGCCACCGCACGCGCGAACGAAGCCTCGTCGAGACCGACGTCGGAGGGCACGATGGGCAGGTTGTGGCGGAGCAGGCAGTTCCGGATCTCCTCCAGTCGCGACTGCGGCCAGTCCAGGTGCTTGACCCGCAGGTAGGACGCGTACAGCGCGCCCAGCCCGGCGAGTTCACCGTGGTTGCTCGTGCCCGGGTAGAGCTGGGTGATGGCGTGCAGGATCTCGTGGCAGGCCCCGCTGGCCGGACGGCTGGAACCGGCGACCGACATGGCCATGCCGGACAGCACCAGGCCCTCGGCCAGGACCTTGAGGAACCCGTCGGAGTCGATCGAGTCCGGGCGGTGCAGGACCGCCTCGGCGGCGACGCGGGCGAAGGTGACCGCCATGCCGTCGACCGGCTCGCCGTTCTCGCGCCCCGCGAGCTCCCAGTCCTCGATGGCCGAGATGTTGCTGACCACGTCACCGATGCCGGACCGGACCAGGTGCGCGGGGGCCGCCCGGACGTAGTCGACGTCGATGACCACCGCGATGGGCATGGTGACCCCGATCGACGGCTTGCCGCCCTCGTGCTCCAGGGAGCTGACGGGGGAGGCGATGCCGTCGTGGGCCAGGTTCGTGGCCACGGCCACCATCGGGATGCCCGCCATCGTCGCGGCGAACTTGGTGACGTCGATGGTCTTGCCGCCGCCGATGCCGGCCACGGCCTCGTAGGCGCCCGAACGCAGCTTCTTGCCCAGTTCGGTCGCCGCGTCGACGGTGCCCTCCTCGACCTGGAAGACCTCGCTCTGGGGCAGGTCCAGGTCAGCGGCGATCTGTGCGCCCTGGCCCGGGCCCACCGCGACGGCGATGCGGCCCTCGGTGGCGATGCGGCGGTCGGCCAGCACCGTTCCGAGCGAGGCGATGGCTCCCCGGCGCACGTCGATCGCCAGGGGGGAGGGGAGCATTCGGGCTAGTAGCGGCACGCGATCTCCCTTGCCTTGGCCAGGTCGTCGTGGTTGTCGACCTCGACCCAGTCCACCTTGCCGATGGGGGCGACGGAGATCTTCTCACCGCGGCGGACGAGCTCCTGGTAACCGTCCTCGTAGTAGAGCTGCGGGTCCCGCTCCCAGGTGGCCTTCAGGGCGTCGGCCAGGCGCGGGGCGAGCGAGCCCTCGATGAGGGTGGCGCCGATGTACTCCCCCGCTGCGGTGGCGGGGTCCATCAGCTTGGTGATGGTGCTGAGGTGACCGTTCTCGTCGAGGGTCACCTTCATCTCCTCGTCAGCGAGGTTTTTCACGTTGTCCACCGCGAGGAGCAGTTCCGGACCCCTGGCGGCGAGTAGCGTTTCCTCGACACTCACCGGGTGCACGGTGTCGCCGTTGACGAGGAGGACGCCCTCGGAGAAGAACTCACGTGCGGTCCACAGGGAGTAGGCGTTGTTCCACTCCTCGGCCTTGTCGTTGTAGCTGAGGGTGAGCTTGACGCCGTGGCGCTCCTCCAGTGCCTGCTTGCGCTCCTCCACGGCCTCGGCACGGTAACCGACCACGACGACGACGTCGGTGAGCCCGGCGGCGGCCAGGTTGCGCAGCGAGATGTCCATGATGGTCGTCTCACCGTCGACTGGCACCAGGGCCTTGGGCAGGGTGTCGGTGTAGGGACGCAGACGGCGCCCGGCGCCTGCGGCGAGAACCATTCCGAGCATGAGGGCGTGTTCCTCCTTAGGTCGAGGAGGCTTTCACGCCTCCCCGTTCGTTCCGGCGGCCGGTCGGCCCCCGTCTCCCTGGCGGGTGATCGGGTGATCCCCCAGGACGGCGCCGCCACTCGGCGTGGCCGCGCTGACGCGCACATCGGTCACCGGTGTCGCGCTCCAGGTGCGCCCGGCCTCGCGAACGAGCAGGACCGCCAGGTATCCGGCGAGTATGCCGTAGGCGGGGGTGAGGGCGGAAAACGCGCCCCCGACCGCGATGACGAGCATCCGTCCGTCCCAGCCGAGCGCGGCCCGCCGCACCCACACCGGTCGGCTCACACCGACAGCGGGGCGTGCGACGTCGTCGCGATGGTGGCAGCCGACCGTCATCAAGAGTACGAACACCAGTGGACCGGGTACGCCGGACGCGAGCCCGACGACCGCCAGGTAGCTGTACTCGGTGACGCGCAGGACCGGGGGTACCAGCCAGTCGTACCGCCCGTCGTGGGGGTGGCCCGAGGCCAGACCGGACAGTAGCAGGGCAGCGACCGGTGCGAACAGGGTAATGCCTGTCAGCCGTCCCCCGCCCGCCGCGAGGAGCACCAGCACGACGACGGCTCCCGCGACCGCGGTGAGCAGCGGCGGGGCCATCCCCGGGGCGATCCTGCCGAGCAGTATTGCGATGTGACTGTCATCACGAAGAAAGCGCAGGTCGGGAAGGACGGGTTCGAGCCGTTCCCGCGTGTGCCCTGGGTCCCGCTCCGGCTCCGCCGTGCTCATCGCCGCACCCCTCGCGAGGAAGGGTCGACGAGCTCTCCGGTGATCGCCACGGCGCAGCCGACGATGAGGCTGAGGAATACGAGCCGGGCGTCCCCGACCGTCGCGGCGACGGCGATCACGAGGAACCGGGTCGGCTGGCCGAAGAGCAGCACCCGGCGGGCCAGGACCGGCAGGGGGAGGGCGCTCGGCGGTCCGTCGGCCCTCACCGTGCCGGAGTCCTCCCGGGCCCGCGCGGGTTCCGCCGCCCCCGCCCGGGGCGCGGGCACCCGGACGCCCTCAGGCTGACGCTGCGCGGGCAGCACGAGGGGTTTGGCCCCCGCGGGCGCCGACGGGGCCGAGCGGGCCACCAGGAGCGAGTCACGCAGGGCCAGGGCGATCAGCGCCCCGGCCGCCCACCCCCAGGCGCTGGCGGATCCGCCGACTGCCGCCCCGAACGCGAGCCCGACGTAGACGACGTACTCCCGGAGCTGGGCCGCCACGGACACGGTCCAGAGGGTGAGTGCGTCCCTGCGGTTGGCCCGCATCCGGTCCCGGACCGCGTCGCAGCACAGGACCAGCCCGAGGAGGGCCGACCCGGCGAGGGCGCCGACGAGGTCGGTCCGACCGAACCAGACCGCCGCCGCGACCGCCACCAGGACACTGATGCGGGTCACCCCCGTCCTGGTGACACGCCTGCGCTCCAACATCCGCGCGGTCGCCCGCGCCACCGTGCCCGTCATATGCCCGCGCCCTCCCAGTTTCAACTGGGAGTCACCGTCACCCACGCTCTGTGCGCAATCAACCACTGACACGCACATGGCCGCAGACATCCCGTTCCGGTACCGCTGAGGGCGTTCCGGACAGTCCCGGACACGAAAGAGCGCACCTCCGGAACCTCCGGGGTGCGCTCTCTCCAGGTCTGTGCGGGCGCCTCAGGCGGTCTGGCCGCCGCCCTTGCCCCCGGTCCCGTCCGGGTCCTCCGGGTCCGCGGCCCGCTCCTCGGCCTCGATCTTCTTCTCCGCGGCCTCGGCGCGCTTCTTCTTGGCCTCGTCCTTCTTCTTGCGCTCCTCGATCTCCGCCTTGGTGTCCTCGTTGTAGGCGGCCAGAGCGGAGTCGATGTCGGTGTCCAGGGCCAGCGAACCGCCCTTGACGTACAGGCCCCGGTTGCAGAAGCGGCGCAGGTCCTTCTCGTTGTGCGAGACCAGGACCATCGTGCGCTCGTTGGCCAGCATCCGGTCGATGGCCTCGTAGCACTTGCGCTTGAAGGCCTTGTCCCCCACCGCCAGCACCTCGTTGACCAGCATGATCGGGTGTTCCAGCTGGGAGATGAGCGCGAAGCCCAGCCGCACCTTCATACCGCTGGAGTAGTGCCGTACCGGGGTGTCGATGAACTTCGGCTTGACCTCGGCGAAGTCGACGATCTCGTCGAAGCGCTCGTCGATCTCCTTCTCGGTCATGCCGTGCAGCGAACCGACCAGGTACACGTTCTCGCGGCCGGTCAGGTTGTCGTTGAACCCGGCCCGCAGCTCCAGGAGCGGCGCGACCTTGCCGTGCACGCTGACCTTGCCCTCGTCCGGGATGAGCACCCCGGCGATCATCTTGAGCAGGGTGGACTTGCCGGTGCCGTTCTTGCCGACGATGCCGACGCAGTCGCCCTTGGCGATGTCGAAGGACACGTCGCGCAGCGGCCAGAACTCGTTGCCCTCGGCGTTGGGGTCGCGTTTGCTGCCGTGGATGAACATCTCACGGAGGCTGCGCTTGCGGCGGCGGTTCACGGCGAACTTCACACCGAGGCCGCGGGCCTCGATGACCGGACCGCTGGTGACCGCGGCCTCGTAGGTGGACGCCATCACAACTCCTTCAGAACGGACATCTCCAGACGGCGGAACGTCCAGTATCCGATAACGAGCATCAGGATCGAACCGACCACCGCAGAGGTCAACGCGAGAGGACTGGGCGTTAGTTCCTCGAAGCCGGGGAACCACACGGTGCGGTGCATCTGGAAGATACCCATCAGCGGGTTGAGCTCGTAGACCGTCTTCACCCAGCCGGGGGCACCGGAGTCGAGCACCATGACGGCCGGGAACAGGATCGCCGAGCCGTAGAACAGGATCCGGGTCAGGATACGCGTCAGGCGCTCCACGTCGCGGAGCAACACGTTCACCGAGGCCAGGAACAGGGTGACGCCCAGGCCGAACGCGAAGGTCAGCACGATCGCCATCGGCAGCCAGAGGAGCATGCCCTCCCAGCTGAACCGGCCGCCCAGGGCGAACACGAAGATCAGCAGGACCGGCCAGGTGAGCAGGTACTCGATGAACTTGGTGCCGACGGTGGCCATCGGGAAGATCTCGCGGGGGACCTTCATGGTGGTGATCAGCTTCGAGTGCGTGATCATCGCGCGCGGAGCCTCGCTGAGGATCGCACCGAAGGTGGTCCAGGGCAGGATGCCCGCGACGAGGAAGAGGATGTAGCCGCCGTAGGCATCGGCTCCCTCGGGTATGCCGCGGTTGGCCTGGAGAACGACGCCGAAGATGAAGTAGTACACCAACGTCAGCGCGAGGGGTTCCAACATCGTCCAGGCGTAACCCAGCACGGACTGCTGGTACTTGACCTTCAGGTCGCGCCGGACCAGGAGGCCGACGACCTTCCGGTGCTCCCAGACGGCCAGCGTCCTTGACGCCACCGCCACCTCCAAGGTTTGAGATCGTCCGGTTCACGGTGTGCCGGACAGTCGCGTCTGTGAACTCGCCTGCGCGTACCGGCCGTCCACACGAAAACGCGGTCGCAGCCTCACCGGACCGGCACAGGGGTGTGTCCGGGCGACCGGGGGATGTCACCAACCACGCCCGGCTCCACGACCGAATCAGAGGAGGTGTGGACCAGGCACGCCCAACAGGCGTCCATAGGTTACCGCTGCAACGGACAGACCGTGCCAACCACCTGCCGCTCACCCCGAATCCGTACCGTCCTCAGCTCCGCCCGGAGAGTCGCCCATCGCCTGGCCCCCAGAGGATGCCCCGTCCCGCTCACCCCGATCCCAGGGAGAGCACCCTCCCACTCACCTCCGCCCCAGGAGGAGCCTCTTCCTGCTTACCTTCACCCCAGGGGGTGTTCTTTCGTTCGGGCGCGGGAGTGTTCTGCAAGACGAGTCAAGCCGCCAGCGAGGAACGAGCCAGGCGTAGACGAGGATGAAGAACGCTCCCCTCAGGCGCCCGAACACGGTCCGAAGCGCCAGCGGAGGACCCAAGCAAACACAAACACGGGCCGAAGCGCCAGCGGAGGCCCAAAGCAAGCAGGAGGAAAAAAATGTCCGCAGGTCCGCGGGTGATCGCGGCGGTTCTGGCCGGAGGTGTCGGTGCCCGGATGGGCGCCCCCGCCCCCAAGCAGTTGTTGCCGCTGGACGGGCGGCCCATCATCGAGCACTCGATCGCGGCCTTCGAGGCCAGCCCCGAGGTGGACGAGATCGTCGTGCTGATGGTGGGCGAGTACGTGGGCCGGGTCGAGGAGATCGTCTCCGACGCCGGGTTCGCCAAGGTCTCGGCGGTCCTGCCCGGCGGGGCGACCAGAACGGAGACCTCGTACGCGGCGCTGTCCGCGACGGCTTCGGCGGCCGACTCCGACCTGGTCCTGCTGCACGACGCCGCGCGGCCGCTGGTCCGCCCGGCGACGATCGCCGCGTGCGTGCGCGCCCTGGGGGACGCAGGGGCCGTGGGGGTGGCGGTGCCCAGCGCCGACACCGTGGTCCGGGTGGCTCCCGGCAGGAGCGGCGGCGAGGCGATCGCGGCGACCCCGGACCGCTCCCGGCTGCGCAGGATGCAGACACCGCAGGGGTTCCGGCTGGGTGTGGTCCGGCGCGCCTACGAACTGGCGATGGCCGACCCCGGGCTGGTGGCCACCGACGACTGCGGGGTGGTGCTGCGTTACCTGCCCGAGGAGGAGGTCCGGATCGTGCCGGGTGAGGAGAGCAACATCAAGGTGACCAACCCGGGTGACGTGGAGGTCGCCGAGACCCTGCTGCGCCGGATGCGCGCGCACGCGGCCGCGGAGGCGCCCTCGGAAACTGGGAGAACGCTGTGAGCGGGGTCTTCGGGGCGGCCGAGGTGATCGGCCACCGGGGCGCGGGCCGGGGCGTGGTCGACGGCGCCCGGGAGAACACCCCCGCCTCGTTCGAGCTGGCCGCGCGGACCGGCGCCGACTGGGTCGAGATCGACGTGCGGCGCACCGCCGACGACCGGCTGGTGCTCTTCCACAACGCGGCACTGGACGACGGTCGAGCGGTCGTGGACCTGACCGAGGCGCAGTGCCGGGAGGCGGGGCTGTCCGGTCTGGAGGAGGGGCTGGCCGCGATCCCGGCCGAGGTGGGCCTGGACGTGGACGTCAAGACGGTGATGGAGGACGGGGTGGACGCCCCGGCGCGGCGGACACTCGCGCTCGTCCTGCCGTTCCTGCGCCGGGAGGCTAGACGTCGCCGACTGTTCGTCTGCTCCTTCGATCCCGGCCTTCTCCTGGGGGTGCGCGAGGGCGCGCCGGGGGTGGCGACCGCGTGGATGCCGTACGTGCGCAACCCCGCGGATTCGGCGGTCCCCGGCGCCGTGGGCATGGGCTGCCCGATCGTGGCGGTGGACGCCCGCGCGCTGGGTCTGGACGGGGATGCGGCCCGGCGGGGCCGCCGCAGCCTGGAGTACACGGTGGAGACTGCGCACCGGTCCGGACTGGAGATCATCTCCTGGTGCCCGGCCCCGGCGGACGCGGCCCGGTTCGCCGGGGCGGGGATGGACGCGGTGGTGGTGGACGACGTGCCCGGGACGGTGGCGGCTCTGGAGGGGGCCGGAACCACCGGAGAGGCCGGGTGAGACCGGCCGCGCCGCTCAGATCCGGTCGAGGAGTTCGGCTTTCTTGGTGCTGAACTCCTCGTCGGTGAGCAGGCCCTTGGCGTGGAGGTCGCCGAGCCGTTCGATCTGCTCGAAGATCCATGTGGTGTCGGCGGGCTGTGGCGGGGCCCCGCCGTCGCCTGGTCCGCCGTCTGCGGCGTCCGCGCCTGTGTCACCGGGCAGGTCCGTGGTGGGACGGGGGCCGCGTACGGCCTCCAGGGCGGTGCGTGCCGCGTTCTTCCACCACTCCGGGTCGTCGAAACCGGGCCCGGCGCCGTCCTGGACGGCCTCGCCGGATCCGAGTGCGGCGCGGGTGGCCGCGCCCAGGGCCCAGCGGTGCGCGGTGACGGTCGCGGCGAGCAGGAAGGCCTGGTGGCTCTCGTTGCCGCCGTCACCCGCCCGCAGCACGTTGAGGTCGTTCTTGGGTTTGGCCGCGTCCGCGGTCCCCTCGGCGATGATGCGCACGAAACCCCACCCCCAGTCGTCGAGGGGCGCCCACTCCACTCCGGTGATGTCGGCGAGGTCGTACTCGCGGCGCTGTTTCTTCTTCTTGTAGCCGCTCGCGTGGGCTCCCGCCCAGACCAGGGTCAGCCGGTCGGGTTCCAGGCGGGCGGTTCCCTCACAGGTGCGGATGTGCAGGGGTAGCGCGGGAACGAGACGGGTGGGGGTGGCCGGGTCCGGTTCCGCGGCCCGGCCGGCGGCGAAGCGGATCTGGTCGGCGAGGTACTCGGCGACCAGCTCGGTCCTGGCGGGACCGGTCAGCCGGAAGGGCTGGGCCTTGTCGTCGAGGGCGGCGCCGACGGCGGCGTAGGGGTCCATGCGCTCGTGCAGCCGCAGGTTCATGATCCAGCCGTTCCTGCGCCCGGCACCGGGACGGAAGTCCACGTCCTGGACCGCACAGACGGGGACGTCCATCCTTTCGAGGAGTTTGAGCAGCGGACTCCTGAACCAGCCCTTGGTCTCGTACCTGATGGCGATCGACTGACTGTCGAACACCCAGGACGCCTGGTCTCCGCGCAACTCGTCCATGCCGCCCTCTCCGCTTCCGCCTTCACCGACCTGCCTAGCAGAACGTCCGCCCCCGATCGAGGGCGGACGTCGTCCGGATACGGCCGTTACCGGCCCGGGGCGGATCAGGCCCGGGTGGACTGGGCGGAGCGCGAGTCGGCGCCGAGCCCGGGCGGGCTGGTGATGAAGCCGACGCCCCACGACATGTGCATGGTGGCGAGCGCGGCCGGGATCAGCGGCCACGAGGGGGCGGGCAGACCGCGGGCGAGCGGGACCGAAGCGGCCGTGATCAGGGCCAGGTAGGCGGCGGGCACCAGCCACAGCGGCCAGAGGAACACCCCTCCGACCAGACCCGCGACGATTCCGGCCACGGCCGCGGGCGGGGCCAGGTAGCGCAGGTTGATGGTGCCCCTGTGCTGGCGGGCGACCACGCGCCGCCAGCGGCCGTAGTGGAAGTACTGCTTGGCGAGCAGGCGCATGTTGCGGCGCGGACGGTAGGAGACCCGCATCCGGGGCTGGAACCACACGGTGCCGCCGGTGGTGCGGATGCGGTGGTTCATCTCCCAGTCCTGCGCCCGCAGGAAGGCCTCGTCGTAGCCGCCGACCCGGTCCAGGGCCGAGCGGCGGAAGACGCCGAGGTAGACGGTGTCGGCGGGGCCGCCCTCGCCGCCGGTGTGGAAGCGGGCGTTGCCCACGCCGACCTTGGAGGTCATGGCCGCGGCGACGGCCTTCTCCCAGGGGGTGGTGCCCTCCGCGGCCATGATGCCGCCGACGTTGTCGGCTCCGGTCTCGTCGAGGGTCTCCACCGCCACCCGGAGGTAGTCGGAGGGCATCATCGCGTGGCCGTCGATGCGAGCGATGATGTCGTGTGAGCAGGCCCCGATGGCGGCGTTCAGCGCTGCGGGGGTCCTGCCGGTGGGGTTGTCCACCACCTTGACCCGGGGGTCGGCCGCGGCGAGGCCGTCGGCGACCTCGCGGGTGCGGTCCGAGGAGGGGCCGACGCCCAGAACGACTTCGAGCTCGCCCGGGTACTCCTGGGCGAGGACGTGCTCCACCGCTGCGGCGAGGTGGCGCTCTTCGTTCAGTACGGGCATGACGACGGAGACAGGCGGCCAGGACACGGGCACTTCCCAAGGTCAAGACGTGTCGGGACTGCGCGGGCCACGGGGGTTCCGCGCGCGCTCAACGGTACTGCACGCGCACCCACCGCTCATCCGTGCCGCCCGGGTGTGCGGATGTGCCGGGTGGGGAAGGGTTTTCGAGACGTTTGGGTCCTGGCGAACGCTTCCGCTGCCGGTTGCGTCACACCCAAAGGGGAGAACAACACGCCGATGGTCGACATCCCGCGCCCTTCGGCCGATCGGGTGACAACCTAGGTACCGAGGACACCGTTGAACGGGTGGGACGGGGATGCCGATGAGCGACGACGACGCCGGACGGCACGGGCCAACGGGCGAGTTCCGGCGCGAGCGCTCACAGCCCCTGCCCCCCGACGGGCGGCGCTCCACCCGGTCCGGCAGGGTCACCGTGCCCGACGCGCGGATCCGCCGCCACCGCAACGGCCTGCTCCTGATGGGTGTGCTCTCGGTGCTGGTCCTGCTCGCCTCGGGCACCTCGTGGGCGATCACCGGGTGGATGTCGGGTTCCCTCAACCGGTTCGACGTGTTCGGCGGCATGGCCGACGGCGACCGCCCCGAGGAGACCGGCGGCCTGACCTTCCTCGTGATCGGCTCCGACAGCCGGGACGAGATGAGCAGGGAGGACAAGAACGCGCTGAGCGTGGGGTCCACCCCCGGGCAGCGTTCGGACACCATCATGCTGGTGCGCCTCAACCACGAACGCGACCACCTCACCGTGGTGGGTATCCCCCGTGACCTGTGGGTGGAAGTACCCGGCGAGGGCGAGGACAAGATCAACGCCGCCTACGCCTACGGCGGCCCCCAGCTCGCGGTCCAGACGGTGGAGTCGGTCACCGACGTGCGGATCGACCACTACGTCGAGGTGGACTTCAGCGGCTTCGTGGACGTGGTGGACTCCCTGGACGGCATCGACGTGTGCCTGCCCGAGGCGATCGAGGACCCCAAGGCGCACCTGGACATGGCGGCCGGAACACACCGGGTGGACGGGACCGAGGCGCTGGCCTTCGCCCGGACCCGGGCCACCCCCCGCGGGGACCTGGACCGGATCGACCGGCAGCAGCAGGTGCTGTCGGCGATGCTCGACCGGGCGATGAGCACCGAGACGCTCTCCGACCCGGTCAAGCTGACCGCCTTCCTGGACAGCGCCCTGTCCTCGGTGACCGTGGACGAAGGGCTGGACACCAGCACCATCAACGACCTCGCCTACCAGATGCGCGACCTCGACCTGAGGGACGTCACCTTCGCCCAGGTGCCCATCGCCGACATGAATCACTGGACGCCGCGCGGCGACGTCGCCCTGCTGTGGGACGAGCCCGCCGCGCGGGAGATGTTCGCGGCGGTCAACGCGGACCGCCCGCTGGTCGAACCGGCGCCCGGGGACGACGCCGGAGCGGAGGAGGAACCGGTTCCGGGCGACATCAGTCTCCGGGTGTTCAACGGCACCGCCGCCCCCGGTCTGGGCGCCCGGCTGGACGGGCAGCTCGGCGCGGCCGGGTTCGACGTCACGGACGGCGCGGAGAACTGGAGCCGCCATGACGTGGCGCGCACCGAGGTCAGGTACGGTCCGGGCGAGGAGCGCGCCGCCGAGTACGTCGCCGGGACGCTCCCGGGGTCGGAGACGGTGGAGGACGACACCCTGGACGACGACCTCCAGGTCGTGATCGGATTCAACCACACGAGGTTCGAGGCCCCCGAGGTCGAGGAGACCCAGCCGGAGGAGGAGCCCTCCGAGGAGGGCGCGCTGGCCACCACGACCGCTAGGGACAACGTCTGCGGGTGATCCCCGCGAAGGAAGGGGTCGCGTGCTCCGCCACCTGGTCGGTCTGCTCGCCGGTATCGCCCTGGCCCCGGTGTTGTGGGTCGGTGCCGCCTGGGCGGCCGACCTCTTCCCGAAGATCACCCAGGGTGATGTAAGTGTGACGACGGTGTTGTCCGTGGTGGTTCTGTGCCTGTTGGGGTTTGTCGGCGCCTACCTGGTGGGATCGAGGCTCTCGCCCCTGGTCGCGGGCGCGTCCGGGGCCCTGCTGGCGGCGCTGTGCCTGTGGCCGGTCTTCTCCCCGGAGTCCATGGGTGCCGCCCTGTACTGGCTCAACAACGGGAGCTTCCTCTACCCGAGCGGCGAGGGTCTCGGGGTGGCCCTGCCCCTGGGCGTGCTGCTGCTGGGCTCGGCGATGCTGCCGAACCGCTGGCGGACCGCCTCGCAGGACTCCGGCCCGCCCGGCGCCCCTCCCCGGGAGCGCGTGGTCGCGAACAGCCGCCGTGAACGCCGCCCCGCCGAGGGGGAACAGGTCCTCCCCGCCGCCGACCCGCCCTGGAACGACGGCGGCCCGGTGGGCGACACGGTTCCGGAGGTGCCGCCGCCCACCTCGCCCGTACGCGGGTATGACGATCCGAACAAGACCACGACACCGTTTCGTCGCGGGGAGTCCGGCGCCGAGTGGACCCCGCTGGACGAGGACCCGGGCCGGACACGCCCCTTCGGTGACGGCAGCCTCTGAGACGGCGCTCACAGTGCCGGTGCCGGCACTCCTCCCCCGGTGCGGACCGTCCCCCGCACGCCGGTAATCTGTGCGCCTGACTGTTCACGTGTTGTTCGGTCACGCGCCAAACCCCGACGCGTAGGGTGATGCACCGTCCCCCACGGGCACCCGTCGGCCGAACCATGTCCGTTTTCTGCCCTCGTGCGGGATGTGATCCGCCATGAGCGGGAACAACCAGCACACGAGGCGCGTGCGGAAGCGAGGAAGGAACCCCCAGTGGTCGAAGCGGAACGTATGCGGGTCTGCGTCATCGGGACCGGCTACCTTGGCGCCACCACGGCCGCCTGCCTGTCCGAGATGGGCTTCGAGGTCATCGGCCTCGACGTCGACGAGGCCAAGATCGACATGCTCCGCTCCGGCAGGGTCCCCTTCTACGAGCCCGGGCTGGACGAGCTGCTGGCCGAGAACCTCAAGACCGGCCGCCTGCACTTCACCACGGACTTCGCGGAGGCCGCCGACTTCGCCGACCTGCACCTGATCTGTGTGGGCACACCGCAGCGCGACGACTCCGGCGCCGCGGACCTGCGCTACGTGAACTCCGCCGTGGAATGCCTGGCACCGCACCTGAAACGGCCGACCGTGGTCGTGGGCCGCTCCACCGTCCCGGTGGGCACCGCCGCCACACTGGCCGCACGGCTGGCCGCGCTCGCCCCCGCGGGCGAGGAGGCCGAGCTGGGTTGGAGCCCGGAGTTCCTCCGTGAGGGCTTCGGCGTGGAGGACACCCTGCGGCCCAACCGGATCGTGATCGGCACCAACTCCCCGCGGGTGGAGAAGGCCGTCCGCGCGCTCTGGCAGCAGCAGGTCGACGAGGGCACCCCGTTCCTGGTCACCGACCTGCAGACCGCCGAACTGGTCAAGGTGTCGGCCAACGCGTTCCTGGCGACCAAGATCTCCTTCATCAACGCCATGGCCGAGGTGTCCGAGGTCGCGGGTGCCGACGTCATCCAGCTGGCCGAGGCGCTGTCCTACGACGACCGCATCGGCGGCAAGTTCCTCGGCCCCGGCCTGGGTTTCGGCGGCGGCTGCCTGCCCAAGGACATCCGGGCGTTCATGGCCCGCGCCGACGAACTGGGCGTGGAGCCGGCGCTGTCGTTCCTGCGCGAGGTGGACGCGATCAACCAGCGCCGCCGGGCGCGCACGATCGACATCGCCCGCCAGCTGATCGGCGGCAACTTCGCCGGGCGCACCGTCACGGTCCTGGGTGCGGCGTTCAAGCCCAACTCCGACGACATCCGCGACTCGCCCGCCCTGGACGTGGCCGCCACCATCGCCTCCCTGGGCGCGCACGTGACGGTCTACGACCCGCAGGCGCTGGAGCGGGCCCGCGAGGCGCACCCGGAGCTGAACTACGCGACCTCCATGCTGGACGCCGCCCGCGACGCGGACGTGGTCCTGCTGCTCACCGAGTGGGCGGAGTTCCGCGAGGCCAACCCGGAGGAGCTGGCCTCGGTGGTGGCGCAGAAGCGGATCGTGGACGGCCGCAACGCCCTGGACCCGACGTTCTGGCGCGCCTCCGGCTGGACCTACCGCGCCCTGGGCCGCCAGTAGGCTCCCTACCGCACTCGCGAACACGCCGAACGGCCGCTCCGGAAGGGGCGGCCGTTCCCGTGTTCGCGGGGCGGTGGCACCCCGCACATGATTCACTTCGTTCCGTAGTTCTTTGATGACCCTCTGCATTCAAGGGGGTCGAGAGACCCGAACGGAGTCCGATGTCGAAGTTCCCCGTGGTGGTCGGCACCGCCGTCGCCCTGCTGATGGCCGCACCCCCGGCCCTGGCCGCTGGGACCGTACCGGCCCCGCCCGCCGTCCAGTCCGCCGAGTGCCCGGTCCTGACGCCGCCGCCCGGCGAGGAGGACCTGGAACGCTACCTGTGCGGTGATCGCCGCCTGGGCCCGGCCGAGCTACCCTCCGAAGGGCCGGTCGGCACCCTGGTGGAGGGCTATGACCGGTTCGGCGGCCTCTCCCCCGCCGAGTTCCTGGAACGGTGGTGGGCCGCCGACGGGAGCTGGGACTACCCCGAGCACGACGGTTTCGCGGTCTCCGACGGTCGGCCCCTGAAGGAGCTCCAGGAGTTGCCCCGGGGGTGGATGCTGGACCGGTTCGGCTCTCCCCGGGGTTCGTTCCTCGCCCCCGCGGGCGCGCCGTACTCCGAGCGGGCGCTGCCGCCGGACTCGCTGAACACCTGGCCGGACGGGCCCGAGCACAACTACAACTGCTACGAGGTGGCCCTGCCCGTGGACGCGTGGGTCGGCCCGATCGCCCCGCACTTCGAGCAGCCCGGCGGCGGCGAGCAGCTCCTGGTCCCCGCGGAGGAGGTGCCCGAGGCCGGGGGCGACGGGTACGTCCCGGTCAACAGCCTCCTGGAGTGGGGTTACCTGGAGCAGCGCCCCGCTGAGGAGTGCGTGCGCGCCGAGGGATACACCCTGAACACCTGACCCGGCACGAACGTCACGCTCGCGGCCGCTCCGCGCCGGGGCTTCGAGTTCCCTGGGGCTCGGTCCCGGCGGGGAGGCGGCGCAGCGCGACCAGGACCAGGACCGCCACGGCGGTGAGCACGGCGGCACCGGTCAGGGCGGCGGTGGCGACCCCCGACGTGTAGGCGGCGAAGGCCGTGTCCAGAAGGTCCCGGGCCTGCGGCTCCGGAAGGTGCGCCGCGGTGGCGGCCGCCCCCGCGACGGTTTCCAGGGCGGCCCCGTCCGCCTCCGGCAGGGCCCGCTCCACACCGGACCGGTAGAGCGAGGCGGCGATGGTGCCGAGGGTGGCGATGCCCAGCGCGGCACCGAGCTCGGTGCTGGTCTCGGACACCCCGGCCGCCGCGCCCGCGCGCTCGGGCGGGGCGGTGGCCAGGACGAGTGTGTTGGCCAGGGTCGCCACTACCCCGATGCCGAGGGTGACCACGGTGTACCCGGCCAGGAACGGCAGGATGCCGCTGTCGGCTCCGGCTCCCACGAGACCGAAGCCGGCCGCGCCCACGAGCAGCCCGAGGCCCATGAGCCGGGCCGGGCGGATCCGGTCGGCGAGGGAGCCGGCGAGGGCTGCGCCCAGAACGGTTCCGAGGATGGTGGGCAGGGCGTACAGGGCCGCGGCCAGTGGGCTGAGTCCGTGTACGACCTGGAGGTACGTGAAGGTCAGCAGGCCGAGTCCGGCCACGGCGAAGGCGACGACGGTGTTGCCCGCCACGGAGGCGGCGAAGGCGGGCCGGGTGAACAGGGAGATGTCGATGAGCGGGTGCTCCGCGCGCCGTTGGCGGACCACGAAGGCGGCGAGGAAGACCAGGCCGACGACGAGGGCGAGGGCCGCGGTCCCGTCGGCGCCGTACTCCACGAAGCGCTTGGCGGCGTAGACCAGGCCGAGCACGGCCGTGAGCGAGGTGGCCGCGCCGAACAGGTCGAAGGCGGCACCGGCGGGGTTGCGGGACTCGGGCAGCAGGAAGGGGGCCGCGAGGAGCAGCAGGGCCATGAACGGCAGGTTGATCAGGAAGACCGCCCCCCAGGCGAAGAACTCCAGCAGGGCCCCGCCGATGATCGGGCCGATGACGGCGCCGCCGGTGAAGGCGACGGTCCAGAGCCCGACGGCGGTTCGGCGCTGGACGGGGTCGGTGAACAGGGCGCGGATGAGCGAGAGGGTGGAGGGGGCCAGGGTGGCGGCCCCGACGCCGAGCAGGGCGCGCCCGGCGACGAACAGTTCCGCGGTGGGCGCCAGGGCCAGCAGGACGGAGGCCGCCCCGAAGGCCAGGGCCCCGCCGAGCAGGAGCCGCCTGCGGCCGAGCCGGTCGCCGAGGCTGCCCATGGTGACGAGGAGTCCGGCCAGGACGAAGCCGTAGACGTCCATCATCCACAGCCACTGGGTGGCGCTGGGGTCGAGGTCCCGGGCGATGGCGGGCGCGGCGACGAAGAGGACCGACAGATCCATGGAGACCAGTAGCGCGGGGATCAGCAGCAGGGACAGCCCGATCCACGTGCGGCCGGCGGCGCGCTGGTGTGGCGTTGTCGTGTGCATGCAATTGATCGTACGTGCGTACAAATCAGCGGTCAATATGTACGTACGTCAAAATGTTAGGCTGTAGGCATGAGCCAACGTGAGGACCTGCTGGCGGGCGCGAGGAAGTGCCTGGCGGAGAAGGGCTACAGCAAGACCACCGCCCGGGACATCGCCGCCGCCTCGGGCGCGCACCTGGCGTCCATCGGATACCACTTCGGGTCCAAGGACAACCTCATGAACACCGCGGTCCTCGAAGCGACCAGCGACTGGGGCGACGTCTTCGAGGAGGCCGTGCGGGAGGCCGTCACCGAGAGCCCCGAGGAACGGGCCCGCCTCCTGGTCACCGCGCTCCTCGAAACCCTCCCCGAGCAGCGGGACCTCCTGGTCGCGAGCGTCCAGGCCTACGCACAGGCCCAGTTCGACGAGGACGTGCGCACGGCGCTCCGGGAGGGGATCGGCGAGGGCCGCCGCGCACTGGCCGCGCTCGTCCTCGGCCTGCCCCCCGAACGGATCGACCCCGGTACCGCCGCCGGGCTGGGATCGATGCTCTACAACATCGTCAGCGGGTACGTGCTCCAGTACCTCGTCGACCCGGACTCCCTGCCCACCGTCGACCAGGCGATGGACGGCCTGCGGGCCCTTCTGTCCGAGGGCGGCCCGGAGCCGGCCGGGGGCGCGGCGGGCTGAGACCGCCGGAAGGCGGCGCGCGCCCGGCCCGCACCCGCGGCTGCCCCGGACGGTCCGCTAGCGGCCGAAACCCATGGCCGAGTCGCCGTTGGACACCTCGCGGCGCAGCCGCTCGCCCTTGGCGTGCGCCTGCTCCCTGAGCTCCTCCTGGAACCTGGCCATGCGCTCGGCCAGCTCCGGGTCGTGCGCGGCGAGCTGGCGAACGGCCAGCAGACCGGCGTTGCGGGCCGCGCCCACCGCGACCGTGGCCACCGGGACCCCGGCGGGCATCTGCACGATGGACAGCAGCGAGTCCATCCCGTCCAGGTACTTGAGCGGCACCGGGACGCCGATCACCGGCAGAGTGGTGACCGAGGCCAGCATCCCGGGCAGGTGGGCCGCGCCCCCCGCCCCCGCGATGATCGCCTTGAGCCCCCGGCCGGCGGCCTCGGCCCCGTAGGAGACCATCTCGTGCGGCATGCGGTGCGCGGAGACCACGTCGGCCTCGAACGGGACACCGAACTCCTTCAACGCCTCGGCCGCCTCGCGCATCACCGGCCAGTCGGAGTCGGACCCCATCACGATGCCCACCACGGGCTTGCTGTCGGTCACTTCTGTTCTCCTCGCAGATAGCTGGCGGCGTCACGGGCGCGCTCCAGGAGGTCCCGGTAGTCGTCGCCCATGACGGTGACATGCCCGATCTTGCGGCCCGGACGCACCTCCTTGCCGTAGAGGTGCACCTTCACCTCGGGGTCCTTGGCCATGACGTGCAGGTAGCGGCGGTAGACCTCGGGATCCTCGCCGCCCAGCAGGTTGGCCATGACGGTGTAGGGGGCGTTGGTCCGCGGCGAGCCCAGGGGAAGGTTCAGGACCGCGCGCAGGTGCTGCTCGAACTGGGAGGTGCGGGCGCCCTCGATGCTCCAGTGCCCGGAGTTGTGCGGGCGCATGGCCAGCTCGTTGACGACCACGTCGTCCTCGGTCTCGAACAGCTCGACGGCCAGTACACCGGTGACGTCCAGGGCCTGGGCGATCTCGATGGCCAACTGCTGGGCGCGCAGGGCCTTGTCCTCCGGCAGATCCGGCGCGGGAGCGATCACCTCGTGGCAGATCCCGCCGCGCTGCACCGTCTCCACGACCGGGTAGACGGCCACCTGGCCGTGCGGGGAACGGGCCACCTGCACGGCGAGTTCACGGCTGAAGGCCACCTTCTCCTCGACCAGGAGCGGCACCTCCTCCGCGGCCGCGCGGTCCACGACCCCGCGGGCCTGCCCCGCGTCCCCGACGACCCACACGCCCTTGCCGTCGTAGCCGCCGCGCGCCGCCTTGAGCACCACCGGCCAGCCGGCCCCCTCCGCGAACCCGGTGACGTGTTCGAGGGTGGTCACCGCCCGCCAGCGGGGGGAGGGTGCGCCGAGCTCGGCCATGCGGGTGCGCATGCGGAGCTTGTCCTGGGCGAAACGGAGGGCGTCACGGCCCGGGCGCAGCAGCCCGCCCGCCTCCTCCACCGCGCGGAGGACGGGTTCGGGTACGTGTTCGTGGTCGAAGGTGACCACGTCGTGGGCCTTGGCGAAGGCCAGGACGTCGTCGAGGCCGCGGTCGTCGCCCAGGGTGACGCCACCGCAGACCAGGGCCGCGCTGTCGGTGGGGCTGGCCGCCAGCACCGAGAAGTCCACTCCCAGTCCGATGCCCGCCTGGTGGGTCATCCGGGAGAGTTGCCCTCCGCCCACCATTCCTACGCGGGGGACGATGCGGTTACGCTCGCTCACAGTTCCTCAACTCAATGCTCGTCAACCGCGGATGCGGGGCGGTCCCGCACATGGCGGAACCTGGCCGTTCGGCTCGGAACCCGCGGCCGGGGTGTCTGTCGCAGCCCCGGTTAGAGTCTAGGGCGTGCGGGCGGGGAGCTCCCAAGGCCGCTCCCCCTCGACCGTGACCCCACCAGCGACCGAAGGACGCAGGCCATGCGCGACTTCCGCCCCCGGTACCCCCGGCTGCCCGGGCTCGCCGCCGAACTCGGCAAGTTCGGCTCCGTGGGCGCGGTCGCCTACGTCGTGCAGTTGGCGGCGACCAACCTCCTGTGGGCCAACGGGGCCCAGGCGATGACCGGACAGGTGCTCGGCACCCTGTGCGCGATCGCGGTGGCCTTCGTGGGCAACCGGTTCTGGACCTTCGGGAACCGCGCCCGCACCGGCTACGGCCGGGAAACCTTCCTGTTCCTGGTGATGAACGGGGTCGGGATGCTCATCCAGGTGGGCTGCCAGGCCTTCTCCCTGTACGTGCTCGGCCTCGACGGCCCCCTCGCGCAGAACCTCTCCGGGAACGTGGTGGGTGTGGGCCTGGGCTCGCTGTTCCGCTTCTTCTCGTACCGCACCTGGGTGTTCCCGCCCGAGCCGGAAACCGCTCCCGGGGACCGCCTCGGGGACGGCGGGGACGACAGGGACGGCGAACAGCCGGACGGGCCGACCGGCAACGGAACGAACCGGACTCAGGGCTGAGCTGCGGCGCTGCGGCGGCTGACACCGTGACGGCGCGCGAAGCCGGTGACCAGGAGAAGGTAGAGGCCCACCTGGGCGACGGTCAGGGCCAGGGTCACCGGGGTGTCGGTGTCGGTGAGCAGCCCGCCGCCGACCACTGCGCCGGTACCGACCTCGGACAGGCGTCCGGACAGGGCGCACAGGGACAACTGGACCAGGCTGTTCACCACGTGCAGGCCGACCGCGGCCTCCAGACCGCCGGTGCGCCAGGTCAGCCAGGCCATCCCGAGGCCGAAGACGACCAGCGAAGCCGTGTTCCACAGGGCCCCCGGGTGGGTCGCCGCGTAGAGCGCGGCGAACAGGGTTCCCCCCGCCAGGACGGCGGGCCACGGGGAGCGCAGCACCCGGGAGAAGGCGCTCTCACCGGAGGGCGAGCCGAGTGAACCCACGAGCTGCATGACCAGCCCGCGCATGGTCATCTCCTCGGCCGCGGACTGGAAGGGCACCAGCAGCACGATCACGGAGGCCGCGGCGGCGAGGACCTCGGTCCCCCCGTTGTCGCCGACCGCGCCGGCAGCGGCGGCCGTGTCGCCGAGAAACATGAACAGCCCCGCGCCCAGCGTGAGGGGCACCGCCGCGCCGAACACGCACCGGGCCAACCAGCGCCAGCGCATCCGGCCCGCGACCGAGAACAGCGACCCGGCCCGGCGCCACTGCACGACGCGGGCCACGAAGAGGGTGACGGGTATGAGCAGCGCGATGGCCGACAGCCCGAAGGCCAGCCCGGCGA
The DNA here is from genome assembly GCF_056173285.1 of Nocardiopsis sp. iso_40. Taxonomy (NCBI): domain Bacteria; kingdom Bacillati; phylum Actinomycetota; class Actinomycetes; order Streptosporangiales; family Nocardiopsidaceae; genus Nocardiopsis; species Nocardiopsis sp. iso_40. Next base: position 988,138 of record NZ_CM149666.1, on the reverse strand, counting down.
TCTCCCCCACCCGAACCGAGTCCGGGGCCAGGCCGCTGCCGCCGAGGATGGCGAAGATCGTCATCACGACCACGACGCCGACCCAGAGGAAGAACAACAGCACCGCGAAGACCAGGACCGCCAGCGGCGGGATCCACCACCGGAACAGGGAGGTCCGGGCAAGCCTGTGATAGGACTCACCTTCGGGGATCGCGGCGCAGGCGAACTGCTTCGACCGCACCGGACGCGGCGGTGGCCAAGCCCACACGGAGGGGTCCGGCGTCAGCGCCGGATGCCCGCCGGGCGGGGTGTGTCTTCCGCCGCCGGGCGGCCAGGCCCAGGTCTGCTCCTGGGTGTGGCCACCGGAAACCGGCCCCTGCGCCCCCTCGGGCGCAGCGGGCCAGGACGAACCAGGCTGTGGTGGCACATTTCCCATCGTGCGCCGAGACTACTATCCGGGCATGTATCGCCTGCGTTAAGGCCGTACCGTGACCGTCCGATCACAGCACGGACAGGCCCGGCCCGGCCCCCTGTCGGCGCCGGAATACCGGGCCCCGCGCCCCCTGTTGGAACGGATGGTCCTGGGAGCGACACCACAGGACGAGTCCCCGTCCCGCTGACCTACGATTGAGTACATGTCCTCCACACCAACCACCGAGCAGGTCCACGAGGCCCTGGCAACGGTGCAAGACCCGGAGATCCACCGTCCCATCACCGACCTCGGCATGGTCAAGAGCGTCGACCTCGCCGACGACGGTGCCGTGCACGTCGGTATCTATCTCACGGTGGCCGGCTGCCCGATGAAGGGCCGCATCGAAAAGGACGTGACCGAAGCGGTGACCAAGGTCGCCGGCGTCACCAAGGTCACCGTCGAGCTCGACGTCATGAACGAGGAACAGCGCAAGGAGCTCCAGACCAAGCTCCGCGGCGGGCAGGCGGAGAAGGAGATCCCCTTCGCCAAGCCGAACTCCCTCACCAAGGTCTACGCGGTCGCCTCGGGCAAGGGCGGTGTCGGCAAGTCGTCCGTCACCGTGAACCTCGCCGCCGCGCTCGCGGCCCAGGGCCACAAGGTGGGCGTCGTCGACGCCGACATCTACGGCCACTCGGTGCCGCGCATGCTCGGTGCGTCGGACTTCCCGACCAAGGTCGAGGACATGATCCTCCCGCCCACCGCCCACGGCATCAAGGTCATCTCGGTGGGCATGTTCACCGAGGGCAACACCCCGGTGGTGTGGCGCGGCCCGATGCTGCACCGCGCCCTCCAGCAGTTCCTCTCCGACGTCTTCTGGGGCGACCTGGACGTCCTGCTGATGGACCTGCCCCCGGGCACCGGTGACATCGCGATCTCCGTGGCGCAGATGCTCCCCGGCGCCGAACTGCTCGTGGTCACCACGCCGCAGCAGGCCGCCGCCGAGGTCGCCGAGCGCGCGGGCGCCATCACCGCCCAGACGCACCAGCGCATCGCCGGCGTCATCGAGAACATGTCCTACTACCTGCCGGAGGAGGGCGCCGACCCGGTGTACCTCTTCGGCCAGGGCGGCGGTCAGACCGTCGCCGACGCCCTGACCAGGACCCTGGGCGCCGAGATCCCGCTCATGGGCCAGGTGCCGCTGGACACCCGCCTGCGCGAGGGCAGCGACGAGGGCAAGCCGCTCGTTCTCACCGAGCCCGAGGCCGAGGCCAGCAAGGTGATGATCTCGATCGCCGAGAAGCTGGTCGGCAAGCCCCGCGGGCTGGCCGGAATGCAGCTGGGGATCTCCCCCGCCGGCCGCTGACACCCGGACCGCGGCCGAGCGCCCGGGTCGGTTGGAAGACACGCGACGGCCCCCGAGTCCGACCGGACTCGGGGGCCGTGGTGTCGCACCGGCCGCCCTCCGGTCAGTCCTCGTCCGAGCCGAGGGTGACGGTGACGCTCTCCCGGTCGCCGCCCCGCTCGTACTCCAGCTCGACCTCCTCGCCCGGAGCGCGGTCGCGCACCATGGCCTGGAGTTCGCCGTGGGAGTTGACCCGTTGGCCGTCGAAGCTGACGATCACGTCGCCCGGTTCCAGGCCCGCCTCGTCCGCCGGGCCGCCGGGTTCGACCGCGTCCCGCTCCTCGGCGATGACCGCGCCGACGACCGGGCTCTCCGTGTCGTAGGTGACACCGAGGTCCGCGTAGGCGGTCTCACCGTGGTCGATCATCCGGTTGACGACCTCCTCGGCCTCGGCGGAGGGGATCGCGAACCCCAGGCCGATGTTGCCGCCCTGCTGTTCCCCCATGAAGCCCCCGCCCATGGTGACGATCATCGAGTTGACCCCGATGACCCGGCCCTGGACGTCGACGAGCGGACCGCCCGAGTTGCCGGGGTTGATCGCCGCGTCGGTCTGGATCGCGAAGAACTGGCTCTCGCCCTCGTCCGAGCTGACCGGGCGGTCCACGGCGCTGATGATGCCCTGGGTGACCGTCCCGGTCAGGCCCAGGGGCGCGCCGATCGCGATGACCTCGTCACCGACGATCGCCTCCTCGGAGTCCCCGAACGGCAACGGCTCCACGTCGTTGGGGTCCTCCAGTTCCAGTACCGCCAGGTCGGAACTGGGATCGGAGCCCACGATCGAGGCCAGGCTGAACTTGCCGTCGCTGTACTCCACGACGATGCCGTCCTCCTCCAGGGGGGAGGAGACGTGGTCGTTGGTGACCACGTAGTCGCCCTCGATGACGAACCCGGAACCGCTCGCCCCGACGCGCCCGCCCGCGCTGCGCAGGGAGACCACGCTCGGGCTGACGCGCTGGGCCACGCCCGCGATGGTGTCGGGGTCGCGCTCGGGCGCCTCGGGCGGAGGTTCGTTCATGACCGGCCCCTCCTGTTCGGGGGGCGCCTCCGGTTCGCCGCCGGCACCGATCATCCCTCCGGCGAGCCCTCCGGCACCGCCCGCGATGAGGGCGACGACGAGCATCCCGCTCAACGCCATCCACGCGGGGACACCGCGTCTGGCCCGGTGCGGCCCCTGGGCGGGGGCGGGCGAGGTGTACTGGGCGGAGGTTCCCGGAGGCATGGCGAAGTGGCCGTGGGCCTGCGGGGCCTGGTGGGTGGGCTGGGCCTGCGGGGCCTGGTGGGTGGGCTGGGCCTGCGGGGCCTGGTGGGTGGGCTGGGCTTGCGGGGCCGGTCCGGGGCCGCCCGCGGCCTGGTTCACGGAACGGTCGGGCCGGGGGGCCTGGCCTCCCGGGGGGTGCGGCGGGACGACCGGCGCCCCGCCGGGCCGCTGCGGGGGTTGCGCGGGTGCCTGACCCGGGGCGGGGGTGTTCGGCACGCCTCGCTGTGGGGTTCCACCGTTCGGCGGGGGCGGCACCCGACCCTCACCGGGTTCCGAACGGTCGTTGTCCTGACTCAAGACCTGCTCCGTACATCGCTTGGCTTCCGGCTCGGCACACGCTCCGCCGGTGGACCAGGCCCCTACAGAAGACCCAGCCGGGACAGACCTCGCAGCACCCTGGCCCAGAAGCCGGAGTCCTCGGGTCCTGGCAACGCGGCCACCGCCGAGGAGGCCAGGTCCGCGGGGGCGTCGGCCAGGACCGTGTAGACGAAACCGTTCGCCTGCCACACGCTCTGGTACTGGCCCACGTCTCCGCCGAAGATCGTGTCGTGTCCTGTTGTGACGCCACTTCCCCCCGCACCGGTTCCGGTGTATCCGTCACGAAGTGTGGAGGGATGTTCGGTTCCCAGCTTGCCACGTTGGACGAAAACCGACACCTGGGACAAACCATCGGAGTAGACCGCGTGCACGACACGCTCACCCCCGTAGCGTCTGGCCCGGGCGTCGACCAGCCTCAGGTTCCAGGTCAGGTGTTCGGGGACCACCCAGCCGGCCTCGCGCAGGCCGTCCAGCTCCTCCTCGTTGAGCGCGTCGCCCCAGGGCGCGTCGCCCGGGGCCTGTTCCGGCCAGTCCCCGCCTCCCAGGTCCAGGCCGGTGAGCCTGGTGCTGAACGCCCGCTCCCCCGCCCGGTCGTACACGGTGCGGCCGAGGAGCAGGCCGGTCTCGGCGTCCACCCAGAAACGTCCCGCCACGGTCGAGTCCGCGCGCAGCGCCTCGACCAGGCGGGCCCGTCGGCCGTCGAGGTGCGCCGGCCCGGCGTCCGCCACGCGGTAGGTGTCACCGAGCACGTCCAGGAGGCGGACGTCGAGGGACTCCAGGGCGGAGGAGGCGAGCACGACGAAGGCGTGCTCGTCCTCTCCCGGGGCGGACATGGCCAGACCCGCACCCGGGCTGTTGACCACGCGCACGTCGACCCCCTCCTCGGTACCGGAGCCCTCCGGGCCGCGCACCTGGCGGATCGCGGAGTAGGCCACACGGCCGTTGGAACCGGCCGCGCGTTCCAGCACGGCCATACCGTCGTCCGCGCCCTCGGCCGGGACCGAGGTCGCCTCGGGCGGGCCCCCACCGGTCAGCAGGAGCGCGCACAGCAGTGCGACGGAGACGGCGGATGCGGGGCCTGGACTCGGACCGGGAGAGGGTTCCCCGGACCTCACCGGGTCGTTTCGGTCGGGTCCGAGGGCTGCTCGGCCACCACGGGCAGGGGGTCGAACGGCGGGTCCGCGGGTAGCGGCTCGACCACCGGGATCTGTCGGCTGGTCACCGCGTGTTCGACGGCGAAGTCGGACAGACGGGGCTCCACAACCGGAGCCTCCTCCCCCTCACCGCCCGCGACGAACGCGCTCCCCAGGAGCGCCGTCGCCACCGCCAGGCCCGCGACCGCGTAGCGCCCGCCGGAGAAGTACGGCAGCAGGCCGGAGAACCGGTCGGTGCCACCCGGGCGCCCGGTGACGGCCGGGACGTACCGCTCCGGGCTGGTGCGCGGCTGCTCGCGGCGCGGAGCCGCTTCGGCCCGCTCGACCGCCGGGTGCCCGCTCCCGGGGAACCCGCCCAGGGGGCGGGAGGACCCCAACGGCGGGCTGGACCCGAAAGGGCTGTTCGGGGGCGGGCCCGGGGGGCCGCCATCACCCCGCCCGCGCTGTCCGCCCGGGTCGGGCCGGGACATCAGGCGTCCCATGAAGTCCGTGTCGGGTTCCGGTTCGCCGAGCCCGGTGAGGCGGCGTTTGAGCCTGCGCATCATGTCGGCCTCGAACCGGCACGGCTCGCACTTGGCCAGGTGGATGAGGGCGCGCTCGTGTTCGGCGGCGCCCAGCTCCCCGTCGATCAGCGCCGAAAGGCGCTCCCCGAGGTGGTCCATGCTCACTCCGCCTCCCCGGTCTTCACGTTGCCTCCGCCGCCCCGGGCGTCGTTCTCCGCGGTCAGGGCCCGCCGGTGCTCCAGGGCGCGGCGCAGCTGGGCGCGGCCCCGGTGGATACGGCTGCGGACGGTGCCCAGCTTGACGTCGAGCGTCGCCGCGATCTCCTCGTAGGACAGGCCCTCGATGTCGCACAGCACGACGGGCGCGCGGAACTCCGCGGGCAGGGCGTCCAGCGCGCCCTGGATGTCCGCGTCGAAGTGCCGGTCGTCATAGCGCTGGGCGGGCGAGGGCTCACGGCCCTCCAGGCGCTCGTCGGCGTTGTCGGCCAGCCCCTCGAAGCGGATCCGGGCCCTGCGCCGGGCCATGTCGAGGAAGAGGTTGGTGGTGATGCGGTGCAGCCACCCCTCGAAGGTGCCGGGGGTGTAGTTGGCGAGGGAGCGGAACACCCGGATGAAGACCTCCTGGGTGAGGTCCTCGGCGTCGTGCTTGTTACCGGTGAGACGGTAGGCCAGCCGGTAGACCCGTGGGGAGTGGGTCCGCACGACCTCCTCCCAGCTCGGGGGTTCCCATGCCTCGAACTCAACGGCAGGGCCGGTCTCTGGCACCGCTGCTCCCTTCATCCCGCTGATCCACCAGACGAGGGTTGGTCGGGGGGAGGTTACTTCGTGGCGATCAACGTGCGTTCATCCCGATTCAACGCCGGGGGACGCCGATTAAGTTCCCGTCGCCACACTCGGAGTTTCGGCTGGATCAGGCTAGTCTTTTGACCAGGGAGACTACCTGGCCGCGACCACCATTCTACGGTGGGTGACGGTCTCCCGGTCAGAACGCCCGGCTACGACATTCGGCAGTACACGGGAGGCCGTCATCAGCGCAGAAGAGAGCCTCGCCCGCACGGCGTGGGTCCGGACCGAGCAGGCCCGGTTCGAGGAGTCCGCCATGGGCGACGGCCCCCTGGCGGACGCCTACGACACCGGTGTCCGGTCCGCGGCCCCGCCGGTGGACGCGGCGACCGGGGCCGCCCTGCGGTTCCTCACCGCGGCCATCGGGGCCCGTTCCGTGGTGGAGGTCGGCACCGGGTGCGGGACCTCGGGGATCTGGCTGCTGCGGGGGATGGCACCGGAGGGCATCCTGACCACGGTGGACGTCAACGCCGCCTACCAGGACTACGCGCGTTCGGCCTTCGCCCGGGCGGGTTTCGGAGCGGGGCGGGCCCGGCTGATCCGCGGCACGGCTCTGGAGGTGCTGCCCCGGCTGACCGACGGCGGCTACGACATGGTCTCGGTCGACGCCGACCAGGCTTCCTACCCGGTCTACCTGGAGGAGGCGCTACGGCTGCTGCGCCCGGGCGGGGTCGTGGTGTTCAACAACGTGATGACCGCTCCCGGGGGGCCGGACGGGCCGCTGCGGGTTCCGGACCCGGCCGAGGTGGCGGTGCGCGAGGTGATGCAGCGGATGCGGGAGGACGAGTCGTTCATCCCGCTGCTGGTCCCGGTGGGCGAGGGCCTGCTCGCGGCCATCCGTCCCTGACCGGAACCGGACACGGCGACGGGGCCCGGGCGGCACCGTCGACCGCCGCAGGCCCCGTGGCAGGACTCCTACCGCCGGGCGAGCCAGCGCAGCAGGGTGCGGGTGGTGAAGGCCGTCCCGCCCTTGGAGAGCAGGCCGCTCTCCTGCATGGACCGGCCCGGACCGGCGATGTCCAGGTGTGCCCAGGGCAGGCCGCCGGTGAACTCGCGCAGGAACAGTGCGGCGTCGGTGGCCCCCGCCGGGCCGAAGTCCCTGCCGCGGGTGCCGATGTTGGCCAGGTCCGCCACCCGGGAGCGGGTGGTGGGGACGTAGTCCTCCGTGAGCGGCATCCGCCACAGCGGCTCGCCCGAGTCCCGGCCAGCGCTCTCGATCTCGGCGGCGACCGCGTCGTCGTTGCTGTACAGCGCGCCCGTCCCGGTGCCCAGCGCCAGCTTGGCCGCACCGGTCAGGGTGGCGACGTCCACCAGGACGTCCGGGGCGAGCTCGGTGCTCGCGTAGCCCATGGCGTCGGCCAGGACCAGGCGGCCCTCGGCGTCGGAGTTGAGCACCTCGACGGTCTTGCCGGTGTAGGTGGTCAGCACGTCACCGATGCGGGTGGCGTCACCGGAGATGGCGTTCTCCGCGAGTGCGAGCAGACCGGTGACCCGGACCCCGGACCCCACGGCCGCCAGGGCCGACAACACGGCCAGCACGATGGCGGAACCGCTCATGTCGGTCTTCATGAGCTTCATGTTGTCGTTGGGCTTGAGCGACAGGCCGCCGGTGTCGAAGGTGATGCCCTTGCCGACCAGCACCACGTGCTCGGCGGGGTTCTCCGGGGTGTAGGACAGCTGGACCAGCCGGGGCGGCCGCGAGGAGCCCTGCCCGACGCCGAGGATGGCGCCGAAACCCTCCTCGTCCAGGTCCTTCTCGTCCCAGACCCGTACGTCGAGCCTGGTGTCCGCGGCAGCGACCTCGCGTGCCCGGGCCGCCATCCACTCCGGGTCCTTGGTCAACGAGGGGGTGTTGATCAGGTCCCGGGCCAGAGCGGTGGCCGTGGCCAGGGAGGTGCCCAGCGCCAGCGCCTCCGCCAGGTCCTCGCCACCGCCGACCACGTCGATGGCGGACAGGGGACGCTGGGCCCGCGGTGCCTCGGCGGACTTGAGCGTGAAGGTGTAGGAGGCGAGCAGGGCGCCCTCGGCGAAGGCCGTGGCCGCCTCCCCGTCCGCCCCGGGCCAGGCCAGGGCGGCGCGTTCGTTGCCCCGTGCGGCCCGGGCGAGGGCGGCGCCGGCCTTCCGGAGGTCGTCGGGGCCGCCCGAACCGACCCCGAGAAGGGCCAGGCGGACCAGGCCCCCGTCCCGGGACACCGGGAACTGGGAGAGCTCACCGGGTTTTCCGGTGAGCGCGTAGTGCGCGAACAGATCTGCGAGCGGGGCCGGAAGGACCTGTGTCAGTCCGCCGTCGACGACCCCTTCGACCGCCTCGGGGCCTTCCTCGCCCATGAGTACGGGGAGGACCAGCAGGTCCGCGGTGGATTCGGCGAGGGTCCCCGTTACGGGGTGGATCTCCGTGGCGAATGGCACAGGCCGCTCACAATCGTTCACTCGTGTAGGAGGTGTGGAACCTTGGGGGTCGTCAGGGCGTTCCGGCCCAGGTGGGGGACGAGTGGTACCCGGTTATCCGACGACACCCCGGAGCGCGTCCCGGAGCTCGGTCGCCTCGTCGGGCGTGAGCTCCACGACCAGACGGCCGCCGCCCTCGAGCGGGACCCGCATGATGATGCCGCGACCCTCCTTGGTGACCTCCATCGGCCCGTCGCTGGTCCTCGGCTTCATCGCCGCCATGCCATTCCCCTTTCTCAGTGTTCCTCGCAGGTGGCCGGTTCCGTGCGACTCGCGCCCGTGTGGCTTGGGGGACGTGAGTCACGCTTCGACCATTATCTCGGAGGTTGACCCCTGCGTGTGCGCCAGGCGACAGCCGGGCCACCTCCGCGAGCGCCCACCGACAAGAAATCATTGGTCAGTAAGGTTATATCGGTCTCGACCGAAACCCGCGCGGGGCGAGGTTCGCGAGAGCCGTTCGGGACGGGGCCGACGGGGGCGGTTCAGTCCAGTTTCCCGGTGGAGGCCCCCAGGGTCCCGGTGGAGATCATCCGGGTGCCCTCATGGGTGACCGCGGACCACTCGGCCTCGAGCCCTCCGCCGTTCGAGACCGGCCAGAGGGTCAGCTCCGACTCGTCGACGCACCGGTCCTCGGGGTCGGAGGTCTCGGTGTAGGAGTACACCAGCCGATCACCGTCGCGCGCCGACAGTTCGAGGGTCCCGGAACAGGAGAAGGTGGTCCAGGCGGTGCTGCCCCGTTCGGCGCCCTCCTCGATCCTCACCTGGGCGTCCCACACCGCGACGGGGTCGCCCTCGGTGTCGACCTGGTCCATCCGGCCCGACCACGATCCGACGAACTCGTCGGGGTCGGACGTGGCGGTGACCGTGTCGTCGTCGGAACCGTCCAGGTAGGTCCAGACCGCGAAGGACCCGCCGCCGAGCAGCGCGAGCGCGGCGACGGTCACGGCCGCCTTGGTGAACTGGCGGCGGCGCCTGCCGCTGTGCCGGGTCGAACGGGGCGGAGGCCACAGGGACATCTGGCGCACCGGGGTGGAGGAGCTCCCGGACCCGTCCTCTGCGCCCGTCCGGAGTTCGGCTGCTGTGTCCATCCTCGCCATCCTCACCGACGGTCCGCCCGCTCCGGCGGAGCGGGGGTACGCATGTACAGCGACTGAGAATAGAGCACCGGAACGCACCACATCCGACCGAGAACGACACATCGGATGTGATGCACGACATATACCTCTCGGTCGGAGTGGGGCTCCGCGGCGCGTCCGCGGCCGTTCCGGCGGGGGCGGACAGCGTTCGGCGGGGCCCGGCGCACCCGGGTCAGGCCCGTTTCCCGCTCTTCCCGTCGCCGACGGCGGCGTCATCCGGGTCGGAGGGGGCCCACTCCGACCGGGGGGCGGCACCGGGATCCGTGCCGGGATCCCCATCACGCTCCGTGCCGTCATCATCCGGCGGGGCGCCCCCACCCGGCAGGTGCGGCCCGGGCCGGGGCCCGATGCCCCCCGGAAGGTGGGACGGGTCCAGGCGGGCCAGGCGCCGCTCCAGGTCATCGATCCGCGACTCCCGCTCGCGCAACGTGGAGGTGAGCCGAACGAGCAGCTCGTCGACCGCGCGTACGTGGTAACCCCACATGGCCAGCGGAAGGAGGAGTCCGCCCAGGTCGCGGGAGCCCACGGGGCGCCCCTCGGGCAGGTTCAGCGGGGGGAAGTCGGCCTCGAACCGGGCGAGTCGGCCGCCCTTGCCGAGCACGACGAAGACCACGCCGACGAGAACGGCGAGCGCGGCCGCGGCGACCAGGATCATGATGAAGAAAGGCACGGACCGATCGTGCCACACCGGCCCCTCCCCCGGGAGTGCCCTCGCGTGGGAGACTCGGCGGGTGCCTCAACCGCGCTTTCGAGTCCTGACTCCCGGTTCCGTCTCCGGCCCTCCCGGTGCCGCCGAAACGGCTGCCCCGCCCGGGGAGGGCCGGGGCGACGGCGACGGCCCCCACTGGACCGCGGACGCCGGGCACCGGCCGCCCGTCACCCGGGTGGCGGAACTGGTCGCGCGGGGACACACCGTCCTGGTCCGCTGTACGCGCCCCGACGGGCAGGGCCCGCGCACCGACCTGCCTCCCGCACCGCCCGGGATCGCGGGTTCGGTCCCGGTCCCGGCCGCCGAGGAGGTGGCCCTGGCCACGGTGTACGCCTGGGCGGGCGCGCGTGTGTTCGTCACCGGCCACCCGGACCGGGTGCGCCGGGCACTGGACATGGTCGCGTCGGTGCGCGGCGAGCGCCCGCCGGCCGCCGTGCGCCGGGGACTCGCCTGACGCACCGGTTCTCGGACCGGGAGCGCGCCCCGCTCGGGGCGGGCCCCGTGCGGGGCGCGGCGGGTCAGCTGGAGGGACCGGCCTCCGCACGCTCGAACCTGCTCTCCAGGTGCAGGTGCGCATGCTGGATGATCCGCACCGCCTCGTCCGGGTCGTCGGTGACGTGGAGCAGCTCCATGTCCTTCTCCGCGATCAGGCCGTGCTTGAGCAGACTGGACTCCACCCAGTCACGCAGGCCGCCCCAGAACTCGGTGCCGACCAGCACCACGGGGAAACGGGTGATCTTCCTGGTCTGCACCAGGGTGATCGCCTCGAACAGCTCGTCGAGCGTCCCGAACCCCCCCGGCAGCACCACGAAGGCCTGTGAGTACTTCACGAACATCGTCTTGCGGACGAAGAAGTACCGGAAGGTCATCCCCATGTCGATGTAGGAGTTGAGCGACTGCTCGAAGGGCAGCTCGATGCCGAGCCCGACGGACAGTCCGCCCGCCTGCTGGGCACCCCTGTTCGCGGCCTCCATCATGCCCGGGCCGCCACCGGTGATGGTGGCGTAACCGGCGTCGGCGAGTTTGCTGCCGACCTCGACACCCAGTTCGTAGTACTCGGTCCCGGGTTTGATCCGCGCGGAGCCGAAGACACTCACCGCGGAGGGGAGCTCGGACAGCAGTCCGAATCCCTCCACGAACTCCGACTGGATGCGCAGCACCCGCCAGGGGTCGGTGTGCACCCAGTCCGAGGGGCCCCGCCGGTCGAGGAGCCGCTGGTCGGTCGTGGTGTCCGGGATGGCGCGGCCGCGGTAGGTGAGTGGTCCGGCGCGCCGGACGTCTTCTTCTTCCGTCATGCCCGTAAAGCTATCCACCCTGGGCGAGCTCACACTCGAACGACATGTGACACGCGGATGACCGTTGTCGGCCGCACCGGTGCTGACCGGTGGCGGAGCCGGTTCAGCGCCGACCGGTGAGCCAGGCGGCCATGCGCTCCTGAGCCACACGGATCTGCGGGATCTCGGCGTACTCGTCGCGGGTGTGGGCGAGCATCGGGTCCCCCGGGCCGTAGTTGACCGCGGGCACACCCAACTCGGAGAAGCGGGAGACGTCGGTCCAGCCGAGCTTGGCCCGGGCCCGGCCCTCACCGACCGCGGTGACGAACGCCGCCGCCGAGGGATCGTCCAGACCGGGGCGCGCCGGTGCCGAGGAGTCCGTGACCGTGACCTCGAAACCCTCGAACACCTCACGCAGGTGGGCCTCGGCGTCCGCCGGGGACAGGTCCGGGGCGTACCGGTAGTTCACCCGGACCACGCACTCGTCCGGGATGACGTTGCCCGCCACACCGCCCTCGACGAAGACCGCGTTGAGGCCCTCGTGGAAGGCGAGGCCCTCCACCTCCGGCTGGCGGGGCGTGTAGGCGCGCAGGACGTCCAGGATCGCACCGGCACGGTGGATGGCGTTCTCGCCCTTCCAGGAGCGGGCGCTGTGCGCGCGCTTGCCGTGCGCCCTCACGTCCACGCGCATGGTGCCCTGACAGCCGCCCTCGATCACCCCGTCGGTGGGCTCCATCAGGATCGCGAAGTCGCCGGCCAGCCACTCCGGGTGGTTCCTGGACAGGCGGAGGAGACCGTTGCGGACGGCGTCGACCTCCTCGTTGTCGTAGAAGACGTAGGTGAGGTCGTGGACCGGCTCGGTGACCAGAGCGGCCAGCCCGAGCTGGACGGCCACCCCCGCCTTCATGTCGGAGGTGCCGCAGCCGTAGAGGCGCTCGCCCTCGACGTGCGAGGGGACGTTGTCGACGATCGGCACGGTGTCGAGGTGTCCGGCGATCACCACCCGGCGCTCACGGCCGAGGTCCGTCCGGGCGACGACGGCGTCACCGTCGCGGGTGACGGTGAGGTGGGGCAGGGCCGACAGGGCGCTCTCGACCGCGTCTGCGAGGGCCTTCTCGTCGCCGCTCTCGGAACGGATGTCCACGATGGCGGCGGTCAGGTCCGCCACGTCCGAGGTCAGGTCCAGCATGGTGTCGCCCCGTTTCGGTGAGGTGTGTGGGTCGTCGTGGGGTGCGGTGCGCACACGCACCGCAACCTCGCGGTGTGCGGTGCGCGCACGCGACATGGGGCCAGCCTAGAACAGACGACGGGGCGCCCTCCCGTGGTGGAGGGCGCCCCGTTCGCCGGTACGTACGGCCCGGGCGTCGGCGTCAGGCGTTGACGCCGTGCTCGCGGAGGAGGTCGTTCAGGGCGAGCTTGTCGTGCTCCTGGCCCTCCTCGAGGCGCTTGAGCACGAGCAGGACCGGCATGCCGAAGTCGCCGCCCGGGAAGCTCTTGGTCCGGTTGGCGGTGACGCACACCGACCAGGCCGGAGCCTCGCCGCGGGGCAGTTCCTCACCGGTCTCGGCGTCGAAGACGCGCGTGGACGAGGTGAGGATGGTGCCCGCACCGAGCTTGGCGCCCCTGCGGACACGGGCGCCCTCGACCACCATGCTGCGCGAGCCGAGGAAGGCCTCGTCCTCGATGACGACCGGGGAGGCCTGCGGCGGCTCCAGCACGCCGCCGACGCCCACACCGCCGGAGAGGTGGACCTTCTCGCCGACCTGGGCGCAGGAACCGACGGTGGCCCAGGTGTCGACCATGGTGCCGGAACCCACGTAGGCGCCGATGTTGGTGAAGGACGGCATGAGGACGACGCCCGGGGCGAGGTGGGAACCCCACCGGGCGATCGCGCCCGCGACGACGCGGACGCCGTCGAAGCGGGTCTTCAGCGGCATGCGGTCGTGGTAGTAGAAGTCACCGACCTGCGACTCCTTCATGTCCAGGACCTTGAAGCCGAGGAGGATGGAGCGCTTGGCGCGCTCGTCGACCACCACGTCGTCCGTGGCGGGGTCGACGAAGGCCACGCGGGCCTTGCCCTCGTCGATCTGGTCGATGGCGCCGGTGATGATCTCGCGCGCATCGGTGTGGCCGGGGGTGAGTTCGGAGCGCTGCGCCCAGAGTTCGTCGATCTGGTCGGGCAGCGGACTCTTGTACGAGCTGGTCATGTGAACCCACGTTAGCCGCTCCCGGGGAGTGCGGCGCATGCGCCCCGCCCGCCCGGGTTGAGCCTTTCACCACTCCAGCGGGGGTCGGCGGCCCGAGGACGGGCGAGGGGGCGCGGGTCGGGCGCACCGGGCACCGAATCGGCCCTCGGCGAAGCCGTCCGGAGGGTCCCCGTGGGAGTTCGCAACGCCGACTACAATTTCGCCGAGGCCCGCCGGGGACCGCCCCCGAACACCTTCGACAGGACCCCGGCGCGCCCCGCGCACCACCGCCTCAGGCCCCTTCCCGGGACCGGGCCCGGTGCGCTCCACCCGTTCGCCGACCCTTGGTTCGCCCGTGCCCAGTAAACGCAGGAAGTTCTCCGCGTTCGCCAAGATCCTCCTCATCCTCACCTTCGTCTGCGGCCTGTTCGTCGCCGGGGGTTACTACGTGCTGACCACCTTCGAGCCCCTCGACACCGAGGAGGAGCCCGAACCCGGTTGCCGTCTGGGGCTGGCGGACGGACGTTACGAGATGGAGGTCGCCCAGGCCGTGAACGCGGCGACCGTGAGCGGCGTGGCCTTCAGCCGTGATCTGCCGGAGGAGGCGGTGACGGTGGCGTACGCGACGGTGTGGCAGGAGTCCACCTTCTACAACGTCGAGTACGGCGACCTGGACTCCCTGGGCCTGTTCCAGCAGCGCCCCTCCCAGGAGTGGGGCGAACCGGACGAGATCCTCGACCCGGTCTTCGCCAGCAGGTCGTTCTACGACAAGCTGGCGGAGGTGAACGGCTGGGAGGGCCTGCCCGTCTACGAGGCCGCTCAGCAGGTCCAGCGCAGCGCCCACGGGTTCGCCTACGACCAGCACGAGGAGCTGTCAGCCGACATGGCGGAAGTGTTCACCGGACGGGCCGGGCCCTCGGTGACCTGTTGGTTCGACGCCGAGGCCGTGGAGGAGATGCGGGCCTCGGACACCGACGTCGCGGGGGCCCAGGAAGAGATGGCCCGCGTGTTCGGCACCGACCCGGCCCAGCTACCGGTGGACCCGGAGAGCAACAGCGGGAGCGGGAGCGTGGGCCGAACGGGTGACCTGGGCTGGGCGATGGCGCTGTGGGCCGTGGCGCACGCCGAGGAGTACGGGATCACCTCGGTGACCTATGAGGACCAGCGGTGGCAGGCGTCCAGCGGGGTGGACGGCGCCGAGGAATGGTCCCGGGTCGAGGAGGACCAGGCCACGGACGGGCGCGTGGTGCTGCGGTAGGGGCGGCCGGAGCCACCGGGGCGTGGTCGGGGTTCGCCGAACCCCGACCACGCCCCGACGCTACGCCCCGGATCCGAGGCGCTTCACCGCGGCTTCCACCCGTTCGTCGGTGGCGGTGAAGGCCACCCGCACGTGACCGTCGCCGGCGGGACCGTAGAACGTCCCCGGGGCGACCAGCACTCCGAGTTTGGCGAGGGCGCCCACGGCGCTCCACGAGTCGTGGTCGGGGTGGCTGGCCCACAGGTACAGGCCCGCGTCGGAGTGTTCGATGGTCCAGCCGGCGTTTTCGAGGGCGGAGCGCAGTTTGGTGCGTCGGGCCCGGTAGGTCTCCTTCTGGCGTACGGCGTGCTCGTCGTCGTCCAGGGCGGCTTTCATGGCTGCCTGGACGGGGGCGGGCACGATCATTCCGGCGTGTTTGCGCACGGCGAGGAGTTCGGAGACCAGGTCGGGGTCGCCCGCGACGAAGGCGGCGCGGTATCCGGCGAGGTTCGAGCGCTTGGACAGCGAGTGCACGGCCAGGAGGTTGGCGTGGGAGTCGCCGCACACGTCGGGGTGCAGGATCGACACGGGGCGCGGATCGGTCCAGCCGAGGTCGAGGTAGCACTCGTCGGAGGCGACGATCGCGCCCCGTTCCCGGGCCCACGCCACGACCTTGCGGAGGTGGTCGACGCCGAGCACGCGACCGGTCGGGTTGCCGGGCGAGTTCACCCACACCAGCTTCACGTCGGCCGGGCCGAGCGAGGTGAGGCCGTCGGAGGCGACCGGGGTGGCACCCGCGATCCGCACGCCCACGTCGTAGGTGGGGTAGGCGAGTTCGGGGTGGACGACCGTGTCGCCGGCGCCCAGGCCGAGCAGGGTCGGCAACCAGGCCACCAGCTCCTTGGAGCCGACCGTGGGCAGGACCGCGCCTTCGGCGACGCGTACCCCGTGGCGGCGTTCGAGCCAGTCCCCGATCGAGGCGCGCAGTTCGGGCGTGCCCCAGGTCGCCGGGTACCCGGGCGAGTCGGCCGCGTCGGCGAGGGCGCCGCGCAGACTGGCGGGCACCGGGTCGACGGGGGTGCCGACGGACAGGTCGACGATGCCGTCGGGGTGGGCCGAGGCCGTCCTCTTGTACGGCGTCAGCCGGTCCCACGGGAAGGTCGGGAGCCGGTCGGTCACCGGTCGCCGTTCGCCCATCGTGCACTCTCCATCCTGTATCTCACACAACAGTGTCGTGCCGACCCCCGGCCGGGGGTCGGCACGACACGTGCACGCCACGCAACCTCTGCGCCAAGGGGATGCGGTGGTGGGTTGCTGCTATTCGGCCTGCGGAGGCAGCTTGGCGACGATCGGGTGGTCGCGGTCGATCTTGCCGACCTTCGAGGCGCCGCCGGGCGAACCGAGGTCGTCGAAGAAATCGACGTTCGCCTTGTAGAACTCGGACCACTGCTCCGGCAGGTCGTCCTCGTAGTAGATGGCCTCGACCGGGCAGACCGGCTCACACGCACCGCAGTCAACGCACTCGTCCGGGTGGATATAGAGCATGCGGTCGCCCTCGTAGATGCAGTCCACAGGGCACTCGTCAATGCACGCCTTGTCCAGCACATCAACACAGGGCTGCGCGATGACGTAGGTCACGTCGTACTCCTTGTCTCACCCCCGCTTACCCACGGGGGAGGCGGGGACCTTCAGAGTTCCCCGGAGCCGGTCCCGACGTGCGGGCGTCGTTCGCGGTCCGGGCTCTGCAAGCGATTGGCACAGATGTCGTCCTCCTAGTATGGCGTCGTAGAACACCCATCGCACACTCGGGGGTCGGGATTTCATGCACTTGCGCGGGCAACTGGTCCACAGGATCGTTCCGGAGGACCTCGGTCGACGGGTATCCGTGCGAATCACCCTCCCCGAGGGAGGGTTCACCGATATCGTCGGTGTGGTCGAGTCCTGGGCCGAAAACGTGCTCACACTGCGCAGGAGGGACGACTCGACGGTGGAGGTCGCCGAGGCCGACATCGTCGCGAGTCGTGTCGTTCCCCCGGTTCCGCCGCGTCGGCGCGGCGGGCGCCCCCCGCAGGCGCCCTGAGCGTTCGTCCAGGCATTCTTCGGTCTTTCCGGGGTAGGAGAGGCTCAGCCCCGGCACGGTGGTTCCCCCAACCGCGGCCTCGGGCGGACAACGAAGCACCGGGCCCGGCCGTCCCACCCCTGACGGACCGGGCACGAGGTACGCGGGGAGGTGGCGCCCATCATGAGGGAGGCAGTCGCATCCGCCCTCGCCGAACTGGCCCGGCGGGACGAGCGGGCCGCCGACACGGCGCGTCTGGCCCTGGACACGCTCGCCCCCGAGCAGGAGATCCAACAGCTGAATCAGCACGCCGTGCAGCGTTTCTGCTGGTACGAGCTCCCCATGCGCTTCCAGGACTCCGCCGACGACCGGCTGTTCGCGGTGCGCTCCCTGGGCCACCTCCTCCAACTCCTCAAGCTGAACCGGTACGCGCAGATCTGTTCGGCCCCCGAGACCACCACCCTGCTCACCCTCTACGACTCCGACCACACCGCGGGCCTGGCCATGTACGAGAGGCTCATGTGGGAGTCCGGGGTGGAACCGCCCGACCTGCCCGAGCTCACCTGGGGCACCGCCGTCGGCGACGTCGAGCTGCACGCCCGCCGGGAGACCGCGGCCGCCCTCGAACTCGCGATCTCCCTGGGCGACATCCGCCCCGGCAAACGCGGTTGGCGCCCCGCCCAGGAACGGTTCGCGCGGTCCTTCCTCACCCAGCCCGACCTGCGGGGGCTCAGCCACCTGGACCGGATCCGGGAGGAACGGGTACGCGCGTGGATGTCCTCGTCCGCGCACCCGCACCGGCAGCGCCTGTGGCCCCTGGTGGGACAGATCATCGCCGGGGCGGAGGTGCCGCGCGGTTCCGTCGCCGCCATGGCGCCGCTGCAACGGCTGCTCGACCTGGCCGCGGACGGGATCGCCCTCACCCAGATCGGTTACATCTCCCCCGGTGTGGTCCGGCAGATGTGTGAGGACTTCGGCTGGTCCACCTCACCCGAGCCGCCGCGCAGCGAGACCGACGCCACCCAGCTCATCTCCCTTCACCAGGTACTGCGGACCATGCGGGCCGTGCGCCGTTCCGGTCGGCGGCTCGAACTCACCCGCCGGGGCCAGCAGCTGCGCGAGGACCCCGAGGCGCTGTGGCAGGCCGCCACGGAGACCCTGTGCCGGACCGGCGGCTTCGAGCAGGCCGCCGCGGAGACCCTGCTGGGCATGCTGCTGGCCCGTTCCCCGCAGGGCCTGGGGTCGCACGCCCGGCGGGGGATCTCCGACGCCGAGGCCGCCGAACGGGTGCTCACCGAGTCCGGTTGGCGCCCCGTGGAGCCGCCGGTCGCCGCGGGACGGCACGCGGCCGCGCACCGGCGCGCCGCCGAAACCGCCTCCGACCGGGTGCGCGCGATGGTCATGGCGGTCGGCTGGCTGTTGGAGGCGCTCGGTCTGGTGGTCGGGAGCGACAGCGACGGCCGCCGGGAACTCACCCCTCAGGGGAGGGCGTTCGCGGTGGCGTGCCTGCACAAGTCCGCGGTGGCGCCCCGCGCGGTGGTCTGAGCCCGACCTGGGAGACTTCCCCTTGTTTTCCGGTCAACGAGGGAGAAGCAGATGCCGCGTCAGGTCACCATCGTCACGGGCGGCAGCCGGGGTATCGGCGCCGCTACCTGTGTCCGACTGGCCCGGGACGGCCACGACCTGGTCCTGGGGTACGTCAGTGACGGAGCCGCCGCGGAGCGCGTCTCCGAGCAGGTGCTCGCGGCCGGGTCCCGGTGCGTGACCGTGCGCGCCGACACCTCGGACGAGGCGGCGGTCGAGCGGATCTTCGACACCGCCGTCGCGGAGTTCGGCACGGTCACCGGGCTGGTCAACAACGCCGGGGTGACCGGGCCGCTGGGGGCGTTCGCGGACGTGTCGACCGAGGACCTGCGCCGCGTGGTCGAGGTGAACCTGCTGGGCTACCTGCTGTGCTGCCGACGCGCCGTGCGGGAGATGCGCCGGGGCGGCGGTGGCGCGATCGTGAACGTCTCCTCCGCCGCGGCGACACTGGGCAGCCCCGGCGAGTACGTGCACTACGCCGCGACCAAGGCCGCCGTCGACACCCTGACCGTGGGCCTGTCCAAGGAGCTCGGACCGGACGGCATCCGGGTCAACGCGGTCTCACCGGGCATCACCGAGACCGACATGCACGCCGCGATGGGCGCCCCCGACCGTCCGGCCCGGGCGGCGGGGCGCGTCCCGCTCGGCCGCGCGGGGCGGCCCGAGGAGATCTCAGGTGCGATCTCCTGGCTGCTGTCCGCCGACGCCTCGTACACCAGCGGAACCGTCCTGCGGGTGGCAGGCGGGATGTAAGGGGAGCGACGGCCGGGTTCCGGGGCGGCACCCGCTGCGAAGGGGTGCGGGCCAGGGCCTAACCTGGAGCGCGAACCACCCGCGACCAGCAGGAGCACCATGCCCACGCCCGAGCCGCCGCAGCAGGCGGAACCCGACGACGTGACCGTTCCCGACGCCGAGAGCTCGGACTCCGGCGACGGGACACACGTCGCCGACCCGTGGGAGCAGATGCCCGACGACGCCCTGAACGCCGCCGGGGTCGGCGCGGAACGCGCAGACGGTGACGGCGGGACGGTAAGCGATCCGGCGTCCGGGGAGAAGTCTCCGGGCGGGGGGAAGGCTCCGGACGGAGACGCCGACGAGGACACGGGCGGGGAAACCGCGCCCAGGCAGGAGAGCTGGGCGGACTTCCTGCCCAGCCCGGTGTTCGTCCTGCTGCTCGGACTGACCGGGTTCGCGGGGTGGCTGTCCTGGCGCGCCGTGGAACTGGACTGGGCCGCCGAGGGGACGGCCGTCACCCCGTTGATCCCGCCGCTGC
The DNA here is from genome assembly GCF_056173285.1 of Nocardiopsis sp. iso_40. Classification (NCBI taxonomy): domain Bacteria; kingdom Bacillati; phylum Actinomycetota; class Actinomycetes; order Streptosporangiales; family Nocardiopsidaceae; genus Nocardiopsis; species Nocardiopsis sp. iso_40. The sequence goes on along the minus strand of NZ_CM149666.1, from coordinate 968,364 downwards.
TCATCCTGCTCGGCTGGATCGCGTCCGTGGCCGTGCACGAGTTCGCGCACGCCCTGACCGCGTACCTGGCCGGGGACCGCTCCCTGCGCGGTAGCGGCTACCTGCGGTTCAACCCCTTCTCCTACCGGGAGGCCTTCGGCGGTCTGGTACTGCCCTCGGTCTACCTGGGGCTGGGCGGGTTCGGCCTGAACGGGCCGCCCACCTACGTGGACTGGGAACGCGTCCCGACCCGCGGCCGCCGCGTCATGGTGGCGCTGGCCGGTCCGCTGGCCAGCCTGCTGCTGTCGGCCGCGTTGGCGCTCACCGTGTCACTGTTGGTGCCGGTCGGTCAGGACAGTGTGAACTGGGCGATCTCCGCGATGGCCTTCCTGTCCTTCGCCAACCTGACCAGCGCGCTGGTGAACCTGCTGCCGCTCCCGGGCCTGGACGGGTACCACGTCCTGGCCGCCTTCCGGGGCGCCCGGTGGACCGGTTTCGTCAGGGCCAACGGTCTGTTCTGCTCGATCGCGGTGTTCGCGGTGCTGTGGCTGCCGGTGGTCCGGGACCTCTTCGACACCCTGGTCTACACCCTGTTCGACCTGGTCCTGCCGAACCCGAGCGTCCCCGGGATGATGTTCCACGGCAAGCTGCTCCTGCAGTTCTGGGCCTAGGGCCGGTCCGGTCCGGTTCTAGGCCCGGTCCGGCTGCGCGGCGGGGGCGGGCCGCGCCGGAAGCACGACACTGCGCACCACCCCGGCCGCGAGGGCGGCCATGGAGCCGAACAGGAAGAGGTAGTTGACCAGCTTGGCGGAGAACACGATGTCGCCGCCGGGCAGGTAGCCGAGCATGCCGAGCAGGGCCGCCACGTAGCCGACCGCGAAGCCCAGGGCGCCGGACTGACGGCGGCTCCCCCACCCGGCGAGTCGGCACACCGCGTACAGCAGCACCAGGAAGGCGAGCACGGCGAGGACGCTTCCGGCCTTCGCCGCCGCTCCCAGGTTCCAGAAGTGGGCGAGCCACCCCATCCCGAACCCGGACAGCACCCCCACGGTCAGGCCCGCAACGAACAGGACCGCGAAGGAGAGCACGGTCATCGCCGAGGACACGAACGGGTGCGGGCGGCTTTGCGGCGTCTGGGCCGTTTCAGGAGTGGTCACGGAAGACGAGGGTAGGCGCTCCGGGACGGGTGCGGAGCCGCACCCCGGACGTGTCGTCCGGCCCGGCCCTTCGGGTTCACAGACCGGCGAAGAGGTCGGTCTCGTAACCGTCCTCCCCGGCCTTGGGCGGCGGGCCCATCAGCAGGGTGAAGTGTTCGACGGCGTCGATCTCCTGGGCGATGCCGTTGGACAGCGCGAACCGTTCCCCGTCCACGGTGATCTGGGTGGCGTGCGCCCGCATCGCCAGGGCCTTGGCGGCCCAGTGGCCGGTGGCGTCGACGCGGGTGGTGACGACCTGGTCGGGGGTGCCCCGGGCGATGTCCGACACCTCCCGGGGCGGGGTGAAGGGCCCCGCCTCCTCGTTGAGCCGGGCGATGGACTCCTCGATCCGGGAGATCGGCTGGGCGATCGCGTAGAGCTTGCCGACCTGCCAGGGCGTGCCGGGCATGGCCCGCTCGTTGGCCTTGGCGCAGGCCCGCCGGGTGACCCGGTGGGCCTGGATGTGGTCGGGGTGGCCGTAGCCGCCGTGCTCGTCGTAGCTGACCAGGACGTGCGGCCGGACCTCGCGGATGATCTCGGCGAGGCGTCTGGCCGCCTCCTCGACGTCGGCTCCCCAGAAGGCCCGGGGGTGCCCGTTGGCGGGGCCGCCCATCATCCCGGAGTCCCGGTAGTGTCCGGGGCCGCCGAGGAAGCGGTGGTCCCGGACCCCCAGGGCCACACAGGCCCGGTCGAGCTCCCCGACCCGGTACTCGCCAAGGGTGTCCTCGCGGTCGGAGGTCAGGTGTGCGAGGTCGGCGGGGATGACCTCGCCCTCCTCGCCCAGGGTGCAGGTCACCAGGGTGACCTGGGCCCCCTCGGCCGCGTACTTCGCCAGCGTGGCACCGGTGACGATGCTCTCGTCGTCCGGGTGCGCGTGCACCATCATCAGTCGCCTGTCCATCACCCAGCGAACAATACCGGCCGGATGCGCTCTTCCCGGCCCAAACGGCCGCACCGGTCCGCCCGGGAGCGGGGCCCGCATGGAATGGGCCACAATCTGCGTATGAGCTTTCCTCGCCAACAGGCCCGAACCCAGCGCTTCACGATCGGAGTCCCCCGCGCGTTCCAGATCTCCCCGGACGGGGCGCGCGTCACCTTCCTGCGCGGGCGCAGCGGCACGGACAGGGCGACCTGTCTGTGGCTGTACTCCGCCGAGGCGGGCACCGCGACGGTCCTCGCCGACCCCAGGGAGCTCGGCGCCGACGACGAGAACCTGCCTCCCGAGGAGCGGGCCCGCCGCGAGCGGATGCGCGAGCACGGCGGCGGCATCGTCTCGTACACGGTGGACGACGCCTTCACCCGTGCGGTGTTCACCCTGTCCGGCCGGGTGTTCTACGTCGACCTGGTCGGCGACGACACCGAACCGCGTGAGCTCCCGGTGGCCAGCCCGGCCGTGGACCCGCGGATCAACCCGGCCGGCGACCGGGTGGCCTACGTCCACCGGGGCGCGGTCCGGGTCGTCGACCTCGCGGACAACGGCGACGAGGACCGCGACCGGGTGCTGGTGGAGCCGGACGGAGAGAACGTCACCTGGGGTCTGGCCGACCTGGTCTCCGCCGAGGAGATGGGACGGGTGCGCGGTTTCTGGTGGTCGCCCGACGGCGGCTCTCTGGCGGTCAGCCGGGTGGACGAGTCCGAGGTGAACCGCTGGTTCGTCGGCGACCCGAACCAGCCGGGGCAGGAACCGCAGCCGCTGCGCTACCCGGCGGCCGGGACCGCCAACCCGGACGTGCGGTTGGCCGTGCTCCCCGTGCCGTCCGCGACCGCCTACCGGCGGGACGGCCGCCCCGAACCCACGCCGATCGAGTGGGACCGCGGGGAGCTGCCGTACGTGCCCACCGTGGCCTGGACCAGCGGCCCGGACGGCAACCCCGTCCTGGTGTTCACCGCGCAGAGCCGTGACCAGCGCACCCTCAGCCTGTTCAGTGCCGACCCCGCCACCGGGCTGGTGTCGGCCACCCGGACCGAGAGCGACGGCGTGTGGGTCGAGATCATGCCGGGCGTGCCGGACTTCACCGCCGCGGGCGAACTGGTGTGGATCGGCCGCGAGAACGGTGACGGCGAGCGCCGGGTGTACGTGGGCGAGCGCGCGGTCAGCCCCGCGGGTGTGTACGTGCGCGGTGTGGCGGGCGTGGACGGCGACCGGGTGCTGTTCTCCGGTTCGCCGGAGGGCCGCCCCGGCGACCAGTCGCTGTGGCTGGCCGACACCCGGCTGGGCACCTGCGCCCCGGTGGAACTGCCGGACGGCTTCGGGTCGGCCGGGGGCTCCGACGACGGGCACGGGGGCGTGCGCTCCGGTCGGCTGCGCGGTGACACCCTCGTGGTGCAGCACCGGTCCCTGGACTTCACCGGGGTGCGGACCCTGGTGGTCCGCAACGCCAGTACCGAGACCCGCCGCACCCGCGGTGAGATCGAGAGCCTCGCCGAGGTCCCGGAACTCCCGGACCCGCGGGTGGAGTCCTGGCTGGCCGGGGAGCGGAGGATCCCGACCGCGCTGCTGCTGCCGTCCTGGTACCGCGAGGGCGACGCGCCCCTCCCGGTGCTGGTCGCCCCCTACGGCGGCCCGCACGCCCAGCGGGTGCTGAACGCCCGCGGCGCCTACCTGTCGTCCCAGTGGTTCGCCGAGCAGGGGTTCGCGGTCCTCATCGCGGACGGGCGCGGCACCCCGGGCGTGGACCTGGCCTATGAGCAGGCGGTCCACCACGACCTCGCCGAACCGGTCCTGGAGGACCAGGTGGCGGCGCTGGAGGACGCGGCGAAGCGGTTCGCCTGCCTGGACCTGACCCGGGTCGGCATCCACGGGTGGTCGTTCGGCGGGTACCTGGCGGCGCTGGCGGTGCTGCGCCGCCCGGACGTGTTCCACGCGGCGGTGGCCGGAGCCCCGGTGATCGACTGGGCGCTGTACGACACGCACTACACCGAGCGCTACCTGGGGACCCCGCAGGAGCAGGAGGAGGTGTACGCGAAGACGTCGCTGACGGCCGACGCCGCCAAGCTGGAGCGGCCGCTGATGCTGATCCACGGCCTGATCGACGACAACGTGGTGTTCGCGCACACCCAGCGGATGTCCGAGGCCCTGCTCGCGGCGGGCCGCCCGCACACGGTGCTGCCGCTGGCGGGCGTGACCCACAGCCCGTCGGACCCGGTCACCGCGGAGAACCTGCTGCTGTTGCAGGTGGACTTCCTCAAGGAGAACCTCCGGGGCGAGTAGCGACTGGTCCTTCCCCGAGCCGGCGGCCCCGGCGCCGTGTGCCCGAACAGGGCGCGCGGCGCCGGGGCCGTGTTCGTGGCGGGGCGGTCAGAAGTTGGGGTCAGGGGCGCTCCGGGAGGATCTCGTCCTCGGCGGGGACCTCGACCTCCACTGGCTGGTTGAACCGGAGGAAGTCCACCTGGTGGGTGTAGGTCAGGGGCTCACCTGCGTCGTTCACGGAGCCGTTCCCGGGAACGCCCTCCAGGACGAGTCGGACCGGGTAGCCCTCCTCGGAGATCCAGAGTTCGTATCCCGTCTCCATGGGTTCGCGGTCGGGGAGCCACCGGAAGCCGTGGACGAACGTCCCGGTGTAGTGGTGCCCGCCGCGTTCGAGCGGATTCTCGTCGCCCAACAGCTCCGGGGGGATGGACTCGTCGCCGAACGTGTTCGTGCCCTGGTGGACGGCCTGCGCGTCCTCGGCCAGGATCCCCTCCATGGGGAGGAGCAGTGCCTCCCACTCCGCCCGGGGCTCCCTGAGCGGGCCGGCGTGGGGCCCGGGGTCCAGGTAGTAGTCCTTCACGTTCCCGCCGTCGGCTCCTCCCGGCATGTCGCTGAAGTGCACGAACTCCTCCAGCCCCGCCCCCAGGGCGAGCACACCGGTCCCGGTGGGGCCGAGGTAGCTGGCCCGGGTCATCGCCGGTACGGGGTCCTCGGTGTACAGGTAGTGGGTCGGTGTGGAGTCCCCGACGTCGTTGCTGTACCGGTACTCATAGGTGGTGAAGCTGGACGCCCCCAGGGCCAGCTCGACCGCCTCGGCCACCACCGCGTCCACGTCCTCGGGGTCCTCGGCGACGGTCGGTCCGGAGGACTCCTCCTCCGTCTCCTCCGTCGCGGCCTCTTCCGTCATGGTCTCTGCCGCCTCCTCCCCCGGGCGGACCACCAGCCATCCGCCGAGCAGCGCGGCGGCCAGCACCACCGCGGTGCCGGACAGCAGCGCGGGCTTTCGCACCCGGCTCACCCCGCGGGGTTCGGGGGCCCGCACCCCCGTCCACTCGGCGGCCAGGAGCGCCGCCACCGCTTCCGCCGGATCCCCGCCCCGCCCCTCGGTGAGTTCCCGGAGCAGCAGGAGCGCGGTGGGCCGCTGCTCGGGCTCCTCCGCCAGGGCCCGCCGGACCAGCGGTACCAGCTCCTCGGGGAGGGCCCCGAGGTCGGGGGCGGCCACGGCGTCCCCGGACGGTTCCCATCCGGTGGCGGCGAACCGCACCAGGCACCCCCAGGCGAACACGTCGGCGTAGCCGGTGGCGGCGTCCGCGCCCCTCTGCTCGGGCGCGGCCCAGCGCGCGGCGGCGACCCGTCGACCGGTGGCCCCGGCGACCCCGAGGTCCACCACCCTGGGCCCGGACGGGGAGAGGACCACCTTCGTCGGGTCCAGGGAAAGGTGGGTGGCCCCGACGGCGTGCCCGGCGGCCAGTGCCTCGGCGAGCCCCGCGGCGAGGGCGGTGAGCATGCCGCCGGTCAGCGGACCGTGCTCGGCGACGTGTTCGGCCAGGGTCCGGCCGGGGACGTACGCGGCGGCCAGCCAGGGGACGGCGGCCCGAACGTCCGCTCCCCGGTAGGCGGCGGTGCACAGGGAGCGGACGCGGGCGAGTCGGCCGACCTCGGCGGTCAGTCGGGAGCGCGCGTCCGGAGCGTCGGCGAGCTCAGCGGAGACCAGACGGATCGTGGCGGGGGCGCCGTCGCCGTCCAGCCCGAGCAGGACCGTGCCCGCGGCGTCCCGGGCGATCCGCCCCACGATCCGGTAGACGCCCAGCCGTTCGGGGTCGCCCTTGGCTGGAGGGGTCGCACCCGGAGGCAGGCGGTCACGGTCGAAGGGCGTGTTCCCGCCGGGGTTCGGGGAACGGGTGGGCGTGCTGGGCGAAGGGTTCACGGGACGAATTCTCACGATCGGGGGTACGGAGGAAGCACCGGACACGGTTGGGGTTCGGAGGAGCGCCGGGGACGGTCCGGAAGGGTCAGATGCCCCCGATCCGCGGCCGGTTCATCCTGTCACTGCCGGTCCCCGCCCCCGCCCGGTCGTGAACCGGCCCGGGGCCGCGTCTACCGCCCCGAGCCCGGCCGAGACCGTGCAGAAGACAGGTCTAGCCTGGTGGCATGCGTTCGTACACCCCGCTGGCGGCTCTGCTGGCCGACCTGCTCTGCGTGCTCGTCTTCGTCGTGGTGGGCAAGGCCGACCACGCGACCGGCCTGGCGCCGGCCGCCGTCGCCGGGACCGCGTGGCCGTTCCTGGTCGCGTTGGCCCTGGGGTGGGTCGTCACCCTGGCGTGGCGCTCCCCTGGCCGGATCTGGCCGACCGGGGTCCTGGTGTGGGCGGTGACGGTCGCGGGCGCGATGCCGCTGCGCCTGCTCGGCGGGGAGGGGGCGCCGTTCTCCTTCGTAGTGGTGACCTCCCTGTTCCTGGCCGTGACCATGCTCGGTTGGCGGGCCGCGGCCCTGCTGGTGGCCCGGCGGAGGCGGCAGGGCCGGCGTCACCCGGGGCCGTGACTTGCACGGGGACGTCCGCCCGGGGGTACCGAGCCTTCACCGGCCCACGGCCGGGCGCCGGGTCAGGCCGGACGGAGCCGTGGTCTGCTCGGGCGGCCCCGGGCGGTTCGTAAGCTGGAAGCGATGAACGAGCACCCTGTACCCGAGGCCGCCGCCGTGCTGCCCGAAACCGCCGCCGCGACGCCCGCCGCCCCTGCCCCCGGGGAGGACGAGGCGCGCGAGGTCGGTGTGGGCCCGTGGCCCGGCCCCTGGCCCGAGGGCGACCACTACGATCCTGAGCTGCTGGCCAACGGCGACCGGCGCAATGTCGTCGACCACTACCGGTACTGGCGCCGTGAGGCGATCATCGCCGACCTCGACACGGTCCGACACGAGTTCCACGTGGCCGTGGAGAACTGGACGCACGACTTCAACATCGGATCGGTGGTGCGTACCGCCAACGCCTTCGGCTGCGCGGCCGTGCACATCGTGGGCAAGCGCCGCTGGAACCGGCGGGGCGCCATGGTGACCGACCGGTACCAGCACGTCCACCACCACCCGGACACGGAGTCACTGGTGGCGTGGGCCACCGAGCGCGGCCTCGTGCTGGTCGGGGTGGACAACCTGCCCGGCGCGGTCCCCCTGGAGACCTATCCGCTGCCGCGCGACACCGTCCTGGTGTTCGGGCAGGAGGGCCCCGGCCTGTCGGAGGAGGTGCGGAAGGTGTGCGCGGCCGTGCTGTCGATCGCCCAGTTCGGTTCGACCCGGTCGATCAACGCCGGCGCCGCGGCCGCCGTGGCCATGCACGCCTGGGTCCGTGCGCACGTGTTCGACCAGCCGGTCGCCGCCGGGGCAGCCGCCCGGCAACCGTGATCGCCCCGCTTACCATGAGCGGGACGCCCCCTACCAGAAAGCAGCCAGGATGAGTCCGATCGTCGCCTCCACCGCCCGTGCCAGCACACTCGACGACGTTCCCGGGGTGGCCCGGGTGCTCAGCCGTTCGCTCCACGACGATCCGCTCTTCCGCTGGCTCTTCCCCGAGGAGGAGACGCGGATGGCCAAGGTCCGCCGCTTCTTCGCGCTGGCTGCCGGGTTCGGTTACGTCCCCGCGGGTGACACCCGGGTCGCCGAGACCGCCGAGGGCGCCGGCGCCGCCCCGGTGACCCGCGCCGCAGCGCTGTGGGCCCAGCCGACGAACAACCCCGAGGGCCCCCTGGTCTCCCTGCGCACCTGGCCGCACTGGGGTGCGCTGATCGGTCGCGCCCGGTTGGCCGCGTTCGTGCGGGTCTTCGCCGAGTGGAAGATGGCCTCCCCCCAGGAGCCCCATCTGTACCTGGCCGCGCTCGGTGTGGACCCGAGCGCCGAGGGCACCGGGGTGGCCGGCGGGCTGCTCACGGCCGGGCTGGACGGGGCCGACTCCCGGAGCCTGCCGGTGTTCACCCAGACCCTCAACGACAAGAGTGTCGGTTTCTACGAGCACTTCGGTTTCCGCTGCGTGCACGAGGTCCCGCACCAGGGCGTCGGGACCAGCTACTTCCTGCTCCGACCGGCCTCCTGACCCGGCGGCCCCGGGGCGCCCGGACCCTTCCGAAAAGCCACCCGCCGTGATGTTCCCGTAATCTAACATGAGCGGTGACGAGCCCCGGGAAGAGGGAGACAGCGCGTATGGCACCCGTCGCCACCACCGTCGGATCGGTCCGCACCGCAACCATGGACGACGTCCCGGAGGTGGCCCGGGTGCTCGGCCGGGCCTTCTGCGAGGACCCCCTCTTCCGGTGGCTGTTCCCGGACCCGAACCCGCGCATGGCCCGTTCGGTCCGGTTGAGCGCCCTGGAGGCGGGGTTCGGGTACGTGCCCCGCGGCCGGGCCGACGTGTTCGAGGCCGAGGAGGACGGGCGCCGGATGGTGCGCGGCGCGGCCCTGTGGGCCCCTCCCGGGGGAAACGCGGAGAGCGCGGCCACCGTGCTGCGGTCGCTGCCGCACCTGGCCGCGCTGGTGGGCCTGAGGAGGCTCCCGGAGGTCCTGGGCTACTTCGCGGAGCTGAAGGCGTCCGCCCCCGAGGAGCCGCACTGGTACCTGGCCACCCTGGGCGCCGACCCCGTGGCACGTGGGACCGGTGTGGGATCGGCACTGCTGCGCGCGGGCCTGGCCCAGGCCGACGCGGACGGGGTCGCGGTCTACCTGGAGACCATGAACCCGAGCAACATCGGCTATTACGAGAGGTACGGCTTCCGCGTCATGCGGGCGGTCAACGACCCGCCCTTCCCCTCTACCCACTGCATGCTCCGCCCCGCCGCCTGACCGCCTGTCGGCGCCCCCTGGAAGGGTGGTGCCATGCTGATCGTGATGGCCGGGATGCCCGGCGCGGGCAAGAGCACCGTGGCCAAGGAACTCGGGCGGCGCCTGCCCGCCCCCGTACTGTCGGTCGACCCCGTCGAGGCCGCCCTGTGGCGGGCCGGAATCCACCGCTCCCAGCCCACGGGCTTGGCCGCCTACGCGGCTGTGGAGGCGACGGCCGCCGACGTCCTCGCACTGGGACAGACAGTGGTCGTGGACGCCGTCAACGACGCCGAGGCCGCCCGGGAGCAGTGGCGCGGGCTGGCCGGGCGCCAGCGCGTCCCCCTGGCCTGGATCGAGGTGGTCTGCTCCGACCCCGACCTGCACCGCAGCAGGTTGCAGGGGCGCCAGCGCGACCTGCCCGGCTTCCCCGAACCCGCGTGGGACTCGCTGGCCGCGCGCGGATCGGGACTGGCCTCGTGGGACGACGAGCGCCTGGTCCTCGACTCCGTGCGGGACCTGGAGACCAACGTCGGGGCAGCCCTGGACCGGCTGCGCCAGCCCTTCCGGAACTGACCCCGCGCACGCGAACGGGCCGCGCCCCGAGGGGCGCGGCCCGTACACACGACCGGGTAACGGTTAGCTGATGCCCTTGCTGAGGGAACCCAGCAGGTCGCGGTTGAGCTGGGAGATGGTGTCCAGCGGGATGCCCTTCGGGCAGACCGCGGCGCACTCACCGATGTTGGTGCAGCCGCCGAAGTCCTCCTCGTCGTGCTGGTTGATCATGTTCACCACACGCGAGGCCCGCTCCGGCTGCCCCTGCGGGAGCATGCCGAGGTGGGTGACCTTCGCCGCGGTGAACAGCATGCCCGAGGCGTTCGGGCAGGCCGCCACACAGGCGCCGCAGCCGATGCAGGTCGCGGCGTCGAAGGCGCGGTCGGCGTCCGGCTTCGGGATCGGGTTGGCGTGGGCGTCCGGCGCGGTACCCGTCGGGGCGCTGATGAAGCCGCCCGCCTGGATGATGCGGTCGAACGAGCCCCGGTCGACGACCAGGTCCTTCACGACCGGGAAGGCCTTGGCCCGCCACGGCTCCACCGTGATGGTGTCGCCGTCCTTGAAGCTGCGCATGTGCAGCTGGCAGGTGGTGGTGACCTCCGGCCCGTGGGCCTCACCGTCGATCACGACACCGCAGGCACCGCAGATGCCCTCACGGCAGTCGTGGTCGAAGGCGACCGGGTCCTCGTTCTCGAGCGTGAGCTTCTCGTTGAGAACGTCGAGCATCTCCAGGAAGGACATGTCCGGCGAGACGTCCGTGAGCTTGTACGTGACCATCCGGCCTTCGTCGTCACGGCCCTTCTGGCGCCAAACGCGCAGGGTGATGTTCACTTGTAGCTCCGCTGCTTCATCTCGACGTACTCGTACTCCAGGGCTTCCTTGTGGAGCACGGGCTTGCTGTCCGTACCACCGAACTCCCAGGCGGCGACGTAGGCGAACTCGTCGTCGTGGCGCAGGGCCTCGCCGTCCTCGGTCTGGCTCTCGGCGCGGAAGTGGCCGCCGCAGGACTCACGGCGGTGCAGGGCGTCGATGCACATGAGCTCGCCCAGCTCCAGGAAGTCGGCCACGCGGTTGGCCTTCTCCAGAGCCTGGTTGAACTCCTCGTTCGTGCCCAGCACCTTGACGTCGCGCCAGAACTCGGCGCGCAGCTCCCGGATGAGGTCGATGGCCTTGCGCAGGCCCTCCTCGTTGCGCTCCATACCGCAGTAGTCCCACATGATGTGGCCGAGCTCCTTGTGGAAGGAGTCGACGGTGCGGGAACCGTTGATGGAGAGCAGCTTGTCGATCCGGGAGGTGACCTCCTCCTTGGCCTTGACGGCCTCGGGGTGGCTCTCGTCGAGCTTCTCGAAGGGGCCGTCCGCCAGGTAGTCGTTGATGGTGTTCGGCAGGACGAAGTAGCCGTCCGCCAGACCCTGCATCAGCGCACTGGCGCCCAGACGGTTGGCGCCGTGGTCGGAGAAGTTGGCCTCACCGGTCACGAACAGGCCGGGGATGCTGCTCTGGAGGTCGTAGTCGACCCACAGGCCGCCCATGGTGTAGTGCACCGCGGGGTAGATGCGCATCGGAACCTCGTACGGGTTCTCACCGGTGATGCGCTGGTACATGTCGAACAGGTTGCCGTACTTGGCCTCGACGGCGTCCCTGCCCAGACGCTCGATCGCGTCGGCGAAGTCGAGGTAGACGCCCAGACCGCCGGGACCGACACCGCGGCCCTCGTCGCAGACGTTCTTGGCGGCACGGGACGCGATGTCGCGCGGCACCAGGTTGCCGAAGGCCGGGTAGATGCGCTCCAGGTAGTAGTCGCGCTCGCCCTCGGGGATCTGGCGCGGGTCGCGCGTGTCGCCGCCCTCCTTGGGCACCCAGATCCGGCCGTCGTTGCGCAGCGACTCGCTCATCAGGGTCAGCTTGGACTGGTAGTCGCCGCTGACCGGGATGCAGGTCGGGTGGATCTGCGTGTAGCAGGGGTTCGCGAAGTGCGCGCCCTTGCGGTGGGCGCGCCACGCGGCGGTGACGTTGGAGCCCATCGCGTTGGTCGACAGGAAGAAGACGTTGCCGTATCCGCCGGTGGCCAGGACCACGGCGTCGGCGAAGTGCGTCTCGATCTCGCCGGTGACCATGTCACGGGCGATGATGCCGCGCGCCTTGCCGTCCACGACGATGACCTCGAGCATCTCGTGGCGGGTGTTCATCTGGACGGTGCCCGCCGCGATCTGCCGCTCCTGCGCCTGGTAGGCGCCGATCAGCAGCTGCTGGCCCGTCTGGCCGCGCGCGTAGAACGTACGGGAGACCTGCACACCGCCGAAGGAGCGGTTGTCGAGCAGACCGCCGTACTCACGCGCGAACGGCACGCCCTGGGCCACACACTGGTCGATGATCTCGACGCTGGTCTGGGCCAGGCGGTAGACGTTCGACTCGCGGGAGCGGAAGTCACCGCCCTTGACCGTGTCGTAGAACAGCCGGTGGATGCTGTCGCCGTCGTTGCGGTAGTTCTTCGCGGCGTTGATGCCGCCCTGCGCGGCGATGGAGTGCGCGCGCCGGGGGCTGTCCTGGTAACAGAACGAGACGACGTTGTAGCCGGCCTCGCCCATGGTGGCCGCCGCGGCGGCACCGGCCAGACCGGTGCCGACGATGATCACGGAGAGCTTGCGCCGGTTCGCGGGGTTGACCAGCTTGGCCGAGAAGCGGCGCTTGTCCCAGCGCTCGTTGATCGGTCCCTCGGGCGCCTTCTCGTCGCGGATCGGGGCGCCCTCGATGTAGAGGTCGTTCTCAGACAATTAACTCACCAGTCCAAAGGTGACCGCCAGGGGCGGAAGCAGGAAACCGACGGTCACGACCAGCGCGATCACCACGGCGACGGCGTTGATCTTGCCCTGACGGCTGGCCTTGTTGGCGCCCAGAGTGGCCATGCCGCTCCAGATGCCGTGCCGCAGGTGGAAGCCGACAGCGATGACCGACAGCACGTAGAAGAGGGTCACATACCAGAACTCGGGCTGGAACCCGTTCACGAGCCGCTCGTAGGGGCTGTCGGACTTGCCGCCGGGCGCGATCGCGTTCACCGTCAGGTGCAGGATGTGGAAGATCACGAAGAGCGCGATCAGCACACCGCCCCAGCGCATGGTGTAGGAGGAGTAGGTGCGCTGCACCCGCTTGCGCACCGCGTAACGGTGCTCACGGGCCCTACGCGCGCGAATCGTCAGAACCGCCGCCGAGTAGATGTGGATCAGGACGCTCGCGAGGAGCACGATCCGGAAGATCCACAGGAAGCCGCTTTCGGGCAGGATCGGGTAGCCCAGCTCGCGGAGACCGTGGGCGTAGCCGTCGAAGGACTCCTGGCCAGCGAAGACTTTCAGGTTGCCGTACATGTGCGCGATCAAATACAGCACGAGGATCGCACCGGAGGCCGCCATTGCTGACTTGAGCGCCACCGTGGACCCGTAGGCCGTAGACCGCTTCTTGGTCAAGGTACTGTTCGCCACAGCCTGCCACTCTAAATTCGGGTTAAGTCCAACGTCCAAGTCATCGGGACCCTGGCCTCCATAGCCATAGGCTATGGATCATGCAGTTCCAACAGCTCGCCTACTTCGTCGCTGTGGCCCGCACGCGCCATTTCACCCGCGCAGCCGAGCTTTCCAGCGTCGCCCAGCCGAGCTTGAGCAAACAGATCCGGAGCCTTGAGCGTGAGTTGGGTGCGCCGTTATTCAGTCGTGCTCGGGGAAACATCACACTCACGCCGGCCGGCGAGGCGCTGCTCCCGCTGGCCCAACGCATCCTCACCGACCTGGAGACGGCCCGCCGCGAGGTCGCCGAGCTCGCCGGGGTCCGCCGGGGCCGGGTCCGCCTGGGCGCCACCCCGTCCCTGTGCGCCGGGTTGCTGGCCGACGTGCTTTCCGATTTCCATACCCGCTTCCCCGGCATCGAACTCCACGTGGAGGAGAGCGGTTCCCGCGACCTCATCCGCGACCTGGGCCGCGGCGAGCTGGACATGGCCCTGATCATCCTCCCGCTGCACAGCAGCGACCCCGACTTCTCGACCACGCCGATCCTGCGGGAGAACCTGGTGGTGGCGAGCCCCACCGCACAGCCCTCGCCGAACGGGCGCGCCTCGATGCGCATCACCGAACTCCAGGGACGGCCCCTGGTGATGTTCCGCCGGGGGTACGACGTCCGCGAGGCCACCCTACGCGCCTGCCGGGCCTCGGGCTTCGAACCGGAGCTGGCCGTGGAGGGCGGCGAGATGGACGCCGTGCTGCGGTTCGTGGAGGCCGGGCTGGGCCTGGCGGTGGTGCCCAGCATGGTGCTGCGCAACCGCCCCGGCCTGCGCGGGACCCCCCTGGCCCGGCCCCGGCTGCTGCGCACGGTGGCCCTGGCCCAGCGCAGGGACGTGGAACCGTCCCACTCCGCGGAGGCCTTCCGCCACCACCTCCACGGGTACCTGTCCTCGATGTCGCCCGAGGACCTGGGGCCCGACCTGGAGGTCCTCCTCTCCGCCGGGAACTCGGGCGAACCCGACCGGGAGGGGGTCCGGTTCCCGGACGGGACCGGCGACCGCGACTGATCCGACATCGGCAGCTTCGCCCGCTCTGTCAGCGACCCTCCTCTGAACCCGGGGTGCTTCTCCCCCGCCGCCCGCTGGGTGAAGCTGGTCCCTCCCGCCGCCGGCGCGCCCCACCGGGCCCGCCCGGGAGGCACCCATCCTCTACGCGGAACGTGGTCGCAACATGAGGCTCAGGTCGATTTCCCGCAAGCAGATCGTGCTGGCCGCCGTCGGGCTGGCCGCCGTCGCCGTCGCCGTCAGTCCGCCGGGGCCCGCCCTGGCACTGGCCTTCGCCGGGCTCGCCCTCCTGGCTCTGGGGACCGGGCGTCTCGTGGAGGAGCGGTGTCGGCACCTGTCCGAAGAGCTGGGAGAGGTCCGCGCACGGCTGGACGGAATGGCCCGCGAACGCCGGGACGAACTGAGTACCGCACGCAAGCGGGACGAGCGGCTCCGGGAGACGATCCAGGAGGCCGCTGACTCCTGCGCGGACCGGACCGTGGAGGGGTGGGCACTGCGGGAACGGTCCCTGCGGGAGCGGGGCCCCGCACCGACCCGAGCGGAGAAGCGTCTGGCGAGCGCACAGGACCTGCTCTGGGCCGGGTACAGCACCCTGGGAACGGACCAGCTCCGCGCCCTGGGTTCGGACGGCGGGGCCAGCCCCGGGGTCCGGGCCGAAGCGCACAAGACCCTGTCCAACTGGCACCGCGCCACGGGGGGATCCGAGCACGCCCGCAACCACGCCCACCTGGCCGACCTGGCCGCTCCCCGGGACGCCCGGGGTTCGTCGGGGGTGCCCCTGCTGCTGACCGCCCGGGTGCGTCCGCCCGCACCCTCCCAGCACTTCGACGTGGTGGTGATGTCCGACTTCCGGCTTCCCGGGGGCACGACCGGCAGCAACCTCCAGGAGATCACCGCCCAGCGGCGCGCGGGACTGCGTACCGGCCTGGTCCACCATCCGGCGCTGTCCGGAGACCAGTCCCTGGGCGTCAACCCCAAGGTCCTGGCCGCCGTGGACAACGACCTCGTCCGTTTCGTCGCCCCCGACGAGCGGGTGACCTGCGACCTGCTCGTGGTCAGGTTCCCCCTGATCGGGCAGCGGCCGTTGGACGTGCTGCCCTCGGTGGAGGCCGCACGTCGGATCGTGGTGCTCAACCAGACCCCGCTCCGGCGCTACGGAGTCGAGGAGGCCAGGAACGAGGCGTGGGACGTCGCCCGCTGCGCGGAGGGGTTCCGGAGCCTGCTCGGAGAGCACACCTGGTACCCGGTCAGCCCACGGGTGCGCGAGGCGATGGTCTCGCACCACGGCGCGGAGATGGCGGGGATACCGCTGGCCGACGAGGACTGGACCAACATCATCGACCTGGACGCCTGGCAGCGGGAGTCCCGGCGCGCGCCGGACGGCCGGGTCCTGCTCGGCCGGCACTCGCGCGACCACCGGGACAAGTGGCCGGGGGAGCCGGCTGCGCTGACCGCCGCCTACCCGGGGCTGCCGGGCTGGGAGACGCACGTCCTGGGCGGCGCGAAGGCGCCCGAGCGCGTCCTGGGGGTCCTGCCCGACCACTGGCGGGTGCACGACTTCGACTCCGTGGAGGTGCGCGACTTCCTGCACGGTCTGGACGCGTACGTGTACTTCACCGGGGAGGGCCACCTCGAACCCTTCGGCCGGGCACCGCTGGAGGCCATCGCCGCGGGCCTGCCGACCCTGCTGCCGCACTCCTTCGAACCGGTCTTCGGCGCGGCGGCGCTCTACACCGACCCCGCGGGGGTCCGGGCCGAGGTCGAGGCGCTGATGGCAGACGGGGAGCGGTACGGGCACCAGGTCGAACGCGGGCACGAGGTCCTGCGTGAACGGTTCGGCCACCGGACCCACCTGCGTCGGCTGGCGCGCCTGGGGGTCAGGGTCCCGGCGGAGTTCCTGGAGACCGCCGACCCGATGCCGGTGCCCTGAGAGGCGGTGTCCGCCGTCGGGCCGCGGCCCCGGGCAGCCCGGGCGCCGACCCGAGCACTCGGGTGCGGGCCGCACCGGGCTCAGAAGCCGCGGCTGGTCCACTCCTCCAGGTGCGCGGCGGCCTCGGCGACGGTGGTGGAGTCGCCGTGTCCGGGGTGCACCACGGTGTCTCCGGGCAGGTTGGCCAACTGGTCGCGGATGGACGCGATGATCGTCGGAAAGTCGGACGAGGGCTGGCCGGTGGCCCCCGGCCCGTCCGGGAAGAGGGTGTCCCCGCTGAAGACCACGCCGAGTTCGGGGGCGTGGAAGGAGACCCCGCCCGGTGTGTGGCCGGGGGTGTGCAGGACGGTGAGCTCCACGTCCCCGGCACGCAGCACCTCGCCGTGCAGCAGCGGGGCGTCGGGTTCGCGGTAGGGGTGGACCTGCTGCCACAGCTCGGCGTCGTCCGGGTGGAGCAGGATCGGGGAGTCCGTGAGCTCGGCCAGGGCCACCGCCGCGTTGACGTGGTCGCCGTGCCCGTGCGTGCACACGATCGCCATGAGTTCACGGTCCCCGAGCCCCCGGGCGATGCGCTCGTGGTCATGGGAGGCGTCGATCACCACCGCGCTGTCGTCGTTGCCGACGATCCACACGTTGTTCTCGACGTTGGACTCGGTGCCCTCCACACTGAGGACTCCGGAAGTACGTAGCCGCTGGACGGGGGAAAGGGAACTCACTGGCTCACCACCTGACGTCTCACGGGGGCTGGAGCTTCGAGCTTATCCCGCCGGTCCCCCCGCGCACACACCGTTCCGCGCCGGTCACCCGGGTGTCGGGGAATTTCCCGCGGCGGGCGGCGGCGTCCTTCCGGCCAGGCCCCCGGTCAGGTGCTCGGGGCGTCGAAGTCGCGGCGCAGGGCGTAGGGCTGGATGAGTCCGAGGCCGTGCGCGTGTCGGGCCCGGACCTTGACCACCTGGAGCCCCTCCTCCTCTTCGAGGCTCTCGGCGAGCGCGTCGTCGATGAGTACGGTGCCCGGGCGGGCGAAGGAGGTGAGACGGCTGGAGCGGTTGACCGTGGTGCCGAAGACGTCACCGTGCAGGGTGAGCACCGGCCCGTAGGCGACCCCCACCCGGACGTCGGGGACCTCCACGTGCGTCTTGACCCCGGAGGCCAGGCGCAGCGCGATGTCGGCGGCCTGGAGCGGTGAGTCCGCGACGTAGAGGACCTCGTCGCCGAGGGTCTTGACGACCCGACCGCCGCCGGAGGCGACGATGTCGGCGGCCGTGGCCTCGAAGCCCTCCACGACCCCGGCGAGCTCGACCTCGTCGAGTTCACGGCTGAGGGTTGTGAAGGAGACCAGGTCGGCGAAGCCGACGATCAGCGGGTAGTAGTTCGGCACGATGTCGTGGCCGTTGGACATCACGGCGAGGGTGCGCGCGGTGGAGGCCGCGAGCTGACGGCGCCAGATGTGCAGCAGCAGGCGCTCGACGTCCGGCAGGAGCTCCTTGACCTGGTTCATCAGGGGGCTGGCCGCGGCGCTGTCGTTGCCGTCCTTGAAGATGAGCGTGCTCAGGATGCTGGTCTGCCAGTCGGCCAGGCGGGCCATGGTCTGACCCATGGCACGGGCGAACCGGACCACGCCCTCCTCGTCGAGGATGCCCTCCTGGAGCAGGGAGTTGGCGATACGCAACGCCTCGACATCGCTCTCGGCGAAGATGATCGAGTCGTCACCCAGGGTGGGGAAGCCGAGGGCGCGCCAGACGCGCCCGGCCAGTTCGGGATCGGCTCCGGCGAGCTCGACCGCCTGTTCCCTGGTGTAGACCGCTTCACCACCGAGCAGGACGGACTCGATCGCTTTCGGGTCAGGACGCGACGGCATACGTTCTCTTTCACGGGACCTTCCCCGCCGCGGCGGGGAGCAATCTCTTTGTCACCGGCCGGGGGGCGCGGTGTCGGATCCGTCACCAGCTTACGCCCGCGGCCTTCCGGGTCAGGGGGCCGCGGGCCACCGGGGACGGTTGGTCAGCCCTGGGGGCCATCCGGGTAGTCCGGCCGCTGGGCCACGTTGACCTGGCGGTAGATCTCCGACTGGAACCACTGGGGTCGGGGCACGCGCTGGAGGACCATGCCCTCCTGCTCTGATGCCGACTGAATGGACAACGTTCCGTACCGCATGATCCGTTCCCAGAGCGTGATATTGAAGGAAACATCGTTGACCCTGGTCAGTGGCATGTCACGGCCCTGCTTGGAGAGCATGCCCTCCCGTATCATCAGCCGCCGGTTGGTGAGGATGTAGACGGTGGTGGCCCACCGCAGCATGGGGACGAGCCAGAAGGCCAGCGCGGCGACGAGACCGACGCCCGCCGCGACGGCCCCGGCGACCGGCCCCCAGTCCTCGTTCCAGGGGACGAAGAAGAGGGCGGTGCCCACGACCGCGACGATCAGCAGGAGCGCCACGAACTCACCCACGAGGACGGTCCAGTGCTGGCGTGCGACGTAGACGAGTTCCTCGTCGTCGGAAAGGTAGCGGTCCGCGATAGCCATAACGGTGATAATGGCACAGGGCGCCCCCGTGCGGGAGAGGCGAGTTTCTCCCCTGTGGACGACCTTTTCCGGGCTCCGCGGCCCCGGTTCCCGTTCGGCGGTCTCAGTCCCCCGGCCGGACGTGCACGACGTCCCCGGCGCTGAGCGCCTGTTCGCCCCCGGGACCCGCCACCAGCAGCCGGGCCCGGTCGTCGACACCGGTCGCGGTGCCCTCCAGGAGCCGGTCCCCGGGCAGGTGGACGCGGACACCGCGCCCGATCGTGACGCACACGTCCCGGTACTCGGCGGCCAACCCGCTGGCCCCGGCGTTCCCCCCGGCCCCGGTCCAGGCCGTGTAGCGCTCCTCGAACCCGGCCAGGACCGCCGCGAGCAGCGCGTCCCGGCCGGTTCCGGACGCGCCCTCGGCCCGCAGCGAGGTCGCGGTCGGCACCGGGAGCTCCCCGCGTTCCTGGGCGACGTTGAGGCCCATGCCCACCACCACACCGAGCCGGGCGGGGTCGGAGAAGTCGGCCTCGGCGAGGATCCCGGCGAGTTTGCCCTCTCCCCCTCCCCCGGCACGAGGACGTCGTTGGGCCACTTCAGGACGGCCCCGACCCCGGTCATTCGACGGACCGCGGCGACGGCGGCCGCCCCCATCATCGGGGAGAGCCAACCCAGGAAGTCGGGCGGCACGGCGGGCCGCACCAGCACGGAGAAGGTCAGGGCGGCCCCCGGCGGGGTGGTGAACCCGCGCCCGAGCCGCCCCTTCCCGGCGGTCTGGTGTTCGGTGGCCAGCACGGTGCCCTCGGGCGCCCCCGCCTTGGAGCGGGCGATCAGGTCGGTGTTGGTGGAACCGGCCTCGGGCACCACCTCCACGCTCCGCCAGAGCCCGCCGGGGCGTACCGCCGCGGCCGTGATCGCGGCCCGGTCCAGAGGGGGGGTCTCACTGCTGTGTTCACCGGTCATGGCCCCATTACAGCAGCGCCGGAATCCTCTGTGGACAACCCTCGGAGGCGGGTGCGCCCCGGTTAAGCTGAATCCAGCACACAGGTGATCGTGCATTGCTACGTTCAGCTACTGGAGGTGTCGCGACAGATGACCATCGCGGAATCGGAGACTGCGCTGAGCATGCCGTCTCACTGGGAAGTCCTGTTGCGCGCCTGGGAAGAGCTGGACCTGCCCGAAGGGTGGCGGGCCGAGATCATCGAAGGCGCGATCAGGATCATGACTCCCCCCAAGGACGAGCACGCCCATATCGTCGCCCTGCTCAACAAGTGGTTCATCCGCGAGACCCTGCGTGAGAACAGCCCTCTCGCGGAGGCGAGTGTGCACCAGAACATCGACCTCCGTGTCCCCTGGCGCAGCAGCCTGTACATCCCCGACCTCGTGGTCCTGCCGGGCTCCATCATGGTGCGCAGCTCCGAACATTCCGCCGAGGACGCGCTCCTCGTGGTCGAGGTGACCTCCAGGAGCACCGCGAAGAAGGACCGCAAGCCCAAACTGTGGGGCTACGCGCACGCCGGGATCCCCCTGTACCTGCTGGTGGACCGCTGGGACCCGGAGAGCGGCAGGGGCGAGGTCACCCTCTTCTCCGATCCGGAGAGCGGCCGGTACACGAGCATCACCAAGGTTCCCTTCGGCAAGGAGATCCACATCCCGGACCCCTTCGACCTGACGCTCGACACCGGCGCGTTCCCCGCCTGAACCGCACCGGGGACACGCCGCGGGCCCCGCACCTCTGCGGCGGTTCCCAGGGGGCGTGACACCCCCTGGAAACCCCTGGCGCGGGGCCCGGACCGTGTGGTCGCCGGGGTCAGCCGGTGTTCTGCAGGCCTGCGGCCACACCGTTGACGGACAGCAGGAGCAGGCGCTCCAGGTGCTGGCTGTCCTGCTCGGACAGGGAGTCGGCCTCCTCGCCGCGCAGCGCCTCCAGGGCGCGGAGCTGCAGGTGGCTCAGCGCGTCCACGTACGGGTTGCGCAGGTCCACGGCGCGGGACAGGACGGCGCGGTTCTCCAGCAGGCGGCTGTGGCCGGTCACCCGCAGGACGAGTTCGCGGGTCAGGTCGTACTCCCGAAGGACCGTCTCGGTGAGTTCGGGCCGGTTGCCGAGGGCGAGGTAGCGCTCGGCGATGGTCCGGTCGGCCTTGGCCAGGCTCATCTCCGCGTTGTCCAGCAGGGACGCGAACAGCGGCCACTCCCGGTAGGCGTCCTGGAGGGCCGACAGGTCGGTGACGGCGGCCAGGCCCGTACCGAGGCCGTACCAGCCGGGCAGGTTGACCCTGGTCTGCGTCCACGCGAAGACCCACGGGATCGCCCGCAGGTCGCCGAGCCCCTTGGCCGCGCCCCTGCGGGCGGGACGGGAGCCCAGCCGGAGCTCACCGAGCTCCTCCAGCGGGCTGACCTGGGAGAACCACACCGCGAACTCCTCGGTGCCGATGAGGTCGAGGTAGGCCTTCTGCGCGGCGGCGGCGATGGTGTCGGCGTGGGGCCGGTAGAGCTCGGCGGCGGCGCGCTCGCGCTCCTGGACGTCGTCGGTGGAGGCCATCAGGACGGCGTGGCCGACCTGTTCGATGTGGCGGCGGGCGATGGCCTCCTGGCCGTAGCGGGCGAAGATGACCTCGCCCTGCTCGGTGACCTTGAACCGTCCGCCGACCGAGCCCGGCGCCTGCGCCAGCAGGGCCCGGCTGGCCGGACCGCCGCCGCGGCCGAGGGAACCGCCCCGGCCGTGGAAGAGGGTGAGGCGCACGTCGTTCTCGCCGGCCCACGCGGACAGGCGGGCCTGGGCGTCGTACAGGCGCAGGGTGGCGCTGACCGGACCCACGTCCTTGGCGGAGTCGCTGTAGCCGAGCATGACCTCCACGCGGCGGTCGTTGTCGGCCAGGCGCTGGCGGACCTGCGGGAGTTCGAGCATCCCGGCCAGCACCCCGGGCGAGGCCTCCAGGTCGGCCCCGGTCTCGAAGAGCGGGATGACGTCCAGGACCGGCACGCGCTTGGGCGGCAGCGCGTAGGTGGCCAGCTTGTAGACGGCCTCGATGTCCTCGGCCGAGCGGGTGAAGCTGACGATGTAGCGGCGGCAGGCCTCCACGCCGAAGCGCTCCTGGATCCAGGAGACGGTCCGGATGGTGTCGAGGACCTCCTCGGTGCGCTCAGAGCGGGGGCCGCCGGACTCCAGTTCGGCGAGCGCGGCCGCGTGGACCTCGCTGTGCTGGCGGATCTCCAGTTCGGCCAGGTGGAACCCGAAGGTCTCGGCCTGCCAGACCAGGTGCTGGAGTTCGCCGTAGGCCTGGCGGTTCGCCCCGGCCGCGGCCAGGGATTCCTGGACCAGGCGCAGGTCGGCGAGGAAGTCCTCGGCACCCGGGTAGGCGAGGTCGGCGTCGCGTTCGCGGGTGGCGTGCAGGCGCGCGGCGGCCAGAAGCAGGAACTGGCGGTACGGCTCGTTGGGTGAGCGCTGGGTGATCTCACCCATCAGGGCCGGGTGCGCGGCCTTGGCCTCGGAGATGGCCTCCAGCAGCGCGGGGCTGGCCGGGGTGAGGTTGGAGTAGGCGGTGAGGTTGCGGGCGGTGCGGCTGCACGCGGTTTCCAGGCCGCGCAGGATGTGCTCGGACTGGATGGTCACCGCCTCGCGGGTCACGTCGTGGGTGACGAAGGGGTTACCGTCCCGGTCGCCGCCGATCCAGCTGCCGTAGCGGACGAAGGGCGTGGCGCGGGGCGCCCGCGTTCCGGTCCCCTCCGGGTCGATGGCGGTGTCGAGGGCCCGGTAGACCTGCGGGATGGTCGCGAAGATCGTCTCGTCGAAGGCGGCCAGGGCGGTGCGCACCTCGTCGAGCGGGTTGAGCTTGGTGTAGCGCAGCTGGGAGGTGCGCCAGAGCAGGTCGATCTCCTCCAGCAGGCGGCGGTGCGCTTCGGCCGCGGTGCTGCTGCCCTCGTGGGAGGCGTGCCAGGCGTCCAGCTGGGCGCTGATCCGCAGGATGGAGGTGGAGACGGCGCGGCGCCGGGCCTCGGTGGGGTGGGCGGTGAGCACCGGGTGGAACTCCATGCCCTCGACGAGTTCGGCCAGGCGTTCCTCGCCGCCGTCGGTCTCGCGGACGGCGCGTACGGCCGCCGCGAGGGACTCGCGGGGCGGGTTCGCGGCGTCGTCGCGTTCGCGCAGGGCGCGCATGCGCTGATGTTCCTCGGCCAGGTTGGCCAGGTGGAAGTAGACCGTGAAGGCGCGGGCCACCTGCTTGGCGCGTTCCAGCGGCCAGGCGCCGACGAGCTCGGTGATCTCCTCGGTGGTGACGGCGCCGTCCCGGGCGCCGATCACCGCGTGACGGAGTTTCTCGACATCGGCGAGCAGATCCTCACCGCCGCTTTCGGCGAGGACCGTTCCAAGCATCTCGCCGAGCAGCTTGACGTCATTTCTGAGCTGTTCGGGGACTTCCTGCCGGGCACTGTCGCGTTCTGCACTTACCGCTGTCATAGGGCCGACCTTACCGAGATCGCCCCTGGCGGCACGCGTGCGGGGGGTGGATTTCCACGGTTTTGCCCTGGCGTTAACAATTGTGGCCGGGCGGGTCGAATTCACATTGGCTCACGTTTTCCGGCGGGTCCCGCGTGCCTTTTACACTCCGTCCCGCCCCGGGGGCGCCGCCTCGACAGCCGGACACGCCAAGCCGAACCTACTGACGAGTAACCCGGGCCGCGTGCAGGCCGCCCGGCCCCCCGAAGCTAACCTGGGCAGTTATGGCCACCGAAGCCCCTGAACCGCTGTCCGCGGCTGAGATCGACATTCACACGACCGCGGGAAAGCTTGCTGACCTGCAGCGACGCAGGTACGAAGCTGTCCACGCCGGATCCGAGCGAGCCGTCGAGAAACAGCACGCCAAAGGCAAGATGACCGCACGCGAGCGGATCGACGCACTGCTCGATCCGGGTTCCTTCGTCGAGTTCGACGCACTGGCCCGGCACCGCTCCACCAACTTCGGCCTGGACGCCAACCGCCCCTACGGCGACGGCGTCGTGACCGGCCACGGAACCGTCGACGGCCGCCCCGTCGCCGTCTTCAGCCAGGACGTCACCGTCTTCGGCGGATCGCTGGGCGAAGTCTACGGTGAGAAGATCTGTAAGGTCCTCGACCACGCCCTCACCAACGGGTGCCCCGTCGTGGGCATCAACGAGGGGGGCGGCGCGCGCATCCAGGAGGGTGTGGTGGCGCTGGGCCTGTACGCGGAGATCTTCAAACGCAACACCCACGCCTCCGGCGTCATCCCGCAGATCTCCCTGATCATGGGCGCCACGGCGGGCGGGCACGTCTACTCCCCCGCGCTCACCGACTTCGTCGTGATGGTCGACAAAACCTCCCAGATGTTCATCACCGGGCCCGACGTCATCAAGACCGTCACGGGCGAGGACGTCTCCATGGAGGACCTCGGCGGCGCCACCACGCACTCCAGCAGGTCGGGCGTGGCCCACTACATGGGCTCCGACGAGCAGGACGCCATCGACTACGTGAAGACCCTGCTCTCGCACCTGCCCGACAACAACCTGGAGGACGCCCCGCCGCTGGCCCCCGAGGAGGACCCCGGCGACGAGACCACCGAGGCCGACCTGGCCCTGGACACGTTCATCCCGGACTCGGCCAACCAGCCCTACGACATGCGGCAGGTCATCGAGTCGGTCCTGGACGACGGCGACTTCCTGGAGGTGCACGCCCAGTTCGCCACCAACATCGTGGTGGGTTACGGCCGGGTGGACGGCCGTTCCGTGGGCATCGTCGCCAACCAGCCCATGAGCTTCGCGGGCTGCCTGGACATCGACGCCTCCGAGAAGGCCGCACGGTTCGTACGCACCTGCGACGCGTTCAACGTGCCGGTACTGACCTTCGTCGACGTGCCCGGCTTCCTGCCCGGCACCGACCAGGAGTGGGACGGCATCATCCGCAGGGGCGCCAAGCTCCTGTACGCCTACGCCGAGGCCACAGTCCCGTTGATCACCGTGATCACGCGCAAGGCGTTCGGCGGCGCCTACGACGTGATGGGCTCCAAGCACCTGGGTGCCGACGTCAACCTGGCCTGGCCCACCGCACAGATCGCGGTCATGGGCGCGCAGGGGGCGGTCAACATCCTGCACCGGCGGACCCTCGCCGCGGCCGACGACGTCGAGGCCGAGCGCGCCCGCCTCGTCGGCGAGTACGAGGACACCCTGCTGAACCCCTACTCGGCCGCCGAACGCGGTTACGTGGACGGGGTCATCATGCCCTCCGAGACGCGGGTCCAGGTCGCCAAGGCGTTGAAGGCGCTGCGCAACAAGCGCAGGCAGCTGCCGCCGAAGAAGCACGGGAACATTCCGCTGTGAGCGCGCCCGACCTGCCCTCACACCGGCCACCGCACCTGACCGTGGTCCGCGGCGAGCCCTCCGAGGAGGAGATCGCGGTGCTCACCGCCGTCCTCGGCGCCCGTGCGGCGGCCGCCCGCGCCGCCGCCGAGGCGCCCGAGCCGGAGCGTCCCGCCTCCGGTTGGCGGGACCGCTCACGCGGTATGCGCACCCCCCTGCGTCCGGGCCCCGGTGCCTGGCGCCTGAGCACGAGGTGACCCCTGACGTGCTCCCCGTTGTCCCAGACCCTTCGTCGAGCGGTCGGCGCGTGACCCGCTCCACGCTCCAGCTGGAGGATTTCCACCGTGCGTAAAGTTCTGATCGCCAACCGCGGCGAGATCGCCGTGCGCATCGCCCGCGCCTGCCGCGACGCCGGGCTCGCCAGCGTCGCCGTCTACGCCGAGCCCGACCTGGACGCCCTGCACGTCAAGGTCGCCGACCAGGCCCACAGCCTGGGCGGTTCCACCCCGGCCGACTCCTACCTGGACATCGCCAAGCTCCTGGCCGTGGCCGACGCCTCCGGAGCGGACGCCGTCCACCCCGGCTACGGCTTCCTGGCCGAGAACGCCGACTTCGCCCAGGCGGTCATCGACGCCGGGCTGACCTGGATCGGTCCGCCCCCGGCCGCGATCACCGCGCTGGGCGACAAGGTCCAGGCCCGCCACATCGCCCAGAAGGTCGGCGCCCCCCTGGTGGCGGGCACCCCCGACCCGGTCGAGTCGGCCGAGGAGGTCGTGGCCTTCGCCAACGAGCACGGGCTGCCGATCGCGATCAAGGCGGCCTTCGGCGGCGGCGGCCGCGGCCTCAAGGTGGCCCACACCCTGGCCGAGGTGCCCGACGCCTACGAGTCAGCGGTACGCGAGGCCGTCACCGCGTTCGGGCGGGGCGAGTGCTTCGTCGAGCGCTACCTGGACCGGCCACGGCACGTGGAGACGCAGTGCCTGGCCGACACCCACGGCAACGTCGTGGTGGTCTCCACCCGGGACTGCTCCCTGCAGCGCCGGCACCAGAAGCTGGTGGAGGAGGCCCCGGCGCCGTTCCTTTCGCCCGAGCAGATGGAGCGGCTGTACGCCTCCTCCAAGGCCATCCTGGCCGAGGCCGGGTACGTGGGCGCGGGCACCTGTGAGTTCCTGGTCGGGGTGGACGGCACCATCTCCTTCCTGGAGGTCAACACCCGCCTGCAGGTCGAGCACCCGGTGAGCGAGGAGGTCACCGGCATCGACCTGGTCCGGGAGATGTTCCGGATCGCCGACGGCGAGGAGCTGGGCTATGACGACCCCGAGATCCGCGGACACTCCTTCGAGTTCCGGATCAACGCCGAGGACGCGGGACGGGGCTTCATGCCCGCCCCCGGCACCATCACCGACTTCAACCTGCCCGGCGGTCCGGGTGTGCGGGTGGACACCGGCTGCGAGGCGGGTTTCACCGTCCCGCAGGCCTTCGACTCCATGGTCGCCAAGCTGATCGTGACCGGCCGCACCCGCACCGAGGCGCTGCAGCGCTCGCGCCGCGCCCTGGCTGAGTTCACCGTGGGCGGCATGCCCACGGTGATCCCCTTCCACCAGACCGTGGTCACCGATCCGGCGTTCGCCCCCGCCGACCCGGCCCAGGCCTTCGGGGTCTACACCCGGTGGATCGAGACCGAGTTCGACAACCGGATCGAGCCCTGGGCCGGTGAGGTGGGCACCGCGGAGGAGGCCGAGCGCGAGCGGGTGACCGTGGAGGTCGGCGGCAAGCGCGTGGAGGTCGTGCTGCCCGCATCCCTGGGCGCGACCGCGGCCCCGGCCGCCAGCGGTGGCGGCGGTGGGCGCAGGAAGCGTGCCGCCCGCAAGGGCGGCGGCGCCGCGGCGGCCAGCGGTGACTCACTGGTCTCACCGATGCAGGGCACCGTGGTCAAGCTGGTGGCCGCCGAAGGCCAGCAGGTCGCCGAGGGCGAGACCGTGGTCGTCATCGAGGCGATGAAGATGGAGCAGCCGCTGAGCGCGCACCGGGCGGGCGTGGTGACCGGGTTGAAGGTCACCGCGGGCGAGACCGTCGGCAACGGCGCGGTGGTCTGCGAGATCAAGGACGCCTGACGACCGGTCCGGAACACACGGGAGGGGAGGCGCCGTGACCGGTGCCTCCCCTCCTCGTACGGATCCGGCCACCCGGATACCCGAGCTCAGTAGTACCGGCGAATGCGCAGCAGATCGACGTCCAGGTCACAGGGCGCTGTCACTTCGAGCCTCCCACGATGGGTACGGAGGTTCCCGTACGCCGTGTTCACCGGATCGAGCTCGTAGGTGTAGACGACGGGCTCACCAGGACCAGGCTTCCGTCGATGAGTTCGGTGTGGCGCGGAAGATTCGGAATCCGGTCGAGATCTTCGGCGGTGAACCCGTCCTGTGGCGGCATCGGCAGCAGCATCATGCCGTCGAGCTCAGGGTCCGGGCATGCGGCCACAGCGGGAGGGGACATGGCGTCGTCTTCCGTCGTCGGATCGTTCTCATCGCCCAAAGCAGCCACTCACGTCACCCCGTAACGGTGTTTTCGGGAAATCATCCCACCCCGGCCCCTCCATGGATGGTTCCCTCCCGCGCGCCCCGGACACCGGACCCGTCGACGCCGCGGCGGGGTGATCCTCGTCGCCCCCGGATGCGGGAAGAGCCTGCGCAGCGGGCGTTCCGACCAGCGGCTCCGCCCGAAGCATCCCTTTACGTATGGAAAAGGTAAGGAAACCGGGTTATCGTTCTCGACTGTGACGAACATCTGGGGACTGACGCGAAGGTGGCACATCGACCTGTGCCGCTTCGACAGCCACGCGTGTAGCTAGGTCCACGCGCGCCCGCGCCTTCTGCCGGGCAGCGCGCCGCTCACCCTTCCCAGGTCACCCCTACCGGTGATGCCCGCCCATATCCCCTGTGCCGGGATCCCGCGGCCCGCCGCGCCGACCCGTGACGTCGCACGCGTGCGCCCGGCCACCCATCTCTGGAGTTCTCTTCCGTGTCCGAGCAGACCACAGCTCCCAGACGCAGACTGCGTTTCCCCTTCGCCGCCCAGGTCCTCACCGGTCTGGTGCTCGGCCTCGTCCTCGGTGTCGTCGCCATCCAGATCGGTCCCGTCGGTGAGGAGGAGGCGCCGAACTGGCTGGCCGTCACCCTCCAGACCGTCGGTTCCACCTTCGTGGCGCTGCTGCGCACGATCGTGCCGCCACTGATCGTCCTCGCCGTCATCTCCTCCATCGCGAACCTGCGCAACGTCGCCAACGCCGCCCGGCTGGCGTGGAAGACCCTGCTCTGGTTCGCCGTCACCGCACTGGTCTCGGTGGCCATCGCGATCGTCCTCGGGCTGACCGTGCGTCCGGGCCTGAACAGCTCCGTGGACGCGTCCACCGCAGCCGAGCCCTCCACCCACGGCTCCTGGCTGGCCTTCATCGAGAGCCTGGTCCCGGCCAACTTCCTGGGCCTGGCCGCGAACACCTCCGCCGCCGACGACGGCTCCCTGTCCACCTCGCTGAGCTTCAACGCGCTCCAGCTGATCGTGATCGCCGTGGCCCTGGGCATCGCCGCGGTGAAGGTCGGCAAGGCGGCCGAGCCCTTCATCAACTTCACCGCCTCCACCCTGGAGGTCGTGCTCAAGGCCCTGTGGTGGGTCATCCGCCTCGCGCCGATCGGCACCGTGGGCCTGCTGGGCAACGCCGTCTACAGCTACGGCTGGACCACCATCGGTGCGCTCGGGCAGTTCGCCCTCACGATCTACATCGGCCTGGCCCTGGTGGTGTTCGTCGTCTACCCGGTGATCGCCCGCCTCAACGGGCTGTCCCCGGTCAAGTACTTCACCGGTGTGTGGCCCGCCGTCCAGCTCGGCTTCGTCTCGCGCTCCTCGATGGGCACGCTGCCCGTCACCCAGCGCGTCGCCGAGCAGAACTTCGGGGTGCCCCGCCACTACTCCGCCTTCGCGGTCCCGTTCGGCGCCACCACCAAGATGGACGGCTGCGCCGCGATCTACCCGGCGATCTCGGCGATCTTCGTCGCCCAGTTCTTCGGCGTGGACCTGGCGGTCACCGACTACCTGCTGATCGTGTTCGTCTCGGTGATCGGCTCCGCGGCCACCGCGGGCACCACCGGCGCGACCGTCATGCTGACGCTGACCCTGTCCACGGTGGGCCTGCCCCTGGAGGGCGTCGGCCTGCTGCTGGCCGTCGACCCGATCCTGGACATGGGCCGCACCGCAACGAACGTCGCCGGTCAGGCCCTGGTCCCGGCGATCGTCGCCAAGCGCGAGGGCATCCTCGACCCGGTCCGCTACCACGCTCCGCGCGGCACCACCGGTTTCGTCCCGCTGGACGAGCCCGGCACCGCGACCGCCGAGGAGGCCGCGGCCGCCCGCACCGCCGCGGACCCGGCCGGGGACGGGGCGGGTCCGGACGGGGCGGGTCCGGACGGGGCCCGCGAGGAGGACCTCGCGTCCGCCGGTTCGGGTTCCAGAGGCTGACCCCGAGGTACCGTTCTGCGACGGGGCCCGCCGAAGTGACTTCGGCGGGCCCCGTCGCGTGTGCGGGGAAGGTCCCGTGCGCGCGGGAGACAACAGCGACAGGGGGCCGGGGCGGGAACTGCGGCGGCCTCCTGTTCGTCCCTGTGGTTGAGGGAAGCGAGAGGAACGATCATGTTGCGTCGCCTGGTAACACCCGCACTGCTGACCGCCGGAGCCTTGGGAGCGGTGGTGGCCGCCGCGGTTCCCGCCGCTGCCGACGCACCCGGGGAACCGCCCCAGACCCAGGACATCGTCGCGGAGCTGGAGGACGACGGCGTCTTCGTCGACCCGTCCATCGACGTGATCCCGGCCGCGGACGTGGCCGCGCTGGAGTCCGTCTCCGCGGGCGCGGACACCCCCGTCTACTACGTGGCCCTGCCGTCCGAGGTCGCCACCTCCGAGGCCGGGGTGAACGCCGTGATGGAGCCGGTCATGGCCGAGGTCGGCGACGGGGCCTACGGCGTCCTGGGCGGAAGTGAGAACTTCTACGTGACCTCCCCCAACCTGGAGGACACCGAGGCCATCAGGCAGACGGCCCTCGACGAGGGGGGCCAGAACCCGATCGACACCCTCGCGGCGGTGCCCGACGCCGTCCAGAGCACGGAGACCGCCGACGAGGCCCCCGCCGGGGGCGGCGGCTCCGGCCTCGTACTGCTCGCCGTGCTCGTGCTGATCGTGGCCGCGGGCGGCTGGTACGTGTACAACAGCCGCAAGAAGCGCGAGGCCGAGAAGGCCAAGCAGCTGGAGGAGATCAGGCAGATGGCCACCGAGGACGTCGTCCGCCTCGGTGAGGACGTCGCCCGACTGGAGATCGACCTGTCCGCGGTGGACGAGGAGACCCGAAACGACTACTCCCGGGCCATGGACTCCTACGACCGGGCCAAGTCCCTGCTGGACACCATCCAGGAACCCGAGCAGGTCAAGTCGGTGACCGGTGCGCTGGAGGACGGCCGCTACTACATGACCGCCACCCGCGCACGGATGAACGGCGAGCCGGTCCCCGAGCGGCGCGGGCCCTGTTTCTTCAACCCGCAGCACGGGCCGTCCACCGAGGACGTCACCTGGGCCCCGCCCGGCGGGTCGCCCAGGTCGGTCACCGCGTGTGCGGTCTGCGCCCAGGCGGTGCGCACCGGCGGCCAGCCGGACGTGCGCATGGTCGAGGTCGACGGCGAGCGCCGCCCGTACTACGACGCCGGGCCCGCCTACTCGCCCTACGCCGGCGGCTACTTCGGCATGGACATGATGATGGGCATGTTCACCGGCATGATGATGGGCTCCATGATGGGGTCGATGATGGGCGGCGGCATGATGGGCGCCGGTGAGGACATGGGCGGCGGAGGCGACTTCGGCGGGGACATGGGCGGAGGCGACTTCGGGGACTTCGGCGGGTTCGACTTCTAGTCGCCCGCTCCGGCGGCCGCGTCCACCCACCGGTGGATCGCGGCCGCGGTCTCCCCGGGGCCGGACTCGGTGGTGTCGAGCAGGGTGACCGGGGGCCGGAGCCGCTCGGCCTCGGCGACCAGCCACTCCTGGTGCTCCAGCGTCTCGGCGACCCTCGCCTCGTCCCACCCGCGCCAGGCCGGGCGGGCCCTGAGCCTGTCGGCGAGGACGCCGGGATCACAGGTGAGCGCGAGGTAGTGGATCCCCGAGAAGAGCGCCCGCTCGGGCAGGGGTTCCAGTTCGGGCGGGGCCACGGTCCCGCAGAGCACGACGGGTCGCCCGCTCTGCTGCACCATGGCGGCGGTGCGCAGCCAGGTGGAGCGGAACAGGCGGTGCTCCTCGGCCGGGTCGCGCAGGCCGCCCACCCAGAGCAGGTCCTGTTCGAGCACGACGAACCGCTCCCCCAGCCGGTCCAGCAGCTTCCGGGCCACGGTGGACTTCCCGGTGCCGCTGGGCCCGGTCACGCAGAGGAGCGGGAGCCGCAGGAAGGGTCGGGTCAGACCGCAGGAGGAGCAACGCAGCAGGTGATCGCCGCCTCCGGTGTCCGGTAGCCCGTCCCACTCCCCGCAGTGTGTACAGATCAGCGGATGCACGGCTCTGGTCCGACTAGTCGAAGAGCTGTTCCAGGAAGCCCTTGCGACGCTTACGGTAGGGGCGGGGCGAGTCCTGGTAGCCCCGGTAGGCCCGTGGCGAGTCCCGGTAGGCGGGCGGCGAGTCCCGGTAGCCGCCGTAGCCGGCCGGGGAGCCCGGGTAGGCGGGCTTGTGCCCCGGATAGCCGGGCTGCTGGCCCGGGTAGGGCGGGGGCGCCTGCGGGTCGGGGGGCGGAGCGGCTCCGTAGTGCTGCTGTTCCGCAGCGACGAGGCGTTCCAGCTCACCCCGGTCCAGGAAGATTCCCTGGCAGCCGTCACACCGGTCGATGTGGACGCCCTGGCGGTCGAAGGTACGCATCTGGCTCTGGCACTTTGGACAGGTCACGCCGGAAAGATACGCCGTTTCCCGTCAAGAACGGGTAAAGATACACCTGCTCCCGTCAAGGGCGGGTAAGGACCCGGCCCGCCGTGTGCCCTGCACTCGCACACGGCGGGTGTGCCGCGGTGACCGGTCCCCGGCCCCGGAGCGCGCCCTATTCGGGGGAGGCGATCATGAGGGAGCGGGCGGCCTCGGTGACACTGCCCGACAGGGAGGGGTAGACCGAGAAGGTGTGCGCGAGGTCGTCGACGGTCAGGCGCTGCTGGACCGCGATGGACACGCCCAGGATGAGTTCGCTGGCGCGCGGGCCGACGATGACGCCGCCGAGGACGATGCCGGTGTGCTGGCGGCAGATGAGCTTGACGAAGCCGTCCCTGACCTCGTTCATCTTGGCGCGCGGGTTGGTGTTCAGCGGCAGGGTGACCGTGCGGCCGTCGATCCGGCCGCTGCGCACGTCGTCCTCGCTGGCACCGACGGCGGCCAGTTCGGGGTGGGTGAACACGGTGGAGGCGACGGTGGACAGCTGCAGCGGGGCCACGGCCTCGCCGAGCGCGTGCCACATGGCGATACGGCCCTGCATGGCGGCCACCGAGGCCAGCATGTTCACCCCGGTGCAGTCACCGGCGGCGTAGACACCGGGGACGGTGGTCCGGGAGACGCGGTCGACCTCGACGAACCCGCCGTCACCCAACCGGACCCCGGCCTCCTCCAGACCAAGGCCCTCCGTGTTGGGGATCATGCCGACGGTCATCAGGCAGTGGCTGCCGTCGACCGTGCGACCGTCGGAGAGGGTGACCCGGACACCGTCGTCGGTGCGTACGACCGACTCGGCGCGGGTCTGCCTGAGGACGGTCATGCCCCGGCGCATGAAGACGTCCTCCAGCACCTCGGCGGCGTCGGAGTCCTGCGTCGGCATGACCAGCCTGCGGGAGGAGACGAGGGTCACGTCCGATCCCAGGGACTGGTAGGCGCTGGCGAACTCGGCACCGGTGACACCGGAGCCGACCACGATCAGCTTCTCCGGCAGCTTCTCCAGGTCGTAGAGGTGGCGCCAGGTCAGGATGCGCTCACCGTCGGGTTTGGCGGTGGGCAGCTCGCGGGGGTGCGCTCCGGTGGCGATGAGGACGACGTCGGCGGTGATCCGGCGGTCGCCGACGGCCACGATGTGCGGATCGACCAGCCGGGCCTGACCGCTGATGACCTCCACGCCCTCCTTGACGAGTCGGGCCCGGGTGTCCTCGGACTGCGCCTGGGCCAGGCGTTTGATCCGCGAGTTGACCTGGTCGATGTCGACCTCGACGGAGGACTTGTCCTGCGCCGCCTCGGGGATGTGGATGCCCAGGTCAGCGGACTCACGTACGTACGTGGTCCGGGTGGAGGTGGCGATCAGGCTCTTGGAGGGGACGCAGTCGGTGAGGACGCAGGCACCGCCGATTCCGTCGCGCTCCACCACAGTCACATCCGCGCCGAGCTGCGCGGCGACCAACGCCGGCTCATAGCCCCCGGGCCCGCCACCGATGATCACGACCTTCGTCACGCTGCTTCACTCCCTCTGCGGGCGGTGCGGCACACCCGTTCCCGGTCTGGGGCGATATTCGGGCATGGCAGGGCACCACCTGGTTTTATCGCTTCCCACCATTGTCGGCCATGCCGACCGTCGAAAACCGCAGGCACCCCGGACAACGCCCTCGGGGGCGGCCGGAGCGGCACACCGAAACCCTCCTGACCTCGCCCTACGCGAGGAAGCCCACATGCCCTGGTCACCGAGGTCACCCGAGACGACGCGTACATTCCGCCCTCCGGACACACTGCGTTGCGTTCCGGAACTATCTGATTACACAGCGGTAGCATCCGACTTGTGAGCGAATCAGAGCAGCTGCCCCGGACGACCGGCGAGGCGAAGGAGCTGGCGAGCTCCGCGGCGAAGGAACTGCTGGCCCGCGCGGGTGCCGACAGCTTCGACGCCCTGGTGGTGCTCGGCTCCGGCTGGGCTGGCGCGGCGGACACCCTGGGCACGCCAGACATCGAGTTCGACGCGACCGAGCTCCCCGGCTTCGTGGCGCCCACCGCGGAGGGGCACAGCGCAAGGGTGCGGAGCACGTGGGTGGGCGACAAGCGCGTGGTCGTGTTCATGGGACGCGTCCACCTCTACGAGGGCCTCGACCCGATGGTGGTCACGCACGCCGTGCGGACGGGGATCGCCGCGGGTGCGCGGGTCGCGGTGCTGACCGGATCCGCGGGCTCCCTGCGCACCGACTACCGGCCGGGACAGCCGGTGGTGCTGCGCGACCACGTCAACCTCACCGCGAGGTCCCCGCTGACCGGCCCCGACTTCGTCGACCTGACCGAGGCCTACAGCGAACGGCTGCGCGGGATCATCCACGGGGTCGACGCCTCGTTGGCCGAAGGCGTGTACGTGGCCACCTCGGGCCCGCAGCTGCAGACCCCGGCCGAGCTGAAGATCCTGCGCCAGGCGGGCGCGGACGTGGTGGGGCGGTCGATCGTCCTGGAGGCCATCGCCTCGGTGGAGATGGGCGCCGAGGTGCTGGGGCTTTCCGTGGTCAGCAACGACGCGGTCGGAGCCGTGTTGGAGCCGTTCGAGTCCGAGCGCGCCCTGGAGGTCGTCACCCAGCGTGCGCGCAGACTCGGGGAGCTGCTCAACCGGACACTCGCCGCGGCCTGACCCGGCCAGCACCGCCCGCGGACCCGGGAAGCCCCGGTGGGGCCCGGGGAACGCGAAAAGCCCGGCGGTGCCGGGCTTTCGTGCGTGCGGGGAGGTGGGGCACCCCCGACCGGACCCGGTGCGTCCGGTACCGGCGTGGCGAGCGTACACCCCGAGGCCATGGGATGGACGGTACCGGCCGCGGGTCCGGCCGAAGGTGGTGCTTTCCCCGGTGCCGCCCGCGCTCGGGATCCCCGCAGACCCCGTTGGACTAGCGGCTGACGACACCTTCTCCTACCGATATTCAGTTGAACCGCGCGCGTCGCCTTCGGGAGGGGATCCGGGTGGGTGGCCATCCGCGCGAAGCCCGCCCGCCCGGAACACTCTCCCTTAGGCATGCCTAACCTAAGCAGAACCCCGGGGTGCTCGTCAACCCCGCGCACCGGATCCCCGCCCCGAGCCCCGGTGCCGGACCCGGCCCGGCAAGAACCGGGCCCGGCCGCCCGCGCACCGCGCGGGGACCGGGCCCGGTCGGGGAGGGGAACGGTTCAGGCCAGCAGGAGCACCGCCGCGAACAGCAGCACGGGCACGCCCAGGACGACGATGACCTCGACCGGGACCATCGTCTGCGGACGGTCCTGGGCCCCCAGGGCGGCCTGCCCCTCCTCCTCGACGTCCTTGATCGGACCGCTCAGCGGGCGCGTCTTGTACCGCTCCGCGTCCCGGCGCAGATCACGGGCGACCAGGTCGACCGGGCGCATCCGGGTCGGGTCCCCGTCGTCGTCGGAATCCAGGTAACCCGACTCCCGGCGCATGTTCTCGCGGACCCTGGCCCGCTTGGTCTCACGCAGCGGCCACGAGCGGTAGACCCGTTCCGCGGTGTGCACCCGCAGCACGTCCACCACGTCCACCCACCGCACGGCCGCCCACGGCACGAAGGTCTCGCGCAGCGGGTTGACCATCCGGATCCCGCGCTCGGTGGAGACCACCCGCGGACGCAGCCACGCCACGTAGACCACGGCGATGCTCATCACCAGGACCGCCCCGGCGATCCAGGCCAGCCGGTCCTGGCCCCGCAGCACCAGGTCCAGCAGGAGCAGGACCGCGATGACGACCCACACCGCCGCCATCACCCGGGAGGAGGTGGAGTAGTGCGTGGTGGAACCACCACCGGATCCGGCCATCAGTGCGTCGCCCACTTCAACTGCGCGAAGCCGGGCTTGATGATCCCGTTGATCAGCGCGAGACGCTCGTCGAAGGGCAGGAAGGCCGACTTCATGGCGTTGACCGTGAACCACTGGAGGTCGTCCCAGTCGTAGTCGAAGGCCTCGCTCAGCTTGGCGAACTCCTCCGACAGGGTGACCCCGCTCTGGAGGCGGTTGTCGGTGTTGACCGTGACCCGGAAGCGCAGGTCGTGCAGGAGCCGGATCGGGTGCTCGGAGATGGACTCGGCGGCACCGGTCTGCACGTTGGAGCTGGGGCACATCTCCAGCGGGACCCGCTTGTCCCGCACGTACTGGGCGAGACGGCCCAGCCGGGGCACACCGTTCTCGTTGGTGGTGATGTCGTCGATGATGCGCACGCCGTGTCCGAGGCGGTCGCAGCCGCACCACTGGAGGGCCTCCCAGATGGAGGGCAGGCCGAAGGCCTCACCGGCGTGGATGGTGAAGTGGAAGTTCTCCCGGCGCAGGTACTCGAAGGCGTCCAGGTGGCGGGTGGGCGGGTTGCCCGCCTCCGCCCCCGCGATGTCGAAACCGGACACCCCGGCGTCGCGGTAGCGGACCGCCAGCTCGGCGATCTCAGAGGAACGGGCCGCGTGGCGCATCGCGGTCACCAGCTGCCCGGTGCGGATGCTCCGGCCGGCGTCCGCCGCGCGCTTCTCCCCCAGTTCGAGCCCTTCCTGGACGGCCTCGACCACCTCCTCCAGGGTGAGCCCGCCCTCGAGGTGCTGTTCCGGGGCATAGCGCTGTTCGGCGTAGACCACGCCGTCGGCGGCGAGGTCCTCGGCGGCCTCGGCGGCGACGCGCACCAGCGCGTCACGGCTCTGCATGACCGCCGTGGTGTGGGCGAAGGTCTCCAGGTACCGCTCCAGGGATCCGGAGTCCGAGGCGTCGCGGAACCAACGCCCCAGTTCGACCGGGTCGTAGGTGGGCAGCCCGGTGTAGCCCGCCTCCCTGGCCAGCTCGACGACCGTGGCCGGGCGCAGGCCCCCGTCGAGGTGGTCGTGCAGGAGTACCTTCGGCGCCCGCCGGATCTGTTCGACTGTGAGTGGCTGGTTCATCCACTCAGGATGCCATCGGACGGGGAGGGGACCCGACACGGCGACGCGAAGTTGCCGAAAATCCGGCAGAAGCCGCCGGTCAGGCCAGGGCCTGGTCGCCCACCCGGACGCCTTCCGGGGCGTTCTCCCACAGCGCGGTGAGCGCGGTGCTCACCATGAGCCGGGTCCCCACACCGATCGCGCGCTCGTCCACGTCGAAGGTGCCCCGGTGCAGGTCCAGCATGGGCCCGTCCCAGTCCGGTGAGTGGGTGCCCAGCCGGGCCAGCGCTCCGGGCGCGTGCTCCAGGTACCAGGCGAAGTCCTCGCCGCCCAGGCTCTGCGGGGTCGATCCGACCGCCTCGGCGCCCAGGGCCGCGGTGGCGGCCTCACGCATGATCTCGACGCTGCGGGCCTCGTTGATGGTGGGCGGGACACCGCGGCGGTAGGTGACCTCGGCGTCGGCGCCGTAGGCGGAGGCCACCGACTCGACCAGGCCCTTGAGGATGTCGGGGGCCGAGTGCCACGCCTCGTCGTCCAGGCAGCGGACGGTGCCCTCGGCGACGGCGTCGTCGGGGATCACGTTGGGCGCCGAACCCGCGCTGATCCGGCCCCACACCAGGCTGAAACCGGCCCGGGGGTCGATGCGGCGGGACAGGGCGGCGGGCAGTTCGGTGACGACCTTGCCGAGCGCGTAGACCAGGTCCGAGGTCAGGTGCGGACGGGCTGTGTGCCCGCCCGGACCGGACAGGCGGACCATGATCTGGTCGCAGGCGGCGGTGATGCCGCCGGTGCGCAGGCCCACCTTGCCGACGACCTGGCGGGGGTCGCAGTGCAGGGCGAAGATCCGGTCGACGCCCTCCATCGCCCCGGCCTTGACGACCTCCACCGCCCCGCCGGGGAGCTCCTCGGCGGGCTGGAAGAGCAGCCGGACCCGGCCGGGCAGGGCTCCCGCACGGTCCTGCTGCGCGAGGAAGGCCCCCGTCGCCAGCAGGACCGTGGTGTGCACGTCGTGTCCGCAGGCGTGCGCGACGCCCGGGACGGTGGAGCGGTAGGGGACGTCCTTCTCGTCGGGGAGGGGGAGCGCGTCGATGTCGGCCCGCAGGGCCACGGTGGGGCCGGGTCCGTCCCCGACGTCACAGATCAGGCCGGTTCCCTGGGGGAGGGTCCGGGGCCGCAGGCCCACCTCGCGCAGCCGTTCGGCCAGACGGCCGGTGGTGCGGTGCTCGGCGAAGGCCAGTTCCGGGTGCATGTGCAGGTCCCGGCGAAAGCCCTTGAGCTCCCGCTCATGGCGCGCCAGAAAAGCGGTCAACTGTTCCGGCAGGTCACGTCCCTGCATGCGAGGGTCCCCTCTTCGTTACACGTCTTACCGCGCACCGGCTCCGTCGCCGGCACCGACCGTCGCACGGGTGGGGCCGCCCTCGAACTCGGCGGAGAGCAGGTCCACGACGTCCTCGAGCGAACCGCCCGCCGCGACGACCGCCCGCTGGCGTTCGTAGGAGGCGCCCTTCTCCAGGACCTCGAAGACCAGGTCCAGGTCCTGCGCGCACCCCAGGCGGGTGGCGACCGGCGTTAACTCGTGGACCAGCTCGTAGAGGTCGTCACGGATCGGAACCGTGGTTCCGTGTGCGTCCGTGATGACACGGGCGTCGAGTCCGTAGCGGGTGGCCCGCCACTTGTTGTCCTTCACCACCCAGGACGGCGGGCTGGGCAAGCTGTACCCGCGGTCGAGCTGGTGATCGAACATCTCCACCAGGCTCTGGGAGAGAGCGGCGGCCA
The DNA here is from genome assembly GCF_056173285.1 of Nocardiopsis sp. iso_40. Taxonomy (NCBI): domain Bacteria; kingdom Bacillati; phylum Actinomycetota; class Actinomycetes; order Streptosporangiales; family Nocardiopsidaceae; genus Nocardiopsis; species Nocardiopsis sp. iso_40. The sequence goes on along the minus strand of NZ_CM149666.1, from coordinate 929,693 downwards.
TGCCCACCTCGCGCAAGGTGGGAATGCCGTCGAACATCCGGATCTCTATGGTGCCGAAATCCGGGTGCGGACGGATGTCCCACCACACTTCCTTGATAGAGGCGATGGTACCTGCCCGGAGAAGGGTTTCGAGGTATTCCTCGAAAGCGGCCCAGCCCGGGAGGTTGGGCGGGGGCCCCGAGGTGGGCAGGGCGCCGAAGACAATCGAGCGCGCGGAGGCCAGGCCGGTGTCGTGGCCGTTCCAGAATGGGCTGGAAGCACTCAAAGCAAGAAAATGCGGTAGATACTTCGCAAGTGCGTTCACGATCGGAATGGCCTTCTCCTGCCCGCGCACACCGACGTGCACGTGGACCCCGCAGGTCAGGATCCGTCGGGCCAGCCACTGCATCTGGTCCACCAGCTCGCCGTAGCGTTTGCCGGGGCTGAGCTCCTGGTCCCGCCAGTCATCGATCGGGTGGGTCCCCGAGCAGGTCAGGGTGGTTCCGTGCGGTTCGAGGACCTCACGCATCCGGGCCACGTTGCGGGAGAGGTCCAGCTTGGCCTCCTCCACCGTCTCGCAGATCCCCGTGACCACCTCCACCTGGGACTGCATGAGTTCGTGCCGCAGCGGGGGGACCGCCGCCGCACTACTCAGGTCGGGGAGGGCCGCGAGAAGCTGCTGCGCCTCCTGCCGAAGATGGCGACTGCTCCGGTCGACGAGTTGAAGCTCCCACTCGACCCCGAGCGTCGCACGTTCGGACGTTTTGAATGCGATTCCCATGTGCCCTCCAGGTGTGGGGCGGCCGCTGTGACCGACGCACCGCTCATCCCGGCGAACCGGCCAACCGGGACAGGGGAGGACTACCCGTCACACACCTCGCGCATACGGAATCAAACACCCAGAAAAAAGCGAATTCTTTCCAAGTGCTTTTCACTTCCTTTGGGGCTCCCGCCGGGGCCGGAGAGCCGTCGCGGCGGCCGCCGCACCGACCACGGCCCCCACCAGCGACAACCCGAGGGCGAGCACCCGCCGGGCGAACCGGCGCTCGGCCAGCTCCTTCGCACACGGCCGCAGAACCGGGGTCGGCCGGGTCCAGTCCATACCGTTCTCCTCCGGCAGCGGGAGGGAACCGGTGTAGGGCGGCGGCATCGGAAGCCAGGTGGCCGTCCAGGCCGCGCTGAACACCACCAGGCGCATCACCAGGTTGATCCACACCAGGAGGCCGACCAGCACGGCGAAGGACGCGTAGACCGGGTTGCTGAGCGTCCCGGCCAGCAGCTGCGTCGCGACGTTCTTGAGCACCTCGAACCCCACCGCCGCCAGCAGCGCGCCCCGCCACATCATCCTGGTCGGCCGTCCGGACCCCGACAGCAGCGCGAAGGTCAGCAGGAACAGGCACATGTTCACACCGACGGCGATGACCAGGGCCAGGGCCCGCAGGGACAGGTTCGCCAGCAACGACCCGTCCAGCCCCACCAGGGAGAGCAGCCAAACCGTGGCGGTCTGCATGACGCTGGTGAACGCGACCGTGAAGAACAGGGCCGAGCCCAGGCCGACCATGACCAGCAGGTCCCCCGCCTTGCGCAGCACGAAGTTGGGCCCGTGCTTGAGGTTCTTCAACCAGATCGAGTGCAGGGCCTCCCGCAGCGCCGACACCGAGTTCAGGCCCGCGTACAGCAGACCGAGCAGACCGAGCACGCTCGCGCCCACCCGGGCGTCGGCGATCTGGTCCATGGGCAGCTGCTGGGACAGCCCCGGCAGCACGTCGTCCAGCGCCTCCTCCAGGTAGGAGGTGAGCTCGACCTGCCGGGCCGCCAGGAAACCGACGACCGCGAAGGCCAGCGCCAGCAGCGGGAAGAAGGACAGGAAGGCGAAGTAGGTGACCCCGCCCGCCAGCTGGTTCCCCCTGCGGTCCGAGTAGCGCTCACCGGCACGCACCAGGTGGTCGACGAACGGGTACCGGCGCCGCAGCCCCCAGTAGGTGTCCATCGCCAGGTTCCGGTAGTGCCGTGCCCTGTCCTTCGCCCGGTCCAGCGCTGCGGCCATGGTCCCCCTGTCCGTTCCGTTCCCCCGTCGCCCGCCGCACTCACGGCGGCCTTCCGGCGGTTCCGCGTACGCAGGGGCACAACCTAACGTCACCGCGCCTTCGCGGGGAAAGCCCCACACCCGTCCGGTACCGAAGTGACGGCAGACTGGAACCGTACATCGACGTGGATTTCCACTGAGGGAACCGAGAACGGAGACGGCGCGTGGGGGTCACCGGGGCGCGGGTGCGGGCTGTGTTGGGGGCGAGGACCGGGGGGCCGGTCGGAGCCTGGCCGGAGGTTCCCGGCGACGGGGTCCTGGCGCTCGCCTTCGAAGAGCGTTTCGGGGCCGAGCCCGAGGGCCTGTGGCACGCGCCGGGACGGCTCGCGCTCATGGGCGAACACATCGCGGCCGGTGCCGGCCCGGCCCTGTACGCGGCCCTGCCCTGGGGGGTGACCGCCGCGGTCGGCACCACGACGGACGGGCAGCTGCACGTGGCGACGCCCAGCGGCCCGCTGAGCGGCCGGGACAGCTCGGCCCGGGCCGTGGCCGGGTCCGTGGCCGACGCGCGCGACAGGGGCGTTCTGGACACCGGGGCGGGCGTGCGGGTCCTCATCGGATCGGGCCTGCCCGCACACGCCTCCCTGGGCCGTGCCGCTGCGGCCGGCGCGGCGGTGTCCCTGGCACTGGCCGACCTCGCCGGGGCCGGCCTCCCCCCTGGGAGTCCCGTCGACCAGAGCGTGTCATTGGACGCCCGCGCCGGGCACGCGGTGCGCGTGAACCGGACCAGCGGCCGGACTACCGTGCTGCCGTTCGACCTCGCCGGGGCAGGATTGCGGCTGGTCGTGCTGGAGACCGGGGAGCTGCCCCGACGGGACCCGCGCCCGATCCGCGCCGCCGAGCTGGAGCGGGCCCAGGGCGTGCTCGGCCCGCTGCGCGCCGTCCAGGACCTGCCGGAGGCGCTGCGCGGCCTGCAGAACCCGGTGCTGCGCAGCCGGGTGGAGTACGCCGTCACCGAGGTCCACCGGCTCAACGCGGCGGTCGGGCTGCTGCGCGCGGGCCGCGCCGTGCAGATCGGACCGGTGCTGTCCGCCTCCCACCTGTCCCTGCGCCGGTTCGGCCTGCCCCTGCCCGCCGTGGAGCTGGCGGTCGAGACCGCGGCGCGAGCCGGCGCCCGGGGGGCCCGGATGTCGGGGTGGGCCGGGACGGCCCTCGCCCTGGTCGGCGAGGACCGGGCGGCCGGCGTCGCGGAGGCGGTCCGCGGTGCGTTCGCGGAGAAGGGGTGGCCCGAGCCCCGGATCCGCACCGCGGTACCCGCCGACGGGGCCCGCCGGAGGTCCTGAGCCGACTGCCCCGGAGCCCCGCCCCCGCGGTCCTCCGGGGGCGGTTCCCCGGCCGCCTGGGGAGATCGGGGTGAACCCGACTACTCTTTCAGCGATCACAAGGGACATAAGACACACCCAGGACACACGGCGCGGAGCAGATAGGCGATTCGATGGCTGACCGACGGCAGCGGGAGGAACCCGGCTCGACCGGTGAACACGACAGAGGGGGCGTGTTCCGGCGCGGGGGCGACCCCGGCAGGGCGGACGCGTTCGAGAAGCTCTACCGTTCGCGCGAGTCCGAGCAGCGGGTGGTGGGCGAGACCCGCCGGCTCCCCCTGCCGACCGGGTGCCCCCGCACCGCCCGAGGAGGCGCCCCACCCACAGCGCCGGACGCGAGTACGACGGCCGCGGCATCAAGCGCCGCGCGCAGGAGCGCCGCAGGAGGAAGGTCCGCAACGCGTTCGTCGTGGCGCTGATCCTCCTCCTGGTAATCCCCGGCGCCTTCTACCTCTGGGCGGACTCGCGGCTGGAGCGGGTCGAGGCGCTCCAGGACTACGAGGGCCGACCGGACCGCCAGCCCGGGACCACCTACATGATCGTCGGCTCCGACAGCCGCGACGGCCTGGACGACGAGCAGGTCCAGGAGCTGGCCACCGGCCGTGCCGAGGGCCGTCGCACCGACACGATCATGGTGCTGTACATGCCCCGCGACGGCGACCCCACGATCGTCAGCGTGCCGCGCGACTCCTACGTCCCCATGGCCATTCCGGGGTACGCGGACAACAAGATCAACACCGCCTTCGCCGACGCCGTGTGCGGCACCGACGAGGCGGGGACGGAGGTCTGCGGCGGTCCGGGACCGCTCGTGCAGACCTTCGAGCAGGCTTCGGGCGTGCGGATCGACCACTACGTCGAGATCGGCATGGGCGGCTTCGTCGACCTGGTCGACGCGGTCGGCGGCGTGGAGCTGTGCCCGGAGGAGCCGATGGCGGACCCGAAGGCGGGCCTGGACATCGAGGCGGGCTGCCAGGAGATGGACGGCGGCACCGCGCTGGGCTACGTGCGCACCCGCGCCACCGCGCGCGCCGACCTGGACCGGATCCAGCGCCAGCGCGAGTTCTTCTCCGCGCTGATCCAGAAGGCCAGCGCACCCTCCACGATGGTCAACCCCTTCCGTTCGGTGCCGCTGGTGCTCGCGGGCACCGACACGTTCATGGTCGACGAGGGCGACAAGCTGCGCCACCTGGCGAGCATGCTGCTGGCGATGCGCGGCGGTACCCGGACCACCGCCGTGCCGGTGGGCAGCACCCCGACCCTGGAGGGCGTGGGTTCGGTCGTTTTGTGGGACGAGGGCAGGTCCGAGCAGATGTTCGAGGCCATGCGCACCGGTGAGCCCATCCCCGAGGAGGTCATGGAGGACTAGGGCGGCGCGGCGGAGCGGGTGTCGGCCGAGGACGCCCTGGCCCGGACCGGGCCCGGACCGGCCCGCGGACGAGCGAAGGGCCCGTCACCGGAGTGACGGGCCCTTCTTCGTGACGTTCCGTACTGTGCGCGCCTACCCCCCAGCGGGCGCACGGCCGGCACGTCGGCTCGTGGTGGCCGAGGGGCGTTGAACCCGCTCTGGCCTGCCGGTTCTCACCGGCGTGTCTCCACAATAGGTCAAAGTTCGCGAAAGGTGCGAATCGTGTTCACGTGTCCTACGTCGCACCCGGAACCCGAGGCCCCTGTCCGGCTCTGCCATCCTCCCACCGCGGCCCCGCCGATGTGACCCGAACACGGGAAACACGCCGGGAACTTCCGACGCACCGGGACCCCGAACCCCCGTGAACACCGCTTTCCACGCTTTTCACCACCGGCCCCGGGGGCGGTGGGTACGACGACGCCCGGACACCCCTCGTGCGGGCGCCCGGGCGTGGTCAAGGTCTCATCGCGACCGCCGGCTCATGGCCGCCGCGAACCGACCTCCTAGGCGAGGCGCTTGCTCAGGTTCTCGTCCAGGGCGGCGAGGAACTGCTCGGTGGTCAGCCACTCCTGGTCGGATCCGATCAGCAGGGCCAGGTCCTTCGTCATCTGGCCGCCCTCGACGGTCTTGATGACGACGTCCTCGAGGGTGTTCGCGAACTCGACCACCTTCGGGGTGTTGTCCAGCTTGCCCCGGTGCTCCAGACCGCGGGTCCACGCGAAGATGGAGGCGATCGGGTTGGTCGAGGTGGGCTTGCCCTGCTGGTGCTGGCGGTAGTGACGGGTCACGGTGCCGTGGGCGGCCTCGGCCTCCACGGTGCGGCCGTCAGCGGTGCGCAGGACCGAGGTCATCAGGCCGAGCGAGCCGTAGCCCTGGGCGACGGTGTCGGACTGGACGTCGCCGTCGTAGTTCTTGCACGCCCAGACGTAGCCGCCCTCCCACTTGAGCGCGGCGGCGACCATGTCGTCGATGAGGCGGTGCTCGTAGGTCAGGCCGGCGGCGGCGAACTTGTCCTTGAACTCGGTCTCGAAGATCTCCTCGAACACGTCCTTGAACATGCCGTCGTAGGCCTTGAGGATGGTGTTCTTGGTGGACATGTACACCGGGTAGTTGCGGTCCAGGCCGTAGTTCAGGCTGGCCCGCGCGAAGTCCTCGATGGACTTGCGGAAGTTGTACATGCCCATCGCGACGCCGCCCGCCTCGGGGAAGTCCGCGACGTCGAACTCGACCGGCTGGCTGCCGTCGGCCGGGGTGTAGGTCATGGTGACCGTGCCGGGGCCGGGCACCTTGAAGTCGGTGGCCTTGTACTGGTCGCCGTGGGCGTGACGGCCGATGATGACCGGCTTGGTCCAGCCCGGCACCAGCCGCGGCACGTTCTCGCAGATGATGGGCTCGCGGAAGACGACACCGCCGAGGATGTTGCGGATGGTGCCGTTGGGCGACCGCCACATCTTCTTGAGGCCGAACTCCTCGACCCGGGCCTCGTCCGGCGTGATGGTGGCGCACTTGACGCCGACGCCGTGCTCCTTGATGGCGTTGGCCGCGTCGACGGTGATCTGGTCGTCGGTGCGGTCACGCTCCTCGATGCCGAGGTCGTAGTACTTCAGGTCGATGTCGAGGTACGGCAGGATCAGACGGTCCTTGATGAAGGACCAGATGATCCGGGTCATCTCGTCGCCGTCGAGCTCGACTACGGGGTTTTCGACCTTGATCTTGGCCATGGCTGTGTGGCTGTCCCTTCAGTCTTCGCTACCGCCTCGTGCGGCGGAGGGCCGGAACCGGTTCGTGGCCGGCTCCGGGTTCCGCGCGCGCGGCAATCCCCTGATCCCGCCCGGTATCCGTGCTTACCGGGGAGGCGGTGCTTGTCGGTGTCGCAGTATCTCGACATCAAGCTTATTCGACGCCTAGGCGGAGAGTTGCGGCGCCACCCAGGCCAACACGATCAGCAGGCCCGCGAGCGAGACCAGGGTGAGCAGGTCGACCCACCTCCGGCGCACCGCCAGCAGACCGATCCAGTCCTTGGGCAGGAGCAACCTGAAGGTCGCCGCGAGCAGCAGCGCACCCGCGATGATCGCCGGGCCGCGTTTGAAGTGGGCCGCGGCCACGACCGCGATCCCCGCGGCCAGAGCCGACAGGACCAGGGCATAGGGCACCTGGGAAAGCCAGTAGGGAACTTTCCTCCGGCCGCCCTCCACCGCGCCCGAACCTCCGTCCGGGGCGCGCCCGTCCGACTCCGCCACCTCAGCCTGCTCCGCGTCGTCCACCCAGTCCCGACCTGTTCGTTTCCGAATTGCTTGGCCGCCGCGCGGCTCGTTCTGCCGACCTCTCCCCGGGCGTCTGGCACAGACCGGCCAACCCTCGAAAGGAGACTGTCCGAAACCGGACAGCACTCCAGTGTGGCTCATGTTCCTGGTGGCCCCGGTCGGGCCCGTGTGCGACGGACCCCGACACCCGGGAGAGGACCCGCCCATTGTAGTGAACGGCACCGCCGGAGCCCCAGAGCTCACAGAAACGGACTTGTCCCCCTTCGGGGACATCAGTGACCGTTTCCTACTCCCGATTCGGCCACAGAGCCGTATTTCCGCGCCTTATCCGCCTAACTCCGGAGTAAGCGCGTAGAACGCGTACCAGCCGGGTAACCCAGAGTGGAGATGAGCGCACCGGTGAGCGAGGACCACCCCCATGAAGCCCACGCGACGTGTAGACCGAGCCGCCACCCCCCGACAGCCGCCCCTCCCCCACCGCCGACCCCACCCCCACCGACCGCGCCCCACCAGCACGGGAGGAGCCACCGTGGACGGCCCCTATCTGCGGGTGGAGGAGTCCGGGGACATCCGCCCGCTCCCCGCCGAGGTGACCACCGTCGGCCGCGGTGAGGGCACCGACATCCGGCTGCACGATCCGAGCGTGTCCCAGCTCCACGCCGAACTCGTCCGCCGGGGGCCCTACGTCTACGTCGTCGACCTGGGCCTGTCCCGCAACGGCACCCGGGTCAACGGCCGCCCGATCGCCCGGCGCGTCCTGGCCGAGGGCGACGTGGTGAGCTTCGGCACCGCCCGCTGCCGGATCGGCGGCCTGCCCAACGAACAGCTCAGCCCCGACATCGAGCTCCGCCGGGGCGCCGCCCCCGAACTCACCCGGCGCGAACTGGACGTACTGACCGCCCTGTGCCAGCCCGCGCTCTCCGAGGAGGCCTTCGTCGCCCCCGCCACCGCCCGCGACATCGCCGAAGCACTGGTGGTCACCGAGGCCGCGGTCAAACAGCACCTGCTCCGGCTCTACCAGAAGTTCCGCATCCCGGAGGGGCAGAACCGCCGCACCCGGCTGGCCAACGAGGTCGTGGCCCTGGGCCTGGTCCGCCCGATGCCGCTGGGCGACTCCTCCCGCCGGGCGAGCTGAGCGCCCGGCCCGGACGTGGCGAGGGGGCGGCCCCGTGCGGGACCGCCCCCTCGGACGGGCGGCAGGAACGCCGGACAGCCGGATCAGACCAGCGAACCGGCCTGACGCTCAGCGGCCTCCACCACGTTGACCAGCAGCATGGCCCGGGTCATCGGGCCCACGCCGCCGGGGTTGGGGGACACGTGCCCGGCGACCTCGGGGACGTCGAGGGCGACGTCCCCGGCCAGCCCGTCGTCGGTGCGCGTCACACCCACGTCCAGCACGGCCGCGCCCGGCTTGACCATGTCCTTGGTGATCAGCCCGGGGACACCCGCACCGGCGACGATGATGTCGGCCTTGCGCGTGTGCTCGGCCAGGTCACGGGTGCCGGTGTGGCACAGGGTGACGGTGGCGTTCTCCGAGCGGCGGGTCAGCAGCAGGCCGAGGGGGCGCCCCACGGTCACACCGCGTCCGACCACCACGACCTCCGCGCCCCGGATCGGCACCTCGTAGCGGTTGAGGAGCTCCACGATGCCGCGCGGGGTGCACGGCAGCGGGGCCTCCTCCATCAGGACGAGCTTGCCCAGGTTGACCGGCTGGAGGCCGTCGGCGTCCTTGGCCGGGTCGATCAGCCCCAGCACCCGGTTCTCGTCCAGCCCCCGGGGAAGCGGCAGCTGCACGATGTACCCGGTGCAGGCCGGGTCCTCGTTGAGTTCGTGCACCGCCTGCTCCACCTGCTCCTGGGTGGCGTCCGCGGGCAGGTCGCGGCGGATGCTGGCGATGCCGACCTGGGCGCAGTCGCGGTGCTTGCCGCGCACGTAGGAGTGGCTGCCCGGGTCGTCGCCGACCAGGACGGTACCGAGACCGGGGGCCAGGCCCCTGGCGTGCAGCTTGGCCACCCGCTCCGCCAGCTCCTCGCGAATGGCCTTCGCGGTGGCCTTTCCGTCCAGAACGATCGCGCTCATACGTTGCTCCTCGCTGACTGGGCTAGTGGAAGAAGTGGCGGGTGCCGGTGAGGTACATGGTGACCCCGGCGGCCTCCGCGGCGGCGATGACCTCGGCGTCGCGGACCGAGCCGCCGGGCTGGACGACGGCGCGGACCCCGGCCTTGGTGAGGATCTCCAGCCCGTCGGCGAACGGGAAGAAGGCGTCGCTGGCGGCCACGGAGCCCCTGACCCGCTCACCGGCGCGGGAGACGGCGAGGCCGGCCGAGTCGACCCGGTTGACCTGGCCCATGCCGACACCGACCGTGGCGCCGTCGGAGGCGAGCAGGATCGCGTTGGACTTGACCGCCCGCACGGCCTTCCAGGCGAAGGCCAGGTCGGCGAGGAGGGCCTCGTCGGCCGCCTCCCCGGTGGCCAGCGTCCAGGTGGCGGGGTCGTCGCCCTCGGCGTCGACGACGTCGGTGTCCTGGACCAGCAGACCGCCGCTGATCTGGCGGGTCTCCACGCGCGGGCCCCGGGCCGGGTCGGCCACGGCCAGCAGGCGGATGTTCTTCTTCCCGGAGAGCTTCTCGACGGCCTCGGGGGTGAAGCCGGGGGCGACGACGACCTCGGTGAAGATCTCGAAGATCTGCTCGGCCAGCTCGGCGCCGACCTCGCGGTTGGTGGCGATCACACCGCCGAACGCCGAGACCGGGTCGCTGGCGTGCGCCTTGCGGTGCGCCTCGGCGTTGTCGGCGCCCACCGCGATGCCGCACGGGTTGGCGTGCTTGATGATGGCCACGCACGGCTCGTCGAAGTCGTGGGCGGCACGCAGGGCGGCGTCGGCGTCGACGTAGTTGTTGTAGGACATGGCCTTGCCGTGCAGCTGTTCGGCACCGGCCAGGCCGGTGCCGGCCGAACCCGCCTCGGCGTACAGCGCGGCCCTCTGGTGCGGGTTCTCGCCGTACCGCAGGGCGGCGGTGCGGGTGTGCGCGGAGGCGCGGAACGCGGGCCACCCGGTGGACTCGGCTTCGGCGTCGGGCGCGTACGCACCGGCGAACCAGTCGGCCACCGCGGCGTCGTAGGCGGCGGTGTGCTGGAAGGCCAGGCCCGCCAGCCGCTTGCGCTGCTCCAGGGTGAAGCCGCCATCCCGGACGGCCTCCAGGACGGAGTCGTAGCCGGCGGGGTCGACAGCGATCGCCACGCTGCCGTGGTTCTTGGCCGAGGCGCGCACCATCGCGGGGCCGCCGATGTCGATCTTCTCGATGCAGTCGGCCTCGGAGGCGCCGGAGGCAACGGTGTCGGAGAAGGGGTAGAGGTTGACCACGACCAGGTCGAAGGGGGCGATGCCCAGTTCGTCGATCTTGGCGACGTGGTCGGGGTTGCCCTGGTCGGCGAGGAGCCCGGCGTGCACGGCCGGGTGCAGGGTCTTGACCCGGCCCTCCATGATCTCGGGGAACCCCGTGACGTCCTCGACGGGGGTGACGGGGACGCCGGCCGCGGTGAGGCGGGCGGCCGTGGAGCCGGTGGAGACGATCTCCACCCCGGCCTCGGCCAGGCCGACGCCCAGCGCCTCCAGGCCGGTCTTGTCGTACACGCTGATCAACGCACGCCTGATGGCCTGCTGGGTCACCTGGAACTCCTTGTGTCGGTGCGGCCGAACCGCACGTGCCTGCCGTCGATGGTCCAGCCCTCGCGGGCGAGGCGGCCGACCGTGTCGACCAGCATCCGCCTCTCCACGGTCTTGATCCGCTCGTGGAGGCTGGCCTCGTCGTCGCCGTCCTCGACGGGTACCGCGACCTGGTCGATGATCGGACCGGAGTCGACGCCCTCGTCGAGGAAGTGGATGGTGGTGCCGGTGACACGGACACCGTGGGCGAGCGCGTCGCGTACGGCGTGCGCGCCGGGGAAGGAGGGCAGCAGCGCCGGGTGGATGTTGACGGCCTGGTGGCGGCCGACCACGGCGGGCCCGAGGATGCGCATGAAACCGGCGGAGACCACCAGGTCGGGCGTGTGTTCCGCGATCCGGTCGGACATGGCTGTGTCCCAGGCCGACCGGTCGGCGTAGGAACGGAACGGTACGACGAACGTGGGTACACCGGCCGCCCGGGCCACCTCGACACCGCGTGTTCCCTCGCGGTCCGATCCCACGGCGACGATCTCGGCCCCGTATTCGGGGTCCTTCGCGGCTTCCATCAGGGCGGCCATGTTGCTGCCCGTCCCCGATATGAGAACCACCACTCGCGCGGACAAAGCGTGCTTCTCCCTCATGTGTAGAAGAACGGTGTGGGGACCCCCGGTCCCCACCCCGGGGGCGCCGGGGGACGGCGCAGCATCCGGGATTCGCGTACGCCTGGTACAGACGCCAGGCCTGGGCCTATCCGGCCCGTCCGCGTTCACACCCTATCGGGCCGGGTAGCGTCTACCTCACGCGGACCGGCCCTTCCCCGCCTCCCCGGAGGCGCCGGGGGCCGGGGCTCCGCGCCACCATCGCCACCCGCTCCGCGCAGGCGCGCGCGGACCACGGCGCCCCGCGGTACGGGGCGTCCCCGAAGGAGTGAACCTGTGACCGACAACAGCCCGGAGCACCGTGCCGAAGGCCAGCCGCCCAAGGTCGAGCGAGGAGGCCTGTGGGGACTGTTCCTCGGCCTGGCGGGCCTGCTGCTCCCGCCCTACGGTGTGGTGCTGTCCGTGTTCGGTGTCGTCCAGGGGTTCCGGGCCCGCCGCGCCGCACGCGCGCACAGCTCCCAGGCGCCGGGCGCCCTGATGAGCGTGGCCCTGGGCGTGGTCGGGATCGTGATGTCCACGAGCATGCTGGCGGTCCTCTTCGTCTACCAGGAGGAGGTCACCGAATTCCGTGACTGCTCCGCCAGGGCCCACACGGTGTCCACCCAGAAGGAGTGCGAGAGCGCCTGGGAGTCCGACACCGGCCTGCCGCCGGTGGTCGTGGGCGGCTAGGAGAGACGGGAGGGCGGACCTCCCGGTGAGGGGGCGGTGGGCAGGGGCCCGCCGCCCCCTCGCGCGCGTCCCGGGGCCCGTCCCCGGTCGCCGCACGTCACGACCGGTTTCCGGACAGCTTCCTCTGGGGAAAGGGCTGTTTCCCAAAGCACCAGGTGCAGCCAAAGGCATTACACTTAGTATGCAATCGTTTACTAAAAGTGCTGCCATGTCTGCGTGGAGAGGACCCGATGGACACCGACGTCCCCGGCTCATCCGGACCGGAACTGAAGGAGTACACCGCTCTGCTGAGGCGCCGCTGGCGTCTGGTGGGCGCCGGGGTGCTCGGCGGGCTGGTCCTCGCCACCGCCGGGGTGGTCGCCGTTCCGTCGACCTACACCTCGGCCGCCGCCGTGCAGGTCCGCCCGACCGGAATGGCCGAGTTCACCGGGGAGCGGTCCGGCCGCCTGACCGGCGACGTCAACCTGGACAGCGAGGCCCAGGTCGTACTCTCCGACCAGGTCACCACCGTCATGGCCGACGCCCTGCCCGGCGACCCCGCCCCCGCGGACCTGCGTGAGCGGATCGACGTGACCGTCCCCTCCAACAGCAACATCCTCGAACTCCACTACTCCGCCCGCACACCCGAGGCCGCGCGGGAAGGGGCCGACGCCCTCGCCGCCGCCTACCTCGAACACCGGGGCGAACAGGCCCGGTCCCTCATCAACGGTCGGCTGGACGCGCTGCGCGGCGAGCAGGAGGGGCTCTACGAGAGGCTGTCCGACCTGACCGCGGAGAACGCCGGGGCGGTCGGCGCGGACCGGGTCAGCGCCGACGCCCAGGCCGAGGCGGTACGCCAGGAGATCAGCGACCTCGGCAACGGCATCAGCCCGCTGAGCGCCCTCCACGAGACGGTCTCCCCCGGCCAGGTCATCACCCCGGCCGGCCTCCCCGAGACCCCCACCTCCCCCGTGCCCCTCCTGTGGCTGGTCGCGGGCGCCGCCCTCGGGCTGGTCGCCGGGCTCCTCGCCGCCCTGGTCCGCGACCGACTGGACCCGCGCGTGCACGACACCGAGGACACCGCCCGGATCGGCTCCGTCCCCGTCCTGCTGGAGCTGTCCGGCTCCGGCCTGTCCACCGAGGCGGACCCGGACGGCCAGCGCGCCAACGGGTTCGCGCACCTGGTCCGCGCCCGCCTCGCCGACCACGGGACCGGCCGCGTCGTCCTGGTCACCGGGACCGCCCCGGGGCGCTCGAGCTCCGCCGCCGCGGTGAACCTGGCGGCGGCCCTCGCCCGGACCGGCTCCGAGACCCTGTTGGTCTGCGCCGACCCGCGCACCGACACCGTCAGCGAACTGCTCGGGCTGGCCGAGGGCCCCGGCCTAGCCGAGATCCTGGTCGACGGCGAGGACCCCGCCGAACTGGAGGTCCGCCCCGCCGCCGTTCCGCGCCTACGGGTGCTGCGCAACGGGCGCTCCGGGACGGCGGCGCCGGTCCAGAGCAGCGCCGCGGAACTGGTGGAGCTGCTGCGCGGACACGCCGAGTTCGTGGTGGTCCTCACCGCCGCGTTCGGTGAGAGCGCGGACGCCCAGGCTCTGGCCTCCTCCGCCGACCTGCTCCTGCCCGTGGTCGAGCTGGGCCGGAGCCGCCGCACGGACCTGGTCGGAACGGTGACCGCCGGAGCCCGGTTCGACGTCACCGTCCCGGGCGCCATCACCGTCCCGCGCCAGCCGGGCCCGGGCCCCGTCCCGGCCGCGCCCGCCACTCCGCGCCCCGTTCCCCCGGCCCCGCGCAAACCCAGCGGCACCGGTACCGCCGCGGACGCTCCGGGCCACGCCGACCACGGGGCCGTACCCGCCGGGTCCCGGCGTTGACCGGCCGTGGCACCGCCGTACCGGGACCGTACGCGACCGGTGCGGCCCGGGGGGTCCTACCGGGACGCGAAGCCGCCCCGGTCACCGGGTGGCCGCTGGTGTGGCTGCTGGCCGGCTACCCGCTGTGGTGGGCACTGGGCATGGGCCAGTTCGCGTACTGGCTGTTCGCCGTGCCGATGCTGGCCGAACTGGTGCGCCGCCACCGGACGGTGGGGCTGCGGGTCCCGCCGGGGTTCTGGCTGTGGGGGCTCTTCCTGGCGTGGACGGTCCTCGGCCTGGCGCTGATTCCGCTGGAGATGCCCGGAACGGTCCCGGACAGCGGCGGCTACCCCGGGGCCCTGCTGCGGGTGGTCAACTACCTCGTCCTGACCGTGCTGCTGCTCTACGCGGGCAACCTGACCGAGCGCGAACTCCCCGTGCGGCTGGTCGTGTGGTCCCTGGCGGTGCTGTGCCTGACCACGATCGCCGGGGGCTACCTCGGGATGCTCGCGCCCCGGTTCGAGTTCACGGCCCCGCTGGAGTACCTGGTCCCGGGCTCACTGGCCGCCGACCCCTACCTGCAGACACTGATCCACCCGGCCTCGGCGCAGATCATGGACGTCTTCGGCGGGGTCGAGACGCCCCGCCCGAAGGCGCCCTGGGAGTACACCAACGTCTGGGGCTACATGCTGTCCCTGCTGTTGGTCTGGGTCGTGGTGGGCTGGGTCGCCGGGGGCCCGGGGTGGTCCCGTCTGGGTGCCCTGGCCGCGATCGCGCTGGCCGTGGTCCCGATCGTGTACTCCCTGAACCGTGCGCTCTGGGCCGGGTTGGCGCTGTCGCTGGCGTTCGGCGCCGCCCAGGCGCTGCGCCGGGGGCGGGTCGTCCTGGTCGGGGCCGGGGCCGTCGCCGTGGTCGCGGTTCTGCTCGCCCTGGCCCTGTCACCGCTGGCCGAGATCGTACGGGCCCGTGCGGAGAACCCGCACAGCGACGACGGCCGGGCCGCGACCAACATCGCGTCCGTGGAGGCCGCGAACCTGTCCCCGGTGGTCGGCTGGGGCACCACCCGCGAGAGTCTGGGCAGCTCGGAATCGATCGCCGTGGGCCCCACTCCCGGCTGTCCGGGCTGCGGTCAGCACGTCATCGGCAACGCCGGACAGCTGTGGATGACCCTCATCGCCAGCGGCTGGGTGGGCGCGTTCCTGCTCTTCGCGTTCTTCGCGCGGGTGGCCTGGCGCTACCGGGCGGCCTCGACCGCGGTCGGGCAGGGCGCCCTGCTCACCGTCCTGCTTCTGTTCTGGTACATGTTCTTCTACGTCGCGCTCATGTCCCCGCTCGCCGTCACCATGATCGCCGTCGCCCTGCTCTGGCGGTGCGAGGAACCGGCGCTCCGGAGTCGCGGGACCGCGCGCACCGGCGGAGGTGCCTGGTGAACAGCGAGACCACCTATCTGACCGACCTCGCGGCGGTGCTGTGGCCCTGCGGGGGCCTGCTCGGCCCGGACGACGGCACGGTGCGGCGGATGGCCCACCGGAACCGGGGCAACCAGTACCTTCCGGTGCCCAACGCGCACAACCCGCGGGTGATCCTGCCGGCCCACAACCGCTCGGCGGCCGCCCGTGGCATCACCTCCTTCTCCCAGGGGCACTCCCTGCGGGAACGGTTGCGGACACTGCTCCTGACCAGCGCGTTCGCAACCGGGATCGCTCCACTGCTGCTGCGCGACCGGCTGTACGTGGGTGCGGGCCCGGGGATCGAGCACGCGCTCACCGCAGCCCTGGACCGCGATCTCGCCATCGCGATCCACGTGGGGCCGCCGCGCGCCAACCGCAAACCGGTCCTGCTGCTGCTCACGCCGGGCGGACGGACCATCGGTTACGCCAAGGTCGCCATCAACGACCTCACCTCCCGCCTGGTGCGGGCGGAGACCCGGGCCCTGCGCCACCTCGCGGAGTCCAGGCTCCGGGACGTGACCGTGCCGCGCCTGCTCTACGACGGCGAGTGGAACGGCCACCCCCTGCTGGTCCAGGAGGCGCTGCCGGTCGGTGACCAGACCGACCGGCCCACCCGGCACCAGCTGCTGCGCTGCGTCACCCAGATCGTGGGGCTGGCACGGGTGCGGGAGCGCAGACTCTCGGCGAGCCCCTACCGGCGGTCGCTGGACGAGCGCATCGCCAAGCTCGGCGCCCGTCCCGAAGCCGCTCCCCTGCGTGCCGCGCTCCACCGCCTACCGGACGTGTCACTGCCCTTCGGGGCCTGGCACGGCGATCTGACCAGGTGGAACATCGCCAGCACGGCACGGAGGGCGTTCGTGTGGGACTGGGAGCGGCTCGCCATGGACGCGCCCGCCGGGTTCGACGCCCTGCACTACGACCTCAACGAGTCCGTCCAGGCCGGGGTGCACCCGGGCGTCCACCGCTGGTTGGACACCGGTTCCCGGCTGCTGCGCGACCCGCTGCTGGCGGAGAGCGGGCTGCGGGAGCACGCCGTCTCCACCGTGATGGCGCTGTACCTGATCGACCTCGCCACCCGCTACCTCCACGACCGCCAGTCGGAGAGCGGAAACGACCTCGCCGCCGTTGACGACTGGCTGCTGCCGGCGCTGGAGGGACTCCAGGACAGAGCCGCGCACGAGGCGGCCCACGCCGTGTGAGCTCCCGCCCGCGGGCGGGAGCCACCGCGGCGGCCGACACAGCCGCACGCACAGCGCCGACGATCCGAGCGGCGCGCCCCAAGCACCGACACCCGCAGCGCCGGCCCCCTCCCCAGGGGAACTCCGGCGCCCACACCGAAGGAGCTCGCGATGCCCCGGGCCACCTCTGCTCTGAACCGCCTCGCCGCCCCGGCCAGGCGCGCCCTGCTGCCGATCGCCGACGGCCTGGGCGGTGTGACCAGCACCGCCCGGGCCCTGCCCGACTTCCTCATCTGCGGGGCCCAGCGTTCGGGCACCACCTCGCTGTTCAAGGCCCTGTCCCAGCACCCGGCGGCCACCGGCCCCGTCCTGCGCAAGGGGGTCCACTACTTCGACACCGGCCACCGCAACGGGCTGGGCTGGTACCGCTCGCACTTCCCCCTGCGCGCCACCCTGCGGGCCCGCCGGGGACGGCCCCGGGTCAGGGCGTTCGAGTCCAGCCCGTACTACCTCTTCCACCCCCTGGCCGCCGAACGGATCGTCCGTGAACTGCCCGAGGTGCGGGTCGTGGTGATCCTGCGCGACCCGGTCGAGCGCGCCTACTCCGCGCACGCGCACGAGAGCGCGCGCGGGTTCGAGACGGAGCCGTTCGCCCGGGCGGTCGAGCTGGAGGACAAGCGGCTGGCGGGTGCCGAGGAACGGCTGGTGGCGGATCCCGGCCACCACTCGCACTCCCACCAGCACCACGGATACGTGGCCCGGGGCCGCTACGTCGACCAGCTGGTCAGGATGGAACGGCACCTGGGCCGCGAGCGCATGCACGTGGTGGACTACGCCGACCTGTTCGACGGCACCTCCCGGGCCCTGGGCGGGATCGTCCGCTTCCTCGGCCTACCGCCGGGGCCGGAGACCGCTCCGGGCCGCCACAACGCCCGTAAACGCGCGGTCATGCCCGACTCCCTGCGCGCCGAGCTCACCGAGCGGTTCGCCGACAGCGACGCCCGTCTCGCCGACTGGTGGGGGCGCACCCCCTCGTGGCGCGCGTGACCCCGACGCGAGCCCCCTCCCCGGCCGGGCCCGGCGGCCTCCGCGACCGCGGCCTCGGGCGCGTCCTGCGCGGCGGGGCGGTCAACATGGCGGGTGCCGTGGTGGGAGCCGCCCTCAACCTCGCACTGATCGTGGCGATCACCCGGGCGTTCTCGCAGGAGACGGCGGGGCTGCTCTTCTCGGCCACGTCGGTGTTCCTCATCACGGCCGCGGTGGCCAACGCGGGCGCCCCGGACGGGCTGGTGTACTTCATCGCCCGGCTGCGGATGTTCGGCCGTCCCGGCGGTGTCCCGGCGCTGCTGCGGCTGGCGCTGGGCCCCGCGGTCCTGGCGGCCTGCCTGGCCTCCGTGCTGCTGGTGGTCCTCGCCCGGCCGCTGGCGGACGCCCTGGGGCCGGAGGAGGCGGCCTCCTACCTGCGGCTGCTCGCGCTCTTCCTGCCGTTCGCGGTACTCACCGACTCCGTACTGGCGGCGACCCGTGCCCACCACGACATGTCGGTCACGGTCCTGGTGGACAAGGTGGGCCGTCCGCTGGCGCAGCTGGGCCTGGTCGCGATGATCGCGCTCTCCGGTTCCGCCGGGTTCCTCGCCCTGGCCTGGGCCGGACCGTACCTGCCCGCGGCGGTGCTGGCCTGGTTCTGGCTCGGCCGGATCGTGCGCGGGGCCGAGGCCGCGCCCCCGCCCCGGGACGCCTCCCCGTCCGGTGACGCCTTCCCGGCGACGGAGGAGCGGAGCGGGCCGGGAGGCCGCCAGGACCGGGTCACCCCGGCGGAGTTCTGGTCGTTCGCGCTGCCCCGGGCCCTGGGCGGAATCGCCCAGGCCGGGGTCCAACGGGGCGGTGTGGTCATGGTGGCGCTGCTGCACGGACTGACCGGCGCGGCGGTGTTCACCGCGGCCACCCGGGTCATGGTCGTCGGCCAGTTCTGCACCCAGGCGGTGCTGTACGCGGCCCAGCCCCGGTTCGCGGAACTGCTGGCGGCCGGGGAGCACGGATCGGTGCGCGCGCTGTACCAGGCGGGGACCTCCTGGCTGGTCTGCCTCAACTGGCCGCTGTACCTGTCGGCACTGATGTTCGCGCCCGAGGTGATGCGGCTGTTCGGCACCGAGTACTCCGCGGGGGCGACGGCGCTGGTCGTGGTGTGCACGGGACAGTTGGCCGCCTCGGTGCTGGGGATGGGCGACCTCGTCCTGACGATGACCGGGCGAACCGGGTTGAACCTGCTCAACAACGTGATGTCGCTCCTGGCCAGCGTCGTGGCCGGTGTCCTGCTGGTGCCCTCGCACGGGGCCGCGGGCGCGGCGGCGGCTCTGGTGGCCGCCGTGCTGGTCCGCAAGCTCCTGCCGTTGTGGCAGCTGAGGTCCCTCGTGGTGCTGCATCCGTTCAGCCGGCCGGTGCTGGTGGCGACCGGTAGCGCCCTGCTGTGGTTCGGAGCCCTGCCGGCGCTGCTGGAGGCGGTGGCCGGCCCGGGTGTGCCGACGATGACCGCCGGGGTACTCGCGGGGGCGGCCGGGCACCTGTGCACGGTCTGGCTCGCGCGCGGGCACCTGGGACCACGGAGGTGACCCGGGTCTTCGCTCTCCTGTGCACCCCGCATCCACTATCGAACACTCACAGCGATGGACTGATCACGAGATGTCTGCACGACCGGTTCTCCTGGTGGCCTCCAGCGGAGGCCACCTCACCCAACTGCGCTCGTTGCGCCCCTGGTGGCGGGAGCGGGAACGCGTGTGGGTCACCTTCCGCACCACGGACGCCGAGTCAGCGCTGGCCGGGGAGTCGGTGCGCTGGGCCCACCACCCCACCACCCGCAACGTCGGCAACCTGCTGCGCAACACCGTTCTGGCCCTGCGGGTGATGCGCGCGCAGCGCCCCGCGGTCGTGGTCAGCACCGGGGCCGGGGTCGCCCTGCCGTTCTTCGTCCTGGCCTGGCTGGCGCGTGTCCCCACCGTCTACATCGAGGTCTACGACCGCATCGACACCCCCACCCTCACCGCCAGGCTCTGCAAGCCCTTCACCCGCCTGTTCCTCGCCCAGTGGGAGGAACAGCGTTCGTTCATGCCGACCGCCATCACCGTAGGACCGCTCCTGTGACCGAACAGACCGCACGCTCCGCACACCGCCCCGACGGCAGCGACCACCCCGACGTGGTGGTCAGCCTGGGCACCGACCACCACGCGTTCGACCGGCTGGTGCGCTGGGCCGACGACTACGCGCGCCGCCGCCCGGACCTGCGCGTCCTCGTCCAGCACGGCCACAGTTCGGCACCGGTGAGGGCCTCGGGGACACCGTTCCTGCCCGGAGAGGAGCTGTCCGGGGCGATGCGCGGGGCAACCGTGGTCGTCACGCACGGCGGCCCCGGAACCATCACCCAGGCCCGGGCCACCGGACACCTGCCCGTCGTGGTCGCCCGGGACCCCGAACTGGAGGAGCACGTGGACGACCACCAGCTGCTGTTCGTCCGGCGGGTGGAGGAGGCGGGCCGGGTACACGCCTGCGCGACCGCCCAACAGCTGCACGCGTTCCTCGACAGGGCGCTGGCCTGCCCCGAGGACTTCCGGGTGGACCCCGGATCCGACGACGGGCCCGACCGCGCCGCGCTGCGCGCGGGCGAACTGATCGACCTGCTCACCGACGGGGGGCAGGACGGCTCGGCCCCGGCGGCCGTGGCCCCCGACCCGGCCGACACCTGGCCCGCGGTGACGGTGGTCGTGCCCACCCGGGACCGTCCCGAGCTGCTGCGCCGCACCCTGCGGGCGATCATCGAGCAGGACTACCCGGGGCGGATCACCACCATCGTGGTGTTCGACAACGACCAGCCCGACACCTCGCTCGCCCACGCCGAGGGCGACCGCCCCGTCCGGGTGGTGACCAACACGCTCACCCCGGGGCTGGCCGGGGCCCGCAACACCGGTGTGCTGGGCGCCGACACCGACCTCGTGGCCTTCTGTGACGACGACGACACCTGGATGCCCGAGAAGCTCCGGGCGCAGGTGGAGGTGATGCGCGCGGAGCCGGGGACCGACATGGTGTGCTGCGGCATCCAGGTGGTCTACGACAAGGTGGAGTCGGAGCGGGTCCTGGACCGGACCAGCGTCACCTTCGGCGACCTGCTGAGGTCCCGCCTGACCGAGCTGCACCCGTCGACCTTCCTGATCCGCCGCGGGGCCATGATCGGCGGTTGCGGGACGGTGAGCGAGGAGATCCCCGGCAGTTACGCGGAGGACTACGAGCTGCTCCTGCGGTTGGCTCGGCGGGGCCCGATCCGCAACATCCCCGAACCCGGTGTGCGGGTGCTGTGGCACCGCAAGTCCTTCTTCTCCGAGCGGTGGCAGACCATATCCACCGCGTTGCGCTGGCTGCTGGAGCGCTACCCGGAGTTCGCCCTGGTGCCGCGCGGCTACGCCCGGGTCGCGGGGCAGATCGCGTTCGCCGAGGCGGCCGCCGGGCGGCGCGGCCGGGCGCTGGGGTGGATCGGGCGGACCCTGCGCAGGCGGCCGTTGGAGGGGCGGGCCTACCTGGCGCTCCTGGTGGTCTGCGGGTTTCCGGCGGGCTGGGTCCTGCGGCTGCTGCACCTGCGCGGCAGGGGCCTGTAGCGGCGGCGTCCGCGGGGCGGACCGGAGCCGCGGGCCGAAAACCCGGTGGCTCCGGCCCGGGCCCGTTCGATAACCTCGCGGTCGGCCCCGCACGGGGCGGGGCACCGGAGCGGACCAGGGACAGCGCCATCAGCAAGCACGTGATCAGAGAAGCCGCCGTCGAGGACGTGGACGGGGCCGCGGACACACTGGCCGCGGCCTTTCACGACTACCCCTTCACCCGGCACACCATCTCCGCCGACGACCACCTCGCCAGGCTGCGCGAGTTCCAACGGCTCTTCCTCGCCGAGATAGGGCTGCCGCACGGCCGGGTGTGGGTGAGCGACGGCCTAGACGCCGTCGCCGTCTGGTCCACCCCCGACTCCGGCGGGGCCGAGTCCGTCCTGGCGGACCTGCTGCCCACCCTGGTGCAACTGGCGGGCGACCGCGCGGACGCCTACGCCTCGGCGGAGGAGGCCATGGAGCGGCACCGGCCGACCGGCCCCGTCTGGTTCCTGGGGACCGTGGGGGTCCGCCCCGGGTCGCGGGGCCGCGGGCTGGGGCGCGGGGTCGTCAGCGCCGGGCTGCGCGAGGCGGACGCGGCTGGTGTGCCCTCGTTCCTGGAGACCTCGGCGCCGGAGAACGTCGGACTGTACGAGTCGTTGGGCTTCCGGGCCACCGCGGAGTACGACCTGCCCGACGGCGGCCCGCGCACCTGGTCCATGCTCCGGCCGGCGGGCGGCTGACCGGCCCGGCGGCCGGGCCCGGGGTCAGTCCCGCGACCTGTCCCGGGTCGCGGCGTACTCGGCCAGGCGCCGGACCCGGTCCGGCAGGTGCACGTAGGGGTCCTGGCCGGCCAGCTCGAAGCCGCGCCGGGCGTACTCGTTGGCCTGGACGCGGAAGTCGCAGCCGTCGGAGACCTTGCTGTCCCAGAGCTTGACGGCGCGCACCCGCTCGTAGCGCCGGAGGACGTCCGGGATGTCCGCGTACCACTTCAGGGTTTCACCGGGACCGATGTCGGTGGTGCCCATCTCCCCGATCATGACCGGTTTGTCGGGGTCGATGCCGTGTTTGGGTCCCTCCTCCTGGATCCAGTCGTAGGTCGGGGACAGGGCGTCCTCGAAGGAGTCGACGTGGTCCCAGTTCGACATCTTGTCGCAGCCGGTCATGTTGTAGGCCTCCCAGCTGATCCAGTCGACGTAGTCGTTGCCGGGCCAGAGCCCGGGGAGGCGGTCCACGTTGCCGGGCCAGCCGGTCACGTTCCACACCCAGATGGCGTTGTCCGCGCCCTCGGCCCGGTACAGGTCGACGATGTGCCGCCAGGCGCGCACGAACTCCTCCGGGGTGCCCCGGTTGTTGTAGCGGTTCTTGCCGTCGGCCTCGTGGTCGAAGGTGATGAAGTAGGGCACCTCCAGCTCGGCGACACCCCGGGCCTGGGAACGCAGCGAGGCGTCGAACCGGCCCGCGAGGATGTCGCGGTAGGCGATGTCCGGATGCCCCGACCGGGTGAACCGGCGGGCCTCGATGTTGGTGTGCACGAAGCGGCCCTGGGCGACCAGCCTCCGCTCCCGCTCCCCCGGAACGTCGGACTGGTCGATGCCGCGCCAGGTGTAGACGATGTCCATGTCCCGGTCGGCCGCGGACTCCAGCGACTCGACGTCGCCTTCGTAGGGGCTGGCGCCCCACCAGACACCGCACGAGGGTTCGAGGATGTCCGAGACGGTGCAGCGGGTCTCACGCGGCGGGGGCAGGCCGAGGAACGGAGCCGTGTTCGGGCCCGGACGGCTTTCGGGGAGCTGGTTCTCCGCTGGCACCGAAGCGCCGCCGGGGCTGTCTCCCGCCCCGACCAATCCCAGGGCGAGTAGCACCGACACCGCCACCGCCGTCCCTCGCACCGGTCCGCTACCCACGGCCAATCGCCCCCTAGGCCACCAGAATACGACACAGAGTGTTCACATGATGACCATACGTCATGTTTCGCACGCGCAACACCCCCTGGTTCGCCTAGCGGACATCAGTACCCATAGCGCCCGCGTGTCGGGGTGGTCACCGCCGTGACCAGGCGCCGGCGCCACGGAGCGAGCCCCTCCTGCCAGCCGTGGTCCGCGCGGACACCGACCGGGCCGGACCGGAAGCGCATCGGATTACCGGAGACCGCGTGCCCCCCGGACAGCTCCACACCGCCCTCCCCCAGGACGAGCGGGTCCCCCGTGTGGCCCGCGAAGTCGGCGATACGGCCGAACTCGGCCTCCGGCGCGGCCACGAAGTCCTCGTAACGCACCCTCAGGGTCGGGGTCCCCCGCCGGGCCAGCGCGTCCAGCGAGGAGTTCTGGGTCATCCACTGCACAGCCGAACGACCGGCCGAGTACCGCGCCATCTCCGGCTCGCTACTGCCCGGGGCGGCGTCCGGGCGCGCCACCCGCTTGCCCCAGGAGTGCGCCACCGCCCGGGGGTCGCGCACCACGTGCAGGAGGCGCATCCGGGCGCCGTACCGCTGGCGCAGACAGGCCGCCAGCGAGGCGTGCTTGCTCGCGTCCACGATCACCCGAGCACCGCTGACCTGCGCGACCGCCGAGTAGAGGCGGTGGTAGAACTCGGTGTAACGCTCACTGCGCAGAGCGAGGGGCCCCTCCCCCGTCGGCCCGTTGAGCAGGCCCGGCAGGAAACGGGTGCGGTCGACGCTGTCCTTGAGGCGCAGCACCCGCTGGACGTCCAGGCGGTCCCAGCCGCCGAACGCCCTCCTGCCCACGTCGCACCAGAAACCGCAGTCCGCGAAGGCCAGGCCGCAGCCGCAGCGCTCGTTCTCCACCAACCCCCTGCGCCACAGGTGCACGATCTCACCGACGGAGCAGAATCCGGGCAGCTCCCCGAGGAGGCGTTCGATCAGGGTGGAGCCTGAGCGGCCCATCCCACCGACGAACACCAGACGATATCCATCCACTTCCCCAGGTTATTACTTTGGGTCAGATTCTTTTGCCGGAACGTGACGATGGTTCGGCCTTTTCCCGGTGACACGAAGCGGGGCCGCCGGAAGCGGCCCCGCTCAGATCGGTCTGTCCTCCCGGCACGCGCTATTCGGCCTTGACGACCATTCCCGCGCCCACCGTGGTGTTGGTGGACTCGTCGATGAGGATGAACCCGCCGGTCTGCCGGTTCTTCGCGTACTCGTCGACGAACAGGGGCTGGGCGGAGCGCAGCCGCACCCGGCCGATCTCGTTCAGGGCGAGGTGGTCGGCGGCCTCGTCACGGTGCAGCGAGTTGACGTCCAGCCGGTAGCGCAGGTCCTTGACCATGACCTTCGCGGTGCGGGTCGTGTGCTTGACGAGGAGCTTGGAGCGCGGCGTGAGCTTGCGGGAGTCCGTCATCCAGCAGACCATCGCCTCGATGTCCTGGGAGACCACCGGGGCGTTGTTGGGGCGGCAGATCATGTCGCCCCGGGAGATGTCGATCTCGTCCTCCAGCAGCAGGCTGACCGACATCGGCGAGAAGGCCTCCGCGACCTCCCCGTCCGCGGTGAGGATCTTCGTGATCCGTGTGGACAGCCCCGAGGGCAGGTGGGTGACCTCGTCCCCCGGCTTGAGGACACCGCCCGCGAGCTGGCCCGCGTAGCCCCGGTAGTCGTGCAGCTCGGGGTCGTCCGACTTGTGCGGACGGACCACGTACTGCACCGGGAAGCGCGCGTCGATCAGGTTGCGGTCCGAGGCGATGTGCACGTTCTCCAGGTGGTGCAGCAGCGAGCAGCCCGTGTACCAGGGCATGTTCTCGGACCGGCTCACCACGTTGTCGCCGTGCAGGGCGGAGATCGGCACGAAGGTGAGGTCGCGCGCGTCCAGCTTGGCGGCGAACTCGCTGAACTCGGCCTTGATCTCCTCGAAGCGGTCCTGGGAGTAGTCGACCAGGTCCATCTTGTTCACCGCGAGCACCAGGTGCGGCACCTGGAGCAGGGTCGCGAGGAAGGCGTGGCGGCGACTCTGCTCCTGGAGGCCCTTGCGGGCGTCCACCAGGATGATCGCCAGGTCGGAGGTGGAGGCACCGGTGACCATGTTCCGGGTGTACTGGATGTGCCCGGGGGTGTCGGCGATGATGAAGGTGCGCTTGGGCGTGGCGAAGTAGCGGTACGCCACGTCGATGGTGATGCCCTGCTCGCGCTCGGCGCGGAGCCCGTCGGTGAGCAGCGCCAGGTTGGTCTGCTCCTCGCCGCGCGCGACGCTGGTGCGCTCCACGGCGTCGAGCTGGTCCTCGAAGATGGACTTGGAGTCGTACAGCAGGCGGCCGATCAGGGTGCTCTTACCGTCGTCCACGGAACCCGCCGTGGCGAACCGCAGGATGTCGTTGCTCATGTTGCCTGGTCCAATGTGCGAAGGGTGGGGCGGTTCAACAACCGGAAGTGCGAGGTGCGCCGGTCAGGGCGCGGGGCCGAAGCGCCGACGGGCCCAAGAAGACACGACTAGAAGTAGCCCTCGCGCTTGCGGTCCTCCATCGCGGCCTCACTGGCCCGGTCGTCGGCGCGGGTCTGACCGCGCTCGGTGATCCTGGTCGCGGCGATCTCCGTGATGATGTCGTCCAGCTCCACGGCCGTGGACTTGACCGCACCGGTGCAGGTCAGGTCGCCGACGGTGCGGTAGCGAACGGTCTCGGTGAAGGGCACCTCGGTGGCGTCGCGCTGGATGAGCGGGGAGTCAGCGAGCAGGATGCCGTCGCGCTCGAACACGCTCCGCTCGTGGGCGAAGTAGATCGAGGGCAGCTCCAGGCGCTCGCGCTGGATGTAGCCCCACACGTCGAGCTCGGTCCAGTTGGAGATGGGGAAGACACGGATGTGCTCGCCCCGGTTGATCCGGGTGTTGAACACGCTCCACAGTTCGGGGCGCTGGTTCTTGGGGTCCCACTGGCCGAACTCGTCCCGGAAGGAGAAGACCCGCTCCTTGGCCCGGGCCTTCTCCTCGTCCCGGCGGGCGCCCCCGAAGGCGGCGTCGAAGCCGTTCTCCTCGATGGCCTCCAGCAGAGCCGAGGTCTGGAGGCGGTTGCGGCTGGCCCAGCGGCCGGTGAGTTCGGTGACCTTGCCCGCGTCGATCTGCTCCTGGACCGAGGCGACGACCAGGCGCACCCCGGCCTGGGCCACCCGGCGGTCCCGGAACTCGATGACCTCTTCGAAGTTGTGGCCGGTGTCGACGTGCATGACGGGGAACGGGATCGGGCCGGGCCAGAAGGCCTTCTCCGCCAGCCGCAGCATGACGATGGAGTCCTTGCCGCCGGAGAAGAGCAGCACGGGGCGCTCGAACTCCGCCGCCACCTCGCGCATGATGAAGATCGCCTCGGCCTCAAGAACGTCCAGCTGGGAGAGCTGGTAACGCCCGAGCGCCTGCTGACTCGCCTGACCCATGGAATCCGCCTTAGAAATACCGACACACGGCCGGTTCCACCGCGGAGGGTCTTCGGTTCAGCCCCCCGCGTGCGGACCGGCGCTGTCAAGGTCCGCGCCGTCGCGGATGCTTGCCAACAACATACCCGACAATTCCGATCGACATACAAGGATATCTGGGAGTAGCGGATCGGCTACGTTGTAGCGCAGCTCCGAGCCGTCGATCCGGGAGGTGTGCAGGCCCGAGGCGCGCGCGACCGCCACCGGGGCGGCGCTGTCCCACTCGTACTGGCCGCCCGCGTGCACGTAGATGTCGGCGATCCCGAGCAGTACGGCGCAGATCTTCGCGCCGGCCGAGCCCATCGGGACCACCTCGGCGCCGAGCTGGGTGGCCATCCGCTGCACGAACGCGGGCGGCCGGGTCCGGCTGGCGGTGATGCGCAGCCGCTGGCCCTCCGGGCGCTCCTCCGGCAGCCACGGCGGGTCGACCGTGGACAGGCAGCTGCCCTGGGCGGGCAGGGCCACCGCACCGGCGACCAGCTCGCCGTTCTCCCAGAGCGCCACGTGCACCGCCCAGTCGGTGCGGCCGGGCTCGGAGAACTCGCGGGTGCCGTCGAGAGGGTCGATGATCCACACCCGCCTCGCCTTCAACCGGGCCAGGTCGTCGGCGCCCTCCTCGGAGAGCACCGCGTCGCTGGGCCGCAGCCGCCCGAGCGCGGAGAAGAGGAACTCGTGCGAGGTGCGGTCACCCAGGGTGCGCAGAACCTCGGGCTCGTCGAAGCCGTGGCGGGCGCGCAGGCGCAGCAGCAGCTGTCCGGCCTCGCTCGCCAGGTCTCGGGCCACCTCATGATCGTTTCGGATGCTCTTCACCGGCTAGTATGCTCCCGCCCCACGGATCACCGCTGACCACGTCTTCCACAGGATCTGGATGTCCAACGTCAGCGACCAGTTTTCCACGTACCGCAGATCCAGGCGGACCGATTCCTCCCAGGAAAGGTCGGATCGGCCGCTGACCTGCCAAAGGCCCGTCATTCCCGGTTGGACCACCAGCCGTCGTCGGACGTCGTGCCCGTACTGGGCGACCTCCTCCGGCAGCGGGGGCCTGGGTCCGACGAGCGACATCTCCCCGCGTACCACGTTGACGAGCTGGGGAAGCTCGTCGAGCGAGTAACGGCGCAGCCACGCCCCGACGGGCGTGACCCTGGGGTCCCGACGCATCTTGAACAGCACACCGTCGTGCTCGTTGTGGGACTGGAGAACCGTTTTCAGGGTCTCCGCCCCGACCACCATCGTACGGAACTTGTACACGGTGAACTCGACCCCACCCCGTCCTACGCGTGTCTGCCGAAAAAGGGCGGGCCCGCCCTCGGCGCGGATGAGCGCGCACAGCACGAGGAAGAGGGGCGAGAGCAGGATGAGGGCGAGCGCCGCGGCGCAGCGGTCGAAGGCCCCCTTGACCAGGCGGCGCGCACCCACGAGCTCGGGGTGTTCCACGTGCAGGAGGGGCAGGCCCGCCACCGGGCGGATCGTGGTGCGCGGACCGGCCACCTCCATGAGGGCGGAGGCGACGGTCAGGTCGGTTCCGGTCTTCTCCAGCCGCCAGGCCAGACGGCGCAGCTCCACGCCGTCCATCTCCGGGCAGGCCAGGACCGCTACGGTGTCCGCCCCGGTCAGGGCGGCGACGTCGGCGGCGTCGGCGAAGGTGCCCAGCACCGGGCAGCCCTCCACCTCGGCTGTCGGGGCCTCGTGCTCGGGCAGGCACACGCCCACCACCCGCATGCCGTGGTGGCTCTCGTCGCGGAACCGGCGGATGAGGTCGCTGGCGGCCACCCCGTGGCCGACGACCACGACCCCGCTCATGCACGCCCCCAACCGGCGGCGCCGGTGCAGCGCCTTGCGGCGCGCGTAGCGCAGGCCGAGGCTGAGCAGGACGATCAGGGGTAGCGCGACCAGCACGTACCCGCGGGCGAGGTCGAACTTGACGGCGTAGGCGCCGATCGCGACGGTCGCGGCCAGAACCGCCCCGGAGACCGCGACCCTGCGGTACTCCTCGGTGCCGATCCCGAGGAAACGCCGCTCGTAGCCGCCGCCCAGCCGGACGAAGGCGACCCAGACCGGCGGCAGGACCAGGGAGAGGAGGAGGTAGGGGAGGGTGGTGTCAGCCAGCAGGGAGCCGTGGAAGCGGACCCCGGTTCCGGCGAGGGTCGCGGCGAACGCGGCCGCCAGGTCGAGGACGACCAGCCCGATGACGTAGGGGCGGAGCCATGTTTCGGACCTGGGGCCGGTGTTCGGCTCGCCCCGCCGCGGGGCGGGCGCGAACGGCCTCGCCTCCCGGTGCGGACGCCGCGGCTCCGGCCGCTTCTTCTGCTGTGCGGAGGGCTTCCCCTGGATGGTGTCCACCCCGCTGGTTGTGACCACGTGTCCCCCAAGACCGCGTACGGATTCAAGTACTCACTAGGAGTAACCGCCCCTGGCGCCACGGGACTCACGCGGAGGATGTGAGCGGGGCGTGTCGTCGGGCGCAGAACGCGTACTGCCACCCCGAACAGTAACCAAAAGTAGTGGAAAAGTCGCTCGGAGTTGCGGCCTGTTGGGGAAGAAGTCCCGGTCCCACCGAGAATGTGTCTGTTCTGAGACCGGCGGGGCCCTCCCTCAAGGGACAGGCACCCGCCGAGAACTTCCAGGACCGAAACCCTGTGCGGAACGTGACCCGCCGGGAGCGCCCTCCGGACGGGCCGGGCCCGGGCCGGGGTCAGGCCAACGCGGGGTCCATCACGGCGGCCAGCCGCAGGTGCGGCTCGGCCGCGCCCCGCTCACCCTGGCGCTGGAGCGTGCGCCCCAGCAGCAGGCGGGCGTAGGCGTCGTCCGCACCTTCCGCCACCAGCCCTTCGAGAGTGCGCCGCGCCCGATTCAACTGGGCGGAACGATAGTAGGCGCGAGCCGACAGAAGGCGGACGCCTCGGTCAGCGGGGTGGCTCTCCACCAGTGGCCGGAGCAGTTCGAGCGCGCCCAGCGGGTCACCCAGTCCGAGGAGGGCCTCGGAGTGCCGCAATCGCTCGACCTCCTCCGGAATCACTTCGGGCCGCCGCACGGACGCCTGCGCGAGGAAGTCGCGGATGACCTCCGGCTCATGAGCTCCGGACAGAGCGGTGCCGTTGGTGACGAAGGTCGGCGAGGTGCGCACCCCCTCGGCACGTCCCCACAGCAACAGTTCCCGAACCCTCTCCTGACCGCCGCCCCCGGCCAGCAGACCTGCCCCCCGCGCGAACCCGGCCTCGGTGGCGACCCCGGCCAGAACCCTCGGGTCGGAGATGTCCAGGGCCTCGACGAAGTGCGCGCGCAGGACCCGCTCCGCCACGGAGTCCTGCAACGCCGGACCGCCCTCCTGCTCGGCGAGCGCGAGCAGCCGGTGCGCATCGTGGCTGTTGGCCCGCCAGGCCGCACCCCACCGGTCTCCGAGCCCCTCCTCGGCGGCGATTCCGGCCACCCGGGCCCGGTTCCGCTCAGGAGTCAGATGCGGAGCGCAGGCACGCAGCGCCTCCTCCACGTGCGGGTCTCGCAGCGTCTCGTCCAGCGGTTCCGCGGCCTCCGGCGCGGACGGGTCGATCCGGTAGGGCCGCCACACGACCTCGGCCTCCGCACCGACCACCCGCTCCAGACGGCGCTTTCCGATGTAGGCCCAGGGGCAGACCACGTCCGCCCAGATTTCGATCCTCATACCGAAAACATAAACGACACCCGTCGCTTAAGCAACGAGTGTTGTTTAGAGGGCGGGTGTTTCCTATGATGGCGGGCATGAACTCCGACGACCCCCGGGTCCAGCGCACCCGCGACCGGCTACGCGCGGCCCTGCTGTCCCTGGCTGCCGAACGGGAACTGGGCGCGGTCACGATGGCTGCCGTCGCCCGGCGCGCGGAGATCAACCGGGCCACCGTCTACCAGCACTACGCCGATCTGGAGGCCCTGGTCGCCGACGCCATGGAGGGCGCGGTCGCACAGGTGGCGCGCTGCGCGCAGCTGTGCCCCCTGGACGCGCCCCGCGATCGGGTACCCGAGCCCCTGAACGAGCTGTTCTCGCACGTCGCGGAGAACGCCGTCCTCTATCGGAGGCTCTTCTCCGAGCAGGGCAGCGCCCGTTTCACCAACCTGCTGCGGGACCGGATCACCGAGGTCCTGGCCGCCCGTTTCGCCCGGGGTTCCCGGCCCACCGGGTTCGACGACGTCCCGGGTTCCCTGCACGCCGCCTATCTGGCGGGGGCTCTGGTCGGTGTGATCGCCGCCGCCGCGGAGGAAGGATCCTGCCCCCGGGCCGACGCCCGCGCGACCTGGCGGCTACTGCGGGGCTGACTCGGCCCGTGGGATCTCGCCGGGCTCAGGCGGCGGTGTGGAAGATGTTCTGGGCCCGGTCCAGGCCCTCGGTCAGGATCGTGCGGACGGCGTCGGCGGCCCGCTCGACGTTCAGGTCCAGCTCAGAGCGCTCGACCGAGGAGAAGTCGCGCAGCACGTAGGCGGCCGCGTCCATCCGGCCGGGGGGACGGCCGACGCCGAAGCGGACCCGCAGGTAGTCGGGGCCGCCCAGGGAGGCGGTGGTCGACTTCAGCCCGTTGTGGCCGCCGGAGCCGCCGCCCTTCTTGAGCCGCAGGGCCCCGAAGTCGATGTCCAACTCGTCGTGCACGACGACGACCCGCTCCGCCGGGACCCGGTAGAACTTCGCCAGGCCGGCGATCGGCCCCCCGGACAGGTTCATGAAGGTGCGCGGCTTAGCCAGCACCACCGAAACACCGTCGATCCGGGTCTGGACGACCTCGGCGTGCGCCTTGTGCGCCTTCCACCGCTCACCCTTGTCCGCGGCGATGGCGTCCACCACCATGAACCCGGCGTTGTGCCGGTTGCCCGCGTACTTGGGGCCCGGGTTGCCCAACCCCACGACCAGCCAGCGCTCAGCCTCAGCCATGTCCTCGCCGTCCCTGCTCTTCCGGATTCCCAACCTGCCCAACAAGTTCCACATGCCGACCGACACTACCGACCCGCGGGGGCACCCCCGAAAACGCCGAACGCGCGGTCCCCGTCATCCGGGGACCGCGCGTTCGGTCGTCAGGCGCGTGGTGTGCGCACCGCCAGGTCGTGTTCGGCCGAACAGACCTACTCGGCGGCGGCCTCGGTGGCCTCGGCGGCCTCGCCGCTGGTCTCCGGCTCCTCCTCCACGCGCGGCGCGGAGACGGTGAGCAGGATCGACTCGGGGTCGGTGACCAGGGAAACGCCCGCGGGCAGCTTCAGGTCGGCGGCGGTCGGGTTGGCGCCGACCTCCAGGCCCTCGACGTCGAACTCGACACGCTCGGGGATGTGGGTGGCCTCAGCCTCGACGGTCACGGTGACGAGCTCCTGGTTGAGCACGCCGGGAGCCTTGACCTCACCGGTGAGGGAGACGTTGATCTCGACCTCGACCTTCTCACCCTTGGAGACGACGAGCAGGTCGACGTGCTCCAGGAAGCCCTTGATGGCGTCGCGCTGCACGCTCTTGGGCAGGGCAAGGTTGTCCTTGTCCAGGCCGTCGAGACGAATCAGGACGTTCGGGGTCTTCAGGGCGAGCATGAGATCGTGGCCCGGCAGGTTCAGGTGGCGGGGCTCGGTGCCGTGGCCGTAGAGGACGGCCGGCACCTTACCCGCGCGGCGGGCGCGACGGGAGGCGCCCTTGCCGAATTCCGTGCGGGGCTCGGCAGCGATACGTACCTCGGACACGACAAAACTCCTCGGGTTCAACCCCGCAGTACGGGGAACACGACTCCAGTAGTACGAACGATTCCCGCCCTGGGCGGGGAAAGCGGCGGGGTCACCCAGCTTGCAGGGGACGCAACCGCCCTGGTTCCAGGCGTGCCCGGCGAGCCGCCACCGGACCCGTCCGGCCCGGGAACGCTCGTCGCGCACCCCTGCCCGCGTTGTTTCCAGGCGGAGACACGCAGGAATCCACCCGGGCACGGGGACACTCGGCCAAGTCTACTGGCTCTGATGACGACTCCGTACATGCCCTACCGGCGGGACCCGAGCGGGTCCCGCCGGCGGGCACGGAGTCCGGTGCCGGGGCGGCCCGGCCGGGATCCGGCGCGGCCGGATCCCGTAGGCGGCGGGTCCTACTCGAACAGGCTGGTGACGGAGCCGTCGGTGAAGACCTCACTGATCGCGCGGGCGACCAGCGGCGCGATCGAAAGCTGCGTGAGCTTGTCGAAGGAGCGCTCCTGGGGGACGGGCAGCGTGTTGGTGATGACCACCTCGGAGATGCGCGAGTTCTGCAGGCGCTCGGCCGCGGGACCCGACAGCACACCGTGCGTGGCGGCGACGATGACCTTCTTCGCGCCCTGCTCGAAGAGGGCCTCGGAGGCCTTCACGATGGTGCCGCCGGTGTCGATCATGTCGTCGACCAGGACGCAGACCCGGCCCTTGACCTCACCGACGACCTCGTGGACCTTCACCTGGTTGGCGACGTCCGGGTCGCGGCGCTTGTGGATGATCGCCAGGGGCGCGCCCAGGCGGTCCGCCCAGCGGTCCGCGGTGCGCACCCGGCCGGCGTCCGGGGAGACCACGGTGATCTCGGAGTGCTCGACCTGGCCGGCGACGTGGTCGGCCAGGATCGGCAGCGCGAACAGGTGGTCCACCGGGCCGTCGAAGAAGCCCTGGATCTGGTCGGTGTGCAGGTCGACCGCCATCATCCGGTCCGCGCCGGCGGTCCGGAACAGGTCGGTCACCAGGCGGGAGGAGATGGGCTCGCGGCCCCGGTGCTTCTTGTCCTGGCGGGCGTAGCCCAGGATCGGAGTGACCACGGTGATCCTCTTGGCGGAGGCGCGCTTGAGCGCGTCCACCATGATGAGCTGCTCCATGATCGACTCGTTGACCGGGTCGGCGTGGCTCTGGATGACGAACGCGTCACTGCCGCGCACGGACTCCAGGTACCGCATGAAGATCTCGCCGTTGGCGAAGGTGTCGAACCGGGTGGGGACCACCTCGATCCCCAGCTCCTTCGCGACCTCCTCGGCCAGTGCGGGGTGCGTGCGCCCCGAGAAAAGCATCAGTTGTTTCTGGCCGGTGGCCTTCATGCCGGTCACGTGTTTCTCCCCCACAGTCACTGCTTGTTCGCGTCGTCGGCTCTGTGCCGCTCCGCCTGCTCCGCCGCCTCGGCGGACGGAGTTCCCGGACGCTTGCGCTGCGTCCAGCCCTCGACGTTACGCTGCCGGTGCCCCTCGGAGATCGCCAGGGCGCCCGGAGGGACGTCGTCACGGACCACGGTCCCGGCCCCGGAGTAGGAACCGTCGCCGACGTGCACGGGAGCGACGATCGTGTTGTCGCTGCCGATGCGGACGTGGTCGCCGATCGTGCTCCGGGACTTGGTGACCCCGTCGTAGTTGACGAACACCGAGGAGCAGCCGATGTTGCTGCCCACGCCGATGTCCGCGTCCCCGACGTAGGTCAGGTGCGGGATCTTGGACGCGGTGCCGACGTTCGAGTTCTTGACCTCGACGAAGGCGCCGGCCTTGGTCCGTTCGGCCAGGCGGGTGCCCGGCCGGAGGTAGGTGTAGGGGCCGACGGCCGCCCCGGGGCCGATCTCGGCCCGGTCCGCGGTGGTCTCGCGGACCTTCGCGCCGTCGCCGACGAGGGTGTCGCGCAGGTCGGCGCCGGGGCCGACCTCGGCGTCCTCGCCGATCCTGGTGGTGCCGTGGAGGCGGCAGTTCGGGTGGAGCACGGTGTCCGCGCCGATGTGCACCCGGGCGTCCACCCAGGTCGTGGCGGGGTCGACGATCGTGACACCGGAGAGCATGTGTTCGGTGAGGAGCCTGTCGTTGAGGACGCGCCGGGCCTCGGCGAGCTGGACCCGGTTGTTGACGCCCTGGACCTCGTTCCAGTCCTGAGCGCTCCAGGCGTCGACCCGGTGCCCGTCGCCGCGGAGCAGGGCGACGGCGTCGGTGATGTACTCCTCACCCTTGGCGTTGTCGGTGGACAGGCGCTGGACGACCTGGCTCAGGAGTGCGCCGTCGAAGGCGTACATCCCGGAGTTGATCTCGTCGACGCCGTGCTGCTCGGGCGTGGCGTCGGCGTGTTCGACGATCTCGGTGAAGCTCCCGTCGGCGTCGCGGACGATGCGCCCGTAGCCGTGCGGGTCGGGGACACGGGCAGACAGCACGGTGACCGCGTTGCCCTCCTTCTCGTGCTCCGCGACGAGCGAGGCGAGCGTCGCACCGCGCAGCAGGGGCGTGTCGCCGCAGGTGAGGACGACGGTTCCGGAGAGTTCGGTGCCCCTGGCGGCGAGGTCCTCGACCGCCATGCGCACGGCGTGACCGGTGCCGTTCTGCTCTTCCTGGACCGCGGTGGTCGCCTCCGGGGCGACCTCTTCCAGATGGGATCGCACCTGGTCACGGGCGTGGCCGACGACCACGACCGTGCTTCGGGGATCGAGTTCGCGGGATGCGTGGAGCACGTGGCCGAGCATGCTGCGGCCGTTGAGTTCGTGAAGGACCTTCGGAAGTTTCGACTTCATTCGGGTGCCCTCACCCGCCGCGAGAATGATCACGGCAGCCGGACGGTTCACGCTCACTGGAGGAGACCCCTCGTGATAGCTGGCATATGAACGTCGGCTCACCCTGCGGCGGCGCGACCCGCATGCCGCGCGGGCGGCCGTCGGATGACCAGCGGCCGACATGGGAAGGATACATGCGCGTCACGGGCGTCCATCAGCCGTGTGGGAGCGCGGCGAGGAGGATCGCGCGGCGCGCCCGGGCGCGCGGGGCGCCCCGGCGGCGGAGTTGCTCCCGGACCAGGACTCGAACCTGGACGATGGGGACCAAAACCCCAGATGCTGCCATTACATCATCCGGGAACGCTGCGGACGTGTCGTCCGAACGCTCGCCACCAACATAGCGCCTCCCCCCGGGGGCTTGCCAAACCTACGGGTTCGTAGGTTACGGTTACGTAGGAATAGGTTGGGCCGTCCCAGCGGGTGCTCTGCGCGCTTTTGACGCCGTCCTGACCTGTGACGACGTTCTCCATAACGAGGTGTGCAAGACCATGACCGCAGCCCCTGAGGTGCCGACCGAAAGCGCCCTGACCGACCCCGGCGCGCCGAAGCGCGAGGCCAACCCCGAGTACGAACCCGAACTGCGGGGCAAGGCCGAGCGCTACACCGTCTTCGCCTTCGTGTTCGTCCCGCTGATCGCGCTGGTCGCTTCGGTGCCGTTCTTCTGGGGCTGGGGACTGTCGCTGACCGACATCGCCATCGCGACGGTCTTCTACCTGATCAGCGGCCTGGGCATCACGGTCGGCTTCCACCGCCACTTCACCCACGGCTCCTTCAGGGCCAACCGGCCGCTGCGGATCGCGCTGGCCGTCGCGGGCAGCATGGCCATCGAGGGCAGTGTCATCAAATGGGTGGCCGACCACCGCCGCCACCACAAGTACGCCGACGCCGAGGGCGACCCGCACTCGCCGTGGCGCTTCGGCGACGACTGGAAGTCCGTGGCCAAGGGCCTGTACTACGCGCACATGGCCTGGATGTACCTGGACGACAAGAAGACCTCGCCGCGCCGCTTCACCCCCGACCTGCTCAAGGACAAGGACGTCGTCCTCGTCGACAAGCTCTTCCTGCCGATCGTGCTCTTCTCCCTGTTCGCCCCCGCCGCCATCGGCGGCCTGGTCACCATGTCCTGGTGGGGCGCGGTCACCGCGTTCTTCTGGGCGAGCCTGGTGCGCGTCGCACTGCTGCACCACGTGACCTGGTCGATCAACTCCATCTGCCACACCATCGGCGAGGAGAACTTCGAGGTGCGCGACCGCTCCCGCAACGTGTGGTGGCTGGCCATCCCCTCCTTCGGGGAGTCCTGGCACAATCTGCACCACGCCGACCCGACGTGCGCCCGCCACGGTGTGTTCAAGGGCCAGATCGACATCTCCGCCCGTGTCATCTGGGCGTTCGAGAAGTTCGGCTGGGCCACCAAGGTCCGCTGGCCCAACAACAAACGACTCGCCGCCAAGCGGGTCAAGGTCTAGGATCAGAATCCATATGGGAGTAGCCGACAGCGAGCAGAGGCCCCGTGTGCGCCGCAAGCGCATGACGGGCAGAGAGCGACGACAGCAGCTGTTGGAGATCGGCCGGGAGCTGTTCGCCGAACGAGGCTTCGACGCGACCTCCGTCGAGGAGATCGCCGCGCGGGCTGGTGTGTCCAAGCCCGTGGTGTACGAGCACTTCGGTGGCAAGGAGGGCATCTACGCCGTCGTCGTGGACCGGGAGATGCGCACGCTCCTGGACATGATGGGCGAGGCCCTCACCTCCGACCACGCACGGAACAGGATCGAGAAGGCAGCCCTGGGCCTGCTGCGTTACGTGGAGGAGGACAGTGTCGGTTTCCGGGTGCTCACCCGTGACTCGCACGTCGCCTCCGGCACCGGGAGTTTCGCCAGCCTGATCAACGACATCGCCAGCCAGGTCGAGCACATCATGGCCGACGAGTTCGCCGAACGGGGTTACGACCCGGCACTCGCCCCCATGTACGCGCAGGCCCTGGTGGGTATGTGGGCACTGACCGGCCAGTGGTGGCTGGAGGTGCGCAAGCCCAAGCGCGAGGTGGTCGCGGCCCACCTGGTCAACCTGGCCTGGAACGGCCTCTCCTCGCTGGAGGCCAAGCCGAGGCTGCAGACGCGCCGGAGGCGCTCCGGCTGACCGGTTTTCCGGTGCGGCAACGCCGCGGGGGGCGCCACCCCCGGCACCGGTGGGGCGGGTGTGCGACGCATACCCGCCCCACTATCTTGATGTCAAGAGATATGCTGGTGCCATGCGCGATGAGGTGGATGGGCTGATCGAGGCGTGGCGCTCCGAGCGGCCGGACGTGGACGTGACACCCCTTGAGGTGTTCAGCCGGGTTTCCCGGCTCGCCCGCCACCTGGACCGTGCCCGGCGCACCGTCTTCACCGAGCACGAACTGGAGCCCTGGGAGTTCGACGTGCTCGCCGAGCTGCGGCGGTCCGGTCCGCCCTACGAGCTGAGCCCCGGACGCCTGCTGCGGGCCACCCTGGTGACCTCGGGAACCATGACCAACCGGGTGGACCGGCTGGCCGCCGCCGAGCTCGTCCGCCGCCGCCCCGATCCCGCCGACAAGCGCGGGGTCCTGGTCCGGCTGACCAACAGGGGGGCCGAGCGGATCGACGCCGCGCTGGCCTCGCTCCTCAGCTACGAGGAGACCCTCCTGGCTCCCATGCCGACCGCCGAGCGCGAACAGCTGGCATCGTTACTGAGACGCCTCCTGGCCCCCCTCGACAGGGCGCCCTCGGGTCAGCAAGGGTAGTTACTCGGCGGTATCCGTCTGCTCACCGGGAACCCGCCTCTGGGCGCGCGACATTTCCAGTATGGGCCTTGGTTGGAGAGCACTTTGAGAATCCGATGGATGGCCGCGGTCGCCGCGGCCGTTGTGGTGGCGGGCTGCTCCGCAGGGGGCGAGGAGGAACCGGCCACGGCGCAGAGCTTCTACCTGTCCCTGGGGGACTCCCTGACGGTGGGTGTGCAGCCCGGTCCCGAGGGACAGCCCGAGGAGACCTCCGAGGGGTACACGGACGTCCTGTACCGCTCGCTGAAGGACGCCGACTCCACGCTCCAGCACGAGCGCATGGGCTGCGGCGGCGAGGACACCACGACCTTCGTCGAGGGCGGTATCGCCAACTGTGACAGCCGCTACGAGGCGGGGTCCCAGCTCGACGAGGCCGAGGCGTTCCTGAAGGAGCACGGCGACCAGGTCGAACTGGTCACCCTCACCATCGGCGGCAACAACTTCACCAACTGCGTGGAGGGTGTGGACGCGGACCGCGACCCCGAGGCCGAACTCGACATCGACGACGTCGGTGTGGACGAGGAGTGCGTCGCGAACGGCCTGGAACGGTTGGAGACCGAGGTCCCGGTGATCGCCGAACGGCTGACCGAGGCCGCGGGCCCGGAGACCCAGATCATCGGCATGACCTACTACAACCCGTTCCTGGCGCTGGCGCTGCTGGAGGAGCCGGAGTCCGGGGAGGACACCGGGGGTTCCGAGGACGCGGAGGCGAGCGGGGAATCCGGGGAGGAGCCGGAGCCCGCCGAGGACGCGGACGAGGACCTGGCCGCCCGGACCGTCGAGATCCTGGGCGAGGTGAACGAGTCGCTGACCAGCTCCTACCAGGCGGCCGGGATCGACGTGGCCGACGTGGACACCGTCTTCGACGGCACCGACACCGAGGTCCCCGCGGACAGTGAGACGGGCATGCCCGTCAACCTCCAGCAGATCTGCGATCTGACGTGGATGTGCGACCTCACCCGGGGCCCGGACATCCACACCAACCTGGCCGGAGCCCAGGCGATCGCCGGGGTCTTCGAGGAACAGGTCCGCTAGCCCCGGTCCGGCACTGCTCAGGCCCCGGTTGGACGCCGACCGGAGTCCGCCCGGGGCCGGGTCGGTCAGGGTTTGGGGGTTTCCCCGTTTCCTGCCGCGTGATGGTGGCCGTCTTTCGCTTCGCGCGTCAAGGTCGTACGTCCTCGCTTCGCTCCGGGCGCTCCACCTTGACCCGCTTCGCTGCGACGGCGGATGAGCGGCTGTCAGGAAACGGGGGGCGTGTGGTCGAGGCGGGAGCGACGGCCCCGCAAGGGGCCCAACCACAACCAACAACCCAGCACGACAGCGATAGGAACGGCGGCAGGGGCAGTGGAGGTGGGCCCAGGGCGCCGGGTTCCGGCGGAACGGGCATGCGGGGGTGGGGGTCTGGTCCTTCGGGGTCATTCACGCAGTGGTGATGCCTGGAATGGTGGTCCTGGTGGGTGTCCCGGACGTCCCCGGGTCCGCCCGGCCCACCTCTTCTTGTCCCGGCGCAGTCCCCACCGGTGTTTGAGCCGGTTGTGGGTCGAGCACAGGGGCTGGATGTTGTCGGCGCTGGTCGTTCCGCCCTGCCACCACTCCACGATGTGGTCGGCCTGTGTCCATTTCAGAGGCACGTCGCACCCGTGCTGCCAAGCGCAGGTGGTGTGCCCCAGGAAGGCGGCCGCCCGAATCCGGGGGGTGGCGACCCGGTACTCATGGCCCACGTCCAGCACCGCACCGTTGTTCTGTTCCACCATCAGGTGGCGGACCAGGGAGTCGGTGAGGAGTTCGCGCACGGCACTGGTCGGCACCACCTGCCCGTCCTGGGTGGTGGCCGGGTCGTCCCCGTCCAGGCCGGCCAGGGTGGTGGCGGGGACGAGGATGTTGATGACCGCCGCAGCCGTGGTGGGCTTCTCGCACTTCTGGTGGGACTGAGCGAACCCCACCGCGTTGCAGAACGCGTCATAGGTGCGCTGGGACCGGGAAAGGCCGTCCTCGGCGCTGTAGGGGTTGGCGTAGCCCTCCAGCGCCGCCTCCAACCGCAGTGCGTCGGCGGCCGACCCCCAGGCCTGGAACAGGAAGCTCCCGCCGAAGGTCCTGGTCAGCTTCGCGCCCCGTTCGGCGTGGGCGGCCTCGTGGTCGTGTTCGGCCCGGTTCGGGTTCAACCGGGCGCTGAGCTGGTGGGCGGCCCGGCCGATCCCGGAGACCGAGGTGTTCGGACGCATTTCCTTGAAGGAGAGCAGTCCGGATTCCATCTTCGCCCGAAACAGCTCCGGGTCTTCGTTGTCCCGGGCATCCCTTTTCTCCACCGCTCGTTCCACGCTCTTGACGATGGCGGCGGACTCTCCGAAGGAAAGTGTTCCGGATTCCAGTGCCTTGATGGTGTCCGGCATCGAATTGCGGGCATCCGCACGCCCCACGGAGGCCAGTTCGCCGGCCTGGGCGACGGATATCGCGAAGGAGTGGCGCAACCACTTGGCCAAGTCCCGGTGGCCGCCCTGGTCCAGGAGCTGCCCGCTGGCCTCGATACGGGCCAGGGCCGCGACCATCTGGTGTTTGAGCCGGTCCAGCTCCTCCCAGACCCGGGTCGCCTGGCCCAGGACCTCACCCGCGCACCCGGGGGCGAGATCCTTGGCGAAGAAGGCGGTGACCTGTTCCCGGGCAGCGCGCACCGCCGCGTCCACCGGGGTGGACCCGGTGTTCGACGTGGGCGCCGCAAAAGAAAAGGTCATAATTCAATAGTAGGAAACTCTCCGCCGGGCGCCTATATCCGGGAAGTCTTATTATTGTCACCGCCCGTCCTTGAAATGGACCATAGCAACCCTGTGGATAACCCAGGGAAAGCCGCAATAACATGCTAGGCAAACCCCAGGAGTCTGCGCTCAACTCCATTCCTGTCATGCTGGGTTGTTGGTTGTGGTTGGGCCCCTTGCGGGGCCGTCGCTCCCGCCCCGACCACACGCCCCCCGTTTCCTGACAGCCGCCCATCCGCCGTCGCAGCGAAGCGGGTCAAGGTGGAGCGCCCGGAGCGAAGCGAGGACGTACGACCTTGACGCGCGAAGCGAAAGACGGCCACCATCACGCGGCAGGAAACGGGGAAACCCCCAAACCCTGACCGACCCGGCCCCGGGCGGCGCGAGCCCGCTGTTCGTGCTCCCGGTAGTAGGTACGCACCAGGTCGGTCTGTACGGCGACGGGCACAGCATCGGCGCCTACACCGGTACGAACACGGAAAGTCGGCAGCAGTGCCGGAGGCGGGGACAGGTGCCCGGTCGGGTGCGGGGGCGCCGGGGTGTTCGTGCCCGGGGCCGGGGTGCGGCTGTCGACCGGACGTCGGGGCTGGGGGATGAACGGGCCGACCTGGTTCGGAGCCGGTTCCGAAGCACGGGTGTCGGTGCTGCTGGGCGGGACTTTGTCGTACTCGGGCAGGGTGTAGCGGCGGACCCGGCGGGATCGGCGCCGGTACTCGGCGGCCAGGGTGCGCAGGTAGCCGGAGGGGTCGGCGTGCAGCCCGCCACAGGGTCGCAAAAGACGCACCAGGGTGCACAAAGCGGCGGTAACGTACGTCATGGCAAGTGCTTCCTTCACTTGTCCGGGCCCGGGGTGTTACAGCACCGCCGGGCCGCTTCGGTTGTCAGGGCCTGCGGGGCAGGGGCGGGACGAACCCGGCGAACTCCTCGACCACCTCGTGCGCCAGGCGGCGGATCTGGGCCCGGGGGACGTAGCGCCAGGTACGGCCGTCCCGGGACTGGTAGGCCCAGTGGCTGCGGTCCTTCAGCCCCAGGGCGACGTTGCCCAGGTAGGCGGGGCCGACCAGGGCGCGTTCGAGGTCAGCGCCCCGGGTCCAGGGGAAGCGCCGCCACTCCACGGTGAAGGTCAGCCCCCGCATCTCACGGAAGGCGTGCAGGACCTCCGCCCGAGGGTCGGTGTTCTGGCTCTGAGTGGTCCGGGTGGTCTGCGTCTGCCGCTGTTCGAAAACGTCCATGCACCCAGGCTCGACGCCACCGCCCTGATACGCCAGAGAGATAACTCTTCCCGCAAGGACAGGGTAATAACAGAAGCACTCTGAGTATTCTTGCAACATGGATGGAGCACGGTTTCCGGCAAATCTGGTGAAAGTGCGCGAACTGGCAGGGCTGACACAACGGCAGCTCGCAGCACGTGCGGGAACGTCCTCAGCTTCCGTATCCAGATGGGAAGCAGGCGTATCAACTCCGAAGCGTGACAACGTCCGTCTGCTGGATGACGCGGCGGGCGCACACGGTTCATTGCTCAAAGCATGGGCGGATGACCGCGAGGGCCGGGAGATTCCCGCCTACATGAGAGACCTGGGGAAACTGGAGGAGCTCACACAAGTCATCGAACTGATCAGCCCGCTGCTGATCCCCGGCCTTCTGCAATCCCCCTCCTACGCACGGTTGATCTTCGAGGAATCCCTGATGGGCGAGGCCGGGGCGAACCTGGAAAAGCTGGTTTCCCTGCGCTGTGGACGCTACGAGAAACTACGCAAGGCGAATGATCCGAAGGTCGTCGCGGTGTTTCCGGAAACGGCTCTGACGCTGGTTCCCGCGGAGGTTCGGGTCGAGCAGGCACACCATCTGCTGGGGTTGATCGACACGGGGCGGGTACGAGTGCACCTGGTCCCGACCGGGTCCCTACTGCTGGGGGTGACCTCCATGCTGCTGGTCTTCCACATGTATGACGGAGGAATCGCAGTCTCCAGCGACCACGTAGACGGTAACGTCATCTACGAAGACCCCTCCGGATACATGCGGTTGCAAGGTCTGGTGAAGCAAGCGCTGGGCGCTGCACTCCCCGTTGGTCAGTCGCGAAAAGCATTGGAAAAGCTACTGTGAGCAATCGAGAGTTCCACAAGTCGTCCTACTCGTCCTCAGGTGGCAACTGTGTCGAGGTGGCGGCCGTTCCGGGGAACCAGGTCGCGGCAGAGAACAAGGACACGGGAGACACGGCCTTCGTCCTCCGTGACTCCAAGAACCCCGACGCCGCCCCGCTGGTCTTCACCCGTGCCGAGTGGGACGCCTTCGTCGCCGGAGCCAAGGACGGCGAGTTCGACGCCGAACGCCTGCTCTCCCTCCTGGCCCGCTAATCCCCTGCCCCTCCCCCGGCCCTTCCGCCCCTCCCCGCCGGGTTCCGAGGGACGACGGCCCCAACCCAACCGGGCTCTTCACACAGCAAGGCCCCGGGGTCCTGACCCCCGGGGCCTGCACTTCGCCCGGACGCTCCGGCCCTGAGAACTCAGGCAGCGGACTCGGGGAGGTGCTTCTCGATGAGCTCGACGATCTCAGGGGCGTCGGGAACCGTGGCCGGGCGGAAACGGTGGACGGTGTTGTCCGGCAGCACCAGGAACTTCTCGAAGTTCCACTTCACCTTCCCCGCCTTGCCCTCCGCGTCCGGGACCTGGGTGAGCTCGGCGTAGAGCGGGTGCTGGCCCTTCCCGTTGAGCTTCGCCTTGCTCATCATCGGGAAGGTGACCCCCCAGGTCATCGAGCAGTACTCGGCGATCTTGTCCTCACCGCCGAACTCCTGGAGGAACTGGTTG
This sequence comes from Nocardiopsis sp. iso_40, assembly GCF_056173285.1. NCBI lineage: Bacteria > Bacillati > Actinomycetota > Actinomycetes > Streptosporangiales > Nocardiopsidaceae > Nocardiopsis > Nocardiopsis sp. iso_40. Next base: position 886,286 of record NZ_CM149666.1, on the reverse strand, counting down.
CTGGGGAAGCCCAGCACGGTGAACCCGCGGTCGGCGTAGCGCTTCTGGAGGTCCTCCAGCGCGCCGTACTGCGGGGTGAGGCCGCAACGGGAGGCGACGTTCACCACCAGCCGCACCTTCCCGGACCACTCACCGAAGGTGGTCTCGCGGCCGTCGATCAGGGTCACCGGGATCTGGTCCAGGTCGGCCATGGGGTCTCCTCTACGTTCGGAACAGTGCTACGCGCCCTGTGAGCAGACTACGGGCGGCCGACCGGGCACAGGAGCCCGGGCAGCCGCCCGTGGCAGGCACGCCCCGAAGGAAACCGTTCAGTCGCCGATCAGCTCGGCCTGCTCCAGCCAGACCATCTCCAGCTCGTCCTTCTCGGCGGTGAGGGTCTTGGCCTCGGCGTCGAGCTCGGCGAGCTTGGTGTAGTCCTCGGCCGCGGCGGCCATCTGCTCGTGCAGCTGGGCCTCGCGCCTGGCGATCTTGTCCATCCGGCGCTCAACGCGCTGCATCTCCTTCTGCGCGGCGCGGCGCTCCGCCTGGGAGACCGCGGGCTGCTCGGCCGGGCTCTGGGCGGCGGCCGTCTCCGAGGCCCCCAGCGGCACGGTGACCTCGTCGGCGGTGGCCGCGCGGCGGTCCAGGTACTCCTCGACCCCGCCGGGCAGGAACGCCAGCGAACCGTCGCCCATGAGCGCGAGCACCCGGTCGGTGATCCGCTCCAGGAAGTACCGGTCGTGGCTGACCAGCACCAGGGAGCCGGGCCAGCCGTCGAGCAGGTCCTCCAGCTCGGTGAGGGTCTCGATGTCGAGGTCGTTGGTGGGCTCGTCCAGCAGCAGCACGTTCGGCTCGTCCATGAGCAGGCGCAGCAGCTGCAGACGGCGCCGCTCACCGCCGGACAGGTCGCCGATCGGCGTCCACTGCCGGTCGCCCCGGAAACCGAACTTCTCCAGCATCTGGCTGGCGGTGTAGTCCCGCTTGCCGATGGTGATGTGCTCCCGCACGTCCATCACGGCCTGGAGCGGACGCATGGCGGGGTCCAGCTCGGCGATGTTCTGCGACAGGTGCGCCAGCTTGACGGTCCGGCCGGTGCGCACGGTGCCCGAGTCGGGTTCGCGCTCCTCGGCGAGGATCTTCAGCAGGGTGGACTTGCCCGCGCCGTTCACTCCGACCAGCCCGACCCGGTCGCCCGGGCCCAGCTGCCAGGTGAGCTCGTCCAGCAGGGTGCGCTCGGGGATGGCGACCGAGACCTTCTTCAGGTCGATGACGGTCTTGCCCAGCCGCGAGCTGGCGAAGCGGACGAGCTCCACGGAGTCACGGGGCGGCGGCTCGTTCGCGATGAGCTGGTTGGCCGCCTCGATCCGGAACTTGGGCTTGGAGGTGCGCGCGGGCGCCCCACGGCGCAGCCAGGCCAGTTCCTTGCGCATGAGGTTCTGGCGGCGGTCCTCCTCGGCCGCGGCCTGGCGGTCGCGTTCGGCCTTGGCCAGCACGTAGGCGGCGTACCCGCCCTCGTAGCGTTCGACGGCGCCGCGCCCGACCTCCCAGGTCCGGTTGGTCACCGCGTCCAGGAACCAGCGGTCGTGTGTGACGACCACGAGCGCCTCGGGACGGCCGCGCAGGTGCTGGGCGAGCCAGGCGATGCCCTCGATGTCGAGGTGGTTGGTGGGCTCGTCCAGGACGATGAGGTCGTGGTCGCCGACCAGCAGGCGCGCCAGCCCCGAGCGGCGGCGCTCGCCGCCGGACAGGCCGGACATGGGCAGGTCCAGGTCCCAGCCCCCGAGGAGGCCCTTCAGGATGTCGCGGATGCGCGGGTCGCCGGCCCACTCGTGTTCGGCCCGGTCGCCCAGCACGAACTCGCCGACGGTGCTGTCCGGGAAGTCGTCGCGCTGGTGCAGGAAACCGACCCGCAGCCCGCGGTTGTGCACGACCCGGCCGGAGTCGGGCGTGGTGAATCCGGACAGCACGGAGATCATCGTGGACTTACCACCACCGTTGCGGCCCACGACACCGATGCGTTCGCCCTCGTCCACGCCAAGGGACACCTTGTCGAGGAGTACGAGCGGCCCGTAGGCCAGGGACACGTCCTGAAGGTTGACCAGATTTGTCATCGCTCTCCATTGTGGCGTCAGCGCCCCAGTGCGCGGAACACACGGCCGCGCGCACAGCCCGCACGGCCGGGCACCGGGCGGGCGGACGCGGGGCGGGCGGACGCAGGGGAACGCCCGGGTCCGCACCACGCACGGCCCCGGGCGGGTTCTGGGCGTCAGGCCTGATGGAAAAGGCCTACACCAGGAAGAAGTCCCTGGCGGCCTTGGCGATTCCCTCTGCGTCCAGACCGTGCGCCCTGGCGTGCTCGGCCGGGGTGCCGTAGGCGCGCAGTTCGGTGTCCCTGGGCACGCCCAGGCTCAGCTGGCGGTGGCGCCGGTCGGCCAGGGCCTCGGAGACCTCGTGGGCGGAGGTCCCCCGCAGGTAGGGCTCGACCAGGAGCACGTCGGCGTTGCCCGCGGCGGCGGCCAGGGTGCTGAGCCCCTCCCGGTCGAAGGGGCGCACCGTGGAGGTGTAGGCGACGGTGACGTCGAGGCCGGCGGTGGCCTCCAGCACCCGGTCCAGCATCGGGCCGACCGCGACCACCACCCCGGCGGATCGGGGCGAGCCCGTGCGCAGGACGTGCAGGCGGGGGCCGACCGGCAGGGCCGCCCGGTTCGAGGTGCCGGACAGCCGCAGGTAGGCGCGGTGGTCCCCCGGGATGTCCAGTTCCAGGGCCTCGGAGACCTCGTCGGGGTGGCCGGGGACGCGGACCGTCCATCCGGGCAGGGTGTCCAGCAGGGCGATGTCGCCGGGCGACTGGTGCGTGCGCCCCGCCGCGGCGGCGTCGTAGGAGCCGCCGATGCTCACCAGCACCGCACCCGCGTCCTGGTGGCCGAGGTCGAGCTTGATCTGTTCGAAGGGGCGCTCGACGAGGAAGGGCGCGTAGCTGTGCACGACGGGCCGCATCCCGGTGAGCGCCAGTCCTCCGGCGACCCCGATCATGGCCTGTTCCCGGATACCCAGGTCGATGACGCGGTCCGGGTACCTCGCGGCCGAGCGCCGGAACATACCGGAGGAGATGACGGCGAGGACGAGTGCGGTGCGGGGGTCCTGTTCCAGGGCCCGGTTGACGGTGGCGGCGAAGGTCTCACGCATGGCCGGTGCTCCTCAGCTTCCGTTGCGGACGCGGGCGACGACGGCCAGCGGCCGTCCGTCGCGGGTACGGGTGAAGGCCTCGTCGAGTGCGTCGTGGTCGCGCCCGTTCACCTCACGGACCGCCCACCCCTCGACCTCGAAGCGGCGCCCGACCCCTCCGGGCCAACCGTGCTCCGCGGAGGCGTTGTCGACGACCACGACGGTCAGGTTGTCCGCGCCCAGGCGGCCCGCGGCGGCGATGGCCTCGTGGTTGCTGCCCTCGTCGAGTTCCCCGTCGCCGACGAGGACCACCACACGGGGTTCGGTGCGGTCCGCCCTGCGGACGCCCCGGGCGCGCAGCCCCAGGGCGGTGCCCAGGCCCAGGGGCAGCCCGTGGCCCAGGGAGCCGCTGCCGATCTCCGCCCCGGGGACCAGGACGCGGTCGGGGTGGTGGCCGAGCGGGGAGTCGAAGGCGGTCCAGCCGCGCAGGGTGGGCACGTCGAGGAAGCCCTTGGCGGCGAGTACGGCGTAGAAGGCGGCCGGGCCGTGCCCCTTGGAGAGCAGGAAGCGGTCCCGGGCCGGGTCCTCGGCGGTGTCGGGGGTGACGTCGAGGACACGGTCGTAGAGCACCCAGAGCACGTCGAGGGTGGACGCGGAAGCCCCGTGGTGCTTCTCGTCGCCCTCCATGAGCCCGATGAGCGCCGGAAGGTCGGCGTACCTGGAGAAGGTGGCTGCGGTCGTCATACCGCCAGTGTTCTTCCTCAACCAAGGTTGAGGTCAACTGGCGGAGGCCCTTCCACGACAGAGAAATCAGGGGTGATTTAACTCACAGCACCGCACTCACAGAACGGTGCTGCCGGGGACGTCCCCGTCCGCCGGAACCACCTGCTCGCACAGTCCCGTCGACCGCAGGGCGGCCACCACCCCGGCCTCGCGCCCGGCGACCTCGGCCGGGTCCTCGTCCCCGCCGCCGACCAGGAACGCGCAGGTGGGCCCGGAACCGGACACCAGGGCCCCGAGGGCTCCGGCCGAGCGCCCCGCCTCCAGGGTCCGCTCGAGCTCGGGCAGCAGGGACAGCGCGGCGGGCTGGAGGTCGTTGCTCAGGGCGCGACCCAGGGCCCGGGCCCCGCCGCCGGCCAGGGCCTCCTCCAGGGCGGCGTCCAGGCGCGGCTCGGGGGCGTCCGGACGCAGGCGGTCGTACTCGCCGAAGACGTCGGCCGTGGACAGACCGCGGGTGGAGAGCGCGAAGACCCAGCGGAACCGCCCCGGACTCGCCAGGGGCTCCAGGAGCTCACCGCGCCCGGTACCCACCGCCGTGTCCCCGACCAGGCCGAAGGCCACGTCACTCCCCAGCCGGGCGGCGAGTTCGAGGAGGCGTTCCCGGGGCAGGCCACAGCCCCACAGGCGGTCACAGGCCACCAGGGCGGCCGCGGCGTCCGCGCTGCCTCCGGCCATGCCCCCGGCCACCGGGATGCGCTTGTCGATGTGGATGTCGACGGGGGAACCGGCCCCCGTCTCCTCGGCCAACAGGGTCGCGGCACGGGCAGCCAGGTTGCTCCCGTCCAGCGGCACTCTGGCCAGGTGCGACTCCGACTGGCCGGCGGCGGTCAACTCGGCGAGGGCACGCGACTGACGCGGCGGCGCCGCCTTGACGGTAACCTCGTCGAACAGCGAGACGGCGTGGAACACGTTGACGAGGGCGTGGAATCCGTCCTCGCGTCTGGGCCCCACCGCCAACTGGAGGTTCACCTTCGCGGGTACCCGCACGGTTACGGTGGTATTAACGGTCACGAGTCCCCAATCGTAAAGGAACCCCCACCTTGCGTGAACACACACCCCCGCACGGGGTCCGCCGTGTTCACCGCATCCCACCGGCGCGGACACCGGCGCCGAGGAGGGCGGGACCCGGCGGTCCGGGATTCGTCACCACTGTCATGTCAGTTACCGCCCGACCCCCGAACGGCCCGATCCGGCCCGTGAGTGGGAATCAGGGCACAAACACCGCTACCTTGGGGCAAGGCGGAGTTTGGACACCGTCGGGGAGGGTCGCTTGCCGTCGGATGGGCTCCCGAAGAACCTGGAACCGCTGGCCGCCGGAGATCCGGCCACCATCGGTCCCTACGTGCTGTCCGGGAAGCTGGGTAGTGGCGGCATGGGAACCGTCTACCTGGGCAGCACGCCGGAGAAGAACAACCAGGTAGCCATCAAGGTCATCCGCCCTGAGCTCGCCTTCGACGAGCAGACCAGGGCGCGCTTTCGCGACGAGATGGAGAACGCCCGCAAGGTCGCCTCCTTCTGCACCGCCAAGGTGCTCGACCACGGGACGTTCGAGAACCGTCCCTACATGGTCACCGAGTACATCGCGGGCACCGCACTGGCCGAGCACATAGCGGAGAACGGTCCCCTGGACTCCTCCACGCTGCACGGCTTCGCCCTGGGCGTGGCCGCCGCGCTCGCGGCCATCCACCGCACCGGGCTGGTCCACCGCGACCTCAAGCCCGCCAACGTACTGCTGTCGCTGTCCGGCCCCCGGGTGATCGACTTCGGTATCGCGCGTGCGATGAACACCGCGACCAACCACACCCAGACCGGCATCGTCATGGGCAGCCCCGGCTGGATGGCGCCCGAACAACTGCTGGAGGAGCAGGTCACCACCTCGGCGGACATCTTCGCCTGGGGCTGCCTGGTGGCCTTCGCCGGCAACGGCACGCACCCCTTCGGCAACGGCGACGCGATGACGCTCGGCAAACGGGTCCTGTTCGCCGAACCGCAGATCGGCAACCTCGACAGCCCGCTGGACCGCCTGGTGACCCGGGCCCTGGCCAAGGAACCGGGCCGCCGGCCCACCGCCCAGGACCTGCTCCTGGAACTCGCCGGCGGCGAGGACACCACCAACCCCAACGACATGGTCTCCCACGCCCTGCACCAGTCGTGGCGGCCCAACCTGCCCCCGATGCCGCCCGGGCCGCCGCCCGGCATGCAGCACCCGGCGCACCAGACCATGACCGGGATGCGCCATCCGGTCCCCGGCCCCTACCAGGCCCCGCCGCAGATGCCGCCCCCCGCCCACCAGACCGGCAACTTCGCCCGTTCCCAGCAGGGACCGCCCCCGGGCCACCCCGCGGCCGGGCACCCGCCCGGTCCGCCGCCGGGCGGCCACGGCCAGCAGCGCCGTCCGCCACCCGGCCCGCCGCCCGCACAGCACCCCGCGGCCACCGGCCCCATCCCGATGGTGCCGCCCCCCGCCGAGCAGCAGCGGGGACCCCAGCCGTACGTGCCGCCGGTCCCGCCGCCGCCGCACCGGCCCGCCGCCCCCGGCAGGCGGAACGGGCTCTACTGGGGCCTGTTCCTGGGCGCCGTCGGCCTCGTCATGGCCCTCGTCCTGCTGATCGCCTTCGTCGTCAGGGGCATGGCCTCCGAGAGCGGTGGAACCCAGCAGGAGGAGACCGGCGACTCCGCCCCCGGGCCGACCCTGCCCGACGACGACCTCGGTGACGCGGAGCCCACGGTCCCCGAGCCCACCGGCCAGGACGGCACCGCGGTCTCCGAGGACGGCGCGGTGCGGTACCGCGTCAACGACTTCCGCTGCGTCGACAACCTGCCGGGCCGCTCGAACATCGACAACGGCCTGTACTGCATGGCCGACCTGGTCCTGGAGAACCTCGGCGACACCGCCGTCGTGTTCAGCTCGCGGGAACAGCAGCTGGTGACCGACAACAACCGATGGGTCACCGCGGACACCCCGACCGCGACCGAGGAGAAGGCCGAGCTGTGGTCGGCCGTCCCCTCCGGCGAGGAGGCCCAGGGCGAGCTGGTGTTCAGTGTCCGGATCGACGAGGAGCCCGAGATACTGGCCCTCACCCACGCCCCGGACACCGAGCCCACCCGGATCGACGTCTTCCCGACCAGGGACTGACCCCAAGGGACAGCGGCTCCCGAAACGGCGGCGGGGCCCGGCACACCGTGTGTGCCGGGCCCCGCTCATGTCCTGGGGAGGGTTACTCCCACTCGATGGTGCCCGGGGGCTTGCTGGTCACGTCCAGCGTCACCCGGTTGATCTCGCGCACCTCGTTGGTGATCCGGTTGGAGATACGGGCGAGCACGTCGTAGGGCACCCGTGACCAGTCGGCGGTCATCGCGTCCTCGCTGCTGACCGGACGCAGCACCACGGGGTGACCGTAGGTGCGGCCGTCGCCCTGCACACCCACCGAACGCACGTCGGCGAGCAGCACGACCGGGCACTGCCAGATGTCACGGTCCAGCCCGGCGCGGGTGAGCTCCTCACGGGCGATCGCGTCGGCCTCGCGCAGGATCTCCAGGCGCTCCCGGTTCACCTCCCCGATGATCCGGATGCCCAGGCCGGGGCCGGGGAAGGGCTGGCGCCACACCATCTCGGGCGGCAGGCCCAACTCCTCGCCGACCTTGCGCACCTCGTCCTTGAACAGCTCGCGCAACGGCTCCACCAGGGTGAACTGGAGGTCGTCGGGCAGCCCGCCCACGTTGTGGTGCGACTTGATGTTCGCGGTGCCGGTGCCCCCGCCGGACTCGACGACGTCCGGGTACAGGGTGCCCTGCACCAGGAACTCGACCTCGGCGCCGCCCTCGCCGGCCTCGGAGACGACCTCGCGGGCCGCCTGCTCGAAGACCCGGATGAACTCACGGCCGATGATCTTGCGCTTCTCCTCGGGGTCGCTCACCCCGGCCAGCGCGGACAGGAAGCGCTCCTCGGCGTCGACCACCTTCAGCTTGGCGCCGGTGATCGCGACGAAGTCCTTCTCGACCTGCTCGGCCTCGCCCTTGCGGAGCAGCCCGTGGTCGACGAACACACACGTGAGCTGGTCGCCCACGGCGCGCTGCACCAGGGCCCCGGCCACGGCGGAGTCCACACCGCCGCTGAGACCGCAGATGACCCGCTTGTCGCCGATCTGCCCGCGGATGCGCTCCAGCTGCTCCTCGACGATGTTCACCATCGTCCAGGTGGGACGGCACCCGGCGCCCTCGTAGAGGAAGCGGCGCATCAGGTCTTGGCCGTGCTCGGTGTGCATCACCTCGGGGTGGAACTGCACGCCGAACAGGCGGCGGTCGGTGTCCTCGAAGGCGGCGACCGGGGCGCCGTCGGTGCTGGCGGTACTCCTGAAGCCCTCGGGGGCCCGGACCACGGAGTCCCCGTGCGACATCCACACGCTCAGCCCCTCGGGCAGGCCCTCGAACAGCACGGAGTCGACCTCGGCGGACAGTTCGGTGCGGCCGAACTCGCTCAGGTCGGTCCTGTCCACGACCCCGCCCAGGGCGCGCGTCATGGCCTGGAAGCCGTAGCAGATACCGAAGGTCGGAACCCCGGTCTCGAAGAGCTCGGGCCCCACGCTCGGGGCGCCCTCGGCGTACACCGAGGAGGGGCCGCCGGAGAGGATGATGGCCTTGGGTTTCTTGGCGAGCATCTCCTCGACGGGCATGGTCGAGGGCACGATCTCGCTGTGCACGTGGCATTCCCGGACCCGCCGTGCGATCAGCTGCGCGTACTGCGCACCGAAGTCGACGACGAGGACGGTGTCGAACGTGCTGTCAGCACCAACGGACACGACGGAGGACCTTCCGCAGAAAAATGGGATGTCCGTCCAGTCTAGGGCGTTGTCCGAGGCCGGGGCGCACCGGCGGAGGTGCCGCCCGGCACGCGGATCCGGCCGGGCGGCGGGGCCGGATCAGCCCGCGAATCCGCCGGGGTTGGCGGACTGCCAGCGCCAGCTGTCCCGGCAGGCGTCGTCGATGGTGAGTACGGCCTTCCAGCCCAGGTCGCGAGCGGCGGCGGAGGGGTCGGCGTAGCAGACGGCGATGTCGCCGGGGCGGCGGCCGACCACCTCGTACGGGATGGGCGACCCGGTGGCGCGCTCGAAGGCGCGCAGGCCCTCCATGACCGAGGTGCCCTGTCCGGTGCCGAGGTTGTACACCCGGTGTCCGGGGGCGTCGGCCAGGTGGTCCACGGCGGCCAGGTGGCCGTTGGCGAGGTCCACGACGTGCAGGTAGTCGCGCACGCCGGTGCCGTCGGGGGTGTCGTAGTCGTCACCGAACACGCTCAGCCGCTCGCGGCGCCCGGAGGCCACCTGCGCGATGTAGGGGAAGAGGTTGTTCGGGACGCCCTGGGGGTCCTCCCCGATCAGGCCGCTGGCGTGAGCTCCGATCGGGTTGAAGTAGCGCAGCGAGATGATGTTCCACCGCGGGTCGGAGGTGGCCAGGTCGTCCAGGATCTGCTCGGAGAACAGCTTGCTGCTGCCGTAGGGGTTGGTGGCCGAGAGCCGGGTGTCCTCGGTGATGGGCATCCGGTCGGGGTCGCCGTAGACGGTGGCCGAGGAGCTGAGGACGAGGTCGCGCACCCCGGCGGCGTCCATGGTCTCGCACAGGGTCAGGAGCGCGTTGAGGTTGTTGCGGTAGTAGCGCAGGGGCTGCTGGACGGACTCGCCCACCGCCTTGAGCCCGGCCAGGTGGATGACCGCGTCGATGTCGTGCCGGTCGAACACCGCGCGCATCGCCTCGGGTTCGGTGCAGTCCGCCCGGTGGAAGGTGAGCGTGCGACCGGTGATCCGCTCCACCCTGCGCAGGGCCTCCTTGTGGCTGTTGACCAGGGAGTCGACCACCACGACCTCGTGCCCGGCCTGGAGCAGTTCGACGGCGGTGTGCGTGCCGATGTACCCGGCGCCGCCGGTGAGCAGTACGTTCATCGATTTTCCCTGGGAGAGGGCTGTGCGGACCCCCCCAGGATAGGGGCAGCCGCCGAGCCGTCCGGGGGCTCCGGGAGGGTGTCCCGGACACGTGAGGGGGCGGACACCGTCGCGATGCCCGCCCCGTCACGGTTGGTCGGGATTCGGCTCCCGGCCCTGGGGCTCAGCCCCGTCCGGGCGAGGTGCTGCGCCGGGTGTCGATCCGCAGCACCTGCGGGTCGTGGTCGCTGACCTGGTCGTGGAACTCGGAGTTGATCCGGGCGACCTCGTAGTCGACCCGCCCGGCCAGGGCGCCGTTGACCAGGATGTGGTCGAGCGCCTGGGAGTTGCCGTCGTAGACGTAGTTGTACCGCTCCTGCGGCTCCAACAGGTCCACCATCGGGTTGGTGAGCGCGCCGTCCCCGGTGAGGATGTCCAGGGTGGTGGAGAACTGGAAGTCGTTCAGGTCCCCCATCACCACCAGGTTGGCCTCGGGGTCCACCGCGAGGAGATCGTCGGCGAACTCGCGGACCAGGGCGGCCTGCGCGTGGCGCTGGGTCTCGCTGACCCGCTCCGGCGGCTGGTTGACGCCGTGCAGGGCCTGGTCGCCGCCCTTGGAGTTGAAGTGGTTGGTGACCACGTACACGTCGCGGTTGAGCGCGCGGAAGTGGCCGACCAGCGGCTTGCGGCTGGACTCCCAGGCCTCGTCCTGCGGGGCGATCCGGCCCGGTGAGACGGACAGCTCGGCGCCGCGCTCGCCCTCCAGGACCTCGACGGGGGTGGTGGCGTCGCCGCCCGCCGCGTCGACGTAGCGGACCCGGTCCGGGTTGAAGAGGAAGGCGTTGCGGATGTTGCCGCCCGGCTGGCCGCCGTCCCGCTTGTCCTCGGGGCTGATCTGGCGCCACTCGTAGTCGGGCCCGCCCGCGGCCGCGATGGCCCCGGTGAGGCGGTCCAGGGTCACGTCGGCGTCCACGGTGCCGTCGTCACTCGCGCTGCTGTTGTCCTGGATCTCCTCCAGCCCGACGATGTCGGGTGAGCCCAGGTAGTCCACGAAGCCCTCGGCCAGGGCGTCGAAGTCGGCCTGGTCGTCCGCGCCGCCGAGGTTCTCGACGTTGTACGTGGCGACGCTGATCTCGTGCCGCGCGGTCTCCCGGACCGGGGTGCGCTCCAGGTCGCCGGGCACGTGCTCGCCCAGGGTGGTGGCGCGGACCAGGTAGCCGCCGAACCGGCTGTAGTAGACCGGGCCCTCGGTGACCCCGGCGAGGGTGTCGCCGACGTTCGCGTTCGGGAACGGGCGCACGTCCCGGTCCAGGAGGGACTCGATCTTCACCCGGCCGCTGTTGGGCTCCGCGTAGGAGCCGTAGCGGGCGCCCCCGTTGGCCGTGGGGTTCTCGTCGGGCCGGGTGGTCACCCACAGGGCGTCGTAGCCGTCGGTGGCGCCGACGACCGGGGCGTCCTCCACCCGGACGCGCATGTGTTCGTGGGCCTCCCAGAAGTCCAGTGCGTACTCGTCGGGACGCAGCTCCAGATCCGTGATGTCGCCGCCGTGGTCCGGGGCGTAGGCCTCGGGGACGGCGTCGGCGTCGAGCAGGACCGACTCGGGCAGGTCGTTGCCACGGGAGACGGTGGTCCACCGGGCCCGGTCGAGCTGGGTGATGCTCTGGGCCCCGCTCTGGGGGCGGTACTCGCTGACCCGTCCGGCGACCAGGACCTCGTCGCCGACCGCGACGTCGGGGGTGGTGGAGCCGGTGAAGACGAACAGCGCCTCGCTGGTGCGGGGGTCGCCGTCGCCCTCGGGGGCCTGGAACCAGAAGCCCTGGGCGCTGCCGAAGGCGTTGACCGCGGTGACCACGCCGGACAGGCCGGAGACCTCCTCACCCACGTGGGGCGAGGTCCGGCCGGTCCCCTGGATGTCGTGGACGGCCAGGTCACCGGGTTCGACCGGGTCCCCGGGGTCGCCGCCGCCGGGGTCCCCGACCGTCTCGCCCGCACTGTTGACGGGGTTCGGTTCCGCCACGGTGAAGTCGGCGGAGTTGTTCCCGGTGTCGGTGAAGGCGGAGTCCCGGGAGGCCGAGGTGGTGTTGCTGGTTCCCGCGGCGGGCGAGGTGGCGTGCACCACGGCGCCGCCGTAGCCCACCACGTCGATGATGCTTCCGTCCTCGGCGCAGGTCGCAGCGGCGCGGCACTCGACGGGGTCGGTGCCCTCCACCAGGAGGACGGCCCCGGCGGTGGCCGACATGTTGGTGTTTCCGGTGTCGTCGGGTTCGGGCAGTTCGGTGGTGCCGCCCCTGCCCGCCGACTGCCGGACCAGGTGGTGCCCGTCCGCGGGGATACTTCCGTCGAGCGGGGTGACCTGGACCCGGGTGGCGTCGCCGGGCCGTGCCGGGAGGTACTGCACGCTCCACCCGGACAGGTCGACGGCCGTGTCGGTGGGGTTGCCCAGCTCGACGAAGTCGTGCCGCAGCTCGGCTCCGCTGTTGCCACCGCCGCCGTACACCTCGCTGATGACCGGGCCGTCGGCCGCGGCCAGGGCGGGCACCGGGGCGAGCAGGCCCGCGGCCAGGGCCGCCGCCGCGACAGCCGCCGAGGCGCGGGTTGTGGGTCTGGAGGGGGTTGGGGACACGCCTGCTCCGATTTCTCCGGGGGTCTGGTGCGGCCACATCATGGCGCTCGCGGATGTCCGCCCGAAAGAGACGACGTGAAAAGAAGGCGACCCGGTGTCCGATTGTTGTGATCACACGACAACCGAGAGCTCTGGTTTCGGTGTGATCCTCCAAACCCCGGACTCCCGGGGTCGGGCGTCCGCGTCACCGGTCCGGACCGGTCCAACCGCCGGGCCCGCTGCCCGCCCCGGACGGGGCGGGGCGCACGAGGCGCCCCGCCCGTCGGTCCCGCACGGTCACAGCCTCGGGTCCACCGGCTCGGTCTCCAGGGCCAGGACCGCGAAGACCGGCTCGTGCACCCGCCACAGGGGCTCGCCCGCGGCCCGGCGGGTCAGGGCCTCCAGCCCGAGCTTGTGCTCGCGCATGGCCAGCCCGCTCTTGCGGCCGAGCTTGCGGTCCTTGAGCACCGCGATCCGCTCCGGGTCGGTGTAGTCCGGCCCGTAGACGATCCGCAGGTACTCCGGTCCGCGGACCTTCAGCCCCGGCTGGGCCAGACCCTTGCGGCCCTTGGCCCGGGCACCGAGCAGCGGCTTGACCACCATGCCCTCGCCGCCGTGGTCGACCATCTCCCGCCACCAGGCGGCCGCGGCCGCGCAGGCGTCCGGGTCCGTGGTGTCCACCACCCGGTAGCGGGTGGACACCACCATCCCGCCGGTCCCGGCCAGCTGTTCGGCCACCCCCATGTGCCAGAGGTGGTCGGCCTCGCCGTACTCCCGGCCCTCGGAGGCCAGCAGCATGAACGGGGCGTAGCGCAGCCCGTCCGCGCCCTCGGTCTCCCAGGAGTAACGGCGGTAGACCGCGCTGAACGCCTCCGTCTGCTCGGTGCGGCGCGCGATGGTCTCCGCCAGCCCCCCCGACGTCCACGCCCCGCTCGGCCGCCGCGGCCAGGGCGGCCGAGGCGGCGGGCAGCGAGGCCCGGGCGGCGGCACCCACGGACGCGTACTGCTCGCGGATGAGCGAACGCGCCTTGGCCGACCAGGGCAGCATCTCGCCGTCCAGGGCCACCCAGTCCGTGCCGAGCCTGTCCCACAGGTCGGCGTCGGTGACCGCCTGCCGCAGCCTGCGGACCACCTCGGCCTGGACCGCGGGGTCCCTGAAGAAGGGGCGTCCGGTGCGGGTGTGGACGGTGCCGAGCTCACCCGGGACGAAGCGCCGTTCGGCGGCGGTCTCGTCACGGCACAGCACGGCGACCGCGCGCGAGCCCATGTGCTTCTCCTCGCAGATCACCTGCCCGACGCCGGAGCCCCGGTAGGAGGCGAATGCCTCGTCGGGGTGTTCCAGCAGCCCGGGGGCGGCGGCGGTCGGTGCGGGGGCCATGGTCGGCGGCAGGTACACCAGCCACCGGGGGTCCACCGCGAAGCGGCTCATCACCTCCAGCGCGGCCATGGTGCTCTCGGCGTCGGCGCGCACGGTGCCGTGGGCGGTCTCGACGAACAGCCCGGACCCCTGGTCGCCCAACCCGACGTCGTTGATGTCGATGACCTGGCCGGCGCCCCTGCCGTCCCGCTCCGGCGGGTTCTCCACCAGCGGCCGGACCGGCTCGTACCAGGTGCGCTCGGCGTCCACGTCCACGATCTCCCGTTCGGGGTAGCGCAGCGCGGTGAGCTTCCCGCCGAACACGCAGCCGGTGTCCAGGCAGATGGTCCGGTTGAGCCACTCGGCCTTGTTCGTGGGTACGTGCCCGTAGACCACCATCGCCCCGCCACGGTAGTCGCGGGCCCAGGGCAGCCGGACGGGGAGGCCGAACTCGTCGGTCTCGCCGGTGGTCTCGCCGTACAGGGCGAAGGAGCGCACCCGGCCCGAGGCGCGGCCGTGGTACTCCTCCTTCAGCCCGGCGTGCGCCACCACCAGCCTGCCGCCGTCCAGCAGCAGGTGGCTGACGAGGCCGTCGCAGAAGTCCAGCACCCGTGCGCGGAACTCCTCGCTCTCCCGGCCCAGCTGTTCCACGGTCTCGGCCAGACCGTGGGTCAGTCGGCCCTTGCCGGTCCTGAGGTACCGGACCAGCTTGTTCTCGTGGTTTCCGGGCACGCAGAGGGCGTCGCCGTCGGCGACCATGCCCATGACCAGGCGCAGCACCCCGGGGCTGTCCGGCCCCCGGTCCACGAGGTCGCCGACGAACACGGCCGTGCGGCCCCGCGGGTGCCGGGCCCCGACCGGGCGGCCCTCGCCGTCGCGGCGCAGTTCGTAGCCGAGCTCCGCCAGCAGGGACTCCAGTTCGGAGCGGCAGCCGTGGACGTCACCGACGATGTCGAAGGGCCCGGTGAGCTCGGTGCGGTCCGGCCAGGGGCGTTCCAGCTCGATGCGGACGGCGTCGATCTCCTCCTGCCCCCTGAGGACGTACACCCTGCGCACGCCCTCGCGGGCCATCCGCTTGATCCCGCCGGTGAGGTCGCGCCGCTGGCGGCGGATGACGTGGTCGCCGAAGTCGCGGTCGGGGCGGACGCGGTTGCGTTCGCGGGCCAGTGCCTCGGGCACGTCGAGCACGATCGCGGTGGTGAGGACGTTGTTGTCCTTGGCGATACGGATCAGGTGCTCACGCGCCCCGCGCTGGACGTTGGTGGCGTCCACGACGGTGAGCAGCCCGCGCCGCAGCCGGATGTCCACGATGGTGCCGAGCAGTGCGAAGGCGTCGGAGGTCGCGGTCTGGTCGTTCTCGTCGTCGCTGACCATGCCCCGGCAGAAGTCGGAGCCGATCACCTGGGTGGGTTCGAAGTGCCTGGCGGCGAAGGTGGACTTGCCCGACCCGGAGACCCCGACCAGCAGGACGAGCCCCATCCGGGGCACGCGGAGCACTCGGGGCTCGCTGGCGGCCTCGTCGTTCGACTCGTTCACAGGACCTCCCGGAGGATGCCCCGTCGTTCACTGCGGGGAGGGATCCGGGATAGCCCGCCTGCACTCTGCTGTTTTGCCTTACTCATACTCCTCCTTGGTGCATGCTTTGTTGTATGCGGACGGCGTACAAGTGCCGGGCCTACCCGGACCCCGAACAAGCGGCCCAACTGGGCCGCACGTTCGGATGCGTGCGCCTGGTGTGGAACAAGACCCTCGCCGAGCGGCACGCCGCCTACCACCAGCGCGGCGAGAAGACCTCCTACAAGGCCACCGACGCCGCCCTGACCGGGTGGAAGAAGACCGAGGACCTGGCGTTCCTGTCCCAGGTCTCCTCCGTGCCGTTGCAGCAGACCCTGCGCCACCAGCACACGGCGTTCGCGAACTTCTTCGCCAAGCGCGCCCGCCACCCGAGGTTCAAGTCCCGCAACGGCCGCCAGACGGCGCACTACACCCGGTCGGCGTTTCGCATCAACAACGGCGACCTGTTCCTGGCCAAGCACACCAGGGCTCTGCGGCTGGCGTGGTCGTTCGAGGGTGTGGACCTGGCTGCGTTGGACCCGACCACGGTGGTCCTCTCGCGTGAGCCGGACGGCCGCTTCTACGTGACCTTCGCTGTGGAGGCCGCTGATCCCGAGCCCGCGCCGCAGACCGGTGGTGAGGTCGGTATCGACCTGGGGGTGAAGGACTTCGCCACGTTGTCCACGGGTGAGAAGGTTCCCAACCCCCGCCACCTGGAGCGTAAAGCTGCGAATCTGGCCCGGTACCAGCGGCGCATGGCCCGCACACAGCGCGGCTCCAACAACCGTCGCAAAGCCAAGCGCAAGGTCGCCGTGGCGCACCGCAAGGTCCGCCACGCACGGCAAGATTTCCTGCACAAGGTCTCCACACGCATCGTGCGCGAGTGTGAGGTGATCGCGATCGAGGACCTCAACGTGCGGGGCATGACCGCATCCGCACGCGGCACCGTGGACGAGCCCGGCAGGAACGTGCGCCAGAAGGCCGGGCTCAACCGGTCGGTGCTCGATGCCGGTTTTGGGGAGTTCCGCCGACAGGTGGAGTACAAGGCCGCACGGTACGGCCGTACCCTGGTCGTGGTCGATCGGTGGTTCCCCAGCAGCAAGACGTGCTCGTACTGCGGGCATCTGCTGGCCGAGCTTTCCCTGGGCACCCGGTTCTGGAGGTGTCCTGCCTGCCGCACCCGACACGATCGGGACGTCAACGCGGCGAAGAACATCCTTGCGGCTGGTCGAGTCGCAGCCCGAGAACACTCGGGTGAGGCCTGGGGAGCTGGTGTGAGTCGGCAAGGGTCCTCCCTTCCGCAGTCGGCGACGAAGCAGGAAACCGGGCCCGTGAGGGTCGAGCCCTAGGGTTCATGCGCGCGCGAGCGCGTATCGGAATCCCCGTCCCTTCAGAGCGGGGAGGAAGTCAATTGGTGAAGACTCCCATCTGGGTCGGGGCCCCGGTCTCGGGGTGTTCGGGGCCGACCGGCAGGCGGCGGACGGTGTAACCGTGTTCGGCGGCGACACGGTCGGCCCAGGCGGCGAACTCGGCGCGGGTCCACTCGAAGCGGTGGTCGGCGTGCCGGAACGCGCCCTCGGCCAGGCCCTCGTAGTGGCGGTTGTACTCGACGTTGGGTGTGGTGACCACGACGACGCGGGGGGCGGCGTCGCCGAAGACCACGTTCTCCATGGCGGCCAGCCGGGAGGGGTCGAGGTGTTCGACGACCTCCATGAGCACCGCCGCGTCGTGGCCGTGGAAGCGCCGGTCCCGGTAGACCACGGAGCCGAGCAGCAGTTCGGGGCGGGGCCGACGGGCCGACCGGTCGCCGGGGCGGGCGTCGTGGTCGGTGAACAGGCTCCGGTGCCGCCAGCCCCCGTCCGGGTGGCAGCCCTTGCAGAGTTTGCGGTGGGCGGCCTCCAGGCTGCCCGCGTGGACGTCCACCCCGGTGATCCGGTCCAGGGCGCGGACTCCGACCAGCCGCTCCAGCAGTCTGCCGCCGCCGCAGCCCAGGTCGATGACGCTGGTGGCCCGCTCGGCCTCCAGCACCGCCAGGACCGCGCCCGCGCGCTGCTCGGCCAGCGAGGGCTCGCGCTCCTCGACCGCCGGATCGCGCGGGACCGCCCCGGTCGCCTCCCCGTCTTCGGTTCCGGGCTCGGCGCTCCGGTCGTCGGCCTCGGCCAGCCGGGCCATGGCGGTGCGCACGTAGCCGTCCCGGCGGGCGAGGTAGCGCCGGGCGATCCACCCTCGTTCGGGGTGCCCGGCCAGCCAGCCCGCGCCCGCACCGGCCTCGTCCTCGACCCCGTCGACCGGGGCGCCGCCCGCGCGCAGGAGCTTGTCGATCTCGGTGGAGTCCACCCAGTAGTGCTTGTTGCCGCCCTCCATCGCGGGCAGCAGCACGTACAGGTGGCTGAGCGCCTCGGACAGCCGCAGGGTTCCGGTCAGGGTGAGCGACAGGTGGTGCGAGTCGCCCCAGCCGGGCAGCCCCGGGTCGAGCGGGACCGGTTCGGCCCGGACCGTCCAGCCCAGCGGCTCGAAGAGCGCCCTGGCCTTCTCCGGTCCGGGGCGGCAGGGGACCGCGGGCAGGTGCAGGACCAGCGGGATGGGTGTGCCGGCCAGCTCGGGACGGCTCCGGCTCACACCCCGGACGGCGGTCCGCAGGACCTTGCCCAGGGCCACCGTGAACAGGGAGGAGGAGGCGTAGGGCCGGTCGTTCACGTACTGCGCCAGGGCGAAGTCGGGTGTGCTCACCGACGTGCGCGTACGCAACAGCGCCTGCGGGTCCGTTTCGAGGAGGAGGGCCGCGGTGCAGCGCTCCTCGGTGGCCTCGGGGTAGAAGACGTGCGCCGTCCCGAAGGACTGCTCGAAGCTCTGCGCCTTGTCGGGGTGCTTGTGCAGCAGGTGTCCGAGGTCCGTCGCCGGCCGGGCTGTGGTGGTGATCGTCAGTAGCACCCGTGCATTGTGTCCGACCCCGCCCGAGGCCGACCAGTGTTTTTCGGCCCGCCGCACGGACGTGTCAGGTCCGGGGACCGGTACCGCCGTCCTCGGGGGAGGCCGGGGGTACGGCGCGGCGCCGGTGGAGGCCGCTGGTCACCAGGACCGGGAGGGTGACCGCGAGGGTCATGGCGACCAGGCCCAGGGCCCTGCCCCAGAGCGGGTGCTGCATGAGCGGGTACTCGGTGAGGGGCAGGGCGGCGTAGACCAGGTAGAAGGGGACGGAGAGCAGCGCGGTCGGCAGGGGGTGGGGCAGGCCGAGCAGCCTCAGCAGGAGCCATGCCAGGAGAGGTGCGGCGGTCAGTGTCACGGACTTGGCGACGCGCATCTCGTCGGCGTCGGCCCCGAGCACCCCGGTGCCGGAGACCTGGACCACGAGTACGAGGTAGAACCAGGCGATCAGCAGGGAAAGCAGGGTCGCCCCGGTACCGGCCACGAGGCCGAGGAGGAGGGCTTGGCGGGGGCTCACGGGGGGTGTGCGGCTCATCGGCCCATTCTCACCGCATCGGCCGCGGCGCGCCTAACCGGCGCCGGTCCCCCGGTCAGCCCGCGGGTCCACCCCCAGTTCGGCCATGGCCAGGGCGGCCTCGGCGCGCGCGGACCCGAAGAAGGCCCACGGGATGTCGCAGACGTACCGGCCGACCGCCCCCAGGTGCCACCGGGCCAGGTCCTTCTCCCCCGCGCGGTGGAAGGCCCAGCCGAACAGGTGGTGGGCCTGGACGCCGCGCACGTGCGGCACGGCCGCGGACGCCCACCCCCGCGCGAGCGCGAACAGCTCCCGGACCGCCTCCCCGTGCAGGCGGCCCAGGCTCATGGCGGCGATGTAGGCGCTGTTGCCCTCCCGCAGGAGCCTGCGCTGCTCACCGCGCAGGTACTCGGCGTGCGCCAGAGCAAGGACGGCCGGCAGCGGGCTGCCCTCGGGCGCGGTGTCGGCCGCCGCCCCGGCCGCGGCGAACATCTCCTCCGCCGAGCCCCCTCTGCTGGGGGCCAGGGAGCGCACCCGGGTCAGGTGCGCGGGGAAGTGGTGGGGCGCCCGCGCGGTCGCCTCGGCCCAGGCCCGTTCCCGTTCCTCCCGGTCCCCGAGCCCCATCGCCACCGTCTGGAGCGCGGCCCAGGGGGCGGCGTCTTCGGGGCGGCGCCGGGCGGCCTCCTCCAACGGGACCCGTGCCTCGTGCAGGGCGGCCTCGAAGGCCTTCCGGTCGGCGCGGGTGGTGTCGGCTCCTCCGGCGGGCGAGGCCACGGCCCGGGCGAGCAGGGCGTGGCCGAGCCACAGCATCGTGTCGGCGGGGTCGGCACCCCCCTCCACCAGCGCGGCGACCTCGTCGGGGCGGTCCGCGGCGGCCCGCCCCAGCGCCTCGGCCTGGTAGGCGCGGACCTCCGGATCCTCCCGGGTCTCCACGAGCAGGGCCGCGCCCGCCTCCGCGTCGCCCCCGCGCACCGCCTCGCAGCCGGCGCGCAGCAGCGGGTCCGTCCCGTAGGAGGCGGACACCAGCGCCGTCTCCAGGTCGGTGCCGCGCAGCACCCTCGCCGGGTTCCGTCCGAATCGCCACATGCCAGCCATGCCAGTGAGGTTATGGCATCCCGTGCCACCGGCCGACGGGGACCGGTCGTCCCCCGCCGACCCGCGCGACGGACCCCGCTCAGGTCTGCTTCTGCTCCCCGCCGACGTGGATGTCCGGGACGATCTCCGGGGCCCCGTGCTGGACGGCGTCGGCCTCCTGGTCGGTGTCCTGCTCCTGGGCGGCGCGTTCGGCCTCGATGCCCTTGCGGTAGTACTCCACCTCCCGCTCGATCTGCTCCCGGTCCCAGCCCAGGGGTTCGGCCATGAGCCCGGCCGCCTCCTCGGCCGCGGCGATGCCCCGGTCCCAGGTCTCGAAGGAGATCCGGGTGCGCCTGGACAGGACGTCCTCCAGGTGGCGGGCGCCCTCGGCCTCCACCGCGTAGACGACCTCGGCCCTCAGGTAGTCCTCGGCGCCCGCGAGGGGGCTGCCCAGATCGGGCCGCTCCCTGATCAGGTCGAGCACGTCGTACACCGAGGAGCCGAACCGGCGCAGCAGGTGCGTGACCCGGGAGACGTGCAGTCCCGAGTCCCGGGCCAGCCGGTGCCGCTGGTTGTACAGCGCGGCGTACCCGTCCGCGCCCACCAGGGGCAGCTTGGCGGTGACCGAGGCGGGGACCGCCCCGCCCAGTCCGTGCGCCACCGCGTCCACCGCGTCCTCGGCCATGACCCGGTAGGTGGTGTACTTGCCGCCCGCGATGAGGACCAGCCCGGGTACCGGGTGGGCGACCGTGTGTTCGCGGGAGAGCTTCGAGGTCTCCTCGGACTCACCCGTCAGCAGCGGCCGCAGCCCCGCGTAGACACCCTCCACGTCGTCGCGGGTCAGGGGCGTGCGCAGCACCCGGTTGACGTGGTCCAGGACGTAGTCGATGTCGGTCCGGCTCGCCGCCGGGTTCTCCTTGTCCAGGTCCCAGGGGGTGTCGGTGGTCCCGATGATCCAGTGGCGGCCCCATGGGATGACGAACAGCACGCTCTTCTCGGTCTGCAGGATCATCCCGGAGGAGGCCTGGACGCGGTCCCGCGGCACCACCAGGTGCACACCCTTGGAGGCGCTCACGTGGACCTGGCCGCGGCCGCCGACCATCTCCTGGATGTCGTCGGTCCACACCCCGGCGGCGTTCACCACCTGGCGGGCGCGGATCTGTTTCGTCTCCCCGGTCTCCAGGTCGGCGGCGGCCGCGCCGACCACGTGCTCGCCCTCGCGCAGGAACTCGACCGCCTGGACCCGGGAGGCGATCCGCGCCCCGAGCCCGGCGGCGGTGCGCAGGACCGTGGTGACGAAGCGGGCGTCGTCGACCTGGCAGTCCCAGTACTGGATGGCCCCGGCCAGCGCACTGCGTTTGAGGGCGGGGAACACCTTGAGCGCCCCGGACCTGGACAGGTGCCGGTGCGCCGGGAGTCCCCGGTTGTTCCGCGAGGTCAGCGCCAGGGCGTCGTAGAGCGTGACCCCGGCGCCGATGTAGAACCGCTCCCAGTGGTGCTCGAACGGGAAGAGGAAGGGCACCGGGCGGACCAGGTGCGGGGCGATGGTGGTGAGCAGGAGTCCGCGTTCCTGGAGGGCCTCGCGAACGAGTTCGAAGTCGAACTGCTCCAGGTAGCGCAGCCCGCCGTGGATCAGTTTGCTGGACCGGCTGGAGGTGCCCGAAGCGAAGTCCCGCGCCTCGATCAGCCCCGTGGAGAGGCCGCGTGAGACCGCGTCCAGGGCGATGCCCGCCCCGACGATCCCACCGCCGACCACGAGGACGTCGAGTTCCTCGTCAGCCATCGCCGCGAGCGCCTCGGTGCGCCCCTTCGGCCCCAACCAGGTGGTCGCCATTCGTCGTCCTCCCTCTCGATCGGTGTCCCGGCGAGGCGCCTACCCGACCGGTGGGGCCCGAGCGTCCGCCGAAGACGCCCTCAGGCTAACCGGGGGCCGGGGACGCCGGATGCCGCCACACGCGACACGACCGATTTACCTCCCCGCCCGCGGCGGTGCTCAGGCGGCGTCGGCGTAGGCGTGCGCGTAGGCCAGGACGTCGCTGACGTAGGTGCCGGAACGGTTGTAGGAGAGGACCGCCGACTCCCAGTCCTGCGCCGACGTCAGGTCCCGGCCGCTGGCGCACAGGTAGCGGGCGGCCGACAGCGCGGCGTCGTCGATGTTGTGCGGGTCCGGGGTCACGCCCTCCAGGGACTCCCCCCACTGCGCCCAGGTCCCGGGGATGAACTGCATCGGGCCGATGGCCCGGTCCCACTCGGTGTCGCCGTCGAGCTCTCCGCCGTCGGTGTCCGGGATGGCCTGCGTGTTGTTGGTGCCGTCCAGCGGGATACCGATGACGTCCACGGTGGTGTTCCCGTCCGAGCCGAGCTCACCGCCCGCATAGGTGCCGTGGCGGGACTCCACGTAGCCGATCCCCGCGAGCGTGGGCCACGAGAACCGGCACTCGGGCTGGTCCGCGTCGAGCGCCAGTTGGGCGCTGGCGTAGCCCTCCAGGGCCCGGCGCGGCACACCGGTGCTCTCCGAGACCCCGTCCAGCCACTCGTCGCTCGGGCGGAGCGCCGCGGAGGGCCGGGGCCGCTCGTCCGCGCCCACGACGGCCTCGTCGGGCTCCCCGTCGTCCCTGGGCGTCACCCCGCTCTGCTCGGGCGGGCCGGTGAGTTCCTCGTGCGCGGGGGTGGCGATCGTCCCGTCCGAGGGGACCCCCGCGGCGCTCGGCGGTGCCCAGTCGTCGAGCACGCTGGACACACGGCCCACCAGGACCACAACCCCCGTCGTCACCAGCAGGCACACGACCAGGGCCAGGCTGACCGCGATCGCCGGTCCGCGCCGACGGCGCCGGCTGGCACCGGACACGCTGTCACCCATGCGGTCCTCCAAGGAGAAGTCACTGTGAGATCACGGAAAGCAAAACACGCCCCATAGTGACACACCGCCGCCGACCGGTCGCACCGGCCCGGGAGAACGCGAAGGGCGCCCCGGTCGACCGGGGCGCCCCAGGCGGATCCCGCCCCGGGCCCGCGCGGGCGGCGGCGGGCGGGCGGGCGAAGACAGGCCTAGCGGTGCGGGTTCACCACGACCTCGACCCGCTGGAACTCCTTCAGGTCGGTGTAACCCGAGGTGGCCATGGTCCGGCGCAGCGCACCCATGAGGTTCATGGATCCGTCGCTGGTGGAGGCCGGGCCGTGCAGGATCGACTTGAGGTCGCCGATCGTGCCCACCCCGACGCGCTCCCCGCGCGGCAGTTCGCTGTGGTGGGCCTCGCTGCCCCAGTGGTAGCCGCGGCCGGGCGCCTCGACGGCGCGGGCCAGCGGCGAACCGACCATGACGGCGTCGGCCCCGCAGGCCAGGGCCTTGGCGATGTCGCCGCTGCCGGTCATGCCGCCGTCGGCGATGACGTGCACGTAGCGGCCGCCCGACTCGTCGAGGTAGTCGCGGCGGGCCGCGGCCACGTCACCGATGGCGCTGGCCATCGGGACGGCCACACCCAGCACGGAGCGGGTGGTGTGGCCGGAGCCGCCGCCGAACCCGACCAGCACGCCGGCCGCGCCGGTACGCATCAGGTGCAGGGCCGCGGTGTAGGTGGCGCAGCCGCCGACGACCACGGGCACGTCGAGGTCGTAGATGAACTGCTTGAGGTTGAGCGGCTCGGCCCGCCCGGAGACGTGCTCGGCCGAGACGGTGGTACCGCGGATGACGAAGATGTCGACGCCCGCGTCCACGACCGCCCTGTGGTACTGGGCGGTGCGCTGCGGCGACAGGCGGGCCGCCGTCACCAGGCCGGCGTCGCGGATCTCCTCGATCCGGCGGCCGATCAGCTCCTCCTGGATCGGCGCCGCGTAGATCTCCTGGAGCCGCTTGGTCGCGGCGACGTCGTCGAGTTCCCGGATCTCCTGGAGCAGCGGTTCGGGGTCCTCGTAGCGGGTCCACAGACCTTCGAGGTCCAGCACGCCGAGGCCGCCCTGCTCACCGACCGCGACGACGGTCTTCGGCGAGGCGACGCTGTCCATGGGGCTGACCACCAGGGGCGTCTCGAACCGGTAGGCGTCGATCTGCCAGGCGATCGACACCTCCTCCGGGTCGCGGGTCCGCCGGGCGGGCACGATCCCGATCTCATCGAGTTCGTAGGCACGACGCCCGTTCTTGCCCAGCCCGATCTCCACCTGAGCCAACTCTTCGATTCCCCTCTGACGTGCGGCGCCGGTCGGTCGACCGGCGCATGACCGCGGACGCGAGTCTATCGGCCCGCGGTCAACCCCGCGCAGAGGGCGGTCCGACGGCGTCTAGCGCGCGTTGTAGTTCGGCGCTTCCACCGTCATCTTGATGTCGTGCGGGTGGCTCTCCCGCAGACCGGCGCTGGTGATCCGCATCAGCTGACCGCGCTCCCGGAGTTCGGGGACGGTCCGGCTGCCCGCGTACCACATCGACTGGTGCAGGCCGCCGACCAGCTGGTGGGCCACGGCGGAGAGCGGACCACGGAACGGCACCTGGCCCTCGATGCCCTCGGGGACGAGTTTGTCCTCGGAGGAGACCTCGGCCTGGGCGTAGCGGTCCTTGGAGAAGGACCGGCCGCGCATCGCGCCCAGCGAGCCCATGCCGCGGTAGGCCTTGAACTGCTTGCCGTTGATGAAGATCAGCTCGCCCGGGCTCTCCTCGACACCGGCGAGGAGGCTGCCGAGCATGACGGTGCTGGCGCCCGCCACGATGGCCTTGGCGATCTCACCGGAGTACTGGAGGCCGCCGTCGGCGATCAGCGGGACGCCCGCGGGGCCGCAGGCCCTGCCCGCCTCCAGGATGGCGGTGAGCTGGGGGGCGCCCACACCGGCGACGACGCGGGTGGTGCAGATCGAGCCGGGGCCCACACCGACCTTGACGGCGTCGGCGCCGGCGTCGATGAGCAGCTGCGCTCCGGCCCGGGTGGCGACGTTGCCCGCGACGATGTCGGCGCGGGAGTTGGCCTTGAGCTTGGCGATCATGTCGGCGAGCCCGGCGGAGTGGCCGTGCGCGGTGTCGACGACGATGAAGTCCACCCCGGCGTCGATGAGCTGCTTGGCGCGCTCCTCGGCCTCGGTGCCCACGCCGACCGCGCCGCCGACGACCAGGCGGCCGTCGGCGTCCTTGGTGGCGTCGGGGAACTGCTCGCTCTTGATGAAGTCCTTGACCGTGATCAGGCCGCGCAGGCGGTTCTGGCCGTCGACCAGGGGCAGCTTCTCGACCTTGTGCCTGCGCAGCAGCTCGAAGGCCTGTCCGCGGCTGACCCCGACCGGGGCGGTGACCAGGTTCTCGGTGGTCATGACGTCGCGCACCAGCCGGGAGCGGTCGCTCTCGAAGCGCATGTCGCGGTTGGTGACGATGCCGACCAGACCGCCCTGGGCGTCGGTGACCGGGACACCGGAGATGCGGTAGTGGGCGCACAGGCGCTCCACCTCGGCGAGGTCGTCCTCGGGGTGACAGGTGACCGGGTCGGTGACCATGCCCGCCTCGGAACGCTTCACCAGGTCGATCTGGGCGGCCTGGTCCTGGGCCGAGAGGTTGCGGTGCAGGACGCCCGCGCCGCCCTGGCGGGCCATCGCCACGGCCATGCGGGCCTCGGTGACGGTGTCCATCGCGGCGGAGAGCAGCGGGATGCTGAGGGAGATGTTGCGGGAGAGCTTGGTGGTGGTGTCGACCTCGCCCGGCTGGAGGTCGGAGTAGGCCGGTACCAACAGCACGTCGTCGTAAGTCAGCCCCGGCGGGAGCAGTTTGTCCCCGTAGTCGCTGTGGTCCTGGCCCATGACACAACCTCCGCTGTTCCCGGCAACACCTTCGCGGATCGCCCCCGCGTGTCGTCTCATCCTAGGTTGTCGTCCGGCACCGGCCAGATGGAATGGGATGTTCGCCCGGTCACCTCGATCACGAAGTGATCAAGGCCACGGGTTCGCGGCCCCGCCCCGTCACGCGGCCCCGGGGCGGGTCACCGCCAGGAGGACCACCGGGGGTAGCGGCAGTAGCCGCGGGTCCGGGGCCGGTTGGGGCAGGGGCGGCGGCCCGGGCGGGACGCGGCGCCGTGCTCAAGGGAGGAGGCGGTTCGCCAGGGCCACCTTCCGAAGCCGAGCAATAGCTCGGTGCTGGGCAACCCGTACCGCTCCTGCCGACATACCAAGGAGATGTCCCGTCTCGTCTGCTGTAAGTCCTGTGATGACCCGCATGACCAGCAGCCTGCGCTGCTGTTCGGGTAGTTCGTCGAGGAGTGCTCTGGCCCGCTGCGCCTCGACCACGCGCACCGCCGACTCCTCGGGCCCCGGGCCGTCGTCCTGCGGCTCGGGAACGGTGTCGGTGGGGACCGTCTCCACCCGGCCCGCGACCCGCAGGGTGTCCGCGACCTTGTGCGCGGCGATGCCGAACACGAGGGCGGCGAAGGGCCTGCCCCGGTCCTGGTAGCGGGGGATCGCCGTGAGCAGGGCGATGCACACTTCCTGCGCCACGTCGTCCGAGTAGTGCGCCAGCCCCGACACCCGGGCCAGGCGGGTACGGCAGTAGCGGACCACCATGGGTCTGACCTCGCGCAGCAACGAGTCCAGGGCCCCGTCGTCCCCCTGGACGGCGAGTGATCCCAGATGGTTCAACCCCGTCTCGCGCGTAGCGGGGTCGGTCTCCTCGCGCCCCGCGGGCGCACCTGGCCGCTGCGCGGTAACGCCCCCCCGGGCGCCTGTATCCGTCACGTAACGAATGATGCCCGCAGTTGGGGACCCAACCACTCCAATCAGCAACTACAGAATGGTTACATTTTGGGAAAATAGCCCGAAACTGGCACAAAGGTGCGGGTGTGAAACGCCACTCCCGTGGTAGTGGACGGGGGCGGGACGCCGACGCGCCCCGCCCCCGGACCGGGTACGGCCGAACCCTAGTGGGCGTGGCCGTGGCCGTCGTCCTCGTCCTCTTCGGGCTTGTCCGCGACCAGCACCTCGGTGGTCAGCAGCATGCCCGCGATCGAGGCGGCGTTCTGGACGGCGGAGCGGGAGACCTTGACCGGGTCGATGATGCCCTCGGCCGCCAGGTCGCCGTAGGCGCCGGTGGCGGCGTTGAAGCCGTGGCCGACCTCCATCTCGGAGACGCGGTGGGTGACCACGTAGCCCTCAGCACCCGCGTTCTCCGCGATCCACCGGGCCGGCTCGACCAGCGCGCGGCGGACGATCGCCACACCGGTGGCCTCGTCGCCGGTCATGCCGAGGTCGCCCAGGGCGGTCGAAGCGTGCACCAGGGAGGCGCCGCCACCGGCGACGATGCCCTCCTCGATGGCCGCGCGGGTCGCCGAGATGGCGTCCTCGAGGCGGTGCTTCTTCTCCTTGAGCTCGACCTCGGTGGCCGCGCCGACGCTCAGCACCGAGACGCCGCCCGCGAGCTTGGCCAGACGCTCCTGGAGCTTCTCGCGGTCCCAGTCGGAGTCGCTGGCCTCGATCTCGTTGCGGATCTGGCGGACCCGGTCGTCCACCTCGGACTGCTGGCCGCCGCCGTCCACGACGGTGGTGGTGTCCTTGGTGACGGTGATCCGGCGTGCGCTGCCCAGCACGGAGAGGTCGGCGTTCTCCAGGGTCAGCCCGACCTCCTCGGAGATGACCTGGCCGCCGGTCAGCACAGCGATGTCCTGGAGCATGGCCTTGCGGCGCTCGCCGAAGCCGGGAGCCTTGACCGCGGCGACGTTGAGCGTGCCGCGCATCTTGTTGAGCACCAGGGCGCCCAGGGCGTCGCCCTCGACGTCCTCGGCGATGATCAGCAGCGGCTTCTTGCTCTGCACGACCTCCTCGAGCAGCGGCAGCAGCTCGTTCAGGTTGCCGATCTTGCCCTGGCTGATCAGGATCAGGGCGTCCTCCAGGACCGCCTCCTGGCGGTCCGCGTCCGTGACGAAGTACGGGGAGACGTAACCCTTGTCGAACTGCATGCCCTCGGTGAAGTCGAGGTCCAGACCGAAGGTCGGGGCCTCCTCCACCGTGATGACGCCGTCCTTGCCGACCTTGTCGAAGGCCTCGGCGATCAGGTCGCCGATCTGGGCGTCCTGGGCGGAGTTGGTCGCCACGTAGGCGATGTCCTCGCGCTCCTTGATCGGCACGGCGCGGCTGAGCAGGATCTCGGAGACCTTGGCGGCCGCGGCGTCGATGCCCTTCTTCATGGCCATCGGGGACGCGCCCGCGGCCACGCTGCGGATGCCCTCGCGCACCAGCGCCTGGGCCAGCACGGTGGCGGTGGTGGTGCCGTCGCCGGCGGCGTCGTTGGTCTTGGTGGCGACCTCCTTGACCAGCTGCGCGCCCAGGTTCTCGTAGGGCTCGTCCAGCTCGATCTCACGGGCGACGGTCACACCGTCGTTCGTGATGGTGGGGGCACCGAACTTCTTGTCGATGACGACGTTGCGGCCGCGCGGGCCGAGCGTCACCTTGACGGCGTCGGCGAGGCGGTTGACGCCCCGCTCGAGGGCGCGGCGGGCGTCGTCCTCGAACTCCAGGATCTTCGGCATGTGTGAGTGCTTCCTCTAACCGTTCGGGTCAAAAACGAACATCCCGCCCCGCCCGGCTTCGAGGGCCGACCGGTGCGGGATGCAGATGGCTCTACGCCTGATGGCTCTTGGCCGAGAACTACTTCTCGACGACCGCGAGGAGGTCGCGGGCGGAGAGCACCAGGTACTCCTGGCCGTCGTACTTGACCTCGGTGCCGCCGTACTTGCTGTAGAGAACGACGTCACCGATGTTCACGTCGAGGGCAACGCGCTTGCCGTTGTCGTCGAGACGACCGGGACCCACGGCCAGGACCTCGCCCTCCTGGGGCTTCTCCTTGGCGGTGTCCGGGATGACCAGACCGGAGGCGGTGGTCTGCTCAGCCTCCAGGGTCTTGACCACGACGCGGTCCTCGAGCGGCTTCAGCACGGTCTTGGTGGCGGTCGACACTGTGTGACCTCCCCCTTCAAAGTCTCGGTGTACTGATCGTCGGCCCATGCGAGTGCACGGACAGACTGCGTAAAAGGGGCGACCGCGGCGGCCTGTCGTCGCGGGTGCCAGACCGGCCTCGTCGCATTTAGCACTCTACCCCCGAGAGTGCCAGAATGGAAATGTGGCGGGGGCCCTGGCCACGGGGACGGCCCGCCACACCGTCGTGCCCACAGCAGGAGGATCCATGCGCGTGCCCGCCTTCTCGGCGCTGCTCACCGACGCGGGGCGGGAGGTCCTGGCGGGGGTGGACCCGGCGGCCGCCGCCCGGGACCCGCTGACGGCCGCCTCCCGGCTGCGCCAGGATCCGAAGGTGGCCGCACTCGACCCGGACCTGCCGGTGTCGGAGCTGGTCAACGCGGTCATGACCCAGGTTGGTCTGCGCGCTCGGGGCCGGGCCAAATTCGGGGAGAACGCCGGGCGAATGTTCTTCACCCCGAACGGCCTGGAGCAGTCCACCCGCCGGACCGTCGCCGAGTACCGGGCCGAGCGGACCGCCCGGAGCCTGCCCGACTCCGTGGGGGGCGGTGCGGCCTCGGGCGACCTGTGCTGCGGGATCGGCGCCGACCTGCTCGCCCTGGCCGGACGTGGCGTTCCGGTGGAGGGCGTGGACGCCGACCCGCTGACCGTGGCTGTGGCCCGCGCCAACATCGAGGCGCTGGGCCTGGCCGGACACGCCCGGGTCCGCGAGGGCGACGTGAACGGGGTCGCCCCCGGCGACTATCCGCTCCTGTTCTGCGACCCGGCCCGGCGCGGCGGGCGGGGCCGGGTCTTCGACCCCGCCGCCTACTCCCCGCCGTGGGACGTGGCCACCCGGCTGGCGGAGGGGGCGGAGGCGGCCTGCCTGAAGGCGGCTCCGGGCATCCCGCACGAGGCGCTGCCCGAGACGGCCTCGGCCGAGTGGATCTCGGTGGACGGGGAACTGAAGGAGACCGCGCTGTGGTTCGGGACCCTGGCCCGGGGACCCGGCCGCCGAGCGACGGTGCTGCACGAGCGCTCCGGCCTGTTGGCCCGCGAGGGCTCGGTCGCGCACCTGGACGCGGACCCGGACCTGGGGCCCGCGCCCGTCGCCGCGGCCCGGCGCTACCTGTACGACCCGGATCCGGCCGTGGTCCGCTCCCACCTGGTGGCGGAGGCCGCCGCGCGGGTGGACGGCGCCCTGCTGGACGAGCGCATCGCCTACTTCACCTCGGACCGGGCGGAGCCCTCACCTCTGTGGCGACTGCTGGAGGTCGTGGAGTTCGCGCCGTTCTCGCTGAAGCGGCTCCGCTCCTCCGTTCGGGCCCACCGTGCCGGAACGGTAACGATCAAGAAACGCGGTTCGGCGGTGGACACCGAGAAACTCCGCCGCGACCTGCGCGCCTCCGGTCCGGAATCGGTGACGATCGTTCTCACCCGAATCGGGGAAAGGCCCTTCTACCTGCTGTGCCGCGAGGTCACGGAGCCCTCGGGAAGCTGATCCGGCCCCGGGGAGCGGGGTTCGGCCCTCCCGAACGGCGTTCCGGACACGGCGCGCAGACCGTATCGTTATCTCCCACACCCATATCTTTCGCGAACCCCTGGGGTTACACGGGGTGATGTCGTTAAACTGGCGCCGCTGAATTCTTTCCCTTCTCATGGGTTCACCCGGAAGGCCGTGCTTGTTTGATCCGCCCCGCGGTTCGGCTCGCACTCGGCCCACGCCCCCCGTGTGTACGTACAGTCACACTTCAATCACAGTGGGGCACAACTGGCGCGGAACGACGCCCACCCGGGGACCATCGAGAACCCGTCCTCCCGGCACGGCCCCCGTGCGACGGGCCGGACGCGGACGGGAGCGCCAGAACCATAAGGAGCACCTCGGTGGAACAGACCAATCACAACTTCCTCAACGGGGGAGGTCAGGCCGGTGTCTCCGACCGGATGCGTGACCTGCTCTCCCAGGCCGCCCAGGAGCACGTCTCCGAGCAGAAGTCCCAGGGCGCCGTCAGCGAGGAGATGCGCCAGCGCCTCGAGGGGATGGAGTGGCTGCTTCGCGAACTGCGCGAACGGGAACTCACCTCCCTGGCCGAGTCGATCACCGCGGTCGACGGCCGGATCGACGACTTCCTCGCGCGCCCGCCGGAGTGGGCCGAAGCCCTCGCCGAACACATAGAGGTCGTCGGACAGCAGGTCAAGCCCCTGTCGGACATGCCGTCCCTGCGGGCGGACACCCACCGCGTCGCCGGGCACCTCGACACCGCCCTCACCCGTCTCCAGCGCATGTCCGAGACCGGCAACCGAACCGCCGAGCAGGTCGCGGAGGTCGGTGAGCGCGTCAACGCGCTGAGCGAGACCGTCGGAACCCGGCTGGACGCCCTGGACGCGGCCCTGGAGAGCCTCAACGGCCGGGCCGAACAGATCGAAGCCTCGTTGTCCGCCCTCGACACCACCCTGGGCGAACGCCACGAGGAGCTGACCACCACGGTCCGCACCTCCCTGTCCGAGGGCAAGGACGAACTGGCCGAGGCGATCGAGCAGAGCCGCGAGACCCTCGCCACTGCCGTCCGGGAGAGCCGGGAGGCCCTCGACACCGCCAGCACCGGCCTCGGTGAGAAGCTCACCTCCTCCCTCGACGAGCGCACGGCCGAACTGCGCGGGTTCTTCGAGGAGCGCACCGCCGAACAGCACGAGACGCTGCTCGGCAAGCTCCAGGAGAACACCGGCGAGCTGGGCGAGCGCACCACGGCCCTGGCCGAGGAACTGGGCGCCCTCGCCACCGCTTCCGGTGAGCGCCACGAAGCCCTCACCTCGGACCTGAAGGCCGTCACCACCACCGCGGAGGAGCGCCACGAGGTCCTCGCCTCGGACCTGAAGTCCCTCGCCGCCACCGCCGAGGAGCGCCACGAAGCCCTCGCCGACAAGGTCGCCGAGGGCTTCGGCCACCTGAACACCCAGGCCGAGGAGAACCACGCCGAGGCCACCGCGGCCGTCGCCGACGTCACCGGTTCGCTCGCCAAGCTGCGGGAGAACCACGACAGCTCCCTGAACGACCTGCGTTCGCACCTGCGCCAGCGCCTGTCCGAGCTCGACGAGCAGATCGAGCTGGGCCGCACCGAGACCCGTGAGCACGCCGAGGCCACCGCCGAGGGCCTGCGCGACTCGGTGGCCGAGCGCACCGAGGCCCTCTCCGCCCGGATCGCCGAGGACGCCGAGAAGGTCGCCGCGGACCTCGCCGAGCTGCGCACCTTCGTCACCGAGGACAACGCCAGGCTGGCCGCCGAGGCCGAGGAGCGGCACCAGACCCTGACCGAGGCCCTCACCGAGCAGGTGGAGACCCACCGGAGCGCGCTCGACGAGCGGCTGGAGCGGCACCGCGAAGGGCTCAACGGCAAGGTGGACAACCACCTGTCGCAGATCACCGGCAAGGTCGACCACGAGCTCGGCCGCCTCACCGACCGGTTCGACACCTTCGAGGGCCACTTCGAGGGAAGCTTCGAGAGCGTCGAGGGCAAGATCGACCGGGTGGACGGCCGCCTGGACGGCCTCAACGGCCGCCTGGACGGGATCGACGGCCGGGTCAACGGGGTCGAGGGGCAGTTCGAGGGCGTCAGCGGCCACTTCGAGGGGGTCGACGGCCGGATGGAGGCCATCGACGACCGCCTCGAGGCGCTCAACCAGCGCCTCAACCAGCTGCCGCAGACCCTGGAGGTCAGCGAGCTGCACCGCCGCCTCACCGAACTGGTGGACCGCCCGCTGCTGGACCACTCCGGCAAGCTCGACGAGATCGACTCGCACGTCACCTCCGCGGTGGAGCCGGTCATCCGCGAGCTGAAGCAGCGCCCGGACCGCCACGAGTTCGAGGAGACCGTCACCGAGGCGGTGGAGAACTCGCACGACGACATCACCAAGCGGTTCTCCTCCCTGGAGGAGACGGTGCTCGCCCTGGCCGAGGCGCTGCTGCGCCCGGGCCGGGAGGGCAAGAAGAAGCGCCGCCGCGACGACGATGACGACGACGAGTAAACACCCGCCGACCGTCCCGTCAGGTTGAGGAGGGGCCCGGAGCAGCGAACGCTCCGGGCCCCTCCCGCTGTCCGAACGCGGGTCAGGGGGTCAGGACGACCTTGCCGAACAGCTCTCCGTCGGCCATCGCGCGAAAGCCCTCCCGTGCGTCCCTCAACGGCAGGACCCGGTCGATCCGGGGGCGGATCCCGGTGCGCACGCACATCTCGGCCAGCGCCGCCAGCTCCTCCCTGGTGCCCATGGTGGAGCCCAGCACCCGGAGCTGGAGGAAGAACACCCGGGTGAGCTCGGCCGGAGGGGCGTCGCCGCTGGTCGCGCCGCAGGTGACGACGGCACCGCCCGGCTTGAGCGAGCGGATCGAGTGCTTCCAGGTGGCCTGTCCGACCGAGTCGAAGACCGCGTCCACCCGTTCGGGCAGCCGCTCACCGGAAGGGAGAGCCGCGTACGCGCCCAGCTCCAGGGCGCCGGCCCGCTTGGCCTCGCTGCGGCTGGTGACGTACACCCGGTGCCCCACCCGGGAGGCCAGGGTGATCAGCGCCGCCGAGACCCCTCCCCCGGCTCCCTGCACCAGGACGGTGGACCCCGGGCGCAGGTCGGCCTTGCCGAAGAGCATGCTGTAGGCGGTCAGCCAGGCCGTCGGCAGGCAGGCGGCCTCCTCGAAGGACAGCTCCGGGGGCTTGGGGAGGAGGTTCTCCCTGGGGACCAGCACCTTCTCGGCGAGGGTGCCGTCGTGGACCTCGGAGAGCAGGGAGAACCGCGGCGACCGGCCGGGGGCCGCGGGTTCGGTGATCACGCTGTGCACGATCACCTCGTTGCCGTCCTCGTCGATCCCGGCGGCGTCGCCGCCCAGGACCATCGGGAGCCGGTCCTCGCCCAGCGCGACCCCGCGCAGGCTCCACAGGTCGTGGTGGTTGAGCGAGGCGGCCCTGACCCGGACCGTGGTCCACCCCTCGCGGGGTTCGGGGTCGGGCCGCTCACCGGCCTCCAGCCCGGAGAGGGGGTCGTCGAAGGAGATGCGTGCTGCGGTGATGGCGAACATACCCGTACCCAACCACGGAGACCGAGCCGCGTTCCAGTCCCGGGTGCCCGAAACACACGGCCCCGCCGACCGGCCGGTCGGCGGGGCCCCGTGGGAGCTTCGGCCCTGCTACACGGCCAGCGGGGAACCCACCGGCAGGGAGGTGTCCGTGGCCAGGTCGAGCGAGGACGGCGGCAGGCCCGCCGCCACGACCTCGGCGCCCAGGGCCGCGATCATCGCACCGTTGTCCGTGCACAGGCGGGGGCGCGGGACGCGCAGT
Source organism: Nocardiopsis sp. iso_40 (assembly GCF_056173285.1). Classification (NCBI taxonomy): domain Bacteria; kingdom Bacillati; phylum Actinomycetota; class Actinomycetes; order Streptosporangiales; family Nocardiopsidaceae; genus Nocardiopsis; species Nocardiopsis sp. iso_40. The sequence goes on along the minus strand of NZ_CM149666.1, from coordinate 852,199 downwards.
TCGATCCCGGCCTCGGTACAGCGCTGCTGGGCCAGGGCCCGCAGGGCCGAGTTGGCCGCCACGCCGCCGCTGATCACCAGGGTGCTCACCCCGTGCTCCACACAGGCGTCGACGGCCTTGCGGGTGAGCACGTCCACCACCGACTCCTGGAAGGCGGCGGCGATGTCGGCCACCACCAGGGGTTCGCCCCTGCGGTCGGTGTCCTCCACGTGGCGGGCCACGGCCGTCTTCAGCCCGGAGAAGGAGAAGTCGTAGGTGCCGTCGCCCCACTTGCCGCGCGGGAAGCGCATCGTCTTGGGGTCGCCGCGCTGCGCCGCCTGGTCGATGGGCGGACCGCCCGGGTAGGGCAGTTCCAGCAGCCGCGCCACCTTGTCGTAGGCCTCGCCGGCGGCGTCGTCGACGGTGTCGCCGAGCGAGACCACGTCGGTGGCCAGATCGTTGACCAGCAGCAGCGAGGTGTGGCCGCCGGAGACGAGCAGGGCGATCGCGGGTTTGGGCAGCGGTCCGTGCTCCAGCTGGTCGACGGCGACGTGCCCCACCAGGTGGTTGACCCCGTACAGCGGCTTGCCGAGGGCCATCGAGTAGGCCTTGGCCGCGGAGACCCCCACCAGGAGCGCACCGGCCAGGCCGGGCCCGGCCGTGACAGCGACCGCGTCGACGTCGGACAGCTCCGCTCCGGCGCTGTCCAGGGCACGGCGCACGGTCGGCGTCATGGCCTCCAGGTGCGCGCGGCTGGCCACCTCGGGCACGACCCCGCCGAAGCGGACGTGCTGTTCGACGCTGGAGGCCACCGAGTCACCGAGCAGCTCACAGCCCCGGACCAGCGCCACGCCGGTCTCGTCGCAGGACGTCTCGATCCCCAGGATCAACGGCTCACTCATCGGTCCCCTTCTCCGTGACGCGCCGCATGACGATCGCGTCCGCACCCTTGTAGTAGCCCCGGCGTACGCCGATCGCCTCGAAGCCGAAGCGTGTGTACAGGTCCTGGGCGCGCGGGTTGTCCGAGCGCACCTCCAGGAACATGTCGGTGACACCGCGCTCGCCGGCCGCGGCGAGGAGCCCGGTGAGCAGCGCCCGGCCGATCCCCCTCCCCCACACCGGCTCGGCGACGGCCATGGTCTGCACGTCGCCCTCGGGCGGGACGAACCGCAGCCCCGCGTAGCCGACGACGGCGGCGTCCCCGGGCTCCCCGGACTCGGCCACCAGGTAGTGACGGGTGGCGGTCTCGGCGAGCTCATCGCGGAGCATGCCCTCGCTCCAGGCGTCGAGCGGGAACAGGGCGCGTTCCAGGGCCATGACGGCCGGGACGTCGTCGGTGGTCATCGGACGCAGGTGCGTCCGCTCGGTCACTTCACCCACTGTCGGACCTTCTTCGGGGCGCCGGGCTCGACCGCGTCGGGGCGGCGCAGGTAGAGGGGGTTGGGTTCGGGCAGGCCCTGGCCGCGGTGCAGGCGGAGCAGGGCCAGTTCGGCCATGGCGGCGGCGTCCGGGAGCAGCGGCTCGTTCGCCTCGGCCCCCAGTGCCTCGGCGTACATCCGGGCGCCGTCGCCGACCAGCGGCAGGCCCTGGGTGTCGATCTCGGCGGGCCGGTCGACGCGGACCTCGCCCGTCCGGGTGAGGTGGTCCTCGTAGCGGGCCCAGAACACCTCCTTGCGGCGGGCGTCGGTCATGCCCAGGAAGGGTTCGGTGCGCTTGGTGGCGAAGGCCAGCGCGTCCAGGGTGGTGACCCCGTGGCAGGGGATGCCCAGGGCGTCGGCGAGGGCGTGGCCGGTGGCCAGGCCGACCCGCAGTCCGGTGTAGGGGCCGGGGCCGGTGCCGACCGCGATGTGGTCGAGGTCTGCCAGGGTCAGGCCCGACTCGGCGAGCAGGCCCTGGATGGTGGGTGTGAGGAGTTCGCCGTGGCGGCGCGCGTCCACCGAACCCGCGGCGGCGCGCAGTGTGAAGGCGCCGTCGGGACCGGTCTCGCCGATGGCTGCGGTGACCGCCGGGGTGGCGGTGTCGAAGGCCAGGAGCAGCACTGGTTTGTCCGCCTATCCGCGCCCGGCGACGGCGCCGGGCAGGTCGATGTCGGCCCACCGGGCGCCGACCGGGCGCAGGTGGACGGTACGGGTGTCGTCGGGGTGGCGTTCGATCCGGATCTCCAGCCGGTCGTCGGCCAGGCCCTCGGCCACGCCCTCACCCCATTCGACGACGGTGACCGACTCGGGGAGGGTCATGTCCAGGTCGATGTCGTCGATCTCCGCGGGTCCGCCGAGCCGGTAGGCGTCCACGTGCACGAGGGCGGGACCGCCGGTCAGGGAGGGGTGGATCCGGGAGATGATGAAGGTGGGCGAGGTGACCGAGCCGCGCACGCCCAGGCCCTGTCCGAGGCCCTGGGTGAAGGTGGTCTTGCCCGCGCCCAGGGGGCCGGAGAGGATGAGCAGGTCTCCGGGGCGGGCGAGGGCGGCGAGGTCACGGCCCAGAACGCGCATCTCCTCGTCCGTGGCGGCGGTGACCGCGTGGACGCGGGGCGCGCCTGTGGTGGTGGCTGTGGTGTCTGTCATGGCTCTCGCAGGCTCGTTCGGGTGAGTGGTCCGGGCGGCGGCCGAGCGCGCCGAAGTTACCTCTTCACCCAGGTTAGGCGGGGTGGAGGAGGTTCGTGACCGATATCGGGCAGAGCGTCAGGCCCCGCCGGTGTACTCGCGGGGAACCCGTACACCGACCCGGGTGACGATCTCGTACGGGATGGTGTCCAGGATTTCGGCCCACTCCTCGGCGGTGGGAACGGCCGGGCACTCGCTCGGATCGCCGAACAGTACCGCGTACTCGCCCGCCTCCACCGGGTCGTCTCCCACATCGACAACGAACTGATCCATGCAGACTGTTCCCGCGATGGTGCGGCGACGGCCGCCCAGCAGGACGGGACCCCTGTTCGTGGCGGCCCTGGGCACCCCGTCGGCGTAGCCCAGCGGCACCAGGGCCAGCGTGGTCTCACTCCGGGTGAAGTAGCGGTGGCCGTAGGAGACGCCGCTGCCCTCGGGCGCCCGTTTGGTCAGTGCGACCTTGGCTTCGAGGGTCATCGCGGGACGCAATCCGGGCACGTCATAATCGGGGATCGGGCACAGTCCGTAACTCGCAATACCGCCGCGGACCAGATCGAACCGGGCTTCGGGCAGGGTCAGCAGCGCGGCCGAGTTGGCGATGTGCCGGACCTCGGGGGTCAGCCCCGCCTTCTCCACGACCTCAAGCGCCTCGTGGAACACCTCCAGCTGCGCCCGGATCGAGGGGTGGCCGGGCTCGTCCGCGCAGGCGAAGTGCGACCACACCCCGCTGACCTTCAACAGGCCCTCCTCCTCCGCGCGGGCGGCGGCGCCGACCACCGACTCCCAGTCGGCCCGGTCGACCCCGCCGCGGTGCAGGCCGGTGTCGGCCTTGAGCTGGACCCGGGCGACCCGGCCCAGCCGACGCGCCTCGGCGACCACCTCGTCCAGGACGGCCCGGTGGCTGACCCCGAGGTCGATCCCGGCCTCGATCGCCTCGCCCACCGGCTCTCCTGGGGGGATGATCCAGGACAGCACGGGCACGGTGACGCCCGCCCTGCGCAGCTCCAGCCCCTCCTTGACGAACGCGGTCCCCAGCCATGTGGCACCGCCGGCGACGAGGGCGCGCGCGGCGGGCAGCATTCCGTGGCCGTAACCGTCGGCCTTGACCACTCCCATGAGCGGTGTTCCCCCGGCCCGCTCACGGAGCAGCCGGGCGTTGGAGGTGATCGCGTCGAGGTCGACGCGAGCATGCGCGAAAGGAGCCATGTCCACAGTGTTCCACGCGTGGATTACCGCTGCGGAGCTGCGGGTATGTGGGCTACGACCGAGTTCGAGCCCTATTTGGGGATATCGGTATGAACGAAAACGGAAGTGAACGAGCCGTCAACGTGACCCGGCTCTGGTCCGGCGGTCTGGCCACCGCGGTTGTCGCCGCACTGGTCATCTTCGCCGGAACCCTGGTGGTCAGGGGGATCTTCGGGATCCCGGTGCTGGCCCCGGAGGACGCCGGGTACCTGGGGGACGCCGGAACGGTCGGCTACGCGCTCCTGGCGGGCGTGGTCGCGCTCCTGGCGACCGCGCTGCTGCACCTGCTGCTGCTGTCCGCGCCCCGGGCGATCTCGTTCTTCGGCTGGATCGTCGGTCTGGCCACGGCCATCGCGGCCGTCACGCCCTTCACCCAGGGCGCCGAGATCTCCAGCCAGATCGCCACGGGTCTGATCAACCTGGTGTGCGGTGTCGCGATCGCCTCGCTGCTGCGCGGGGTCGGAAGGACCGCGATCATCAGCCGGGTTCCGGCCTCGTCCGGCCGCCGCCCGGGACCCGCGCTGCGACACGAGGGCGTCCTTCCCGACGTGAACCAGCGGGAGTACGACCCCGAGCGCTACCGCGCGCTGGAGGAGGACGCCGAGTACGACGCCGCCCGCTACCGCGCGGAGCGCCAGAGGGCGGAGGAGGAGCGTGCCCGCCACGGCATCCGTGACGACTGACCGCGGGACGACGTACGAACCGTACGCCAGGGGGCGGGGCCCGGAAGCGGGGCCCCGCCCCCTTCGTGTTCCCGGAGTGCCGTGCCGGGATTCGCCGTGCGCCGCCCCTTCCGAACCAACCCGCGCACCGCCGCATCGCATCGGCCGAGCCCCTTCGGCGGGAACCGGAACAGCAACAGTGTTTGACAAAACGGAGTCAGGAGATCATGGATCAGTTTAGGCCCGAGGAGCAGGTGGTACTCGATCTCCTCCGAGAGAACGCGGACGAAGCCGCCCCCAACGCCACCAGAGGTTTCCCCGGGGTCGCGGAAGGCATCAGGTCCCTGTGGGCGGACAACCGCCGCCACGGCCGTAATTGGTCTCCCGGTTTCACGGAAGCAGCTGCCGGACTCCTCCGGATGGAGGGAAACCGACTCGGCTTCAGGGTCTATTTTTTCAAATGCCGAAAATATTCCCTGCGCAGCTCGGGGGACGGTTTCCTGAAGGCATGCTACTACCGGAGCAAGATCCAGATCCTGATCGACGAATTCGTCCCCTTCGCCGACCTCATGCACCCGGACGACTCCGACGCACTGGACTATGTCGACTCCCTTTACACCCAGAAGGCCGATGAAATCCCGCCCGTCCCGCCCGAGGAAATTCCTGGGTGGGTCCCTGAGTCCCACTGGTGGTGGCGCGTGCCCACGCGCCTGGACATGAGCCAGCGAGAAATCGACGGAAAAATCGGCGGATACTTCTACGGTGACATCTTCCCGGAGGACTTCGACTCCCCGTGAACGCCCCAAATGAGAGGCGCCACGACTCCCGCCCCGATGGCTGGGAAACGCGGTGACCGGCGCCTCCGATGAAGAGGCCGAACCAACAGAAACCCCCCACCCCTGATGGGATCATTCCTATGAACACTCCGCCCCCCGCCGGACCATCACGACAGGAACGCAGGGAACAGGCTCGGGAACTCAAGGCCCGACAGCTGGAAACGGCGCTCCAGTGGGCCGGCATGAGCGGCGACGCCATCAACCGTTTGAGGGGCGGCAATGACCCCACCGGGCGTGCCTGGCAACGCCTGGCGCAGTCGGTGGTGGATAATGCCTACGAGCACATGGGCACCACTGGGAAATCATCTGACGAGGTGCGCCCCGTAATGGCCGAAGGGTTGCGCTTCGCCCTCGAAGGGGCCCCCGACCTCAAGGAGCGCGCTTACAGGTACGAGTACTTCAAGTCCTTCTACGACGCCGCGCTGGACGATGTCCTCGAAAACCACCCTGATTTGTCCAATGTGGAGCAACTCAAGAAGGCGAAATATCAGATTCTCCACTCGGACCTGGACGTCCAACAGGAGTTTGAGAAGGACAAAGAAATCCTCGGCGGCCTGCGGAGTGAAGAATCCACACACATCGACCTCACTGCGAGCGACACGGAAATCGTGGATCTCCTCCGAAGACAGGCCGCATTGATCGGAATGGGAAAAGAAACCTCCACGATCTACCACGCCCGCAAGCACTACATGGAACTTCCGGCCGAGGAGCGAGAAGGACTTCACCCTGTCGAAGCCTACCTCAACAGTCTGGAGAAGACCCTCAGGGAGGGTGCGGTCACCAGCTTCCAAAGATACCGCGAGGGCCGTGGCGCCGAGATAACGTTCGAAAGGGAGATTCCACAAGAGCAGGGCGGGGAGCCGGAGGACCGTTCGCCGCGAAGAAACGTACTCTTCGCCAAATTATTCTACCGCGAGCGCACAGGCGTCGTCGTACCGACGATGTTCAGAAAATCAGAATCGCCAGAGAGTCCTGAACCAGGCCAGACCTGAGGAACGGGCGGCACCCGAAGCTCCTCCTCTGCAACCACTACATCGAAGACTGGGACATCGAATGACGAACTCCGACAGCAACCGATCCCCGGTGGAGAACCGACTCCAGCGGGACCTGGCAGAGGTGAACGCCCTGGGCCGGGGCGGCGTACGGGTCGACCTGAAGGCCGGGTCCCGGGCCGTGGTGCAGACCCTGCGCGAGTCCGCCGACCGCATCGGCTTCGACTCACCCGTCAACGCCGCGACGCACGTCATGCGCCGTCTGGACGATCTGCCCTCCGCTGAGCGCGCGAACCCCATCCCCTCGTACCACGCCTCCGCTTCAGAGACCGTACGGAGCGGGCGGACAAGGTCCAAGGGGGTCGACGACGGGGTGCTGCGCCTGGTCTTCGAGCGGGCCGTCCCCGTGAACCCGTTGGCCGCGGTCACCCTGTCCACCCTGGTGGAGGTGCGGAGCGACGGCATGGCCTACCTGGCCGACCACGGTTGGCCCGCGCCCCCGGCGAAGCCCGTGCACACCTTCACCGGAACGCCCGAAGAGCTGCTGGACCGTGCCCGGGTCGACCTCGCCGACCCAGAAGTGCCCCTCGACCAGTCGCTGCTGCTGCTCTGGGGCGCCAGAATCGGCTCGGCCCGCCTCGTCGGCACACAGGAGCAGCGGCTGCTCGTCGCTGAGGGCGCGGGGGTCCGGGGCGGGGAGATCCGCAGGTTGCTGTCCCGGACCGAGCGGCTGGCCACCGGCCCCGCCGAGGAGTGGTACGCGGCCTGCCTGTACCGGTCGATGCTGGAGAACCTGTTCGAGGGCTTCCTCGGCGCGGTGACGTTCGCCCTGGTCGAACCGGAGGACGTCGACGACGTCGACGAGGAGCTGAAGGAGGGGCTGCCGCAGGCCGAGGGCGCCGTTCCCGATGCGGTGCCGTCCGGGGTGCCGGACGGGCACTGGTGGTGGCGGGTGCCGTTCGCCCGTTCCTGAGTCCGGAGGCGGGGCCCGTCCCGCCCCGCCTCCGGGAAGAGCCGCCTACCCGGGCTCCGGGGCTCCGCGTCGGTCCTCCACGTGGACGACGACGGGGTCGGTGCCGTCCCGGTGGCGCTGCGAACGCCCGGTCATCCCGATCGCGAAGTCACCGGCGGGACCGCCCGGGTGCACGGGGCCGTGCTCCCGCAGCAGCTCACTCGACTGCTCCGCTGGGTCCGCCCCTGGGTCGGTGAGTACGACGCAGGACCCGTGCTCGAACAGCACCCAGGACCTGCGGGGGCCGGAGAGGAGTCGGCGCCGGACCTCGACGAGGGTTGCGTTGTCCATCCGGACATCCTGCCGCGCGGTACCGACGGAACGGGTCCGCGCCGGGACCGTGTCCTGCGGGCCGGGGGTCAGCCGCCCATGACCAGGGTTTCGGCGTGCTCGGGGCTCAGGCAGTGCTCGATCACCATGACGGCGGCCCCGATCACGCCCGCGCTCTCGCCGGCCCTGGAGGAGACGATGCTCAGGTTCTCCGTGGCCAGCGGCAGCGACCGCTGGTAGATGATCTCCCGTACCCCGGCGAGCAGGTGGTCCCCGGCCAGGGCGAGCGCGCCGCCGATGACGATCACCGAGGGGTTGAACATGTTCACCGAGGCGGCCAGTACCTCGCCGATGTCCCGGCCGGCCTGGCGCAGGGCGCGCAGCGCGGGCACGGAGCCGTTGCGGGACAGCTCCACCACGTCGCGGGCCCCCGAGGCGGGGATCCCCTCGGCGGTGAGCGCCTCGGCGAGGGCGTGGCCGCTGGCCACGGCCTCCAGGCAGCCGGTGTTGCCGCAGCGGCAGGGACGGTCGTCGCCGCTGGGGACGTGGATGTGCCCCATGTCCCCGGCCGCCCCCTGGGCGCCGCGGTAGACGCGCCCCTCGCTGACGATCCCGCAGCCGATGCCGGTGGCGACCTTGACGAACAGCAGGTGGCTGGCGGTGGGCCAGGTGGCGTGGTGTTCGCCGATCGCCATGATGTTGACGTCGTTGTCCACCAGCACGGGCCGGGCGATCCGGCTGTTGACGTAGCCGGCGACGTCGAAGTGGTCCCAGCCGGGCATGATCGGCGGGTTGACCGCGCGCCCGGTGGAGTGCTGGACCGGGCCGGGCAGGCCAACCCCGAAGCCGAGGAGGTCGTCGGTACCGCGGCCCGCGGACTCCAGCAGGGTCCGGCCGTGGTCGACCACCCAGTCCAGGACGGGTTCGGGCCCCAGCGCGATGTCGATGTCGGCGCGGTCCTCGGCGAGCACCGTCCCCGACATGTCGGTGAGGGCCATCCGGGCGTGGGTGGCGCCGAGGTCGGCGGCGAGGACGACCCGGGCGTCGGGCCGGAAGGAGAAGGTCGTGGGCGGCCGCCCACCGGTCGAGACGGCCTCGCCCGCCGGACCGATCAGGCCGCTGGCCAGGAGCGCGTCCACGCGCTGGGTCACCGTGGAGCGGGCCAGTCCGGTGACGGAGGCCAGTTCGGAGCGGGTTCGTGGGCGGCCGTCGCGGAGCAGCCGGAGCAGGGTTCCGGCACCTGGCGCGGCAGTGGTGGCGCCCGGGTTCCGCAGGGGTGTCGCCCCCGGGGCTCCCGGGGCCGTCAGCGCGTCTTCCGTCATGGAACCAGTGAAGCACAGGATCTATTGATCGATCCCACTCCAGCTATTTTGTCCACATCCGGCAACTTATGCTTGACGCTCGACATAAGTCGGACGTAACGTCTCGGACATGTCAGTGAAGAAGGTCACAGGTCCGGATGAGGCCCCAGCCTCCGGACCGGCCACCCCCGGGGCCTACCGGGCCGCGGTGATCGGAACCGGTTTCATGGGTCGGGTCCACTCCCACGCCGTTCGCGCCAGCGGGGGCGAGGTCGTCGGAGTGGCCGGGTCCTCCCCCGAAAAAGCCGAGGTGTTCCGAGCCGCCAACGGCATCGCCCGAGCCCACGCAGACGCCCTCGAACTCGTCCGCGGTCCCGACGTGGACGTGGTGCACGTGTGCACCCCCAACCACCTGCACGCCCCCCTGAGTCTGGCCGCCCTCTCCGCCGGCAAGCACGTCGTCTGCGAGAAACCGCTGGCCACCGACGCCGGGACCGCGCGGGAGCTCACCCGAGCCGCGCGCGAGGTCGGCCGGGTCGCCGTGGTCCCCTTCGTCTACCGCTTCCACCCCATGGTCCGGGAGGCCCGGGCCAGGGTCGCCGCGGGCTCGATCGGCCGGGTCAGCCTCGCCCACGGCGGCTACCTCCAGGACTGGCTCCTCTACCCGGAGGAGGACAACTGGCGGGTCGATCCGACGGTCGGCGGCCCCACCCGCGCCTTCGGCGACATCGGCTCCCACTGGTGCGACATGCTCGAGTTCGTCACCGGCGACCGCATCACCGCCGTCAGCGCCCAGACCTCCCGCATCGCCGACACCCGCGGGGAGGACGGCGGACGCGCGGTCACCACCGAGGACCTGGTGACCTTCCAGTTCACCACCGCTGGCGGCACCGTCGGCAGCGCCGTGATCAGCCAGGTCTCCCCCGGACGCAAGAACCAGCTCGTGCTGGAGGTCTCCGGCACGGAGGGCTCCCTGCGCTTCGACCAGGAACAGCCCGAGACCCTGTGGGCGGGCGGGCGCGGCCGCACCGGGACCGTCTCCCGCGATGACCCCGCGCTCAGCCCCGACGCCGCACGGCTGTCCCGCCTGCCCGTCGGCCACCCCCAGGGCTACCAGGACTGCTTCAACTCCCTGGTCGCGGACACCGCGGCGGCCATCGCGGGCAGCGCGCCCGAGGGCCTCCCGGTCTTCGCCGACGGCCTGCGGACCGCCGTCCTCGCCGAGGCAGTCCTGGCCTCGGCCCGGGAACGCCGGTGGGTCGACGTCCCTGCGGCCGAGACCCCGGAGGTGGGCGGGGCATGAGCACCCACCCCCTGCTCAGGATGACCGGCGTCAGCAAGTCCTTCCTGGGTGTCCGAGTCCTGCACGGGGTCGACCTCGAACTCCGCGCCGGGGAGCTGCACGCCCTGGTCGGGGAGAACGGCGCGGGCAAGTCCACGCTGATGAAGGTGCTCGCCGGGGTACACCGCGCCGACGGCGGGCGGATCGAGCTCGCCGGCCGGGAGGTCTCCTTCGAACACCCCGTGCAGGCGCAGCGCGCCGGCGTGGCCACGGTGTTCCAGGAGTTCAACCTCCTCCCCGAACGCACCGTCGCGCAGAACGTGTTCCTCGGCCGGGAGCCCCGGCGCCGGGGACTCGTGGACGAGGGCGCCATGGAACGGGCCACCGCCCGGCTCCTGGACGACCTCGGGCTGGAGGGGATCGAACCGCGGTCGAGGGTCCGCTCGCTGTCCGTGGCCGAACAGCAGGTGGTGGAGATCGTCAAGGCGCTCTCCCACGACGCCCGCGTCATCTCCATGGACGAACCCACCGCCGCGCTGGCCGACCACGAGGTCGAGGTGCTCTACCGGATCATCGGGCGCCTGCGCGAACGCGGGGTGGGCGTCCTCTACGTCTCCCACCGCCTCAGGGAGATCTTCGACCTGGCGGACACCATCACCGTCCTCAAGGACGGCCACCTGGTGGACACCGGCCCGGCCGCCGGGACCGGACCGGCCGACCTGGTCCGCAAGATGGTGGGGCGCCCCGTCTCCGCCGTCTTCCCCGAACGCCTCGAACCCCGCGGCGAACACGTGGGCGAGGTCCGCCTCTCCGTCCGCGGCGGCGGCAACGCCCAACTGGACGGGATCGACCTGGAGGTGCGCGGCGGTGAGATCGTCGGCCTGGCCGGACTCCAGGGCAGCGGCCGGACCGAGATCGCACACGCGCTCTTCGGGATCGGCCGCTTCACCCGGGGCGAGGTCAGCGTGGACGGGCGGCGGGCCGACCCGCGTTCGCCCCGGCAGGCGGTCCGAGCGGGCCTGGCCCTGGTCACCGAGGACCGCAAGGCCCAGGGGCTGTCACTGAACCAGTCGATCCTGGCCAACAGCCGCCTCGTCCTGGACGCCGTCGGACCCTTCGGCTCCGGCCGGCGCGCCCGGCGGATCCCCGGCATCCTCTCCGCGCTGGAACTGGTCGCCCGGGGCGGCCACCACCAGGAGGTGCGCTACCTCTCCGGCGGCAACCAGCAGAAGGTCGTCCTGGCCAAGTGGCTGGCCACCGACCCCGGGGTGATGGTGCTCGACGAACCCACCCGCGGGATCGACGTCGGTGCGAAACAGGCCGTCTACACCCTGATCCGCGAACTCGCCGCGAGCGGGGTGGCGATCCTGCTGATCAGCTCCGAACTCCCCGAGCTGATCGGTATGGCGGACCGCCTGGTCGTGCTCGGGGACGGCCGGGTGGCGGGAGAGCTCCCCGGCGGTTCCAGCGAGGAGGCCGTGATGGCCCTGGCCACCGGCGCACCCCCCGACGGCGCGCACGAGAGCGCGCGCGGTGGCTCCACCGAGCCGCACCGGCACGAGGAGGCCGCCCCGTGACCCGAGTCCCCACCACCGCCCGGGACCTGGGCTCCCGGCTGGGCACCACCGGGCTGGTCTACCTCGCCCTGGCGGGCCTCCTGCTGGTCAGCGCGGTGTTCGTGGCCGCCCGGGGCGCCAGCCTCCTCACCGCGGCCAACACGGTGGACCTGTTCACCCGGAGCAGCCTGCTGGGCTTCCTCGCCATCGGGATGACCCTGGTCATCCTGTGCCGCTCCCTGGACCTGTCGGTCGGCTACGTCGCGGCCCTGTCCACGGTGGTCGCGGGGCTGACCATGGCCGGGGACCCCTCCCGGATCCTCCTCGGCGTCGGCGCCACCCTGGGCCTGGCCGCGCTGATCGGCCTGGCCAACGGGCTGGTCGTCACCAGGCTGCGGGTCAACCCCTTCATCGCCACCCTGGGGACCGGCCTGGTCATCAAGGGGTACCTGGACACGCAGTTCCAGGGGCCGACCGGGTCGATCCCGGCCGCGTTCCAGACGTTCGGGCTCTCCCGGATCGGGGTGTTCCCGGTGTCCACCGTGGTCATGCTGGTCCTGGCGGTGCTGGCCGTGCTGTACCTGCGGCGCACCCGGATGGGCTTCCACATGTACGCCGTGGGCGGTGACGCCGAGGTCGCCCGCCTGTCCGGGGTCCGGCCGGAGATGCCCGTGATCACCGCGCACGTGCTGTGCTCGGTGATGGCAGGGGTGGCCGGTCTGCTCCTGGCGTCCCGTTTCGGCACCGGCAACACGCTGGTCTACAACAACGGCTACGAGCTGGAGGCCATCGCGGCGGTGGTGCTCGGCGGCACCTACCTGCTCGGCGGCCGCGGCGGCGTTGCCGGGACGGTCGCCGGGGTGTTCATCCTCGCGACGCTGGACACGGTGTTCAACACCCTGGGCATCGACCCGTTCGTCAAGGACGTGCTGCGCGGCACGATCGTGATCGCCGCCGTGGCCCTCTACGCCCGGAGCCAGCTCTCCCGGACAGCCGTCCGGGTCCGTTTCCCCTCGGGCGGGCCGCCGCCCCCGGCCGCCGGCCCGCCGGATCCACCGCCCTCGCCGGAACCGCTGGCCCAGGGAGGAAAGAGATGACACCCCCAGCCCCCACGCCCTCCCGTCCCCCGGAGCGCGTACCGGCCGCCGGCGCGGCCCCCCGTCGGCCCGGTTCCGTGCTCTCCCTGCTGCGGAGCGGGACCGGAACGGTGACGGTGCTGCTGGTGCTGATCTTCGCGGTCATCGCCACCCAGAACCCGTCGTTCTTCGAGGGGCCGCCGCTGATGGCGTTCGCGAAGAAGGTGGCCCCGCTGGTCATCCTCGCGATCGGCCAGTACCTGGTGATCGTCTCCGGGGAGTTCGACCTCTCGGTCGGCTCCCTGGTGGGCGCCCAGGTCGTGATCGCCGCCCGCCTCATCGACGGCGAGGAGTCGATGACGTTCCCGGTGATCGGGGTGATGCTGCTCTTCGGTCTGCTGGTCGGCCTGGTCAACGGCCTGGTCACCACGTTGTTGAGGGTCCCGTCGATCATCACCACCCTCGGCACGATGCTGATCCTCTTCGGCGCCGTGCGGCACTGGACCGGAGGTGCGCCCACCGGAGCCCTGTCGGAGGGCTTCCGCGTGTTCGGCCGACACGGCATCGAGGGCGTCCCGGTGCTCGGCCAGATCCCCTGGGCGCTGGTCATCGCAGCGGTCATCACCGCCGGAGCGGTGCTGCTGATGCGTTCGCCCTACGGGCGCACGCTCATGGCGACCGGTGACAACGACACCGCCGCCGCCTTCTCCGGGGTCCGGGTGTGGCGGGTGCGCACCCTGGCCTTCGTCGGCTCCTCCCTGGCGGCCACCGTCGCGGCCATCCTCATCGGCGGCTTCGCGGGGGTCACCGCCCAGGTCGGTGAGGGCCTGGAGTTCACCGCCATCACGGCCGTCGTCCTCGGCGGCGTGGTGTTGGGCGGAGGCCGCGGAACCGTGGTGGCCGCCGTGCTCGGCGCCCTCACCGTCGAGGCGCTCTTCACCCTGTTCAACCAGCTGTACCTGCCGTCGACCATCCAGCCGACGGCGCAGGGGCTCATCATCATCGCGGCCGTGGCCTACGCCTCGCGCCGCGGCGACCTACGACTGCCGGAGCGCCTGAGACGGCGACCGGACCGCCCGACCGAGCAACCGCTCGACTCTCCCAGGAGGTAACCCCCCATGCGCGTGCCACGCGTACTCCTGGCTGGCGCCGCCAGCCTCACCCTGGTACTCACGGCCTGTACGACCGACGATCCCGAGGGCGCCCCCGGCGCCGCGGACGGCGGACAGGAGGGCTCCCTGACGCCGGACGCCGAGTGGTTCGACCAGGCCGAGTTCGACACCCAGCTCGCCCAGCGCGACATCACCCCGGAGGGCCCCGATGACGAGCCCTGGATGCAGGCGATCGAGCCCGAGTGGATCGACACCTCCGCGTTCGCGATCGACGACCCCGGGGACGCCACCGTCTGCTTCTCCAACGCCTCGGTGTCCAACCCGTGGCGGGTGACCGGCTTCATCACCATGGAGCAGCAGGTGGAGGAGCTCGTCGAGGAGGGCCGGATCGGCGACTTCCGCTCCTCGGACGCGGCCGACGACGACAACCAGCAGATCTCCGACATCCAGGCGTTCGTGGACGCCGGGGACTGCGACGCGATCATCATCTCGCCGTCCACCACCGCGACCCTGACCCCCGCGGTCGAGACCGCCTGTGAGAGCGGCGTCCCGGTCATCGTCTTCGACCGCGGCGTGAACTCCGACTGCATGGTCACGTTCATCCACCCGATCGGCGGCTACGCCTACGGCGCCGACGCCGCCGACTTCCTGGTCGAGAACCTGGACCCGGGTTCGACGGTGCTGGCGCTGCGCATCCTGCCCGGCGTGGACGTGCTCGAACACCGTTGGGCCGCCGCCCAGCAGGTCTTCGGCGAGAGCGAGCTGGAGGTCCTCGGCTTCGAGTTCACCGAGGGCGACGGGGCCCAGATCAAGGACCTGGTCTCCCAGCACCTCCAGCGCGGCGACGTGGACGGCATCTGGATGGACGCGGGCGACGGCGCGGTCGCGGGCCTGGAGGCCTTCGAGGACGCCGGCCGGCCCTACCCGGTGATCTCCGGCGAGGACGAGCTGAGCTTCATGCGCAAGTGGGACGAGGAGGACCTGACGGCGATCGCCCCGGTGTACTCCAACTTCCAGTGGCGGACCCCGGTCATCGCGGCGGGCATGATCCTGGCGGGCGAGGAGGTCCCGGCCGAGTGGGTGCTGCCGCAGGAACCGATCCGCGAGGACGAGCTCGACGACTACCTGGAGCGCAACTCCGCCATGCCCTCCCTGCACTACGCCAAGTTCGGCGGCGAGGACCTGCCGGGCTTCCCCGAGGCCTGGGTGGACCGGTAGATGCGCGCGCTGGGGGTCAACACCTGGGTGTGGACGTCACCGCTCACCGACCAGGCGCTGGAGCGGATCGCGCCCCGTGTCGCGGGGTGGGGGTTCGACGTGCTCGAACTACCGGTGGAGAACACCGGTGACTGGGCCCCCCGGCGCGCCCGGACGCTGTTGGACGGTCTGGGCCTGGACGCCAGCGTCGTGCTGGTGATGGGGCCGGGGCGGGAGCTGGTCGCGACCGACCCGGCCACCCGGACGGCGACCCAGGACTACCTGAGGCGGGTCGTGGACGCCGCGGCGACGGTCGGTTCCACCGTCGTGGCGGGCCCGGCCTACGCCTCGGTCGGACGCACCTGGCGGATGTCCCCGTCCGAGCGGGCGGGGCTGCGCGCGGAACTCACCGAGGCGCTCGCCCCCGTGGTCGAGCACGCCGCGGCCGCGGGGGTCCGGGTGGCCGTGGAGCCGCTGAACCGGTACGAGACCAGCGTGCTCAACACGGTCGACCAGGCCCTGGAGGCGCTGGCGGACCTGCCCGCCCGGCACTGCGGGCTGGCGCTGGACCTCTACCACATGAACATCGAGGAGCGTGACGTGGCGGCCGCGATCGAGCGGGCCGGAGAAAGGATCCACCACGTCCAGGTCTGCGCGAACGACCGGGGCGCACCCGGGGCCGACCACCTGGACTGGTCACGGATCGTGACCGCACTGGACCGGACCGGTTACTCGGGCCCCCTGGTCATCGAGTCGTTCACGGCCGACAATGCCAGCATCGCCACGGCCGCGTCCGTGTGGCGGCCCCTGGCCGCATCCCAGGACGCGATCGCGGTCGACGGCCTGGCCCACCTGCGTTCCCTGCCCCCGACGGAAGGAGCCGCCGTGCACTGATCACACCGATGAGGCGGCCACTCCCCGCTTCCCGAACGCGATAGCAGGAACTCTCCGACGGTTCGCGCCCGCTGCACGACCGCCCCCGGTCGTCCACGCGAACGCGTTCTGCCGTCCCTGCCGTCGGCGTCGGCACGCCGCACGGACTCATCGACCCCCCACCCCCCGGTGAGGTTTCCCGTGATCACAAGACCCCTCCGAGCGCTGGGCGCCGTCACGGCGAGCATCGCGTTGGCCCTCGGGCTGACGTCGGTCCCGGCACAGGGGGACGATGACGGGCAGGACCCGTTCACCGCCCTGATCTTCTCCAGGACCACCGGCTTCCGACACGACTCCATCCCCTACGGCGTGGCCCTCTACGAGGCCCTCGCCGAGGAGCACGGCTTCGAGACCGAGCACACCGAGGACGCCGAGGTCTTCAACCCGCAGGACCTGGCCCGCTTCGACGTCGGTGGGGGCGGGCTGATCGCCGGGGTCGCCGCCGAGCTGGACTGGGCCCGGGACCGGCTCACCGGCCTCGGACTGACCGCGCTGTGACCCCGCACCCCCGCACCCCCGCACCCCCGCACCCCCGCACCCCCGCACCCCCGCACCGAACACCATGGAGGCAACCCGATGACCAGACCGGTCACCCTCTTCACCGGCCAGTGGGCCGACCTTCCCTTCGAGGAGGTGTGCGCGCTCGCCTCGTCCTGGGGCTACGACGGCCTGGAGATCGCCTGCTGGGGCGACCACCTCGACGTCACCCGCGCCGCGGTGGACGACGGGTACGTCCAGGGGCGCCTGGACGTACTCAAGCGCCACGGCCTGGGCGTGTGGGCGATCTCGAACCACCTCCTGGGCCAGGCGGTGTGCGACGACCCCATCGACCAACGGCACCGGGACATCCTGCCCTCCCGGGTGTGGGGCGACGGCGACCCGGAGGGGGTCCGCCGACGTGCCGCCGAGGAGATGAAGCTGACCGCCCGGGCCGCCGCGAGGATGGGCGTGTCCACGGTCGTGGGCTTCACCGGGTCGGCGATCTGGAAGTACGTGGCGATGTTCCCGCCGGTCGGCGACGACGTCATCCGGGCCGGGTACCGGGACTTCGCCGACCGCTGGAACCCGGTCCTGGACGTGTTCGACGAGGTGGGTGTGCGCTTCGCCCACGAGGTGCACCCCTCCGAGATCGCCTACGACTACTGGTCGACCCAGGCGGCGCTGGAGGCGGTGGGGCACCGGGAGGCCTTCGGGCTGAACTGGGACCCCAGCCACATGGTGTGGCAGGACATCGACCCGGTCGGTTTCCTGTGGGACTTCCGCGACCGCATCTACCACGTGGACTGCAAGGACGCCCGCAAGCGGGTGGGCAACGGACGCAACGGGCGGCTCGGCTCGCACCTGCCCTGGGGCGACCCGCGCCGCGGGTGGGACTTCGTGTCCACCGGCCGCGGCGACGTGCCCTGGGAGGCGTGCTTCCGCGTGCTGAACTCGATCGGCTACCAGGGGCCGATCTCGATCGAGTGGGAGGACGCCGGCATGGACCGCCTGACCGGGGCGGCCGAGGCGGTGCGGTTCGTGCGGGCCAACGCCTTCGACCCGCCCGAGGCGTCCTTCGACTCCGCCTTCGGTTCGGACTGACCACCGGCCCCGGGGCCTGCGGCCCTTCCGTGGTCCGCGGCGCTCCGGGTCCCGGTGCGGGCCGGGCCCGTGCGGCCGGGTTCACATCATGGGGGCGATGACCACGCGGTAGTGGCCGCCGTCGGCGGTGTCCACGTCGTGGCGGAAGTCGTTGACCCGGTTGACCGAGCGCTGGACCGCCTCGCTGTGGAACGCGCTGGTGTCGACGGTGGGCAGGTGTTCGCGAAGGGCCAGTACCGCCTCGTCCACGGACATGGCGGTGCTCCGGTGCTCCGGCGTGATGCGCCGACCGCCGTCGGTGAGCTGACTGATCGCGATCCGGAACATAGGGGTCTCCATGCCATGGGGGGTGGTCACCGGTATTCTCCCCCATCACCGCAGGGCTGTGAAGCCCGCGGGCCGGACACCGGAGGCGGTCGGCGGAGGCGGTCCCGGCCTCCACCGCTCCCCTCCCGGGCCCCGTCCCGGGACCCGGGCCCCGTCTCAGACCTCCAGGACCCCCTCGATGCCCTTGAGCCGGTGACGGGCCAGGGCGAGGTTGCCCCGGGCCCGGTCCAGGGCGAGGTAGAGGAAGAGCCCCTGCCCCTTCTTGCTGGTGAGCGGGCGGATGATGTGGTACTGGCCGGACAGGGTGATGAGGATGTCCTCCACCGCGTCGTTGAGGCCGAGTTGGTCCATGGTCCGCATCTTGGCGCGGACCACCTCGGTGTTCCCGGCCGCGGCGACGGTGAGGTCGAGGGCGTTGGTCGAAGAGAGCGTTCCCAGGGCCATTCCGCTGCTGTAGTCGACCACGGCGGCGCCGATGGCGCCGTCGATCTCCATCATGTCCTTGAGCCCGGTTTCGATGTTCGGCATGTCCTTCTCTTTCCTTTGGTTGAGCCGACGCAGCACTCCCCGGTCGGCGATCCAGCGACGCAGTCCCGGAGCACGCCGGTGCGGGGTGGGGCCGCCGGTCACGCGACCACCGTCCCCGCCCCGGCCCGACCCAGGGACAGGGTGCGCAGAGCGGCCAGGACGCGTTCCAGCACCGGGCGGTCCACGGGGACCAGGGCCCGGGGCCGGGGCTGGGGACCCCTGCCCCGGCGGGGCGGGCCTCCCCGGTCCCGTTGCGGGACCTCGACGTCGTCGGCGAGGGAGCGCAGTCGGCGCAGAGCGAAGCCGAGGTTGCCCCGGTCCCGTTCCAGCCGCACCTGGACGCAGAACTCGGACCCGCGCAGAACGGCGAACAGCAGGTGGTGGTCGCCTTCGGTGACGACCACGTCCTCGACCGACTGGGCTGCGCAGAGCGGACCGCTGTGGATGGCCTGGAGGATCGCCGCCGTACCCGTCACCCCGTCCGCCCCGCCGGTACCGACCCGGGTCAGGGCACGGCCGCTGCGCCAGTCGATGAGGCAGACACTGCTCACCCCTGGCGTGTGGAGCATCTCCCGCATCTGCTGGTCGATGGCGAGCACGGCGTTCCTCTACGAGATCGGGGACGGCGGAGCCGATCCGCGGACGGATCGGAAAACGTCCTTGGGGACAGCATGAGAATAGAACCCCGGAGTCCCCTCCGCAGGCTTTTCTGTCATTTATCGCGTCTTAGCTGGTTGGCAGGTTATTGAGGAGGAAAAGGCAAGAGAGGAGTTTTCTACGGAATGTACGGTTAACGCGCCTGGAGCACTGGAAAGGGGAGGAGATCGCCCCGTGACGGCGCCTGGGTGCTCCGACGGCTTCCGGGACCTTCGGCCCGCGCGCCCCCGCCGGAGGGACGGGCGGGGGCGCGGTCGCTCGGAGCACTGTCGCTCAGAGCCAGGAGACCAGGGAGTCCTCCAGGCCGTAGCGGGCGGCGACGACCCTCAGCCGTCCGTCCGCGACGAACCCGCCCAGCTCCTCGTCCTCCCTCAGGAGCCGGGCGATGTGTTCGGCGTTGGCCCGCACGCAGTCGTCGATGAAGTCCTCGCCGTCGTCGGGCGTGGACTCCACGACCTCCAGGATCTCAGCGACCAGGCCGCCGACGCGCCCGGGCGGGAGTTCGCCGGTGCGGTGGGCCTCCACGGCGGCACTGACCGCACCGCAGCTCTGGTGGCCCATGACCACGAGCAGCGGGGTGTGCAGGTGTTCGGCCGCGTAGGCGAGGCTGCCCAGGACGGAGCCGTCCAGGACCTGGCCGGCCGAACGGACGGTGAAGAGGTCCCCCAGTCCGCGGTCGAAGACCAGCTCCGGGGGAACCCGGGAGTCCGCGCAACCCAGGACGGTCGCGAAGGGGGCCTGTCCCCCGACGAGCTGGGCCCGGCGCGCCCTGCCCTCGTGGGGGTGCCGGGAGTGGTGCCGGGCCCAGCGCCTGTTGCCCTGTCTGAGGAGTCGCAGCGCCCTGTCGGCGTCGACGGCGGCTGTCTCGGTCGGATCCGTGTCCGCCCAGGCCGCGGACGGAAGGGTGGTGGCGACGGCGGTGCCGACGCCGCTGAGGACCGAGGCTTTCAAGGCACCGCGGCGGGTGATGGCCATGAGATCTCTTTTCCGTTTCGCACGCAAAAGGCCTTTTGTCGTAAAGCGGAAAAAAGCTACCTCCGGCCCGCTAAGGCCCACAAGAGGGATTTACGTGTTCCTAACGCCCCGATTTCCAGCGGCCCGGGACGGCGCCACCGCCGGTGCGGTCGGCGCGCCCGCGACGGGCCGCGTCCCATGCCGCTCCGGCACGCGCCCTCCCTCGGGCACCGCCCGGAGCCCGGCGCAGCGCCGGGAGGACACGACGGGTACCGCGGCCTCACGCACGTCCACGCCCGTCACAAGGTAGATTCGACAACCGTGTCCCGATCTTCCCCATCCGAACCAGCCGCTCCTCGGCAGACCGGCAGGCGCCGCTCCGGCCGACCGGGGCACGACGCCGACTCCGTGCTGCGCGTGGCCGCACGCGTGTTCAACGAACGCGGGTACGACGGCACGAGCATGGAGGACCTGGCCCGCGCCCTGGGCGTGACCAAGTCCGCGATCTACCACCACGTCACCGGCAAGACCGAGCTGCTGCGCCAGTCCCTCGACCTGGCCATGGACGCCCTGTTCGAGGTCACCCGCGAGGAGGGGGCGACGACCGGCCCCGCCATCGCCCGGCTCGAACACGTGATGCGCGGCAGCGTCCGGGTCCTGGTGGAGGAACTCCCCCACGTCACCCTGTTGCTCCGGGTCCGCGGCAACACCCAGGTGGAGAAGCACGCCCTGGAACGCCGCCGCAGGTTCGACCACCTCATCGCCGACCTGGTCCGCGAGGGTGTCGTCGACGGCGACATCCGCAGCGACGTCGACCCCGCGGTCGCCTCCCGTCTGCTCTTCGGGATGGTCAACTCGATCGTCGAGTGGTACAAGCCGGACCGGGGCATGGCCTGCGAGGAGATCGCCGACTCCCTGTGCCGGATCGCCTTCGAGGGGCTGCGCACCCACCGCGGCTGACCCCCGTGTGCCCAGCATCACCGGGGCGCCCCGGCACGGCGGGAACGCCCGACAAGCGGAGCTTTCAGCCCGGATGACCCCTTTGACCAGCACAAAAAGGGCTCTCGGGGATTTCGGCAAGCAGAACGGGCACCTAGGGTGGAACCGTCCCCTTTTTTCCGGAACCCCCCTCTCGGAGCCCCGCGCCATGATCGACCACTTCTCCTACGGGTGGTGGACGCCCGTCGCCGCCTACACCCTCTCCGTCATCGGTTCCTTCATCGGCCTGAGGTTCGCCCTGCTGGCCAGGGACGCCTCCGGTGCCGGGCGCTGGCCCTGGTTGGCCCTGAGCTCCGCCTGCCTCGGCGGTACCGCCATCTGGACCATGCACTTCGTGGCCATGGTCGGCTTCCAGGTACAGGGGGCGGCCATCCGCTACGACACCGCGCTCACCATCGCCAGCGGCCTGCTCGCGATCGGGGTGATGGCCGTGGCCCTCACCCTGGCCACCGCGCGCCGGTCGGCATCCGCGCTCCTCGGCGGCGGGGTGATCGCGGGTGCCGGGGTGGTGGGCATGCACTACATGGGCATGGCCTCCATGAACATCCACGGTCACCTGCACCACGACCCGGCCTACGTGGCGGCCGCCTGCGTGATCGCGGTGAGCGCCGCCACGGCGGCGCTGTGGTTCGCCCTGAACCTGCGCAGGATCTCGTACTCCCTGGTGGCCGCACTCCTCATGGGCGTGGCCGTGTCGGCCATGCACTACACCGGGATGTTCGGCATGAGCTTCACCCCCGCCGAGAACACCCCGACCACGCCGCCGCCCGGGGCGAGCACACCGGACCTGCTCCTGCCGCTCATCACCGGCCTGTTCGTCTTCCTGCTGATCTGCAGCCTCTTCCTGCTGCTGAACGCCGGCGAGGACGAGCGCCGGACCCGGCCCGCCGACGGGGAGGAGCGCGACGCCCGACCCTCCGGCGAGGGGGAACACGAGGTCGGACTCTTCGGCGAACGCGCCCGCCACCGCCGCTGACCCCGGCAACCCCGGAACGGGCCCGGGATCAGGTCCGCCGTGGCCACATCAGGCCAACGGAGAAGGCTCACCCCCCTTGGCAACCGGCCTCCTACCTGCTTAGGCTCCATGCACACAAGCCACAAATGTGACTTAAGTCATGGAAAGTAGAGAAAAAGGACCGTGGCCGAACTCCTAGCCCAAGGCTGGATAACCCCCTCGATCGCCTACGCCGTCTCGGCGATCGGATCCTTCCTCGGGCTCGCCTTCGCCTCCCGGGCCCGTCGTACGACGGGTTTCTTCCGGTGGCAGTGGCTGAGCCTGGCAGCGCTCTCCATCGGTGGAGTGGCCGTGTGGTCGATGCACTTCATCGCCATGCTCGGCTACACCGTCAGCGGGACAGCCATCCGTTACGACGCCGTCCTCACCGCCGTCAGCGGAATCGTCCCGGTCCTGATCATGGGGTTCGCCCTCCACCTGGTGGTCAGGCACCCCAGCACCGGCTGGCTCCTGTGCGGCGGGGCCCTGCTCGGTGTGGGCGTCATCGCCATGCACTACACGGGCATGGCCTCCATGAACATCCACGGCGAACTGCACCACGATCCCGCCTACGTCGCCCTGTCGTGTGTGATCGCCGTGGTCGCCGCCACCGCGGCGCTCTGGTTCGCCCGGCACCTGCGCAGCCTCGGCAGTATGATCCTCGCCGCCCTGGTCATGGCGGTCGCCGTCACCTCCGTGCACTACACCGGCATGGCCGGGGTGCACATCACCCCCAGCGACTTCATGCATGTCGGCGCACCCGAGGGGATGCGGGCCCGCGACCTGCTGTTGCCCCTGATGACGGGCATGTTCGTCTTCCTGCTGATCTGCAGCCTCTTCCTGCTGCTGGGCGGCGAGGAGGAGTACGAGCGCCGGGGCTACGCCGCACCCTCCCACCGGGCGGCGGAGCACACCATCCAGAGCGCCGACGCGTACTACGTCCCCAGGCACGGCGCCCCGAAGGCGCCCGCGCCCGAACCACAGGCGCCCCGCCCCGGCGACGACGTGTGGACGAGACGGCGCTGAGGTGACTCCGCGGACGCCGGAGCCGGGCGTGCGCGAAGGGCCGACCGCCGAGAAAACCGATGGCGCCGGAGAGGGACCCGTCCTAGGCTCGGTGCGTGCCGTGCGATCCGCGCCGGCCGCTGACGAGAGGAGCAAGCCATGACCTGCACAGTGTCTGGCCCCAACCCGAACCTTCCCGTCGCGAGCGAGCCCTAGGACACACCCCCGGAACGGTCGTGAGCCCTGGAGGGAGACACCTCCGGCCCCGTCCGTCGGCACCGGCTCGCGCTCCACAGAGAGATCGCAGTGAGTCACCACAACACGAACACCGCACCCGATGACAGCTCCGCCCACCCCCTCGGCCGACTGGGTTGGAACTCCCGCGTCGAGGCCGCCTTCGACACCGTCGCCCTGGGCAGCGGGTACGCCCTGTCTCCCGCCCGGGTCACCGAAGCCCGCCGGGGTTCCGTCGGGCTCCGCATGCCGCAACACGAGACCGCGAAGCTCTCCCCCCGGGTCCGCAAGGCCGCAGAGGCCGACCACAGCGCCGGCCCGAGCAGCGGGGACTGGGTCGCCGTACGCCGATCCGGGGACGCCTGGCTCGTCGAGGCCGTCCTGGACCGCGCCGGGACCCTGGTCCGCCAGGGCGTGGCCAAGGACTCCCACGACCAGGTACTGGCCGCCAACATCGACGCGGTGCTGATCTGTGAGGCCGCCGACCAGGGGCCCAACGTGGGCCGCCTGGAACGCTTCCTCAGCCTCGCCTGGACCAGCGGGGCCACCCCGGTCGTGGCCGTCACCAAGGCCGAACTCGCCGGTGACCGCCTGCCCGAGGTGGTCGAACTGGTCGAGACCGTCACCACCGGCGCCGACGTGCACACCGTCAGCGCGCACACCGGGCTGGGTCTGGCGGAGCTGGCGGCGCGGCTGCGTCCCGGTTCCACCTGGGTCCTGCTCGGTACCTCGGGCGCCGGGAAGTCCAGCCTGCTCAACGCGCTCGCCGGGGACACGGTGATGGACACCGGCGAGATCCGCGACGACAGGCGCGGACGCCACACCACCACCCACCGGCAGCTGATCCCGATGCCCGGGGGCGCGCTGTTCCTGGACATCCCCGGGGTGCGCCGCATCGACGTGCCCGGGGACGGGAGCGGTGTGGACCGCACCTTCGCCGACATCGGCGAACTGGCCGAACGCTGCCGGTTCCGGGACTGCTCCCACGGCGCCGAGCCCGGGTGCGCGGTCAACGCCGCCGTGGACGAGGGGGAACTCGACGCCCGGCGCCTCGAACGCTGGTACAGGCTGCGCCGCGAGGCCGAGTGGAACCGGTCCCGGGGCGATGCCCGCCTGCGCGCGGAGCGCCGGAGGGAGTGGAAGCGCAACGACCGGGCCGGCCGGGAGGCCGCCCGTCTCAAGCGCGGGTTCTAGCAGAACCCCGGTGCCGGTCGGAACCGGCACCGGTCAGAACCCGAAGGCCCTCCGGGCGTTGCCCGCGACGACCCCGGCGAGTTCCTCCTCGCCCATCCCCTTGGTCTCGGCCAGCACGCGCAGCGTCAGCGGGACCAGGTACGGGGCGTTGGGGCGGCCCCGGTAGGGCTTGGGGGTGAGGAAGGGGGCGTCGGTCTCCACCAGGACCAGCTCCGGCGGCGCCACCTTGGCCGCATCGCGGAGGGGTTCGGCGCTGGCGAAGGTGACGTTGCCCGCGAAGCTCATGAAGTAGCCGTGCTCCGCGCACACCCGGGCCATGTCGGCGTCACCGGAGAAGCAGTGGAAGACCACGCGTTCCGGCGCGCCCTCCTCCGACAGGACCCGCAGCACGTCCTCGTGGGCCTCGCGGTCGTGGATCATGAGCGCCTTGCCGTGGCGCTTGGCGATGGCGATGTGGCGGCGGAAGGACTCCTCCTGCGCGCGGGCGCCCTCGGGCCCGGTGCGGAAGGTGTCCATGCCGGTCTCGCCGACCGCCACCACCTGGGGCAGGGCGGCCAGCTCGTCGATCTCGGCGAGTTCGGCCTCCAGAGCCTCGATCCCGCCCGCCGGACGGGCCTTCTCCGTCCAGTCGGTGTCGTCGGCCTCCACGCCCTCGGCGCCGTCACCGTGGACCACGCGCGGCGCCTCGTTGGGGTGCAGGGCCACCGCGGCCCACACCTTCCCCGGGTGGGCCGCCGCGATCTCGGCCGCCCAGCGCGAGGAGGGCAGGTCGACGCCCACCTGCACGAGCGGGGTCACCCCGACGCCCTCCGCGGCGGCGATGATCTCCTCGACGTCCGGGGTCTGCATGTCCATGTGGGTGTGGCTGTCGGCCACCGCCACGCGCAGCGCCTCGGGCGCCGGGGGCGGCGTCTGCGCGTTGCGCTCCCTGACCGCCCTGCCACTGCGCTTACCCATGTCGTGCCCCCGTTGTCGTGTGCGTCGCCGTGGTGATTCTAGGCGGGACGGGCACCCGGATCGGCCGGGGAGGAGGTGCGGGTGCCGGGGAGGGCCTTGCCACTCCAGAAGGAGCCTGTTACTTTCATGTGTAAGAGAAACCTTTCAGGTGAAGGAGAGTGATGACAGCATCACCGCCGACCGGCGACGAACTGGTCGGCATGCTGGCGGCGCTGTCCAACCCGCTACGGCTGCGCGTCATCGCGTCATTGGCCGCCCGCCGGAACTACGTGAGCGGCCTCGCCCGCGAGATCGGCATCAGCCGCCCCCTCCTTCACATGCATCTGCAACGCCTGGAGGCGGCGGGGCTGATCGTCGGAACCCTGGAGCTCTCCGACGACGGGAAGGCCATGAAGTACTACGAGGTCGCCGACTTCGACGTGCACCTGTCACCGTCGGCCCTCGCCGAAGCAGCCGCCACCCTCACCACACCGGACCCGGGCAAGGGTCCCCACACCAAGGAGCAGTCCTGATGGACCTCACGACCTGGCCGGGCGCCATCCTCGGGTTCGGCGTACTGATCATGGCGACGATCCTGATCGGCGGCGCGATGGCCGCGTTCATCGACATCCGCAAGACCAAACTGGAGGCGGCCCAGCGCGACGACCTCCGGCAGCTCGTCCACCGGTACGAGCAGCTGGCCGAGAACAGCCTCGACGCGCAACAGCGCACGGCCAACGACGTCGCGGAACTGCGCTCGCGCGCCACCTCCATCGAGAAGATCCTCCGGACGGTGGAGTAGTCATGAGAGCGGTAGTCCACCGTGCCTTCGGCCCTCCTGACGTGCTGAGCGTGGCGGAGGTCCCCGTGCCCGTACCCGAGGCCGACGAGTTGCTCATCCGGGTCCACGCGGCGACGGTCACCGCCGTGGACTGCGCCGCCCGTCTGGGTGAGCCCCTGCCCGCGAGGCTGGCCTTCGGGCCGATCCGGCCGAAGTACCCCGTACTCGGCGCGGACTGCGCGGGGCGGATCGAGGCCGTCGGCGAGAACGTACGCGGCTTCGCGCCAGGTGACGAGGTCGTCGCGCTCAGCGGAAGCTTCGGCACCCACGCCGAGTACGTCTGCGTCTCCCAGGACTCGCCGGTGGCGGCGAAGTCCGCCGACCTGACCTACGGCGAGGCCGTCGCCGTGACCGAGGGGGCGATGACCGCGCTGCCCTTCCTCCGTGACGCAGCCCGGTTGGAGTCCGGTCAGTCGATCCTCGTCAACGGCGCCTCGGGCAGCATCGGCAGCGCGGCCGTCCAACTGGCCGCGCACACGGGGGCCGAGGTCACCGCGGTGTGCAGCGGCGCCAACCTCGACCTGGTCCGTTCCCTGGGGGCCGACCGGGCGATCGACTACACCGTCGAGGACTTCACGCGGGCCCGGGGAGCCTACGACGTCGTCTTCGACGCGGTCGGCAAGAGCTCGTTCGGGCGCTGCCGCGGTGCGCTCAGGACGGGCGGGCGCTACCTCACCACCGTCTCCAGCATGGCGATCATGGGGCAGACGGTGTGGACGAGGCTCGGCCGCAGGAGAGCCGGTATCGCGCTCACCGGGCTGAGGCCGGCGGGCGACAAGGCCAGGGACCTCGTGCTGATCAGGGAGCTCGCCGAAGCCGGGG
The DNA here is from genome assembly GCF_056173285.1 of Nocardiopsis sp. iso_40. Lineage (NCBI taxonomy): Bacteria > Bacillati > Actinomycetota > Actinomycetes > Streptosporangiales > Nocardiopsidaceae > Nocardiopsis > Nocardiopsis sp. iso_40. Next base: position 825,071 of record NZ_CM149666.1, on the reverse strand, counting down.
CGCTCCGAGCCGTCACGGACCGGGAATACCCGCTCGACCAGGCGGTCGAGGCGCACAGGCACGTCGGCACCGGACACAAGAGAGGGGCCGTCGTCCTGCGGGTGTCCGGGGACGACTGAGACGGCCGCACACGCCGGGGCCGCGCCGGACGTGTCCGCCGGTGCGGCCCCCGCGTGCTGTCGGGTCTACTCCGCGGGGCCGGCCAGGCGGGCCAGCTCCTCGTCCACCACGGACGGGTCGAGTTTGGTGAACAGCGGCTGCGGACGGCTCAGCGGCGTGCCCGGAACGATCGGGGCCGACTCCCAGCGCGCGGCGTTGTCGGCGTAGTCACCGGTGATGACCGGGTAGTCCACCTTCTCCTCGGAGTCGCCGATGGTGTCGTGGCCGGACTCGATCCGGGGCATGCCCGTCCAGGTCCCGGTCCCGCCGAGCATCGCGTACACCTTGTTGGCCGCTTCCGGCAGGAACGGCGTCAGCAGGGTGTTGGCGTCGCTGACCAGCTGGAGGGACACGTGCAGGACGGTCGCCATCCGCTCCGGGTCGGTCTTCTTGAGCGCCCACGGAGCCTGGTCGGAGATGTACTTGTTGGCCTCGGCGACCGTGCGCATGGCCTCCTGGAGAGCCGCCTTGAACTGCGACCTCTCCAACCGGGCGCCCACGGTGGCGAAGGCCGCCCGCGAGGCGTCCAGCACCCTGCGGTCCTCCTCGGTCAGCTCACCGGCGGCGGGGATCTCGCCGAGGTTCTTGGCCGCCATGGAGACGGAGCGGTTGACCAGGTTGCCCCAGGCCGCCACCAGCTCGTCGTTGTTGCGCCGGACGAACTCGGCCCAGGTGAAGTCGGTGTCCTGGTTCTCCGGGCCCGCGGCCATGATGTAGTACCGCAGCGCGTCCGCCGAGTAGCGCTCCAGGAAGTCGCGCACGTAGATCACCACGCGGCGCGAGGAGGAGAACTTCTGCCCCTCCATGGTGAGGAACTCGCTGGAGACCACCTCGGTGGGCACGTTCAGCTCGCCGAGCGGCCCGGCCTCCCCGCCCCGGTCTCCCCCACCGCTCGCTCCGAGCAGGATCGAGGGCCAGATGACCGAGTGGAAGACGATGTTGTCCTTGCCCATGAAGTAGAAGGACTCGGTCTCCTCGCCCTGCCACCAGCGCCGCCAGGCCTCGGGCTCACCGATGCGCCGGGCCCACTCGATCGACGCGGAGAGGTAGCCGATCACCGCGTCGAACCACACGTAGATGCGCTTGGTGGCGTTGTCGCTCCAGCCCTCCAGCGGGATCGGCACACCCCAGTTGAGGTCGCGGGTGACCGCGCGCGGCTGGAGGTCCTCCACCAGGTTCAGGGAGAACTTGAGGACGTTGGGGCGCCAGTCGCCCTCCTTGCCGCTGAGCCACTCGGTGAGGACCTCGGCGAAGGCGGGCAGGTCGAGCATGAAGTGCTCGGTGTCCACGAACTCCGGCGTCTCGCCGTTGATCCGCGAGCGGGGCGAGAGCAGGTCGATCGGGTCGAGCTGGTTGCCGCAGTTGTCGCACTGGTCGCCGCGGGCGCCGTCGTAACCGCAGATGGGGCAGGTGCCCTCGATGTAGCGGTCCGGCAGGGTGCGGCCGGTGGACGGGGACCTCGCGCCCTTGGTGGTGCGCGTGAAGACGTAGCCGTTGTCGTAGAGCGTGCTGAACAGCTCCCGGACGACGGAGTAGTGGTTGCCGGTGGTGGTCCGGGTGAACAGGTCGTAGGACAGTCCGAGGGCGACCAGGTCCTCGGCGATGATCCGGTTGTAGCGGTCGGCCAGCTCCCGGGCGCTCACGCCCTCCTGGTCGGCCAGCACCTGGATCGGGGTGCCGTGTTCGTCGGTGCCGCTGACCATCAGCACGTTGTTCCCCGACATTCGCTGGAAGCGCGAGAAGACGTCCGAGGGGACTCCGAACCCGGAGACGTGGCCGATGTGGCGCGGGCCGTTGGCGTAGGGCCAGGCGACCGCGGTCAGGATGTGGCGATTCGACGACATGACTCAAGACTAAAGGTGACCCGGGGTGGCCGGGCACCCGCTCGCCCCCCTACCGGGCCGGGGCGGCCTCCGAGATCCACTCGTTGTCCGGTCGGGGCGGTCCGCCGCGACCGGACCGGCTCCTTCGCCGGGAGGGAGCGCGGTCGTCCACAGGGGCGACCGCACGATTCCCCGGGAGGGGTGGGTGCCCTTATGCTCTGCTGAACGAGGCCGTGTGCCAGCGGGCACCGGCCGGAGTCAGCACGACCCTTCCGATCCGGCCCTGAGGCGGTGGTCACCACGGTTACCCGTGCCGTACCCCGTCCTGCCCTGCGGACCGGATCGCTGATCACCAGCGTGGTCCTGCTGGTCGTCCTGTCCTTCCCGGTGGCCTCCGGTCTGGCCGGGGAGCAGGACGCCATGGCCCTGCCCGCGCACGGCGCGGTCGGTGTCCCCGCGGTCAGCTCCGACGACGGGCACGACGGCGCCGCCCACGAGGCGGCCGAGGAGGCGCGCCCGTACCCCGGGCCCCAGACGGTCGCCCTCGGGCCGCCCGCCTCCACCTGCGACCAGCGCTCGGTGCTGCGGGACCTGCCCGACGCCGTCCCCGCGTGCGCCCTGCGCCTGGCGGTGTGGGACCAACCGTGGTGGCCGCTGCCCCTCCCGCACCACGACCCCGTCCCAGAACAGGTCGACGCGGAGGGGCTGCCGCCCACCCGGGGGCCGCCTCTCACCGCGCACACCATCGTCTGACCACCCCGGTCGGCCGTTCCCGCGCGCCCCTGCGGGGCGTCGGGACCGGCCCTCAGGCACCCCCCGCCCGGAACGAACGGGCACGCGACCGGTACCCACCATCCGCAGTGAGAGGTTCACCCCTTGTCCAGTCAAACGGGAGCGGGAGTGCGCTGGACACGCGCACTCATCGCTCTTCTCGTCATCCTCGTCGCGTTCGGCGCGGCCTGGTTCATCCCACCGCGGCTGGGGCTCGACCTCAGCGGCGGCACCCAGATCGTCCTGGAGACACAGGACGGAGCCGACGGCACCGAGGCCACCTCGGAGAACACCGACAAGGTCGTCGAGGTGCTGCGACAGCGCATCGACCGCCTGGGCGTGGCCGAGTCGACCCTGTCGCGTTCCGGTGAGAACCGGATCATCGTCGAGCTCCCCGGCGTGCAGGACCCGGCGGAGGCCGCGGAGATCGTCGGCCAGACCGCCCAGCTGTCCTTCCACCCCGTTCTCGGCGTGGACAGCCAGGGAGGCCAGGGCGGCATGCCGCAGGTCCCCGGCGGCGACTTCGCGAACGCGCCCGCGGACGAGGCCCGCGCCCCCTCCGACGGTGCGGACGAGGAGGCACCCGCCGAGGGCGGGGGGACCCCCGAGGTGACCCAGGAGCAGATGGAGGAACTCCTCAACGGCCAGGGCGGCCAGGGCGGCATGCCGCAGGCCCCGGCCGGCCCCTCGGCGGAGAACCCCGAGGACGTCGAGCTCACCCTGCCCGACCAGGACGGCACCATGCTCCAGCTGGGTGAGACCTTCATCCAGGGGGACCGCGTCTCCAGCGCCGACGCCGCACTCGACAGTGCGACCGGCGCCGGGTGGGTCGTCAACGTCAGCTTCCGCGGCGAGGGCCGCGACCAGTGGCAGGAGCTGACCGGTCAGGCCGCCTGCTACCAGGAGGGCGACCCCCGGCGCCGCGTGGCGATCGTTCTGGACGACCAGATCATCTCCGCCCCGCAGGTGACCGCCGAAACCGCCTGTGAGGTGGGCATGGCCGGCGGCCAGACCACCATCAGCGGCCAGGACTTCACCAGCGAGAGCGCCAACGAGCTCGCCGTGCTGATCGAGGGCGGATCGCTGCCGCTGCCGGTCACCGAGGTCCAGCGCCAGACGGTCGGCCCGACCCTGGGCGCCGCCGCCATCGAGGCCAGCGCCATCGCCGCGGTCCTGGGTATCGCCTTCACCGCCCTGTACATCACGCTGGTCTACCGGCTCGCCGGGTTCCTGGCGTCGATCGCCCTGGGCGTGTACACCCTGATCGCCTACGGGGCGCTGGTCGCCCTGGGGGCGACGCTCACCCTGCCGGGCCTGGCGGGCTTCGTGCTGGCGATCGGTATGGCCATCGACGCCAACGTGCTGATCTTCGAGCGCGCGCGTGAGGAGTACCAGCGCCAGCAGAAGACGTACAAGGCGAACAAGTCCGCGGGGATGAAGGACGCCACCGAGGCCCAGGAGACCGGAGCACTGGCGCGCCGCCGTCGCCGGGCGGTCCCGCCGAGCCTGGAGAAGGCCTTCGTGCAGGGCACGCAGAAGGCCTGGAGCGCGGTCCTGGACACCAACGTCACCACGCTCCTCGCCGCGGGTCTGCTGTTCTTCTTCGCCTCCGGCACCGTGCAGGGCTTCGGTGTCACACTGAGCATCGGCACCATCGCCTCGATGATCTCCGCGCTGCTGATCGCGCGCGTGTTCGTCGAGTGGGCCGTGCGCCGCTCGGTCGTCAAGAAGCACCCGGCGATCACCGGCCTCAACGGGATCGGCCGGGTCCGCGCCTGGCTGGTCGAGAAGAACCCGCAGCTCATGGACTTCCGCCGGGTCGGCCTCATCGTCGCGGCCCTGGTCGTGGTCGCCGCGATCGCCGCCCCGATGGTCCGCACGCCCAACTGGGGCGTGGAGTTCACCGGCGGCCGTGTCCTGGAGTACGAGATCACCGGGGAGCAGGACCTCTCCGTGGACGAGGCCCGGGACGTCATCGGAACGCTGGACTTCCCGGGCGCGGACACCGCGGTGGTGCAGGAGTCCGGTGACGGCGACATCTCCGTGCGCACCGGCAACATCTCCGACCCCGACGCGGCGGCCGTCGCCGAGTCCCTGGACGAGGCGACCGGCGGTGTGGAGCTGGTCAGTGACGAGCTGATCGGCCCGAGCATGGGCGACGAGCTGCGCAACCGGGCGCTGATCGCGCTCGGTGCGGCCCTGGCCCTGCAGATGGTCTATCTGGCCTGGCGTTTCCGCTGGTCCTTCGGCCTCTCCACGATGCTGTCACTGGCCTTCAACATGGTGCTGGTCATCGGGCTGTTCATCTGGCTGGGCAAGCCCATCGACGGTGTCTTCCTCGCCGCGATCCTGAGTGTCATCGGTTTCACCGTCAACGACACGGTGGTGGTGTTCGACCGGATCCGGGACGAGTGGGCGAGGGACGACAAGTCCTCGTTCAAGGAGATCGCCAACCGGGCCGTGATCAACACCCTGCCGCGTACGGTCAACACGACCGTCGGCGCGTTGATCATCCTGAGCTTCCTCACCTTCCTCGGCGGGGCCTCGCTCCAGGACTTCTCGATCGCGATGCTGGTCGGTCTGTCCACCGGTGTGGTCTCCACCGTCTTCGTCGCGGTGCCGCTGGCCATCTGGTTGCAGAGGTGGGACAGGACGGCCGCCCCGCACGTGCTCAAGGAGCGCAAGGCCAAGCAGAAGGTGGCCGCCAAGGCCGCCCGCGACTCCGACGACGGGGCCGTGGTCTAGGGGTGTCCGGAGCACCCCCGTCGGCTGGGATCGACGGGAACGGAGGAGGGCCCCGGTCCGCGCGTACCGCGCGGGCCGGGGCCCTCCCCGTTGTCGGTGTACCGGGTCGTCCGGATACCGGACCGGCTCAGCCGCTGTAGGCCGCCGGTGCCCCCTCCGAGGGCTGGACGAGCACGAACCCCTGCCCCTCCAGCGCCAGCTGGAAGGCCTCACCGCTGCCGCGGCCGATGACGGCACCGGCCTTGACCGTGCTGCGGATGCCCGCCGAGAGGGAACTGCTCCAGGCGACGGCGGACTTGGTGTCCACGAAGGTCGGCTGGTCGACGTTGAGGAGCACCGGCGCCCCGTTGCAGACGATCGCCACCCGCCCGTGCCCGGTGAACACGGTGTTGAACAGTCCTCCCGAGACCATGCCGCCGAAGCCCTGGACCCGGCGGATGTCCCATTCCAGCGTCGACTCGAAGGCGAGGACGTTCTCCCCGTTGACGGTGAGGGAGTCGCCCTCCAGGTCGACCAGGTGGACGTCCCAGGCGTTGTGGGCCAGGAACACGTCGCCCTGCCCCGAAACGCGCATCAGCGGCAGGCCCTCGCCGGTGAAGGTCTTCTTGAAGAACCGGCCGACGCTTCCGGCGCCCTGGAAGGAGAAGTCGACGCTTCCCTGGTAGGCGGACATGGACCCGCGGCGGGCGTAGAACTCACCGTTCAGTCCGACTCTCAGCATCTTCCGGTTCTGCCGGTGCATACCCAGCCGCTGGGTCTCCTGTGCGTCCTGGAAGAGTTCACTGCGCATACGGGGCCTTCTCCTTCGTTCACGGTCTCTGTCCGGTTCGACGCCGCGCGCCGGAAAAGGTTCCGCCTACTCGGCCCCGACCACCCCGTGCACGAGGTCGTACACCCGGCGCTTGGGCACACCCGCCTCCTTCGCGACCCTGCCGATCGCCTCCTTGCGGCGCACGCCCTCGTCCTCCAGTTCGGCCACCGCGGCGACCAGTTCGGCGTCGCTGGTGAGCTCCGCCCTGGGCCGGGCCCCCGCCACGACCACCGAGATCTCACCGCGCACCCCGTCCGCGGCCCACTGTGCGAGCTCTCCGAGACCGCCCCTGCGCACCTGCTCGTAGGTCTTGGTGAGCTCGCGGCACACCGCGGCGCGGCGGTCCGCGCCGAAGGCGTCGGCCATCGCCTCCAGGGTGGCGGCGATCCGGTGCGGGCTCTCGAAGAAGACCATGGTGCGGCGCTCCCCCGCGATTTCGGCCAGGTATCCCCTGAGGCCCTTGCGCGGCGGGAAGCCCTCGAAGCAGAATCGGTCGGTGGGCAGTCCGGACACCACCAGGGCGGTGGTCACCGCCGACGGTCCCGGGATCGCGGTGACGGGGATGCCTTCGTCGGCACAGGCCGCGGCCAGCCGGTATCCGGGATCGGAGACCCCGGGCATCCCGGCGTCGGTGACGACCAGGACCTCCTCCCCCCTCCTGAGGTCGGTGAGGAGTTCCTCGCTCCGGCGGCTTTCGTTCGCGTCGTAGTAGGAGACGACACGGGCCCCGGAATCACCGCCCAAACGGATGCCCGCGCGGGAGGCGAACTGCTTCAGCCGCCGGGTGTCCTCCGCCGCGATCACCCGTGCGCCCTCCAGGGCGTGCAGGAGCCGGGGCGGTGCGTCCGCCACGTTTCCGATGGGCAACCCGGCCAGGACGAGCCTTCCGGAGTCCCGCGTTCCACCGACGTCCTCAACCACTGTTCTCCCCGTCCTGTCGCGCTACGGTTGGCACTATCACGCCACCCGAAACCCGGTTTCGCGGCCCGTCCGCAACGGACCTCCATCTCTGACCCCAACCTACGAGCCGAGATGACCAGCACCGCACTTCACAGCGAGGCAGAGCCCTCGAACCCCCCGGGCCAGGCCCAACCGTCCAGCGTCCGCTCCCGCTTCGTTCCCCGCATGCCCGGCCCCCGGTGGCTCGGCTGGCTGGGGGCCTCGGTCGTCGCCCTGTTCGCCGGCGCCCTGAGGTTCTTCAACCTCGGCGAGCCCGACCGCATCTACTTCGACGAGACCTACTACGCCACGGACGCCTACGCGCTCTGGCAGTTCGGCTACGAGCACGACACGCTGGACGACTCCGACGCCCTGCTGGCCCAGGGCGAACCGAACATCTGGGACGGCGGCGGCGACTTCATCGTGCACCCGCCGGTCGGGAAGTGGATGATCGCGCTCGGCGACTGGCTGTACTCGATCATGCCGTTCGGTGCGTCCGTGACCCCCGAGGGCTGGCGGACGGCCTCCGCCCTGGCCGGGATGATCTCCGTTCTCATCCTCGTCCGGCTGGCCACCCGCATGACCCGCTCGCTGCTGCTCGGCTGCACGGCCGGTCTCGTCCTGGCGCTGGACGGCCTGCACTTCACGCTCAGCCGCATCGCCATGGTGGACATCTTCCTCACCCTGTGGATCCTGGCCGGGTTCACCTGTCTGGTGATCGACCGCGACAGGACCCGGGAACGGCTGGCCGGGCTCGGTGAGGCCGGGGCCGACCTGGCCGCCGTGGGCTGGCTCGGGATGCGCTGGTGGCGCCTGGCGGCGGGTCTGTGCTTCGGTCTGGCGATCGGCACCAAGTGGTCGGCGCTGTTCTTCGTGGCCGCCTTCGGGCTGCTCACCGTCGCCTGGGACTACGGAGCCCGGCGCAGCGTCGGACAGCAGCGTCCGGTGGGCCGCTGGTTCGGCTTCGACGCCGTTCCGGCGTTCTTCCAGACCGTGGTGGTCGCGGGGGTCGTCTACCTGGTCTCGTGGTCGGGCTGGCTGTTCACCCGCGGGGGCTACAACCGCGACTTCGCGGACGGTCTGGTGCCGGGGTGGGTGCCGGACTTCCTGGGTGGACCGGCCAGGGCCCTGTGGAGCCTGGTCGACTACCACGGCCGGATGATGGACTTCCACTCCAACCTGAGCAGCGACCACTCCTACATCTCGGCCCCTTGGGAGTGGCTGGTGATGCGGACGCCGGTGATGTTCCACTACCAGGGCCAGGCCGTGGGGTGCGGTTCCGGCGACTGCGTGACCTCGGTGGTCTCCATCGGCACCCCGGTGGTGTGGTGGGTCGGCATCATCGCGCTGGTCGTGATGTTCGGCTGGTGGGTCACCTTCCGGGACTGGCGCGCGGGTGCGGTCCTGCTCGCGGTCGCGGCCGGATGGCTGCCCTGGTTCGCCTACCCCGATCGGCCGATGTTCCTCTTCTACGCGCTGCCGTTCCTGCCCTTCCTGGTCCTGGCCGTGGTGCTGATGCTGGGCCTGCTGACGGGCGCCGGGGAGGAGAGCCCCCGTTTCGCGCCCTATCTGCGGGCCCTGGGCGGGGTGGTCTTCGGCGTGGTGCTCCTGTTGGTCATCGCCCACTTCGCCTACCTCTACCCGGTGCTCTCGGCCTATCCGGTGCCTGAGGAGAGCTGGCGGGACCGGCTCTGGTTCGACGTGTGGATCTATGGGCGGGACGCCTCCTGACACCCGGAGCGGGGGAAGGGCCGGGGCGCGGGTCGAAACCGTTCCCCGGAACGCATCGCTATTAGTGGCAGAAGGGCTGGAAAGCAACAGTTTCGAGTAGCCGAAACAGGACACCTGGAAAGCTCGGATTCCTGCCGGAAAAGCCTCGGCAGGAAGCCACTCCCCTGGTACTGTCTGCAACTGGTTGCTGTTGTAGTTTCCATGGATGCCCCAGGCGCCTCGCGGAACTTCACGTGGGCGCTTGTCGATCCGGGATTACCCTTCGTCGGTCCGGCGCCCGGCGACCCGGGACCAGCAGGGTGCGGTCCCGTCGTAGTCCCCAAGGGAGAGCACATGGCTCAGGGCACCGTGAAGTGGTTCAACTCTGAGAAGGGTTTCGGGTTCATCGCCGTCGAGGGTGGTCAGCCCGACGTGTTCGTGCACTACTCGGCGATCGCGGGTACCGGCTTCCGGAACCTGGAAGAGGACCAGAAGGTCGAGTTCGACATCATCCAGGGCCCCAAGGGCCCGCAGGCGGCGGACGTTCGCGCGGTCTGACCGTCACACGTGCGTTTCCCCAGCCCTCCGCTCCCCGAGCGGGGGGCTGGTTCGTGTACGGGGGCGCTGCGGCAGGGGACCCCGCACGGACGGGACACGGTTACCCAAGCCCGGCGATACCGGTTAACCTGCTTGAAGCCGGTCGGTACACCAAGAGCGAGGATGGAACATGTTCGGCATCAGTGGAGGGGAGTTCGTCCTCCTTCTTCTGCTCGCTCTGTTGATCTTCGGCCCCGACCAGCTTCCCAAGGCCGCGCAGCAGGTCGGCCGCGTCCTGCGGCAGCTCCGCACGATGGCCAACTCCGCCTCCAACGACATCAAGGAGGGGCTCGGCCCGGAGTACAAGGACTTCGACGTACAGGACCTCAACCCCAAGCGCTTCATCCAGAAGCACTTCTGGGAGGAGGAGGAGTCGGAGCGCAAGCCCGTCTCCCGCCTGAACGGCAAGCGCCCGCCCTTCGACAGCGAGGCGACCTAGGCGTTTGCGGCAGGGCGTCGGCCTGATGCTGGCCGGCGGAGCCTCAGCCGACCAGCATCAGGAAGAACGCCCCCAGCCCGAACAGAACCACGCCCGCGATGATGACCGCGGGCGACCCCAGGGCCAGGATGAGCAGTTCCGCCGTCACCGCGCCGCCCAGCGCGGCGGCGAGCCAGGGCCACCGGGGCCGGGGAGCCCAGTCGTGGCGGCGTTCGCGTGCCAGCGCGACCAGGAACCCCAGTCCGATCATCAGCCAGAACGCCAGGTGAGCCAGGATGCGCACGTCCGGTGCGACGTAGTCGGCCATGCCCCCGATGACCACGACGTAGAAGACGGTCGCCGTGCCCAGGCGCCAGAAACCCCTGCTGCGCTCGGCCGGGATGACCTTGCTCCTGGCTCTGGTGGTACGACGGAAGCGTTCGGCGGCCACCGGCTGGCGCCCCTCCGGTTCCGGGGCGCGTCCGGAGGGCCGGACCACCGGTCCCGGTTCAGGCGTCGGCGGGCGTTCGTATCCGCCCTCCGGTTCCTCGGGCTGGTGGTATCCGCCTGGGTGCTGGGGGGAGTCGGACACGGGGGGTGCGCCCCTTCACGGTTGGATCGGTCCCGGCCTGTGTCGGCCCGCTGTGTAACGGCCTCTTACCCGGTGTGGTCATCGGTCAAATCCCGCGACGCGGTCGAGGTGTCCGATATCCCGTGGGTCACGCGCCCGGGGGTGAGCCGGCGCGAACTCGCCGAAGGGCCCGCCGACGGTGTCGAACGGGCCCCTGATCGCCTGAGTTCTCGGAAGAACGGTCAGTGCGCGCTGATGTCTACCACCAGCTCCAGCCGTTGTTCCTGCGCGCAGCCTTCGCGTGCATGGTCATGGCATCCACCTTTCTTTCGGTCTCTGGCCCATCCCGCAACCAAGATGTCCTATCCCGGGACGCTCCACAAGGGCTGCCGATGAATATTCGCCATTCGTTGGGCGTGTCTCGACCAAAGGTTGCAGCGGTACACCGCGAAAGGCCGCACAAGTTACTGTCTTCGCAGTTCAGGCGAGTTTCCATTGTCCCGCGCCAAACACCCCCCTCCCCGATGACCTGCAAAAACAAGACCCCCGAGGAGCAAAATCCCGGAACTCCGGCATAACGGAGAGTAAGAACGGGGCCATTGTGGCCCGACATGCGGGGAGACGGCCCGACCCCCGTGGGCACCGATGGCGGCGGCACGTATTTCGACGTCATGACGATCAACCCACGGAGGACATCAAGGAAGGAAACACCACAGAACATATCTTCTCCGGCTTATCACCAGAAGAAGGACAGTCACCCTGTGTATCCGAAGGGAGGCCGGGTTCCTTCGGGGACGGCAGCCTCACCCACCCGAAGGAGGAGGTTTCGGTCATGCATGAAGAGGCGTATTCTGCGCTGCCCTTCGGCCCGCGCCCTCCACCGTGCGCCGCCCCGAGCACTCGGCGGCCCCGATCCGGCCCAGTAGGCTCCCCCCGTGCAGGCACCGCAGAAGGCCCTCCGCCGTGCCGCGAACCGCTCCTGGTACGCCGCCCTTGCCCTCATGGCCGCCCTGGTCGGCGTCTGGATCGTGGCCGGGCTGGTCACCGGCATCAGTGAACTGGACGAACGGTGTTCGCACGGGATGGTCGGCCCGGGCGGATGGCACGAGGTGGAGCGGAGCTCCTACCCGCCCAACATCACGTGCGTCTATCCCGGCGGGGAGTCGGTATCCAGCGCCGGGCCCCTGGTGTTCGTGTGGTGGGTCTGCGTGGTGCTCGTCGTGGTCTGCGCGCTGACGGCGTTCGCCCTGGAGTTCCTCGGCCTGGCGCACGAGGGTTTCGACGGCCGATTCCCCGTCTTCGCCGCCGTCTTCCCCGCGCCGCTCGCGAGCCTCTACGCCTGCGTACTCCTGCTGGCCTTCGTCCCCACCCTCGTGGACCCGAACAGGTGCGGACTCGGCACCCGATACCTCAACGAGCAGGCACACCTCCGCTACCAGCCCTTTCCGCAGCAGGTGACCTGTGATTACGGGAACGGCTTCCCGCTGTCCCTGGTCCCGGCCTGGGTCGCCGCGCTCGAGTGGGCCCTGCTGCTCGCGACGGCGGTCTCCCTGGTGGGCCTACTCCTGCAGCGCCGCGTCCGGGGGCGCGACAGCGGCTCGACGGTGTGACCGGCCCCGCCGTACGTCCGCCCGGCTTCCGCACGGAAGCACGCCGCACCGAATCGCAGACAATTTCCAACCACGCGACACAATCCGACCAGCACATGAGAGAATGGGCGGACGCCCCACCAGGAGCATTTCATGCCTTTTCCTTTCCGCCGCCCCCGCACCCTCCCACAGGCACCCTGACCTGCGATTCTTCCAGCAACCCGAACCACCCCGAGGCTTCGGTGCGCGAGAACCCCCTCTTTGGCGAGGGACAGGAAAGGGCGGGTGCGCGCCCCCGAATGGGACACATTTAGGTTCACACATAAAAGGAGTTCTGGTGAGTCCCCACCCCCCCTCGCCCGTCCGGCTTCCCCACGCGGCCGAGGAGCCCGTCGCACCACCGTCCTCGATCCGCGTCCTCGTCGTCGACGACCACGCCCTGTTCCGCCGGGGCCTGGTGTCGGTGCTGGACGAGGAGGAGGACATCGACGTGATCGACGAGGCCGGAGACGGGGAGGAGGCCGTCCGCCTCGCCGCCGAACTGCGCCCGGACGTGATCCTCATGGACGTGATGATGCCGGGCTCCACCGGGATCGAGGCCTGCCCCCGGATCCGCGCGAAGGTCCCCGAGGTCAAGTTCGTGATGCTGACCATGAGCGACGAGGAGTCCGACCTGTTCGAGGCGCTCAAGGCCGGGGCCACCGGATACCTGCTCAAGGAGATAGCGGTCACCGACATCGCGCGCGCCGTCCGCTCCATCGCCCAGGGGCGGTCCTTCATCAACCCGTCCATGGCGACCAAGCTGATCGGTGAGTTCGCCGGACTGGCCAAACAGGAGAGCTCCCCGCCCAGCCGACCGGAGATCCCCGAACTCACCCCGCGCGAGACCGAGGTGCTGAAACTGCTCGCCCGCTCCCTCAACAACCGGGAGATCGGGGAGCGGCTGTTCATCACCGAGAACACCGTGAAGAACCACGTCCGCAACATCCTGGAGAAACTCCAGGTGCACTCCCGGACCGAGGCCGCCATCTACGCCGTCCGCGCCGAGTACATCACCTGAGCGCCGGGCCGACCGGCAGACGCGGGAGGGCCGACGGGGGCGGGTTCACCCCCGCGGTGTCGCGGGAGGCGGGCCCGGGGGGCTGAACAGGAGTCCGGCGCTGCGCCGGGTGACGGTCAGCAGGTCGGCGTCCCCGAGCAGGGCCCGGACCCCGGAGCTGTCCAGGTTCCCGGTGAGCGCCAGGGTGGCGATGCCGTGCACGATCGACCAGCCGGCCACCACTCCGGCAGCCGCGTCCTCCACCGGCCGCCCCTCCGGGACCGTGGACTCCACCCCGGCGCGCAGTTCGCCGAAGGCCGACGCCCGGGCCGCGGCCAGTTCGGGGTCGTCCTCGTCGAGCAGGGTCGGCGCGAACATCACCTGGAAGTGCGCCGGGTGGTCAATGGCGAAGCGGACGTACTCGACCCCGGATTCCAGGAATCCACCGTCCGCCTCCCGGTTGGCCCGCAACCGGCGCGCCAACTCGGTGAACCCCTCGGTCGCCAGGGCGTTGAGGACGCCCTCCCGGCTGCCGAAGTGGTATCTCGGGGCCGTGTGGCTCACCCCGAGGTCGGCCGCCAGGGACCGCAGGCTGAAGGCGTAGGGACCCTCCCGCCCGATGACCTCCGCGGCCCGTTCCAGCACGGCGGACCGCAGGTTTCCGTGATGGTATCCGTCTGCCATGCCTGAAACTATATACTGGAAAGTTTCCGTCGCGAAGACAAGGTCGTCCCGCCTCGGGGCCCTTGGCGGTTCCGGCGCCCGGGAGTAGGCTCTTGCCCGAACCGGCCCGCCCCGCCGCAGGGGATAGACGCTTCGCCGGTGAGACTCGAGGCTCCGGTCCGGACGGGACCGCCCGCACCAGGGAACAGCAAGAACCCGTCCGACACGGCCGGAGCACGGGAAAGGGCCCGATCCGCCGGATCGGGCCCTCCTCTTGCGCGCACCGTCTTCCCGCGCGCCCCGCGTCCTTCCCGGGAACCTCGCCCCGGCACAGAAAGAAGCGGCCCGCGCGGAGGGTGAACAGTGTTCACCGACCGACACGGGCCGCCATCTTCGGTGGAGCTATGGGGATTTGAACCCCAGACCCCCTCGATGCGAACGAGGTGCGCTACCGGACTGCGCCATAGCCCCTGAAGACGAGACAAAGCCTAGCAGGAAAGTTCGGGTGGTCCGAACACACCGTGCGCGCGGACCGGCCGGTCAGTCTCCGGCGGCCCGCAGCCGGGCGTCGGCGTACTGGTCGTAGACCTGGCTCCGGCGTTCGATGAGGGCGATGACCTCGGCCTTCCGCTCCGCCTCGCGTTCCGCCTCCTGCTCGGCCTCGCGGGCCTCCTCCGCCTGGGCCCGGGCCCGCAGGACGGCCTGGCGGCGGGCCCTGGCCCGGGCCTCGCGGCGCTCGGCGTCGGCCTTGGCAGCCTCCCGCAGCAGGGCCAGGTGCCCGGTGAGCAGCAGGACCGGCGGTGCGACCACCCACCAGGGCCCCAGCCCGAGGGCGACCGCCACGACGGTGGCGATGTTCAGCAGGGTGAGGACACTGGTGCGGCGGCGCCGACGGGCGATGACACGGGCCCTGGGCTCGCCCGCGGGGCGGGGCCGGGGCCTCGGTTCCGCGGGGCGCCGGTCCCGCTCCGGCACCTCCTCAGCGGCCGTGTGTTCGCCGCTGAGGCCCGGCCGGGCCATGACCCGGGTCTCGGTGAGATCCGGGTCCTCCTCGTCGGCCGGGAGGCCCTCCGAGTCGTGCTCGACCTCCTCGACCTCCTCTGTGGCACCGGTGTCCTCGTCCTCGCGGCGGAGGTCGTCGTAGGCGGTCTCCGCGGAGTCCTTCCGCAGCAGCATCGGGACGAGGACGATGAGCCACACCACCACGATGGCCAGGTACAGAGGAGCGCTGCTCATCACCCCTCCTCACGATGACGGCCACTGAACGTTGATCGACACCTCGTCGACACCGCGCCGCGTGTGACTGGTCGCCCCTCCGGGAGCAGAGACGCCTCCCGGAAGGACATCGTTCCCGGTCCCCCTCGGACCGGGGCGATTCCCGTGTGCCTTATCCACGCGTTGCCCGCATCGTCAATGCGTCTATGTTCCGCACGGTACGACCCCGTGTCCATAAATGCGTCACATTCCGACCGGAGTGTCGCAAGATTGTGGACCATCAGTTTCGGTCGCCGCACCCTCCCACTCGAAATACCAGGTCAGGCACCGACTGCGGAGCGCAGCGCCAATTCAACGCAAAGTAATGAATCATTGTGCTTAAAGAGGGGTTTAAGCTCCGAAGGCACCCGTGATGCTGTCATGATCAGTTCGACCCCGGGTACGGCCCCGCCGGGTCCCGCGCATCCCCACCACCGTTTGGGCCCTGTGGCCCCAAAGCGGAACCCGGGCCGGAACCCCCCTCACCAGGCGGACCGGAAGGCGCCCCGTCGTGCCAGCGCCGCAGGACCCCCCGGGGGACCTCCTCGGCGGTGAGCGCGTAACAGATGTGGTCACGCCAGTCCCCGTCAATGTGGAGCTGGCGTATGCGCACGCCCTCGTCCCGGAATCCCAACTTGGTGACCACGCGCCGACTGGCACGGTTCTCGGGACGGATGTTGGCCTCGATCCGGTGGAGTCCGACGTTGAAGAAGGAGTGGTCGACGGCCAGGGCGACCGCCGTCGGGGTGATCCCGCGCCCCGCGTAGGTGCTGTCGACCCAGTATCCGACCTGCGCTGACCTGGCGGACCCCCAGACGATGGCGCCGACCGTGAGCTGCCCCACGAAACGCCCCTGGTAGGTGATCGCCCACGGCATGGACAGCCCCTGGCGGGCTTCGCGGCGGATCGCCTGGAGCATCGCCAGGTAGGGGGTGAGCCCGGTGGTGCGCAGCGGCATCTCCGGGTAGGTGGGCTCCCAGGGCCGCAGCCACTCGGCGTTGCGGGCCCTGGTCTCCCGCAGGACGGGGGCGTCGCGAAGGCGCAGCGGGCGAAGCGCGATCGGCCCCTCCTGAAGGGTGACGGGCCACCCCTGTCTGCGATTCACTTCCGTCCCTCCGAGGCCCTCTGCACCGTCCTGCACGGATGCGACACCGGCCCTTGGCGCCTGCAGGAGCACCCTTCGTCGGTGACGCCTTCCAGTATTCCACTCCGACCGCGTGGGGTGGCGGCCGTCACCCCCACCACACAAGAATCGGACGATTCCAAACTCCATTCACTCCTGCACCGAAATCCGGCCGAAGGTCAAGGAATTCCCTTCCCCCGGAATGCCCCGGATGTGATTCCGGTCATTGTCCGGTGTCATTCGGGCCTGGGGTGGTCCCCGCCCCGGAGTTGGTCCATCGCGTGGCCCAGAACCGGTTCCAGCACGTCCATCCCGTCGCGCACACCACCTCTGGAGCCGGGCAGGTTCACCACCAGCGCCCGGTGCCCGGCGCGTTCGGCCACCCCGGCCAGACCGCGCGAGAGGATCGCCGTGGGCACGCCCTTCTCCCGGCCCGCCGAGCGCAGCGCCTCCGCGATCCCGGGGATCTCACGGGTGAGCAGCGGGCGTGTCGCCTCGGGGGTGAGGTCCTGCGGGGTGAGCCCGGTACCCCCGGTGGTCAGCACGGCGTCCACCCGCTCCGCGAGGGCCCGTTCGATCGCGTCGGCGACCGGCACACCGTCCGGCACCACCCAGGGGCCGAGCACCTCACAGCCCATGGCCCGGAGCCGCTCGGCCACCACCGGGCCGGAGCGGTCCGGGTAGACCCCGGCCGCGGCCCGGTTGGAGGCGGTCACCACCGCGACCCGGTGAACGGTGTCACTCACCGCGCCTCCAGTGCCCCTTCTTCCCGCCGGTCTTCTCCTCCACCCGCACCCCGGTGACCTCGGCCTCGGGGTCGAGCGCCTTGACCATGTCCACCAGTCCGAGAGCCGCCGTCATGACGCAGGTGAGCGCCTCCATCTCGACCCCGGTCCGGTCTGCGGTGCGCACCGTGGCGCTGACGTCCACCCCGTCGTCCGCGACCGTCAGGTCCACGTCGACCCCGTGCACGGCGATCGGATGGCACAGGGGGACCAGGTCGGGGGTGCGCTTGGCGCCCTGGATCCCCGCGATCCTGGCGACCGCGAGGGCGTCGCCCTTGGGGACCCCGCCCCCGCGCAGGGCCGCGACCGTCTCCGGGTTCAGCAGCACCCGGCCCGTGGCCGTGGCGGTGCGGGCGCTGACGTCCTTGCGGGAGACGTCCACCATGCGCGCGGCACCGGACTCGTCGAGGTGGGTGAGGCCGGAGGGGTGCGCCTCCGGCTGAGGGCTGTCGGTCATGGCGTGGGACCACTCATCGTCGTCGGATGCGGGCTCGCGGCCCGCCGGGGCGGCCGACCGCGGGGACGCGGGGTGACGCGTCCCACGATGACGTTACCGTTCCGCTACGACAGCGGCTCAGCGGCCGGGCGCCCTCCCGGCGCTCAGCGGTCGGGCAGCAGCAGGACCTCCGCCAACGCACCCGCCGGGATCCCGGTGGCCTCCTCCGGGACCACCAGCAGCCCGTTGGCGTCCGCCAGCGCGGACAACTGGTGTGAACCCTGCCGCACCGCGGGAGAGACCTCGGGGACCGCGTCCTGCCCGGCGGCGCCCGCCACGACGGCACGCAGGTAGGAGCGGCGCCCCAGCGGTGAGCTGACCGGTGTGGTCAGCCGGGCGCGCACGCTCGGCAGGGGGTCCGGGGCCAGGCCGCGCAGGGCGCGCAGGACCGGCCGCACGAACAGCTGGAACGACACGAACGCGCTCACCGGGTTGCCCGGAAGCGTGAGGATCGGGGTCCGGTCCGGACCGATCGTCCCGAACCCCTGGGGCTTGCCCGGCTGCACGGCCACCTGGGTGAACTCCACGGTGCCCTGCCGGGTCAGCACCTCCTTGACCACGTCGTAGGCGCCCATGCTCACCCCGCCGGTGGTGATCACGACGTCCGCCCGGATCAGCAGCCCCTCCAGGGTGTCCCAGACCGTGGCCGGGTCGTCCCCGACGAAGCCGTGGCGGTGGACCTCGCAGCCCTCCTCCTTGGCCGCGGCGGCGATCATGTAGCTGTTGGACTCGTAGATCTGGCCCGGCCCGAGCGGGCGGCCCGGTTCGACCAGCTCCTCGCCGGTGGAGAGCACCACCACGCGGGGCCGGGGCAGGACCGGGACCGTACGGCGCCCGACGGCCGCCAGGACCCCCATCTCACCGGCACCGACACGGGCCCCGGCCCGCAGTACCGTCGCCCCCTCCGCCACGTCCTCCCCCCGGCGCCGGACGAAACTGCCCGGAGCGGTCGGGCGGTCGATCCGCACCTCGACCGCGCCGCCGTCGGTCCACTCCACGGGAACGACCGCGTCGGCGCCCGTGGGCATGGGCGCGCCGGTCATGATGCGGGCGCACAGGCCGGGGCGGATCGCGGCCGGCTCCGGGTCGCCCGCCGGGATGTCCGCCACCACCGGCAGTCCGACCGGAGCCTCCGCGGTGGCCCCGGCCAGGTCGGCCGCGTGGACGGCGTACCCGTCCATGGCCGAGTTGTCGAAGCCCGGCAGGGACACCGGGGAGGTCACGGGTTCGGCGAGCACGGTCCCGTGCGCCTGGATCAGGTCCAGCTCGGTGGCTTCGGGAGTGGCGACCAACCCCAGAAGATCAAGGATGTGCTGTTCGACGCTCTTCATGGGTCCTTCCGGGTTGTGTACGCGCGGGGAGCGCACCACCCGTCACGGCGGGTGGCTCCGGTCCCATTCTGACTTCCTCCCTGACCTGAACAACGGGGCATCCTCCGGGAGACCAGATGACCACCCCCGGGGCGGGTGTCCCGGATCCGGCGCCGGGTTCAGCCCCGGAGCTGCGCCTGACGGTCCACGAACTCCTTCAGCCAGGGCAGGAGTTCGTCGGCGAGGTCGGGGCGGCGGCAGGCGAACTCGACCACGGTACGGATGTACTCGGCCTTGTTCCCGGTGTCGTAGCGGTTGCCGCGCAGCAGCACCCCGCGCACCCCTCCTCCGTCCTCCGGGCTGGTGCCGGCCAGTTCCTTCAGGGCGTCGGTCAACTGGATCTCACCGCCGCGCCCGGGCGGGGTGGTGTGCAGGATGGGGAAGACCGACGGGTCGCACACGTAGCGGCCGATGATCGCCCAACGGCTCGGCGCGTGCTCGGGAGAGGGCTTCTCGACCAGGTCGGTGACGGTGACGACGTCGTCCTCGCCGGTGGCCTCCACCGCCGCGCAGCCGTAGAGGGAGACCTGTTCGGGTTCCACCTCCATGAGCGCCACCACACTGCCGCCGTGCCTCTCCCGAACCTCGATCATCCGGCGGAGCAGGTCCGCGGACTCGATGAGGTCGTCGCCGAGGAGGACCGCGAAGGGGTTGTCGCCGACGTGCGCCTCGGCGCACAGCACCGCGTGTCCCAGTCCCCGCGGCTCGCCCTGGCGGACGTAGTGGACCTGGGCGAGCTCGCTGGACTCGCGGACCGACCTGAGCTTGCCCTCCTCGCCCTTGGCCGCGAGCGCCTCCTCCAGCTCGTACGCCCGGTCGAAGTGGTCCTCGATGGAGCGTTTGCTGCGCCCGGTGATCATCAGGACGTCGCGGAGCCCGGACGCGACGGCCTCCTCCACCACGTACTGGATCGCGGGCTTGTCCACGATCGGCAGCATCTCCTTCGGCGTGGCCTTGGTCGCGGGTAGGAATCGGGTGCCCAGACCCGCCGCGGGCACGACCGCCTTGGTGACGGGGGCGGAGTGGTTACGGGGTCGCGTCTGGTCGGTGTCTGCGCTCATGAACGGCACTTTAGGACAGACGAAGCGGCTTACGCGGACGAACGCGGTCCGATGGCCGAGAAGTCCCCGTCGTTTCGGGTGAAGGCGTGCAAAACGCAACCGGGCGTTCACCCCCTCGGGGCAGGGCCGTGCCCCTTCGGAGCGGACCGGACCGGGTGCCACACTGGGCCCATGAGTGCCCCGAACGGTCGGAGCCGACCGGACAAGCGCGAGCTGCGCGCGCGCCTGCTCACCGCACGGCGGGCCAGGAGCGCGCCCGAGCGGGAGCGGGCGGGCTCGGCGGTCCGCGAAACCCTCCTGGGACTGCCCTGGCTGGCCGGGGGCGCAACCGTGGCCTGCTACTACTCCGTCGGCGGTGAACCCGGCACCCGCACCCTCGTGCACGCGCTGTGGAAACGCGGCACCCGCGTCATCCTCCCCGTCTTCCTCCCCGACGGCTCCCTGGACTGGGCGGTCTTCGACGGTCCCGACAGCCTCGCACCGGCCGGGCGGGGCCTGGTCGAACCCGTCGGGCGCCGGCAGGGGCCGCGGGCGCTGGAACACGCCGACGCGGTGGTCTGCCCGGCGCTGGCCGTGGACCGGCGGGGGAACCGGATGGGCCGCGGCGCGGGCTGCTACGACCGGGCCCTGGCCCACAAGGGCCCGCGCACCCCGGCGATCGCGGTGGTCCACGACGAGGAGTTCGTCGGGGAGCTGCCCACGGAGCCGCACGACCGTCCCGTGGACGCGGTGGTGACCCCGGGCGGCGGACTGCACGTGTTCGAGCCCGGCGCGGCGGTCTGGTCCGCCGGGTGAGCCGGTTCCGGCGGGACCGGAGCGGGGATTAAGCCGACCACCCGGAGCGTTGTTGCTGGCGGTCGTGTCCCGAAGAGGTCCGCGACCCCACACCCCGACCGGTACGTCCGCCTCGGACGCCCCTCCCGGGCACCGGGCCCGCCGTGCGGTCGGCCTCCCGGAGCACCGGGGTCGGCGCGGAGCGGGTGAGGGGCTGTCGCGCCCGTGTTCGGCGAACGCGTACTATTTAGCAGTCAACGGGTGTGAGTGCCAGCAAGGAGGACCCGGAACAGTGCCTACGTACCAGTACGCGTGCACCGAGTGTGACGCCCAGATGGAGGTCGTGCAGAGCTTCAGCGACGATTCGCTGACGGTCTGCCCCGAGTGCGAGGGACGCCTGCGCAAGGTGTACTCCGCGGTCGGCATCGTCTTCAAGGGTTCGGGCTTCTACCGCACCGACAGCGGGAAGAGCACGACGAACAGCTCTGCCATGACCGGCTCCAACTCCGCCGACGGCGGCGCGGAGAGCAAGGGCGGCACCGAGGGCGGGGACGGCGGCTCCACCGACTCCGCCAAGTCCGCCTCGGACTCCGGCTCCAGCACCCCCGCGGCCTCCACCACCGGTGGCAGCGACAGTTCCAGCAGCAAGAGCACCAGCGGCAGCACCGCCGCGACCAGCAGCTGAGCCACCGCACCGTTGACCGCGGACGCGCCGCCGAGACCCCTCGGCGGCGCTTTTTGCCGCCTCCGCCCGGGAGCGGACCGCGAGGCCGGTCCGCGCGGCGTCCGGGGTGCGGCCCCGGCAGGTTTCCCCGGCCGCCGGCGAATTCACCCTGTGGACAACCCACCGGAGCGACCCGGACCGGCCTAGCGTTACGGGCATGGCCCACACCCCGCCCCTCTACCGGCACCGGCGCGGCCTGGTCCGCCTGCTCGACCGGTACCGGCGCGCCGTCGCCGCGGCGCTGACCGCCCTGGCAGCGATCAGTGCCGTCCTCGTCCTACGGCCTCCCCCCGAACCGAGTACCGACGTCCTCGTCGCCGCACGCGACCTCGACGCCACGGCGCCCCTGTCGGAGGGGGACCTCACCGTCCGCTCCCTACCGGACCGCTCCGTTCCGGACGGGGCGCTGGCAGCGGAGGAGCCGACCACCGGGCTCGCGCCGAACGCGCCGCTGCGGCGGGGCGAGGTACTCACCGACGCACGTCTGAGCGACCCTCCGGCACGCCCCTACGGGCCCGGTCTGGTGGCGGTCCCGGTCCGGGTGGCCGACCCGGGCGCGGTCGGCCTGCTCTCCCCGGGCAGCCGGGTGGACGTGCTGGCCGCCTCGGGCCACGACGGGTCGGGCGGCCCGCCCTCCCGAGCTGGTCCGGCGGTCGAGGTGGTAGGGAACCGTCCGGTGCTCGCGGTGCCCTCCGAGAGCGACGGGGGCGGGGAACGGGGAGCGCTGATCCTCATCGCCGCCACGTCGGAGGAGGCGAGGGCACTGGCCGGGCACGCAGCCACTTCACGACTGTCCGTCACTATCCGCGGTTGACCGATGACCAAAGGTGGTGAAAGCTGTCGGGGCGCCCGACCGGGCACATCAGAAACCACGAACACGTAGGGCAGTTCCATGGAAGGCTTCAAGAAGTTCCTGCTCCAGGGCAATCTGGTGCAGTTGGCCGTAGCGGTCGTCATCGGCGCCGCCTTCGCCACCCTCATCTCCGCGTTCACCGAGGGGTTCGTCACCCCGCTCCTCGGCATCTTCGGCGGCGTCCCCAGCTTCGCGGACCTCTACTTCGAGATCAACGGCAGCCAGTTCCTGTACGGCGCCTTCGTGGACGCCCTGATCTCGTTCCTGATCACCGCCGCGATCCTCTACTTCTTCGTGGTCATGCCCATGGGCAAGCTGATGCTGAGGTTCGCCAAGGCGGAGGAGGCCGTCACCCGCACGTGCCCCCACTGCTGCACCGAGATCAACAAGAAGGCCACCAAGTGCGCCCACTGCACCAGTGAGGTCGCACCGGAGGCCGCGGTCTAGGAAACAGGGCCGGGAGTCCGGCCCCGCACGCGTGAGGGCGGCCCCGCGGGGCCGCCCTGACGGTTCGGCCGACGGTACCGTCGGCCCGGGGCGCGTCCGGTGAACGCGCCCTAACCCTCGTACTCCCAGTGCCAGGGCTCGAACGGGCTGGACTTCGCCCAGGCCGGGTGGATCCAGTTGTACTTGGCGCCGTGGGTCTCCATCCAGTTCCACCGTTCCGAGCGGAAGTTCTGGATACCGCAGCCGAGGTCGAGCGCCTGGCCCAGACCGTGGTTACTGGTCCCGGGGACCGCGGCGAACCCGGGCGGCTGCTCGGCGTAGACGCGGTGCTGGTTCGGCAGGTCACGGTAGGCGCTGGTGATGCACATGTTCTCGCCGAACTCCTCGACGTACTCCATGTTCAACTGGAGGAAGTCGACGGCGGCGTCGGCCCTGAGGAACTTGTCGTCGTAGAGCGAGCAGAGGGCGTCCTTGGGCAGCAGCCCGTTGGGGTAGCCGTCCGCGTTGGAGGCGGCGCTCGGGTCGCAGTCGGCGGCCGCCATATAGGCCTCGGGGTCCAGTCCCCGGTCCTCCAACTCCTCGGTGAGCTCGTTCATGCTCGCCTCGGACTGTTCGCGCAGCGCTGTCACCTCTGCGGCGAGTTCGGCCTGTTCGAGCTGGGTGAAGGTCTGGAGCTCCTGCGCCTCACCGGCCAGCCCCACCTGTTCCTCACGCAGGTCGGTGGCCTCCTGAATGAGCGCCTGGTTGTCCTCGGACAGCTTGGCCGCGTAGGCCTGCGTCTGGAGGTCGTCGTCAAGCTCACCCGCCGCGAGGGTGCCGAGGACACCCGCGTCCGGCCGCTGGTACATGCTGCTGGCCAACTGGGCGAGCGGTTCGCGCATGTCGCTGAGGTCGCCCTCGATCTGCTGGAGGTCGTGGAGGGTCGAGATCAACTCCTCCTGCGCCTCCTCCAGGGCGTTCTCACGCTCGACGTACTCGTCGGTCGCCTCCTCCAGGGCTTCGGCGGAGTTCTCCGCGTTCTCACGGAGCTCGTCCAGGCTCGCCTCGGCCGACGCCGGGGCGATCGCCGCGTCGGACCAGGGAACGACGAGCAGGGAGGTGGCCAACACGAGTGTCAGCGCCTGCGCGATCCGGACCCGGTGGCGCGCCCCCAGAACGGTCAGCACCCCGCTACCCGGTGCGCGGGACCTCCGCCGCGCCGAATCAGAAGTGAACGGCACGAATGATCCTCCGGCTGCATTTTCCTCGAACACCTACTCGTGGCCGCAAGGCAACGTACTACATGTCCACTTGCGGACACACTGGACGATACGGCCCGACGGCCGCACCTGAGGACGGTTGGCTCCCGCTCCTGTGACTCTCTCGCCCGATATCCGGCGGAAAACCTGGTCATCGGGGTCCTGATGACAGTCGCACCCATTCGCCAACAGTGACCCAGGCACGCAAGCAGCCATAATCGCGACACGCGACATGAACAACATCACACCGTTGCCAGGACAACCAATCGTAGGTCAGCGTACTCCGCCGCGCACGCGGGGGGCTTCGCCGACGGGGGACGACACCAATCCGAACCCCATGCATCCCCATCCTGGGTTAGGGTGGGCCCTGCAACCGGGTAACATCCGGTTCTGGCCGCACCCATGGCTCCGTAGCTCAGGGGATAGAGCACTGCTCTCCTAAAGCAGGTGTCGCAGGTTCGAATCCTGCCGGGGCCGCGCCTGAACGTCGGGGTGTCCCCTCCGCGGAGGGGACACCCCGACGTCTTTCCACGGGTCAGGATTCCCCCTCGTTCCGGTCAAGTCGCCGCGGATGCCCGCGCGCCCCTTCCCCCAGCCCTCGCCGCAGGTGCTCTCCCCCGGCGAACCACCCCGCCGACCGACGGCCGCACCGGTGTCCGCGGACCGGTCCCGGAGCGGATTCTGACGGAGTTCGCCCGTCGCTCGTGTCGGGACCGGCTTCGGGCGCCCTCTGCGTCGATCATGGGAACCAGGCTGACCAGGGGGGGAGACGACGTGACCGACGGAAAGGCGACCGGAGGAGAGGGACCGGTGCACGGGCCGGGCCGGGAAACGGCTCGGGACCAGGAGCGGGAGCCGGCGCGGACCGCCAGGGCCCGGCAGCGGGGCGGCTCGCCCTCGGCGATCTCGGGGGCGCTCAAGAAGGACCCCCAGCCCGGACCGCAGCACTGGGGCGGACCCCGGCCGCGCAGAGCCGAACCCGACGTGTTCTTCCCGCGGAAGTTCCCCCGCCTCTCCCCGAACGACATCTAGCCGCCCCGCCCGGCGGGGGACGCGGAGCCGGACCGCGTGCGGGCCCGTTTCGGCGCGGGCCCGGCGGCCGGGGAGGGAGGCGACGGGTCTACAGGAAACCGCGCCAGGGTGCCAGGACGATCTCGCTGAACTTGGCCGCGAACGGGCGCCCGCGCCACTCCTCCTCGGTGAGTTCGCGGGCGTTGGTGAGGTCGGTCTCGAAGACCGTCTCCAGGTGCTTGGCCACGCCCTCGTCGAAGATCTCCACGTTGATCTCGTAGTTCCCGGTGAGACTGAGCCGGTCCACGTTGGCGGTGCCGATCGTGCTCCACCTGCCGTCCACCGTCGCGGTCTTGGCGTGCACCATCGCGTCCTGGTACAGCCACAGCCGCACCCCGCCCCGGAGCAGCTCCGAGTACCTGCCGCGCGCCATCCAGTCGGCGACGACGTGGTTGGAGTTCTCCGGCACGAGCACGTTGACGTCCACACCGCGCCGGGCCGCCTCGATGAGGACGTTGGCGAGCTCCCGGTCCGGGATGAAGTAGGCCTGGGTGAAGACCACCCGGTCCCTGGCACGGTCCACAGCCTCCAGGAACATCGCCCGGATCGGGTAGATCAGCAGCTCGGGGACGTTGCGGTGGACCCGGATGCGCGAGTCCCACTCCGCCGTGCCGAAACTCTCCAGGGCGGGCTGGTCCGAGTGCCGGTTGGCGTTCCAGAAGTCCGCGAAGGCGTTCTCCAGCTCCCACACCGCGGGTCCGACGAGACGCAGGTGGGTGTCACGCCACTCGATCGCGTAGGTGGAGCCCACGTTGAACCCGCCGACGAAACCGACCCGGCCGTCCACGGAGAGGATCTTGCGGTGGTCCCGGCCGGACTTGCGCACGTTCAGCAGCAGTACCCCGGGGCGGAACGCCGGGTAGCGCAGGACCCGCACCGAGGGCGGGAACCGGAAGAAGGAGCGCGGGACGACGAGGTTGGCGAAACCGTCGTAGACGACGTACACCTCGACGCCCCGTTCGGCCGCCTCGATCAGCGCCGCCTTGAACTCCCGGCCCACCGCGTCGGACTTGACGATGTAGGACTCGAACAGGATCCGGCGGCGGGCCCCGCGGATCGCGTCGAGCATGTCCTCGAAGAGGTTCTCCCCGTAGGTGTAGACCGTGGCGGTGGTCTCGCCGACCGGGATCGAGGCCGGTTCGGTGCGGGGGAAGTTGACCCGCTGCGGCCGCACCCTCTTGCGCCAGTGGTCGACCCCCACGAGGGCCGCCACCACCGCCACCTGGGTGGCCAACAGTCCCAGCAGGCCCCGTTTGGCCCAGGTCGTGACGGTCGAACGTCTCAGCATGCGGTCGCCTCCCGAACAGGAAGTCCGCTACGGCCCCGTGCGCAGCGGCCACCCCGGCACAAGGTGGAACTCCACCGTAACCCGGCAGGCGTCCCGGGACCGGGCGCGAACCGCTCAGTCCCGCGTACGGCGCCGCAGCACCAGCAGTTCGGTCGTCGGGCTCTCCCCGCGGCTCTGGACCAGCCGCCGGTCCACGCGGTAGAGGAGGGCCCCGGCGAGCCATCCCGTCGGTGCGGTGACCGTGGCCGCGCGCAGCAGGCCTCCCCACACCTTGCGCCACGGCAGGGAGGCGTCGACCTGGGCGTTCATCAGCACCAGCATGGGTACCCTGCGCACGATGTCGAACCCGGCCTTGTCCGCCAGCGCCGAGATCGTCTCCAGCGTCCGGTTGACCTGGTGTTCGCCGCGCTGCTCGGGGCGTTGGAGGCAGTTCTCGGAGATGACGAGGGCGCCTCCCGGACGCACCACCCGGCCGAGGTTGCGCAGGGCCGCGGCGTAGCGGTCGTCGTCGGTGATGTGGAAGAGCACGTCCATACAGGAGGCGGCGTCGAAGGCGGCGTCCTCGAAGGCGTCCAGCTCGGACACGTCCTGGCGGACGAAGCGGTGCTCCGGGAAGCGTCCGCGGAGCCGTTCGACGGCGGCGTCGGTCATGTCGCAGCCGGTGACGTCCCCGGCTCCCAGGCGCTCCCACTGGCGTACGTAGAAACCGGTGCCGCTTCCCGCGTCGAGCACGTCGGCCCCGTCCAGCCCCAGCCGTCCGACCTCGCGCAGGAAGACCTCCTCGCGCACCCGGTACATCCAGCTGTTGAAGGGCCGTCCCAGGGCCCGGTAGCCGACGCCGCTCTCGGTCCAGTCGTCTTCGAGCCGGTGTTCCCAGAAGTCACGGAGTTCACTGTGGGTAGCCATGAAACCACTTTCACACCGGCCACCCCCGTTGTCCTGCCGCACCGCCGACCTGCCCGGTTTCCCGGCGGCCGACGGCCCACCCCCTCCCTCCTCACCCCCTCCGGCGGGCGACCACGTGTTCCACGAACCCGAGCGTGGTCCGGCCGTGCTCCCGGACCTCGAACCCCGCCTCCGCCGCCACGGCCCTCGGCAGGCGGCGCGGCCGCTCCTTACGTGCCTCCCGGCCCCGGAGGGGCCACCGGGTGTACTCGATGTGGTCGATCAGCAGCAGGAGCCCTCCGGGCCGGAGCACACGGCGCATCTCGACGAGCGCCCGCCGCTGGTCGGGGATCTCGCACAGCGCCATGGTGCAGACCACGGTGTCGAAGGACCCGTCCCCGAAGGCGAGGTCGTGGGCGTCGCCCTCGGACAGTTCCGGCCGCAACCCGAGCCCGGCCGCCCGTGCCCTGGCTTTGTCGAGCATGCCGGGACTCAGGTCGACACCGGTGAGTTCCACACCGGGCGGGTAGTACCCCAGGTTCTGGCCGGTGCCGACCGCCACCTCCAGGACCCTCCCCTCGGCCCGGCCGCACAGCCGGGAGCGGGCGTCGCCGATCAAGAACCGCTGGAGCGACTCACCCCGGTCGTAACCGCCCGACATCCGGTCGTACCTCCTGCGCACCCGTTCTGTTCTCTCGTCCACGATGGCCTCCTCCAGCCGTCCCTTGACAGGAGCCCCAGTCTGGAAGTTCATGTGGACATGAAGTCAAGCAACGGGAGCCGCCCGGTCGACGGGCGCTCCGGCGGGGAACTGACCATCGGCGAACTGGCCCGGTCCTTCGGGCTGGCCACACACGTTCTGCGGCACTGGGAGTCGGTGGGTGTGCTCGCACCGGCCCGGCGCACGGGCGGACAGCGGCGCTACACGGACGAGCAGCGGTGCCAGGTCGAGCTGATCCTGCGGGCGCAGCAGGCGGGGATGAGCCTGGCGCGTATCCGCGAGGCCCTCAACGCGCCGGACCAGCGGACCCTGCGGTCCCTGCTCGGCGCCCACCTGGCGGAGTTGGCCCAGCGCATGGAGCAGCTGCGCGAGGCGATGGAGATGTTGGAGCACGGCATGGCGTGCCGGCACCCGAACCTTCTGGAGTGCCCGGGAGCGCGGGGGATCCTGGAGGACACCGTCGCCGTGGGCACGGAGGGGGCGGAACCCTCTGGAAGTTCTGCTTCCGCGGGAGGCTCCCGACCCGTGTGAGGGAGCAGGCCTGCCTGGTGTACCGGGCCGGGAGCGAAGGGGTGCCTGCCCGGGGCTGCCGGCCCGTGGAAAGATCCGGGAACGTCCGCACGGGGTGTTAGGAAAAGGGGAATCGCGACCCACACCCGGCCCTCGAGGGCCACCTGACACCTTACGGAGAAACCGTGACCTTCAACCAGAACCTGGCCGAGTTCGGTGGCCTGCCGGTCGTGGAGTTCCTCGCACTGGACATGGACGAGGGCCAGGCCCCCTACGGCGCGAGCTGGTCCGGTGGCACGCACCACGTGAAGCCGCAGGAGGCTGCCAAGGCCGACCCCGGCGCGTACGCCTGGCGGCTGCGGGTGGTCAGCTTCGAGCCGGAGGAGGAGTTCGAGCCCTACTTCGCCCGCTTTCTAGCCGAGGTCGACACCGAGCCGATCACCGCCCTGGTCATCGGCATCACCGCCTCCCTCGAGACCGAATTCGGCTACTGGCAGGCGCGGGACCTGCTCATCGGGAACAGGGGCCGCTTCCCGAACCTGCGCTCGCTCTTCGTCGGTGACGTGGTCGGAGAGGAGTGCGAGGTCTCCTGGATGGGCCAGACCGACCTGGGTCCCCTCCTGGACGCCTTCCCCGGCCTCACCGAGCTGGCCGCCCGTGGCACCGGCGAGCACCACAACCGACCGGACCGGCCCGTTCCCAGCGAGACCGCCCTCCACCTGCTGCTCCCCGAGCACCACGCGCTCCGGAGCCTCACCGTCCAGGGCGGTGGCCTGCCCGGGTTGGTATGCCGCGAACTGGACGCCACCCGCCTGCCTGCTCTGGAACACCTGGAACTGTGGCTGGGCGCGGACGGGTACGGAGGCGACAGCACCCCCGACGACCTGGCCCGAACCCTCTCCGGGGAAGCCTTCCCGGCGCTGCGCTCCCTCGGCATCCGTAACGCCGAACACACCGATGACTGGGTGTCGGCCCTGGCCGAGGCTCCGCTCACCGGCAAGCTGCGCGTCCTGGACCTGTCCCTGGGAACTCTGACGGACACCGGCGCCCGGACCATCCTGGACGCCCCCGTCTTCCACGGCCTCAGACGCCTGGACCTGCACCACCACTACCTGTCCGAGGGGACGCGGCAGCGGCTGGGCGCCGCACTCACCGCTTCGGGTGTCGAACACGACCTCTCCGACCCCCAAACGCCCCGCGAGTCGGCGGGCGAGGAGCTCTACTATCCGTCTGTCAGCGAGTAGGGACGGCCAGGGCTCGGTGAGCAACACGCAGCGTTCGTTCCCGGAGCCGCCTCGAAGCGGACCCGGAGACGTTCCTGGCATCGGGAACGGAGCGAGTCCGGGAAAGGGTCGTGGTCACTGTCCCGGTCTGTCCCCAGCCACTGCTAGACATGTCGCACACCCGCCCAGACAGGCACGGGTTTCCCCGGCTGCGCCTGCCCCGTACCAAGCGTTTCTTCTCCTTCGCCACCGGAGACCTGGTCCGGACCATGGTCCCCAGGGGCAAGAAGGCGGGAACTCACATTGGGCGGGTCGCGGTGCGTGCCACGGGGAGTTTCAAAATCACCACTGTCCAGGGCACCGTCCAGGGCATCAACCACAAGTATGTGCGTCTGCTCCAGCGAGCGGACGGCTACGCCTACACCTGGAAGAAGGAGGAGGGCGTTTCCTCCCGGCCCTGAAGGACCGGGTCTCCACGCCCGACAAACCGATGATCCGAGAACACCTCACCGAGTACGCCGGGCTCCCCGTGGTCGAGTTCCTGGACGCGGGCGCGGAGGAGAACCTCCTCCGCATGGCCGCCTACAGGGCGCGCAGGGCGGGGGAGGAGCCCCCGGCCTCGACCCCGCACCGCGGCCGTATGGAGGAGGCCGGGAAGGAGCCGGACTCGGTGGCCTGGCGGCTGCGGCTCAGCAGTTACAGGGAGGAGTTCGTCCCCTACCTGGCCAGGTTCGTCGAGGAGGTGGACACCACCCGGGTGAGGGCCCTGGTGATCGGTGACTGGGGGTTCAGCGACGGCAGCGACCTCTCCTCACGCGGCCTCCGGGACGCTCTGATCGGACACGCCGAGGCCTTCCCGGCGCTGCGCTCACTGTTCGTCGGTGACGTCACCTTCGAGGAGAACGAGATCTCCTGGATCCAACAGTGCGACCTCGCCCCTCTCCTGGCCGCCTACCCCCGCCTGGAGGAGCTGACCGTACGCGGGGTCGGTGACACCTACCAGGGCGCCAGCACGCTCTCCCTGCACGTTCCCGAACACCGTGCCCTGCGTTCGCTCACCCTCCAGAGCGGCGGCCTGCCCGGCCGGGTGGTCCACGAGGTGCTCTCGTCCGGACTGCCCGCGCTGGAACGCCTGGAGCTGTGGCTGGGCGTGGAGGACTACGGCGGCGACGCCACCCCCGAGGACCTCGCGCCCCTGCTGTCCGGGAAGGCCTTCCCCGAACTCCGCCACCTGGGCCTGCGCAACTCCCAGCGCACCGGTGTGTGGGTGCGGGCCCTGGCCGGGGCCCCGGTCACCGCCCGCCTGTCCTCCCTGGACCTGTCCCTGGGTTCCCTGCGCAACCGCGACGCCGAGCCCCTGCTGGCCGCCGTGCCCGCGTTCGCGCACCTGGACAGCCTGGACCTGCACCACCACTACCTGGGCGAGGAGAACACCGAACGCGTGCGGGCGGCCCTCAGCGAAGCGGGCGTCCGGGTCGACCTCTGCGACCGCAAGGGGCACGGCGAGGACGACGAGGAGGCCGAGGACCAGCAAGAGGACGACTACGACTACTACCCGGCCGTCGGCGAGTGAGGCCGGCCGCCCCTGTCCGCTTCGCGATCACCCGCCCGTTCCCCTACCCCTGACAGGAATCCCCATGCTCAACGGAAGCCACCTGAGCGAGTACGCGGGGCTGCCCGTGGTCGAGTTCACCGGTTGGGAGGCCATCCGCCGTGAGTTCCACATCGCCATGTCGTGGGCGAGGAACCGCGGTGAGCGGCACCCTAGCCTGCCGCCGTCGTACGAGCGGCTCTTCGAGGCGCTCAGCGCCCCCGCCTCGGTGGCGTGGCGCCTGCGCACGGAGGAGCCGAGCTACACCAACCGCGCCTCGCAGGACCTCACCGAGTACCTGAACCTGTTCGCCCAACTCGTACCGCCCGAGGTCGTCGGTGCTCTGGTGGTCGGACACACCGAGCACGACACCCCGGAGAACAGCGAGATCCTCGGTGAACTGATCCAGCGCGCACCGGAGTACACCGGTCTGCGGTCCCTGTTCTTCGGTGACATCCTCCAGGAGGAGAACGAGCTCTCCTGGATCGAGCACGGAGACATGGCCCCGCTGCTCGCCGCCCTCCCCCGGCTGACCTCCTTCACCGTGCGCGGCGGCAGCGGCGACCTCGGTCTGCGGATCACCGAACCCCACGGTCTGCGGAACCTGGCCGTGCAGTCGGGCGGGCTGCGTCCGGCACTGGTCCGGGACGTGTGCGCCTCGCTTCTCCCCGAGCTGGAACACCTGGAACTGTGGCTCGGAACGGAGGAGTACGCCTGCGGGAGGACCACGGCCGAGGACCTCGCCCCGGTCCTGTCCGGAGCCGCCTTCCCGCACCTGCGCTTCCTGGGTCTTCGCAACACCGAGCACACCGACACCTGGGTGGCGGCCCTGGCCGAAGCCCCGGTCACCCCGGCCCTGGAGGAGCTGGACCTGTCCCTGGGCACTCTGACCGACACCGGTGCCCGGACCCTCCTGGACTCCCCCGTCTTCCACGGCCTCAAGCGCCTGGACCTGCACCACCACTACCTGTCCGAGGAGATGGAGCAGCGGCTGCGCGCCGCCCTCACCGCCTCCGGTGTCGAACACGACCTCTCCGGCCGCAAGGAGCCCGAAAGGAGCCCCTACAAGGGGGACCTCCGCTATTACACGGCGGTCTCCGAGTGAGCCCGGGCCCGCCCCCGTCGCCCCCGGCCCCTCCGCCCCCGCTCGACCGGCCGCTGGTCGTGGTGTGCGTGCCGGGCAACCGCCGTCGGGCGCTGTTCACCGGGGCCGCTCGGGCAGCCGGGCTAGCCGACCCGGTCGCGCTGGCCTGGCGCGACCTCGCGGATCCGGCCGCCGGACCGGTCAGCCTGCCCGAGGGCGCCCTGGTCCGGGTGGACTCGGCGGGCGAGGACGCCGCCACCGCCCGCCTGCTTCGCGGCTGGGACCGTGAGCCCGACCTCCACCGCGCCGAGGGCACAGCCGACCAGCACCGGGGGTTCGTCCGTGCCCTGGGACGGCTCTCCGGGGCTGTCGCGGCCACCCCCGGCGCGCACCTGCTCCAGGTCCCCGGTGACCTGGCCGACCTGTGCGACAAACGCCGCTGCCACGCCCGGCTGGACGCGGCGGGGGTCCCGGTCGCCCCGGCCCTGCCCGGCCCGGTCACCGGCTACGACCCGCTGCGCGCGGCGATGGCCGAACACCGCTGGCCGAGGGTGTTCGTCAAACCCGCGCACGGCTCCTCGGCCTCCGGGGTGGTCGCGCTGGCCACCGGTTCGGGCGGCCGGATCAGGGCGGTCACCTCGGCCGACCTCGTGCGGGACGGTGAGGGGTCGGTGGCGCTGTACAACTCGCTGCGGCTGCGCACCTACACCACCGAGGCCGAGGTGGCGGCGGTCGTGGACGCGCTCGCCCCCGACGGCCTGCACGTGGAGCGCTGGGTGCCCAAGGCGGGCTTCGACGGGCGCGTGGTGGACCTGCGCGTCCTGGTGGTCGCCGGGCGCGCCACCCACGTGGTGGTGCGCTCCTCCCGCTCCCCGATGACCAACCTGCACCTGGGCAACGCCCGCGGCGACCTGGCGGCCCTGCGCGAAAGCGTGGGCCCGCGGGCCTGGCGGGAGGCCCTGGCCACGGCGGAGGCGGCAGCGGCGGTCTTCCCCGGCACCCTGCACGCCGGGGTGGACCTGATGGCCTCGCCCGGCTGGCGGCAGTTCACGGTCTGCGAGGTCAACGCGTTCGGCGACCTCCTGCCCGGGGTCGTGCACGATGGCCGGAGCACCCACGCCGAACAACTGCACGCCCTCGCGACCGGCCGCTTCCCCGTACCCCCGCCCGCCCCGTCCCGCCTCCCGGCCTCTCCCGGGCCGTCCTCTCCCATGGAAACCCGATGAACACCAGCACCGCCGACACCACCAGTACCTCCAGACCCAGCTCGGACACAGGTCTGGCGCAGCCCGACATGAACACCGTGGTCGGCACGCACGACATCCTGCTGCTCACCCTGGACACCC
Source organism: Nocardiopsis sp. iso_40 (assembly GCF_056173285.1). Lineage (NCBI taxonomy): Bacteria > Bacillati > Actinomycetota > Actinomycetes > Streptosporangiales > Nocardiopsidaceae > Nocardiopsis > Nocardiopsis sp. iso_40. Next base: position 791,392 of record NZ_CM149666.1, on the reverse strand, counting down.
TGCGCCACGACGTGGCGGTCGAGCTCGCCGGGGCCGGACGCACCCCGAACCTGGCCCGGCTGCTGCCCGAGGGCGGCTGGGAGGAGCGGCACTCCCCCGCGAGCTTCACCTACGCCGCCCACCTGGCCATGCTCGCCGGGTTCCTGCCCACCCCGGCCTCACCCGGCCCGCACCCGCGCCTGTTCGCCGCGTCCTTCCCCGGCAGCGTCTCCACCGCACCCGGCACCTGGACGTTCGAGGCCCCCGACCTCGCCTCCGGCCTGGCCCGGGCGGGCTACCACACCGCCTGCGTGGGTGGCACGGGCTTCTTCAACCGCAGGTCGGAGCTGGGTTCGGTGCTGCCGGACCTGTTCGCCGAAAGCCACTGGGAGGAGTCCTTCGGCGTCGCCGACCCGCACTCCTTCGAGAACCAGGTGGACCGCGCGGTCGAGGTGGCCGCCGCCACCCCCGCGGAACGGCCCCTGTTCCTACTGCTCAACGCGGCCGCCCTGCACCAGCCCAACTGGTTCCACCTGCCCGGCGCGACCAGGGAGGACGGGGACACCCGGGCCAGCCACGCGGCGGCCCTGGAGTACGTCGACCGCCACCTCCCCCCGCTGCTCGCCGCGCTGTCCGCCCGCCGCCCCTGCTTCGCGATCGTGTGCTCGGACCACGGCACCGCCTACGGCGAGGACGGCTACACCGGCCACCGGATCGGCCACGAGACCGTCTGGACCGTCCCCTACACCCACGCCGTCCTCCCCCGCGGGTACGGCGCCGACCCCGCATCCGAGCAGCCCGAGAAGGAGGACGCATGAGCGTCATCCCGATGGCCGAACCCGTCCGCGCGGACTCCCCGTACCGCTCGTACGTGTACGCCTACCCGCACAAGAGCGCTTACCGGCCCTTCACCGAGCGGCCCGCCCTGGCCGACCTGTGGCGGGAGGAGGACGTCAGCTCGCTCTCGCTGTACGCGCACATCCCGTTCTGCGAGATGCGCTGCGGGTTCTGCAACCTCTTCACCCGCTCCACTCCCCCGGCGGAGCAGGTCACCGCCTACCTGGACGCGCTGGAGCGCCAGGCCGCGACGGTCGCCTCCGCACTGCCCGCGGGCGCCTCGTTCGCCCGGGCCGCCCTGGGCGGGGGCACCCCCACCTACCTGACCGCCGAGGAGCTCGTCCGGGTCTACGACCTGGTCGAACGTTCCTTCGGGGTGGACCTCGCCACGATCCCGGTGTCGGTGGAGACCTCACCGGCCACCGCCACCCCGGACCGCCTCCAGGTGTTGGACGAACGCGGCGCGACCCGGATCAGCATGGGCGTGCAGAGCTTCGTCGACTCCGAGGCGCACGCCGCCGGACGCCCGCAGAAACGCGGTGAGGTGGACCGTGCGCTGGCCGACATCCGCGAGCACGCCCGGGCCGGGCTCAACGTGGACCTGATCTACGGCATCGACCGGCAGACCCCGAAGACCTGGGAGTACTCCCTGGACACCGCGCTGTCCTGGGAACCGGAGGAGATCTACCTCTACCCGCTGTACGTCCGGCCGCTCACCGGACTGGGCCGCCGTGCCCGCGCCTGGGACGACCACCGGCTGGCGCTGTACCGCCAAGGCCGCGACCACCTGCGCGAACGCGGCTACGAGCAGGTGTCCATGCGCATGTTCCGGCGGGCCGACGCCCCCGAGTCCGCCGGGCACAGCGCGGCGGCCGGGGCCCCGGACTACTGCTGCCAGACCGACGGCATGGTCGGCCTGGGCTGCGGTGCCCGCTCCTACACCGCCTCGACCCACTACTCCTTCGACTACGCGGTGGGCGTGGGCAGGGTGCGGTCGATCATCTCCGACTACGTGGGGCGCGGCGCGGCCGAGTTCGACCGCGCCGAGGTCGGCTTCGCCCTGGACTCCGGCGAGCGGCGCCGGAGGCACGTGTTGCAGTCGCTGCTGCGCGTGGAGGGGCTGGCGGTCGCCGACTACACGGCCCGGTTCGCCGCGCACCCGGTGGCGGACTTCCCCGTCGAGTTCGCGGCGCTGGCCGAACGCGGCTGGCTGGAACCGGGAGACGGGGGCGGAGAAGGTGCCCGGGACGCCGGGTCTCGCGCTTCCGGGAGCGCGGGGCTGCTCCGGCTCACCGAGGAGGGGCTGGCGCACTCGGACGCGATCGGCCCGGACTTCTTCTCCGCCCGGGTGAACCGGCTGATGGCCGAGTACGAGGCGGGGTGAGCCGTATGAGCACCTGCGGTCCCGTCGACCTTCCCGATCCCGCGCCCGCCCGCCCCGCCACGGCGCGGGCCCTGCCCGCGCACCTCACCCTGCTGTACCGGGGGCCGCTGGCCAGCTGCGACTACGACTGCCCGTACTGCCCCTTCGCCAAGCGCCGGGACAGCCCCGGGACCCTGCGCGCGGACCGGGCCGCCCTGGAGCGGTTCACCGACTGGGTGGCCACCAGAGCCGAGGAGGCCCCCGGGACCCGGTTCTCGGTGCTGTTCACCCCGTGGGGCGAGGGGCTGACCCGCTCCTGGTACCGGCGGGCGATGGTCCGGCTGAGCCGTCTGCCGCACGTGGAGCGGGTGGCGATCCAGACCAACCTGAGCGGGCGCACGGCCTGGCTCGCCGACTGCGACCGGGACTCGGTGGCCCTGTGGACCACCTACCACCCGGGCGAGGTCAGCCACGGGCGCTTCCTGGGCAAGGCGCGCGAACTCTCCGCGATGGGGGTCCGGTTCAGCGTGGGGGTGGTGGGGCAGCCCGAGCACCTGGAGGCGGCGGTGCGGATGCGCGCCGACCTGCCCGAGGGGGTGTACCTGTGGGTGAACGCCGCCGAGGGGGCCGTCTACACCGACGCCGAGGCGGCCTCCTGGCAGGAGATCGACCCGCACTTCCACTACAGCCGCCTGCCGCACCCCAGCCGCGGGCTGCCCTGTCGTACGGGTGAGAGTGTGCTGTCCGTGAACGGGGACGGCGACGTGCGCCGCTGCCACTTCGTGGACACCCCTCTGGGCAACCTCTACGACGGGTCGTTCGCGGCCCGCCTGGGACCGGCCCCGTGCCCGCTGACCAGTTGCGACTGCCACATCGGCTACGTGCACCTGGAGACCCTGGACCTGTACGACGTGTTCCGGGGCGGGGTGATCGAGCGGATCCCGGCCGGCCCGGACGGCCGGTGAACTTCCGCCGACCTTCCCCCGCAGGCCCCGAAAACCCATCGAAACCGTCGCCCGCGGACGACATAATCCATCCCATGGTCCTTCCCAGAGTCATCGCCACCGACCTCGACGGAACCCTGCTCGGCCGGAGCGGTGAGGTCTCCGACCGCAACCGCCGAGCCCTGACCGCAGCCGTGGAAGCAGGGGTCAAGGTGGTCATCGTGACCGCCCGCCCGCCGCGCACCACCGAGATCTTCGCCGACATGTTCGACTGCGCCGCCGTGGTCTGCGGCAACGGTGCCCACACCCGGCTGCCGGGGGAGCCGTCGCCGCTGGTGCGGGCCATCGACCGCGACACCTCCGGCACGATCGTGGCCAAACTCCGGGGCGCCCTGCCCGAACTGGGCTTCGGTGTGGAGACCGGCGCGGGCTTCTACCACGACGCCGGCTACCACCTGGAGCCGTGGGTACCGCGCGAGTGGGTGAGCGGGGTGCTGGAGGACACCGACGCCCTGTTGGAGGCCGCGACACCGGTCACCAAGCTCATCGCCCGTTCCAGCACACACCCGGTGCACCTGATGTACGAGGCGGCGGTGGCCTCGGTCGGGCCGCTCGCGGAGGCGACCTACTCGGGCCGCGCGGGGCTCGTGGAGCTGAGCGCCCCCGGGGTGAACAAGGGCAGCACGCTCGCGATGCTGTGCGAACGCTGGGGCGTGTCCCGCGAGGAGGTCGTGGCCTTCGGTGACATGCCCAACGACCGGTCCGCCCTGACCTGGGCCGGTTCCGGGTACGCGATGTCCAGCGGACACCCCGATCTGCTCGACCCCGCGCTGGGGTTGAAGGTGGCCCCCTCCAGCTTCGAGGACGGTGTGGGCCGCGTGGTGGAGAGCCTGCTGGAGCAGGCCTGACCCGTGGCTCTGCGTACCGGTAATCGTTGGCTGCGACTGCGGTGCGGCGCCTAACGTGGCAGGGACCAGTAGTTCCCGAGTCTTCGAGGATCCGCCGTGCCGCACCCCACCCAGCTCGTCTCCTCGCTCGCCGCACCCGAACGGCTCGCGCTGTACGCCCGGATCGTCACCGCCGGGCCCGAGGGGTTGGACGCCGCCGAACTCCAGGGGGCCAGGGCCGCCAAGCGCCTGGCACGCCTGGTGCGCGACGGCCTGGTCCGGGAGGAGGGTTCGGGCGCGGGGGGCGTGCGGCTGGTGGCGGTCACCGAGGTGTTCGCCGCGGCCATGCGTTCCCACCGGGACGAGAACAGGACGGGTGAACCGGTGGACGCGCTCTTCCGCCAGGGGCGCCTCACCACGATGCCGGCCAGGCGTGAACTGCGGCTGGCGGTACTGGAGCGGATCAGCGGGCGGCTGTTCGCCCCGGGGAAGGAGTACACGGAGAAGGAGGTCAACGCGGCCATCCGCACCTGCTTCGACGACCACTCCGCCATGCGCCGCTACCTGGTCGAGGAGGGTTTCCTCGACCGCGAGGACGACGGCAGCGTGTACCGCCTGACCAGGAGCCACGGGTGAGACCCGGCGCCGGGGCCGCGTTCGGGCGGCTCCGGCGCCGGAGCCGTCAGCGCGCCGGCTCGACCAGGCAGAACTCGTTGCCCTCCGGGTCCCGGAGGACCTGGAACGCACCCTGGTCGTCGGTGACCGCCTCCCCCAACGGGCTCGCGCCGCGCTCCACCGCCGCGCGTGCGGCCTCGGCGATGTCCTCGACGAGCACGTCCGGGTGGATGCGGTTGGGCGTCCGCTTGGCCTCGGGGGTGGGCTGGAACGACAGCCGGGGCAGTCCGGAGGCTCCGTAGACGACGGCCCAGCCGTCCTCGCGGTCCTGGACGTCCCCGCCGAGCACGAAGGCCCAGAAACGGGCGAGGGAGGACGGTTCGACGGCGTTGACGACCCACTGGTCGACGGTTCCCAGACTCATCCCGCGAGCCTAGTGACCGGAGCCGGGTCCGGGCTCCCCGCAGCCGCTCCGCGGCCGGAAGCGGTCAGCCGAGGACCTTGAGGCCCACCACGCCCGCCACGATCGCGATCAGGCACAGGGCCCTGGGCACGCTGAAGCCCTCACCGAGGAAGAACATACCGACGAGGGCCGTACCCACGACCCCGACGGACACCCAGACGGCGTAACCCGTACCGAGCGGGATGGTGCGCAGGGCGTAGGCCAGGCCGGCCATGCTCAGGGCGAGGGCGACCAGGAAGGCCACCGACGGCCAGAGGCGGGTGAAGCCCTGCGAGGCGTGCAGCGCGGCGGCCCACGCGGTTTCCAGCAGGCCGGAGACCACCAGAACGATCCATGCCATGACCCGTTACCTCCAAGACGTGCGAACAGTGTCCGCGCCGTCTTGTCCTGACCGGGTACGGCGCACCTCGTCCGGGGTCCTCAGGTCCTCGGAACATACAACACCTCCGGCGGGCCGGGAGTTCCGGGCGGGGTGGAGACACGGGCCACCGGGCACCGCGCGCCCGGGCCCCAGGCGGCCGGGGAAGGACGCCGGTGCGGCGGGGCGGCCGCCGTCCGCACGGCCGCGCCGCGTCATCATGGAGGAGAAGAGCAGTGAGGACACCGGAAGGCGGTGGTGAGGGTGGGACGGGTCACCGTACGTGAGCGGGTCCTGCGGATCCGGGACGGGGCGGCGAGCGAGCGGGTCGACACGCTCGTGGTCGAGGAGCCCCTGGAGGTCAGGCTGGACGGCGCCCCCCTGAGCATCACCATGCGCACCCCCGGGAGCGACTTCGACCTCGCCGCCGGGTTCCTGGTCAGTGAGGGCGTGGTGGCCGAAAGGCACGAGATCGCCGCGATCCGCTACTGCGCCGGGGCCACCGAGGACGGGTCGAACACCTACAACGTGCTCGACGTGTCCCTGGCCCCCGGTGTCCCCAAGCCCGACACCTCGCTGGAACGCAACTTCTACACCTCCTCCTCGTGCGGCCTGTGCGGCAAGGCGAGCCTGGACGCCGTACGGACCAGGGCCCGCTGGCCGGTGGGCGGGGACGGCCCGCGGGTCGGCGCGGGCACCCTGGCCGTGCTGCCGGACCGGCTGCGCGAGGCGCAACGGGTGTTCGACCGCACCGGGGGCCTGCACGCGGCCGGGCTCTTCACCCCGGACGGGGAGCTGCTCGCCCTGCGCGAGGACGTGGGCAGGCACAACGCGGTGGACAAGCTGGTCGGGTGGGCGCTGCGCTCGGAGCGGCTGCCGCTGCGCGAGAGCGTGCTGATGCTCTCGGGGCGCGCCTCCTTCGAGCTGGTCCAGAAGGCGTGGATGGCGGGCATCCCCGTGGTGGCCGCCGTCTCGGCCCCCTCCTCCCTCGCCGTCGACCTGGCCGCGGAGGCGGGCCTGACCCTCGTCGGGTTCCTGCGCGGCAACTCCATGAACGTCTACGCCGGAAGGCACCGCATCCTCCTGGCGGAGGAGCCGACCGATCCCGGCGCGGCCCCGGACCGGGCGGACCAGCGGCACCCCTAGCGGACCGACCGGAAGCGTCGCCGGTGTGCGGGGGACGACCGCCCGGCGACCGTTCACCGCACCACGGAGCCGTTCGTCGCACGGTGGGCGACCGCTTGCCGCTCCCCTCCCGCGTTCGGCGCGCGCCCCGGCACGCCCCCTGCTCATCCGGAGTGTCGCTCCTTACAGTGCCGAGTAACGCAGGTCACATAAACCGGACATGCCGCGGAAACCTGCGTTCACCAGCAGCACCGCTCCCGCTCATCCCCCGGAGGTACCGAAAACCATGGCAAGCGACAGGCCGACAAAGGATCCGACACCCCCCGACGGGAACGGCGGCGACGAGCCGATCAGCAACGAGACCTTCGTCGCCATGCACGGCGACCCGAGGTTCACCGACCTGAAGCGGCGCCTGTACCGCTTCATCTTCCCCATGAGCATCGCCTTCATGGCCTGGTACCTGCTCTACGTACTCATGTCGGCCTTCGGGCGCGACATCATGGGCACCAACCTCTTCGGCAGCGTCAACGTGGCCCTGGTGTTCGGCCTCCTCCAGTTCGTGTCCACCTTCGGGATCGCGGTCCTGTACACGAGGTACGCGAACCGCAACTTCGACCGGCCCGCCGCAGAACTGCGCGACGAGCTCCAGAACGGCGCCAACGCCCAGAAGAGGGAGGACGACCGATGATCCTCGCGCAGGAGGCTGTCAGCGAGAGCAGCCGGATGGTCACCATCGTCCTCTTCTCGCTCATGATCGCGGCGACGCTCGGCATCACGGTCTGGGCCAGCCGCAACACCCGTTCGGCCACCGACTTCCACTCCGGCGGGCGCGGGTTCTCCCCGCTGCAGAACGGCCTGGCCATCGGCAGCGACTACATGTCCGCCGCGTCCTTCCTGGGCATCGCGGGCATGATCGCCCTGTTCGGCTACGACGGCTTCCTCTACTCCATCGGCTTCCTGGTGGCCTGGCTGGTCGCCCTGCTGCTCGTCGCCGAGCTGCTGCGCAACTCCGGCCGCTACACCATGGGCGACGTGCTCTCCTACCGGATGCAGCAGCGCCCGGTGCGCACGGCCGCCGCGGTCTCCACCGTGGTGGTGTCGATCTTCTACCTCCTCGCCCAGATGGTCGGCGCGGGCGCGCTCATCGCCCTGCTGCTCGGCATCCAGGAGGGGCAGACCTTCCTCGGCATGGACGCCCCGACCGCGAAGATCGCCGGCATCGTCGTCGTCGGTCTGCTGATGACCGTCTACGTGGCGTTCGGCGGCATGAAGGGCACCACCTGGGTGCAGATCACCAAGGCCGTCATCCTGATGAGCGGCGCCGCCCTGCTCACCCTGCTCACCCTGTCGCTGTACGGCTTCAACCTGGGCTCCCTGATGACCGACGCGGCCAACGCCAGCCAGGCGGCGGCCAACGGCAACGCGGCCGGGTTCCTGGAGCCGGGCCTGCGCTACGGCGTCGAGGTGGCGGGCGACCCGCTGCAGACCATGTGGAACAAGCTGGACCTGATCAGCCTCGGGCTGGCCCTGGTCCTGGGCACCGCCGGTCTGCCGCACATCCTGATCCGCTTCTACACGGTTCCGGACTCCGGAAGCGCGCGCAAGTCCGTCAACTGGGGCATCGGCCTCATCGGCACCTTCTACCTGATGACCCTGGTGCTGGGCTTCGGCGCCGCGGCGCTCGTCGGCCACGAGGCCATCACCACCCAGGACGCCGCGGGCAACACGGCGGCGCCACAGCTGGCCCAGGTCGTCGGGACGACCATCGGCGGCGACATGGCCGGAGCGGTCCTGCTGGCCCTCATCGCCTCCGCCGCCTTCGCCGCGATCCTGTCCACCGTGGCCGGCCTGGTCATCGCCTCGTCCTCCTCGCTGGCACACGACTTCTACAACTCGGTGATCCGCAAGGGCAAGGCCACCGGGTCCGAGGAGGTCAAGGTCGCCAAGCTGTCCGCCCTGGTGATCGGCTCCGTCGCGATCCTCCTGGCGATCTTCGCCCAGAACCTCAACGTGGCCTTCCTGGTGGCGCTGGCGTTCGCGATCGCGGCCTCGGCGAACCTGCCCACCCTGCTGCTCAGCCTGTTCTGGAAGCGCTTCAACACCGCCGGCGCGCTGGCGGGCATCTACGGCGGCCTGATCAGCGCGGTGGGCCTGGTGTTCTTCTCCCCGGTCGTCTCCGGCTCGGAGAACGCGCTCATGCCGAACGCCGACTTCGCCTGGTTCCCGCTGCCCAACCCGGCTCTGGTCTCGGTGCCGATCAGCATCCTGTGCGCGGTCGTCGGAACGTACACGTCCAAGGAACGCGACTTCGAGAAGTTCGCGATGCTCCAGGTCCGCGCCCTCACCGGCGCCGGAGCCGAGAAGGCGGGCGACCACTAGGACGACTCTGCCAAGGGGCCCGGTCCACCGGTCACCGGCGGCCACTACCCCGGGCGCGCACCCTCGCCCGGCGCCGCAGGCCCGGGCCCCCGCCCACAGGGCCCGCCTTCCTCCGGGACGGCGGGCCCTCCGAGGAAGGCTGCACCCGCAACGTGAATGTCGACACATTCTGCGGAGATAAGATCGTTCCGTGTCCTATCGGTGGCTGTCGTGGCTTTCCCCCTCCCGGCGCCCCACGTCTTCGGAACGCCGGGCGAGTGTGGACCTGATGCGTCAGGTCCACGCCCTGGGCGTCGACCTCCAGGACGGGCTGCACGGGCGCGGTGTGAACTCCGCCGCCCGGCGCCTGCGCCAGGTCCTGGCCGTGGACGGGGTGCTCCTCGCCGACCTCGACGGGCCGGTGGCCTCCCACGGGAGGTGCCCGGACACCGACGAGGTCGCCGGACTGCTCTCCCAGGTCTTCGAGTACGGGGGCGGCGCCCGCTCCCGTCTGCCCGACGGGTCGTCGGTGTGCGCCGTCCCGCTGACCGTCGCCGACGAACTCTCCGGGGCGCTGCTCGCCTCCGGCGACCCCGTGGAGGCGGACGTGGAGGCGGCCGCGGCGCTGGTCTCGGACTGCCTGGACCACGCCGCGCTGCGCCGGGCCCGCGCCCGGATCACCGCCGCCGACCTGCGCACCCTGCGCGCCCAGATCTCACCGCACTTCGTGCACAACGCGTTGGCGGTGATCGCCGCCCTGGTGCGCACCGACCCCGACCGGGCCCGCCACCTGCTGTCGGACTTCGCCGACTACCTGCGGTACGGGTTCTCGGAGAAGGGCGACTACGCGACCGTCTCCGACGAGCTGGAGGCCACCCAGACCTACCTCGAACTCCAGCGGGCCCGCTTCCACGACCGCCTGGACATCACCGTGCGGATGGCGCCCGAGGTACTGCCGGTCGCCATCCCCTTCCTGGTCGTGCAGCCGATCGTGGAGAACGCGATCCGGCACGGGCTGGAACGCAAGGAGGGACGGGGGCACATCAGCGTGTCCGGTTTCGGCGAGGGTCCCCTGTGCGTGATCGAGATCGAGGACGACGGCGTGGGCATGCACCCGGAGCTGGCCCGCGCCCTGTTGGCGGGCACAGGGCCGGAGTCGCGCAGCGTCGGCCTGGCCAACGTCGACCAGCGGCTGCGTGCGGTCTACGGGCCGGAGTACGGTCTGGTGATCGAGACCGCGCTGGGAGAAGGGACGAAGGTGACCGTGCGCGTACCGAGGTTCGCACCCGGGGTGGTGGTCCGGTGAGACCCGAACTCCGTGTACTGGTGGTGGAGGACGAGGCGTCCACCCGCCAGGAGATGGCCTCCCTCCTCGGTGACATGCCCGAGGTGTCGGAGGTCCTGGTCGCCTCCAACGGCGCCAGCGCCGTGCGCCTGCTGGGCACCACCAGCATCGACGCCGCGTTCCTGGACATCCTGATGCCCGGGCTGGACGGCATGGACGTGGCCCGGGTGCTGAGCGTGATGTCGGAGCCGCCGTCGATCGTGTTCGTGACCGCGTCCGAGAGCCACGCCGTGGAGGCCTTCGGGATCGGAGCGGTGGACTACCTGCTCAAACCCATCCGCCCGGAGCGGCTGGCCGAGGCGGTGGGGCGGATCGCCCAACTGCGCCGGGCGAGCGGTTCGGCGCCCCCCGCCGAGGACCTGCACGTGGTGCAGATCGACACCGGCCGACGCACCGTGTTCGTCAAACGCGACGACGTGCAGTTCGTGGAGGCGCAGGGCGACTACGTGCGGCTGCACACCGCCGAGGGCACCCACCTGATCCGGCTGTCGCTGTCCTACCTGGAGGAGGTGTGGGCCTCGGCCGGGTTCGTGCGGGTGCACCGCGGCTTCCTCGTCGCCATCCCGTGGGTGCGGGACCTGCGGGTGACCTCCTCGTCCGGGTTGGTCGCGGGGACACCCGCCGGAGACGTCCCGGTGAGCCGCAGGCACGGCCGCCACCTGCGGGAACAGCTCCTGGAGGCGGCCAAACGCGACCAGTTGGGCCGTTCGGCCCGCCCTCCGGGGACGGCCAAGGACCAGCCGTGACCCCGAGTCGGAAGGAACTTCCCAATGCTGGTGTCAAGCCGCCAAGCTCACCGGGGGTGAACCTTGGTAAGGCGTTCCATCACGGAGCATCGCCCACAGCACGTTGACCCGGCGGCGCGAGAGCGCCAGCAGCGCCTGCTTGTGCCCCTTGCCCTCGGCCCGCTTGCGGTCGTAGTAGGCCTTCGAGGCCGGACACGACCGCAGGCCGAACATCGAGGACAGGTAGAAGGACCGCAGCAGGCCCCGGTGGTAGCGACGAGGTCTTCGCAGGTTGCCACTGACACGTCCGGAGTCCCGGGCCACCGGCGCCAGCCCCGCGTAGCCGGCCAACCGGTCCGCAGTGCCGAACAGGGCCATGTCACCGCCGGTCGCGGCCAGGAACTCCGCTCCCAGCATCGTGCCCATGCCGGGCAGGGAGGTGATCACCCCGGCATGCGGATGGTCGTGAAACCGGGCCTGGACGAGGGTTTCGACCTCGGCGATCTCCTCGTTCAGGCGGATCACCTCCCCGGCCAGCCGGGCCGCCATCGCCGCGGCGGTCTTCTGCCCGGGAAGGTGTGTGCGCTGGGTCTGGGCGGCCTCGATGGCGGTGGCCGCCAGAGCGGCGGCGCCTCTGACGCCGCGGGCCCGCAGCCAGGTCTCCAGGCGTTTGGCGCCCAGACGGCGCAGGGCGGCCGGGGTCTGGTAGCCGGTCAGCAGCACGACGGGGCCCTTGTTGGTCACGTCCAAGGCGCGTTCCAGGGCGGGGGAGATCTCCAGCAGCTGGGCGCGCAACCGGTTGATGGCCCGGGTGCGGTCGGCGACCAGGTCGGCGCGGCGGGTGGTGAGGATGCGCAGGTCCACGGCGATCTCGTCCCCGGGGCGCAGCACGCCCAGGTCGCGGCGCATGCGGGCCTGGTCGGCGATGACGAACGCGTCGCGGGCGTCGGTCTTGCCCTCGCCCCGGTAGGTGGCCGAGGCGCGGTGCACGGCCAGGCCGGTGAGGTAGACGACCGGCTGGCCGTGGTCCAACAACAGGCCGATGAGCAGGGCGGCACCGCCATGGTTGAGGTCCACCGCCCACAGGGCGTCGGAGTCCAGGGCCAGGACGTCAGCGAGCAGGTCCAGCAGCTCGGTCTCGTCGTTGGCGACCCGGCGCGAGAGCAGTTGTTGGCCGTCGGTGTTGATGACCACGCAGTGGTGGTGGGTCTTGCCGATGTCGATACCGGCCCAGATGTGGGGCACGGGCACCTCCGCCGATGTGTGGTGAGGGGTGGGGTTCCCAGCGGACGACCGCGCCGTCGTTGTCCTACGCAGCGATCAGGGTCGCATCTCCCAATTGGCGGTCGGGTCGTCGCGGGACTCCGGGCGGCCAAGTTCCTTAAGCCGTCGAGCGGGCTTCACCGTGACAGCCATACCCGGAGCCCTTGGGCTCACCGATCTTACGAATGACCAGCTTCACCCATGAAAGAAGGTAGGACCCACCGTGAGCCCGCGCAGGGAGAAGCTCACCAGCCCGCAGACCCGCATCGCGCTGGCGCGGGGGAACCGTCCCGTGCAGCACCTGCTCCCGGTACCCGAACCGGTGGACACCGAGGCGGCGCGACGGCTCTTCCGGGCCCAGCGGCGCACGGCAGTGCGCACGGTCTCGCTGCTGTCGGCGGTGCTGTTCGGGCTGAGCGGTTCCTTCGCCCTGTTCCCGGCCCTGGGGCAGGTCCGCCTCGCGGGGGTTCCGGTGTCGTGGCTGCTGCTGACGGTGGCGATATACCCGGCGCTGTTCGGCCTGGCGCTGTGGCACGTACGCGCGGCCGAACGCCTGGAGGACCGGGCCGAGCGCCAGGCGCGGGGCCGGGAGCAGGACCGGGTCCGTCACCCCGGGTCCGGTACCGGACCTGACGGGACGCCATGAGCACGGCGGTTCTCGCGATAGGCCTGGTACTCGCCACCAGCCTGTTCATCGGGGTGTACGGGGTGCGGGCGGCCCGTTCCACCTCGGACTTCCTGGTGGCCTCGCGGCGGGTGTCGCCCAACTGGAACGCGCTGGCGATCGCCGGCGAGTACCTGTCGGCCGCCTCGGTGCTGGGCCTGGCCGGGCTACTGCTCAAGAACGGCCTGGGCACCATGTGGTACGCCGTGGGCTTCACCGCGGGCTACGTCGCCGTGGTCGCCCTGGTTGCGGGCCCGATGCGCCGTTCGGGGGCGTTCACCGTGCCGGACTTCGCCGAGTACCGGCTGGGCGCGCCCCGGCTGCGCAAGCTCTGCGGCTGTGTGGTCCTGGTGATCATGCTGCTGTACCTGGTGCCGCAGTTCAAAGGCGCCGGCGTGGTGCTGAGCCTGGTCAGCGGGACCCCCTACTGGGTGGGGGTGCTCCTGGCGGGGCTGGTGGTGAGCGGTTCGATCGCCGCGGGCGGGATGCGCTCGGCGACCTACGTGCAGGCCTTCCACTACGTCGTCAAACTGCTCTTCCTCGCCGTGCCCGCGGTCTACCTCGTGGTGCACGCGGGCGCCGACACGCGGGCCGAGGTCCTGCACCCGGAGTGGGGGACCCACTTCCCCCAGGCCACCCCGGTGGAGTTCACCGTCGCCACGGACTTCCGGCTGGACGAACCGGTCACCGTGACCACCGCCGGGGGCGAGGAGCTGGAGCTGGCACCCGGGGCGCACTCGGTCGAACGGGGCACGGAGTACGTGTTCCCGGCGGGCGCCGCCATCCCGCACCCGGACGGCATGCCGGAACTGGGCAGCGCACGGTGGAGCACCCCCCTGCTGGACGTGGGCGGCTACCCGTTGTTCGAGACCTGGTCGACACTGCTCGCGATCACCCTCGGCTGTATGGGCCTGCCGCACGTGATCATGCGCTTCCACACGAGCCCGACCGCGCGGATCGCCCGCCGGGTGGCGGTGGGCGTGATCGCCCTGTTGGGGCTGTTCTACCTGTTCCCCACGGTCTACGGGCTGTTGGGCCGGGTCCTCACACCGCAGCTGGTGATGCTCCAGGGCACCGACACCGTGGCGGTGGTCCTGCCCGCCCAGGCCGTCCCGGGGTCGGTGGGCACCGTTCTCACCGCGCTGGTGGCGGCGGGGGCCTTCGGGGCGTTCCTGTCGACCTCCTCGGGGCTTCTCCTGGCCCTGGCCGGGGGCCTGTCCCACGACCTGTTCCAGGGGAGCGTGCCCCGGTTGCGGCTGGCCGTGGCGGTCGGCGCCTGCGTGGCCGTGCTGCTGGCCCTGCCCGCGCAGATGATCGACATCAACGTGCTGGTGGTATGGGCGTTCACGGTGGCCGCCTCGACCTTCTGCCCCCTGCTGGTGCTGGGTATCTGGTGGCGGCGCCTCACCCTGCCGGGTGCGGCCGCGGGCCTGATCGTCGGCGGGGTGACCGCCACCGGGACCATCGGCTGGTCGATCCTGCTCGACACCCCCGAGGGCTGGGCGACGGTGCTGCTGGCCCAGCCCGCCGCCTGGACCATCCCGTTGGCCTTCCTGACGATGATGGCCGTGTCCCGGTTCACCAGGCCCCCGGAGTGGGCGGAGCACGCGGTGCTGCGCCTGCACTCCCCCTGAGGACCAAAGGCCTTGGTGCCCCGGTCCGCCGGGGGTACGTTCGCAGCGCCCCTGACGAAACCCCCTAGGAGGACACCGTGTCCCTCTCCCCCGGACGAACACAGCACACGTCCCGCCTGACAGCCCTGGCCGCCCTGGCCGCGTCGGTGGTGTTCCTCGTACCCGGCACCGCCTTCGCCGAAATGGGCCGGGTCCGCACCGAGAGCCAGGAGATCATCGTCACCGAGGAGGGTGTCTACGAGGTCGGCGAGGACGTGGAGAGCCTGGACGCGTTCCTGGTGGAGAACCCCGAGTACGGACCCGCCGTGGAGGACCCCGAGGGTGTCGGCGCCCTGGACACCAACTCGCTCCCCCTGACCCACGGGGTCCTGACCACGAGGACCAGCCGCTGCGAGAGCGCGACCGTCAGCTACAGCAAGCGCAGCGGTTCGGAACTGACCATCAGGTTCTCGCTCGCCCAGTTGGGCAGCGGCACCAAGAACGGCCCCGGCATCGGTATCGTCGCCGGTCAGACCCGCAGCTACACGTTCAGCACCAGGAGCTTCGGGAACGTCCAGGGCCGCATGTACGTGCATGAGCAGGGCAAGACCTTCCGGAACGGGTACATCAGCTGCCGCTAGTGCGCACCTGCGGGACCGGAACGCCGGAGGGGGTGCGGGCACCGGGTGCCCGCACCCCCTCCGGGTGCGACCGGCCCCCTGGTCACGGGCGCGCGGCCAACCGCACCGCGGCGAGCCGGTTGAGCGACACGTTCTGTTCGGCGGCCTCGATGGCCAACCGCCGGTGCAGTTCCGGGGGGACACGAACCTGGAACTTCCCCGAGTAGCTGCGCTCCCCGATCGGCAGCGGCGGCTCCTCACCGGAGACGACCATGTCCTCGACGGTGTCCTCGGCGAGGCCGCGGATCCCCTCGAAAGCCTCGGAACTCGTGCGGGCGACCCACGACAGGGAGGGGAACTCGGCAACGGTTCCGACGTAGGACTTGTCCTCGACCGACCAACGAACACGGTAGGCGTAGTGCTCTGCTCTGTTCACCGCTCCTCCTCCAGCTTGTCGATCGCGGCGAGGACCTGTCTCACCTGGTAGGCCTTGGCCGTTCCGTGGTCGTTCTGGATGTTCACCCTCGGGTCCCCCGACCAGGGCATCCCGTACACCTGGTGGGAGGTCCCGCGCCGGCGCGGCGGACCGAAGTAGTGCTCACACACCTTCGCCAGGTCCGCGAACCGGATCGACTTCGGCTGATCCCGCATCCGCGCGAGGATCTTCTCAAGGCTGGCCATGGCCGCAAAGTATCACTATTGATACTACCCCAAGGTTCCTTCTCCGAACCGGAACGCCGGAGGGGGTGCGGGCACCGGGTGCCCGCACCCCCTCCGGGTGCGACCGGCCCCCTCGCGCGGAAAAGACGGGGCCGGTCGGGTTCGCTACCTCTCCAGACGGTTCAGCAGCGCGTGGTACTCGTCCCAGAGCTCGCCGGGCAGGTCGTCGCCGAAGGTCTTGAAGAACTCGGGGACCAGGGCGGCCTCCTGCTTCCAGACCTCGGTGTCGACGTCGAGGACGAACTCCATGTCCTCGGCGGACAGGTCAAGGCCCTCGGTGTCGATGCCGTCGGCGGTCGGCAGGTAGCCGATCGGGGTCTCGACCGCGGCGGCGTCGCCCTCGAGGCGGTCGACGATCCACTTGATGACGCGGCTGTTCTCACCGAAGCCCGGCCACACGATCTTGCCGTCGGCGTTCTTCTTGAACCAGTTGACGTAGAAGATCTTCGGCAGCTTGGCCTGGTCGGCCCGCTGGCCCAGCTTGACCCAGTGGGCGAAGTAGTCGCCCATGTTGTAGCCGCAGAAGGGCAGCATCGCGAACGGGTCGCGGCGCAGCTCGCCGACGGACCCCTCCTGGGCCGCGGTCTTCTCGGAGGAGACGTTGGCGCCCAGGTAGACGCCGTGCTGCCAGCTGAAGGACTCGGTGACCAGCGGCACCGCGGAGGCGCGGCGGCCGCCGAACAGGATCGCGGAGATCGGGACGCCCGCCGGGTCCTCCCACTCGTCGGCGATGGTGGGAGCCTGACCGGCCGGGGTGGTGAAGCGGGAGTTCGGGTGGGCCGCGGGCTCGTCGGAGTCCGGGGTCCAGGGGCGGCCCTTCCAGTCGGTGAGGTTCGCGGGCGCCTCCTCGGTGAGGCCCTCCCACCACACGTCGCCGTCCTCGGTCAGGGCGACGTTCGTGAAGATGCTGTTGCCCCAGAGCGTCTCCACGGCGTTGGCGTTGGTCTTGGCACCGGTGCCGGGAGCGACACCGAAGAAGCCGGCCTCGGGGTTGATGGCCCGCAGCTGACCGTCGGCGTCGAAGCGCATCCAGGCGATGTCGTCGCCGACGGTCTCGACCTTCCAGCCGGGGATGGTCGGCTGGAGCATCGCCAGGTTGGTCTTGCCGCAGGCGCTCGGGAAGGCGGCGGCGACGTAGTGCGACCTGCCCTCGGGCGAGGTCACCTTGAGGATCAGCATGTGCTCGGCGAGCCAGCCCTCGTCGCGGGCCATCACCGAGGCGATGCGCAGCGCGTAGCACTTCTTGCCGAGCAGGGCGTTGCCGCCGTAGCCGGAGCCGTAGGACCAGATCTCGCGGGTCTCGGGGAAGTGGGAGATGTACTTGGTGGAGTTGCACGGCCAGGCGACGTCCTGCTGGCCGGGCTCCAGGGGTGCGCCGACGGAGTGGACGGCCTTGACGAACTCGCCGCGCTCCTCGATCAGCCGCAGGGCGGCCGAGCCCATGCGGGCCATGATGCGCATGGAGACGACGACGTACGGGGAGTCGGTGATCTCGACGCCGAGCTGGGAGATGTCGCCGCCGAGCGGGCCCATGCAGAAGGGCACGACGTACATGGTGCGGCCGCGCATGGCGCCCTTGAAGACCTCGCCGAAGGTGGCGCGCATCTCGTCCGGGGCGATCCAGTTGTTGGTGGGGCCGGCGTCCTCTTCGCGCTCGGAGCAGATGAAGGTGCGGTCCTCGACCCGGGCGACGTCGGTCGGGTCCGATTTGCAGTAGAAGCTGTTCGGGCGTTTGACGGGGTTGAGGCGGGTGAAGGTGCCCTGCTCGACCAGCTGGTCGGTCAGGCGGGTCCACTCCTCCTCGGAACCGTCGCACCAGACGACCTCGTCCGGCTGGGTGAGCTCCGCGATCTCACGTACCCAGGAGACGAGTTCCTCGTTCTTGGTGGGGGCGGCGCCCACATCAGTACCCACGTCAGCAGTCACAACGGCTCCTCATCGAATTACGAGATCCCTCGAATCATGAACGACGAGTGCCGACACTGACCAATTGGTCTAGCCCAGTGGTCTATACGCGTTGGCACAGAAAGTCGGATTGCGCTGCACAGCAAGGGTTTTCGACGTCCCGAAGTCGCGCCGGAACGTGCCCGCGCGGGCAGGGCTCCCGCACTGTTCGGGTCCGCTTTCCCCTGGATTGCGGGCAAGTGCCCCACCAGCACCAACACACGGTGCCGTTCGTCACACAGCAGAAGTCGACCGCCGGGTCCAACGGATTAGACCAATGACGGCCGCCCCGGCAACGCCCTGCGGCTTCGTCCGGGCGGCGAACGCCTGCCGGACCCGCGTCGGGCACCGGTCCGGCAGGCGTGTCTCATCCGCCCGCGCCCTCCCCGGCCCCGGACCGCCGGGCCGGGAAGCCGTGCGTCCGGGCGGCGGACACCATCGCCAGCACCGGGACCAGGAGCAACACCACGCTCCAGGGCAGGGCGGGGAAGCCGACCCCGGCGAGGAGCACCCCGCCGACCACCCCGCCTCCGGCCATGGCGACGTTCCACAGGGTGACCAGGACGGCTTGGGCGGTCTCCGCCGCCTCTCCCCCGGCGTCGGCCACGGCGGTCTGGAGCAGGGTGGGTACCCCGCCCCAGCCCAGACCCCACAGCGCGGCTGCCGCGTAGACCGGTACGGGGGCGTCGGAGAAGGCCCCGAGAAGGGTCACCGCCACCGCCACCAGGAGCACGCTCGTGACCGTCAGGGGCCGCAGGTGACGGTCGATCCGGGCACCCACGAACCAGATGCCCGCCAGCGATGCGGCGCCGAAGACCAACAGGACCCGGTCCACGGAGCCGCCCATACCGACCCCGGTCAGGAAGGCCGCGACATAGGTGTAGAGAACCGTGTGCGCCGACACGAACACCAGGGTGACGCCCAGGACCGGCACGACCCCGGGGACGACGAGGGTGCGGCGGATGGTCGGCCTCTCGCCCCGCCCCCGACCCGGGCGGTCCGGAACCAGGACGGCGATCCACACCAGCAGGACCAGGGTGAGCGCCGTCATGGCCAGGAAGGCCGACCGCCAGCCGAACAGCCCGCCGAGGAGCGTCCCTGCCGGGACCCCCAGCGAGAGCGCCACGGGGACGCCCGCCATGACCACCGCGATCGCCCTCCCCTGGAGGTGCGCGGGGACCAGGCTGCGCGCGTACCCGACGAGCATCGCCCACACCAGCCCGGCGGCTGTCCCCGCCACGAAGCGTGCGGTCATGGTGAGGAGGAAGTCCGAGGAGAGAGCCGTGACCGTGTTGGCCACCGCGAACGCGCCCATCGCCGTGAGCAGCAGTCGCCTGCGCCGCCATCCGGCGGTGGCCGCGGCGAGCGGGATCGCGGTGAGAGCGGTGCCGATCGCGTAGACCGTCACGGACTGTCCGGCCGCGGAGTCGCTGACCCGGAGGTCCGCCCCCATCGCGGGGAGGAGCCCGGCGGGGAGTGTCTCGGTGAGGCTGGTGACGAAGACCGCGGTCGCCAGGGCCAGGAGGACGGACAGCGGAAGGGCGCGCCGCCCACGCGGAGAGGGGGGCGGAACCTGGGGCCGGTACGGGGATCTGGTGTCGTCTCGCATGCTGCGTATGCTCGGACCGTCACACTGGTGTGAGGGTCAAAGCGAGGCCCGGTGAGGTCGGTCACATGCGAATCGGAGAGCTGTCGGAGCGCACCGACACCCCGCGCCGCCTGCTGCGGTACTACGAGGAACAGGGCCTGATCACACCGGACCGGTGCGCCAACGGCTACCGCCGTTACGGCGAGGAGTTCGTGGACCGGGTGCTCCAGATCCGCGGGCTGCTCGACGCCGGACTGCCGACCAGGCTGATCCGTCAGATCCTGCCCTGCCTGGACCGGCCCCGGGTCATCCACTTCACCGACGCCACACCGGAGATGCTGGCCACCCTGGAGGGCGAACTGGAACGGATGGACAGCCGCATCGCCTGCCTGACCCGCAACCGGGACGCGGTCGCCGACTACCTCGACGCCGTACGCGCGGAACGCGCCACCGCACCGGCGGGCGGGTAGTCCGGGGCCGGGCGGCTCAGCGCAGTATGGCGACCGGGCCCCGCGCGCCGTGCAGCACCGAGTGGCTGACCGAGCCCAGCAGCAGTCCGCGGAAACCCCCGCGGCCGCGCGAACCCACCACGATGAGGTCGGCGGGGGTGGCCTCCTCCAGGAGCGCGACCACCGGGTGGGCGCGCACCACCCGCGTCTGCACCCGGACCCCGGGGTGGAACAGCTGCAGGTCGGCGAGCTCCTCGTCCAGGGCCTGACGGGCCGCCTCGGCCGCGGTGGCGTCGTCGAACAGCTCCGGCGGGATCGGACCGGTCGCCGCCGCGAAGGCCACCAGGGGCTGCCAGGCGTTGACCGCGACCAGGTCGGTCTCGGCGAACTCCGCCTGGGAGAAGGCGAACTCCAGGGCGCGGCGGCTGGGTTCGGAGCCGTCCACCCCAACGATCACCCTGCTGCGGACCCCGTGCGCGGCCGCGTGGTCCCTCGGCAGGACGATCACCGGCACCGCCGCGCGGGCGGCCAGTTCGATCCCCACCGAGCCGACGAAGGCCGCGGCGATCCCGCTCAGCCCGCGCGAGCCCACCACGACCGCCACCGCCCCGGGCGAGGCCGCCTCGGTGACCAGCGCCTCGGCGGGGCGGGAGAAGGACAGGCGGGTCTGGACGGAGAGTTCGGGGAACAGCCGGGACACCCAGTCGCGGGCGTGGTCGAGCAGCCGCCGGGCGCCCGACCCCGGCCCGCCCCCGTCGTTCTCCTCCGCCTCGTCCCAGACCCCGAAGTCCTCCGTGGCCAGCGGGCTCGCCGCAGCGACGATACGTACCCCGAGACCGCGCAGTACGGCCTGGTGCGCGGACCACTCCAGCGCGTGCCTGCTGGAGTCGGTGCCGTCCACTCCCACGATCACCCATCGTGCCGTGGCTGCGCCGTTCATCACGTGCGCCCTTCCGTAGGTCGTCGGTACCCTCGCGGTCCCCGGACCCGCCAGCCCGTGTTCCCGTTGTGTTCCACGATGATGCCGTGTGAACACGCACCCGTGGATAACAGTGCCGACGCGAGTTGGCTGACGTAGGGTCCCAGAACGAGCGGTGCCCCGGCGGAGCGGGGAACGCGGAAGCGTACCGGTGCGTCCGAGGGACACAGAAGAGTCAGCAGCGGAGACTGGGGGCGCCATGCCTTACTCGAACACCGCGACACTGCACTGGGACTACCGGGACGGCCGCGTGGCCGCCGTGGTCGCCGCCGTGGTCTACAGCATGTGGACCCTTGAGATCGTCCTGCCCGGTGGCCCGGACACCGCCACGGGCGCCCTCGCCGACCCCGAGTCCACTCTCGGCCTGGTGTTGGACAGCGCGCACCGGACCGCCGCGATCCTGGTCGTCCTCGCCGCCGGGCTGGGCCTGACCCTGGGCGCCAAGCGCCCCCGCAGCTGGCTGACCGTCTCCTGGTGGTCGATGGCCGTGTTCGGCGCCGCCTCGCTCACCGCCTCCCTGCTGCCCGGCCGGTGCGTGGTGTCCACGGACGCGGCCTGCGCGGTGGAGTCCCTGGTGGAGGGGACGCAGGGCGCGACGGTGACACAGACCGTCCTGGCCGTGGTCGCCGTCCTGTCCGCACTGCTGGCCTCGGCGGCCCTGGCCCGGGACCGGCGGCGTGCCCGGGAGCGCGCCTGGCCCGCCCTGGCGCTGATCACCCTCGCGCAGGCAGTGGCCGCCGCGGTCGTCCTGGTCCTGGCAGCCCTGGCGTACGCCTCTTCGGGGGACGGCTCCCCCGGTGTCGCCCTCGGTCTCGCCGAACGGGCCCACCTGGTCACCGTCGCCCTGTGGCTGCTGGCCGTCGGGGTCGTGCCCGGCCACTGGAAGCGCCGCCGCGAGCACCGGAGCACCGCCCGCCCCGCCGACTGACGGAGGCCGCGGCCCGGACCGCTGTCTGAAGTCCGCCCGGACCGGCACCGTACCGGCGCCGGTCCGAGCCGTCGCGGACCGCTCAGGCGAGTTCGGCGGGCAGCGGACGGGCGTGCACCACGTGCAGGGTGCTGACCGCGCGGGTGAGCACCACGTACAGCCGGTTCGCACCGCGCTCCTCGGCCTCGACGATGGCGGCCGGCTCGGCGACCACCACCGCGTCGAACTCCAACCCCTTGGCCAGACTGGCCGGGACTGCGACCAGGCGGGCGGTGTCCGTCCCGGTCTCGCCGAGCAGCGGGGCGTCCACCCCCTCCGCGGCCAGTGCCTCGCGTAGCGCGGGGAGCTGGTGGTCGGCGGCGATCAGCCCCACCGACCCCTCCCCCCGGAGCGCCTCCCGACAGCCCCGTGCCAGGGCCGGGGCGATCTCCCCGGCGGTCGGGAGCAACCGGAGCGCACCGGGTGAGCGGCGCACCGCGACCGGCGCGAAGGGATGGGCCCCGGAACCGGAGGCATCCGGCCGGGGGCGGCCGGACGGGGCGGGCGCAAGCGGGGCGATCGTGGGCAGCAGGCGGGCGGCGAAGTCGATGATCTGCGCGGGTACCCGGTACCCCCGGTCCAGGGTGTGCAGGTGACCGGTGGGCTTGCCCAGGTGTTCCATGAGCGTCGACCAGTTACGGGCCGCCGACGGACTCGTGCCCTGGGCGATGTCGCCGAGCACCGTGAGGGAGCCCGCGCCCGCGCGCCGTCCGACCGCCCGGCACTGCATCGGGCTCAGGTCCTGGGCCTCGTCGACGACGACGTGCCCCAGCCCGGAGGGGCGCTCGATCAGCGCCGCCGCCTCGTCGACCAGGGCCAGGTCCTCCTCCGACCACTTCGCGGTCCTGGGACCGCGCGGTTTTCCCGGCAGGAGCAGGGTCTGCTGTTCCTGGGGGGTGAGCAGCCCCCCTGCGGCGCGGGCCAGGCGCTCGGGGTCGGTGAGCAGGCCGAGCACCAGCCTGAGCGGCTCGACCTTGGGCCACAGGGCGGTGACCGCGGCGCGCACCGCCGGGTCCCGGCGGACCTGGGCGTGGGTGCGGTCGTCGCAGACCTCGCCCTCGGCCTCCATCAGGGTCAGGATCGCGTGCGCCATGCGGTGCGACAGGAGTTCGCGGCCGGACCCGTAGGCGACACCGCGCGCCGCGAGCTCGTCGAGGAGCGGGCGCACGTCCTCCGGGTACAGGCGCCAGCGGCGCGAGCCCCGGCGCACCATCACGGTCTCCTCCGGGGGCCGCAGGTGGGCCCACAGGTCGCGGCGGAGCACCTCGGCCATCACCGCGGACCCCTTGGTACGCGCGGCCCCGGGGGCCTCCGTACGGCGCACCCATCCCCGGGCGGGCCGCAGGCGCTCCGGCAGGTCCCGGGTGAGGAGTTCGCGGACGGTGGTCTGGTGGACGTCCACCTCGCCGAGGGCGGGGAGCACGTCCCGGATGTAGGACAGGAAGGACCGGTTGGGTCCGATGATCGCCACACCGGACCGGGAGAGCCGTTCGCGCTCGCTGTAGAGCAGGAAGGCGATGCGGTGCAGGCCGACCGCGGTCTTGCCGGTGCCGGGGGCGCCCTGCACGCACAGGGTGGTCTCCAGCGGGGCGCGGACCAGCGCGTCCTGTTCGGGCTGGATGGTGGCGACGATGTCGCGCATCGGCCCGGTGCGGGGGCGCTCGATCTCCGAGTTGAGGAGTTCGCTGCCCAGGAAGGCCTCGGGCGAGTCCGGGCCGACGAGCAGGTCCTCGTCCTCGAAGGCGGTCAGGACGGACTCGGGCAGGCCGTCGGGGCCGGTGACGGTTCCGAAGCCGTACCGGCGCCGGACCCGCACGGACATCCGTTCACCGGGCGACGCCTGGTAGTAGGCGATGCTGATGGGCGCGCGCCAGTCCAGGACCACGGGGCGGCCCCGGCCGTCGTGGACGTGGCGGCGGCCGATGTGGATCCGGTCGGGTTCGTCGGCGGGCCGACCGGGTCCGGGCCCCCGTCGTCGGCGTCCTCGTCGAGGAAGACGGTGCCGGGTTCGAAGTCCAGGCGCCCGAAGTACAGGGGGGCGCCCGGGATGTCGGCCAGGGCCGCCAGGCGGCGCTCGCGTCCGCGGCGCAGGGCGGCGTCGGTGACCTTGTCCTTGGCGGCGTCACCGAAGAGCAGTTCGGTGGCGTCGACCTCCTCGCGCATGCGGCGCAGAGCGGCGCGGGCCCCGTGCAGGGCCTCGCGTTCGGCGAGGAGTTCGGGGTCGGCGGGCACGGCTGCGGGATCGGTCGTGGTCATGGCGGGACCTCGGGTTTCGGCGGGACAGGACGCGGCTTCGCGCGTGCGCGCGGTCCCGCCCCGGTCTCCTTGACAGGCCCGGTTCGTTCCGATCCATGAGCGCGCACCACGACCCCGGGGGGTGGCGAGGCCGAGCCAGCGATCCTACCCGAGGTGCGGTGTGTGCCGAGGTGGTGTTCGCGTCAGGTCTTGCGGAGACGGACCCTGCTGACGCGGTGGTCGTCGCCCTTGAACAGGACGAGGGTCGCCCGGCCGCGGGTCGGGCGGATGTTCTCCACCAGGTTGACCTCGTTGATGGTCCGCCAGGTGTTGGCGGCGAAGTCCAGGGCCTCGTCCTCTTCGATTTCGATGGTCGTGGCCATGTGGTGGAAGTAGGAGCGCGGGTCGGAGAAGGCGGTGCGGCGCAGTTCGCGGAACCGGTCGAGGTACCAGTCGCGGATGTTCGCGACCTTGGCGTCGACGTAGATGGAGTAGTCGAAGAAGTCCGCGACGGCCAGGCGGCCCGCGGTCGCGGGCTGGAGCACGTTGATGCCCTCGACGATGAGGATGTCGGGGCGGTGGACGGTCTGGCGCTCGCCCGGCACCACGTCGTAGTGCAGGTGGGAGTAGACGGGGATCTCCAGGCGCTCGGCCCCGGCCTTCATCTCCGAGACGAACCGGACCAGTGCCCGGCGGTCGTAGCTTTCCGGGAAGCCCTTGCGGCGCATGAGGCCGCGCGACTGCAGGACGGCGTTCGGGTGGAGGAAGTTGTCGGTGCTGACGAGTTCGACGTCCGGGTGGTTGGGCCACTGGGCGAGCAGGGAGCGCAGGAGGCGGGCCGTGGTGGACTTGCCCACGGCGACGCTGCCCGCCACACCGATGATGAACGGCGAGGGCCGGTCGGCCTCGCCGAGGAAGGCGCGCACCGCGGCGTGGCGCTGCTGGGTGGCGCCCACGTACAGGTTGAGCAGCCGCGACAGGGGCAGGTAGATGTCGCGCACCTCTTCCAGCGAGGTGGGGTCGTTGGTACCCCGCAGGTCGCTGAGGTCGGCCTCGGTCAGGGACAGGGGTGTGGAGGCCCGGAGGGCGGCCCAGGCCGCTCGGTCCAGTTCCACGTACGGCGAGGAGATGCCGTTCTTCGTCGCGTGAGACACGGTTGACCACACTAGACGAGGCACTCCCCCGGTCCGGGCAGGCGGTACCCCCATTACCCGGATCCGGGGCGGAACGTGCCGGAAACCACACGTTCACCCGGCCGACACGAAAGGTTTTTTGGTCGACCCCCGGGGAGGGGGAATCGACTCCACTCGGAGCCCGCTCTGGGCCCCCACCTGCGCGGTCTGGTCCCGATGCACCAAATGGTCTATACCGCCACCTGGGAAAACAACCAGTGGTATGGGGCACTGGTTGGTCGATTCGACACGACTTTTCGCTTACGCTGGCGGCCATGTGCGGAATCGTTGGCTACGTCGGGCCGCAACCGGCGCTTGAGGTTGTCGTTGACGGCCTCGCGAGGTTGGAGTACCGCGGATATGACTCCGCGGGTATCGCTGTGCTGGGCGAGGGAACCCTGCGCTCACAGAAGCGGGCGGGCAAGCTCGCCAACCTGCGCCAGGCCCTGGAGAGGAGTCCGGTCTCCGGTGACGGCGCCGGGATCGGCCACACCCGTTGGGCCACGCACGGCGCGCCCAACGACGTGAACGCCCATCCCCACGTCGACAACGACCACCGCGTCGCGGTGGTCCACAACGGCATCATCGAGAACTTCGCCGCCCTGCGGCTCGAACTGGAGGAGCAGGGCTGCAAGTTCCTCTCCGAGACCGACACCGAGGTCGCCTCCCACCTGCTCAGCACCGAGCTGGACCGGCGCGGCGACGGTGACCTCGCCGGGGCGATGCGCGACGTGTGCAAGCGCCTGGAGGGCGCCTTCACCCTGGTCGCCATCTCCGTCGACGACCCCGGCCTGGTCGTCGCGGCCCGCCGCAACTCACCGCTGGTCGTCGGCCGCGGTACGGGCGAGAACTTCCTGGCCAGCGACGTGGCGGCGTTCATCGCCCACACCCGTGACGCGGTAGAGCTCGGCCAGGACCAGGTCGTCGAGCTGCGCGCCGACTCCGTGGTCGTCACCGACTACGACGGCAACCCCGTGGACGTGCGCGAGTACCACGTCGACTGGGACGCCTCCGCGGCGGAGAAGGACGGCTTCGACTACTTCATGCTCAAGGAGATCGTCGAGCAGCCGAAGGCCGTCGCCGACACCCTCCTGGGCCGGGTCTCGGTCGAGGGGCAGCTCTCCCTGGACGAGATGCGGCTGACCCCGGCGGAACTGCGGTCGGTCGAGAAGGTCGTCATCATCGCCTGCGGTACCTCCTACCACGCGGGTCTGATCGCCAAGTACGCGATCGAGCACTGGTGCCGGGTCCCCTGCGAGGTGGAGGTCGCCAGCGAGTTCCGCTACCGCGACCCGATCCTGGACCAGCAGACCCTGGTCATCGCGATCTCGCAGTCCGGCGAGAGCATGGACACCCTGATGGCGGTCCGCTACGCCCGCGAGCAGCGCGCACGCGTACTGGCGATCTGCAACGTCAACGGGTCCACGATCCCGCGTGAGTCCGACGGTGTGCTGTACACGCACGCCGGACCGGAGGTCGGGGTGGCCGCCACCAAGACCTTCCTCACCCAGCTGGCCGCCTGCTACCTGGTCGGCCTGTACCTGGCCCAGGTGCGCGGGATGAAGTTCGGCGACGAGATCAACGCCGTGATCGCGCAGCTGGCCACCATGCCGGAGCAGGTCGAGAGGGTCCTGGGCACGGTCGAGCCCGTCCGGGAGCTGGCCCGTTCGCTGGCCGACGCGGACACCGTGCTGTTCCTCGGCCGCCACGTGGGTTACCCGGTGGCGATGGAGGGCGCGCTCAAGCTCAAGGAGCTGGCGTACATGCACGCCGAGGCGTTCGCCGCGGGCGAGCTCAAGCACGGGCCGATCGCGCTGATCGAGGAGGGCCTGCCGGTGGTCGTCGTGGTGCCCTCGCCCAAGGGGCGCAGCGTGCTGCACGACAAGATCGTGTCGAACATCCAGGAGGTGCGCGCCCGCGGCGCCCGCACCATCGTGATCGCCGAGGAGGGCGACGAGGCGGTGCGGCCGTACTCGGACGTGCTCATCGAGATCCCGGCGGTGCCGACCCTGCTGCAGCCGATCGTCTCGACGATCCCCATGCAGGTGTTCGCCTGCGAGCTCGCCCTGGCCAAGGGCAACGACGTGGACCAGCCGCGAAACCTCGCCAAGAGCGTGACCGTGGAGTAGGCCGGGCCCGCGTCCCCCGGCGTGCGGGGCGTGTCGGGTGCGGGGTACGTCCCCGCCCGGCGCGCCCCGTCCGTGTTCCCGGGGCGCCCACGGCACTCGGGTGTCCGGGGGAGCGGCGCGCTCCGAACTCAGCGCACCCTCAGTGCACCGCGTGGTCGGTGCGGTGTGCGGTGCAGGCGGCCGCGGTGTCGTGGTGGGTCGGCAGCACACCGTGCAGGTCGAGTACGTCCAGGATCCGGAGCAGTTGCCGGGGCGGACTCGCGAACAGGAGGTGGTTCTGGGCGCCGGTGGCGGACCGGACCGCACCGACCAGCGCGTTGACGCCCGAGGCGTCGATGAATTCCACCGCGGACAGGTCGACGACGGTGCAGTTGTCGAGTGCGGCCGAGGCCAGCCGGGTGAACACGCCCTCGGCCGTGGCGATATCGATTTCGCCCTTCAGGTGTACGACGGTCATACCGTCGCACCGGAAGCGTTCCTGGTCCGGATCCAGTACGGCCACGCCTTACTCCCGGGCTCGGGGTCGGGGGGTTTCTCTGCCGCCGTCGGCCAAATGCCGACATGCCTTGACAGCCTACTCGGCCCGGCGGACTCCACCACCGGTCCGAGTCACGGGAACAACCCCTCCTCCGGGGATCGGGGATCCGTCAGAGCGGATCAGAAGCGCAGACCGCCCACACGACCTTTCCGTGCCCGAGGGCGGGGCCCCAGCCCCATTCCCGACTGAAAGCGGCGATCAGGCTGAGCCCGCGGCCGGATTCCGCGAAATGGTGCGCGTCGACCCGGACCGGGCCCCGCGGGCTGGGGTCGGCGACCATGCACACCACGGTGCCCTGTTCGGGCAGGGGTCTCAGTTGGAGGGTGATGCGGGTGCGCTCGGGGCCTTCGGCCGAGACCGCGTGCCTGCAGGCGTTGCCGACCAGTTCGGAGACGACGAGCCGGAGGTTCTCCGCCAGCTCCGGCATCCGCCACGCGAACAGGCTCTCGACACCGAACTCACGCGCGGAGCGGACCGAGTCCGGCACCGCGCGGTAGGAGGCGGCCGCGGCGTCGAGGGTACGCGCGCACTCCCCGATCCCCAGCCGTCCGAGCGAGGGGTCCCAGCGCCCGGCCGACGCCCCTCCGGGCGCCTGCACCGGGAGGGGGTGGTTCCAGGATGCCCCGGCGTCGAGCTCCGAGAGCATCAGCTCTGTGTTCATCTCTCTCCTCGCGTGGAAACCCTCGAGTTCACGCCTGCCTGTCCGCTATGCCCCGTTAGTTACATACGTAAGCCACAGATGCACGTGCAGATCAACGTTCGGCAAGACTATAGGACTCTGTCCTGCTTTCGGTAGGCCCCTCACGAAGAATTCGCCCCCCGCTCACCGGCGATTCCGGTTGGCACACTTCCCCGCTTCCCGGGCCGGATCCGGGCCTGGCGCGGAAGAACCACATCGGTATACTGAGCGGTCGCTCGCGCCAATACCACTCCAGGGAGGCGAAGTGGTCGCCGACCCCATGCCGAACCACCAGGTCACGCAGGATTTCCTCGCCAATTCCAGTGGTGGCCCCACCGTGCTGCGCATTCTGCTCGGCACCCAGCTGCGCCGCCTGCGCAAGGAGAAGGGCATTTCCCGGCACGACGCCGGATACGCGATCCGGGCCTCCCACGCCAAGATCAGCCGCATGGAGCTGGGCCAGGTCAGTTTCAAGCACCGGGACGTCGACGACCTGCTGAAACTGTACGGAGTGGACGATCCCGAGCAGCGCGAGGCCCTGGTCGGAATGATCTCCAGCGCCAACGCCCAGGGGTGGTGGCACAAGTACGGCGACGTGCTCCCCCAGTGGTTCGGCGTCTACGTGGGCCTGGAGGAGGCCGCGTCGGTCATCCGTACCTTCGAGGTGCAGTTCGTGCCCGGGCTGCTCCAGACCGAGGGGTACGCCAGGTCGGTCATCAAACTCTCGCGCACGGCCACCTCCGACGAGGAGGTGGACAGCCGCGTGAACATGCGCATGCGCCGACAGCTGCGCTTCACCTCGCCCGAGAGCGATCCGCCGCGCCTGTGGGCGGTCATAGACGAGGCGGTCCTGCACCGGCCCTACGGCGACGCCGAGGTGATGCGCGACCAGATCGAACACCTCCTGGAGATGTCCCGCCGCCCCAACATCACCATCCAGATCGCCACGTTCGCCATGGGCGGCCACCCCGCCGCCGGCGGCCCGTTCAGCATCCTGCGCTTCCCGACCCCCCAGCTGCCCGACGTGGTCTACCTGGAGCAGCTGAGCAGCGCGCTCTACTTCGACAAGTTCGACGACACCAGCCGCTACGCGCAGACCATGGACCACCTCGCCACCCAGGCCCCCATGCCGGGCTCCACCGAGAAGATCCTCGAAGGCTTCCTCGAGCGCTACCGGGCCTGACCGCGAGGCCCCGGGCGGTCTCCGCCCCCGCCCGCCGGGACGCGCCCCCGCCACCGGTCCCGCACCGCCCCGGGCCGAACCGGCGACCCCGGGCGAGGCCGCGGACTCCCTGCGTGCCCTCGGGGCCGTCGGCATGTCCGCATTCGGCCACGACTGGGAAACGATCCTGGAACGCTGAACCGCCGGGGCCCCCGAAACGTTAGGCGTGACATGCGGTTCCACCGTCGGTTCACCCTCGGCCAACCCGCGAGAACTTACTGATGCAAGCACGTATGCACGTGCATGCACTACGCTTTGGTTTTGCACGGGGACGAACGGATCAATCGTGCACGACCCTGCCCGCCCTGGGACACGGCGGGCGAAGGTCAGAATGGTCCAGCCCGACGAGTACGGCGCACTGGAGCCGCTCGTGGACCCCGCTCACACGTCCCCGAAGTTCCAGGAGGTTGAGATGCACCCGATCTACAACGGCGTCCCCGCGGACCGGTTGAAGGTCGCATGGACCAAGAGCAGTTGGAGCAATCCGGACGGGAACTGCGTGGAGGTCGCCACGCTTCCCGGAGGAGACATCGCCGTCCGCAACTCGCGTGACCCCGAGGGTCCAGCGCTCGTGTACACGCCGGCGGAGATCAGGGCCTTCGTCCGCGGCGCCAAGACCGGCGACTTCGACGCCCTCCTGGACTGACCCCGCGCCCCCTCCCCTGCCCCCTGGGCACCTCCCCCCACCGACAGACCAGCCCAGGAAACGTGTCCGATCCGTCGGGCCTCGCGGTCCACTCCCGTCCCGCGGCGGCCTGTTTCCGTCCACGGAGCGGACACGAGCGGAGCCCGGCACCCACCAGGTGCCGGGCTCCGCCCGTTACTGCCGGCCGCTTCGCGGCCCCCGCCGCCGGCGGCTCGCTCCTCCTCCCCCGGCGGCGGCCCGCCCTAGAGGCGGGTGGGGTCGACCAGGCCGTTGTCGCCGACCGGGGCCTGCTCCCACGGGAAGTGGGTGGCGCCCAGCGCCGGCTTCAGGTCGAACAGCCAGGCGGCCTTCTCGTCGTACTTGGCGAAGAAGGGCTTGCCGACCAGCTCCGGGTCACGCGCCTGGATGAAGTGCAGGACGAAGACCTTCTCTCCCAAGATCTCCGTCACACCGTCCACGCACACCTTGCCCGGCGTCGCCGACATCGACGGACCCCGCACGGTCCGGGCCAGACCCGAGACCCGCTGGTAGGCGCCGCGGAAGATGTCGTAGGCCTCGGCCAGCGGCACCGCGAAGTAGTCCTGCGGGCCGGTGTCGCGCTCGACGAACATGTAGTAGGGCACCATGCCGTGGCGCAGGTGCGTCCGCCACATGCTCTCCCAGGTGGCCGAGTCGTCGTTGATCGTGCGGATCAGCGGTGCCTGGGTGCGGATGACCGCCCCCGTGGCGCGGATCCGGCGCACGGCGTCCTGCACGAGCTCGGAGTTCATCTCGTTCGGGTGCGAGAAGTGGGCCATGAACGCGAGGTTCTTGCCCGAGGCCACGACCTTCTCGAACAGACGGAGCGTGTCGTCCGCGTCCGGGTCGGTGGTGAAGCGCTGCGGCCAGTAGGCCAGCGCCTTGGTCCCGATCCGGATGGCCTCCAGGTGCTCGATCTCCAACAGCGGCTCGATGTAGCGGGAGATGACCCCCTCACCCATGATCATCGGGTCGCCACCGGTGAACAGGACGCTGGTGACCTCGGGGTGCGAGCGCACGTAGTCGACCATCTGGTCGATCTCACCGGAGGCGAACTTCAGGTCGGCGTCGCCGACGAACTGCGCCCAGCGGAAGCAGTAGGTGCAGTACGCGTGACACGTCTGCCCCTGCTTCGGGAAGAAGAGCACCGTCTCCTTGTACTTGTGCTGGATCCCCGGGATGGGCTCCTCGTTGCCCGAGGTGGGCACGTTGAGGTCCATCTGGCCCGCGGGGTGCGGGTTGAGCTTGGCCCGGACCTGGTTGGCGGCCTCGTTCAGCTCCTTGCGCCCCGCGCCCGCGGACAGCAGGTCGGCGATCCTGGAGACGTCGTGCTGGGGCAGCATGTCCGCCTGGGGGAAGACCAGACGGTAGATCGGATCGTCGGGAGCGGCGTCCCAGTCGATCAGCTCATCGATGACGTAGCTGTTGACCCGGAACGGAAGCACATGGGCCACCGCCTTGACCGCGAGCTGCTCGTCAGCCGCGAGACCGGCTCGCGCCGTGAGCTCGTCAAGGTGTTTCGTCGTGTAGGCACGAAACCGACGTCCGGCGGACGGGGACTGTGCCACGTCAGGCGTAACGCTCACGCCTCTCCTCTCCTGCTGGTTCAACAGGGGCCTCCCCTGGGAGGAGGGCAGCCCTGATCCGGCGGTTCCGGCATACGGGTACCGGGGGACCACCGTGGGATGAAAATTCGGTTGTCGTCTGCGCTCGGGGCCTTTCGGGCGACCGAGCCAGCGAGCGGATATACCCCTACTAGGGGATTTGTACCCACCTTGCGCAATATCCAGCCCTGACCTGGACATACTGCAAGTATCCTCGCATGGGCGCAGGCGGGCGCGGGAACGTGCCGTCCGCAGGCGGAGCGGGGGCGACCCGATAGCGTGTCACCACACCATCCAGTGCGGCCCGGCGGGGCTCGCCCGCCCCTGCCGCAAACCCACCCGAAAGCGCGCGAACGGCCCACACTACCCCGCCCCGCGGACCCCGCCCACCAACACCGACCGACCGTGTGAGGAAGCAGTGACTGGCACTCCCGACGCGGACGCCCCGGCCCCGCGCACGTCACCGCCGATCATCGCGGTGGACGCCATGGGCGGCGACAACGCCCCCCAGGAGATCGTGCACGGTGCCGTCAGGGCCGTGCGCGAGCTGGGCCTGCGCGTCCTGCTCGTGGGGCGGCGGACCGAGATCGCCGCGATACTCGCCGAGCAGGGTGCGCTGCGCGACGTCCCGGTGGTCCACGCCGAGGACGACATCGCGATGCACGAAGGGGCCCTGGCCAGTTGGCGGCGCCCCCGCTCCAGCGCCGCTGTGGCCTGTCGGCTGATCCGCCGGGGCGACGCCCACGCGCTGGTCTCCGCCGGGTCCACCGGCGGGATCGTGGCCACCTCCACGGTCCGGCTGCGCACCCAGCCGGGCGTGCTGCGCCCGGCCCTGGCCGTGACCCTTCCCACCGGAAGGGTGCCCACCATCATGGTGGACGCCGGGGCCAACGCCGACGCCAAACCGGAGATGCTGGTCCAGTTCGCGCACCTGGGCTGTGCCTACGCGCAGACCGCCTTCGGCGTGGAGCGGCCCCGGGTGGGCATGCTCAACATCGGTTCGGAGCCGGGCAAGGGGAACAAGCTGATCCGCAGGGCCGGTGAACTGCTCGCCGGCGCCGCGGAGGGCTCCGAGACCATGGACTTCCGCGGCAACATCGAGGGGCACGACCTGCTCTCCGGGAAGGTCGACGTGGTCGTCACCGACGGACACAGCGGCAACGTGGCCCTCAAGACCATCGAGGGGACCGCCGCCTTCACCATGGACGCCGTCAGGGAGGCGCTCACCTCGTCCACCGCGGCCAAGGCGGGCGCGCTGCTCCAGCGCGGCGCCCTGAGGAGGCTGCGCGAGCGGTTCGACAGCGAGACCTACGGCGGCGCCGCCCTGCTCGGCCTGACCGGCACGGTGGTCATCGCGCACGGCGACAGCCGCACCGAGGGCATCGCGCACGCCTGCCAGCTCGCCCACGACCTGTCGGGCGGCCGCCTGGTCGACCAGATCCGCCGGAGGGTGCACCCCCGCTCCCCGAACTGGCTGCACCGCCGCGGCGAGGACCGCTGACCGGGACCCCCGGTCAGGGTGTGAAGGCGCCCACGTAGGCCTCCTGCTCCGGGGTCTCCACCGCGTGCGGGGAGTAGTGCTCGCGCACGTAGGACACGGCTTCCCCGGCGGGGAGCCCGTCCAGCACCGCCAGACAGGACAGTGCCGTCCCGGTACGGCCGCGACCGCCAAGGCAGGCCAGTTCCACCCGTTCCCGCCCGGCCCGGTCCAGGGCCTGGCGGAGCCGGTCCCCGGCGTCGGCGGCGTCGGCGGGCAGGCCGAAGTCCTCCCAGCGCACCCAGCGGTACGTCCAGGGGAACGTCGGCGGCTCGTGGCCCAACAGGTACAGGGCGAACTGGGGCCGGGGACCCTCCGGCAGCGGGTACCCCAGCCCCCGGCCGCGGACGACTCGGCCCGAGGGCAGCCTCAGCAGCCCTGCGGTCCCCGGCTGCCACGGATCACTCATCGGAAGAAGATATCCGGCCGCCACGGCCCCGTACGGGAGCGGTGCCGCCCGGTAAACGACTGGCGGGAAGGGCACGGCCGGTCGGTAGGCTTGGCACCATGGCCGACCCGCAGGAAGTACTCTCGCGACGGGTCCAGTCCGCTCTCGGCGCCGCCTTCGGTCCCGAGTTCGCCGACACCGACCCCGTCATCCGCCCGTCCCAGTTCGCTGACTACCAGGCGAACGCCGCACTCGCGCTCGCCAAGCGCCTGGGCCGAAAGCCCCGCGAGGTCTCCGCGGCGATCATGGAGCACCTCGACGTGTCCGACGTCTGCCGTGACGTCGAGGTCAGCGGTCCGGGCTTCATCAACCTCACACTGCGCGAGGACTGGATCGCCGACCAGACCCGCCAGCTCCTCGACGACCCCCGCGTGGGCGTGCCCGTGCAGGAGCGCCTGAACATCCCGCTCGACTACTCCGCACCCAACGTGGCCAAGGAGATGCACGTCGGGCACCTGCGCACCACGGTGGTCGGCGACTCCCTGGCCCGGACCCTGGAGTTCCTGGGCCACAACGTCATCCGGCAGAACCACATCGGTGACTGGGGCACCCCCTTCGGCATGCTCATCGAGCACCTGCTGGAGGTCGGTGAGGAGTCCGCCGAGGCCGACCTGCTCACCACCGACCCGAACGCCTTCTACCAGGCGGCCCGGACCAAGTTCGACTCCGCCGGGGAGGACCCGGACGACTTCGCCGCCCGTGCGCGCCGCCGGGTGGTCGCCCTGCAGAGCGGCGACGAGGAGACGCTGCGCCTGTGGCGCAAGCTGGTGGGCCTGTCCAGGGTCTACTTCAACAAGGTGTACGCCAAG
Source organism: Nocardiopsis sp. iso_40 (assembly GCF_056173285.1). NCBI lineage: Bacteria > Bacillati > Actinomycetota > Actinomycetes > Streptosporangiales > Nocardiopsidaceae > Nocardiopsis > Nocardiopsis sp. iso_40. Next base: position 756,549 of record NZ_CM149666.1, on the reverse strand, counting down.
CTCGGTGTGACCCTCGACGACGAGGCCCTGGCCGGTGAGAGCAGCTACAACGCGATGCTCGCCGACGTGTGCGAGGAGCTGGAGGCCAAGGGCATCGCCGAGGTCAGCGACGGCGCCCTGTGCGTGTTCCTGGAGGGCTTCACCGGCCGCGAGGACAAGCCGGTCCCGCTGATCATCCGCAAGAGCGACGGCGGCTACGGCTACGCCACCACGGACCTGGCGACCGTCCGGTACCGGGTGGACGACCTCAAGGCCGACCGCATCCTGTACGTGGTCGGCGCCCCGCAGGCCATGCACTTCAAGATGGTCTGGGCCACCGCCCGCAAGGCCGGGTGGCTGCCGGAGTGCGTGGAGACCACGCACGTGCAGATCGGCAACGTGCTGGGCAGCGACGGCAAGATCCTGCGCACCCGCAGCGGCGCGCCGGTCCGGCTGATGGCGCTGCTGGGCGAGGCGGTCGAGCGGGCCGCGACCGTGGTCGCCCAGAACCGCCCCGACCTGGACGCCGAGAGCCAGGCGGAGATCGCCTACAAGGTCGGCATCGGCGCGGTGAAGTACGCGGACCTGTCGGTCTCGCACGACACCGAGTACGTCTTCGACTTCGACCGCATGCTGGCGCTGACCGGCAACACCGGGCCGTACCTGCAGTACGCGCAGGCCCGGATCCGGTCCATCTTCCGCAAGGGCGGGGTGGACCCGCAGCGGATCGACGGCCGGATCACCGTGTCCGAGGACGCCGAGCGCGAGCTCGCGCTCAAGCTGCTGGGCTTCGGTGCCGTGGTGGCGCAGGTCGGCGACCTCCTCCAGCCGCACCGCCTGGCCACGTACCTGTTCGAGCTGGCGCAGAGCCTCACGGTCTTCTACGAGCACTGCCCGGTGCTGACCGCCGGGACCGACGCCGAGCGCGAGTCGCGGCTGGCACTGGTCTCCGTGGCACTGCGCGTGCTGGTCCAGGGGCTGGACCTGCTCGGCGTGGAATCGCCCGAGCACATGTAGCGCACCGGGACGGGCCGCACGGGCCCGCCGACCGGCCGGACCCGGGAGGGCCGGGGCGCACCGCCCCGGCCCTCCCCTCGTGCGTCCGCCGGCCTCGTGTCCTTGCGGCCGGGGTGGCCGGGCCCGACCGTGACCGAAATCCCCCTGGCTGTCCGAGGCCCTCCGGCGAGGGGTGATCCGCCCTGCCAGAGGCGGTTCCGGGGGCTTCTCGGTGAAGGCGAGTCGAATGTCTCTCCGCAGGTCGGAGCGGAACCCCGGGTCGTGGTCAGGGGGCGGACCTAAAGTGTGCTGACCAATGTCTTATATCGGGCAAAAGGGAGTTATCACCCATGACATCCGCTCCGACGGGATTCGGCCCGGGCACCGGTACCTGGCACCTCGACCCGTTGCACTCCAGTCTGATCTTCGTCGCCCACTACCTGCGCTTCGGCCGGGTCCAGGGCGCCTTCGGACAGGCCGAGGGGCAGGTCCACGTGGCCCAGGACCCCACGCGGTCCTCGGTGGAGGTCGTCATCGACGCGGCGAGCCTCAACACCGGGGTCAACGCCCGCGACGCGCACCTGCGCTCCGCCGACTTCCTGGACGTGGACCACCACCCCCGGATCCGCTTCACCTCCACCGGGGTCGAGCCGGTCAGGAGACAGAACTCCTTCCGCCTGCACGGCGACCTCGAACTGCACGGCACGACCGTGCCCGTCGTCCTGAACTCCGAGTGGGTCGGTGAGGCTCCCGACCTGGGCTCCCCGGACGACACCCACGGCCACTTCTTCTCCGCCACGACCCAGATCAGCCTGGCCGACTTCGGGGTCGGCGACGGTGGCGGCACGCCCTGGGGCGGCCGCATCGTCGGCGACACCGTCGACATCGTGCTGGAGGTCCGCCTCCAGAACCAGGACCCCGCGCCGTTCCTCGAGCAGATCGGACACACGCCCTGAGCGCACCGCCCAGAGCACGTGCCCGACCACGCACGGCGGTCCCGCGCCTCAGCCCCTGAGCAGGGCCTCGACCTCGTCCCGCGAGGCCATCGACGAGCTGGCTCCGTGCCGTCCCACGGAGATCGCGGCAGCGGCCGCGGCGAACTCCATCGCCGCACGCGGAGTCCGTCCCTCCGCCCTGGCGACCGCGAACGAACCGCAGAAGGTGTCGCCAGCCGCCGTGGTGTCCACCGCCTCCACCCGACGCGCCGGAACGTGGACCGGCTCCTCGCCCCGGCGCCCGTACAGCGACCCGTCCTCGCCGAGCGTCAGCAGCACCTCGGGAACCCTCTCCAGCAGCGCCGCCAGAGCGGCGCGCGGTTCGGTGTGCCCGGTGATCGCGGCGGCCTCGTGCTGGTTCGGGACCAGGACGTCCACGTTCTCCAGGAGCTCCTCGGGCAGCTCCCGGGCGGGGGCGGGCGTCAGATAGACCGGTACGCCCAGGCCCCGGCCCAGACGGGCACCGGCCACCACCGCGGCCATCGGCAGCTCCAGCTGGAGCAGCAGGGCCGCGGCTCCGCTCACCAGAGCCTCGTCGCCCTCGGCCACGCCGGCCTCGCCGTTGGCACCGGGAACGACGATGATGCGGTTGCCGCCGTGGCCGTCCACGACGATGTGCGCGATCCCGGACACCCCGGGGACCGTGCGCAGTCCGGTGGCGTCGATCCCGCTCCGGGCCAGGTTGGCACGCAGTTCGCTGCCGAAGGCGTCGTCACCGACAGCGCCGAGGAAGGCCACCTCGGCCCCGGCCCGCGCGGCCGCCACCGCCTGGTTGGCGCCCTTGCCGCCGGGAACCTGCCGGAAGCCGGTGCCGGTGACGGTCTCACCGCCGTCCGGCACCTCGTCCACGTAGGCCACCAGGTCCATGTTCACGCTGCCGAGGACGGCCAGGCGCGGCGCCGCGTTCGCTTCGGTACTCATCCGGGCACCCACTTCGCTGCTCACTGTTCCACTCACTTCCCGGGCCGCTCGACCGGCTGGCTGTCGGCACCGTCAAGGGCGACGATGACCGGGGCGTGGTCGGAGGCGCCCTTGCCCTTGCGCTCCTCACGGTCGATGCTCGCGCCGGTCACCCTGGCCCGGAGCGCGGGCGAGGCCAGCACGAAATCGATGCGCATGCCCTTGCGCTTGGGGAAGGCCAGCCCCTTGTAGTCCCAGTAGGTGTACACACCGGGGCCGGGGGTGTGATCGCGCACCACCTCGGCGAAACCGGCGTCGACCAGCCCGGCGAAGGCGGTCCGTTCGGGTTCGGTGACGTGGGTGAGCCCCTCGAAGGCGGCCGTGTCCCACACGTCCTCGTCCTGCGGGGCGATGTTGAAGTCGCCGGTGTAGGCGATCTGGGCCTCGGGGTCCTGTGCCAGGCTCTCGGCGCCCGCCTGGCGCAGGGCCTCCAGCCAGCGAAGCTTGTAGGCGTAGTGGGGGTGGTCGACCTCGCGGCCGTTGGGCACGTACAGGCTCCACACCTGGACGCCGCCGCAGGTGGCGGCGATGGCGCGGGCCTCGGGCTCCTCGGGGTCCCCGTAGCCGGGCTGGCCGGGGAAGCCGATCCGGACGTCCTCCAGCCCCACGCGCGAGGCGATCGCGACCCCGTTCCACTGGGAGAGGCCGTGGTGGGCGACCTCGTACCCGCGGTCGGTGAAGACCGACTCGGGGAACTGGTGGTCACGGGCCTTGGTCTCCTGGACGGCGAGGACGTCGATCTCGCTCCGGTCCAACCAGTCGCCGATCCGTTCGGCCCTGGCGCGGGCACTGTTCACATTCCATGTCGCGATACGCACAGCCAAAGGCTAGAGGATCGCGCCGACGACCTGGCCGGACACGGAGGAACCCCGGTGCGGCCGTCCTCCGCACCGGGGTTCGGCGACTCCCGGCACATGCACGGTTGGTTTCCGTCGCGTCCCGTTGGACGGCCTACCCACCCAAACGGTTCGCATTGCGCGCAAGGTTTTTCCCCGGAGATGGGGAGAAAACCGCCTGCGGGGCCGTGATCAGGGGCTCCGTCGAACCGGCCCGCAGGGGACAGCGGGGTCCGGTTGACGGCAACGGGCGTCAGACACCGTGACCACGGGTACGGCTGTGACACAGACCACATTCGCCATTCCCTCAGTGAGGTGAACGCGCCCATGTCGACGGTCGAACCCGCTTCCGGCACCAACCAGGACCCCGAACCCGAGGTCGACGAACGCAGGGCACGCCAGGTGGCCGAACAGGCCCGGGAGAGCGGTTGGAGCCAGCCCAGCTTCGCCAGGGAGCTGTACCTGGGCCGCCTGCGCCTGGACCTGATCCACCCCCTCACCGAACCCGACGAACCCTCCCGTCGCCGCGGTGAGTCCTTTCTCGCCGAGCTACGGCAGGTCTGCGAGGACATCGACCCCCAGCGGATCGAACTCCAGGAGCGCATCCCCGACGAGACCATCGCGGCCCTGCGCGAGATCGGCGCGTTCGGGATGAAGATCCCCGCCGAGTACGGCGGTCTCGGCCTCACCCAGGTCTACTACAACCGCGCCCTGATGCTGGTCGGCTCCGTCTCACCGGCGATCGGCGCCCTGCTCTCCGCGCACCAGTCCATCGGCGTCCCCCAACCGGTCGCCATGTTCGGCACCGAGGAGCAGAGGAACACCTTCCTCCCCCGCTGCGCCGAAGGCGCGATCAGCGCGTTCCTGCTCACCGAACCGGACGTCGGCAGCGACCCGGCGCGGCTGCGCTGCACGGCCACGCCCGCTCAGGACGGTTCCGAGTACGTGCTGGACGGGGTCAAGCTGTGGACCACCAACGGCGTGGTCGCCGAGCTCCTCGTGGTGATGGCCCGCGTGCCCGAGGGACCCGGCCACCGCGGCGGCGTCACGGCCTTCGTCGTCGAGGGCGACTCGGCCGGGATCACCGTGGAGCACCGCAACCGCTTCATGGGGCTCAAGGGACTGGAGAACGGCGTCACCCGCCTGCACCGGGTGCGGGTGCCCGCCGCCAACCGGATCGGCGAGGAGGGGCACGGGCTGCGGATCGCCCTGTCCACCCTCAACACCGGCCGCCTGTCCCTGCCGGCCATGTGCGCGGGCGGAGGCAAGTGGGCCACCGGGGTCGCCCGCGAGTGGGCCCGCGAACGCGTCCAGTGGGGCCGTCCGGTGGGCCAGCACGAGGAGGTGGCCAAGAAGCTCTCCTTCATCACCGCCACCACCTACGCCATGGAGGCCATGCTGGACCTGACCAGTCAGATGGCCGACGACGGGCGGCACGACATCCGCATCGAGGCGGCCATCGCCAAACTGTGGGCCTCGGAGATGGCGTACACGATCGCCGACGAACTCGTCCAGGTCCGCGGCGGGCGCGGTTTCGAGACCGCCGGATCCCTGGCCGCGCGCGGCGAGCGCGGGGTGCCCGCCGAACAGCTGCTGCGCGACCTGCGGATCAACCGGATCTTCGAGGGAAGCACGGAGATCATGCACCTCCTGATCGCCCGCGAGGCGGTGGACGCGCACCTGTCCGTGGCCGGAGACGTCATCGACCCCGACACCAGCCGGTCCGACAGGGCACGTGCCGTGGCCCGGGCGAGCGGGTTCTACGCCAGGTGGCTGCCGACCCTGGTGGTCGGCCGGGGCCAGGTGCCCTCGGCCTTCGCGGAGTTCGGACCGCTCGCCGCCCACCTGCGCTTCGTCGAGCGCTCCTCACGCAGGCTGGCCCGGTCCACGTTCTACGCGATGTCGCGCTGGCAGGGGAAGATGGAGGTCAAACAGGGCTTCCTCGGGCGTGTGGTGGACATCGGCGCCGAACTGTTCGCGATGAGCGCCGTGGTCGTGCGCGCCAGTGCCGACACGGACGCGCACCCCGAGCGCGGCACCACCCCGTACGAGCTGGCCGACGTGTTCTGCCACCAGGCCCGGCTACGGATCGACACCCTCTTCGAGGGGCTGTGGTCCAACACCGACGAGCTGGACGGCAAGCTCGCCCGCCGCCTGATGGACGGCTCCTACACCTGGCTGGAGGAGGGCGTCCTCGACCCGTCGCTCCCCGGACCGCTGATCGCACCGGCCGCACCCGGCCCCTCCGAGAAGGAGAACCAGCACCGCCGGATGGGCTGACCCCCGTCCCGGGTACCTGTCCCCGGGAATGTCGTCGGCTGGGCCTACGGTGATCAGATGCCTGCACCGCACCCCCGCCGCGACGCGGAGTTCTCCCTGTCCCAGGCCCGTCGGATCGCCCTGGCCGCCCAGGGTTTCCACGACCCGCGCCCCGGCTCCGAGCCCACACTCGCCCATCTGGCGCGCGTCGTGCGCCGGGTGGGACTGCTCCAGATCGACAGCGTGAACGTGCTGGCCCGCAGTCAGTACCTGCCCGTGTTCGCCCGGTTGGGCGGCTACGATCCCGCGCTGCTGGACCGGGCCGCCACCACCGCGGCGGTTAACAGCCCGGCGCGGCTGGTCGAGTGCTGGGCGCACGAGGCGAGCCTGGTACCGCCCGCCACCCACCGCCTCATGCGTTACCGCATGGAACGCAACCGCGCCCAGGAGCGGGCGGGGTGGATGAACGGCATCCGCGAGGACAGGCCCGAACTGGTCAAGGCGGTGCACGAGGAGGTGGCCCGGATCGGTCCGGCCACCGCCCGCGAGGTCGAGGCCGCCCTGGCCCACGACGTGCCGCGCGCAAAGGACCACTGGGGTTGGAACTGGTCCGAGGTCAAGAAGTGCCTGGAGTACCTGTTCTGGATCGGCGACCTCACCTCCAACGGCCGCAACACCCAGTTCGAGCGCCGCTACGACCTGCCCGAACGCGTTCTGCCCGCCGCGGTGCACGCGCTGCCCCACCCGTCACCGGAGGAGGCCCACCGCGAGCTGGTGGCGATCGCCGCCCGTGCCCACGGGATCGCCACCGAGCCCCACCTGCGCGACTACTTCCGGCTCAAGGGGAGCGAGTCCCGTGCCGCCGTCGCCGACCTCGTGGACTCCGGGGAACTCGTCCCGGTCACCGTGCGCGGCTGGGGCCGCCCCGCCTACCTGCACAAGGACGCCCGCGTCCCCCGCCGGGTGGACGCCCGCGCCCTGCTGAGCCCCTTCGACTCACTGGTGTGGACGCGGGACCGCGCCGAGGAGCTGTTCGGTTTCCGGTACCGGCTGGAGATCTACGTGCCCGCCGCCAAGCGGGTGCACGGCTACTACGTGCTGCCGTTCCTGCTGGGCGAGGACCTGGTGGCCCGGGTCGACCTCAAGGCCGACCGCGCCTCGGGCACCCTGCTCGCCCGCCGGGTCACCCTGGAGGAGGACGCCCTCGCCGAGACGGTGCCCGAACTGGTGGAGCAGCTGAAGGAGATGGCCGCCTGGCTGGGCCTGGAGAACGGTGTCGGCGGCGAGGGGCTGGACTCCCCCCGAAGGTGATCCGGAAACGGCCACGGACGCGCTGGCCGGGTCTGCCATGATCTGGTGCATGCCAGAGATTCCAGACACGGTGAAGAGACTGGCCCTCCTACCCGGAGCCGCGACCCTGCTCCTGACCGCCGGTTGCGCCCAGGGCGAGGAGACGGACGAGGCGGCTCCCGAGGCGGAGGCCGCGGTGGAAACGGAGAAGACGGAGGAGCCGCAGCGGGAGTACACCTCCATCCCGACCGACGGCGAGCTCGCCTGGCTCGTCCCCGAGGACCTTCCGGCGTGGACGAACAGCGGGGGCGGCGAAGAGGGGCTGGCGGTCTTCGTCCGGGACGGGTGCAGCGTCACCCTCAACCTCATGGAGGGGCACGCCAAACAGTCCGAGGAACTGGGACGCGAACCCCAGGACAGCGCGCTGCTGTCGCTCACGGTCGCGGGGGACGTGTACGGCGACGATCTGACCGACACCCCGATCACCCAGCTCGACCCGGTCGAGGTCCCCACCGACGACGGGGAGAGCGTGGAGTTCACCGCCGTGGAGACGGTGAACGAGGAGACGGACGCCGGTTCCCGGGCCGGAGTCCTCTGGCACGGCGACGACGAGCTCCGCTTCGTCCAGACCTGTGGCGTGCTCAGCGGCTCCTGGGAGGACGGCCAGGAGGACGTGGACGCCTTCCTCGACGACCTGCTGGTGGCGGTCCCCTGAGACGGAACGTGACGCTGGGCCGCGCCCCCGGTCCGGGGTGCGGCCCGGCGTTCGGGGGCGCGGGTCAGACGTGCTCGACGCGGGGGCCGTGCAGAGAGGTCTCCTCCGGCAGCGGGGAGAAGCCCTCCAGTGCCGCGGCGGCACGCAGGTTCTTGTCGAAGACCGCGCATGAGGTACATCCCGGGTCGGCGGACCGAACGGCCTTGGCGGAGGCGAGCTGCACGGCGTCGTAAGCTCTCAGGCCGTGCACCGCCGTCAGCCGAACCGCCTCCTCGAGGATCTCGGCTGTGACCCTGACCGCCGAGAGGCGCCGCTCCTCACCGGGAGCGCCGAAGTAGTCGGCCTCGAACTCGGCCACCAGGACCCGCGTGTCCTCGACGCCCAGTTCCCCCATCCTGTGTTTGCGCCAGAGGGCGGCGGGGACCTCGACCCTGGTCATCTGCGACACCACCAGCGGCTGCGCCAGGTCCCGAACGGCCTGGCTGCCGTACTCGTCCGCGTACAGCTTGACCACAGCGGACGTGTCAGCGAAAACGCTCATTCGCGCCCTTCCGCCACGAGATCCTCCAGCTGGGTCCCCCCGCCCGCCGCCCGGCGGGCCCTCTCGACGGCCTCACGGCTGGGGCGGGAGCGCTGGGTACCCGAGGAGTCCAGCAGCCCGGCCTGCGCGAGCTTGGCACGGACGGCCCGTGCCTCGTCGCCCTCCAGGTCCGGATCGGTCACCGCCCGCATCACCCGGGTCACGTACTCGTTCAGGCTGACACCGCGGCGTTCGGCAGAGCACTTGACCCTGCGCATCAGCTCTTCTTCGGCTCTCCACGTCATCTGACTCATGACCGCAGCCTAGATGCATGCATGCCTGCAGGCAAGAGTGTTCCCCGCAATCGGCACGACGCTGGGCCGCACCCCGGCCCGGGGTGCGGCCCAGCGTTCGGGGGCCCGGGTCAGACGCGCTCGATGATGGTCACGTTGGCCTGGCCGCCGCCCTCGCACATGGTCTGGAGGCCGTAGCGGCCGCCGGTGCGGTGCAGCTCGTTGACCAGCTTGGTCATCAGGACGGAGCCGGTGGCGCCCAGCGGGTGGCCCAGGGCGATGGCGCCGCCGTTCGGGTTGACCTTGGCCGGGTCCGCGCCGAGCTCGTCGATCCAGGACATCGGGACCGGGGCGAAGGCCTCGTTGATCTCGGTGACGTCGATGTCGTCGATGCTCAGGCCCGCCTTCTCCAGGGCGATCCTGGTCGCCGGGATCGGGGCGGTGAGCATGTAGACCGGGTCGTCGCCGACCAGCGACAGCTGGACGACGCGGGCCAGCGGGGTCAGGTTGTGCTGCTTCACGGCGCGCTCGGAGGCGATGAGCAGCGCGCCGGCGCCCACGGAGACCTGGCTGGCGACCGCGGCGGTGAGATCCCAGTCCTCGCGCAGCGGCTTGAGCCCGGCCATCTTCTCCAGGGTGGTGTCGGGGCGGATGCCCTCGTCCCCGCCCACCCCGGCGATCGGGGCGATCTGGGAGTCGAAGTAACCGGCCTCCTGCGCGGCGGCGGCGCGCTTGTGGCTCTCCAGCGCGAACTCCTCCAGCTGCTCGCGCTTGTAGCCCCACTTCTCACACATGAGCTGGGCGCCGCGGAACTGGGAGATCTCCTGGAAGCCGTAGCGCTCGATCCAGCCCTCGCCGTACAGCGGGAGGTCGTTGTCCACGGCGAACTGGACGTTGGCGCCCATGGGGACCATGCCCATGTTCTCCACGCCGGTCGCCACCACCAGGTCCTGGGTGCCGGACATCACGCCCTGCGCGGCGAAGTGGATGGACTGCTGGGAGGAGCCGCACTGGCGGTCGATGGTGACGCCGGGGACGGTCTCGGGAAGACCGGCGGACAGCCACGCGGTGCGGGCCAGGTCCAGGGCCTGCGGACCGGCCTGGCTGACGACGCCCATGATGACGTCCTCGACCGCCGCCGGGTCGACCCCGGTGCGCTCGACGAGCTCCTTGAGGACGTGCGCCCCCAGGTCCGCCGGGTGCACGGCGGCCAGCGCACCCTTCTTCGTGCCGACGGGGGTGCGTACTGCTCCGACGATGTAGGCCTCGGCCACGGGGTCCTCCAAGGGGCGTGGGATGTGACGTCCTGCTTAACCGAACTGTATTCGGTTTTGCCTTCCTGGCAAGACCCCGCCCCCGCCTTCCAGGCTCCCGCCCAGTTCAGGCCGGGTGCGGCTCGGAGGGCCCGCCGCGGCGGCACTGCCTCAGCGCGGGCCGCGGTCGAAGCGGCCTCGGCCCGGGCCGGGGGCGTCGTCCTCGTCGCCGAGGGTGCCGCCGGTGACCCGCTCCAGGACCTCGACCACGTCCGGGTGCTCCCGGGGGCCGAAGTCGGCCAGCAGTGAGCGCAACGCCGTCCGCTGGGCCTCGTACAGGCTCCGCACGGCGTCCTCTCCCCGCCAGTTGAGCTCCCACGGCTCGCCCTCGTCGGCCAGGTAGCCCGCCTCCAGCATCTCCTGGTGCACGTCCCGCCAACGGGAGGCGTCCAGCCAGGACATCCGGACCAGGTCGGCCACGGTCAGCGACCCCCTGACTCCGAGGTGGCTGAGCGCCCAGCAGGCCTCGGTGGAGACCTCCAGGCCCGCGGCCTCGCGCAGCCGCGTGTACATGGTCTCCGCCCCCTCGGCGCCACAGGCCGCGTAGACCTCGCGCTCCACCTGCTCCATCGCGCTGCGGCTGGGCGAGGCCACCGGGGACACCGCCTCGTTCAGGTCCGGTGCCCGGATGGTGGTGCGCAGCGGCACCTGCCTGAGGAACAGGGCCAGCACCAGTCCGGCCAGGGCGACCGGGACCGCCCACAGGAACACCGTGTCGATGGCGTCGGCGTAGGCGCCGAGGAAGCTCGCCTGGACCTGCGGCGGCAGCCGGTCGACGGCGCTCGGGTCGCTCTCCAGGGAGCTCGGATCCACCCCCGGCGGGAACTGGACCCGACCGGCGCGCTCGGCCAGGTTCGCGGCGAGCTGGCTGGCGAACACCGCGCCGAAGACCGCCGTACCGAAGGAGCCTCCGATCGACCGGAAGAAGGTCGCCGAGGAGGTCGCCACCCCCAGGTCGTCGTAGGAGGCGGCGTTCTGCACCACCACGACCACCACCTGCATCACCAACCCCAGTCCGGAGCCGAGGACGAAGAAGTAGGCGCTCATCTCCGGCATCGAGCTGTCCGGCCCCATGCCCGACATCAGGAAGAGCCCGGCCGAGGTGAGCGCCATGCCGGCGATCGGATAGGCCTTGTAGCGGCCGGTCCGGGTGACCAGGCGGCCGCTGGTGATCGAGGTGAGGAACATGCCCGCCACCATCGGGAGCAGGTGCAGCCCCGAGGCCGTCGGCGAGAGTCCGTGGACGACCTGGAGGAACAGCGGCAGGAACGCCATCGAACCCATCATCGCGAAACCCACGCAGAAGCCGATGGCCATGGCGACGACGATGGTCGGGTCGCGGAAGAGGCTGAGCGGCATGACGGGGTCGCTCGCCCTGCGGGCGGTGAGCCACCAGCCGACGCCCAGCACCAGACCGCCCGCGGCCAGGGCGATGATCTGCCAGGACAGCCAGGGGTGGACACCGCCGCCCCAGGAGGCCACGAGGGTGAGGCAGACGGCGGTTGCGGCGAGCAGCACGATGCCCGCGTAGTCGATGTTCCGGCGGCCGACCGGGACCTGCCGGGGCAGTACGGCCAGGACGGTCAGGAAGGCGACCAGCCCCAGCGGAAGGTTCACGTAGAACACCCACCGCCAGGACAGGTGGTCCACGAACAGGCCGCCCAGCAGGGGTCCGGCCACACTGGAGATACCGAAGACCGCCCCGAACAGGCCCTGGTACCTGCCGCGTTCCCTGGGTGAGACGACGTCGCCGATGAGCGCCGAGGCGAGCACCATGAGCCCGCCGCCGCCGATCCCCTGGAACCCCCTGGCCAGCACCAGTTGGAGCATGTCCTGCGCCATGCCGCACAGCGCCGAGCCCAGGAGGAAGATCGCGATGCACCACAGGAACAGCCTCTTGCGGCCGAACTGGTCGCCGAGCTTGCCCCAGAGCGGGGTGCTGGCGGTGACGGCGAGCAGGTAGGCGGTGATCACCCAGGACAGGTGGTTGAGGCCGCCGAGGTCGGAGACGATCGTGGGCAGGGCGGTGGAGACGATGGTCTGGTCCAGCGCCGCGAGCAGGACGGTGAGCATGAGGGCGGTCATGATCAGCGCGATCCGCCCTCCGCGGTACTCGCTCCGGTCCCGCTGGTCGGCCGTACTCTCCCTGGCCATCGAATCGCCTCCCCTGGTCGGGCCGTGCCCGGATCGCCGACGCCCCCACTGCGGCCAGACTAGGAACCCGGCCCCGCCAGACCACCGGGAACCGCCCATCCGACCAGGAACTTTGCCCCGGCTTGCCTCCGTCTCTTCAAAACCGAATTCGATTCGGTTACCGTGTGGGAACACCAGTGATCCCCGACACCCTCCGGAGCAGCGCATGAAGCGGGAACTCTTCGACGCCGACCACGACCTCTTCCGCGAATCGGTGGCCGAGTTCCTCAAGAGGGACGTGGCTCCCTTCCACGACCAGTGGGAGAAGGACGGCATCGTGCCCCGCGAGGTGTGGGTCAAGGCGGGCCGGGTCGGCCTCCTCGGCCACGGCGTGCCCGAGGAGTTCGGCGGCACCGGGCTGCACGACTACCGCTACAACCAGATCGTCAACGAGGAGATCTGCCGGGCACACGCCAGCGGTCTGGGCATCACCCTGCAGAACGACGTGATGGCGCCGTACATGGTGGGGCTGACCAACGACGAGCAGAAGAGGCGCTGGCTGCCCGGCTTCGCCAGCGGCGAGCTGATCACCGCCATCGCGATGACCGAACCCGGAACCGGTAGCGACCTCCAGGGGATCAGGACCTCCGCGGTCCGCGACGGGGACGGGTTCGTCCTCAACGGCAGCAAGACCTTCATCACCAACGGCATCAACGCCGACCTGGTGATCGTGGTCTGCCAGACCGATCCCGAGGCCGGGGCGCAGGGCTTCTCACTCCTCGCCGTGGAGCGGGACATGCCCGGCTTCGACCGGGGCCGCAACCTCGACAAGATCGGCATGAAGGCGCAGGACACCGCCGAGCTGTTCTTCGACAACGTGCGCGTCCCGGCCGCCAACCTGATCGGCACCGAGGGCCAGGGCTTCATCCACCTGCTCCAGAACCTTCCCCAGGAACGGCTGTCCATCGCCACCTGTGCGGTCGCCTCGGCCGACCAGATGCTCCAGCACACCATCGACTACTGCCGGGAGCGCACCGCCTTCGGCCGTTCGATCGGGCGCTTCCAGAACACCCGTTTCGTCCTGGCCGAGTTGGCGACCGAGGTGGACCTGGGCCGCACCTACGTCGATCGGGGCGTCGAGCTGCTCAACAAGGGTGAACTGACCGTCGAGGACGCCGCCAAGGCCAAGTGGTGGACCACCGAGATGTGCAACCGGGTCATGGATCGGTGCCTTCAGCTTCACGGCGGGTACGGGTACATGATGGAATACCCCGTGGCACGGGCATGGCAGGACACCCGGGTCCAGACGATCTACGGTGGCACCACCGAAATCATGAAGGAGATCGTGGGCCGGGGCCTGGGCCTGTAAGGGCGTGTAGGACCTCCCCCAAACCCGAAGGGTCCGGAGCATGAGCGGAGCGTGGGACGGCCTCATCGTGATGGGGCTGCTGGTGGTACTGCTCGTCATCGCCGTGCGCAAGCTCCGGCCGAGGATCCACATCCCCTGGGCGACCAGCGGCATCGTGGTCTTCTTCGTCTTCGTCTGCCTGCTGCTGTGGGCCTGGTCCAACCGCTGAACCCGCACCGAAGGCCCGCCGCCCCGAGGGGTGGCGGGCCTTGACGGCGCCCGGAGGGAGGGCTGGGCCCGGTGGACGGTCCGAAGGCGGGTAAGGACCGGACGGCCGGGCCCGGCCGTGGTGGTCAGGGGATCAGGGGGCGTACGGGGCGAAGTCGACGCCGTCGGGGAGCGCCCTGGCCAGGGCGCCACCGAACCGGTCGTCCCTGAGGTCGAGCTGGGCGGACCCGTAGTCGGCCGTCACGAAGACGTCCCGGACGCCCTCGGGGTAGCCCTCCCAGCCCACCAGGGCCGGGTACTGCCACTCGCCGTGGTGGTTCTCCGGCGGGTCGTCGTGATGGGCGGCGAACCGGAAGGCGTGGGTCGAGAGGCCGTCCTTGTGGTAGACGATCTTGGGGTGGGTGCCCTCCCACAGGACGTCCTCGGCGGCCCGGGTGTCGTAGTCGCCGTGGGCGGAGGCGGACACGTACCGGGCCTCGTCGTCGAGCACCCACACGACGACGTGTTCCAGGTCGTGCCGGTGGCCGCAGCAACCGGGCAGGACCTGGTCCTTCTCGAAGTAGAGCGCGTACATGTAGGCGCACCACCCGCTGCCGTCACAGCTGGCACGGGAATAGGAATTGGTGTTGTCCAGGTCGGACCTGTCCCGGCAGTTTCCGTTCAGCGCCCCCGAGGTCTTGAGCCCTCCGGCGACACTTCCGTCCGGGCCGACAGCCGGGGTGGAATAGCAGCCGTCCGTGTCGTAGTCGAAGGCTGGCTGCCATTTCGCCTCGGCCTCGGACGAATTCGCAGGAAGAGCGGGCGGAGGCGCAGCGAAGGCCGGGGTGGCGAGCGCGACCACCAGGCCCAGCGCCCCGAGGAGGGACACGCCGCCGCGCAGACCGGCCCCGAACAGGGACCGACTGGATCCCGAGGCCCTATCGGGACTTTGTTCCATGAAGGGACCCGGGGAACCCGGAACCGATTTCACTCCCCCGGAAGACAATGCGCGCACCACCATTCGAGCAGCCGGATCGACCCTTTACCACTGGATAAAGTAACCAGCCGACTACAGGCAATCAAGGAGGGTTCGCTGCATTTTTTTCGCAGGCTGAAACAGGTTTACGGCCGTACGGTCCCCGACCAGGGAAAAGAACCCGGAACGGAGCGGCCGGCCCGGGACGACGCCGAAGGAGGGTGCGGCCCGGCGGGGCCGCCGCCTACTCCTCGTCGTCCTTCTCGGCCTCTTCGACCCCGGCGTCGCCGTGCATGGGCATCTCGAACCAGACGGCCTTGCCGTCCGGGGTGGGCCGGGAGCCCCAGCGGCTGGCGAGCTGCTCGACCAGGTACAGACCGCGACCGCCCTCGTCGTCGGCGGCGGCGCTGCGGATCCGGGGCAGGCGCAGGTCGTGGTCGAAGACCTCCACCCACACCGCGCTGGCCCCCCGGCGGAGCCGGAGCAGGAACTCCTTGTCCCCCGGGTCGTCGCTGGACTCGTCCTCCTCGGCGACCGCCTCCAGCAGGTCGCTCCAGTCCTCGTCGAACTCGTCGACCGCGCCGCCCGAGTCGAGCGGGGACTCCGAGTCCAGGACACCGCCACCGGTGAACTCCCGGTGCACCGGGTGCGGGGTGGCGTGGATGACCACGTTGGTGACGATCTCCGAGACCAGCAGGCAGGCCAGTTCGGCCTGGTCGCGGTCGACGCCCCACTCCTTGAAGGTGTCGGCCGCCAGGTGCCGGGCCGCACCCACCGTGGACGCCTCCGAGGGGAACCAGCCCTCGCGCAGGGCGAGCTCCTCGGAGTGGGTGCGCACGACCAGGAGCGCCGTGTCGTCGTCCAGTTCGCCCGGAACGCTGTGCACCGCGGCCTCGGCGATCTGTTCCACGTCCTTGTCGGCGACCTCGGCGACCCGTTCGGTCAGCCGGGCCAGCGCGCGCTCGGGGTCGGCCCTCCCGCCGACCGGCCGCCGGTCCACCATGCCGTCGGTGTACATCACCAGGGTCGCGCCCAGGGGAAGACGCAGGTCGGCCTGGTGGTAGACGATGTCCTCTCCGGAGCCGCCCCTGGCGCGCACGCCCAGCATGCGGTCGGTGACCTCCAGGTCGAGGGCCTCGACCGACTCCGACGTGATGAGCAGCGGGGAGGCGTGTCCCGCGTTGGCGTAGGACAGCTCCCGGGACCAGGCGTCGTAGACCATGTAGAGGCAGCTGACGCTGGGGATCCAGACTCCGCCGTTCCCGTCCGGGGTGCCGAGCTGGCGTACCCACTCGTCGAGTTCGCGCAGGATGTCCGCGGGCTCCCGGTCGGCCTGGGCGAAGGCGCGCAGGGCGGCTCGCAATTGCCCCATGACAGCGGCGGCGTGCGGCCCCCGGCCCTCGACGTCGCCGATGACGAGGCCGACGCGGCCCGCGGAGAGCGGGATCGCGTCGTAGAAGTCGCCGCCGACCTGGGTCTGGACGCCGTGCCCGTGTGCCTGGAGCGGCCCGGCGGGCAGGTAGCGGTGGGCCAGGGTCAGCCCGTCCAGGGGCGGGAAGTGGCTGGGCAGCAGACTGTTCTGGAAGGCGAGCGCGGTACTGCGCTCCTCCTCGAAGAGGCGGGCGTTGTCGATGGCCAGCGCGACCCTGGAGGCGATGGCGCCGACCAGGTCCCTGTCGAAGCCGCCGTAGGTGCTCTTCTGCCGGGGCGAGAGGCCGGACAGCGCCAGGGTGAGCACACCGAGGACCTCGCCCCGGGCCCGCAGCGGGGCGGCGATGGCGGAGGTGACGCCGACCTGCCGGGAGACCCGGTCGGAACGGTCGTTGGGTGAGTTCTCGTAGAGGTAGTCGCTGCTGACGACGGTCTCCAGGCGGCGCATCGCCTGGGTGACGAAGTGGCGTTCGGGGTAGCGGACCTCGTCGCCGACGTCGAACCAGGTCCGGGGCGGCGGGGACCAGCCCTCGGCGTGCACGGAGACCTGTCTGACCAGGCGGTCGTGGTCGTAGAGGTCGATGAAGCAGTGGTCGGCGAACTGGGGTACCAGGATCCCGGCCACGCCCTTGACCGTGGAGTCGAACTCCAGCGAGCTGGCCAGGCGGCTGCCGATCCGTTCGAGCAGGCCGTACTGCTCCTCGACCCGGCCGCTGCGCAGGGCCTCGCGGGCGATCAGGGCGATGCCGTCGATCTCGCCCGCGTTGTCGTGCATGGGCACGGCCTGGGCCCGTACGTGGATCCAGGTGGAGTCGCCCTTGAGCACGGCGAAGGTGCCCTCCCAGGGTTCGCCGCGCAGGACGCGGCGGGCCAGCTGGGAGGCGTGTTCGCGGTCGGACTCGTGGATGCCGATGTCCAGCAGGGACAGGCCGACGTAGTCGCGTCCGCCGACGAACCCGAAGAGTTCGCGCGCGTACGGGTTCCAGTAGCGAAGGAGGCTGAACCGGTCGATGACGACGATGGCGATCTGGGCCTGGTCGACGACCTCGGCCTTGGCTAGCGCGCCGCTCTCCCGGAAGGGCTCACCCCACCGTGTCATCTAGCCGCCACCTCGCCGTCATGAGCTGCGCACATGCCCGCTCCGGGTACTCCGAACGACCGCACCTTGGGGCGAGCGTAGCAACACCGCCAATGTTCCCGCAGCGCAATGAGACAATCCCGATGAGCAACCAATCAACGTGTACGGACGTTTCACGGCTTGGCGACGAAGATGTGCCCCGCGACGTCGGCGGGGATCTCGGTGTCCTCGCCTTCGCCGATGACGCGCACTCCGTCGTCCGAAGCTCGCAGTACGACTTCCTGCCCCGGTTGTACCCCGGATTTGCGCAAGGTGAGCATGATGTCGGCGTCCGGCTGGAGTTGTTCACTGATGCGGCGCACGGTGACGGTGCTCTCCGTCTTCGAGGCCGCGTCGATCATCGGCACGATGGAGTCGTCGGTGAACGGCTCGGGTGCGTAGCCCTCCAGGCCGAGCTCCTCCAGACCGGGGATCGGGTTGCCGTGCGGGCACACCGACGGGGCGTTGAGCAGCGTGACCAGACGCTCCTCCACGGCCTCCGAGATGACGTGCTCCCAACGGCAGGCCTCGATGTGGACGTCCTCCCAGGGGAGCCCGATGACGTCGACGAGCAGGCGCTCGGCGAGCCGGTGCTTGCGCATGACGTGGGTGGCCAGCCTGCGGCCCTCGGCGGTCATCACCAGGTGTCGGTCGTTCTCGACCCGCAGCAGGCCGTCACGCTCCATCCGGGCGACGGTCTGGCTCACCGTGGGGCCGCTCTGGTGCAGGCGTTCGGCGATGCGGGCCCGAAGCGGGACGATGCCCTCCTCTTCGAGCTCGAAGACCGTACGGAGGTACATCTCCGTGGTGTCGATCAGCCCGTGTGCGGTCAAGACTCCCCTCCCAAGGCTCTGCGCCCGGCGCGCGGTCACGGCGGGCACGGCAGGTCTCTCACAACACAGGCCGGGACCACGTGATTCCCTGGGGCCGAGTGGGGACCGGGGCGTCCGCAGGACCGCGGGAGCGACCACCGATACGCCAAGCATATCGCGGTGCGACGGGCCTGGTTTTCGACACCGTCTCACGATGCGGACACACTCGGCCCGGGCGACCCCGGCCGGGCAAGGGTCCGAGGTCACAGGCGTGCAGGGTATCTGGTTGAAACGTGAATTATCCAAAAGACCCTTGCGGATCTCCCCCGCAGGCCCCATCATCTCCCGGACCCGCCCGCGACGCGACCAACATCACCCCGGCCGGCGGTCCCCGCGCACCTGACCGGTCGGCTGTGCTCACCCGGACCCGCGCCTCAGGGCGCCAGGCGCTCGATCTCCCAGCCGCCGTCCTCGACCAGCAGGTAGCGGAAGCGGTCGTGCATGCGGTCCTGCCCGCCCTGCCAGAACTCCACCTCCGAGGGGAAGAGCCGGAAGCCGCCCCAGTAGGCGGGCCTGGGGATGGGTTCGTCCGCGGCCCACACCGAGTCGAACTCGTGGAAGAGACGGTCCAGTTCGGCCCGGTCCGCGACCGGTCGGGACTGGCGTTCGCTCGCCCAGGCCCCCAGTTGGGAACCGCGCGGGCGGGAGGCGAAGTAGAGGTCGTTCTCCTCGTCGCCGAGCCGTTCCACCCGGCCCGCGAACAGGACCTGGCGGCGGATCGCGTGCCAGGGGAAGACCACGCACGCACGGGGATCGGCGTCCAGCGCCCGGGCCTTGCGCGAGGTGTAGTTGGTGAAGAAGCGCAGCCCCGAACCGTCGTAGCCCTTCATCAGCACCGTGCGCGAGCGCGGCATCCCGGAGGGTTCCACCGAGGACAGCACCATCGCGTTGGGTTCGGCGAGACCCGATTCGCAGGCCTCGTCGAACCACAGGTGGAACTGTTTCATCGGCAGGTCGGCGAGGCCGGAACGGCGCAGAGGCTCACCCATGTACGGTTTCCGCAGTTCGGCAGGGTTCTGGTGATCCACACGACGCATACTCTCACGCCGGTCGTCGCGCGCCTGCGGGGACCACGGGCAGACACTGGGCGCCCGGTTCGGCGGTGTCGGCGTTGCGCATCCCGCACCGCTGGACGACGTGCTGGCGCTGCCGCTCACCGGTCTCGGGGTTGCGCACCGCCGGACCGACCAGCACCAGCTGCACCATCCGGCCGTCGAACCAGTTGCCGTCGTTGTCGGAGTCGAACTCGATGTAACCGGAGACCCCGGTGAGGTTGCCGGTGTCCTTGATCGCGCCGTGCAGCAGGTCGCGCTGCTCCTCGTACTGTTCCCGGGTCCGCAGGTACGGGTGCCGGTCCAGCCCGATCCACCGCAGCGGGCTCTTCGCCGCCAGCTCCTCCCGGGTCAGACCGGTGACCGCAAGCGCCTCGGAGACCACGAGGAGGGCGTCGCTCGCCACGGCGGCGTGCGCGATCGACGGCAGGTCCGCCTTGGGCGCCAGGACCACCTCCCCGTCCTCGTCCTCCTTCTCGTACAGGTCGCTCACCAGGGTGTCGACGTCCTCGTAGAACCCCTGGTCGCTGCCGCCCGCGTCGTTCCCCGGGCCGCGTTCCTGGCCGCCCCAGGGACCGCTGGGCGCCAACGGCGTGTAGAACACCGAGTGGTGGTCGGCGTTGCTTCCGATGAGCCCCTCCTCGTCGGAGACGAACTTGGAGATGTCGTCACCGCCGAGGATCGTCATGTGCCCGTCGACGCAGTCCTGGCCGCCGGTCCGGATGAACCTGCGGTAGAAGCCGGTGAAGTCGTCGGAGCGGCCCGCGTAGTAGAGCAGGTCCGGTGGGTCGTCGTCGGTGCACAGGCGTTCCAGCTGCTCCGCGTAGGTGGTGTCGGTCTCCGGGTCGCCGGTCTGGTAGAGCAGGACGCCCTCGCCGTCGTACTCGTCGTCGTCGAGCCCCTCCGCGCCCTCCCACACGCTGCCGCCGCCCTCCCGGAAGGCCGCGATGAACTCCCTCGCCAGGTGCGGACCGTACTGTTCGTGCTTGCCGCCCTCGTCGTCGGTCTGGGCGCTGGCGATGGCCACGGCGGTCCGGTGCGGTTCGAGCCCGCGCTCCACCCCGTCGGACCCGCTCCAGGGCACCCCCTGTCTGGCCCAGTGGGCGGCCTGCTCAGCGACACGCGTGTTGGCCGGTGCGATCGGGAAGTAGAACTCGCTGTGCTCCCGCGCGCCGTACCGGGCGACGTCGTCGAAGGTGGCGGTGGTCCCCACCATGGCGATCGAGGCCTCGCCCACCTTCTGGATGGCGCGGCTGTTGGGGACGACGCTGTGGCCGAACCCGACGGCGGCGATCGGGCGGTCCATGCCCAGGTCCTCGTCCTCGGCACGGTCCACGATCTCCTGAGCGGTCACCAGGGAGTGCTCCCAGTCCCGTCCCGCGTTGCCGATGAGGAGTTTGATCCGGGGGTACCTGGCGTCCTTGATCCGGTTGTGCTCGCGCTGCTGGTACGCGAGCCCCAGGAGTTCGCCCTGACCCCCCGCGAGGGTAGGGTCGGCGGGGTCGGCGACGCTCAGTTCGGCGATGTGGGCGATGGTGACGTAGGGGTCCCCGCTGGCGCTCACCGCCTCGTTCTGTTCGTGGATGAGCTCGGTGACCTCCTCCAGCCGGTCGTGGAACACGAAGTCGCCGAAGGTGACGCCGACGCACTGCCTGCCCACACGCGTGATGCCGTCGGGCTGGCTGACCCCGTCCTGGACACAGGGGCGCAGCGCCTGCACCTGGGCTGGTACGAACACCACCCCGAACAGGACCGCGACCGCGGACGCCCCCGCGACACCGGCGGTCCACGCCCCGGCGAGGACCGGGCCGCTCAGCACCCACTCGGGGGTGCTGCGCCAAGACCGTTCCCTGGGCCCCTGCGGCAACGGCGCGACGGATTGCGAGACGAGGCGTTCGGTGCCGAGCACCCCGGCCAGGTACCGCCGGCGGGCCCACGCCCGCACCGCCCCGGTCCCCCTCCCCGTCCCGGTGAACTCGGGAAGGGACTCGTGGCGGGTGGCGTCCACGGCGCCGCCGACCAGCGGTTCGGTCCCGGCGTCGCGTACCTGTACCAGCAGCAGGGGGTCGGGGAAGGCCCTGCGCAGGCGCTCCTCCTCGATCAGCCAGACCAGGTAGCGGCCGACCCGGCCCAGGCGCTGCTGGTCGTACACGAGCACCGGTCTGGACCTGCGCCGGTGGCGCAGCCGCCGCCGGTTCGCGCCGTAGGCCTGGTGCAGGTCGTCCAGAAGGGCGTTGACCGCGATCCGGTGGGTGCCGGGCGGCCGCGTGTCGCCGTCGATGCGCGCGCGGTCGCGGGCGGGGTTGTTGAGCTGGTTGAGGAGGTGGACCCCGTGCGCGCGGTGACGGCCCGTCGCGCCCTCCTCCGTGTCCTGGTCGGAGCCGCTCCGGCCGTTCTGGTCCATGACGTAGCGGTGGCGGTGCAGCCAGAGGTAGGGCCGCCAGGGGAGGAAGAAGAAGAACACGGTGAGCAGGTAGACGGCGACCAGCCCCGCACCGACCAGGACCGAGACGAGTTCGTTGACCTGCTTCGCGGCCAGGCCCACGAAGGCGAAGGTGAAGGGGGCCGCGGCGACGACCAGGGAGACGACGAAGGCGAGCGGGGTGAGGACCTTCTCGTCGAGGAAGCCGAAGGTGGCCTTGCCGGAGGCCCGGGTGACCAGGCGGGAGGTCTGGGCGGCGCTGCGGGCGAGTGCCCGCCAGTAGACCACGAAGCGGCTGCGGACCAGCTCCCAGCGGCTGGGCGCCGTCACGGCCCCCGACTCCTCGGCGGCGCGCTGGGCACGGTCCAGGAGTTCGTCCCTGCGTGCGCGGGCGCTGTCCAGGCGGACCTGGCGGAGTTCGTTGATCACCTCCACCTGCGCCCTGCTGCTGTTCTGGAGGGAGCCGTGCTCCTCGGTGGCCTCACCCCTGGAGAACCGGTCCCGGACGCTCTTCAGGTCGCAGCGGCGGAGCCACAGCAGGGAACGGGCCCGGGCGAACCGGGGCGCGGGCGCGGGTTTGCGTCCGCGCGGCGGCTCGGGCGGGTCGTCCATCCACGCGAACCCGCCGTCCACCAGCCGCTCCAGGAGGTCGTACAGCTCCCTGGTGGTGACGTCGGAGTCCTCGTCCTCCGGGCCCCGGCGGGGCGGCGGGGGCGGCGGGGGCGAACCGGTGTCGGCGCTGCGGGTCCACCAGGGCCAGCGCGGGCCCCGCCCCGCGGAGGGCCGTGCCCCCCGGGCGCCGCGGGCCTCACCGCCGGGGGCGCCCGCGGTGCCGGGGTCCTTCCCGCCGGTTCCACCGCCTTCCTCGGGGACCCCCTCCGGCAGCAGCCACACCGGACCGACGGCGCACTCGCGTACCAGCATGCGCTGGACGGCGGCGCGGTCCGAGGGGCTCTCGACCGCCAGGTCCAGGACGGGCGGGGGTTCGGCGACGTCCGAGCGCTGGAGTTCGCCCTTCTCGGCGGGGTGCCGACGGGCCACACGGCGCTCCATCCCCCGGATCCTGGTGTGCTCCGATCGCGGCGGGCGTCGGCGCAGGTCCTCGAAGACCCGGATGAAGGCGGGTCTGCCCGTCTGCCCGTCCCGGGCCTCGGGTGTCTGGTCGGACACTCGGAACCTCCCTCCACACTCGTACCGTGCTCGCCACCCCCCTGACAGCTGCCCCATTAGACAGCAGAAGGGACCCGGGATTCATCCCTTGTGCCGGGATTAACGCTGACCCATATCGGCCAGAACGGCGAGTGTGAGAACGCGTTGGGGCCGTCACGTGATTTCACGGCGGCAATTGCCGCCCTGACCGGCGGCATCGCAGGGCCCACCACTACGCTGGTCGACGTGACCGAGATTCAGATTCCCGCGAACCTGCTGCCCGCCGACGGCCGTTTCGGAAGCGGCCCCTCCAAAGTCCGTGCCGCCCAGCTCGACGCCCTCGCCGCCTCCGGCCCCCACTACATGGGGACCTCCCACCGGCAGAAGCCGGTCAAGTCCCTGGTCGGCCGGGTCCGCGCCGGCGTGAGCGAGCTCTTCTCGCTGCCCGAGGGCTACGAGGTGGTCCTCGGCAACGGCGGTACCACCGCCTTCTGGGACATCGCCGCCCACGGCCTGCTGCGCACCAAGTCCCAGCACCTGGCCTTCGGCGAGTTCTCCAGCAAGTTCGCGAAGGTCGCCAAGGGGGCCCCCTGGCTGGAGGACCCGACGGTCATCACCACCGACCCGGGCACCCACGGCAAGGCCGTCGCCGAGGCCGGGGTGGACGTGTACGCCCTCACCCACAACGAGACCTCCACCGGTGTGGCCGCCCCGATCGAACGGGTCGCCGGAGCCGACGAGGACGCGCTCGTGCTCGTGGACGCCACCAGCGGCGCGGGCGGCCTGCCGGTCGACATCTCCGAGACCGACGTCTACTACTTCGCCCCGCAGAAGAGCTTCGCCGCCGACGGCGGCCTGTGGATCGCGATCATGTCGCCCAGGGCGCTGGCCCGGGTCGAGGAGATCGCCGCGGGCGGCCGCTACGTCCCCGAGTTCTTCTCGCTGCCCACCGCGGTCGCCAACTCCGCCAAGGACCAGACCTACAACACCCCGGCCGTGGCCACGCTGCTGCTGCTCGCCGAACAGCTGGAGTGGATGAACAGCCAGGGCGGCCTGAAGTGGACCGTGGCCCGCACCCACGAGTCCTCCTCCATCCTCTACAACTGGGCGGACCGCTCCCCGGTCGCGACGCCGTTCGTCACCGACCCGGCCCAGCGCTCCCAGGTGGTCGGCACCATCGACTTCTCCGACGAGGTCGACGCCGCCCAGATCGCCAAGGTCCTGCGCGCCAACGGCATCGTGGACACCGAGCCCTACCGCAAGCTGGGCCGCAACCAGCTCCGGGTCGCCATGTTCCCCGCGGTGGAGCCCAGTGACGTCAACGCGCTCACCGAGTGCATCGACCACGTCCTGACCAAACTCTCCTGAGACGGAGCTCCCGCAGGACCGTCCCGAACCGGTCCGCCGACGTTGGAGAATAGAGGCCGACCCGCCGCACGTGGGTCGGCCTCCTTTTCGCACTCACGCTCATCGCTTGTCAGGACGGTTCCACTGTGCGCAGGAACAAGAAGACCGAACTCCCCATCAAGATCATTTCGCACCGGGGCGCCTCCGGGCACCGGCCCGAGCACACCCTGGCCTCCTACGAACTGGGGGCCCGGCACGGCGGCGACTTCATCGAGATGGACCTGGTCGCCACCAGGGACGGCCACCTGATCTGCCGCCACGAGCAGGAGATCGGCGGGACCACGGACGTGGCCGACCGCCCCGAGTTCGCCGACCGGCGCACCACCCGGACCGTCGACGGCCGCGAGGCGGAGGGGTTCTTCGCGCAGGACTTCACCCTCGAGGAGATCAGGAGCCTGCGCGCCCGGGAACGCATGGCCCAGGTCCGCCCGGACAACGCCGTGATGGACGGGACCTACCAGATCCCGACCCTCCAGGAGGTCATCGATCTGGCCCTGGCCCTCACCGAGGAACTGGGCCGCCCGATCGGGATCTACCCCGAGACCAAGCACCCGGCCTACCACGTGGAACAGGGCCTGGAGCTGGAGCCGAAGCTGATCGCCGCACTGCGCGAGGCGGAGCTGGTCGGCGAGGAGCCGAGGGTCCCGGTCTTCCTCCAGTCCTTCGAGGCGGAGAGCCTGCGCAAGCTCGCCGGGACCGGTCTGCCCCTGGTGTACCTGATGGGCACCGAGGACCACTGGCTGCACTACACGACCCCGGACGGCCTGGCCGAGGTGGCGGCGTTCGCACACGCCATCGGCCCGCACAAGAGCCTGGTCATCCCCACCGGGGAGGACGGCTCCCTGGGCGAACCCACCGACCTGGTCGAGAACGCCCACGAGGCCGGCCTGCTCGTGCACCCCTACACGTTCCGCAGCGAGAACCACTTCCTCCCCGCCGAGCTGCGCTCGGACGGCGACCCCCACGACTACGGGGGCTTCGCCGCCGAGTACGAGGCCTTCTTCGAGGCCGGGGTGGACGGCGTGTTCTCCGACTTCTCCCGGCACGCCTTCCTGTGCCGGGAGCACTTCCTGGACCCGCAGCCGGTCGGGTAGCGGCGCGGCCCCGGGCCCGCGCCGGGGTCCGGGGCACCCCGGTGCGGCTCAGTCGCCGCGCCCATGCCCTTGCCCGCCGATCCGTTGTCCGCGGCAGCGGAACCCGCGCAGGACGCACCAGTTCTCCAACTGGGCCACGGTGGTGGTCCTACGGGTTCTGGTCGAAAATGAAGAGCAGCAACACCAGGTGAGGGACGACGACCGCGGCGATGGCCACGAGGTGGCCTCCCCAGTCGATTCCCAGCGGCTCGTTGATCATCGCGACCAGGCGGTCGTAGCCGGGACGGGCCGCCTCCAGAAGCGGATCCGTCAACCCGGACAGGAAAAACAGCCAGAACAGACCCCACAGCATTGCCACGGCGATACACGCACCGAGGAGACGGCGCACGCTGAGTGTTCTGGCTCGATTTCGGGACATGGTTTCCTCCTCGTATGCGCCCCTGTTCGCGCTCTATCCTACGTTTTCCACCAACGGATGATTTTCTCCCCGGCTGATGAATTCGACGGTGCGACCATTTCCCCTTCCACGGACACGACCTGAAAGGAAGGGCGTGCAGCAGAACGGTTGCACACCCTTCCTCCGCCCCTTCCCGTGGTTACTCTTCTTCCCGCATCACATCGGCCATCGCCCGGTCGAACTCACCGCGCGCCAGGCCCGACCAGTTGTCCTTCTCGGCAAGGAACTCGTAGAACGCTCCGTGGACACGGAAGCCGTGCAGGTCGGCCAGCTGCTCGGGGTCCTCGGCGAACACCCGCTCCCCGCCGCTGTCGTTGGCCTGCTGGAGCCGCCGCATCGCCTCGGACTCGTCCTGGCGGGAGATGTAGACCGTCGAACCGTCGGCGCTGCGCAATGAGCCGTCGCCACCCGTCGAGAAATGGGCTCTGTCCTGTTCCAGTGCGGGCCGCACCGTCTTGTACGCCTCGATGATCTGCCCGTCCAACGGGCCGTCCAGAGCGCCCGCGTGAGGCCGCTCCGGGTCGGAGGAGAAGTGGACCAGCATGTCGCGGCTGATCTGCCTGTCGGCGTAGCGCCTCGTCCGGAACTCGTCCATCCGGGTCTGCTGGATGTCAACGAGTTGTTGCAGGGCTTCGTCGTACTCCCAGTCCAGGTCGTCCATGTCGACGGTGCCCTGAAGGTCTTCGGGGTCGACATCGTCGGAACCGCCCATACCCCGCTCTTCGGCGTACTCCTCACCACGGGCGGCGTCCACCAACTCCATGACCTCGTTGGCGTAGGTGTCGGGGTCCAACCGTGCGACGTCGACCGCGGAGAGGTCGTGCGCCGTCCTGTACTTCTCACGACACCCCACGGCCAGTTCGGCCTGCTGCATGCGCTTGGCCAGCATCGCCTCGAAGTCGGGCTGGTTCCTGCGCACATCGAAGTCCAGTGCGCTGGACAGCGTGGGGATGGTCTGGAGCGTGTAGTCGTGGCCGGGGTGCACGATCGTGTCCTTGAACAGCCGCCAGCTCATCGGCAGGATCATCTCGTTGCGGTTCCACACCGGCGAGTCTCCCGCCCGGAACACGATCGAGTTGCGTTCGGAGATGAACGCCAGGTCGTTGTAGCTGATGACCGGTTCTTCCTTGGTCGACATGGTGTAGGAGACCTTGCCCTCCACGCTCATGCCCTTGACCAGCTGGCCCTTGTCCTGGGTCACGGTCTTGGAGTCCATGTAGGTGGTGTGGCGCTTCCCCGACATCTTCTCCAGCGTTTCGAGCATCGAGTCGTCGGTGCTCTTGAGGAAGACGATGTTGGAGGTGTTGCCCTGCACGATCTTGTCCACGCTCTCGCCGTAGACCTCACGCAGCTGCTGCAGGGTCTGGAGGATGAGGGTGAACTGCTGGTCCTGGCCCAGACCGATGGAGAGCATCGTCTCGAACCCGGAGATGCCGTGGCCCTCGGACTGGAGGTTGCCGAGTTCGTCGAGCATGAACCGGGTCTTGTACAGCGGCTTCTGGTTCTCCTTGGTCATGTACGACTTGTCGAAGTTCAGGTCGACGAGCTGCTTGATCAGGATCAGGATGAGCTTGGCGTACTTCATCAGGTGCGGCGGCGTCACCAGGAAGACCGCCTTGGGCTGCTCCGAATAGCGCACCATCGTCTGTGTGATGGCGTAGGCCTGCCCCATCTCCTTTTCCGGCATGTCCCCGGTGATATTGGTCAGCCGCATCTGCGGGTAGGTGGTGTTACCCGGCTCGAACGAGCCGCTGCCGGTCTTCTTCAGCTCCAGCAGGATTCCGTTACGCACGATCTTCCTGCCGGTCACCGGGTCGGTGATGAAGAACCGGCCGTTGAGCGAGGTCTGGTAGTCCTTGGTGAACCTGAAGTAGAAGGTGCGGATCAGCATTCCGGTCTGCGGGTTCAGCAGCTGGAGCCGGACGTAGGCGACGTCGCCGGTGAACTTGCCCTTGAAGTAGAAGCGGGCCCATCCCTCGCGGGAGACGATGTCCTCGTGCTCGAAGTCCTCCCCCAGGGCCTCGGTGAACGCGGCGTCGGAGTAGGCGTCCCACCTGGCCTGGGCGCCGATCAGGTGGTCGCGCCTGAGGTAGTTCATGGCGAACCGCACCCCCATGCGCCGCGGGAAGCTCAGGCCGCCCAGATCGGTGTTCTGACTGGGCGTACCCGAGGTGAGCGTGGAGATCGTGGGGTCGGTGAAGAAACTCATCGCGGTGATCGCGATGCCGTACACGGACGCGAGCATCTTCTCCGCCGCGCCCATGGCCCGCAGTGCGTTGTCGGCGTTGCCGACCAGGGTGCGCATCGAGTTGGCCGGGAGCGCGTTGGTGGCGTTGAAGAACAGGGTGAGCATGTCCAGCTCGTCCTTGCCCTCCCACAGGAACGCCTTGCCCTCGGCCTCCGTCATCGCGGCGACGGCTTCGTCCTCACGGAACGTGCCGTCGTCCGGGTTTCCGAAATCACCGTTCTGGGCCTTCTCCTCGACCAGGGCGACCGGGTTCTTCACCTTCTTGGCGGAGAGCTGTACGAACAGCTGGTAGCAGTTGTACAGCGTGACCTTGCCCCACTTCTCGTCGAGCTTGGTCGCCAGAACCCTGGGGTCCATGTCCACCCGGGCGGCGTAGTCGCGCAGTTCGCGCTCTTCCTCCAGGTAGTAGTCGATGAGGCCGTAGGCGGCGCGTTTGAAGGCGTTGTTGGCGGCGTTGGGCCACACCGGGTCCTCGCCGCCGTCGAGCGGGAAGAACACGTCGGCGATGTTCTCGATGTACATCGCGCACTTGGTGGAGTCGCCTTCACGGGCGGCTTCCGCGGCCATACCGAGCGGGTTGTAGATGTCGGTCTTCATCGCGTTGATGAGGTTGAACTGCACCACCTGGAAGCCACGCATGGTGGCCCGCACGTAGTGCTTGACCAGCAGCTCGCCCTTGGGGTCGTTGATGACCATGTTGTTGGGGCGCTTCTCGCGCAACCACATGTCGATCATCGGCTCGATGTAGGTCTGCCCCTTGCCGGCACGGGTGATGGCCAGCACCATGGTGTTGACCGGAGCGGTGTCGACGATGTAGGCACCGGCGGGTCGCTGCACCTCGTATTCGGGGAAGGTCCAGTCGTCGTTGATCATCTCCGCGACGGTCCTGTACTTCCCGAGCTTGTCGCGGTCCTTGCCGTCGGGGTTGTAGGGGACCCTGGTGGTGTCGAACCGTTTGCGGAGCCGCTTGTCCTTCGGTAGACCCGAGGCCTCGAACAGGTCCTCGCCGAACTTCTCGTCGATGAACGGCAGTTTCCTGGTGATCGCCTGCTCGTCGTCATCGCGCAGGATCTCGCCCCTGAGGTATTCGACGTCGCCGTCGGAGTCGAGGACGTCCTCCTTCGCGCGCTGGGCGACCGGGATCTGTTTGAGGCCCTTGTTCGTCATCATGACGTGGCTGATCATCGAGTTGGGCTGCACGCCCGAGTGCGCGCCGGCGTCGGGGAACCAGTCGAACTTGCGCACGATCTCCTGGGGCAGGGCGATGTGCTGGTCGCCGTGGTTCTGGTTGATGTCCCTGGTGTCGTGCAGCAGGTTCTGTGCGTCGAGGTTGCGCATGAGCAGCGGGTAGGCCACACCGAACGTGAGCAGGCCCGCGCCGAGGCTGACGGCCAGCTTGAGCCAGGTCAGGTGGAAGAGCCAGCCCGGGAGCGCATCGGGTCGGCCTTCACGTTCGGCGTCGAGCTCCGCCTGCTGGGCGGCCACGTCGTCGAGTACCCACTGGGGCGGGTTCTCCAGGGCTTCGTCCTCGGTGCCGTAGCACGGCTGGTCAGCCATGACCTGCCCGGTCTCGTCCAGGACGCGGTAGCAGTACTCTGCGGTCGACACCCTCTCGCGTTCGATGAACTCGGGGACCGCGGGCTCGCTGAACGAGGCGGACACGGTGCTCACCGTGTACTGGCCCGTCGACCACACGGTCCACATCAGCACGGCGAGGAGGATGCCTGCCGTGACAGCGAGGACGGTGCGCGAGGTCCGGGTCCGTCGACGTTCGATTCTGGAACGGTCGAGCTGCTGGGATTCGTAGACGTCGCGGTTGGCGATCGTCTCCTCGGTTCTGCGCGAGGAGAGCTTGTCCCAGGCGCCCGCCTTGGGGCTTGAACTCCTCTTGGCCATGGTGCGCCTTTCGTTGGTGCATGCGCTTGAATGCGCTCATTCCAGCGGGTCGTCAGTTAACGCGGAAACGTGGCCGGCAACACGAGCAGGGCACCACCTTCGCTTGAGATGGTGCCCCGCGTGCGGTCACTGGTCAGCGTCATGGTTCTCGGGAGCCCTAGCCAAACCACACCGGGAGAACCATTGCGCTGGTGCCGAACGTGTTGTATCCGACCCACCAGCCGAGAATGACGCCCACACCGACGGCCACCAGGGAGACCACGGCCATGAGCACGAAGAGGATCTTGTTGGCGCGCCTCTGGACCTGGTTGGCGCGTTTCAGCTCCTCGATGCTGGCATGGTTGGCACGGTTCAGTGCCATCAACTGGTTCGCGTACTCCTGCTGCATGGTGTCGGTCATGCTGCGTGTCTTGTCGACCAGGGCGGTGTACATCTGGTTATTGGTTTCGGCCTTGTGCTGCCACTCTCTTTCGCGTTCACCGATCCGCGCCTGGGCGTGTTCGCGGGTCCGTTCCAACTCGGCTGTCAGCCCGTCCAGTTCGGCTTTCAGCCTGCGCGTCTGGGACTCGTGGTCGGCCTTGAGCTCTGCCGCCCGTTGAGCGTGCGCGGCCTGCATCTTCTCGATGCTGGTGTCCAGTTGCAGTTGTTCGGCCAGCGCCTCGGCGCGGGCGATGTCCTGTTTGCGGTTGTCGTCGATGTAGCGTGCGAGTTTGGCGTTCCACTGGCTGAGCAGGTCCATCTCGGCTTCGCGGTGGGCGGTTTCACGCTCTGCCAGCAGCTGGAAGGCGCGTGTGGTGCCCAGCTGCATCCGTGTGTGCGCGTCCTTGCGGCGCATCTCCAGAACCAGTTGGCGCCGGTGGGTGTGGCGCTCTTCGTTGCGGCGCTCGATCTCGAGGGCCACGTCGGCGATCCTGCGCTCGAACTCCGGGCGAGCCCGGTCCCAGAACACCAGTCTGGCCTGGGCCGCGGCGACCTCGGCCCGGTTGTCGGCGTCCTCTTCATAGCGCCGGGTGATCTCGGTGCGCCGAGCACTGATGTCCTCGGGCGCCTTGGCCTTGAGCTCGCTGTACTCCTTGTCGGCGGCGGCCGCGAGCCTCTGGTAGACCGAGCCCTCGCGCTGTTCGTCCACGGCGCGCATGACCGACTCGGCATGCAGGCTCATCGTCTCGACGAAGAGGTTGCGCAGTTCCTCGCGGTGGTCGCGGTGGAGTTTCGCAAGCTCGGCGTTGGCCTGCTTGGTCAGCAGGAAGACCTGTTCGCCCAGCCAGTCGGTCGGTTTGCCCGAGGGCTGGTCGTCCAGCTCCAGTTGGACAGCCGGGGCCCGGGTGTTGAACGTGGCCTCGAACTCGTCGAGGGCGATTTCGAGGTCCAGGTCCCCGGACAGGAAGCGCCGCGCGATGGTCGCACGTACCTCCTCCTCGGTGAACTCCCGATCCCGGTTGTGTTCTACGTACTGTTCCCAGGTGGCGGTGTCCTCGCCCCCGTCTTCGTGCTCTACTTCGTCGTACTCTTCGTACTCTTCGTACTCTTCGTCGTACTCGCCCGGTCCGTCATCACCGAGGTCTTCGGAGGCCGACGGCTCCAGGCCCTCGTCGGCTTCCCCGCTGAACATCAGCGCTTCCTCGACACCAGCGGAGTCGTCGTCCTCCGGTCCGTCGTGGTCGACGCCCTCAACGGCCTCGGGGGGCAGAGCGCCTGCATGGGGGGTGCTGTGGTCATCGGTGGAGGCCACGCCGCCACTACCGCCTGCGCTGGGTCCCGCGGCGCCGGTGTGCGCGAACGGACCTGTCGCAGCGGCGTTCGCGGAGTCCACGGGTTCAGCAAAGCCGTCGATGGCCTGGGTCCAGGCCCACACGTGCGGGAGGT
Source organism: Nocardiopsis sp. iso_40 (assembly GCF_056173285.1). NCBI lineage: Bacteria > Bacillati > Actinomycetota > Actinomycetes > Streptosporangiales > Nocardiopsidaceae > Nocardiopsis > Nocardiopsis sp. iso_40. The sequence goes on along the minus strand of NZ_CM149666.1, from coordinate 724,718 downwards.
GCTCGGCCAGGCTCTGGCTGCCGTTGGAGACGGCCACCGCATCGGCGAAACTGGCCGCCTTGTCGTTGACGGGGTTGACCAGCAGCTCCTGGCCGTCCTGGCTCGGAGTCAGCACCATCCAGTGGTACACGGCATTGGTGAGCAGCGAGTACTCGTCCATACGGTCCAGCGTCCGGGGCGTGGGGATGATGCCCAGAACCTCTTCGTCGAGGAGGACACGGGTGGTGATGGCCTGGATGAGGTCGTGGTTGATGAGCTCGATGAGCGAGCCCTTGGCCTCGTCCTTCTGCTGCTTCTTGCTCAGCCCGCCGATGTTCTCCACCGGAAGGGCCAGAGCCACCCAGGAATTACCGCCGGGCAGAACGAAGGGTTCGTTCTGCTTGAGCAGGTCGACAGCGGCGTTGACGGTGCTCTCGCGCACCACGCTGGCCAGCATCTCCTCGGGTTTTCTCCGCTTACGGCGCTTCTTGCCGTCACCGCTCGGCGAGGCGGCCGCCTCCGAGCTGTCGGAGGACGTGCCGTTGTCCGCCCCCTGCTTCCGCATGCCGTCCATGAATCCCATCGGCACATCCTCTCGCGTTCGTACCACGCATTGTCGAATTGGTTTCGCCGACCATCCGGTGAACCGCTGCTCTCTTCGACGGCGTTTTCGCCCGGGGAGTTCTCCTGGATCCGGGCCGTTTCCCTAACGGGCCGCCGTCACCTCCACATAGGAGTCGCTCTTGCGCAGCGCCTTGTCCTCACTGCGCATCGTGCCGCGCACGTCCACCCGCAGGACCCGCTCATTGGGGTGCGCGTTGATGAAGGCGGCGATGGAAATGGTGACCTCGTCGGTCATCTTCGCGATCGCCGCACGCGCGCCACCCGCGTTGGAATCGGTGTCGGCGTGGTCGTCGATCAGGTACTGGAGCACCCGTTCGGCGATCTCGACCCGGACCCCGTGCTTGACCATGACCTCGCGGCGCATCTGTCGGAGCTTGTTCTTGACGATCTTGCGCTGGGTCTCACGCGAAAGCGGCTGGAAGGGAACGATCGCGTCGATACGGCCCAGCAGTTCGGGCGGGAACTTGTTGTCTCCCTGGGTGGTGGAGATGGAGCGGCGGATCTCCTTCATCTTCTCCACCAGCTCCTTTCCCGAGCCGGTGTCGTCCTCGTTGTACTGGGCGATGGTCTCGTAGATCTCCGAGCCCGCGTTGGTGGTGAGCACGATGTAGGTGTTCAGGAACGACACCTGTCGGCCGTTGTCATCCGAAAGCCTGCCGTCGTCGAGCACCTGGAGCAGCACGCGGGTGATCGCGGAGGCGGCCTTCTCGATCTCGTCGAAGAGCAGCACCGCGTGCCCCATGTCCCACACCCGTTTGGTCAGTTCCGAACGGAACAGGTCCAGGGAGTCCTCGCGCGCGAACTCGGACATGTCGAAACGGATGAGGTGGCTCTGATCGTCGCCGAAAAGCAGTTTCGCCAGTTGCTTGGTGAGCTCGGTCTTTCCCGTACCGGTGGAACCGGTGAGCAGGAAGGAGGACATCGGCTTGGTCTTGTCATTGAGGTCCGCGACGCACAGCTGGAGTCTTTTGGCGACCACACTGGTGGCGAAGTCCTGGGAGAAGACCGCGCTGTCGAGCTCTTGTTTGATTTTCACCGCGTCGACGCTGAAGGCCACGTTGACGTTGGTCGACTCCATGAGGACGTCGGCCAACAGGGCACGGTCCATCGGACGCCCGGTGTGGCGGTGCCACCCCACCATCGAATCGAGCACCAGGATGGACTTGCGCGGCTGGGTCGAGGCCGGGATGTACCGGTTGGTGTACTCGTAGATCAGCTCGAAGAGGTGGTCGTCGTAGAACTGGTTTCCCACCCCGTAACGCTGGGCCATCCCCTTGAGGATCTCGACCGTGGTGCTCTGGTTCGGCGGGTTCACGTTGATGCGCTGGAGGCGCTCCATGAGCGGCTGGTTCGGTGCCACGTACTTGTGGAACTCGTCGAACGTCGTGGCCGCGATGACCCGGATACCGCGCGCACCGGAGGCGGCCAGCACCGGCTTGAGCGCCTCGACGGAGGCCGCGCTGAGCTGCACCACCTGGTGGAACTCGTCGATGAACAGCACCAGCTCGACCCGGACCTCGGTACTGAACCGCTCCGCCTCGTCGAACAGGCCCTTGAGCAGCGCCGCCATCTCGTCGGGCGTGCTCAGCCCGGCGATCATCCGCGCCAGGTCGATTTCCAGGTAGAGCCGCTTGGCGTCCGCCGACATGGCCGCCTGGACCAGGGCGGTCTTGCCCGCCCCGGGGGGAGCCAGCAAAAGGGCGTTGCACAATTCCGGCCGGGACATGGCAGCCATGAGCTGGGAGATCTCGCGTTCGCGACCGACGATCTCCCGCTCCGGGGGATTGAGGGGGTCGCTGTACTTGGCGAGCTTCGGATAGAGCTCGTTGAGCCCGTCATCGAAGGAGCCGTCGGAGCGGGTGAACAACCAACACCACCTTTTGTGGACGAGAAGGTTACGACTTCGTCTCGATCCCACTCAATTTATGCACATAAATCAGCATGATCCTAGCATGCAGTTGCACAACTGGGACAAACCGGAAGCCTTGTTATGCGGTGACCAAAAATGCTGTCGCAGGTCGCCTCCCCAACGGTTCGGGGCGACCCGCAGCCAGCCGCAAAAGGTGAAAGAAGAAAGCGGTAAATCGCGGAATGCGGCTGGGAGGGGCCGCCCTCCGTCGGCCCCTCCCAGCCCTAGTCCAGGTCGAGGAAGCCTTCGGGGCCGGCGCCGCGTTCCGGGACGTCGGGCCTAGCCTCCGGGCGCGGATCCGCCAGCGCCGCCTCCACTCCGGGGACGATCCGCTCCCGCAGCAACCCCTCGGGGCTTTCGGGCACGTAGTCCACCCCGGGTCGCCTGGTGCTCTCCTCGGTGCGGCGCTGGACCTCCACCTCCGCCAGCACCTGGTCGAACACGCTCTTCGGGATCTGCTCCGCCGCGCTCCGGGCCGAGGCGGGGTCGTACTGCGAAGGCCCTGCCCGGCCCCGGTGGACCTCGTCGAACTCCTCGTCGGCGAACAGGTCCTCGATCTGCTCCGAGTGCGTGGGCACCACGGGCTGGGTATCGGCCGCCGCCTGCACCGAGTTCTCCGCCGAGAAGTCGGGGAAGTACTCGGCGAGGGTGTACCCGCTGTTCTCCTCGTCGAACTCGGTGCTGTTCGGGTCGCGTACACCGGCGAACACCACCGGTGGCTGGTCGACGCCGCCCGGCTCGACCACGAGGAAGTCGACCACGGCGGGGAGTTCCCACACGATGCCGATCATGGCCTCGGGCACCCGGAAACGGGGGCCGAAATAACCCTTGCGGACCAACTCGAGCATCTGCTCGGTGTCGAACTCGTAGAAGGCGTCGAAGTTCGGTTCGGAGCCGGAGCGGAACGGCAGCTCGGTGATACCGAAGGGCAGGGCGACGTCGGGGACAATCCGAACGATCTGCCCGCGCAGGTGCAGGTAGGGGCGGTGGTTCAGGTCGGGTCCGTGGTGGAGGATCGCCACCACCTCCATGCGCACGGAGATGTCGCAGGGCACGGCGCGCAGGGTCTGGGTCCTGGCCTCGTCGTTACGGGCCAGGCGGTGCAGCCACAGGTCAGTGAGCTTCAGTGGCGCGGTCTTCACGCGAAACTCCTTTCCTCGGGGCGAGGATTCAGGGGGTCCGAAGGTTTGGGGGTCCAGGAGCGGGGCGCTGGGGGCCTACCGGGTATGACGTGCTCCTACGGGGTTCGCTGTCCGGCTTCCTCGCCCAGCAGCGCGTGCCGGGCCCGCTCGCCCAAGCGGCGTTGTGCACGCCAGAGCCAGCGCACCACGACCAGTACCAGGACGAAGACCAGGCCTATGAGGAACAGGGCGGGTGCCAGCCAGTACGCCACCTGCATCTCGAAGGATGACGTGGGACCGACACCGGTTCCGGTCGACACGACGAGGAAGGTGCTGGGCACCACGGTCACCGCGACGAACATCGCTGTCACGTAGCTGAGCAGAGCGACGCCGAACACCAGACCGGCGCGGACGGCCAGCAGCACCGACCGGGCACCCGAATCGCCCACCCGAGCGCGCACCCGGGTACCCAGGGGCGGTCTGGCACCGCCCTTCCTGTCCTGTCCGGTCTCGGTGGCCCGCTGTTCGGCCCCGGAGTCCTTCCTGGGCGTTCGGTTCTTCACACGCTTGCTCGATGCGGTCTCGGTGGACTTCGTCTTCTTCTTGTCCGTCGGCGGAGCGGGGCTCATATGTCGTTCTCCTGGCAGGGGACGGGGTGGGGCGGGGGTGCGTTAGGAGCGTTCGGGGGCCTCGTCGGTCCACTGGACGTCGAACCGGGTGACCGCATTCGCGTAGTCGGTTGTCCAGGCCACCGACAGCGTCGCGACCGCGGAGGCCTGGTCGGCCTCCCCGTCGCCGTCCTCGGTGTCGGCGTCGGCGTCGGCGTCGGCGTCGAAGACGTCCACGTAGGCGAAGTAAGAGTAGGTGGTGTTCTCGGCCTCGACCACTACCGGCTCGAACGCTCCCAGACTGGCCTGCGATCCCGCGCTCAGCCCGGGGACTCCGTCGTCGGCCAGCTCCTGGACCGGAGCGAGGGTTTCCTCCTCGTCGGGGGTCTTCGGATCGATCGAGACGTCACTCCCTGCCTCCACGGCCTGGAGTAACAGCTCGTGCATTCTTCCGGTGTCGCTCTCCACTCGTCCGACGCCTATGGTCGAGGAACGCTCCAAGGTCTCGATCCAGGTGGCGCGGAACTCGCTCTCGGCCTCCTCAGCCTCCTCCTCGGCTTCCTCCACCAGGTCCGCGACCTGCGCACGGTCAGCCTCGTGCCCCGAGGAAGCGGACCACACGGCCAGCCCGCCCGCGACCAGCAGCAGGACGGCCGCGCCCAGAGGGGACCAGGACACGATGCGCCGGACCCTCTCCTTACGGAGCCGGCGTTCGCGCTCGTAGGCTTCCATCTCGGCCAGACTCATCTCCTAGTCGCCTTCTCCCTCGTCATCAGCGGCGTCCTCACCGATGTCGCCGTTGTCCTCGTCCCCCGGACCGGCCCCAGCATCGGTGTCGTCTTCGTCGGCGTCCTCGTCGACGGCGCTATCACCGGTATCGCTGGAGCCGTTTCCCGCACCATCGGTGCCGGTGTCCTCGTCGGCCCCGGAGCCGGAATCGGCATCCCCGTCGGTTTCGCTGAGGGCGACCGTGCCCAGCACCATGTGGTCGAACTTCTTGACCACCGGGTCATAGGTTCCGTGCATCCAGGCGACCATCTGCCCGGTGTCGTCATCGGTCAGTCTCCAGACCACGGGGATCGACCCGTCCCGCTCGAAAACGTGCGCCTCGTGGGCGTTCCAGGTGAAGGCGGACGCGGATACACCCTCCTCCAGCTCCTCCAGGGCCGGTACCTCGGCGTGCCACTGGCTCACCGCGTTGAAGCCGTCCTCGTCACGCACATGCGCGGCGAAATGCGGGGTCAGATGCCGGTCCAGGCCGCTGACAGCCTCCTGCCGCAGCCCCTGGGCGCAGGCAGTGAGCTCGGCGCCGGTGTACTCGCGCGGCTCGACGGGCTTTTCGTCGAGGTAGGAGACACAGTCGTCGGTGTCCCCCCTCCCAGGCGTCCGTTCGGGCAGACCGTCCTTGGACAGCGGCCCGGAGTGCTCCAGGTAGGTGTTCTGCGCCGCGGCGATGCTCTCGCTCACCGTGGTGGCCTGGCTGAGCCAGCGCTCGGCCTCCTCCCGGGAGGGCAGGTCCTCCAGTCCCACCTGAGCGGCGGTGACGTTCCGCTTCGCCTCGAACCCGTCCTGGGCCTGCTCCTCCAACTGGCTCTGGTGATAGGAGCTGATCGCACCAGCGGCGACCAGCAGCACCAGCCCGCCCAGGATCCCCAGACCGGTACCCGACCAGTACGCGATGCGCACCAGCAAGCGTCTGGCCCCGGAACGCTCAGGTGAGGGGTCCCCGCCCTGATCGGCGGGAGGGGTGGCGTCCGGATGCTGGTCGGGGTCGCCGGTCGTGTCCAGAAAGAACAGGGGCCGGCGCTCGGGCTCTTCGGGCCCGCGTTTCTTGGCGGCCACGTTGACCTCCTCCCTTATGTGACAATGAGGTATTTTTTCTCATAAAACAGAAAAGTTATTCCAGCAAACACAATAGTGATTTCCGGCGCGCCTCCGGCACGGAGCGGCCGTCTGTTCCGACGCGTCCGCGCCTGGTCTGCCACCGCCGGTCCCTCGGCACCGGGTCAGCCGGGCCCGGACTGGCGCACCGGAGCGGTGGCGGCGTACCCCTCGACGTCGGACACCCCGCCGTCCCCGTCAGTGGTCAGCAGTACCGTCGCCGTGCTGTTGGCACTGCCCTGGCCGTCGTCGGAGGTGGTCTGCACATCGACCAACACCAGATAGGAGTACTCGGTGCCTGTCACCGCCATCACATGGGTACGGAAGCCGTCCACAGCGGAGTCGAGCCCGAGCAGGTCGATGAGCGCGTACTCGGTTCCCTCCCGATCGACGTTCACCGGCGCCTCGGGGAGGAACGCGGTCATGAACTCCGAGTCCTCGGGGAGACCGTAGACGTTCATCATGGAGGAACGCGCGCTCTCGTACTCGGCATGGCTCTCCCAGGTCAACGCGGTGTTCAGCACCTCACCGATGAGCCGCTCGTCAGCGTCCAGCCGAGCGGTGTTGGTACCGAACGCCTCGTCCGCGGCCAAGCGGTCCCGCTCGCCCAGCTCGCCCTCCAGCTCGTCCCGAAGCGCCCGGAGCTCGGAGAGCTCCTGTTCCTGCTCGAGGAGGGCTGCTTCCTGAGTGCCCCTTGTAACGGCGAAGGAGCCAGCCGTCACCATGAGGAGCGCGGCCGCGGCCAAGGGGAAGGCGTTGCGTTGGAAGAACCCCATCAGGCCTCCTCCGTGTCTGTGTCGGGATCCGCGTCCGTGCCACCCGGGGCGCGTTCACCGATCGTGGTCACTCCGACATAGAGGCTGTGGAACATCCCGGTCTGGACGTTGTAGGTGGCCCTGGCCCAGGACAGCAGCTCACCACTGTCGGTGGCGCGGTTGAGCCAGGCCACGTCGACGCTGTCGGCCGATTCCTCGCTGATTACGGCCGAGACCAGCTCCCAGGAGTTCAGAGAGGGATCGGAGTAGGTGGATCCGTCCTCTTCTACGCGCAGGTACCAGGGGGCGAGTACGTCGATCTCGGTGGGGCCGTAGATCGTGTGCGCATCCGGGTAATAGAGGTCCTCGTTCTCGACGATGCGCGCCGACTCGTCGAAGAGGGGGGCGAGTTCCTTGCGCAGTTCGTCCAACGGCGCGTAGACCCCGTCTTCGTCCGCGTTCCTCCCACCGGGCTCGGGTAGGTCCGCGTCGTTCAGGTCGGCGAACAGCTCCTGGTAGGTGTTCTGCGTCTGGCCGATCTGCTCACCCTTCTCACGGGCTCGCTCCACCGCCTGCACCAGTTGTTCCTCCGAAGCAGAGGCGTCCTGCTCATCCCCTGTATCGGCTTCCAAAGCACGGATCTCACCTTTGAGCAGAGCGAGGGCCTGCTCGTTGTGCTGGGCCTGGGCTTCACTGGAGTCAGTGCTGGAAGCAGCCAGGGAACCGGTTCCGATCGCCCCGACCAGTAACGCCCCGCCCAGGCTCAACCGCATGGTCCGGCCCACATCGCGTCGAGGCGGTTGGCCGCTGTCACGCTGTTCCCTGCGTTCCTGTTTACGCTGTTGTCGCAGGGCGCGACGCTCGCGCAGCATCTCCTGCACATCGTCCCCGGTCAACCTTTTGCGGTTGGCCCGCTGCTTGGCCTGGTAGTTCTCGAGGCGCTCCATCACCTCCTCACGGCTCAGCTGGTGCCAGGGCTTCTTCTCCGCCGCTCCGTGCTCCTCCGGTGAGGTGCCCTCACCCGAAGAGCCCGAGTCGCGGCCATCACGTTCTTCGGCTGGCACAGCCGCGCTCCTTTCCCATCACACCGGGGACCCCGCTCCGCCAGAGAACAGAATTTCCACACCGAAAAAGCAAAACGACGACACCACCCAAGGGGTTATTTATTCCTCACACGATCACGCGAAATCCGACGGGCCCGCAGAAACATGAACATGGTCGATGTGATTTTTCGTATCGCCTCCACGATCATTCGCCCACCGGCTGACTTCATACCAGTCGCCAGTCTTATCCGCATCATGCTTAACACTCCAGATGCGGTGATTCCACACAATGCCCTTGACCTGGTATTTCTCATGATTGGCGGCAAGATACGCAGCGATCTCGTCACCTGTTCTTTTCATCTCAGGGGTCGGAACTGTTGTATCCCCATCTGCTGGAACCATCATGTAGTCGATGGCCTCGCCGGTGCCATGGTTTCCCGGGTCCCCTTGGCGGTAACCACCGGCATATTCGTAGAAGCCGCCGAACTCCTCATGGAGGTGCTCGTGCAGCCCACAGGTGACCGAATGTACCTGCAGAGTCCCGCACTCCATCAGGTCACCCTCGCTGAAAATGCTCCCGCCCCCGCCCGCACTGACGGTACGGCATTCCGCCACCACGGCGTCGCGGCGGTTCTGATTGGCTTTGTCCACCGTGGCGTCAGCCTGCCCCAGGAGGGAATCGGCCAGGTCCGTATCGGCTTCCCACTCATCCATCTTCGCGAACCACAGTTGCGCGTACCCCTCACGCTGGGAAATCTCCTCCGCACCCATATCGTGTGCGATCTCCCATTTCTCCAGCCAAGTCTGGGTAGATCCACTGATCGAAGGGGAGTCATCATCAATGAACTCGTTCACAACATTGACGTACACTTCGTCGTCACCAGATATCAGGAATTGCATCTGGGTTTCAAATTCATACCACTCGCCGCCGGTGTCATCGGCAAAATCCCGCAGCCGCCCGTTGCGAGAGTTACTCCATTGCCCCAGGCCGATCCCCAGCACATCAACTCCGTGGCTGATGTGATCGTAATCGCCGGTATCAAGCTCAGAGAACTTGAAGTCCTTTTCTTCGGCATCCCGCTTCGTATCGTCAATGCCAAAGCTTTCTCCGCCGATCATTTCGACCTTCGTCGGGTCCATGTTGGATTCTTTTTGAAAATTCCCGAGGACACCGGCGATGTTCTCGTCCGGCATCCCCCAGCCAGCGAGAACCGAGTACACCTTCTCGGCCATCTTCTCCATGTCCTCGTCGATGTCGTCCGCAGTGCTGTCGTCGATCTCCTGAATGGTCGCCTCGGCCTCCGGACGGCAGTCCGGGGGCATGGCGTCGCGCTGGGCGGTGGAGTTGTTCTGACCGACGGCCGACGCCGCTCCTGCTCCGATCCCGACGAGGGCCAGGAGTGACATTCCGACCGCGGCGACCGCGCCGGTCGTCGCACTGACGGCCCCGCCGACCGCTGCGGCGATCCCCGCTCCCACAGCCATGGCGGCGCTGACCACGGCGTTCACGGCCGCCATCACCGCGGCCGTGATCATGCTCATCAGATTCGCGGCCATGGCCACCATCGCGGCCATCATGCCTTTGAGCCAGGTGAGGAACATGCTGATGATCGCGAGCTGGGCGGCGATCCCGGTGGCCGGAACGGCCGCGGCCACGGCCGCGCCCTTGCCGACACCCTTCATGCTTTCTTCCGAGCCGCCCTTGGGAGCCGCGGAAGTGCCCCCCGCCCCCAAGCCGGAGGAACCTCCACCACCCGCATCACCGGGGCCGCCGGCCGGGCCCTTCTCCGAGCCCGCTCCCCCGCCCCCGACGGCGCCATCGAGACCGGGCAGCCCCTTGACTCCCTCTCCTGATGCTCCAGCGCCGGGTACCGAGGGCCGCGTGCCTCCGGCTCCGTCACCTGTTCCTGCCATGAGGCCCTCTCCTTTACACTTCGCGCATCGCCCGAGTTTTCGGACCTGACCACGTGATGATCTGCGTCAGTAGGTGAGCAGGACCTCTTCGTCCGAGTTCACCGACCCAGCCGAATCAACACCGCGCAGTACTACTTCCAGCTCCAGGAGTTCGCTGTAGGAATCGACTTGATAAGAGCTTTTGAGGCGAAAATAGTCCTGGTAGGCCTGCGTGGTGTTGTTCATGATGTCGTTCAGCGGTTCCATCGCCTGGTTCGACCTCCCGAACTCCTTCAGGTCACTGCCGTCGGTCAGCAGCCATTCCATTTCGTTCGGGGAGAACTGGGTGTCCTCCCTGTTCTCAGCGCGAGCCTTTTCTCCCAGGAAAGTGATGTAGGAGGTCTCGTCCCCCGGCATGATTCCGTCCAGGTATCCTGCTTCGACTGTGCTGTGGCGCCAGTCGAAGTCAAAACCGCGTGGATGCACCCAGTCGGTTTGCAGTTCCAGCGTGGCCTCGTTTTCTCCCTCTGACGGCTCGCCCGTGACAGCATCACCCGTGATCTGTTCCGGGACCTCGGGTGGAACGATGAAAACCCCGTCGACGTTGACCCGGCTCATCTCGTTCTCATATTCGTTGACCCGGCTGAGGACCGCGCGCATCTCGAGGAGCTGCTCGTCCATTTCCGCACGGATTTCTTCCTCCTGCTCGGCCACCACCAGTTCGTAGTAGAGGGAGGTCGGGTCGATCCGACTGGATCCCAGGGATATCGCCTCGTCGATACCCGAGGCACCGGGGTTGATGAACAGTCGCCATTGGTCGAACTCGGCGAAGGAACCGTCGTCCTGCAAGTCCTCGCGCAGCTCTCGGCCCGTATCTTCCTTGTAGACCAGTTCGCTGTTGGCACGCAGGGTCAGGCTCATGATCTGTTGGGTGAACGGTGCGTCGGAGTCGAGCACCACCCCGAGGTAACCGGTGGAACCGAAGGAGACGATGGAACCGGTGATGTTCGTATCGAGCGCCTGGGTGTCGAGGCGTTCGGAGCTTCCGGTCAGAAAAGCCTGATAATTGGCTGCATCCGCCGAGAACGATCCAGCATCCGCATCACGGAAGCGCATCAGGACCAGGGCCCGGGTGCCTTCGCTATTGGTGTAGATCCCTTCGACACTGCCGGACAGTTCAGTCCGGGACGTAGTGAAAGAAGTGGTGTACAGCGCTGTCTCGTCCATCTTGGACCGGTTGTTGACGGTGGCCGAGGCGATGGTGCCGACAAGGAGCACGGCGAAGGTGGCCGCGAAACAGGCGGTGATGACCCCGAACCGTTCGATGGCGTGGTGGGGTCCCAGTTTCAGTTTCGCCGCATACGTCGTTACGGATTCCTTCAGGCTCATGTGACGTGCTCCTGCCGTGTCGCTCTTTCGGGGATTCGTCTGTGGAACACACAAAGGGCCGACGGCTCCCGCGCCGCCGACCCTCGTCGGTAACTACCGTTGCACAGCCTTGCTTCGGTGCTTTGGTACGTCAGCGGCTTATCTCAGTTGCTCGAGTCCCAGAAGGACCATCCCGCCACCCAGATCCTCGATGGTGGTCTTACCACCTGCGGCGATGCTGGCAATGAGATTGAAACCACCGACCATGAGGGCACCGCCGATGAGGATCAGGGCAATGATCTTGACCCAACTGGTCTGATCCTGCTGCGAGGCCATGAGCTTCTTGATGAGCAGAACACCGCCCCAGACGACCCCGGCAGTACCCATCAGGACGAGAAGGGCTCCACCTGCCCCCTGCACATAGTCGGTGGCACTTTGAAGAAATCCGAGGAGATCCCATGAAGCGGCAGGGAGATGGGTCATGTTCATGATTTTTTCCTTGTCCTCTGGTCCTGGCCTGGTTCGACTCAGTGTGGGCACAGCGACAGAAAGCTCAACAGGCCTGGCGTACTGGTGAGGGGTCCAACACCGGGGGACTTGCGCATTTCCGAAGCGAGCTCTCTACAGGTGATTATAACGGTCAGCACTTGTTGACGGCAAGCTTGTCCGCCATATAGCTAACTCAGGGGTTAGGGGAACTATAAACGTTTTCTCGTCGGTCCTCTCCAGGGCAGGCACGGAGCCAAACAGCATGGCCCTGACTTTCGTATCGGGGTTTACGGGTTTTCTCTTTCCGTTACCAGAGTCGCCGTTTCTTGGGGGGCTTGGCGGACTGCTTCTGGTCTCGGGCCTGACGGGTCGCCTTCAACGCGGAATCCGTTCCCTTGCTTCCGCTGGTGCTACCTGTACCACCGCCGGCCGCACCAGCCACACTGGACACGTTTTGCCCGGCCTGTTTGACCTTCTGACCCTGTTGAATTTTCCGGTCGTACCTGGCGCTGGTCTGCGGCTTGTCCAAGGAGGATTTCCCGGCCTGTTGCGAAGCCTTGCCGGCCTGCGCGTTCTTCGTTTGGGCTTCACCGGCGTGCGACATGGCCTCACCTGCGGACTTGGCCGCTCCGGCGCCGTCCCCAGCCGCAGCACGACCAGCGGCGACGGCAGCATGCCCAACCGCCTTGGTGCCTTCCACCCCCGCACCGAACCGGTTCTTGTCGGCCTCCGCATAACCCGCGGCGGACTGCTCCGTCGAGCTGGCCATGGTGTCCAACGGGTCGCCGGACAGACCCTCGGATTCGACCTTCCGGCCGAGATCGGCCTGCCCATCGGCTTCGCGGTCCTGTTCACTGGGACCCAAACCTGTTCCTGACTGGTCGTCGCCGCCGAACAAGCCGTTGGAAGGTCCTTCCAACGTGCCGTCGGTGTCGACGTTTCCGCTCACCGTGCTGGTGGCATCGCCGGGAGCTCCACTGGTGCCGCCGACGTTCGTACCTCCTCCGCCCTTGGAGCCACCGCCGCTCATCGTCCGGTTGGCACCGCCGCCCTTAGCCCCTGGTCCAGCACCACCGGGCATCTTTCCAGCGCCGCCTCCTCCCCCACCACCGGGCGAGCTGCCGGTGAACTTTTCAATCAGTTTGTTACTGGCGTCCTCCACTGCCTTGACCAGGGTCTTACGCAAACGCATCGCCATAATGGTGATGAGGATGATCAAGATGATCGACACTGATGTGACGAGCATGGTGAGGAATCCTCCAGCGAACAGGAAGGAGACGAACGCCGCTGCGGTAGCCTCATCACTGCTGAGTGCCTCCACGAACGGGGCCTCGATAATCCCCGGAATGCTCAACAGGAACTCCTGTACGAACATGTACAGGAAAAGCGTGATCACGACCTCCATGAGCAGAGCGATCGTGTAGACGATGACCTTGGCAATACCCGATATCGCGCCCAGAGTCGCAAACGGCACGGCCGTGATCAACTGGAAGCTACGCCGAAGATTGCCCATGATCATCGCGAAGGCATAACCGTATCCGATGACAGCGAACGCGCCGAGGATCACGATGGCGTGAAGCCAGTACACAAAACTCATCAGGCCGGACCCCACCAGGTTCACTGAATTATGAATGGACCTGGTTGCTTCACTGGTGGTCTTCCCGGAAGAATAGGACGTGTAGGAGGTCTCACCGAAGTCAGTGTTGAGATAGTTGTACATCGCCAACGGAGAGAGGTTGCACGCCCTGGGACTGCCACTAGAACTAAGGCTGAGTCCACAGTTTCCGACCTCCTCACCTCGGGTGGAGAAAGTGGTGTTCCCTGTGTGCCTGTCGGAGAAAGCATGCAGGCCTGTTTCCGGAGTGACCGCGAGCAGCGGGTTTTCGGTGACAGGTACTTGATTACCCTCGGTTTTGACGACGTCTTCGGGATCTCCGATGTATTCGTCGAACCAGGTTCTTTCGTTACTGCAGTTCTCAGGCTCCTCCCCGTCTTCATCAGGCCGACAGCTCTCAACCGACCCGGTCAGCGTGGATTTGGCTTCGGTTTCGAACGAGGATGCCAACACATGAGAGTTTTGCATGTAGCGCCGAAGCATGTCCGACACGTCGCCGTACTGTGATTCGCGGAGATTCGGCTCCTCTCCCCCCAACGCGGTTCCACCCCACGCATCCTCGGCATCGGCCCCTTGCGGGGTTATCTCCCCTTCCTCTCCAAGAACCTGAGCGTTGATGAGCAGCGACAAGTCCCGAACGCTGGCCTGCGACCGTCCGGATGGGGCACCCGAGTAAGGATCCCATTCAATAAATACACCGTGGGACTGGTCGGGCACACGCAATCGCTGCTCCATTGCCCAGCGTTCGAAATCCACGAAGGTGGAGAGCACCACACGCGTGGCTCCGTCACTTTCCCCCTCAGTGGCAACGGCCATAGCATTGAGCATGCCCGTGTACATCGAACCGAGCAGAGGCAGCCCCAGAACAAGGAAGAAAAGGCGAATGAGAAGCTTCTTGAGCGCCCCACCCTTGTTCAATTTCTGGAACATCATAATGCCCAGAACAAAGGTGGATACAAACAACGGAACCATGACGGTCCAGGATATCTCGAGCAGTACCAGATACCATTCGCCGAACCATTCTGACAGTTCCCCGAGGAATCCCTCCGGCGGCTCTCCGCCCACCATTCCGTCAGCGAATTCCGGGCTCATACCTTCAACTGCCCAGTAGAAAAGCTTGAACGGATTAATGAAGATCAGGAAAGAGATGATCCCTGACCACAGGGTGTCGAGCGCAGCCATGGCCACGTACAGGAAGAGGATGGGCCCGCCCACGAGCAAATTGACGAACGGGATCGATAGCCCGGTACTGGTACCGTCCAGCCCCAACCCGTTAATCGTGGCTCCGAACAGAGCGTAGTCGCGCGCCCCGTCCACTCCCTGCAGCCCCGAGTCCTCTTTTCCTGTCAGTGTGTTGTAACCGATGCTGTCCGCGGATTGGGCCACACGCGAGTTGAGCCATCCTGCGATCGGATTGTAATTCTCGTCCGCGTACCCCAGCATCGCCCCGGCACTGGCCGGGTTGGCCAGGAGTTCGTCCCACCCCTGCGCCTCTGACTCCTCTTCCTCGTCGAAGCTGACACCGCTGTCGGGCTCCTGTGCGGTGGAGAACAGGGCCGTCAGTGACGAGGAGAGCCGGTAGAACGACAGACCGTCGATGTCCTCGTCGGCGTGCGCGGTGCCCGCTGCCCCCAACAGTAGGGACAGAGGAAAAGCCAGGACCAGCGCCCACACGGCCAGCCGCGCCAGCAGGCCCCACACTGTCCTGCTCTTCCCAGCCCTCCGGAACGGCTTCCCGCCGGTGCCCTCCTCGGTGTCCGGGGCTCGCCGTACTCGAGAAAGCCCGATCAGCTCCATCGGCGCTTCCTTCTGCCTCACGTCCATCTAGCGACCCCGTTTCGTGCGGCGGGCCTCGTCCTGCGGACTCGGGGCCTGAGTCTGCTTCTTCGAGCCCCGGCGCTGGGCACGCTTGCCGGGCGGCTCCACGCGTCCCTTGCGTTCCGCGAGTTCGGCTTCCAAACGAGCCTGGGCCCCCTGCTGGGTAACGCGCTGCGACCTCTCCTCGGCCCGCTCGCCCTGGGCGGCCACGACCGCTGAGGACTGTTCCGGCCTCTCACGCTCCTCCTGGCCGCGCTGCTCGGTCCCCAGAAGCCGGGCCCGCCGTTCGGCGCGGGCCGGGTTGACGCCCAGCGGCAGGTCCAGGTGAAAGACGACGTTGGTGTGGCCCCGGCGCAGGTAGGCCAGGTTCTCGCCGCGCGTGGTCACCAGCCGTTCCAGGTCGGGCGGGATGTCCTGGTGCAGTTGGCGCTGGTACTCGGTGACGGTCGCGTCACGCATCTGGCCCAGAATCGTCCAGTCAGCGGCGTCGAAGCGGTTGAACTCCGAGTCGGCGAGCATCCTGTCGACGTCGTTGTACAGGTAGGCCACACGGCCGCCGCGGAGGAACAGGTGTGAGAACTGTTCATTGAGATAGCCCTTGATGCGGTCGTCGATGTTCTCGGCGCCGTGGATGATCACCGTGTCGCCCAGGTTCAGGTTGTCCACGGCGAACCCGATGACGTTGACCAGCTGGGCCATCGCCACGCCCCTGCCGCGCTTGAGCAGCCTGGAGAAGTCGTAGAGCACCCGGCGGGCGTCGGCCACCCCGTCGATCTCGTCGTTGGTGTGGGTGTTGAACAGGTCGCCGTTGTTGTCGAGCAGGTCCTTGAAGACCAGGCGCAGGACGTTGTAGGCGTGCAGCATCTCGTCGTCGCGGGCGGTGGAGTTGGCCAGCGCCCGGTACCGGGTGTCGAAGTAGGAGACGATGTCCTGCAGGCGCGGCACCTGGGTGTGCGGGATGCCCACCACACGCAGCCGGTCCCGGTTGTGCTTGGCGTTGCGCGCCCACATGCCCTTGTCGATGTAGAACTGGGTGAGGGTCTCCTTGAGCGAACCGCGGATGATGGAGCGGTCCGAGTCGGTGGTCTCGTAGGCCTGTTCGGCCATGAGGACGACCTTCTCCAGGTGGGCGGGGAAGATCCCGAGTTCGTCCTCGGTCCTGCCGAACATCTCGAACATGTTGATGTCGCCCGAGTTCATGTCCAGCCGGGCGGTGAGCCCGTCCAGGCGCGGCCCCAGATCGTCCATGCGCGCACCGTTCAGGATGATGTGCACGGTGCGGGCGTTGGACAGCAGGGCGGACTGGGAGATCTTCGACCCCCACATGTCGGGGATGTGCGCCCGGTTCAGTACCGGGTTGACGCCGTTGTCGGCCACGACCACGTGGTGCTCGTAGTCGTTGACGTCGAAGAGCACCGCGGAGTTGTTGACGTCGCCGACCATGGACCCGACGTATTCACCCGCCGGGTCGTTGAGGCCGTTGGTGACCAGGGAGTGGGACCCGGCGAACTCCACACTGGTGAAGTGGAACCCCTTGCCGCGCTTGCGCTCGTTCCTGCCGAAGAGGTTGGTGAGCTCCTGGCGCTGTTCGCCGGGGTAGGCGGCCACCTTGAGGGTGCCGAAGCGGTCGATGTAGAGGCGGCCGATCCGGTCGACGGCATCGTCGAGGGCCTCCAGGCTGGGGCCCCTGACCAACAGCCGGTTGTGCACGTGCAGATAGCTGGCGCCGTCCTGGATCTCCCCGGCGACGATCTCCATGTCGTCGCTGACCTTCGCGGACTTGCGCCGCGAGGACATGGTTCCGGATTGAGCCTGCTCGCCCTCCTCCATACGGTCGAGCTTCTCGACCGTCCGGATCTTCTCCTCGATCCACTTCTCACCCATACGGCGGACCTGTTCGAGTACCACGACGGTGACTCCCTCGGGCAGGCCGACGGGGATGCGGTTGATACCCCAGAAGGCTCCGAAGTCGTCACGCGCACCGTCGTCGTGGAAGAAACCGAGGATGCACGCGTAACGATCGTCGAGCTGGAAGTAGTCGCTACGGAAGACGTAGCGTTCCTTGGGCTTGAGCGCGATCAGGAACGGATAGTCCTCGAACGTTCCACTCAGCTGGCGCGCCTTTTTCTCCGCGGCCTTGCGCTCCTTGGCGCTCATCCCCGCGTACGGGTCATCCTTGTCCTCTCCGGCCTGGTCAGCGGATTTCTGCTTCTGCTGGGTCAGCTCGGGGAACAGGCTGTCAAACGTCGGAGGGGCCGCAGACTGCGGCAGTTCACCCTGCTGGCCAGAGGCGTCCGTGTCCGTCTGTGCCGAGGCGCGCTTGCTTTCCGAGAGCGCTCCGGGCAGATGCCCGTGCGAGGTCCCGGCAGCGCTACCTGGAAACCCTGCTCCGGTGCTCATGCACGCCCTTCACTTTCTCCGCTAATACCAGAAAATAATCTGCGCTGCATCATAACTGGAACCGATTTTTCCCTCGGGCCCCGTGGCGAATCGTGGTCCGAGAACGGAATTCGAGGCCCAGGGCAGCTTCATCGGGAAACGGTGTAGATGGTCCGCAGCATCTCGTAGAGGTCGTTGGAACCCAGCATCGAGGCCTGTTTGACCATCAGGCTGGAGCCTTCGACCTCCGCCCTCACCAGGGTGTGCGCCCGGCGGAGGGCCTCCAGGTTGTCGGCCTTGAGAACCAGGTACTGGTGGATGGAGTTGAACTGTCCGCCCACGTATTCCTTGAGGATCGAATAGCGCTCGTCGAGCAGTTCGAACAGTTCCGGGTCACGGACTTCAAGCCCCCGGTTGAGGAGTTCCAGGTTGCCGAGCTGCCGGTAGACCCGCTGGGGTTCCTTGGTGGTGATCCAGATGTACTCGACGTCGGTGTCGACCTTGCGCCAGAACGCGTCGACCCGGTTGAGAATGGCCCTCTTGTCCTCGTCGAAGACCAGCACCGAGGCGGAACCGACCACCAGGTAGGCCTGACCGACGGTGCCGTCGAACCATTCGATGTAGCCGCTCTCGTCCACGTTCTTGACACCCACCACCGAGGAGAAGGGGCCGGGGTCGGCACCGCGCCTGGTGATGACACGGCGAGCGGGCCGGGGCACGTACTCCACCAGCGCGGGCAGGGAGGTGAACCGCATCTCCTTGGTCTTGGAGTACTGGCCGAAGAAGGCGGTGGCGGCCAGCCACCAGACGGCCACCAGGAGGATGAGCCACCAGTCGGCGTCGGACACGAACGAGGAGGTGCAGACCCAGAACAGGGCCAGCAGGGAAGCGGCCCAGAACAGGATCACCTTCGTCGGCTTCGGACGTATCTGCCATCCGCCGCCGGCCAGCGCGATCTCGTGGTCCAGGAAGGACCGGTCCAGGCTGGTGGGGATCTTGAACACGCTCTTGGCCACGCCACACACTCCGTTTCCGCTCGTAGCCGAGCATCACCTTTTCTCCGCGAGGGGCTGGTGCCCGCGGGTCCGTCCGTCGGAGCCGCTCCCGCCTCGCCCACGTGGGCCACCGCTGCCCCCGGAGACCGCCGAGGAAATCGGGCGGTCGTCCACGGGCCGGCCACGTGGTCAGAGGCCTGGGTCAGCGCATCGTCTGTCGGGGGTCGGCGTTTCGAACAGCCGTGGCCGCTACCGGTGGTTTCGGAACGAAGGACCCCACACCCTGTTCAGGGGCGTAAGCAGGGAAGAGCCGTCCAGAGCCGGGAAGCGGGCCCTCGGCCGTGTGGAGTTCGAGGTCCGACGAGGTTTTCGATCAGGTGGGATCCGCATCTGCCCGCGTACCGGTTCACTCGCCAGCCGAAGCGAACAGCACCAGGGGAGAGGGGGCCGCTTCCCTGGCTGTTCGCGCTCTTGGACAGGATTGTGTTCGGGAGTGAGTCCCACTCCGCTCGTGGGGTGAACTCGAACTTCACGGGTCTGCTTCTCCGCTCTCGTGCCCACACGGCTAGGTTGCCTTGTGTGGTGTGAGTTGCGCTGCGCGTATCCGTAGTTCTCATTTTGACAGGATTTATCTCCTCTTGCGGATGTCTGTTCCACCCTCACGGAGGGGATGGCGCGGATACCTCAGGTATCGTGCGAGGTCACAAGCGCAACGAGGACCCACAGGAGACAGAAGGGGCCGTATGGCCGGAATCGGCCATGCGGTGCACTTCACACACAATGTCTCGGAGCGCTACTGGGAGCTTGGGCTCAGGCACCGAGGGCTCCCGTGCAGGCGCTGGTCCCGCTTACTCCCACACGGCTGTCTTTGGATCGATGCCGTGCGCCCGGGCGTTGGCGTTGATGACGTCGCGCAACCACGCCGCCAGGCCGGGCGCGAGGGCGTCTCAGTGTGCCCGGAACCCCGGATCGTCCACGTTCGTCTGCCCGAGGACCATCTGTATGGAGTGCGTGCGGTCGAAGTAGACACTTCGACCCCCGGTGCCGTTCGGCCGGGGCGTTCGCCTCCTGGCTTTCCGGTTCGGCCCAGGCCCCTTGCGCCTCGGCGAGGTCGGCGTTGAGAGCTCCCACTCCCTGTGTGACCAGCTGCCAGTCCTCGGCGGTCCGTTCCGCAGCGCGCTCGGCGAACTGCGCCCACTGCCGGGCACCGCCCCAATGCTCCCGGACCTGCGCGGCCCAGGAGGGCCGCCAGCCTTCACCGAAGACCGTCACCTGCTCCTCCGCCGATAGCAGGACTCGCTCCTGTGGCGCCTCGGACATCCGTTCCAGGGTCTGCGCCATCTGCTCCAACTCGTGGATGCGCTCCCGCAGCCGGTCACGCTGCAGCAGCAATGACCCGGTGGCCGCCCCGGCGTCGGCTTCCAACAGCGAGATCCCGAGGCGCCGGTAGATCAGCACCCAGTGGATACGGGCGATGTCCGCGGCCGTATAAATCCGGTAACCGGCGGCGGTACGCTCACTCGGCCCGGCCAGCCCGATCTCGTCCCAGTGGTGCAGAGTACGGACGGTGACTCCCACCCGGGAGGCCACCACCCCCACGGTGATCGCCCGACCACCCGTAGCGTTGTCGGCCAACTGCCGCTCACCGGCTCCTCATTAACGACAAGCCGTAGGGTAGTGCGCGAATCGGCCGCTTACGAAGAGGAGTCCATGCCCCTGAACGGAACCGACTCGTACGGTCGGCGTTCGCTCAACCTGCGACGCCTGATTGCCGTGTGCGTCGCCGTGGCGATGCTGTGGGGGCTGTTCTGGCTGGTCTTCCGGTCCGGCCTGACCGACCCGGTGGTGGAACTGGCCAGCCCCGTCTTCGACCGCCTGATCGCGATGGTCAACGAACCACTGGGCATCGATTGGGGAGGCCAGTTTCTGGCCATCGCCGCGATCATCATCCCCCATCTTCTGGTACTGCTCTTTATCTTCGACCAGAACTAGGAGCACTCCCCATGCGGAGGAGGTGCACGGGAGGTCCTCCCCTCCTGTGCACCCCTCCGTGTTGCTTCGCCGACTTCTCCTGCGGTCTCAGCGGGCTCGTGGCCCGCTGTCACCGAAGATGCGACGGAATGTCACTTCTCCTGGTCCGGGTACCCGTCCGTCTCGGCCGACCGTTTCGCGTCCCAACCGACGCCGCCGCCCCGAGCGATACGCTCCTGCGCCTTCTTCTCCATTTCCTCCCAGAGTTCATCGTCCTCTCCAGGCACAAAACCCATGAGCCCTTTGAAGTCGATCGCATCCACAATGGATTCCTTCGGAGCCTTGGACTCTTCCATCGCCCTGCCTTCCTCTGTTGAGTTTCTGGTCACTGTTCATATCAGTCGGAAGTCTACTCAGCCGCCGGTTTCAGGATTCTCACCTGGACGGCTCTTCTTCCCTGGGGGAAGCGACCTGCGGACCGCCCTGGCGCTGGCCTGTCGGCCAGGTCTGCGGCCCTTCTGAGGCCAACCTGCTCAGGTGATCACTGATTCGCGCCTGTGGCGCGTCCTTTTGCCGTGGTGCCTCCGAGTCCTGTCCCCTGTCCTGCGGGGCCGATCCATCGACCGGTTCTCCTCTGCCAGTCTGGTCCGATTCCTCGGGTCCGTTCTCGAACGGTCTCGGACCGCCATCACGTTCATGGTCTTCCGGTGTAGGCACGTCCACAGCGGCTTCGGGGTCGTTGGTGGCCTCAAGCTCGTCCGTGGGTTCGGGGCCAGCCGTGACCTCAGGATCGTCGGTGGCTTCAGGTTCTTCCGTGGGCTCAGGCCCCTCCATGGTTCCAGGCTCTTCTTCCGCGGCCTCGGGGCCAGCAGGGGCCTCAGGGTCAACATCATTGCCCCGGCCGGGCTCTGAGGGCGCCTCCTGTCCCGGTTCGGACCGGACCTGCGCCTCCCCCTGCTGCTCCCGCTCGGTCGCCACCCGCTCGCCGAAGTCCCGGTATTCCTCAACGAGGTACTGCATCCTCTGTTCCCACTCGGGCCCCAGGCTCTGGCGCCACTGCGCCATCTTCTCCGGGTGTGTCTCCTCCAGGGTCCGCATGGCTTCGGAGAGCCCGCCCGCGTACACCAGCTTCTGGGCCTGGTCACTGAGCCCGTCACCCCGCATGGACGAGAACATCGCCCGGGAGCGGTTCAGCCGTGCGCGCGCCTCGGGGTCATCGGTCTTCTCGACCGATTCGGGATACTTGCGAGTGGCGGAGCCGATGACGTACTGCTCCATGGCCGCGCCGAACTCGGCCGGAGTGCTCGCACTGGCCAGTTCGCCGTAAATACTCTGGGCAACGGCGGTGCGGTGACCGTCGGCGTCCATCGGCTCTCTCAGGTTGAGCGGGCCTTCGGTGAGCTTTTCACCGGTATGGGCGTTGACGTAGTTCCCGTCCCAGACCTGCATCGGCTCGGCACTACCCGGCCGGAACACTTCCTGTGCATCGGTCTTGACGTACTGGCCGTGACCCAGTTCGCCAAAGGGCGCCGCTTGACCAGGGTCGCGGTCGATGAGGTGGCCGACGATGACGCGCATATTGCGGTCCACCGCAGCGCGGTCCAGGCCGTCAGTCCGAATGCGCTCGTTGAGTGCGTTCAGTGCACTCTCATAGTTCTGTCTGACCTTTTCCCGGTCGGCTCCGGGTCTGCGCATCTCGTCGTAGGCGTTTTGTGTGATGCCTACCTGCACCAGCGCGGCACTGTGTTCAGTGAACGGCTCAGGGGTGCGCGGCCCCCGCCGCAGGGTAGCTTCCAACAGCTTGCGGAACCGCCCGGTGCCCGCGTTGCGGCCGGTTCCCTGCCCACGGGGCCCTGATTCCCGGCTGGGGTTCCCGACCTGCCCGTTGATGTCCGCCATCATGAACGCGTACATCTGGTCGGCATGCTGCCCCATGTCGGGGCGGAACTTCTGCGAAAGCGACCAGATCACCGACTCCCTGCCAATGGTGGAGATGATGTTTATCGGGCTGATCAGACGCCGGAAAGGAGCGATGCACCGGCGCACGATCCCCGAAACGAACCTCTGGTGCAGACCCCCGAGTTTTCTGCGCTGTTCAGCCGGAGTGGCGTCCTGCGCAGTTATGCCTGACTTGCGAAGAGCCCGCGTGAACCGCCTCTGCTCGCGATCAACCGCGCGTTGGAGCTTGGCACGCTGATCACCGTTAGGCCAGGCCGCCTCTCGCCTGGTCTTCCTGTTTTTGCTTCTTCTTTCCTGGTCGAATTTTTTTTGCTCACTAAGAAGACCCTTGTTTGCCCCAGGTCCTGGCTGGCCCTTGGCTTCATGCGTTTCGGCGTTGAGGCGTCTGCTCTGCTTCGCCACGACCCGCTCCTCTCATTTTTTCTGCCTTAACTTAGCGATAGGCCGCCGCCTGAACCCGATCCGTGCCGACTCAGCTATCTGACTGCTCAGCAGGGTCAGATGCTAACTCTTGATCCAATTACCATTGCTGTCCGTCTGCCAGCCTTCAACCTCGGGATCATGAACGAACAGTTCACCGCCCCGCATGGCAGTTACTTTGACCTGTGCGAATTCTGAGACCGCACCCTCCCCGCCTTCGTCTTCGATCTGCAAAAACAGCACTCTCATGAAGAACTCCACATCGGTCGGCGAGGTTACACACGTAACAGGATTCGTCACTGTTGTGTACTCATCATCGATTTCCAAGGACTCGGTGTGTTTTTTTCCGAACACATGGAAGGCCATGAGCTCTTTCGCGGATTCGCCATCTTCCCCCTCGTTTGTGATGTATTCAATGAGCCGTTCGTGGCCACCGTCAAAATATTCGAACTGGAACTCCATAGCACATTTCGAGGGATCCTCTGCCTCTACTGCAGAGACAGTAATGGATTCGAATACACCATTTTCGACGTAGGACTCGTTCAGCTCGACAAGCTCGTCGGGCAAACGGAACTCGATACTCTCGGCTGGTTCCACTGAGCTCTCGGTAAAGTCGAACGCCACGGAGGAAGAGGAGCAAGCAGTCAGGGCGAGCACAGAGGCCAGGCTCACAGCCGCCAGTCGAACAGGGGCATTAATGCTGGTCACGGGAGTGGACTCCTCAAACTTGGCTGAAAACCCAGGGGGCATAACGCAACCTGTTTTACCGCATCATCCTGCACCCCGGTAGCCGGTACCTCACACGCCCGTATCGAATCCCCGCCGCAGACCTGCAAGAACGTCCGCCGTGGGAGCTCTACCTGGGCCTTTGTCGTCGCGCTCCGCCGTCCTGAGGCGTATTCGCCCCTGGTAATTTCCAGGGATGCGAGCTGAAGGATCAGCGAAGACTCCGGCACCGGGCACTTTGGCCGGAACCGGCCAACGCCTGCTCGTACCGGACCTGGCACGAGGGGCGATGCTGCTCCTCATCGCCGTGGCCAACACCCGCTACTGGTTCAGGCAGGACCCCGACGCGCCCCGGATGATGGAGGACCTCGTCTCGGGCCTGCTGCACCTTTTGGTCGACGCGAGGGCCTACCCGCTCTTCGCACTCCTGCTCGGCTTCGGGCTGGCCGTGCTCGCGCACAGGTCCGTCCAGGCGGGCCTGACCGCTGGTCTCGACCGCGAACAGGCAGAACGGCACGCCACCGCGCTGCTGCGCCGACGGGGCCTGTGGTTGACGGCCTTCGGCGCGGTGCACGCCCTGGTCTTCGCCCAGGACGTCCTGGGGGCCTACGGGCTCATCACGATCACGGTCGCCGGTATCGTCACCGCTCGCCGCTGGCGGGCCGCTCTGGCTCTGGCCGGCGTCGTCTGTGTGCTCTCAACGCTCTTCCTGCTGGTGGTGGGCCCGGAGGCGGCCCTGGACCGCGGTCACGGTTCGGCCGCCCGGGTCCTGTTCGAGGAGGGCCTCACCGGAGCCGTCACCAATCTGGCGGCGTGGGTCGTCCTGGCGCCGGCGACGGTTCTCTCCTCCATGGCGCTGCCCGGCGCACTGCTGGGCGCGTGGTTGGCGGGCCGCGGGCCGATCGAACAACCGCACCGGCACCGACACGGCCTGACAGCCCTGTTCCTGGCCGGGCTCGTCGTACCCGCCGTCGTCACACCGGTGCTCTGGGCGGGCACGGACGGCACCGGTGCCCTGGCACGCGCTCTCGTCGCCTGGCACCAGGGGCTGGCCGGGCTGTTGGCGGGGGCCGCCTACCTGGCTCTCATCGCCCTTGCCGCCGCACACCGCGCAACGGGCACAGGTGTCCTCGGCCGGGCACTGGTAGCCACCGGGAAACGCACCCTGACCGTCTATCTGGCCCAAACCGTACTTTTGGCGTGCACGGCCGGGACACTGCGCCTCGGCGGTGCCGACGCCCTGTCCCCGGCCTGGCAGCTGCTCGTCGCGGCCGCCGCCTGGTCGCTCCCGGTACTGGCGTGCTCCCTGGCCGAGCGGCACGGGGCCCAGGGGCCCGCCGAGCGACTGCTTCGTCACCTGGTGGCCGCGAACACGCGAAGGTGACGCTCCCCCGGCACCGCGTGGGACAACGGCCCCATCGGCCGGGGCAGGCAACGAAACCCGCGCCGCTTCCCGGGTACGGGCGGCGGCACACGGTCACCGGGACAGGGCCTTCCCCTCACGGTCGCCTCCGGCCGTGACCGGGTGCACCGCCACCAGGACGGCGACCACACCCGTCAGTGCGACCGAGAACACCACGGGGGTCGCCATCGCCTCGACCAGGTACACGGGAACCAGGGCCGAGGCGAGATTGAACAGCGCGTGCAACACGATGACCGGCCAGAGCCTGGGAACGTGCTCGTAGACGAAGGCCAGCAGCATCCCCAACGGCAGCGCCACCGCGATCTGCACGGGGTTGCCGTGCAGGGCCGCGAAGGTCACCGAGCTGACCAGGGCCGAAGCGAGGACCGGCCAGCGGCGGCGCAGCAGCGGGTAGATCAGGCCGCGCATGAGCGCCTCCTCACCCGCCGGAGCCGCCACCACCAGGGCGAACAGCAGCAACAACACCGGAACCGTGTTCTGGGCGCTCTGCGCGGCGTCGAAAGCCGGAGAGCCGTACTCGGCGTAGAGCCACACCGCCGATGACTGGCCGCCGATGAAGCACGTCACCAGGCCGACGAGGACGAGCGCCCAGAACCGGGGCTCGTGCGCCTGAGCGGAGACAGGCCGCGGCGGGCGGGCACCCGGCGCCCGGCGCCGCCAGAGGGCGACGGCGCACAGCACCACGAGACCGGAGACGATCGCCCCGAGCACCGCCGAGCCCGAGAGCAGCCCCACCGAAAGCGAGCTGGTGACGTAGAGGGCGAGCCCGCCGACGCACTGGGCACTGATCGCCCACCAGGAACAGGACCGTCCGCCACCGGCTCTCACAGCCGTCATCGCGTCCCGTCGTCCCGGGCGGCCCGCCGGTTGGCTTCCGCGGCCTTCTTCTCCGTTGTCACGTGCATGATCTGGCGTACCCAGAGACCGTTCTGGTAACGGCGCACCCCCTGTTCGGGAGGGCACATCACGAGGATCTGCAGACCGAGCTGCTCAGCCTGGTCGAGCACCAGTCCCGGCAGTGTTTCACGAGCGAACTCGGCGTGGGCCGAGCCGCCCTCCCGCGCCGTCGGGACGAGCATGAGGTTGGCGTCGATCGAACCGATCCGGTCGAGTCCGGTCTCGAAGGTCCCGGCGGCGGCTCGACGCAGCCGCGGAGCCTCGGCCATGGTGACGTCCTCCCCCGGCGCCGGCTCCTCGCTCGGATCGTCATCGGGGACGCGCTGACCGAAGTCGAGCAGTTCGTAGGGCACGCCCTCCCCCTCCAGCGCCAGGGCGACGGCAACCCCTGGCAGCGTGGTCAGGTCCACGAGGCCACGCTGGATGTTCAGGCTCCCCACCAGGCGGGAGACGGTCTCGCGCAGCAGGAACGTCGTCGCCCTGGGGTCGGCGATGAACGCCACGGTCCGTTCGACACGGGGCTCTTCGGTTTCGGTGGTGCCGCTACTGGTATCGGTCATGAGTCGTTCCCGTGCTGTCCGAGGGTGGTTTCGAGCCGTTTCTTCGGTGTCCGCTCGCTCTTGTGCTCATGTGGCGCGGAATCGGCCAGCACGATACCGGACACCCTGTTCGGCCGGGGTACGGCCGCCCCCTCGACCCCCGCGACGACTTCTCGGACACGTCCTGTCCGGGGCGCCCGCGGTGCGGCTCGGCCGCCGCGCCCGGGCGGGGTCAGGTCCGGCGGACCAGGAGGACGATGCCGCCGATCAGCACGACGGCCACCGCGACCCCGCCGAAGATGAGCGGGGCGGCGCCGTTCGACGTTTCCTCCCCGTCCCCGGTGGCTCCGTCCCCGGCCTCCTCGTCCGAGTCCCCGTCTCCGGTCGCGTCGGCGTGGAGCCCGCCCCCGGCGGCCTCGACGGCGGAGTCGGGGAGCTGTTCGCCCTCCAGGGGGACCCGCCAGACCTCGGCGCCGGGGCCCTCGGTCCCGGCCATCAGGGCGGTGCCGTCCGGGGTGAACGCCACCGACTCGCCCTGTTCCGTCTCCGGCAGGTCGAAGGAGCCCACCGAGGCGCCCGGCACCCCGTCGGTCGCGTCGTAGAGGGTCACGCCCCAGTAGGTGCGGATGGCGTAGCGGCTGCCGTCGGGGCTGAACGCGGCGTCGGTGGCGAACAGCGGGGCGGAGTCGACCCTGTTCAGGACGTTCTCGCCGTCTGGGTCCAGGTTCTCCGGGACCGTGTACACACTGCCCGCGAACTCCTTGGACACCACGTACAGGCGTCCGTCGCGCGGGTCGATCATCATCCCCTCGGCGTCGCGGCCCCCGTCCTCGTAGGTGAAGGTGAGCACCGCCGGGTCGATGGTCGTGTCGGCCAGGACCTCGGGTTCGGTGAAGTGGTAGACGCGGACGTTCGGCCAGCTGCCGCCGAAGTTGTCGCCGATGTCGCCGACGAAGACCGTCGGTTTTCCCGCGGGTCCCGGGCCGACGGTGATCGCCTCCCAGTCCCGGAGTTCCACGTTCAGGGCGACGGTGGCGACCGTCTCGCCCTCCTCGTTCACCGCGTACACCTCGGGCGCGAAGTCACCGCTGTCGTTGTGCGTCCACCACACGCCCTCGTGCAGCCTTGAGGGCGCCAGTCCGCTGGACTCGGCGATCCGCTCGTCCTGGAACTCGAAGGCGACCTCCGAACCCTCCGGCCCCTCGCTGCCGCGCGGGTAGTCGGGCCCGCCCGTACCGCCCTCGGGGTGCACGGGCTCGGCCGTGGCGGGTACCGCCGGGGAGAGTGCGAACAGGACGGCCGTGACGAGGGCCAGAGGTCTTCTCATGCCCGCCATCCTGCCAGGAGAAGTCCCGGGTGGCTTGCACCCGGGCGCGAGCGGGCACATTCGGCTTACACGCAGTGCCGCGAGGAGGGACCCATGAGGATCGTCGCCTGTCTCAACGGGGATCGCCGTCCGGGCGCGCACCCGGCCCTGCCCGTGTCCGTCGACCAGCTCGTCACCGACGCCCGCTCGGCGGTGGCCGCGGGCGCCACCGCCGTGCACATCCATCCGCGCGACCACGGGGGCGCGGAGTCACTGGAGCCCCAGGTGGTGTCGGAGCTCATGGAGCGGATGCGCGCCGAGGTCCCGGACGTCCCGGTGTCGCTGACCACGTCCCTGTCCGCGGAGTCCGACCCGTGGCGGCGCTACGACCTGGTGCAGCGGTGGGCCTCCCCGGCCTTACCGGACTCGGTTTCGGTGAACCTGCACGAAGCGGGTTCGGTGGACCTGATCCAGCTGTTGGGCGACCGCCGTGTGGCCGTGGAGGCGGGGGTGTGGACGGTGGAGGCCGCGCGGATCCTGGTCGCCACCCGGGTGGAGGTCGCGGCCGTGCTGGTGGAGCCGACCCAGGTCGCGGCGGAGGACGCCCGGCGCAACGCCGACGCGATCAACTCCCTGCTGGACCGGGCGAAGGTGGGTGTCCCCCGCCTGTTGCACGGCGCGGACGCGACGGCCTGGCCGATGCTGGAGGACGCCCTGGACGCGGGGCTGGACATCCGGATCGGGCTGGAGGACACGATGCGCCTGCCCGACGGCAGGGAGGCGCACGACAACGCGGCACTGGTGGCGCACGCGCTCTCGCTGGCCTCCGCCTGAACCGGGGCCGCCCGGTGTCGCGGGCGACGAACGGCGGGGCGGGCGATGACGGGCCGTCGGTTCCGACCGCGAAGGGTCGCGGCGGGGTCGGGCTCAGCCGAGCAGGGCGCCCAGGACCACGATGAGCATGATCGAGCCGAGCACCACGGGCAGCAGCCAGCGCTGCTTGCGGTTGTTGGTGAGCATGCTCATGACGTGCCCCGCTCCGGTGCTCGTTGGGAATCGCTACCCCAGAGTAGACCCCAGGTCCGAACGGTCCGGTAGCGGTCGGGTTCTCCTGGGCGGCTCTCCACGAAGTCGACCCGGTCCGCCGACCAGTCGGCGGAGGGCACGGGGCCGAGTACGCGCAGGGTCTCGGCGGCGTCCCGGGGCGGCCTGGCCCGGGCCAGGGTGATGTGCGGCACGAAGGGACGTGACGCGACGGGCACGCCCGCGGCGCGGGCGGCCTCCCCCAGGACCTCGGCGAGCTCGTGGAGCCCCTGCCCGCCGACCCCGGCCCAGAGCACCGAGGCCCGCCGGGCCCGGAGGGGGAAGGTGCCCCAGTCCTCCAGGGAGAGGTCGAGGGCGGGGCGGTCCGCCAGCGCGCGGTCCAGCCCCCGGGTGAGTTCGGGTAGCCGGTCCCCGGCCTCACCGAGGAACACCAGGGTGAGGTGCCATTCCCGCGGGGGGCTCCAGCGCAGTCCCCGGGCCGCGGGCCGGGCCGCGCGCACCGCGGACTCCAGTCGTCCGCGAACCGGCGGCGACGGCCACAGCGCGACGAAGAGGCTCATGGGGGCATCCTCCCACCGGGGGCCGTCAACCCCGTAGGTCGGCGCTCCGCTGCGGCTCGGTCCCCCGGCCGGGGCGTTCCCGGGCGGCGGACTCCTCCGCGAGCCGGACGCGCGACCGCTGCGTCGCCGTGTGCCCGGCCTCCCAGGACCGCCCGGTTCTTCCGTCCTCCCCGGGCCTCCCGGATGTCTCGGTCTCCCCGGGCACCTCGGGCTTCCCGGTCTCACCGGTCCGCGGAGCGCGCCGTCTGCGGGGCAGCAGATCCCGGGCCCGGACGTCCTTGGCCCGCATCAGCAGCACGGAGATCACACCGACCACCGCGATGGTCACCACACCGCCGACGGTCAGGCTGGCCTGGGGGCCGAAGGCGTCGGCGATCAGGCCCACCACCGGGGCTCCGATCGGGGCCACGCCCATGAACACCAGCAGGAACATGCTCATCGCGCGGCCGCGCATCTGCGGGTCGACGCTGAGCTGGAAGGTGGCGTTGAGCGTGGTCACGAAGGTCATGAAGAGCACCCCCATCGGAACCAGGACCAGCACGAACGCCACGTAACCGGGCATCAGTCCCGCGGTGAGCTGGGCCGCGCCGAAGCCCATCGAACCGATCAGCACCAGCCGCAGCCGCGGGTACTCGCGGCGAGCGGCCAGGAGGGC
The DNA here is from genome assembly GCF_056173285.1 of Nocardiopsis sp. iso_40. NCBI lineage: Bacteria > Bacillati > Actinomycetota > Actinomycetes > Streptosporangiales > Nocardiopsidaceae > Nocardiopsis > Nocardiopsis sp. iso_40. The sequence continues at coordinate 694,741 of NZ_CM149666.1, read as the reverse complement.
GCCGACCAGGGCGCCCACCGCGAGCGCCGCGGCGGCGACCCCGAAGGCCTCGGCCCCGGTCTCGAACACGTTGTTGACCATCAGGGCGATCTGGTTCTGCACGTTGGCGCCGAAGAACTGCACGGCGCCGGCGAGGACCAGCAACAGCACCAGGTCGTGTCTGCCCCCGATGTACCGGAGCCCCTCCCGGATCTGCCCCTTGCCCCGGGGCATGCGCTCGGTGGGGTTGAGGTCGGCGGTGCGGATCATCAGCAGGGCGACGATCGTGAAGGCGAACGAGAGCCCGTTGATCATGAATACGGGGCCGCTGCCGATCAGTCCGATGAGCAGCCCGGCGACGGCGGGGCCGGTGACCCGGCCGAGCTGGAAGCTGGCGCTGTTCAGGGCGATCGCGTTGGGCAGCATCTCCCGGTCGACCATCTCCGGGACGAAGGCCTGCCGTCCCGGGTTGTCGAGCACGGCGATCATGCCCAGGCCGAAGGCGAACAGGTAGACGTGCCAGACCTCGGCGGCGCCGAGTGTGGCCAGCACGCCGAGGGCGACCGCGAGCACGCCCATGGTGGACTGGGTGATGACCAGCAGTCTGCGCTTGTCGAAGCGGTCCACCATGGCGCCGCCCCAGAGCCCGAAGAGGAGCATGGGCAGGAACTGCAGGGCCGTGGTCATCCCCAGCGCGATACCGCTGCCGCCGCTGAGTTGGAGGACCAGCCAGTCCTGGGCGATGCGCTGCATCCAGGTGCCGGGGTTGGAGACGAGCTGGCCGAGGGCGTAGATCCGGTAGTTGCGGACGGCCAGGGAACGGAACATCGCGATACGGCGCATCACTCCCTCCCCGTGGCGGCTCCGCGCCGGGGAGGGACTGAAACGACCACCGTGGAGTGGATTCGGGGCCAGAGAAGTAAACGGCGTTGACTCATCATCTGTGCCAACGCCGTCCACCGGGCCCCGCATTCCCCGGGGCGGAGGGCCGCCCCGGGGACCGGATCAGCTGATCAACGCGGAGATCGGCGCCTCCGCGAAGTGGATCAGGAAGATGACCGAGATCAGCCAGAGGAGGGGGTGGACCCGGCGGCCCCGCCCCGTGACCAGCATGACGAAGGCGTAGCCGAGCAGGCCGAACCCGATGCCGTTGGCGATCGAGTAGGTGAACGGCATCATGATGATCGCCAGGAAGGAGCCGATGCCGATCGCCGGGTCCTTGAAGTCGATCCCGGTCACCTGGGTCATCATCATGAAACCGACGATGACCAGCACCGGGGTGGCCGCCTCGAAGGGGACCAGGGTGACCAGCGGGGTGAAGAGCGTCGAGACGAGGAACATCCCGCCCGTGACGATCGGGGCGACGCCCGTGCGCGCGCCCTCACCGACGCCCGCCGCGGACTCGGCGTAGAGGGTGGCGACCGAGGCGGAGCCGATACCGCCGAGGAGGGTGCCGAAGGCGTCAGCGGTCAGGACTCCGCGGGCGCCCTCGATGTTGCCGTCCTCGTCGGCCAGGTCGCCCTGGTGGGCGACGCCGACCATGGTGCCCATGGTGTCGAAGAAGTCGGCCAGGAGCAGCGTGAAGACCAGCATCACGACGGTGGCGACGCCGACGTCGGAGAATCGGCCGGCGAGGCCGCCCTCGGCGAAGAGGCCGAGGAGGGAGAGGTCGGGCAGGGCGATCAGGTCGCCCGCGCTGGTGGGCAGGCTCGGGACGGTCAGGCCCCAGCCGAGGCGGTCGCCGCCGTCGCCCAGGAGGGTCTCGACCACGATCGCGATGACGGTGGTGACCACGATGCCGATGAGGAGGGCGCCGCGCACGTTGCGCACGTAGAGGGCGATGCTCAGCAGCAGGCCGATGACGAAGATCAGGATCGGCCAGCCGTTGAGGCCGCCCGAGCCGAGCTGGACCGGGGTGCCGTCGCCGGCCTGCACGAAACCGGCGTTGACCAGCCCGATCAGGGCGAGGAAGAGACCCACGCCGACGGCGATCGCGACCTTCAGGCCGGGCGGGATCGCGGCGAAGACCGCGGTACGGAAACCGGTCAGCACCAGGATGAGGAGCAGGACGCCCTCGATGATGATCAGCAGGAACACGTCCGCCCAGGGCATGAGCGGCGCGATGCCGTAGGCGACGACGGCGTTCAGGCCCATGCCCGCCGCGATGGCGAACGGGTAGCGGCTGACGACGCCCATGAGGACACAGGAGAGGGCGGCGACCAGGGCGGTCATCGCGGCGACGCCGGGGATGCCCAGGGTCTCGCCGTTGACGTCCTCGGCGGTGCCGATGATCAGCGGGTTGAGGACGACGATGTAGGCCATGGCGAAGAAGGTCGCCAGACCGCCGCGGATCTCGGTGCCCAGGGTCGAGCCGCGCTCGGAGATGCGGAAGAAGCCGCCCGAGCCCTTGGGGACCCGGTCCTGGGCAGGTACGTCGGAGGGGGATGGATTCGGTGATTTCACGTCGTCAGCCTGACCTGGTCGTGTTACTGGACAACAAGGATTCTGCGCCAGATTAGTTGCATCTTCGTACAACACAGGCCACGTGTTTCACATCAGTTTCATAGAAAACACCATATGGTGGGATGATCCGCTCCTTGGCTGTGACCAACACATCCCCGCTCCGAGCAGGGGCGACGGCTGCTCCCCTCCCCTCGCGGCAGACCAGCGGATAGCCTGGGCCCGTGCCCAAACCTCGCCAGCCAGACCCCGAAGTCCACGAGAGCGACTACCGCGTTCCGGCGGCCCTCGGCACCCTCGCGTGGGCGGTCGCGCTCGTGGTGCTCCTTGCCATGGGCGACGGCCTGCCCTCCTCGGAGCGGTGGTGGATCGGCGTCTGTGTGACCGGGATCGCCCTCGGCGTCTTCGGTTTCCTCTACATCCCGCGCCTGCTCCGCAAACGCGACGAAGCTGCGGATCGGGTCACCGAACGGACGGCCGACGGTTCCGGGGCCCGCTGAACCGGATCGCCGCACCCACCGGGGCACTTTGCCGCCTGCCCGATAATGGGCGGGTGTCTGAGACAGAATTCCCACTCCCGCGCGGTCTCGCCGACCGCCTACGCGACATCCTCGTCGACGCCGACTACACGGTGTCCGGTGTCCGCGACCGCCTCGGCGACGCCGCAGCGAAGGCCCTGGCCCGCGAGCAGCTCGTGCCCGCACTGCGCGCCACGGGCGGGGAGGAACGCCTCGGACTGCTCCTGCGCCTGTGGTGGCTCCAGACCCCGATCCCGGCGCGCGCGGCCCGTTCCATCCTCCCCGTCGACGAACTCGCCGAGGCCGGTCTGATCACCGTGGAGGAGGGACCCGACGGCCCCGCCGTCCGCGCCCTCGTCCACCTGGGCCCCTGGGAGCTGGAGGACGGCCGCCCGGGCTTCGTCGTCTCCGACCCCAAGGTGCGCCCCGGCAGCGGAACCGTCCCCGGGAACGACCACGTGGTCGGCGCGGGCGGCGCCTCCGCCAACCTCTCCCGGCTGATCGTGGACGGCCCCTTCGAACGCGCCCTGGACCTGGGTACCGGCTGCGGGGTCCAGGCCCTGCACCTGGCCTCCCGGGCCCGCGAGGTGGTCGCCACCGACCTCAACCCGCGTGCGGTGCGCCTGGCCGGGATCAGCCTGGCCCTGTCCGGTGTCACCGACGCCCGGCTGGCCCAGGGCTCGCTGTTCGAGCCGGTCAGGGACGAGCGCTTCGACCTGATCGTGTCCAACCCGCCGTTCGTCATCACCCCCGAGTCGGCCCGCTTCACCTACCGCGAGTCCGACCTGCCCGGTGACACCGTGTGCGCGGAGCTGGTCCGCCAGGCCCCCGCACACCTCACCGAGGGCGGCTGGGCCCAGTTCCTGGCGAACTGGACGCACACCGACGGCGACGACTGGGCGGACCGGGTCGGCGGCTGGATCACCGGCACCGGGTGCTCCGGCTGGGTCGTGCAGCGCGACGTCCAGGACCCCGCCGAGTACGTGGAGCTGTGGCTGCGCGACTCCTGCGAGCACGGCACCCCCGAGTACACCCGGCGCTACGACGCCTGGCTGGACTACTTCGACCGCGAGGGCATCAAGGGCATCGGCTTCGGCTGGATCAGCCTGCGCAACGACGTCGCCCAGGACGCCACCGTGAAGGTGGAGGAGTTGAGGCACGAGGTCGAGCAGCCGGTCGGACCGTACCTGCCGGACGTGGTGGACGGGGCGATGACCGCCCACCGCCTCACCGACGCGGCCCTGCTGTCCGCCCACGTCGCCCTGGTTCCGGGCGTGGTCGAGGAGCGCGTGGCCGTGCCCGGGGCGCCCGACCCCGAGAAGATCGTCCTACGCCAGCGCGAGGGGCTGCGCCGGGTCGCCCGCATCGGGACCGTGGAGGCGGCCCTGGCCAGCGTCTGCGACGGCACCATGCCGGTCGGCCCGCTGCTGGACGCCATCGCCGAACTCATGGGTGAGGACCCGGCCCTGCTCCGCGAACGCACCCCGGAGGCCCTGCGCACCCTGATCTCCGAGGGCTTCTTCCGCGTCGCCCGCTGACGGAGGGGCCGAACGTCCCGGGCGCCCGGGACGGCCAGCGGGACCGGCGACCCGGGCACTCGCCGCGGTCTACTCGCCCGGCGCCGCCGCCCTGTACGCGCCCTGGTCCGGTGACGGCGGCACGGGCGCGCCCCGTTTGTGCAGGAAGCTGAAGGCACTCGCCGCCAACAGCGCGGTGGCGGCGACGACCAGCGTCGCCCGGTAGCCGTTGTCGAAGGCCTGGGTGGCCGCCTCCAGCAGGGCCCGCGCGCCCGCGGTGTCCATCCCCTCGGCGGCGGCGCGGGCCTCGTCCAACCCCTCGGCAGCCGAGGCGGGCGCCTGGCCGGGCAGGGCGACGGTCCGGGTGTACACGGCGGCCATCAGACTGCCCAGGACCGCGACGCCGGTCAGGCTGCCGAGCTCGTAGGAGACCTCCTCCACCGACGCGGCCATCCCCGCCCGGTGCGCGGGGGCGCTGCCCACGATCGCGGCGGAGGCGGCGGTCATCGCAGCACCCGTGCCCGCCCCCATCACCAGCAGCCCAGCGACGGTCCAGACCAGCGGGGCGGAGGCGGACGCCAACACGCCCGCGGTGCCCAGGGCGGTGGCCAGCAGGCCCGCGCCCATCACCGGCCGGGCGCCCAGCCGGTACAGCAGCGCGCCGACGGTGACGCCCACCGGCAGGGCGCCGAGCGCCGTCGCGGCCACGGTGAGCCCCGACTGCAGGGGTGAGTAGCCCAGCACCAGCTGGAGGCGCTGGGTGAGGACCAGCTGCACCCCGGCGAGCGCGAACATCCCCATCCCCGCGGCGAGCACACCGATGAGGATGCGCGGATCGCGCAGGAGCGCGAAGTCGATCAGCGGGTGGGCCTGCCCGCGCTGGCGCCGTACGAAGCTCCAGAAGCCGAGGACGGCCGCGGCCAGGGCCGCCGCGACGGCGAGCGCGGACGGTTCCGGGCCGGTGGCCTCCTTGATCGCGTAGACCACCCCGACCAGACCGGCCATGGCCTGGACCGAGGCCAGCAGGTCCCACGGCCGGTCGGGACTGCCCGAGCCGCCCGGCGCGACCACGGCGGCCAGGACCAGCGCCGCCAGCACGATCGGCACGTTCACCAGGAAGACCGAGCCCCACCAGAAGAACTCCAGCAGCGCACCGCCGGCGATCGGCCCGATCGCGGAACCGACCATCGCCATCGTTCCCCAGATCCCGATCGCGATCCCGCGTTCCCGTTCGTCCGTGAAGGTGATGCGGATCAGCGACAGGGTCGCGGGCATCATCGCCGAGGCGCCCACGGCCAGGAAGGCGCGTGCGGCGACCAGCACGGCCGGGTCGGGCGCGTAGGCGGCGGCCAGCGAGGCCGTGCCGAAGAGCACGAGCCCGATCAGGTACATCCGTTTGTGGCCGACCCGGTCACCGAGTGTCCCGGCCCCCAGCAGCAGGCCCGCCATCACCAGGGGGTAGGCGTTGATGATCCACAGCCGGTCCGAGGCACCGGCGTCGAGCTGCGCGCTGAGGGTCGGCAGCGCGGTGTAGAGGATCGTCATGTCGACCGAGATGAGCAGCAGTCCGGCCGAGACCGCGGCCAGGACCAGCCAGCGCCTGGCTCTGGAGAGCGGGCGGCCGTCCGCCGGCCGGTCCCCGGTTCTGACCGCCTCGCTCACCGGCGCCCACCCGTACTCTCGAACCCGGCCTGTGTGTCCGGGATGTCCGGGATGAGGGTTCTCGCACTCGGTCGCATCCGGTGACTGTATCTTCCGGGGCGGAGGGCCCCGGACGCGGTCCGGCCAGGCGGGCGCCTCCGGCAGCTTCCCCGCGGGCTGGTGCGGTCCCCCCGTCGGCGGTACCGGTAGCGTTTCGGCCATGAGTCCCACTCCCACGGCCCGCGTGTCCGCCCTCGCCGCCTACCCCGTCAAGGGGTGCGCCGGGCTCGCCCTGGACACCGCCGAGATCACCCCGGCGGGGATCACCCACGACCGCTCGTTCATGGTGGTCGACGACTCCGGTGACTTCCGCAGCCAGCGCAGGGACCCCCGGATGGCGCGGATCGTGCCCGAAATCGACGCGGACGGCACCAGGCTGGTGCTGCGCACCGAGGGTTTCGCCCCGGTGAAGGTCGACGTGGACCCCGGGGGCCGCCGCCTGGACGTGACCGTGCACAGCAAGCCCCTGGTGGGCGTGGACCAGGGCGAGGAGGCCGCCGGGTGGCTGACCGAGTTCCTCGGGGAGCCCAGCCGCCTGGTGCGGGTCCCCGACGACCACCGGCGCGAGACCGGCGGGCTCACCCGGGGCACCGCCGGTTTCGCCGACGGGCACGCCGCCGTGATGGCGTCGCTGTCCTCCCTGGACCTGCTGAACGAGCGCATCCTCGCCGCTGGCGGCGACCCGCTGCCAATGGACCGCTTCCGGCCCAACATCGTCGTGTCCGGCTGGCCCGAGGCGCACACCGAGGACCGGGTGCGGTCGGTCCGCCTGGGCAGCGCGGAGCTGGGGTACGCCAAGGTGTGCATCCGGTGCGCGGTCACCACGGTCGACCAGGGCACCGGGGAGAAGCGGGGCCCCGAGCCGCTGCGCGCCCTGGCCGGGTACCGGCGCGCGGACGACGGCGGGGTGGCGTTCTGCTCGAAGTTCGCCGTGACCGCCCCCGGCACCGTCTCCGTGGGCGACGCCCTGGACGTCACCGAGTGGGCCGAGCCCGAGCAGGGCCTGGGGCCGAGGCTGGCCGCGGCCACAGGCTGACCGTCCGGCCGCGAGCCCTGGTTCCCGCCCGGCTCAGGGGCCGTTCCGCGCCGCGGGCGGATGCCGTCCGTGCTCCGCCCGCTGGCCCCCGGCTCTCAGGAGTCGGGGCGCTTCACGTAGGAGCCCATGCCGGGGAAGGTCTCGACCAGGCCACGGCTCCGCAGACCGACCAGGGACTTCTGCGCGGTCGCGGAAGCCACCTGGTATTCCTGCATGATGCTGAGGACGGAGGGGACCCGGTCCCCCGGCCCGTACTCGCCTGCCCGGATACGTCTCTCCAGCTCATCGGTGATCTGAACCCAGCGCGGGAGACCTTCTTTCCACTCCATCTTGAGCACGCTAGGCAGGCCACATATTCCCAGCAATCCAAGAACGCCTAGCATGCTATAGCTGAACTGGTCTATTATCGATCCTTGAATATGAAAGTGGCCCCGCGACGCTGGCACGTCCGGGGCCTGGTCCACCTGGAAAAGGCAGGCAGACGTGAATACCCTACTGTCCCCGTTCGCCGTGCTCGCACGGCTTCTCAGGCCCTCGCGCGGAGTGCACACCAGCCCGTGCGGCTACCTGTGGGAGCTGGGAGCCGAAGCCCGGCGCAACCGTTCCCGCCGGGTACGCCGATACGTCCAGGCGCTCGCTCCCGTCGGGTCCGAGTCCGTCGAACCCGCTCCCCTGCCGACCGCTCACCCGGCGCACCCGTTCACCGCACCCGAACCCACGAACCCCACTCCGCTGGTGCCCGCGCCCCGGAAACCGGTCGAGGACGCCCGACACGAGGAGTTCCCCCAGACGGAGATCGTGCGCGGCCCCTACCTGGCCTGGGAGTCCGCCTGGAAGAGGGCGGCCGCGTGAGCGAGCACACCGACGCCCTGGCCCACCGGCTCACCCGGCTCCTCAACGACCCCGGCCTCGCCGCCGACGCGGTGACCCGGCTGATCTCCGCCGAAGCGGTCTTCGGGTACCTCGACGACGCGCTGCGCTCCGGCGGCGACCTGCCCGCCCGCTGGGCCGCCCGCCCCGACGGCGGCTGCCCGGGATTCCACGAGGTGACCGACCACTACGACGCGCTCTCCGAGGCCCTGCGCTGCACCGGGGAGCCCGTCACCTGCTGGCGGGCCCTCGCCAGGGCCCGGGACCGCTGGGCCCTGCTGAAGGCCGCCCTGGCCTCCGGCTCCCCGCTCCCCGAGCCCTGGGAGCGCTGACCCCGAGCCGGTCGCCCCCGCTGGCCGCGGCTCGGCGGGGGCGACGTGGTGGGACCCCCGCTGACAGCGGGGAAGGGCGGCGTCCTACTCCAGGTCGGCCTCGGCGAGCAGGTACGCGGCGTGCTCCGGGTCCCGCAGCACCGCGGCGAGCAGGTGGCGGCGGGACCACTGCCCGGCCCGCCAGCACAGGGCGCGGGCCAGCCCCTCCGTGCCCGAGGCGTGCACCGAGCCGTCGCCGGTGTACCAGTCCACCTCCACGCCGTCCACCGTGAGCTGCTGGTGGTGCAGGTAGGTGCGGTCCGGTTCGTCGCCGCCCGCGAGGAACAGCGCGGCCTCGTCGGGGACCGCACGGATCCGCCCCGCCGAGTTCACCTTCCCGGTGATGCTCTCCGAGGCCAGGTCCAGGTCGAGCACGTCGGCGAGCCGCTCGGCGGTGTCCGCGGCGGCCAGCACCAGCGGACGGTCCGCCACCAGGGGCAGCAGGTCCGGCGAGTCCACCACCACGGCGTCCTCGGCGTCGGCCACCACGATCGCCCCTCCCCTGACCGCGCGGACCACGGTGGGCGGGGTGACCAGGTCGGTGTCGACGTCGGCCAGGGCCGTCCACAGGCGGCGCAGGGCGGTGCGGCCGACGTGGCGGGCCGGGTCGGCGAGCCGGTTCAGCAGGTCGTCGGCGCCGTCGGGGTCGGCGAGCAGGTCGGCGAGGGTCGTGCGGACGCCGAGCGCCCGGGCGAACTCGGGGTCGACCTCGGCCGGAACCTCGTCGTAGAGGCCCAGGAGCGCTTCCTCGGCGTCGGCGGTGCGCAGCTCGACCGGGGCCCGGTCGTCCAGCAGTGCCCTGCTGCGCAGCCACCAGGAGGTGTAGGAGGGCACGTCGACGACCCGGCCGTCCGGCATGAGCAGCCGCGCGGGTTCGGTGACGGCCGCGCGGAGCGGTCCCCGGGAGAGCATGGCCAGGGCCCGGGGCCAGGCCTCGTCGGCGATGTAGTCGAGGTCGGCGACGCACACCAGTTCGGGGACGACGGGCGGGAGTTCGGGGTCCCCGACGCGTTCGAGGACCTCGTCGGCCCAGTCCTCCAGGCCGTCGGGGCCGTCCTCCCCGGCCGCGCCGTCGAAGGCCCCCGCGAGGTCCTCACCGAGCGCGGCCTCCTCGGCGCGGACCACGGTCAGCCCCCACAGGGCGCCCACCGCGCGCAGGGTGTCGGTGCCGTGGCGGCTGACGAGGTCCTCGTGGACGGTGCCGAAGGGCGCGTCCTCGACCAGCAGACCGGCCAGGGGAGCCCCGGGGACGAGGAGTTCGGCGGCGATCGAGTAGCCGTCCTCGTCGTCGCGCAGGGCCAGTTCGGACAGCCAGGACGCGTCCTCGACGGTCGTCCCGGAGGCGGCGACCAGGTCCAGGACGGCCTCGGCGACGGGCTCGGGGGCCTCCGCGTCCAGGGAGCTCCGGACGGCCGCCTCGGTGTTGGGGTCGGCCAGGACGGTGGCGGCGCCGGCCTCCACCGCACCCAGGCGCAGGAGCAGCGGGTGGACCGCCTCGGGGTGCACCACGCGCACGCCCAGGGTGGCCAGGGCCGCGGGGTCGAGCCGGTTGCCCTCGGCGTCGGCGACCTTCACCCAGTCCTCACTGGGCAGCAGCAGTGAGCGCGGCCCCCGGACGAGGCGGCCGTCGGCCAGCGGGACCGGGAGCGCGCCGAGCTCGTCGAGGTCGGCGCCGCCGCCCCCGGCACTGCCCAGGGCGGCGTAGAGGGAGGACCACCACTGCGGCGGCCGTTGGGTGTCGCCGAGCAGGTCGGCGAGGTCGGCCAGGCCCAGCCGCCGCACCCGCAGCGCGGCCATGGCCGGGTGGCGGGGGCTCCAGGAGCCGGGCAGCAGCGGCGGGACGAGCTCGGCGAGCAGGTCGACCAGTTCGGCGGCGCCGCTCGCGCCGCCGGTGTCCAACAGGACGGCCTCACGCGGAGCGACGGGGAGCCCGACCGCGGTGACCAGGAACGGGGTGTCGAGGAGGGGTTCGGCGACCCGGGCGCGGAAGACCGCGTCGACGGCGCCGCCGCCCACCCGGGTGGCGGGAACCAGGTCGAGTGCGGCCCGGGGGTCGAAGCGGCGCAGGAGCGCGCAGTAGGCGGTGGCGGCCTCCATCAGCAGCAGGTCGGTGGCGGCGCCCGGCTGGACGTCGCGCCGGTCCGATCCCAGGGGGAAGGTGCCGATGAGGACGGCGGGCAGGTCGAGTTCGGTGTCGGTGGGGGTCGGCGCGTGCACGACGTGCTCGACGTCGGCGGGCAGCGTGCCCGCTCCCCCGTCGGGATCGACCGGGACGGCCCAGGTCAGCGACCATACGGCCCGGTCGCGTTCCTCGGTGGGGCGGTCCGCGAGCAGGTTCGGGTCGAACTCGCCGGAGCGGCTGACGGTCCGCCACGGGGTGACCCGGGTGCCGTTGCCGTCGTCGTGCGTGGTGACCAGGTCGATCCCGGCGTCCTCGTCCCCGGGTTCGCGGGTGAGGACCCGTTCGACCCCGTCAGCGGCCACCCGTACCTCGGACAGCCCGTCCAGGGCGAGGAGGAGGGCCTCCCCGGTGCGGTCCAGCAGTTCCCGGACCCGCTCCCGGGCGCTCTCGTCGCGGAGCGTCAGCGTGACGACGGTGTCGTATCCGGGGGCGGGGCGCTCCGGCGCGACGTCGGCGGGGAACGGCAGGCGCAGCATCGGCACGTGTCCCGCGCGGCGGCCCACCTCCTCGGCGAGGTCGGCGTGGGTGCCGTCGGCGCCGAGCAGGTCGGTGACCACGGCGCGGGCGCGTTCGGCGCAGAAGTGCACGGCCGTACCGCCGGAGTCCACGACGACGTCGTCGCTGAGCGCCACCACCGCGGAGAACCCGACCCCGAACCGGCCGGCGGAACCGTGGTCGTCGCGTTTGGTGGACGCCCGCAGGGTGGCCAGTGACTCCACGCCCTCCGGGGTCAGGGGGGCTCCGGTGTTGGCGGCGGTGAGGCGATCGCCGTCCAGGGCCAGCCGGAGGCGGCCGGGGACGCCCGCGCGGCGGGCGGCGTCGGCGGCGTTCTGCGCGAGTTCGACCACCACGCGGTCCCGGTAGCCGCCCAGCGCGAAGTCCTCTTCGGCGTTGGCGTCCTCCCGGAACCGGGCGGGCGCGTCAGCCCACGCCGAGAGCACGCGTCGGCGCAGTTCGGCGGTGTTGAATGGGTCGGCCGCCGAAGCGGTCACCGGCTCGGCCATGATGGTCTCCTCCTGCGCTGGGCGCGCGGTCCGATCGGCCCGGGGCGTGTTCGCGGACACGTACCGGGCCGGGCAGGGCGAGCGTGATGGTAGGTCGACCCTAGCCGACGGCGGGGTCGGGTCAGGTTCTGGCCGGGGCGCGTGGCGCGGACGCGGACAGGGACGGAACCGGGCCCCGTCGCGCTGGCGACGGGGCCCGTTCGTCCGGTGGATCGGCCCGCTGTGACCGTTGTTTCGGTCAGGAGTCGCTGGATACCAGTTCCAGTTCCGTGGTGTCGTCGAAGACGATGTGGTCGTACCCCACCTCGTCGACGACCGGTGCGACCGGCTCGTTCTGCGAGGCGGGGCGGCGGACCTCGGAGTGGGCTCCGCACCCGTGGTCGAGTGAGACGACCTTGCCGTCGTCGGGGGCGTACTCGTTGGTGCACACGCCGAACATCTGGCGCAGCTCCCCGGCGAGCGGGGTCAGGAACCCGCAGGTGGAGCAGCGTGCCGGGGCGGCCGTGGCGATCGGGCTCCGCGGTCCGGCCTCGCCGTTGTACCAGCGTTCCGCCGCCTGCTCGCGTCCGGTCTCGGAGAGGACCTGGCGACGGCCGAGTCCCAGCTCCCACACCATCTGCTTGTCCATGCCCTCGGCGTCGAGCTCGTTTTCGGGCACCTGCGCGTAACCGGGGACGAGTCGTTCGTCGTCCTCTTCGGTGGGGAGCAGGTCCCCCACACCGACGTCGCCGGGGCGCAGGCGTTCCTTCCAGGGCACCCACTCGGGCGCGACGAGGGCACCCTCGCCGGGAAGCAGGACCACCTCGTTGACCGTGACGTTCTTGGCGCGCGAGGCGCGAACGACGGTGACGGAGTAGGTCCATCCCGGGTAGGAGGGGTCCAGGCACTCGAAGTAGTGGGTGACCAGGCGCGTGTCCTCGGCCTGGGCGGTGAGGTGCTCACCGACCCATTCGGGTCGCCCGACCTCCGCCGCAACCGAGCGGGCCAGATCCACCGCGTCGATACATGCCTTGTCCGGTACAGGAGAACGTCGAGAAGGGCTCACGTTCCCCATTCTCACTGATCGCGGGCACCGATTTGACCATAACGCGGGTCAAGGTTCGCCCGATACACCCTCTTGACGGAGTCTTGTGCGCCCCGAGACACCGGGGTTCCGCGACGAGGGCGGTCTTCCTTCCCTTTTGTCCGGTTCATTCTGCACCCGGACGGGAAACCGGACCGGTCCGGGTGTTTCGCTGCGCCGGGGCCGTGGCGGACGTCGGAGGCGCCCGCCACGGCCCCGTAGGGGAGGTCAGGCCTCCAGGTCGTCGGCGACCACGCGCAGCACGGCGGCGACCCTGGCCGCCTCGCGCTTGTCGGGGTGGCGCCCGCGCCGGTAACCGTTGGAGAGGTTCTCCAGGAGTTTGATGAGGTCCTCGGTGATGAGCTCCATCTCGTCGGGCTTCTTGCGCCGCACCCTGGCCACCGAGTGCTGCGTCTCCAGAAGCTGCACCTGGAGCGCCTGGGCGCCCCTGCGCCCCTCCGCCACGCCGAACTCGACCCGCTGGCCGGGCTTCAGCGAGGCGGTACCGGGCGGCAGCGAGGTGGAGTGCACGAAGACCTCGCCTCCGTCGTCCCGGGTGAGAAAGCCGAAACCCTTGTCGTCGTCGTACCACTTGACCTTGCCGGTGGGCACGTAGAGACCTCATGCTTTCACTGACGGGCCACGGGAACAGCGGAAACGGTGCCGTCCACCCTTTCCTCCGCCCCGGGCGGCCCCTGGTTTCCATGGGTGCGCACCAGGTTAGTCCCCGAGGGCTCGTCAACGCGAGAGGGTATTGGCGGGGCCGTTTTCCAGCGCTTGCACCCGTGACCGCGCTTTCCCGCGTCCGCGCCGCGGACACGCGGAACGGGGCCCGGATACGGCTCACCCGGGCCCCGTGGCTTCGGCATCGCCCCCGCCCCGCTGGGCGCGGAGAAACGGGACGGAACTCGGCGGAGCCGGGGACGCTGCCCACGGGCCGGTGTCCGGGCTGGCGGCCGGACACCCGACGCGGCCGCCGCGAAGCGAAAGCGGCGGTGTACCGACATGACTACCCGAAGCAACCACCGGGGAAGCCCGGTAACGGGCCGACCGGAAAGGTTATTCCCCAGGGTTTGCCAAGCGATGACGGTCCGGACTGCTTCCGGCCGCATGCTCCGCCGCCCGGGCCGCGCGGGCGGCCTTCGGGAAGAGGTAGAGCACGCACGCCAGCGAGGCGAGCCCCAGCCCGACGACGCCGGTGGCGGACAGGGCCTGCTGGATGTACTGGTCGACGAACTGCGCCTCCCCCTCCCACAGGGCCGTCCCGACGACGCAGGCCGCCAGGGGCACACCCGCGCCGATCCACTTGTCCCGGGCGCCCCACACCTGGCTGAGCACGATGAGGACGGCGCCGAGCACCCACAGGAAGGCGACGTCCCACCACACCCCGGCCAGGACGAGCACGGCCAGGGCCACGGCTTCGGCGGGGTGGTGCCTCAGGATCAGGCGGTAGTTGCGGACCGCCCCGGTCCTGCGGGCGGTCCGTCCGCCCATCCGCTGGTCGGTCTGGCCGGGGCCCTCCAGCAGGGCCAGGAAGCCCTGGCTGGGGCCGCCCCGCCAGGGCGGCGGCGGACGGTCGGCGTGCCGGGGTTTGGGCGGGATCATCTCGTCGTCCTCGAGGTCGAGCTCCCGGCCGGTGAGCTCCTCCCGCACGAGGTGTTCGGGGGAGCCGAAGCCGCGGAGGATCCGCCGCACGGTGTCGACGTCGTCGTTCTCGGCCGCCTGACGGCGCTCGTCGATGCGCGCGCGCAGGCCCCTCAGGTAGGCGGTCCGCTCCCTGGCTGTCAGACGACCGTGCAGCGCGAGTCCGACCTCGGAGAGGTAGTCGAGTACCAATTGTTCCGAGCGCTGGGTCATGGACCCATATTGGCCCACAATGACCTGCCTTTTAACCCCTCTTTCTCATTTTCGGTCGGAGGCTTCTCCCCTGATACGGCTCAGGCCGTCGCCGAAGGCGGTGAACGGGGGACCGAAGGGGAGCGGGTACGAGCCGTGGAGCGTCATCGCTTAGCGTTGACCCGATGACCGACAACGCACGACCCGGGCCCGGCCGGAGCAGCGACGGCCCCGACGGCGGCCCGCCGGGGCGTCCCCCCACGTTCACCTCCTGGCTGCGCTCCCGCTCCGACGGCGAGCTCACCGCCCTGCTGACCGCCCGACCCGACCTGGCCCAACCGGTACCCGCCGACATCGGCGCCCTGGCCCACCGCGCGACCTCGCGCAACGCGGCGCTGCGCGCCCTGGAGCGACTGGACCGGTTCACCCTCCAGGTCCTGGAGTCCGTGGTCGCCCTCGGGGACGACCGGCTGTCCGAGCCGGTGGGGGCGCAGCCCGCCGAGATCGCCCGTGGGCTCGGCCTGACCCCCTCCGGCGCGGCGGGGAAGGACCCGCTGGACGAGGCGCTGGACACCCTGCTCCGCCTCGCCCTGGTCTGGCCGGACCACGGCCGCCTGCGCCCCGTACAGGTGCTGCGTGAACTCCTGCCCCACCCCGCACAGCTGGGTCCCCCCGCCCGGGCCCTGCTGGCGGCGCTGCCGCACGGAACCGCCAAACGGCTGGCCGACGACCTGGTACCGCACAGCACCGCCACCACGCCCGTGGAAACCGTGGCCACCGCCCTCTCCGACCCCGACCGGGTCGCCGCCCTCGTCAGCCGGGTCGGAGATCCCGCGCGCCGCCTGCTGGACAACCTCGCCTGGGGACCGCCCAACGGCACCGTCTCCGACGCCCGCAGGGAGGTCGGCCTGGCCACGGCCGCCTCGCCGGTGGAGGAGCTCATCGCCCGCGGCCTGCTCGTGGCCACCGGGGACGACACCCTGACGCTGCCCCGCGAGGTCGGCCTGCACCTGCGCGCGGGGGTGCTCTTCCAGGACGTCAGCACCGCCCCGCCCGCCTTCGAGGGACGCCGGGTCCCCCCGGAGGCCGTCGCCCGAGCCGCGGCCGGACAGGCCTTCACCGTGCTGCGCGCCGTGGAGGAGCTCCTGGAGCGCTGGTCCCAGGAGCCCGCCGCCGTCCTGCGCAACGGCGGTCTGGGCGTGCGCGACCTGCGCCGCGCCGCCCAGGCGATGGACACCGACGAGGACACGGCCGCCCTCTACCTGGAGGTCCTGCGGGCCGCCGGGCTCATCGGCACCGACAACCGGGTGACGGGCGAGTGGCTGCCGACCCGCGAGTACGACCTGTGGCGGGAGCGCTCACCGGAGCACCGCTGGCTGCGGCTGGCCCTGGCCTGGCTGGATTCGGACCGGGTCGCCTCGCTGACCGGTTCGCGCGACGCGGGCGGGAGGGTACGCAACGTACTCGGCCCCGGCCTGGTGCGCCCGGCCGCGCCCCGGGCACGCCTCGACGTCCTCACCGAGATGGCCGGGGCCGAGCCGGGCCTGGCCCCCGAGGAGGGGTCGTTGGCCGCCCGGCTGGCCTGGCGGCGCCCCCGCCGCCAGTCCCCCGTGCACACCGAACTGGCGGGGGCCGCCGTGACCGAGGCCGCCGCACTCGGGCTGACCGGGAGGGGAGCGCTCGCCGAGCACACGCGCCCCCTGCTCACCGCGGAAGGAGCCGCCGCCGGGACGGACGCCGCCGCCGAGGTCCTGGCCGCCGAACTGCCGCAACCCCTGGACCACATCCTCGTCCAGGGCGACCTGACCGCCGTGGCACCGGGCCCGCTCGTCACCGGGCTCGCCCGGGAACTCGCCCTGGTCGCCGACGTGGAGTCCACCGGCGGCGCCACCGTGTACCGCTTCACCGAGGAGTCGGTCCGCCGTGCGCTGGACGCCGGGCGCGGGGTCTCCGACATCACCGGGCTGTTGGAACGCCACTCGCGCACCCCGCTGCCGCAGGCGCTGCGTTACCTGGTCTCGGACGTGGGACGCAGGCACGGGAGGCTGCGCACCGGCTCGGCCGGCAGCTACCTGCGCTGCGACGAACCCGCGCTGTTGGCGGAGCTGGTCGCGGACCGCCGGGCCACGGACCTGGAACTGCTGCTCCTCGCCCCGACCGTGGTGGTCAGCGGGTTGAACCGGGCGGCCCTGACCGAACGCCTCCGGCAGCTGGGCTACCACCCGGTGCCCGAGAGCGGTGACGGAACCATGCGGCTGAGTCAGCCCGAGATCCGCCGGGCCGAACCCGAGCCCGCCGTGCCCGAGGAGGGCGGCCGGGCCCCGGAGCTGGCCCGGGCCGCGGTGCGCGCGTTGCGGGCCGGCGACGAGGCCGCGAACGTCGCCCGGATCCCGGTGTCCCTGCCGGAGGGCGGGACGGCGGGCTCCCGCGCCAACGCGCTCATGGAGGTACTGGCCGACGCGGCCGACGGCGGGCGCCGGGTGTGGATCGGCTACACCGACACCGACGGGCGCCAGGTCAGCCGGATCGTGGAGCCCGCCCGGGTCGACGGCGGTTTCCTGACCGCCTACGACACCACCCGCGACGCGGTGCACCGGTTCGCGATCCACCGCGTCACCGGTGTGGCCGAACTCGGGGACGGCGGCTGAACGCGGAAGTCGAACGCGAAGCCGGTGTTCGGCGGCCGCCCGGCCCGCGCTTCCCGCGAGGCCCCCAGGCCCTAGAGTGACCTCAGATCGGTTGGCCCCCGGACGCCGGAGGAAGATTCGGATGAGCGACGCATCTCTGCCCCCTGGAGCCTCCTCCCCCCGGGACCGGGGGCTGGAGGGCCGGGCACCGGAAGGCAGGGACAGGGCGCCCGAGCGGGAGCGCGACGACGACCGGCGGGACACCGCGCCCGCGGGCTCGACCGGCGGGGCCCACAGTTCCACCATGGCGCTGATCCTGCACGCGGTCACGGCCCTGTGCTGCGCCAACTGGATCTTCGGCATCGCGGGGATCACCTTCGCGGTACGGGCCGCGCACGCCCGGGACCGGGGCC
Organism: Nocardiopsis sp. iso_40; assembly: GCF_056173285.1. Lineage (NCBI taxonomy): Bacteria > Bacillati > Actinomycetota > Actinomycetes > Streptosporangiales > Nocardiopsidaceae > Nocardiopsis > Nocardiopsis sp. iso_40. The sequence goes on along the minus strand of NZ_CM149666.1, from coordinate 677,164 downwards.
GCCCGGAACAGGCCGAGGTCCTCACCCGGTACTCCTGGTACTGCCTGGGTGCGGCGGCGGTGATGTTCTTCGTGATGGTGGTGTTGACCTTCGTGGTGTTCACCCAGGCGGGGGACTGGATCCAGCAGATCGTCCCCGTGGTCAACTTCTGACCCCTTTTTGATGAACAAGTACGGCTCCGTCCGCGTCCCCACCGAGTGGGACGGGTATGCGAACTGAAAGGGTGACCGTCCCGAGGGCGGACGCCCCGAAGGGCACAGCATCGGAAGACGGCCAGGTGAGGGGACACGACCAGCGGTGAACGGTGACCGGAGCGACCCCAGGGCCTTCTGGGAGCGGAGCGGGACCTCCGTTCCCGGTACCGGACCGCCCGCGGGCGCTCCCCCGGCCGGCGCCCCGGCGGCCCCCGCACGGCCGGCCCGCCCCGCACCGGCCGGTTACCCGGCCGGGCCCGTGTACCCGGCCGCAGCGCCGCCGCCCGCGTTCCAGCAGGGCCCGGCCCCCTCGGGCCCGCCGCCCCGCGTGGGCGGGGCCGTCGCGGCCCTGGTCGTGGCGGTGTGCACCCTGGCGATCCCGGTCCTGGGCGTCTCCCTGGGGCTGTGGTTCTTCGTCCTGACCGCCAACGTCCCCGGCATCGTGCTGGGGATCCTGGCCCTGGTCCGGATCCCCGACACCGCCGCGGTGGAGAGGTACATCCGGTACACCTGGGCGTGCACCTTCGCCTACACCGCCCTCGCGGTGGTCTTCCTCGTCCCGGTGATCGCCCTCGCGGTGCTGTTCCTCCTCATCGGTGCCTGACCGTCCCCGACTCCCGCCCCACGGGCAGCCCGGAGGGCGCCCGCACACGGAAGCAGTCTCATGAGCGAGCACTGGCAGAACGGACCCCCGAGCCGGCCCCCCGGCCCGCCGTACGACCCGTCACACGGGTACGAGGGCTCCGCCGGCGGATACACCGTCCCGGGCGGCCACGGGACCGGCGGCTACAGCGGCTACGGCGCCCCCGCCTGGCGCGGCGGTCCGCCGCCCGGCCCCGCCCCGTATCCCCTGTACCCCCACGGCACGCCCCCGCCGAGCCGGACCAGCGCGGTCGTCGCCCTGGTGGTGTCCATCATCCTGGCGGTCGCGTGCCTCAACCCTTTCGCCATCGGCGGCCTGGCCTTCGCCGCCGTCTCCCTGGACGAGACCCGGGACCACGACCGGGCGGCACGCCACGCACGGTACGCCTGGTACACCACCGGGGCGGGTTCCGTTTTCATGGTGCTGTTCCTCGTCCTCCTCGTCGCGTGGCTGATCGGCCTCTCCTGACCCCCGGCCCGGATCACCACGGGCCCGGGGCGGTCAGGGGGCCGGGGCCGCGGGCATGATCGGAGGGCCTCCGGTGTTGCACCTGGGGCCGCCCCCGTCTCCGCACATGTTGGAAGGTCCCGCGTGTCCTGCCTGATCGTCCAGTCCGACAAGACCCTCCTGCTAGAGATCGACCACGAACTCGCTCCGGAGTGCCGGCGTTCCATCGCCCCGTTCGCCGAACTCGAACGCGCGCCCGAACACGTGCACACCTACCGGATCACCCCGCTCGCGCTGTGGAACGCGCGTGCCGCCGGACACGACGCCGAGCAGGTCGTGGACGCGCTCATCCGCTTCTCCAAGTTCCCCGTGCCGCACTCGCTGCTCGTGGACATCGCCGAGACGATGGACCGCTACGGGCGGCTCAGGCTGGTCGGCGACCCGGTGCACGGCCTGGTGCTGGAGTCCTCGGACCGGGCCGTCCTGGAGGAGGTCGTCCGGGCCAGGAAGCTCAAGGGGATGCTGGGCGAGCGCCTGGGTGAGGACTCGGTCGCGGTGCACCCCAGCGAGCGCGGGAACCTCAAGCAGGCCCTGCTGAAGATCGGCTGGCCCGCCGAGGACCTGGCCGGGTACGTCGACGGTGAGGCCCACCAGATCGATCTGGCCGACGGTGACTGGGAGCTGCGCGGATACCAGCGGGAGGCCGCCGAGAGCTTCCACGCGGGCGGCTCGGGCGTGGTCGTGCTGCCCTGCGGCGCCGGGAAGACGATCGTCGGAGCGGCCGCGATGGCCATGACCGGGGCGACGACGCTGATCCTGGTGACCAACACGGTGTCGGTGCACCAGTGGAAGTCCGAGCTGCTCAGGCGGACGTCGCTGACCGAGGACGAGATCGGTGAGTACTCGGGCACCCGCAAGGAGATCAGGCCGGTCACCATCGCGACCTACCAGGTGATGGCGGCCCGGCGGAAGGGCGTGTACACGCACCTGGAGCTGTTCGACGCCAAGGACTGGGGGCTGGTCGTCTACGACGAGGTGCACCTGCTGCCCGCGCCGATCTTCCGGATGACCGCGGACCTCCAGGCGCGCCGCCGCCTGGGCCTGACCGCGACGCTGGTGCGCGAGGACGGACGGGAGGGCGACGTGTTCTCGCTGATCGGGCCGAAGCGCTACGACGCCCCGTGGAAGGACATGGAGAACCAGGGGTGGATCGCCCCGGCGGACTGCGTGGAGGTCCGGGTGGACCTGTCGGAGTCCGAACGGCTGGCGTACGCGACCGCCGAGCCCGAGGACAGGTACCGGTTCTGCGCCTCCTCGGAGACGAAGACGACCGTGGTCCGCGAGATCGTGGAACGCCACCCGCAGGAGCAGGTCCTGGTGATCGGCTCCTACATCGACCAGCTCGACGAACTCGGCGAACGGCTGGGCGCCCCGGTGATCAAGGGCGAGACCCGCAACAAGGAGCGCGAGCGGCTGTTCGACGCCTTCCGCTCGGGTGAGCTGCGCACCCTGGTGGTGTCCAAGGTCGCGAACTTCTCGATCGACCTTCCCGAGGCCGGGGTGGCGATCCAGGTGTCCGGTTCCTTCGGTTCCCGCCAGGAGGAGGCCCAGCGCCTGGGACGTGTGCTGCGCCCCAAGTCCGACGGCCGCACCGCCCGCTTCTACGCGGTGGTCGCCCGGGACACCCTGGACCAGGAGTACGCCGCCCACCGGCAGCGGTTCCTGGCCGAGCAGGGCTACGCGTACCGGATCGCCGACGCGGGCGACCTCCTCGCCGGCGAGGAGATCTGAGCGGGCTCAGAAGGAGGGCATGACCCCGATCGCGTAGGTTCCGGCGGCGATGCCCCAGGCGATGAGGGAGTAGCTGAGGGTCCGGGTGCGCAGCATCCGGTCCCCCCGCACGGAGGGCGCGGCGAAGGCGGCCACCAGCAGCGCGAAGCCGAGCAGCGCGGGGATCACCGAGGCCAGCGCGAACAGCTGGGACTGGCCGGCGCACGCGGCGTAACCGGAACTGCCGGGATCACCACAGAACACGTCGTCCCCCGATCGGATCGTTCATGCGGTCGTACTCCCCTGACCGTACCGTTTCGGCGGGGCCGGATCGCCGCTGACTCCGGCCGGATCCCGGCCCGGTCCGGGTGGGCGGATCGGACCGGGCCAGATGCGGGCCGACAGTGACCCGGGACACTTCCAGGGGTTTACACGAAAGCCCTCCGTGTCCAATCATGAGTGCAGTGCACCCCCCACGGAGGTACCCCTCATGACGCAAGCCCCGGCCCCCGCGCACCGCAGCGGCTTCCACTCACTCCGCGGCGGCGGCCTGAACTGGGACTCCCTCCCGCTCAAGCTGTTCGTCAAGGGCAACGCCAGGTTCTGGAACCCGGCCGACATCGACCTCAGCCGGGACGCCGAGGACTGGGAGCGGCTCGACGAGGAGGCCAGGACCCGCATCCTGCGGCTGTGCGCCTTCTTCGTGGCGGGCGAGGAGGCGGTCACCGAGGACCTCCAGCCCTTCCTGCGGGCCATGGCCGCGGAGGGCCGCCTGGGCGACGAGATGTACCTGACCCAGTTCGCCTTCGAGGAGGCCAAACACGTCCAGGCCTTCCGGCTGTGGCTGGACGCCATCGGCGTCCGGGACGACCTGCACGGCTTCGTGGACGCCAACCCCGCCTACCGCGCCCTGTTCTACGAGGAGCTCCCCGGATCGCTGGAGGCCCTCCTGGACGACCCCGGCCCCCGCAACCAGGTACGCGCCTCGGTCACCTACAACCACATCATCGAGGGCTCGCTCGCGCTGACCGGCTACTACGCCTGGAACCACGTGTGCACCGTGCGCGACATCTTCCCCGGCATGCGCGAGATCATCCGCAGGATCGGCGACGACGAGCGCCGCCACATGGCCTGGGGCACCTTCACCTGCCGCCGCCACGTGGCCGCCGACGACGGCAACTGGGACGTGGTGAGCGAACGCCTCAACGAACTGCTCCCGCACGTGATGGAGACCGTCGAACGCGGCGACACCCCCTCCGGGGACCCCGCCCTCCAGCGCTACGAACTCCCCCCGGGCGAACTCCTGGAGTACGCGAGCAACCGCGCCCTGCGCCGCCTCGGCGCCATCGAGTCCGCGCGCGGGGTACCGCTGGCCAGGATCGACCTGGACGCCTCCCCGGAGGAGCTGGAGGAGCAGTTCGGCGCCGAGGACCGCGCCGCCATGGCCGAACTGGAGACCTGACCCGGCAGCCCGGGCGAGGCGGCCCGCCCGGGTCGCGCCTCCTAGTGCGTGTCCTCGGAGTGCCAGAGCTCGCGCCGGCCCCTCTCCGCCTCCAACGCGATCCGGCCGAACGGCTCGGTACGCCACCCGCCGCCCCTGCGGTGGTTGGCGTAGAGCACCTCGCCCTCCCGGGAGAGCACGTACACCGAGTCCGCCAGGTGGTGGGTCTCCAGGAACTCGACGGTGTTCGGCACCCCCAGGTAGAAGCGGTCGTGGTGGAGCTCCGGCAGCCAGCGGCCGAACCCCTGGTCGCGGACGGCCCGCTCGTACCGGTCGAAGAGCGAGAACCGGCTGTTGGAGGTGTGGGTGGCCACGAAGGCGACCTCCACCCGGTACCCGGCCTCCCGGAAACCCAGCACCCAGGAGGCCGCCCAGTCCGCGCGGCCCAGCGGGTGGCTGCACACCGCGTCGAACCGGCCCCGGCGGACGTGCTCCATCGCGTACCCGTGCAGACCGCCCACCTGCCCGGACACGGCGGTGGACGCCAGCCGGTCGTCGGCGCTCATCGCCCACTCGTAGTCGGGCGAGAGCCGCAGCAGGTCGTCCCCGTCGTAACTGACCGTCCCCTCCGGCAGGACCGGCAGGAGGAGCCGTTGGAGAGTGGACTTCCCGGAGCCGGGCTGCCCGCCGAAGAGCAGCAGGCGGGGGCGCTCACGCGGGATCCCGGTGAGCCGCTCGCGCAGGGCCAGCTCGAAGAGCTCGGCCAGGTCGCCCCCGAGGAGCGCGCGCCCCAGGTCGCCCGGACCGGCCCCGACCGGCGGGCGCACCGGGTCGGCGCGCAGCTCGGCTACGACGCCCGGAAGCTCGCTGTTGGCCCGGGCGACCTCGTCGGGCGTCAGAAAGGGCAGGCGGGCCTCCTCGGACAGCAGGAGGGCGGCGCGCTCCGCCAGCGAGGGATCCTTGTCTCGACGGCCCAGACAGGCGCCGATCGCGGCGCTGTAGAGGTTGTAGGCGCGTTCGCGCGCCTGGCGCTGCTCCGTGGTCTGGGGCGGCACACCACCGCTGGAGCTCTCGGCGAGGAGCGGTCGGAGCCCTTCGGCGGCGCTCTCGGCCGAGGGGTCGGGGCCCAGACCCGGTTCGGTGCCGGAAGTGGAGGATGCCATGTTCGTCCGCTCTCGCCGTGGCCCGGCCGTGGGCGCGGGGCCGTACGTGTACGCAACCGCTTACCCGGAAAGGCTAGTGTCTCGGGTCACCGTCGGTCAGCGGTTCGCCTCCGCCCGCCGCGTCCTAAAGTGGCCACATGTCCTCGAACTCTCCCGTGCCCTCCCCCGCCGCCCGCACCGCCGACGGCGGCCCCGCCGTCATCGAGGCCCTGGCCTGGGTCCACGTCCGGGACGGCCGCCTGTTGTGTGTGCGTCCCGAGGGCAAGGACCTGCTGTACGTGCCGGGCGGCAAGCGCGAGCCGGGCGAGAGCGACGAGGAGGCGGTGGCCCGCGAGACCCTGGAGGAGGTCAGCGTGGCCCTGCGGCCCGGCACCTTCCACCGGGTGGCGGCCATCGACCAGGAGGCGCACGACCAGGCCCCCGGGACCCGGGTGCGGCTGCTCTGCTACGGGGCCGAGCACGACGGGGAGATCGTGCCCGACAACGAGATCCTGGAGACCGTGTGGGTCTCCTACGCCGAACGGGACCTGTGCGCCCCGGCGGTGCGGGACCTGGTCGAGGTCCTGCACGAACGGGGCGAGCTGCCCCTGTAGCGCACCGCTCCGGGAGCGGTGCCCCGGGAACTGGAGCAGCCCGTGTCCCGGGTCCACGACCCGGCTCCGGCCCTACTTCTCGGCCACCCGCGGCACCTGCTCCACCACGGCCGCCGTCAGGGACTCGACCCGCTCGTGGAGGCTCCGCGCGTCCAGTCCGGAGGGCTCCGGGGCCATCGAGTTGTCCAGGCCCACCAGGACGACGGCGTTGCCCGTCCACACCGCGCCCCGACCGCTCTCCATGACGAAGTAACCCCCCTCGCCGGAGTCCTGGACGATCACGCTGACCACGCTCCGCTCTCCGAGCGGGGGCTCGTCCCACAGGACGTCGACGGTGGTCCCCTCCCCGAATTCGTGCTCGGTGAGCTCACCGGCCGGCACCCCGTCGAACAGTTCGGCGTCGGGCGTACCGTACTGCTGGAACCGCAGGTCCAGCCTCTTCTCGTCCTCCCGGTCGGAGAGCAGGACCGTGACGGCCAACTTCGCGCCCTCGTGGGACGCGGAGCACCGCAGCTCCCCGTGGAGTCCCAGGTCGTCGGTGTCCTCGGTGTCGAACCCGCCCGTGACCTCGGGGGTGGCGCCGTCGAAGGCCTCCTGGAGGACCTCCTCTCCGACCACCTCCGAGCAGTCGTCCGGCAGCGAGACGAGATCACGCCCGGAATCCACCCACAGCAGGGCGCCGCCGACGGCCGCCACCAGCGCCAGGGATCCCGCGACGGCGCCGACGACCAGCCCCCGGCGCCCCTTCGGCGCCGCCGCCCCCGGAGCGGGCGGGCCTCCCCCGCTCCACGGGCCGTGGGGCTGACCCGGCTCCGACGGAAAGGGGCCTTGCGGTTGGTTCGGGGTCTGTCCCATCGGGATACCTCGTGGCATGAGTCGTCAGATCGGGGCGATCCAGTTCTACCGGACACACGGAACAGTGGACACCGAGCCCTCACGGGAATCGCACCTGACCGTCTTCGGCCGTTTCCCGGGCCCCGGAAGCCCTCCGGCCGCCCGCCCCCGGAAAAGCAGTGGCCGCCTTCCGTTCCGCCTGGCTAGGGTTCCGGAACTGTGCGTGCACTTCCCCAGCCTCCGGGCACACCCGACCACCGGTCGGCCGACCGCTACCTGCTCTGGCTCGCCCGCCGGGAGTGGCGCTCCCTACTGTGGGCGTCCCTGATCACCTCGGTCTACTTCCTGTGCACGATCCTGGTGTCCTACCTGCTCGGCGCCGCGCTGGACTCCGGGTTGGCCGACGGCGGCCCCGGCACCCTGCTCCGCTGGTTCGCGCTGATCGCACTGTGCGCCCTGGTGGCCGCGGCCGTGGTCCCCCTGTACGAGCGGGCGAGCTGCTTCAACTGGTACGCCTGCGCCTACCGCACGGTCCAGCTGGTCACCCGCCGCTCCTCCAGGCTGGGGCCGACCCTCACCCGACGGCTGCCCACCGGGGAGGTGGTGGCGGTCGGTACCGACGACATCGATCGCGTCGGCACCTTCTACGAACGCTCCGACCTGACGGTCTCCTCCGCGGTGTCGGTCCTGGTGGTCGGCTTCCTGATGCTGGCCTCGCACGTCACCCTCGGGCTGATCGTGCTGGTGGCGGTACCCCTGATCATCGTCGGCATGACCCCGCTGCTGCGGCCGCTCAACCGCCGCACGCACACCCAGCGGGACCGGCAGGCCGACCTCACCACCAGGGCCACCGACCTGGTCACCGGGTTGCGGGTCCTGCGCGGTGTGGGCGGTGAGCGCTCGGTCGGTGAACGCTACCGCGCCGAGTCCCAGCGGGTGCGTGCAGCGGGGGTCCGGGTCGGGTGGACGGACGCCTCCCTGGAGGCCGTCCGCACCCTCTACCCTGGGCTGCTCCTGGTGGGGATCGTCTGGTACGGGGCCCGGCTGGCGCTGGTCGGCGAGATCACCGCGGGCCAACTCGTCTCCTTCTACGGCTACACCGGCGCCCTGGCCACTGCGGTGCGCTTCTTCATGCGCTTCTCCTCCGACCTGGTGACCGCCAGGGTGGCGGCCTCCCGCGTGGTGCGGGTGCTGGGCCTGGAACACGACCTGCCCGAACCCGAGGTCCCTGCCGAGCCCCCCGCGGGCCCGTGCGACCTGTACGACCCCGCCAGCGGGGTACGCCTCGCCCGCGGGCGGACCACCGGCGTGGTCTGCGCCGACCAGGCCGACGTGCTCCCCCTCGTCGAACGGCTGGGCCGCCACCGGGACGACGGCGGGGACGCCGCCCTGGTCGGGGCCGACACCGGTGCCGTGGGGCTGCGCGAACTGCCGCTGCGGGAGGTCCGCCGCCGCATCCTGGTCGCGGGCAACGACGCCCACCTGTTCTCCGGACGGCTGCGCGACGAACTCGACCCCGACGGCTCCGCCTCCGACGAACACGTCACCGCGATGGTCCGGGCAGCCGCGGCCGAGGACGTGCTCGGCCAGTCTCCCGAGGGCTGGGACGCGGAGCTCACCGAACGCGGCCGGGGGTACTCCGGCGGCCAGCAGCAGCGGCTCCGGCTCGCCCGCGCCCTGCTCCGGGACCCCGAGGTGTTGGTCCTCGTCGAACCCACCTCCGCCGTGGACGCCCACTCGGAGGCGGCCGTCGCCGAACGCCTCGCCGGGGCCCGCGCCGGCCGCACCACCGGCGTGGTCACCACCAGCCCGCTGCTGTTGGACCGCGCCGACCACGTCCAGTTCGTCGAGGAGGGCCGTGTGGTGGCCGAGGGCGCGCACCGGGACCTGCTCCGCGTGGACTCCTACTCCGCCACCGTCCTGCGCACGGCGGGAGAGAGGACATGACCCAGACCGCCGAGCCGCGTTCCGGCGCCGCCAGGCCCCCGTCCGGCCCGCCACTCACCCCGGTCGAACCGACCGCGCTACCGGTGGCCCCGGCCCCGGTGGTGTGGCGGCGCCTGCGCCGAGCCGGACGCGAGCACGGACCGCTCCTGTTCCGGGTGGTGGCGCTGTACACGCTGGCCACGGCGTCTGCGCTGGTCGCCCCCTGGGTGCTCGGGATGATCGTCGACGCGGTCCGCGACGGCACCGAACCGGCTCGCGTGGACGCCATGGCCCTGGTCATCGTGGCGGCCCTGCTGGTCAACGCCGGCCTCGTGCTGGGGGCGGTGGCCCAGTCGATCCGCTTCGGGGAGGGACTGCTGGCCGAACTGCGCGAGGAGTTCGTGCGCTCGGTCCTGCGACTGCCCCTGGGCACCGTGGAGCGGGCGGGCACCGGTGACCTGGTGTCCAGGACCGGACGCGACATCAACTCGCTCAGCACCATGGTGCGCCAGTCGCTGCCGGTGATCGCCACCGGCCTGGCGACCGTGCTGGTCATCCTGGTGGCACAGGCCTTCCTGCACCCCGCCCTGCTGCTCGCGTGGCTTCCGTCGGTCCTGATCATCTGGGTGGGCACACGCTGGTACGCGCGCCGGGCACCGGACGGGTACCTGGCCGAGATGAGCACGTACTCGCGGCTCACCCAGGGCGTGTCCGACACCGTGGAGGGCGCGCACACCCTGGAGGCGCTGGGCCGCCAGGAGTGGCAGGACCTGCGCACCGACGCCGACGTGCACCGCTCCTACCTGGCCGAGCGGTACACACTGTGGTTGCGGTGCGTGTGGTACCCGCCGCTGGAGTTCTCGTACCTGTTCGCCTCGGCGTCCACGTTCCTGGTCGCGGGGGCGCTGTACACCCAGGGCGAGCTGTCACTGGGGCAGATCGCCACGGCGGTCTTCCTGACCGTGCAGATGTCCAAGCCGTTGGACCACATGATCGACCAGATCGACAACGTGATGGTGGGCTTCACCGCGATGCGCCGCCTGCTGGGCGTCCAGCTCCCAGCGGAGACCACCAGCCCCGGGGTCGAACCCGAACCCCGTGGGCCCGGCGCCGTGGAGGTCCACGGCGTACGGTTCGGGTACGACGCGGGCACCGAGGTGCTGCACGGGGTGGACCTGGACCTGCGGCCCGGCGAACGGCTGGCGATGGTCGGCCCGAGCGGTGCGGGCAAGTCCACGCTCGGCAAACTCCTCGCCGGAGTGCACCTGCCCGGGACCGGCACCGTCCGCGTCGACGGCGTGGACCTGGCGGCCCTGTCCCCGGAGGAACGCCGGAAGCGGGTGATCCTGCTCAGCCAGGAGAGCCACGTGTTCCGGGGCACCCTGGCGGAGAACCTGGCGCTGGCCCTGGCGGAGGCCGACGCGGACCGCGAGCGCCTGTGGCGGGCCCTCGAAGCAGTGGGTGCGGACGCCTGGGTGCGTTCGCTGCCGGACGGCCTGGACACCCGCGTGGGGTCGGGGCAGGACCCCCTGGATCCGGCGCACGTCCAGCAGCTGGCCCTGGCCCGGGTGGTGCTGGCCGACCCGCGGGTGCTGGTGCTGGACGAGGCGACCTCGCTGATCGATCCGCGCTCCGCCCGCCGGTTGGAGCGCTCCCTGGCCGGTGTGCTCGCGGGCCGCACGGTGGTGGCCATCGCGCACCGCCTGTACACCGCCCACGACGCCGACCGGGTCGCGGTGGTGGAGGACGGCGGCGTCAGCGAGCTGGGCACCCACGGGGAACTCCTCGACCGCGGGGGTTCCTACGCCGGACTGTGGCACGCCTGGCACGGCGAGGGCTGAACGCGTCCCGCGGCCGGACCGGTGTTGCTCAGGAGTGCCACTCGTCCGGGCCGGGGAAGCGGGAGGTGTCGATCTCCAGGCCGAAGGGCTCCGGAAGGTGGATCTTGTCGCCGAAGTCCACGGTGGTCGCCTGGTTGTACCGGCCGTTGCCGGGCTGCTCGTACAGGGTGACGGAGGGCCCGTTCTCGTCCCAGGCGTCAACCAGGAGATACAGCGGGATCGGGGCGTGCGCGTAGCCCCAAAGCTTCTTCTTCCGGTCGACGTCCCTGCTGCTCCTCGACACGATCTCCACCGCGAGCTCCGCTGCGTCCGCAGGGCAGGGTGTCTGTTCGGGGTCGAGGACCACCGACTCCGGCATGACCACCAGGTCCGGCATATAGAGACGCTCGATCGCCGGGAGCTGAATCCCGAGGGTCTGGTACACGTCCCAGTCATCGGGGACAACGCCGTTCAGCGCTCGGGTGATGCGAACCGCGATGTAGTTGTGCGGGTCAGAAGGGGGCGCCACGAGCACGACTCCGTTGTCATCGACGATCTCGGCCCGCCAGCCCTCGGGCACGTCCAGCTCTTTCCAGGTGCCCAGGACGTAGTCCCATCGCGACGTCCCCGTCGCCGGAGCGGCCTCCGTCATTGCCAGACTCATCTCGCTCGCACGTCCGAACGGGAGCCTAGCGATCCGGGCCCCCGCTCACCCGACACTTCGCACAATAGCTCTGCCCGTCGCCGGAAAACAGGTGGACAGCCCGCACCCGGCCGGGTGAACCTGCTCGGATGACCACCCCCGAGATTCCCCCCTTGTACCGGGACACCGACTTCAACGGACCGCTCAACGACGAGCGGGCCGCCCGGCTGATCCGCTCACTCGGCCCCCTGGAGGGCCGCCGCGTCGTGGACGTCGGCTGCGGCTGGGCCGAACTCCTGCTGCGCACCCTGGCCAGTGAACCCACCGCGACCGGGTTCGGCATCGACCTCAACGAGGACTACGTCCGGCTCGGCCGGGCCAACGCCGAGGAGCGCGGGCTGGCCGACCGGGTCGAACTGGTGACCGGGGACGTCGGCGGGTGGCGGGGCGAACCGGCGGACGCGGTGCTCAACATCGGCTCCACCCACGTGTGGGGCGGCGATCCCCGCACGCACACCGCGAACGCCCTGGCGGCCCTGGCCGACCTGGTGCGGCCCGGCGGCAGGGCGGCGTTCGGGGAGGTCTACTGGAGGCGACCGCCGACCGAAACCGAGATGGCGGCCATGCCGTTCATCCCCCGTGAGCAGTACCGCCCGCTGCCCGAGCTCGTGGACTTCGCGCTCTCGCACGGCTTCCGGCTGCTGGCGCTGGCGGAGACCACCGTGGACGAGTGGGACGAGTTCGAGAACCGGCACTGCCTGGGCTGGGAGGAGTGGCTCCTGGAGAACCCCGGCTCCCCCGACTTCGAGGAGGTCCGCGACCGGGCCGACCGGCACCGGCACGCCCGTGTCCACGGCCAGAGGGAGACCATGGGCTTCGCCTACCTGACCCTGCTCCGGGTCTGATCCGGGAGCCGCACCGGTACGCACCCGCGGGCTGCCGGGGACGGAACCCCGGAGCCCGCGGCCCCCGGTGCGCGGGGGGTGAGGGGCTCGACCGGGAGCGGGCGCTGTGGACACCCGACGCTCACGGCCGGAGGCTGCCCCCTGGCAGGGGTGGTCGCGGGCGGGATCAGGCGGGCACGTCCTGTGGCCGGTCAGGACACGGGTACGGACGCGGTTCCGGGCGCATGACCCGGTTCCGGGCACACGAAAGGTGCGGCTCTCAGAAGAAGCGCAGGCGTTCCCGCTCCTGGCGTTCGGCGTTCTCGACGTAGACGCGGTCGCCCTGGGCCATGACCGACTCCAGGTAGGCGTACACCTGGAGGGCCCGGTTGATGACGTCGGTCTGCGTGTCACCCGTGGTGGCGACGGCCTCCTCCAACGCCTTGGTGGAGCGCGCGGTCAGGTTCACGGTGACACGCGCCGAGGGCGCGCCCGTCCTGCGCCCGGCCGGACGGCCGCGGCCCTGGGAGGCATCGGTGAGTTCGCTTCCTGTGCTCCTGGGTGACATGACACAACCTCGTTCTCTGGCTTGACGGCAGCGGACTCGATCAGCGGGGAGCCGCGGAGAAAGCCGGGAGCACCGCGCGAGGGACCGCGCGGGCGACATGCGGGAAGGGCGGGGCAGCGCAGGCCGACAGGGCACGGCGGCAGGGCTCGGACCACCGGCCAGCGCTCCGTCACGAGGATCACGCCCGTCATCACGCGGGCCGGGAAACCCCCACGACCTGAACTCGTCCACCGCCAATGCACCCTCCGGAATCCCGTCCACGTCATTGATCAGATTGGGAGGAGTGTATCAACCTGACACGAGATGCTGTCAATGCATCTTCGATCATCATGATCAATGTATCGAACGAGCCTCCATGGTAATGTGCACGATGTGGACACTCGGCGCTCAGGCGTCACCGGCGCCGTACGGAAAGGCCCCCACCGACCCGGAACGGCGCCCCCTGTACCTCGACGGCTGGAGGTTGGTTTATGGGAGATCCCCGGGGACAGCTCCCGCAGGAGCGGGAGACTCGGGTTGAGACCCACACCGAGGAGATCCGTCTCGATGACGAGTCTCCGCGCACACGGGCCGACGTCGACTTCGACAGAACCCCCGTGTCCTACGGGATGGAGGCGGGCATCGGCACGGAGGGGGCCTGGGGCCGCTTCCACGGAAGGGCCAGGGCGGGCTCCACGGCCGAGAGGGCGTCGGCCTCGCTCCTCACACTGACCGGAACCGTCCTCCCCCCGCTGGCGCTCGGCGGCCTGGCCCACGTCGCCGGAGCCCCCGCGGTGGTCACACTGGCCCTGGCCGGAGCCGTGTGGACACTCGCCACCCTGGTGGCGGTCCACATCACCCGCACCCGCTGAACCACCGGGGTCCGGCCCCGGCCCCACCGGGGCCGGGCCCCGAGAACCGTCCGAGGCCCTCGCGTTCTCCCGTACCGCTAACGTCGGGCCATGGACCTCGAAACGCTTGTCGGGAACGCCCGCCTGGACGGGATCGGACGGTTCTCGGTGGGCGCGATCGTCCACCGGGACGGCCGGATCCTGCTGCTCCGCCGCCGACCGGACGACACCTCCTACCCCGGGGCGGAGGACCTGCCCTCCGGAGGGGTGGAGGACGGTGAGGGCCTCCGCGAGGGGCTGGAGCGCGAACTCGCCGAGGAGATCGGCCGCCCGCCGGGGCCGCCCGCACTGGACCCCTTCGTCACCTGGTTCGACTACGACTCCCGGAGCGGGATCCGCACCCGGCAGTTCACCTTCGCCCTGCCCCACGACGGCTCCCCCGTGGCGCTGTCCGGAGAACACACCGCGTTCCGCTGGGCACCCGCCGGAGAGTACCCGGGCAGCGACCTCACACCCCGGTTGCAGGAGGCCGTCCGGGACTGGCTCGGCAGCCGCTGATCCGGGCCGCTCCGCCGAATCTTGGCACGCCCTTGGGCGCGTCCCCCGCCCTCCTCGGGTACCCAGACCAGCGTGGGCGGGCCCCGGACGGGGGCGCCGCGGGCCGACGACGGGGGAGAGCATGAGCACAGGACCCGGTACCGACACCCTGGTGGTCTTCGGGATCACCGGTGACCTCGCGAAGAAGTACCTGATGCCCTCCCTCTACCGCCTGGAGGAGAGGAACGAGCTGCGCGCCCGGATCGTCGGGGTGGCCAGGTCCGACTGGGACACCGCGGCCCTCCGCCGGCGGACCCGCGACGCGGTGGCCGAACACCTCGCCGAGTCGTCCTCCGGACCCGGCTCCGCCGACGAGTCCGTCCTCCGGGGGCTGACCGACCGGATGTCCATGGTCACGGGCGACCTCAACGACCCCCGGACCTACGCCGAGCTGGGCGAGGCCCTGAGCGGGGACTCCCACAGCACCCACTACCTCGCGGTTCCCCCCGCCCTGTTCACGACGGTCGCCCGGTCCCTGGCCGAGGCCGGGCTCAACCGGGACGCGCGCCTGGTGGTGGAGAAACCCTTCGGCCACGACCTCGCCTCGGCGCGCGAACTCCACCGGGAACTCCTGGCCTGCTTCTCCTCGGACTACCTGTACCTGGTCGACCACTTCCTGGGAGAGGAGCCCGTGCGCGGGCTCCCGCTGACCCGGTTCGGCAACACCCTGCTGGAGCCCGTGTGGAACCGGGGGTTCGTCGACAACGTGCAGATCACCATGGCCGAGGACTTCGGGGTGGCGGACCGGGGCTCGTTCTACGACGCCACCGGGGCGGTCCGGGACGTGTTCCAGAACCACCTGCTCCAGCTCTTCGCGCTGCTCACCATGGACGCCCCGGTGTCCACCGGGGCCTCGGCGCTCAAGGACGAGAAGCTGCGCCTGCTGCGCGCCGTCCGCACCCTCGAACCGGCCGACACCGTCCGCGGCCGCTACCGCGGCTACCTCGACACGGCAGGGGTGCGGCCCGACTCCACCACCGAGACCTTCTTCGCGCTGCGCATGCGGGTGGACAACCCGCGCTGGGCGGGGGTGCCGTTCTACGTGCGCTCCGGCAAACACATGCCGCTCACCTCCTGGGAGGCGGTGGCCGAGTTCAAACGGCCCGCCGTCGACCTCTACCCGGGACCGCCCAACCTCGTCCGGTTCCAACTGGAGCCGCGGGCGGGCCTGACCTTGGAGATGCTGCTGAACGAGCCGGGGGCGGAGAGCGGCTCCCCGGCACGGCTGGTGCTCGGCGCCGACGTCGGACGCCAGCTCGGCCGGGGCCGGGAGGCCTACGACCACGTGCTGCACGGGGCGTTGACCGGCGACCCGGAGCAGTTCGTGCGCTTCGACGTGGTGGAGGAGTCCTGGCGGATCGTCGATCCGGTGGTGGACCTGGCGACGGAGCCCGAACCCTACGCCCCCGGATCCCACGGACCGGAGTCGGCGCAGGCGCTCCCCGGCTCCGGGGGTTGGCATCCGCTGACCGACGAGGTCCGTCCGGGCGGCCGGGCCCGGTAACGGCGAAACCGGGCGGCCCCCTGCGGGGACCGCCCGGTCGTCGCGGGCGAGGTCGCGTATCCGGACCTCATGCGCCTACGGGCCCGAGGGCCCGGGTGTCACGGACCTGCTAGAAGTCCATGCCGCCCATGCCACCGGTCGGGTCGCCGGCCGGGGCCGCCGCCTTCTCCGGCTTCTCGGCGATGACGGCCTCGGTGGTCAGGAACAGACCAGCGATGGAGGACGCGTTCTGCAGAGCGGAACGGGTGACCTTGGTCGGGTCGATGACGCCGTCCTTGAACAGGTCGGTGTACTCGCCGGTGGCGGCGTTGAGACCGAAACCGGGCTCCAGGTTCTTGACCCGGTCCGCCACGACGCCGCCCTCGAGGCCGGCGTTGACCGCGATCTGCTTGAGCGGCTCGGCGATGGCGCGACGCACGATGTCGGCGCCGATGGCCTCGTCGCCCTCGAGCTCCAGCTTCTCGAACGCGGGGACGCTGGCCTGCAGCAGCGCGACGCCACCGCCGGGCAGGATGCCCTCCTCGACCGCGGCCTTGGCGTTGCGGACGGCGTCCTCGATGCGGTGCTTGCGCTCCTTGAGCTCCACCTCGGTGGCGGCACCGGCCTTGATGACGGCCACGCCGCCGGCCAGACGCGCGAGACGCTCCTGGAGCTTCTCACGGTCGTAGTCGGAGTCGGTGCGCTCGATCTCGTTGCGGATCTCGTTCACGCGACCGGCGATGGCGGTGGCGTCACCGGCACCGTCGACGATGGTGGTCTCGTCCTTGGTGACGACGACCTTGCGGGCGCGGCCCAGCAGCTCCAGCTCGGTGTTCTCGAGCTTGAGGCCGACCTCCTCGGTGATGACCTGGCCGCCGGTCAGCACGGCGATGTCGCCGAGCTGGGCCTTGCGGCGGTCACCGAAGCCCGGGGCCTTGACGGCGACGGACTTGAAGGTGCCGCGGATCTTGTTGACCACGAGGGTCTGCAGGGCGCCGTCGGCGACGTCCTCGGCGATGACCATCAGCGGGCGGCCGGACTGCAGGACCTTCTCGACAACGGGCAGGAACTCGTTGTTGTTGGAGATCTTGGAGTTGACGATGAGGATGTAGGGGTCCTCGAGGACCGTCTCCATGCGCTCGAGGTCGGTGGCGAAGTAGGGCGAGATGTAGCCCTTGTCGAAGCGCATGCCCTCGGCGAGCTCCAGCTCGAGCCCGAAGGTCTGCCCCTCCTCGACGGTGATGACGCCTTCCTTGCCGACCTTGTCCATCGCCTCGGCGATGGTCTCACCGATCTGGGTGTCACCGGCGGAGATGGAGGCGGTGGAGGCGATCTGCTCCTTGGTCTCGACGTCCTTCGAGAGGTTGCCGAGCTCCTCGTTGATGCGGGCCACGGCGGACTCGATGCCGCGCTTGAGGCCGATCGGGTTGGCGCCGGCGGCGACGTTGCGCAGACCCTCGCGGACGAGGGCCTGGGCCAGGACGGTGGCGGTGGTCGTACCGTCACCGGCGACGTCGTCCGTCTTCTTGGCGACCTCCTTGACCAGCTCGGCCCCGATCTTCTCCCAGGGGTCCTCGAGCTCGATCTCCTTGGCGATGGAGACACCGTCGTTGGTGATCGTGGGGGCGCCCCACTTCTTCTCCAGAACGACGTTGCGACCCTTCGGGCCGAGCGTGACCTTCACGGCGTCCGCGAGCTGGTTCATGCCACGCTCGAGGCCGCGACGGGCCTCCTCGTCGAACGCGATCAGTTTGGCTGCCATTGAGTTCTTGTCCTCCCGTGACCGGGCTGATACGCGATGGGACGAGGCGTGCGCCCGCGACGGACGACCGCGTCCTACCCGGCAACCCTGCTGCCGGAGGGCCACGGTCTCGCAGCCTCGATCCGGTTAGCACTCGGTAGAGGTGAGTGCTAACCACTCCCTTTTTTAGCACTCGGCCATGGAGAGTGCAAACGATGTGGTCACGATTTCCCTACCCCCGGACACGCCTCCCACCTGCACGGACAGCCTGTTATCTGGTGATTTGAGCGTTCGGCGAACAGATGACGAACCCTGGGTGCGCATCCGAGGGGATCCCCGTGGGACCCACAGGCCCCACCGACCCCACCGACCCCACGGGCCCCGTCAAGGCCCCGGGCAGGCGCGACGGGGGTCAGGTGCTCGGTCGGCGCAGGGAGCGCGCGCACGCCGCCGGCGCCGGAAGAGCCGGCCCGGTCGCGGCTCCCCGGACACGTTGAGGGGGCGGGTGCAGTCGGCACCCGCCCCCTCAACACGGTTCGTGCGATCAGCAGCCCCCGGCGACCGCGGGGATGATCGAGACCTGCTGACCGTCCTTGACCTCGGTCTGCAGGCCCTTCTCGAAGCGGACGTCCTCGTCGCCGACGTAGACGTTGACGAAGCGGCGGACCTTGCCGTTGTCGTCGAGGATGCGGGCGCGGATGCCCGGGTGGTTGGCCTCCAGGTCGTCGAGGATCTCGGCGAGGGTGCCGCCCTCGGCGGTGACCTCGGAGGCGTCGTCGGTGTAGGTGCGCAGGATGGTCGGCACGCGGACGCTGGCGCTCATGGTGTTCGTACTCCTGGGAAGTGGGTGCGGCGGGATACGGCCGGGGCTCGCCCCGGGGCGGCGGTTCAGGCCAGGCCCTCGGCCTTGAAGGCGTCCAGGGACGGCTTGATCGTGGCGGTGACGCCCGAGTCGACGGCGTTGAGGGTCTTGAGCCCGTCACCGGTGTTGACGATGACCGTCTCGGCCTCGGGGTCGAGCCTGCCCTCGCGCACCAGCTTGCACAGGACGCCGGTGGTCACGCCGCCCGCCGTCTCGGCGAAGACGCCCTCGGTCCGGGCGAGGAGCTTGATGGCGTCGACGATCTCGTCGTCGCCCACGTGCTCGACCGAGCCGCCGGTGCGCTGGGCGATGTCCAGCACGTACGGGCCGTCCGCGGGGTTGCCGATCGCCAGGGACTTGGCGATGGTGTCCGGCTTGACCGGCTGGATCACGTCGTGGCCGTTCTCCCAGGCCCTGGCGACCGGGGAGCAGCCGGTGGCCTGCGCACCGAACACCTTGTAGGGGCGGTCCTCGACCAGGCCGACCCTGATCAGCTCCTGGAACCCCTTGTCGATCTTGGTGAGCTGGGAGCCGGAGGCGATCGGGATGACGATCTGCTCGGGCAGGCGCCAGCCGAGCTGCTCGGCGATCTCGTAGGCCAGCGTCTTGGAGCCCTCGGCGTAGTAGGGGCGCAGGTTGACGTTGGTGAAGCCCCAGCTCTCCCCGGCCTCGTCCCCGATGAGCTCGGAGCAGAAGCGGTTGACGTCGTCGTAGTTGCCGTCGATGGCGACGACCTTGCCGCCGTACACGGCGGCCATGACGACCTTGCCCTCCTCCAGTCCGGCCGGGATGAACACGCACGACTCGAAGCCGGCCCGTGCGGCGGCGGCGCCCACGGCACCGGCGAGGTTGCCGGTGGAGGAGCAGGAGAGGGTGGTGAAGCCGAAGGTGCGGGCGGCCTCGACCGCGATAGCGACTACGCGGTCCTTGAAGGAGTGCGTGGGGTTGGCCGAGTCGTCCTTGACGTGCAGGGACCTCAGGCCGAGTTCGGCGGCGAGGCGGTCGGCGCGCACCAGCGGGGTGAGGCCGGGGTTCATGTTCGGCAGCTCGGCCACGTTGTCGGGGACCGGCAGGAGGGAGCGGTAGCGCCAGATGTTCTTGGGGCCGCTCTCGATCTCCTCGCGGGTGACGTTCCCGAAGTCGTAGGCGATCTCCAGGGGGCCGAAACAGAACTGGCAGGCGAAGATCGGCGTGAGTTCGTACCGCTCGCCGCACTCCCGGCAGGACAGGGCGGTTCCGGGTCCGAAAGCGCGAACGGAGGTGGGTTCAGCGGCGGTAATCGCCATGGCGAGGCGTCTCCCCTCATCTTTCCTGGTGGCCACCTTGACCCCAGGCCGGAGTTGGCACCTGCCTCGACGGGTCCGCGGTGGTCGCGTCCACATGTCGAGATGGTTGCCGGGGCTTCGCAGGGCCGGTCCCTCCACCCCTCTGGATGAGCAATATGAAGTTGTCGCACTTCCGCTTGGAGAGCGCACCGTCACTGTAACGGACGTGTTGACCGGTTTTCCACGACGGGTGATCCGGATTACACCATCCTTCTCATATCGTGAGACACGATGAGACGGCGCCGCTCACGGGGCCGCCGCCGCGCCCGCCGTGTTTCCGCCCTGTGACGGTCTCCACCATTGACCTCGGGGGTGTTTGGGGCCCCTGTCCACAGGCGAGACCTAGGGGCATGTTCCGCGGGCGCACAGCCCGCCGCGCAACGCCCCGGGGAAGCGTCCCACTCCCCGCCGCATCCGTGATTCTCTCGAGAGGACGACCACGTGGACAAGGCCCAGATCCTCATCGCCTCCAACAGGGGGCCGGTCTCCTTCTCCACCGCCGACGACGGCTCTCTGGAGCACCGGCGCGGCGGTGGCGGCCTGGTCTCGGGGATGATCTCCGTGGCCACCGAGATCGACAGCCTCTGGGTGTGCGCCGCCCTGTCCGACACCGACCGGCGGGCCGCGGCCGAGGCCCCGGAGGCCCGTCTGGACAAGGCGCACGACCTCGACGGCATGCGTGTCCACATGCTGGACATTCCGGAGGACACCCTCGCGGGCGCCTACACCGGGGTGGCCAACTCGACCCTGTGGTTCGTCCAGCACATGCTGTACGACACCCCGAACAAGCCCTCCTTCGGCTCGGAGTTCCGCGAGCTCTGGGAGGACTACACCGCCTACAACGACGCCTTCGCCGAGGCCCTGGTCAGCGGTGCCGCCGACAACGCCCGCGTGGCCGTGCAGGACTACCACCTGGCACTGGTACCGCGCCTGTTGCGGACGCGCCGCCCCGACCTGCGGATCGCGCACTTCTCGCACACCCCGTGGGCGCCGCCGGAGTACTTCCGCATGCTGCCCGCCCAGGTGGCCCGGGAGCTGTTGGAGGGGATGCTGGGCGCGGACCGGCTGGGTTTCCTGAGCCCGCGCTGGGCCGACGCGTTCCTGCGCTGCTGTGCCGAGATCCTGCGCGCCGACGTGGACCTCCAACAGCGCACGGTGGAGCACGGGGGACGGATCGTCGAGGTGGGCGTGCACGCCCTGGGCGCGGACGAGGATGGACTCCGGGCGAGCGCCGCGGAGCCCGCCGTGGCGGACCGGCGCCGGACCCTGCGCGAGGCGGTGGGCGACACCCGGCTGATCGTGCGAGTGGACCGCACCGAGCTGTCCAAGAACATCGTGCGCGGGCTGGAGGCGTACCGGGAGCTGCTGCGGGCGCACCCCGAGTGGCGGGGTCGGGTCACCCACCTGGCGTTCGCCTACCCGAGCCGCGGTGACGTGCCCGAGTACCGCGAGTACACGGACTCGGTGCTCCGGCTCGCCAAGGAGATCAACGAGGAGTTCTCCACCCCCGAGTGGACGCCCCTGGTCCTGGAGGTCAACGACGACTACCCGCGTTCGCTGGCCTCGTTCCAGATGGCCGACGTGCTGCTGGTGAACCCGATCCGGGACGGCATGAACCTGGTCGCCAAGGAGGGGCCGGTCCTGTCCGAACAGGACTCCGTGCTGGTGCTGTCCCGTGAGGCGGGCGCCGCCGACGAACTGGGCGAGGGCGCACTGCTGGTCAACCCCTACGACACCGTGGAGACCGCCGAGGCGCTGCACCGGGCCCTGTCGATGCCCGAGGCGGAGCGCCGCAAGCGCCGGGAGCAGTTGGCGGAGGCGGCCGTGGCGCTGCCGCCGCGCCGCTGGTTCCAGGACCAGTTGCGCTCGCTGGGGCTGCGCTCCTGAGGTGTGTTCGGCCCGCCCGTCCGGGGCGGGGTCGCGGGGCCGTGTCCCTCACCGGACACGCCCTGCGGCGGAGCCCGGGACTCAGCCGGTCCCGGCGCTCCCGTCCCGGCGCGCCTCGGCCTCGTCGAGGAGTTCGGTGATGATGCCGGTCTTGGCGTCGGCGTAGTCCTGGATCCTGTCCCAGGTGTGCTCGGCGAGCTCGCGCTTGACGGCGGTGTAGCGTTCCCGCGCCCCGGCGTCCTCGGTGAGGTGGTCGCGGAGGAGCCGCATGCGGTCGATCTCCGCGCACCCCTCGGTGAACACGTGCAGGTTGATGTTGACGCCCGGGCCCTTGAGGACCCGGTGCTCGTACCAGTCGGGTTCGCGGATGGCCAGGGAGTACCCGGCGGCCTCCAGGTCGGGGAGGTAGGCGGCCTCGTCCGCGGAGTCGGCGACCGCCAGGAGCAGGTCGAGGCAGGGTTTGGCGGCCAGGCCGGGCACCGAGGTGGATCCGACGTGGTCCAGGGACAGGACCCGGTCGCCCAGGACGCCGCGGAGCCGCCCCTCCTCCTGCCTGAACAGGTAGGGCCACTTCGGGTCGGGATCGCAGATGCGCACACGACCGTTCACGAGGTGGTGTGACCGGGGGTCTGCTCCGATCACCTTTTCTCCTCGCGAGGGCAGAGAGGGTGTTTCGAGGGAGGACATCCACAAAGCCTTGTCCCCTGCGGTGCGCGAGTCAAGACCCTCCGTGTCGCTTACATATGCACGCGCAGATTTTGCATGACGGACCGTTGACCAGGCATGACCGTACGCGACAGTAAAGCCGGAGGGGTGCCCGAAGGGCTCCTGAGCCCGTCCCGGGCGGGCGCTCGGAACACTGTCGGCCGCCCGGGGCCGCGGCCGTCCGCCGCGGCGACCGCCCCTACCCCCTGCGGCGTCGGCCGCCCTTCCTGCGCCGCGAGGGGCGCTCCTCGGCCCGGGCCCGATCGGCCCGCTCGGCGGCCAGCTCCTCGTCCTGCGTCCGCCGCTCGGCCGCCACACCGTAGGGGTCCTTGCTGGAACGGCGCACCCACAGCGCCAGAAGGATCACCACGATGGCGAGGACGACGCCGACCAGGGCGAACCAGATCCACACCGGCACGTCCGGGGAGTCCTCCTCGACCAGGTCCTCGTCGAGCAGCGGGTTCTCCTGCGCGACCTCCGCGGCCTGGGCGGCAGCGCTGGGAAGGTGCAGGAGCGGCAGCCCCTCCGGGCCCTGTGGGGCGTCCCCGACCAGCGCCTCACGGACCTGTTCCGGGGAGAGCTGCGGGTACTCGGCCCGCAGCAGCGCGGCCGCCCCGGCGGCCACGGCGGCCGCGTAGGGGGTTCCGGTCACCTCGTTCAGTCCCATGTCCGTCCCGGCCGCCTCCAGCGCCGCCCCGGGCGCGAGGAGTTCGACGGACGAGGTTTCGGGCGGGTCCGGGACGAGTCCCCCGTTCTCGTCCACACCGCCCACGGCGAGGACGTTCGGGTCCTCCTCGCCGCCGGCGGGGGCGACGACGAGGGTCCCGTCCTGGACCGCCTCCGCGGTGGCCTCCGACTGCTCCTCGTCGGTACCGACCTCCTCCGGCAGCAGGACGACCTGGGCGCCCGCGTCCACGGCGTAGCGGATCGCACCGGGCAGGTCGTCGCCGGGCAGCACCAGCAGCTCGGCCTCCGGGGCGACGCCCAGGACCCCGCCGTCCGCGTCCATACCGTGTCCGTGCCCCGCGACCAGGGAGGCCGCGGCCGTGCCCTGTTCGGTGTCGGTGCCGTTGCCGCCGAACTCGGTGTCCACCTCCAGGTCGTCCCGGATATCGGGGTGCTCCTCGTTCACGGAGACACCGGGCAGGGCCACGGTCAGGCCCTGGCCCCGGGTCGACTCCCAGACCTCCTGTGCCCCGACGGACTGCAGAGCCCACTGCTCCGGCCGGAAGTCGGGGACCCCGTCGGCGGCGGCTGGAACCGCCGTCAGTCCCAGTACGGCGAGCGCCGCGCAGGCCCCCGCCGCGGCGCCCGGTACATGGCGCGTGTGTGTCCTGTTACGGCTGTTGCCCCCGAGCACGTCAGGCTCCCTCGAACGTTGCGGTCGGCATTCCGCCGGGCCCTCCCCGGACCCTCGCAATTCTGTCATGGGCACAGGATTCAGGCTTGGACAAGTGGCCTGGAGGGTAGGAAACGTAACTGTATCCCTGGTGCCAGTCCTGGGTTCTCCGTTCCTCATCCGGCATGTCGAGTCGCTAGCATGAGTCGCGCCGATCCGGACAAACCAATTACCCGTCCAGGGGGTGTCCCATGCCGAATATCGGTCCGCCCGAAGGCAGTCAGTCGGCCCTCGCCGAACGCGAACAGCGCATCCTCGCCTTCGAACGCCAGTGGTGGAAGTTCGAGGGCTCCAAGGAACAGGCGATCCGTGACGAGTTCGGGTTCTCCGCGACCCGGTACTACCAACTGCTCAACGGACTGGTCGAGCGCCCCGAGGCGCTCGCCTTCGACCCCATGACCGTCAAACGTCTGCGTCGGCTGCGCGCCGACCGCCGACGCCAACGCAACGCGCGCCAGTTGGGCATCCACCTCTGACCGGCGTCCCGAGTGCGGCCGCCCGGGAGACCCCCGAGCCCGCGCACCCCGACCCGCGCGCTCCCCGTCGGCGGCCACCGCCCCGTCCGGGCCCGCACACGCGCGCCCTCCCCATCGACAGCGACAGGGTCCTGCCTTGCCTCAGCCCCGACAGCACGGAACGCCCGAGCGGAACAGGCCGAGCGGTCCGCACGCACAGAACGAGCCGACCGGTGGGAACGGACTGCCCGAACCGACCACCCCGACCGGGCGGGCCGCGCTCGAAGCACTGCTCACCGAACCCGCGCGGGCACTGTTCGCCTTCGACTTCGACGGCACCCTGGCACCCATCGTCGCCGACCCGCGCGACTCCGCCCCCCAACCGGGGATCGTGGCCGCGCTGACCGAGCTGGCCGACCTGGTGGGCACCGTCGCGGTGATCACCGGGCGCGGCGCCGCCACCGCGGTGGACCTCGGCGGTCTGGACCGGGTACCCGGCATCACCGTGCTCGGACACTACGGCGCCGAGCGCTGGTCCGAGGGCCGTGTGGTGGCCGCCGACCCGCCGCCCGGGGTGGCCCTGGTCCGGGCCGAGCTCCCGGGCCTGGTGGACGCCTCCGGCGCACCGGAGGGCACCTGGATCGAGGACAAGGGCCGCTCGTTGGCCGTGCACACCCGGCGCGCCGCCGACCCCGACAGGGCGCTGGAGCTGCTGGGCGGACCCCTGGCGGAGCTGGCCGAACGCGCGGGGCTCAAGGTGGAGCCCGGGCGGATGGTGATCGAACTCCGTCCACAGGGTGTGGACAAGGGTGCGGCCCTCACCTCCCTGGTGGAGGAGAGGGGCGCGCTCCACGTCCTCTACGCCGGTGACGACCTGGGCGACCTGCCCGCCTTCGAGGCGGTGGCCGCGCTGCGTGCGCGTGGCGTGTCCGGCCTGACGGTGTGCTCCTCCTCCGCGGAGGTCACCGCGGTGGCCGACGCCGCCGACCTGGTCGTCGGCGGACCCGCCGGGCTGGCCGACCTGCTCGGCCGCCTCACGGAGAGGATTCGTGGGCTTGCGGCGTGAGCGCCGAACGCGCGGCCGCCCGCAGGTCCACCAGCCCGGTGCGGTCGCGCCCGTAGTGCACGGCGTTGGTGAGCACACCGACGTACCGTCCGCTCTCCGGGTGCATGAACAGGCTCGTCCCGGTGAAACCGTTGTGGTAGACCACCCCCTCCGGGGTGACCAACCAGGCCAGTCCTCTCGACAGCCGGGCACCCGCGTCCACCTGCGGTGACCAGCTCTCCCGAACGAACGAACCGGGAATCGCCCCGGCGCCGCCCTCGTGCAGGCGGAGCATCTCCCGGGCATAGGCGCCCAGGTCGATCGCGGTGCTGAACACCCCGGCGTGCCCCGCCACACCGCCCATCAGCGCGGCCGCCTCGTCGTGCACCACGCCCCAGGAGGGCGCCGCGCCGACGAGACGGCGCTCGGTCGGCGCCACGCTGGGCGACCTGGCCAACGGACCGTAGGCGGTGGACCGCATGCCCAGGTCGTCCCACAGGCTGGCGGCCAGCCGGTCCAGCCCCTTGCCGTACAACCGCTCCAGGAGCAGCCCGAGCAGGATGAACCCGCGGTCGACGTACTGGTAGCCGGGCTCCTCCAGCGGATCCGCCAGAATCGCCTCGGCCAGGTCCTGGTCGGTGCCCACGTAGCGCTCCAACCAGGTGACCTGGTCGAGCCGGCTCGTGTGGGTGAGGATCTGCCGGGTCGTCACCCAGGCGCCCGGCAGGTCATCGCCCGGGAAGTACTCCGACATCGGGGCGTTCAGGTCCAGGGCCCCCTCGGCGACCGCCCGGCCCACCAGGGGCCAGGTCGCCATCACCTTCGTCAGGCTCGCGACGTCGTAGGACACGTCCGGTGCCGTGTCGTGTTCGCTGTCGGTCCGTCCGACCGCCACGAACTCCCACATGCCCCCGGTCCCGACCACGGCGGTCCCGCCCGGAAGCCAGCCCGCGTCCACCATCACCTTCAGGACACCGCGGATCCGCGCCCCAGTCTCCGTGAGCCAGTCACCATCACGCACAACACGCCTCCCCCCGAGCGGTCTACCCCACACTCGGCGGATACCCCGTTCGCTCCGCCTTGTCACACCCGGACCGTCTCCGCACAGTACGAAACCCCCACAGGTCATGGCCGTAACCGGGGCTTTCGGGCGTGGCGAAGTAGGCTTGCGCCCACGAAGCTCCGAGGAGGACGATGAGCAGCAAGACCCCCGTTCCCGCAGGTTTCGTCGGCGTGGCCGGCAACATCGGGATCAAGGACCCCAAGGACGACTTCTTCGCGGTGGTCTCGCAGGCCCCGGCGGTGGTCTCCGCCGTGTTCACCCGGTCCCGGTTCGCCGCCCCGAGCGTCAGGCTCAGCCGGGCGGCCGCGGCCGACGGACACGCCCGCGGGGTCATGGTGATCGCCCGAAACGCCAACGTGGCGACCGGCCAGATCGGGACGGCCGACGCCCGTGAGGTCCAGGAGGGTGTGGCCCGAGCCGCCGGTGTCGCCCCCGACGACCTCCTGATCGCCTCCACCGGGGTCATCGGCCGCCCCTACCCCATGGAGAAGGTCCGCTCCTACCTGGACGGTCTGCCCGCGGAGTTCCCCCCGGCCGACCTGGACCGCTCCGCCGCGGCCATGATGACCACCGACACCCGCCCCAAGATCGCGACCGCCACGGTGGGCGGGGCGACCCTCACCGGGATCGCCAAGGGCGTCGGCATGATCGAGCCCGACATGGCGACCATGCTGACCTGGTTCTTCACCGACGCCGAGCTGGAGCAGCCGGTTCTGGACGCGGTGTTCCGCCGGGTCGTGGACCGGACCTTCAACGCCCTGAGCATCGACACCGACACCTCCACCAGCGACTCCGCGGCGGTTTTCGCCAACGGACTGGCCGGGCCGGTGGAGGCCGCCGAGTTCGAGGCCGCCCTGTACGAGGTGGCGTTGAAGCTCGTCCGGATGATCGCCTCGGACGGCGAGGGCGCGGGCAAACTCGTCGAGGTCCGGGTCACCGGGGCTCGCGACGACGCGCAGGCCAAGCGGATCGGCAAGGCCGTGGTGAACTCGCCGCTGGTCAAGACGGCGGTGCACGGCGCCGACCCCAACTGGGGCCGGGTCGCGATGGCCGTGGGCAAGTGCTCCGAGGAGACCGACGTCCATCCGGAGAACGTACGGATCGTGTTCGGGGACGTGGAGACCTTCCCGGCCGAGGCCACCGAGGAGACCCTGGAGCGCGCCGCCCAGCACATGAAGGGCGACGAGGTGGTGATCGGCGTCGACCTGGGCATCGCCGAGGGTGCGTTCACCGTCTACGGCTGTGACCTGACCGAGGGCTACATCAGGATCAACGCCGACTACACGACCTGAACCGCGCCGCTCGGCGTACCCGCGCGACCCCGCGCGCCGGTCCCGGCGCGCGGGGTCGCGGTGCCTCTCCCGACGGACGGGACGAACGCAGTGCTGTTCTCGCCCCGAGCGCCCCGTCCGTACCGGGCCCCGCGGCCCCTCGGGTGGTCAGAGACCCACGACCTCCGGGTGGGTCGCGCCCCGGACGGCTTCTCTGGCCTGTTCGGGCCCCTCGGCGGTGAGTGCGAGTTCGGCGAGTTCGCGGCATTCGGCGTGGGTGTGCCGGGCCAGGGCGTAGCGCACGGCGGGCAGCGCGGGCGGTGCCGCGGACAGGCTCGTCACACCGAGCCCCACCAGCACCAGTGCCAGCAACGGGTCGGCGGCGGCCTCACCGCACACACCCACCGGCTGCCCCAGCCGCTCCCCCGCCCCGCCCGTGCTCCCGACCAGGCTCAGCAGCGCGGGCTGCCAGGGGTCGAGCAGATCGGGCAGCGCGCCCAGCGTGCGATCCGCGGCCATCGTGTACTGCGCGAGGTCGTTGGTGCCCACGGACACGAAGTCCACCCGGGGCAGCAGGCGGTCCGCGAGCAGGGCCGCCGCGGGCACCTCCACCATCACCCCGACCTCCCCGATCCCGGCCGAGCGGGCCAGGTCCGCGAACTCGGCGGCCTCGGCGGGGGTCGACACCATCGGCGCCATCACCCGGACCCGCGCCGCGGGCCCGGCGGTGCCGACGGCGCGCTCGGCGGCAGCGATCGCGGCGAGCTGGTCTGTGAGCAGGCCCGGGTGGACGCGTGCGGTCCGAAACCCCCGCACCCCCAGGGCCGGGTTGTCCTCCGGGCCGGTGGCGGCGAAGGCGAGCGGCTTGTCCGAACCCGCGTCCAGGGTCCGCACCGTGACCACGCGTCCGGCGAAGGCCCGGAACAGCCGGGTGTAGACCTCGGTCTGCTCGGCGACGGTCGGCGGCTCGGCGCGGTCGAGGAAGAGGAACTCGGTACGCAGCAGGCCGATGCCCTCGCTGTCGTGTGCGGCCGCCTCCCCGGGGTCGCCCTCACCGGCGTTGAGCAACAACGCCACGGGGATCCCGTCCGCGGTCCGCCCCGGCCCCGAGGACGCGCGGAGCAGGTCTCGGCGCCGCTCCGCGCGCCGCCGGACCCCTTCGGCGGCCTCCGGGTCCGGGTCGGTCTCGACCGTGCCCGTGTCCCCGTCCACCGCCACGACCGCGCCGTCGGCCAGGTTCTCCGCTCCCGCGCAACCCACCACCGCGGGGATGCCCAGGGAGCGGGCGAGGATGACCGTGTGGCTGGTGGGGCCGCCGAGCCGTGTGACGATCGCCAGGACCCGGTCGCCGTCCAGGCGGACGGTGTCGGCCGGTGCCAGGTCCTCGGCGACCAGCACGTGGGGGTGGCCGGGGTCGGGCAGCCCGGGCATGGGCAACCCCAGGAGCGCCGCCACGGCCCGGTCCCGGATGTCGGAGAGGTCGGCCGCGCGCTCGGCCAGGTAGCCGCCGGCGGCCAGGAGGAGGTCCTGGTAGCGACCGCACGCCCCCCACACGGCCCAGGCGGCGGCGCGGCCGTCCCGCGCCCCCTCCTCGACCTGTCGTCGCAGCTCGGGGTCCCGGGCCATGAGCGCCTGGGCGCTGAGCACCGCGGCGGCGTCGCCGCCCAGGTCCGCGGCGCGCCCCTCCAGCTCCGCGGCCACACCCTCCAGGGCGTCGCGCGCGGCCCCCGCCTCGGCCTCGGGGTCGGCGACCTCGGGTTCGCGTTCGGGGAGCGCCGGCGGGGCGGACATCCGGGCGACCGGGGCGACGGCACCGCCGGGCCCGGCCGCGATGCCCCTCAGTACGGGAGCGGGGCGCGGGGCGTCGGCGGCGGGGGTCGGAACGGGTTCCGTCTGCTCCATGGGGTGCTCTCCTGTGACAGCTGGGGTCGGCGGTCGGGCGGCGGTCGGGGCGGCCCGCGCGCGGTGGGCGCCGGGTCGGGGGCGCCTGCCGCGTCGTCGGGTCCTCCGTTCCCCGACACACCAAGCCAACCCGGAATCGGCCCGGTCCGCCAGAGCGGATCCCGAATCTGTGGACAACCCGGCCGGGGCCGGAAGCACCCGGAGTACCGTGGGCGCGGGCGACAGCGCGCTCGCGGGCTTCCCTGCCCGGGAAGCGTTCCGGGAGCGCCTGTGCCGGGCTCCGGCCTGGCGGGCCGCCGCGTCCCCGCCCGGCGTCACCGTCCCCCGACCCGACGACACGGCCGCCGAGGGCGTCACCCCGGCGGCCGGACCCGATCCCCCCGTGGCGGATCGGCAAGCTGTGACCGGGACCGGAAGTACCGGGCCCGCCCGACACCCTCCAAGGACTCACATGCCCGAGCGCACCGTTGTCATCGGATCCCAGTTGGGCCTGCACGCGCGGCCCGCAGCCCTGTTCGTCCAGGCGGTCAACGAGACCGGCCTGCCCGTGACGGTCGCCCGTCGGGGCCAGCAGCCGGTGGACGCGCGCAGCGTGCTCTCCGTGATGTCGATGGGCGCGTCCCACGGCGAGAGCGTGACCCTGAGCTGTGCGGACGAGGGCTCGGAGGAGGCCCTGGACGGCCTCGTCGAATTGCTGGCCAAGGAGCTCGACCCCCGGTAGCCACCCGGTCGCGGAGCGGGGAGGGGCCCGCGGACGAGGGCCCTCCCCGCTCTCCCCCGGCTACTCCTTAACACGGTGGACCCGGTGCTGCGCGGCCTGGGCCCGGGGGCGCACCACCAGCAGGTCGATGTTGACGTGCGGGGGCCGGGTGAGGGCCCACACGATGGTGTCGGCGACGTCCTCGGCGCTCAGCGGGTCGGGCACCCCGGCGTAGACGGCCTCGGCCCGGTCCGCGTCACCGCGCAGGCGGTTGAGGGAGAACTCCTCGGTCTTGACCATGCCGGGCGCCACCTCCAGCACCCGGACCGGCTCCCCGCACAGCTCCAGGCGCAGGGTGGCGGCCAGCGTGTGGGCCCCGTGCTTGGCGGCCACGTAACCGCCGCCGCCCTCGTAGACCACGTGCCCGGCCACCGAGGAGACGAGCAGGACGGTGCCGTCGCCGCTGGCGATGAGTTTGGGCAGTAGGGCCTGGGTCATGTTGAGCACGCCCAGGACGTTGACCTCGTACATCCGCCGCCAGTCGGCGGGGTCGGCGGTGGCGACGGTCTCGGTGCCGATCGCGCCGCCCGCGTTGTTGACCAGCACGTCGCAGGAGTCCAGCGCCCCGGCGAAGGCGTCGACGGCGGCGCGGTCGGTGACGTCGAGGACCTGGGCCCGGGCCGAGTGGCCGCTCTCGGTGATCTCCCCGGCCAGCGCCTCGATCCGGTCGGCGCGGCGGGCGACCAGGACCACGTCGTAGCCCTCGGCGGCGAGCCCGCGCGCGGTGGCGGCACCGATCCCGCTGCTGGCTCCGGTGACGACCGCGGTCGCTGTCATGTGGTTCCTCCCAAGGTCAGGTGTCGCGCCGAGCGTATCCGGGGGCCGGGCCCGGGAGTGGGGCGGGTGCGCCCGACGGGACCGGCGCCGGGACGGACGTCCGCGGTCGGCGGCGGGACGGGCGTCCGCGATCGGCGGCGCGCCCGGGGGACAGGGGAGCCGCCTCGGTCACCCGCCTCCTCAATAGGAAACGTTGCGTTTTCTACAGCGTTGGGCTAGCTTCTTAGGAAACAAGGCGTTCTCTAAAGACGAGGAATGGAGGTCCGCAGTGAGTGTTGGCAACGCAGTGGGGCCGACAGAGCACCGGAGATCCGTGGCCCTCGCCCTGCCCGGACTCCTGCTGGTGATGCTGCTGGCCCCGCTGGACCAGACCTCCGTCGTCCCGGCTCTGCCGGAGATCGCGGGGGAACTGGGCGGGCTGGACCGGATGCCCGCCGTCATCACCGCCTACCTGGTCGCCGCCACCGCCGTGCTTCCGGTCTACGGCAGGCTCGGCGACCGCTTCGGACGCAAACCGCTGCTCCTGATCGCCCTGGCCCTCTTCGTCCTCGGCGCGTTGCTGTGCACCCTGGCCACCTCGTTCCCGGTGTTCGTGGGCGCCCGGGTGCTCCAGGGCGTGGGCGGCGGCGGGCTGATGATCGGCGGCCAGGCCACCCTGGCCGAGATCATCAGCCCTCGGGAGCGCGGCCGCTACCTGGGAATCATCGGCGTGTTCGCCGTGCTGCCCGCTGTGGGCGGACCGCTGCTCGGCGGGGTGCTGGTCGACCTGTTCTCCTGGCGGTGGGTCTTCGCCGTCCACCTTCCGCTGGGCGTGATCGCCTTCGCCGTTCTCGCCCTGACCCTCCGCCTGCCCCGGCCGACCACCCGGCAACCGGTCGACCTGTTCGGAGCCGCCGCGCTCGCCGCGACCGTGGTCGGCGCCGTGCTCCTGGCCGACCTGCTCGCCGGGAACGGGTCAGGGCCGGAGTGGGCGGCCCCGGCCCTGGCCGGGGCGACCCTGACCGCCCTGCTGCTGTGGCTGGTCTCGGCCCGCCTGGCCCGGGACCCCGTGCTACCGCTCCGGCTGCTGCGCCGACGGGGGGTCGTCGTCCCGGTCCTGCTCAGCTTCACGGTGGGGTTCGCGCTCTTCGGCACCCTCACCTACGTACCGCCCTTCGCCCAGGTGGGGCTGGGTACCACCGCCACCGGAGCGGGGTTCCTGGTCACCGCGCTGATGGCGGGCGCGCTGATCGCCATGACCGTCTCGGGACGGCTGATCACCCGAAGCGGCCGGTACTGGTGGTCCCCGGTCACCGGCACCGCGCTGATGGCCCTGGGCTCGCTCCTGCTCGGCCTGGTCGGGTCCGCCGGGGGCGTCCCCGGCCTGGTGGCGATGCTGTTCCTGACCGGCCTGGGGGTCGGGCTGGTGATGCAGGTGGTGATGCTCGCCGCGCAGAACGCCACCGACCCCGTCGACCTCGGGGCGGTCACCTCCTCCGTGCTCTTCCTGAGACAGGTCGGCGCCAGCGTGGGCGTGGCTCTGATGGGCGCGCTGGTCACCCGCTCCTTCGCCGAACGCGTCCCCTCCGGGGTCGCAGACCGCGGCAGCCTCACCCCGGAGGCCGTCGCCGCACTGCCGGCACCCGCACGGGAGCTGGTGGAGACCGCCTTCGGCGCCGCCGTACCGGCGGCGATCCTGACCGTGGCCCCCCTGCTGGGGCTGGCCTTCCTCCTGGCGCTGGCCCTGCCAGCGCTCCCTCTGCGCACCCGGGCGCAGACCGAACTCCTCAAGGAGAACCCGTGAAATCCACCGCCGCCACCCGTACCCCGTTCGTCGGGCCGCTGGACGCCTTCGGCGCCGACGACCTCCCCACCGTCGGCGGCAAGGCCGCCAACCTGGGCGAACTGCTACGCGCCGGACTGCCGGTACCCGAGGGTTTCGTGGTGACCACCGAGGCCTACGCCGCCGTCGTCGAGTCCGTGCGCCTGGCGGATCTGGTCGCCGCCGTGGAGGGCGGGGCCGGGGAGGGCACCGCCGAGAGCCACGGTCCACGGCCCGGACCCGCGGACCTGCGTGCCGCGGTGGCGGGCGCCGCCCTGCCCGAAGGGCTGCGCGAGCGCATCGTCACCGCCTACGAACGGCTGGGCGCGGACGTCCCGGTGGCGGTCCGCTCCAGCGCCACCGCGGAGGACCTGCCTGGCGCCGCCTTCGCCGGCCAGCAGGACACCTACCTCAACGTGGTCGGCGCCGACGCCGTGGTGGACGCCGTCCGCCGCTGCTGGGCCTCGCTGTGGACCGACCGGGCGGTGGCCTACCGTCAGGAGCGGGCGGTGGACCAGACGGAGGTCCGGATCGCCGTCGTCGTGCAGGCCATGGTCGACTCCGAGGTGGCCGGGGTGATGTTCACCGCCGACCCGGTGAGCGGGGCGCGCGACCGGATCGTCGTGGACGCGGGGGCCGGCCTGGGCGAGGCGGTGGTGTCCGGGCTGGTCACCCCCGACCACTACCTGCTGGACGAGCGCGGCGGGGTCGTGGAGTGGACCCCCGGGCGCGGTGAGGTGGTGATCCGCTCGGTCGAGGGCGGCGGGGTCCGCCAGGAGGACCGGTCGGCGGCGGAACCCGTCCGTTCCGGGGGGCCGGAGGCGCCCGACGGCGGCGCGCCGGACGCGCCCGACGGCGGCGCGGGCGCGCGGGAGGCCCTGCTCTCCGAGGGGCAGCTGTCCGCCCTGGCCGCGCACGCTCGGACCATCGCCGAACACTTCGGACGGCCCCAGGACATCGAGTGGGCCCTGTCCGGCCAGCGGTTCCGGATCGTGCAGGCGCGGCCGATGACCGCGCTGCCGCCGCCCCCCGTCGCGCTCAACCGGCGCCAGCGGTTCCAGGCGGCGATCCTCACCGAGTACCTCCCGGTCCGCCCCTACCCCATGGACATGAGCACCTGGCTGGAGCACGGCCCCACCGGGATGATGCGGGAGGTCACGTCGTACTACGGCCTGAAGGGAACCTTCGAGAACTATCTGCGCGAGGAGGACGGCGTGGTCGTCCAGCTCGTCCCGCCCTCCCCGCACCCGGGACCGCGCATGCTGCTCACCCCCTGGAGGCTGGCCCGCAGGGCCCGACGATTCCGGACCGCCGGCTGGACCGCGGACCCGAGGCTGGCGGAGTTCCTCTCCGAGGCCGACGCCCTGGACGCCCTGTACCTGCCCGCTCTGCCGTGGGCCGAGCTGGTCGGGGTGCCCGCGCGGGCTCTGGCGCTGATGGCCCCCTGCCGGGACCTGCGGATCGACTACCTGCCCGGCAGCGGGCTGGCCCTCGCCCGGATGGCGCTGGCCACCCGTCTCCTGGGCTGCCGGGAACTGCTCGCCGACCTGCTGGGCGGGGCCCGCACCCGTACCGAGGACTCGAACGAGGCACTGCGGGCGCTGGCCGACCGGGCGCGGGCCGTACCGGAACTGCGCCGACTGTTCACCGAACGGGAACCGGCCGGGGTCCTGGC
This sequence comes from Nocardiopsis sp. iso_40, assembly GCF_056173285.1. Classification (NCBI taxonomy): domain Bacteria; kingdom Bacillati; phylum Actinomycetota; class Actinomycetes; order Streptosporangiales; family Nocardiopsidaceae; genus Nocardiopsis; species Nocardiopsis sp. iso_40. The sequence goes on along the minus strand of NZ_CM149666.1, from coordinate 642,660 downwards.
CGCGCTCGGGGAGGGGAGCGGCACCGGGTTCGCGGAGTTCCGTGACGGGCTCGAATCCTTCCTGCGCGAGTACGGGCGGCGGGAGACCGCGTCTCCGCTGCTGGTCAGCCCGCCGACGCTGGTCGAGTCCCCCGAGGTCGTGCTGGGCCTGGTGCGCTCCCTGCTCGACCAGCCAGAGGGGGCCCGGGACACCGCCTCCCGGTCAGCGCGGGCGCTGGAGCGGCTGCTCGAACACCCGCTGCTGCGCGGGCGCCGTGCCCGGGCCCGTGTCGAGCGGTGGCTGCGGGCCGCGCAGGACGGGGTGGCCTTCCGCGAGGACAGCCACTTCTACTTCACCGCGAGCCTGCCGACCCTGCGCCGCTCCCTGTTGGAGATCGGGGAGCGGCTCCGGGGCGCGGGGGTCCTGGAGGAGGCCTTCGACGTCTTCCACCTGCGGCTGGAGGAGGTGGTGGAGGTCGGGGACGTCACCGCGATCCCCGCGGCGCAGGCCGAGCGGCTGCGTTCCCTGGCCCGGGGCCGGGCGGCCAAACGCGCCGAGATGTCCGGGGTGGCGCTGATCGACCACGCCCGGGTCTTCCCCCGCCGGGACACCGGTGACGCGCTGGTCGCGGGCTCCCCCGCCAGCTCCGGCACGGTGACCGGCCCGGTCCGGGTCATCCGCGGGGCCGAGGACTTCCACCGTCTGCGCGAGGGTGACGTCCTGGTCTGCCCGTACACCAACCCGGCGTGGACCCCGCTGTTCCAGCGGGCGGCGGCGGTGGTGGTCGACTCCGGGGCGATCGCCTCGCACGCCGCGATCGTGGCCCGCGAGTACGGCATCCCGGCGGTGATGGGCACCGGTACCGGGACCACCGTCCTCACCGACGGGGAGTCGGTGACCGTGGACGGCGGCAGCGGCCGCGTCAGCAGAGCTTCGTAGGATGCGAACATGTCCGCCGAGAGCACCGATCACCGAAAACGCCCCCGACGCCGGGGGGAGGCCCTGGTCAACGCCATCCTCGAGGCCACCATCGAGGAACTGGCGGAGCACGGTTACACGGCGTTGACCATGGAGGGGGTCGCCGAGCGGGCCAGGGCGAGCAAGGCCTCCCTGTACCGGCGCTGGACCTCCCGCGCCACGCTGGTGATGGACGCGGTGTACCACCTGCTGCCCGACCCGTCGGACATCCCCGACACCGGGGAGCTCCGCGGCGACCTGCTGGTACTGCTGCGCCAGAGCGCCCGGACCCTCTCCGGCCCCGCCGGGGAGGCCCTGCGCGGCCTGCTCGGGGAGGCGCTTCCGCACCCGGAGCACGACGTGGAGATCCGCACCCGGTCCCAGGGGATGGGACGGCGGATGATGGCGGAGGTCGCCCGCAGGGCGGTGGCGCGGGGCGAGATCCCCGCCGAGGCGGTGGCGGACGTCCGGCTGGACGTGGGCCAGGCCCTGCTGCGCAACCACTTCCTGTTCCGGGTGGAGCCCGTACCGGACAGCCTGGTGGTGGAGATCGTGGACACGGTCCTGGTACCGCTCTTCCACACTGTGCCCCACGAGACCTCCCGCCGGTCCCCGGAAGCGGGGGCCGGGCCGGACCTGGAGCCGAAATAGGGGCCGGGGACGGTCGGCCCCCGGGAAAACACGTGGAGTGACGGGGCCGGGCACTGTTACCGTCGGCGAAATCCACCGGCCCGCACACGGGTCCACACGGAAGCGGACCGCCCATGGCGACCACCCCCTCCCCAGGAGAACCCCCGCAACCGCCGAGCAGCGAGGGCGGCAGGTTCACACTCCTCGCCCGGCTCAAAAGGTCCTGCTGTCACTCATCCTTGGCGGCTTGCTTCTCATGAAGATCATCTTTGATGACCGAGTTGAGCAGTGGAAGCGCGCCGCTGAAAGCCGCCCCTGCTGTGAGGATCGCAACGGGCCACGACTCTGCGGCCAAGAGCGTAAGCGCGCCAGCGACAACGCTGACCACACAGCAGCCGAAGAAGATGGTTGCTGCACGTTGGTCAACCATGCCGATGCCTCCGCAGTCCGGTTCCCATGGGTTATCCCTCTCCTTCTGAGCCAAGCATCCGGGCAAGCTCCCGCTGGAGTTCCTCCCGCTCGATCCCGGGAAGCTGCCGGTAGTGCGCCCACACTTGCTCAGTTCTCGACATGGGGCGCCGGTCCAGAGACATCCATGAGAGGAGATTGGTCTTCTCACGCTTCGAGAGCTCTCGCATCTGATCTCGGACATGGTCCGCGGTGAACTGCACAGGAGTGAACTGCCTCGCTGTCTCATTGCACCGGGAACACTCGGTCACAAGGTTCTCCGGGGCTGCACTCGATCCGTAAGCATGTGCGTTGATGTGGCCGAGGGTCAGGCGGGCACGGGTCCCAGGCTCTTCCGGGTACGCCTCACCGGATGAGACGCCGCACCGGACACACCGGTGATGATCACGGTCCATGACCTCACGACGGAGCTTCCCGCTGACTGCTCGCAGGCCGGTCGAACGTTTCCCCGGTTCCCACACATGGGCACCGATGGTCTCCAGAAACAGCTCGTCAGGGCTGAGCGAAGCCATGTCGCGGTACGTCCTGATGACCCACCCAGCTGGTCGGAGGTCGCGCATACGCCGGTCGATCTGCTCAACGCCGGGGATGGCTTCCCGCATGGCTTGTTTACGGAAGCGCTCACCCTCGCCTACCTGCTCATACAGCCAGAGTGCAACACGGATACGCCCTCCCAGCGACTGATCGTTCCAATCGGGGCGCTCTTCATCTATGGGCACGCTCGTTCGAGTCCGTCTCTGTTCTGGGCGGTCTGCCCCTGCCTACCGCTGCTACGGCCTTACCTTCAAGTGAGAGCAGCATAACTTGTCGGCACCTTCGCGGCAAGATCCGGCAAGTTTACGGCAGCCATCGGCATACTTATAGACATCGCTCCGGCCCGCGGAACTGGTCGGACCCCGCCGGTAGACTCGCCCGGTCCGGGGTTCCGCCAGGTCAGTTGTCCACAAGTCCGCGCTGCCGGTAGATCCGCTGCCCAGACCTTGGGAAGATCAGCGGGGGACCGATCGTCGGCCTTCCGCCCAGCACATGAGGTATGTGAGGGCGTGGGCAGGGAGGAAGCTGTATGTCCGGTGAAGGACACACCTACACGTCCGTTGAAATCTGCGCGGGCGCAGGCGGCCAAGCCGTCGGCCTGCACCGCGCGGGATTCGAGCACCGCGCGCTGATCGAGGTCGACCCCCACGCCGTCCAGACCCTGAGGCACAACACTCGCAGGCACGGCTGGAAAAACTGCGAAATCCTCGAGTGGGACCTCACAGACTTCAAGATGGAAGACCTTAAGGAAGTCCTGGGAAGCAAGCGTCTCGACTTGCTGGCCGGCGGTGTCCCCTGCCCTCCCTTCTCCGTTGCCGGAAAACAGTTGGGCGAGGATGACGAACGGGACCTCTTCCCCGTCATGCTCGACATGGTGAAACAGCTCGAACCGCGCGCGGTGATGATCGAGAACGTTCGCGGGCTGCTCGAACCCGAACACAAGTTCCGTGACTACCGGCTCAGGATCCGGTCCCGACTGGCGAGCCTGGGATACCGGGTCCTGGGATGGGACGTCCTGGAAGCGCGCGACTACGGTGTCCCACAGCTTCGTCCGAGGGCCGTCCTGGTGGCGATGCGCGAGCCAGAGGCCTCCCACTTCCTTCCGCCCCGGGCCAGCGGGGAGGTCGTCACCGTGGCCGATGCCCTGGACGAGACCATGCGCATTCGGTTCGGAACGTCTACCAAGGGCCAGAAGCACTACAACAAGTGGCGACAGGCTGCTCTGGAGAAGGGCACGGTAGCTCCGACGCTAGTAGGCGGCTCGAAGAAGCACGGAGGTGCAGACCTAGGACCGACTCGTGCCAAGCGGGCCTGGGCTGAACTCGGAGTGGACGGACACGGGGTGGCTGACCCACACGGCCAGACCAAGGACAAGAAGCGGGACCTGTACAGCGAACGCGGCCCCAAACTGACTGTGGAACAGGCTGCGATCATCCAGGGATTCCCCACCGATTGGGAGTTTCAGGGTCGTAAGACGGCTGCCTACCGACAGGTCGGCAACGCTTTTCCCCCACCTGTGGCCCAGGCCGTAGGCGAAGCCATCATCCGTGCTCTCAAGGCATCGGACAACGGTGCCGAGCGACCGGGAGAACAGGTTGAGGGCCTACTTGAGGTCCTGGCCCCGCGTCAGCTCACTCTTACGGGCTGAAACCGCCGTCTCAACAGCGTTGGCGCATTCGGCCGGGGCCTGGTGCTCCCAGAAGCGCAGCACCAGCCACCCGGCCTCGGCCAGCCAAGCATCAGTGTCCCGGTCCCGGCGCGTGTTCCCACCGATCTTTGCTTCCCAGTAGTCCGGGTTGGTCTTCGGTGGCACGAAGTGTTCCGGACACCCATGCCAGAAACAGCCGTCCACGAACACCGCAACCCTGGTCCGTTTGAAGAGCAGGTCAGCCGTACGACGCATTCCGGGCAACGGTTTGGCGGCAACCCTGTAGCGCAGTCCCGCTGCGTGTACCAGACGGCGAAGCGCGACCTCTGGTTTGGTGTCGCGGCTGCGGTTTCCCCGCATACTGCGCCGGTTCGCTGCCGAGGATGCCCAAGACCCCTCTGGAGCGTGCCAATGACCGTTCTCGTCCGGCTTCTTCGTTGACTCGTTCATACCTTCGGCAGTTGGGGAGCTAGTTCGACTGGATCGGTCTCAGAAGCCCGTACCCACCAGCCGCCATCGATGAACGCCCGGGGCTTTCCCTCATGGGAGCCTTCGTCAGCACGCACCACTCGAGCGGAAACAGATTCGCCTGATCCGGGCACAGGCAAACCGAGCTGAGCAGCGATGGCGCGGTGCCCCCTATACTGCCCGAGGATGATGATGCCCTCCGGACGGAGGTTAGACCGGGAGCCGCCGTTGCCCCGGACCCGCTTCATGTAGTCATCCTGCTGGGCAACCGTGGCCACGACAGCCCGTCGGATAGGGATGCCCTGGGCACGCCGGAACAGCTCGTCGACCTTCTTCGATCCGGATTTGAGTGCGAAGATCGCCTCTACATCATCTGAAGGCAGGTGTAGCAGGGCATTCACCGGTAGCTGAGCGTCTGAGAAGAGCCACCGCACAGATGCTTTCCCCTGCTTGTTCAGAGTGCGCTTGGCATCGCGGTTGCTTCCGCTGTTCAACAAATCCGGATCCGCGCGCACCAGACCGGCCCACCAGCGCGAATGGGCATCACTAGCCCACAGGACGAGACAGAGCTTCCCGACCGCTTCTGGCGGGATCATCCAGGCACCACGGTTCTGCGAGTACTTGCAGTCGACGTCGATGCCGCAGATGCGGTAGTCCAGATCCTCACCCCCAGGGAACTTGAATTCCCTTTGGAGGTTGATCTCGACCAGAGTTCCGAAATGCGTCTTCTCGGTCTTGTAAAGCTGGTCCCATCGGAAGCGTCCTGTGTGTTGGCCGTCAAGCAGCATGTCGAAGGTGCTGCGCAGAGCTGAGGCGAACCGGTGACCGTGCTGATCAAGGTCCAGCAAGTGTTGGAAGACCTGTTCGAGCTCAGAGTCTGCACTGGCAACGCCTGGCTGCTGGTGGGGGGTATCAAAGAGGTGCACGCCACCAAACTAGCGGTGTCCCGCGACAACGAACACCAGTCATGCACTCAACTGCCTCAACTGCTCTGCACACGCTTCGACAGCTCCCTCCTCTGGCAGATGCACCCTCCCCCACAACCGCTGGGTAGGGATCTTGAGCTCTACGAAGCGAAGGTCGGGGCGGTCACGACCGATCAACTTCTCTGCCTGCGGTTTACGCCCTGAGGCGCCGTTCCTGAACGTTCCGTTCTTGATGTACAGAGACACCGAGACGTTCCCCAACCACGTGTCCGTCCGGTACAGGGCATCGGCCAGCGGGTGGAAGCGAACATCCAGTCCCAGTTCGCGGAAGCGGGAAATCACGTAGAGCTCTCGGATGAACGAGTAGTAGAACAGTCCGACCCTCCAGCGCATGGCATTCTTTGCTTGCTCCTCGGTATAACCATCACTGACAGCCTCTTTGATCTTTCCCCAGGCCGGATCATGAAGCATAGGTCGACAGCGATCGAGCGCACTCCACTCACGAAATTCCTCGAATGAGAAAACTTCCCCTCTCTCCTCAAGGAAAAAGTGAAATATATGCGTGAAGGCGAAATCAGGAAACCAGTCCCGAATCATCTTAACTCTATACCCCTGAGCTGGGCGAATATTTCCGATTGCATGCTCTGAGCTGAGTGCAGCAATATCCGATGATCGAACCTTATAGACCACTTCTGTGCGATGCCGCATTACTTCCCGCGCCACATGTGGTCTATCCATGACCCAACCGTCGAACAGCCTCTCTCCAGACCTAGAGCAAGCGAATTTCCGAAGAACTTCATCAGCATCAGTAACAATCGTTTGCTTCATTTACAAACAACCCCATTTCCCCCCATACACCAAATCCTAGTCATACTAGACCAAAAGCACGATTATTCCGCAAACATGCAGGTAGAGCAGGAACGGCAGTCCGCATAGCTCCCCACTGTTCGCACCAGCACACCAGGAAGCTCCAGAAACACGACGGATCCGCACTCTCATATCGAGCTATATCTTGTCTACAGGCCTCCCGTATGACACCAGATCATGACAAGCGCCTTCTAAACATGCGACATCACCCGATAAGGTGCGCTCCATGCCAGTCAACGGTGAGCGTACTTTCCCCTTCTCAGTCCTCTCCGAGAGCGACCTCCTTCTAGACGCTGTCTACAAGGGGGGGACGGCCGGGAACACTGGCGATGACCCCATCGCCCGCCTGGTAAAAGTAGGAAACCAAGGCGGATTCCGGACCATGGGCTCTCCCTGGAAGCAGTCGGTCAATGTGGCTGTCCTCTACAGCTCCGGCCAGGAGCCGGACTGGCCGGACGAGCTCGACGTCCAGACGGGTCGCTTCACCTACTACGGAGACAACCGACGCCCTGGACACGACCTCCACGACACTCCTCGAGGAGGCAATCTCCTCTTGCGGAACACCTTCGAGGCCGCCTCTGGAACTGCCACCGACCGAGGCAGGGTTCCTCCCTTCCTGCTCTTCCAGAAGGCGCACCAAGGGCGGGACGTGCGATTTCGAGGACTCTTGGCGCCAGGCGCTGAGGGCTTGCCCCCGGATGATGAACTCGTCGCGCTATGGAGAAGTACGCGCGGGAAGCGCTTCCAGAACTACCGCGCAATCTTCACAGTCCTTGACACTGCTTCAGTCACCAGGGAATGGATCCACGAGATCTCCACGGGTCTCACAACAGGGCCTCACGCCCCAACCGAATGGCTAGCCTGGGTCAAGGGGCACCAATACCGGCCCCTGATAGCACCAGCAACCGTGAATACACGGAGCAAAGACGAACAGGTTCCCGGTCCTGAAGGCCAAGCCTTCCTCGCAGAGATCACTGAATACTTTCATGGCCGCTGGCACGACTTCGAGGAGTGCGCCGTAGCTCTGTGGCGGATGCAGGCACCTGCCACAGGCCAGTGCGAAGTCACACCACCGCACCGGGATGGAGGGCGTGACGCCATCGGGCAGTACATGCTTGGCCCTGCAGCTGACCCGGTACCCGTCGAATTCGCGCTGGAGGCCAAATGCTACAACCCGTCCACGCCCGTCGGAGTACGAGATGTAGCCCGCCTGATCTCACGGCTCCGAAATCGTGAGTTCGGAGTGTTTGTAACCACTTCTCATTTCCATTCGCAGGCATACAAGGAAATCCGAGACGACCGTCACCCTGTCGTCCTCATATGCGGCAAAGATATTGTCGATCTCCTGAAAGCCCGTGGCTTTAGTTCATCGGAATCGGTTCGACAGTGGCTACAAACTTCATTTCCCTGAGCTGTGGCGCAGGCCAGGAAAATAATTCGATCATGGCTCCTGAGGCGGCAGAAACCAAAGATGCGGAATAGGGTGCCGTTCTCGAGATGGCGTTCGTACCCCGCTCGCATACGTGTGCATCATGGATGCTCCAGCGGGCGAAGCGGGGGTGATGGCCGACACGGTCGTGGCCACGTCGTGGGAGCCTTACCCTGGCAGGTCAGACGGGTAGAGGGTGATCTTGTTCAGCCACTCATGGCCGAGAATGCCGCCATCGAAGACGAACAGCCGTTTATCTCCCTTTGGCTGCTTGGTCGCCCTGTCGATGGCCAGCAGTTGGCCGATCGGCGGGATGCCTCCAGCTCCACCCACACTTCTCGGGTCATGGCCTGGCTGAGGTCTCCTCGTTCTCGATGTAGCCGCCGGGGAGGTCGAGGTGGGCATTGCGCCCTCGTTACCCACCCGAGGTCATCTATGAACAAGGCGTCGGCGAAGGACCCTGCGGGGTCAGTAGCCGTATCCCTTGTTAAAGGGGGCGCTGGAGCCGGGCCAAGTCCTTCCACGCACACCTTGGAACGGTAGTTTCGGGGCATGGAGAGCAGCGAGGACGACCAGGGCCGCTGGGTGGTGCATGGTGAGCGCACCCTGTACGACAACCCGTGGGTACGGCTGGGTAAGGCCGACATCACCACGCCTTCGGGGAGCAGGTTCGAGCACCACACGGTAACCCTGCCGTCGGCTGCGGTGATCGCGATCCTGGACCGGGCCGAAGAACACGTCCTGATGAGCTACCGGCACCGGTTCGTGCCCGACGTGTGGGGATGGGAGCTGCCCGGAGTCCTACTGGATCCCGAGGAGGCTCCGGAGCGGACGGCTGCCCGTGAGGCGCTGGAGGAGACCGGGCACAGAGTCGCCTCGGTGGAGCACGTGGCCACGTTCGAGCCGATGATCGGCACGGTTCGAAGCCCTCACCACGTCTTCGTGGGGCGCGGCGCCGAACTGGTGGCGGATCCGACCGAGTTCGACGAGGGTGTCTACGAGTGGATCCCCCTGACCAAGGTCCGCAGCCTGGTCACCGAGGGGCGGGTACAAAGCTCAGGAACCCTTGTCGCCCTACTCCACCTCCTGGCCTCCTGACAGGAACGAAGGTCCCAGGAGCCGGGTCAGGCGGGCACGTTGGCGAACGGAACCGGATCGCTCGGAGAGTTCGTTAGCGAGCCGCCCCGGCCGCTAGCAGGAAGCCGCCCCGGCCCAGCTACGGTCGGGCCGCCTTGAGGGGGGCGAGGAGCCCGGCCCACTCGATGCTGGGGTAGGCGAGGTGGCCCAGTTCCCTGTTCTGGGTGTCGCGCACCAGCACGGCTCTCCCCTCGGAGACCTCCACACAGTTGTTGTTCACTCCGCTGCTGTAGCTGCTCTTGTGCCACTCACGGCTGCTCATCGAGTTCTCCCTGTACCTGTCGCACCAGTTCATAGCTGTCGCTCGCCGACAGCGCTTCCGACTGGATCGCCCCGAAGAGGGTGGCACAGAAGCGCACCTGGTCCGCGTCATCGATGATCAGATCATCAACCACGTACTCCGCCGTCACGACCGTTGGACGATCGGGGAAGGTGTAGACCTTGAAGGGGCCTGAGAGACCTGGGGGAAGCTTGCAGCGCCGAGGAACGATCTGAAGCCGAAGTGCTCGCCCCTCAGTCATCTCAAGCAGGTGTTCCAGTTGATCCTTCATCGTGGCCTGGCTGCCGAGAACCCGTCGGATCACGCCTTCGTCCAGCACCATCCACAATAGCGGCCGATCAGCTCCCAGCAGGATCTGCTGGCGTTTCATACGCGATGCCACCAAGCGGTTCAGGGTCTCCTCCGTGGCGAACGGCTGCATCGCGCGATACGTGGCCCTGGCATAGTCAGGTGTCTGTGCCAAGCCAGGGACCAAGATCGTGTGGTACTCGCGGATTTCTGCTGCTGACCGCTCAAAATCCACGGCGGTCTGTGTGCCTGCTGGATAGATGCTCTCGCCGTTGGCCCTGGTCCAGGCTCGTTCGAAGACACCGGACGTCCCGAAGAGCTCATCGAGCACCTTGCACTCTTTGAGTTGTGGAGCGTAGATGGCTAGCTCCCAGTAGGAGACCAGGGATGACGAGCAGCTCAGCTTCTCTGCGAGCCTTCCCTGCGTCCACCCCTTGGATTTTCGGAGTTTTCGCAGTTCAGATGCGATCTTTTGATACGAGGGATTGGGCTTCCTGGACATGCCGCTCCAGCGAAATCAAGCAGATTCAACTCTCTTCCAACAGTGTGCCACGCACAACCAGCCTCCGCGAGAGTTCGTGAGAAACAAATGGCACAGGTGGAATTCCGTTCGCTGGCACCGGCAGTGTTGTCGCAGTCCACCTCTTGAGCCCGTGAATCATTTCATCTCAAGAGCTAAGGATTCGGACATTTAAATCAAAGTGGAAAAGTGACATCGGCGCAGCGATTGCGAAGTGGAGGCACCGAATGAGCGGATACGAGATCCCACGGCCGAGGTGCGGTCAGGACGAGAACCGTCGGGTGGTGGGCGGGGTTCCGATGCGGGCGAGGGACCGTTGGCGCGGGGAGGCCACGGGCTACTTCGACGGGAGGCCGGAACAGGTCGCACGCATCCGCGCCTGGTGCCGGAAGGCCACCGGGTTCGACGAGGACCGGGCCGCTCCGGTCGTACTCGTCGCCAGCGAGCTGGTCACCAACGCGGTCAGGCACACGGCCTCCGGAGGTCGATGCGGGCGGGTCAGGATCACCCTGGAGGTCATGCCCGGCGACTTCGTCCTGATGAGGGTGACCGACGACGGGCCCCGCGCTGGACGACCGTCCACCTACCCCCGTGTCCGCGACTACTCCGGGGAGCTGAGCGTCAGCGGGTACGGCCTGACCGTGGTCACTGCGCTCTCGAAGAAATGGTGGTGGACCAACCACCCCAACGGTCCCCTGACGGTGTGGGCGTTCATCGATCCCCAGAGCGACCTCGACGATGCCTGAACCCCCGAGCGCCGAATCGGCGGGAAGCGCAGCTCTGAGGGGCCATTGACACCCGCCCGAACAGCACACACGAAGATGCCCCAGCCGGTGTTAGGAGCACCGGGCCGGGGCGCGACAACCACCTGAAAGAGCAGGAGGCCATCATGCATCAGCCTAGCGGGCGACACCGCAGGCCACGTCGGACCCTGGTCGGCCATGCCTGGTCCGTCACCGCCGCACTACTGGCGGCGGCCCTGGCGTTCGTGTTCGTCCCCCAGACACCCAGGTGGGAGCGGACCGCGCTTCCCCCGGCGCCCCACCGCCCCCGGCTGCCCGCCGCGCCTGTCTCACCCGAGCCGACGCCGACACTGACGCGCCTCGCGCGCGAACCCGGCGTCTTCCCCGGCCATCGGCTGTCGGAGACATCCGCACGCTGGGCGAACGGCTACCGCGATACCGGACCGGAAGAGGACGCGGGCCCGCTGGCCCGCCCCTACATGCCCCCACCGCCCGAACCACGACCGCTGGTTCCCCTCCCCCGGGTACCCGAAGGCGACCTGCTGGCCAACCCGTCGCAGGATCCGCCACACCCCGTGTCAGAGGACCCGGACAATCTGAACGACCTCGCTGCGGTGATCCGCACCTACCTCGCCACCGTCGGCTGAACGGAGGAGCGGGAGCCGGGAAGCCACCGGGAAAACACGTGGAGTGACGGGGTCGGGCGCTGTTACCGTCGGCAAAATCCCACCGGCCCGCACACGGGTCCACACGGAAGCGGACCGCCCATGGCGACCACCCCCTCCCCAGGAGAACCCCCGCAACCGCCGAGCAGCGAGGGCGGCAGGTTCACACTCCTCGCCCGGCTCAGCCTCTACACGACGGTCCACACCCTGGCCGACTTCGCGTTCGGCGCCGTCTTCGTCACGGTGATCATCGCGCGCGGCGCCGACCCGTGGGCCGTGGGCGCGACACTCGCCGCGGGCCACCTCCTCGGCCTGCTCATGGAGGCGCCCAGCGGAGCCATGGGCGACCGGTACGGGCACCGCCGCCTGCTGACGGTCGGCCTGGCGGTGTGGGGGACGGGTCTGGTGGTCCTCGGTACCGCCGAAGGGCTCGCGCTGACCGTGGTGGGCGTGTGCCTGGGCAACGTCGGGGCGTCCCTGAAGTCCGGCACCCTCATCGCGATCCTGGTCAACCGGGTCGGCGACCGCGACCGAAGCCGGCGGATCGCGCGGATCGTGCGGGTCGGCGCGGTGTCCGCCAGAACGGGCTCGGTGCTGGGCGCGGCCTCGGTGATGGTGGCGGGGACGTGGCTGCCGGCCGAGGCGATGATCGCCCTGGGGGGTGTGCTGATCCTGCTGCTGGCGGCGCTGGCCCCCTGGTGCTTCCCCGCCACCCCCGGCCAGCCGGACCGGCGGATCGGGGCGATCGTCCTCGAGTCGGTGCTCCTGGTGGCGTCCCGGCGCTTCGTCCCCCAGGTGGCCCTGGCGCTCTCCCTGATGGTGGCCACGATGCTGCTCGTCGTGGCCTGGCAGCCGATGCTGCTGGCCGAGTACGGCGGCGGGGACGTGCGCCTGAACGGCCTGGTGCTCCTGCTGATGAGCCTGTCCCTGACCGCGGGGGCGGCCTGTGCGCGCTGGGTGGACCGGGGCCGCCCGCACCTGTGGGGGCCGCTGGTCTCGACGGGGATCGGGCTGCCCCTGGTCCTGGCCGCGTACGGGGTGGTCCCGCTGGTCGCCGGTCTGGTGGTCGCGGAGTTCCTGATCGGTCTGGGCGGTGTGCTGTCCGGGGTGTGGAGCCAGCTGATGTTCACCGACGCCAACCGGAACACCATGTTCTCGGCGATGACGGTGGCGACCCTGGTCGGGAGCGTCGCCACGACCGGTTCCTTCGGCTGGCTGTGGGAGCTGTGGGGGATCCCGTTCGCCGTGTCCGCGCTGGCCGTGGTGGCCCTCGTGCTGGCGGTGGCCGCCATGGTCCTCACCCGGCTCTTCCCGGAGTCCGCGGACTTCACCTGGGCCGTACGGCGGAACAACGCCCGGGAGGACGCCGGGGAGGGCCACTGAACCGGCCCGGTCCGGGGAGGGTCCGGCCCCGGCTGTTAGCCTGCGGCCCAAGTGCGGCGGGAACCGCTGACGTGGGGGGAAGCGAGAGACCATGAACCTGCCCGAACTCCTGAGGGCGCGTCCGATCCTCCAGGCTCCGATGGCCGGGGGTACGTCCGCGCCCGCTCTGGTGCACGCGGTGAGCGGGGCGGGCGGCCTGGGGTCGCTCGCCGCCGGGTACCTGTCCGCCGAAGCGCTGGGCGAGCAGATCGACAGTGTCCGGAGCCTGGGGACGGACGTGTTCGGCGTGAACGTGTTCGTTCCCTCCGGTGCCCCCGCACCCGAGCCGGTGCTCGCCGACTACCGGTCCGAGCTGGCCGGGGACGCCCGCCGCCACGGGACGGAGGTCGGCCCGGCCAGGCATGACGACGACTCCTGGGACGCCAAGGTCGACCTGCTGGCCTCCGCGGCCGTTCCGCTCGTGAGCTTCACCTTCGGCTGCCCGTCCGCGGGGGTCCTGGAACGTCTGCGGGAGGCGGGGTCGGCGACGGTCGTCACCGTCACCACCGTCGACGAGGCCCGCACCGCCGTGTCCCGGGGCGCCGACGGAGTGTGCGTCCAGGGCGTGGAGGCCGGAGGGCACCGCGCCACCTTCGACCCCGCCAACGGTGACGACCGCCCCCTCCTGGAACTGCTGCCCGAGGTCGTGCGCGCCGTCGATGTGCCGGTGATCGCGGCCGGCGGCATCATGACCGGCGCGGACGCGGCCGCCGCCCTGGCGGCCGGTGCCGTCGCCGTCCAGCTCGGCACGGCCTTCCTGCGCTGTCCGGAGAGCGGCGCGCAGCCCCCGCACAAGGCCGCGCTGGCCGACCCCGCCTTCACCGGGACCGCTCTGACCCGGGCGTTCACCGGACGTCCGGCGCGCGGCCTGACCAACCGCTTCATGCGTGAACACCCCGGGGCCCCCGCCGCCTACCCCGAGGTGCACCACATGACCAGGCCGCTGCGGGCTGCCGCGGCCCGGGACGCCGACCCCGAGGGCATGGCCCTGTGGGCGGGCACCGGTTTCCGGCAGGCTCGGGAACTGCCCGCCGCCGAGCTGGTCGCCCGGTTGTACGCCGAGGCCGCCGAGGCGGGCGCCCGGTTCCGGGACTCCCCGCGCACCTGACGGCCCGTCTCGCGGAGGTTCCCGGCGGGGCCCGGCCCCCCGCCCTCGGACCCCGCCGAGCCCCCGACCAGGCTCGTCAGCCCGCAAAGCAGGACCTACCAGTTGGTAACAATTCGGAACGCCGGTCCTGAGACCTAGAGCACGTGAGGCAGGACACCTTATGGTTCCGCCATGGGTGTATTGCGGAAGCGTGTCCTTTTTCGTGTCTTTTTGGGGCTTGTCGCCACTGTTGCGTCTCTTGCTCTGATCGCGTCTTTGCTTGGTGTCTGGGCGGTTCGACGATCGTTCCCGACGACCTCCGGAGAACTGTCCCTGCCCGAGCTCGGCGCACCGGTGACCGTGCTCCGGGACGAGTGGGGCGTGGCGCACGTGTACTCGGACGACGCCGAGGACCTCTTCGTGGCGCAGGGGTTCACCCACGCGCAGGACCGCTTCTGGGAGATGGACTTCCGCCGCCACGTCACGGCGGGCCGCACGGCCGAGCTCTTCGGACCGGACCAGGTGGAGACCGACGTCTACCTGCGCACCATGGGCTGGCGCCGGGTCGCCGAGCAGGAGTACGACCTCCTCGAGGAGGACACCCGGCGCTACCTGGACGCCTACGCGGCCGGGGTGAACGCCTGGATCGACGACAACGAGGGCCTGGAGGCCGGCCTGGAGTACGGGCTCCTCGGTGTCACCGCGGACGACTACACCGTCGAGCCCTGGACGCCCACCGACAGTCTCGCCTGGCTCAAGGCCATGGCCTGGGACCTGGGCGGCAACCTCCAGGCGGAGACCGAACGCGCCCAGCTGCTCGCCGCGGGCCTCGACGAGGACATGATCGAGGACCTCTACCCGGCCTATCCGACCGAGCGGCACGCCCCCATCACCGACACCGACGAGCACCGGGGGTCCGCCCCCGAGGCCGACCTGGGCCGCGCCCCCGAACTGCCCGAGGAGGCCCTCGCGGCGGTCGAGGGGCTCTCCGGGATCCACGCGGCCGTACCCGACCTCCTCGGCCCGTCCACCAGCCCCGACCTGGGCTCCAACTCCTGGGTCGTCTCCGGTGAGCACACCGGAACCGGCGCCCCCCTGCTGACCAACGACCCCCACCTGGGCGCGTCGATGCCCTCCACCTGGTACCAGATGGGGCTGCACTGCACGGAGCTCACCGAGGAGTGCCCGTTCGACGTGAGCGGGTTCAGCTTCTCCGGCCTGCCCGGCGTGGTCATCGGCCAGAACGAGTCCATCGCCTGGGGCTTCACCAACCTCAACCCCGACGTGATGGACCTCTACCTGGAACAGGTCGAGGGCGACCACTACGTGGTGGACGGCGAGGAGCGCCCGTTGGAGATCGTCGAGGAGACCATCGCGGTCTCCGGCGGCGAGGACGTCGAGCTGACCGTCCGCTCCACCCACCGCGGCCCGATCCTGTCGACCACCGAGGCCGGCGCCGACCTGCGCGAGATCGGCGAGAACCCGGACGGGGGCGACGACGCCCCCTACGAGGTGTCCCTGCGGTGGACCGCGCTCCAGCCGGGCACCGTGGCCGACGGCCTCTTCGCCATGAACCGGTCCCGGGACTGGGACGGCTTCCGCGAGGCGGCGAGCAAGTTCGACGTCCCGGCGCAGAACCTCGTCTACGCGGACAACGAGGGCAACATCGGCTACCAGGCACCCGGTCTGGTCCCGGTCCGCGGCAAGGGCGACGGCCGCTGGCCCGCCCCCGGATGGGTCTCGGACTACGACTGGGAGGAGGAGTACATCCCCTTCGACGAACTCCCCAGCGTGCTCAACCCCGAGTCCGGGGTGATCGTCACCGCCAACCAGTCGGCCGTGGACGAGGACTACGAGCACTTCCTGACCGCGGACTGGGACTACGGGTACCGGAGCCAGCGCATCAACGACCTGCTCGACGAGGCGATCGCGGACGGGCCGGTGGACGTGGAGGACATGGAACGCGTCCTCATGGACTCCCACCACGGTGCGGCCGAGGAGATCACCCCCCACCTGCTGGACGTGGAGGTCGACGGCGCCGTCGCCGAGGCCCAGGCCCTGCTGGCGGACTGGGACCGCTTCAACGAACCGGACTCCGCCGGAGCCGCCTTCTACAACGCCACCTGGCGCCACCTGCTGCCGCTGCTCTTCGACGAGCTCGGCGAACTCGACATGAGCAGCAGTTCGCGCGGCATGTACGTGGTGACCCGGCTGTTGGAGGACCCCGACTCCGCCTGGTGGGAGGGGAACGGGGCCGACGGCCGGGACGAGGTGCTCGCCGCGGCCATGGAGGAGGCGACGGCCGAGCTCACGGAGCTGCTCGGCGACACCCCGGCCGACTGGCGCTGGGGCGACCTGCACACCCTCACCGCGACCCACGAATCGTTCGGGACCTCGGGGATCGGCCCGGTGGAGTGGCTGTTCAACCGCGGCCCGGTCGAGAGCTCCGGTGGTTCGAGCATCGTGAACGCCACGGGTTGGAACGCGGCCGAGGGGTACGGGATCACCGCGGTGCCGTCCATGCGCATGATCGTGGACCTGGCCGACCGGGACTCCTCCAGGTGGATCCACCTGACCGGCAACTCCGGCCACGCCTTCCACCCCAACTACGACGACCAGTTGGAGCTGTGGGCGCGGGGCGAGACCCTGCCCTGGGCGGTGACCGAGGAGGCGGTCCGGGAGGCCGGCACGGACGAGCTCACCCTCGTCCCCTGACCACCGGCCCGGCCCGGTGAACGGCTCCGGAGGCGGCCCCGCCGCCCCCGGGGCCGTTTCTCCGTTTCCGGGGCCGCCCCGATCACAGCGGGAACGAGGTGCCGGTCATCTCCTCGGACAGGTCCCACAGCCGTCGGGCCGCCGCGGGGTCCTGCGCGGCGGCGCTCCTGCTGGAGGGGCCGGGGGCGCCGTTCACGAACAGCCCGGTGGGACCGGCGAAGGCGGTCCCTGGGACGTCCTGGGTGGCGGCGTAGACCGTGGGCAGGGCCCCGGCGGCGGCGCTCTGCGCGAGGACCCGGTTGCTGATCCGCATCAGCCGGTCCAGGAACGGCTTGCCGCTGCGGCTCTGGAGGTTGGTGGCGGCGTAGCCGGGGTGCGCGGCGGTGGCCAGCACCTGCGAGCCGACCTCGTCCAGCCTGCGCTGGAGCTCCAGGGTGAACAGCAGGTTGGCCAGTTTGGACTGCCCGTAGGCCCGGTAGGGGGTGTAGCGGCCCTCCAGGTTGACGTCCGCGAAGTGGATGCCGCGGACCGACCTGTGCAGCCCGGAGGAGACGGTGACGACCCGCCCGGTGACGTGTTCGAGGAGGAGGTTGGTGAGGGCGAAGTGGCCCAGGTGGTTGACGCCGAACTGGGTCTCGAAGCCGTCCCTGGTCCGGGACTCCGGGATCGCCATGAGGCCGGCGTTGTTGATCAGCAGGTGGAGGTCGCCCTTCCACCCGTCGGCGAACTCACGGACGGAGGCCAGGTCGGCCAGGTCCAGGCGGCGGACCTCGGTCTCCCCCCGGATCTGCCGGGCGGCCTCCTCGCCCCTGCCGGTGTCGCGGACGGCCAGGACCACGCGGGCGCCGCGTCCGGCCAGGACCTTGGCGGTCTCCAGGCCCAGGCCGCTGTTGGCTCCGGTGACGACGGCGGTTGTGCCGGTCAGGTCGGGCAGGCTGACGTTGTTTTCACTCATGGGGCCAAAGTAGGGGCATCCGCGCGAAGTTGTCAATGACAACAATGATGTCAACGTAAACATCGGTCTATGCTGGCCGGTATGGCTGACCGTCGCTACCACCACGGAGACCTCCGCGCCGCCCTGCTGGACAGCGCCGAGCGCACCCTCTCCGAACGCGGCCCCTCCGCGCTGTCCCTCCGCGAACTCGCCCGTGAGGCGGGTGTCAGCCACGCGGCCCCGGGCCGCCACTTCAAGGACAAGCAGGCCCTGCTCGACGCCCTGGCACTGAGCGGTTTCCAGCGTTTGCGGGCAGTGCTGGACACGGCCGGGAAGGGCACGCCGGACACAGCGGCGTACCTGTTGGCCCTGGCCCGCGCCTACACGGACTTCGCGCTGTCCAACGCCGCCCTGCTGGACCTGATGTACGCGCGCAAGCACGACAGCGACATCTCCGACCAGCTCGCCGAGGCCGTCGGCGACATGCTCGACGTCGTCCTGTCCGCCATCGCCGAGGGCCAGCGCACCGGGGAGATCACCGCGGGCGACCCCGACGCCATCGCCTTCACCGTGGCGTCGACCCTGCACGGCTTCGCCTCGTTCAGCGCCAACAACACCGTCGAGGACGTCGACGAGAGCCTGCGGGAGGTCGTCCGCCTCCTGATGACCGGCCTCAGCCCGCGCACCGACTGAAGTCCCCCGCACCCCTGCGATCCCGGCACGCCCCGAAACCGGGGTGCGCCGTCCACACCGGAGGCCGTAAACTCCCAGACCCCTCCAAGAGAAGAAGAATCCATGGAATTCGCCGGTGACTTCGAGACCCACCTGACCCTGCGCGCGCAGAGTGAGGCCGACATCGCGTCCGCCGCCGACTGGGCGGCCGAGCAGGGGCTCAAGTTCACGCACATCGAACTCGACCGGGGGGACAGCCCCTCGCAGCCGATGGTCACCTACCACGGCCACGGCACACTCAGCGGACAGCACGCGCTCGCCAGGAGCTGGGGCGAACGGCTGGCCGAGGGCGGGTTCGAGGTCGCGAGGGTCAAGTTCGAGGTCTCCCCGCACAACGCGGACGTACCGAACGACCGCCAGGAGGCGCTCGCGCTCGGACCGGGCCGTTACTTCGAGACCCACCTCAAACTCCTGCTGCCCGCCGACGCCGACCTCGGCGAACTCTCCCGGCTGGTCGCGCCGCACCGGGCCCGGCTGTCCCGCAACGCCCGGCGCACCCGCCAGGACGGGCGCCAGGAACGGTTCGTCACCCAGCGCTGTTCCGGCGTGGACAAGCACACCGCCTACGAGCTGTACTTCTCCCTGCTGAAGGAGCTGCGGGCGTACGGGCTGGGAACTGCCTTCAGCGGAGAGAACGGGGTGATCGGCCTCGAGCGGGAGTTCGTCGTGTACGACAGCGCCCTCGAACTGGACGCGGGGTGGCTGGACGAGGCCCCGGTGGAGTTCCCGCCCCGCCCCCGCCACCCCTGGTACGAGCCGGGTTACCCGTCCACCTACCTGCCGGTCACCGCCGGACCGCACGCCACCCAGGAGCAGGTGTTCGACCCGGCCCTGAAACACTTCAGCCACGCCTTCCGGCCCAGCGAACCGACCTTCGCCGACGCGGCGCTCGCCGAACGCTGGTGGGAGGCCAACCGGCTGGCCATGGAGCACGTCCTGCGCGCGGTCTCCGGCACCGAATGGGCGGACGGCCTGGTCCTGCGCGGCAGCGCGGCCATGCCCCTGTGGGTCGGGGACCGGGCCCGCCGGGCCCGCGACCTGGACTTCGTCACCCTGCCGGAGACGAGGTCGGCCGAACACCACGACTCGGTACGGATGCTCGACGACCTGGTGACGGCGGTCGGGGAGGCCGAACCCCCCGCGGGGCTGGTGTTCGACGTGGCGCACACCCGCCGGGAGAGCATCTGGACCTACGAGCGCGCCTCGGGACGACGGCTCGTCATCCCCTGGGTGCACGGGATCCCCTGGGTGCACGGGACCGGCCCGCAGGCGGCCCTGCCGCCGGGCGCGGTCCAGATCGACGTGGTCTTCCAGGAGCCCCTGCCCGAACCCCCTCGGGCCACCGTGCTCGGGGACGTCCCCGTGCTGGCCGCGGGCCCCGAACTGTCGTTGGCGTGGAAGGTGCTGTGGTTGTGCACCGACATGTACCCCCAGGGCAAGGACCTCTACGACGCCGTCCTGCTCGCCGAGGCCCACCCGCTCCCGCACGAGCTGCTCATGCGGGTGCTCCGCCCGGAGATGGGCGCGGAGGCCGACCTGGTGGACGAGGCCTACCTGCGCCGACAGGGGTGCTGCGACCCGCAGGAGTGGACGCACTTCGTCCGTGACTGCCCGTGGGTGGAGGGCGGCCTCAACGACTGGCTGGACCGTTTCGAGGCCGCCCTCGCCCCCGTCTTCCACCGGGCGCCCCGGGCACCGCAGGCTTAGGGCGCGGCCCGCCGGGCCGCAGGTCCGGTACCGGCGGGCGGTACGTCCCGGCCCCCGCTCAGCGGGCCGAGACCGGGTTGGTCAGCAGGACGCCGTGCGTGCCGAACCGCATCTCGATCCGGTCCCCGCCCGCCATGGTGAACCCGCTGTGGAAACTGCTGCGGTCCGCGCCGAGGTAGACGTAGTGCACGCGCCCCGGGGCGAGCAGCGCCCCGTACGAGAAGAGCCCGGACATCATCTCGTCCAGGTCGTACTGGAGGGCCTTGGTCCCCGTGGTGAAGGCGCCCTGCCACACGGGGGCGCCCCCGCGTTCGATGGTGACGTGGCCCGTGACGTGTCGGGGCGGGGGTGCGGTGAACAGCCAGGGGGCCACCCCGGCGTCACAGAGCTTGGCGTAGGAGAGGTGGCCGTTGTGCCGTTTGAAGCGGCCGATGTCGGTCAGGTCGTTGCCGAAGGTGTAGCCGACGTAGCGCGGGGCGCCGGTCCGGTCGGTGAGGTAGACCAGGACGACCTCCGCCTCCTCGGTCAGCGCGACGGCGCCGGGCGGGACGCGCAGGGTCTGTCCGGGGACCTTCAGGACGTCGCCCAGCCCCTTGAAGAACCAGTTGGGCTGTGCCTGCGCGACACCGTCGGCCTTGACGTGGTGGGTGGCCATGAAGCCGCTGACCACGGCGTCGCCGACGGAGTCCGGCAGCAGCGGGGGGCGCAGGCGCACGTCGGCGGCGGGGACGGGCACCGGTGTGCGGCCCCGGGTCAGGGCGGCTTCGAGCGCGGCGGTGTCGCCCTCCGCCGCGAGCAGGGCGGCGGTGTCGCCCTCCGCCGCGAGCAGGGCGGCGTGCAGGTCGGTGTCGCCGAGCGGGTACAGCCGGAGGGTGGTGTCCTCGGGGTCGCCGAGGCCGAAACAGCGCTCACCCCGGTGGGTGCATTCGTACAGGACGGGCATCAGGGGGTCACCTCGGAGGTAGTGGAACGCCAGCGGTCACGGGTCCAGGACAGGGTCGCCCAGCGTTCGGCGGAGGCGCTCAGGCGCACGCCGAACCCGGGGCCCGGGGGCGGTGCCAGGGTGTTGGTCCGGCGGTCCACCCGGGGCGGTGGCGAGACGATCATGTCGGGGTCGGCGAAGAACCGGTCGGACTGGCCCGCCTCCACGGTCAGGGCGTCCGGGTTGCGGAAGGCCAGCGCCCGGCCGGCGTTGATCAGGGGTCCGGTCTCCGCGACCTGCACCCCGACCTGGAAGGCCAGGCCCGCGGCACGGGCGTGGTCGATCAGCCGGGCCGAGTTCAGCAGGCCGCCGTTCTTGGCCACGCGTACGTTCACGGCGTCACACGCCTCGGCGTCCACGGCCCGGCGGGCGTCCTCGAGGGTGCAGACCGACTCGTCCAGCATGACGCGGATACCGGACTCGCGGCGCAGTACGCGCAGGGCCTCCCAGGAGCGCCTGGGCAGCGGTTCCTCCACGAGGTCCACCCCGCACTCGCGCAGCCGGAGCGCGTGCGGCACCGCTGTCTCGGGGGTCCAGCTCATGTTGGCGTCGACCATGACGGGGACGTCCGGGCCGATCCGGTCCCGGAGCGCCCTGACCGTGCGCACGTCCCGGTCCGGGTCGGCGG
Organism: Nocardiopsis sp. iso_40; assembly: GCF_056173285.1. NCBI lineage: Bacteria > Bacillati > Actinomycetota > Actinomycetes > Streptosporangiales > Nocardiopsidaceae > Nocardiopsis > Nocardiopsis sp. iso_40. The sequence continues at coordinate 620,913 of NZ_CM149666.1, read as the reverse complement.
AGGCCTTGACCTTGACGAAGTGGAAGGGGCCGCGCCCGGCCAGGAACTCCTCGACTCCGGTGCCGAGGTCGAGGACCTGGGAGACCGGGAGCGCGGACGGTTCGGGGAGCGCCGGGCCCGGGCCGGGGAGGAGTTCGGCCGCGGAGAGCCCCAGACGGCGGGCGATCAGGTCCAGAACCGCCGTTTCGAGCAGGCAGACCAGGTTGTTGTCGGCCCCGGAACCGTCCCCGGCGCCGGTGCCCAGCCCGAAGACCGCCTCGAAGCCCCTCCCGCGCAGCTCCGCCAGGAGGTCCTGCGGCGGGACGGTGCGCAGCCGCGCGAACAGCCTGCCCATCGGGACGCGGCACAGGGCCTCGCGCACGCTTTCGGTGGTCTCCCCGGTGACGTAGGACCGCGGCGCGCACTCGCCCGTGCCGGTCGTCCCGTCCGCCGTCAGGGCCAGGACGAGACTGTCGCTGGTGGTACGGCGGGCCGCCGGGTGGTCGAAGCCGACCCGCATCGGCAACGCCACCGCGTACAGCCGGGCCCGGTCCTCAGACATCCCGGTCCATGCCCCGGAGCAGGGTGTAGGCCGACACCCAGTCCACGATCTCGTCGCGGACGCCGGTGTAGAAGAGGTAGTGCCTGTCGGTCGGGAACTTGATGATCATCCCCTGGCCGGAGACCATCCTGTTGAACACGCGGTGGCTGTCGTCGAGGTCGAGGAAGGGATCGGTCAGCCCGGACACGAACGCGGTCGGCACCCGGGGCGGTTCGCGCCGGTCGGGGTGGCCCGGGTCGAGGTAGAGGCGCTCCAGCTCCAGCAGGGCGGCGCGGGACCGGCGGGTGACCGAGCGCACCGCCAGGTCGTCGTGGTCGATGAACCGCTGGTAGCGGGGGTCAGCGGTGAAGTCCTCCGACCGGAGCCCCGCGTCCCACAGCTGGGTTCCGCGTTCGGCGGCCAGTGACGACCGCTCGCCCTCGTCGAGCAGCGAGTGCAGCCGTCCCAACCACGTCGAGCAGTAGACGGCGGCCTCGTAGCGGACGGTGAAGGCGGAGTGGTGTAACAGGGCGGCCAGGAAGGAGCCGCCCAGACAGTGCCCGAAGAGGGACAGCGGGGTGTCCTCGCCGACCGCCTCCCGCACGTGCGACAGCGCGGTGGTGTAGTCGGCGACGACGGTGTCCACGTCGGGGATCTCGTGGCGCGGGCCGTCGCTGACGCCGCTGCCGCGCCGGTCCAGGACGAAGAAGGCGATGTCGTTGTCAGCGAACCGGGGGCCGACCTCCCACAGCCAGCCGGCGTGACTCTGCAGGCCGTGGAAGTAGAAGATCGCCCCCTTGGCCCGCCGTCTGGGCCGCCACAGGTGCAGGGCCAGCCGGGCCCCGTCCCGGGCCGACAGCGTGATGATCTCGCGGCGGGTGTTCTGAGGGGGCCTCTTGGTCTCGATCACCGGTGCGCTCCCGTCGGTGCCGTGTCGCCGAGGAGGTCGGCGACGAAGTCGGTGTCCTGCTGGAGGGGCTTGTACTTGTACTGGGTGGCGTTGCCCTGCTGGCGGCGGGACTCGGCGTAGGCGGCGATGGCGCCGTGCGCGACGGTGGAGAAGGTGAGCGGGGCGAGCCGTCCGCTGGTGCGTTTGGACGCGTACTCGATGTTGATCTCCTGGAGTGCCCGGTCCACCGACTCCGACAGGAGCCGGTCCAGTTCCGCGCCGGACTCGGAGGCCTCGCCGACCACCACGTAGTACGGCGGTTCGCTCCACCTGGGGCCGCACAGGTAGAGCCCGCCCGGCTGGCCCTGGGCGGCCATGGCCTGCTCGATGGCGTGGGTGACCTGGGCCTCGGTGATCTTCTCGCCGGTGAAGGAGTGGAAAATCCCGTCCCGGTGGACGAAGTGCACCCACGGGGTGCCGTCCACGATCCGGTCGACGTGGTAGATGTCGCCGTTCCACAGCCGGTACAGGCCGTTGGCCTGCGTCATGATCAGGTGGTAGTCGCGGCCCTCCTCCACCTCGTCGAACAGCAGGGTGTCGACCCGCTCGCCCGCGTCGAGCAGGGCGCCCAGGTCGGTCTCGGCCGGTACGAACTCGAAGAAGGCCTGGTTGACCGCCAGGGGCTGGCTGTCGAGGGAGTCGTCGACCGGGATGGTCGTCACCCCCTCGGTCCCGCAGCTCATGAACGGCATCGCGGACGTGCCCGGGAGCAGGGCGTCCAGTCGGGGCTGGTAGAGCTTCGCGGAGGAGGACAGCCAGCAGCTGTAGGTGCGCAGTGAGGGCCACACGTCCCGGAGGGTGAACTCGCCCTGGTCCAGGACTTCCCGGAGGCGCCGGGCCCCCTCCGGGTCCGGGTCGGTGTACGCCCTGCCCTGGAGGGTCCCCTCGGCCAGGTCCCGGACGAGTTCGGCCCCGTGCTCGCGGATCAGGTCCCGCAGCGAGATCAGGGTGCTCGGGTTGATCGCGGAGACGAAGTGCATCCGCCGGCCGAGGAGGTGGCGGATCCGGTGGTACATCCGCCCGGAGTGCGAGGAGGGCGCCTCGGTGCCGAACCAGGGGGCCGCGGACCACGGCGGGTTCCAGTCCCGGGTGTTGATCCGCGGGTGGCGGTTGCTGATCGCCTGGTAGGGGACGCCGGACAGTTGGTCGTCGACGTTCTCGTAGACGGTCTGGGTGTCGAGCGCGGCGTAGGGGTGGGCGAGGATCTCGGGGTGGTGTTCCAGGTACACGCCCCACATGGCCCGCATCGCCGGGATGCGGTACTTGAGCAGCCAGTGCAGGGTGTACGGGATCCGCTTCGGGACACCCGTCGTACCGCTCGTCTTCAGCCAGCGCAGGACGGGGCTGCAGGACAGTGTCCCGCCCTTGGTGCGGGTCTCCCGGTCGATCTCCCCGGTGAAGTCGCCGTAGCGCCTCACGGGGAGGGTGTCCCGGAAGGTCTCCGGGGCGGCCCCGACCGCGTCGTAGCCGTGCTCCTTCCAGTGGAGCGAATCAGCGCACAGGGTGATGACGTCGTCGAGGACCCGGTCCTGTGCCGCACCCGGGTCCTTGAGGTCCACCAGAAAGGCCTCCCGGGCCTGCTGGCACTCCTCGGTGAACGGAACACGGCGTGTGCGCCAGTGCTGTTGCCACTGCGTACTGCCCACGGTGTCAGCTTCTTCCTCAGCTCGTTCTTCTTGTACGCCGGCGGGTGACGGGCTCCGCGGGTGCGGACGGCTCGGGCGCCAGTCGGCGGATCCGGCTCCTGTGGAACACCAGGGGGTCCGCCGGATCCGCCAGGGCTCCGTCGTTGGTCGAGGCGATGGCCAGTTCGTGGTCGCCCGCCGGGTGGATCGCGCTGATCCCGCAGTCCAACCAGCCCAGGCCGTCCGCCGGGACGGGGTGGCCGGCCGGGGTGCGGGCCCACTCGCGCCCGGCGAACCGGTCGGCGGTGCGGTCGCTGAACAGCCGACAGAGGTCGGCGTGCCCCTCCCCGAGGATGGTGACCGCGAAGTTCCCGGCGGCCCGGATACGCGGCCAGGTGGTCGAGGTGTGGGCCGCGCACAGGGCGACGAGCGGGGGGTCGAGTGAAACGGAGGTGAAGGAGTTGACGGCCATCCCCGCGGGGCCGTCCTCCGTACGCGCGGTGACGAGTACGACCCCGGTGGCGAATCGGCCGAGGAGGTCACGGAACAAACGCTGGTCCAAGGGACGGCGCGCCGACCTGGCCTGTTGCAGCATGCGAAGTCTCTCCCCTTGTTCCGGCGTTCGTTCCTGGGCGTCCGGCGTTCCCGGACGCACGGTTGTGGCGGACCACCGGGGGCTACTGGGAGGCGCGGCTGGCGATCGCCCAGTCGACGGCCTCCTGCGGGCGGGCCGCGGCGCCGGTGATCCGCGGGGCCACGTGGCGTGCCAGCAGCTCGAGGCTGCGGTTCGTGTTCTCGTAGGAGGTCCAGTCCGCGGCGTAGACCAGGAGGGTTCCGAATCCGCCGGTGGCCTCCTGCATCCGGCGGATACCGGCGACCACCTCGTCGACGGAGCCGACGAGGGCGCCGCCCGCCTCGACCCGGGCCTCCAGGAGCTGGTCCCGCGGGACGCCGGGGGGCTGGACGCTGCGGCCCGCGGCCCTGCCGAAGTACTCGAACAACCAGCGGTCGTAGCCCTCTCGGACCTCGGCGAACGCCTGCTTGCTGGTCTCGGCGACGTGCACCGGCAGGGCGATGCGCCAGTCCTGGCGGTGCAGCGTCTGCCCGAACTCCTCGGCGGCCTCCTCGGCGTGCTTCCACTGCTGGGCCAGGCCGATGTGGTCCGGGGCGCCCGGGGTCATCAGCGCGAACGGGAGCGCGAAGGAGGTCATGCTCAGCCCGTACCGGCCGATGAGGCGGGGGCTGGTCACCGAGGTGCCGGAGGTGGCCATGGCGACCTCGATCGGGCCGTCCCCGAACCGCGGCAGCTGGAGCTTGGCGTCCCTCAGCTCGTACCAGTCGGTCTTCTGGGTGACCCGCTCCTCGCCGTTGACCAGTTCGAGGAGGGTGGGCAGGGCCTCGTCCAGGCGTCTGCGCTGGACCGTCCCGTCGAGGCCGAACATGGTGGCGTCGAAGGGCACACCCGGCCCCACTCCCAGGATGTAACGGCCCTGGGCCAGGTGGTGCAGGTGTACCGCACGGCTGGCGACGTGGAAGGGGTGGTGGCCGGAGAGCGGGACCACGCCGTGCGCGAGCCTGATCTGGCGGGTGCGCTGGCTGGCTGCGGCGATCAGGGTCTCCGGGGCGCCGACCAGGCCCCAGCCCAGGGTGTGGTGCTCGCCGAACCACGCCTCGTCGAAGTTCAGGCGGTCGGCGCGCTCGACCAGGTCGAGGTTGCGGTGGATCGCCAGGTGCGGGTCCTGCCCCGTCTCGTGGACGGGTGACAGAAAGATGCCGATGCGGCTGTGCACAGCTGTTCCTCCGGTATGGGGGGTGTGGGGAAGATCCGGGTGGGGGTGTGAGCGTGGTGCGTCCGGGTCAGGAGAGGCGGTAGACCGATTCCTGCAACGCGCGGACCTTCTCGTAGTCGGCTGCGAGCCGGGCGTCGTCGGCCGCGGTCAGGTAGATCCGCATGGCGGCCGAGAGCAGGTCGGTGGTGGGGCGGATCCGGTCGCCCGGCCCGTACTTGAGGCTGGTCAGGAACACGCTGGGCAGCTCGTTGATCCGGTCGAGGACTTCCTGGTCCACCCGCTCAAGGACACCGTCGAGCGCGGTGGCCGGGTTGTAGCTGTAGGCGGACCGGAGCCTGCGGTAGGTCCGGCCGCCGTGTTCCCGGACGAACTCCTCGGGGCGGACGTAGGCCGCCGCGGAGAGCCCGGCCTGGTCGGCTCCCAGGCACAGCTGCTGGAACCCGGGGTTCAGCAGGCCGTTGAGCCGGGTGGCGATCTCGACCAGGACCGGTCCCCGGTCGGTGACGATGACCTCGGCGTGCGCGGGTCCCCAACGCACGTCCAGTGCCGCGAGCACCTCGTCGACGTAGGAGATCAGCTCCGGAACCGGGCTCCGTTCCGAGGGCAGCAGGATCTCCCGGTTGTAGACCCGCTGGCCGGAGGGCAGCATCCGCTTCTCGTAACGCCAGACCCCGCAGGCGTAACGGTGGCCGTCGCAGCTGACCGTGTCGACGATGTACTCCGTGCCCCGGAGGTAGGACTGGACCAGCACCTCGGTGTTGGCGAAGCCGAAGATGTCCCGGGTGCCCAGGTTCCGTTCGGCGGCGGCCCGGACCTCCTCCGCGTCCTCGCAGACGAAGACGCCGTCGGAGGCGGCCGAGCTGACCGGCTTCACCACCACCGGCCAGTCCCCGCGGTCCTCGGCCCATTTGACGATCAGCCCGGGGTCGTCGCTCCTGAACTGGTCGGCGCAGCGCACCCCGGCCCGGCGCAGCGCCTCGATCATCTCGTACTTGTCGCGACGGGCGGCGGAGAGTTCCGTGCCGTTGGACTTCACGCCGAGTGCCGCGCTGAGCCGGTCGGCGAGCCGCACGGCGGACTCCTGACCGGGGACGACGGCGACCGGGTCGTACGGCCGCAGGAGTTCGACCAGCCGGTCCCCGTCGGAGCAAACGATGTTCTCCGCGTAGGCGGAGAGCTCGGGTGCGCGCATGGTCGGGATAAGTTCCGGTGTGCTCTGCACGTGGACCACCCGGGCGCCGGCGGAGGCGAAGGCCCCCGGGTAGAAGTTTCCTGCCGAGTAGCCGTCCACGACGACGGCGGTGGGCGTTCGGGGGCTCAAAACTGTTCCTCGGGGGTCTCGTGCGGGGTTTCCTTGACGAAACGGGCCAGCCGCGCGATGCCCTCGCGGATCGCGTCGGGTGCCAGGTTGCTGAAACCGAGCCGGATCTGCCTTCGGCCGCCTCCGTCGAGGTAGAACATGCTCATGGGCGCCCAGCTCACCCCGTAGTCGCGGGCCGAGCGTTCCATCGCCGCGAGGTCGGCGTCGAAGGAGACCTTCAGGACCAGGAAGAACCCGCCGCTCGGGGTGTTCCAGGTGACGCCGTGGTCCCCGTCGGCCGGGAAGTGCTCGGCCAGGGCGTCCAGGGTCGTCTCCAGCCGCTCCTGGTAGACCGCGGCCAGCTCGCGGGTGGCGGATCTCAGGTCGTGGCCGTTGGCGACGAGGATGCCGCCGACCACTGCCTGGGAGAGGGAGGAGGATCCGACCGTGAACATCGCCTTGGCCGGTGAGAGCGTCTCGGCGAGGGTCCGGGTGGCCCCCTCGGTGTCGGTGACCTCCTGGTCGGCGACCAGGTAGCCGAGGCGGGCGCCGGGGAAGGCCGACTTGGCGAAGGAGCCGAGGTAGACGACCCGGCGGTCGGTGTCCAGGGATTTCAGGGTGGGCAGTGACGCCCCCTCGCGGGCGAAGAGCCCGTACGGGTTGTCCTCCAGGATCACGAGGTCCTCCTCGGCTGCGACTTCGAGGAGTCGCCGTCGGGCTGCGAGGGGGACCACCGTGCCGGACGGGTTGGAGAAGTCGGGCACCAGGTAGAGGGCCGCCGGGCGCCTGCCCTCGGAGCGCACCTCGCGGGCCGCCGCAGCCACCGCCTCGGGGTCGAGCCCGTCCGGTCCTTCGAGGATCCCGCGGATGGGGACGTCGAGCATCCGCGCCGCGCCCCGGATGCCGACGTAGGCGGGCGAGACCGACAGCAGGACGTCGTCGGCGGAGGTGCACAGACCGCGCAGGGTGATCAGGGCCGCTTCCTGGAAGCCGTGCGTGATCATGACGGCTTCGGCCGGGACGTCGATGCCCTCGTCCTGCTTCAGCATCAGGGCGACATCGTCCCGGATGATTCCGCTGACCGGCCCGTACTGGAAGAGGGAGCGGGTGATGCGCTCCTCGGGCACGCCCTTCTCACGCAGGTGCCCGATGTAGCGCTCGATGTGCCGGCCGAGGTCGGCCAGGTCGTGGTTGCCGTCGTAGGGGGCGCCCGAGGAGAACGACAGTGCGTCGGGGAACCTCAGCGCCGTTTCGCTGAGGACGCGCATGGAACCCATCTCGGGGTCGACGACCCCTGCGTGCAGGGAGTCCTGCTTGAGCGAGAGCATGTCAGCGGGTTCCTTCCGGGGCGGGGGTTTCCTCGGCGCGGTTCAGTGCGCGGATCCAGCTGCCCTTGCCCGGCTCCCATTCGTGGATCCGGGTCCTGGCGACGATCCCGCCCCGGACGTAGGGCTCCTCGTCCAGTACTCGCCGGAGTTCCTCGCGGTCGTCCACCTCGTAGAGCAGGAGTCCGGAGTTCTCACCGGTGAGCGGTCCGCCGAGCAGCAGGACACCGCTGTCGGCGAGCCGGTGGAGGTTCTCGGCGTGGGCCGGGTGCAGGCCCTGTCGGCCCGCCCGGTCCACGTTGTATTCGAATTGGACGACAAACTTCGCCACACCAGCTCCTTGTGCGCTGTTTCCTGCGGGGGCGGGGGGTCTCACATGTAGAGCCCGCCGTTGATGTCGATGACGGAACCGGTCGAGTAGCCGGCGCTCTCGGAGCACAGGTGCAGCACGCTCCCGGCGGCCTCCGCGACCGTGCCGTACCGGCCCATCGGAAGCCGGGAGAGGACGGCCCTGCGCGCCGCCTCGTCACGGCGTTCGAAGGCGCCCGCGACCCGGTCGGTGGCGATCGGCCCGTGCGCGACCACGTTCACCACCACACCGGTGCCGGCGAGTTCGTGTGCCATCTGCTTGGTCATGCCGATGACGGCCGCCTTCGCGCCGACGTAGGCGGCGTTGTTGAAGCGGCTGTAGGTCCGCCCGCCGGTCGAGGCGAAGTTGACGATGCGCCCGTAGCCGTCCCGGGCCATGCGGGGCGCGACCACCTTGACCGCGATCCAGGTGCTGACCACGTTCTCCAGGTACGTCTCCTCGAAATGGCCGCGCTCCAGGTCGGCGTAACCGATGACCCGGGTGTCCCCGCCGACGCCGTTCACGAGGACGGACGGGGCGTGCAGTTCGGTGATCTCCGTCAGCTGCCGCTCGGCCGCGGGGATGTCGGTGATGTCGCCGAGGACCACGTCGACCTTCGTCCGCGGGGCCAGCTCCTCGGCCAGGCGGGTGACGGCCTCCTCGTCCTTGTCGAAGAGGACGAGGGGGTGCCCCTCCCGGGCGAGCCCTCGGGCCGCCTCGGAGAGGATTCCGCCGGCGGCACCGATCATGAGGGCGGTACGTGCGGTCACTTGCTTTCACCTGACCTGTGTGTGGGGGTGTCCGTGATCGAGCAGTGGTCCTGCCTGGCACAACGGCGGTTACCGGCAGGGGGCCGACCCGAATCACCACGGATGCAATTCGCCGACCCGGATTCACCTGACGTTTGCCGAAAATGCACACGGCGCCAATTTTGAAAGGCGCTGATCAACAAATATGCATTGCAGAGAAAAAGATCTTGATCAACCAGGAGAACCGCAATCGATCGTGCATCAGCACAACATGAGCGTCAATGTGACATGGATCACATTGTTGATTCTTTGGCGCGGCCGCTACCTTGATTCCCGCACAGCACGGGCAGCCAATTAAGGATTTTTCGAGTTCTTGCAGTTCAGGCATGATGATCACGATCCACAGCCGCGGCGGCCCTGGGATTTTCCACCGAAAACCCCCTCCTCCCACCGCCCCAGAACCACGCCCATGGCCGGATTCGGCCATTGCCAACAGCCCTCGTGTCCGAATGAGGACATAAGTAACAATGATCATGGCCACATTCGGCCATTAATCGAAGAAAATGGAACTCGGTGCCAAATATCCCTGGCGCTGACGGGGTTTCCAGAACAGCGGCTCCGGACCAACCATCGGACGGACAAACCATGCGACCCGACTCTCCCTGGCGCGTACGTGACTTCCGTGTGCTGTTCGCCGCTTCCACGCTCAGTCAGCTCGCCACCAACATCAGCTACGTGGCCGTACCGCTCGTGGCCGTGGCCGCCCTGGACGCCGGCCCCGGGCAGGTCGGCGCGCTCGCGACCCTGAGCACCGTCGCCTTCCTCCTCATCGGCCTGCCGGCCGGGGCCTGGGTGGACCGGCTCAGCCACCGGCGGGTACTGATCACGGCGGACCTGTGCCGAGCGCTGCTGTTCTGCACCGTGCCGCTGGCCTGGTGGGCGGACATGCTCACCCTCGGCCACCTCTACGCGATCGTGCTGCTGAACGGCTGTGCCACCGTCTTCTTCGACGTGGGCTCGCAGAGCGTGCTGCCCTCCCTCGTGGACCGCCGCAGCCTGGTCCAGGCCAACGCCGACATCAACACGCTGATCGCGGCGGGCAACGTGGCCGGACGCAGCGCCGGCGGCGGACTGGTCGCGCTGCTCACCGCACCCGTGGCCCTCGTCGTCAGTGCGGGCGCCTACCTGGCCTCGGCCCTGCGGCTCACCAGCCTCCGGCACGCACCCGCGGCTGCCGCGGCGCGGGGGGAGAAGGCCCCGCCGCTGGCGGCGCAGATCGGGGAGGGCCTTCGGCACGTCTTCGGCAGGACGGAACTGCGGGCGCTCGTGCTCACCGCGGCCCTGGCCAACCTGGGGTCCGCCGTGGTCAACACCATGCTCCCGATCTGGTTCGTCCGCGAGCTCGGCCTGTCCTCGGCCACCCTGGGCCTCTTCTGGGCGGCCGGCGGGGTCGGGCTGCTGTGCGGCGCCCGCTGCGCCCGGCCCGTCGCCGCCCGCCTCGGTTACGGGCGCACCCTCGGCCTCGCCGGGCTGGTCCTGTCACCCGCCGGCCTGCTCGTGCCCCTGGTCGGCCAGGGTTTCTGGCTGTACCTGGCCGGAGCCGGCTGGTTCCTGGCCATGTTCAAGATCGGCATGGACAACGTGCTCGGCGTCAGCCTGCGCCAGCGCATGACCGCCGATTCCCTGCTCGGCCGGATGAACGCCACTTTCCGGTTTCTCCTGACCGGAGCCCTCGCGGTCGGCGCCGCCCTGTCCGGGGTTCTGGGAGAACTGGTCGGGGTGCAGGCCGCCCTGTGGGTGGGCGGGGCGTTCATGGCGACAGCCTTCCTGCCCGTTTTCCTCTCACCGGTGCGAAAACTTCGCGAACTCCCCGAAGAACAGCCCCAGGACGCGAAACCGTAGAACTCAAGCTGAATCGACACCTGCCACGAAGAGAATGTGATGACAACTATCGGAAACGGTCTGGGTTCCGAGGCGTCCGCTGACCGCTCGGACCCGCGCGAAACCATGCGCGCCCTGCCACGATTCCTTCAGTATCCGATCACGGTATTCACTGGGAAACCGATCTCCGGCCAGGGCCCCCTGTCCTGGTGGACCCCCGGATTCCATCTGACCACCGCCGGCCTGTCCATGCTGACCGGTACCGCGATCAGCTGCGTCGGCCTGGCCCTCTCCGGTTTCTGGCTGCTGCTCCTGTTACCGGGCTGGGCCGTCACCCTGCACGGCATGCGCAACCTGCGGATGATGGTCTACCACCAGTGCGCGCACCGCAACATGTACCGCAGGCGCCGCCTGGACGCCGCGATCGGCCGCGCCACCTCCAGCCTGCTGATCATCCAGCACTTCGGCCGGTACAGCCGGGAACACGTCAGCGACCACCACGCGGCCCACCACATGACGCTGCGGGACCCCACGGTCCAGGCGTTCCTGGTGAGTCTGGACCTGCACCCGGGGATGACCCGCCGACAGATGTGGCGACGGGTCCTGGGGAAGATCGTCTCGCCCTGGTTCCACCTCACCTTCGCGGTGGCCCGTATCCGCTCCTTCTGGCACGGCTCGGACATCAGCGAGAAGGCCGCCAGCGTCGCCCTCTACGGTGTCGCCGCGATCGCCACCGTCGCCACCGGGACCTGGCCGATGCTGCTCCTGGCCTGGCTCGTTCCGCTCTTCCCGCTGTTCCAGGTGAGCAACACCCTGCGGCTCTGCGTGAAACACACCTTCCCTGCCCCGGACGTGACCGAGCACCGGGGCAAGGAGTACTTCGGCAGCCTGACCAACGCCATCTTCATCGGCGAGCCGGCGCCCTCCCCCGACCTGCCGCCGCTGCGCCGCGCCGCGGCCTGGACGAGGTGGACCGCGCGCATGCTTTTCGTGCACGCGCCCTCGCGGTACCTCGTCCTGACCGGCGACACGGTCGTGCACGACTTCCACCACCGCTACCCGGCCACCCCGAAGTGGGCGAACTACATCTTCGAGCGCCAACTGGACGCCGACCGGGGGAGCCCGGGCTGGCCGGCCTACCGCCACGCCTGGGGCCTGGTGCCCGCGGTCAACCTGGTCTTCGACTCCCTGTCCGTCGCGGACCCGGAGAAGTACGACGTCGCCCGGTTGCGTGAGGTCAGCCAACGCGAACTGTTCGCCGCGTTCGACGACTGACCTCCGCCCGGCCGTCCGCCTCCGTCACCCAGCCCGGCCGCGGGACAGCCACCCACACAAGACCTCCGGGAGTTGCACATGAGACCCGAACCCCTGACCCGAACCGTCATCCTCGGCGTGGCGGCCAGCGACGCCCACGTCGTGGCCAACCAGCTCATCGCCCATTCCCTGCGTGCCCAGGGGTTCCGTGTGGTCAACCTCGGAGCCTGCACCCCGGTGGCCGAGTTCGCCGCCGCCCACGCCGAACACCCCGAAGCCGAGGCCGTCATCATCGGCAGCCTCAACGGGCACGCCTACGAGGACCTCCAGGACCTGCCGCGGGCCCGCGCCGCAGGCCTCCTGGACTGCCCGGTCATCCTCGGCGGCAACCTCTCCGTGGGGAGCAACAAGGACGCCGCCGACGACGACCGGTTCCGCGAACTCGGCGTCGAACTCGTCCTGTCCGACCCCGAGCAGCTGCCGACCGTCCTGGACGGGCTCCGTACCCGCAGCGCGCAGCCGGTCACCGCACGGTGAACGCGGCCGCACCGCCACCGGAGCCCCCGGAGCCGCCGACGATCTCGGAGTCCCTCGCCTACGTCCGGGAGCTGGGCAAACCGACCGCGGCGGAGGTTCTGCGTGCGGCGCGCGCCGCGGGGCGCGTCGCCCTGCAACCGCGCTGCGGCGTGGGTTCGCACACCCAGATGCTGACCCTGCTGCGGGACCTGGAACGGCACGCCGAACCGGGCATCCTCACCATCACCATCGACTCGCACACCCGGCTGAAGCACTTCGACAACGCCCGCGCCGTGCTGCTGCGCAACTCCGCCGAACTCAACGGCTACCCCCTCGTCACCCACGGCTGGCCCAGGGGGCGCGAGCTCAACGAGGCCGTGTCCGCCCCCCTGGAGGTGCGGCACGGTTCGCCCGACGCGCGCCGCCTGTTCGAGACCTCGGTGGCCTCCGGCATCACCTCCTTCGAGGGCGGCGGGATCTCGTACAACCTCCCCTACTCGAAGGCCGTGCCGCTGGGCGATTCGCTGGCGGCCTGGCGGGAGGTGGACGCGCTCTGCGGGGACCTGGCCAGGCGGGGCCTGGTCATCGACCGCGAGCTGTTCGGCACGCTCACCGCCGTGCTCGTACCCCCGTCGGTCTCGCTGGCCGTCAGCGTCCTGGAGGCGGTGGCCGCGGCCCGCGAGGGGGTGCGCTGCATCTCGGTGGCGTACCCGCAGGGCGGCCACTTCGAGCAGGACGTGGCCGCGCTGCGGGCCATCCCGGTGCTCGCCGCCCGCTACCTGCCCGAGGAGGTGGAGGTCCACGCGGTACTGCACGAGTTCATGGGCGTCTTCCCCAGGGAGCGGTCGCACGCCGAGGACGTCATCCTCTACGGCGCGCTGCTCGCCCGCCTGGGCGGTGCCACCAAACTGATCACGAAAACCTACCTGGAGGCGTACGGAATCCCCGACACGCGCGCCAACATCGACGGGCTGCTGCTCGCCTCCCGCGCCAACTCACCGCTCCTGGACTTCATCGCGCTCGACGAGGACCGGGTCGGCGCCGAGCTGGAGTGGGTCCTGGAGGAGGTGGCCGAGATCGTGGAGCCGGTCCTGGCAGCCCCCTGCCTCCACGGCGGCATCGAGTCCGCCTTCGCGGAGGGCAGGCTCGACATCCCCTTCAGCGCCAGCCGGTACGCGCGCTCCGAGGTCATCCCGCGCCGTGCGCCCGACGGCGCCATCCGCTACCTGAGCCCCGGGGCGCTCCCCTTCTCCGACCGCACGCTACGCCGCAACCGGGAGAGCCTCGCCGACAGGGGCGGCGCCTCCCGGATGGGCGACATGGCGCGCGGCCTGACCTGCGACATCAACTATTTCCTGAACGTCTTCGGGGAAAGCGCCGCGTCAGGGACCTGACCCGCGCCCCGAACGACCGAGCCGCCCGCACAGATGACTCACCGAGGAACTCACATGACAGACCAGCCCTCCCTCCAGCTCCTCTTCGTCGGAGGGGCCGGAAACGCCACTCTCGCCGTCGACGTCGTCGGAACGGCGATCCGCCAGGCGCACGCACGCGGCCTGAGAGTGCACGTCACGAACCAGGAGGCCACCCTGGCGGCGACTCCGGCGGTCACCGAACTCGCCGACGCCGCCTCCGCCGTCGACTTCGAGGTGCGCGGGGCGAGCGCGGAGTGGGCGCGTGCGCAGGCCGAGGCGGGCAACCGCTTCGACGTCGTCTTCGGTGTGCGGGAGATGGCCCAGGAGGCGGTGGCCGAGGCCGCGGCCGCGCTGGGCCGCCCCGGGAACCAGCCGAAGGCGGTCCACCGGGTCCGCACCAAGGACGAGGCCCGGGCCGAACTGGCCGCCGCGGGCTTCCCCCAGCCGCGGTTCCGGGTCTGCGCGGACGAGGCGGAGGCGCACGACTTCCTGCGGGGGTCCACCGGCCCCTGGGTGGTCAAGCCGCGGGACGCCATGGGCAGCGAGGGCGTGACCCGGATCGAGGGGCCGCAGGCGCTGGCCGGGGCGCTGGAGTTCCTGCCGGAGGGGAGTCGGGGCTCCTTCATCGTCGAGGAGTTCGTGGAGGGGCCCGAGTTCAGCGCGGAGGGCCTCTTCCTCGACGGCGCCCCCCACGTGCTGGCCCTGACCTCGAAGGAACTGCTGCCGCCGCCGAACTTCTTCGAGACCGAGTACGTCATCCCCGCGATCATCCCGGACCGGACCGCGCAGGAGATCGAAAGCCAGGTCGTCGCCGCCCTCACCGCCCTTGAGCTGAGCTACGGGCAGTTCCACGTCGAACTGTGGTGGACCGAACGCGGCGTCGTCCTCGGCGAGGTGCACGTGCGCAACGCGGGCGGTTGGATCCACCGCATGCTGCCCCACGTCATCCCCGGCCTCGAATGGTTCGGCCTGGTCTACGACGACGCGTTGGGCAACCCCGTCGACCGCGCCTCGCTCCGGCCCCGGCGGGGGGCCGCGATCCGTTTCCTCACTCCCCCTTCGGGCCGTCTGGTCGCGGTCGAGGGCTGGGACGAGGTGCTGGCCCACCCGAACCTGCTCCACGCGGAACTGGCCGTCAGCCCCGGCGACGTCATCGAACCGCACCGCTCGGTCGGCAACCGGATCGCGCACATCGCCGTCGGTGCCGACACCCCCGAGGAGGCACAGGCCCTGGCCCGCAGGTTGGACGCCTCGGTGCGGTTCGTCACCGAACCGGTGTCGGACTGAGCCGCGGCCCCGGCGGCCGGGGTCCGGGCCGCCGGGGCTCCTCCTCTCCGCCGTCCGCGCAAGCGCGCCGGGGCGGGGCGGGGCGGGCGGACGGCTCGGACGCCGCCGAGGACCGCCGTGCGGGGACGCGGTCAGGCGCTGCTGACGGACAGCTTGACCGCGAACCCGAGGAACAGGGCCCCGACCGCGGAGGTGGCGCCCGCCGAGAGCCGCCTGCGCCGCCCGAAGGCCGCTGCCAGGCGGGTCCCGCCGAAGATCAGCACCGACAGGTAGAGCAGGCTGACGAGCTGCAGCAGGAGGCCCAGCACCAGGAAGGACAGTGCCGGGTAGGCGTAGGCGGGGTCGACGAACTGCACGAAGAAGGAGATCAGGAAGAGGATCACCTTCGGGTTGAACAGGGAGACCACGAGAGCCCGGCGGAAGGGGCGCTCCGCTCCGCCGATGCCCGGCCCCGCGGCTCCCGCGGAGACGGCGGCGGTGTCCGCGGCGGCGTCGGCGGCCCGCTGCTCCTCGGCCCACCGGTGCCGGGAGGTCCACAGGGCACGGGCGGACCGCAGCATCCCGATCGCCATCCAGACCAGGTAGGCGGCCCCGGCGTACTTCACCACGGTGAAGAGCAGCGGGGTGGTCTGGAGGAGCGAGGCCGCGCCGACCGCGGCGAGCAGCATCAGCACGGCGTCGCCGGTGAACACGCCCGCGGCCGCCCTGTACCCGGTGCGGGTTCCGCCGCGTGCCGCGACGGACAGCACGTACAGCGAGTTGGGCCCCGGCAGGAGCACGATCAGGACGAGTCCTGCCAGGTAGGTGGGCAGGTCAGTGATACCGAGCATGGGCGGAGTTTTTCATCCGGGCACCGGTGTCCGGCACCCCCGACCCCTACTTTGTGACCAGGCGGACGCCGCGGCCGGGCGATGCACCGAGGGCACCTTCCGGGGCACCGGGCCCCGGCGCGTCCTCAGCCCGCGCATTCGCACGGCGGCACGGCGACGTTGAGCACCGTGGCCAGCACCGCCAGGGCCAGCGGCAGCACCACGAACAGCGCCGCGCCGGCGTGGGCGGCCCAGCCGGCGGCGGGTTCCGCCGGCCGGACCTGGCGGCGCACCCGCCGTACCGGGCAGGCGCCCGATGCCGACAGGGCGGGTTCGGGGCCGTCCGCACCCGAGGCCGCCATGATCCCCAGGGCATGGGCCAGTGCGTGCGGTCCGGCCTCCTCGGCCGCCCGGTCGTCGGCCGCCCACTCCACGAGCTCGGGGACCTCCCCCGCGGCGGCGCGGAGCAGCGGCACCCCGGGAAAGGCCGTGTCGAGCAGCCGCGTCCAGGTGACCAGGAGGTGGTGGCGTCCGTTCAGGTGGGCCCGCTCGTGGGCGAGGACCGCGCGCAGCTCGGGCCCGGTCAACCGGTCGACGGCTCCCCTGGTCACCACGATGCCGAACCCGCGGCCGGGTACGCAGTAGGCGGCGGGTTCGGGGCTTTCCAGCAGCCAGACCCGGTCCAGGTGCAGGGTGCGGCGCCGTCCTGCAACGGCCAGTGCCCGGGCGTACTCCCTGATCCGGACCGACCGGTCCCTGTGGCGGCCGACGGCCGTCCACGTGAGCCGGGCCAGCCCCGCGGCGCCGAGGAGTCCCGCGACCGCGAGCCCGTTCTGCGCACCGTTCTGCTGCACCGCCTGGAACAGGTCGGCGCAGGCGGCGACCAGCGCCTTCACCCCGGGACCCATCACCCCGGTGGCCAGGGTGGCGAGCAGGGCGGCGCAGGCCAGCAGCCACGCGGCGGTGGCGAGCGTCCACAGGGTGAGCATCGTCCGGGCGGTGGCGCCCAGGCCCCGGTGGAGGGCCCGCAGCGCCCGGGAGCCCGTGGCGCTCCACAGCACCAGGGCGGCGAGCGCCGCCACCGACCAGGTCACGGGTCCTCGTCCCGGGGGACCTCGGCGAGCAGCCCGCGCAGGACGTCGAGGTCGTCCGGGTCCATCCGGTCGACGAAGCGCAGCAGGGCCACCCGGGGGTCCCCGCTGTCGTCCAGGGCGCCGTGCATGCGGTCGGCGGCGTGCGAGGCCCGGTCCCGCAGGGCACGGTAGAACCACAGCCGACCGGTGCGCTCCCGGTCGACCCAGCCCTTGCGGCGCAGGTTCTCCAGGACCGTGGAGACTGTGGTGTAGGCCGGTTCGCGGTCGGCCAGCCCCTCGACCACCTCGCGCACGCTCACCGGACGCCCGGCGGCCCACAGGACCGCCATGACCGCGGACTCCAGTGATCCGAGCCCGGAAGCCGTGTTACTCATGGCCCACCGTTCGTCGTGCGCTTGTCCGTCCAAGAATAGGCATCCCCCGTACCGCTCAGCCGACGGGCAGGGCTACCAGGGCGGAACCGCCGTCCCCGCCGGGGACCGCCAGGATCGCGGGGCCGCCGGGGAGGGCCGCGGCCGGGGCCCGGCCCGCCGTGTCCTCCGAAGCGACCTCTCCGGTGTCCGCGTCGACCGCCCGGGGCGCCTGCCCGCCGTCGGTGTACAGGATGCCGCCGACCAGTCCGTCGAGGCGTTCATCCGGCAGTGCGGGAAGCTCCCAGACCGGCGCGGGTTCCGCCCCGGCCAGGCCGAAAAGTGTCGGTTCTCCTTCTCCGGGGCGCGCCGCGAGGACCACGGTGCGCCCCAGGCCGTCACCGCGCAGGCGAGGTTCGGTGTGGGCGGCGAGCGTCAGGAGCCGCTCCCCCGTCCGCAGGTCGTGCACGGTGTGGAGCAGCGTGTCCGCATCCTCCGAACGGCCGTCGCCCCCGTCCGCCGTCCATTCCAGCGCCACAGCCGCGGCGGAGTCGCTGGCGGGGCGCGGCCCGTAACCGACCCGGACCGGCTCCGCCCCGAGTTCGGCCGGCACCTCCAGGTCGGTGTGGGTCCACAGGTCCGCCCCTTCCGGGCCGACCGCGCGCAGCGCCCCGTCCCGGTGCACGAGCAGGATGCCGTGGTGTTCGTGCAGGACGGCGTCCCCGTCCTCCTCGTCCGCGACCACCTTCCCGTCCGCCGCGCCCAGGGCCGCCTTCGGGCCGGTCGCATCGGTCATCACGCTGCCCGGCAACGCGGCGAACACCAGTCCGGGGCCGACCAGGGTCCCGGGCACCTCGGTGGGCCCCCACACACGTTCCCCGGTTTCGGGGTCGTAGGCGGACGCGGTGGTCACGGCGGCGAAGAGGCCCCCGCCCGGATCGGGCTCCCGGTCCATCAGCACCACGAGTGGCGCACCGCCGTCCTCCGCGCGGGTGACCGTGAAGCCGGTGCAGTCGGGGTCCCGTTCGGCGGCCCAGCGGGTGACCCCGCCCCGGTCCACTCCGAGGAAGCGGATCGGGCCGCCCTGCCTGTCCTGCGCCACCCCGACGAAGGTGGAACCCGCGGCCTTGGGTTCGGAGGAGAAGGGCGCCGTCCACTGGGCCGGGCCCGCCAGGGGGTACGGGAGGGCGCCCGAGACGTGCGGCGGGGACGCGGCCGGCTCGTTCCTCGGTTCGGCGTCGCCGGTGCCCCCGCCTCCCGGCCCGCAGGCGGTGAGCAGGACGAGGGACGCCAGCGCGACGGGCACCGTGTTCCTACTCCGCACGCGCGGCCTCCCCCTCGGCCGTGGTCGCGGCGGTCCCGGTGCCGTCGGCCTCCGCTCCGGCCTGTTCGGCTCCCGTCACCTCGGTCTCCGCCCCGGACCGGTTCCGGTGCCGGGCGAGGAGGGATCCGCCCACCACCAGGGCGACCGCGGCGGCGAGAGCCGCCAGGGCCACCAGGTCGGTCGAGCCGCCCAGCCGCGCGAGCGGCGCCTGGGCCCTGTCGGCTAGCTCCGCCATCCAGCCGGTGCCGGGGAGGTCGGCCATCGAGGCGGTACCGTCGAAGGCGACGAACAGCACGCCGATCCCCACGAACAGTCCGCCGGACAGTAGCCCGCTCGTGTGCGTGCGCAGCGGGCCGACCTCCACGGTCCGGCCGCGCAGCCAGCGGCGGCGCCCCAGGTCGTAGTGGTCCCACAGCAGTGCCAGGAAGAACATCGGCAGCACCATGCCCAGCCCGTAGGCGGCCATGAGGAGCATGCCGCGGCCAGGCGTCCCGGTCGCCGCCACGGTGAGCACCGCCCCGAGGATCGGCCCGGAGCAGAACCCGGCCAGGCCGTAGACCGCGCCCAGGCCCAGGACGGACAGGTTCCCCCGGCCGCCCGCGAACCGGCTCTGTGCCCGCGCCAGGACTCCCCAGGTGAAGCCGAGCCCCAGGACCTGGGCGGCGCCGAAGGCGATGAGCAGGCCGCCCGCGGTATTGATGAGCAGGTCGCGGTGGCCGTGGAAGAGCACGCTCACCATGGCCGAACCGGCTCCGAGCGGAACCAGGGTCAGGCACAGTCCCGCGTAGAAGACCCCGGTGCGCAGCAGGAGCCGTCCCGGGTCGCGGAAGGCGTAGGCGAAGAAGGACGGCAACAGCAGGGCGCTGCACGGACTGAGCAGGGCCAGCAGCCCGCCGAGCACCGCGGCGACGAATCCGATGTCCACGGTGTTCACTCCCCTGCCGCGGCGAGGGCCGTGTCGATGCTCTGGAGGAAGACGTCGAGGGGTTGCGCACCCATGACGGGGTCGCCGTTGACGATGAAGGCGGGGGTGGCGCTCACCCCGATCCGCTGGCCCTCGACGAAGTCACGGCTGACGGCGGCGGCGCTCTGCTCCGAGTCCAGGTCCTCCTGGAACCGGTCGCCGTCCAGGCCCAGGTCCTCGACGATCTCCGCCAGGAGGGTGTCCGGGTCGTTGGCGGACTTGAGCTCCTCCTGGTGCGCGAACACGGCCTCCTGGTACTCCCAGAACGAGTCCTGTTCGCCCGCGGCGACGGCTCCGGCGGACAGTGTCCGCGACAGTTCGCCGAGGTAGGGGAACTCCCGCCACTCGATCCGCAGGTCGCCCGAGTCCACGTACCGCTCGACCAGTTCGGGTTGGGTCTCCTGGGACCAGGCGGCGCAGTAGGGGCAGCCGAAGTCGGAGTAGGCGACCAGGACCACGGGGGCGTCCTCACGGCCCAGGGCCGCGGGGTCGTCGGCGGTGCGGCGGGCCAGTTCCTGGCCCCACTCGCGCTGCTCCTCGTCGACGTGGTCGACCACGGAGGCGGCCTCGGGCGCGTCCGGTTCCCCGGTTTCACCGTCGCCCTCCAGGTTCAGGCCCACGGCCACCGCGACCACCAGGGCGAGCAGGACCGCGCCGCCCAGGAGCAGTGGTGACACGGTTCCGCGTGCGGAGTCCTTCGTCCCCGGGGCGCCCTTCGGCCCCCTGGTCCCGCGCGACCGCTCGGAGTCGCCGGACCTCTCGTCGCCCTTCGGCATGCCGCCCCCGTCCTCGTTTTCTATGACGAGTAGAGAGTATTCTATTGGCGATAGAAATCAACGGCGGCATCCCGGTAGGCCGGACACCGCCACGAGGCTGAGCGCCGGAGACGGCCCGGGAAGGACGGAAGATGCGCGACTGGGGTACACGGCAGTGGGCGGTCGCAGCGGTCGGCACCTCCCTGACCCTGCTGGCCCTGGGCCTGCCAGCGGTCCTCATCCCCAACGGGATCTTCGCCCGTGAGATCGACCCCACGTGGTGGTCCTACCCGGTGTGGGCCGCCACGGCGGTCCTGTCCGGGCTGCTCCTGGCCACCTACACCCGTCCCGTCCCCGAGGACTCCGGCGGCCCCGGGGGCAGGCGCGGGCTCGGCGGCGGGCTCCTGGCCTGGTTCGCGATCGGTTGCCCGGTCTGCAACAAGATCGTCCTGCTGGCTCTGGGCACCAGCGGCGCCATGGCCTGGTTCGCCCCGGTCCAGCCCCTGCTCGCCGCCGTCGGGCTCGCCCTGTTGGCCGTGGCCCTGCGGGCTCGGCTCCGCGCGAACGCCTCCTGCCCGGCTCCCGCCGCCGCACCCTGACCCCCCGGGCAGCCGCCTACTCCCCCGAGATGAGCCGGGAGGCGTAGAGCACCGCCCCCGCGGCGAGAGCGGACAGGAGCACGGACGCCACCAGGGAGGCCAGCCCGAGGACCACCCCCTCCAGGGCGACCCAGGAGGCCAGGAAGTCCCGGGTGGCGGTACGCGAGAGCACGAACACGCCCACGAAGACGAGGAACGCGACGACTGGGGAGAGCTTGTTCACCCGCACATCGTAGGACGTCCGGTTGATCGCTGTTTCACCAGTTCCACGGGGTTCATCCGGACCGCGGCGCGGGTACCACCCGACTGTGGCCGGCCCGGGGGAGGCCGGTCGTCGAACAGCAGGAGGGCAGATGCGAGCGACCGCCGGAGACCGCCTGCACACGCACGGGGTCACCAGTTCCAAGGGCGAGCACAACGCCGAGATCATCGAGGTCCGAGGGGCCGACAACGGCCCGCCCTACCTGGTCCGCTTCGCCGACGGCGAGGAGCGGGTCATCTACCCGGGGCCCGAGACCGTGGTGAACCCCCGGGAACCGCAGGACTGAGAAGACGCAGGCCCGAGCACGGGTCGGCCGAAGAGCGACCGGAGCCCCGGCCACGCGCCGGGGCTTCGCCGCGTGGCCGGGGCGGAGCCGATCGCCTCCCGAGCCCGCTCCCGGCCCGGTCGGCAGCGCGCTCTGGCCGGGTTCACTTGCTGGTGATGCTCCACGTATCGTCGCCGGTCGCAGCGGCGTTGCCGAGGGCGGTCCACGCATCGTCGTTGAGCTTGAAGGCGTCGAGGAGGTAGGCGGAGACGGCGTCGGCGACGAGGGCGACGCGGGCGGGGTCCTCGTCGGTGGTCTCGGCGGCCATCTCGCCGGCGAGGCCGCCCAGGGTGTGCTCGCCCTCGGCGATGGTGAGCAGACCTTTCGGGGACGGGCTGAGGTGGTAGGCGTCGGTGAACCACTCCGGCCCCCGGGTGGAGAGCTGCGACTGGTCCTTGCCGCCCGCGACGATCAGGGCCGGGGTGGTCATGGTCGAGTAGTCCGGCCTCATGAACGGAAGGTGTTCGGCGGCGAACGGGGTGAGGGTGTCGCCGGTTCCGGTCGCGGCGATCAGCGCGCCGGCCGAGACCGCGGAGTGGGAGAAGTCCTCTCCGGGAGAGCCGTCGGCGTCGAGCACGCGCGCGCCGAGGACCACGCCGGCTGTCTGGGCCCCCCAGGAGTGGCCGACGACCGCGATGCGCTCATGGTCGACGCGGCCCTCCAGGCCGCCGGCTTGGCGAAGGATGTCGCCGAGGCCGTCGATGACCGCGTGGAGGTCGGCGATCCGGACCCGCCAGATGGTGGCGAAGCGCGGGTCGTCCCACGCGATGCCGTTGCGGCGGGAGTCCAGGTGGGTGGGCTGCACGACGATGAATCCGGCGGCTGCCCACCGGTCGACGAGGGGTTCGTATCCGTCCAGGGACCATGCGTTGCCGTGGGAGAACACGATGACGGGAAGGTTCTGTCCCGACAGCGGGGCGGTGACCTTCACCTGCAGGTCGAGGCTGCGGCCGGGCGCGGGAACGGTGATGGGCTTGACCGCGGTGATCCGCTGGTCGAGGTGGCTGGAAGGCATGGGGAGACCTACGCTTTCTCCATGGATCGCTCTGTCATACTTTGGCGGAGCGCCGTTCCGCCAACTTAGCGGAACATTGTTCCGCGAGCAAGGGAGGATCCGTGCCGGAACCGGTCGGAGTACGTCAGGCACAGGCACAGCGCACCCGCAGCGGCGTCCTGTCGGCAGCGTCGGCGGTCTTCGTGGACCAGGGCGTCCAAGCCCCCATCCGCGACATCGCCGAACGCGCCGGCGTCGGCGTGGGCACGATCTACCGGAACTTCCCGACCCGGGCGGACCTCGTCACCGCCGTCTACAGGCACCAGATCGACACCTGCACCGCACTCGCGCCCCGACTCCTGGAGGAATCAGCCTCCCCGTTCACCGCCCTGACCCGCTGGGCGGACGCGTTCGTGGAGTTCCTGGTGACCAAGCACGGCCTCAGCGCCGCCCTGGGGTCCGGTGATCCAGGACTGGAGAAGCTCCACACCCTCATGCTCGACACCCTGGTCCCGGCCTGCGCGACACTGCTCGACGCCTGCGCCGCCGACGACGAACTCAGCCCCGGCATCACCGCCTACACGCTCATGCGCGCCATCGGAAACCTCTGCATCACCGGCCCCGACTACGACAGGGCCGATGCCAAGCACATGGTCGCGACCCTCCTCGCCGGATGCCGTCGCGAGGCATAGCGGCAGAACCCGGCCCGGAGGGGGCGGCCGCCGTTGCCCCCGTTGACAAATGTGAGCCATAACACAACAATGATCACACTATTGGGAGCGCTCCCACTCCATGCCGCCACCCCCCAGCGGAAGGAACCACGTGCCTCTTCGAAAAGCCGTCGCCCTGAGCGCGGCAGCAACGCTCGCCGCGGGCCTGCTCGGCCCGGCCCCCGCCCACGCCGACGAACCGCCCCAGCAGATCTCCAACGGCGACTTCAGCCAGGGAACCGCCGGTTGGTGGGCCAGTCCCGGAGCGGAGATGGACGCCGCCGAGGGGGTCCTGTGCGTCGACGTCCCCGGGGGCACCGGCGACCCGTGGGAGGTGATCGTCGGCCAGGACGACGTCGCACTGACGGCCGGTGAGTCCTACGGCTTCTCCTTCACCGCCTCCGGTCTGGAGGGACGCCCCATCCGCTCCCTCGTACAGGAGCCCGTGGACCCCTGGAGCACCGAACTCGACGAGCGCCCGGTCCTCAGCGCCGAGCCGACCACCCACGAGTACGTGTTCACCGCGTCGACCGACCGCGACGACGCCCAGGTGGCCTTCCAGATCGGCGGCAGCGAGCAGGCGTGGACGTTCTGCCTGCACGAGGTCTCCCTCGTCGGCGGAGCCGAACCCCCCGTCTACGAGCCGGACACCGGACCGCGCGTGCGCGTCAACCAGGTCGCCTACCTGCCCGAGGGACCCAAGGCGGCGACGGTCGTCACCGAGGCCGCCGAAGGCCTCCCCTGGGAGGTCGCCGACGCCGACGGAACGGTCGTCGCCGAGGGCACGTCCACACCCCGCGGCACGGACGCCACCTCCGGGCAGAACGTGCACACCATCGACTTCGGTCACCTCACCGCGGAGGGGGAGGGCTACACGCTGACCTCCGACGGCCAGACCAGCCACCCCTTCGGCATCACGGCCGAGCCCTACGCCGAGCTGGCCACGGACTCGCTGAACTTCTACTACACGCAGCGCAGCGGCATCGAGATCCTCGACGGGATCGCTCCCGGCTACGGGCGCGCGGCCGGCCACACCGGTGTCGGACCGAACCGGGGCGACACCGGGGTGACCTGCCACCCGGACACGCCCTGCGACTACTCACTGGACGTCTCCGGCGGCTGGTACGACGCGGGCGACCACGGCAAGTACGTGGTGAACGGGGGCATCTCCGTCCACCAGCTCATGAGCGTCTACGAGAGGGCCCACACCGCGCCGACCGGAGACCCCGGACGGGTCGGGGACGGCGCCCTGGCGGTGCCCGAGAGCGGCAACGGGGCACCGGACGTGCTGGACGAGGCCCGCTGGCAGATGGAGTTCCTGCTCAGCATGCAGGTGCCCGAGGGCGAGGAGCTGGCGGGCATGGCCCACCACAAGGTCCACGACCTGGAGTGGACGGGGCTGCCGATGATGCCCGCGGACGACCCGCAGCCCCGGTACCTGCACCCGCCGTCCACCGCGGCCACCCTCAACCTGGCCGCCACGGGGGCCCAGTGCTCCCGGGTGTTCGCCCCCTACGACTCCGGCTTCGCCGAGACCTGCCTGACCGCGGCGGAGACCGCCTGGGAGGCGGCCGTGGCCGAGCCCGAGCGCTACGCCGACCCCACGGGCGCGGGCGGCGGCCCCTACGACGACGACAACGTGGACGACGAGTTCTACTGGGCGGCCGCGGAACTCTACCTGGCCACCGGCGGGGCGGAGTACGAGGAGGCGTTCACCTCCTCCGCACTGCACACCGGTGAGGTGTTCACCGCGGACGGCTTCGACTGGCGCTGGACCGCGCCGCTGGGGCGCCTGCAGCTGGCCACCGTGCCCAGCGCTCTGGCCGACCGCGACGAGGTGCGCGACTCCGTGCTCGACGGTGCCGAGCAGTACCTGGAGAACGTGCGCGAGCACCCGTACGGCCTGGCCTACTCCCCCGGGAGCGGGGTCTTCGCCTGGGGCTCCAACAACCTGGTCCTGAACAACATGGCCGTGCTCGCCACCGCGTACGACATCAGCGCCGACGAACGCTACCGCGACGCCGTGCTGGAGGGGATGGACTACGTCCTGGGGCGCAACGCGCTCAACCAGTCCTACGTCACCGGTTACGGCACCAACGACGCGGTCAACCAGCACAGCCGCTGGTACGCCCACCAGCTCGACCCCGCCCTGCCCAACCCGCCGAAGGGGACCCTGTCCGGCGGGCCCAACTCCGACACCGGCACCTGGGACCCGGTGAGCCGGGCCAACCTGGAGGGCTGCGCGCCGCAGTTCTGCTACATCGACCACATCGACGCGTGGGCGACCAACGAGCTGACGATCAACTGGAACTCGACCCTGGCCTGGGTGTCCGGCTTCGTCGCCGACCAGGGCACAGCGGCCGTGCCCGCCTCCTCCGACTGCGAGGTGGAGTACTCGACACACGATGTCTGGTCAGGCGGGTTCAACACCCAGGTGACCGTCCGCAACAACGGGACCGAGCCCGTCAGCAGCTGGGAACTGGACTGGTCCTTCCCCGGCGGGCAGACGGTGGACCGCTCGTGGAGCTCGGAACTCGCACAGGCCGGGCGCGTGGTGACCGCCAGCGACCTGGACTGGAACTCCGTGATCCCGGCCGGCGGTGAGGTGACCTTCGGTTTCGTGGGCCACAACCCGTCGGAGCACGTCCCGTCCCCGGAACGGTTCACCCTCAACGGCACGGTCTGCGGCTGACCGTCCGCACCGGCCGCGCCCGAGGCGACCGTGTGCCCGCTCCCGGGAGCGGGCACACGGTCGCGGGCCGTCCCGTCCGACACCGAGCTGGTTCGAAAGCAGCCCACGACGTGCGGATCCCCGTCGGCTCGGCCTCGTCGGGCGCCCCACCCGCAACCATTTCCATAAAATTACACATCCCGACCATTTAGTTCAGGAACACTCAACCGCCTCCCTGCCGAGCAGGTACTCGAAATCCTTCGGGAACACCTCCAGACCAAATCGGACTGACAACTCAGCGAGGGAAGCTTCGGTTATGTCAAACATATCTCCATATCCGAAGTCATCCAATCCTAGAAAATATCTCGCATCGTCATCCGAAAGTTCGGGAATGACATGACGCGCGCGACAGAACTCGGAAACGCGGTCGAACCCCTCCAGCACCCACACCCAGTCAGCCATCAAAACCTCCTCAACGTACGAAAAGAAACAGGATTTCCCCTACCCCCGGGGAGTTGACTGCACAAATGCGTCATCGCCGGCCATGGACCCGACCAAGCACGCTGACGACTCTTGCACCTGCCAGAAAAACGAATCATCGGAGAGTCAAAATCAAATAAATATATTCATCCAAAGAACAGCACCAAGCCCTTGGTTGCATAGAACGCGGACATCGAACCGAGAAACACAAAGAAGGCCACCGAAGCCTTCTTGTTGAATGAATAAATTTTCCCCCGCCTGTACTCCTCAACTCTAAAAAATCGAGGAAGGCCACTCAGGAAAAAGTCCTGGATCTTATCGTATTTTCGATAGAAGACCCACGCCAACAAAAACATCACCAGGGACACAGCATAGACAGT
Source organism: Nocardiopsis sp. iso_40 (assembly GCF_056173285.1). Classification (NCBI taxonomy): domain Bacteria; kingdom Bacillati; phylum Actinomycetota; class Actinomycetes; order Streptosporangiales; family Nocardiopsidaceae; genus Nocardiopsis; species Nocardiopsis sp. iso_40. The sequence continues at coordinate 594,236 of NZ_CM149666.1, read as the reverse complement.
GATGCTCGCCCACAGATATTCCCAGACCAATCTCTGCACACTCCAACCAGGAAGAGGAACAAAGGCGCCCAACCATATCGGGAAAATGGGACACCAGGTGTTGCACTAAATTTTATCCAAAGCCCAAAGGTAGATCGTGGCACGGGCGATCCAGAAGACACAAGAGGGCCTCATCGCTCCCCATGCCCGCTCCAGTTGCCTCCGCTTCACAGCACCCTTTCGCCGATCCTTTTTCTCCTGCCGCTCGGGGCTGAGGAACCGGAGCAGCGCGGGTGACCTCTCCAGCCCGGTTGTGGGAGCAGCATAGACGGTGCAGGAGGCCCCGGCTCTTGAGTGGAGCAACGGTCCAATCAGGAGCTGGGCGCACTCGGAGGAGATAATAGAATCAGGGGTTTCAGGTTTCGCGCGGACGCCCCGGCAGCACAACACGACACTCCAAGGAGCCGCGTTTCACGGCCCCGCCCCAACCGCTGGAAGGGCTCACGGGCCAGGCGGCGTGTGCGCTTCGGTTCGCGGAGCCAGCGGCACAGGTGGTCAGTCGTGTCCCTGGTCGCTGTGCGGCTGGGCCGGTCCGCGCCGACTCGGCCCAAGGTGGGACCTGATCGGCGGGACACTCTGCACCAGGGGCCGGAGGGCCTGTACGTCATGGATGGTGGCTCAGAAGACCACCGGAGACAGGAGAGGTCCAGCCCACACACCGGGCACCCACAGGCGATAGCTCTCCAGGCGACGAAGCTACGTGGTAGCGATCTCGCCTGGAGTGTTGTCCCAGGTCAGGCAAAGAGAGAGCCGACGAGGGGACTTGAACCCCTAACCTATCGCTTACAAGGCGATTGCTCTGCCAATTGAGCTACGTCGGCCGACCGTCCGGTGGCGGGCCCCGGTGCGTCCAACAGAATGGTACCGGTTCGGGTGCCGGGTGGCCTACTCGGCGGCACCCGGCACCGGTCACACGGGTTCTGCGAGGTCAGAGCTGCTCCATGAGCACCTCCTCGACGGCCTCAGCGTAGGCGCGCAGCGTCTGGTGGTCGAAGAGCAGGTGTGCGGGGACGTTGACGTCCAGCAGCTCCTCGATCTCGCGGACCACCTGGAGGCTGCGGACCGAGTCACCGCCGATGTCGAAGAAGTTGTCGTCGCGGCCCACGCGTTCGAGGCGGAGCGTGTTGGTCCAGACCTCGGCGACGGCCTCCTCCGTGGGGGTCTGCGGAGCGACGTGCACCGGCGCCGCGGCGCCCTGCCAGTCGGGGTCGGGGAGGCGCCTGCGGTCGACCTTGCCGTTCTGGTTGAGCGGCAGTTCCGGGAGCACGGTGAGCACCGACGGCACCATGTAGGCGGGCAGCCGCTGTTCCAGGGACTCCCGGAGGCCGGTGGTGTCCGGGGTCCCGGTGACGAAGGCGGCCAGTTGCCGTCCGCCGGAAGGTGCCTCGGCCACGACGGCGACCGCCTGGGCGACGCCCTCCCCCTGGAGCAGGGCGCTCTCGATCTCGCCGAGTTCGATCCGGTAACCGCGCAGCTTGACCTGCCCGTCCGCCCTGCCGACGAAGACGATGCGGCCGTCCCGGGTCCAGCGCACGAGGTCGCCGGTCCGGTAGAGCCGCCCGCCGCGGGAGAAGGGGTCGGCGACGAACCGCTCGGCGGTCAGTGCGGGCTGGTGGTCGTAGCCCTGGGCCAGACCGTCCCCGGACAGGTAGAGCTCTCCGACCGCTCCCGGCGGCACCGGCCGCAGGGCTCCGTCGAGGACGTAGGTGCCGGTGCCGTCCATGGGGCGGCCGATCGGGCACAGCCCGGCCCGGGCCTCCTCGGGGTCCACCGGCCCGCAGGTGGCGAACGTGGTCGACTCGGTGGGCCCGTACACGTGCACGAGCCTGGTGTCGGGGCAGGTCTCCAGCACCCGGACGAAGGAGGCCGGGTCCGCCGCCTCGCCGCCGGTCCACAGCTCCGTCAGGCCCTCGAAACAGGCGGGGTCCTGGTGGGCGAACAGGTTGAACAGGGCCGTGGTCAGGAAGACCGCGGTCACGCCCTGTTCGGTGACCGTCTTCCGGAGGACCGGTGCGGACACCGTCTCGTCGGCCACCACGACGGTCCCGCCGTTGAGGAGCGGCACCCACACCTCGTAGGTGGCGGCGTCGAACGCGTGCGGAGAGTGGAACAGCACCCGCTCGTGGCCCTCGGTCCACCGGTGGTCGGCGCTGAGCGCGACGATGTCGCGGTGGTCGACCACCACGCCCTTGGGCACCCCGGTGGAGCCCGAGGTGAACATGGTGTAGGCCGCGGAGGCCGGGACCGTCACCGGGTCGACGGGGCGGCGTTCCGGGGCGGTCAGGCCGTCCGGGCCGTACCGGACCACGGATCCGAGGCCGGCGCAGCGCTCCGCCATTGCGGGGTCGGCGATCGCGACGTCCGCCCCGACCCCGTGCGCCATCTGCCCGACCCGTTCGGTCGGGACCGTGTCGTGCAGCGGCACGTAGGCGGCGCCCGCCTTGAGGACGGCGAGCATCGCGACGACCACCCGCGGGGAACGCGGCATCAGCAGGAGGACCCTCGACCCCGGACCCACTCCGAGCGCGCACAGGTGCTCGGCGAGCTCCCCGGACTCGGCGTCGAGTTCGGCGTAGGACCACTTCCGGCCGGAGCCCGTGACCGCGAGCGCCTCCGGGTGCTCGGCGACCCGGTCGGCGAACAGCCCGGTGACGGTCCCCGAGCGGGGGTCGGGGTCCTCGCCCGCGCTGAACCCGAGGGCGCGGCGGGGGTCCGCGGAGGCGACCCGGCCCAGGGGCCGGTCCGGGGCCTCGGTGAGGGAGAGCAGGATCCTCGCCAGGTCGTCGAGGAGGACGTCGACGGTGGCGGTGTCGAAGCAGGCGGGGTCGTAGCCGAGCAGCAGCCGGACCCCGTCGGAGGCGTAGGCGCTGAGGGCCAGCGGGTAGTTGGTCGCCTCGTTGGCGGCGACCAGCCTGGCCGTCGGGCCGTCATCGCCTGCCGGGCGCTCGTCCACGGGGTAGTTCTCGAACACGACGACGCTGTCGAACAGCTGGGTGTCCCCCGGGAGCCCCACCCCGGCCTGGATCCTGCTGAGCGGCAGGTAGTCGTGGGTACGGGCCCGCGCCTGGTTCTCCTGGACGTCGCGGAGCCACGCCGCCACCGGTGCGTTGGGGTCGGTCCGGACCCTGGTGGGCAGGGTGTTGATGAAGAGACCGATGGTGGACTCCACCCCGGGGAGGTCGGCGGGCCGGCCGGAGGTCGTGGCACCGAACACCACGTCCTCCTCACCCGAGTAGGCCGACAGCAGCAGCGCCCAGGCGCCCTGCACCAGCGCGTTCACCGTCAGACCGTGCTCACGGGCGAAACCCTGGACGGCCGCGGCGTCCTCGGCGGGCAGGGACACCTCCCGGCGTTCGACGGAGCGAGCGGCCCGGACCCGGGCGGGAGCACGGTCGTAGGGCAGCGGGGTGGGGCCCTCCACGTCCTCGAGTTCACGGAGCCAGAACGCGTAACCCTCCTCGGTGCCCTGCTCGACGAGCCGGGTGAGGTAGTCGTCGAAGGCGGGCCTGGGAGGAACGGCCGCTCCCCGGTAGGCGGTGAGGACGTCCTCCAGCACCAGCGGCAGACTCCAACCGTCCAACAACAGATGGTGGAACGTCCACACCACCACCACCTTGCTGTCCGAAACGCGCAGCAGCCCCACCCGCAGCAGCGGACCCTGCACCAGGTCCAACCCCTCGGCCTCGTCCTCGGCCAGGAAACCGGCGACCGCCCGCTCACGCTCCGTCTCACCCAGACCGCGCAGATCCACCTGAGACACCGGGGTCCCCACCCGTCGGTGTACCAACAGGACCGGCTCGTCCAACCCCTGCCAGGCCACCGTGGTGCGCAGCACCGGATGCCGCTCCACCACCGAACCCCACGCACGACCCAAACCCTCCAGGTCGTCCACACCGTCGAGCTCGACCACCACCTGCTCGAAGTAGGAGGGCGAGTCCGGCTCCAGGAAGGTGTGGAAGAACATGCCCTGCTGCATCGGCGTCAGCGGCCACACGTCCGCCACGTCCCGGCCGTCACCGACCAACCGGTCCACCTGAACCTGGTCCAACGACACCAACGGAAAGTCCGACGGAGTCGCACCACCCACACCCTCACCCAGACAGAACCCGACCAGATCGGTGAGTTCGGCTTCCAGCCGGTCGACGAGGTCCTGGACGGCGGCGGTGTCGTGCAGCGCCCGGGAGTAGGCCGCGCTGAGGACCAGCCGGTCGTCCTCCAGCCTGCCGACGATGTCGATCTCGTGTGCGCGGAGTTCGTCGGGGGACTCGCTTCCGGTGAGGGTCATGCTGGTGTGCAGCCCTTCGCCGCCGGTGTCGAAGCGGCCCAGGTAGTTGAAGCTCACCCGCGGAGTCGGCAGACCGGCCAGAACCGAACGCTGCTCCGGCGAACCCAGGTAGCGCAGGGCACCGAAGCCCACCCCCCGACGGGGCACCGACCGCAGCATCTCCTTGGTCCCCTTGACCTGGGACTCCCACCCCTGCACGGAGGAGAGCACCACCGGGAACATACTGGTGAACCACCCCACCGTCCGCGAGGTGTCCACCCCCTCGAACAACTCCTCACGACCGTGACCCTCCAGGTCCACCCACACCCGGTCCTCACCGGTCCAACCACACAACACCCGACCCAGAGCAGCCAGCAACACGTCATTGACCCGTGTCCGGAACACCCCCGGAACCTCACGCAACAACTCCCCCGTCACACGCTCCGACAGCCGGGTCGAGACGACGTCCTCGGTCGCGTTGGTGTTCTGGTCGGTTTCGGTACGGCTCGGCGGTTGGTCGGCGGACTCTTCGGCCAGGGCCCGCCAGAACGGGAGTTCGTCGTCGAAGCCGCCTTCGGTGGTGTGCTGAGCCAACCGCTCCGCCCACACCGGGAAAGGCGTACTCCGAGAACCCAGATCAACCACCCCGCCCGCGGACAGCTGACGGTAAGCCGACCCCAGATCCTCCAACAACACCCGCCAGGACACACCGTCCACCACCAGGTGATGCGCCACCAACAACAACCGCTCAGCGTCCCCTTCACGGAACAGGACCGCACGCACCACCGGCCCCCGCTCCAACGACAAGGAAGCCTGCTCCACCTCGACACGCTCACGCACCACACCAGCACGCTCACCCGGGGCCACACCGTCCAGGTCCACCACCGCCAGAGCGAACGAGGACTCCCCCGCCGCCAGAACCCGCAGACCCTGACCGTCCGCCCGCAGACGCAGCATGTCGTGCTGGACCGCCAACGCATCCAACGCCTGCTCCAGTACCGGGACCTCGACCGGCTCGGCCAAGTCCAACAGCACCGCCATCGTGAAATGGTCCGGAGCCACCGGATGCGTGGCGAAGAACCACTCCGTGATCGGTGTCGGACCCACCCGACCCGACACCGGACCCACCACCGAGGCCTTGCTCGTCTCCATCTGGGCGACCTCGGCCAACGCAGCCACCGAGGGCCGACCGAACACCTCCTTGGAAGTGACCACCACACCCTCACGCCGAGCCCGGGAAACCACCTGAATACTCAGGATCGAATCCCCGCCCAGCGCGAAGAAGTCCTCGTGCACCCCCACGCGCTCCACACCCAGAACCGAGGCGAACACCCCGGCCAGCACCCGCTCCACCTCCGAACGCGGCGCCACATAGGAATCACCACCCGCCGAGACCTCAGGAGCGGGCAACGCACGCCGATCCACCTTGCCGTTCGGGGTCAGGGGCATCGAGTCGAGCGTGACGAGCGCGGAGGGGACCAGGTGTGCGGGGAGTTGTTCGGTCAGGCGGGCCCGCAACCCCGCGGGGTCGAGCTCCTCCCCCACCACGTAACCCACCAGCACCCGCACACCCGGGGCGTCCTCACGCACCACCACCACGGCCTGGCGCACACCCGACAACCCCAACAGAGCGGACTCGACCTCACCGGGCTCGATCCGGAAACCCCGGATCTTGACCTGGGAATCAGCACGCCCCACATACTCCAACTGACCCTGGACGTCCCACCGCACCAGATCACCCGTGCGATACAACCGCCCACCCGAACCAAACGGATCAGCCACAAACCGCTCCGACGTCAACCCCGGACGATTCAAATACCCACGAGCAACACCCGCACCACCCACATACAACTCACCCACCACACCCACAGGCACCGGACGCAAAAACCCATCCAGCACCCGGAGTCGGGTGCCCAGTACAGGGCGGCCGATCGGCGGGGTCCTCTCGGGGACGAGCGGGTCGCTGAGGGTGGCCGCGATGGTGATCTCGGTGGGGCCGTAGGCGTTGACCATGCGCCGTCCGGGGGCCCAGCGCCGCACGAGTTCCTCGGTGCAGGCCTCCGCTCCGACCACCAGGGTGCGCAGTGCGGGGAAGTCCCCCTCGGGAACCGAGGCCAGCAGGGACGGGGGAATGATCGTCAGCCCGATCCGCTCCCGCAGCAGGACTTCCGCCAGGTCCTCGCCCACGAGCGGACCCGGTTCCGGGAGCACGAGGGGGGCACCGGCGCCCAGGGCCATGAGGACTTCCATCACCGAGGCGTCGAAGCTGGGCGAGGCCAGCTGCAGGACCCGGGTGTCCTCCGTGGTGGCGAAGCGTTCGGCCATGGATTCGGCCAGCTCCGCGGCACCCCGGTGCGTCACCATGGTGCCCTTGGGCGTGCCGGTGGAACCCGACGTGTAGATGAGGTACGCGAGGTCGTCCAGTCTCGGCCGCGCGGGGGCGGCGCCCCCGTTCCCACCGTGCCCGTCGTCCGTCACTCGCCAGAGGTCGGCGACGGAGACCTGCTCCAGGTCCCCGGGCAGGGTGTCGACGGGACCGGTCCCGGTGATGACGAGGGTCGCCCCGGAGTCCTGCGCGATGAAGCGCTGGCGGGCGTCGGGGTAGTTCGGGTCGATCGGAAGGTAGGCGGCACCGGCGGTCATGATCCCGAGGAAGGCGGCGATGAGCTCCGGACCGCGTTCGAGGCGCACCCCCACGATGTCTCCGGCTCCCACGCCCCGGTCCGTCAGGCGCCGGGCGATGGCGCGCACCCGTGAGTCGAGTTCGGCCCGGGTCCATTCCCGGTCGGTTGCGGACAGCGCGGTCGCGTCCGGTCGGTGTGCCACCTGGGCGGCGAAGAGGTCGGGGACCGTCCGGAGCTGTCGGGGGGCTCCGCCGTCGCCCCAGGCCTCGACCCGGTCGTGTTCCTCGCTGTCGAGGAGTGCGAGCCCGGCCAGGGGGCGGTCGGGGTGCGCGACCATGTCGTCCACCAGGCGGGCGAGCCGCTCCAGCAGCCGGTCGACGGTGGCCGCGGAGAACAGTGCCGGGTCGTAGCGGAGTTGCAGGTCGATGGCGGAGCCGTCGTAGGCGACCAGGGTCAGCGGGTAGCTGGTGGCCTCCCTCGCGGTGACGCTCTCCACGGTGACGCCGTGCGCCCGGGCGGACTCCTCGTCCACGGGGTAGTTCTCGAACACGACGATGCTGTCGAACAGTTGGGTGTTCCCCTGTAGTCCGCTCTGGGCCTGCACCCTGTTGAGCGGCAGGTGTTCGTAGCGGCGTGACTCCACCAGGCCGTTCTGGAGGTCGCGGAGCCAGTCGACGGTCCGGTCGGCGGGGTTGAGGGTGGTGCGGACCGGCAGGGTGTTGATGAAGAGTCCGATGGTGGACTCCACCCCGGGGAGGTCGGCGGGCCGGCCGGAGGTCGTGGCACCGAACACCACGTCGTCCTCACCCGAGTGGGCTGACAGCAGCAGCGCCCAGGCGCCCTGCACCAGCGCGTTCACCGTCAGACCGTGCTCACGGGCGAAACCGTGCACGCGATCGGTGCGGGCCGGGGTCAGGGTGTGCCCGGACTTTCCGGTGGAGCTGACCTGGCGGACGTCTCCTGGTGTGCGGTCGTAGGGCAACGGGGTGGGTGCCTCGACGTCGGCCAGGAGTTCGCGCCAGTAGCGCATTCCCTCGGCGGGGTCCTGCTCGCTGAGGAGTTCGAGGTAGGGGCGGAAGTCCGCTCGTGCCGGTAGCGGTGTTCCCCGGTAGGCGGTGAGGACGTCCTCCAGCACCAGCGGCAGACTCCAACCGTCCAACAACAGATGGTGGAACGTCCACACCACCACCACACGGCTGTCCGAAACACGCAGCAGCCCCACCCGCAGCAGCGGACCCTGCACCAGGTCCAACCCCTCGGCCTCGTCCTCAGTAAGGAAAGCGGCGACCGCCCGATCCCGCTCCGCCTCACCCAGACCGCGCAGATCCACCTGAGACACCGGGGTCCCCACCCGTCGGTGCACCAGCAGGACCGGCTCGTCCAACCCCTGCCAGGCCACCGTGGTGCGCAGCACCGGATGCCGCTCCACCACCGAACCCCACGCACGACCCAAACCCTCCAGGTCCTGCACGCCGTCGAGCTCGACCACCACCTGCTCGAAGTAGGAGGGCGAATCCGGCTCCAGGAAGGTGTGGAAGAACATGCCCTGCTGCATCGGCGTCAGCGGCCACACGTCCGCCACATCCCGGCCGTCACCGACCAACCGGTCCACCTGAACCTGGTCCAACGACACCAACGGAAAGTCCGACGGAGTCGCACCACCCACACCCTCACCCAGACAGAACCCGACCAGATCGGTCAGACGGTCGATGAGCAGCGCGCCGAGTTCCTCGATGGTGGCCCGGTCGTGGTGGGTTTCGGCGTGGTACCAGTCGAAGGTGAGGCGGTCGCCTTCGAAGCGGCCGACGACGTCGATCAGGTGGGGGCGCTCCTCCTCCGGGGCGTGTTCCCCGCCGGGGTTGAGCTCGAACCCGGTGTACAGGTTCTCCGTTCCGGTTCCGGTGTCGAAGCGGCCCAGGTAGTTGAAGCTCACCCGCGGAGTCGGCAGACCGGCCAGAACCGAACGCTGCTCCGGCGAACCCAGGTAGCGCAGGGCACCGAAGCCCACCCCCCGACGGGGCACCGACCGCAGCATCTCCTTGGTCCCCTTGACCTGGGACTCCCACCCATCGGCGGAGGAGAGCACCACCGGGAACATACTGGTGAACCACCCCACCGTCCGCGAGGTGTCCACCCCCTCGAACAACTCCTCACGACCGTGACCCTCCAGATCCACCAACACCCGGTCCTCACCGGTCCAACCACACAACACCCGGCCCAGAGCAGCCAACAACACGTCATTGACCCGTGTCCGGAACACCCCCGGAACCTCACGCAACAACTCCCCCGTCACACGCTCCGACAGGGAGACGGTCACGACGGACTGGTCCGCGACCCGGCCGTTGCCGGGGGCATCGTGGTCCCGGGGGACTTCCGCTCGGATGCCGGTACGGGACCAGTGGTCCATCTCGTCGTCGAAGCCGCCTTCGGTGGTGTGCCGAGCCAACCACTCCGCCCACACCGGGAAAGGCGTACTCCGAGAACCCAGATCAACCACCCCGCCCGCGGACAGCTGCCGATAAGCCGACCCCAGATCCTCCAACAACACCCGCCAGGACACACCGTCCACCACCAGGTGATGCGCCACCAACAACAACCGCTCAGCGTCCCCCTCTCGGAACAGGACCGCGCGCACCACCGGACCCCGCTCCAACGACAAGGAAGCCTGCTCCGCCTCGACACGCTCACGCACCACACCAGCACGCTCACCCGGATCCGACCCGCCCAGGTCCACCACCGCCAGACCGAACGAGGACCCCCCCGCCGCCAGAACCCGCAGACCCTGACCATCCGCCCGCAGACGCAGCATGTCGTGCTGGACCGCCAACGCATCCAACGCCTGCTCCAGTACCGGGACCTCGACCGGCTCGGCCAAGTCCAACAGCACCGCCATCGTGAAATGGTCCGGAGCCACCGGATGCGTGGCGAAGAACCACTCCGTGATCGGTGTCGGACCCACCCGACCCGACACCGGACCCACCACCGAGGCCTTGCTCGTCTCCATCTGGGCGACCTCGGCCAACGCAGCCACCGAGGGCCGACCGAACACCTCCTTGGAAGTGACCACCACACCCTCACGCCGAGCCCGCGAGACCACCTGAATACTCAGGATCGAATCCCCGCCCAGCGCGAAGAAGTCCTCGTGCACCCCCACGCGCTCCACACCCAGAACCGAAGCGAACACCCCGGCCAGCACCCGCTCCACCTCCGAACGCGGCGCCACATAGGAATCACCACCCGCCGAGACCTCAGGAGCAGGCAACGCACGCCGATCCACCTTGCCGTTCGGGGTCAGAGGCAGGGTGTCGAGTGCCACCACGGCGTGCGGCACCATGTACCCGGGCAGGTCCCGCGACAGCCGTTCGCGTAGTTCGTCGGCGTCCTCCTGGGTCAGGCCCGCGTCGTGCCCGACGACGTAGGCGACCAGGTGTCGTCCGCCTGCGGGGGCGGTGCGGACCAGGACGGTGGCTTCCGCGACACCGTCGAGGCCGAGGAGCGCGGTTTCGATCTCACCGGGTTCGATCCGGAAACCCCGGATCTTGACCTGGGAATCAGCACGCCCCACATACTCCAACTGGCCCCGGACGTCCCACCGCACCAGATCACCCGTGCGATACAACCGCCCACCCGAACCAAACGGATCAGCCACAAACCGCTCCGACGTCAACCCCGGACGATTCAAATACCCACGAGCAACACCCGCACCACCCACATACAACTCACCCACCACACCCACAGGCACCGGACGCAAAAACCCATCCAGAACCCAGGCACTCATCCCCTCCAACGGCCTACCGATCGGCACCGACCGCTCCGGCACGTCCCCCGGATCCACCGCGAAATGCGCAGCGAACGTCGTGGTCTCCGTCGGCCCGTAACCATTGGCCACCACCGTGCCCGGACACGCCCGCACCACCCGCTCCACCGCCAACGGATTCGCCGCCTCACCCCCGGTCATCACCTCACGCAACGGCGCGAAACAGCCCGGGTCCTGCGCCGTGAACAGGTTGAACAAAGCCGCCGTGACAAACGTCGACGTCACCCCGAACTCCCGGGCCACCGCCCCGAACTCCTCCGCCGAGATCCGCCCCGCAGGCGCCACCACCACAGCACCGCCCCGCAACAACGGCGTCCAGACCTCATACGTCGCCGCATCGAAAGCATGCGAGGAATGGAACAGCACCCGCTCATCACGACCACCACCCCACCGGCCATCCAACGCCAGCGCCACCACATCCCCATGCGTGACGGCCACACCCTTGGGCAACCCCGTCGAACCCGACGTGAACATCACATACGCAAGGGAGGCGGGGTCCTGCCGCTGTTCCCGCCACGACTCATCGGTCTGCGCGGTCCCGTGCCCTTCCGGCACAGCCGCGTCCGTCACCGCTGTGTTCGGCACCGCCGCTGCCGGAGTTCCCGCCTTCGAGGCCCCGGGTGTGAGTTCCTCGTCCAGGTCCACCACCCGCACACCCGAACCCAAACCCCCAGGCACCCGACCACGAGAAGCCGCATCGGTCAGCACGAAACGCGCACCCGTCTCCCGCACCAACCACGCCACACGCTCCGCCGGATCATCACCATGCACCGGCACATAAGCACCACCCGCACGCAACACACCCAACATCGCCGTCACCACATGCGGACCACGCTCCAACACCAACACCACCGCACCCTCAGCGGCCAACCCCCCACCACACAACAACGAAGCCACACCCGCACTCAGCGCATCCAACTCCGCATACGACACCTCACCAAAACCACCCACCACAGCAGGCGCCCCCGGCACCCGCGCCACCTGCTCCGCAAACACCTCCGGAACCGAAGCGGGCAGGGAAGCGGCCTCGTTGCTGCTCCAGGCGGTCAGCTCGGCCCGGTCCGTCTCGGTACGGAGGTCGACCGCGGCCAGACCCCGTTCCGGTTCGGCCACGGCGAGCGAGACCAGACGGGACAGGGCGTCGGCCAGACCGAGGACGCGGCGGTGGTCGAAGAGGTCGGTGTTGTACTCGATCGCGACACGGATGCCGTCGTCCTGCTCCGTGTACTCGAAAACCAGATCGGACAGTGCCGAGGCCCTGGGCAGCTCGACCGGGTCCACGTCCAGTCCGGGCAGGTCGAGTGCGCCGGTGTGCGCGTTCTGCAACACCATCAGCGCCTGGAAGAGCGGTCCCCGGCTGGGGTCGCGCTCGGCCACGACCTCGTCCACCACCCGGTCGAAGGGCAGCTCGTGTTCGAAGGCCTCCTCGATGCGGTCGCGCACGGCGCCGAGGAAGTCGGACACGGTCATGCCGGGGACCAGCCGGGAGCGGATCACCAGGGGGTTCACGAAGAACCCGACCATGTCCTCCGCCTGGCGGTGGTCGCGCCCCGAGGACGCGATCCCCAGCGCGACGTCCCTGCTTCCGGAGGCGTTGGCGAGCAGCACCTGGGTCATCGCGGTCAGGGACATGAACAGGGTCGCCCCCTGCTCCCGGCCGAGTTCGACCAGGCCGCGGGCCTGCTCACGGGAGAGGGTGAAGCGGTGGACGGCACCGGAGGTCGTGCGCTGGGCCGGTCGGGGCCGGTCGGTGGGCACGGCGAGCGGTGGCACCTCCTCCAGCTCGCGTGCCCAGTACGCGAGGCGTTCCCGCACGTCCGGCTCCGCCCAGCGGCCCTGTTCCCAGACCGCGAAGTCGGCGTAGTCGGGCTCCCCCTCCACGAACCCGGGTTCGGTCCCTTCGAGTGACGCACGGTAGAACGCGGCGAGGTCGCGGACCATGACGTCCACGGACCAGCCGTCGCAGGCGATGTGGTGCGTGCTCAGCACGAGGAGGTGCTCGTCCTCCGCGAGCGCGATGAGCAGTGCCCGGTTCACGGGACCGTGCACCAGGTCGAAGGGGGTGTTCACCTCGCGCAGGAGGTGTTCGTCCAGGGCGAGGGCGCGCTGCTCCTCGGGCAGGCCGCTCAGGTCCGCCACGGACAGCAGCTCGTTCCCGTCCCAGGGGTCGCGTACCAGCTGTACGGGTTCACCGTCGACCGTGTCGTAGGTGGTGCGGAGCGCCTCGTGCCGCCGTTGGAGGTCCGTGAGGGCCGTGCACAGCGCCTCCGGGGAGAGGGAGCCGCGGATGCGGAAGCCCGCACCGGTGTAGTACTCGGCGCTGGCGCCCTCGATCTGGTGCAGGAACCACAGGCGGCGCTGCGCGGCGGAAAGGGGGAGCGGGTGGTCCCGGTCGGCCCGCCGGAGGGGGCTCTTCCTGCTGTCGGTCCCACCCGCCTGCGCGAGGGCTTCCGGCGTACGGTGGCGGAACAGGGCACGCTGGCCGAAGTCCGTCTCCAGCAGGCCGTCGAGGCGCCACAGGACCCGGGCCGCGAGGATGGAGTCCCCGCCCAGCGCGAAGAAGTCCTCGTGCACCCCCACGCGCTCCACACCCAGAACCGAGGCGAACTCGTCCGCGATCACGCGTTCGGTGTCGGTGCGGGGAGCCGTGTAGGCCGCGGTGTCGCGTTCGGGGGCGGGCAACGCGTGCCGGTCCACCTTGCCGTTCTGGTTCAGGGGCATCGAGTCGAGCGTGACGAGCGCGGAGGGGACCAGGTAGGCGGGGAGTTGTTCGGTCAGGCGGGCCCGCAACCCCTCGGCGTCGAGCTCCTCCCCCACCAGGTAACCCACCAGCACCCGCACACCCGGAGTGTCCTCACGCACCACCACCACGGCCTGGCGCACACCCGACAACCCCAACAGAGCAGACTCGACCTCACCGGGTTCGATCCGAAAACCCCGGATCTTCACCTGCGAATCAGCACGCCCCACATACTCCAACTGGCCCCGGACGTCCCACCGCACCAGATCACCCGTGCGATACAACCGCCCACCCGAACCAAACGGATCAGCCACAAACCGCTCCGACGTCAACCCCGGACGATTCAAATACCCACGAGCAACACCCGCACCACCCACATACAACTCACCCACCACACCCACAGGCACCGGACGCAAAAACCCATCCAGAACCCAGGCACTCATCCCCTCCAACGGCCTACCGATCGGCACCGACCGCTCCGGCACGTCCCCCGGATCCACCGCGAAATGCGCAGCGAACGTCGTGGTCTCCGTCGGCCCGTAACCATTGGCCACCACCGTGCCCGGACACGCCCGCACCACCCGCTCCACCGCCAACGGATTCGCCGCCTCACCCCCGGTCATCACCTCACGCAACGGCGCGAAACAGCCCGGGTCCTGCGCCGTGAACAGGTTGAACAAAGCCGCCGTGACAAACGTCGACGTCACCCCGAACTCCCGGGCCACCGCCCCGAACTCCTCCGCCGAGATCCGCCCCGCAGGCGCCACCACCACAGCACCGCCCCGCAACAACGGCGTCCAGACCTCATACGTCGCCGCATCGAAAGCATGCGAGGAATGGAACAGCACCCGCTCATCACGACCACCACCCCACCGGCCATCCAACGCCAGCGCCACCACATCCCCATGCGTGACGGCCACACCCTTGGGCAACCCCGTCGAACCCGACGTGAACATCACATACGCAAGGGAGGCGGGGTCCTGCCGCTGTTCCCGCCACGACTCATCGGTCTGCGCGGTCCCGTGCCCTTCCGGCACAGCCGCGTCCGTCACCGCTGTGTTCGGCACCGCCGCTGCCGGAGTTCCCGCCTTCGAGGCCCCGGGTGTGAGTTCCTCGTCCAGGTCCACCACCCGCACACCCGAACCCAAACCCCCAGGCACCCGACCACGAGAAGCCGCATCGGTCAGCACGAAACGCGCACCCGTCTCCCGCACCAACCACGCCACACGCTCCGCCGGATCATCACCATGCACCGGCACATAAGCACCACCCGCACGCAACACACCCAACATCGCCGTCACCACATGCGGACCACGCTCCAACACCAACACCACCGCACCCTCAGCGGCCAACCCCCCACCACACAACAACGAAGCCACACCCGCACTCAGCGCATCCAACTCCGCATACGACACCTCACCAAAACCACCCACCACAGCAGGCGCCCCCGGCACCCGCACCACCTGCTCCGCAAACACCTCCGGAACCGAAGCAGACAGCGGAGTCCGGTCGACGTACTCGGGGCGCTGGGTTCCCTGGGAGGGCATCACGATGAAAACTCCTGGATTCAGGTGCGACTGGGCTGTGAAAAACATCGGAACGGCTGCTTGTCGTTCTCCTGCAGAGTGGATTGCCCGACGCTCCACGCGACATAGGACAGCCAGGTTCGACCAGAACCGATACTCACCCATACCCCTGGGTAGAGCAAGAGATACGGCTATATCCTCATTCCGCAGGTCAGGCACATGATGATGGGCCGCCCGCCGCACAGTGAGACGCAAATGGCCGGACCCGGACACAAGAGAGACAGCAAAACCCTTGGTGGCCTCGGGAAAATGGAGCACCCGACCGGGCCCGGGCGCGGGGCCACCAAGAGCACCGGAAAGCGCTGCGAACTGCACTTTCGGGCCGGGATTCCTCCCACCACGGACCGTGGAACGGCAGCCCCGGGAGGACCGGGGGTAAAAGACGCCCCCGCCCGGGAGGGTGGCCCGGAACACGCCAAAGGTTATCCGGGTGCCACCGGAACGCCACCACCAACACCCGGCAATGCGGTTCGCATTGATGTGCACCACGAAGAGGAAGAGGCCATATGAACACCGAGAATAATGTTTCCAACGAGTAGGGTCACCCATCGGTATTCATTGACCGATCGCACGGAAACACGACGGCCGGAGAAACGGGCACTCCCGGGCGCCCCGACGGGGAGCCGTGGAGGCCGGTGGTACAGCCTGCACCACCACGGTTGGGCAGTTCGCGGGATCGCCCCCGGGCCGCCGACCTCCCTAGCCTTGGAGGCAGAAGACGGAAAGCACGCGCGAAGCCCGTGTTCACCACCGGCCACCCCGTCCGAGGAGCGCAGTCATGACCGACCCCTACCGCATCAAGGACACCGCCGACCGCCCCGACCCGAGCGCGCGGCGGTCCCGCCCGGGCAGTCGCCTGCGCGCCCTGCTCTGGGTGCTCATCGTTCTCGGCCTGGCCGGGAACGGCGTCACGTCACTGGGCGGGTTCCACCCCGCGATCAGCCTCTGCTTCGGCCTCGTGACCGTCGCGGCCGTCGCCACCCTGATCGTCCACCACGTCCGGCGGCGCTGACCCAGCTCCCGGGGCGGAGGGAGCCGCCGCCCCGGGCCCCGCCTCCCGACTCCGCCGCCCCCGCGGCGGAGTTTTCATGTGTTCGACAACCTTTTACCTCTGGTATTTTCCCGTCCGCCCGGGGCGGGCAGCACCATAAAGCCCGACCCACGGCCCGAATCCTCCAGTAGCCGCAGAATTACTCTCGGTGAAAATGCGAAAACAAGACGCAGCGGCCGACAAGATCATTTTCGCTGCTGTGCCCGAGGTCACATGGCCGCATCCGGCCGATACTTTTCGGCGGCGCGGTAAACCCGGGGCTCCGCAGACCAGGATGGCATTAGCGGTTCAGTGAACCCACGGTCCCGGCACGGGAACACGGATAGCGGCGAATCCACGAAATCAGAGGTCAGACTCCGCACACGGCCCAATAACCCCGCCCTCCCATCGGCACTTGTTACTCACGAGTTCAAGTTACATCCGAATCTCTTGCCAGAAAGAATGGTATATGTGAGTATCCGTGACTGGTGCAGCAAACTGCCGTGACACCGCCGGGCGCACCGGAAACCCGTCTTCACCGAAGGTTTCCCTCCATTCCCCACCCCCCGAAGGAGAAGTCGTGCGGCACGAACAGCTCTCGGAAATCCTCAGGGGCGCCCTGCGTGAGAACCACGTCCCGGGCGCCCAGATGACCCTCTACCACCGCGGTGAACTCCACCAGTTCGCGGTGGGAGTGGAGAAGACCGGCACCGGAAGGGAGACGACGGTCCACTCCAGGTTCCCCCTGGGTTCGGTGTCCAAGATCATTACAGCCACCCTGATCATGCAGCTCGTGGAGGACGGCGACATCGACCTCGACGCACCCGTCTCCCGTCACCTGGGGCCGGGCACGGCCTCGGTCGGCCACCCGCTGGCCGACGTGACGGCCCGCCAGCTGCTCAGCCACACCTCCGGGCTCGTGTCCGACCTTCCGGTCGGCGCCCCGGACCACTCCGTGCGCCGCTACGTCGGCTCCCTCGGCGCCGACGACCGCATCAACCCGCCGAGCACCGCGTTCTCCTACTCCAACACCGGCTACGTCGTCGCGGGCCACCTGGTGGAGAACGTCACCGGGCAGGACTGGTGGGAGACCGTGGAGTCCTATCTGTGCGACCCCACCGGCCTTGACCTGGCCTTCGTCACCGACCCGCGACCCGGTTCCGCCGATCCCGGGCTGGTCGGCGGCCACGCCGTCACGCCGGACGGAAGCGCCCACCCCGTGGACTTCCACATCGAGACCGCGCTCGCCCCGGCCGGCGGCGTCGCCGCCAGCGCGACCGCCCTGGTCGACTTCGCCCGCGCGTTCCTGGATCCCGGGGACGCCGGACTCGACGGGGACATCGCAGCACCGGCCGTCCTGCACGAGATGGGACGCTCCGTCCCCGCGGCCGACCCGTTCGGGCTCGCTGACGGCTGGGGCGCGGGCTGGTCCCTGCACCTGGCCGGGGACCGCCTCTGGTACGGACACGACGGCACGCTCGACGGCGCCACCTGCCACCTCCGGGTGGACCCGCAGGGCGGATCCGCCCTCGCCCTCACCACCAACGCGACCACCGGCATCAAGGCCTGGGAGGACCTCCTCGTGGGACTGCGCGGCGCCGGGCTCGACGTCGGCCACTACCGGCAGCCCTCCGTCACGGGTTCGACGGGCCTCACGGCGCAGCTCCCGGAGATCACCGGGAGCTACAGCAACGGCGGGCTGACGGTGCGGGTGACCCCCGCCGGCGACTCCTACCGCTTCTCCGTCGACAACGGGTTCGAAGGCGTCCTCAGCACCGGGCCGGACTCCACCTTCTCCGTCACCGCCGACCGGTACGGCGGCGCCTCCTTCAGCGGCCGTTTCCTGACCGACCACTCCGGTCCGGCACGCGTCACGGCCCTTCAGTACAACGGGCGCACCCTCCGCCGCAGCGCGCGGACCGTCCAGCCGAACGCCTGACCATCCCGCACCGGACGACGAGGACGAACCCATGAGCGAAGCGCCCGTCAACGACACCGCCGGCACCGGCTCCGGCGGCGACCGCGTACGTGCCCGCGAGGAGGTCCTGCGGCGCCTGCGCGACCGCAGGAGACCCGGCCGGGACCTGGTGAGGGTCTCCCGGGACGAACCGAACCCCCTCTCCTTCGCCCAGCGGCGGCTCTGGGTCCTGGAACAGATGATCCCCGGCCGGACCGACTACAACTCCGCCCTCGCACTCGACCTGCGCGGGAACCTGGACGAGGACGCCCTGCGACGCGCCCTCACCGCCCTGGTGCACCGGCACGAGGCCCTGCGCACGACCTTCGTGGAGGTCGACGGCGAGGGCCGTCAGGTCGTCGGGGCCCCCTTCGAGGTCGACCTCGGCAGGACCCCGGTGCCCGACGCCGACGACGACCGGCTGGCGGAGCTGGCCGCCCGGGAGTACGCCCGGCCCTTCGACATCACGACCGGCCCGCTGCTGCGGGTGCGGCTGCTGGTCGCGAGCGCCGACCACAGCGTCCTCGTGGTGTGCCTGCACCACATCGTCACCGACGGCTGGTCCCTGGGCGTCCTCCAGGACGAACTGGACCACCTCTACCGGGCCGCCCGGGAGAACCCCGGCCGAGGACCGGCGGAACTGTCCTCCTCGCTCGGCGAGCTGCCCGCCCAGTACGTCGACTACGCCGCCTGGCAGCGGGAACGGCTCGGCGGCGCCTCGTTCGACCGCTCCGTCGCCTACTGGCGCGAGAGGCTCGCGGAACCACCGGTCCTGGAACTGCCCACGGACCGCCCCCGCCCCGCCACCCGCGGAACCCGCGGCGACAGCCTGCCGTTCACCCTGGACCCCGCGCTGGCGCGCACCCTGGAACGCCTGGGCGAGAAGCACAACGCGAACCTCTTCATGGTGCTGATGACGGCGGTCCAGGTGACCCTGGCCCGCTGGAGCCGCTCCGAGGACGTCGTCCTCGGCACCGTCACGGCGGGACGCGAGGACCAGCGCCTCCACCGGATCATGGGCTTCTTCGTCAACACCCTCGCCGTGCGGCAGACGGTGGACGAGAACCTCTCCTTCGGGGCGCTGCTGGAGCGGACCCGCGCCGGTTTCCTCTCCGACCTCGACCACTCCGAGGTCCCCTTCGACACCGTCGTCGACACGGTCCTCACCGAGCGCGACCCGGCGGTCCCGCCGCTGGTGCAGGCCGCCGTGGTCTACCAGAACGCGGTCGACGGGGCCGCGGAACGCGGCACCCTGGGGGACCTGGCCGCGACCCCGCTGCCGATCCGCCGTGAGCAGTCGGTCTTCGACCTGACCCTGGAGTTCCACCCCGGAGCGGACGGCGTCGCCGCGAGCGCGGAGTTCAACTCCGACCTGTTCGACCGGGACACCGTCGCCCGCCTCGTGGACGACCTGGTGCGCGTCCTGGAGTCCGCCGCCGACCACCGTCCGCTGCGGGCGCTGGCCCTGGCCGGCCCCGGCCCGGAGGAACGGACCCGGGAGGCCGGTCGCGGTCCCGCCGGACCCCTGCCGCGCACCTTCCCGGAGATGATCGCCGAGCAGGCCGCCATGCGCCACGACGCCCCCGCACTGGTGGACGCCGGGCGCACGGTGACGTTCGGCGACCTCGACGCGCGGGCCGCCCGTATCGCCGGACACCTGCGCTCGCGCGGCGTGCGCCGCGGCGACCGCGTGGGGGTGTGCCTGGAACGCGACGCCCGCCAGGGCGAGGTCCTGCTCGGCATCATGTACGCGGGAGCCGTCTACCTGCCATTGGACTCGGAGTACCCGGCCGAGAGGCTGGCCCACATGGTCCGGGACGCCGCGCCGCACGCGGTGGTGGTGGGGCCGGAGGCGCACGGCGCCCCGCTGCCCGAGGGGACGGCCCTGCTCTCCCTCGCGGAGGACGACCTCGACACCGCGCGGCCGTGGCGCGAACCGGTCTGCCCGGCGGACCCCGCGTACATGATCTACACGTCCGGCTCGACCGGGCTCCCCAAGGGGGTGCTGGTCCCGCACCACGGGCTGGCGGCGCTGGCCGCAACCCAGGGCGAGCGGATGGACGTCGGCCCGGGCTCCCGGATGCTCCAGTTCGCCTCCCCGAGCTTCGACGCCGCCATCGCCGAGCTCGCCGTGGCCCTCCTCAACGGCGGCACGTCGGTCCTGCTCCCCCGCGAGTCCCTGCACGGCGAGGACCTGGTCGGGGCCCTGCGCACGTACGGGATCACCCACGTGACCCTGCCGCCCGCGCTCCTGCCCGGCCTGGAACCGGACGACCTCGGCCCGGTCGAGCACCTGCTCGTCGCGGGCGAGGCCTGCCCCGGAGAGCTGGTCGACCGGTTCTCCCGGGGTCGCAGGATGTACAACGCCTACGGGCCGACCGAGTCCACGGTCTGCGCGACCATCAGCGAACCCCTGGCCGGGGCCGGCGTACCGCCCCTGGGCGGAACCGTGGCCGGCACCCGCCTGTACGTCCTCGACCGGTGGCTGCGCCCGGTCCCGGACGGCGTCCCCGGCGAGCTCCACATCGCCGGCGACGGCCTGGCGTACGGCTACTGGAACCGCCCGGGTCTGACCTCGGGGCGTTTCGTGGCCGACCCGTTCGGGCCCCCCGGCGGGCGCATGTACCGGTCCGGTGACGTGGTCCGGCGCCACCGGGGCGAGCTGGAGTTCCTGGGACGTACGGACGACCAGGTCAAGATCCGCGGCCACCGGATCGAACCGGGCGAGATCGAGGGGGTCCTCACCGCGCTCCCCGGCGTGGAGCAGGCGGTCCTGGCGGTCGACGGGACGGGTACCGAGCGGCGGCTGGTCGCCTACGTGGTCCCCGCGCCCGGGCACGCCCCCACCAGCGAGGAGCTCGCGGCCGGGGCCGGTTCCCTCCCCTCCTACATGGTTCCGGCGGCCTTCGTCGTCCTCGACCGGATCCCGCTCACCCCCAACGGCAAGACCGACCGCCGCGCGCTTCCGGCCGTGGACTGGGCCGGGCGTTCCGAGGCCGAGCACGTCGCGCCCCGTACCGAGACGGAGCGCCTGCTCGCCGAGGCCTGGTGCGACGTCCTGGGGCTGGAGCGGGTCGGCGTGCACGACGACTTCTTCCGGGTCGGCGGCGACTCCGTGAGCGGTGTGCGCGTGCTCGCCAGGGCCGCGGACCGGACCGGCACCCGGCTCCCGCTCCGGGCCCTGTTCGAGCGGCCCACGGTGGCCCGGCTCGCCGAGCTCCACGAGGACGGGGGCGGCGAGTCCGCTCCCCCGTTGACCCGGGCCGAGCACGAGGGTCCGATCCCGCTGTCCGCCGCCCAGAGGCGCATGTGGTTCCTCGACCAGTACGCGCCCGGAGGGGCCGCGTACAACTCCGGCGGCGCGCTGCGCCTTTCCGGGCACCTGGACGTCACGGCACTGCGCACGGCGCTGGAGGCGCTGTTCGTGCGGCACGGATCCCTGCGCACGGTCTTCCCCAGCGAGGACGGCCGGCCCCGGCAGGCCGTCCTGGAGCACACGGACCCGCACCTGTCCGAAACCGTGCTGGACGGCGTCCCGGGCCCGGAACGCGAGGACCGCCTGGCCGGACTCGTGGCGGAGTTCGCCTCCCGGCCCTTCGACCTGGCGTCGGGCCCGCTGACCAGGGTCCTGCTGGTCCGGGTCGACGAGGACGACCACGTGCTGGCCATCGGCATGCACCACATCATCACCGACGCGTGGTCGATGTCCGTGCTGGTCCGTGAGCTCGGCGCCCTCTACGAGGCCGCCCGGAGCCGTCCGGACGCACGGGCCGCGGACCTTCCCCCGGCCGCCGGGCTCCCCGAGACCGCGTTGGCGTACACCGACTACGCGGTCTGGCAGGACCGGTTCCGCCGCAGCGAGGGCTTCGAGAGACAACTGGACTTCTGGCGCGAGGCGCTCTCCGGGGCGGAGCCCCTGGCCCTGCCCACGGACCGGCCCCGGCCGGCCCAGCGGCGCGGTCGGGGCGCCACGCGCACGTTCGAGGTCCCCGAGGACGTCATGGCCCGCGTCCGCGTCCTCGAGGCGGAGCACGGCGTCACCCTGTTCATGGTGCTGGCCGCGGCGACGGCCCTGGCCCTGTCCCGGTTCACCGGGCAGCGGGACCTCGTCCTGGGCACGGTGACCTCCGGCCGGGGCCGCTCCGAACTGGAGGACGTCGTCGGGTTCTTCGTCAACACGGTCGCGCTGCGCGCCCGGGTCCGGCCCGGGGACACCGGAGCGCGCCTCCTGGCGGACATGCGCGACACGGTCCTGGCGGCCTTCGAACACGGTGACGTCCCCTTCGACACGGTCGTCGAGGCCACCGGGCAGGAACGCGACCCGTCCCGTCCCACCCTGGTCCAGGCCCTGGTGGCCCTGCAGAACGCGCCCGGCGCCCCGTGGCGGGCCGAGGGCCTGTCCGGCTCGGACTACACCGTCGCCAGGGAGCACACGCAGTTCGACCTGACGGTGGAGTTCGTCGAGGACGGCACGCGGCTGCTCGGTGCGGTGGAGTACGACGCCGACCTCTTCGACCCGGCCACCGCGGACCGGGTCGCGCACCTGTTGCGCGCGGTCCTGGGCGCGTTGGCCGAACACCCCGGCGCGCCGCTGCGCGCCCTGGAGGCGGCTCCCGACCCGGCCGAGGCCGCGGCCCTGGCCGACTGGAGCACGGGGGAGGCCGGTGCTCCGGTCACCTCGGTGCCGGAGCTGTTCGCCCGGCAGGTCGCCCGGTCGCCGGAGGCGAGCGCCCTGGCGTGGGACGGGACCGAGCTCACCTACGCCCGCCTGGACGAACTGTCCTCGTCCCTGGCCGACCGGCTACGCGGTCTGGGCGTTCGGGCGGAGACCCCCGTTCCGCTGCTGTTGGAGCGCGGGCCCCGTGTGGTGACGGCGATGCTCGCGGTCCTGCGGGCGGGCGGAGCCTACGTCCCGATCCACCCCGACGACCCGCCCGAGCGGATCCGCCGCCTCCTGGCGGAGACCTCCGCTCCCTGTGTGCTCACCGACTCCGCGATGGCCCCACGGGTGCCGGAGGCGGAGGGCGTCGCCGTGCTCGACCTGGACGCGGAGGAGACGGACCCCGCCCGGGCCCCGCGCCCCGGTACCCGGGTCCCCGAACCGGAGAACGTCCACCCCGAGCGGCTCGCCTACGTCATGTACACGTCGGGTTCCACCGGCAGGCCCAAGGGCGTGGCCGTCACCCACGGCAACGTGGTGCGCCTGGCCACCGACCGGCGCTGGTCCGGGCACCACGGGCAGCGGGTCCTGTTCCACTCCTCGCACGCCTTCGACGCGGTCACCTACGAGATCTGGGCTCCGCTGCTGACCGGCGGCACCGTGGTGGTCGCCCCGCCCGGACGGCTCGACGCCGACGGGTTCGCCGACGTCGTCGCCCGGCACGGGGTGACCGCCACCTTCGTCACCGCCGCCCTGTTCAACCTGTACGCGGCCCAGAACCCGGCCTGTTTCACCGGCATGGTCCAGGTCATCACCGGCGGGGAGGCGGCCAGCCCGCACGCGGTGGAGCTCGTGCGCACCGCCTGCCCCGGCACCACGGTCGCCAACGGCTACGGCCCGACCGAGACGACCACCTTCGCCGCCCACCACACCGTCCCCGAGGGCCCCACACCGGACCCCGTCCCGATCGGCCGCCCGTTGGACGGCAGCCGGTTCCACGTCCTGGACGAGTCCCTGCGCCCGGTCCCGGTCGGCGCCGTCGGCGAGCTCTACGTCGGCGGCGACGTCGCCCGCGGTTACTACGGCCGCCCCGGTCCTACCGCCGAACGGTTCGTCGCCGACCCCGGTGAACCGGGCGGGCGGCTCTACCGCACCGGCGACCTCGTCCGGTGGAACAACGGGGGGCGGCTGGAGTACGTGGGCCGGGCGGACGCGCAGGTCAAGCTGCGCGGTTTCCGTATCGAGCCCGGCGAGGTCGAGGCCGCGCTCGTGCGCCTGGAGGAGGTCGCCCAGGCCACCGTCCAGGTCCACCGCGGCGCTTCCGGGGCCCGGTCCCTGGTGGCCTACACCGTCCCGGCCCCGGGGGCCGGGCTCCGTCCCGAGGCGGTCCTCGACCGGCTCCGCGCCGACCTGCCCGACTACATGGTCCCGGCGGCGGTGGTCCCGCTGGAGAGCATCCCGATCAACGCCAACGGCAAGGTCGACCGGCGGGCCCTGCCCGAACCGACCGTGCCCGAGTCCGACGGCGCGGCGCACACCCCTCCCCGCGGTCCCACCGAGACCCGTCTGGCCGAGATCTGGGCCGAACTGCTGGGGACCGACCGCGTCGGGCGCGACGACAACTTCTTCGCCCTCGGCGGGGAGTCGATCCTCAGTATCCAGATGGTGTCCCGCGTCCGGCAGGCCGGGTGGGAGATCACCACCAAGGACACCTTCCAGCACCAGACCGTCGCGGACCTGGCCGCGGCCCTGGAACAGCGCGCGGGTTCCCAGGAGAGCGCCGAAGCCTCCGCGCCGGTCGCCGGAGAGGTGGCGCTGACCCCGGTCCAGAGGTGGTTCTTCGAGACCCACCCGCGCCGCCCCGAGCACTTCGACATGTCGCTGCTGTTCGAAGCCGCTCCGGACACCGAC
Source organism: Nocardiopsis sp. iso_40 (assembly GCF_056173285.1). Lineage (NCBI taxonomy): Bacteria > Bacillati > Actinomycetota > Actinomycetes > Streptosporangiales > Nocardiopsidaceae > Nocardiopsis > Nocardiopsis sp. iso_40. Next base: position 569,608 of record NZ_CM149666.1, on the reverse strand, counting down.
CCGAAGCTGTGGGCCCGGGCCGCCGAGGCGGTCCTCGCCCACCACGACATGCTGCGGCTGCGGGTCGGCACCGACGGGCCCGAGCCGCGCCAGCACCTGGACGGCGCCGCGGACCCGGAGCGGTCCGTTCGCGTGGTCGGCGTCTCCCCTCCCGGGCCCGCCGCCCTGGAGCGCGCCGTGGAGCGGGAGGCCGGGCGGGAGCGCCCCCGGTCCAGGCTGGCGGACGGCCCCCTGTTCGAGACCGTGGTGTTCGACGCCGGGCCCGCTCTGGGGCCGCGGGTGCTCCTGCGCGCGCACCACCTGGTGGTGGACGGGGTGTCCTGGCGCATCCTGCTGGAGGACCTGGTCACCGCCTACGGCCAGCTCGGTTCCGGGCTTCCGGTCGGCTTGGGCGCCGGGACCACCCCGTTCCCGGTCTGGGCCGACAGGATCACCGGGTTCACCGCGGAGGGAGGCTTCGACGCCGACGCCGCGCACTGGGCCGGCCTGGCCGCCCGGAGCGCGGACGCCACGGTCCCGGTGGACCTGGACACCGGGCCCAACGACGTCGCCTCCCAGCACGTGATCGCCTCGGGGCTGACGGCGGAGGAGACCGACCTGCTCCTGCGCCGGGTCCCCGGCGCGCTGCGCAGCCGGATAGACGACGTGCTCCTGGCCGTCCTGGGCAGGACCCTCACCGAGTGGAGCGGCGTGCCGCGCCTGCTCGTCGCCAAGGAGGGCCACGGACGCGAGGACCTGTTCGACGACGTCGACCTGTCCCGCACGGTCGGCTGGTTCACCACCATCTACCCGGTTCTGCTGGAGCTGCCCGGGGGGCAGGACGCGGCGCGCTCGGTGACCGCCGTCAAGAAGGCGCTGCGCGCCGCTCCCGACGGGATCGGCTTCGGTGCGCTGCGCTATCTCGGTCCGGAGCGGCTGGCCGCACCCCTGGCGCCCCTGGCCCGTGTCCCGGTCACCTTCAACTACCTGGGCCGCTTCGGCGACCACGGCGGGGGCGGACTCATCGACCGCTTCCTGGAGGTCCCCGCCAGCGACCACGCGCCCGAGGAGGAGCGCACCAGCCTGCTCGACGTGACCGGCAGCGTCACCGACGACCGGTTGGAGTTCTCCTGGACCTACTCCGAGCACCGCCACCGGCCCGAAACCGTGCGCGCGCTGGCCGAGGACTTCGCCTCGGGGCTGCGCGAGCTGGTCGACACGGTCGGTCGGCGTCCGCGCGGGCGAACCCGCCGGGAGTGAACGGGCCCAGAGCACGCCGGCCGTTCCCGTCCGGCATCCGATCCGCCCCCGAACACAAGGAAGGACCACCACCATGAGCAACCCCTTCGACGACAACGACGCCCGTTTCCTCGTCCTGGTCAACGACGAGGGCCAGCACTCCCTGTGGCCCGTCTTCGCCGAGGTCCCCGACGGCTGGGACATCGCTCTGGACGCCTCCCCCCGGGCCGAGGCCCTGGAGTACGTGGAGAGGAACTGGACGGACATGCGGCCCGCCAGCCTGGTGGCCGCTTCGGCCGGCTGAGTCGGAACCGCGCCCGCGACGGGCGGTGGACTCCCGGGGGGCGCCGTGGTTCGCACGGCGCCCCTCCCCCGTTCCGCTGAGGGGCGGTCAGACCTTTTCGGCCACCCACCGCCTCCCCCGCGCGCGGGAGGACGCGCGGGGCGGGGCCGTCCTGGCTGCGTGGATGCCGCATCCCAGGAGGGCCAGCCCGAAATCGGTGGCCAGGTGCCGGGTACGGTTGCCCTCCCTGGCCGTGGTGATCAGACCCGCCTCCCGAAGGATCGCCGTGTGTTCGCTGATCACTGTCGGGGAGACGTAGAGGGCGGCGGCCAACTCCCCGGTGGAGAAGGGGGCCACCAGTCGGGCCAGGATCGCTGACCGGGTCTTTCCCAGCAGCCGCCCCAGGGACGTCGCCCCCGGGGTGGTGCCGAAGAGCAGTGTGTCGAGGTGTTCTCCGGGTTCGCGCGCGGGGAACAGCAGGACCGTGCGGACGGAGTCGCCGTCCGCGCGCGGAACGGTCCAGTGCACCGCCCTCGGAGCATCGTCGAGGAAGACCGAGGGCATCAGCACCATGCCCTTCCCCTCCGGGCGTATCGTCCGGTCCTCGCCGTCGTCCACGGTGAGCACGAGCCCGCTCTCGTTGTGGACGCGGGCGCCCACGGACTCCAGGCCCGCGAGCACACCCGAGAGGTTCATCGTCCGGCCGATCCGGCTCCCGGCGGTGGAGTGCTGGCCGCGCAGCACCGCTCCAGCGGGTGCCAGGACCGAGCGGTGCAGACGGCCGAGCACGGAGAGCGCCCAGCGGGCCTCCTCGCCGACCGGGCCGGGGGACGCGTCTGCACCGGGACCGGCGGCTTCCAACAGCGCGGGCAGGACCACCGGGGCGAGGCGTTCCACTTTCTCCAGGTCCGAGCGCACCACGGGCACGGACGACAGGGCGGTCCGCGCACGGCGCACCCAGTTCTCCCCGCCCCTGCCACCCTCACCGCGCAGGGGGCCGGCCGCCAGGGCGGCTTCGACGAGCATGGGGGTCTCACCGTGTACACGGGTCCGACCGACGTCTTCCATGGAGAGGTGAATCCTCGACAACGCTCCGTTCCTTTCTCTTCGACCGACCGGTCCGGCGGCCGGATCAGCGCACGCGGCGCAGGTAGGCCCGCAGGGCCAGCGGCATGAGGACGATCTGGATGCCCGCCACGGCACCCAGGCTGATGAGGATCGGCATGACCGTGGGACCGCCGAGCATCAGCCCGCGGACGGCGTCGACGAAGTAGGTGACCGGGTTGATCCCGACCCAGACCTCCAGCCAGCCGGGCATGGTCTCGGGTGCGGCGAAGATGTTGCTGCCGAAGGTCAGGGGCAGGATGACCGCCATCGCGATGCCCGGCACCGCCTGGGGCCCGGTGGCGACCATGCCGATGATCACCGACATCCAGCACAGGGTCAGGCCGAAGACCACGACCAGCGCGCAGGCGAGCAGTGCCGACAGCGGGTCGGTCTGGATCCGGAAGCCGAGTGCGAAGGCCAGGAGCAACAGGACGGTCAGCGCGACCACGTAGCGGAGCACGTCGCCGAGCACCGCGCCGACCAGCGGTGCGGAGCGGGCGATCGGCAGGCTCCGGAAGCGGTCGAAGACGCCTTTGGAGATGTCGGTGTTCAGGGCCATGCCCGTCCCGATGCTGGCGTACATGGTGATCTGCACCATCAGGCCGGGGACGAGGGTCTGGAGGTAGGACTGCCAGTCCCCCGCGATGGCCCCTCCGAACAGGAAGACGAAGACCACCAGGAAGAGGATGGGCTGGATGACGGTGTCGATGAGGGACGACGGTGTGCGGACCAGGTAGCGGATGTTGCGGCTGGCGAGGATCATCCCGTGCCTGGCCGCGGTGGCGGGGCCGATCCGGATCCGGGGGCTCGGCTCCACGGACGGGTGCGCGTCGACGGTGGCCGTGGCGCTCATGTGCTGCTTCCCTTCTCTGCGGCGGTCGGCTCTGCCCTGCCGGCCTTCTGGCCGGTCAGGGTGAGGAAGACGTCGTCGAGGCTGGGCAGGCCCAGGCCGAGCTCGTCGGTGCTGATCGCGGCGTCGTCCAACCTCCGCACCAGTGCGGACAGCAGGACCGGGTCCTCCACGGGGGCGCTGAGGAGTCCGCGCTCGCCGTCGACGCTGGGGCGCACCCCGCTCAGCAGTTCCGTGAGGATCTCCTCGGTGCGCCGCACGTCGGCCGGGTCCACCGGGCGTACGTGCAGGGTCTGGGAGCCCACGCGCTGCTTGAGCTCCTTGGGCGCGCCCTCCGCGACCACGCGCCCCTGGTCGATGACCGTCACCCGGTCGGCGAGCTGGTCCGCCTCCTCCAGGTACTGCGTGGTGAGCAGGATCGTGGTGCCCTCGTCGGAGAGGCCGTGGACGATGCTCCACAGGCGGTTGCGGCTGTGCGGGTCCAGTCCGGTGGTCGGCTCGTCCAGGTAGAGCACGCGGGGGCGGCCGACCAGGCTCGCGGCGAGGTCGATGCGGCGCCGCATACCGCCGGAGTAGGTCTTGACCGGGCGGTCGCCGGCGTCGACCAGCTCGAAGCGCTCCACGAGCTCGCGGGCGCGGACCCGGGCCTGACGTCCGGACAGGTCCAGCAGGCGCCCGACCAGTTCGAGGTTCTCCATCCCGGTGAGTTCCTCGTCGACGGAGGCGTACTGACCGGTCAGCCCGATGATCCCGCGCACGGAGACGGGGTCGCGCAGCGCGTCGTGGCCGTCGACGAAGACGGTCCCCTCGTCCGGCCGCAGCAGCGTCGCGAGGATGCGTACCGTGGTCGTCTTGCCCGCGCCGTTAGGTCCCAGCACGCCTTGGATGCTTCCTCGGGGGATACCGAGCGAGACCCCGTCCAGGGCCGTGTTCGCCCCGTACCGCTTGACCAGGCCCTCTGCCTGGATACAGGTGTTCATTGGTGTTCCTCCTTCTGTACGGAGGAACTCTCACAGAGCGCGCGGTCAGTGCCCGGTCAGTTCGCGGACACCCGTGACCGGTTGGTCCGGGCAGTGACCGCCGCGGTGTCCGCGGACCAACGGAAAACGCTGTGAGCTGCGCTGACGCTCCGTCAGTCGCGGACACCGACCGCTTCGGCGGGGTGGGCGCGCAGTGCGAGCAGGGTGGGGACGAGGACCGCCGCCACGCCGACGAGCGCTGTCGCCCCCGCCACCACCGCGTACGGGCCGCCCAGCCCGGGCGGGAGCGGCGTGCCGAGGAAGGCGACGCTGAGCAGGGAGAGGGGGACCAGGGCGACGAGGGTGCCGAGCAGCACGGCCACGGCCACCAGTACGGCGGCCTCCAGGAGGACCATCCGCACCACCACGCGGCGCTCCGTACCGATCAACCTCAGGAGAGCGAACTCCCGGGATCGCCCCGAGGTGGCCATGACAAGGGAGTTCAGCACACCGATGGCGACGTAGGCGAGGATCACCCCGAGCCCGGCGAAGTTGATCCAGGCGGCCACGCGCGCCTCGGGCCGGCTGTCCGCGGCGACGCCGTCGGTCCCCTCCGTCTCCAGGCCGGGGCGCTCGGCGGCCACCGCGGCCAGGGCCTCTTCCAGCTGCTCCCGGCCGTGCCCCTCGGCGGCGCCCACCAGCAGGCGCCGCGGGGGTCCGCTGTGCCCCGCCAGGTCCTCCTCGTGGAACAGCGCCTGGCCGAAGCCCAGCCCCCGCTCGTACTCGGCCACCAGCCGGACGGTGGTCGGCGTCCCGTCACCGAGCACCACCTCGAGTTCGTCGCCGACCCGCGCCCCGGCCAGGTTCGCGCTGGAGCGCTCCAGCGCGACGGTCCCGGGGGCCAGGTCGACCAGGTCCCCCTCGACGGCGCCGGGGTCCAGGAGCGTCCCGGCGGCACCGGCGGCCACACCCTGCGCCCTGAGCTCCATCGGTTCGGTGTCCCCGAACAGGTCGGTCCGCAGGATCACGGAGGTCTCCCGAAGGACCGACACGGATCCCGCCTCCGGCAGGGCCGAAACCCGCGCGGCCGTCTCCGGGGCGATCCCGGAGACCCCGGTGGCGCGCAGTACCGCGTCCGCGCCCATGCCCTGCTCCACCTGCCGCTCGGCGCCGGCCGCGAGGACGGTCTGGGTGGTGACCATGGTCAGGGTGAAACCGACCGCGAGCACCAGGGGGGTGAGCAGGGTCGCGAACCGGCGGGGGTCGGCCGTGACGGCCGCCGCCGCGAGGAACCCGCTGATCGGCGACCTCCGCAGCAGGCGCCCGGCCGCACCGAGGACCGGGCGCGTGAGTGCCGGGCCGAGCAGGGCGATGCCCAGCACCAGGACGAGGGCGGCCCCGCCCGTACCGGCCGAACCGGCCTCGGTCCGCATGCCGAGCGGGGTCATCGCGGCGCTCACACCCAGGACCAGGCAGAGCAGGCCCAGGCTCCGGCGCCACGCGGGGAGCTCGGGCGGTGTCGGCGCGCGCACCTCGCGCAGTGCCTCCACCGGCGGGGTACGCGCCGCGCTCGCGGCCACGGCGGTGGTTCCGGCGACGGCGGTGAGCACGACCGACAGCACGGCGGCCAGGAACGGCAACGGCCCCAGGGCCAGCGGCAGATCCGCCGGAACCGCGCCCAGGCGGGCGAAGTACGACCTCAGGGCCTCGGCGACCAGCGCGCCGGGGACGCAGCCCAGCAGGCCGGCGGCCAGGGAGAGCAGCAGTGCCTCGGCACACACCATCCGGGCGACCTGTCGGGGGGTCGCACCGATCGCCCTCAGCACGGCGAACTCGCGGAACCTCTGGTTGGTGGACAGGGCGAGGGTCGTGGTGACCACGAACAGGGCGATGAGCACGGCCAGGCCGCCGAAGGCGAGGGCCACCGTCAGCAGGAGCGAGCGCCCCTGACCGACGTCGGCGAACTCGGCGCGGTTGGCGGCGCCGCCGTCGTACACGGTCGCGTCGGGTACGGCGGCGGCCAGGTCGTCCTCGAGCCGGTCGGTGTCGGCGCCCTCGGCGGCCACCACACCGACCGCGTGGAAGGAGTCCGGGTCCGGGGCGAGCCGTGCCGCCTCGCCGGTGTGCAGGAACAGCACCTGCTCCCGCGCCCGGGCGCCGTCCCCGTGCCGGGCGATCCCGCTCACCCCGTAGACCCGGGTCCCGTCGCCCTCGACCAGTTCGACCCGGCCGCCGACCCCGACCTGAAGGGTCTCGGCGAGCGGCTCGTCGACGACCACCTCTCCGGCACCCCCGGGCGCCTCCCCCTCCACCAGCGTGAAGGGGCCCAGCGGGGCGGTGTCCCACCCGTGCCCGGTCACCGGTGTCACGTCCTCGTCCGGTCCGGGGGGCACGGCGTCGAGGGCGAGCCGGTGGTCGCCCACCGCCGTTCGCACTCCGGGAAGAGCGGCCGCCTCCTCGACCGTCTCCGCAGGCAGGCCGACGGGTTCGGACAGAGCGGCGCTGGTGGTGCGGTGGCGTCCCCCGAAGTCCGCCTCCGTGTCGCCTCCGAGCACCGCGTCGGCCCCGGCGTAACGGTAGGGCTCCACCGAGGCGCGCAGTCCCGACTCGACCAGCACCCCGGAGGCGGTGAGCAGGGCCGAGGCGCACGCCAGGGCGAGGAACGTCCCGGCGAAGGCGCCCTTGCGGGCGCGCAGGGTCCTGGCTGCGACGGAGAGCACCCTCACCCCCTCCTCAGGCGGCTCATCCGCTCGGCCACGGCCGGGGCGGTCGGCCGGTCCAGGGAGTCGACGATCCGGCCGTCCGCGAGGAACAGGGCGGTGTCCGCGTAGGAGGCGGCGACCGGGTCGTGGGTGACCATGAGGACCGTCTGGTCGAGTTCGTCGACGCTGTCGCGGAGCAGTTGCAGGACGCGTCCGCCGGTGTCGGAGTCCAGTGCGCCGGTGGGCTCGTCGGCCAGGACCAGGTCCGGGCGGTGGATGAGCGCGCGGGCGATGGCCACGCGCTGCTGCTGGCCGCCGGAGAGCTCCGCGGGCCGGTGTCCGAGCCGGTCCGCGATGCCGACCCGTTCGAGGACCCGGTCGGCCCAGTCCCGGTCGAGCGGTGCCCCGGCCAGTCGCAGCGGCATGGTGACGTTGTCCTGCACGTCGAGCGAGGGCAGCAGGTTGTAGGCCTGGAAGACGAAGCCGACCCGCTCGCGGCGCAGCCGGGTGAGCTCGTTCTCGGACAGCCCCGACAGGGCGACGCCGCCCAGCCGGACCTCGCCCCCGGTGGGCCGGTCCATGCCGGAGGCACAGTGCAGAAAGGTGCTCTTACCCGAACCCGAAGGGCCCATTAGCACGACGAAACTCCCCTTGGCAACGGATAGGGAAATATCCGCAAGGGCACTGACCGACCTCCCCGCACAATCGTATCTCCGATACACTCTGTCCATTCGAAGCGGAAGGCTGGCAGTCGCCTCCGAAACAACTTCCCCACCATTTTCAGCGGCGACGTCCGACCCATGCACCGGCGACATTCAAACCCCCTGTTGGACTTTCCCGAATCGTACACCAGAAGACGAAACAAAAAACACCCTCCAGGGATTCGTTCCTTTTCTGGAAAGGTGGCCACGGCAGGGGGCGAGGTTGAGGACCAAGAGCCGCACCAGCAGGACAACACCCTCCGCAACCAGAGCAATCCCCCCGGTCAGAGCGGCGCGCCTGCACGAGGCGCGGCGGCGGACGATTGCGGAAACCCTGTACGTCGTCCGCGCTTTCCACTCCTGTCTGAACGCCTGGTTCCTTCTCGTACTCCTTCTTCTCGCCCAGGCCACAACTGCCCTTATCATCGGTTATCCACTGCGCCGATGGGTCGGCACTGGCCTCGTCCGGACCGCGACCAGGGACAGCGAACACGCAGTTTCCCACCTCTGGGCACGGGGCTACGGAAAACCGGGCGCCCAGGGCAGGGGGGAGTGTGGCCCCGCCTTTCTCGCGGCCATGCGCTGGGCCCTGGTGAACTCGGTGACCGGACCCGTGGTCGGCTGTGTGACGATGGTCCTCGGTGTCGGGGCCGCCGTCTCCTTCACCTGCCCGCTGTGGTGGTGGCTGCTCCCCGCCGAGTACGCGGTCAACCCGGGCCTGTACCGGGTCGACTCCTGGCTGGCGGCCGCGGCCACCCCGCTCGTCGGCCTCGTCTACCTCGCCCTGTACCTGACCCTGGTCCCCCGGTTCGCGCTCTGGCACGCCCGGCTGGCGCACCGCACCCTCACCAGGGGTGACAGCGGGCTACTCGCCCGGATCACGCAGATCACGGCCTCGCGCGACGACGCGTTGGAGGTCCACCGGACCGAACTGCTGCGCATCGAACGGGACCTGCACGACGGCACCCAGAACCGTCTGGTCGCCATGCGCGTGCACCTGGGGCTCCTCGAACGGGTACTGGCCGAGAACCCCGAGCGGGCACGGGACCTGCTGGAGACCGCGAAGGACGCCGCCGACGAGGCCCTGCGCGAACTCCGCCACGTCGTCCGGAGCATCTACCCGCCGTTGCTGGCCGACCGGGGGCTGGCCTCGGCCGTCTCCTCCCTGGCCGCCCGCTGCCCCCTGCCCTGCTCCGTGGACGCGGCCGGGTTCGGCCGCGCCCCCGTCGCCGTCGAGACCGCCGCGTACTTCGTGGTGGCCGAGGCGCTCACCAACGTCCACAAACACTCCCACGGCTCCCATGCCTCGGTGGTCCTCACCCGCACCGAGGGCTCCGTCCTCGTCCGCGTCACCGACGACGGCCGCGGCGGAGCGGACGAGCACTCCGGGACCGGGTTGGCCGGCCTGCGCCGACGGGTCGCCTCCCTGGAGGGGGAGCTGAGCATCTCCAGCCCGACCGACGGACCCACCACAGTGGAAGCGAGATTCCCATGCGTGTACTGATCGCCGAGGACGACGCCCTCCTGCGCCGGGGCCTCTCCCTGCTGCTGGAGGTGGAGGGCTTCGAGATGGTGGGCGCCGCACAGGACGCGGAGACCTTCCTCGAACTGTTCGACCGGCACCGGCCCGACACCGCCGTGATCGACGTGCGCCTGCCGCCGAGCTTCTCCGACGAGGGGCTGCGCGCCGCCGCCGAGATACGGCGGCGGGTCCCGAACATGCCGGTGCTGGTCCTGTCGGCGCACGTGGACGACGAGTACGCGGGCGAGCTCCTCGGCAGCGGCACCAACGGGGTCGGCTACCTGCTCAAGGACCGGGTCGGGGACGTGAGCGACTTCGTGGAGGCGCTGACCCGGGTGGCCCGGGGCGGTGTCGCCCTGGACCCGGAGGTGGTGGACCAGCTCATCGGCGGGCGCCCGGCCAGCGACCCCCTCAGCTCCCTGACCGACCGCGAACACCAGGTGCTCGACCTCATGGCCCAGGGCCACGACAACGCGGGCATCTGCTCCCTGCTGGGCCTGTCCACGCCCGCGGTGAGCAAGCACATCGGAGCGATCTTCGGCAAGCTCGGCCTGTCCGGCCCGGGCCACGGCCACCGGCGCGTCCAGGCGGTCCTGGCCTACCTCAGGAAGTAGGCCGCACGGTCACCGGAAACCGTGCGGCTCCCGCTCCGCCTCCGCCATGAGCGCCTCGAGTTCCTCGCGTCCCAGCTCCTTCTCCAGGTGCGACAGCAGAGCGCGGACCCGGGGGCTCCCCTGGTCCCGGCGTCCGCGGGTGTGCGCGGCCGTGCCCAGCGCACGGGCCGCGGCGCGCGCGTCGCCCCCGGCCGACTCCAGTCCGGCCACGAGTTCGAGGACGGAGGCCGAGTAGGAGTTCATCCCCAGCTCCACCGCCAGTTCCAGCGCGGCCGAGGCCGCCTCCCGGGCCCGTTCCGGGTCGTCCTCGGCCAGAGCGACCGCGGCCTCGCGCTGCAGCACCTCGGCTCGCAGGTAGGCGGTGTCCTGGCGGGCGTCGTCCAGCAGGGCGCGCGCCTCGGAGGTCAGTCTCCGCGCCTGCCCCGTCAGCTCCCGGGCCAGGGCCAGGTCGCTCATCCGCGCCAGGCACTGGATCCGGTGTTCGACGATGGGGGCCGGCTCGGCGCTGAGCACCCGGGCGAAGGTGGTGTCGGCGTCCTCGAGGAGGCCGGCGCGCATCTGTTCCGTGCCGAGGCTGATCAGCACGGTCACGGCCAGGCTCGCGCTCTCCCCCACCGAGCCGGTCAGTTCCAGGGCTTCCCGCAGCCCGCGGACCGCGTGGTCCCCCTCGCCCCGGAGCGACTGGTACTCGGCCAGGGCCCTGAGGAGCTGGGCGGTCATCCACCGGTCCCCCACAGCGCGGAAGGCCCCGGCGGCCTCCTCCGTGGCGGCCTCGGCCCTCTCCGAGTCCCCCCGGGCCTCCGCCCACAGTGCCCGGTAGGAGAGTCCGGCCGCGCGCACCCAGGGGTGGGGGTGTTCCCGGGTGGCGTCGATGACCGAGCCGACCAGCTCCCAGTCCCCGGCGGCCAGCGCGCACCTGAGACCGATCACGGCCAACGGCGGGTAGGCGGAGAGCGCTTCGGCGTCGGTCGCGAGCCGCACGGCGTCGGTCTGCCCCGTGTCGTCGCGACCCGCGTCCTCCTGGACCGGGAGCATGGCCCGCAGCGCCCGGAGCACGTCCCGGGTGTCCCCGGGGAGCTCCTCCTCCCGGTCGGCGACCTCCCCCGTCCACCGGGAGGCGTCCTCATACCTGCCGCGGAGCACCCAGTACCAGCTCAGGGCGCGGGTCAGGCGGGCGGCCACCGCCATGTCCCCCTGTTCCGACACGTACCGGAGCACCGCCATGACGTTGTCGTACTCCTCGTCCAGGGAGCGCAGCGCCTCGGCCTGTCCGCGCCCGAGCAGTTCCCGGGCGGCGTTCTCGACCAGGTCCATGTGGTGGGCGATGGCACCGGCCCACGCGTTCTCCGACTCCCCGGACTCCAGCAGCCGTTCGCGCGCGTACGCCTGGGTCGTTTCGAGGAAGCGGTAGCGGGTCCGGCCCTGCGGGGAGCCGGCGGTGCGCAGCAGCGACCTGTCGCTCAGGCCCGCGAGCAGGAACGGCACGTCCTCCGGGGTGACGCCGCTGCCCGAGCAGACCGCGGCGGCCGCGGACTCCGTCACACCGCCGGGGAGTACCGACATCCGGCACGCGACGGTGCGCTCCTCGTCGGTCAGCAGGTTCCAGCTCCACTCCAGCACGGCGCGCAGGGTGCGGTGCCGGTTCGCGACCGGCCTGCGGGTGGTGGACAGCAGTGTGAAACGCTCCTCCAGGTGCCGGGAGATCTCCTGGAGGGACATCGACCGGGTCCGCGCCGCGGCCAGTTCGATGGCCAGCGGCAGTCCGTCGATGCGTCGGCAGATCTGCGCCACCGTCCCCATCGCCTCGTCGTCGAAGACCAGGCCCGGGCTGGTCAGGGAGGCCAGTTCGACGAACATGGCCACGGCGGTGGACTGCCGGGGGTCCCCCTCGGGGAGCCCGAGCGGGTCCAGGGAGATCAGCGCCTCCCCGTTGACCGCGAGGGGTTCGCGGCTGGTGGCGAGCACCCGCAGCTGCGGGCAGTGCGCGAGCAGGCCCACGAGCACCGCGGCGACGTCGTCCACCAGGTGCTCGCAGTTGTCCAGGACCAACAGGGCCCGGCTGCCGGAGAACGCGGAGAGCACCTGGGACAGGCGGCTGGGTCCCGGGTCCTGGCCGACCGCGAGCGAACCGCCGCCGACCCCGACGGCGTCGGCCAGCGCGTCGACGATGCCGTTCCTGTCGCGGACCACCGCCAGCTCCACGAAGTGGACCGGGCGGTCGCCGCCCTCGTCGCGGGAGGCGAACTCGGCCGCGGTGCGGGTCTTGCCCACGCCGCCGGGGCCGAAGAGGGTCACCAACCGGGTGCGCCCGAGCAGGGCACCGATCGATTCGAGCTCCCGCTCGCGCCCGAAGAACCGGGTGAGGTAGGGGTTGGACCAGCCGTGCCGGGGCGGCGCCACCGCGCGCAGGATGTTCGTGTGGAGTTCGCGGAGCCATGGCGCGGGCTCCGTCCCCAGTTCCTCGGCCAGCGTGGTGCGCAGGCGCTCGTAGGCGGCCAGGGCCTCGCCGTCGCGGCCGCTCCGCTGCAGGGCCAGCACCAGCAGGCCGTGGCAGCGTTCGCGCAGCGGGTGGGCGTCGCACACGGCCCGCAGCTCCGGCACCGGGTCGGCCTTGTCCCCGGCGCGGATCCCGCTCTCGATCAGGTCCTCGGTGGCGCTCAGGCGCAGTTCGGCCAGCCGTTGGCGCTCGGTTTCGGCGAAGCGCCCGCGCACGTCCACCAGGGGCTCGTCGCGCCACAGCTCCAGGGCACGGCGCAGTGTCTCGGCCGCCCCGTGGGGGTCGTGGCCGCGCAGCAGGGCCCCGCCCCGGGCGACCAGCTGTTCGAAGACGTGCGAGTCGACCTTTTCGGACGGGACGTCGAGCATGTACCCACCCGGCATCGCCACCGGTCCGAGCTCGGTGACGCCCTGGTCGCGCAGGTGGGACCGGGCCCTGGAGGCCAGCCGCTGGACGGTGCTGTGGCCGCCGTCCGGCGGGGCCCCGTCCCACAGGTCCTCCAGCAGCGCCCCGGTGGGCACCACCTGTCCCGGGGACAGGGCCAGTCGGGCCAGCAGGGACACCACACGCCCCCCGGGCACGGCCAGCGACCGACCCTGACCGTCCCGAACCCCGAAGGACCCCAGCATCTCTACGCGCATAGACCCGAATCTGCCAGACCGGCACCGGCCTCACAAACGCCCTCGGCGCCGCGTCAGCCCCGGTCGTCCCGGAGGACCGACCGAAACCGTCCCCTCGGAGCCCCGGGGGTTATTCGGCCCGGGCCCCGCGGCGGCGGGCGACCTCGTAGAGGGAGACCCCCGCGGCGACGGAGGCGTTCAGGGACTCGGCACCGCTGATCGGGATGCTGGCGACCACGTCGCAGGACTCCCGGACCAGACGGGAGAGACCCTTGCCCTCGGAGCCCACGACCACCACCAGCGGACCGGTGGCCAGTTCGAGGTCGGGCAGCTGGGTGTCGCCGTCGGCGTCCAGTCCGGCGACGAACAGCCCGGCCTTCTTGTAGGCCTCCAGGGTGCGGGTCAGGTTGGTGGCCTGGGCGACGGGCAGCTTGGCCAGGGTCCCGGCGGAGGTCTTCCACGAGGACATGGTCACGCTGGCGGCGCGCCGCTCCGGGATGAGCAGGCCGTGCGCGCCGAAGGCGGCGGCCGAACGCGCGATGGCGCCCAGGTTGTGCGGGTCGGTGACCCCGTCCAGGGCGACGATCAGCGGCGGGGTGTCCGAGGCCAGCGCCTTGTCGAGCAGGCCCTCGGCCGCCCAGTACTGGTACGGGCGGACCTGGAGCACGATGCCCTGGTGGGTGGCGCCGGGCAGGCCGTTGCTCTCGCAGCGGCGGTCCAGGTCGGTGCGGTTCACCTCGACGACGTCCACGCCCTGGGAGCCGGCCAGCTTGGCGGCCTCGTTGACGCGGTCGTCGGGGTCGAGGCTGTTGGCCAGGAACAGGCGGATCGCGGGCATGCCCGCGCGCAGCGCCTCGACGACCGGGTTGCGCCCGATCAGCAGGTCGGAGTTGTCGGGGCGGTTGGGCGAGCGCTCCTTGCGGGGGCTGTCCGAACCCGCGTCCGGGCCTCCGGTCCTGGCGCGCTGCTGCTTGGCGGTCTTGGACCGCTGCTTGCCGTCGTACCAGTGCCGCTGTTCCGCGGGCAGGGTACCGCTCTTGGGCTCCAGGGAACGGCGGTTCTTGCCGCCGCTGCCCTTGGTCGGGCCCTTCTTGCTCTTCTTCGCCGGCATGGTCGCCGCCTCCCGATACGTGTTGCGAGCATGCCGGAAGCGCTCTTCCGGCCAGTGGGGTAGCCGCGACGCCGATGAGCGGCGGCAAACTCCCAGCCTAGTGCCGACGCGCTACCACACGCGTCGTCCGCGGCGGCGGGGCCCGGCCGGGCGGGCCCTCCGGCGCCGGGCAGGGCCCCGGGCCGGGGCCGTACCCGGGCCCTCAGCTGCGGCGCAGGTCCCAGCGCGGGCCCTGCGGCGTGTCCTCCACCACCACCCCGGCCTCCGCGAGCCGGTCGCGGATGGCGTCGGCGGCGGCGTAGTCCTTGCGGCCGCGCGCGGCCTGGCGCTGTTCGAGGGCGACGGCCACGAGGGCGTCCACGACCTCGGCGAGGCCCTGGTCGCCGCTGGCGGCCCACTGCTCGCTGAGCGGGTCGAGGCCGAGCACCCCGAGCATGGTGCGCAGTTCCGACGCGAGTTCCTGGGTCCGCTCCTTCTCCCCGGCCCCCAGGGCGGTGTTGCCCTCCCGGACGTGGCCGTGGACCACGGCGAGCCCCTGGGAGACCCCGAGGTCGTCGTTGAGCGCCTCGGTGAACTCGGCGGGGACGTCGGCGGCCGGGGTGACGGCGCCCAGCACCTCGACGGCCCGGGTGAGGAAGCCCTCGATGCGCTGGTAGGCGGTCGCGGCCTCCTGGAGGGCGGCCTCGGAGTAGTCGATGGTGGAGCGGTAGTGGGCCTGACCGAGGTAGTAGCGCAGTTCCACCGGGCGGACCTTCCGGACCATCTCCGGGATCCGCATCGAGTTGCCGAGCGACTTGGCCATCTTCTCGCCGCCGACCTTCAGCATGCCGTTGTGCAGCCAGTACTGGGCGAAGCCGTCACCCGCGGCGCGCGACTGCGCCTGCTCGTTCTCGTGGTGCGGGAAGACCAGGTCGAGCCCGCCGCCGTGGATGTCGAAGCTCGGGCCCAGGTACTTGGTGGCCATGGCGGAGCACTCCAGGTGCCAGCCGGGGCGGCCGCGGCCCCAGGGGGTGTCCCAGCTGGGCTCACCCGGTTTGGCGCCCTTCCACAGGGCGAAGTCCCGGGGGTCACGCTTGTCCCGGTCCGGGTCGGAGTCGGCGGACTCCACGACCTGGTCCAGGCGCTGGTTGGAGAGTTCGCCGTAGGCGGGATGCGAGCGCACGTCGAAGTAGACGTCACCGGAACCGTCGTCGGCCGCGTAGGCGTGTCCGGCGTCGATCAGCCGCCGCATCAGTTCGACCATCTCCGGCACGTGGCCGGTGGCGCGCGGCTCGACGGTGGGCGGCAGGCAGCCCAGGACGTCGTAGGCCCAGCTGAAGGCGCGCTGGTTGCGCTCGCTCACCTGCCACCACGGAACGTCCTCGTCGGCGGCGACCCTGATGATCTTGTCGTCGATGTCGGTGACGTTGCGGCAGAAGGTGACCTCGTAGCCGAGGTGGGTCAGCCAACGGCGCAGGATGTCGAAGTTGACCCCGGACCTGATGTGGCCGATGTGGGGCGGTGCCTGCACGGTGGCACCACACAGGTACAGGGACGCGCACCCCTCACGCAGCGGGGTGAAGTCGCGGACCTGTCGGGCACTGGTGTCATAGAAGCGCAGACTCACGTTGTCAAGACTATCCGCTTTCCCCTCACGGGAGCATCACAAACCAGCAGGCACCGCCGACACCGTTATCCCCCCGACGCGTCCCCCTCCGCACCCCGGAGCGCTGGGGACAGTCCGGAGAACTCATATGGGATGAGCCGTATTAGGCGGGTACGCATGTGAGATGACCCGGAATTACGGGGCGGCTTCGGCGGGGGACCAGCCGACACCCTCTACCAATTCCGACAGGACACTACATAACGCCCTGATCTGTCGGCTTCGGGAAGCAGCCGGAATCGGCCGGAATCTCGTGTTAGCGGCATCGGCTCGACTACGCTGCGATGACGATGGCCCCTTTCAACAAAGCCCCCGAGACAGGGACGCGTAACGGTCGGACCGCGGGTCGCGGCGCGGGAGCCGGTGCTCTCGTCGGTGGCGCCGTGTTCGTCAGTGTCATCGCCCTGTGCGCCCTCGTCCTCGCCTACCACGGCATCTACCAGTTCGCCCGGGTCGTGCACGGCGGGGGCTCCCTCCTCGCGCACGTCTTCCCGGTGACCTTCACCCTGCTGGTCCTGATGGCCTTCTGGGTGAGCTACGTGCTGCGGTCGGCCCCGCCCGGCGACCGCCTGTGGGTGGACCTCGTCCTCATCCCCCTGCTCGTCCTCGCCGCGGCCGTGCCGATGGTGCTGTACAGCAGGGGCCTGGTGGACGGCATCGCGGCCGACCACCGGGGGATCGTCGAGGTCGTGGTGGCGGTCGCTCCACTGGCCGCGCTGTTGGTGGCCTTCCTGCTGTGGATGGCCGTACGGGCGCACATCCGCAGGCGCGGCACCACCGCGCGCCCCCGCCCGAAGCCCTCCGACGACCGCACCACCGTGCTGCGCGACCGCACCGGCGCCCGAACGGACTGGCCGGACCCGGAGGAGACGGCCCGGGACGAGCGCGACGCGGAGACGCTCCAGACCCGCCTGCTGCGGTTGGGCTCCGACGAGGACGATCCCGCCGACCCCGGCCTGCCGACGGAGGAGGCGGAGGAGAACGGGGCGCGCGCCGCAGGGGGGACCGACTCCGCCGGGACGGCCCCGCCGCTGCCCGCCCGTACCTCCGCTCTGCGCCGGGACCGCGCCGGGCGGGAGGAGGGGGAACACCGCGAAGGCGAGGACCTCGAACAGGCCGGGCGGGAGCGCGAGGAGCGCGAACGGGCGGACCGCGAGGAACGCGAAGCCGCGGAGGACCGTGAACGGGCCGAAGGGGCCGCAGGGGCCGCAGGGGCCGCAGGGGCCGGAAGCGAACGGGCTCAGGACCGGACCTCCACCGAGGCCGGCTCCGCGGGCCGCGTCGAACGGACCGGGGACCCGGAGGGCCTGGAGGACCCGGAGGGCCTGGAGGACCCGGACGAACCCTCGGTGCCCGTCCTCCCGCTCCCCCGCCGGTCCCGCGACGGCGGCAACCCGATCAGGCGCGCGGCCGAGGAGCCCCCGGTGGTACCCGGCGCGGCGGCCCCCGCCCCGGAGGAGGCCTCCATCCCCGGACCCGGGCTCGGGTCCGGTTCCGGTTCCGCTGCGGGCCCGGGGACCGAACCGTTCGCCGCGGACCCCGAGCACCCGGCCGACGAGGGCTTCGAGCACGATTCCCCGGTCGCCGACCCCAGCACGGACGAGGCCGAGGCGCCGGTGCCCGCACCTGCTGCCGCCGAGCCCTCCGTGGACCCCGAACCGGCACCCGCACCCGTCGCCGGGGCGAAGCCGACGGACCCCGGGGAAGCTGTTTCGGAGGAGGCTGTTTCGTGGCAGACCTGGCCCGAAACCAGTGCCGGGGCCGAGACCGCACCCGAGGCGGAGCCTGTGGCGGAATCCGAACCGGAGGCCGGACCTCTGTGGGAGCCCCCGTCCGACGACGGCGCTCCCTCGCCCCTGGCCGACTACGTGCCACCGGTGTGGACACCGCCCGAGGACGACGACCCCGTCGATTCCGCTTTCCCTGCCGAGGGGGCGTCCGAGCCCTCCGTGGAGGGGACCCCGGCCCTGGACCACGACACCGGTCCCGAGGTGCGCGCCGCCTTCCGCTTCGACACGGTGCCGCCCGGTGCCGCGGCCCCCGAGCCGGAGCCGCTGCCCGAACCCGAACAACTGCCCGCCCAGGACCCCGAACCCGCCCCGGAGCCGGAGGGGGCGGCCGGGCGGGCGGCGTCCACGGAGCCGGAACACGGACCGGTGGCGGAACCGACCGCACCGGCGCGGTCCGAGCCGAGGCAGCCGGTGGAGAAGCGTCCGATGGTCCTCAAACCGAAGCGCCCGCCCCTGTCGGACTTCGCCTCCGGCCCGCCCTCCCGACGGGTGCGCAGCGAGCCCCTGCCGCCGGACGAGCGCTGACCCCGAGCAGGAGCAGAAAACGGGCGGCGCCGGTCCGAAGGATCCACCGGCGCCGCGTGCGCGGCCCGGGGTCCGCCGGACCCGTCCCTGAGCCCGTGGAAGACCCGTGGGCGGGGCGGGTGGACGCCTCAGGACGCACGCGGGCGGCCGGGCACCGATCCCTCCGGTGCCCGGCCGCCCGGGTGTGCGTGTGTCAGTCGCGCGGCGCGCACAGGGCCGTGGCCACGGCCGCGATGCCCTCGCCGCGACCGGTGAGGCCCAGACCGTCGGTGGTGGTCGCCGAGATGCTCACCGGCGCGCCCACGACCGCGGAGAGGGTCTTCTCCGCCTCGTCGCGCCTGGGGGCGAACTTGGGTCGGTTGCTGATGATCTGGACGGCCACGTTGCCGATCTCGAAACCTGCCCCGTGCACCCGCGCGACGGTCTCGGCGAGGAGTGCGGCGCCCGAGGCGCCCTTCCACCGCGGGTCGGAGGTGCCGAAGTTGGATCCGAGGTCGCCGAGCCCGCAGGCGGACAGCAACGCGTCGCACGCCGCGTGGGCGGCGACGTCACCGTCGGAATGGCCGCTCACACCGTCTTCTCCCGGCCATTCCAAACCGGCGAGAAAAAGTGTTCGTCCAGGAGAAAACGGGTGGACGTCGGTTCCGACGCCCACCCGAGGCATTTTCGTCATGAATTACGTGATTCCGCGACTATCAGTTCGTCAGAACCTCGTCGAGGAGGGCTTCCGCCTTGTCCTCGTTGGTCTTTTCCGCGAGCGCTAGTTCGCTGACGAGAATCTGCCGGGCCTTGGCCAGCATCCTCTTCTCGCCCGCGGACAGGCCGCGTTCCTTGTCCCGACGCCACAGGTCCCGGACCACCTCGGCGACCTTGTTGACGTCGCCGGAGGCCAACTTCTCCAGGTTCGCCTTGTAGCGCCTGGACCAGTTGGTGGGCTCTTCGGTGTGAGGTGCGCGCAGCACCTCGAAGACCTTGTCCAGGCCTTCCTGCCCCACCACGTCACGAACGCCGACATCCTCGGCGTTCGCAGCCGGCACGCGCACCGTCAGATCGCCCTTGTCAACCCTCAGAACGAGGTAGGTTCTGTCCTCGCCCTTAATGGTGCGAGTCTCGATCGCTTCAATACGAGCAGCCCCATGATGGGGGTAGACAACAGTGTCGCCGACCTTGAAAGCCATGTGACAGGTACCCCTTCCGCTACCACAAGGATACCATGAATCCATGACTTAACGTACCTATTAGGTTTGCGAACACGCAGGTCAGAACACACTTTTTAGGGCTTGACAAAGTGTACCCGAGGAGTCTCGGACAACCGGCCGGAGCGGGCCGGGAGAGGCCTCCACCCCTGCTGGCCAGCCGAAGCGCGTTCCCCCGGAGGGCGCTTGGAGGGTAGGGTTCGCGCCCGCCCGAACACCCTCCGCGAGGGCTCGCAGCGATATAGGTCACAATTTCGGATCGGGTTGACCCGGCCGTGACCCTCCCGCGCCCCGAGGCCGCTCGGACCGCCGTTCCCGCTCAGGCCTCGGGCTCGTAGTCCTCGCTCTTCTCCCCGGTGACCATGTAGACCAGGTTGTCCGCTACGTGCACCGCGTGGTCGCCGAAACGCTCGTAGAACCGGCCGACCAGGGTGACGTCCATGGTGGCCTCCACCCCGTACTCCCACCCCGGGGCGAGGATGCGCTGGAGCAGCTTGCGCCGCAGCCGGTCCATCCGGTCGTCGTCCTTGTCCAGCTCCAGAGCGGTGTCGGCGTCCCGCTCGGTGATCACCTCACCCGCCTTGGTGACCAGCAGCTCCGCCTGGTGGCCCATCTCCAGGACGATGGAGCGGACCGGCTTGGGGATCGCCGAGTCCGGGTGGCGGCGCCTGGCGATCTTGGCCAGGTGGACGGCGTGGTCGCCCATCCGCTCCAGGTCGCCGCGCATGTACAGCGAGGTGATGATGGTCCGCAGGTCGGAGGCGACCGGCTGCTGCCGGGCCATCAGGCTGAAGGCGGTGTCCTCGATCTCCTGGTCGAGCTGGTTGATCGCCTCGTCGCCCGAGATCACCTCCTGTGCCGCGTTCAGGTCGCTGTCCAGCAGGGCCGTGGTGGCACGCGCGACGGCGTGCCTGGCGAGCCTGGTCATCTCGACGAGGCGTTCGCTCAGGCTGTCGAGGTCCTCGTGGTAGGTATCGCGCATGTCGTCAATGCTCCCAGTCTGTGTTTGAAGAATCGGCCAAGGTTCGGTGAACGATGGAAGAACCTCGGTTGTGTCGCATGCCCTGACCGGGTAAAGCCCCAGTCCGCACGTTTACGATCGAATCGTGCAAGGGGAACTTCTCGCCGCCGTCGTCGGCATCATCGGGCTCGTCGCGGGCGTCGCCATCGGCGTCGTCGCCGCCAGCCCACTCTTCCGTACCCGGACCGAGCGCGAGGAGCCGCCGTCACAGCGCCACGACGGCAGCACGCTCCCGCCCGGGATCGCCGAGGTCCTGTCCGCGCTTCCCTCCTCCGCCGTGGTCCTGGACTCCGGTGACAGGGTGCTGCGCGCCTCCTCCGCCGCCCGGGCCTTCGGCATCGTCCGGGGCGAGGAACTCGTCATCGGCGAACTCCTCACCCTGGCCCGCAAGGTCCGGCGCGACGGGGTGATCCGGGAGACCGACATCGAGGTGGCCGTACGCAAGTTCGGACCCGACGCCACCTCCTTCGCCGTACGGGTCGCCCCGCTGGGCGGCACCGGCCTGGTGCTGGTGCTGGCCGAGGACCAGACCGAACACCGCCGGGTGGAGGCGGTCCGCCGGGACTTCGTGGCCAACATCTCCCACGAGCTCAAGACCCCGGTGGGGGCGCTGTCCCTGTTGGCGGAGACCGTACAGGACGCCAGTGACGATCCCGAAGCGGTGCGCCGGTTCACCGAGCGCATGCAGACCGAGGCCTCCCGGCTCACCGCCGTCATCCAGGACCTCATCACGCTCTCCCGCATCCAGGGCGCCGAACCCATCGCCGAACCCGCCCCGGTGGAGCTCGGCTCGGTCGTCGAGGAGGCGATCGACACGGTGCGCATGCCCGCCGACGCGAAGGGGATCGAGCTGGTCGGCAGCGGGGCCGAGGGGGTGAGGGTCCTGGGCGACGAGGCGATGCTCGGCACCGCCCTGCGCAACCTCATCGCCAACGCCGTGGCCTACAGTCCGAAGAAAACGCGGGTCGCGGTGTCCGTGGAGGTCTCCCGGTCCACCGTGGACATCAGTGTCGCGGACCAGGGGATCGGCATCCCGCAGCAGGACCTGGAGAGGATCTTCGAGCGGTTCTACCGTGTGGACGCCGCTCGGAGCCGGGCCACCGGTGGTACCGGTCTCGGCCTGGCCATCGTCAAGCACATCATGACCCACCACCGTGGAGAAGTGACCGTGTGGAGCAAGGAGGGGTCGGGGTCGACGTTCACACTGCGTCTGCCCAGACCCGAGAGCCGGGAGCTCGACGCGTCCCGGAACGACAACCACCAGGAGACGGCACAGTGACGCGCGTACTCGTAGTAGAGGACGAAGAGTCCTACAGCGACGCCCTGTCTTACATGCTGCGCAAGGAGGGCTTCGAGGTCGCGGTGGCCCCCACCGGCACCGTCGCTCTGGAGACCTTCGAC
The DNA here is from genome assembly GCF_056173285.1 of Nocardiopsis sp. iso_40. Classification (NCBI taxonomy): domain Bacteria; kingdom Bacillati; phylum Actinomycetota; class Actinomycetes; order Streptosporangiales; family Nocardiopsidaceae; genus Nocardiopsis; species Nocardiopsis sp. iso_40. The sequence continues at coordinate 547,849 of NZ_CM149666.1, read as the reverse complement.
CGGACCGGCGCCGACCTGGTGCTGCTGGACCTGATGCTGCCGGGGCTGTCGGGCACCGAGGTGTGCCGGACCCTGCGGCAGAAGTCCAACGTCCCCGTCATCATGCTGACCGCCAAGGACTCCGAGATCGACAAGGTCGTCGGTCTGGAGCTGGGCGCCGACGACTACGTGACCAAGCCGTTCTCCTCACGCGAGCTCGTGGCGCGTATCCGCGCGGTGCTGCGCCGCCGGGGCGAGGACGAGGTCGTGCTGCCCGCCGCGCTGGAGGCCGGCCCCGTCCGGATGGACGTGGAGCGGCACGTGGTGACGGTGCGGGGCGACAACGTACAGCTTCCGCTGAAGGAGTTCGAGCTGCTGGAGGTGCTCCTGCGCAACGCCGGGCGGGTGCTCACCCGGATGCAGCTCATCGACCGGGTGTGGGGCGCCGACTACGTCGGTGACACCAAGACCCTCGACGTGCACGTCAAGCGGCTGCGCGCGAAGATCGAGGAGGACCCGGGCAACCCGAGGTACATCGTCACGGTGCGCGGTCTGGGCTACAAGTTCGAGCCGGTCACCGTCGAGGTCGAATAGCCCGGGCACGGGAGATCCCTTCTCCGGATTCCCCGTTCCGGTCCTCCTTCGAGTTCCGACTCCCGTGTCCCGGGCGGTGGCCGCTCCACCCCCGGGACCCCTGTCCCCCGGCTTCCCTACCCGACCCTGCGGGCCGTCGGCACGGCCCGTTCTCCGTCGTGCCCGGAGAAGGGCCGGGTCCCGTCGCTGCTCCAGCGGCTCGGCGTGCCCGCTGCCATGGCGGCATGGGATTTACACGTCCCTCATACGGCCCCAGCGGATCGCCGTGTCGTCCGGTAGCCGGTGAGCCAGGCGGCGACGGTGGTGACGGCCACCATGGCGGCCAGTGGCCCCCAGGGAATCGCAGGTGGCCAGTCGCCCCACGCCTGCAGGGCCGCGGCCATCGCCACACTGCCGCCGACCAGGCCCAGGAGAGCTGCCGGAACGGCCAGGGCCAGCAAGCGTGCTGCGACCATGAGGCGCACGAACCGGGGCCGCGCGCCCACCGCCACCATGGCCTCGTCGTCACGGGCGTTCTCCGCAGCCGAGAGTGCCCCCGCGATGGCCGCGGTCCCCACAGCCGTGACGGCGGCCAACCCGGTGAACAGCCACAGGACGTAGGAGATCTCCGTTCCGTCGTAGCCGCGTTCGACGTAGAGGTTGGCGTGACCCCCCAGGTGACGGTTGGCCGCAGCGTGCGCTGCGTCGACCTGCCCGGACGTGGGCGTCGTCTCCGTCACCAACAGGGCCTCACGCACCGGACCGGCCACGAGGCCGTGTTCGACCAGGGACTGCTGCGATATCAGGGCGTGAGGCAGTCGCGTCTGGACCCCCTCGGGGATCACGAGTTCTGCGTCCAGCCGCACGGCTTGCTCCGAGGGACCGGTCCCCGGACGCAGGAGGGCCTGCCCGGAGCTGTGCTGGAGTGCATCGTCCGTCAGGACGACCCGTCCGTCCCGGAGCGCACGGAGGGCCTGTTCCCGTTGGCCCTGTTCAGGGAACAGGGCCAAGACCAGATTCTCGCCACCCACCGCGATGGGCTGGATGGGTATGAGGCCCGCGGGCAGATCCTGTGCACACTCCTGTGGGGCGCTGCCCCCGTCGGTGGAGGTCGAGCACCGCCACGCGGCGTTGTCCAGGACGAGGCGCACCGGACCGTCATCCGTGGTCGCCGCGGCGTACGGGATCCGGACGACCTCCGCTCCACCCAGTGCCTGGGTGAGTGGACTCAGCGCGGCGTCGTCGGAGGGCAGGGGACCGCTCACCATGGCCTGCCCTTCGAGGAGTTCGGGCACGTAGGTACGTGCGTTGTACTGGTCGGCGCTGTGGATGAGCACTCCGGCCACCGAGGCCGCGGCCGTGACCGCGCAGATCGCCACCGCCAGGGGCAGCGACCGCGACCGGCTGCGGGCAGGGCCTCGTAGCGCCACCCGTGTCCGCACCGGAAGGTGTGCGGCGACCGCCGACAAAGCGTGCAACAACAAGCCGCAGGAGCCGAGCAACCCGAGTGCGTAGGCGATGGCCCCCACCCCAGCGAGCGGAACGGTCCCCACTGCTGTGCCGCCGACGAGGATGACCAGGCCCACCGCTGCCAGGGCCGGCCAGGACCACGCGCGGCGCCGACGGATCACGGCGTGGGGAGTGTCCCGCAGCGCAACGGCGGGGCCCCGGCGTGCCGCCGACCTCGCCGGAAGCCACGCGGCGACCAGACCCGCCGCCAAGGCCAGGAGGACGATCCACACGAGCTGGTCCGGACGGATCACCGGCGTCCCCCAGGACATGCCCGTGATCTGCTCTCCCAACGGTTGTCCGATCAGCGCGGCCGCGATACCCAGGGCCGTTCCGGCCAGGGCCCCGGTCGCCGCCACCAGCACACCGTGCGTCATCAGGACCCGGCGCAACCGGGAGGGGCGGGCTCCGGCCGCCGAGAGCAGTGCCATGTCCCGTCGGCGGCGCTGCGCGGAGAGCGTGAACACGGCCGCCGCCAACAGTCCGACCTCGCCCAGGCCCAGGGCGGTGAACAACAGCACCGCGCGGTCATCGTCACCCGTGGTGTCCTCGGCCGACGGTGGTGCGTCCGGTGTGGGGCCAGGAGTGCGTGGGTCCACGGTGAAGCCGAGTGGACCGAGCAGCTCCACCAGCTCCGGTTCACGCATCTCCGGGGGCAGTCCCCCGATCACCCATGGCCCGGTGTTCTCGTCCCAGGCGGCCGACACCCCGCCCTGGGGGAGGGCGACGAGGAAATCACGCTCGTAGTCGGTGGGATCGACCGCCAGCCCCGTGACGGTGACAGTGCTGTCCTCGCCCACGGTCAGGCGATCGCCGACCCCCGCCCCCGTAGCTTCGGTGAGGTGTCGGCTGGCCAGTACCTCACCGCCGCGTTCGGGGGCGCGACCTTCGACGACCTCCAGCAGACCACGGGTCAGCGGGTCGGCCGCATCCGTCAGGACTACCGAGGTGGGAACCGAACCGTGCCCGGTCGCCACAGGGAGCACGGAGTTGGAGACCGCAACGACTCTCGCTCCCTCGGGGAGGGCTTGACTCAGCCGTGTGAGGGAGGCTTCGTCCGTCTCGGCGTGCACTCGCGCTTGGGCGGCGCCCATGGCCGCTGTCCGTTCCTCCTCAGGAGTAGGTACGGCGGTGCTGTAGAGGATCTGCACCAACACGGCGACGGCCACCGGCAAGCCGAGCAGCCCCGCCCCCAGCAGGGCACGTTTGCCGTCCTGTTTGAGCATGCGCCAAGCCAGGACCAGACTGAGCGGCCTGTTCACAGCATGTCCCCCCGGGCCGGGCCGAGAACGCCGTCGCGTATCACCAGCACCCGATCGGCCAGCGCCAACCACTCCTGGTCATGGGTGCCCACCAACACACCCGCACCGTGTTCACGCGCCCGAGCAACCAGTGCCTCCCGGACCGCCTGGGATGCCGCCGAATCCAGCGCACCGGTCGGCTCGTCGGCGATGACCAACCGGCGAGGGCCGATCAACGCGCGGGCGATCGCCACACGCTGACGTTGACCACCGGACATCTCCCCCGGGTATCGGTCGGCCAGACGGTCGACCCCCAGTTCCTCCAGCGCGGTCAGGGCGCGGCTCCGTGCTTCACGCGCGCCCTCCAACTCCAGCGGGAGCGCGACGTTCTCCTGTGCTGTGAGCACGCTCAACAGGTTGTACTCCTGGAAGACGTAGCCGATGCGGCGGCGCCGTAGGTCAGCACGGCGTTTCGCGCCGATGCCGATGACATCGTCGCCGTCGACTCGCACCGTTCCCCGGGTCGGTTCGGCCAGGCATCCGGCGATCTGTAGGAGGCTGGATTTTCCGGCGCCGCTCTGCCCGCAGAGCACGACCACCTCTCCACGTTCGATCCGCAACGATGCTTCCCGGACGGCTACAACCCGGGCCTCGCCCACGCCGTACTCCTGGACCACCCCGTCCATTTGCAAAGGTAGCGTCGTGTTCTCGATGTGTACCTGTTCTTCAGTGGCCACCGTCACCGCCCGATTTTTTGGAGCCGTACAGCGGCGGTTTGTGTGCAATGGTGTATCGCCACCGCACACAGCCGCCGCTGCACGGTACCTTATGTATTTTCGCCCCCGCGACTCCCAGCTTCAAGGATGTATTCAGCGAAGACGATGGGGATCGTTCGGAGCGGCACCGATAATGGTTAGCGCATCTCGATGCGCGCTTCGCGCGCGTCCCCGACCGTGCAGCTCACGGTGACGTTTCCGTCGCCGTTCTGCCAGCTCGAGTAGCGGTCGGGCTGGAAGGGGCAGTCCGCGCGCAGACGCCACTCCTCCCCCAAGCTCCCGCTGCAGCTCGCGTAGGCGTCGCCGCTGCTACCGACGCCCTTGGCACAGCTGAGCATGGCGCTCATCTCGCTGTCGACGGCGCTGTCGGCCCAGGCAGGAACAGCGGCGGCTGCGGCCAGTCCCACGGACATGAACGCGACGGCAGTCGTTTTCCTCAAGGTGCGAGCAAGTTGCACGAATGACCCTTTCCCTTTTGCTTGCAGATGCACGAGAAGCGTAAACACCTCGCAAATATGGGTCAATGGGTGAACATGGCACTTCATAAGTGCAGCTCGTAGAGCTTTTCCAACATCGAAGCCGCAGGTCAACCTGTCGGGCGAGGCCAGTTACGGGGAAAATAGATGGCCGGTTGCGGACATCTACTCCGATGGCCGCTTGCCAAATGCCTTTCCATGCTCTACATCGACGCCGTTGTTAACCTTGTCAAGGGTTGGTGCACCAGCAGGCTTCACCACCGGTTTTCTTCTGCATCGGAGTAGCTGGTCACCTGAAGGTGGAAACCATGGCGTCGGAGCTCGCCCTGTGGCCGACCTGTCGGCCTGGCGGCTTCATCAGGGTTGGCCGCTCGGAGACCGCGCTCCGGCTCCCCGGGCCCGTTGACGGGCCTGCGGGTCAACGGGACCCGCCATGCCCGGTCCCGGTCAGGCCCGGGCGTACCTGTCCACGGCGCGGGCCAGCACCCGGCAGGCGCGCCGCAGTTCCCCCCAGCCCGCGGACCCGTAGCCGATGACCAGCCCGTGCACGGTCGGTGCTCCGTAACTGGTCCGGCTGGTGTCCTCCACCAGGACCCCCTCCTGCGCGGCCGCCCTGATCACGGGGGCCACCGCCGCCTCGGGCAGGCGCAGCAGTACGTGCAGCCCGGCCGTGTCCCCGGTCAGCCGGGGGCCGAGGTGTTCGACGAGCAGGGCGCGCCGTCGGGCGTACTCCAGGCGCATCCGGCGCAGGTGCCGGTCCAGGTCCCCGCGTTCGAGCAGGAGCGCCGTGGCCGCCTGGGGCGGGCCGCTGGTGCGGTCGGACAGCTCGGTCCGGACCCGGACGAGGCGCTGGAGCAGGGCGGGCTCGGCGACGATCCAGCCGATGCCGAGGTCGGGGTCGAGGGTCTTGGAGAGGGTGCCGAGCAGGACGACCCGTTCGGGGTCGAGGCCGTACAGGGCGGGCAGGGGCGCCACGTCGTAGCGGAACTCGGCGTCGTAGTCGTCCTCCACCACCAGGGCTCCGGTCCGGCGGGCCCAGGCCAGGAGGCGTTCGCGGCGGGGCAGGGGAAGGCGACCGCCCAGCGGGTACTGGTGGGCGGGCGTGGTGTAGACGACGGAGAGGTCGTCCGGCAGGTCCTCGGGCCGGATGCCGTCGTGGTCGACGGGGCAGGGGACGATCTCCGCGCCCCGGGCGGCCAGGATGCTGCGGGCCTTGCCGTAGCCGGGGTCCTCCACCCCGGCGCGGGTACCCGGTCCGAGCACGGCGCCGAGCAGGTCGAGGCCGTTGCCGGTGCCCCGGGTGACCAGGATGTTCTCCGGGCCCACCCGGACGCCGCGGGTGCGGCGCAGGTGTTCGGCCAGGAGTGCGCGCAGCTCGGGTCGGCCCCGGGGGTCGGGGTCGTCCGAGGGGGGTTGTTCGGCCGCGTGCCGCCAGGCCCGGCGCAGGGCCGCCCGGTCGTGGCCGTGGACCCAGGGCGCGCCCGGCAGCAGGTTGACCACGCCGTCCCGGCGCAGCTGCTCGCGGGAGGGGCGGTCGCGCCCGGTCTCCGCCTCCGCCTGCGTCCCCGCCCGCCGTTCCGCTGCGGCGGAGAGCCCGTCGCGCCGGCCCGGGAGGGGCTCGTGTTCGGCGACGAAGGTGCCCGATCCGTGGCGGCCGTCGAGCCAGCCCTCCGCGTAGAGCTGCTGGTAGGCGTCGGTGACGACGGTGCGGCTCACCCCGAGCTGGGTGGCCAGGGCCCGGCTGGAGGGCAGCCGTTCACCGGCGCGGAGCGCACCGGAGGACATGGCCTCGCGGAGTTCGCCGGAGAGCTGGGCGGTGAGCGGGACGGTTGCGGAACGGTCGAGGCGGACCGGGGGCTCGGTGATGTGACGGGGCAAAGTGGTCTTTCACTTCCTGCCAGAAGTGGCCATGGTTCGGATATCCACTTCTGTCTAAGGTAGTCGCATGCTCTCCACCACAGAACGCACACGACTCAAGCGCGCCAAGCACAAGGCCCGGACCGACCGCAGTGACCTGTACGACCTCCTCGACGAGGGGCTGATCTGCCACCTGGGCGTGGTCGTGGACGGCTCCCCCCGGGTGATGCCCACCGGCTACGGGCGGATCGGCGACACCCTGTACCTGCACGGTTCGACCGGCGCCCGGTCCCTGCGGGCGGAGGGCGAGGTGTGCGTGACGGTGTCCCTGGTGGACGGGATCGTGCTGGCCCGGTCCGGCATGCACCACTCGGTGAACCACCGTTCCGCGATGGTCTTCGGTACCCCTCGGCTGGTCACCGACGAGGAGGAGCGCACCGCCGGGCTGCGGGCGATCACCGAGCAGCTCGCGCCGGGCCAGTGGGACGTGGTCCGACGGCCCGACGCCAAGGAGATGGCGGCCACCCGGGTACTCGCGCTGTCCCTGGAGGAGGCCTCGGTGAAGGTGCGCACGGGGCCGCCGGACGACGACCCCCAGGACCACGCCACCCCGATCTGGGCGGGTGTGCAGCCGGTCCGGACGGTGTTCGACCCGCCGGTCACCGACCCCGGACTGACCCACGACCTGCCCGCCCCCGAGCACGTCCTGGCCCGGGTCACCGGCCGCTGAGCGGGGACCGCCCCGTCCGTCAGGCCTCGACGATGACCGTGAACGGCCCCTCGTTGGTCAGGCCCACGGACATCTGCGCGCCGAACACCCCCGTGGCCACCTCCGCGCCCTGGTCGCGCAGCTCCCTGACGACCGCGTCCACCAGGGGTTCGGCGACCGGTCCGGGGGCGGCCGCCTGCCAGGTGGGGCGGCGGCCCTTGCGCGCGTCGCCGTAGAGGGTGAACTGGCTGACCACCAGGAGCGGGGCGCCGACGTCGGAGCAGGACTTCTCGTCCGCCAGGATCCGCAGCGTCCACAGCTTCCGGGCGACCTTGCGGGCCTCCTCCCCGGTGTCGGTGTGGGTGACGCCCACCAGGGCCATCAGGCCGGGCCGGGTGATCTCTCCGACCACCTCGCCGTCCACCGTCACCGAAGCGTGCGACACCCGCTGCACGACCGCGCGCATGGGTTCCCCCTCTGTTGTTCGTTCCTGTGCCCGCCGCCGGCCGTACCGGCCCCGTGCGCCGCCTACCTCGTCCGTTGGAGCTGGTTGAGCAGCCGTGCGCGGCGCGTGCTCGCGATGACGCCGGTCAGGGTCACCACGAAGGTGTGGATGGAGTCCGCGAAGTCCTCGATCCGCCACTCGCTCGGGCCCGTGTACCAGGCCAGGCCGTCCCCGGTGAGCTCCTCGGGGCTGAGGTCGGCGATCGCGGCGGCGGCGAGGATGTTGGCCCAGCGGTCGACGTCGTCGAAGATCACCGCGTAGGGAAGGTAGCGCGAGTACAGTTCCACGCGCTGCCCGGGCGGGGCGTTCCGGGACCGGGGGCTGAGCAGGTACTCGCGGAATCCCACGGTGTGCGCGTAGACGGAGCTGCCGAGCCTGGTCTTGGCGGGCATGTACTGGGCGCCCGCGGTGACCGCGGCGCCCGCGATGATCACGGCCAGCCCGGAGAAGGCCGCGCTGGTGAACATGGCGAGGAACCCGGTCAGCACCACCCCCGCGGTGGTGAGCAGCATCCCGGTGAGCGTCCACACGCCCCGGACCCGGTCGGGCGGGCGGGAGAACCACTTGAGCCGCACCATGTCCCGGTACAGCTCCTCGCGGGCCCGGTCGATCCGTTCCGGGAAGTCCACGGACCGGCCGAGGGAGCCCACCTCGGACAGGCGTACCGTGCGCTGGTCGCCGAAGAGGGCGTCCAGCAGCAGCCACTCGTGCGAGAGCAGGCTCCTGCCGGGCGGCCCGTCGAGGCGGACCAGCCGCCAGTCCACCGAGGTGAAGTGTTCCTGCGGGAGTTCCTCCAGCCGGATGTACCCGCGCACGGCCAGGTCCAGGACAGCGCCGGTCAGGTCGGTGATGTCGACCGTCTCGTTCACGAGGGTCCCGATCTGGCCGGGGTGGACGCCGTCGGGCGGGGCGAAGCGCACGCGCCCGTGCTCGCCGGAGGCCACCGGGGCGTGGTCGCCCCGCGCGGCCTCCCTGCGCAGCGCGCGTTCGTCGCGGCCGCGGACGCGGATGAGCGCCACCAGGCCGCCCACCAGGACCAGCAGCAGGAGCCCGAACGCGCTCCCGGTGGCCGGGGTGACCTGGAAGGCCGAGGCCAGCGACCAGCGGCGGGTGAGGATGGGTTCGCCCTCGGCGGTCCCGGGCGGGTAGTTGACGACGATGTCCAGCCGGTCGCTGGGGGTCATGTCGGCCTGGAGGAAGTGTGCGACGACCGCGTCCCCGCCCATGTCGGAGGCGGTGCAGTACATGGCGCTGCGGGGCTCCCCGGCGAGGCAGGACAGGGCCTCGGGCGGCATGGGCGCGGTGACGGTGACGTCCGTGGACTGAACGGTGTGGCTGTAGGCGCCCACGGCCCGCCACTCCAGTTGGACTCCCTGGGCGACCTCGCTGACGGTGCCCTCGACCCGGTAGCCGAGCTCCACCCCGCGGGTGCCCTCCGTGGGGATGTGCACGAGCAGGGCGCCGTCGGTCTCCTCGGTCTCGACCTGGAGGGCGGCCCCGTCGGAGTCGACCGCCGAGATCCCGCCGATCTCGAACCTGCGGTCGTGGTCGGTGTCATAGAGCATGGTGGCGGTGAGGGCCCGGGTGAACTCCTCGGGGGCCGGACCGTCGAAACGGATGGACTCCTCGCCGCGCAGCACGCCCGACTGGTCCAGTTCGAGGCGGATGTCGTTGGTGATGGTCCGGTCTGTGGTGGAACGGTGGGCTGTGACCGCCGGTTCGCGCCCCGGTACTGTGGTCTCCGGTGCGGCCGCCGTCGCCGCGTGCGCCTCTCCTCCCGGCCACGCCACGGCGACCACCGGGACCAGCGAGGAGAACACGAGTAGGGCCGTCGCCAACACGACGGCCTGGCGCCAGGAGCCGACCCACCACATGTCGCGAGAGCCTATCCGGTCCGTACACGGACCGTGCCCACAGGGCGCCCACAGCGGCGTCGCGTACCGGTGTTCCACGAAGGCGCCCGCCTGTCCCCCGGGCGTACCCGACAGCTCCCCGGGCGCACCGCGCCTCCCCCTGCGCGCGGGCCCGGTTCCGTGGTGAGGGCCCGGCGGCCCGGTCCGGTCGCGGACCCGTGGGCGGAGCGCCCCGGCTTCCTCCAGCGGATGGGGGTGGGCGCCTCCCTGTCCCTGGGCACGGGCCTGGCCGCGGTCGGGCTCACCGGGTTCCTGGCGTTCTCGGCGCTGCTGCCGTCGGCCCAGCCCGCCTGGGGGAACCCGCTCGGCCCGGACCCGGGCCAGCTGCTGGCCGGGGGCGGGGACCAGGCCCCCTCCGAGGCGGAGCGGGTGTCGGTGGACGACCCGCTCGGGCGGAACCCGCTGTACGTACCCGGCGAGCTGGGTGAGGTGACCTGTACCCCGCCGGCCATGGACACCGGGGACCCGGAGTCGATGGAGGCGTTCGTGCACGCCATCGCCGACTGCCTGGACCAGGCCTGGGGGGAGTACTTCGAGGAGGCGGGCATCCCGTTCTCCTCGCCCAACCGCGTGTACTGGCACGCGGAGGGGCACAGCCCGTGCGGTCCCTTCCCCAGCGAGGGCACCGCGGCCTTCTACTGCCAGGCCAACCAGGGCCTCTACCTGGGGGTGGAGGACATCGTGGCGGCGTCGGCCGGCAACGACGCCCCCGAGGCGTACACGTTCCTGCTCAGCCACGAGTACGGCCACCACGTGCAGGGGCAGTCGCGGATACTGGCCGAGTTCCGCACCCTGCGGGCCGGCTCCGACGAGGAGACCGCACAGGAGCTGACCCGGCGCAAGGAACTCCAGGCCAACTGCCTGGGCGGGGTGTTCGTCGGCGCCTCCGAGGAGTCACTCGGTTACGGAGCGTCCGAGCGGGCGAATATCCTCGACGACGTCGGGCGGCGCTCCGACCGGGCGGGCACGAGCACGCACGGGTCGGTGGAGAACGGTCGTCTGTGGACCGCGCACGGCCTGGACCGTGTGGACCCGGCGTCCTGCAACACCTGGGAAGCCCACGAGGAGCTGGTGCGGTGAGCGGTGGCCTGGGCCGCGGCGGCCCCGGTTTCGGGGGCTCCGGGTTCGACCGGACCGGATTCGACGGGGTCGGCCCCGGGGATCCGGACGTCCCCGCCCGCCTCGCCCACTCCCGCAGGGCCCACCGGACCAACCGGCGGGTGTTCGGTGCGGTGTGCGGCCTCCTCGTGGCCCTGCTGGCGCTGTCGCTGCTCTCCTGGACCACCGTCGACGACAGCGGCCCCGCCACGGACACGGTGGCCGGGCGGGCGGGCGCCGAGGGGGACGACAAGCCCGGCCGGGGCGCCCTTGTCGAGGACACGCCCAGCGGCCAGCGGGGACTGCCCGGCACCACCGTGCCCGACAGGCCCGTCGGACGCACCGCCCTGGTCTCGAACCCGCTGTACGACACCGGGAGACTGAGTCCGCTGCCGTGCCCGGCCCCCGAGTTGGACGTGGAGAGCGCCGAGTCCATGGGCGGGTTCCTGCACCGGGTCGCCGACTGCCTGGACGACGTGTGGCAGACCCAGTTCGAGCGGGCCGGCATCCCGTTCTCCCCGCCGGACCGGGTGTTCTGGGACGAGCCGGGGGTGAGTCCGTGCCGCGCCTACCCCTCGGCCGCGGGGGCGTTCTACTGCAGCGCGAGCGGCGCCGTCTACATCGGCACCTCGGACGTGGTGGACAAGTGGAACGGCTCGGAGGAGAGCGTCGTCTACGCGTCGCTGCTGGCCCACGAGTACGCCCACCACGTGCAGGGCGAGTCGGGGCTGCTGGAGTACTACCACGAGCAGCGCCAGCTGGAGGAGGACGACGCGGGCCGCAACTCGTGGACGCGCCGCAGCGAACTCCAGGCGAACTGCCTGGCGGGTGCGTTCCTGGGGTCGGTTCGGGTGAGCTACCCGTTGGGCTCGCAGGACCTGTCCGCGCTGCTGGACGACGCCTCGGCCACCGCGGACCGCGAGGACGGGCCGGAGGAGGAGCGCACGCACGGCTCCTCGGACAACAGTGTGCGGTGGACGCGGACCGGCTGGGACGAGCAGTCCCCGGGGGCCTGCAACACCTGGGACGTGGACGACGAGGACCTGGTCGGCTAACGCGCCCTCCCCGGACGGGCCCCGCCCCGGGTTCGTCCACAACCTCACGATGACCAGTGCCCCGTCACCACTTTGCGTGGCAGGATGCTGACATGCCGGATTCCCCCGAACTCCCCGGCTCGCACGAGCCGGTCAGCCGAACCCCCGACCCCCGGACCCCCTGCGCCGAACCCGCCGCGGCGCCCCCAGCCGTACCCGGCCCCGACCGGGTGGAACTGCGCGTGCACGGGGTCAGCGGCGGCCAGGCCGAGGAACTGCTGGACGTGGAGCCCGCCATGCGCGTGGGCGGCGACCGGCTCGCGGGTTTCTTCCGCTGGCGCCGCGAGCGGGACACCGAGACCGTCCCCGGGGTGCGGCGGGAGATCTTCGCCTGGGGCAACCTGACCTCCGGCAGCTCCTCGCGGGCGTTCTGGCTCCTGCTGCTGCCGTTCATGATGGTCAACGTGGCGTACTGGATGCGGCCCGGACGGATGGACCGGGACCAGACCGGGGTCCGCAGGGCCGCCAGCACCGCCTACGGGGCCGGGGTCCGCCTGCTGGCGCTGTCCCTGACGGTGCTGATCACCCTGGCCGCGGCCGGGGTCGGGATGGACCTGGTGGGCTGGCAGTGCGCCGGGCAGGGGCAGGAGTGCGTCCGAGCGCGCCCCTGGTTGGCGTTCCTGGCGTCGGCCTCCTCCCCGCTGTCCGCGCCCGGCTGGGGGCTGGTGGTCGGGGCGGTGCTGCCCGCGGCGGTGGTCGCGGTGCTGTGGCGGCTGTCCAGACGGACCGCCGCCGACTACGAGGTGGTGACCGGTCCGGTGCCGCCCGAGCACACCGAGGACGCCCCGCTCAGCCATCCGGACTTCTGGCGCAACAGCGAGATCATGGCGCGGCTGCGGTCGGCGCACATCGCGGTCGCGGTCGGCACGGTCGCGGCGCTGCTGCTGGTCCCGCCGCTGCGGTACGACCTGTCCGCGCGGGGCGGGGACGCGCTGACCGACCCCGGGGCGTGGTGGTTCGGGTTGGTGCTGGCGGTCCTGTTGGGGGCGGTGGCGGCGACGAGCACCGCGAGTGTGCTGGTGCCCGGCGCCGATCCGCGGTGGAACGCCCGGGCGGACCGGTTCTGCCGGATCCTGCGGGACGCCGTGCTCGTCCTGGTGGCGGTGGTGGCGGTGTACACGGTGTGGCCGCGGCCCGGGTGGGAGGCGTCGGGGCGGCTGCCGGGCAGCGGCACCATGCTGAACTCGCTCTTCGCGGTGCAGGGCGCGCTGGTGCTGGTGCTGCTGGTGGCGGCGCTGGTGCTGTTCTCGGTGGACAGGCCGCACCCGCGGACCGCGATGCGGGGGCTGGCGGGGCCGTCGACGGCGGCGCTGGGGGCGCTGCTGGGCGGCGGGTTCTCGGCGGCCCTGGTGTACCAGGGGGCGTTGTGGCTGAGCGGCTGCGGTTCGGTGAGCGCACCGGAGACGGACTGTCTGGCGCTGTCGCCGCCGATGGCGTACTCGTGGCTGCAGTTGGCGTTCGCCTTCGAGGCGGTGATCGTGCTGGGCGTGGTGGCGGTGCTGGCGCTGCGGCTGCGCGGTGCGGTGCGGGCGGAGCTGCCCGAGGTGACCTCGTTGTACTCGCGGAGCGTGCGGGACCGGCGGACCTGGGAGATCGCCCGGGCCAGGGCGGCCGGGCAGATGACCGAGGTGCTGCCCAAGGTGCTGGGGGCGCTGCTGTTGCCGGTGGTGCCGCTGGTGGGGTTGGCGCTGTACTCGGCGCTCACCGGGAACCTGGTCGCCGCTCCGGTGGACGCTCCGACGGTGGTGGCCGGGGAGTTCCGGGGGGTCGCCCAGGACGCGTTGGACCTGCTGGTGGGTGTGGGCTCGATCCTGGGCGGGGCGTGTCTGGTGGCGCTGGTCTGGATCGGGCGGAGTGCCTACCGGGACCGGCCGACCAGGCAGGCCGTGGGCGCGGTCTGGGACGTGGGGACCTTCTGGCCCCGGGTGGCGCATCCCCTGGCGCCGCCGTCCTACGCGGAGCGCGCGGTGCCCCAGTTGGCGGCCCGGGTGGCGTGGATGGCCAGGGAGGGCGCCGCCGTGGTGTTGTCCGGCCACTCGCAGGGGTCGGTGCTGGCGGCGGCGACGGTGTGGCAGTTGCCGAGGGACTGCCGGGGCCGGATCTCGCTGGTGACCCACGGGTCGCCGTTGGACCGGTTGTACGCGAGGTACTTCCCGGCGTACTTCGGTCCGGCGTCGTTCAGTGACCTGACGGAGAGGGTGTCGGCCTGGCGGAACCTGTGGCGGGTGACGGACGCGATCGCGGGCCCGGTGCGACGTATGGGTCCGGAGGGTCGCGGGGAGGCGGTGGTGGAGCAGGCGGAGCCGCTGCCCGACCCGCGCTGTTACGACGCGCCGCCCGGGGAGGCGCGGCGCCCGGAGATCTTGGGGCACTCGTACTACACGAGTGATCCGGCCTACGCGCAGGCGCTGTGCGAGGTGATGCCCACGCCGCCCGGGGCGGGGAACGGTTGAGTTCCGGGCGGGTGTCCGAGGTGCGAAAGGGGTGGAGGGGGCCTGTGTGCGAGTTCGGTGGAAGCGGGTGGGGGCCATTCGCCGCGCCGCTTATGTCCGTTTCCGGAGAAGTGAAGGAAATCGCCACTCGGGCCGGGTGAAGCCGCAGGTCAAGAAGGGTGCTCCCCGCGCACGCGGGGATGGTCCGCCACTTGGTGGCCTTCTCCGGACCGGACTCCAGTGCTCCCCGCGCACGCGGGGATGGTCCCGACAGTCGATCGCCTGTGCAGCAGGTGACCGAGTGCTCCCCGCGCACGCGGAGATGGTCCTGATGGTTGGGGCGGCTGTCCCGTGCCAAGCCAGTGCTCCCCGCATGTGCGGGGGTGGCCCCTTCTTCTCAGGGCGGTATGCCTCAAGCTTGGCCGTGCTCCCCGCACCTGCGGGGATGGTTCTGACGGGATGACGAGTGAGCCCGCGCGTTCGGTGCCAGCCACAAACACCGAACGCGCGGGAGCTACGCAGCCCCGGCTCAGCGGTCAGTCAGCTCGGGGTTGGGTCGTGTGCGTGGCCAGGTGTCGGTAGGTGAGTAGGCGCAGCAACTCCAGACGAGTCGGAGCGCTGATCCGCTCGTGCGGGTCACCAGGCCCGGACCAGCCGATGGGCCGGTAGGCGACGAACTCGGTGCGTGGGGACTTGCCCTCGACGGTCAGCACCCAGTGCCGGTACAGCAGGTCGCACAGCACCCGTTCGGGAACCGGGAGCGTGGTCATCACACCCACCCCCGATAACGGAGCCAGATCAGCAGGTCGTGCTGGTCGCGGGGGTTGCCCTCGACCCTGAGCTGGTGGCGAATCCAGGAGCGCACAGCCTGACCGGTGGTGTGGGCGGGGTGGTCCGCGACGGCCCGGTCGATCATGTCCGTGGCGAGTTCGATGTCGTCCTGCTCGTGGGCTACCCGCAGCGCCTCGGTGACGAGGGGGAGGCGGCGGTGGAGGGTTCGGGTGCGCTGGTTCCCCACCCCACTCCACCAGGGGCGGGACGGCGGGGGAAGGCGGAGGGCTTCCTCAGCGGCGACCAGCAGGTCGTGGGTTCGAGCGTCCAGCATCAGAGAGCCACCCCCAGGCGGTGCAGCCCGGCCAGGACCGCACGGAGCACGTCCAGGGGGACGGCGTCCAGCGGGCGGCGCGGGGCGGGGATCCGAGGGAGCGGGGCGAAGGCGCGGACCCGGGAGGCCCGGCGGGGGCGGCGAGGGCGACGGCGCATGGTTTCGATGGCCAGCCAGCGCACATGCGCCAACTCGGACAGGTTCAGGTATCGCTGCACGGCGAACTCCTGGGTTCAAGTACCGCCTGGAACGGGGCGGCACAGGGGAACGAGTACAACCCCATACTGAACCCTAGAAATCTAGGATTCAAGTGCTACCCAATAGAATGCAATCCATAGATTGCTAAATGTCCGTTTTCTCGTTCCGGGAGTTACCATCAGCACCACGAAGAAACAGCGCGCACGCGTCAGGAAGGCCACGGTGGCAGCCAGCCCTACGATCCGAAGGCGTCAGCTCTCTGCGATCCTCCGGAGGATGCGTAAGGACGCTGGACTCTCCCTGGAGGATGTCGCCAAGCGAGTCGAGTGGTCCCGGGCCAAGCTCGGCCACATCGAGACCGGAGAGCGCAAGAAGCCGAGCGTCGTAGAGATCAAGGCGCTGCTCCAGGAGTACGGCATTGATCCTGCGGACCCGCAGTACGAGGCCGTGCTGACACTGGTCCGGCATGCTCAGCAGCGCGGATGGTGGACCCGGTACGACGACATCCTCACTGGCTCCTACGTCGAGCTGGAGGCCGAGGCCACGAGCATCGCGAACTACGAAGCGTTCGGCGTGCCGGGACTGCTCCAGACACCGGGCCTGGCCAGAATCATGCAGCGGGCTCGACTCTGGCGTGATCCCGAGGACATCCAGCGCGCTGTCGACGCGAGGATCAGGAGGCAGCAGATCCTCGTTGGGGAGAGTCCGACGCAACTGTGGGCGGTCATCGAAGAGCATGCCCTCCAACGGCTCGCGGGCGCGCCTGAGGTGATGCGTGAGCAGATCGAGCACCTGATCGCCCTCGCCGATTCATCGAGCCACGTCACCATCCAGGTGCTGCCCACCGATGCAGGGGTGCATGCTGGGCTCGCGGGGCCGTTCGTGATCATGGACTTTGTCGAACCTGCTCGGCCCATCGTGTACCTGGAGACCTACACGGACGGGCTATACCTGGAGCGCGAAGCTGAGGTCACTCAGTACCGAAAGCTCTGGGACCACATCCGCACGTCGGCACTGGATGAAGAGCGGACCATTCCGTACCTGAAGAAGATGATCACCCGATAGGAAGAGCCGATGTACTCGTTCCCTACTGAGGCATCCTGGCGCACGTCGTCCTACACGCAGCAGCAGAACTGTGTGGAAGTCGCCGACGCGCCGGGGTTGTCCGCTGTCCGTGACACGAAGAACCGCGAGCACGGGCATCTGGCGTTCAAATCGCCGGAGTGGCGTGCGTTCGTCGAGGGCGTTCGGACGCGGGGCTGACCCTGGCAGAACGTAGGCCCCCAGGCGAAAACCTGGGGGCCTACGTGTACTCGTTCCGCGAGCACTCTACCGTTCAGGCGTCTTGTCCGGAAGCAGGTGCAGCTCTCAGAACAGCTCCAGCAAGACGGACCCTGCCGTGCATGAGCGGAAGACACCGACCGTCACCAGCGGCTGTCGGCGCAGTTCTGGGAAACTCCGCTGAGACAGGGGTTGAGGGTGGCATCCTCGGGAGGACGAGCTGAGCACCTTCCAGAACTGAAGAGGCACCGATGCCAGAAACCTCCCCCGCCCTGAACTTCCGCAAGAGCAGCTACAGCGGGTCCACCACGCAGAACTGCGTAGAGGTCGCCGAGATGCCTACCGGCACTGCTGTGCGCGACACCCAGAACCGGGAGTCCGGCCACCTCGCGTTCGGAGCCGCCGAATGGCGGGCGCTTCTGGGAACCGTGCGCACGAACACGTAACCACCAGACAAAACAGGCCGCGGACCGAGGCCAAGCGCCTCACCCCGAAGGGCCGGGCGGGTGTGGCCCCACCTGGCCCCAGAAGCCGGAAGACCGCCCCTAGTAGGGACCGTACGGGCCGTTGTTCTGGTTACCGCCCACACCCTTGACGGCGGGGCGCACGTCCAGCAGGAAGATGAGGGTCGCGACCAGACCCAGGATGACGAACATGCCGGTACCGGTCAGCACCGCGAGCAGCGAGACACCCGTCGCGACACCGGTGAGGATGACCCACAGCTTCTTGGTCTGCTTGTCCATCACCACGAAGGCCTGCTCCGAGGTGCGCAGCGCCTCGATGAACGCGTAGAGGCTGGCCACGAAGGTCACGAGGTAGATCAGCTGCCAGATCCAGAAGAACAAGACTCACTCCAGTCGCCACACGCGTCCGAACGGGGTTCCGCCCGCTCTCCACGGTAAACGGACAGCGGCCGAAAATCGTGCCCGGTGGAGTCAGGGATCACAGCGACCGGCCATGCACCGACCGGCGGGAATCAGATCGGGATGTGCCAGAGACAGGTGACGGCGGCCAGCAGAAAGGCCGACGCCCCCATGATCACCGCGCCCGCGTGGTACGGGAGTTCGTCGTCGGGGCGCAGGAGGCGGTTGACGCGCTGCATCACGGCGGGCTCGGCGGCCTGCGCGGCGGCCATCGCCCCCACCGGGACCGGCGCTGCACCCGCAGCCCCGAAGCGCAGCAGCGCCATCGCGAGCTCACGGGAGGAACTCCTGCGCCGCGCCTGGTCGTCCGCGCACATCTCGATGAGCAGCGCGACGCTCTCGTAGTAGGTCCGCACCAGCCGCACCCGCGGGAAGGCCCGCTTGAGCGAGGAGAACGGCAGTAGCACCAGGTCGTGGCGCTGGCGCAGGTGGGCGTGCTCGTGCGCCAGGACGGCGGCGAGCTCGCGGGTGTCGAGCACCTCCAGCGCACCGGCGCTGATCACCACCTGGGAACGCAGCACACCGGGCAGGCAGTAGGCGGCGGCAGCGGGGTGGTCGACCACCCTCGCGCCGGGCACGTCGGGATGCTCGCTGGCCACCAGTTCGAGGAGGTCGTGGTGGCGCCTGCGCACCCGGACCACCTGGACGAAGGAGGCGACGAGCCCGGAGAAGAGCACCAGAGTCAGGATGACCGCCAGGGCCACGGCCGCCAGGTGGCTGACTCCCTCGACCCCCTGGGAGAACTCGGCCAGGAGGAGCTCACCGGTGAACAGGTCGGTCGCGGCGGCCATCAGACCGCCCGCGGCACCGAGTTCGTAGGAGGACAGGCCGTAGGCCAGCAGCGCGCCGATGGTGGACACACCCCAGGCCAGCCCCAGGGCCTGCCAGGCGATGACAGCCGTGTAGGGACCGCGGGAGGGCCACTTCGCCCGATGGAGAGCCTCCATGGCGACGAGACAGCTCACCGCGACGAGGGTGAGGAGGGCGGCACTGACCATACGGACTAGTTCCTTGGCTGCTCGGTTTCCGAGAGTGCGCGCCGGAGCGCTTCAGCCTCCTGGCCGTCCATGGACTGGACGAAGGCGGCCAGGGCCGCGTCACGGTCCACCGTCTGACCGAGCGCGTCGAACATCAGCTCCGACACGTAGTTCTCACGGCTGGCTGCCGGACGGTACCGCCACGCACGACCCTCACGTGCCCGGTCGACGACCTTCTTCTTGGCCAGCCGGTCGAGCACCGTCATGACGGTCGTGTGGGCCAGATCCCGCTCGGCGAGTGCTTTGCCGACCTCGCGAACCGTCATTGGTTCGTTGCGTGCCCACAGTACATCCATCACCGCGCGTTCAAGTTCGCCAAGCCGATTCATATACCTAAGTCTACGATGGGTAGTACTACTTGCTGTGGCACCCCCGGGTTAAGTACGGATCACCCGCGGGGAAGGGTTTCAAGGCCCCGCGGTCAGGTCCGCACCGCGACCCCCGCGAGGGGTACCGCCGCCCCGGGGTGACCTGAACCCCCGCCCCGGGTGGGGGTGGTGTCACACCGTTCGAGGGAGAGAGCGGTCGTGGGCAGGCGCCATCACGATCAGCCCCCACCGCGGCCGTAATGAGTCCGGCGGCGATGCCGAGGCCGACGGCGGGAGCAGGCTCCGGGGCGCCCTGGGGGGCGTGGCCCGGCGCTCACCGGGTCCGCCCCTGGCCGGGTCAGGGTGAGGACCAAGCCCCCGGACCGGTGTTGGCGGCACCGCCCGGGGGCGTTCTCGTTGCGGGGTGTTACTGGACTTCGGCGACGATCGGGTCGCCCAGACCGAGGATGTCGCCCATCTCGACGGTGGCCACGTCGACCTCGCCGACGACGGCGATCTGCCCGGAGGCGCGTTGCCCCGGCTGGAGGGTGACGGCGTCGATGGTGTCGATGTCGGCGAAGATCGTGTTGGCCCAGTCACTCACGACCGTGCCGTCGGCGAGGACCGCGGTGAAGTTGATCGGGTTGACGTCGATCGGCTCGTCGGAGTCGTTGACGACCTCGATGTCGATCGCGGTGTAGACGGTGTCGTCGATCGTGTCGCCGACGGTGCCCGCGTTCGTGGCGGTCATCGTGACCGCGGACTCCTCGGCGGGCTCCTCCTCCGGCTCTTCCTCGGCTGCGGTCTCCTCCTCCTGCTCCTGCTCCTGCTCCTCTGACGTCGAACTGGTGGCAGGTGCGGATTCCTCGGAGGTGTCGCTGGACAGCAGCGACATGCAGCCGCCGAGGAGTGCGAGGAGCAGGATGATGACGAGGCATCCGCCGCAGCCGAGTCCGACCTTCCCGCCGGTGGACATGCCCTGCTTCGGGGGCGGGGGCGGTCCGTGAGGCGGCGGCGGAGGCGGCCCGTAGGGGGGCTGCCCTCCATAAGGGGGCTGCTGGGGACCAGACGGGGGCGGCCCCCCGTAAGGGGGCTGCTGGGGACCGGACGGAGGCGGCCCCCCGTAAGGGGGCTGCTGGGGACCGGACGGGGGATAGGACATGGGGTGCTCCGGTCTGTACGCGGATGGGGGGCAGCGGAGCGGGCGCCGCGAAGAGAGAACCCGAAAGAGCTTCGGATCGGTGCCGCACGATGAGCGGGGGCGGCTGAACGGCGAGCGTAGCCGAGTTCCCTTTCGGCCGCCACCGATTCGGAGTGGTCAGAACCCGAATGAGCCTTTCTGATGAAACCACGAGCCGCACAAGGCATTCTGACGGAATCACATTCCTACAGTTCAGAAGCCTGTAATCCCTCGCAGCACACGGCATTCCGATTGGTTTACCGTGGGTTCCACTACTTGCTGTGGCACCCCCGGGTTAAGTACGGATCATCCGCGGGGAAGGGTTTCGATGCCCCGCGGCCAGGTCCGCCCGGCGGCCCCATGACGGGCACCGCCGCCCCGGGGTGACCTGCGCCCCGTCCCGGACAGGGGCGGTGTCACACCGTTCGAGGGAGAGAGCATGGCCGACCGGACGCGAATCAACCTGTCCCGGGGGGACATCACCGAACAGCACGTGGACGCGGTCGTCAACGCCGCCAACAGTTCCCTGCTGGGCGGCGGCGGGGTGGACGGGGCCATCCACCGCAAGGGCGGCGGGGCCGTTCTGGCGGAGTGCCGGAAACTGCGGGCCTCCCACTACGGCGGCGGCCTCCCCGCGGGTCAGGCGGTGGCGACGACCGCCGGGAACCTGCCCGCCCGCTGGGTGGTCCACACCGTCGGCCCCGTGTACAGCACCTTTGAGGACCGTTCCGCCGTGCTGGCCTCCTGCTTCACCGAATCTCTGCGGGTCGCGTACGGGCTGGGCGCGGAGTCGGTGGCCTTCCCCGCGATCTCCACCGGCGTGTACCGCTGGCCGCTGGACGACGCGGCACGGATCGCCGTCGACGCCCTGCACAACGCCGAGGTCACGGTGCCCAGGGTGGAGCTGGTGCTGTTCAGCGAGACCGCGCTGGCCGCGTTCCGCCGGGCGTTCGACGCCGCCTGAACAAGCCGCGCGTGCTCCGTGCGGGCACGCGCCTCGCCCGCGTCCGGCGGGGACCGCGGCCCCGGACGCGGGCGGGCGACCCGGTTCCCGCGCGCCGTCCGGGTCCGTCGTACCCTCCGTTGCATGGGACACCGGCATCCGAGCAAGCTCAAGAACCCCGAGGTGAGTCACGCGCGCGCCCGCTGGCTGCTGCGCGCCGAACTCGCCGGGTGCGACGCCTGCCGGGCCGAGGGCGACGAGGACGCCCTGTCCGACCTGTCGTCAGGCGGCGTCTTCGACTCCCTGATCACGGGTTTCGTCCTGTCCCGTGTCCAACAGTGGCACTCCCACAGCCGGCCCTCCCAGTACCCGGCGACGGTCTACCGCATCGCCCCCATCGACGAACGGGACTTCTGGCAGCCCCCCACCCAGCACTGCATGCGCGTGTGCACGGTGACGGGCGGCGAGGGCGACGGGGTGGACACCGTCCCCGCACTCCGGGAACTGCGCCTGATGTCGGCCGCGGACCGCGCCCTGGTCCTGGACGACATCATCGACGGGCTCGCCGAGACGGAAGGTTGAGACCTTGAAGCCCGCCCCCCAGCACCCACGACTCCCCCGGCTGCCCCTGTCGGCGCCGGCCATGTCCCCCAAGCACGACAAACCCATCGTCGGTCTGTGCGAGAGGTGCGGCGAGTACCTCAACGCCGGGGTGCGCACCTGTCCCAACTGCGGTCACTACAACCGCTGACCGGCTCCTTCCCCGGAGCCGAGGCGCACGGCCGCCCGCGGTCCCCGTTCAGCGGCCGGGGTCGGCGATCGGTGCCGGGTAGCCGCCGACCCCGCCCCCCTCCAGCCACGGGGTGTGGGCGCGGACCCCGGGCAGGTCCGCGAGCTCGGGCACGTAGCGCCGCACGTACACGCCCTCGGGGTCGAAGCGGCGGGCCTGGCGCGAGGGGTTGAACGGGCGGTTGGGGCGGGTGTCGTTACCGGTCCCGGCCACCCACTGCCAGTTCCCGTACTCGTTGGCGACGTCCCCGTCGGTGAGGTGCGCGTCGAAGTGCGCGGCCCCCTCCCGCCAGTGCACGCGCAGCGTCCTGGTGAGGAAGGCGGCGGTGATCATCCGGGTGCGGTTGTGCATGAACCCCTCCCGGAGCAGCTGCCGCATGCCCGCGTCCACGACCGGCACCCCGGTGCGCCCCTCCTTCCAGGCGGCGAGGGCGTCGGCGTCCCGGCGCCACTCGCGCTGGCGGGGCCGGTAGTCCCGGGTGTTGATCTGGGGGAAGACGGCCGTGACCTGGTGGTGGAAGTCGCGCCAGGCCAGTTGGCGGACGTACTCCGGGCCGCCGGGCAGGTCCCGGGCGCGCAGGGCCGCCTCCAGCGGTGACAGGCAGCCGAACCGCAGGTCGGCCGACAGGTGCGAGGTGGCGGCGCCCGGAAGGTCGTCGTGCCGGTCCCCGTAGTCGGCGAGACCGCCCCCGATCCAGGTCCGCAGGCGTTCCCGCGCCGGGGCCTCGCCACCGCGGACGCGGTCCGGGGCGAGGGCGCCCGCCCCGTCCGCCCCGTCCGCCAGGTCCGGCAGCTCGCCCGGCGCGACCCCCTCCGGCAGCCGGAGGCGTTCGGGCGCGGGCAGGAGCTCACGGCGCTGCGCGGCCTCCCAGGCGCGCCAGTAGGGCGTGAACACCTTGTAGTGGTCGCCCCTGGCCGGGGTGAGGGCACCGGGGGGGACGACGGTCAGTCCGGGATGGGTGCGCACCTCCAACCCGGTGGCGCTCAGGCGGGACAGCCGCCGCCGCGCGAAGGCGCTCACGCCAGCGCTCAGGTGGACGGTGCGGGCCCCGGTCTCCCGGGCCAGGGCGAGGACCTCGGCCGCCGTGTCGCCCCGGCGCAGGACCAGGTCGCCGCCGATCCCGCGCAGACCGGAGCGCAGGTCGGCGAGGGCCTCACCGAGACAGGCGATGCGGTTGCGGGCGGCGCGGCGCAGGAGCGGGGGTTCGAGGACGAAGAGCGGCACGACCGTCCCGGAGCCGTGCAGCGCCGCGGTGAGCGCCGGGTGGTCGTGCAGGCGCAGGTCCTGGGTGAACAGGACGATGTCGGGGACACCCAACAGGACTCCTTCACTTTGCGATACCGAAACACTACTACGGGTATCCCTTGATGATTGCTCCGCGTCTGCCGGGGTAGGGGCCCAGCATGAACACACCTCCTCGGCCCGTCGTCGGGGTCTCCAGCTGCCTCATCGGCGCCCCGGTCCGCTACAACGGCGGCCACTCCCGTTACAAGTTCCTCACCGAGGAGCTGGACCGGCACGTGGACTGGCTGCCCGTCTGCCCGGAGGCGGAGATCGGCCTGGGGGTCCCCCGGCCGACCCTGCGCCTCCAGGACTCGGAGGGCTCCGACCGGGTGATCTCCAGCAAGGACGGGACCGACCACACCGAGGACCTCGCCAACGTCGCCGACCGGCACCTGCGGGAGCTGCGCCGCCTGGACGGCTACGTGCTCAAGAACAAGTCGCCGAGCTGCGGCCTGTACGCACTCCCGGTGTTCGACGACAACGCCGACCGGCTGCGCGGGACCGGCCGGGGCGCCTTCGCCGCCCGGCTCACCGCCCTGCTGCCCGACCTGCCCGTCGAGGAGCAGGGCCGCCTCTCCGACGCGGTGCTGCGGGAGCACTTCGTGGAGCGCGTGTTCGCGCACGCGCGGCTGCGCACCCTGCTGGAATCGGATTGGCGCCCGCGCGACCTGGTGGAGTTCCACGCCCGGCACAAGCTCCAGCTGATGGCGCACTCCCCGGAGGGCTACCGGGAGACCGGGCGGATCGTGGCCCGGGCCGGCACCGGCGACTCCGAGGAGATCGCGGCCTCCTACTCGGAGGCCTTCCACCGGGCGCTGGCGGTGAAGTCGAGCCGGGGCAAGCACGCCAACGCGCTCCAGCACGTCTTCGGGATGATCAGCCCGCTGCTGGACGACGCCCGCAGGCACGACCTGCTGGCCGGGATCGAGGAGTACCGGGAGGGGCAGGCGCCGCTCAGCCTCCCGGTGGCGCTGCTGCGGCACCACTGCGCGGCGGAGGACGTGGCGTGGGCCGACAGCCAGACCTACCTGCGCCCCTACCCCGACCCCCTGCGCCTTCGCCACCCGGTGGCGGTCTGACCGGGGACGGCGCGGCGGTCCGACCGGGAACGGGCCCGACACAGGCTGACGGCCCCGAGAAGGCACGCCGTATTTTCCACACGCACAGAGCACGTTCAACTACAGTGGGTCACACTCCTGGCCGTGTAGAACGCGGTTCCCGGCTGCCCCCGACCCGCGAGGTTCCGACGTGTTCGCCTCCTTCCCCCGACGCGCCACCGTGCTCGTCTCCTCCTGCGCCGTCATCCTGGTCGCGGCGTCCCTGGCCACCACGTCCCCGGAACTGCTGGTCGAGCGGATCACCGGCCACCTGAACACCGCCGGACCCGAGCTGGCCCACGGGCACGCGCGCCTCCCGCCGGCCGCGGACTCCACGCCGGCGCCGATCCCCCGCCCGGGCCAGGTCGCGGTCTGCGAGGAACCCGGCAGGAACGAGGTCGTCACCCTGGCCGACCCCGGCGCACCCGAAGGCGGGCGCCCCCTGTGGATCCGGCGCCCGCCCGGCCTGGACAGCGCCGACCTGCCCGTGCTCTACCTGCTGCACGGCTCCGCCTCCACCCACCGCACCCTGATGGACGCGGACCTGGGCAGCCTCCTGGACCGGCAGATGTGCCGTTCGGGGGTCGAGTTCGTCATCGCCGCCCCGTACGGGCAGGAGACCGGCGGCACCAACACCGAGTGGGGCGACGCCCACGACGGCCGGTTCGCGCTGGAGAGCTTCGTCACCGGCCCCGTCGTGGCCGCGGTGGAGGGCGAACACCCGCGCCCCGACTCCCTGCGGGCCGTCGGCGGTTTCTCCATGGGCGGCTACGGCGCCGCCGCTCTGGCCCTGCGCAACCCCGACCTCTACTCCCAGGTGGTGAGCTGGGCCGGGTACTTCCGGGTCGACGACCCCCACGGCACCTTCGGCGGGGACACCGACCCGCACTCCCCCGACCTGCTGTTGGACCGGGAGGAGGTGCGCGACCTCCGGTTCATGCTGGTGGAGGGGCGCCGGGACCACACCCCGCTCCAGCGGGGGAGCATCCACGGCGAGGCCGAACGGTTCGCCGGACTGCTCGACGAGCGGGGTATGACGGTCGCCACGCTCCACCCCCGGGGCGGCCACGACCTGGACACGTGGAAGCGCACCTTCCCCGAAACCGTGGACTTCCTGGTGGCCGGGTGGTCCGCAAGGCCGTGACCCGGCCCGGGTCAACACCGGCCCCCTCGGACCGTCCGGTGGGGAACAGTGTGTACCTTCGTCGCTGTTGACGACTACGGCTTGTACGCACGAACTGGAGGGACCACCGGTGTCCGGATCCGTTCCGTTGGGAGATCAGGCGTCGGTTCCCTCGAGGATCGCGACCGTCAGCCTGCACACCTCCCCCCTCGACCAGCCCGGCACCGGTGACGCCGGAGGGCTCAACGTCTACGTGGTCGAGGTGGCCCGCAGGATGGCCGAACGCAACGTGGCCGTGGACGTGTTCACCCGTGCGACCAGCCCCGAGCTCCCCCCGGTGGTCGAGCTCGCGCCGGGCGTGAACGTGCGGCACGTGCCCGCCGGCCCCTACGGCCACCTCGACAAGAACGCTCTCGCCGACCACCTGTGCCCGTTCATCTTCGGGATGCTGCGCGCCGAGGCCCAGGGCGCTCCGGGCCACTACGACCTCGTGCACGGCCACTACTGGCTGTCCGGCCGGGCCGGCGTGGTGGCGGCCCGGCGCTGGGGCGTACCGATGGTGCAGTCCATGCACACGATGGCCCGGGTCAAGAACGCCGCGCTCGCCGCAGGGGACGCCCCCGAACCGGAGGCGCGGGTCCGAGGCGAGGACCAACTGGTCCGCCAGGCCGACCGGCTCATCGCCAACACCGACGACGAGGCGCGCCAGCTCACCGGCTTCTACGGTGCCCGCAGCGAACAGATCAGCACCATCCCGCCCGGCGTCGACCTGGAGACCTTCACCCCCGGTTCCCGCTCCGAGGCGCTGCGGCGGATCGGCCTGCCCCGCGATGCCGAACTGCTGCTGTTCGTGGGCCGCCTCCAGCGGCTGAAGGCCCCGGACGTGCTCATCCGGGCCGCCGCCGAACTCCTCGAACGCGACCCGTCGCTGCGCTCCCGCCTGGTGGTGGGGATCGTCGGCGGGCTGTCCGGCGAGGGCAGACGCGAACCCGGCCTGCTCGCCGACCTCGCCCGCTCGCTGGGCGTGGCCGACGTGGTGCGGATGGAACCGCCGCAGAACCGGCGCCGGCTGGCCGACTACTACCGGGCCGCGACCGTGACCGTGGTGCCGTCCTACTCCGAGTCCTTCGGCCTGGTCGCCGTGGAGTCCCAGGCCTGCGGCACCCCGGTGCTGGCCGCCCGGGTGGGCGGACTGACCACGGCGGTGTCCGCGGGGGTCTCCGGGGTCCTGGTCGAGGGGCACGACCCGAGGCACTACGCCGCGGAGCTGGACCGGATGATCAACGAACCGGCATGGCGTGCCAAGCTGGCCGGAGCGGCACCCGGACACGCCGCCACCCTGGGGTGGTCGCGGACCGTGGACGAGCTGTTGGACGCCTACCGGGACGCCCTCGCCCCCGCTCCCGCCCCGTGCGGGCTCCGGATGGCCGCGTGCCGGTGACGGCCGTGTGCCGGGCAGGCGGAACGGACCGGACGGCGGACCGCGCCGAAGGAACGAGAGGGGAGAACGTGGGAACGGAATCGGTACGCGAGAGCGCGATCAGGGCGATCTCCGAGGCGGTGGCGGAGGCCGGGCTGGAGGTCGAGTGCCCGCGTGAGGGTTCGTTCCTGGTCACGATCCCCGGAACGGCCAAGCTGAAGACCATGGTGTGGTTGGAGGCCGGCCCGCACAGCCTCACCCTGACCTCGTTCTTCTGCCGCCAGCCCGACGAGAACCACGCCGCGTTCTACCAGTGGCTGACCCGGCGCAACTCGGACACCTACGGGATGGCGTTCGCCTCCGACGAGGTCGGCGACGTGTACCTCCGGGGCCGTCTGCCGTTGGGCGGGGTGACCCCGGAGGAGGTGGACCGCCTGCTGGGCTGTGTGCTCACCTACTCGGACGAGAACTTCAACACCGCACTGGAGCTCGGCTTCGCCTCGGCGATCCGCAAGGAGTGGAAGTGGCGGACCGACCGCGGTCACGACACCCGCAACCTGAGGGCCTTCGCCCACCTGGCCGAGACCGGGGAGGACCGGTAGACCCGTGCGGGCCGCGGCCCGGACGGGCCGGCGGAGCAAGGGTGCGAGCCGGGGGAGGAGCAGTGGGGGCGGCTGGCTAGGCTGGTCCCCATGGGAACTCTGGTACTGCTTCGACACGGCGAGAGCGTCTGGAACGCCAAGGGTCTGTTCACCGGATGGGTGGACGTGGACCTGTCCGCACAGGGCGAGGAGGAGGCCCGCCGCGGCGGCGAACTCCTGAAGGACGCCGGGGTGACCCCGGACGTCCTGCACACCTCGCTGCTCAAGCGCGCGATCCGCACCGCGAACCTCGCGCTGGAGACCGCCGACCTGCACTGGCTGCCGGTCGAGCGCTCCTGGCGCCTCAACGAGCGCCACTACGGCGCCCTCCAGGGCAAGGACAAGGCGCAGACCCGGGAGGAGTACGGCGAGGACCAGTTCATGACCTGGCGCCGCTCCTACGACACGCCCCCGCCGCCCATCGCCGACGACGACCCCTACTCCCAGGCCGGGGAGAAGCGCTACGGGCTGCTCCCGCCGGAGCTGCTCCCGCGCACCGAGTGCCTCAAGGACGTACTCGACCGCGCCCTGCCGTACTGGTACGACAGCATCGTCCCGGACCTGGCCGCGGGCCGGACCGTGCTGGTCGCCGCGCACGGCAACTCGCTGCGCGCTCTGGTCAAGCACCTGGACGGGGTCAGTGACACCGACATCGCCGGGCTGAACATCCCCACCGGCATCCCGCTGGTGTACGAGCTGGACGACCGGTTCGAGCCGACCAACCCGGGCGGCACCTACCTCGACCCGGAGGCCGCCAAGGCCGCCATCGAGGCCGTCGCCAACCAGGGCAAGAAGTAGCCCGGACCGCCCTCCCGCGCCCGTGCCGCCACCAGGCGGTGCGGGCGCGGCCGTTCCCGGGACGGGACGCCCGGGCGGCAGCCGGGTCAGCGGGTCAGCGGGTCAGCGGGTCAGCGGGCCTCAGTAGACCAGGGCCTGGGCACCGTCGCGGATGCTCTCCTCGACGAAGGCGGCCGCGCCCGCGATGCGCACGCCCTCGATCAGGTCCCCCTGGCCGAGGTCCCGGCGGGCCGCGCACTGGGTGCACACGGTGACGCGTCCGGCGGCGAGCACGGCGGCCAACAGGTCCTGGAGCGGGGCCGCGTGCGGGAGCTCGAAGTCCTCGGCCCGGCCGGGCAGCGCGAACCACGCGGATTCCCCGGTCAGCCAGAGCGAGACCTCGACCCCGCTCGCGACGGCCGCCGCCGCGACCGTGAAGGCCTGGTTGCAGCGCTCGGGGGCGTCAGCACCGGCCGTGACCTTGATCACCAGGGAGCGAGTCATGCCGTCAGCCTACTGAGAACGCGGCGGCGGTGACGATCGCGCCCGCGATCGCGCAGACGGCGAAGGCGACCAGCAGCAGGACCGCCTCCCTGCGGCGGGGCGAGACCCGGGCCGGGCGCTCCAGCACCCCGTGCTCGACGCTGAGGGAACCGCCCTCCGGGGCGACCAGCACCACCCGGCCGTCCCGCACCCGGACCTGTCCGGTGACGCGCAGGCGGGCGCCCGGACGGATGATCCACTCGCGGTACTCGAACTCGATGGTCTCGCCGCGGAAGACACCGGAGATCCTGCCCCGGACCCGGGGCAGAAGGTCGTCGGCGGCGGCCGCGACCCCGGGCTGGGGGCGGCCGACCAGGCGTTTGAGGCACAGTTCCGCGTCCCGCGGCTCGGCGCCCCCGGGCGCCACGTAGACGCGCTCGGACCGACCGGACCGGCCCTCGGCGACCAGGCCGAAGAGGTCCTCGGAACCGTAGTCGGCGATCGAGTCGCAGGCGCGCTCGCTGACCGCGCCGTCGGCCCGGTCACGGGCGAGCGGTCGGTAGTGGCGGAGCACCTCGTGGCCGTGCCACACGCACTCGGCCCCGGCCAGCCCGGACTCGATGGGCCCGGCGGGGCCGGGGGCGGCCACACCGGTCAGGGTCACCCGCTGGCCCTCACGGGCCGCGAGGGCGCTGGGGAGGAGCTGCGCGAGCCCCCGTTGCCGCAGCCAGCGGCGCAGCCCGATGACGGCCAGCGGCAGGAGGACCGCCGCGATGGCGAGCAGCGCCACACCGATCACCATTAACACAGGCAGCCCCTTTGGAAGCGAGTAGGAGGTCGACGACAACGGCGGGTGCAGAGCCCCTGTGACCACACCGTGTCTGCTGACAATCTTTACCAGTTCTCCGGGAAAGCCGGGCCAATTGGGCATGTCCAGTCCAAGGCTCACCGGTTGCCCGGAGGGCGCCCGCGCGTGGGCGTCACCGCCACTCCCCGGTCACCGCTAGTCTCGATGGTTATGGACGCTGAGGTACACCCCGATCTGGAGAAACTGTCGTTCCTGTTCGGGCGCTGGGAGGGCGTCGGCGTCGCCGGTTACGCCGACGAGGAAGAGCTCCAGTTCGGGCAGGAGGTCGAGTTCACCGTCAGGGACGGTATGCCCTATCTGGACTATCGGAGCCGGGCCTGGCGGATGAAGGCCGACGGCACGCTCGGTGAGCTCATCACGGAGGAGTCCGGCTACTGGCGCGCCCTGTCGGAGGAGGACACCGCCCAGTACGCCAAGGACGACGACAAGAACATCATCCACCTGGAAGTGCTGATCGCCCACAACGAGGGGTTCATCGAGTCCTACCTGGGCAACGTGTTCGCGAACCGGGTGGAGATGGCCACCAACGCGGTGATGCACACCATCACCGGCCTGGAGGTCAAGGCCTCGCACCGCCTCTACGGGCTGTTCGGCGACAACCGCGACACCCTGGGCTACGCCTGGGACCTGGCCGCGCGCGGCCACGACCTGCGCTCCTACATGTCCGCACAGCTCAAGAAGGCCGGCGGGAAGTAGGACGGAAGCAACGCGAGGGCCCCGAACGGGCCGGAAGCGGACAGGACGAACCCCGGGCTGTCTCCCGCGTCGTGCGGGGCCGGATCGGACAAGGTCCGGCAGCCCGGGGTTCGGGTGTCCGTCTGGGATTCGCACGAGCGACGTCGAGCGAATGCTCAGCGTCGCCCTAGCGGACGAACACCTCGCCAGTCCTAGAATCAACCATCTCTTGGACCACCTCCTTTCCTGCGTGCCTCTGAAGGTACGTGCCGTCGCCGGGCTGCGGCAAGTGATTTTCTGTGATCTGTATCCCCAGGTCAGAGCTGTGCCCTCGGAGTGTTTGCCGGGCCGGATAACCTCTGCGGTATGACTTCGCCGCTGCTGACCACACCCGGTGCCGTGAGCGCCGACAGCCCCGACTCCGACGTCGCCGCGCACTACGGCGACCCCTCCCACGAGGCACGTGCGATCGAACGTTCGAGCGCCTGGGTGGACCGGAGCAACCGGGGCGTGGTGCGGGTGAGCGGTCCCGACCGCCTGGGCTGGCTCAACGACATCACCAGCCAGTTGACCCGGGACCTCGCCCCCGGAACCGCCACCGAGTCCCTGGTCCTGGACACCCGGGGACACCTGCGCCACCACCTGTCCCTGGTGGACGACGGTGAGGCGACGTGGATCCACACCGAGCCCGGCGGCGGCCCCGCGCTGGCGGAGTTCCTGGACTCCATGGTGTTCATGCTTCGGGTGGAGGTCGAGGACCTCTCCGACTCCTTCGCCGTGCTGACCGTGCTCGGCCCGGACCGCGCGAAGGCCGCGGGCGCGGTCGAGGCCGCGGCCACCCGGGACACCGGGGACCAGACCGACCTGTTCGTGCCCTCGGGCGACCTCGTCGCCACCGCGGAGAAGCTCACCGCCGCCGGGGCCCGCCCGGCGGGGATGTGGCCCTACGAGGCCCACCGGATCGCCGCGCACCGGGCCCGCCCCGGGCTGGACTCCGACGACCGCGCCATTCCGCACGAGATGGCCTGGATCGGTTCCGCCGTGCACCTGGAGAAGGGGTGCTACCCGGGACAGGAGACGGTGGCGCGCGTGCACAACCTGGGCCGCCCGCCGCGCCGCCTGGTGATGCTGCACCTGGACGGGACCGCCGAACGCCTGCCGCAGGTGGGCAGCGACATCGAACTGGGCGGACGCAGGGTCGGCCGGGTGGGCACCTCCGCCCGCCACCACGAGCTGGGCCCGATCGCCCTCGGGCTGGTCAAGCGCACCGCCCCGGTCGACGCGGACCTGGTCGTCGACGGCATCGCCGCGGGCCAGGAGGTCATCGTGGACCCGGACACCGGAGCCAACGCCAAGCTCGACGACTTCCGCCGCAAGCCGAGGTAGCCGGGGCGCCCCGGACGGGAGAGGACCCGGCTCAGCCGGGGCGCAGGTCGCTCTGCCCGGAGACCAGGACGTGCGCGAACTCGGTGCCGACCGGAGCCAGGAACATGATGTGCGTGGTGACGGTCGCGCCCGGGGCGATCTCACCCCAGAAGTAGTCGTAGGCGACGGTGTGCTCGGCGTCGATGTCGTTGCCGAACGACCGGCCGTCCGTGGTCGTGCCCACCGTTCCCGAGCTGTCGAAGATTGCCGGGGAGGAGCCCTCGTTGGTGACGTTGAGCCGGTAGATGTGGTACTCCCAGCCGGACGGGGCCTCGGCGTGGGAACCCCTGCCGTTGGTGACGGTGGAGTCGGTGTAGGCCGTCTCGACGTGGACCCGGAAGACGCCGACCGCCGTGGTGGCCCCCTCGTAGGAGGAGGGCGGGACGGAGTCGGGCTCCGCCGGGGTCCGCGGCTCCGCGGGCTCCGGGGCCGGTTCGGGCCCGGTCCCCTCCGGTTCGGCCTCCTCGGCCCCGGGTTCGCTCCGTTCCGGCGGCTCCGGTGCGGACGCGGGCCCGGAGGACGACTCCTCCTCCCCGAGCACCACCTGGACGTTCGGCAGGGAGAGCGAGCTCAGCGCGAGCAGGGTGACCGCGAACGCCGCCCCGGCGACGATCACCGCCACGGGGATCGCGAGGACGCGTACCACCGTGGAGACCCGCCCCGGTGACGGCGGACGGGGATCACTCGTACTCATACCACTGAGACGCGGATCACGCCCCGGACATTCCTCCGCCACCAGAAGCCGACGGGCCAGGGGGCCGCGGAGGACGGGCCACGCCCCGTCGGGCAACCGGTGGCCGAAAGCGCCCGTGTCCCGCGTCACAGACTCCGGCACGGGCCCAGGGGAAAGAAACCGACCCAGAAGCAGACCAACAGCACAAAGAAGACTTCCAAAAATTAATAAGAGAACCGCCGGGACCCGGAAAGAAAAGTGTGTCCACGGCGACATGATTCATGCCCGACCTCAAGGGGATAAAAGAAAAAACCCATCTGACCAACCTCAAAGCACAGGGGGACTATTGCGGTTCAGAAACGTTCTCATCGCAGGACCGGACGAACACAGATTCCAGTATGTGGCCCAGTCGTTGGCAGAACGGGGTTTCGCGGTCACCTGGGCCGGCTCTCCGGAAGAACTCCTGAGCAGGCCGGACCTGCTGCCGAACGCGGCCGCCCTGGTGATCGACACGGCCGCCGCCCCGGGAGGCGGGCCACAGGCCGGGTGGTTCGCACTGCTGGACCGCTCGATGCCCCGCCACCACGGCGTCCCGGTCTTCCTCGCCCCGTCCCCGGATGCGACGGATCTGGAACCCCTCCTCCCCGGACGCACCGTGGCCGGCGACGTCCTCCCCGAGGAGGACACCGCCGACTTCATCGCGGGACGGATCAGCGCGGCGGTCGAGGACTCGTCCCTGCCCCACCTGCCCCCGTTCTTTCAGGCACTGGTGGAGTTCGACCGGGGAAAACCCTATTCCTGGCACACGCCCGGTCACGCCGGCGGCGTCGCCTTCCTCAAATCCACCGTCGGTCGCGCTTTCTTCGAATACTACGGCGAGAAACTCTTCCGAACCGACCTCTCGGTGTCGGCTCCCGGGCTCGGCTCCCTTCTCGAACACCAGGGCCCGATCGGCGCAGCGGAACGCAATGCCGCACGCGTTTTCGGTTCCGATTTCACGTTCTTCGTTCTCAACGGCACCTCGTCAGCCGACCGGATCGTCGGCCATCACTGCCTCGCACCGGAGGACACGGTGCTGGTCGACCGCAACTGTCACAAGGCGATCGTGCACGCGCTCGTCATCAGCGGCGCCCAGCCGGTGTACCTGCTCCCCACCCGCAACCGGTTGGGGCTGATCGGCCCCGTCACACCGGCGCAGCTGGACGCCCCGGACACGGGAGCGGACTCCGGTGCGCGGATGGCCGTGGTGACCAACTCGACCTACGACGGAGTGTGCTACGACGCCGTCCGGGCCAGCGAACTCCTTTCCCGGACCACCGGCCGCGTGCACTTCGACGAGGCGTGGTTCGGCTACGCCCGCTTCCACCCCCTCTACCGTCGGCGGTACGGCATGTCCGTGCACTCGGGGTCCCTTCCCGGTCCGGAGAGACCGACGGTGTTCAGCACACAGTCCACCCACAAGGTCCTGGCGTCGATCTCCCAGGGCGCCATGCTGCACGTGCGTTCGGCGCCACGCGCCCCGGTGTCCGCCGAGCAGCTGAACGAGACCTACGTGATGCACGCCAGCACCTCGCCGCTCTACCCGATGATCGCCTCGCTCGACGTGGCCACGGGGATGCTGGACGGTCCTTCGGGGCACAACCTGGTCGATGACGCGATACGCGAGGCGGTCCGTTTCCGGCAGGCCTTCCTGAGACTCCGCGATTCCCCGGCCGGAGACACCTCGCGTTGGTTCTTCGACCTGTGGCAGCCCCCGGACGTACCCGACCCCGCATCCGGGAACCGCCTGCCCTTCGCCGAGGCGCCCCTGGAACTCCTCGTCTCCGAGAACCGTTGCTGGGAACTCGAACCCGACGCCGACTGGCACGGCTTCCAGGGGCTGGAGAGCGGCTACTGCATGCTCGACCCCCTCAAGGTCACCATCGTGTGCCCGGGTGCACGCTTCGGTGGAGACGACGGCACCTGGGGGATCCCGGCACCGGTGCTGGCCGCCTATCTGGAGGCCCAGCGGATCATGGTGGAGAAGACGAGTGCCTACACGATCCTCGTCCTGTTCTCCCTGGGCAACACCCGAGCCAAGAGCCTGGGGCTGCTCAGGGCCCTCCAGCACTTCAGGGACCTGTACGACGACCGGGCGCCGATGATCGAGGCCCTCCCCGACCTGGCCAGACGACATCCTTCGCACTACGCCGGACTGACCCTGCCCGAGCTGTGTTCGAAGCTGCACGCGCACTACGAGCGAGCGGACCTGACCCGCCTGTTGGACCTGGCCTTCACCGAACTACCGGAGGCCCCCCTCACCCCGGCGCAGTGCCACCGCAGCGTCCGCCGGGGCGAGGTCGACCGGGTCCCGCTCGCACAGGCAGCCGACCGGGTCGCCGCTTCCACCGTCGTGGCCACACCTCCGGGAATCCCTCTGCTGCTGCCGGGGGAACGGACGGGTCCTGTTGACGGGGCACGCCTGCGTTACCTGAGGGCGATGGAGGAGCAGGAACGCTCCTTTCCCGGGTTCGGCACCGGGATCCACGGCATCGAACGCGACGGGGAGACCGGAGCGCACGCGATCAACTGCCTGCCCCGTCGAACCGCGTGAGCCGTCGAACTCTGCGAGGCACCCGCGGAGACGACGGAGCCCGGTGCGGGGAGGCCCCCGCACCGGGCTCGCACGTGCCCGAACGCTCCGCTAGCGCAGGGCGGCGGTCAGGCGCTCGTCGTGCAGGCGCTCGCCCCAGGAGGCGGGCAGCGGGTTCAGCTGGCCCACACGCCAGCGCAGCAGCAGATCGGCCAGCTCCGGGTTGCGCGGCAGGGCCGGGCCGTGCAGGTAGGTGCCCAGAACCTGCCCCTGGTAGGCGCCCTCGGTGTGGTCGTCGTTGCCGATGCCCTTCACCGTGGTGGACAGCGCACGGGCCTGCGGGCCGATCACGGTACGGCCCTGGTGGTTCTCGAAGCCGGTGATCCGGCCGACGCCCAGGGCCGGATCGACGTCGGCGACGATCTCGCCCACGGCGCGGGTCTGGCCGCGGCCGCTGCGGATGTCGAGGATGCCCACCCCGGGCAGCGGGTTGGACTCGTCGTCGCCGTAGCTCTCCCCGATGATCTGGTATCCCGCGCAGACCGCGAACACGCACGCGCCGCGCGCTGCGGCCCGGGCCAGCCCGCCGTCGGCGCGCAGGCGGTCGGCGGCCAGGATCTGCGGCCGGTCCTCGCCGCCGCCGAGCAGGTAGATGTCGCCCTGCTCGGGCACCGGGTCGCTGGAGTGCACGTGCACGATCTCGGTGGGGATGCCGCGCAGCTCGGCGCGGCGCTTGAGGATGAGGACGTTGCCCTGGTCCCCGTAGGTGCTGAGCAGATCGGGGTAGATCCACACGATCCGCAGGGCGCTGCTGGTGTTCGACATGTGTGTCTCCCCTACTGGACGCGGCCGTACGCCGTGCGGATCTGCTGGAAGGCTGTGTAGTTGGCGATGACGTCGACCTTGGTGATGTCGGGGCGCTCGGCCTTGAGCCGGCCCAGCACCTCGTCCACGCGGTCGGCGACCTCGAAGGGCACCCCGTCGGTCTCCAGGCGCAGCGCCAGGTCCGTGCGGCGCTCACCCATGACGAACACCCTCCGGTCGCGCAGGACCGTGTAGTCCACGTCCCACAGCCAGGAGGTGTCCTTGCCGTCGGGGATCTGCGCGTTGACCGCGAGGATCACGGGGACCCGGGGCGGGTCCAGGACCGCGAAGGACTCCAGCCACCCGGCCGGGTTCTTGGCGAGCAGCAGGCGGACCTCGACCCCCATGGTGACCACGGAGGTGTAGCGCCCGGCCACCGACGTGACCTCGCGCAGCCGTTCGATGGTGCGCTCGGGGTGCATACCGTAACCGGCTGCGGTGGCCGCGGCGATCGCCGCGTTGGCGCGGTTCGCGTCACCGGGAAGGTTCATCCGGAGCTTGATCCGCTGACCGCCGGGGACGACCAGTGAGTCGTCGGCGTTGTCCACCTCCCAGGCGGTCCGGGGACGCGCCAGGCCGCACTCGGGGCACTCCCAGTACGGGTCGACCTCGCGCTTGAGGTGACCGCCGCACTCGGGGCAGCACCAGGAGTCCTCCTTCCAGCGCTGCCCGGCCGACACCCAGGTGGCGTTGGGGGCGCCCAGCCCGGCCCAGGCCACGAGCGGGTCGTCGGCGTTGGCGATGACGTGGGTGTTGGTCTGCGAGAGGGCGGTGCGCCACTTCTTCGCGAGCAGGTTGATCTCCGAGGCGCGGTCCATCTGGTCGCGGCTCAGGTTCATCAGGACCACGAAGGCGGGGTTGGTGGCCTTGAGGACCTGCGGGAGGTACTTCTCGTCCACCTCCAGCACACCGTTGACCGCCGCCTTGTTGTCGGCCAGGGCCGTGATGTGCCCGGTGGGCATGTTCGCGCCGTGCTCGTTGGTGGCCACGTCGCCGTACTCGCGCAGGGCCTGCGCGATGAGCCGGGTCGTGGTCGTCTTTCCGTTGGTCGCGCTGACCAGGGCCAGGCGGCGGCCCTGGGCGAGCTTGGCGAGCAGGTCCGGTTCGACCTTGAGGGCGACGCGCCCACCGATGACGGAGCCGTCTCCGCGTCCGGTGGCCCTGGACAGGCTGGCTGCGCTCCTGCCCAGTACCGAGGCCAGTTGGGCGCGCAAGGGAAGCTCGCTCATCAAATCTCCACGATCGCTAGATCACCCGCACGAACACACTTCGGCGGCGGGCGATGTGTCGGGCCAAGCCTATTGTCCATCGACCTTCAGACCCGCCAGTCCAAACGCTCGGGCGGCGGCCCGAGATTGGGCGGAACCCGCTCCGGGTCGGACAGGTCGACGGTCCGCACCGGTTCCGGGGACTGCCTGCCGTCGACCCCGTTCGACGTCTGGGGCGTGTCGGCCCGCACGGTCCCGCCCGGCGGCACGATCCGGGGTCCGACCTCCGGCGGACGCCGTCCGTCCCCCGGACCCCCGGCGGTGCCGTCGGTGACACCACTGTGCCCGACACCCCCGCCCGAACCTGTGTTCCGGGAGCCCTCCACCGTGGCCAGAGTGGCCGTGGACAGGGTGAGGATACCCGGGTTGGTGTCGGCGACGACCGGGCCGTCGGGGGCCAGGACCAGAGCCGCGGTGTGCGGCAGCCCCCGCAGCGCCTCGGCGTCCAGTCCGCTGGTGCGAACGTCCGGTCCCTCCTGCACCCCGATCCGGACGGGGGTGTCGGCTCCCTCGGCCCGGGCGGTGGCACGCCCCCAGGCCGTGGCGGATCTCACATGACGGACCAGGTCGAGCGGGGCGACCGCGGCGGCCGCGTTGCGGATGAGGGCGCCGGACTCGGTGTGCGGGGAGGGGAAGAGGGGTTCCCCGTCGACGCTCTCACCGGGTTCGGAGCCGTCCGGCCCGACGGCCGGCCCGGCCACCTCGTCACCGATCACCTCGGTGAGCCGGTGCAGTTCCAGGCGCCGGGGGTCCGCCGCTCCCCCGGCGGCGGCGGCGACCGCCCTCCCGACCTCCTCGGCCCCGTCCGGTTGGCGCATCACGACCGGCAGACAGGCGGGGTCGGTGAAGCGTTCCAGGGCTGCGGGCACCGCGGTGCCAAACATCAGGACCACCTCCACCCCGCCCTCCGCGGCGGCGCCGAGAACCTGGTCCACCTCCTCGTCGGGGAGCGTCTCGGCCCCGCAGACGACCACGCTGCGGGTCCGGCCCGGCCCGGCTCCGCGTCCCCGGCCGCCGGCCGGGGACGGCTCGGGCGCGCGGGTCTCCAGCAGCTCGCTGAGCGCGGCCACGGCGTAGGTCCCGTAGACACGGGCCGCGGACCGCCCCGAGGCCCGGTCCGTGGAGATGATCTTGACCTGTGCGTAGGCGCCGTCGTCGGCGCGGGTACCGACCGCCTCGAAGGGGCTGAGCCGGTTCTCCAGCGCCCAGGCCCGCTCGCGCACCCCCGGGTCGTCGGCGCAGCGGGCACGGACCCGGAGGCGCTCCTCCCGGGTGAGCAGGGCCAGGGCCGGGTCGTCCTCGGCGGCGTCCTCCTGCGGGGTCACCAGGGCGCGCAGCCCCCCGATGAGCCGGGCGATGCCCACACCGGGACCGAGCACCTCCAGCAACCGCAGCAGCAGGGTCTCGTCGGCGTCCACGTCCTCGATCTGACCGGAGGCGG
Organism: Nocardiopsis sp. iso_40; assembly: GCF_056173285.1. Lineage (NCBI taxonomy): Bacteria > Bacillati > Actinomycetota > Actinomycetes > Streptosporangiales > Nocardiopsidaceae > Nocardiopsis > Nocardiopsis sp. iso_40. The sequence continues at coordinate 509,311 of NZ_CM149666.1, read as the reverse complement.
CGGCCACCGCGGAGAGGATCCGGGCGCGCTGACCGGCGTCCAGGTTGGTGCCCAGGGTCATCCTGGGCAGGTCGGCCGGGAGCACCCACCGGCGGGGCTCCACCGCGCAGCGCCGGGCCAGGTTGACGAGTTCACGGGCGACGGAACGGCCGGTGAGGTCGACGACGGTGAGGTCGCCGCCCTCCCGGAGCCGGGACACCCCGATGGTGGTGAGCAGCGCCGACCAGCCCGTGTCGGTGCCGCCGACCACGAGCACCGCCGAGGTCCCGGAGGGCACGGTCAGCCCGTACCAGCGCGGCTGGGCCTCGTAGGCGCGCGCGGCGGCCTGCCACTCGGTGTACCGGTGCGCGTGTCGGCGCTGCTGTTCGTGCAGGACCCGCTCGCGTTCGGCCCGATCCTCGGCCAGCCGCTCCTCGGCCCGGGCGAGCCGGTCGGCCATGACCTGCCGGCTCTGCACGAGGGCGAAGACCACCGGTGCGGCGATCGCCGTACAGGCCAGCACCCCGCCCAGGGCCAGGCTGCCCGGCAGGATCCGCAGGTTCCACAGCAGCGGGAAGGCCAGGGTGAGGAACCCGAGCCCCGCCAGGGTGAAGTAGAGCGGCCGGTTGGTCCGCGCCTCGCTGTCGAGCTGTCCCGCGACCCACTCCTCGCTGAGCGCCTCGGAGTCCGCGGGCGCGGGGCGGCGCGGGGCGGGGCCCGGCGGCGGAAGCACGATCCTGTGCCGCCAGCCGATGTAGGTGCGTCCCGTCTCGCCCCGGGGCGTGCTGGCCGCGGTCGCCGACGACCGTGGTGTGGGCACCGTCCGAACACCTCCTGACCGGCGGGAGAGAGGAACCGCCGGGAATCCTTCACGCGGGGCTCCGGCCACCGGATCGGGGGTCGGGGACTGGGATCGGCTCCCGGCGTGCTTACCGCGGGCCAGCCGTGCCGGAGTCGGGCACCGGGGCGCCCGGCCGCTCCGAACGGCATGACCTTGATCATCAGTGAAGCAGGGCCGTCCACCGCTTGCCAGCCCCAACCGCCGCCTGTGGAAAACTCATCGTCCCGAACCCGCACGGAACCCCGCGGCGGTGCCGGTGTCCGGCGGCATCCGTTCGGGCACGGGAACAGGGCGATCGAGGCCGACGAGGCGCTCGCCGCCCGGGGCCCGGACGCCGGGTCCGGCAGGTCCGCGGCACCGGGGAGGGAGGGGTCGGGGTGAACTGGTCCGAGCTGGCCGAAACGGCTCTCAACGTACTGCTGACCATCGCTGCGACGGGGGTGTTCGTGTGCACGGTGGCGGACGTGGTCCGGAACCGGCAGCACGGGCGTGCGCCGTTCCGGGTGGCGGGATCCGCGAGAGGTTTCGGACCCGGTCAGCACCTCGACGAACGCCGACGTGAGGGGATCGGCCCGCACATCGCACAGCGCCACCGGCGTGCCGAACGCTTCATCCGGCGGTGAGCCCCGCGGACCCGGGACCGGCCTCCGAAGGCCCGGAGAAACGGCACGGCGCCGGCGCCGGACGGATCGTTCCGTCGGCACCGGCGCCGTGTGCGCTCGGTGGTGTCAGCCCTCAGCGGCTCGACCCCGTGCGGTCAGGCCTGGACCTGGATGTCGATGACCTTGCCGACCTCGGCAGTGACCGGGTACTCGCCGGTGAAGCCCTTGGAGGCCAGCACCCGCACCTTCCAGGCGCCGTCGGCCGCGAAGAAGCGGAAGGTGCCCTCGTCCCCGGTGGCGACCTCGCCCACGAAGTCGTCGGACTCGTTCAGCAGTCGGGCGTAGGCGCCGCGCAGGGGCTGGCCGTCACGGGTCACCGTGCCCTGGATGACCGCCTGGTTGCCGGCGTCGACGTCGGCCAGGGCCACGCCGCCCTCGGGTGCTCCGCAGCTGTCGCTCACTTGGCCTCCGCCTCTCCGAGCTCGACCGGCACGCCCACCAGGGAGCCGTACTCGGTCCAGGAACCGTCGTAGTTCTTCACGTTCTCCAGCCCGATGATCTCGTGCAGGGCGAACCAGGTGTGCGAGGAGCGCTCGCCGATACGGCAGTAGGCGATGATCTCCTTGTCGAGGTCCACCCCGGCCTCGGTGTAGAGCTCGCGCAGCTCGTCGGCGGTCTTGAAGGTGCCGTCCTCGTTGGCCGTCTTGGCCCACGGGATGTTGCGCGCGGTCGGGATGTGGCCCGGGCGCTGCGAGGTCTCCTGCGGCAGGTGCGCGGGGGCCAGCAGCTTGCCGGTGAACTCGTCGGGGGAGCGGACGTCGACCAGGTCCTTGGCGCCGATGGCGTCGACGACCTCGTCGCGGAAGGCGCGGATCGAGGAGTCCTGCTCCTTGGCCCGGTACTCGGTGGCGGCCCGCTCCGGGACCTCCTCGACGAGCTCGCGGGAGTCGAGCTCCCACTTCTTGCGGCCGCCGTCCAGCAGGCGGACGTTCTCGTGGCCGTAGAGCTTGAAGTACCAGTAGGCGTAGGCGGCGAACCAGTTGTTGTTGCCGCCGTACAGGATGACCTGGTCGTCGTTGCCGATGCCCTTGGCGGACAGCAGCTTCTCGAAACCGGTCCGGTCGACGAAGTCCCGGCGGACCGGGTCCTGGAGGTCCGTCTTCCAGTCGATCTTGACGGCGCCGGGGATGTGGCCCTTGTCGTAGGCGGACGTGTCCTCGTCCACCTCGACCAGAACGACGTTGGCGTCGTCCAGGTGAGCCTCCACCCAGTCGGCGTCCACAAGGACGTCGGAGCGGCTCATGGGGAACCTCCTGTGTTTGAAGTGCGGTGTCGCGTGTGCGGTCGGTGCGTCGCGTTCCGGGAGGCGGTGCCCGGAACAGGGGTTTCAGGCGGCTTCCCCGCAAGGGGGCGGCAACCGTCCGGTTACCGTTCACCTCCGGCGCGGGCCGGGCGGCGAGGGGAAGCACTACGCGTTGGGAAGGGCGGTTGCGGCGGCGATCCGTTCGGGCACGTGACCGGGCGTCCTCGGCGGTCTTCGGGGCGCGGACATCCAGGAGAACCGTCCGTTGGAGGTCGGAGGGCCGTTCGTGGGAGCCGGTGTCCCGGAGACGTCGTCGGTCATCCGGCCGTGTGCTCGGAGAAGGTCCGGTCGCACGTCAGCGAGCGGGGGCTCGAAGGGCCCCCGTCCGCCCTAGGGACACGGACAGAGCGCGGCGGCGACGCGGCAGAAGTCCACCGCACGTCGCTTCGTCAGATACGCGCTCGTCAAGGAAGTCACGTCCCAGACGCTACAGGCCGGACCGCACTCTTGTCACTGGTGGCCTGGATCACAAGACGGTTGTCTCATTCCGTGAGACGGCGGATCCGGTGCCACAGGCCCGGGCGCAGGCCCCGGCAACGGCTCGCCCCGGTCGGCCGGTCCGCACGTCAGAGCACCGCTTCGCCGAGCGCCGCGATCACGTCGGCCTTGCGGGGTTGGCCCTGGGCGCGGCGGACGACCCGGCCGGAGGCGTCGAGCACGAACACCGTGGGGGTCCCGAGGATCTCCAGGCTCCGCACCAGGTCGAGCCTGGACTCGGCGTCGACCTCCAGGTGCGCCACACCCTCGACCATGTCCGCCACCTCCCCCAGGATGCGGCGGGTGGCCCGGCAGGGCTGGCAGAAGGCGCTGGAGACCTGCACGAGGGTGGCCCTCGCGCCCAGCTCGGCGCCGAGCACGTCGGCGCCGAGCCGTTCGGCGTCCGGTCCCATCAGGCGGCCTCGGAACCCATCAGGGGGACGTCGTTGCCGGTACCGGTGACCTTGAGGCCGCTGGAGGTCGCCTCCATGTCCGTGACGGTCAGCCCGAAGGGCAGGCTGGGCACCTGGGCGCTGAAGGTCAGCATGCCCGCGACCGCGCCGCTGACGTCGATGGGGGCGTCGCCCACCTGGATGTCGACCGGGGTGACGGAGAGGTTGTCGCCGTCGACGGTGAACTCGCCGCCCGCGGAGACCGGGGCGCTGATGCCCAGCTCGGGGATGGCCAGCTCGCCGCTGATGCGGGGCTCGCCGTCCTGGGTGCTGATGGTCATGCCCTCGGGCAGGTGCGGGTTGAAGTAGGCGTAGGGGACCACGAAGGAGCCGTCGACCCGGCCCGCGGTCACCGTGGGCTGGTCCATGAGGTCGCTCAGCGGCGCCTCGACGTCGGAGGCGGTCGCGTCGACCCTCTCGACCGTCACCCCGCTCATGGTCGCGCTGGCCGCCCGGATGTTGACCTCGGTGTAGGTCCCGCCGACCACCTGCGGGAGGAAGGCCCAGCCCTCGATGGACACCTCCGGTTCCTCGGACATCTCCATCTGCTGGGCCAGGCGCTCGGCCAGGGTGTTCTGCGCGAACGAACGCGCCCCGACGTCAGCCGCCACCACCAGCACGGCGAGAAGGATCAGGAGGACGACAAGAAATTTACGCATCGGAATCCCAGCACACTTTCTTTCGCTCCGGCGCGCCTGTCGGCTGGGTCATCCGGCCGGTCTCGGTCACACGCCAACGGCACCCGACGGGTGCCGGTCATGAAAAACCCGTAGGGAAGGTTACTTCACCCCGGATGGGACGCAGGCGGCCCGGACTCGGTTGCGTCCGCGGGGCGGGTCCCGGCGGCGGCGGAGGAGGCCCCGGCCCGCGCCGGGGTTCGTGCACCGCGGAACCGCTGCTAGCGGGGCATCAGCATGGCGGCGAGGCCGTCGTTGGCCGCGGCGCCGGAGAGGGAGAGCTCGATCACGTTGGTGGCCACCACGTGCCTGGACAGCAGGCGGGTGAACTCCATGGTGTGCGGCTGCCGCTCGTGCTCCTCCTGGGCGAGCTCGTCCCGGTAGATCGCGTAGACGATGCGCTGGAGGGGCGCGCTCGGCACGGTGTGCGCGGCGAACAGCAGGGTGTCCGGCTCACGCTTGGCGACCTCCGCGACGACGGCGTTGGCGAGCTGGTCGAACCCGTCCCCCTGCCCCTCGCCGAGCGTGTAGATCGTGATGACGCCGCGCAGCTTGGCGGGCGGAGCCGTGGGCGCGTCCCCGTAGAGGTCGTCGTAGGGGTCGGCGTTACGGCGCTTGCGGCGCACGGGCTGCTCCTGGGGTTCGTCGTCGAGTTCGTCGAGATCGTCGTCTTCGTCGTCGTACTCGTCGTCGTAGTCGTCATCGTCGTAGGGGTCTCGACGCGGCCTGGCCGCCAACGCCCCGGCACCCCAGAGGGAGGAGACCGCGCCGAGCATCAGCAGCGGGCCGAGGGCGCCCAGCCCCGCGCGGCCGACCACGACGGACAGGAGCACGCTGAGGACGAGCAGGCCCAGCACCGCCAGGTCGGTCGTGCCCGGGCCACGGGTCCCGCGCCGCAGGACGGCGACGAACACGAGGACGAGAAGGAGCGCGGCGAAGCCCTGCGCGCCGTTCACCAGCGCGCGGGGGATCAGGTCGTAGTGCGCGCCCAACGGCGGGAAGGCCGCGTCGAACCGGCCGCTGATCCGGTCGACGCTCAGCACCACGAGGGGGACGATGGTCAGGGCGCTCATGAACAGGCGCACGGTGAAGCGGCCGTTCGGTGAACGGACGGCGTACTCGAAGGCGCCCCAGGCCACGAAGAGCGGACCTGTCAGGCTGATACCGATGTGCAGCAGCCGGAAGGTCAGTTCCCCGAAGTCGAACAGCACACCGATCACCGCGGCGCTGAGTCCGACGGTGACGCCCAGGGCGGCGACCAGCCAAGCGATCGCGGAGACACTGGGGCGGCGCTGGGCATACGCGGTCAGCGCGGCGGTGGCGCTCCAGCCCACCAACGCGCTTATGAATGTCAGTCCTACCGTGACCATCTCGACAATGATGCTGCACGCCGACGGGTGGATATGCACAGCGTGCACTTTTGGCGGGACAGTCTCAGGGAAGATCCCGCAGAGTGGAGGCCAAACCCGGGTTCGACACTGTGATCTTCCTCACCCGTCCTGACGCTGTCGTACAGCGACCCCACCGGACCCGCGGGTGGTCGTAGGCTCGCAGTACGCGGGGAGCGCCACCCCGGACACCGGAGGGCCGCCTCCCCCACCCAAGCCAGGAGAGAACCGTGTCACACGACGCCGTTTCCCCGAAGCCGGTCGGCCCCGGAGCCGCTTTCTTCGACGTGGACAACACACTGATGCGCGGCGCGTCGATCTACCACTTCGCCCGCGGCCTGGCCTCCCGCGACCTGTTCACCACCCGTGACCTGATGCGGTTCGCCTGGGGGCAGACGGTGTTCCGGGTGACCGGCAGCGAACAGCCCGAGCACATCAACGCCGCGCGTGAGGCGGCGCTGGCCTTCGTGGCCGGACACGACGTGGACGACCTGGTCAACCTGTGCGAGGAGATCTACGACGACACCATGGCCAGCCGGATCTGGGAGGGCGCCCGCGCGCTCGTGCAGGGGCACCTGGACGCCGGACGGCCGGTGTGGCTGGTCACCGCCACACCGGTGGAGCTGGCGGAGATCATCCGCCGGAGGCTGGGGCTCACCGGCGCACTGGGGACCGAGGCGGAGAGCATCGACGGGGTGTACACGGGACGGCTCAACGGCGACCTGCTGCACGGCCCGGCCAAGGCCGTGGCGGTGCGCGCACTGGCGCGGAAGGAGGGGTGGGACCTGGGGGCCTGCTCGGCCTACAGCGACTCCTCGAACGACCTCCCGCTGCTCTCCCAGGTGGGTGACCCGCACGCGGTCAACCCGGACGGGGACCTGCGCCGGTACGCGCGCGCCCACGAGTGGCCGGTCCACGACTTCCGCAGGCACCGGGCGGCGCTGAAGGTTGCCCTGCCCGCCGCCATGGCGGGCGCCGTCGCCGGGGCCGTGGCGATGCGCGCGGTCAGGCACCGAAGAGCCCTCAGCACGCACTGACGGAGCTCCGGCCGGTGAGGCCGGACGAACACCCGGCGAGGGGGTTCGCGGCCCCTGTGCGCCTCGGAGGCGCCGCCTAGCGGCCGAGTGTGGCGCGGGCCAGGGCAAAGACGTGGACCGGGCGCAGCCCGGCGCCGCGAGGAGAGCCGCCGCGGCTGTGCGCGTAGGCCTCGAACGCCTCGACCGAACTGTAGGAGGGCACCCAGTCCAGGGCGCTGTACAGCGGTTCCGGGTCCAGCCTGGACGCGGTCAGGCCGGCGCCCGCCGCACGGGCGGCGCTGGAGCTGGCGTAGTCGATCCGGCCGTGCTTGGCCACACCGCGCAGCACCCTGAGGCCGCGTGCCGGGACCGGGAACCGCTGGCCGCCGATGCGGCGCAGGCAGTGCGAGAGCGGGACGGCGTCGGCCGCCGAGACGTCGAAGGAGCCGGTCCGGTCGCTGAGCGCCATCCGCACCAGCGCCTCGGCACCGTCGTCCTCGTGCAGGAACTGCACGCGCGGGTCGCGGCCCATGACGGTGGGCACGACCCGGGAGTCCATGTACCGGGTGAGGGGGGTGTCCACGGACGGTCCGATGAGGTTGGCGAACCTGAGAACGGCCACGGACAGGTCCGGGCGGCGGCGCTGGAGGCCCTGGGTGTGCCGTTCGACCTCAGCCGCGTCGTCGGCGTCCAGGGTGGCGCTGGAGCGCACCACCAGGCGTTGGACCGTGGAGGAGCGCTGGGCGGCCCCCAGGACCCTCATGGTGCCCAGGAGGTCGTCCTCCCGGTTGGGGCCCTTCAGCGTGTCCAGGCCCAGATGCAGGACCAGTTCGGCGCCGGACTCGGCGACGATCCGGTCCAGGCTGCCGTCGTGCAGGTCGACGTGCTGGTACTCGACCCCCGTGGTCCCGCTCGGCGGCGGGGCGGAGTCCGCGCCGATCACCCGGTGCACACCGGGCTCCTTGCCGAGGGTCTGGGCTACCCCGGCGGCGAGGGGGCTGGACACCCCGGTGACGAGTACGACACGAGCCATGGCGACACGTTCCTTGGAAGGAGACGGTGGTTGTCCGGTAGGCCCGCGGACCGTTCACCCGCATGGGGTGAACCGGCTACCGCGACCCGTGAAACACAACAGTGGTTCACCCAGAAAATTCCGTTGCTCCGGCGGATGCCGGGCAGGGAAAGTGAAGTATCTCCGCGCCCGGGGCGTGCCTTGGCCCGCCCTCGCCCGCGGAGAGACGACGTACGCCGCGAACGGTCCTACTTCTTGTTGCGACGCGCGACACGCGTGCGCTTGAGCAGCTTGCGGTGCTTCTTCTTCGCCATCCGCTTACGGCGCTTCTTGATGACGGAACCCATGGGATCACCTTCTCGCTGACGAGTGAGTACGGACATGCCGAACCACCGGTGACGAACACCTGCTGGTTCGGATGCGGTTGCTGGGCTCGCTCGGGCACACGCGCGCACGACGCGGGTGGCCGGTGCGACCGGGGCGGACCCCGGGGAGGACGACGCTCGCAAGACGCACGTCTACCGCACCCGTGGCCCAAGCTTACCGCTACGGGCAACCGGAGCGGGTCACGCCCCGGGAAGGGACGGACCGCCACCGTAGAGCACGGCGGCCGGTTCCGCGTAGCTGACGCTGACCAGCTTCTGATCGGTGAAGGTCAGCGACGTGACACTGGCCAGGTTACATTCGCGCTGGTCGGGACGGTGCCACAGGCGCTTGCTCTCGGCCGCGCGACGGGCCGTCCAGATCGGCAGCTGGTGGCTGACGCACACGGCCTCACGGCCCCAGGCAGCCCGGCGGACGGCCTTGATGACCGCGACCATTCGGTCAACGATCTCCTGGTAGGGCTCGCCCCAGGACGGTTTGAAGGGGTTGTAGAGCCGTCTGAGGACCTGGGGGTCGCGCACGGACCTCGCGGACAGCGCCATCCCCTCGAACTTGTTGTCCGACTCGATGAGCCGGTCGTCCAGGGTCACCGGGAGGTCGAACGCCTTCTGGAGCGGGACGGCGGTCTCCTGGGTGCGGTCCAGCGGCGAGGAGAACAGGGCCGCGACGTCGTGCCCCTCGAACCAGTCGGCGGCCATCTCCGCCATCTGCTGGCCCCGGTCACTCAGGTGGTAGCCGGGAAGTCGCCCGTAGAGGACCCTCTCCGGGTTGTACACCTCGCCGTGCCGGAGCAGGTGAACGACGGTGGTCGTGGTCATCGTGACAGCTTTCTGGCTGGAGTCAGGACTTTCTCTCGGGGCTCGGGCATCGGATCAGCCCCGGTCCTGGGCACGCGCCGCGGCCCGCGCGGCCGCGGGCAGAGCCGCGACCACCCTGTCGACGGCGGCCTCGTCGTGCGCCGAGGAGAAGAACCAGGCCTCGAAGGCGGCGGGCGGCAGGTAGACGCCCTGTTCGAGCATGGCGTGGAAGAACGCGGCGAACACCTCGGTGTCCGTGGTGCGGGCACTGTCGAAGTCGGTCGCCTCCCGGTCGGTGAAGAAGACCGTGAACAGATTGCCGCCGCTCTGGAGGCGGTGGGTCACGCCCTCGGCGCTGAGCGCCTTGGCGACCTCGTCCTGCACCCGGACGGAGACCTGGTCGATGTGCGCGTAGACCTCGGGGGTGGCGCCGCGCAGGGTGGCCAGACCGGCCGCCGTGGCCAGCGGGTTCCCGGACAGGGTGCCCGCCTGGTAGACGGGGCCGTCCGGGGCGAGGCGGTCCATGATCTCGGCGCGGCCGCCGAAGGCCGCGGCGGGAAGCCCGCCGCCCATGACCTTGCCGAAGGTCATCAGGTCGGGGGCAACGCCCTCCAGGCCGTACCAGCCGGAGGCGCTGACCCGGAAACCGGTGAGGACCTCGTCGAGGATCAGCAGGGCGCCGTTGGCGTGCGCGATCTCCTTGAGCCGGGCGTTGAACCCGGCCTTCGGCGGGACGACGCCCATGTTCGCGGGGCAGGCCTCCGCGATGACGCAGGCGATGTCGTCGCCGTGCTCGGCGAAGGCGCGCTCGACGGCCTCGGTGTCGTTGTAGGGCAGCACCAGGGTGTCGGCCGCGCTGGCCCCGGTGACGCCCGGGGAGTCCGGCAGGGCGAACGTGGCCAGGCCGGAACCGGCGGCGGCCAGGAGCGCGTCGACGTGGCCGTGGTAGTTGCCGGCGAACTTGACGATCTTGCTCCGCCCGGTGAACCCGCGGGCGAGGCGGATCGCGGACATGGTGGCCTCGGTCCCGGAGTTGACCAGACGGACCTTCTCCACGGGGGTGCGCTCGACGATCAGCTCGGCGAGTTCGACCTCGCCGGGGGTCGGAGCGCCGTAGGAGGTCCCCGCGGCGACGGCACCGTGCAGGGCCTCCACCACGGAGGGCTCCGCGTGGCCGAGGATGAGCGGTCCCCAGGAGCAGACGAGGTCGACGTACTGTCGGCCCTCGGAGTCCGTGAGGTAGGGCCCCTCGCCCTTGACGAAGAACGGCGGGGTGCCGCCGACGGCCCCGAACGCGCGCACGGGCGAGTTCACACCGCCCGGAACGACGGCGGACGCCCGCTGGAAAAGCTCTGCTGAAGTCTGTTGAGTACCCACCTCACCAGTGTGTCAGCTGTCCCCGCCACCGTGACCGTGACCCGCCCCGCATGAGCTCCGACCAGCACACGGGCCCCGCCCCGCCGAGCGGCGGCTCGGCGGGGCGGGGTGGCCCGGTCCCGGACCGGCAGCGCCGGGGGGCGGGGGTCAGGGGTCCCGGGGGTCAGGCGCTGCTGTGGGCCTTCTCGCGTATCTGTTCGATCTCGGGACCGGGACCGGGACCGGGGGCCGCCCGGGCGCGGAGCAGGGGGCGGAGGCGGTCGTTCTCGGCGAGCCGGTCGACGAGGAAGGCCGTCGGCCGGGCTGCCAGCAGGCAGACCAGGGTGGCGACGGCGGCGCCGACCAGGAGGCCGACGGTGACGTCATGCGGGTAGTGGACGCCGACGAGGACCCGGGAGAAGGCCTCCAGGACGGCGAAGAGGACCGCGGCCACGGCGAAGCGGCGCCAGGCGATGATGACGGCGGCGGCCGCGGCTCCGGCGACGGCGGCGTGGTTGCTGGGGAAGGACCAGTCGCCGACGGGGTCGCAGGTGGCGATGGTGCTCAGGTCGGTCATGGCCTGGCAGGGCCGCAACTGTTGGAAGAACGACTTGACCGTCACGCTGGCGAAGTAGGCGATGACGGTGGCGACCGGGGCCAGGAGTGCCAGACCGACCAGGCGGGAACCGGCGGATCGGGCACGCCACCAGGCCATGAGGAAGAGGAGCGCGAAGACGCCGAGGAACAGGTCGGTGCCCCACTGGGCGGCGGTCCGCGCCCAGGGGTCGAGTCCTTCGGCGAACTCGATCACCGCACGTGACCAGGCGGCGCTGATGGCGAAGATCTCGGAGACCATCTCTCTCCATTGGGGTCGTACGGGGAGAAGGGTCGCTCGGGCAGCAGGGGGAGGGCTGGGCGACGCCCCGGTGACGGGACTCCCACGAATGAATGACGGGAAGGTCCTCATCCTGTCATCTGCCCGAGCCCGAAAGGGACGCGAAAGCGCGATCCCGACCAAAGAGACGGGGACCATCGACCAAGGAGACACGCGGCCCCGCTCGGAAGGCATCGTTCTACCAACAAGTAACTTTGGCCTGGTCCACCCGTTCCCTCCGCAGGGCCCCGGGCCCTGCTCACAGACCGGAGCTGTCATGGCCACGAACTTCACCACGGCGGACCTGATCGACGACCACGGCGACACCCTGCGCAGCTGCTCCACGCAGTTCCGGCAGTACGGAGGGCGCGAAGTGTTCTCCGGGCCGATCCGCACCGTCCGCTGCCACGAGGACAACGGGCTGGTCAAGCAGCTCCTCAACTCCCCCGGCGAGGGCGCCGTCCTGGTCGTGGACGGCAACGGGTCCCCGCGCAGCGCGTTGATGGGGGACATGATCGCCGAGGCCGCCGTGCGCAACGGCTGGGCCGGGGTGGTCATCAACGGCGCGGTCCGCGACACCGTCGCCCTGGGACGGCTGGAACTCGGGGTGAAGGCCCTCGGTTCCAACCCCCGCAAATCCCTCAAGGACGGCGCCGGCCGCCAGGACGTCCCGGTCACCTTCGGCGACGTCACCTTCGTCCCGGGCGAGTGGCTCTACAGCGACCACGACGGCGTCGTCGTCAACGCCTCGATGCTCTAGGTTCCGCGGACCTGGTACCGCGCCACTGGGCCCCGAGGGCGCCGACCGGCCCTGCGCCGACCGCCATCACGGTGGCGGCGCGGGCCGGTGTCCGACCTGTATCCACCACCTCCCGGCGGCCCGTCCGCTACGTTGGAACCGCCGAAGAGGTGAGAGGAACGCCCTGCCCGCCGGACCTGCGACGACCGGACAGGACAGCGGAGAACACCGCGGCTGCGTCCAGCAGAACCGCCCGGGCCGCGCCCTCGGGCCGGGATTGCACGTGCTCGCCGTCAACGACCGGCTCCGCGGTGTGTCGCCCCGGTCCTCACCAACACGCCTGGCGCGGCGCAGCAGCACAGCGACACGATCGAAGGGTTCGCGTGAACGTACTGGTGATCCTCGCTCTGGTGGCGGGATTCGTTCTGTTGGTGGCCGGAGGTGAGTCACTCGTCCGCGGCGCGGGTTCGCTGGCGCGGACCCTGGGGATGTCCTCACTGGTCGTGGGTCTGACCGTGGTGTCATTCACGACCTCGGCCCCGGAACTGGCGGTCAGCACCGACGCCGCGCTCTCGGGGTATCCGGGGCTGGCCGTGGGCAACGTCGTGGGCAGCAACATCGCCAACATCCTGCTGGTGCTCGGGGCGTCGGCGGTGTTCGCCCCCCTGGCGGTCAACTCCCAGGTCGTCCGCGCCGACATCCCGGTGATGGCGGCGCTGTCGGTGGCGGTGCTCCTGATGGCCCTGGACGGAGACCTGGGCCGGTTCGAGGGTGCTCTGCTGTTCGCGATCCTGCTGGTCTACGTCACCGTGACGGTGCTCGTCTCACGGCGGCGGTCGGCGCCCGGTCCGGTCTCCGTCCGGGTGGGCGCCGACAGCTCCGGCCCGGTTACGGGCGGGCCGTTCCGGGCCGCCCCGAAGACGAAGTCGGTCCTGCGCGACCTGGTGCTCGTGGCCCTGGGCGCGGGCCTGCTGGTGGCGGGGGCACGGCTGCTGGTCTACGGGGCCAGCGCGATCGCCACGGCGCTGGGGGTGAGCGACCTGCTGATCGGGCTGACCGTGGTGGCGGTCGGTACGTCCCTGCCCGAACTGGTGACCTGCGTCGTCGCGGTCATGCGGGGCGAACGCGACATGGCGGTGGGCAACATCGTGGGCAGCAACGTGTTCAACATCGGCGCGGTCCTGGGAATCACCGCCATGGTGTCCCCCGTGGGGATCGCCGTCGCCCCGGCGGCCCTGCGCTTCGACCTGCCGATCATGGTGGCGGTGGCACTCGTGCTGCTGCCCATAGCCGTGACCAGGCTGGGCGTGGCCCGTTGGGAGGGCGCGCTGCTCGTCGGCTTCTACGCGGCCTACATCACCTACCTCGTCGTGCAGGCCACCGACCACGCGTTCCTGGAGCCCTTCAGCGCCGCGATGCTGTGGTTCGTCATCCCGATCACCGCGGTGTGGCTGGTGGCGGTGATGGTCTACGAACTGAGCGCCCACCGCCGCGACGGCAAACCCGAGACCGCCGTGTCCCCCCGCGACGGTTCTCCCTGACCCCTGAGGGCGCCTGACCGCGGGGCGCCCCACGTGCCGGTGCGCTCACCCGGTCCACGCGGATCCGGAGGCCGACCCGTCCGCCACCAACCGGGAGATCGCCCGCGCGCTGTTCGTCACCGGGGCACGGCCAGGAACCACGTCACCAGCATCCTGCGCAAACCGGACCTGCGGGACCGCACCCGGCTGGCCCCGTGGGTCAACGAACGCGGGAGCCGGGAAACCCGGAGGCGGCCCTCAGACCGCGAACTCCTCGCTGGCGTCGCTGAGGATGTCCAGGACCGCGATGGGGTCGGGGAGCACCACCGCCCCCTCGACGTCGCGCGGGGTCCGGATCCAGGTGACGTGTCCGCCGGAGGGCAGGGCGGAGGGCGCACCGAGGACGAAGCTGTCCCGGCAGTGCCAGCGCAGGCCGGGCATCTCCTCGACGGCCTCGGGGACGCAGTCCAGGTGGCAGGACCACCACTCGTCCTCGTCCGTCGGGGAGCGGGTGGCGACGAAGAACAGGTAACGCGAGTCCAGGGAGGCGACCGGGCCCGCCGGGACCCCCGCGCGTCCCATCCTGGCCAGGGCCATCACACCGGCCTCGCGGGGTACGTCCAGGACGTCGAAGACCCGGCCGGTGGGAAGCACGATGTTGGTCTGCGGGCTCGCCGTCCACCACCGGCGGATCGTCTCCGCGTCGGTGCTGGCCTCCACCCCCCAGGCCGCGGTGACCGGGTGGGCGGCCGGGTCGGGGCAGCCCATCCGGTCGCACGTACACGCCCGGTCGCCGCCCGGGGCCGCTCCCCGGACCACGGGCCAGCCCAGGCCCGCGTAGCGCAGCGCCGACTCCAGCATGCTGTCCGTAGCGTGGCGTCGTTTCCGTCGGTACAGCACGTCGGCCATCAAGACTCCCCGGTCGTCATCGGTGCGGACGCGGCCGGCCGGTTGGCCCAGCGCCCGGCGGCCGCGACCGGGACGGGGCCTGGTCGCGTCAGCGAAGCAGTCGGGCCGCCTCGGTGGCCCAGTACGTGAGGATCTGTTCGGCCCCCGCGCGCCGGTAGGAGGTCAGGGTCTCCAGGATCGCCCGCTCCCGGTCCAGCCACCCCTTCTCGGCCGCCGCCTCGATCATCGCGTACTCACCGCTCACCTGGTAGGCCGACACGGGTACGGGGGAGGACTCGGCGACCTTGGCGACCACGTCGAGATAGGCCAGACCCGGTTTGACCATGACCATGTCGGCGCCCTCGGCCACGTCCAGGGCCACCTCGCGCAGGGACTCGCGGACGTTGGCCGGGTCCTGCTGGTAGCCGGACCGGTCACCGAACTGAGGCGCGCCCTCGGCCGCCTCGCGGAAGGGGCCGTAGAACACGGAGGCGTACTTGGCCGCGTAGGCCAGGATCGGCACGTGCGGGAACCCCGCCCGGTCCAGAGCCGCGCGGATCGCCCCGACCTGGCCGTCCATCATGCCGCTGGGCGCGACCACGGCGGCTCCGGCCTCGGCCTGGGCGACGGCCACGGACGCGTACCGCTCCAGGGTGAGGTCGTTGTCGACGTGCCCGCTCTCCTCCAGCGGCCCGCAGTGGCCGTGGTCGGTGTACTCGCACAGGCACAGGTCGGCCATCACCACGATGTCGTCGCCGACCTCGGCGGACAAATCGCGCAGGGCCACCTGGACGACCCCGTCCGGGTCGTCGGCCTGCGTCCCCACGGCGTCCTTGTGCTCGGGGATCCCGAACAGCATCAGTCCGCCGACCCCCGCCTCGACCGCCTCACGGGCGGCCTTGCGCAGGCTCTCCCGGGTGTGCTGCACCTGGCCGGGCATCGAGGAGATCGCCACCGGCTCGGTGAGCCCCTCCTTGACGAACAGCGGCAGGATGAGGTTCTCCGGGAGCACCCGCGTCTGCGCGACCAGACGGCGCAGCGCCGGCCCTCGGCGCAGGCGGCGCGGCCGGGCGACGGGGAACTCGGCGTCGTGTCTGGCAGCGGTCATCTCGGGGCTCCCGGGTGTTCGGGGTGTTCGGGGTGGTCGGGTCAGAGCTTGCGGCGGCGGCCGCGGCGCTTCTGGCTGGGCTTGAGGACGGGCTTGCCCGCCTCGATCGCCTCCTTGCGCTTGGCCGCACCGTACTCCGAAAGCGCCTCGGCGAGGGCGGAAACCGAGGCTTTCGGTGCCACGACGTCGACGCGCAGGCCGAACTCGATCGCGGTCTTCTCGGTCTCCGGGCCGATCACGGCGATGGCGGTGGTGTTGTGCGGCTTGCCCGCGATCCCCACCAGGTTGCGCACCGTGGACGAGGACGTGAAGAGCACGGCGTCGAAGCCGCCGCCCTTGATCGCCTCGCGGACCGGCTGGGGCGGGGGCGCGGCGCGCACGGTGCGGTAGGCCGTGACGTCGTCGATCTCCCAGCCCAGGTCGGTGAGCCCGGCGGCCAGGGTCTCGGTGGCGATGTCGGCGCGCGGCAGCAGGACCCGCTCGATGGGGTCGATCTCGGCGTCGTAGGGCGGCCAGACCTCCACCAGCCCCTTGCTGGACTGGACGTCCTCCGGGGGCTCCAGGTCGGGCTGGATGCCGAAGTCCCGCACGGCCCGCGCGGTGGCCTCACCGACCACGGCGACCTTGACCCCGGCGAAGGCCCGGGCGTCCAGGCCGTAGGACTCCAGGCGCTCGCGGATGGCGCGGACGGCGTTCACGGAGGTGAAGGCGACCCACTGGTAGCGGCCGGTCACCAGGCCGCGGACGGCGCGCTCCATCTGCTGCGGGGTGCGCGGCGGTTCCACCGAGATGGTGGGCACCTCCTCGGGCACCGCGCCGTATCCGCGCAGCTGGTCGGAGAGGGCGGCGGCCTGCTCCTTGGTGCGGGGCACCAGGACGCGCCAGCCGAACAGCGGCCGGGTCTCGTACCAGGAGAGTTCGGGCTGGCGGGCCACCGGGGCGCCGACGATCATCGTCGCGGGCGCCGTGACGTGGTGGTTCTTCGCGTCGGTGGACTTGAGTTCGGCGACCAGCCGGGCCAGCGTCGAGGTGACGGTGGTCTGCTTGGTGGTGCCTCCGGCCCGCACCACCGCCACGGGGGTGGTGGCGGGGCGCCCGCCCGCGACGAGGGTCTTGCACACCACGTCGAGCCCGGGCCCCTGGTGCTCGGGGGCCTCCCCCGCGGGGGCGTCCGCGCCCAGGATCACCAGGGGCGCGTCGCTGGCGGCGGCCTCCTGCCAGTCGACCTCCGCGTCTCCGCGGGGGCGGGCGTGCAGGACGCGCACCTCGGCCTGGCCGTCGGCGAGCAGGGAGATGCCGCCGAAGGTCGGGACGGAGGTGATCGAGGAGACGCCCGGGGCGACCTCGACCTCCACCCCGGCCTCCTTGCAGGCGGCGACCAGTTCGGCACCGCGGCAGCCGAAGAAGGGGTCCCCCGAGTACAGGCGCACGACGCGCTGCCCGTCGCGGGCGCGGGTGACGGCGAGGGTGTTGATGTCCCCGCCGCACTCGGCGGCCTCGACCACGGTGACGTCCGGCGAGCAGTGGGAGAGCAGTTCCTGGCGGAAACCGGCGAGTTCCTCGGCGGCGGGCTCGCGCAGGGTGATGACCACGTCGGCGCGGCGCAGCAGCTCGGCGCCGCGCAGGGTCAGCAGGTCGGCCCCGCCCGGACCGGAACCGACCAGGGCGACGTGACCGGGCACGCGCGCGCGGCGACGCGGTTCCTCCGGCTGGGGGCTGGCGTTGGCGTTCACGTACTGGCTCCTCGTGTGTGGGTCGCCTGCGCCCCGGGACGCGGGCTCCGGGGCGGTGACGGTGCGGCGGGGGCGACCCGCTCTGGTGTTCCCCCGTGCGGCTGAGGTGCTGCCCGGGTCGTTCTCCGGCTGTCTAGGGTGTGTCCCTCTCCGCGAATGCCTCGGCGACGATGCGGTCGGCGCCCTCGGCGATCATCTGTCGGGCCAGGTCCCGTCCCAGGGCGACGGCGGTGTCGAGGTCCCCGGGCGAGTCGAGGTCGATGGTGCGTTCCCGGCGCACGGCGGTGGCGCCGTTGGTGGCGACCACGGCGGCCCGCAGGCGCAGGCGGCCCTCGGTGTACTCGGCGTAGGCGCCGACCGGCGCGGCGCAGCCCGCTTCGAGTTCGGCGAGCACGGTGCGTTCGGCGACGACCTCGGCGCGGGTGGGCGCGTGGTCGACGGCGGACAGGTAGGCGAGGTCGGCGTCGGCCCGCTCGGACCGGCACTCCACGGCCAGCGCGCCCTGGCCGGGCGCGGGCAGCATCTGCTCGGGCTCGAAGACGTCGGTGACGTCGTCGCGGCGGCCCACGCGGCCCAGACCGGCGTAGGCCAGGACCACGGCGTCGAGTTCGCCGGAGGAGACCTTGCCCAGGCGGGTCTCGGCGTTGCCGCGGATCGGCAGGTAGACCAGGTCGGGGCGGAGCGCGGCCAGCTGGGCGACGCGGCGCGGGGAGCCCGTGCCGATCCTGGCCCCGGCGGGCAGGTCGGCGAACTTGAGGCCGTCCCGGGCGCACAGGGCGTCGCGGGGGTCGTCCCGCTCGGGGATGGCCGCGAGGACCAGACCCTCGGCGGGGGTGGTGGGCAGGTCCTTGAGCGAGTGCACCGCGAAGTCGATGGTCCCCGCGACCAGCTCGTCGCGCAGGGCGTTGACGAACACCCCGGTGCCGCCGAGCTGGGTCAGGTGGGCCTTGGTGACGTCGCCGAAGCTCGTGATGAGCTCCAGTTCGATTCGCTGACCGGTCCGCTCGGTGATCGTGTCGGCGACCCCCTGGGACTGGGTGGTGGCCATGGTGCTGCGGCGGGTGCCGAGCCTGGCGGGTGTGGCGGTCATGCCTTCTCCTGTGCGGGCCGCGCGGCGGCGACGGGCCGCCCCTGGTCGGCCACGGTCTGCGGGGACTGCGGGTCGAGGTCGAACAGTTCGCGCAGGGCGGCCTCGTAGGACTCCCCGTCGGGGGCCGCGGCCAGTTCCTTCACGCGGACGGTCGGTCTGTGCAGGAGCTTGTCGGCGACACGGCGCATGGCCCGGCCGATCTCCTCACGGGTGCGCTCGTCGAGGTCGTCGGGCAGACGGCCGTGGAGGCGGGAGAGCTCGGACTCGACGACGTCGCGGGCCTGGGCGCGCAGGGCGACGACGGTGGGGGCGACCTCGTTGGCGCGGCGGACCGAACGGAACTCGTTGACCTCCTCGTCGACGATCCCGCGTACGAGGAGGAGGGCGTTGGAGCGCCCGCCCGCGGTGTCGGCGCCGGTCGCGGCGGCCTGGCGGAGGTCCTCGATGTCGACGAGGCGGATCCCGGGCCGGTCGCGTACGGCGGGGTCGATGTCGCGGGGCAGGGCCAGGTCCAGGAAGACGAGGGGGCGGGTGCGCCCCTCGGTCGCGGCGGCCACCGCGTCGGCGGTGAGCACGAGCCCCTGGGCGCCGGTGCAGGAGATGACGAGGTCGACCCCGTCGAGCGTCTCGGCCGCCTCGGCGAAGGGGACGGTGCTCGCGTGCACGGTGTCGTACGCCTCGTTGAGGCACTCCGCGAGGCGTGCCGCGCGCTCGTGGGTGCGGTTGGCGACGATGACCGTCCCGGCGCCCTGGCGGGCGACGGTGTTGGCGGACAGCGCGCTCATCGAACCGGCTCCCAGGACCAGCACGCGGGTGCCGGTGAGCGGACCGGCGGGCAGGTCGGCGCTGAGGGTGCGGGAGGCTGGCCCGTCCACTGCGGTCCGCTCAGCGGCGCTCGGCTCAGCTGGAGCGCCCCGGTCGGACATGGGGCAGCCCGCGGGCGGGGTGACGTCGGCCGCGGGGATGCCCGGGTTCGGGGTAGGGGGAAGGAACTGCGCCGGAGGCGGCGTTTGAGGGTGGTGGCGGGCGACGGGTCGGGCGAGGCCGCGTGCGGCGACGGTGAGGCCGAAGCTGACCATGTCGGCCCCGGCGTGGTCGAGGTGGGTCTCGGTGTGGGCGCGCTTGCCCACGCGCAGGGCGCGCTGGCCGAGGTCGTTGAGGACCCGACCGACCGAGCCCGTCTCCTGGCCCTCCTTGAGGGAGTCGCGCACCTGGCCGAGGATCTGGCCCTCGCCGACGACCATGGAGTCGAGGCCGCAGGTGACGGAGAACAGGTGCTGGACCGCGCTGTCCTCGTAGTGCACGTAGAGGTGCTCGGAGAGTTCACCGAGGGTCACCCCGGTGTGCCAGGAGAGGAGTTCGGTGATGGCGGCCACCCCGGCGTGGTAACCGGCGACGTCGGCGTAGACCTCGGTGCGGTTGCAGGTGGAGACCACCATGACCTCGTTGACCGCGTCGGAACCCACCATCTCCCCGACCGCGTTGGCACGCGTCTGCCCGTTCAGGGCGACGCGTTCGAGCAGCGCCACCGGCGAACTCCGATGGCTCAACCCCAGGGCCAGGACACTCATCCGCACTCCTATGCAGGCACTATGTCTCTCCATGTTCGGGTACGGCCGGGGTCCCCCGCCGTCAGCCCCCCGAAACGCGGCGTACGCTCGCTCTTCGCCACCGCTTCACGGGCCCCGGGACCGTTGGTCCGGGCCCCGCCCGCCTCATGTCACTTCCAGTCCCATCCGTTCCGCCTGGCCGTCGCCGTCGGCCCTGCGCTGTGCGTGGAAGGCGAGGATCTGGAGTTCGATGGACAGGTCGACCTTACGCACATCGACCCCGTCCGGCACATTCAGCACGACGGGGGCGAAGTTGAGGATGCTGGTCACCCCCGCCTCCACGAAGCGGCTGGCGACGCCCTGGGCCGAGCCGGCCGGTGTGGCGATCACACCGATGGACACGCCCTTGGAGCGCACAACCTCCTCCAGGCTGTCAATATGCCTCACGTCCAGCGACGCCACGGTCAGGCCGACCACGTCCGGGTCGGCGTCGAGCAGGGCCGCGATCCGGAAGCCCCGGGTGCCGAAGCCCCCGTAGTTGGCCAGTGCGCGTCCCAGGTTCCCGATGCCGACGATGGCCACGGACCAGTCCTGGGTGAGACCAAGCTCACGTGATATCTGGTAGATGAGGTACTCGACCTCGTAACCGACCCCGCGGGTCCCGTAGGACCCCAGATGGGACAGGTCCTTGCGGAGCTTCGCCGAGTTCACTCCGGCGGCGCCGGCCAACCCCTCGGAGGAGACGGTGGCGGTGCCGCGGCCCTGGAGGGTCTGGAGGGCTCGGAGGTAGACCGGAAGTCGGGCAACGGTGGCCTCCGGGATTCCCCTCTCCCGGGGCCGAGGCGGACGACTGGTCACAGGCGGGTGCTCCTGGGCGGCGGTCGGTTCGGGCGGGTACGGGAGCACGCGCGGTTCCTGTGCAGAACACCGCCGCCGCACGGGCTTCCCCGCCCTGCTGATTCTGGGAACCCCAGATTACGTGCTTGTGAAAGCATGCACAAAGTGGGGTCCCATGTGACACCCCAGGGATGGGTTCACACAAATAGGACATCGGAAGACCCGGCCGAAACGAGAGATCACACCTTCCGTATTCCGAACGGACGGAAAGGGAACCGTGCCTTTCGCGGACGTGCCACCGCCGGTCCGGGCACCGCTCCGCACCCGGACCCGGGGCCGGACCGCGCGGGTCCACGGGGCCGCACCGGCTCAGGGGGACAGCGCCGCGCGCAGGCGCCCCTCCGACACCCGCCAGAAGTCGTGACGGCGCCCGTCGACGAAGGTCACCGGGATCTTGTCCCAGTACTCCTCCCGGTCCGCCTCCGGCACCGACCCCAGATCCTGTTCCGCCCGGTCCGCCCCGAGCTCGTCCGTCACCCGCTCGATGACCGACCACGCCTCCTCGCACAGGTGGCACCCGGCCCTGCCGAGCATGACCACGCGCGCCTTTTCCGACCACGCAGGGGTTTCCGCCATGTTTCGCTCCGATTCCGTCACGCTTTCCGGCCCCTCATCCGCCCGCGAAGGGCGGTAGGACCTCGATCACAGTCCCGTCCGCGACCGCGACCTCGCCATGTGCCCTGCGCCCGACCGGCTGCTCGTCCACCAGGAGGGAGGAAGCCCCCAGCACGCGCAGGAAACGGTCGTCGGGGTGCAGGTGACACGCCGCTTCGAGAGCCGCCGCGAGGGTGTGCGCATCGACGGTCTCCTCAGCTGTTCCAGCGGCCTCCTTAGCGGAAGCCCAGTACCGGATAGTGCACTTCGCCATCTGTTGATTATCCTTGGAGTTGCTCGGAGGCGACGTATTAAACAATCTTCACCGGGGGCAATGGCGCCTTCGATCGCCCGTTACACGCGGGCCGACGAGAAGAGACGCATGAGCCATCTGCTGCTACTGACGAACTCGAACGAACCGTCCGACCACGTTCTTCCCGCCCTCGGACTCCTCCTGCACTCGGTGCGGGTGGCGCCCGCGGAGGCCGGAGCCCTGCTGGCCTCCGGGGCCGGCGGAAACTCGGGCACCCCGGTTGACGCCATTCTGGTCGATGCCCGGACCGACCTGGCGGCGGCCCGCAACTTCTGCCGTCTGCTCGACACCACCGGGCTGGACTGTCCGCTGCTGGTCGTGCTCACCGAGGGCGGCGTCGCGGCGCTGACCCCGGACTGGCAGGTGGACGACTTCGTCCTGGCCACCGCCGGACCCGCCGAGGTCGAGGCCCGCCTCCGCCTCGCCGTCGGTTCGGCCGACGCCGGGGCCGACGACCCGGACGAGATCCGCCGCGGTGACCTCGTGATCGACGAGGCCACCTACATCGCCCGCCTGCGCGGACGCATCCTCGACCTCACCTTCAAGGAGTTCGAACTGCTCAAGTTCCTGGCGCAGCACCCCGGCCGGGTGTTCACCCGGGCGCAGCTGCTCCAGGAGGTCTGGGGCTACGACTACTTCGGCGGCACCAGGACGATCGACGTCCACGTCCGGCGGCTGCGCGCCAAACTGGGCTCGGAGTACGAGTCGCTCATCGGAACCGTCCGGAACGTGGGTTACCGCTTCGTCCCGGACGCCAAGGCGGCACCGGCGGCGAACACTGCGGGCGACCCGGCGGAGCAACTGCCCGCGGCCCGTTCCGCTGAGGCCGGGACCACGTAACGGCCCGGGCCCGGCACCGCCGGTCACGACCACCCCGGGGCGCCCGCGTTCGCGCGAGGGCGCCCCGGAGTCCTTCGTCGAGATCATTACCTCCCGAAGAGTCCGATTCGCCCCCGGCGGACAGGCGATTCCAAAACCCAGCGCGCTCGCTCTCGTACTCCGCGTTCACACGCTCTAAGATCGTTGACGCACCCGACGGACGGGGCATGGCAGGCGCGGCGGAGCCCTGCGTCCGGGTGCGGTCCGAGCCGCAATGGCGCGTCACCGGAGGAGTGAGATCGCACCGATGCCGTCCCCCGCCACCCCCGCCCCGCACAGACCCCGCCTGCTCAGAGTCATCGGTGCCGCCTTCGTCGGCTCCACACTGATCGCCGTGATGGCGCCCGCGCACGCCGACCCGGTCGCGGCCTCCCTCGCCTTCGACCGCCCCGCCGAGACCGTCGAGGCGGGCACCAAGCTCGCGCCCAACCCCCTCACTGTGACCAACAACAGCGGCGAACTGACCCTGTGCCTCATCGGCCTGGACGTTGCGGCCTCCGACTTCCGCAGCGAGGGCTTCCCTGCCGGGGCCGAGGTCGCCCCGGGCGCCAGCCTCCCGCTCGGCACGGTGGACGGACCGGCCCGCCAGACGGTCGACGTGGTGGCGACCCTGGCCTACGCGTTCGCCGACGCCGAGAGCGGGTGCGTCGGCGCCGAGGCGGACGAGTACGCCGCCGCCACCTGGTCGGTCCAGGTCACCGAGCCCACGCCTTCCCCCTCTCCCTCTCCCACGCCGACGCCGACCCCGCCTCCCACCAAGACCCCCAGCCCGTCGCCGACCGACCCGCCGACCAAGACCCCCAGCCCGAGCCCCACCGAGAAACCCACCAAGACCCCCAGCCCGTCGCCGACCGACCCGCCGACCAAGACCCCCAGCCCGAGCCCCACCGAGAAACCGATCAAGCCCTCCAGCCCCACACCGTCCCCGCCCTCCCCCACGGAGTCGGAGTCGGGGACGCCCACACCGAAACCGTCACCGACCGCTGACACCACCGACAAGGAGTCGAACGGCAGGCCCGGCGACGGGGGTTCGGGCAACAGGAACTCCGGCAACGACCGAACCCCCTCGAACGACTCCGGCCGGTCGCCGCGCTCGAACGTCAGCAGTGCGCCCACCAGCAGCGCGAGCATCCCCACGCTCCCACGCGAGGAGGCCGAGCTCCCCGACCTCGCCCCGGGCCCGGCCGAGGACCTCGCCGAACTCCCGCTGGTCACCCCCAGCTCCGAGGAGGACGAGGACACCGAGACCGAGATCGCCGCGGACCACACGGACCTCGGCCCCTCGGTCACTCCAGCGGTCCTGCTCGCCGCGTTCCTGCTCGCCCTGCTGCTGGCCACCCCGCTCGCCCCCACCCGCAGGGTCCGGGTCGGCGGCGGCTACCAGGGCAGGCGCCGCAAGGGCTGACCGGCACCCGCACCGAACCGGGTCCCGGGAGCCGCTCCGGGACCCGGGAGCGCGCCGGGTTCCGCGCCCCCGCTCCGGAAACCGCCGGAAGCGGGCGTCGGGGCCAGGAGTTCGGTCAACAGGATCTAGGATTCTGGCTCATGAGTACCCCGCTAGTCACCGACAACCTCGCACCCGAACTGGCCGAACCCGTCCTCAGCCTGGCTGAGGCGGCGCGCGCCGCCGACGGGGTCCCGCCCCTGTCCGAGCACACCCTGCTCCGGATCAGGCACGGAGCCCCCGCCGGCAGCAGCCGCTTCCACGTGCTCTCCGAGGACGGCCGGGCAGTGGGCTTCGCGTTCGTCGAACGGGTCGAGGGCGAACCCGACTCCGGTGAGGTCGTGGTCGCCCCCGCCCACCGTGGCCGGGGGCACGGCTCCGCGCTGCTGCGGTCGGTCCGCGCCGACGCCGGACCGGACGGGGTCCGGGTGTGGGCGCACGGACGGACGCCCGGAGCGGTCTCGGTGGCGGAGGCCGAAGGGTGGGTCCCCGCCCGCGAACTCCACAAGATGCGGATGCCCCTGCGCGACCTGGGACCCGAGGTGCCCGGCGGGCCGTGGACCGCGCCCGAGATCCCCGAGCCCGCCCTGCGGCCGGAGGTGGCCGAGAAGGTGCGGATCCGCCCCTTCGTGGTGGGCCAGGACGAGCAGGCGTGGCTGGACGCGAACGCGCGAGCCTTCGCCGACCATCCCGAGCAGGGCTCCCTGACCCTGGACGACCTGCTCCAGCGGGAGGTCGAGGACTGGTTCGACCCGCGGGGCTTCTTCGTCGCGGTCACCAACAGCGGTTCGATCGCCGCCTACCACTGGACCAAGACGCACGCGGACGGAGCGGGGCTCAGCGACAGCGAGACCGTGGGTGAGGTCTACGTGGTCGGTGTGGACCCCGACTGGCAGGGCACCGGCCTTGGCCGCGCCCTGACCCTGGCCGGGCTGGCCCACCTGCGTGACGCCGGGCTGCCCTGGGTGCACCTGTACGTGGACGGGGACAACGAGGCGGCGGTGCGCCTGTACGAGTCCCTCGGTTTCTCCATGTGGGACACGGACGTGATGTTCGCCCCGTCCGGCGACCGGGGCTGAGCGACCGGCAGCCACCCGTCCGAAGCGGATTCGGCGTGCGAGACGGACCGTTTTCGGGGTGCGTCTTGTCACATTCACCGACCGAACTCCTTTGCGCCACGGGAGTGCGACACCGCGTTCACCTCCCGTTCACCTTTCCTGGGACAACTGGTCACCTCCTACGCCTACCTTCACATTCGGCGCGGTTCGGCTGTCGTCCTCGCGTCGACCGCGACACGGCGGTCGTCCCCCGTGCGGCGCACGGCCGTCCCGGTGGGACACGGACCGAGCGACCGGACCCGCAACCCTTCCGAACCGGAGAACCCATGACGACCACGGACGCGCCCCAGGCGGCACCGCCGCCCACGGGCAAGCGCCGGATCGGCGATGTCGTTTTCGCCGGGCTCGCCCGAGGCTCGGGCCTCCTGATCCTGCTGATCCTCGCGGGTGTGGCCGCCTTCCTGCTGATCCAGGCCTGGCCCTCGCTGGCGGCCAACACCTCGAACTTCCTGACCAGCCAGTCATGGGAAGCCAACGTCCGGGAGAACCCGTCGTTCGGTGTGGCCTCGCTGGCGTTCGGCACGGTCATGGCCGCCGCGATCGCGCTCCTGCTCGCCACCCCGGTGGCGATCGGCATCGCGCTGTTCATCGTCTACTACGCGCCCCGCAAGCTGGCCACGACGCTCGGCTACCTGGTGGACCTGCTCGCCGCGATCCCCAGCGTCGTCTACGGCCTCTGGGGCATGATGGTGCTCGCCCCGGAACTGGTGCCGGTCTACGACGGCATGACCGACTACCTGGGCTGGATCCCGCTCTTCGCCGGGCCCGCCTCCACCTCCGCCAGGACCCTGCTCACCGCGGGCATCGTCCTGGCCGTCATGATCCTGCCGATCATCACCGCGATGTCGCGGGACGTGTTCCACCAGGTCCCGCAGGGCCACCGCGAGGCCGCGCTCGCCATGGGCGCCACCCGCTGGGAGATGATCCGCCTCGCCGTCCTGCCCTTCGGCAAGTCCGGCATCGTCGGCGGCGCCATGCTCGGCATGGGCCGCGCCCTGGGCGAGACCATGGCGGTCGCCATGATCCTCTCCCCGTCCCTGGCGATCTCCTTCAACCTGCTCCAGAGCGGCAACCAGACCATCGCCGCGCACATCGCGCTCCAGTACCCGGAGGCCACCGGCTACGGCGTGTCCGCGCTGATCGCCGCCGGTCTGGTCCTGTTCGCGATCACCCTGGCCGTCAACATGGGCGCCCGCTACGTCGTGGCCCGGGGCAACAAGGAGTCCGCATGAGCATGACGACCACGCAACCCCCCGGGCCCGAAGCGGGACCGGGTAAGAGCGAACTGCGCGCCGGCGCCCTGCCGAGCCGTTTCCCCGCCGTCCTGCTTCTCGTCTGCGCCGCGGTGGTCGCGGGCGTACTGGCCGCGTTCGCCTCCTTCGGCCTGGTCCTGTGGGCCCTGCTGACCGGCGTCTCCTACGTGGTCATCGCCGTGACCGCCTCGGCCAGGGTGGAGGGCGGCCGCAAGGCCAAGGACCGCCTGGTCACCTCGCTGGTCTACTCGGCGTTCCTGCTCGCGATGGTCCCGCTGGTGTCCCTGCTGTACACGGTCGTCAGCTACGGCCTGGACCGCTTCGACTGGTACTTCCTCACCGTGTCGATGAACGGTGTCCTGCCGAGCATGGACGCGGGCGGCGTCTACCACGCGATCGTCGGCACCCTGGCGATCACCGGCATGGCGACGCTGATCTCGGTGCCGATCGGCGTACTGACCGCCGTCTACCTGGTCGAGTACGCCCAGGGCCGCCTGAAGAAGGTGATCACCTTCTTCGTGGACGTCATGACGGGCATCCCCTCCATCGTCGCGGGTCTGTTCGTGGTGGCGCTGTGGATGATGCTCTTCGGCCCGGGCATGACCAACGGTGCCGCGGGCGCCGTCGCCCTAGCCGTGCTGATGATCCCCGTGGTGGTCCGCTCCAGCGAGGAGATGCTGCGCCTGGTCCCCCGCGACCTGCGCGAGGCCTCCTACGCCCTGGGCGTGCCCAAGTGGCGCACGATCACCAAGGTGGTGCTGCCCACCTCGGCCGCCGGTCTGACCACCGGAATCATGCTCGCCATCGCGCGTGTTATCGGAGAGACGGCACCTCTGGTCCTCACCGCGGGATCCTCGGCCGTCGCCATCAACTGGAACCTGTTCGACGGCCAGATGATGAACCTCCCGGTGTTCATCTACTCGCAGTTCCGCATGGGCGGGGCCGTCAACTACGAGAGGGCCTGGGCAGCGGCGCTGACGCTGGTCCTGACGGTCATGCTGCTGTTCGTCCTGGCACGCCTGATCGGCCGCCTGTTCGCACCCAAGTCCCGCTAGAGCACTCGAGGTACATCCTGTGGCGAAAAGAATCGACGTCTCCGGACTCCACGTCTACTACGGCGACTTCCTCGCCGTGGAGGACGTGTCCATGACCATCGAGCCCCGGTCGGTGACGGCGTTCATCGGGTCCTCCGGCTGCGGCAAGTCCACCTTCCTGCGCACCCTCAACCGGATGCACGAGGTCACCCCCGGTGCCCGGGCCGAGGGCAAGGTCCTCCTCGACGACCTCGACATCTACGGCCGTGAGGTCGACCCGGTGATGGTCCGGAGCGAGATCGGCATGGTCTTCCAGAAGGCCAACCCGTTCCCCACGATGTCGATCTACGACAACGTGATCGCCGGGGCCAGGCTCAACAACAAGCGGATGAGCAAGTCCGAGGCCGACGACCTGGTGGAGGAGTCGCTGCGCGGCGCCAACCTCTGGGGCGAGGTCAAGGACCGCCTGAACAAGCCGGGTGCGGGCCTGTCCGGCGGCCAGCAGCAGCGCCTGTGCATCGCCCGCGCCACGGCGGTCAGGCCGTCCGTGCTGCTGATGGACGAGCCCTGCTCCGCCCTGGACCCCATCTCGACGCTGGCGATCGAGGACCTCATTCACAACCTGAAGGAGGACTACACGATCGTGATCGTCACGCACAACATGCAGCAGGCGGCCCGCGTCTCCGACCGGACCGCCTTCTTCAACCTGTCGGCCCCCGGCAAGCCCGGCAGGCTGATCGAGATGGGCGAGACCAACCAGATCTTCACCCGCCCGGAGCAGAAGGACACCGAGAACTACATCACCGGCCGGTTCGGGTGATGAGCACCCCCCTGGTGATCGACACCGACACCGCCCAGGACGACTGCGTCGCCCTGCTGGTGGGGCTGCTGGACCCCGCCGCGGACCTGCGGGCGATCACCATGGTCGCCGGGAACGTGGGCTTCGAGCAGCAGGTGCGCAACGCCTTCATGACGCTCAACGTCGCCGGCGGGCGCACCGGGGTGCCCGTCCACCTGGGCTGCCGCCGCCCCCTCGTCCGCGAGTGGGTGAGCGCGGAGAACGTGCACGGGGACGGGTCCGGCGGGCTCCGGATGGACCAGGACGGGCTGGAGCCGAGCGGCGAGCACGCCGTGGACGCCCTGGTTCGGATGGCCGCGGAGAACCCCGGTGAACTGTCGGTCGTGGCGATCGGCCCGCTCACCAACATCGCCGCCGCGGTGGTCAGGGACCCGGCTTTCGCGGGCAACGTGAAGTCGCTGTACGTCATGGGCGGGTCCAACAACGGGCGCGGCAACATCACGGCCGCCGCCGAGTTCAACTTCTATGTCGACCCGGAGGCCGCCAAGGCGGTGTTCGCCGCCGGGTTCGACATCACCGTGGTGCCCTGGGACCCGCTCACGCTGCGGCAGGCCGTGTTCGGGCAGGAGCGGCTGGACGAGATCGCCGCGCTGGGCACCCCGCTGTCCCGGTTCTTCACCCGGATCTGCGGCCCGACCCTGGAGTTCGACCGCAGCGTCGGCATCGACGGCACCACGCACCCCGACTCGCTGACCGCCGCGGTGCTGCTGCACCCCGAGCTGGTCCGCCGGGCCTCGCGCTACCACGTGGACGTGGAGACCGCCGGGGAACTGACCCGCGGCTACGCGGCGATGTCCTGGGGCGTCCACGGGCTGGAGCCCAACGCCCGGGTGGTCGAGGAGATCGACGCGGAGGGCTTCTTCGGGTACGTGCTGGAGCTGCTGTCCCGCGACACCGAGCCGCCCCGGGCGGTCACCGGCCTGTGAGCCGGGCGGCCGGGGGCGTTCCGGGGCGCCCCCGGGGAACGGTCCGCGCTCATTCGACCAGGGCGATGGTGCCCTGGGCCGCCGCCACGAGCTTCTCCGCTCCCTCGTCGTCTACCATCACCAGGTCGCAGCGGCACACGGCCCGCCGCCGCGTGGACTCCAGGACGTGGGCTCGGGCGCTGAGCAGCCGCCCCCGGCCGGGGCGCAGGTACTCGATGGAGAAACCGCTGGTGAGCACGGAGGCGCCCAGCACGGTACCGCCCGCGAAGGTGAGCGCGTTGTCCGCCGCGTAGGAGAGCACCCCGCCGTGCAGGAACCCGTTCTGTTGGAGGAGGTCGTCGCGGACACCGACCTCCAGTACGGCGCGGCCGGGCTCGAACACGGTGATCCTGGCCTGGACCAGCCTGCTGAAGGGCTGGGCCTCCAGGACGAGGGCGGCGAGCTCGGGGGTGATCTCCTCGGCCACGGGGCGTCCTTCCTGTGCGCGGTACCGCCACTCTAGGGTCCGGCCCGGCCGCCTCCCGGTGCGGGCCCGCCCGGATACCGTGCGCGCCCGGACCGTCGCTCGACGGGTCACTGGCCGGGATGTGTTTTGTTCGACTCTGGCAAATTGCCCCTTTTTGTGGGCCTATCTCACCTAGGGTCCCCCTTGAGCGAGGGAGGATGATGGTGGTGCGCAGCTTCACGTCGGTACCAGCCGCCGTTCTCCTGGTCGCCCTCGTCGGTTGCGGGCCCGAGACCGCGACCACCACGGGCGACCAGGAACAGGACACGGAGAACAACACCGAGACCACACAGGCCCCCGAAGAGACCACGCGGAGCCCCGGGGAACGGGACCCCGACGGCCAGGGGCCCACCCGGACCCCGCCGCCCCGGGGCGGGGAGGAGGAACCCCCGTACCTCCCCGACGAACCGGTCTCGCTCGGTCTCGGGGAGAGCCACGAGTTCGAGGACGGCTTCACCGTCTCGATGGGTCCCGTGGAACGCAGGACCGAGTCCGTGGAGGAGTACGGCACCACCGGGGAGGACGGGGAAGGTCCCGGCGGCGCCTCTCCCGGCACCTCCGACGAGGACACCGGACCGGAGGAGGAGGGTACCTCCGAGGAGACCGAACCCGCCGCTCCCACCGGGGAGGAGACCGAGGAGGGTGACGAGGGGGCGGAGGCCACCGGGGACACCACGGGGGACCCCACCGACGGGACCACCGGGGCACCCGGGTCTCCGGCGGAGGACGGGGCCACCGGGGAGGCCACCGAGGAGCCTTCGGAGGAGGCCACGGAGGAGCCCTCGGAGGAGCCGACGCAGGAGCCTTCGGACGAGGCCACGGAGGGGGCCGCCGAGGAGGGCGACGACTACTTCGCCTGGACGGTGGAGATCACCAACGGCACGGACCGGACGGTCCACACCGGTTCGGTCACCAGCACGTGCGCGGTGGGCGACCCGCTGGAGGAGTCCTCCGCCCCGGTCCTGGGCGAGACCGTCAACCCGCCGCAGAACCTGGAACCGGGCCAGAGCGGCAGCTGGGAGGCGGACTGCTGGGCCGACGAGGAGGACACCTACCTGTCCTGGACCCTGGAGTTCTTCGACGAGGACGGGAACCGGCTCTACGCCCCGCTGCACTTCTCCGGCGACGCAGCCTGAACACACCCGCTCACCGGGGCGCCCCGGACGGGGCCGTCGACACCGACGGCCCCGCCACGGTTCAGGGCACCTGCGCTGCCTCCGATCCGTACGGCACGGCGCGCACCAGGCTGACCCCCAGGGTCCGCCCGTTGGGCGCCGTGTAGGTGCGCTCCTCCCCCTGGGCGGCCCCGATCAGGGCCCGGCCCAGCGGTGAGTCGGGCGAGCAGACCGGGATCCCGTCGGAGTCGGCGCGGTCGCGCACGCCCAACAGGAAGGTCTCGGGCTCGGGGTCGTCCCCGTAGCGGACGGTGACCACCATGCCGGGCTCGGCGATGCCGTCGTCCGGCGGCGCCTCCCCGACGACCGCGTCCTTCAACAGGTCCTGGATCCGGTTGACGCGCGCCTCACGGGCGTCCCTGTCCTCGATGCCGGTGAAGCCGTACTCCTCGGGGTCGGCCGTGCCGGTGAGGACGGCCAGTTCGGCGGTGAGCCGTTCGTACGTCCCCGGGGTGAGCCAGGTGCGGTTGTTCTCGGCCATGGAATCCTCCTTGTACGCATGGCGCCCCGCCGGGGTTCGGCGGGGCGCTGCTGGGACGGGTGCGGGGCGGGGTCAGCGGAGGGGGTCGAAGGGCCGCAGCACCGGCGACGGGACCCCGGTGGCTACCGTCCGGGCGAGCAGGCGGCCGGTGATCGGACCGTGGGTGAGACCCCACATGCCGTGCCCGCCCGCCACGTACAGCCCCGGGATCCGGGTGGGGCCGACCAGGGGGAGGCCGTCCGAGGTGACGGGCCTGGAGCCCACCCACTCGTCGGTGCGCCTGCGCAGGTCGGCACCGGCCAGATAGGGTTCGGCCGAATCCGTGATGGCCCTGATCCGCTCGGTGCGCAGGGGCGCGTCGACGTCGCGGAACTCCATCGTCCCGGCGACCCGCAGCCCCTCGCCGTGCGGAGTGCAGGCCACCCGCACCTCGGGCAGGTACACGGGCCCGGGCACGGGTCTCGCGGTCGGGACCATGAAGCTGTAGCCCCTGCCCGGCCGCAGCGGCACGTTGACGCCCCAGGGGCGCGCCTGACGGCCGAGCCAGGCCCCCGTGGCCACCACGACCGCGTCCGCCGACTCCGTCTCCCCGTGCGCCGAGCGCAACCGGAAGCCGCCCTCACGAGCCTCCACCCCGGTCACCCGGAACCCCTCGACCACGCTCCCGCCGCGCTCGCGCACGGAGTCCGCGAGCGCGTGCGTGTACACGCCGGGGTTGACGTGGCGCTGCCCGTCGATCCGCACCCCGGCCCGCACCGCCTCGGAGGCGAGCGGCACCTGCGCGCGGGCCGCCTCCCCCTCCAGGGCGGTGTAGGCCAGCGGCAGCCCTGCCTCGCGGGCCGCGTCCAGCTCCATGACCAGCCGGGCCGCGTGCTTGTGCGCGGTGAACAACGCGGTGACCGGGGAGGACTCGACCCTGGCGGACACCCCGCCCTCGGACAGCTCCTCGAAGGCGTCCAGGCAGGCCGAGCTGAGCGGGACGTTGCCGCGCAGTGCCCGTTCCCAGGCCGCCTGCCCGCTGTGCAGGGCGAACGACGCCAGGAAGTGCAGGAGTCCGGTGTCCGCGGTGGGCGGCACGGACAGCGGAGCCTTCGGGTCGAACAGCGCCTTCAGCCCGTTGCCCAGCACACCCGGCTCGTTCAGCGGAACGGCCAGACCGGGTGCGATCCAGCCCGCGTTGCCCCAGGACGAGCCCGAGGCCACCGTGTCGCGTTCGACCACGGTGACCCCGACCCCGTACTTCTGGAGGAACCAGGCGGTCGACAGACCGACGATCCCGGCCCCGACGACGATGACGGTACGCGGTGCGCCCGCGCCCTTCCCGGACATGGCGAGTTCTCCTGTGCATGCTGACTGACGGGTACGGAACCGCACCCGACCAGAGTCTCCCCCGGAAGCAGGACGCGTCCTTTGTCCCTCCACAACAATCTCGACGTACGCTCATGTGGGATCCCGACAACGGACAGAGCCGGGACCAGAGGTCAAAGGAACGGTTTCGATGGTGCTGCTGGACCGGTTGGTGACGATCCTCGGCACGTACGGCACCCGGCTGGTGGGCCCGCGCCCCGCCGCGGACACGGTGCTGCGCGGCGTGGCCGTGCACGATCCCGCCGCGCCGGGGCCGGAGGAGGCCGACGTCCTCCTCGCGGTGGGCGTCCAGGACCCGCTCCTGGCGGTCGAGCTCGCCGAGCGGTCCCGGGCCCTGGCCGTCGTGGTGCGGACCGCGCGGGAGGACGCGGCCGACCCGCACGGGGAGGCCGCCGCCCGGGCCCGGTCGGGCGGGATCGCACTCCTGGTCGTGGACCCGGCGGTGTCCTGGGGTCAGGCCGCCGGCGTGGTGTACGGGCTGGTGCTGGAGGGCGGTGAGACCGAGGCCGGGAGGGGCCCGGCGGACCTGCCCGCGCTGGCGGACACGATCGCCGCCCGGGTCGGCGGGCCGGTCACCATCGAGGACCCGGGCCTGCGCGTGCTGGCCTACTCGGACCGCCAGACCGAGGCCGACCGGGCCCGGTGGGACACCATCCTGGGCCGCAGGGTCCCCGAGGCGGTCCAGCACCACCTCGAACGCACAGGGGTCGTCGCGCACCTGGCCTCGTCCGCGGAGCCGGTGTTCCTGCCTCCCGAACCGGCCCTGGGCCTGGGCGGGCGCACCGCGGCGGCGGTGCGGGTCGGGAGGGAGTTCCTGGGTTCGGTCTGGGCCGTCTGCGAGGGCCCGCTGGACGGGGAGCGCTCGGTACTGCTGGCCGAGGGCGCCCGCACCGTCGCCCTGCACCTGTTGCGCACCAGGGTCAGCGCGGACCTGGAGCGGCAGGTGGAGTCGGACCTGGTGAGCCGCCTGCTGGAGGGGGCGATGGACCCGACCGAGGCCGCCGGGCGCCTGGGACTGGCCGCGACACCGCACCGGGTGGTCGCCCTCCAGGCCCACACCCCCGACGAACGGCACTCCGCCACCCTGATGACCTTCGAGCGGGCCACCACCGGGTTCGGCTGGTCGCGCCCGGGCCGGAGCACCGTGTTCGGCAGCACCGTCTACACGGTGTTGCCCTGCGGGGCCGATCCCGCCCCGGCCCGGGAGTGGGTGGCGCAGACAACCCGGTCCCTGCCCGGGCACGTGGTGGTCAACGCGGGGATCGGCGCGCCCGCGGACCTGGCGGGGCTCTCGGCGAGCCGCAGGGAGGCCGACGAGAGCCTCACCCTGCACGCCTCCCGACCGGGGAGGGCCTCGGTGGCCTACGACGAGTCCTGGGACGAGGTACTGGTCCACCGCCTGCGAATGGCCTCCGCGTCCGGTCGGCGCCCGGCCGACGGCCCCGTGGCCGATCTCACACGCCACGACGCCGCGCACGGCACGCACCACACGCGCACGCTGCGTGCCTGGCTCCGGGCCCAGGGCGACCCGAACAGGGCCGCGGAGGAGCTGGGCGTGCACCCCAACACGGTCCGGCACCGTATGCGGAGGATGGCCGAGGTCACCGCGCTCGGCCTGGACCAGCCCAGGATGCGGCTGGCCCTGGCCATCGCACTGGAGGCCCACGCACCCGACGGGGAAACCCCCTGAGAGCGCCCGGGGGCACCTGGCCGGAAGGCGCGGCCCCCCTCTACCCGTGCTTGACGACGATGGTCTCCACCGTGTTGGCGACGTGCTCGAAGGCGTCGGCGGCGGTCTCCAGCTCCTCGATGACGTCCTTGAGTTTGAGTACGGTCAGCGCCTCGTACTCCCCGCTGAACAGCTTGGCGAGGAGTTTGCGGTAGATGCGGTCCGCCTGGTTCTCCAGCTGGTTGATCTCGATCCAGTAACGGGTGAGGTCCCTCATGGACCGGAGTCTGGGCATGGCCTCCGCGGTGAGTTCGGCGGCCCGCTCGAGCACCTCGATCTGGTCGATGATGCCCTTGGGGAGCCGTTCCAGCCCGTACAGGCCGATGAGGTCGACGGCGGCCTCCATGGAGTCCATGACGTCGTCCAGGTTGGAGGCGAGTCGGTAGATGTCCTCGCGGTGCAGCGGGGGTGCGGAGCTCTTGTTGAGCCGGCGCATGATCGCGTGGGTGGCGTCGTCACCGGCGTGCTCGCAGGCACGCATCTTCTCGGTGATGGCCTCCCGATCGGCCCCGTCACTCATCAGTTCCACCAGCAGGCGGGCCCCGATGACCAGGTTGTTCGCCGAATCGGTGAACATCTCGTAGTAGCTGTCATCACGCGGGCGCAAGCGCAGGCGCACGTCGTTCTCCCGATGGTGCGGTGGTCTTCCTTGGTGGATGTTAAGGGCGCTGACCAGCTGCTTCAGCGCGACAGCGTGGGCTTCCCACGCGCCGGCCCCGTACTGGGGGAGGCGGGTCCGGGTGCGGTCACCCCTCGTTCATCTGTCTGTGTCGACGCGTGGAACGCCGCGGGGCGCGGCTTCCCTCGCAATCCTCCCAATCTCGGACGACACCGGGACGGTTCGGGACGCTACCGTGTCCTGCTCCCGCTGGCCAGCGGGGCGCTGAGACAGGAATCACCCAATCGAGCGGAGACCGGTGGACAGTCGCACCGGAATACCCCGATGTCCACCTTCGGGCTATTCCTTCGCAAAGACAAGTATCCCCGGTGTTCACCCTTCCGATCACCCGGGCCAGCGGTCTCCGCCCCCGGCGGACCTGCACCGGGTCCTTCGCCCGGTCTAGGATCTGCGCATGCCTTCCGCTCTGACCCCGGGCGCCGTGCGGCGCCTGCGCGCCGCGTTGGACGAACAGCTCTCCGCCCTGGGCGAACCCGCCTTCGAGGGCACCGACGAGGAGGCGGTGGCCGCGTCCGTGCGGGCGGCCCTGCGCGCCGAGGAACCGCTGCGGCCGCTGCTGAAGGCCGCGGTCCGGTGCAGCCTCGCGGTCCTGGCCGACCGGGTCCCGGGGCACAGCCTGGAGGTGCGCGTGCCCCCGTACGGGGCGGTCCAGGTGATCGAGGGGCCCAGGCACACGCGCGGCACCCCGCCCGGGGTCGTCGAGGCCGACCCCCTCACCTGGCTGCGGCTGGCCGGGGGCCGGACCGGCTGGGAGGACGCGGTCGGGGGGCACGACGTGCGGGCGAGCGGGGTGCGCTCCGACCTGTCCGAGCACCTTCCGCTGTGGCCGGGCGGGCCGTCGGCGTGAGCCCGCTGCGGCGACCTCCGACCCCGGTTGGCACCCCGCCTTCGGCCAGCGGCTAAGCTGTGCCTGTGTCGTACTCCGACGGCCGGCTCTCCATGGACCTCGATCCGCTCGAACGCGGCCCGCAGGACGCCTGCGGCGTTTTCGGGGTCTGGGCACCCGGCGAAGAAGTCAGCAAGCTCACCTACTTCGGCCTCTACGCGCTCCAGCACCGCGGCCAGGAATCCGCGGGCATCGCCACAAGCGATGGGGAGCGGATCGTCGTCTACAAGGACATGGGACTGGTCTCCCAGGTCTTCAACGAGGCGACGCTCGACTCCCTGGGAGGCCACCTCGCGATCGGCCACTGCCGTTACTCGACCACCGGTTCACCGGTGTGGGAGAACGCCCAGCCGACCTTCTACACCGCGCGTGAGGGGGGGTTGGCGCTCGGCCACAACGGCAACCTGATCAACACGCCCGAACTGGCCGCGCTGCTGCCCGACCAACGGCGCGGCGCCACGACCGACACCGAGGTCCTCACCAACCTCCTCGCGGCCAGGGCCAAGGACGGCCAGGCACTCGAGGACGCGGCCATGGAGCTCCTCCCCAAGGTGCAGGGTGCGTTCTCCCTCGTCTTCATGGACGAGAACACCCTCTACGCCGCGCGCGACCCGCAGGGCATCCGCCCGTTCGTGCTCGGCCGTCTCGGGGAGACCTCCGGCGCCGGCGGCTGGGTGGTCGCCAGTGAGACCGCGGCCCTGGACATCGTGGGCGCCACGGTCGTCCGCGAGATCGAGCCGGGCGAGCTCCTGGTGATCGACGGCGACGGCGTCCGTTCCCGCAGTTTCGCCCCGGCCCGCCGCAAGGGCTGCCTGTTCGAGTACGTCTACCTGGCGCGCCCGGACACCACCATGAACGGGCGCAACGTGAACTCCACCCGGGTGGAGGTAGGCCGCCGCCTGGCCAGGGAGCACCCGGTCGAGGCCGACCTGGTCATCCCGGTCCCCGAGTCCGGCACCCCCGCCGCGGTGGGGTACGCCGAGGCGAGCGGGATCCCCTTCGCCCAGGGCCTGGTGAAGAACTCCTACGTGGGCCGCACGTTCATCCAGCCCAGCCAGACCCTGCGCCAGCTGGGTATCCGGCTCAAGCTGAACCCGCTGCGCGAGGTCATCGAGGGCCGCCGCCTGGTGGTCGTGGACGACTCGATCGTGCGCGGCAACACCCAGCGCGCCCTGGTCCGGATGCTCCGCGACGCGGGCGCCGCCGAGGTGCACGTGCGGATCTCCAGCCCGCCGGTGCTGTGGCCCTGCTACTACGGCATCGACTTCGCCACCCGTGCCGAGCTCATCGCCGCGAACCTGTCGGTGGACGAGATCGCCGAGTCGGTGAACGCGGACTCGCTGGCCTACGTGGACCTGGACGAGCTCGTGGCCGCCTCCGAGCAGCCCAAGGACCAGCTGTGCCGCGCCTGCTTCGACGGGGTGTACCCGTTGGAGGTGGACGCCGACTCCCAGGGCAAGTACCTGTTGGAGAAGGCCTGCGGTACCCCTGAGGGCTCCACTCTGGCGACCAGCCCCAAGTGAGACCACGCGGCGGACCGGTCCGGTCCGCCGCGCCCGGAAGCGCCTTCCGGATCCTCCGGCGTGCCCTGGAACAGGGCCGCGGACAGCCGTACACCACCGAAAACGAGGAGAACTCGCGTGGCAGCCGACAGCACAGGGACGACGGGCGCGTACGCGGCCGCGGGCGTCGACATCGCCGCCGGTGAACGCGCCGTCGACCTGATGAAGCGTCACGTCGCGCGCACCCGCCGACCCGAGCAGGTCACCGACGCCAGCGGCTTCGCCGGCCTGTTCCGCCTGGACACGGCCAGGTACCGGGACCCGGTCCTGGCCACCTCCACCGACGGGGTGGGCACCAAGGTCATGCTCGCCCAGCAGATGGACAAGCACGACACCATCGGTATCGACCTGGTCGGGATGGTCGTCGACGACCTGGTGGTCAGCGGTGCCGAGCCCCTCTTCATGACCGACTACATCGCGACCGGCGCCGTGGTGCCCGAACGCGTGGCGGAGATCGTCGGCGGTATCGCGGAGGGCTGCCACCAGGCGGGGTGCGCGCTGATCGGGGGCGAGACCGCCGAGCACCCCGGAGCGATGGACCCCGAGGAGTACGACCTGGCGGGGGCCGGAACCGGTGTGGTCGAGGGTGACGCGATCCTGGGCCCGGACCGGGTGCGCGATGGCGACGCCGTGATCGCGATGGCCTCCTCCGGCCCGCACTCCAACGGTTACTCGCTGGTCCGGCACATCGTGGACGAGGCCGACCTGGACCTGTACTCGCAGGTCCCGGAGCTGGGCGGGGTCCTCGGCGAGGTGCTGCTGACCCCGACCCGCGTCTACGCCAAGGACTGCGTGGCCCTGACCTCGGCCGTCGAGGTGCACGCCTACTCGCACATCACGGGAGGCGGCCTCGCCGCGAACCTGTCCCGGTCGCTGCCGGAGGGCCTGGACGCCGAACTGGACCGTTCCACCTGGGCCCCGCTGCCGGTCTTCGGCTACCTGGCCGAGAAGGGCGGGATCGGCCGGGAGGACATGGAGGCCACGTTCAACATGGGTGTGGGCATGGTGGCGATCGTCGCCGCGGACGACGCGGAGCGCGCCCTGGGCGTGCTCGCCGACCGCGGTGTACGGGCCTGGCGCCTCGGCGTGGTGCAGAACGGTTCCGGCCGGGCCGTACTGAACGGCGAGTACCGGAACACGTGAGGCAGGGACGCGAACATAGCCGGTGCGAACCACTGCAGTGGTTCGCACCGGCTATATCCACCTGTCCGCGACGGTCCCCGGGTGGGAGACCGTGGCCGCTACAGGTCAGCGGTTGTTATCCGAGCGACCTGAAAGACTCGGCCGAATCCGACGCCTACTTGTCGGACTCCGAGTACTTGTCGGCAAGATCCGCGTAACGGTCGACCAGGTCGTCCTGAGGTTCCGTGTAGGGATCGTCCGGACCCAACGGCCCGGAGGGAGACCCCTCGTCCTCAGCGACACCCAGCTCCGACCGCAGCCGATCAAGGTCGGTCCCACCGGAGCTGTACTTGAGCTTCCGTGCGACCTTCTGCTGCTTGGCCTTGGCTCGGCCGCGCCCCATTGGCTCGACCCCCTCAACGATTGGGTTCCGACGAACCCCAGATCACTTACTAACCCGCACTACCAGGCTGACGGCCGTCAAACGCGACTGACGACAGGCGTCAGCTTACGTACACATACAACCGTACCTGGTCGGACCCCGCCGTGCCTACGCCACCCGGGTGTGACGGATGCGGTGTGCGCACGCAACCCTTCCCGGCCTGGGACTTCTCACGGTGAGTGCCAGACGGAACGATCTGTGCCACGATGCGATCGTGCTGCCCTACACCGCCTATCTCCGCGTCTACCAGCCGGTCACGGCCTTCTCTCCCCGTGACCGCCGGCACTGGGAAGGGTACGCGGAGTCCGCCGACCGCCCCAGGCGTGTCAACGCCCTGGCCGCCGAGCACACCGAGAGCCTGGGCAGACTCATCACCACGCCGCCGGCGGTCGCCCCCGTCGAGGAGAGCGGGCACGCCTACCTGCGCCGGGTGAACGAGCGGCTGTACGTGTGCCCGTGGCAGACCCGGCTGCGCTCCTGGCGCGCCTTCGACGAGTTCACCGGCTCCGTGCCGCGGCCCCTGGCCGAAGCGTGCGTACCGGCCCGGGAGGCCGAGCGGGCCGAGGCCGGCTACCGGCAGTGGCGCGAGTCCGGGGCGCGGGTCCAGCCGGGGATCCTGTCCAGCAACTGGACGGTCCCGGTCCCCTGGTTCGTCCCCTTCGAGCCCCAGGAGCGCTGTCTCGTCCTGTCGGCCGGGAACACCAGGACCCTGCTGTACCTGACCAGGACCGCGCTGGCGACTCGGCGCCTGGAGCACACGGCGGCGGTGCTGCGCGAGCGCATCGGGGAGCACGCGGTGTCCTCCTCGACCGAGGAACTCCTGGACTGGCTGTCCACGACCGCCCACCCCGACTCCCTCCTCGAGCTGGACTACGGGGGGCTGCCCCACCTGCTGAGCGACGACCACCTGAGCGAGGACCACTCGGTTGCCGAGGTGGCCGAGGCCGTCGAGGCGCTCGCGAAGGGCGACGGGGCCCGCGTGACGGAGCTCCGCAAGCGGATCACCCTGCGCTGGAGGTCTGTGCGCGCCCTCGGGCACGCCAACTGACGGTCACGTCCTCCCCCGGGTTTCGCGGGCACCCGGACCTCGAATGTCGTCATCCGAGCGCCGGCGCGGGGCCGCGCCACGCCGTGGGACAACCTGGTACACCAGGTTTCTCGGCCAGAAGCGGCCCTCTTTGCGCACGTGACAGCGGTGCGGACGGCTGACCGGCCGAGGCGCGACATCAAGCATCGTGAAACTGGGCATAACGCCCGATAGGGATCGACATAGACTGTAGCCAGCCGGTCACTGAGTGCACTCTACGTAATCGTGAAACCCCCGCCGCGCCGAGGATCCGCGTGGCCCGACCCACCAGCCGAAGCAAACCGGCGCACCGCGCGCCACCCCGCCCCACCCCTCTCCGCACAGCAGCCGACCAGGGCTTGCGCAACCTTCCCCCGGCCTTGACCCTCGATTTTCGGTCAGCCTGCCGTAGCACTTCAGGCTCTCCGGATCGAGAAAAACGAGGCCCGAGAACGAAGTTTTGACCGAATACGCCACATGCCACTAAACGTGTCGCTAGAATCACTTAGCGTGACGCGGCCACGGGCGGCTTTCAATGGCCTCCCACGTGCAAAGTTGCTTGGAGTGGTCGCGCAATCACCTCGGGTGGTGCCAATATGGACCTAGTGGAAATATTGGACATCCGGGCCAAGTGCCAGGAATAAGGCTCAAGGATCGGCACACAGATCCAGGAGGAGAGGCCGTACACATGTCAACTCGCACGCCCGAGGCGGAGCCCCTGTTGACCCCCGCTGAGGTTGCCACCATGTTCCGCGTTGACCCCAAGACCGTGACACGCTGGGCGAAGGCGGGAAAGCTGACCTCGATCCGCACCTTGGGCGGCCACCGCCGCTACCGCGAGACTGAGGTCCGCGCCCTGCTGGCCGGGATCCCCAGCCAGCGTACGGAGTGATCTCCCCGGTCTGTGCCGATTCCGGGGGGAACGGCTGGACGAACTCCGGCTGCTGACGAAAATTCCAGGGCGGGCCACCCGGACAGGTGGCCCGCCCTCCCTCGACGCCGCCCGCGTCCGCCACCCCGATCGGCCCCGCCCCGGAAGGGGACCGGAACCCTCATCGGGGGCAGGCGGTGCCACGGGCCCTGGAGCGGTCCGGTCGCGGATCAGTCCTCGATCCGGTCGTCCATGGCGGTGGTGCGCTTGCGGGCCAGGAACGTGGCGGCGGTACCGCCGCCGACCGCGACCACCGCGGCGGCGACCAGTGCGGCGAGCGAACCCCCGGTCGTGGCCAGCCGTTTGGCCGGTGCCGTCACCTCCTGCTGGCCCTCGTCCGGCTCGTCCGCCCCCGGAGGCGTGGCCGAACCGTGGGTGGAGCCGACCGCCCAGGTGTCGGCGAAGTCCACGACGAAACCGTTCTCCAGTTCGGGGTCGCCCACCTGGACCCAGACGGTGAGCGAGGCCTGGACGCCCTTGCCGTCCCAGGCGCGCTCCTCGTCATCGAAGACGTCCTCGTTGGCCAGGAAGCGAACGCTGACGGGCACCTCGGTCAGGGTCCCGCCCTCCTCGTCGAGGACCTCCAGGGTCTGCTCGGCCAGGTGGTCACCGTCGAAGTCCGCCACGGGCTCACCGAAGGCGGTCAACTCTCCGTGTTCGAGGCTCGCCTCGGTCTCCCCGGTGTAGGCCGCGGCAGAGCTGGCCCGCACGCCGGCGAGGGTGAACTCGACCGCGTTGCCGTCAGCGGAGACGGTTTCGGAGTCCTCCTCCCCCAGGATGACGACGTCCTCCTCGGGTACGGTGCCGGGCCCCCGGGTGGGGATCTGCGGGGGCGTCCGCGGGAGCGGCTCCTCCGCCTGCTGGGACTCCCGTTCCGGCTCCCGCTCCCGGGGGGTGCGTTCGGCCGGGCCGTCCTCCGGGCCGCTCCCCCGCGGCTCCTCCTCGGGCGGCCGGGCGGGCGGGTCCCCGGCCTCGTCGGCCAGATCGATCATGCCCAGGTCGATCAGGTCGTTGACGCCGAGCCGGACCGTCGCCTGTTCGACCACCGCCTCGGACAGCGCCCCGCTGCCGTTGACCAGGGTGCGGCTCTCCCCCTCGACCTGTGCGTACTCGGCCAGAGGGCCCAGGAGCTGCTCCGCTCCCGCGTCGTCCTCCGTCTCCCCGCCGACGCTGACGGCGGTGGAGTAACCCGCCACCAGGTCACCGTCAGCAGCCCAGGCCTGGGCGTTGGCCCAGAGCAACTGGGTCGCCCCGGCCGGAGCCGCGGAGGCGACACCCAGCGCGCCGAGCGCGAGGAAGAGGGTGCCGCCCGCGACGATGCGGCGGGCGGACGATTCGGCGGGAGTCACCACAACACTCCTGTTGTATCTGGGGGATGCCCGGCACTGGGGCCGCTCCCGTTCCGCTGAAGCGGCGGTCCGGGAGCTTCTGGCAGACCTGGCTGGCCGGGCGCGGTGTTCCGGGCGGGCGGGCTCGGTGCCCCTCCGGCCGGTCAAGATGCTGATCGCTGTGGAGTTGCGTGTACAAGGCGTTCCACACGGTGAGCCTAACGCGTTGATCACAAAACGGAAACCGCCCCGGTGACGACCAAACGGTGGCCCCGAGGTGCTGGTCAACTGTCGGTGAAACGCCTGGAACTGGGGAAACACCGAAGCGCCCTTTGTCCGCTCCTGGACTTCCGCCATGCGCCCTCCGTCCCGCTCTGTGCGGGTACGTCGGGGTCGCGGGCACCGGCTAGGTTGTGGACATGCCCGTCTCCGCACCACCGGGGCGCCGGAGCCGCGCCGCACGCGCCCTGGCCCTGCTCTCGTTCGCCGCGCTCTGGACCACGGCCTGCTCGGCCCCGGCCGGAGGCGCACCCGGAGCCGACCCCACCGCGGCACCGCCGCTACCCGGCCCCGAGGACGGAGCGAGCGGCCCCGGCACCGGGAGCGGCGTCCCGGCCGAAGAGGGCGGCGCTCCGGCCGAGGACGGGTCCACCCCGCCCGGTGACGGCCCGCTCGGCGACCGTGTCGTGGTCATCGACCCCGGCCACAACGGTGGCAACGCCTCCGCCCCGGGCGAGATCAACACCCAGGTGTCCGTGGGCAACGGCGAGAAGGCCTGTGACACCGTCGGGGCCCAGAGCGTGAACGGCTACTCCGAGCACGAGTTCAACTGGGAGCTGTCCCTGCTCGTCCAGGAACGCCTGGAGGCCGACGGCGCCACGGTGATCCTCACCCGCGAGGACAACGAGAGCGTGGGCCCCTGTATCGACGAGCGCGCGGAGATCGGTAACGAGAACGAGGCGGACGCCGCCCTGTCCATCCACGCCGACGGCGGACCGGAGTCGGGTCGGGGCTTCCACGTCATCACCCCCGGGGAGGTGCCCGGTCTCACCGAGGAGATCGTGGAGCCCTCCGCCCTCCTGGCCGAGGACATCCGCCGCGAGTACCTCGAGGGCAGCGACGTCCCCTACGCCGACTACCTCGCCGGGGAAGGGCTGGACGAGCGCACCGACCTGGGCGGGCTGAACCTCTCCACCGTGCCGAAGGTGTTCCTTGAGGCCGGGAACATGCGCAACGCCGAGGACGCCGAACTCCTGGAGGACCCCGAGTGGCGTGAGCACGCCGCGGACGCCATCGCCCGCGGTCTGGCCACCTACCTCATGCGCGAGTAGGCGCGGACCCGCGCACGCACGGAGAGGGCCCCGGGTCCGCACGCCTGAGCGGCGGCCCCGGGGCCCTCTGTCACGACGGCCGCCCGTGCGAGCGGCTCGGAGGCGCTACTAGTCCTCGTTGGTCTCGGCGACCTCGTCG
Source organism: Nocardiopsis sp. iso_40 (assembly GCF_056173285.1). Classification (NCBI taxonomy): domain Bacteria; kingdom Bacillati; phylum Actinomycetota; class Actinomycetes; order Streptosporangiales; family Nocardiopsidaceae; genus Nocardiopsis; species Nocardiopsis sp. iso_40. Next base: position 465,404 of record NZ_CM149666.1, on the reverse strand, counting down.
TTCTTCTTCTTGCGACGCGCCAGGTAGGCGGCGGCGCCACCGCCAGCGGCGATCGCCGCACCGGCCGCGATCAGACCGGCGACCGGCGAACCGGTCTGGGCGAGGGGCTGGGCGTCCTCGGGGTCCGTCTTCGGGAGCGTGTCCTCGTCGCGCTCCTTCTGCGGCGGGTTCTTGTCGTCACCCTTGTCGCCGTCGTCGTTGCCGTCGTCGCCGTTGCCGTTGCCGTCGTCACCGTCGCCGCCGTCGTCGACCGCGCCGGTGGTGATGCCCGCGGCGCTCTCGGCGATGGAGTATCCGGCAACGAACTCGTCGTCGACCAGGAAGTTCATGTACAGGTTGGTGTACGCGTCGTTCCAGTGGAAGCCGGCGTCCTCGGTCTGCACGACGCCCTGGTCCACGGAGGGCTGGATGTTCAGCACCAGCTCCTCACCGCCGTCCTCACCCGACAGCATGATGGGCTCCGACTTGAAGGTGCCGGCGTCAGCGTGGTGGCTGACCTCGCCGTCCCAGCTCTGGGTGGTGGTGACGGTGATCCCGGAGATGGTCCCCTCGAGGATGACGGTCTCGCTGCCGTCGACCAGCTCGGAGTTCTCCTCGAAGTCAACGATCTCGGAGGAGGCAGCCTCGGGGGACTCCTCGGCGCTGTTCGCGCCACCTTCCTCGGCGGAGTCCGAGGGCGTCCCGGTGGGCTCCTCGGTGGGGGCCTGGGAGGGCTCCTCGACGGGGGCCTCGGTCGGGTCGACGGTGGGTGCCTCCGACGGGTCGCCGGAGCCCTCGCCGTCCTCGGGGTCGGTGCCCTCGCCGTTGCCGTCCTCGGGGTCGCCGCCCTCGGGGTCGGTGCCCTCGCCGTTGCCGTCCTCGGGGTCGGTGCCCTCGCCGTTGCCGTCCTCGGGGTCGCCGCCCTCCTCGTCCTCGGGGTCGCCGCCCTCCTCGTCCTCGGGGGTCTCCTCCTCGTCGTCCTCGTCGAGGTCGTCGTCCTCGTCCTCGTCCTCTTCGTCCTCGGGGTCGAGGATGTCCTCGACGTTCTCGGCGGTGACGGAGATCTTGGCCGAGTCGATGACGGTGGTGGCGGTGGCGCCGTCGGCGTTCACCGTGGCGGTGGTGGTGCCGTTGACGACCAGCCAGTCACCGATGGTGGTGGAGAACGGGTTGGAAACCGTCTGCTCCTGGGTGATGTAGGTCTCCGAGGAGCCCTGACCGCCAACAGCGGAAGCGTAGGCCCAGCCATAGGTGTCGGCGTGGGCGGGCATCGCGGTGGCCAGGCTGAGAGCGCCCAGCGCGGCGAAGGCGGCACCGCCCTGGAGGACGCGGCGCGCCGTGATTCGGGGAGCGTTCTTCAAGTCATCCTCGTTTGGGTCGTCCGAGCCCATATGTGTCTGGGCCGGGCCTGGCCGCGCCTTCCACCACCGGAACAACAGAGGTGGGGATTCTCGGAGCGTGGAGCACGGACCAGGGTCGTATGGGGGACGGTCGGGGCACACAGAAGCCCATGACCTGCAAAAACAGAAAGCTCGCGCGGTTTCGGCCCGCAGAGGGCAAGGGCCGGAAGAACCGGCCTGACTGCTTTCCATTCGCCACAACGAGAGTACATGCCAACAAATGCCAAACCATCGGACTTTCGATATCAAAAAGGTCACGATGGTCATGCCAATGCCCTGAGTAACGGCACCCAATAATATGGGTTAATCTTTTGGATTCCGGTAAACCTCAATAGGACTCAGGCGTCTTATGGGGAATACGTCCCATGCGGGGCGACTCCCTGACCAGGCAACGCTCGTGCAGGCAACACTCGTGTCCGCACCCGGCCAGAACCACTGGTATTTGTGGCGCATGCCACTCACCGTCGGCATAATGCCGTCCATGAGTTCCCCCGCCCCTTCCCCCCTCCCCGTCGCCGCACCGCACGGGGGCGACCGCTTCCGGGTCCGCGCCGCCCGGGACACCACCGGCGACGGGTCCGCCGCCGAGCCACACGCGGACCTGTGACAGCGCCCCCCGAGAACCCCGTGAACTGCACAATGGGGACCATGCCTCTGACACCGGCGGACATCCGCAACAAGAAGTTCCACACGGTGCGCCTGCGCCCGGGCTACAACGAGGAGGACGTGGACGCACTCCTCGACCGGATCGAGGCGACACTGGTGGCGCTGGAGGGCGGACCGCGCAAGGGCCCGCTGCTCACCGCGGACGAGATCCGCAACTCCCGCTTCCGCACCACCCGGATGAGCCCCGGATACCGCGAGGACGAGGTGGACGACTTCCTCGACCTCGTCGTGGCCGACCTCGCCGGGCGCGGCCTGGGCCAGCCCGCCCCGCCCCCGCCCCTGCCTCCGCACCCCGGCGGGACGGGCCCCGCGCAAACCGGCCGGGTGCCGCAGGGGCCGCACCACCAGGACCTGCCGCCGACCGGTCCACCGCCGCCCGGACCGCGGATGGCCCCCCAGGACATCCGCGAGCAGCGCTTCGCCACCACCCGGTTGACCACCGGCTACAACGAGCAGGAGGTCGACGAGTTCCTGGACCGCGCCGAGTACACGCTGGACGTCCTCCAGCAGGGGCGGCCGGAACGGGCCACCCTCACCTCCGAGGAGGTGGAGCGGGTCCAGTTCGCCACCACCCGGGCGCGCCCCGGGTACGACCCGGCCCAGGTCAACCGGTTCCTGGACGTACTCGCCGAGGAGTTGCGCCACTACGAGCGCTCCTGACACCGGACACGCCGCCTCCGCCACCCCGAACAAAGGAAAGCGGAAAGTAATATTTGGACACAGGGAGTAATCACCCTGAGACACGGGCGTTCCGAGGGGGGAGCAGCGTGCCACACGCGACGCCAGGGCACTCTCCGGCCTGTGCGGTCCACGGGGTTCCCGGCTGCACCGCCGCCACCCCCGGACGGCTGACCGCGCACCGGTCCTCCCCGCACGGGCCCACGCGGGAACCGTGCGGGCTGGACACCGACGAGGAGATCGTTCCAGCGTCCGCGCATCCCTGGGAGAAACCGCTGTTCGTCCTGTGCGCGACGGTGTCCCTGGCGCTCACCGCGGTTCTGCTGAGGCTGGTGTGGTCCTTTTCCGGGTCGGTGCTGTGGACCGCGCTGGCACTGACCGCGGCACCCCTGGCGTGCTGGTCGGTGCGCGGTATGCGCTACGCCCGCGAGTGCGCGGAGTCGGTCCGGATCTCACCGACCCAGTTCCCCGAGGCCCACCGGACGGTGGTGTCCCTGGCGACGGACATGGGGCTGTCCCGGCCCCCGGAGGCGTACGTGCGGGTCGGTCCGGTCTCCGCCCGCACCGACGCCGCCGCGCACGGGCTCCGCCGCTACCTGGTGCTGCCCGACGCCCTGTTCGACGGGGACGGCCGCCTGCGCGACCCGGACGCCCTGGCGTTCCTCATCGCCCACCAGGTGGGCCATGTGGCCGCCGGGCACACCGGGTACTGGCGCCGGTTGGCCACCGTCGGTGCCGACCTGGTTCCGGGTCTGGGCTCCGCGCTGTCCCGCGCCGCCGAGTACACGGCCGACAACCACGCCCACGCGCACCTGCCCGAGGGGGTGCACGCGGTACACCTGTTCGCGGGGGGCCCGAACCTGTACACGCGGGTGAACATGGGCGAGATGGCAGCCCGGGCGCGTACCGACCGGGGGTGCTCGCTGCTGCTCTACCACCTGCTCTCCCGGCGTCCGAGCAACACCAGGCGGATGGCCGCGCTGCGCGACCGCACTCGCCGCGGCCGGGTGTTCCTGTAGTTCCCGCCCCGGAACACGGGCGGACCGGCACACCTGCCCCGTGGGGACACGGACCGCGCCGACCTCCGAGGGACTTGACTCCGTCGAACGCGTGTTCGATATGGTGTTCGGGTGAGTCTCCTGAACGAACAGATCGACGTCCGTTCCACCGACCGTGGCAACCCCGCCCAGTTCACCTGGCGCGGCCACACCTTCCGGGTGCGCAGGATCATCGGCGACTGGCCCGCCCGCCCCGAGGCCCCTGGCGTCCCGGCCACACAGATTCACCTGCTCCGCGTCTCGGCCGAGTCGGAGTCGGGCGTTCCCAGCATCATCGACATCACCCGGGACGTCGCCTCGGACCGCTGGACCATGCGGCGCCAGTGGAACTAGGCACGGAGCCGGCTCCGCGGCCCGGACAGCACGGCGCCGAACGCCTGCCGGGCAGGCGTTCGGGCCGGCGGACACCCGCGCTCCCGCACCGGTCCCGCGCAGACCCGGGCCGCTGCCCTCCCGGACGGGGCCGACCGGGCTCTTGCCCGCGCCGACCGCACGCGCCATCATGTCCCCCATGAGCTTCCGAAAGGCCGATGCCGCGTAGGCGTCCGGGTGCGCTACGCGCACGAACCGACCAGCTCCCCCGGCCGACCCGCCTCCCCCCGCCGCGCCCGGTCCCGGGCCTGTCCGCCCGCACCTGCCTGGCGATCCACCGCCTCGAACGGGCCTCCGACCCGCGCAGCGTGGGGGCCACCGCGACCGCGTTGACCCGCTACCGCGGCTTCGTCACGTCGGGGCGCGGTCCTCTCTACCCGCGCCCCGCCCGCTTCGACTGCTGCCCCGGTTGTGCCCGGGACGACATCAGGTTCGTCCGCGACGGCCTGGAGGAGGCGATCACCGACCTGCCACCGGGGCCTCGCGGGGAGCTGCGGCGACTGGTCAGCGCGCTGGACCGCCTCTACCAGGAGCGCACCCTGCCGGACCCGCTGTTCCCCACAGGCGGCCCCTGGGCGGACCTCGCCTGGTGGCACCGCCGTCTGGACACCGGACCGTCGGGCTGACCCGTTCGTCCGGGCCCCGAACCGAGCACCGACCCCGGGGTCAGCGCTCGTAGTGGGGCTCGCCCCCGGGTTCGCGGGCGCAGCGGATGCGTTCGAGGATCCGGTCGGCCATCCGCGGCAGTCCGTCCGGGGCGAACCAGCCCACGTCGAGGCTCTCGTCGCCGTCGACCCCGAGCTCACCGCCCACGGGGCGGCAGCGGAAGGCGAGATCGAGGAACTGCACCTGATCGCCGTTGGGGTAGGTGTGCGGTTCCTGGCCGATCACGGTGGCCAGGCGCTCCACCTCCACCAGCACCCCGGTCTCCTCCCGCACCTCACGGACCACCGCCCGGGCGGGCTGCTCCCCGGGTTCGAGGATGCCGCCCGGGGTGGCCCAGCGACCGTCGTCGGAGCGCCGGTGCAGCAGCACCCGGCCGCCGTCATCGAGAACCACGGCGGTCACACCCACCAGGGGGAGGAGGTCGTGGCCGACGTGCTGGCGCAGCTTCCGGAGGAAATCGGGAACGGGCATGCCACCGACACTAACGCCGGACCGGTCAGCCGCGCCGGCGGCGGAGTTCGGCGTACTCGTCGGCGAGGACCGACATCAGGACCGCGTCGTGCCACTCGCCGTCCCAGCGCAGGTGTTGGCGCCACACGCCCTCCCGGACGAAGCCGGACCTGGCGTAGGACCTCTCCGCGTTGGTGTTGAAGGCGAACACCTCCAGTGCCACCCGGTGCAGCCCCGCGGTCTCGAAGGCGTACTCCAGGACCAGGTCGGTGGCCTCGGTGCCGTAGCCCCTGCCGGTGTGCTCCATGGAGCTGAGCGCGATCCGGTAGTGCGCCTCGGCGTTGTCCGGGTCCAGGTCGATGAGCGCGCAGTCACCGACGGCCGCACCGCCCCGCTGCTCCCGGACCACCCAGTCGGCCCGGTCGTGCCGCTGCTCCCAGGCCGCGAACACCCTGAGCAGCTGTTCGGCGGTGAACTCCCGGTGGGTACCGGTGAGCCTGCGCACCTGCGGGTCCATGTCCACGATCCCCGGGATCACCTCGCCCGCGTTGGCGACGCCCAGCGGTTCCAACCGCACCCGGCCCCCGACGAGGACGGGCTGGTCGCGGAACACGTCTGAAGGCACCATGATGGGAATCCAACCAGCGCCCCCACACACGGGCAACGGGTTTTCCGCGGCAGTCGGCGGCAGGGGGTACGGGGTGGCGACCGGTACGGGGACGGTGAGCTTCCAGACCGTCCGGGAGAGCAACCTGCGCACCGTGCTGCGCACCGTCCGCGAACACGCCCCGTGCTCCCGCGCCGCCGTCGCCGCCGCCACCGGACTGAACAAGACCACCGTTTCCAGCCTGGTCTCCGACCTGACGGCCCGCGGCCTGGTGCGGGAGACCGGTGAGACCTCCCAGCGGCGGGTGGGCCGCCCCGGGGTCCTGCTGGCCCCGGACGAGCGTTCGGTCGCCGCGGTCGGCCTGGAGGTCAACGTCGACTTCCTGTCGGTGGTGGCCGTGGACCTGCTCCACCGGGAACTGGTGCACCGGCACGTACCGCTGGACGCCCGCTCGGCGGGCGCCCGGGCCTGCGCCCACCGGATCGCGGACACGCTCCGGGAGGTCACCGAGGCGCCGGAGCTGCGCGAGCGCACCGTGGTCGGGGTGAGCGTGGCGGTCCCCGGGCTGATCGACGCCCCCTCCGGAACGGTGCGGCGCGCCCCCAACCTGGGCTGGCGGGAGGTCCCGCTCCGCGAGCTCCTGCTCTCCCGCCTGGCCGGATCCGCCCTGGCCGGGGCGACCGTCCTGGTCGACAACGACGCCAACCTCGGCGCCATGGCCGAGTACCGCTTCGGCCCCCTCGCCGGACTGCCCGACCTGGTGTACGTGACCGGTGAGGTGGGGATCGGCGCGGGTGTGCTGGTCGGCGGCGAGCTGCTGCGCGGGGCGGGCGGGTTCGCGGGGGAGATCGGGCATCTGGAACTGGACGCCGGAGGCCCCGAGTGCTCGTGCGGCCGCAGGGGCTGCCTGGAGGCGCTGGCCGGAATCGGGGCGATCCTGCGCACCGCCCTGCCCGACCTGGTTCCGGGACGCCCGCTGTCCGGCGCGGAGGTCGCCGAACTGGTCGCGGTCGCGGTGGACCGCGCCTCGGCGGGTGAGCCCACGGCCGTGGCCGCGCTGGAGCGGGCCGGGACGTGGCTGGGCCGCGGGGTGGCGACCCTGGTGAACGTGGTCAACCCGGGCGCCGTGGTGCTGGGCGGCTACTTCGTGCCGATGGCGCGGTGGCTGGTCCCCCGCTGTCGCGAGGCCGCACGGGCCGGTTCCTTCGCTCCGGAGGCGGGCGGCTGCCGGGTGGAGCCCTCGGACCTGGGGATGAGCGCCGCCTCCCGGGGCGGTGCGGCCGTGATGATCCACGGCCTGGAATCCGGCGCCCTGCCGCTGCCCCCGCCGTAGGAGCCCGGGCGCGGTGTGGTGCGGCCCACCCCGTTGACAATTAGTTGTGTCTCTAGACAAACTAATCGGGTCCGGCACCGTCCACGGACCCACCCTCCAGGAGCGCACATGAGTGACCACCGGCCCACCCCCGAGGACCGCTTCACCTTCGGCCTGTGGACCGTGGGCTGGCGAGGCGTCAACACCTTCGGCGACCCGGTCCGCCCCCCGCTCGACCCGGTCGACGCGGTCCACCGCCTCGCCGACCTCGGCGCCTACGGCGTCACCTTCCACGACGACGACCTCGTCCCGCCCGGCAGCTCGCCCTCCGAACGCGACCGGATCCTCCAGCGCTTCCGCGGCGTGCTGGACGAGACCGGCATGGCGGTGCCGATGGTCACCACCAACCTGTTCACCCACCCCGTCTTCCGAGACGGCGGCTTCACCTCCAACAGCCGCGACGTGCGCCGGTACGCACTGCGCAAGGTCATCCGCAACATCGACCTCGCGGTCTCCCTCGGGGCGAGGACCTACGTGTGCTGGGGCGGCCAGGACGGCGCCGAGACCGAGGCGGGCAAGGACGACCACGCCGCCCTGGACCGGCTGCGCGAGGCCTTCGATCTGCTGTGCTCCTACGTCCGGGAGCAGGGCTACGACCTGCGCTTCGCGATCGAGCCCAAACCCAACGAGCCGCGCGGCGACGTACTGCTGCCCACCGTCGGCCACGCCCTGGCCTTCATCAACGAGCTCGAACACCCCGAGATGGTGGGTGTCAACCCGGAGGTCGGGCACGAGCAGATGGCCGGGCTCAACTTCGCGCACGGCGTCGCCCAGGCCCTGTGGGCGGGCAAGCTCTTCCACATCGACCTCAACGGCCAGCGCGGCGTCAAGTACGACCAGGACCTGCGCTTCGGCGCCGGTGACGTCAAGGAGGCGTTCTTCCTGGTCGACCTGTTGGAGCGGTCCGGCTACGAGGGCCCCCGGCACTTCGACTTCAAACCGCCCCGGACCGAGGACATGTCCGGGGTCTGGGAGTCCGCGGCGGGCTGCATGCGCAACTACCTGATCCTGCGGGACAGGGCCGCCGCCTTCCGTGCCGACCCGGAGGTGGCCACCGCCCTGGCCGAGGCCCGGGTCCCCGAGCTGGCCGAGCCCACCCTCTCCCCGGGCGAGGGCGTCGCGGACCTGCTCAAGGAGGAGATCGATCTGGAGACCGTGGGCCAGCGGGGCTACCACTTCGAGCGGTTGGACCAGCTCGCCCTGGAGCACCTGCTCGGCACCCGCTGACCCCGGAGCCCCTGCGGGACACCCGCCCCGGGCCGCGTGCCGGTGTGCCCGGGGCGGGGTCTCCGTGTCCGGAAGGCGCACCGGCCTCCCGGAGTGCCGGAGCGGCGGTCAGCCCTGGCGCCGCCGGGCGTCGTAGAGCTCGGCGAAGTCACGGGCGCGCTGGCGGTAGCGCCTGGCCCACGGGCCGAGGAGAACGAGGACGGCCCTGACGGCGTAGGAACGCGGGTTGTTCTGCGCGTAGACCTGCGTCCGGCCGAACAGGGCCCCGGGATGTCGGTGAGCGGACCGGGGGCGTGTCGTTTGCTCGTTCATGTCCGCCCTCCACCCGAGATGCCCGTTACCCATACGAGACCGCCGTATGGTCCCCCTATGACTCGGGTCAGGGGCTCCCGGTTCCCTCCGGCCCGTCTTTCTCCCCCGGCTCCTCCGGTTCCCCCGGCTCCTCCATCCGAACCGTGCCAGCGGACCCGTCGACGGTGACCGTCTGGCCGTCGCGGACCAGTTCGGTCACCCCGGGGACACAGATCACGCAGGGGATGCCGTACTCGCGGGCGACCGTGGGGCCGTGCGCCACCGTCGACCCGGTCTCCACCACCAGCCCTCCCGCGGTCATGAACAACGGGGTCCATCCGGGGTCGGTCGTCGGCGCGACGAGGATCTCCCCGGGCGCCAGCGAGGCGCCCGCCGGATCACGCACCACCCGCGCCGCCCCGGTAGCGGTTCCCGGGGAGGCCGCGACACCCCTCAGCTCCCCCTCGGAGCCCTCGGCCGGGGGGAGCGCGGGCAGGGCCGCCTCCAGGTCGGTGCCGTCCGAGAGCAGGAGCGGCGGCACCCTGCGGCGGCCGAGCTCACGCCGGTAATCGGCCCTGCGCTCCGCCACCAGGGCCCGGAGTTCGGCCCCGTCCAGCAGTTCACCGACCTCGTCGAAGTCCAGGAAGACCACGTCCTCGGCCCGGTCGAGCCTGCCCAGCGCGACCAGTTCCCCGCCCACCGACAGCATCTGACGGCGCACCTCGGCCAGCGCGTACAGCCACACGAACTTGGGATACTCCCGCAGCCCCGACAGCTCGCGCGCCCGGTCGAGCAGGAAGGCGGTCAGCCGGGCGCGCAGCGGGCTGGTCCGGGCGAGCCTGCGCACGAGCTCGTCCCGCATCCGGACGGCCCGCTCGGCCGCCGCCCCGAACCGGCGTTCGGGCGACTGTTCCGGGTCGTCCACCCGGAGGTAGTTGGCGATCGCGGAGAACACCGGTGCCGGGTTCTCGGCCCACCGGGGCACGCCCATGTCGATCTCGGCGGCGCTCCGGTGCCCGTACCGGTCCAGGAAGCCGGCGAGTCCGATGTCCGGCAGGTCCCCGGCCAGGTGGCGTTCGGCCAGTTCCTCCGGCGGCGTCCCCGTCAGCAGCTCCCGGTGCTCCCGGGCGCCTTCCGCCAACCGCCACAGCTCCAGGTCCATCCCGGTGGTGACGTTGTGCGGCATCCCGCCGAGGACCACCGCGACCTCCGACGGCTCCGCGACCCCGTTGAGCAGGTACTCGGGCAGCTTCGCCGCCACCAGGCCCGCGTACAGGGGGCCCAGCATGGCGATCATCTGCCCGGACATCACCGGGGCCTGGAGGTGCCGGGCGTACTCCAGCCGGTCCCGGACCGTCACCACCCGCTCCGGTGTGCGCCTCGCGCCGAGCCGTGCCCGTTCCCCGAGGCCGAACACCCTTTCCCTGGTCCGGGCCGGGTTCCAGAGGGCGAGGGCGGCGTCCGCGGCGAAGCCCGCCAGCAGCGGCGCCGCCGCCCGCACACCGCGCAGGACCGCCCCGGCCCGGAGGGGGCGGCCCGGCCGCGGGGCAAACCGCGGGTCCCGCAGAAGGCCCCGGACCGCCCGGCCGGCCCCGGGGCCGTAGAGGGCCAGGGCCCCGGGCAGGCTGTCGCGTGTCCTGCGGTCCCGGACCAGGCCGGTCAGGTCCAGGTAGAGCCGCCCGCCCACGTTCACCATCCACGACTCCGGGCCCCGCCCGCCGTCCGCCGTGAAGGCGGCGAACCAGTCCCGGGACACCTCCATGAGCACGGCGAAGCCCAACGGGGTGAAGGGCCTGAGCATGCCCTGCATGTGACCGCCCTCCAGATAGACCCCGGGCCCGTCCGCGCGGGCCGGCGGCAACGGGAAGAGCGTGGTGACCGCCCGGGACTGCAGGACCCAGGGGGTCCCGTCCCGGTCGACGGCCCACTCGACGTCCTGGGGCGCACCGAAGTGGCTCTGCAACCGCCGTCCCAGGGCGTGGAGGGCCGCCACCTCCTCCGGGCGCAGGCAGCCGCCGTCGGGGCCTTCGGTGCTCCCGTCCGGCCGCACCAGGTAGCGGTCGGGTTCGGCCGTACCGTCGACGACGGCGGTACCGAGGCCGGGGACCGCGTCCAGAACCGTCTCCCCGCGGGTGCCGGTGACCGGGTTGGCGGTGAAGAGCACTCCGGCCGCCCGGGGGTCGACCATGCGCTGCACGACCACCGCCATCCGGACGGACCGGTCGTCGATCCTGCGGTCCCGGCGGTAGGCGGCGGCGCGGTCGGTCCAGAGGGAGTCCCAGCAGCGGCGCACCGCCCCGACCAGGTCGTCCACCCCCTCCACGTTCAGGTAGGTGTCCTGCTGCCCGGCGAAGGAGGCGTCGGGCAGGTCCTCGGCGGTGGCGCTGGAGCGCACCGCGACCGGGCCGCCGCCGAGCGCCTCGTAGGCCGCCGCCACCTCGTCCCTGGGCACCTCGCCCGCGCGGTGGGCCTCGGTGGTGACGCAGAACCCCGGCGGCACCCGCTCGCCCGCGCGGAGCGCCGCCGCGAGACCGGCGGCCTTGCCCCCGACCAGGCCGGTCAGGTCCGGGTCGATCCGGTCCAGTGTCAGTACCCGCACAGGTTCCCGCCCTCGTTCGTCACTCCGTGGCACACGGACCCATCCTGCATCCCGGAAGGCGGGTACGGACAGGGCCCGTGCGGCACGGAGCGGCGGAAGGGGAGAGCGGGACCAGTCCGGGGCGGGGCCGTCGGGGCGGGGCCGTCGGGGCGCCGGGCGGTTCAGGGGGCGCCGAGGACCAGCTCGGAGACCGCGGTGTCGGCGTCCTCCAGGACCAGGTACAGGTCGCACACACCGGAGGCGCCGCGGACCGGGGTGCGGACCTCGGTGAAGTCGTAGGCGCCGTCGCCCGCGGGGACCGGCACCCGCGCGAGGACCTCTCCGGTGACCGGGTCGCCCAGGCGCAACCGGACGGTGGCCGCCCGGGGCGCGTTGGCGCCCACCCGGAGCTCGGCGGCGCCGGCCCCCAGGTCCACGTCCCGGTAGGCCACCCACGCGCCGGCGGCCTGGGCGCGCACCGCGTCCCCCGGGACCGCGGTTTCGGACGCGTCCGGCCCCACCGGCCCGGGCTCCGGGGCGACGGGGCACAGCCGGACCCCGTGGGCCTCGTCGTACCGGTCCGCCGACCAGGCGGTGAAGGCGTCCCGGGGCGGGATCGGCTCCCCCGGGACGTCCAGGGGCACGGTGGCGACCACGTCCGACGCCGAGCGCCCCACCAGGACCTCCCGGGGCGCCTCCTCGACCACGAAGCGGTCCCCGATGGTGTCCCAGACCGCCAGCCGGTCCACCTCGAAGGAGACCGAGGCGACCTCGGTCCGCCCCGGGCCGATCCGCAGCCGGGCGAAGCCCCGCAGGGTCCGGAAGGGCTGCCGCACCCGGGAGTCCGTCTGCCGGGTGTAGACCTGCACGACCTCCTCGGCGGTGCGGTCGCCGGTGTTGGTGACGGGTACCTCGACGGTGACCCGGTCGTCACGGACCCGCACCCGGGTCCGGCCGTACTCGACCGTCGCGTATCCGAGGCCGTGCCCGAAGGGGTAGAGCGGGGTCCCTCCGAAGTACAGGTAGGTTCCGCCCGCGCCGATGACGTCGTACTCCAGCAGGTCCGGGAGGTCGGCGGTTTCCCGGTACCAGGTCTGGGTGAGGCGCCCCGCGGGCTCGGCCCGGCCCAGCAGGACGTCGGCCAGCGCCCGCCCGTACTCCTGGCCGCCGTGCGCCGACCACACGATCGCCGGGATGTGGGCGTCCGCCCAGTTCACGGCGTACGGATACCCGCTGCACAGGACCAGGGCGGTGTCCGGGTTCGCCTCGTGCACGGCCCGCAGCACCCGCTCCTGCGCGGCGGGCAGGTCCAGGTCGGTGCGGTCCTGCGTCTCCCGGCCGTTGACCATGGGGTGGTCGCCCGCGACCACCACCGCGGCATCGGCCCGGGCCGCCGCCTCCGCGGCCGCCCGGGCTCCCGACCCCAGTCCCCCGACCCGGAAGAAGGTGCCCTCGGCGCCCTCCGGGCCGAGCCGGAGGGCGCCGTCCTCCGCGACGGTGACGTGACGGCCGGTGTGCACCTGGGTGAGCCGGACCCCGTCCGCCGACCGGGTCAGCAGGAAGGTCTGCCGGACCTCCCAGGTGCCCGGACCCGGCGCGGTGCAGGCCAGGGCGTCGCCGGGGGCCTCGTCCACGTGGAGCCCGTTGGCCGCCGAGCGCAGGGCGTGCGCCCCGCCGCCCCAGTCGAGGAGGTCGAAGAGGCCGGACAGGTCGGCCTCCTCATCCGACCGCTCCTCCCCCTGTCCGTGCGGGGCCCAGGCCAGGCGGAGCCGTCCGTCGGCGCCGAGGACCACCCGGCCCCGGCCGCTCTCCAGGGTGATCCGGTCGGTGCCCTCGACGAACTCCACCTCGCAGTGCTCGGCCAGGCCCTGGCGCGCGGTGACGGCGTAGGGGAGGGTCCCGCTGTACCAGTCCTCCAGGACGGTGTCGCCGAGCTGTCCGATCACGGCGATCCGCAGCGGTGCCCGCAGCGGCAGGAGGCCGTCGTTGCGGAGCAGGGTGAGTGAGCGGGTGGCGGCCTCCCTGGCCAGGGACCGGTGCCCGGGGCAGTTCACGACCTCCTCCGGGACCTGCTCGTGGCGGGGTTCGGGGTCGAACTCGCCGAGGCGGACCCGGACGGAGAGCACGTTGCGGGCCGCCTCGTCGACGTCCTCCTGGCTGATCAGCCCGCGGTCGAGGGCCTCCCGCAGATGGGCGAGGGTGGCCTCGGGGCGGTCGTCGTCCTGGGTGAAGCTGTCCAGTCCGGCGCGCAGGGCGTGCGCGTAGGCGGTGGGCCCGTCGGGGTGGAACCCCTGGAGCCCGAAGAGGTTGGCGGGCGCGTGGGCGTCGCTGACCACGAGGATCCGTCCGGGCGCGGCACGGCGCAGCACCCGGTTGATGAGCGGGCTCAGGTGCGCCGGCCTGCCGTTGACCAGGTTGTAGGAGGGCATGACCGCGAGTGCGGCGCCCTGGCTGAGGGCGGGCAGGTGGGCGGGGAGCTCGTACTCGCGCAGGACCCGGGGCGGCAGGTCGCTGGAGGTGGTGCAGCGGTCGGTCTCGTTGTTGTAGCCGAGGAAGTGCTTGACCGTGGGTGCCGTGCGCGGGCGCGGCCCGTCCCCGGCCAGGCCCCTGGCGTAGGCGGCGGCGAGGAGCCCGGTGAGCCACGGGTCCTCTGAGTAGCCCTCCTCGTTCCGCCCCCACCTGGGGTCCCTGAGCGGGTTGGTCACCGGGGCCCACACGTTGCGCCCGGCCCGGGGGTCCCGGCGGCGGACGGCCAGGAGTTCGGTGGCGGTGGCCTCGCCGACCCGGCGCAGCAGTGCCGGATCCCAGCTGGCGGCCAGGCCGACGGCCTGGGGGAAGACCGTGGCCTCACCGAGCCAGGCCAGGCCGTGGAGCGCCTCGGTGCCGGTCCGGAAGGCGGCGAGGCCCAGCCGTTCGACGGGGGCCTGGTACTGGTGCAGCAGACCCAGCCGTTCCTCGGGGGTCAGGCTCCGGATCAGCTCCTCGACTCGGTCCTCGGTGGTCTGTCGGGTGGGGTTCGTGGTGCTCATCAGGGGCGTTTCTCCCAGTCGGGACCGAGCCGCGTCGTACCAAAATCGAACCGCTTCGACTTTGGACCACAGAGGCCTTGTGTGCTAGATCACGTTGCAGTAATTTGACTCTCTAATCGGCCAAGACAATTCATAGCAAAATGGCCTAGCGTTTCCTACCCCCGGGCGTTGGCGACCCGGCCGACCAAAGGAACGACCGTGATGTCACTCCCCCCGACTCCGGCTCCGAGCCGCCGTCGCTTCCTCAGTCTGATGGGCGCCACCGGCGCCACCGCACTCTCCGCCGGCATGCTCTCCGGCTGCTCCGGCGGGGCCGGCGAGACCGGCGGCGGGGGTTCGGCCTCCGCCGCCACCGACCTGAACGACCTGATCCCCACCTTCCAGCCCTTCGAGGCGGTCGTCCCCGACATCCCCGGGGTCGCGGGCGCCCCCGACGGTTTCACCGCCTACCCCGACAGCTTCGTCCGGGCCGCCGCGGACGTGCGGGGCTCGGGCGGGCACTACACGGCGATGACCCCCATGTGGGGCCCGGTGCCGCCCGGGCTCGGCAACAACTCCTTCTACGACCACGTCAACGATCGGATCGGCGCCACGGTCGAGTTCAACTTCCAGGACGGGAACACGATCATCGACAAGATGAACGCCGTCGTCGCCGGGCGCGACGTCGCCGACATCACGATGTTCCCGGACTGGGTGATCAACCTGATCCCCCAGTTCAACCGGGCCGTCGGAGAACTCTTCGAGGACCTGACCCCCTACCTGGCCGGGGACGCGGCGCTGGCCTACCCGCTGCTGGCCAACCTGGACAGCGACGCCTGGCGCGCCAACGTCTTCAACGAGCAGCTCCAGGGGATCCCCTGGCCCTCCGAACCCTTCAGCAACTGGATCCTGTACCGGCGCGACCTCCTGGAGGAGTACGGGCTCGCGGTCCCCGCCGACTCCGAGGAGCTCTTCGAACTCGGGAAGGAGGTCAACGACCCCGACAACAACCGCTGGGCCTTCGGCGACATCAGCCTGACCGCCCGGCAGATCTTCGGCGCCCCCAAACAGTGGCGGTACGAGAACGGCGAACTGGTCCACATGTTCGAGACCGAGGAGTGGCGCGCCAGCGTGGAGTTCATGCGGCGCGTCTTCGACGCCGGACTCGTGCACCCCGACCTGGTGGCCCAGGGCGACAACGCCAAGGAGCTGCTCAACTCCGGCCAGATCCTCTTCAACCAGGACGGCCTCGGCGCCTGGCACGAGGCCTACGGCCAGATCCTCGGAGACAACCCCGACTTCCGCCTGGACCTGCTGCCGGCCCTCGGCCACGACGGCGGCGACCCGGTGCTGCACCGCAACGACCCGTCCAGCCAGTCGGTGTTCGTCCGCAAGGGCATGGAACCGGAGCAGATCGAGGAGATCCTCGCCATCGTGAACTTCTGCGCGGCGCCCTTCGGCACCCAGGAGTACATGGACTACCGGTACGGGGAGGAGGGCGTGCACCACGAGCGCAACGAGCACGGCGCCCCCGAGCTCACCGACCTCGGCAACTCCGAGGTCAACGACGGCTACTACTTCATCAGCGGCCGTCCGCCGGCCATCACCGAGAGCCAGTACCCGGACTTCGTGGCCTGGAAGACCGCCTGGTACAACGACGCGATCGCCTACGCCGAGGACGACCCCTTCGCGGGGATCCGCATCCAGCGGCCGGACCGCTTCTCCGCCGCCGAACTGCCGCTGACCGACCGGGTGGAGGACGTCATCCGGGGCCGCGAGGACCTGTCCGCGCTGGACACCGCCATCGACGACTGGCGCCGGGACGGCGGCGAAGAGGGCCGGGAGTTCTACCTGGAGGTCCTCCAGGAACACGGCCGTGACTGACCGCTCCGGCGGACCCGCGACCACCCTCGGGGCCCCGGCCCCCGGGGGCGGGCGGGACGACCGCCGACCCGCGCACCGCCCCCGGCCCCGGACCGGGAACCGCCCCTCACTCGGGGCCAGACTGCGCCGGGACTGGCAGCTGCTGCTGATGACCCTCCCGGCCATTGGGCTGCTGGCCGTCTTCCACTACGCGCCGACCCTGGGCAACGTCATCGCGTTCCAGAACTACAACCCCTGGGACGGCGTCCTCGGCAGCCCGTGGGTGGGGTTGGCCCAGTTCGAGCGGCTCTTCGGCGACCCCCGGTTCTGGAACGCGGTCGGCAACACGCTGACCATCGCCGCCGTGCAGCTGGTGTTCTTCTTCCCCATTCCGATCGCACTGGCCATCCTGCTCGACAGCGTGCTCAGCCCCCGGCTGCGGCTGCTGCTGCAGAGCATCGTGTACATGCCGCACTTCTTCTCCTGGGTGCTGGTGGTGACGCTGTTCCAGCAGATCCTGGGCGGGGCCGGGCTGGTCTCGCAGATGCTGCGGCAGAACGGGCACGCGCCCCTGGAGATCATGTCCGACCCGGACGCGTTCCTGTTCGTGGTCACCTCCCAGATGATCTGGAAGGACGCCGGCTGGGGGACGATCATCTTCCTGGCCGCCCTGGCCGCGATCAACCAGAACCTCTACGAGTCGGCAGCGGTGGACGGCGCGGGGCGGTGGCGGCGCATATGGCACATCACCCTGCCCGGGCTGCGGCCGGTGATCGTCCTGCTGCTCATCCTCAAGCTCGGCGACATCCTCAACGTCGGCTTCGAGCAGTTCTTCCTCCAGCGGGACGCCTTCGGCTCCGGTGTGTCCGAGGTGCTCGACACCTTCATCTACCACCAGACCCTGGTCACCGGGAACTTCAGCGCGGGGGCGGTGGCGGGCCTGACCAAGGGCCTGATCGGCCTCGTGCTCATCCTGATCGCCAACAAGACGGCCCACCGGATGGGTGAGAACGGAATCTACAGGCGAGTATGAGCACTCTCTTCAAGGACCGCCCCGTGTGGGCGGAGCGCCCGGGCCTACCGACGCGGCTCACGAAGAACGCCGCCCTGGCCGCGATCGCGACGGTCGTGGTCCTGCCCCTGTACGTCGTGGTCCTGACCAGCCTGTCGCCCGCGTCCGCGGTGAACGCGGCGGGCGGCCTGGTGGTGGTCCCGGCCGGGATCTCGTTCCAGGCCTACGCCGACCTCTTCAGCGGGGGCGTGGTCACCCGTGCCGTACTGGTGAGCCTGGGGGTGACCCTGGTCGGTACGGCCGTGAGCCTGGCCGCGACCATCCTGGCCGCCTACGGGCTCTCCCGGCCGGGCTCGCTGTGGCACCGGCCGCTCCTGTTCGCCGTGCTGCTGACCTTCCTGTTCGCCCCCGGCATGATCCCGCTGTACCTGCTGGTCAGCGACATGGGTCTGATCGACAGCTACTGGTCGCTGATCCTGCCCACGGCGGTGAACGCGTTCAACCTGGTGGTGATGCGCGCGTTCTTCATGAACCTGCCGGGGGAGATCTCCGACAGCGCCCGGGTGGACGGGGCCGGTGAGTGGACGATCCTGACCCGGCTCGTCCTGCCCATGTCCAAGGGCGTGACGGCGGTGATCGGCCTGTTCTACGCGGTCGGCTACTGGAACGCCTTCTTCAACGCGGTCCTGTACATCAACGACAACTCCAAGTGGCCCCTGCAGCTGGTGCTGCGCCAGTACGTGCAGCAGGGGCAGCAGATCAGCTCCAGCTCGGTGGTGGGCGAGGCGGTCCAGGGCACCGCCTCCGCGCCGAACCTGGCCATCCAGATGGCGATCGTGGTGGTGGCCCTGGTTCCGGTCACGTTCGTCTACCCGCTGGTCCAGAAGCACTTCACCAAGGGGGTCATCATCGGCGCCGTCAAGGGCTGAGGCCGTCAGGCCCCCCTGCCCCGGGCGAGTTCACGGACCATCTCCTCCGAGGAGACGGAATCCGCACGCCCTTCCTGCTCCGACTCGTCGGCGAGGCGGTTGAGCCATGCGTTCTCGGCGGCCCGCTCGATCCGCAGGAGACGCCGGTAGTCGTCGGCATCGATGAGGACGGCCGTGGTCCTCCCCCTCTGAGTGATGAAGGTCGGGGTGTGATCACGGCGTGCGCGTTCAATGGTGTCGGCGAGGCGGCGTCGCACCTCGGACACGGTCGCCGTCAGGGGCTCGTTCATGTCTCCAGGGTGCCGGATGTACATCCGTTGCCGTGGGAGTTTCGGGCCGGGCCGCCGTGGACGGTCCCGCGGCCGTCGGGTACTGCCGCGGACGCCCGGGCCACCGGTGACCACGGTCCACGGCCCACGGGCGGGGGCGGGGTCGCGTCAAGGGCCGGGAACCGTGCGTCCGGTTCCCGGCCCCGTGTGCCGGATGCTCCAGGTCAGCGGGTCAGTCGCACGTCTGTCCGTTCAGCGTGAACCCCTCGGGCACGGAGGGTTCGCCGTCCACGAACCCGTTGAAGCCCACCGACACCGCCTCGCCCGGGGCGATCCGGCCGTTCCACTCGGAGCCGGTCACCGTGACGGTGCTGCCCGTCTGGGTGTGGGAACCGTTCCAGAGGCTGGTCACCTCCTCGCCCGCGGTGAAGTCCCAGGCCAGCTCCCAGCCCTCGACGGTCTCAGAGCCGGTGTTGGTCACCATCACGTCGGCCCGGAAGCCGCCGGGCCAGGTGGCGCCGACGTCGTAACCGACCTCGCACGTGCCCGGCCCCGCGGTGGGCTCCGGCGAAGGGCTGGGCGAGGGGTCGGGGTCCTCTGTGGGCGAGGGCGACGGGGTCGGGTCGGGGCCGTCGTCCCCCTCCACCGGGTCGCCGTAGACGATGCCGCGGCCGTTGGTACCGACGTAGACCCGCCCGTAGACGTCCGGGTCACCGGTGACCACGGACCCGGTCCAGCCCCACTGGTTGCGGTCGTCGTTGACCCGGACCCAGGTGGCGCCCGCGTCGTCCGAACGGAAGATCCCGCGGACCCCGTCGATCCGGGAGCTGGTGTAGACGGCCGGGTAGTCCGCGCCGGGCGGCGGCGCGCCGAAGCCGACCGCGTCGCCCTCGTCCACGGCCTCGATCCGCTCGAAGGTGGCGCCGGCGTCCGTGGTGCGCCACATCCCGTAGGTGCCGTCCTCGGCCCCGCCCGCGACCCACACGTCGCCGGTGTGGCCAGGAACCGCGCCGAAGCGGACGTTCCCCTCCGCGGGCAGGCCGTCGAAGCCGGAGGCGGTGAAGGTGGCCCCGCCGTCGGTGCTGGTGTGGAAGACCCCGTCGGCGACGGCGTAGAACACGTCCGGGTCGACCCGGTCGGCCTCCACCCGCGCCCCCTCGGGGACCCCGGTCGAGGCGGTCCAGGACGAACCCCGGCTGGTGGAGGCGTGCACCCCGGTGCCCTCCGGGCTCCAGACCACCGACGAACCGTCGGCGGCGACGGCGACGGTCCCGCCGCCGGTCACCCCGCCGGGTTCGGAGCCCTGCCACCAGCTGTCGCCGCCGTCGTCGGAGATCCCGATGTGGGAGGTGGCGTCGTCCTCGGCGTCACCGGTGCGCACCACGAGCGAGGGTTCGAGTTCGGCGAAGTCCACGCTGGTGCCGTTGCCCCAGTAGGGCTGCTGGTGCATCCGGCCGGGGACCTCGTCGAGGTCGTGGTGGGTGAAGCCGCCGATGTCGGCCATCACCGACACCAGCGGGCCGCCGGGCAGGCTCGCCAGGTCGTGGATGGCGGTCTCCTCCAGGCCGTGGACCTTCACCTCGATGTCGAACGCGGTGTCGGAGTCCCAGTTGGTCAGGTTGTCGCTGCCGTAGACGGTGGCCCCGGTGCCGTACATGAACCGGTCGGAGTCGAACGGGTCGATCGCCATGGCCTGGGTCATCCAGCCGAGTTTGGGCTGGGTCTCGGGCGGTTCTCCGCCGCCGCCGAAGTCCAGCCAGGGCGCGGTGGAGATGTCCATCTCGTAGCGGTTCACCCGCTCCGGGTAGGCGCCGTACTCCCAGGCCTGGGACCAGGTCTGGCCGCGGTCGGTGCTGCGGAAGATCTGGATGTCCGGCCACCAGGAGATCTGGGTGGCGACCATGAGGGTGTCCGGGTTCTGCCGGTCGATGGTCAGGCCGCCGTAGCCGAAGTAGTTGTCCTCGGAGTCGGAGGGGACCGGGCTGATCCTGGTCCACTCCTCCTCGGCGGTGTCGTAGCGCCACAGGTCGCCGGAGTCCCCGTCGTAGGGTCCGGGGGTGGACGTGGTGGCCACGTAGAGCTGTCCGCCCTCGTGGTCGAGCACGCCGTGGGCGGGCAGGTGCCCCGTGGGCGCCCCCGGGACCGGTTCCCAGCTCTGCCCGCCGTCCCGGCTCCGGTAGACGGTGTTCTCCAGGTCGGCGACGCCCACGTAGACGTCCTGCGTGACCGAACCCGCCGAGCCCGTCCGCGGGTCGAACTCCACCCAGGTCACCCCGGTGATGTCGTCGTGCACGCCCCACTCGTCGTCGGGGTCCTCGACGTAGTCCCCGGGGTTGGGGAACTCCTCGACCTCGGCCCAGGTGGCGCCGTGGTCCGTGCTGCGCCACAGGCCGTGGCCGCCGCGGGCGCCGAAGTACACGACGCTGTTGTCGTTGGGGTCGACCATGAGGCGCTCGCCCAGGCCCCGGCCGGGCATGTTGCCGCCGAGCTTGAAGGGCAGCTCGGTGACCTCCCAGGTCTCACCACGGTCGTCGGAGCGCAGGATGGCCCCGTTGTTCGGGTCCCAGTCGTTGGTGTAGGTCCCCGCGGCGGCGTAGACGCGGTCGGGGTCGACCGGGTCGGTGGCCAGGCTGACGATGCCGGTCCACCCCCACTCGTCCCAGCCGATCCAGTCGAGCATGGGCTGCCAGCGCTCGGTGCCGGGGTCCCAGCGGTAGGCGCCGCCGATGTCGGTGCGGGCGTAGGCGAGGCCGGGTTCGGTCTCGCTGAAGACGATCCCGGGGACGAACCCGCCGCCGGCGATCTGGGCGTTGTCCCAGGCGTAGTCGGTTTCGGCGGCCGCGGCGGAGGCGGTGGCCGCGGTCGTGACGCCTCCGGGGCCGAGGAGGGCCGCGGCGACGGCGGCCGCGGAGAGGGCGGCGACTGCACCGGCTGCCGCCTTTCGGCCCCTCGCATCCTGGGAGCGCTTCCATGGTCGTTCGGGGGATGTCCTGGATCCGGTCATGAGCGGGACTCCTCGGTGTGGGGGTACTCCCGCCGACCCGTACGGGGGACTGCCTCCGGCGGGAATTGTGGTTGTCAGTGTGTATTCGCTATGACAGAACGTCAACGGGGGTTTCCGAGATTATTTCGAATCGCTTCGATACCGGGGCTCAGCCGTTCCGCAATTTCCCGTGCAGACGCACCGCTCCCCCAGCCGCCAGCCGAACCCTCCGGTCGCCGTCCGGCATACGGACCAGCAGCGGGCCGGCCACCGTGGCCCGCAGGTCCACCAGGACCCCGTCCGGCCCCCACTCCAGCCGGTCCACCGCCACGCCCCCGCGGGCCCGCAGCCCCTCCGCGCACCCCGAGGCCCACTCCCGGGGCAGGGCCGGCAGGACGTCGACCCTGCCCTCGGCCGAACCCAGCAGCATCGCCGCCACCAGCGCCGGGAAACCCCCGCCGATGTCCACGTTGAGGATCCTCCCCCGGTTGTGCGTGGGCACCATCGTCGGCCGCCAGTACCGTTCGGCCAGCAGGGACACCGCCTCGCAGGCCTCCTCGGACATCCCCAGCGCCGCCGCGGCCAGCCCCAGTTGCACCAGCCCGAAGGCCATCTCGTCCGCCTCCTGCCCCCGCCACCAGGCCAGGCGGGCGCGTACCGCCCGGGCCGCGGCCCCGGCCAGCCGCGGGTCCGCGAAGGCCGGATCCCGCTCGTACCAGAGCGGATACAGGTGGGAGGCGTGCCGGTGGGCGTGCCGGTCGGTCTGCGCCACCGGCCCGGCCGTCCCCGCCCACTCGGCCAGGCAGCCGTCGGGGCCGATCCGGTAACCGGGCAGTCGGGCGGCCAGCCGGACCCACCTGCGGGCCCCGGGCAGCCCCAGGGCCCGGTGCGTCCGCACCAGGTTGCGCGCCAGGTCGCGGACGGCGGCGACGTCCATGGTCGCGTTGACGCAGGCCTGCCCGTCCCCGTCGGCCGGGGTGTTCTCCGGCGAGTAGGAGGGGGAGAAGCCGTCCGCGCAGAGGAAGTCCTCGTGGAACTCGGCCGCTTCGGTGAAGAACGGCAGGGCCCTCTCCCGCAGGAAGGCGCGGTCCCGGGTGTAGGCGTAGTGGTCCCAGTACAGGCGCGCGACCCAGGCCGCTCCCGCGGTCCAGCAGGTCAGGCACCACTCGGGGCCGAAGTGGTTGTGGCGTCCGCTGGTGGAGGCGTGCGCGGGCAGCAGGATCCCCCCGCACCCGTAGAGGCGCCGGGCGTTCTCCCGCAGGTCCTCGGCGAAGGCGTCCATCAGGTCGAACAGCGGGGTCATGAGCTCGGGGGTACCGGTGGGGTGCAGGCCGGCCAGGGCCGAGGGCAGGTTGCCGTCGAAGGTGTACCCCGAGCGCCAGGGCGGATCGTAGGTTCCGCTCCACACCCCCTGGAGGGTGGGCGGGAGGTCCCCGCAGGCGGAGATGACCGCGTACCGGCCCGCGTCCACCAGCCGGGCGACCCGCTCCGGGGCGGCCCCGCGGCCGCGGCCCGGGCCGGCGCCGTCCAGGCGCAGGCGGAACCGGCCCATGAGCTCCCCGTGCAGGGTCCGGTGCCGTTCCAGCAGAGAGCCGGTCCGCTTCCCCGGGAGGACGGCGGGCGCCGGGGACCGTTCGGCGCCCGGGGCGGCCACCTCCGTCCGGAGCACCAGGGTGAGCCGACGGACGCCGCGCACGGCGAGCCCGCCCCCGTCGGGTCGGACCGTCCCGCCCTCGAAGGTGACCGCGCAGGTCACCGTGTACCCGGGCGCGGCGCCCGCCGGGCGGTCCGGGAGGGTCACGGTGAGCGAGAGCCGATCGGTCCCGGCGTCCGCCCGGGCCGACAGCGGCACCGGCGGCTCCTCGGGGAGCGTCCCCAGCGTGAGTCTGCCCTCCAGCCCCCGGGCCCGGAGGAACTCACAGACCACGACGTCGTCGGCCCGGGAGGCGAACACCCGGTGGAGGGTCCCGTCCGGCAGTTCCTCGGTGACCACCCCGGTGTCCAGGTCGCAGGACCTGGTGAGGGGGCCGGGTACCGGACGGGCCGGGACGAGGGCGAGCTCCGCCGCCCCGACCAGGGGGTCGATCCAGTGGGTGCCCCGGTACCCCTCCCCCGCCGCCAGCGCGGTGATCCGCTCGGCCGCCGCCCGGGACTCGCCCCGGCCCAGGAGCGCGCGGAGCTCGGGCAGGATCGGGGCCGTGTGCGGTGCGGGCAGCGGCTCCCGGACCGGCAGGAAGAGGCGTTCGTGGCAGAGGGTGAGCCGGGTCCGGTCCGGCCCGGAGTGCACGAGCGCACCCTGGCTGCCGTTCCCGCTGATCAGAGCGTCCTCCCAGTCGCGGACGGGCGAGCGGGTACGAATCGTTCGGTCTGGGGGGCTGTCGCTGGTCGGTGTCACGGGGCATCCTTACCGGGTCGTGTCAGCGGGTACGAGGGAGCGTGCGCCATGTCCGTGCTGTGGTTCGGCGGAGACCACAACCCCGAGCAGTGGCCGGAGGAGGTACGTGCCCAGGACATCGGGCTGATGCGCAGGGCAGGGGTGAACCTGGTGACGGTCGGGGTCTTCTCGTGGTCGTTGCTGGAGCCCCGCGAGGGGGAGTTCGACTTCGGTTGGCTGGACCGCGAGATGGACCGGCTGGACGGGGCCGGAGTGGGTGTCGCCCTGGCCACGCCCACGGCCTCCCCGCCGCCCTGGTTCAGCGCCGCCCACCCCGACGCCATGCCGGTGACCGCCGAGGGGGTACGCCTGACCCACGGCAGCCGGGACACCTACGACGTGACCGCGCCCGCCTACCGGGCGGCCTGCGAGCGGATCGTCCGGGCGCTCGCCGAACGGTACTCCGCGCACCCGGCCCTGCGTCTGTGGCACGTACACAACGAGTACGGCACGTGGTCGCACTCCGTCCACGCCGACCGGGCGTTCCGGGAGTGGCTCCGCAGGCGGCACGGTGACCTGGCGGCACTGAACGAGGCCTGGACGACGGCGTTCTGGGGGCAGCACTACTCCGACTGGGAACAGGTCCGGACCCCGCGCGCGACCCAGTACCTGGCCAACCCGGCCCACGTACTGGACTTCCGGCGCTTCCTGTCGGACGCGATGCTCGACCACTACCTGGCCCAGCGCGGGGTGCTCAGGGAGGCGAACCCGGCCGTCCCGGTCACCACCAACCTGGCCTTCGGCGACTGGGTCCCGGTGGACCCCTGGAAGTGGGCCGAACACGTGGACCTGGTGGCCGTGGACGACTACCCGTCCGGGACCGGTACCGATGCCGCGGCCCAGACCGCCTTCGCAGCCGACCTCGCCCGTTCCTACGCCGCCCGCGTCCCCGGCGGGCGCCGTCCCTGGCTGCTGATGGAGCAGGCCGCGGGGGTCGTGTACACCCCCGGACGGACCGTCGCCAAGGCCCCCGGGGAGATCGTCCGGCACAGCCTGTCCCACGTGGCGAGGGGCTCCCGGGGCGCCATGTTCTTCCAGTGGCGGGCCTCCCGGGGAGGCTCCGAGCAGTGGCATGCGGGGATGGTCCCGCACGCCGGTCCCGACTCGCGGATCTTCCGCGAGGTGTGCGAGCTCGGTTCCCTGCTGCCCAGGGCCGCCGGTGCGGCCGAGGCCCCCGTCCCGGCCGACGCCGCCCTGACCTGGGACCCGGAGTCCTGGTGGGCGATGGGTGCGGCCTCCCTTCCCGACTCCGGGCTCGACCACCTGAGCGCGGTACGGCAGGTCCACCGCGTGCTGTGGCGGTCGGGCCGCACGGTGGACCTCGTCCGCCCCGACCGGCCGCTGCCGCCGGTGCCGCTGCTGGTCGTGTCCTCGCTCTACCTGCTCTCCGACGAGGCCGCCGCACACCTGACCGACTACGTGGAGCGGGGCGGGACCCTGGTGGTGACCCCGTTCAGCGGTATCGCCGACCCGCAGGGCACCGTGCGCACCGGGGGCTACCCGGGTGCGCTGCGCGACCTGCTCGGTGTCCGGGTGGAGGAGCTGCGCCCCGCCCCGGACACCGAGCTGTTCGACACCGGCCTCGGCCCGGTCCGCGGCTGGACGGAGGCGGTCCGCACGACCGGCGCCGAGGCGGTGGCCGTCCACCGGTCGGGCCCGTACGCCGGGGAACCCGTCCTGACCCGGAACCGCCGGGGCGCGGGGAGCGCCTGGTACCTGTCCGTCCGGTTGGACGACACGGCCCTGGGCGCTCTGCTGGCCGGGGTCGGGGCGGCGGGCGCCGGGCAGGACGCCACCGACGCCGACCTGCGGCCCGAGCCAGGGTCCCCGTTCGGGTCGGACCCGGGCGTGGAGCTGGTGCGGCGCGTCGAAGGCACCCTCACCTGGGTCTTCGTACTCAACCACGCCGACGCCCCGTACCGGGTCGACCCGGCCGGGCTGGGGCTCGCCCCCGGGGCCGTGGACCTGTTGACCGACGCGGCGGCCGAGGGCCTGACGGTGCGGGGCGGCGGCGCGGCGGTGCTGCACGGCCGGCTCAGCCCGTGATCGGGAGGTCGGCCCCCTCCCTCAGCAGTACGGGGACCCGGTCCAGCGGCGCGTTGATCGTGACCACCCTGCCGCCCTGGTGGACGCGCCCCGTCCACGGGTCGGTCCAGGACGCCCCCGCCGGCAGGTAGACGTCCCTGGTCCGGGCCCCGTACTCGGTGACCGGGGCGACCAGCACGTCCGGGCCCAGGAGGAACTGGTCGCCCTCGCCCCAGGTGTTCGGGTCCTCGGGGAAGTCGACGAACACCGGGCGCATGGGCGGCAGCCCCCGCTCGTGGGCGGCGCGCATCTGCTCCATCACGTAGGGGCGCAGCCGCTCGCGCAGGAACAGCAGTTCGCGCAGGATCCCGTAGACCTCCTCGCCGTAGGACCACACCTCGTTGGGGCCGCCGGACATCTGCGGGTAGAGGTCGTGCGAGAACGGTTCCCGGTATCCGTGCAGCCGGGTCAGCGGGCAGAAGACCCCGTACTGGAACCAGCGGACCATCAGCTCGCGGTACTCGGGCGAGTCCTGGTCACCGCCGTGGAAACCGCCGATGTCCGTCGTCCACCAGGGGAGGCCGGACATGGCGACGTTGAGCCCGGCCCGGACCTGGGTGCGCAGGGAGGCGAACGTAGGGGCGATGTCGCCCGACCACAGGGCGGCGCCGTGGCGCTGGCTGCCCGCCCAGGCCGAGCGGCACAGGGTGATCACCTCCTCCTCGCCGGCGGCCAGCATCCCCTCGTGGAAGGCGCGCGCGTGTTCGAGCGGGTAGATGTTGCCCACCTCGGTGCCGGGGCCGGCGTGGTAGCGCAGGTTCTCCGGGTGGCCCGGTTTCAGCTCGGGTTCGCAGGCGTCGAGCCACCAGAGGCGGATGCCCAGGGAGTGGTAGTTGCGGCGGATCCGCTCCCACAGGTACCCGCGCGCCTCGGGGTTGGTGGGGTCGTAGAAGGAGACCTGCACCTGGGAGTCCACCCCCTTGTCGGCCCAGTCCGCGTGCACGGGGGGTCCTTGCTCGGTGGCGACGAGGTAGCCGTTGGAGAGCATCTCGGCGTGGTTCTCGCTGAGCGGGCTCACCGAGGGCCACACGGACACCATGAGTTCCACGCCCATCTCGCGGAGTTCGGCCACCATGGCCGCGGGGTCGGGCCACTCCCGGGGGTCGAACCTCCAGTCGCCCAGGTGGGTCCAGTGGAAGAAGTCGCTGACGATCACCGACAGCGGCAGGCCGCGGCGGCGGTACTCGCGGGCCACCGCCATGAGCTCGTCCTGGGTGCGGTAGCGGAGCTTGGACTGCCAGAAGCCGGAGGCGAACTCCGGCAGCATCGGGGGGTGGCCGGTCGCGTCGGCGTAGCGGGACAGGATGTCGGCGGGGCCGTCGCCCGTGGTGACCCAGTAGTCGATCTGGCGGGCGCTGTCGCTCACCCAGCGGGTCCCGTTGTCGGCGAGCTCGACCCTTCCGGTGGCCGGGCTGTTCCAGAGCATCCCGTAGCCGCGGGAGGAGACCAGGAAGGGGATGGTGACCTCGGCGTTGCGCTGGACGAGGTCGATGACCGCGCCCTTCTGGTCGAACAACCCGTGGGTGTGCTGGCCGAGGCCGTGGATGCGCTCGTCCTCGTAGGCGCGGAAGCGCTGTTCGATCCGGTAGTAGCCGTTGCCGGTGGAGGTGTAGACGCGGGGGCCGGGCCACCAGAAGTGGGCGCGCTCCTCGGCGAGCAGCTCCGTGTCACCGCGGGTGAAGCGGAGCATGCCGTCGGCGCTCACCTCCAGGGTGAGGGATCCGCTGACCAGGACGGCGGTGTCACCGATACGCACCTCGGCCGGACCCGGAGGGCGTTCCGTCAGTGCGCCGGGCAGGTCCTCGCGGATGTTGGACAGCGCGGAGCGGACGCGGATACCGTCGGTCCCCCACGCCTGTGCGCGTAGGACCTGGTGGCTGCCGCGCCACTCGAATCCGTCCTCGATCTCGTTGAACACGTCGGTCCTTCCTGTAGGGGTGGCAGGAGTGTCGAAGCGCTTCGACAACGGGCCTGGCTCGGGGGTGGCAGGGGCGGTTGGGCGGGTCGGGCGGTGGACGGCCCGGTCGGGGCTCAGGTCCGGTGCGCGGTGCTGCCCCGGTCGGTCAGACCGGGTTCGAGCAGGGTGACCCCGGGCTCTCCGAGGCCGTCGATCTTGTCCACGAGCAGACGGACCGCGCGTCCGCCGAGCTCCTCGGCGGGCAGGTCCACCGAGGTCAGCGGTTGGGGAACGAGGGGCGAAGGGCCGATCACCAGGGCGGACAGCTCCGGAGCGCTCCGACCGTGCTCGGCGAAGGCGTCCAGGAGCGGCCCGACGGAGGGCTCGTTGTGCACGATGACGCCGGTGAGGTCCGGGCGCTCGCGCTGGAGGGTGTCCGCGACGTGGCTGGCGGACTCGGGCGTACAGGGATGGCTGGTGGCTCGCAGGCCCCGGCGCGCCACGGCGGCCTCGAAGCCGGCGAGCGTCCGCTCCGCGAAACCGGTGCGCCGCTCGTAGACCGAGGGGGGCTGGCCGACGAAGGCGACGTCCGTGTGGCCGAGGTCCGCCAGGTGGTCCACGCAGAGCGCGCCCGCGGCGGAGAAGTCGAGGTCTATGCAGGTCAGGCCCTCAGTGTCCTCGGGGACCCCGATAAGCACGGAGGGAAGGCCGAGGGAGCGCAGGACCGGCACGCGCGCGTCGTCGGCCTCCACGTCCATCACGATGACGCCGTCCACCATGGCGCTGCCCGCGACCCTGCGCAGACCGTCCGGTCCCTCCCCCTGGGTGAGCAGGAGGACGTCGTGGTCGTGGGTGCGGGCGGCGGTGACGACGGAGACCGCGAACCGCATGGCCACGGGAACGTGGACGTCGTCCCGCAGTGGGACGACCAGGGCGATGACGCTGGTGCGGCGGCTGGCCAGGGAGCGCGCCCCCGCGTGGGGCTGGTAGCCCAGGGCCTCGATGCTCTCCCGGACCCGGCGGGTGGTGGACTCCGAGATCGACCGCTTTCCGCTGAGGACGTAGGAGACCGTGCTCGGCGAAACCCCGGCGTGCCGGGCCACATCGGAGATCCGCACCGTGCCGTCCCGTCAGTTGTCGAATCGATTCGATGGAATGTTACGCACCCGGCCACCCTGGCGCAATGCCCCTGGCGGCCCCGGCCGGAACGAGCCTACCCGGGATCTGCGGGCCCTCCCGGGCTCCGCCCGTGCCGGGCATCGTAGGCCCCGGCGAAGCGCGGCGCCGGACCGGACGCGGCTCAGGGCGTCGGACAGGGGGCGGGGAGTCGGCTCGGGCGCGGTGTGTCCGTCCTCGGTCACGAACCCGGGCGCACCGGGGCAGGCGAGAGCGACCCGTGTCCGCACGGGTGAGGAGGCGGGCTCGACTGTGGCTGTGATGCCCCTGGGCAGGGCGCTCGGAACGGGTGGCGGAGACGGTCGGCGGCTAACCGGCCTGGCGCTTGGCCTCCAGGGCCTCCATCGCCGCGACGGCGGTGGCGACGGTCTGGTGGACCGGAACCTGACGGTGCAGGCCGACCAGGCGGACGACCTTGGTGACGCGTTCGTTGAGAGCCGCCAACGACAGGGACCCGTCCAGCTCACGGACGTTCCGGTAGGCGTTGATGATGACGTTCAGCCCACTGGAGTCCATGAAGTCCAGGGCGGACAGGTCCAGGATCAGCCACGGACCGTGGTCCTCGATCGCGGTCCTGATGTGTTCCTGGAGGTCGGCGGCGGTCGCGATGTCGAGTTCTCCCTCGATCGCGACGATGACGCTGCGGCTTTCGAACCGCGTGCTCAGCCCGAGCCTGTGCACGTTCACTCCTCCCGGCCCCACGTTCAGATGGTGCGGGGCCCCTTCGCTTAACCATACGCAGCCCGGCCGGGAACGACTACCGGTCCCGGCTCCACTCCCACAGAGCCGGTCCGGTGAGGGGAACGCCTGCGCGCCCGAGCGGCCTGGTAAGTCGTTGGACACACACGGTATAAGCGAACCGCCCCCACGGGAATGCCATCAGGCAAGAAATTTTCGCCTCATGGGCAAGAACCCCCGGCCAATGCCCCGGTATCACCCTTTTACCGTGGGTTATTTCACGACATGACGCCCGGTACGACCGATCGCCCCGCGCACGTCCGTTCCGTCACCCCCGGACCGGTCACGTTCCGTTCATCCCTCCCGGGGACGGTCACCCCGGGTGAACGAATCCAACAGTGTGCGCGCGGCCAGGGTGGCCGTGTTCCCGCCCGAACGCACCTGCTCCTCCATCCGCGGGATGAGCCCGGCCACTTCCGGGTCCCGCAGGAACGTGTCCATGAGCTGGTCGCGGACCTGGTCCCACATCCAGCTCACCCCCTGGGCGCTGCGCCGCTCGGCCAGGGAGCCGTCCCCCTCCAGCACCCGCCGGTGCTCCAGCACCGTCTCCCACACCTCGTCCAGCCCGTCCCCGGTCAGTCCGCTGCAGGTGAGCACCGGCGGTCGCCACCGGGGGTGGACCTGGTGGAGCAGGCGCAGGGCCCGGGACAGCTCCCGGGCGGCCTTGCGGGCGTCGTCGGCGTGCGGCCCGTCGGCCTTGTTCACCGCGACCACGTCCACCAGCTCCAGCACGCCCTTCTTGATGCCCTGGAGCTGGTCGCCGGTACGCGCCAGGGTGAGGAAGAGGAAGCAGTCGACCATCGCCGCGACCGCGACCTCGGACTGGCCCACGCCCACGGTCTCCACCAGGACCACGTCGAACCCGGCCGCCTCCATGAGCAGCATGGTCTCCCGGGTCGCCCGCGCCACCCCGCCGAGGGTGCCAGCCGTCGGCGAGGGCCGGATGAACGCGTTCGGGTCCACGGCGAGGTCGGCCATGCGCGTCTTGTCCCCGAGGATGCTGCCGCCGGTGCGGGTCGAGGAGGGGTCCACCGCCAGCACCGCGACCCGGTGCCCGGAGGAGGTCAGCCGGGTGCCGAGCGCGTCGATGAAGGTCGACTTGCCCACCCCCGGCACCCCGGTGATCCCGACCCGCCGCGCCCCGCCGGTGTGCGGGAGCAGCCGCACCAGGAGCTCCTGGGCGGCGCGCGCGTGGTCCGGTCTGCGCGACTCCACCAGGGTGATCGCCCTGGCCAGGGTCGGCCGGTGCCCGGAGAGGACGCCCTCGGCCAGGGCGTCCACGTCCACCGGGCGCCTCCCGCGCACCGCCACGCTCACTCCCCTTCCCGGGCGGAACCCGGGTGGTCCGGGTCCAGACGTTCCTCCAACTGGTCGAGCAGGTCGATCGCGGCCTCGGCGATCACCGTGCCCGGCGGGAAGATCGCGGCCGCACCGGCCTCCCGGAGCTCGGCGAAGTCCCCCGGCGGGATCACCCCGCCCACCACGATCATGATGTCCTCGCGGTCCAGCGCGGCCAGCTCCTCCCGGAGCGCGGGCACCAGGGTCAGGTGCCCGGCCGCCAGCGAGGACACCCCGACCACGTGCACGTCGGCCTCCGCCGCCTGGGCGGCGACCTCGGCCGGGGTCTGGAACAGCGGGCCCACGTCGACGTCGAACCCCAGGTCGGCGAAGGCGGTCGCGATGACCTTCTGCCCCCGGTCGTGGCCGTCCTGGCCCATCTTCGCCACCAGGATGCGGGGACGGCGCCCCTCGGCCCCGGCGAATTCCTCCACCCGGGCGCCCACCCGGTCCATCAGCCCGGCGGCGTCGGCGTTCCCGGCCGCCTCGTCCTTGTACACACCCTGAATGGTACGGATCTGACCCGAGTGGCGGTTGAACACCTTCTCCATCGCGTCGGAGATCTCCCCGACCGTGGCCTTGGCGCGGGCCGCGTCCACCGCCGCGGCCAGCAGGTTGCCGGTGAGCTCCGCGTCGGCCCTGGACTCGCGCCCGGCCGCCTCGGTCAGGGCGTCCAGGGCGGCCCGCACCCGGTGGTCGTCGCGTTCGGCGCGCAGGCGGCGCAGCTTGTCCAGCTGCTCGGCGCGCACCCGGGTGTTGTCGACCTTGAGCACCTCGATGTCGTCGGCCGTCTCGGGCCGGTACTTGTTGACACCGATCACCGGTTGGCGGCCCGAGTCGATGCGCGCCTGGGTGCGGGCGGCCGCCTCCTCGATGCGCATCTTGGGCAGCCCCGCGTCGATCGCCGCGGCCATCCCCCCGGCCTTCTCCACCTCCTGGATGTGCGCCCACGCCTTCTCGGCGAGCTGCTGGGTGAGGCTCTCCACGTAGTAGCTGCCGCCCCAGGGGTCGACCGCCCGGGTGGTCCCCGACTCCTGTTGCAGCAGCAGCTGGGTGTTGCGGGCGATACGCGCGGAGAAGTCCGTGGGCAGGGCCAGCGCCTCGTCCAGGGCGTTGGTGTGCAGGGACTGGGTGTGGCCCTGGGTGGCGGCCATGGCCTCCACACAGGTGCGGGCCACGTTGTTGAACACGTCCTGGGCGGTCAGCGACCACCCCGAGGTCTGGGAGTGGGTGCGCAGGCTCAGCGACTTGTCCTTGGCGGCTCCCAGGTCCTTGACCAGGCGCGCCCACAGCAGGCGGGCGGCGCGGAGCTTGGCGACCTCCATGAAGAAGTTCATCCCGATCGCCCAGAAGAACGACAGCCGCGGCGCGAACGCGTCCACGTCCAGGCCGGACCGCTGGCCCGCGCGGATGTACTCCACCCCGTCGGCCAGGGTGTAGGCCAGTTCCAGGTCGGCGGTGGCCCCGGCCTCCTGCATGTGGTAGCCGGAGATCGAGATGGAGTTGAACCGCGGCATCCGCTGCGAGGTGTAGGCGAAGATGTCGGAGATGATCCGCATCGAGGGCTGCGGCGGGTAGATGTAGGTGTTGCGGACCATGAACTCCTTGAGGATGTCGTTCTGGATGGTCCCCGACAGCTTCTCGGGCGGCACCCCCTGCTCCTCGGCGGCCACGATGTACAGCGCCAGGACGGGCAGCACCGCGCCGTTCATGGTCATGGACACGCTCATCCGGTCCAGCGGGATCCCGTCGAACAGCTGGCGCATGTCGTAGATGGAGTCGATCGCCACTCCGGCCATGCCCACGTCGCCCGCCACCCGGGGGTGGTCGGAGTCGTAGCCGCGGTGGGTGGCCAGGTCGAAGGCGACCGACAGGCCCTTCTGTCCGGCGGCCAGGTTGCGGCGGTAGAAGGCGTTGGACTCCTGCGCCGTGGAGAAGCCGGCGTACTGCCGGATGGTCCAGGGCTGGTTGACGTACATGGTCGGGTAGGGCCCGCGCAGGTAGGGCGGGATGCCGGGCAGCCCGTCCACGAAGCCCAGGCCCTCGCGGTCGGCGGGGGTGTAGAGCGGTTTGACGCCGATGCCCTCGGGGGTCTCCCACTCCAGGGCGTCGGCGGCCTTGCCGGTGGCTCCTTCCAGGGCGCGCTGCCAGTCGGCCGCGCCCCGGCCGCCGTTGGCGGTGAAGGCGGGTGGGCGGGGATCGACGTCGGAGAAGTCGGGGATCATGCGCTCGCCCCCTGTGCGGTGTCGGTCGTGGTGGTCGGGGGGTCGGTGAGGAGCACGTCGACCAGGTCGGTGAGCAGGGCGACGGCGTCGCAGCCCCGGTGCGCGAAGGCGTCCACCCCGGCCCGGCGGTAGGCGTCGTTCGGCGGTCCGGCCAGCAGCACCCGGCGGGCGCCCGCACCCCTGAGCGCGCGGGCCACCGACTCGGCGTGCTCGTCGTAGACCCCGTCCGAGGAGCAGATCACCGCCACCAGGCTGCCCGAGTCGGTGAAGGCGGACGCGGCCGCCCGGGCGTCCTCCAGCGGGCCCGGGTCGGCGGCCCCGATGCCTCCGGCGGCGAGGAGGTTGGTGGCGAAGGAGGCGCGGGCGGTGTGCGCCGCGACCGGCCCCAGCGTGGCCAGGAAGGCCGTGGGCCGGTGGCCGGTGTCGCCGGTGTGGGCGTCACAGCGGTCGCGCAGGGCCTCGTACTCCTGGGCGTAGCGGCGCACCGGGAAACCGCCCGGAGCGGTTCCGCCCTGGCGGGCGGGGTCCTCCTCGCGCACCAGCAGGCCCTCGTGCGGGTTCGGGAACTCGCTGACCCCGGTGAGCGGGGCGGCGCGGGTGGCCAGGTCGTGGCGGCGCCGCTGCCACACCCGGTCCACGGCCGTGCGCAGCTGGCCGTGTCCGATCGCCTCGGCGATCCCCCCGGCCCGTTCCAGCTCCTGGAAGAAGGACCATCCGGCCACGTAGAGGTCGCGGGTCAGCGCCTCGACGTAGAAGGAGCCCCCGGCCGGGTCGATGACCCGGGCCAGGTGCGCCTCCTCGATGAGCAGCGACTGGGTGTTGCGGGCGATCCGGCGGGCGAAGTCGTCGGGCAGGCCCACGGCGGCGTCGAAGGGCTCCACGGTGACCGCGTCGGCGCCGCCCACGCCGGCGGCGAAGCAGGCCACGGTGGTGCGGAGCATGTTCACGTGCGGGTCGCGGCGGGTCGTCATCGCCTCGGAGGTGGTGGCGTGCAGGCGCATACCGCGCTGCTCGGCGGGCACGCCGCAGTCCTGGAGCACCTGGTTCCACATGGCGCGGGCCGCGCGGAGTTTGGCGATGACGGCGAACTGGTCGGCGTTGGCCGCCAGCCGGAACTCGATCCGCCCCGCGGCGTCGGCCGGGTCCAACCCGGCCTCGGTCAGGGAGCGCAGGTAGGCGGTCGCGGCGGCGATCGCCGCACCGGTCTCCTGGGCCTCGGAACCGCCCGCGTTGTGCACCAGGGTGCCGTCGGCGACGAACAGGCCCAGACCGGGGTAGGCGGCGGCGTGTTCGGCGGCGAAACGCGCCGGGCCGCGCACGTCGGGGCGCTCGTCGGCCAGCGCGGCCGCGGTGAGGGGGTCCAGGCCCAGGTGGGAGACGACCCGGTCGGCGGGGACCCCGGCGTCCGCGTGCGCGGCCAGCAGGGCCGTCGCGGCGTCGATGGCGTCGGGGCCGGGCGCGGACAGCACCACGGGGGCCAGGTCGAGGTAGACGTCGGTGAGCGCCGCGCCGAGTTCGGACACGGGGAGCGCGCCGCCGCCCACCGAGATCCACAGCGAGCTCACACCGTTCATCAGGTCGCTGTTGATTCGGTCGCGGAGCACGGCGGGGTCGGCGTCGGTGTGCCGGGCGCGGATGTCCCACCCCCCGGCCACTGCCCCGTCCGGACGGTAGCCGCGGGTGAAGGGGGCCAGGCCCGGGTATCCGGGGTCGGCCGCGGGCGGGGCGCCGGTGTAGAGGGGTTCGATGCCGAACCCGTCGTAGGTGGGCGTGGCCAGCACGGACTCGGGGGCGTCGCCGAGGTCCTCCTCGGCGACACCGCTCTTGCGCAGAACCCCGGCGACGAGTTCGCGCCACCGCTCACGTGTGGCCGCCGGGAAGCCTTCGGCCAGGTTGGGGACCGCTGCGCCGGCGGCCCCGCTCTCAGGGACGTCCATACTCCGAGATGGTAGAGAACAGGGTTCGGTTTCGGTGCGCCGGGGTGTGGTGGCGAGCACATGGCTACCTCCAGCCACCCTGACCTGCGGGCTCTCCGAGCCGCCCCACACGCCGCCGTGGCCCCAGAGTATGACATGCGCCACAGTGGCCCACGGGGGCGAACCGAACGTGTCCGCACGGACACCCACACGGAGTGCCGACGGGCACGCACCGCAGCCCCGTCCCCGACCAGCCCAGGAGCGTTCCCCATGCAGTCCTGCACCCGCGCCCTCCTCCCCCTCGCCGCGTCCGGTCTCGCCCTGGCGCTGACCGCCTGCGGAGGGGACGGTGCCTCGGAGGCGGAATCCGCCCCGGAGGTCGACACCTCCGGCTTCACCTACGGCGAGGTGCCCACCGAGAACACGAAGGGGCCGAGCATCGACGAGTCGCTGATGCCGCCCGAGCCCGCCCCCGGCTCCCCCAGGCACGAGCGGAACGCGCACACGGCCCTGGTCAAGGTCTCCGAACTGAGCTGGACCGCCGACCCGGACGCCACCGCCGAGTGCCCGGAGGTCGACCTGCACGCCGAGGGGAGCTACACCTGCGTCGTCACCTACTTCGGCGAGGAGTTCGAGTACCTGGTCGAACTGGACGAGGAGCGCAGTACGGCGGACTACGCCGCCGAGGAGGCCCGGCTGGTCACCGGGCCGATCATCGTGGAGAACCTGGAGCAGGACATCCGGGTCTGGAGCCTCATGCCCTACGTGGACTGCGGCCTGGAGGGCGAGGTGGCGACCGCCACCGACGGGGAGGAGGTGACGTGCACGGCCCTGGACGACGAGACCGGGGAGACCGAGGAGTACCTGGTTACCTACGACATCCTCCTCGGCTACTCCATCGAGGAGGTCTAGGCCGCCGCTCTCCCTGCTCGCATGCTCCCAGGACGACACACAGGGGCCGTTGCGTCCTTCGCCGGGGCGTCGGCCACGGAACACGCCCATGCTCGGGCGGGCACACACTCGCCGTGCCTTACCAGGGCCCGTCCCGTGCGCCATGGCCCGTGTCGGCCGCCAGTACAAGGCGGTCGTCGGAGCACCGGTGGGTGCGTCGCACAGGCCGAAGGCGGCGTCGGAGCAGGCAGGTGTGAAGTTCGATGCGCGAACGGGACAGTGCCGACAGCGACTCGGCCGTGGAGGCCAGGCGCGACACCACGCATGGCTGCAGCCCTCGTGGTGTTCACCTGGCCACTGTGCATGATCAAGCGAAGGCCGTCGCGTGGTCCGGAGAACTACTCGGCCCGTGACCGGAACAGTGTTCGGACCACGGGCCGAGGTCAAACGCCGAGCTAGGCGGCTGCTGTCACGTCAAGATGCCGCTGATGCACACCGCTGGCGACCGCAGGGGCCTGCGGCGTGTGCAGTGCCCGGTCGATCACCAACCCGAAACCCGCCAGAGCGGCGGGGACGGCCAGAAGCGCGGTGGCTTGCTCGACAAGAGTGTCTCCGCAGATCCCTGCCACGAGACCGAGGAACACCGAGAAGGATGCGACAAGACCCAAGGAAAGCGTCGCAGGAAATCGAACAGCGATTCGCACCATTATCCTTTCATTGTTTCCGCGTCAGATGACCAACGCGATCACGAACAGGACGCTGATTATGGCGATCACGGCCATGATCGGACGAAATCCGCGCTGCTGGGCAGGGCTGCGCCCATTGCGCGCATGCCAGGCCATCCAGGACAGGGCCCCCACCCCCAGAGCCAATTCGAGCCATCCGAGGATCACGACCACGTTCATGTTCTCTCCGCTGCAACTAGCAGATGTACTGGGCGATCAGCGCCGACAGGCCGCCACCGCCCGCCAGGGCCGCGGAGAACATCCCCGCGACAGAGGGCCCGATGACCACACCCGCTACAGCGATTGTTCCACCTGAGGCGGCAACACCCGCGAAGACCGCGGCTCCGATCGCGTACACGGCGGCCTGAGCAGCCGCCAGGCAGAAGTCGGCGGCCATGGGCTGCGTAGTACTGCTGTCGGTGATGCTATCGGCTGTGCCGTCGGATACCCGCACACCTTCGGCCGTCTTGACAAAGGTGAGTTCCCGTCCCTCAGCGTTGGTGACGTCGAACGACTGGCCAACCGACGCGCTCTGGTAGCTGTCGACGAACGCATCGCGGACCTGGCGCTGCTCTGCGCTCAGCGAGCCAGCTTGGGCAAGGCCACCAGCCTGCGCCGGCGTGGTGGCGACAAAGGCCATGGTGATGGCCATCGCCACGGCCAGCCACGTTGAACGAACCGCGCGCGCAGCAAACATCGAAACCTCCCAATAAATTTATCAAAGGCAACAACAAGGCACTCGCAAAAAAGATAAATGCATCATGCATTTTCTCCGCAAGGCACCCGGGAAGCCAACGTAAAATTTCCTATGCACCGATGCAAGGGTTGAACTAGGCAAATCTGACTCCGCCCCACCGGAAAACACAGGAAAAAATCTCATGACATGCGGTGACGAACCGGGCCGTCCGGCGGTGGCCGGATGCGGCCCCTGCTCCACGAATAGGCAGCCCCCCGTGGCTCCCACATCCTGCAGCCTCGTCCGCAAGCGCCCGGAAGGCGCCGGAGGCCAAGGGGGAAGGGGGAGTTGGCCTAAAGCTGCCTCCCACCGCCCACATCACCATCCCCAATGTGTGACGTGAGCCACAAAAGCCAAATCAGGGGAACCAAATGCCCTGGCCAGGAGCCTAAGGGGGTGTCCGAGACGCTTCCTCCGAACAGGACCCCCATGTTGAACTCCGCCCGCAGACACCGCATCGCCCTCGGTCTGACCGCCGCCGGTTCGGCCCTGGCTCTCGCCGCCTGCGGCGGGGGCGACCCGGAACCCGCCGAGACCGACACGGCTGCCGTCGAGGAGGTCGAGGAAACCGTGGCGGAAGAGGAGACCACCGAGGTCGACGCCTCATCCTTCAACCAGGGTCCCGTCCCCGCCGAGGCCCCCGAGATCGACGAGGCCGACCTGCCCGCCGAGCCCGACTCCTCCGCTCCCCTGGGCGACCGCATCGCGTGGGAGGCGCTGGAGCGGGTCTCCACCTTCGCCTCGGTGACCGACCCCGACGCCACCGCAGAGTGCCCCGAGATCGCCGGGGAGGAGGGCGAGTCCGTCACCTGCACGGTGAACTTCCTGGACGAGGAGTTCGAGTACACGATCAACATCGAGTCCTCCGGCATCATGATCAACTACGGCTGGGAGATGCCCGAGGGCCCGCTGGTGCGCGAGGTGGTGGAGGACACCCTCCGGGCGCACACCGAGAGCGAGTACGTGCTCTGCGACATGGAGTCCGACGTCGAGCGCGGTGAGACCGGCGGGGAGGCGCCCTTCCTCTGCCAGAGCCTGGACGAGGAGAGCGGGGACGTCAGCGACTGGGAACTGAGCATCTCCCAGTACGGTTCCTTCTCGTTCTACAGCGCCTGATAGCGCCAGACCCCTGGGCGAACCCGGAACCGCCCAGCCAGGACGGCAGGCGCGGCATGGGCACTACCGAGTACGCCGTGGGCACACGTCGGCAAGGGTGCGCATGTATGACCTTGGGCTGTGCTTTCCACTGGGGCTTCGTCCCCGTAGACTGAGAGCTGTTCTGGTACACGAAGAGGCCCCGGTTTGGTCACCGGGGCCTCTTGTGTTGTGCGCTACTGCGGGAGCGCCCCGAGGAAGGCCTCCCACTCACGGGCGTCGAAAGCTAGGTGTCCGGCGGCGCGGTTCTTCGTGTCACGCACGGCAGCACCAGCGGGCAGGTCAGCGACCTCGACGCAGTCGTTCGCCGTGGCGCTGTAAGACGACTTGCGGAAGGTCATCTGTTCGTTCTTGTTCTGGTACACGGTGGTCTTCCTACTCGTACTTCTTGACGATCTGACGCATGCGGTCAGCGCTGGCATCCGGGTGAAGTGCCATCACCCGAATCTCGTCCCACGCATCCCGGTGAACCTGGATCTCCTCGGTCTCCTCCAGATAGAGACCGTCGGTGCGGGTCTCGATGTAGGCGATGGATGGGTCGAGGGGATTCGCGAAGTCCAGGATGGTGAAGCTCCCCGCGATGCCGGGATGGAGCCCCACGTCCAGCGGGAGCAACTGGATCTTGATGTGGTCGGCGGTCTCGATGAGGTGAATGAGCTTCGTGATCTGGTCACGCATCACCTGCTTGTTACCGGCGGGGCGGAGCAGCACGCTTTCATCCAAGACACACCAGAGCTTCGGCGGATCGTCCTGGTCGAGCACCTCTTGCCTCACCAGTCGAGCCTGAACCACGCGATCGATGGTGCCAGGCGATCGGGATCGACCGATTCGAGTGGACGCCGCGGCGTACTCCGGAGTTTGAAGCAGACCGTGAACCACCATCGTCTGGTAGGTCGACACAGCGGAGGCCTCAGCTTCGAACCCGACGTACGCGTCGGTGAACACATCGCCATAGCGGGTCCACCATCCCTTTTCTCGGGACTGGCGGGCGAGCAGGACCAAGCCCTCGGTGACCTCTGGCGGCGCCTTGTAGAGGTTGGCCAAGGCCCGGATGATCACCGGGTCCGGACGCTTCCACTTGTTCAGCTCCATGTTGGTGAGCCGACCGCGTGACCAGCCGAGCTTGTCGCCGACCTGCTCGGCGGTCAGCTTGGACGCCTCACGCAAACGTCTCAATTCGGCCGAGAGGCGGCGGCGTCGGATTGTGGGGCTGTAGCGGTCCGTCACAGCGCGCGCTCCCTTGCTCTTCCTGGTCATTCGTCGGTCTGTCCCGATGGTAGATCACCCCTTTCGCGAAACTTTTGTTGCCAGGATCTCATTAATCCGAATCTTTGTATTGAAAATTTGGAGGCAAGGGGTCACTATGGGTGGACCAGAACTCACCGCGACCTGACCAGTCGCACCGATCCAGGAGGTGTGCGCTCATGGCGCCCCGATACCTGAACCTGTCCGAGCTGGCACACGTGCGCTGGCTGGCCACCGAAACCATGCGCCGCCGACGCCCCCGCCGGGCCTCCCGGGTCCGCGCCTTCGCCCCGCTCCCCCGCATCCCCGCACCGCGCCGCCCGCTGGAGGCCGCTCCCCTGGACCTCCTCCACGCCGTCCTGGCCGGACTGCACCGCCTGGGGGCGGCCCGATGAACCACGTGTGCGACATCCGCGAACTGCCCGACACCGACGCGCTGCGGACCTGGGCGCGCACCCACCACACCGCGATCGGCTACGTGGGCCCCGACGCCCAGGGCTACCCCGTCTACGAAGCCCACCGGGGCCACATCACCCGCCTGGCGCGGGGCACCGAGCGCGACCCCCACGCCCACCCGCTGGTGTGGCACTCCCCCCTGGAGCGGGTCCGGTGAGCGCCCGCCCAGAGCTGGACAACGTCCTGGACGAACTCATCGCGGGCCGCTGGGTCCTGACCATCGAGGGCGCCCCGCCCGACACCGAATACGTGGCCTACCGGCCCATCGGCTGGACCGGCCCCGGCAACCCCCACGAACGCATCGCCGCACCCACCCGGCCCGGCCTGCTGGCCGCCCTGATCGACCACCACAAGAACGGAGAAACCCCCGTGGCTGAGCCCAAGCCCACGCCCGCCGCCCCCGAGCCCACCGCACCCCAGCCCACCGTGCCCAGGACCGGCCCGGACCGACCGCTCACCCCCAGCGAGCACCGACACGACCAGGCCATGGCCCGCTACGGCCGCTACCAGGACCAGACCGCCCCTCAGCCGCCCACCGCCGCCGCGTGCGGAGCCTGCAACGGGCAGGGCGGAACGTGGGTCACCTCTGACGGCTCCTCCCCCGGCAGGAACATCTCCCGCTGGGTGGCCTGCACCGCGTGCAACGGGACGGGGACCACATGAGCGGGCACACCGTGGGCATGGACCACGCTCCCCTCGCCCAGGCCCTCGCCGCCCGGCTCCGGGCCCAGGGCGCCCCCGAGCACATCGCCCGCCTGTTCGCGCAGGTGCCGAGGCACCGGTTCCTGCCCGACACCGTGTGGGGTGAGGACCGCACCCGCTACGACCGCGCCGCCGACCCCGCCGAGTGGATGCGGGCCGCCTACACCGACCAGGCGCTCACCACCCAGCGCGACGACGGCGCCCCCGGCGGCACGGGGGTGCCCACCTCCTCCTCCAGCGCCCCCTCGGTGATGGCGCGGATGCTCACCGCCGCCGGAATCGGGTCCGCACACCGGATCCTGGAGATCGGCACCGGCACCGGCTACAACGCGGCCCTGCTGTCGCAGCTGCTCGGGTCCGACTCGGTGGCCACGGTCGAGATCAACCCGGAGCTGGCCGACTCCGCCCGCGCCGCCCTGTCCGCCGCCGGGTTCCGCCCCGACGTCCGCACCGGGGACGGCGAGCGGACCGGCGGGCTGCCCTCCTACGACCGTCTGGTCGCCACCTGCACGGTCTCCGAGGTTCCGGCGGCGTGGCTGCGGCATATGCGGGGGCGGGGCCGGATCGTGACCCCGTGGGCCCCGACGCCGGGGTTGCCGGGCGGGGTACTCGCCGTCCTGGACGCGACCCGCAACTACGCGGAGGGCCGCTTCGAGGGCGGACTGAGCTTCATGTGGGCGCGCGGGCAGCGCCGCCCGGGCCGGCCCGCTCCGGGGCCGGAGACCGTGGCCGATTCCACCGAACAGGTGCCCGGTGACCCGCGCGAGCCGTGGCTCGACGGGGAACGGGCGCTCCTGCTGTCCCTGCTGATGCCGGGCTGGACCTACGGGCTGCGCATGGGGGAGGACGCCACCGACCCGTGTGTGTGGCTGGCCTCGACCACCTGCCCCTCCTGGGCG
This sequence comes from Nocardiopsis sp. iso_40, assembly GCF_056173285.1. Lineage (NCBI taxonomy): Bacteria > Bacillati > Actinomycetota > Actinomycetes > Streptosporangiales > Nocardiopsidaceae > Nocardiopsis > Nocardiopsis sp. iso_40. The sequence continues at coordinate 423,378 of NZ_CM149666.1, read as the reverse complement.
CGGTTGCACGCGGACGGCAGGGTCGAACAGGGCGGGACGCGCGCCCTGTTCGAGGAGGCCTACCGGGCCTGGCGGACCTGGGAGGGCCGGGGCCGCCCGGCCGTGACCGACTTCGGGCTGACCGTCGACCCGGACCGGCGGACGCAGACGGTGTGGGTACACAGCCCCCAGCACGCTCTCTGGTCCGTTCGTGGGTAGTCCCGCACCGGTCTCGCCGGGGTCGGTGCCAGGGGGTGCCGTTCCGGGGTGACGTACCAGCCGTTGAACGCGACCCCTCGTGTGATCCGGGGGCTGATCGACGTGTTCCGGCGGGGCCGTCAGCCGGCGTCGCCCTCCGGGGCGTCCCCGGTGTCTTCGTCCCCGTCCTCGGGGGGCTCGGAGCCGTCGGGGGCCTCGCTGTTCTCCTCCTCGGGCTCGGGCTCGGGGCCGAAGACGAACCGTTGGCGGTCCTGGACGAGGATGGCGTGCCCGGTGTCGGTGACCGCCTCCACGTACGCGGAGAGGTCCTCACCGACCACGTCCATGGTCTCGGCGTCCAGCACCAACTGCGGGTCGCCCTCCTCGTTGGAGCGCAGGTCCCCGTAGACCAGGCCGCCGTGCGCGAAGGCCGGTGAGATCGAACCGGCCTCCTCCTCCAGGCCCCAGCGGACCTCGCCCGCGACCAGGTCCACGGCGACGAACGTGGCCTCACCGCTGGCCTGCGGCAGCAGCAGGGTCGCGGTGTCGGTGTCGTAGAGGCTGCCCGGGGCCCCGGCCTCGTCGAACTTCCGGGAGACCGGGTTGGTCCCCGCCTCCTCCAGGGTCCACAGCGGGGTGCCGTCGGCGGCGTCGTGCGCGGACAGGATCGAGGGCGCCTCGGGCTGGGCCCAGCGCAGCAGGACCACGTCCGGTCCGGCCCCGTCCTCCTCACCGTCCTCTTCCCCGGCCTCTTCCCCCTCGGGCGCGGGCGTCCGGAAGACACCGAGGACCTGCGGTACCGAGACCGGCGCGGTGGCGGGCAGGTCCAGCTCCTCGTCGCCCGCGCTCGCGGACCACAGGCGCTCCCCGGCCTCCTCCGGGTCCAGGGAGTGGGCGTGCAGGGCAGAGTCGCCGGAGTCCAGCAGCACGGTGTCGTCCCAGGCGGCCACCGGAACGCCGAGCTGACCGGGCCCCTCCCCGGCCTCGTCCGCGTCCTCCCCGCCCTCCTCGGGCTCCTCGCCTTCTTCGGTCCCGGCGTCCTCGGGATCCCCCTCGGACTCCGGGTCCTCCTCGTCCTCCTCCGGCTCAGGCTCGAAGGTGTAGGACCACAGCTCACCGCCGTCGGTGTCCAGTACGGAGTAGTCGCCGTAGGGCTCCTCCGTGCTCCACTCGGCCGGGCGGCGCACCGCCACCCCGTCGAGGTAGGCGTCCCCGGGGGCCTCCGGTTCCCAGCGGGTCTCGCCGTCCGCGCCCAGGACGAAGGGGGCCTCGTCACCGTCCGCCATGAGCAGGACGGTCTCGCCCCCGGAGTCGACGTCGAACCCGCGGAAGCGCGCCTGCCCCTCCCAGAGGGTCTCGCCGGTGGCCGCGTCGTGCAGCAGGTGGCGGTCCTCGCCCCCGGAGCTGATCAGGAAGGCCCCGCCGACGGGACTGATGCGCACGCCCAGGGGATCGTCCAGGATGTCGTGGACCTCGGCTCCGTCACCGTGCAGGTAGCGCAGGACGTCGCCCTCGATTCCGGGCGGCGCCTCGCCCGCGAAGGCGGTGGGGACCGGGGAGGGCTCCTCCTCGGGAGCGGGTGCGGGCGGTTCGGGGTCCTCGGTGCACCCCGCGACCAGCAGCACCGCAAGGCCACAGGTCAGGGCCTGGGGCACGCGTGAGCTGCGCATTGACGGTCTCTCCCCACGAAACGATGACGTTCACGGCAAATCCTAAGCCGGGAAACGGTCGGGTGGGTACACAGGGCCGACCACTCGTTACCGCTCTGTGTACGCGCCACCCGTGCCTTCAGGAGCCGGACCCGGGTTCCACCTCGACGACCGTGGTGCCCCTCACCTCGAAGGCGGCCCTGCCTCCGGTCAGCTCGGCCAGCCGGATCTCGAAGCCGGGCAGGTCGGCCTCGGGGAGCGCCACCTCGATGCGGACCCGGTCCTCGTAGGCCACATCCCGGACGGTGAGGGAGGAGTCGCGCAGGTCGCTCTCCAGCCGCCCGCCCAGGACGTAGTCGGCGAACACGTCCACCACCAGCAGCTGACGGCGCTCCAGCAGCCCGAACTCCTCGACCGCGGCGGACACCGAGTTCCCGTAGGCGCGGATGAGGCCGCCCGCCCCGAGTTTGGTCCCGCCGAAGTAGCGGGTGACCACGGCGACGGTGTCGGTGATCCCGCGGTGGCGCAGGACCTCCAGCATGGGGACCCCCGCGGTCCCGGCGGGTTCCCCGTCGTCGCTGGAGCGCTGTACCGCGCCGTCGTCGCCCAGCACGTAGGCGGTGCAGTTGTGGTTGGCACCCCAGTGCTCCTTGCGCCTCGCGGCGATGAACGCGCGGGCGGAGTCCTCACTGTCCGCTCTGGCCATGGCACAGATGAACCGGGACTTCCTGATCTCGATCTCGTGTTCGCCGCCGCGTCTGATCGTTCGCATGTCGCCTGTTCAGCAGGGGTCGTGGTGGGCCGCACCAGTCTGCCATCCCGACGGGGCCGGGCTTTGCCGGAGCACAATGGGGGCATGGACGACTCCACAATCGATGCCGCCCGGGCCCTCGGCGACCCCCTGCGGCGCAGGCTGTACGACTACGTCGCGGACTCGGGGGGCGAGGTCGGGCGGGGTGAGGCCGCGGAGGCGCTCGGAATCCAGCGCACGCTGGCGGCGCACCACCTGGACCGGCTGGCGGAGGCGGGCCTGCTGGAGGTGGTCCGGCGCAAGGTGAGCGGCCGCGAGGGGCCGGGGTCGGGCCGACCGGCCAAGCTGTACCGGCGTTCGGCGCACGAGGTCTCGATCCAGTTGCCGCCGCGCGACTACGAACTGGCCGCCCGGGTGCTGGCCGAGGCGGTGGAACGGCACGGCGCGGAGGAGTCCCTGCACGCGGCGGCCCGGGAGGAGGGGCGCCGGATCGGCGCGGCCACCGAGGCGGGGTCGGTGCTGGAACTGCTGCGTGCACGGGGTTACGAGCCCGAGGCCGACCCCGAGGGGGAGGCGGGCGGGTCCGGGTTCCGGCTGCGCAACTGCCCGTTCCACCGGCTGGCCCGGGACTTCCCGCCGCTGGCCTGCGGCCTCAACCTGGAACTGGTGCGGGGCATGCTCGCCGCCCGTGCCCAGGCGCGGGGGGAGGAGGCCGCCGAGGCCCGGCTGGCCCCGGAAGCCGGGCGGTGCTGCGTGGTCATTTCCAAAAACAATGATTCTTGACATAGAAACCGGGCCCGTGGTGTCCTGACCCCATGAGCAACCCCTCACCCCACCCCTCGTTCCATCTCGCCCAGATCAACGTCGGCACGCTCAAGGAACCCCTGGACCAACCCTCGATGTCGGGGTTCACCGACCTCCTCGACCCGATCAACGCCCTGGCCGACCGCTCTCCCGGCTTCGTGTGGCGGCTGGCCGAGGAGGGGGAGCCGGACGCGACGAAGATGCGCCCGTTCGGCACCGAGGTCCTGGTGAACCTCTCGGTGTGGGAGACGGTGCAGTCGCTGTGGGATTTCACCTACCGGACCGAGCACCTGGAGCTGTTGCGCCAGCGCAGGGACTGGTTCCACCGGTTCTCCGGCGCCCATCTGGCGCTGTGGTGGATTCCTGCTGGTACCGTCCCCACACCGGAGGAGGGCGGGCGGCGCCTGGAAACCCTGCGCGCCAAGGGCCCCGGCCCCGACGCGTTCACGCTCAGGGACCCCTTCGACCCTCCGGCCACACCACAGTTCTCGCACCCGTAGTTATCTGACACACACCTTGGGTAACGTTGCGGGCATCCACAGCAACAAACACCCGGGAGTCCCGAGATGCGCATTACGCCAACGGCCACCGGTCTGGCCCTGACCGCCCTCCTCGCCACCGGCTGCGCCCAGGGAACGCCCTCCACCAACGACGGATCGGCCGCCACCGACAGCCCGGCGGCCCAGCCCACCACCGCCCCGAGCGTGACCGCCTCGACCTTCCTCCCGCCGGGGCAGGGCGCCGGGGCGGTCACCTACGACGAGACCGCCGTCCCAGAGGGCGCCACCGCGGACGTCCAGGTCCGTGTCCAGGAGGGCTCCACCTTCGTGCAGTTCACCGGGACCGGCCTGGAGGCGGACCGGGACTTCGGCGCCCACGTGCACACCGGCAAGTGCGGCGACGACCCCGGCGACGCCGGACCGCACTACCAGAACGAGGTCGACCCCGAGGCCGCGGAGGGCGAGCCCTCCAGCGACCCCGAGTACGCCAACCCCGAGAACGAGGTCTGGCTGGACATGACCACCGACGACGGCGGCAACGCCTTCGTCACCGCCACCGTCGACTGGGAGTTCCGCGAGGGCGAGGCGCAGTCCCTGGTCCTGCACGACGAGCACACCGCCACCCACGAGGGCCACGCGGGCAGCGCGGGCGACCGCCTGGCCTGCGTGACCGTCGAGTTCTAGGGGACCGGCCCCGGTCGGCCCCGACTCCGGCGCGCGGGGCCGGGGAGGCACTGGAACTCAGTCCGGCAGTACCCGGCGCAGGACGACCTTCTCCGCGAGCGCCCAGGCGGTCGAGGCGAACAGGTAGAGCCCGGCCGCCAACGGCACGAACGCGGCGACGGCCACCGTCGTGAACGGCATGTAGGACAGCGCCCCGAGCATCGGGGAACGCACCGGGCCGTTCCTCGTCATCGGCAGGACCACGTAACGGCGGTTGGCCCAGGCCACCAGGGCCAGCAGCGCGAGGAGTACGGCGAAGACGGGTGCGATGAAGAGCCCTTCGGCGCTGGAGACGAGGGTGGAACCCAGTTCGACGCCGCCGAAGGTGTGCGCGAGCAACGGCTCCTCACCGGCGCCGGCCCCGACGAACAGCCCGTACAGGGCGATGACCAGCGGGATCTGGGCCAGCCCCGGCAGGCACCCGGCCAGCGGAGAGGTCCCCGCCTCGGCGTAGACCCTGCGCTGTTCGGCGACCATCCGTTCCGGGTTCCTCCCGTGGCGTTCGGAGATCTCGGCCAGCCGGGGCGCGAGCCGGGCGCGCTGCTTCTCCGCTCGCACCTGGGCCACCCCCAACGGCAGCAGGAGGAGCCGGACGGCGACGGTCAGGGCGAGGACCGCCAGCCCGGCGGCCAGGGCTCCGGTGAGCGGGGTGAGTATGCCGGTCAGTGCGGCGAGGACAGCGGAGAGCAGGTTGATGGCGGCCGCGATCGGCCCGAGGGTGTACAAGGTGAGGCCCTTCGTCCGGATGGGGTGTTCAGACGTCGGGCCGCTCGGAGCCGCGGCGCGGCGGGGGCGTGTGTGGACACCGCCCCGGGGCGCGGGTCAGCGAGCGGCCGGAAGGGCCGCGCCCGGTGCCCTGGGACGCGGCCTGCCCGCCGCGTCGGGGTCACACAGTGTGAGGACCGGAAGCTTCCTCGATCTGCGGCGCATCGCGTGCGCCGTACCGGTGGCGGTGTCGCCGACCGGCCACGGGGCCGTGCCGCGCAGGGCCATCCAGGTCAGGACCGCGCCGACCGCCACGACCAGGAGGGTCAGGGCCCCGCCCGGAACACCGGGCAACGGGAGGTCGGCGGGCAGGAAACCGAAGGTGAGGAACTCCAGGAACGGCAGCAGGTACTGCACGCGCTTCCTCCCTCCCCCGTCCGGTGGAACCGATCGTACCCAGACGGCACCAAGCCGACAAAGCACCCGTTCACCCCAGGGAGAAATCCGCCGACACTCCGCCGCCGGTCCCCTCCATTCACGTGATCCTGTAGCTAAATGACACAGAGTAGCCAACTCCGTACTCGGCAGCGCCTCCTGCGCCCGGCCGCGTCTTGAGTACCTGTGTCTTGAGGGCTCGTGTGAGCCCGGTGAAGAGGGGAATCCCGTGCCGATCCGCCCTGCGAACCTTGCCACCATGTCCGCCACCATCGCCGGAGCCATCTCGGGGATGTCGAGCAAGGAGGAGGAGACCGCGCCGGTCCGCGTCACCTTCGAGTCCGGACACGAGCAGACCGTGGAGAACGGCGGCTGCCGCGTCCTGGAGACCGGCCAGGGAGGGGTCGTCGAGATCGACGGCGAGTCCCGGTTCGCCCTCTTCGCGGGCACCAGCTGCCAGGGCAGCCGCACCCTGGCCTCCGGGAACGGCTCCGTACGCTTCGGCACCCCGGTCCTGGCCGGGGCCATCGTCATCGGCTAGAGGGTCACGCAGGCGCCGGCCCGGGACAGCGGCCGAGGGTGTCCGCCTCCGCCCCGGGCGGTACGGCCTTACGGCCTGGCGGCGTCCCGTACGGACAGTTGCGGGTACAGCAGGGCCGGGTCCTCGCCGATCCGGGCCTTCCACCGGGCCGTGCGCCCGTCGGCCAGCACTTCGAGGGAACCGGCCTCCAGTCCACTCAGCGCTTCCCGGGCGATCGCGTCGGGATCCGACTTCTCGTCCTCGATGCCGGCCATCATTTCGGTGTCGACGCTCGCCATGGCCAGCGCCGTGACCTGGGTGCCCTGGGCGGCCAGTTCGTACCGGACACCGTTGGTCAGCGCCCAGGCCGCGGCCTTGGACGCCCCGTAGCTGTTGGAGTGCTCGAACGCCATCCACGCCATGACCGACAGCACGTTCAGCACGGCACCGCCGCCGTGGGCGGCCAGGACCGGCGCGAAGGCGCGTACCGTGCGCAGGGTGCCGAAGAAGTTGGTCTCCATCTCCAGCCGGATGTCGTCCTCGGCACCGTCGGTGAGGCGCGCAAAGGTCGAGACTCCGGCGTTGTTGATGAGCAGTGTCGTGTCACTGGCCGTGGCCGCGGCCCGGGTCACGGACCCGTCGTCGGTGACGTCCAGTTCCAGCGGGACGACTCCGGGCGCCTCGGGCACGGTCTCCGGTCGGCGGGCGGCCGCATAGACCTTTGTGACGCCCCTGCGCCGCAACTCGGTGACGAAGCTGCGCCCGATACCCCGGTTAGCCCCTGTGACCAGGGCGATCTCGTTTCTCATGTCCATGCCCGCTACACTAAAACCTCACGTCGGCGTGAGGGTCAAGTGCAGGAAAGGCGGAAAGCGGACGATGAAGATCGGCGAGCTCGCGCGTCGGGCCGGGGTGAGCGTGCGGGCGTTGCGCTACTACGAGGAGCAGGGCCTGCTCAGCCCAGAGCGGACAGCGTCGGGGCAGCGCCGCTACACCGAGGACGCTGTCGAGGCGGTACGCCTGTTCCAGCGGTTCTACGCGGCCGGCCTCAGCAGCCGCTCCATCGCGACGCTGCTGCCCTGCGTGAACAACGGCCGCACCACTGAAACGCAGCGCCACATGCTGCGCACCGAACGCGACCGCCTCGCGGACCGGGTCGAGGAAATGACCCACACGCTTCACCGGCTCGACGATCTCATCACCGCCGGCGACGACCACAGCGGACAGCTCCCGGCTGCTCGCTGAGAACTGCGGCCGGCACCAGCGGCGCCCCGCCCTCAGGGCCCCGGCTCCCGGGGGACGCTCTCGAGGGTGTCGCCGCGCGAACGCAGGACCTCGCCCGCGGCCGCGTGGCCCAGGGCGAGGCGGCGGTCGGCGGGCAGGCCCTTCAGCAGGCCGGACAGGTACCCGGCGGCGAAGGCGTCGCCCGCGCCGACCTCCTCCACGACCTCGACCGGCGGGGCGGGCACGAAGACGGTGTCCGCCCCCTCGAAACACGTCGCCCCGTGCGCGGCGTCCTTGACCACCAGGGTCGGCACCTCCGGGAGGACCGCGCGGACGTCCTCCGCGGCGGGGGTGCCCCACAGGCGTTCGGCCTCGTCACGGCCGACGAACACCACGTCGGCCCGGCGCGCCAGGTCCAGCAGCACCGGCCCGGCCTCGCGTGCGGCCCACAGGGCGGGCCGGTGGTTGACGTCGAAGGAACGCAGCGCGCCGTTTCCGGAGCGCCGGTCGAGCAGGTACTCGACCAGGGTGGCGCAGCGGGCGGACAGCGCCGGGGTGATCCCGGACAGGTGCACCAGCCGGGGCCCCCGGGACCACACCTTCTCCGCGTCCGCGGCGGACATCGTCGAGGCCGCCGACCCCCGCCGGTAGTACAGGACCCCCGCCCCGCCGGGCGCGGTGTCCTTCACGTACAGGCCGGTTGGGTGTCCGGGATCCACCTCCACCCCGCGCACGTCGACCCCGCGGCGGGCGACGGCGCCGGTGACGATCCTGCCGAAGGGGTCGTCGCCGACCCGGCTCACCCAGGCGGCCCGGTGTCCGAGCCGGGCCAGCGCCACGGCGGTGTTCGACTCCGCCCCGCCGGTGCCCACGCTCAGCCGGGTCCCCTCCGCCAGGGCCTCGGGGGAGGTGAGCACGGCCATGGTCTCTCCGACGCAGACCGCGTCGATCCCGCTCATCGGCGGCCCCTGCGGACCGACCGGCCGGGCAGGCGGTCGGTGCGCCTGCCGTCCCGGAGGGTGAACTCGCCGGCGAGCATGACGTGTTCGACGCCCACGGGGGTGCGGCGCGGGTCCTCGTAGGTGGCCCGGGCGTCCACGGTGTCGGGGTCGAACACGACGAGGTCGGCGACGGCGCCGAGCTGGATGGACCCCCGGTCGGTGAGGCCGAGCCGTTGGGCGGGGCGCGAGGTCAGGTGGCGGACGCACTCCTCCAGGCTGAGGACGCCGAGTTCGCGCACGTAGTGGCCCAGGTAGCGGGGGAAGGTGCCCCAGCCCCGGGGGTGCGGCCGGTCGCCGACGAGGATGCCGTCGCTGCCGGCGGTATGGGCGCTGTGCCGCATGATCGCGCGGATGTTCTCCTCGTTGCCGACCTGGAGGAGGCAGCCGCTGCGGAGTTCGTCGGCGACCAGCAGGTCGGCGTACACCCGGCCCGGGGCCTCGCCGCGCTGTTCGGCGAGGTCGGCTACGGAGGAGCCCACGGCCCAGGAGAGCGCGGGGTCCGCGGTCCCGGTGACGACGAGGGTGCTCCAGTCCATCGGGATGCCATGGTTGCCGTCGGTGCCCTCCACCTCGATCTCGTGCAGGATGCGGGCCCGGGTGCCGGGGTCGCGCAGGCGGTCGAGCACGGCGGCGGTCCCGCCCTCCTGGGACCAGCTCGGCAGCGGGGCGCCGAGGTAGGTGGCGCTGGCCCGGTAGGGGTAGCTGTCGAGGGTGACGTCGAGGCCGTACCGGACGGTGGCCTCGTCGATGGCGTCGAGGACCTCGGGGGCCCGGCCCCGGTTCTGCGGGAAGTTGACGTGGCAGTGCGCGAGATGGAGGGGCACGTGGGCGCGGCGGGCCACGTCCAGGCACTCCTGGTAGGACTCCACGACCCTGGAGCCGTAGTTGCGGTGGTGGGGACAGTAGTAGCCGCCCGCCGCACGGACGGGTTCGAGGAGGGCGACGATCTCGTCGTCGCCGGCGTACATGCCGGGGGTGTAGGTCAGGCCGGAGGAGAGCCCGTGCGCGCCGTCGGCCATGCCCCGGGCGACGATGGTGCGCATGCGGTCGACCTCGGCTTCCGTGGCCGGCCGGTCCTCGTTGCCCACCACCGCCATCCGGACGTTGCCCTGGGGGACGAGGTAGGCGGCGTTGGTCGCGGAGCCGCGGTCGATCCGGTCGAGGTACTCGCCGACCGTGCGCCAGGAGTGGTCGAGTTCCGGTGTCCCGTTCCAGGCGGCGATCTGTTCGCGGATCGGTTCGGCGGTGCCGTCGGTGACGGGGGCGTAGCCGAGCCCGTCCTGGCCCAGCACCTCCAGGGTGACGCCCTGGCAGACCTTGGCCTCGTGGGCGGGGTCGGCGAGCAGGGCGAGGTCGGAGTGGGCGTGCATGTCGATGAACCCGGGGGCGACCGCGAGCCCGGTCACGTCGATCACGTCTCCGGTGGTCCTGGCGCTCCCCGGCGGGACGATATGGCTGATGCGGCCGTCGCGCAGGACGAGGTCGGCGAGGCGGGAGGGGCCGCCGCTGCCGTCGATCACCCGTCCTCCGGCGAGTACGGTCTCGGGCTGCACTGTTCCTCCGTTCGGGGTCCCCGGCGCCCGGTGCGGCGAGGCTGCCGCCGACGTGCCGGTGTGGCCCAAGATACGCTGCGCGAAAGAAAATTGGTAACTTTGTTGCCAGTAAATGTGACCTGCCGCCGGCGGACCAGCACGGGCACCGGCACGCGCAGGTGCACACCAGACCCGACCGAAGGAGTCACATGTCCAAGAAGGCGGTCCGGACCGACAGGGCCCCCGCTCCGGCCGGAGCCTACAGCCAGGGCGTCGTGGCGGGCGGGTTCCTGTACACGGCCGGGTTCGGTCCCCAGGACCCCGAAACCGGGCGGGTCGCGCCGACCGTGGGTGAACAGACCGCCCAGGTACTGGCCAACGTCTCCGCCGTACTCGCCGAACACGGCCTCACCCTCGACGACGTCGTCAAGGCCACCGTCCACCTGGAGAACCTCAAGGCGGACTTCCCGGAGTTCAACGCCGTCTACGAACAGCACTTCACCGCCCCCTACCCGGTGCGGACCACCGTGGGCTCGGACCTGGCGAACATCCTCGTCGAAATCGACGTCGTCGCCAAGCTCCGCGACTGACGACACTCCGCACCTGTGACGGACCGGCCGCCCCGACAGGCGGTTCCACCGGCGCGGCCGGCCCCCTGACCACCACCTACCCGATACGGCGCGCCCTGACCACCAGGTCGTGCACGGTGTAGGTGGTGCCGTCCAGGGTCTGCTCCCCCGGCCGGGCCTCGTCGACGAGCACCTCCCACTCCCCCTCGGCGAGCGCGGCGACCACCTCCTCACCCCCGTAGAACAGCTCGGGGTCCGGCGGACGCGGCACCCCCTGCTCCAGGTCACTGGGGTGGTGCGCGACCACCAGGAGCTCACCGTCGGGCGCCACCGCGGTGGCCAGGCCCGCGAACAACCGCGCCCGGGGATCCGGGTAGAGGTGCATGAACTGGGCCGTGACCAGGTCGAACCCGGGCGTCGGCTGAGACCACCGGGTCACGTCCGCCTCCAGCCAGGTAATCCGTTCCGCGATGTCCGGTGCCCGCTCGGCGGCGTGCGCCGCGGCCCGGTCCAGCGCCACGAACGAGATGTCGACCGCGGTCACCCGCCATCCCCGCTCGGCCAGCCACAGCGCGTCCGCGCCCTCGCCGCTGCCGACGTCCAGCGCCCTCCCCGGGGGCAGCTCCCCGGCCTCCGCGACCAGGTGCCGGTTGGGCCGCCCGCTCCAGATCCGCTCACCGGAGCGGTACCGCTCGTTCCAGAAGTCCTCGCCCATCTCCTCGGGCAGGGACTCGTGTTCGTGGGCCATGTGCCGACCACCTCCGCCTACCACTCTGCTCGGTGGCGGCGGGCCGAGCGAGTCCCCTTGCCGGAACGGCAAAAAGCGAGGCATCCGCCCCGCGACTCAGGAAAAACCCCGAACAACCCATTCGCCACACGTATCCCACTGACCGTCCACACCCCCACGAAAACAGCTCATAGAGGTCAAACATGATCATCTGGAACGGCTGGGGCATTCTCGTCGTCCTCATCGCGGCGGTCTTCACCGTCCCCCTCGGCTTCCTCGCGGCCGAATTCCTGGGCAGCGACTCCGCGGGCCTCGGTGCGGGCGCGGGCCTCGTCCTCGGCGCCGTGGGCGTCTACTTCGCCGGCAGGAAGCTGAACGCGCCCAGGCAGGGCTTCCACCCCGCCACCGGCCAGCCGGTGGTGTACCGCAACGCGCACACGTTCTTCTTCGTGCCGATGCAGTACTGGGCGTTCATCCTGCCGATCGGCGGCGTCGCCGCGGCGGTCAGCGCCCTGCCGCTCTAGGCCCCCGGAGCGCCCGGGACACCTCGTCCCGCAGGGCCCCGCCCCTCTCCCCGGGAGGGCCGGGGCCCTCGCGTTCGGCGACCGTGCGCCCCGGGAGGGGCCGCCGGGCCCGGGAGCAACCCAAGGCCCGGACTCCCTAATCGGAGGCGTCGAAGTCCTTCAGGCACAGTTCCAACAGGGCCAGCACCCGCTCCTTGAGCTGTTCGCGGTCGTGCGCGCGCAGGGCGGTCGCGCCCTCCACCCGCCGGACCCGGCCCACTCCCATCAGCACGGCGGCGACCAGGGAGGCGTGCACGCGCGCGTCCCTGCCGCCCAGGTAGGCGGCGAGGGGCTCGATCAGCGCGCTCTTGAGCCGCCCCTGGTAGACCGCCTGGAGGTCGGGGTCGCCGGCCGAGTCGTCCAGCGACAGCTGGAGCGGGCTCCCCTCGCCGTGCAGTCGGCTGACCGAGTGTTCGGCCAGCCGTTCCGTCAGCCCCTCCGGCGGACCCTCCTCGATCAGCCTGGGGAAGACGCCGTCCTCGCGCAGGATCTCGGTGAGCAGTCCGGCCTTGGACCCGAAGTAGCGGTTGATCAGGGCGACGTTCACCCCCGCGTGCGAGGCGATCTTGCGGGAGGAGACCGCCCCGTACCCCTCGCTGGTGAACAACGCCTTCGCGCTGGCGAGAATTCGTTCCCTGGTCGCCTCACGGCCACGCACCGGTGCCTCGGCACCGCCTCCGGTCCTGTCCGGATGGTCCATCTGCACACCCCTTGGTGGCCGCGGTCTGGCTTTCAGGTTTCCAGGTTGGCACCTCGGTGCACCCGGCGCATACCGGAACGGGCGTAGAGATACCGATTTGACAGGTCAACAGCGTTTACATATACCTGAGGTGGATGCTTGCCCCCGGTGTGTGTGCCGTGGGGCTTTCGTGCGTCCGGAATCGGGGGCCTCATGGAACAGTCGGTACGCGGGAGATCCAAGCCACGGAAACCGTCCCGGATCCCCGGGTCCCCTCCCCCACAGGCGTCCCCGTCCCCCGCCGAACCGGCCGGGCCCGCACCCGAGTACCCCCCGCGCCGGGTCGTGCGCCGGATCATGGTCGGCCTCGTGCTGGCGATGCTGACCTCGATGCTCACCAACTCGATCATCGGCACCGCCCTGCCGACGATCATGGGCGAGCTCGGCGGCCAGGACCGGCTGGCCTGGGTCGCCACGGCCGCCCTGCTGACCATGACCGCGTCCACACCGGTGTGGGGCAAGCTCTCCGACATCTGGGGACGCAAACTCCTCTTCCAGATCGCCCTCGGCGTCTTCATCGCCGCCTCGCTCGCCGCCGGATTCGCCCAGGACATCAACTGGCTGATCGCCGCCCGCGCCCTCCAGGGACTGGGCGTAGGCGGCCTGGCCACCCTGCCCAACATCATCCTCGGCGACGTCGTCTCCCCACGGGAGCGCGGCCGCTACAGCGGGCTGATCGGCATGGTCTTCGGCGTCTCCACCGTGCTCGGCCCCCTGGTCGGCGGCTTCCTCGTCGACAGCCCGCTCGGCTGGCGCTGGTGCTTCCTCATCACCGTTCCGCTCGCCGTGGTGGCGTTCTGCGTCATCCAGTTCATGTTCCGGATGCCGTTCACCCCGCGCCGCAAACCGTCCGTGGACTGGCTGGGCGCCGGTCTGATCTTCGGCGCCGCCAGCACGGTGATCGTCCTGATCAGCCTGGGCGGCACCCAGATCCCGTGGAACTCACCGGCCGCGTACGCCATGGGCGGCGCCTCGGTGCTGCTGACCGCCGCCGCGATCCTGGTCGAGCGCCGCGCGAAGGAACCGATCATCCCCGCCCGCCTGTTCCGCGACCGCACCTTCGTGCTGGCCTCCGTCGGCTCGGTGGCCGTGGGCATGATGATGTTCGGCCTGATCATCTACATGCCGCAGTACCTCCAGATGGTCCACGGCATGAGCCCGACCGTGTCCGGCCTGATGACGCTGCCCCTGGTGGGCTCGTTCCTGGTCACCTCGATCGGCTCCGGCTTCGCGGTGAGCGGGACCGGCCGGTGGAAGGCCTACCCGGTCGTCGGCATGGTGCTGTGCGTGCTCGGGTTCACCGTGCTGAGCCTGGCCCAGGCCGACCCCGGGCTGACCACGGTCGTCGCGGGGCAGATGCTCGTGGGACTCGGCTTCGGGCTCAACATGCAGCTCCTGCTGCTGGCCACCCAGAGCTCACTGCCGGTGCGGGACCTCGCGTCCGGGACCGCCTCGGTCACCTTCTTCCGCAACCTGGGCGGTGCCATGGGCGTGGCGGCCTTCGGCGCGGTGATGGTGAGCCGGCTCAACGACGAACTCGCCTCCGCCGCCACCGCCGCACGGGAGCGCCTGGCCGCCGACACCGCGAACGGCACCGACTCCGGCGCCGAGGCGCTGGCGATCGGCCTGGAGGAGGCGGCCGATTCGGCGCAGGGCTCTCCGGAGCTGGTGCACTCACTGCCCGAACCCGTACGCGAGGTGATCGTGGGCGCCTTCGACCACGCGATGCAGGGCGTGTTCGTGGCCGGGATCCCCGTCGCGGCGCTGGGCCTGGTGGCGGTGTCGTTCATGAGGGGTGTGCCGCTGCGCGGCGGCCCCGGGAGGACGGCCCCGGCCGGCGAAGCCGTGCCGGGGACTCAGAGGTAGCGGCGCAGGCCCGCGGACGACTCGTCGAAGCCCAGGGAGGCGTAGAACTGCTGCGTCCCCTGGCGGCCCTCGTAGGAGAGCAGTTCGACCTTGTAGCAGCCCGCGCGCGTGGCGCGGTCCAGGGCGTCCTCCATGAGCGCCCTGCCGATGCCCTGGCGCCTGGTCTCGGGATCGACGACGAGGTTGTCGACCACCGCCCAGGGCTGGGCGTCGTGGGTCAGGTTGGCCACCACCAGCAGGTCCAGGGTCCCGATGATCTGCCCCCTGCGCTCCGCCACCAGGACGGTGCGGTCGGGGTCGTTCTCCATCCGGGTCCAGGCGCGTACGGCCGCTGAGGACATGCGAACGTGCGCGCTCTGCGTATGAGTGGTGTCACCGAGGTCGCGTAGGAGGCGCAGGATCGCACCGAGGTCAGACCGTATGGCCGCGCGTATCATCATGGCTGTCGGCATCGTAGCCGACAGCCTGCGACAAGGCGGACGTCCCCCTACAACTGACCACAAAGCACCGGGGCGGGACCGGCCTGGTCCCGCCCCCGTCACCTGACGGGCGGAGCTCCGCCCGTCAGGGCTTACGGATGATCCGAACGCCCTCGTCGCCCGTGGGCGGCTGCTGGGGGCCCTCCGGTCGCCGGTAGACCCCGGTGATGCCCGGGTCACCGCCGACCTCGTCGGCGGGCGGGGCCGCCGGGGGCTGCTGCGGACCGCTCTGCTGCTGGTGGGCCTGCGGCTGTCCGCCGGGAGCCGGGCCGGTGAAGCGGGCGCCCTGCGGGGGCTGCGCGGCCGCGGCCCTGGGGTCGCCGCCCTTGCCCTCGTCCTGCTGCACCTCCGGCTTCGGGCCCTCCTGCTTGGCCTGGTCGGGCTTGGGCACCGGCTTGATGCGCACCGTCGCCTCGTCCGACTCCTGCTGGAGCGGGGGAAGCTTGGTGGTGGCCTCGTCCTTCTCCGGCTGGGCCGCGGGCTTGGCGGCCTCAGGGGCCCCGCCCTCCGAGCCCTTGTTCCCAGCGGCCTTGTCCTCCGGAGCCCGGCCCTGGGCCGCCTTGTCCTCCGGAGCCCCGCCCTCGGGCTTGGCTGCCTGCTTGGCCTGGCCGGCGTTCTGCCGACCCGGGCTCTGCTGACCGGAGTCGCGCTGATCCCCGGGGGCCTCCGCCGGGGCGGACGCCGCGTCCTCGCGGGACAGGCCCGTCTCCAAGGCGCCGGCCCGGTCCTCGGCCGCGACCAGGTCGGCCAGCGTGGAGTGCATGTCCTTCAGTCGGCGCAGCGCCTCGGCGTGCGTGGCCGTCAGCGTGGCCAGACGGCGGTCCGCCGTGTCGTGGATCTTCTTGGCCCTGGCCTCCGCCTCGCTCAGACGGCGGTCGCCCTCCTGCTTGGCCTGCTCCCGGAGCTGGTCCGCCTCCTTCTTGGCACCGGCGACCATCTCGTTGGCCTCGGTGCGCGCGGAGGAGACGATCCTCTCGGCGTGCTCCTCGGAGTCCTTGCGGTGCTTGGCGACCTCTTCCTGGGCCTTCTTCTGGGCCTCCTTCACCTCGGCCTCGACCCGGGAGCGACGCTCCTTGGCCTCTTCCTCGGCTATCCGGAGGATCTCCGCCATACGCTCACTGATCTGCTCGTGCTCAGGTTTGACCTGGGCCTTCTCCCGAGCGATCGCGAGGTCGCGCTTGTACTGTTCCAGTTCGTCGTCCATCCGCTGGAGACGCTCGCGGAGGTCCTTGAACTGGTTGTCCATTCGGACGTAGTAGTCGTCGACGTGCGCCTTGTCGTAGCCGCCCTTGCGCACTGTCGGGAACCTGTCTTGCTGCAGTCCGCCGCCCGGCAACATATCGCTCATGTGCCCTTCATGTCCTTAACACCGTTGACTGCGCGTCGCAGATGGTGAGAGTAGCCCCGTACCCATTTGTCACAGAAACACCCGCCGGGCCCCTGTGGTGAGGTCGGCCCGAAGATGGTTTTTCGTGCTCCGGTTCGGCGCGATGAGGGGCACCGGCCGAGAGCGGAGCGTAACGCCGTGGACACCGTCCAAACGACCAAGGTAGACACGCGCTGCGCCCCAGCGTCAAGATCCCTGACAGGTACATCGCCGTGCGGACCCTGGTCACGTTCTTACTAAGGTATGCGCGATCATCCCCGTACGGGGGCAGAGCGGTCAACTTCCCGCACTCCGGCCCCGGGGACCTACGTTCGAGAGGACCGTGACATGGGCAGCGCGACGGACGGACCGGCGGCGGAGCAGGCCCCGCAGGCACCGGGGCCGTGGATCGGCGGGGCGCCCTTCGGTGAACCGGAGATCCATCCCACCGCCTGGATCGCTCCCGGAGCCGTCGTGGTGGGACGCGTCCGGCTGGGCCCCCGGAGCAGTGTCTGGTACGGATCGGTCCTTCGCGCCGACACCGAGGACATCGTGGTGGGTGAACGGGTCAACATCCAGGACCAGTGCGGTCTGCACTCCGACCCCGGCCAGCCGGCGATCCTGCACGACGACGTGAGCCTGGGCCACAAGGCGATGGTGCACGGCGCGATCGTGGAGGAGGGCGCGCTCATCGGTATCGGGGCGATCGTGCTGGGCGGCGCCCGGGTGGGCAGGGGCGCGCTGGTCGCCGCGGGCTCGCTGGTACCGCCCGGCAAGACCGTCCCCCCGGACACCCTCTGGGCGGGCCTTCCCGGGAAGGTCGTCCGGGAACTGAACGACGACGACCGCCTCGTGCTGGAGCACACCCCCACCGCCTACGCGGGCTACGCCGTCCAGCACCAGGACGTCACCTGGCGCTGACCCGCGCGGCGGCTCACACGCGTCCCGGGACCGCGTCCGCACAGCGGTCCCGGGCACCGGCCCCGCGACCGGATGGCCCTCTCGGGGGAGGCCCCGCACCCCTCCCCCGAGAGGGCCACCGGCCTCTGGCTAACCCGGGTGGGCGGGCCACTGGTCCACAAGAGTCATGCGCCCCGGGCACTGGCGGACGTAGCCTGGGGGTCCTCTCGCCCTGTGGGAACGGTTCCGTCGCGCCCGCGCCCACAACGCCCCGCGCAGGGGCTGCCGTCCTGTCCTGCGACGCCGTTGTCCCGGGAGGTGAGTGGTGGCGAGTACCCCGGGTCTGCGCAACCGTCTCCACGACCACGTCGCCCTGGACGAGATCGAACTCTACGCCGAGGTCCTCATCGCCGTGGCCGACGCCGACCACGCCCTCAGCCCCGCCGAGCTCGACCGGGTCCTCGGGCTCACCACGGGGGCCGGGGCCTGCGCTCCCCCCGCGGTATCGGCGGAGGACGGCCACCCGCACGGCCTTCCGGCGGATGAACCCCCGGACGGCGGTGTCCAGGCCCCGCCCAGGCCCCGCGATCCCGTCCGCCCCGGGGAAGGGACGCGGGGCGAAGAGCCGGAGGAGACGGCACCGCGCGACCCCGGACCGCTGGAGGAGGCCGGCCAGAGCCGGCACCCCGACCCCGCGGTGCCCCTGCGTACCGGTCACCGCTCCGCGACCGTCGTCCTGCCCGCCCACGGAACCGGCTCCGACACCAGGCCGCCGCACCCCAGGTGCGAACCGTTCCTTCCCTGGTACGTCCGGCACACCTGAGGGGCCGGGCCGCCCGGTCGGGGCCCGCCCCGCCGCAGCAGGCTCCGCTCCGGCCGAAAACGGCCCGATCCGGCCACGCCGATCCCGCTCCGCGTGCGGGTGCAACGGGTACTGCCTCTCTGGGCCCCGGGGCCCGGGGAACGGCCAGCACCCTTTCAGGAGCCAGACGTGAACACAGCGCCCGAACGGACCGCGCACGAGGAGGACAGCGCCTCCGGCCTCCGCCGCCGACGGCACGACGAGAACGGCACCGACAGCACCCGCCGTACCGCCCTCACGGTCGCCCTTGCGGTGACCTTTCTCTTCCTCCTGGTCACGGCGGTCGGTCTCATCTGGTTCCTCTCCGAACAGGGCCCGGGGTCCGGCGCGGAAACCGCCCCGGCTGCCGACGGAAGCGAGAGCACCGAGGAGGACGGGGAGGACGGTACCGCCGGTCCGGGCGCGGGGCCCGACGGGGAGGGCACCGTCACCGACCCCAGGGCGGGGCTGGCCTACGAACTGCCCGGCGAGGGTTGGGAACGTCTCGGCGACGACCAGGTCCCGGCGGAGTTCTCCTCGTACGCGGTCTACGGATCCGCGGAGGACCCGGACGCGATCATCGTCACCGGAACCGAGGACCTCGGTTCCCTGGAACCCGTCGCGGTCTCCGGGGTCCGTATGGCCGTGGACATGGTCGGCGACCTGGTCACCGACGGCGGTGACGTGTGGGCCGAACCGTCCGGGCAGACCGAGGTGGACGGCCTGCCCGCCTTCGGTGCCACCGTGGGCAGCGGCCCCGGGAACGGTGCGGACGCCTACGGCCGGTTCCTGGTGGTCGAACTCGCCGGAGGCAAGGGCGCCTTCGTGCTCGGCCTCGACACCGGTGGCACGAACGAGGCCACCGAGGGCATCGACGCCGCCCTCTCCTCGGTCAGAGTCCTCTGAGTACGCCTGTGGGGCCGAAGGGCTGACGGATCACGGCGCTGACGAATCACAGCGGGATGATCGCGCGGAGCAGGAAGCCGCCGTCCCTGGTCCGGGCCCCGGACAGCGCTCCGCCGCCCAGGGCGACGCGCTCGGACAGGCCGGCCAGCCCGTTGCCGCCGGAGCACTCCGCGTCCTCCCCCTTCGCACGGTCGTTGTGGACCTCCACGACCAGCTGTCTCAGCCCGTCGTCGCCCTCCCGGGCGATCGCGAAACTGATCTGGCACGCCTCGGCCTCACTGTGCCGCAGGACGTTCGTGCCGCCCTCACGCACCACCCAGGCGGCCAGTTCGGCGACCTCCGGCGGCAGCTCCAGCCCGTCCAGGCCGGTGACCTCCGCCCTGGTACCACCCGAGCCGAGGACGGCCGCGACCGCTTCCACCTCACCCCGCAGATCGACCTCCCGGTACCCGCTGACCGCGGACCTCACCTGTTGGAGCGCCTGACGGGCCAGGGCCTGGACCTCCGCGATCTCGGTGCCCGCCCGTTCGGGGGCCCGGTCCACGAGCCGCCCGGCCAACTGGGCCTTGACCGACAGGGCCGAGAGGCTGTGCCCGAGCAGGTCGTGCATGTCCCGGGCGAACCGGAGCCTCTCCTGGGTCACCGCCAACCGGGCGCGGGCCCGCTGCCCGGCGACCGCCTCACGGCTGATGTCCCACAGCCAGACCGTGCCGAGCGTGGCCGTCACCTGGAGCAGCGCGGCGGCGGCCGCGGCCAGCCAGACCAGGCCGTAGGCGAGGGGGTCGACCTCGCTCGGGTCGAAGAAGGTCGGGATCAGCGGCAGGGGGGACAGCAGGAGCAGGAGGGTGACCAGGAGCCCGGACCGGCGCGAGGTGAAGAAGATCCCGGTCCCCCACCAGAAACCGATCATGACCAGGGTCAGGGGCGGGGAGCGCAGGAACACGGCTGCCGCCAGCAGCAGCACCACCGAGGTCCAGAAGAGCTTCGGGCTCGGCTGCCGGTTGCCGTCCACCCGTTCCCGGAGCAGCCGCACGAGCAGGACGGCGACCACCACCGCCAGGGCCGTACCCACCGCCGAACGCCACAGCGGCACGCCGAGCTGGAGGCTGACGAGGACGTCTCCGAAGGCCAGGGCGACCAGGATCAGGCCGTTCAGGCCGATCACCCCCATGATGATCCGCCGGGCGATCCGGACCCGTCGGTCGTCGGCCATGCCGCCGGGGTCGACGCCCTCCCCCTGGAGGGCATCCGTTTCCGGGCCTGTCGGTGCCGGGGCGTCGTCGGGCCCGGGGGGATCCCCGCCGGGGTCCGCGGCAGCTGTCGCGGCGGTGGACCCCGGCGGGGGCGCGTTCCCGGTCCGGCGGTCCGACACGGCGAGCGGGTCCGGGCCGCGCACACCGTCCTCCGGGGGGACCGGCCCGTCGGGCAGGGGGAGGGCGGCCCGGAGCAGGAAGCCGCCGCCGTCGGTCCGGGCCGCCGTCAGGGTGCCGCCCACCCCGTCGACCCGTTCGGTGAGCCCGGCCAGACCGCTGCCGGAGTCCGCTCCGCCCCGCCCGTCCTTCCGGGCCCTGTCGTTGACCATCTCCACGACGAGTTCCCGGCGCCCGTCCCCGGACGGCTCCAGCACGGAGAAGGCGATCCGGCAACGGTGGGCACGGCTGTGCCGCAGGACGTTCGTGCCGCCCTCGCGCACCACCCAGGCGGCCAGGGCGGAGGTGTCCAACGGCAGTCGGAGGCCGTCGAGCCCGGTGACGCTGGTGGCGGTCCCGTTGGCTTCCAGGACCGCGCGGACCGAGCGCACCTCCGTGCCGAGGTCGATGTCGCGGTACCCCCGGACCACCGAGCGCACCTGCCGCAGTGTCGTCCTGGCCAGGTCGTGGACCCGGTCGACCTCCGCCTTCGCCGCTTCGGGATCGGTCCGCAGGAGCCCGCCGGCCCGCCGTGCGCCGATTTCCAGCGAGCCGAGTTCGTGCCCCAGCAGCTCCCGGATGTCGTTGGTGAAGCGGAGCCGTTCCCCGTCCACCGCCAACCGGGCCCGGGCCTGTTCCCCCTCGACCGCCTCCCGGATCCGGTCCCACAGCCAGACGGTGTACAGCAGGCTCAGCCAGACGAAGACGCCCCAGAGGACCGTGACGATGCCGTGCCCCAGCAGGCTGAGGAGGGAGATTTCCCGGGGCGAGACGAGAGCGCTCGCCCACGGCAGTGCCGCCAGGAGGAGTGTGGGGGGCAGGAGCCGTCCCCTTGGCGCCAGGCAGACGACGATGGCCCACGTGCTGGCGCAGATGAAGAAGACGTTGGGGGTGTGCCACAGGAAGAGGGCGACCACGGCGAGCAGGGCGAACGTGCTCCGGTAGAGGCGGCGGTCCGGGGCCCGCGCCCCGTCCAGCCGGTCCCGGATCATCCGGAACATCGCCGCCGAGCACAGGACTGCGGCGAGGAGGACCACGAGGGAGCGGACCGCGGTGAGCAGCTCCGGCTGGTCGGCCGGGGTGTCCAGGTCCAGCTCCGTCAGCAGCCCGGACGCGGCCCAGAAGGGGATGACCAGGGGGAAGAGCGCCGTACTCCACAGGCACAGCGTCCGGGCGCGACGGACCCTGCGGTTGAAGCTCCTGCTCGCCTCCGACGGGGCGAGCCCCTCCGCGTCCCCCGGACCGGGCCGGTTCCCGGGGCCGGGCGGCGCCGTCTCCACCGCACCAGCACCGTGGTTCACCACGTCCGCCTCCCTGCGCCGTCAGTACGTCGGTGCCGGGCGGCCCCGGCAGCGCTCCCCCTCACGTTAGAGCGCGTCGGGCCCTTCCGGGCGTTGTCCACAGCCCGGTCCCGTTCCGGGCCCTCCCCTCGGCGCGGCCGGGCCGGGGCGCCCCCGTCCCGGGCGTCCCGGCGCGGGTGTCCCGGCCCCGCCCTACGGCTGGCGGGGGTCCCACTTGAAGTAGCGGTGGACCAGCAGCGCCAGGACAGCGATCCACACGAGCATCACGCCGATGGCCGGCAGGGCGCCGGTCCACAGGGCCGCGGTGCCGACCGCCTCGGCGCCCTCGACGCCGCCGAAGACGTCGTAACCGGTGTAGGCGGCCTGGGCCATCTCGGCGGTCGGGGCGACCGGGAGGAACTGGGCGACCACGCGCACCGGCTCGGGCAGCAGGTCGAGCGGGAAGAAGACCCCGCCGGTGAGCAGCAGCGCCAGCATCGGGACCATCGAGAACATCTGCGCGGACTCGGCGTTGCGCACCAGCGGTGTGATCAGCAGGCCGACCAGGCTCATGGCGACGGCGCCCAGCAGCACCGCGACCAGCATCAGCACCGGGTCGGCGGGCACCCTGCCGCCGACGGCGATGACCAGCGCGGCGAGCAGCAGGGTGAACAGGACGACGAGCGCCACCACCCCGCCGAAGATCGCCGCCTGCGGGACCCCGCTCACCCGGAGCCGTTTGAGGACCAGCGACTCCCGCCGTGCGGCGAACACGTTGGAGGGGTGGCCGATGCCCAGCATCAGGCCGATTCCGAGGACGGCCGCGGCGAAGGAGAGGTCGAGGGTGGTGAAGTCACCGAAGGCCGGGGTGCTGGGCACCGACGTCAGCGGCATGAACAGGACCAGCGGCATCACCAGGTACAGCCACGCGGTCTTGTACCGGACGAAGAGGGTGAACTCGGTACGGGTCAGGCGCAGGGTCTGCCGGAACCATCCCGGGGCGGTCCGTGTGCGGGCGGCCCCCCGGTCCGGGGCCGGGGCAGTGGTCGTGGTCATCGGGTTTCTCCTGGGGTCTGTGCGGGGCCGCGCGGTGGGGGCGGGCGGCCCCGGTGGGGCGGATGGGGCGGGTCGGACCCGGTGTCTCACTCCGGGAGCGTGTCGGCGGTGTCGTCCGCCACCCGGAGGAACACGTCCTCCAGGGAGGCGCCGCGGACCTGGAGGTGCTGGAGGGTCGTCCGCTGTTCACGGGCCCACTCGAACAGGGCGGACACGGCGTGGTGGGCGCGGTCGGCGACCTCGCCGCCGGTGACCGTGTAGGTGGCCCACAGGGCCTGGTCCCGGGTCCGCACCTCGACCTCGGCCCCTTCGACCTCGGGCAGGTCGGCGGTACGCACGTCACTGGGGACCAGGAAGCTCACCCGGTCGCCCCAACCCGCGAGGACCCCGGCCAGGGTGCCCTCCACGTGGACCCGGCCTCGGTGCATGATGGCGAGGCGGTCGGCGAGGCGCTCGGCCTCCTCCAGGTAGTGCGTGGTGAGCAGGACCGCGACTCCGCTCTCCTTGAGATCGCTGATGAGCTTCCAGGTCTCGTTCCTGGCCTCGGGGTCCATGCCGGTGGTGGGCTCGTCGAGGTAGAGCACCTCGGGGTCGCTGATCAGGGCCAGCGCCAGGTCGAGTCGGCGCTTCTGGCCGCCGGAGAGCTGGCGGACGCGGAGTCTGCGCTTGTCGGTGAGGTCGACCAGCCCGAGGACCTCGTCGGCGTCGCGGGGGGCGGCGGCGAGATCGCTGGCGAGGCCGAGGTTCTCGTCCACGCTCAGGTCGTCGAGGAGTCCGCTGCCCTGGAGGACCGCGTTGACGCGTTCACGGACCCCGGCGGGCTGGTTGAAGGGGTCCCGGCCGAAGACCCGGGCACTGCCGGAGCTGGGTCGGCGGAAGCCCTCCAGCGTCTCGATGGTGGTGGTCTTCCCCGCGCCGTTGGTGCCCAGGAGCGCGAAGAGCTCACCGGGCCGGATCTCGAAGGAGACGCCCTTGACCGCCTCGAAGTCGCCGTAGTGCTGGTGGAGGTCGCGGACGACCACCGACGGCCCCCCGGTCTGGGCGGGGTCCTGGTTCGCGGCGGCCGGTTCGGTGTTCGCTGTCGTCGTCATGCCCCCAGGCTCCCGCGAACCGGTCCCCCGCCGACAGACGCTCCTGTCACCGGCCCGCGATGGCACTTCACCCGGCTCCGGCACTGACAAATGTCATCGGTTCGTCGGTGAGGAAACCCGGCTCTCCGGGGCCGGGATCCCTTCGCTCCGCGCGTGGTGGTGCGGCCGCGCCCGCACGTGCCCCTTCTTCACCTCACGTGCGGGCGCGATCGCGACCGCCGGCGGGTACGCGCCCGTCCCCTCACTACTCACGTCGGGCGCGGCCCCTCGGCGGTTGTCAACTTTCTACACGAATCCTCCCGGCCGTGTGGGCGGAATGCGTTATTGCCCGGTGCACCGGAACCGCGGGGCCGCGCATTGGCCGCCTTCTTCCCGGAAAGCATCATCCGGTGGGGGTGTTTCCGCCTCCAGGGAGGCCGGACAGGCACTTCGGGCAGCACCCGCCCACCGGGAGGAACCCAGACTGACCAGTCATGACGACCCGAATGACAGCCCCTTCACCGTCGTACCCCCGGGGAGGGAAAAGGGCTTTTCCGAACACCAGGGACGGAAAGCAATTCGCCGGGAAACCGAAACGACCAGGCGCGCGGACGGGAACACGGAAGCGGTTCCGGCGGGAGCGTGCGGGAGGAGCGATAGCCGAGCGATAGTCGCCCCTCGAACGGCCTCCGCATCATGGTGGCTCCCGTCCGGAGACCCCTCCAAGGAGATCCCATGCGTTTGCCCCGTCCCGCCCGAACCCTCGCCGCGGCCGTCGCCCTGACCGCCCTGCTCGTGCCCGGCACGGCCGCCGCCGCTGCCGGCGAGGACGAGCGCATCGACTGCACCACGTCCCCCAACCTCGGTCTCGGCCACGTCTCCTACACCTGTGAGACGGAGGCGGAGGACCTCCGCTGGCGGGCCTCGGGGCGGTGCGCCCTGTTGCTCGGCTTCGCCTTCGTCTCCTCCGAGGTCGTCCGGGGCAGCGGCAGCGCGGAGCTGCGCTGCCCGCCCTCCGTCCCGACTTCGGGGCTCATCACCCACCACCTGGTCGTCCTGGACTGACCCGTACGACCCCGGCCGGGGAGCGGCCCCGGCCGTACGGTGCCCGGCGATGCGAAAGGGGCGGGGCGCCCGGTGTCCCGCCCTGGTGGCCGTGGCCTCGGTCGCGGTCAGCCGGCCACCAGGGCGACCGCCGACTCCACCGCCGCGCGCTGGGGGGACAGGTCCGCGTCCTCCGGGAGGCGTGCGCAGGTGAGCCACAGGCCGTCCACGAGCACGATCAGCAGCTCCGTCAGAGCCGCCGGGTCCTGCCCGGGCGCCAGTTCTCCCCGGTCGCGGGCGTACTCCAGCACCAGGCGGAGGTGCTTCCTGGCCTGGGCGTCCAGCTCGGACAGGACCTCGGCGAAGGCCGGATCGACGGCCGCGCGCGCGTAGAAGGCGGACCAGATCCGCGCCTGTGCCCGGCGCCGTCCGTCGGTGGGCAGCAGGTCCAGGAACACCTGCCGCAGCCCCTCGGCGAAGGTGAGGCCGCCGGGGCCCACCCGGAACCGGTCGAACCGCGCGAACACCTCGTCGATGGAGGCGCGCAGTGCGAAGTGCAGCAGTTCGTCCTTGGCGGCGAACTCCCGTTGGACCGCGCCCACGGACAGCCCCGCCTCCGCGGCGACCACCCGGACGCTGACCCCCTCCAGCCCCTCGCGGGCGGCGATGCGGTGGATCGCCTCGGCGATCCGACCTCGGCGGGCTTCCCTGTCTACGACCTTCGGCACCCGCCCATTCTGACACACCCCCATCTTTTTGATACGTTCGTATCGATACGAACGTATCGGAAAGAGGTGGCCCATGCCCTACTCCGCGCGCACGCACCGGACCCGCCCCCGGGCCCGTGCGGCACTCCTCACCCTGTCCGCCCTGCTCGCCCTCCCCGGAACCGCCGCGACCGCGCTCGTCCTGCTCCCGCCCGTGTCCTGGGCCGGCTGGCAGTACGCGCTGCTGGCCCTGGAGTTCTCCCTGTTCCTCACCGTTCCGGCCGCCCTCGGGCTGGCTCTGGCGCTCCTCGCTCCCCGGGGCACCGGAACCGCCGCCCCCCGGCGCGGGGCGGCCCTCGCCCTGGCCGGGCTGAACGCCGTCCTGCTGGTCGTGGCCCTGGTCCCCGCCGCGTCGCTGTGGTCGACCGCCCGCGAGGAGGGAGCGCCGCTCAGCCTGCCGGAGTACACGGCCGGGCTCGCCACCTCCGCCGACCGCGAACCGCTCACCCTGGAGTACGCCACCGTCGACGGCGAGCCCCTGGAGCTCGACGTCTGGCGGCCCGCACGATCCGCCGACGAACCCCTGCCCGTCGTGGTGAACGTGCACGGCGGGGCGTTCGACATGCCGCAGAGCATGCTCCCCCGCTGGGACACCTGGCTGGCCGACGGCACGGACCACGCCGGTGGCTCCGGTTCCCCCGGGGACGGTGTCCCGCAGCAGCGCGTGGTGTTCGACGTGGACTACCGCTTCTTCCCCGACGGCGCCGGGGGAGAGGCGGTGCGCGACGTCCGGTGCGCGCTCGGCTGGGTCCACGGGAACGCCGCCGAGTACGGCGGCGACCCCGAACGCATCGCCGTCACGGGGCAGTCCGCCGGAGCCCTGCTGGCGCTGCTCGCCACCTACGGCTCGGACCACCCGCCCAGCTGCGACACCGAGGTCCCCGAGGTCGCGGCGGTGATCGCCTGGTACTCGGCGACCGACACGACCGCCGACGCCCCGGACTTCCCCTGGCGCA
Source organism: Nocardiopsis sp. iso_40 (assembly GCF_056173285.1). Classification (NCBI taxonomy): domain Bacteria; kingdom Bacillati; phylum Actinomycetota; class Actinomycetes; order Streptosporangiales; family Nocardiopsidaceae; genus Nocardiopsis; species Nocardiopsis sp. iso_40. Next base: position 396,819 of record NZ_CM149666.1, on the reverse strand, counting down.
TGCGTCACTCCCCCGTCGGCGCCGAGCTGGTGGAGAGCGAGGAGCGCATGATGGGCGGCTCCGCCGACGAGGTCCCCGAGGAGTACGCGGCGATGTCGCCCCTGCGCCTGATCGGACCGGACACCCCGCCGACCCTGCTGCTCACCGCCGGGCACGATCTGTTCGTCAGCCCGGAGGACAACCGGCGGACGGCCGCCGCCCTGGACGGGGCGGGGGTGCCGCACCGCCACGTGGAACTGCCCTGGACCGAGCACATGTACGACCTCAACTGGGGCGGGTTCGCCAGCCAGATCACGCGGCACACGGTCGACGGCTTCCTCCGCGAGCACCTCTGAACCCTCGCCCGCCGCCCTCGGCGGCACCCGTGCGACCGCCCCCCCGGGCAGCACGAAGGGGCGGGGTGCGCCGGGCACCCCGCCCCTCACCGTGTGCGGTGGTCCGTCGGAGGACCGCGTCAGCTCCTAGGCGTCAGCGGTCTCCTTGTCCTCACCGGACTCGGCCGGTCCCTCGTTCCTGATCGAACGGAGCAGCAGCTGGGAGACGTCGACGACCTCCAGCGACTCCTTGGCCTCGCCCGCGGACTTCTTCTCGTTGATCGCGTCGCCCAGCATGACCTGGCAGAACGGGCACGCGGTGGAGACGGTGTCCGGGTTGGTGGTCAGCGCTTCGTCGACCCGCTCGGTGTTGATGCGCTTGCCGATCCGCTCCTCCATCCACATGCGGGCACCGCCGGCGCCGCAGCAGAAGCCCCGCTCCTTGTGGCGGTGCATCTCCTGGGTCTTGACGCCGGGCACCTGCGCCATGATGTCGCGCGGAGGCGTGTACACCTTGTTGTGGCGGCCCAGGAAGCACGGGTCGTGGTAGGTGATGTTCTCGTCGATCGAGTTCACCGGGGTCAGCTGACCCTCGTCGACCAGCTTGGCCAGCAGCTGGCTGTGGTGGACGACCTCGTAGGTGCCGCCCAGCTGCGGGTACTCCTTGGCCAGGGTGTTGAAGCAGTGCGGGCAGCTGGCCACGATCTTGGTGACGCCCGCGTCGTTGAGCGTCTCCACGTTCTGCTGGGCCAGCATCTGGAAGACGTACTCCATGCCCAGGCGGCGCGCCGGGTCGCCGGTGCAGGCCTCCATGCCGCCCAGGACCGCGAACTTGACGCCCGCGATGTCCAGCAGTTCGGCGATGGCCTTCGTGGTCTTCTTGGCGCGGTCCTCCAGGGCGCCGGCGCAGCCGACCCAGAAGAGGTACTCGGTGCCCTCGGGCAGCTTGTCCTCGACGACCGGGACCTCGACCGGGTTCTCCTGGGAGGCCAGCTCCTCGATCCAGTCCATCCGCCGGTCCTCGGCCATGCCCCACGGGTTGCCCTTGTTCTCAAGGTTCTTGAGCAGGGTGTTGGCCTCGGACGGGAAGTTGGACTCGACCATGACCTGGTAGCGGCGCATGTCCAGGATGTGGTCGATGTGCTCGATGTCCACGGGGCACTGCTCGACGCAGGCGCCGCAGTTGGTGCAGGCCCACAGTTCGTCGGGGTGGATGACGCCGCCCTCCTCCTCGGTGCCGACCAGCGGCTTGTTGAGGAGTGCGAGGACGTCGACGCCCGCGTGGCTGTTGTCGGGAGCCTCGGCGAGGGTCTCCTCGGTGATGCCCTTGAGGAGGTACGGGGCCTTCTCGTAGGCGTGCGCCTGGAGGTCGAGGATGACCTTCTTCGGCGAGAGCGGCTTGCCGGTGTTCCAGGCGGGGCACTGCGACTGGCAGCGGCCGCACTCGGTGCAGCTGGTGAAGTCGAGGAGGCCCTTCCAGGTGAAGTCCTCCAGCTTGCCGGCGCCGAACGGGTCCTCGTCCGGGTCGGCCTCCTCGAAGTCGAGGGGCTTCTTGCCGGAGGAGTCCATCATCTGCTTGGCGCCGGCCAGGGTCGGGGACCCGTCGGCGTTGCGCTTGAAGAAGATGTTGAACGGCGCCACGAACCGGTGCCAACCGATACCCATGGTGAGGTTGAAGTACAGCACCACGAAGAACAGGTAGCTGATGATCAGCTTGAACGCGGCGACCAGCGCGATGGCGGGCTCGGCCACGGCGGCGTCGGTCGGCATGACCGCGCCCACGGCGTGGGAGACCGGGGTGGCCCAGGTCGGGAACGGGAAGTCCTCGAGGGCGACCTTGAGGCCGCGGATCACGAAGATCGAGATCAGCAGGGCCCACAGGTAGGCCTCGACGTAGTACGCGGTCCAGGTCTTGGAGTTGAAGAACCGGGACTGCTTGCCCTTGCGGTGGGGGCCGTTCAGCAGGCGGTAGATCGTCAGGCCGACGATGCCCGCGAGGCTGGCCGCGGCGATGATCTCGATGGCCAGGCCGTAGACGGCCCAGTCGTGGATCACCGGAAGCTTGAAGTGCGGGTCGAAGACCTCGCCCTGGGCCTCGACGACCGTGAAGAACAGCAGCGGGAACGAGACCATCACGAACCAGTGGGCCACGCCGACCCACGGCCGCTTGAGCATCCTCGTGTGCCCGAGGATCTCGATGAGCGTCATCGTGAGCCGCTTGCCCAGCGACTCCGTGCGCTCCGGCTCCACCGGTCGGCCCACACTCACAGTTCGCCAGATCTGGTAACCGCCCAGAGCGAACAAGGCAAGCGCGACCACGGCGAAGACCGAGGTGATGATGCCCAGCGTCAAGTACAGAGGATGCATCGTCCGTGGCCTCCCATCCTGCTTTCGTCGTCCGGTGCGCCACACACCGGAGGTCATCTTTGATGTTACTAGCGAGTAATAGCACGGCGACCATCGACCCTGGGCCTCGACGACCCGGCATCAGCGGCAGCCCCGCCCCTCCTGTCATCCATCGCCCGCGCGCGATCGGGCTGCGGGCCCCGACGGCGCGGGTGCCAACCGTAGCCAGCCACAGCACAACAGAACCACTCGGGTGCACCGGAGTCTCCCCCGAACACACCACACGTCTCTATGTAAGCCGACAACGGAACGAACGGGGGACACCGAGGCATCGGTAGGACCACCGGTCGTGTCCCAACCGCCCGGCACGGGGCCGCCCTCCCCCGCCGCCCCTCCCCCCGGGACAACCCCGAGAACCCCCGCACATCCCTGGATTCCAGGTCAAGGATCTCCCCGAGTTGTCCCGGGGTTCGCCCATTTCCCAGGTGGAATCGGTCCAGGTCGGGAACATCCCGGCCCGGCCACCCGTTGTCAGGTCGTAGGAAGTAACTTGAGTCGGGTTGACTCAACTGACTTGACAGCCGCCACCCGACGAAGCAAACTTACGTCTGAACGACTCAACTTTGACGGAGGAAACAACCATGGCACGTGCGGTCGGAATCGACCTCGGTACGACGAACTCGTGTGTCGCGGTCCTTGAGGGTGGCGAGCCGACGGTCATCACGAACGCCGAGGGCTCCCGCACCACCCCTTCGGTCGTGGCCTTCGCCAAGAACGGTGAGGTCCTGGTCGGCGAGGTGGCCAAGCGTCAGGCCGTCACCAACGTCGACCGGACCATCCGCTCGGTCAAGCGCCACATCGGCACCGACTGGTCGGTCAAGATCGACGACAAGGACTTCAACCCGCAGCAGATCAGCGCCTTCATCCTGCAGAAGCTCAAGCGCGACGCCGAGGCGTACCTGGGCGAGGACGTGACCGACGCGGTCATCACCGTCCCGGCCTACTTCAGCGACTCGCAGCGCCAGGCCACCAAGGAGGCCGGCACGATCGCGGGCCTCAACGTCCTGCGCATCATCAACGAGCCCACCTCGGCCGCGCTCGCCTACCACCTGGAGAAGGAGGACGAGGCCACCATCCTCGTCTACGACCTCGGTGGCGGCACCTTCGACGTCTCCCTGCTGGAGGTCGGTGACGGCGTCGTGGAGGTCAAGGCGACCAACGGCGACAACCACCTCGGCGGCGACGACTGGGACCAGGCCATCGTCGACTGGCTGGTGGAGAAGTTCAAGAACTCCAACGGCGTCGACCTGGCCAAGGACAAGATGGCGCTGCAGCGCCTGCGCGAGTCCGCGGAGAAGGCCAAGATCGAGCTGTCCAGCTCCAGCGAGACGCAGATCAACCTGCCCTACATCACGGCCTCGGCCGAGGGCCCCCTGCACCTGGACGAGAAGCTCAGCCGCGCCGAGTTCCAGCGCCTGACCTCCGACCTGGTCGAGCGGACCAAGACCCCGTTCCAGCAGGTCATCAAGGACGCCGGGATCCAGCTCAGCGAGATCGACCACGTCGTCCTGGTCGGCGGCTCGACCCGGATGCCCGCCATCGCCGACCTCGTCAAGGAGATGACCGGCGGCAAGGAGCCCAACAAGGGCGTCAACCCGGACGAGGTCGTGGCCATCGGTGCCGCGCTCCAGGCCGGTGTGCTCAAGGGCGAGGTCAAGGACGTCCTGCTGCTGGACGTCACCCCGCTGTCGCTGGGCATCGAGACCAAGGGCGGGGTGTTCACCAAGCTCATCGAGCGCAACACCACCATCCCGACCAAGCGCTCCGAGATCTTCACGACGGCCGACGACAACCAGCCGTCCGTACAGATCCAGGTGTACCAGGGCGAGCGTGACATCGCCCAGTACAACAAGAAGCTGGGCGTCTTCGACCTGACCGGTCTGCCCCCGGCGCCGCGCGGCGTCCCGCAGATCGAGGTCACCTTCGACATCGACGCCAACGGCATCGTCAGCGTCACCGCGAAGGACCTGGGCACCGGCAAGGAGCAGTCCGTCACCATCTCCGGCGGTTCGGCGATGTCCAAGGAGGACATCGACCAGATGGTCCGCGACGCCGAGCAGTACGCCGAGGAGGACCGCAAGCGCCGCGAGGAGGCCGAGGTCCGCAACAACGCCGAGTCCCTCGTCTACCAGACCGAGAAGGTCATCAAGGACAACGAGGACAAGGTCCCGGCGGACGTGCGCTCCGAGACCGAGGCCGCCGTCGCCGAGCTGAAGACCGCCCTGGAGGGCACCGACACCGAGGCCATCCGCTCCGCGAGCGAGAAGGTCGCGCTGGCCAGCCAGAAGATCGGTTCGGCGATCTACAGCCAGGGGCAGCAGGGTGAGGACGCCGCCCAGCCCGGCGCCGAGAACGCCGACGCCTCCGCCGACGACTCCGACGTGGTCGACGCCGAGATCGTCGACGAGGACAACGGCAAGGGCAACCAGGGTTCCTGACCCGGGAGTCCGGTAAGAGCCGAGGAAGGAGGGAACGTCGGACATGGCGCTGTCGGACAAGAACAGCTCCGGCACCGGTGACGGTGACGAGAACCAGGGTCCGGTGATCCGCGACAACCGCAGGATCGACCCCGAGACCGGCGAGGTCCGGGACTCCGGGGCCGAGCCCGCGACCGGGGAGGAGCCCGAGGTCGTCGAGGCCGAGGTCGATGACGTCCCCGAGGTTCCGGACACCCCGGAGTCGGTGGTGACCGAGGCGATCAACGCGGACGAGCGGGTCGTCGAGCTCACCAACGACATCAAGCGGGTCCAGGCCGAGTACGCCAACTACCGCAAGCGCGTCGAGCGCGACCGGGTGGCCGTGCGCGAGGCGGCCACCGCCCAGGTCGTCGGTGAACTGCTGCCGATCCTGGACGACATCGGCCGGGCCCGTGAGCACGACGAGCTCAACGGCGGGTTCAAGGCGGTGGGCGAGGCCCTGGAGGCCACGGCCACCAAGCTGGGCCTGGAGAAGTACGCGGAGCAGGGCGAGGAGTTCGACCCGAACATCCACGAGGCCCTCACCCTGGTCCCGGTCCCCAACATCTCCGTCCAGACGGTGATCGAGGTGTTCCAGCCCGGGTACCGCATGGGTGAGCGGATTCTCCGCCCCGCCCGCGTGGTGGTCGGGGAGCCGATGGAGGGCACGGAGGCGGACAGCTCCGCCGACGGGTCCCCGGACTCCGCCGACGCCTCCGCCGAGGCGAACGGCGAGAGCGGCGAGGACGACAAGTAGGAGCGGGTAACGCCCGTGAGCCTGGTGCGGCCGTGGCCGGCGTGAGAGCGTCGGTCACGGCCCCCGGGTCGCACCCCGGCCCCACCCGGCGCGGGGACACGTGAAAACATCGGACGCAACCGGCACCAGCGGGAGAAGGCACCAGTCGATGAGCACCAAGGACTACCTGGAGAAGGACTACTACAAGGTCCTGGGAGTCTCAAAGACCGCCTCCAAGGACGAGATCAAGTCGTCCTACCGCAAGCTGGCCCGGGAGAACCACCCGGACGCCAACACCGGTGACCCCAAGGCCGAGGACCGCTTCAAGGAGATCTCCGAGGCGTACAACGTCCTGTCGGACGACAAGCGCCGCAAGGAGTACGACGAGGCGCGCTCGATGTTCGGCGGCTCCTACCGTCCCGGCGGCGCCGGACCCGGCGGGTTCGACATGAGCGACATCTTCGGTCAGGGCACCGGGGGCGGCGGGGCCCCGGGCGGCGAGCGCCTGAGCGACCTCTTCGGCGGTCTGTTCGGCAACCGCGGCCGAGCGGGCGAGTCCACCCGCCGCCGGCGCGGAGCCGACGTCGAGACCGAGGCCACACTGAACTTCCGCGAGGCCGCGGACGGGGTGACCCGTTCGTTCCAGCTGAGCAGCGAGGCCCCGTGCCCCACCTGCAAGGGCACGGGAGCGCGAGCCGGCTCCGCCCCGCGCATGTGCCCCAAGTGCAGCGGCACCGGGCACGACAGCACCAACCTGGGCGGCTTCTCGCTGTCCGAGCCGTGCAGCGAGTGCAAGGGGCGCGGCCTCGTGGTCGACGACCCCTGCCCCACCTGTACCGGCAGCGGGCGCGGCAAGAGCACCCGCACCATCCAGACCCGTATCCCCGCCGGCGTGTCCGACGGGCAGCGGATCCGGCTCAAGGGCAAGGGCGCCCCCGGCGAGCACGGCGGCCCCAACGGTGACCTGTACGTCGTCGTCCATGTGAAGGGACACACGGTGTTCGGCAGGAGCGGCGACAACATCACCATCACCGTGCCGGTGACGTTCCCCGAGGCCGCCCTGGGCGCCGAGGTCCGGGTCCCCACCCTCAGCGGGTTCCCGGTGACCGTGAAGGTACCGCCGGGCACCCAGAACGGGCGCACACTGCGAGTCCGCGGCAAGGGCGCCACCCGCAAGGACGGCACCGCCGGCGACATGCTCGTCACCTTCGAGGTCGCGGTGCCGCAGAAACTCAACGACGACGCGCGCGAGGCGCTGGAGAAGTTCCGAGCGGCGACGTCGGACTACGACCCGCGCGACGGGCTCGAAGCGCGGGCGAAGGGCGCGTGAACAACGTGAACGATCCTGCCTTCGGCGCCGACGCACCGGTCTACGTGATCTCGGTGGCCGCTGAGTTGGCCGGGATGCATCCGCAGACGCTGCGACAGTACGACCGGTTGGGCCTGGTCTCCCCCGGCCGTTCGTCCGGGCGGGGCCGCCGCTACTCCATGCGCGACGTACGGACGCTGCGCGAGGTGCAGCGCCTGTCGCAGGAGGAGGGCATCAACCTCGCAGGCATCAAGCGGATCCTGGAGCTGCAGGACGAGGTGGAGCAACTACGCGAGCAGGTGTTCCACCTGGCCAACGAACTCGAGGCGGCCCGCCGGGCGGTGTCCCGGCGCGGCCGCCCGGCCCGCCCCGAGGGCGGACCGGTGCGCGGAGAGCTGGTGCGCCGCACCCGCGTCACGATCTTCAACACCGCGGAGCCCGAGGACGGACGCCCCGACCGGGGCGAGGGTCCGGGCGGGCAGGGCGGCCCGGGCGGGCAGCAGGGCCCGAGTGGACAGGGCGACCAGGACGAGCCGGGGACGGGCGGGCCCACCCGGGGCTGACAGGGTTCCGACTTTTCGACACGGGGCGCGTTCGGCCAACGAGCGTCACCCTGAGTGACAGTACTTGCGAACGGAGTCACCGGAGATGAACTACAAGCTCACCCAGAAGAGCCAGGAGGCCCTGGCCGCCGCCATCCGCCAGGCCACCGCCGACGGCAGCCCGCAGACCGAGCCCCTGCACCTGCTGAACGCCCTCCTGGACCAGGCCGGAGGCATCACCCGGCCGCTGCTCAAGGAGGTCGGCGCCGACCCCGACCGGATCAGGGACAGGGTCGAGGCCGCGATCGCGAACCTGCCCAAGGCGGCCGGTTCCACGGTCAGCTCACCGAGCTCCTCCCGCCAGCTCATCGTCTCCATCAACACCGCGGCCCAGCGCGCCCAGCAGATGGAGGACGAGTACGTCTCCACCGAGCACCTGCTGGTCGGGTTGGCCACCGACGGCGGCGAGGCCGCCCGGCTGCTCAACGAGGCGGGGGCCGCCCCGGAGGCGCTGCTGGAGGCCTTCGAGCGGGTACGCGGTACCGGCCGGGTCACCTCGGAGAACCCCGAGGACACCTACCAGTCGCTGGAGAAGTTCGGTGTGGACCTCACCGAACGCGCCCGCGAGGGCAAGGTCGACCCGGTCATCGGACGCGACGGCGAGATCCGCCGGGTCGTCCAGGTCCTCAGCCGCCGCACCAAGAACAACCCCGTACTCATCGGTGAGCCGGGGGTCGGCAAGACCGCCGTGGTGGAGGGGCTGGCCCAGCGCATCGTGGCCGGCGACGTGCCGCAGTCGCTGCTCGGCAAACGCCTGATCAGCCTCGACCTGTCCGCGATGGTCGCGGGCGCCAAGTACCGGGGCGAGTTCGAGGAGCGGCTGAAGGCGGTGCTCTCGGAGATCAAGCAGTCCGAGGGCCAGATCATCACCTTCATCGACGAACTCCACACCATGGTGGGCGCGGGTGCCGCCGAGGGCGCCATGGACGCGGGCAACATGCTCAAGCCGATGCTGGCCCGCGGTGAGCTGCGCATGGTGGGCGCGACCACCCTGGACGAGTACCGGGAGAAGATCGAGAAGGACCCCGCGCTGGAGCGCCGCTTCCAGCAGGTGTTCGTCGGTGAGCCGTCGGCCACCGACACCATCGCGATCCTGCGCGGCCTGAAGGGCCGCTACGAGGCGCACCACAAGGTACAGATCTCCGACTCGGCCCTGGTGGCGGCGGCGACGCTGTCGGACCGCTACATCACCGCGCGGTTCCTCCCGGACAAGGCGATCGACCTCATCGACGAGGCCGCCTCCCGCCTGCGCATGGAGATCGACTCCAGCCCGGTGGAGATCGACGAGCTGCGCCGCACGGTCGACCGGCTCAAGATGGAGGAGATGGCGCTCGACAAGGAGTCCGACCCGGCGAGCCAGCAGCGCCTGGAGAAGCTGCGCGCCGACCTGGCCGACCACCAGGAACGGCTCAACGGGCTGGTGGCACGGTGGGAGCAGGAGAAGGCCGGGCTGAACCGGGTCGGTGAGCTCAAGGGGCAGCTGGACGAGCTGCGCACCCAGGCGGAGCTGGCCGAGCGCGAGGGCCGCTTCGAGGAGGCCTCCCGGTTGATGTACGGGGAGATCCCCCAGCTGGAGAAGCAGGTCGAGGAGGCGTCCAAGGCGGAGGAGAACGCGGCCGGGGCCTCGGGCACCGAGGACGACCCCATGGTCAAGGACGAGGTGGGCGGCGACGAGGTCGCCGACGTCGTGTCCTCCTGGACCGGTATCCCGGTGGGGCGGCTCATGGAGGGGGAGACCTCCAAGCTGCTGCGGATGGAGGAGGAGCTGGGCCAGCGGCTCATCGGGCAGAAGGACGCCGTCGCCGCGGTGTCGGACGCGGTGCGCCGCGCACGGGCGGGCATCTCCGACCCGGACCGGCCCACGGGTTCGTTCCTGTTCCTCGGCCCGACCGGTGTGGGCAAGACCGAGCTGGCCAAGGCCCTCGCCGAGTTCCTGTTCGACGACGAGCGCGCGATCGTGCGCGTGGACATGAGCGAGTACTCGGAGAAGCACTCGGTGTCCCGCCTGGTGGGTGCGCCCCCCGGGTACGTGGGCTACGAGGAGGGCGGTCAGCTCACCGAGGCGGTGCGCCGCCGCCCCTACACCGTGGTGCTGCTGGACGAGGTGGAGAAGGCCCACCTGGAGGTGTTCGACACCCTCCTGCAGGTGCTGGACGACGGGCGGCTGACCGACGGCCAGGGTCGCCAGGTGGACTTCCGCAACACCATCCTCATCCTGACCTCCAACCTCGGTTCGCAGTTCCTGGTGGACCCGTCCCTGGAGGAGTCCGTGCGCAGGGACCGCGTGATGGACGTGGTGCGGGCGACGTTCAAGCCGGAGTTCCTCAACCGCCTGGACGACGTGATCATGTTCGACGCGCTGTCCACCGAGGACCTGACCCGGATCGTGGACCTGCAGGTGGACAAGCTGGCCCGGCGCCTGGCCGACCGCCAGCTCGACCTGGAGGTGACCGAGGGGGCGCGTGAGTGGCTTGCGCTGACCGGCTACGACCCGAACTACGGCGCCCGGCCGCTGCGGCGTCTGGTGCAGTCCTCGATCGGCGACCCGCTCGCCCGGGAGCTGCTGTCGGGGGAGCTGACCGACGGCGACACCGTCATGGTGGACGTGAACGACGACCGCGACCGGTTGGCGGTCACCACCAGGAAGGCGGACGGGCCGCGGCTTCCGGCATGACCCGGACGTAGGGGCCGGGGCCAGCGGGGCCGCACCCATCGGGGCGCGGCCCCGCTCCGTCGTACCGGCGGTGGTCGAACCGACGGCCGCCGCGTCGGGACGTGGTCGTGGGCGGCAGGACCTAGTTCGGCTCCCAGACCCCGTTGGGCTCCCAGTTCCCGTTCGGGTCCCAGTTCCCGGCCGCTTCGCTCGACACCTGGAAACCGTTCTCCTCGGCCTCGGCCGCGGCCGACGAGGCCAGGGCGATCCCGGCTCCGGCCAGCAGTGCCGCCGTCAGTGCGCGCATGGTGCGTCCCCCTTTCGCTCCGGACCCCCTGTGAAGGGGCCCACACCAGTAGGACGCACCGACGGCGTTCCGTGTTCTCTGACACCCGGCACCGGCCAGGACGGTGCGCCCGCGGACGAAACGCGCCTCGGGCTCCCGGATCCGATCGTGCTGGGACTACGGCTCCACCGGGTAGGAATCAGCCATGGGTGACGGGAAGCAGTTCTCGGGGCACACCGCACGACCGGACGAGGCACCGGGGGCCGGTGCCGACGGGGCGGACACGGCCGGGCTCGAGAACGCCGCCGAACTGACCCTGTCGGCTTTCTGCTGGTGGCGGTCCGACCTCCCGCGGGAAGTCTGCGAGGACTACTGGCGCGACGTGCACGGGATCATGTTCGCCCGCGTCCCGGGCCTGTGGCAGCTACGTCAGATCCGTCTGGCCGCCAACCGTCCCGACCTCTGGCCCGGGGTCCGAGGTGTCTCGTTCGAGGCGCCGGACGCGGCCCAGCCCCGGGGTCTGCCGCACGGGCTCTTCCGGTCCGAGGCCGACCTGGCCGCGTTCGCGAACCATCCGATGGCGCGGGAGACCATCCCCGACGACGCACACAACTTCCTCGGCCGCATCGGTGCCCAACTGTCGCCCCCGGGCGGCGGCCGCACCCTCCTCGACCTCGTCAACGGTCCCGCCGTGCAGGGGCCTCCCCCCGTGCCGACGTTCGTGCTCTGCTTCGTGCCGCGGGCCGGAGCCGCCCCGGCCGAGGAGTTCCACCGCTACCTGGCCGAGCACGTGGCGCGCCCGTGGAGCGGGCACCCGAGCGCCATGCGGGTGCGCGTCGAGCCGCTTCCCCCGTACGCCCGTTCGGCGATGGGCTCACCCGGTGTGCCGCACCAGTGGCCGAACGACCAGACCTATCTCGGCTGGATCGAGTTGGCGGTACGTGATCGGGGCGCGCTCGGCGAACTCCTGGCGGGCGCGGCCACCGGTGAACTCGCCGAACTGGTCAGAGCCGTCCACACGTACCCGGTCCGGGAGATCCACACGCTCATCCGCGCCGGGCGCCCCACGGAGGTCGGCCTGCGCGGCTACCCGGCGGTGCGGGCGATCACCGCCGCGGGCGCGGACAACCAGCGGGACGAGGACCTCCTGCACGACCTCTTCGGCGACGCCGTGCGCGGGCTGGACCAGCTCAGGGGGCGCCCTGAATCCAGCGGGACCCCGTGAGCCGTAGCGGCCCCGCGCCGCCCTACCGGGAGCACCCCGTCCCAGGTGCCCTCTCCTTGTATCCTGGGCCCAGGAGTCCGCGTCGCGCACCGGGGCCTGCGCCCACGCCAGAAAGGACCGCCTGCCATGACCGTGACCGAACACCCCTCGCCGAGACCCCCTGCTGAAAAGCTCAGCGTCGAACAGTTCGAGGTCATCGCCCAAGCCGCCGCCCGCGAGGACGTCACACTTGAATACCTCAGCGGCAAGATGGAGATCCGCCCCGTGCCCGACAGCGACCACAACGCGATCCTCATGTGGTTGATGCGTCAGTTCATGACACAGCGGGCGGACCTGGACCTGAACGTCACCGGCCAGGGCCTGAAGGCGGACACCTACCGCAAGGGCCGGGCACGCCCGGACGGCATCCTCGCACCCGTGGACCACTTCGCCGGACAGGGCGAATGGGCCGACCCCCGGGGCGTGCTCGCCGTGGTCGAGGTGACGTCCTGGGACTTCGACACCAACGCTCGGGACCGCGTCGAGAAGGCACGGGCCTATGCCGCCTCGGGGATCGGCGCCTACCTCCTCGTCGACCGTGACGACGACAGCGTCACCGTACACAGCGAGCCGGACGGGGACCGCTACCGCAGCATCGTCACGCTCGGCTACGGGCACACGGTCGAGATCCCCGGGGTCGGGATCACCCTGGACACGACCGGGCTCAAACGGTACGGCCGCTAGTCCATCCAGAGGGTCCCCGAGCACCCGGGTCCGGGACCGGTCCCACGGTCCCATCGGGGGCCCGGCGCTCCAACGGCGCGACGGCCGCCGCGCTCACCATCACGGAAAAGGCTTTCGGCGACGCCGTGCGCGGGCTGGACCAGCTCAGGGGGCGCCCTGAATCCAGCGGGATCCCGTGAGCCGTAGCGGCCCCGCGCCGCCCCGTCCTACCCGGACGCCTGGGGGATCTCGTCGAGCCACCGCTCGAACACGCGCACCGCGGCCTCGGCGAGCCGGGGGCCGTGCGCGGCGGCGTCCGCACGGACGCGGCCGGGGTCGATGCCCGCGGCCGCGAGCTCGTGCGCGTGCCCGACCAGCCACTGCTCGATCCGCGCGTGGTCGGCCTCCAGGTGGAACTGGAGCCCCAGCACGTGCGGCCCCGCGCCGAACGCCTGGTTCGGGAACCCGGGTGTCTGCGCGAGACGCTCGGCACCCCGGGGCACGGCGAACTCGTCTCCGTGCCAGTGCAGCACCGGGACGCCGTCCAGGGGAGCCAGCACGGAACGGCGCCCCTCGTCCGTCAGCGTCAGCGGCGCGTAGCCGATCTCCCTGCGCCCGGTGGCGACGACGTCCGCCCCGAGGGCCGCGGCCACGAGCTGTGCGCCCAGGCACACTCCGAGGGTGGGCAGGCCCGCGCGCACCCTCGCCCCGACCGCCTCCCTCTCGGCGCGCAGGAACGGGTAGGCATCGTCCTCGTACACCCCGACGGGGCCGCCGAGCACGACCAGGAGGTCGGGCCGCAGTGCCGCCTCCGGCGTGATCGGCTCGACCGGGACGTCCAGGTACGACGTCCGGTAGCCCCGGGCGTCCAGCAGGGGCGCGAGGAGTCCGAGGTCCTCGAAGGGCACGTGTCGGAGTGCCAGCGCGTCGCGTGTCATGGTGTTGTTGCTCCTCGGTGGATCTCGGGTGGGGGACGGGGCGGGGTCAGCGGACGTCGGCCAGCCAGGCACGGGGCGACCGCCCCAGCTCGCGGGCGAACGCGCGGGAGAAGGCCGGCGGGTTGGCGTAGCCGAGCTCCGTCGCCGTCCGGGCGACGGTCGCCCCGCCCCGCAGCCGCTCCTGTGCGACGGTGAGCCGCCACCCCGTCACGTACTCGGCCGGCGACTGCCCGACGGCCGACTTGAACCGGGCGGCGAACGCGCTGCGCGACATGTGCGCCTCCTGCGCCATCGTGGCGAGAGTCCACGGCCCGCCGGGGGTCTCGTGGACCGCCACCAGGGTGCGGGCGAGGCGTTCGTCGGCGAGGCCCGTCAGCAGACCGGCGGGCAGGGCGAGCTCGTCGGTGTGGTCCAGGAGCCACCGGAAGAGGTGGACGAGCACCACCTCGAACAACCGGTCGGCCAGCACCCGGCGGCCGCAGCGCACGTTGTCGACCTCGGCGAACAGCAGGTCGAGCGACGGCTCCAGGCTGTCGACCGCCGCCAGCGGCAGGACGATCACGGCCGGGAGGGTGCGCACGAGGGGGTGCGTGGCCCCGCCGTCGAAGTCGAGCGTCGCGCAGGCGAAGTCGGATTCCTCCGTCGGCGCGTTGTGGAAGGCGTGTTCCAGGGGCCTCGGATAGAAGAGCAGGCTCGGCCGGTCGATCGCCAGGCGCTCCAGGCGTCCGTCCGCGCCGCGGTGGGTCACCTCCATCTCCCCGCGCCGCAGCACGTGGAGGAAGCCGCGGCCCGGCTGCGCGGCGAACGTCGTGACGCCGCAGAGCGGTCCGGTGTGGAAGACGCGCGTGCGCACCCGGAAGCGGTCCAGGAGGGGCGAGAGCCGGTCGATGGAAGCCACGGGCCCAGTATGCCAGACGATCTGGTACGAACTGCGGACGATTTCACGCTTTTCGTCCACGCTCCGCTGTCAGTCTGTGAGTACGCCCCTCGGGGATTTCCACGAGGGGCGATTCCGTCACGACCGAAGGAGTACCCCATGTCCACCGTCCACCTCGTCGAGCACGAGTCGGCCACCGGCGGCGTCAAGGACCAGCTCGACCAGATCCACGCAGCGTTCGGGACCGTCCCCGCGATGTTCCGGGCCGTCGCGAACTCGCCCGCCGCGCTCACCAGCATGTGGTCGTCGTTCGGGGCGTTCGCCGGCGGGACGCTCGGTCCCGCGCTCGGCGAGCAGGTCGCCGTCGCCGTCGCCAACCGCAACTCGTGCGAGTACTGCCTGGCCGCCCACACCGCCCTGGGCCGCAAGGCCGGCGTCAGCCGGGAAGCCCTGACGGCCGCGCAGGACGGTACCTCCGACGATCCCCGCACCGCGGCGCTCCTCCGCTTCGCCCTGCAGCTCGTGGAGCACCGCGGGCAGGTGACCCCCGAGGACGTGCAGGCCGTCCGCGACCAGGGCTGGGACGACGAGCACATCGTCGAGGTCATCGCCCAGGTGGCCCTGAACCTGTTCACCAACTACATCAACATCGCGCTCGACGTTCCGGTCGACTTCCCCGGGGTGCGGCTGCGGCCCGCGCACTGACGCCGGTCGGCGGGGCCGTGCGGGTCGTCGCTGCCGAGCGATCCGTGCGGTCCCGCCAGCGGCGACGACACCAGCACCGCACACCCGACGAGCCCACCACCGACGACGCGAAACGCACATGGCGGACCTCCGCCCACCGGGTCGGGGATCCATGCGGGTAGGCGGGCTGGACCCCGACGTGGGCACGGACGGAGTACCGGCGCGAATCACCAGACGAACTCGGCTTCCCCCACCAGTTCGTCTGGTTTCACTTCGGTATCAGCCAGGACCGATCGCACAGCGGACATCAACTCCTCGATGTCGCCCACCAGACAGACACCCGGGCGCCTCGCCGGTCTCACGGTCCCAGGACGCGGGCCTCGGTCTCGGGGTCCAGGCCGACGCGCGGCCGGTCGGGGCGCTGGGGCGCCTCGCCGCCCACGGCGCGCAGCCAGTCCCAGGTGTCGGCGACGGTCTCCGCCACCGGGCGGCACCTCAGACCGGTGGCGAGCGCCCGGTCGACGTTGCCCTGGTGCAGGGTCCCGTGCAGCTCGCCCGGGGGCAGCCAGACCGGCAGGTCGGTCCAGGGCCTGATCCCGGCCTCCTCGATCACCTCGGGGGAGGTCCACCGGAACCCGGCGTCGGAGCCGGTGACCTCCCGGCAGGCCTCCAGCAAACCCGCCATGGTGGTGTGGCCGACCGGGCTGACCAGATTGAACGGGCCGCCCAGCCCCTTGCGCACCGCGTCCAGCGTCCAGGCGGCGAGATCTCGGGCGTCCACGTACTGGAGCGGCAGATCACGCGGACCGGGAGCCAGGACCGGCCCGCCCCGGGCGATCCGGTTCAGCCACCAGGGCAGACGACCGATGTTCTCGTGCGGGCCGAGAATGAGCCCGGCCCGCACGAACAGGGCGCGCTCACCGAACACCGCCTCCGCGGCCAGTTCGCCGCCGCGCTTGGCGCGCGCGTAGTCACCGTCGTCGTCGGGGGACGACTCCACGGTCGGCGCGTCCTCGTCCGCGCCGGGAGCCGTGGGCGCCCCGTACACGGAGCGGCTGGAGACGTAGACGTAGTGACCGACCCGGTCGGAGAGCGCGCGGGCGGTCGCGGTGACCGCCGAGGGGGCGCCCGACCAGGTGTCGACGACCGCGTCCCACTCCCCCGTCGCCAGCTCGTCGAGACCGCCCTCCCCGGTGCGGTCGCCGTGGCGGACCTCCACCCCTTCGGGGGCGGGGTGGCGTCCCCGGTGGAAGACGGTGGTCTCCCAGCCCCGGGCGAGCGCGTCCGCCACGACCGCCCGCCCCACGAACTCTGTACCGCCCAGAACCAGAAGTCTCCTCATGCGGACAGTCTCGCGGCCGGGGGCACCGAACACCAGGGTTGCCTGCCCACAGCAGAACCGGCGTGCGCGGAGCCACCGCCGGGCCGTTCCGCGTCACCGTGGACCGAGAAAGCGCAGGAGCGCCTCCGCCGTCTCCTCCGGCGCGTCCTCGGGGAGGAAGTGGCCCGCACCGGCGATCCTCTCCTGGCGGGCCCCGGGGACGGCCGCGGCCAGTTCGTCCCCCATCGAGGCGGGCATCCAGCCGTCGTCCTCGCCCCACAGGACCAGGGTGGGCGCGGTGACCCGGTCCAGCCTTCGCACGGCCTCCTCGGTGTCGTGGAAACTGACTGCCGCGACCTGGTCGATCCAGCGCTGCTGGCCCCGGGCCCCGGCCCACGGAGCGAGGTAGGCGGCGGCGACCTGGTCGGACATCGGACGGCTGGTCGCGGTGCGCATGCGCGGGTTGACTATGTCGGCGAAGACGCTCGGCTCCATGGTCGCGTAGACCTCCGCGTGCCGCTGCATGTGCTCGGTGAAACGGGTGTTCCACGGGCCGATGACGGCAGCGTCCAGCAGGGCGAGCCGGTTCGCGGGCACGCCCTCGACGAGGTGGGTCCGCATCACCACACCGCCGCCGATGTCGTGGCCGACCAGGCCCGGCGCCTCCAGGTTCCAGTGTTCGACGAGTTCGGCCAGGGTGCGGGCCTGCTGGGCGATCGACGGGGACACCCCCGGGTCGGGGTGGGAGCCGCCGAAGCCGAGCATGTCCCAGACGTGGACGGTGTGCCGCCGGGCGAGGGAGGGGACGACTCCGCGCCAGAGGTAGGAGGAGGCCGGGGTCCCGTGGACCAGGACCACGGGCGGACCGTCCCCGAAGACCCCGGTGGCGACCTCGCCGCCGGAGACGCGGACACGGTCGGTGAGCTGCCAGCTTTCGGTTCGGGTGGGCACAGCGGACCTCCATGTAAGACTTATAATTGCTCTGGAACGCTTACGCTAACATGGAGTAAGGCTTGAAAATACCTTTTAACGATTACGCGCGGGGTGCCGCGCTGGCCACCGAGCTGGTCAACACCTCGCCCCTGGTCCGCGAGGCCGGAGAGGTGCTCGCCGGTCCCGGGGCCCTGCGGGACTTCCTGGCCGAACACGGCGTCGACGGCGGCGATCCGGGGGCCGACGACCTCGAAGAGGTGCTCTCCCTGCGGAACCGGCTGCGCGACATCCTGGAGACGGAGGACGAGGACGAGACCGCCGAGGCCGCCAACGCCCTGGTCGCACGGGCGGGGGTCGGCCCCGCCCTGCACCGCGAGGATGACGGCCGGTGGCGGTGGTACGTCGGGACCGCGCCGGAGGCCCCCCTCGCGGACCGGCTGGCGGTGCTCGCCGGAACCGGCCTCCTCGGCGTCCTCGACGTGCTGGGCCACAGCCGGTTCCGGCACTGCGCCTCGTCCTCGTGCGAGGGCGTGTTCGTCGACACCAGCCGGGCGGGGCGGCGGCGCTACTGCACGCCGAGCCTGTGCGGTAACCGGCTCAACGTCGCGAACCACCGGGCCCGCCGGTCACCGGGCCGATCGTGACCCGGACCGCGCGGGCCCGGGCCGGTCGGGGGAGGTCGCGCCGGGCCGTGGTGCACGAAGCGGCCGGGGACGCCAGGACCGGAGTACCCCGCCAGGTCAAGGGCGGCCGCCCACCGGCTGCGGGCGCGGGCCTCAGGGCCGGGCCCGCTCCGACAGGAGCGCGCGTTCGCTTTCGTTGCGGGTGAGATCGGCGGCCCGTCCGAACTCGGCTCGTGCCTCCTCGGTGCGGCCCAGGCGTTCGAGCAGGTCGGCGCGGACCGCCGGGAGCAGGTGGTAGCCGTCCAGGGTCCCGGAATCGCGCAGGGCGTCGACGATGCCCAGTGCTGCGCCGGGGCCGAGCGCCATCGACACGGCCACCGCCCGGTTGAGTTCGACCACGGGGGATCCGGTGCGGCGGACCAGGGGCTCGTACAGGTCGGCGATCCCGTGCCAGTCGGTGTCCTCGGCCCGCAGGGCCACCGCGTGTTTCGCGGCGATCCCGGCCTGGAGGGAGTAGACGCCCCGCGGGCGGGCGGGGTCCGCTGGAACCGACCGCTCCAACGCGGCCAGCCCCCGGCCGATGAGCAGCCGGTCCCAGCGCGACCGGTCCTGCTCGGCGAGGGGGACGGGGCCGCCGTCGGGGCCGACCCGGGCGCGGAACCGGGAGGCCTGCAGCTCCATCAGCGCGAGGAGCCCGTGCACCTCGGGTTCCTCGGGCAGCAGCTCCGCGAGGACCCGGCCCAGGCGCATGGCCTCCTCGCACAGTTCCGGCCGCAGCCAGCGCTCACCCGACGTGGCCGTGTACCCCTCGTTGAAGACGAGGTAGACCACTTCCAGCACGGAGCCGACACGGGCGTCGCGGTCCTCGCCGGCGGGAACCTCGAAGGGGACCCCCTTCCTGGCGAGGGTGCGCTTGGCGCGCACGATCCGCTGGGCGACGGTGGACTCGGGCACGAGGAAGGCGCGGGCGATCTCGTCGGTGGTGAGGCCGCCGAGCAACCGCAGGGTGAGGGCGAGGCGGGCCTGCGTGGGCAGGACCGGGTGGCAGCACACGAACATCAGCTTGAGGAGGTCGTCACCGTAGTCCTCCTCCAGGACGGCGTCGAACTCCGCCTGCCCGTCGTTCTCGGTGACCTCGCGCCCCAGCTCCACCATGCGCAGCCGGAAGCGCTCGTCCCGCCGCCAGCGGTCGAGGACGCGGCGCCGGGCGACCGTGGTCAGCCAGGCACCGGGTTTGCGGGGCACGCCCTCCTCCGGCCACTTCTCCAGGGCGGAGACCAGCGCGTCCTGCGCGAACTCCTCGGCCAGGCCGACGTCACCGACCATCCTGGTGAGCGCGGCGACGAGGCGGGCCGACTCGATCCGCCAGACCGCCTCCACCTCGCGTTCGACACCGGTGTGGCCCACGGCACCATCTCAGCACCGCGGGCCGCACCGGCGCAACAGGATTCAGCCGTTCCGGCGCTCCTGCTCGGCGCGCAGTTCGCGCTCGCGCTCCTTGAGCTCCTCGGGCATCCGGTCCAGGTCCTCCAGCTCACCGATCCGGCGCAGCTGGAGCTTGATCTCGGCGCCGCTGCCCTTCGGGGGGTGCGGGCAGCGCCTGGCCCACTCCACGGCCTCCTCGTGCGAGGACACCTGGAGGATCCAGTACCCGGCGATGAACTCCTTGGCCTCGGTGAAGGGGCCGTCGGTGACGGAGACATCGCCGTCGCGGAAGAGGATCTCGGCCCCCTCGGAGGTGGGCGCGAGCCCCTCACCGGTCAGCATGACACCGGCCTTGACCAGCTCCTCGTTGTACCTGGCCATCTCCTCGTAGACCTCCGGGCCGATGTCGTAGGCGGCGGCCTCGTCCTCGGGAGTGGACATGATCGACATCAGGTAACGCATGGTGTTCGCCTCTCGTCATGGGGGGTGTTCTCCCCCGCTCTCACCCGTACGTCGAACGGGTCGGGCCCGGATCGACACCCTTCCCGAAGTTTTTTCCTACCCGGCCCCCTGCCCCGGTTCCCGCCCCCGTTCACCCTGGTCGGCACGCCCGTCCCGGCCCCGGTCCCCTTCCCCGTGCCCCGCGGGCGCGGCCGCCTGTTCCGCTTCGGCCACCTGCGCCGCCTCGGCCCCGTCCGCCTGGACGGTGAGGCGCCGCAACGCGCGGACGGACAGGGCCAGGGCGACGAACATGACCAGTCCCGTGGCCACCGGCACGTAGTACAGCTCCACCCGGCCGAGCAGCCCGCCCAGCACCGCGCCGAACGGCGCGAAGCCCGCGCCGAACACCTGCACACAGGACATCACCCGGCCCATCTGCGCGCCGGGGACGATGAGCTGGATGGCGCTGATCATCACCACGTTGGACGAGGTCATGGCGAAGGCGATCAACGCCCAGGCCGCCGCGGCCGCATAGGCGTTGGGGGACAGGCCGAAGGCGAGACAGGACAGCCCGGCCAGGGTGAACAGGGCCGTCTCGGTCCGGAACCGGCCCAGTCTGGCCACGATGGCGCTCACCGTGGACGCGCCCAGCAGAGCACCGGCCGCGGAGGAGCCGAGGAAGACGCCGTAGAGGGCGGCGGGCACCCCGAAGTGCTCCTGGACCAGGAGCACCAGGACACCGGACTGGGCCATGAACGCCATGTTCACGGCCACGTTGAAGGCCATGACCGGACCGAGGGAGCTCCCCCGGAAGACGAAGGCCACGCCCTGTCGTACGTCGGCGAGGACGGAGCGCACCGATCCGCCCCCGGCCGACCCGGAGGCCGCGGGGTCCCCCTCCGCCGGTTTCGCGGGGCGGCGCACCGCCAGCGGCAGGCCGAGCAGCACCAGGGCGCCCAGGACGTAGGCGCCGGCGTTGACCGCCAGGGGCAGGAACGCCGCCACCGCGAACAGGAAACCGGCGACGGGGCCGCCCGCGAACTGCTGGGTTACCGTCTGCCCGCCGACCAGCCTGCTGTTGGCCCGGTCGATCGCCCCGGCGGGGGCGATGTCCGGCAGCATCGCGCGCCCGGCCAGGTCGTAGAAGACCTCGCAGACCATCACGGTGAACATGACCGCGTACAGGACCCAGATCGAGGCGTGCCCAGTGACGATCAGCAGCGCCAGGGCGACCAGGGCTCCGCCGCGGCCGAGGTTGGTCAGGACCATGAGGCGGCCCCGGTCCACCCGGTCCACCACCACGCCGGCGAACAGCCCGACCAGCAGCCAGGGCAGGAACCGGACGGCGGTCAGCCCGGCCACCAGCAGGGGGTCGTTGGTGAGCATCGCCGCCACCAGCGGCAACGCGACCAGCATCATCCCGTCGCCCAGGTTGCTGGCCAGACTCCCGGCCCAGAACCGGTTGAAGTCCCGTCCCATCGGTGGTTTCGCCGTCTTCTGCCCGGGGGTCTCCCGGGCGGGGGATGCACTGTTCACAGGGGGTGTGTCCCTTTCACGTGGCATGGGGGCGTTCCGACCGGCCCCAGACTGCCCGTGATTGGTCAACTACGGGTCACGGAACACCTGCGGTACGGGTCCGCGGACAGCCGGAGCGGGGACCCGGACCGTTCACGTGCGGTCACGCGGAGTGAATCCGGCCCTGGACCGGTGTCCGCTCTCCCAGCACCGGCACGGCACGGTCGGCCCTCCCGGGATAACCCGGTGATAGCCCCTGTGCCTCCCCATCCCCTTGACTCTCCGTGTCCCGTCTCCGACACGGAACCCACACCATGAACCCGACCCCCACTCGCGGAAGGACCGCGACCCTCGCCCTGGCCCTGCTCTCCGTCCACCCGATGGCCGACCCGGCCGAGGCCGTGAGCCTGGGTTCGGCCGATCGGAACAACCTCTTCGACCAGTACCGGTGCCACCCGATGTCCCAGGTAGCCCGGGCGAAGGAGAGCTGGAGCCCGGAGGACCGGCGTCCCGACACCGGAATCCTCCGGCCCCTCCTCGCAGCCTGCAACCCCTGACATCCACGGAAACCAGGAGAGACAGTGATCGAAGTACGAGAACTGACGAAGCGCTACGGCAGCAGGACCGCGGTCGACCAACTGTCGTTCCGTGTCAACCCCGGCAAGGTGACCGGGTTCCTCGGCCCCAACGGCGCGGGAAAGTCCACCACCATGAGGGCCCTCCTCGGTCTCGACCGCCCCACCTCCGGTGAGGCCCTCATCGACGGCAAACCCTACGCGGACCACGCGCAGCCGCTGACGAAGGTCGGCGCGCTGCTGGAGGCCAGGGCCGTCCACCCCGGACGCACCGTCCGCGGCCACCTGCTCGGACTGGCGCGCTCCAACCGGATTCGCGACCGCCGTGTCGGCGCGGTCCTGGAGTCCGTCGGCCTGGAGTCCGTCGCCGACAAGCGCGCGAGGGGGCTCTCCCTCGGCATGGGTCAGCGGCTCGGAATCGCCGCCGCCCTCCTCGGAGACCCGGAGATCCTGCTCCTCGACGAACCCGTCAACGGTCTCGACCCCGAGGGGATCCACTGGATCAGGGGCTTCATGAAACACCTCGCCTCCGAGGGCCGCACCGTGTTCGTCTCCTCCCACCTCATGGCCGAGATGGCGCTGACCGCCGACCACCTCATCGTGATCGGGCAGGGGCGGCTGCTCGCCGACATGTCCGCCGACGAGTTCGTCGCCCGCAACTCCCGCTCCTACGTCCTCGTCCGCACACCGGAACCGGAGCGCATGCGCGACCTGCTCACGGAACAGGGGATCCAGGTCAGGGACGGGGACGGCGGCTCCCTGGAAGCGGACGAGACCACCCCCGAGACGATCGGCGGGCTCGCCTCCGAGCACCGGGTGCCCGTATACGAGCTCAGCCCCCGCACCGCCTCCCTGGAGGAGGCGTTCATGCAGTCCACCGTGGGCACGGTCGAATACCAGGCGAAGGAGCGATGATGGCGACGACGATTCCCGCGGCGGTCTCGTTCGAACTGACGAAGATCCGCACACTCAGGTCCACGGCCTGGTTCCTCCTCCTCTTCCCCTGTCTCGGCCTGGCCGTGGGGCTCCCATCGGGGTACTACGTCACGAGCCGCTTCGACACCCCCGCCCAGGCGGCAGCGGCCGGGGTCGACCCCGTGGCCACCGCCTTCAGCGGGTTCCACCTGGGGGTGATCGTGCTCGTGATCTTCTCGGTCCTGACCGTGACGAGCGAGTACTCCACCGGGAGCATCCACAGCACGCTGGCAGCCGTTCCCCGACGCGGCGTCTTCTACGGCACGAAGGTGTTCAGCGTCGGCGCGCTCCTCCTCGTCCTCTCACTGGTGTCGGCCTTCGCCGTGTTCTTCGCCACCCAGGCCGTCCTGGGCGGCTACGGCGCGGGACTGGACGACGAGGACGCCCTCCGTTCACTACTGGCGTGGACGCTGTACGTGACCCTGCTGTGCGTGTTCTCCATGGGTGTGGCCGCGGTACTGCGCAGCGCCGCACTGTCCATCGGGATCCTCGTGCCCCTGTTCTTCACCCTCTCGACCATCCTGAGCAACATTCCGAAGGTGGGGGAGGCGGCACGCTTCCTGCCCGACCAGGCGGGTGCGCAGATGATGGTCCGGGGTGAGGTCCCCGACGGCGCCCTGACACCGGGCGCAGGCCTGCTGGTGCTGCTCGCCTGGACGGTGGCGGCGGTCGCCGCCGGCCAGTGGACGGTCTTCCGCCGCGACCCGTGAGCCGGTGGCACTCAACGGACGCGGAGCGGACCAGGCTCGGAAGGCCTGGTCCGCTCCGCGCCGTCCGCCCCGGAAAGCCTCCGGGACCACTGCGCCGAGGCGTTGGTACCCACGGCTCTCGCCGGGGAGGGCCGTGGGCACCCCGGCACTGTCGTGGCGCGGGGAGGCGACCGCCCACTCACGCCCCGACGTCGACCTGTGATCTCACCAGCGCCTGGTAGGGGCCCGGTGCGCCCACCAGTTCCTCGTGCCGTCCTGTCTGTACGACCCTCCCCTCCTGGAGGACCACGATGAGGTCGGCGCTCATGACGGTGGAGAGCCGGTGGGCGATGATGACCCGTGTGCACTCCAGTCCGTCCAGCGTCCCGGCGATCATTGCCTCGGTCACCGTGTCCAGGGAGCTCGTGGCCTCGTCCAGGACCAGCACCCGGGGCCGTCTAGCGAGGGCGCGCGCTATGGCGATGCGCTGGCGCTGTCCCCCGGACAGGCTGCCGCCCATCTCCCTGACCTGGGTGTGGTAGCCCAACGGCATCACCTCGACGTCCCGGTCGATCTGTGCCTCGCGCGCGGCCTGCCGGACCGTGTCCGTGTCGGCGTCGGGCAGGCCGAAGCGGATGTTGTCGGCGATGGACCTGTTGCTGAGCGAGATCTCCTGCGGGACGTAGGCCACGTGCCGGTAGAACCAGTCGGCGTCGAACTCCGTCAGCGGAACTCCGTCATACCTGACCTCACCGGCCCCCAGGGGGTAGAGGCCCATCAGGAGCTTGCTGAGCGTGCTCTTTCCGGAGCCGGTGCTACCGACGATCGCGACCCGGGAACCGGCCGGGACGTCGAACGACACGTCCTCCAGGACGGGCACCTTGGTTCCGGGGTAGGCGAACCCCACACCGCGCAGGGAGATCTCCCCGGTGATCGCGGGCCGCCGGTCGCCGGGCATCTCGTTCCCGGACGGGTGGTTCAGGATGTCGCCGACCCGGTCCACCTGGGCGTTGGCCGTGATGAGCTGGGTGAAGGCGCCGGAGAGCGAGGTCACCATGCCGAGGCTGGTGGCGGTCAGGGTCTGCACGGCCACCGCGGAGCCCAGGTCGAGCCGTCCATCGTGGACGAGCCACAGTCCCGTGATCAGAACGATCAGCGGGCCGAAGACCTGGAACACGGAGTACCCGCTGGAGGCCGCGCCCTGCAGGACGATCCGCCGCCAGGTCTGCTTCATCGCACCCGCGTAGACCCCGCGCCAGTTGTCGTAGAAGGGCCCGGTCATCCCCGAGACCTTGAGCGTCTCGATCGAGGACAGGGCCTCCATCTGGATACTGGTCGACTCGGCGCTGGCGCCGATCTCCCGCTTGGTCACCGACCGGATCGGGCCGTAGCTGGCCACGGCCACCGCGACCATGCAGGCGAAGACCCCCAGGGCGACCGCGCCCAGGAGGGGGGAGCGGTAGAAGATGTAGCCGAAGACGACGAAGAGGCTGCCGACGTCCAGCATTACCGCCGTCGCCTGGTTGGAGAGCATGTCGCGGATCGAGGAGATACTCGCCAGCCGGTACATGAGTTCGCCCTGGGACCGGCCGGCGAAGTACTTGTAGGGCAGGGCCAGGAGTTTCCCGAAGGCCTTGCCCATCATCACCTCGCCGAGGCTGCGGATGACCGAGGCCAGGCTCAGGCTCCGGAAGAAGGAGATGAGGTAGTAGAGCACCATGGGTAGGAGGAGCATGGCCAGCAGCGGCGCCAGCGGTGAATCCGCGAAGTACGCGTCGTGGCCGTTGATCGCGACCTGGACCGCGATCGGCACGCACAGCATGAACGCGTAGAGCAGCAGGGAGACCGCGAAGATCCGGGCGAGAGCGCCCCTCACGCTCGCCAGTGACCGCAGGAACTCCCACCACACGCTCGGGTCCCGCTGGACGACCGGGCGATAGTCCTCGGTGGGCGTCGCCTCGATGACGATGCCGCTGTAGTGCTCCTGGAACTCCTGGATCGGGTACCTGCGGCGCCCGGCGGCCGGGTCGACCACGGTGACCGTGGTATCGGTGGCCTCCTCCAGGACCACCAGGTGGTTGTCGTCCCAGTGGGCGACGAGCGGGAACCGGAGTTCGTCGAGCTTCCTCACCCCGGCGCGGAACGACCGGACCTCCATGCCGTAGTCGCGGAGGATGGTGACGACGTCCTTGAGCGAGAGGCCGTCGCGCCCCGTCTCGTGGTCGCGCCGCAGCTTCGACACCGACCCGCGCGAACCGTAGGCGGACAGGACCATGGCGATGCAGCAGAGGCCGCACTCGGTCTGGGTGAACTGCTGGACCTCCCGTACGCGGCGTGTACGCATCAACGTCCTCCGAAACACAGTGGAAGTTCGGCACCGGAGTGCAGGACCGAACGCGTGTGGTACCAACCGGAGATCCCGAAGAGGAACGAGGGCAGGTCCCGCATGGTCCCGACCCCGCACGTCCAGGAGCCGTCGCCGTGGCGGTCGAGGAACCGGGCGTCGAGCCCCTTGGCCTCGGTACGTAGTTCGGGCCAGTCGAGCCGGTCAGCGAGCCAGCAGAGCACGGCGATCCGGCCGGCCGCTCCGTGGCAGAGGCTCAGGTCGCTCCCCAGGTCGGCGCCGACCACCCGGGCCACTTCGGGGGCGATCTCCTCCCGAATCCGCGCGATCGGGTGCCCGACGGCCCGCAGGAGCTTGGCCAGGGCGAAGGCCACCCCGGTGTACCCCTTGCACCATGCCGCTTCCGCGGCGGGGTCCCGGAGCGCGTCGTCGACCCAGCGGTGTGCGAGGTAGGCGTCGGCGAAGCACTCCAGGTGCCGACGCACGCCCTCGGCGCCACCCTCGGCCCGGTCCGCCATGGCGCTCATCGCGGCGATGCGGCCGAACCGCCCGTGTGCCAGGCCCAGCTCTCCGGAGTGTTCCTCCGGCGGGCCATCGAACTCGACGAGCCGGGCGAGGAGCCCGTCGAGTTCGGCCCCGGATACCCGGGGCCCGCCCGGATCGGTGTACTCGGCCAGGTAGACCAGGTATCCGGAGAGGCCGTTGAGGTAGTCGAAGTCCTCGGCGCTCATCCGGTCGGCACCACCGGCCGCGAGGATTCCGGAATCCACCTCGGGCAGCGAGTGCGGAAGCGAGACCCCGAGCCGTTCCAGTTCCAGACCGGTGACGCGCCGGGAGAGGGCGCCGGTGAACGGGGACAGTTCCAGCGGCGTCCCCGGATCCTCCGGTGTCCGTACCGCCTCCGCGTAGACGTCGGCCGTGCCGGCCCCCAGCAGTGATCCGCTTTCCGTCGACTCCGTAGCGGCGAGGGAGAACATCAGCCCGCCGCCCTCGTGGAGGTGTGCGTTGACCGTGTCCAGGAGAAGTTTGGAGCCCCGCAGCGAGGGCGCGAGCCACGTCGGCCGGTCGGGGGCCCCAACGACCAGGGCACGGAGCCGGTCGTGCCATTCCCGGGGGTCCTCCAGCAGCCCGGCGTCGGCACCGCCGGGCGGCTCGCTGGTGCCGGGATCGCCCCGTTCGGCCCAGACGTCGTCCGTCGCGCAGGCGAGGGCGTAGCGGATGTAGGTGGCGTCCCGTTCCGGCGGGCGGGAGAAGAAGGCGTCGACGCGGTCGAGCGCGCACTGCCGGGGCGTGCTCGCGACCGCGTGGGCGACCTCCTCGCCGCCGTTGGCCAGGACGGCCCGTGAGTCGCACCCGACCTCGTAGAAGGGTACGTCCATGTCGAGCATGGCGCGGGTCTCCTCGGCGCACACCGCGTCCACCGCCCCCTCCCCGATACCGCGCAGACGCTTGGGCAACTTGTCGAAGAGGGCCTTGCGGTCGTTTCCGTCACGCAGGTAGGCGGGGTGTGTGGAGGCGTCCAGGAAGCGGGCGTACACGTAGGTGGGGCGAACGATCTGGCGGACGGACCATCCGCCGAACCGCCTCACGGCCTCCTCGATCTCCCCCCTGCGGCCTCGGAGCCGGTCGTGGGCCTCCCGGAAACCGGCGGTGACCTCCTCGGACCAGAGTCGGGGGTCGACCGGAGTTCCGTCGACGGTCGCCATGTTCGGCCCCGTCCCGATCTTGACCGCGACGGTGTCGAACCTGATGTCGTCCGTTCCCTCGTCCACGACGAGGAAGGACTCCATCCGGCTCGACTTCCACGGGCGGACGTTGCCGATGCCCGAGAGGTCGACGTCCAAGGACACACCATGGTAGGGCGTGGGAAACAGGTACGAGCTGAGTACCGAGTTCTCGACGTCCGCGGCCATGGCGTGCGGCTCGCCCGGGGACACCTGGCCTGGGAGCGACACCAGTGTCTCCGTGTCGATCACGACCGGCCCGTCGGCGGTGGCGATCAGGTTCTCGTGGTGCAGGTCGTTGGCACCGAGCATACCCAGAAGAGCTGATGACCTGCCAAAACGACGGAAGTAACCCGCAGGGCCGTGCGTCTGGCCGATATCCGTGTGGGTCACGGGTTCCTGCCACATACGCTCGGCTCCGACCACCGCCCGCGGGTAGAGGGGGCCGAAGAAGGATCCGTCGTCGTCGACGAGTCGTCGCAGCTCGTCGATGAGGCCGTAGCAGCTCCGGCGCTGCGGTTTGTAGACGAGTGAACCTCCCTCCTCCCAGGTCACGAAGCACACGGTCCGCCCACCACGGTGTGCGTCGCCCAGTCCGGAGACGAGCGACGTGATCGGGCCGCGCACACCGAAGGCGTCAGTGATCGCCTTCCGGTCCTCCCATGCCCCGTGCAGGACCTCCGCCACGCCCTCCACCCGGCCCAGTGACGTCTGGACCAGGATGCGGCGCAGTTCGGGAAAGGCATCGAACAGCTCGTTTCGGCCCTCATCCCCGCTGAGGTGGGTGTGGAAGTCGGCGTAGCCCAACGCCTCGCTTGCGGCGTCCTCCCTCCGAGCACGGAAGAGGGAGATGAGGCTCCGCACACCGATGGAGTGGCACAGGCCCATGACGGACCGCAGGGTGGAGTCGACGACCTTCTCCAGGTGGACGAACTCCGGGGCGGCCCAGTCCCGGGTCGACTCCCAGCTCCGGAGCCTCTCAGCGCACTCCGTCAGGACGGGACGGTAGAACCCGCCGAAGACGTCGGAGTTCTCCTCGATCAGCCCGTCCACCATCTGTCGAAGTGAATCATCCTCTAGCCGCGACATGGAGCCTCTTTCCTGGATCGTCCAAAACCTGGGGGCGCCCCGGCACCGGGCCGGGGCGCCCTGGGGGTCAGCGCTCTAGCAACGCGTGGTGCAGGCCGTGGTGGGGCACCCGTCGCCCCACGCATTGCTGATAGCGGACGCGGCGGAGATGATCACGCTGATAGTGCCCCAACTGTTGGGCGCGGCGTCGACGGCACCGGCACCGGGAAGCTCGGTGATCTGCATCAGCTCGTCCTCAGGGGTGAATCCGCTGCTCTTGTCCATGGAGATCTTGTCCATGTCGTTCTCCTCTTCTCGATTCCGTGGGGTTCCTGGGGTTTCAGGACCCCGGCAGAACCGCTCGCCGGGTACAGGAACGTTCCGATGGCCTGTTCGTGCACCCGGGAGCGGTCGTCCTATTCGAGACGCACCACTGACGGGTAGGTCTCGGGGTCCAGGTGGCGGAGGACGGACCAGATCATCCCTGCCTGACCGACCATGAGGCCGTTGCTGTGGGAGTACTTGGTGTCTTCCCTCAGCGAGTAGCGCTCGACGACCTCCGTGAACAGCCGGGGGTAGAGGTCGTCGACGCTCCGGCCGAACAGCCCGGGGCGCACCTGCTCCGCGAGCATGACGGTCTCCAGGCTGCCCAGGTCGCCGTGGCAGTAGGTGGGGTTGTTGCCGAACCCTCGTGCCATCGTCAGCTCGGCGAGGCGTGCCAGTGTGTCCTCGCCGAACAGCCCCGGGGCGTGACGTGTCACTTCGAGGGCACCCAGGAGGATGCCCGGTGCCCCGTGGCACCAGGCGTGGGAGTACGTGTCGCCGTCCCAGTTCCGCGGCCAACCCTGGTCCGCGTCGGTCCGCAGGTCGCGGACCGCCTCGGCCATCCGGGTACCGAGTTCGCGGGTGTCGTGGTCTCCGGTGAGGGAGGAGTATTCGAGCAGTACCGGGGCGATTCCGATCGCCCCGTGCGCGTAACCGGTGTAATCGGTGACCCTTCCGTCGGCTGCCCCCCGCTCACCCGCGCGTTCGACCTGGAAGTCGGCGAAGACCCTGGCCGCCTCCATCGCGGCTCTGCGGTCCTCGTCTCCGGTGGCGTTCCGGTACAGGGACAGGCAGATCGCCAGTGTTCCCGCGGCACCGGTGGTGAAGTCGACCATGGCCGGTGTGCCGGTTTTCGACCGGAGGAGACGTGCCATGTCACCGATGCCCAGCCCACCGCCGCCGAGCAGACGCCTGGCGGTGGCCAGCGCGTAGACGACACCGTCCGGGCCGGACATAGCGGAGACCGAGATACCCGCCTCTGTCCCGGAAAGGTCCCGGAGTGCCTCCTCCAACGGCTCGATGGTCCTCAGAGCCGCCTTCCGGTAGCGTTCCTCCCCCGTCTCACGGGCCAACCCGGCCAGGGCCAGGGCGATCCCGGGGACACCGCTGTAGAGGTCCTCCCGGGAAACGCCGGGACTCCACTCATGCCCCTCGGGGACCATCACCACCTGAGGCGCGATCCAGACCGGAGGCTGTCTCCCGTCAGGACCGTCGATCATGCCGTCCACGAGCATGTCACCGACGCGGACGGCCTCGTCCAGGAGACGGGTCCTGTCGACCCGGACAGGTGCGTTCCCCGGCAGTCGCCTCGGAACGAAGCCGGTGAGGTCGTCCCGAAGCGGCAGTTTGCCGACGAAGGAGAGATCGACCAGGGACTCCTGCAGGTCAACGGTCTCGGGCCCCAGGCCGGAGACACGTTCCCTGACCGCGTCCAACCCCGATTCCGTGAAGGCCTCGCCGAGAACGACCCGGCCGTCTCCGGCGAACAGCGCCCGCGAACGCGGCGAGTAGTGGAAATAGGGCACGTCCCCTTCTGCGAGCTGACGTGCCTCGTCGTCGACGATCCCGGACGTGTGGCCGGCGTTCAGGAAGACTCGGCCGAGCACCGCCGCCCTGACCAGGGGATCCGCCACCGCGTCCGGATGGGTCGCCATCCGCAGGATCTGGCTGTAGAACACCGTGGGGTTGTTGAGGAACCGGAACGAGGCGTCTCCGAGGAACTCCTCGATGGCCGCCAGGGTCTCCTTCTTGTGGTCGGCCACGTATTCCAGCACCCGCCGCAGCTCACGTTTGATCGTGTCCCGCTGTTCCCGTACGGGAACGTCGACCGCTCGGGCCACCGAGAGGTTCGCGGTGGCGTTACCGGCCCGGCCCTTGACGAGTTCAACGAACATGTCGTCGCGTCCGGGATTGCGGACCTGCAGGCTCTTGTACGGAGCCTCCTGGCCCGGGTCGTAGCCGATCACCCCGATGTCGATGCCCTCCTGTCCGGGCTTACTCATCGTGAGGGGGAGCACACCGATGCCGATGACCGACTCCCTGAGTATTGCGTTCGCCCGCCCCTGCGCGGACTCGCCCTCCTCCGGCTCCCCGGTGTCCAACCGCGGCGTCAGCAGTGTCTCGGTGTCGACGACCACCGGCCCCTCCACGGAGGTCACCACGTTCTCGAAGTGGATGTCGATGGCCTTGAGCAGGTAGAGGATGGCGAGGAGCTGCCCGATCTGGGCGAAGTAGTCCTTCTGGGACCGGGGGGACTCCGTCCGCGCGTACTCGACGAACCCCTCACCCCGGCAGGGGAGCACGGACACCGTGGGCAGGCTCGTTCCCAACCGCTCGTTGAACCAGCAGACGAGGGCGTTGAACCCGACTTCGGAGTCCATCGGCCGGGGTTTGTACAGGACACGCCCCCCGTGTTCGAAGACGACCTGCGCGACGGACCGACCACCGTTGTGCACGTCCCCCTGACCCGCCAGAACAGTGGAGACCGTACACCCCGGTGTGACACCCGCCAGGGAGTCCAACCGTTTACGGTGGAGCTCGACCTGGGCCAGGATGTGCAGGAGTTCGGCCGCAGCCGCACGTACCCGGTCCCGCGCCATCCGGAACGCGTGTGGATACCGTGTCAGGAGTGTCCGGTGCCCCTTCGGGCTGTTCGTCCACTCCCGGAAGCTCCGGTACCGCTCCTCGGGACTCCCGCCTTGGAGCAGCTCCCGCGACCTCCTCAGGAACAGCTCCTGGAGAAGGCTCCGCGTCAGCAGGCCGGCGACCGCCTGGCTCTGTGCGCCGGTGAAGTCCCTCAGGACCGAGTTGTCCTCACTGAGGCCGGAGAACTGCGCCACCCTCTGCCCGAGCTCCCGGGTCCAGGCGATGACGAGGTGCCGGAAGTAGTCTCCGAACTGTCCTTCGGGATCGAGGTCAGGATCATAAGGATCCGGAGCGGGGACCTGCTCCTCGGAGACCGGCTCATCATGCACCGGGGTTGCCCGGAGTCTGCTCCGCACATGGTCCCGCCTCTCACCGGAGGGAAGCTCTGGAATATAGGTTTCCAGCACCCGAGACACGGAATCGTATTCTTCCTTGGCCATCCCATAGCTCCAGAGTTCTCATGCATGACTGCACACCACACCACTCAACGGAATCCGTGCGGACCACCGCCCCGGGGAGGGCGGTGCAGATGTTCCAGGCCACCCGCACCACCCGAACGATCCCCCTCAGGAGATCAGCAGGTCGCCTGGCACTCGACGGTCAGACTGCAGACGTTGCCGTCGTTGCCACCGAGGTAGCTGAGACCACAGAGCACTGGCCCATGCACAAGGCTGATCCCCCAGCTGGCAGGGTTGGCGGCGTCACCGGCGGACACACCGTCCAGACCCTGGTCCTGGATCTCCTCGAAAATGGAAGCGTTCATGTCGGACACGGAAACCACCAACCTTTCTCATAATCCAGAAGGGGGACGATCGCCCCCACACAAAGAACCCTGGCAGTTTCCGCCCAAAGAAACCATTGGACTTTGGGGAAGGAGCGCGGAAAACAGGAGACGCTGACAGAATTTCACCACGGGCACCCGGAGCATCACGCTCCGAACTCCCGCAGAACCTCGTCCGCATCCTCCACGGCGGCCTCCGACCCGAGCAGGAGATGCGCCCCGGCCGTGTTGACGACGACCTCGTCGACGCCGGCGTGCGCGTACCCGCTCAGGGAGGACGCGACACGACCGACACCACCCGGGGCCGCTCACGTTCGCCGGCGGAACCCTCCTCCAGAGACGGGAACGGAATCCGTGCGGACCACCGCCCCGGGGAGGGCGGTGCGGATATTCCAGATCACCCGCACCACCCGAACGATCCCCCTCAGGAGATCAGCAGGTCGCCTGGCACTCGACGGTCATCGTGCAGAGCCAACCGTCGTTTCCGCCAAGAATGCTGGCAAGGCACAGCGTGGCAACGGTGTGGGGCCAGCTGTTGGGGTTCGCGGCGTCACCGGCGGACACACCGTCCAGACCCTGGTCCTGAATCTCCTCGAAAATGGAAGCGTTCATGTCGGACACGGAAACCACCAACCTTTCTCATAATCCAGAAGGGGGACGATCGCCCCCACACAAAGAACCCTGGCAGTTTCCACCCAAAGAAACCATTGGACTTTAGGGAAGGAGCGCGGAAAACAGGAGACGCTGACAGAATTTCACCACGGGCACCCGGAGCATCACGCTCCGAACTCCCGCAGAACCTCGTCCGCATCCTCCACGGCGGCCTCCGACCCGAGCAGGAGATGCGCCCCGGCCGTGTTGACGACGACCTCGTCGACGCCGGCGCGCGCGTACCCGCTCAGGGAAGACGCGATCCGTTCGGGGCTTCCGAACAGGAAGACCCCGTCCTCGACCAGACGGTGCGCCCCAGCCACCGGATCATCGGCGTGGACGTCGGAGCCCGCCCTCCGGAGCATGTCGGTGTAGTGCGGGAGGGTCAGGTGCCCGGCGGCCGCCGCGTAGGCGAGCCGCACGGGATCCCTTCCCGGACGGTCGACCGCGGCGTGCACGACCGACACCACCCGGGGCCGTTCACGTTCGCCGGCGGAACCCTCCTCCAGAGACGGGATCAGGGTTCCGGAGAGGTATCCAGGCGGCGTCATCCACGTGATCGCGACGTCGGCGACGGCACCCGCGACCCTGGCCATGCCTGGCCGGAGCACCCCCGCGCCGAGTTCCACCCCGGGGTGTTCCACGGCTGGAAGCGCGCCGTCCCGTCCCGCCAGGAAGGCCCGGACCTCGCGGAGGTAGTCACCGACCACCGCGGCGGGACGCTCGTACGGGGCACCCCGGAGATAGCTGACGAACTGCGGCGCGGAGGCTCCGAAACCGGCCACCACGGGCCGTCCCGTCAACAGGGCCAGGGAACGGGCCTCCACCGCCGCCTCGAAGGGGTGCCGCAGCGGGGTGAGCGTCACCGAAGTACCGACCGGGATCCCGTACCCCGCACCGGCGAGGAAGGCCATCTGCTGGTGCGTCTCGGCGTGGAGCGAAGACCCCATCCACAGCCGTTCGGCCTTCCCCGCAGCCACCAGTTCGGCGTAGGGAAAAACGTCTCCCCCCTTCCGGGGCTGAGTCGGATAGACCACGGACACGCGCACAGAAAACACTCCTCCACCTAGTTCGAAAACAGATCATCTTCTCCGCCCCAGCCAGCGGACCACCCCCCAAGGTCCAATTGAACCGTTTTCACATACGTGAAACATTGATCACCGAAATCCAAACCGAGACTCGGCAGGAGTCATTGAACGGGAGGCCGGAGATGCGTGACAGGAACACGGGAATCCTTGACGAAATCAACGACCAGGCACTGTCCGGATCGGCCGCGTCCGACGACACCGGCCCCGTCAACTCCATGCTCACCTGCCCGAGCTTCGCCCTCTGCCTCACCCCGACGATCGCCTTGTGCGTCACCACCGACCCGCAGCCGCCCTGGAACTGCGGGTGAGTCGGTCCCGGACCGTTCACCCGCCCGGTTTCCGTCCGCCGCATCCGGAGGCGTTCACCTCCCCGTCGGCGAGCCGTTCACCCGGGGGCGCCGTGTCGGCGCGGACCCCCCGGCCGGTCTCCGGGACGGCGACTCCTCCGCATCCGGTTTCGCCGTTGCGGTGGTAGCGGCTCCAGTGGTGCGTGATCACGATGAGCGCGGCCTCCAGTCGCGACTGAGCCGGAAGTTTCTCCAGGACACGCGTGACGTGCGCCTTGACCGTCCGCTCCGTGACACCCGCCCTTCGGGCGATCTGCCGGTTGGAGAGGCCGGCCCCCAGCAGCGTGAGGACCTCGCGTTCACGGTGTGTCAGGGTCTCGAAGGCCCCGCTGTCGTGCGCGGGGACCGGAAAACAGCGGCAACCGGCGAACCCGGTCGACTGGGTCTCCGCCTCGGGTCGGTGAATGGGAGTTCGTTCGGACATCGGCCGTTCCTCGTGCACTGATCGAGCTGGGGGGTTGCGCGGTCAGGAATCGAACGTGGAAAGCCAAGCAGGGAGGGGGCGCCGGTCGCTATCGGCCGACCATCCCCGCCCGTTCGTCCGTGACGCACCCGGCACGGAGACCGCCGCACCGGAGACATCCGTCGGTGGAGGTGGGGGGCATCGACCTCCCGATCGGGTCGAGAGCAGGAGGGATAGCGAGGGGAT
Source organism: Nocardiopsis sp. iso_40 (assembly GCF_056173285.1). Lineage (NCBI taxonomy): Bacteria > Bacillati > Actinomycetota > Actinomycetes > Streptosporangiales > Nocardiopsidaceae > Nocardiopsis > Nocardiopsis sp. iso_40. The sequence goes on along the minus strand of NZ_CM149666.1, from coordinate 361,512 downwards.
AGGACGTCGCCGAGGCTCCGCCCCTAGTGTGGGGAGCGCTCCCAAAAGCAGCAGCCTTCCCCATCCACCCGGAGGTTTCCGTGCGAGTTCGCAGTATGGCCGTCGCCTTCGCCATCGCCGCGGCGCTCTCATCGCTGACAGCGTCCCCCGTCCAGGCCGAGTCCGGTTCCGAGGGGGCCCGCACCGACAAGCGAGGGGACCTCTGGGTGGTGGTCCCGTGCAAGGACTGGCTCATCGAGGACGACTGCAGCGGAAACTGGATCAGGTGACCGGCTCCCCCGACCCCCTGTCGCTCCGGTGAGCACGACCTGCCCAGGGGAACCCGACCATGTCCGCCCCGCTGGTCGAGATCCCGTCGAGGACATCCCTGACCTGTGCCGCTTCCTCGTCTTCGCCCAGGTGCTCCCACAGTTCCAGGGAACGCTCCAGTGACTTCCTCGCCGCGTCCACCTCGCCCAGGGCGAGGTGGGCACGGCCCCGTCCGAAACCGATGAGCGCCTCACCGACGGGGTCGCCGGGGCGGGCGATGAGTTCCAGCGCGTCGTGGAAGCGCCCCACGGCCCGGAGGTTCTCCCCGCAGGCCAGATCGGCCCTGGCCATCTGGTACAGAACCTGGGACATGGCTCGGGGGTCCCTGGAGGTCTCGGCACACCCCAGGGCGCGGTCCAGGTGGTCCTGCCCGTCCGCGTACCTGCCCTGGTCGGTACGGATCCGCCCCGACAGCATCAGGGGGCGCCACATGGCGCCGGGGTTCCCGACCGCTTCGAAGTCCCCCAGCGCCGCCCCGCACAGGGACCACGCCTCGTCCAGGTCCTGGCGCATGTACGCGGACTCCGCGAGCCAGGCATGGCACAGGCCGACACCGAACCGGTCCCCGACCTCCGAGAAACCGGCGAGCGCCCGGGTGAGAGCCTCGTCGGCGGCCTCGTTCTCCCCCCGGTTGAGCCGGAGCGAACAGGTCGCGAAATCCATGGCGGCGGTGCCTCGGACACTGGCCGCCGCCCCCACCGCCTCGGTCGCCAGTCGCAGCGCCTCCTCGAAGTCGTCGAAGAAGCCGCGCCGTTCGGCGTAGACACAGAACTGCGAGGCCAGTTCCCAGCACTCCTCGTCCAGACCGTGTTCGGCCGCCTGCCTGAGGGCGGTCAGCAGGTTGTTCCGCTCGAGTTCGATCCACCGGTGCGGATCGGTGAGCAACCGGTCGACGTACGCCCGGGGCGGGGACCAGCGGACCCCGCTCCCCCGTACCCGGAGCAGGTTGCTGCCGAACACACGCCTGTTCGCCTCCTCCAGCAGGAAGAGCCAGCCGCCGACCAGTCGGCGGACCTGCTCCCTCCCGGAGCCGGAACCCTGGTCCGCCTTCTCCTTGGCGTACTCCTGGACCAGGTGGTGGAAGCGGTAGACGGGTTCTCCTGCGCAGTCGATGCCGAAGGTGTCGACCATGTGCGTGTCGACGAGCGGTTCCACCAGGTCGGAGGGGAACGCACGGCGGTCGTCCAGCAGGGCTCCCGCCGCCCAGACCGGGATGGTGGGCGTCTCCACCAGGCCGAGCAGCCCGAACACCCCTGCCGCGTCCGCGTCCAGCCCGTCGTAGGTGAGCGAGAGGCTGGCCCGCACGGTCATGTCGCCGTGCACCAGTTCGTCGAGCCGGTGCCGTTCGTCGGAGAGGCGGGCGACGATCTTCGCCAGCGTCCAGTGCGGTTTGGCCTCCAGCCTGGCGGCCACGATCCGGAGCGCCAGCGGCAGGCGACCCACGAGCCCCACCAGGGTGCGCGCCGTCTCGGGTTCCTGCTCCACCCGGCGGGCCCCGACCACCCGGTGCAGCAGGGAGAGCGCGTGTCCCTCGTCCAGCGGCCCGAGGTCGAAGCGGCGGGTGCCCGGCAGCCCCGTCAGGCGGGCGCGTGAGGTGACCAGGACCCGGCATCCGTCGCCACCGGGGATGAGCGGCGTCACCTGAGTCTCCGAAGCGGCGTCGTCGAGAAGCACCAGGACCCGCCGGGACGCCAGGAGACCGCGGTACATCGCCGCGCGTTCGTCCAGGTCGTCGGGGATGGCCTGCCCCGGAACGCCGAGTGCTCGGAGGAACCGGCCCAGCGCCCGCGACGGGGACAGCGGCACCTCGTTCGTGCCTCTCAGGTCGCAGTAGAGCTGGCCGTCGGGGAAGTACTCGTCCGACAGCCGACGAGCGATGTGCACGGCCGCTGAGCTCTTACCGATCCCCGGCGGGCCCAGCAGGACCGCGATCCCGGTCGCCCCCTCCGCGGAGACCAGGACGTCCGTGACGGCGGTGACCACGTCCTCGCGCCCGACGAAGTCCGATGTGGCACTGGGAAGCTGGAACAGGGTGTTCTGCTCGGACGGGAGGGAGCCAGGCGGGGCGGGTGGAACTCCCGGAGCGGGCCGGGGCCCCAGTTCCGGGTCCTGGTTGAGGATGGCCGTTTCCAGGGCCCGCAGCTCGGCCCCGGGTTCCAGCCCCAGTTCCTCGATGAGCAGGTCCCGCATCGAACGGTAGACCCGGAGCGCCTCGGCCTTCCTGCCCGAACGGTAGAGCGCGAGCATCAACTGGGCGCCCAGGCGTTCCCGCAGCGGGTGCTTCTCCAGAAGGGCCGGGATCTCCGTGACCAGGTGGGCGTGTCGACCGAGTTCGAGTTCGATCCGCACCCGCTGTTCGATGGCGTCGACCCTCTCGGCGTCGATCCGCCGGGCCCTCGTCCGCATGGGCTCCACTTCGACTCCGCTGAGCGCCGGTCCGCGCCACAGGGCGTCCGCCTCGCGCAGGAGGGCGGCGGCCTCCTCCAGCCGCCCCTCCTTCTCCAGTGGCACCGCCGCACGCACCCGCCTGCGGAACAGGTGGAGGTCCACCGTCTCCGGGTCGGTCCGGAGCAGATAGCCGGGCGGACGGGTGTCGATGGTGACCCGGGTCGGCCGCAGGAGGCGGCGCAGCCGGGAGACACAGATCTGTACCTGGGTGCGGGCCGTCTCGGGTGGGTCGTGCACCCAGAGCGCGTCGACCAGGCTCTCCGTGGTGACCACCTGGTCGGGGTCCAGCAGCAACAGCGCCAGTACGACCTGTTGGCGCCCCCTCGGCACACGGAGGGATCCTTCACGGCCGACCACTTCGAGCGGGCCCAGCAACCGGAAATGAAATTCCCCGGCGTCGCACTCGGCTCCGGAAGGAATACCCATCGTGATACACCAATTCCTTGAGGGTCAGCTACCACCCAGGCGCTTTATACCACAGGAAAATTTCTGGAGCGGCCCGGAATACCTGCCACCCTCGCGAGCCCATATCGGCACAGGAAACATCACTCCTGGTAATTCACCGGTACGTTCCCGCACGGTGTGCCGGGCGGCCGCTGCCACGAAGATTCCGCAGATCCGCCCCGGGGCCGTGGAACGCGAATGCGGAGCGGAGAATTTCGGAGGCGGCCCGCCCCTCCGCCCAGCCACAGGACCGCGCCGTCCCCGGTCGGCCGGGGCGTTCGACAGGTTTCTGGAACCGTCAGCGCCGCCGGCGCGTCCACAGGGTGGTGGAAGATGGCACGGACACCGCGCCGAGGACACCGTTGAAGATACGGGAGGATTGACGGATGGGTCTTTTCCTGAGTACCGCCTTCGGTTTCCCCACCGTCCTGTTCACCCCGATGCTCGTCGTCGTCCTGGGCTACTGGATCTTCGTGATCGTCGGCGCCGCCGACACCGAGATGCTCGACAGCGTGGACGCCGACGGCGACGCGGCCGGTCTGAGCGCCCTCCTGGGCAGGACGGGTCTGACAGGAACAGCACCGAAGGCTTCCGCTGAGGATGGTGGGCGACGGGTCGGGCGGGTCCCCGTGACCGTGGCCCTGACCATGCTGATCTGCGTCGCCTGGTTCGTGAGCATGATGGGAAGCATCTTGACCACCCTCGTCGACACCGCCTCCGCCCCGCTGCTGTACGCGCTCGGCGCCGTGGTGCTGGTCATCGCGCTGGTCGCCGCCTGGGCGGTCACCAGCGGTGTCGTGATGGGCCTCCAGCGCCTCCTGCCCCGGCGCAGGAGCGACTCCAAGCACGAACTGGTCGGCCGCACCTGCGTGATCCGGATCGGCGAGGCCAGGGAGGACTTCGGCCGGGCCGAGATCACCACCGCGGGCGGCGCCTCGATCTCCGTCCCGGTGCGCACCACCGGCGGCGAGCTCCTTCCCCTGGGCAGCACCGCACTGATCTTCGACCACGACCCCGGCGAGGACGTCTTCCTGGTGACCGCCTTCGACGCAGCACTCGACCCCGGCCAGTCCTGACCGGGGCCGTGCCGGGGCAGCCGCCCCGGACCCCTCCACCCGCGCGGCTAGGCCGCTCCGGCCCGCTCGTCGCGTTCCGCCTCCAGCCGATCGCGCTCCTCGGCCTCGTTGGCGCGCCGGGTCATGGTCCGCAGCGCGGGCAGGAAGAGCAGTGTGGCGATGATGACGATCGCCCCGCCGACCAGTGAGGGCAGCCGCAGGTCGACGCGGCCGAGGAAGCCGCCGACGAGGGCGCCGCAGGCGTTGAAGGTCATCGCGAAGATCTGTACCGAGCCCAGCACCCGGCCGCGCAGTTCCGCGGGGATGGCGAGCTGGGCGACACCGATGATGACGGTGTTGGACACGGCCATGGCGACCGCGATCAGGGCCCAGAAGAACCCGGCGGCGTAGGCGTTGGGCGACAGGATGAACCCTATGCACCCGGCGCCCATCACCGTGTAGGCGACGGCCTCGGTGCGGAAGCGCCCCAGGAGGGCGACCACGCGGGAGACCGACAGGGCGCCGATCAGCGCCCCGAGCGCGGCCGACGAGATGAACACGCCGTACAGCGCCTCGGGCACCCCGAAGTGCGACCGCAGGATGAGGACCAGCACGGAGGACTGGAGCATGAAGCCCATGGCCACCAGCGACCCGTGCAGTGCCAGGTACCGGAGCGGCCGGTCGTTCCAGAGGAACGAGGTCCCCTCGCGGACCGAGGCGAGGACGGAGACGGCACGCGCACCCGGGTCCGCCTGTTCGCCCCCGGGGCGCCGGGCGCTCAGGGGCAGGCCGATCAGGATGAGCGCGCCGAGCAGGTAGGCCCCGGCGTTGACCGCGATCGGGAGCGCCGCGGCGACCACGATCAGCAGACCGCCGATGGGGGCGCCGCCGAAGTCCTGGACGACCACACGGCCTCCGACGATACGGCTGTTGGCCCGGTCCAGGGAGGTCTTGGCGACCAGTTCGGGCATCAGGGCGCGGCCGCCGATGTCGTAGAAGGCCTCGCAGGACATCACCACGAACATGACCGCGTAGAGGGTGAAGATGGTGGCGCTGCCGGAGGCCACGACCACCGCGAGTACCACCAGCGTGGCGGCGCGCACCAGGTTGGCGGCAATGAGCACCCTGCCCCGGTCCAGGCGGTCGACGAGCGCGCCGACGAACAGGCCGAAGGTCAGCCACGGCAGAAAGCGCACGAAGGCCAGCCCGGCCACCAGTACGGGGTCGTTGGTGAACATGGCGGCCATCAGGGGGAGGACGGTCGCCATGATGCCGTCGGCAGCGCTGCTGCTCATGCTTCCGATCCAGAAACGGTGGAAGTCGCGGCCCAGGCCGCGGACCGATCTGCCCGGTCTGGTCTGCACTGCCATGTTCTCAGCTCTCAATTCCTGGTGGCGGGGGCGCGGGGTACGGGTGCGGGGGTGCGTCCGGGGAAGCGACGGGCCGTACGGCCCGGGACCGGGTGGGGCGGACCGCGGTGGTGCGGGTGCGGGCCCGTCGCACGGGCCCGCACCGGTGGTGCGAAACGGGTGCCGGTCAGACGGCGGCGAGGCTCCGGGGCCGGATGTCGGTCCAGTTCTCCTCGACGTAGCGCATGCAGGCCTCGCGGGTGTCCTCGCCCGCGACGACCTCCCAGCCGGCGGGGACGTCGGCGAAGGACGGCCACAGGGAGTGCTGGCCCTCGGCGTTGACCACGACGTAGAAGGTGCCCTCGGTGTTGTCGAACGGGTTGTTCATCGTCAGCTCCTCAGCTGTTCGAAGGGGGTGGATTCCATCTGGGCGGACACGAGTCGGCCGATCTGCCGCACCGGCTCCGGGCGGGTCATCCCCATGTGCGTGGAGTCGATGTCGTGGATGTCGATGCAGCCGTCGACGTGTTCCCTCCAGTACTCGGCCAGGGGCGAGTACTCGGTTCTCCCGCGCGTGGCGCGGAAGAAGATCGCGTCCCCGGTGAAGGTTCCGGGGGTGTGGCGGTTCATGACCACCGCGTGGTTGACCGCCGCGTCCACGAGGAGCGCCAGGTCGGACTCCTCGAACTCGGCCAGGACCGGATCGCCCTGCTGGACGGCCCGGACCACCGCGGCGCGGTCGACCGGCGTTCCGGCGGGGCCGGCGTCGGCCGGGAGGTCGAGCATCATCGCCAGGACCTCCTCCTGGGTGAAGTCGGTGCGCTCGGCGCCGGGCGGCACGGGGTAGGAGTCCATGAGTCCGAGGAAGGCGACCTCCTCCCCCGCGGCCTGGAGGCGGACCGCCATCTCGTGGGCGACGATGCCGCCGAACGACCAGCCCAGGAACCGGTACGGGCCGTGCGGCCGGACGGAGCGGACGCGCTCCAGGTACTCCTCGGCGATCTCGGCGACGCTGTGCGGCAGCTCCCCGGGAACGGTGAGCGCCCGCGTCTGCAGGCCGTAGAGCGGCTGGTCCTCGGCCAGATGCCGGGCCAGGCCGGCATAACACCAGCTCATGCCCATTCCGGGGTGGACGGCGAAGAGCGGTGGCCGCTCCCCCCGTGTCCGCAGGGGAAGCAGGACGTCCAGGGCGTCGGCGGGGTTCTCGGGCACCGCCCCGCCGCCCGGTCCCGCGTCGGCCGGGGACCGCCCCGGCCGTCCCCGGTCCGTCTCGGCCGCCAGCCCGGCGACGGTGGGCGAGCGGAACACGTCCCGGACCCTGAGATCAGCGCCCAGTTCCGTTCCGGCTCGGCCGACCAGCCGCGCGGCCAGCAGGGAGTGCCCGCCGAGGTCGAAGAACGAGTCGTCGATTCCGACCCGTTCCAGCCCCAGGACCTCGGCGAACAGCGCGCAGAGCGCCTCCTCGCGCGGGGTGCGCGGCTCGCGCCCGACCTCGGTGGGGGCGTAGCGGGGCGCGGGCAGGGAGTTCCTGTCCAGTTTGCCGCTGGAGTTCAGCGGGAGGGCGTCCAGGACGACGGTCGCCGCGGGGACCATGTACCCCGGCAGTGATCGTGCCGCGTGCGCGGACAGCTCGTCGGGGTCGATCCCGCGTCCGGCCCCGGCCACGAGGTAGGCGACCAGCCTCGTGTCTCCGGGACGGTCCTCGCGAACCACGACCGCCGCCCGTGCGACGTCGGGGTGGGCGCACAGGACGGCCTCGACCTCGCCGGGTTCGATCCGGAAGCCGCGGATCTTGACCTGGTCGTCCGAGCGCCCGTGGAACCGGATGTCGCCCCCGGGGGTCCGGGAGGCGCGGTCCCCGGTCCGGTACATCCGGGAACCGGGTTCCCCGTAGGGGTCGGTGACGAACCGTCCGGCGGTCAGGCCGGGCCTGTGCAGGTACCCGCGGGCCACTCCCCCGCCCGCCAGGTACAGCTCGCCGACGACGCCGGCGGGCACCGGCCGCAGCCGTTCGTCGAGGATGAGGGTCCGGGTGCCCGGCAGGCCCCGGCCGATGTGCGGGTGCTCCCCCGCCACGGTCGCCATCGTGGCGTCGACCGTGGCCTCCGTGGGGCCGTACAGGTTGAACGCGGCGACGCGGTCTGTCACGGCCGCCAGTTCGGTCCACACCTGGGCTGGTACGGCCTCCCCTCCGAGTGCGAGGCGCAGCGGGGGGAGGTCCTTCGGCCGCTGGAGGAGCCCGTCGCGCACCAGCTCCCAGTGGGTGGGGGTCAGGCACAGGTAGGTGGCGCCGTGGCGCAGCAGCTCCCGGGCGAAGGCGTCCGGTTCCTCGCGGGTCCGGTCGTCCACGACCAGCACCGCGTCCCCTCGGCAGAGCGGCCCCCACTGCTGCACGGAGGCGTCGAACGCCGCGCTGGCGGTCCAGGCGCTGACCCCGGGTTCGCTCAGGTAGAAGCCGCCGTCCTCCAGGGAGCGGAGCAGGTGGGCGAGGTTGGCGTGGGTGACGGCCACGCCCTTGGGGCGTCCGGTGGACCCGGACGTGTGGATGACGTAGGCGAGGGAGTCGGGGTGCGGGAGCGGGCGGGGTTCGTCCCAGGAGGCGTCCGGCGCGGAGACCGGTTCGTCGGCGGGCAGCACGGTGACGGATGCGGAGAGCCCGCGCACGGCCTCGTGCGAGCCGGTGTGCGCGTCCGTCAGCAGCAGCCCGCCCCCGGAGTCCTCGATGATGCCGGTGAGCCGTTCCGCGGGGTTGCGCGGGTCCAGCGGCAGGAAGGGCGAACCGCTCCGGAGCACGGCGACCATGGCGACGAGCAGGTCCGCCGAACGCTCCATCAGCAGGGCCACCGGCCGGTCACGACCCGCCCCCAGGCCGATCAGCGTGTGGGCGAGGCGGTTGGCCCGGACGTCGAGCTCACGGTAGGTGAGTTCGTTGCCGTCGAAGATGACCGCGGTCCGGTCCGGGGTGCGGCGCACCTGCTCCGCGAGCCGTCCGAGGAAGGTCGGCCGGTGCTCGGGCGGCTCCTGGGCGTCCGTCGGCGCGAGCCGCCGGATCCGCTCGTCCGGCAGGAGGACGTCGAGCTCGTCGAGGCTTCGCCCGGTGTCGGCGGTGAAGGCGCCCATCACCGCGACCAGGCGCCGGAGGAGGTCCCGCGCGGTCCGTTCGGTGAAGAGGTCGGTGGCGTACTCCAGGGCGATGGCCGCGGGCCGGGTCCCGTCCGGCGCGCGGTCGGCGACGGTGAAGCCGAGGTCGAACTTGGCGGTACCGGTCTCGGCGCGGCCGTAGCGGCCCGGGTCCGTCCCCTCGGGAACGGCGGAGACCTCACCCGTCGCCAGGGAGAGCATGGCCTGGAAGAGGGGGTGGTGTGCGGTGCTGCGCGTCGGGTTGACGAGCTCCACCACGTGGTCGAAGGGCAGGTCCTGGTGGTCGAACGCGGCCAGGTCGGCCTCCCGCACCCGGGCCAGCAGTCCGGCGAGGGTCGGGGAGCCGGAGGTGTCGGTGCGCAGGACCAGCGTGTTCACGAAGAACCCGACGAGGTCGTCGAAAGCGGGGTCGGTGCGGCCGGCCACCGGAGTGCCGACGGCGATGTCGTCGCCGACGCCCATCCTGGTGAACAGGGCGGCCAGCGCGGCGTGCACCACCATGAAGAGGGTGCAGTCGTGCTCGCGGGCGATGCGCCGGAGTCCGGCGTGCAGGTCCTCGTCGAGCACGGTCGTGACGGTGCCGCCCGTGTAGCGGGCCTCGGCGGGGCGGGGGAAGTCGAGCGGCCACTCCGCGACCTCGGGGAGCCCGCTCAGGGTCCGCTCCCAGTAGCGGGCCTGTCGGCTGTGCGCCGACTCCGGGTCCTCGGGATCGCCGAGCAGTGCGTTCTGCCAGAGCGTGTAGTCGGCGTACTGGACGGGCAGCGCGTCCCACGAGGGGGCGTGTCCCCGGCACCGCGCGGCGTAGGCCTCCCGGAGGTCTCCGACCAGGGGGGCGAGCGACCAGCCGTCACCGATGGCGTGGTGCATCTGGACCACCAGGGCCGATTCGTCCTCACCGGCGAGCAGCAGGTCGGCGCGCACCAGGGGCCCGGACTCCAGGTCGAAGACGTGGGAGTCGATCTCCCGGAGCACGTCCGGAATCTGCTCGGCCTCGTGCTCGCTCACCCCCAGACGGATGTCGGAACCGTCCGTGACCTGCTGGTAGGGCTCGCCCCGGTCGCTGGGCAGGACCGTGCGCAACACCTCGTGGCGCTGGACGACGTCGGCCAGCGCGGCCGACCACGCCTCGGGGTCGGGGAGACCGTCCAGGCGCAGCACCGTCTGGATGTTGTAGGCGCGTTCCTGGCCGTCGATCTGGTGCAGGAACCACAGCCTGCGCTGGGCGAAGGAGAGCGGAAGGCGTTCGGGCCGCGTCTGGGGCACCGCGCCGGGGCGCGCGGAGCGGTCCCCGGCGGCCTCGACCGTCCGGGCTACCCCGGCCACGGTGGGCGAGGTGAACAGTTCCCGGAGTCCGAGGTCGGCGCCGAGCACGGAGCGGATCCGGGCGATGACGCGGGTGGCCAGCAGGGAGTGGCCGCCCAGGTCGAAGAAGGAGTCGTCGGCACCGACCCGTTCCAGCCCCAGCACCTCGGCGAACAGCCCGCACAGGATCTCCTCGCGCGGTCCGCGCGGACCGCGCCCCGAACCCGTGGCGGACGCGAAGTCCGGAGCAGGCAGGGCGCGCCTGTCCAGTTTGCCGTTGGTGTTCAACGGCAGTGCGTCCAGGACCATCACGGCGGAGGGCACCATGTAGTCCGGCATCGCCTCCGCGACCGCGGCACGGACCCGGGCGCCGTCCAGGACCGCTCCGGCCTCGGGGACGACGTAGGCGACCAGGGCCATGGCCCCGCTGTGGTCCCTGCGGGCGGTGACGACCGTCTGGGCGACCCCGGGCATCGCGGCGACCACGGCCTGGATCTCACCCGGTTCGACCCGGAAACCGCGCACCTTCACCTGGTCGTCGGCGCGGCCCAGGTACTGGAGGCGACCGGGCGCTGTCCAGCGGACGACGTCACCGGTGCGGTACATCCGCTCCCCCGCCTCCCCGAAGGGGTCGGGCAGGAAGCGTTCGGCCGTCAGGTCGGGGCGCCCCACGTATCCGTGCGCCAGCCCGGCACCCGCCACGTACAGCTCCCCGGGGACGCCCGCGGGCACCGGCCGCAGACGCTCGTCGAGGACGTAGCCCCGGCGGTTGCCGAGCGGGCCCCCGATGGGCACGGGCCCGTCCTCCCGGTCGCGCACCCGGTGGGAATGGGTGAACACCATGCTCTCCACCGGCCCGTACCCGTTGTGCAGGCTGGTGTCGGGGAACGCGGCGCGGAATCGGCGCATGTGTTCGGCGGAGGGCTTCTCGCCACCGACGTGGACCTGTCGTACTCCGTCGAAGACCCGGGGGTACTCGTCCACGACCAGGTTGAACAGGCCGGTGGACAGGAAGAGCGAGTCGACTCCGTGCTCGGCGACCAGCTCGGCCATGCGCGGCGGTTCGGGGACCTGGCCGCTCTGGATGACGCAGACGGAGCCGTGCAGCAGCGCTCCCCAGAACTCCAGGACGAAGGCGTCCCAGGAGACGGGGGCGGACTGCAGCCAGACCCGGTCGGGTCCCAGCTCGGCGTAGTGCTGGCCGGTGAAGGTGGACACGATGGCCCGGTGCGGGGCGAGCACCCCCTTGGGCACGCCGGATGATCCGGACGTGAACATCACGCAGGCGGTGCTCAGCGGTGACAGCTCCAGGGCGAGGTCGGTGCCCTCGTGTGCGGCGATCGGGACGGCGAGGGTGTCGACGGGGAGGAGGCGGACCGCTCCCGTCTCCCGCTCCAGCAGACCGGCGCGGGTGATGACCAGACCGGCTCCGGACGCCGACGCCATCGCCGCCAACCGCGTGTCGGGGAAGGCCGGGTCCAGGGGGGCGTATCCGGCACCGGCCTTGAGCACGGCCAGCAGCGCGACGGCGTAGTCGACACCGCGTTCCAGCAGGACGCCCACCATCGTGCCCGGCAGGACACCGTTCGCCCGCAGATGGCGGGCGAGCCTGTTGGCCCGGGTGTTCAGTTCGGTGTAGGTGAGCTCGGCGCCCTCGAACACCAGCGCCACGGAGTCGGGCGCCGCGGCGGACCGTTCCTCGAAAAGCGTGTGGACGAGGGCCGACGGTTCGCCCGCCGCGGTGTCGTTGACGTCGGTCACCAGGGAGCGGAACTCGTCGTCGGTGAGCAGGTCGATATCGGCGACACCGGTTCCGGGATCGTCCGCGACGGCGGTGAGCACCCGGACCAGGCGCTCACCGAGTCCTTCCGCGGTCCGCCGGTCGAACAGGTCGCGGGCGTAGTCGACGACACCGGTGATCCCCTCGGGGCCCTCGTGAAAGGCGAAGGTGAGGTCGAACTTGGCAGCGTGTGAGCCGAAGGGTTCGGGGCTGACGCTCAGGCCCGGCAGGTGCGGTTCGACGACGGTGTTGTTCTGGAGCACCATCATCACCTGGAACAGCGGGTGGTGTGCGGTGGAGCGCTCGGGGTTGAGCTCCTCCACCAGCAGGTCGAAGGGCACGTCCTGGTGGTCGAACGCCGCCAGGTCGGCCTCGCGCACCCGCTCCAACAACTCGGAGAAGGCCGGGTTCCCGGAGGTGTCCGTGCGCAGCACCAGCGTGTTCACGAAGAACCCCACCAGGTCGTCCAGCTCCGGCTCCGTCCTGCCCGCCACCGGAGTGCCCAGCGGAACGTCCTCCCCCGAGCCCGAACGGTTCAGCGTGACCGCGAGGGCGGCCTGGAGGACCATGAACAGGGTGCAGCCATGGGCGCGCGCCATCTCCAGCAACCGCCCGTGCAGGTCGGCGTCCAGACCGAAGGCGACGTTCCCGCCCCGGTGCGAGGGCACGGCCGGCCGGGCACGGTCCAACGGCAGGTCCAGGACCTCGGGCGCGCCCTCCAGAGCCCCCCTCCAGAAGTCCAGCTGAGCCGCGGCCAGGCCCTCCGGGTCGGTCCGGTCCAGCAGGGCCTCCTGCCAGAGCGCGAAGTCCGCGTACTGCAACGGCAGCGGCTCCCACTCCGGGGCCCTGCCCCGGCAGCGCGCGGCGTAGGCCTCGGACAGGTCCCGCACCAGCACACCCTCGGACCAGCCGTCCGTCGCGATGTGGTGCGCCAAGACCACCAGAACCGATTCGTCGTCGCCGGTCCTCAGCAGTTCGGCGCGCACGAGCAGGTCCTCGGCCAGGTCGAAGGCGTGGTCGTTGATCTCCTCGACCGAGGCGGCGACGGCGGCTTCGGGGACCGCGCTCACCCTCAGGGCGAGGCGTTCGCGGGCCTGCTGCGCGCCGAGCACGTGCTGGAGGGGTTGCCCCTCGTGCTCGGTGAAGACGGTGCGCAGGATCTCGTGCCGCTCCACCACGTCACCGACAGCGGCTTCGAGGGCGGGTACGTCGAGTGCACCGCGCAGACGCAGGGCCACGGAGACGTTGTACGTCGAACCCGCCCCTTCGAGGCGGTTCACGAACCACAGCCGCCGCTGCGCGTACGACAACGGCGACTCCGCACCCCGCTCCGCCGCCACCAGAGCCGGGCGAGCGGACGCGCCCCGGCCCTGGGTGACCAACCGGTCCACACCCCGCACCGTCGGATCACGGAAGAAGTCCCGGACCCCCACCTGCACCCCGAACACCGACCGCACCCGCGAGACCAGGCGCAGAGCCAGCAACGAGTTACCGCCCGCACGGAAGAAGTTCTCCCCCAGCCCCACCGAACCCCGACCCACCAACCCGGCGAACAAACCGCACAGAATCTCCTGTCGGCTCGTACGGGGCGCGTCAGGTCCTGCCTCGCCCTCACCGCTGCCCACGGGGGGCACCCGCTCAACGACACGAGTGGTCAGCGCCGCGCGCTCCTGCTCCGTCAGTTCCACGCAGGAACCCACACGTACCGAGACGTCGTCGGCCATCGCGCGCAGCACCCGCTCCAGCACCGCGACGAGCGCCCGGACCGTGTCCGCGTCGAAGAGGTCGACCGCGTACTCCAGGACACCGGCCAGACCAGCCGGGGCACTTGTCCCGTCGCGGTGCTCCACGAAGCCGACCGCGAGGTCGAACTTGGCCGCGCCGGTGGCGACCGAGGTGACCTCCACGGACTCACCGCCGAAGGCGGACCCCTCCGTGTCGGCCTGGTTGAGTGCGACCGTGACCTGGAACAGCGGGTGGTGTGCGGTGGAGCGCTCGGGGTTGAGCTCCTCCACCAGCAGGTCGAAGGGCACGTCCTGGTGGTCGAACGCCGCCAGGTCGGCCTCGCGCACCCCGTCCAGGACCTCGGCGAAGGTCTTCTCCCCGGCCACGTCCGTGCGCAGCACCAGCGTGTTCACGAAGAACCCCACCAGGTCGTCCAGCTCCGGCTCCGCCCTGCCCGCCACCGGAGTACCCAGCGGAACGTCCTCCCCCGCACCGGCCCTGCGCAGGGCGACCGCCAGGGCCGCCTGGAGGACCATGAACAGGGTGCAGCCGTGTTCCCTGGCCAGCCGCGCCAGTCCCGCGTGCAGGTCGGCGTCCACCTCGAAGCCGACACTCTCGCCGCGGTGGGTGGGGGTTTGCGGGCGGGCGCGGTCCAGGGGCAGGTCCAGGAGCGGTGGCGCCCCCTCCAGTGTCCGGCTCCAGAAGTCGAGCTGACCCGCCGCCGTCCCGTCCGGGTCGGCGGGGTCGAGCAGGTCGTTCTGCCAGTGCGCGTAGTCGGCGTACTGCACCGGCAGCGGCTCCCACTCCGGAACCCGGCCCCCACGCCGCGCGGCGTAGGCCTCGGACAGGTCCCGCACCAGCACACCCTCGGACCAACCGTCGGTGGCGATGTGGTGCATCAGAACGACCAGTACGGGAGCCTCGGAACCAGGAGCGAAGCAGCGGATCCGCACCGGGTGGTCCACGGACAGGTCGAAGGGCGTACGCGCGAACTCCCCCACCAGCGCGTCCACCTCCCCGGCCGCGCACTCCACCACCTCGAAGACCGGACGGCCCTCATCCGGGCCCAGCACCCGCTGGTAGGGCTCGCCCCCCTGCTCCCCGTAGACCGTCCGCAAAACCTCGTGCCGCTCCACCACGTCACCCAGCGCCGCCTCCAGCACACCGGCGTCCAGACCAGCACCGAAACGCACCACCACCGGCACGTTGTACGTCGAACTCGCCCCTTCAAGACGGTTCACGAACCACAGCCGCCGCTGCGCGTACGACAACGGCGACTCCGCACCCCGCTCCGCCGCCACCAGAGCCGGGCGAGCGGACGCGCCCCGGCCCTGGGTGACCAACCGGTCCACACCCCGCACCGTCGGATCACGGAAGAAGTCCCGCAGCCCCACCTCCGCGTTCAGAACCGAACGCACCCGCGAGACCAGGCGCAGAGCCAGCAACGAGTTACCGCCCGCACGGAAGAAGTTCTCCCCGGGCTCCACTGAGTCCCGGTCCAGCAACTCCGCGAACAACCCGCACAGAATCTCCTGACGCGGGGTCTGTGCGCCCCCCGGCGCCGGGCCGTCCTGTTCGGCCTCCGCAGCGGGTTCCTGGGCGCATCGGGCTGTCAGTGCCGTGCGCTCCGGGTCTGACAGGTGCACGGCGGCACCCACCCTCGCCGAGGCGTCCTCGGCCATCGCCCGCAGCACCCGCTCCAGCACCGTAGCCACGGCCCGGACCGTGTCCGCGTCGAAGAGGTCGACCGCGTACTCCAGGACACCGGCCAGACCGGCCGGGGAACCGGTCCCGTCCCTGCGCTCGGTGAAGCCCACGGCCAGGTCGAACTTGGCCACACCGGTGGAGACGGAGGAGAGCTCCACCGACTCCACGCCCTCGAACGCCGTCTGCCCGCCCGGTTCTCCGTTGACCGCGACCGTCACCTGGAAGAGCGGGTGGTGCGCGACCGCGCGGTTCGGGTTGAGGCTCTCGACGACGAGGTCGAAGGGCACGTCCTGGTGCACGTAGGCCTTCAGGTCGGTCTCACGCACCCCGGCCAGCATCTCCGCGAACGTCTGGTCCGGGTCGACGCCGGTACGCAGGACCAGGGAGTTGACGAAGAAACCGACCAGGTCGTCCAGGGCCTCGTCGTCACGGCCGGCCACCGGAGTCCCGAGGGGGATGTCGTTCCCGGCGCCGGCCTCGGACAACGTGACCGCCAGGGCCGCCTGCACCACCATCAGCAGGGTGCAGCCGTGTTCCCCGGCCACCCGTGAGAGTTCCGCGTGCAGGTCCGCGTCGACGTCCAGGGGAACCTGCGCACCACGTGCGGTCGGGACGGCCGGACGCGGCCGGTCGAAGGGCAGCGTCAGCGGACTGGGGGCGCCTTCCATCGTCCGGTTCCAGAAGCCCAGCTGTTGGGCGAGGAGGCTTTCGGGGTCGTCCGCGCTGCCGAGAACGTCGTGCTGCCACAGGGCGTAGTCGGCGTACTGCACCGGCAGCGGCTCCCACTCCGGAACCCGGCCCCCACGCCGTGCGGCGTAGGCCCCGGCCAGGTCCCGCACCAACACGCCCTCGGACCAACCGTCCGTCGCGATGTGGTGCACCAACACCACCAGCACCGACAACCCCGAACCACACGAGAGGAAACGCACCCGCACCGGACGGTCGACCGCCAGGTCGAAAGGCGTACGCGCGAACTCCCCCACCAGCGCGTCCACCTCCCCGGCCGCGCACTCCACCACCTCGAAGACCGGACGGCCCTCATCCGGGCCCAGCACCCGCTGGTAGGGCTCGCCCCCCTGCTCCCCGTAGACCGTCCGCAAAACCTCGTGCCGCTCCACCACGTCACCCAGCGCCGCCTCCAGCACACCGGCGTCCAGACCAGCACCGAAACGCACCACCACCGGCACGTTGTACGTCGAACTCGCCCCTTCAAGACGGTTCACGAACCACAGCCGCCGCTGCGCGTAGGAAAGGGGGATCACGGTTACTCCTTCTCGGATGGGGTTCGCCGCCGGTCTGGCGTGCGGGCCTACGGGGTCGTTCGGGGGCCGGCGAGGGGTCGAGGACAGGAGATCGACCCCCCGCGGGCGGGTTCGGCCGGGCGGGTTCTCCGAGCGAGAGCGCCCACTCAGACCTCGGACTCGATGACGGACGCGAGGTCGCGCAACTTCGGGTTCTCGTACACGGCCTTGAGCGGGATCTTCACCCCCATCCGCGCCTTGACCTGGGAGACCAGCTTGATGGCCAGGAGCGAGTGGCCGCCGAGACGGAAGAAGTCGTCCTGGGCACCGATCACCGAGACGCCGAGGACCTTGGCCCACACCTGGGCGATGAGCTGTTCCACGGGGCTCAGGTCCGCGCCGTCCTCGCCGTCCCGGTCCCGGACCGTCGGCTCGGGGTCGGGCAGGGCGGCGCGGTCGAGCTTGCCGCTGGGTGTTCTGGGGAACTCGGTGAGCTCCACGTAGGCGGCGGGCTCCATGTAGCCGGGCAGCTCGGTGGCGGCGAGGTCGCGCAGCCCCCGCTCCGGTCCGGCTCCGCGCGCCCGGTAGTAGGCCACCAGCGCCGGGCCCCCGGCCAGGTCGCGCAGGTCGACGACCACCTCGGCGACACCGGGGTGGGAGCCCAGGACGCCCTCGATCTCACCGGGCTCGATGCGGAAGCCCCGCAGTTTGACCTGGCGGTCTCCCCGGCCCAGGTACTCCAGGCGGCCGTCCTCGCAGCGGCGGGCCAGGTCACCGGTGCGGTACATACGCGAACCGTCGGCGGCAGCGAGGTCCGGGACGAAGCGCTCGGCGGTCAGGCCGGGGGCTCCGCGGTAGCCGCGGGCCACCCGGTGCCCGGCGAGGTAGATCTCACCGGCGGCGCCCTCCGCCACCGGGCGCAGGCGCTCGTCCAGCAGGCGCAGCTCCAGACCGGGGAGGACGGAGCCGATGTGCGGTTCGCGGGAGGGGTCTATCCAGCCCGCGGTCGCGTCGACGGTGCACTCCGTGGGCCCGTAGACGTTGACCGCGCGGATCGATCCCTGCTCCGCCATCGCGCTCAGGCGCTGCCACAGGGGCGGGCTGATGGGCTCGCCTCCGATGAGCATCGTCAGCGGACCCGCCGCGCGGTCCGGGCCCAGGCGTCCCTCCAGGTGGTCGAGCAGCAGGTCGGCGTGGGACGGGGTGATGTCCAGGTCGGTCAGGGCCTGCTCGTCGATGAGCCGGGCCATGGCAGCCGGGTCGGACCGGGTCCGGTCGTCGAGGGTGACGACGGTGTCACCCCTGCAGAGGCGGACCCACTGCTGGACCGAGGCGTCGAAGGACGCGGAGGCGTTCCAGCCCACGCGGCCGCCGGGGGGACCGACCAGGTGTTCGTCCTCCAGGTCCGTCAGGAGGGCCGAGACCGAGGCGCGGGCGACCTCCACGCCCTTGGGCCGACCGGTGGACCCGGAGGTGTAGATGACGTACGCGAGGTTGCCGGGGCTGACGGCCGCGGGCAGGAAGGGTTCCTGGCCCGCCTCGGCCGGGGTCCGCACGGGAACGATCTGGCAGATGGCCAGGGTCTCGGCGGCGGCCCCCTCCGCACGGCCGCAGTCCCCGTGACCGTCCCCGCCCGCCGTGCAGGGCACGACGGCCAGGTCGGCGGCCGCGTTCTCCAGCAGGTGGCGGCGGCGCTCGGCGGGCAGGGCCGGGTCGACGGGCAGGTAGGCCGCGCCGGCCGTCAGGGTGCCGATCAGGCCCAGGACCAGGTCGGCACCGCGGGGCATGCACAGGGCGACGACGCGCTCACGGCCGATGCCCCGGCCGACCAGGGCGCGGGCCACGTGCACGGCGCCCGCCCTGAGCTGGTCGAAGGTGAGGACGCGGTCTCCGTCGACGACGGCGTCGCGGCCCCCGGGCACTTCGGCGAGGCGGTCGAGGATGTCCCGGACGGCGCCGTCGCGCCCGGCCGGGGTTGCGAGGGGTTCGGTCCACGTGGTCACTGGGCGCTCCCGGTCTGGCTCGTGCCGGTGGCGGGGGGAGCGGTCGGGGCGCAGTCGGCCAGGGGCACCGGGTCGCCCATGGCGACGAGGATCTTCCGGTCGCCCTCGAAGGCCTCCCGGCCGTGCGCGTTGAGGATGTTGTCGACCAGCAGCAGGTCGCCCACCTGGTAGGTCTCCCTGCGGGTGGCCTCGGTGTAGGCGGCGTTGAGCGCGTCGGCCTCCTCCCGGGTGAGCGGGGTGCCGTCACCGACGAAGGTCTCGAAGGGCAGGCCGTCCTCGCCGTAGGTCTCCAGCAGCACGTCGCGGACGTCCTCGTCCAGGGACCACCGGCTCCAGAAGGCGGCGTGGTTGAACCAGACCCGCTCCCCCGTACCCGGATGGGTGATGATCGCCGACCGGCGCTGGCGGGTGCGCAGCGTCTCGGCGTCGAGCCACTCGCAGCCGATGACGTTCTCGGCGCAGTAGGCCTCGACCTCGGCGGGGGACTCGGTGGCGAAGCTGGTCTGCCAGGGCAGGCCGGCCAGGGCCGAGTAGTTGCGCACCAGCAGCCACCCGTGTTCCTCGAACCTGCGGCGCAGGTCCTCGGGGATCAGCTCCAGCACCTCGCGCATGTCGCCCACCGTCGTCGCGCCGCCCTTCTCGGGGGCGGTGACGCAGCAGAACATCAGGGTGCCCGGGAAGTCGAGGGTGTAGCTGTTCTCGTTGTGCAGGCGGATCGGCTGGATGGCGGGGAGGTCGGTGGACGAGAACACGCCGCCGCCGAAGTCGGTGCGCGGGGTCGCCTTCTCCTTGTAGGCGGCGGGCTGGGGCATCAGCACGTCGCGGACCCGGCCGAAGGCGGCGGCGTCCCGGACGGGAAGGCCCCTGACCAGGACGCTGCCCGCCGAGGCCAGTTCACCGGTGATGGCGGCGCGCTCGCGCTCCAGGATCCGGACGGCCTCGTCCATGTCCCGCGCACCGTGGATCTCGATGATCGAGGGTTTGCCCGCCTCGCGGCGCGGCGTGGTCCTCTCGGTTACCAACGACATTCTTCCTCCTTCTTCCTCACGGGTCCGACCACCCGCGCTGCGTACGGTCTCTTCTTCGTTCCGCCGGGCTGTTCAGGACGCGTGTGCGACGGACACCGACGCGGTCACCGAACCGATGACCGCCATGAAGCGGGCCATGTTCTCCTCGCTCTCGTCGAAGTAGAAGTGGCCCCCGGAGAGGATTTCGACGGAGGTCTCGCCCCGGTTCACCTCGCGCCACTCCACGAGGTCGCCCACCGGGACGACGGAGTCCGCGTCGCCGCCCACGATCGTCACGGGGACGTTCAGGGTGCGCACGGCGTCATCGCGCCGGTAGGCGTCGTCGAGGGAGAAGTCGGCTCGGATCGAGGGCAGGATGATCTCCCGCAGCTCGGGCTCGTCGAGGATCTCGTGGTCGGTGCCGCCCCGGGCCTTGATCGCCTCCACCAGGGCCTCGTCCGAGAGCGTCTCGGGCAGGACCGGGCTGGGGTTGGGCAGGAAGGGGGCGCGGCAGGCCGATCCGATGAGTGCCCGGGGCGGGCGCCCGGCCTCGGTGAGCCCCCGGGCGACCTCGTAGGCCACCAGGGTCCCCATGCTGTGGCCGAGTACCACCAGGTCACGGTGGTCCTTGGCGAGCAGGGCCACGATCGGGGCGACCAGGTCGTCGATGCTCTCGGGCAGGTCGTCGGTGAACCGCGAGCCCCGGCCCGGGTACTGGGCCACCAGCAGGCCCACCCCCTCGGGCAGGCGCTCCTCCCACTGGGCGTAGTAGTGGGCGTTGCCTCCGGCGTGGGGCAGGATCAACAGGGACGGGGCACCGGGAGAACCGCGCCGCAGTTCCCAGAGGATCTCACTCGCGGCCAATTCGTTTTCGAATTCCATCATTCCGTTCCTTTCCAGTTCACACTTACGGGCCGACGTCAATCCCCGGGGCCACCCGGCCCGCCATCGGGAATTCCTTCTGTGGAACTGATCGAATAATGGAAAGATATGCCCGTGTCCGCGGCGTACGAGGCAGGAAGTGACGGCAAGGTGGCGGCAGTTCGGAGTCGGCTTTCTGCCTCACGTCGGAGCCGGGCCGCGGGAGCGAACGGCGCAGCGGCCGGTGCCCCGGTCAGGGGCCCGGCCGCTGCGGGGGGGCGGGGTCGGCGGGATCAGCCGCCGAGTTCCACCCCGGCCTGGGTGCGGCGGCGCAGGGCCGGCCGGGCCCGGGTCACGGGCGCTCGGTCGAGGCGTTCGGCGAGCTGGGCCACGGTGGGGGCGCGGAAGACGTCCTCCAGCGTGGTCTTCGTGTCCGTGGCGGATCGGATGCGGGCGATGAGCCGGGTGGCGAGCAGGGAGTGCCCGCCCAGGTCGAAGAAGGAGTCGTCGATACCGACCCGCTCCAGCCCCAGCACCTCGGCGAACAACCCGCACAGGACCTCCTCGCGCGGGTCGCGGGGGCCGCGCCCCGAGACCGCAGCCGCGAAGTCCGGAGCGGGCAGGGCCCGCCGGTCCAGCTTGCCGTTGGCGGTCAACGGCAGCGCCTCCAGCACCACCACCGCCGAGGGCACCATGTACTCCGGCAGGGCGTCGGACACCGCGGCGCGAACGGCGGATCCGTCCAGTTCCGCGCCGGCGACCGGGACCGTGTACGCGACGAGCGAGGCGGCACCGCCGTGGTCGCTACGAGCAACGACCACGGCCTGGGCGACGCCGGGCAGAGCGGACAGCACCGCCTCGACCTCGCCCGGCTCCACCCGGAAACCGCGCACCTTCACCTGGTCGTCCACCCGGCCCAGGTAGTCGAGATCACCGGATGACGACCACCGGACCAGGTCACCGGTGCGGTACATCCGCTCCCCCGCCTCCCCGAAGGGATCGGGCACGAACCGCTCCGCCGTCAGATCCGGACGCCGCAGATACCCCTGCGCCAACGTACGACCAGCGATGTACAACTCACCCGGGACTCCGACTGGGGTCGGGCGCAGGCGGTCGTCCAGGACGTAGGTCCTGGAGGCGCCGATCGGACCACCGATGGGGATGGAGCGCTGGCCGGCCCGGACCGAGACCACCTCGAAACTCGTCGAGAACCCCATGTTCTCCGCCGGACCATAACCATTCACCACCCGAACCCCGGGATGCTCCCCCAAAGCCCTGGCCACATGCGCAACCGACGCCGCCTCACCCGCCGTCATCGCCACACGCACCACATCGAACACCTCAGGGCGCTCATCCAACATCACATTGAACAAACCCGCCGACATCTGCAGATTCGTCACCCCGTGCTCCACCACCAGATCAGCGATCGCATCGAAACGCGGCCGCTGACCCGGCTGCAACACACAACACCCACCGAAAAGCAGAGCACCGTAAAGCTCCAACGCGAACGCGTCCCACGACACCGGCGAACACTGCAACCACACCTGGTCGGCATCGAAATCCAGATAGTCCTGACCCGAGAACGTGCCCACCACACCCCGATGAGCCGTCACCACCCCCTTGGGCACACCCGACGAACCCGACGTGAACATCACACACGCAACGTCCTCATACGAGACCTCGACCTCCAGGTCGGAGTCGCCGTACGCGGCCACACCGGCCCCGTCCACCGACAGCAACCGCACACCCGGAGCCGACGGCGCACCCCGGCCGTCCGAATCCGCGAGCACCGTGCCGATCCCCGCCGAGGCCACCACCGATTCCAGTCGGGCCGCCGGGAAGGCCGGATCCAGCAACGTGTAACCCGCACCCGCCTTCAACACCGCCAACAGCGCCACCACCATCTCCGGACCCCGCGGCAGGTACACACCCACCAACTGGCCGGAACCCACCCCCCGGTCCCGCAGATACCGGGCCAACCGGTTCGCCCGCGCGTTCAACTCCCCATACGAGACCCGATCCCGCCCCGACACCAGCGCCACCGCACCCGGCGAACACGCCACCTGCTCCTCGAACACCCGGTGCAACACCCGACCGTCCAGGGGAGAGGAGCCGGACCGGTTGAAGTCCGTCAGCACACGCCCACGCTCCCCGGCGGAGAGCAGTTCGATCTCGGCCGGCACGACCTCGGGGTCGTCCGCCACCGCCGCCAGCACCCGCTCCAGACGGGCCACCAGAGCCGCCGCCGTGTCCCGGTCGAACAGGTCGACCGCGTACTCCAGCGCACCGGACACGCCCTCGGGCCCCGTGGAGAAGGAGAACGTGAGGTCGAACTTGGCGATCCGCCAGCCGAACGGCTCCCGTTCCGCGTCCAGTCCGGGCATCGTCTGGCCGACGCCGTCCTGGAGCACCAGCATGACCTGGAAGAGCGGGTGGTGAGCCATGGACCGGGTCGGCGAGACCGCCTCCACGACCCTGTCGAAGGGCACGTC
Source organism: Nocardiopsis sp. iso_40 (assembly GCF_056173285.1). Classification (NCBI taxonomy): domain Bacteria; kingdom Bacillati; phylum Actinomycetota; class Actinomycetes; order Streptosporangiales; family Nocardiopsidaceae; genus Nocardiopsis; species Nocardiopsis sp. iso_40. Next base: position 338,648 of record NZ_CM149666.1, on the reverse strand, counting down.
CCGGTGCTCGAACGCCGCCAGGTCCGCGTCCCGGACCCCGTCCAGGATCCGTGCGAACGCGCGGTCCCGGTCGACACGGGTGCGCAGCACCAGCGTGTTCACGAAGAACCCGACCAGGTCGTGCAGGGACTCGTCGTCACGTCCCGCCACGGGTGTACCGATCGGGACGTCGTCACCGGCGCCCGAGCGGGCGAGCACGACGGCCAGCGCGGCCTGCAGCACCATGAACAGCGTGCATCCCCGGGATCGGGCGATCTCCCGCAGCCGTCCGTGCAGTTGCGCGTCGAGGGAGAAGGCGAGGCTCTCGCCGCGGTTGGAGGCCACCGCGGGCCGGGGCCGGTCGGCGGGCAGTTCCAACACCTCGGGGGCCCCGTCCAGGGCCCGGCGCCAGAAGTCGAGCTGACCGGCGGCCGGGCTTTGCGGCTCCTCCTCGTCCAGCAGCGCGTTCTGCCACAGCGTGTAGTCGGCGTACTGCACTGGCAGGGGACTCCAACCGGGGGAATCACCGGCGCTGCGGGCGCGGTACGCCTCGGCGAGGTCGCGCAGGAGGACCGTTTCGGACCAGCCGTCGGTGGCGATGTGGTGCAACAGCACCACCAGTACCGCCTCCCGATCGGAGGTCCGCAGCAGGTCGGCACGCACCGGAAGGTCTTCGGCCAGGTCGAAGACCCTGCCCACCAGGGTGTCCACGGCCTCCCCCACCCCGTCGGGCGGGCAGTCCGCGACCGTGAGGCTCAGGCGCGACCGGGCCTCGTCCTCCCCGAGGACGCGCTGGCGGGGCTCGCCTCCGGGCGCGGGGAAGACCGTACGCAGGGCCTCGTGGCGGCCGACGACATCGCCGAACGCGGCACGGAGCGCCTGCGCGTCGATCTCACCGCGCAGCCGCAGGACGAGCGGAACGTTGTAGGAGGTACTCCCCGCCTCCAGGCGGTTGAGGAACCACAGCCTCCGCTGCGCGAAGGAGAGCGGAAGTACGTCGGGGCGGACCGCGGGCACGACGCCCGGACGGGAGCACCTCTCGCCCGCCGCTTCGATGGACTCCGCCACTCCCTCGACCGTGGGGGCGGCGAACAGTTCCCGCAGCCCCACTTCGGCCCCGAGGATGGATCGGATGCGGGCGATGAGCCGGGTGGCGAGCAGGGAGTGCCCGCCCAGGTCGAAGAAGGAGTCGTCGATCCCGACCCGCTCCAACCCCAGCACCTCGGCGAACAACCCGCACAGGACCTCCTCGCGCAGGTCGCGGGGCCCGCGCCCCGAGACCGCAGCCGCGAAGTCCGGAGCGGGCAGGGCCCGCCGGTCCAACTTGCCGTTCGCGGTCAAAGGCAGCGCCTCCAGCACCACCACCGCCGACGGCACCATGTACTCCGGCAGCGTCCGGGCCAGGCCGGTGCGCGCGGCGTCGGTGTCGAGGTCCGTTCCGGTCTCGGGTACCGCGTAGGCCACCAGCCGCCGATCGCCCGGACGGTCCTCCCGCACCACCACCGCGCTCTGGGCGACGCCGGGCAGAGCGGACAGCACCGCCTCGACCTCACCCGGCTCCACCCGGAAACCCCGCACCTTCACCTGGTCGTCCACCCGGCCCAGGAACTCCAACTCCCCGTCACCGGTCCACCGGACCAGATCCCCGGTACGGTACATCCGCTCCCCCGCCTCCCCGAAGGGATCGGGCACGAACCGCTCCGCCGTCAGATCCGGACGCCGCAGATACCCCTGCGCCAACGTACGACCAGCGATGTACAACTCACCGGGCACGCCCACCGGTACCGGGTTCGACCACTGGTCGAGCACATAGACGCGGGTACCGCGCAGTGGCCTCCCGATGGGGATGGAGCGCTGGCCGGCCCGGACCGAGACCACCTCGAAACTCGTCGAGAACCCCATGTTCTCCGCCGGACCATAACCATTCACCACCCGAACCCCGGGATGCTCCCCCAAAGCCCTGGCCACATGCGCAACCGACGCCGCCTCACCCGCCGTCATCGCCACACGCACCACATCGAACACCTCAGGGCGCTCATCCAACATCACATTGAACAAACCCGCCGACATCTGCAGATTCGTCACCCCGTGCTCCACCACCAGATCAGCGATCGCATCGAAACGCGGCCGCTGACCCGGCTGCAACACACAACACCCACCGAAAAGCAGAGCACCGTAAAGCTCCAACGCGAACGCGTCCCACGACACCGGCGAACACTGCAACCACACCTGGTCGGCATCGAAATCCAGATAGTCCTGACCCGAGAACGTGCCCACCACACCCCGATGAGCCGTCACCACCCCCTTGGGCACACCCGACGAACCCGACGTGAACATCACACACGCAACGTCCTCCGGGGACACCTCCACACGGAGGTCCTCGGCTCCGAGGGCACCGATCGCCTCCTCCTCGGCGTCGATCAGCACCTTGCGCGAACCGGGCACGTCCAGGGCCGTGCGCGACGCGGAGTCGCAGACGACCGTACGGATACCGGCGTTCCCGACCACCGATTCCAGTCGGGCCGCCGGGAAGGCCGGATCCAGCAACGTGTAACCCGCACCCGCCTTCAACACCGCCAACAGCGCCACCACCATCTCCGGACCCCGCGGCAGGTACACACCCACCAACTGGCCGGAACCCACCCCCCGGTCCCGCAGATACCGGGCCAACCGGTTCGCCCGCGCGTTCAACTCCCCATACGAGACCCGATCCCGCCCCGACACCAGCGCCACCGCACCCGGCGAACACGCCACCCGCTCCTCGAACACCCGGTGCAACACCCGACCGTCCGCGGCCTCGGCCCCGCCGCCGCCGAACTCCGTGAGCACCTGGCGCAGCTCGTCGGCGGAGAACACGTCGATCCGCGCCACCCGGGCACCGGGGTCGTCCGCCACCGCCGCCAGCACCCGCTCCAGACGGGCCACCAGAGCCGCCGCCGTGTCCCGGTCGAACAGGTCGACCGCGTACTCCAGGGTTCCGGAGATCCCCGAGGGGGCTCCGGCCTCGGATTCCTCGTGGAGGTCGAGGGTCAGGTCGAACTTGGCCGCACCCATGGAGTGGAGTTCCATCGCGGCTTCCAGGCCCGGCAGATCCGGACCCGCGTCGGCGTTGTTCTGCAGCACCAGCATGACCTGGAACAGGGGGTGGTGTCCGGTCGAGCGCGTCGGCGCCAGGGCCTCCACGACCCTGTCGAAGGGCACGTCCCGGTGGTCGAAGGCGGCCAGGTCGGCTTCGCGCACCCGGCTGAGCAGTTCTCCGAACGAGGGGTCGCCCGACACGTCCGTACGCAGCACCAGCGTGTTCACGAAGAACCCGACCAGGTCGTCCAGGGCCTCGTCGGAACGCCCGGCCACCGGGGTGCCGATCGGGACGTCCGCGCCGGCGCCCGAGCGGGCGAGCACGACGGCCAGCGCGGCCTGCAGCACCATGAACAGGGTCACGTCGTGCTCGGCGGCCAGGTCCGTCAGCGCGCGGTGCAGGTCCGCGGGGATGCCGACGCCGACTGTCTCGCCCCTGTGGGAGGCGACCTGCGGCCGGGGCCGGTCGGCGGGCAGCTCCAGGACCTGTGGAGCGCCGGACAGGGTCCGCTCCCAGAAGGCCGTCTGGCTGGCGATCAGGCTGTCCGGATCCGACTCCGAACCGAGGACGTCCCGCTGCCAGAGCGCGTAGTCCGCGTACTGGACCGCCAGCTCGGGTCGGTCTCCCCAGTCCGGGGCCCCGCCGCGCGACCGGGCGGTGTACGCGGAGCCAAGATCGTCCATGAGCGGTCCCATGGACCAGCCGTCACTGGCGATGTGGTGAACGAGGACGACCAGGACCGACTCGCCGTCCCCCGTCCGCAGCAGCCGTCCCCGGATCGGGATCTCCGTCTCCAGGTCGAAGGCGTAACGCACCGCGCGGTCGATCCCGGCCCGGAGTTCCCCGTCCGCGGTGTCCTCGGTCTCCAGTACCGGCCGGTCCGACAGGATCCGCTGGAACGGCTCACCGGCGACGGACGGGAAGACCGTGCGCAGGGCCTCGTGGCGGTCGGCCACGTCCGCCAGCGCCGCCCGGAGCGCGTCCTCGTCCACCCGGCCGCGCAACCGCAGCACCACCGGAACGTTGTAGGTCGCGCTCGGCCCCTCCATGCGGTGCAGGAACCAGAGGCGGCGCTGGGCGAAGGACAGCGGTACCCGTTCGGGGCGCTCGGCCGCCGTGAGCGGTCTGCGCACCGTGCCGCCGGAGACGGAGCGGACCAACGCGTCGATCCCGGCGACCGTGGGTGCGCGGAACACCTCCCGCAGGCCCAGTTCCGCCCCCAGCACCGAACGCACCCTGCTGACCAACCTCGTCGCGAGCAGGGAGTTCCCGCCCAGGTCGAAGAAGGAGTCGTCGATGCCGACCGCCTCCGCTCCCAGGAGCTCGCGGAACACGCCGCAGAGGATCTCCTCCTGGGGAGTGCGCGGGGCCCGGCCGGTGGAGGCGCGGGCGTAGTCGGGTGCGGGCAGGGCCCGCCGGTCCAGCTTGCCGTTGGAGTTGAGCGGCAGCGCGTCCAGGACCACGACGGCGGAGGGCACCATGTGGTCCGGCAGTGTCCGGGCGAGGTCGGCGCGCAGGGCGGCGGGGTCGGCTTCCGTTCCGGTCTCGGGTACCGCGTAGGCCACCAGCCGCCGATCGCCCGGACGGTCCTCCCGCACCACCACCGCGCTCTGGGCGACGCCGGGCAGAGCGGACAGCACCGCCTCGACCTCACCCGGCTCCACCCGGAAACCCCGCACCTTCACCTGGTCGTCCACCCGGCCCAGGAACTCCAACTCCCCGTCACCGGTCCACCGGACCAGGTCACCGGTGCGGTACATCCGCTCCCCCGCCTCCCCGAAGGGATCGGGCACGAACCGCTCCGCCGTCAGATCCGGACGCCCCGCGTAACCCCGCGCGAGCCCCGCGCCGCCGACGTGGAGTTCACCCGGAACGCCCACCGGAACGGGGCGCGACCGGCCGTCCAGCACGTAGCAGCTGCGGTGGGCGATGGGCGCGCCGACGGGGACCACGGGTCCGTCGATCCCGGTGACCCGGTGCGCGTTGGTGAAGACCATGCTCTCGACCGGGCCGTACCCGTGCTGCAGCCGTACCTCGGGGAAGGCTTCGAGGAACCGGCGCATGTGCTCCGGCGAGGGGGCCTCGCCCCCGGTGACGACCTGCCGCGCGCCGGCGAACACCTCCGGGTGCTCGTCCAGGACCAGGTTGAACAGGCCCGCGGAGAGCCACATGGAGCTGACGCCGTGTTCGGCGGCCAGAGCCGCCATCCGGGTCGGTTCGGGCGCCTGCCCGGGTTGGAGGACACACACCGATCCGTGCAGCAGGGCACCCCAGAACTCCAGCACGAACGCGTCCCAGGAGACCGGAGCGGTCTGCAGCCACACCTGCTCCGGACCGAAGTCCAGGTAGTCCTGCCCCAGGAGGGTGGAGACCACGGAACGGTGCGGAGCCACCACTCCCTTGGGCACCCCGGTCGAACCCGACGTGAACATCACGCACGCCGCGGCGCCGGAGGGTACCGGCAGGCCGAGGTCGTCGGCGGCGTGGCGGGCCACGGCCGCGGCCTCGGTCACGGCGTCGATCCGGACGAGGCGCTCAGCGCCCACCCGCCGCCAGGCCAGCCCCGACCTGGTCACGACCAGGTCCGCGCCGGCCGCCGACACCATGGTGGCCAGACGCTCGTCGGGGAAGGCGGGGTCCAGGGGCAGGTAGGCGGCGCCGGTCTTGAGCACCGCGGGCAGCACCTCGGCGAACTCCTCGCCCCGCTCCAGCAGCACGCCCACCGTGGCCCCGGCCCCGATCCCGAGTTCGCGCAGATGGCGTGCCAGACGGTTGGCGCGGCCGTTCAGCAGGCCGTAGGAGACCTCCGCGCCCTCGAAGACCACCGCGACGGCGTCCGGCGCGGCCGCCGCGCGCTCCTCGAACACCTCGTGCACGGTCAGGTCCGGCGCGGCCTCCGGCGCCCGGCGGCCGAACTCCTCGACCACCCGCCGGTACTCGGCCCCGGAGACCAGCTCCAGGTCGCCCACGGGAGTCTCGGGGTCCCGGCACAGCGAGTCGAGCAGCCGGACGAACGAGTCGGTGCGGCGTTCCAGGTCCTCGGGGGAGAAGACCGCCGGGTTGGCGTCGAAGTCGACGTGCAGGGCGCCGTCCCGGCCGCGCTGCAGGATGTCGATCCGCAGCTCCTCGATGGGGCCCTGGAAGATGTTGTGCGGCACGCAGGGCAGTCCGCCGAAATCGACGTCGTAGTCGAAGGACATGATGTTGACGAGCGGGCCGAACTCGCGCCGGGTCTGCGGGGTCTGGCCGAGCAGCTGCCGGGTGGCCGCGACCGGGTGCCGCTGGTGCGGCAGGCAGGACCGCAGTGCGGCGGCCGCGTCCCGGGCCAGCTCCGACGCGGGCAGGGCCGGGTCCACGGCCAGGCGCAGCGGGATGACGTTGGAGTACATGCCCGGGGTCCGGCGGCTGAGCTCGGTGGTGCGCGCGGTCACCGGAAGGCTGAGCAGGATGTCGCGCTCCCCCGTCCACCGCTGCGTGTAGGCGGCCACCGCGGCCATGAGCAACTGCTTCCACCGGGTCCCGGACCGCTCCGCCGCCCGCCTGATGCGGGCCACGCCCTCCTCGTCGATGATCCGGGTGGAGCGCAGGTAACGGGGGCTGGGCTCCTCCCGGCTCCGGGTGAGCGCCGTGTGGTGCGGGGCCCCGTCCAGGTAACCGGTCCAGTAGCGACGGTCCTCCTCGCGTTCCGGTCCGGCCTCGTAGGCCGCCGCCTCGGCCGCCAGTTCGCGGAACGAGCCGAGGGGCCGCCCGGTGTCGGCGCCGGAGAGCAGCGCGGTGTACACCTGCGCCACCCGGCGGGCCAGCAGCATGAAGGTGTATCCGTCGACCATGAGGTGGTGCGCCCGGTGGAACCAGATGTGGCGCTGCCCGCCGAGGTGGAAGAGCACGTGCCCGTAGAGGGGGCCGCGGGTCACGTCCGGGGGGACGGCCAGCTCCCGGCGCATCATCGCCAGCGCCCGGCCCCCGGGGTCCTCGGCGGTGCTGAGGTCCACGACACGCATGGGGTAGGTCAGCTCCGGGTCCACCCGCTGCCGGGGCCCGGCCTCCGTGTCCAGGAAGCGTGTGCGCAGGATCTCGCTCTCCGCCACGACGCGCCCCACGGCCTCCTCCAGGACGGCGGCCTGGAGCGGGCCGGTGATCTCGTAGTACTCCCCGTTGTTGAGCATCGGGCTCTCGGGGTCGGCTTCCTGGGTGAACCAGATTCCGCTCTGCGCCTCGTTGAGCGGCCGGACGTCATCGAATTCGCAGAGCATCGATGTCTCCTACCTTTCTGAATATCGTGGACAGGCGCCTCCGGTCGGCGGAGGGCCGTGACGGGCTGAGGAGGGCTCCGTCCTCCCCGGGAGGCGGGGAGGACCGGTCCCTCAGCGGACGGAGAGCGGTTCCGCCGCGACCGCGGCGGCGGGGGACCCGGGCAGGAGGACGTCCTCGGCGTCCAGTGCGTCCGGGGAGTACTTACCGAGTGCGCTGATGAGCAGCCTGGCCTCCAGGGCCAGTGCGCGAACCAGGTTGACCAGGCCGTTCTCGGGGTCCTCGTCCACCGCGAGGAGCGCGGCGCGGCCCAGTCCCACGGCCCGCGCCCCCAGGGCGAGGGCGACGACGGACCGTCCGGCCTCCCACATCCGCCCCGAGGCGAGCAGGCACCCGTCCGGCGTACCGACCCTGCGCAGGCACTCGCCCAGCGGCAGGCCCACCCGGTCCAGGAAGACCGACGGGGCCCAGCCCGAACCTCCCTCGGCCCCGTCGACCGTGACGGCGTGCGCCCCCGCCGCCCAGGCCACCCGGGCGGCGTTCCCGATGTCGCGGCCGGGCGGGAGTTTCACCCAGACCGAGGCCCGGGGGAAGTTGTTGCGCGTGAACTTGATCTGCTGGTCGAGGATCTCCGCGGTGAACGTGCCCGGGCTGGAACTGCGCAGGCACAGTCCGCCCCGGGGGTCCAGGCGGCCGCTGACGTCGTAGCGGTCCGAGAGCCGGTCGGCGTCCTCGTCACCGACCATGGTCATGCCGCCCAGACCGGGTTTGGCGCCCTGGCCGACCTTCAGCTCGAACCCCAGCCGGCCCGACTCCAGCAGCGGTGCCGCCGCGGGGTCGGAGTAGACCTGGTTCCACACCTCGGCGTCGGCGTCCTCCGTGCTCTGCTGGACGACGACGCCCCCGCTCGCCTCGGGCAGCTCCTCGCCGTAGGCCTCCAGCCTGCGCAGCAGGGAGGAGTCCGTGCGGTAGCCGTGCGTGGGAACCACGTTCTCGCCCACCACCATGGGGATCCCCAGTCGGCCGGCCTGCCGTCCCGCGGCCAGGGCGAGCTCCGCACCCACCTGGGTGGAGCCGAAGGCCGAGACGTACACCGGGAGTTCGGACACGAAGCCGCCGATCCGGGTACGCAGGTCGACGTCGCCGAAGAGCGGTTCGCGGGCCAGGTCGATCAGCTTCTCCAGGCGCCGGGGCATGAACACCGGTGGCACCAGGCGTGCCGCGTCGAGCGGATCCTCCGTGCCGCGGGAGGTGACGTCGGCCCCGATGACGGTCGCCCCGTAGGCGCTGTCCGGAGGGAAGACGGCGGCCGCGCCCCGGCGGGCGCGGTCGCGGATCGCCTGTTCCGGCAGGCCCTCCGCATGCAGGCGGTTCATGCCGACACCACCCCGGGGAGTTTGGGGTAGGCGGTGACCTGCCACAGGGAGTCCATGCCGGTCAGGTAGCGCAGGACCCGTTGCAGTCCCATCCCGAAACCGGCGCTGTCGGGGATGCCCTGGCGGGCCTCCTGCAGGTACCAGCCGTACTTGGCGGGGTTCTCCCCGCTCTCCCGGATACCGGTGACGATCGCCGCGTAGTCGGACTGGCGTTCACTGCCGCTGACCAGCTCGCCGTAGCCGCCGTGCGCCAGCAGGTCGAAGTTGCGCAGCACACCGGGGCGCTCGGGGTCCTCCCTGTCGTAGAAGCCGCGGGAGCCCTTGGGGTAGTCGGTGACGAAGAACGGCCGGTCCGCCTTGTGGGACAGGACCGCCTCGCCCTCCCAGTCGATCTCGGCCCCGGCGTCCTGGTCGTGGCCCGTGCCGCGCAGGGTCTGGACGGCGTCCGCGTGGGTCCGGTGCTCGAAGCCGCCCCGGAGCAGCTCCTTGAAGAAGACCGTGTCCCGGCCGAGGCCGCGGAGCAGTTCGGGGACCCTCTCGACCACGTGCCCGACGATGCGGGTGAGCATCCCCTCCGCCACCCGCATGGCGTCGTCGCGGGAGGCCCCCGCGATCTCCACGTCGATCTGGTGGAACTCGAAGAGGTGACGCCCGGTGGAAGCGGTCTCCGGGGGTTCGGCGCGCACGTTCGGCGCGATGTAGAAGAGCTTGGGGAAACCGCGCAACGACGCCTGTTTGTAGAGGATCGCGCTGGTCATGAGCTTGTATCGGTGCCCGTAGAAGTCCACGTCGAGCTGTTTGGAGCCGCGTCCCCCGGGGTCGGTCACCGGCCCGGTCAGGGGAGGGAGGAGCTCGACGAAACCCTGTCCGCGCAGGTGGTCGCGGGCCGCCGCGAGGACTTCCTGTTGGATGAGCATGATGTCGCGCGTGGTCTGCGAACCGAGGTGCTCCCCCAGGGGCGGGATGGTCCGGACTCCGTCGGGGTTGCCGTGGTCGTTCATGGGTCCTCCGTTTCGGAACGCCGGTGTCGGCGGTCGTGGGGGGTGTGCTGGTGGAACCGCTCAGATGACCCGGTCGTAGCGCTGTTCGACGTGGTGGAGCATCATGAGCAGGTTGTCGGCGGTCAGCGGGGGGTGCCCCGCCGAGTCCACTGACACGGGGATCGGCATGTCCCCCGTGGTCAGCCAGCGCAGGTAGCCGTGGTCGTCGATGTAGCTGCGGGCCCGGCCCCGGTTGTCGGGGTGCAGGCAGAACGGGAGGTCGAGCCAGCCCCGTTCGAAGGCCCGCGGCAGGGCGCGTCCGACGTCCGGGTCGGTGTCCAGGACCGCCTCGATGAGCGCGCGGGCCTCGTTGAGGACGCCGCTGTCCCCGGCCGTGCGCACGCGCGGGCCGGCCGTCTCGGCAGCCCGCGCACTGCTCTCCAGTGCGCGGACGTTCTCTCCGATGGTGGGGATGCGGTGGGCCTCCGCCTCGGTCTTGACGATGATGCGCGCCGCACCCGCCCGCACCGCCGTGCGCGCCGCCTGTTCCATCAGGAGTGCCGCGCCCCGGGGCGTGCGGGGGTAGACACCCATGTAGGCGTAGAACACGACGTGCCACTGGCTGTCGGGCAGGTACTCGCCCGCCAGCTCGCGCAGGGCGAGCACGGCCTCCTCGTCCTGTGCGGGGTGGGTCTGCTGGGCATAGCTGAGCGAGATGCTGCGGATACCGTGCTGCCGGAAGAAGACGCCCTCCAGCAGGCTGATCGCGACGAGCAGGCTGGGCGGGCAGAGTTGGCCGAGCATGCACCCCCCGAAGCTCTCCACGTGGGGTCGGCGCCCGTCCTCACCGGACTCGGCGAGGAGTTCGGTGCTCTCGGCCCAGCAGTCCACCGCTTCACGCAGGGGGGTCCGACTGTAGGGCAGGCAGTAGGAGACGGGTCCGCCCTCGGTGGCCTCCAGCCCGAGGCGGGTCAGGGTGCGGAAGATGTCCTGCGGCCGGGACGAGCCGTGGCGGACCTGCACGGGGAAGCCCGCGTCCCGTACCCCGTCGAGCAGCGCCAGGGTCTCGTGGTCCGGCCGGGCGACGATCGGGTAGCCGTTGAGCTTGACGCCGCGCGCCAGGGCTCGGCGGACCGCCTCGTGGTTGCCGGTCCGGGTGTAGCTGTCCAGGGTCAGGGTTCCCACGGTGACCGCGTCGGCGGCCCTGGTCGCGGCCAGTCCCGAACGCATCCGTTCGAGGTCTCCGAACCCCATGCGGGGCTGGACGACCAGGTGTCCGCTGCGCTCAGCGGCGGCGACGAAGTCACCGAACGCAACGCGGTCGGCCGCGGGGGCGGGTGCCGCGGTCATGAGACCGCCCTCAGCCCGCGCACGGACACGAACTCGCGGAAGCCGTCCAGTTCGTGTTCGTCGAAGACCGCGTCGAAGCCCTCGTTGAGGAGCCGACGGGTGAAACCGACGTCACGGACTCCGTCCACGCCCAGTTTCCCGCCCACCACCAGAGGAACCCGTTCGAGTCCGGGCACAGCGCGCAGGTGCCGGACCAGTCCGAGCGCGTCGTTGAACCCGTGGCCGTTGACGCTGCTCACCACCACCAGGTCCGGGCGGTGTTCCAGGCATGCGAGCGCCAGCAGGTCCTCGGGAACGCAGGCCCCGATATTAACGACCTCGTGACCCATTTCCTCCAGCAGGAGCTGCATGAAGATGAGGTTCCAGGTATGGGAGTCGGAAACGGTACTGGAAACGATGGACTTGGGCCGGAAACCCGTAACGCCACCACGGAACATCTATCCCACCTCGACAATGGCGCTTGGCCGTTGATTTCTTTCCTCACCGAAAAGGTACGTCCGGCTCGGACGGAGAACGGGAAGTGCTGTCGGCAGATTCGGCGGCATGTGCGCCGACCGCGGATCAGGCAGCGATCCGGGACGGGGGCCGTGGGGCGTGCGCGGCGCGCAGGACGCGGATCAGGTTGAGCGTGTGCACCCGGGCCTGGCCGGTACCGCGCTCACAGCGCACGAGCCCCCGGTTGATCAGGCTGTTCAACGCCCTCCCGCAGTCGGCGAGGGGGATGCCGCCGATCCGGGCCAGGCCGTCCGCGCGCTCGCCGTCGGCCGTGGCGCAGAGCAGGTCCAGCACGGCCTCCTCGTCCGGTACCAGGGCGGCCGAAGCCCGGCGCAGGCCCTCGACGAGGCCGGGTGCGGCGGGCCCGGTCAACGGGCTGAGGAACGGCAGAGGGTCCTCACGCAGGCAGGACAGCAGGGTGGCCGGGTCGTAGAGGGTCAGCCACGTGGCCGCGCAGACCAGTGCGCCGGGGAGGCAGTCGACCAGCGTGCAGATCTCGGCCAGGTGGGGGGTCTCCCGCAGGCCGGGGCCGGGCGAGATCCTGGCCTCCCCCAGGTGCCAGTCGAGCACGTCGACGGCAGCGGCCGGGGTGAGTGCGGCCAGGGGGAAGACCAGTTCACCGGGTTGGCCGTAGGGATGGTCGGCCACCGCGAGCACCCGCAGCGCGGCACAGTCGCGGAGGAGGCGGGCGAGCACCGCGTCGTCGGGCGTCCCGGGACGGGGAGCGTCCAGGACCAGCAGCGCGGGCCGGTCGCCCACCGCCCGTGCCAGGTCGGCCGTCCCGTCGTTCTCCGCGTCCGGGGAACCCTCGCCGAACAGGCCCTCCACGGCCCGCTCGACGAGACCGCCCAGCTCGCCGGCGGGCGCCGCCGGTGCGCCGTGGCCGGAACCCGTGGCCAGCAGGACGGGGAGCCCGCAGGACCGGTGGTAGCGCTGGGCGACCTCGACCACGAGGCGGCTCTTGCCCGCCCCGGGGGCCCCGGTCACCGTCACCAGCCGGCGGCCCGGCGCGGCCAGTGCCATCGCCAGGGCCGCCGCCTCCTCCTCCCGGCCCAGGATGGGGGTCCCGGCGGTCGGCGGGGGCGCGGTGACGGCGTCGGGGCCGCACAGGCTGACCACGTGCCCGGTACGCCTTCCCGCGGCGGCCCGGAGGTCCTCGCGGTCACGGTCGCTGAGCCGCAGCGCCTCTCCCAGCAACCGGAGGGTGTCCCTGCGCGGGTGCATGGCCCTGCCGTGCTCCAGGTCCCGGATGGCGCGGACGCTGATGGTGGAGAAGTCGGCCAGCTCCTGCTGGGTGAGTCCGGACCGTGCACGGTACCGGCGGAGCAGACCGCCGAAGCGATGGTTCTCGGTGGGGGATGCCATCCTCTGCGTCCTCTTTCCTGTGGGTCAGTTAGGAACGGGGCCCATTCTGGAAAGGAGCACTATCTCCAGCGCATCGTCCGGGAAACCCACGGTCCGGGGTCGGCGGGACCCCGCCCGAGCACCGACGTAACGAAATCGCCGATACCGCTTCCAGCTGCGATGACACGGAGGAAAACGGGGATGCTTCGGGTCCCCCGGGCGTCCGGGACAGGGGATAGCGGCGTGATAGCCAAACCATCGACTCGGGGATGCCGCTGATTTCTAGATTCGTGTTCATCGAAGGAACGAACACGAAAGGCAGACGGATGAAGCTCCTCAAGGCCCTCGCCGCCGCGGTCATCGCCGCCACCGCCGCGCTCGCCCCGATCGTCCTCACCGGAACCGCCGCCCACGCCGGGGCCACCCTGACGCCCGGCGCACCCGCCTCCGGGGAAACCGCGAACAACGACCCCTGGGAGCCGTAGACCGAACACCGCCGACGCGGGTCTACCAGCGTTCGGAGGGCGGTGTGCCGACGATCCTCACGGCCTCGGCGCGCTGGAGTTCCCTCCCCTTGTCCGTGAAGACCCCGGCCGCCCTCTCGGCGAGTTCGACGGCCTGTCCGTGCTCCCCCAGGTCCTGGAGCAGACGCGCCAGGTCCAGTGCGACCTCGGCGGCGCCCTCTCCGTCCCGGATGTGTTCGCGTACGGCCAGCGCCCGGCCGAAGAAGCGCCGGGCCTCGCCCGTACGCCCCAGCCTTCCGCAGGCCCGTCCCAGGTCGTGCAGGAGGTAGCCCTCACCGATCGGGTCGCGCAGCTCGCGTACCAGTTCGAAGGAGTCCGTGAAGATGTCCAGCGCCTCCCGGTGGTCCCCCCTCAGCAGCGCGTACTGTCCGATCCTGCGCAGCACCTGCGCGCGGCTGCGCGGGTCGCCGGTGGTCTCGGCGCACCGGCGGGCCCGCACGAGTTCGTCCATACCCCGCTCCTCCTCGCCCAGGGTCATGCGTACGTGCCCGGTGAGCAGGAGGGTGCGGCCCATCCCGGCCACGTCGCCGATCGACTCGAAGACCGCATAGGCCTGGGACCCGTAGTCCAGGGCGCGCCCGCGGTCGCCGTCGGCGTTCGCCAGATGGGCGAGTTCGCGCAGACACTTGGCCCGGCCGAGCGGGTCGTCGATCCCGGTGAAGATGTCCAGGGCGGAGGCCATCTCCGCGCGTGCCTCCCCGTTCCTGCGCTGGTCCAGGTAGAGGCAGCCGTTGGAGAAGGTGATCGCGGCCATCCCGCGCCGGTTGCCGGCGGTGCGCACCGCCTCCATGGCCCGCTGGTTGGTGAGGGCCCACTCGTCCGGGTGGCAGCGTCGGCTGAACAGTGTGAGCAGGGACACCGCGAGATCCCAGCAGAGTTCGTCGAGCCCCGCGTCCGCCGCGGTCTCCACGGCCGCGTAAAGGTTGCCCTGCTCCCTGTCCAACCACTCCATCGGGTCGTCGAGGACGGCCTCGGTCAGCACACGCGGCGGACGCCACCGGGCCCCCTCGCCGTGCAGGAGCAGGTAGTCCCCGCCGTGGATACGGCGGTTCGCCTCGTCCACCAGGCTGAGCCACCCGCCGACCAGGCGGCCGACGGCCGCGCTCCGGTCGGGCTCGGGTTCCTGGTCGAGGAGGCGCTCCCGGGCGAACAGCCGGATGATGTCGTGGAACCGGTACCGGGGGTCGCCGCCGGGGTCGATCCCGGTGACGTCCAGCATCTGCGCGTCCACTAGGGGTTCGAGCAGGTCGGACGGGTAACGCCGGTGGTCGTCGAGCAGGGCTCCGGCGATCCAGCCCGGTTGGCTCGGTCCGTCGGCCAGGGCGAACAGGCGCAGGCTCCGGCGGGTGAGGGCGTCCATGCCGTCGTAGGTCAGGCTGAGGCTGGCTCGGACACCGAGCTCTCCGTGGGTGAGTTCGTCCAGACGGTGGCGTTCGTCGGAGAGCCGGTTGACCATGGAGGCCAGGGACCAGTGGGGGCGTGCCGCCAGGCGGGCGGCGATGATGCGCAGGGCCAACGGCAGCCGTCCGACCGAACGCACCAGGGCGTCGGCCGCGACGGGCTCGGCGTCCACCCGGCCGGATCCGACGATGCGGCGGAGCAGGTCGAACGACTGGTCCCGGTCGAACACGTCGAGTTCGACGAGAACGGCCCCGGGCACACCGGTGAGCCTGGCCCGGCTGGTGACGATCACACCGCAGCCCGGGCTCCCGGGAAGGAGGTCTCCGACCTGGCGTTCCGATCCGGCGTCGTCCAGCACGAGCAGGACCCGGCGTTCGGACAGCAGGCTCCGGTACATCTCCGCGCGCTCGTCGCGGCCCTCGGGGATGGACTGGCCGGGGATCCCCAGGGCCCGGAGGAAGCGGGCGAGCACGTCCGCGGTCTCGGTGGGGGTGTCGCGGCTGCCGCGCAGGTCGCAGTAGAGCTGTCCGTCCGGGAAGTACTCGTCCTGCAGACGGTGCGCGACATGGACGGCCATGGCGCTCTTGCCGACCCCCGGGCGGCCGATGACGACGGCGACACCGACCGCGTGGCCGCGTTCGGGGAGGGTGAGGGTGACCTCCACGGTCCTGACCGACTCGGCGCGGCCGACGAAGTCAGCGGTGTCGGCGGGCAGTTGGCGGGGCCGGGCCTCACCGGAACCGTGGTACGGGTCGGCCTCGTCGGGGAGGGCCGCCGCCGCTTCGGGCGCCGACTCGGCCCGGGGGGCCGGGGCCGCGCGGACGGGGGCCTGGGGCATCCGGTCGCCGACCGCCTCCGTGCTCAGCCGCAGGCCCGGGGCTCCCGAGAGGATGTCCGCCTCCAGGGTGCGCAGTTCCTCGCCCATCTCCAGGCCCAGCTCCTCGACGAACAGGTCCCGGCCGCTGCGGTACGCGTCCAGCGCCTCGGCCTGCCGCCCCGAGCGGTAGAGGGCGAGCATCAGCTGTCCCCTCAGGCGCTCGCGGAGGGGGAACTCCTGCACCAGCGCGTTGATCTCGCCGATGAGCCCACTGTGGCGACCGAGCCCCAGTTCGAGGTCGATGTAGGTCTCGATGACGTTGGTACGGGCCTCGTCCAGGCGTGCGGCCTTGGTGGCGAGGCTGCGGCTGGAGATACCGCTGAGCGTGGGACCGCTCCAGAGTCCGGCCGCCCTGCGCAGCAGAGCCGCCGCCTCCGCGTCCCGGCCCTCCCGGCCGAGGACCTCCGCCTCGGCGGTGAGCCGGTCGAAGCGACGCACGTCGATCGAGTCGGGGTCGGTCTGGAACTGGTACCCCGGGGGCCTGGTCACCAGGACGGCGCCGGTCGGGGCGAGGCTCTTCCTCAGTCGGGAGACGCAGATCTGCACCTGTGTACGCGCGGTCCCCGGCGGGTCCTCGTCCCATATCGCGTCCACGAGGTAGTCGGTGGACACCACGTACCCGGCCTCCAGCAGCAGAGCGGCGAGAACGACCTGCTGCCGCCCCGGGGGGATGCGCACCTGACCTGCCGGATCCTCGACCTGAAGAGGCCCGAGAATTCTAAAGGGAGGATCTCCCGCGCCCTCGACAAGTGTTTCAAAGCCGATATCGGGCCCCTTAGGAAACGGGGTCGGGGTAGACCGACCAGGATTACGCTCGGATCCTTCCGGACAACTTAGCCACTCGAAAAGCAGATCGTCAATATCAGGCCGCCAACAACAGGGGAACGGGTGGTAGCCGTGCGATAGCGAGCCAATAGGGGCGGCGGCCATTCTGGAACCAGAACCGACACACACTCCGTGACCACCGGGGCGGAACCATGACGATCCGTGACCACGTAGGAGGCCGGAGCAGAGAGGAGTGGGCGTGCCGCCAGTCGGAAACGATCACAACCGCCCATCACCAGGAGCCACGATAACCTCACTCGGAGTGGATCACGTTCGGCTTTCGTATCACTATCTGGATCACGGAGACATTGACGGATACGCGTCGCTCCTCGCAGAAAAAGTGCAGATAAAGCGGCCGGACCTTCCACTCGCGCACGGGCGCGACGAAGCCGAAAGGCTTTACGGAGATCCGTTCCGACCCCGGGGTTTCCATGATCTCTACCGCGTGTTCGGGCAGTCCGGAGACGTCGCCGCGGTCGGCCGGTTCGTGGTGCCGCCGCACGGGCCCGGCCAGGCCCCCGAGGAGGTGGACTTCGTGGACATCTTCACCCTGGCGGACGACGGCCTGATCCTCGGGCAGCGGCGGTTCCTGTCCCCGCGCTACGCGGACCGGCCGCGCGGCGGGGGGTAGACCCGGTCACGCCCCCGGGCCAGCCCCCTCACCGGGTCCGTGGCCGACCGGGGCCGACGGGGCCCTCCCGGTCCACGCGGAACCGTTCGCTGCCAGGGCGCGTCACAGACCACGACGAACGCTCCTCACCCGGAAGCGGCGCCCCACCGCCGTGTGCCCCCTCCTGGTGCCGAGCCGATCCCCGTTCACCTCCCAGAAAGAGGCCCCCACGTGTTGCTGAGCGCGTCCTCCACCGGGCAGGAGGCAGCCGACGCGGCCTTCCTGACCGCCGGTGTCGCCCTGGCTGTCGGCGTCATCGTCCTCATCGCCCTGCTCCTGATGGTGACGAGGCTGTTCCGCAAGGTCGAACAGGGCAAGGCCCTGATCATCTCCAAGGTGCGGGACGTCCACGTCACCTTCACCGGCGCGATCGTCCTCCCGGTCCTGCACAAGGCCGAGATCATGGACATCTCGCTCAAGAGCCTGACCCTGGAGCGAGGCGGACGCGACGGTCTGACCTGTAAGGACAACATCCGCGCGGACATCAAGGTGTTCTTCTACGTCCGGGTCAACGAGACCGCCGAGGACGTCAAGAAGGTCGCCAAGGCGATCGGCACCGAGCGCGCCAGCGACCAGGACACCCTCCAGGAACTCTTCAACTCCAAGTTCTCCGAGGCCCTCAAGACGGTCGGCAAGCAGTTCGACTTCGAGGAGCTGTTCACCCAGCGCGAGGAGTTCCGCCAGGCGATCGTCTCGCTGATCGGAACCGACCTCAACGGCTACATCCTCGAGGACGTCGCCATCGACGAGCTGGAGCAGACCCCGCTGCACCAGCACGACGCCAACAACATCCTCGACGCGCAGGGCATCTCGAAGATCACGGAGCGCACCGCCTCCGAGCACAAGCGCACCAACGAGTTCGAGAACGACCGCCGCAAGGAGATCGACCGGCAGAACACGGAGACCGCCGAGACCCTCGCCGAGCTGGAGAAGCGCCGCGAGGAGGCCGCGGCCAAGGCCAAGCGCGAGATCGAGATCATCCGCGCCCAGGAGGAGGCCGAGACCGCACGCGTCCAGGCCGAGGAGCGGCTCAAGGCCGAGGCCGCCAACCTGCGCACCTCCGAGTCACTGGGCGTCCAGCAGCAGAACCAGCAGCGTGAGATCGCGGTCGCCGAGAAGAACCGCGAGCGCGTCATCGCCATCGAGTCCGAGCGGATCGAGAAGGACCGCCTCCTGGAGGTCATCGGCCGCGAGCGCGAGACCGAGCTGAGCCGCATCGCCAAGGACAAGGAGGTCGAGGCCGAGAAGCGCGAGGTCGCCGACGTCGTCCGCGAGCGCGTGGCCGTCGACCGCACCGTCGCCGAGCAGGAGGAGGCGATCAAGAAGCTCCGCGCCGTGGAGGAGGCCGAGCGCCAGCGCCAGGCCATCATCATCCACGCCGAAGCCGAGGCCCAGGAGAACCTGGTCAAGGACATCAAGGCCGCCGAGGCCGCCGAGGCCGCCGCCAAGCACCGGGCCCAGGAGGAGCTCACGCTCGCCGAGGCCCGCCAGCAGGCCGCCGAACTGGACACCCGCGCCAAGATCCGCCTCGCCGAGGGCCTGCAGGCCGAGGCCGCGGCCGCCGGCCTGGCCGAGGTCCAGGTCCGTCAGCAGGACGCCGAGGCCGTCGAGAAGCTCGGCCGCGCCGAGGCCGTCGTGGCCCGCGAGAAGGCCGAGGTCGAGGCCGACGCGGTGGAGAAGAAGCTGCGTGCCGAGGCCGCCGGCCTGACCGACAAGGCCGAGGCCATGGCCGCCCTGGACCAGGTCAGCCGCGAGCACGAGGAGTACCGCCTGCGCCTGGACGCCGAGAAGGAGGTCCGTCTGGCCGGGATCGACGTGCACCGTCAGGTCGCCGAGGCCCAGGCCACCGCGATGGCCGCGGGCCTGGAGAGCGCCGACATCAGCATCGTCGGCGGCGACGGAGCCTTCTTCGACCGCATGGTCAACTCCATCGGCATGGGCAAGGCCGTCGACGGCTTCGTCGGCAACTCCGACACCGTCCAGGCCCTGGGCAACGGCTGGCTGAACGGCGAGGGCAACTTCGCGGAGGACATGAGGAAGCTCGTGTCCGAGGCCGGCACCGAGGACGTCAAGAACCTCACCGTCTCCGCGCTGCTGCTCAAGCTCATCGCCGCGGGCGGCCCCGAGGCGGGCAAGCTCGACAGGCTGCTCACCACGGCCCGTTCCATGGGCCTGGACCAGCTCCCCGTGAACGCTCTCGCCCCCGTGAAGCAGTGAGGTAGTCCTCCGTGACCGAGGCCCACTCCCAGGAAACACAGTCCCAGGAGACCGAAGGCCCCGGACCCGACACCGAGGACGCGCGGTCGCTGGACGCGGGCACCTACGAGGTGCTCCGCGCCCGGCTCCGCGAACAGACCGGTGAGCTGGCCCGGCGGACCGAGGAACTCAACAACCGCCGACTGGAGGTCTTCGGCTCCGCCGAGCTCTCCCTGCGCGGCACCGAGCGCATCCGGACCGAACACAACTGCGTGCCCCGGGACATCGTGAGCGTCGGACGCTCCGTCGGGGACGCCGCCGACGGGGACATGATCCTCTTCGGCTACAACGTCTACATCGGCATGCAGAGCCAGACACACGTCAGCGACGTGTTCTCCCTGCACCGGTACGAGCACGGCGACACCTCCTTCGAGTTCACCGACGCGCCCGAGGACGCCGTCCCCGGGCTGCTCGCGCACGAGCGGTTCCGCCAGGAGTTCACCCAGCTCTACCGCTACTACCGGGACGCCCGCCTGCTCCAGCTGCGCCGGGTCGAGGACCGGCTCCTCGCCGTGTTCCAGACCGGCCCGCGCACCGAGGACGTGCGGGTCCTGCGGTGGTCGGTGGCTCCCGACGGCGGGATCACCTACCTGGACGACCGCGGCGAACGCGACCACGTGTTCCCGCCCGCACACGACTTCGAGTGGACGGAGGCCACCCGCGAGGACCACGTCCAGGGGCGGCACCCGCACATCTCCGTCCACGACACGCTGTTCGTGGAGACGGTCGGCGGCGACCTGACCGTCAAGATCGAGAACAACACCGAGGTCGGCGAGGGCGTCTACAGCGAACCCGTCGACGAACCGCTGCAGAGCCTGGCCGACGCCTCGGTGTACCACGCCCGGGTCGGCGCGCTCGTCCTCCTGCGCGTCCTGCCCTACAACGAGACGACCTGGCGCCACCTGGTCTTCAACACGCGCACCAAGGAGGTCGAGCGCCTCGACGGCATCGGCCAGTCCTGCCAGCGCCTGCCCGACGACCAGGGGCTCATCTTCCCCGGCGGCTACTACCTGGCCACCGGGGTCGCGCGGACCTTCGACACCGACGTCACCGACCTGGAGTTCGAGCGGGTGGTGCGCTCGCCCAACGGCGAGGACGTCCTGTACGTCTTCCACTCGAGGGCGGACGGCCGCAGCCTGCTGCTGTCGTACAACACCATCCGCAAGGAGGTCGCCAACCCCATCGTCTGCCACGGCTACTCGCTGTTCGACGACGGGACGATGACGGTCTTCCGCGACAACTCGGGGGAGCCCACCCGGGTGCACCCCATGCAGGTGTGGCAGACCCCGTACGTGTCCGACGTGTACGCGGCCGCGCAACCGGTCGGCACCGGCCCGCTGGAGCGGATCGGCAACGCCGAACTGGTCCAGGGCGTGTCCGAGTGCCTGTCGGTGGCGCGCATCGCCGAGGACATGCGGCCCTCCACCGAGGTGTTCGAGGCGCTCATCTCGTCCTGCCGCCGGGTCCTGGACCGGTTCCACTGGCTGGGAGAGGCGGAACTGGGCGACCTGGCCGACCCGCTGGGCGAGGTGCGTTCCACCGCGGAGCGGGTCCTGGACGAGTTCGAGACCGTCCAGGAACTCACCCGGCAGGCCGACGAGAGCCTCCGTGAGACCGAGGAGAAGGTCACCGCGCTCATCCGCCGGTCCCGGGGCGAGACCCCGCGCTCGGCGGAGGGGTGGGTGGGCCGGCTGACCGACCTGCGCCGCGCCCAGGGGCAGGCCGCCACGCTGCGCGAGATGCGCTACGCGGACACCGGCCGGATCGACGCGGTCGAGGAAAGCCTCGGCGAGGAGATCGCCTCCGTCGGGCGCCGCACCGTGGCCTTCCTCGAACAGGACGACGCCTTCGACGGCTACCACGCCGAGGTGGACCGGCTCGTCGAGGAGGCCGAGGCCCTGGGCGCGGTCAGCGCCGCCACCGCGGTCGGTGAACGGATCGCCGAACAGACCGAGGGCCTGCAGGTCGTCACCGAGGTGATCGGCTCCCTCGACATCGGTGACGCCCAGGTCCGCACCCGCATCCTGGAACGGATCAGCGAGGTGATGGCCGGGGTCAACCGGGCCCGCGCCACACTGGAGTCACGGCGCGGGGAGCTGCTCGCCCTGGAGGGCCGGGCCGAGTTCGCCGCCGAGTTCGCCCTGCTGGGGCAGGCCATCACCGGGGCGATCGCCGCCGCGGACACCCCGGAGCACTGCGACGAGCAGCTCGGCCGGATCATGCTCCAACTGGAGAACCTGGAGTCGCGCTTCGCCGAGTTCGACGACTTCCTCCAGGAGCTGTCGGACAAGCGCGAGGACGTCTACGAGGCCTTCTCCACCCGCAAGCAGGCGCTGGTCGACGAGCGCTCCCGGCGGGCCGACCGCCTGGCCTCCTCGGCCGCCCGGGTGCTGGAGGGCGTGCACCGGCGGGTCGCGGCGCTGACCACGCTGGAGGAGGTCAACACCTACTTCGCCTCGGACGCGATGGTGGCGCGGCTGCGCCGCACCGTCGAGGAGATGCGCGAACTCGGCGAGACCGTGCGTGCCGAGGAGCTCCAGGGCCAGGTCCTGGCCGCCCGGCAGGAGGCGGGGCGGGCCCTGCGGGACCGCACCGACCTGTTCGAGGGCGGCGCCGGAGGGGAGACCGTCCGGCTGGGCAGGCACCGGTTCGCGGTCAACACCCAGCCGATCGACCTCACCCTCACACCGCACGACGGACACATGTCGGTGGCCGTCACCGGCACCGACTTCCGGGTGCCCGTCACCGACGAGGCCTTCCAGGAGACCAGGCACCTGTGGGACCGGCTGCTGGTCTCGGAGAGCCCCGAGGTGTACCGGGCCGAGTACCTGGCCACCTCGATCCTGGCGGCGGCCGAGGAGGGGGCGGAGGGTCTGACTCTCGACGCCCTGCACGACGCGGAGCTGCACGCCGAGAACGGGGACTCGCTGCGGTCCCTGGTGCGCGGGGTGGCGGAGACCCGGTACGACGAGGGGTACGAGCGGGGCGTGCACGACCACGACGCCGCCCGGATCCTCTCCGCGCTGCTGCGGCTGCGCGCCGGTGCGGGTCTGCTGCGCTACCCCGGACAGGCCCGGGCCGTCGCCCAGCTGTTCTGGGCACACGGCACCGACAGGGATCAGCGGTCGGCCTGGAAGACGCGGGCGTCCTCGCTGGCACGGGCCCGGAGCGTGTTCGGCGCGCGCAGGTCCGCGGCCATCGACGGGCTGCGCGGCGAACTCGCCGAGGGCGTGGACGCCTTTCTCACCGACACCGGCCTGCACCAGGACGTCGACCTGGATCTGGTGGGCGACTACCTGTTCGAGGAGCTGGCCGCGGACGGGCCCGCCGAGCGCGGGTTCGTCTCGGGTGCGGGCGCCCGCCAGCTCCTGGACCGGTTCCACCGGGCGCTGGGCAGCACCAGGGAGACCACCCGCACGGCCTTCGAGGAGGACCTGCGCGGGCTCGACGGCGACCTGGCGGCACGGCACCAGCTGGTGACGGCGTGGCTGGAGGCGTACGCGACCACCCTGGAGGAGCCCCCGGCCCCGGGCGACCTGCCCGAGGCCGCGGCGATCGCCCTGACCGGGGGGACCTCCCCCGACCGGGGCGAGGGCATCGAACGGTACGAGTCCTCGGCTGCGGTGAGCGAGCAGGTCGCGGGTCTGCTGGGTGCGCACCCGCGGATCAGCGAGCGCTCGTTGGAGGTCCGGCTCGACGAGATCCTGCCGCGCACCCGGCGGTTCCGGACCGTCGACGTACCCGCCTACCGGGACTTCCAGCGCAGACGGAACCTGCTGGTGGCCCGGGAGCGCGAACGCCTGCGGTTGGCGGAGTACCGGCCCAAGGTGATGAGCGGGTTCGTGCGCAACCGGCTGCTGGACGAGTCCTACCTGCCGCTCATCGGCGACAACCTCGCCAAGCAGCTGGGCGCGGCCGGAGACGACAAACGCACCGACCAGAGCGGCCTGCTGCTGCTCATCTCGCCGCCCGGCTACGGCAAGACCACCCTGATGGAGTACGTGGCCAGCCGGCTCGGCCTGGTGTTCGTCAAGGTCAACGGACCGGCGCTGGGGCACTCGGTGACCTCGCTGGACCCGGCCGAGGCCCCGGACGCCACCTCCCGCCAGGAGGTCGAGAAGATCTCCTTCGCACTGGAGATGGGCAGCAACACCATGCTGTACCTGGACGACATCCAGCACACCAACCCGGAGCTGCTGCAGAAGTTCATCTCCCTGTGCGACGGGCAGCGCCGGATGGAAGGCGTCTGGGAGGGCCGGACCCGGACCTACGACCTGCGCGGCAAGAGGTTCGCGGTGTGCATGGCCGGAAACCCGTACACCGAGCAGGGCAAGCGGTTCCGGATCCCGGACATGCTCGCCAACCGCGCCGACGTGTACAACCTGGGCGACGTGCTGTCCGGCAAGGAGGAGCTGTTCGCGCTCAGCTACATCGAGAACGCGCTCACCTCCAACCAGACGCTGTCCCCGCTGTCCACCCGGGACCGGGAGGACGTGTACACGTTCGTGCGGATGGCCCAGGGGGACGACTCGGTCGGGACGGACCGGCTGAAGCACCCGTACTCGGCGGCGGAGGTGGACCGGATCGTGTCGGTCCTGCGGAAGCTGCTGCGGGTGCAGGAGGTGGTGCTGGCCAACAACCAGGCCTACATCGCCTCGGCGGCCCAGTCCGAGGACGCCCGGACCGAGCCCCCGTTCCAGCTCCAGGGCTCCTACCGGAACATGAACCGGCTCGCGGAGAAGATCGTCCCGGTCATGAACGACGCCGAGGTGGAGGCCGTCATCGACGACCACTACCTCGGTGAGGCCCAGACCCTGACCTCCGGGGCCGAAGCCAACCTGCTCAAGCTCGCCGAGCTGCGGGGGGTGATGACGCCCGAGCAGGAGGCGCGCTGGAGGGAGGTCAAGGAGGGCTTCCGCAGGGGCCGCGCCCTGGGCGGGTCCGACGACGACCCGATGACCAGGGCCATCGGCGCGATGGGGCTGCTGGCCGACCGGGTCGGCGAGATCAGCACGGCGCTCGAACGCGACTGACCGCGATGACGGCCGAACACGGCCTCGGGGCCGGGCGCGCGCCCGGCCCCGAGGCGTACCCGGAGGAGACCGGGCGAGTGATCGCGGACCGGGAGTCGGTGTCGGCGGGGACGACGAGGTGCATCGCTGGGACCGTTCGCCTCGCCGGAGCGGTGACCGGCCGGGGTGGCTAACCGGGCGCGGTGTGTTCGGCGATCGCCCCGACCACCTCGTCCCATCGCTCCGGCGGCGGGTGCTGGTGGCCCACACCGGAGACCAGGTGCAGGCGGGCGCCGGGGATCTCGGCCGCGAGGGCCTCACCGTGCCGCCAGGGGAAGAGCGGGTCCTCCCGCCCGTGCAGCACGAGGGCGGGCGCGGTGATCTCGCCGAGCCGGTCACCCAGGGGCGACCCTCCGACCAGCCAGTGGTTGGCCGCGGAGGCCATGTCGCCGCCGCGTTCCATCGACCGCTCCACGATCCGCCGGATCCGGTCCGGGTCGACCGGGGCGTCTCCGGCGAAGACGTGCTCCGCGGCGACCATGTACTCCCCCACGGCCTCCGGATCGGACCAGTCCGGGTCGGGCGGCGGGTCGGCGAACGACTTCGAGACGGCGGCGCTGGGCGGCGGCAGGTCCGGGTGCCGGTCCCCGGAACTCACCGCCGTGGTGGACATCAGGGTCAGCGAGGCGACCCGGTCGGCGTTCCACACACCGAGGTACTGGGCGATGCCGCCGCCCGAGGAGATACCCACGACGTGAGCTCGGGGCAGCCCCCAGCCGTCCAGTACACCGACGGCGTCGTGGATGAGCGCGTCCCCGGAGTAGCCGGGCTCACCGACCGGGAACCGGGTCGACCGCCCGGTGTCCCTGCTGTCGTAGCGCACGACGAAGCGCCCCGCGGCGGCGAGGCGCTCGCAGAACCCGTCCTCCCACCAGTCCATCGACGTCTCGTTCCCGGCGATCAGGAGGATCGGCGGGTGCTCGGCGTCCCCGAAGGACTGCGTGCAGAGCTCCACGTCGCCGACCCGGATCAGCTGTTCTTCGGACCGCATCGGTGCCCCCGGTTTCGCGTGGTGGAGTTGCTTTGGTTCGGTGGACGCCGGTGGGTGGTGTCAACCCGTCGAAGCAACATCACTTCCGTTTCGGACAGTCAGACGATGGGGAAGCTTTCGCCTCCGATCTCCATAGTCACGCTGAGCTTCCCCCCGAGCGCCTCCACATACTTGCGTAGGGTGTCGACCTCCGTGTGGTCGATCTCCCCGCGTTCGATGTTGGAGACTCTGCTCTGGCTGACGTTCAGCTGCCGGGAGAGCTGCACCTGGGTGAGCTCGGCCGCCTCCCTGAGCTCACGCAGCCGGTAGGCCCGTACCTCGTCCAGCAGGCGCTGCTTGTGCCGGTCCACCGCTTCGCGATCGACGGGACGCTTGGCCAGCATGTCTCGAAGGTCCGTCATCAGTGCCCTCCTCTTCCCGGCCCGTGCGCGGCCAGCACTTCGAGTGCCGCGATCACTTGCTCGTAGGAGCCCTGACCCGGGGCTTCCAGCCATGGTTTGATGAGTTCCAGTTCGATTTCCCACACCAGCATAGGTATATAACTCACAGGTTGTAAAGGCTGGTTATTCGGGGAAACCTGCCTCCGGGGACGTCACCAGGCGGTCGCGGTGAGGAGGTGTTTCTCCAGTTCCGGGGCGAGGGTGCGCATGTAGGTGGTGGTGACGTGGCTGCTGTCCCAGTAGACGAGGACGTTGCCGACGACGGGGCTGCAGGACCCGGGTTCGCAGAAGTGGTCGGTCAGGTCGAGGACGGTGACGTTCGGGGGGAGTTCGGCGCCGTCCAGCGGTGACTCCTCGGCCATCGACTCCGAGGGGGAGGCCGTGCACTCCCGCGGGGTGGCGGCGGAGAGGCAGTCGGGGGCGTCGAAGGGCAGGCGCGGGGTGTCGCGGACGGCGACGACCTCGATGCCGAGGGAGTCCAGCTCCCGCCAGCGGTCGACGTAGCCGTCCACCACGGTCTCCGTACCGAAGCCCGCGGAGGTGTCCAGGCTCGTGGTGGTGCCGGTGGTGAACACCGCGTCGGGGCGGAGGGTTTCGAGTTCGGCCATGACGGCGCGGTTCCACTCGGCGCACTCGGTGTAGGGCTCGCCCTTGTAGAGCTGCGGCGCGTCGGTGAACAGGCAGGCGCCCTTGGTGATGTTGACCAGCCGCCAGTTCCGGCGCTGTGCGATCTGCTCCAGGGCGGGGAACCAGTGGGCGGCGTGGGAGCCGCCGACCAGGGCGATGGTGCGGTCGGCCTCCTCCGCGCCCTCGGTCCCGTAGACGCAGGTGAGCGCCTCGGTTCCGGAGGTGGACTGGTTGCAGCCGTCGTCGTAGGTGACGGGGACGTCCTGGGCGGCGGAGGCCGGGGGCGGATGGACCGGGTCGGGGTACTCGCCGTGGTCTCCGGTGAGCAGCGCGGCCGCGCCGGGGTAGCGGGCCGGGTCGGTGAGCAGCGCCTCCAGTTGCCGTTGCTGGGCGTCCATCCGGGCTGTCCACAGGCCTGTGGACAGCAACAGGGGGACCAGGCAGGCGGCGGCGACCAGCGGGGCGCGCACCGGTCCCCGGCCGACGGCGACGATCCGGTCCGAGAGCGGGGTGGTCGCCGCGGCGAGAGCGGCCGAGAGGGCGAGGACGGCGGCGCCGCCGAGCGGGCCGGCGAGGGTGCGGTCGGCGACCGCCAGGTAGAACACCAGCACCGGCCAGTGCCACAGGTACAGGGCGTAGGAGATCGAACCCAGGTAGCGCAACGGGCGGATGGTGAGCCAGCGGTCGGCGCCCCAGGGGGAACCGGTGGTTCCGGCGACCACGACCGCGACCGCCGCCAGGGTCGGCCACAGGGCCGCGTAGCCGGGGAAGACCGTGGACACCTGGAGGAGCACACCGCACAGGACCAGGGCGGCCAGACCGAACCAGCCCAGCAGGATCCGGACGGCCCGGGGCGGGTTCAGGTACGGCAGGAGGAGCGCGAGCAGGCCGCCGAGGGCGAACTCCCACAGGCGCGCCCCCGTGTCGAAGTACGCCCACGGCTGGTCCGTGCGGGTCATGAACACCGAGTAGGCGAGCGAGAGGGCGAGGACCGCGCCCAGGACGACGAGGAGCACCCGGTGCGGGCTGTGACCGCGCCGGGCGGCCCACCACACGGCCAGGCCGATCCCCACCGGCCACAGCAGGTAGAACTGCCCCTGGACGGACAGTGACCAGAAGTGCTGGAAGGGCCCGGTCCCCTCGTCGCGGGCCAGGTAGTCGACCGACCCGAGGGCCAGGTGCCAGTTCTGGTGGTAGAACGCGGCGGCCAGTGCTTCGGCGATCGTGTCGCGCCAGCGGGCCTCGGGGAGCAGGAGGCGGGAACCCACCAGGGACACCGCGATCACCAGGGCCGCGGTGGGGATCAGGCGCGCGGCCAGGCGGCTGAGGAAGGCACCGTAGCGCAGGCTGCCGCGTTCGGCCGCGCGCACCAGGGAACCGGTGATGAGGAAGCCGGTGATCAGCAGGAAGACGTCGACGCCGCCGGAGACCCGGCCGAACCAGACGTGGTAGACGGCCACGAGGAGGACGGCGACCGCTCTGAGGCCGTCGATCTCCTGGCGGTGACCGGTCTTCGAGGGAAGGGCGCTGCCGGCGCTGGGGACGGCGGGGCGCGAGTCGGGTCTGATCGCTTTCACGGGGAGACCAGACTCGCGGCCCCGTGTGACCGCCCGGGATACGAAAGCTGACGTCCACGCAAACCCGCGGGGAAACGGAGTCCCGTACGGGCTGGGCGGGGATCAGAGGAGTCCGGCTGCCCGGAAGACCCCCTGACCGATCGTCTCCGCGGCTGCCAGTCCGAGCAGGAGTGCGGCGCTCACGGCGACCGCGGGCCGGTCCTTCCGGCGGCGCGGGGCACGGTGACGGCCCCGCCGGGTACGGGGCACCGGTTCCACGGGGGCGTGTACCTTCGCCCAGGCCGGTTCGGTTTCCCGGGCCTCTCGCCCGGCCTGTTCACGGCGCTGGCGGGCCACGTGCATCCAGTGCGGGAGCCCGCCGCGCTCGATCATGTAGGCGACTCGGGGGTTGCCCTCCATCTGGCGCAGCAGCCGTGCCCGACGGGCCTCGTACGACTCCGGAGCGGTGGTCCGGGTGTGCTGGTCGCGCCGGGGGCGCTGGGCCGCGAGTCGGGCCGGGGCCGCGCCCGGACGCGAGAAGCGGCGTCCCCTGGGTTCGGCGAGCACGGACCGCACCCTGGTTCCGGTGGCCGTCATCCCTGACCACCACCGTTCAGAGTGAACTCGGCCCAGGTGACCGTGCCCAGTCCGGCGCAGAACGGGAAGTCCACCACCGACCGCGTGCCCCAACGGTCGGCCAGGTGGTGGATGAGCAGCAGGCCCCGGCCGCGCTCGGCCTCGGCCCACTCCTTTGACGTCCGCTCCTGCGGGATCTGCGGCCCCTGGGACTCGACGGCGTCCGTGCGCGTCCCGTCGTCCACGACCGCGACCTGGATGCTGCTGGCGGTGGGCATGTACAACGTGCGGACCACCCGCCCCTCGGCGCCCTGCCCCGAACGCGAGTGCGCGCAGGCGTTCGCGAACATCTCGCTCAGGCACAGCACCATGTTCTCGCTGGTCTCCTCACCGATCCCGGCCACCCGGAACAGGTCGGCGGCCAGGTCCGCGCGCACCCCGCTGGTGTGGGCCAGCTCGCCCGGGTAGATCCGGGAGGTCCAGCGGCGTCCCGCGAACGGGGGCGTGGGAGTGAGGATGTTTGACACAATGGCCATGTCGGCAACTCTTCTCTTCAGTGGTGGTTGTCGGCCTGCTCTGGGGGTGTTTGGCGCACCCGCCAGAGCTTTTTCATGAGTACTGAGGGGCCGCGCGCCCGCCGGGCCTTGGCGGCCGGTACCGCAGCGGGCATGCGGGGCTCGAAGACGTGCCGGGTTCTATGCGGCAGACGGGTCGGTCCCCCGGAGGCGGTGACCGAGCAACCGGAGCAGTTCGCGACGGGTGGGCGCGGTGATCCGCTCGAAGGGGTCGCCCTCACCCGTCCAGCCGATCGGACGCCGGGCCACGTACTGTCCGTGGGGCGGCTGACCCTCGATGGTCAGGTTCCACTGCTTGTGGAGCAGCGGGCCCAGGAGGTGCTCGGGGATCGGCAGCTCACCCTCGGAACGCGGGTTCTGCAAGGGATGCGGCACGCGGGCCCCGCCCCCGCCGACCGTCCGGACCGCGCGGGGCGGGTCGGGGTGGTCGGCTATGGCCTGGTCGATCAGAAGGGCGGCCAGCTCGGCGTCGTTCTCTTCGCGGGCGAGGCGCAGAGCTTCCCGGATCAGGGGCAGGCGACCGCGCAGGGCGTGCGAATGCCACTCGGCCAGCTGCACGGGCGTGAGGTGAGCGGGCGGCCGGAGTGCGTTGTCGATGACGGTGAACAGGTCCCTGGTGTAGACGTCATGCATCAGACCGCCGCCCCCAGCCGCTGAAGTCCGGCGAGCACAGCCTGGAGAACCTCCGAGGGCGCGGTGTCCAACGGCCGCCGAGGCGCCGGGATCAGCGGAGGGCGAGCCGGGTGGGAGGGCCGCGCCTCGGAGTGGATACGGGGGTTGGCGGCGAAGGCACGCACACGCCCGGCCCTGCGGGGACGGCGGCGACGCAGGATCTCGGTAGCGCGGTAGCGCACAGAGGCCAGCTCAGACAGGTTCAAGCAACGCGGCATAGCGCGGCTCCTGGTATTCGGATGCCGCTGAGTGAGGGCGGCATAGACGAACGCGGATAACCATCATGCGATACGTGCAATGCTTTTCACAAGATGTGATTCGCATCTAGGTGATATGTCTGATTCCCTTTGCCTGGCCTATGATCAGGCGGGCCAGGAGGTGACACATGGCGGCCGACAGCCGGTACAGCCCCAGCGCCAGAAGGCGCCGACTGTCCGCTCTGCTCCGACGCATGCGCGAGGATCGCAACCTCAAGATCGAGAGCGTGAACAAGCAGCTGGGCTGGTCCAGCGGCAAGCTCTCGCGTATGGAGCGCAACGAGTGGAAGCTCCCGAGCGTCCGCGACATGAAGGACCTCGCCGAGGTCTACGACCTACCCGACGAGATGCGCGACGCCATCGTGTCTCTGGCAAGTGAGTCACGCCTGCGAGGCTGGTGGATCGACTTCAAGGACGTTCTCAGAGGCGGCCTGGCTGACTTCGAAACCGGCGCCTCGATGATCCGCACCTACGAAGCCTTGCTGATCCCTGGGCTATTCCAAACTCCCGAATACGCTGCTGCGGTACTACGGGGTAGTCGAGTGCTGAGCGATGACGACATCGAGCGCAAGGTGGCGGGGCGACTCAAGAGGCAGGAGATCCTCGCTGCAGAGGCCGCTCCGAGCGTGTGGGCGGTGATCGATGAGGCGGCGCTGCGCAAGCGAGTCGGCGGGCCCAAGGTGATGGCGGACC
Organism: Nocardiopsis sp. iso_40; assembly: GCF_056173285.1. Lineage (NCBI taxonomy): Bacteria > Bacillati > Actinomycetota > Actinomycetes > Streptosporangiales > Nocardiopsidaceae > Nocardiopsis > Nocardiopsis sp. iso_40. The sequence goes on along the minus strand of NZ_CM149666.1, from coordinate 307,782 downwards.
AGATCCGGCATCTCATCGCCATCGCCGAGCGGCCGAACATCGATATTCAGGTGCTCCGAGACGAAGCTGGTTCCCACGCCGCGATGGAGGGGGCCTTCATGATCTTGGACTTCCCCGACCCGGCAGACCTGCCCCTGGTGTACATAGAGGCCGCGACCGAGGACCTGTACCTGGAACAGCCCGAGGCCATCCAGAACTACGTCGGCATCTTCGGCCACGTCTGCGGCTCGGCAGAGTCGCCCGAAGCCTCGCTCCGGTACTTGGAATCACTCATCTAGCAAGGACTCCCATGCGCTCATCCACCGACCTGCACTTCCGGAAGTCGTCTTACAGCGGCCGGGGCGACAACTGCGTCGAAGTCGCTAACCTTCCTGCCGGTGCGGCCGTGCGCGACACCCAGAACAGGGACCTCGGGCACCTCAGCTTCGCTGGAGCGGCGTGGACCGCCGCTCTCAGCACCATCCGTACCGACCAGGTCTGAGTTCTCCAGACCGAACACGCCCCCGGCCACTGTGACTGACCGGGGGCGCTGGCGCTCATGAGGCCGCCCACTCCCGAAGCTGATCGAGTGCGGTGGCATCCGGCACAAGGGCGCCCTCGACACCTAGAGGGCGCTAACACTGAGAGCCAGGCATCCGCCGGGGGCGAGCAGCAGGAAGAGGGCGACGCCCCGAGACCTGGCCGAACCACACGTGGTAAACGGCCACCATAAGGACGGCGCCGCGCGCAGGCCGTCAATCTCCTGCCGGTGACCGACGGGAACCGGAACGCGCGGGGGTACTGGTGTTCGTCACGGATACCCCGTGCTTTCGGCCCCGTGCAACCTCGCGGGATACGCGAGTTGGCCTCAGCGAAAACCCGCAGGGAAGCGGGGCGTGGTCGATCCCGATATCGTTCCTCCGCATGACCGGGATCACCACGGGTCTCATCCGCGACCTGCTCCAGGTCCCCGAGTATTCGCGTGTGCTCGCCAGAGCAGCGAAGGTCGGTGACGAGCACGGCATTCAGCGGGCGGTCGATGCTCGCATCGAACGGCAGCGCATCCTCAACAGTGATCCCCCAGAGCTGTGGGCAGTGTTCTCGGAGGCGTCATTGCTCGCCTTGTCCGAGCACCCGGACGTACTCAAGAGACAGGCCTCATACCTACTGGAAGCAGCTCAGGCGGCGACAACGACGATACAGATGACGCCGGAACACCGGTTGACTCCAGGGTTGGGCGGACCGTTCGTGATCATGGATTTCCCCGAGGCAGCCGACCCGTCGATCGTCTTCTTGGAGACGGACCCTGACGGGCTGTACCTGGAAGAACCGGACGAGGTGGCCCGCTACCGCAACACCTTCGGCCATCTGCGCATCGCCGCTCTCACCCCAGATGAGACTGTGAAGCGCCTGACAGAAATGATCACCTAGGAACGATGATGAACTCGACTATCCCGAACTCCGCTTTCCGCAAGTCTTCCTACAGCCAGCCACAGGGGCAGAACTGCGTTGAGGTCGCAGACTTGCCCGGCGTCTCAGCGGTGCGGGACACCCAGAACCGGCAGGCCGGGCATCTGCTCTTCCCAGGTGCGGAGTGGGCCGCCCTGCTCACCACGGCCCGGAAGGACCAGGGCTGAGCCCTCCGAACCGACCGCGCCCCCGGCCACTGTGACTGACCGGGGGCGCGGGCGCTCATGAGACCGACCACTCCCGGATCTGTGAAAGGGCCTCGCTGGGCGACGGGAAGGGCCGCCAAAGCTGTCGCGCACGCCTTCTCCGGATACCCAGCATCGGCCAGGTCCAAGGCACCGAACCCCGCCTCCTCCCCGTGACCCCCTGCACCCCCCGTGATCTTGCTACCAGGGGCAATTTCGGCGCCGAACTTGCTTCTGGTAGCAAGCTCACGGGGGAAAGAGGGGCGGGAAGCCGCCGGGGAACGCTAGAGCCGGATGGTCTCGCGCCGGGGGTCGGTGATCATCTTCGGGTCGCGGTCGCGCAGCAGGGCCACGATCGGGGCGACCGTGTCGGCGTCCTGGGCGTACTCGCCCTCCTCGGCCATGAGTCCCACGACCTGGAAGAACAGCACCAGGCCGTTGTCGGTGTCCAGGATGCGCATGTCCGCGTCGGGGACGATCGCGAGTGAGGTCATGTCCCCGTTGGACTCCTCGCCGCCCAGCGGAGACGGGGTGACGATCCAGTGGCCGACGTCGAGCTGCACACCGGCGACGTACTGCCGGGACAGGGCGTGCAGGACGCGGAGGATCCACGCGGGCACGGTCTCGTCGCCGTCCTCGCGCGGGATACGGCAGGTGAACTCGAACCCGGCGCCGGAGACGCGCTTCTCCTCGCTGGTCTTCTCCCCCAGCTCGGTGAGGCCGAAGGTGACGAGCAGCCAGTGCCCCTCCATCGGGTAGGCGAGCACGCCGTCGATCCCCTGCTCGGACTCGCCGGCGGGGAACTGGACGGTCAGCGGCTGCACGTCCGGGTAGTGCTGCGCCCACCCCTCGTAGATCTGGGTGAGTCCGGGCAGCAGTTCCAGCATCGTGCGCGCTCCAGGTTCGGGGTCGGTGCACCTCAGAGGATATGCGGCTGCCGGGTACCGGGCCGCCGGCCCCTTCTGCCGGATCCGGGGCACCGCGTCCCCTGTTTCGGGTGGGGGTGAAGTGGTGAGGGATAGGGGTCCGGGAGGTCGAGGAGCACAGGGACGCCCGGGACCACAGGAACAGGGGAACGGCCATGAGACACCTGCGACTACCGTCCGGCGGGGAGCTGCCGGTGCTGGGGCAGGGCACCTGGGGCATGGGCGAGGACCCCTCCGCCCACGAGGAGGAGGTGACGGCGCTGCGGCACGGGCTCGACCTCGGGACGGGGCTGATCGACACCGCCGAGATGTACGGTTCCGGCGGTGCGGAGCGGGTGGTGGGAGCGGCGATCGAGGGGCGGCGCGACGAGGTGTTCCTGGTCAGCAAGGTCCTGCCGCACCACGCCGACCGGGCGGGGACCGTCAGGGCCTGTGAACAGAGCCTGCGTCGGCTGGGCACCGACCGCATCGACCTGTACCTGCTGCACTGGCGGGGCGGGGTACCGCTGGAGCAGACGCTGGAGGCCTTCACCGAGCTGTGGGAGGCGGGGAAGATCGGGGAGTTCGGGGTGAGCAACCTCGACACCGACGACATGCGCGAACTCCGGTCGCTGGCGGGCGGTGAGGCCTGTGCGACCGACCAGGTCCTCTACAACCTCTCCCGGCGCGGCCCCGAGTACGAGCTCCTGCCGTGGTGCCGCGACCACGGGATACCGGTGATGGCCTACTCCCCGACCGAGCGGGGGCGGCTGCTGGACGACCCGGTGCTGCGGCGCGTCGCCGAGGACCACGGCGCCTCCCCCGCGCGGGTCGCCGTCGCCTGGGTCCTCGCGGGCGGGGGCCTGTGCGCGATCCCCAAGGCCACGAAGCTCGCACACGTCGAGGAGAACCGTGCCGCCCTGGACCTGCGTCTGACCGAGGAGGATCTGCGGGTGCTGAACGAGCGGTTCCCCCCTCCGGAGGGGCGCACCCCGCTCGAACTGCTCTGACCCGGGTGCGGGAAAGGCCGAAGACGTCGGACCGATTCAGGACCTGAGCGCCTTTCACGGTCGATATCGGACACCTTTCGGGACCGGGGACCACTCCGGTTCGCGCTCTCCCCCGTGACACGTGGGATAACCCGGGGCCACACCCGGGAAAAGGATCAATACAACCTCTATCGACCTGGGTCGACTCCGTGTTACTTTCTTTCCCGCCCGGGGGATCAGCATGGAAGATACGAACGAAGAGGCCACAATGCCCCATTCGACGGCGCCAGCGATCGACCTGCCCGATCTCGACTTCGACGACATGGAGGTGATGAGCGTCCGCGAGGCGGTCGCCGTCCCCGAGACCGGAGCCACAAGCGGTTCCAGCTCCTGCACCTCCACCTCGTGCTGCGGCTCCAGCAGCTGCTGCTCCGGCGGCTCCTGCGGCTGACGGCCGGCTCCGCGGACCCCGCCGCGCCCCAGCGCCGAAACAGGGCGCTTTCCCCCAGACACCATCCCCAAACCCCCCACGAACGGAATTCACTCCGCATCTTCGGATCGAGACGTGAATTCCTCCCGGGTGCGCTCGAACATTCAGTACCCGAATCCCCTGAAAAACCCAGAAGAAGGTGCCCGATGGCGATCCAGGAATCCCCCGCGATCGAACTCCCCGACCTCGACTTCGACGACATGGAGGTGATGAGCGTCCGCGAGGCGGTCGCCGTCCCCGAGACCGGAGCCACAAGCGGTTCCAGCTCCTGCACCTCCACCTCGTGCTGCGGCTCCAGCAGCTGCTGCTCGTCGGGTTCGTGCGGCTGACCCGCTGACCGGGGGCGGCCCTCTCGCCGGGGCCGCCCCCACGCCCCGATCCCCCCAGCACACGCACCACGAGGGCCGCACGTGTACGCGATCAACGCCACGGACATCACCAAGGACTACGGGAAGGGAGAGGTGCTGCACGGCATCTCCTACCAAGTGCCCACCGGACGGATCGCCGCACTGCTCGGCCCCAACGGGGCGGGCAAGACGACGCTGATCGAGATCCTGGAGGGACACCGGGGACGCACCTCGGGACGGGTCGAGGTGCTCGGGCTCGACCCCGGAAACCGCCGCGACTTCGCCGAACTCCGCACCCGCATGAGCGTGGTCCTGCAACAGACCATGCTGGAGCCGGGCCTGTCGGTGCGCGACATCCTGCGCCGCCACGCCTCCTACTACCCGGACCCGCTCGGTGTCGACGAGGCCCTCGAACAGGTGGAGCTCACCGAGAAACGGTCCGCCCTGGTCAAGTCGCTCTCCGACGGCCAGCGCCGCCGCCTGGACCTGGCGCTGGCACTCACCGGACGGCCGGAGCTGCTCTTCCTCGACGAGCCCACCACGGGGCTGGACCCCGTCTCGCGCCGCCGGATCCGCGCCCTGGTGGCGGGGCTGCGCGACAGCGGCACGACCGTGGTCCTGACCTCGCACGACCTCACCGAGGTCCAGGAACTCGCCGACCGCGTGGACGTCATCCGCGACGGGGACTTCATCGCCTCCGGCACCCCGGACGAGCTCGTGCGCGGTTCGGCGGCGTTCACCGTGGTGGAGTTCGCCGAACCCGAGGGGGTCGGCGGACGCCTGCCCGAGGGGGCGGAGCTGGTCAACGGGCGCGTGCGCATCCTCACCGACGACCAGGACTCCGTGGTCGAACGCGTGCGGGCGTGGGCCGAGGACGAGGGGACGCGGATCACCGGCCTGACGATCGTGCCGCCCACCCTGGACGACGCCTACGTGGCCATGATCGAGAACGGTTCCGGGGGCCGCGCCCCGGGAGCACACGGAACAGGCAAGAGCGGTGCCGCGGAGAACGGCGCACTGGGAGCGGGGAAGAGCGAATGAGCACCACCGGAACCGGCCCCGGGGCAGCCCGCCGCGCGCCGCGCACCCGCCGCCCGAGCAGTTTCTGGCTGCACGTGGACGGTGAGCTCAAGGAGTTCTGGCGCTCCCCCATCACCCTGGCGTTCATCGTGCTCATGCCGGTGATGTTCTACGTGGGGTTCGGGTTGGCGTTCCGCTCCCGGGCGGACGAGGTCAGGCTCGTGGGCGAACACGGGATCACGCAGGCCAACCTGAGCTTCGGCGGCATCCTGGGCTTCGCGCTGATGTCCGTCGCCTTCGCCAACGTCGCGATCGGCCTGGCGATCCGCCGCCACCACGGGCTGTTCAAGCGCTTCCGGACCACCCCGGTCAGCCCCGCGACGGTGATGGGCGCGTACCTGGTGAACACCCTGCTCACCGCGGTGATCGTGCTGGGCGTGGTGACCGCGATCGGACTGCTGGGCATGGGGGTGACGGTCGACCCGGCGCGCCTGCCCCAACTGCTGGCGGCGCTGCTGCTCGGCTTCGTGTGCCTGGCGCCGCTGGGCGCGGCCGCCTCCCTGCTGCCGCCGAACGCCGACGCCGCCGTGCCCATGGTCAACGGCATCTTCTTCCCGGCCGCGTTCCTGGCGGGCGGGTTCATCGTCCTGCCGTTGGGGGACGCGGTGAGCGCGGTGACGGACCTGCTTCCGGGCCGCCCGCTCACCGTCCTCATCCAGGGCGCCCTCTCCGAGTCCGGCCCCGTGTGGGACTGGCCGTCGGTGTGGTTGCTGCTGGCCTGGTCGCTGCTGGGAACCGTGGTGGCCCTGCGCTGGTTCCGGTGGGCCTCGGAGCGGGAGCCGCGCGGGTTCGGCTCCGCCAGGAACCGGCGCCGGGACTCCGAGGGGGCGCGGGGTTGAGCACACCGTCGTCAGAACTCGCACAGGCCCCGGCCGCCCGGTCCTTCGAGGTCGTGGAGGGCCCCTACCTGGTCTCCCGGGTGAACCCCCACCCGCACCGGTGGCTGCGCCCCGGGGACGCGGCCACCGCCGTGGACAGCGACCTGGTCACCGTCCTGGCCCGGGAGGAGCACGAACGGGAGCGGTTGCGCGAGCGGCTCCTCGACGAGCTGCACCGGGCCGCCCCCGGACTGGGGTCGGGCACCCCGCACCAGGACGCCTACCGGCGTGAGGCCCTGGCGGCCAAACGCGCCGTGTTCAACCGGCGGCCTCCGCGGGAGTCCCTGTACTCGCACCCGATCACCCGCGAACTCGCGCTGCTGCGGCGGTGGGTGGCCAGTTGGCGGGCCACCGGGGCCGCGGCCGCCCGCATGGACGCCGCCCACGGGGACTCACTGCGCGAGGAGCGCGCGGTCCTGGCCGCCTGGGCGCGCGACCCCGGGGTCGACCGGGCCACCGCCCTGTCCAGCCCCGACCTGCACCGGGCGGTGGCCGCCCGGGCGGTGGCCACCGGAGAGCCGGACAAGCGCATGCGCAAGGCCGAGGCCTCGCTGGTGCGGTACTTCTCCCGGTCGACCCTGAAGGTCAGCCCGTACTCGCTGCACACCGGCGTGCACTTCGCCCCCCTGGAGGACGGGGGCGGACCGGCCCCGTGGGAGGACGCCGGTGGCGGGGGCGAACCGTTCCGCCTCACCTCGCACGCCGAGCTGCGGCGCCTGCTGCCCCGGCAGGCCGCCCGGGCGCTGGCCGCCGACCCCGAGGCCCGGCTGGGCCTGGAGTGGGTGCTCACCGGGGGCGCCCGGCGCGAAACCGACGACCGGGGCGAACGGCTGGTGGTGCGCCGCCGCCGCTGGGCCCCGCCCTCTCCCGGGCTGCGCGCGGAGGCCTTCGGCGAGGAGGAGGTGCGGCTTCCCCTGACCGGCAGCTGGGGCCGACTGGTGTCGGTCCTGGAGAGACAGGCGGCCGCGCCGGTGCGGTTGGACGGGCTGCGCGACGCGGTCGCCGCCGACCTGGGCTGCGGCACCGAGCGGGCCATGGGTGTGCTGGACCAGCTCATCGGCGCGGGTGTCCTGGTCCCCTGGTCGCCCGCGGCCGAACAGTCCCCCGACTTCACCCGCCGCTGGCACCGGCTGGCCCGCTCGCTTCCGGGCGAGGCCGCGGCCCGGGTGGCGACGGCCTTCGAGGCCACCGAGGAGGTGCTGTCCGGTTTCGCCGAGTCCGACGGGGCCGGGCGCGCCGAGGACGTGCTCCGGCTGCAACGGCTGTGGTCGGCGGCGGTGGGGGTTCCGGGGTCGGCCACCTCCCCGGTGGTGGAGGACTGCCTGGTGTCGCGGGGCGTCCCGGTGGGGCGCAGCCGGACCCGGCGGTGGTCTGCGGACCTGGAACGGCTGATGCCCCTGCTGTTCGCGCTGGACGACCAGCGGGTGCTCTCGGGCGCGCTGGAGCAGGTGTTCGTGTCCCGGTACGGCCGGGGCGGGCGCTGCCCGGACCTGGAGGGTTTCGCCCAGCACGCGAGGGCGGCCTTCCCCCTGACCCAGGCGCTCATGGACGGTGAGCCCGCCGCGCTGGCCGGAGCGGACGAGGACCTCCTGCGGGTCCTGGCCGCGCGGCGACGGGCCGTGGACCACCTGGTGGAGCTGGGCCGCTCCGGCGGGGAGCACGCGGAGGTCGCCCCGGAGGCGGTGGACGAGGTCGCGGCGGTGCTGCCGGACCGGGAGTTCGCCGCCCGCCGCTCCTTCGCGGTGTTCGGCCAGGTGGCCGGCGACGAACTGGTGGTCAACCACCTCTACGGCGGTCGGGCCCGGTACTTCAGCCGGTTCCTCGGCCAACTGCCGCCGGGTGTCCGGGAGCGGGTGGCCGAACACGTGCGGCGGCTCGGACCGGAGGACGCCGACACCGTGCACATGCGGTCGGCGCTGGGGTTCAACGCCAACCTGTCGCCCGCGCTGGCCGACGAGGAGCTGGCCCTGCGGGACGAACCCACCCTGCTCCCCGGCCCCGCCACCCGCGACCTCACCCTGGTGCACACCCCGCTCGGGCTGCGCCTGGTCCGCGAGGACGGCCGGGAGATCGACCCGGTGTACACCGGTTTCCTGGTGCCGCACGCGCTGCCCTACGACGAGATGCTCGTGGCGATGGTCGCGGACTCGCCGTTCTTCTCCTTCGGCGACCTCACCATCGACCTGCACGAACGCTGGACCGGCCAGGGCTTCGAGGGCGGCACGCCCAGGATCGGCTTCGGCTCCCTCACCCTGTTCCGGCGCAGGTGGGGTCTGGACGCGTCCGTGTTCACCGCCCGGCCCGGGGAGTCCCCCGCCGAGCTGCACCGGCGGGTGAACGTCCAGCGCGCCCGCCGGGACCTGCCGGACGAGGTGTTCGTCCGGCCGCTCCAGGGGGCCAGGCTCGGTCCGCTGGAGCGCGCCATGGCGCCCAAGCCCCAGCACGTGGACTTCCTGAGCAGGCTGCACACCGGGACCGCCGCCAAACGCCTGGCCCACCTGGGCCCGACGCTGATGGCGGAGGAGCTGCGCCCGCACCCGCGGGAGCACCCGGTGACGAACGGGCCCGCGGGCTCGCACGCCGGCGAGGTCTTCCTCGAACTCTCCACGGTCCCCCGCGTCCGGCCCGCCGACAACGGCGGCGCCGACGCCCCCGGTCCGTCGAACCCCCCGATCCCCCAGGCGAAGCGAGGCTGACCCCTTGACCGTCGGACTCAGAGTCAACTACCACGACAGCGACAAGAGCGCCCTGCTCGGCGACTGCCTCCTGCCCGCGGCGCGCACGGCCGCCGCCCGCGCGGGGGTCACCGCGGCCTGGCTGCACCTGCACTGGCTGCGCGGACCGCACTGCGTGCTCTACGCGGACGGCGACCCGGACGCGGTGGAGGCCGCGGTGACCGGGGCGCGGGAGGAGGTCCGGGACTTCCTGCGGCGGCACCCCTCCCGGCGGCGGCTGGACCCCGCCCGCTATGAGGAGTTCTCCCAGCGGATGGGGCGCCTGGAACTGGTGGAGGGCCCCTACGCCCCGATCGAACCGGACAACTCCACCCGGAGGCTGGCCGGCGACCCGGTCGACACGTTCCTGCGCGGTCCCGAGGCGGTCGCGCTCAAGGGCCGGGTGCTCACCGACGGGCTCTCCCGGGTGGCCGGTCAGGCGGGCGGCCGCGGCGGCGAGCGGGCGGTGTTCGCGAACGTGTTCGCCGGGATGGGCGCGATCGCGACGCGCTACCCCGAGTGGGGGCTCAGATCGGGCTACCAGGCCTTCCTCTCGCACTGGAAGGAGTACTTCCACTGGTCGGACCCGCAGGGGCGGGCCCAGGAACGGCTGGCCGCCTCCTACCTGGCACAGCGGGAGGGGCTGGTGGCCTCCCTGCGCGGGGTGCACGAGGGTACGGGCGAGGACCCCCTCGCGCTGGACTGGGCCGAGTGGGTCGACCGGTGGCTGCCCGAGGCGGTCGCCCTGGCCGGGCAGGACCACATCCTGCCGTTCCCGCACCCGGAACGGCAGGAGCAGGCGGCGAGGTTCGGGGACGACGTGCGGGTGCGCTGGAGCGGCTCGGACGATCGTTCCTACAGCGACTTCCACCGGGAGTTCCGCAAGCTCGACTTCACCCGGCTCGGCGACGGGTACGGGTTCGCGGCGTTCCGGTTCCTGATCAACTGCTTCTTCGACCTGCTGCCGCTGATGGGGGTCACCCCGATCCAGCGGTACTCGGTGGCGTACCTGTTCACCGAGGCCGCCCAGGAAGTGGTGGGCGAGCGCTGGGAGGAGACGGTCCGCAGGGTCGTCGACCACCAGCGCAGCGACCCGGAGCTCCGGCCGACCCTTCCGTGGGTGGGCGATGCCTGAGACCACCGCGACCCCGACCGGCACCGGCGCCCCGACCGGAACCCCTTCCCCGGTGCGTCTCAAGAGCGCCGTCCGCGCCCGTTCCCTGGCGTCCGAGGGGGTGGCGCTGAGTATGGGCGCCACCGCCGTCGTCGTCCGGGGGTCCCGGGCCGACGCCGTGTGGCGGGCCCTGGAACCGTCCCTGCGCGCCGGTTTCGACCGCCCCTCCCTGCTGGGGGGTTTCCCGGAGAAGGGGCGCCCCTTCCTGGCGGGCATCCTCGACCAACTGGAGGAACACGGTTTCCTCCGCGAACTCGAACCCGAACCCGCCTCCCTCACCGAAGCGGAACGGGCCGCCTACCCGCACCTGGAGGCGGCGACCCGCCGTCCCTACGCCGCACTGGCCGCGCTGCGCACGAGCACGGTCCGGGTGCGTTCGGCGTGCCCGCTGCTGGAGGCACAGGTCCGGCGCGCCCTGGCCCGGGCCGGGTTCGGCGAGGTGCACGCCGACACCCGGTCCGGCCCGGGGGGACCGGTGCTGCTGACCGCCCGGATCCGCGTGCCGGACGGAGTGGCCGACGGGGAGCCCGGTGGGGAATCCGGAGGGGCGCCCGGCGGAGAGTCCGAGCACGTGGTCGCCGCGGACGGCGGGCTCTGGCTGACCGGACCGCGCAACCTCCCGGGCACCCCGGACCTGTCGGGGAGGTTGCGCGCCTGGCTCGACCGGCGCGAACCCGACCCGGCGTACCTCGAACCGGACGGGGCCGCCCTGCGGGTCACCCGGGCCCTGGCCGCCGCCCAGTTGGCGCTGGCCCTGGTCGCGCACGTGGCACGGAGCGTCGAGGACGACGCCGCGGACGCCGCCGAGCCGGACCCCGAGTTCATGGTGACCACGGACGAGCTGGTCAGCGAACCGCACACCCTCCTCGTCCCGGAGCCGCTGGATCCGACGGCGCCCGGCGCGCTGCCCGCCCCGGAACCGCCGCCCACCGGCACGTCCGCCCCCGGGGCGGGCCCCGGGACGGAACCGGACCCCCTGGTGGTCCCCGACCGCCTGGACGCCCTCACCCTCCTGTGGGACCGCGTGTTCGGCCCCCTCACAGAACCGGCCCCCGGGGACCTGCCCCAGCTCCCGGTGGGGTTGGCCCTGTCCGGCGACCGCGCCGGATGCGGGTTCACCACCGCCCAGGCCAGGGAGGACGCCCTGGTCAACGCCCTACACGAGGTGGTCTGGCGCAACCCTGCGGTCGCGGGCGACGACCCCTCCGGGGCCGGAGCCGCCGGACTCGGGCTGGGGCTGACGCCGTCGGCCGCGGTCGGCGCGGCCGTGGGCGACCTCCTCCTGAACCGCGGCGAGGGCGGCTGGAAGGACGTCGAAACCCCGGTGCTGTCGCCGGCCGCCCGCCGGATGTGGACCGCCCTCACCCTGCGGTGCGGTGTGCCCGCCGAACTGACCGTCCAGGAGCTGGACGGAACCGGGCTGCTGCGGGCCCGGGTGGTCCCGGCCGACGGCGCGGACCCCGCCAGCGCGAACCCCGTCGGCGCGGGCCTGGGGGCCGACACCGTCCTCGGGGCCAGTGTCTCCCCCGACCCCGACGCCTGTGTCCGGGAGGCACTGCTCCGGGCGGTCGCGGCGGTCCGGCTCGCCGAGGAGGCGCCCCGCGCCGTCCTGGCGCGGTCGGGAACCGGTACGGAGGCGGTGACCTCGGCGCTCGCCCGGTGGGCCCTCGGCACCGGAGCGGTGCGGGTGGCCGCGCCGGGCGGGGCCGGGTACTGGCGCTCCCGCGGGGTGCACTCGGCGGTGGCCGTATGGACCTGAACCCGTCCCCCGTGGGAGCGACCCTGGAGGACCCGCGTGCGGTGGCCGTGTCGGACGGGGTCCTGCACACCGCGATGAGCGGCGCCCTGGCCGTCCTGGGCCCGTGGACCCCGGACGGGTCTCCGGGCTGCTCGCGGTGCGCCGGGCTCTGGCGCACCGACGTGGAGGGGGAGACGGCCCCCGACCGGTCCGCGCCGGCCGGCCTCTTCGACCTCTGGGCGGACGTGTTCGCCGAGCTGGTCGGCGCCACCGACCCCGCCGTCCTGCGCCTGTGCCTGCTCGCCCTGGACTGCCGCACCGGCGAGGTGACCCGGCACCGCTTCGTCCCCCACCCGGACTGCGGCCACTGCTTCCCCGGCGGCCGGGGGCTCTCGGCGGCGGACACCGTCGACGGTCCGGCCGCAGACGCCGCCGGGAGCCGCGGCCCGGACCTGGACACCGCCCAGCCGGTCGTCGGCGACGCCCTGCGCACCCGCGCCGTGGACCGTCTCGTCCTGCGGGAGCGGCTGCTCGACTTCAGGTTCGGGCCCGTCGCCCACGTCTACCGGGACGAGGAGTCGCCCCTGGCCCTGACGACCTGCGAGACCGTCGCCCCCGGGCGCGCGGTGCGGGAGGGCGGCTACGGGCGCTCCACCCGCTTCACCGCCAGCGAGGTGCCCGCCTTCCTCGAGGGCGTGGAGCGGGTGACCGGAGGCAGGCGCCTGTCCGGCGCGGCCACGGTGCACGGCTCGTACGCGGAGGTGGCCGAGGACGCCGTAGACCCCGCCGACCTGGGCCTGCACGAACCCGAGTGGTACGGGCACCCCGCGTTCGAGCCCGTCCCCTACACCCCGCACACGCCCACCACCTGGGTGTGGGGGTGGTCGACGCGGGAACGGCGCCGCGTCCTGGTCCCCGAGCACGTCGCGTACTGGCACGCGGGCCGCGCCCGGGAGCGGTTCCTGTACGAGTCCTCCAACGGCTGCGCCGTGGGCGGAACGCTGGCGGAGGCCGTCCTGTACGGCCTGTTCGAGGTGGTGGAGCGGGACGCCTTCCTGCTCGCCTGGTACTCGCGCACCCGGTTGCGCCTGATCGAGGGGGCCGACGACCCGGATCTGCTGCACCTTGCGGACCTGCTGACCGAGCGGGGGCTCCGCCTGCGGCTGTACGACCTCACCAGCGACCTGGGGGTACCGACCGTCATGGCCGTGGTGACCGCGCCCGAGGAGGCCGTCCGCGAGGGCCGTGCGCCCGCGCTCAGCCTGGCCACCGGGACCCACCCGGACCCGCGCCGCGCACTGATGGCCGCGGTCGAGGAGACCGCGACCAACGCGCTGATGTACCCCAAGTGGGTGCGGATGCGGCCCTCGGTGTCGGTGGAGCGGTGCCGCCCCATGCTCGACGACTTCACCCTCGTCCGCACCCTGGAGGACCACACCGGCATGCACGGCCTGTGGGAGGCCCGGCCCCTGTGGGAGTTCCTGGAACACCCCGGCGGCAGCGTGGGCATGGGGGAGTTCACCGCCGGCTGGCCGTCCTCCTTCGCCGGGACCGACCTCGCCTCGGTGCTGCGCGAACGGTTGGCGGCCGTGCACGGGCTCGGGCTCGACGTGGTGGTCGTGGACCAGAGCAGCGCGCCGTACACGGAGGCGTCCGGTACCCGCTCGGTCAAGGTGATCGTCCCCGGCGCCCTGCCGATGACCTTCGGCCACACCCACCGCCGGACCCGTTCGCTGGAGCGGCTGACCCGCGCATCCGAGCTGTTCGAGGGAGGAGTTCCATGGGACACGCCCGGCACGACGTACCCGGTACCGCACCCCTTCCCGTGACCGGCGGCTCTTCCGGTCCCGTGACCGGCGGTTCTTCCGACGCCCGCCGCGTCCCCGGTGCCTCGCGCCGCAGCGGGCTCGAAAGCGCGCTCGCGCACTTCCACGCCCAGTCGTACGGCAAGGACGTGGCCGGGGTCGAGACGCTGTTCTTCGGTGAGGGCCTGTCCAACGGCCTGGCCCGACCCGTCGCGGGGCAGGTGCGACCGCCCCTGCCCGCTCTGGCCCCGCTGCGCGCCCTCGACGCCTTCACCCTCGGCGGGACGTGGTCACCAGCGCAGCGCCTGCTCGCCGCGTGTGTGGAGGCGGTACGGGTGCGCCGGATCTCGGCGGCCGACCGGTACCCGGTACACCGCGCCTACCCCTCCCCGAGGGGCCTGTTCGGGGCGGACCTGTTCCTACTGCCCCGCGAGGGGACCCGGTGGTGCCTGCGGATGGACCCGCAGTCGCACGCGCTCCAGCCGGTCGGAGACGCCGAGGCGCTGCCGGACCCGGACCTGGAAGGGGTTCTGTCCGAAGCCCGTCTGGTGGTGGCGGTGGACCCTCACCGGTATCCGCCCGAGTACGGAAGTCTGCGCCCCTCCCTGGCCCGGCTGGAGGGGGGCCACCTGTTGGCGACCCTCGGTCTGACCCTGACCCGGGCCGGGCTCAGCCCCCGGACCCACCCGGACCCGGCCCACCTGGCCTGCGCGGAGGCCGCCCCGCTGCTCCCCGAGGGCATGGCCCCCGTCGCCGCGATCACCACCGGTCCGGACGGGGCGGCGGGCATCGCACCCGAAGCCACGGCGCGGGTGGCGGCGGCCGTCTCCCCCGCGGGCCGTTCCCTCCGCGGATGGCTGGACGAGCGGACCAGCGGGGTCTCCACGGCGAACCTGGTGACGAGCGCGTACGTGAGTCCGGAGAGGGGTTCGGCGGTCACCGCGGGACTGGCCGAGGCGTTCGCCGCGGTTCACGGTTCCCTCCCCGAACCGGACGCCCTGCGGCTGTACCGGCACGTGCTGGAGGGCGACCGGGTGGACGACCGGTCCGTGCGCGAGCTCCGCGCCGACGGCTCCGAGGGGCCCGCACGCGGGGTCCCGCGCACCGGGGAGAGCAACTTCTCCGCCACCCTCGGGTACACCCTGGCAGTGGACTTCCCCGCCTGGGCCCGCGCCCACGGCGCCCGGCACGCCGAAACCGTCCTGCACACCCTGCTCGGCTGGACCGCCCAGTGGGGCTGTCTCGGCGCCGCCGCCACCGGGCTGTGCGCACGACCGATGCGCAACTACTCGGAGGAGGACTGGGCGGCTGCCCTGGGCCTGGCCCCCGGGCAGACCCCCGCCTACCAACTGTGGGTGCGCTCCGAACGCGGCACCTACCTGGACGTCCCGGTCGACGCGGCCCCGGACACCGACCCCCCGGAGATCCCATGACCCGCACCTGGTCCGCCGTGTACGTGTACCTGCACCGCAGCCGCGCGGACATCGACTCCTTCCTCCTGGAGCACCTGGCCCCGCACGCGGAGGAGCTGGTCGCCGCCGGGCACGCCGAGGACTGGTTCTACCTGCGCTACTGGGACGGCGGCCCGCACCTGCGGGCCCGGTTCCTCGACGCCGACGCGGCGGCCGTCGCGGGTTTCGCCGAGCGGATGCGCGCCCTGGCCGAGAAGACCTCGGCGTCCGCGCTGGCACTGGACAGCGACGCCTACTACGCGGACCTGCCCGAGGCGGACCCGGAGCGCTGGTACGCCGACGGCGCCGTGCTGGAGGCGGTGTACGAACCCGAGACCGAGCGGTACGGCGGCCCGCGCGCCCTGGAGGTCTGCGAGGACTTCTTCGCCGAGAGCACCCGGATCGCGCTCGCCGTGCTGCGTTCGGCGCCCGAGCCGCACCAGCGGCAGGTGGTGGCCGCCGACCTGACCGCGCTGGCGTTCGGGGTGCTCGGGTTCGACGACGTGGAGGCCGTCCGGCAGGCCCGCGGCTACTACGCCACCTGGGACTACTCGGCCGAGGTCGCCCGTGGCGGGAGCCGGGCGAGGGCCGAGGCGGAACGGCTCTTCCACTCGGCGCCCTCGCGGTGGTTGCAGCGGCGGCCCCGGGTGGAACGGCTGGTGGCGGGCGAGGGATCGTCCACCCACCACCTGTGGGACCGCGGGCTGCGGAGGGCCGTGGGGCGGCTGCGGGAGATCGGCGCCGAGGAGGGGTTGGCCAACGGCCTGGACCGGATCGTGTGGTCGCTGCTGCACATGACGCACAACCGGCTCGGTCTGGACATCGACGACGAACGCCGGGTGGCCTGGCTGCTGTCGCTGTGCTACCCCCGCTGGGAGCCTCCGGGCGACTACTTCGAGCCCGGGGTGGGCGCCCCGGACCGGGTGTACGCCGAGGCCAGCAAGTACCTTCCGGACACCATCGGAGGCGCCCACCTGCCGCGGCCGGTGCCCGCGGAGAGGGTCCGGCCGGAGGCCGCCGGGGCTCCGCTGGTCGCCCTTCCCGAGCCAGCTCCGCTCACCGCGCCGCTGGGCGGGGCGCTCGCCGAGCGGGCGAGCTGGCACGGCGACTACGGTTCCCGGCTGGGTCTGGACGAGCTGTCGGCGCTGCTCGGGCACGGGGCCGGGGTCAGCCACAGCCGTGCCGGAGGGCACGGTGGTGGCGGGTGGTCTGGTGGTGGCGAAGGGCCCGGTGGGGCCGGAGGGGACAGGCGGTCCGGTGGGGAGGGCCGGTCCGGGTACCGGGTGCCGCCGCGTACCCACCCCTCGCCGGGAGCGGCCTACGCCACCCAGGTGTGGGTGGTGGCCCGGCACGTGCGGGGACTGGAACCGGGCACCTACCGCTACCGGGCCGAGGAGCACCGGCTGCTGCGCGCGGACGGCCCCACGGGGGTGGACCGGCTGGTCGAGCTCTCGCCGTTCCTGCGTGCGGAGGCCGACGGGCACCCCGGGGCCGTGGCCGGGACGGTGGGGGCGCTGGTGCTCCTGGTGGGCGACCTGGGTCGGCTCCGCGAGGGGTACGGCCAGCGGGCGCTGCGGCTGCTGTTCCAGGAGTGCGGGCACGTGGCGCAGAACCTGTCGCTGTGCGCGGCGGCGCTGGGGCTGCGGTCCCTGGTGGTGTCGGGGTTCGCCGACGACGCGGCCAACGCGCTGCTGCACCTGGACGGGGTGGACCGGACGGTGCTCACCCTGCTTCCGGTCGGGTCCGGACCCGCCGGATACCGGTGATCCTGCCCGCAGTGCGGTCCTCGACGGCCGGGGCCGCACCGGCGACAGGACCGCCGCGCCGTGGACCGCTCCCGGAAGGCGGCCCCGGAAGGCGGTTACACCAGGGGGATGGGAGCGCGGCCATGCTGCCGCCCAGGACACCGGGGAAACCGCCCTGAACAGCCCTTTCGCGCTTTCGGCATGGCCTGGAGGACACAAGTGTCTATCGTCACTGGCGTCTGCGGCTACTCAGTAGTAACATTGACTTGTTACTAGCCGGTAGATCCGCGTGTACAGACACCGCGGCCAGGGACACAGCGGAGCTGTCCATGACGCATTACAAGAGCAACCTGCGCGACATCGAGTTCAACCTCTTTGAGCTGTTCAAGCGCCAAGACGTACTGGGCGAGGGCCCGTTCGAGGAGCTGGACGAGGAGACCGCGCGCACCATCCTGGACGAGATCAACCGTCTCGCCACGGGCGTCGTCGCGGAGTCGTTCGAGGACGCGGACCGCAACCCCCCGGTCTTCGACCCCAAGACCAACACCGTCGCCATCCCCGAGAGCCTGAAGAAGTCCTACAAGGCCTACATGGACGCCGGCTGGTACAACCTCGACCTCCCCCAGGAGCTCGGCGGCCTCGGCGCCCCCCGCTCCCTGGTGTGGTCCGCGGCCGAGCTGATCCTGGGCTCGAACCCCTCCATCCACATGTACTCGGCCGGTCCCGGCTTCGCGAGCATCCTGCACTCCGAGGGCAACGAGCAGCAGAAGAAGTTCGCCGAGATGGCCATCGAGCGCGGCTGGGGCGCCACCATGGTGCTGACCGAGCCGGACGCCGGTTCGGACGTCGGCGCCGGCCGCACCAAGGCCACCGACCAGGGCGACGGCACCTGGCACATCGAGGGTGTGAAGCGCTTCATCACCTCGGCCGAGCAGGACATGACCGAGAACATCTTCCACCTGGTGCTGGCCCGCCCCGAGGGCGCCGGCCCCGGCACCAAGGGCCTCTCGCTCTACCTGGTGCCGAAGTACCTGGTCAACGAGGACGGCTCGCTCGGTGAGCGCAACGGCGCCTACGTCACCAACGTCGAGCACAAGATGGGCCTCAAGGCATCCACCACCTGTGAGCTGACCTTCGGCGACAAGCACCCCGCCATCGGTTACCTCGTCGGCGACAAGCACGACGGCATCCGCCAGATGTTCCTCATCATCGAGTACGCGCGGATGATGGTCGGCACGAAGGCGATCGCGACCCTGTCCACGGGTTACCTGAACGCCCTGGAGTACGCCAAGAACCGCGTGCAGGGCAACGACCTCGCCGGGGCGAAGAACTCCCCGAAGGTCACCATCACCCACCACCCGGACGTGCGTCGCAGCCTCATGACGCAGAAGGCGTACGTGGAGGCCATGCGTTCGCTGGTCCTCTACACCGCCACCACCCAGGACGCGATCCAGATCGCGCACTCCAAGGGTGAGGACGTCACCGAGCTGGAGGCCATGAACGACCTCCTGCTGCCGATCGTCAAGGGCGTGGGCTCGGAGCGTTCCTACAACCTGCTCGCCGAGTCCCTGCAGACCCTGGGCGGCTCCGGGTTCCTGCAGGAGTACCCGATCGAGCAGTACATCCGGGACGCCAAGATCGACACCCTCTACGAGGGCACCACGGCGATCCAGGCCCAGGACTTCTTCTTCCGCAAGATCGTGAAGAACGGTGGCCAGGCCATCGGCAAGCTGTCCGCCGAGATCCGGGCCTTCGCCGAGAGCGACGCGGGCAACGGCCAGCTCAAGGAGGAGCGCGCGCTCCTGCTGTCCGCCCTGGGCCAGACCGAGAAGATCGTCGAGCTCATGGTCGGCCACGCGATGGGCTCCGCCGAGGACTCCCGCGAGCTGTACAAGGTGGGCCTGAACTCGGTCCGCCTGCTCTTCGCCTTCGGTGACGTCGTTCTCGCCTGGCTGCTGCTCCGCCAGGCCGAGATCGCGCTGAACAGCCTCGACGGCGCCAGCGACGACGACAAGAACTTCTACACCGGCAAGATCGCCGCCGCGCGCTTCTTCGCCGAGCAGTTCCTGCCGCGCGTGGAGTCCGAGCTGAAGGTGGCCCAGAACGTGAACCTGGGCCTCATGGAGGTTCCCGAGGAGGCCTTCTAGGTCTTCCCGAGCACCCCGGCCGGCGTACCGGCGCGGGGGTGCGCGAGGTAGCGCGAGTGCAGTGCAGGACAGCGCGAGGTACTGAACCACCGCCGAGGGGCGGGACGATTCGTTCGTCCCGCCCCTCGGGCGTTCTGCGGGGGCGGGGTCGGGGTGGGCAGGGTGAGGACCCGTTGTGGTGGAGGGTTGCGCGGGTGCGGGTTGCCCGACGCCAGCTTTCGGCTCAGGAGGAGACCGGGGGCGGTTCCCTCCTGGTCTCGGCGGCCCCGAGGTGGCGGTGAGCGAGCAGGCGGAGGAGTTCGGTGCGGGTGGAAGCGATGATCCGCTCGAAGGGATCGCCCTCGCCGGCCCAGCCGATGGGCCGGTGGGCCACGAACCTGACGTCGGCGCCCCGGCCTTCGATGGTCATCCGCCAGTGGCGGTGCAGCAGGTCGCACAGGACCCGTTCGGGGACGGGGAGTTCATCGCTCACTGTGCCCGCCTTCCGGAGTTCAGCCAGGACCTGACAGAGCCGTCCTGGCCCTTGAACCTGCGCCGGACCCGGGCGGACACCGTCCCGCTCCCGGAGGCCGAAACCACGCCGGTGGCGGGATGGTCGGTGATCGCCTGATCGACCAGGTAGATAGCCAGTTCGATGTCGCCGTCCTGATGTGCGATCCGCAGGGCTTCACGGATCATCGGGATACGGCGGCGCAGAGTGCGGGTGTACCAGCACCTCAGCTCGCCCGGGGTGGTTTTGGTGGGAGGGCGCAGAGCCTCCTCTACGGCGGCCAGCAGGTCACAGGTGTGCGTGTTCAGCATCAGAAGGACACTCCCAACCGGCGCAGACCGGACAGGACCGCCTGGAGGACGTCCAGGGGAGCGGTGTCCAGCGGGCGCCGGGGCGAGGGAACCAACGGCGGACGGGGCGGGCGGGTTCCGGAGAAGGTTCGCGGCTTGGCGGCGTACGTACGCACACGCCCTGCCCTGCGGGGGCGACGACGGTACGTGGTATCGGAGGCGAGCCAGCGCACGTGCGCCAACTCGGACAGGTATCGCGACACAGCGCGGCTCCTTCGTCAGGCGCCGGGGGTCCCGGCAGGGAAAGTCCTCGGGAGGACACCACACGGCCGTGACCGCCAAGCCAGACCATGCGGTGCCACGCTCAGGTCGAGCGACCTCGGGCACACTGGATATGTGACCGCCAACCGCTCCACCGCCTGCACGCCGACGACGAACCGTCGACTTTATAGGGGCTAAACCTTCGCGTGTGACGACAGTAACCCGCCCTTTCGGCAAACGCAATAGGGGGGCTAAAGTTCTGGTGGAGCACCCGAAGTGAGGATTTGCCTTGGACGCGAGGACATTGCATGACATCGCAGCTACGCCGGACCCGCTAGACAGAGCCCGTGCTGCCTCCGCCGCCATGAACAGCTTGCAGGGGCAGAGCGTGGAGCTTTCGCGCATCCGCCGAGGAGCCATCATCGAAGCCCAACAAGGCGGGATGCGTCAGGAGGACATCGCCCGGCACCTGGGGGTGTCCCCGGGTCGTGTGTCCCAGATGAAGAAGGCCGGCGGCGACGAGCCCGCCCACAAAGCACCGACCGGCCCTCTGGGGCCGCAGCCCCGGGTACTCGTCCAGCGAGCGCTACCGACCCCGCCGAGCACGCGCGGTTCCAAGTCGCTCTACCTGACCGAGGCCGAGCAGCAGGGCCTCACCCCCGAGCGCAGGATGCTGTTCGTCGGTCAGGAGCCAGCCAACGAGCATGTCGCCCAGGGTCTGCAGGTCGAGCCGGGAGATCCAGTCATCGCCCGGCGCAAGATGTTCTGGGCGAACAGCGTGCCGGTCAGGATCTCGACGTCGTACTTCCGCGTGGACGTCGGCGAGAACACCCGCCTCGACGGTGAGGGCTTCGTCCTACCGACACTCCAGACCGCCATCGAGGACCTCGGGCACCGCTTCGGCCATGCCGTGGAGACCCTGACCGCACGCCCCGCCACCCCTTACGAGGCCGATCTGCTCGAGGTGCCGGGAGAGTGGGTCGTGCAGGTACTCAGGGTCAGCTACTCCACCGAGGACATTCCGATCCACGCCCTCGAGACGATCTGCGCCGCGTCCCGACACACCTTCCCCATCGGCCAGGCTGTCGACAGCGACCAGTTCTGACCGCCCGGGAAACGGCCCCGGCGGGCAGCCGGGGCCGTTCCGTCCTGATGACTTTCCCGCACGCGCTGCGCCCCGGGCACCTACGCACACGCCCCGATCACGGTGGAGCCTCTTCCGCCAGACCGCCGCCGACAACCTGGCTCAGGCCAACCGCAGTCGTTCCAACGGCTGTGCGGTGACCGGCGCGGACAGCGGGATCGCCACCCCGATGACCGGCCAGCACAAACAGCCGCCCGGATTGGACTCGAGCGCCGGCTGACCCGTCTCAGCGGGACGCCATGTGCCGCTCCAGGGCCTCGGCGGTGCCGCTTCCGGGCAGCGGGAGGTTGAGGACCAGGCGCAGGTCCGGGCGGCCGGGGAAGTGCAGGGCCGAGTGCTCGAAGGCCAGGCGGCCCAGGACGGGGTGGGCCACGCCCTTCACTCCCCCGTCGTCGTTGACGACGTCGTGCCGGGACCACAGATCGGCGAAATCACCGCTGGCCGCCCGCAGCTCCGCGGCCAGACGTCCGAAACCGGGGTCCTCCGGGTACCGGGCGGCGTCCCGGCGGAACTCGGCGACCAGGGTGGGCGCCATGTCCGTCCAGTACTCGTGCAGGCCCCGGTAGGCCGGGACGGTGAAGAACGCGCTCAGACAGTTGGTCCCGGGCTCCAGTCCGAACACCTCCCGGGCCGCCCCGTTCAGCGCCATGACGTTCCAGTACCGGTCCAGCACGTGCGCGGGGTTGGGCATCCAGTGCTCCACCAGCCTCCAGACCTCGTCCGTGCCCGGCCCGCGCTCCACGGCCCCGCCAGGCGGGTTGGCACCGGCCAGACGGTACAGGTGGTCCCGCTCAAGCGGCGCCAGGCGCAGGGCCCGGGAGATCGCGTCCAGGACCGAGGCCGACACGGTGATGTCGCGTCCCTGCTCCAGCTGGACGTACCAGGAGGTCCCCACCCCGGCCAGGACGGCGACCTCCTCGCGGCGCAGCCCCGGCGTCCGGCGGCGCCCGCCCGGGGGCAGGCCCACGCCCTCGGGGCCGATCCGGGCCCTGCGGCTGCGGAGGAACTCACGCAACTCCTCGCGGCGGCGAACGCTCTGGGTGGTCTTCACAGTGTCACGATAAACACCGTCTTCCTCGGTGTCGACGGCTCCGCGAGGCTGCTGCGTATGACCACCACACCCTCTACCGGAGCCGCGGCGCCCGCGTTCACCGGACGCCAGCGCCTCGTCCTCCTGCTGCTGTGCGGCACCCAGTTCATGCTCGCGCTCGACTTCTCGATCCTCATCGTCGCGCTACCGGTGATCGGCACCGACCTCGGTTTCAGGCTCCACGACCTCCAGTGGATCATCACCGCCTTCGCCCTCCCCTCCGGCGGACTCCTCCTTCTGTTCGGCCGCGCCGCCGACCTCTTCGGCCGCCGCAGGTGGTTCCTGGGCGGCATGGCGCTGTTCACCGCCGCCTCCCTGCTGGGCGGGCTGGCCTGGTCCCCGGAAGTGCTGATCGCCGCCCGCGCGGGCCAGGGCCTGGCCGCCGCCATGCTCACCCCGGCCGCGATGTCCCTGCTCACCACGTCCTTCCCCGAGGGCGGCCTCCGCGAGCGCGCCCTGGGTATCAACGGCACCCTACTGTCCCTGGGCTTCCTCACCGGAGTGGTCCTGGGCGGGGTCGTCACCGAGCTCAGCGACTGGCGGTTCACCCTCCTGGTCAACGTGCCGTTCGGCCTCGCCGCCCTGGTCGCCGCACCGCTCCTGGTGCGCGAGAGCCGCAACGGGGACAGTCCGCGCCTGGACCTGGTCGGCGCGGTCACCGTCACCGGGGGCCTGCTGTCGCTGATCTTCGGAATCACCTCCGCCGAACGGGAGGGGTGGGTCAGCCCGGTCACCCTCGGCTCCCTCGTCCTCGGCGCGGTCCTGCTGGCCGCCTTCCTGGCCGCCGAGTCCCGGGTGCGCGACCCGCTGGTCGACCTCACCCTGCTCCGCCGCCCCTCGGTTCGCTGGGGCAACACGATGGGGCTGCTGACCTTCTCGATGATGACCGGCACGGTCTTCCTGCTCACCCTCTACCTGCAGCACGTGCGGGGGATGTCCCCGATGGCGGCCGGGGCGACCTTCGCGGCGCTGGGCGCGGCCGCCGTCCTGGGCGGTGCGGTCTCCTCCCGGATCGTCACGGCGGCGGGGGTCCGGAACACGCTGGTGCTCGGCCTGGTGCTCCAGGGCGCGAGCACGCTCTGCCTGACCCTGGTCGGCCAGGACTCGGGGTACCCGCTCCTGCTGGCGGCCACCGCCGTCGCCGGGTTCGGGCACGTGCTGTGCGTGGTGGGGTACATGATCACGGCGACCTCGGGCATCGGGGACTCCGAGCAGGGGCTGGCGACCGGTCTGGCCTACACCGCGCAGCAGATCGGCCTGACCGTGGGGACCCCGGTCCTGGGAACGGTCGCGGCCGCGGCGGCCGGGGCGGGGCCGGACGCGGCGGTGGTCGCCGGTACGCGTCTGGGCGTAGTGGTCGCGGGGACCGCGCTCCTGGCCGGTGGCGCCCTCGCCGCGGTGCTGCTCCGCCGGTCCGGGGACCCCGCGCCGAAGGGCTGAGCGGGTGGCTTAGGGGACGCTGCCGGGATAGCCGGTGGCGTCCTCGGCCCGGCGCTCAGGCCCGAGTGCGGCGCCCGATGAACACGGCGAGCACGCAGGTGGACAGGGTGGTCGTGAGGGCCATCGGGAGGAACGCCCACTGGTAGGAGGCGGGTTCGTCCGGCAGCGCCTGGAGGACGGCCCCGGCCGCCACCGTGCACACCACGGCGGTGGTGAAGCCGCTCATGTTGACCAGGCCGGAGGCGACACCGGTACGGCTCGCTGGGATGCCGTCTCGGGCGAAGTCGAAGGAGATCGTGGGCGCCATGGTCTGACCGAGCGCGCTCACCGCCAGCACGATGATCCCCAGGGGCACCGGAGCCCCGTCCGGCCACAGGACCAGCAGCAGCCACCCCAGGCTCAGCGATCCCCCGAGGGTCAACGCGAAGTACACCCGCACCCCCGGCCAACGGCCGATCAACAGCCCCGCGACGGGGGCCATCCACAGGGCCCCGGCCGCCAGTCCGGTGAGGGTGAGGGCGGCGGTGCCCTCGGACAGCCCCAGGCCGCCCACGAGGAACGGGTAGCCCCAGAGCACCATCATCATCGTGAACGGCGCCATGACGGCCGCGTGGTGCGCCATGCCGATCCGGGGCCCGTCAGCCCTCAGCGCCTCCCTGAGCGCCGCCCAGACGGATATGGGGTCGGCGACGGTGGAGCGCCCCGCGGCGCCTGCGGGGCGGTCACGCACCACCAGGAGCACGAGGAGGGCCATCAGGACGGTCAGGCCGGTGGTGGCGAGGAAGGCCGCCACCCAGCCGACCCCGCCGAGTGCCCAGGCCAGCGGGGCCGCGCTGGCCACCTGACCGGTACCGCCGACCACCCCGGTCAACCCGCTGACCAGCGCGTACCGCGCACGCGGGAACCACAGGGCGGCGAGCCGGATGACGTTGAGGAACACGAGCGCGTCGCCGAGACCGATGAGGAACCGCCCCGCGACGGCCACCTCGACCCCCGGGGCGAGCGCGAACAGGCACGAACCGAGGGCCATCGCGACCATGCCCATGACCAGGGTGTACCGGGGGCCGAGCCGGTCGGCGAGCAGTCCGGCGGGCACCTGGAGGAGGACGTACACGAGGAGCTGGAGCATGGGCAGCAGCGACAGCAGCGCGGGCCCCACGTCGAACCTGCTCTGGGCCTCCAGCGCCGCGACGCCCAGTCCGTTGCGGTGCAGCATGGCGAGGAAGTAGCCGCCCACCGCCACGCCCCACACCAGCCAGGCGCGGGCGCCGCCCGTCGGCTCCGCGGAGGAACCTCCGCTCACGGGCGTCCTGTCACCGGATGTCTCGGTCTGTGTCACTTCGCAACTTCTCCCCTGGTTCGACCCGCCTTCCAGTGTCCTCCAGAACGTTGAACGCCCAGTACACCGGGGTGACCAGGAACGCAAAGCGGCCGGGAATCCCCGCGGCGGCAGCGGGTGCGGCTCCGACAAGAACCCATCCCAGACGGGCAAAGACCCGACAAGCTGCGTAAAGTCACTACGAGTGACACACGATGCGCGATGGGTGCCGAAAACGGGTGAGTCTCACGACAACCAGCACGGGACTACAGCCCCTTTATCACGAAAAGAAAACGCAGACTGGTGTTCGAAAAGAGCCCGTTGAACTGCAGGTTCTCTCGCCAAACAGGTCGATGCCCATTCGTTAGATGTGAGATGCGTCACTCTTGAAAGCCTCGACTACGAGGGGTCAGTTACTGCTAGCATCCGGAGCGCGAAGGATAACTACGAGGTAACGACATCGTTCACGCCTCACCAACTTCGCGGAGCGAGGTCGCCAACTCCGGTTGGACGCGGCGGACCGGACTCGAACCGCGGCGACGTGGCCGCAACAAGCACACACGGTCAGCACACCCGCGGTACCCCGACACACACTGGAGACGACCTTGAGTCACTGGCGCCTGAACAACCCCCGGGCCTCCCGGGCGAAGTCGGCCCTCGCCAGGCGAATCAAGCACAAGCCCCGGCACGCCTTCTGCGCCGAGCGCGCGATCACGGCGCTGCTGGGCGAGCTCGCCTCAGTGGCCTCCCGCCCCCTGTACTGGTCCGGCTCCTCCGAGATGGCCGTCGCCTCCGTGATGCGCGACGTCAACGTCTGGTGCCGGGACGGCCGCTTCTTCTGGAACGACCTCTTCCAGGGCGGCACGATGTCTCACCCCGCCAGCGACCCGGTCGGTGCCGCAGCCCTCCTGAACCCGTTCGCCCAGGTTCCGGAGCCCGCGCACTACTACACGCACCGCCAGCCGGTGGCCGCCTGACCCGTGTTGGTTTTGGGCCTCCGCTCCGCTTCGGCCCGTGTTCGGGCCCCCGGAAGGGGAGATATCCGGGGTGCAGCAAGTACAGCATCCTCGTCTGCGCCCGACGCTCGTTGCTCGACAGCGGCTTGACCCGTCTCGCAGAACACTCCCGGCGTCCTCACTCCTCACGCTCGTAAGAATTGCCGCCCCATGACCACACGCGTCGAGACCGACACCGTCGTGGTCGGGCTGGGCGCGATGGGCGCCCAGGCCCTGTGGCGCCTCGCGCGTGAGGGCGTCGACGCGATCGGGGTCGAACAGTTCTCCCCCGGACACGACCGGGGCTCCAGCCACGGCGAGTCCCGGATCATCCGGACCGCCTACCTGGAAGGCGCCGAGTACGTCCCGTTCGTACAGGCCGCCTGGCGCGCCTGGGACGAACTCGAGCAGGCCTCCGGGTCCCGGCTCGTGGTGCGCTCCGGCGCCCTGATGCTCGGCGGACCCGACTCCGGCGTCATCCGCGGCTCCGTCGCCGCCGCCGAACACCACGGCCTGGCCCACGAACGCCTCTCCGCCGAGGAACTCGCCGAACGCCACCCCCGGCACGCCGTACGCACCGGCGAGGCGGGCGTCTTCGAGGCGGACGCCGGCGCGGTCCTGCCCGAAGCCTCGATCCTCGCCGCCGTCCGCCTGGCCCGCCTGGCCGGCGCCCGGGTGTGGACCGGCCGCGCCGTCACCCGGATCGAACCCGACCCGGACCACCCCCGCGTACGGGTCGGCGACACCGAGATCCGTGCCCGGCGCGTCATCGTCACCGCCGGGGCCTGGCTCCCCGGGCTCCTGCCGGGAACCGCCCGCCTGGGCGGCGGCATCCGGGTGGAGCGCCGTGTGCTCGGCTGGTTCCGCGTCACCGAACCCGCCTCCGGCCCCTCGGCCCCCGAACCCGTCTTCGCCCGCGAGGAACCCGACGGCGCCCTCTGGTACGGCTTCCCCAGCATGGACGGAGGCCGTACCGTGAAGATCGGCGTGCACGCCGAGCCGCCCGGGGTCAGAGCGGGCACCACCCGGCCCGCCGGCTCCCAGTGGGGCGAACCCGTCGACCCCGGCACCGGCCCGCGTCCGCCGGACGAGGCCGACGCGCGCCGCCTGGGCGCACTGGCGGCGGGGCTGCGCGGTGTCGCGCCGCTGCCCGACCGCATGGCGTCCTGCATGTACACCATGACCCCGGACGAGCACTTCCTCATCGGCCGCCGGAACGAACTGCCCGGTCTGATCCTGGCCGGGGGCTTCTCCGGGCACGGCTTCAAGTTCGCGTCGGCGGTCGGCCTGGCCCTGGCCGACCTGGCCCGGGACGGCCGCACGGACCTGCCCGTCGGTATGTTCGACCCGCACCGCTGGGACTCCCCTCCCTCGCACCTGTGAGGTCGGCCGCTCACACCACCCCTGTCGCCGTCCTTGGCCGCGACGGTTCGGAGTCGGCCGGAACAGGACACACACCTGGGTGCTTTGTCGCCGAGCAGCTACATTGGCGGGGTACCCCGCCCCCCGGACACCCCCAAGGACCTGCCGGAACACGGGCCCCACCGCGTATCCGCACGCAGTAAGGACCACACCGCCGTGCAACCCCTCTCCTCCGACGACCCCCACGCCATCGGTCCGCACCGGCTCCTCGCCCGCCTCGGCGCGGGCGGCATGGGCAAGGTGTACCTGGCCCGCACCCCCGACGGGCACCTGTGCGCCCTGAAGGTGGTCAAGGAGGACCTGGCCCACGACAGCCAGTTCCGGGCCCGCTTCGCCCGCGAGGTACGCACCGCCCAGCACGTGCGCGGACCCTTCACCCCCTCGGTCGTGGACGCCGACCCGGACGCCGCCACGCCGTGGATGGCCACCGAGTACGTGCCCGGCCCCACCCTCAAGGAAGCCGTCCGGGAGAACGGCCCCTTTCCCGGGGAGTCGCTCCGGGTCCTCGTCCTGGGCCTGGCCCGCGCCCTGGCCACCGTGCACGCGGCCGGCCTCGTGCACCGCGACCTCAAACCCTCGAACATCCTGCTCTCGCCGCGCGGACCCCAGGTCATCGACTTCGGCATCGCCCGCGCCGTCGAGGGCACCGTCCTCACCCGGACCGGCCAGACCTTCGGCACCCCCGCCTACACCTCGCCCGAGCAGATCACCGGACAGAACGTGTCCCCGCGCGCCGACGTGTTCTCCATGGCGGGCGTCGTGCTGTTCGCGGCCGGCGGCAGACCGCCGTTCGGCGAGGGCAGCGCGATCAGCACCCTCAACAAGGTCATGAACAGCGACCCGCACCTGGGGGCCGTACCCGAGGGTCCGCTACGCGACCTGCTCGCCCGGTGCTTCGCCAAGGATCCCGACCAGCGCCCGGACGCCGAGGCCGTCCAGCGGGAACTCTCCGGACTCCCGCTGCCCTCCGCCGAACACGGCTGGCTCCCCCCGCAGGTCAACCAACAGATCAGTGCCAAGGCCGGTGAGCTGCGGCAGGCCGAGGCCGCCGAGCGGACCACCGTACCCGCGGCCGGGCGCGGGGAAGCCGACCACGGGGGCGGCCATCGTCCCTGGTGGCGGGGACGGGCCGCAACGGTCGCGGCCGCCGCGGCCGCCGCCCTCGTCCTGCTGGGCGGCGGCGCCTTCGCGCTGACCGCGCTCCCCCTCGGTTCCCAGGAGGACGGTTCCGGGGGCACCGCCGACGGTGAACCCGCGGACGGGGAGGGCGCGAGCGGCGGGGGTGACGGCGAAGAGGGCGGTGACGGAGACGAGGAGGCCGCCGTCACCCTGGAGGGTTTCCTCTACGACCTCAGCTTCTCCGAGGACGGGGAGACCCTGCACGTCTTCGGATCCGGAACGCTCTCCTCCTGGAACTGGCGGGAGGGGACGGTGACCGACCAGTACTCCCCCGTCCCGACCGGCGCCGTGGTCACCCCCGGCGGTTTCGCCGCGGGTACCACCGCCACCTACATCGAGGTGTGGGAGGGCGGCAGCGAGAACCGGGTCGCCGTACTCGGCGGCAACAGCGAGGACCGCGGCCAGTACGACACGCCCGCGCTCACCAGTGACGGCGCCACCGTGGCCAACCTCGCCTCCGACGACGGAACCGCGGACGGCGACCCGCTCATCCAGGTGTGGGACGTGGAGTCCCGCGAGGTGCGCAACGAGTTCGCCGTCGACGGCTACCTGGCGGACATGTTCTACACCCCCGACGACTCGGCCCTGGTCGCCGTGGTCGCCGAGCCCGGCTACGCCGCCCACCTCGGCGTGTACGTCTGGGACCCCGAGACCGGTGAGGAGCTCCAGGTCTTCGAGGGCGCCGAGTACTACGACGTCTCCCTGGCCGGTGACGGCACGAGCCTGGCCATGGTCACGGACCAGCGGGAGGCCCACATCGCCGACATCGGTACCGGCGAGGTCCGCGACCTGGAGTCCCCCGGGCTCGAACACGAGGAGCTCTACGAGGTCGAGTTCTCCACCGACGGCTCCCTGGTCTACGGCGCAACCTCCGACCTCAGCGACGAATCCGGGTTCGTGTGGGACGCGGAGAGCGGCGAGCTCGTCGAGACGGGCGGCAGCCCCGTCCTCAACGTCCCCCTCGGCGTCCACCCCGACGGCGAACACCTCTTCACCGCCGTCGTCGAGGCGGGCGTCTACACCATCGTCGTCATGGACGCCGACTTCAACGTCGTCGCCGAAGTGAACTGACCCTCCCGGAAGGCACCATGCAGCAACCCGCCCCCAACGATCCGAGCCAGGTCGGCCACTACCGCGTCGTCGCCCTGTTGGGCTCCGGCGGTATGGGTCGCGTCTACCTCGGGCTGGACCCGTCGGGCTCCCCCGCCGCCGTCAAGGTCGTCCGCGCCGAGTACGCCTACGACCCCGGCTTCCGGGAGCGCTTCGCCCGCGAGCTCGAACTCGCCCAGCGCGTCCGCGGCAACTACACGCCCCGGGTGCTCGCCGCCGACACCGCGGGCCAGACCCCGTGGCTGGCCACCGAGTACGTCATGGGCCCCTCCCTCCAGGACCTCGTCCAGGACGCCGGCCCCCTCCCCGAGCAGTCCGTGCGCTTCATGGGGCGGGGCATCGCCCAGGCCCTGGAGCGCGTGCACGCCACCGGGCTGGTCCACCGCGACCTCAAACCCGGCAACGTGATGGTCTCCGCGGCCGGACCGCAGGTGATCGACTTCGGTATCGCCAGCGCCATGGAGGACCCCCGGGGCGACGAGGAGGAGAAGATCACCGGCACGCCGGGGTACATGGCCCCGGAGGCCGTACACGGGGACGGGACCGGTCCGGCCGCCGACGTCTTCGCGCTCGGCGGGGTCCTGGTCCACGCGCTCACCGGCAGGGGCCCCTTCGGCGACGGACACCCCTCCGCCGTCCTCTACCGCATCGGCAACCTGGAGCCCGACCTCGACGGCGTTCCGGCACCGCTGCGCGGGATCATCACCGCCTGCCTGGAGAAGGACCCCGCCCGGCGGCCGAACGCGGCACAGGTCCTCCAGGCCCTCGGCGGCCCCACCGCGCCCGCGGCCTCCGCCACCGCCTGGCTCCCCCAGGCCGCCGCCGCGCGGATCGACCAGATCGCGCAGGAGTACCGGGACGCGGTCCGGTCGGCCCCCGTCCCCGGCGGGAGGGGCGGCTTCGGCGGACGCCTGCTGATCGCCGGAGCCGCGGCGGTCGCCCTGGCGATGGTCGCCGGCATCGGTGTGTGGGCCGCCCGGGACGCGGGCCTGGGCGCGGGAGATCCGTCCGGGTCCGACCCCGCAGCGGAGGAGTCCGCCCCGCAACGCGAGACCTGCGACCCCTCCGAGCACCTGGCGCCGGAGTTCCGGGAGGCGGCCAAGGAGGAGATGACCGCGCCCAACGACGACGGGGGCATGTTCTACACCGGCTTCTCCAGCGACGGCGAGGTCCTCGCGGTCTCCGGGAGCGGCGGTGTGGCCCTGTGGGACTGGCGGGGGAAGGAGGAGCTGGCGCTCATCGAGACGGAGATCCCGGACCTGTACGGGCAGCCCCGTTTCAGCCCCGACGACTGCCTGCTCGCCTACCCCTCCGACGACGGCGCGCACGTGTACTCGTTGGAGAGCGGGGAGCACACCGTGCTGTCCGAGGGCTACGAGGTGAGGTCGCTCGCCTTCTCCCCCGACGGCAGCCGGTTGTTCGTCGGGAACTACGACATCAGTGTCGACTCCGCCGTCCTCGTGTACGACCTGGAGACCGGGGAGACCGTCACCGCCTACACCGAGGGCAGCAGAACCGTCGACGCGATCGCCCTGTCCCCGGACGGCGAGCACGTCGCCGCCCAGGGCGCCCTCGACACGTCGACGGTCTGGAACACCGGATCCGGGGAGGTCGTCGCCTCCGCCGAGGACGTCCCCCGGCTCAACAGCCGGGCCCTGAACTTCGCCGACGAGGAGACCCTCCTCTACCCGGACGTGAACGGGGTGCACAAACAGAACGTCGTCTCCGACAAGGAGGAGGGCACCTCCTTCCTCGCCGAGGACCTGGACGAGGACGTCGAGCTGTTCGACTACCGGTACAGCCTGGAGGCCGACCGGCTGTACGCCACCTACCTCCCGTCCGACTACGACGCGGAGAGGGGGTTCATGAAGGTCTGGGAGTACTCCACCGGCGAGGAGCTGACCGCCGAGGCCGACGAGGGCTTCCTGTGGGAGATCAGCGTCCATCCGCAGGGCGAGGTCATCATCGGCGTCCCCGCCTCCGGTAGCGGTGTGTGGGTCGTGGACGCCGTCGAGCTGCGCATCGTCGACCAGTTCCACTGATCGGCACCCCGGGGCGGTGTCCATCCCAGTGACGGGCACCGCCCCGGCGCCGCCGTCCACCGACACGACCGCTCCCGAACCGGGAAGGCCCATGCTCCCTCTCCACCCGCACGACCCGCCCTCCGTCGGCCCCCACCGCCTGTACGCCCGCCTCGGCGAGGACGCCTACGCGCGCGTCTACCTGGGCGCGGCCGGGGTGGAGGACCCGGTGGCGGTGAAGGTCCTCCGGCCGGAGTACGCCACCAGCCCCGCCTTCCGTTCGGCCTTCGCCCACCGGGTGGAGTCCGCCCGCGGGCTGGACAGCGCCCACGTGTGCCCGGTGCGCGACGCCGACCTGCGCGGCGCGGTGCCCTGGGCCGCCCTCTCCCGGCCGCTCGGCCCCAGCCTGGCCGACCTGGTCCGCCGGGACGGCCCCCTGCCCGCGGACGCCCTGCACCCGCTCGCCCTGGCCCTCGCCCAGGGTCTGGTCGACCTGCACTCCGCGGGCCGCGCCCACGGTTCGCTGTGGCCGGACGGTGTACTGCTGTCCGACAGGACCGCGCTGCTGGCCGACCCCGGTCTGGAGCGGGCCGTCAACGACACCGGACAGCACGCCCCGCACCCCGCGTTCACTGCGCCGGAGGGCGGGGCCGCCCCGGCCGCGGACGTGTTCTCCTGGGCCTCCACCCTGTGCTTCGCCGCGAGCGGTGTGGAGGGCCCCGACGGCCTCGCCCGAGTCCCCCTGCAGCTGCGCGGTCTGGTCGACACCTGCCTCAAACTCGATCCGCGGCTGCGCCCCAGCGCACACGACCTGGTGCGGATGCTGGGCGGGCCCGCCGAGCCCCCGGGATGGCCGCCTCCGATCCGGGCCGCCGTCGAAGCGGTCGCCGACGCCCAGCGTTCGATGCTGAGCGCCGCCGCGCCCTCCCCCCGCGAGCCGCACGGGGAGGGCGCCGCTTCCGGGCGGAGCCGGGGCCGCCTCCTGGCGGTGGGGGCCGGTGCGCTGGCCCTGGTGGTACTCGCGACCGCCGGGGCGGTGCTCAACCGCGTTCTGGGCGAGGAGGCCGCGGCCCCGGGGCCGCGGGCCGAGGGGGGCGGCGGGAGCGACGGCGGAAGCGGCGGGCTGATCACCGACGCGGGCTGCCTGGACGAGTCGGGGTACCCGGCACCGGAGCAGCCGGTCCCGGACGACGCCGACTTCTGGAAGCCCGTGTTCTCCCCCGACGGGGACGTGCTCGCCGCCACCTCGACCGCGGGACTCACCATCTGGGACTGGCGCGGGGGCGAGGAGGTCGCCCGGCCGACGGAGGACGTCTCCTACGGGCACCGCCCGGTGTTCTCCCCGGTCGGCTGCACGGTGGCCGTCACCGAGTCCGTCGAGTACGAGGGCCGCGAGCACCCGGTGGCCCTCGGGTACACCCACGACCTGCCCGGCGGTACCACCACCGAGCACATGGGCCCCCAGGAGGGCCCGGACGAGGACGGCCGCTGGCTGCTGAAACCGAGGAATGTCGAAGGCCTGGCCTTCTCCCCCGACGGCGGTCGGCTGGCGGTGACCATGAACACCACCGACCAGGGCGCGAGCACCGTGGTGGTCGACACCGCCACCGGGGAGGCGGGGGAGCCGATGGCCCCGGGCCTGCAGTACGGCACCGTGTTCGTGGACGAGGACCACCTCGCCACCGGGAACTACGGCGGGATCCACGTCTGGAACGCGGACACCGGCGAGGAGGTCCACGTCGTCAGGGGAACCTCGGGCAACACACTGGCCGCGGCCCCGGGCCGGACCGAGGTCGCCCACCTCGACGGGGACCGGATCGTCATCACCGACTACACCACCGGTACCGAGGTCGCCTCCTTCACCCGGGAGGAGTTCGAGACCGACGACGACCCCCTGCTCATCGAGCTCCTGGTGGACTCCGCGCACGAGAGGGTGTACGCGACCTGGCAGGTGGGCACCGGGCCCGGGTCGTGGCGTTACCAGAACTACGTCTGGGACCTGGGATCCGGTGAGAACCTCGCCGAGGGCAACGAGGAGATCGGCGCCTACAGCGTCCTGACGCCGCACCCGGACGGCGAGGTCCTCGCCGCCAGCACCGTCGAAGACAGCGAACTGGTCCTGGTCGACCCCGACACCTTCGAGACGGTCGAGCGGCTGGGCTGACGGCGGAGCGGGGCGCCCGCCGGACGGACGGGGCCCGGGGCCGGAATCTCCGCGAAACCGGGCAGACTGGTGTCCGGTCCCCACCTCGAGGAGCTGAACACACGTGCCTCCCCTGTCGTCCGCCGACCCGGAACACGTCGGCCCCCACCAGGTGCTGTCCCGGCTCGGTGAAGGAGGCATGGGCGAGGTGCTCCTCGTCCGCACCCCCGACGACGGCCTGGCCGCGCTCAAGGTAATCCGGGAGGAGCTCGCGCACGACCCCGGGTTCCGGGCCCGTTTCGCCCGCGAGGTGCGTACCGCCCAGCGCGTGCGCGGACCCTTCACACCGGCTGTGCTCAGCGCCGACACCGAGGGCGCCGTGCCGTGGATGGCGACCGAGTACGTGCCCGGCCCCACCCTCAAGGAAGCCGTCCGGGAACACGGGCCCTTCCCCGAACCCTCGCTACGGGTCCTCGCCCTGGGACTGGCCAACGCCCTTCAGGGCATCCACTCGGCCGGTCTCATGCACCGCGACCTCAAACCCTCCAACGTCCTGCTGTCCCCGCGCGGACCCCAGGTGATCGACTTCGGTATCGCCCGCGCCGTCGAGGGCACCGTGCTCACCAAAACCGGGCAGGCCTTCGGCACCCCCGCCTACGCCTCACCCGAACAGATCGTGGGCCGGGGCGTCGGACCGGCCAGCGACGTGTTCTCCCTCGCCGGGACGGTGGTCTTCGCCGCCACCGGCCGGGCCCCCTTCGGCACCGGGAAGTCCGCCGCGCTCCTGGCCCGGGTCGTGAAAGGGGAGCCCGACCTGGGCGGGGTCCCCGAGGCCCTGCGACCGCTGCTGGCCCGCTGCCTGGCCAAGGACCCCGCCGAGCGGCCCACCGCCGACCAGATCGTCCGCACCCTCTCCGACCAACCCCTGCCACCCGCAGAACACGGCTGGCTCCCCACCACGGTCAACCAGTCCATCGAGACACACCGGTCGGCGTCCCGCGAGGCGGCCGACGGCGCACCGGCCAGGGGCGGTTCCGGGGGCCCCGGCGATCCCGCCCCGGTCACCCCTCCTCCGGGCACACGGGGCCGCACCGCACTCATCGTCGGCGCCGCCGCTCTCGCCACCGTGCTGATGGCCGGGACACTCGGCCTCCTGACGACCGTCCCCCTGCCCGGTCAGGGCACCGACGAGGCCGTTAACTCCACCGGGGCCGCCGGTGACGGGCGGGACGAGGCGGCGGAGGGGACCGCGGGCGACGCCCCGGCGGAGCCGTCCGACGTCTTCGGCGACACCCTCACGGGGGCCTCGTTCGCCCCTGACGGGGAGAGCCTGTACGTCACCGGCACCGACCACCTGGTCGAGGTGGACTGGCGGACCGGCGAGGAACTCCACCGCTTCGACGCACGGCCCAACAGCCTGGCCGTGGCCGCGGACGGCACCATCGCGGGCGGCTTCCTCGACGCCCTGGTGGTCTGGAATCCCGACCACGAGATCACCCACTACCTGGAGGACCCGGAACTCCAGGACTGGAGCCGCCCCGACCTGAGCGACGACGGCACCCGGGTGGCGGTCTCGGTCAACGACGCCGGGAACGAGCCCCTGGTACAGGTGTGGGACCTGGAGGCGGAGGAGGTGGAGTTCGAACTCGGTACCGAGAGCCACACGCGCAACCCCGACCTGAACGCCGACGCCACCCTCCTGGCCGTCAGCGACTCCGCGGGCACCGGGAGGTCGACCGTGTGGGACCTGGCCACAGAGGAGGCCGTGGTGGAGTTCCCCAACGACGGCTTCCCCGCCGTGCCGCACGAGGAGGCCGGGACGCACCACCTGAAGTACCTGGCCTTCCACCCCACCGATCCCTCACTGCTCGCCGTCAAGACCAGCAACCGGGACATCGCCCTGTACGACCTGGAAAGCGGGGAGACCACCCCCTTCGAGGCCCCCGACACCGGCGGCAACGACCTGTACGAGATCCACTTCTCCGCGGACGGGTCCCGGTTGGCCGCCAGCGGGGCGGAGGGCGCCGCATCCCGGGGCGGCCGGGTGTGGGACACCGCCACCGGGGACCTGCTGACCGGGGAGGGGGTCCGGCTCTACTCGAAGGCGGCCTTCCATCCGGAGGGCACGGTGGTCGCGACCATCCCGCCCGGTCCCGGCGACGACCGCCTCCTCGTCCTGGACGGCGGGACCTTCGAGGTCCTGCACGAGTTCCCCGGGTGACCCGCCCGGGACGGGACACCCCGCCGGACCGGCCGAACGGTCCACCGGAACGGGGCCCGGGGACCGCCTGCCGACCCCGGCACAGCACGAATCCCCCGGACCTTCACACCACAGCGGCACCCCACCACATACCTCCCGCCCCCATCCGCCTCATGACCGTTAGGAGCCCGGCCCCGTGCTTGCCCTCGCGTCCACCGACCCCGCCGGTATCGGCCCCCATCGGCTCCTCGCCCGTCTCGGCGCGGGCGGCATGGGCGAGGTGTACCTGGTCCGCACCCCGCAGGGCCGCCTGGCCGCACTCAAGGTGGTCAGGGAGGAGCTGGCCCGGGACCAGGAGTTCCGGGCCCGCTTCGCCCGCGAGGTGCGTACCGCCCAGATGGTCACGGGGCCATTCACCCCGGACGTGGTGGACGCCGACACCCACGCACCGGCACCCTGGATGGCGACCGAGTACGTGCCCGGCCCCACCCTCAAGGAAGCCGTCCGGGAACACGGCCCCTTCCCCGAACCCTC
Organism: Nocardiopsis sp. iso_40; assembly: GCF_056173285.1. Lineage (NCBI taxonomy): Bacteria > Bacillati > Actinomycetota > Actinomycetes > Streptosporangiales > Nocardiopsidaceae > Nocardiopsis > Nocardiopsis sp. iso_40. Next base: position 271,048 of record NZ_CM149666.1, on the reverse strand, counting down.
GCTACGGGTCCTCGCCCTGGGACTGGCCAACGCCCTCCAGGGCATCCACACCGCCGGTCTCATGCACCGCGACCTCAAACCCTCCAACGTCCTGCTGTCCCCCCGCGGACCCCAGGTGATCGACTTCGGTATCGCCCGCGCCGTCGAGGGCACCGTGCTCACCAAAACCGGGCAGGCCTTCGGCACCCCCGCCTACGCCTCACCCGAACAGGTCATGGGCCACGAGACCAGCCCGGCCAGCGACGTGTTCTCCCTCGCCGGGACGGTGGTCTTCGCCGCCACCGGCCGGGCCCCCTTCGGCACCGGGAAGTCCGCCGCGCTCCTGGCCCGGGTCGTGAAAGGGGAGCCCGACCTGGGCGGGGTCCCCGAGGCCCTGCGACCGCTGCTGGCCCGCTGCCTGGCCAAGGACCCCGCCGAGCGGCCCACCGCCGACCAGATCGTCCACACCCTCTCCACCCAACCCCTGCCACCCGCAGAACACGGCTGGCTCCCCACCACCATCAACCAGTCCATCAACGCCCACCAGCACCAGGCACACCAGGTCGTCCACGCCGCCCCCGACAGCCCGTTCCAGACCACCGCCGCACCCCGGTCCCCGAAGAAGCGGCGCACCGGCCTCATCGCCGCCGGAGCCGGAACGGCCGCACTCGTCCTCGCGGCGGGCATCGGCCTGGCCGTACTCAAGCCCTGGTCCGACGCGAACCCCGACAGCGCCGCCGGGCAGGAGGGCGAAGCGACCGGGGAGGGCGCCGACGCCAGCGAAGCCCCCGGCGGCCGGGACGGCCCGGTCGAGGAGTGGGACGGGGAGACGGGGTTCGACTCCTTCGTCAGCGGCCTGGCCTTCACCCCGGACGGTTCCGGGGTGTACGTCCACACCACGGACGCGATGACCCTCTGGGACTGGGAGAGTGGCGATTTCCGGCATCGGTTCGACCCCAAACCCTCCACCTTCGACCTCGCCGACGACGGAACCATGGCCGGTACCTACGCCGACACCACGACCGTGTTCGGCCCCGACCAGGAGGTCCTCGCCCTCTTCGACCTGGCCGAGGAGGACCCCGGGGACATCGAGGAGTTCAGCGCCGTCTCGATCAGCCCGGACGGCTCCCTGGTCGCCATGGCCGTCTTCCACCCGGGCGACCCGCGACTGTACGTGTGGGACTGGGAGGAGGACACCGTCGTGTTCTCCACCGACCACACGGGCCCGGTCGTCGGTACCGACTTCACCCCCGACGGCGAGTACCTGATGGTCAGACAGCAGTACAACGAGCCCTTGGTGACGATGTACGACGTGGAGAATCTCGGCGACGAATCCCCGTCGCCGGAGGGGCCCGGCTGGCCCGCGGCGCACTGGAACCGGTACGCCTTCTCCCCCGCCGGACCCGTCGTGGCCGTGGAACTGCCCGACGAGAGCATCGCCCTGTACGACTACGAGGCGGACGAGGTCGTCCAGGAGATCGAGACCGAACGCGACTACCTGTGGATGGAGTTCTCAGCGGACGGCCGGACCCTCTACTCCGCCGGGCTGGACCTCACCGCCGTGGGCCCGTCCGGTGGCCGCGCCTGGGACGTGGCCACCGGGGAGGAGCTGGTCTCCGGGGACACCCTCCTGGTCGACATCCTCGCCGTCCACCCCGAGGACGAGGTGATCGCCACCTTCGCCGACGACACCCTGCTCCTCCTCGACCCGGAAACCCTCGACGTGGTCAACGAGATCAACTGAGACGGCCGTGCACTCCATGACCAACGGAACCCCCGCCCGCATCGGCCCCTACCGGATCATCGCCCCGCTGGGCTCCGGCGGCATGGGCCACGTCCACCTGGGGCTGGACCCCGGCGACCAGCCGGTGGCGGTCAAGGTGGTGCGCCCCGAGTTCGCCTACGAACCCGAGTTCCGCGAGCGCTTCGCCCACGAGGTCCGCCGGGCCCGGCAGGCGACCGGCGGCGACCTCCCCCGGGTCCTGGACGCCGACACCACCGGCTCCGCACCGTGGCTCGCCACCGAGTTCGTTCCGGGGCCCTCCCTCCAGGAGGTGGTCCGCCGGGGCGGCGCCCTGCCCGAGCCCACCGTCCGGTACCTGGGCTGCGCGATCGCCCGGACCCTCACCCGCCTGCACGCCTCCGGGGTGGTGCACCGCGACCTCAAGCCCGGCAACGTCCTGGTCGCCGCGACCGGCCCCCGGGTGATCGACCTCGGGATCTCCCGGGCCATGGACGAGACACCGGGCGCGGACACGTCCGACTTCGCAGGCACGCCGGGCTTCACGGCTCCGGAGACCGCCCAGGGCGAGGGGTCCGGCCCGGCCGCCGACGTGTTCGCCCTCGGCGCCGTCCTGGTGTTCGCCCTCACCGGGCGGAGGCCGTTCGGCGACGGCCACCCCTCCGCCGTGGCCTACCGGATCGACCACCAGGAACCGGACCTGGACGGGGTGCCCCCGTCCCTGCTCGGCCTGCTCTCGGCCTGCCTGGACAGGGACCCGGCCCGCAGACCCACCGCTGAACAGGCACTCCAGGCCCTCGGCGGTCCGGTGGCGCCCGCAGTGTCCGCGGGGGCGTGGCTGCCGCAGACCGCCGTCGCCGTCCTGGACGGCTTCACCCGTGACCACCTCGCCGTTCTCCGGGCCTTCCCGGAGACCCAGCCGGCCCCCGTGGGAAACAACCGTGGCCGCGCCCTCGCCCTGGTCGGCGCCGCAGCGACCGCGCTGGTCCTGATCGCCGGGGTCGGGGTGTGGGCCGTGACGGGGCCGTTCGGCTCCGGTGAGGAGAACGCCGGGGCGGACCAGGAGAGCGGTTCACAGGAACCGGGAGAGGGCACCGGACCGGAGGCCCCCCTCCGCGAGCGGTGCGACCCCACCGTCCACCTGGCACCCGAGTACGTCGGTGCCGCGGCCCCCGAACCAGCGGTCCCCTCCGACGCCGGGTCGGTCCGCTTCTCCAACGACGGCTCGGTCCTCGCGGTACACCTCCAGAACAACGTCGTCCACCTGTGGGACTGGCGGGAGGGAACCGAACTCGCCGCGATCGAACTGTCCGGCGAGACCCCCTTCCGGGAGATCGAGTTCAGCCCCGGCGACTGCCTCCTCGCCCACGGCTCGGAGGACGGCGCCCACGTGTACTCCCTGGAGACCGGGGAGCACACCGTCCACCTGGAGGGGCGTGACGTCCGCTCCGTGGCCTTCTCCCCCGACGGGACAGCCCTGGCCATGGCCGACAGGACCTTCGAGGACAGCAACGGCGGGGTCTACACGGTGGACCTGGCCACCGGTGAGGACGTCACCCGCTACGAGACCGGCAGCCCCCGCGGCCACAGCGTCGCCTACTCCCCCTCCGGCGACCGGCTGGCCGCCCAGGACGGCCGGGGCGATCTGCGGGTGTGGGACACCGCCAGCGGGGAGGAGCTGCACCTGGCCCGGAACCTGCCGTTCCCCGGTTTCCGCGCGCTGGACTTCTACACCGAGGACCTCGTCGTCGCGATGCACCCCCTGGGCCCGCTCGTCGTCGACGTCAACCAGGGCGAGGGCGGCACCTACTACGAGGCCGAAGACCCACCCGAGGGCGACACCGCCAAGGTCGCGCTGAACCGCGAACACGGTCTGCTGTACGCCTTCTACATGAGCGAGGAGGACGAGAACGGTGGCGCCACCCTGAGCTACCGGGTACTGGACGTCCGCACAGCCGAGGACGTCACCCCCGAGACGGAGGACGGCGGCCTCGCCTTCGCCCTCCTGGACGTGCACCCGGACGGCGACGTCATCGCCACACTCCCTCCCGACGTGGACGAGGTCCAGATCCGGGACGCGCTCTCCCTGGAACCCATCGACGTCTTCGAGTGAGCCGGACGGACTGACGAGACCCATGCTTGCCCTGCACCCGTACGACCCGCCCTCCGCGGGCCCATACCGGCTCCTGGCCCGGCTGGGCGAGGACCACCACACCCGCTCCTACCTCGGGGCGGCACCGGGTGAACCGCCGGTCCGGGTACGCATCCTGCGTTCCGACCAGGCCACGGATCCGGCCTCGCGGTCCGCCTTCACCCACCGGGTGCGGAGCGCCTCCGGGCTGGGCGGCCCGAACGTGGCCGCCGTACTCGACGCCGACCTGGACTCCCCCGTCCCGTGGGTCGCCACCGAACGCCCGCCGGGGCCGGACCTGGACGGGCTGGTCCGGAGCCGCGGCCCGCTCCCGACCGCTGCCCTGCACTCCTTCGCCCTGGCCACCGCCCGGGGGCTGGCCGCGCTGCACACCGCACAGCGCTCCCACGGGACCCTGACCCCCGAAAACGTTCTGCTGACCGGCGACCGTGCGCTGCTGGCCGACCCCGGCCTGATCCCCTCCCCGGAAACCCGCAACGGCGCCGGCGGCGTGTTCGATCCGCCCGAGGGCGGCGGCTCCCCGGCGGGTGACGTGTTCGCCTGGGCGGCGGTCCTGTGCTTCGCGGCCAGCGGGGTCGAGGGGCCCGAGGGCCTCGACCGGGTGCCCCTGCAACTCCGAGGCGCGGTCGACGCCTGTCTGCGGGAGAACGTCGACATCAGACCCAGCGCGGTCGACCTGGTCAGCATGCTCGGCGGGACGGCCTCCGCCGCCCCCTGGCCCCCGGAACTGGCCTCGGTGATCGATTCCTCGGCCGTCGCCATGCGGCGGGTCCTGCCCGTAGGACCCGCCGCTCCCGAGGCCGGCGGCCGGGGCCGGTTCATCGGGCTGGCCGCCGGGGCACTGGCACTGACCCTTGTCGCGGCCACCGGCGCCGTCTGGGGGTACGACCGCCTGTTCGCGCTGCCCGAGGAGAGCACCGCGGACGGGGGTTCGGACCCGACGGACGCCGACCCGGACGACGTGGCCTGCCTGGACGGGATCGGCTTCTCCGAACCCGGCGGGTGGGAGGGCGAACTCAACGCCGGGGAGGCGGTGTTCTCCCCCGACGGCGACGTGCTGGCCCTGGCCGGAGACGACCACGGGCTCAGTCTGTGGGACTGGCGCGAGGGCGAACTGCTCGCCGTCCCCGCGAAGGGGGCGGACCTGGTCCGCGACGCGGTGTTCTCCCCGGTCGGCTGCCGGGTCTCGGCCGTCCGGGCCGAGGACGTCGAAGAGGCCGAGCGGGAGGAGAGGCCCCCCTACCGGCTGGCGACCACCTACGACGTCCCCACCGGACGCACCCAGGACCACCTGGGCGCCCAGCCGGCGCCTCGCCCGGACGGAAGCCGGGAACGCACGTCCGTGTCGGCCAGTGCCTTCAGCCCTGACGGCCGGTGGCTGGCTCTGGGCACTTCCACCAGGTACGAGGTCGACCGGGACGACTCGATCGGGGTGGTGGACGTGGAGACCGGCGAGTTGGTGCGGACCTTCAACGACGGGGAGAGCACCCGTTCGCTGGCCTTCCTCGACGACACCAGGCTCGCCGGTTCCGGGAGCGACACCATCACTGTCTGGGACGTGGAGACCGGCGATCCTCTCCAGACCGTCCGCAACCTCGCCTCGCCCACGATGGCGACCGTCCCCGGACGGAACCAGGTGCTCTACGTCAGGAACGGCGAAGTGGTCTGGCACGACCTGGAGGACGACTCCGAGCTGGGCACCTTCCCCCTGGACGACTACGCCGACGTCCCCTTCGGCGCCTACGTCAGGTCGCTGACCCCCGATGCCGAACGCGGACTGGTGCACATCGCCTGGTACCACTCCACCGAGGAGGAGGACCCGGCCGACCGCAGCACCGTCCGCCGTGCCCACCTGTGGGACGTGGAGACCGGCGAGGACCTTCTGACCGGGAACGAGGACCCCATGCTCCTGGGCGCCGCCTTCCACCCCGAGGTGATCGCCGGGGTCGGTGCCGACGGGAACGTCAACATCATCGACCCGGACACCCTGGAAACCCTTGACGTCATCGGGTGAGGCGAACACTCCAGACGCCACACGATCCCCGTCACCGGGTGTCGTCCGCTATAGCGTGACATCACGTATCCGCCGCCGGAGAGGAACCGCAGCATGCCCAGGAACAAGGTCCGAAACGGCGCGATGGCCGCGCTGAACTCGCTGCTCGACAACACCCGCTCCGCCGCCAGCTCCACCACCGCTTTCGGATCCCCGGTGACCTCCGGGGGCACCACGGTGGTCCCGGTGGCCCGGGTCAGTTCCCTGAGCATCATGGGCGGCGGCACCGGGAACGTCCCGTTCTTCGGCGGTGACGGCGCGGGAGGTACGGGCTGCACCCGTGTCCGCCCGTCGGGCTTCCTGGTCCTCACCCCCGAGGGGGCGGCCTTCCGCCCCATCCGCCAGCCCGCCGCGACCCTGGCCATCCCGCTGGCCGTCATCACCGCGGTGGCCGCCACCCGTATCGTCAGCGTCTCCGTAAAGGAAGCCCGCCGCCGCAAGCGGATCGCCGCAGCACAGGAGAAACAGCAGGAGTCAGGGCGTTAGGGGCAGCCCTCAGGGGAGCGAACCCGTCAGGAGAAAGCGGCCTCGACCTCATCGAGCAGGAAGGAGACATAGCTCGGCCTCTCGGTCGTCCACTGGGCGGGGTTCTCCACGAGTTCGCCCTCGATCCTGAGGCTTTCCTCCACATCGGACTCCGAGAACGGGATCTCCTCGTCCGCGACCAGCGCGTGGACCGAGCGCACGATCATCAGGTCATTCGTCAGGTTCGGATCGTCACTGAGAACGCCCCGCTCAGGAACCCGATGTCAGCAAGAACCCTCCTGCGGAAGTTGGCGATCCTTGTCGAGGACCTGGTGTATCGAGGTGGTGATCTTCCCGATGGAACCCGCTTCCCGAAAGCCCTCGCTGTCCTACTGCTTCCCTTGTCGATCCGGTTGATGACGGTAAAGTTCGCTCTGTCTTCTCCTCCGTCGAGACCCCACCTCTGAGAAGCGATGCGCCGGAAACCTGGACCAGAGCACCCCCTCATGCCTGTGTGGGAGCCGTCCCCGGGATCCGCCCCCGGTTCCGGCTCCTGAACCGCTCCGCCCCCGGTGACAGCCCGTGGTGTGACCGGGGACGTACCGCTTTCCGGAGCGCTCGGATAGCCTCGGCTGGTTTCGGCCGCACTGTTGTTCGGAGGGCGCGCGTTGTCCGGGGTCATCGTCGGGTTCGGAGTCATCGCCAGCGTCGTCGTCATCGGCTACATGCTCGGACGGATCCCGCTGCTCGGCCCGGGGGCCGGGGAGGTCCTGAGCAGACTGGCGTTCTACGTGGCCAGTCCCGCCCTGCTGTTCACGATCCTCGCGCGCACCGATCTGTCCATCCTGGTGTCCGACCGGGTCCTGGTGAGTGTCCTGAGCGTGGTGGCCGTCGCTCTGGTCTTCCTCACCGCCGGGATCCTCCGGCGGTGGGGCGTGGGGCGCACGACCGTGGGCGTGCTGGGGTCCTCGTACGTCAACGCGGGCAACCTCGGCATCCCCATCTCGGTGTACGTCCTCGGTGACGCCACCCTGGTCGCTCCGGTCCTGCTCTTCCAGCTGCTCGTGCTCGCTCCGGTCTCGCTGACCGTGCTGGACCTGAACAACGGCGGGGTGCGCGGCTTCGGGCCGGTGCTGCGCCGTTCGCTGGGCACCCCCGTGCGCAACCCCGTGGTGATCGCGTCCGTCGCCGGGGTCGCGGTCTCCGCCTCCGGCTGGGCGCCGCCCGCACCGCTCATGGAACCGTTCGAACTGGTCGGCGGTATGGCGGTTCCGGCGATGCTGCTGGCCTTCGGGATCTCCCTGCACGGCAGTTCCGTTCCGGGGCGCGGCGGCCCCGACCAGGTTCCGGTGCTGCTCGCCGTGGCCCTGAAGTCCGCGGGCCAGCCGTTGGCGGCCTGGGCCCTGGGCTCGCTGGTGTTCGGGCTGGCGGGCGCGGACCTGTTCTCGGTGGTGGTCTTGGCCGCCCTGCCCACCGCGCAGAACGTGTTCAACTACGCCACCCAGTACCGGACCGGCGAGGCCCTGGTCCGCGAGGTGGTCCTGCTGACGACCCTCCTCACCGTCCCGGCGCTGTTCGCCATCACCTTCCTGCTGGGTTGAGGCCGCGGGCCGGGTGGGGCCCGCGCAGGAGGGGTCCGCCGCACGGGGCGCGGCAGGGCCCGGGCAGGCACCGGGAAAGGCTGGCGTAAAAGGTTGGTCATGGCCGAGTAGCGGGCACACTCATCCCCAGGGCCCGCCCCCACCCCCTTGGGGGACGGGCCCGTCCACGTGAGGGGCGCCGCCCGGAGATCTGGCGGAGAGCCCTCGGGGACCTGCGGCCGGGACCGCTCACGGGCAGGGTCCGGTGCGGGTACCCGTGCGGAAGGGGCCGGTGCGACCGCATCCGGGTCGCACCGGCCCCGTGTTCCTGCCGGGCCCGTGAGGGCGCCCGGCCCGGCCACGTTGCAGGGCCGGGCCGGGGTTTTCGGAGGCTAGCCCCAGGCCAGAGCGGTCAGCTCCGGGTCCTCCAGAGCGGTGCCGATGTCGCGCAGCACCTTCGATCCCAGTTCACCGTCGACCAGCCGGTGGTCGAAGGACAGCGACAGGGTCGTCACCTTCCGGATCTTCAGTTCGCCCTTGTGGACCCACGGCATGTCGCGGATCTGCCCGAAGGCGAGGATGGCGGCCTCACCCGGGTTGATGATCGGCGTACCCGCGTCCACGCCGAACACGCCGACGTTGGTGACGGTGATGGTTCCGCCGGACATGTCGGCCGGGCTGGTCTTGCCCGACCGCGCCGTCTCGGTCAGGGCCTTCAGGGACGCCGCCAGCTCCGGAAGGGTCTGGGAGTCGGCGTCCTTGATGTTGGGCACCACCAGGCCGCGTTCGGTGGCGGCCGCGATCCCCAGGTTCACGTAGTTCTTGACCACGATCTCCTGGTTCTCCTCGTCCCAGGAGGCGTTGACCTCCGGGTGGCGGCGGACCGCCATGAGCAGGGCCTTGGCCACCAGCAGGAGCGGCGACACCTTGACGTCGGCGAAGTCGGGGCGCTCGCGCAGGCGGGCCACGGCCTTCATCGTCCTGGTGACGTCCACCTGCAGGAACTCGGTGACGTGCGGAGCGGTGAACGCGCTGTTCACCATGGCCGCGGCGGTGTGCTTGCGCACGCCCTTGACCGGTACGCGCACCTCACGGGCGGTACGGTCCGGCGCGGGCGCGGCCTCCGGTTCCGCGGCGGCCGGGCTCGGCGCCTGCTCGGCCCCGGCCGCGGCGTGCACGTCCTCGCGGGTCACGATCCCGCCCTTGCCGGTGGGTGTGACCGTCGCCAGGTCCACCCCGAGGTCCTTGGCGAGCTTGCGCACCGGCGGCTTGGCCAGCGGACGGCCCGAGGCGGGTTCGGGGCCCGCGGGGGCCGCCATGACGCCGGGGGTGTTCGCAGGCGCGGGTTCGGTGAGCTTGGGCGGTGGTGCGGACACCGGGCCCGAGGGGGTCGGCCGGCGGCGGGCGCGGCGCTGGGTGGAGGTCGCCTTCTCGCCGTAGCCCACGAGGGGCTTCTCCCGCTCCTCGGTCTCCTCGGCACCGCCTGCGGCGGGCCCGCCGGTGGAGTCCCCGCCGCCGGAGCCGCCGGTGCCGTCGTCCACGGTGATGATGGCCGAACCGACCTCCACCGTCTCGCCCTCGGCGGCCAGCAGCTCCCTGACCGTGCCCGCGAACGGGCAGGGCAGTTCGACCACGGCCTTGGCGGTCTCGATCTCACAGATCATCTGACCGTCCGCGACGGTGTCGCCCGGTTTGACGTACCAGGTGAGGAGCTCGGCCTCGACCAGCCCCTCACCGACGTCGGGCAGCTTGAACGTCTGCACGCCGTCGACCGCGGGCGTGCTCTTGTGAATCGCCATGTCTTGCGGTTCCCCGATCTAGTACGCGAACGCCCGGTCGACCCCGTCCAGGACGCGGTCCAGGTCCGGCAGGTAGTGCTCCTCCAGCCTGGACTGCGGGTACGGGGTGTCGAACGCGGCCACGCGGATGACCGGCGACTCCAGGTGGTAGAAGCACTCCTCGGTGACCCGGGCCGCGATCTCCGCGCCGGGGCCGCCGGTGAGGGTGGCCTCGTGCGCCACGACGAGGCGGCCGGTGCGCCTCACCGACTCGGTGATGGTGGGGTAGTCGACCGGCGAGAGCGAGCGCACGTCGATGACCTCGATGGAGTGGTCGGTGTCGGCCTCGGCCGCCTGGAGGGCGGTCTTGACCATCGGACCGTAGGCCAGCAGCGTGCAGTCGGTTCCGGGCCGCGCGATCCGGGCCGCGCCCATCGGGGTGACCTCGGCGAGGGAGGCCCCGGTGTCGACCTCGGCCTTCTCGTAGTAGCGCCGCTTGGGCTCCAGGAAGATGACCGGGTCGTCGGAGCGGACGGCCTGCTGGATCATCCAGTAGGCGTCCTCCGGGTTGGCCACGGTGACCACGCGCAGCCCGGCGGTGTGCTGGAAGTAGGCCTCGGGGGACTCGCTGTGGTGCTCCACCGCGCCGATGCCGCCGCCGTAGGGGATGCGCATGACGACCGGCATGGCGAGCTTGCCCGCCGAACGGCGGCGCATCTTGGCGAGCTGGGTGAAGGTCTGGTTGGCGGCGGGGAAGAAGAACCCGTCGAACTGGATCTCCACCACGGGCCGGTAGCCGCGCATGGCCATGCCGATGGCGGTGCCGACGATGCCGGACTCCGCGAGGGGGGTGTCGATGACCCGGTCCGCGCCGAAGTCCTTGTACAGGCCGTCGGTGACCCGGAAGACGCCGCCGAGCTTGCCGACGTCCTCGCCCATCATCAGGACCTTGGGGTCGTGTTCCATGGCGGCGCGCAGGCCCGCGTTGATGGCCTTGCCGATAGTGAGGTTGGTTCCCATGGCCTAGCGGCCCCCTTCCGCGCCGGCGCTCTCGAAGGAGGCCAGGTAGTCGGCGAACTCGGACCGCTGCTGGTCGATGTGGACGTTGGGGTCGGCGTAGACCTCGTGGAAGATCTCCAGCGGCTCGGGGTCGGGCATGGACCGGCACTGGGTGCGGACCTGCTCGCCGACCCTGTCGGCCTCCTCGTCGATCCGCGTGAAGAAGGCCTCGTCGGCGAGGCCGTTCTGCTCCAGGTAGCGGCGGACGCGCAGGATCGGGTCCTTGGCCTTCCACTCGTCGAGCTCGCCCGCGTCACGGTAGCGCGTGGGGTCGTCGTTGGTGGTGTGGGCGCCCATCCGGTAGGTGAACGCCTCCACCAGCGTGGGGCCGTTGCCGGTCCGCGCGTTGTCGAGGGCGGCGCGGGTGACCGCGAGGCAGGCGAGGACGTCGTTGCCGTCCACGCGCACGCCGGGGAAGCCGAACCCGGCGGCGCGCCGGTAGATCGGTACGCGGGTCTGGCGGTCCAGCGACTCGGAGATCGCCCACTGGTTGTTCTGGCAGAAGAAGACCACGGGGGCGTTGTTCACCGAGGCGAAGTTGAACGCCTCGTTGGTGTCGCCCTGGCTGGTGGCCCCGTCGCCGAAGTAGGAGATGACGGCGGTGCCGTCCTCGCCGACGGCGCCGTCGCGCTGGATGCCCATGGCGTAGCCGGTGGCGTGCAGCGCCTGGCTGCCGATGACGATCGTGTAGAGGTGGAAGCCGTGTTCGTGCGGGTCCCAGCCCCCGTTGGTGACCCCGCGGAACATGCCGAGCAGTTCCTTGGGTTCGATGCCGCGGCACCAGGCGACGCCGTGCTCGCGGTAGGAGGGGAAGGCCATGTCGTCTTCGCGGAGCGCGCGGGCGGAGCCGATCTGCGCCGCTTCCTGGCCCAGGAGCGAGGCCCACAGGCCCAGCTCGCCCTGGCGCTGCAGCGAGACGGCCTCACTGTCGACCCGGCGGACCAGGACCAGGTCCCGGTAGAGAGCGCGGATCTCCTCCGCGTTGATGTCCAGGGGGTAGTCGGGGTGCTGTGTGAGCTCCCCTTCGGGTGTCAGGAGCTGGATGAGCTCCGGTTCCTCGTGCGCGGCGGTTTCCGACACGTCGCTCCTCGGGTTCTCGGGGCCGACTTCGCGTGGGTGAACGCTGATCGACCGTTTAACGGTCCACGCGCACCCAGGGTGTCGGGCGGGCGCGGACAGCCCTCCCCACATCGTGACAGAACTCACCATGGAGAGCGCAAGCCCCCGACGACACCTTTTACGCTGCGCGACCCATACTCCCGGACGCGTGACCAGGCTAGATACCAGGGCTTCCTAGCATGTACAAGGCCTTCCAACTACTTTGTGGCAACGTGTCCGCAACGGGTGGATAGAGCCCTGTCCGGGACACCCCCGGTCCGGCCGCGGCAGGCGTGCAGGAGGGCCGATACTGCGGGACACAGCCCGGGGCTGGCGGGCCTCCGCGTCCATGACGGAACCCGTTTGCCGAACGGCACGGTCCGGCTGGCGGGAAGGTCAGCCTCCGGATGACATCTGTCATCGGTCGACCCGTGCGGAACGCAGGGGAAAGCGGTGATTCGAAGGACTGCCGGGCCCGCCCGCACCGAAGTTAGGTTCTGGGCATGAACCACGAAGAGCAGCGACCTCCGGCATCCGCGCAGACCCCACCGACGGCTCCTCCCGGTCCTCCCCCGCCGCCCGGGGCGGGTGTTGCGCGGCGCGGGCGCCGCGGCCCGCGTCCGGTGCCTCCCGGCCGGGAGTACCACGAGGTCCTCAGCACGGACAAGCGCCGGATCTGGCGGGGCATCGCCGCTCTGGCGCTGCTCATGGGCGGGATGCTCGTCTTCTCCTTCGGGTTCACGATCCTCGGCTTCCTGATCGACGCCGCGCTCGGCAGGGGCGACATGTTCGAGGGCGAGTTCGAGATCACCCCGGTCAACCAGGCGGCGGGCCTGCTCGGGATCGCCCTGCTCCTGCCGTGGAGCATGCTTATCCAGCGATGGCTGTACGGCGTGAGGGGCGCCTCCCTGCACTCGGTCCTGTCGCTCTTCCGCATGGAGGTGTTCGGCCGGGCGCTCCTGGTCATCCTGCCGGTCTGGACGGTCTACATGAGCGCCTTCACCTTCCTCATGCCCTACGAGCAGACGGACTGGCCGTACACCGACCTCGTGCTGATGTTCGCCGTCCTCATACTGCTGACGCCGCTGCAGTCGGCCGGTGAGGAGTACGGCTTCCGCGGGCTGGCCTTCCGGGTCGCCGCGAGCTGGGGGCGGGGACCGCGGACGGCCCTCGTCCTGGGCGTCGTGGTGTCGAGCCTGCTGTTCATGGTGGCGCACGCGGCGTTCGACCCCTGGCTGAACGTCTACTACTTCGTCTTCGGCGCCACCCTGGCGCTCGTCTCGTGGCGGACCGGCGGCCTGGAGCTGGCGGTGGTCGTCCACGCGGTGAACAACACGGTCGCCTTCCTGCTCGTGGTCGTCACGCACACCGACCTCGCCGAGGGGATGGACCGTTCGATGGGGGCCGGTTCACCGGTCATGCTGGCGCCCTGCGCGCTGCTCATCGTGATCGCGGCCGTGGTGTGGTTCCGGACCCGGCGTACGGGGCCGCCCCGGACTCCGATGCCGGAGCCGGGCCCAGGTGCGGAACCGGTTGCGCGAACGGGTCCGGGAACGGTCTGAACCGATTCCGTTTTCGGGCACGGCAAAGGCACCGACATCCACCAGGAGTCACTGTCGGTGCGTTTTCCGTGAGAAATCCATGAGTCGCCCGAAGCGGAGCCACCGCGTATGTCCACACCGACCCCGTCAGGGCCGCCGGAGGCCGGTGACGCTTTTCCCACCGCTTCTTCGGGCGGATTTCGCCCCGCTCGCTCCGGGCGGTGTGAAACCGTTCGCCGGAGCCTTCTCGGACGCCTTCCGAACCCCTGGTCCGGAGGCTCTCGTCCGTTCGCCCACCGCCGACCGTGTCCGGTTATGCGGACGCGGCCCGGGCCTGCTGCTCGGGAACGCGCATACCGCGCTCGCGCCCGTAGTCGGCGAGCATCTCGCGGAGCTGGCGGCGCGCCCTGTGCAGTCGGGACATGACCGTCCCCAGAGGCGTCCCCATCCGGGAGGCGACCTCCTTGTAGGCGTAGCCCTCGATGTCCACGAGGTAGATGACCTCCTGGAACTCCTCGGGCAGTCGGGCCAGGGCCTGCTTGATGTCGGAGTCGGGCAGGTGGTCCAGGACCTCGGTCTCGGCGGAGCGCATCCCGGACGAGGTGTGCGCCTCCGCGGCGGCCAGCTGCCAGTCCTTGATCTCGTCAGTGGTCTCCTGACGCGGTTCCCGCTGCTTCTTCCGGTAACTGTTGATAAAAGTGTTGGTCAGGATCCGGTAAAGCCAGGCCCGTAGGTTGGTGCCGGCCCTGAACTGGTGGAAATTGGCGAAGGCCTTCGCGAACGTCTCCTGAACGAGGTCTTCGGCGTCGGCCGGGTTGCGGGTCATCCGCAGGGCCGTCGGATAGAGCTGGTCTGCGAACGGTGTCACCGCGGTGGCGAAGTCCAGTGTCTGTTCCTCGTCGCGGGTGGCACCGGTCGTGGAGGTCTGATCCTTTTCGAGAGTCGTCAAGATTCCCCCTCGGGACGACCGAACGATCACTTCCACACTGTTAGACGCAGCATCACGCTCCCAATGATGACATCAATTGCCGTGATCCGGGTCACGACCGCATCGATTCCATCTCCAGTCCCGGTAAGGATGCAGTAAAACCCCTGCGTGTCCCCTGGCCGGGACACGGACGCGTCCCCGGGTGTCATACGCTGGCGTCGCCCGCCAGGCGCGTCCCGACGAGGTGCCCTTCGACCGGCGGAGCAGTGGCATACCCGTTTTTCCTGTGGAGGACCCGTGGCCCGCGTCGTGGTTGACGTCATGCTCAAACCCGAGATCCTGGACCCCCAGGGCCAGGCCATCGCCGGCGCCTGCTCCCGCCTCGGCTTCGAAGGGGTCGAACAGGTCCGCCAGGGCAAGCGCTTCGAGGTCGAGGTCGAGGGCGAGGTGGACGAGGCCAAGCTCGCCGACGTCCGCCGCCTGGCCGAGACCCTGCTCGCCAACACCGTCATCGAGGACTTCGAGGTCCGCCCGGCCTAGGACCGGACCGCCCCTGGCTCCGGCGGTACCCGGACCGCCCCGCTCCGACACACCAAATGTCGGAAGTGTCCAAGATGTTCAGCCGCGTCCCCCCGGGGGCGCGGCTGTTCGTTTTACCCGGAGCAGCCTCGGGAAGGCTTCCTAACGTGCCGAGCTGGTAACCGACAGGAGCACGAGAGGTACACGGATGGGCACCGTTTTCTCGATCTCCCTCCCCAGACAGGCGTACACGGTCTCCGTCGCACGCGACGTACTCGGCGTCCTCCTCGGCAGGTCGGGGATCTTCCGGGGCTGTGTCGACGACATCCTGCTGGCCGTCTCCGAGGCCTGCGCCAACGCGGTCGAACACGGGGGACCCGCCACCGACTACTCGGTCGAGGCCCAGCTCGCCACCGGCTGGTGCGAACTGCGGATATCCCACACCGGCAGAGCTCCGGACACCGCGGCACTCGTCCGCCGCTTCACCTCGGAGCACGCGCCCCTGCCCGGTCTGGATTCGGAATCGGGCAGGGGCATCCTGCTCATGCGGTACCTCATGGACGAGGTCGACTTCAGAGGCGAACCCCACACCACCGTCATCCTGCGCAAACGCGTCACCTCCTGCGGTCCCGCCAGCGAGGACGACCTCGACCGCGAGCACCCGTCGGCACGGTTCGCACTCCTGTAGCCCTCCGGTCCCCACCAGCCCTTCGGCTTCCGCTCGCCCAGTGACGCACGCCACGCGACCTGTCGGGTCGCACACCCGAACCCCCTTCCACAGGGCCCCGTCTGGGAGGATCACACAGGCCGGACCCCTCCCGAGGGGGTGACCGTCGTATCCGAGCACAGGTGAGCGGGTACGCTGCGGAAGTAGCGGATGCGCCGTCCCCGTGACGGGGTCAGGCACCGACTTCTCCCCGTCGAACAACAAACTCGGAGTGTGCTCATGACAGCCCGTGTGGGCGTCGTCACCTTCCCAGGCTCCCTTGACGACAAGGACGCCGCTCGCGCGGTCTCCCTGGCGGGCGCCGAACCCGTCGCGCTCTGGCACGCGGACGCGGACCTCAAGGGGGTCGACGCCGTGGTCCTGCCCGGCGGCTTCTCCTACGGGGACTACCTCCGCTGCGGCGCCATCGCCCGGTTCGCCCCGCTGATGTCCGAGCTGGTCCCGGCCGCGCGTTCGGGCGACCTGCCGGTCCTGGGCATCTGCAACGGCTTCCAGATCCTGTGCGAGAGCCACCTGCTTCCCGGTGCCCTCACCCGCAACTCCTCGCTGCGGTTCGTCAACCGCGACCAGGTCCTGCGGATGGAGAACACCCGGACCGCGTGGACCAACGACTACACCGGGGGCCAGGAGGTCCTGGTCGTCCTCAAGAGCGGCGAGGGCAGCTACGTCGCCGACGAGGAGACCCTGGACCGCCTGGAGGCCGAGGGCAGGGTCATCGCCCGCTACGTCGGCGGCAACCCCAACGGATCGCGCCGCGACATCGCCGGGATCACCAACGAGCACGGCAACGTCGTCGGTCTGATGCCGCACCCGGAGCACGCGGTCGAAGCCCTGACCGGCCCCTCCACGGAGGGTCTGGGCTTCTTCACCTCGGTCCTCAGCCATCTGAAGGTCGGCGCCCCGGCGCACGCCTGACACCCCGGCCCGACTCACCCGACAGGGGGACGATCCTCGCGATGATGGCGCTGCTGCGCTCCCGGAGAACGCTGTACGTACTCGTGGGGCTGGTCGTGGTCGGCCTTGTGGTCTCCGGGGCCATCGGCCTCTTCCAGTCCTTCAACGCTCCCCCTGTCGCCGGTCCCGGCGGCCAGGGCCAGCAGGAACAGCCCGGACAGGGGCAGCAGGGCGAACAGCCCGACCCCCCGCCGGACGTCGGCGCGCTGGGCAGCCCCCCTCCGGGTCTGTCCTACGTCGACCAGGACGAGGCGCACTGCGCCCAGGGGCACTGCTTCCGGCTGATCCTGGTCGCCGGTGAGGACGGCGAGGAGCTCGACACCGAGACCGAAGAGGTCATCCGGTCGGTGTACGAGCACCTGTTGGCCGACGGCTGGGAGCAGGAGCTCCCACCGGACGCGGAATCCGCGGACGACATCGCGCTCACGGACTCCGTCCTCACCGACGGCACGACCCTGGTGGCCGACTCCTCGGCCCCGGCCGCCGACGCCCTGCCGGTGCTGATGCTCGGCAACGCGGGCATGCCCGCCTACTGACCCGGTGCCGGGCGACGGACACAGCCAGGGCTCGGCCTCCACCTCCGCGCAACTCCGCGACACCCGAACGGAACCACCGCATGTCTGAAGTACCCGGTCTCGACACCGTCGCCCAGGCGACCGACAGCCCGGACACACCGCAGCCGTACGCCGAACTGGGTATGGCCAGGGACGAGTACGAGCGGGTCCGCGAGATCCTGGGCCGCCGTCCGACCGCGGCCGAGCTGGCCATCTACTCGGTCATGTGGAGCGAGCACTGCTCCTACAAGTCCTCAAAGGTGCACCTGCGCCAGTTCGGCGAGAAGGCCCCCGAGAACGACGCCCTGCTCGTGGGCATGGGTGAGAACGCGGGCGTCGTGGACGTCGGCGACGGGCGCGCGGTCACCTTCAAGATCGAGTCGCACAACAGCCCCTCCTTCGTCGAGCCGCACCAGGGTGCGGCCACCGGTGTGGGCGGCATCGTCCGCGACATCCTCACCATGGGCGCCCGCCCCGTGGCCGTGATGGACGCGCTGCGCTTCGGCCCCGCCGACGCCGACGACACCAAGCGCGTGCTGCCCGGCGTGACCTCCGGCATCTCCTTCTACGGCAACTGCCTCGGCCTGCCCAACATCGGCGGCGAGATCGGTTTCGACCAGAGCTACCTCGGCAACCCGCTGGTCAACGCCCTGTGCGTGGGTGTGCTCAAGCACGAGGACATCAAGCTCGCCCAGGCGCCCGGCCCGGGGAACAAGGTGGTCCTGTTCGGTTCCACCACCGGACCCGACGGCATCGGCGGCGCCTCCGTCCTGGCCAGCGCCTCCTTCGACGAGGAATCGGAGTCCAAGCGGCCCAGCGTCCAGGTCGGCGACCCGTTCATGGAGAAGCTGCTCATCGAGTGCAGTCTGGAGCTGTACGCCGAGGACATGGTGGTCGGCATCCAGGACCTCGGGGCGGCCGGTGTCTCCTGCGCGACCACCGAACTGGCCGCGGGCGGCACCGGCGGCATGAACATCCAGCTGGACCGGGTCCCGCTGCGCGACCACCGGCTCACCCCCGAGGAGATCCTCATGAGTGAGTCGCAGGAGCGCATGATGGCGATCGTCGAGCCCGCCAAGATGGACGCCTTCCTCTCGGTCTGCGACAAGTGGGGCATCCTCGCCGCCGAGATCGGCGAGGTCACCGAGGTGACCCCCGAGGAGGCCGAGCGCGGCGGCCGCCTGGTGATGACCTGGCACGGCGAGACCGTGGTGGACATGCCGCCGCGGACCGCCTCCGACGAGGGGCCGGTCTACGAGCGCCCCTACGCCCGACCGGCCTCCCAGGACACCCTCCAGGCCGACGACGCCGCGAGGCTGGCCCGGCCCGAGGGCGACGCCGAGCTGCGTGAACAGCTCCTGAAGGTGCTGGGCGCCCCCGGCGTGGGCGACCCGAGCTGGGTCACCCGGCAGTACGACAGCTACGTGCGCGGTGACACCGTCGTGTCCGCCCCGCACGACTCCGGGATGATCCGGATCTCCGACGACTCCGACCGCGGCGTGGCCCTGGCCACCGACGGCAACGGCCGCTTCACCCGGCTGGACCCGTACACGGGCACCCAGCTGGCCTACGCCGAGGCCTTCCGGAACGTCTCCGCGACCGGTGCCCGTCCGCTGGCGGTCACCAACTGCCTCAACTTCGGCTCGCCGGAGGACCCCGGGGTGATGTGGCAGTTCGCGGAGACCACCCGCGGCCTGGCCGACGCCTGCCAGCAGCTCGGCACTCCGGTGACCGGCGGCAACGTCAGCTTCTACAACCAGACCGGCGACGTGGCGATCAACCCGACCCCGGTCATCGGTGTGCTCGGCGTGATCGACGACGTGAACAAGCGCCTGCGCTCCGGCTTCGACACCGAGGGCGCCCGGGTGTTCCTGCTGGGCGAGACCCGCGCCGAGTTCGGCGGCTCCGCCTGGGCCGACGTGGTCCACGGCCACCTGGGCGGACTCCCGCCGCAGGTGGATCTGGCCGCCGAGGCCGCGCTCGGCGAGGTGCTGGCCGCCTCCGCCGAACAGGGTCTGGCCGTCGCCGCCCACGACCTGTCCGACGGCGGACTGGCCGTCGCCCTGGCCGAGTCCGCGCTGCGCGGCCGCAGGGGGCTGCGGGTGGAGGTGGACGGCGACGCGTTCACGGCGCTGTTCAGCGAGTCCGGTGCCCGCGCGCTGGTCGCGGTCGGCCCCGGCGAGGAGGAGGCGTTCACGGCGCTGGCCGCCCAGCACGGTGTGCCCGTCGCCCGGATCGGCTCCGTCGGCGGCGAGAGCCTGTCGGTGACCCACCCGGGCGGTTCGGTGGAGATCGGTCTGGACGAGCTGCGCACCGCCTACGAGGCGGCCCTGCCCGCCCTGATGGACGGCGTGTAGGCCTGACACCAGTGTGACGAGGGGACGCTCCCACCGGGGGCGTCCCCTTTCGTGTGTCCTGAGCAGTGTCGTTCCCGTCCTGGTTCCGACGAGAAGGCGGGCCGCGGCCGTGAACCCGGTCCGACCGAGGAGGGCTCAAAATGCAGCTATACAAGGGAATACGGGAGTGAAAGCATGGCTACGCCTCCTTCCACCCCTGTTCCGGACAGATGAGAACCCAGAAAGGTAGCCGCCACCATGAGGGTCATGTCCGTACTTCGGATGCTCACCACCGGTGAGCTGACCGACGACCAGTACCAATGGCTTCTCCGAACGCTTCAGTTGGAGGAAACTCCTCGAACGGAGGGGCCCGGAGCCTCGGGGAGCATCGCGCACCGTGCCTTCGACAACGGCATCGGAAACAAGCTGATCATCGACCTCGGAAAAGTCAGCGAGGACGGCTGGGTCCTGGCCCTGTTCTACGACAAGCGGGGAGAACTCCCCTCGGACGAGACGGTCGACGAACACCGCCTGCTCTTCCGAGGCGTCGTCGAGCAGCTCGGGCTCAGGATCATTGATGTCGTGCCCGCCGCCACCGCCGACGAGGTCTTCGTCATGCCACATCCCTACGGAACCATGGAGACCGGCGAAGCCTTCACATGGGACATGCCCTTCAAAACTCTCGACAACATGTGGAAATACCTGGGACTGAGCCGGGACGCGCCCCGAGAGGTCAAGAAGGTCAAACTCCTCGAATTCATGCGCGCACCCATCTGGGCCGTCGCACCCAGGGAACTGCGCGGCCAGGCAGAAGACTTCCTCCAGGGGCACTGAACTCCAGGAGCGCTGATCACCAAGGCAGGTTCAGGCCTCAGAAAACACTCAGGTGCGTACCCCGGCCCACGGCACGCCCGGCCCCTCTTTCGAGCCCGGAACCTTTGAAGAGCAAGAAGTAGCTACGGCAGTGCAAGGCGCCAGGCCGCGCACACGACTGGTACGGAGTCACCGTTGTCCACGGAACCCGACACCCCCCACCTGTCAGGGTTGAACCGCACCCCGTCCCCTGCCCCAGGGTCACAGGAACGAATCGACCGCCAACGCACCGCCGAGGCACTGATCGATGACCACGGCAGAGTCAGCTCCGCCAAGGAAGCCAAAGTGACAGCCGCTCGGGAACTGGCCAAACGCATGGCCTCCACGACGTCCGAGATCGTCATGTCGGCGTTCGGCGAGAAGATCGGCACCAACATGGACAACCGGCTGGGCGACCCCGGCTACGTCCTGGTACCCGACGATGTTGAGGACCCGTCATTGGGCGCCGAGGTCCTGCATGTCAGCGAGCTCGATCCGGCCGACCCCCGGCACCACTCACGGAACGCCCCCCGGATGGACAGCCCCGAAGCAGAAACCCTGATACGGGAGGTTGCAGTACGCGCGGTGATGGGCTCCTGGTCGCACGGTTCCAACCGGAACGTCCGCTCACTCGCTCTCCAGGAGGTCGCTCGGGAGGAGTTCGGTCTCCCTGACGCGCTCGAATGGAACATGAGTCCGGACGCACGCAACAAAGTAGACCTGGAGCTCCTCTACAACAGGGAAGCCTTCCGGGACTTCCTGAGTACCCAGCACGAACTGACCCAGGAGAAACTCCGGGAACGCGGCATCTCCCAGCTCGTCGGCTACCGTCCCATGGCATGGCCGGACGGTGGAGCACGTCCCGCCTGGTCCGACCTGGAGACCGGCACGGACATCGAGGTCCCCGACCGCCCCCTGCAGTGCTGGTTCGCGGATCGTCAGACGGCTGTCGACTGGGTACAGCAGCACCGCGGCTACGGCACGGTTCTCATCGGCCGTCTGAACGCCGAGGACATCGTTTCCCTCCCCACCACGGGCATGGGCTCCCTCGATCAGAAGACCTGGGTCGCACGCGCGAGCGACCCTCCGGTCACCTTGGACGGCGTGTTCCACTCCAGAGCGTGGGAGCACGGTGCCCGACAGGCCGCGTCGGTCGGCTTCGGGCTGGGCACCCCCCGATTGGACGGGACGGCACACGGCACAGGACGTGAGCCGGAACGGCCACTCCTGTCCGTGCCCGAGGGCACGGAATCGACCTGGCGACCGCTCAGGGTCGATGCCGAGCTCGACCCCGCGAACCCGATCGACGAACAGATCAGACGTGTCCTCGCCGGAGAGACGGATCTCCCGGCGTGGTGGCCGCGCGATGACTCCGGTTACGCACCCACCGGAGAGGATCTGGACCGCCTCGGCATCAAGCCGATCCAGATCAGGTGGCTGATCACCAACGAGGCCCCGCTGGGGATGACGCCCGAGATCTTTCAGCAGTTCCGTAAGGAGCTGGCGGAGGCGTGCATACGTGACGGGTCGAACCCGTCGGGGCTCGATATCCGCCTCAAGGGAAGCGCGGCGGACTTCTTCTCCGGACCGCACAAGGAGATGCCGAGATCAGCCGAAATGGCCGATTATCCGGAAGCCCAAGCGGGCATGCGTTCGTGGGAGGAGAGCTCCCAGAACATCCCCCTGCGCTGGCCTTTCGACAGCAAGTTCAAGATGGGTTTGCCCGAGGAGCATGGAAAACCCGAGCCCAGCGATCTGGACCTCAACATCTGCAGCGACCAGCTCGTCAAAGCGGCAGCCAAGCGCTTCGCCGAGGACAACCCCGACCGGCACCAAGGCGACCTCATGATGGGACACGGGTACCTCGACAAGAAGGTGGGGAAGAGCGCCCTCCCGCACCTGTTCGCCTTCATCGACAAGTGGGAACCCAAGCTGGGCAGACCGCTCTCCCCGGGCGTCTTCGAGTCCAGCGGTCCCATGAACACCGCCAAGCTCGAACGCCCGATCTCCGTTCACTTCCACCACACCGACTTCATGATCCACAACCCTGATGCGGGCCAGAAGCGGGAACCCGACCCCCGTACCGTGACCAGGACCCTGAAGATGGAGAGCTGGGAGGAGAAGGGGGTGCGCTCAGTGGTAAGGGCAGCCGCGAAACAAAGCAACCCGGACACAGTGTCCCGTCTGAGAGCCGCCGCCAGCAAGGGCAGTGGCAAGGGCCTCATCGGCAGGAAGAAGGGGCGTCAGGAGACTCACGAACAGGAGGAGGGCAAGGACATGGATCTCTGAACCGGTCGGACGCGGGCCAGAAGCGGGAACCCGCCCCCTTCGTCGTCCCCCGCGACCCGTAGGACGCGGCGGGCCGGGGTAGGAGTGGGGTCAGGGAGGTGTGCGGACATGGAACGTGCCAGACGAGGCAGGTTGAAGGGGGCACTCGGGAGCCACGACCGGCCTGCGAGCGCGCTCGGGTTCCGGCTGGTCCTGGCCCTCTTCGGGGCGCTGGTGCTCCTGTCGGGCACCGTGGCCGCCGTGCTCTGGACCGACGAGACCTGGCTGGCCGTCGTCCTGGGGCTCGGGTTCGTGGCGTCCTGCGTGAACGTGTACTGGGTGAACCGCCGACTCCACGCGGAGCGTCCCGGCCGCTGAGAGCGCACGGGGCACGGCCCGGACCGCGCCCCGGTCACCGATCATCACAAAGCCCGGGTGCACGGCACCGAACAGGGCTAGAGTGACGCACGGTGATCATCCGTCTGGATCTGGGTGGTCGATCAGCCCCGGGCCGGTTCCTGCCCCCGGCCCGGGGTTCACCGCGCCCCGCCGGGTGCGCGGAACTCCGCCCCGGGGGTGCGGGTGGGGCACACGAAGGGGCCTCGCCCCGGCCGCCCCACGAAAGCAGGGGCGGGAGCCCCGCGGCCCCCGCCCCCGACGGACCCCGGACGGGTCCTGTCTCCTACGGGATCAGTCCCGGAGGAGCATCACCCCTTCTGGCGGTCCTCGTAGCCCTCCGGGAGCCACTCCTCCCAGACGTCGCGGTTCTCGTTCACCCAGATCTCGGCCGCCTCCGAGGGGGGCAGCTGCTCGTCGGCGATCATCTGCGCGACGGCGTTCTGGTCCGAGTTGGTCCACTGCCAGTTGTCGAGGAAACGGTAGGCGTGGTCGTTGTTCTCCACGAACCCGGCCCGGAAGATCTTGTTCAGCTCATAGACCGGGTAGTCGCAGTCCACGTACTCCGGGTCGGCGTCACAGCCCTCGTAGTAGTCGGGGAAGTCGACCTTGACCAGGTCGACCTCCTCCTGGAACCACTGCGGATCGTAGAAGTAGAAGAGCACCGGCTCCTCCTCGGCGTAGCGCCGCCGCACCTCGGTGATCTGCGAGGCCTCCGAGCCCGCGTAGACGATCTCCAGGTCCAGGTCGAAGGCGTTGATCATCCCCTGGTCCTGGCTGACGAACCCGGGCGCACCGGCGAGGAACTCACCGCTGTCCCCGGTCTGGGCCGTCCGGAACAGGTCGGTGTTCTCCTTCAGCCCCTCCAGGGTGGTGATCTCCGGATACTCCTCCGCCAGGTAGGCGGGGACGTACCAGCCGATCACACCCTCGTTGCCGTTGGGGCCGCCGTCCACGACGGTGCCGTTGCCCTCGGGTCCGTACAGCTCGAACAGGTCCTCGTGGCCCCAGTTCTCCGGGATCACGTCCAGCACGCCCTGGTCCAGGGCCTGCCAGGAGGGCTGTTCGTCCACCCGGACCAACTGGACCTCGTAGTCCATCTCCTCGCGCAGGATGTACGCCAGCACCTCGGCGCTGGCCTCGAACCCCACCCAGTTGTTGACGGCCATCCGGACCGTGTTGGGGTCCCGGGCGATCTGGTCGGTGCGCACCGCGCAGGAGCTCACCATCACCAGTGCCAGTCCCACGGCGAACAACCGGGTCAGGTTTCGCCTTCTCAGCAGCCTAGGCACGGGGTGCCCTCCTTCCCTGCGTCACACGGTCCAGGAACAGCCCCAGGAACACGATGGCCAGACCCGATGCGATGCCCAGGCCCAGCTCGTTCTGCGCCAGGCCGAGCACGACGTCGTTGCCCAGCGCGCCGGCGCCGACCAGCGCACCCATGACGACCATGGACAGCACCAGGATGATGCCCTGGTTGACCGCCAGCAGCAGGGAACCGCGCGCCATCGGGAGTTCCACCTTGGTGAGCAGCTGCCACCTGGTGGACCCCTGGGACAGGGCGGCCTCCAGGGTGCCCTTCGGGACACCGCGGATGCCGTCGTTGACCAGCCTGATCACCGCCGGCAGGGCGAAGATGACCGCGGCCGCCAGTGCGGGGACGGGGCCGAGGCCGAGCAGTGCCACCGCCGGGATCAGGTAGACGAACGGCGGCAGCGTCTGCATGAAGTCCAGGACCGGCCGCAGGATCGCGGCGAACACGTCGCTGCGCGACATCAGCACGCCGACGAGCACGCCCAGCGCGATGGTGACCACCGTGGCCACCAACACCTGGGACAGGGTGTCCATGGCGTTGTCCCACACGCCCAGCAGACCGATCGCCAGGAAGGAGATCCCGGAGACCAGCGCGGCCCGCCACCCGGCGAAGACCATGCCGAGCGCGGCGGCCACCAGCACCACCAGCCACCAGGGCGAACCGGTGAACAGGCCGTTCAGCGGACCCAGCACCCAGGTCTGCGTCCACGTTCCGAGTGCGGCGGAGGCCGGGCCGATCGCCGCCTCGACGCTGTCGTTGAGGGCGTTGACCGGCTTGTCGAGATCGACCGACCAATCACGCGGCCAGCCGCCCAGGTCCGCGAGCCGGGCGAGCGCCACCACCAGGATGACCAGGGCCAGCCCGCCGCCCAGCAGCGGCATCCGGTACTTCTCCGGGATGTCGGGGGTGTGCGCACCGTGGCCGACCGCACCGGTGACCCGGTCCAGCGCGATCGCCAGCATGACGATCGCCAGGCCGGCCTGGAAGGCCTGTCCGACGTTGATCTTGGTCAGCGCCTGGAAGATCGCGTCACCCAGACCGCCCGCACCGATCACCGACGCGATCACGACCATGGAGACCGCGAGCATGATGGTCTGGTTGACGCCCAGCAGGATGGTGCGCTTGGCCATCGGCAGCTGGACCTTGGTGAGGATCTGCCACGGCGTCGAACCGAGCGAGGTCGTCGCCTCGACGGCGCCCTTGTTGACCTCGCGGATGCCCAGCGCGGTGATCCGCACGACCGGCGGAAGCGCGTAGACCGCCGTGACCACGGCCGCCGCCGGGTTGCCGATGCCGAACAGCAGCACGAACGGCAGCAGGTAGGCGAAGGCCGGCATGATCTGCATGAAGTCCAGCACCGGGCGGACGCCCCGGTAGAACCCTTCGCTGCGACCGGCGAGGATACCGAGCGGGACGCCGAACAGCAGGGCGATGAAGACCGCGGTGATGATGAGCGACAGCGTCGTCATCGACTCGTTCCACAGCCCGGTGAGCGCGAACACCGCGAAGGTGGCGAGCACCACCAGGGCGACCCGCCATCCGGCGATCCGCCACGCGGCGAGCACGCCCAGGACGGTCACCCCGGCCCAGGTGAGGAAGGTCAGGAACTGGTTGATCAGCACGACGGCCGATCCCAGCCCCACCGAGATGTAGTTGAAGAAGTAGAGGAACAGCGGGCTCTCGTTGCGGTTCGCGACGATCCAGGCGTAGATGCCGTCGAGCCACGCCATGAAGGACTCGCCGATCCCGGTCGGGAAGCTTCCCGCCCAGGACGGGCCGCCGGCCCAGCGGGTCAGCCAGTAGCCCGCGACCAGCACGGCGACCACGGCCAGGGCCTGGACCCACGTGCTGCGCAGCAACCCCCCGGAACCCTTGGAGGACCCTGTGCCGGTGCTCGTGGCACCGGCGGATTCGGTCACTGTGGCCATGTCACCCTCCGCCCCCCGTCGGTGCCGGGCCGCCGTGGTCGGTGGCCTCGTCGGAGATCTCGTCCACCGTCTCCTCCTCGATGGCGGCGACCTGGTCGGCCCCCTCCAGCTGGTCCTCGGCGATGGCGCGCAGCACGTCGTCACGGCCGACGTAGCCGAGGAGGGTGTCACCCTCCACGACCCGGACCGGGGCGGTGCTCGCGGCGAGCATCGGCAGGACCTCGGCGAGGACGGTGCCCGGTTCGGTGACCGGGCCGTCGGTGCGCTCGTCGGGGTAGGCGTCGCGGACCAGCCAGCGCGCGGTGAGCACGGTGGTGCGGGCGACGTCGGAGGTGAAGTCGGCGACGTAGGCGTTGGCGGGCCGTCCCACGACCTCCTCCGGGGTGCCGACCTGGACGAGTTCGCCGTCGCGCATGATGGCGATGCGGTCGCCCAGTTTGAGCGCCTCCTGGAGGTCGTGGGTGATGAACACCGCCGTCTTGTTCAGTTCCCGCTGGAGCCGGGCGACCTCGTTCTGCATGTCCCTGCGGATCAGCGGGTCCAGTGCGCTGAACGGTTCGTCGAACAGCAGCACCTGCGGGTCGACGGCCAGGGCGCGGGCCAGGCCCACTCGCTGCTGCATGCCGCCGGACAGCTCGCCGGGGCGGGCGTTCTCGTTGCCGGAGAGGCCGACCATGTCGATCATCTCGCGCGCCCGGGCGTAGCGTTCGGCCCGCGGCATCCCGCGGACCTCCAGCCCGTAGGCGACGTTGTCGATGATCTTCCGGTTGGGCAGCAGCCCGAAGTGCTGGAAGACCATGGCCATCTTGTGCCTGCGGAGCTCGCGCAGCCGCTGGTCGCTGGCTGCCTCGATGTCCTCCCCGTCGAGCAGGACCGACCCCGCGGTCGGCTCGATCAGGCGGGTCAGGCAGCGGATCAGTGTGGACTTTCCGGAGCCGGAAAGCCCCATGACCACGAAGATCTCCCCGGGACGCACGTCGAAGGAGACGTCGCGCACCGCCACGGTGCAGCCGGTCTCCTCCTTGATGCGGTCCCGGTCGGCCCGTTCCAGTTCGGTGCCGATGACCTTGTCGGCGTTCCTGCCGAAGATCTTCCACAGGTTGCGGACGGAGAAGGTCACGTCGGAGGAGCCCGCGGAGGGGGCCGCCTCGGTGGCCTGAGTACTCATCGGGTCTCCTCATCGTCGGCGGCGCGGTCCTGACGGATCAGGTCCGCGGCGCGCTCGCCCAGGGCGAGGACCATCACCATGGGGTTGGGCGTGGGCAGGGTCGGGAAGACCGAGGCGTCGGCCACGCGCAGGCCCTTCAGGCCCCGCACCCGCAGGCGGGGGTCGACCACGGCGGTGTCGTCGTCGGCGGCGCCCATCCTGCAGGTGCCCGCCGGGTGGTAGACGGTGTGCGCGGCGCGGCGGCCGTACTCGGACAGCTCCTCGTCCGTTCGGACCTTCGGGCCGGGGGCGACCTCGCGCTTGAGCCAGGACCTGAACGGTTCGGTCTCGGCGACCTCGCGGGCGATCTTCAGCCCGTCCACGATGGTCCTCTCGTCGTAGCCGTCCGGGTCGGTGAAGTACCGGAAGTCCAGTGCCGGCTGGACCGCGGGGTCGCTGCTGGTGAGGTAGAGCTTGCCGCGCGCGCGGGACCGGGGGATGTTCGGGGTCATGCAGACCGCGTAACCGTCCTCGGGGGAGTCGTAGCCCAGCCGCTTCGTGTTGTCGTCGAAGGGGATCTGGTAGATGTGGAACATCAGGTCCGGGCGCGGGTCGCTCTTGTCGCGCCGCACGAACAGGGCGGCGTCGGAGTTCATCACGGTGTTCTCGGGGACCCGTTCGTTGGTCTCCCACATGATGATCGACTCGGGGTGGTCCTGGAGGTTCTCGCCGACGCCCGGAAGGTCGTGGCGGCTCTCGATACCGACCGAACCCAGTTCCTCCGCGTTGCCGACACCGGACAGCATCAGCAGGCGGGGGCTGTCGACGGCGCCCGCGGCGAGGATGACCTCCCGGCGGGCGTTGACCGTGACCCGCCCGCCGCCGGAGGTCGTGGCGCTGACGCCGGTGGCGCGCTCACCCTCGAAGAGGATCCGGCCGACCCAGGTCTCCAGCATCACGGTGAGGTTCTTCCGCACGTCCATGACGGGGTGCAGGTAGGCGACCGAGGCGGAGGAGCGGTATCCGGTGTAGGGGTCGTAGGCGATGGACAGGAAGCCGGCGCCGTCGGCGAAGCCGCCGCCGTGCGAGGTCAGCGCGTTGAAGTCCTCGATGACCGGGACGCCCGCCGCTTCGGAGGCCGCGGACACCCAGTCCTTGACCATCTCGTTGCGGTCCTTCTCGGCGACCGGGACGATGTTGCACTTGATCCGGTCGGCGTAGGACTGCACGGTGGCGTTGTCCCAGCCCTCGGCGCCCGCCGCGACCCATTCGTCCAGGTCCTCGGCGAACGGCCGGAAGCTGATGAGCGTGTTGTGCGAGGAGCAGCCGCCCAGCACCCGGGCACGCGAGTGCAGGATGTGCGAGTTGCCGTTGGGCTGCTCGGTCGTGGTGTACCCGTAGTCCAGGTCGCTGTCGAGGACGCTCAGCCAGTCGCGGAGCCGGAGCACGTGCTCCAGGTCCCGGTCGTCGGGACCGCCCTCGATGACGCAGACGGTGGTGTCGGGGTCCTCGGTGAGCCGGTTGGCGATCACCGAACCCGCCGTACCTCCGCCCACGATGACGTAGTCGTAGGTGGTTTCGTTCATGGAAACGGCCCGAATCCTCTCGTTATGTTTTGCTCGGGGGGATTTCGGGGGGAAATCGACCTGTGTGTTCTGTGTGTATTCGTTTGTCATGTCTTCGGTTGTGGGCGTTCCTTCGGGGGGAAGCGCCCGGCGGCGCGGAGGACGGACCCGCGCCGCCGGACGGCTCCGCGGTCGCGGACGGCCCCGCCGCCCGCGACCGCCTGGTCTGTCACCCGAACCAGCGCTGCGGCTCCGGAGCCAGGTTCCGGTAGATGTGCTTGGCCTCGCGGTACTCGTCCAGACCGGCCAGGCCGAGTTCGCGACCGACTCCGCTGCGGCCGAAGCCGCCCCACTCGGCGCCCGGGATGTAGGGCCCGTAGTCGTTGATCCACACGGTGCCGTGGCGCAGGGCCGCGGCCACGCGCTCGCCGCGTGCGGTGTCGTTGGTCCAGACACCGCCGGAGAGCCCGTAGTCGGTGTCGTTGCCGAGCTCGACCGCCTGCTCCTCGGTCTCGAAGCGCTCGACGGTCACGACCGGGCCGAACACCTCGGCCTGCACGATGTCCATGGACCGGTCGCAGTCCACGAACACGGTGGGGCGGTAGAAGTAGCCGTCCTTCAGGGCCTCGTCGTCGGGGCGCTTGCCGCCCGCGATGATCCTGGCGCCCTCCTCGACACCGCGCGCCACCGCCTTCTCGACCTTGGCCCGGTGCTCCGCCGAGACCAGGGGGCCGCAGCGCACGCCCTCGTCCTGGCCGCGGCCGATACGGATGGCCTCGGCCCGGCGGGCGAGTTCGGTGGTGAAGGCGTCGTGGATGTCGTTGTGCACGATCAGCCGCGCACCGGCCGAGCACACCTGGCCGGAGTGGAAGAACGCGGCGTTGAGCGCGTAGTCCACGGCCGTGTCCAGGTCCACGTCGGGGAAGATGATGTTCGGGTTCTTGCCGCCCAGTTCCAGGGCCGTCTTCTTGACCGTCTCGGAGGCGGCCGCCATGATCCGCCGACCGGTGACCAGTCCGCCGGTGAAGGAGACCAGGTCGACGTCGGGGTGTTCGGACAGCGGCGCGCCGGCGTCGGGTCCACTGCCCGTGACCAGGTTGACCACGCCCGCGGGGATGCCCGCCTCGGTGGAGAGCTCCACCAGTTTGGCGGTGGTCACCGGGGTGACCTCGCTCGGCTTGATCACCATGGTGTTGCCCGCGGCGATGGCCGGGGCCATCTTCCAGGCGAGCTGGAGCAGCGGGTAGTTCCACGGCGTGATCATGCCGCAGACCCCGACGGGTTCGTAGACCACCTTGCTGTGCACGCCCTCGGGCGCGGACACGAGTCGGCCCGCCTCCTTGTCGGCCAGACCGGCGTAGTAGCGGAAGACGTTGGTGACGTCGTCGACGTCGATCCCGCCCTCCTCGATGGTCTTGCCGGTGTCCAGCGACTCCATGACCGCGATCTCCTCGCGGTCGCGCTGGAGCAGGTCGGCGATCCGACCGAGGATCTGACCGCGCTCGCCGGCGTCGGTACGGCGCCACTCACCGGTGTCGAAGGCACGTCGTGCGGCGGCGATGGCGGCTTCGGCGTCGGCCTTGCCGCCCTCGCTCACGATGGTCAGAACGGAGGCGTCGGCGGGGTCCAGGATCTCCCGGACCCGACCGTTGCTCGCCGCTCGCCATTGGCCGTCGATGTACAGGCTGGTGGCCTCGGCCGATCCCGGCTCGGACAGGTACGGCACGGACGGCAGGGTTACGTAGGGCTGATTCACGGATCCCTTTTGCCCAAGATCGCTAGTCACAAACTGCCTCGTCTCATAGGACACATACGCCACAACGCTCCCACAACCCTGACTGATCAGGGAAAATGACGCACCTCGGGACGCCTTCCCCGTGGCCCACATCACCAGGGCCGTTGCGTCACTCCTACGTTCCGGGCGGACCCGCGGACGGCAGGACACACCCACCTGGGGAATACGGGAACGAGTCTTTGACGTACATTTAGGTGTACCTAAGCCGGTTCGTCCGGCACCTTCCGAGACGCACCCCATGGACCGCCGCCCGCGAACCCCACCGAGGAACGCATGCTGCTTGAACAGGAACGCCGGGATGTCTGCCTGACGGCCCGCGCCATCGCCCAGCACCCGGGTTCCGCCCCCGGCGAGGCCGGAACCGTCAGCGTCCGCAGCGGCGACCTGGTGGTCGTCACCCCCCACGGTGTCCCCCTGGACCAGATCCAGCCGCACGACTGCCCGGTCATGTCCCTGGACGACCGGATGCTGGAGGGCAGGCGCGACCCCGCCGCCGAGACCACCCTGCACATGGCCGTGCACCGCCGGGCCGCCGAGTACGGGCGCGAGACCACCGCCGTGGTGAACGCCTTCACCGCCGACACGGTGGCGGTGTCGAGCGTGCTGGCCGAACTCCCCCCGGTCCACCACCGCGCGGCGGCCCTGGGCGGGGCGATCACGGTCACCCCGTACACCCTCTACGGCACCGGGGACATCGCCGACCAGGCGGTCAAGGCCCTCAAGGGCCGGGACGCCGCACTGCTCGCCGACCACGGCGGGATCGTCCTGGGCCGGAGCCTGGAGCACGCCCTGGAGAACCTCCGGCTGCTTGACTGGCTCAGCACGGCCTACCTGCGCGCCCGTCAGCTCGGCGAGCCCCGGGTGATCTCCGAGGACGAACTGGACCAGGTCCGCCAGCGCGACACCTACGGCTGGGCCGGGCCGGACCCCTTCTCCTACTAGCCCGTCAGTCGGCTGGCGGGTCGGTCCTCACGCCAGCAGCACGAAAACCGTCGAGCGTCCGCGGGGAGACTGGCTCCATCACGGCGACCGGCTCACCTCTCCTGGTGATGGTCACCCGTCCCCCGTTCCCGACCTCTTCCAGCAGTTCGGCGAAGTTCCCCGCCGCCTCGTTCTCGGTGATCGTACGCATGGGCACCATGATCCCGGAGGAGGGCGCCAGTGGCCGGTCTCAGTGACCGGCCGGCTCGTCGTCGGGGAGCTCGTCGGGCTGGGTCCAGGCGAGGTAGCAGGCGGGGAAGGAGCGGTGGACCACCAGCACGACCCAGGCCACTGGGAGGAAGACGCCGATCGGAACGGTGTGGTCGGCCGCGGGGCTGATGCTCAGCACGTGGGCGGCACCGGCGATCGCCACCGCCAGGATCAGCAGGGCCGACGTGATCGAGTGGCCCAGGGAGCGGGCGCTCTCGATCTCGGCGCGCTGCCGCTCGTCCACCACCAGCTCGTAGCCGTGCGTGGTCCGTGATCCGGCTTCGAGCACCTGGAACGTGGTGCTCAGGGGAATCAGAACGACAAGCAGGGCGAGGCTGGAGCCGAGCACCGCCAGAGTGCTCTGGGACAGCGCCAGCGAGGTCAGGGCCGCGGTGCCCAGCAAGGCCAGGATCAGGGCCAGGAACAACCTGCGACGCCGGGCCGACCGGTCGGCCCACAGCCCGCGGATCTTCGGGTCCTCGAACCGGGCGGTCAGCTTCTGGAGGTAGGCCTCCGCGCGCTCCTCGGGGCTTCTCTTCATGGCGGTTCTCCTTCGCGGAGTCGGGCGTCCCGGACAGGGCCGTCACTGGCCGATGCGGGGGAAGGGTTCGGTGGAGAAGACGACCTCGACCGGCACCTCGAAGTACTTCGCGATGCGCAGCGCCAGGTGCAGGCTGGGGCTGTACTCGCCCCGCTCCAGGTAGCCGACGGTCTGGTAGTGGA
Organism: Nocardiopsis sp. iso_40; assembly: GCF_056173285.1. NCBI lineage: Bacteria > Bacillati > Actinomycetota > Actinomycetes > Streptosporangiales > Nocardiopsidaceae > Nocardiopsis > Nocardiopsis sp. iso_40. Next base: position 238,404 of record NZ_CM149666.1, on the reverse strand, counting down.
CCCCGAGGGCCTCGGCCAACTCCCGGCGGGAGACGCCTCGTTCGGCCCGCAGTACCGCGATCCGGTTGTGGATCGTCTCCGTGGTGGCCGCCGACCTGGCACGGCGGCCGTTCGACTTCTCGCTAGGCACGCTTCATCGCTTCCTCTCGGGCTGCCTGGACCCGTGACCCGGACTCGCGCCGTGCCATCCGGCGCAGGACCCACTGGGCAGCCACGAGCCCGACCAGCGCCCAGACTGCCAGAACCCCCGCCACCTGCGGCAGTTGCCAGGATCCCGCGAGTTCGAGGGCGGCGTAGGAATCCGGCAGCATCGCGGCGCGGACCCCCAGCCCGAGCCAGTACACCGGCAGGATCTGGCCGACGGCCCGCACCCAGTCGGGCATGAACTCGAAGGGGAACACGAGGCCGGAGGCCATGACGATGAGGATGGTGGGAAACACCGCCAGCGTGACCCCCATACGCGGGTTGGTGATGAAAGAGCCGATGATCGCCCCGATGGGTGCGAGCGCGAGCATGCCGAGCACGCACACCCAGAGCAGGATCAGGGCGTCGGTCCACCGCTCGAAGCCGAAACCGTCGACGAACAGCAGTCCCGGCACCACCATGAGGGCCATGGCCGTGACCGACATGGCCGCGACGTGCACGGCCTTGCCGACGGTGTACCCCAGCAGCCCGCGCGGAACGGCCTTGGCCCGCAGCAGCGTGCCGTCCTCCCGTTCGTTGGCCAGGACCTGGAGGACGGTGGTCACGCCCAGCATCACCAGGAAGAAGGCCGCGCCGCCGCTGAGGACGACCGCACCGATCGGGTGGCCCTCGTCGTCCGCCATCCCGGTGCTGTTGAAGGCGATGGCCATCCCCAGGAACAGGAGCGGCATGTACAGGTAGCCGAACAGCTCCTGGGCGCTGCGGAAGGACAGTGTGAACTCGATCCAGCCCCGGGAGAGGCCTGCCCGGAGCGCGTTGAGGGTGCTGTTCATCGGATCTCCCCGAAGTCGGCGGCGGCGCTCTCGGCGTCTCCGCTCTCGTGCCGCTGGGCCATGGCCATGTACACGTCCTCCAGGGACGGCCGGGTGACCTTCAGGTCGGTGATCCCGTCCCCGTGCACGGCGTACAGTTCAGCGACGTGCCTGGCCGGGTTGTCGGTGCTGTGGACGTGGCGCGCGCCGTCAGCGGTCCAGACGACCTCGCTGTCCCGGGCGACCAGGCGGGCCAGCTGGTCGGCGCTGCCGTCGGCGACGATCGTGCCCCCGGCGAGGAGGAGGATGCGGTCGGCGAGTTTCTCGGCCTCGTCCAGGTCGTGGGTGGTGAGCAGGATCGTGGTGTCCTCCTCGTCGGCGAGACGGAACACCAGGTCGTGGAAGTCCCGGCGGGCCTTCGGGTCGAACCCGGCGGTGGGTTCGTCCAGGAAGAGGACCTCGGGACGGCCGACCACGCCGATCGCCACGTCGAGTCGGCGGCGCTGGCCCCCGGAGAGGGTCTTGACCCGCTGGTCCGCCTGTTCGGTGAGGCCGACCAGGGCGAGGAGTTCGTCGGTGTCGTGCGGGCGGACGCGGCCGGGCCGGGAGTGGGGGGCGTAGAACCGGCCGAAGTGGTGGAGCAGGTCCCGCGCCCGCCAGGCGGCGTGGTCACGCCAGGACTGCAGGACCACCCCGAGGCGGGAGCGCCACTCCTTGTCGCCGTGCTCCGGGTCGGAGCCGAGGACCTCGACCTCTCCGGCCGATCGGCGCCGGAAGCCCTCCAGGATCTCGATGGTGGTGGTCTTGCCCGCCCCGTTGGGGCCCAGGAGCGCGATCACCTCGCCCCGTCGCGCGGTGAGGTCGACCCCCTTCAGGACCTCGGTGCTGCCGTAGTTCATCCGCAGGCCGCTGGCCCGCAGCACGGTCTCGGTGGGGTGACCGGAGGCCGCAGGGCAGACCCTGGACCGGTCCGTGGGTGCCTGGTTCGTCACAGCTCTCCCTCCTTTCGTACTTGGTCTACTTTGATTGATAGTACTCCTACTACATTTTTGAGCCCAGGAGGGTCGAGGACCGAAGGGCGGCCGTGCCCGCTCTGAGACGGGGTTCCAGAACCGAAACCGCAGGTCAACCAGGCAAACGGAAAGAATGTGGCCACATCCGGCCACAGAACATCCGGGTACGGATACTCAGTGATCCGTCACTCTCGGACGTGAGAATGGTGCCGACGACCGACCCGCACGGCAGGAGACTTCCATGCGCCTCAGCTACACCAGGCTCCTCGTCAACGACTACGAGGCCTGTTTCCGCTTCTACGCCGACATCCTCAAGCTCCCCGTCCTCTGGGGCGACGAGAACAGCCGCTACGCCGAGTTCGACGTGCACTCGCAGACCAGGCTGGCGATCAACCAGCGCGAGGTGATGGCCGAGGCCCTGGAGACCGACACCGCCGACCCGGAACTGCCCCACCAGGACCGGCTCGCGATCATCTTCGAGGTCGACGACGTGGACGAGGCCGCCGCCCGCCTGGTCGCGGACGGTGCGCGGCAGGTGATGGAACCCCGCGACTGGACCGCGTGGGGCATCCGCGCCTCCCACTTCCGCGACCCGGACGGCTACCTGCTGGAGATCAACAGCCCGCTGATCCCGGTGCCCGACCAGACCTGAGCCCGGCCCCGGCGGACGCGGAACCGGGCACCCGGGGCCGCGCACGGGGTCCGTGTGCGACCGCGCCCCCTCACGCGGCCACGTGCTCCACGAGCAGTTCGTTGACCCGGTCGGCGCGTTCCACCCCGAGAAGGTGCGCGGCCCCGGAAACCACCTCGAACCGGGAGTCGGAGAGCCCGTCGGCCAGCCTGCGCCCGTGCCCGGGCGGCAGCAGGGGGTCGTGCGCGGCGGAGACCACCATGGTCGGCGCGCGCACGCCGGAGACCAGGTTGCGCTGGTCCATTCCGGCCACGGTGTCGCAGATCGACGCGAAGGCGCCCGGGTCGGTGCTGCCGAAGTCCTCGGTGAACCGGGCCGCGACCTCCGGGCGGTCCTCGGTCAGGTCCGGGGTGAACCAGGGCAGGACCACGTCCGAGGTGACCGATTCCAACCCCGCCCCCCGTACCCGCGAGGCGACACGGTCCCAGCGGTGCATGGGCGGTGTGCGCGGCGTCCCGGCCAGCAGCGCGAGCCGCTCCAGGGTTCGCGGGGAGTTGGCGGCGATCCACAGCAGCAGGGATCCGCCGAACCCGGCACCGACGGCCGAGACCCTGGAGAAGCCGTGACCCTCCAGGACACCGAGGACGTCCAGGGCCAGGTCCTCGACGGAGTAGGGCCCCTCGGGCGCCGGCGAGGTCCCGTGCCCCCGGTGGTTGATCCGCAGCACCTGGCGGTTGCGGGTGAGTTCGGGCATCTGGGGTTCCCAGACCGACATCTTCGTGCCGAACGGCGGCACGAGCAGCACGACGGGCGCGTGCACGGGGCCGTCGAGTCGGTACTGGAGCGGTATCAGGGCCATGGAACCTCCGGGTCGCCAGACCGCCAGGTTAACCGCAGGGCTTTCGCCGAAGCCAGAAAGTCCGGCCATGCCGACCAGACAGAGGACAGTAACTGACCGCCATGCTCTCTAGAGTTCGGAGCACCAGGACGAACCGGACGAAGGAGAGCCATGACAGTGCAGACGGCGGAGCAGAACCCGGACCGCGCCCGCTCGGACGAGAGGGAGACGCTCCTGTTCTTCCTCGCACAGCAGCGCGAGTTCCTGCTCACCACCCTCAGGGGGCTCGACCGGGAGCAGGCCGCCCGGCGCACCACCGCCAGCGAGCTCACCCTCGCCGGCCTGGCCAAGCACCTGACCGAGGTGGAGCGCGGGTGGGTCGGGTTCATCGAGGAGGGACCGAAGGAGGTCGACTACGAGGACCCGAAGACCTTCGAGCGCCACGAGGAGACCTTCCGCCTGGTCGACGGCGAGACCCTGGAGGGCGTCCTCGCCGAGTACGCGCGGGCGGCGGAGGAGACCGAGGCCTACGTCCGCGCCCTGCCGGATCTGGAGGTCAGCCGGAAGCTCCCGGACGCGCCGTGGTTCCCCGAGGACACCTCGTGGAGCGCGCGCGACGTCCTGCTGCACCTGATCCGGGAGACCGCGCAGCACTGCGGCCACGCCGACATCATCCGCGAGTCGCTGGACGGACAGAAGACCATGGGCTGACCCCGACACGGATCGCACCCTTCGGTAGTGCTCACGTCACCCTCAGTGTGCGAGACGATGGGGACGTCCCACACGTTCCTGAGCGCCAAGGAGTGCGGCGTGAGCCCGACCTGGATCGACATCGACGACGAGGCCCTCCGGGAGGCCATGAGGTTCTCCGGTGCCCGGAGCGAGGATGACGCGGTCAACCTGGCCCTGCGGGTCTACGCGGCGCGCCACCGGAGCAGGGCCGAGACCCTCAGGGAGCGCGACAGGACGGAGCCCCCGAAGCGGCGGCGCCCGCGGAACTGACCGGAACCCGCCCGAGAGCCCCGCCATGCGGACCGCGCCACCCAGGGCGGACACCGCTGCCAATCTATATAACTTCCTATACAGTTGAAGAATGGCGATTCTTGAGCACACCCAGGAGATCAGTGTCACCGACGCCACCAGACGCGGCGTGGCGGGCATCGTCCAGGACGCGGAGCAGGGGACCGAGGTCATCGTGACCCGCCGACGCGAGCCGGTGGCCGCCGTGGTCGCGTTCTCCCGACTCGCGGAACTGGAGAGAGCCGAGACGGACCTCAGAGATCTTGCCCTGGTCCTGGCACGGGAGCTCACCGACAGTGGACAGCGAACCTCCCTGGACGACGTACTGACCGCTTTCGGGCACAGCCGCGCCTCACTCGAAGAACTCCCCGGGGACTGATGGTCGAGATCACCTTCACCGACGCCGCCATCGACGACCTGAGGCGGCTCGGCCCGGACGCCGTGCCCAGGGTCCTCAAAAAGATCCTTCTCCTGGAGAAGAATCCGGAGGCCGGGTACCCCCTGGGTGGCGAACTCACGGGATTTCGGAAACTCGTCGTCGGACGCAACACCTGGCGCATCGTGTACCGCGTGACCGATGGGAAGAACGTGGAGATCTGCGAGGTCTGGGCGGTCGGGGCACGGGCGGACGCCCAAGTCTACGCCGAGGCCTCCCAACGGGTCCGGGCCGCCGGGAAGGACACCCCGGCGGCCCAGCAGCTCGCGGTCGTCATCGAGCATCTCGGCAAACCCGCGGGAGCCGTACCGCATGAGTCGGAGCCAAGGAGAGAACCCGTCCCGGACTGGCTGGCCGAACGCCTGGTCCGTACCGTCGGCATGCCTGCCGAGGAGGTGGCCGCCCTCGATCTGGAACAGGCCGTGGACCTCTGGGCGGACTTCCGGGCGCGCCCCCGGTGACGACCAGCTGGTCAGCGCCTGCGGCGCGTGCGGCTTCCGAGAGAGCAGTGGAACCGCACGGGCGAACGGACGGACCAGTCCTCGTGGCACGACAAGAACGGGGCGGGTCCACCGACCGGTGGTCCCGCCCCGTCTACGAGGTGGCGAGGGTCGCCTCCGCATCCCGTGTCGACAGCGGAACCAAGCGCGTCCGGAAACCATCAGGGCCCCGTAAGAGCAGGCAGGGCAACGCTTCCGGTGCATCCGGGAGCATCCCGGGACACCCTGGTACCCGGGCGGCAGTATCAGAACGGGTATCAACAGCGGGGCGCCCGAGCTGGGAACGACTCAGCCCTTCGCCCCGTCTCCGCCTGTCGTCACAGTGCCGCACCCGTCTCTCTGACCTCGACACGCATAGTCGGACAGACGATCGGCCCCAGCGCGAAGACTACGTCAGGCACCACGTCCACGATCACCTCAGACCCCCGCCCCCTCAGGCGAAACAGGGCCGCCCGACACCTAATGTTGATAAGTTCATTTCGCTACTCACCAGGCTTATCAAAATGAGAAGGGTGTCGTGTGGGACGAGGAAGGCCGAGCAGGGCCACCGTCTACCAACGGCTGGAGAAAGCCATTGAGGACCTGCAACGGTACGGGGGCCTGCCTGATCCGCGCGAGGCAAGAGCCGTCTGGGACGACATCTGGCACCTTGAGGCCCATCACTCGACAGCTCTGGAAGGGAACACTCTCGTCCTGCGCGAGGTCCAAGCACTGCTGGACCAAGGACGCGCGGTGGGTGCGAAGCCGCTGAAGGAGTACAACGAGGTCCGCGGCTACGCGGACGCGGCTCGTTGGGTCTATCGACAGGCGCTGGAACCAGGCGAATGGCATGACGGGAGGCTTCTGACCATTGGCGAGGTTCGGCACATTCACCAGATTTCCATGACACCGGTGTGGGACGTGGCGCCGCACCCCGACGCCACCGACAGGGAGGGGCCGGGGAACTATCGGGAACACGACATCCATCCGTTCTCCGCCGGCATGGTTCCACCCTCGTGGCCGCTCGTCCCCGCCCGAATGGACGCCTGGGTCGGCCGGGTGCGCCAGCTTGGGCTCGAGCGCACGGACGCGAAGGGGAAGGAACCCCTGCCGGAAAAACTCGCGGTGCTCCACAACACCTTCGAGCAGGTACACCCCTTCATCGACGGGAACGGGCGCACGGGGCGGTTGGTGCTCAACCTCATCCTGGTGCGTCTAGGGTATCCCCCGGTCATCATCCTCAAACGGCAGCGTCCCGCCTACCTGACCGCCATGCAACGAGCCGACGCGGGAGACCCGGGGTCGTTGGGAGAACTGATCGCGCGGGCGATGATCGACAACCTCGAACGGTTTATCGTCCCCAACGTGGCTGGTCCCGCGCGCATGGTCCCGCTCACCTCACTCGCGGACGAGGAGTTCTCGCTCCCAGCCCTACGCCAGGCCGCGCAACGCGGAAGGCTGGAAGCTTTCCAGACCCCGGACGGGACATGGCAGAGCTCCCGCAAGGCCTTGGACGCCTACCGGAAGACGAAGCACCAACGATCCACGAAAAAGCGGGGACACCCCGGCTGACCCCCGGAGACAACCACGGGAACGGGGCGGGTCCACCGACCGGTGGGCCCGCCCCGTCTACGAGGTGGCGAGGGTCGCCTCCGCATCCCCCCTCAAAGTACGGAGGCAACCCTCGCTCTGGGAAGCGGCCTGCGACTCCTCCCCCCTGGAGTCGCGGCCTTGAAGGTCTCTCACGCGGAAGCGATCGTGTCGTTCCGCGTTGATAGAGACACTACCCACCACACCCACGAAGAACAACCCTCCGTTACGAGAAACTACTTAAAGTGATCTTCATTCCTCGGCCGGGGAACCGCCAAGTGGCTGTGGCCATCGTCAACACGGGGTCATGATCAGCCGCTCGGAGGCCGCGCATAGCCTGGACCGGTGAGATCACCGCTCCTCAGCCCGCGTTGGCTCGGCCTCCACCTCGCCGCCCTGATCGTGGCCCTGGTGTGCACGGCCGGTGCCTACTGGCAGGGCAACCGCGCGTTCGAACCCGACCGCGACGTCATCACCAACCCGGTGGAGGACCTGGCCGACGCCGTGCCCGTCACCGATCTGGGAGAACCCGGTACCTACCTGCACCCCAACCTCACCGCGAACACCGCGGTCCGGGCCCGGGGGCGCTTCGACGCCGACGCCCAACTCCTGGTTCCGCAGCGGATGGACGGTGCCGAGGGCTACGCGGTGGTCGCCCCCCTCGTCACCGAGGACGGCGTGGCCCTGACCGTGAACCGGGGCTGGTCCGCGGACGGCACCGACCCGCCCCCCTCCCCCGAGGGCGAGGTCACCGTCACCGGCTGGCTCCAACCGCCCCAGGACTCCTCCGAGGGCTTCGTCCCCATGGGCGAGTCCGAGGCGGGAACAGCAGAGCGGATCGCCCCGTCGGTACTGGTCGGCGAGTGGGACTACCGGCTCTACGCGGCCTACCTCACCCTGCCCGGGAGCGACCCCGCGGCAGGCGGGCTCACCCCGATGCCGCCGCCCGAGCCGCCCACCGAGTTCTCGATCAACTGGCGCAGCCTCAGCTACTCCGTCCAGTGGGCCATGTTCGGCGCCTCCGGGGTGGCGTTCTGGATCATCCTCATGCGCCGTGAACTGGCCGAGGCCCGCACCCGGAACACGGGCGGGGCCTCGGAGGAAAGCGGACGGAACCCGGATCAGCCGACGGACGCGGGCTCCTGAACCGCACCCGCGGACGCCGGCTCCCCGGCCCTCTCGGACCTGACCACACGGTGCTCGACCACGAAACCGAGCACCGGGACGGTGCCCGCGAGCACGACGCCCAGGGTCCGGCCCGCGCCCCAGCGACGGTCCAGGGAAACCCACAGGACGACGAGCACGTAGGCCATGTAGACGTAGCCGTGCGGCATCGCGATGAAGAGCATCAGCGGCGACTCGGGGCCGAACCAGTGCTCCAGGCCCTCGGGAGCGGGAGCCAGGGCGAACATCGAACTCTCGCCGACCAGGTACTTGGCGGGCATGGCCACGAAGGTCAGGCCCAACAGGAAGACACCTGTGATGTAAGCGAGCACCCGGTACAACGCGAACGAAACACGCCTCTTGTCCACTACGACCTCACCCATTCAACAACTTCGCCCCGAGGAGGGTCGGGTCCCCTCCATCGAGGCTAAGCGCTGTCCACCGCGGCGGGCCCCCGGGGTGGCCGCGCCCGGAAAATCTCACATTTTCGCAGTTCGGTGCGGGTTTACTTCCTGTCCTTGTTGGCGACCCGGGTGGGGCTGCTCCACCGCCCGTCGGACTTGGCCGTCCACGCCTTCGGGATCATCCGCAGGGACAGGTAGGCGTCAACGATCCTGATCGGGAAGAAGAACAGGCCGTAGAGGAGGTAGGACGGCCGGCGGCGCACCACCGTCATGACGCAGGTGAGCATGTAGTCGGGGACGAGCAGGCCGATCGCGAGCGCGGTCAGCGGGAGGAAGGCCGTGACCGCGGTGAACCCCTCCGTGAAGAACGGCAGGCCCGCCGCCACGTCCCCGCCGAACGTGCCGACGAGCACGAACACCGCGATCGCCACGGTGACCAGGAAGAGGAACGAGACCAGCACGACCTCCAGGATGTACAGGGCCAGGGCCAGCCAGAAGAAGCTCGGCCACACCCCGTGCCGCCGGACCGTCTGCCAGAAGCCCAGCGTCCAGCGGCCCACCTGCTTTCGGTAGTCCCGGAAGGTGAACGGGTCCTGGCTGTAGGCCTTGGTGTCCGGCCGCATCGACACCCTGCCCAGGCGTTTGCGGTGCACCTCGAAGGTCATGTTGAAGTCCTCGATCACCAGCCCCGGAGGGTTGACGGTGATCTCCCTGAGCGCACGGCTGCGGTACACGCTCGCGAACCCCGGGACGATGAAGGCGACGTTGGTCCGCTTCCAGGTCTGCCCGAAGCGCATGAAGTACTGGAGCATGAAGTACAGCCGGTCCCGGTAGGCGGAGATGATCCGCCCGATGACGTTGCGCTCCCGCGGTTTCCACTCCGAGACCACGAAGCCCGCGACGGCGGCCACACCCGGGTCGGCCAGCTGGCGTTTGGCGCCTTCCACATACCCTGCGTCGAGCTCGGTGTCAGCATCCAGGATCACTACACCGTCGTAGTTTTCGGTCAGCGAGAACTCCTCGATGACCGCTTCGATCGCCCCGGCCTTGCCCCGGTTGGTGAGGAGTTCGAGGACGTTCACCCCGGTCCTGGCCGCGATCTCGGCTGTCGCGTCCCCGGAGGAGTCCGAGACGACGTAGATGTCCCAGCGGTCGAACAGGCCCAGCGCGGAGGAGATCGCGGTGCCGATCACCGGCTCCTCGTTGTGCGCCGGGATGATGACGGCGAGGGTGGTGGCCTCGGGGTCCCGAACCGCCGCGGCGCCGTCGGAGGCCACCGTTTCGACGCCGTCCGCGCCGACGGGGCCGGTTCCGGCCCCGCTCTCGGACAGCGCGGTGCCGCCGCCCGCGCCCGCCGCGCCGACGAGCACCCGCTCGCGCTCGCGTCCGCCGGGGGCCACCCGCGGCCGACGTCCCCGGGAGCCGCGCCGGAGGGCGCCCCGGGCCCCGCCCTCGGCCAGCCTGAGCAGGCCCACCACGGTCCACAGCAGAAGGTTCAGCCCGAAGGCCATCCACAGGAACACGTAGCCGAGGGCGCCGATGCCGGCGGCTGCCGCCATCGACGTCGCGAAGTCGAACCAGTAGACGAAGAGTGCGGCGGCCAGGACCAGGGCGATCAACCCGGTCAGTAGACCACCGATGAAACGCGCAATACGCACAGGCCTGGGACCCTCCGAAAGTTATCGGTTTCGGACCGACATTAACCCACAAAGTCGGTGTTAGGTTGACGCCCTACGCGACCGGTGGGTTCACCCGGGTTCGCGTCCTATGTAGGCCACGCAAATCGTATACACGGGCTTGCGTGAGGTGGTACCCATTAGAAGATATTTGAGGCGAGGCGTCGGCGATGGTGCCGCCCCGGTTTGCCCGAGGTCACACAGTGCCCGGGAAATCCTCGCGAAACGCAACAGGACAAGACAAGGAGAACGCCCGGCGTGATCGGCGACCCGAGATCCCCCTCGCCAGATCCTGCCCGCGCAGCCCCGGAGCCCGTGAGTGGGAGAACTGCCTCGAACAGCGGCGACACCGACCGCGTCCTGGCCGCGGTGCACCAGCCGCACTACTGGCCCTGGCTGGGACTGATCGACAAGATCGACCGCTCCGACTGTTTCGTGATGCTCGACACGGTTCAGTTCGAGCGCCGAGGCTGGCAGAACCGAAACTACGTCGCCGGACCGGGCAAGCCCGTGCTGCTGACCGTGCCCGTCACGCAGGCCAGCCGTGACGAGACCATTCTGGACAAGAAGATTGACAACACACACAAATGGCGAACCAAGCACTACAGGGCGCTGGCTGAACACTGTTACCGAAAAGCCCCGTACTGGGACGATTACGCAGAAGAAATCGCCCAGCTGTACGAGACCGGGTGGGAGGACCTCGCGGAGCTGGCCATCGCGACCACCCGCCTGCTGACACGCGGTTTCGGAATCGACACACCGATTCTGCGCGCCAGCGAACTCGGGGACTTCCCCGGACAGAAGAGCGAGCTGCTCGCCCAGATCTGCGCCAAGGCCGGAGCGCACACCCTGCTCTCCGGTGCGGGCGCGAGGGACTACCTGGACCCCGGGATCATGAACCGCTACGGGGTGGACATCGAGTGGCAGGACTTCGACCACCCGGTGTACCGGCAGCACACACGCGGACCCGCCGACGAATTCGCGCCCCGCCTGTCGGCGATCGACCTCCTACTCAACGCCGGACCGGATGCGCTGAGCGTGCTCCGACAGGCAAGGTCCCGCGGCTGACCAGGGTCAGCGAGCGGGGCACCGCCGACCCGAACCCTCGGGCGCAGCGGTTCCGACGGCTCGGGTAACAACCGATCGCCCACTTCGGCAAAGGACGGGAAACTGGCATGACGACGGACTGGTCACAGGAGCGCCTCCTGGTCTACGCCCCCCACCCCGACGACGAGACCCTCGGCTGCGGCGGCCTGATGAGCAAGGCCAAGCACGCGGGCGCGGAGGTCTTCGTGCAGTTCCTGACGGTCGGCGACACCGCGGACCAGTCTCCGAGGGGCTTCTCCACCGCGGAGGAGCGCTACACCGAGATCAAGAAGGTCTCCGAACACTTCCGCTGGGACGACTGGCACATGGCTCTGCCGGGCGACACGCACCACCTGAGGCTGGACTCCTCCCCCCGGGTGGACCTGACACAGCTGATCGAGCGGGAGAGCCCGCTCTCGATCGCGCGCCTGCGGCCGACCGTGGTGCTCCTGCCGCACCGCACCAGTTACAACCAGGACCACCAGGCCACCGCCGAGGCCGCCCACACGGCCCTGCGCCCCTCGAACACCCTCCTGCGCCACCACCCCCGGCTGGTGCTGGCCTACGAGGAGGCCGCCGACCAGTGGCGGACCGAACCCGTGTGCTCCCCCAACCTCATCGTCGAACTCGCCGAACAGGACCTGGCTGCCAAGCTCCACGGCATGGAGCTGTACGGCTCCCAGAGCCACGAGCACCCGCACACCCGCTCCGAACTCACCCTGCGCAGCCTCGCCGTCCTCCGGGGCATGCAGGCCGGGGTGGCCCTCGGCGAGGGCTACCACGTCCTGCGCCACCTGGCCTGACCGACGACGCGCGAACTCCCCCACCCGTCACGACCCACCCCCCGTGAAGAGCAGAACATCCGCCCAGTCCGTAGTGGAGGGGAAACCATGAAGGCTGTCATCACCGGTGGAGCCGGGTTCATCGGCTCACACCTGAGCGATCACCTCATCGCGCAGGGACACGAGATCACCGTGCTCGACGACCTCTCGACCGGTTCACTGTCGAACCTGTCCCAGTTGAAGGACCAACCCGGGTTCCGTTTCGTCCAGGGGGACATCCTGGACCGGGAGCTGGTCGACGAGCTCGTCGCGGAGGCGGACACCGTGTTCCACCTCGCCGCCGCGGTGGGTGTCTACAACATCGTCGACAACCCGCTCCGCTCCCTGCGGATCAACCTGCACGGCACCGAGAACGTCGTGGAGGCCGCGGTCAGGCACCGGGTGCCTTACATGGTCGCCTCGACCAGCGAGGTCTACGGCAAGAACGACGCCGACGGCCTCAAGGAGGACGACGACCGGATCTACGGCTCGCCCATCAAGAGCCGTTGGTCCTACGCGGCCGCCAAGGGCCTGGACGAACTGGTCGCCTACATCCACGGCACGGAGTCCGGCGTGCCCTGCGTCATCACCCGTTTCTTCAACGTGGTGGGGCCCAGGCAGACGGGGCGGTACGGCATGGTCGTCCCCCGGTTCGTGGACCAGGCGCTGTCGTCGGATCCCATCACCGTGTACGGAACGGGCACCCAGCGCCGCTGCTTCGGATCGGTGTACGACGTGGTCCCCGCCCTGACGCGGTTGATGGACACCCCCGAGGCCTACAACCGGGCGGTCAACCTGGGCGGCCGCGAGGAGGTCTCGATCAAGGGGCTCGCCGACCGGGTCGTGGAGCTGACCGGTTCCTCCAGCGCGATCACCTACGTCGACTACGAACAGGCCTACGGAGAGGGGTACGAGGACATGCAGCGCCGCTACCCCGACACCTCCCTGGCCGCGCGCCTGATCGGTTACGAGCCGACGAGGGACCTGAACGACATCATCGGCTCCCTGGTGCGGCACCGCCGTTCGGCCCGCTCGGTGCCGGAACCGGTCTGACCCCGGGCCGGACGAGGAAGGCGGCACCCGGGTTCCCGCCACCCGGTCCGCCTGACCCGCGGCCGTTCCACGGCCGCTGACCGACAGGCAGGAGAGGAGGCGCACGCGAGGCCCGGTCCCCGCCTCGCCGCCGGCCCGGCGCCCCGACGCCCGCCCGAGGGCAGGGGCCCGGCACCGGCCGTCTCCCGCACCCCGGGTACCGGACCCCGAGTCCCGCCCGTGGACGGGGCATACCCGCGGCTCCGGCTCACGGCACGACCACCGTCGTCAGCACGACCACCGTCAGGGCGAGCACACCCGCGCTCAGCAGGCCCATCGCCCAGGGGCTGGCCACGTTCCGCGGCGGCTGCCCCGTCCGGGGGTCACGGAGTCCGTGGCCGGTGCTCCGCCACCTCCACCACAGGTGCAGGCCCAGGGCCGCTCCCAGCATGAGTGTGAAGGCCATGACGCCCACCCGGAGCGCCGGTGCCACCTCGGGCACGGCGGAGGAGCCGGGGTCGAGCGGTCCCCGCAGGTACAGCAGGCCCACCACGGCCAGCAGGATGAGCATGCGCTGCCAGGACAGCAGGGTGCGCTCGGGCTGGAGGCCGGGGTCCCTCTCCACCCCCGGTTTCACAGCAGGTTCCCCAGCAGGACCAGAAGGCACACGAGTCCCACCGCGAACGTGGTGATCAGCGGGAGGGGGCTCATCGGCAGGGCCCCGCCGCGGCGCATGACGCGTTGCACGCGGTACCAGCGCAGCGGCGCGTACACGGTCACGACACCGGCCAGCCCGGCCAGGGTCAGACCGACCAGGGTGCGGGGCGCCGCCTCCCAGTTCAGCGGCAGCAGGTGGAGTACGGCGACCGCCCCCGCGAGCAGAGCCAGCGCGGTGCGGATCCAGGCCAGGAAGGTACGTTCGTTGGCGAGGGTGAACCGGTAGTCGACGGGCCGGTCGCCCTCCGGCACCTCAGCGCTCATCGGTCCCCCCGGTTTTCGGCGTTCGGCCCCCCGACAAGGGCTCCGGTCACGACAATGAACCCGTGTCCCAGAACCGACACTAGCCTCGATCGGTCTTTCCTCCCAAACAGGTATGCAACACGTGTTGGGTCGGAAACCTCCAAGCCAGGAGGGGTGCTCGGACCGCCGTCGGGGCATGTGGAACAAACGAGTGGGCACCACCGCTGTAGGACCCAAGAGGATGGCAGTTGGCCACCGGTCGACACCAACAAGACGTACGAAGAGCAGGAGACCACGTGTCCACCGTCGAACTCACCAAAGACAACTTCGCCGAGACGCTCAAGGACAACAGCTTCGTCCTGATCGACTTCTGGGCGGACTGGTGCGGACCCTGCCGGCAGTTCGCCCCGGTGTTCGAGAGCTCCTCGGAGCAGCACACCGACATCGTGCACGCCAAGGTGGACACCGAGGCGCAGCGCGAGCTCGCCTTCGAGTTCAAGATCCAGTCCATCCCGACCCTGATGATCGTGCGTGACCAGACGGTCATCTACAACGAGCCGGGCGCCCTTCCCGCCGAGGCCCTGGAGAGCCTGATCACCCAGGCCCGGGAGCTGGACATGGAAGAGGTCAAGCAGAAGGTCGCCGAGCAGGCCGGCGACACCCCGCAGTAACGCGGACCCCGACCGCCCCGACGTCCCACCGCCCGCCCCGGCGGGTGCTCGGACGTCGGGGCGGTCGCGTTCGGGGCCCGGGACCCCCGACACGCCCCGTTCCGTGCCGGGGACAGACGCTGCGGCAGCACGGCGGCCGAGGGACGACACCGGTTCGTCACCGGGGGCTTCGCACTCCACCGCCCACGTTCACCTTGGCCACGGGGTTCGTTCACCCCAGCTTCACGCAGGCATATTTTCATGGGTATCGACCGCGCTCCGCGGGTTTCACCCCCCACGTGCACACGAGCTCCGTCCGACCCGGAAGTGGCCCCATGTCTGTCAGCAACACCGCGACCCCGCGCGGAACCGAGTCCGGCCGCGGCATCGCCCCCGACACCGTCCGGTACAACCGCGAGGTTCCCGACCTGGGCAACCCCGTCTTCGACATCTCCGACCTGTCGATCCACTACGGGTCCAACAAGGCCGTCCGTGACGTGAACATGAAGGTGGGCCCGCGTCAGATCACCGCGATGATCGGCCCCTCCGGCTGCGGCAAGAGCACGGTCCTGCGCACGCTCAACCGGATGAACGACCTCATCCCGGGAGCGCGGGTCGAGGGCAGGGTGACCTACCACGGCGAGGACCTGTACGCCTCCGACGTGGACCCGATCGAGGTCCGCCGCCGGATCGGGATGGTCTTCCAGAAGCCCAACCCGTTCCCCAAGTCCATCTACGACAACGTCGCCTACGGTCCCCGGATCAACGGGGTGCGCGGCAACATGGACGACCTGGTCGAGGAGACGCTGACCAAGGCCGCCCTGTGGGACGAGGTCAAGGACAAGCTGAAGGAGAGCGCCTTCGCCCTCTCCGGCGGCCAGCAGCAGCGCCTGTGCATCGCGCGCACCATCGCGGTGAACCCCGAGGTCATCCTCATGGACGAGCCCTGTTCGGCGCTCGACCCGATCGCCACGCTCAAGATCGAGGACCTCATGTACGAGCTGGCGGCCGAGTACACGATCGTCATCGTCACCCACAACATGCAGCAGGCGGCCCGGGTCTCGGACCGCACGGCGTTCTTCACCGCCGGTGTGGACGACGCCGGGGACCGCTACGGCAGCCTCGTGGAGTTCGACGAAACGGCGAAGATCTTCAGCAAGCCCGCCGACCAGCGCACCGAGGACTACATCTCGGGCCGCTTCGGGTAACCGAGCGCCCGCGCCCAGTACCACCCCTCTCGACGAAGTGGACCCGCCCATGCCCGCGCTCACCTCCTCCGCACCGGTGCCGCCGCCTTCCGGCGTGCCGGACGCCGAGGTTCGGGTGAAGCGGACGGAGGGTCCGCTGAGGGTCCTGCTGGTGGAACCCGAGTCCGAGCAGTCGCACCAGTTGGTGCTCTCACTGAGCGGTCACGACGTGGACATCACGGTCTGCCTGGACGGGGCCGAGGCCCTGCTGCGGGTGGGGATGGCGCGTCCGGACGCACTGCTGACCAACTCGACCCCGCCCGAGGTGGAACTGGAGACCCTGGTGCGGGTGACCCGGCGGGCGACGGACATCCCCATCCTGATCGGGGTGGGCCCGGGCGACTCGCAGCGGGCGATGCGGGCGCTCGCCGCGGGCGCCACGGCGTGCGTGAACCGCCCGTACCGGATCCCCGAGCTGTCGGCTCTGCTGCGCGGTTCTCTGCCGGGGGCGGAGGGGCTGCCGCCGGTGGAGGCCGGCGTCTCCGCCGCGCTGCGCTCGGGCGACCTGGAGCTGGACGCCCTCGGACACCGGCTGTTCGTGGACGGGCATCCGGTCAACCTGGCGCTGCGGGAGTTCGGGATCATGGACTTCCTGCTCAGACACAGCGGCAGAGTGGTCAGCCGGGAGGAGCTGTGGACGGAGGTCTGGCGCAAGCCGCTCCCGCCGGTGAACAACACGATCGCCGTGCACATCCGCCGCCTGCGGCACAAACTCGGTGACTCCGAGTCCCAGCCCCGGTTCATCCACACGGTCCGCGGCATCGGGTACCGGCTGGACACGGCGAACGGCGGGTAACCGCACGAAGGAAGTCGGGACCTTTTCCAGGGCCCTCCGGAAACCGCGGAGAGGCCCGATATTCATGTTCGGGTCATTTTCACCAGACCAACGGACAGATGAATCCGTGGAAAGTGGAAGTTGTCATACAAACGACCACGAACCCACGTCGACACACCCGAGAACCTCGTCATAACTCCAGGTCAGAGCGGGCCACTCAGGGTTACCCACAGCCATCGGCACCACTACACACAGGTGCCGTTATCAAATAGTAACCCTCATTTACCCGCCATTCACCCTCCTTCTACCGGATGTCCTTCATTTCGATGACACGGCGCCTTTCTGCACGCTTACTGTCGTTTCACGTCAGCCCCGACAGCGGTGATTCAACGAGGAGAACTACGACATGCGCAACGGGCGTTACAAGCTCGCCGTTCTGGCGACCATCCCCCTGCTCGCGGCGGCGTGCAGCAACGGTGGCGGGGACAACGGCGACAGTGCCGACGGCAGCGGCGGCGGTGACCTCAGCGCGTCACTGACCGGCGCGGGTGCCAGCTTCCCCGACCCCCTGTTCCAGGACTGGATCTACACCTACAACAACGACGTCCAGCCGGGCGTCGACATCAACTACCAGAGCGTCGGCTCCGGCGCCGGTGTGGAGCAGTTCCTGGAGGAGACCGTCGACTTCGGTTCCTCCGAGGCCC
Source organism: Nocardiopsis sp. iso_40 (assembly GCF_056173285.1). Taxonomy (NCBI): domain Bacteria; kingdom Bacillati; phylum Actinomycetota; class Actinomycetes; order Streptosporangiales; family Nocardiopsidaceae; genus Nocardiopsis; species Nocardiopsis sp. iso_40. The sequence goes on along the minus strand of NZ_CM149666.1, from coordinate 220,922 downwards.
ACCTCACCGACGAGGACCTGGCCTTCGCGGCCGAGAACCGCGGCTGCGAGGCCGTCCAGTTCCCGGTCGTCTTCGGCTCCGTGGTCATCGCCTTCAGCAACCCCGACCTCGACGGTCTGGTGCTGGACGCGCAGACCATCGCGGACATCTACTCCACCGAGATCACCACCTTCGACGACCCGGCGATCGCCGAGCTCAACCCGGACATGGACCTGCCGAGCGACGAGATCGTCCCGGTCCACCGCTCCGACAGCTCCGGCACCACCGCGGTCTTCTCCCACTACCTCAGCACCGAGGTCGAGTCGTGGGCGGACGAGTACGGCGAGGGCAAGGAGCTCGACTGGGCCTCCGGCCTGGTCGGCGGCCAGCAGAACGACGGTGTCGCGCAGGGCATCTCGCAGAACCCCGGCGGCATCGGCTACATCAACCAGTCCTTCGCCCAGGAGTCCGACCTGGCCGTCGCCTCGGTCGTGAACGCCGACGGCACCCCGATCGAGCCGACCCTGGAGGCCACCATCGCGGCCTCCGACGAGGCCGAGGTCCCGGAGAACTTCCAGTTCGCCATCGACAACATCGGCGGCGAGGGCTACCCGATCGCCGGCACCAACTGGATCTTCACCTACACCTGCGGCTACGAGGAGGCCTCCGCCGACGCCATCATCGACTTCTGGACCTGGGCGCTGACCGACGAGGGCGCTCAGGACCTCGCCGGTGAGCTGGGCTACGCGCCCCTCGGCCCGGAACTGACCGACCGCGTCATCGCCGAGCTGGAGAAGACCAACTCCGAGAACGGCTCCGACGAGGGTGCCGCCGACGGCGACACCGAGGGCGACTCCGACCAGGAGTAGCACCACCGGGCCGGGGGCGCGCACGCGCCCCCGGCCCGCCTCCCCCGTCCCCGCAGGGGCGTACCGCTCTCCCACTCCCACGAAAGCCATCAAGAGGAGAAGCAACATGTCCACTGAGGCCCCCGAGGCCCCGGCCCCGGAGGAACCCCGGCGGGGCACGCTGAGGTCCGGCAAGGGGAGGATGGCCGACCCGATCTTCAAGTGGGCCGTCACGCTCTGCGGCGCCATCGTGCTGGTCATCCTGGCCCTGATGGTCATCCGCACCACGTCCGAGGCCTGGCCCGTCTTCGCCAAGGAGGGCTTCTTCGGCTTCCTGCTCGGCGAGGACTGGACCGCCGGCAGCTCCCGATTCGAGATCAGCGGCACCTACGGCGCCTGGCCGTTCATCTACGGCACCCTGGTGACCTCGGCCATCGCCATCCTGATCGCACTTCCGCTGGCGATCATGGTCGCCTTCTACATCACCCACCTGGCGCCGAACCGCCTGGCCAAGCCGCTCTCCTACATGGTGGAGCTGCTCGCCGCGGTGCCCAGCGTCATCTTCGGCCTCTGGGGCCTGCACTGGTTCCTGCCGAACGTGCTCCGCCCCTTCTTCGAGTTTCTGGAGGGCGTCCTCGGCTGGTTCTTCCTCTTCGAGGGCCCGGTCCGCAGCGTCGGCTACCTGGCCGCCGGGATCGTGCTGGCCATCATGATCCTGCCGATCATGACCGCCATCATCCGCGAGGTCATCGTGGTGCACCCGATCGACCAGAGGATGGCCGCCTACGCCCTCGGTTCGACCCGCTGGGAGGTCCTGCGCAAGGTGGTCCTCCCGGCCAGCTTCTCCGGGATCGTCGCGGCGGCGATGCTGGGCCTGGGGCGCGCCCTGGGCGAGACCATCGCTGTCCTGATGCTGATCGGCGGCTCCCAGGCCTGGGGAGCGAGCCTGTTCGGCACCGGCAGCAGCATGGCCTCGCACATCGCCGCGACCTTCGGTGAGGCCGCCCCGGAGGCCAGGACCGCACTGATGGCGATCGGTGTCGCCCTGTTCCTGGTCACGATGATCGTCAACATCCTCGCCCGCGTCATCGTCTGGCGACTGGGGCGCATGACGGGAGACGCCGCCGTATGAGCACCATGACCTCCACCCCGCCGCGCCGGCACGTTCCGCTGAGCGAACGCCCCAAGGGCTCCTCCTACCGTCGCTTCAAGGACCGCTCCGCGACCGTGGTCCTGACCGCGGCGATGGTCCTCGCCATGATCCCCCTGGTCCTCATCGTCTTCGAGGTGACCCGGCGCGGCATCGGCGTGATCAACCTGGACTTCATCACCCAGACCGAGCCCCCGCCCCGGCGCGAGGGCGGCGGCTACGCGGCCGGGTTCTTCGGAACGCTGTACATCATGGCGCTGGCCGTGCTGATGTCGATCCCGTTCGGTATCGCCACGGCGGTCTACATCGTCGAGTACGGCCCGAACCGGATGACCTCCGCGATCCGCTTCTTCACCGACGTGATGACCGGTATCCCGTCGATCTTCGTGGGTCTGTTCGTCTACGGCCTGGTGGTGATCGGCTGGGGCAGCATGGGCTTCGGCACCTTCGCCGGTGCGGTGGCCATCGCCGTGATGATGCTGCCGATCGTCACCCGGTCCGCCGAGGAGATGCTCCGGCTGGTCCCGAACGAGATCCGCAACGCCAGTTACGGTCTGGGCGCCCGCAGGTGGCAGACGATCGTGCACACGGTCCTGCCCGCCGCGGCCCCCGGCCTGACCACCGGTTCGATGCTGGCGATCGCCCGCGGCATCGGTGAGACCGCGCCGCTGCTGCTGACCGCCTTCGGCTCCGGCCTGGTCGTGACGGCCTTCCAGGGCGAACCGCAGGGTGCGGTCCCCATCCAGCTGTACCGGGGCGCGGCCCAGCCCTTCGAGGCCGGTATCGACCGCGCCTGGGGCGCCGCGCTGAGCCTGTTCGTGCTGGTGCTGGCGTTCACCGTCATCGCCCGCTGGATCGGGTCGAAGGCCTCCACCGGCTCCCGCTGAGCCCCGTCGACCAACTGTCGCCACCGAGGGGCCGTGCCCGCCCGCTGTCCGCAGCGGGAGGCACGGCCCCTTCCGTGTTCCCTCCCCCGCCGGGCACCGGAGCGGGGCCGCCCGGCGACCGCGCCGTCCACTGGTCCGGGCAGGCGGCCACCGGTACCCTGGCCGGGCCCCTTCCCCAGCAGATCCGGAGAGCCCCGATGGCCGAGACCACCGAGTACGCCGCCACCTTCACCCTCGTCGACACCGACGGCGACGGCCTCATCTCCGCGCAGGAGCTGACCTCGCTGATGCGCAACCTGGGCGAGGAGACCACCGAGGAGCAGGCCGCCGAGGCGGTGCGGGCGATGGACTCCGACGGCGACCAGCGGATCTCCCTGGAGGAGTTCGCCGCCTACATGTCCCGCGACCGGGGCTGAGACCGGGCGGCCGCCGGGGCGGTGGGGTCAGAGGGGGTTCGAGGCGAGGTAGACGGTGTCCGGGACGCCCCGGGCGACCACCACCTCCGCGACCTCCACCGAGCCGAAGCGGGTCCGCAGCAGCTCCTCGAAGCTGTCCACGGCGTTGGCGCTCCAGAAGGAGAGCACACCGCCGGGGGCCAGCAACCGGACGAGCTGTTCCAGGCCCGCCGCCTCGTACAGGCGGTTGTTGTTCTCCACCACGGTCCAGTCGGGGCCGTTGTCGGTGTCCAGGCAGATGACGTCGTAGCGGCTGGGCTTGGCGGCGGCGGAGGCCTCGGCCAGCCAGGCGACGATGTCGGCGTTGTGGATCCGGCAGCGGGGGTCGCGGTGGACGTACTCGGCGGCCTCGCCGAGTTCGTCGTCGTGCCAGGCGATCACCTGCGGTTCGAGCTCCACCACGTCCACGCGGGACACGCGGGGGTTGTCGAGGGCCTCACGGGCCGAGAAGCCCACGCCGAGGCCGCCGATCAGCACCCGGGCGTGCGAGCGGCCCGCGGGGAGTCCGGCCAGGCTCGCACGCACCATCTCCCGCTCGGAGGTTCCATCGCGGGTGTCCATCAGGAAGATCCCGTTGGAGTAGATCTCGTAGTGTGCGCCCACCCTGCGCAGCACCAGGTCACCGCCGGTCTCACCGGTCACCCGGGCCAGGGTGACCGTCTCGCCCTCGGGGGCGAGGTCTCGCGTTCGCTGGTTCATGTTCCACATTGTGCCCGCCGGGGCGCTCCGCCCGTTGGGTCCGGGACCTTCCGCCGCTTCGGGAGGGCCGGTGCGGACCCCTTTGCTTACCAGCGAGTAGCTTTGGTTGCGGCGCGTCACGAGAGGAGTGTGCATGACCATGGGCAAACGTCTGGAGAGGCTGCGCGGAGCGGCCCCGCTCGCACTGGGGGGCCTGTTCCTCGGGTCGGGGGTACTGCACTTCACCGCGCCCAGAACGTTCGAGTCGATCATGCCCCGGCGCCTGCCCGCCCACCGGGCGTTCGTGTACGGCAGCGGCGCCGCCGAACTGGCCTGCGGGGTCGGGCTGCTGACCCGGCGCAGGTGGGCCGGTCCGGCCAGCGCCGCGCTGCTCCTGGCGGTGTGGCCGGCCAACGTCCAGATGGCGCTCGACTCCGGTTCGGGGCGCCTGCCGTCGGCGGCCGACAACAAGGTCGTCGCCTGGGGGCGGGTGCCGTTGCAGATCCCCCTGATCTGGGCGGCGCTCCAGTCGCGGCCCAGGTCCGGGTCCTCCGCCTGATCCTCCGGGAGACGGGGCGGGCGTCAGTCGAACGAGGAGCTGAGCGCGTCCGCCTTCCGGCGCACGAGCACGCCCCCGGCCCCCGGCCGGGGGCGTTCGCCGTTTTTCGGGGTCCGCGCCGCGCGCCTGTGGAGCAGGGCGGAGGGCGGCCGTGGTCGATAGGGTCGCCGGGGCTCCCCGTGACACCCGCCGGAAACGGATACAGGGAGGTGAAGTGAGCCGGAAAAGAGATGTCGGCCTCGTGCGGAAGTGGTCCGAGGAGGTGCTGCGACAGGCCGGGAACCCTCGTGTCTGCGCTCTGACCGTGACGGCCACGGAGAACGTCAATTCTCTTGTCCTCGACACGGGCCTCAAACCCGGTTCCGCCCTGGAGCTGGAATTCGACAGGACCTATCCGGGTGGCGGCGAACCGGGGGTGCTCGTCGGATTGTCCCTCGACCCCAGAGGGATCGGCTCCATGGTGAGGCTCCCGGACTCCCTGCCGGACGCCGAAGCGGTGATCATGCTCGCGGACCAGCTTCAGGAGGAGGTTCTGGAGAGCACCCGCGGAGAACCCGCGCCGCTCTGCCCCGGACATGTGCACCCCGCCAAACCCGACGTGGTGAGCGGTGTTCCATCGTGGGTGTGTCCGAGGGACGGGAAACTCATCCGGTCGATTCTCCCGCCCGGATTCACCGGGTGATCCGAGATTTCGGCCAATGGCGGGAGGGTTCTGTTTCCACAGCCTGTGGACGAACACGGGAGATCCGGAAACGGGAGAGCAGGGCCCGGAGGAGCAGGGGCTTTCGGAGGATCACCCGTGACCCGAGTTATGCACAGCCTGTGGACGAACGACGAGTCCCCGGGAAGGGACCGGGTCAGACCGGGGCGGGCTCCCCCACGGTCCGGGCCCGTCCGGTGAACCGGTGGACCAGGGCCACCGGGGCCGCGCACACCCAGCCCAGGCAGAGGGCCCACAGCAGCCCGGAGAGCGCTCCGGCGAAGGCGTAGGCCAGGAACGGCAGCGCCCCCGCCCCCGCGGCCAGGGCGGTGACGGCCGCGCGCAGGGCGTTGGCGAGGACCAGGCCGAGCAGCACACCGGCCCAGGCGGAGAGCAGCACCCGCCACGGGTCCGCCCCGGGGCGCAGCTCCAGCGCCCGGTACGTCCACCAGGCGGCGACGGCGGCCAGGACCAGCACCGCGGCGAGTTCGGTCGCCAGACTCCAACCGGGCTGGCCGACCACGGCGGCCAAGCTCAGCCTCGGGAAGGCGAAGGGCACGCCCAGCGAGGTGGGCAGCATCAGCCAGGCCGCGCGGGCGCCCAGCCAGGCGAGGAAGGCGGTGCTGCCGAAGAGCAGGCAGGGGACCAGGGACGCGACCGCGGCGACGGAGGGGATTCGAAGATTCCGGGGGTTTCGGAGGCTGTTGCGGAGAATGTTCACCCTTTGCATGATAGTGATTTAGGTCTCATCACCACATCCCCCCTGCTCCCCACCCCCCAGGAGCGAGATGCAGCGCATCAGCAAGCGCAGGACCGTCCCGATCGCCCTGGCCGTCATCCTCCTCCTCGGAACCGGTGCCGCCGCGCTCACCGGCCAGGACCCGGGGCCCACCCGGTACGTCACCGACGAACGGGGGCGGGCGCTCTTCCTGCACGGTTTCAACACCTCCGGTTCGGCCAAGGACGACCCCGACCGGCTGCCGTGGATCACCGAGGACGACGTCCAGGCCGAGTACGACGCCACGGGCACCAACTTCGTCCGCCTCCTCGTCCAGTGGCAGGCGCTGGAACCCGAGCGGGGCGTCTACGACGAGGACTACCTGGACGCCGTCGACGAACGCGTCGAGTGGTACGCCGACCGGGGCTACAACGTGCTGCTCGACATGCACCAGGACCTCTACGGCCGCCACACCAGCCCCGAGGAGCACTCCGGCAACGGAGCCCCCGCGTGGGCCACCCACAACGACGGGCTGCCGGTGGAGAGCCAGGAGATGTGGGAACTCGTCTACCTGGAGCCCGGGGTGATCCGGTCCTTCGACCACTTCTGGGGCACCACCGGCGAACACCCGGAACTGATGGACGCCTACGCCGACGCCTGGGGCCACGTGGCCGCACGGTTCTCCGGGAACACGGCGGTGATCGGCTACGACCTGATGAACGAACCCTTCGGCGGCAGCCTCCAGGGCGCCGACTTCGAGACCGGGCCGCTCGCCGAGCTCTACCGCCGCTCCATGTCACGGATCCGCTCGGTCGACCAGGACACGTGGATCTTCGTGGAGGGCCAGGCCGTCGGCGTGAACTGGGGGCTGCCCTCCTTCCTGCCCCGCCTCGACGATCCGCGCGAGGGCGATCCGCGCATCGTCTACGCCCCGCACCTGTACGCGCTGCCCATGGATCTGGGGCAGTCCTACGAGGGCGATTCCAGGGGCCGGATCGACAGGAGCGTGGACACGTGGTCGCGCAGCGTCCAACTGGTGGGGGAACGCCTGGAGGCCCCGATCGTGCTGGGCGAGTTCGGCCTGGACATGTCCGGGGAGGGCGCTCCGGAGTTCGTCGGGCGGGTGCTGGCGGAGACCGAGGCGATGGCGTCCGGGCGTACCTACTGGTCGAACGACCTCGACGGCTGGGGCCCGTGGGAGGGACGGGACGAGGACGACCGGCTCGTTCCCGGGCCGCTCGCCGACGTGATGAACCGTCCCTACCCGCGCGCGATCGCCGGTGAACCGCTGGAATGGGGCTACGACACGGGTTCCGGCGAACTGTCGGTCCGGTACACCGAACGCGCGGAGGTGTCCGGATCCACCGAGCTGTACCTGCCGGAGGCCACCTTCGGCACCGGGCCCGGCGACGGGTTCGAGCTGACCGTGGACACCCCGGCCGGGGACAGCGGGTGGACGTCGCGTTGGGACGCGGACACGCGGGTGCTGCACGTGGCCGTCCCGGGCTCCACCGAGGGCGAGGAGACCGCCCTGACCGTCGTGCCGGGGTGAGGGTCCCGCCCCGCGGGCGTCGCCCCCGGGCCCGGGGCGACGCCCCTCCTCAGACCCGTGCCGCGGCGACCTCCACCCGCTCCCGGGTGCCCCAGTTCGCGATCCGGCGGCAGGTGAGCACCGCGAAGAGGTACAGCGGGCGCAGCACGACCATCCGCCACACCGTGGCCGCCGGCGCGCACAGGAAGAGCAGCCACCGGTAGCCGGTCGACTCTCCCTCCCGGCGCACCGCGAAGATCCGGAGCGCCATCACGTAACTGACGGCCGTGCCGACCACCAGTGCTGCCAGGGCGATGTCCCCCCACTGCTCGCGCAGACCGGGGTCGGCCAGGATCGCCACGGGCACCGCGACGCCGAGCAGCATGTGGAGGTACTCGGTGACCGTCACCCAGAACACCACCCCGCCCAACGGCATGTACCTCAGCCACCACAGGTGGCGGACGGTCGTCCCCCGCATCCACCGCAGCTGCTGTCCGAAGTAGTGCCCGAACCTCTCCGGCACCAGGGTGAACACCAGCGCCGAGGGCTGGTGCACGGTGTCCCCGCGCAGCAGCGCGTAGAAGGTGAGCATGGAGTCGTCGTTCATCTGCATGGGACGGCCCCAGAAGTGCTCGTTCTCGTAGGCCCCCGCGTTCTGTCGTACGACGTCGGCGCGGTAGAGGGCGAGCGTCCCCGAGTTGATGGTGACCCTGCGCATGACCGACTGGGCACTGCGCAGGCCCCTGGTGAAGGGCAGGTACAGCAGGCACGTCATCCGGGTGAGCAGGTTGGCCCGGTCGTTGAGGACCAGGACGTGCCCGGCCACGGACTGCACCGCGGGGTCGGCGAAGGGCGCCATCCCCTCGCGGACGGCGTGGCGGTCCATGACCGAGTCGCTGTCGAGGGTGACGAACACGTCGGCGTCGTCCTCGGTGAGCACGTGCATCTGCGCGAAGCGCTTTCCCCGGTTCGGCACCCGGTCCCAGGTGGCCTCCACCCCGGCCGCCTCGGCCCGGGCCAGGAAGGCGTCACGGATCCGTGCGTAGTCGACGGGTTCGCCGGTCTCAGCGTCCCTGGACCCGTCGTCGACCACCCGCACCCGCTGGACCGGCCGGGACTGGGCCAGGACCGAGCACAGGCACGCCCAGAGGATCTCCGGGTCCTCGTTGTAGACGGGGATCTGCACCGTCACGGTCAGCTCGTCCAGAGCACGGTGCTGCTCCTGCGACGCCCGGACGGGGCGCTCGAACCAGGCGAGCGGCACCCACCAGAGCAGCAGGAAACAGGTCAGCCAGACCAGGGCCAGGCTCGAACCGCCGGACCCGGCGTGGGACACCGCCCCGAAGACGTGCAGCAGCCCCCAGAGCGCGAAGCCGGCCAGGGCAAGCGATCCGCACAGGACGGCGGTCCCGGGTGGCGCGCAGCGGGCGGCGGGCAGCTCGGGGTCGGTCGGCAGGCCCTCGGGGGTGGGACGGCGGACCGTGGCGGGGCGGTCCTTCTCCGGAGCCGTCATTCCACGGGTCCGACACCGCGGCGGAAGGTCATCCGGACGAGCAGTGCGCCGACCACCACCAGTACCAGGCCGGTGGCGACGAGCCAGAAGTAACCGGTGGCGAAACCGGTCGCCGCCAGGGTGGCGCCGGGTCCGGCCGTTGATCCGTAGGGCATGGGCTCTCTCCTCGGTCGGGTGCGGTTCGCTCACACTCTGCCTCCGAAAGGGGAGGAAAAGCCGCGAACAACATTCCGACCAGGGCAAACTAGCCGTCAATTCTTCCCAATGACCGGACCGTGCTCCCGCCGACGCGTATGCGCCGCACGACGCGCACGGACGGGGCGGTCCGGCCCGGGGGAGGATTCCTACAGGCGGCAGGCGTAGATGTCGGTGACCAGGATGGCGCGGGCGCCGAGCTGCCACAGGTCGTCCATGATGCGCTGGGCGTCCTTGCGCGGGACCATCGACCGGACCGCCACCCAGCCCTCGCGGTGCAGAGGGGAGACCGTCGGCCCCTCCATGCCCGGAGTGAGGGCGACCGCCGGCTCCAGCTTCTCGGCGTGCACGTCGTAGTCCATCATCACGTAGTCGCGTGCCACGAGGACGCCGCGCAGACGGCGGAGCAGCTGTTCGATCTGCTGGTCCTCGGGGGCGTCCGTGGGCCGGATGACCACCGCCTCGGAGACCAGGATGGGGTCGCCGAAGGTCTCCATCCCCGCGTTGCGCAGGGTGGTGCCGGTGGAGACGACGTCGGCCACCGCGTCGGCCACACCGAGCTGCACCGAGCTCTCGACCGCGCCGTCCAGGTGGATGACGCGCGCGTCGACGCCCTGCTGCTCCAGGTATGCGGTGAGCAGGCCGTCGAAGGAGGTGGCGATGCGCTTGCCCGCCAGGTCGGAGACCTTCATCCGGCCGCCGCCGGGGGCCGCGAAACGGAAGGTGGATCCGCCGAAGCCGAGCGGGAGGACCTCGTCCACCGGGGCACCGGAGTCCAGCAGCATGTCGCGGCCGGTGATCCCGGCCTGGAGGATGCCCTCGCCCACGTAGACGGCGATGTCCTTCGGGCGCAGGAAGAAGAACTCGGTGTTGTTGTCGGGGTCGACCAGGACGAGGTCGCGGCTGCTCTTGCGCTGCCGGTAACCGGCCTCGCCCAGCATCTGGACGGCGGGTTCGGAGAGCTGGCCCTTGTTGGGCACGGCGATTCTGAGCATGTCGGGCATGATGGGTTCCTTGGTTGGTTCTGCGGCTTCGGGGACGTCCGTGGGCCGGTCCGCGTCCGCGCCCGGGAGGGGCGCGGGGGGCAGGCCCTAGAGATGCTTGTAGACGTCCTCGAGGCGCAGGCCACGGGCCAGCATCAGAACCTGGAGGTGGTAGAGGAGCTGCGAGATCTCTTCGGCGGCCTGCTCGTCCGACTCGTACTCGGCGGCCATCCAGACCTCAGCGGCCTCCTCGACGACCTTCTTGCCGATGGCATGGACGCCGGCGTCGAGTTGGGCGACGGTCCCGGACCCCTCGGGGCGGGAGCGCGCCTTCCCGGACAGCTCGGCGAACAGCTCTTCGAAGGTCTTCATGGTGTCTTTCCTCGACCGACAGTGCGGTACCAGAGTAGGCGCATCCGACTCCCCGTGACCAACCGGGGACCGGAAGTCTCAGCATTCGAGAGGGCCTGGGGCGCCTCTCAGGCCATCCGGCGGGCGAGCGCGCGCACCAGCGAGCGGGGCAGGACACGCAGGAGACCGTCTGCCACCTTGTACTGGCCGCCGGGGACGACCACGGAACGCCCCGCGGCCCAGGCGGTCAGCGAGTCGCGGACGATGCGCTCCTTGGGCACGAAGGCGAACTCCGGCAGCCCCTGGTCCTGGACGCCCCGGGTCATGTCGGTGCGCACGAAGCCGGGCAGGACCGCCGTGACGTGGACGCCCCGCCCGCGCACCTCCGCGGCGACGCTCTCGCTCCACAGGGTGACGAACTTCTTGCCCGCGCCGTAGACCGAGCCGCCGGGGTTGGCGGGGACCTCCCCTGCCATCGAGGACACGTTCAGGACGCCGAGCCTGCCCTCGTACCCGGCGGCGCGGCGGGCGATCTGGACGGGCAGCACGGCGCGGGCCAGGTGGAGGACGGCCCGGACGTTGAGGTCGATCATGGCGTCGATCTCGCCGGGGTCCTGTTCGGCGAAGGTGCCGCCGTCGCCCCGCCCCGCGTTGTTGACCAACAGGTCGATCGGGGCCGCGGCCCCGGTGCCGTCGGCGGCCAGGCGCCCGGTGACGGAGGCGAGGCCCTCGGGGGTGCCCAGGTCGGCGGCGAGGACCTCGACCCCGTTCCCGAAGCGTTCCCGGAGGTCCTGCGCAAGGTCGGTCAGGAGATCCTCCCTGCGGGCGACCGCGACGAGGTCGTAGCCGCGCTGGCCGAGCCTGCGGGCGTACTCCTCACCGATACCGCTGGAGGCCCCGGTGACCAGCGCGGTCCTGGGGCGGTCGGGGGCGGCGGGGGCCTTCTCGGTGTCGCTCATGCCCCTCAGCGTAGGCTGCCCGGTTCCGGCCGCCGGAGGCCCGAGTCCCCTGGCGGGGGCTTCGGGGGGTGCGGGGTTCCCGTCCGGGCGGTGGTGATGGCCACGCGGTGTTTCCCGGACAAAGGACCGCACGGACTCCCCCGGGCGACACTGAGGCGTTAGCGTTCACTCATGTCCGAGATCCAGAGCCCCGCCGGACCCTTTGCCGCCCTCAGGCTGGACGAGCGTCTGCGTGACACCAGACTCTTCTTCAGCCAGGCGCTGCGCACCTTCCATGCGACGGGTTCCATCGTGCCCAGCAGCAGCGCGCTGGCGCACGCCATGGCACACCACGTCCGTTTCCGCACCGATCCCGACCAGCCCCTGCGCATCCTGGAGGCGGGTGCCGGGACCGGTGCCATCAGCCGCGGGATCGCCGCTGCGATGCGCCCGGGGGACACCGCGGACCTCGTGGAGGCCAACCCCGAGTTCGCGTCCTACGTCGAGAGCCTCCTGGAGAGCGATCCGGTGCTGTCGGCGGTCGCCGACAGCACCGAGGTACACGCCTGCCTCGTGGACGAGATGGGAACCGACCGCACCTACGACGTGATCGTGTCGGGCCTGCCGTTCGCCAACTTCACCGCCGACCAGGTGAAGGGGATCCTCGACTACTACTTCACGGTGCTCCGCCCCGGCGGCACCCTCTCCTTCTACGGATACCTGTACACCAAGGAGGTCAAGGCGGTGATCGCCCGGCGGGAGGACTACCTGCGCCAGGCGAGGACCAGTTGGCTGGTGCAGGACTGGATCGACCGTTACGGGGTCGGTTCGGAGAAGGTGTTCGCCAACATCCCGCCCGCGTGGGTGCACCACCTGCGCAAACCGGAGTGGGAGTCCTCCAGCTCCTGAGCCGCGGACCGCCCCGCCGCCCCGGCGCGAACGGACGTTCGCGCCGGGGCGGGGTCCGTCGTGCCCGGGGTGTCCCAACACACGTCGCCCGACGCGGAGCGCGCGCCCGGGCCCGCGGACGCCGGGAACCGCCGTGGAGGCGGTGGCCTGGACGTCCCGTGACCGGCGCAGACCTCGCCCAGTTCCGGACATTCCGTTATTGGTGACCTGCATCACACAAAACTCGTGCCCCACCTGCCGTGGGGCGCGGGTAGTCTCGCGTTGACTTCTGGGGTACCTGACTTTTTCCAGAACAGCCGGAACAACCGGTTCGTCCTCTTGTACGTTAAATGTTTCTTAAGTCTGTTCAAAGTCCCCCGAGGCTCATCCCGCGCCACCATCCCTGGATCTACGTTCGACACACCAAACCTGTGTGAACCGGACCTATGTGCGCGGAGTCCTGAATCTCACCTATTTCCCAGGTCGGCAGTGGACCAGTGGAGGAGGCAACGTGACGCTCACCCAGATGGTCGAGACGGCTCCGGCGGACCCGCAGGGGTCCGACACGACCCTTGAGGCCATGCCCCTCGACGTCCGGCAACGTGTCTCCGCCCTCGCCCGCACCTCGCGCCTGCTGGTGGCCTGCGACTACGACGGCGCCCTCGCCCCGGTCGACTCCGGCCGCAGGGGCCCGCTGCCCGAGGCCGTCCGCGCCCTGCGCGACCTCGCGGACCTGCCCGGCACCGTGTGCGCGGTCATCTCCGCCCGCCCCCTGCGCGACCTGGCCGCACTGTCCCGGCTGCCGGCCGAGATCCGCCTCGTGGGCGCCTACGGCACCGAGTTCGACACCGACCTCACCATCGACCCGCACCACTCCGGCACCGGCCCCGACGCCCCGCCCGCGGACAAGGCCGCCGCCCTGGAGCTGCTGCGCGGACAGGTCGAGGCCACCGCGATCCTCTACATCGGCGGCGGCGACGGCGAGGAGCCGGTCTTCGCCAACCTCAACGCCGGCGCCGACGCGGGCGTGCGGGTCGGCGAGGAGCCCACCGCGGCCGCGCACCGCGTCCCGGACACCCCGACCGCGGCGACCCTGCTGTCCCTGCTCGCCACCGAACGGCGCTCCTGGGTGTTCGGGGAGCGCCCCACCCCCATCGAGCGCATGTCCATGCTGTCCAACCAGGCCTCCGTTGCCCTGTTGGGCCCGGACGCGCGCCTGTCCTGGTTCTGCCACCCCGAACCGGACTCCAACGCACTCTTCGCCGAGGTCCTCGGCGGCCGCCAGGCGGGCGTCTTCGCGATCGCCCCCGCGCACGGCGGCCTGCCCCTCGGCCAGCGCTACCTGCCCGGCACCATGGCCGTGCGGACCCGCTGGTCGCGCCTGGAGGTCACCGACTACCTGGCGCACGGCACCGGCCCCGGCCGCACCGACCTGGTGCGGGTGATCGGCGGCGTCACCCCCGCGACCGTCGAGTTCGCCCCGCGCCCCGACTTCGGCCGCGCACCGATCCGCATCACCGTGGAACCCGAGGGCCTGCGGATCCAGGGCGCCGACTTCCCCATGGTCCTGCGCTCCCCCGGCGTGGAGTGGCACGTGGACCACGACGGCACCGACGACGTCGCCCGCGCCACCGTCCACCCGCGCTCCGAGCGCCCGGTCGTGCTGGAGATGCGCTGCGGCACCGACTCCCTGGCGGTCGGGGAGCACACCGAGGCCGAGCGCCAGGAGCAGGCCGCACGGCACTGGTCGTCCTGGCTGGAGACCCTGGAACTCCCCCTCACCGAGAAGTCCCTCGCCGCCCGTTCCGCGCTGACCCTGCGCGGGCTGTGCACACCGACCGGCGGTGTGATGGCCGCGGCCACCACCTCCCTGCCCGAGGAGGTCGGCGGCGTCCGCAACTGGGACTACCGCTACTGCTGGCTGCGCGACGGCGCCCTGACCGTCCAGGCCCTGGTCTCACTCGGTTCGACCGCCGAGGCGGAGGCCTTCCTGGACTGGGTGCACCGGGTCGTGGAGTCGCTGCCCGGACCCGAACTGCTGCGCCCGCTGTACAGCCTGCGCGGTACCGGTCTGGGTCCGGAGGAGGTCATCGAGTCGTTGTCCGGCTACGCGGGTTCGCGCCCGGTCCGCATCGGCAACCTCGCCGACCACCAGGTGCAGCTGGACGTGTTCGGCCCCGTCGTCGAACTCGTCGCGCAGCTCGCCGGCGTGCGCGGTGAGCTCTCCGACCGTGACTGGGACCTGGTGAGCGCCATGGCCGAGGCGGTGGCCCGCCGCTGGCACGAGCCCGACCACGGCATCTGGGAGGAGCGCGACGAGCCCCGCCAGCGCGTCTACTCCAAGGTGATGTGCTGGGTGACGCTGGACCGCGCCCTCGCCCTCGCCGGACGGTACGGACGCACCGTGGACCCGACCTGGCCGGAACTGCGCGCGCGGATCGCGGAGGAGGTCCTGGAGAAGGGCTGGAACGAGGAGGCCCAGGCCTACACGACCGCCTACGACGGCGTGGACCTGGACGCCGCCTCGCTGCACATCGGCCTGTCCGGGATGATCGACCCCTCCGACGAGCGCTTCCAGGCGACCGTCACCGCGGTGGAGGCCGAACTGCGCAGCGGCCCGACCGTCTACCGCTACCACCGCGACGACGGCCTGCCCGGCGGCGAGGGCGGCTTCCACCTGTGCACCACGTGGCTGATCGAGGCGTACCTGCTGACCGGGCGCCGCGCGGAGGCCGAGGAGCTGTTCAAGCACCTGGTGGACTGCGCCGGGCCGACGGGGCTGATCCCGGAGGAGTTCGACCCGGTCACCGAGCGGGCGCTGGGCAACCACCCGCAGGCCTACTCTCACCTGGGCCTGATCCGCTGCGCCCAGCTCCTCGACCGCTTCTAGGACCCGACCGCTCCCGGACCGGGCGCGCGTCCCGCGCCCGGTCCGCAGGACCCCCGTCCCGTCCGACCCTGCCGGTAGGGTTCCGGCACACTCCGGAACCACGGGAGGGACCCCTCATGTCCGCGACCCTCAGCCGACGCGCGCTCAACCGCGCCACCCTGGACCGCCAACTCCTGCTGAGCCGCGTGGACGGGTCGGCGGCGGACGTGGTCGGCCGACTGGCGGGACTCCAGGCGCAGACCACGCACAGCTGGTACGTCGGGCTGCAGAGCCGGATGGAGGACCCGGACCCGCACGGGGTGGGGCGGCTGCTCACCGACGGGGCCCTGGTCCGGATGCCGCTGATGCGCTCCACCCTGCACCTGGTCTCCGCCGAGGACGCCAGCTGGCTGCGGCCGACCACCCAGGAGGTCGTCGAGCGGGACCTCGCGCACAGCACGCACGGCAGGGCCACCGCCGGGGTGGACCGACAGGCACTGGTCGCCCTGGGCCGGGAGCTGTTGGAGGAACGCCCGCTCACCACCGGGGAGCTGGGAGAGCGGCTCGGCGAACGGTGGGAGGGCGTGCCCGGAAAGCACCTGTCCTACATGGTCCGCTGCCTGCTGCCGGTCGTGCAGGTACCGCCGCGCGGGGTGTGGGGCGCCTCGGGTCCGGCGGCGCTGGCCCCGGCCGACACCTGGACCGGGCGGCCCATGGCGCCCGGACCGGACCGGGAGGCGCTGGTCCTGCGCTACCTGGCGGCCTTCGGCCCGGCGAGCGTGCGGGACGCGCAGGCCTGGTCGGGGCTGACCCGGCTGAGGGGCGTGCTGGAGGGACTGCGCGAACGGCTGGTGTCCTTCCGCGACGAGGCGGGCACGGAACTGTTCGACCTGCCCGACGCCCCGCGTCCCGCGCCGGACTCCCCGGCGCCGGTGCGTTTCCTCTACGACTTCGACAACCTGCTCCGCGGCCACGCCGACCGGAGCCGGGTGATCTCCGCGGAGAACCTCCGGCGCATCTCGGCGCGCAACGGGATGCCGCCCGCCACGGTGCTCGTCGACGGCGAGGTCGGCGCGGCCTGGCGGGTGGACCGGAGCCGCCGCGCGCCCTCCCTGGACGTCACACCCTTCCGCCCGCTGAACAGCTTGGAAACCGAGGAGATCACCGCCGAGGGAGTTCGCCTTCTCGCCTTTCTCTCCCCAGGCCAGAAAGGCGGAGAGGTCCGTTTCACCGACCCCGCCTGAGTTTTCGTCCGCCCGTTTTGTGCACGTGCGTCCTGACCACGGAGAGCACGGGCGGGTATGACAGGATTCTGGGGTGACTGAAGAGTTCCGCGCCGCGTTCCAACGTGTGCTCGACACCGCCGCCAGCCAGGCACCCGACTTCCCGGAGGCCGTACACGACGTGTTCCGGCTCTCCTCCGAAGTGCCCCGGGAGGAACTCACCATCGCGTTGGAGGCGCTGACTCCGGTCCTCAGCGACTGCGAACCCCACGCGGGCGTCGCGGCCGACCTGTCGGTCCTGGCCGGAGCCCTCGTGGAGTCCGGCGCCCCCGCGGGCCAGGTGGGCCTGGAGGTGCTGCGGCAGCTCGGCAGCTACGGCCAGGCCGCCGCGGCCTTCATGCACGCCTGGGAGAAGACCGGCGGCGGGTCGCTGCCCTCCCCGAACGACGCCGGCGAGGCGGAGGAGAAGCGGGTCGAGGAGGTCCTCGGCGACAACGCCCCGCTGGCCACGGCCGGCTGGTGGACCTCCCTGCGGTACGGCCTGGCCGCCAAGGCCATGCTGGGCGACCCCGGGGTGCGCTCGGCGGTGCGCGCGGACCCCGGCGCGCTGAACGAGCTCGGACAGATCGTGCACGCCCTCTCCACCCGGCTGAGCGAGTTCGGCGAGGTGGCGGAACTGCTGCGGATGTCCGAGGTGAGCCGGATACTGGTCCTGGACCGGGCCTCCTGGCGGGGCTTTCGCGTGCGCTTCGACGGCGTGAGCGACAACTTCCAACTGCACACCCTGCTCGCCGACGCCCTCATCGGCAAGGAGGGGCACCGTCTGCCCGGCACCCGCCCGGACCCCCGCTGGGTCGCCGCCTCCCTGGACGGCCCGGTGGACCCGCTGGCCGACGTGGTGCGCGGCGAGTGGGACCTGGTCGGCGGCGACGGCACCTGGGTCGGGAACGAGGCCTACCCCGGCGACATCCCCCTGGTGGACGGCGAGCGGGTCCTGGTCCTGGAACCGCAGTCACTGATGCACTCATGGCGGGCGGGACGCCGGCACCCGCAGATCACGGGCGCCCTCACCGTCCTGGAGGAGCTGCACCCGGACGAGGCCGCCGCGTGGTGGTCGCGGATGCACCCGGCGGGCTCGGTCCGCCACCCGCAGGCCCCGCCGATCGAGAACGAGGACACCGGCGCGCACCGTCGGCCGCCCCGGCACTTCGGGGTGGCCGCGCACTTCGCCGAGGTGGACTCCGGTCCGATGTCGGCGCCGTTCGGCGCCCTCAACCCGACCCTGGACGCACCCGAGCCGGGACTGTCCCCGGCGTTCGAGGACGTCCCGATCAGCCCGGGGCCCGCCTCGGCGTCCCCGGCCGAACCGCCCGAGGGGCCGGATGAGTCCGACGAGCCCGACGACTTCTCCGTCCCCGCTCCCTGGTCCGCCCTCCCGACCGCTGCCGAACCGGACTCCGACCAGCTGGGGCCGATCGATCCCGTGTCGGCCGGGCCGGACCCGGACGAACCCGTGTGGCGTTCCCCCCGGCCGCTCCGGGACCCCGATCCGCTCTCCGCTCCGAACCCGTTCCAGGAACCGGAGCCCTTCCATGAGCCGGACCCCGTGCGGGAGCCGGAGCCCTTGCCGGAACCGGCCCCGGCACACGCGCCCGACCCCCTCGACGACGGCCTCCCGCCCGGTGCGCGCCTGCTGCCCCCGATGCCGCCCGGGGTCTCCGACAGCAGCACCTGGGCCCCGCACTGGAAGTGGCCGATGCGACCGCCCGAGCGCTGAGGAACCAGGGGGCCACCGGGCCCGGGCGGCCGACACCTGACACTTGTCATGGGCCGGGCCACGCGTACCTCACTGCGGTGCGATGACGACGACATCTACCGGGGATCCCCCGGTCGCGGGAGAGTACTGGCATGACCTCGAACACCGCTTCCCGGCACAGCGAGCCGGACGCCCCCCGCCCCACCCGGGAGGAGGCCCTCAAGGCCGCCAGGCAGAAGTGGGACCGGGAGGAGGCCGAGCGCGGCAGGGCCCAGTGGAAGGGAATGAAGCCCTGGCAGGGCAGCATGAAGCGGCAGGACAAGGTCCTGCTCTGGCTCCTCATCGGTGTTCCGGCGTTCTTCCTCCTGACCATGCCGCTGCGTCCGCTCTTCGTCGCGGACCACCCGATCCCCCTGGCTTTCGTCACGGGCAGCCACGCCGCGGTCGGGGCCGCCTCCGCCTTCGCCGGCACCGGTCAGGGCCCGGTGTGGCTCGTGCTCGTCGCCGGCGTGGTCGGCAAGGTGAAGATCGACTGGCTCTTCTGGTGGGTGGGCCGCCGCTGGGGACGCGGCATCGTGCACTTCCTCGTCCCGAGTGAGCGGGGCCGACGGTTCGCCGAACGCCTGGAGACGATGAACCCGTGGATCATGCGGCTGTTCATCCCGCTGAGCTACCTGCCGGGCGTCCCCGGCGGCATCCCGCACATCATCGCCGGGGTGAGCGGGATGCGGCTGCGCACCTACCTGCTGCTGGACGTGATCGGCGCCCTGATGATCACCTCCGTCGTCGCCTTCGTCGGGTACCACTCGGGGCAGGCCGGGGTGGACGTGGTCCTGCTCGTGGACAGGTACGCCGTCTGGCTCACGTTCGCGCTCATCTTCGGCATGACGGCGATCCCCGTCCGCACCAGCGTCAAGGACCAGCGGGAGCGCAGGGCGCGGGCCCTCAGGGAGGCGGCCGAGGCCTACGACGCCGAGACCGCCCGGCTCGCCGCCGGGAGCGAGGGCTCCGCCGGAACCGGGGACTCCGCCGGAACCGGGGACTCCGCCGGGGCCGAGGGCGTCCCGGGAGCCCCCGTTGGCCTCACCGGGACGGATTCCGGCCCCGTGGCCGGGGAGGACTCCCGAAAGTAGGGTCGCGGGCGCGCATGGTCACGCGCGGAGGCGGGGTCCGCGACTAGGCTGGCGTTCGGCAATCCGACACCCCGGGCAAGCCGGCTGCACTGGGTGCGTCACAAACACACTCAAGGAGATCCCGTCATGGGACAGCAACACTTCGACCTGGTCGTCCTCGGCGCCGGGCCGGGCGGTTACGTCGCCGCGATCCGCGCGGCCCAGCTCGGCCTCAAGACCGCCGTCATCGAGGAGAAGTACTGGGGCGGGGTCTGCCTCAACGTGGGCTGCATCCCCTCCAAGGCGCTCCTGCGCAACGCCGAACTCGCCCACCTGTTCCACAACGACGCCGACCTGTTCGGTATCAGGGTGGACGGGACGGTCGAGTTCGACTACGGCAAGGCGTTCAGCCGCAGCCGCGAGGTCGCGGACGGCCGGGTCAAGGGCGTCCACTTCCTGATGAAGAAGAACGGGATCACCGAGCTCAACGGGCGCGGCACCTTCGTCGACGACCACACGGTCGAGGTCAGGGGCGAGGACGGATCGACCAGCACCGTCACGTTCGACAACGCGGTGATCGCCGCCGGGTCGTCCACGAAGCTGATCCCGGGGACCTCCCTGTCCGAGCGGGTCGTCACCTACGAGGAGCAGATCCTCAGCGAGGAGCTCCCCGGGAGCATCATCATCGCGGGCGCGGGCGCCATCGGCGTCGAGTTCGCCTACGTGATGAGCAACTACGGGGTCGACGTCACCATCGTGGAGTTCCTCGACCGGATGGTGCCGATGGAGGACGAGGAGGTCTCCAAGGAGATCGCCCGCGCCTACAAGAAGCTCGGTGTGAAGGTCATGACCTCCACCAGGGTGGAGAAGGTCGAGGACACCGGTTCCGGGGTCAGGGTCACCGTCTCCGGCACCGACGGCAAGGAGCAGGTCCTGGAGGCCGGGAAGCTCCTGCAGGCGATCGGGTTCGAGCCCAACGTCGAGGGCTACGGCCTGGAGCAGGCGGGTGTGGCGCTGACCGAACGGCGCGCCATCGACATCGACTCCCGCGGCCGCACCAGCGTCCCGCACATCTACGCGATCGGCGACGTCACCGCCAAGCTCATGCTGGCGCACACCGCCGAGGCCATGGGGATCGTCGCGGTGGAGACCATCGCGGGCGCCGAGACCCAGGAGATCGACTACCGGTTCGTCCCGAGGGCCACCTACTGCCAGCCGCAGATCGCCAGCTTCGGGTACTCCGAGAAGGAGGCCAGGGAGGCGGGCTTCGACGTGCGGGTCGCCAAGTTCCCGTTCATGGCCAACGGCAAGGCGCACGGCCTGGGCGACACCCGGGGCTTCGTGAAGATCATCTCCGACGGCGGGTACGGGGAGTTCCTGGGCGCCCACCTGGTCGGTCCGGACGTCACCGAGCTGCTTCCGGAGCTGACCCTGGCCCAGCAGTGGGACCTGACGGTGCACGAGGTGGCGCGCAACATCCACGCCCACCCCACCCTCAGCGAAGCGGTCAAGGAGGCCGTGCACGGCCTGGCAGGCCACATGATCAACTTCTGATCCGCCCACGGTCCGCGGGGCCGGTCCCGGGAGCGCCCCGGAACCGGCCCCGCAGCCGGGTGACGGGGAGGGCGCCCCGGACCCGCCGGACTTGCTAGGTTTCCCTGTGTCCCCCGCCGGAGCCCCCTCCCACAGCCCGGCGCACCCCGAACCGAAAGCCACCCATGCGCCTGATCCCCTCCACACCCCTTTCGTGCCTGGGCACAGCCGTCGCCGCGGTCGTCATCGGCGGTGTCGTCCTCGTCGGCTGCGACGTGGTCGACCTCGACCTGGACCTGAACCTGTCGTCGGGCGACGCGGACGCCCCCACGGAGGAGGCGAGCGCCGACCCGAGCCCCGAGGACGCGGAGGAGGGCCAGGAGGAGGTCGCCTCGTCCTACGGCCTCCCCGAGTCGTGTGAGGCCGCGGGCGCGGCCCAGATCGTCGAGGGCGTGGCCCCGGGGACGGTCCTGACCGAGGAGAGCGGGCCCGTCGAGGGGATCGAGGACGCCGAGCAGCTCTCCTGCACGTTCAGCGAGGGGGGCACCGATCCGGGCACCCCCTCGTTCACCCTCGTGTTCACCTCGGGCGCCGACCCCAGCGCCAACCCGGACGTCGTGCGGGTGCCCGGCTCCGAAGCGGAGATGAACTGGGAGGTGGACGTCGACGTGGACGTGGACACCTACCACACGGAGGACTCCGACGACCTCGGCGGCGACCTGGAGTACGTCGGCACCGTGGACGGCTCCAGCCGCCACCTGTACCTGCAGCTGCCCGGTGACTTCCACGTCACCGCGATCGCCTACTTCGACGAGGTCGAGC
Source organism: Nocardiopsis sp. iso_40 (assembly GCF_056173285.1). NCBI lineage: Bacteria > Bacillati > Actinomycetota > Actinomycetes > Streptosporangiales > Nocardiopsidaceae > Nocardiopsis > Nocardiopsis sp. iso_40. Next base: position 199,234 of record NZ_CM149666.1, on the reverse strand, counting down.
GCGGCGACCTCGAACGCGTCGTCCTCCAGGCCGCCGGCCAGATCCGGAACTAGGACTCCCGGGACCACCCGGAACACGCGCCCGGGGGCACGGCCCCCGGGCGCCGCACGGTCGGCGGCAGGCCCGCTCAGCCCGGCCCCAGTCCGTCCAGGACGCCCGCCCCCAGGGCACGCAGACAGCGCGTGACCAGCACGGCCGGGCCCTCCTCCCCCAGGGCGGAGGCGTCCCCCGCCGCCCACCTCTCCATCGACAGCCGCACCGCGTCGGTGACCGCCGCCGCGGCCAGGCACAGCACGAGGTCCCCCTCCTCCCGCCCCGTGGCGCGGGCCAGCACCGGCACCAGCAGTTCCTCGGACTCCTGGTTGACCCGGTACCAGACGGCGCGCAGGGAGGCGTCCTCCCGGGCGGCCCGGACCAGGGCGCGGGTCCACTCCAGCGCTTCGGTCTCGTTCTCCCCCCGGGGTGTGAGCGCCTCGGTGATCGAGCGCTCCACCGCCTCGGCCACCCCGTGCCCGGGCTCCAGTTCGCCGAGCCGTTCCCGCCACTGGTCCGCGCCGGTGAGCAGCAGCGGGCCGACCGCCTCCTGCTTGGTCCGGAAGTAGCGGTAGAAGGTGCGCAGCGACACCCCGCAGGCGCGGGCGACGTCCTCGGCCGTGGTGCCGTCCACCCCCCGTTCGGCGAAGAGCGCGGCGGCCGAACGCGCGATCTCCAGTTGGGTGTCGGCCCTGCGGCGTTCGGTGAGGGAGGGGCGCTGCGGCCCCTCGGAGGTCTCGGTGTTCATCACCGCCATCCTATTCCCGCACGCGCCACCATGGCACGGTTTGCATTGGTGGCAAAACGTGCCATCAAGACATAGTGTGCAGTAGAGCGTGTGCGCCCGGGGCACGGAACCGGACGCCGAGAGAGTGGAGAAGGCCATGAACCGTTACGAAGGACGCCGCACCCTGGTGACCGGCGGCGGGTCCGGCATCGGGCAGGCCACGGTGCTGCGGATCCTCGACGAGGGCGGCAGCGTCGTCGCCGCGGACGTGAGCGAGGCCGGACTGAAGGACACCCTGGACCGGGCCGGGAACGGCGCGGACCGGCTGGCCACCGTCGTCATGGACATCGGCGACGAGGATTCCGTGCGCTCAGGGGTGCGCGCCGCCGTCGACGCCCTGGGCGGGCTGGACGCCCTGGTCAACGCGGCGGGCGTCCTGCGTTCCGCACACACCGAGCAGACCTCGCTGGCGGACTTCGAACGGATCCTGCGGATCAACCTGGTCGGCACCTTCCTGGTGATCCGCGAGGCCCTCCCGGCCCTGCGCGGGGGCGAGGGCCCGGCGGTGGTCAACTTCAGCTCCACCTCGGCGGTCTTCGCCCACCCGTACATGGCGGCCTACGCGGCGAGCAAGGGCGGCGTACAGTCCATGACCCACGCGCTGGCCAGCGAATACGCCAAGGAGGGGATCAGGTTCAACTCGGTGCAGCCGGGCTCCGTCTCCAGCGGCATGACCGACGGCAGCGGCGCCAGCGGCCAGAGCCGCGGCCCCGGCCTGCCCGAGGACGCCGACATGGGCCTGTTCGCGAAGCTGTCCCCCGCCCTCGGCGACGGCGGCTTCGCCGGTGCGGACCGGGTGGCGTCGGTGGTGGCGATGCTCGCCTCCGACGACGGCGCCTTCGTCACCGGTACCGAACTCCGCGTCGACGGCGGCACCCACTTCTGACCCGCCGCCCCGGCCGGGCCCCGGGACCCGGCGGGGGAAGCAGACCCGGGAACCCCGCGAACACGAGGGGCCGCCGCAACGGGCGGCGGCCCCTCGCCCGGCGGCCGGGCCGGTCCTCGGCCCCGGGCCGACGCGAGGCGACGGCCCGGGAAGGACGCTGCTAGTAGTCGACCGGGATCTCCTCGAACTCACCGAACGGGCCGGCGCGCAGGGTCAGCTCCTCCACGTCCACCGGGGGCGCGGGGAAGACCGCGACCAGCTCGTGGGTGTTGCCGGGCTGGATCATGTGCACCTCCTCGGCGAAGCTGCTGTAGCGGTTCTCGCCGAAGTCCATCTGCGCCACGTAGCGCACCAGTCCGCTCTCCGGCTCGAACAGCTGGAAGCCGCCGAGCGTGCCCTTGTTGAACTGCTCGGGGCCGCCCGCCACCGTCTCCGAACCGCCCAGCTCGGGGGTGAGGGGTGCGTCGGTGGTGTTGGTCATCGCCACGGTGCCGATGACGTAGGCGCCGTCCCGGCGGAGCGGGTAGACCTCCAGGCGTACCCCGCCCTCCTCGCCCTCGGCGACCAGGGAGCCCGGGTCGTCGCTGTAGGGCGCGGGCCAGGTGACGTTGCGCTGGGCCGCGCCCAGGCCGTCGTCGTCGTACTCCTCCTCCTCGGTCGCCTCGACCGTGGGGTTGAAGACGTAGGAGAACTCGACCCGGCGGTTGCGGGCGCGCGCCTGCTCGTCGTCGGGGCCGCCCTCGCGCGCGATGGGCTCGCGCTTGCCCCGCCCCTCGACCTCCAGGCTGTAGTCGGTGCCGAGCTCCTCCGCGAGCAGGTCGCGCACGGACTCGGCGCGCTCCACCGACAGGTTGTCGTTGTAGGCGTCGTCCCCGATGCCGTCCGTGTGGCCGATGACGGTGATGGTGGGGTCGTCGGGGTCGACGTTGTCCGCCAGCGTGGTGGCAGCGCGCCGCACCACGTCGGCCGCGCTCTCGGTCAGGTCCGAGCGGTCGAACTCGAACATCACGTCCGAGTGCAGCGAGATGATCTCGCGGTCGCCGTCACGGGTGGTGGAGGCGACCTCGGAGTCGACGAAGCTCTGCACCCACCCCTCGTCGGCCTGTGCGTCCTCGTCGGGGGCCCGGTTGGCGAAGGTGAGGTTCTCGCCTCGTCCGGGCGGGTTGTCGAGGGTGAGGTGGTCCGGTCCGTTGGGGTTCTCCGGGGCCTCCCGCTCGGCCTCCACGTCCTGGATCGGGATACCGGTCATGGCGCCCAGGCCGCTGCCGACGAAGGTCACCTGCGCGACCTCGTCGGGGATGCGCGGGAAGTAGCGGGTGTACTCGTTGGTGACCCCGTCGTGCACGGGGTAGAGGCCGTCCCCGTTCGGGCTCTCCGAGCCGTACTTGAGGCCTTCCCCGTCGAGGAACTGCCGGTACACCCGGCCGGTGAGCGGGTCGACGAGGGTGTGCGCCATGCTCAGGTTCCGGTTGGGCCCGGTGAAGTCGTCCAGGTAGGTGACCTCGTAGTGCATGACCGTGTACTCGTCGGTCCGCTCCAGGCCGGTGATCGAGAAACGCATCTCGGCGTCCTGGCCGGTGTCCTGGAAGATGCGGCCCTCACGGACGTAGGGGAACTCCTCCCTGACCTCCGGCGGACCCGACGCGTCGCCGAAGGTCTCGGACCACCAGTCGGACACAGGGGTACAGCCGCTGAGCAGGAGGCTGCCCGAGACCATGAGCGCGACCACGGTGAGGGGCGTCTTCCGCGCCATGTGGGGGAACTCCGATCGTTGAGGAGACGTACGGGCAACATCCTGCAGCACTCGTGGGGCCGAACCGACCACAGCGTCCCGGTAGGACCGCCGTCGACCGTCCTGGCCAGGGGTGATCCCTATGGGGGATTCTTCGGTTACCGGCACCTGCCGAAACGGGTGAGTCGGACACCGCACAACCGGCATCAGTCACGTAGAGTTACAGTTCTGTTACCAAGGGAGATCCCTCGGAGGCGTGAAGATGCGCAAGACCACCCTCGCCTCGGCCGCGGCGGCCCTCGTGCTGGTTCTGGCCGCCTGCGGCGGCGGTGACCGGGACCAGGCCGGGCAGGGAGCCGCCCGGGAGACCCCGCGGGAGGCTTCGGCCGACGTCGGGGGCGCGGCGGAGCCCTTCGGCCCCGGATGCTCGGACTTCCCCGGCGAGGGGGCGGGAAGCTTCGACGAGATGGCCGGGCAGCCGTTCGCCACGGCCATCGCCGACAGCCCGGTCCTGGGCAACCTGTCCGAGGCCCTGGAGCGGGCCGGACTCAGCGAGGACCTGGACGCGGCCGAGGGGCTCACCGTGTTCGCACCCACCGACGACGCCTTCGACATGTATCCGGACGGGGAGATGGACGACATCCTCGGGAACCCGGAGGGCCTGGCGTACGTGCTCAACCAGCACGTGGTCGAGGGACGGGTCCCGACCGAGGAGCTGGACGGGAGCGTGTTCGACTCCCGCAACGGCGGACTGCTGCGCGCCACCGCCTCGGACGGCGAGTACACCGTCAACGGCTACGCACCCGTGGTCTGCGGTGACGTCCGGACCGCCAACGCCACGGTCCACGTGGTGGGCATGCTCCTCCTCCCCTCCTGAGCGGTGCCCGCAGAGTCCGCCGGAGCCCGTCGAAAAAGAAACCGAGAAAAAAAGCCATGCCCACCAATCCGTTCCCGCGCCGGCCCCGAATGCCCCACGTGAACACCAGGACACGTGGGGAAAAGAACCGGTCACACGGCGGACGGCGAACTGCCGTCGGTGTGGCGACCGGCCTGATCGTCGTCGCAACGGCGCTCGGTTTCGGCGAACTCGCCGCCGGGCTCCTGCGCGCGACCTCTCCCGTGGTCACGGTCGGCGACGCGCTCGTCGACAACAGTCCCCCGTTCCTCATGGAGTGGGCGATCTCGCTCTTCGGTACGGCTGACAAGGCCGTCCTGATCACCGGAGTGCTGGTCGTCCTCGTGTTGGTCGGGGCGGTGCTCGGTGTCGTGGCTCTGCGCCGCCCCCTGGTGGGGTACGCGGGACTGCTGGTGTTCGCGGCGGCGGGGCTCGCCGCCGTCGTCCTCCGCCGTGCCGACGACCTGGGGGCGGCTTCGGCCGTGGTCGTCGGTACGGCGGCGGCAGCCGTGGCCCTCGCCCTCCTGCTGAGGAAGGCGCGATCCCTCACCGGCCCGCCGAACGGGACCGAAGCAGGCAGCGAGGAGGAGGACGCCCACGGGACCGCGCAGGGGTCCGGCCCCGTGGGCCCGGAAGGGGAGGACGAGCCGATGGCGGACGCGGAGGGCGCCACGACCGCCGCCCCCGCTCCCGGACCGGACCGCGGACCGGGCAGGCGCGGTTTCGTCCTCACCGCGGCGGGGGTCCTCGCCGCCGCCGGATCCGCCGGCGCCCTCGGACGCTGGCTGCCCTCCCTGACGTCCGGCGCGGGTTCCCGGGCCGAACTGGCCCTGCCCGCGCCCGCCTCGGCCCTGCCCCCGCTGCCGGCCGGCGCCGACCTCGGCATCCCCGGACTGGCCCGCTTCACCACCCCGAACAAGGACTTCTACCGGATCGACACCGCGCTCACCATCCCGAGGCTGGACTCCACCCGGTGGACGCTGCGCGTGCACGGCATGGTGGACCGCCCCTTCGAGATCGACATGGACGAACTGCTGTCCCGTCAGCTCGTCGAGGCGGACATCACCCTGGCCTGCGTGTCCAACCAGGTCGGCGGGGACCTGGTGAGCAACACCCGGTGGCTCGGCTTCCCCCTCGCCGACCTGCTGCGCGAGGCCGGGGTCCGATCCGGCGCCGACCAGATCCTCAGCACCTCCAGTGACGGCTGGACCTGCGGAACGCCCACCGAGGTCGTCATGGACGGCCGCGACGCGCTCCTGGCCGTCGGCATGGGCGGGGAACCCCTCCCCCACGTCAACGGCTACCCAGCGCGGATGGTGGTGCCCGGCCTGTACGGCTTCGTCAGCGCCACCAAGTGGGTCACCGACATCAAACTGACCCGTTTCTCCGACGAACAGGCCTACTGGGCCCAGCGCGGCTGGGGGGTGCGGGCACCGGTCAAGACCATGTCCCGGGTCGACGTGCCCGCCCCGCTCGGCCGGGTCGACTCCGGCGAGGTCGTACTGGCCGGGGTCGCCTGGGCCCAGCACCGCGGGATCGACGCGGTGGAGGTGCGGGTGGACGACGGCGACTGGTGGGAGGCCGAACTCGCCGCCGTCCCCGGGATCGACACCTGGGTCCAGTGGGTCGCCGAGACCACCCTCGACCCCGGCAACCACTCCGTCCAGGTCAGGGCCACCGATTCCACGGGCTTCACCCAGCCCGCCGAAAGGGTGGACCCGATCCCCGACGGTGCCACCGGCTGGCACCGCATCCAGTTCACGGCGACCTGAGGCCCGGTCCCGGGCCGCCGGAGAGAACACCAGACCAACAGACCATCACGGACAGCAACAAACCGGACACGAAGAAGTAATGACAAGGGAGAGAACAATGATCCGCAAGAGCGCGCTCACCACCACCGCCGCGGCCGCCGCCCTCGCCTTCGGCCTGACCGCCTGCGGCGGCATGGACGACAGCGGCACCGAGGAGAACACCGAGACCGGTAGCGCCGAGGAGACCGAGGGCACCGGGATGGACGAGAACATGGACGAGAGCACCGAGACCGCGGGCGAGAACTTCGGCCCGGGCTGCGCCGAGGTGCCCGAGGACGGTGACGGCAGCTTCGAGGGCATGGCCCAGGACCCGGTCGCCACCGCTGCCTCCAACAACCCGCTGCTGTCCACGCTGGTCACCGCCGTGGGCGAGGCCGACCTGGTCGACACGCTGAACTCGGCCGAGGACATCACCGTCTTCGCGCCCACCAATGACGCGTTCGACAAGATCCCCGAGGAGGACCTGAACGCCCTCCTCGAGGACCAGGAGCAGCTCACCGAGGTGCTGACCTACCACGTGGTCGAGGGCGAGCAGGCCCCCGACGCGCTGGAGGACGGCACGTTCACCTCGCTCCAGGGCGACGACGTCACCACGGAGGGCTCCGGCGAGGAGTTCACGGTGAACGGCAACTCGAAGGTGGTCTGCGGCAACGTCCAGACCTCCAACGCGACCGTCTACATCGTCGACACGGTCCTGATGCCCTCCTAGTGGGAGGCTGTTCCGGCCTGAGGCCCCCGGGCGGTCCGAGCGTTGACGCCGGGCCGTCCGGGTCCAGGTCCGGGACCCGGGGGCGGCGCCCGCGCCGCCCCCGTTCCGAGCGAAGAGCCGTACCCCCGAGACGAGAAGGGTTCAGATGGACAGGGCAGCAGCGGTACCGCGGGAGGCGGCCGATGCCGTTCCACCTGGGCTGGAGGAGCTGCTGCTCCTGGTCGCACGCGGCGACGAACGGGCCTTCGGCCGGGTCTACGACCTGATCAGCCCGTCCGTCTACGGCCTGGTGCGCCGTATCCTGCGCGATCCGGCCCAGTCGGAGGAGGTAGCCCAGGAGGTCATGGTCGAGGTGTGGCGCAGCGCCTGCCGCTACGACGCCCGCAGGGGGAGCCCGCAGGCCTGGGTGATGACCCTCGCCCACCGCAGGGCGGTGGACCGGGTGCGCTCGGAGCAGGCCAACAGCGACCGCGAGGCCAGGGCGGCCGCCGCGGGCACCGAGCGCCCCTACGACGAGGTGGCCGAGGAGGCCACCAACAGGCTCGAACGAGAACGGGTGCGCCGATGTCTGGACACCCTGACCGAACTCCAGGAGCAGTCGGTGCGGCTGGCCTTCTACGGCGGGTACTCCTACCGTGAGGTGGCCAAGCTGCTGTCCGCGCCCCTGGGAACCATCAAGACGCGCATGCGTGACGGACTTATCAGGCTGAGGGACTGTTTGGGGGTGGAATGGTGAGAAGGACGCTCAACCAGGACCTGCACACGCTGTCGGGCGCCTACGCTCTGAACGCCCTCACCCCGACCGAGAGCGTCCGTTTCGAGGACCATCTCGCCGACTGCGACTCCTGCGTACAGGAGGTCCGGGGTTTCACCGAGACCTCCGCCCTGCTGGCGTCGGCGACCGCGCAGACGCCCCCCGCCGAGCTGCGGGAACGGGTGCTGGAGGAGGTCGCGCGGACCCGCCAACTCGCCCCGGCGCCCGAACGCCTGCCCGAGCCCCGGCGGCGCGGCTGGCCCTGGGCTCTCGGGCTGGCCCTGGCCGCCTGCCTGGCCGCGGTCCTGGCCCTGGGTGCGCTGGTGGTCGAACAGCGCCGTCAGGTGGATGAGCTCCGGGCCAACGAACAGCAGATCGCCGCGGTGATCTCGGCGCCGGACGCGGTCTCCACCAGCGCCCAGCCGATGGAGGGCGTGAACGTCACCGTCGTGCACTCGGAGAGCCTGGGCAACCTGGTGTTCAGCGCGCACGGCCTGGAACAGCTGCACGACGAGGACTACCAGCTCTGGCTGACCCGGGACGACGGCACCGTGTACTCGGCCGGCCTGATCTCCGTCGACGACTCGGGGTTCGTGCTGCCGGTGCTCGCGGAGCCGGACGAGCTGACCGAGGGCGTCGCGGTGACCATCGAGCCCGAGGGAGGTTCGCAGCAGCCCACCGCCGAGCCGGTGATGGCGATGCCGGTCACGGGCTGACCCGCCGACCCGGGAGTTCCCTCCTGCGGCCCCGCCCCTCGGCGGGGCCGCTCCGTTTCCGGGGCCGGGTCGCGGTCAGGGAACCGCGATCTCCTCCGGCCGGGGCAGGTCACGTGTGGTGGGGCCGAGCGTGAACAGGGCGGCCAGCGCCGAAACGACGGCCATCATCAAAAAGACCGGGGACGGCCCGGCCAGGTCGAAGACGATCCCCACGGTGAGGATCCCGACCGGCTGGGACAGCAGGGACATGAACGTCACCGCGCCGAGCGCCCGCCCCTGGTGGTGGTCGGGCACGGAGGTCGCGACGTAGCCGTAGAACACCGCGTTCACACACGGAACCGCGGCGAACACGCAGCCCGCGATCAGCCCGAGCGAGAGCACGCCCGGGGCGGCCAGGAGCGCCAGCGCGCACACGGGGGCGAGCCAGGCGGTGAAGAGCAGGATCACCGTGGGCCGCACCCAGCGCACGACGGTCCCCGCGACCAGGGCGCCGAACAGACCGCCGGTCCCCGCCAGGGAGACGGTCAGGCCGACCACGAGGTTGTCGGCCCCCCGGTCGTCGGCCGTGGCGATGAGCGCCAGGAACACCCCGGTCTGGGTGAAGGCGACGTTGAAACCGACGATCCACAGCATCATCGGCCGCAGGATCGGGTGCCTGGCCAGCAGTGCGAAGCCGCTCACCGAGCCGCGCAGGCTCCACCGCTCCGTCTCGGCCGGGCGGTCGGCCTGCATGGGCCTGCGGATGCGCAGGATCAGGGCCGCGGACAGCAGGTAGAAGAAGGCTTCGCCCAGGAAGGGGAAGGCCCGGCCCAGGCTGAAGAGGAACCCGGCGACGGGCGCGCCGAGGGCGGTCGTGGTGAAGAAGCGGATCTGGTTCTGCGCGGCCGCGTCAGCCATCTGCGACGGCGGCACGAGCTGTTTGACCGCGGCCATGGCGACCGGGTTGGAGACCCCCATCAGCGCTGAGGACACCACCGCCACACAGACCACCAGGGTGACCGTCGCGTAGCCGCCGAACAGCGCGGCGGCGAAGGAGACGAGGAGGAGCAGACGGCCGAGGTCGCAGACCAGCAGTACGGTGCGCCGGTCGACCCTGTCGGCGAGTGCCCCGCCGAGCACCGCCGTGACCATGGCGGTGGCCACCTGGGCGGCGCCGACGGCTCCGGCCTGGGCCGCCGACCCGGCCAGCAGCAGCATGAGGAGGGGGTAGGCGACCTCGCCGCTCTCCTTGCCCAGGCCCGCGAGGAAGCGGCTCGTCCACAGGGCCTGGAAGTCCTGGTTGCGCAGGAGGGGTGCGGCCGCGGCCGCACCGTCCACCGGCGGGGCCGGGAGCGGGTGCGGCTTTCGCCGTTCCATCGTCATGGCGTGTGGGCCCCCGTCGTGTTCCCCGAGGGGGTCGGGACGGCCCGGGATCCCGCTCCGGGCATCGGTCCTGTCGCCCCCGGCACGGTGTGCATGCGGTTCGCGGGTGTCAGGTGCGGAATGCGGAAAGCACGAAGGAGGGTGTTTCGGGGGGTGGGTTGCTCATGTCGCCATTATGCGCCTGTTGTGGGCATCAGCGAGCTTTTGAGTAAGTATGTGGCGCCTATTCAGGGAAATGGCCACTATCGGCCTCATGTGCACCGTTCGGGGCTTCGTGCGTCCCGCGCCCGGCGGCGCCCTCCGGAAGGTGCCACCGCTCCGGAGGGCGCCGTACCGGGCCCCGCCCGCGACCGGACCGTGCGGTGCGCGGCCTAGTCGTGCAGGAGCTCCTCGGCCCGGCGGCCGGGGAGGTGCCCCTGGGCCGCGGCCTCGATCGTCCACGGCGTGCGTTCGACGTAGGCGACCACGAAGGCCACGAGCAGCGACCCTCCGGCGATCAGCGCGTAGGAGGCGGTCCACCCGCCGGTGAGTTCGCCGAGGAGGCCGAACAGCAGCGGACCCCCCAGTGCGATACCGCTGCCCGCGCCCTGGACGAACCCGGAGAGGGCGGCGGCGCCCTGCGGGGTGGCGCTCCGCGCGTTGATCATGGTCATGGTGACCACGAACAGGCTGGTGCCCAGGCCGAGGAAGAGGGCCCACACCGGAACGAACTGCGGCGCCAGGGCCACACCGAGGTAGCCGACCGCGTAGCCGCCCAGCCCCAGGGCGACGATCGGGAAGGTGTTGGCCGCCCGGAGGGTGACGGTGGGTGCGACGAGGCCGAACAACAGGCTGGTGCCGACCATCAGCGAGACCATGCTCCCGGCCATGGCAGCGCTGTGCCCGGCGTCGGTGAGCAGGGCGGGGAGCCACGTGAACAGCGTGAAGACGTTCCAGGTGACCATGCCGAACAGCAGTGCCATCCGCCAGGCCATGCCCACCCGCCAGATCGGACGGGCCAGGGCCGCCCCGCCGGAGGGGGCGGGGGCCCGGGGCGCGGTGGACCCGGACCCGGCCCACTGGAAGGCCCACAGCACGGCCGCGGCCAGGGCCAGGAGGGACCAGGAGCCCAGGGCCACCCGCCATCCGGCGACCTCGGCCAGGGGGACGGCGACCAGGGGCGGGAAGAGGGCGCCGATGTGGATGGCGACCATCTGAACGGTGCTCAGGGTGGCCAGCCGGTCCGGGAAGTACTGCTTGATGAGCGGAGGCAGCACGACGTTGCCCAGGGCGGCGCCGGTGAGCGCGACCCCGGTGAGCAGCAGCAGGGTTCCGGTGTCGGGCGCGAAGGCGCGCAGGACCTGGCCCGCGCCTGCCAGCAGCATGCTGAGCGCGGCCGTGGCCTCGGGACCCAGGCGGCGCATGATCGCTGGGGTGACCAGGCCGAAGACCGCGAAGGCGATCAGCGGCAGGGTGCCGAAGACGCCGACGACGGTGGCGGCGAAGCCGAACTCCGCCCCCACCGTGGTCAACAGCGGGGACAGCGAGGTGACCACGAGGCGCAGGTTGAGCGCCGCGCAGACGATGGCGACCAGGGCCAGGATACGGCCCCGTAGTTCCGGGCGTACCGACGATCGGTCGGTGACGGCCACGACAGAGGAAGGTCTCATGGTGAAGGACGTCCCTTTGTGTTGCGGTGGTGCGGCGTTGCACCAGAGCGGGGCCGACCGGCGGGCGACACTGCCGTCCAGGGAAGGGTCTCTTCCTGGCGAGCCAAATACGACCTTTTCGCTTAAATGTTACGCATGCTCCGGAGTCAAACACAACAACCCGTATTAAGTACGGGTAAACTGCGTTCATGGCTGATCTTGACGAACTAGATACGGCGATCCTGGCCGAACTCCAGTCAGACGCACGAAAAACCAACCGCGACGTGGCCGCGGCGGTGGGCGCATCGCCCACGACCACGCTGGACAGGACCCGCGCGCTGCGGGAGAAGGGTGTGATTCGGGGCTCACTGCTGGACGTGGACCTCGAACTCATCGGACGTCCGGTCCAGGCGCTCATCACCGTGAGTGTGGTGAAGCCCTCCCGGCACAACATCGAGGCCTTCCGCGACTGGGTCAGGGCCCTGCCGGACACCCTGTCGGTCTTCGTCACCTCCGGGAACGAGGACTTCCTGGTGCACGTGGCCCTGCCGGACAACAACAGCCTGTACGCCTTCGTCGTGGACAAGCTGACCGAACGCCCCGAGGTCGCCGACGTGCGCGCCTCGATCGTCTACGAACACCTGCGCAACAACCGGATCGCCCCGGCCAACGCCCGGGCCCACCGCCGCCACCACTGACCCGGCGGCCCACGGCCACCACGGATCCAGCGGCCTCCGACCGGCAGGAGGGACCCGCCGGGCCCACCCGGACACCCGGCCCGGCGGGCCCGTCGTAGGCTGGCCGATGTGACTGGAGTCTCATCGCCTCCCGGGGCCGACGAGAGCGCCGAGATCCGCCGGCTCTGGCAGGGCCTCGGACTCCCCGGCCTCGTGGACGTGCACACGCACTTCATGCCCGACAACGTCCTGCGCAAGGTGTGGGACCACTTCGACGCCCTGGGGCAGGGCGTCTGGCCCATCACCTACCGAGAGACGCAGGAGGACCGCGTCGCCCTGCTGAGGGCCTTCGGGGTCCGGTACTTCACCGCGCTCTCCTACCCGCACCGGCCCGGCATGGCCAGCTGGCTCAACGACTGGGGCGCCGGCTTCGCCGCCCGGCACCCCGACTCGCTGCGCAGCGCCACCTTCTTCCCCGAGCCCGAGGCCGTGGACTACGTGGCCGAGGCGATCGGCTCGGGGGCGCGGATCTTCAAGGCCCACCTCCAGGTCGGCGGCTACGACCCGAGGAACCCCCTGCTCAGCGGCGTCTGGGGAGCCCTCGCCGACTCCGGGACCCCGGTCGTGGTGCACTGCGGGTCCGGCCCCCTGCCCGGTGAGTTCACCGGACCCGGACCCTTCTCCGAGGTCCTCCGGTCCCACCCGGGCCTGACCGCCGTGGTCGCCCACGCGGGTGCCCCCGAGTACTCGGCCTTCCTGGACCTGGCCGAACGGTACGACCGCGTCCACCTGGACACCACCATGGCGTTCACCCCGTTCATCGAACGCCTGGCCCCCTACCCCCGGGCCGAACTCCCCCGGCTCCGGGACCTGGGGCACCGCGTCCTGCTGGGCACCGACTTCCCGAACATCCCCTACTCCTACGGCGAGCAGCTGCGGGTCCTGGTCGAACTGGACCTGGGCCCCGACTGGCTCCGAGGGGTCCTGCACGACAACGCCGCCGGGCTCTTCGGGCTGTGAACCCGGACGACCGCTCCGGCGCGGCGCCACCGGGCCGACGCCCCGGACCGCACAACGAACCGCTCCGACACAGCACCACAGGCAGCACCACACACAGAGAGGGCACGATGGAACTCACCCTGACCCCCCTGGAGTTCGCCCGCCGCACCCGCAGGCTGTACCCGCGGCGTGAGGCGGTGGTCGACAGGGAGTTCCGGCTGACCTACGAACAGTTCTTCGACCGCTGCGACCGCTGGTCGTCCGCCCTCCAGGGCATGGGCGTGGAGCACGGCGACCGGGTCGCCTACATCGCACCCAACACCCACGCGCAACTGGAGTCCTTCTACGCGGTGCCGCAACTGGGCGCCGTCCTCGTCCCGGTCAACTTCCGCCTGACCGCCGACGACTTCGTCTACATCGTCAACCACTCCGGCGCCAAGGTGCTGTGCGTGCACTCCGACCAGCTCGACGCGGTCGACGGCGTACGCGACCGGATGCCGGACGTGGAGCGGTTCGTGGCCCTGGAGGGCACCCGCCCCGGCTGGGAGGACTACGAGTCCCTGGTCGCCGCGTCCGACCCCGGCTTCACACGCCCGGAGATCGCGGAGACGGACCTGCTGACCATCAACTACACCTCGGGGACCACCGCCCGCCCCAAGGGTGTGATGATCACCCACCGCAACGCGTACATGAACTCGGTGGGCACCCTGCTGCACCTGCGCATCGGGCTCGGCGAGAAGTACCTGTGGACCCTGCCGATGTTCCACGCCAACGGCTGGACCTACACCTGGACGGTCACGGCGGCCGGAGGCACCCACGTGTGCCTGCCCGCCATGGACCCGGCGAAGGTGTTCGAGCTGATCCGCACCGAGGAGGTCACCTGGCTGTGCGCGGCCCCCACGGTGCTGATCATGCTCTCCAACACCCCCGACGCCACCCGCGGCCCCGTCCCCGCCGGGGTGCACGTGGTCACCGCCGGAGCCTCGCCCGCGGCCGAGACCATCGAGCGGCTGGAGGAGGACTTCGGCTGGACCGTCACCCACGTGTACGGGCTCACCGAGACCACTCCCTTCATCACCGTCTGCGAACCCCGCCCCGAGCACCGGGACCTGCCCGTGCGCGAACGCGGCGCGGTCAAGGCCCGCCAGGGCGTCGAGCTGATCACCTCCGGCGAGCTCCGCGTGGTCGACGGGTCCGGCGCCGAGGTGCCCTGGGACGGGACCACGGTCGGCCAGATCACCGTGCGCGGAAACGTCGTGATGAAGGGCTACTACAACGACCCCGAGGCCACCGAGAAGGCGATGGGTGACGGCTGGTTCCGCACCGGCGACGCCGCCGTCACCCACCCGGACGGCTACGTGGAGATCCAGGACCGCATCAAGGACGTGATCATCTCCGGCGGGGAGAACATCTCCTCGGTCGAGGTGGAGGGGGTTCTGCTACGCCACCCGGCGGTGCTGGAGGCGGCGGTCGTGGGCGTCCCGCACGAGCGCTGGGGCGAGACCCCGCGCGCCTGCGTGGTACTGCGCGAGGGGGCCGCGGCGACGGAGGAGGAGGTCATCGCCTTCGCCCGCGACAACCTCGCGCACTTCAAGGCCCCCACCCAGGTGGAGTTCGTGCGGCAGCTACCCAAGACCGCCACCGGCAAGATCCAGAAGTTCGTGCTGCGCGGCGGCGCCTCCGCCGTGGCCCGGCAGTAGGGGACGGCGGCGGCTCGTCCCGGGCAGCGGCACCGACGCACGGCGTCGGGGCCGCTGCCCGGGGCTAACCGGGGTCCGGGGTGAGCAGGACGAACCCCGCGCCGAGCGGGTCGGAGCACACCGCCAGCCGTCCCACCCCCGGTACGTCGTCCGGGCCCATGTGCACCCGGCCCCCGGCGGCCTCCACCTCGGCGGCGGACCTGTCGCAGTCGGCGGCGTGGAAGACCGGGTGCCAGTCGGCCCGCCCCTGCGTCTGCGGCAGGTCGGCCGGGGCCACGCCCATGATCCCGCCGAAGTACCGGTCCTCACCCAGCCCCGCCGGGCGAACCGTCGAGTAGACGCCCTGGCCGCCGGGCAGCTCGACGTCGTTGAACTCCCAGCCGAACAGACCGCCGTAGAACTCCCTGGCGCCCTGCGCCGAGGGCGTCCACAGCTCGGTCCACATGACGGTGTTCGGGCCGTCGGTCCGCTCCATGCCCGGCAGTGTTCCGGCCTCCCAGAGCGCGACCGTCCCGCCCTGCGGGTCGGCCAGGTGGGCCGTCCGGCCCAGCCCCGTCACGTCCACGGGTTCGACGAGGGCGGTCGCGCCGAGCTCCCGGGCCCGCTGGAAGGACATCTCCAGGTCCGGTGTGTTGTGGTAGACCGACCAGGTGACGGGGTGGGCCGCGTCCGTCCGGGGCCCGAGCCCGCCGATCAGCGCCCCCTCGTACAGGATTTTCCGGTACCCGCCGGCGTCCGGTCCGGCCGACTCGGCGGTCCAGCCGAACACCCTCCCGTAGAACTCGACCGCGCGGTCCGCGTCCGAGGTGGTCAGCTCGACCCAACAGGGCGAACCGATCACGTAGTCGGTGGTGATCATGCCTGCCTCCCGTAGTGGCTCCCCACGAGTGTGCTCCGGGGTACCGACAGTCCGGGGCCGCTCCCTCAGGACCGGCCCGGCCCCACCAGTCCCTCCTCCGGGTGGAGCCGCCCCGCGCCCGGGTCGAGCACGACGAACCCGGCGGAGAAGGGGTCGGAGCACACCGCCAGCCGCCCCACCCCCGGCGCGTCCTCGGGGCCCATGTGCACCTGGCCCCCGGCCGTCTTGACCGCGGCGGCGGCCTCGTCGCAGTCGGCGACCTGGAACACCGGATGCCAGTCGGCCCGCCCCTCGGCCTGCGGCAGCTGGTCAGCCGCCATGTCCATCAGTCCGCCGAAGTACCGGTCGTCGCCCAGACCCGCCGGGCGGGCCGTCGAGTAGACGCCCTGGTCCCCGGGCAGCTCGACGTCCTTGAACTCCCAGCCGAACAGACCGCCGTAGAACTCCTTGGCGCCCTGCGCCGAGGGCGTCCACAGCTCCACCCAGCAGAGCGTGTTCGGCCGGTCCACGGCCTGCGCACTGGTGAAGGTTCCGGGCTGCCAGAGCGTGAACCAGCCGCCCTGGGGGTCGGTGATGTGCGCCAGCTGGCCGAACTCGAACAGCGCCGTCGGCTCCACCAGGACCGTCCCGCCGAGCTCCTGGGCCCGCAGGGCCGCGGCCTCGATGTCGGGGACCCAGAACTGTACGCCCCACTCGGGGGGCTCGTCCTCGTCGATACGCGGACCGATCCCCGCCACGGCGGCGCCGTCGGAGTTCATGACCCTGTAGCCGGCCATGCGGGCGCCCGCGGACACGGCCTGCCAGCCGAACACCCTCCCGTAGAAGTCGGCCGAGGCCTCGATGTCCGTGGCTCCCAGATCAAGCCAGCAGGGCGAGCCCGTGACGAAATCGGTCGTGATCATGCTGCCTCCCGTCGCTGCTCTCCTCCGAGTCTGGGGCCGAACACCGCTCCCGTGCGGGAACGTCGCGGCAAAAACTCGACAACCGGTCCGGCGCCCGGCCGCCGGACACCGGTCACCGGGGATGCGGGATGATCCGGTTCCGGACCCGGCCGCGCCATCCGACGACCGATCCCGGCCACCGACCGCACCCGACGAAAGGGCCCATCCGTGTCAGGACTCCTCCACCACGTGGGACCGGTGATCATCGACGTCGTCATGTCCGTCGACGCCCTGCCCGAACGGGGCGGCGGCGTGTTCGCCGACACCGCCCGAAGCCTGCCGGGCGGCGGGTTCAACGTGATCGCCGCCGCGGCCCGGTCGGGTATGGAGGTGGTCTACGGCGGGGCGCACGGCACCGGCCCCCGAGGGGAGACGGTCCGCTCCGCCCTGCGCGGGGAGGGGGTGGGGGTGGCGCACCCGCCCAGGCCCGAGGACACCGGTTTCTGTGTGGCCCTGGTCGACTCCTCCGCGGAACGCACCTTCGTCACCCACCTGGGCGCCGAGACGGACCTGCCCCTGTCCGACCTGCGCGCCCTGCGCCCGGCGGAGGGGGACTTCGTCTACACGGTGGGGTACTCGCTGCTGCCCGGACCGCGCGCGGACGAGCTGGCCACCTGGATCGGGTCGCTCCCGGAGGGCGTCCGGCTGGTCCTGGACCCCGCCCCCGTGGCGGGCGACATCCCCGCCGAAACCCTCGGCCCGGTGCTGGCCCGCACCGACGTCCTCAGCCTCAGCGCCGCCGAGGCCGCCGCAGTCACCGGCATCGCCCCCCGCGACGCCGCCGCCCTCGAACACGCCGCCGCGCTCCTGTCCGAACGGATCCGCCCGACCGGGGTGGTGGTCCTGCGCGACTCCGCCGAGGGCTGCCTGGTCGCCACCGCGGGTACGGCGCCCCGACGGGTCCCGGGTTTCGCCGTGACCGCGGTCGACACCAACGGTGCGGGCGACGCGCACGTGGGCGTGTTCACCGCTGCCCTGGCCTCGGGCCTGACGCCGCTGGAGGCCGCCCGCCGCGCCAACGCGGCCGCCGCCCTCGCCGTCACCCGGCGCGGCCCGGCCACCTCCCCCACCACGGAGGAGATCACCGCGTTCCTCGCGCTCCGCTGACGGGCCCCATCGGTGCTTCCACCGGTCCTGCCCGCGGAGGGAACCCGGGCTCCGGAACTCCTTGTCGCCCCGGACACCCCGGCCTAGCATCCACGCAACACCGAACCACTCCTGAGGTGAACTTGCGGATGTCCCCCCGATCCCCCCTCCGTTTCGGCGCCCTCCTGCTCGCACCGACCGTCTCCCTCGGCCTGCTCGGAGCGGTACCGGCCCGGGCCGAACCCGTGGACGGCGCCACCGCCACCGTGTCCGGCCCGGTCCCCGTCACCGCCGACTCCTATCCCTTCATGTCCGCCGACGGCCCCGAGGTCCCACCGATCCAGGAGGAGGACCCCATCGAGGCCGACCTCGCAGCGCACGACTACGTCGAGGAGGAGTTCCTGCTCGAAGGCACCGCCGAGCTCCCCGACGCGGGGTCCGTCCCCTACCTCACCCGGATGGTCGTCCGCCGCCCCGCCCGGGCCGAGGACTTCAGCGGCACCGCCTTCCTGGAGTGGAACAACGTCAGTTTCGGCCAGGACATCGAGATCGACTGGTTCCTGTCCCACGAGTACTTCATGGGTGAGGGGCACGTCTGGGTGGGGCTCTCCGCCCAGCGGGTCGGGGTCGACGCCCTCCGCGCCTGGGACCCCGACCGTTACGGGGACCTGACCGTCGGGGGCCCGGAACTGTCCGACGCCCCGGCGTTCGACATCTACTCCCAGACCGCGAGGGCCCTGCGCGCGCCGCTGGGCGTCGACCCGCTGCCCGGGTTCGGCGTCGACACGGTCGTCGCCACCGGGCACTCCCAGTCGGCCCGGTACCTGGCCGAGTACCACAACCGGTTCCACCCCGACCACGAGGCCGTGGACGCCTTCATGATCCACGGCGCCCCCACCGCCCTGGACGAGAGCAGCACACCGGTCATGCGGCTCATGGCGGAGACCGACGTCCGGTTCAGGGCCCAGAGCCGGGAGCCGGACTCGGAGCACTTCCGCCGCTGGGAGGTCGCCGGGACCGCGCACGTCGGCCACACCGAGTACCGCACCTTCGCCCCGCTCATCGCCCGCGAGAACCCGGCGACCGAACCGCAGCGGTGCGACCGGCCCCCGTACAGCCGGGTCCCGTTCCACTACGTGCTGAACGCGGCCTACGACCACGTGATCGACTGGGTCGAGGACGGTACGGCGCCCCCGGTGGCGCCGCGCCTGGAGTGGGACGACGCCACCACGGCGAGCCGTGACGAGCACGGCAACCAGCTCGGCGGGATCCGGCTGGCCGAACACGAGGTCGCCACAGCGCTCAACCACGGCGACAACACCGGCGACCCGTTCTGCGTCCTGCTGGGCGCCCACGTCCCCTTCGAGGAGGAGACCCTGCGGGAGCTGTACCCGCGCCGGGGCGGGTACGCCGCCCAGGTGCTCCAGGCCGTGAACCGGGCCCAGCGCGGGGGCTACATCCGGCACGAGGACGCACACGCCTCCCGTAGGAGTGCGCTGGAGGCCAGCTACCCCTGGTGGTAGTCCGAGGGGGGAGAGAGGGGGCCCGTCGGCCCGTCCGGCGGGACCCCTCCCGGTGTCGATGCTGCCGGGGCCCTCGTACTCCCGCCACTCTTCTGCGTAGGTGACAATCAGAGTCCGGAAGCTCACGACACCGGCATGACCAACGCGACCTACGAGCCAGGAGGATCCCCCTATCTCTCGTATCAGCAGACGCACGTGGGCGTTCACCGCCGCGGGTGTGACCGTGGCCGCCGCCACGGCCACGGTCGGTTTCAACACCCTGACCTACGAACCCGACCCGGACGAACTCCCCCTGACCAATGCCAGCGCCTCCTACCGCAAGCCGGGCGAGACCGCCCAGGACTGGGTGACCCATGCCGACCACGCGGTTCTGGTGCGTGCCGTGGACGAGGAGGTCCACGAACCGCTGCCGGTCGAGGTCGAGCGCGGGGAGGGCATGGTCGGTCGCACCGTCACCCTGGAGGTGGAGCAGGTTCTGTGGTCCGCACCCGACCCGGCGAAGCCGGCACCGGAGACCTACGAGTACTCCGCGTGGGGCTTCGTGTTCACCGGTAATGCGGAGGACCTGAGGCCGATCGGTACGCAGGACCAGCCTCGCGTGGAGGTGGGGCACGACTACGTCATGGCGATCGACTGGGAGGAAGCCCGCTGCACCCCCGGGGACGGGCGCCAACCGGCCCAGTGGATGGGGCTGGACAACAACTCGGTCGTTCCGGCGGACGGCGGTGTGGTCGGTAGCGGTGAGAGCGGGGGGCGTGTGGCCTCGGCTCAGGTGCGCCGGAACTCCTCCGAGCCGGTGCTACGGGGGGAAGGAACCCTCGAGGGCCGGATGATGGGCGAGGCTGTCGGGGCGCTGGCGCGCGAGCTGGCCCAGGCCGAGCCGCACGCGAAGCCGCTGGAAGAGGACCAGACGCCACGGGTGCCCAGTCCTCCCCCGGAAGGTGATGACCCCGAGGAGAACGTCTTTCCCGAGGGCGTGACGGCGCAGGATCTGCGGGAGACCGTTCCCGAGGACACGTCGTGCCCGGAGTAGGGCCGGCTCTCCCGAAAGCCCGCCACCGGGGCCAGTGACCGATGAGTGTGGCCCTGATGCCGGGTAGCGCCTCGGGTCGGGCGAGAATCCGAAACCGGCCCCCGCGCAACCGTGTGTTGCGCGGGGGCCGGTTCTTCGCGCCCTCATGGCGAGACGTTCCGTCTAGCTTTCGGGGATGACCGTCGCAAAGCCGTCGGAAACCGGCTCGGGGATCAGTTGCAGTTGCCCCACTCGCCGCGACCGCCCCAACCGACATAGCCGGTGTCAGGGGAGACAATCATGGAGGTGGACCTGACGCACTGGTTCTGGGCTGGTCCGGAGGCGGCAGCGTAGTGGCCGTAGGTACTCGAGTCCTCGTAGCGCCTCTGGCCGGAGGATGTCTGGACTTCGAGGAGGGCGGTGGTGTCGGTCGCGGGTCCGTGCGCGCTACCGGTCCGCATGGTGACCACGCAGTTCTGGCCGTACTGAGCGTTCCATAGCAGGTAGGACGTGCCCAGGCGTTCGTAGTGGCCGGTCGTGTTCACCGCGATCGCGCCGGAGTGCAAAACCGTGTAGTTGCCGTTGGACCAGTCACATCCCTCCTGGGAGACAACCGCCCGGGCCAGGGTGTGGGCTGACGCCGGAGTAGCGGCCACCAGGGTCGCCGCAGTGGCCAGGGACAGGGCCGCAACAGCACGTCCGAGTGTCTTGAGTCGCACAGAGATCCTCGTCTTGTGGGGGACAAGTGCTCCAGATTGTAGAAGGAGCGCTTGGACGGATTGCCCTCGCGCCGAGCTTTGGGCACGGGGTGGCCACAACCGGACACGGGAAACCAAACCACCTTCAGCGCGAGGTGGTGCGATGACAGGCGTTCCGCGACCGGGAACTGGTCAAGACGCTCCCCGGCAAGGGGACCTTCGTCGTCTGACCGCGCAGGCGCACGCCGTCCCGTGCTCAGACGCGGTCGGGCAGGGCGACGTGGACCCGGTGCGGGCCGTCGTAGTGGAAGCCCTCGCCCACGGCGAGGAAGCCCAGCCGTTCGGCCAACCGGAGGCTGGGAACGTTGTCGACGTGGACCAGCGCCCAGACCGAGGCGAGCCCGAGCCCGTCCAGTCCGTGGTGCAGCAGGGCCCGCGCGGCCTCGGTCGCCAGCCCCCTCCCCCCGTACCGGCGGCCCAGGTACCAACCGATCTCCGGCAGGTCCCCCGGGAGTTCCCGGGAGGGCCGCAGGTGCGCCAGGCCGACCACCCGCCCCTGGCCGAGGATCGCCCAGTGGCCGAGCTCCGGGGGTCCGTCGTAGGCCAGCCGGTTGTCGACCATGGTCCGGGCCAGTCCGCCCGCCGAGAGGTCCGCGCCGAGATGGGTGCTCATCGCGGGGTCGCCGAACAGCTGCACCACGTCGTCGGCGTGCCCGGCCGCCAGGGGCTCCAGCCGTAGCCGCCCGGTCTCGACCACGGCCTGCTTCCCGCCCACGGCGTCGCCCCCGGTCGGTGTCGGAATCAGACGGAGAGACGGCAAGCCTCTTCCGGCGGCCACACCCGCGTCAACCCCGGCAGCCCCTCCTGATCCGGTGCCGCGGGAAAACTGCTCGCGTTCCCGGGGCACGTGCGAAAGCATTCAGGAATGGACACCTGCCCGGAATGCGGGGCCGCCGGCGAGGTCCCGTGCGAGGAACTGTTCGGACGGCTGCTGGCCCTGGACCACTCCCGTCAGGAGCCCTGGGGGCCGCTGCACGGCGTCGCCGTCGCCTGTTACCGCCTGCAGCACCCGGCGTCCCTCACCACGGGCTCGCACGCCTTCCTACTGGAACTACTACGGGCCTACGTCGGGGGCGGGGCCGAGGCGGCGACCCGGCTGACCGAGCACGCCCGGCGCGCCAACTCCCACCGGGTGCTGCGGCGGGACCGGGCGGACGAAACTCCCGGCCCGAGGGCTCCCGCGGGGTTCACGTACACCGTCGCGGAGGTCGCGGCGGACGGCGCCTTCCCCGCCGAGGGCCACCCCGGACGTGTCCGCGCCTGGTCGGAGGCGACCCTGGCCGCGTGGCGGGGCTGACCACCCGGGAGCCTAGGCTCGCAGGTCGATCCTGACCCCGCCGGTCTCGCACCGGCCGCCCCAACCGAGCAGGAGCTGCGCGCCGACGGGTTCGACGGGGCCGCAGTAGCCGTCGAGCGTCTCGTGCCCGGACCGGTGGGTCAGACCGGTGTCCGCGTCCCACACGCTGAACTCCCCGGCGTTGGTCGAGAGCACGCCCAGCCCCTCCACGAAGGCCATCTCCCCCGACAGCAGGGGGTAGGAGACCGGGTACACCGGCGGCTGGAAAGCACCGGCGTCGTGTACCGTCGCGGCCTGCCCCAGACCGTCGATCTCGTACAGGTGCCCC
The DNA here is from genome assembly GCF_056173285.1 of Nocardiopsis sp. iso_40. NCBI lineage: Bacteria > Bacillati > Actinomycetota > Actinomycetes > Streptosporangiales > Nocardiopsidaceae > Nocardiopsis > Nocardiopsis sp. iso_40. The sequence goes on along the minus strand of NZ_CM149666.1, from coordinate 176,741 downwards.
TCGCGGCCCTCCTCGACCGCCAGGAGGGCCCCGTTCCCCGGAAGGGCCGCCAGCCCGAGGTACGCCCCGTACGGCTCCTCGACGTCCGCGAACTCGACCATGGACACACCCGTGTCTCCCACCCGGAACCGACCGGTGAACACGCGGTCGGACGAGGCCCCGGCCAGAACGACCTCGTCGTCGGCGGTCACCAGGTCGAACACGCGGAACCGCTCCCCGGCACCGGTCACCGGAACGGAGTCCCAGGTGTCGTCCTGCAGCGAGTACACCAGGAGACCGCTCGCGTAGCCGCCTCCCCCGAAGACGACGTGGTCGCCCGCCACGGTCACCGGTGCCAGGTCCCTCGCCTCCGGAGCGTCGGCGACCGGTTCCCAGGAGTCGGTTCCGGGGTCGTAGATCGCACCGTCCCTGGCCATGCGGCCGTCCTCGTCCCCGGAGAGCGTGTCGGTGACGCCTCCCCAGACGAGTACCCGCTGGTCCCCGAGGACCGCGGTGGTGTGCCGGGTGCGCGCTTCCAGGTCCGCGTCCGCGATCACGCGCCAGGAGTCGGTGTCCGGGGAGTAGGCGGCGCCGTCGGCGTGGGGCCCATCGCTGCTCCCGCCCCAGACGAACAGTTCCGCACCGGTCCACACGAAGCTGTGGTCGACGCGTGTGCCGAAGGGCGCCGGGGGCAGCTCACCGACGGAGACGGCCACGTCCCACTCCTCGGGCTTGAGCGCCGTGCAGCCCGTGGCCGCCAGGGCTGCTGCGGCCAGGCAGGCCGCGAGGGACGCCGATCGGCCCGTGACGCGCATGCGATCGCTCCAACATTCGACGGGGGATGACAGGGGGAAGCAGACGGCGACAGGCCCTGCTTCCGCGGAGCCGCCCCGTCGCACCCACACCAGTACCAGAAAGGGCGGCGTGGACCGGGGCCCGGGCCGGGCTCGGGCCGGAACGTCGAGGTCGGGGCGGAGCAGGCCTTCGTGCTCCTCACCCGTCGAGCCGCCGGAGGTCAGTGCCTGAAGTGGATGAACAGCCGGCCGAAGTACCTACACCGACGTACTTCCGGAAGGCTGACCCTAGAGTTTCCGGTAGACCTCACGACGATGGGCGACACGCAGGGCGAGGACGACAAGTCGGCCGTCATCGATCGAGTAGACCACCCGATGGTCGCCCACCCGGATACGCCACAGACCTGGGTAGCCGCTGAGCTGACGACACCCGTCCGGGCGTGGCTCCTCAGCCAAGGCCATCACGGCTGCGTACACGCGACGAGCCACGGGCTTGTCCAACTTGCCGAGCTCCTTACCGGCCCGACCGTCGAACACCACCTCGTAGGGACGCGCCTGCCCGTCCGTCACAGGCCAAGCTCCTTGGCCACATCCTCGGCGGACACGACCTCGGCGCCACCGGACCGGATCTCTTCCAGCCTCTGATGCGCGACACGGCCGTCCTGCTCGTCGAGAAGCTCTTCGTAGGCCTCGACCAGCTCGATCGGGACGATGGCGGCAACACGCTCGTGCTTGCGTCCTCGCGTCACGTAGGTGACTTCGTCCCCGAAGGCAGCTCTGTTCACGCGCTGGGAAAAGTGGTCACGGGCCTCGGCCACAGACAGCTCGACAGGGTCAGCACTCATGTCGCCATACTACGCCAAGTTGGCCAACTTGGCGGCTCTTGAACCTGACATCAGTGCCGAAAATAGATGAACAGTCGGCCGAAGTTCCTCGAGTCCTTCTCGACCCGGTGGTAGCGCGCCTTGACGTCCTTGCGGTCGAGGAAGCGCAGCACCCGCTTCTTCAACTGGCCCGAACCCTTGCCCGGGATGATCTCCACGGTCTTGGCCTTCTTGCGCTCGGCCTCGTCCATGATGTCGTTCAGGGCCTGGTCGATGCTCCGCCCCTTGTTGAAGATGTCGTGTAGGTCGAGTTTGAGTCGCACTCTTCGTCCTCCCGGTCCGCCTGCCCGGATGATACGCGCAGGGCCCACACCAGCCCCAGAACGGTGAGAACGGTGACCGCCCCGCCGACGGCGAGGGTGAGCGCGTCGGGGGAGACCACGGACTGGCCGCGCAGGGCCTGCCAGACGGTCAGCGCGGTCAGACCCGTGTAGGCGGCGCCGACCACGGCCACCAGGCGGCGGCGCGTGCCGTCGTCACGCAGGCGGGGGAACCGGGCCGAGAGGACGCCCAGGACCAGTACGAGCAGGACCATGACCTGGAGTCCGTGGATGCCCAGGAAGTGGCCGACCCGCAGGTCTCCGCCGACCGTGCTCCATCCGACGAACGGCAGGCCGGGGCCGCCGTCGGCCGGACCTACCGTGTGCGCGCCGACGACGTCCGGGGCTCCTCCGGAGGACTCCTCCAGTTGGGCCGGGGTCGGGCTGGTCATGAGGGGCCCCACGCCCATCCCCAGGAGCGCGATCCCCACCCCGATCCGGATCGCCCAGCCGGTGGAGCGCTCACGGATCCGCTGGAACAGGAGGATCGCCCCGATGGCGAAGGTCGCCGCCCACAGCACGGTGATCATGGCGCCCATGACCGTGTAGACGGCGGAATCGAACGCGGTCGAGTTGTTGAAGTGGCTCATCTCGCCCCGGGCCACCTGGGTGATGATCAGGGCCATCTCCCCCAGGGACATGGCCGCGACCACCGCTCCGAGCCACCAGCCCGTCCGCCGCCGGCGGACGACCAGGGAGAGCAGCCAGGCGAGGGTGGCGTTGTAGACGATGATCGACAGCGAGAACTTGAACGGTTTCAGCCAGGCCGCCTCACCGTTGACGACACGGTCGTCGACGGCCAGACCGACCGCGCTCACGGCGAGGAGGAGGACGCAGGCGTAGGCGGCCGCCATGAGCGGCCGGTGCCAGTGGTGGGCTGCCCGGAACCCCCGGGCGACGGACGACGGTAACATGAGGACCCCTCAGGTAGATATTCACACTATCCACTACGGATAAGCTAACTATCCATAATTTGGGGCGCGGGCGCAAGGGGCCTCCGCCCCCGAAGGAACGGCATGCGCATCTCGGAACTGAGCGAACGCTCTGGGGTCTCCGTACCGACCATCAAGTACTACGTGCGGGAGGGGCTCCTGCACCGCGGCGAGCTCACCAGCCCCAACCAGGCCCGTTACGACGAGAGCCACCTGGACCGGCTCCGCCTGATCGGCGCGCTCACGGAGGTCGGCGGGCTCTCCGTCGCCGCCACCCGGGACCTCCTCCAGGTGATCGACGGGGACCAGCGCCCCGAACTCGGCGACCTCATGGGCCTCACCCTGAAGAGGGTCGACGGCGGGCCCGGGGACGGCGGCGACGTGAGCGAGGAGGACCTGGCCGCCGCGGACGCCCTGACCGAACGGCACGGCTGGCACGTCCACCCGGGCTCCGCCCTGCGCGAGGAGCTGGCCCGGGTGATGGCCGCCCTGGAGGGCTCCGGCTTCGAGCTGACCCCGGAGTGGCTCGACGGCTACGCCGACGCCGCCGGACAGACCGCCCGGCTGGACCACGACTACGTGGAGGGCGTCACCAACCTGGACGGTGTCCTGAGGACCGTGGTGGTCGGCACCGTGCTGGGGGAACGGCTCCTGGCCTCCCTGCGCCGCCTCGCCCAGGCGAGCGAGGCCCGTCGCCGCCACGGGAGCTGAGCCGGAACCCGCACCGCACCGCGTCCCCCGGGCCCGTCCCGGCCGTCGCACCGGCCCCGGGGCCGGTCCTCCTCAGAGGCGCAGTTCGAAGCACATCCGGTCCACGCCGGGGCCGTCGTGGTCGGTGTGCGGCCCGGTCACGGTGAAGCCGAGCGACCGGTGGAAGGCGATCGAGCGGTCGTTGGTCGGCGCGGTGACCGCCCGCACCAACGAACGGCCCTCCGCCCGGGCCGCCCCGGCGAACCTCAGGTACATCCGTCGGCCCAGCCCGCTACCCCGGTGGTCCGGGGACACCGCGGTGAAGTGCACGTAGGCCTCCTCGGGCCGGGCGGGTGAGGGGAAACCCACCAGGAAACCGGCCAGTGCGCCCTCGGCCTCCGCGGTGAGGCTGGTGGTGTGGAAGTGGTCGAGGAACAGCCTCGGGAGGATGTGCGCGACCGGTTTGCCCCACCAGTCGTCACAGACCGCTAGGATCCGCCCGTGGTCCTCCGGCACCGCCGCCCTGATCCGCACGCCGTCCGCGTCCGGTTTCCCCTCCATAACGCCGTCCTCAGCTCACGCGCTCCCCGGGGGTTCTCCCGAAGCGCTCCTCGAAGGGCCGCCGTACCCCCCGTCGCGGTCGAGCACCGCGAACACGACCCTGGCGAACACCCCCTCGAACTCCCCCCGGAGGTGTCCGGCAAACACCTCGGCCCCTCCGGGGCGGCCGAAAACCCCTGGCGCCGGCAGAGCCCGGTCCGCACCATGGAATCCATGAACGACAAGGAACTCCACCGCGCGTCCAGATTCCTCTCCCTGGTCCTGCGGCACGACCCCGCCCGGGCCGGGCTGACACTCGACCCCCAGGGCTGGGCCGGGACCGACGCCCTCGTCTCCGGATGCCGCCGCGCCGGCCTGCGCCTGACCCCCGAAGGGCTGCGGGAGATCGTGGAGACCAACGACAAGAAACGCTTCGCGCTCAGCCCGGACGGCCTGCGGATCCGCGCCCAGCAGGGGCACTCGGTCCGCGTCAATCTCCAACTGGAGCCGACAGCACCGCCCGCCCGCCTCTTCCACGGCACCGTGGGCCGTTTCCTGCCCACGATCCACAGTGAGGGACTGCGCCCGATGAACCGGCACCACGTGCACCTGTCCCCGGACCCGGAGACCGCGCGCGGGGTCGGCGCACGCAGGGGCACCCCGGTCGTGGTCACCGTCGACTCCGCTCGCATGCACGCCGAGGGCCACGAGTTCCGCCTGACCGGGAACGGGGTCTGGCTGGCCGACGCCGTCCCGCCCGAGTACCTGGTCGGCTGAGCACCCGACCTCAGACGGGTTTGACCGCCTGGAAGATGGCCGTGCCGGGAACCATCCGGCCGCGCACCGGCCCCCAGCCGCCCCACACCTGGTCGTTGTCCTGCGGCCACTCCGGCTCGACCATGTCCTGCGGCACCAGGCCGGCCGCGACGATCCCGCGCAGCCAGTCACCCACGGTGTGGTGGTGCTCGACGTAGACCGCCCGGCCCGCGTCGTCCTCCTCCACGTAGGCCCGGCGGTCGAAGTAGGACTGGTCGACCGTCATCCCCTGCTCGGTGGGGTCGTCCGGGAAGCACCACCGGATCGGGTGGGTCACCGAGAACACGAACCGCCCTCCGGGCCTGAGCACGCGCCCCGCCTCGGCGAGGGCGGACTCGGCCGCGGGCACGAACGGGAACGCCCCGAAGGCGGAGAAGACCACGTCGAAGGAGTTGTCGGCGAACGGCATCCGCTGGGCGTCGGCCTGGACCACGGGCAACCGGTACCCGGTCTGCTCGTCGATCCGCCCGGAGTGCTGGAGCTGCCGCCGGGCCAGGTCGAACCCGACCACCTCGCGCACCCCCCGGGAGCGCAACCACCGGCCGCACTGGCCCGCGCCGCAGCCCACCTCCAGGACCCTCTTCCCGCTCACGTCGCCGAGCAGCCCCGCCTCGGCCTCGTCCACCCCCTCGGGGGACCAGACGAAACCCGCGTCGCGGAGGAAGTCCCCGTGTTCGGCCTGGTAGGCGTCGGCGGCACCGTCCCACCAGAGCCGCCCGGCCCGGGCGCTCTCCGCGCCCCCCACCGCGCGCCGTTCCACCTGTCCGGGCGCCGGGTAGTCCACCTCGTCGTACACGATGCTCCTAGGTCCGGGGCGGGTTCAGGCCCGGGTCCGCCCGGACCCCTCCTCCGCCGGTGCGGGGCCCTCCGCGGGCCCCTCCCCAGTGTCCCCGTTCCCGTGGGCCGCCCCGGCCCCGGGCTCGCCGCCGCGCGCGTCGCGCAGTTCACGGCGGATGAGGACGACCCATCCCACGACGGCGACGACGGCGAACACCCACCACTGCACGGCGTAGGAGGCGCTCATGCCGGTGTCCTCCTCCTGGAGGGCGACTCGCTCCGGCGCCGGGTCGGGCACGGGGTCCTGCCCGGTGAGCTCCACGTAGCCGCCGTAGATCGGGTAGGGCAGCTCCTCCGCCAGCATGTCCACGTCGACGAACATGATCTGGCCCTCGGGCATGCCCTCGCGGTTGTGCAGCCCGGTGTTCTCCTCGGTCTCGCCGAACTGGAGGCGCCCGGTCACCTCGACGGTGCCCTCGGGCAGCGGCGGGGCGTCCGGGGTGTCCTTCGCGTTCTCCCCGCGCTCGATCCACCCCCGGTTGACCAGCAGACCGGTACCGTCCTCGGTGACCAGCGGGGTCAGGACGTGGAAGCCCACACCCCGGGAGCCGTCCCGGTTGCGCAGCAGCACCTCGTGCTCGGGGTCCCAGGTTCCGGTGGCCTCGACCGTGCGCCAGCGGTCGGCCGGGGCGACGTCGCCGCCCACGGAGGCGAGTTCGCCGACGGGGACGGGGTCGGCCGCGACGTTCTCCCGCTGGAGGTCGACCGCCGCGCTGCGCATCTCGGCCCGGTCCAGCTGCCAGAACCCCAGCCAGACGAAGGCCGGCACGAGAACCACGACCATCGCGTGGAAGGCCGTCATGCGTGAGGAGAACAGGACTTTGAGCACGTCTTCGAGGTTATGAGACGCTCACGGCCCGCCCGCACCGCCCCCGCCTCCGGGTCCCCGCCGCCGCTCCCGCCAGCGGCCCTCCCCCGCCCGGCCGGCGGCCCCTCCCGGGCACACGGGCGGGGCCGCCGGTCCTGCCGGCGGCCCCGTGTGGCATACGTCCTGCTCTGCGGGTCTACTCCTCGTCAGCGACGGCCGCGGCGGCCTTGCGCTTACGGGCGAAGTACAGACCGGCACCGCCGGCACCCACCGCGGCCACGGCCGCGGCGACCAGGCCGCTCAGCGCGCCACCGGTCACGGCGAGCTCCTCGCCGGCCTGCTCCTCGGGTGCGGGCTTCTCGTCGCCCTTGTCGGAGCCGTCCTCGTCCTTCTCGTTACCGGGGTCCTTCGGCTCCTCGGTCTCACCGGGCTCCTCGGGGTCCTTCGGCTCCTCGGTCTCACCGGGCTCCTCGGGGTCCTTCGGCTCCTCGGTCTCGCCCGGCTCCTCGGGCTCCTCCTCGTCGGAGATCTGCTCGACGCAGGCGGCCTCGGCGATACCGAGCACCGCCACGGCGTTGCCGCAGATCTCGACAGCCGCGTCGACCGGGACCACGACCTGGTTGCCGCTGGCCACACCGCCCGAACCGTCGGTGGCGGGGGCGGCCTCGTTGTCCGGGGAGGCGTGGATGATGTTGATGATCGTGTTGCACTGAGCGCTGGAAGCGCCCAGGACGGCCACGGAGTTGCCGCAGATGTCGATGGCGGCGTCGACCGGAAGGACGATCTGGTTGCCGCTGGCCACACCGCCCGAACCGTCGGTGTAGGTGCTGGGGGCGTCGTCGGCCCCCTCCTCCAGGTCCTCGACGACCTCGACGCAGTCGGCCTTGGAGATTCCGGCCACGGCCACGGAGTTGCCGCAGATGTCGATGGCGGCGTCGACCGGGACGACGATCTGGTTGCCGCTGGCCACACCGCCGGAGCCGTCGGTGGAGGCGCCCTGGCCGCTGCTCTCGTAGAGGACCTCGGACACCTGGGTGCACTCGGCCTGGGAGATCCCGAGGACGGCCAGTGAGTTACCGCACAGGTCGGCTTCGATGTCAACGGGGACGAGGAGCTGGTTGCCGCTGGCCACACCGCCGGAGCCGTCGGTCTCGGCGTCGGCGAACGCGGCGCTGAACGGCGCGAGCACCAGCCCCGCGGTCAGTGCGGTGGCGAAGGAGTAACGGAACGTGTTTCGCATGGTGCGGCTTGGACCTTTCACGAAGACTGCCAGGGGATGCGCTGAGCGGGGCGCGCCTGCCGTGTGCCCGAGCCCGGCGCCGCGGATGCGGCGACCCGGGTCGCACGAGGGGCGGGCCCGTCCTCGAAGTCGTCGGGACGGCGGTATGGCCCGCGTGCACAGGCAGAGATGGCGGCTCTGTTCTTTCGGAGTTCTTTCCGACTGGAACTGCCAACAGACCGAAACGCTAGCAGCCATGTAGGTCGCGCAGGCCTTTTCTGGAAATGTTTCCCCAAGCCTTGGATACTCTATGCTTTTACATAATTACACAGAGACATGACTCCTGATCAAAGAGTTTTGCTTGACAACTTTAAGCATTCAACTGACAACACAAAGTAACAACAGGGGTCGAAAAAAATCCCCTCCGGAGCCCACGGAAGGAAACTAAAAGACTTCGTAGATTCGTTTTCCTACCCCCTCAGAGCGCCTAATACCTTATGCAACGAATGCCACGAACACCCCTTTTGACGGGAAAAAAGTTGTCTGCCCACCTGAGGACGCGCTCCCTGCCCGCCGGGCGGGGAGCACCACCGCTCCCGCGCACAGCCCGCCACCCGCGACCCCCAGCAACCGGCCGGGAACGACGCGCCGAAATCAGGAGGAAGAACAAAACAGCTGGTCAAAACCGTTTACCCTGGCTCCGGCGGGCCATCTCCCGACCAAGGGCCCACCAACACCGGACAAGTGACCCACAGACACCCTCCGTGGACCACGCACGACGGAGGACGAAAGAACGACGACGGCCGAGCCTGCCGAAGGCCTCCGTCCGATCACGACGGCCAACCGGGATCAGCGGGGGCGCGTCCTATCGGACGGACAGGCCCCTGATTCCCCCTCAATGGAGCGTGTATGAACCCGGAAGACCCACGCCCGCGTACCCACAGGATCCTCGCGGCCGGCGCCGCGACCCTCGCACTGGCGCTCGTTGCCGCCTGCTCCTCGACGGACGACCAGGAACAGCTGGACGAGGGGGCCGTAACACCGGAGGAGGAAACCGCCGAGCCCCAGGCCTCCTCCGAGCCCGCTTCCGAACCCTTCAGCGTCGCCTTCGGCGGGGACGTGATGTTCGAGGGGCTGCTCCGGTCCCGCCTGAACGACCCGGGTACCGCGCTCGGCCCCGTCTCCGAGCAGCTCTCCGCAGCCGACCTCGCCATGGTCAACCTGGAGACCGCGGTCACCGAGGGCGGCACGCCCATCCCCGGCAAGGACTTCGTCTTCCGCGCACCCGGCAGTGCGCTGGAGGCCCTGGACGCCGCGGGCGTCGACGTGGCCACCATCGCCAACAACCACGGCATGGACTACGGCGAATCAGGGCTGATCGACACCCTCGACAACGGCGAGGACTCCCCCGTCGCGCTCGTGGGCGCGGGCCGGGACGCGGACGAGGCCTACGCGCCGCACGTCGCCGAGGTCAACGGACAGAGCATCGCCATGTTCGGCGCCACCGACGTGCTCGACGACCACCTCATCTCCGCCTGGACCGCCGGCGAGGGCAAGCCCGGGCTCGCCTCCACCAAGTCCGAGTCCAAGGACCGGATGCTCCAGGCGGTCTCCGAGGCCGCGGCCGAGCACGACAACGTCGTGGTCTTCCTGCACTGGGGGCTGGAGGGCGCGCACTGCCCGCTCCCGCACGCCCCCCAGCTGGCGGACGACCTCATCGAGGCGGGGGCCAGCGCCGTGGTCGGCGGTCACGCCCACGTGCTCTCCCCCGGAGGGTTCCAGGGTGACGCCTACGTGCACTACGGGCTCAGCAACTTCGTCTTCTACAACTTCAGCGGTCCGACCGCGGAGACCGGTGTCCTCACCCTGACCTTCGACCAGGGGAACGTCCTGGAGTCCGACTGGGCCCCCGCCCAGATCCAGGGCGGCGTCCCGATCCCCTACGAGGGGGACGCGGCCGACCGGGCCCAGCAGAACTGGGTGGACATGCGCCAGGAGTGCGGGCTGCCGCTCAGCGACTCCCCGGCCTAGAGCGCGGGCGGGGCCGCCCTCCGCGGCCCCGCCGTCCTGGCGGACCGGTGCGCCGGGGGGCTTCGGAGCCGGTACCCGTACCGGCTCCGAAGCCCCCCGGACCTCAGGGCGTCGGCACCCCGTGCCGAGCGGCTGCCTCGTCGATCTCCGCCAACAGCTCCCGACGCCGGGCCGCGCCGAGGTAGGAGGCGTGCACCCCGTTGCGGGCCAACCGCACCAGCCCCTCGGCCCCCACCAACCCGTGGGCGACCCCGTACTCACCGCTCAGGTCGCTGCCGAACATGGTGGGGTCGTCACTGTTGAGGGTGACCAGCAGGCCGGCGTCGAGCATGGCGGGAAGCGGGTGCTCCCCGATCCGCCGCACCGCACGCGTGCAGATGTTGGAGGTGGGGCTGACGTCCACCGGCAGCTGTGCCGCCACCAGCCGTTCGACCAGCTCAGGGTCCTTCATCACGTCGATGCCGTGCCCGATCCGCTCGGCCCCCAGCAGGTCCAGGGCCTCACGGATCCGCTCCGGTCCGCCGTGCTCACCCGCGTGCGGAAGGCTGGCCAGCCCGGCCGCCCGGGCCCGGCCGAACACGTCGGCGTACTGGCCCAGCGGGGTCTCCACACCGCCGACCCCGAACCCGACCACACTCGGCGGGCCGTCCCGGAGCACGGCCTCGACCGTCCTCTCGGCCGCCTCCACCCCGAAGTCGGCGGGGAAGTCGGGGATCCACCTCAGCCGGATGCCGTGCTCGCGCTCGGCGTCCAACCGGGCGCGTTCGATCCCGTCGAACACCACTTTCGACGGTACGCCGCGCATCAGGTGGGCGTAGAGGCTCACGTGGACCTCCGCGTAACGCACGTTCTGCGCGGCCAACCGCTCGGCGACGACCGAGGTCAGCAGCGCGAAGTCGGCCTCCTCCCGCAGAGTGTGCACCGACGCCAGGTAGACCTCCACGAAGTGCGGGAAGTCGGTGAAGGCGTACCAGTCCCTGAGCTCCTCCAGGGTGTCGGGGACGCCCTTCACCCGATGCCGTCCGGCCAGCTCGAAGAGGGTCTCGGCCGGCATGGAGCCCTCGAGGTGAACATGTAGTTCCACCTTGGGCAGGTCCTGGACGAGCGACCTGACGAAAGTGGGGGAAATCTGATCCATAGAGCCAACATAAGAGCGTGGTGGGGCCGGGGGCCACCGCCGTACCTTCGTGGACATGAGCTTCGAGAGGAACGACCCGCAGCCCGCCGGCCCCCACGCCCCCCGCCCCAGCGGCTCCCAGGTCACCGGGGCCCGGATCCAGCTCTACGCCCAGAGCCATCCCGCGGGCTTCGCGCTCCGCGGTGCCGCCCTGGCCGCGGCGGCCACCACCCTCCTCGCCATCGTCGCCGCGGCCCCGTCCCTGGCCGATCCGACCAGCATTCCGGGTTGGACCCTGGTCGGGGTCCTCGTCGCGGCGTTCACCGGCGCCCTCCTCGTCGCCTTGCCCATGTACTTCCACGGGAGGAACCTGCCCGAGGTGGAGGAGTCCGACCCCGTCCGGTACGCCTCGGCCAGGCTCCAGGCGGCCAGCGGACGGCTCGGGCCGGACCCGGCCATCAACCGCCTGGCCCGACGGCTGTCCGACCGGCTCGTGTCCAACAGCAACCCCAACTACTACATGGGCGGGCTGTTCGTCGTCCTGGTGTTCGCCGCCCTGCTCCCCCTGGCCGACGTCATCGGCCCCGGGTTCGATGCCCGGAACCTGCTCCAGCTCGGGCCCGCCGCCGTGTTCCTCACGTGCTTCGTCCTCGTCTACTCCTACGCCAGGAGGCAGCACGAACGCTTCAAGGCCTTCCGCGAGGCCTACGACACCTCCGCCTCCTGAGCGTTCGCAGAGCAGCGCCCCTCCGAACGCCCGGAGACCGGTACCTCACTCCGACGGCAGCCCGCCGTTGACCCTGCGGGGCACGGCGAGCGGGTTGCCGTCCCGCAGTTCCGGCGGCAGCAGCGGCTGCGGCACCGACTGGTAGGTGACCGGCCGCAGGAAGCGGCGGATCGCGGTACTGCCCACCGAGGTGTGCGAAGGCGCGGTCGTCGCCGGGTAGGGGCCGCCGTGGGTCATCGCGTGGGTGACCGCCACACCGGTCGGCCAACCGTTCCAGACCACCCTCCCCGCCACCGAGGCGCCCAGGGCCAGGAGCGCCGGGGCCATCGGGTCGTCCTCCTCCTCACCGTGCACGGTGACGGTGAGCTGACCGTGCAGAACCCCGCCCACCTCCAGCAGGCGCCGTTCGTCGGGGTAGGTCACCACGAGCGTGGCGGGTCCGAAGCACTCCGCGAGCAGGTCCTCGGAGTGTTCCAGCAGGGAGTCCAGGTCGGTACGGAGCAGGCTCGGCGACCGGCCCTGCCCGGTCTCCTCCCCGCTGACCAGCACCTCCGTGGCGGGATGGGCGGCCAGCGCGTCCAGACCGCGTGCGAACCCCTCGGCCACCCGGTCGTTGAGCAGCGGAGCGGCGGCCCGGTCCGCCAGGTCGTCGACCAGTGCGTCCAGCTTGGCGCCCTCGGGGACGAACACCACCCCGGGCTTGGTGCAGAACTGGCCCGACCCCATCGTGGCCGAACCCGCGTACCCCTCGAGGATCCCCTCGCCCCGGGCCGCCATCGCCGCCCGGGTCACGAAGACCGGGTTGACGCTGCCGAGCTCTCCGTAGAACGGAATGGGCTCCGGGCGCGAGACGGCGAGGTCGTACAGGGCCCGTCCGCCGGGGATGGAACCGGTGAAGCCGACCGCACGCGTGAGCGGGTGCGTCACCGCGCGCCGCCCCGCCTCGAACCCGCTGACCAGAGCGAACACCCCCTCGGGCGCCTCCGACTCCGCCAGCGCCGCGATGACCAGGTCAGCGGTGCGCCGGGCCAGTTCGGGATGGCCCGGGTGGGCCTTGACCACGACGGGACAGCCCGCGGCCAGGGCCGAGGCGCTGTCGCCTCCGGCGGTGGAGAAGGCGAAGGGGAAGTTGCTGGCCCCGAAGACCACCACCGGGCCGAGCGGTACGAGCAGGCGCCGCACGTCCGGCCGGGGGGTGCCCCAGTCCGGGTCGGCCGGGTCGATCATCGCCTCCAGGTACTCGCCCTCCTCCAGCACGTCCGCGAACAGGCGGAGCTGGAAGGTGGTCCGGCCGAGCTCGCCCCGGCAGCGTGCCTCCGGGTAGTGGGCCTCGGCCATGGCGACGGGGACGAGTTCGTCGGCCGCCCCGTCCAGGGCGTCGGCGACGGCCCGCAGCACGCGGGCGCGTTCGGCGGCGGGCAGTGCCGCGTAGAGCGGTGCCGCCTCGGCCGCGCGCCGCAGTACGGCGTCGAGCTCTTCGGGTGTGGTCTCGGGGGCTTCGGTGTTCACGCCAACCTCCTGGAGGGGTACGTGCGCTGCGTCGGGCACGGCCCCACAATGCCACGCCCTCCCGCGTACAACACGGACCGGAATGCGACATTCCGACTACCGACAGCGACAACAGAGGACGTGGAGGACAAAAGGGGCTGCTCCGTTCCACTTCCTTCGCTCCTGCTTCCACCTCGGAGAACGTCGGCCGGTCCCGCCAAGGACGACCTCTCCCGGGGTTCTTTGGCACGAAACTGGAATTTCCCCGGAACCAGGTGATTCCGGAAAGGCATCATAGGTTGTGTGACGACTAATTCCCGAAGCTCAACGCCCCCGCGCGCACGGCGATCCCCCGGTGCGGCCAACGGGACCACCGCGTCGCGTGAGAACCGTGGACCCGCAAGCGTCGCCAACGACGAACTCGCCTTCGCGCAGGCTCCTCTGCGCAGGCTCCCGGCCCAGCAACGCAGCATGGTCCGGGTCCAGCGCATGCTCGACTGCTGCGCCGACCTGCTCGACGAGGTCGGCTACGACAACCTCTCCACCACCCGGATCGCCGAACGCGCCGGGGTGGCCATCGGCTCCGTCTACCAGTTCTTCCCGGACAAGAAGGCGATCACCCAGGCCCTGGGGCTGCGTTTCCTGGACCAGTTCAGCGCCCGCGTCACCGACCGCCTGGCCGAGACCTCCTTCACCCACTGGACCGTCGCCGTCGACACCGTCATCGACGAGTACATCGACATGCACCGCAACGTGCCGGGTTTTCGCAGCCTGCACTTCGGTGACATAGTCGACCCCCGGCTGCTCAGCGGCGGCAGTGACAACAACCGGGTCATATCCGTACGGTTGCGCAGGATCATCGTCTCCGTCACCGGCATCACCGACGACGACGAACTCGACCGCGCCATCCACGTGGCCGTCGAGGCGGCGGACGCCGTGCTCAAGCTCGCGTTCCGCGACAGCCCCGACGGCGACCCCGCCCTGGTGTACGAGGCCAAGCGCCTCGTCAGCAGCTACCTGTCCCACTTCTCCGAACGCACTGGAGGTGACCTCCCGTGGTAGCCGACGCCCCGCCCCTGTCCGGTCCCGTCACCGGGACCGCCGCAGGAGTGCCCTTCCTCGCCCTGCCCCCGGCGGTGCCCACCGGGTCCCCGGCACCGCTCGTCGTGGGCCTGCACGCCTTCGAGCCGCCGCGCAGCGAGTCGGCCCTGGCCGGAGCCGTACCCATGGCCTCCCTCCCGGCATGGCGGGTCTACCTCGGCCTCCCCCTGTTCGGAGCGCGCCTACCCGAGGGCGGCGTCGCCGAGATCAACCAGCGCGGGGCCCGCGACTACCTCGTCGAACTCTTCGGACCCGTGGTGGAGGAGGCCGCGGCCGAGCTGCGCCGGGTCACCGAGGAGCTGCGTTCGGCCTTCCCCGTCTCCGACGCCCCGGTCGGTCTGGTCGGGGTGGGAGCAGGGGCCACCGCCGCACTGCTGGCCCTGGCCGAGGACCGGATCCCCGTGGGCGCCGCCGCGGCCATCAACCCCATCGTCGACCCCGCACTGCTGGTGGCCGCACGCGAACGCCGCACCGGCGCCCCGTACCGCTGGAGCGCCCAGGCCCAGCAGACCCGGGGCTGGCTGGACCTCTCCGGGAGGGCCGCCGAGATCTCCCGCAACGCGACCCCGCTGCTCGTCGTCAACGGCGGCCGGGACGAGGTGGTCCCGCCCGCACACGGCTCGGCCTTCCACGACACCCTGGCCGCACAGGGCTCGGGGAATGCGCTCCGTCACATCGTGGTCCCCGACCTGGCGCACGCGATCGGCCCCGAACCCGGCCTCGAACCGGGTCCGCTCACCCCGGCCGGGGTCCTCACCGACCGGGCCCTGACCGAGTGGTTCCACCAGCACCTGGCCCCTTCCGCGCAGGTACGAGCGGTCACCGGCAGCTAGCCGGGCCCGTGCCCCGGCCCGGTGGGACCGGATGGGGCGCGCAGAAAACCGGGGTTCACCCGGTCCACCCCTCGGGCTTCCCCCGCGGCCGCTTCCCGGACTCCGCCGCGACAGCCGGTACACGTTCCATGGGATCATCCAGGGGCGACCGCGCCGCGGTCCCATCTGACCCGTTTCGACTCATCCACCAGGAGGGCGAACCACGTGACGGAACCGGCACCGGTCCTTGCCAGCGGGGTCGACAACGAGCGGTTGAACGCGCAACTGCGCTTCCTCCTCGAAGCGGACAAACTCAAGCGCGTCCTGCGGCAGAACCTGCTGGTGGACGGCTCCCGGCGGGAGAACTCCGCGGAGCACTCCTGGCACCTGGCCCTGTCCGCCCGCACCTTCGCCGAGTACGCACCCGAGGGCACCGACATCGACCGCGTCACCGAGATGCTGGTGATCCACGACATCGTGGAGATCGACGCGGGCGACACCTTCCTCTTCGACCAGGTGGACGCCGAGACGCAGGACGAGCGCGAACGCGCCGCCGCCGACCGCCTCTTCCCCCTGCTCCCCGAGGACCAGGCAGCGCACGCCCGCGAGCTGTGGGACGAGTTCGAGGCCCGCCGCACCCCGGAGGCCCGGTTCGCCCGCGCCGTCGACCGGCTGGCCCCGATCCTCGCCAACTGGCACAACGAGGGCGGCGCCTGGGTACGTTTCGGGGTGACCCGGGCCCAGGTCACCGAGAAGGTGAAGCTGATCGCCGAGGGCTCCGAGGCCCTGGGGGCCTACGCCGGCGCCCTGATCGACGACGCCGACCGGCGCGGCTACTTCCGCGGCGCCTGAGCGGGCCCCGGGTCAGATCCGGCCCGCGACCAGCTGGACGGCGGCGGACAGCCCCACGAGCACCACGCACACCCGCAGCGCGGCCGGGCTGAGCTTACGGCCGAACCGGGCGCCCAGGTAACCGCCGATGACGGTGCCGACCGCGATCAGGCCCACCACGGGCCAGGCGGGCGCGGCGAGCGCGATGTAGAAGGCCGCCGCCGTGGTGTTGGCGATGGTGGTCATCACGTTCTTCAGCGCGTTGATCCGCTGGAGGTCGTCGTCCAGCGCGGTACCCAGGAAACTCAGCAGGATGATGCCCTGCGCGGCAGCGAAGTAGCCGCCGTAGGTACCGGTCGCGTAGGCGCCCACCGGCAGCCAGGGGCCGCCGTCGGGGCGGGCGGGCTTGCGGGAGCGGACCCACGTGGTGATGCGGGGCTGGAGGATGATCAGCACGCAGGCGGCGCCGATCATGAACGGGACCACGGCCTCGAACACGCCGGAGGGCAGGTGGACCAGCAGCAGCGCTCCGGTCACCGCTCCGAGGAAGGACATCGAGCCGAGCCGGAGGACCCGGGACTTCTGCCCGGCCAGCTCACGCCGGTAGGCGATGGTGCCGCTGAGCGTACCGGGGGCCAGGCCGATGGTGTTGGAGACCGTCGCGGTGATCGGCGGATAGCCGAGCGCGAGCAGCACCGGGAAGGTGAAGAGCGTCCCGGACCCGGCGATGGCGTTGATCCCGCCAGCGGCCACACCGGCGAGCAGAATGACCAGAGCCTCCCAGAGTTCCATCGCGCCGCTTCCCGATATCCGTCGCTCCCCGACCCTCGAGGGCCAGCACAGCCTACGAGACCGGGTCATCGGATCATCAGGCCGGGGGCTCGTACCGACACGGGCCCCGGGCGACGAACGCCCGGGGCCCGACGGTGGTCCTCCGGTCAGGTCGGGATCTTCACGACCTCGTTCTGGATGCGTTCGAAGGCGCTGCTGACGCCCTGGAGCGCCTGCCCCATCTCGGCGGGCACGATCCACACCTTGTTGGCGTCGCCCTTGGCGATCTCGGGCAGCTTCTGCAGGTACTGGTAGGCCAGCACGTCCGGGTCGACCCGGCTCGTGTGCAGGGCCTTGAACACCATGTGGATGGCGTCGGCCTCGCCCCGGGCCCGCAGGGTCTGCGCGTCCGCGTCGGCCTTGGCGGTGAGCATCTGCGCCTCGGCGCTACCCTTCGCCCTCAGCACGGACGAGGAGCGCTCACCCTCGGCCCGCAGGACGGCGGCCTGCTTCTCACCCTCGGCGCTGAGCAGCTGGGCGCGCTTCTCCCGGTCCGCCCGCATCTGCATCTCCATCGCCTCCTGCACGGAGGACGGCGGCTCGATGCCCTTGAGCTCGATCCGGCTGATCTCGATGCCCCAGTCGCGCGTGGCCTCGTCCAGGACGGACTTGAGCTCGCGGTTGATCTGGTCGCGGGAGGTGAGCGTCCCCTCCAGGTTCATGCCACCGATGACGTTGCGCAGGGTGGCGAGGGTGAGCTGCTCGACCGCCTGGATGAAGTTGGCGACCTCGTAGGTGGCCCGGTAGGCGTCGACCACACGGATGTACACCGCCGAGTCGACCTCGACCGCCAGGTTGTCCTCCGTGATGGCCGACTGGGGCGGGAAGCTGACCACCTGGACGCGGCGGTCGATCCGTTCCCGGACCTGGTCGACACCGGGGACCACGATGTTGAAACCGGAGCTGAGCGTCCGGTGGAACTTACCGAAGCGCTCGACCACGTCCTCCATCGAGTGCGGCACGATACGCACACTGCGCCAGAAGATGATCAACAGGACGGCGACGAACAGTACGACGATGATGATCGGGGCCATGGGTTACCGGACCCCCCCGGTATCGGACCGGGTAACGGTGTTCAGCGGCGGCATCTGAGGCGGCTCCGGATCTCCTGACGGGGGTGACAGGCAGCGTGGGGGCGGACCGCGCCCCCACGGCCTCGCTCCAGGCGATGATCACAAAGCGCGCCGAAACAGAGCGATCCGCTCACTGAACGTTGACGCTACCCCATACCTATCCGGGTCGACCACATCCGGACGGAAATAGGATTAACGGACAATATATTGCCGCTATAAAAACAATCCCTATACGGCCCTGGCGGTCCACCGCTCCCCGTCACGCTCCACCTTCAACGGCAGTCCGAAGGTCTCACTGAGGTGCTCGGCGGTCATCACCTCGTCCAGCGGGCCGGCCTGCACGATCCCGCCGTCCCGCACCAGCAGGCCGTGCGTGAAGCCGGGCGGGATCTCCTCCACGTGGTGGGAGACCACGACCAGCGCGGGCGCGGACTCGCTGCCCGCCAGTTTGCCCAGCCGGCGCAGCAGGTCCTCCCGGCCGCCCAGGTCGAGCCCGGCCGCGGGCTCGTCCAGGAGCAGCAGTTCCGGGTCGGACATCAGCGCACGGGCGATCAGCACCCTCTTGCGCTCTCCCTCGGAGAGGGTGTGGAAGTACCGTTCGGCGAGGTCGCCGACGCCCCAGTGCCCCAGCAGCGCCCTGCCCCGCCCGTAGTCGGGGACCCCGTACTCCTCCCGGAAACGCCCCAGGTAGCCGTAGGCGGCGCTGATGACCAGATCCAGGACCGGGGTGTCCTCCTCGATCCGGCCGGACACGGAGGCCCCCGCGTAGCCGATCAGCGGCCGCAGCTCGAACACGTCCACGCCACCGAGGTACTCCCCCAGGATCTCCACCCTGCCCGCGGTGGGGTGGAGCTGGCTGGAGGCCACGTTCAGCAGGGTCGTCTTGCCCGCGCCGTTGGGGCCGAGGATGACCCAGCGCTCGCCCTCCAGCACGGACCAGTCCACTCCGTCGAGCAGGTTCTCCCCGCCGCGTCGTACCGTGACCCCGTTCAGGCCCAGAACACGCCCGTCCATCATCCTCCTTCTCGTCACGTCCCACGCCGGTGCACGGGCCGCCCTACCCTGAAGTAATGCATTTGACGTCCGCACCGCTCGTCGCCTGGGGCAACGCCTGGCTGTCCGGCCACGTCGGGTTGGACGACGCCGTCGACGCCGTCGAACGCCGGAGCGGCCCCAACCTGATCGGGACAGTACCGCCAGGAGACCTGCCGTTCGACGGCGGCGTACCGCTGCGCACCGCGTTGGTACACCTTCGCGGCCTGGGGTTGTCCGTGTTCCGGTTGGCGCTGCCCGCCTGGGGGGACCCGTTCGGGCTGGTGGGCCCGGCCGAACTCAACCAGGCCGCCATCGAGGCTCAGGAGGGGGTGCTGGTGCAGCTCGCCGAACGGCAGGTGGGCCTGGTGCCCTCCGCCGACCGGCGTGGTTCATCCTACGTGGGCGTTTCGTGGGCCCCGTATCCGGCGAACGACACCGTCCCCCAGATCCCCGACCTCGCCGAGGCGGAACGGCGGCTGAAGCTCACCCTGGTCGAGGTCGCCGAACAGCTCCAGGGCGTGAACGACGTGGCCGGGTTCGCCCCGACCGTGCACAGGGCCCTCGGCGACCCGGGGGTCCCGGCCCTGGCCCACGGCTACCCCCCGCGCGCCCACAGGGTGGCGGCACAGGCCGAGAGGCTGGCGAGGATGGTGGAGCTCGCCGAGCCCGGGTCCGGCCGGGGACTCACCGCCCACCAGGCACGGCTGCGGCAGGAGGCCCTGCGCACGCTGGACGCGGCCGTGCGCAGGGCCCGGGTGGCCGCGCACGCGGCCATAGAGCTTCCCCGCTGAAAGTGGGACCCTGGTAGTGGTGCCGGGAATTCTCGGGGTGAAGCCAGGGGATTCACCTGATCCGCGACAGCACCGGTCGCACCGATACTTGGGTGAGAGGCCGTTCGTGGCCGACCCACAGAGGAGGAGAGCCGTCATCATGCAACCCGAGCACATCCGAGCTTCGGACGCGGACCGGGACCAGGTTGCCGAACGGCTCCGCGACGCCCTGGCGGAGGGCCGCCTCAGCCCGGTCGAGCACGAGGAGCGGCTGGACACCCTGTACAGGGCCAAGACCATCGGTGAGCTCGGCCCGATCATCTCCGATCTGCCCGGAAACGCCGCTCCGCACCGCGGCGGATCCGACAACGGCATGGAGGTCCTCGGCAGCGAGGCCCGCGACCTGGCCGGCCAGAGCAAGGGTTCGGAGAACCTCGTGGCGGTCTTCGGCGGATGTGAACGCCGCGGCCGATGGCTGGTCGAACCCCGCACCAACGTGTCGGTCCTGTGCGGAGGGGTCGAGCTGGACCTGCGCGAGGCGGTGCTGAGCCAGCACGAGGTGACCATCCAGCTCGCCGTGATCCTGGGCGGGGTGGAGATCACGGTGCCCCACGGGGTGCGGGTGATCAACAACACGTCGGCGATTCTCGGTGGTGCCGACCTGCACGGAACGGACCAGGTCACAGACCCGAACGCCCCCGTCGTGCATCTGACCGGGACGTGCATGCTGGGCGGTGTGGACGTGAAGGCCAAAAAGGCGAAGAAGAAGCGCAAGAAGTGAACGTCTTTCTGTCCACATAGTGAACTAGCTGCGAAAACCTCCGCCCCTGCCAGTCACTCCCGTCCCATGGCCGAGTACCGTGGACAACGCCATGAGTGATGAATCCACGTTGTTGGTAACGGTGACCGGGCGCGACCGTCCGGGCATCAGCGCACGCCTTCTGAGCACCCTCTCCGTCTTTCCCGTCACCATCGTCGACCTGGAGCAGGTCGTGTTGGGCGGGCGGCTGGTCCTGGGTTCGGTCCTGGAGGTCGACGAGCGGGTCGCCCCGGGGGTGAGTCGCCAGCGGGTCTTCGAGGAGGTCCGCGCCGCCCTGGACAAGACCGCGATCGACCTCGACATGGAGGTCGAGTACGGCGCCGGCAACGGACGGGTCAACGAGACCTCCGCGGAGAGGCTCCACGTGACCGTCCTGGCCGCCCCGCTCCGCCCCGGCGCCCTGGGCGCCATCACCTCCTGTGTGGCCCGCTCGGGTGCCAACATCGACCGGATCGAACGGCTTTCCGGTTACCCGGTGACGTCCGTCGAGATGGAGATCTCCGGCGGCAACCCGGACCAGCTCCGTGCCGAACTGGCCATGGAGTCCGCCACCCAGGGCGTGGACGTGGCCGTCCAGTCCAGCGGCCTGCACCGCCGCGGCAAGCACCTCATCGTCATGGACGTCGACTCGACCCTGATCCAGGGCGAGGTCATCGAGCTCCTCGCCGCACACGCGGGCTGCGAGCAGGAGGTCGCCAAGGTCACCGAGGAGGCCATGCGGGGCGAGCTGGACTTCGAGGAGTCGCTCCGCCGCCGCGTCTCCCTCCTCAAGGGCCTGGACGCGTCCGCCATCGACCTGGTCCGGGACGAGATCGAGCTGACCCCGGGCGCCCGCACGCTGGTCCGCACCCTGAAGCGCCTGGGCTACGAGTGCGGAATCGTCAGCGGCGGCTTCACCCAGATCACCGACGTCCTCGTGGAGCGCCTGGACCTGGACTACTCGGCGGCCAACACCCTCGAAATCATCGACGGCGAACTCACCGGCGAACTGGTGGGCCCCATCATCGACCGCAAGGGCAAAGCCACCACCCTCCAGCGCTTCGCGGAGGAGGCCGGCGTCCCCCTGGCACAGACCGTCGCCATCGGCGACGGCGCCAACGACCTCGACATGCTCCAGACCGCCGGCCTGGGCGTGGCCTTCAACGCCAAACCCGTGGTCCGCCAGCAGGCCGACACCTCGGTCAACGTGCCGTACCTGGACACGATCGCCTTCATCCTCGGCATCACCCGCGAGGAAATCGAAGCCGCCGACCTCCACGCCTGACCCCCGAACCCCCTGCACCCCAGGGGGTCACAGAACGTGCGCCTTGTGCGCCCTCCTCTGGTGGTGGGGGTTGGCCGTAGGACGGTGGGCGGCGCCCGGCCACAGGGGGTTTTCGCCAGTCGTGGGGACACGTGTCTCTAGAACACGTCAGTAGTCCAGGGGGGTTGGCGAGCTACGGGCCTCGCCCTTTTCCAGAACCAGACGTAGCAAGATCAAACACGTCCCGCGAGGTGCGTAGCGGCCTCCGAGTACGCCCCACACCAGCCCCCACAGGGCCCAGCCGGACGAACACCGGGCCCAGACCACCCCAGGGGGGTGTCCCGAACCCCCACCACCAACCGTTTGAAGGCACCACCCGGACAGAACCCTCCACCACAGCCAGGCGGGGAACCCGCCCCGCACCACAACAGGCCTCCCCACCCCCGCTTTTCACATGTTCACAAACCACCACAAAAAACAAGAAGAGAGAGGAGCCCGCACCAGCGAACCCCTCCCCCTTCTTCAAGAAAAACCGTGGCAGCGACCTACTCTCCCACCCCACCACAGGGCAGTACCATCAGCGCAAGGAGACTTAACGACCGGGTTCGGAATGAGACCGAGTGTGACCCTCCTGCTACAACCACCACGGAAACCAACAACCACCACAACTCAACCCCAAAGGGGAGTCACGACAGCCAAGCTTCGTGTGAACAAGTGTGCGCGAACATCCAATTATCTGCAGCGGACAAGCCCTCGGCCTATTAGTACCGGTCAGCTCCACCCCTCACAAGGCTTCCACACCCGGCCTATCAACCCTGTCGTCTACAGGGAGCCTTACCCTCTCAAGGAGGCAGGAGACCTCATCTCGAAGCAAGCTTCCCGCTTAGATGCTTTCAGCGGTTATCTCTCCCGAACGTAGCCAACCAGCCATGCCCTTGGCAGGACAACTGGCACACCAGAGGTTCGTCCGTCCCGGTCCTCTCGTACTAGGGACAGCCCTTCTCAAGTCTCCAACGCGCACAGCGGATAGGGACCGAACTGTCTCACGACGTTCTAAACCCAGCTCGCGTGCCGCTTTAATGGGCGAACAGCCCAACCCTTGGGACCAACTCCAGCCCCAGGATGCGACGAGCCGACATCGAGGTGCCAAACCATCCCGTCGATATGGACTCTTGGGGAAGATCAGCCTGTTATCCCCGGGGTACCTTTTAGCCGTTGAGCGACACCGCTTCCACACGCCGGTGCCGGATCACTAGTCCCAGCTTTCGCTCCTGCTCGACACGTCCGTCTCACAGTCAAGCTCCCTTGTGCACTTACACTCAACACCTGATTACCAACCAGGCTGAGGGAACCTTTGGGCGCCTCCGTTACTCTTTGGGAGGCAACCGCCCCAGTTAAACTACCCACCAGACACTGTCCCCGAACCGGATCACGGTCCAAAGTTAGATGCCCGAAACAGTCAGAGTGGTATTTCACCAACGCCTCCACCGCCACTAGCGTGACGACTTCACCGGCTCCCACCTATCCTACACAAACCATCCCAAACACCAATGTCAAGCTATAGTGAAGGTCCCGGGGTCTTTCCGTCCTGCTGCGCGAAACGAGCATCTTTACTCGTAGTGCAATTTCACCGGGCCCATGGTTGAGACAGTGGGGAAGTCGTTACGCCATTCGTGCAGGTCGGAACTTACCCGACAAGGAATTTCGCTACCTTAGGATGGTTATAGTTACCACCGCCGTTTACTGGCGCTTAGATTCCTAGCTTCGCCGGGGCGAACCCCAACTAACCAGTCCTCTTAACGTTCCAGCACCGGGCAGGCGTCAGTCCGTATACAGCGTCTTACGACTTCGCACGGACCTGTGTTTTTAATAAACAGTCGCTTCCCCCCGCTATCTGCGACCCCACCCAGCTCAGGCCGTAAAGACCGTCACCAGACAGGGCTCCCCTTCTCCCAAAGTTACGGGGACAATTTGCCGAGTTCCTTAACCATGGTTCACCCGAACGCCTCGGTATTCTCTACCTGACCACCTGCGTCGGTTTAGGGTACTGGCCACACACGAACTCGCTAGAGGCTTTTCTCGACAGCATGGGATCACTCACTTCACCAAAAACGGCTCGGCATCACGTCTCAGCCCTGATGAGAGGCGGATTTACCTACCCCCCGGCCTACACGCTTACCCCCGGACAACCACCGCCGGGTAGAGCTACCCTCCTGCGTCACCCCATCACTTACCTACTACAAGCTCGGGTCCCAGACCAGATACAAACAATCTCCCGAAGGATTTTGCAAGATCCAGCGTGGTTAGCATCACCTGATTCAGTATTGGACGCTCGTGCACGGGTACGGGAATATCAACCCGTTATCCATCGACTACGCCTGTCGGCCTCGCCTTAGGTCCAGACTCACCCTGGGCGGATTAACCTGCCCCAGGAACCCTTAGTCAATCGGCGGCAACGTTTCTCACGTTGCTTTCGCTACTCATGCCTGCATTCTCACTCGCACACCCTCCACCACACGATCACTCGGCAGCTTCACTGGATGCACGACGCTCCCCTACCAACCCAGCCCTCAAGGGGCTGAACTTCACAGCTTCGGCGGTGTACTTAAGCCCCGCTACATTATCGGCGCAGAACCACTTGACCAGTGAGCTAT
This sequence comes from Nocardiopsis sp. iso_40, assembly GCF_056173285.1. Taxonomy (NCBI): domain Bacteria; kingdom Bacillati; phylum Actinomycetota; class Actinomycetes; order Streptosporangiales; family Nocardiopsidaceae; genus Nocardiopsis; species Nocardiopsis sp. iso_40. The sequence continues at coordinate 152,389 of NZ_CM149666.1, read as the reverse complement.
TACGCACTCTTTAAAGGATGGCTGCTTCTAAGCCAACCTCCTGGTTGTCTGGGCAACTCCACAACCTTTCCCACTTAGCACACGCTTAGGGGCCTTAGCTGATGATCTGGGCTGTTTCCCTCTCGACTACGAAGCTTATCCCCCGCAGTCTCACTGCCACGCTTCACTTCACCGGCATTCGGAGTTTGTCTGACGTCAGTAACCTTGTCGGGCCCATCAGCCAAACAGTAGCTCTACCTCCAGCAAGAAACACGTGACGCTGCACCTAAATGCATTTCGGGGAGAACCAGCTATCACGGAGTTTGATTGGCCTTTCACCCCTACCCACACCTCATCCCCCAGATTTTCAACTCTGGTGGGTTCGGGCCTCCACGAGGTCTTACCCCCGCTTCACCCTGGACATGGGTAGATCACTCCGCTTCGGGTCCACAGCATGCGACTCAACCGCCCTATTCAGACTCGGTTTCCCTACGGCTACCCCACCCGGGTTAACCTTGCCACACACCATGACTCGCAGGCTCATTCTTCAAAAGGCACGCCATCACCAGGAACAAGTCCCAGCTCTGACGGCTTGACAGCACACGGTTTCAGGTACTATTTCACGACCCCTCACCGGGGCACTTTTCACCTTTCCCTCACGGTACTAGTGCACTATCGGTCATCAGGACGTATTTTGGCTTAGCAGGTGGTCCTGCCAGATTCACACGGAATTTCTCGGGCTCCGCGCTACTCGGGAACACACCAACACCTAGACTCTTCCTTCACCTACGGGACTCTCACCCACTCCGGTACCGCTTCCCAACGGATTCAGCTAGAAGAACCATCAGCGCTCCAGGCCGACAGACCTGGAAAGATGCACCCCACAACCCCGCACACGCAACGACTGCCGTCTATCACACGCATACGGTTTAGCCTCTTCCCCGTTCGCTCACCACTACTAGGAGAATCACTGTTGTTTACTCTTCCTACGGGTACTGAGATGTTTCACTTCCCCGCGTCACCACCAACTACCCTATACATTCAGGTAGCGGCAACCCGACACAACTCGGGCTAGGTTTCCCCATTCGGACACCCGCGGATCAAAGCTCGGTTGACAGCTCCCCGCGGCCTATCGTGGCCTCCCACGTCCTTCATCGGCGCCTGATGCCAAGGCATCCACCGTGTGCCACTATCACTTGGCCACTACAGATAATAAGATGCTCGCGCACACTATTCACAAGTCAAAACACCCACCACAAACTCCCCTACCTCACACCACAACCACCAACCCGAAACAACGGGCCCGTGGCGTGGGAGTTACTGGAGGTGGCATCGGGAAACCAACCCACAAGGGATTGCTTCCTCAGATACCCAACAGCGCGCCCCCCGGCGCTTCTAGTCACCAGGGGTTAAGTTTCATTTCCTTCAGCCACTCCCGACCAGCCCGAACCCGAGGGTTCACATGCTGGGCGGGTCCACTTTCGAGTCCGACCAACGATAGGAAAAAGTTGGCCTTCAAAAGACTCCTTAGAAAGGAGGTGATCCAGCCGCACCTTCCGGTACGGCTACCTTGTTACGACTTCGTCCCAATCGCCAGCCCCACCTTCACTCATTCCCTCCCCGAAGGGTTAGGCCACAAGTTTCGGGTGTTGCCGACTTTCATGACGTGACGGGCGGTGTGTACAAGGCCCGGGAACGTATTCACCGCGGCGTTGCTGATCCGCGATTACTAGCGACTCCACCTTCATGGGGTCGAGTTGCAGACCCCAATCCGAACTGAGACCGGCTTTAAGGGATTCGCTCCACCTTACGGTATCGCACGCCCATTGTACCGGCCATTGTAGCATGTTTGCAGCCCAAGACATAAGGGGCATGATGACTTGACGTCGTCCCCACCTTCCTCCGAGTTGACCCCGGCAGTCTCCCATGAGTCCCCACCATTACGTGCTGGCAACATGGAACAAGGGTTGCGCTCGTTGCGGGACTTAACCCAACATCTCACGACACGAGCTGACGACAGCCATGCACCACCTGTCACCCACCAACTAAATGACCCTGTATCTCTACAGGTCCACGGGTGATGTCAAACCTTGGTAAGGTTCTTCGCGTTGCGTCGAATTAAGCAACATGCTCCGCCGCTTGTGCGGGCCCCCGTCAATTCCTTTGAGTTTTAGCCTTGCGGCCGTACTCCCCAGGCGGGGCGCTTAATGCGTTAGCTACGGCGCGGAAACCGTGGAAAGTCCCCACACCTAGCGCCCAACGTTTACGGCATGGACTACCAGGGTATCTAATCCTGTTCGCTCCCCATGCTTTCGCTCCTCAGCGTCAGGTAAGGCCCAGAGACCCGCCTTCGCCACCGGTGTTCCTCCTGATATCTGCGCATTTCACCGCTACACCAGGAATTCCAGTCTCCCCTACCTACCTCTAGCATGCCCGTATCCACTGCAGAACCGGGGTTAAGCCCCGGTCTTTCACAGCAGACGCGACACGCCGCCTACGAGCTCTTTACGCCCAATAATTCCGGACAACGCTCGGACCCTACGTATTACCGCGGCTGCTGGCACGTAGTTAGCCGGTCCTTATTCCCCACCTACCGTCAACCCCGAGAGAACCCGGGGCCTGCGTTGGTGGTAAAAGAGGTTTACAACCCGAAGGCCGTCATCCCCCACGCGGCGTCGCTGCATCAGGCTTTCGCCCATTGTGCAATATTCCCCACTGCTGCCTCCCGCAGGAGTCTGGGCCGTGTCTCAGTCCCAGTGTGGCCGGTCGCCCTCTCAGGCCGGCTACCCGTAATCGCCTTGGTAGGCCTTTACCCCACCAACTAGCTGATAGGCCGCGAGCCCATCCCTGACCGACAAAACTTTCCACACACCACCAGGAGATGGTGTGTCATATCCGGTATTAGACGGCGTTTCCACCGCTTATCCCGGAGTCAGGGGCAGGTTGCTCACGTGTTACTCACCCGTTCGCCGCTCGTGTACCCCGAAGGGCCTTACCGCTCGACTTGCATGTGTTAAGCACGCCGCCAGCGTTCGTCCTGAGCCAGGATCAAACTCTCCATAAAGGTCAAACAACCCTACCCGGCGACCCGGGGGTCTGCCTGGGACGGGTAAACCTAGAAGAAATCCTGACCAACCAACTCGCGTTGGTTAATCAAAGGAACCCTACGCACCGTGGTGCGTCGGGGCCAAAACAAACATGGCTTAAAGAAAATCAAACACGCGCTGTTGAGTTCTCAAGAAACAATCGCTTTTCCCGTACAAGCGCCGTAACTTGCGTTTCGGCTGCTCTTCCGTGGAAGGCTTTGTCGCGGTCCGGCCGCTGTTGCGGCTTTCTCGCTGTGTTGTGTCTTTACTTTATCAGGTGTTCCGCGCCCCGCCAAATCGGCGGTTTGTGTCATTCCTGATCGGGGTAAAGCCCGTGTGCTCCGTTTGCCTTTGCGTTTCCGCCGGGCTTTTGAAGCGACTCTCCGAAGTTTACATGCCCCGAGCACCGCTCGAACCACCGTGTTTCGGAAGAGAAGATGTCTGACTCGAATATCCGATCACGCCCGCAGAGAGCCCGCGTTCGCTTCGACCGAGAGATCGTGGCCCCCTTGCGGCCTTGGGCCGGTCGGAGGCGACTCGGAGAACATTACCCCCCGGCCCGGGGCGATGCAAACCCTGGAATCAGTGACCTGGGTCACACCTCATCGCATCGCCGGTGCGTCCCCGCAACATCCGCACCACACCTCACCCCCATCACACCTCGGCGCCTTCGGGCACCCTCGCAGGCACTCTCAGTCGAGGATGCTTCCGGCTCAGTTGAGGATGCTTCCGGTGCCCGTCCCCGGCGCGGTGTAGAGCCACTCCACTTCGAGCTCCACCGCGGCGACGGTCGCCGGGGAGTAGGCAACGAGGGCCTCACTCCCGACGAAGGAGGCGGCCACCTGGGCGACTGCCGGGTTGTGGCCGACCAGCAGGACCGTGCGTACCCCGGGGTCCACGTAGCTGACCAGTTCCAGGAGTTCGTCCGCCGACGCGAGGTAGGCGGCCTCCGTGTAGTCGACCTCCGGCGTAAGGTCCATGGCTCCCAGCACACCGTCCAGGGTCTGGCGGGTGCGCCTGGCCGCGGAGCAGATCACGTGGTCCGGTTCGTAACTGCGCTCGGTGAGCAGCTGTCCGACCCGCTCGGCCTGTCGACGCCCCTTGTCGGTGAGTTCTCGGTCGTGGTCCATAACGCCGTACCCGTCTTCGGCCTTGGCGTGACGCATCAGCAGGAGGGTCCGGGTCATGATGCCAACACCGTCGCGACCACTGACAGCAGACCGATGAAGCCCACCATCACCCCCACGACGACCAACAGCCCTTTCATTCCCGACACCGTCGAACCACTCCTCTTGACCGTTCCGGACCGTTCCAGTGCGGTCCCGTACATCCAGGTTAGGTGTGCCCTTCCATGCCGGAACCGGGCCCCCGGCCCGGGCAGCCCCGCCCTGAACCGATCCCGATCGGCCCGGCCCAGACCGACACGGCCACCCCGGCCGCAAGCGGCGCGGCCGCCCGGGATTCCGGACGGCCGCGCGTGGATGTCGGAGCTACGGAGGGACAGCGGCGGGACCGCGCAGACGCCGCCTCGGCCGCGGCCGGGAGGACCTGCGACCAGGACGCCGCACAGGAGCGGTTGTCAGCCCTGGCCCGCGTCCCCGGCCCGGGCCTCCTCCTTCCTGTCCCCCTCCTGGCCCTCCGGGCCCGTGTCAGTACCGTCCCCGGCAGCCGCGGGGTCCTCCCCGTCACCGGTGACGGCGCCGCCGCCACCCGACTCGGGAGCGTCCTTGGGCGCGGACTCACCACCGATCTCCGCAAGGTCGGTCTCGGTACCGGAACCCCGGTTCTTCGACCAGAGGACGGCGCCGACGAGCACGCCGACCGCGACCACGGTCACCCCGACCCTCAGGGCGGTGTTGTCCGCGTAGATCACCACACTGGGCGCGACGATCAGGGCGACGAGGTTCATCACCTTGAGCAGCGGGTTGATGGCCGGGCCCGCGGTGTCCTTGAAGGGGTCGCCGACGGTGTCGCCGATGACCGTGGCCTCGTGGGCGGCGGAACCCTTGCCGCCGTGGTGGCCGTCCTCCACGAGCTTCTTCGCGTTGTCCCAGGCGCCGCCGGAGTTGGACAGGAACACCGCCATGAGCACCCCGGCGGCGATGGCACCGCCGAGGAAGGCGCCGAGCGGTGCGTACCCGAAGGCGAACCCGACCGCGATCGGGGCGAGGACCGCCAGGAGACCGGGGGTGACCAGTTCCCGCAGCGAGTCCTTGGTGCAGATGTCGACGACGCGCGCGTACTCGGGCTTCTCCGTGCCGTCCATGATCCCCGGGCGGGTGCGGAACTGGTTGCGCACTTCCAGGACCACGCGCTGGGCGGCGCGGCCCACCGCCATGATCGCCAGGCCGGAGAAGAAGAACACGACGCTGGCGCCGATGATCACGCCGACGAGTACGTCGGGCTGGTCCAGGGAGAGGGAGAAGACCTCCGTGTCACCGAGGCGCTCCTGGACGGAGGTGCGGAACGCCCCGAAGAGCGCGGTGGCGGCCAGGACCGCCGTGGCGATCGCGATGCCCTTGGTGATCGCCTTGGTGGTGTTGCCGACGGCGTCGAGCCCGGTGAGGATGTCGGCTCCCTTGCCCTCGACGTCTCCGGACATCTCCGCGATGCCCTGGGCGTTGTCGGAGACCGGCCCGAAGGTGTCCATCGCCACGATGATGCCGACGGTGGTGAGGAGGCCGGTTCCGGCGAGGGCCACGGCGAACAGGCTGAGGGTGATGGAGCCGCCGCCGAGCAGGAAGGCGGCGTACACGGCGCCCGCGATGAGCAGGGCCGAGTAGACCGCGGACTCCAGCCCCACCGAGATACCGGAGAGGATGACGGTGGCGGCGCCGGTCTTCGAGCTCTCGCCGATGTCCTTGACCGGGCGCTTGTCGGTTTCGGTGAAGTAGCCGGTGAGCAGCTGGATGGCGGCTGCGAGCACCAGGCCGATGAGGACCGCCGCGACCGCGATGAACCTCGGGTCGGGGTCGGTGCCCGCGGCGCTGATCTCCTCCATGACGGTGTCGCTGACTCCGGACATCTCCTCGAAGCTGCCGGGCAGGTACCAGAAGGCGGTCGCGGTGACCAGGAGCGCGGAGATCGCGGCGGAGATGAAGAAGCCCCGGTTGATCGCGGTCATCGCGGTCCGGTCCTTGGCCCTGGGCGCCACGATGAAGATGCCGATGATGGCGGTGATGACACCGATCATCGGGACCAGCAGCGGGAAGACCAGGCCTTCGGTGCCGAAGGCGACGCGGCCGAGGATGAGCGAGGCGACGAGCACCACGGCGTAGGACTCGAAGAGGTCGGCGGCCATACCCGCGCAGTCCCCGACGTTGTCCCCGACGTTGTCCGCGATGGTGGCGGCGTTGCGCGGGTCGTCCTCCGGGATGCCCTGTTCGACCTTGCCGACGAGGTCGGCGCCGACGTCGGCCGCCTTGGTGAAGATGCCGCCGCCGACACGCATGAACATCGCGAGGAGGGCGGCGCCGAAGCCGAAGCCCTCCAGGACGATGGGGGCGTCGCCCCGGTAGAGGATGACGACGAGTGCGGCGCCGAACAGTCCGAGGCCGACGGTGATCATGCCGGCGACGCCACCGGTGCGGAAGGCGATCCGCATGGCCTTGTGGTTGTCGTTCTCGCCGCCGCCGCGTGCGGCCGCGGCGACCCGGACGTTGCCGCGTACCGCGAGCCACATCCCGATGAAGCCGGTGGCCGCGGACAGCAGGGCGCCCAGGGCGAAGAAGACCGACCTGCCGATGGCGATGCCCCAGGTGTCCGCCGGTAGCAGGAGCAGGAGCAGCGGAATGGCGACGATGAACACCGCGAGGGTTTGGAACTGGCGTTTCAGGTAGGCCGCGGCGCCTTCCTGGACCGCGAACGCGATGTTGCGCATGCGTTCGGTGCCCTGGCCGGCGGCGAGGACCTCGCGGACCAGCATCCCCGCGACGGCGAGCGCGAGTAGCGCGACGACCATGACGACGATGACGAGGGTGAGGTCCCGGCCCTCCAACGCCAGGGCGATGCCGCTTTCAGTAGCGAGATTGAGCCCAGACAATCCGTCCTCCTTGAGACGGGCACGTCCTTTTCGGCCCCGTTGCCGAAGGTGTGCGGGACGTTTGCCTCGTGGGCTCCGGCGCCGCGCACCGCCGTGGGCGTACCGCCGCCCGAAAGGCTCCTGAACTGGCTCGACGGCACGCTTGTCGGGGTCGAAGCAGTGCCACCTTTCTGTGTGGTGCACGCCGCCCGCAGTTGCTCACGCGCGGACGGTGATCCGGGGATTCTACGCACGGGAGGGATTGAACATCAGGGCCCGTTCGGCATTTGCCCAGGAGGAATTAAAGATGTGACCGCATGGTGATCTCAAGAAGCGGATAAAAGTCTTTATTCGCCCTTATTGCCATACATGATATCGCATAATGCATTAACACTATGTTAACGCTAAATCACGCATGCAGCTATAAAAGGGAAAACTGACTCTTGGGCCCCAACGTGCACACGGACCCCAGCAGTCACTGAAGAACCAGGGCTGCGCGGGAACCCGTCCGAACCTGCGCGGGGCCCACCCCGGGGCCGCACCGGAACCTCCCCCGGAAGGAGCGTTACGGTCCGAACAGAACTACGCTCCGCGCAACCGCATCCCCGAGGTGTCGATCCCGTCCCCGGAGGTCGCGCGTCCGGCGTCCAGGTCCTCGGCCAGAGCCCGGGCGAACGCCGCCACACCGGCCGTGTCCACACCGTGCGGAGCGTGCGGACCGAAGACCTCCACCCGGTCCGCTCCGCGCCTCAGCAGGCGGGCCGCACCGACCCGGTTGCCCCGCTGGGCGTGCGTGACACCGACAGCGGTCTGCGCCAGCCCCCGCCACAGCTCCCGTTCCGGCTCCGGAGCGGACTTCCAGACGGCTTCGAGTACCTCGTGGGCGGTGAAGGCGAAACCCTCGTCGAGCAGACTCTGGGCACGCTCGATCCCCTCCTGCGGGGTGAACTCGGCGTCGTCGGGCACACGTTCGACCTCACCGACGCTGCCGTGCGGCATCGGACGGCCGTAGCGGTCCCTCGGCCGCTGGTTCTGTGCCTGCCCGGTCTCGTTGCGGTCGCGGGCACCATCCGCCCCGCCCGTGCGTGTCTCCATCAGTGCTCCACCGCCGTTCGCGCCGTCGATCTCCCGCAACCACCCTACGAGGGCCCTCTCCACCTCGCGCGGGCGCTCCTCGTGGGGGAAGTGCCCGGCACCCGCCACCAGCGTCCACCGGTACGGTCCGGAGACCAGCCGCCGGGAGGAGCCCGGCTGTCCCGGGCGGACACACCGGGTCCAGGTCACCGTGCAGTTGGAGGACGGGCACCCCGACCGGTGTCCGCATCCGTGTGCCGTACCTGAGCCCGTCCGTACGCCACCGCGACCGGAAGATCCAGCGGTGGTACTCCAGCGAGCAGTGCGAGACCTTCGGGATCGCGAACGCGCGCCGGTAGCGTTCCTCGGCTTCCCGGTCGGGCCACCCCGGCCCGGACCATGCGTCCAGGAGCTCTCCCACCCGGACGCAGCCGTCCGCGAGGAGCCGGTGCTCGGGAAGGACGGGCACCTGGGCCCGGAGCATGTGCCGCACCCCCGGCCCCGGCCGGAGGAGGAGTCTCGCCGCGCGCCGGGGGTGGGGCGCGGACACCGCGGCCAGGGCGCGAACCTCGTCCGGGTGGTAGGCGGTCATGGTCCATCCGACGAGCCCGCCGACACCGTGTCCGACCACGACGGCGTCCGCGGCGCCGAGCGCGCGGACCAGGCTCGCCATGTCCTGGGAGAGGCCGACCAGGTCGTAGCCGCGCGGCGTCTTGTCACTGGCCCCGTAGCCGCGCAGGTCGACCGCGACGGCCCGGTACCCGGCCTCGGCCAGCCCGGTCAGCTGTGCCCGCCAGGCCCACCAGAACTGGGGGAAGCCGTGCAGGAGGAGGACGAGGGGGCCGTCACCGAGTTCGGCCACGTGGAACCGGGCACCGGCGGCGCTGACCGTCCGGTGGGTCCAGGGGCCGTCGAGATAGGCCGCCGAATCGTCCAACACCCGGGGCTAACGGTTGGTGGATGCGGTGGCCCCGTTGTCCCGGGCGACCTCCTGGCCCTGGGGAGGGCGGATCTCGCCGCGCAGAATCCCCATGAGACGGGAGGTGGTGACCGAGGTGCGGGCCAGGCCCTGACGGCGGCGCAGGTTGATCACGGCGAACAGGACGAAGAGCGCGGCGATCAGCAGGTAGAAGCCGGTGACGGCCAGGAAGGAGAGCCAGAAGGCCCACCCGACCACTTCGGCGAGGAAGAGGCCCACGGTGATCGAGAACAGGATCGCGACGAGGTGGAGCAGCACACCGGCGGCCCCGAACTCCCCGACGCTCTTGCCGATCCTGGTCGCGTCCGCCTTGGCCTCAAGCTTGGCGAGCTTGATCTCGAGCCGCACGATGCGGGAGAGGTTGTCGGTGGCGTCGGAGACCAGCGCACCGATGGAACGGTCGGTGTCGCTGGCAGCGCCAGGTTGGCCGGCACCCGGCTTGTCCACCATCGTGGGGATTCCCTTCTCTCGGTCCGTACACGCGGATGATCCTCCGCATCCTCGCACATGCCTTACCACTGATGTCTCTCACGGCACGCAAAACAGCGGTGTTCGGTTTCCTCACAGGGGTGAGCGGGAACGGCGCCCCGCCCCCGTGGAAGGGGCGGGGCGCCGTGGTGTTCGCACCGGGCGGTGAGCCGAAGGGGTCAGTCGCCCTTCTCGGCGGACGGAAGCTGCTTGGCGATCACATCCATGATCGAGGAGTCGGTGAGGGTGGAGGTGTCACCGACGGCCCGGCCCTCCGCGATGTCGCGCAGCAGGCGGCGCATGATCTTGCCGGAACGGGTCTTGGGCAGCTCGGGTACGGCGAGGAGCCGGGCGGGCTTGGCGATGGGACCGAGCGAGGCCCCGACGTGGTCGCGCAGCTCCCGGACCAGGTCCTCCGGCACCGAATCGGCGCCCCCGCGCAGGATGACGAAACCGACGATGGCCTGCCCGGTCACCTTGTCGGTGGCGCCGACGACGGCGGCCTCGGCCACCTTCGGGTGGGAGACCAGGGCGGACTCCACCTCGGTGGTGGAGAGGTTGTGGCCGGAGACGAGCATGACGTCGTCCACGCGGCCGAGCAGCCACAGGTCCCCGTCCTCGTCCTTCTTGGCACCGTCACCCGGGAAGTAGAGGCCCTCGAAACGCGACCAGTAGGTGTCCCGGTAGCGCTGGTCGTCGCCCCAGATACCGCGGAGCATGGCCGGCCACGGCTCACGGATCACGATGAAACCGCCCTCGCCGTCGGGGACGGACTCGCCCGTCTCGTCCACCACGTCGGCGACGATGCCCGGGAGGGCGCGCATCGCCGCGCCCGGCTTGCCCGAGGTGACGCCGGGCAGCGGGCTGACCATGATCGCGCCGGTCTCGGTCTGCCACCAGGTGTCGACGACCGGGGCCCTCCCGCCGCCGATCTTCTCCCGGTACCACATGTAGGCCTCGGGGTTGATCGGCTCGCCGACCGAGCCGATGACCCGCAGGCTCGACAGGTCGTACTTCGCGGGGATCTCGTCGCCCCACTTCATGAAGGTGCGGATCGCCGTGGGCGCCATGTAGGCGATGGTGACCTTGTACTTCTCGATGATCTCCCAGAAACGGCCCTTGTGCGGGGTGTCCGGGGTGCCCTCGTACATGACGACGGTCGCCGCGTTGGAGAGCGGTCCGTAGACGATGTAGGAGTGGCCGGTCACCCAGCCGATGTCGGCGGCGCACCAGTAGACGTCGGTCTCCGGCTTGAGGTCGAAGACCGCCCAGTGGGTGTAGGAGGCCTGCGTGAGGTAGCCGCCTGTGGTGTGCAGGATGCCCTTGGGCTTGGCCGTGGTTCCGCTCGTGTACATGATGTACAGCGGGTCCTCGGCGTCGTGGGCCTCGGGGGTGTGCTCGGCGCTGGCGGAGCCGACGGCGTCGTGCCACCACACGTCGCGCTCGTTCCACTCGACTTCCTGGCCGGTGCGGCGGACGACGAGGACGTTCTCGACCGCGGGCCGGTCGGCGACGGCGCCGTCGACGGCGGGCTTGAGCGCACTGGGCTTACCGCGCCGGTAGCCGCCGTCCGCGGTGATGACGAGCTTGGCCTGGCTGTCGTCCAGGCGCTGGCCGAGGGCGTCCACCGAGAAGCCGCCGAAGACGACCATGTGCACCGCGCCGATCCGGGCGCAGGCGAGCATGGCCACGACGGTCTCGGGGATCATCGGCATGTAGATGGCGACGCGGTCGCCCTTGCCCACGCCCAGGGAGGTGAGGGCGTTGGCGGCCTGGCAGACCTGGTCCTTGAGGTCGGAGTAGGTGATGGTGCGGCTGTCGCCGGGCTCCCCCTCCCACTGGATGGCGGCGCGGTCGCCCAGACCCGCGTCGACGTGGCGGTCCACGCAGTTGACGGAGGCGTTCAGCCTGCCGCCGACGAACCACTTGGCGTAGGGCGGATCCCAGTCCAGGACGGTGTCCCAGGGCTGCTCCCACTGGAGCCTGCGGGCCTGCTCCTCCCAGAAGCCGAGTCGGTCCTGCGCCGCGGCGTCATAGGCGTCCGCCCTGACGTTGGCGTTCTCGGCGAGGTCCGCGGGCGGCGGGAAGCTCCGGGTCTCGTGGAGAAGGTTGGACAGTGTCTCCTGGCTCGGGGGAGTGCTGTCGGCCACTGTGATTCTCCTTACGTTGGCTGTGGGTCCAATTAATCATGTGGTCCAGACCGCGTGAACATCCGGGGCGGCGTCCAGCGGCGGTGGGGGCCGGGCACGCGGCGAACGGCCGGTGAGCGGTCGCCGGTCCGCGACGAACGGTCCCCCCGTGCCCGGTCCGGGTGGTGTGAGCGCACGGGGTTACCGCCGCGTAGTGTTGTTTTCCGTGAGCGAATCGACTTCTGCCTCCAAGTCCGACCCACTGTCCCGGATCGCCGAGCTGCCGGGGGTGAGCGACGCGGTCGCCGAGACTCGGACCCTGGTCGACCGGCTGCTGGGGCACCGCATCCTGCGCCGTCGCAGCAGTGACGTGTCCATGGAGTCCTCGCTGCGCGGCGCGTGCGCCTCCGCGGCGCTGGAGGGCGCCGAGGTCTCGATGGACGAGATCCGTGACGGGCACGTGTACGACACCAGGATCAAGGGCGCCCTGCGCATCGGCGGTGAGCTGGGCTCTCTGGTGGACACGTGGCCCCAGGCCCCCCGGCAGGCGCTGGCACGACTGCACACCCTGGCCGCGGCCGACGCCGTGTCCGAGGACGCGTTGGGCCGGCCCCGCCTGGAGGGCGAGCGGGTCGAGGACCCCCTGGACCTGGGCCCCGCGCCGGGCGCCGCCGCGGCCAACGCCCGCCTTGAGGGCCTGTACGCCCTGTTGGGCTCCCGCACGAAGGTCCCGGCCCTGGTGACCTCCGCGCTGGTGCACGGTGAGCTGATGGCGATCCGGCCGTTCGGCTGGGGGGACGGGCTGGTGGCCCGTGCCGCCGAGCGGCTGACCCTGGTCGAGCGCGGGCTGGACCCCAAGTCCCTGGTCACCTCCGAGCTCGGCCACCAGACCCTGCGGGAGGAGTACGGTCCGGCGCTGCGCGGATACATGGGCGGTACCCCCGAGGGCGTCGCCGAGTGGGTCGTGTACTGCTGCCGCGCGGTGCGGGCGGGCGCCCAGGACTCACTGGCCACCTGCGAGGCGCTCAAACGCGGCTGACCGAGGCGTGGCGGTCGGGGTAAAGCCCCCCGAGTTCGCGAAAGTAGTTCATTTACTGACGAGTAGTAACTCGAATGCATATCAGTTCGATCACGCTTGTCCGTGCCGAATGTTTCCCGATTGCTCCGTGCAGATGCACGCGCATGGCGAACGGCGCCCCGAACCCTGGTCCGGGGCGCCGTTTCCGGCCCGCAGGAGCGGGTTAGCAAGCGCCACTATCTCTAGTCCGGCCTGGTGAAAGCCTGTTTCACCAAACCTGGACAGGCCCTACGGGGCCGGTGGAGCGTGGGTTCCCGTCCTCCGTGCCGGGGTGGGTCTCAGCCACCTGTTGCTTTCTTTCTACGCTGACGACCCTTCTGCGAAAAGGTGGTTGGCCGAAGTTTTTCTGTTGGATTCCCGAACCCATACACGGTGTTGCGTGGTAACGTCTGGCCAGGAGTCGAGCGAGGGGCCGACAGCACCGGGTTCCACCTTTGCAGGCGGATGCGGACATTGCGCCCGAAGGACGGAACTGCCGTCGTCACTTCGCGGGAAGTACGAACCCTGCGCCCCCGCAGGAGAGCGCGCAGGTTCGGACGATCGCTCCCGAAGGTCCCTCCCAGGAGAGCGGATCCGGCCTGTCCCCCCGAGGCCGGTACCGGACGGCCCCCAGTTCCCCCTGCGGGGCCCGTCCGAGGTCATCCGCTCCGCCCCGCCTGACGGGCCGGGACACACGACAGCCCCCGTACGTGTGTCCCGCCCGCCGGGTGCGGACGCCCCCTCGTCCCCCTCGCGGTGTCCGCCTCCCGGCGACGGATCCGTGCACGGGCACGGAGTTATCCACAGGTCAGGACTGGGGCTTCCGCCCCGGCCCCGGTTCGGCGAAGGTCGAAAGGGCAGGTTCCCGCCCTCCCCGGAGGCCCGATGGACGTCCCGCAGCACCCCCTGATCGCCACCGCCGACCCCGCCCTCCTCGACGACCTCGTCCGGCTCGCCGCGGCGGCCGCCACCGAGGTCACGATCGCCTCCGACCCGGAACAGGCCCTGCGTGCCTGGGGCCGCGCCCCGCTCGTCGTGGTCGGCCGCGACCTGGAGCGCGCCCTCCGCTCCGCGAACCCCCCGCCGCACCCCCGCGTGGCCGTCGTCGCCCGGCCGGGGACGCCCCCGCCCCGGGCCGACGGGACCCTCCCGGAGCGGAACGAGACCGCCTCCGCCTACCTGCTCCCCCGGGACGAGGCCGCCCTCGTCGACCTGTTCGCCTCCCTCTCCGAGCACCCGCCCGCGCCGTTCGTGTCCGTCGTCGGAGGCCGGGGCGGGGCCGGAGCCAGCCTCCTCGCCGTCGCCCTCTCCCTCGCCGGCGACCGGGCCGGAAGGGCCACCGCCCTGCTCGACGCCGACCCCCTGGGGTGCGGGCCCGACATCTACCTGGGCTGCGACCACACAGCGGCGGACCCCAGGACGGGCTGGGACGACCTGCTCCGTCAGCGAGGCCGGATGCCCTGGCGGACCCTGCGCGAGGGGCTGCCCAGGGTCGGCGGGGTGGACGTGCTGACCTGGGCCCGGGGAGACGGAGCCGGCCAGGGCCGACCGCTCCCCGTCGGCGCGGTCCGCTCCGTCCTCGCCTCCGCCCGCCGGGGCGCCGATCTGGTGGTGGCCGACCTCCCCAGATCCTTCGACCCCGCCACCACGGCCCTGCTCAACCACTCCGACCTCGTGCTCGTGGTGGTCCCCGCGGACGTGTACTCCGTGGTGTCCGCCGCACGCATGACCCCTCGGCTCGGACAGGAGGCCGACCGGGTACGCGTCGTGGTGCGCGGAGCCCGGGGCGGCCTGTCCGCCGAGGTCGTCGCGAAGAGCCTGGGGCTGGAACTCGGCGCCGACCTGCCCGCGGAACCGGGCCTGTCCCGAGTGCTGGGGGCCGGCGGCGTCCCGGCCCGGAACCCCCGGACCCCGCTGGCCCGGTACGCCGACCGTGTCGTGGGAGCCCTCGTCGGCGTGCGGGGGACCCGGTGAGCGGGGCGGGCGTGCCGTTCTGGAACCGCCTGGCCGACCGGACCCGCCCGAAGGGTCCGGGGGAGCCCCCGGGCGGGCCGGACCACGGCCGGGCCTCCAACCGGGACGGGGGCCTCCGGGGGACGGGGACGGACTCCCCCGTCCGCCTCCCCGGAGCGGGTGCTGCGCGGGCCGCCGCTCCGGTCGCCCGCCGTGGGGAGAACGCCGTGCTGGAAAGGGTCCGCGACCGGTTCGTGGCCACCGGCACCCGGGTGACCCCGGCCAACGTCGCGACGGCGATCCGCTCCGAGGGCGGTGCCCTGGGAGACAGTGAACTGCTCGCCATGACCCGCAGACTGGCCGCCGACCTGTCCGGCGCCGGGCCGCTGGAGGAACTGCTGACCGCGGATGTCACCGACGTCCTGGTCAACGGCCCGGACCAGGTCTGGGTGGACTCCGGGGAGGGGCTGCACCGGGTCCGGGACGTGCGCTTCGGCTCGTCCGAGGAGGTAAGGCGGCTGGCCCAGCGCCTGGCCTTCCAGGCGGGGCGCCGCCTGGACGCGGCCGCGCCGTACGTGGACGCGCGACTGCCGAACGGGGCCCGGTTGCACGCCGTGCTGCCGCCGATCGCTCCCGAGGGCGCCTGCCTCTCGCTGCGGATGCCGCCGAGGAGGGTGTTCGGGCTGGACCGGCTGACCGCCTGCGGGACCCTGACCCGTTCCGGGGCCGACCTGTTGCGCTCCCTGGTCGCCCACCGGGTGCCGTTCCTGGTCAGCGGCGGAACCGGGACCGGGAAGACCACCCTGCTCTCCTCGCTGCTGTCGCTGGTGCACCCGCGGGAGCGGATCGTGCTCGCGGAGGACTCGCCCGAGCTGCGCCCCGAGCACCCGCACGTGGTGCGGCTCCAGACCCGCGCGGCCAACGTCGAGGGCAGCGGGGAGGTCACGCTGGAGACGCTGGTCCGCCAGGGACTGCGGATGCGTCCGGACCGGCTGGTGGTCGGCGAGGCGCGGGGACCGGAGATCGTGTCGTTGCTGGCGGCTCTCAACACGGGCCACGAGGGCGGCGCGGGAACCCTGCACGCCAACGGGGCGGAGGACGTGCCCGCCCGGGTGGAGGCGATGGGCTGCGCCGCCGGACTCACCCGGGGCGCGGTGCACAGCCAGCTCGCGGCCACCCGGGTCCTGGTGGTGCACCTGGTCCGGGACGGACAGGGGCGCCGCCTGTCCGAGGTCCGGGTCCTGCACCGGGAGCCCTCCGGGTTGGTGCGGGCGGTACCGGCGGTGGCCTTCGCCCCGGACGGCCGCCGGCACGAGTACCCGGGGGCGGAGGAGGTGGCCGCCCGCCTGGGCCGGGGGTGGCTCCGGTGATACTCCTCGCGGTGCTCGCGGTGGCCGCGGCCCTGCTCTGGTCGGTTCCCCGCAGTGGCCGCCGTCGGCTGTCCGCGGTCCTCCCCCGCGAACCGCGCCGCCCGAACCCCCGGCCCTCGCTCGCTGCCCTGCTCGCGCGTAGGAACGAGGGGGCTGAGCGGCGGCGGGCCGTGATCGTGCTGTGCCGGGTCATGGCGGCCGAGCTCCGGTCCGGGCAGCCTCCCGAACTGGCTCTGCGGGTCGCGGCCCTGGAGGCCGGACCCCTGGTCGGTGAGGTGTCGGACGCGGGGTCACTGCGCAGGGAGGCCGACCGGGACGAGGACCTGTGGTCCCTGTCCTGTCTGGCGGTGTGCTGGGAGGTGGCGGCGGAGACCGGTGCGGGGATGGCCGGGGTGGTGGACGCGTTGGCGGTCGGCCTGACCGAGCGGGAGGAACAGCGGGCCGAGGCGTCCGCCAGGGCCACGGGACCGAGGACCACCGCGCTGGTGCTGGTCGGGCTCCCCGTGCTCGGGACGGCGATGTCGGCGGGGCTGGGCGGGGCACCGCTGGCCTTCCTGTTCACCACTCCGCTGGGGCTGCTGTGCCTGGGACTCGGTGTGCTGCTTGATCTGGTGGGCGCCTGGTGGACCCTGCGTATGGTCCGGGGCGCGGTGGCCTGAGGAGGGGGTTGGGGATGTTCTTCGAGTTGATGGCGGTGCTGTGTGCGGTGGCCGCCGTGTGGATCGGGTCGGCCCGGAGGCCGGGACGGCCCGTTCCGCCCCGGTCCGTGGCGGGACGGTCCCCCACCGGGGAGCCAGCGTCCCGGCGGCGGCCGACAGCGCCCGGGCTCCGGGTCCTGGCCGGGGTCGTTGCCACGGTCCTGGCGGTGGCCCTGTTCGGGCCTGCGATCGGGTGCGTCGTGCTCGGCGGCGGCGCCCTCCTGTGGTGGCGGTCCCGCCGTGCCCGCCGGAGGACCGGACGGCTGCCGATCACCGACGACCTTCCGGTGCTCATCGGGCTGATCGCCTCGGGCATCCGGGCCGGGGCGACCGTACCGGCCTGCCTGTCCGCGGTCTCCGGGGCCGCGCGCGGCGGGCTGGGGGCCGAACTGGCCGCGGTCTCCGAACGGTTGCGGCTGGGCGCCGATCCGCTCCCGTCCTGGGAGCGGTCGGCCCTGCCCGAACCCCTGGTGGCGGTCGGCCGTGACCTGGCCCGTGCCGCCGACACCGGAGCGCCGGTGGCGGACCTGCTCGACCGGCACGCGGCCGACCTGCGGCGGCGGCTCCGCGCGAGGGCAACCGCGCGGATCGAGCGCCTGGGGGTGCTGGTCGTCGCACCCCTGGGCCTGTGCTTCCTGCCCGCCTTCGTCCTGATCGGGGTGGTGCCGATGGCCGCCGAACTCCTCACCTCGGCGCTGGGCCGTTAGGGCTTGTTCTGAGTCCGAGGGTCCTGGCGCTCCCTGCGCTCTGCCATCGGCCTGCCTCACGGACACGACCGGTGGACGCCGCCTTCCGCCCACCCGCGGGACCCCGGCCACCAGGACCCGAGAACACGGCCGGGCACTCACCGGGCGGGGACTGCGCTCTGTTCTTGATTGAGTGTGCGTGAGTGGGTTCTGTCGTGATGGTGATTGTGCTGTCGTCACACCGATGCGATTACTATGGGTGTGCAATACGGGACACTAAGTGTGGTTTCGGTGTTCGGGCCCCCTTGCCACCAGTGCGATGGCCCGGGGCCTCCCGCACACCCCTTGACCACACCCCCAGGACCGGACCGTGAGGGAACCGGCCTCCCGGAACCGGACCGCGCACAGGATGCGCATGACCGCCCCGGGGCTGAGTACGCCGGGGGCCGGTGCGCCCAAGACCGTTCGGGGCGCGCGACCGGGTATGGGCGACTCATGCTCAGTTTTGGGGAACGGTTCACGGCCCCTGCCCGGTGATGTCCCCGGGGATGCCGTGGGCGGGTCCGGCCCGGGAGCGGGCCCGGACGGTACTCGGCAGCACCCCCGAGGGGAGCGAGACCGTCACCGAGACGGTGTGGCCGCTCAGGCCGCAGCTTCCCAGCGCGGCCCCGTTGGCTTCGGCGGTACTGCGGGCCACCGCGCAGGCGGCCCGGGCCCCCTGGTGGGCCCGGGCCGCGGCCGCGAGGGCGGCGAGGTCGGCGGCGGTCCCCGCCCGGTCCCGCTCGAGGCGGGCCGCGGACGTGAGGAGCACCGCGTAGGTGACGAACCACAGGAGCAGGCACAGGGAGACCCACCAGACGGTGGCCGACCCCGTGTCCCCACGCCTCACCGCCCCGGTTCCAGTGGGACCGCCGCGCTGCCGTCAGCGGTCAGCGGCGGGGCGCGGAGCGGGCCGATCCGCAGTTCGACCCGGACGGTGACCCGCGCCATGCCGTCGGACTCGGACAGCCGGACCCGGGCGCCGCCCGGCGCGGCGGCCAGGGCGAGGGAACGGACGTGCTCGGGCGGTTCCCCCCGGGCCAGGGCTCGGGCCCCGACCCGTGCGGCGTCGGCGCAGGAGAGCTGTGCTGCCGCCGCGCCCACCGCGCCGAGGGCGACGGCCAGCACGAGCAGCAGCGAGGGGAGTACCATCGCGGCCTCCATCGTCACCGAGCCGCGGTCAGCTGCCGGAGCGGAGCGCATCGACGATGATCGAGGTGAGGGCGTCGGTGACGGTGTCCCCCGTGACGACGAGGTAGAGGACCCCCGCGAGGGCGACCGCGGCGACGGTGCCCACGGCGTACTCGGCGGTACTCATGCCGCGGTCGTCGGCGTGGGCGGGTGGGTTCGGGCACGGGAAAGAGAACATGGGACCTCCCGGACGTCCGGGCGGAGGTGGTTCCGCCCCGGTCCCTCCAGGTTGGGCCGTCACCGGCCGGGAGGGAAGTGGCCGTCCCCAACCTGTGGACAACTCGGCGCCGAGGCGCCGCGCCCGGCGGGCACCGGGTCCCGCCCGACGTCCCGGCACTCCCCTGCGTCCCTACGCTCCGGCCTCCCCCGCGTCCCCCATCCCCGAGGGGAACTGACCGACGGCGCCCCCGTCACCGCTGCCGCCCAGCACCTCGTCGAGCAGGCGCAGGGCGCCGGACTTGCTCAGCGGTTCGTTTCCGGTTCCGCACTTGGGTGACTGGATACAGGAGGGGCATCCCTGCTCGCACTCGCAGTCGGCGATCGCGGCCCGGGTCGCGGCGAGCCACTCACGGGCGGCCGTGTAGCCGCGCTCGGCGAAGCCTGCGCCCCCCTCGTAGCCGTCGTAGACGAACACCGTCAGCTTCCCGGTGTCCCCGTGCACGGCGGTGGAGACCCCTCCGATGTCCCAGCGGTCACAGGTGGCCAGCAGCGGGAGCAGGCCGATCGCCGCGTGCTCGGCGGCGTGGGCCGCACCGAGCAGCGCCACGTCCTCCTTGCGCAGCCGGTCCTCGCCCTCCTGCGGCAGGGTCCACCAGACCGCCCGGGTCCGGAGGGTGCGCTCAGGCATCTCCAGGGGCTGTTCCCCCAGGACGGAGCCGGTGCGCACGTCCCGTCTGAGGAACCCCACCACCTGTCGGGCCACCTCGACCTCGCCGAAGCAGACGGCGGCCCCGCTCGGCCAGGTCTCCTCCCGCAGTACCGACCGGACGGAGATGTCCGTGGTGTCCCTGGCCCAGGTGCTGTAGGGCGGTTCGGCCGCGCGCACCAGGGCCACCCCCTCCTCCAGGTCCAGTCCTTCGACCAGATAGGTCGCTCCCCGATGGAGGTAGACCGCACCCGTGTGGACGGTGCCGTGCGCCGCCGCCTCGTCGATCTCGCCGAGGAGCTGGCCGCTGGCGACATCCACGATCTGGACCGGCGGACCACCCGCTCCCCGAATATCGGCCAGGTCGCTTGCCCTTTCATTGCTCGTCCAGAACCAGCCCCTCGGGCGCTTCCGGAGCAGTCCCCGAGCGACGAGTCCGGTGAGCTGCTCCTCGGTCGTCTCACCGAAGAGAGCGAAGTCCGCACGCGTGATCGGTAGCTCCTGGGCGGCCGCACACAGGTGCGGGCCGAGGATATGCGGGTTTTCCGGGTCAAGGACGGTGGCCTCCACCGAACGTCCGAAAATAGCCTCCGGGTGGTGGGCCAGGTAGGTGTTGAGGGGGTCGTCCCGGGCGATGAACACCGCCAGGGCGTCCTCGCCCCGCCGCCCCGCCCGGCCCGCCTGCTGCCACAGGGACGCCAGCGTTCCCGGCCATCCCGCGATGAGCACGGCGTCCAGACCGCTGATGTCCACCCCGAGCTCCAGGGCGTTGGTGCTGGCCAGGCCCAGGAGTTCACCCGAGCGGAGCGCCTCCTCCAGCTCCCGGCGCTCGGCCGCCAGGTACCCGCCCCGGTAGGCGGCCACCCGCCCGGCCAGATCGTGCTCCCCGCTCTCCTCCAGCATCCGCCGGGCGTTCATCGCGACCACCTCGGCGCCCTGCCTGGAGCGCACGAACACCAGGGTGCGCACCCCGTCCCGGACCAGGTCGGCCAGCATCTCGGCGGCCTGTGAGGGCGCGGTCCTGCGCACCGGGGCGCCGTGTTCGCCGGTCATCTCGGTCAGCTCCGGCTCGACCAGGGCGACGGACATCCCCGGCCGGGGCGAGCCGTCCTCGCTCACGGCGGTGACCGGGACCCCGGTCAGCCGGGTGGCGCTCCGCTCGGGGGACCCGGAGGTCGCCGAGGCCAGCACGAACACCGGCTCCGACCGGTAGCGGGCGCACACCCTGCGCAGACGCCGCAGGATCTGGGCCACGTGCGAACCGAAGACCCCCCGGTACCGGTGCGACTCGTCGATCACCACGTAGCGGAGCCGGCGCAGGAACCCCGACCAGCCCGCGTGCCCGGGGAGGATCCCGTGGTGCAGCATGTCCGGGTTGGTCAGGACGTAGTTCCCGTGTCCGCGCACCCAGGAACGCTCCTCCGGGGAGGTGTCGCCGTCGTAGACAGCCGCTCGCATGCCCGAAAGTCCCAGGTCCGTAATCCACCGGAGCTGGTCCTGGGCAAGCGCCTTGGTCGGTGAGAGGTAGAGCACCGTTCCGCCGGAGTCAACCGCGTCCACCGCGGGCATAAGGAAGGCAAGCGACTTCCCCGAGGCGGTGCCCGTGGCTATGATCACATCACGGCCCGAGCGTGCGAGGTCGGCGGCGGCTGCCTGGTGGGACCACGGACCCGTGATCCCCCGTTCGGCCAGTCGTTCGACCAGATGGGGGGCTGTCCACCCCGGCCAGTCCCCACTCACTCCCGCGTTCCGGGCCACATGCTCGATATGGGTGACCTGCGGGTACCGGGTGTCGTCACGCCACACACCGGGGAGCGCGGGCTCCGACCGCCTCATCGAGACCCCTCCTCACTGGAAACGTTCACGAGCCGCTGGCCCTCCGTCCGAGGTCGGGGCGCCGGTGGACATCGGTTTCAGTCTGACATCCGGGGGAAGAGTGGCGCGGGGCCCCCGTTTTCCCGTGAACGGCGGGAAGACACCCACGCCACCCGTGGTTGAATGCGTGCTGGTGGGGTAACGCCCGGCAGAGATACTTCGCGATTTTTCGCGGTTCGGCGCTGGAGGACTAGTGGATTTGAAGCTTGATCATTACACCGAGGGCGACACCGAGATCGTCGTCGTTGAGGGTGAGATCGATGTCTATACCGCGCCCCGGCTCCGCGAGCTGCTGATCGACCTGGTCAACAAGGGCAACTTCCACCTCGTGGTCAACATGGAGAAGGTGGAGTTCCTGGACTCGACGGGCCTCGGTGTGCTTGTGGGCGGGTTGAAGCGGGTCCGTGCTCACGACGGGACCCTGGACCTGGTCTGCACCCAGGAGCGGATTCTGAAGATCTTCCGGATCACCGGGCTGACCAAGGTGTTCGGTATCCACAGCTCGGTGCAGGAAGCCATCGACAAGCGTTCCTCGAAGTAACCCAGAGCGAGCGATGGCAACCATCACGCTCACGATCAGCGCGCTCCCCGCCCACGTGCGCACGGCCCGGCTCATGGCCGCGACCGTCGCACGTCGGGCGGGCATCGCCGCCTCCGCGATCGACGAGATCAGGCTGGCGGTCGGAGAGGCCTGTTCCCGGGCGGTGGCGGCACACAAGCTGCACTGCCCCACACAGCCGATCCTGCTCCAGCTGATCGACGGCAGCGGACCTGATCCGGTGTCGGACCCCCGCACCGACACCACGAGCCGAACGCTGAGCGCCAACGGGAGCGCCACACGACGTTTCGAGGTCGTCGTCTCCGACCGCGCCCCGGCCAAGGACGCCGAGGAGACGGCCAACCCCGTGGAGCCACTGCTCGACGGCCTCTTCCTGGACGGTGAGGACACTCCTCCCGGCGGCATCTCCGGGTTCTCCCCCGGCCTCGGCCTGGCGGTGATCACCGGCCTCGCGGACGAGGTGAGTATCGAGCCCAACGACACGGGCACGGTCGTCAGGATGAGCTGGCCGCTTCAGGCGGACCAGACCCAGAACCCGAGCTCGAACTAGTTCGGACCGGACAGCACGCCACGAGGGGCGCCTCCAAGTAGGGGGCGCCCCTCGTGGTCGTGAGCCCCGGGTCCTCCGGTCCGCGGGAGGTGCCTCCCTCGGACCGGAGGCTCAGTCGCAGGTCTGGGAGGAGACCTCGCCGGTGGCCGTCATTCCCGCCTCCGCGTTCTCGGAGATCTCGTCCGCGGTGAGCACGTAACCGGTCTCCTCCTCGTTGGTGGCCGCCGCGAACACGACGCCGTACACGGTGCCGTCGGGGGCGAGCAGCGGACCGCCGGAGTTGCCGGGGCGCACCACGGCGCGGACCTGGTAGATCTCCCGGCTCACCTGCTGTGAGTGGTAGAAGTCCGACCCCTGGGCGGTCTGCCTGGCCCGGACCCGGGCGGGGACTGCCGTGAAACCGCTGTTGCGCGGGAACCCCGCCACGACGGCGTCGTCGCCCTGCGCGGCCTCGCCGTTGAACTCCAGCGGGTCCAGTTCCAGCCCCGGCACGTGCAGCACGGCCAGGTCCTGTTGGGCGTCGAACAGCACCAGGACGGCCTCCCGCTGGTGCCCGTCCCGGGTGACCACGCGAAGGTCCTCGGTGACCCCGGCGACCACGTGCGCGTTGGTCATGATGCGCTCGTCCCCGTACGCGAAACCGGTTCCCTCCACCCGCCGCTGGCAGGAGGGCGCGGTGCCCAGCACCTTGACCACGCTGCGGCTGGAGTCGATGAGCTCCGGCGTGGTGAGGACGTCCGGGTCCGGCGGTTCGACCTCTGCGAGCTCCCCGGTGCCCAGGCCGCTGAACACCTGCGGGAACGCGCTCTGGTCCACGATCTGGCGGAAGGTCGAGAACCCCTGGTGGGCGGCGCCCGGCATCAGCGCGTCCACCGAGTGGAGGATGCGCGACCCCTTGACCTGCTCGGACACGTACGGCAGGGCCGAGTTGGCGACCGTGCTACCGATGAACCAGGCGACCAGGAGCACCGAGAGCCCGCTGACCACGGCCCCGCCCAGGGCGTCCAGGACCCGGGCCGAGTCCCAGGTGACCTTGTTGCGCACCAGGGTGCCCAGGTAGGAGGCGATGAACTGGCACAGGGCGGCGGAGAGGAACACCACGGCGATGGCCAGCAGCGCCTGCCGCCCGGGGTCCTCCACCCAGTCCTGGATCAGGTCCGGCGCGGTGAGCGCCGCGAGGACCCCTCCTCCGATGAACCCGGCGAAGCTGAACACTCCGACGATGAAACCCTGCCGGTAACCGGTCACCGCGAACAGCAGCAACAGGACGACCAGAACCGCGTCGAGCACGGATGCCCTCCAAGAAGTGAGCGTTACCCGACCGGCCGGAGGCCCTGCGGGGTGGCTTCGAACACGTCAGTGAGACTGCTGTCATGCCACGGGAGTTCCCACCCGCCGAGGGTGAGCAGGCTGTCGATGATCGCACCCGTGAAGCCCCACACCAGCATGTTCTCCACCCTGAAGCCCGGGCCCCACACCGGCCCCGCCCCGTAGCGCACCTTGACCCGGTTGGCGGGCTCGGCGAGGTCGGCGACGGTCACCCTGGCGACGGCGGCGACCTCGCCGATGTCGGCGGCGCGGACCTCGGAGGGCTCGCGCCACCAGCCGAGGACGGGGACGACCCGGAAGTCGCTGAAGCTCAGGTAGAGCTCGGGCAGCCGACGGACCACGTCGACCCCCGCGGGCACGACCCCGGTCTCCTCCTCCGCCTCGCGCAGCGCGGCGGCCTCGGGCGAGGGGTCGGTGGGCTCGATCCGGCCGCCCGGGAAGGCGGGCTGTCCGGCGTGCCGGCGCAGACCGGCGTTGCGTTGGATGAGCAGCAGGTCGGGGCCCCGGTCCGTCTCGCCGAAGAGGATGAGGACGGCCGACTCGCGCCCGCCCCGTTCGGGCGGACGCATGGGTTCGGGCACCGGCATCGCCTGGGCGTCGTCCGCGAGCGCGGACAGCCAGAGCGGGGTCGAGTTCATACGCGGAACCTGTTCCGGGGGTTGTCGCGCCGACGTGTGGACATGTGCGGGGGTGCGGGCGCCTGGGACGGGGGTTCGGTCACCTGCCACTTCCCCGAGGGGTCGTCTGATGGTCGGACCTCGCGCCCCGCGGGTCCGCGGGGTCCGGGAGGACCGGGGCACCGAACCGGGCTGCTCCGGTGGCCCGTTGCGGGGCCGACGTGTGCGCTCTCACGTGATTCAGGGTACAAACCGCCGCCGGCCCCGGGGTCACGCGAACGAGCGCATGCGCAGCAGCTTCTCCGCGGCCCGGGGCTCCGTCGGGCCCTCTCCGAAGGACGGGCACCAGCGGGCCAGCACGCAGGCCCCGCAGGCGGGCCTGCGGGCGTGGCACACGCGGCGCCCGTGCCACACCACGCGGTGGGAGAGCATCGTCCAGTCCTTGCGCGGGAAGAGTTCGCCGACCGCGTGTTCGACCTTGACCGGGTCCTGTTCGTCGGTCCAGCCGAACCGCCGGACGAGCCGCCCGAAGTGGGTGTCGACCGTGATCCCCGGCACATCGAAGGCGTTACCGAGCAGTACGTTTGCGGTTTTTCGCCCCACACCGGGTAGTTTGACCAGGTCGTTGAGGTTCCCGGGGACCTCGCCGCCGTGCCGTTCGCACAGGGCCTGACCAAGACCGATCAGGCTGTTGGCCTTGGCTCGGAAGAACCCCGTCGAACGAATCATCTCCTCCAGTTCCTCACGCCCGGCCGAGGCGTAGGCCTCGGCGTCGGGGTAGCGCGCGAAGAGCGCCGGGGTGACCTGGTTGACCCGCTTGTCCGTGCACTGCGCGGACAGGATCGTCGCGACCAGGAGCTCCAGCGGGGTGGTGAAGTTCAGTTCGGCGTGGGCGTCCGGGTACAGCTCGGAGAGCTCCCGGTACATCTTCCGGGCGCGGCGGACCAGCGCGAGCCGGCTCTCACCGGTGGGCGTGGTGTACTCCGTGGGCACGTCTGGGGTGTCGCGAGGCATCGTCACAGGGTAGGCGCACGGTTGCGGGGGCACGGCAGGGTCGCCGGAATTCGGCGGCGTACCGACGTTTCGACTGGTGACCGAGATTATGTAACCAATGTCCGGTCACCCGGCGCGGACAAGCCCTGACACAAGCCGATTACGACTAGGATCGCATGGGCTGACGTCGGCTGTTGTGGGCACGTTGTCTCCCGGCGGACAAGCCGAGGTAACGACCTGGTTTCACACTTGGTTGCGATATACGTCACACTGTTGACGGTCAGGTTTTAGGAGGACGTGTGGACGAGATCAACGAGGTGCTCCGGAAGGCCCCTCTGTTCGAGGCGCTGGACGAGGAGGACACGGCCGCGCTCCGCTCCTCGGTGAACGAGGTGCGTCTCGGCCGCGGCCAGACCCTGTTCAACGAGGGCGACGAGGGCGACCGCCTGTACGTCATCCTCAGCGGGAAGGTGAAGCTGACCCGCACGGCCGTCGACGGGCGGGAGAACCTGCTGGGGGTACTCGGCCCCAGCGAGATGTTCGGTGAACTGTCGCTGTTCGACCCGCGCCCGCGCACCGCGAGCGCCGTGGCCGTCACCGACTCCGTTCTCGCCGGGCTGGGCCACGACGACCTTCGGCCGTTCCTGTCCAGCCGCCCGCAGGTGGGTCTGCAGCTGCTGAAGTCGCTGGCCGCCCGCCTGCGCCGGACCAACGACGTGATGGCCGACCTGGTCTTCACCGACGTGCCCGGCCGCGTGGCCAAGGCCCTGCTCGAACTCGCCGACAAGTTCGGCAAGGAGGGCGACGACGGCCTGCACGTCCACCACGACCTCACCCAGGAGGAGCTCGCCCAGCTGGTGGGCGCGTCCCGGGAGACGGTCAACAAGGCCCTCGCCGAGTTCGCCCTGCGCGGCTGGCTGCGGATCGAGGCCAAGGCCGTGGTGCTGCTGGACGTCGAGCGCATGCGCCGCCGCGCCCGCTAGGGCCGTTCCGGACGCTGTGCGGCCGTCACCCTCCGGGGTGACGGCCGCAGCGCTTCCAGTGCCCTCTCAGGGCCCGCAGGACCCCCGGTACCCCAAAGGGGGCACGCCCCGCGGCCACGGCGCCCCGGGGTCAGCTCTCGACCCCCTCGGGGAGCTCCTCCTTGACCGCCAGGTAACGCAGCTGCGCCCGGACCGAGGAGGCCGCCGCGGGGCGGATGCTCTCCACCACGTCCGGGTAGACCCGGTCGACGACCTCCTCGACCCTGGTCGCACCGGCCCGCACCGCCTCGCGCACCTGTGCCAGGCGCGCCTCGCGGTGGTCGATGTAGGAGTTCAGCGTCGCCAGCGGCGAGGTCAGGACCGGGCCGTGCCCGGGCAGCAGGGTGCGCACCCGGTGCTCCACGACCAGGTCCCGGAGCCGGTACAGCGAGTCCATGTAGGGGGCGAGCCCGTCGTCCCCGTCGATCACCGGGGTCCCGTGGCCGAGAACGGTGTCACCGGTCAGGATCGCGCTGTCGGACTCCGCGAACAGGCAGACGGAGTCGTCCGTGTGCCCGGGGGTCGCGACGACCCGCAACTCCAACCCGTCCGCGGTGAGCAGCTGGCCGTCCGACAGGCCGGAGCCGCCCACCCGCATCCCCGGGTCGACCGCGTGCACGGGCGCCCCGGTCAGCTCGGCGAAGTACCGCGAACCCTCGGTGTGGTCGAAGTGCCGGTGCGTCACCACCGTCATCAGGACCTGGGCGCCCTGCTCCTGCACGGTCCGCGCCACCCGTTCCAGGTGCCGCTCGTCGTGCGGCCCGGGGTCGACCACCACGACCCCGCGCGCACCCGGTTCCCGCAGGATCCAGGTGTTGGTTCCCTCCAACGTCATCGGGCCTGGGTTGGGGCACAGTACGCAGCTGGCGCGCAGTGTCCCGGAACCGTCGATCCTCATCGCACCTCGCTTCGCTCGCCGGAACCGGACTGGTCTGGAGGACGGCCAGGAGGACATGCAGGGAAACCTATCCGCGACAGAGCGCTCCACACCGCCGGGAGCGGTCGCTCACGGAGTCGAGTCGGGCCCGGGTAGGGGGAATTCGTCCCCGTCCGGGGCAACGACACGGATCTGGCCGTCGATTTCCCGAACGTCCGGTTCGATGGGAACGATATCCCGCCGGGCCTCCCGCACACCCGCGAGGGTCCGCCGGTCCGCCAGCTCGGCACAGGCGATCACGGTCGGCGGCAGCATCGGCATCCGACCCGCCTCCCATTCGGAGGCGACCGCCGACGGGTCCGTCCACCGGGTGTGGTCCGACTCCCCGCCGACGTCGCGCGCCTGCTGGCCCGGGGGAAGCTCGGCGGTGAAGAACCAGGTGTCGAAGCGGCGCGGCTGGTTCCTCGGGGTGATCCATCTCGACCACGCGCGCAGCCACTCCGAGCGCAACACGAGGCCGCGCCGGGACAGCACCTCGGTGAAGGAACGGGAGCGGTCGATGAGGCCGAGGCGGTCCCGCTCCCAGTCGTCCGTGGCGGTGTCCAGGGTGATGGCCTCCTCACCCGCCCGCTCCGGTTCGCTGGCCAGCAGGACACCGGTCTCCTCGAAGGTCTCCCGTACGGCGGCGCACACCAGGGCCCGGGCCATCGGCACGTCGGTACCCAGGGTCGCGGCCCACTCCCGCGGTCCCGGACCGGTCCACGGGAGGTCGCCGTCGGCGTCGCGCCGGTCCACCCCGCCGCCGGGAAAGACATAGGCGCCCGGGGCGAAGCCCATGGAGGCGACCCTGCGCATCAGCAGGACCTCCATGGCGCACTCCGCACGGGCGCCCTCCGCTCCCGGCGCCGGACGCAGCAGCATCACGGTGGCGGCGGGACGGGGCCGGGCCACATCGTCGTTCTCGGTCATCGACATACTCCTGTCGTTCGCGAAAGCCGCGCTGTGGCCCGGGTTCCCCGGGCCCGGTCAGCGGACCTCGACGATCATGTCAACCTCGACCGGAGCGTCCAACGGCAGGGCCGCGACGCCGACGGCGGCACGGGCGTGCACCCCGGCCTCGCCGAAGACCTGGCCGAGCAGCTCACTGGCCCCGTTGACCACGCCGGGGTGCCCGGTGAAGTCGGGGGTGCTGGCGACGAAACCGCCGACCTTGACGATCCGCACCACGTCCGACAGCTCACCGATCTCGGCACGCACCGCCGCGACGGCGTTCAGCGCGCACACGGCAGCCAGCTCCTTCGCGGTTTCGGCGTCGACCTCGGCACCGACCTTGCCGGTCGCCGGGAGACTGCCCTCGACGAACGGGAGCTGCCCGGAGACGTACACGTGGTCACCGCTGCGAACAGCGGGCTGGTACACCGCGACCGGCGGAACCACCTCGGGCAGGGTCAGACCCAGCTCCGCGATCCGCTCCTCGGGGGTCGGCATCTACTTGGCCCGCTTCATGTAGGCGACGTACTGCTGGTTGCGCGGGTCGGTGCCCTCGGGCAGCGGCGCCGGCACGACGGACACCAGCTCCCAGCCGTCCTCACCCCAGTTGTCCAGGATCTGCTTGGTCGCGTGCGACAGCAGAGCAACGCTCTGGTACTCCCATTTGGACATCGTCCACCCCTCTCAGTCACCGGCGGTCCCGGGGGGACCGCACCTCAACGCCGCTCACCTTACTCACCCGCACCCACCCTGCCGGTCAACGCGAGCCGGCGGGGTCCTCGCCCGCGCTCCCCGCAGGGCGCGCGCATAGACTCCGTGGGGTGAGCGATCCTGAACGGGGGCCGCGCGGCAGCGGCCCGGAGGCGGCGTTCGCCGGTGCCCGACTGCACATCGTGACGGGCAAGGGCGGTACGGGGAAGACCACTGCGGCCGCGGCCCTGGCACTCTCCCTGGCCTCCCGGGGCGGGCGCGTGCTCCTGGTCGAGGTGGAGGGCCGTCAGGGGGTGGCCTCCCTGCTCGGGAGCGCCGCACTGCCCTACGAGGAGCGCGAGATGCTCCGCGCCGCGAACGGCGGCTCCGTCCACGTGCTGGCGGCGGACGCGGAGTCGGCCCTGCTGGAGTACCTGGAGATGTTCTACGGGATACGGCGGGCCGGACAGGCGCTGACCAGGCTGGGAGCCGTGGACTTCGCCACCAGCGTCGCGCCCGGGCTCCGGGACGTACTGCTGACCGGTAAGGCCACCGAGGCGGTCCGGCGGCGCGCGAGCGGTCGGCGGCACTCCCCGGACGGTTCCGGGGGCACCTCCTTCCACTACGACAGCGTGGTCATGGACGCCCCGCCCACCGGTCGGATCGGACGGTTCCTGAACGTCAACTCCGAGGTGGCCGGTCTGGCCCGGGTGGGACCGGTACGCAAACACGCGGACCGCGTGATGGAGGTCATCCGCTCCGAGCGGACCCGGGTGCACTTCGTGACGCTGCTGGAGGAGATGCCCGCGCAGGAGACCCGGGACGGGATCGACGAGATCAGCGGTCTGGGCCTCAACCTGGGCGCGATCCTGGTGAACATGGTCGCCCCGCCCCTCCTCGACGGCACGGACCTGGCCGCCGCCGCGGCCGGAGAGCTGGACACCGCCGAACTCGTCCGCGGGCTGAAGGCCGCCCGGCTGGAGACAGAGTCGGCGGAGGCACCCGAGGCGCTGGCCGCGGACCTCGCGGGTCAGGTGCGCGCGCACGCGCTGCGCCACCTGCTCCAGGAGAGGGTCCGCGGTGAGCTCAAGGAGCTGGGGCCCCCTCTCCTGGAACTGCCCCTGCTGGAGGGCGGGGCGGACCGTGCCGCGCTGGCGGGCCTGGCCCGGCGGCTGAGCGAACAGGGGGTGGGACGGTGACCGGCACCGGTCCGGGGGCGGTCCCCCGATCCGTCGTGTCCGAGACGGGCCGGTTGGACGCGGACGCCCTCGTCGACGACCCCGGGACACGGATCATCGTCTGCTGCGGCGCCGGCGGGGTCGGCAAGACCACCACCGCCGCGGCGCTGGGCGTGCGCGCGGCCGAACGCGGACGGCGGGCCGTCGTGATCACCGTGGACCCGGCCCGGCGGCTGGCCCAGTCGATGGGGCTGGAGGAGCTGGACAACACCCCGCGCCCGGTACCGCTCTCCGAGGCGAGCGGAGGGGCGGGAGGATCCGGTGGGGCCGGAGGCAGCCTGCACGCCATGATGCTCGACATGAAGCGGACCTTCGACGAGGTCGTCAGGGAACACGCCGACCCCGAGCGGGCCAGCCAGATCCTGGCCAACCCCTTCTACCAGACCCTCTCCACGAGCTTCTCCGGCACACAGGAGTACATGGCGATGGAGAGGCTGGGGCAGCTGCGCCAGTCCGGCGAGTGGGACCTGATCGTGGTGGACACCCCGCCCAGCCGGTCCGCGTTGGACTTCCTCGACGCGCCCAAACGGCTCGGCCGCTTCCTGGACGGCAAGCTCATCCGATTCCTGAGCGCACCCGCGGGCACCGGGGCCTTCCGGCTGCTGGGGGCGGGTTTCAACGTGGTGGGCTCGGTGGTGGGCAAGATCGTCGGCGCCCAGTTCCTGAACGACCTGCGTGCCTTCGTCTCCGCCTTCGACACGGTGTTCGGCGGGTTCCAGGAGCGCGCGGAACGCACGTACCGGCTGCTCCAGGCCCCGGGGACGGCGTTCGTGGTGGTGGCGGTCCCGGACACGGACTCGATGCGCGAGGCCTCCTACTTCGCGGACCGGCTCGCGAGGGACTCAATGCCGCTGGCCGGGCTGGTGATCAACCGGACCCATCCCCTGCCGACCGGGCCGGGGGCGCATCTGGGCGCCGCGGAGGCGCTGGCCGCCGCGGACTCCCTGGCAGCGGGCGAGCACCCGTTGGCGGGGGCGGCGCTGCGGTTGCACGCGGAGCGGGTCCGCGCCCGCGAACGCGAGGCCGGGCTGCGGGCCCGGTTGCTGTCCGCGCATCGGAGCCTGCGCGTCGTCGAGGTCGCGGCCCGCCCGGAGGACGTGCACGACCTGGCGGGACTGCGCGGGATCGGTTCCGCCCTCGCCGGGGAGGACGCACCCGGGGGTTCCTGAGGTGCGCAGGGCCGGCGCGGAGGACTGAGGGGCACCGGTACCGGGAATCCAGGAGACGGGGGCAGAGCACCGGTCTCGGGAATCCGCGATCGGAAACCGTGGATTCGGACGAACCGGACAGCGGGGCCGATCCGGCGGAACAGCGCCTCCGGTGCCCGTCATCCGCTCCGTGTGCGGCCGCGCTCCCCTCGTGTGCTCGCTCCCACGGTTCCAGGTGGTTGTCCCGCTCTGGTTGAGTGGAGGTGGAAACGGTGGCCCCCGCTACCGCGCGGGGTGCGACGCACACGTGGCGTCACGGCACTCCCCTCGTCTCGAGAATACGGTTCGGATCACCGCACCGACAGAACCCGACGGGCCTGTTCTCCGTCTCATCGGACACGGCCCGGAAGGGCTGCCGCGTGACCGACCGCTCCCCGCCCCGACCGGGGCGGGGGTACAGGTCGGCCGAACCGCACCGGGGCCGGTCTGCGATAACCGTGAAAAGATGGTCCGGGGGCACGGCCCGTGCGTCGCCATGGGCGATTCGGCGTGAATACGCACCGTCTGTTACCGATCGCACCGCTTATGAGCGTTCGTGGTCACTTAGTCTGATGGGGTGGGTCAGGGGACATTGCTTCAAAGAATCAGCCAACTGGTGGTCGTCGGCGTGGTCGCCGGCCTCCTCGTCGCCGCGCTGGCCCTCCCGGCCGTGGGCGGCATGGGGATCACAGCGCGCAACGTCGCCAGCGGCTTCCTGGACATGCCCAGCCAACTCGAGACACCGCCGCCCCCGCAGCGGTCCACCATCTACGACAGCGAAGGCGGCGTGATCGCCGAGATCTTCGACCAGAACCGTGAGCTCGTCGACATCGAAGACGTCTCCCCGGTGATGCTCGACGCGATCATGGCGATCGAGGACGCCAGCTTCTACGAGCACGGCGGCCTGGACGTGTCCGGCACGCTGCGCGCCGCCCTCCGGACCCTGGGCGGCAACACCGAGGGCGCCTCCTCGATCACCCAGCAGTACGTCAAGAACGTGCAGATCGAGGCCGCCACCTCCCAGGAGGAACTGGAAGAGGCCCGCGAGGAGACGATCGCCCGCAAGATCCGGGAACTGCGATACGCGGTCGCCCTGGAACAGCGGATGACCAAGGACGAGATCCTCGAGGGCTACCTCAACATCGCCTACTTCAGTGACGGCGCCTACGGCGTCGAGTCCGCCGCGCAGCACTTCTTCCAGGTGCCCGCGAGCGACCTGGAGCTGCACCAGGCCGCGACGATCGCCGGACTCGTGCGCTACCCGTACCTGTACAACCCCCGGTTCTTCCCCGAGCAGACCATCGAACGGCGCAACGTCGTCCTGGACCGCATGGTCAGCACCGGCGCCATCACCGAGGAGGAGGCCGAGGAGGCCAAGACCGAGGACATGGACCTGGACCTGGACACCCCGCCCAACGGGTGCGTCCCCAGCGACCAGCCCTTCTTCTGCGACTACGTGGTGCAGGAGATCGAGCAGGACGAACGCTTCGGCCCCAACGAGACCGAGCGGGCGCGCTGGCTGCGCACCGCGGGCCTGGAGATCCACACCACCCTGGACCCGCAGACGCAGGACGCCGGGCAGGACGCCGTGGACAAGTGGGTCCCCCGCAAGAACGAGTCGCGCAAGGTCGCCGCGCAGGTGGTCATCGAGCCCGGCACCGGCCACATCCTCGGCATGATGCAGAGCCGCAACTACGGGCCCGACGAGAGCAAGCTCGGCGAGACCTCGATCAACTTCACCACCGACGCGGACCGCGGCGGCAGCACCGGTTTCCAGGCCGGTTCGACCTTCAAGGCGTTCACCCTCGCCGCCGCGCTGGAGCAGGGGCTCCCCTTCAGCACCTCGTTCAACTCACCGAGCTCCACCACGGTGAGCGGGCAGGTGTCCTGCAACGGCGGTCGGCTGCAGACCTGGTCGCCGAGCAACGCCGGTGACAGCAACGCGGGCAACCTCAACATGGTGTCCGGGACCAAGGCCTCCTCCAACACCTACTTCGCCCAGCTCCAGGCACGCGCCGGACTGTGCAACACGATGGAGATGGCGGAGAAGCTCGGCCTGAAGCGGGCCGACGGCACCCTGTTCACGGAGAACCCGAACTCCCTCGCCAACAGCAGCTTCACCCTCGGCAGCGAGGAGGTCTCCCCGATCCGGGTGGCCAACGCCTACGCGACCTTCTCCGCCGGCGGCACGTACTGCGAGCCCCAGGCCATCACCAGGATCGAGGACCGCCAGGCGGACACCACGATCGAGCTGGAACCGCAGTGCGAGCGCGTGATCGACGAGGACGTCGCCGACGGCACCAGCTACCTGCTGTCGCAGACCTTCCACGGCGGTACCGCCTCCAACCTGGGCATCGGCCGCCCGGCGGCCGGCAAGACCGGCACCACCGACGGTTCGGCGGCGGCCTGGTTCGCCGGGTTCACCCCGCAGATGGCCAGCAGCGTGTTCGTGGGCGACCCGCGCGGCCCGCAGCAGTACCCGCTGCGCAACGTCACCATCGGCGACCGCCCCTACTCGGTCGTGTACGGGGCGACGATCCCGGGACCGATCTGGCAGGAGACCATGCGCGGCGCCCACGAGGGCCTGGAGGTCGAACAGCTGGCGTCCCCGCCCGGCAAGTTCGGCTCCACCTCCGTGCCCGACCCCCGGGGCGGTGACGACGAGGACGAGGAGGCCAGCCCGGCCAGCCACGACGGCGGTGTGCCGAACGTGGTCGGGATGACCGAGGCGGCCGCCGTGTCTGCCCTGGAGGACGCCGGTTACTCGGTGAACGTCTCGGGCACGACCGTCCGGTCCTCCGAACCCGAGGGCTCGGTGGCCGCGGTCAACCCCGACCCGGGCAGCCGGCTCCCCGAGGGCGCCACGGTCAACGTGTTCCTGAGCAGCGGTGGCGGCCAGGCCAGCACCGAGGACGCTCCGGGCAACGAGGGCTGGTACCCGGTGACGCCCGCCTCGGGAGCGCCCGGCCGCGACGGCAGGGACTGACACCCGCGGGGTTCCGCAACTGACGGAGCAGGCGAAGGGGGCGGTGGTGACCTGGTCACCGCCGCCCCCTTCCGCGTCGCCTGCCGCCGCGATCGGCGCCCCCGGGCGGTCCCGGGCGTGCGGGGACAGCACCACGGACAGGACCGACCGGGGTGGAGCCCGGCCGGATCGTTACGCCAGCTGGCCCTTGACCTCGGCGGCCACGCGGGCGCCGTCGGCCCGGCCCGCGATCCGGGCGTTGACGACCTTCATGACCTTGCCCATCTCCTTCATCCCGGAGGCACCGGTCTCGGCGATCGCGGCGGCGACCAGCTCGGAGAGCTCCTCGTCGGTGAGGGGCTTGGGCAGGTAGTCCGAAAGGACCTCGCTCTCGGCCCGCTCGTTGGCGGCGGCCTCGGGACGACCGCCCTTGTCGAAGGCCTCCGCGGCCTCACGGCGCTTCTTGGCCTCGCGGATCAGGAGCTTGGTGACCTCGTCGTCGTCGAGGGACCGCTGGGAGGAGCCCGCGGACTCCTCGGTGGCGATGGTGGTGAGCACCATGCGCAGGGTGGCGGTGCGGACCCTGTCCTTCGCCTTCATGGCGGTGGTCAGGTCGGACTTGAGGCGGTCTTTGAGTTCGGACATGGCCTGATCCTATGGCCGCCCCGGCCGAGCCCACCAACGGTTTGCGCGCGGGAGGCCGGAGGATCTGAGACGATCGGTCGACGACGAAGGAGGGCCGGATGGGCGCCGACAACAGACCGCTCCTGCGCCGGATCGGGCGTGCCGCCGCGATCACCGGTGCGGTCGGTGTGGCCGGACTGGGGTACGCCTCGGTGATCGAACGCAACTGGTTCCGGCTGCGCCGGTACGAACTCCCGCTGCTGCCTCCCGGCAGCCCGCGCCTGCGGGTCCTGCACCTGGCCGACGCGCACCTGACGCCCGGTCGGAAGATGCTCATCGACTGGATCCGGGGCCTGGAGGCGTACGAGCCGGACCTGGTGGTCAACACCGGCGACTCGCTGGCCCACCCGGAGGCGGTCGGACCCTTCATCGACGCCCTGGGGCCGCTCCTGGACCGCCCGGGCGCCTTCGTGTACGGGTCCAACGACCTGTTCTCACCGCAGCCGAAGAACCCGGCGCGCTACCTGTGGCGGACCAGCAAGACCGACTACAACAAGCGCCGGGTACCGGACCTGCCCTGGCGTGAGCTGGGCGCGGCCATGACGGCCTCGGGCTGGCTGGACCTGAACAACCACAAGGGTTCGCTGAAGGCCAACGGCCTGGACGTGGCCCTGGCCGGTGTGCACGACTCACACATCAAGCTGGACCGCTACGAGGACGTGGCGGGCCCGGCCGATCCCGCGGCCGACATCCGGCTGGGTGTGCTGCACTCCCCGGAGCCCGCCAACCTGGACCGCTTCGAGGCCGACGGCTACCAGCTCCTGCTCGCCGGGCACACGCACGGCGGCCAGCTGTGCCTGCCGTTCTACGGGACGCTGGTCACCAACTGCGGGATCGACCGCAGGCGGGCCTGGGGGCTCAACGGGTACGGCGACGCGTGGCTGCACGTGTCCGGCGGCCTGGGCACGTCCCCGTACGCCCCGGTGCGGTTCTGCTGCCGCCCCGAGGCCTCCCTCCTGGACCTGGTCGCCCGTCCCTGACCGGCCCGGTTCGATTCGGGTGGAACTGACGTGCACAAGCACTCCCCGAGTCCGCTAGACTTGGGGACGTTGCTTCGGGGTGTAGCGCAGCTTGGCAGCGCGCTTCGTTCGGGACGAAGAGGTCGTGGGTTCAAATCCCGCCACCCCGACCAGCACGAAGGCCGGTCCTACGGGACCGGCCTTCGTCGTGTTTGGGGGCCGGTGCGGTGGTCCGGGCCCGGATCTCCGCGCTCGCCGGACCATGACCGGAACCCGGAGTGCAGCGGGAACCAGCGCTCCGCTCACCGAGGCGGGGCGGGGCGGGGCAGGGTGGGAAACCACGGACCCCGCAAACCGTGCCGGGAACGCGCACAGCGGGTCGAACCTCTGGCTAGATCCAATGCCGTGTAGTTAAGGTTCTGGGTGCTGTGTCAAGGGCCTGGACCAGCCAGGATGTCGATACTGATGGTGGCCTGGTAACTGGCCCGGTCCACTACTCCCTTGGCGTTGTACTTGGAGATCGCGCGTTTGACCACGCGGGGTCGGGTCCGGATACGCCGGTCGGGCAACAGATCGGACAGCACCCGAGCACCGATGGTGCCCACCAGATCGATAACAGCGTCAGCGATCACGCCCGCGGCCTGGATGACCAGGTCGCGGGCGGTGTTCAACGCGATGGTGAAACTGGCCCGATAAGGATCGACACCGCTGCGGGCAGCAGTGGCATCGGCCATCGCCAAACGCAGAACCTGATAGGTGACCAGCAGCGCGTAGACCTCCTGGTCGATCCCGCCCGGGGTGCGGGCGCGCAGCACACGCCCGCCCAGCAGGGTGGACTTGAGTTCCAGGTAGGCGGTCTCGATCTCCCAACGCTGGTGGTAGAGCCGCACCAACTCGGCGGCGGGATGGGTGCGGTGATCGGTCAAGGTGGTGATGAGCCGGTAATCGACCGTGCGCCGGCCCTGGGTGGTGGCGACGGTGATCTGGCATTCGATGACGCGCACCCGCAGTGCGCCCAGCCGGGAGAGGTAGGAACCCTCACCCAGGCGGGTCAGGGCCGGTAGTTTACGGCCCGCCTTCACCCTGACCAGGAGGTGGGCGCCGGTGGCCGCGATGTTGACGAGTAGGTCCTGGGCGGCGAAGTTGCGGTCCAAGAGCACGATCATCCCCTGCCCCAGGCTGCGCAGCAGTTGGGGGGCGTAGGTGGTCTCGCCGTGGGTGGTGGGCCCGAAACAGGTGTCGATGAGGGTGCGGGTGCCGCAGGAGACCAAGGCCAGCAGCCGCAGCGCGGGGTATCCCGCACCGCCGTTGTTGCAGTGGTGCTTGGTGTAGCGGGCCAGGTTGGCTGGGCTGTCGGGGACCGTCATCGTGGTGCCGTCGATCGCGCAGACCAACAGGTCGCGCCAGCGTGCTCCGGGGGTGTTGATCCCGGCTGCTGGGCCGCGCAGTAGGTCGAACAGCCAGCGCAGGGGTGCTGGGCCCACCCTGGTGCGGGCTTTGGCCAGCGCGCCAGGGGTGGGGGTGGCTACCGGCAGGCCGTGAAGTCCGGTGGTCAGGCGTTGCCATACCTGTGACCAGCCCATATCGGGGAACAGGGCTCCGGCCAGCAACAGGTAGACCACCACTCGGGAGGGCAGGTTCCGGATGCGGTTCTGTGTGGTGCGGGTCTGGGCCAGGGCGTGGTCGACCATCTCGAAGGGGATGGTGCGGGTGAGTTCGCCCAGGTGGCCCGGGGCGAAGGCCCCGGACGCGACCGTGATCGGTTGGGAGATGGCACACTGGGTGTCCAACGGAGCTCCTGCTGAACGGTGATCGTGGTTGACACGGTTCTAGCAGGAGCTCCGTCCTGGTTTGGGGTGGTTTGACACACCCGCGCTTCGCCTAACTACACGGCATTGTGGCTAGATCAGGCCCTCGACCTCTTCGTTCAGGAGCGCGCCGCGACGAAGGAACTCCGCCACCGCGGCGAGCCCGAGACCGACGAGCATGGCGCCGACCGGCCACTCGACCAACGGTTCCACGGCAGCACCCCCGACGGCGGACAGGTCGGCCCCGCCCACGACCGCGTGCATACCAGCGATCCGCAGTCCTCCCACGACCGCGCCGCCGACCAGGACGACGGCGGCGCACGCACCGATCCTGCGCGCGTTCACGGCGGCGAAGGGCTCACCCGTGCGCAGTGAGCGCACGACGCGCAGCAGCAGCGTTCCCACCAGCACGATCAGCACGGCCACGAGTAGCGAGGGACCCATCGTCCACGCCCGTTCGGCCGTGGTCGGGTCGGCCACCGTCAGATCGGCCGTGGCGGTGCCGGTGATCGCGAACCCTTCCCCGGAGGACACGGACAGCGCGGCGGCAGGTACCTCGACGGGCACGACGAGGTGGTCCGCGACCAGTGTTCCCACAGCGGAGAACAGGGCCAGGAACACCCCCAGCGCCACCGCCAGGAGAGCCGTCCACTCGAACGCGCGTTGACGTATGACGCTCACATCTTCTCCCGTGCTCACACTCGGAACATATCGACAATCGATAAGCTTCGCTCTAGTGTATCGATTATCGATAAGAGCGCCACCCCCCGAACGCGAGCTACGGAGACTGCTGTGACCGAAACCGCCCCCGGCCCTACTGCGGCCCCCGCCCCCGTCCGCTCGTCGGCGGTCTTCCTCGCCGGAGCCTTCGTCTGCTTCGTCGTCCCGCCGCTGGCCCTCGGTCTACTGGTCCGGGAATCGCCTCCGCCCCTGGCCCTGGTCGCGGTGGCCCTCGCCGAACTCGTCTCGGCGGTGGTCCTCGTGTTCTGGTGGCTGCGGCGGAGGTCCCTGTCACCGTCCGCCGTCGGCCTGACCTCGCGCCACTGGGTCCGGGACGCACTGTTGGGAGCGGCGATCGTGCCCCCGCGCCTGTTGCTGGAGGTCGGTGTGCTGATCCCGATGGCCGGGGGCGCCGAGAACCCGGGGGTCCAGGAGGTCCTCTCCAACGCCTCGGCCGGTGTGGCGGCCCTCGCCGCCACACTGGTACTCGGCGTGGTGGGCGGCGGGCTGGCCGAGGAGCTCTACTTCCGAGGCTTCCTCCTGGGCGCGCTGCCCACGGCCTTCGTCCACCAGAAGGCCGCCCTGTACGGGGCGGCGGCGGTGTCCGTGCTGCTCTTCTCGGTGCTGCACCTGC
This sequence comes from Nocardiopsis sp. iso_40, assembly GCF_056173285.1. Classification (NCBI taxonomy): domain Bacteria; kingdom Bacillati; phylum Actinomycetota; class Actinomycetes; order Streptosporangiales; family Nocardiopsidaceae; genus Nocardiopsis; species Nocardiopsis sp. iso_40. The sequence continues at coordinate 113,097 of NZ_CM149666.1, read as the reverse complement.
CGACCTCGGGCCCCGACGTCGCCGCCATCGTCCTGGCCAGCGTGGTCTACACCGGCCTCTTCCTGCTGACCCGCCGTCTCACGGCGACCGTGGTCGCCCACTCCCTGTGGAACGCGTCGGTCGTGTTCACCGTGCTGGCCGTCTACGGGTAGGCGTCCGCCCCGGGGCGAGCACCCCCGGGTGGTCGCCCCGCACGTCACTCCAGTTCGGCCACCGCGCGTTCGGCGATGGTGACGAGGACCTCCTCGTCACCGGTGAAGTCGGCCCTTCCGGAACGGTCCTCCCAGTCCTCGTCCGCCGACACCTCGACCAGCAGGTCCCCGACCCGCACCAGCACCTCGGCCCTGCTGTACATGTCGTCCTCGGATCCCTGGCGGTAGTGCGACACCACCGCCTCGTCGCCGAGGTCGAGCTCACCCGCCTCCTGGACCTCCACGGACCAGTACTCGTCGCCGTCACCGTCGAGCAGTTCCCGTGCACGCTGCTCGTAGTAGTCCTCGGCCTCCGACTCGCCCCGGAGGATCTCACCATCCTCGTCCGTGGGGTGCCGGTATCCGAGGGCGAGGTTCCCGGGCGTCCCGTCCGAGTACTCCACGTTCCACGAGCAGGAGGACCCGCTCTCCGAGAACGACGCCGACGGCAGGAAGGCGGAGACGGCACGGAGCTGGGACCCGACGCTGACCCCGCACGGGTCGGTGGGCAGACCCTCGAACTCCGGCCCCTGCGCGGCCGCCCCCGACCCCGTCGCGACCACCACCGCCACGACGGCCCCGGCCACCACCGTGTAGACCCCGAGCGTGGCCGCCACGGTGATCGCGACGGTCCGCCCGGTACCACCGCGGCGCGGGGGCGGCGCGGGAGGAGCGACCGGGGGCTGGGGGAACTGCTGTGCTGGGCCGTGGTACACGGCGGTCTCCTGTTCTGGACGTCGTCGACGCACTGCTCGGGGGCGGGGTCACTCGAAGAAGGAGTCGGCGACCATCCCGGTGGTCAGGTCCTCCGCCTCGTCCGCGTCCACGGTGGTTTCCGAGTACAGGGTGAAGGACAGCTGGCTCACGACGTCCCCCTCGCGTACGACGAGGGTCACCTGCTGGTTGCCGGCCCCGGAGGAGAGCCCGTAGCTGACCTCGGTCAGGACGAGCACGCTCTCGTCCCCGTACCGGAGTGCCCTCTCCTCCGTGTCGAGGACGCTCGACCCGTCCGAGAGGTAACTGGGCTCGGCGGCCTCGTCGACGGTCATCTCGTAGAACTCGTCGGCGTCCCGGGGGACGTCCTCGCTCCCGCGCCCCTCGGCCGTCTGCGCGTCGCTCTCCGACATCGGCACGGAACGACTGAAGTACAGGTCGACGTCGGGCTCGTCGGCGAGGGTGACCGTCCAGTTGCACCCGTTGGAGTAGACGGTCGTGTACCAGGAGCCGACCTCGCCGTCCATCCGGCTGAGGGCCTGCTCATCGACGACCGCGCACGGGTCGTCGGTCGGCAGTCCCCGGGCGGAGCCCAGCCCGGAGGGGGAGCCGTAGGTGGAGACGACGGTCCAGGTGAGGACGCCGGCGACGGCCAGGGTCACGGCGGCGGTGACCGCGACGGTCAGGGCCTTCCGGGGACCCCGTGCGGAGGGCTGGGGCTGGCCCGGGAACCCCGGAGGTCCGGGGGGAGGCAGGGGCGGGCCGGGCTGTCCCGGTTGGCCGGGGAAACCTGGCTGGCCGGGGAACCCGGGGTGCCCCGGAGGCCCCGCGGGGGGCGGGGGTTGCCCCGGTGGACCGGAGCGGGGGTGTCCGGGAGGGGGAGGCGGGAAGGGCTGGCCCATGCGAAGAGGTCCGTCCGGGGATAGTCGAAACCTGACTCAACGCATGTTCCCATGGCTTGTCCGGCGAAAACGGTCCGTACCCCCGTTGGGGTACCGATCCGGCCGACTCCGGCCAACCGGTGCGGGTGGGGGCCGGGGTAACTGCGGGACCGGCCTCAGCTGCGGAGTGCCCGGGGAAGGTGCGGCCCGGACCGGCTCGCGGGCCGGTCCGGGGACCACTCCTGTTACAGGGCGCCGATGTTCACGTCGACGCAGACGTAGAAGGCGTTCGGGGTGTCCGCGACGTTCCAGCGGGCCAGGATGGTCTGCTCACCGCTGTAACCGGACAGGTCGACGTCGTGCGAGAAGTTGAACGGCGGCTGCACACCGCCCCCGTCGACGCTGTCCACGAGCTGGCCGTCGATGAAGTACTCCCACTCGGCGGTCGCGTGCGCGGCGGTGAGATTCCAGTCGAAGGTGGCGGTGGTGCCGACGGGGGTGACGTCCCATCCGTAGTCGTCGTCGTCCAGCTCGGAGAAGATCTGGTTGCCGCCGGAGCAGCTCATCAGACCCTTGGGGCCCTCGACGCTCTGCGGCTCCCACTGGATGGGGCCGCAGGAGACGGTGCCCGCGGCGCACTGGGCCTGGCGGCTGGGCGGGTTGGAGATGTAGCCGTGGGCGCTGGCGGTGCCCGCGGGCATCAGCGTGAAGGCCAGGGCCGTCGCGGCGCCGACGGCCGCGGTGGAGCGGATCCTGCTGCTCGTGGTCATGAAGAGAGCCCTTCTCCTGGGTCACGGCCTCGGGAGGCCGTAGCGGGGTGACCCGGGCCGTTGACGGCCCAGGGCGGGTGGGACGACGTGCTCGCGGCCGGTTATTTCCGCGAGTCCCAGGTCAGGGGTGCCTGGGAACTCTCCCGTGGGTTCCGGGATCCTCCGTCCACCCGGTGTCGAAGACCGTAAGGAGGTTGTCACTCCCGGTCAAGACCGCTGTCACCACTGGGACGGGTGTGACGTATGTACCAGGTCGAGAGCCCAGTGGGGTGGCCTCCGGCGCTGGTACTGGCGAACGGGCGCAGGCCTCGGGGCCCCGAACTGGCCCGATGGCCTCTCCAGCGCGGAACCGGTCTGCCGGAGGCAGGAATGGACCAATAGGTCGACCACGGGCAGGTCAGACCAGACCTCACCTGAAGGTGACAATTACCTTCCCTTCCCACCGGTGGGGGCAGGATCCCGACCGGTGGGGGACGCGCCGGGCCGGCCCTGGAGCGCGACAGCCCGGGGAGGGCCGGGCACCGCGAACCGGGCCGGGCGTGCCACCTGTGATGGGAAGGGGTATTGCCATACGATCCAGACATGGGCCGATCGTCCGACGAATCAACGTTCAAGCGGATCAACGCCGAGGGCGTCCTGCTCGCCGGCGCCGGTTACGCGGTCCTGCTCCAGATCGCCCACCCCAGCGTCGCCCGGGGCGTCGCCGAGCACAGCGATTTCGCCTCCCGCCCCCTCGACCGGCTGCGCGGCACCCTGTACTACGTCTACGGGTCCGCCCACGGCACCCCCGAGGAGCGTGAGCGCGTGTACGCCATCGTGCGCGCCATCCACCGCAGGGTCCGGGGACCCGGCTACAACGCCCTCGACCCCGAACTGCTGCTGTGGGTCGCCGCGACGCTCCACCGGTCCGCGTTGCACGTCCACGAGTTGACCGTCGGCGCGCTGTCCGAGGAGGAGCGCGCCGAGTTCCTGCGCGACTCCGCGGTGTACGGCACCGCCCTCGGTCTGCCCGAGCGGGAGTGGCCGCGCAGCCCCGCGGAGTTCGACGCCTACTGGGAACGCGCCTGCGCCCGCCTGGAGGTCGGCCCCCAGGCCCGGGAACTGGCCGAAGAACTCTTCTGGCCGAACAACAGGCTGCTGTGGCCGCTCACCCTGACCCAGCGGTTCCTCACCGGGGGTCTGCTGGATCCGAAACTGCGGAGTGAGTTCGGAATCCCGTGGTCCCAGGCGCACCAGCGCGGGTTCGACCGCCTGATGGGGTTCGTCCGGGCCGTGTACCCGCGTCTGCCCAGAGCCGTGCGCACCCTGCCCGCCGCGCTCTACATGCGTTCGCTGCGGCGGAACAAGGGGTGGAAGACGCCGAAGCCGACGAGGCCGACCGGGGCGGGCGGCCGTCCCCGGGTGCCGGGTAGGGGCAGCAGGGGCAACCGGGCGGCCTGAGTACCCGCGGGGTCCGGCAGGGGCCCGGTGGGAAGCCGCCGGGAAGGGACCGGGAGCCGGTTCAGAGGTTCTTCAGCGCCTCACGGGCCCGGTCCGCCTCGGGCAGACCCAGTTCCTCAAAGGTCCCCAGCGCCTCCTCCAGGAGCCCGCGCGCCCGTTTGGGGTCCGTAACGGAGGCGGGCAGGCCTCCGAGGGCGAGCGAGGCCCGCGCGGCGATGTAGCGCTCGTCGCGCTCGGTCGCGGTGGCGCGTGCCCTCTCCAGGGTTTCGGCTGCCTCCTCGTACCGGGAGGCCGCAGCGTAGGTCGTCCCCAGGTCCGTGAGGATCTCGGAGTCCCCACTGCGGTTACCGCTCTTGTCCGCCAGCTCCAGAGCGGTCCGGTGCTCCGAAATCGCCTCAGCGAACCTTCCCCCCGTTCGGTAAGCAGAACCGAGGGCGTTATAGGCGTAGATCTCCTTCAAACTCTTCCCCTGGGCCATCTCCACCGCACGATGCAGCGCCGCATAGGCGCCCTCCAAGTCCCCCAGTGCCGTCTTCGCCTCACCGATCACCCGAACCGCCTGGGTCTGGATGTTCTCCAGCTGCTCATCCGGCCCCATCGCCATGACCTGTTCGCTCATGGACAGAGCATCCCGGTGGGCTCCGAGGGTCAGATACAGCATCGCGAGATTGCCCCGCTGCATCGCCTCCAGCTGTTTGTCTCCCCGAGCTACCGCGTAACTGAGAACACCCTCGATGCACTCTGCGCAGTCCCGAAATCTTCCAACCCGCTCATAAACCATTCCGAGGTTGGCCAGGGCCCGGATCATCCCGCGTTCGTCATCAAGCGCACCCAGCAGACCGCGTGCCTCCGTGAGCAGACTGATCGCGCTGTCGAAACGACCGGTAAGGCACTGAGCAATACCCATGCCAATGAGCGTGACCGCTCTCCCCCGCTTGCTGCCTCGCTTCTCACTGGCTCTTAGCGCCTTCTCCTGAGAAGTGAGCAGGAGGCCCATCCTGCCTCGTTGAGCGTAGAATCGCCACACTGCATCGGCCATACGCCAGGCTTCCTCCACGTCTTCTTTGGCGCTGAAGAAATCGATGACGTCGGCAATGTTGTCCTGGTGCAGATCGAACCAGGCTTCGGCCTCGGACCTGTCGAACAGTTCGGTACGATAACGCGACCCAGTCGACTTGTCCGCGTTTCCATGCCCGCGCGGCCCCAGGAGATCGGCCGCTTGTTGGGCGACAGCCATGTACTGGTTGGCCTGTCTTCCTCTGGCCTCGTCCGCCTCGCCCGGCTCTAGTTCGGTCCGCCCCCGATAACGCGAGAAATCCCCAACCAGGTCGTGCAGTCGGTAGACATCCCCGTCCGGTTCCTCCAGCAGGCAGACCCCGACGAGGTCCTGGAGCAGGTCATCCGCGTCTTCAGGCTCCATATCCAGCAGGGCGGCCGCACCACGGAGATCCACGGTGGTGCCGATCAGCGCTCCGAGCAGCAGGAAAGCGCGGCGCTGCTCCGTGTTGAGGCTCTGATACGAGAGGTCGATCGCAGCTTCGACGTTCTGCCCGTCCATCTGCAGTTCGCGAAAACGTCTGCTCTGCTCACTCAATCGGCGCTCGACGTGGCCGAACGACCACTTGGGGCGGCTGAGCATCCTTCCGGCCACCACTCGGAGCGCCAACGGAAGCCCTCCGCAGATCCGGGCCACCCGAAGGGCCTGCTCCCGTTCCTGGAATACCTTCTCCTCACCCAACACCTTGGCCAGGAGCTCCAGCGCCGATTCCTCGCCGAGCATGTTGAGGGAGAGGTAGTCGGTACCGCTGAGGCCTGCGAGGTTGTTTCGGGTAGTGATAAGGGTGAGTGTGCCCTCTGCCGAAGGCAGGATCGGATTCACCTGTGCGTAACTGACCGCGTTGTCCAGGATCACGAGCAAACGCTTGCCTCGCAGGGTCGCCCGCCAGAGCGCGGACCGTTCGTCCACCGAGTCGGGCAGTCCCTCAGAAGGCACACCCACAGCACGAAGGAGGGCTCCCAGCGCCGCGCCTTCGTCCAGCGGTTTCTTCTCGGCCGTATACCCGTACAGGTCGATGAACAGTTGACCGTCCGGGAAGTGCGGAACCAGTTCGTGTCCTGCTCGAACGGCCAGGGTGGTCTTCCCCGAACCACCGCTTCCGGAGATCACACAGACCCTTGCCCGGGCGCCGTCTGACGTGCCCACTTCCAGCAGGTGATCCAGGCTCTCCCTCCGTCCGGCGAAGTCCGGGATGTCGCGGGGAAGGTCGTTGCGGACTATGAAGTGGTCTTCCCTGCGGGGAAACGGAAGACCCTCGTCCTTGGTCTGTGTCTTATCCGGGGCGTCCGCCCGGAGAATCTGGGTGTGCAGTGCGGTGAGCTCCCGGTCAGGGTCCACCCCCAGTTCCTCAGCCAGTTGGGTGCGGATCTCCTCATAGGCCGAGAGCGCAGCCGCCCGCTCACCGCTGTGCCACAGCGCGGTGATGAACAGGTGGTGTATGCGCTCCCGAAGCGGCTCCTCGCGAACGATCGGCGTGAGGTGGGAAACCACCTCGCTTGCCCGACCCAGCGAGAGGGCGCAGGAGGCCCACTCAGCCACAGCGGCCCAGCGCTCCTCAAGGAGGGGGGACACCACCGAGTAGTACAGGTGCTCCGAACCGACTCCGGAGAAGGGGACCCCGCGCCAGTACTCAAGAGCCTCGGAGAGCCTGGCCAGGGCGCCCTCGGGCTCAGCAGAGTCGGCCTCTTCCCGCAACCTGCGAAAACGGTGCAGGTCGACGCGATCGGGGGCGACCTCGGCCAGGTACCCACCGGACGTGGTGCTGATCATTCCGGGGAAGGCCCGGCGTAGATGGGAGATCTGCACCTGGATGACCGATCGCGCGGTCCGTGGCGGGTCGTCGCTCCACAGGTAGCTGATCAATTGGTCGAAAGTGACCTCCCGGCCAGCTCTTACCAGAAGTGCACCCAGAACACAACGCTGGCGTGGTCCACCGATCGGAAGGGGCCTTCCTTCGGACCACGCAGCGATGGGTCCAAGCACGCCGAAATCCACAAGGAGCAACCCTAGCAAGGCCCGCCCCTGGAAATGGGAATGCCTCAGGGGCCGACCACGCCGAGCGCCCCCCTCTATATCGGCACTCGGAGCATCGACCCCGTGAAGAGAATGCTCTACTTCTCTTCCTTCTCTTCGGGCTTGTCGCCCTGTTCGGCGGGGGCGCTCTCCTTCGGAGCGGGCTCCTCGAAGGGCTCCATCTTCGCCACCGGCGCCACCTCGGCGACGATCGCCTCGAACTGCTCGTCCACGGTCAGCATCTCGGGCACTCGAACTCCTTTGCGTACAGCACTCGTGTAGAGCCTCAACGTAGCCCTACGTCGTCTACGAAGCATCATGGGACTCACCGCCCTCCGGCGGAGCCGCCATCCGTGGCGCTTCCGCCTCAGCTGCGCCACGGATGGCCTGTGTCCGACGGACGCCGGGCCTTCTGGGAGCCGCGAGCCGTCCTCACGCGGCTTCCGGTCCGACGAACGTGCTTCACACTAGAGAGATCCTCTTGCGTTCCGCTTTCAACCGGCTTTCAACGGGAGCGGAAAACCCAAGGTCACACGGCAGCTACCCGTTGTCCGCGACTTGCGCTCTGGGAGCTTTCCCAAAACCCGCCGGGCACTTCAGGTAACCGGGCGAACACGATTCCGTCATTCCCGCAATCCTGGGAAGGACGCGAGTCAGAAGCGGCCCCGATCCCGGAACCGGTGAAACCAATCGCACGGTTATTCCACTTACCCCCCGCCACCGGGGTGAACCCCACCGCCTCCTGGGTTTCCGGCACCGGGCAAGAAAACCTGCGTCCCTCCCGGAACCAATGTGGGCTTTCCTCGGGTCCTCGGGTCCTCGGGTCCTCAGGGATCGGGGAGCCCTGCGGCACCAGCGGCGCGCACCTGGGCGGGAGGTTCCCGGGCTCTCGGCGGGAGAGCGCGGCGGCGGGGTCCGTGCCGCCGGGCCCGCGCCGTGGGATGAGGCCGGTGGATACGGGGGAAGAAAGGCTGCGGAAGAGGTCGGGCGGGCCGTAGGTTCAAGGGAAGAACGGGAATGATCCCCGCGGTTTCCGGTTGTCCACAGGCGGTGGACGGCGGAGCACGATCGTCGGACACGAGCGACCGCTCTGGTTGGAGGGCTTGATGCAGGAGGGTGACGGAAACGGCTGGGTGAAGTTGGCCGACGGGTCCCGGAGGTGGGGCCTGTACGGTGCCGCCGGGCTGCTGTTGTACGCCACCGACGTGGCCGGTTCCGGTCACGTCCTTCTCCAGCACCGCGCTGGCTGGACCCACATGGGCGACACCTGGGGGATCCCGGGCGGAGCCCGCAACCGGGACGAGACCCCGTTGGAGGCCGCCGTGCGCGAGTTCCGCGAGGAGGTCGCGGGCGACCTCGAGGACTACACGGTGCTGGGCAGCCACGAACAGGACCTGACCGTGTGGCGCTACGACACGTTCCTGCTGCGGATCCCGGTCCTGACCCCGTTCCGTCCCGGGAACGCGGAGAGCAACGAGATCCGCTGGGTACAGGTCGAGGAGGCCGAGGGGCTGCCCCTGCTGCCCGCCTTCCGTGCCGCCTGGCCGCACCTGCGGGCCGGTCTGCGCTCGGCGGCGGTCGGGGCCGGGGGGCACCACAGCGCCGACGCTGCGGGCACTTCCGGGGCCGAATGAACGTTGTTGTCGGAAGAGGCACCCCGTGCGTCCCTCCGGGACGGCTCGTGGCGGGTTCCGCCACCGGGGCAGGTGCCGAGGCGCCGCCTCGGGGGTAAGTCAGGGACAGGCCCTGATGTGCTGGTCGCCCCGGCCCGGCATGCTGGACGGGACGGCCCTGCGACGAGTGGGTGCCACGCGATTCGACTGGAGCTGTGAACATGACGCTGGAGCGCGGTAACGCATTCACTCCCGTCGCCTCGGCGGCGATGATCTGGCCGTGGGGGGCGTCCGTGATCGGCGGCACCGTGGCCGGTGCCCTGTCCTTCCTGGCCAACTTCGGCCTGGCGGGCATCCCCGCCGGGGTGACGACCGGCATCTTCTTCTTCGCCCTGATCGGCGGGGTCGGCGGCGTGCTGAGCAAGAAGAGCGACCGCCGCGGCCGCCGCTGGGCGGCCTCGTACCCGTTCCGCTACGCGAGTGCCCCGGCCCTGCTCGGCGGCGGCGCCACCGCCGTGGTGAGCTACATCGTGTCCGTGATCACTGACTTCGCGATCATCGGCGGGCTGTTCGGCGGCCTCTGGACGGGTCTTGGTGTGGGCCTTGCCCTGTGGCTCATCATCGGTGTCGTGGCCATGGTCGCCGGGGACAAGAAGTAGGCGCTTTCGGAGGGTGGTTCTGCGCCACCGTGATGGTGGCGGGGAACAGAAGGGCTTAGGCTCGATGTTTTCCGCCAAGGAGCGGATGGACCACACCTCACCTACGGGAGACAACCGGCGCCGATGACTGAAGCTGCTCGTCAGAAGATGGTCGAGCGGGTCCGCGGGCTCCTTCGCATGGCGGAGGACCCCGCGGTCACTGATGCCGAAAGCCAGGCGTTCACCGCCAAGGCCGCCGAGCTGATGACCCGCCACGCGATCGCCGAGGCCGAGGCCCGCGCCGAGAGGGGCGAGGAACCGGACGCGATCAGCCGCCTGGACTACACCGTCCCGGGGGTGGGCGGCCACGGCAAGGCCCGGGTCCGGGCCCTGGCCGACATCGCCGCCGCCTACGGGTGCCAGTCGGCGGTGCGCGGGAACAACTCCGAGAACACCGACCGGACCATCATCCTGGTGGGGACGGTCAGCGCCCTGGACGCCCTGCGGATGCTGATGCCGTCGATCTCCATGCAGATGGAGGCCTCGGCCAAGTTCATGAGTTCCGCGCACGTGACCGATATCCGGGAACTGCGCAACTACACGCGTTCCGAACTGGAGACCGAGCGCAAGCGCTACTACCGGTCCTTCGTGCGCGCCTACGGTCAGGCGGTGGCCGAACGCATTCGTGAGTTTCGGGCGCGACTCCAGGAAATGGGCTCGAACGACGACGACTCAGGCGTCACTGAGGGTAGCGGAGAGAACGGTTCGGCACGTGGTGCGGAGTTGGTTCTCCGGGACGATCTGAACCGGGTCAACGAAGAGTTCCACAAGCAGTTCCCACAGTTGCGCAAACACCGCCCCGAGCGCACCCACAGCGCCGCCGGCTACCGGGCCGGGTACCGCCGCGGACGCCAGGCTGAGCTGGGTTTGGACACCCCGGTGACCAGTGGGCGGGCGTCCACCTTGGCCGAGGGCGAATAGCCCGCCACCCGGAGTTGTCCACAGGCTGTGCACAGATTCCACGCTGGCACTGTTTTCCCTTGTCAAAGGGGAAATACGAGCCGATTCGAGAGGCCGTTCAGGCCTCCGAAGGGGTCGATCACCCCGGGTTGTCCACAGGCTGAGGATGCGGCCTGTGGATAACCCGCGCGCAGTCCTGTGGAGAACTTTCCCAAGAACGGGAAAACCGCTGGTCAAGTAACACGAAGGGGCTGGACGAGGTAGCGGAAGGACGGCTCCTCGCCTTCCTTCGCCGGAACGTCGGTGAACACGGCGGGTTTGGTCGGTTCGGTGAAGTTCAGACGGGCGGTGTCGGTCTCCACCCCGCTGAGCCCGTCCACCAGGTAGTCGGGCCGGAAGGCCAGGCGAATCGGCTCCCCCTCGTACCCGACCCCGATGGCCTCCACGGCCTGGGCGTCGTCCCCCGAACCCGCCTCCAGCACGACCTCACCCTCCGTGAAGGCGAGCCGTAGCGGCGTGTTCCGGTCAGCCACCAAAGCGACCCGCTTGACCGCCTCCAGCAGCGGTGCGACCCCGACCTCGGCCCGGGCGGAGAACTCCGTGGGGAACCAGGCGCCGTACTTGACGAAGTCGCTGTCGATCAGCCGGGTGGTGGTCCGGCGTTCCCCGTTCTCGAAACCGATCATGCCCTCGCCCGGCGAGAGGCTGACCCCCTGGCCTACCTGGACGGTGGACAGGGCGATGTCCACGTTGCTCCGGTTGATCAGGCCCCGGACCGTGTTGGCCAGGGTACGGGCGGGCACCAGCGCGGACACGTCGATCCCGGGGTCCTCGGGGCGCCACCACAGCTCGCGTACCGCGATGCGGTAGCGGTCGGTGGCCACCACCCGCAGGGTGTCGCCGGTGAAGTCCAGGTAGGCGCCGGTGAGCATGGGCAGGGTGTCGTCCCGGCTGGCCGCGGGGGTCACCTGGCGCACGGCGGCGGTGAGGGCGTCCGCGGGAACGGAGCCGATCCGTCCGGGCATGCCGGGCAGGCTCGGGTAGTCCTCCAGCGGCATGGTGATCAGCGTGAACCTGGCCGCGCCTCCGCTGACCAGCACCTTGGGCCCGTCTGTCTCGATGCGCACCGTACCGGAGGGCAGGTTGTTCACGATCTCGGCGAGCAGTCGGCCGGGGACCAGGGCGGCCCCGGGCTCCTCGGAGAGGACCTCGACGGAGGCGCGCGTGGAGACCTCGTAGTCGAAGCCGGACAGGTGCAGTGCGCTTCCGTCCGCGGAGACCTCCATCCGCATCCCCGCGAGCACGGGTACCGCGTGCCTGGCGGGCAGGGCCCGAGCGGTCCATGCGACCGCCTCCGCGAACGCGTCGCGATCCACTCGAAGTCTCACTGCGCTGCCTCCTGCGTCGACCCGTGCCTGTCCCGGTCAACGTACCCAGCGGCGACGACATTCGACAGGCCCGTGCCGGACCCGGCCAAGGACGCGCGAGGCCCCGGTCAGACGGGGCGGAAGAGGTGTCTGACCGGGGCCGGAACCGGGGGAGGGTTACTTCCGGTTGGGGCGCAGCGTCCACAGGACGGTCATCCGGCCGGTGACCGTTCCGTCGTCGGTGCGCAGCTCGATGTCGACGGGGAACTCGGGGCGCTTGCCCGCGTCGAGTTCGGCGACGACCTCGTCCCGGGTGCGGCCCAGGGTGGCTTCGGCGGTGACGTCGCCCATGGCGAGCTTGAGGTAGCGGATCTCGGCGCTGACCGCGAGCGGGACGGCCCGCTCCAGCTGGTCGCCGAAGGTGCCGATCACGATGGCGCCCGAGGCGGACTCGGCGAGCGTGAACATGGCCCCCGCGTGCGGGCCGCCCACGTGGTTGTGGTGGTCGGCGTTGTCGGGCAGCCGCATGACGGCACGCCCGTGGTCCAGGTCGCTGAAGGTCACGCCCAGCGTCCGTGCGAAGGGAACCGAGGCCAGGAACCCGGACTTGACCATCTCCGCCGTCTCGGCGTCCATTTTCTCCATACACACAGGTTACTCACGAGTAACCACCTGGCGCCACCCCGGGCCCTCCTCGGGGGCGAACCCGGAACATCCCCGCGAACCCGTTCCCGCCGTGGGTTACCATGTCTGGCGGAGAGGCAGTCTCCCCCAGGAGGGTTCGCATAGCGGCCGAGTGCAGTGCTCTTGAAAAGCACCAAGTCCTTGACGGGGCTTCGTGGGTTCAAATCCCACACCCTCCGCGGTAGAGGTACACCGAAGGCCGCCCACCAACACGGTGGGCGGCCTTCGGTGTCTCCAGGGGCCCGCCCCGCGCCCGCGTGCGGGGCCGGACGGGCACCGGCGGCAGGAAGCTCCTCCGGTTGGCCTGGACCTCCCTGGACCCCCACACAGAGCGGACACCCCCACCGCATGGTCCCGGCCTCCCCCAGGCCCCGCGCCCCTGGTGCCTGACCGTCAGCGCCGCCGTCACCGTGCTCGGCGCCCTCCGGCTCGTCTACGGACGGAACCTCAGCGGATGGTGGGCGTTCGGCACCTGGCTGCTCTGTCTGCTCCTGGCCTCCCACACCTGCGTGCAGGGGTGGGTCCTGTACTTCCAGGACCGAAAGGACACAGGGGACGGGCCACCGGGCCCGCCCCCTGATCCGCGCTAGCCGTCCTCGTCGGCGTTCCTGGGGAGCACCACCACCGGGACCTTCGACCGGTGCAGCACCCCCTGGCTCACCGAACCCAGCAGCAGACCCCGCACGCTGCCCCTGCCCCTGGATCCCACGACGACGGCGTCCGCCTCGGCCGAGGCCTCCAGGAGGGCGTCCACCGGGTTGGACCGGCTCCGCACGATGGAGACCTCGACGTCGGTGTCCTCCCGCTGGTCGTCCATGACGTCCGCCAGCAGCTCCGCCACCAACTCCTCGGACTGCTTCTCGAACACGGTCTCCTGCGGCTGGTAACCCGCGGCGGCCATCGCGAGCGGGTCGTAGGGGTAGGGCACCTCCCAGCTGTTGACCACCACGACCTCGCCCCCGGTCTCCGCGGCCATGCCCACGGCCAGCCCCAGGGCGCGCCGGGAGTTCTTGGAGGCGTCCACACCGACGATGATCCGGTCCAGCTTGGTGGTGGCCGGTTTGCCGCTGTCGTCGGACGGGACCACCACGACCGGGCACGGGGCCTGGGCGGAAACCCGGACACTGACGGAACCCACGAACATCGACGCGACAGAGCCCATGCCCCGGGTCCCCAGCACGATCAGGTCACCGGGGTGGCTCTGCCGGATCAGGGCCAGCGGCGCCTCCTCCAGCGCGGTCACCGACTCGATCTCCACACCCGGCTGTGCCTTGCGGACGTGTTCCACCGCATCGGTGATGATGCTGGTGGCCTGACCAGAGATCTCCTCACTCGGTGTGAACCGGGTCGGTCCCCCGTAGGCGGACACGATCAGCGGCATACCCAGAGCGTGCACGACGTGCAGCGGAACGCCGCGGCGCGCCGCCTCCGCCGCCGCCCACTCCAGGGCGGCCCCGGAGTGGTCCGATCCGTCCACACCGACGACTACTTTGCTGTTTGCCATGGTTCCCCCTTTAGGCGCTGCCCACCATCATCACCGAGTACAGCACGATCGTGCGGGACCGGCACAGGACAGAAGGCCCTTTGGACGCGCGACCTTGGTCATCGGTCCGTCTCGTCGGAGTGCGGGGGCAGCACCGCGACCGGGCCCCGTGCGTCGTGCAGCACCCCCTGGCTGGTCGAACCCAGCACCAGCCCCCGGACGCCGCCGCGGCCCCGGGAGCCCACCACGATCAGGTCGGCGTCCTCGCCCGCCCTGAGCAGGGCCTGCGCAGGGTCGGCCTGCATCCGGACGGCGGTGATGTCCAGGGCCTCGGTCCGGTCGTCGACCACCTCGGCCAGCACCCCGGCGACGATCTCCTCCGACTGGCGGTCGAACACCTCCTCGTGCAGTGACTGGGCGTCGGCGGCCAGCGACGCCGAATCCTCCGGCAGCGGCACCTCCCAGCTGTTGACCACCACCACCGAGGAATCCGTGACCAGTGCGTGGTCCAGGGCGAAGCGCAGGGCCCGCCGAGAGGAGTCGGAGCCGTCCACACCGACGACCACCTTCCCCCGGTGCCGGTCCCGTCCGTCCGGTTCGGGCACCACGACCACCGGGCAGGGCGCGTGTGCGGAGGTCCGTACGCTCACCGAGCCGAGCACGATCGCCCGGACCGCGCCCAGCCCGCGCGAGCCGACGACGATGACGTCACCGTGCCCGGCCTCGTCGAGCAGGACCTGCGGTGCGTCCTCCAATCCCAGCACGGTCGCCACGTCCAGGTCCGGACGGGTGCCGCGGGCGTACTCGGCGCTCTCGGCGAGCAGCTCCTGCCCGGCCTCGCGGTGGACCGCCGCGACGACGCCGGGCCGCTCCACGCCTGCGCCGGGCAGGGTCCCCGCCGCCGTCGGCGGGCGGAGACCGTGCACGATCCTGAGCTGTTCCCGGCGCCTGGCGGCGGCCTCCACCGCCCAGGCCAGGGCCTCGCGGGCGGCGGCTGAGCCGTCGACCCCCACGATGACCGCTGGCGGGCGTTCCTGTGCGTTCATGTCCACCTCTTCCACTCCCCTCCATTCTCGGGACCGCGCGGCGGGAAACCACCGAGGGGCGATCCGCGCGTTGTCGGGGCCCCACCGGTCACGGCTGGCGGGCGAAGGCCTCCCCCACGCTCGCGGCCAACTGGAGGTAGGCGTCCCTGGTGGCGGGGGCGAGCTGCTCCAGGTCCACCTCGGCCCCCTCCTCCAGGTGCCCGTCCCAGGGGACCCGCACCACGGACCGGCACCGCCCGGCGAAGTGCTCCTCGAGCCGGTTCAGGTCGACGCTGCTCTTGCTGTTGGAGCGCACCATGGACAGCACCACGGCCGCACCCCGGACCAGCCCCCCGTGCCCGTGGGCCTCCAGCCAGTCGAGGGTCGCGCTGGCGCTGCGGGCGCCGTCCACGGAGGCCGAGCTCACCAGCACCACCTGGTCGGCGAGGCCGAGCACCCCGCGCATGGCCGCGTGCAGGAGTCCCGTCCCGCAGTCGGTGATGCAGATGGAGTAGAAGTGCTCGACGATCCGGGCCACCTCGCGGTAGTCGGCGTCGCTGAAGGCCTCCGAGACCGCCGGGTCGCGGTCGGAGGCGAGGATCTCCAGGCGGCTGGGCGCCTGGGAGGTGAACCCGCGGATGTCGGCGTAGCGGGAGACCAGGTGGCGTTCGTTGAGCAGGTCCCGAATGGTGGCCGCGGTCTCCAGGCGCACCTTGTCCGAGAGCGTGCCCCGGTCGGGGTTGGCGTCGACCGCGAGGACCCGGTCACCGCGCAGGGAGGCCAGGGTGGACCCGAGGGCGACCGTGGTGGTGGTCTTGCCGACCCCGCCCTTGAGGCTGAGCACGGCCACCCGGTGGTGCCCCGTCGCGACCGGGGTGCAGGCCCGGGCGACGAGCTCCCGCTGGCGCAGCACCCGCGGCGACTCGCCCGGGTTGATCAGGCCGAGGCTGGCGGTGTGCACGGCCCTGCGCCACCCCCCGCCGGGGCCCTGGCGGCGGTTGCGGACCAGGGTGGCGGCGTTGAGCGAGTCCGAGGTCTCCCCGTGGTTCGGGTCCTGGCGGCGGGCGGGGGCCTGCCCCGGTCCGACCCACGGTGCGGGGTCCGGCCCGGGGTCGCGCGGCCCGGTCAGGGACGGCGGCGGGCTCGGCCGGGATGACGGCGGTTCGGTCCGTTCGGTCGTGGCCGGTTCCGGGGCCGGAGCGTTCACGGGGGTGTTCCGGAGGCCGGATACGTCGGGGAACCCGGCGCCCGTGCCCTCCGGAGCTGGCCCGCGCCAGGGGGCGGCCGCCGGTCCCGGGCGTTCGGGGCCCGGTTCTGCGGGGGCCGGCCTCCCGGGTCCCGGGTGTTCGGACTCCAGCGGGGGCAGTTGTTCGGGTTCGGGGACGTCCGGGTCGCTGCGCAGCTTCCGGGGCCCCAGGGGATCCTGTTCACCGCGGTCCGCTCCTCCGGGGCGGGCGGGCCGTTGCGGCCTGCCGTCCCGCCACGGGACGGCGGGCCGGTTAGGACGGCTCCGGACGCCCGGCACCAGCCGGACCGTGCTGCTCCGCGTCTCCTCGGGGTCGTCCGGGACCTCCTCATCGGCCTGCTCGCCCCCGGAGGTCTCCGCACCGCCCTCGGGGGCCTCCGCGGCTCCGGGGGCCTCGGGCTCCTCCGGCTCCTCGGGGGCTTCGGGGGTCTCCTCGGGGTCGGGCGCCGGGTAGGCGGCCCCCGGCGACGGGGGCGGGGCGTCCTCCGGCAGCCGGGCGTAGGGGGGCGGGGGCGGAGCCGCGCCCTCGAACCCGCCGAACCACTGTTCCCTGGGGCTGGGCGAGGACACGGCCGGGTCCGGGTCGGCCCCGGCCGACGGCTCACCGGTCCCCTCCGGGGCGTCCGCGTCGTCCGTCCGCCGCCAGATCGGCTCCGTGCGCTCGTGCGGCTCCGGCTCGGCGCCTGACCCGTTCTGCTCGTGCTGTGCCACCGGGGCTCTCCTGCGTCAAGGGGGTCTGCTGTGGAGGAAGGGCCCTCCCGTAGGGGAGTGTCGGGTAACGGCCCTCGGGTGTTCTCTTACCCGCGCAGACACAGCAAAGCATCCTTCCGGGCCCGCCGACCAGAGATCCGGCGCCCCGCCCCCAGGTCGGGTGCCGCCCGGCCGCGCGGCTGGGTACTGTCGGCCACATGCACGCGATCCGAATCACCGAACCGGGCGGACCCGAGGTCCTGTCCTGGTCCGAGGTCCCCGAACCGGCCCTGCAGCAGGGCGAGGTCCTGGTGGAGGTGGCAGCCACCGCCGTCAACCGGGCCGACGTGGCCCAGCGGCAGGGCAACTACCCCCCTCCGCCCGGCGCCTCCGAGTACCCGGGTCTGGAGTGCTCGGGCACCGTCCTGGAACTGGGACCGGGAACGCAGGATTCCGGATGGTCCGTGGGGGACGAGGTCTGCGCCCTGCTGACCGGGGGCGGTTACGCGGAGCGGGTGGCCGTGCCGGTCGGCCAGCTCCTGCCGGTCCCGCGCGGGGTCGGCCTGGCGGAGGCGGCGGCCCTGCCCGAGGTGGCCTGCACCGTGTGGTCCAACCTGGTGATGGTCGGCGGCCTGCGCTCCGGGCAGACCGTCCTGGTCCACGGCGGCGGCAGCGGCATCGGCACGTTCGCCGTCCAGTTCGCCCGGGCCCTGGGAGCCCGGGTGGCCGTCACCGCGGGCAGCGCGGAGAAGCTGGAACGCTGCCGTGAGCTGGGCGCCGAGATCACCGTGAACTACCGGACCGAGGACTTCACCGAACGCCTGCGGGCCGAGGGCGGCGCCGACCTGATCCTCGACATCATGGGCGGCTCCTACCTGGACGCGAACCTGCGTTCGCTGACCGCGAACGGGCGCCTGGTGATCATCGGCCTGATGGGCGGGCGCAGGACGGAGATCGACCTGGGCCGCATGCTGGCCAAACGGCTCTCCGTCCAGGCGACCACGCTGCGTTCCCGTCCGGCCGCGGAGAAGGCGGCCATCGTCTCGGGAGTACTGGAGGAGGTCTGGCCGTTGGTAGAAGAAGGAGCCATCCGTCCCGTCGTGGACCGCACCCTGCCCCTGACAGACGCGGCGGAGGCGCATCGTGTCATGGAGTCGAGCGCGCACACCGGCAAGATCCTTCTCACCCGTTGACAGCGTGCCGAACAGAGCCGAGCTAGGGAATCGATGAGCAACGCAGACAACCAGAAGGACCCGGAGGTCCTGGTCGTCGGAACCGACGAGGACCACGGATCCGGGAGCGAGGACGGTTCGGGGGAACCGCGCTCGCTCACCGACATGGTGGAACAGCCCGCCAAGGTGATGCGGATCGGCAGCATGATCCGCCAACTGCTGGACGAGGTGAAGGCGGCCCCGCTGGACGAGGCCAGCCGCGCCCGACTGAAGGAGATCCACACCTCCTCGATCAAGGAGCTCGAGGACGGCCTCGCGCCCGAGCTCATCGAGGAGCTGAACCGGCTGACCCTGCCCTTCGCCGACGGTTCGGCACCCAGCGACGCCGAGCTGCGGATCGCCCAGGCCCAGTTGGTGGGCTGGTTGGAGGGGCTCTTCCACGGCATCCAGACCACTCTGTTCGCCCAGCAGATGGCGGCCCGCGCCCAGTTGGAGAACATGCGCAAGGCACTCCCCCCGGGGCTCTCCGGGCTCCAGGCCCAGGGGCCGGGCGCCGAGGGCCAGGGCGAGCAGCCGCACACGGGGTCGGGCCCCTACCTGTAACGGAGGCCGGGGCGCCGCCAGCACGGACACCGTGCGGCGGCCGCCGCGTACACGAGAACACCGCGTACGTGAACGGAGCCCGTCCCCGGTGCGGGGCGGGCTCCGTCGTGCCGCCGGTCGGCCCGTCGCGGGCCGCCGGGGGCTACTTCTTCCTGGCCGTGCCGCCCTTGGGCGCCTGGACCGGTTCGATGACGTCCCTGCCCAGGTAGGGGCGCAGGGCTTCGGGGACGACCACGGAACCGTCCTCGCGCTGGTGGTTCTCCAGGATCGCGACGATCCACCGGGTGGTGGCGAGCGTGCCGTTGAGGGTGGCGGCGAAGCGGGGCTTGCCGTCGGAGTCCCGGTAGCGCACGTTGAGCCGCCGGGCCTGGAACTCGGTGCAGTTCGAGGTGGAGGTGAGCTCGCGGTAGGTCTCCTGGGTGGGGACCCACGCCTCGCAGTCGTACTTGCGGGCCGCGCTGGTGCCGAGGTCCCCGCCGGCGATGTCCACCACGCGGTAGGGCAGGCCGAGCTTGTCGAGCATCTGCCGCTCCCAGGCCAGGAGCCGCTTGTGCTCCTCGTGCGCCTGGTCGGGGTGGGTGTAGACGAACATCTCCACCTTGTTGAACTGGTGGACCCGGATGATGCCCCGGGTGTCCTTGCCGTAGGAACCGGCCTCGCGGCGGAAGCAGGACGACCAGCCGATGTAGCGGTTGGGCAGCGCGTCGGCGGGCAGGATCTCGCCGCCGTGGTACCCGGCCAGAGCCACCTCGGAGGTGCCCACGAGGTAGAGGTCGTCGTCGGGCAGGCGGTAGACCTCGTCGGAGTGCTCGCCGAGGAAACCGGTGCCCTCCATGGTCTCGGGCTTGACCAGGACCGGCGGGATCATCGGGGTGAAACCGGCCTCGACCGCCTGGTTCATCGCCATGTTGAGCAGGGCCAGCTCCAGCTGGGCGCCCACTCCGGTGAGGAAGTAGAACCGGGCACCGGAGACCTTGGCGCCGCGCTCCATGTCGATGGCGCCGAGCATCTCGCCCAGTTCCAGGTGGTCGCGCGGGGTGAAGTCGAACTCGCGGGGCTCGCCGACGGTCTCCAGGACCACGAAGTCGTCCACACCGCCCTCGGGCGCCCCCTCCTCGACGAGGTTGGGCACGCGCACCAGGACGGCGTCGAGCTCGTCACCGAGACGGCCGGCCTCGGCCTCGGCCTCCTTGACCTCGGCGGAGAGCGCCTTGGCCCGGGTGAGGAGCTCCTCCCGTTCCTCCGGCGAGGCCTTGGAGACGGATTTGCCCACGCTCTTCTGCTCGGCGCGCAGAGTCTCGAACCGGCCCAGCGCGGCACGCCGGTCGGAGTCCAGTTCGAGCAGCCGGTCGGCGACGGAGGGGTCCTCGCCGCGGGCCCGCTGCGATGCACGGAGTCGTTCGGGGTCTTCTCGAAGAGCGCGAAGGTCGATCACGTCTTGCAGGTTACCGCCCGCCCCAACCCCGGCCCACATCTTTTGCCGACAGTCACGTCATGGAAACCCACCGTCCCCGTATCCCCATCGACAGGGTCAGCCGGGAGCGAGGGTCCCCGGCGGCACAAGGATCGTGGGGAGTAGTCGTGAAACCGCTGGGTGAGATGACCACCGAGGAACTCGCCGGAGCCCTGGAGGCGCTCGACGACGCGCGTCCGGAGGACACGGCGCTGCGGCTGGCGCTGTACCTGGAGCTGCGCCGCGCGGCCGCGGAGGAGTGGTTGTTCGAGGACGGGCCGCCGATGCCCGTGCAGGTCTGAGGCGCGCGCCCTCAGTCGGTGTCGCCGGCGCGGATGCGGGCGAGCCAGAGCTCGGCCTCGGCGAAGTCCGCGTCGGTGGCGGAGCGCGGACGCATCGCGGGGGCGGTCCCGGTGTCGCGGCCGCCGCGCGGGTAGCTGCCCAGGAAGCGCACGTCCCGGCAGACGCGGCGGATGCCCATGAGGGCCTCCCCCACGCGGGCCTCGGCCACGTGTCCTTCGGCGTCGATGCAGAAGCAGTAGCTGCCCAGGCCGTCGCCGGTGGGGCGCGACTCCAGGCGGGTGAGGTTGACCCCGCGAACCGCGAACTGGTTGAGCACCTCGATGAGCGCACCGGGGTGGTCGTCGGCGATGAAGGCGACCAGGGAGGTCCGGTCGGCGCCGGTGGGTTCGGGGAGCGCCCCGGACCTGGACAGGTAGATGAAGCGGGTGGCCGCGTCGGAGCGGTCGCCCACCCCGGTGGCGAGGGCGTGCAGCCCGTAGCGCTCGCCCGCGATGACGGCGCAGATCGCGGCGTCGTAGGGCGCGCCGGGCTCGGACACGGCGCGCGCCGCGGCGGCCGTGGAGGAGACGGTGTGGGTGTCGGCGTCCGGGATGTGGCGGGAGAGCCAGCCGCGGCACTGGGCGAGGGCGTGGGGGTGGGTGGCCACCCGTTTGACGTCCTCCAGCACGGTTCCGGGGCGGGCGAACAGGGCGAACTCGACCGGGACCGCGGTCTCCCCGGTGACGAGCAGGGGTTCGCCCTTGATCAGTTCGGCGATCGTGGTGGTGACCCCGCCCTCCACCGAGTTCTCCAGTGGAACGACCCCGCCGTCCGCGGTTCCGGAGCGGACCGCGTCGAAGACCGCCGCCACCCCGTCACACGGGACGCGGGACTCGTCGTCGGCGTCGGGGCGCAGATCGCGCAGGGCGGCTTCGGTGAAGGTGCCCTCGGGGCCGAGGTAGGCGTAACGGTTGGGCATGCTGTTCAGGCTATACGGCCCCGGTGCCCGGGGAGGGCCGCTTCCCGGTCCGGGGCCCGGCCGCCCGCGGGCCGTCGCTCCCCCCGGGGCCAGCGGGCCCGGGGTCCCCTGCGGCGGTGGCGGTCCCCTCGGCGGATCCGGTGTCCGGCCCGCCCGGTTCGGAGCTCCCGGCTCCCCGGACCACCGTGACCATCGCGTCCGGCACCTCGTGGGCCGGACGGTCCGCGTGGGCCCGGCCCGGTCCGGGGGCGGCGGGTTCGGTGACCGGGGAGCCGATCCCGTTGCCCAGGCGCGCTGAGCGGATCACCCGGTACTCCTCGGGGCTGAGCAGGTGGTCGGCCTCGCCCCGGGTGACGGCCTTGGCGTAGGTGCGTGTTTCCGTGCGCCCGTTGATGGAGGTGACGACCACCCCGTCACCGTGGCTGTTGAGCATGGCCAGGGAGAAGGACCGGGCGCCCGACATCTCCTCCAGGGCGTCGTAGTGCAGCACGGCGACGTCGCGGACGGCGCGGGGGTCGGCCCCCGAGCTGTTGACGGCCAGGGCGCGCTGGGCCAGTGCGCGGTACTCGGTCCGGATCTCGCGGGTCCTGGACAGCGCGTACACGCCGAGGGCGAGCCCGCCCGACCCGGCGAACAGAGCGATGGAAGCCATGAGCATAGTGAGCACAGCGCGAGCGTAACGCTACCCATCGCGCCCATGGGGTCACTCTTGGCGATTTTTGCGAGCAATCCGCCCTGTTCCCCGGGAGCGCCCGCGAACAGTGCTTCGGGGGCGCCCGAACACGCCCTGCCATGTCCGGCGCAGCGCCGGTCGCAGCTCCCGCGCGGCCAGGGCCCGCGCCACGTCAGCGAACTGACGCGCCCGGTGCAGCTGGGCCCGCAGGTCCGCGCCGGTCGCCCGGTGCTCCAGGGGGACCTCGACCTCCACCACCCGGAACCCGCCGCGCAGGACGTCGATGGTCAGCCCCGTCTCCACGCCGAAACCGGGGGCGAGCGGGCGGGCCGCGGCGAAGGCCTCACGGGTCAGGCAGCGCTGTCCGTTCAACGGCTGCTCGGGTTCCCAGCCGGTCACCCGGCGCACACCGTCCCTGGCCAGGCGGACCACGAAACCGTGGCCGCCCAGGCGCATCCGGGTCGCGGGGAACAGGGCGATGGTCATGTCCGCCGCACCATCGAGGACCGGCTCCACCAGTGCCGCCGCCCCCTTGGCGGTCGCGCCGAGGTCGGCGTCGAGGAAGAGCAGGTGGCGCGGGGCCCGTACGGCACCCTCGGCCCCCTCGTCCTCCTCCAGGGCCCGGACCCCCTCGGCGCCCGACTCCATGGCCGCGCCCTTGCCCCGGTTGCGGCTGTGCCTGAGCACCCTGGCCCCGGCCTCCAGCGCCAACTCGGCGGTGCGGTCGGTGGAACCGTCGTCGACCACCACGATCAGGTCGACACCGGGGAGCGTGCGCGCCGCGGTGACGGTGGTGCCGATGCGTTCGGCCTCGTTCTTGGCGGCGATCACCACGGCGACCCCCGCGCCGGTGGGCCCCGCGGGGCCTGTGCGCGCCACCGGTACCCGGTTAACGGGCGTTGCCGGTCCCCGCGGCCACCGGCAACGCGTCGAGGTCGGAGTGGATGAGGAAGACCTCGTCCAGGCCGGTGACCTGCAGGACCTTCATGACCGCCGGTGTGGGCGCGACGAGCTCCAGGTCGCCCCCGGCGCCACGGGACCGCTTCATCGCGGAGAGCAGGACGCTGATCCCGGTCGAGTCGCAGAACTCCGCCCGCGACATGTCGACGACCAGACGTCGCGTTCCCGCCCCCAGTGCCTCGATGAGCTCGGTGCGCAACTGGGGTGCCGTGTACAGATCGATCTCACCACCAACGGTTACCACTGCGACGTCGTCCTGAGATCGGCTTGATATCTTCAACTCCACAGTCGTGACTGTAGCGTTCAGGACAGGGGCGGGCCACCTCGTTGGCGGTGTTTCGCTGTATCGGTCGCGTTCCTCCGGCCCGGACCCCGGACCTGCCCCTCGGGAGAGGGTCGGCCGGCCTCAGAGAAGGGCGCCCCAGGCAGGTTCGTGCGTCTGGACCCGCAGGTCGAGATCGAACACGTCGGTGGAGTCCCGGTCCGCGCGGTCGCGGCCGGCGACGGGCAACGCGGTGACGGTGCCGTA
Organism: Nocardiopsis sp. iso_40; assembly: GCF_056173285.1. Classification (NCBI taxonomy): domain Bacteria; kingdom Bacillati; phylum Actinomycetota; class Actinomycetes; order Streptosporangiales; family Nocardiopsidaceae; genus Nocardiopsis; species Nocardiopsis sp. iso_40. The sequence continues at coordinate 89,674 of NZ_CM149666.1, read as the reverse complement.
CCGGCGGTCGGCCGGGTCCTGCGCAAAGATCTCCAGCACCGCCCACACCGTGGTGGTGGTCGCGTCCATCTCGGTCCCCCAGCGGCCCGCCAGGGTCTGCACGATGCCCAGGCCCCGGCCGCCCAGACCGGACACGGAGGGCCGCGCCACCCGCGGCATGCTGGTGGACCCGCCGTCGCGCACCGAGACCTCCAACCAGCCCCCGGTCGGATCGCCCGGATCCACCTCGCCCCGCCAGGACACGCCCACGGTGTCTTCGGGGAGTGGGCTCGCGTGCCTGAGGGCGTTGCTGACCAGTTCGCTGAGGATGAGGGCGGCGTCGTCGATCCGGTCGGCGCAGACCGCCATGGCGCGCAGATCCGCGCACATCCCCTGCCGGGCCCTGGTGACGCTCTCGGGTACGTAGGGGAGGACGACGCTCCGCTCGATCTTCCGAGGGCCTTGGGGTTCCCCGTCGTCGTACGCGGTGTTGTCTCCTGACACGGCTTTCGTCCCTGCGAGTTCGTGTTTCTCGGCCAGCCCGGAACCCGCCCGAAGTGTGCCAGCGAATTCCACCAGGGGTGGAAATGCCCCGATCCCGCGCGGGGGAAACCCGATCGGGGGCGGATCCCCGGCGGCGGCACCGGTCGCACACGCGCACATCGCCTACGCCCCAAGGCTTCGGGGCTCCTGAGGTTTTTGCCTTTTCCTGCGGGAGACGGTGCCCTGCCTACGCCTTTGCCGAAGGAATCCCCGTTCCGCCCCGGCTCTTCGGCGTTTCGGACACGACCGAGCCGAGTTCGGCGTCCTCGCCCCGGTGCCGGGGCAGGGTCACCCGCATCCGGGTGCCGTTCGCCAGCCGGTGGGCGGTCACCTCACCGCCCTGTTCCCGCACCAGTTGGCGGACGATGTAGAGGCCGATCCCGAGCCCGCTGTAGCCCCTCCGGTCGCCCCGTTCACCGCTCTGGAAGAACCGCTCGAAGATCCGTTCCTCGTCACCGGGGTCGATACCGACGCCCTCGTCGTCGACGTGGATGGTGACGGTGTCCTCGCCCTTCCGCGCCCCGACCCGCACCGCCCCGCCGCTCGGGGAGAACTTCAGGGCGTTCTCCAGTAACTGGTCGATGACCATGCCGGTGACCAGGGGGTCCCCGACGGTCCAGAGCGTCCCGCCGGAGTCCAGCGTCAGCTCCTGCCGCTCGGCCAGCGGCCGGAAGGCCGCGACCGCCTGGCCGAGCAGCTCCACCAGGTCGAAGGGCACCTTGTCGACGGTCATCTCGCCGCTCGCCACATCCGACCCGAGCCGGAGCCGTTCCACCAGTTTCGCGAGCGAACGCGCGCGGTCCAGGATGATCTCGCTCGCCTCCTGGCGGCCCTCCGGCCCCAGGCGCTCGCCCTTGCGGGACAGCAGGGCGGCGTACCCCTGGATCACCGTGACCGGGGTCCGCAGCTCGTGCCCGGTGCTGGCCAGGAAGAACTCCCGCTCCTCCTCCAGCGCCTTCTGCGCGGTGATGTCCCGGAAGTCCACCACCCACTCGTCGGTGTTCGGTATCCGCGCCATGAGGATCTCCAGCCAGCGCCCGCCCTCGTTCTTGTGCTTGACCGGTTCGCCGTGCGCGGTGGGGATCGGGAAGGGCGGCGGCTGTCCCACCATCTGCTCGGAGGTGTAGCCGGTCAGCTCCGCGGCGGAGCGGTTCCACTTGCGGACCCTGCCGTCGTAGTCGAGTACCGCGATCCCGTCCGCGCTGGAGTCGGAGACCGCCTGTTCCCTGGCGCGCTGGAGCTTGAGCTCCTCGTAGGCCATGGCGTTGCCGATCGCCACCCCGGCGTGCTCGGCGAGCAGCTCCAGGAGCTCCAGCTCCACGTGGCCGACCTTGCGCTGGCTGTACAGCGCGTACAGGGCACCGTAGGGGCGGCCCTGCACGTTGGACACGCACAGGGCGATGGTGTGCAGGCCGGGCAGGTCGGCCCAGACCAGGTCCTCCAGGCTGCGGGTGGCGCTGTTGGCCAACAGCACGGACTTCCCGCTGCGCAGGAGTTCACCGAACAGGCTCGACTCCAGGGGAGCGCTGACCCCGTACAGCTCCTCGGACAGGTGGGTGAGGCTGACGAGCTCCACACGGTTCTCGTCGAGCAGGACGAAGCCGCCCGCGTCGGCGCCGGTGAGCTCGGTCAGACTGCTGATGATGCGGTCCAGGACCGACTTCAGGCTGAGGTCGGCGTTGATGTCGGCAACCACGTCGGTGAGCCGGCGGACCAGGCGGGCACGCTCCATCGCGGAGGTCTGGGCCTGGACCTCCTTCTCACTCGGGTAGAGCACGAGCACCCACCCGGCGTGCCGCCCCTGGTCGTCGTGCACGCAACCGGTACTGACCCGGACGTCGACGGCGGTCCCGTCCTTGCGCAGGCGCCGGGTGAAGATCGTCAACGGGGTTCCGGCGCGCACCTGTTCGAGCACCGCACCGTACTCGGGCCTCAGTTCCTGGGGGATGATCGGCAGCTCGCCGCCGAGCACCTCGTCCGCACCCCAGCCGAACATCCGTTCGGCCGCGGGGTTCCACACGGTGACTCGGAGCTCGCCGTCGATACCGATCACCGCGTCCGCTGAAGAGGCCAGCACGGCTTCGGCGCTGAGGGGCGCGCGCTCGGAACTCACGTCGTCATAGTGCCACCTGGAAGCCCCCCGATGGCAGAGCTTCGCGCAATCCGACCAAATTCGACGGTCACAGGACCCGGGGCTCCCCCTCGCCGTCCGCCGTCATGTCGCGCGCCGCGTGCTCCCATGCCTGCATGCCGCCCGCGACGTTCACGGCGTCCCAGCCGGCCTGGTTGAGCGCCATGGTGGCCTGCCCGGAGCGGCCGCCCGAACGGCAGATGACGTAGACCCTCCGGTCCCTGGGGACCTCCTCGGCGCGTTCGCCGAGCTTCCCCAGCGGGATGTGCACGGCGCCGGGCGCGTGGCCGGCCCTCCACTCGTCGTCCTCCCGGACGTCGAGCAGGTATACGTCCTCGGGAACCTCGTTCACGAGGACCTCAGCGACCTGTCCACCGAACATGATGGTGACCCCCTGTGTCAGGTGTGTGCCAGAAAATCAGGAACCGGCGGAACGGCGTGCTCGGGACCCGCGTCCAAGGGGTATGCGTGAGCACACCTTCGCCACGGCCCTGCCGACCCGCCTCGCCGCACTCGCAGCTCTTGGCCTGCTTATCACGGCCTGCGGCAACGAGCCCGTCGAGGTGAACGCACCGGCACCCGAGGCCGACGCCACCGAGACCCCCCAGACCGACGCCACCGAAACCGACGCCTCCGAGGAGAACGAGTCCGCCGAGGTGGAACTCGTGATCGAACGCTCCCTGTCCGATGAGGACGGCCTGCCCGCCGAGGAGGGCTTCGAGGAGGGCGAGTGGACCCTCACCTGCTCCCCCGCCGGCGGTAGCCACCCCGACCCCGAAACGGCCTGCGCCGAGATCGAGGAGGTCGGGACCGAGCCGTTCACCATGGACACCTCCGACATGATGTGCACGATGCAGATCGGCGGCCCCGAGGTCGTCCACGTCACCGGCCAGGTGAACGGTACCGAGGTCGACACCGAGTTCAACAAGCGCAACGGATGTGAGATCGAGCGCTTCGACCAGGTCGGCTCGGTGATCAATCCCTGATCCCGACACCCGTGGGGGCGGACCGCCCGGTCCGCCCCTCCCCGTCGTGCGCGGCGCCCCTACGTGTAGGGGGTGTCCCAGAAGGCGACCTCGTGGCGCATCCCCTCCAGGAAGAAGCGCTCCGCCCGCTCCGGGTCGGGCTCGGCCTCCTGGAGCATGCGGCCGTACCGCTCCGTCAGTTCGGTGAAGCCCGGGTCGGCGTAGGTGTCGATCCACCGCTGGTAGCGGGGGTCGTCGGGGCGGGCCCCGGCCAGTTCGAGGCCCAGGGTGTTGTAGCCCCACATGCAGGGGTAGACCGCGGCGAGCCCGTCCCGGTAGTCGGCCGCCGCGTCCAGGATCCAGGACGTGTAGGCCGCGCAGGCGGGCCCCTTGTCCCTGGTGGTCAGGTCGGCGCCGAACTCCCCGGACAGGGAGCGGTGCAGTTCCAGTTCCTCGTTGAGGGTGCTGTGCGCGATCCCGACCAGGTCCGCCAGGTGCCCGTCCGGTGCCTGCCAGGCCAGCCGGGAGAAGGCCCGGGCGTAGTCGAGCAGGTAGAGGTGGTCCTGTTCCAGCCAGTAGCGGAAGGCGCGTTCGTCGAGGTCGCCCCTGGCGATCCCGGCGACGGTCGGGTGTGCGAGTTGTTCGGCGACCAGTGGCCGCCCGAGCTGGTGAAGGTGTTCGGTGATTCCCACGCCCGGAGTGTCCCATCCGGACGTTGTCGGCCCCAGACCGGGAGTACCGTCCCGCCGGTGACCGTTTCCGGCCCCGGAGGGGCGGGGACACCCCCGCCCCGTCTAACGATCGAAGATCGTTGCCGACGGCCGAAAGCCGTTGCGGAGGGCCGGAACACCATGCGGAAGGTACCCGAAAGCCTCTCGGTCCGAGGGTCCCGGGGACACGACGAAGACGGCCCCGGTCGCAAGTCTCGCTTGCTTCCGGGGCCGTCCAGATTCGAGTGGGCGAGGAGGGATTTGAACCCTCACATCCTTTCGGACACACGGACCTGAACCGTGCGCGTCTACCGTTCCGCCACCCGCCCGAGTGACATGCATTAAGTTGTGTTGCCAGGTGTTCCGGGCTTTCTGCCCGTTCCCCCTGGCGACATGAATAAGGCTAGCACGGCCTGGAGGTGGGTTGCACACCGTTTACGGAGGGCCCGGATCCGGCCGCTGGGAGGGGCTTCCCGGGGGTGCGCCTGAAAGCAGGGGCACCCCGGCCCGGTTACGATCGTCTACACATACGGAGTGGAGTACAAAGGGAGGTACCTCGTGGGAGTGCTCCAACGCTTCGAGCGCAGGCTTGAGGGCATGATCGAAGGCACCTTCGCGATGGCCTTCAAGTCTGAGCTCCAGCCGGTCGAGGTCGCGAGCGCGGTCCAGCGGGAAATGGACGAGCGGGCAGCGATCGTCGCCCAGGGACGCACACTGGTCCCGAACGACTTCATCGTCGAGCTTTCGGCCAGTGACAAGGAGCGCCTGGAGGTCTACGCCGACAGCCTCGGCCAGGAACTCTCCAAGCTGGCTCGCGACTACGCGACCGAACAGGGTTATTCCTTCGTCGGTCCGGTGCGGGTCCAGTTCAGGTCGGACGACGGTCTCAAGACCGGTCGCTTCCGCATCCGTTCCGGTGTCGTCCGCGGAACCATGGTGAAGGACGGCGAGGTCCGCCAGCCGGTCGGCGACCCGGGCCAGGGCGCGGGTCCGCGCCAGTCCGGCCGTCCCCGGCTGCTCATCTCGCCCGGTGGCGCGACCGCCGAGGGCAACATCGCCAGCCAGGGCATGCAGCAGTCCTTCGAGCTGACCACCCCGGTCACCCTGTTGGGCCGCGGCACCGACTGCGACCTGCGTCTGGTCGACAACGGGGTCTCGCGGCACCACGTCGAGATCCGGGTCGACGGCGACGAGGTCATCCTGGAGGACAAGGGGTCCACGAACGGGACCTTCGTCAACGGACAACAGGTCAGGCAGGCACGGCTGGTGGACGGGACCAGGGTCAGCCTGGGCCGCACCACCATGACCTTCCGCAGGGACTGACCGGCCCACACCCCGCGCAGCCGGAGGATCCGGCCGGGCCGGACCGCAACCAACCGCCCCGGGGCGGCGTCTGAAAGGTGGAAGTCCGGGTCAGGCCGGATACGGACCTGCTGTCGGATATCCGGCCGGGAGGGTAGTCTCCGCGAAGACCTGACCGATCGGGCAGAATGTCCGCGGCCGGACGGGCCGAGGACCAGCGACCCAGACTCACCGACCCGAAGGTGGGGCAGACACGGTGGCGGCGCCGATGACCGCCACCCCGGCCGAAGCACGACAGGGGCTGAAGAGCAGTTCGATGTCCAACTTGACCCTCATATTGATCAAGATCGCGTACCTCGCGGTGCTTTGGCTGTTCGTCCTCATGGCGGTCGGCGTCATCCGCACGGACCTCTTCGGACAGTCGAAGAAGAAGGCCAAGAAGAAGCCCCGGTCCTCCTCGGCCCGCCCGGCCCAGCGCCGCGCGCCGTCGTCGGCTCAGGCCCGGCCGCAGCGCCCGCGCCGCAACGAGCCCACGGTCCTGGCCGTCACCCAGGGCCCCCTCTCGGGCACCACGGTCAACCTGACCGCACAGCCCGTCCTCATCGGACGCGCCCCCGACTCGACCCTGGTCATCACCGATGACTACGCGTCGGGCCGCCACGCCCGCGTCTACTCCGAAAACGGCCGCTGGTTCGTCGAGGACCTCAACTCCACGAACGGCACCTACCTCGGCCAGCAGAAGCTGAACCGCCCCCAGCCCATCACGGTGGGTCAGCCCATCCGTATCGGCAAAACCGTCCTGGAACTGCGCAAATGACAATCGCTCTCCGATACGCGGCGTACTCCGACGTAGGATGCCTCCGCGAAGGCAACGAAGACTCCGGCTACGCCGGCCAACACCTCCTCGCGGTAGCCGACGGCATGGGCGGTTACGCGGGCGGTGAGGTGGCCAGCTCCATCGCCATCGGATCCCTCCGCCAGCTCGACACCCCGGACGACCCCCGGGCCGAGGAGATGGCCGAGGTCCTCCAGCGCGCCGTCGAGCGGGCCAACGAGTCGCTTGCCATCCGTATCCGGCAGGAACCCCAGCTGGAGAACATGGGCACGACCCTGACCGCCATGCTGTGGTCGGGTTCCCAGGTCGCGCTGATCCACATCGGCGACTCACGCGCCTACCTGCTGCGCGGACCGCGTTTCGAGCAGATCACCCACGACCACACCCTGGTGCAGACCCTCGTCGACGAGGGCAAGATCACCGAGGAGGAGGTCGCCACCCACCCGCAGCGGTCCCTGATCCTGCGTGCGCTGGACGGCAAGACCCCGGTCGACCCGGACATCTCCATCAGCAGGGCGAAGCCGGGCGACCGCTACATGCTCTGCTCCGACGGGCTGTCCGGCGTGGTCAGCAAGAAGACCATCCACGAGACGCTCGCCACCCAGAACGACCCGCGCGCGGCCGCCAAGAAGCTGATCGAGCTGGCCATCCGCGGCGGCGGGCCGGACAACATCACCGCGGTCGTCGCCGACGTCATCGAGACGGACACCGACCGCGAGGGCCCCACGCTCGCCGCCCAGACGGTCGGCGCCGCGGACCAGCGCGACGAGTCCACCGGCCCCAACGAGACCAGCCCGGCCAGGCGGGCCCAGGAACTGCGCGGCGGCGGTGACACCGCCGAGATGGACCCCGTCCGGGCGGACGTTCCGGGCCGGGAACCGGACGAGAGCCCCTACGAGGAGCAGCCGTACGACACCCACGACGCCCCGGCCCCGCGCGGCCGGGAACCCGAGGCGGAGTACCGCACGCGCAGCTGGTGGCCGATCATCCTCGTCTTCCTCGTCGTGGTCGCCCTGGTCGCGGGCGGCGGCTACTACTTCGGCCGCCAGTACATCGAGAGCCAGTACTACGTGGGCGCCTCCCCGGACGGCGAGACGGTCAGCGTCTACCAGGGCATCGACACCGACATCGCGGGCTTCAGCCTCTCCGAGGAGATCGAGAGCACCGACCTGAGGATCGAGTCCCTCCCGCAGGCCGACCAGGAACTGGTCGCGAACACCATCACGGCGGACGACCGGGAGGGCGCGGTCGGGGTCGTCGACGACCTCGAGGAAGCCGCGAGCGGTACCAGCGCGGACGAGAGCGCCGACAACGGGACCGAGACCGAGGAATCGGGGTGACCCCGTGAGCACCGCAACCCCCGAGGCGCCCACGGCGCTGCCCCCGGTCCAACGCCGCAACGCCGAGCTCGTCCTGATCGGGCTCACCATCGTCATCACCATGGGCGCGATGGCGGTCTCCGGGCTCAACCTCAACGGTGCCGTCCCCGGCGCCATGTGGGGGTACGGCCTGATCTTCGGTGCGATGGCGCTCGCCACGCACATCGCGCTGCGCTTCATCGCCCCCTACGCCGACCCCCTGATCCTGCCCTGCGCGCTGTTCCTGAACGGCATCGGCGTCGCGATGATCTGGCGCCTGGACGCCGCCGACTCCGGCGACATCGAGCACGCCGGTGTCGGCATGCAGCTGATCTGGACCGCGGTCGGCATGGTCCTGTGCATCGCCCTGCTGTTCTTCCTCAAGGAACCGCGGGTCCTGCAGCGCTACACCTACGTCAGCGCCCTGGTGGCGCTGCTCCTCATCGCGTCTCCGATGATCCCGGGCCTGGGCATCTCCGAATTCGGCGCCCGGCGGTGGATCGGGGTCGGCGGCTTCACGGTGCAGCCCTCGGAGTTCGCGAAGATCGCCCTGGTGGTCTTCCTCTCCTCGTACCTGGTCACCAAGCGGCAGGTGCTGTCACTGGCGGCCAAGCAGGTGAAGATCGGCCGGTTCAAGATCATGGACCTGCCGCGCGCCCGCGACTTCATGCCGATGGTCGTGGGCTGGGTCGCCGCGATCGGCCTGCTGGTCATCACCAAGGACCTCGGGACCTCGCTGCTGCTCTTCGGCACCTTCCTCGCGATGCTGTACGTCGCCACGCAGCGCTCCTCCTGGGTGATCATCGGGGTGACCCTGTTCCTGGCGGCGGCGACACTCGCCTTCCGGCTCTTCTGGCACTTCCGTCAGCGCGTCGACATCTGGTTCAACGCCTACGACCAGGAGGTCTACTACCGGCTGGGCGGCAGCGAACAGCTGGTCAAGGGCCAGATCGGGATGGCCTACGGCGGCACCACCGGCACCGGGATGGGCGGCGGCCAGGCGCACCACATCTTCGCCGCGGACAGCGACTTCATCCTCGCCTCGCTGGGTGAGGACCTGGGCCTGACCGGTCTCATGGCCATCCTGGTCGTCATCTTCCTCCTGGTGGAGCGGGGCATGCGTATCGCGCTGGCCTCCCGTGAACTGTTCGTCAAGATGCTGGCGAGCGGGCTGGCCTTCGTCATGTGCTTCCAGGTGTTCGTGGTGCTCGGCGGACTGACCCGGACCATCCCGCTGACCGGTATGACCACACCCTTCCTGGCCGCGGGCGGATCGGCCCTGATGGCCAGCTGGCTCATGATCGGCCTGCTCCTCCGGATGAGCGACAACGCGCGGCGTCCGGCCCCGCAGGCGATCCAGGACGAGGGGGCCACCCAGGTGATCCGACGATGAACACACCCATCCGACGCCTCAGCGTCTTCGCCATGATCCTGTTCGGCGCCCTGATGCTCCAGCTCACCTGGATCCAGGGCTTCCAGGCGGAGGCGATCCGCGAGGACCCGCTGAACGGTCGCCAGTACACCGAGCGGCTCACCGAGCAGCGCGGCCCGATCGTCGTCGGCGACGAGAACGTCGCCTTCTCCACGGACATCTCCGAGGAGGACGACCCGGCGCGCTACCAGCGGGAGTACACCGGAGGGGCCCTGTACACCCCGGTGGTGGGCTCCTTCCGCCAGTTCGGCGCCTCGGGCATCGAGTCGACCGAGAACGCCCTGTTGGACGGCAGCGACGACCGGCTCGCGGTGCGCAACTTCCGCGACATCATCACCGGCCGGGAGCCCGAGGGGGCGCGGGTCGAGCTGACCATCGACCCCGCGGTGCAGGAGGCCGGGTTCAACGGCTTCCGGGAGCTGGGCATGAACGGCGCCGCCGTCGCCATCGAGCCCGACACCGGGGCCATCCTCGGTTCGGTCTCCTACCCCTCCTACGACGCCAACGAGGTCTCGAGTGTCACCGACACCACCGAGGCCACCGAGAACTACGTGGCCCTGGAGAACGACGAGGACCAGCCCCTGCTCAACCGGGCCCTCCGAGAGCGCTACCCCCCGGGTTCGACGTTCAAGGTCGTGACCGCGGCCGCCGCCATCGAGTACCTGGACGCGGGTCCGGACAGCACGATGGAGGCCCCGGACGTGCTGGAGCTGGGCCGCACCCTGCCCAACGCCACCCCGGGCGGCACCTGCAACAACGGGCAGCCGGACACCCTGGCCCACTCGATCCAGATCTCCTGCAACACCTCCTTCGCCAACTGGGCGATCGAGGTGGGCGGCGAGAACCTGTCCGAGCAGGCCACGGCCTTCGGGTTCAACCGGGATGAGGACGAACTCAACGTCCCGATGAACGTGATCCCGAGTCGGGCCCCGGCCGAGGAGGACCGCAACATCCTGGGCCGTGCGGGCATCGGCCAGTCCAACGTGGAGGCCACACCGCTGCAGATGGCCATGGTCGCCGCCGGTGTCGCCAACTCCGGCGACGTCATGCACCCGTACCTGGTCGACTCGGTCCGCGACGCCGACCGCTCCGTCGTCACCCAGACCACCCCCGACGTGTACAGCCAGGCTGTGAGCCCCAGCACCGCGTCCACGCTCAAGGACATGATGGTCCGGGTGACGGGCCCGGACGGGTCCGGCCCCAACGCCGCCATCCCTGGCATGGACGTGGCGGGCAAGACGGGTACCGCCGAGACCGGCAACGACCTCGGAACCCACAACTGGTTCATCGGTTTCGCACCCGCCGACAACCCGCAGATCGCGGTCGCGGTGGTCATCGAGCACGGTGGCGGCAGCGGAGGTTCGCTGGCCGCACCGATCGCTCGCCAGATGATGGAGGCAGTGGTTCTGTAGTGAGCGCCTACGAGCCGTCTTCACGGAACGGCCCCGGTGAACTGGCCGGGGCCGTTCTGAGTGACCGTTACCGCTTGGAGGAGCAGATCGGCTCCGGAGGGATGGGCACCGTGTGGCGGGCGACCGACACACTGCTCAACAGATCCGTGGCCGTGAAGCTGCTCCACCCGGCCCAGATGGCCGAACCGACGGCCCGCGAGCGCTTCCGGACGGAGGGCAGGATCACCGCGGGGCTGTCCCACCCCGGTATCGCCCAGGTCTACGACTACGGGGAGGAGGAGGGCCGCGCGTTCCTGATCATGGAACTGGTGGTCAGTGAACCCCTCTCCCAGGTGTTGCGCGAGCAGGGCCGCCTCAGCGCCGACCAGACCCTCGACTTCGTGTGCCAGGCCGCCAAGGCCCTCGCCGCGGCGCACGCCCGCGGTGTGGTCCACCGCGACATCAAGCCCGGCAACCTGCTGGTGGCGGAGGACGGCCAGCTCAAACTGACCGACTTCGGTATCGCGCGCGGGGACACCTCGGTGACCCTCACGCAGACTGGCATGGTCATGGGAACCGCCCAGTACATCTCGCCGGAGCAGGCGTCGGGGCGGCCCGCGAGCGCGGCCTCCGACCTGTACGCGCTCGGTGTGGTGGCCTACGAGTGCCTGTCGGGACGGCCCCCCTTCACCGGGGACAGCCCCGTGGCCCTGGCCCTGGCGCACACCCGCGACGACCCGCCGGAGCTCCCCCCGCACGTCCCCGCGGAGATCGACAACCTGGTCTTCTCCCTGCTGCAGAAGAACCCGGGGGACCGCCCGTCCTCGGCGGGCGAGGTGGCCCACCTGGCGGCGGTCATCCGCTCCAACGCGGGCACCGGGCCGCCGACCCCGTCCACCGGGTTCAACGGCATGGCTCAGACGATGGTGGTCGGCGCCGTCCCGGACGACGGTCCGCGGAGCGGGCCGTCCGGGGCGTTCCGGCGTACCTCCGGCCAGAACCCCGTCCCTCCGGCCCAGGAGGGGGACTCGGCTACGCTGGCTGAGGACCCGGGGTCCGGTCGCCGGTCGCGGATGCCCATGGTGCTGGTGGCCTTGGCGGCGACCGCCCTGATCGCGGCCGCGGCCGTGGCCGGTTTCCTCTCCGGCGGTGACAACGGCGCCGAGAACGTCAACAACTCCACCAAGCCCCCGGCCTCGGACCTCACCTCCCCCCCCACACCCAGTGCGGAACCGGAGGAGGAAGAGGCTCCCGAAGCTCCGGTTCAGGTCGAGGAGACCCCCGAGTGGGTCCCCCAGCCCGAGGAGTGGGAGGAGACCGAGAGCCCCGCACCCAGCGAGGGCGAGGAGGAGGAACCCGCCTCCCCGGAGGACGAGGGCACCGAGGTCCCCGATGACGGTGACTCCGGCACGGAGGACCCCGGCACCGACGTACCTCCGGGGGATGAAGGCGGAGACGGCGACGACGGGGGCGGAGACGAAGGCACAGGGGACGGCTCTCAGCAGGGCGGCTCCTGAACAGGCAATGAGCGAGAGACGATCAGGGTAGGCAGCGGCCCGAGGGCGGCTTCCGGAAGACACGAGGATTAGTGCACGACATGTCCCAGCCCCGGCTCCTCGGCGGACGCTACGAACTCGACACAGTGGTCGGGCGCGGCGGCATGGCCGAGGTACACCGCGCACGCGACCTGCGGCTCGACCGCCTCGTCGCGATCAAGACGCTCCGACACGACCTGGCACGCGACCATATCTTCCAGGCGCGCTTCCGCCGGGAGGCGCAGTCGGCGGCCTCCCTCAACCACCCGGCGATCATCGCGGTCTACGACACCGGCGAGGACATGGTCGACGGGGTGTCCCTGCCGTACATCGTCATGGAGTACGTGGACGGCCGCACGCTCAAGGAGCTCCTCGACGACGACCGCAAGCTGCTGCCGGAGCGTTCGGCGGAGCTGGTGGACGGCATCCTGAAGGCTCTCGAGTACAGCCATGACAACGGGATCGTGCACCGGGACATCAAGCCCGCGAACGTCATGCTGACCCGGAGCGCCGACGTCAAGGTGATGGACTTCGGCATCGCCCGGTCGATGGACGACAACCAGGCGACGATGACCCAGACCTCCCAGGTCATCGGTACCGCGCAGTACCTCTCCCCGGAACAGGCGCGCGGTGAGCGCGTGGATCCGCGCAGCGACATCTACTCCACCGGCTGTGTGCTCTACGAGCTGCTCACCGGGCGCCCGCCGTTCACCGGCGACTCCCCTGTTTCGATCGCCTACCAGCACGTCCGGGAGGACCCGGTCCCGCCGTCCGAGGTGGACCCGCAGGTCCCGGACTGGCTGGAGGACGTCACCCTCCGGGCGATGACCAAGGACCGGGAGGAGCGGTACCAGAACGCCGCGGAGATGCGCGCCGACATCCAGCGCGGCCTGGCGGGGATGCCCACCCAGGCGGGCACCATGGCGATGGCCGCGGCGGGCGCGACCACCGCGCTGCCGCCCGCGAACGAGGGCCGGTACGAGGACTACGACGACTACGACGACGACTACCGGGACGACCGCAGGGGCGGCGGGGGCAAGACCGCACTGTGGGTGCTCCTGGCGCTCGGCGTGATCGGCTCCATCGCCCTGGTCTTCTTCCTCATCAACGGCGGGTTCGGCGAGAGCGAACCGGAGACGATGGCGATCCCCGACCTCGCGGGCAGTTCGCTCGCGGAGGCGGAGGCCGTGCTCATCGAGGACGGCTTCGAGAACTACCGCGACGAGGAACGGGCCAGCGAGGACGTGGAGGAGGGGACGGTCATCGAGACCGACCCCGGGGCCGGCGCCGAGGTCGAGGCCACCGACGCGATCGTCATCTACGTCTCCTCCGGCCCCGGGGCGGTGGAGATCCCCACGGTGGAGGGGCAGAACGAGTCCGAGGCGATGTCCACGCTGACCGACGCCGGGTTCGAGAACGTCACCACCGAACGCAGGGCGAACGACAGCATCGCGGAGAACAGCGCCGTCGGCACGGACCCCTCAGCGGGCAACGAGGTCGACCCCTCCGAGGAGATCACGCTGATAATCTCCTCCGGCCCCGACCAGGTGGGGGTCCCGGACCTGCAGGGGATGACGCGTGAACAGGCCCAGTCCGCGCTGGACCAGGCGGGGCTGACCGCCCAGTTCCAGGAGCAGGAGACCGCTGACGCGCCCGAGGACACCGTGATCGGCCAGTCCCCGGCCGCCGGGCAGAACGTCAACCCCGACACCACGGTGACCGTGACGATCGCGGTGGCCCCGGTCGAGGAGCCCGAGGAGCCCGAGGAGCCGGAGGAGCCGACCGGCCCGGAGGAGCCGACCGACCCGGAGCAGCCGGAGATCCCGCTGCCGCCGGGGGGCGACGACTTCATCTTCTCCAGGCCCTGATCCGACCAGCGGAAAGCCCGGAGGCGGGGGTGCTCGACGGAGCACCCCCGCCTCCGGGCTTTCCGGTGGAGGGCGGGCGTCCCCGAAGCCGTTGGGCTTTTGGAACCTCCCTCCGGTGACGAAGACCCCACCCTGGGCGTAGACTGTGGTTTCATTCCGAACCGCCCCACCTCATGGAGCAGCGACCGTGCCCAAGTCCCGCAGCGATCGCAAGAAGAAGGCTGTTTACACTCCGCCTCCTTCCAAAGAGAAGCCGAAGGTCAGTCCGCGTTGGCTGGTGCCGACGATGCTGGGCTTCTTCATCGTGGGCATTCTCTGGATCGCGGTCTACTACATCGCGGGTTCCTACGTGCCCTACATGCAGGACTGGCAGAACTGGAACCTGCTGATCGGCTTCAGTGGGATCATCGTGGCCGTCGTCCTGTCCACGCGCTGGCACTGACCGGTTCATCCCGCCCCCGGGCGCGACATCCCCTGTCGCACGCGGGGTCCGACAACGGCGTCAACGTCCCCGCATGGGCGTTCGACCAGCCTTGATCAGGTTTTCCACAGAGTTATCCACAGGCTGTGGGTAGCTCTGTTCGCGTACCCGGACACGGTTTCCGGGTCTGCGGTCCGAACACGGGAAAGTCCCCCGGAGACCTCCGGGGGACTTCCGCATGCTTCTGCGAGCCGTTCGGGGCCGAGGGCCGGCGGGTCGGCGGGTCGGCTCCCTCAGGCGGGCGCGGCCAGGGACCACAGCGTCGGAGCCAGGAACACCAGGCCCACCAGCAGTCCGACGAACAGGGCCACCATGAGCGTGTGCACGAGGGTGCGCCTGGCCGCCGGCTCCGAGCCGGTCGGCAGGTAGGCGAACACCGCGCCGACGGCCAGCCCCGCGACCAGACCGCCGATGTGGGCGGTCCAGGAGATCCCGGGGACCAGGAAGGTGATGCCCAGGTTGAGCGCCAACAGGACCAGGATCATCCGCATGTCCAGCCGGAGGCGCTGACCGATCACGAACACCGCCCCGAAGAGGGCGAAGATCGCACCGGAGGCCCCCACCGAGAGCTGGGCCGGGGCGAAGAGCAGGCTCATGACCGAGCCGGACAGGGCCCCCACGACCCACAGGGCCAGGAAACGGCCGTGTCCGAGCCAGCGTTCCAACTGCTGCCCCAGGAGGTACATCGCGTACCCGTTGAACAGCAGGTGGAGGACCCCGCCGTGCAGGAAGGCCGCGGTGATCAGCCGGTACCACTCGTTCTGCACGAGTGCGGCGAACCCGTGCATGCCGAACACGGCCACCAGGGACGAGCGGCCAGCCTGGCCGACGGGGTCCGATGTGCCCAGTTGGAGTAGGAAACCCACCGCCATCATGCCCAGGATGGTCCAGGTCACGTACGGCTTCCGGACGACCCTGCCCCCGAAGGTGGTCCGTGCGGACCGCACCTTGCGGTTCCCCTCCGCCACGCACTCGGGACACTGGAACCCGACCGACGCCTCGACCATGCAGTCGGGGCAGATCGGGCGTGAGCACCGGGTGCAGCTGACCCCGGTCTCGCGTCCGGTGTGCCGGTAACAGGTACGCGGCGCTCCCGACCCGGATCCGGGGCCGGACGGTGATCCGGGCGGAGGGGGAGATGCGGTCATCGGCGGGTCGTCACTCCTTGGGTCTCACCGCTGGCACGTCCGCCCTAGCGGTCGATCTCGATGCTGTTGATCACCACGTCCTCGCGGGGACGGTCCTGTGCGTCGGTCGCGACCTTGGTGATCGCGGTGACGACGTCACTGCCCTCGACGACCTCACCGAAGATGGTGTGGCGGCCGTCGAGCCAGTACGGCTCACCGACGGTGATGAAGAACTGCGAGCCGTTCGTGCCCGGACCGGCGTTCGCCATGGCCAGCAGGAACGGGCGGTCGAAGCGCAGGCTCGGGTGGATCTCGTCGTCGAAGGTGTAGCCGGGGCCGCCGCGACCGGTGCCCAGCGGGTCCCCGCCCTGGACCATGAAGCCGTCGATGACACGGTGGAAGATCGTGCCCTCGTAAAGACTGCTGTTGGAAGGCTTGCCCGTGGTGGGGTCCATCCACTGCTTGGAGCCGTCGGCCAGCCCGATGAAGTTGGCGACCGTCTCGGGCGCCTGCTCCTCGAAGAGCTTGACAACGATGGTTCCCTTGGAGGTGTTCAGCCGCGCGGTGGGCTGCCCCTTGGAGTCCGACACCTCAGTGCCTTTCGGTCGAGTGAGATTACGTGCTCACGTTACCCTTCCGTCCACCGCGTTTCGCCTGAACCCGACCTCCGGCGGAGGGTATCGCCGCCGGGTCTGCTCCGGGGGCCGAAGTCATCCGAGGACTGCCGGTGTCGAAACGTAGATCACAGACGCAGAGGACGTAAGTTGAGATAACACCCGGATCACGGGGAAGGACGACGAGAAGCCGCCCATCGTGGCCGTTACGTCCTGGCCACCGGGTGGTGGGACCGTACGAACCGGTGAACGATCGAAGGAGCTGACGACGTGCCTATCACTGCCAAGCGTCGCAAGGCACAGAAGGAGGCGGAGGCGACCCTCGCCCGCCTGCAGGACCTTGCCAAGGAACAGGCCGACCGGATCGGCCCCTACGCCGACCAGGCACGGGACCAGGCAGCCATCAAGCTCCTCCAGGCTCGTGGTTGGACCGCCCCCCGTCTGGAGACCGCGGCACTGCGGGTCGAGGACACCGTGGCGCCCCGGGTGGCGGAGATGCTGACCACCGCCGCGCAGAGGATCGACCCGAGCCCGGGCCGCCGGGGCCTGCGCCTGTTCCGCGGCGGGAACCGCCGCATCCCCCGTGGGGCCCTGATCGGCGGCGCCGCCGTGATCGGCGGTGTGGTCGTGTACTCACTCATCCGCATGCGCCAGGCCTCCCAGGACGCCGAGTGGCAGGAACACCTGGACCAGGCCCGCGAGCAGGTTCGCGAGACCCGCGAGAACCTGGAGGAGAAGGCCTCGGACGTCGCTGACAGCGCGGCCGAGACCGCCAAGGCCACCAAGTCCAAGGCGAAGGAGACGGCGCGTGCCGCCACGGGTAAGGGCAGCGCGCAGGAAGACGGGCGCTCCGGACGCTGAGGTCACCCTCCCGGTGCGGGCACACCCTCTCCGGGAGGGCCCCGCCGGGCCGGGTGGGACGGCCGCCCGGCCCCGCCACCCGTCCTGGCCCGGCCATCTTGACCGGCTGTCCTGACCAGCTGGCAGCTGTCCCTGCCGACCGCCCCGGCCGACCGCATCCGCTGGTCGGCCCGGCTGATCGTTCCTGCTGGTCGGCCCGGCTAGTTGTCCTTGATGATGCGGTAGACCAGCGGGTACTTCCAGCTCCGGCCCATCATGCTGGCGACGGTCGCGATGATCGGCATGACGAACCATCCGACGGCGATGCCGAGCAGGGCGAGGATCGGAACGAGCAACCAGAAGAGCAGACCGCTCACGACCGCGCCGACGAAGCAGAAGAGCTGGAAGTTGAGCGCCTCCATGGCCTGCCGCCGCAGGTAGGGCGACAGTTCCCCGCTGACGATCAGTAGGAGCAGCGGGGTGAGGAAGGGCATGTAGTACACGGAGAGATGCCCCGCCGCGGCCGCCACCTTCTCCACGGGGTTGTCCGTGGTCGGCCCCGAGGAGCCCTTTCCGTCACCCCTGGTCCGGCCCCCGTTCTGGTGGGACACGCTCGGGGTGTGCCCGGTCCCCCCGGGGGAGACCTGGACCCCGAGGTCCTCGGTGAGGGGGACGAGCTCGGAACTGACCTTGGCCCTCATGGCCTGGTCGAGCCGTTCCTCGAACTCGTCCTCGTCCAACTGCCCCTGCGAGTAGGCCTCACGGAGCACGTCGGCCACCGCGTCCCTGTCCGCGTGGGTGAGCCGGAGCTGTGTTCGGGGGACGGGGCTCTGATCCCACGGGTACCGCTTCTGCGGATTCTGAGGGTTCTGCACGGCCATCCCCACTCCCAACGCGCTTTGCCGGACGCGGCCGTACGAGGATGACCACGCCCTCCTCCCATGATGAGGCACAACGGCGTGTGCGGATATGGGGGGCGTCCCTGATCCTCCCCTGATCCGGCCCTCCTCCCGAAGGAGGAGGGCGGCATCGACTTTGGTCGGGACGCGCTGTGCACCCCCGCGCCGTCACGGCCTCAACGGCCTGACGTGAACATCCTCGTATCCGGCCCCCCAGCCGCCCGGGCTCCCCTCCCTGGCGGCCGCCCCGTCACTGACGGGCGACGACGGGCACCCCGGGCCGTGCCGACTCCTCCTGGGCGTGTTCCTCCTCATAGTGTCGTTCGGCGCTGGTGAGCAGTTCGTACCAGCTGGTGACGTCCTTGCGCCGGCGCAGCAGGGCGCGGCGCTCCCGTTCGGTCATGCCTCCCCAGACACCGAACTCGATCCGGCTGTCCAGCGCCTCCGCGAGGCACTGGGTACGGACCGGGCAGCCCCTGCAGATCAGCTTGGCCCGGTTCTGCGCGGCGCCCTGTACGAACAGGGCGTCGGGGTCGATTTCGCGGCACTTGGCACGAGCCGCCATCTTCTCGTTCCACATGTTGCCCCACTCCCAAGATCAGCATGTGTGGTGATCGGAACCCACCGGTCGGCGCGGCCGTCGGTGGACGAGGGACAGCTGGCCGATGCGAGGACGATGCACGAAGCCGGGCGGGGGGCCGCGCGGCTCGCCTTCGGGGGTCGATCGTTTCGGCGCGCTGTGTTCCTCGTTGTCGTTGGTGTCGAAACTACGGATCGTCCGAGTTCACCAACAGGCCCCAAGAGGCCTATTTCTCATATGGCCCAGTAGGACCATTGCTTCCTGGGGAAGTGTCATCATACACACACGGAGAGTCACCGCATGTGATACAGGCGCCCTCTGGCAATCACAATGAAAGGTCGGTCTCAGACCATTCCCTGGAAACCGTGATGACCTGCGACTTCACGTCATCCCATGAGCGACTGACCCCACGGCGACAGGCTCGATCGGACTGGGGTCCCTGCGACCGAACCCACCCGATCGGGCTATGCGGACCCCCCGGACGGACACACTGGGCAACACCACAGATCGCCCATTTCCCACCAACACGGCCAGGAACAGAACTACCGTTTAGTAACCCAAGAAAATTTTCCTGATTCGACCAGGATGATCCTTATCAACCTGGTCAAATAGCCCAACTTATGGATTTCCGCACGAATACTTCACAGGTCGTGATTCCAGACGAACGTGCCCCGATGAGCCCACCGGGGTGGGCGGGGAGACGCTGGGGTGGCCCGGGGCTGCTCGGGCTGGGGCAGGGCGCGGGGGGTGGGCCGCGCCGCGAGGGGCCCGGACGAAGGGTGGCGCCTCCGCCGGAGCACGGACCGCACCAGGAGGTCCGGCGACGCCGTGAGGGCCAACCACACAGAGGGCTGGTCGCACCAGGAAGGCCGGTGGCGCCCCCGTCGGGACCGGGCTGCCCTGCATGCCCTTCGCGCGGTTCGCTGGCGCCGTCCGGGCACCTCACGGCCGGGCAGAGGCCCGGACGCTGCTCCGCCGCTCTGCTGAAAGGTCGTGGAGGTTGGGGGAGGGTTGGGGAGGCGGTAGAGGCTTGGGAGACGGGGGTACGGGGGGTACGGGGGGAGGTGGCCCAGGACCGAGCGCCCCGAATGCGTACCGGAAGCTGGAGACGCGGAACGGGGACCCCCGAAGGAGTCCCCGCACGCTACGTCTGATCTGCTGTTTTCCTGTGTGGAGCCAAGGGGAGTCGAACCCCTGACCTCCGGTATGCAAAACCGGCGCTCTGCCAGCTGAGCTATGGCCCCGCGAACCCGGGTCTGAGCCCGGTTCACTTGCAGAGCATACCCGCATCGGAAGCGGTCCCGGTCACGGAGCCAGAAGAACCCGGGGTCCGGGGGTTGACCAGGGACCGGACACAGCACAAAGCCGTGGGTCGCACCACGGGATTGTCGGCCCACCCACGTCTTCGTGTCACTCTGAAACGGACACTCGGTGACACACGCAGGTGTACACCGCCCACCCGTTCATGGAAACCTCCCGGCCCCCTGACGGCGGCCGAATGGACCCGCTGATCAGCTCTCGCTGGCCGCGGTGGCTTCCGTCCACAGGTCGAGCTCGGCACGGTCCGCCTGGATCTTGCGGTAGACGGCGAAAGCCCCGAGGGCCACCAGCGCCAGAACGATGATCTTCTTCACTGTCCGGACCCTTTCTCTGTTGGAAAACCGGTCGTACACACGGGCACCCGCCCTGGGGCGAGGGCTCCGCGGGCAACTTTATGAGGTTGTCACCTAGCAGACTAGCAAGCCACTGCGGGCGGTCCCTGCCACAGAGGACCGATTCGCACCGGCTTCTTCCTCCGTTCCGCCCTGAGACGGCCCCACACGGTCAGGTCAACAGCGCCATCCGGCGCAGGATCCCCACTGTGGCCTGCTCAGACGCTGCGATCCGGGTGAGGTTCTCCCACACCCGGCGACAGGAGCGGACGGATTCCTCGGCCTCGGCGATTCTGCCCCCGGAAGTAGCCTCGACGTAGGCGAGGTCGGCCTCGTCCTCCTCGAACTCCAGGATCGAGAAGGGGCCCGCCAGGCCCGCGTGCGGACCGGCGGAGGTCGGCAGAAGCTGGACCGTCACACGCTCGGTGCCGGTGGCCAGCTCCACGAGCCTGGTGGCCTGCCCGCGCAGCAGCCCCAGATCGGCTGAGACGCGTTGGAGGGCGTCCTCCTCCACGACGGCGTGGTAGCGGACCGAGGAGCCGGGATCGAGGAGCTCCTGGCGTTTCAGGTAGGCGGCGACCATACGCTCGACGGCGTCCTCCCCGTGGCCGAGAGAACGCGCCAGGGTTGCGGTGTAGTCGGGTGTCTGGAGGAGGTCGGGCACGAGAATGCCCGCGTAGGTCCGCAGGGACACCGCTCCGGCCTCGTTTCCCACGTAGGCGGAGGAGAGGACGTCCTCGTACTCGGTCCACCAGGGCCTCAGCCTTGATTCGCGGACAAGCGTCAGAATGGCCTCGCGCTGTCCTCCCGTGACCCCGTACAGCCGCAGCAGTGCGGAGATCTCCATCACCGAGGGCCACTTGCGGATACCGGTCTCGATGTGGCCGAGTTTGGCCGGAGACCACTCCAGTTCCTCCGCCACGTCGTTGAGGGTCATACCCGCCTGCACACGGCGGCGGCGGAGTTCGGCGGACAGTCGCCGCCGACGGACCGTGGGGCTGGTCATAACACTGATCCAATGACGCAGAGTGTCGAGGGTGTGCCACCAGCGAAACACGACATCTAGCATCTAGCAATGAGTTTCTAGAAAAGAGCGGCCGTTTCGATGCATTAGAGACCGGACCGCAGGCACACCCCCCGCAGTGAAAACATCACTTTTGTTACGTTAGGTAACTGAAGTTGCGTGCCAGGACAGGAGTTGGGCATCAGGAAAGCCCCAGAAAAGGGAGAGGGCGACACCTTTCTCTCGGGCCCCACCGGTCACATCAGAACTGGGCGCTCCTCGGGTGAGGGTTCAGGGCTGGGGGCTGAGGGCTCTGGAGGCTCCTCATGTCATGTCGGGCCTTGCTGGATTCGTGGAGGAGCGGATTGATGGAGGAGCGGATTCGTGGAAGGGGAGTGGAGGGGGATTCGTGGAGGGGCGGACTCATGGACGAGTGGTCTCGTGAGTCGCCGGGCTGATGGGGCGCCGGACTGCGGACTGACGCACTGGTGGGTCGCCGGAATGGCTGGCTGGCGGGTCGCCCGCCGACATCGCCCCGAGGACTTCGGGGCTTCGGGATTCCGGTACTCCGTGTCGCCTATGTCTCAGCCCGGTGTCCGGGGGGAGAAAGCGCGTACGATGCTTGAGGTGCCCGTTCCGGCGGGCGTGCCCGCACACATAGAGGAACTCCATGAGCTACCCGCTTGACGACGCCGAGCAGCTGATCGCGAACGCGGAGGCCCAGATGCCCCCGAGCACCCGGTCACGCCTCATCGCGAAACTCCGTATGGGTAAGCACATCGACGACGCAGCGGGAGAGCTGGACATCAGCCCCAAGCAGGTCTTCTCGACCGCACGCGTCCTCAAGCCCTTCGGTGAGCAGCTCGACGCGACCCTCACCGAGCAGCGAGACCCGTCCCTGCCCCACGGCAGCGTCACCGGGTACAACAAGCGCTGCCGGTGCCCGGAGTGCAGGAGTGCCCTCCAACAGCGCGTCTGAGGAGTCCAGGACACCCCTGGGGAGCCCGAATCGCCCCAGGGGAGCCCCAGAGCACCCCTGGCCGGACCTCCCGGTGCTGGTGTTCTGAGTCCCTTGTTCTGACCTCTGTTCTGACCCCTGCCCTGTTCCGGCCACCCTCTCCACCTGCGTCTACACGCTGTTAACCCAGACTTCTCGAATGAATAAGGCCCTCGGAGGCTTATCGGGCCGGGAGTTTGGGGAAACCGCTGAACATGAACGAGCACGTGGACTGGTCGGCGATGAGCGAGGACGACTTCGTTGCGCTGTTGAGGCAGCTCATCGAAATCCCGGAAGCTGACGAGGACTAGCGAGAACCCGCTCCGGCGGCTTCCGCCCTCCGGAGCGGAACCGCACTACGGAAATGCCCCGATCCCTCTACCCCCGCTGTCTTTGCCCCTGCTCCTGGACCTGGAGACGATCCTGGCGAATGAGCTTGGGGACTGCAGGGAGGCGAGACCCAGGGGACAGGCATGAGGGAGGATAGCCCCGAGGGGCTGTTCCGGGGGCACTAACAGCACCAGCACCACTTTAGGGCGCCGTTCCAAGGCCGCATGAGGGAGTGCTGGAGGTACACCATCGGTGGCCGGCGCTCGGCCTCCGCCAGGTGTGCTCACATCACCAGGTGTGCGCCACGCTGCCGTGGTCGGCGAACGCCCGCCAGCCTGTGAGGGGCTTGTGGGCTCTGCTGTGGTGGTGGGTCGAGCTGCTCCTGGCGGACGACCCGGCGTGCGCTGCACGCTCTGCCGCCCCAGCGTGAGCAGGCGGGGAAATGCTCGGGTGCTCCTTCAGACCTTCTGTGGTCGAGGCTCGGGACGCTCTCCTGGGGAACTGTTCGACAGAGGACGCGGGAAACCCCCTGTGGTGGAGGGTTCTGCCCAGGTGGTGCCTTCAAGCGTCTGTGATTGGGGTTCAGGACACCCCCCTGGGGTGGTCTGAGCCCGGTGTTCGTCCGGCTGAGCCCTGCGGGGGCTGATGTCGGCGTACTCGGAGGCCGCTACGCACCTCGCGGGACGTGTGGTCTCGCTCTACGACTGGATCTGGAAAAGGGCGAGGCCCGTAGCTCGCCAACCCCCTGGACTACTGACGTGTTCTGGAGACACGTGTCCCCACCACTGGAGAAAACCCCCTGTGCCCGGGCGCCGCCCACCGCTCTTCGGCCAACCCCCACCACCAGGGGAGGACACACAAGGCGCACGTTCTGTGACCCCCTGGGGGTGAGGGGGGTCTGTGTTCTACCGCTTGCTACATCACCGAAACCCAGAGGGCCGAACCCGCCCCGCACCACAACAGGCCTCCCCCACCCCCGCTTTTCACATGTTCACAAACCACCACAAAAAACAAGAAGAGAGAGGAGCCCGCACCAGCGAACCCCTCCCCCTTCTTCAAGAAAAACCGTGGCAGCGACCTACTCTCCCACCCCACCACAGGGCAGTACCATCAGCGCAAGGAGACTTAACGACCGGGTTCGGAATGAGACCGAGTGTGACCCTCCTGCTACAACCACCACGGAAACCAACAACCACCACAACTCAACCCCAAAGGGGAGTCACGACAGCCAAGCTTCGTGTGAATACAGTGTGCGCGAACATCCAATTATCTGCAGCGGACAAGCCCTCGGCCTATTAGTACCGGTCAGCTCCACCCCTCACAAGGCTTCCACACCCGGCCTATCAACCCTGTCGTCTACAGGGAGCCTTACCCTCTCAAGGAGGCAGGAGACCTCATCTCGAAGCAAGCTTCCCGCTTAGATGCTTTCAGCGGTTATCTCTCCCGAACGTAGCCAACCAGCCATGCCCTTGGCAGGACAACTGGCACACCAGAGGTTCGTCCGTCCCGGTCCTCTCGTACTAGGGACAGCCCTTCTCAAGTCTCCAACGCGCACAGCGGATAGGGACCGAACTGTCTCACGACGTTCTAAACCCAGCTCGCGTGCCGCTTTAATGGGCGAACAGCCCAACCCTTGGGACCAACTCCAGCCCCAGGATGCGACGAGCCGACATCGAGGTGCCAAACCATCCCGTCGATATGGACTCTTGGGGAAGATCAGCCTGTTATCCCCGGGGTACCTTTTAGCCGTTGAGCGACACCGCTTCCACACGCCGGTGCCGGATCACTAGTCCCAGCTTTCGCTCCTGCTCGACACGTCCGTCTCACAGTCAAGCTCCCTTGTGCACTTACACTCAACACCTGATTACCAACCAGGCTGAGGGAACCTTTGGGCGCCTCCGTTACTCTTTGGGAGGCAACCGCCCCAGTTAAACTACCCACCAGACACTGTCCCCGAACCGGATCACGGTCCAAAGTTAGATGCCCGAAACAGTCAGAGTGGTATTTCACCAACGCCTCCACCGCCACTAGCGTGACGACTTCACCGGCTCCCACCTATCCTACACAAACCATCCCAAACACCAATGTCAAGCTATAGTGAAGGTCCCGGGGTCTTTCCGTCCTGCTGCGCGAAACGAGCATCTTTACTCGTAGTGCAATTTCACCGGGCCCATGGTTGAGACAGTGGGGAAGTCGTTACGCCATTCGTGCAGGTCGGAACTTACCCGACAAGGAATTTCGCTACCTTAGGATGGTTATAGTTACCACCGCCGTTTACTGGCGCTTAGATTCCTAGCTTCGCCGGGGCGAACCCCAACTAACCAGTCCTCTTAACGTTCCAGCACCGGGCAGGCGTCAGTCCGTATACAGCGTCTTACGACTTCGCACGGACCTGTGTTTTTAATAAACAGTCGCTTCCCCCCGCTATCTGCGACCCCACCCAGCTCAGGCCGTAAAGACCGTCACCAGACAGGGCTCCCCTTCTCCCAAAGTTACGGGGACAATTTGCCGAGTTCCTTAACCATGGTTCACCCGAACGCCTCGGTATTCTCTACCTGACCACCTGCGTCGGTTTAGGGTACTGGCCACACACGAACTCGCTAGAGGCTTTTCTCGACAGCATGGGATCACTCACTTCACCAAAAACGGCTCGGCATCACGTCTCAGCCCTGATGAGAGGCGGATTTACCTACCCCCCGGCCTACACGCTTACCCCCGGACAACCACCGCCGGGTAGAGCTACCCTCCTGCGTCACCCCATCACTTACCTACTACAAGCTCGGGTCCCAGACCAGATACAAACAATCTCCCGAAGGATTTTGCAAGATCCAGCGTGGTTAGCATCACCTGATTCAGTATTGGACGCTCGTGCACGGGTACGGGAATATCAACCCGTTATCCATCGACTACGCCTGTCGGCCTCGCCTTAGGTCCAGACTCACCCTGGGCGGATTAACCTGCCCCAGGAACCCTTAGTCAATCGGCGGCAACGTTTCTCACGTTGCTTTCGCTACTCATGCCTGCATTCTCACTCGCACACCCTCCACCACACGATCACTCGGCAGCTTCACTGGATGCACGACGCTCCCCTACCAACCCAGCCCTCAAGGGGCTGAACTTCACAGCTTCGGCGGTGTACTTAAGCCCCGCTACATTATCGGCGCAGAACCACTTGACCAGTGAGCTATTACGCACTCTTTAAAGGATGGCTGCTTCTAAGCCAACCTCCTGGTTGTCTGGGCAACTCCACAACCTTTCCCACTTAGCACACGCTTAGGGGCCTTAGCTGATGATCTGGGCTGTTTCCCTCTCGACTACGAAGCTTATCCCCCGCAGTCTCACTGCCACGCTTCACTTCACCGGCATTCGGAGTTTGTCTGACGTCAGTAACCTTGTCGGGCCCATCAGCCAAACAGTAGCTCTACCTCCAGCAAGAAACACGTGACGCTGCACCTAAATGCATTTCGGGGAGAACCAGCTATCACGGAGTTTGATTGGCCTTTCACCCCTACCCACACCTCATCCCCCAGATTTTCAACTCTGGTGGGTTCGGGCCTCCACGAGGTCTTACCCCCGCTTCACCCTGGACATGGGTAGATCACTCCGCTTCGGGTCCACAGCATGCGACTCAACCGCCCTATTCAGACTCGGTTTCCCTACGGCTACCCCACCCGGGTTAACCTTGCCACACACCATGACTCGCAGGCTCATTCTTCAAAAGGCACGCCATCACCAGGAACAAGTCCCAGCTCTGACGGCTTGACAGCACACGGTTTCAGGTACTATTTCACGACCCCTCACCGGGGCACTTTTCACCTTTCCCTCACGGTACTAGTGCACTATCGGTCATCAGGACGTATTTTGGCTTAGCAGGTGGTCCTGCCAGATTCACACGGAATTTCTCGGGCTCCGCGCTACTCGGGAACACACCAACACCTAGACTCTTCCTTCACCTACGGGACTCTCACCCACTCCGGTACCGCTTCCCAACGGATTCAGCTAGAAGAACCATCAGCGCTCCAGGCCGACAGACCTGGAAAGATGCACCCCACAACCCCGCACACGCAACGACTGCCGTCTATCACACGCATACGGTTTAGCCTCTTCCCCGTTCGCTCACCACTACTAGGAGAATCACTGTTGTTTACTCTTCCTACGGGTACTGAGATGTTTCACTTCCCCGCGTCACCACCAACTACCCTATACATTCAGGTAGCGGCAACCCGACACAACTCGGGCTAGGTTTCCCCATTCGGACACCCGCGGATCAAAGCTCGGTTGACAGCTCCCCGCGGCCTATCGTGGCCTCCCACGTCCTTCATCGGCGCCTGATGCCAAGGCATCCACCGTGTGCCACTATCACTTGGCCACTACAGATAATAAGATGCTCGCGCACACTATTCACAAGTCAAAACACCCACCACAAACTCCCCTACCTCACACCACAACCACCAACCCGAAACAACGGGCCCGTGGCGTGGGAGTTACTGGAGGTGGCACTGGGAAACCAACCCACAAGGGATTGCTTCCTCAGATACCCAACAGCGCGCCCCCCGATGCTTCTAGTCACCAGGGGTTAAGTTTCATTTCCTTCAGCCACTCCCGAACACCTGCCAGCCATCAAGACCAGCACGCTCGGGTCCACTTTCGAGTCCGACCAACGATAGGAAAAAGTTGGCCTTCAAAAGACTCCTTAGAAAGGAGGTGATCCAGCCGCACCTTCCGGTACGGCTACCTTGTTACGACTTCGTCCCAATCGCCAGCCCCACCTTCACTCATTCCCTCCCCGAAGGGTTAGGCCACAAGTTTCGGGTGTTGCCGACTTTCATGACGTGACGGGCGGTGTGTACAAGGCCCGGGAACGTATTCACCGCGGCGTTGCTGATCCGCGATTACTAGCGACTCCACCTTCATGGGGTCGAGTTGCAGACCCCAATCCGAACTGAGACCGGCTTTAAGGGATTCGCTCCACCTTACGGTATCGCACGCCCATTGTACCGGCCATTGTAGCATGTTTGCAGCCCAAGACATAAGGGGCATGATGACTTGACGTCGTCCCCACCTTCCTCCGAGTTGACCCCGGCAGTCTCCCATGAGTCCCCACCATTACGTGCTGGCAACATGGAACAAGGGTTGCGCTCGTTGCGGGACTTAACCCAACATCTCACGACACGAGCTGACGACAGCCATGCACCACCTGTCACCCACCAACTAAATGACCCTGTATCTCTACAGGTCCACGGGTGATGTCAAACCTTGGTAAGGTTCTTCGCGTTGCGTCGAATTAAGCAACATGCTCCGCCGCTTGTGCGGGCCCCCGTCAATTCCTTTGAGTTTTAGCCTTGCGGCCGTACTCCCCAGGCGGGGCGCTTAATGCGTTAGCTACGGCGCGGAAACCGTGGAAAGTCCCCACACCTAGCGCCCAACGTTTACGGCATGGACTACCAGGGTATCTAATCCTGTTCGCTCCCCATGCTTTCGCTCCTCAGCGTCAGGTAAGGCCCAGAGACCCGCCTTCGCCACCGGTGTTCCTCCTGATATCTGCGCATTTCACCGCTACACCAGGAATTCCAGTCTCCCCTACCTACCTCTAGCATGCCCGTATCCACTGCAGAACCGGGGTTAAGCCCCGGTCTTTCACAGCAGACGCGACACGCCGCCTACGAGCTCTTTACGCCCAATAATTCCGGACAACGCTCGGACCCTACGTATTACCGCGGCTGCTGGCACGTAGTTAGCCGGTCCTTATTCCCCACCTACCGTCAACCCCGAGAGAACCCGGGGCCTGCGTTGGTGGTAAAAGAGGTTTACAACCCGAAGGCCGTCATCCCCCACGCGGCGTCGCTGCATCAGGCTTTCGCCCATTGTGCAATATTCCCCACTGCTGCCTCCCGCAGGAGTCTGGGCCGTGTCTCAGTCCCAGTGTGGCCGGTCGCCCTCTCAGGCCGGCTACCCGTAATCGCCTTGGTAGGCCTTTACCCCACCAACTAGCTGATAGGCCGCGAGCCCATCCCTGACCGACAAAACTTTCCACACACCACCAGGAGATGGTGTGTCATATCCGGTATTAGACGGCGTTTCCACCGCTTATCCCGGAGTCAGGGGCAGGTTGCTCACGTGTTACTCACCCGTTCGCCGCTCGTGTACCCCGAAGGGCCTTACCGCTCGACTTGCATGTGTTAAGCACGCCGCCAGCGTTCGTCCTGAGCCAGGATCAAACTCTCCATAAAGGTCAAACAACCCTACCCGGCGACCCGGGGGTCTGCCTGGGACGGGTAAACCTAGAAGAAATCCTGACCAACCAACTCGCGTTGGTTAATCAAAGGAACCCTACGCACCGTGGTGCGTCGGGGCCAAAACAAACATGGCTTAAAGAAAATCAAACACGCGCTGTTGAGTTCTCAAGAAACAATCGCTTTTCCCGTACAAGCGCCGTAACTTGCGTTGCGGCTGCTCTTCCGTGGAAGGCTTTGTCGCGGTCCGGCCGCTGTTGCGGCTTTCTCGCTGTGTTGTGTCTTTACTTTATCAGGTGTTCCGCGCCCCGCCAAATCGGCGGTTTGTGTCATTCCTGATCGGGGTAAAGCCCGTGTGCTCCGTTTGCCTTTGCGTTTCCGCCGGGCTTTTGAAGCGACTCTCCGAAGTTTACATGCCCCGAGCACCGCTCGAACCACCGTGTTTCGGAAGAGGTGTCTGTGATCGCGGCCCGGTTCCGGGCTGGAACCCCGAAGTGGCTCCGCCCGCCGTCCCGCGGCGACCTGGAGAACATTACCCGTGGCTCCCACTCCAAGCAAACCGAAACGCCTGTGTCCCCAGTCACCGCGGGACCAGCGGCCCCGGACCCGGGCGCCGGGCCGCACCCGTGTGCCGGCCTCCGTCAGGACACAGCCCTCCACGCACGCGCGTGCGCGTTCCCCTCCTCCCGAACCGAGCCCCCGAGTCCCACCGGTCACGACCACTCACCGGAATGAGGAACTCGGGGAAGGAAACCGCTCACCCCGATGACAAAGGAGAACACCTTCGGGGATCACGTTCTCCTCAATACTCAACCGACCCGGAACGGCATCGTCGTCAACGAATGGTTCGTATCCGCTGGCACTGCACCACCTTGTTGGCATCACCGCACGTCAGAGCCCTGCAAGTCGCATGCAAGATCATTCTCGGAATGAACGGGAAAGACACAAAAGTTCCCTTGGCACCCTTGAAATTCGACTGGCTCCGATACATGATGTGCAGCGTTACTGGAACCGATTCTGGTCCGGTGCCGCCCCGCTACACGGGGAAATCAGACCAGGCCGCGTGCCGGATGTTCGGGGGGACGGCGGGCGCAGCGCGGCCATGCACCCAGGGAAGGACTCGCATGGACACCACATCCCCCGACACGGCCGAGGGTTCCGTCGACGCCGCGGAGACACCCGAGAGCCACACCAGCTGGAAGCGCTTCGCCCTGTTCTCCGTCCCGGCGACGGCAGCGGTCGGCGGAATCCTGTTCGCCATGGCCTCGGGAGCGCTCGCCGCCTCCTTCACCGTCTCCGGCCAGGAGTTCAAGATCTCCGCCGACGAGCTCCAGGGTGAGGGGTTCGTGCAGTACGGCTGGGTCAACGAGACCATCCGCGGCGAGGCCGTACCGACCGCCGTCGCCGGTATCCGCGAGGCCGAGCTCAACAACCTGTGCCAGTCGGTGCTCACCGAGATGCCGATCATCGGGCAGGTCTCGCTCCAGCTGACCGCCGGAACCGGGGACACCCCCGTCGAGGCCAGCAACCTGATCATCGACATGGAGCAGATGGACGGCAACGCCGAGTTCGCCAACATGGAGATCGGCCGGGACGCCTCCACCCTGGACAAGGGCCCGGAGGCCGCGAAGGGCTTCAACGACCTCTTCGGCATGCAGTCCGACACGATCTACGTCGAGGACCTCGAACAGACCGCCATCTCCGCCACCGCCGGGACCTTCCGGCTGGCCGACCTGAGCCTGGGCATCAGCAGCGGGAGCAACGAGTGCTTCTGAGGTCCTTCCGGAGCCTGTGGACCGCCTGGCGCAACTGGTCCAGGCGGCGACCCTTCGCGGGAGGGCTCCTGATGATCCTCGCCGGGATCGAGATGGGCGCGCTCGTGGTGATGCCGGTGGAACTGATGATCCACACCGGTGTCGCCGGGGTGTCCTCCCTGGTGTTCAGCGGCATGCTGATCGTCCTCGGATCGGTCACCTGGTTCACCCCGAACCAGCACGTCATCACCGGTTCGCTGGCCGGATTCCTCGGATTGGGCGCGCTCATCCTGTCCAACCTCGGCGGCCTGGTGATCGGCACCCTCCTGGCGTTGGTCGGCGGCGGCCTGGCCTTTTCCTGGCGGCCCGTCGCACGCCCGCCCCGGAAACGGCGGTTCGGGCGGAAGGGAACCCGGAGAAGGGGGCGCGGGGGAGCGCCGTCGGAGGGCCCAGCCGAAACGGCGCCCCTCCCGGCCTCCACCGCGGCCGAAGACTGACCACTCCCTGTTTACGGGTGCTTCGGGGCTATTGATCCTCCGGAGGCGCGCGGGGCAGTACCCCGCCTCGTGCGTCTCCGGTTGTCCTCCGGCAAGTGACATCTACCTACGTCGGCGCGAACAACACCCCCAGTTGCCGCCGGACGCCCGCAGTGTGCCGTCCGGCCGTCACACACAAGGAGTACTCATGTCGGTTCCGCAACCGAGATCCCGCAACCGCTCCTGCCTCGCCGTCGCCGGTGCCGGGGCGCTCGTCCTGGCCTGGGGCGGTCCCGCCCTCGCCGCCCAGGCGAACCCGACCACCGTCGAGCCCGCCGGTGCCGCCTTCTCCGCGTCCATGACCGGAACGGCGACCTTCTCCGCCGGTTCCACCATCGTCACCTGCGAGGTCTCCGCCACCGAGCCCGGCGGCGGGCACAACCTCGTCCCGGACGCCCCGGACAACCACAACCCCGACGGCCCGGTCTCGGGGACCATCCAGGCCCCGAACTTCGACGACTGCGACACGAACATGGCCTTCGTGGGCGCGGACGTGACCGTGAACGACGCGGTGTGGGAGATGTCGATGCAGGCCGGATCGCCCTCCACCGGAACGATGCTGGTTCCGGCCGGAGGCATCGTGGTCACCACCAGCGGCCTGGCTTCGTGCACCGCCACGGTCAGCCCCGAGGCCGAAGCCGCCATCAGCGGTACCTGGACCAACGGCGACCCGGCCTCCACGCTGGCCTTCGACACCTCGGCCCCGGTCGTGGTCGAGGGCGGTTTCGGGTGCCCGACCAACGCTACGGAGTCGGACTTCACCGCCACCTACGAGGTGACCAACGCCGACGACCCGTCCGCACCGATCACCGTTTCCTGAGGAACCGGGTTCCGAGGGCCGCTGACGTGAGTCCGTGACCCCGGAACCGGTCACCCGGACCCCCGGCTCCCCGGCCCCGCGCCGAGGAGCCGGGGGTCCGGCGCAGCGTCAGCTGTCGTCGTCCATGGGCTCGTCCATGTCCTCGTCCATGGACTCCTCGTCACCCATGCCGTCGTCCATGGGCTCGTCCTCCATCTCCTCGTCCATGGAGTCCTCGCCCTCCCCGTCCTCCATCTCCTCCTCCATGGAGTCCTCGTCCTCCATCCCCTCGTCCTCCATCTCCTCGCTCTCCACGGCGGGGGCGTCGGAGGAGGTGTTCTCACAGGCCGCCATGGTCAGGGCTGCGGTGAAACTGATGGCCCCGGCGACGAGGAGGCGGCGCACGGTGCTGGTGGCGGAAGCGGTCATCATCTCTCCTGCTGTTCGGTTCTCGTACCTTCGTGCCGACTCCGGGCCGGCACTCCCCGCGCCTGGTGCGCGGGAGCTCTGTGGGGAGGCCGTCATTCGACGGTGACCCGGACGGTGTGGTGGCCGGTCGCCCCGTCGGGGGCCGGGGGAGCGGGGTCGGCTGTCTGGGTCCTGTCCCGCCGGTCGGTCGCACGCACGGCGAGCTCGTGCTCCCCCGGTGCGGCAGCCCAGTCGAAGACCCACTGGCGCCAGGTGTCGGCGGTGTCCTCCGCCGCCAGGCTCGCCCGCTGCCGCTCTCCGCCGTCCACCCGGACCTCGACCTCGTCGATTCCGGTGTGCTGTGCCCAGGCCACCCCCGCGACGGTCACCTGCCCGGCCCCGACGGTGGAGGACGCCCGGGGTGTGTCGATGCGCGACTGCGTCTTCACCGGGCCCCGCGCGGACCAACCGCGCGGTACCCAGTAGGCGTCGAACGCGTCGAACGTGGTCAGTTCGATCTCGACGATCCACTTGCACGCCGACACGTAGCCGTAGAGGCCCGGGACCACCATGCGGGCGGGGAATCCGTGCTCGTAGGGGAGCGGGCGTCCGTTCATGCCGACGGCGATGAGCGCGTCCCGGCCGTCCATCACGTCGGCGACGGGCGTTCCGATGGTCATCCCGTCCTGTGAGCGCGACACCAGTTGGTCCGCGCGCCCGCCGTCCCGTGGGGAACGCACTCCGGCCTCCGCCAGCAGGGCCGCCAGGGGGACCCCGATCCACCGGGCGTTTCCCACGTAGTCGCCGCCGACCGGGTTCGAGACACAGGCCAGGGTGATGTCGCGTTCGGTGAGGTCGTTCCGGGCGAGCAGGTCGGCGAAGGTGTACACGCGCTCCCTCGCGCCCAGACCGTGGATCCGCAGTTCCCAGGCGGCGGCGTCCACCCGGGGGACCGACAGGGCGGTGTCGATCCGGTAGAAGTCCGAGTTGGGCGTCAGGAAGGGGGCGAGCCCGTCGATCTCCAGGTCCGCGCCGTCCGGGAGGGGTGCCGCCGGGAACGCCGGCCGCGGCAGCAGGACGTCCGGTCTGGACAGCTCCGCACCAGAGCCGGCGAGTGCCCGGGCCGCGGCTCCCGCGCCCGCCGAGGCGGCAGCGGCGGCACCCGCGACGAGGGCGAACCGCCGGCGGTCGAACCCCTGAGGGGGTGGTCCGTCACCGGTCGGCTCGGCCGGGCCGGTCCCGGCGGTCCGGAGGAGCCAGAGCAGGACGGCGGCGCAGGCGAGGGCGCCCGCGAGGGTCGGGAGCGCGTCGAGCACCCCGCTGTCGGGCCGGGTGAGCGCGGCGGCCAGGCCCAGGGCCGCGAACACCGCGATGCCCGCGTATCCGATCCGGAGCCGCCTCCCGGACCAGGCGCCCAGAACGGCCGCGAACGCTACGAGGATGACGCCCATACCGACGAACAGGGCGATCTTGTCCGCGGTGCCGAAGGTGTCGACGGCGAACTGCTTCAGCGGCTGCGGCGTCAGGTCGACGGCCGCGTCACCGACGGCCAGGACCGGGGTCGCCCCCGGTCGGGAGACGAGGGCGCCCACGACCTCGGCGACGGCGAGTGCGGCTCCGGTCGCGACGAGACCGGCGATCGCTCCCGGAACCGGGCCCGTGGTGCGGTTGGTGTCGAACATGCCCCTGGTTCGGAGCCGTCGGTGCGGAGGAGACGTACCATATGATCACGAAAAGGTAACCATCCCTCTCCGGGGGCGTCTCCTCCGGGCGCCTGGCACCGAATGCCGGAATGACGGCGCTGGGAGGAAGATGGCAGTGGAACAGGTGAGTGGTATCAGGACGGGTGCCAGAGGGCCCGGCCGCGGATCCGCCCTGTCGGACGAGGACCTGGCGTCCTTGATGCGGCAGACGGCCCTCGGCGACTTCGCCGCTTTCGAGCGCGTGTACCGGGAGCTGAGCGGCCCGGTGTTCGGGGTGGTCCGCAGGGTGCTCCTGGACGAGGCACAGTCCGAGGAGGTCGCCCAGGAGGTCTTCCTCGACGTGTGGCGGAACTGCGGGCGTTTCGCTCCGGAACGGGGCACCGCGCGTTCCTGGGTGCTCGTCATCGCCCACCGCAAGGCGGTCGACCGCGTGCGGTCGGAGGAGTCGGCGACCGCGCGGGTGGCCGCGGCCGGTCGGCTGGAACCGGAGACGACACCCGCCGACGGTGTCGAGAGGCACGTGGAGAACACCCTCGAACGGGAGAAGGTCCGGCGCTGTCTGCGCCGGCTCACGCAGTTGCAGAAGGACGTGGTCCGCCTCACCTACTACACGGGGCACACGCAGCGGGAGGCGGCCGAGCTCCTCAAAGTGCCCCTGACCACCGTGAAGGGTCGTCTGCGGGACGGCCTGATCCGGCTTCGGGACTGCTTGGGGGTGATCACGTGAGCGACATGCGAGCGCACGGTCTGATCGCGGGTTACGCGGTCGACGCGCTGGAGCCCGGGGAGCGGGCCGAGGCCGAACGCCACCTGGCCGCCTGCGACGAGTGCCGCCGAGACCTGGAGGAGTTCCGCGAGACCCTGGTCCGCATGGCCTACGCGGAGTCGGAGGAGCCCTCGGCCGAACTGTGGGCGCGGATCAGCGCGTCGGCCCGGCGGACCAGGCAGAATCCCCCGCCCACCGTTCCCGAAGGGACCGTTCCGGGGCCGGGCCGCTGGTGGTACGGGCGCTTCCCCTGGTTGGTGGCCGCCGCGTGCGCCCTGGTGGCGGTGGTGCTCGGCGCCGCACTGGTGGCGGTCGACCGCCACCGGGACGACGTGAGCCGTCACACGGCCGAGGTCGAGGCCCTCCTCTCCGCACCGGACACGCACATGCACGAGGGCTCCCTGGGGGGCGGGGCGAGGGCGACGGCCTTCACGTCCTACGAGATGGACGCTCTGATGCTGGTGGTGGAGGGTCTGCCCGACACCCCGCCCGGGATGGCCTACCAGGTCTGGTACGTGGACGAGGACGGCATGCGTTCCGCGGGGATGCTGGAGCCCTCTCCGGACGGCCGGTACTCGGCGATGTCCCACGACATGGGCGAACCCGTCCAGGTGGGTGTCACGTTGGAGCCCGAGGGCGGCATGCCCGAACCCAGTAAGCCGCCGATGAAACTCGACCTGTAGTGACAAGTACGCGCGGGTAGTCACTCACTCCGAGAAGAAGAAACGGTACGGGTCCCTCGCCTACGGTCGCAGTACTCCGTGGAGTCACGAGGCGAAGGCTTCCCGGAGGGCGCGGACCGCTTCGCCCGTCCCGTACGCCCTTTCGGAGTCCCCATGTCCGCCCAGACCGGCAGTCCGCCCGCACCGTCGAAACTGCGCCACACCCTCCGGGTCGTGAGGGTGCTCGTCAAGGCCGGGGTCCTGTCCCCGGGCCGCCCGGACAGGGTGGTCCGCCAGCTCCGTGCGCTGCGGACGTGGGGGGCCACCATCGCGGGCGGTTACGCCGCCGCCGGTGAGCGGGTACCCCACCGGGTGTCCGTGATCGACGACGCGGGGAGTACCACGTTCGGGCAGATGAACCTGCTCGGGCGTGCCCTGGCGCGGGAGCTGCACGGCATGGGGGTGGGGCAGGGCACCCGGGTGGGGATCCTGTGCCGCAACCACGCCGGGATGGTGCAGACCATGGTGGCCTGCGGGCGGCTGGGCGCCGACGCCGTCCTGCTGAACACCGGCCTGGCCGCCGGGCCGCTGGTCGACGTGGTGAAGCAGAACGAGGTCTCGCTGCTCGTCGCGGACGCCGAGTTCGAGGAGCTGTGCGGCGCTCTGCCGCCGGAGCTCCCGCGGGTGACGGCCTGGGGGGAGTCGGGCACCCCCGGGCCCCGGGTACCGGAGGGCAGGCAGGGGCCCGGCGCGGTGGACCCCGGGCCCCCGGAGCGGCCGGGCAGGCTGATCGTGCTGACCTCGGGGACGACGGGGACGCCGAAGGGCGCGCGCCGTCCCACTCCGAAGGGGCCGCAGGACGCGGCCTCGGTGCTGTCCCGGATTCCGCTGAACTCCGGGGACCGGATCCTGGTGTCCGCGCCGGTCTTCCACACCTGGGGTCTGGCCGGGGTCCAGCTCGGCATGTCGATGCGGGCGAGCCTGGTGATGCGCCGGTTGTTCGAGCCGGAGGACGTGCTGCGGACGGTCCAGGAGCACCGGTGTACGGCGCTGTTCGCGGTACCGGTGATGCTGCGGCGGATCATGGACCTGCCGAGGTCGACCCGGGACAGGTACGACACCTCCTCGCTGAGGATCGTGGCGTGCAGCGGTTCGGCGATGAGCCCGCAGTTGATCAGTGACTTCATGGACGTGTTCGGGGACGTCGTCTACAACCTGTACGGCTCGACCGAGGTGTCGTGGGCGACGATCGCGACCCCGGAGGACCTGAGGTCGGCCCCGACCACCGCGGGGCGGCCGCCGCTGGGCACCCGGATCGCGGTGCTGGACGAGCAGGGCCGGGAGGTACCGCAGGGGAGCAGGGGCGCCATCCACGTCGGCAACGAGATGCTCTTCGACGGCTACACGAGCGGCCGGAGCAAGCGGATGGCCGACGGGCTGATGGAGACCGGGGACCGCGGCTACGTGGACGTCAACGGGCTGCTCCACGTGGCCGGCCGGGACGACGACATGATCGTGTCGGGCGGTGAGAACGTCTTCCCGCGCCCGGTGGAGGAGGCGATCGTGACGATGCCCGCGGTGCGCGAGGTGGTGGTGACGGGGGTCCCGGACGAGGAGTTCGGGCAGCGGTTCGCGGCGTACGTGGTGCCCTACGAGGGTTCCTCCGTCGATCCGAACGAGCTCCGCATGCACGTGCGCGAGGTGCTGGGCAGGTTCTCCGTTCCGCGCGACGTGGTGGTCCTGGCGGACCTGCCGCGCAACGCCACCGGCAAGGTGGTCAAGCGCCGGTTGCCGAGCAGCGTGCGGGCACGGGAGTAGTCGGGCAGGGTCGGACAGGCCCCGTTCGGGGTGTGGCGCCGGTGCGGTCCGTCCGCACCGGCGCCTTCCTGTGGGCTTTTGGATGCTTATGAACACCCCTGTTCCTGACGTCCCTTTTTTGCTTGTACACAAGGCAATTGTGGGCTTTGACATCGGGTGCGCGGTTACTACGATGTCGTGTGATGCCCGACCGATCCCCAGCCCCCGCGGGCGACTTCGAACTCCCGGCAGTCGACGAGCAGATGTGCTTCGCGCTGTACGCCGCCTCGCGTGCCGTCACGAACCTCTACCGTCCTCTCCTGGCTCCGCTCGGCCTCACCTATCCGCAGTACCTCGTGATGATGCTGCTGTGGGAACGCGGGGAATGTTCGGTCAAGGAGATCGGAGCGGTACTCCAACTCGACTACGGAACGCTCACCCCCCTGCTCAAGCGCCTGGAGACCAACCGCCTCCTGCGCCGGGACCGGGATCCCGCCGACGAGCGCTCGGTGCGGGTCCTGCCCACCGAGGAGGGGGCCGCGCTGCGGGTACGCGCCCGCGGCATCCCGGAGGCCGTCGGGCGGGTCATCGACCTGCCCGAGGAGGAGTTCGAGGCCGCCAGACTCTCCCTGCGCCGGCTGACCGCCCACGTCCTCGCGGGGGAGGCCCGCGTCGTCGAGGAGCCCTGAGGACGGGGCGTTCCCGCTCCGCGGCCGCCGTCGGGGGACGCTGACGGCCGCGGGCACGGCAGGAGACGGACACCACGGGGGTCGTGCCCGTACTCTCCCTGCCTGCGGAAAACCGGTGCGGGCGGGCCTCGGAGCCCGCCCGCACCGGTTCTTCCGGACCGTTCCGGGTTAACGTGGTCACATGTCGATCTGGGCGTCAGACAACCGCACCGGCCACGTCCGCGAGGCCCTGACCCTCCTGTTGTCCCAGGGGGTGATCGACGACTTCCGGATCCGGCCCGAGGACGACTTCCCGTTCAGGGTCCAGATCCCCGCGGGGATCGTCCCGATGACCGAACACCAGGCCGCGCACTTCGCCCTGGGGGCCGCGGTCGCCCACTTCGGCGAGCTGGCCCGGGACGCGGAGGGGCTCTAGCGCGTGTCGCCGTCGGATGCACCGCCTCCGCCAGGACTTGACCTCAACATTGGTTGAGGCAGTTGTGTGGTCCGTGGGCGCCTCAGGGGCGCCCGGCCGGGGACCCCTCCCGGCCCACCGAGAGGAGACGGACCATGACACAGCCGATTCTGGTCACCGGAGCCACAGGTAACACCGGACGCCACGTGGTGGCGGGACTGCTCGCGGAGGGCGTCCCGGTACGCGCCCTGACCCGGGACCCGGCACGCGCGGGGCTACCGGAGGGGGCGGAGGTGGTCGCGGGTGACACCACCAGCCCCGAGGACGTGTCCGCCGCCGCCGAGGGCGCTTGGGCCGCGTACCTGGTGTGGCCCGGAACCGACGACGCCGCCGAGGGCGCGGCGGAGGTCGTCGCCGCTCTGGGCGAGCACGTCGACCGGGTGGTCCACCTGTCCTCGACCGGCGCGACCGAGGGGAACGGCGGGGTCTGGGGGAGCGTGGAGCGGGAGGTCCGCAAGTCGGTCCGCGAGTGGACCTTCATCCGCGGCGGCGGGTTCGCCGCGAACGCGCTGGCCTGGTCCGACCAGGTCCACCGCGGGGTGGTCCGCGCGCCGTTCGGGGGCATCCGGCGCTCCGTGGTGCACGAGCGGGATCTGGCCGCGGTGGCGGTACGT
This sequence comes from Nocardiopsis sp. iso_40, assembly GCF_056173285.1. NCBI lineage: Bacteria > Bacillati > Actinomycetota > Actinomycetes > Streptosporangiales > Nocardiopsidaceae > Nocardiopsis > Nocardiopsis sp. iso_40. Next base: position 50,687 of record NZ_CM149666.1, on the reverse strand, counting down.
GCGCTGCTCGACGACGCGCACGTGGGCCGGGCCTACGTGGCCACCGGACCCGAGGTGATCAGCCAGGTCGAGCAGGTGCGGGTGCTCGGCGAGGCGATCGGCGTCCACGCGCGCTGGGAGGAGCAGCCGCTGGACGAGGCCCGGGCCGAACTGGCCGAGGCGGTGGGCGAGGACTTCGCCGACCAGATCATCAGGCACTGGTCCGAGAACGGCGACGTCCCGGAGCCCGTCTCCGAGGACGTCTCCCGGGTTCTCGGCCGCCCCGCCCTCACCTTCCGGGAGTGGGCCCGCGACCACGCCGCCGACTTCTCCCCCGGGGACTGACACTGACCCCTGGGCCGCGCCATCCGCCCGCCCCGGAGCGGCCCCTCCCGTGGCGCGGTCCCGGTCGGGGCCGCGCCACGGGCCACGGTGGGTACGCGGTGGCTTCAACAGGGCCCCTGGTCGGACCAGGCACCCCACTCCCCGCCGACGGTCGGCGGAATCCCCTGGATCCACCAGCGGGCCTCGTACACCCGGCCCCCGAAGTGCACCCGGTCACCCTCGTCGTAGACCGTCCGGGGGTCCCAGGACTCACCGGAGCAGGAAGCCTCCGGAGACTCCTGCTCAGCGTCGTCCGGCGCCTCTTCGGGCCCGGCCGGCTCCTCCTCCGGCTCCTCGGGTTCCGCCACGACCTCCTCGGGACCGGTGGAGACGGTGATGGTGACCGTGCCGTCCTCGGGCAGGATCGCGCCGGGTTCGGGGGCCTGACCACTGACGCCGCCCTCGGGAACGGAGTCGCTGGGGGCCTCCACGGCGGTGACGGACAGACCGATCCCGCCCAGGGCCTCGGACGCCTCCGTCCGTCCCATGCCCATGAGGTCGGGGACGATGACACCCTCGCTGACGTGCAGGGTCACCGTCTCCTCGCGGTCGCCGGTCTCGTCCGCCTCCGGTTCCGAGGACAGCACGGTCCCCGGGGCCTCCTCCGCCGAGTGCTCCTGCACCACTTCCACCAGGGTGAAACCGGCCTCCCGCAGGAGGTTGCGGGCCTCGTTCTCGGTACCGCCCACGACGTCCGGGACCCCGACGTGCCGGGGGCCGACGGAAAGCGCCAGGACGACCGACCCTCCGGCCTCCAGCTCCGTGCCCGCGGCGGGGTCGGTGGCGGCCACCTCGCCGGGTTCGATGCCGTCGCTGTAGGCGTCCTCGTAGGTGAAGGAGAGGTCGAGTCCGAGGGCGGCCAGTTCCGCCTCCGCCATCTCCGGGGAGAACCCGGCGAGGTCGGGGAGTTCGACCGCCTCGTCGGGGACCAGGGCCCACCCCGCGGCGAAGAGCGCCAGCACGAGGACCCCCGCGGCCGCCAGAAGCGGGAAACGGCGCCAGGGGGCGGGACGGTCTTCGCCGGTGCCGTCCCCGGCCCGGTGCGTGGAAGGCCCGGTCTCCGCTTCGGAAGCCACCACCGGGATCGGCTGGGTCGCGGCGGCCGGGTCCTGGGGCCGGGGGAGTGACCTCAGGACCTGCTCGACCAGGGTGAGGTACTGTCCGGCGTCACGCGGACGGTAGCGCGGGTTCGGTTCGGTGGCGTTGGCGACCAGCATGTCCAGGTCCGGCGGCAGGCCGGGGACCGTGGCCGAGGGGCGCAGCGGAGCGCCGTCCGCGACCCGGAGCTCTCCCGTCAGCAGGGTGTGCAGGAGCATTCCGACGGCGTGCACGTCCGTGCGCGGAGTCGCCTCCTCGACCCCCACGAGCCGGAAACCGGTGACCGTCACCCCGCCGTCGTCGTCCAGGACGACGTTGTCCGGGCTCAGGGCGCCGTGCACCAGCCCCTCGTCGTGCGCCGGGCGGAGGGCCTCGAGAACGTCGGCGACGATCGAGAGCGCGGTGTGCGGGCTGTAGCGCAGTCCCTGCTCACCGCTGCCGAGCACCTCGGCGAGGGTCTCCCCCGGCGTGTGCTCGGTAACCGCGTACACGTGCTCCCCGTCCTGTCCGTCTCCCAGGACACGCACGAGGTTGGGTGCGCTGAGGCCCGCGAAGGTCTGGGCACGGCCGAGGAAGGCGTGCGCGGTGGCTGGATCGGCGGCCGGTTCCGGATCGAGGAGGGTGACCGTGACGGGCTGGTCCGCCACCGTGTCGTGCCCTTCGTGGAAGGAAACCGGGCCGTCGCCGCCGACACACGCGCCGATGAGCACGCGTCCGTGCAGCGTGACGCCGGAGAGGGGGGAGGGGGTGGGGGACTCCATGTGTCGGATTGTACGGTGACAAACCCCCGCACAGAGCCCTCTATCAGGCCGGATACGGACAGTGAGTGTCTCGGTGGAGTCGATCCGCGACCTCCCCGGTCCTGGTCCTGTTCGGTGCCGCATTGCGTCCCGCCGCGTGCGGCATCATGGTGGCGTACGGAAGCGGAAACGCGGATCGGTACGGGAACGGGGAGCGGCCATGGCGGAGCGGATCGAATGGGTAGCGGCACACGACCACCCGGAACTGACGGCCGACCCGGTGCGCGAGGCCATCGCCCCCTTCGACGGTTCGGTCCGGGCCGCCTCGATCGACCCGGACCTCGCGGACACGGCGGAGTTCTGCGAGACCTACGGGCTGACCCTGGACACCAGCGCGAACTGCGTGGTGCTGTCCGCCAAGCGCGGCGGTGAGGTGACTTACGCGGCGTGCATGGTACTGGCCACGGACCGGGCCGACGTCAACGGTGTCCTCCGCCGCCACCTGGGCGCGCGGAAGGCCTCGTTCGCCCCGATGGACGAGGCCACCGGACTGACCGGCATGGAGTACGGCGGCATCACCCCGTTCGGGGTGCCGCGCGGGTGGCCGATCCTGGTGGACAAGAGGGTGTACGACACCCCGTGGGTGGTGGTGGGCAGTGGGCTGCGCAGGTCGAAGCTGCGGGTCCCCGGGCCGCTGCTGGCCGAGCTGCCGGGCGCCGAGGTACTGTCCCTGACACGTTAGGGACCGCACGGGTACGAGGTGCCCGGACGGGGCGGGGGAGGGAACCCGCCGCCGGGGTCCTCTCCCTGTCGGTTTGTCGACAAATCCATGAGTGGTTTCGGCTTGGTCGTCCCGGTTTTCGGTACGCCCCTTTGCCTGCTCGGGCACCGGGTGTCGCCGCCCTGCCCGTGCAGGTACCCGCACAGGCTGTGCCGGGCCCGGGGGGGGGCGCCCTCACACGGTGCGGTGGTCCGGGACCCGCCGGTCCCGGGGCCCGTCGTCGGAAGCTCGGCGGGGCCCTACGGCTCCGGTGTCCTCGGCTGGGACGGGGCGTTGAGCCGGGCTCCCACCAACAGGACCGCTCCGATCACGATCAACGCGATCGCCCACGACCCCGCCGGAGCCATGGCCGCTCCACACGTAACCATCACCGGGTCGGGCGCCTCACCCATGACGAACCACCCGTGGAGCTCCTCAGTACCGGCTGGAAGGGTCAGCCACCCCGACCCGCAGGCCCGCTGGGGACCAAGCCGAGGGCTGCGCCACCGGCGACCGACGCGAGGGCCGCCAGGCGGATGATCTGGACGGGGGACATGGGGCTCTCCTCGGCTTCGGGGGTGTCCACGTAGGACGACCGCGTCACCCTCACGGTTGCCCCACCGGAAGGCCTGCGGGTCATCCGGTGGGGCGGCGGAACCGGTACCACTTCGGCGAGGTTCGGTTCATCGGCCAACCCAGACCCCCGGTGGCCGCGTCCGCCACGTCGAGGAGCTCCCATGCCGGGAACGCGGCCTCGACCTCGGCCTGTGAGACGCCCTCGACGAGTTTGCGGTACTTCGACGGCCCGAAGGCGAGCATCAGCAGGGTGGCCCCCGGCGCGGCGAGCGCCGTTACGCCCTTCCCCTCCGCGGTCCGCTGAACCGCGTCGAGCCCCTGGAAGCAGCCGATGTCGACAAAGAGGTCGAAGGCGCCCAGGTCGGCCGGAAGGTCGGCCGCGTCACCTACGACGTAGGCGACCTCCGTCGGCCCCTTGCGCCGGGCGGCCCCGATCGCCTCGGGCACGAGGTCGACGCCCACGGCCTCCCAGCCGTACCGGGCGATCTCGGGGGTGAACTGCCCGCGTCCACAACCGATGTCCAGTGCCCGGCCGGGGCCGTTCGGACGCTCCTCGGCCTCGCGGTCGAGCCAGGACCGGAGCTGTGCGCCGGCTGCGGGGCCGTAGCGCTCCCAGGGCGTGAGACCAAGACGGTACATCCGGGCGTAGTTGGTCATGGGGCCACGCTAAACGCCCCTGCACGGCCCAGGCGAGCAGCCCTAGCTTGCTGGCGAAAGCGCTGGTGAGGCGTACTTCCGCAGCTGCGGGGCTATTTACTGACCGATCGGTCTGTAATACTGTTCCCAAAGACCCGCACCGAGGAGAGGACCGTCACGTGTCCGAAGTACTGGAGAGCTACGCACAGGGGTCGTGGTTCACCCCCGCGGACGAGGGCGCGCCCCTGGCCGACGCGAACACCGGTGAGACCGTCGCACGGATCTCGAAGAACGGCCCCGACGTGGCCGCGATGGTCGGGTACGCGCGTGAGGTCGGCGGGCCCGCGCTGCGCTCGCTCACCTTCCACCAGCGGGCGAACATCCTCAAGGAGGTCGCCAAGCACCTCATGGGGTACAAGGACGAGTTCTACGCCCTCTCCCACCGGACCGGCGCCACCAAGCGCGACACCGCGGTGGACGTCGACGGCGGTTTCGGCACCCTCTTCAGCTTCTCCAGCAAGGGCCGACGCGAACTCCCCAACTCCACCGTCATCCTCGACGGCCCCCTCGAACCCCTCAGCAAGGGCGGCACCTTCGTCGCCCAGCACGTCTACACCTCCCGTCCCGGCGTCGCGGTGCAGATCAACGCGTTCAACTTCCCCGTCTGGGGGATGCTGGAGAAGCTCGCGCCGGCCTTCCTCGCGGGCCTGCCCAGCATCGTCAAACCCGCCGGCCAGACCGCCTACCTGACGGTCGCCGTCGTGAGGCGGATGGTCGAGTCCGGCCTCATGCCGGAGGGCTCGGTCCAACTCCTCGTCGGCAGCCACCGGGGCCTGCTCGACGCCCTCGGCCCGCAGGACGTCGTGGGCTTCACCGGGTCCGCCGCCACCGGAGCGATCCTGCGCAACCACCCGAACGTGGTCAGCGGCGGCGTCCAGCTCAACGTGGAGGCCGACTCCCTCAACTGCTCGATCCTCGGCCCGGACGTGACCGTCGAGGACCCCGAGTTCGACCTGTACGTCAAGCAGGTCGTGACGGAGATGACCGTCAAGGCCGGGCAGAAGTGCACCGCCATCCGCCGGGCCATCGTGCCCTCCGCCATGGCCGGAGCCGTCACCGAGGCCCTCACCGACCGCCTGTCCAAGGCCGTGGTGGGCGCCGCAGACAACCCCGACACCCGCGTGGGCGCGCTGGTCTCCCTCGACCAGCGCGAGGAGGTCCGCAAGGCGGTCAAGGCCCTGCGCACCTCCAGCGAGCTGGTGTTCGGCGACCCCGAGCGGGTCGAGGTGGCCGGCGCCGACGACGAGTCCGGCGCCTTCATGTCGCCGATCCTGCTCCGTGCCGAGCCCGGTGCGAAGGAGCCGCACGAGGTCGAGGCCTTCGGCCCGGTCAGCACCGTCATCACCTACGACACCGTGGACGAGGCGGTCGAGCTCGCCGCACGCGGCCGGGGCAGCCTGGTCGGCTCCCTGGTCACCCACGACGAGGACGTCGCCCGCGAGGTCGTCCTGGGCGTCGCCCCCTGGCACGGCCGCATCCTGGTGCTCAACCGGGAGGACGCCAAGGAGTCCACCGGCCACGGTTCCCCGCTGCCCGTCCTGGTGCACGGCGGCCCCGGCCGCGCCGGCGGCGGCGAGGAGATGGGCGGTGTGCGCGGCGTCAAGCACCACATGCAGCGCACCGCCGTCCAGGGTTCGCCCGACATGCTCACCGCGATCACCGGGCACTGGACCACGGGTTCGCGCCGCACGGTCGGCGAGGTGCACCCGTTCCGCAAGGACCTGACCGAGCTGCGGATCGGCGACACCGTCGAGTCCGCCGAACGCACGGTGACCCGCGCGGACATCGACCACTTCGCCGAGTTCACCGGTGACACGTTCTACGCGCACACCGACGAGGAGGCGGCCGCCGCCAACCCGCTGTTCGGCGGGATCGTGGCACACGGGTACCTGGTGGTGTCGCTGGCCGCCGGCCTGTTCGTCGACCCGGCCCCCGGGCCGGTCCTGGCCAACTTCGGCGTCGACAACCTGCGCTTCCTCACCCCGGTGAAGGAGGACGCGGTGATCAGGGTGAAGCTGACCGCGAAGCAGATCACCCCGCGCACCAACGCGGACTACGGCGAGGTGCGCTGGGACGCGGTCGTCACCGACCAGGACGGTGAGGCGGTCGCCACCTACGACGTCCTCACCCTGGTGGCCAAGGGCGAGGAGTAGACACGGGGACAGGTCGACCCGTCAACTGATCGACCTGTCGCCTCGTAGTCCTGTCGACAAACCGACAGGACGATATGGCTACGTGGCGGTATGACGGCAGGTCGACGAACCGCTGTGCGGACACGACGGCGCCCCCGGGACCGGGGGCGCCGTCGTGCTCGGAACCGGGCGCCGAGGGCCGGTCAGACGAGGCCGCCGACGTCCCACTCGGTGAACACGTTCTCGGCGTCCACCGTGCGCAGGGCACCGCCGTCCTCGGTGAACGCCACCGGTGCGGGCCCTTCGGGGACCTCCATGGTGGCGACCCGCTGCGCGGACGGGAGGTGCCAGACGTTGACCGCGCCCGTCTCCCCGGACGCGGCGGCCAGGGTCCCGTCAGGGCTCAACGCGAGCGATCCCACGACACCGTCGCCCGCGCCCCGGGGCAGGGGTTCGGCGGTGTCGTCACCGGTGTTCCACCGGAAGACCGCCGTGCCGACCGCGAAGACCACCACCGCGCCGTCCGGGCCGATTTCCATCGCGGTGACCTCATCACCCGCGTCCGAGGCCTCGCCGGGCCCGCCCGGGCTACCGTCCGCCGCCTCGCCGGTGGGCAGGAGTTCGGCTTCCCGGACCTGTTCCGGGCTGACGTACAGATCGTCTCCCGCGTTGCGGTCCTGCCCCTCCAACGGCACCACCCGGATGCTGCGGTCGTTGCCAACCGCGGCGGCGCCGGCCATGTACTCGCCCTCCCGGTCAACGGCGACGGCGTCGACGGCGGCCGGCACGGCCCGGGATCCGTCCGGGTTCCGGTGGGTGTGGGCCAGACGGCCCTCTCCGAACCTCGTCCCGAAGGTGCCGTCCCCGGCGCCGACCACCGGAACATGCCCGAGGGCGTCGATGTCGACAGCGGTGTACCCATGGTGGGCGTCCCCGTCGTCGGACTCGGGATAGCCGTCCGAGGATATGTTCATCACGGAGGAGCCGTCCTCGTAGACCGTGCCCCAGAACCAGGGGCGGTCGGCTACCGCGAGGTGGCGCGGGACTTCGTAGGAACGGTTGTTACCCGCCGTTTCCACCTCTGGCACCGAGGGCAGGGAGACGAAGTGCACCGGCTCCAGTTCTTTCGGTGGAGCCCATGCGAAGACCTCGCCCGACGGTGAGATCCCCCGGGTCAGGTCCGCGTCGAACTCCACGTCCAACGGGTTGGCCTCGACCGGTTCCAACACGCTGAGGGGGAGTTCCGGGTACTCGACTTCCTCGTCCTCGGCCCCGTTCCCGGCATCGGCCTCTGCTTCGTTCCCGGCTTCGGGGCCGGAATCGGCCCCGGCTCCGACCGGTTCCGGAACACCGTCGGACGCGAGGGAGACCACGAGCGCGACCGAGACGACCACGGCCAGCGCACCGTCGGCGTAGGCCGCGGCCCGCCCCCTTCCGACCCGTGGTCCGGGCGTTTGTCCGGTGGACCGGTCAGTCGGCCGGACCGGCTCCGGCGGAGGCTCGGTGAGCCGCTCGGTCTCCCACTCGCTGTCCACGACCAGGCGGTCGACCGCCCCCTCCGGTTCCCAGCGAATCGCCTCCGGGACTCCGCCCAGGGCGCGTACCGCTTCACGGGCGCTCGGCCGGTCCTCGGGATCCTTGTCGAGAAGGGCCGCCAGTGGTGACCGCAGCCCCTCCGGCACGCGTTCCAGGTCCGGTTCCCGGTCCACGATCCGGTGGATGACGGAGGCCTGCGGTGCGGTACCGAAGGGCGGCTCGCCCGTCGCGGCGAAGAACAGTACGGACCCCAGCGAGAACACGTCGCTGGCCTCGGTCGCCGCACCACCCAGCGCCTGTTCCGGGGACACGTAGGCCAGGGTCCCGAACCCCCGAGCCGTGTGCGTGGCCTCCACCGCGTCGAGCGCCTTGGCGATCCCGAAGTCGATCACGCGCGGCCCGTCCCCCACGAGCACGATGTTGCCCGGCTTGAGGTCGCGGTGGACCAGACCGGCACCGTGGATGGCCGCGAGTCCTTCGGCCAGGGCCGCCGCCAGCCCGTGAAGCTCCCGCTTCCGCAGGGGGCCTCCCTCGACCACCGCCTGCCGCAGGGTCGGCCCGGCCAGGTACTCGGTGGCCATCCACGGCACCTCGGCTTCGGGGTCCGCGTCCACGACGGCGGCGGAGAACGCTCCGCTGACCCTCCGTGCGGTCGCCACCTCGCGGGCGAAACGGGAACGGAAGCCCGGTTCACCGGCCAGGTGCGGGTGGATCACCTTGAGGGCGACCTTCCGATGCCCCGGAGTCCGGGCCAGGTAGACGCGGCCCATCCCGCCCGCTCCCAACCGCCCCAGAACCAGATAACCGCCGATCTCCCGGGGATCGTCCTCGTCGAGCCGCTCCATGCGTGTCAGTTCTCCCCGTCAGACCCGTTCCCAGACGTACAGGTGGTAGTCGTCCAGTTCCTCGTTCTCCTCCTGCGGTCGGTGCCCCAGGCGCACCAGAACTCCGCCGTCGGCGGACAGGCCCACGCCGGAGGTGTTGGCCGCCAGATCCGCACGGGCACTTTCCTCCGGCACCGTCACCGGCCCCAACGAGACACGGGCGTCGAGGTCCACGTCCACCACGGTGCCCCCGAGCGACCAGGCCAGCAGCCTCCCGGTCCCCTCGTCGACAGCACCCCGCGGCGCGATGCCCAGTTCGTGCTCGAAGCCACCCAGCTCTTCTCCGGTGGTGGCGTCCCACATACTCACACTGTTCTTGCCGATCGCGGTCAACTGGGTCGTGCCCGGTTGGAAGGACAGGTGTCCGTAGCGTTCGTCCGCCGTCGCGTCGATCTCGGCCACCTGTTCCCCGGTCGAGGTCCACACCTCGATGCGCGCGGGTTCGTCAGCCGAGTCCTCCATCAGCGTCGGCTCCCTGAGGAAGGCAACGAGGGAGCCGTCGGAGCTGAGCGCGAGACTCTGACCGCCGTTCGGCGCGATGACCCTGACCCTCCCGCCGTGCTCCGTGTCCCACAGGGCGGTATCGCCCCAGGGACTGGTGACGACGAGCTGGCCCTCGGGGGTGAAGGCGACCTCACCTCCCCTCGCCCCCACCGTCGTCCGCGCAAGGGTCGCACCGCTCTCCGGGTCGATGACGACGACGGGTTCCGCACTGTCCCACGTCCCCTCACGGGGCATGGTCTCCCCCCATGCCTGGACTGCCAGCATCGTCCCGTCCGGCGCCACGGTGATCGCTCCGGTACCGGAGAACTCACTGGCGTGGAGGGGAGCGCCGCTGCCGGTGTCCACCGCGAGCACCGGGGTGGACGACCCCTTCATGTAGGCGGTGCCGCCGTCGGGGGAGAGCGCTATGGACTGGTACCAGGTCGTCTCCGGAATGGGGACGTCGATCTCGTGCGCCGCGACCAGGGTGTACGCGGCGGGTTCACCGGGCGGCTCAGCGCCCTCCGAAGGGGGAGCGAGGCCGCCCGAGGACGCAGGATCGCCGGAACCGGGGCGGGCGCCCGAGTCGCTGATGCCGGACCACACACGGGGGATCAGGAACCCGGCCACGACCACCAGCGCGACCACGGTCGCGGCCACGATGAGCGAGAGGCCGGAGGGGCGCCGCCGGAGCCGGGCGGGCGGCCGTCCCGCGCCCGGCTCCTCGTCCTCCGGGTCCGTCTCCCCCGACACCTGCCCCGGTGTTCCAGGGGTCGGCGAAGCGGGCCCCGGTGGTTCCCCGTACGGGACCTCCGCCAGGCGCTGCGCCGCCCAGGCCTCGCGTTCGGCGATCAGGTCGGTCACCGTGTGGGGCATCGGGGCGGGCCCGCCGTCGGTCCCGGTACCGCCGAACGCGCCGAGCAACTCGTCAGTACGCGGTCGCGCCCCGGGGTCGACACTCAGACAGGCGGCCAGGAGCTGACGCAACCCGGGCTCGATCCCCTCCAGGTCCGGTGGCTCCCGCAGGACCCGCCGCAGGATCGCCACCACCGGACCCTCCCCGTAGGGGTGGCGCCCGGTCGCGGCGAAGGCGAGCAGCCCGCCCAGGGCGAACACGTCCCCGGCCGGACCGGCCTCCCCGCCCTCCAGGACCTCCGGCGGCAGGTACCCGGGGGTGCCCACGGCCTGCCCGGTGTCCGTCAACGCGGTGGCGTCCTCGGCCCGGGCCAGGCCGAAGTCGATGACCCGCGGCCCCGAGGCGGACAGCAGCACGTTGCCGGGTTTGAGGTCCCGGTGGGTCAGCCCCGCACCGTGGATCGAGAGGAGCGCCTCGGCCAGTCCGGCCCCCACCGTGCGGACCGAACCGTCGGGCAGGCGGCCGGCTGCCGCGACCGCGTCGGTGAGGGTGGGACCGGCGACGAAGGCCGTGGCCAGCCAGGGCACGGCGGCTTCGGGATCGGCGTCCAGCACCGGAGCGGTGAAGGTCCCGCCGACCCGTGCGGCGGTCTCGGACTCGCGGGCGAATCGGCGGCGGAACTCCGGGTCCCGCGCGAGGTGGGCGTGCACCGTCTTGACCGCGACCGCCCGGCCGCCCGCCGAACGGGCCAGGTACACCTCGCCCATGCCCCCGGCACCCAACCGGTACTCACCTGCCCACCCGAAGTCGCCGGACTCTGCCACTACTCCTCCAGCACCTCGTCGCGGTCGTCCCGTGCCGCGCGGTTCATGGCGGGGCGAAGCGACAAGACCCTACCAACCACGCGAAACACCGGCCCGGGCGAGCTCTCCGGCACGGTCCTCCCTGCCATGCTGGAGCTCGGTCCAGGAGACGGTGGAGGGCATCCGTGCGAGAACGTGACCCGAGGGTTCGGCCGAGGCGCACCACGAAGCTGCGGGTGGTCGAGGACTTCGACGCCCCGGCCGACCGCGTGTTCGCGCTGATCCTCAGCAGGGCGGGATTCCTGGACGCCATGCCGCCGGGGGTGGAGGTCCTGCGCTGGCCCGAGCGCTTCGGGGAGGGCGAGGTCCTGGACCTGCGCTGGGGCGCGGCCGGGTTCCACCCCGTACGGTGGACCGCCGTCATCGACGACTACGAGGCAGGGCGCTCGTTCAGCGACCTCCAGGTACGCGGTCCGTTCCGTTACTGGCGGCACACGCACACGGTCGAGCCGCACGGGACGGGCACCCGGCACACCGACCTGGTGGAGATCAGCACCGGGCTGGGACCGGCGGGCGACCTCGCCGCCGCCGTCGGTGTCCGCGGCGCCTTCGGCCCGAGGCTGCGCCGGATGCACACCGCTCTGAAGGGCTGACCGGAGCGTACGGACCCCGGACACGGGAAACGCCTCGGGGGTGCCGACTCCCCCGAGGCGCTCCGTTCCGGGCCGCCGGATCTGTCCGGCGACCCCGGTCTACAGGCGGGCGACGGCCCTGGCCGGGTTCTCCATGGCGTCGGCGACCACGCGCATGAAGCCCGCCGCGGCTCCGCCGTCGCAGACGCGGTGGTCGAAGGCGAACGACAGCTGGGTGATCTTGCGGACCGTCAGCTCACCGTCCACCGCCCAGGGGCGGTCGATGATCCGGCCGAGGCCGAGGATGGCGACCTGCGGGTGGTTGATGATCGCGGCGCTGCCGTCCACGCGCAGCGCACCGTAGTTGTTCAGCGTGAACGTGCCCCCGGTGAGCTGGGCGGGGGTGGCCTTCCCTGCCCGGGCCAGCCGGGTGAGCTCCTTGATCTCGGTGTCCAGTTCGGCGGTGGTGAGCTTGTGGGCGCCCATGACGGCGGGAGCGACCAGGCCGCGGTCGGTCTGGACGGCCAGACCGAGGTTGACGCCGTCGTACTGGACGAGCTCCTCGCGCTCGGTGTCCACCAGCCCGTTGAGCTCCGGGTGGGCACGCAGACCGGCGAGCACGAAACGTGCCACGTAGGCGAGCAGGCCGGGGCCCTCCGGGTCGGACCGGCGCAGGCGCACCAGTTCCGTGGCGTCCACGTCCACCCACACGGTGGCCTCGGGGATCTCGCTGCGGCTGCGCGAGAGCGAGGCGGCCACGGTCCTGCGGAAGGCGCCCATCGCCTCCCGCCTCGACTCGGCCAGGCCCGTGCGGGCGTCGACGGCACCCGGCTCCACCTGGGCGGGGGCCGTCGGAGTGGGGACCGCGATCGGGGCGGACGGGGCCGGAGCGGTGTTGGCACCGGCCGCCTCGATCGCGGAGCGTACGTCGCGGCGGGTGATGAGCCCACCCGGGCCGCTGCCCTCGATGTCGGCCACCCGCAGCCCGGCTTCCCGGGCCAGTTGGCGGACCAGCGGTGAGGTGACCAGCGGGACCCGGCGCGCCGGTGCGGGGGCCGGAGCGGCCGCGGGGGCCGGCGGCTGGGCGCCGTGCGACGGCGGACGGTTGCGCGGACGGCGGCGACGACCCGAGCCCGTGGACTCGGGGGTGCCGTAGCCGATCAGGACGTTGCCCGAACCCGCGCGCTCCTCCTCGCGGTAGCGCTCGCCAGCGGCGTCGGCCTCGGCCCCCGTGGCTGCCGGGGCCGACGGCTCCGTCCCGCTGACGGACGCCTCCGCGACGGGGGACTCCGCGGTCGGGACCTCGGCCAGGGAACCGGATCCGACGGTGATGAGCGGCTTGCCGACCTCCAGGACCTCGCCCTCCTCGCCGTGCAGGACGCTGACCGTCCCGGCGAAGGGGGAGGGGACCTCGACGATCGACTTGGCGGTCTCCACCTCGGCGATCGGCTGGTCGACGGCGACGGTGTCGCCGACGGCGACCAGCCACTTCACGACCTCGGCCTCGGTGAGGCCCTCTCCCAGGTCGGGGAGGTCGAAGGTCTGGGCGGTCACTGGTCCTCCCACTGCAGGTCGTCGACGGCGTCGAGGATGCGGTCCACGCTGGGCAGCTGGAAACGCTCCAGCTTGGGCGGGGGGAAGGGGATGTCGAAGCCGGTGACCCGGCGGACCGGGGCTGCCAGGGAGTGGAAGCAGCGCTCGGTGACCCGGGCGACGATCTCCGAGGCGACGCTCGCGTACCCGCTGGCCTCGGCGACCACCACGGCGCGTCCGGTGGAGCGCACCGCCGCGCACACGGTCTCGTCGTCGAAGGGCACGACCGAGCGCGCGTCCACGACCTGGAGGCTGCGGCCCTCCTGAGCGGCTGCCTCGGCGGCCTCCAGGGCCGTGGGCACGGCCGGCCCGTAGGCGATGAGGGTGGCGTCGGTCCCCTCGCGGCGGACCACGGCCCGGCCGATCCCGGGGGCGGGGCGGTCGAAGTCCACCTCGTCCTTGGCCCAGTAGAGCTTCTTTGGCTCCATGAAGACCACCGGGTCGGGGGAGGCGATGGCTTCGCGCAGCAGGTGGTAGGCGTCCTCGGGGGTGGCGGGGGTGACGACCTTCAGGCCCGGGGTGTGCGCGTAGTAGGCCTCGGAGGAGTCGCAGTGGTGCTCGACCCCGCCGATACCGCCCGCGAAGGGGACGCGGATGACCATCGGCAGGCCGACCCGGCCGCGGGTGCGGTTGCGGGTCTTGGCGACGTGGCTGGCGATCTGTTCGAAGGCCGGGTAGGCGAAGGCGTCGAACTGCATCTCGACCACCGGTCGCATACCGTTCATCGCCATACCCACGGCCATGCCGACGATCCCGGACTCGGCGAGCGGGGTGTCGAAGCAGCGGTCCTCGCCGAACTCCGCGGTCAGGCCGTCGGTGATCCGGAAGACTCCTCCGAGAGGGCCGACGTCCTCGCCGAAGACGTACACGGCGGGGTCCTCGGCGAGGGAGTCGCGCAGCGCCCGGTTGAGCGCCTGCGCCATGGAGAGCTTCTCGGTCGCCATGTCAGTTGCCCTCTCTGCTCAGTTCGTCGGCCAGGAAGGCGGCCTGTTCGGTCAACTGCGGGGTGGGGGAGGCGAACACGTGCGCGAACAGCTCGGCGCCGTCGGGCTGCACGTCCCGGTTGACCCCCTCGCGCATGGCGGTGGCGACGGCCTCGGCCCTCTCGGTGATCTCGGTCCGCCTGGCCTTGGTGAGCACCCGCTTCTTCCGAAGGTAGGCCTCCATCCGCAGCAGCGGGTCGCGGGCCACCCAGGGGTCTACCTCGTCCTCGCTGCGGTAGCGGGAGGCGTCGTCGGCGTTGGTGTGCGCCTGCATCCGGTAGGTGTGCGCCTCGACCAGCTGGGGGCCCTCGCCGGAGCGGGCGGCCCCGACGGCGTCCTCCAGGACGGCGAGGACGGCGGCGGCGTCGTTGCCGTCCACCCGCTCGCCGTTGACTCCGTAGCCGACGCCCTTGTGGGCGAGGGAGGGGGCGGCGCTCTGCTTGGCCAGGGGGACGGAGATCGCGTACTCGTTGTTCTGCACGAAGAACACGACCGGGGCCCTGAAGACGGCGGCGAAGTTGAGGGCTTCGTGGAAGTCGCCCTCACTGGTGGCGCCGTCGCCGCACAGGGCCATGACCACGGTGTCCTCGCCGCGCAGGCGGGCCGCGTGGGCCACGCCGACGGCGTGCAGGAGCTGGGTGGCGAGCGGGGTGGCCTGGGGTGCGACGTTGTGCTCGTAGGGGTCGTAGCCCGCGTGCCAGTCGCCCTTGAGGAGGGTGAGGACCTCGACCGGGTCGACGCCGCGTGCGACGACGGCCGCGGTGTCGCGGTAGGTCGGGAACAGCCAGTCGCCGTCGGCCAGGGCGAGCGCGGCACCGGTCTGGCAGGCTTCCTGGCCGTGCGAGGAGGGGTAGACCGCGAGGCGGCCCTGGCGGACGAGGGCGCTGGCCTGGTCGTTGACGCGGCGGCCGATCACCAGGGAGGTGTAGGCCTCCAGGAGGCGCTGGGAGCCCGGCATCCGCAGGTCGGTCTCGCTGACCGGGACCCCGGACTCGTCGAGCAGCCGTAGCGGCCGCTCGGAGGGGAGAAGGCCCTGGTGTTCAGCCATGCTGCAACCTCCTGGTTCACGGAAGATCTGTACAGGGACATGGTGCTATTTGCGACCATCTGTTCGCCACAAACCAGGAGGAATCAAGAAAATGTCATGTGAGTTCGCTGATTTTCGAGCATTTTGTCCATGCATGTGACCCGGGACACGGGGCGCGGTGGACATGTGGCCGGGGACACCGCACGCCGTGACCGTGGTCGCACGGGTCGATCTGTCGACCTGTCCCCATACCGACTCCCCGGCCGCTCGCCCTGCGCGGACCGCCCCGCGCCGACGGCCGCGCCCCGGCCGTCGTTAGCATGTACCGGTGCCGTGAGCGGCCTGACCTGCGAGGCGCCGGGCGCACTTCACACCGAGAACACCGGGGGGACCAGACAGTGAGCGACGAGCGCGAGAACCTGAGCTACGAGCTCTTCGGCACCGCGATGCGTGACATGGCCCAGGCGATCGCCGACGACGGGTACGAGCCCGACATCATCCTGTCCATCGCCCGGGGCGGCCTCTTCGTCGCCGGCGGTCTGGGGTACGCACTCGACGTCAAGAACCTGCACGTGATGAACGTGGAGTTCTACACGGGGGTCGGTACCACGCTGGACATGCCAGTCATGCTGCCGCCGGTGCCCAACGTGGTCGACCTGAGCAAGAAGAAGGTGCTGGTCGCCGACGACGTCGCCGACACCGGCAAGACGCTCAAGCTGGTGCACGACTTCTGCGCCGAGCACACCGCCGAGGTGCGCAGCGCGGTCATCTACGAGAAGCCGCAGTCACTGGTCAAGTGCGAGTACGTGTGGAAGCACACGGACCGCTGGATCAACTTCCCCTGGTCGGTGGAGCCCCCCGTCGTCCACCGTGAGGACCAGGTGCGCGACGCCTGAGCCGCGCGGCGCCCTCCCGGTGTTCGGCTCGGCGCCCTCTCCGCCCTCCCGCCCGAGGCTCCGCCCTCCGCCCGGGGGCGCGGCACCTCCGGTGTTTCACGTGAAACGCCCGCCCGGCGAACCGTGTCGGCGCCGCCCCGCGTATCGGCCTGTCGGCGAAGCGACCTGTCGACACTCCGCCCCGACCCCTTCCTTGGCAATGTTTCCGCCATGTGCGTATCACCCAGTGTGATCACGGGCAGTGGCAGGGGTGAGGAAGCCTGACCCGCAGGGAGAGGACCAGCCGCATGACCGACGTATCCGGCCGGGGGCCCGCGCCCGAGGACGAGCGCGGAGTACTCACCAACCGCCAGGGCCACCCCGTCTACGACAACCAGAACCAGCGCACTGTGGGCGAACGGGGCCCCGCCACCCTGGAGAACTACCAGTTCCTGGAGAAGATCAGCCACTTCGACCGTGAGCGGATCCCCGAGCGGGTGGTGCACGCCCGCGGGGTGACCGCGTTCGGGTACTTCGAGTCCTACGGCACCTGGGGCGGGGAGCCCATCGACCGCTACACGCGCGCCAAACTGTTCCAGGGCAAGGGGAAGCGCACCGACATCGCGCTGCGCTTCTCCACGGTGATCGGCGGACGCGACTCCTCCGAGTGCGCGCGGGACCCCCGGGGCTTCGCCGTCAAGTTCTACACCGAGGACGGCAACTGGGACCTGGTGGGCAACAACCTCGCGGTGTTCTTCATCCGCGACGCCATCAAGTTCCCGGACGTGATCCACGCCCTGAAACCGGACCCGGTGACGTTCCGGCAGGAGCCCAACCGGATCTTCGACTTCATGTCCCAGACCCCCGAGAGCATGCACATGCTCGTCAACCTCTTCAGCCCCCGCGGCATCCCCGCGGACTACCGGCACCAGCAGGGGTTCGGGGTCAACACCTACAAGTGGGTCAACCAGGCGGGCGAGACCGTCCTGGTCAAGTACACGTGGATGCCCAAGCAGGGGGTCCGCAGCATGACCGAGGCCGACGCCGCGAACATCCAGGCGTCCGAGACGGGGCACGCGACCAGGGACCTGCACGAGGCCATCGACCGCGGCGAGTACCCCGAATGGGAGCTGCTCGTGCAGATGATGAGCGACGAGGAGCACCCCGAACTCGACTTCGACCCCCTGGACGACACCAAGACCTGGCCCGAGCAGGACTTCCCGCCCAAGCCGGTGGGGCGCATCGTGCTCGACCGGAACGTCTCGGACAACTTCGCCGAGAACGAGCAGATCTCCTTCGGCACCGGCGTGCTCGTGGACGGGCTGGACTTCTCCGACGACAAGATGCTGGTCGGCCGCACCTTCTCCTACAGCGACACCCAGCGGTACCGGGTGGGCCCCAACTACCTGCAGCTGCCGGTCAACCAGGCCAGGAACGCGTCCGTACGCACCAACCAGCGGGACGGGCTGATGGCCTACCACCAGGACACCGGGGGCGGGAACCCGCACGTCAACTACGAGCCCTCCATCACCGGCGGGCTGCGGGAGGGGCAGTACCCCACCCATGACGAACAGGGCCCCGAGATCAGGGGACGGCTCACCCGCAAACGCATCAGCCGCACCAACGACTACCGGCAGGCGGGGCAGCGGTACCTGCTGATGGAGCAGTGGGAGCGCGACGACCTGGTGCACAACTTCACCGGCCTGCTCTCCCAGTGCGACCGCGCGGTCCGGGAACGGATGGTCTGGCACCTCCTCCTGGTCGAGGACGAACTGGGCACACGTGTCGGCAAGGGGCTGGGGATCGAGCCCGGTGACGTGTCGCACCTGGAGCCCCTGCGGGGCCAGGAACTGACGGACGAGGACCGGGAACGCCTGGCGAACCTGGGTGCGAACGGCCCCCGGGACGTCTCGGGTCTGACCATGACCCACTGCGTGCCCAACGAACGCCGGGTGACCGAGCGCTGAGGCGGGCCCGGCCGGAAGCCGGTGCGGCCCCGGGACCCGTGAGGGCCCGGGGCCGCACCGCGCCCCCACCCCCTCTCTGCTCCGCGCGTGGGACCGCGGTCCCGCGGCCACGCGGAACGGGGGTCTCACCCGGGTTCGTGCCCCCGCTCCCGGGAAACACCGATCAGCCGGGAGAGCTCGACCCGGGAGCGGATCCCGAGCTTGCTGTAGATGTTGCGCAGATGGTGGTCGACCGTGCGGGTGCTCAGGAAGAGCCGCGAAGCGACCTCCCGGTTGGTGGCGCCGTCAGCGACGTGCCGGGCGATCCGGAGCTGTTGCGGACTGAGCGGCTCCAGCCCGGTTCTCCGGCGCGCCGCCGCGCTGCCGCGGGCCGCCCGCAGCTCCTCCCCGGCCTGTCGCGCCCACGGCCGGGCGCCCAACCGTTCGAAGGCCTCCATCGCGGTGTACAGGTGCTCCCGGGCCAGGCCCGGATGCCGGGAGCGTCGCAGGTGCCCGCCGAACAGCAGACGGGTGCGGGCCTCCTCGAAGTCGCAGTAGCCGGAGGAGTGCAGTTCGAGCGCGCTCTCGAAGAACCCGCTCGCCTCCTCCCCCTCGCTGAGCAGGCCCCGGCAACGCATCACCAGGGCCAGGGCGGTGTCGTTCCCGGTCGCCTCGGCCCAGCTGGCGAAGGTCTCCACCCCGGAGCGGACCCGGACCCGCACCCCGCCGCGCACGGAAGCCTCCACCAGGTACGGGGTGAGCAGCAACCGCACCGCCGCGTGTCCGCTGCCGGGACCGGACCGGGCCAGCACGCGCAACCGCATGGCGGCCTCGGCGGTGCGTCCGGCACCGAGGTCGAGCAGGGCCAGGGCCCAGGCCGCCAGCCCGGCGGGGAGTCCGACGTCGTGTTCCACCGCCATCGCCAGGGCGGTCCCGGCGTGCTCCCGGCACGTGTCCTCTTCCCCGCGGATCGCGGCGACGAAGGCGAGGGCGCCCCGGTGGTGGCTCGCGCAGTTGTCCTGTCCGGAGTCGGTCGCCAGACGCAGCCCCTCGGTTGCGCTCGCCTGTGCCAGGGACAGGCGGCCGAACCACATCTCGGCGTAGGTCAGGAACTCCAGGGCCTGGGGCACGAGGGCGAGTGCCCCGGTCCGGCGGGCCACCGCGGCGGCGCGCCCGGCCAGGGCCCGGGTGCGCACGTGGTCCCCGCGGAGCAGGCCCGCGATCCCGCCCAGTACGAGGGCCTGCGGGTCACCGATGAGCTCCGCGGACTCCTCGGCCCTGGCCAGGAGTACGGCGCCCTCGCGGTGCCGGCCCTGGAACATGGCGGCCTTGCCCGTCATGTAGTCCAGTACGAGCCGGTCCCAGGGCCGGTCGGGACCGGCGCCGGAGCCGCGTCCCGGGCCGGGCTCCGCCTCCGTGCCGGCCCCTGCCCCGGCCACGAGGGCGCGGGCTCGCTCCGCGGTGGCGAAGAAGCGCGTGTGGTCGCCCGAGAGGCAACTCGCCTCACCGGCCTGGAAGAGCATCCGCAGTGCGGACCCGGGGTCGTTCCCGGCCAGCCGGTCGGCGGTGTCCCCGAGCCGTTGGGAGGCGTCGATGGCCACCCCCGAGCGCAGGTCCATCTCGGCACGGAGCAGGTCCGCGTGGTCGGGGGCGGAGCGCACGCGTTCGAGCACGAGGCGGGCCCGGGCCGGATCGCCCGAAAGCCAGGCGGATCGGGCGGCCTCGGTCAGGCGCAGGCCGCGGGTGGCGGGATCGGGGGTGAGCCGGGCGGCGTGTTCGTGAAGCAGGACGGCGTGTGCGTGGCCGTGCCGGTCGGCGGTGCGCTGGGCGGCCCGGTGGAGGGCCGCGGCGATCCGCTCGTCGGGAGCGCTCCCGGCCAGGGCCCGGTGCCAGGCGGCGCGGTCCTCCTCCTGCTCGGCCTCGCAGACACGGGCGAGCGCCAGGTGGACGGAACTCCGTTCGGTGGGTCGGGCCCGGTGGTAGCAGGCGGAGCGGGCCAGCGGGTGGGTGAAAACCACGTGTCGGCCCTCCTCGACGACCAGGCCCGCCGTCCGGGCGGGTTCGAGGACGTCGGTTTCCGGGGGTCGGGGGCCTCGGCCGGGTTCGGCCGCCAGCCGGACCAGGGCCAGGCGTGTGGCGCCGGGAAGCCGGGAGAGGGTTCGGGCGAAGGCCTCGGTGAGCTCGCCCCGAGAGCGCGGCGGCTGTTCGAGCACGACCGAACCGGAGCGCTGTTCGGCGGTGGTCCCGTCCAGCAGTTCGAGGGCGGCCCGGGGGTTGCCCTCGGCCGCGGCGGCGAGATCCCCGGCGACCGGGCCCGCCAGCTCCTCGTCGGGCAGAACGCGCAGGAGGGCCTCGTGGTCCAGGGGACGCAACCGGAGCACGGGGATTCCGGCCAGCCGGTCCGCGTCCCCGTCCGGGGCGCTGAGCAGGACCGCCGCCCCCTCATGGTCCAACCTGCGCGCGGCGAAGGCCACGACCTCCCGGGAGGGCCGGTCGAGCAGGTGGAAGTCATCCACGCAGAGCAGGAGGGGGCACTGAGCCGCGACCTCGCAGAGCAGGCCCAGGGCCGCGTTGGCGAGCGGGAAGGGGTCGCCCGGGTCTCCGGTGTCCAGGGCGCGGGTGAGCGCCTCGCGCTGCGGTTCCGGCAGGCGCGGGAGATAGGGGAGTGCGGGCCGTAGGAGCTGGTGCAGCCCGGCCAGGGGGAGCAGGCCCTCGCCCGGCGCGGCGCGGGACCGGAGCACCGTGAAGTCGCGGGCCTCCTCAACGGCCCGGTCCAGCAGGGCGGTCCGCCCCGAGCCGGGGGCGCCCGTCACGAGCAGGCCGCCGCTCACCCCGGAGCGTGCGGCCTCGAGCAGGCGGCGGAGGGCGGACAGTTCGTGGGCGCGCCCGTACAGGGGCGTGGTGCGTGTGAGCGGGTTCACGCTGTTCACCCCCACAAGTTACCCACCGGTTAAATAAGAGTAAAGGGACCGGCTATTCAGCCGATGCGCCCATCGTGACGCAGGGCACACAATCGAGTTCCCCGATCCCCCACCGACGGAGCTCACATGAGACCCCTGCTCTCTCTGCTGTGCGGCCTCGTACTCGTCCTGAGCACGGCCCTGCACGCCGCCCCCGCCTCGGCCAACACGCACACGCCGGTCGTCTTCGTCCACGGATTCATGGGCAAGGGCGGCCAGTGGCACTCCATGCGGTCCGCCCTGGTGGACTCCGGCTATCCGCAGGACCGCCTGCACGTCTTCTCCTACGACTGGACACGTTCGAACACCACCATCGCCGGGCAGCTCGCCGCCCGTGTGGACAAGGTCCGAGGACTGCACGGCACCGACCGGGTGCACCTGGTGACCCACTCCATGGGCGGACTGTCCTCGCGCCACTACATCAAGAACCTCGGCGGCACCGAGACCGTCGACCAGTGGATCTCCATCGGCGGCCCCAACAACGGCACCGACGTCGCCAACCTGTGCCCGTCCCTGCTCACCCCCTGCGGGGAGATGCGGCACGGTTCGAACTTCCTGAACGACCTCAACAGCGGGGACCCCACCCCCGGACCGGTCTCGTACACGACCATCCGTTCGCGCTGCGACCTGGTCATCTCGCCGGTGAGCAGCACCTCGCTGCCGGGCGCGGACAACATCGAGGCCGGCTGCGTGGAACACATCTCGATGATGTGGAACGGCGGCGTCATCGACCACGTCCGCGGCGCCCTGGGCTGACCCGCTTCCGGCCCAGGCCCCTGTCGACGTGCCGACAGGTCCCCAGGTCGCCATGTCGACACAGGGACTTACCGGCACGGGGTTCCATCGCACGGCCCCGTCGACCGGACGGTCAGGGGACGCCGACGGACACGGAGCGGGGGCGGTGGTCCGCGGACCACCGCCCCCGCCGGGAGGGCCCACCCCGTGATCAGGTCACGGAGGTGGGCTCGTCCTCGTCAGCGTGCAGGTCGATCCCCTGGAGGTTCTTCTTCACCAGGGAGACCGCGACGAAGGAGATCAGCGAGAGGAAGACGACGTAGACGCCGATGGTCCACGAGGCGCCGAAGTTGGTCAGCAGCAGCTCGGCGATCATCGCGGCGAAGGCGCCGCCCAGGATCGCCCCGAGCGCGTAGCCGATGGACACGCCCGAGTAGCGGACCTCCGCCGGGAACATCTCCGCGTACAGCGCCGACTGGGGGCCGTAGCTCAGGCCGAAGGTCAGCGTGAAGACGAAGAGGCCCAGGAAGTACATGTAGATGTTCGCGGTGTCGACCATGAACCACATCGGCACCGCCCAGGCGGCGAGCAGGACGTAGCCGATCTGGAAGGTCCGCACCCGGCCGATCCGGTCGCTGATCCAACCGCCGTACAGGGTGGAGACCAGCCAGCCGAAGGAGGCCAGGGTGGTGGCCAGCAGGACCGGCCCCCGCTCCATACCCAGGCCGAACTCCTCGACCGGCCGCGAGGCGTAGGTGGCCATGAAGGCGATCACCAGGTAACCGGCGGCGTTGTTGGCGACGAAGATCAGCGCGGAGAGGACGACCTCCTTGCTGTTCTTGCGGAACAGTCGGCCCAGCGGGGCCGAGGACTTGGCCCGGCGCTGCTGCATGAGCTTGAAGACCGGGGACTCCTCGACCGTCTTGCGGATGAGGTGGCCGACGATGATCAGCAGGAAGGACAGCAGGAACGGGATGCGCCATCCCCATTCCAGGAAGGCCTCGTTGCCGATGACCGCGGTGATGACCCAGACCACGAAGGTCGCCAGGATCATGCCGCACGGCACGCCGATCTGCGGGTAGGCGCCGAAGTAACCGCGCTTGTTGACAGGCGCGTGCTCCACCGACATCAGGGCCGCGCCGCCCCACTCACCGCCGGCGGAGAAGCCCTGGATGACGCGCATCAGGATCAGCAGGACCGGTGCCGCCACTCCGATCTGGGCGTAGGTGGGCAGCAGGCCGATCGCGCAGGTGGCGGCCCCCATCATGACGAGCGTGAAGACCAGGATCCGCTTGCGCCCGAACTTGTCCCCGAGGTGCCCGGCGACGATCGCGCCCAGCGGGCGGAAGAGGAAGGAGATGCCGATGGTCGCGAAGGAGAGGACCTGCGCCACGGCCGGGCTGGCGTCCGACAGGGGCGCCAGGAAGAGGGGGGCCAGCACCAGGCCCGCGGCCTGGGCGTAGATGAAGAAGTCGTACCACTCGATGGTGGTACCGACCATGGTCCCCGCGAGGACCTTGCGCTTCTCCTTGGGGTCGAGGGTTCCACCGGGTCCTGGGACCGTGGCGTCGGGTGTCGCCATTGCTGCTCCGTAGTTCTCTACCGGCTCGAGGGGGCCGGGTTCGCTGTTGGGCCCGGGTAGGCCGGTCCACGGCCCGAAGGCGGAACGGGGGATACCGGGACAGACCATGAGCCCCAGGACACCATGCCATGTGATGCAGGGCACTTTCTACATCGGGTCACGCTTTTCCCAGCTAGAGACATGTGTCCTGACCGAACGGTCGGTGAGAAATCCCCCTCTGACAAGGGAGCTTTCCGGCATGCGACCACCCGGTCACGACCGGGAAGAAAAATTCTCCGCCGTCCATACTTCGAGACGGGGGCCGCAGGATGGCGACAGGTCGGCCTGTCGACAAGTCCCCGGTCCCGCCTGGGGGCGCCCGGACCGGGAGGCCTCAGCCCCAGCCTGGAGCCGGACCCGCGATCACGCTCTCCACCTCGGCGCGTGTGGTCACCTCGGGGAAAGGGCGTGGCGCATCAGAGCAGCCCCTTCAGATAGGTGCCGGTCCGGCTGTCCGGGGCCGCCGCGACCAGCGCGGGCGCGCCCTGCGCGACGATCCGTCCGCCCCGCGAACCACCGCCCGGGCCCAGGTCGATGACGTGGTCCGCGGTGGCCACGACCCGCATGTCGTGCTCGGCCGCCACCACGGTGGCGCCCGCGCCGACGAGGTCGCGCAGGCGGCTGACGAGGACGTCTGTGTCGTGCGGGTGGAGGCCGGTGGTGGGCTCGTCGAGCAGGTAGACCGTGTCGGCGACCCGGCGGCGCTGGAGTTCGGTGGCGAGCTTGATCCGCTGGGCCTCGCCGCCGGACAGCTCCGTGGCGGGCTGGCCCAGGCGCAGGTAGCCCAGCCCGACCCCGGAGAGGGTCTCCAGGGAGCGCCGTACCGACGGTTCCCCGGTGAAGAATCCCGCCGCCTCCTCGACCGACATCGCGAGCACGTCCGCGACCGTGCGCCCCCGGTACTCCACCCGGAGGGTGTCCTCGTCGTAGCGCGAGCTACCGCAGGCCGGGCAGGGCGCGTAGGTGGTGGGCAGGAACAGCAGCTCCACCGAGACGAACCCCTCACCCTCACAGGTGGGGCAGCGCCCCGCCGCGACGTTGAAGGAGAACCGGCCGGGCCCGTAACCGAGCGAGCGGGCCTTCTCGGTGGCCGCGAACAGCTTGCGCACCGTGTCGAAGAGCCCGGTGTAGGTCGCCAGGTTGGAGCGCGGCGTCCGCCCGATGGGCTGCTGGCTGACCCACACCACCCGGCCGTGCTCGGCGGCCCGGTCCCCGATCTCCGCCAGCAGGGAGGACTTGCCCGAACCGGACACCCCGGTGACGGCGGTGAACACGCCGAGGGGGATGTCGGCGTCCAGCTCGCGCAGGTTGTTGCGGGTGGCCCCGCGCAGGCGCAACTGCCCGACGGGGTCGCGGGGCCGGTGCTCCGGAAGGACGTCGTGGAACAGGTAGCGGCGGGTCACCGACTCCGGGACCTCGCGCAGGCCGGGCACCGGGCCGCTGTACAGGACGCGCCCGCCGTGCTCGCCCGCCTCCGGTCCGACGTCGACGATCCAGTCCGCGCCGCGCACGATGTCCAGGTCGTGCTCGACGAAGCACACGGTGTTGCCGCCGTCGCGCAGACGCCGGAGGATCCCGGTGAGCGCCTCGCAGTCGGCCGGGTGCAGGCCCGCGGAGGGCTCGTCCAGGACGTAGACCACCCCGAAGAGCCCCGTGCCCAGCTGGGTGGCCAGCCGGATCCTCTGGAACTCCCCCGTGGACAGGGTCGGAGCCGGTCGGGCCACGCTCAGATAGCCCAGGCCCAGTTCCGCCAGCACCTCGACCCGTCCGGTGATCTCCCCGACGAGCGCCCCGGCGGCCCCCGGCTCCTCCCGCCAGGGGTGCAGCAGGGTGACCAGTTCGGTCAGCGGCAGCGCCGCCAGTTCGGCGATGGTGTGCCCGGCGAAGGTGACCCGCAGCGCCTCCCGCCGCAGCCGTCGGCCGCCGCACTCCGGGCAGGTCCGGTCGACCATGAACTCGGCCGCCCTGCGCCGCCGGGCCTCACTGGCGGAGGAGGCGTAGGCCTTGAGCACCAGTCGCCGGGCGCTGCTGTACTTTCCCTGGTAGGGCCGGTGGACCCGGCCCGCCTCACGGACCGGGTGGACGGTCACCACGGGCTGTTCCCCGGTGAACAGGATCCAGTCGCGCTCGTCCTGGGGGAGCTCCCGCCAAGGCCGGTGGATGTCGTACCCGAGGGTGTCGAGGATGTCGCGCAGGTTCTTGCCCTGCCAGGCCCCGGGCCAGGAGGCGACGGCCCCGTCGGCGATGCTCAGCCCGGGGTCGGGCACCAGCGAGTCCTCGGTGACCTCGTGCTCGACCCCCTCCCCGTGGCATACGGGGCAGGCGCCGGCCGCGGTGTTGGGGGAGAAGGAGTCGGAGTCCAGGTGCTCCGCCCCGGGCGGGTAGGTGCCCGCCCGGGAGAAGAGCATGCGCAGCGTGTTGGAGAGCGTGGTGAGGGTGCCCACGGTGGAGCGGGCCGAGGGCGCGGAGCGCGGCTGTGCGAGCGCCACGGCCGGCGGCATCCCGGTGACGTCGTCCACGTCCGGGGCCGGGAGCTGCTGGAGCAGGCGCCTCGCGTACGGCGCCACCGACTCCAGGTACCGGTGCTGGGACTCGGCGTAGAGGGTCCCGAAGGCCAGGGAGGACTTTCCCGACCCGGAGACCCCGGTGAAGGCGACCAGGGCGTCCCGGGGCAGCTCCGTGTCCACGTTCTTGAGGTTGTGGATGCGGGCACCGCGCACCCGGATGCGGTCGTCGTGCTTGTTCATGGGACAAGCCTTACCCGGTCACGGACCCGGTGGGGCTCCATGGGCCGTCCCGGTACGGCAAACCCCGGTGGGTGCCGCCTGTCGACGGATCGTTCAGTCGACATGTCGCCGTGTCGGCCTGTCGACGGGTCGGCCTGTACCGGCACAGCACATCCGAACCACGGAGGCCCGGCCACGCTCCAGCACGGCCGGGACGGTGCGAACTCAGGGAGTCGGAAAGGGCCGGTCCGTACGAACGCGTACGGACCCGTGCTCGTGTTCGAGACCACATGACGTGAGCCCGTCCGGCTTATCCGCCAGATCCACCGCCGCGGTCGTGGACGAGCGTCACCAAGGACGGTCCCGGTGGACACAGGGAAGATCCTGGCACCGACGGCCCGTTTAGGCGGACCACGTCAGGCGATCATCCTGATGTGCTTGGACCCTCCGGAGCCCGAGAGCGAAAATGAGGAGTCGAACGATGGGCAGTAAACCGACGTGGCGCAAGAGCACGTATTCCGACGGCGGGGCGAACTGCGTGGAGGTCCGGGGGAGTGCGAGCGGTGCGGCCGTACGTGACACGCAGAATCACGAGCTCGGCCACCTCAGCGTGCCTCCGGCCGAGTGGACGGCCTTCCTCCGCCTGACCCGATAGACCCACACGTAAGCTCCCGGGATTCCTCCCCTCCAGGACCTTCGCTGTTTGCACCAACGCTCCTGCTGACAGCCGCACGCGCCCTGCACATGGGGAGTACGACGGCGTACAAGCTCGCCAGAAGCGGCCGGTTCCCCTGCCGGCTGCTCCGCTATGGCGGAACCTACCGAGTGGCCGCCGCGGAGCTCCTGGAGCTGTTGGACGTGCCTCTTCCCCCGGGGACCCTCGGCTGGAGTCGAGTCGACATAGCGATTCGCTCCGTTGTCGACTCGGTGACCTGTCGATTCTGTTCAGGGCCGGGGAAAACGGGCTCAGGCAGGGGACGGTGTGGGTTTCCACGGTCAGACGACGGTCACAACAGAAAGAGCCCTGCTCTCCGAGTGGAGATGCAAGGCTCTGACCAGATGAAACTGGGTGGGCGTACCAGGACTTGAACCTGGGGCCTCATCCTTATCAGTAATGATCCGCCAGTGTTCCACCCGGACCGGACCCTTGCTCACCTGGAACACGAGTCTTCCAACGTCCATGGACGTCCGAACGTGTCCACCCGTATTGCAGTACGGGAAAGCAGTACATCAACTCGGGGAAACATAGGCGAAAGCAGGTACTCGCCGGTCTCCAACAACGTGCGAGATCTCCCCAAGCAGGTCCCATCCAAGCTTCTCGTAGAGCCGGATTGCTGCCCGGTCTTTCTGCATCACGTCCAGGACCAGTCTCGCCCCGCGCTCCTGGGCATCCTCCATGGCAGCCACGGTCAACCTTTCGCCCAAGCTGAGCCCCCGCGCATCGGGGTGGACGAACAACCGGGCCAACACACCGACCGGCCGACCGTCCCGAGCCTGCCACAAGCGAGCGGCATCCTCCCCCCGCTCGCCGGTTACGCACAGATGCCCAACCACCTTGCCGTCGGACTCAGCAACCCACGCGCCAACCAGGCCGTCAGGGGTAAGCCACCCGAGCGCATCGTCCACCCCTTCGACGGGATAGCCGTCCTTGGCGTAGACCTCCTTGAGCACCGCCGCGCAAGCGGGGAGATCGCGTTCCTCGCGCCGTCTGATCTTCATGTCACCCCTCGATCGGCATGTTGTAGTCGAGCCCTCCGAAGTCTGCCCGCATCACGAAGCACGTCACCTCGAAGGCGACGCCATCCGGGTCGATTCCGGTGTGCAGAACGTCGATCACCGGCACTCCGTCCGGGAGTTTCAGCCCCTGAACTTCCTCCTGCGAGGGCATGCGCGCCGTGATCTCTTCACGGCTTCGGGCCATAGGGTGCCCCAACTCCTCGAACCGCCCGTACAGGCTGCCTTTGCCCATCTGCGCAGATGTCGCGAGCACGCTGCCCTCAGCAATGGACCAGGGAATGTATGTGACCCCCACCTGAACGGCATACTCCGCCTGGTCATCGCTGGCGTAGTACCAGTTCTCCCGCCGAACCACTGAGGCCTGTTCAGGGTCGACTTCCAGCCGCTTGGCTATCTGGGTCGGGGGCACGACCCGCTCGATAGACGTGCAGTCCACTCGCGGTGTGAGCCCTTGCTTTGCGAGTTCCGCCCGGTAAGGGGAGAGGCCGGTCTGCTCACGCAGACGCTTGCTGTAGCGCTCGCTGCCGAAGCGCAACAGCTTGCGTTTGCGCCGTACGAAGACGCCGCGCCCGTGTTGCACATCAACGAGCCCTTCCTCGGCAAGTAGCCGCACGGCCTCCCGAGCAGTGTTGCGAGCACTCTCGAACCTCTCCGCGAGCTTCCTCTCCGACTCAAGCTTGTGCCCCTCCGGAAGGTCGCCTGAGGTGATCGCAGCGCGCAACTCATCAGCGATGCGCCTACTCGGCAACTTCTTGTCGACCCCTTTGTCCTGCGGTTTCTCGCTCATACACAGAGTCTACCCAACTGGCTTGAGCCAATTCGTTGACTGGCTTAAGCCAGTGTGTTCTACTGATCACAGCGCAACTGGCTCAAGCCAGTTGAGGCCCGGAAGAGGACTCCGGTGACCAGGGCAGAGCCCTGTCCACCGCGTGGAATCCCGCACGGCACAGGTGTTTTGACAACCCCCGGCATGACCGGGGGACACAGTGGACAAAGTCGCAGCTCAGCCCCTACGGGGGTCAAGGCGGACGGACCGATCACGCCGAAAGGCCGCTGTGAGGGTGCCTCGCTCATGACTGCGCCACACGCACCCCCTGGGGTGCCTGTCCTCTCTCGACTCCCGGCACAACACGGGAGCGCGAGAGGACACGCACCCCCTGGGGTGCCTGTCCTCTCTCGACTCCCGGCACAACACGGGAGCGCGAGACGGGGCGGGGACCACCCGGGTCCACCACATCCCCCACACAGCAACGAGCCCCGCCGGGATGCCGCCCAGCGGGGCTCTCACGCACCTGTTCACCTGCGAGGAGAAGCACATGCGCACCACCATGATGCCGTCCCCGACGGCCCCCAAAACCCCCACCACCGCCACCAACGCCCTGTTCGAGGTCACCCCGGCCGCACTGGCCGCGCTCGACATCACCGACGGCGCCGACCTGTTCGCCACCGACCTCGACGGCGAGACGACCGAAGACCGTGCGGCCCGCGAGGCTGCCGCCGCCGACATCCTCGACGACCGCCTGAGCGAGATCGCCACTCAGGCCCTGACCGCCGAGGTCGTCACGGGGTGGTCGGTGTGAGCTCCGAACTGCTTCCCGTGGTGGTCATCACCCAGACCGCCCGGTACCGGAAGGGAGTCCGCCGTGGTTGAGCTGATCTCGCTGTTCGCGTTCCTGGTCACCGCCGCCCTGTTCGTCCACCTGGTCGGGTTCCCGCTGATCGAGCGGCGCTCGGACCTGGACACCCTGACCCGCCTGTCCAAGCTCAAGGAGGGCAAGTGAGCTTCCCCAAGAAGCAGGGCCAGGGGCAGCCCGGACAGGCCGCCC
The DNA here is from genome assembly GCF_056173285.1 of Nocardiopsis sp. iso_40. Lineage (NCBI taxonomy): Bacteria > Bacillati > Actinomycetota > Actinomycetes > Streptosporangiales > Nocardiopsidaceae > Nocardiopsis > Nocardiopsis sp. iso_40. The sequence continues at coordinate 21,099 of NZ_CM149666.1, read as the reverse complement.
CGGTCACCGCTGACCAGATCCAACAGACCGTGCAGGCCGCCAAGGCGCTGGAGTCGATCCCGGGCCAAGAGCTGCTGGAAGACCCGGCGCTCAATCCCGCCACCCGCGCCAAGTACGACCAGCTGACCGCTGAGCGGCTGGAAGCGGCGTTGCAGGCCGACCACCGCCGCAAGCTGGCCGAGGCCGCTGAGCGGGCCCGGCAAGCCGAGGAGGCCACCGAGGTGGCCGAGATCATCGACCGGGCCCGCCGGGCGACCTCCCCGGCCCGCACGATCCTGGACATGAGCCGCCACCAGCGCACGTTCGGCCGGGTGTCGCTGGCCGCGTCCCTGCTGCTGAGTGTGGGGTCCGCGATCGGGCTCGGGGCTCTGGTTGAAGCCCAGGGCGGGCCGGTGCCGGTCGGGTGGGTCGCTGAGGTCGGTCTGACCGGGCTGTCCACTGCCGTGATCATCTGGCGCGGGCTGCTGGCCCGCGCCGGAACCACGATCGATGACCGCACCGGGCGGCTGTTCCTGGCCCTGATGGTCGTGCCGCTGCTGATCTCGATCGTGGGGTCCTACTTCGGGACCGGGCCGGTCGGGGTCGCCTGCTCGGTCGGGTCCGCTCTCTTCGCTGGGCTGACCTACCTGATCAACACGTCCGCTTCCGACGCGATCTCCCAGTCGATCGCCAAGATCGACCAGCACAAGAAGATCACCCCCGAACAGCCGTCTGAGCGCCCCGCTCACACCGAGCCCGCCCGTGCGAGCGCTCCGCCCGTACAGCCACTCGGGGACGGTCTTGAAGAGGTCGGGGAAGCCATTGCGGAAGGGGCCTCGGACTGGCTGCGCTCGCACGGAAACCCGTCTGAGCGCTCGCACGGTGAGAACCACCCCATGTCCGATGAGGCGAACAAGGAGGTCACGGCGTCTGAGAGCCCGTGCGAGCGGGACCGCTCACACGAGGGTTCCCCGGACCCGGATCGGCCGCTGACCGCGCAGGAGCGTCGCCGTCGACAGGGCGAGATCAACCGTCGCCGTGTCGAGGAGGTTCTGTACGAGCGCCCCGACGCTCCCACGGGCGAGATCGCTGAACAGCTCGGGTTGGGAGAGTCCACGGTCCGCCGGATCCGCCGCGAGATCGACGGGGAGGCGGCCTCATGAAGCCGATCAAGCACCGGCCCCGGATCGACCGCAGCGAAGAGCTCACCCCCGAAGGGTCAGCGTGGGTTTTCCGGGTCCGCTGCGGGTGCGGACTCACCGGACAGGCCCTGTTCCGCAAGTGCGAGGCCAAAGAAGAGCGCGCCGCGCACCTGGCCGAGGTCACCCCGCCCGAGTCGGAGCAGTGCCGCGACCCCAAGCGCCACGGCTGCCGACCGCACGACCGGTGCCCGGTCTGCGCTGACCAGTTGCCCCTTCCCGGCTTCGAGGGTCTGGGGGTGGCCATATGAACCGCCCCAACTGGCGTACCCGTCTGCGGGCCGCCGCTTCCTTCGCTGATCACTTGCTGTGCCACCTGGACTCGCTGATCAGCGCATGCCTGGACATCCGACCCGTCCGCAACCAGCTCGCAGACCTGGCCGCCTGGTGGGGCACCACCTGGCGCACCCATCTGCACGCCGCGCACGTGCGCCGCTACGGCCCCGGCCGAGGCGTAATCGCCGTGGTCATCAACCGCCCGAACCGCACCAGCAAGGAGGCACCCACCAGTGAGTGACGCCAAGCCCGCACCGCCCACCGAGCGCTCCGAACTCAAGCGCATCATGGCCGACCTCGAAGCGATCGAGTTCGAGACCGGCTCCGACATCCGCCGCTATGTCGAGACCACCCGCAAGCTTTCCCGGGCCCTGTCCGTGGAACTGGAGTTCTCCGCCCAAGAACTGGAAGCCGCTCTCAAGGAGCTGCCGACCGGGGGCGGTGAGAGCCGCCTGGCGATGCGCCGCAAGGCCCGCAGCGTGGCCCGGCACCTGCGCCGCGCCGCTGAGGCCCAGCGGGCCGTGGGTGTGGAGTCGGTGCGCACCTGGGCCAGCCTGCACAAGCACTTCGAGTACCTGGTCAAGCGCAAGAAGCGCAAGAAGTCCCTGGACCTGTCCTCCTGACACCCGCACCGCCGGGGCCGCCCACCGGGCGGCCCCGCCCCACCATGACGAAGGAGACAGAGGATGGCTCGCAAAGAGCTGGTGGTGAGCGGCCGTAACAGCGCTGAGGCGTCGGTGCGGCCCGGCCCGACCTTCATGGACTACGTCCGCCCCTGGATGGCAGCACCCGCGCTGATCCCGGCCGGGTTCCTCACCCACTGGCTGTGGGGCGACCTGGGGTGGAGCACCGGACTGGCGGCGGCCGCGATTGCGGCCGCGGGCGGGGTCGTGACCCTGGCTGCGCACCACCTGACCGCCGCCCGCACCTGGTACGCGCACCACATCTCCACCGCGATGATCGGGGGAGCTACGGCCTGGCTGAGCTTGGCGACCGCTTTCGGTCCCGGACGGCCTCTGATGGACGTGCTCCTGATCAGTGGTGCCGCGCTGGCCGCTACCGCTGACGTGCACCTGTGGGCGCGCGGGCAGGGCACCGGAGAACCCTCCCGCAAGGGCTCCGGTCGGGTGCTGCCCACGTTCGAGGAGGTGGCCGCCAAGCTGCACCTGCGCGACATCAAGGCCAAGCTCACCGCCGACACCGACATGCAACAGCGCCACGCCCTGACCTTGGACAACGGCGAGACGGCCGAGTCCGTGCAAAACCGCGCCAAGGAACTCGCCTCCGCCTACGGGGTGGCGCCGGGGGCGATCCGGGTGATCGAGGACCACTCCCGCGCTGACCGGGCCGAGTTGGTCATCACCAAGAAGGACGTCATGGGCCGCCTCATCCCCTGGGAAGGGCTCAACCCCGCCCATGTGGGTGCCTCGATCGCTGACCACCCGCTGCACCTGGGCACCTACGAGGACGGGGAGCCCTTCCACAACCAGATCACCAACCGCCACAGCCTGACCGTGGGAATGGCGGGTGCGGGCAAGAGCGTGTACGGCAAGGTCAAGATGGTGCAGATCGCCGCCCGACGTGACACGTTCACCCTGGCGATCGATCTGGCCAAGGGGCGCCAAACCTTGGGGCCGATCGAGGGTGCGATCGGGTGGCCCGCCTACTCCAAGAAGGACGCCCGGGGCCAGTTGGCCGCGATCAAGCGTGCGATCAAGGCCCGCGCCAACCACTTGGCCGATCAGGGGCACTCGCAGTGGGTGCCCGGGTGCGGGCTGACCTTCCTGCACATCCTGGTGGAAGAGGCCGCAGAGGTCGTGGACTTCGAGGAGATCGTGGAAGTGGCCCGGGTCTCCCGGTCGGTCGGGATGCACCTGGACCTCAGTCTCCAGCGGGCCACGTGGGGAAACCTGGACACCGACACCCGCGCCAACCTCGGTGACGGGCTCTGCTTCGGGGTCCGTGACTACGCGGACGCTTCCTTCGTGCTCCCGGACTACGTGACCGAGGCCGGGTGCGACCCCTCCCGGTGGCGCAAGTCCAAGCCGGGGGCCGCCTATGCCGCGATCGAGCACACCGACCCCGACCGGCACGTGGTGGCGGTCAAGATGTTCGGCCCGCCCACTACCGACCCCAAGGACGAGAACAAGGTCCTGACCGCCGCCGCTGACAGCCTCCCGGATCAGGACGCCAAGTTGGACCCCGTCACGCGGGCCGCGTTCGGTGCCGAGTACGCCCAGTTCCTCGCGGGCCGCACCAACACCACCGCACCGGCCCCGGCTGTGTCGGTGCCTGAGGTCGCGGACGTGGCCGGCGAGGTCGACGATGAGGAACTGATCGTGGACGAAGGCATCGATCCGATCGTGCTGTCCACCCCCGACGACGACCCCGAGATCACCGGAGACCCCGACACCGAGATTCCGCCCCTGGATCCGGAGGACGACTTCGTGGTCGCTCCGAAGAAGGGCACCAAGGGGTCAGCGGAAGAGGCTCGCACCGCCGCCGCTGACGTCTTGGAGGACTGGGGCAACGGCCACCGGTTCAAGACCTACGACTTCAAGACCGCTCTGTCAGAGCTGGGGGTGGAGCGCAAGAAAACGTGGTTCTACGACCACCTCGCCAAGCTCCAGAAGGACGGCCGGATCCAGCACGAGGAGGAGACCGGCGACTGGGTCGTGGTTGAGGCCCGTGCACTCGTCGACGCCTGATCACACACCCTTCCGGGCCCGTTCCGAACCGGCTTCCGGACCGCGTTCCGAACCGGTTCGGAACGCCTCTGACCTGTAACACCACGCCGGGGCGTCCGAACCGGCGTCCGCACCGCGACGACGGCCCCACCCCAAGCTTGCAGGCACCGGGTGGGGCCGTCTTCTCCCGAAACCGAGAGGACCCCAGTATGGCCACTCAGACCACCAGCCGAGAACTCCAGCACACCGCCGCCCGGGTACTCACCGAACTGCTCTACGCCGACCTGCCCGGAGTGGACTGGACCCTGTATGCGCCGGGCAGCTACACCTCCTGCTTCGTCCCGCCCCGTCTGAGCGTTGACCTGTTGTCGGGACAAGTCACTTCGCACCAAGCCGTCCGGGACTGGGCCGCGCACCTGGACACCCATGTGGAACTGCGCCACGGCAACACCCCCGACGCCCGCGCGATCGTGGACGGCATCGTCGTGCGGGTCTGGTGCGCCCCCAAGTTCCGGGACGACCTGACCACCTCGGAGGGCTAGTGGTACCGGCCGACCCGAGCACGGCGCGCGGCCGCTGGCTGCGCTACGTCTACGCCACTGCCCGAGTCCCTGACAGCGTGCGCGTGCTCTTGCTGGTCATGGCGGAGCACATGGACGAGGACGGCCGTGTCGAGATCGGCCGAAACGACCTCGCGGTCCTGCTCTCCCGAGCCCCGCAGAGGATTTCGACACGCTTGTCCGAAGCTCTCGGAGCAGGGTTGCTAAGCCAAGTACGTCGTGGCAGCAGAAGCACCAAGTCGGTCTTCCAGGCGCTCATTCCGGAGGCTGACTCGGTCACCCCCGTGGGTGACATGTTTCCAGGGAAACAGGTCTCGATCTCAAGACCCCTTTCCGAGGAAACAGATCACCCCCGGGGAGGACATGTTTCCGAGGAAATCGATCACCCCCGGGGGAGACCAAGCGCCCCTGCTTCGTCACCCCCGGGGGTGACGGAGAACGAGGCCCCTATAAGGGAAGGTTCGCGCGACCAGCCGTCACAGGCCACACCGACGGCCTTCTCCGACCAGCCCGACCCGTCCACTCCGATCAGCCGCAAGCGGGTCAACGCACTCACCACCGTCTACCACCGCGCCACCAACGGCATGGGCGACTGGAACAAGACCCGCTCCGTCGTCAAGAAGGCCCTGACCAACGGCTACGCGGATGACGAGATCTCCCGAGGGCTCGAACACGTCGCGGCCGAGGGCCGGTTCGCCCTGACCGCCGACACCCTGCGTATCGCGATCAACCGCACCCGCCCCCGCCCTCAACTCCGCGTCGTGGGCGGCCACACCCCGTACCGCAACCCCAGCGATTACGGCGACGACCCGGACCCCTGGTCCTGAGAGGAACCGCGTGAACACGACCACCGAAACCCAGTTCTTCGCCCGGCTCGCACGCATCACCCGCGAGAAGGGCCTCGACACCACCCCCGGCCCCGTGGACGACGCCCCTGACCCCGAACTCCCCGGACACCCCACCTACCACCACAGGCAGCGCATCAGCGCCGCTCTGACCAAGTTTGAGCGCGTCACCCCGCCCCGGTACCTGACCGCCGCCACCGAGCACCCCACGGTGTGCGACTGGGCCGACCGGGTCGCCGCTGACGTCACGCAGGCGCCGTCCCTCATGCTCTGGGGCGGCACCGGCACCGGCAAGACCCACGCGGCGTTCGGAGCGGTGCGCAGGATCGCCCTGACCGGCCCCGCGCGGTTCGGATTCGTGGCCACCACGTTCCCCGATCTGTACGCCGCGCTCCGCCCCGGCGCGGGCAGCGATGACGAACGCGAACGGCTCATGCGCCGCGTGCTGAGCGTGCCCGTGCTGCTCCTGGACGACCTGGGGACCACGAAGTCCTCGCTGTGGACCGAGGAGACCACCTACCGGATCGTCAACCACCGCTACAACCGCATGCTCCCGGTGATCATCACCAGCAACGAGCCGCCCGCCGCCCTCCCCGAACTGCTGGGCGACCGGATCGCCTCCCGGCTGATCGAGATGACCACCCGGGTGGAGATGACCGGCGCGGACCGGCGGCTCACCCGATGACCCCCGCCGCACGCACCCACGAAGACGGCCCCGGCCTGTACCGCCAAGCACCGCCGGAGCCGCACCCCCAACCCGCGAAAGGCATGGAGGCACCAACCATGATGACTGACCGCAGCCAAGAAAGCCCAGACCTTCCCAAGGCCCTGCTCACCGTTGGGGACGCAACCCAAGTTCTCCAACTCTCCCGGGCGGAACTGTACGAGCAGATGCGGGCTGGCCGCCTGCGTTTCGTCAAGATCGGTCGTGCCCGCCGGATTCCGGCGGCTGCGATCACCGAGTTCGTCGCTCTGTTGGAAGAGGAAGCCGAGGTGGCCGCCTAATGGCCCGTCGTGGCAAAGGTGAGGGCACGATCTACAAGTACCGCAACGGGTACGCCGCACAAGCGTGGGTGACGACACCGACCGGCGATCCGAAGCGGAAGACGGTGTACGGCAAAACCCGGGAGCGGGTGCATTCGGAGCTGGTCAAGCTCCAAACCGCCGCCCAGAAAGGGCCTGTCGCAACCTCCACCCCGACTGTGTCCGCGTACCTGTCGTACTGGATGAAGGAGGTCGTGAAGGAACCGGACTTCTCTCCGTTGACCGTCACGACCTACGGGCAGCACATCCGCCACTACCTGGTGCCGCACCTGGGGAAGAAGAAGCTGGACAAGCTCACGGCTCGTGACCTGAGAACGTGGGTGAACACACTTCGCAAGACCTGCCAGTGCTGCGCACAGGGTCGGGACAAGGCACGACGGCCGGACCGGCGTCGATGCTGCGCAGTGGGGGAGTGCTGCCAGAGCTTCACCACTGAGAGCAACATCTACGAGGCCCGCAAGGTCCTGCGCAGCGCGCTCTCCAATGCGGTGCGCGAAGAGCTGCTCTCACGCAATGTCGCCGCGCTGCTGAAGATGTCGAAACCGCGGGCGAAGAAAGAGAAGCCCTGGACCTTGGATGAGGTCCACCGCTTCCTGGCATCCGCTCGCGCGGATGATGATCCGCTCTACGCCGCCTATGTGCTGCTACTCGTGTTGGGCCTGCGCAAGGGCGAACTGCTGGCACTCAACTGGTCTGAAGTGAACCTCGACGTGCCGGAGCTTTCGGTGGAATGGCAGTTGCACCGGATCGGGGGAGAGCTTCGGCGCCGGAAGAAGACGAAGACGGAGGAGTCCGAGGACACGATGCCGCTCCCTGTGCTCTGCGTGGAGGCTCTCAAGCTCCGCCAAGAGCAGCAGGCAAGGCAGAGGGCAGACGCCACCGAGTGGGAATCTTCGGCTTACGTCTTCACCACACGGACTGGTCACGCGGTGGACCCGAGTCGGAGCTTCGCCCGGCAGTTCGACTCGCGATGCGCCAAGGCCGGTGTTCGCCGGATCGAGGTTCACACCACCCGCAAGACGTGCGCGACGCTGCTGGCAGCCCTTGACGTCCATCCCCGAGTCGCTATGCGGATCTTGCGGCACAGCCAGATCAAGCTCACGATGGACCTCTATACCCAGGTCCATGACGACGCGACAGTGAACGCTCTCAAGAAGCTCGGAGGAAGCATCACCGGGGGATGAGCGAGCCCCGCCCGGCCGCCCCACAAGCGATTGATGCAGTACTTTTCAGCAGTACGCAAAAGGCCCCCCGGTCAACCGGGGGGCCTTTTTGCATGTGGGCGTACCAGGACTTGAACCTGGGGCCTCATCCTTATCAGGGATGCGCTCTAACCGACTGAGCTATACGCCCTTGTTCCGACGAGAACTCTACCGCATCCCGGGGGCCGGAGCGAACCGGTTCCCTCGGGTCTGGCAAGAGGCGACACGGGCCTGCCGCGTCCGTCTTCACCTCCCATTTTAGCGGGTTTCACGAGTGCTCGGGACAGCCCCGGACAGACGTCGGGCCCGGCTCAAACCAGGAGAGCCGGGCCCGACGGGCGTTCGGGGACTACTCGGCCTCGGAGAGGGTGACGTCGACGCCGCCGACCAGGTCGGCGACCAGGTTGTACAGCATCGCACCCACCGTGGACAGGGCGGTCAGGAGCACGACGTTCAGCGCGCCGATGACACCCGTGTAACCCAGCACACGACCGGGGGAGAACCAGGCGGCCGGGTTCAGGCCCAGCTCGTCCTCTGACCCGTCGCCCTCCAGGAGGGCGCCGATCATGTTGGTCAGCTCGTCGAAGACACCCAGCATCGACAGGGTCGCGTAGATGACGGCGACCGCGACGAACAGGATGATGAAGCAGACGAGGGCGACCACGAAGCTGAACTTCATCACCGACCACGGCTCCACCCGGGAGACCGTCAGGTGGGCCTTGCGGCTCGACAGGGACGCCTTGACGGCACCCGGCGCCTCGGACTTGGCGGCTTCGGGCTCCGGGTCGGATTCGGCCGTCACCTTCGTTCCCCCCGTCTCCGGCTCGGTCGGCTCGGATTCGCTCCGAGCGGTCGGCTCCGCCGTTTCCACGTCCGTGTCACCGGCGGTCGCAGCCGCATCGGACTCGTTGCTGGTGGTGTTCCGCTGGTTCTCAGACATAGAAGCGTTACCGCTGGACTTTCGTTGAGACGGGTCGATCCGTGTGTCCCGCGGGGCTCCGGAAAAGAACCCCGCGGGACTTACTGGGCTTAACGCGCAGTCTATGCCTCAGGGTTGCCATCCCCGGCGACCGTCTCCCCACTCGTGTCGGGTGTCTCGGCGGCCTCGACGGCATCGGCGACCTCCTCGGCCTCGGCCTCCTCGGCGGCCTCGGCGTTGGCGGCGACGGCCACGATCTTGTTGCCCTTGCTCAGATTCATCAGCCGGACACCCATGGTGGTACGTCCGGACTGCTTCACCTCGGCGGCACCGGTGCGGATGACCCCGCCGGCGGAGGTGATCGCGAAGATCTCGTCCACCCCAGGGTCCACCATCAGGGCGCCGACCAGCTTGCCGCGGGCCTCCACGACCTTCGCCGTGAGCACGCCCTTGCCGCCGCGGTTCTGCACCGGGTACTGCTCCGAGGGGGTCCGCTTGGCGTACCCGTTCTCGGTGGCGACCAGGACGTCGGTGGAGCCGTCCCCGGGGCGGATGACGTCCATGGAGAGCAGGTAGTCACCCTCCAGGAACCGCATCCCGATCACACCGCTGGTCGCCCGGCCCATCGGGCGCAGCGACTCGTCGGCGGCCGGGAAGCGGATCGCCTGGGCGTCGCTGGAGATCAGCAGCAGGTCGTCGTCGGGGAAGACCAGGCGCGCCGCGATCAGCTCGTCCTCCTCGCGGAGGTTGATCGCGATGATGCCCGCCGCGCGCGCGGAGTCGAAGTCCTCCAGTCGCGACTTCTTGACCAGGCCCTCCCGGGTGGCCAGCACCAGGTAGGGCGCGGCCTCGTAGTCGCGCAGCGCCATGATCTGCGCGATCTCCTCGCCCGGCTGGAAGGGCAGCAGGTTGGCGACGTGCTGGCCGCGTGCGTCGCGGGCGGCCTCCGGCAGCTCGTACGCCTTCGTCCGGTACACCCGGCCCTGGTTCGTGAAGCACAGGATCCAGTGGTGGGTGGTGGTGACGAAGAAGTGCTGGACGATGTCGTCCTGCTTGAGCTGGGCGCCCCGCACCCCCTTGCCGCCGCGCTTCTGCGCCCGGTAGTTGTCGATGCGGGTGCGCTTGGCGTACCCACCGCGGGAGATCGTGACGACCACGTCCTCCTCCGCGATGAAGTCCTCCATGCGCATGTCGCCCTCGAACGGGATGATGTGCGTGCGCCGCTCGTCGCCGTACTTCTCCACGATCTCGCCCAGCTCCTGGCGGATGATGCTCCGCTGGCGCACGTCCGAGGCGAGGATGTCGTTGTAGTCGGCGATGAGCGACATCAGCTCGTCGTACTCGGCGGTCAGGGCGTTGCGCTCCAACGCGGCGAGCTTGCGCAGCTGCATGTCGAGGATGGCGCGGGCCTGGATGTCGTCGATCTCCAGGAGGCCCATCAGACCGGTGCGCGCGGCGTCGGCGGAGGCGCTGCTCCGGATGAGGCTGATAACCTCGTCGATACGGTCCATGGCCCGCAGCAGGGCGCGCAGGATGTGCGCCCGCTCCTCGGCCTTGCGCAGGAGGTACTGCGTCCGGCGGACGATGACCTCGACCTGGTGCTTGACCCAGTGGCGGATCATCTGGTCCAGGCGCAGGGTGCGCGGCACCCCGTCGACCAGGGCCAGCATGTTCGCGCCGAAGGTCTCCTGCAGCTGGGTGTGCTTGTACAGGTTGTTCAGCACGACCTTGGCGACGGCGTCCCGCTTGAGCACGATCACCAGGCGCTGACCGGTGCGACCGCTGCTCTCGTCACGCACGTCGGCGATGCCGGTGATCTTGCCGTCCTTGACCAAGTCGGCGATCTTCAGTGCGAGGTTGTCCGGGTTGACCTGGTAGGGCAGCTCGGTGATGACCAGGGTCTGGCGTCCCCGGCTGTCCTCCTCGACCTCGACCACGGCGCGCATGGTGATGGAGCCGCGGCCGGTCCGGTAGGCCTCCTCGATGCCCCGCTTGCCCACGATGAGTCCGCGGGTGGGGAAGTCGGGGCCCTTGACCCGGGCGATGAGCTGGTCGAGCAGCTCCTCGTCCTCGACCTCGGGGTTGTCCAGGTACCAGTTGACGCCGTCGGCGACCTCGCGCAGGTTGTGCGGCGGGATGTTGGTCGCCATGCCGACCGCGATACCCGAGGAACCGTTGACGAGCAGGTTGGGGAAGCGGGCCGGGAGCACGACGGGTTCGGCGGAGCGGCCGTCGTAGTTGGGTCGGAAGTCGACGGTCTCCTTGTCGATGTCCCGGAGCATCTCCATGGCCAGCGGCGCGAGCTTGCACTCGGTGTAGCGCATGGCGGCGGCCGGGTCGTTGCCCGGCGAGCCGAAGTTGCCGTTCGGGTCGACCAGCGGCATCCGCATCGACCACCACTGGGCCAGCCGGACCAGGGTGTCGTAGATGGCGCTGTCACCGTGCGGGTGGTAGTTACCCATCACGTCACCGACGACGCGGGCGCACTTGAAGTACCCGCGGTCGGGCCGGAAACCGCCGTCGTACATCGCGTAGAGCACGCGCTGGTGTACCGGCTTGAGGCCGTCACGGACATCGGGCAGGGCGCGGCCCACGATGACCGACATCGCGTAGTCGAGGTAGCTGCGCTGCATCTCGACCTGGATGTCGACGGGTTCGATCCGGTCGGTCAGGCGCGGCAGGGACTCCACCGGGGAGTCCCCGCCCTCAGGAGTGTCGGGGTTGTTCGCATCCGTCACGGATGTCGATCCCTTCTAAAGCTTGCTTGGGCACGGGCGGGAGGAACGCGGGAGGAACCTAGATGTCCAGGAAGCGGACGTCCTTGGCGTTGCGCTGGATGAAGGCGCGTCGCGACTCGACGTCCTCACCCATGAGCACGCTGAACAACTCGTCGGCCTGGGCCGCGTCCTCCAGGCTCACCTGGAGGAGGACGCGGCGGTCCGGGTCCATCGTGGTGTCCCACAGCTCGTTGGCGTTCATCTCGCCCAGACCCTTGAAGCGCTGCACCATGTCGCGCGGGCGCGGGTCCCTCTTCCCCTGGGCGATCCCGGCCTCGATCAGCCGGTCCCGCTCGGCGTCGGAGAAGGCGTAGCTCGCGTCGGCGCCCTTCTGGTCCCACTTGATCTTGTACAGCGGCGGCGCGGCCAGGTACACGTTCCCGGCCTCGACCAGCGGCTTCATGAAGCGGAACAGCAGGGTGAGCAGCAGGGTACGGATGTGCTGACCGTCGACGTCGGCGTCGGCCATCAGGATGACCTTGTGGTACCGCAGCTTCTCGGCGTCGAAGTCCTCGTGGATACCGGTGCCCAGGGCGGTGATGATCGCCTGGACCTCGTTGTTCTTGAGGATCCGGTCGATCCGGGACTTCTCCACGTTCAGGATCTTGCCCCGGATGGGCAGGATGGCCTGGTTGTGCGGGTTGCGCCCACCCTTGGCGGAGCCACCGGCCGAGTCGCCCTCGACGATGTAGACCTCGCACTCCTCCGGGTTGGTGGACTGGCAGTCCGAGAGCTTGCCCGGGAGGGAGGTGGTCTCCAGGAGGGTTTTGCGGCGGGTCAGGTCGCGGGCCTGGCGGGCGGCCACGCGGGCGCGGGCGGCCTGGCTGGCCTTGGACACGATGTCCTTGGCCTCGCCGGGGTTGCGCTCGAACCAGTCGCGCAGGTGCTCGTTGGTGACCTTCTGGACGAAGGACTTGGCCTCGGTGTTGCCGAGCTTCGTCTTGGTCTGGCCCTCGAACTGCGGGTCGGCGAGCTTGACCGAGATGATCGCGGTCAGGCCCTCGCGGATGTCGTCGCCGGTGAGGTTGTCCTCCTTGTCGCGCAGCAGCCTCTGGTCCCGGGCGTACCGGTTGACCAGTGTGGTGAGCGCGGAGCGGAAGCCCTCCTCGTGGGTGCCGCCCTCCGCCGTGTTGATCGTGTTGGCGAAGGTGTGCACGGACGAGGTGTACGACTGGTTCCACTGCATGGCGATCTCGACCGAGATGCCTTCGCCGTCCTCCTCGAAGGAGATGATCGACGCGTGCGCCGGCTCCTTCTTGGCGTTGATGTGCCGGACGTAGTCCGACAGCCCCTCCTCGTAGTGGAAGGTGTTGACGGTGGGCCCGCCGTCGGTGTGGTCGGGCCGCTCGTCGCGGATGGTGATGGACAGCCCCTTGTTGAGGAAGGCCATCTCCTGCATCCGGCGGGCCAGCGTCTCGAACGAGTACGTGGTGGTCTCGAAGATGCCGCCGTCGGCCCAGAAAGTGGTCTGGGTACCGGTCTCGTCGGTCGCCTCACCCTTGATGAGATCGCCGGTCGGGGCGGTCATCTCGTAGTGCTGGCGCCACACGTGGCCGTCTCGGCGGATCTCCACGTCCAGCGCTGTGGACAGCGCGTTGACGACGGAGACGCCGACACCGTGCAGACCGCCGGAGACCGCGTAGGACTTTCCGTCGAACTTGCCGCCCGCGTGCAGCGTGGTGAGGACGACCTCGACGGCCGGACGCTTCTCCACGGGGTGGAGGTCGACCGGGATGCCCCGGCCGTTGTCGGCCACCCTGACGCCGCCGTCGGCGAGCAGGGTCACCTCGATGGCGTCGGCGTGACCCGCCAGCGCCTCGTTGACCGAGTTGTCGACCACCTCGTAAACCAGGTGGTGCAGACCCCGCTCCCCGGTGGAGCCGATGTACATGCCCGGGCGCTTGCGTACTGCCTCAAGCCCCTCGAGAACCGTGATTGATCCTGCGTCGTAGGCCAAGTGGGAACACCCTCCTGCTGGGGACGCCTGTCGGCCGCGGCCGAGCGGACTACGGTCAACCCACGGCAGGGTGATCGCAGGGTCGACATGCCGCGACACCCGGGGATCACCGTTCGCCGCACGGGCCGTCCGCCCACCCTCTACATGGGGGCGTGGTACCGGCTACAGGCGTCTGAAGAACCGTCCCCATGATACCCCGCGCGGTGCGACAAAGTGGCATTGGCGGCCCTGTGCCGCTCCAGAACGAACGTTTGGGGCGGGAGCCGAGTCCCTACACGCGGGGGACCCCTTGCGCAAGTCCCGGCGCGGTTGAGTGCCCTTGGAAGGACGGTCACCCCCCGTCCCCGACCGCCGACCCGCAGGTGGAGCGAGTACACACTCGGGAGCCCAAACACCCCACAACGTCTGAAAAACCCCCGGGACCCCCAGGTCACAGGCGTTTTCACCGTCCCGGAACTCCCCGCCGCAGGGGTCACCGGCGCCGGGAACCGGGACCCCTGACCTTGATCGAGACGACGGTGCCGTCCCCCAGTTCCTCGTTGAGGCGGCGGACCAGATCACGCACCATCGCTCGCGCGTGGGCCGCCATCGTCGGCGAATCGGCGACCACGACGAGTTCGCCCTCCGAGTAACTCTCCGGCCGGAGGTGCTCGGCGTTGAACTCGCCCACGATGTCCGCCCACCGGCCGAACACCCCGCCGATGGCCACCTGTTCCTGCCAGCCGTGCTCGATCAGCCAGGTCCGCACCGCGTCGCCGAACAGTTGGGGCTCGTTCCGTGACCGCAACCGGCCACGCCTGCGGGTGCGGTTCATCCCCCTGGGAACGGCTCCGCGCTCCCGTGCCTCCGCCTTGGCCCGGGCCAGGGCCTGACGGGCCAGGTCCGCCCCGGAGGCCGGGGGGACGGGCGGGGCCGGGGGCGGGTTCTCGTCCACAGGCTGTGGACGGGCCGCGTCGGTGGGAAGCTCCGGGGCGCCCCGACCCGCCCCGGGGTCCACAGGCTGTGGATAACGGTCACTCACTCTCGACCACCCCCTGACGCACCCCGAACCTGGCACCGTCCAGTTCCTTCGGGATGTCCTCGCCGACCGCGGCGGTCACCAGGACCTGTTCGGCGTCGCGCACCCGTTCGGCCAGCCTCCGGCGGCGCTCGGCGTCCAGTTCGGCGAAGACGTCGTCCAGGATCAGCACCGGGTCGTCGCCCTCCGCCCGCAGCAGCTCGAAGGCGGCGAGCTTGAAGGACAGGGCGTAGGACCAGGACTCGCCCTGACTGGCGTAACCCTTGGCGGGCAGGTCGCCGAGTTGCAGGTGGAGTTCGTCGCGGTGCGGTCCGACCAGGCTGATCCCGCGCTGCAGTTCGCGCTCGCGCGCCTGGGCCATCGCCTCGCGCAGAGCTTCCACGAGCTGTGGACGCTCGCGCGGCACCTCCGCCCCCTCCGGGACCGCCGAGCTCCGGTAGGTGGGCACGGCCGGCCCGCCGGAGTCGGTCAGCCCCGCATAGGAGTGCGCGATCAGCGGACGCAGCTCCTCCACCAGGCCCAGCCGGGCGGCGAGGAGTTCGGCTCCGGTCTCCGCGAGGTGGGAGTCCCAGACCTCCAGCGTGCTCAGGTCGGGCGCGGCCCGCTGCCGCAACCGGGCCGAGGCCGACTTCAACAGGGCGTTGCGCTGCTTGAGCACCCGCTCGTAGTCGGAGCGCACCCCCGCCATCCGGGGCGCCCGCGCCACCAGCAGGTCGTCGAGGAAACGGCGCCGCTCTCCCGGGTCCCCCTTGACCAGGGCCAGGTCCTCGGGGGCGAAGAGCACCGTGCGCAGGATGCCGAGCACGTCGCGGGGGCGCCCCGCGGCGCCCCGGTTGACCCTGGCCCGGTTGGCCCGCCCGGGGTTGATCTCCAGGTCGACCATCATGTCCCGGCCCTCCCGGACGACCTTGGCGCTGACGATGGCGCGGGGCGCGCTCCGGCGGACCAGCGGCGTGTCGGAGGAGACCCGGTGGCTGCCCAGGGTGGCGACGTAACCGATCGCCTCGACCAGGTTGGTCTTGCCCTGGCCGTTGGATCCGACGAACGCGCTCACCCCGGGTTCGAGGCGCACAAGAGCCGACTCGTAGGAACGGAAGTCGGCCAGTTGCAGGTGGGAGACGTACATCCGGCCTTCCTCCTGGAGGGGAGCGCAAAAGCGGAAAGGGGTGCGGAAGAGGAATCGGGGGCGGCCCGGTGTACCCCGGACCGCCCCCGGAGGAGAGACGGTGGCTAGGCCTGCTCGTCCGCCTTGGTGACGGCGTGGCCGCCGAACTGGTTGCGCAGGGCGGCGACGACCTTCATGGCCTGGCTGTCGTCCTGCCGGGAGGCGAACCGCGCGAAGAGCGAGGCGGTGATCGCCGGGGCGGGCACCGCCAGGTCCACGGCGGCCTGGACCGTCCAGCGGCCCTCGCCGGAGTCCTGGGCGTAGCCGCGCAGCTCCGACAGGTCCGGGTCCTCCTCCAGGGCGCGGCAGAGCAGGTCCAGCAGCCAGGAACGGACGACCGTCCCCTCACGCCAGCTCTCGAAGGTGCCCGGGACGTCGTCCACGAGCCCCGAGGCGACCATGAGCTCGTAGCCCTCGGCGAAGGACTGCATCATGCCGTACTCGATGCCGTTGTGGACCATCTTCACGAAGTGTCCGGCGCCGACCGCTCCGGCGTGCACGAAACCGCCGCCCTCGTCGGGGGTCAGCGAGTCGAAGACGGGGCGCAGGCGCTCCACGTCCCCGGCCTGGCCGCCGACCATGATCCCGTAGCCGTTCTGGCGGCCCCAGACACCGCCGCTGACCCCGGCGTCGACGTAGCCGACGCCCTTCGCGGACAGCGTCTCGGCACGGGCGCGGTCGTCGGCGTAGTGCGAGTTCCCGCCCTCGACGATGACGTCGCCATCGGAGAGGAGGTCACCGAGCTCGGAGATGATCGTGGCCGTCGGGTCGCCCGCGGGGACCATCACCCACACGAGGCGGGGGGCCTCCAGGCGGTCGACCAGCTCGGCCAGGGACTCGACGTCCCGGTCGCCGGGGGAGGCGTCGTAGCCGACGACCTCGTGCCCCTTCTCCCGGAGCCGGGCGGCCATGTTGCCGCCCATCTTGCCGAGGCCGATCATTCCGAGTTGCATGTGTGGACTCCCCCTTGGGCACCTGTGGACACGTGGAAGCCGACCGGCCCGGGCACGGCGGACGCGTTCGGTCGGACGGGCGTTCGGGTCAGCCGGAGAGGCGCACCGGCATGATCAGGTATCGGTACTCGGGGGACGAGCCCTCCTCGGCCGGCTTGCCGGTGAGGATCGCGGGCTTGGTCGAGGTGGTGAAGTGCAGGCGTGCCACGTCGGTGCCGATGGCGCCGAGTCCGTCCAGCAGGAATCCGGAGTTGAACGCGATCTGGATGTCGTCGCCGTCCAGGTCCGCCTCCAGGGTTTCCACAGCCTGTGCGTCCTCGCCGGTGCCCGCCTCCAGGACGAGGGCTCCCTGGGAGAAGGCCAGCCGCAGCGGGGTGTTGCGCTCGGCGACGAGCGAGACGCGCTTGACGGCCTCGACGAACTCGGAGCGGCTGACCTCGGCCACCGTGTTGAAGGTGTCCGGCAGCAGGGCCCGGTACTTGGGGAACTCCCCGTCGAGCAACCGGGTGGTGGTCCGGCGGCCGCCGCCCTCGAAACCCATCATGCCCTCGCCGGAGTCGCTGCCCGAGAGGGCGATGGAGACCTCGGCGCCAGAGGTCAGCGTCTTGGCGGTGTCGTGCAGGGTTTTGGCGGGGACCAGGGCGACGGCGGAGAGGTCGGGGTTCTCCGGCTTCCAGCTCAGCTCGCGGACGGCGAGGCGGTAGCGGTCGGTGGAGGCGAGCGTGATCGTCTCACCCTCGATCTCGACCCGGACACCGGTGAGCATGGGCAGCGTGTCGTCGCGGCCCGCGGCCACGGCGACCTGGCCGACTGCGGCGGCGAACACGTCGCTGCCGATGGTCCCGCTGACCCCGGGCATCTCCGGGAGGGACGGGTAGTCCTCGACCGGCATGGTGTTCAGGGTGAACTTCGCGCTTCCACAGGTGACGACGGCCTTGGAGCCGTCCGTGGAGATCTCCACCGGCTGTGGGGGCAGGTTGCGGGTGATCTCGGCGAGGAGACGACCGGAGACCAGGGTCTGCCCGGCCTCCTCGGTCTCGACGTCGACCGAGACCTGTGCGGACACCTCGTAGTCGAAGCCGGACAGGCGCAGCCGCTGACGGCCGTCGGTCTCGCCGGCGTCCAGCAGGATTCCGGCGAGCACCGGTACCGAGGGGCGTGTCGGCAGTGTTCGCGCTGTCCAGGCGACAGCGTCGGCCAGTACGTCGCGTTCGACCCGGAACTTCACTTTCCGACTCACTTTCCGCACGACCGGTGGACCGGTCGCAGCCTCAACGTTGCAGCTCGTGGGTCTGCCGGGCGGCTCCGTCAACAGGGTGTGGACGGTGTCCGCGACGAACGCGGGCCGTGCCACTGGAGCGGCCTCGGTTCCCGTAGGGGTCACCGCTCAGATCTGGGCGGCTCAGGACAGGGGCGAGACCACACGTTACCCGGATTCACCGCCTGCCGCTGCCAGCTCGGCACGGGACCGCCGTCACCTCGATCTCGGGGCTTTGTCCACAGATTTGACGCGGAGCTGTTTTGAAGCCCCCTCTTGGTTACTCAAGGTGCGTAGTAGTAGTAGGGCCTGTGGATAATGTGGATAACCATCGTTTTCGCAGGTCACCACGCGAATTTTTGTCCACAGGCCCTGTGGATGACCCTGTGCGTAACTCGGCCTCCCTGTGGACGGAACAGAGGGCCCTCAGGTTGTCCACACCTCGTCCACAGGTCCGTCCACAGGTTTTCCCCAGGTTGTCCACAACAGCCTGTGGTTCGGTGATCCGATGACCCGTGGTTGCGTCCACAGGGGGACCCCCGGTTACCCACAGGCTCGGAGCAGTTGTCCACAGATTATCCACAGGGTTGTCCACAGATTTGACGCCCTTCCTGTGGATAACTTGGCCGAGAAGAGCGAAAATTTTTTTTCCGAACCGCGCGCAGACCTCGCGAACCTGGACAAACAGTCTGTGCACAGAGTTTTCCACAGGCTCTTCGCGAACTACGAACCCCGGTCGTTGTCACGGTCTCCGACCAGGCCCCTCCGGGAGCGGTGTGGGCAGGGCAACAGGCGCTGGAGTCCTGGGGAAACAGGGAGAACAGTGCGTGTCCGGTACGGACGGTTCCCGACACGTACGACACGGGCGTACCCGGCTTCAGGGGAGCAATGACCACACAAGCCTGTGGATAACTCGGTGTGGGCGGTTGAACCCCGGATCCCGCGGACAGGGCGGGGCCGCCCGCGGAGCCGTCGTGCCGGTGCCGGACACCGCGGGGGAGGGTCGACGGGTAGAGCTGTCGACACAGAGACACAGAGACACAGGGATACGGAGACACAGGGATACGGAGACACATCGGCCGTGGCCGGGACCGGGCTCCGGGTGGCCGGCCCCGGGGGACAGCGGGGGCCGCCGTCCCCCGCTGTCCCCCGGGGCCCCCGCTGTGCACCTTCGGCGTTCCGGTGTCCCTGCCCCGGCGTTCCGGTGCCGGGCAGGGGCCCGGTCAGGTCAGCGAGGGCTGGTCCTTGATCCGGCTGGTCAGTTCGTGGACCTGGTTGTAGATGGAGCGGCGCTCCGCCATCAGGGCGCGCACCTTGCGGTCGGCGTGCATGACGGTGGTGTGGTCCCGGCCGAACTGCTGGCCGATCTTGGGCAGGGAGAGGTCCGTGAGCTCGCGGCACAGGTACATGGCGATCTGCCGGGCCGTGACCAGGACCCGGGACCGCGACGTCCCGCACAGGTCCTCCAGGCTCAGCCCGAAGTAGGCCGCGGTCTGGGACATGATCGCGCTGGCCGTGATCTCCGGGACCTCGGCGTTGGGGACCAGGTCCCGCAGGACCTGGCCGGTCAGGTCCAGGTCGACGGACTGCCGGTTGAGGCTGGCGAACGCGGTCACCCGGATGAGCGCGCCCTCCAGCTCACGGATGTTGGTGGAGATCTTGCTGGCGATGAACTCCAGGACCTCCGGCGGGGCGGCCAGTCCTTCCTGCGCCGCCTTCTTGCGCAGGATGGCGATCCGGGTCTCCAGCTCGGGCGGCTGGACGTCGGTCAGCAGGCCCCACTCGAACCGGCTCCGCATCCGGTCCTCCAGCGTGGTCAGCTGCTTGGGCGGCCGGTCACTGGAGATGACGATCTGTTTGTCGGAGTTGTGGAGCGTGTTGAAGGTGTGGAAGAACTCCTCCTGCGTCTGCTCCTTGTTCTCCAGGAACTGGATGTCGTCCACCAGGAGCACGTTGATGTCCCGGTACCGGCGGCGGAAGCCGTCCGCCTTCCCGTCCCGGATCGAGTTGATGAACTCGTTGGTGAACTCCTCGGAGCTCACGTACCGCACCCGGGAGCCCTCGTAGAGCCGGTGCGTGTAGTGGCCGATCGCATGCAGGAGGTGGGTCTTGCCCAGCCCGGAGCCCCCGTGGATGAACAGCGGGTTGTAGGCCTTGGCGGGGGCCTCGGCGGCGGCCACGGAGGCCGCGTGCGCGAACCGGTTGCTGGAACCGATGACGAACGTGTCGAAGGTGTACTTCGGGTTCAGCCGCGCGTGCTCGCCCGGCGGGATCTCCGGGGAGCGCCCGGGCGGAGAGGCGGGGGAGCCCGCGGCCCCCTTCTCCTCAGACTGCTCCCGTGCAGGTGCCTGGGCCTCCTCGGCGGGCTGCCCCCGCCCCGGGGCCGGGCCCTCGGGGCCAGGCGCCGCGGGCTCCGGCGCCGGAGCCTCCGCGGCCGGGGTCTCCCAGCGGTTGGGCTGGTCCCAGGAGGATTCCCCCCAGGCTTGCTGCTGCCACAGCTGTTCCTGGGCGGGCTGTTCCCATCGCGGGGAACGGGAGGAGGGAGCCCCCTGGGCGCCGGGCGCGGGCGCCTCCGGTGGTGCGGAGTGGGAACGGGGGGCCTGGGGGTGCTGCCCCTGGGCCGACTGGTCCTGGTCAGGTGCCCAGCCCCCCGGGGCCGCGTACCACCGGTCACCGTTCTGGGGCGCGGGGTGCCTGGGCGCGGCCTGTTGCTGGGGCCGCTGTTGGGGCTCCTGAGGCGGGGGAGCGGTGCCGAGTAGGTCGGCCTGGGCCCGGGCGTGGCCGGGGTGCGCCCCCAGTGCCTCGGAGGGGTGCGGTTCGGCCGGGCGTGCGTGCTGGCCCCGGGCCTCGTGCGCCGCGCCCTCCTGGGGAGGGGGTTCGTGTGCGGGGGGCTCGGAGCGCGGTGCGGCCGGGGCGGGGCCCTGCGACGCGGGGAGGGGTCCGTGCGCTCCCGGTGCGCCGCCGTACGGTGCGGGGGTCGGCGGCGGGGTCGGTACCGCGGTGGGGTCCACGGTCACCGCGACCCGGATCTCCCGGCCCAGGTGTGCGGAGAGGGCCTTGCTGATCGCCGGGTAGAGGCGTGTCTCCAGGACCTTCTTGGTGAACTCGTTGGGCGCTGCGATCAGCGCCGTGTCCTCGATCAGACCCAGCGGACGGGTCTGCGGCAGCCAGGCGCGCTGGTGCGCGGGCAGGGAGTCGTTGTCGATCCCGTCCAGCACGCTTGACCAGACCATTGCGAGGTTGACCTGTGCTTCAGCCAA